>CAVVEC010000001.1:0-734643 GCA_963747105.1 uncultured Acidobacteriota bacterium
GATGACCAGCCTCGTGATAAATGCTCTCCAGGGTGCGGCAGCAGACCGCAGCCTCGGTAAATCGTCCGGCCCGCGTATACAGCGCCGCCAGCCGCTGATTCATGCGCAGATCGCGCGGCGCCTGCGGCAGCGCCGAAAGCAACGGCCCCAGCGCCTTGGCCGGCATGTTATAGGAGATGAAAAGTTCGGCGTCAGTCAGGGCGGCCCGAACCGCCAGCGCCACATCGTCGGCATAACGCTGATCGATAAACGGAGCGGTCGCTTCCAATTCATCCACCAGCACCGCGCCTTCTTCTGCGGTGATCAGCTGAGTGCCGGAGGTCGTCCCCAGTTGCCCAGCACCTGCTGATAATTGCGCGCGTGCAGCTGATTCTCTGGCTCGAGTTGGGTCAGCTTCAGGTAGTAGTCGCGCGCCTTTTCCAGTTCTCCCGACTGCACGTAGGCGTGCGCCAGCAGTTCGTAGACTTCGGTCAGATGGGTGGTGTCCGCGGCCTTGTTCAGGAGACTCCAGCACGATTCGAGTGCGGCCGGGTTCTCCCGCAACGTGCCCAATCAGCGAATGCAAATTCTCCAGGATCTTGCCCGAATCCGCAGCCAGCAAACGATCAGAATGCTGCATGATAGACCTGCAAGGCTTCTTCGAATTGGCCGGCGGCGATCAGGCGTCGGCATAACTGAGAATCGCGCCGACGTCGTTGTGAACCGAAAGCAGCTTGGCCGCCAGCGTTCCCGCGTCGGGCAAACGCCCGGTCTGCAAATAAGCTTGCAGCAGGGTGCGCAAGTCCCTCGTTGATGACTGTCGAGATCGGCGACTTTCTCCAGAGACTCGTATGGCGCCGGCAGATCGCCGGCATCGAAAGCGTTGCGGCCGCGCAGCAGCAGGGCGTAGCTGTTGTTGGGATCGAGCGTGAGCATGCGCTGCAGGATTTCTTCCGCTGCTTGCAACTGGCCCTTTGCGACGCAGGGTTTCCGCCGCTGCCGAAAAAATCTGCCAGGCTTCGGTCTTCTTGTTAGGCGCACGTAAACTTCGCGCCAGCTTGGTCCGCATGGCGACGTTCTCCGGATCCATTTCCAGAGTCTTCTGGAAAATCCGCACCGCCTGCTCCAGTTCGCCGGCGCGAAGAAATTCTTCCGCGACTTGCAAATATTGGGCGCGCGCATCATTAAACAATCCCTGCTGGGTGTAAAGTTCAGCCAGCCGGAGCACGGTTTCAAGCGAGGACTTGAGCTTGCTGAGCTTCTTGTACATGGCGATGGCTTTGACCGTGAAACCCTGCGACGGCATAGGCATCGCCCACACTCTTGAAGCAATCCACCGCCTTTTCGGTATTGCCCAAGCGGGCATATAGGTCGCCCACGGTGTTCATCACCGTGAGATCCTTGGGATCGCTCTTCAGGATCTTCTCGTACTCAGCGATGGCGTTTTGCAGCTTGCCCTGCTGGACAAATTTCTCCGCCGCACTGAGCACCTTCTGTTTGTTGAAGCCAAAGCCAAACGCCATAGAAGTGCGGACTCCAGCCTGCCGTTTTGGTTTTTGTCCGAAAAACCAGTTCACCTGGAGACTATCGGCGAGAAGTTCAACCTCTCTAGCGGCATTCCCGCCCGATGGCAGGAGATGGCCTTCCGGACAAGGGTCATTGTACGGCTGGGTAGGCAGAATCGTATGGTTACTAAGGGTTACCGAAAGGGAGTGTACGAGGGTTACCAGCGGAACCCGGAGCTAACTAATAGCAGCCCAAGCATTCCGACCAGCCCTGTGTCCAGCCGCATGATTCCAGCCTGGAATGCGCTACCCTTTGTGGGATGGAGCGTCGCTCAGTTGCCGGATATCTCGAAACCTTTCTGCGCCACGGTCGAGAGATCGCCTACGTGCAGCAGTTGGGATACCGAACGGTGCGCTGGTCGTATCGGCAGACGGCAGAAACTGCATTTCGGTTTGCACGCGAACTGGAGGCGCGTGGCGTCGCGAAAGCCGATCGCATCCTGCTCTGGGGACCGAACTCCGCCGAGTGGGTTGCGGTGTTTCTTGGTTGTGCGCTGCGCGGCGTAGTTGTCGTTCCGATGGACGATGTCGCCACGCCTGACTTTGCCCTGCGCGTCTATCAGCAGACCCGTGCCAGGCTGTTGGTGTGCTCCCGAGCCCATACCCAGCAGGCGGTTCCGACGCTCTTGCTGGAAAACCTGCCTGAGATGGTCGCCCAACACTCGCCGGCGCCCTTCCCCGCTGACGAAATCGAGCGCACAGACACGCTGGAGATTGTCTTCACTTCCGGAACCACAGCCGAGCCCAAAGGCGTCGTAATTACGCATGGTAATGTTCTTGCCAATATCGCGCCGCTGGAATCGGAGATGCAGAAGTACCTGAAATACGAACGATTCGTGCATCCCGTCCGTTTTTTGAACTTGTTGCCCCTGAGCCATCTGTTCGGACAGTTCCTGGGAATTTTCCTGCCCCAACTTATGGGCGGCACGGTGATCTTTCAAGAGACGTTGAAACCGGGCGAGGTCATCGCCACTATCCGCCGCGAGCGCGTTTCGGTTCTGGTGGCGGTTCCTCGGGTTTTGCAGTCACTTGAAAGAAAAAATCAAACGCGACCTCGAAGATGAGGGCTCCCTGGAGAGATTTCAGCAAACCTTTCGAGCCGCCGAAGGAAAACACTTCCTGCGTCGCTGGTGGATCTTCCGGCGCGTACGTCGTCAGTTCGGATGGAAGTTCTGGGCTTTCATCTCGGGAGGCGCGGCGCTCGACCGCGAGACGGAGGAATTCTGGGGCCGGCTGGGTTACGCCGTCATTCAGGGCTACGGGCTGACGGAAACCACTTCGCTCATCAGCGTCAATCATCCCTTCCACCTGGGCAAGGGATCGATCGGCAAAGTGCTGGCTGGACGCGAGGTCAAACTCGCCGAGGATGGAGAGATTCTGGTGCGTGGCAGCGGAGTCGCCGCTGGCTATTGGAGCCGGACAGAACCTTCAGCCAGTTGCAGGTGAGGAAGGTTGGTACCGCACCGGAGACATCGGCGAACTCGACGCCGAAGGCAATCTGTATTTCAAGGGGCGGAAGAAAGACGTGATCGTTACGCCTGCCGGCATGAATGTCTATCCCGAGGACCTCGAGGCCGCCCTCCGCCACCAGCCCGAAGTCAAGGATGCCGTCGTGGTCGCCCTGCCGCGCAATGGGAATGCCGAGGCTTGCGCGGTGCTGATCCTGCGGGATCGCGCGCTGAATCCTGAGGCTATGGTGAAGCGCGCGAACGAATCGCTGGCGGAGTACCAGCGCATGCGTACCTGGTTCGTCTGGCCCGAGAATGATTTTCCGCGCACCTCGACCCAAAAACCACGCAGAAACGTCAATTCAGCAGGCAGTGCTGGCACAGGATCGGCGCACAGAACTCCCGACGCAGATGTCTTGGAGTCCACTGGCGGAGCTGATTGAGCGAATCACCGGGCGCATGCGCCATCCCGGCTTTCCGACAGCGCCAACCTCGAATCCGACTTGAACCTCAGTTCGCTCGATCGCGTGGAGCTGCTCGGCGCTCTCGAAGACCGATACCAGCTTGACCTCAGCGAGACCCGCTTCGCTGCTGTGAACACGGTCGGCGACCTGGAACAAATGCTGCAGGGCAAACCTCCCACGGCGTGTGCGATATCACTATCCGCGTTGGGTGCAGCGCTGGCCGGTGACCTGGATTCGTCTGACCGTGCATTATCTGCTGTTGCGTCCGGCCGTGTTCCTGCTGGGATGGCCTCGGGTTGAGGGCCGTGAAAAACTGCGCGAAGTGCGTGGGCCGGTGCTGGTCATCTGCAATCACATCGGCGACGTGGATCTGGGGTTTGTGTTGACCGCGCTGCCGTCTACGTTTCGTCACAAGCTGGCCATGGCTACAGGCGGCGAAGCCCTGGAAGTCCTGCGAACGCCGCCAGCTTCCGGAGCGGAATTTCGCGGCCGAGCCTACGACCGCGTGAAGTGGGTTCTGGGCGTGTCTTTGCTCAATCTTTTTCCTCTGCCGCGCGAGGCGGGCTTCCGCGAGAGCTTTGCCTATGCCGGTGAATGTCGTGGACCGCGGCTACAGCGTCCTGGTGTTTCCGGAAGGGCGTCACACCACGGATGGCAGAATGCTTCCCTTTCGCGCCGGGATTGGATTGCTGGCGAACAACCTGGGGATGCCCATCGTGCCCATGCGCATTGATGGATTGTTTGAGCTGAAGCAGGCAGGGAAGAAATTTGCCCGGCCGGGGCAAGTGCGGGTGAAAGTCGGTGCTCCCGTTCGATTCCCGCCCGCGAGCGATCCGGAGTGGATCACGCGCGAACTGCAGAGAAGGGTGGCGGAGTTGTGACACTGGCTGAGTCGCCGAGACAGAAAAAGGCCAGAGCTGCCAGCGCGACAAAAATGTTACGTGTGAGGGCGGCTTGGCTATAATCGGTTGCTATGAAACAGCCAATCTGGTGGAGCGCTACGGGGCCGCTTCTCCTCATCGCTCTGTCGTTGTCGAGCGCGGCCCGGACGATCAAGGTCAAGCTGAACGACGCCCAGGGAAAGAGTGTGGGCACGGCAGCAATCCAGTCTGCCGGCACCGGTGTGGAGATCAAGCTCAACGTACATGGCCTGCCACCGGGCGAGCACGCCATCCACATTCATCAGAACCCCAGTTGCGATCCGCCAGACTTCAAGTCAGCGGGCCCGCACTTCAATCCGGATGGCAAAAAGCACGGCTTTCAGAACCCGGACGGCCATCACGCCGGCGACATGATGAACTTCACAGTAAACACCGACGGTAAGGCGAGAGTTCAAATCAGTAACATAAATGTGAACCTCGGAGTCGGCGGCGACAACCACTCGCTTTTCAGCAATGGGGGAAGCGCGCTGGTGATCCACGCCAAAGCCGATGATATGAAGACAGATCCCGCGGGGAACGCCGGCGACCGCATCGCGTGCGGTGTAATCAAGAAGTAGGTATTGAGCAACTATGTGAAAATTGAGTCCGTGTGGACGCATCCCCGGCAAGAACTGCCCGCGGATCTCGATCGCGCGAGAAGTGTGTTCCTCTTGGTGGTGGTTGCGACCTACGTGATGGCTGCGGCGTCGGTTGGCGCGGGGCAAGCCTTCGCTCAGGCCCGAACCCCAGTCCCCGAAAAACGGGCGGACATCCGCCGCAACCTGCCGCTCACGAAGTTCTATGACACCCCCAATCCGTTGCCCGCGGGCAAACCGGGCACAGTGATCCGCTCCGAGCCCTTCGATGAATACGACTTGCCGCCCGGCGTGTCTGCGGTTCGCATTCTCTACCACTCGCAGTCGGCGGCTGGAAATGACGTGGCTGTATCGGGTGTAGTTCTGATTCCTGACGAAACTCCGCCAGCGGGCGGCTGGCCGGTGATTGCCTGGGCGCACGAATCAACCGGTGTCGCCCGCGCGTGTGCGCCTTCGCTTATGCGCAACCTCCATCACGGACCGTTTCTCTCCATGTACGTGAATCTTGGTTACGCCGTGGTTGCGACCGACTACGCCGGACTGGGAACCAGCTTTCGCAATGCATTTTCGGACATTCTATCCAACGCGACAGATGTCATCGATTCCATTCCCGCGGCACGCGCCGCCGTGCCCCAGCTTGGTTCCAAATGGGTCGCAATGGGAGATAACGATGGAGCTTTGGCGGTCCTGGGCGTGGCAGAGCTAGAGAGCGACACTCGCGATCCCGATTACTTGGGCAGCATCGCAATTTCGGGTGTGGCAGATGCGAAGGATCGTTATGAGCAAGTCGCACGCGGGCCTTCCCATAACATGCTCGCATTCTTGGCTTACGGAATTAGCACCGTCTATCCGCGCTTCCAGGTGAACGATATGTTGACGGAGAAAGCGCTGCCTGTATACCGGCAGATCGGGCAGGGCTGCGCTAACACGGGCACAATCCCTGAGGTTTCAGCCGCGGACATGCTGAAGCCGAATTGGGAGAGCAATGAATTCGTTAAGCAGTTTCTTGCCCGGAATACCCTGGGTCAAAAGCCTGCGTATGGCCCGCTCTTGGTGATCAGCGGCGAGGCTGATTCTGCGGTTCCCATCGTGATGACTGCCCAGGTGGTCGCACGCCTGTGCAAGCAGGGAGACCGGGTCCAGTTCGAGAAATATCCCGGACTTGATTCCGGACGCGTGATCGGAGGCGCGGTGAGAGATCAGATTGCCTGGATTCAGGCGCGCTTTGCGGCCGGCCCGGCCGCACAGATTGTCCCTGATATACGCAGTGTAGGGCGGGGCGTGCTGTTCGGCAAACCGGGTCGTGGCTTCATGACAAGAAGGGACAGCGGATACCAGCGCGAACTTTCCAGAATGACGCAGCGGAGTCGCCGAAGGAGCGAAATGATCTTGCCGTGCGGATCGAAGGTCAGGACTTCTTGTCCGGTCCTTGATCCCCGTCCTTCATGGCCGATTTGAAATTCTTGATGCCCTCGCCCAGACTCTTCCCCAGGTCGCCCAGCTTGCTGGGGCCGAAGATCAGAAGCGCGATAGCCAGAATCAGAAGAATCTCGGGCAGACCCAATTTGCCAGGCATGGTGAACTCCTCTTGGGGTGAAGCACTATGGCTAGCGGGTTTCGGACCGCGCTTTCACCCCAGTCGAATTCTAGGCCTCGTCAACCCCAGAGTCAAAGAGTCACCGCTGCGCTGGTGTAATATATGCTCGCTGGCGGGCTGCTATGCGCATTGTATAGACCACACCGGTGAATGAGCCGGTGTATTTATAACCGGCGTGCCAGACCTGGAACTTGCTACCGACGCGCTTGCTGTCACACGGCAACAAGACGCCTAAATCGTTGTGATCAGCTCCGCGAAGAGCGCCGCGCGGCGGGGCAGTTCGGAGATCAGGACGGATTCGTCGGGTGGCGTGCGCGCCTTCGCCGACTGCCGCCCAGGCCATCCAGCGTGGGAATGCCGAGCCCAGCAGTGAAGTTTCCATCCGATCCGCCGCCTACGGCGGCCTCCTCCAGTTTCCAGCCCAGCTGCTTCGCAATCGCGGAGGCTTTGCTTGTAGAGGCGGCGACCACGCCGGGGTGCGCTCCATGGGTGGACGATTGATTCCGCCTGTGATCTCCAGCTTGCACTTGCGATTAAATGGCTTCAGAGAGCGGAGTTTGCGGTCGATGCCGGCCGCGTCTTTCATGCGGGCAATGCGCACATCCAGCACGGCGCTGGCTTCGGCGGGAATGACGTTCACCCGCGTGCCGCCCTGCACTGTGCCAACATTCAGCGTGAGGCCGCTTTTCAGGTCGACCAGCTTGGAGATCCCGAGAATCTGGCGGCACAGCTCGATAATGGCGCTCTGCCCTTTTCGAAATCGAGCCCGGAGTGCGCCGCCTTGCCGGTGACTTTAAGAATGTATTCTCCGACTCCTTTGCGGGCAGTCTTGACCGCGCCTTTCGGACCATGGGCAGGCTCGAGCACCAGCACCGCCGCGGATTTCTTCGCCAGACTTTCGGTGATGCGTCGGGAGGTGTCGCTGCCGACTTCTTCATCGGAAACCAGCAGGACGGTGACCGGCCGGGGCAACTGGTCTTCGTGCCAGGCGCGCAGCGCTTCGATGGCGTGCAGCATGAAGGCAATACCCGATTTCATGTCGAAGCACCCGGGCCCCACACGCGTCCGTCGGCGACTGCGCGCAAGGCATGGTGCTGAGCGTGCCGAGAGGATAGACGGTGTCCAGATGGCCCAGCAGCATGACCGGCTTGCCGCGCGCTGGCCGGCGAAATCGACTTGCAAATGATCGCCAAAGTCCTGGGCGCGATGGAACTTGGCATGGCCGCCCAGTCCTTCAAACCTGCCCGCGAGCAGCGATCCCAAGCGGTCCACGGCTTCCTTGTTATCGGTGGGAGACTCGATCTCGACCAGTTGGCGGACGGTTTGAATGATCTCGTCCTTGCGCTCTTCAAAGTAGCGCAGCCGTCCGGAAATCTCGCTTCGAGTCGCTACTTCGTTCTGATCGTTGTTGACGCTTTCTTGGGCATGCAATCCTTTCTGGAAGGGTTTCTCGGCGCGCGGTACAGTATAATCTTCGCTCCTAATCTACGAAACAGCATGACTGACACTGCACACCCACCACCGATGCTCCGGCGCCGGAGAAAACCACGCTGGACATCAACGACATCTGCGGATTCTGCCGCACCGGTTCCCGTTCTGTTGATTGACCGCGTGCTCGAAATGGAGCGACGGCAAACGGATTGTGGCGATCAAGAATGTAACCATCAATGCCTTTTTTCGCCGGGCATTTTCCCATCACGCCGATCATGCCGGGCGTGCTCATCGTCGAGGCCATGGCCCAGGCCGGCGGCGCGCTGCTGCTGACAGAGGTAGAGGACCGCGGACAACAAATTGATCGTGTTCACCGGAATTGAGCGCGCGAAGTTCCGCCGCCCGGTGGTCCCCGGCGATCAGTTGCGATTGAAGTCGAAGTGAAAGTATGGCGGCGACAGCGCCGCAGCATCGCAGTGCGAATGGAGGGTCAGCGTACGTTGGCGACAAGCGCGTCGCCGAAGCCACGTGTAACCTGTCGGCTGGTGGACAAGTCGCGAGCGCGCCTGGCATCCTCGGGCAATGGCGGAAACCGCGCCATGACTGGCCTGACCGCTGCTCATCCGATGACAGTCCACCCCACAGCCGTCATTGATCCCCGACGCCAAGTTCATCCCAGCTGCAAAATTGGTCCTTATTGCGTCATCGGGCCGGAGGTCGAGCTGGGCAGAAGGGTGCGAACTGGTTTCGCACGTAAACCTGAAGGGTCCATCGAAGATCGGCGCGCAGAACAAGTTCTTTCCATTTTGCTCCGTCGGGACGGCGCCGCAGGATCTGACCTATGCCGGCGAGCCGACGCGGCTGAAATCGGCGATCACAATGTGATTCGCGAATGCGTGACCATCAGCCGGGGAACTGTGAAAGGCGGCGGGCTCACGCGAGTGGGCAAGTCACACGCTGATCATGGCCTACACCCACATCGCGCACGATTGCCAGATCGGCGATCACGTAATTATGGCGAATGCCGCTACTCTCGGCGGACACGTGATTGTGGAAGAGTGGGCGACGGTGGGCGCGCTTTGTCCCGGTGCATCACTTTGTGCGGATCGGGGCGTATTCGTTCATCGGCGGGGGAACCACCATCACCCGGGACGTTCTTCCGTTTTCGAAGACGGCTGCTGCCCGCGATACCCATGCCTATGGCCTCAATGCGATCGGACTCGAACGGCGCGGGTTCAGCAAGGAGCGCATCCGCAAAATTCACCATGCGTACAAAGTTCTGCTCGCTTCGAAGCTCAATACCTCACAGGCGCTGGAGAAACTGAAGTCGGAGCCCGACCGCGGGGAGGATGTGGAGATGCTGATCCGGTTCATCGAAGAGTCGGAGCGGGGAGTGATTAAGTAAGTGGTCAGTGGCTAGTGATCTGCGTGAAAGTCAGTCGCGACGACGATGAATCCGCAACCAGCTAGCCACTGAATGCTAATCTGACTACTCCTCGCATGCCGTCCCAAAACCCAAACTCGGCCTTATCGCGGGCAACGGACGGTTCCCTTTCTGGTGCTCGAGGCGGCGCGCGCCCAGGGATTTGAGGTTGTCGTCGCCGCCATCAAAGAAGAAGACCTTTCCGGAGATCGATTCGCGCGGCGCCGCGGCGGTTCACTGGCTTTCGCTGGGAGAACTTTCCAAGCTGATTGAGACCTTCAAGCGCGAGGGCGTGTCCCGCGCCATCATGGCAGGGCAGGTCAAGCACAAGCAGATTTTCTCCAGCATTCGGCCCGATTGGCGGTTGGCCAAACTGCTGCTATCGCTGGGTACGCGCAATACCGATTCGCTGCTGGGAGCGGTGGCGAAAGTCCTGGCGGACGAAGGCATCACTCTGGAAAACTCCACTTCTTTGCTTGGAGCCTCTGCTGCCAAGACCGGAGTGCTCAGCCAACGGCGAGCCTCAGAGCAGGAACGAAAAACATCGACTACGGGCGGGCTCGTGCCGCGCGCCATCTGGCTCAATACGACATCGGCCAGACGGTGGTGGTCGCGGAAAATGCCTGCGTCGCGGTCGAAGCCATGGAGGGCACCGATGCCACCATCGAGCGCGCGGGGCAGATCATGGCGTCGCTCGAATGCGGAAGCCTCTACTTTGAGCCGCGCGTTGACCGTGGTGAAGATCGCCAAGCCGAATCAGGACATGCGTTTCGATGTGCCGGTCATCGGAGTGAAGACGATTGAGGTGATGCGACGGCGGGCGCGACTTGTCTGGCGCTGGATGCGGGGAAATGTCTGCTGCTCGATGGAGCCGAAATCATCACAGCAGCAGATGGGGCGGGGATTGCCATCGTGGCGGACTAGTTGCGTGGTTTCGTAATCGCGAATGCATCTTTCTCTGCGCCCCGGGAATCTACTAGCATTGCAAAAACCAATTCTCAGGAGTGCGCCATGTCCGAAACTGCCCGCCTTGCCGATCAAATCCGCCGCGCCTATGAGGGTGAAGCCTGGCATGGCGATTCTGTGCTCGAGCTGCTTGCCGGCGTCAACGCCGCAACGGCTGCGGCCCATCCAATAAAAAATGCGCATAGCATCTGGGAATTGGTCTTACACATTGCCGCCTGGGATGCAGCCGTTACGAAGCGTACGGGAGGCGGGGCCGTATCACTGAGCGACGAACAAAATTTTCCGCCGGCTAATGACCCCAGCGAGGCCGCCTGGCGCGAGGCAGTCGAGTATGCCAAGCATGCTCATGACGAATTGGTGAAGGCGGTTGCCGCTTTCCCCGACTCCCGCCTGCGGGAACACGTGCCAGGCAAGACCGAGAGTTATTACGATTTCTTTTACATGTTCAGTGGAATCGTACAGCACGAGCTCTACCATGCAGGCCAAATTGCTTTGCTGAAAAAGGCCGGGAGCTAGCCAACCGTCCCTCGATGTGGGTAAATGTCCTAATCTTGGATTAGAATTCTTCGCGCTCTCGGCGACCCTTCGCGTACTTTGCGGTTAAAAGCTCTAGTAGTTATCTCCTAGTATCAAGTAGCGCTGCTATCCTAGGCTGCATGGATCTAATGCTGCTTAGAGCCTTTCAACGGCAAGTAAAGTTTCAATGCGAGTGTGTTCTCGTCGCCGCACAAGAGATTGATGCCGCTCTGACTAGGCATGACGACCACGCCGTATTCTGCGCACTGCAAGCCCTCCTGGGTGCTGCCGCGAACACATCAAAGGCCCTCTGGGGAGTGCACAAAACCAAAAAGGTCCTCGCGGCCAGAGCGTTTCTTCGCGCGAGCTTACAGGTAGCCGACAATTCGCCACTTCATCCACGCGACATGCGCAACCACTATGACCACTTCGATGAACGACTTGATGAATGGTGGGCAACCTCGAAAAGACACAATATCGTCGACATGGGGATCATGAACCGTGCCGCTATCCGTGGCATTGATGATATTGATAGATTTCGCGCATTCGACCCCCAAACAGGAGATGCCACATTCGCGGGAGATGATTTCAATATCAAGGCAATTGTGGATGAAGTTAAGCGCATTCTTCCTATAGTGACGCAAGAAGCGAATAAACCTCATTGGGAACCATGAAAGCAAGTTCCTTCTACTTGATGTCAAGGGATATTTACCAAAGCTTTTGACCGCCAAGGACGCAAAGGTTCGCAAAGACCACGAAGAAAACCTACGCTTGAAATTAGGACACCACGCCTCCGCAGCGCGAAGGCTGATCTCTGTGGTTAAATCAGAAGTCCGCCGGCAACCAGCCAACTGAGAACTGACAACTGTCCGCTGACAACTTCGCTAATGTCGCCGTCATCGGCGTGGGCGTTTTCGGACGCAGCCATGCCCGCGTTTACCACCAACTCGCGCAGGAAGGCGCGCCGGTACGACTGGTTGGCGTGGTTGATCCTGATACTACGCGGGCGGATGCGGTCGCCCGCGAGTTCGGCTGTCGCGCTTTCGGCTCGGTCGAGCAATTGGTGACTACCCACAGTGAAGTGCAGGCGGCTTCGGTCGCCGTGCCCACCATCCATCACCTCAACACTGCGCGTCGGCTCATGGAAGCGGGCATCGACATCCTGATAGAAAAACCGCTCGCCAGTTCCCTGGCGGAAGCCGACGAGCTTGTCGGTTTGGCCCAGCGACTCGGGCGCGTTGGCCAGGTTGGCCACTTGGAGCGCTTCAATCCGGCGGTTCGCGCAACCCTGCCGCTGATCACCCAACCCATGTTTTTTGAAGTGCATCGCCTGAGCGTATTCACGCCACGCTCCCTGGACGTGGATGTAGTGCTCGACCTGATGATTCACGATCTCGACATTGTGCTGTCGTTTGTAGATTCGCCGGTCAAGGAAATCCGCGCGGTCGGCCTGCCCATTCTTTCAGGCAAGGTGGACATTGCCAATGTGCGCATCGAATTCGACTCGGGGTGCGTGGCAAACTTTACCGCCAGCCGAGTCTCGACCGAGCGCGTCCGCAAGCTGCGCTTTTTCCAGCCCAAACAGTACATCTCGCTGGACTACGGCCGGCAGGATGTTTTGGTATTTAGCGTCGGCCAGGGTGATACCGCCGCAATGCCTTCGGCGAATCCGCAAATCCAGGTCACCAAGCCCCCAATAACGGCGGAGGAGCCCCTGCACGCCGAACTGAGATCATTTCTGGAGGCTGTGCAGCGGCGTTCCCAGCCAGTCGTGAGTCTCGAAGATGGCCGCCGCGCTCTGGCCGTTGCGCTCGACATCGTCGGGACCATTCGCGAGCACGGAAAGAAGATCAATCTCGATCAACTGCGCGGTTGACTTTGTTTCTCCAATTTGTCAAGTTTTGTAAAACCCGGTCTGCCTCAATTGACCATCTGGATGCAATCCTAAAGTACTCACCCTTCCAGACCTTCGCAGATGTGCCAAAAGATGCGAAAATGAGGCTATTGGGCCGCATACGCAGCGAATTCAAGGCATGAAATCTGGCATGGCTGGCATGGAGCAGATTCTTCGCTCTTTGCAACTAATGCTGCGGCGTTCGTGTCTAACCAGCAGGTAAGTTGCTCGATGTCAACAACACAAATTCCGCCCGCCAATCCAGCCGTTCCGGCGCGACAACCCGAGGGCGGGGAATTGTACGATGCGCGTTACTGGGAGTCGGCCTACCGCGAACTGCACGATGCGCCCGCCCTGCTGGTCCAGCTTCAGGACGATCTTTCCCGCTCCCGCAGGCGGGAGGCTTTCTGGATCTCGGTAGTAGTGCACATGGTGGTCGTGCTGCTCATCGTCAACTCGCCCAAGTTTGAGAGATTTCTACCCAGGCGGAACGCGGTCCTGATAAGTCCCGAGTTGAATGACCAGAAAGATCTCACCTTCCTGGCGCTCCCGCCGGACGAACAGAAGCTCACCAAGCGTCCGGACACGAACATTATTTCTGATAAAGATCGCAGGGCCATGTCGAAAGCGCCGCAACTGGATCGCCAGGAACTGAAGAAGATTCTCGATGCCTCACGTGCCGGCGCACCCGGCTTGAGCGGACCGCCTCTTCCGCAAACGCAGCCCGCACCTCCTGCTCAGGCGCAAAACACGCCCGCACCCCAGCAACAGCAAGCGGCGCCCCCAGCGCCTGCTCCCAACCAAACGGCCAAGCTGCAGACCCCGCCGATGGGGATCCCAAAGCCCAGCTTTAATACTGGTCCGATGTCGGTGGGCACCGCGATTGCGCAGGCAGCACGAGCAGCAGCGGCAAATCGTGGAGCGCCTGGTGGCGACGATGGAGATTATGGCTTCGGCCAAGGTAGAAAACCGACCGCCGCCATGGGACCGCTCGATGTCCTTAGCGACACCATGGGCGTGGACTTCGGCCCTTACCTGCAGCAGGTCCTGTACCGTGTGCGCACCAACTGGTACAACCTGATTCCCGAGTCAGCAAGAGCTCCGATCATGAAAAAGGGGAAGGTCTCGATCGAATTTGCGATCATGAAAGACGGCACCGTGCAGGGCTTGGCCTTGATCAGCAGTTCGGGCGATGTAGCCCTGGACCGGGGTGCCTGGGGCGGGATTACGGCCTCCAATCCGTTCCCGCCGTTGCCCAACGAGTTCGGAGGGCCGTACCTCGCGCTGCGCTTCCACTTCTTCTACAACCTCGATGCGGCAGATCTGCGGTAGCGCGTCATTCGCGGGCATTCAGCGGATCTGTCATCCTGAGCGAAGTTGTCGTGTGCGAAGCGAACGACAACGCAGTCGAAGGACCCCTATTGGTTCAATCGCTGCAAAGACGCCGCAGGGGATTCTCACCATCTTTCAGAATGCCTCGAACCTGCCGAAGCTACGCTAGCGTTATAGGGATTCGACTCCATGGGATGTTCGCTTCGCGAACATCCCATTCCGCTCAGAATCACAATTCCTGGCGGGAATTTGCCCTTCGCAGCCTTGTGAAAACGCCTTTCCCACACGAATAAAGGCTCTTTCGACTCGCCAACGGCGCGCCGTTAGGATTTTTCCACTCGAATCGAGCCGTCTCCGGTGTGAACCGTCAGCAGATTTCCGCCTCCGTTCATTTTTCCGTGAATGTTCCTCTCGCCCAGGCGTCCCTCGACGGCCACCAGCATATCTACAGTGATGTGACCATCGTTGGTACGAAGATCTACGTCCGCGGCGAAGTTTGCCGGCAATTGGAGGGTAACGCTGCCGTCGCCGGTGTGAAGATTCCAGCTTGAAGCCATCGTCGAGCCAGGCAACGCGTGCGCTTCGATGCGGCCGTCCCCAGTATTGAGCTCGAGAACATCGAAACGCCCGGTCGCGTTGATGCGCCCATCACCGGTATGAGCTCGAAGCGTTCCCTCAACCGAGTCAATCTCCTCGTGGCCGTCGCCGCTTTCCAATTCCATCTCGCCCTTAAGGTGACTGAGTTCGATGTGACCGTCGCCAGTGTGCAGGTTCACCCGTCCTTCACGAGGCATGTGGATTTCGATGTCTACCCGACTCGGGCCAAACTGGATGACGAAGTGCGGGAATCGCACTTCCAGGTCCACGGTGTTTCCGGTCTGGTGCTCTTCGATCTTGATGCCAGTCGGGCCGATTTTGTAGTGGCTCGTGGTGACTCGGGCTTCGATGGTGCTCTGGTCCCAGGTGTCCACCCGGATGTTGGCGTCGGAGGTCTCTACTCGGAGGTCGGGTTTGCCAGTGAGCGTGTACGTCTTCGACCAGTCATCGGCATGGGCGAATGAGGCGACGGTCAGGCACAAACCCAATAGTGCTAAGGCAAAGCGTTGCATATAGACTCTCTCCTGAGGCCGGATCGTGGCGTACCTCCACCGCGCGGCGTCTGGACATTAGTACGCAGCGCTGGTCAGGCTGGTTCCACAAAACAAACCAGTTGCCCGGTCACTCATGCCTGGCGCTACAATGTTGGCATGCCTGCAACCGGTGCACGAAAGCAGCCGGTTCCGCCTCCAGGGGCGGTGCGAGAATCCTCGCCCGCGAAGCCACATATCTACACTCTGGAAGCTACCGGCGTGATTGTCGCCGCCATCTTGATTCTGATACTTACCCTTATTCGCTACTGGCGTCACATTCCCTGGAGCGCCCGCTGACCGTACCGCACGATCCGCTGCTGGTTGTGGTGCTGGGTCCCACGGCCAGCGGAAAGACTGCGCTCTCCGTGGCATTGGCGGAACGCTTTCACGGCGAGATCGTGAATTGCGATTCAGTGGCCACATATCGTGAATTCGAAATTGGCACGGCGAAGCCAAGCGTTTCTGAGCGCGCCCGCGCTCCACACCATCTGCTGGATTTCGTCGATCCTACCGGCTACATCACCGCCGGGGAGTATGCGCGTCTGGCGCGGCAGATTCTGGGCGAAATCAAAGCGCGGGGAAATTTGCCGATCGTGGGCGGAGGGACCGGACTGTATCTCCGCGCGCTGCTGGAGGGCCTCTTCCCCGGGCCTCAGCGTTGGGAAGAACTGCGCGAAAGGCTTCGTCAGCAGGCAGAGGAGAAGGGCTCGGCCTATTTGCACCGCGTGCTCCAGCGCCTTGATCGGGAAGCGGCTGCAAAGATCCACGCGAATGACCTGCCGAAGCTGATCCGGGCCATCGAAGTTTGCCTGGCGTCGCGCCAGAAGATGACCGAAATGTGGAAGCAAGGGCGCGATCCGCTCAAGGGCTTTCGCATCCTACGGCTGGGCCTGAACCCTGACCGCGATCCGCTGTATGAACGGATCAACCGGCGCGCGGAGTGCATGTTCGAGTCGGGCCTGGTGGAAGAAACCAGACGACTCCTTGCGAAATATGGTGAGGCAGCACGGCCGCTGAGTTCTCTGGGTTACAAGCAGGCAGGGCAACTGCTGCGTGGAGAAATCGACGCCAAGACTGCGCTGCAAGCGGCCCAGCAGGCCCATCGCAATTACGCCAAGCGGCAAATGACCTGGTTTCGTCAGGAACCGGAGGTGGCGTGGCTGGCAGGGTTTGGAGACGATCCGGCAATCCAGCAAAAGGCGGCGACGTTGGTTGTAGAGACTTAGTTAGCTGCGTCTCTATCGCATAAGGGTACGACGTTCTGGGACCCAGACTCATCCCATGCTATCGTCTGCTCATGCCCCGAAAAGTTGTTCTTCTTTTGATTCTATTTTGTGCCTCCGTCTGCCCCGCGCTAGGCAGGGAAAAATACCAGCAGCCCGGCCCCATCCATCTCGACCGCGATGGCGAGAAGTGGGCTCAGAAAACTCTGAGCAAGCTCTCCCCGGAAGAGAAAGTTGGCCAGCTCTTCATGATCTGGGTGCGGGCCGAGTTTCTCAACGTCAAGAGTCCGGAGTATCTGCAGCTGCGCGACAGTATGCGCAAGTATCATATCGGCTCCTTCGCCATGACGGTGCGCTGGGACCCGCCTTTTCTGTACAGAAATCAGCCGTATGAAGCCGCCGAGCTGCTCAACCGTCTGCAGCAAAGTTCCAAGCTACCTCTGCTGGTCGCGGCTGACTTCGAGCGTGGCGTCACCATGCGCCTTCATGGAGCAACGGAGTTTCCCCACGCCATGGCATTCGGCGCTGCGGGCAAGCTGGAGTATGCCGAAGCGTTCGGACGCATCACCGCGCAGGAAGCTCGCGCCATCGGTGTGCACTGGAATTTCTTTCCCGTTGCCGACGTCAACTCGAATCCGGCCAACCCGATTATCAATGCGCGTTCCTTTGGCGAAGATCCGCAGCAGGTTGGAGATTTTGTCACAGCATACATCCGCGCCGCCCGGGCAAACGGGATGCTCACGACTGCCAAGCACTTCCCCGGTCACGGTGACACCTCAACCGATTCTCACCTCAGTCTGGCGCAAGTAACCGGTGACCTGACGCGGTTGCAGGCAGTGGAACTTGTGCCGTTTCGGAAAGCGATTGAAGCCGGCGTGGACTCGGTCATGGTGGCGCACGTGACCGTTCCCGCCCTCGATCCCGATCCCAACCGCGTGGCCACGACTTCGCCGGCGATCGTCACCGGCCTGCTCAAGCAGGACCTTGGCTTTAAGGGAATCGTTGTAACTGATGCCCTCGATATGGCGGGCCTGACTCGTCTTTATGCGACGGACAGCGGGCGCGCTGCGGTAGATGCCTTCAAGGCTGGCAGCGATCTGCTACTGATTCCGGCGGACTTGGGCGCGTCTTATCAGGCTGTGCTGGCAGCCGTCCGCAGGGGCGAGATTTCTCCGGAGAGGCTCGATGCATCCGTGCTCAAGATACTGAAAGCAAAAGCCTCATTGAACCTTCAAAAAGCCCGGTTGGTGAACCTGGATGCCCTCTCCGAAATCGTCGGCAAACCGGAGAACGTCGCTGCGGGCCAGCAGATTGCGGACGACGCCATAACGGCAGTCCGTGAAAATGGCAAGCTCTTGCCGCTAAAACAATCTGGAACTGTTGTGGCCGGACTCCCGTATCAGAGAGAGGAGGAAGTGCGCAACCGCGTAGTGACGGTTATTTTCTCCGACAACGTGCGCACCGAGTCGGGCCGCATGCTGGAGCACCAGATCAAGTCGCGCGTGCCGGATGCCAATGTGATGTATGTGGACCCACGCGTCGCAACTGCCATGTCAGACGATGTGCTGAAAGCCGTAGATCAGGCGCAAGCGGTGATTGCCGCAGTGTATGTCGTCCCGACTGCGGGAAGGGCGGTGCAGGGGGTGAACGGGTTGACCAATTCGGTGGCGCTGTCAGACGCGAGTGGCGCGTTGCTGAAGAAAGTGCTGGATCGCGCTGCGGAAAAGACAGTTGTTCTCGCCATGGGGAATCCATACTTGGCGCAGGATTTCCCGGAAGTCAAGGATTATCTTTGCACGTTTTCCAACGCCTCGGTTTCGGAAGTGAGTGTGGTGAAGGCGTTGTTTGGCGAGATCGCGATCCGCGGACACTTACCAGTCAGCATCCCCAACATCGCCCCGCGCGGCGCTGGCATTGAACGTCCGGCGCAAGTCGCGCAAGGAGGTGCTCGACATGCTTATTCCCAAAATCGTGGACAATAAAACCAAGTCGATGATCGCCGTGACATTCGCGGTCTGGATCAGCCTGCTCGGCTGCACCGTCAGCGTGAAAGATAAGAACGGCAACGAGAACAGCAAAGTTGATATTCAAACCCCGGTCGGCGGAATCCACGTTGACGAGAACGCGGATGCCCGCGACGCCGGCCTCCCCGTCTATCCTGGCGCCAGGCCGAAACCGAAGACCAATGACGGCGACAAGAAGAGCGCCAACGTCAATTTGTCCGCGTTCGGCTTTGGCCTGAAGGTTGTCGCCCTCGAATACGAGTCCGACGATCCGCCCGCCAAGATCATTGCTTATTACCAGGACCAGCTAAAGAAATACGGCGGCGTGCTGCAATGTCACAGCAGCCACGTTAAGTTCGACGACAACACCCCGGTTATTGGAGGCAAGAGGGGTTACGTGGTTGGAGGCAAGCTCAAGTGCGACAGTGACGACAGCGGCAAGGCTGTGGAGCTGAAAGCCGGTACCGACAACAATCAGCACATCGTGTCCGTTGAGCCCGAAGGCAATGGTTCCGACTTCGCTATCGTGTGGGTCCGAATTCGCGGCAAGGAAGGCGATATCTAGCGCTCAGTTCGATGCCGGCGGGGCGTCCCGCCCGTGCGCGACCTTAGGAGGAAAGAGATGGCTGCATCCAAATCCAAAGCGCAAGGCAAGACCTTTTCCCAACCTTGGGCGTTTCTGTCGGGACTCGTGGTGTTCGGTGTTGTCCTGGCACTGCTCGCCCTTGGCGTCCACGCACAGGAAGCAGACAAGTCTGGCCAAGATAAGAGCCTCGACATCCGCAGTTCGGTGGGCGACCTGCACGTGGGCAACGATGCCGACGCCCGCGTGATCGGATTGCCTCTTTATCCCGGCGCGCGCCTTAAACACGACGAGAAGAACAGCAACAGCGCCAACCTCGGCATTCTTACTGAAGCCTTCGGCATGAAATTGATGGTCGCCAGTTATGACTCCGAAGACGCTCCGAGCAGGATCATCGCCTACTATCGGGACAAGCTGAAGAAATACGGCAACGTGCACGAATGCCACACCCACGAGCACGGCGGCGATATTCATGTCAACGCAGGCAAGAACAATACGAATGGATCCAAAGAGGTCAGGTGTGATGGCGACAATACGGGCAACATCGTGGAATTAAAAGTGGGTACCGAAGACAACCAGCACCTCGTAGCGATCGAACCAGCCGACAAGGGGACCGGTTCGACCTTTGCCCTTGTCTACGTGCACACTCGCGGCAAGCAAGGAGACATCTGACAATTCGGAAGTCTCCTCGCACCTCTTCCTTGCCGATCTCACCTGCGCTGCTGTACCTTGAAGTCCGGTGGAACATCCCTGCTATAAGTGTGGCGCAAGTGTCGAAGACGGGACCGCCTTCTGTCCGCAATGCAACGCTCCCCAGATTCGTGTCGGCGGCATGGAGTCCGTGCCGCTGGCTGGGGCGCCGGCGGAACTCACCGTCCCCCAATCAGGCGCCCGCCTGGGGCCGCCGCTAGCCAGCCTTGTCTGGTCCCAGGCGCTGCGATCCTCCGTGATGGCATTGGTCGCGGCGTTTTTCATGATCCTGCTTGGCGTGCCAGCGGGATTGGGAATGCTTGCCGCCGGGTTCCTTTCCGTGGTGCTCTACCGCCGTAGCTGCCCCCTGGATCATCTTTCTGCCGGCACAGGAGCACGGCTGGGCGCGCTTAGCGGGGCGCTGGGATTCGGGGCTCTGGCGGTTATTCTGGTGGGAGTGGCGGCCTTCCGGCCCGGACAAATCCGCGCTAGCTTTCTAAACGCCGTTCAGGAGTACGCAGCCCGCAACTCGGACCCCCGCATGCAACAGGTCCTTGAGCTTTTCAAGACGCCGGAGGGCTTTGCCGTCATGATGGCTCTTGGCTTGGTGATGACATTCGTGGCGTTCCTGATTTTCTCCAGCTTGGGCGGCGTGATCGGGGCGGTTCTGCTGCGCCGGAAAGACCGGTTGTAGCCAGAGGACACTGTTGCGGGCCAAAGAATAGACTTGCTAAGGGGGACAAATGAAAAAGTTAAGGTTTGTTCTGCTGAATCAGTACATTGGTGCAATCGCAATTGGGCTGCTAATTGCACGTTCCGTTGACGTGTTCCTAGGCGCGCTTATGCCAGCGTTCAACACATTATTAACCCAACTCCTCACGGGCACCAGCATGGGGCAGGATTATTGGAATGGTGCTGTGCGAGGGGCGATGATTTCGAATGTCGTTCTGACAGGGATATATCTCCTAATTGCGTACCTCTTTTCATCTTGGCTCTATACCAAGCCTGCGGAACCGGCAGGGGCAGACGGCGACTCTGAGTGACCGGACTGCGTGCGACCTCGCGTAATGAATGAAGGTGACGTGCACGCAAATTCGGACGGTGTGCGGGTCTGCCAGGACCGCACTGAGATCCACCTTGCTCCGCGGCACCTCGCCCGCGTATGATGCAGCGTTCATGACTCCGCGAACGTCACCCCGCTTGCCCAACCTGAAAGAGAAGATGCAATTGATGTCGGCATCGGAAATCGAGCGGACTCTGGTGCGCTTGGTGCATGAAATCATCGAGAAAAATAACGGCGCCGCTGACCTCGGCCTGGTGGGAATCCGGCGGCGGGGCGTGTTCCTCGCTGAGCGGTTGGGGCAAATGATCCAGCGAATCGAAAAGAGCCCGGTTCCGGTCGGCACGCTCGACATCACTTTGTATCGCGATGACCTCTCTACTCTGGGCCCGAAGCCAGTCGTGCAGAAAGGCGAGATCGGATTTCCTATTACCGGGAAGAATATTGTACTGGTGGACGATGTCCTTTACACCGGACGCACCACGCGAGCTGCCTTGGACGCGCTGTTCAGCCAGGGCCGCCCCAAGCAGGTGCAGCTTTGCGTGCTGATTGATCGCGGCCATCGCGAACTGCCCATCGAGGCGGCCTTCGTAGGCCGCAAGGTGCAGACTACCAGCCAGGAGATCATTGAGGTTCAGCTGCGTGAGATTGACGACGCGGAAAAAGTTCTGCTGCTGGAAAAACAAAGTTAAATGGAGATTGCGGAGTCCGAGGCGTCAGGCTCGCGGCTCTGATCCATGCAAGCGATGACCAAAGCTGCACGCGGTTCGCTGCTCAGCATTGAACATCTCGGAGCATCGGAGATCCTGGGCCTGCTCCAGCTCGCCCGGCGCATGAATCCGCTGAAACCGCGCCCCTTACTGCGTGGCAAGCGGGTTCTGCTGCTGTTTTACGAGCCTTCCACCCGGACCCGCAGTTCTTTCGAAATCGCGGCCAAGTCGATGGGGGCGATGACTACGCTGGTGCTCTCCAGCGGATCCAGCATCGAAAAAGGCGAGTCGTTACTGGACACCGCCTATACCTTGCAGGCCGTGGGCGCTGATGTAATGGTGATCCGCCATCCTCACGCTGGCGCTCCCCTGCTGATGGCGACGCACCTCGAGGTTCCGGTTATCAATGCCGGGGACGGGATGCACGAGCATCCCTCGCAGGCCCTGCTTGACGCCTACACCATCTTGCGCTACAAAAAGACCCTCAACGGACTGCAGGTGGCAATCGTTGGAGACATTTACCACAGCCGCGTGGCGCGGTCCGCTATTCATCTGCTCAGCAAGTTCGGCGCACAGATCACGCTGTGTGGCCCTTCCGAGTTGCTGCCGGAGATGGCCACCAGTTTGGCGCCCGGACTGCACATTTCGCGCACTGCCGAAGAAGCTGTTCGCGGCGTGGACGTAGTCATGGTCTTGCGGGTGCAAAAGGAGCGCCTGGCAGGTCTGAAAATCAGGCTGCAAGATTACATTGCCAGATACCAGATGACCACCGCCCGGCTGAAGCTTGCCAACCGCGACGCCATACTGATGCATCCGGGGCCAATCATCCGAGGGCTGGAACTCACGTGGGAAGTGGCGGATTGCCCCCAATCCGTCATCGTCGAAGAAGTGCACAACGGAGTGCCGGTGCGAATGGCGATCTTGGCAAAGGCGCTGGGCAAGGCAAGGTAGGCTTTATCAGAGTGTGATGGTAAACGACAAAACCAAATCGGGCTCTCTTTTGATCAAAGGCGGTCACGTCCTCGATCCCGCCGCTGAAATTGATGCTCCAATGGATGTGTTCCTGCGCGATGGCCGGATCGCTGAAATCGCTCCACCCAACAGAATCCGCGGTGGCGCCGACAAAACCTTCGACGCGCGTGGCCTGGTCGTCGCCCCCGGCTTTATTGACTTGCACGTGCACTTGCGGGAACCGGGCCAGAGCTACAAGGAAAGTATCGCAACTGGCACCGCTGCGGCTGCGGCCGGCGGATTCACTTCCGTCTGCTGCATGCCGAATACTTCTCCGGTCGTGGACTCGCCGGAGTGGGTGGCATGGATGCAGCAGCCCCAGCGCGGCGCCGTGGTTAACGTGTTTCCGATTGCCGCCGCCACCCACGCCAGCAAGGGCGCGGTGCTTACCGATTTCCGCGCCTTACAGCGCGCGGGCGCGGTCGCGGTAAGCGACAACGGCAAGCCCATTCTCAACGACATCGTCATGCGGGACACGCTGCGGATGGCCTCGGAAATCAACCTTCCCGTGATTCAGCACGCGGAAGATACGCGCCTGACGGAAAACTGCTCCATGAACGAGAGTCCCACCTCATTTCGTCTGGGGCTGCGCGGAATGAACACGTCTGCCGAGGCCGAGATCGTCGACCGCGATGTACAACTTGCCCAGCAGTTCACCGGAGCACGCTTGCACGTGGCCCACATCTCGACGGCGGACGCGCTGAAGGCGGTCCGCCGGGGCAAGCGCAGCAAGGCGCGCATCACCTGTGAAGTCACGCCGCATCATTTCACTCTGACCGACGCCGACGTTCGCGACTACGATTCCAACTGCAAGATGAACCCGCCCCTGCGATCAGCCATGGACCGCGAAGCTCTGCTGGTGGCGCTGGCCGATGGCACGGTGGACGCTATCGCTACGGATCATGCTCCACATGCTCTGCATGAAAAGATCATCGAATTCGAGCGTGCGCTGTTCGGGGTTACCGGATTGGAAACCGCTCTCGGCCTCGCCATCACGCGCCTGCATCGTGAGCACAAGATTCCGCTGGCAAGGATTGTCGAACTCTTCACCGCCGGGCCGGCTCGCGTAGTTGATCTGCGGGGACGAGGCACGTTAGCGCGGGGCAGTTATGCCGATATCACACTTTTCGATCCGAAGAAGCGCTGGACGTTTGAAGCCGCAAAATCTCGTTCAAAGTCGCACAATACGCCGTTCGAGGGCTGGCAGCTCACGGGGAAAGTGGTGGCGACAATTGTGGGTGGGAAGGTCGTGTATCGCGGAGATTAGGGTCGTGCCATGGCAGAATCCGTGAGCTCCGTGCTTCATTTCGGATGAACTCTTTGCTGGCTTCCTGCCAAGTTCTGTGGTAACTTCTCGGCTCGATGGGAATGCGCGCTATCTTCAATTTCCGAAAACCCCAGCCGGTTCCTGCGCCGGAGGCCGTACAAGCTCAGGCTCCGCAGCTCCGGGAGGCCGAACTGGCGGCCATCTACTATGGCCAGCGTATTGGCGGCGATTTCTGCGACTTTGTTCGCGTCAGTCCCGACCGCGTTCTATTCGGACTGCTCGATGTTGCAGGCCGTCTAGAGGAGAATCACGCCATCGTTTCCGCTGCTCAAGGCACTTTCCGCACTTTGGGGGCTGAGTTATTAGCGAAAGAAGACATCAATGAAGCCGAAGCCATGATTGAACTGTGCCTGGGACTCAACCGGACGATCCTGCAGGCCGCTGCGGGGGTTCGATCCTGCCCGGCGTTTGCCGGCTGCTACAACGAAACTCTGGGAACCGTGTGCTACTTCAATGCCGGTCACACTTCCGGACTGATGAGGAATCGAAACGGGGTCACTGAGTTGGCGGCCACGGGCCTGCCTCTGGGGCTGTTTTCGCACAGCACCTGCGATGCGTCCATGGTGGCGTTAGAACCTCGCGCGGTCCTGCTGCTGGTTTCCCGCGGAATCGTGGAGGCGAAGCGTCGCGGCAAGGAATTTGGCTTGGAGCAGGTGAAAGAAGGACTCCAGTGCTGTCAAGCCGAGAGTGCGAAAGAACTTTGCCTCTCCGTCCTCGACCAGGTACAGCAATTCATGCACACGCCGCCTACGCACAACGACGTGACCACGCTCGCCCTGGCCCGGACCGCCGGAACCAACCTGGGCGCGGCTGCCGAAGCTTGAACGCGTTCGAAACCGTATCTACATGCTGACAGGATGTGAGGCTAGTTCTTCCGCGACTTCTTCTTCCCCGCAGGCTTCGCCGCAGGCTCCGGCTTCGCCATCGGCGCCAGTTCATCCGCGGTCACGAAAATTGGCTCAATATCAGTCGGAATCCCCTGTAAGCCGTCCAACACCTTACGCAACGCGGGCCGCATCACTCCCATTTCGTCGAGCGATCTTCTTCGCGCTGGCGTAGTCGCCTTCCGCTTCCATGGTCAGAAGATCATGATCCAGTTCGGCGACCGCCGCCTTCATCTTCGTAATATCCACCGAGAAGGTTCCGTCGGGATGCTGGAAGAATGCGCCCTTGTCCATGAAAAAATTGAACTGGATGGCCATTCCTTTGCCGTGCGCGTCGTTAAGTCCAAACCGCAAACTGCGAAAGGCCGAGGCCAGGTAGGTGGTATAGAGCTGCCGCTGGGCGGCCTCGTCGGAGGGCAGCAATTTACCCAGCCCCATGTCTTTGGCGTGGTCCATCATGTATTGCAGGGCGAACAGGCCGGTGACGTCGGCTTTGGCCTCTTCAATCGCGCCGTATAGTTCTTTCAACTCTTCCCGCGGAGTCGTGTCGCGGCCCTGGACTTTGATCTGATGCGGCCCCAGCCCGTGCATGAGTTCATGGGCCAGAATGTGAGTGAAGAACGGCTCGAAACTCACGTCCACCATGGCCGACTGGGATGAGCGTCCGGCGCGCAATGGGCAGCAGCACGCTGCGGAACTTCGCCTCCTGCACGTTCTTCAGCATCACCCGCTTGCTGCCCTTCTGCTGCACTACGCGATCATCGTTGGGCAGATTGTAGGCGGCAGTCTGCACTCCGTGCGCGCCATCGCCCGCGCTCAGAATCTCGTCCACCACTCGAATCGGCGCCGCCGCGCCCAGTTTGGGATTGCGGTATTGCGGGTCGATCGGCAGGTGATTTTCGATCTCCTGCAAGTGCTGCGGAGAAAGCGGACAGCTTGGCGGTTTCCTCGTCGTCGCGCAAGGTTTACATAGGCTTCAAAAGCCGCCTTGTAGCCAAAAAGTTCGTCGTTGTAAGTTTCGTAAGGGCCAATGGTGATATCGAGCGGCGCATCCAGATCCATCCATGCCATGTCGCTTTCGTAATAGTCGTTGGAAAGAAAAGCATCCGCCCGCAGGTTCAGGAATTTCTTCAGCGATGCATTGTCGGTCAAACTGGCGGCTTCCCGCAGCAGACCGGCCGCCCGCGTCAGGTCGTCCACGTATTGCGTGCTATAGGGAATGGCTATAAGGTGGTCGGACGGCGCATTCGAGTTCTCCCGCCAGCGGATCACCGTGAAGAAACTTTTCGCCTGCTCCTGCTCATTCGGCGCCAGGGACGCTACCCAGTCTTCGAACTGCTCCTTGGTCATGTTGTCTGGATAGAAATTCGCTCCCGAGCGGCTTGCGTGGCGGCACTCCCGGCAGAAACGATTTGTAATCGTCGATGTCCGACCACGGCCCTTTGTTGATCCAGAAATAGTGCAGCCGCGCCTTGCCCAGTGCGGGAGTGGTGTCCTTCTGCAATTTGGCATACAAGCGCAGGATTGCCGTCCCACAACTGCTTCATAAAAATATCGTTCAAGATGCGCGCGGCTTCGATCAGCTTCACCAGCGCTTGTCGGTCGCCGGCAGAGAGCTTGGAAGTGTCCACCCGCAGCGGCGTCGGCGCAAAGCGGCTAATCATTTTCTCCAGTTGCGCCAGGTCCGGCACCGCGGTGCTGTTCCTTTGCGCCCTGGCGGGGATGCTCATGACGGTCCAAAACCAGTACACAGATGAAGTAGGCGGTGAATCTCATTGACTATAGCCTCCTGGCCGAGTCTCGCCACTGGCCACTGCCGAAAACCGATGATAACAGGATAAGCAGTGGCTGCGCGCGCGCATCGGGAGTTACAATTTACCAGGGCCGTTATCCCAGACCTCCTGTACACTCCAGGCTGGGCTAGGTCCCCAGCATTCCTATGCGAAAACTACTCCTTTGTTTAGTCTTGCTTTTCCTTCTTGTTGCCGAGTGTTACTTTCTGCGCGGACACGGTCGTGGAAGAGATCATCGCCCGCGTCAATAACCAGATCATCACTCACAGCGAATACCTGCGCAGCAAGGACGACCTGAGGAAGGAGGCGCAGCAGCAGGATCCGGTCAATGCGGACAAACTCATTGCCGAACGCGACAAGGACGTGTTGCGCGATCTCATCGATCAGCAATTGCTGCTGGAGAAAGGCAAGGATATGGGCATTACCGGGGACACGGAACTGATCAAGCGACTGGACGACATGCGCAAGGACATGAAACTGGACACCATGGAGGACCTGGAAAAGGCCGCTCAGGCGCAGGGGGTCTCGTTCGAGGATTTCAAGCAGAGTCATGCGCAACCAGATCATGACTCAGCAGGTGATCGGCAAAGAAGTCGGGCAGAGGATGAACATCAGCAAAGAGGATGAACAGAAGTTTTACGACGAACATAAGAGCGAGATGGAGCAACCGGAACAGATCCGGCTGAGCGAAATCCTGGTCTCGACGGAAAAGAAAAACGCCAGCGATTCCACCGATGAATCGCAGCGACTTCAGGCGGCGCAGGATAAGGCGGAGGATCTGCTGGCCCAGATTCGCAAGGGCGCCACGTTCGAGGATGTCGCCAAGAAGAATTCCGATGGGCCGACCGCAGCCCAAGGCGGCGACCTCGGGCTATTTCAAACGCGGAACGCTGGCTAAGGAACTGGAGGACAAAACCTTTGCCATGAAACCCGGGGAGGTTTCGGACGTAATCCGGACCAAGCAAGGTTTTATTATCCTGAAGGTCACCGAGCACCACGACGCTGGAGTGCCGGCGTTCAGCGAGGTGGAACCGCGCATCCAGGACGCGGTCTACATGCAAAGGTTGCAGCCCGCGCTGCGTGCCTATCTGACGAAACTGCGCGAGGATGCGTTCATCGACATCAAGCCGGGGTATGTGGACACGGGCGCCAGCCCCAACGAAACCAAGCCGGTCGAAACTACAGCCAAAGAAGCGGGCGCAAAAGAACTCAAAAAGAAGAAAAAGTTCGGCTTGTTTTAGTTTAAGCTTGGCCTTATCCAGACGTTTTGCGAGGTCCGCCTCAAGTTGAGAGTTGCGCTGCGGGCGGTCTTTGCTGTTCTGTGCGGATTGTCCGGACAAACTAGGCCATGAAAGAATTCTTCCTATCCGACTGCTGCCATCACGAGAACAAGGTCATCACTTCCAGCTTCGTGGTGGCTTCCAAGCAGGTTAAGCCCAAGAAGACCGGCGAGCCCTACCTGGCGCTCATCCTTGGCGATCGTACCGGCCAGATCGAAGCCAAGATGTGGGACAACGTCGAGGACGCAATCAACGCCTTCGAGCAGGATGACTTTCTCAAGGTCAAAGGGCTGCTCAACAAGTACAAGAACCGTTTCCAGATCACCATCCACAAGCTCCGCCGCCTGCAAGACTCGGAGGTGGATTTTTCCGATTATCTGCCCAAGACCACCAAGGACATCGGTGAACTGTGGCAAACCCTGGCGGGCTTCGTCGCCACTTTCAGAATCCGAATCTCAAGGCTCTGGTGGAGGCTTTCATGGCCGACCCGGAGATCGCGGAGGCCTACCGCAACGCTCCCGCTGCCAAGACCCTGCATCATGCTTACATCGGCGGCTTGCTCGATCACGTGGTCTCGCTATTCCGTTCCTGCGACCTGCGTTTGCCGGAATTATCCGCAGATCAATCGTGATCTGTTGCTGACCGGAGCATTTCTGCACGATATCGGCAAGATTCACGAACTCACCTACAACCGCTCGTTCTCCTACACCACACGCGGCCAGTTGCTCGGCCACATGGTCATCGAACTCGAAATGCTGCACGCCAAACTGGCGCAGTTGCCAGACTTTCCCGAGGAGCTCAAGATTCTGATCGAGCACCTCATCATCAGCCACCACGGGGAATACGAATTCGGTTCACCCAAGCTGCCGATGTTTCCAGAAGCACTAATGCTGCATTATCTCGACAACCTCGATTCCAAAATGGAGAGCATGCGCGCGCACTTCGAACGCGAAGCGGGGGCAGAGAGTCCCTGGGCTGGCTACAACTCTTCTCTCGGGCGTCCGTTGCTGAACTCAACAAAATTTCTGGAAAAGAAGCCGGATCCTCCTGCTGCAGGGGCTGCCTCTGACGGAAGCGTTTCCGACGATGAGGCGCCCACGTTGCCCGGTCTGGAATCGCCTGAAGAGCGGACGACGTCTCAACGGATCGCCGCGAACACCCATGTAAAATCCTAGGCTCTGCGGAGGGACCAGGTTCGGTTTCGAGAAACGCACTAGCTCAATCATTGCTGCTGCAATAGACTGTCTCTGACAAATCATCACGGATGGAGGGAAATATGAGATCGCGTCTGGTGGCACTCCCCCTGGGGCTTTACTTGGCTCTTGTTGTTCTTGCTTGCAGCAAGCCTGCCCAACAAACGCCCGACACGAGCACTGCTACACCATCTCCGGCTGCCACGGCGCCGGCTGAGACCAAACCGGCACCGGAACCCGTGAAGAAGGCGGAACCGATTGTGGTTCCGGCAGGCACGACGCTGACCGTGCGTCTGGGCCAAGCCGTAGGCTCCAAGATCAGTCAGCCCGGGCAAAGCTTCTCGGCTAGTCTCGCCAATGCCGTGGAGATCGGCGGCAAAACCGCTATCCCGGCCAATGCGAACGTCACGGGCACAGTAGTTGATGCCAAACCTCTCGGTCGCTTTGCTGGCGGAGCCAGCCTCCAATTGCAACTGACCTCGATCAACATCAAGGGTACCGACTACGCCGTCCAGACCTCCGCCCTGTCCCGGACAGAAAAGGGCAAAGGCAAGCGGACGGGTGCCATGGTCGGTGGCGGCGCGGGTCTGGGAGCAATCGTCGGGGCCTTGGCAGGAGGCGGGAAAGGCGCAGCCATCGGTGCTCTGCCGGCGCCGGCGCGGGTACAGCGGGCACGGCCTTCACCGGCAACAAAGATATTGTTCTTCCGGCGGAGTCCGCACTCAGCTTTAGTCTCGCGCAACCACTGGAGATTAAGGAGCGGTAGGTTTTGGCGGTCAGCTCTAAATGATCGATTTTACGCGGCCCCGCGTTCTCAGCTTCGACTGTTACGGTACGCTGATCGACTGGGAGAGCGGCATCTTCTCTGCCCTGCGTCCAATCCTCGCTGCCCACCACAAGCAGATGACTGACTTCGCCCTGCTGGAGCTGTACTCCGAGCTGGAGCTCCAGGCCGAACAGGGAGAATACTTGCCTTATCGGGACGTTCTGCAGTGCGTGGTACGCGGCTTCGGCGAGCGGTTCGGATTTGTTCCCACCCAGGCGGAGGTGCGTTCGCTGCCTGAATCGCTGCGGAATTGGCAGCCTTTCCCGGATACGGTTGGAGCGCTTCGAAAGACTGAAAAACCGCTACCAACTTGCGGTCATCTCCAACATCGATGACGACCTGTTCGCTTCCACGGCTCCCAAGCTGGAGGTGGAATTCGATCACGTAATCACCGCGCAACAAGCTCACTGCTACAAACCTTGCACGAACATCTTCAAGCTGGCGCAGGATCGAATCGGCGTTCCACCCGAGCAGTGGCTGCATGTCGGCCAGAGTATTTATCACGATGTGATTCCGGCGAAGTCGGTGGGAATCGCGACGGTTTGGGTAAACCGCCCGTCACCGCGCCCGGGCGCAGGCGCGGCCAAAGCTGCCTCCGGGGCGCCGGACCTGGAAGTCCCCAATTTGAGTACGCTCGCAGACTTGGCAACGGCAATCCGCTGAGAACCGGGAACAAAGACCTGGGAGCTGGGTTTTCGATCACGCGCGCACATTCGCTCGGTTTCCATTCCTCGCGCCCCGGTATTAAACTGATGAGTCTCAAGTTTGCGCTGATCTGCATCAATCTGCGGCCCAACTCAGGAGATGCCATGGCAACAGCTACCACTCGCGCGAATCCGCTTTCCTACCTTACCGAGCAACTGAATGATCTCAAAGCCAAGGGCACGCACTTCCGCCTGCGGGTGCTGGAAGACGAGCAAGCTCCGGTGTGCACCTTCGACGGCAAGAAGGTCATCAACTTGGCGTCAAACAATTATCTTGGCCTGACTACTCATCCCAAGCTGCGCGAGGCGGCGCTCGAAGCCACGCGCAGGTTCGGAGTAGGCTCGGGGGCGGTGCGTACCATCGCCGGAACGATGAGAATCCACATGGAACTGGAGGAGAAGATTGCGCGCTTCAAGAACGTCGAAGCCTGCGTAGTCTTCCAGTCGGGATTCGCGGCCAATGCGGGCACGGTCTCCGCGGTGCTGGGCAAGGACGATTTCATCATCTCCGACCAACTCAACCACGCTTCGATTATTGACGGCGCTCGTTTATCGCGGGCAAAGATTCTCGTGTTTAGCCACAAAGACATGGCCCACGCCGAAGAGCAACTGACCAGCGTCAAGGATCAGCCGGGAAAGAAGCTGCTGATCACCGACGGCGTTTTCTCCATGGACGGCGATATTGGTCCGCTGCCCGCACTGTGCGAACTGGCGGAGAAGTACGGCGCCATCATGATGGTGGACGACGCGCACGCCTCGGGCGTCCTGGGTCGCAACGGCCGCGGCACAATTGATCATTTCAAAATGCATGGCCGCGTGGATATCCAGGTCGGCACTTTGTCGAAGGCGATTGGGGCCCTAGGTGGCTACGTTTGCGGTACGCGTGATCTGATCGATTTTTTGTATCACCGTGCCCGCCCGTTTCTGTTTTCGACCTCGCATCCGCCGTCGGTCGCAGCCACGTGTATTGCGGCTTTCGATGTTCTCGAAAACGAACCCGAACGCATCGAGCACCTGTGGGAGAACACCCGCTTCTGGAAAAAAGAGCTGGGGCTGCTGGGTTTCGACATTGGAGGGAAGACTACGCCCACCAGCGAGACACCGATTACGCCCATCATCATCGGCGACGGCAAACTCACGATGGACTTCTCCCGCGAGCTGTTCAAAGAGGGCGTGCTGGGAACGGGAATCGCCTTCCCGACGGTACCCGAAGGCAAAGCCCGCATCCGCACGATCATGACGGCGACACACACGAAAGAAGAATTGCAGCAGGCGCTGGAGGTGTTAAAGCGAGTGGGGAAAAGAATGGGGATCGTAGGATAGCCTTTCGCGAATTACCTTACGTCAGGCCAAATTTCCATGGGATCAGAGCGATACCGCTTGCCTCGCGTATCCTGCACGATAAAACGAACTTCAATTCCATCCTGCTTCGGCAGGTCTTGTGGAACTAGCTCATGGCCTTTCGCGAGGAAACTTCCACGAAATGCCTCGCCGGGGGCGAGCTTCCCGTTCTGGTAGCGACGGTGATTTAAAACAGCATTTCGAGGTACTTTGAGCGGCACCGTGAAGGGAATCTCATAGAAATCTGAGGGAGGGTAGAGCTCCTGTGGATCCCACAGCGGATCGATCTCGTCATCCTTCCAGGGCAGCTCCAAGTAGTAGTAGGCAATGACAATGTTGGCACGCGGAGAATCGTTCGTGATCGCAACCTCGACGGAGAATGTGCTGAAAGAGCCGCAGACGTTTGTAACCCGGTCAGTGATCGAGGATCCCACCTGGCGAATGGACAGTATGCGTCTGTTATCTCGATACCACGAATAGACGGCCCAAATCAGAGCCGCCAACGGCAAAGAGAAATCCTTGAGCACCGCGTAAAGCTTGGAGCACTCCATCGCTTACGTTGACCTAAGAGTGATTCTAACTTCTTTGGCGGGTCTTCTGTCGATTGCCGAGAGTATCGTCCCTGGCGGGACTCGACTGATCTTTGCATTTCGACCCAGCACTCACGTGCTGGGCTAATGAATTGCGTCGCTCCGCGACTGAGCCCAGTCGCCGAAGGCGACGCCATTCATTAGCCTAGGACGTAAGTCCTAGGTTGGAAGCGCACATGCGAGCCAGTCGCGTAGCGACAACACCCGCACAATTTCCACAGATTCACACGTGATTACCACCACAGACAAATTCCCGAAACCCAGACTACCTTTTCGACCATGCCTCAAACTTACGCCGCCAATTTCATCCATTGCGTTTTCAGCACGAAAGACCGCCGTGACACAATTCCGCCCGAACTCCAGGAAAAGCTTTGGGCTTACCTCCTCGGCATTGCGAAAAACCTTGGCATCGAAGTCCTTGCCGCAGGTGGCACAGCCAACCACGTCCATGTGTTGATCGCCCTGCCACCGAAATTGCCGCTGGCGGAAGCCGTCCAGAAACTGAAAGCCAACTCCTCCCGCTGGCTCGGCGAGAATAAAATAGCCTTCGAGTGGCAGAAGGGATACGGCGCCTTCAGCGTGAGTCCATCATTGTTAAACACCGTACAGGCGTACATCCGTCATCAAGCCAAACACCACCAGAAGCGCAATTTTGAAGAAGAGTTTTTGACGCTCTTGCGAAAGTCAGGTGTGCCGTACAGCGCAGCTCACACCTTTGATTAAGGGCTCAGGACCCCGCCGAAAGCAAACTCCTCAGCGCGCCCCCGCGGCCAGTTCTCGCCGGACGATCTGTTTGTTGGTTTGGGGGAATCGGGCCTTGGCTTCAATCCCGAGCCGTCCGGCGTAGCCCTTTGAGCAGTTCGCTCACCCGCGGCTGAGGCTCCGCCAGGATCACCTGCAATTGCTTTTGCGAATACCTTCGCGCGTGCTTCAGGATGGCCTGGTACAAGTCTGCCTTGAACTTCAGGATCGCGGCCTGCTCTGGTGAGAATCCCAAGTCATCGAGCACATTGCCCCGCGTTACGTGTGTCGGCTTACTGCGTCCGCCCGCCATGAGGGAGAAGTATAGCATTCCTGCAATGCCAACCCCGCACGGGCGAGGACGCCCGCGCCTACATCGCAAGATTGGGCCGGAGATTCGCTAACTCCCGTACTTCTCGATCAGGTATTTGCCGACTTGCGTTTCGAGGTCGCCGTAGTCGGAGTGGATGGTGGCGCGGAGGGCGGCTTCGGTCGAACTCCCCTGTCCCAGTCTTTCCAGGACGCGTTGCACATCGCTCACGCCATAGGTGTCAATGATGTACTGAACTGCGGCGAGAGATTCCTCGTAGGCTAGTATGGCTTGGAGATTCGAGAGACGCATGAAGCCGCCTTCCAGGGCGTTCAGGGGAATCTCCTTTTGATCGCGGAACAGATTAGCTAGAAGCCGTCCGTGGGACACCTGTTTGGGTTCGACAGCTTGAGCAATTCCCTCATTCAACCACTGGGGACAGCGCCCGCCAGAAAGTTGATTGATAAAAGAGTGCGCCAGTTCGTGCTTGAGAACACGCGCCAATTCTGGCGTGACCGAGCTCAACCCGTTCACCGGAATACGTAACTTCCCGTCGTTCACTGCGCCACTCCATGATGGCGCCTGGGTAACATCGAAGAAGGCCTGGTCGGTATAGAGGATGACCGCAATGCTGCTTCGCGGGGAAATGCCTAATTCTCGCACCAGTTCGTCGTACTCCGATTCGAGAGTTGCAATCAGCTGGCCACGCAGCGAACCCGGTGTCTGCTTGCCTTCGTATCGCAATGTGAAGTGACTGCTCTCGTGCTCCGAGTAGTTGGCTTGGGCATCGGCATCGCGCTCCGCCTTTTGCAGATAGCCCTGTACCGTTGCATCTGGGCGGAGTTCCAAAGAACGCTTCCAGGTTCGGACCGCTGCTTGATCACGATCCGCAGCGTACTCAACGTATCCGAGGACCGTAAGCGCGTCGGGCGAGTCAGGGGCTGCGCGCACGGCACGCTGCGCATAGGGCAGTGCCTCAGCAGCATTTCCGGTCTTGACCAGGAGCGCCGCGTAGTAGTTCAGGATTGTCGGGTTCTCGGAATCGAAGCGTAGCGCAGCCTCGAGATAAGTGCGCGCCTTAGGCAAGTTTCCATGCTCGAATTCGTGCTTACCTGCGATGAAGTATGCGGCGGCGGTCGCCGGGGCATTGCCTGACTGCTCCATGGCCGTGAGCGCATCCGCATCAACCCGGCCGTCTTGAATGATCTTGCCAATAAGGGCCGGGTCATTTTTCAGATTGTCAGCCGGCGCGAATGCGGGCAGGTCATGCGAGTCTTTGACGGCAGTTCCCGATGAGGAATACTCCGGAGGAAGGCCACCCGCTTCGATGCGGTCAACAGTGGATTTAGGAATGGCGTAGGTGTCTTCCCCGAGGTCGTATTCGACGCGCGCGCCGTTTTCACGAACGTGGTCCGCCCAGATGGTGCGGCCGTTCTTGAGATGAATCACTTCCGCCAGCGAGGAGACGGCAGCAACGGCCATCAGAAAGCCCGATAATAAGAAGGAGATGACAGGTGCGCGCACTCAGGCGCATTCTAGAACACAGGGACCAGCAGGGGTACGTGACCAAGGTAATTAGAACGGGGCGATATGAACTAGCCTGGCTATTGATGGCGTGCGTTGCCGCAACGCTCGGCTGGAGCCAGGACAAACCCAACCCAGACAACCAACCCGGGATCAGGGCTCTGGGAAAAGCTCCCCCGCTGCAGCTCCATCCTGCAGAGAGCCTCTATCTGCAGTTGCGTGGTGTGGGCCTGGACAAGTCCCGGGTCTATCACGTCCGCGATCTTTCCATAGACCGATCTGTATTTCACATTACGCTCGACAACGGCACGATTGCCTTTACCGAGGATGTGGCGGGACGGGTGACTGGGGCTTTTTTTGAAGGAGACGGAGAGGTCCTGTTTGTTCCCCCTGATGAGGTGGAGCGCGGCTCCATGGCGCTATTTACCGGCGCAGCCATCCTCGAGGAAAGATTTGTCACCGCATATTTTCGCTTCAATGACGATACCTTCCACGAACTGCAGCCATCTTTCAGGCCCGCCGAGCAGGTGCAGGAGTTCGTGTCCCAGTGGAATGAATCGGCTCACATTCTTGCTGAAAGTGATGCCCTGCGCCTGTTCATGAGCTTCAGTCAGTCTCTTCCGGTTGGCCAGGAGGCCGAGGAGCCTCAGGCGACAAACAGCCCCACCGCTAATGCCGACCGCTTCCTGCATGTTCATCTCCAGGGGAGGAAGCTGGGCATCTTTGATCTTTACTTCGACTCGAATGCGCCAGAACAGATATGGGCTGGTCAACTGAAGACGGTCGAAGACGGGAGTTACTACGACGTTTGGAGTTCGTCCTCCTTAGCACAAACGGGTGGAGGTTCGGAAGCAGTCAACAGCACCACGGGCGAAGGCGGTAAGGCCGGTGCGATCGACATATCTCACTACCGGATTCGGGCGGAAATAAAACCTCCGACGCAGATCGACGCGGAGACGGTTCTGCAATTGGAGGTGCGGCAGGGCGGACAGCGGGCTGTTCTGTTCGAGCTCTCCAGAGCCCTTCAGATCAGACAGATCGAAGCCGACGGACAGTCCGTCGAGTTCATTCACAATCCGGCAATCGAAGGGACGCAACTCGCGCGTCACGGGAATGATCTAGTCGCGGTCGTCTTCCCGCAGCCGTTGCGCACTGGGCAAAGGCTGGAACTGCGCTTTGTCTACGGAGGCGAGGTTCTCTCCGAGGCAGGAGCCGGGTTGCTGTATGTGGGGGCACGCGGGACGTGGTACCCCAGCCGCGGACTCGCCATGTCCGACTTTGACCTGGAATTTCACTACCCATCGGAGTGGACCCTGGTAGCGACTGGAAAACGCGTGGATGCGTCCGCCTCTACACTCTTGGACAATCACGGTGCGGCAGGCACTCCGGTGCCAGGAGAGCAGGTGAGCCGCTGGGTTTCTGAACGCCCCATTCCGGTTGCAGGCTTCAATCTGGGGAAATTTGAGCGCGCGCTGGCACACGCCGGCGCTGTGACCATCGAAACCTACGCCACGGCAGGAGTGGAACGCGGATTTCCCAAGCCCGCGCCTGAGGCGGTTCTTCCCCCCTCTGGGGCCGTTGGCGCCCCGCAGGCACCGTTGATCATTTCTTCTGCTCCGCCCTCTCCAGCTCGGAATGCGCAGAAGGTGGCGGACGCGTCGGCCCGAGCAATCGAGTTTTTCTCGCCGCGATTCGGTCCCTACCCCTATAGTGAACTGGCCCTTACCCAAATACCTGGTGCACTGAGCCAGGGCTGGCCGGGGCTGATCTTTCTTTCGAGTTACTCATTCCTCACCGGGGATGAAAAATCACAATTGCACATGAGTTCCGTGGAGAAAACCCTCATCACCCAGGTCATTGCCCATGAAACCGCCCACCAGTGGTGGGGCGACTTAGTGACATGGAACAGTTACCGCGATCAATGGATCATCGAAGCTCTGGCGAACTACAGTTCGATGATGCTGCTCGAATCGGAGGACCCGGCGCAGTTTCATGCGGCAATGGAAAAGTACCGGGACGATCTGCTGGAGAAGAACAAGGCGGGAGTGGCGTTACTCGAGGACGGTCCTGTAACTCTGGGCACTCGACTGTCGTGTTCCCGATTCCCCAGCGGCTATGAAGCCATCAGCTACGGTCGGGGCACGTGGCTGCTCCACATGTTACGTTCAATGCTGCGCGATGCCGAACCGAAATCTGCGCATGTGTCCGGCGCCGACGGGACGCGGTCCACCGACGAGCCTTTTGTGCGCGCGCTTCGGAGGATGAGGCAATGTTACCAGGGGAAAGCGATCACAACTCACGAGCTGTTACAGTCTTTCGAAGAGGAATTGCCGCGATCCTTGTGGTACGAAGGTCGCAAGTCGCTGGATTGGTTTTACCAGGGATGGGTCAATGGTTCGGCGATCCCGCGTTTCGAACTGCGCACAGTGAAATATTACGATAAGCCGGGCTCGACCACGGTTAGCGGGTTGATCTTACAAAAGAACGCACCCGAAGATCTGGTAACCTCGGTTCCTGTGTACGCGTCGGAGGCAGGGAAGATGGTGCTGCTGGGGCGAGTCTTCGCGGATGGACCTGAGACCAGATTCCGTTTGACGGCACCGGCAGGCGCACGAAGGGTCGTACTCGACCCCTATCAGACTTTGTTAGCTCGAACCCGATAAGGGCAATTGCGGTTGGCTTACCGCTTCAGGAAGTATTCCCGATAGTTCTGCCCTTTTTTCCCAAAACGATCCCAAGGGCCCGCGTTTCGAGTGCGTGGCAAGCCCCGCAGATATTGCCGCGGCGGCAAGTTATTGCGGGCAGGGCTTGAACCATTTGGGCGGGTCAATTGGCTGGATGGAACCGGAGGTGCATAGACACTCGTTGTCACAGGAGAACAGAAGTGAATCACACCCAGTCTGCAACGGAAATGGTTCCAGATCCTCTTTCGGTCATGTCCGGCAAGGATCTTCCGCAAGCCCTTGGCACGATTCTGCTGGTGGAGGATGAGACCTTTGTCCGCGAGGTGACTGGTGACATTTTGGAGGCCGCGGGCTACGGGGTCTTGAAGGCTCGAAATGCGGCGGAAGCGCAGTGTGCGTTTCGCCAATATCAGAAGATAGTGCGGCTCCTGCTTACCGATGTCGTGCTACCCGGGCAGAATGGTCGTGACCTTGCGAGCGAGTTGCGGGCGATCTATCCGAATCTGAAGACGATCTTCATCTCTGGCTAATTCACATACACATCTACAACGTTGGTACAGGTATCGAACGACAAGTTCCACACGTGCTCGATGATCATGGCGCGGGTAATCCGCCGGCCCGCGTTCCGCATCAGATACTCGAGCAGCGAGAATTCTTTGGCGGTGAGGTCGATCCTCCGGCTGGCGCGCTCCACTCTGCGTTCCACCCGGTCGAGTTTCAGGTCCTCCACCGTCAGCGCCGATTCCGCCGGCAGATGGCAGCGGCGCAGCAGAGCCCGAATCCGCGCCGAGAGCTCAGAGAAGGAGAAAGGTTTGCTCAGATAGTCGTCTGCGCCCAGATCCAGACACTGCACCCGGTCCTCGACCCGGTTTCGCCCGGTCAGCACCAGAATCGGCATGCTCGGTTTGCGAGTGCGCAGGTAACGCAGGACGGAGACTCCATCCACGCGCGGCAGGTTCAGATCGAGCACCACCAAGTCGTAGTCGAATTCAGCCGCCAGAGCCCGGGCCTGCTCCCCGTCAGCCGAGACATCTACGGCATAGTGTTCGGCCTCCAGTCCTTTTTTCACAAAACTAGCGAGGGCAGAATCATCTTCAGCAATCAGAATGCGCATGTGAGATTCCTCTAATATGGACACTCCGATTCTAGGCAGTAATTAGCTAGACTCAAGGGATTGCGCCCTGCACGAAGGTCTCCGTCGTGCGGAAACGGAACGGCGTCCCGAAGTGGAAGCGGCGGTCCCCCGATGTTTTCTTCACCTTGCAGCACCGACGCCGTCGCTATCGCAAGAGCCAGCCGACGATTGCCTGGAACCTGCTGTGGCACTCACTTGCGGTTTCCGCTCCGGGGATAATTCTCAGGAGACGTTCTTCAGGGAGAGAGGATTCTTCCAGCGTGGAATTCCGGAGTGTGGATCTATGGAGTAAGCGGACACTGAAGTCCTTACTTGTGCCAGGTGGCGTGCTGCTGCTTGCCGCCATCGTACTGTTGCAAGGCGGATTTCTGTCCATCCCGGCTTCGGCAGTTGATTTCTACTACTACTCGGTTTTCGGAGCGGGAATCCTGCTTGGCTGGCGCTTTCATTCCAGCCGTGTTCTTTTCGTTCTGATCAGTTTGCTCCTGGCCCACCGGGCCATGGAGTTCTTCTCAATGGGAAGAGTACTTTCTATCGGCCCTGGGCGCATCGCGTTCGAGTCCGTCGCTCTTCTGTTGCCGGTCAACTTCATCGTCCTTTCATTTGTTCACGAGCGGGCACTGGCGGTTTCCGCCATCGCGTCTCGGTTGGCACTTTTGTTGTTTGAATCGGTGTTCGTCGCCATTGTCGGCCGTCCCGGTGAGACCACCAGCCCTGCATTCCTCCGTCTTGCCTTCTTGAACCGTGATCTTTTCCATTGGACGAGGATCCCGCAGCTCGCTCTGCTGGCTTTTGCCATAGCGTTTGGAGTTCTGCTATTCCGGTTTCTGCTTCATCGCAAGCCGGTCGAAAGTGGCCTGCTGTGGTCGCTGGCCGCGGCGGTTTTGGGTTTGCAAGCGGGCGGCGTGGGTCGAATCGCCGGCGCGTACTTTGCCACAGCGGGTTTGGTCCTGGTCAGCTCGATTATTGAGAACTCATACGTTTTGGCGTACCACGACGAGTTGACTGGCCTACCTTCACGTCGGGCTTTCAACGATGCGCTGGTGAGCCTGGAAGCCCCGTATGCCGTGGCCGCCGTTGATATCGATCACTTCAAGAAGTTCAACGATACCTACGGACACGACACGGGAGACCAGGTCTTGCGCATGGTCGCAGGAAGGCTGGCGCGGGTGACTGGCGGCGGCCACGCATTTCGTGTCGGCGGAGAAGAATTTTCTATTTTGTTCCCGGAAAAGGCCATGCAGCAGGTCGTGCCGCACCTGGAATCGCTCAGAAAGGCGATTGAAAAATCCACATTTCACGTTCGTGGCACTCAGGAGCGCCGGGTCGCTCCCCGTGGTTCCGACCGAAGAGGAACGAATCCGAAGCGTGTAACTCGACGCAAGGCAAGTCACCCTCAACCCACTGTTGCACAAGATTGTGATCTGTCAGTCACCGTGAGCATCGGGGTCGCCGAGCCAAACTCAAAGACAAGGGATGTAGAGCGGGTGATCCAGGCGGCGGACAAAGCGCTGTATCGAGCCAAGCAGGCGGGTCGCAATCGAGTGGAAACCACAACCCCGCCGCGTCCCCGCTCCTCGCGCTTGAGACGCGGTGTTGCATGATTCGAGGTCGGATTGTTCGTTGCTACTCGTCGCGCAGCGAGGCCGCCGGCACATAGATTCCCTTCAGTTCCCTGTGCCACCATTCTCTCGATGCCGTTTTTTCAGAAGGCGTGGTAAAGCGATATTGGTAGAGCATCGCGCGGATGAAGTGCGGCGGTGAGTCCGGAAAGGGATTGTGGCGCAAGAGTCCGAGCACCTCGGGTGAGCCTTCGAGTAGACGCGCCATGAGGCGAAGAATCCAGGGCTCACTGCGATAGTCTCCCAGCGCGGCGAACCACATTTGCCAGTCAAGCCGGGGCTGGTGCGGTGCAACCCACGCGGGACTGCGCGTGAGGTCGCCAGGCTTGTATTTGAATTCGTACGGGACCCAAGCGAGTCCGTCATTTGATCCTTCGATAACAATCTCCGCCCGCGAGGTGGTCATGTCCGCAAACAGTCCGTAGCTGTTGACGATCTCGAACGGCGAGATACTCCGGATGATGAGTTGCGCGGGCGCCCAGCGCAGCCCGAAGATATTGGCGATCTGAAAACTCCCGACGAAGAGTGCACCTGCGGCGAAGAGACCGCAAACGGCTCGACGCAAGGCCGGGCGTCGTCCGAAGCCGGTCGCGGCACGGATCAACCCGCCGAGCTTCGTTGGGACAATCCGGCTCAGCAGCGCATCGTCCAGCAGAAATAAACAGAACGAGATCGTCAGCAGATTGAAGAATGCATAGTTTCCGGTCAATAAGATGAGGACCTGGAGAACGATAATCGCGCGTGCTGCCAGGAAGCGGACCCGACGGGGTCCGAAGATCAGGAAAGGAACCAGAATTTCTACTAAGAAAACAAATCCCACCGACCCACGCTGGAACCATGTGGGCAATTGAAACATGTACCATGCCAACGGTGTGGGCAAGGGCTGTGTTTCATAGTGCACGGGCAGAGCGGTGAAATTGCGCCACGAGTGATCTCCACTCATCAGTTTCACAACGCCGGATAGAAACATCAGGCGGAACAACAACCAGCGATAAAGCCAGACGATGATCGGCGACCAGTCGAGCAAAACTGCCAGAAACCCGGCTTCGAGCAGAAGGGCGTCCCACTGGTAGCCCATGAACTCCTGGCCTGCCGTCACCAACGACAAATAAAGAACGAATAAGAGAAGGCGGATAATCCGCCATTGCACTCCGATCAACAAAAGTGCTGACAGAAAGATCCCTGCGATCCATACCGCTTTGAGCATTACGTCGCTGGAGTTCAGCCACAAAAGTGTTGGGAGTTCCCAGTATCCGGTTGCCCCGTAATACTCGCGAACGGAATGGAGAAATTCGGCGACCGGGAAGATCCCACGGGAACCGATGAGGCCGGCTGCCTGCAAGCCGAACGACGTGAAAGCAATTAGGTATACCGCTCCCAGCACCCTCAGAAAAAGCCAGCTGCCAGTGTGAAACGTTTCGGCCTCGACTGGAATTCCCCAAAGCAGTTGCGTTGCCCGATGGGAGAAGGAGCGATGCCGGTAGATAATTCCGTACGCGGTTTCTACGATCAGGGCGAAGCCCGGAACATGCAGGTACAACCAGAGCATCCAATTTTTTCCCGGCACAAGGTCGAGCAGGCTGAAAACAGCATGCGCTCCGCTGCGCACTTCGCCGCCGGGCAAGATGAGCTTTACCGCCGAAGCAAAGTCTTCCCGGGGAATATTCGAAAAACGTTCGCCAACATTCTGATAGGGGGCGTAGAGTACTCGTTCGCCGGTCAGACGCTTCCAGTACTCGACCCAGGCTCGACAAAACGAACAATCCCCGTCAAATACCAGCAGTGGCCGGTCGCGAGAGTCTTCATTCATGCAGCGCCCAGCCTTACGAACTGCCGATCAATACGCCTGTCACAAAAACTAATGCCCCGCCCAACGCCACCTGCATTGCGGCTGAAACGATCGGAGTGTCCATGTAGCGCTGCCGGATCCAAGTGATGACACCCAGTTCCGCTACCACCACGATCGAAGCAATCACTAAGGCCAACCGGAAACTCGGAATCAAGAACGGCAGAGTGTGTCCGATTCCACCTAATGCCGTCATTGCTCCGCAAATCAAGCCGCGCACCCAGGGATGACCGCGTCCCGTCAAACTGCCATCGTCCGACAACGCCTCGGCAAACCCCATGCTGATTCCAGCGCCCACCGACGCGGCCAGCCCAACCAGAAATGCGTCCCAACTGTTGTGCGTCGCGAACGCAGCCGCGAATACCGGCGCCAGGGTTGAGACCGATCCGTCCATCAAGCCGGCCAACCCCGGTTGCACGATCTGCAGCACAAAAAGCCGCCGTCGCGCCCGCTCTTCATCTGCCTTAACATCCGGGCGCAACTCTTCTTCGCGCAACTCCTGTGCCCGATCCTCATGGGTTCGCTCTTCCTGCGCCAAATCATCGAGCAACTGCCGGATGCTCGCATCCTGGGCTCGCGCCGCAGCCTTCTCATAAAATCGCCGCGTTTCCACTTCCATCGCACTGGCCTGGTTGCGCACTGTGTCCAGCCGGAGCGGATGCACCAGCCATACCGGCCTTCGCTGCACAAAGCCCCTGACGTCCTGTCGTCGGATCAGCGGGATGTGCTCTCCGAACTTCTGCCGGTATAACTCGATGAGTCGTCTCCGATGCCCGGATTCCTCTTGCCGCATGCCCGCGAACACCGTCGCTGAGGCTGGAAAGTCCTGCCGCAATCCTTCTGCGAAATCGGCATAGACCCGTTCATCTTCTTCCTCGAGAGAAATCGCAAGCGCGAGGATTTCGCGTTCCGAAAGAGACTCGAATTTCTTCATGGTTCGCTAGTGTAAATGGTTCGACAGTGTAAGTCGTGTCAGAGGGATGCGTCCAAGGGAGTAAGGGAGAGACCAACCCCAACGTCTCGACTGGCAGAGCGCCACGCCAAACGAGTAAATTGTAGGCGGAGACTTTGATGTCTACCTGTACATCGTGCGGCTCGCAAGTGACTGCGAACGGACGTTTCTGTCCGTCCTGCGGGACAGCCGTGATTTCCGATGATCTGGCTACCATGGAATTTTTCTCCGCGAAGCCAAAACCGGCGTCCAGCTCGGCATTAAAGCCACCCAGTTCCTCGGGCGGCCTGTCCAGCGAGGGCCGGTTTCTTCCCGGTCGCCTGCTGGCGGGTCGCTATCGCATCGTCGCGCTGCTCGGCAGGGGCGGCATGGGTGAGGTCTATCGCGCCGACAACCTGACGCTTGGCCAGCCAGTGGCTTTGAAATTCTTGCCCGAACAGGCGAGCCAGGATGAGACCCTGCTGGAGCGTTTCCGTAATGAAGTACGGATCGCCCGCCGAGTTTCCCATCCTAACGTTTGCCGCGTCTATGACGTGGGCGAAGTGGATGGCCACACCTTTTTCACCATGGAGTACGTCGACGGCGAGGATCTGGCCTCGCTCCTGAGGCGCATCGGTCGTTTGCCCGCCGACAAAGCGCTCGAGATCGCCCGCCAGCTTTGCGCCGGTCTGGCCGCAGCCCACGCGAAGGGAGTGCTGCACCGTGACCTGAAGCCGGCAAATATCATGCTCGATGGTCGCGGCCAAGTGGTGGTTACGGATTTCGGTCTTGCCGGGCTGGTGGACCAGATTCCTGGCGCTGACGTCCGCAGTGGAACGCCCGCTTATATGTCGCCCGAGCAGCTCGAGGGAAAGGAGGTTACGACCAAGAGCGATATTTATTCGCTTGGTCTGGTGCTCTATGAAATCTTCACCGGAAAGCGAGCCTTCGGGGTGGAGTCCTTGCCGGAGTTGATCCGGACTCGCAGCGAAAGCGCACCTAGCCGACCCTCCACTCTTGTTAAGGATCTTGATCCCGCGGTGGAGCGAGCGATCCTGCGCTGCCTCGAGCCTGATCCCGCGGCCCGTCCGGGTGCGGTGCTGAGTGTTGCCGCTGCATTGCCCGGTGGAGATCCGCTAGCCGCCGCCTTGGCTGCTGGAGAAACGCCATCCCCTGAAATGGTCGCCGCCGCCGGCGAAACTGCTGGAGTCGCACCCAAAACCGCAGTGATCGCCCTGACCATCGCAATCGTGGGGCTGATACTTACTGCCTATCTGAATATCCGCACCAGCGGCATGGACAAGCTCCGGCTGGAACTCTCGCCTGAAGTCCTGACGCAGAAAGCCAAAGAAACGATCCAGAAACTCGGGTACGACGAACGGCCACTCGATAGCGGTGGCTATCTGGAGTATCAGGAAGAGCTCATAAATTATGTGGAGAAAAACGACAAGCCGCGGCCGAACTGGGATCAGATCTTTGCCAGCCGTCCTACATTGATTGATTACTGGTATCGGCAAAGCCCCCAGTATATGGTGCCGATTAATTTCCACGATGCGCCGCTGCTGACTCCAGGCCGACTTTTTCCGGACGACCCGCCAACTGTGATTTCCGGAATGATCAACCTCAAACTGGATTCCCACGGACGGTTAATCTATTTCGAGGCGATCCCTCCCCAATTGGAGGAAACGCCCGCTTCCGCAAAGGCCGTGGATTGGAACTTGCTGTTCAGTGCAGCCGGGCTTGACATGTCTCAGTTCCAGCCGGCTCCGGCGCAATGGACTTCATTGGCCGACTCCGACACCCGAGCAGCATGGACCGGAACCTGGCCTGGAAGCACAAGACCGATGCGCATTGAAGCGGCTGGCTGGCGCGGCAAGCCAGTCTACTTTCTGCTCACAGGTCCATGGACTCGCCCCAGCCGCCTGCAACCAGAAGAGCCATCAGCCGGCGAGAAAGCCAGCAACATTATCCTTCTGCTCATCTTTTTTCTGGTGTTGATCGGAGCTACGTGGCTGGGTCGCCGCAATTACGTTCGCGGTAGGGGAGATCGCCAGGGCGCCTTCCGCCTGGCCTTTGTAGTTTTTGTGCTGCAAATGTTGCTGTGGCTCTGCCGTGGTCATTTTGTTCCCGACCTGGACACGACCCTGCCTTTCGTTCTGGCGATCAGCGTCGGATTATTTCTTTCCGGACTCGTCTTTGTCCTCTATCTCGCGCTCGAACCCTACATTCGCCGCCATTGGCCGCAGACCATTATCTCTTGGAATCGGATGCTGATCGGACACTTCCGCGATCCTCTGGTGGGGCGCGACATTCTTTACGGCGTGATCGTGGGCTTGGTCGTGGTTCTCATCTACGAGATCAGGCAGATCCCGATGATGCGCGCAGGAGTTCCGCCGACTTTCCATGCAGAAGATTTCCTTATGGGTGGACGTTTTGCCCTGGGTGGCTGGCTGATGCATGTGCCGCTCGCCATTCAAGGCACGCTGGTCGTCTTCTTTCTATTGTTCGTCTTTCGCGTGGTGGCGCGCAAGGAATGGCTGGCGGCAATCCTTTTCGTCGCACTGTGGACGACGCTGAAAGTCATCGGTAACGATCATCTGATGATCGACGCACCGGCGCAGGTTTTGATCTACTCCCTGCTGGTCTTCGCTGTCTTCCGTTTTGGCCTGGTGGTGCTGGCCACGGCAATGATCGTCGCCGACGTCCTGCTCAACGCACCGCTCACCGTGGATTTCTCGGCATGGTATGCGAGTACCGGAGTTGTCCTGGTGCTCAGCGTCGCCGCGATTGCGGTTTGGGGATTTTACAGTGCGCTGGGCACACAGAAGTTGTGGCAGACCGACCCATTCAACTAATTATGGACTGAGAACTGGGAACCGCCAACTGTCAACTGGTCGTCAATAGATTTCAGTAGATCGCAGGCCGTGGCAAACGCGCTTCCGCTAAGGGATCTTGCTTGCGGCGGAATTCGCATTATTTCGCGCTTCCCACCAACTTTTCCACCTCGGCCAACTCTTTGGGCACACCGGACGACAGGATTTCCGGTCCGCTGTCCGTAACCAGAACTGTATCCTCCACGCGGAAATGCATGCGCTGCTCGGGAAATTCGACAATCGGTTCTACCGTCACCACTTGACCCGCCTGGATGGGACCTCTAGGCAACAGAACGTCATGTGTAGCCAGCCCGACAAAATGACCCGGGAAGTTCGTCCATTGTTTGCCGACGCCATTCTTTTCGAAAACGGCTTTCCCGGCATCGGCGGCCTGCTCATACGTATTGCCGGGTTTCAACATCGCAATGGTCGCTTTTTGCGCCTCCAGATCAACGGCGTACCACTTCGCCTGCTCGGGCGCGAATTTGCCGCTAATGTTGAAAGTTCGTGTGATGTCCATCGTCATATGGTCGAGGTCGGCGGCAAAGTCGAAAACTACAAGCTCATTCGGCTGAATCTGGCGGCGATCGTTGAAGTAGTGCCAGGTATTGATGTTTTCTCCCGAGCTCACAATTGCCGGATACGCCCAGCCCTCAGCGCCGCCATCGCGAAAAACATAGGCTGCCCGGGCTTCGATCTGGTACTCGTACATCGGCGGATACGCATGCGCGATCGCCTGTTTGATGCCCTCGGCACTCAGACTCCCGTTCCGTCGCAACACGGCGATTTCTTGCGGCGTCTTCACGTTGCGCATCGCGTCGATGAATGGTGTTACGTCGCGCCGGTGAGCCGCCGGGTACCGCTCCGCCAGCTTGTGAATCGCGGCACGGTCGCCGGGAGTGGGATCGCCATAGGGCGCGTTGTATTGGTCGGCGTAATCCCGCCCCGTCTCGAAACGCGCGCCATCGGCCTTATCCGGATAGCTCAAGCGTAACCACAGGTCGGTTTCTTTGCCGAGCCTAAACGCGAGGATGTCGTCAAGGCTGCTGACAGGCAGAACATCCGTGTACCCGAGCCTCCCCTGCTGCTCCGCAGTCATCGATAACAGATTTGCGCCATAAACCTGCTTTACCCGCGCGTTCTGCGCAGGCTCGAAAATAAATGTGCGACCGCTGGTTGCATCCATCACCATGACCGCGCCAGGGTCCGACAGTCCGGTGAAATAGAAGAAATCATTGTCCTCGCGATAGTGATTCGCCTCAGGAAGCACAACACGGGCAAAAAGAATCAGGTATCCCGTCTTAAGTTGTTTCGCGAGTTCCTGCCGGCGACGGGCAAACTCCTGCGGCCCGCCCAGATCGTTGACCGCGACCGGATCGGTGTACTGCGCGGCTGCCGGCAGAGCCGCTAGCAAGGCGAATAGACACACAACAAGGAACCGAAGCGTTCTGGATATAGCTTGCACGAGTGTTTCTCCTGGGAAACTGGCGAGTGTAACGGTTTGCGAATCTGATGGCAAGAACAGTCTCCTTGCGTTGTTCGCGATCTTGCGCTTCCGGCTTTTCATTGACTTTGCGACAAAGGACGCCGCCCGTACCGGGACTGCGGAAACTGCTCACACTCTCAACTCCACCACAGTGGCTCCTCCTCCACCCTCGTTCTGCGGCGGTTCCGCAATCGACTCGACATGCGGATGGGTCTGCAAGTACTGGCGCAGCGCCTTCCGCAGAATGCCCATGCCGCTGCCGTGCACCACGCGCACGCGCGGCACTCCCGCCAGAAAGGCGCGATCCACGAACTTCTCAACCTCCCGCGTGGCCTCGTCGACCGTGCGGCCAATCACGTTGATCTCCGACGGAATACTATGACCCTCACTTTCCAGAGAAACTGAAATTCCGCGTGCCCGCGCAGCCTTCAGGGGGGAGTCCGAGGCCCGTACCAGCACCTCCGCGATGTCGTTGCCCGCAATTCTCATTTTCATCACGCCAATCTCCACCTCGAAGTGGTTGTCATCGACTCGGCGCGTCACCAGCGCCGGCCGGCCAACGGACTTGAGTTTCACCGTATCTCCCTCTGAAACATGCTTCACCACCTGGGGCTGGGCGTGAGGATCGCCTTGATCGGCTCCCGTGGTGTGCGCCACCACCGCCGAATCGAACTGCTCGCGAAATTCGCGCCGGAGCTTGGAAATGCGCCTTTCCGCATCCTTGGAGAGCTTCTGTGCCGCGGTCCGATCCTGAATCGCAGCGACCATTTCCCGCGCGTGATATTCAAAATCGTGCAGCAGGCTGTCCAGTTTCTTCTCCATTTCTCTTACTTTGGCTTGCTGTTCTTTCTTTCCCTCGGTAGCCAGCCGAGCCTGCTCCCGCTGAACCTCTTCTTCTCGCGTTTGCAAACGCAGACGGTCGGCATCCGCGTCCCGTAGTTCCGCATGCAGACGGTCCAGGAACTCGCCGACATCACGCGCCTGCGAGCCCAATCTCGCACGCGCTGCGTCAATGATCGACGGATTCAGCCCGAGCCGCTGGGCGATGTTGATTCCAGCCGACGCGCCGGGCACGCCAAGCTTCAACTCATACGTTGGCTGCAGTGTGGCCTCGTCAAATCCTACCGAGGCGTTCACCACTCCCGCCGTGTTCGCGCCGAAGACCTTGAGTGATGTGTGATGCGTAGAAATAATCGTAACGCATCCGATGCGGCGGAAATGCTCGGCGATCGCGACAGCCAGCGCCGCGCCTTCTTCCGGATCGGTAGCTGAGCCGAGTTCATCCAGCAGCACCAGCGACTGCGATGTCGCCGTGCGTGAAATGAAATCAATGTTAGTGACGTGCGCGGAGAACGTGGAGAGATTTTGCTCGATCGACTGGTAGTCGCCAATGTCGGCGAGAATCGAATCGAAGATGGGAAGCTCTGCACGATCTGCCGGAACCGGGATGCCAGACTGCGCCATCAAAGCGAGCAATCCGGCAGTCTTCAGAGCCACGGTCTTGCCCCCGGTGTTCGGCCCCGTGATGATGAGCTCTCTCCCTTGGCCCTCAAGCTCGATGCTTGTCGGAACGACCCGGGCGCCTTTTGCCCTGAGATTACGTTCCAGAAGGGGATGGCGGGCTTTGATTAGGATGAGTCGAGCTTCGCTTGGCCTGGGCGGCCCGGGGCGCAGTCCCGACGCGAGTCCGGCGCGGACAAAACTACCGCCGCGCAGTTGTACTCTTCCCCCAACCTCGCCTTGGCAAACTGCAACTCCAGCTCACTCAACACATCTGTAGCTGCGGCAGAATTGGCTGTGCGTGTTCTCCGATCCGCCGCGTCATTTCCAGCAGAATGCGATGAATCTCCGCCTGTTCTTCGTCCAGCAGTCGCACCAGTTCGTTGTTCTGCTCGATGGTTTCCAGCGGCTCGACAAACACCGTCTGCCCACTGGAACTGGCGCCATGCACAACGCCCTGCACGCGACGCTTCTGCTCGACTTTCACCGGGATCACAAAGCGCTCGCCGCGAATGGTGACCAGTTCGTCCTGCACCGTGCCGCCCTCGGCTAGCCGTCGCAGATAGCCTCGCAGCGACTCCTGGATCAGGCGCCGCTGTTTTTCAATGTCGCGGCGAATGCGCGCCAGTTCCGGCGAAGCCTTATCGTCCAGCGTTCCGTCGGGCAGAATCTTGTTGCGAAAAGCTCGTAGAAATTCCGTAAAATCGCCGATCTGCGACGAAAGCTCCGCCACGGCTCTCCATTCGCAGCTGCATCGCCGCAGGCGGGCTCGCGGCAATCTCACGCCACTCGGCGGCGCGGTCCACTACCAGCACCACATCCCGGATTTCAGAGGTCTCCAGCGCCACGCCAGCAATGCGCGACTTCTCTACCTGCTTTGTGACATCCAGCATGCCTGAGAAGTCGAAGCGTCCGCCCACGCGCCGGAACTCCCGGATTTCGCTGGTGAGCTGCTGCTGATTCTCGATCCAGCTCGCGATCCGCCGAAGGCCCAAGCGTCGGCGATTCGCGCCTTGCCCCAAAGGCGATGAGGCATACCCGCGCAAGAGGTCGCGAAGAGAATCGAATTCCAGCACTCGCGCGCTGGTATGGGAGAGTGGCTGAGGCATCGGATTTCATGTTACAAGAAGCGGCCAGATTCGCGCCTTGCGCAATTCCTGAAAACACCCATTCCCGCTCTGCTAGAATCAGGTTACCGCGACGGCTGTGTTTTCCGTCGAGTTACTATGGCTTTTCCGACCACACGCATGCGCCGGCTGCGCCAGACGGAGCAACTGCGCTCCATGGTGCGCGAGACCCGGCTTTCGCCGGACTCGTTCGTCTATCCCTTGTTTGTCTGTCCGGGAGAAGGCGTCCGCAAAGAAGTGCGCTCCATGCCTGGGGTCTTCAACCTCTCAGTGGACGAGGCGGTCAAGGAAGCCCGCCAGACTCATTCCCTCGGGGTGCCGTCGATCATCCTCTTTGGCCTGCCAGAAAAGAAAGACGAAGTGGCCACGGGCGCTTGGGCAGAAGACGGGATTGTTCAGCAGGCGGCTCGCGCCATCAAGCGCGAAGTTCCCAATCTGGTGATCATGGGTGACGTCTGCCTGTGCGAATACATGTCGCACGGGCACTGTGGCATTGTGCGCGCCACCCATCCGCAGTCGCTGGGCGCTGCGGTAGCGGCGCCGCCTGCCGCGGCAACCGACTACGAAATCGTCAACGATGCCACGCTTGAACTACTGGCTCGCACCTCAGTTTCCCTGGCCCGCGCGGGAGTGGACATCATTGCGCCGTCCGACATGATGGATGGCCGCGTAGCCGCGATCCGTCAAGGCGCTCGGACGCAGGCCGGCTTCACCAACACGCCTATCCTTTCTTATGCCGCAAAATTTGCCTCTGGTTTCTACGGACCTTTCCGCGAGGCCGCCGACTCGGCTCCCCAGTTCGGCGATCGCCGCTCTTACCAGATGGATGGCGCCAACCTGCGCGAGGCCATGCGCGAGATCGAACTCGACATCGAAGAAGGCGCGGACATGATCATGGTCAAGCCGGCCATGCCCTATCTCGATGTGATTGCCGCCGCCCGCGAACGCTTCGACCTGCCTCTGGCTGCTTACCAGGTTTCGGGAGAATACGCCATGATCGAAGCTGCCGCCCGCAACAACTGGATCGACCGTGAGCGCGTGATGATGGAATCGCTGGTGTCCATCCGTCGCGCCGGCGCCAGCATCATCCTTACTTATTACGCCAAGGAAGCAGCACGCCTGCTGGCGTAAGGCGCACTTCCTCAGGCCGCCTTTCAAATCCCTGACAAGGTGTGTCAGCGCGCAGCCATAGGAATGTCCTGCTTCACTGCCCAGACCAACGCAATTACCCATCCGATCGCGGTCCAGCCGAGGAATAAATTCAGGAGCAGGATCGACGTCGTGTCGCGCTTGTTGCGCGCCAACGCGATGATGGCTGGCAGGAAATAGAGCACGAAGCCAAAGCCAAAAATCGGAAAAAAGAACGCCAAGAGGTGCATACGATTCCCTCCTGTTCACAAATAGTTTAGCACCGTCGCGAGAGCGCCTGGCGCTCCTGTCTTAAGATACGAGGCCGCCACCCTATACGTTCCCGAATCCTAAAGCCCTGTCGTAGAATCACTTGTTTGGCAGTTGCCATCATTCTTACTGGAGGAGCACACCTTTGGCTGAAGCCATCTATGACGTCGTCATCATCGGCAGCGGTCCCGCAGGCTATACCGCTGCGATCCGCGCCGGTCAGTACGGCCTGAAGACCGCGTTAATCGAGAAGGACGGATTCCTTGGCGGCACATGCCTGCACGTGGGCTGCATTCCGACCAAGGCATTGCTGTTTAATGCCGAAATTTGGGATCACCTGAAAGACGCGAAAGAATTCGGCATCGAAGGCGTGGACTCCCGCAAGCTGAACTGGGCCGCCGTTCAGGAGCGCAAGTCGAAGATCGTCACCAAACACGCCAAGGGGCTCGAGTTTCTGATGCGCAAGAACAAGGTCGAGACTATCAAGGGCTACGGCAAACTCACCGGCCCCGCGCAAAATGGAGTGCTGACCGTTGAGGTCACCGACGGCAGTAAGCGCAGTCACCTCAAGGCGAAGCATGTCATTCTGGCAACGGGCTCTGAGGCCCGCATGCTCCCCGGCTTGGAGGCCGACTCGCGAGTGCTTACCAACATCGAGATCCTCGATCTCAAAGACATTCCCAAGTCTCTCGTTGTCGTGGGTGCGGGAGCAGTTGGTGTCGAGTTCGCTTCGATCTTCCGTTCCTTCGATACCGAGGTCACCATTCTCGAGATGCTGCCCCGCCTGGTTCCTGTAGAGGACGAGGAGGTCTCCAAGGAACTGGCTCGCGTGTTCCGCAAGCGCGGCATCAATTTTCATACCGGCGCGAAAGTCGAGAAGGTCGAAAAAACAAAGTCCGGGATCGCGGTTACGTTTTCGGTAAACGGAAAACAACAGAGGATCGAAGCCGAGAGGATTCTGATCGCGGTGGGCCGCAAACCGCGCACTGAGAACATCGGCCTGGAAAAGACGCGCATCAAGCCGGACCGCGGCTTCATCAAAACTGACAGTTGGATGCAGACGAGTGAGCCCGGCATCTACGCCATCGGCGATATTGTGCTGGGGACGCCGCAACTGGCGCATGTGGGAGCGATGGAAGGCATTGTGGCGGTGACCAAGATCGCGGGCAAGAAAGGGAAGTCCATCAATCCGGAACACATCCCCAACGCCACCTACTGCCACCCCGAAATCGGCAGTGTCGGTCTCACCCAGGCCAAAGCGGAAGAGCTAGGCTACAACGTGAAGATCGGCAAATTCCCCTTTACCGCCAACTCGCGGGCCTCAATCGTGGGCCAGCATGAAGGCTTCATCAAGATCGTGTCGGACGCAGACTACGGCGAGATTCTGGGTGTACACATCATTGGCCCGCAAGCCACGGAACTGATTGCTGAAGCCGTTGCCGCCATGGAACTCGAAGCCACCGCGGAAGACTTGATGTGGACGATTCACGCTCACCCCACACTGGCCGAGGCCATGCTCGATGCATCGAATAGTGTGTACGGAATGGCGATTAACGCATGACGTTTGTAATTTAGTATCGGGGAATTGGTAATTTCCGGCAGAGCTTCCCACGGGTTTGTAAATTACCAAATTACAAATTGCACAACTACCAGATGATCTCCGTCGTTCAACTCGGAACCCTCGACTATGCAACCAGCCTCCGTCTGCAGCAGCGGCTCGTCGAGTTCCGGAAAGATGGCCGCATCGGCGACGTACTCCTGCTCCTCGAGCACACTCCGGTCATCACGTTGGGTCGCAACGCAAAGGCCGACAACGTGGTCGCCTCGCCAGAAAAGCTTGCCGAGCGCGGCGTGGGAATTTTCGAATGCGACCGCGGCGGCGACGTAACTTTCCATGGCCCCGGCCAACTGGTCGGCTATCCGATCTTCGACCTGCGCGGTTTCCCCTCCGCCGACGAGAAGCGCCGGACCTTGGGCGTGGTCGAGTATGTGCGCCGCCTCGAAGAGGTGTTGATCCGCACCTGCGCTGATTTTGGCATCCCGACAAGACGCATTTCCGGGCTCACCGGCGTCTGGACAGATCTGAACACACTGTCATCCCGAGCGGAGAAGAACGATTCGCTCCCGAATCGTTCTCCGCAGTCGAGGGACCTGCTTCCTGACCGGTCGTCTGCGCTCTCCTCCGAAGCCAAGATCGCTGCCCTCGGCGTCCACATCTCCCGCGGCGTGACTTCACACGGCTTCGCCCTGAACGTCAATACCGACCTTAGTTACTTCGATCTCATCATCCCCTGTGGGATCCCGGCTAAACCGGTAACGTCCATGCAGGGAGAACTGGGCAAGCCCTTTTCCTTGCAGGAAGTCGCGCATTCGATCTCGCGCAATTTTGGGGTAGTCTTCCACTCCCAGATGCTTTGGCTGGAAACTCTGGACGCGCTTCTGGGCCACACGGTTGGCGTGCCGATGAAACTCCCGGACGAAATGCACCGGCTGCTTAAGAAAGAAGATACGTTCTGGGCATAGGTAGAGATTTCCCCGAAGAATTTGGCCAAATCTCACATCCGAGTTAGCATTTGACCAGCCCTGCATAACAACTCATGCCCAAGAAGAAGAACAATCATCGCGCGAAGGCTCCGCGCAGCTCTGGTTCCGGCGGCCGCAGCGAACGTTCCGCACGCTTGCTCCACACGACTCCCGGCCAGCGCACCTACATCATTCTCGACTACCGTCTCGAAAAACCGAGCTTCACCTTAAGCCAAATCCGCAGGGGCGACGAAATCCGCTACGAAGTGAAAGGCGATCTGAGCGCGCCCGTTCCGCCCATCCGCGAATCGAAATATCTCAGCAAGCAGCAATGCATCGAAATCTACCGCTGGATGCTCCTCAACCGCAGGATGGAGACGGCGCTCGAGAATCTCTACAAGCAGGGCAAAGTTGTAGGCGGCGTTTACTTCGGCCTCGGCCAGGAGGCATGTTCCTGCGCTTCCGCCTACGCTCTTAATAAGGATGAATGGCTCGGCCCCATGATCCGCAATCAGGGATCGCTGCTGGTTCGCGGATTCTCCGCCCGCGACATCATGATGCAGTACATGGCCAAAGCGGGCTCGCCGACCAAGGGCCGTGACGCATCGTCGCACTTCGGCGACATCGAAACGCGCAACGTCGTCGCGCCCATCTCCACGCTCGGCGATTTGATCCCCGTGCTTGCTGGCGTGGCTCTGGGCGCGCGCCTGCAGGGACGCAATATCGCGGTCATGACTTACATCGGCGACGGCGGCCAGTCCACTGGCGTCACGTACGAAGGCTTGAATTTCGCTGCGGTGCAAAACCTCGGTCTGGTGCTATTCGTCGAGAACAATCTCTGGGGATACTCCACGCCCGCCGACATGCAGTTTCGCGTGAAGGACTTGGCGGAGCGCGCCATCGCTTACGGCATTCCCGGCGTGATCGTTGATGGCACCGACGCATGCCAGGTCTACGACGCTGCTCACGAAGCTTGCGAGCGCGCCCGTCGTGGCGAAGGCCCAACTCTGATCGAAGCCAAGATGATGCGCATGAAGGGCCACGCCATCCATGATGCCGCGCAGTACGTGCCCAAGCCGCTGTTCGAGTATTGGCAGAAGCGCGACCCCATCGCCCGCTTCGAAAACTATCTGGTCGAGGTCAAGAAGTGGCTGAGCCCCACTGAGAACCGGGCACTGATCACTGACGTTGAGAAGCAACTCGAAGCCGACCGGGAGTTTGCCGTGAGCTCACCGATGCCTACGCCGGAATCTGCCGCGGGCGGCGTGTATTGCGAGAGCGGTTGCCACGAGATCAAGCCGAAGTACGGGAAGCCGAAGACTCAGCTGCGACGAAAAGTCGCGAGTCGCTAAGCGAAGAGCGATGCGGACGGTGCATCTGAGGTAGTCCTACCGGTAGACCTCCCGCCGATGGCCGATCTGTACAATCACGATTACCACTCGCTGACCGTCAACCCGATAGATAATTCGATAATCGCCAACCCGAATGCGAAAGTGCTCTGGCTCGCCCTGTAGTTTTTTGACGCCCGCAGGAAACGGGTCTTCGCAAAGCTTGGCTATCCTGGAGCTGACCCGCCGCTGGATTTGCCGGTCAAGCGCCCGGAACTCCTGCAATGCCGAGGTCGTGAACTCGACTGGTGTACCGCATGAGCGCTGTCGCGGCTACAAGCCCAGGTCTTTCTTGATTTTCGACCAGGGAATGGTGGGCTCGTTCAACCGCCTGCGAGCTTCCTCGATGTCGCATGCGATCTTCGACGTGCTTCCAGAAACTCCAGATCCTCGATGGGTATGACCGCCGCCACCGGTTTCTTGCGCCGGTGTACTATGGTTCTTTCGCCACCGTACGCTGCCCGGTTCACAATGTCGGAAAAGTTTTGACGCGTCGCACTGGCTGTCAGCTCGGGAGGGCATAAGACTAATGCTCCATGTACAAGATGTACTATCAGTACAATAACATCGTTCGTACAAATTGTAAATCTGCATTGGTCCGGGGCGGGGAAGTAACAACATGCAACTCACCTATCTCGAAGCCATCCGCCAGGGAATCTGGGAGGAAATGGAGCGCGATCCCACCGTCTTCTGCATCGGCGAAGACATCGGCATCTACGGCGGCGCTTTCAAAGTCACCGACGGTTTGATCGACGCTTCGGTCCCGAGCGCGTGATTGACACGCCCATCGCCGAGACCGCCATCGTCGGCGCGGCTTTCGGCGCATCCGCTCACCGGCATGCGTCCGGTCGCCGAATTCCAGTTCATGGACTTCATCGGCTGCGCCTTCAACCAGATCGTCAACATGGTCGCGAAGGCTCACTACCGCTGGGGTGCGCCTGCGCCGCTGGTGATTCGCGGGCCGAGCGGCGGCAATGTCCACGGCGGGCCGTTTCATTCGCAGAATCCGGAGATGTGGTTCGTCCACACGCCCGGGTTGAAAGTCGTCTGCCCGGCGACCGCCTACGATGCCAAGGGCCTGATCAAGGCCGCCATCCGCGACAACAACCCGGTCATCTTCTTCGAGCACAAATATCTTTATCGCCGCATCAAGGAAGAAGTTCCGGCGGAAGATTACATCGTCCCTCTGGGCAAGGCGCGCATCGCCCGCGAGGGCCGCGATCTGAGCATCATTACTTATGCCGCCATGGTGCATGTCGCGCTGGAAGCCGCGGAGATCCTGGCCAAGGAAGGAATCGAACTGGAAATGATCGACCTGCGCACGCTCTCACCGCTCGACCGCGAGGCAATCGCCCAGACCGTGCGGAAGACCAATAAAGTCATCCTGCTGCACGAGGACGTGCGCACCGGGGGCCTTGCCGGCGAGATCGCCGCGATCATCAATGAAGAAGCCTTCGACGATCTCGACGGCCCCATCGTCCGCATCACCGCGCTGGACTCGCCCGTGCCGTTCTCTCCGCCTCAGGAAGAATATTTCTCTGCCCAAAGTGAGCGACGTAGTGCGGGAGGCGCGCCGGCTGAAGGCATATTAGCTAAAATCGTTTACCATCTGCGACGTGTGAAGACCCTGCTATTCTGCGATTGGCTGCGAGCACACGGGTCCAGCTAATCTGAGTGAAGCATGTAGGGTTTCAATGCAGGAGGATACATGCGCAACCTTATTCTCGGAATCATCATCACTCTGGCTGGTTTTCGCTCTGGTGGGCTGGCCTTCGCCACCTTCGGCTTGATGCCGACCAATGCGGACGCGACGCCGCCTCAGCTCGAGACGCGCATCGCCATGAACGCCCTGGATGCCTCCATGGACCGTCACGCCCCGCGGGTGAGCAATCCCCTCCCGCCGACCGACGAGAACCTGATCGAGGGCATGAAGCTCTACACCATGAACTGCGCCGTGTGCCACGGCACGCTCGACAACAAGCCCAGCCCGCTGGAGAATTCGTTCTATCCGCCCGTGCCGCAAATTGATCCTGGATCCGCTCGACGATCCCGAGTGGCACATCTATTATGCCGTCCGCACTGGCGTGCGCTACACCGGCATGCCCGCCTGGAGCAAGGCGCTCAGCGACCAGGAGATCTGGAAGGTGACCGCATTCCTTTCCCGCATTCAAAAACTGCCGCCCAGGGTGCAGGATTACTGGAAGAAAGCTTACGGTGTCGGCCCGCCGCCGGCAGGTGCGGAAAAGGCGGACACTGAGCACTGAGCCTCAAACTCGACGCCGACTTCCTTGGCTATAATTGAGAGTTGCGTTCGGCCTAAGATTTGCAACCGGGCCACGTGGAAGGAAACTATGCCGACTGATATCGTCATGCCCCAGATGGGCGAGTCCATCTTTGAGGGCACCATCACCAAGTGGCTGAAGAAGCCTGGCGACAAAGTGCAGCGCGACGAGCCGCTGTTCGAAATTTCCACCGACAAAGTGGACGCCGAAATTCCCGCGCCCGCCTCCGGCGTGCTGCAGGACATCAAAGTCGCCGAAGGCGCCACCGTGCAGGTCAACACGGTGGTGGGGACGATTTCCGCCGACGGCGAAGCTGCGGCCGCGGCGTCAACCGCGCCCGTCCAAAGCCGCGCCTCGCTGCCCCGCAGCCCCTGCGAAGCCGCCCGCTGCTCCTGCCACGACGCCTGCGGCCGAGCCGCAAGCGACGGCCCCGCCTGCACCTGGAGGACGAAGACGAGATCACGCCCGCTCTTCGCCGCTGGTCCGCAAAATCGCCCGCGAGCACAACGTCAACCTCTCGCAGGTACCCGGCACCGGCCTGGGCGGCCGCATCACCAAGCAGGACATCATGGCGTTCCTCGAAAGTCAGAGACCGCTCGCGGCTCGCTTCGCCGCCTAGCGCGCCTGCAACTTCGCCGCGACCCTCCGCAGCCTCCTGCCCCGGCCGCCATCCCCGGCGATTTCGTCCCCATGACGCAGATGCGCAAGATCATCGCCCAGCGCATGATCGAGTCGCGCCGCACCAGCGCTCACGTCCACTGCATGTTCGAAGTGGATATGACCCGCATCGTCCAGCTGCGCAACAAAACCAAGTCCGCTTTCGAGCAGCGCCACGGCGCGCGCCTTACCTTCATGCCGTTCTTCGTGCGCGCCGCGATCATCGCGCTGCAACAGTTCCCCATCGTCAACGCGTCGATCGAGGGCGAAAGCATCCGCTACCATCGCCACATCAACATGGGCATTGCCGTTGCGCTCGACTGGGGACTGATTGTTCCCGTGCTGAAGAACGCCGATGAACTCAACTTCCTGGGCTTGCAGCGCGGCATCACCGATCTCGGCGAGCGCGCCCGCACCAAGAAGCTGAAGCCCGAAGAAGTGGAAGGCTCAACTTTCACCGTCACCAACCCCGGCCAGTTCGGCGCCGTCTTCGGCCTGCCCATCATCAATCAGCCGAACGCCGCCATTATGGGCGTCGGCGGCATCACCAAGGTTCCGCTGGTCGTTACCGACGCCGATGGCAACGATTCCATCGCCATCCGCTCTGTCGTCCACTTGACCCTCGGCTACGATCACCGCCTGATTGACGGCGCCGTCGCCGACCAGTTCATGGCCTTCGTGAAGAAGACGCTGGAGAACTGGAGCGAATAGGTCGGGTAAATTGGCGAAAAAGCCGTGGAGTCCCTAGGTTTGGGAGTTGGTGTCGAAGGGCGCGGCTTCACAGGCTGCGGAAAACTCTGATTTTGGGTGGCGCAGCGCTTCAGCGCCCGGGGCGACAAAAGTTTTCCCGCAGTCTGTTCACTCGTGTCGCTCAGGCCTCGGGCCCACCCGAGCGGACAGCGCCCCGCGCCCTCGCCCAGACCGAAGCATTAAAACACTCCACCGCGCCATCTACAATTTTTGACAAACCTTCCTTGAACTTAGCCTCGTCCACGATGTCATGATTCATAGCCGCATCACCGGCTGACAGAGCCGTCTGCAGAAATGACATGACCGCGTCCTTCTTCTCAGCCCCCGAACGATGGCTGAACAAACCTTCAATGCTGGTTACGATCCCAGGAATAAAGGCGATTGTCTGCAAGAGTTTCGAAAGAAAAGGCATTTTTGTTTCTCCTTGCGTTCCGTGATTGTCATTCAGTTGGAACTGGAGGGTTCGCGTGCGAATGATCCGGCGTGGTCCGGGGATATGGCCTTCTCGTGGCGCGCCCAAGCCCGCCTACTTGAAGATATGATCGTGCATGGCAATCGCCGCACTAATCAGCATGGCGATCGCTGCATTCACTAAGCGGTCGTACACTCCCCGTTTGATGTCACTGCGTTCCAAGGCCATGACCCGGTCCTCGACCAGCTTCATGCGGCCAGGCTGTCTCCCTCCAACCAGCATTTCCATCATGGCTTCCAGCCGTGCCAGTTTCTCCAGCACCTCGCGTTGAAAATCATGATCGGACAGGCGCACGACCAGCGGCTGTTTTCCTGCGCCTCCCCCACGCGTGCGCAGCTTCGAAAAATCTTCTTCCAGTTCGTTCATAGCGGATAAACCACCGTGTAAACCGTATTCGCGGGCGCCGCGTTCGCGTTTGAAACCAAATTGACCGACAGTGCCCCTCCCGTCCCCAGCGTAGTCGCGCTATTGCCGGCGGCCACCGCCTGTTGCGCCGCCGTCGTAAACTCCGGCCACGAAATCAGCAGCGTTCCCGCGGCTGGCGTTCCGTCCGCCCGATACACGGTGTCCGAAATCGTCGTGGTCGGGAGCGTTTGCGGCCACGCCATTGCCGCTCCCAACAGCCATAAAAAAAGCCACCCCCAAGGGTGGCGCGCCTCGAACATAACTCCTCCAATGCCTAGCTGATCATCGCGCAAGACTCCGAGGCCGGGCTTGCGGCAAATCCTCTGGGAAAACTGAGGAACTGACAACTGACAACTGCATCAAGAACCGAAGCCGGAGTTCTGGAGCCTGCTTTCTACTTCCCCGCCTTTACCTGTTCCACCAGATACCTTTTCACGCTGTTCACATAAACATCTGCGAAATCCACCATCGGGCGCCGCGTCTCGATCAATTGCATTGCCTCTCCCAGTCGCCAGTTCAAAGAACAGAGTATGGCTAGCGTCATCATCGGGGCCCGGTGGACTCCGGCCGCGCAGTGCACGAACAGCTTGCTCCCATCCTCGTCCAGTGCCTGCAGCGCAAATTCCACTCCCCGCTGAAGGACTTCCACTGGCTTGGGTTGGAAATCGTCATCAATCGGATTCCACAGCACCGCGATCCCGTGCGGTTCCGCCAGAGCCGTGTCGTCAAACTCTACCTGCATGTCCAGGATGTGGGTGACGCCGGCGCGTGCCACTTCCGCCATATTCTGTGCTGTCCAGATGCCCCCGCCGACCGCGATCTGGCCGGTCACCCATGTCATGTCCATCCCGAAAGTCCTGTATGGCGCGGACGTCCCCGTCCCGGCGGGGTTGCCCAATGCCGTGGACCATCGCCTGGCGGCTGACGACCAGTTACGCGCCGCGATTGACCAACGGCTGGCTTTCATTTTACGGCATCATCCAAGCGCACTCCCGCGTCCGGCAGGCTATCTTTCGGAACTTCGGCGTTCCCATCCTCCTCGGGAAGCTGCAGCCGGCGTAGCAACGCCTTGGCCAGCGAATCGTCCTGCGGTGCTTCTTCAGGTGTGGTCGCTGGAGAAAGTCCAATCATCTCGAACAAATATTTCATTGCCAGATAGTGGCCCTTCTCGACTTCCCGGATCGTGGTTTCCACCATTCCCACCGCTTTATTCCCCACCCGCCTCGTAATCTGTTCGCGGACTGCGGCCAGATCAACCGGCTCCCGCGCTCCCTTCGCCCTGGACGAGGCTCTGCTCGAACTTCTGCCTCCGGTTCTAGGCTTGGCTCTTTTCATGATTGGAAGTTGTCCCGGACGCCGCCCCAAAAAAGTTCGGGCGCGCCGCTCTTTGGCACGCCCTGGCCTGCTGAAAAACTCGATGTGTTATTTGAAGTTGGGTGGCGCAGGCCTTTCAGCGCTGCGATAGCCGCATTGATTTCAGTGCGGCTTTACCCGCTGAGATCACTCAGCAAAATCCTCGGCCCTCATCGAATTCTCTCCACCTAAATCCAGCATAGCAAATTGAACAGGGTAACTATGCCACGTTTTCAAGAATTATTTTGGCAATAATATACTTGACTAACCAGAACAAAAAGCGTAATGTTGGTATATGGAAAAGCCAAAGACACTTCAAGCGGCCATCCGGTACTTCTCTGATGAGCAAGTCTGCATTGACACCGTCGCACAGATGCGCTGGCCTAATGGCCCTGTGTGCCCTGCCTGCGAGAAGAAAGATCATTACTACCTAAAAACACAAAAACGCTGGAAGTGCAAAGAATGCGGGCGACAATTCTCTGTGAAGTTGGGCACGATCTTTGAGGATTCTCCGCTTGGCTTGGACAAGTGGCTCCCTGCGCTCTGGATGCTAGTCAACTGCCGCAACGGTGTGAGCAGCTATGAAATCGCACGCGACCTCGGTATCACCCAGAAGTCTGCGTGGTTTATGTTGCAGAGGCTTCGTCTCGCTTTGCAGAGTGGCAGCATTGTAAAGATCGGCGGTCCCGGTAGCGAGGTCGAAGTGGACGAAACCTTCATCGGCGGTAAGGCGCGGAACATGCACAAGTCCCGGCGCATTAGAACCAAGGTACGCGAAGGAAACTGGGCTAAGACCGTTGTCATGGGGATGCTGGAGCGCGGAGGCCAAGTGAAGGCCAAAGTGATCCCAGATCGCAAGAAGGATGCTCTGCACAGCACGATTGCCGAGATGATTGAGAAAGGGTCTCAGCTCTACACTGATGAGCACACGGGCTACATGGGAATCTCTGATGATTATGCTCACCAGATTGTCAATCACCTTGAGCGTTACGTGGATGGCCGCGTACACACTCAAGGCATGGAGAACTTCTGGTCCCTGCTTAAACGTGGCCTTGGTGGCACCTACGTGGCCGTAGAACCGTTCCATTTGTTCCGCTACGTGGATGAGCAGGCTTTCCGCTTCAATAACCGCAAGGATGCTACTGGAAGGAAATTGAACGATGCAGAAAGGTTCGATCTAGCTCTATCACAGGTCGCCGGTCGCCGACTAACGTACCAAGAAGTGACCGGCAGACTTCACGAAGAGGCCTTTTGATCCACGGCGGGGCGTGCGTGGCCCGAAGCGGAAGCTGTAGATTTCCGCTTCGCAGCCTTCATCCTTCGTTGCAATTCATGATGGGAAACGCTGAGTACTTTTTTCAGCGCGTCGGAGAATGCTTGGTATTCGGCGGGCGTGCCAGGTTTACGATGCGTCGCCATAGCCGCAGTATACCTGCGGCTCGTGCGTCTTGTCATACTTCTGAGTGGTAAACCGTGTCGGCTTCTACCAGCACCGTGACAACGATCTCACGAGAATCATCGGCTCTTATGAACTCACGCATCATCAGGACGATTTCACCGCTTGCGTCCGAGTAGCCCAAATACCGCTTTCTGACAGTACCCCTTGGGCCTGATGGATTCGAGACCCTTTGCCTATACACGTCCTCTTTCAGCGACTTGCGCCGTTCATCCCAGTTACCATCGTGATACTTGCGAATCATCTCCGATTGCGCTAAACTAACGTGTTTTGTGGGCTTTGGGCATGTATTTGTACACTCAAATTCAGGAATTGATTTTGCAGTACACTGGCAAGCTGATCACGCTTGGCAGCTTCCGGGAAAAGTTCGTCCCCCTACTCCTCGACACCCCCTCTTCGGATATAGAAACCAAGACACTTGCCAATAGTGTTGAGAGTCTCTACTCCGACCTAGTGGCCGGCGATTTTGACGAACGCACCTTCGTGAATCAGTTAAATTCACTCTTCCCCATTGCTATCGTCGGCAGCCAGCCAGATTGTGGATTTTCTAAATCCACCGGCTCAACTTTCGCGTCCATTAGCGACGGTGGTCTCAGCAAAGCATCTTCCGTGCCGCCGCAGTACGCTGAATGCGTCTAGCGCCTTATTCCCGGCAATCCCAGCATCGGCATTCCTGAGATACTTTGCGGTATGTTCAGGATCACGTCGAACGGCATTATTATCGGCTCAGTTTGGCCTTCAATTTCCAATGCAAAATTGTAAGACCCTGCGGCAATGAGCGGAATATTTGGGAAACGTAAAACATTAAGAGCGAGTCCCGGAGCCTGAACATTCAGTACGCCGCCAGCTTGGAAGATTTCCCTGCCAGTTTCCAGGTGCTGCATCTTTGCTTTCCAGTTCCATGCGCCGGGGCGATCTGCCTCTAGTAACTGGAAGAATGTAAGGGCGGGCATCACGAATGGAAGCTGTGGAACGGTGATTGCGCCGAAATATATTCCGATCACGATCACCTTGCCATTATCTTCTCTGCGAACGTCATCGCATAGGATTGTGTACTTCTCTTTGAACGCCATGTTCCCTCTCTGGGCACACTTATGCGTGCGCCCGTTACGGACAGGATTCTCCCTAAGATTTCTCTTGACTGGATCGAGGCGGGACTCTAGGATGGGTTTGCCAACACATCTCAAGTCCTCTGATTACGATTCATACAAGAGGCAATCTTCGTGCCCGTTGATCCTTCGACGGGCATTATCTTTTCTAGCAGGAAAAAGCCAATCACGCAACGAAAAATACTCTATACCCCGTGTGCAAGTGGATGCACTCAATATATTGTGGTCGGTTTTACACAACCACAGTGCGTAGAACCCGTGGGAAAAGCCCTGTCACGGCGAGGGAAGATTAGCAGATTTGGTTAGTGAAGTATATTAGTGCCATTATTTTTGGTTTGTTCTGAGTCACTTGCAGGAATTTCTTCCGTTTCACCCCCTTGACAAGTTTCCGGCGCTTCGATTCGCGTGACGGGCAGACGCGTCAGTATCTCCCTTTCCAGGAAAACTTCGCTGATTCGATCCAGTGCTTCCGCATAACGGCGCGCCGCCGTGCGCAACCCGCAGCCCAGCAGACGGCCTGCCTCCTCCTGCGAGTACTCCTGCAACACAATTCTTGCAATCAGCTTTCTCTCGAATTCATCCAATACCTCCAGGCTGCGTTCCACGTCGTGCACAAAAATCACCGCATCTTCGAATGTGGAAGCGCGATAGGAAGTCACCCGCGTCCGAAAAAACTCCCGGCCCAGCAACGAGGGCAAACGGCCAACTTCGATCGAGAGCCGCAAATAACGCCGCAGTACCCCGACGGTCCGATCCCGGTACAGCCAGAGGTCGGAAGAGAACTCAGAAGAACGTTCGGAAGAAAGACCGGAAGAGAGGTTGGAATTCCTGTCAGAAGGCCCCGGGGCCAGCGCCAAAGTGGCCGTGTTGTCGGGCGCCGATCTGAACTTTCCCTCCGAAACATCAATCTCACCCAGTTCGGCCGGTGTCGGATCATGCTCGCGGAAACCCGGTGGTCTGGAATTCACGATCGTTGCCATCGCCGAGGCCGTCATGCGTTACCTCCTTCTCCGCAAACCAGGACAAGTGCGTCCCGCTGACTCTTGATTTCCACTTTGTCGTTCACCGGCAAACGCGGTTTGCTTCTCCTGCGGCCCCCACCCGGCAACTCCAGCATCGGCGCCACACAAGCGTCGCAATATACGTCTTGCGACCCGCGAATACGCATCCACAACCCACCGCACCGCTCGCAGTACTTCAGTTCCAACTGAACCATTTCCAGATCTTGTGTTTCCATGATTGCCCCCACTGAATCCTTGAAATAAAAAGGCCCTGCGCCGATGTCTCGGTCGCAGGGCCCGTTTCTGTTACGGATTGCCTGCTTGATCTATTTAGTTATGATTGCCTCCGGAGAAAGCGGTCGCCATCACGGCGCCCGCTGCCGGAAATAGCCTTCCTCGTAGCCGGACTTCAATACCCGGCCATTCTGCACCACCACGCTGACCTTGCCGGTGAACTGGAGCGACCACAGCAGCCGTTCCATCGCGGCCGAGAGCACCTCCGCCCCGCGCACCTTGCGGCGGAATTCCTCGAAGGTCCCTTCTTCGTTCTGGGATTTCAAATCGTCTGACATGTGCTTCCCTGCTATGACACCTGAGTTATATGGAGCTGTTATCTTATAGCTCTGGGTTTGCATGGTCAATACGAAATTATATACTTGACTCAATTTCGCCTTTCTGTTATATTCCTCACATGATGAGCTATTTAGTTGATTTCTTTAGACTTCGCGGCGCGGCTAACCTCTCAAGGTTCTTCCTCGCATGGCGCAAAACCTTGGGATGGAAAACATGCACCGCTAGCTCATCGTTGGTCATGTCTTTCGGGTGCTTCTTAATTTTCCTAGGCATGGTGACCTTATGACCTCCGCTCCGAACCTGATGTCACTTGTAGACCAATACGGCACAGATGACAAGTGCCGCGAAACTTTGATGCATCTTCGCTGGCCCGATGGGCTGCGCTGCTTGCGCTGCCAGTCTGACAAAGTGGCTCAAGTGAAGGACCGCAAGGTGCATGTCTGCAATTCATGCCAGTACCAGTTCTCCGCAACTGTGGGCACGATCTTCCACGATTCCCATCTCTCGCTGACCAAGTGGTTCTTCGTGACATATCTGCTCTGCGAATCCAAGAAGGGGATGAGCGCGAACCAGATCAAACGCATGATGGGTGTCAGTTACAAAACCGCGTGGTATCTCTGTCACCGCATCCGTGCTGCAATGGCTGAGGCTGAAGGCTGCAAGATGGCTGGAAAGGTTGAGATTGATGAAACCTACGTCGGAGGCAAGCGCCGTGGCGTCGGACGTGGCAACAAGGATAACAAGACGCCCGTAGTCGGCATTCGGGAGCGCAACGGCCATCTCCATCTGATTCCTGTGCGCTTCTTGGCGCAGTGGAAGATGAACCAACTCATTGAGCAAAACGTGGACGCCACAGTCGAGGTCATTATGACCGACGAATCTAAGCTCTACAATTTTGGAGGGACGCCATTCCGCAAGACGAAGCATCAGACAGTGAATCACAGCGCCGGGGAGTATGTTCGCGGGGACGTGACCACCAACGGAATTGAATCCGCATTCTGGCTCCTGAAGCGGGGTATCATTGGCACGTGGCATCAGCTTTCCGTCAAGCATTTAGGTGCTTACCTGCAAGAGATCACATGGCGCTACAACAATCGCAAGAACCAATTCCTATTCCGCGATACTCTCATGCGGCTCCTGACATCTGAAAATCTCGAATACAAAGAACTGACCGCAAAAGCAGCTTAAAACGGCCAAACTTTGCAGTCGGCTAAGGCCGCGTCCTCTTTGTCGATTACGGCTTCCAGCACCAAAGGAGCCTCTTCGGCCCATACTGGTGTAGTTATGTTAATCCTGAACGAATGACCATCTCCGACAGGTGCAGCACCTCCGATCATTGGACCAGCCGGGAGGATCACAGGTTGTAATGCGTCAACCTTTGCACTCGAACACTGAAATATAAGCCTTACGGGACTGACATTCTTGTTTGTGGTGAGAAGAAAATGACGAGCAAACCTGTTCGCTGGAGCTTGCGCTGGCACCGTAAGGAAAAACATCCCTGTGTGTTGCGGCTCCGGTATCACTGCCTTAGCTAAATCTCCCACGCAAGTGGTCACTGCTGCTTGTTGCTTGGCTAATGTGCTCTGTAGCGAGTCTACTGTGCCTTGCTGTGAATTTAACCTGCCTTGCAGCCCGGTTATGAATCCCATCTGATCACCGAATCGAGCACTCCATCCGATGATCTCCTGTCCTTTCTCTCTCACGTCGGCTGAGCAGCCATTATATTTCGACCATACATCAGCCTTTTCCGAAATTACAGCAGTTGTATTGTTATGCTCATCCACCCAAGCTCCATAGCACGCAATGAACAAGCACGCCAAGGCCCCACCCCAGAATATCCATGCTTCGGTATCTTTCTTGCGGACTTTTTCGATGATCGCTAAAATCATCAGACCCACCCCGCCGAAGCTGAATAACCAATGGTTAACAACCGCACCAAGAAACAATCCCAACATGGCGCACACCTCCACAGTGTCAAGAGTTGCCCCCTTCTCTTGACCCGGAAATTGTACGCTTTAAATTGAGTGAAGTACATAATCCCGGGTCAATAGTATTTTCTATTAGATGTTGTGATTGCCGTCACAATAGCGCCATGCTATGGCCTCGGATTGGCGATTCCCGCTGTGGAATTCCCACTCTGGAAGTCGAGGCCCTGGGGCCGGACCGCATTCTCTCTGAGATGTTGTGTTAATTAGGCCAATAACAATCCGCTATAGGAGGTGCTATACTTTCCGCCATGAAATTCAAAGTCCTTCAGGATAACCTCCGCAAAACCCTGTGGCAACGCATCGAAGAAGGCGAGCTGACCGGGTTGCGTCTGGCCGAGCAGACCGGCTTCAAGCAGGCCCACATCTCCAACTTCCTCAATCGCAAGCGCGGCCTGAGCCTCGAGGGTATGGACAAGGTGTTGAAGGTGCAGCGCCTTTCCGTGCTTGACCTGCTCGATCCCCACGAGGTCAACAAGCGTGCCAGCATTCTTCCCCCTAGCGGCGACGAGTTTGAGAACGTGCTGGTGGTCGACGGCACGATCGCCGCCACCGAGCCCATGGTCATGAGCATGGCGGTCAAGGAAATACTCAAGTACAAGAAAAGTTTTTTGCGCAGTCTGCGTCCCGAGATGGAAGGAAACCGCGAAACCTGGGAGCGCTTCGTGGTCATCAAAGCCAACGGCCGCGAAGGCATGAGTATGTATCCGCGCCTGTTGCCCGGAGCCACCGTCCTCATCGACCGCCATTACAACTCGCTCAAACCTTATCGCAAGGGCGAGTTCAATATGTACGCCGTAAAGAGAGCGGACACCTGCACCATCAAGTACGTGGAATTGGCAGGCAATCACCTGGTCTTGCGTCCCCACAACCAGGCTTACCCAATCGAGGTCATGCCCATGGAACCAGCCACCACCGCCGCTGATTATCTGATCGGCCGGGTTTGCTACGTGGGCATCGAGACCTAGCGACCCTGAGCTTTCTTCGGCCGTTACAGCCGGTTGACTGCAACTTTTATCCCGATTTTGGGTTCATACAGGTAGGCATTTCGGACTGACATGAGTGCCGGAAAGTCCGTCAGATGCGTTATTTCGAGTGGGAACTGCGTATCTGACAAGGAGGTCGAAAATGCGCTATCTACGATATCTCGCTCTGCTGAGTGTTCTCATTCTCCCAGCGGCTCCCGCCCACGCAGGGGTTGGGTTTGGCGTTGCGGTCGGCCCGGGATACGTCGGCCCTCCGCCGGCATGTGCCTACGGCTACTATAGCTACTACCCCTATGCGTGCGCGCCGTACGGTTACTACGGTCCGGAATGGTTCGCGGGGGGTGTCTTTATCGGCGCCGGTCCTTGGTACCGCGGCTTCTACGGGCGCGGATGGTATGGGCCTAGCTGGTATGGGCGTGGATGGTATGGCCGAGGCTTCTACGGACGCGGCTGGTACGGACCTGGAGGGTACGGTCGCGGCGGATACGGTTATCGCGGAGGTTTCGCGCACGGACCGGTGGGCGGCGGCTTCCGTGGTGGCTTTGCCGGGGGTGGGTTCCACGGCGGCGGTTTCCACGGCGGCGGACACCGGTAGATCGATTCACTTGGCAGAAAACACAAGCGGCTGGCAGATCGTGCCAGCCATTTTTCTTTTCGACGATGCCCGCGCGCCCTCTCCGCGCCGCGGTTCACGCGGGGGAGGAGCGGAGATTGGGAAGGCGTTAACTCTTTTAAAACGCCCTGGAGCCGGGTGCCCCAGGTCTCGCTGTCGTTGCGAGACCTGGGTACTCACAGAAGCTGCCTCTCCCATATCTCGCAAAATCGGCGAGATATGGGGCACCCCGCCCCCTGGACCGACTATTACAACCATGCCCGTCCTCATGGTAGTCTTTCCTACCAGCCGCCCATCAGCCGCTCCGAACCAGGTACAACGTCTTGAGCATCTACAGGCACCCCGCAGTCAAACCACTTGTATCGGGACGAGTGTTCATCCGTCACATCTTCTCAATCCTGGCAGCCCACGCCTCGGGGCGGTCATGACCAAGCGATTTGCATAAATCTCCAGAGAAGAGCAGAATGTGCCCGTTCGCAATTTCAAGCGGGAGGCAAAACATGGCGGAGCAAACCACATTTGCCCTGCTGCGGCAGGGATCGAATTGGTCCATCGTTTGGGGAATTGCGCTGATCGTTTTCGGCATTCTGGCCATCGGCTCTCCGTTCCTCGCGGCCGTCGCGGTCAGTGTGCTCATTGACTGGCTGATTATCTTCGCTGGAGTTGTGCACCTGGTGCTGGCTTTTCACTCTCACCGCGGCGGCAGCATGATCTGGAAGTTGCTGGTGGGTCTGGCCTACGTTTTCATGGGGACTTACCTGCTCATGCATCCCGTGCTCGGGGTGGCATCGCTGACCTTGCTGCTGGCGTCCCTGTTCCTCGTCGAAGGCGCGCTGGACATCGTGCTGTTCTTCCAACTGCGCGCCGCAAAGGGATCAGGCTGGATGTTGTTCGACGGCCTGGTGACACTTTTGCTGGCCGGGATGATCTGGGCGCAATGGCCGTCCAGTTCGTTGTGGGCGATCGGCACTCTGGTGGGCGTCAGCATGATCATCAGCGGCTGCGCTCGTGTCATGATGTCGGTGGCCGTGCGCAAGGCGCTGAACCAGGTGGCGCCGCAGTCGTTGAATAAGGCGGCGTAAGCAGCCCCCAGAGCCGAATTTCACGGAATGCGTGGCGACTATTCGACGTAGGAGTGGTCCCCCCGACTCCCTCCGCCGCCACTGCGGGACGCCCTGAGCACCGAGAGCGGGCATGGCGAGCGATGCAGGCGGTGGAGTGTCGAAAATGGAATTGGTCAGGAGGACCAATCCGCCCGTTCGCGCTGATCCAGTTGGCTGCGTTGCCACGCGTCCTCGCCACCCTGACTACGGGGTCAGCTTCCACACTGTTCCGTAGCCGCCGCTGCCCCCCGCGCGGGTGGTGCCGTAAACATTGCCCTTCGCATCCCGAATCAAGCCGCCGTAGGGATATTCTCCATCCGACTCACCGAAGCTGTACAGCAGGGTGAGCTTGCCTTTCTTACTTAGTTTGTATACGGTTCCCTGGAGTCTGGCAGCGCCACCCTCCTCGGTGTCGCCGTACAAGTTACCCTTCCCGTCCATAATCACACCTGCGAAGGGATACTGCCCGTCCGACGCCCCCCCAGCGAAGTTATGCAGCACAGTCTCGGTTCCCTTCTTGCTCACTTTCCACACGATTCCATCACTGGAGGAACCGCACCCTTCGGCAGTACCATAGAGATTGCCCTTTGTGTCCATAAGCGGAGTTCCCGAGGGATAGCACCCATCCGTCGTTTTCCCAGCGAAGCTGTGCAACACCGTCAACGTGCCGCTCTTGCTCAGCTCGTACAGCACTCCGGCAAAGGAAGTGCCGCCGTTCTCGGTGACGCCATAAAGGTTGCCCTTCTTGTCCATGAGCAAACCTGTTAAGTAGGGATACGCCCCATCCGACCCGGTAAAGCTGTGCAGCACGGTTTCGCTGCCGCTCGTATCCACTTTGAACACCGTTCCGTAGTTGGACGCGCCGCAACTGTTTGTGGTGCCGTACAAATTACCCGCTTTGTCCCGGAGCAACCCTCCAATGGGATTGCATCCGTCCGTCGTTCCCCCGGTAAAGCTGTGCAGCACGGTTTCGCTGCCATTGGTATCCACCTTGAACACCGTCCCACAGCCGCTGGAGCACGCGGTGTCGCCACCGCTGGAGGCTGTGCCATAGAGATTACCCGCTTTGTCCCGGACCAGCGCTCCCAGGGGATATCCTCCGTCGGCCCCTTCGGTGAAGTTGTACAACACGGTTTCGGCGCCACTGGAGTCCAGCTTAAACACCACGCCATAGTCAGAGGTGCCGCCGTAATAGCCAGTGCCATAGAGAGTGCCCTTACTGTCCCGAATCAACCCTGCGTAAGGGCCCGCCCCGCCCGACGACCCTGTGAAGTTGTAAAGCACGGTGAAAGGTCTGTGCTTGCGCCGACGGGGCAGCAACTATCCCCAACCCAAGCACTGGCTAACCCCATTCCAGACAAGCCGCAGCCCGTATCACTCGGCATGCAGACGCTCTTCCGGGGTTTCTGGCAGTGCGCTGACGTTGATAGTCGTCATAGAGTTCACCTCACAAAAGAACCGTTCACCGCGTACCGCCCACCGGACTCCTTCCGCCGCCACAGGGGGACGCCCTGGGCCCCAAGAGCCAGCGGAAAGCACCGAGGCCGGGATCATCGGGGTTCGCAAAGTCCGGGTCGGTGGCCGGCTCGTCCACCGCGCCTTTGGTCTGGCCAGCCTTGATCGACTTGCCGGGAATGGTTTCGTAGGCGTAGCCGCTTAGCTTCGCGACGACGCCCGTACCGTCAACGATCCGAACACTTAGCCGTGCCCAGCCATAGCGAGTTTTTCCATGACGGATGAACTTCAGCCCCAGATAACGGTCGGTGACATTGACCCAGTTACCGAGGGAGTCATTTATGGATTTACAACTGCCGTTAACCCCATAAACGCGGCCTGCCATTGCCGCCAGCAGAGAATAGAATTGCTGACTGGGGCCGATGTGCTTTCCCCTGGTCAGTGCGTCCGCAAGGTTTCCTCCTTCGACGCCGTCACCTTCCGCTGGCCTTACATTGAGTGAAGCTTGGATCCTTTTGTACTTCCCGTTGCCCCTATGGACGCACCACCAGTAGGCACCGGTTGAATGACTGTCAGCGATTGTGAAATCAGTAATGCCGTCGTGGTTGAGATCGAGATTGTAATGCTGCCCTGGCCCGATCTTGACGTTGGCCTTCGTGTAGACAACCTTCGCATCTACCGGTTGGGCCAAGGCGAGGACACTCACCCCGGCTGCGCCCGCCGCGAGTGCATACATGTTGAGCTGCTGATGAATTGACTCCGAAAGACTGCACGCTGTTTTACGGGGCCCGGAAAGCCGCTTCATAAGTCCTTCCTCAGAGTGGCACAGGGAGTAAAGGTGTCATCTTGTCCGCCCGGAGTTGTGTATCGAAGCTGGCCCGGTGTTGTCGGAGGCCTGCCTGGGGCGGGACTGGTCAACGACGCAGCGGGGCCGGAAGCGTTGGGGCTCATCGTGTCCAGGTCGACTCCGGGATCGTCTGCATTGCCGTGGGTCTTGCCCGCGATGATCGCTTTGTTCGGGATGGTTTCGTAGGCATAGCCAGTCAGCGCGGCCGAGATTCTGGTAGTGCTCATCCGCGCCCAGCCATAATGGGTTTTTCCCTGAATCTGAAACGCCACTCCGAGGTAGCGATCCGTCACCTCGTACCAGGGACCACCCTGACTCTTTTGACAGCCGCATCCACTCCCGCTGTACCAGTAGGACAGCGTTCCTACGCCCTGGTAGAAAGACTGGTTCGGGCCGATCGGCGCCCCCGCTTTGAGCGCCGTCGGCGGATTTCCCAGGACGCCGTTCCCCGAGGCCGGCGACTCGTAAAACACAGACTTGTGAGCGTCCCGACAGGTCTGACAAACGTAGCGGCCGTTTTTGAACTGCAAGGCAACGTCGGCCGTTCCGTCGTTGTTGAGGTCGAGATTGTAATTGCCGATGCGGACATTGGCCTTGGTGTAAACGATCTTCGCCTCGACCGGGCGGGCCATAGTAAGCAGCATCATGGCTGCGCCCGCTGCAATTGCATACATGCCGAACTGCCGATGCAGTGACTCGGAAACGTTGGCTATCGTACGGGGCCCGGAAAGCCGTTTCATAAGCCCTACTCGAAAACGGCGGCGATTATATCCCTGGTGCTCCCGATTGTCACGAGAATTGACAAAATGCGGTAGGGGCGCATTTTGGGGCGAATCTTCGACGTTGCGTCATTCTGACGCACTTTGAGCCCCGAAGGATGACCCCGTCCATAAGGGACGGCATTTCAAGCTGATCCACTACCAGGCACTTCCCTGCCTTCAAGCCTCCCCTTGGCCTCTGCTATCATCATCGTTCCGCGAGTTTTTCTGCCATGGACGACGAAGACATTCCCAGCATTCGCATCCCCACGGAGGCATTCATGGATGAAGCACCTGCCAGCACCGCCGGTTCCCGCCGCAATGAGGACATTGCGCTGGATCTGATGAAATTTATTGCCATGACCACAGGCTATGGCCGGACCAGCGCCTCGGGGGTTGGCTTTCAGGGCAGCGGCGCCGCCGCCAAGCCCGAGGAATACGCGGCTCATCTGCTCGAGCTCTATGGAAGGTGCGTGGAGGCGGTGCAAAGGAAGAAGTGACTCGGTTGTCCCAGATGACGCAGCCGGCACAGCGTGGGGCCGAAGCGCAGCGGATCAGAACGAGTACTTCACGGCAAACTGCAGCACGCGCGGTCCGTTCAAAGCGTTGATTCGTTGCAGTGAGCCGAAACCGTTGGCCCCGTTGTTGGGAACCAGGTAGCAAGTCTGGTTGGTCTGCGGATTGTCTGGGTTCCCACAGGTTTCTCCGAACGGTGTGTACTGTACCTGGTTCACACCGTTTCCGTTCTGCACATAAAAATTCGCGTGGTTCAGCATATTGAAAGCCTGCACCTGGAAGAAAACGCTCTGTCTCTCGGTGAGGCGGAAGCGGCGCGCCAGCCCAAGGTCCACCTGTTGTGTCCAAGGTCCGTAAAAGGAGTTCAATCCCGCCAGCGGACTGGGCCCGGAGGCGTTGATTCCCAGAGCGGAGTTGGCCGTGCTCTGCAGTGCCGCCGTATCGTTGATGATGTTGCCGTCTCCCGCGCAGGGCGCGCCCAGCCCGGTGTCGGCGGGGCAGGCGGTGTCCAGCAGGGCCGCGTACGGTCGTCCAGAAGCGAACTGCATGACCGTGCTGATGGACCAATTCGAGGCCAGCCCGCGCAGCGTCGCAGAATGGAATCTCCTGCCGAACTCCGGCGCATACACTGCCGCAACCGAAACCCGATGGCGCTGGTCCAGCAGATAAGGCGAGTGCGTGTTGCTGAAATCGAACTGGTTGTTGAAGTCCACGCCGCTGGACATGATGTTCTTCGAGAACGTATACGACAGCTGAAACGTCAACCCCTGTCGGAGCCGCCGCTGCGCCTGCACGAAGAACGAGTTGTAATTATTGATTCCGGGGCTGATGAGGGCGTTGATCTGCCCGAAGTTCGGATTGATGCGGTGTTCCTGCAGCAGGCCTGAATCCAGAGTTGGCAGCATCACCCGGGGCCCACTGCAATCAGCCACATCGGCGCCGCCCCCGGGACAAACTATGTAGGTTGTGGTTCCGCTGGGCGGTACCAGGTTCAGATCGTAGGCATTGGAGGCGATCAGATGAATTCCATGGGTCCAGCTTGTGCCCACGGTCACCACCGTGTCGGGGAGAATCTCGCGCTCGATTTGAAGGCTGCCCTGCAGGATGTAGGGAAACCGGAAATGAGGATCGATCAAGGAGATGTCCGGGGCGGAGAACAGATTCGGATTCGAAATCTGGTTGGGGAATGTAGCGAGCTGCTGGTCGGGCGCCAGCGACGGGTCGTATTGAAGGTTGGCCGACGCCTGTTGCGACAGAAGGCCGTTGGAAACCACGGAGTTGCGATAGTTCAGGCCGTTCAGATTCTCATAGAACAGTCCGAAGCCACCACGGACCACGGTCTTCTCCAGTGGCTGCCAAGCAAATCCCAAACGCGGCGCCAGGCGCTGGTACTGGTTGGGAAACTGCCCGGTCAGTGGGAAGGCGGGATTGCGATTCGGCTGAGGATAGTTCTGGAAATCTTCGCGCAATCCAAAATCCAGGGTTAGCCGCGGATGGATCTGATACGTGTCCGCCATGTAAAAGCCGAGGTAGGGCACGTTGAAAGAAAACCGCGGATTTCCCGAAGTTTGGAAAAACGTGTCGTATTCGCCCAGGGCGAAATTGGCCAGGCTGCTGAACTCGTAGGTCCCGCGAAATGTGCCGTTCTGCTTGGCCGCGTCGGGATCGAACCCTCCAAAGGCCAGGTCCGTCAAATGCGTGTAACTGAAGTCCGTGCCGAATTTCAGGGTGTGCTTGCCCCGCAGAAAGGTTACGTGGTCCGAGAGTTGCCAGTCCGCTTCATTGGTGCGGCCACCAGCGAAGCCGGCGTTGCCCAGTTGCAGAGCTCCCCCTTGGTCGGCATCCCCTCCTCCCGACGTCAGTAGAATCGCGGGGAGCGCCGGGTTTACCAATCCGGTAGGCGTAAAGTACTGATCGTCGCGCGAGAAGCTGGCGTGCACCTCATTGAGCAGGTTGCTGCCGATGGCATGACTCCAGCCCGCGGCGGCGTGGTAATCGCGCACGAATGCGCTGGCCAGGGTGGTGGCTCCGAACAAAGAGGTCTGGTCGCCCACGATCGCACCTCCCGGAGAGTCGAACCGATTCCAGTTCAGACTCAGGTACCACCGGTCGTCCTTAGAATCGCGATAGTCGATTTTGGAAAAAAGAGCCCAGTCATCGCGGAACCGTGGTTGCGGACCAAGGCTGGACTCAATCGCATGCAAGGCATTGGAAACCTGCTGCAGATACGCTGGATCGTTGGGATTGGCAATATTGATGTTGCTCGGGAGGGGTAGGGGAGCGTTAGGAGGGGGCAGTGGCACGTTGTCCGGAACCCCGAAATCGTCCTGGGTAACCGATGCAAACGCCGGATTGATCACCGAAATAGGGTTTTTTTGCCGTTGCTGCTCGTAGTCCGCGAAGAACCAGGCCCGATGCTTCACCAGCGGACCGCCAACCGAGCCGCCGAACTGTTGCAGAATGTCCACGGGCCGCGGAATTCCGCTGGCTGCGTTTACAGCGTCGTTGGCGCCGGTACCGGAATTGCGGTTGTAATAAAAAGCATTGCCGTGGATATTGTCAGCCCCAGAACGTGTAACCACGTTCACAAAGCCGGTTGCAGCCCCGCCGTACTCGGCACGGTAGGGGGACTGCGCCACCTGAAACTCCTGAATAGCATTTTCACCAAAAATATAGGGAACGCGTTCACCACCGCGTGCAGCGCCGAAATAATTGCTGGTAGCGCTCGCACCATCCACACTGAAGGAGTTAGCTCCGTTGGCGTTGGCGTAGCCCGTGTCCTGTCCACCCTGCTCCCCAGCGAAACTCACCAGACCTTGCTCACCGTCCGGGGAAGCGTTAGGAACGAGAAGCGCGAAATCAAGGAAGCGGCGGCCGCTGAGCGGAAGGCCGTCGAGGAGGCCGCGGTTGATCACGCTACTCAGATTGGAGTCCTCGGTGCGCAGCAGCGGGGATTCACCGGTCACGGTGATGGATTCGCTTCCCGGACCGGGCTGCATCCGAATGTTCATGCTCGTCGTCTGCCCAACCTGTACATCAATGCGCTCCACAATTTCTTTACGGAATCCGGATGCGCTCACTTCCAGGATGTAAGCTCCCACGGGCCGGGATGCGAATACATAAATCCCCGCGCTATTAGTGGTCTGGGTCAGGCGCTGATTCGTGCCTTGAGTCGTAAGGCCGACCGTAGCTCCGGGTATGACTGCGCCGGACTGGTCGCTGACGATTCCGCGCACCACACCAGTAGTGATGACGGTCTGCGCTCCACACAGTTGGCAAGCAATGAGGATCAGCAAGATCGCCCAGGCATGAACTGCGGTGCGGTTGGGAAGACTAAAGCTGGGGGGGCAGATGACTACTCTTCTTTCCCGTATCCAAAACGGTCGTGGAGTCAGGCTGGTCCGCGGCAGGGTTCCGCTGAAACGCGTCGGTTTCACATTTACGGATAGCAGTTCCCGAAGCATTTGTCAGCCTCCCAACTGATTCGTGGGTGTCCAGGCGGGACCACCGAACCGATGACCTTCGTACTTCAAATTGTATCTCCGCTGAGCGTTCGCGGGACACGCGGTCTAGGCCATTTTGCAACCAAGACTTGCCTACTACCACACGCTAGTAGTTGCGGTCGGTAGGAGAGGCGGGAGGCTGCCTCAGCACCCCAATCGGCGGAGGAATTCGCATGGTTGCGCAGACACTAGCCACAGCACAAGCCGCTGCGGCTTGCTTTCGGACAAGTGCGAGTCTGTCGGTGCAGAGCGGCGTCCGCCGCCCCACCGAACGAAAACTTAACGCCGGCGTGCGGACTTCTTGCCCGCCTTCTTCTTTCCCTTTTTCGCTGCTTTCTTTTTGGCCGGCTTCTTCGCGGCCTTCTTCACGGGCTTCTTTTTGGTGGGCTTTTTCGCCGCTTTCTTTTTCTTCGGAGCGGCTTTCTTTTGCCGGCTTCTTCGCCGCGGGTTTGGGCGTGCCACCACCGCCACCGGCGGGCATGGGGGGAGCCGGTATTCCCATCGCCGACTGAGCCTCGCTCATGGCCGGAAGTTCGGCTTCCTCTTCTTCCTCTTCTTCTTCGTAATCCTCTTCCAGCGTGTCGCCGTAGGCGGCGCTGTCGCCAAACTCATCCACTTCGTCATCTCGTAGATAGAGGGTTTCGTAATCGGTCATTTCTCCTCCTGAATTTTCCGGCCGCGCCTGGTGCCGGGTGTTCCACACTGCAAGCGCTGAAAATTAGAAAGACAACTGAAAAACTATTTCGCGCGACTGAATGGGCCGCGATTATAGCACAGCAGTTTTGCGCGCGGCAGTAACAGAAACTGGTTGCCGCGATCTCATGCACTGCATATTACACCGAAGTTGAATTCTTGTTCGCAGTTCTTTGCTGAGATCGGCGAATGACACGAGATCGGAGCGATGCGGAAGATTAGGCGCCCAGAAACCGGAGACTATCGGCTCGGCATGACCAGGATCATCCCCGGTCTCAAAACCGCGATGTTCCGGTTGCTCTCTTTCAGGGCGGCTACGGTTGTGTTGTGAGACTTGGCGATCGAGTACAGAGTTTCCCCGGGCTGCACTTTGTGACGCACCGGGCTGGTGTCGCTGACCGCGCGTAACGTCTTCCTGGGCCTTGACTTAGAAGCGATCGCGCTCCGGTCGCCGTTGACATTCGGGGTCACCGGAAGGTGGACATACAAGACACGCCGCCCATGTAAACTGTCGCCTTTCAGACGATTCCAGCGCCGCACCATGGTGGGCGGCACGCCGAAATTGTCTGCCACGCTTTCAACGGTATCGCCCTTTCGCACTTTATAGCGGGTAAGGTGTCGCGCGTAACTCACGCCGTCGTCGGCCCAGGGATGCTTTCCGGGAGCCACCGGAATGATGAGCTTGCTCTCGACCTTCAGGTCCGCATCTCCGTCAAGGTAATTCGCCTGTGCGATGGCCTGGCGAGTCGTACGATAGGTACGCGCCAGCGAGGCCAAGGTATCGCCAGACGCCACCTTGTGGTAACGCCACCACACTCGCATGTCCGGGGGGATGGCCGCAATCGCGCTGAGATACCGTTCTTTCGTGCCTGCCGGCAGGTGCAGTTCAAATTCGTGATCTTTGGGCGTGGTCAATCGCAGCAGGCTGGGATTCAGATCCTGCAACGTGCTGGCGGAGGCATCCACACATTCAGCCACCAGGCGGAGATCCACCGGATAGTCAATTTGCACGGCGTCGTAGGGCACGGGCTTCTCTGCCACCACTTCGTCCAGCCCGTACTGTTGCGGGTTCTTCGCCATGATGGTCACGGCCAGAATGATGGGCACATAGTTCCGCGTCTCTTTGGGCAGCACGTTCCGCTTGTAAAGCTCCCAAAAATCGGCGTACCCCGTCCGTTTCACCGCGCTCTGGACCGTACCCGGTCCGGAGTTGTAGGCGGCCATGGCCAAATACCAGTCGCCGAACTCGTTGTAGAGATCTCTCAGGTGGTGGGCCGCGGCCCGCGTAGCCTTCTCCGGATCCTGGCGCTCGTCCACCCACCAGTCGCGCTCCAACCCGTAAGCCTTGGCGCGGCTGCCCATGAACTGCCACATGCCCCGCGCTCCGGCGCGCGAAAGCGCCAGCGGATGGAATCCCGATTCCGCCTGGGCCAGATAGATCAGGTCCTGAGGCACGCCCTCTTCTTTCAAGACGCTCTGAATCATGTCGTGATAGCGCCCGCCGCGCGCCAGCGCGCGTTCCAGAACCCCTCGTCCCCGGGTGGAGAAGTAATTGATGTAGCCGACGACCGGGTCCGTCAGCATCAGCGGCAGATCGGAGTGCGTGGCCTGGACCTCAGCTTCAGCCTTGGCCTTTATGTTCTGATCCACCGGGAAGGTAACTTCGTTGGCTTCGTCAATCGGGGCCGGTTCGGATTTCTGCTCGGTGAAGCCGTCACCCTGCTGCAGAGCCTGCAGTTCCAATTCGTTCACTCCATCCAGGACGCGGTCAAATTCCTTCTGCAGGCGCTCATCCGAGCGCAAATCCAAGGAACTCTCGAGCAGCAGATTAAAGGCGTGATCGAAGTTCTCCTTCGCAGCCTCAAGATGCCCGGCTTTGTAGTTGTCCTGCCCGGCCTGATATTCCTTCTCGACCTGCGCAATTAGATCGGCTACCGCATCGGGCTTTGCCTCAGGCTGAGTCTGTTCTGGCGAAGCAGGTTTCGGGTCGGCGGACAGCGGCGCTGCGGCAGTCAAAACCGGCGGATGGGCCTGCGCAGCCGGCAAGAGAGCGGCTGGGCGTTGGGCTGTCTGACACGCCGTGCTGCCCAGAATCAGGGCAATCACCATAGTAAAGCTTGGCGTGATCAGCAGATACGGTTTTGTGATCCTCATATTTATCTGCAACTTACCGCGAGCGACTCCTGGCCCTCCGCTAGGGCCACTCAATCCTACTACCCTGCTTTTGATGGGGTCAATCGCCCGTCCGGATGGCTCAGGTTACTTTCGGAACCAGCAAATCGCGTTACTGATAGGGCTTACGGCCGGGCAACCGGCGCACTCATCTTGCGGCCTGGAACCGCAATCCCTTGCACATTGACAAACCGATGGCGGCGCGATCAAATGACCCACACGTTTTCAAGCAGATTCTCTCTCCGGCGGTTAGCCAATTCGTGATTTGAAGAAGTAGAGAATATGTCCAGCCCTGAGCAACGGTCACAGCGAGCCAGTTTTTTCTCCTCTCTGGTCATGGCATGTTTGCTGCTATGTGGGATAGCCAGTGCCGCGCCTTCTATCACGCTCTCCAAGAAAACGGGACCGCCGACGAGCGGGATTGCGGTTTCAGGCCGGGGATTCAGGCCCAATGTCGGCGTGGATATTTATTTCGATACGAAGGATGAGGCGCTGGTCGTAACCAATGGCGAAGGGAAATTTGGAGACGCCAAGATTCATGCGCCGCGCAGTGCGCGTCCTGGCAAACATTGGGTCACGGCGCTGGAGCGAAATAACGACAAGGGCGCTCAGGAACCGTTCCTCGTGCAAACCAATTGGAGCCAATTCCACTTCGACCTTGATCACGATGGGGTGAACCCGTATGAAAATGTGCTGAATTCCCGCACCGTCAAGAATATTGACTTGAAGTGGAAATACACCACTAACTCCGTCGTCAAGTCGTCCCCTGCCGTAGTGGGCGGGGTGGTTTACATAGGCTCCGATGATGGCAACCTCTATGCGCTGAAGGCGAGCACCGGTGTCAAGCTGTGGATATACAAGGGGCCGAACTACGGCGGAGTACTCTCTTCGCCTGCGGTAGCAGAAGGGGTGGTTTACATTGGTTCGTACGATTACAACGTCTACGCACTTGACGCTAAAACCGGAACTCGATTGTGGAGCTACCCGACAAATGATTGGGTATTTTCCTCCCCTTCAGTGGTGAAAGGAGTGGTCTATGTCGGCTCCTTCGACGGGAAAGTGTACGCGCTGAGCGCCCGTACCGGTGCCCTCCTGTGGAGTTTTACCACTGGCTATATCGTCGATTCCTCACCCGCCGTAGCGAATGGCATCGTATATGTTGCTCCCAGGATGGCAACCTGTATGCGTTAGATGCCGCCACCGGCCTTGAGCTATGGAGCTACGCGACCGGTCGCCCGGTGGAGTCATCACCGGCAGTGGCGAATGGAGCAGTCTATTTCGGCTGCGACGACCACAACGTATACGCACTCGATGCTACGTTTGGGACTTTGCTCTGGAGCTTTACTACCGGCGAAGAAGTGTTTTCCTCGCCGGCTGTTGCGAATGGAGTTGTGTATGTCGGTTCCAACGACGGCAGCCTTTACGCACTCGACGCGAGTACTGGGAGGAAAATATGGGACTACCCGGCCGGCAAATGGGGAGGATCCTCGCCCGCCGTGGCGAAGGGGGTCGTGTATATCGGTTCGGTCTTCAGTTCTGGTTACAACATCCACGCGGTGAACGCCATTAGCGGTAAGGGCCTCTGGAATTACGCCGCAGGCTATGTGGAATCCTCGCCTGCCGTGGCAGATGGCATTTTGTACGTCGGATCAGGTGACGCCAATGTCTACGCTTTCGGTTTGCCGCACGCTGATGAGAACAAGCACTATATTTCCAGACGCCCCACGCTGAAATCGCTTTCCCCCGACTTCAACCTCAAGGCGTCCGAGCCGAGTCGAGCAGATTCCAAGCCGAGTGACGCAATTCCAAAACGGCGTGTACTCTGATGCTTTTCCGCCGCAGATCCCACGCTCCTGAATCGCCCGCAACCCTTTAGGAATCCAACTCGAACATGAAAGCCATCCAAGTCAATCAGACCGGCGGGCCGGAAGCGATGCAACTGGTGGACTTGCCGGTTCCGCAGCCCAAAGCGAACGAAGCCGTGGTCAAAATTTCCGCTTCGGGCGTGAACTTCATTGATGTTTACCAGCGCGAGGGCCGATACAAAGTCGCGCTGCCGTTGGTCCTCGGACAGGAGGGCGCGGGAGTTGTTTCCGCAGTCGGCGCCGAAGTGACTTCGCTCAAGCCCGGCGATCGCGTGGCCTGGACCAGCATTCTGGGCTCGTATGCCGAGTACGCCGCCGTGCCCGCCGAGCGGTTGGTGCCCATTCCGCAGGGCGTGAGCGATCGCGATGCCGCTGCCGCGATGCTGCAAGGCATGACCGCGCACTATCTGAGTTACGACACGTTCCCGGTCAAGCGCGGCCAGACGGCGCTGGTGCACGCGGCCGCAGGAGGAGTCGGCCTGCTGCTGACCCAGATGGCTCATAACATCGGCGCCCGCGTGATTGGCACAGTTTCAACTGAAGAAAAAGCCAGGCTGGCGCGGCAAGCTGGGGCCGACGAGGTAATCCTCTACACCCAGGTGGACTTTGAAGCTGAAACCAGGCGCCTGACCAGCGGCAGGGGCGTGGACGTGGTCTACGACGGCGTGGGCAAGACCACTTTTGAAAAAGGTCTGAACGTGCTCCGGCCGCGCGGATACATGGTGCTGTTTGGCGGGTCGAGCGGCCCGGTGCCGCCGTTTGATCTGATTCTGCTCTCGCAGAAAGGATCGTTGTTCGTGACTCGGCCCACGCTGGCGCACTACACCGCGACCACCGAGGAATTGCAGGCGCGCGCCGGAGCTGTTCTCGCGATGATTGCTGAAGGCAAGCTCAAGCTGCGCGTCGAACACACCTACAAGCTGGCCGACGCACAGCAGGCTCACCGCGATCTGGAAGGGCGGAAAACGACGGGGAAGTTGCTGCTACTGCCGTAGATCCATCCCAACTCTGTCACCCCGAGCGCAGTCGAGGGGCTTGCTGTTTGTCCGGCGCGGTCGGCGCGCGCAGTTGCCCAGAAAACTGCGGCACGACTCAAACCAACCGCAGCTTGGGAAAATCTCTCGCGTAGCGGCTGGAGTCGAGGGTCATCAACCGGTCGGCCTGCAGCAGCGCGTGGGCAGCGATCACGAAGTCGACCAGCAACCGCTTGGGCGAGCCGCCCTGGGAGCGCCGCCGGCGTTGCGCATAGGCAGCAAAACTCTTGCCCGCTTGACGCCAGACGGTTTCGTCCAGATCAAAATCCACCGTAATGCCTGTGTTCGCCAGAAACTCATCCACGAATCCCTGGCTGGCTGAGGGATGAGCTAGCAGTTCAATATAGACGGGTGCAGCAACGACTAGACCTCCCTGGGCATGAGCTTCCGCGAGTTGCACGGCTATTTTCGAAGCTAGAGGCTCGCTCGACCACAGAGCTGAGAGGACATTGGTGTCAAGGGCGGTCCTCACTTGCGGCCGCGCTCCTCAGTTCGCAACTCCCGAAGCCATGCATTGATTTCTTTCTCGCCGCCGGGGAACGTGCCGAGGGTTCCTTTGTACTTGTCAAACGGGCTGGCTGCGGCGCGCGCCGGGCGCAAGACGGTACGTTCGCCTTCGACCACAAATTCCACCCGGTCCCCGGCCAGAGACCCAGGCGGTTGCGGATCTGCTGCGGTACGGTCACTTGGCCCTTGCTGCTGATGGTGCTGGAGTATTTCATACTTACTTACAATTCCGACAGTAAAGATATCATTCTTTACCATCCGGAGCAAGGTGTCCCAAAGCGTCCCGACCCGGAGTCTCAGCACAGCTCACCCCCAGCGCACTCGGTAGGCCTGCTGTTTGTCCGCGCAGTATGAATGCAGAGGCGACCCGGGTCACGCTCAACAGCAGGTTCCTCGACACGCTTTCGCCGCTTCCGCGGCTGCAAGCGGCTCGGAATGACAGGGTTTTCAGGTTTGCCCTTTCCTTGGTGAGTACCCTTGTACGTACGCCGGTACGGAGACACCGGGATCCAGCCTGGGATCGTCGACCGGCTTGCCGGCGGTCATCTCCAGGGGGATCACGCCCGCCCATGTGGGAAAGGCGTAATCTTCCTCATCGTCAATCGGCGGACCTTGCCGCATTTTCGTCGAGAACTCCGTGACTGGCAGGCGCAGGACGGAAGTTGCCTTGAGCTCTCTTTGGTTAGGCTGGCGGGAATCTTTCCACCGCCCAGGCAGGATGTGCTCGGACAGCCGGCGAAGGGCTTCCAGTTTCTCGGCAGGATCCTGCACCAGGACTGCCGTTCCCAGCACCACCACCGACCGATAGTTCATCGAGTGATTGAAAATCGACCGGGCAAGCACCAGTCCGTCCAGCAGTGTGACGGTCGCGCAGACCGACACACCCTCATCCAGGCGGCGTAGCATGCGGCTCGCGGCCGATCCATGAATGTAGAGGTTGTCGCCCGCCCGTCCGTAGCCGGTGGGGATCACAAAGGCCTGGCCGTCGGCGACAAATCCAACGTGGCAGATGAAGCCTTCATCAAGAATCCGATAGGCGGCGGCGCGGTCGTAAATGGCACGTTGCGGCTCGCGCACCAGACGGGTGCGCTCGCTTGGGGTGTAGGAATCAGAATCAGACATTCAGAACAGGCTCCGGCAATCGCCAAGAATGAAAAGAGTGTAGCAGGAGAGATGGGAGAAAGCCTTCGCCCGTGGAGGGCGCGAAGGTCTCGCGCAGGTCGCAAGACCAGGGAGCCTTCACGGGGAGGCGCACTCCTCATCTGATATGTCGAGAACAAGCGGAATGGGTGTACAATCGGTGTCGTTTTTGAACCACGAAGGAGATCCCTGCTCATGCTGGCGAGGAAGTTTTTGCGGACGCACGGCGCGGCGCAAGTGGTCGCGGCACTGCTACTAATCGTAGCTACAGCGTTTGAGCCAAAGGCATGGGCAGCCAGTAAGTACAAGGTGCTGTACAACTTCGCGGGTGGTTCGGATGGAATCGGGCCGAATGGTCTGATCTTCGGCCCGGCAGGAAATCTCTATGGCGCGACTGACGTTGGCGGTGGAGGAGGATGCACTGACTACGGCTGTGGAACGGTCTTCCAACTCACGCCGCCCGATGGCAAGTGGGGCGAGAAAGTGCTCCTCCGCTTCAAGGGAATGAGAGGACATTTCCCCGACTCTGGGGTCATCACCGACGCTGAGGGGAATCTCTACGGCACCGCGTCAGGCCATTTCGGCGGATATGGCACAGTGTTCAAGCTAAGCCCCGGCGCGAACGGGAAATGGCGCGCGAGCGTACTGCACGCCTTTACCGGCGGCAACGACGGCCAAACACCCTACGGCGGGCTGGTCCGAGATGCCGGAGGCAACCTTTACGGCACGACGGATTTGGGTGGCGGCCGTGGGTCGTGCTACAACCTGTACTGTGGCACCGTTTATGAGCTGAGTCCGCCCCGCACCAAGGGAGGCAAGTGGAAGGAGAAAATTCTCTACCGCTTTAGGGGTAAATCGGACGGAGGCAACCCCTCGGCCGGCATGATCTTTGATGGGTCGGGGAACCTGTATGGAACAACCGAAATCGGCGGTGCTTATGGGTGGGGCACGGTTTTCGAAACTGAGGCACGGCTCAAACGGGAAATGGACGGAGAGCGTGCTCCACAGCTTCAATCAGAGTACAGATGGCGCAGAGCCCTTCAGCAGTGTGGTTTTCGATGCGCGCGGCAACCTGTACGCCACCACTTATTCCGGCCCGGGTTCAAACTTTGGTTCGGTTGTCGAGTTAACCTCAGGTTCGCACGGTTGGAACGAGAGTTTGATCCACGTTTTCCCGGGTGGCAGCGACGGAGGCAATCCCTTAGCCGGCGTGATTGTCGATGCGGCGGGCAGTCTTTACGGCACAACATCTGGCGAACTAAGTGGCGGAAACGGCACGGTCTTCGAAATTGACGCCGAGGGCGGGCGGTGCCTGGACTGAGACTGTTCTCCATAGCTTTACCGGCGGTAGCGACGGCAGTTTTCCCGCAAATCCTCTGATCATGGACTCGTCCGGGAACTTGTACGGCACAGCAGGAGGAGGCGGAAACCTGGGGTGGGGTCTCGTGTTTGAGATATCGCGCTAGACGTGCCTGCGAGGCTCATTTCATCCCTGTAGCGGCGGTCACAGAAGATCTCCTCGGATACCTGCTCTCGGGGTAGCGCAGGATAAGCAGCAAGGCCACAGTCCCCAACGCCATGGGGCAGAAAATACTGGATTCCGGACCAACCGTTCCGCCGGTCAGCCATGTGGGTCCGAAAAACTCCGAGGTGAGAAGATTGTGGTAAGGAACCAGCCCACTATCGTGGACGCCGTAGAAGAATGTCTGTCCCCAGTCCCATCCCGCATGAAATCCGACAGCCCACCACAGGTTGCCGGTACGCCACAGAACCCAGCAGAACAGCAACCCGAAGACGGCAACCGAAAGCAGACCAAATGTAGTTTCACCGGGATTGCCCAGGTGCGCCAATGCAAACCCGGCAGAAAGTAGAAATGCAGTTGGCCAGAACCCCATCCCGCTGGTGAGGGTGAACTGAGCGTAGCCGCGGAAGGTGAATTCCTCAGACAATCCGACCAGGAGGAAAGCCAAACTCCAGCCTGCCGTGGCCCCCAGAATCGTAGTTCCGTGGATGGCGAGGCCGGTGATGCGGAAGCCGTGAAGCGCAAAAATCACCAGGAGCGTTCCGCTGATCCCCAAAAAGCCCCACAAAGCACCTTCCCCAAAATGTTTCTGCAGCCCAGACCGAAGAGGAAGACCATATTCCCCGAACTTGCGATGTTCGATCCTTGCCATGATCCAGGTGGCGATGCAGACGAACACAAAACTGATCCCGGCAAATTGCGCAGTTCCAAGCGGAGTGAGCACCGCGACCGCGACCGTTCGACCGCCCGCGTGCAGCAACCGCAAAACTAAGCCCAGGCCGGTGGACATCGCCTGCAGAATAAGGAGGAAAATGAGCAGCCGCCAGCCGGCGCGAAGACCGTTTGGCCCGACGAAAACCTTGTTCGCGACCGAACGGGTTTTCGATTCCGGCTCGGCCACGGGCGGCCCGGGCGGAATAACGGCTATATCGTTCATTCTGGAGTTCCCCTCCCCACTCGAAACCGTCCCATTCTACAGAGGATTGGACGCGGAATGTCTCCGCCGGATAGCCAGGTAATTGAGTCCGCAGAACGGCAGACATTGCGCGCTTCGCAGATCTGTCGCTTTTCCGGCAGTCACGACCCTGGAAATCCCCACTACCAGTTCAGCTTCACCGCGAACTGGAACTGCCGCGGATCATAGGCGGCCGTCGGCTGACCCGCGCTCGTGTAGAGCTGATTGACGGCGGCGACGTTGAACCGGTTGGCGAGGTTGAACATATCGGCGATCAGGTCCATGTTCATGCGTTCGCCGAAATAGATCCGGCGGGATACGCGCACGTCGTTGAACACGGTCCAGGGCGTCAGGCCGGCGTTGCGCCCCAAGTTGCCATCCAGGCCAAGCAAAGTGACCTGAGGGGGCAGCGCTGTGGGTGACGCCGGGAGAAAGGAAGCGAAGCAGACTTCCTGCAGGAACCCGGTGGGAGAGAACTTGGAAGCCACCGTCGGATAACCGCACAGATTGGTAGGCGTTCCCCCTGGCACCACATTCGGACGCGTGGTGAAGGGCGAGAATTGGAAGTTGTCGTCGTTGCCGGTGATGATGTTGAACGGCCGTCCCGAAGCGAATTCGATGATGGGCGCAACCGTCCAGTTGCTGAAGAAACTGCTGCCGAAGCTGTCTCCGGCAAGCTTGCCGCTCTGATACACGCCGCTGAACACGAACCGATGGCGCTGATCGAACAGCGAGTTTGAACGTTCGAGTCTGGGGATAATAGCTGTCCTGCGGCGTCAGCGGCGATTGCAAGTCGGTGGAATCGTCGATGGCGTGCGACCACGTGTACGACGCCAGAAATTCGTAGTGATCGCTGAAACGCTTGCGCAGGTTGGCGGTGAGTCCGTGATAAATCGAGCTGCCGTTGGAGTAGTTGGCGTCCATGTCGCTGAACGGAACGCAGTTGGCGAAGCGTGGCCGGATTACAGGCGGCGTTCGAGTCCGGCGGCTGCAGGATCGGTTGCGGCGCAACTGCAGCGCAGGGCGCGAACGGGCCGCGCCAGCGCAATCGAGGGATTCAATCCCGAGGGCCGGAAAAAGTTGACCAGCGCGGCGGCAGGAAGTACGGCAACTGCCCGGGCAGGCCACAGCCGGATCGCGCCGCAAGTCGGCACGTCGAGCGGGTTGGTCGGAATAGCCGCAGCCTTCGGTCGCCACTGCGGCCAGCCAGTTCTCGACCAGCAGATCCCCGCGCACAGTATTGGCGTTGATCGGCCGATTCAGGTGCCGCCCGCCGTTGAAGTTGTATGCCAGGCTCAAGGCGAATCCGCCGCCCAGGTCGTGCTCAAAGCTCAGGTTCGCCTGCTGCGAGTAGGCATACACGAAGTTCTTGCCCTGCGGATACCCAAACGGCTGGAACCCCAGCGGGAAACCCGCCGTTGATGTAGTTCTGATTGATGAACAACGAGTTGGGCAGAGAACGGGTTGAACTGCTGCTGGTTGGGCAGATATCACCGAGCGCCGGTAACCGATGCCGGGATCGAAGCGGGCAGGCAACTCGGCACCGCTCAGAATTCCCTGGAAGATGTTGGATCGCGTTCAGGTTCGCGGGTTGCCCGCCGGCGTTGCATCGCCGGGATGCCGCCGAACAGCGCAACTGGCCGCTCTTCGATCCATCCGAAGCATCGCCCAGAAAATAGAGGCCGAGCAGCGGATGATCGTAGAACACTCCGTAGGAGGCGCGAACCACGGACTTGCCATCGCCTTTCGGGTCCCACGCCAGCCCGATGCGAGGCTGAACGTTGTTGGTATCGGTCTGGATGCCTTTTTGCAATCCCAGCACGTTGTAAGCGGCCAAGCGCCAGCGGTCGGGCGGAGTGAACTGGGGCGGGAACTCGACGTCGTAGCGAAGGCCGTAGTTCAGGGTCAGGTTGGGCCGCGCCCGCCAGGAATCCTGCCAGAAGACTCCCAGGGGTTTGTTGGTGAAGGAGTCGTTCGGGTTGCCAATGCCCTGCACGAAGTCGTCTGGGAATCCCGAGTCCGTAGGCCTGCACCGGGGAAAATCCGGGAACGAGCTGCTGCAAGCTCGGAGGCCGGGAATTGCACAAGGTCGCACCCAGCCCCTGGCTCGCTGAGGCGCCAAAGTCGTAGACGCCGCCGTAGTTCACGGTGAAGGTCGCGGTCAGAGGGAGGTAGTTGAAGTCGGCGCCGAATTTTGTGTCGATGCCGTCCCATGGTCCAGGAAAAGTTGTCGGTGAACTGGTAGCGCTGTTCGATGCGCTGGATGTAGGAGTAAGGCTCGCGCCCGAAGAAAGCGAATCCCGGAATATTCACCGCCGGGTCGGCGCCGCCCGGCGCCGCTGGAATAGAAGTAAGCAAGCCCGCGGCGCGCATACTGGAAGCGGAACTCATTGACCTTGTTGCTGCCGATCGTCCAGGTGTCCTGGGCTACCCCGGCCACGTCGCGGTAGGTTTGCTGCGAAGTGCGCGAGTAGGCAGTTCTGTCCGAACACCTGGTTCTCGCCGTTGACCTCGATTCCGGTGACCGTGCTGGGGCTTACGTTGGCGCGCAACATCAGGCGATTGCTGGTCGTTGAGATTGTGATCGATGCGCAGGGAATAGAGGCTGGTGCCCTCGAAAACCGGGAAGTTGCCGATCTGCGAGTTGAGCGTCTGGAACGATGCCGGCAGACCGGTGCAGATGGTGTTGAGCGGATTGCAGGAGCTGAAAAACTGTTTCAGCGGATCGCTGCCGCGGGAGGATCGCGAGGCCATTCGGTGCCCGACCAGCCCGAGGAATGCTGCCGGATAGTTGCCGTTCACCGCGATCCCCGAAGCAGCGCCCGCCAGGATTGAGTACTCCTGGAGCAACGAGCCGGCACATTCGGCGTGCCCAGGAACTGTGCCTGTTCGGCGTAACCTGGATCGTCTGAAGGTCTCGGAGGGGCACCGAAGACAAGGGGATGCGTCGAACGGCACCAGCCCGAAGTTGTCCTGCCCAATGCTGGAGAAACCGGTTTCGTGCCGCCGCGTGACTTCGTAGGAGAAGTAGTAGTAGGTCTTGTCTTTCTTGATCGGCCCGCCGAAGGCTGCGCCGGCCTGCACTCGCGTGTACGCCGGATTCGGCACGGTGCTGAAGGGATTCACCGCCTGGAAATTGCGGTTGCGCAGGTAGCCGAAGACGTCGCCGTGAAATTCGTTGGATCCGGAGCGGGTGATGATATTGACCACGCCGCCGGAGGCGCGGCCGTATTCCGCCGCATAGCTGTTGGTGATGATCTGAAATTCCTGCACCGCTTCCTGGGAAACGGTGGAGCGCACGCCGTTGGTCGAGTTGTCGATGGCATCGGCGCCATCCACGTTGACCAGGTTGGAGCGGCGCGCGCTGGCCACTCATGTTGAGCCCGGAGGTGGGCGCCGCGCCGATGTTGGGAGCGTTATCGCGCAGCACCTGCGAGTCGGTAAGCGCGAAATTGATGTAGTTGCGGCCGTTGATCGGCAGATTGTCGATGCGCCGCTGGCTCGATGGTGTCGGTCGTCGAAGAACTGCGCTGGGTTTCCACCAATTCGGCGTGGCGTTGACGTTGACCACTTCTTGGTTCCGCCGCGACCGAGAGCGCCACCGGCAACTGGGCCATCTGGCCCACAGTGACGCTCACGTTTTCGTCTTCGACCTTGGCGAAGCCCGTGGCTTCCACGCGTGACCAATAGGTGGCCGGCGGAAGCAGCAGCACGCGGTAGTTGCCCTGGCCATTCGCCAGCTGCCAGAACGCTCCACAGCCCTTGGCCTGATTTCGCGCCGTTACCGTGGCGTTGGTGACCACGTTGCCCTTGGGATCTTTCACCGTGACGTGCAGGTCGCCCGTCGCGGCACCTTGGGCAAAGGCGAATGTGGCCAGCAGCACCATCAAGACTGGTAGCGAAACGAGCTTGCGCATTGTCATAACAGTTTTCTCCCTGGTGGGTGGACAGAGCGGAAGGCGATGCCGATGCGAGCTGGCTGCGGGCAGAAAGCCATAGCCAGTCCGAATTCGTCGGAGGCTGCAGAGCGCGCATAGTTTTGCCGAACAAAGATTGTGCTGGTTTGTACACCAGAGAGTGCGGGGAAATCAAGCCAAATTACTTGAGGGAATTGGCCTGGTAAGCCCAGGGATGCGGCGCTACCGCTCAATCCCGGTACTCTCTTCCTTCACCGTCCGGAGCGCCCAAGCCATGCGCGGAGTATTGTGGGCAATGCCGAAACGGCCGCTGGCGTCGAGCAAAATGATGCCGCCGTGGCCATTCAGCCGGGACTTAAGATAGTTGATGGCCTCCGCCGCCACCCACTCGGGCAGATTGCCGGCGGCCACGCGATCCGCCGCCCATTTGGCCAGCACCAGCTTCATGATCGGCTCTCCCCAGCCCGTGGTCGAAGCGGCGGCGGTCTTGTTATCCGCGAAGCAGCCGCAGCCGATCAGCGATGAGTCCCCCAGGCGCCCCGGAGCTTTATTGAGTGTGCCCCCGGTCGAGGTAGCGGCGGCGATGTTGCCGTCGCGATCGAGCGCCACCGCGCCCACAGTGTCATGCGAAATGGCGGGTGCGAACAGATCGGCCCGATGCGCTTCCTCATGCGCCTGAAATTCCCGCAGGCGTTCGACCTCGCGAGGAATGACCAGGTCTTCGTTCCTGCAGAGGGGAATGCCGTGCTCGACCGCAAACCGTTCCGCTCCTTCGGCCACGAAATACACGTGCGGACTCTCGCTCAGGATTTTGCGCGCCACGCGCACCGGATTGCGGAGATGTTCCACGCAGCCGACACCCCCCGCGGCCAAGGTAGCGCCGTCCATGATCAGGGCATCGAGTTGCACTCTGCCGTCGCGATTCAGAAAGCTGCCGCGCCCGGCGTCAAAGGTCTCGTCATCCTCCATGATGACGACGGCTTCCTCGACCGCGTCGAGCGCGGAGCCGCCCCGGTTGAGTATTTTCCAGCCGGTTGCCAGCCGCGTTGCGCACACCGTTGAGATGAGCCTCGACCATATCGTCAGGAATGGCCCAGGCACCGCCATGGACAAGCAGAACCGGATCAGTCGGCAAGCAGAGTCCCCCCACGGGAAACGACTGGATAGTCTAGCAGGATCAGCTTGTGTGGCGCGGGCGCCCCCGCCCGCATCTCGTCGGCCTCTCGTCGTTGGTCGTTCGCAAGAACCGGGGGGAGAGCCGGGAGAGCTTCAGACGGAGCAAAACGTCTCGCGGACGGGAATGTCCGCGCCACAAGGTTACGCCGCCTGGCTGGGATTGGCTGCGGCTCGGTCCACCAGTTCCGTTCGCGTCCAGGTATAGCGGACGCGATGGATCACCGTGATCGTGGATAAGACCGCAATCACCCACAACACCGGCGCCATGCGGTTGAACAGCGCTCCCATGATGACCAGCACCAGGCGCTCGGGACGTTCCAGGAAACCCACACGGCAGGACCCGATGAGCGATTCGGCGCGAGCGCGAGTGTAGCTGACCATGATTGCGCTGACCATCACGAAAGCGGTCAGAACCACGTAGAAGAAGCGGTCACCGCGGGCGTAGAACACCAGCAATCCGAAGAACTGCGAAGCATCGCTATAGCGGTCGATTACGGAATCGAAGAAGCCGCCGAAGCGAGTCACCCGGTTGGTTGCCCGGGCCACGGCGCCGTCCACCAGGTCGAAGAATCCGGAGCCGATGATGACCAGCCCGGCCAGCCGGAATAGACGGGCTTGATTGTCGCCGTTGGCGAATCCAAACAAGAACGCGGCGATGGTATTGACTACCAAGCCGAGGAAGGTCAGGACATTTGGGTTGATGCGGGCCAGCGCGAGCCAGCGGACGATGGCATCGAGCAAGACTCCGCAGGCCCGGCCGAAAGCTCTCGTCCATGTAAAGCCCCAGGTCATGAGGCCTCGGCTGCCTCGTGAATCGTGGTGAGACTCAAGATTTCCATTTCCCGTTTGCCATTCGGCGTAACCACGGTTGCCGTATCTCCGACTTTCTTGTTCAGCAGCGCCCGCCCGATCGGCGAGCTGGTAGAAATCTTCCCGGAGGTCACGTCGGACTCTTCGCTGGTCACCAGCTTGTACTCGACTTCTTCGTTCTTATCGTTATCAAGGACCCGCACGGTCGAGCCCAGGCCGACCTTATCCCTGGGAATGTTATCCATGTTGATAAGGGCCAGATCGGCCATGCGTTTACCCAACTGGCGCAGTTTCGCCTTGACGAACTCCTGGCGCTGCTTCGCCATGTGGTATTCGGCGTTTTCGCTGAGATCTCCCAGCGCCGCGGCCTTTTTGATCTCCTTGGGAAGCTCGTGAACCAACTCGTGCTCGAGCTGATTGATTTCGTCTTGCAGCTTCTTCTTTATGTGGTCGGTCATACTTTGACGGATTATAAACCTAGCATCCGCGATCCACTGGCTTGGGAGGCAGACTTTTTACCGGATCGGGAAACAAAACGGCAGAGTTAGGCTTCGAATTCCGAGGCTTCCGGGAACCGTAGGTTGGACTTGGACAGCGCTTTGGTGAGCAACTCCTCGATCTGCGGCTCCTCGCAGTTTTTCGCCATCGCCAGCTCGCTGACCAGCAGATAGCGGCAGCGTTCCAGCATCTTCTTTTCCCGAAATGACAGTGCCTTGGATTGGCCCAGAACAATCAGGCCTTTGAGCACGGCGGCGACTTCCAAAAGCGACCCGGTACGCATGCGCTCCGAGTTTTCCTTGAAGCGATATTTCCAGTCGGCGTTGTTGTCGCACAGGCCATCCTCAAGAAAATCCACGATCTTTTGAATCTCGCCGTTCTTCACCACCCGCCGCAAGCCGACCGTACCCACGTTGTGGAAAGGCACCATGACCTTCAAACTGCTGGACTTGATCTTGAGCAGGTAGAATTTTTCTACAGTTTCGCCGAAGGTCCGGCTGCTGATCTGTTCAATGATTCCCACACCGTGGTTGGGATAAACGACCTTATCGCCTATGTGGAAATTGCCATCCGTGCTCAACATGCAAGACCGCCCACAGGTGCAGGGGACAAGAGGAACAACACCCCCTTATCCTACCCCAAAATGGGCCGAAAGGCAATTTTGGCGGGCTTTTTCACATCCTACGGATGGTGCCGGGGAAAGGTTTCTAAGACCCCAAACTCAAGTAAGGGCTTGTGGCTGAGAGGATTGCCTTCGACGGAACGGGTTTCTATCTCCCAGTTAGCACTGCGGCCGCGGTGACGAACAAACATCAGGGCCAGGCTCACCCCGGATCCGGATTCTTCACCGGTATGCCGCCCGTTACTCTCCCAGCCAGGCCCCAAACGACTTCAGGGACTCGACGTGATCGAACACGATCTTCATCGCCGCTGTAATCGGGATCGCCAGCAGCAAACCCATAGCCCCCCACAACCAACCCCATACCAGAAGCCCCATGGTAACGGCTAAAGGATTGAGCTGCAACCGGTTACCAAGAAACTTCGGGTAGAGCATGTTCAGCGCGATCACATGCAGTCCGAATACGGTCACGAAGATCGTGATCAAGTCCTGAGAGTTCAAGTTGCCCAGGTCCACGAAAATCGGTGGAATCAAGGCCAGCACGATTCCCATGTAGGGGACCAGGCTCAGGAACCCACTGACGAATCCCACAAAGTAGAAGAAGGGCAGGTGGATGGACCAGAAGACCACTGTGCTCACCGCTCCGATCAAGAGCCCGATGAGCAGGTTTCCCACCATGAAACTGCGGATCATGGCGGATATCAGGCCCAGGGTGACATACGCGGCGTTGCGGCTCTCCAAGGGAAACAGCATGACCGTCGCGGCCCGGACGTGCTGCTGCCAGGTCAGCATAAAGTACACCAAGAACGGTATGAACGAGCCGGCTAGAATCGCAGTGCTCACCGATCCGAAACCGCGGGTCAGCATGTCGGTCCAATCCCTCGCGGGGCGAACACTCACCACGCCTTTCTCATGCTCGGGGGCCAGAACCTCCAGGCTTTCCGCATTTCTTTCGAAGTTTTCCGCCTTTCGGCGGAGGCGGGCCAGATCGTTCCGCACCTTGCTGGTGTACTTGGGCAAATCCTGCAGCAGCGTGGCCGCCTGATTGTAGGAGTAATAAACCGTCCCGACGACCGCCGCGAGCAATAGCAGCAGCGCGATAGCCGCCGCCAAACCGCGCGGCAGGCGAATGTAGGTGAGCGCATCCACAACCGGCGCGAGGATGAACGCCAGCAGCACCGAGACCAGCATCACCGCCAGCACCAGTTCGCCAAAATAGCAGAGCGCCAGCAGGCACCCGATGCCGATCAGGTTCATGGCCCAATGGCGGCGTGCCCGGGGCTGCGCCGGCGCTGCCGCCGATGGCGCAACCACTGCGGTTTCACGGGGCAATTCGTCGTCCAGCATGGTGAAGAGATCAGGCTTGAGCACTCTGATCCAATTAACCCATCGCGCATTATCGTAGACCAATTCGTCCGTTCCCGCCGGACTTATAATCTCGACGTGCCCTCAGAGCCAACCCACACCCCGGCGCTGCATCCGCGAATCCTGGGTTTAGACGTCGGCTCTCGCCGCATCGGGCTGGCGGTTTCCGATCCGCTCGGCATTACCGCCCAGGGACTGGAAACCATCCAGCGGCAAAACAAGCGCCTCGACTTCGGACAACTGGAGAAAGTGATCCGCGAATACCAGGTCTCCGAGATCGTAGTGGGCTATCCCTTGCGCATGAGCGGGGCCGAAGGAATTCAGGCGGAGAAAATGCAGCTCTTCGCCGAAGATCTGCGCCGGCGTTTCCGGTTGCCGGTTCACCTCTGGGACGAACGCCTGACCTCCGCCCAAGCCAACCGCCTGCTGCGCGAGACCGAGATGTCCATCAAACGCCGCGGCCAGGTCGTGGACCAGATGGCGGCAGTGTTGATTTTGCAGAGCTGGATGGAGGCCAGAGGCGGCTAAGCAGTTCGCTCTCTATATTTCCCTTCCCAAGATAACCCATTATAGGATAGTGTTGTCTGGAGCATCGGTCGAGAGTTGCTTCGGTGAGGAATTTGAATCACAATTCGTATAGCAATCAACGGACAGGCTGCCGGAAAGTGAAAGATTGTGTCATCAACGTCGCCTCAGTAAAGCATCGCAGTCCTTTTCGCTACCCCGGCGGGAAGACGTGGCTTGTTCCACGAGTGCTCGACTCGCTTAGGAGTCTCGACCCTGTAGCATCCGCCCCACCTGTTCCGTTGTACACTTATACCCTCTCAGCGTAGCTCATTTTGCTATATGCCAAAGGCAAGGTCTGCATCGAAGGGCGGTTTGCGCACCTTGAAGGAAAATGTCTTTGTTATCCTTCGCGGGCATCTTGGACAGAGGACCGTCCTCGGCGTCGCAATACCAGTGCTGTCGGCTCATATTGACGCAGCGAAGAGCGGGCGGCGGTTTGTGGGATTTACAGAGAAGCAAATTGAAGTTGCCTTCCGCGAACTGAATTCAGAATTCGTCAAGAGCGAATACCACTCGACATACCTTCACAGGGGGCTGGCCCGATTCCTGGAGGCCGCAGAAAACCGCTACAAGATCCGCGATCGATTGCTTGCTGGTGCGTCGATCGCCGATCTCGAGCAACTTCGGAGTGATTTGGTGGAATCGCTACGGACTGCGTACGAGAAGCGGCAAGCAGTCATAAAGAAACTCGTGGCCGCGTGTTCGCTACCAGCGGAGCGCATAAAGGAACGACACACCCTCGTCGATTCGTATCTTTCAGAGCTCACGGGCAACCGTGGTGAGATGTTCGAAGTGGTGTCGTTTGCTGTCTTACGAGAGTACTTCCGCACCTTCGGGTTTTCGCTCCAGCGGTTCTCAACAACGCACGCCAACGACGGCGGGATGGACTTCGTCGGGGGCGAAGCCATATACCAAGTTACCACCGACGAGAGCATTCAAAAGCTCCGAAGAGACCTCGCAAAGGCACCCGGAACGAAGCGGGTGCTGGTGAGGCCAACCGTCACGCCCGCCGTTACCGAGTTGTGCGAGGGCGACGTTTTGGAGACTATAGAACTAAAGGACTTGTTGAACCACTTCATATCGTGGCTTTTGGCCCGGGACACGCGATCGAACCAACCTCGACATCTCCAGCGTGTGCTCGAAATCGCACTTGGGGAATTCCGGAGGGAGAATCGAGCGGAAACGGCCGTAGGCCCGTCGTCGGAAGCGGTTTAGGTTTGCGAGGAGGACCCACATGTGGCGTTGCCCTAGATGCAAGTCGACCATCCGAATTTTCGAGGCATGCACGACCATACTGGTATACGACAACGGCACCGAGGTTGACGACTGTTTCGAATGGGACGATGAAAACGAGGCTGAGTGCACGCAATGCTCGTGGAAAGGGACCGCCGGCGAGGCATTCCAAGAGGACGAAGGGGAGGAACTGGAAGAGAAACAGGAAGAAGAACTAAGGGAAGAACAGGGGGCTAGCTTGTTATAATCAGTGTCTCTCCAACCCATTCATAGATAGCCCCTTCCTCCTCAAATCTTCTGGGGCAAGTCGTAACCAGTGGACCCGCCGCACGCGCCTCGGCACTCAAGGCCGGCTTCTCGTAGAGCCGAAGTGAACAAACACCGCCGTCCTTCGTACAAATGACCTTCGACTCGAAGGACTGAAAAGGACAGATCTGCTTCGGGCGGGCTTTCTTGGCGACGGATTGTATCCGGGCTAGGTCGCGACGCTCTTGGTCCGAGAGGGCTAAGAAGGACTTGCCGTACCACTCACCGATGCCGTACCGGATCTGAAACCGCTGTTGTGGAAGCCTGTTGGCTGTATTTCTAGGGGTTCGCACCGATGTTTCTCGCTTTCAGCCGTCGGACAAATTCGGCAACCTTAATGCCAAGAATCTCGGTGATCTCCAAGAACTCCAGCAAATCCAGACGCCTCTCGCCATTCTCGTACTTTGAAACATATGACTGGGGCCGACCAAGTTTCGCGGCAAGTTCCATCTGAGTTACACCAGCCTCTCTCCGCGCGCCAATGAGTAGTTCTCTCAACCGAAGGTACGAAGGAGAATTCCGCATAGAAGATGTCTAAGCACGCGATTCTAGAACCTGTTTTGGAATAACCCAACATGGGTTGGGAAGCTACGAGGGCCGAACCGGAGGAGCGGTATTCTTAACACTACCCAAGGGCTACACAAACGTGACCAATGGCTAACGACCATCGGACCAACCCCCGACTGCCTCACCTCATCTAAACTATCCGTAGCTTGCGTATAGTCTTCACACTTCTCCTGCTGGCCGTCCTCGCCTTCGGAGGATGGATGGCCTGGACTCTGCTTACGCCCGTTACACCGTCCGGGCAGACGTTTGTGCTTTTGCGTCCCGGATACTCCAGCCGCCACATCGCCAACGAACTGCAGTCGGCGGGGGTCATTCGCAGCGCAAGGGCTTTTGCCATCTGGCACCGCATTCACCACAGACGCTCGCTGAAGGCAGGCGAATATCTGTTCGAGAAAACCGCCACGGCTCTCGACATTCATCAGCGCCTGGTGCAGGGCGACATTTATGTTCACACGGTGGTGATCCCTGAAGGCTACAACATGTTTGAGATCGCGCAGGCTATCCAACAGGCGGGCTTGGGACCGAGTGAAGCCTTCCTGAAAGTCGCCATGTCCGACACCGCCTTGATTGCCGACATCGCCCCCGACGCTAAGACGCTGGAAGGTTATCTTTTTCCCAGCACCTATGAGTTCACCCGCACCCAGAGCATGGAAGAGATGGAGGCGGCGATGGTCAAGCAGTTTCGGCAGGTGGCGCGCGAGATCGGGTTGACCCAAACTTCGCAGACCCAAAATCCGTTAGCCCAGGCTTCACAGGGCAACAACCCGCAGAGTGCCGTGCCGAGCGCCGACGCTCAACCAAATGATGTGCAGAAGAACGACGTGCAGAAGATTGTGACCCTGGCCTCCATCATTGAGAAGGAGACGGCGGCCCCGGACGAGCGCCCGCTGGTGGCCAGTGTTTACTACAACCGGCTCGGACGCAAGGTCGCGCTGCAAGCCGATCCCAGCGTGATCTACGCCGAACTTCTGGACGGAGCCTACACCGGAGCCCTACACCACGCCGACATGCATTTCAAGTCCGCTTACAACACCTATACCCATCGCGGGCTGCCGCCGGGACCAATCGGTAACCCAGGAAAGACGTCGCTAGAAGCTGCCATGCACCCGGCGACAACTGACTATTTTTATTTCGTGAGTGACGGCAACAGCCATCACCGTTTCGCCCGCAGCCTGGAAGAACACAACCGGAATGTGGCAATGTACCGTAAAATCGTCAACGGAAAGTAAGCGCGGCGCGGATGCACGGGCGGGGACGCCCGCGCCTACATCGCTGGGCATCGCCATAAGTATGGTATCAAAGCCATAAATATGGTACACTTCCGTGTCGTGAGAACTACTGTAGACATACCCGATCCTACCTATCGCCAGCTCAAGTCCAGGGCAGCCTTGCGCGGTTGTTCGGTCAAGGAGTTGATTCTGCGCGGTGTAGAGACCGAACTGCACGGCGAAAGGCCGAGAGAAGCAAAGGGAAGAATTGCGCTACCCCTGATCAAGTCGAAGCGGCCAGGCCGGTTAAGGCTAAGCAATAAGACCATCAATGAAATCATTCTTCCCTGATGTGAACGTGTGGATTGCGTTAGCGTATGAGGGACATCAACATCACGGGTCCGCGTCGGCCTGGTTCTCCGGCCTGAACAGGGACGTAATCTATTTTTGCCGCTTTACCCAACTGGGTTTGCTGCGCCTTCTGACGCATCCGAGCATCATGCGGGAGGATGTCAGGAGCCAGACCGAGGCATGGCGGATCTACGACGAATTCCTCCAGGACGAACGGGTTTCATTTCATCCCGAGGCTGACCCCGACCTGGTGGAATCTACCCTGCGCAAACTCACTGCTACCGGCCGTTCATCCTCAAAGCAATGGCCGGATGCATACCTGATTGCTTTCGCGCGGGTCGCCGGATTGACGTTAGTCACCTTCGACCGCGGCATGCGCCAGATGACTGCGGGCAACGCCCTGCTACTCTCTTAGCGGCGGGATGGTAATGTGAATCTCGCTTCTCGCTTATACTCATCTAATCCGGAAAATCTTCCGTCTCGCATGTCCCTTTCATTTCGCTACCGGGCTGTAGCCGTCTTGCTGGCGGTTGTGCCGCTGAGCGGTTGCTTGTTTCGCTCCCACAAAGTCGAGCAACCGCTGGGCGCAGTCGAGTTGAAGACCGCCACGCAGCAGGAGTTGATCGACTACATCAACACCCAGGCCGCCAAGATCCAGAGCATGCAGGCTACCGTGGACATTGATACCACGGTGGGCGGGGTCAAGAAAGGCAAGGTCACCGACTACCAGGAAATTCGGGGATACGTGCTGGCCCGCAAACCGGCCATGCTGCGGATGATCGGATTGATGCCCATTGTGCGCACGCAGGCCTTCGATATGGTGAGTGATGGCCGGGAATTCAAACTATGGATTCCGCCCAAGAACCGTTTCGTGGTGGGCCGAAACGACGTGGAGACCCACAGTACCACGCAACCCATGGAAAATGTCCGTCCGCAGCATATTTATGACGCCCTGCTGCTGCGCAGCATAGATGCGCAGAACGAAATCGCGGTACTGGAAAATGAAACGGAACTGGTGGCTGATCCCAAGGGCCACAAGGTGCAACGGGCCGACTACGTGATCGATGTGATAGCCAAGGACGATCACGGCTGGTTTCTTTCCCGCAAGATCGTGTTCAGCCGCACCGATTTGCTTCCTCATCGCCAGCTCATCTACGACGACGGTGGGAACGTCGTGACCAATGCGCTCTACGAGAACTATAAAGACGGACAACGGAATAAGTTTTCCCTGGCAGATCGAGATTGCGCGGCCGCAGGAGGAGTACGACATCACCCTGGCCCTGGTGAAGCTGGAGCTGAATCGCCCGCTTGCCGACGACCGGTTCACCCTGGAGCAGCCGGCGGGCGCCGCCGTCGTGCACCTGGACCAGCCGTCGGCGAATTCGACGGCGCCGCCAGCCAGTGGCCGATAGAATCGGCAATATCCAGTTAGCCTTTGGCCGGAGCGCTTCTTGCCGGGGACCAAGTGCTGCTAAATGCTCACATGCTGAACAAGATGATTGTCGCCAACCTGGTGCATCGTCCCGTGCGGTCGGTGATCAGCATCGTCGCGATCGCGCTGGAAGTTACCCTGATCCTGCTGATCGTAGGATTGTTTGTGGGCTTGATGAACGATTCGCGGCAGAGACAGGCGGGCATTGGAGCGGACGTTGTCGTGATGCCGCCGGGTTCATCGTTCATCGTAGGGCTGACCGGCACTCCCATGTCCATTAAAGTGGGCAACATTCTGGCGAAACTGCCACACGTTGTAATCGTGGCGCCGGTGGTGACGCAGGTTTCTACCGCGGGGCAGTTGGAGGTGATTGCCGGCATCGATTTGAAGAGCTACGAAGGCTTATCCGGGCCCTTTCACTACCTGCAAGGCGGCCCGTTTCGCGGCCCGGATGACGCGCTGGTGGACGAGCTGTTTGCCCGGGTCAAGCATATTAAGCTGGGCGACACCGTTGAAATGCTGAACCACAATTTTCGCGTGGCGGGCATCGTGGAGCCGGGCAAGGGGGCGCGGAAATTTGTCGAGATCGGGGCGCTGCAGGATTTGATTGGCGCTCAGGGCAAGGCCACGCTCTTCTACTTGAAGCTGGACAATCCAGAAAACGCCGACGCCGTGGTAGATGAGATCAAGAGCGTGCCCGGCATGGAGAAGTACGTTGCCACCTCCATGACCTATTATCTCTCGATGATGACCACCAGCAACTACCCGGGCCTTTCCAAAGTGATTGACTTCGTGATTGCGATTGCCATGATTGTAGGCTTCATCGCGATCTTTCAGGCCATGTACACCGCGGTAATGGAGCGCACGCGCGAGATCGGTATTCTGAAGTCGCTGGGCGCCTCGAAGCTTTACATTGTGAACGTGATCCTGCGGGAGACGGTGCTGCTGGCGATCGCGGGCATTCTCGTAGGGGTGGTGTTCAGCCTGGCGGCGCGGGCCGGGATTGATGGCCGTTCAACCCTTCGCGTGGTGGTGACCGGCGGCTGGATTCTCAGGGCAACACTGATTGCTATCATCGGGGCCATCTTGGGCGCGCTCTATCCGGCTTACAAAGCCGCGCAGAAGGACCCGATTGATGCGCTAGCGTATGAGTGAAGGGTCGAGCCCACCACTGCGCCTTCGTGCCTGCCGTTTTGTTCCCTCTTCGGCGTTTAGCGCTGCCCAGTAGTAACAACGGTCGTACGGGTTGGAGCTCGCGGCCAGGCAGTGTTCAATGTCCGGCCATTGAGCCATGTCTACGTCCCAGTTGCGAAACTCTCCATAGGGTACCCTCAACGGATAACTACTTTCGCCGTTTACTTTCGGATTGTTCACGTGTATCCCGAAAAACGTGCTCGGGATCGCTGGTTGCTGGCTCTGCGCAGAAAGAGCCAATGTGTGGAAAGGCGTTGATGGGGTCTTTCGACTGCGCCGGGACGCTGGCAAGCCAGCGCCCCCGCTCCGCTCAAGATGACAGGAAAGAACGGGCGCATTTCTCATTGACCGCATCAGGCGCGCGCTGGATAATCATAGTCCCCGCCTGGAGGAGAGTATGAAGTTGCCCCGCCGATCCCTGAGTCCCTTACCGCTGGCAGAGCCTTGGCGACGCCGCCTGGATTCTTACACCCTTGCTGCCACGGCGGCAGGAGTTGGAACGCTGGCTCTGGCACTCCCTGCTGAGGGCAAAATTGTTTACACTCCAGCCCACCTCGTCATGAGCACTTCAAACCCGCAGCATTTCTATCCTCTCGACGTCAACCATGATGGGGTCAAAGACTTCAGCTTCAGTGCCTACGCTTGGACGGGCATGAGCAGCCAGGAAGCCTTTCTGCGGTGCAACCCTAGTTTTAATGTAGGGAACGCCGTTTTGGGGAATGTGACGAGTCTAGGGCGCCATGAGGACGAAGGCGCATTCCTGCGCGGGGTTCGCGTTGGGGCCGGGCCTTACGCTAGTCACGATACGATGGCGTTCGCAGACAGCGTTCGTGGGAATTTGGGTTTTCAGGGGCCGTGGGCCAATGGCGGCAAGGGGGTCAAGGACCGCTACCTTGGCCTGAAGTTTGCCATCAACGGCAAGACGCACTACGGCTGGGCCCGGCTCAATGTGAAAGTCGGCTATAGCTTTGAGGTTTACATCAAGGCGACGCTGACCGGTTACGCCTACGAAACCGTTCCCAACAAGGCCATCATCACGGGCGAGACCAAGGGCAAAGATGTCATCACGCTTCAGCCTGCCAGCCTTGGAGCTTTGGCAGCAGGAGCCGCGGCACGCCATACCTTGAAATAATGAAGCCCGATTGGAAAGTTGTAGGGCTTCGACTCCAGAAGTCTCTGCTCCGGAGTTGCGTGGGCCCGCACAGCGGCAAAAAGCGACTCTGCTAAACTGCTGCTAGCGCCGTCCGGAGGGATGCGTGAGCGGTTGAAACGGGTGGTCTTGAAAACCACTGTACCCGGAAGGGTACCGGGGGTTCGAATCCCTCTCCCTCCGCCATTAGTTCGTCCGCTTTCCCAAAACCGGGAAGGAGCAACTTCATGAACCCAGCGCAGTGGGCGATTGTGGTGTCCCTCATTTTGTTTCTTGGGATCGTGGCATGCCTCGAGATCGGCTACCGCATGGGCCGCCGTTGTTCCGACCACTACCCGGGATCAGCGCACGAAGGCATCGGCGTCATCGAAGCTGCAGTTTTCGCGCTGCTCGGTCTGCTTCTGGGTTTTTCCTTCGCGGGTGGGATGTCCCGTCTCGACGCCAGGCGGCAATTAATCGTGCAGGAGGCCAATGACATCGGCACCGCCTATCTCCGACTCGACGAGCTTCCAGCCAGCGAGCAACCCGCGATGCGCTCCCTGTTTCGGGAGTACATTGCGACCCGGCTGCGCGCGTACGAGAAGCTTCCAGACCTGCAGGCGGCCGACGCGGAGATCGCAAGCGCCGCGCAAGTCCAACAGGAGATCTGGGCGCGGGCAGTGATTGCGGGCCGTGCGGACCCGACTCAGAACACCGCCAGGCTCCTGTTGCCAGCACTTAATGAGATGATCGACGTGACCACGGCGCGGACCATCGTGCTGCACGCCCATCTGCCTTCATTGATTTTTGCTCTGTTGATGTGTGTTGCGCTCCTGAGCGGCTGGCTCGCGCGCTATGCCATGGCGAAACGAAAAGGCCGAAGTTGGGCCCACATGCTTGTTTATGCCGCTGTCATTTCCGCCACGGTCTATGTGGTACTCGATCTGGACTACCCCCGTTCCGGTTTGATTCACCTCAATAGCGCGGATAGCGCTCTGATCAAGTTGCGCGATTCAATCCGCTAGCGCGGATTGCGGCGACAACTGCCTGGCGGTGGACGAATCACTTCTTTTTCGAGTACAGGAGAATCTGCACTCCGGGGAAGTCCTTCTGCTCGACGATGGCGTAGGCAGTTGTCAGCAGGTTGGACAGTTCCGTGGCCCGCGAATCCAGCAGCCCCGAGGGAGTTCTCGTGTAACTCAGCACCAGCCACGCACGCTCATGCTGCGGCAGTTGACGCTCAAGCTGGGCGTCATTCGGCTTCTCGACGAAATCCAGGAATGTGATGTGGTCGGCGTGATGGGGATAAAGCACCACCGGCTCAACCGCACCAGCGCCCAGCCGCGAATCATAAAACTCGTAGGGCATGCGGCCCATGGGGACGTGAAACAACACGGCATCCCCGGGCTGAGCGTGGTTGAGCAGATACTGGGTTGCGGCGCGCCAGTCGTCGCGCTGAATGTCAATATCTTGCCGGTACTCGGAGACGGTTGCGCGAAAAGAGAGCACGAGAAAAAACAAGACAGCGGGCACGATGAGCCAGGCGGCGCGAAGACGGTCGATGCCGCACGCCGCGAGCACACACAGAGCGGGCAAACACGAAATGAAGTATCGGGGAACAAACAGCGGTTTGGCCAACGACGCCCCAAGCACAACCAGGGGAGGAAAAACCACCCACAGCACAAGAAAGCGGTAACGCCAGTGCTCCCACGAGACCCGCCACGCTTTTTGCGCGGGCGGGAATGGGAGCAGCGCTGCCAGACCTGCCAGCCCGTAGGCCAACAGCAACAACGGCCCGCCGTTCCCTGTGAAATGCAGCGCGAAGAGCCAGAGGTCCTTCAGTCCCGGCCGCTGCACCCAGCGCAGCGGGCCTGCTCCGGTGGTGGCTACGAACGCCGCAACGGGGGAAACCATCAGCGCGATCCAGCGCCAATCGTTTCTGATCTGCGGGGGGGCCTGCTCCCGATCCAGAAAACGCAAAGAGAGCCATTGCGCCAACAGGAGCAGCCCGGAGAAAAAGTGAGCATAAACTGCGAGAGCACTGCTGAGAACATACGCAGTCCGGTTGAGGCGGGACGGCTCGGCCAAAATCTTCAGAAAATACCAGCTGGAGAGCAGGCCAAGGAACACCATCAGCGGGTAGCTGCGCGCCTCCTGCGAATACTCGACATGGTAGGCATTGACCGCCAGCAGCGCGGCTGCGATCAGACCCACCCGTGAGTCAAACAAGCGGCGGCCTAACAGATAGACGATCGGGATTGAGGCAATCGCAAAAATCGTGGAAAGCGCGCGCACCTGGGATTCGCTAATTCCCAGGTGCAACCAGGGACGGAGAAGAAGATAGTAGAGCGACATGTTGGCTTCGCGCCGCCACAGAATGCGCACAAAGTTGTAGCCATCGAGGCGGGCAATCGCGACACTGACTCCTTCGTCAAACCACAGAGATTTCGAGCCAAGCGAGTGGAAACGAAGGACCGCAGCCACTCCGGTGATCCCAGCAAGCAGGCAGAGGTCCAGCGGCGAAGCATGTTGCCGAGGCCAGCGCAAGCCCGAGCGTTGCCCCACGGAGGGTGCGTGAGCGGCATCGGAGAGAGTGGCGTTAGCCTTCACGACGGACTTCCATCGTACCGCGAATCGGTGGAATCGCGAATCGGCGCGCTGCAGTGGGAATTGGTGGCGGCGGTAGGACTCGAACTTGAGGCGTTTACGCGGCGTCTGAGCCGCGTGCCGAAATCCTGAGCGCAGCGAAGGACCTGGATCGAATTGGTGGCGGCGGTAGGACTCGAACCTACGACCTACGGATTATGAGACCGTCGCTCTAACCACCTGAGCTACACCGCCACGGTTTATTTACAATAACTTACCTATGTTACCATCGTGATCTTTAGAACATCTTAGAACATTTGCTATGATTGAGCCTGCAACCGGGAGGAAGCATGGCTTATCAGCAAGGTTCCATTTACCTGCACGGCGGCACATGGTATCTCAAGTATCGCACAACTGAAAAGGGAGAGCGACTCCACAAGACCGTAACCCTCTGCCGTCGTGACGATCTGCACCGCAGTAAGAAATCCGTCCTTCCTCTCCGTGATGAATTCATGCGAACGGTCAATCAGGAGAACGGTCAGAAGAAGCCATCCAAAGACATGAAGATCGTCACGTTCTGGAATCAATACCTAAAGCACTACGGCGAGGAGATTGTCCCACTGACGGGCGCAACCAGAATGAAGCCAAGTACGCTCAGGGGGTACAAACAAATCTGGTCGCAGCACCTGAAGACTCATTTTGGTGAGATGACAGTTCAGGAGTACACACCGAAGATCGGCACACGTTTCCTCCGCACGCTGGCGGCTACGCAGTGCAAGACAACGCTGAAGCATATCCGGGCGCTCTTGTGCTCAATCTTCAAGTACGCAGTGCAAGAGGAAATCATTCTCGTCAACCCTATCCACGACGTGCTGATGCCCGAGGACGCAATTGAATCCGCTTCGACGAAGCATTACACCATCGAAGAGGCTGAGAACATTATCTCCGCTCTGAAAGAGCATGTTGATTGTCAACTCATTATGGCGTTGAGTTGCTTCTTGGCGCTTAGGCCGAGCGAGATTTGCGGCTGCCGTTGGGAGGATTTCGATTCTGAATACCTGCACATAAGGCGGGCCGTGGTACGCGGGGTACTCGGTACGCCGAAGACTAAAGAAAGCGTCGCGGACATTCCGCTCGTGGATCAGAGAATCATTATTCCGCTTGAACTGTGGCGTACGAAGTGCGGGAATCCGGCTGAAGGCTTCGTCTTTCAAAACGGCGACGGTGGCCACTTGCACGATTCTGGGCATGGTCGTTGCCAAGAAAATCCGCCCGGCTGTGGCCAAAGCAAAGTTGACTTGGAAGGGATTGTACGCCGGGAGACGAGGGGCCTGCACCGCTGCCGTCGAAGCTACGGGCGGAAACTACGCGGTTGCTCAGCAACTTCTGCGGCACCGATCCATGGCTACGACTTTGAACGTCTACAAAAAGCAGATTACCGAGGAAGCATTCAGAACTGGCATGAAGCAGCTTGCTGCCAAGAATGGCGGTGAACACTGACGCTGATCCCGTGTTTATACAGTTTTCGCAAAGGCATTTTGCGCTTCGGAAATGAAATATTGCCCTTGCCCTTGTTGCCGGAGAGTCCGCGATTATGCCAGCGGGTTGCTTTTGCAGTCTTGCTTCATTACTTCGCCGGGGAGCAACGGGCAGAATGCAAGGCGCACGCTTGCACAGGCAGCTTGCAAGGCGGATCACGGTTGCTGCGCCTCATTTTTTTCTGTCGCTCTCGGACGCGCTCAGTGCGTCAAGCTCTCGCAGCAATCACAAGTGCAATCACAGAAAACCGCTGCGTATACGTGGAGCATGAGTGTAGCGGATTTAGACATTGCTGTAGCGGACATTCTCGTGCAGGCCGCGACCGCAGTGGGCTGCGGCCCGGTGCCGATTGAACTGGTCGCGGGCCAGCGTAGAGATACGCTTCGGACACTGGCAACCATGGAGAACAATTATGGGCCACAAACGCAAAGATCAGGAATTCAAACTTCAACTCGCAAAGCGTTCTGATGAGCTTAAGACCGAGCGAAGGTCTCCGGCAGAACTACGAGCTTTGCTTCTCGCAGTATTGGGAAACCTAAGGGACGCATCGAAGCAACAATGAACCCACCGGAGCATATCGGCATGGATGCCTGCCCGGTCATCAGATCAGGTGCACGGGCAAGCATGCATTGCGACCAGACTGTTTAAGACGTTGGGCCGAGTCGGTGGTGGAATTCGCAGGGCAAAGATTGCAGTCGTTGACACTGCGTTCCTCAAGGCGTGCGGCATCGCGCCACTACAGGAATGCTCCCCAACTAAGCCGTACATCCGACGCATCATCTCCCCGCTCCTGATCAACAAACTTGTAACTGCCTGAACTCGACCGTGCCGGGTGCAGTGGCAAGGCTCCATGTGTCGGACATAGGGCAGGGTTTCTACCTCCCGCCTTCCAGTCGCCGACGGCTCTTCTGGGTACCGTCCCACGTGCCGCAACCCGCGTGCGGTATCACATCACAGCCAACGGTGATGCCTGCTATTGCAAGGGTTAGCCAAAGGAGTAAACCTATTGGTGACTAAGCGTCTCGCCTCTCCGAAGAGCAGTTCCCGCCAGTTGAGACGCAGCACCCCCTGAGGCGAATGACCCGAATTCCGGGAACGTATTTCCATCAGACAAGGGCATTTTATGGAGGCAGTCATGAAACGAATCAGTATGTTGATCTTGATTCTCTGTGCGTGCCTTCTGTCCGTGGCGTGGAGTCAGCAACCATCGGGCACGGGCAGCAACAATCGGAGCACAACACTCGCCGCCCCAAAAGGGTCATCGACAACCATTAAAGGGGGCAGCGACAAAGTAGAACTCGGGGTGGTCATAAATCTGATCGAGAAAGCTCTCGACGAGGCTGCAAAGAATCCAGTGGAAGGCTTTCCGCATCTTCAGAGCGTCAACGTGGAAGTGAAGACTAGCATCGTGAAAGAGAAGAATGGTGGGGTGAAACTCTTTGTTTTCAACTTGGGGGGTAAGGGAGGTGCGAGTAATGTGACCTCAATGAGCTTTGAACTTAAGCCCCCGCAAGAGAAAAAAGAAGCTGCACTTTCTAGCGTGAATCTAAACAACATACAAAACGCGCTGACACAACAGATTGAAGCAGCAAAGATGGGCTTCTTAAACGCAAAGGCGAGCTCGACGAAGCTGATGACCGACAAAGTTGAGATCTCACTGGCGTTTACTGTAACGAAAGAGGTGTCGGCAGGAGTTGACACCGCGAAGCTGCTGCCGATTGGCCTGAGTGCCAGTGGAAAACTGTCTACTGAGACTGGCAATACTATCAAGCTCACTTTCGGTCAGTGAAAGCGAAACGGGTTGCTGTGAACTGTCGATCAGAACACTGTTCATTCAGCGTGGTGATTGCACTCTGCGCCTTGCTGAGTAGTCTCGCGTGGGGACAGTCTTCAGGGACTGTATGCGACACCCAACAAACACCAGAACAAATCTACGTTACCATACGAATCAGACCGGAGCGGGATGCAGCGAGAATCGTCGACGCTCTAGCTCAGCTCAGTGACTGTACAACAACTGTGGAAGTGCACCGAAAGGTTCAGCTGACGGACATCTTAAGGAACTATTACGGGGTCAGTAGGAAATGGTTCCGAGATATCGTCCAGAAATACAACCCCGGTGTCTTCAAGAAAGGCGAAGCATCCGAGACAGCCATTATCTTGCCGTCCGGCCCGAAGGGCACTGCCGAGAAAACGATCATCCCGACACGCAGGATAACCCTTCACCAGCTTGCCGAGTGGCTAATGGGAGACGACGGACCGACAACACAAGAACGAGTTTGGGCAGCCAATCCGCTTCTACGGGGATCGTGGAACACTGATGTCAAGGGCCGACGTGTGGTACTTCCCTACACAACAGAGCCAGTCAGCTATCCGCTTCGGACTTCATCCATGCAAGAAGCTGAGCAAGCCAGACAGAAACTGCTCAAGAACGACACAACGGGATCAATTCTTAGCATAGATGTAGGGCCCAGACCTGTAGAGGTGCCTCAGTGGACTCTAGCAGCCGCACAGAAGCAGACTTCCGACTGCGTGTCCGCAGACAAACCCGATAACCCCGCATTTGAAACACTCCCAACCGATTGGTCTGATCTAGATAACAAGAAGCAAGGGCAGGCGATAGTTGCTATTGCAGACACCGGGATCGCCGAAGGTGATACCAGATTCAGGTTCTGGACGAATCCGAACCCCGCGAGCACCCGAACCGTGGATCAATTCAGCACTCAGTGTCTAAACGACACGAACGGTTGTAACTTTCTGAATTTATCGAGTTTTCCATTGGATGACTGCAACGTCTGCGAAGACTACCACCATGGAACTCACATCGCGGGGTTGGTGTCTGCTCGACTTTACCAAAAGGCAATAGACAAGGTGGATTCCAGAGTTGTGCTAATGATCCTCAAAGTGGCAGATGCCGAGGCTAGGATAAATCTCGGTGATCTGAGTGATGCCATTCGGTACGCGTACATGCACAATGCTAACATTATGAATCTCAGTGTCACTGGCCCATCCTCTGAGACCGTTAAGGATGCGATTAAGGATGCGTCAAATATGCTTTTCGTTGCTGCTGCAGGTAATCCCCGGAGTGGCGTCGGCATTGATCTGGATGACAGGAGCTTACCTGCCAACACTGGTTTTCCCGCGAAGTTAACCGCCCTTTCCCCTGATTTCAAAAACGTGATCTCCGTCGCGGCTCAAGATCCAAGTGGAAGGATGCCTGGCTTTTCGAATTTCGGCTTTAGGTCTGTGGACATTGCCGCACCGGGTGTAGACATTAAATCGACAATTCCCGGGGCACAAACGGCAGTAATGAGCGGTACATCTCAAGCAACAGCAATTGTAAGCTTGGCAGCAGCGCTACTTTACGCGCAAGGCTTAACGACTCCCGCCGACATCAAGCGGCGACTATTGGTGGCGAGCGACTTTGTGCCCGCGTTGCGCGGGAAGGTGTTTGCTGAAGGAACGCTGAACATTGATAAGGCGCTCCGCTTCCGCGAGGATGTGATTCAACGCCGGGATGGCAGTCTAGTCGTGGGTAAACTCGAACCTATGAAGATTAAAGTGCCATCCGAGCTTAATTCCCTCACACTTCAGGATGTCTATAAAATCGTGACTGTTTATTCGGATGAACACGGGAAGAAGATTCGCATCACAGTATGGCGAGATGGAAAGCTGGAGCACCTCTATACAGATACGATTCCCACGATTCGTGTGAAGATGGCAGGAAGTACTGTCCCTTTTTCAACAGACGAGATTAGGGACATTATTCCGACTCACTTCGGGGGAACACGGTAAGAGCCATTAATGTTGAGCAATCCTACCGTGGTCTAATCGCTACCCTTGCGCAGTTGTGCAGTCGGTGCAGGGTTGCCTGACACACTGACCAACTCCGACCGCGAAGCGTGCAAGGTCAAAGTCTGAGCTGTCACAACTAAGCCGTACATCCGACGCATCATCTCCCTGCTCCTGCCGACATACCAAGAGACCGCCGTGGAGGGGCTTCTACGGCTCAAGAGCCCTAGGATGGGCAAACCCCCCCGTCCAGGAGGCTAACTGTGCGTCCTACGCTGTATACGAGGCGTTTTCCTGTGGGTTCCGGCGACTCTGGGCGAGCATTACACCCCTTGCCTTCATTGCTTGCAGTCGTTCTGCGGATAGTTCCTTCCGTATCCTGATCCCCGCTTCCCTAATGGCTGCCTTCGCCTGCTGTTTGTCGGCTGGGTCAAACAGGAAGGTTCCTTCCGAGTCTCCATCCTGCCCTTGGGTGAACCCGGCTGCCACCAGACGCTTTTGGGCGTTGTGATACTTGCCGACCGATGTGAACAGCAGGCAGACGCCAAACTTCCCGTTTCCGTGATCGTAGATATGATGGCGGTCTTCAGGGCGAGCCGCGTTACGTGGTTTGCCGGGAATGATTGCTTCTTCGCAACTATCCTTTCGGGTCTTCACCCTGTATCGTTCTGCAAATTCTTTGATTTCCATTTCTCTCCTTAGAACGTGCCCGCGTCTTGGATACGCTCGGACGCAACCTTGGACAACCACTCAATGATGTCCGTCTTCTTGAAACGCAATCCGAAAGGCAAGCGCATGACTGGAAGCGGATGAGCACTTCTCACTTGAGACCGTTCCCGCGTGGCTTCATAGATCGAAGAGGGTTTGCAGTGCAGTGCCTCAGCTAGCATTTCTTTTGTCATTACATCTGGATACTGTTCAAACATTTTCTCGCTTTCCGGCTGGATTGCCCAGTCTGGGGATTTTTGAAGCGTGGGTACGGCAGGCCCGAAAATGCCGACCGTTTATTTTCGGCCAAAGGGATCATGAAAACTTGGACTATTTTCCCAATCTTTTATAGATTGAACGCGCCGATCTTCGATGTGCTTGTGGTTCGCGCCCCTTCCCGTGCCACACGTGCACGTTTCGACAATAGTGACATACGTAACTCCGTGATTGCATGTCCATGTCTTTGTTTGCTCATTCCAACACGCTATGCTGCAATGGGACCGGGATTCGACTTGCCGATCTGACTCGATACAATCTGTCGGTCCATCGATATTCCGGACCAATTTCTTGAAATGGGCGATTTCGTGCTCAGTCCATTCCACCTGATCGGGATTTGCATACAACAGGAGCGTTTCCACGGCCCACTGCTCTTCCGCTTCGGTTGAGGTTTTGGAATCAATGATGCGTTGAAGTTCTTGCATTTCGTCGTTGTTCATAATTCTCCTTTCTCGAGAGCGAGGATTTTCTCTGCGTCTGTCATTTGTTTCAAGACCATTAGTTTGGCGTGTATCAAATCAGTTCTGCGCAGTTGCACTGAAATCGGAAAGTCCCCGGAGGGGTGGGCTTCTTTCAGTCTTTGCAATTCCTGATTAATCTCGATGTAGGTCATCTTATCGAGCATTGCAAGTGCAGCCTTCTTAATCCGGTCCAATTCTTGTGCCTGCGTCTGTAGCTCTCTGACCTTCTGCCGCAAATTGCTCAACTCCTGTGCTTCCACGCTTGTCCGGAGCCTGACGTTGTCCTGTTCGCAAGCGGCATGCGCGCGTCGCGCGTCTGCCAACTCCTTTTGTAGTGCGGCTAGACTTGTCTCATAGTCAGCACGGCACTGTACGCGAAGATCGCGCATAGCCATGTCGTGCTTGCTGATTTGATCTTCTGCCGCTTTGAGTTTTCGCTCCATCTCGACTTTGGCTCGCAAAGCATTTATCACGACAGTGTTGGTCGACATTTCACCTGCCGGGATCGATGGTGCTTGTGCTTCCGCCCGCGCTTTGCGGCTCGCTTCTTGATCGAAACTCGCTAATAGTGCCTCTAAAGCCCGAAGCCTGTCTTTCTTTGGTTTTGCCTTCGCGTATTCTTCAGCAATGCACGCACGAGTCTCTGCGATATTCGTAGGCGCATCCGAGGTGCGCGGGCGACCGCTGGGGTTGCCTGACTGCCCCGGACGAAAACTCGTATCGTTTGCCTTCGACTTGTTCATGGCTACTCGTTTCCTTGATACTGACTCAAATCGTTGAGCACTGGGAACTCATCGTGCAGTTTCTTTGCTGCGAAGTTGTAGGCCGCTGCAGCTTCACTAGCTGTGTTGAAAAGTCCGAGATAAAAACGCCACTGCGACATCTTCATACCCTTTTTGTCCTCCTATGCGTGACGTGGGTAAATGTGTATGTCACGTAACCTATGGCGCGTGACAAATCGAAAAAGTGCGTGACATGAAGTGCGTGACATCGATTTCGTGAATTTATTTTGTTCCCAACAACTTGCCAGCGTGACATCGAAACAAGTGCGTGACGTGACAGGTCATTAAATGTGGTGGAGGTGGTATTTAGTGGTGTCATGTACCGTGTATCCATGGAAACCCGTGGACCGATGTTCAAAGCAAGCACTGTGTGACATGGTTGATTTACGGTGTCACGCATCTTTCCTCCAGACCTTTGCGGACTTGTGGTACTTGTAGCCCAGTGCTTTCATTGTTCGGCTGGCTGCTTGGCGATCACCCTCATCGTCAGAAAGCAACTGAAGCCGCTGATACATCTCGTCTCGACCGATCTCGTGGGAAAAGCCTTGACCGATCCTCATCAGCCTTGTGCTTTGCGAAGTGATTTCATTCAGCGCGCGGATGTCCGTTGGTTCGGCCTTTGATTCGGGTTTCGATTCAGATTTGTTTCGCTGCAACCATGGCTCGCTGTCGTCTACCTCGACTTCTTTCACGATGCTTTCAATCGCCCGTTGTCCTTTTTCGCTTTCGACGTACGCACGGCCTTCGTGGCAAGCGGTCGGCGCACGAGCGATGAGATATTGCTTGATGATCTCTTTGGGTAGACCGTGCTTGGCAAAGAAGCGAGCCTTTGCCCACAAGAAGCCATACGTCCCCGGCTTTGAAATCAGGAAGCCTTCAGCATCATTCTTCCGTTGCAGTGCTGCGCGTGTTTGAGGAGATAAGGCTGCGGTTTTCGCAGCGTGCTCTGCCGCTTGTCTACTTAGTTCGCCCGCTGCGTCGTAGAACTTGGTAAGGTCTTGGATGAACCAGTCGAATAGATAATCCTCGGCTTCGAGTACGGGAGTGTTGTTCTGCGCTTCGTACATCTCGCCGCCGTCGTCCGCACTGTGAACGCTGCCTGCACCGAGAACATAACCATTTGCGCCCGAGCCCTTCAGATCGTAACGATTTGGATGAAGTCCACGCTCATCGACAGGCTTACTGAAATCACGAATGCCTGAGTGTTCTTTGGTCTTCCTGCCAAAGCGTTCAGCAAGTGCGTTGAATGCCGTGATCCCGTATGGTGTCCACCGCAGGTAGACATGAACTTTATGGGGCTTCTCTTTGGGACGCGATTGGACAATGTAAGTGTTGGGAAACTCGCACCCGGTCTCCTTCACGATTTGCTCGATAACGCCGCCAGCATCAACATCGACGACAAAGAGGTTGCCTTCAAGGATTCGTTTGCCGTTCTTGTCTCGAACGTAATTGCCGTCCTTGTCTCGCTTCCAGTGCCGACCGATGCTGCCAACGACAGCTACATTTGAGTGTTGGCAGTCAGGGTGTTTCTCAAGGAAGCGATCCACATCGTCGAGCGTGAATAAAAGATTGAGGCCGTTCCACTGCCACATGCCTTCTTTGCTTGCGGGCTTGGTTGCAGAGACGATGAATCCGCGTTCGATGTGGGCCTTTGCAAGGGCTCGGAAGTCAGGCTGGTAGGCAGAAGCGTTCGCAGCGGCAGGTTCAGGCACACTGGTGCCGAGTGAAGGATCGGGATTGTCTATGAGGTGAAGCTGCTTAGTTGAAGAGACGGACATGCATCCTCAAGAAACGAGGATACGGGTTGGCGATTGACGTAGACATTTATGGACCCTCCTCGAACCGTCCTAAAGCCGCTTGGCTTCCGACAACCTGCCGATTTCACCGACATGGCCGAGGCGAGAGCCTCGATGAAGGATCGCTCATTTGCCATTCGCGGCGAGAATAGACTTTTCCGACCCTTTGGTCAATTTCTTTCGACTAGGGTCGTGACCTCAAGAAATTGACGGTAGGGGTTACCGCAACGAAATAGCATTGTTCATTGAGCGGTGCCTTACGCCCACTTATTGAGTAGGCGACGGCCTTCGTCGGCAATTGGGCTGAAATCCTACGGACCTGCCGATGATCAATTACCATGAGCCGCATTTCCGCGCATCTGGAATATGTGGGCTGCTACCGGCGAGGAACGGTCAATTCCGGCACTGCAGTGGAACAGGATTGGTTTCGGCAGTTGGTCAAACGCTTCGAGTGCCGCGATCTGAACCCGTTCCAATTCTTGCTTGTACGTGGAGCGCTTCAAATTCGGTCGGTGGGCAGGGTCGTCCCATTCGATGTGACGGAACTGAAAACCCACCTTTTCGTACAGCTCGAAGAGATTCTTGGCGCCCAGATCGAGACTTGCGTAGTGTCTTAGCTCCTTCGAGTGCATCAAGCTTACGATAGAACGAATGCCAAGGGTCTTGACGCGCTGCGCCCACTGAAGAACCAACGGAGCGGCTTCAGGCGGCAAGTCACGCCCTTTTCTTTCGCGCCCGAACACTTTGTGATGCCGAAGAGGGCGATGCGCACAGGCCAACATTCCGGGGATCACCCACACCAAGAGCTCAGACTCGTCCCCGTCGTCCAAACGCTTGCCGAGACTGTGCAGCGCGGACTTCAAGATGCTCGTCTTAGCTTGAACGTCCCTTTCCACGGTGTCGATTCTCTCACACGCTGCGGAACAGCTGGCCCATCTCGAATCGGGTCCTTCTGCTTCTCCGCTGGAACGCAGACGGGTTTCATTCGTGCCGCGCTCCCGGAGCTGAGGCACTTTGACACGGCTGACCAGCAAACTGGTCTGCTATGATCTTCAGCCGAGGGGGAATTCATGGCAAAGCTAAAGGGACTGCCGTCCATAGTGTCGGAGTTGAGGGCAGAGAGAACGAATCTGGCAAATCGGCTTAAACATGTCGATGCGGCTCTTTCAGTTCTTGGCAAGTTGAACGGTGGGAGTTCCCACACGAAACCGAGGCGTACCAGATCAGCCTCGGTTCGTAAGCGGATGAGCCTCGCGCAGAAAGCGCGATGGGCAAAGAGAGCCGCGAACAGTCAGGCGGGTAAGGTGAAACCCGAGCGCACAATGTCAGCATCAGCCCGCAGGAAGATCGCCGCCGCTCAACGGGCAAGGTGGGCGAAGTGGAAGGCGGGCAAGAAGGCAGCATAGGAAGTGTGAAGACTTGTTGCGTTAACAGGACCTGCCGGGCTGAAGATCTCCACAATCGGACAGGGCCGTTCATGGCAACCATTGTCGCCGGAAACCTATACGCGATTGTTAATCTGTTCCCAAAAGAAGAACACGTCCCCAAAATCCGCGCCCGAATTGTCACTTTGGTAAGGACAGAGCGTCGCCTCGATCCGCCCGCTCACATTCGCCAAGTTGGGAAGACTCTCCACGCTGCTCTGTATCCCACCCTCACGCGCCCTGTACACAACTGAACTCGGATCAAAGGACTTGTTAAAACGGATCGTGTACTCCTCCTCCTGACAAGCAGTAGAGAGATGCACTGATTGGCGGCGATACTTACGTTCCGCAGGTTGTTGTGGCTGCAGCGTCCTGAGGTTTGAGAACAGAACTCCCTGATCGGTGGTCTTTGTCAGCCTTCTTTCCTCGTCTTTTGTTAACCGGTATTGCAACATTCCAGCCACTGCAAGGCCGGGATGAGCCGTCGCGAGTCGATAAACAGTGGCCTCGAAAGACGTACCGAAGTAAGAGGCCAATGCCTCAACCGCAGACAAGCCGAATCTCCCGGTTGCTCGCCGTTGAAATTCGTTCAGCGGCATCACCAGCTCCGATGCCCCCAAGTGACACAGGAGCTCAAGTTCGTTCGCTTCTCGTGAACTGGGGTTCGTGATTGACCTGAACCGAGCACCGTTCGTGCTGTTGGGGAAGAAAGTATGGACGATCTCGTGTGCAATCGTGAAGATGATGCGTGTCCTGAGGCGATTCGGATTGAAAAGAACAGTCCATCCGGAGGCGGTTGGGTAAAGGGCAGCATCTCGTTCTTCTCTGCGCACTTGATCCATGTCCATCGGCAAAATCTTGATGCGGTTCAAGGAGGCAATGATTTTCAATCGCTCCAGCGGATCGGCAGGCAATCCAGAAAAGCCGTCGGCTTTTTCAGTCAGAGACCGAGCCATATTCACGATCGTCGAACGGGGGTCGATCAGTTCGCCGCTCTGCCTACAAAGCGAGATAATGTCAGGGTCGGAATAACGTCGACCACCGATGCGAAGAGTTTCCATCACTATTTTTGGCGGCTTTGTTCACCTGCCATTCTTATGGCCTGAAGCACGAACCGCCACCCTTCCTTGTCCCTTGGCCTGTTTCCTCGGAAGTTCACCTGCGCAAGCATCTCTACATCATCATCTGAAAGTGGCCCAGATGAAAGAGCAAGCTCTTGCTGAAGCTCTGCCAGCCCTGGAGGTAGGTCGCCCGACGACCGTTGCCTAGTTCGCTGTTCCTTAGCGGTGGCATCCTTCAGCAGATCGTCCAGCGTGACATCCAGCGCCACTGCAATATTGAAGGCGTACTGAATATTCGGCTTGCCTGCTGCCCCGTTCTCCAAATCAGAAATATATGCCTTTGGCACTCCGGACTTTTCGGCCAAATCGGCCAAAGACCAGCCCTTCCCTTGTCGTAAGAAGCGAATCTTGGCACCCAACTTCTTTAGATCGATTTGCCTGTCATCCATCTAATTTCCAACCCGTTGTAAAAATGTGTTGACGACGTGACCCTTGCCGTCGCATAATGGCGACGGGTTGTATTTTGGAGAATGATACCTCAGTTGCTAGATCCCAGGCAACTGTAAGGGGGAAGCAGAAATGGCGAACAAGAAACATAAAGTGCAGTTTGACGCTCATCGCACTGTCCGAGAAGAAGTGCCGGTCAAGTTCAGGACCCGCGATGGCGAACGAGTTTCCTTCGAGGCCAAGAAGAAAGTAAAAGAGCCAGTGCGGGTGAAATTCATGGCGAAGGGCTAGTGGTTGGCCTGCGTCCGTGAGACTGACAGAGTCGTACGAAAAGTAGCAGTAGTCAGTACAGGCAGTGATGGTGGGAACACACGAAAGGGCAAAACATGGCTGACAAACGCGTATTCATCGCATTCGCGGTCGAAGACAGAAGGTATCGGGATTTTCTTATAGGCCACGCCAGAAACCCGAAGACGCCGTTCGACTTTTTCGACTTTTCTGTTAAGGAGCCGTGGGACGCAAAATGGAAAACAAACTGTCGAACCCGTGTTAAGAGCTGCGACGGTGTGATCGCACTGATTTCGAAGAACACCGCGAGCGCAGACGGGGAGCTCTGGGAAATACAGTGCGCCTACGACGAAGGAGTGCCGACCATGCTGATGTGGATCAACGACGAACGCCCGAGGCTCCCGGCTTTGCTGAGTGGCAAGCGCATCAACGTTTGGAGCTGGGATAACCTTGAGACCTTCATCCACAACCTTTGAGGTTCACAACCATGAGAAAAGCTCTCGTCGTCGGCATCAATGACTACCCGAATGCTCCGCTACGCGGATGCGTTAATGATGCAATTTCGATAGGCAAGGTTTTTGAAACCCACGGCGACGGCGCGCCTAATTTCGGAATCAAACTGCTAACTTCGCCGAGCGAATCCATTACAAGACCAACGCTGAAAGCAGAAATTGAGGCTCTATTTGCTGGTGATCCAGATGTCGCTCTGCTGTATTTCTCGGGGCACGGGGTTATCACTAGCCTTGGCGGTTACATCGTTACGACGGATTTCAAGAGATACGATGAAGGCGTTTCAATGGATGACATTTTGAACCTCGCCAATCATTCAAGAGCGAAGGACAAAATCATAATCCTCGATTGCTGTCATTCTGGCGCACTAGGATCTCCGACAACCTCCGGCAGCAACGTCGCCCAACTGTCAGAGGGATTGTCTGTTCTAACGGCAAGCCGTGATTCGGAATCCGCTCTTGAAATAAACGGTAGTGGCGTCTTTACTGCCCTTGTTGTCAATGCTCTGCAAGGTGGTGCGGCAGACTTACGCGGCCACATTACGCCCGGTAGCATATACGCCTACGTTGACCAGGCATTAGGGCCGTGGGATCAAAGGCCGATATTCAAGACAAACGTAACCCGCTTCACATCCCTCAGAACCATCACACCGCCCGTGTCGCATGCGACGCTCAGGAAATTGATTGATTATTTTCCGAAACCGCAAGACGAACACAAGCTTGATCGTTCCTATGAATTCACGGAGCCTGCGGCTGATCCGGTGAAAGTGGCAATAATGAAAGACCTCCAAAAATTCGTCAGTGTGGGGTTAGTTGTGCCGGTGGGAGAAGAACACATGTATTTCGCGGCCATGAATTCCAAATCCTGTAGGTTGACCGCTTTAGGTTTTCAATACTGGCGACTCGTTAAAGAAAAGCATCTTTAGCTCTAGAATCCGAAACGGAGGGCATTCAAATGGCAGATTACCAGATCGAGCGAGACGGCACCGTCGTGGTTTTCCTCAGCGAGCGAGCCACTCAAAGAGCATCGGGGTCAGCAAAACCGAAGATTGGTGCACGGCTGGCGTTCAAGACGAGATACGACACTGCACAGTTTGTGCGAGCAGGTGAGTCTGAAGGCTTCACGTTTGAGGGGAAGGAATTTCTGGCGCAGGCGTCATAGAGAAAAATCACTGCGATCTCCCTAGACGCAGAAGCTGAAGCCGTTGGCAAGTTTCTGGCCAAGCTAAGGCATCTTGTACGTCCCAGCACGTGTTTACGCTCTCAGGAGCCACCCTTTAGAACATCGTTAGAACGTTCTGTCCCGAATGTGCCCAAATGCACGCCAACGCACCCAAGATACCAAACGCTAAACCGTTGAGGACACTGTATACCATTGATTCTAGACGCTTTATGAGACCGTCGCTCTAACCACCTGAGCTACACCGCCACGGCAACGTAACTTCATGATAACACGTCAACTTATGGAACCCGCGGCCTCACAGGCGAGAGGCTGCCCTGAACGAAGTTAAAGGCATTATCGCGCCTACCTCAAATATTTGCGACAGAACCAGCGTGAAGCCGCTCTAGTAGTCTTACTAGAGTCAATTGCAATTCCATTGCATCCACTTGTGAGAGGAACCGGCCCAACTATGAAGATCGCAAACGATGTCACCGAACTCATCGGCAACACGCCGCTGGTGCGGCTCAACAAAGTCACCGAAGGTTGCGTGGCCGAGGTGGCCGCAAAGTTGGAGAGCCGGAATCCCTGCGCCAGCGTAAAAGACCGCATTGGCGTCAGCATGATCGCGGAGGCTGAGCGGTCGGGCAAAATTCAGCCAGGAAAAACTGTGCTCATCGAGCCGACCAGCGGCAACACCGGGATCGGCCTGGCCTTCGTCGCCGCCGTCAAAGGCTACAGGCTCATCCTCACGATGCCGGACACCATGAGCCTGGAGCGGCGGGTGCTGCTGCTTGCTCTCGGGGCGGAAATCATTCTTACGCCAGGTCCAAACGGAATGAAGGGCGCAATCGCCAAGGCGGCTGAGATTCTGGCCAAAACTCCAAATGGTTTTATGCCGCAGCAGTTCGATAATCCGGCGAATCCCAAAATTCACGTGGAAACTACCGGCCCCGAGATTTGGAACGACACCGACGGGCGGGTGGATATTTTGGTCTGCGGCGTGGGGACTGGCGGGACGATCACTGGCGTCTGCCAATACATCAAGCCCAAGAAGCCGTCGTTCAAGGCGGTTGCGGTTGAGCCGGCGGACAGCCCAGTGCTCTCCGGCGGCAAGCCATCGCCGCACAAGATTCAGGGCATCGGCGCCGGATTCGTGCCCAGCATTCTGCGCACGGACTACATCGACGAGATCATTACCGTCACCAACGACAACGCGGTTCAGATGGCGCGCCGCCTGGCCAAAGAAGAGGGTCTGCTAGTGGGGATTTCGTCCGGGGCGGCGGTAGTGGCAGCTCTGAAAGTCGCGCGTCGCAAGGAAAACGCCGGCAAGCTGATCGTAGTGATCTTGCCGGATTTCGGCGAACGCTACCTGACGAGTATTCTGTTTGATGGACTGCGGAACCAGGCGCTGCAGATTCCGACATCGGCGTTGCCGGTTTGATCCATGCCCCATCTCGTCGCCTTAATTCGCGAAGACGTGGCCACGGTGCTGGAGCGCGATCCCGCTGCCCGGTCGCGCCTGGAAGTTTTCTTCTGTTATTCAGGATTGCACGCGGTGTGGTTCCACCGTATCAATCACTGGCTGTGGAACCATCGGCTGTTTTTCCTGGCGCGATGGCTTTCACAAGTCGGGCGCTTCCTCACCGGAATCGAAATCCATCCCGGCGCGAAGATCGGCCGACGGCTGTTCATCGATCATGGGCTCGGCGTGGTCATCGGTGAAACTTCGATCATTGGTGACGACGTCACCTTGTATCAGGGCGTGACGCTGGGAGGCACTGGCAAGGAGCGTGGCAAGCGGCACCCGACCATCGAAGACAACGTGGTAATCGGCGGAGGCGCAAAAATCCTCGGCAACATCACCGTCGCCCGGAACTGCCGCATCGGAGCAGGTTCGGTCGTGCTGCGCAGCGTGCCGGAACACTCCACTGTGGTCGGTGTTCCCGGCCACATCATCTTCCGCAACGGAGAACGTGTGGTGATCACCGATCCCAAGCAGATCAACGACCCGCTCTCCGAGGCGCTGGCGGCGGTGGCGACCGAAGTAAACAAGCTGCGGGAACGCGTGCAAAGACTCGAGGGCTCGGAAGCGGTCAGCGAACCACTCTCCGCGTCGTTGCAGAGGATCATGGAGGATATTGACTATCAGATTTAGCTGCGCACGAAGCCGCGTTCCGATCCGCCCTTGCTTATTCGCAGGCAGCGATTGCTTTTCTCAGCCGCCACCGCCGAATCGCCAACGCGCCTTGCGCTAAGTGCCCAAGGCTGGACTGCTCGCGGGTGATCACATCCGCTCCGTGAGTCTTGCCGGTGACGATTCCTTTGTTCGCAACCGTCTCGTACGCGTAGCCGGTCAGAAGAGCGCTGCATTGGTATTTGAATGCTGGGCAGCTTGTGTTGAGCCGGGCCCAGCCGTAGTGCGTCTGCCCCGTGATCTTGAATTTCAGGCCCAGATAGCGGTTGGTTGCGTTCGACCATTGACCTAAAGCTGAAGCGCCACTGCTAGGATTCGTGTCACTCCTAAACATCGTGCCCCTGCAGCTCTTCTGGCAAAGCTTGGGCAGAAATTTCCTCTTTCCCTGGATCTTGACCCCTGCGGCGAGGGCGGAGGCGGCGGATCCAAATCGTTCTCCACTGCTTACAACATAGCCTCGGACAAAATTGCCCTGGGGAATAGCCACGAACAGGCCGGCACCCGCACTGAGCGAACTCTTGTAGTAACGGTAATTTGAAAGGGTGAAATCGGTAGTCCCGTCGCCATTGAGATCAAGGTTATATTGGGTGTTCGGCTGGATTGTCTGATGGGTCTTGGTGTAGACAATTTTGGCCTCTGCCGATTGTGCTAGAGCGAGCAGGCCAACTCCGGCTGCGCTCGCAGCCAGTGCGTACATATTGAGTTGGCGTTGAATTGAGTCGGGTAAATTAGCCTCTGTCCTGGGTTTCATGGATGAACGTTCTCCTTCTTCGGATCAGTCCGGTTTTAAGGTTCTCCCCGAGGGGAAAAAACGACTTGGAATGCAATTGACGAGAGGCGACTTCAAAAACTCACCGGAGTATACACCTCCTGCGCGTCCGCGGTGTGAAAGGACAGTTACACCCTAAGTCTGGCCAGATTATTGCTTGACGCCGCTTGCTTGTTCCCGCCGCCAACCCGGAAACGCAGCCGCCCCTCGCGCCGGGTGACGTAGGCTGGCGTCATCGAGGGTGATGACGTCCTTCCCGTGAGTCTTTCCCGCGATGATTGCCTTGTTCGGGATGGTTTCGTAGGCGTAGCCAGTCAAATAGTACCAGCCATCAATTAAGACGATCAGGGAAGGACAACGGGGACCACAAAACAAGCATGGCATAAGGCTAACCAGTCTAGAATCGTTCCATGAATGCCATCGCGGTGATTCCGGCACGGCTGGCCTCGACGCGGCTGCCACGAAAAATGTTGCGCGAAATTGCAGGCGAGACTCTGCTTGGCCACGTTTTCAACGGCGTGCACTCCTCGCCGCTGCTGGAGGATACGATCATCGCTACCGATTCCGACGAGATCATGCAGGTCTGCCACGCCCGTGGATGGAATGCACGCATGACCTCGACTGCCCACCGCAGCGGCACCGAACGCGTTCATGAAGTTTCGAATTCCGTGGCAGCAGATGTTTACGTCAACGTACAGGGCGACGAACCGCTCACTCGCGCGGAACACATTGCGGCGCTGCTGGCGCTGATGAAGGATCCAGAGGTCGAGGTGGGAACGTTGAAGACTGCGGCGTCGCCCGAGGATATTCACAATCCGAATGCGGTGAAGGTTGTGACCGACGGAGCCGGGCGGGCGCTCTATTTTTCGCGAGCCACAATTCCTTACGACCGTGACGGCGCCGACCCGCGATACTTCAAGCATCTTGGCATTTACGCCTATCGCAAGGCGGCGCTCGACCGGTTCTGCGACTTGCCCGAATCGTCGCTGGAGCGCAGCGAGCGCCTGGAGCAATTGCGCTTTCTGGAAAATGGAATTTCCATCCATGTCGCCGAGACGCCCTACGACACGATAGGAGTGGATACCGAAGACGATCTACGGCGTGTGGAAGCAATCCTGCGAAGCCGTTAATTTCCGGCCGCGGTCATTGTCTGTCGTCAAGAAGACCTCTCGCGACAATCGGCCGGCTGGCGAGCGCGGAGCGGAATCCATAGAGAGCCATCCCCACCAGCACGGCCAAGACAAACGCCGAGCGGCTTGCGTACCATCTCGAAAAGTCCAGAGTCAGCGGATAGGAGAGGAGCAGGGTTTGGACAAAGAGGCCGATCGCCAGGGCGAGAATGCCGAAGCGAACCAGCAGGAAAGTGCACAGAGCCGCAGTCAGGATCACGTTTGGCGTTTCGATACCAAAATTCTCCGCGCCTAAATTGATGATGGCATAAAGCAGTCCAGTGGCCACGACCGCGAGCCAATACCTGCGCAGAGTGGTGCGCGCCAGAAACAGCAGGAACATGAGGGCGAATGCCGGGAAAATCGCATTGGTTTGCTGACCGAAGAATGCGCCCAAAACCTGCAGAGGCGAGCCTAATGTAGACGTGTCCCCGCCGATGGGTGTCTCACCATGCAAGTTCACCCACGCGGGCAATGCATTTGTCAGATGACACGTCACGGCTGTAAAACTACCCACTAGCCCGCCAACCAAAATATCCCGGCCCACCAATGGGTCGCTAAAGCGGCCCGACACCAGCCGAGTCCAGGAAATCAGCAGCTGCGGCCATTGCCTCCGGACATAAGGTTCGAAGGCCATGTAGTAGAGCCAGACAAAAGTTCCGAAAAACAGCGCTCCCGACATTTGACTGGCGAAGAGTCCCCACTCGGCGCGCAGATCCGAGACATGATGCGCCATCAGCATTCCGGCAATCCAACTGATGGAGAAGATATACGCGGAGACACGAAAAGCACCTTTGCGATCACCTCGGCCCAGCCGGATGTTGCGGCGGGCAAGAATCGCGGCCAGCAGCAAAGTGACGAAACCCGCGGTCAAGAAAGTGGCTTCGCCAATGACCCGGGTCCGGCTGCGTGACGCCTCTTGCATGCGCCACGGGCGGGTCCACGGACCGATCACGTGAAAGAACACCAGCTTGCCCTCATAACTGGCGGCCAATACGTGGATCGGGGTATCTGTATCCTGGGTATAGCTGCCGTCCCATTCCAGCCGGCGGTCGAAGGGCACAGGGGGAAGCCATTTCGGTTGGGAAGGCCGGAAGCGCGCGGGATCGAGGCCAGCTTCCACGAAAAGGTGGTTCCAATCAGGCTCGTGAACCGATACGCCCGGTGGTACATTCGCCTGCTCGATCTGAGGAGGAACGGCTATGAATCCGTCAAGCTCGCCGTTGGAATCCAGCAAAACTAGAACCATTCCCGATACTTCATACGGCGGATCCCACACGCCGACTCTTCCGCTGATGGGGGAAGGCACCATGACTCGCGGACTTTGACGGTAATAGAAATTGCGTACGCCCTGTTCGGCGTTGGCGAGTTCGCTTATGCGCTGCGGTGAGGGTAGATGCTGGGCACGATAAAACAGAAACTCGTAGTTCCGCTCCAACCACGAATCGTGATCGGCGGCAGGCTCGGTGTAGCCTTGACTTTTCACGATCTCCTGAGCACGATCCTCCAGTACGTCGGGAGCTTTACGTATCGGCGCGATGCCCAAGTCGGTAGAGTAAGGCGCCAAGGCCAGAACGACGGCCACGCTGGCCAGCGTAGCCAGCAGCAGCACCCAGGCTGTCCACGGCAGCAACGCGCCTTCCCCACCTGCCGCCGCCACCATCTCCGGTGAAGGCGTTTCCCCTGCGGCTAATGCGGCTGCGAGTGGGTCTCCGCCAGGCAGCGCGGCCGCCACTTGCAGCGCTGAACTCGGCCTGTGGCCGGGGTCGGTTTCCAGGCATCGCAGGATCACCCGCTCGACCACCGGATCCAAACCTTCTACCAACTTGGTGGGGCTTGCCGGCGTGGTGTGCGCCCGCAGGCGGGTCAACTCCGCCAGGGTGGACGCATCGAAGGCGCGCTTGCCGGTAAAAATCTCGTAGAGCACGAGCCCGAGAGAATAGATTTCGCTCTGGACCGTTGTCTCTTTCCCGGCAAGTTGTTCCGGAGCCATGTAAGCGGGCGTGCCTCCACTGGAATCGTCACCGTGGATACCTGCTAAACCAAAGTCGGTGATGCGCACCTTGCCGCGGCTATCGAGCATTACGTTAGCCGGCTTCAGATCGCGATGGAGCACGCCGGCGTCATGAGCGGCGGCCAATCCGGCGCACAGTTGGCGCGAAATTTCGATCGCCTTGTCCTGCGGCAGGCGACCGATCCTGCGCAGCAATGACGCGAGATCCTCACCGTCCACGTATTCCATGGTGAGGAACGGAAGTTCGGCGGCTTCGCCGACGTCGAACACCCGGCAAACATTAGGATGGGAGACTTGCCGTGCGATGCGAACCTCGCGGTGAAGGCGAGCCAGAGCGGCCCCGTCCTGTACCAGACGCTCGGGAAGAAACTTCAATGCGACGGTCTGACCGAGGCGCAAGTCGTCGGCGCGGTAGACTTCGCCCATCCCGCCTTTGCCGATGAGAGCAACGATACGATAGCGATCGAGCAACACTTGGCCGGGCACGAAGCGGGCGTTGTCCAGTGGCGAGGACGAATCGCTTAGCGGCGTCTTGTGCCGAGGCGTGACCGGTCCCGACTCCATGGTCACAGCCTCCGGCGAATAAGTGGGTTCAGCGCAGAAAGGGCAGAACTTTGCCAGCGACGGCAATTCCGCAGCACAACGGCTACAACGAAGGGTTGGCGTAGTAGACATGAAAACCGCCGGTGCTGGCTGAACTAAGAATCAACCAAAATGCCCCGTCCCGGCAGTGACTCCAATCACATGAAGAGGTGAAGCCGCCTGGCGGGTGCCGGGGTGGTTCTCAATGTTGTTGATTTTAACAGTCCGACGGTTAGTTCCGGGCGGCTCAGGAGGGTGAATTCGCCGGCGGTGGCTCAGTTGTGAGATGGAAGCGAGCCAAACGCGCGATTCGTGCGTCGCAAAGAACGCGACGCTTCGCGCGGTTCGCCCAGATCCCTCGCTACGCAAGAAACGCTTGCTCGGGATGACAAATCAAACTGAGCCACCACCGTTTGACGGCCGGGACTGCTTCGCCCAAGCTTCCGCCGCGGCTACTCGTCTTGAGATTGCCGGATGGGAGTGAAAAAACCACTCCACCCACTTCGACGGAGACCGTTCTGCCAGGTTCTGGTCGGCGAGTTTGTTCATGGATGAAATGAACGGTCCCACACCGGCGATAGACTGAAAGGCGTAGCGGTCGGCTTGCCGCTCATTCAATCGCGAATAGGCGTTCAGCGCAGGCAGCAGGAGAAACGACAGCACAGTCGAAACCAGCACCAGTAGCGGGAGATTGGCGAAGTCGGAAAGCCTGTCAAAAACGTGCCCAGCCTCCATGGCATAGTGCAGCACCCAGTTCGCCGCCCAAAATCCCACGAATGTAACCCCCGCCTGGACTGCGATGCTTTTCAGAATGTGCCGGTGCACCTGATGTCCAAGTTCGTGGGCCAGTACGGCTTCGATCTCATCGGGGGAGTAATGATCGAGCAGCGTATCCGCCAGGATGATCCGGCGGGTATTGCCGAGTCCAGTCAAAGCGGCGTTGGCTTTCTTGCTTTTCTCCGCAAGATTCCATTTGTAGACGCCGCGCACGCGTGTTCCGGCGCGCTCGCTCAACCTCACGAGACGGGCCTTCAGTTCCTCATTCTCGAGCGGCTCGAACTTGTAGAAGATGGGGAACAGAACTATCGGAGCAAGCTGTGCCAGTAGTACGAATAATCCCAGGAACGCGGCCCAAGCGATCAGCCACCAATACTGCGGGGCGGCGCGGATGATGAAGTACAGGAGTTCGACGATGATCGCCGCCAACGCCACGCCCACCAGAAACCCCTTAGTTTCGTCCCACAGCCAGGCGCGCAGCTTTTGATTGGAGAGATTGTAGCGGTGCTCCAGCCGAAACCCATAGTAGTCCAGCCCCAGTGCAAGCATTTTGCCAATCAACATGAGCATCAGGACGTACAGAAAGACAGCGAGCGTGTAATGCTCGAAGGCGCCGTGCATGGCCAGATCACGCAGCGTCCCGTTCCATCCCGTCGCCAGCAGCACGATGAGCAGGACCAGGCCGAGTATGAAGTCGGCAATGCCCAGCCATCTACGGACACGGTTGTAGCGCCGCGTTTCGGGCGAATCAGTCGGACCCGGCATGGTGGCAACGGCGGAACTCATCGGTGCTATTGATTATTGTACTCAGTCAGAACAAATGCCAGACACAAAAGTGCAGCGGAACAACAGTGGATAGTGGTTAGGGGATAGTTGAGCGGTTGGGGTTCAGTGATCTGATGAGTCCTGAAAAAGCAGGTCCCTCCACTCCGCTTCGCTCGGGATGACAACAACTAGCCACTAGCCACTGCTCTTCACAAACGCTTCTGCGCCGGACAGAATCTCTGTCACCAAGCCGGGGGAGGCCGCTTCAGCGTACACGCGCAACAGGGGCTCCGTGCCCGAGGCTCGAAGCAGGACCCAGGCTTCCGCGCCGTCGTCGTTGGTGGGCGCATCGAGGAAGAACTTCACCCCATCAAGAGCTTCCTTCTTCAGAATGGAGTAGCTGCCCAGGCGCTTGGTTCCATCCGAGCGCGCTTGCTGGATGGCACGCTGCTTAACATCTTCCGGGATGTGGAGATCGAGCCGTCCGTAGTAGTGCGGTCCATATTCGCGCTGCAAGTCGGCGACCAGTTGCCCCAGCGGCTTGCCGTCTTCGGCCATCACATTGGCCAGCAGCAGTGAATTCAAAATGCCGTCGCGCTCCGGTAGAAACCGGGAATATCCGATCCCGCCCGACTCCTCGCCCCCGATCACGATTTCGCGCTCCATCATCAGGTCAGCAATGTACTTGAATCCGATCGGGCACTCGATCAGTTTGCGGCCATACCGTTTGGCAATGCGATCCAGCATGCGGGTGGTGTTAAAGGCGCGCACTACGTCGCCCGGCCATTTCTTTCTCTCCAGCAGCCATTGCAGGAGGACGGAAAAAATCTTGTGCGAGTCTACGAAACTTCCGTCTTCGGCGACGGCGCCGATGCGGTCGGCGTCGCCATCGGTAGCGAAACCAGCGTGGCAGCCCTCTTTCACCACCGTCTGCTGCAACAAGGCGACGTGCGGCTCTATCGGTTCAGGATTGATGTCTGGAAACAGCGGGTTCAACTCCTGACGAATGGCGACGTGCTCGATATCACGATCGCGGAAGACTTGAGACAGCACGCCGCGTCCAGAGCCGTACATGGAATCGATGGCGAACTTGAAATTGGCTTTGGCGATCCGGTCGAGGTCGGCGAAGCGGCAGATGGTTTTGATGTAGGCGTGTTTTAGATCCACTTCCTCAATCGCCGCCTTTTCCCCGTGAGGCATCGCGCCCACTTGGAGTTCGTCTTCAATCCCTTTCATAATCGCCGGCGTGCCCGACCCGCCAAACTTGCCCTTGAACTTCACTCCATTCCAGTTCCACGGGTTATGACTGGAAGTAATGACCACGCCGCCGGCGGCGCCGAGGTTCTTGACCGCGAGCGAAACGGCGGGTGTGGGGGTGTAATCGTTGGCCAGTTTGACGGGAATCCCAGCCACGACCAAGACTTCCGCTGCGATGCGTGCGGCACTTTGCGAAGCGAAGCGGGTATCGTATCCGACAACGAGGCTGCGGCGCGGGTCTTCATGTTTCAGAACGTACGCGGCGATTGCGCCCGCCACACGGCGCACGTTGTCGAAAGTAAAGTCGTCGGCGATAACGCCGCGCCAGCCGTCGGTGCCGAATTTGATGGGAACGGTCATGAATTCCGTCGTTGGTCGTTCGTCCTTCGTCGTTGGCCCTTGATCGTGGTCGAACACAATTCCATCCCATCGATTTCAACGACCAGCGACTAATTTCCGCTACACCAATTTGTGCAGCTTCTTTTCATCCAGATGCTTCACAACCTTGCCCACATCCTGGGCATGCTCGCGGGTGGTGATCAACAGGGCGTCGTCGGTTTCAACCACCACGAGATTGTTCACGCCCACGGCCGCAACGAATTTCCCCGGCGCATGAATGTAATTGCCCTCAGCGTTGAGCGTGAAGACGCCCTCGCCGGAGATCAAGTTGCCGTCGGGCGGCTGGCTTTTGGCGACATGGTGCTCGTGCAAGGCCGTCCATGATCCCAGATCGTTCCACCCGAAATCGGCAGGCAGGCAGAAGATGTTCGAGTTCTGTTCCCCCTTGGCCGAGCGAGGTTCGAGCACAGCATAATCCACGCTTATGTTTTCGCACTTGGGGTAAAGCCGGTGAAACGCGCTCACGAACTTCCTCGTTCCGTAAGCATCGGCAATCTCTTCAAGAATGGGCGCGGTCTTCGGCAGATGCTCCCTTAATGCATTGGCCAGGGTGCGCGCGCTCCACAAGAACATGCCGCTGTTCCAGAAGTAGTTTCCCGCCTCCAGGAATCTGGCGGCACGTTCGGCGTAGGGTTTCTCAGTAAAGCGGCGCACGCGCGAGGCACCGCTGTCCATGGCCGCGCCTGCTTCGATGTACCCATAGCCGGTTTCGGGGCGAGTGGGGCGAATTCCGAGGACAACGATGTTCTCGCCGGCAGCGGCAATCTCGATGCCTTTGCCTAACACTTCGCGATAGCGTTTTTCGTCTCCGATGACGTGGTCCGAAGGAAACATTCCGATGACTGCCTCAGGGTCGCTCCGCAGCAGAATAAACGCGGCCAATCCGATGGCCGGCGCGGTGTTCCGGCCAACCGGTTCGGCGATGATCTGGCGCTTGCTCAGCCGCGGAAGCTGGCGCGCGATTTCTCTTTGTGAATCTTCATTGGTGATGACCCAGATGCGCGTGGCGGGAGCGAGCGGCAGCAGGCGGGCAACGGTTTGTTGGATCATCGTCTGCTTGCCGTCGAGCGCCAGCAATTGCTTGGCACCACGCTTGCGGCTTAATGGCCAGAAGCGCGTGCCGCGTCCACCAGCAAGGATCACGGGATAGAAGGTTGTCTTGGGCACCGTTTGTGAAGTGCTACTTTGAGACTCAGTTGTGAGAACTCGCTGAAACCTCATGCCGGCATCGGGCCGTTAGAAGTCCTTCGACTCGCATTCCTTTCGCAAGCGAAAGCAGCAACTTCGCTTAGGAAAACAGTGTAGCAATAGTTCCTACATTCTGGTTACGGGTTCGGGCAACGCCTGACCCGGCAAAGCCGCCTTCAAAAGTTCCACCGTCCACTGCGGCCTGACACGAAATTTGCCGATTGACGCAGGCACTACGACCGCATCCCCCTTGGCCAGGGTTACAGCTTCCATGCCTCGCGCTTCGACCGTGCCGCAGCCCTCGACTACCACCACGATTTGTACTGAGTCCTTGCCGGATTCGGTGCTGGTGCGGAAGTCTTGTGGCTCTTTTAGATCGAACATCTCGACTACGAAGTAGGACGACGCTACCAGCGGGGCGCGGCGATTCCTGGTGCCGTCTATTTGCGTGGGTGCCGGGCGGATCACCTTTCCCGACGCCACTTTCTCTTTCAACACATTCATCCCCTCGCGCAAGTGAAGTTCGCGGGGGCGGCCGTAGTCGTACAGACGGTAAGTTGTGTCCGACTGCTGCTGCGTTTCCACAATGATCGAACCCGGCCCCAAGGTGTGCACCGTTCCTCCGGCGACGTAAATCATTTCGCCGGGAAAAACGTTGACCCAGTTCAGCAACTCTTCGGCCCGCTGGTGGTGAATCGCCTCTTCGAACTGGGCCCGGGTGACGCCGGCCTTCAAACCAAGAGCGATTTGCGCACCCGGTTCGGCATGAGCGACGTACCAGCATTCAGTCTTGCCGCAAGGTTGGCCAAGGCGGCACGCGGCCTCGTCGTCGGGATGCACCTGGACGGACAATTTTTCATGGGGGAACAGAAACTTCGTGAGCAAGGGAAAGCGATCGGGATCGTTGGCTGCTTCCCCCCCCAGTGCCTGGCCGTACTGGGAGCTCAACTCGGCCAGCGACTTTCCCCGCAGAGGTCCGTTGGCCACTTTGCAGTTGTCTCCCGTCAGCCAGGCTTCCCCGATCTTTTCCTCGAAGCGGTGGTTGGGATAAACGGGAGACAAGTCGAGCGTGCCCCAGGGGCGCGGGTCAAAAGCCGGCGACATCAGCAGTGGATAGAGTTCGGTCATGGGGCTGGGATGCAGTGCAAAAAACTCAGCGAATGGGTCCGACGGGCGCCGTTAAAAAACCAGTTGTCGGTTCTCAGCTATCAGTTCTCAGCTAGAGTTCCGCCAAGAACTTCCTCATGCGCTCCAGTCCGCGGTCGAGTTCCGCTTTCGACGTGGCATACGAAACGCGGATGTGGTCGCGGGTTCCGAAACCCTCGCCAGGTACGGTGGCTACGTGCGCTTCGCGCAGAAGTTTTCCTGCCAGGTCCGAAGCTGAGTTCACGCCGCCGCGTCCAAAGAATGCTGAAATATTCGGGTAAGCATAGAAGGCGCCTTCCGGCAGTGTGCACTTGATCCCGGCAATCGAGCGCAAGCCGTTCACCACGTGATCCCGCAGATTGATGTACTCCTCGCGCATGTCCGTCACGCATTGCTGCGGTCCTTTCAGCGCCGCCACCGCTGCCTTCTGCACGATGGACGTCGGGTTCGATGTCGCTTGGCTCTGCAGCTTCTGCATGGCGCCGACCACGGGAGCGGGCGCCAGCGCGTAGCCCAGCCGCCAGCCAGTCATGGCGTAAGTCTTGGAAAGCGAGCCGACGACGATCATGCGCTCGCGGAACTCACGCAGCGATCCCACCGAGAACCGCTTTTCCGTGTAATTCAAATACACGTAGCATTCGTCGGAAACTACCCAGATGCCACGCTCGTGCGCCACGCGCACCACTTCCGTCATGTCTTCCGCCGACATTACCGCGCCTGAAGGGTTCGACGGCGAGTTGAGAATAATGAGCTTGGTGCGCGGTGTGACCGCGCGCTCAATCATCTTCGCCGTAAGGCGGAAACCCTGGCTTTCGTCGGTTTCGAGCAAAACACAGTTTCCCCCGGCATAACGCACGATGTCCTTGAAGGATACCCAGTAAGGGACCGGCACAATCACGTCATCGCCGTGATCGACCAGCACCTGGATGGCGTTGAATAAGGCGTGCTTGCCGCCCACCGAGGCAATCGTCTCCTCGCGCCGGTAATCCGAATCGAAATCAATGGCATGGCGATGCACAATGGCATCGCGCAGTTCAGCCGTCCCGCCTACCGCCGTGTATTTGGTGAAATTGGCCTGGATGGCAGCGATACCCGCATCCTTGATGTGCTGCGGAGTGGAAAAATGCGGCTCTCCCGCTCCGAAGTCCACTACGTCAATGCCTTGCTGGCGCAGTTTGTCGGCCTCGGCCACGACCGCCATCGTGGCGGAGGGTTCGATCCGGTTGATTCTTTCCGTGAGTTTCAGCGCGGGGGTTGCTTCGGTAACTGGAGTCATCCTCGTGTCATCCTCGTTTCCTCGGCTTCGTTTCTCTGGCGTGTTGCAGTTTGATGGCTGGGTCGTGCTTTTCTTTCAGCCGCTGCTCTACCAGCTCGGGGACTAAATCCTTGACGGAGCCACCCAGTTGCGCAATCTCACGCACCAGCCGCGAACTCAGGTAAGAATACTGCTCCGCCGGCATCATAAAAATAGTTTCCAGTTCGGGATGTAACTTCCGGTTCATCAAAGCCATCTGCAGTTCGTATTCGTAGTCACTGATGGCGCGAATACCGCGAAGCACGGCGTCCGCCTTGACCTTAGCCGCGTACTCCACGGTAAGCCCATCGAAAGTATCCACGCGCACGTTCTTGAAACCCTCCGTCATGGCTTCCAGCATGAGCCGCCGTTCGGGCAAGCTGAATAGTGGGCCTTTCTCTGGGTTACGCAGGATGGCCACCACCAATTCATCAAAGATTTTGCTCCCCCGCTCGATCAGATCCAGGTGGCCATTGGTGGGGGGGTCGAAGGAACCGGGATAAATGGCAACGATCTTTTTCAATCATCCTCGCGCGAAGCAGAGTCAGTTTAAGTAACAGAGGATTCTATGCGCGGGGTGAAGAGAATGGCAATTGTTGTTTGGCGGGATTCGCTTTTCGCGGGCGGCATTGGCCGATCGGACAGGGTAATATCTCGTCCGTTACTGGCCTTTTGATATGGCACGATAGTGGTAGTTCGTAACTTGCTGGTTTTGCAGCGTGAAACTAGTCTCATAGTCGATGCCGCGAACCCTCTTATTCTCCTCCGACGAGGAGGCGTCGCGCCGGTTGGCGCAGGCTCTGAGAGAACTGGAGCTTGAAGTCGAGCCTTGCAGCGACATCTTTGCCGCGGTAGAACGACTTACCCATCAGAGCTACGATGCGGTTGTGGCCGATTGCGACGACGGGCCGGAAGCCACATTCCTGCTGCGGACCGCGCGAGATTTGAGGCCAAACAAAGTATTCTTTGCACTTGCGCTCACCAGTGGGACGGTGAACCTTGCGCCCGAGGACATCGGCGCTGATCTGGTACTCACAAAACCAATCATTCCTGAGGAGTGCAAGTACGCCCTACTTTTGTGTGACAATTATCTGGCTTGCCTGAGGACCTGGCTGGCCGGCGCCGAGCTGGCAACGACGCCCGAAACCACAGAACGGGCAACGCCAAATCGCCCGACCCCGACATCGCCAGCAGAATCACCTGCAGACCTGAAGTTGACAGCACGCCCGGCTGAGCCCTCCCCCAAATCCCCATCAGCCGAGACCACCGTGCCGGTAAATCTTACGTTTGCGACCCTCGACCGGGGGCTCTTTCGTTCGGGCAGTCGTCTGACGAAGCCGAATCTCGAGCGTGCATCCGGTCAGATCAGACCAAAACACGGTCCCAACAAGTCCCTGTGGACGACAGCGGTGGCTGTAGCCTTCTTTTCCATCGGCTATTTGTCCAGCCAGCCGTCGCAGATCGAGAACGCATCTGCCAGCGCTGCTGCCCCCTACGAACAAGCTTTGGCGGGTAGCACAAGCCCGTTCCTGGAGCACGACAATACCAACATCCAAGTGATTCCAGTCCACCGCGGATCGGTTCCAGAACAGGCTCCTTCGGTCAGCGGGGAAACCCCTCAGATCACGGTGCACCCGGACCAGCCTCAAGTCGCCGGAGCTACGGTGGGTGTCCACATCCCGGAGAGCATAAGACTCCCGCAGCCAGGGGCAGAGACGGTTCGCAACGCGCCGGCCAGGCTCACATCTCTTCTGGGTGAACTGGAACCGGTGGACCTTTCGGAAGATTCGTCCGAACCGTTGCTGCTGCAGAAAGTGCAGCCCAGCTATCCCGAACAGGCTTTGAAAGTTGGCTTGCAAGGCGCCGTGGTTCTGCAAGCATCGATCGCCCGCGATGGCAGCATCCGGGATTTGCGGCTGATCCAAGGCTCCCTGTTGCTGGGGCAGGCCGCCTATAAAGCCGTGAAGCAATGGCGGTATAAACCCTACCTGCGGAATGGGAAAGCGGTGGAGGCTCAAACCTTCGTGACGGTAGATTTCAGGCTTCCCCAGCAATCTCTCCTCACGCCTCGCTCGCACTAATCGGGAGTTCGGTGCCCGAACCTCCGAAGGAACCCAGTTCACAACTTTTTACGTCTTTTTACCCCGGATTGACACATCTCCCGTGGTGTTCAACTATGTTTGTTTCCGGGCTGATCCAAGCACCAGCAAGATTACCGAGCGTTTATGAAGACCAAGCGGCGCTGGAACGAGCGAACCCGGCTGATGTTGACCTTGGAACTTGCCGTGGTCTTGCCTGCTGCTGCTTTGGTGCTTCTCAGCGCACTGCACCTGAAATCCATCGAGCGTGACCGCGGCGTGGAGGCGGCCTTCCAGCGGGATTTCAACCAGGTTCTCAAGATATCCGAGAAGGAGATCAATCAGAAGGCTTACGACCTGGTAGACGATGCCCGCACGCAGTTTCCCAGTGCCGGTGATGCATGTGCGTCAACCATGGACCGGATTCTGGCAACGCACCCCTACATCGCCCACGTCTTCCTGTACGACCCCAACCGAGGACTGATTTTCCGTTCGCAACCAAATCGGCTCAAGGAGGCTTCGTTTCACGCCGAAAGTGAAGACTTTTCCAGCATGATGAACGGCTGGATGCAGGTGGACTACAAGGGTTTCGCCAAGGAATTGGAAGAGACATCGAAGAACGGGAGGCGCTACTTCTTTCCGAATTGGGCGGCACGCGGTGACAAGCACGCCTATCAATCCGGAGAAGCGTTCCTGGTCGGAGGCAGTTCGGGCGGGAACCGGGCTATTGGCGGGGTCGTGTTTGATGCCGAATACCTGCATGATCAGTTCTTTCCGGAAATGCTGGACAGCGTCTTGAGCCATCAGGAGGAAAAGGGCGAGAAGAACCACGTAGTAATGATGGTGCATCCCAAAAACGAATATTCTCCTCTGGTCGCCTCGGCGGGATGGGATGGTGGGTACCCCGAGGTGGAGCGCAACATGGAAGGAGCGTTTCCTGGCCTGACGTTGGCCATCAAGTTACCGGGCACGACGCTGGCTGCCTTGGAACAGCACTTCGTCCGCACCAGCTTCCTCATTCTAGGCGCGATTTCTCTGCTGCTGACCGGTGGAATCATCCTGACCCATCGCAACATTTCCCGCGAGATGGCCCTGGCGCGGCTAAAGTCGGATTTCGTATCGAACGTTTCGCACGAACTGCGGACGCCGCTATCGCTCATCCGCTTGTACGCGGAAACCCTGGAAATGGGCCGGCTTAAGTCGGCGGAGAAATATCAGGAGTATTACTGCATTATCCGCAAAGAGAGCGAACGGCTGACCGCGCTGATCAACAACATCCTGGATTTCTCGCGCATCGAAGCAGGAAGGAAGGAATACGATTTCCGCGAAACCGACCTGCGCGAACTGGTGCGAAACACGCTCGAATCGTACCGCTACCAGATCGAGCAGAACGGATTTGCCTTTGAGGAGAAGATTGCCGAAGACGTGCCCCCAGTTAAGGTGGATCGGGAATCCATGGCACGTTCGCTGTTGAATCTGGTCAACAACGCCCTGAAATATTCGCAGGACCAGAAATACATCGGGGTCAACCTGTTCCGGGATAACGGGTCGGTGAAGCTGGAAGTGGTGGACCACGGCATCGGGATTCCGCAACATGAACAACAGAAGATTTTCGAGAAGTTCTATCGCGTGGGCGATCCGCTGGTGCACAACACGAAAGGCAGCGGTTTGGGACTCTCGCTGGTGCGTCACATCGTGCAGGCGCATGGCGGAGAAGTTTTCGTGGATAGCGCACCCGGGCGGGGGAGTAAGTTCACCATCGCCTTGCCGGTGAATCCGGTGGCTGCCAGCAAGCCAGCGCCCGCATAGGGTTTCTAGAAGGTTAAAGCATGGCCAAGATCCTCATTGTCGAAGACGAACCCGCGATGGTGGCGGGCTTGCGCGACAACTTCGAATTCGAGGGGCATCAAGTGATCACCGCCGCCGATGGGGTTGCGGGCCTGGAGCGGGCTCTCTCCGAGTCTCCGGATCTGGTCATTCTGGACGTCATGATGCCGCGCATGAGCGGTTTGGATGTGTGCAAGCAACTTAAGGCCAAGCGGCCGTCAGTGCCGATCATCATGCTAACCGCCCGCGGGCAGGAAGTGGACAAGGTGGTAGGGCTGGAGCTGGGCGCCGATGACTATGTCACCAAACCATTTTCCATTCGGGAGTTGCTGGCTCGGGTGAAAGCGGTGATGCGGCGCACCCACGACAGGCCAAAAGGCAACGATCAATTTGCGTTTGGCGAGGTCGAGGTAAATTTGCGCAGTTGCCAGGTGTCGCGGAAGGGCAGGTCGCTCGAGTTTTCTTCCAAGGAGTTCGAGCTTTTGAAGTACTTCCTCCATCATCCGGGCGAGACCCTGAGCCGCGACCGGCTGCTTGAGGAAGTCTGGGGATACGATCACTTTCCGACCACGCGCACGGTGGACGCCCATATCGTCCGGTTGCGGCAGAAGGTAGAACCCAAACCGGAGGAACCGCGATTCATCCTGACCGTACACGGCACTGGGTACAAGTTTGTCGGCTGAAGGTTCTAGTTGGGGAGAAACGAAGTTGGAAAAGGCATTGCAGCTCCGAGGCCAGCACCAGCAGAAAAGCGCATCCCCTGCTCGCGTGGATGACACGCTGCTCATCCGCGAAGCTCAGATGGGCAATGCTTCCGCTTTTGAAGAACTGGTGCGGCAGTACGATCGTGCCGTGCTACGCCTGGCGGTTCATCTCACCGGGTCACAGGAGGATGGCCAGGACATCTATCAGGAGGCTTTTCTTCGCGCCTTCATCAACCTGGGAAGCTTCCGGTTTGAGTGCTCCTTTTATACCTGGATTTACCGCATCGTGACCAATTTGTGTCTCGATCATCTGCGCAAGAGATCCTCGCGTGCCCGCGATCTGACGACCACGATCTCGCCCGACGGTGAGGAGGAACAAGTGCTGGACCGCGTGCCCGATCAGCGCGCGGGCGCCAGCCCGGAGCGCAGCTACGTTAGCCGGGAACTCCGGGCCTGCATTGGTCGGGCCATGGAAAGACTTTCGCCTCGGGAGCGCGTGGTGTTCGAGCTGAAGCATTACCACGGATTGAGACTGCGTACCGTGGCTGGAATTCTCAACACCAGCGAAGGCACGATCAAGAACACCCTGTTCCGCGCCACCCACAAGTTACGCAATCAACTCGCTGAGGTTCGGTAAGCGGAGGCTCGATCAACCTCTCCTCTCAGTCCGCCATCTGATAGCCTTGAAGCACCAAAGGTTTGCCCTTGGAATGCTGGGTTCCGCGCTGGCATTCGGGCAGGTGGCTGCGGCTTGGCGAGAGATGACTTCTGGAAAGAAACTACCCGCGAAACCAAAGGATATCCAGAGGATGAGCCTTCGCCGCTCTGACTCTATGATCCAAGCCGGAGTGTTTCTGCTGGTGGCGCTGACGACCATGCGTAGTGCGGAGCTGAACCCGCCCTCGCCGCCGGTGCTGTCCACAGACGCCATCGTGCAGAGACTGATGGCGGCAAACGCCCGGCGCGCCGAGGCATTGCACGGATATCAGGGCAAACGATTCTACCGCTTGAACTACCACGGACTTTTCGGCACTCACGATGCTGAGATGCAAGTAGAGGCCGCTTACACCGCACCCGATAAGAAAGATTTCAAAGTCGTTTCCGAGAGCGGTTCGAAGTTGCTGGATCGCGTGCTTCTGAGACTGTTGAGCAGCGAAAAGGAAGCGCAGCAGCAACAGAATCGGGCCGAGTTGGAAATCAGCCCGAAAAACTACGGATTTGAGCTGGCGGAGGTAGAACACACGCCGAGAGGCAACTTCTATGTTCTTAACGTAACTCCCAAAGGAAGGAGCCGATACCTCTATCGCGGGAAGATCTGGGTGGACGCCCAGGATTTCGCCGTGGCGCGCATGCAGGGCGAGCCCGCGAAGAATCCCTCCATTTGGGTCAGCCACACTCAGATCGAATACCGCTGGGAAAAGATCGGGGGCTTCTGGCTTCCCGCCCACAACGAGTCCGTCACCCAGGTTCGGATGGGAGGCAGAGCCGTTTTAACCATCGATTACACGGATTATCAGATCACCGGCGCAAATCGTGTCGCAACCCACGGTTCGGGCGAAAACCAGACTTTGCCGGATCCCTCCGCCGTGACCCCCGATTCACATTAGCCTTGCAAATGTGGGAGGCTTTCTTGCGATCAGCAGCGACTCGAAAATTTGCCGAAGCCTGCGAGCGCATTGCGGCCACCACGCGAAAGCTGGAAAAGATTGTGATCGTCGCCGACTACCTGAAGTCGAGTGCGCCGGAGGATGCCGCCGTTGTGGCGGTGTTTCTTTCGGGCCGGCCGTTTCCGGTATGGGAGGAAACGACTCTGCAGGTAGGAGGCGCCTTGCTCTGGCGAGTGATCGAGGAACTCTCTGGGAAGAGTGAGCAGGAGTTGACCGCTGCTTACCGGCGGCATGGGGATTTGGGCGCCGTTGCCGAAGAGGTGCTGGATGATGGAGGGACGGGCGCCCTCATCGGCTCAGGCAAAGGTAACGTAGGGACGGGCGCCCTCGCCCGTCCGAGCCGAGCAAAGCTCGGCGGTGTACTCGAAGTCCAGGCCGCGTTTAGAGAAATCGCCTCGGCCCGTGGCCCTGCCGCCAAGAGCGTACTGGTGCGCGAACTGCTTTCGCAAGTGACGCCGCTCGAAGCTAAATACATCGTGAAAATCATGACCGGCGACCTGCGGATCGGGCTGAAAGAGAGCCTGGTGGAAGAGGCAATCGCCAAGGCTTATGGCGGGACATTAGTTGAAGTACAGCGCGCCAACATGCTGCTGGGCGATGTCGGCGAGACCCTGCGGCTGGCAGCGGATGGAAAGCTGGCGGACGCGAAGATGCGGCTGTTTCACCCCCTGGGATTCACGTTGGCCAGCCCGGCGCAGTCGGCCAAAGAAGCACTCAGCTACTTCAATAACGCGCTCGTGGAGGACAAATATGACGGCATCCGCGCCCAAGCGCACTGTTCCGCAGGCGAGGTACGAATCTTTTCACGCACGCGGGATGAAATCACGGAATCGTTTCCCGAGTTGCCGGACGCGCTGAGCGGATTGGCACAAGACGTCATCCTCGATGGCGAGATCGTCGCGTGGAGCCGTTTGGCCGCTGAGTCCGGCGAAAATGGTCGAGCGCTGCCGTTCAGCGCATTGCAACAACGGTTGGGCCGCAAGAAGGTCAGCGAAAAAATGATGCGGCAGGTTCCGGTGGCATATCTCGTGTTCGACGTGCTTTATGTGGGAGGCGACCTGCTGATTGACCGTCCCCTGCGCGAACGGGCGAAGATTCTTGACGATCTCCTGGCGAAGGAGAAAAGGATTGTTCGCCACGGAGACACAGAGGCACAGAGAAAGACTAGGGCTTCTGTTCGCGGTCCACAGGGGAAGTTGGCGTTCGGGCCAGACGGACAAGATGAAGAGGACCAAACGACCACAGCCGAGGTCCTCCGCGCGCCCGTGTTTCGCGCGTCTTCGTCTCAGGAACTTGATCAATTGTTCGAAGCGGCGCAGGCGCGTCGCAACGAAGGATTGATGATCAAAGACCCAGAGTCAGTTTATACGCCGGGCCGCCGCGGAAAATCCTGGCTCAAGCTCAAGCGCGAACTGGCTACGCTGGACGTGGTGGTCACGGCCGTCGAATACGGTCACGGTAGGCGCATCGGGGTTCTCAGTGATTACACGTTTGCCGTGTGGGACGGAGAGCGGCTGGTGAATATCGGCAAGGCATACTCCGGCTTGACCGACGCCGAGATCGCCGAGATGACGAAATGGTTTCTGGAGCACAGGATCGAAGATCAGGGCTTCCGTCTGATAGTCGAGCCGAAGATCGTGTTGGAAGTGGCCTTCAACAACATGATGCGGTCGGACCGCCATGACAGCGGATATGCACTCCGCTTTCCCAGGATCGTGCGGCTCCGGCCGGATAAGCTGCCGGAGGATGCGGATAGGATTGAGCGGGTAAGAGAGATCTATGAAGAGCAGAACCAGCAATCGGCACCAGGGACATAGCATCTGGGCAGGGACGGATTACACTAAGGAGTTTAGCAAGAAAGCTAATTGCCAAATGCTAAGTGGTAAGTGCTGACTGTCAGTGTTCCCGCTCTTCACTCACCGGAATCACGCACCCGTGTGCCACCTCGCAGATCACATGCTCGAACTGAATGGTGGTGTGGTCGATGCGAAATTCTTCATGCAACCGTTCCTTCACGTCCCGCAGAATGCGCTCGCTGACTGAGGGCGGAATGTCTGCAATCGAAATGTGACAAGAAAGAGCACGGCTCTCGGACCCGATGCTCCACACATGCAGATCGTGTACATCGTTCACGCCTTCGACCAGCCGGATCGCACTTTCCACTTGTTCCAGCTTGACACCGCGCGGCGTGCCTTCGAGCAGGATGTTCAGGGTCTCGCGCACAATGCCGAAACCTGACCAGAGAATTAGAGCGCCGATTCCGAACGAAAGCGCCGAGTCAATCCAATATTGCCCCGTAGCCAGGATCGCCCAGCCGCCGACAATAACCGCGGCGGTAGAAACCGTATCGCCAACCTCATGCAGGAAAGCGCTGCGGATGTTGACGTCGCGCTTGGAACCGTAGAGCAGCACCGCGATCACACCATTCATCACTACGCCCGCAGCGGCGACCCAGATCATCACGCCGGCGCGCACGTGCTCCGGGTTTTGCACGCGCCGGAAGGCTTCGTAGAAGATCAGAAACGAAACCATCACGAGAGAGCCCGCATTCACCAGCGCAGCCAGCACTCCGGCGCGGTGCCAGCCGTAGGTTTTGGTGGCGCTGGGCGGACGCGCTTGCAAATACACGGCGACCAGCGAGAGCAGCAAAGCCAGCAAATCCGACAGGTTGTGACCGGCTTCCGAAAGCAATGCCAGCGAGTGGGCGCGGATGCCGGCAACTACCAGCAGCACAATGTAGGCCAGAGTCGCCACGAGCGAAATTCGCAGAACCTTTGAGGTTCTCTCGTCCGCGCCATGGATGTGCATGTGCATCTAGTTCAAGTTTACGGGCAGGCAGGGCAGGGTTCAAGGCGAAGGAATCACAGAACTCCCAAGAAAGGCAACCTGCGTGTCTTGGTGCCTCGGTGGTGGAAAAGAACCGAGAGCTGCCCACCACGCTAGGGCTTTGATTCCATTTCCTTCTCGAACTGGCGGAATCGCTCCGTGGTTTCAGCGCCATGTGCAGCGTACCATTCGCGCCACAGGCTGGGCGCATCGCCCAGTGTCTGATCGGTGATCTCACGCAGTGCGCGATAGCCGTACTTCACGGTTTCGGCGTCCAGTCTCTTGTCCTCGACCATCTCGATCAACCCTGGCACAGCCTGCATGCGTTGTGCGCGAGTGAGCATGCCGCAGTGGGCAAGACCGCACCCACCACCGTCAATCCGCACCTGGAACGACGGATCGTGGTGAAAGGCTTCCACCAGGTCCGGAACGGTATCGTCGGTGCCGATATCGGCGATCGCGGAAACGGCGCGCAGCCGTACTTGCTCGCTTTCGGAATGGGCCCAGAGGCGAAGCTGGTTGTGGATGCGCCCGGTCTCCACGCCACGATTGGCGAGGCGCCCAAGATACCAAATGCCAAGTTCCGCGCGCGCCGGGTCGTTCTCAGCCGACTGCAGCAGTGCCTCAGCTTGTTCCCTGGTCTTCGCTATGTCGGCAATGGCCAGGTCAATCTCGAAAACGGCGGCGCGGACGCGCAAGTCGTCGCCATTCAGGGCAACATCCATCAGGGTGCGCATCGAGTCGGTCATCTTGATTTCGCCGCGCCATCGCTTCGCTCGCGCTTTGATTTCGTCCGTGGCTCCGTGGTGATGGGAAATGGCGTACTGGAGCAGTCTTTCCGCCTGTTGCTGCGGGTTCAAGTGATCCACCATTTCCCGCTCTACTTCGGAAAGCTGGTCGGTCGTGCCGTGCACTGGTTCTCCCGGTAGGGGAAGTTTATGGCCGACAATTTCGCCGGGTTGGCTCTGACCGGCGGCCATAACGCTCGTCAGAATCGCACAGACCAGCATCGGCAACTTTGGTGAAGACGCACTTCTCTCCATGCGGCGGATGCTAGCATCGCCACCGCTTGCAGGAAAGTTACCGGAGTTTGCGTCACATTCTTCTTGACCGATGAACTAGAATTCTCGGTTCTCCTCAGTCGAGCCTTCATGCACACGGCGGAAGTGGTCATCATTGGCGGCGGGATCGTTGGTTCCAGCATTGCTTACCACCTGACAGCGGCTGGCTGTAAAGATGTTCTCGTCGTCGAGCGGGAAACTGCTCAGGGCAAGGGTTCCACGGGCAAGAGCATGGGTGGTGTGCGGGCTCAGTTCTCCACGCCTGTTAACATCCAGATGTCGCTGTATTCCATTCCTTTTTACGCCGGCTTTGACGAGCGCCTGGGATATCCGGCGGGCTACCGGCCGCAGGGGTATTTGTTCTGCGCTACCCATGAAAAACATCTGCAGTATCTGCGAAGAAACTACCAGAAGCAAGTTGCCATGGGGTTGAAGGATGTCCGCCTGGTCTCAGCCGAGGAAATTCGCGGTATGTTTCCGCAGATTCGCTCCGATGACATTGTGGGCGGCAGTTTCTGTTCGACGGACGGCTTTGTCGATCCCTACAGCGCGATGAATGGATTCATGGCCTGGGCGGCCGATCACGGAGCGAAATTGTGGAAGAGTTCGCAGGTGACCGGCATCCAGCGCGACCCTCAAGGCATCGCCGGAGTTGAGACCACGAGAGGGGCAGTGGCTACGCGCAAGGTTGTCAATGCCGCCGGTCCGTGGGCGGCGCAGGTCGCCAAGATGGCAGAGGTGCATTTACCAGTCGAACCGCTTCGGCGCATGCTCGTTCCTACCGAGCCTTTCGATCAGTTTCCGCATACGGCTCCCATGATCATTGATATGTCGAATGGCTTCCACTTCCGGCCGGAAGCCCTGGGATTTCTGCTGGCCTGGAACGATCCCGAGGAAACTCCGGGATACAAAACGGACTTCGATCCGGCATTCATAGAAAAAATTCTGACCCGGGCGGCGAACCGCGTGCCAGTATTCGAACATTTGGCAGTCAATCCTAAACGGGCGTGGGCAGGCCTGTATGAGATGACGCCGGATCATCATCCGATTCTCGGTGAAGCGTCGGGCATGTCGGGATTTTTTCTTGCTAACGGTTTCAGCGGACATGGCGTGATGCATGCTCCCGCGACCGGAAAGATTCTGGCGGATCTGATCTTGACCGGAAAATGTGATCTAGTCGATGTTGCCTTGTTGGGATTGTCCCGCTTCGCTGAAGGCCGCTTGATCGAAGAGACAGCGGTGCTGTAGCGACGGAAGCTTGAACCGCAATGCTCGCAAAGTAATCGCAAAGAGCGCAAAAAAAAGCTGTGGGAGAGTCCTCGCCGAACTTTGCGGCTTTTCATTGCGACCTTTGCGGTTAAGATCTTGAAATCGTGATCCTCAAAGACGCCCTCACTTCCGCCATAGATCTTCTCACTGCCGCGGACGTGGGCTCACCCCGCATGAATGCCGAAACGCTTCTGATGTTTACTCTTGGCCGCGACCGCGCATACTTGCACGCCCATTCTGAGCGCGAACTCACTACCCAGGAGCAGGCCCGTTACTCGGAGACCATTGCGCAGCGCAAGCGCGGAGTTCCGGCGCAATACATCACCGGCCACCAGGAATTCTGGGGGATGGATTTTATCGTTACGCCTGCGGTCCTGATTCCCCGGCCAGAAACCGAGCACGTGATTGAAACCGTGTTGTGCTTGTTCAACGAACGCAATGGAGGCCGGGCGTCCTCGCCCGGCTGCCTGTGTCGAATTGTCGACGTCGGCACTGGATCTGGATGCATCGCCTTGGCCCTGGCCAAAGAATTGCCTGAAGCAGAAATTCACGCCACCGACACTTCTCCAGCCACGCTCGAAATCGCCCGCGCCAACGCCGCCCGTCATCAACTCGAACGCCGGGTGGAGTTCCGTGAAACCGACCTCCTGCACGGGTTCGATCCGCATACGTTCGATTTCGTGGTTTCGAATCCACCCTACGTTGGGGAATCGGAAGAAGATCAGGTGCAACTGGAGGTTCGGAAATTCGAGCCGCGTGATGCAGTTTTTGCCGGGCCCTCCGGTCTGGAAGTGATCGAACGCCTTATCCCTCAAGCCCACACTGCGCTCAAACCTGGCGGCTGGCTGGTGATGGAGATCAGCGGGACCATCGCTGAACGAGCGAAGCGTTTGCTGGGCGGCTGGGCCCATACACAGATCACGAAGGACTTGCAGGGTATCCCGCGCGTAGCCTCAGCGCAAAAGCCCTGACCCGCGTGGCGCGTGGGGAAACGGGCCGCTGCTACTAGTTCTGGTAGTACTGCACTTTCCTCGTTACCCTCGCTTTTCGCCTTCCCTCCCAGGGCGACCATGGCAGGTTCTGGCTACGTACGTCAGTGCGCGAGAACCGACATCGGTTTTTCTTAATTTGCGTTTGGGGAAAAACTACTCATGCAATCCAACCTGAAAGCGGCAAGTCTTTGTCGCATCGCTGGCCTCATTTTTCTAAGTTTGATTTCCCCCTTTGCACTGCGCGCTCAGAGTCCGACAGGATCGCTGCGCGGCATGGTTCAGGATACCCGCGGCGCCCGGATCTCGGCAGCCACCATCTTGGTTCACGCCGCCGGGTCCTCTTTTCAGCGCCAGGCGAATACCGATAACCGTGGGGAATTTCGCGTGGACGACCTGCTGCCCGGCAACTACCACGTCACCGTGAATTCTCCGGGGTTCGGCGACGCGCAGGCGGACGTGACCGTTGTTGTCAGTTCAGTGCGGGACGTGACGGTCACGCTGAAGCCGGCGGCTTTGCAACAGACGGTGAATGTGGAGGCACAGGCTTCGTCCCTGACGACTCAACCGATTGACCTTGCCAGTGCGGTGCACCAAACCGCCATCAACCAGCACGACCTGCAGGAACTTCCGCTCGCGGCGCGCAGCTTTGCCAACATCGCCTATTTAGCGCCCGGCACTGAACCGGTTGAGCCGTCGGACCCTACCAAGGCCCGCATCACGGCAGTTTCTACTGGCGGCAGTTCGGGATTGAACAACGCTGTATCTGTGGACGGCGGGGACAACTCCGATGATTACATCGGGGGCTTTCTGCAGAATATCTCTCCCGATGCCATCCAGGAATTCTCTTTCCGCACTGCTCAGGAAGAGGCAGACACGGGAGGCACCACCGCGGGCTCAGTTGTAATCACGACGAGGCGAGGCACAAACGATTGGCACGGTGACGCGGCTTTCTACGAACGTGCTTCCGCGCTCAACGCCCGCTTTCCGATTGACAATCCCGCACCCAATCCTAAACAGCCGTTCTCCCGGCAGAATTACGTGGGAACGATCGGTGGCCCGCTGGTGAAGGATAAGCTTTGGTTCTTCTCATCCTTCGAGTTCGTGAACGAACATGCCAGTATTGCCTATAGTCCGGCCAGTCAGGCGCAGTTTAATGCGCTGGCCACCCTGGCAGCGGATGGTCTGATTCCGGGCGTGAGTTCGATCCCGGTTCCCAACAATGTCCCGGTGCCGTTGCAGGATTACTTGGCCACCACCCGCCTGGATTGGTCGCAGTCCTTGCACTCGCAGTGGTTCCTTCGCGCCGCGATTGACAACTACGTCACGCATAACGCCTTGGTACAGCAGGCGACCTTGCCATCCACCGGCGCGGAGCAGCACAACAATTACATGAACCTGGTGGTCAGCAACCTGTACACCTTCAGTCCAAACTGGTTGGGGTCATTTGTGTTCGCTGCTTCCGGTCTGCACCTGACGGAGGCGCGCAATTCCAACCTGGGTTTTGCCTTGGCCTTCCCGTTCACTTCGACATCGAGCACGATCTCCGGTTTCGAAACCTTTGGAGACCAGCAGTTTCTTACGCCCATCACTGCCTTCCCAGTGCTGCGCAATCAGGAAAAATACCAGTTCCGTTACGATGTGAGCCACTCCTCCGGCAGGCATGCGACCAAGTTTGGCATCAACTTCATTCATGAGCCGTTGTTGAGTGGAGCGCTCCCGGGCACGCAGGAAACGCTAGTGACATTTCCCCAAAACCCGACTGATTATCTGACGAACCCCGCGCAGTTCATCGCGGATTACGCTGCTGGCAGCTCCACAACACCCGCCAGCGATGGCAGCTTTTCCCAGAACGTGCAGCGGCTCGGGCTCTATGCGCAGGATTCCTGGCGAGTCACACCCCGTTTGACGGTGAACTATGGCCTGCGTTACGACACGACGTTTGGACTCTTGACCGCTTCCGGCCGCGGTCAGTTGCAGAACCCGGTCTACCTCACTCTCAAAGCTCTCCAGATACCGCTCGTTCCCGGTGCGGCTCATGACTATCGCAAGGCGTTCGGGCCACGGCTCGGCATTGCCTACTCTCCAGGACAGTCTGGGAACACGGTCCTTCGCGCGGGCATCGGCCTTTACTACGACAACTTGGCGCAGAACGGCTGGGTTACGGCGTTACAAGCGGTGAATGCGCCTCCGGGCCCTTGCGCCGACCCCGTCCAGAACCCGACCGGACCTGAAAATGCCGGATGCATTCCGGGCGCCGCGCTGGGCGGTGGTGGGAACATCATCGATTCCAACTACAAAACTCCGTATGCGCTGCACGCCACGGCTGGAGTCCAGCATGCCTTCAACGCCGACTGGACGTTGAGCGCAGACTTTACGCACGAGCAGGGAAATCACGGTTATCGTGCCTACAATTACGCCGCCGGCACGAACCTGTTCACTCCGCTTTTCCCTGCTGCGGACACCACCGATCAGATGAACTTCGTTCCCAACATAGGTGTTTTCAAGTCGGACAACCGGTCGAGCTATAACGCGCTCATGATTCACCTGCAAGGCAACGTCTCGCGCCGCTTCAACCTGGTGGCGAATTACACCCTGTCGAAGGCAAAAACTTGGGGCTGCGTATTGGGCGAATTGTTCGACTATGTGAACGGCGTCTGCAACCCGCTGAACGCTTTCGGACCGGGAGACTACGGCCCGTCGGGTGAAGATGTCACACAGCGTTTTGTTTTGGCGGGAACGCTTTTTGTTCCGGGTGGTTTCGAAATAACTACGCTCACTCAGGCGGAAAGCGCGCGGCCTTTCACCGTCACAACGGCGGACAACAGCGGCCGGATTTCGGTGAATGGAGCGCCGACCAGCCTTGACGAATTCCGGGGGACTCCCTACATCCAGGCCGACCTGCGTGTGACTCGGCCATTTAACTTCCATGAACGCTGGTCAGTGATTCCGTTCATTGAGTTCTTCAATCTCTTCAACCGCAACAATCCGGGAGCCAACTTTGTCACTAACGTGGGCGCGCTACCCGTCCCGGCGGCCGAGATAATGAGCGGGAACGTCACCCAGATTTGCACGAATCCCGCCTGTACCACCACCCGGCCAGTTACCAGCTTGAGCCAGTTGGCTATACCTTCGGGGGCGCTGGGCGACTTTTTTGGTCCCGGCACGACGGTGGGGATTCCGTTTGCAGCTCAGCTTGGGGTACGTGTGACCTTCTAGCGAGAGGGTGGCTTGGCGCACGATAGGGAGCGGCAATGTTCGCAGGGAAGCTCACCGCCCTGCACAGACCACGGGAATCATGCACGAGTTTGCTGCTCTTCCGCAAGTTCGTGCATGTTATGTTCTGTCCCTTCGAGAGGGGAAACATTTTACAAACTATTTGCGCCGGCAAGGCAAGAGGCCGCTATTCCTGTGCTACAGTTTCGCCTCGGCCTGGGAAATTCGTACAGAATGCCAGACCTCTGCCGCTGACTTGGAACATTTCACGATGATCCCGACGGCGTCATGACCTTTGGAGGTTCAGCGGAGACAATCCGAGTTGGCCGCTTGGGTTTTACGAGTAGCAGGACACCAATCATGCAAAGGAGAAGAGATATGAAGTCTAGTACCAGTTATGCAATTGCGCTGCTGGCGGTGGCGTTCTTTGCCCTTGCCAGCATCGCCTTCGCTGAAAGCAGCGCCCAGGACCATCCCTACCCTAACCCGCAGGGAGTGTTCCTCGGCATCACTCACCCAGACCGGTCGCCAGCGCATCCCGGCTCGAATCTGACTCAATGGGACGGCAGCTTCACGGATCTGACCAAGGTGAAGCGTACATTCGTCTCGGTCGGGACCGATCCGCATAAAACAAATGCCCCTACCACCGTGCCCCTGTTCGTCATTCCCATCAAGATGGTGTACGACAAGAACCATGGCAACATGACCTTTGATCCCCAGAAACACAAGCTGCCGAACGGGGAGACCGTGCTGCAGATGATCGTGAAGTCGCCGCTCTTGAACTCGAACGTGGATTTTAATCAGGGCGGAACCGACCTGGGCAAAACGCAGTATATTGACGCCTTCCAGCGTGGCTTCTGGTGGAGCGTTGTCCAGAAGAACACCAACTGGCACGTCTTGCTGGGCAAAGCGACGGTGCTGCCGGAGCAAACCTTTAACTGCAACCAATCCAGTTGCGGCGTCGGCTCGGAGTTTGGCAAAACCGTGGGCTTATTCGACTTCAACGCCATGGACAACCTGTTGCAGACTTACATGGCTAAATTCAAACAAATTAAGCCCAACACGCTACCTCTGTTCCTCACGTACGATGTGTACCTGACTTCGGGCGGCTGCTGCATCGGCGGTTACCACGCTTCGAACGGGGGACCTCCGACCGCCCAGACCTACTCTTTTACCACTACCATTGATCAGGGCACCCAGGTCTTCTCCCAGGACACAGCGGCCATGTCGCACGAACTGGGAGAGTGGTCGGTGAATCCCTTCTTCGGCAGCGACACGGTCGGCTGCCAGGACAACAGCCAGATGGAAGTGGGCGATCCGCTGGTGCTTGATGACCACCCGTACACCGTCGGCAAGTTCACCTACCACCTGCAAGACCTGGTGTTCATCGGCTACTTCGGCGCACCGAAGAAAACGTCACTGCACAGTTGGCTGAGCTTCCAGAACGACGAGAAGAATATCTGTCCCGGTCAGTGACCCGCATTCTCCGGAACTCGTGAGCCCCGCTCCCCTCTGGGGAGCGGGCTTTTCTTCTTGGATCGACAGGGAAGCGAAGTCTATTGGCAAGGTCAGGTAGGAGTCAGCGTCGGCTGGCGCTGGCGGGCAGGATGTCCTCCATGTCCACCCAACTGGTGGGATACACGCCGGTATAACAGGCAGTACAATAGGTTGTTCTCTCACCGTCACCGCAGGCTTTCTTCATTCCCTCAAGCGAGAGGTATGCCAGCGAGTCCGCGCCGATGTACTGGCGGATCTCTTCGACCGACTTGTTCGCCGCAATCAGTTCTTTCTTGGATGGAGTGTCAACGCCGTAGAAGCACGGCGAAATCGTCGGCGGGCAGGAAATGCGCATGTGCACTTCCTTGGCCCCGGCGTTGCGGATCATGCGCACGATCTTGCGGCTGGTCGTGCCGCGCACGATGGAGTCGTCAATCAGCACAACCCGCTTGCCCGCGAGCAGGCTGCGCACCGAATTCAACTTCAGCTTCACGCCGAAGTCGCGCACATTTTGCCGCGGCTCGATGAAAGTGCGTCCCACGTAATGGTTGCGGATGAGCCCGAAGCGGAAGGGAATCCCGCTCTCCGCCGCGTAGCCCATGGCTGCGGTCACGCCTGAGTCCGGGACCGGAACCACGATGTCGGCCTCCGCAGGCGCTTCCCGCGCCAGTTCCCGGCCCAGTTCTTCACGGCTGTCCTGCACCGCGCGCCCGAACACCAGACTGTCAGGGCGCGAGAAATAAACATGCTCGAAGATACAGCTCGATTGCGCAAGCGACGGAGCATAAAAGCGGGACGTGACTCCTTCCGGACCAACCACGATGAGTTCCCCCGGCTTCACATCGCGCTCGTAGGCAGCGCCGATCAGGTCAAAGGCGCAGGTTTCCGAGGCAAAAACAATCGTGTCCTGCTTTTCGCCCGCTTGCGCCGGAATTCTGCCCATGGCGAGTGGCCGGAAGCCTCGCGGGTCACGCGCCGCAAAAATGCGGTCGGGGCTGATCATCACCAGCGAGAATGCGCCTTCCACCCGGCGCAGCGCGTCCGCCATCGCTTCGGGCAGGGTGTGCTCCTTCGAGAGCGCAATCAGGTGCACGATTACTTCGGTGTCGCTGTTTGTCTGAAAGATGGAACCCTGGCCCTCGAGCCGGTGACGGATATCCTGGGCGTTGACCAGGTTGCCATTGTGGGCCAGCGCCATCATTCCCTTGTTCGATTGCACCAGGATAGGCTGCGCGTTGAGCAGCGCCGAATCACCCGCCGTCGAATAGCGCGTGTGCCCGATGGCCAGCGTGCCGCGCAGCTCCGCCAGAACCTCCTCGCTAAAAATGTCCGCCACCAGTCCCATGGCCTTGTGCATGTGCAGAGTCATGCCGTCGGAGGTGACAATGCCCGCCGATTCCTGCCCGCGGTGCTGCAGGGCGTGAAGGCCCAGGTAGCCGAGCTTCTCCGCTTCGGGGTGGGCGTAGATCGCCACCACCCCGCACTCGTCGCGGAATTTGTCGGAAGGAAGCATTCAGCACTCAGCCGTCAGCATTCAGTTCTCAGACCTGCTCCGTGGTTCAGCGGTTTCCTAATCCGCTGCCACCGTTTTCGGTTCCGTCTGCAACGCCTTCACCAGCGCGCCTTCATAGGCCTCGCGCAATTCGCCCGCCGCTGCCGACACCACGACTCGGCCGTCCAGCCTGATCTCTATCTGTTCGGAACCTGTCTCCCCGATCTGTTCTGAAGAGATGCCGTATTTTACCGCTATCTGTTGGATTCGCGAGAGATTACTCTGGTCGCACGAGATCACCACCCGGCTGGCGTCTTCCCCGAACAGCACTGACTCCGGCGGCAGCCCCTGCGAGGCCAAATCCACTTTCATCCCAACGCCTTTGGAGAAGGCTGATTCCGCCAGCGTAACCGCGATCCCACCTTCCGAGCAGTCGTGCGCCGACTCCACTATGCCCGCCTGAATCATTTCGATCAGCGCCTTCTGCAGCGCAGCCTCTCTCGCCAGTTCCAGGGCCGGAGGGAATCCCCAAACCGATCCCAGAACTTCCTTGGCGTACTCGGAAGAGCCCAATTCCGATTCCGCATCAGTGGCGTCTCCTGGCTCCGAAGCCCGCAACAGAACGATGGCTCGTCCCGGCTCGCGGAAGTGGGGAAACACGGCTTTGTGCACATCGTCCAGAATGCCGACAATTCCCAGCACCGGCGTGGGATAAATCCCTTCGCCGAGCGTCTCGTTATAGAAGCTGACGTTACCGCCAGTAATGGGAACATCCAATTCCTCGCAAGCTTTGGTAATTCCGTCAATCACCTGCGAAAACTGCCACATGGTTTGCGGCTTTTCCGGATTGCCGAAGTTCAAGCAATTGGTCGCGCCAACCGGCGTTGCGCCCGTGCACGCCACGTTACGAGCGGCGTCAGCTACGGCGTGCATGGCTCCCAGTTGCGGATCGAGATAACACCAGCGTCCGTTGCCATCCAGAGCCATGGCCAGCCCGCGATTTGAACCCTTGATGCGAATCACGCCGGCATCGCCGGCTCCCGGAGCCTCGACCGTATTGGTCTGCACCATGTGGTCGTACTGCTGCCACACCCAGCGCTTGCCGCAGATGTTCGGACTCGCCAGCAGGCGCTTGAAATTGCCCGTCAGATCGCCGATTTCCGCGAGTTTGATGTGCTCCGGCATCTCTCGCGACACTGGAGGCTCCCACCGCTTGAGAGAACGCTGGTAAACGGGAGCATCGTCGGTGAGCGCCTTATTGGGGATCTCGGAAACAATTTTCCCGTGTTCAAGCACGCGCATCTTGCCGTCGCTGGTGACGCGGCCGATTTCAACTGCGTCGAGCCCCCACTTCTCGAAGAAGCGAAAGACTTCCTCTTCCCGGCCTTTCTGGGCCACGAGCAACATGCGCTCCTGCGATTCGCTCAGCATGATCTCGTAAGGAGTCATGCCGGTCTCGCGTTGCGGCACGCGATCCAACTCGACTTCGGTTCCAACTTTGCCGCGCGCTCCCATCTCACAGGTAGAACAGGTCAAACCCGCGGCGCCCATGTCCTGGATGCCCACGATCGCGCCCGTCTGCATGGCTTCGAGACAGGCTTCGAGCAACAGCTTCTCTAAGAACGGATCGCCCACCTGCACGTTGGGCCGCTTCGCCTCGGAAGCCTCACTGAACTCCTCGCTTGCCATGGTGGCGCCGTGAATGCCGTCGCGCCCGGTCTTGGCCCCCACGTAAATCACGGGATTGCCTTCGCCGGCCGCGCGCGCATAGAAGATCTGATCGCGTCGCACCAGACCAAGAGCAAAAGCATTCACCAGCGGATTCGACGAATAGCAGGCCTCAAACTTGGTTTCTCCGCCGAGGTTGGGCACTCCGAAACAGTTTCCATAAGAAGCAATGCCGCTGACCACGCCCTCGAGCAGCGCGTGATTTTTGTGAATTTCCGCTTGTCTGGGTTGTGGGGCGCGAACACTCTTGTCCGCGACCGCGCGCAGCTCGCCTTGCGCGGGCAAGTCGGCCCCGCCCACACCAGCGGTGATCGGCCCGAATCGCAGCGAATCCATTACCGCAACCGGCCTCGCGCCCATGGTGAAGATATCGCGCAGGATCCCGCCTACGCCGGTCGCCGCTCCCTGAAAAGGCTCAATAAACGAAGGATGATTGTGCGATTCGATCTTGAAGGCGCAAGCCCAGCCGTCGCCAATATCAATAATGCCCGCGTTCTCACCCGGCCCCTGCACCACGCGGCGGCTGCGTGTCGGCAGGCGCTTCAAATGTACACGGGAGGATTTATAGGAGCAGTGCTCGCTCCACATCACGCTGAAGATGCCCAGTTCGGTGATCGTGGGTTCGCGCCCGCCCAGCAACTGCCTGATCTTTTCGTATTCCTCAGGCGTAAGCCCATGCTCCCGGACAAGGTCGGGCGTGATGGCAAGAGTAGGGGTAGCGTTCATGGGGAAATTCTATTGTCGCATTTTGCATAAAGTCTGAATAGGTAAACCTCTTTGGCGGTTTCTGCTTTGCACACGCACAACAAAGCCTTCCGGCATGGCCGGAGCCCGACAAACACCGGGCGAGGAAATGCGTCTAGGAGAAAGTCCAGCTATACTGAGCCACCAGGCCTCGTGTATATGTTGGGCTGGCGGCTAGGGTGCCAAAACGGTAAGGAAAGGACTGGCAAAATCGCAAATCAGGATGAAATCGGCGGGAAACCGGTCCAGCGGTTTGAACTCAGCTGGCAGGGCCGATACCTGGTAATCGGTGCGTTGGCGGTTCTGCTGGTTTTGATGTTGCTGCAGTTCTCGACGCCTAGTATCTGCTGCGGAGACTTCGACGGCTATTACCACATCCGCTGGAGCCAGATTCTGTGGCAAGGACTGCGGCATGGACACTTGCCGAGCTTCACCTGGCTTCCCCTTACCACCCTGGGACCCTCTACCTACGCAGACCAGCACTTCCTGTTTCACGTTCTGCTGATCCCTTTCACCTGGTTTGGCAATCTGCGCTTTGGGGCAAAGATCGCGACAACTCTGTTCAGCGGCCTGGCGGTTTTCTCGCTGTACGGGCTGGTTGTACGTTACCGGATTCGCTATCCACTGCTGTGGCTTCTGGCGCTCTTAGGGTGCTCATGGGTGTTCTACGTGCGCCTCAACATGACCAAGGCGCTGGGCCTCTCCCTTTTGTTCATAGTGGTTGGAATCTGGTTGTTGTTGGAACGCAAGTACAAGTGGCTGGCGCCTGCGGCGTTTCTGTATGTGTGGAGCTACAACCTGTTCGTCATGCTGGGGATACTCGCGCTGATTTGGGTTGGCGTGCTCTGGTGGAGCGAGAAGCGGATCGAATGGCGCCCGCTTTTGTGGACGGGAGTTGGAACCATAGCTGGACTTGTCGTCAATCCTTACTTTCCCCACAACCTGGCGCTTTTTTTCAGCCACGTGCTAGCCAAATCCGGGCAGATGTCAGTGACGGAGGGCGCAGGGCTGGAGTGGTACTCCCCTTCGAGCTGGGACTTCCTGACCAGCTCTGCCGTGGCTTGCGCAGCTATGGTGATCGGCTTTGTCGCTTTCGGCTATGCACTATCAGCGAATCGCCATCAGCGAGTCCGCAATCAACGGTCCCTGCTCTTCCTCCTGTTTTCGGGCTTCCTCCTGTTGATTTCCACTCGATCGAATCGGTTTCTGGAATATTGGCCGCCATTTGCAGTGCTGTTTGCGGCCTTTACCCTGCAATCTGTATGGCAGAACAACCGGAAGGAAGGCGCAGGCGAGCCCGCTCCTGATCAACAGTGGGAGATCGGCCCCGGCTGGAACATCGTTTTTGCCGGAGTTACGATTCTGCTTGGCGCTGCTTTTGTCAGCAATGTGTATGCCGCCCGTTCGACGATTCTCTCGGCCACGAAGGGTCCCGATCACTACCAGGCAGGAGCTGGCTGGCTCCTGAACAACGTTCCACCGGGTGCATTGATTTATGACGTGAACTGGTCGGACTTCCCGAAACTGTTCTTCTATGACACCAACCACAGTTACGTCTCCGGCCTTGATCCGCTTTACTTGCACGACCAGCACCCCAACCTGGTGCAGCTCAATGACCGCCTGTCGAGTCGTGAGGAGAAAGATCCAGCGGGAGCGATCCGATCTGCGTTCGCAGATCTTGGTCCCTCGGGCGTGAGTTATATTTTTGTAGGCGACTATCCCGCTCCTCCTCCTCCCGAGTGGTTGCAATACATAAGGGAATCGGGAGGCTTCGAGCCAGTTTACCGCGACAAGGAATGCTTCATTCTCCGGGTTGTCGAAAAGCCAGAGCAAATTCAAGCCGCACAGGCCGCGCCTGCACCGACGGCTCCACCTCGGGAGCCCCCAAGCAGCGGGGCCGCACCTTCCACTCAACCGGTACGTCATTGGGACTCACCCGAGCAGCGCAAGAAAGCCGCCATGCAAATCCGCGGCAGATTTGGTGGAGACATCTACGGCTCGGACGAGGAGGACTTTGAAGGTGGCGGTCCGGCTTTGGTCGTCCACAACAAGAAGGCGACCGAACAGTGGGCCAGGAATCTGTTTATGCACGACGCGGCGTCCAAAACAGGGGAAGCGTTGTGGCAGCTCGGGTTCCGCAGCTACGTGGTGACAGATGAGGTGGACACCTGGGGGATGAAGGTGCTGGGAAACCCGACCTACCGTTCGCTTTTTGACCAGCAGGCGGCGAAGGAGCCCCAGCAAAAGTAACCTCGGGCTCGGGCTTGACTGAAGGATTGCGCGCGGTATTCGACTCCCATCTGGATTTCACTGGAATGAAGTCGGTCATTGTAGGCACCGCAGGTCATATTGATCACGGGAAAACCGCACTGGTCAAGGCATTGACCGGCATCGACGCCGACCGCCTCGAGGAGGAGAAACGTCGCGGCATCACTATTGACATCGGCTTTGCTCATCTTGATTTGCCCGCGCCGGATGGGGCAATTCTGCGGTTGGGGTTCGTGGACGTGCCCGGACACGAACGCTTCGTCCGCAACATGCTGGCGGGCGTTGGCGGCATCGATCTGGTGCTGCTGGTGATTGCCGCCGACGAATCTATCAAACCGCAGACTCGCGAACACTTCGACATCTGCCGCTTGCTGGCGGTGCGCCGCGGTATTACAGTGCTGACCAAATCGGACCTCGTCGATCCAGAAACTTTAGATGTAGTACGCCTCGAAGTGGAAGAATTTCTGCGAGCTTCGTTTCTTGACACCTCGCGATCACCAATTGTGGCGGTGAGCTCGCTGACGGGCGCGGGACTTGACGAGCTGAAACGTGTTCTGGTGAGCGTCGCTTCGGAGGTCGCGGCCAGAGATTCCAGCGCGATTCCCCGCTTGCCCATCGATCGCGTATTCACGATGAAAGGCTTCGGCACGGTAGTCACGGGCACGCTGGTTTCAGGCACCGTGCGCAGGGAAGACGATCTTGAAGTCTTCCCAAACGGACTGCGCGTACGAGTTCGGGGTGTTCAGGTACACGGGAAACCCGCGGAGCAGGCCGTGGCTGGTCAGCGGACAGCGCTGAATCTGTCGGGCGTGGGCACGGAACAACTTGCACGTGGCATGACCTTGGCGTCGCCCTTGACGTTTCACGCGTCCTGTCGCGTAGGCGTGGAGCTTTCGCTGTTGCCTTCGGGGAAGCCGCTGAGAGACCGTGCCCGCGTACATTTTCACTCGTACACTTCGGAAACAATTGCGACGGTCCTACCCTACGGCAAGAAGCAGGTTGTGCCCGGCGAGGCCGCTGTCGCGCAGTTGCGTCTTGCTGATCCCATGCTCCTGCTGCCTGGTGACCGTTTCATCGTCCGCCAATTTTCTCCCGTGGTGACGATTGGTGGAGGAGTAGTGGTGGAAAATGCGCCTCCGCAAAGGGTGAAGGAGGCGGCTGGCTACGCCAGCTTTCTCGAGATGCTCGCGAAAGAATCGCCGGCGGGCGCGCTCCGGGCGCGAGTCACGGCAGGCGGCGCCAAGGGATTGAGTATTTCTGAGGTGGTAGCCCGAACCGGCTGGACCAGCCAGCGGATCGCGGCCATTGCTTACGGGATTCCTGAGATCATGCGCATCGGAGACTCTTTCGTCTCCAGCGCGGCGCTGGACATGGTGCGCAAAGGCCTGGTTCCCGTTCTCGACGCCTTCCATAAACGCAACCCTTTGGATGCAGGCATGAGCCAGGAAAAGCTGCGTGCGCGCTTCTCCCAGGTTGCGCCGGAGATCTTCGCCAGAATATTCGAGGAAGCCTTGCGGGAAAAGAAGATCGAACTGGCCGGCGAATTCGTCCGCCTGGCCGGCCGTGGCGTAGTGATGAAAGACGAAGAGGCCGAGTCCAAGCAGACGATCGAAGCCGCATTCGCTTCAGCGGAACTCAAAGTCCCGGCGCTCAAAGATGTGCTTGCCGGGTTGAAAGTGGACAAGGCCCGTGCGCAGAAAATCGTCACCCTGTTGCTGCGCGACAAAATCCTGGTAAAGATCTCCGAAGATCTCGTCTTTCATCGCGATGCTTTGGCCGATCTCCGCAGACGCATGGCGGCGGCAAAATCGAGGTCGCCTAAGATCGGCGTGGCAGAGTTCAAAGACCTGGCCGGCGTCAGCCGCAAGTATGCCATCCCTCTGCTGGAGTACCTGGATCGCGAGCATGTGACCCGGCGCGTGGGAGACGAAAGAGTGATTCTGTAGGTTCGATTCACCACTGATTTCTCAGATCAGAGTCTTGAATCCGCGGAGGAACACTTTGCGCGGTTTTTGCGCGGTTCCATCTTTAAGAATCCGTGCGATCCGTGAAAATCCGTGGCCAGTCTTTCAGATTTTCTCCTCTGGAAATTCCAGTTCCAGCCCCAAGGGGGCGGTGAAGCGGTTGGTTAGGTTGGCCAATCCAATGAGCAGGTGGAGGTCCACCATCTCGGCGTCAGAAAAATGTTTTTTCAATTTGGCGGAATCTGCATCCGTGATATCTCGCGGGGAGCGGGTGAGCTTCTCCGCATACGTCAATGCACTTTGCTCTTTGTCACCGAAGCGAAGGTAGTCGCCCGCTTTCAGCGCTTTCCAATCATCCGGCGCGAGCCCGGCCCGCTTCGACGAAGCGAGGTGATGCTGCAGGCAATAGCGACAGCCATTGAGCACTGAGACGCGGATGTAAATCATCTCGTACAGCTTGCGATCCAGCGATTTCCCTACACTGGCGTAGAAGGGGAGAAAGTTCTTGAGCGCGTCCGGGCGGTGGGCCAACGCTTTTTGCACATTGCCGGGCTTGCCCCGGAGAGCTTTTTCGTAAATCTCTTTTACTTCGGGAGAAGCTTCCTCCGCTGCAATCAACGAAATGCGTGCCATCGGAACCTCGGTGATCAGAATTGACCTTCGTATAATAAAACAGCAACGCGTCCCGCGGGACCGGATCATGAACCCGCCGATAAAAATCATTCGGCGCCGGCTTGGCCGGATCAGAAGCGGCGTGGCAGTGTGCGCGGCGGGGCGTGCCGGTGGAACTCTTCGAGATGCGGCCGGTGCGCTCCACACCCGCGCATCAGACCAGCGACTTTGCCGAGCTGGTCTGCTCGAATTCTTTGAAATCTGACACAGAGAATACGGCGCCCTGGCTGCTGAAGGAAGAAATGAGGCGGGCAGGATCACTATTGATGGAAATTGCGCGGGAGTGCGCCGTGCCCGCCGGGCATGCGCTGGCTGTGGATCGAATGACTTTCGCGGCGAAAGTGACGGAAGCCATCTCGCGTGAGTCGCTGATCGCGGTGCGGCGCGAAGAAGTCACCGAGATCAACGAAGACCAGGTCACGATCATCGCCACTGGGCCCCTCACCTCGGACAAACTCTCGCAGGAAATCGCCCGACTGAGTGGATCTGCCCGCCTGTACTTCTTCGATTCGATCAGCCCCATCGTCGAAGCTGACTCGATCGATACGTCGAAAGTGTACCTGGCGGCGCGCTACGACAAGGGCTCGCCCGATTACATTAACTGCCCGATGTCGAAAGAAGAGTACGATCGCTTCTACGATGCGCTGGTTGCCGCGCAATCCGTCGAACCGCGCGATTGGGAGAAGCTGAATTACTTTGAGGGCTGCCTGCCGATCGAAGAGATCGCGCGCCGTGGCCGCGATACGTTACGCTTCGGACCGATGAAACCGGTCGGACTGAAAGATCCGCGCGCCGGGCGCATGCCTTATGCCGTCGTGCAACTGCGGCAGGAGAATCTGCGGGCGGACTCTTACAACCTGGTCGGCTTTCAGAATCATTTGAAGTTCGGCGAGCAGGCGCGCGTGCTGCGGCTCATTCCGGGCCTGGAAGACGCGCGTTTCCTGCGCTACGGACAGATCCATCGCAACACTTACATCAATGCCCCTATGCTGTTGTGTGAAACCCAGCAAATGAGGGAGCATCCGCGCGTGCTGTTCGCCGGTCAGATTTGTGGCGTGGAAGGATACGTGGAATCCATTGCGACGGGCTTGATGGCGGGACTTCATGCCACAGCGCTGGTCACGGGCGCGGAGCCAGTCGCGCCGCCGCGGGCGTCGGCGTTTGGGTCGCTGACTCACTACATCACGCACGCGGACGCCAGGAAATTCCAGCCAGCAAACATAACATTCGACCTGCTCCCGCCGCTGGAGCAGAGAATCCGAGACCGCCAGGAGCGGCATCGGAAACAATGTACGCTCGCGCTAGGTGAATTCGAGAAGTGGATGCGAGAGCTGGAGGTCTGCGTGGAAGGCAAACCTCAAGAGTAAGCGTGTAAAAGTTAAGAAATTGACCACACAGAATCAACAGCTTAGATTTTTCATTCCAAGCTCCTGCATTTTCCAGCTCTTCACCTTTTCGATCCGCTGCCCTCCGGAACGAAATCCCTTGAAATCGCGTATCTCTAACCGGGAGACGAGTTTCGCCGTGTCCGGCTCACGTTCGGCGGGTGGGCGCGTCCAATCTACCAGCATGATCCTGCGCGATCTCATTCGCGATGTGCTACGCACCGTCTGGTCGCACAAGCTGCGAACCTTCCTCACCATGTTCGGGATTGCCTGGGGAATCGTCTCCATCGTGCTGATGGTGGGGGCGGGCGAAGGCTTACGCGTGGGCCAGGCGAAAGTCTCCGCAACCCTGGGTAAAGACGTCATGATCGTTTTCCATGGGCGCACCAGCCTGCATGCGGGCGGAGCCCGAGCCGGACGCACGGTGCACTGGGAAGATCCCGACGTGGCCGCGGTGCAAGCCGATTCTCCGGATTGCGAATATATGATCCCGGAACTGGAGCAGGAGGACGTCCAGATTCACAGCAACTACAACAACGCCGCCTTTCTGGTGACGGGATCCTTGCCGCCCTTTGGTGATATTCGCAGTATCAACGTTGGCCAGGGGCGGTTTTACAACTGGGACGATCAACGTGAGGGGCGCCGGGTTGCCTTCCTAGGCAACGAGGCGGCCAAGCAGCTGTTTCCCGGTCGCAATCCGGTGAATGAGAACCTTTATTTGAATGCTTTCCCCTACGTTGTGATCGGGGTGATGCAAAAGAAAAAGCAGGATTCCGACTACGACGGCTGGGACGCCAACAAAATATTCGTTCCGTTCGCCGCCATGCGGCGGGACTTTCCCGACAAGCAGCCCGGCACGCCCATCACTTTCGACCAACTGCTGGTAACGCCAAAATCCGTGCAGCAGCACGAGGCTTGCAAACACCAGGTCAGGGCGGCGTTGGGCCGCATGCATAATTTCGATCCCAACGACAAAGAGGCTTGTCCGATCTGGGACACGATCCAGGAGGCGAGAGCTTTCGAGCGGATGACCGACGGCATGAAGTATTTTCTAGGCGCGGTCGGAATGGTGACGTTGTTCCTGGGCGGTTTGGGTGTGATGAACGTGATGATGGTGGCGGTGCGCGAGCGCACCCGCGAGATCGGCGTGCGCAAGGCCCTGGGCGCTCCCGCCCACACCATTTTGAAGCAGTTCTTCTTTGAGGCGTTGCTGATCGCATTCCTGAGCGGCGGCGTGGGATTGGGCGTGGCCTACGGAATGTGTTCCCTGGTGAATCTTCTGCCCATGCCGGATTACTTTGCCGGTCTGCTGCCCACTTGGTCGTCGGGACTGATTGCCTGCGGGCTGCTGGGAACGATTGCTGTGCTTTCGGCGTTGTACCCGGCGCGGAAAGCAGCATCGATCGACCCCATCGAAGCGTTGCGGTTTGAGGCGGGAGGATAGGAACTTGTTAACCACGAAGGACACAAAGGGACACGAAGGGGACCCAGTTGAATTCTCTTCGTGTACCTTCGTGCCCTTTGTGGTTTGCTCGCAAAAGCAATGCTGATCGAAATCATTCGCGAAGCCTGGATTGCGCTGAAGCGCAACTACACGCGCAGCCTGCTGACCATGCTGGGGATTGTCTGGGGCATCGCGACCGTCACCCTGCTCATCGCCTACGGCAGCAGTTTTCGCAGCATTCTGGTCGGAGGTTTCAACGCCTTCGGCAAGAGCGTGGTCATCTGTTGGCCGCAGCAGACCAGCGAGCAACCCGGCGGGCAGCGGGCGGGAAAGAAAGTCGTGTTCGAGCAAGCCGATGTCGACATGGTGAAAGAAACTGCTCCGCTGGTGAAACACGTCTGCCGGGAAACCGTGCACCGGCCAGGGATCGCCTACGGCGACAGAATGGTGGGAACCGCCGCCGTTCGTGGCGTGTGCCCGGAGTACGGCGAGATGCGCAACGAAATCCCATCTGAGGGCCGCTGGATCAATGCCAGTGACGAATTGGAACGGCGGCGTGTGGCGTTTCTCGGGGGACGCATCCGCGAACAACTGTTCAGCGGGCGTCCCGCGGTCGGTGAGACGGTGCAGGTCGGCGGAGTCCGCTTCACCGTGATCGGAGTGATGGCCCGAAAAATCCAGCTCAGCAACTATTTCAGCAGCGACGATGAATCGGTCTGGATTCCGTATTCTGCGGCCGGCGACTTGTGGAATACGCGCTATGCCGCGGTGATGGTGTTCGAGCCGATCGCTCCTCAATTTGAAAAACCAGCCATGGCGCAGGTGCTGGCTGCCGTCGCGACGCGTCAGCAATTTTCGCCCACCGACAAGAAAGCCATTCAGATGTTCGGGCGTGACGAATTTCGTCCGGTCATCGACGCACTGACCATCGGGCTGCAGGTGTTGCTTGCATTTGTCGGAACCTTGACCCTCGGCATTGGCGGCGTGGGGGTGATGAACATCATGCTGGTTTCGGTGGACGAACGCATCCGCGAAATTGGCCTGCGCCGCGCTCTGGGCGCCAGGAAACGGCATATCAAGTTTCAGTTCCTAGCCGAGACTCTGCTCATCATGCTCCTAGGCGGAGCGATCGGCGTGCTGCTCTCATACGCCATTGCCGCCGCCGTGGGCACGCTTCCACTGATGGGGCCGCTGTTTGAAGATGAGTCCGGCAAGGCGGACATCCATCTGCAAATTTCGCTCATGACCGTAACGCTTTCGACGCTCGTGCTGCTGATCGTCGGGGTGATCAGCGGGCTGGTTCCGGCGCTGGCGCGCCTCCAAGCTAGATCCGGTGGAAGCGCTGCGGTACGAATAGAAGAGCCTATTTGCCAGAATCCGTGGCCGCTCTAGGTAACCTTCGCTAACAAATTCATTGACCCCGCCCGCGGTTCGCAGTACCTTGCTCCGGTCCCTGCAAATGTTCCTGCGCGAGGTGCGTGCTTGCCCATTTCTGCGATTGACGCAATCAGTCCTGCCTTCCAACACACCAAACTGCAACTCTTTCAGCCCTTTCGCGCCGCGCAGTGGGCCAAGCTCGCTCTGGTCGGATTTCTGGCGGGTGAACTCAGCTCCGGCGGGTGCAATACCGGCAACAGCTTCCAGATGCCGCCTCATGCCGGCGGTTCGCAGCGATTCCTGGACCTCGGCCTGCCCAATATCGATCCCACGGTGTTAGCGGCGCTGATCGCGTCATTAATCGTGATCGGCGGTGTGTTGATGATTTTGTTCCTCTACGTAGGCAGCGTGATGCGCTTCATCCTGTTTGACAGCGTGATTGCGAAAAAGTGTGAGATCTGGCGCGGCTGGAGCCGGCGGCAGGGGCCCGGCTGGCGGTATTTCCTCTGGCAGATTCTTCTGATGCTGGCCTTCATGGTCGGGCTCACGATCCTGATCGGAGTTCCTGCCGCCTTCGCATTTGTCGCGGGTTGGCTCAAAGACCCCCGCCAGCACATGATTCCTTTGGTTTTGTGCGGAATGCTTTTGTTCTTTGTCCTTCTAGCATTCGTCGTGTTTGGGCTGCTAGTGCATGTTCTGACCAAGGATTTCGTAGTGCCGCAAATGGCGTTGGAAAACATCAGCGCGGTGGAAGGCTGGAGGCGATTGTTACCCAGGCTAAAGGCGGAAAAGGGAGGCTATGCTGGCTATATTGCGATGAAGATTGTGATGGCTTTGGGAGCCGCGGTAGTCATCGGGATTATTACCTTCATTGTCCTTCTGATCCTGCTCATACCGGTGGGTGGTTTCGGTATCGTGGCGGTAATGGCAGGGAAGGCTGCTGGTTGGAGTTGGAATTTGTACACCATCACGCTGGCGGTGATCGCGGGATGCGTTGTGCTGGCGATACTGCTGTACGTGATTGCCCTCATCTCCGTGCCGGCAATCGTATTCTTCCCGGCTTATTCCATCTACTTCTTCGCGGGCCGTTATCCTGCGCTGGACGGGTTGTTGCATCCTGCGCCTCTGATTCCCCCGGTTCTTCCTACGCAGCCGCCGTTGCCCCCAGAACCGGAACCCATTGGATGACGGCAGCCCAGACAAGTAGCCAGCTACGTCTCGACTTCAATTGGGCGGCGGCGTTTGAGGGCGGCTCGCACTGCGCCCCCAAGAGAAACGCCGGCCCAGGATGCACTTGATGATCAAGTGGTCGGTTGCGCCGGTTACGCCTGCGCCGACTCCGAAGTTGAACTCCCAATCCGGCCCGAGATTGAGATCAATTGTGGGAAAGAATTGCTGTTGCTGGTCGCGCAGAGGGTCGAAGCCTGTGATTGGTCCGTACGAAGCATAGTATTCCAGCCCGCCGCTGATTCTCTTGGTGAAGTCGTAACTGATTTTGGCATTGGGGGAGAACACCACCCCTTGATGGACCGTCAAGCCATGCCAGGAGCGATCGAGCGCGGGATTAAATGCCCAGTACCAGCGCCCAGTCTTTTGGTCTACGATCGGGCGAATCTCCCACGTCCAGGTGTCCGTCGAGAAGGCGCCCCTCTGGTATCCGATTTCGTTCGACAAACTTACTCCCACCGGCCAGTGCCAGGATGGTGGGATGCGGAATCGCGGGCGAATATGATCGCCCACCCACTGCCAACCGATGCCGGGCTGAACGCTGGTGAAGATGTAGAAGCCAGTCTCGAACCAATCAGTAAAGCCCTGCGTGATTTCGATGGTTTCGTGCTCGGCGTGATTGGAGGGCAGGACGCCATCCACCACGGTCTTGCTGCCTTCCGCGGTGAAGTTGGAGTGCAGTTCCAGCATTGTGTTACCGGACGGGACCAGATCCGAGCCGTACACTTGGATTTCGTAGTTGTCCTGAGCTTGGGCAGGAAGCGTATGCAGGAACAGAATCCATGCGGAGATGAAAAACACAGAGACAAGAAGCCGTCGATTCTTCATGGGGTGATCAGCGCCGCTGCCGGTGTCGCGGCGCGACTCTCACATGATGCACGGACGGAATACTCGGTGCAAGACTTGCCTTCGAGCCTCACCCTGTGCCAGGAGCCTGTCGAAAAGTGCGGCGCAACTTTGACGGAACGGGAGTGTTCTAGCTCACCGCCCGCAGTTCAATCAGGAGGACCACCGTGCGACTCACTTCATGGATTCTATCGCTCGTAGTTTGTCTGGGGGCTAACGCCGCCCAAGCTCAGTATCCACCGAATAACCCGATCAAGCATGTGGTAGTGATCGTTCAAGAGAACCGCTCACCCGATGCTAGGAGCCTGTTGAAAAGTCTTGTCATTCCGAGGAGCGAGAGCGACGAGGAATCTGTAGCTTACTTCGATTATGTAGAACTGCATATCCCTCGCTTCACCCGGGATGACAAAATACGGGATTGGCCACACGACTCCATCGTCAGTCCCCCGCGCGGTTCTTGATCCAAATCGGGGACCCCACGAATCCGAAAGCTTTTCTAAGCTGGTTTTCCAGGAATCGCTGGTAGGAAAAGTGCAGTTTTACTTTACGGTTAGTGAAAAGCACGAACGTCGGTGGAGAAACCCCAGCTTGTGTCATGTAATAAATCTTCACGCGCTGGCGGACAGGAACTGAGGCGCGCTCGAAGTCAACATACTTCAGGAATCGGTTCATCTCGGCTGTGGGGATGCGTTTGCGGCGTTCGGCGGCGACTTCCTCCAGCATGGGAACGATCTTTTCCATTCCCTTGCCCATGGCCGCGGAAACGAACAGGACCGGCGCGTAACTCAGGAATTTGAGGTCATTGCGAAGGTGCTGTTCGTACGCCTCATGATCCTCGGGCATTCGTTTGTGTGGCGCGGACGCCCCCGTCCGCGACTTGCTTTGGCGGGCGAGGGCGCCCGCCCCACACCACAGGTCCCACTTGTTGACGATGACGATGACCGACCGGCCGCTCTCGTGAGCGTAACCCGCGATCGCAGCATCGAGAGCGCTGACGCCTTCGGTGGCATCAATTACCAGCAGCGCAATGTCGGCGGCTTCCAGATGTTTGCGCGCCATCACGACGGAAAGTTTTTCCGCCATCAGATGCGTCTTGCCTTTGCGGCGGATGCCGGCGGTATCAATAAAGCGGAAGCGGTGGCCGTCGCGCTCCATGACTTCATCAACGGCATCGCGAGTGGTGCCCGGAATCGGCGACACAATGGCTCGCGCCGTTCCGGTGAGTTGGTTCAGCAACGTTGATTTGCCAACGTTGGGATGGCCAATGATGGCGACCTTGGTTTCTGGAAGCTCGGCGGCGACCGGTTCTTCCGACGCGTCCTCTGGGATTTTTGCTTCTCCCGGCAGCGCTGCGAAAACCGCGTCCAGCAGATCATCCACGCCGCGTCCGTGCTCCGAAGAAACCGGAAACAGGTTTCGGATTCCCAGACGATGGAATTCGTTGGCGAGACCCTGCTGTTTGTCCGTGTCAATCTTGTTCATCGCCAGAAACAGCGGCTTGCCGCCGCGGAGCAGCAACCCGGCGAGTTCGAGATCGGGCGCCGTCAGTTCGCTGCGTCCGTCCACCACCAGGATCGCTGCGTCGGCCTCTTCCAGCGCGACCTTGGCCTGGCGAAAGATTTCTGCCGGAATAAAGTCCTTTTCGTTGAGGTTCGATTCCGCCGGTGTCCACGATGCGCAGGCTGCGTCCACGCCAGTCGGCTTGCCCGTAAAGCCGGTCACGGGTGATGCCGGGCTCGTCGCCGACGATCGCTCGCCGCGAACCGACGATGCGGTTGAAGAGGGTGGATTTGCCGACGTTGGGGCGCCCGACGATGGCGAGGGTGGGGAACGCCGGCGGCTGCCGGCAGCGCTCATCGAATTGGTGTTGATTCGGGTCAAAGGGTCACAGAGATTGCGTGGGCAGTGACTGGGCCAGACAGCTATTATAGAGTCTCTCCGTGGCTTCCACTTCCCAGCCCGCGTCTTCAGCCGCCCCAGGCGTCAAGAAACAGGACCTCTCGCTCTACCAGTTTTTTGCGCCCGGCGGAGTGCTTTCACGGACTCATCCGGCGTACGAATTCCGCCGCGGACAACTGCAGATGGCGCAGGCCGTCGAGCAGGCGCTGGCGGAGAAGCGCCATCTCATCGTTGAGGCCGGTACCGGCACAGGCAAAACTCTGGCCTATCTGGTGCCCGTCATTCGTTCGGGCAAGCGCGTCATCATTTCCACCGGAACCAAGAACCTGCAGGAGCAGCTCTTCCACAAAGATATCCCTTTTCTTGAGCAGGCGCTTTTTCCCAACGGCGAGGGAAAACTGAACGTCTGTTACATGAAGGGACGCAACAATTACCTGTGCCGCAAGAAACTTTATGACCTCACCGGCCAGCCGGTGTTGAGCGGTCTGGACGAGATCGAACACTATCGTGCGATCGCCGCGTGGGAGAAGGCGACGCAGACGGGCGACCGCGCCGAACTCGCCGCACTGCCCGAAGCCAGCGCGCTGTGGCACAAGTTGGACGCGCGTTCCGACACCTGTCTGGGCCAAAAGTGCAGTTCCTGGGACAAGTGCTTCATCACGGAGATGCACCGGCGCGCGATGGAGAGTGACATCATCATCGTCAACCACCATCTCTTTTTTGCCGACCTCTCCATCAAACAGCAAGCTGAGTACGCGCCAGATGCTGGGATCCTTCCGGAAGTAGGTGCGGTCATTTTCGATGAAGCGCACGAACTGGAAGATGTGGCCGGCAGCTATTTTGGCGTGACGGTCAGCAACTCCCGCGTGGAAGAACTGTGCCGGGACGTGGAAGCCTCATTGCAGCGCAATCACATGCTCTCGGCCTCTCTCGCTGGCGCGCTGAAAAGCCTGCGCGATCGCTCAATGTTCTTCTTCGCGCTGCTGCCGCAGGGCGAGGGACGTTTCGCTTTTGAAAACCGCCGCGACTTTTTGGAAGAAAATGGCGAGGAATTTTTGTCCTTGCAGCAGTCACTGCAACGGCTGGGCTCAGAACTAGCGAATCTGCCGTCGAAGCCGGAGGAGGTATTCAACTTCGCGCGCCGGGCGCAGGAATTGCAAGTACAGTTCGGCTTCCTGATGGAATCGGAAGATCACAATACAGTGTTCTGGATCGAGCGGCGTCGCGGTGGGCGCGACAGACTGAATGTCTTTCTGCAGGCCACACCCATTGATGTCGCGCCGATCCTGAAGACTTGTCTATTCGACAAGCTGGAGTGTGCGGTGCTGACCTCGGCAACACTCGCGGTGGGCGGAGGCTTCGAGTACATCCGGCGGCGTCTCGGGCTTGAATATGCCCGCGAGGCCGTGCTGCCGTCGCATTTCGACTACGAAAACCAGGCGTTGTTCTATGTGCCTCCCGACCTGCCGGATCCGCGCACGCCGCAGTTTGCGACCAGGGCGGCAGACTGCATCCGGCGGCTGCTTGAGATCACCCGCGGGCGGGCGTTCGTTTTGTTCACCAGCTATGCCCAGATGAATGACGTGTACCAGCGACTGCTGGGCGAACTCGATTTTCCGATGCTTCTCCAAGGGGACGCGCCTAAGAGCGCATTGCTGGAGGAGTTTCGTCTGACGCCGAATGCAGTGTTGTTTGCCACCTCGTCGTTCTGGCAGGGCGTAGACGTTCAGGGCGAGCAACTCAGTTGCGTGATTATTGATCGATTGCCGTTCGCGGTGCCCAGTGATCCGGTAGTTGCGGCGAGGGTGAAATCCATCGACGCCGAAGGCGGCAATGCGTTCTTTCAGTACCAGGTGCCGGCGGCGGTGATCACGTTGAAACAAGGCTTTGGACGCCTGATTCGATCGCTGCATGATCGCGGATTGTTGGTGTTGCTGGACAACCGAATTCTCAAGAAGCAGTACGGGCGGGTGTTTGTCGAGAGCCTGCCGAACTATCGCAAGACGACGGAACTGGAAGTAGTGGAGAAGTGGTTTGGCGCAGCGCAGGGAGAGCCGGATCTCTAGGCAACTCATCCCGCCTTCAGGGCAGTTACCTATGATTGTGTTGGCGCTTTGCGCACTCGCACTTTGCGCTCCGTGACGACCACAAAACAGCCCGGCCATAGACTGACATTTTCGTATTGGAATACCTCTTCCACGCGGGTTAACAATCTACTCCGACTGGGCGAGACCAGCCGGATCAGGACGATCCCGTGGTGACTGCCCGGAACAAAGCGTCGCACATCGGAAAAGTCGAGGTCCTGCGTGATCCAAAGTGCGACCCTCTCGCTGGGCTGCCGTCCAAAGGTCAGAATCATTGCACCCTGAGAGTCCTTCCTCACCGGTTGTATGAATATCGTGTCCGAGAATCTGCAAACTGGATGCAATTTGCAGCGGCAGGTTTTCGTCGAGCTTGAGTTTCATCGGACGTCGGGAACGGCCGGCACCGGGAGGTCCTCTTCCGCCGACGCCGCCGCGAATGCGATCGCCGCTTGGATATCTTCTGGTTTCAGACTGGGGAAAGCGGTCAGCACATCCCCAGCCGCATCGCCGCCAGGCAAGACTTGCCAGTACGGTGCGTAGGGTGACACGCGTTCCTTTGAATACGGGCTCTCCGCCGCAGATTTGGCTGTCGCGAACGATGTGCTCTTTGAACTTCTCTCGCTGGATGTCTGCTATGCTCATGCTCCCTCTCCCGCCCTTCATCACATCTTATCACTGGGCCGTTGCTGCCAGCTCTCCCGCCACTGCAACTGGACTTTGGCTCATCGCCTTCCCTACAAACCGGGTTGCCAAAGGCACAATTCCGGATAATTCTCAGTTTAGCGACCCAATCATCCGAGCAGCTTCATCCCGGCATCACCAGCCGCATTCCGGTCAAATGTCACCGTGTACTGGCATTCCGCAGCATGCCCGCAGCGCTCGATGAGGCAGTCGGCAAAATCGGCCCGGCTGGCGCTGAACTTCCGCAAGGCCTGCCAGACGATTTCCGCTCGCTCAATCACCAGTTCTTTGCTTCGGAGTAAGGTCTCCAGGACCTGCTCAATTTCGTTCTTCTTGAAACGGTAGGAAACCTCCAGCACCCAAACCAGTTTCACGATGACGATCAGGGAAAGGAATCCGGGTGAGTTGGAGGAGAGCGAGTCCATCACTTTCACCGCCGCGGCCGCTTGGGCGGGATCGTCGTGGGTAAGATAGCGAACAACAACATTGGTGTCGAGGCCGATCATCTTCAGGTCAGTCACTTCGAGGCCGATTACCGGGACTCGATGCGCGCCTCGCGATGGCGGCGTTCATCTCTTCAATGGTTGCCGGCTTGCTTCGCTTGCCTCGAAACAGCCCTTTCAATTCCTGCACCGAGCGGGTGGCGGCAACGATCGCAAATTGCCCCTTCCCCAGTTCCACGAATTCAATGCGGTCCCCGGAGTCAAGCCCCAGGGCAGCGCGAACCGGCCTGGGTATGGTGATTTGTCCCTTGGATGTCATGGTTGCGGTGGCCAAGTTGAATCTCCTGTCAAGAATCTATATTCCTTACTATAGTGTAAGGAATACGCAAAAGTCAACATTACGGGGTTGCAGACTCAGTGATCTGCGGCGGAGCTTGCAACTCTTGCTAACCCTTCAGCAGACAGCGGCGTTTAGTCTTCGCCGCGATACAATGAAAACCACCAGCAAACGAGACTCTGAAGAGTTTCTGGAGTAGGTTGGTCACCATGTTTGAAGTCACCGTAGAAGACTCCTTTGCCGCGGGCCACTACTTGCGTAATTACAAGGGGAAGTGTGAGAACCCGCACGGGCATAACTACAAAGTGCGGGTCACGCTGGCCGGCAAAGAACTGGACAAAGCCGGCCTGTTGCTCGACTTTAAAGACCTGCGCGAGGTCATGAAGCACGTCATCGAGCGGCTCGATCACAAGATGATCAATGATCTGGAGCCTTTCACGGTCTTGAATCCTTCTGCGGAGAATCTGGCCAAATATTTTTACGAGGAAACGAACCAGAAACTCGATCGCGTCACCCAGGGCCGAGTTCGGGTGAAGAACGTTACCGTATTTGAAACCGACACGACAACGGCGACCTTTAGCGAGTGATGGCCGAGGAATTCGGTTCTTGGTTCGCGGTTCCCGGTCTCAGATGGGTCCGGCTGAAGGCTGAGTGCCGACGGCTGAAAGCTGCTTCTCATGCAGATCACTGAGATCTACAAGTCGATCCAGGGCGAATCCACGCATGCCGGGCTTCCGTGTGTGTTCGTGCGCCTGACGGGATGCAATCTGCGCTGCTCCTGGTGCGATAGCGAGTACACATTCACCGGCGGTCATCGTATGAGGGTCGAAGAGGTAATTGAGGAGGTCGAGCAACTGAGCACCAGCGGGGCTAGTGGAGATCACCGGCGGTGAGCCCCTGCTGCAGGAGCGCGAAGTGGTGCCGCTGATGCAACGCCTGCTCGATGAAGGCTACACGGTGCTGCTCGAGACCAGCGGCGAGCGTCCTCTGGAGCGGGTGCCCAAGGGCGTGGTAAAGATTGTGGACGTGAAATGCCCGAATTCGGGCGAGCCGGAAACGTTCCGCATGGAGAACTTGGAGGCGCTGGATTCGGCGGATGAAGTGAAATTTGTATTGAGCGACCGCGCGGACTATGAATTCGCCCGCGATTTTACCGCGCGCCACAATCTGGCTGGCCGGCTGAACGCAGTGTTGTTTTCACCAGCGTTCAGTAAAGAAGCCGGCGGCGGGCGAGACACATCGCACTGTTTGCTCGATCCGGGGGAACTCGCAGCATGGATGCTGGCGGATAACGTCCCGGCGCGGTTGTCGCTCCAGATTCACAAATTCATCTGGGATCCGGCAATGAAGGGCGTATGAGTAAAGTCAGAGGTTAGAATGACTTGCTCTCCCAACTTGAGGAAGCGAAATGGATCAACATTCCCGATCTTTTGGCGTCATCGTGAAGCGGCCCAGCGCTTTTCTTCCCCTGGCCATGTCGCTCACCGCCCCAGCGATCGTACTTGGTTACGTTGCAATGTACGGCCCTGTCCGCGATCCCGATGAGGGGTCCGCCGCCCATCTCTGGCAGTTACTGATGGTCGGGCAGATGCCGGTGGTGGCGTTTTTCGCGATCAAGTGGCTGCCCCGGGCTCCCAGACCGTCGCTGCAGGTTCTGGCGCTCCAGGCTGCAGCTGCGCTCGGATCAATGGCCTTAGTCTTTTTTCTCAATATGTGAATGGTGCACTTTCTTTGATGTATATCTGAAGGGGCAAGGGCGTCGGAGTCTCCCGCGCCAACGGGTGTGAACCCTGCATTACGACCCTGCAGTTGCGAGTCATGGGAGCAAAAACAAAATCCCGCGCGGTCGTCCTGCTGAGCGGAGGCATGGATTCCTGCGTGTGCGCGGCGCTGGCGGCGCGCGACTTTGACGTTGCCGCCATGCACGTCAGCTACGGCCAGAGGACAGAAGAGCGCGAACGGCGCGCATTCCTGGCGATCTGCGATCACCTGGGAATCCATGACCGGCTGGTCGTACGAAACGAGGCGTTGCGGGCGATCGGTGGGTCCGCGCTTACCGACACCAACATCGCGGTTCCCAATTCTCATCTTATCGGGCGTGACATCCCGGTGACTTACGTGCCCTTTCGCAATGCGCACTTCTTGGCAGTTGCGGTGAGCTGGGCCGAAGTTCTGGGCGCGGAAAGAATCTACATTGGGGCCGTCGAGCAGGACAGTTCAGGCTATCCTGACTGCCGGCCGAGTATTATTGTGCTTTCAATGAGGTCGTCAGAACCGGAACTCGGGATGGCAAGATCGAAATCGTGACCCCGCTGATCCGGATGCGCAAGGCTGAAATTGTGACGTGTGGCCTTGAATTGGGTGCGCCCTTCGATTTAACGTGGTCTTGCTACAGCCGGGAAGATCGCGCCTGCGGTGTGTGCGACAGCTGCGTACTGCGCCGGCGAGCATTTCGGGAAGTGGGAGCCGTGGACCCGATCCCGTATGTGGAAATGGCAGCGACAACATAGCCGTGAAATTATTTTCGATTTTCACTTTTCACTTTCTGATTTCGCCACGGAGTACGCATACGGGCTGTCCGTAGTAAATTGAAAATCATGAATTCAGGCTTGTGCCGGGAGGCAAAGATGAAACTTCGTTTGGCGGTTCCGGTCCTCATAATGTTCATGGCAGCGCTTTGTGCGCCGCCGGTGTTTGCCCAGGTGACCGGCTCGGTCCGGGGAGTGTGCAAAGACCTGGAGGGTAAACCCATCGTGGGAGCGGTCGTGGAGTATGTCAATGCCGATACCGGCCGGAAATACGACCTCAAGACCAACGCCAAAGGCGAGTACTTTTCCTTGGGCATTGAGCCGGGCCCCTACCGGGTCTTGCTCTTGCAGGATGGCAAGGAAGTGTATCACTTCAACGGGTTTCATGTGGGGGCGGGAGTTGAAGAAAACATTCTGGATTTCGATCTCCAGAAGGAAGCGGCTGCAGCCGGCCAGGGACAGGGACTGACGCCGGAGCAACTGAAACAGAAGCAGGAACAAGCGTCCAAAGCGGCCAAGGAGAACAGCACCATCAAGCTATTGAACGAGAAGCTGGCTGCGGCCAAGACGGCGTCTGCGGCGGGCGATTTCGATACCGCCATCTCTACCCTGACCGAAGCTACCCAAGTGGACGCAACCCGCGATCTGCTGTGGGCCAAACTTGGAGAAGCCTACCTCAGTTCCGCCGGCAAGCAGACTGACAGCGCGGAAAAGGCCAAGCGGCTGGCCGAGGCCGCCAGTGATTATCAGAAGGCCATCGATCTCAAACAGAAGGCGGTGGACGCGGCCACGCAGAAGTCTCCCGACGACGCGAAAGCAATGGCCCAGTACTATAACAACCTGGGTCAAGCCCTGGCGAAAACCGGCAAGACAGATGAGGCGGTGAAAGCATATACACAGGCTGCGCAACTCGACCCCACCGGCGCCGGCCAGTATTACTTCAATCTGGGCGCGATTCTGACCAACGCTAATGTCACCAACGATCCCAAGGCGCGCCAGGCAGCGGTAGATGCTTTCGACAAGGCCATCGCCGCAGACCCCAACCGGGCTGATGCGTACTATTGGAAAGCCACCAACCTGATCGGTGGAGCGACTCTGAAGGGCGACAAGATGATTGCACCCGATGGTACGGCCGAAGCCTTCCAGAAATATCTCGAACTGCAGCCCACCGGGCCGCACGCCGAGGAGGCCAAGGCTATGCTGGCCAGCATCGGGTCCACGGTGGAAACCCAGTTCGGAAAACCGAAGAAGACGACCAAGAAGTAGGCCGGTTCCGGGTCTGGTCCGAAATGAAAGCGGCTCAAGAGGCCGCTTTTTCATTGTCTTGCCCCAGCCCTTTCCCTCCTGGTTCCCGACCCCGGTTACCAAGGTCTATGAACTCGACGTTCTTCGTAGAAGCCGGCCCTTGTTTTCGTTAAAGTCGAGCTTTGGGAAATTAACGTCGTTTCTCGCTACATTCTCCCCCAGGGAACCGAAACCATGGCAGCACCGGGCAACGCTCCCATTTCCGTTCAGTCCTCGAAGCCTCAGCGGCTTCGGGTTCCGTGGCCACCCACGCGCTTTTGGCCGCGATGCTACGCGCCAGCGATCAAGTCAGCGATCTTATTTTTTCGCCAGGCCGGTTGCCGCAAGTCGAGATAAACGGACAATTGATCCCGGTACAGGCTCCCGGACTCCGCCGTTCAGCCCTGATGATACCCGCCGCATCGCCTCCGATCTCATCGGCAGCAATAAGCAGGCGATCACGATATTGCGGGAGCAAGGGTTTTGCGATGTGTCCTATGGATTGCCGGGGTGGCCCGGTTTCCGGGTAAACGTCTTCATTCAGCGCGGCAGTTGCGCCGTGGTGATGCGGGTGATCCCGACTGCGATTCCCAATCTTGCTTCGCTCGGTTTGCCGCCGCAACTGGCGGAAATCGCCAACTTGCGCGATGGCATAGTGCTGGTCACCGGACCGCGGGGATCGGGAAAGTCCTCCACCCTGGCCGCGCTTCTGGACCACATCAACCAACAACAGGTCTGCCATATCATCACCATCGAAGACCCCATTGAGTTCCTGCACAATCACAAGAGCGCCACGGTACACCAGCGCGAGCTGCACAGCGATACTCCCAGCATGGCGCTGGCTCTGCGTGCGGCACTGCGGCAGGCGCCGAACGTGATCCTGGTTGGAGAGTTACGCGACCGCGAAACCATGGAAATGGCGCTGGAAGCGGCGGAAACCGGGCATCTGGTGCTTTCCAGCCTGAACACCGTGGATGTGGCGCAGACGGTGGAACGCATCATAAGCGTGTTCTCCGTGCCGGAACAGCCCGCCATCCGTGGCCGGCTGGCCAAGGACGTTCCGCTACATCGTTTCGCAAAGGCTGATTCCGCGTAAGGACGCCACCGGTCGCATCGCCATGGTGGAGATTTTCAAGGTTCATCCTCGCACTATGAGGTGCATGGACGCGGAACGAATTTTCCAGCCAGAACCTGTTGCAGGCCATGAAGGACAGCGCTTCCGAAGGCATGCAGCATTTCGATGGAGAAATCGAAAAACTGGTGCGTGCCGGCATCGTGGATCTGGAAGCCGGCCATGACCTACGCGACCGATCCCGCAGGGGTTGCGGCAGAGCTCTTGGATGCAGATTGTCGGCACGCAGATTTTGAGACGAAGCCTGAATCCCAGGCTCTGCCCCATTAGATTTTCCTCCGTGGCCTCGTATCATCTCCTCCATGCCGCCCGATCCTCCAGCCACGATCTTGAGCTTCGAAGCAAGCGCGCCATGTGGTGGAGGAACACGCCGCAGGGTTGCGGCCTCGGGGCAAGGAATTGGTGGAACTACTGGATGCGCGGGCCAGATTCTGGCCGAGCCGGTGGTCGCAGATCGCAATTTCCCTCCCTTTCCCGCGATCGACGCGTGATGGCTATGCCGTACGCGCCGCGGACCTGGCGCAACTCCCCGCCACACTGCAGGTGATCGGTGAGATCAAGGCCGGGGCCCGGCGGATGCGCAAGCTCAAAGTGGAAGCCCGGTCAGGCGGCAGCTATCATGACCGGTGCGCCGGCGCCTGTCGGCGCTGATGCTGTGGTGATGGTGGAGTACACGTCGCGAGAGGGCGACCAGGTCGAGATCACAAGGGGAATTGCTGCGGGGGAAAACATCGTCGCCGTGGGCGCGGAGGCCAAAGCGTGGCGAGCGACTGCTGTCCCCGGGCATGCGCCTGGACCACGCTGCGATTGCCGTGGCGGCGTCGGTAGGAAGATCGCGCCTGCTGGTTTACTCGAAGACCGAAGTTGCAGTCCTTGCCACGGGCGACGAAATCGTGGACATCGACATACCGTCTTGCAGCCAACCAGATCCGCAATTCCAATACCTATTCTTTAGCCGCGCAAATCCAGGCGGCGGGCGGAGAACCGTGCTGCTGCCGATTGCTCCGGATGAGCCGGAACGCCTGAGCGAACTGATTGCCGATGGCTTTGAGGCTGACCTGCTGCTGCTCACCGGCGGAGTCTCCATGGGTAAATACGATTTGGTGGAGCAGGTCCTGGCAGAATTTCAGAGCGGAATTTTTCTTTACCGGAGCACAGATTCAGCCGGGACGGCCGGTCGTGTTTGGACGGGTGCCGTGTGGCGCGGGCGCCCCCGCCCGCGAAGGGGCGCTGCCCGCCGACGCGTACGGAGAGTCACCCAGGTACTTCTTCGGCTTGCCGGGAAACCCGGTCTCGACTATGGTGACCTTTGAACTGTTTGCCCGGCCGGTGCTCGAAGCCCTGGCTGGCATGACGCCGCGTAAACTGGTTTTCCTCCATGCCCAGTTGAAGTCCGAAATCAAGACCAAGCCGGGCCTGAAGCGTTTCCTGCCGGCGATTCTCTCCGGCGAATTCGAACAAGCGGAGGTCGAGTTGGTGCGCTGGCAGGGATCGGGAGACATCGCAGCCACGGCGCGAGCAAACTGCTATATCGTGATTCCGCCGGATCGGGAGCGAATCGGGGAGGGCGAGTGGGTGCCGGTGCTGATGCGGTAACTCCCGGACCTGAATCCGCGGCCCTTCGCGGCTGCGACTCTCGTGGGATCAGGTCTCACACCTTTGCAGAGAGTTAGTTCTTCTCTAACTCGACCGTCCAGTTCTGGACCAGGGTCAGCGACTGCGAACTGCCTTCACTCGGGGTAATGGCGATGAACCGCTGACCATCACGAGTGGGAGCATACTCCCGGCCAAGGCCTCTCACAGGCAACCGGAATAGCGGCTTGCCGTTGCCGACTTGGAACGCGGTACCCGCGCCATTGACTTCGACCGCCGCAATCCCGGAAAAATCGAAGTAGTAGAGTTCTTTGCCGTCCGCTCGCCAACGAGGATCTGCGCCGCCTCCATTGGAAACTTGCCACTTTGCCCCAGTCCAGGGGAACGGCGCCACAGAAACCTCCGGACGCCCGGTCTCGTTGGACTGGTAGGCCACCCAGCGGCCGTCAGGTGAAAACACGCCTCCTCGCTCCTGCAGCGACGACTTGGTATATGGGAACGGCTTGCGGTCGCCGAACAACGGAACCACCCAGAGTTGCTGATTGACTCCGGGCCCCTGCTCGTACATCAAATAGCGTCCGTCGCGTGACCAGTCGGTAATTCCCTGGTACCAGGGACCGGGCGAGGAGAGAAGAGTGCGCTCCGGGGCGCTGCCACCGATTGTTTTGGTCGAGATGGCGGCGTTCTGATTGGAGGTAAAAGCGATCTCCCGTCCGTCCGGCGACCAGATCGGACTGATGTGAGAGCCGCCGCTGAAGGTGAGCCGCGTTTTCAGCTTGCTGCCCAGGTCATAAATCCAGATCGTCGCGTTCGATGTGTTTTGGTCGGTTGCGGCGAGTTTCTTTTCGTCGGGAGAAAGGTCCAAGTCGTAGAACCCGCCCTGCTCGCCTACCGTGCCCAACCGTTTCCCGCTGCGGTCGAACCAGGTCAGTATCTCTGTCCCCGAAGCCGCGCCCGAAGCGTAGACCAGGATTCCGTTGGTGGAGGCGCTCAAGTTCGCCCGCCAGATTCCGGCGTCGTATTGAACAATTTCGCTAAGGGTTTCGGGTTCGCCGGTGAATTTCCCGCCGGATGGATCGAATGGTTGCGCCACGAGGGAATTGTCGCGCTGGAAAAGCAGATGTCCGGATGCGTAGATCGCGCTGGAGAAGGTATGGAACAGAAGGCGGTTCTCCTTGCCATCCAACGAAGCAACAAAGACGCCGGTATCTGGACTCGCCGGGGAATTGTGGTTTACGGCGACATAAAGGAAGTGCCTTCCGTCGGGCAGGAACCAGGGCCAGCGATGAGAAGAGTAGGTGACATTGTCCACTTTGGTAATGGCCGCAGGAACGCCTCCGCTGGCCGATACCCGGTAGATACCGGCGTTGTAGGAAAGCGCTGCCACAATCGTGCCGTTCTGATTCCAACTCCCGCCACGCGGCAGAGTGGCGTCGCAAATCGTGACCGGCGCACCACCACCCACCTCGATTCGCTTCAGCTTCTGGTCGGTGAAGAAAGCGATGGAGCGGCTATCGGGCGACCAGAAAGGAAACATCCCGCCCTCGGTGCCGGGCAGCGCCCGGGAGGAAAGCGCATCGAGCGAGCGGAGATAGAGTTGGGTACCGCTAGGCCCATTGGCCGAAAACACAAGGTAGCGCCCGTCGGGAGAAATCATCGCCGGGCCGGAGTTATCTCCCGCCAAGTTAAACTGCATTCTTTCCGGCGGGTTGATCTCCATCCGCAACACGGGCAGTTGCCTCTGGGCCGCAAAATAGGCCATTACCAGGGCGGCCACGGCAACCACAGCCAGAATCGCCGCTAGCCCCCAGGCCAACGCATTCCCCCGCCTGCGTCGCGGGACGATCAAAGCCGCCGAACTTGCCTGCGATCCACCTTCGGCGATTTGCTTAAGTTGGAGTTTGACGTCATGCGCCGTTTGCCAGCGATCATCGGGGTCCTTTGCCAGGCAGGTCCTGACCAGACGATCAAGCGGCGGAGGCGTCATGGGCTGGACCGAGGAAATGGGCGTCGGCTCACGCTCCAGCACCGCTGCCATCGCGCTGGCCGCCGTCTTGCCCTCGAACGCTCGCTTGCCTGTGACCATTTCGTACAGCACCGCTCCCAGAGCAAAGATGTCGGAGCGGGCGTCGGCGTCTTTGCCTTCTACCTGCTCCGGCGACATGTACTGGAACGTTCCCACCACCGCACCCTGCGCGGTTAGGGGATGGCTTCCCGCCGGCGTGGTTACAGTTGCGGTAAGGGCGGAGGTCGCGGCGGCGCTCGCGACTGACGACTTTGCCAAGCCGAAGTCCATCAGCTTTGCGCAGGTCTTGGTCAGCATGATGTTGCCTGGCTTCAGATCGCGGTGCACTACTCCGTTGCGATGTGCTTTCTCCAGTCCTTCGCAAATTTCAATCCCATATCTGAAAACCTGCTCGATGGGCAGCGGCCCCCTACGCAAACGGTCGGCCAAGGTCTCGCCTTCCAGGTATTCCATGACCAAATAATCAATCCCGTTGTGATGGCCAACATCGTGGAGGATGCAGATGTTGGGATGGCTCACGGAAGAGATCGTCCGTGCCTCACGGTCGAAGCGCTGCCTGGCCTCAGGATTCTCAGAAAGATGCGAGGGAAGGATTTTGACCGCAACGGTGCGTTCGAGGCGGGTGTCGCGGGCGCGATACACCACGCCCATACCGCCGGCACCCAGCGGCGCAACGATCTCATAGGGCCCGAGCTTGGCGCCGGCCGCTAGCATCGCGATCCCTCGCTCCGCTTTCGCCTGGCGACTCCCGCTCGCCGCACAGCGGTTCGCTCACGCCGCCAAAACGGCTCAATCTCATAAGGACCAAGTTTTGTGCCAGAGGCGAGGGGCATGCGCAACGCCATTATATTCCTAATAATCCTAATGACGGTGGCGGGCAGAAGTGGCCGTGGCCGACAATTAGATTTGCGCATCACGTGACGGCCTCCGAGTGGTCGGCCACCCGGAACGCTATCGAGGCGGGTTGCTGGTGAAGACTCCATAGCACCAATTGTGTCTAAAGACAAAAGCGAGGCAGAAATTGCGATTTTGCGTCCACCGCTGCGCGGTCGAGTTGCTGTCGCCTCCCTTCAATCCCTTCCCATGTAAGATAGAAGTTCTCGATGCCGAAGAAGCTCTCGCACTACGACCGCGCCGGGCGCGCCAAAATGGTAGACGTTTCTGCTAAATCGCCAACCAGGCGCGAGGCCGAGGCTAGCGCCTTCGTGGCCCTCAAGCCCGAGGTGTTGAAGGCATTGCCAAAGAATCCCAAGGGCGATCCGCTGGAGGTAGCCAGGCTGGCGGGAATCATGGCGGCCAAGCGCACTTCTGAACTGATTCCCATGTGTCATCCTTTGCCACTTTCCCACGTTGATGTGACCTTGCGGCTGTGCGAGAATGGCGTCGCCATTGCCTCACAAGTTGCGACCACGGCGGTAACGGGAGTGGAGATGGAAGCCCTGACCGCCGCCAGCATTGCCGCACTCACCGTGTACGACATGTGCAAAGCTTTAGACAAGGGCATCGAAATTCGGGAAATCGTACTGGAGCGCAAATCCGGCGGGAAAAGCGGCGACTACCGCCGCGACCGGAACAGGAGCAGCGATTATGCCCGCCGCAAAAAGGCATAGCGCGTTTCATGGCGAACAACGTTAAGGTCCTGCTGGTGGACGGCAACCCGATGGTTCTGGGGATGCTGCGCGGGGCACTGGCTCCCCTGGCCATCGTGGTCACCGCCACTGACGCCGCCGACGCGCTGCTGAAAGCCGTGGAGGATCCCCCCGACCTGCTGGTGTGCGACTATCGCATGCCCGGTATGGACGGCCGCCAGTTGGTCGAAAAGCTGAGGAGCCGACCGCGGACCGGCGGAGCAGCAGTCATTCTGATGGCGACCAAGTCCGATATCAGCGAAAAATTGAGCACCCAGGACCTACCCGTGGACGAGTTTGTCGAAAAGCCGTTCTTCCTGAGGGAAGCTACGCAGCGCATCAAGCGGGTGATTGACAAGATTACGCTGGAGAAGCTGGCCAAGAGTGCGCCCTCGGACGGCGTGCTGCGCGGCAGCTTGTTGCAGATGAACGTGATTGACCTGGTGCAGTCTCTGGAGATGGGGCGCAAGAGCTGCGCCTTGACTCTCACCAACCAGGACGACAAATGTGAAATGTACTTCCGTGAAGGCCAGGTGACGCATGCGGCCTACGGGTCGCAAACCGGCGACTCGGCTGTGTTTAAAGTGTTGCGCTGGACGGATGGAAACTTCCAGGTCAACTTCGACGGCAAAACCACGCAACAAACCACCACGCTGAACACGCAAGGGCTGCTCATGGAAGGCCTCCGCCAACTGGATGAGTCGCAGCGGGACAGCGGAAAAGCCGCGGAGGAGGAAGAAGATGTCCTCCTCGACTCCTGAGGGGCTGACCGCCGCCGTTCTGACTGTCAGCGATTCCTGTGCCCGGGGCGAACGCAAGGATCGTTCCGGCCCAGCCGTCGCCGAGCTGCTTCGAAGAAAAAACTTCTCCGTTGTTGGCACCGAGATTGTTCCCGATGAGAGCGACGTCATTCAGCGCGCGATTCTGCTCTGGGTGGAAGAAGCTCAACTGGTGGTGACGACGGGCGGGACGGGAATCGCCGAACGCGACGTAACCCCCGAAGCTACGCGCACGGTCTGCGATCGTCTGCTGGAGGGAGTGGCGGAGCGCATGCGCCTTGAGGGCATGAAAAAGACTCCATTTGCGGCGCTCAGCCGTGCCGTTTGCGGAGTGCGAGGAAAATCGCTGATCCTGAACCTGCCGGGCAGCCCAAGCGGCGCGATCGAGTCGCTGGAAGCGGTCATTGATCTGCTGCCGCACGCACTGCAGTTGCTTCGGGGAGAGACGGAGCACGGATAAGTGGCAATCCGCTGGCAGATTCGACAGGTCAAGACCCTAGAAATGGTCTATGCTGATGCGAAGCATTCGTAAATCAGCTCGCGAACAACGTGGATTGCGGGGTCCGGTGAAGTCCTGTCACGAGGAGACCACTCGTGCGGAAATCCATGCCGACGATGGCGCATTGACGGCCGAAATGAAGACGTGGTCCGATGACCACTTCACAGAAGGCGGGCGACTGATCACCAGCCGCCACCACAATCCCGACGGCTCACTGCTAATAACTGCGTGCAACTACGATTCCGCGCCGCCTCCTGAAAACCAGTTCTGGTTTGGAAGGATCAATTCCGTTGGAGCGGGTTTATTTCTACGATGACGAGGGCAAGCTGTTAAAGATCACCGACAGCCGCACGCCCGACGACCCGACCGTGATCCAATATGACGATCAGGGAAGACAAACGGTGATGCACACTTCGCGGGCGGAAAATTATCGGCCGAACGTCGGCTCTGGAGGTACGCCTTTCATGGCCGCCGACCAGCCGCCGAATATTCCGGGCGGTGGACGCGCAACCACAATTTGCGGTGAGCAGGGGCAGCCGATCGAGGCGCGGGTTTGCGACGCCCACGGCGAACAGATTAGCCGAGCGGTGCGACTATACGATGACCAGGGGCGGATCGCCGAAGAAAAACAAATCATGGAGCGCCCTGAATTGATGATGCCGGAGGAGATTCGGAACGGGATACTGACGAAATCCGGCGGGACCCTCAAGCAGCTCCGCAATTACCTCCTCAAAATGATGTCCGGCGGGCCTTCAATCGCATACACGTACGATGCGGAAGGCCGCGTGACCCAGTCGCGCGCCAAATCTACGGGAACGAATACGTCACGGAAACCACCTACAACGAGCGCGGCGATACGGCGACCAAGGTAACGACGATCCGGCGCACGCGGGGCCGAGACAAACAACAGGCAGGAGATGAGTATTCCGAAGCCCATTATTCCTATCAGTACGACGATCGCGGCAATTGGACTGAGGAAGTCGTCGCCTGCCGATGGAAACCCGACGGGCCGTTTCGACCGTCCACGCGTCGCGAACGCAAGTTGTTCTATTATTGAGTGCGGCGACTATGTCGCATCTAGCGAGGCACCGTTAATTTAAGATAAGTGCCTTCCTCCGTCCGCTCCGCCATTTACACTCAACATTTGAAGACGCTCAAGCACATTCTTTCCCGCTACACCGCTTTCCTGTGGGCATTGCTGAAACCTCTGGGAGCGTGGGGGGTGCTGGCCGCGGCGCCCTCGATGCCAGCTTTGTTGGCCTTCCCATAGACGCCGTCGTCGCTGGCTACGTCTACCAGAGCCCGGCTCGTTTTCTGCTGTATGTTTTTATGGCGTCGGCGGGATCGGCGCTGGGCAGCATCGTGATTTACGCCATCGGGTACAAAGGCGGCGAGGAACTTCTCCGCAAGCGTATTCCGCCCGCGCGCTTCGCAAAGATTCACGCGGCATTCGACAAGCACCCGTTCTGGAGCCTGATGTTTCCCGCGATGCTGCCGCCGCCCACGCCGTTCAAGCTGTTTGTGCTGGCAGCGGCGGTTTCAGAGATGGGATTTCTTCGCTTCCTTCTGGCAATCTTCTGCCGCAGAGTGGTGCGTTTCCTAATGCTGGCCCTGCTCACCATCAAGTTTGGCCCGGATGTTGTGCGTGTCGTTGGGACACTCTTCCGCGAACATTTCTATCTGGTACTGCTCGTGGTGGCAGCGGGAATAGTGGGGTGGCTGATGCGGCGGCGGAGCAGAGCTCAGAAAGACGGCATGGGAGATTCGGGGTCAATGTAGGCGGGCGCCACGCTCGTTTGCAATGCGGGAATATCGAAAAAGCAGGTCCCTCCACTCCGCTTCGTGCCGGTCCGGATGACAAGGCTGTGCTTGGGATTAAGAAGGCACGTCCTTCTTACGCCGCGGCGTGATCGTGCTCCTTACCCAATGCACCAGCCAGCGCTTGCAAAGCCACCGGCGCGGAGAACATTACCAACGTAAACAGCAGGTCTCCCACCAGAGCATGCCGGAAGAACGGCAACCCCGCCGCGTAGGATAGCATCAGGCCGCTCAGGTTCTTCGGATACATATTCCAGCAAGCCCATACCGCGAAATTGCTTAACACGAAGAAGGAAATCGAACTGGCCAGGGCTGCGCCAATCAGGCGCCAAGGCTTCGAGTTTGTGCGCAGGCTCGTGCCCAGCCACAAAATCGCGACATACCAGGCCCAAGTCACGAAGTGATCCCAGGAAAATGGGTAGGCCCAGACCAGCTTGGTCAGAATCACGTCGGAAGCCGCCAGCAGCGCAAACGGCACCCAAAGTTGCCGGCGCGACCCGCGCGCGCCGAAAAACAGCAGCGACCCGGCCACCGGGGTAAACATCCAGGGATGAGGAAGGAATCGGACAGCGACTGCAAGCAGCACGAATAGATAGGCCAGCATATTAACCTCGCAATCCATGATTGTGGCGCGTCGGCGTGGGCGGCGTCAAGTTAGCCCCCCGCGGATTCGCAGATTCACGCTGACAGCTCGTGAGCGCGCATTGATGAAAGAACGCCGGCCTACGGCGCTCCGTCTCGGCTCCTGCCACCCTCGATGATCCCATGACGTCGGAATCCGAAGTTCTCAACCGCCACGTTCAGGTTATGATCGAGTTCCACCGTCGCCGAAAGAACACCTCGGCCCTGCCGACCCGGGTACTCAAACCGCAGATCCTTGAAGCGAACGACGTAACCCCCGGATTCCAAGGGTTCAGTCTCGGTGATGGGATACTGCGCCCAGTCCAGATAAACGCGCCCCAGGTAAGATTTTTTTGCCGCCAGGGTTGCGGGAGTCTCCTCCGGCTTGTAACGGATTTCCATGGTCCCGTCGGGATCAACTTCGGGAATTGTGGAGTCCACCAGCATGGTGGCAAAAAAGTTCTGGGTTTCAACCACGCCAACCCATCGAAACGGGGTCCACCACACAGGGAATGCGGAAGAACGAAGCGGGTCGGCGTTTTCGTAGCTTCGGGCTTCGAGAGCGTTGACCGCGTGCCGGTGCTCGTAATCGCGCACTCCCCACAGCGCCACCACTCCGATGAGCGCCAAAGTCGCGCCCCAGCGCCCTCGAGGAGTTTTACGGCGCACCCCGAGCTCGCGATCCACGAAACCGAAAAATACCGGCAGCACCAGCCCGGCCACCAGCAGGACGAAAATGATCGGATCAGCAATGAACACGATGTCCCAGGAATACCATTTTTCGGAAAACGGCCAGAACGGCCGCACGCCGTAGTTATTGGTGAAGTCGAGCAGAATGTGGGTCAGCCCCGCCAGATACGCGAAGCCGAATAGTAATCCCCAACGCGGCGGCAAGTTGGGGTCTTTGATTCTGCGCCCGCGCCATCGCCAGACGACATACATGAAGCCGACAACCATCGCCGATACCAGCGCCAGCCCCAGAAAAGAATGCGTGAAGCCGCGATGGTGGGCGAAGCCGAAGACCGGGTTTTTCACTTGGCCAATGACGTCGAGATCCGGGGCTTCGACCGCCAGTGTGACCGTCGCGGTCGCCAGGGCCGTTTTGCGATTCAGTCCCGCTCGCCCCAGGCAGGCGCCGGTCAGGAAGTGGGTAACGGGCTCCAAAGTTGGTGATGACCCTTGTTCGTGGGAGAAGTTAGAGAGAATACACTACCGTCTCGTTCTTCCGTCAAGCAACGGACCGAATTCGTTTAGATGTGAGCCACGCCGCCGCCGATGCAGAACCGCTGGGGGACCGAGCCTGAGGGCCAAATCCGGCGTATGATTCGAGCTTGCAGTGCCGGGACAGAAGACAGTACCCTGCTGTCAAACGGAGCCCTCAATGGTACGAAGTGTGCTTGCGGTCACAGCTGGATTCGTGGTGTTCGCCGGCGCCTTGTTGGTTCTGTTTTCGATCTCCGGCCATGACCCGCATAGCCCCGCCAGCTTGGCCTTCATAGCGTCGGCCACGGTGTATGGAATGTTTTTTGCCGGCCTGGGCGGCTTTGTGGCGGTTTGCCTGGCGAAACGTTCGAAATTCCAGCACGCATTCGCAGTTGCTTTCTTGATCGCTGTGGCGGGGGCTGCCGCCATCCTGGGACGCCCCGATCGCGATTTGCTCTGGGCCCACCTCGTCGCTTTTCTGGTCATGGCGCCGATGGCGATGGTAGGGGGCTATATCCGGTTGCGGCAGATGCACTCCATGAAGAAGTGACTGCCGAATCACGGGACCAGCAGCGTCACCGCATCAGGAATCATGGTGATATGAGCTGGAAGCGTGCCCAGTAGTTCCCCGTCGGCCTCCACGAACACGCGTGACTGCGCCGCGAAATCAGGACCCGTGTGCAGCAGCCGGCAACTCACATCCGTGCCGTGGACCAGTTCGATACCGCGGACCTTCCATGCTGTAGCGAACAGGCCCCGAATCACATACTGTAAATAGGCCCAGCGGCTGCGAGTGTGAAACAACACCAGGCGCAGGTCGTCGCGTTCCAAAGACGCTCCCGGTGCGAGTTCGCGCAAAACCCCGCCAAAGTAGCGGATGCGCACCGCCAGCAACTGCGAAACCTCAGCTCCGCGGGTTTGGCCTTCGTCCTGAATTTCTATCGCGAAGTGCTCCATTTTGTGAGTGAGCCATAAGCGCGTCGCCTTGGCAAGGTAGGCGCCCATGCCGAGATGGCGCTTCACCAACGGATTCAGGTTGTAGAACAAATGCGCGTCCACGCCGATGCCGGCTGTGACGGTGAAATATCGTGAGCTAGTTTTGGGCGCGAAATCCTGGTATTCAACGCGTCCCACCGCGATGCGGCGCGGCTTCGCTGTTAAATACGCCCGGGCAGCGCCTGCGGGAGATAAGGGCAATCGGATATCGTGCGCCAGCGAGTTGGCGGTGCCCAACGGGACGACGGCTAAGGCGGTGTCTGTGCCCACCAATCCCTGCAGGACGTCGTGAATCGTGCCGTCGCCCCCGCAGGCGAAAACGGTGTCGCATCCGTCGGCGATCGCGTGCCGGGTTTGCTCGGTGGCATCGGACGCGGCGCGCGTCGGCGCCGCTGTAGCTTCGACGCCTGCGGCGCGCAGAACCGACAACGCCGCATTCACATCGGCCACACGACGCCCGCGACGGCGGCCGGAATTGGGATTGTAGAGGAGGAGGGCTTTGCGCATGGGTCAGGTGGATTCTACCGGAAGGACGTTCAACATTCGATGTCGGCGCGGGCACGGCCTAGGCGGGTCCCTTCGGCTGCACTCAGGGCAAGCTCCGGGCCGTTTCCACACGATTCTTATTCCGACTTCCCCCTCGTGCCCCACTCCCACATGCCGAACATGGCCTTCTGCGGCAGCGGATGTCCGACTTGGCGCGCCAGCATGCAAATCTGGCCGCGATGATGAGCATCGTGCGAGATCAGATAGCCGAAAAATCCAGCCGCATCCGGACGAAAGCCTTTCACCCGGCCATCGCCTTCCAGGGCGGACCTGAGCACCGCACCGAGCGCGGCCCGGCTTTCTTCCAGAGCCATCGACGCCTGTGCCACCGTCACGCTGCTGCGGTCCAGTTGCTCGGGAATCTTGCTGCCCTTGGCGGCCGCCTTCAGCCACATCACCCGCACGTTATGCATGTGAGCCGCGATCGCGGCGATGGTTCGTCCCTTGCCGTCAAGCGGTTCAGCACGCCACGCCTGCGCCGGTAGGTTTTCGAGAAGGTACTGGTTGATGCGCTCATTCGTATCGAAGGAAGTTAGCGAGGCCTGAGGCAGCGAGAATGCGGCTGATGCAGCTTTCGGCATGGAGCCTCCGTAGGAAAGATGTTGGGACAACTGTCCGGCTGAACGCGCGTCAGCAGTCCGATATTCTAGTCGCGAGAGGGAACGCCAGCCAAGCCGTCGGGTCTGTCGGTAGTGGTGCCGTTTCGCGTCCACAGTTAGCCAGACTTGCATCAATGCTGCTGTTGGCGCTATCGGCCTATGGTTGCTTTGGTCTTTCTAGATGCCAAATTGGGGGTCTTGGCCCAACAATTACAACGATAAGACCATTTGGAAGCGAGTCGTCATACTCGGCCTCCATGGCGCCGCCACGCTCGTCTGGCAGCATACTCATAAGAACTGCCTGCGTTAGGGCGTCTTTCGCAAAAAACAAGCAAGTGTTAGACAATGGCTTCATTCCGCAAGCCGATGCCGAAGGCAGCGGAACTGATGGCACACCCGTATCTCTTAAGCGAAGGGTTATGCCAAATCCGGTAAATGCTCCACTGAACTGCATGCCTATTGGGGTGTTGGGTGAGGATAGTCTTTTGTTTACCGCTCTGGGCGGTATCGGTTGGGGCGAGGATACGACCCATCCCGCTCCTTTTTTGTCACCAGCACCCTTCCCGAGCCACCAGTACATATCCCTTGCAAATGACCATGCTTCTGAGTCGTTTGGGTTATATAGCAACTTAACCCGAGCTTGCGGCTTATCCTTCAACAACGCGACGAATTTGGCTGCGTCTAGCTGGCGTGGCCACGAGAGTCTAGCAATTCCATCCACATATTTATTAGCTCGCGCAGCGGCTTCGGCTGCCTCCCTGGCAGAGGTTCTTGCATCACCAGCATTTCTGGTGACCTCTGCGATCTCGTTATCCGATATAACCTGGAGTTGGTGCGAGAACAGAAAAATTCCACCATCTCCAAGTAGTTCCCCCAGGACGCCAAGGATTACAAGCATTTCAAAGAACTTCATGCGCCGGCTGTGCGGCTCCAAGGTTTTATACTCGCCAACAAGACCGACCACTAGAACGATTCCAAAGATAAGCAGCACTAACTCTGACCAGTTGAGTGCGCTGTTTGTCGCTGACTTCGAGAGAGAGAAAAGCGAAAAGAAATATCCCATATCACTCTACGGGTTGCGGCAGCTGTCGGATTTGCAATACAGGCCGCTGCGATAATCATTATAGCTATAAGGCAGATTAAGGAGTGTCCCACAGGCTGAGCACAGATTGCGCCTCGCCTATAATCTCTCCCGATGGCCACCGCCGCAAAAGACATCGAAAAGAAAATCGAAGCGCTTCGGGGGAAGATCTGGCACCACGAATACCGTTACTACGTCCTCGACGATCCGGAAGTCACGGATGCTCAGTTCGATCAGTTGATGATCGAACTGAAAAAGCTGGAAGCCGAATACCCCGAACTCGTTACCGCAGATTCTCCCACCCAACGCGTCGGCGGAAAGCCCCGCGAAGGCGTCGTAAAGGCGGCCCACTCTTCTCCCATGCTCTCGCTCGACAATACGTATAGTGTGGACGAACTGCGGAACTGGGAGCGCCGCGTACACGAGCTCAGTGGTCGGAACGACATTGAATACGTCTGCGAACTGAAGCTTGATGGCATGTCGCTCGCCCTGCACTACGAGAGTGGCAGGCTGGTGCGCGGCATCACACGCGGCGATGGCGCGGTGGGCGAGGACGTCACGCTGAACGTGCGTACGGTACGCTCGATTCCGCTTTCCATTCCCAAAGAGAAGCTGAAAAAAGCCGGCATCCCCGCTGACTTCGAGGTGCGGGGCGAAATGCTCATGCCCATTGCCGCTTTCAAGAAGATGAACGAAGAGCGAGAACAGGCAGGCCTGTCGTTATTTGCCAACCCGCGCAACGCCACGGCAGGCACTGTCCGCCAGCTGGATGCCAGTATTACGGCACGGCGGCGGCTCGATTACTTCGCGTACATGCTGCTCCAAAACGGGCGCACCTACTTCGACCGGCATTGGGAAACCTTAAACGCTCTGGAGACCGCCGGATTCAAGGTCAACACCAGTCGAAAGCTGGCGAAGAATTTCGACCAGGGCTGGACCTTCATCGAGCAGGAGGAAACCAAGCGGGAAAAACTGCCCTATGAAATTGACGGCATCGTCGTCAAAGTTGACCGCACTGCGCTGCAGGAAGAACTGGGCTATACCGGGAAAGCGCCGCGCTGGGCGATTGCCTACAAATACGCAGCGCGCTCGGCCATCACCCAGATCGAAGACATTCTGGTGCAAGTGGGCCGCACCGGCAAACTGACTCCGGTGGCTGCGTTAAAACCGGTTCCCATCGGCGGCACGACCGTGAGCCGTGCCACTCTGCATAACCTGGACGAGATTGAACGTCTGGGCGTCAAGATCTGCGACTGGGTGGAGGTCGAACGTGGCGGCGACGTAATCCCAAAAGTCACACGAGTCGTGGCAGACAAAGATCATCCGCGCGGGCACAAGTTGTTTCACATGCCGGAGAGATGTCCGGAATGCGGCACCAAGGTGGTTCGCATCGAGGGCGAAGTGGACTACCGCTGCGTGAACGCCAACTGCCCGGCCAAGCTGCGCGAGACCATCCTGCATTTCGCTTCGCGGGGTGTGATGAATATCGAAGGCATGGGGGATGCGCTGGTCAATCAGTTGACCGACCGTGGCTTGGTGAGAAATGTCGCGGATATTTACCACCTGACCAAAGCGGACCTGCTCTCGCTCGAGCGGATGGCCGACAAATCGGCCCAGAATGTGCTGGATGAGATCGAAGCATCAAAGAGATTGCCTCTCGAACGCGTGATTTACGGCCTGGGCATTCGCTTTGTCGGCGAGCGTACGGCGCAATTCCTGGCCGAACATTTCGGATCGATGGAGGCGCTCATGAACGCGAGCGAAGAGGAACTCCAGCAAGTAAACGAGGTGGGACCGCGAATTGCCGAAAGCATCGCGGAATTCTTTCAGGAGCCTAAGAACCGTCAACTAGTCGAGCGCCTGCACAAAGCAGGGCTCACCTTCTCCGGCAAGAAGAAAGAACGCGGAACCAAGCTCGCGAGCAAGATTTTCGTTTTGACCGGGACGCTCACGCGACCCCGGGATCTGGTCAAGAAGATGATTGAAGATGCCGGCGGCCGCGTGACCGGATCGGTCAGCAAGAAAACCGATTTCGTGATTGCCGGGACTGATGCGGGTTCCAAGCTGGACAAAGCAAAAGAATTGGGGATCACTGTGGTTGGGGAAGAGGGCCTGGAAGAGCTACTCGGACGTTGAAGAGTCCGACATTTTCGGGCGGGCGGGGCGGACGATGACAAAAATATACAATCTGTTTACATTTTTCTGACAATCCCGGCTTGCCTCCCTCCTAATCTTCCTTCCACGGCCCCTGGTGGGTTCGAGCATAGGCGCGTGGGAGCATCGCGGACCAAGTTCGATTGGCCTAACGATTGTGCGCCCCTGCGTCGCACGGCGTTCATCCTGGGCGGGTTTCTTTTGCCCTTCGACTCTCGCTCAGGATGACACCGGCGATTCCAGCGCGCCTTTGATCCGCTCGTAGGTGATTTCGAGGGTTTCCGGCAAGATCCGGGTTTCGCCCACCACCGACACAAAGTTCGCGTCCGCGACCCAGCGCGGCAGTACATGCATGTGTACGTGCCCGGCGACGCCCGCCCCGGCGGCTTTGCCAATGTTCATACCCAGGTTCACTCCATCCGGTTTGTAGAGCTGACGCAGTACCCTTTCCATCCTTTGACCCAGGTCCATCATCTCGTGGGCCGTCGCCGCCGGAAGCTTCTGCAGTTCGTCGAGATGCGCAAAGGGCACGATCATCACATGTCCGGGCGTGTAGGGATATGTGTTTAGCACGATGTAGCAGGATTGGCCGCGATGCACGATGCGGGCCTTGGCATCGTCGCCAGTCTTGGGCAGGTCGCAAAAAATACAGCCGGAAGTCTTTTCGGCGGCGGTGACATAGGCATACCGCCAGGGAGTCCAGAGATAGTCCATTGCAGGGCAGCGTAGCAGATGGCAGGAGGTTTCGGAACCCGCTGATTTGGAACATTCGTGGTTCCTCCCTTCCTCGCGTTTGCGATTCGCAACTCTCCACGGTTGTTGTTCCCGGATCTTGTTTCCGAAAATCGTCTCAAGCTTGGACACTCGCAATTCCGCTTTTAACACGGCTTTAATCAGTCACGCTTATTCTCAAGTTTTGGGGTTTGACACTGTTTGCGAGCGGTTGCTATAGTCGAAGAGTTCCCTTTTGGACGCGGGTTCGCTTTGAAACGTCCGACCGCTGGGATTGTCAAGCCCGTTCGCCAGGACGAGCTCAACATAACCTAAGACTCACTGCCAGCAGTCCGCAAGCAGATCCCGCATCCATCGCACTGAGGTGCGAGTACAGCAGAGAGGCCATGACCTTGTTCGACGACAACACCACACCCAACCTGGATTCCGCGACTTCAACCTTAACCGAGCAGAGTGTGAGCACGCTCGAGGCTGTGTCCCCGGAAAGCGCAGCCCCTGAACCGGCCCACCAAACCCAGCGCCACGAGGAAAAAGCACCCGGCAGCACAGGCTCCGAGGACTTCGCGTCCGCCCTGGAAAGCTTCACCACCGAGAGCGAAGAGGCTGTCCGTGAGGACAAAGTCCTCAAAGGGACTGTGCTCAAGCTCACGCCGACTCACGTGGTAGTGGACATTGGCGCCAAGTCGGAGGGCATGCTGCCCCTTGCCGAAGTGCTGGATCACGAGGGCAAGCCCAGGTTCCAGCCCGGCGACGAAATCGACGTCATGCGGGATAAGGGCGAAGCCGAGGAAGGCTACATCAATCTCTCCCACCAGAAGGCGCAGCGCCTGCGCGCCTGGGATGAGATTGAGAAGGCTTATGCCGAGAAGAAGCCCATCCAGGCCCTGGTGGTGGAACGCATCAAGGGAGGTCTCACCGTGGACATCATGGGGGCGCGGGCGTTCCTGCCCGGCTCTCAGGCCGACCTGCGCCCGACGCGCAACCTGGACGCGGTCAAGGGGCAAAGACTCGAAGTTGCCATTATTAAGCTAAACAAGAAACGCGGCAACATCGTAGTCTCGCGTAAGCAGTTGCTGGAAGCGGAACAAAGCGAAAAGCGATCGAAGACTCTGGAACATTTGCAGGAAGGCGCGATTCTGACCGGTGTAGTCAAGAATCTGACCGAGTACGGCGCATTCGTCGATCTGGGCGGTATTGACGGCCTGCTCCACATTACCGACATGTCCTGGGGCCGTCTCACTCATCCTCGCGACCTGGTCAATGTCGGCGATCAGATCCAGGTCAAAGTGCTGAAGTTCGACAATGAAAAGAAGCGAGTATCGTTGGGCTTCAAGCAGTTGACACCTGACCCCTGGCTGGATGCCGAGCACCGGTATCCCGTGGGAGCGCACGTGAGCGGACGCGTGATCAGCGTCACCGACTACGGCGCTTTCGTGGAACTGGAGCAGGGCATCGAAGGGCTGGTGCACGTCACCGAGATGACTTGGTCTAAGCGCATGAAGCATCCCTCGAAACTGGTGAATGTCGGTGACCACGTGGATTGCGTGGTGCTGAATGTGAATCCGCAGGAACGGCGCATTTCGCTCGGGATGCGGCAACTCGCGACGAACCCGTGGGACGCCCTGCACCAGAAGTACCCTGTGGGTGCAACGGTCGAAGGCCGCGTGCGGAACCTGACCGACTTCGGCGCGTTCCTCGAAATTGAGGACGGTATTGACGGTTTGGTTCATGTGAGCAATCTGAGCTGGACCAAGCGCGTGAAGCATCCTTCGGAAGTTCTGAAGAAGGGGGATCGCGTGAAAGCCGTGATACTGGCTATCGAACCTGACAAGCGCCGATTGTCGTTGGGCGTCAAGCAGCTTCAGCCGGATGTGTGGGAGGGTTTCTTCGGCAAACACCGCGTCGGTGATGTCCTGCACGGCAAAGTTTTGCGCGTGGCCAGCTTCGGCGCGTTTGTGGGGATTGCCGACGGCATCGAGGGCCTCTGCCACAACTCCGAAGCCGTAGATGGCAACGGTCAGCCCCTGACCCTGGAACCGGGACAGGAACATGACTTCAAGATCATCAAGATGAGTCCGGAGGAAAAGAAGGTGGGGCTCAGCATCAAGGCTGTCGGGGAGGAGGCTTCCCATACGGAAGTGGAAGCCTACAAGCATCCCGTGTCGAGCACCGGCGGCTCGACCATCGGTGAGCTCATGTCATGGAAGCGCGCCGGAAACGAGAATAATTAGGGGGCGACAGTTCCCAAATCGAAAAGAAGACTATAGGCCCTCGGATGAGGGCCTAATCTATCTCACAAGACCTCTAGTTCAGGAGGCTGGCCCAGCCCCCTAAGGTGAGACTGGGTGCGGCGAAACATCGCCGCCCTGCCGCTCCGCCCCGAGTCACGAGGGCGAGGCGCACCGAGGGTTCTCAAGTCCGGCGAATGAGCACGAGCGAGGATGCCGCGCCCACATCACTTCGTATCCACGCGCAGGACGATGTTTACCTGCTTGCGGTCGTCAAACTGGCTGACGGTCTTGGTCTCGCTCTTCTGGCCCTTGTACTGGGCGTAGACTTCGTAGTCAATGTTGGGCGAGAGCTCAGGGAAGTGATAAGAGCCGTCGGGGCCCACAATGTAGCTCTTCACGGCATGGGTGCGCACATTGGTGAGGTATACGACTGCATCGGGCAGGGGACTATCACGGCGATCGAGGACGTTGCCCATCAGTAAGCGCCCGGTGGAGCCCTTGTCCTTGGCGTAGCAGGGGCTGGCTGCAGCGGCGAGGCCGATCAGCACCAGCAAGGCCACAGTTTGGCACTTTTTCATACGCTTCCTCCGACCACATGAGCTAACCCGCGGTGTGCCTCGGCTGCTCTTTTACTTCAGATGCAGCCCGGTGTCGATGCGCTCGTCATTCTCCACGTGCACCTTGACTTCGTCCGCTTGTAACTGCCTTCCATCCAGAGACTTATAACCCTTCAGGTCGGCCCAGAGGACGTAATCTTGCTTGCCCGCCGGCACCCTCTGGGCAAACTCGCCCATGCGGTCGGAATAGAGCTCCCAGCGGGCCTTCTTATCGCTCCCCCGGCGGATCTTGACCCTTACGCCATAGACCGGACGGTCATCCGGACCCCAGACCGTGCCGAAGATCAATGCGTACGGTTGCTCGTGCTTCTTTTCGCTTGGCGGGAAAGTTCTGGCGGCGGCGATCCAGGTGAGGCACAGTCCCACGAGAAAAAGCCTAAGAAGTGCCGGGCCGGGGGCGTGAAGGGAGGCGTACCTGAACCACCGGAACAGATGCGGGTGGGGTCTACGAGAAGTCACCGTCTTCGGTTTCCTCCTCCTCGTCGTCCACTTCGTATTTGTCTTCATCCACCGGTTTCAGCTCGATGGGGCTGACCGTGATCACCTCGAAGTCCTGGCCGCACTCTGGGCAGGAGACGATTTCGCCCTCATCGACTTCATCTTCTTCGATGTCGAGATTGGTTTCGCATTCCGGACAATAAATCATGATGGCCTCCGTCCCAGTAAGGTCTCCCTGATAATATTTAGTGTCTCTTGGGTCTGCGGTCAAGTCCCCTCGTTTTTCCCCAGCCCGGGCCGCAAGCTGACCTGATAATATGTGCGTTGCATCAGCTACCAGCTCCCAGCTGCCGGCAACTACCCTTTCCATGCATCGCGGACGGACGTTTTCGCTGAGTTTGCCGCCCTTCACCAAGGCAGTGAAGTGGCTCATCATCATCAATGCCGCGGTGTATTTGCTGATCGAGTTGCTGAAGGCGGCGGCTCCCGAACTTGGCGGCGCCCTGTTCTACGTTCTGGCACTCATCCCCGTGGCAGTGATGCACGGCTGGATATTCCAGATGGTCACGTACTCCTTTCTGCACGCTGGAATTCTGCACATCCTCTTCAACATGCTTGGGTTATGGATGTTCGGAGCTCAATTGGAATCCGACTGGGGACACAAGAGATTTCTTGAGTTCTACTTCTTCTGCGTGATCGGGGCCGCGCTGACCACCATCGCGGTCTCATATACCGGCGTAGGTGGCGTCGAGCCTCAAACTCCCACAGTGGGCGCTTCGGGCGGAGTTCTAGGCATCTTGATGGCGTTCGGCCTGCTTTACGGTGATCGAGAGATTATGCTCTTTCCCATCCCCATCTCCATCCGGGCAAAATATTTCGTGGCCGGGCTTGCGTTCATCACCTTGGTAGAGGCCATTAGCGCTTCCGGTGCGGGCCGGGGGAGCAATGTGGCCTACATCGCTCACCTCGGCGGGTTGCTCTTCGGATTCGTGTATGTCAAGTTCCTGCCGCGAAAGGGGCTGATGTTTGGGGCCAGCGAACACTACTTCGGCGTGCGCAATTCCTACTACCGCTGGAGACGCCGCCGGGCCGCGCGCAAGTTCGAAGTCTACATGCGCAAGCACGATCGCACCGTGACCTTCGACGAACATGGCAACTACGTCCCTCCTGACGACCCGGACAAGAAAAACGGAGGATCGAAGTCAGGCTGGGTGAACTAGGAGAACACTGAAATTCTGTCATTCCGAGCCGTCCGCAGCCGTGCTTGCGCGGCGAGAGCGTGTCGAGGAACCTGCTTTTCGCAGCACGATGTAAACCGCTTAGCCAAAGAGCTTCTGAAACTCCGCCAGCACGATCGCTGGCAGATCGTCGTTCCTTGTCTTCCCCTTAAATCCAAGATCGTGTCCATGTCCCTCCACCTGCAGCAGCGAAGTCTTCGCGGGAACCAGCTTCAGCGCCGACTCCATTTCTACAATCGAGCCAAACGGATCCTGTGTTCCCTCGACGAACAGCGCGGGCGTTTGCAGCTTCGGCAAATGCTGGATGCGCAGCTGATCGGGCCTGCCTGGGGGATGCAGGGGATACGAAGTGAGCAGCAGCCCATCTACCAGACCGGGTTCCTCAGCACACAGCATCGTCGCCTGGCGTCCTCCGTAGGAATGCCCGCCGAGAAACATGCGGCCGAGGACTAGCTTGCGAAGCGCAGCAACAGCGTTCCTCAGGCCTTCGCGGTCGCGGGCTGCGTCTGCCGGTCGCGGCGGGCCGAACGACCGGGCTTGGCGATAGGGCAGATTGCAGCACAGCACAGTGAACCCCGCGCCAGCAAAGGCTTCTGCGAGCGCGACTAGCAGAGGAGCCTGGCAATTTCCTCCCGCTCCGTGCGTGAGGACGTAGCCGTCGCCCGAGGACGCAGCGGGGCGATGAAGAAATCCTCGAACGGCCGGATCGAGAGACGTGTTGGCGAATTGCTCACAGCGCACAACGTTAGGCATGGGTCTCAAAGAATCTCACAACCGACGCACTCCAGTCACTACCCTTTAACTCCGCTTCTCACAGGTATAATGCGGCGTGCAGCTTGGCAGTTATCTCTGCCGTGTCGCCTTACAAGCGGGGCTCACGCTGGCGTGCGCACTTCCCCTTGTGTTGATTGCGGCCTGGCGCTCCCGCATGCGGCGCTGGGGCTTATTGTTATTCGTAGCGTCCCTAGTGGTCATGGACGTTGCCCTCATAGAAATACCTCGGGTCGACGGTTTCCAGCACCTGCACTGGAGTTGGCAGGAATGCGCCCTCTCAACGGCGTGGCCATTCTTGTTAGTCGCCCTCATCCCTGGAATCTCGCTAGCATCAATTGGCGTGACGTCGCGCTTCCGGCCGGGTTGGTTCAAGCCGTCAATGGTCGCTTTGCTCGTGGCCCTGGCGGTGCCCGCAGTTTTCTTTATTCTCGGGGCACGCAAGAAACTGACCGCTGAGGGCTGGGCCTTCCTCCTGATCATGCCCGGCCTCGCCGAGGAACTCGTCTTCCGGGGTGTGTTTCAGTCCTTGCTGAACCGTGTTTTCGGGAAACCGTGGCGACTGGCTAACGCGGAGTTCGGTTGGGGACTCGTCATCACTGCCATACTCTTCGCCGGGTCCAACGGCCTTGTCGCCGTGGATCCTCAACTTCACGCTCGCATCGTTCTTCCCGCGGCTCTCGCCCCGTTCTTGATGAGCTTAGTCTCAGGATGGGTACGCGAGCGCACTGATAGTGTCTGGCCCTCTGTGTTTGGCCACAATCTGAGCAACCTCGTGATACCTTTTGCCAGTCTGTTTACTTGATCGCCACGCGCTAAAGGCCGGCTTCCTCCAGCGTCTCATACACCTTTACCGCGCGAATTTCCTGGGAAAGCTTGGCCCAGCAGCGCAGCACTTCGGGATCCTCCAAAGCCGCGCGGCGCGCCGCTTCGGATTTCCAGTAACGCAGCAGTACATGTTCACGGCGCGCCTTCGCGTTGTGATAGAGAAAATCCCGGCTGTACCCGCCTGCCTTTAGTGCCGCGATCAGGCTCCGGATCGTGGCCAGAGACTCTGCCTCCTCTCCCGGCACAGGCTCGAAGATTGCGATCGAAAGTATTTCCTCAGACATGTTTAAGATTATTGTCTCCCGCCAGTCAACTGCTTCCTTGTGCGCGAAGCCCTTTCGGACGGTTGCGCCTTCACCGCGTGCAGGCGGACGAAGTTGGTTGAACCGGAGGCCATCTGAGTTCCTGCCACGACGCCGAGCACATCCCCCTCCTTAATGCGCCCCTGGCGAAGGAGTTCTCGTTCGGCAGCCGAAACCATACCGTCGGCGTTATGCGCCTGTTCATGCCGCACGGGATGCACTCCCCAAAGCAGATTCATGCGATTGCACGCCGGCAGCGCCTGACTGAAGGCATAAATGGCGGCCTTGGGCCGATACTTGGAAATCATGCGCGCCGTGTGTCCGCTCTCGGTGAACACGGCGATGGCGCCCATGGGAAGATCCTCAGCGGCATGAGAGATAGACTCACAGATGGCTTCCGCGATGGTGAGCGCATGTTTCTCACGCCGGCGCCGGGGCTGGGCGAAATCCCGAAGATTCCTCTCCGCCTCCACCACAATCCTTGCCATCATTGCGACGGCTTCGCGCGGGTAGCGGCCGGTCGCCGTTTCCCCGGATAGCATGACCGCATCCGTCCCGTCGAAAATAGCATTGGCAACGTCGCTGGCCTCGGCCCGCGTCGGACGCGGGTTTTCGATCATCGACTCCAGCATCTGAGTAGCGATAATGACCGGCTTGCGCCACTCCGCCGAGCGGCGGATCACGTGCTTCTGAATGACTGGAACTTTCTCCGGCGCGAGTTCCACACCCAGATCGCCACGCGCCACCATCACGCCATCGGCCGCTTGAAAAATTTCCTCCAGCACCTCCAGCGCCTGCGGTTTTTCCAGCTTGGCGATTACGGGAACGTCGCTGCCGTAATCAAGAATGATTTGCTTTGCCTCACGCACGTCAGCCGCCGAGCGCACGAACGATAGGGCCACCATATCCACGCCGTGCTTGAGCCCGAATTCCAGGTCGGTACGATCTTTCTCCGTTAGCGCGGGGATAGAGAGCGCAATGCCGGGAAGATTGATGCCCTGATGCTCGCCGAGCTGGCCGCCATTGATGATTTCGCATTCCACGTCCTCGCCGCGCGCGCGGAGGACCCGCAGCTCAATCAGACCATCAGACAGCAGAATGCGAGCCCCCGGCCGGACTTCCCGGGCCAGCTCCTGAAACGTGGTCGAGATCATGGCGGGAGTTCCTTCGATCTCGCGTGGCGTGATCGTCACTCGGGCTCCGGCCCTGAGCGTGACAGCATTGTGGCCCTTCAGCCGCCCGGTGCGAATTTTGGGACCCTGAAGATCTTGCAGGATGCAGATGGTTCGTTTTTCTCTCTCGGCCGCGCGCCGTAGCCGTTCTATGTGTTGCTTGTGTTCCCCGTGCGATCCGTGGGAGAAGTTTAGACGGGCAACGTCCATACCCAGACCCATGAGCTCCCGCAGGATCGCTTCGGAATTGCATGCCGGACCCACGGTGCAGATGATCTTGGCGCGGCGGATAGAAGCAGCCGATGAAGAATCAATGGCTGCGTCCGCCATCGTCCGCGAAAACTTACCCTGTTTCACGTTGCTTCCCGGTTACGTAATTTGCTGCGGTGCAGACATTGTATACGGGGTTCACTGTCTTGGCCGAAACGTGTGGATGAAGCAACCGAAAAACCGAGACCGCTTAGATAAGTTCCCAGATCCGGGCCAGATGGTGATCGTCGTGTTCTGCGGCGAAATACAAGTGATCCACCAGCCGCATTGGCTTCTTGAGCCGTGGGTGGAGCATGGCGCGGGCGGACAGAGCGGCATCGATCTTTTCCACCCGGTCTACCAGTTGCGTTCGCGCCCTGCGGAACTCGGTGAGAATCTCCTCGATGGCACGCGCGTTGTGGTTGGCTTCGTGAGTTCTCCGATTGTTGAGGTCCGCCGCGGTGAGTTCCGCGCCCCCCGTCAGGAAGTCGTCAACCCGCGCCATCCACAGCGACTCGAGATCGAGCAGATGTCCGGCATGTTCCTGAGCCGACCACTTGTCTTCCGGCCTCCGCGCCAGCACCTCCCGCGGGCGGCCCAAGAGCATCTCCTCAAGCCGGACGGGCGTGCCCCGCAAACGGATGCACAAGTTGGGGTGCAGATCCACGGGAAAGGTAAATTCAAATTTCCGTTCAAACCAGTTTGCAACTTGGCTCATCGATTCCCTCAATCCTCTGGGTACGCGCTCGCATCTATGATCTGAAGGATTGGATCGCTCGACGACGCTTCACGCTTCTTAATTCTTACTGGGAGGACCCATGCAAGTTCGCCATCTTGGACGCAACGGCCCCGCTGTCTCCGCCCTGGGCCTCGGTTGCATGGGCATGTCGGAATTTTACTCGGGACGCGACGATTAACGAATCCATCGCCGCGATTCATCGGGCAATCGAGTCTCGGCGTTGCCTTGCTTGACACCGCGGACATCTATGGCCCTTACACGAATGAGGACGCCCTCTGACCTGCGCCATATCGACCAGGCGTTCCCGTACGGCGCCGCATCCGGGCCCCGTTATCCCGAACACATGATGAGCCGAGTGAACGACGGATAACCAAAAAAATCGGAGCGGCCGGTAAGGCCGCCCTCGTGACTCCTGAACTCCGCTCTACGCCCTTGCCGGACTCTCTCCGCCCTTGGCGATGCCGGGACGGCCGGGCTCCGGCTTCAACACCTGCTGCACACCATCGTCGGCCTTCGGCGGAGGTGTCATCTTTGGCAATTCCTTACCTTCGATGATCATCTTGATCTCATTGGCATCAAGCACTTCGCGCTCCAGCAGCGCCATCGCAATCTTGACCAGCGTGTCGTGGTTGCCCGCGAGAACTCTTTTCGCGGTGTCGTAACCCCGGCCCACGATCCCCCGCACTTCATCGTCAATCTTGATCGCCGTGGCTTCGCTGTAATCGCGATGCTGGGCAATCTCGCGGCCCAGGAAGATCTGCTCTTCCTTCTTGCCGAAGGTCAAGGGACCCAGTTCGCTCATGCCGAACTCGCAGACCATCTTGCGTGCCAACTCGGTAGCGCGTTCGATGTCGTTGCCCGCGCCCGTGCTCATCTGGTCGAGGAAAATCTCCTCGGCAAGACGGCCACCCATCATGATGGCGATTTCCGTCTCCAGATACTCCTTGGTGTAGTTGTGCTTGTCATCAATGGGCAACTGCATGGTCACGCCCAGAGCCATGCCGCGCGGAATGATTGTCACTTTGTGGAGCGGATCGGAATTTGGCAGCTTGGCGGCCACCAATGCGTGACCCGCTTCGTGATAGGCCGTGACCTTCTTTTCCTCGTCGGAGAGCAGCAGCGACTTGCGCTCCACGCCCATCAAAACTTTGTCCTTGGCCAGTTCGAAGTCGTACATGAGCACGGCTTTGCGGTTTTGCCGCGCCGCCGCCAGGGCCGCTTCGTTCACCATGTTGGCCAAGTCGGCGCCAGAGAAACCTGGCGTGCCGCGGGCCAGGACCGAGAGATCAACATCTTCAGCCAAAGGAATCTTGCGGGTGTGCACGCGGAGAATCTCTTCGCGACCGCGCACGTCCGGCCGGCTCACCACCACTCGCCGGTCAAAACGGCCGGGACGCAGCAGCGCCGGATCGAGTACGTCCGGGCGGTTGGTCGCGGCCATCAGGATGACGCCGTCGTTCGACTCGAAGCCGTCCATCTCGACCAACAATTGATTCAAGGTCTGTTCACGTTCGTCGTGACCGCCGCCCAGTCCAGCGCCCCGGTGACGCCCCACTGCATCGATTTCATCAATGAAGATGATGCAAGGGGCATTCTTCTTGCCCTGCTCAAACAGGTCGCGGACCCGGCTTGCGCCCACACCGACGAACATCTCTACAAAATCTGAACCGGAAATGGAAAAGAAAGGAACGTTGGCCTCGCCCGCCACCGCTCTGGCGAGCAGAGTTTTGCCGGTTCCCGGAGGTCCAACCAGGAGAACGCCTTTCGGAATCCGTCCGCCCAGCTTCTGAAATTTCTGCGCCTCGCGCAGGAATTCAATAATCTCGCGCAGCTCTTCCTTGGCCTCATCCACGCCGGCTACGTCTTTGAACGTGACTTTTTTCTGCTGCATGGAAAGCAGCCGGGCCCGGCTCTTGCCAAACGAGAGAGCCTTGTTACCGCCGGTCTGCATCTGCCGGATCATGAAGAACCACAGCGCTGCCAGCAGGATCAACGGAGCCAGGTTCAACAGCCAAGTTGGCCAACTCCCGCTGTTGACATCGCGAAAGGTCATGTTGACGCCCTTATCGCGCAGCGTCTTGATCATGTCGGGATAGTTCGCGGGGACGGTGGTGTGGAAGGTCGAATTGTCGTTTTGGAACTTCCCCCGCACTTCCATGCCGATGATGGTGACCTCTTTAACATTCCCCTGGTCAACGTCCGACATGAACTTGGAGAAATTAATCTCCTGCTCTTTTTGCCCCGCGCCGCCGGCCTTCACCACCTGCCAAAGCAGGAACGCCGAGAGCACGATCACCAGCCAGAAAACTACGGTTTTAACTGTTGAGTTCACCTAAGAAAGCTCTCCTGAGAACTAGCCCCTTGCTGCAAGAAACGGAACTGGCTCCAACCCTTTTAATTAGATGCCAACCGGGGGTTTTGGATAGAGGAATTTGCCTCCCTGCTATTTTAACCGTTCTGGTGGAAAAAAGAATGGGGTTCTTTCCATAACTTAAGTCACAGGCAGGCTTCAGCTTGCGACTGCCAGGTACGGAAGGTTGCGGTGCGTCTGCCCGGGCGAACCCAACCCGTAACCGATCAGAAAGGCCTCATCCACCAGAAATCCGAAGTAATCCGGTTGCAACTGCACCCGCCGGGCCGATTGCCGGTCCAGCAGCGTGGCCAGCTTCACCGAGGCTGCTCCTCGCCCCCGCAGGTCACTCATCAGAAACTCACTAGTCACGCCGGAATGCACCAAGCCCTCAATCAGCAAAACATGCTGGTTGCGAATGTCCGGCTGGTGGCTGAAGAAGATCTCCAGAAAGCCACCGGGCGTGTTCTCCTGCTCTCGACGGTACTGCGGTTTGATGAACTGGCAGATCACCGGTACTTCCAAGGCCCGCACCAGGTCCGCCATGAACATGAATCCATTTTCCAGGAGCCCGAGAGCATGGATGGTCTTGCCCTGATAGTGGTCGGAGATCTGGCGCGCGATCTCGCGGACCCGCTTCTGGATCTGCTCGGCTGGAATTACCACTCGCAACTGTTCGGGCTTGGATGTTTGATTCATGGTGCGATGCACCCCGTTCCCATCACACAACCATTGTCATTCGAAGCCAGCTTCATGGGGCGAAGAATCTGCGCGGCCGCCGGATAACTCCGCTGGTACTTCCCGAATCACCACGACCCGGTCCGCTCCGCCCGGCTGCAGGCGGGCAGGAGTGGGAAATCCACGCACCCAGACAAGTTCCTTCCCGCCCTCGATCACCGGCCACAGTTTCCGCTCCCGCCCGATCACGTGCCGCTCCTGAAGCAGCTCCTTGATCTTTTTCGGGGCCTTGGTATGGGCCGGCCAGAAATGATCCCCCGGCCGCCAGTTCCGGACAATCAACTCCGCGGACAGCGATGACGGATCGAGAAGGTGGTCGGAATTATATCCTTGCAGGGCGGCGCGCGCGAGCACGACGGCCTCAAATCGCGATCCCGTCTCGGAAACCTCGATGGAACCGGGTACCGGAAGGCGATATTCGTAATCGAGTTCCTCCCGCGCGGCTCCAGGCTCGAATCGTAACTCGCCCTTGTTCCGGGAAACCGCCCATCCATGGGGCAAGGCCGCTTTGACGCTTCCTCCCAGAATCTCTTCCACATGACGAAATTCCAGGCGCAATCCCAGAGATTCGCTTGCCGCGCGAACTACTCTGCGCTGCAGTGCGAGCGGTAAGTCCGCCAATTCCGAAAGCCGCAGCACACCCTTCGTGGCGGTATTTCTCCACAGCCGGGGCAACATTCGCGCCACTTCGCTTTCCCAATACTCCTCTTCAGCTCGCGCGATCTCGGCGGTTTCTGCGAGCGCTTCGTGGACCACAGGATTCAGGGTTCGCTCCAGCCGAGGCAAGATTCCATGCCGCACGCGATTACGCGCATGGCGCAAGTCGCGATTACTTTTGTCTTCCCGCCAATCCTGGCCGAGGTTACGCAGATAGGATTCGAGGTCCTTGCGTCTGATTCGCAGCAGCGGCCGAATAATGGCAGCGTCTGAGAACTGAGAACTGGGAACTGATAACTGAGGATAAATCCCTGCAAGTCCCCGGCTGCCGGCGCCGCGCACAATTCTTAAGACCACTGTCTCCGCCTGATCGTCGAGAGTGTGCGCTGTGGCAATCCGGTTCAGCCGGCCCTCCAGCAGTACTCGCCGGAAAAAGTCATAGCGCATCTGGCGGGCCGCGGTTTCCAGGCTCAAGTGTTTCGTGGCCGCGTGTGCCGCTACATCGCCGCTTTCGCAGTGCAGCTCCAGCTTGTGGCGCTGCGCCAATTCGACAACGAATTTCTCATCGGCATCCGCATCAGCTCCCCGTAGCTTGTGATTGAAGTGAACGACGGAGAGAACAATGCCGATTCCCCCGCGCTGCTCGAGCAACAAGCGAAGCAGGGCCACCGAGTCCACGCCACCGGAAACGGCAACCCCCACGCGGTCCCCAGCTTTCAGGAGCTGATGTTTGTGGATGTACTCGAACACACTTTGCGCCAGCGTCCGCACGCGTCCATAGTACATCGGACCACGGGCGATGGAGGACGGGCGTCTCGCCCGTCCAATAGGAATACATGGCAAGCGTGGTCCGAGGGCTGTCATGGCCGGGCGGGGACGCCCGTCCTCCATCATCCCATCATCCGGTTCACATCCCCGTGGGAAGGTGCACCCTCGATCGCGCTATACGTTCCTGAGCTCTTCAACTCCTCCGCCATCCGGCGCAGCAAGCCCAATGTCGCCCGCATCGGACCCGACCCCAGGCTCACCCGCGCCACCCCGAGCTTTTCTAGCTGAGGTATGAGAGGAGAGCCCGGCCCGGCCAGAATATTCAGCGGACACTGTACATCCCGCACCAACCGCGCGATCGTTTCGTCATCCCTAACACCGGGGGCAAAAACACAATCTGCTCCTGCATCCCGATACGCCAGCAACCGCTGTAGCGTCTCGTCATATCGTGTCTCGGGCGCGCCCACCTCGGAAAGATACACATCGGCGCGCGCGTTCAGCACCAGCAGCACTCCTGACTTCAGCGCGGCCTCGCGAACGGCACGAATCTTTTCCACTTGCAGCGAAAAGTCCACCAGCGGACGCTCTGGAGTTTCCGTTCCATCCTCAAGATTCATTCCCACGGCGCCGGCCTCGATGACGCCCCGCGCGGTTTCCGCTGCATCTTCAGGACGATCGCCGTATCCGGCTTCAACATCAGCCGTGACCGGGACCTTCACCGCGCGGGCGATTCTCGCCACCCGCGCCAGCATCTCCTCGCGGGATATCTTCTGCCCGTCGGGATAACCCAGCGTGAACGCAACCCCCGCGCTGGTCGTGGCAATCGCAGGAAAGCCAGCCTCTTCAATCACGCGGGCGCTGGCCACATCCCAGACATTCGCGAGGATGAGAATCTTCGGCCCCCGATGCAGGGTACGAAATGCATCGGCTTTAGCTTTTTGCTCTTGAATGTTCACTCCACCCTGGCTCCTAGCTACTAGCTACTAGCTGCTTACTTTCTTCTTCATTTTCTCCATGAATTTTCCCATGCTCACCACCGCCCGCTCCACCGTGCCCCGCCGATTTCCTGAACATCATCCCACGCCGTCACCCGCACCGTGTAAAACCGCCCGTCGAACGATTCCAGCACCGCCTCGGCGCGGATTTGCGCGCCCATCCCGCTCGCCGCCCGATGCTCGACGTGAATCGCTGTTCCCACCGTAATCTCGTCGCCTTCGCAGTAAGGTTGCAGGGCATGGAACGCTGCCGTCTCCATCAGCCGGATCATGTCAGGAGTGGAATAAACCGGCGGCAGTTCGGGATGATGCGCGGTCAGCGTGTGCTTGAATTCTACAGTCTCTTCGGCTGAGCCGCGCGCACCGATGGGAATTGCTTTGGCCATAAGGAGGTTTCCCACAAAGAGAAAAGAGCCAATGATTCTACCGAATCAATGGCTCTCCGTGCCCCTTGTGCTGGAGGATCTTACGCCGCCGTCGCCATCCGCCGCGCCTCAATTCCATCCAGCGCTTGCCACAGCGCCTTCGCCGCGTTCTCGCCCGCCGCCAGCGCCTTCTCGGCCATCTCGGGATGCGATTTCAACCGCTTGGCTAATTGCTGGCCCCAGACCTGGGAATGATGCACATCCGCCGTGGTGTGCAGGGTGAAGTAGGCCATGGTGCGCTCGTCGGCGCCGTACATCTCCCGCAGCCCGCGCGCCTTCTCTTTTGCAACCCGCGGTACCTGCGATTCGTAGGCATAGAAAGCCGCCAGGGCCTCTTCGGGCGCCCCCTCGCTGGCGATACGATGGAAGAATGCCATCAGTTCTTTGATTTCAGGAATTGGGGTGTGCCCGTTCATCTCGCGCCGCCCGCCCATGCCTTCGACGAAGTCGAGCCAAATCTCCGCGTGTGCTCGTGACGGTTCGCCGAACACGTCGTCCACTCCCTTCTCATCCCCCATATTGGCCAGCACCGCCTGGCGGAGTTCGCCTTCGTCGAGGCGGATGCCCAGTTCGGCCAGGTAAGTCGGAAACGCCTCAACATGATGGTAGTAATCGCGGGCGTATTCCCGTAAGTCCTCGCGCGTCAGTTTGCCCTCGCTCCACGCTTTGTAGAACGGATGGCACAGCAGGTCGTATCTCGCGATGCGGGCATCCAGTTCCTTCAGGAATTGCTTGCTGGTCATGATTGCCTCCTCCGGAGTCACCAATATACGAGGGCAGGAGGAATGTGGCAACCGACAAAATCTCGTTTTGGGAACCTGTGGCCCCCGAAGCGGATTTTGGACACAGTCTGAGTGGGAATACGCCAGATAATTAGAGACGAGGCGAAATTGTGAGAGTCACCGGTTGGTTCTTCGTTGCGTGTGCGCTGGCCTTGTTTTTCGGTGCTGGCGCAGCCGGGCAAACCCGTGTGCCGGAGATTCTCCGCATTTCTCCGACTAGCGGACCTGAAGGCTCTAGGGTAAAAATCACCGGCGAGAATCTTCAGGGAACTCGGCCGTTCTTTTCGGCGCGGCCAGTGCGGCGTTCAACGCAGTCTCGTCCGAGGAGGTTGTCGCAATTGCGCCGCACAAGACTCCCACATCAATCATCACCGTAGTCGCGCTGCAAGGGCGCACCGCCAGTCCCTTCGCCTTTGCGATGCTCAACGACTCGAGGATCCCGGATGAAGTCAGCTACAAGTCCGGCTACGTCAACCCTATTGCGCCGCCATTCGAACCCAGGTCTGCCATGCTTTGGGGGATTGCAATCGCTGACACGCGCGTGCCGGGCTACGAATCCGCTCACCTGGAAATCGCGTGGACACAACTCTCCTGTCGCGTAGCTGGCCGAGACGTCGTGCTCAACGACGACAAAGGCACCGTGCGCGGCGGTCTCTACCAGCGCTATCCGTGGTTTAGCGGGAATCAAGCAGAATCCATGCCGCTGGTTTACGATCGTCAGAATCATGCTGTGGTCATCCGGGTCGGCCAGCGCACTGATCGGGTCTGGCACTTTTGGAGTACGTCTCCGCGAGCCGCGCTGCCTGTCGGCGAGCTCGAAGGCTGCACCGTCAAAGCGCGCGTCAAGATTTCACCGGGGGCGTTGCTGCAAATGGGCCTGGATTACTGGAAGGATCCAACCGTACTCTTCGGCTCCGGGGGCAACAATCACGAAGCCGGCGCCAGCAACTGGTATTTCGCGTCCGACCAGTGGCAGGAAGCCGTGTTCACCGACATTGGCGGTCCGCAGTTCTGAATCTTAGTCGAGCTTCGCTTGACTCGGACCCTTCGTCTGCGCTCAGGGCAACTCGCGAGGGCGCCCGTCCCCACACAAGCATTGCCAGCGGTTAGAATAAAGATGCTCCCGTGTGGGGAATTCTGCTGTATGCGGCAATTCACCGAACAATTCGATGTAGTTGTAGTCGGCGCTGGCCATGCCGGTTGCGAAGTTGAGGCGTTTACGCGGCGTCTGAGCCGCGCGCCGAAATCCCGAGCGGAGCGAGGGACCTAGCCGAGCTGAGTAAACTATCAATGTCCTTTACGGAGAATTTCGATGTAGTTGTAGTCGGCGCCGGCCATGCCGGTTGCGAGGCCGCTATGGCCGCAGCCCGCATGGGACTGAAGATCGCCCTTTACACCCTGAACGTCGACCTCATCGCGCAGATGTCCTGCAATCCGGCAATTGGTGGAATTGCCAAGGGGCATCTCGTCCGCGAGGTCGATGCCCTCGGCGGAATCATGGGCGAAATCACGGACGCAGTCGGCATCCAGTTTCGTTTGCTGAATACCTCGCGTGGGCCCGCAGTCTGGTCTCCCCGCGCTCAGTGCGACAAACAGGCCTATCGCCTGAAGATGCGCGAGGTCCTGGAAGCGCAGCCAAACCTGAAGATCAAGCAGGCGGAAGTGGCGGATTTGATTATCGAAGAGTCGCCCTCCGTCGTCCGTCGTTCGTCCTACGCTAGTCCCGCCTCGGATATGGGATGCACTTCGGCCAACGACTCGGAACCGAGGGCGTACGACGAAGGACGTACGGCGAACGGCCGAAATTGTTCCGGCATCCGCCTGCGCGACGGCCGCACCGTGGGCGCATCAGCCGTCATCATCACCACCGGCACTTTTCTGAACGGTCTCATTCACTGCGGCGAGCAACAATACCCCGCCGGACGCTCCGGCGAACCGGCCGCTGTTCTGCTTGGCGAATCTCTCAAGCAGCTGGGCCTTCGCGGCTGCCGCCTCAAGACCGGCACGCCTCCGCGCCTCGACGGCCGCACCATCGACTGGTCGCGCTTCCAGATTCAGCCCGGCGATCCCGATCCCACTCCCTTCAGCTTTCGCACCAAGCGCGTCGTCCATCACGACTCGCAGGTGCCCTGCTACATCACCTGGACCACGCCGGAAACGCAGCGCATCATCCGCGAAAACGTCCATCGCTCTCCTATGTACAGCGGCCAGATTCAGTCCATCGGGCCGCGTTATTGCCCTTCCATCGAAGACAAGATCGTCAAGTTTCCCGACAAGACCACGCACCAGCTCTTTCTCGAACCCGAGGGCCTCAACACGCACGAGATTTACGTTAACGGCATGAGCACATCGCTGCCGGTTGAAGTTCAGCTCGCCATCCTCAAGTCGATCCCCGGACTCGAAAGTGCGGAAATGTTGCGTCCCGGCTACGCCATCGAGTACGACTCGATTGATCCGACCGAACTCGAGCGCACGCTGGAAACCAAGAAAATCGCTGGGCTGTTCCTCGCCGGCCAGATCAACGGCACCAGCGGCTACGAAGAAGCCGCCTGCCAGGGCTTGATGGCGGGGATCAACGCGGCCTTGAAGGTGAAAAGCCAGCCGCCGCTGATTCTTGACCGCACCGAGGCCTACACGGCGATCCTCATCGACAACTTGATCTCGAAGGGCACCAACGAGCCCTACCGGATGTTCACCTCGCGCGCCGAATTCCGCCTGCATCTGCGCATTGACAACGCCGACCGCCGGCTCACGCCGCACGGCCGCAGAGTAGGCCTCATTTCTGACGCGGCCTGGGCTGACTTTCTCGCCAAGCAAAAGCGCATGGAGTCGCTCAAGCAGTTGCTGGAGAAGACAAAACTCACGGCCGCGATGCTGGAGGAGATTAGTGCTCACGTGGGGACAGCCGCCCCCGGCTGTCCAGCCGAGCAAAGCTCGGCAGTCTTGAGCGCACCCTCATCTCCTTGTCATCCCGAGCGGAGTGAGGCGGAGCCGAACGGAGTCGAGGGACCTGCTGTTTCGCAACGGGGGAATAGCGACGGCGCCAACGGCCAGGGACCGACGGCCAACGATCTTTCCGGCACCCTCGGTCAAACGCTTGCCCAACTCCTCAAGCGTCCGGAGATCACCATTGAGAAGCTTGTGCCAACCCTACGCGAAGTTGCCCCCCGTTTTTTTGACCGAGAAGAAATCCGTGTGAATCCGTGCGAATCCGTGGCCGGTATTTCTTCCGAAATTCGCAATGAACTCAAATCTGTCGAAACCGAAATCAAATACGAAGGCTATCTGCAGCAGCAGCAACGCGCGATTGAACGCCTGAAGAAGGCCGAGCAGCGCGGCATTCCAGAGTGGTTCGACTACCGCTCGGTCAGCGGCCTCTCCCGCGAGATGCAGGAAAAGCTGTTGAAGATTCGGCCGCGCACGCTCGCCCACGCTTCCCGGATTCCCGGCGTAACCCCTGCTGCTGTATCGCTGGTAAATGTTTACATCGAGATTCAGGGCAAGCGCCGACAACAAACCGCGGTGCTGTGAAGACAACTCACAGAGGGGAACCGATGAGCAACAGGTCGTACACCCAGATCAACTCTCCGCTCGGACCTTTGCTATTGGTCGCGGATGAGGCCGGTCTGCGGCAGATCGAGTTCGTGAACGGAAGGGGACAAGCAAGACCCGAGTCTTCCTGGAAAAAAGATCCGGTCCCGCTCAAAGAGACCATCCGTCAGCTCCATGCCTATTTCACCGGAGACCTGGAAAAATTCGACTTGCCGCTCGCGCCCGAGGGCACACCGTTCCAGCTCGAAGTTTGGCGCCGGCTTTCCGACATCCCGTATGGCGAGACCATCTCCTACGGCGAGCTGGCCCAGAGGATGGGGAATCCGAAGGCCTGCCGCGCGGTCGGCTTAGCCAACGGTTCCAACCCGATCCCCATCGTGATTCCCTGCCATCGTGTCATCGGCAGTAACGGCAAGCTCACCGGCTACGGCGGCGGCCTGCCCATCAAAGAGAAACTCCTCGCTTTGGAAAGGCGCCAGCTTCGTTTGCTTTGATCTTCTTATTGTATTTCGGAACGCCTTAAATTCGAGCGGCGGACCTGCTATACAAGCCGCGTTAAGGTAAAATATTAGGTTGTTCTTCAAACTCAGCGAGGGAATCCCGGCCTAATGCGGTACGTCCTGGTTCTGCTGGCAATTCTTGGCTTCATCGCTTCCGGCCTTGCGCTCCGGGAACACTACCGGACCGACACGTCTCCCTGCAAGATCAACGAGCGTTGGGACTGTGGGATTGTCAACCACAGCCCATTCGCCGTGCTGGCCGGGATTCCGGTGGCCGCGATCGGGATGGCGGGTTATGTGCTTCTGGCAGCGCTTGCTCTTAAACGTGCTTATCGTTTGTTTCTGGCCGCGGCCCTGGTGGGCTTGTCATTTTCCCTCTACTTAGCGCACGTGGAAGCCCATATTCTGGGCGTGTGGTGTGTGTATTGCGTTGCTTCGCTCGCGGTGATTTCTTTGCTAACCCTGTCGAGTTTCGGAACAATCATGGTTTCGCGCACTCGGAGTGCCGGTGCCGAACACTAGGAAGGTCTGCACTGGTCGCCCTATGAAAACAAGCTTGATTCGATTTGCCTTCGTCCTTGCCCTTTTTGCTGCCGTGGCTTTCGCGCAGGAATCGGTCAATCCGGCGCTCCGTCCGCCGAAAGGGGCGCAGGTCGCCATCGTGGTGTTCGAGGATCTGCAATGCCCGCAATGCCGGCGCTCGGCTCCTTTGGTCGAACAAGCGGCCAAGACTTACAAGATCCCCGTCGTTCGCCACGACTTCCCGCTGCCCATGCACAACTGGTCTTACGAGGCGGCGGTCATTGCCCACTATTTCGACAGCCGCTCCCGGCAACTTGGGTCAGACTTCCGCGATTACATTTTCGAGCACCAGCCCGAAATTTTCCCCACCAACCTGCGCCAATTCGCGGAAAAGTTTGCCACCGATCATAAAGTGGACTTGCCCTTCGTGGTCGATCCTCAGGGCAAGTTCGCGGCTGAGGTCAACGCCGAACGGGATTTGGGAAGAGAGCTCAACCTGGATCACACTCCGACCATCTACGTGGTCAGCAGCAAGCCCAAAGGCCATCCTTTTGTTGAAGTAAAGGAAAGCGACCAGCTTTTTCAGACGATCGATGCTGTGAAGGCGGAATAGCGAAACGAGACTATCTGTTGGAGTGGAGGTGCCGCATGGCTCTCAGCTTTGCCAAGGACATTCGCCCTTTATTCCGTGATTCTCCGGACGTAGATGCGATGAAGGATTTCGGAATGGACCTCTCCTTGTTCGCCGACGTCAAGGCCCATGCGGAAGAGATTTATGCACGCGTGCTCGACGGCAGCATGCCTTGCGACGAGCCTTGGCCCAAGGACCGCATCGCCTTGTTCAAACGCTGGATGGAAGAAGGCATGGCGCCGCAAAGGCCGCGGCCACGTGCAAGTCGTGGATCAAAAGATCAGCAGTGACAAACTCCTGCTCATCCTCGCTCGAACGCATGCTTCCTCTCCAACTCTTCCAACGCGATCCGCATATCGGCCTCGAACTTCTCCGCCTGCGCCATCAACGACGGCTTGGCCGTCGCCAGCTCGGATTCCAGTTCGATCAGCCCCTGCACTTCCAGCTTGCGGGCTACTTCCAACAAATGTGCCACTGAAGTTTCCACATAAAGTGCTTCCGTCGGATCCCCGACCCAAGCTGCCCCGCCCACCAGCCGCGTCTGCCAGTATATTTTTCGCGCCACCAGCAGCGACATCTCTTCGTCGCTGGCCTTACCGAACACCCACTTGTTGCGCTTGAAGTCCCAATGCCGGCTGGAAAAATGAACCGGCACCAGCTTGCCAGACTTTACAAACTCCAACTGCCGGCGGTCCACTTCTTTACGCAGGCTGTTAATCACCGATCCCTCGGCATCTTTCGGCTCGAGCGACGGCAGCACCTCGCGCACGGTCGCCGAAAGGTTCACCGCCACCGGCGCGTGCAATCCGTCCGAGTTCTCCAAACGAATGTCGGCGTGCAGCACCTGAAAATCCGCCCCCGAAGTTGATTTGTGAAAAGGCCACTCCAGATGAAATGACAAAGGCAACCCGGTCAGGCTGACGTAAATTCTCTTCTCGCCGGCGCCATTGCGTGCTGTCGGACCATTCATAGCGTTGATTCTCGCATCAGTCTGCAGGCTGGAGCAACGCTCTGTCCCACTATTACTACTCTGAGTCGTTACGGGCGAGATTCCTCCAATAACAAAGGCGGCCGGTGGGGCCGCCTGCTGAGAGCGGAGAATTAGCCACGGAGAACCAGTTATTTCCCTGCCACTGCACCCTTGGCTATGGGTTTTTGAGTTATCTCACCGCTGGCCATCAACGAAGCGATCTTCGCCACCAGGGCCTCGATGCTTCTCCCAGTGTCAATATTCGCATCCACTGCGGGATGCCGCTCCCCATCGGTGTGCATGACTAAAACCCGCGTCCCGGCATGTGCCTTTTTGACCATGTAAGGCAGGTGATGGCGGTCGTTCTTGGTCAAGGTGGGGCCGAGAACGACGAGGTCGAAAGCCGCCCGGCGCAGCGCATCTTCGACCCCTTTGCGGCCCACGGCGGTCTCCACCTGGTGGCCTGCTTTTTGAATGGAAACTGCTTGAGCGGCAAGTACTTCCGCATCTCCCTCACCGTAAAGGATCTTGAGCTGAGCTGAGGCTCTTTCTGTCTTTGCCATGTGACCCGAACCAGCCTTTCTTTGCTCCTGATCTGTCACGGTAGCAACGCGCGAAGGAGATGAGAACGTCACCGAAGATCACGTCCGGTTGGGGCGCATCCGCGTGATCAGCACTACTACCCCTCGCGCCAAAAAGCCTCCCGACGTACAATGGAGCCGAGTTCCTCATCACCGGCACGAAAAACTAGTCCGAGGAGGAATCTTTCATGCGAGCGCTACTCATCTGCGTCGTTCTGATCGCTCAGTCGGCTCTCACTCCTAAAGCCATCGCTCAACAGGCCGACTCGAGTTCCGAATCCGCCACAGCCGTCTGCGATTTCGACGATGGCCAGGAAATCACTGTGAAGTACAGCGGCTCCGCCGTGAGCAACAAGGACGAGCCTCACAACGGTAAAGTGTGGCTGCCCGGCGGTTCGCCGATGACGCTATTCACCCAGGTCGCACTCACCTTGAACGGCAGGGATATCCCCGTGGGCGCGTACAGCATTTACGTCATCCCCGGCAAGAAAGAATGGACTTTGATCGTGAGCAAGAACGTGACCGACGCCGGCAGATACAACGAACAACAAGATCTAGTGCGCGCTCCCATGGAACTCGGCGAAGTCAACTCGCCGCCCAAACGCCTGCAAGCCTCTTTCGCCCACAGCGCGCCCAAGGTGTGCGGCATTCGTTTGTACTATGAAAAGACCGGAGCGTTTGCGGACTTCGGAGAAAGATAATCGGAAGTCGCTGGAAGGACAGCAGCGACAGAAAACGGCAGGCCAAGACCCAGAGGAACTTGGCCTGACGCTCTGCCGTCAGTAACTTGCCTTAAAGCCCTCGGAGATACCGCTCGACGTATGGAACGGTCCTACGACCAGATGATGGTCACTGACTCCATCGCCATAGGTATTAGTTCCCTTAGGATCGTCGAATTTGTAATACTTTCCACCGTGACGCAGTGCGCCGTGATACGTTCCCGTCGAGTCCGTCCAGGAATAAGCGACATCTCCGGCAGTATTGAGCCCGTGGGCGTAGCTGCTGATCGCCCCGGGCACGTTGATCTTCGTATAGGTCTTTCCGTTGTAGAGGAACGATTCGCTGTTCCCGCTCGAATCGAGCGCCTGCATGCTGATCAGGCCCTTGTTATTAATCCCCCACGCCAGCGTAGAACTGTCTCCGGGCACATCCAGAGTTGTGTAGTTGGTACCGTTCCAAAGAAATCCGTGCTGGACACCGCTTGAGTCGAAAAACTCGCCGACAATATCTCCTTTGTCGTTAATCCCGTAGGGTAGGGAACCGTTGCCCGACGGACCGATGTTGGTGAATTTCTTGCCCTGATACATGAATCCTTGATCAAAGCCGCTGGAATTCACGTAATACCCCACAATGGTTCCGCTGGAATTTATGCCATAACAGAAAGTGTTGGTCGGGTTGTTGGGGTCGTCAATGTTGGTCGCCTTCTTGCCAACCAGGCGAAACCCATGTTGCACCCCGGCGCTATCCAGATAGATCCCGACCATCACGCCCGCATTATTGACTGCGTAGAGGTGCGTCTGTTGCGCTTTTGGAACATTTACCGTGGTGAATTTGAATGTCAGTTTTGGCGCCTGCGCCGAAGCGGTGAACGTGAGCGCCAGAAATGTAAAGGACAGGCCCAGACCGCATCTGCGATTCTTCATTCGTCTCTCCTCCTCAGGAATTGTTGACACCGGCTACCAAGCAACCAAGTCAGTAGGTCGCCTGAAAGCCCTCCAGGACGCCACTCGTCTTGTCGTTGTAAGCGCCCACAACGACGTGCTGGTCATTGATCCCATAGCCGAAGGTCCGTGTGCCGCTGCGATCGTTGAACTTGTAATACTTCTTGTCGTGGCGCAGCGCTCCGCCATAGGTTTCCGTCGAACCCTCCCATGAGTAAACCACGTCACCCAGGTTGTTGATCCCGCCTGCCGACGAGCTTTCAACTCCCGGAATATTGATCTTCGTGTACTTCTTCCCGTCATAGAGAGACGACTCAGCATTGCCCTCGGTATCAATCCACACCAGTGTCATCAGACCGGTGTTATTGATCCCCCCGCCGAGCGTAAAGGCGGCGCCAGGCACATCCAGAGTGGTGTACTTCTTCCCGTCAAACAGGAATCCATGTGAGCCCTTCGAGTCCGCAAAATTCCCCGTAATGTCTCCGTGGTCGTTGATCCCGATCGCTTGCGAACCCGTCGAACCCTTGGGACCGATGTCAGTGAACTTTCCGCCCTGGTACAAAAACGCCTGCGCGGCATATTGCGTCGTCGCGTAGTAGCCCACAATCGAACCGGCCTTGTTGATGCCGAAGCAGTAGGTGTCGCTGCCCTTCGGATCGTCAATCTTGACCGCCTTCTTTCCCGTGAGCATAAACCCGTGGCGGGTTCCGCTCCCGTCCACGTACGACCCCACCATTGCGCCCGAATTATTGATGCCATAGACGGCGGTGCTCTGTGCACCTGACACTTTGACGGTCTTAAACTTGAAGGTTAACTTGGGCGACTGTGCCGCCGTAGCGCCCAAAGTGAACGCCAAAACCACCATTAGGAATTCGCACGCTGATTTGCAATATTTCATTTGGTTTTCCCGCCTCATCGGGCTTTGCCTGGGATAGAGATAAAATTCCGGCAAGGAACTATATGTGAATTGGGGCTGGCGCCGATAGAGACTATCTTCCCTAGCGGAGATCGCCCAACGGAAACTGGGCCTCAACGGGAGGGTGGGAGCTCGGGGCGGCCATACTCCCGAACTTTGCCGTCCACCGAGACCGCCACGTATCTTCCGGTCTGCACGTCTCTGAACTGGACCACCTGGTGCCCCGCTCGCGCCAACTGACCCCATCGGCTGGGTTTGTTGGCATTCTGTGCGATCGCCTCGTACTCCCGTCCGCTCATCTCGAACTTGACTGTTTTCAGCCGCTGATAGCTGGTGCGCCGCACCGGGAAGGTCCGCCCCTCGATTGCGACTTCGTCGCCTGTCATCTGCGCCGCGACCGCCTGCATCAGCGTGACATCGAGCATATTTCCCACTCTCAACTCAAAAACGAATCCTAGAAAGAGCAACTCGCAGTTTGGTAAGGCCTACCGAATTATCTTATTCCACTATAACGATCCTGATTCCTGCCTTACCAGATACCTGGATCGCGGGCATCAGGCCGCTGCGACGATGACTGTGCTGCTATGATCGGGATTTCGCGGGAAGCACGGATCGAGGAAAAGCCATGCCGCATTCGGTTTGCCCCTGGTGGCTGGGATATTTTCTGCTGGGTCCGTGGCGGCGCCTCGGGCAAAACCCCACCGCCATCCTCTCGCCGCATGTCCGCGAAGGAATGACAGTCCTCGAGCCCGGCCCCGGCATGGGCTTTTTCACGCTCGAATTGGCCCGCATGGTGGGCGCTTCCGGCCGGGTCGTCGCCGTGGACATTCAACCGAAGATGCTCGCGAAACTGAAGCGCCGCGCCGCCAAGGCCGGCCTTCTCGACCGTCTGGATGCCCGCCTCGCCTCGTCTGATTCCATGGGAATCGCCGATTTGGCCGGCTTCGCCGATTTCACCCTCGCCTTTGCCGTGGTTCACGAATTCCCCTGCGCGGGACGCTTCTTCGGCGAAACTGCCACCGCCTCCAAACCGGGCGCCACTCTTCTTCTTGCCGAGCCCACTGGCCACGTGAAGGCCGCCGACTTCGAAACCGAGCTGAAGGCGGCGTCTGCCGCCGGTTTCGCCGTGGCAGATCGCCCCACCATCCGCCGCAGCCAGGCGGCACTCTTGAAGAAGGCGAGTTCTTAACGCCGCGATGGGGCCGGGCGTCCTCGCCCGTCCCGACGGGTGCCCCGTCCTAACGGAGCGTTCTTTGCGAGTTAGGGCGGGGAATCCGCTCTGTCGCATCCCCTGTCATCCTGAGGCCGCGGAGTCGCCCGCTTCGCGGACGACTCCCAACGAAGGGTCTATGCATTTCCAGATTACGAGGGCAGCCCTCCTCCGAGCGGCCCCGGAGGGGCGGGTGCCCCATCCTAACGAAGCGTTCTTTGCGAGTTAGGCTGGGGAAGTTTGGGAGCCGAGACACCGTCCCTATTGTGTGGGGCGGACATTCCTGTCCGCCATCGTAATTTCCCACTTGCCGGTCTGTCCGGTGATTAACGAGCGCTGCTTCGCGCCACGATCGAAGCCGCAAGCCGCCGCTTTTTCCACCATTAACTATTTCGATTCTTGCCCAGCTCGATTCGCCAACGACCAAACATGAACGACCAACGACTACCCCTTCCCCTTCAACATCCCCACCACCCGGTCAAAATCCTCCAGCGTGGCGTACTCAATCTCGATCTTCCCTTTGCCTTTGCGATCGCGAATTCGTACCCGAACTCCCAGCGTTCGCTCCAACTCCGTCTGCACATGCCTCACATTCGGATCCACCCAGCGCGCCGTTCCCTGCTTCTTCTCCTTTTGCAGCGGCACGTTGGTGTTGAATACCAGGCTTTCCAACTGCTCCACCGACAAGTGCTTGCGCACCGCCTCATCGGCAATCTTCGGAATCATCTCCGGGTCGAGCAAGGTCAGCAGCACTCGCGCCTCGCTGAATCCCAGCTCCCCGTTCATGCAGATATAGCCTCACTGTGTCCGGCAGCCGCAGCAGCCGCATGTAATTCGAAACCGACTCCCGCGACAATCCCCACCCGCTGCCCAATCTGCTCTTGCGTCAGTTTGAAATCCTGGCTTAACTTGGAGAACGCCGTCGCCTGCTCCATGCAATTCAGATCCTGCCGTTGCAGGTTCTCCACCACCGTCATTTCCGCCGCCTGCTGGTCGGAGACTTTGCGCACAATCGCCGGGATCGTCGTCTTGCCCGCGATCTTCGACGCCCGGCAGCGCCGCTCACCCAGAATCAGAATGTAGCGCCCTTCGGCTCCCGGCCGTACCGCGATCGGCTGGATTACCCCGTTGGCGCGGATCGACTCCGCCAATTCGTGCAGTGTGGTCGCGACCAAGTCTTCCGACTCGAACTCCGCTTTCATGAAATACCGCGTCTGGTACGGATTGCGGTCAATCTGATCGAGCGGGATCTGCATCACCTGGTCGCCGGATTCGGTCCGCGCCGCCGCGGCCTGCACTTCCGCAAGACCGCTCCGTGCAAGCCCTGCGCCTGTGGCGCGGGCCCGTGTGGCGTGGATCCGTGTGGCGTGGATCCGTGTGGCGCGGGCGCCCCGCCCGCGTTCCCAGATTCCACCATCCGCGGCCCCGGCGGCAGCAAGGAATCCAGCCCCCGCCCGAGCGCCCGCCGCTTGTCGATCACCTTGTCCGGAACCGTTGCCGCTTCCGCCACCTTCCCCGCTGTCGTCATCACTCTTCTCCAATCCAAATACCTAATGTCATCCTGAGCAAGCGTTCTTTGCGCAGCGAAGGATCTGGGCGAGCCGCGCGAGGGGTCGCGTTCTTTGCGACCCAACAATCGCGCGTTTGGCTCGCTTCCATATCAAACTGAGCCGCCACCGAAGCTGCTCGCCCGTCAATACATCGACAATCATCGATCTAATATATCGATGAGTCGTCAATTTATTCCGCTCCTTGATCCAGCGCTTCCAGCGCGGCGCATTCACCACCTGCTTCTCTTCCTCCTGGACCGCCCCTTCCGGGGATTCGAGCAGCTGCGGCGGCTTCCTCCGCAGACATGCATGCCCCAGGATCTCCTTCGCCAGCCGAATGTAGCTCTCGGCCCCCTTCGACCGCGGGTATCGTAGAGCAACGCCGGCTTGCCGTGGCTGGGCGCCTCCGCCAGCCGGATGTTGCGCGGGATGGTGGTGCGGCAGAGCTTAGCCCCGAAGTATCGCTTCAACTCCGCCGTTACCTGCTGCGCCAGGTTCGTGCGGTCATCGAACATGGTCAGCACCACGCCCTCGATCGCCAGCTCAGGATTCAGACTTGCCGCGGATCCGCTCAACCGTATCCAGCAACTCAGAGATTCCTTCGAGCGCAAAATATTCGGCCTGCATGGGAATCAGCACTGCGTCGGCGGCGACCAGCGCATTCGAGCGTGAGCAGGTCCAGCGCGGGCGGGCAGTCGAGCACGATGAAGTGAAAGCGCTCCCGCAAGGGCGCGATCGCATCGCGCAGACGGAATTCCCTGCGCTCCGCATCCACCAGCTCGAAATTGGCGCCGATCAGGTTCTTGTGCGATGGAATCATCCACAACTGTTCGAGCTCGGTCGCCGTCACGGCCTCTTCCGCCGAGGCCGCGCCCATGAGCAGATGATAGGTGTTGATCCGCCCCGGATCTTTGACCAGGCCCAGGCCGCTAGTGGCATTCGACTGCGGATCGCAATCCACCAGCAGCGTATTGACCTCTGCCGCAGCGAAGGACGACGCCAGATTGATGGCAGTCGTAGTCTTGCCCACGCCGCCCTTCTGGTTGGCTACCGCGATAACGCGTCCCATTTAATTTTTCGGAGAGCCCGAGAGATATTCGCAGAATAGTTCGAATTGAATCCCCAATTGGCAAGGACGGAATTCGGTGCAGCGATGCGAAGTGGACATTTCGTCGAACCGTTAGCCAGTTGCAAAGCCCAGAGAACGACTTTCCACAGATATGTTCCACGTGGAACATTCGACACTCGGGAGTGTTCCACGTGGAACACTAGCGAACTATGAATCAGCAGGCGCGGGACGTTAATCGCAGGATGAAAAGTCTTCCACGTGGAACATTTATTAAGAGCTCTTGCTTGGCAGTTGCGCTTTTGGCGAATCAAGGGGGATGGGGACCAAGTGTAGTTCCCAGGTTTTGCCTTGGCAGGCTTGGCTTTGGAGACCCCCTAGGTGCTAAAGGTCCCCTGAAAGTGTTCCACGTGGAACACTCCGGGGACTTGGGGGCACTGCGATCTGCGCTTGGGGGAGTCAGACACAAAGAAGTGTTCCACGTGGAACACTTCTCAGATCATTGAGTGGGTACCGACTTCCTGAAACCGGAACCATTGGCCAAGGAATTGGCCCGGAACTTGACTGTTAGATCGGGCAACTCAAGAGAATTCCACTTAAATCCAAAAAACGAAGCAAACTCTTTAGTCCGCAAACCACAATTGCAATCCATACGTCATTCTCATTCCACTCTTACCACTTTGGTGCTCCTTGGGCATTGCACAATTGGGTACGGATAGTGGGAAGCTCTCGACGAACGCGAAACGCGCGTCTCCTTCGTCGTTCCACTTTCGCCCTCATTCGCTGGTGTCCCGATGAGGAGTATCCGGCTGGCGGACAGAGGGATGGGCACTGGATCTGCCAGTGGAATGCCGGGTGAGGCCGCTGACGACAGCCGAGCTGGGTTGCGCCGATGAGAAGGGCCAGGCGGCCGGCGGGGGCGACGAGGCGGGCGGCGATGGGAAGGGCTTGCGTCGAAGCGCTCGACAGCGCGAAGGGTGACGACATGTGGCTGGGCAGCGGTGTAATCCTCGGCGCGGCCGCAAAATACATTGACGTCCGTCAATGTAAGGGCGCGGACGACCTCGCGCAGAAACGTCGCTTTCTTGTGGTTCGATTCGATCAGGGTGAGATGGAGGTGCGGCGCCCAGATCTTGATGGGCAGGCCGGGGAAGCCCGGCGCCGGAGCCGAGGTCGATGAACGCGGTCGTTGGTCGCCGGTTGTTGGGCGTTGGCCGTTGGCCGCTGGTCGTTTCGGCCGGATCGTCGTTCCCTTCTCCCCCTGCGAAAAGCGCGCCGGGTGGGGCAGCCGGGGAAACAGGTGGCGGGCGGCGAAGAGGGATTCGCCGAAGTGGCGGGTGACGATTTCGTCCGGCTCGCGGATGGCGGTGAGATTGATGCGCGCATTCCAGCGCAGGAGAAGATCGATGTAGGTCGATATATTTTGGAGTTGGGCGGAGGTTAGAACCGCAGATTCCTCGCTACGCTCGGAATGACAAGGAGGGAGGGAGGTGCTTTGACCAAGAAAGGGTCGCAGCAGTTTGGCGATGCGGGCGGTGTCCATCCGATTGCAGATTGTAGAGGGCGAACGCCGGGTTGGCGAGTGTGCCCGCGCAGCGTTGCCGGACGGATCAGGCCAGCTTTGAGGCGATGGATTCGTCGAGGATTTCGCGGACGGTGAGCGGGACGATGACGCGGTGCTCGCGTTTGAAGAAGGCTCCGATCTCGTGCAGGGCGTCGCTGCTGAAATCGAAGCTCACGAAGAAGCCCTTGGTGCGGTTCTCTCGCATGAGCACAGCTTCGAACATGTCGATATCGGGCCTGCCTGCTTTGTCTTTCTGCTTCACCTGCAGGGGAAACCAGACGTCCATGAAGTCGAGCTCGCCAGCCGCGTGGCCGCTTTTCTGCGGCATCGAGGACAGCGGGTAGATTTTGCCGTCGATGCCTATGTCGCCGACCTGGGCTTTGTTGGGAATGCCGCCGAGCGCAATGACGGCCCAGTTCTCGAATTCGAACGGCGGGATTTTGCGGAGCTTCTCTTCAGTCCACGGCAGATCGCGAACGACGAAGCCGCGCCCGATCTTCCCAACACGAAGGCCCGGAACCACGCTGGGAAAGCGGGTTCCGAGCCCTCGTTGCTGGACATCGGTTGTATAATCGAGATGCACTCAAACGAGTGCCGCTCAGTCACAAATGTGGCTCACCACGGCCCGTTGCCTCGCCCTGCTAAGGTCGGCAACGGGTCTTCGTGTTATCGCCAGGGAGCACGGTGAGGTACCGCGGTGTCTTCTGGCTACGAACCCTTCTCACAGCATCACATCCTTTCGGCCCCGATCCAGTCCGGGACCTCACGTCTGCCCGGTTACTGCTCAGGCAGAAGCCTTTTCCGCCGCCGCTGGCTCCTCCGCCGCGACCGCATCCTCGGAACCGTTCTGCTTTTTCTCTTCCTTGGTGCGCTTCGCGAGCACGGCCTGGTCGTACCATGCCAGGAGACCGTAGGTGCCGTTCGGCAGCTTGTGAAATTTCGTGTTGTTCTTCGCAAGCGAGAGTGCCAGCATCCGGAGACGATCTTTCTCTTTCCAGCCCGTCGCGTCGAAGTCGAAGCCGCCCTGCTCAAGACCACGCATGATCTCTTCCGCTTGGCACGCCTGTTTTCGCCGCTCCAGGTATTCTCCGGCCGCTGCTGCGAGGGGTTTGCCGTAGAACTGATCGGGTCGAATTGCCCCGACCTGCTCGACGGCCACGTCCGCGTACAGCGGGTCCAGGCCCATCCTCTTGCGAAGGGCGTTAATCATTTTTTTCGTGTCGGCCGCTTCCTGGAGCTGTTGGTCCAGATGTTCCTTCAACTCCGAGATTGCGGCTTCAAGTTTTTCGCTCATGTCTCACCACCTTCAAGCATAATAGCCGGAGTCTCCGATTTAGATCAAGGTGGTGACGCATTATTTTGCCGCTCCGCTCCAGTCCAGCGTGGCGTGGCGCTGGCATCATTTATTAGTTGGAGCTTACAGTTGTTGTAAGTATTTATATGACAATCACATCAAGGAATTTTATGACACGATTGAAACGGCGTTAGATGCCACTGCCATGCCACGCCGGAGCGGACAGGACGGGAAATGGCATTGAAAACATAGTGGAAATCAGAGGTTTTCCACAGGCTGATTCGGGCCCGATAGAGGGGTCGAGGCGTGGCGGTCATCGAAGGAGCGCTTCTCCTTGGTCTCGCCCCAGAACACGTCGTAGTTGCGGTTCGAATCGAAGGGCGGGTCGATGTAGATCAGGTCGATGCAGTTGGGCGGAAGCTTGGCGACCTGGTCGAGGTTGTCGCCGCAGTAGATGACGCGGGTGTCCAGAAGAGAGGACGGCTTGCGGGCTGCGGGACTCATCAGGTGGAATCGTATCGAATTTTCGGCATGGAAAACATAGCTTCTCGGTGTCCACGGGGTCGTGCGTGACGCCGGCGCCACACTGGACAGCAGGGGCGGCAGTCCCCACCTGGGAACGGCGGAACCGGGATGGCGAGAACGCCTTGCCGGCACCCAAGTGTGATGTAAGCGGGTAGGGATCCCTCGACTGCGTTCAGGATGACAGGGGGATGGGTTGTGGGTGGCAGTTCTCGCGGGCGAGGAGGCTGTTCCCACACGCGGACAGGAATGTCCGCGCCCCACGAGCCGAGAGTCCACACCCGTCCGGGCGAGGGCGCTGGCGCCTACATCGATCTGCTCAGATTCGCGGGCGAGGGCGCCCGCGCCACACGATCCCCAGACCACTCAGCGGGTGACTTTTTCAATTGCCGCGCGGAGCTCATCGTACTGCATGAGGCCCGGGTGGTAGAGAGCGACGCTGCCTTTGCGGTCAACCAGAACTAGTGTCGGCGTGGTGCTCGCGCCGTAGCTGACGAAGTTGGATTGGCTGATGGGGACCGGGATACTCTGCAGTCCGGGATAGTACTGCTGCCAGACCCGCTGGATGTAGTCGAGCTCAGCCTTGGGCTTGGCATCTTCTCCGCCGGCGGCGTAGCCGTAAAGCTGGGTGGGAGCTTCGACCTTCAATCCGTTGGCGGCGAATTCAGAAGTTAAGCGGCTGATGATTGGGCCTTCGTATTTGCAGTCTCCGCACCAGTGCGCCCAGAAGAACAGCAGAACGGGAGAGCCTCTTAGCTGGCTCAACGGAAGCGGGCGTGGGCCGAGAGATTCAGAAATGCTGAGCGGGGGAGCAGGTTGTCCGGAGAGCGCCAGCAGGTTCAGGTTTTTTTGCAGCCGGGCCCGGATCGAGGTAGCGCGGTAGGTGATCAGACTGGTGCGGAGCAACGCGACGGCATGCTTTTTCTGACCGCGGGCGTCGAGCACCTGGGCTTCGACTTCGAGAGCGGCGCCCAGGGCCTGGGGCAGGTGCGGTTCCGCGTCGAGGGAGCGATGCTGGAGTTGCTGGCGGACCAGGGTCTCAGTCTGCTTGGCGTAGGTTTCGGCCTGATCCAGATTATTGGCCGAGGACGAAGCGCGCGCCATCCAGGAAAGAGCCTCGATGTACTCCGGAGTGACGCCCTCATGTTCGCGGTAATTGCGCAGTTCAGCCTCGGCTAAGGTAAAGTTGTTACGGGCGAGCGCGGTGCGAACGTCTTCGACCATCCCGGCGAAAGCTGAAGAAGAAAGCAGAATCAAGATTACAAGGAGGCGGAAAGGCATTTCTTTATGATGCAGGGAAGCGGAGAAAGTGTCCAGCGGGGGGCTGCGAGGAACACTGGCGGTGCGAAAAGCGTACCAGGTGATGACGGGTCAACGTGCGAGGGCCTACCTCACCGGCTGCTCAAAATTTCCTGTCGGCTTACTTATGGTGTAAGCTCGAAAACAACACCGCAGCCTTCATTGCAGTTGGAGCTGCCTCCGAGAGATGCTGTACCATAGAGATTGCCGGCCCGATCCCGAAGCAGACCTGCCGCAGGGACTCCACCGTCCGTCCCGCCTCCAAAGCTGTGAAGAATGATCTCTTTCCCCGCCGTTGTGAGCTCGAAAACGGTACCGTAATGCCCGACTCCATCTCCGGTTTCGCCGCCCAGTTGAGTGGTGCCGTACAAATTGCCCTTCTCATCCAGGATTACACCGCCGAAGGGCGTGCCTCCTCCGGCCGCGCCATTGAAACTGAGCAGCGTGACCTCCGTGCCTTCCTTAGTTATCTCGAACACCGATCCGTGCTCCGCTCCCAGCCGGCCGTAGTGCCATATGAATTACCCTGCTTGTCCTGAACGAGGCCGGCGAAGGGAAATGCCCCATCGGATCCGCCGGTGAATTGATAGAGCGTGGTTTCCTGCCGGGTCTTGGTGAGCTTGAACACGGTTCCGAAGCTGCCGCCGGAAACGGTGGTGCCGTACAGATTGCCACGTCCGTCAGAGATGACACCTGCGCTCGGTTCAAAACCCTGCTCTTCAGAGAAGTTGTAGAGAATGGTCTCCACCCCGGCTGGGCTGAGCATGAACACGGTTCCACAGCCGTATGGAGCGTAACAGCGGAGGTCGCCACCAATTTCGGTGGTTCCATAGAGATTTCCCTGTGCATCGCGGATCACGCCTCCGGCAGGCGTTTCGCCTTCTGCCGCGCCGTCAAACCTGTAGAGGACCGTTTCCTCGCTTGTTCTGCTGAGCTTGAACACAGTTCCGCAGCCCGACTGCCGAATACACCCTTTGCCGCCGCCGGCCTCGGTGGTGCCATACAGATTACCGGCCGCATCGCGGGTCAAACCCGAGACCGGACCAATTCCATCCGATCCACCGGCGAAGCTGTGGAGGATGGTTCCCTTGCCTGCCCGGCTCAGCTTGAATACGGTGCCGTAGCCGAAACGTCCCGCCCGCAGCAGTGCCATACAGATTACCCTTTTCGTCCTGGATCAGAGCTGATGCGGGTTGCCAAGCGTCGGTTCCGCCCTTAAAGGAGTAGAGCACCTTATAGCTTTTGCCTTGCGCAGCGGTAGCGGCGCAAACAACAAGCGCGAAAATCATCGTCAGCGCAGCACTCGGGGCATGTGGGCGCATTTTAGAAACCGGGATCTGTGGGTGGATGGACTTGGGCATGTCGGCCTCCTTTTGCCCGAAGATTCAACCGTAGAGCGTATATCACAGAGACCAGTGGCGAGCCAAGCACATTTTGGGTCGGCGGTCAGGCTCATTCTTCCAGATGCACTAGGATTCTTTAGGCGTAGAGTCTCGAGGGACCTACGGACGGCCGCAGGGTTCAATCGAGTTTGGGGATAAGACCTGTAAACCATAGAAACATAGGAGGTTACTTAAATAATGTTGGTTTTTTGGTGAGATGCAGGTACAATTCAGCTGCGTTTGAACTTTGCCGGTTTTTGCAGTTCCCAGTAACTCCCGCTTCACCAGCGTGACCTGCCTGCAGAAGTCCTGCGAACCCCTCAGCGCTATCTAAAAGAAAAAGGAACAAAGCAACACCATGGAAACAGGAACAGTAAAGTGGTTTAACGACGCCAAGGGCTATGGATTTATCAGCCGTCAAAACGGCGAGGACGTGTTTGTGCACTTCTCGGCCATTCAAGCGGGTGGATTCCGCAGCCTGCAAGAAGGACAGCAAGTGCAGTTCGACGTGGTCAAGGGCCCCAAGGGGTGGCAGGCCGAGAATGTAAAGGCGGTTTAAACCACTTTCAAAGCTCGTGCTCGACGGAAGGCGGCCCACCCAGGCCGCCTTTCTTTTCATAGGCGACTCGCTTGGAGGACTTTCGTCTCCTATGCAGAGGACACATTGACAGGGCACTCCGGGTGTAATAGGTTTTGAGCTAGAATCGCGTGCTTCGACCGCATGACGCGTGTTGCCTCCCCCTGGATTTTCAGCCTCCTGCGCTGGGGTTGAAAAACACAAGTACGCCTCGGCTGATTTTCTATCCGATTCGAGGTCCTTTCAGGGCGCTTGCCAGGAATAGCGGAACTGATTCAGCGCGTGGGAAAACATGGGGAATTCAGCCAGAGTTTTGCGGGTGCTTGTGCTGGCAGGGACAGGACTCATCCTATGCCCGGCTATGTTGCCGGCGCAGCAGTACATTTACACCAACGACAACATCGCGAACCAGACGAACAGCACGACCGTTCTGAAGGTCAGCAAGAAGGGTGGGGTAAAGGTAGTCAAGACCTACTCTACCGGGGGAAAGAGTGCAGGCGGCAGCAGCTACTTTGCGCTGGCCCCGCTGGCAACCGCGCACGTCAAGAAGTCCAATTGCCTATTCGTGTCTAACGGTGGAGACAGCACGATTGCCGCATTCACCATCACTGCTTCCAGCGGACTGCTGAAAGCGGTCAAGGGTTCTCCGTTTAAGGACGGCGATTCCGGCGGCCAGCGCTATGGCGTCGGGCTGGCAGTGGGTATGAATCAGTTACTGTTTGCCGGCAATTCCGGTACCGGCAACATCTCCGTTCTGAAAATCAGCTCAACCTGCGCTCTCGAGGTCGCCAACACCTACACCGTGGCAGGTTCGCCGGACGGAATGAAAGTAACCCCCAATGGCAAGTACCTGATTGTCAGCTACCTCGGCCTGGTGGACTCTTTCCAGATTGATTACACAAAGGGGGACCTGAAGGAACTGGGCCCGTTCACTCCAAAGGGAGCCGCCGCCGGAGTGGACATCAGCTGCGACAGTTCCACGGCGTACTTCGGCGATGCAGCCGCTCACACCGAGGTTGAAGTGTTTAGTATCAGTTCCGGCGGAAAGCTGGCGGAACTCAACAACTTTACGAACAGCAACGGGCAGAATTCCAACAACGTGCTTCTCAGCGCCGACCGGAAAAAGCTATATGTGAGCAACACCCAGTCGGGTCAGGTGACAATTCTGAAGGTTGGTTCCCACGGGGCCCTCACCTACAGCCGCACCGTCAACCTCAACGGCAAAATCACGTATGCCCTCGGGTTGGCGACGAACAACAGCGGCACCGGGATTTTTGTGGCCGAGGAGAGTAACACCGAAGAGGCTCTCGGAGTTCTCGCAGCCAAGGGAACCACCTTGAAAGAGGTGCCGGGCTCTCCGTTTGCGGTGATGAAAAACGGTGGTGCGCCGGCGGGTCTGGTTGCCGTCCCGACGAAAGCCTGCAAATAGAAACTGCTATTGCGGGGAATCGCGGATCAGGACCACGTCGGAGTCGGTGTGGCCGCGAATTACGCCCAGCTTGGTGCCGTCGAACGACCAATGGAAATCGGGGATGTGTTCGGACGTAAAGTTGGTGATCTGTTTCCCCGGAGATCCGTCCAGAGGCTGCAGCCAGAGGTTGTCTACGGCACCGTTGCGAACCGGGTAGGCAACTGCCCTTCCATCCGGTGAAAAGCGAATAGGACCATTTCGCGCGCGCTCGAAATCCAGAGACTTCAGAATCCGGCCGGAATCGAGGGAAGCCAACTGCAGCTTCTCGATGTGTTCGCCGAGATGGCCGAAGGCTGCCAAGGCAACGGTTTTCGAGTCGGGAGAAATGTCAAAGGCAGCGGCGAGTTCGTCGGTAACCCGCTCCGGCTTGCCGCCATTGATGCCTACCTTCATCAATTCGCCGCCCAGGGTGCTGTCCACGTAAAGCACCCAACGCCCATCCGGGGAACAAACCGAAACATCGTTGACTTTCCCGTCAGAAAGTTCCTTAAGGTTGCCGCCGTTCGAATCCATGCGCCAGATGTGCATTACGCGCTTTGCAGCGTTGATGGCGGTGAATGCGATGTAGCGGCCATCGCCGCACGCCGAGGGACCAGAAATATAGCTGCTCTCCAGAGTAGGCAACGGAGTCATGTTTCCGGAGTCCGAACTGATAAGACTGAGCCCGGAAGGCGATTCTCTGATCAGCTGGCCGTCGCGGGTCCAGCTGAAATGGTAGAGAGGAGCGTCGGCAGTAACCTGGCGGAGCGGGGCTGCTCCTGAGGTTCCAACCGCCATGGTGAACAAATTCAGGTGCGCCTCGCTGAGAACCGTAGCCAAGCTGCGCCCGTCGGAGGCAAGGCTGGGATCGGAATAGTTGTTGGTATCGCGGGTAACCGCGTGGGATTTTCCGTCGGGGTAGGACACGAAAATGATCTGATTGCGGCCAATGCCGGAATAGGCGATCAGGCCGCTGCCATCCGGCATCCACACGGGGCGCTGCACGATGCTGGTGTCGGAGGTGAAAAACAACCGCTGCTTTCCGGTGGCAACATCGAGCGCCACCAGACCGCTGAAGGCATTGCCGGGTTGAAGCGCCATGCAGACGATAGTCTTGCCGTCCGGGGACCAGGCGGGATCGTTCAAACCACCGCTAATGGGTCCGCTGTACAGGGCCTTCTCATCTCCGCCGTCGACCGGCTCAACGATCAGGCGCTGTTTGCCCGGTTCGGGGTTGTTGAAGCGGAAGTAGGCAAACAGCCGGCCGTCGGGCGAAAAGGTGATGGGTGAATCCACATCGGTGACAAGTTTCTGCATGGTGCCGCCGAGAACCGGGGCGCGATAAAGATATCGCAGCTCGCTGCTGCCGGGCTCGCTCCTGGTGAAATACAGATAATTACCATCCGGAGAGAAACGCAGCGACTGGTATTGCACTTGGGCCGGAGCCAGTACCTGAGTGTCGCTGTTGGTGGGAAGGTTTCGCAGCCATAGGCTTTGCTGGCCGTCGTTCACTACATTCAGGATGTATTTCCCGTCCGGAGAAATCGCCACTAAAGCAGCTTTGCCGGTTTGGGTCACCCTGCTGACCGAGATGCTCTGGAAAGGAGTGGGGCGGCTGCGATGAAGCAGCGCGTAAATGCCGTATGCAGCCGCTGCCAACACCGCGATGACGGCCAGGGTCGCCACACCGCTGCCGATCCTATGCTGCCTCGCCGCAGCCACAACCGCCGACGCACTGGACTTCTGCGTCTCCGAGGCAGCCACCGTCGCGACTGGCACAGTTCCCGAGGCGGACGAAAATGGCTGTCCCGTCTTCGGCCCCAACCCAGCATCGCGCTTCAGGCGTTTGAGGTCACTCCGCAGATCGGCGGCGGATTGGTAGCGCAGATCGCGGTCTTTTTCCAGCAGCTTGTGCAGAATCTCCTGCAGCCTGGGTGGAAGCTGGGGATTGAGTTGCGTAGCCGGAGGCGGATCGCGCTCCAGAATGGCATTGAAGATTACGGCTGAGGTGTTGCCGGCAAAAGGCAGTTGGCCAGTCGCCATCTGATAGATCACGGCGCCGAGAGAAAACAGATCGGTGCGAGAGTCAAGCTCTTCGCCACGCGCCTGTTCCGGCGACATATAAGCGATTGTGCCGACGGTCGAGCCCGGGCTGGTCAAATGCGCAGGGCCGGGACTGTCCAGGGTGGCGCCAATGGTTTCCATCGCCATTTCCGGGCGGGTGAGCTTGGCGAGGCCGAAATCGAGCACCTTCACCTGACCGCGCTGGGTAATGAAAATGTTGGCCGGCTTGATGTCGCGGTGAACGATGCCCTTGGCATGCGCCGCGTCGAGCGCGTCGGCTAGCTGGATGCTGGCGTCGAGCAAGCGATCAAGCGGCAGCGGTCCGCTGGACACCTTGAGGTCGAGGCTCTGCCCCTCCATCAACTCCATCGAGATGAACGACTGCCCGCCGTCGTTCTCCACGGCATAGATGGTGCAGATATTGGGATGGTTCAGAGCCGAGGCGGCCCGGGCTTCGAGCATAAAACGGTCGAGCGCGGCAGCATCGCGGGCCAGTTCGGGAGGAAGAAACTTGAGCGCGACTCTGCGCCCAAGAGTAAGGTCCTGGGCTTCGTAGACTACGCCCATACCGCCGCTGCCCAACTGGCCGGTGATGCGGTAGTGCGAGATGGTTTGGCCGATCATGCTGGGTGGTGGGGAAGAATTTCATCTTAGGCGGGGTGATGAGTACAGTCAAACGCTGGGCGCGCCGCTGCCGGCTTGCGGGATGAAAAATTGGGACCCCCGCCGGGGAGAGAATCCGGCTGCGGGAATCCCTGGGGGCAGCGCTTTCAACTGGAGGCTGCAAGTGCTTTCAAGTTCTATGTGAACACAGAAGCGGCGGGTGCGGGGTAAAGAGTTGGTAAAGGAAAGTAAAATCCTGTCAACAAGGCCTGGCCGCTTCACGGAGCGCTGTCCGGGAAACCGGGCTGGAAAATTGCCCCACTTTCTCGCTGCCCGGCTTTCCTGGGACGGTTGCCTCTGTTACGATTCACGCTCGTGACTTCACTCCGGCAAAGACATCGCGGCTCGGCGGCCATACGGCTGTGCGCGCTTCTCCAAAGTGAATTCTCGCGCCGCAAGCGGATCAACCCCCGTTATTCACTGCGTGCATTCGCGCGGTCGGTGGAGATCGAGCACTCAACCCTTTCCCAACTCCTGCGCGGCAAACGGGCCATCACCTGGAGATCGGTTCTCAGTTCTCGGTTGCGTCTGATCGTATTACACATCGCCCCTCTTAATATCGAAACCGGTAGCGGACCTCCACATAGATTTCCCGGGGATTGTTCCAGTGGAAGCCGCCGAAGGTCAGGCTGTTGTCAAGAAGCACGCGACGGTTGGCAACGTTGAGGGCGTTCACCGAGGCCGAGAATCGCTCGCCGAAAGTCTTTCCCAAAGACAGATCGACGGTGGTATGCCCTGGCAGGTAGTCCGCCGGATAGGGCGTTCGTCCCGGAGGCCGTTGTGAAATCCCGATCCATAGTAGACGTTGGTCGAGGCGTAGCTGCGCCAGGGAAGGTTCACGTTCCCGCCCACGTTCAGCGTGTTGCGCTGGTCGTGGTCGAGCGGGGAAAGGCCCGCGGGCAAGGAAAAATCGGTCAGATCCGCCGGTGATGGCGCCCTCGCCTTCGGCGATCTGATTGGAATAGGCAAGGTGGATCTGGGCGCGGTGGGCGATCATGGGCGAGCGCAGCGTCAGCTCCCAACCGCGGATGACCGCCTCCTGGATGGTGAGCGGGAAAAACAGAGTTGGACTCGCCGATGTTGTTGTGGTCGAAGAAATTGTGGGCAAGGGTCTTGAAGTTGTCGGCATCAAGCGTCCAGCCGCGAAAGGGAATGGTGACGCCGAACTGGTGTTCTTCATCCCGCTCTCCGTGCAGCGGAAGAAAGCCGAGACTGTGGTTGGTGACAAATTGCAGCAGCGGGCCGGACGCGGTGACCAGCGGCGGCGCCTGGTAGTAGTGGCCATAGAAAGCGCGGAAGACCCAGCTCAGGCGGGGAACCGACAAGAGTGGCGCCGAAGCGCGGGCTGATGGCGTTTTCCGTGATGTCGGCGGAAAAATGCGTGGGGCGCATTCCCGCCATCAGCGTGAGCCAGCGGCGTGGCTTTGAAATTTGTCATCGATGAAGAAAGCCTCCAGAGGCCCCGGAGGCCAGGCTCGCGGTCGGTGAAAGTTTGCGCTGCTGCCGTCGTTAAAGATGGCGCCGAAGAGCTGGTTGTCGCGCTGGTAGAAACTGTAAATCCCGGCCTGCAGATTGTTCTTCGGCAAAGTGGCGCTGAAGGTGGCCTGGCCGCCGCCGTAATTTGAGCTGCGATCGTTGGTGGTGGAGACCGGAAAGTCGTTGGGACTTGCCGTCGTAATTGGCGCTGTTGTAGTGATAGAAGGGCGAGACCGTGAGCAGCAGCTTCGGAGTTGAAAGTGTGCACCCAGGAGAAGTTCAGGATGGCATCGCCTTCGTGCTGGCCGTCGCGCAGGCCGCTGCTGTTGATACTGCGGTTCTGGAACGAGTCGGGATCCGGATCGTAGGGAATCTGGTAGTAGTCCTTGCGCAGCGAGGTCACCAGGCGCAGCTGGTTCGAGGGATCAACGTTGAAAATCAGTGAGCCGAAACCGCCGTAGCCGTTTTCGGCATCGTGCACGACTCTGCGGCACGGGCGGCTGCAGGCCCAGATCGCTGCGGTTTGCGTTTACGCTGGCGTAGTAGGCAAAGCGCTGGGTGTGGCTGCCGAAGCTGAGCTGGTCGTTGGTCTGGTAGAAATTGCCGAAGCTGGTGACCAGTTCGGCCTCGTTGTTGCGCTCGAATCCGGTGCGCGGGGCGACGTTGAAGACGCCGTAGGTGCGGTCGCCGAGTTCCGCGCTGTAGCTGCCGCGGTCGGCTTCCAGATAATCGAAGTCCTTGGGATCGAATTGCGGGCCCGACGTTGGTGGCGATGTTGGTATTGGGAACGGGCACGCCATCGATCAGCCAGCTCACCTGGTGGCCGCCGCGGATGTGCAGCTGGTCATGGGTGAAGTAGGCGCCGGGAACGTAGTCGGTGATCATGGCCAGGCTGTTGGTGCGGTCGGCGCCGGGGGTTCGCTGGACATCCTCCGGCTGATCAGGGTTGATGGGCGTGCCGTGTCGGTGGGCACGGCTTCGGGCGCGGCCGAGACGGTGACTGTCTCACCCTTCGCCGCGACCTGCAGTTGAAAGTGCAACACCGGCTCCGTTCCGGCGCAACGAGCGCGTCTTGCGCTGCCTGGACGAAATCCAGGATTGGCGACTGCGACCGAATATTCGCCCATCGGCACGGCCTGAAATTCAAATTCGCCATTGGCGTCGGTGTTGGTGGTCTTGGCCCAATCGGACGATCTTTGCGCGCAGCATCACCATGGCTCCTTGCACCGGGCGGTGCTGCGGATCGTGGACGATTCCACGGACGGAACCGAAAATCGTGGCACTTGCGGCGACGGCAACCAGCAGCAGGCCGCCGAGCAGGACGATGCGCATGGGTCGCATTAGTTCTCCAAACGTCTGCAGTCGGTGGTTTCAGCGCCGGCCGCAGGGGCTAAGGAGCCACGTTTGAGTCGGGACCGGGACAGGGCCGAAACGCCCGCGCCCTCCCGGTTAAGCCGACTCACGTGCCGTACAGACAGAGATCTGTCTGAAACCTTCTTGCTATGTCAGGCCATGGAGAACTGCGGAGGAGCGCGGCCGGAGTGGGCTGGGTCGTCACCGGCCGCGCGCCGAATCGATCGCGACCCTGATTGCAGGCCCGTAGCTGCAGGTGCGGCGCAGGCATTTGACGGCGGGCTGAGTTCGGCCCAGTGGGACAAGGTCAGGGGACGGCAGCAATCGTGATTACAACAGCTGGCAGGAGCTTGAAATCTGGAGTTGCGGGTCGAGCCGTCGTGCATCGCTTTCCGCAGGCAGCAAGCATGCGGAGCGGGCGCAGAGATCGCCAGGGCCACCGGGGCGAACACGCCCACCAGCAGCAAAATCAGCAAGAGCCTGGCCGTCGTGCGATGCATAGCCTTGTTGGAACGCCCCACCACTAACTAAGAAGACGAATGCATAGAGAATAGGTTATCCAGTGTGCTGGCGCAAGCGGTCCGCTGTTATTCAACTATCGAGAGCAGAGAATATTCCCCGCGTTGGGGATGCCGACAACGAGTTCCGATCGCACTCAGACATCTTTTACAGCACCATGGTTCCCCGGCCCTTTCGCTCTTTGTCGGCAGTTGCCGTAAACACCGTCTGCCATGCCTGTGGTACGTAGCGCGACAGGATCTCAATTCCGAGCGCGGTCATGCCGCCGGGGACGGCGACGCGACGGATCACTTCTTCCGGGCGCATGGAGCTTTCGGCCATGAGCCGCAACGTAGCCGCGGCTGTTTCCTCGACCAGGCTGCGCGCCAACTCGGGCGTCAGCTCAGGATTGCTGCGCACGGCTTCCTCCGCCATGGATTGCAGCAAGTAAGCCACAAACGCCGGTCCGCCAGACGCGAGGCCCGTCGCGGGGCGCGACAGCGACTCCGCGATCACAACTGGATGGCTGATCTTGCTCAGCAGGTTCTCGATCAGCTTGCGGTCTTCGGCGGTGACGCGCGCGCCATACATCAACAGAGCGACCCCTGCGCCAATCTCCTGCGTGATGGAAGGGATGACCTTGGCGACGCGGCAGGGCACGCGGTTTTCCAGCATTTGCAGCGAAATCTGGCTGGCGCTCGTGACGAGCAATTGTCCGGGATAGAGTTCAGGGTCCATCTGGGCCAGAGCACTGGCAGCATCTCCGGCTTTAAGGCAGAGAAAAATCAGATCGCAATTGGCAGCGAGCTTGCGATTACTTCCGACGTGGATGCCGGGAAACTCGGCGGCCAGTGTTTTCAGTTTGCCTTCGGAGCGATTCGCGGCCCAAATGTTCTCCGCAGCGAGCGCACCTGATCGTAGGAAGGCTCGAACCAGCATGCCTCCCATGCTGCCGATGCCAACGAAGCCGGTGTTCATGACTGGAGTAACCCTCCCTGTCGGTCCTTTTGAAAGAGTTTATCTTAGCGACCAGGGCTGGCTTTGTGTCGCTACGCGTTGGCGTGCGCGGGCGGAGTGTTTTCTTAAGCGTCTAGTTGATGCCTGACACGGATCAGGGCTTGCCGGCAGCCTGTTGCTTCGCCTTGACCCACTTATCTGCGACGTGCGCAACTTCTTCCGGAGTGAGCCCCTTGTTGTTCTTCCAAACCATGTAGCGCATGTAGGCGTCTTCCATTTCGTGGACGACTTCGCTGGAGGCCACGGGCTTGATCCCGGCCGATGTCCTCTGCGCAAGGTGCTGCTGGTAGAGGCGGTCGGTGGGCGTGTTCTTGTCGGCGCGAATGGTTCTCGCAAATGGCGGAGGAGTGATGCCCTGGTCGGGCAGGGTGGTCAGAAAGTCGCTGGCCCCATCGGAGTAACGGGTGGCAAATTCGATCCAGCCGCCAGCCTTGGGATGCTCATAAATCTGTGCAGAGACATAGGTCTGCGGCTGAAACAACAGGCGAATTAACACACCCGGCATCTTATCCATGCTGTAGGTGCCCAGATCGTTAAAAGCCGGCGCGCACTAGCGGCGAGGTCTGCTGCTGCATACCAGCTTCGTTTTTCCATTGTGCCGCGGCGACGCGCGAGAGCTGAATTTGCTCTGGCGTCTTGGCCAGCGCGGCTTCTCCGATCTTCGTTGCCGCAAAGCGCGCCACTTGGCGAACGAAAAGCCTGGGTGCAATCTTGATGAATACCCAAGCCACAAAAAGCACCGCGATGAAAATCAGACTGGACATGCTCATGGTGTAGCTCCCCGAGCTAAGGTTGTATTTTTGCCATTGCAGCAGACACGAACGGGCGGCGGAAGCTTACGAAGGTAATGGGGGGGCGGCGGCACCACGCAGCGTTTTCTTAACGTGAGCGTTCGACGGGGCGGACGAGGGCGTCCGCCCCTACGTGTGCAGTTATTGAATCAGCGTTCCGTTTCCGTTTGGCTCTTCTTCTGGCGGGATCACCACCGCTGCCGCCACGCGGTCGCCCGGCTCGAGCTGTAACAGCCGCACGCCTTGCGCGGCGCGGCCGGATTCGCGAATGGTGCTCGAATCCATGCGGATGATTTTGCCGTACTGGCTGATCAGCATCACTTCGGAGTCTTCGGTCACCTGCGCGATGCCGGTCACTTTGCCGTTGCGTTCGGTGGTCTTGACGTTGATCACGCCGGAGCCGCCGCGTCCTTGCAGACGATATTCGTCGGCGGGGGTGCGTTTGCCGTAGCCGTTTTCGGTCACGGACAGAATGAGCGAGCCCTTGATAGGAATGGATCTCGTCGGTTGCGGTCGCTTCGGCGACTCCCGCTTTGGCTTTGGCTTTCTGCGCATCCTCTTCTGCTTTCTTCACATCTTTCGGCGTCATGGCCATGCCCACGATGTAGTCGCCCTTGTCGAGCTTCATGCCGCGAACGCCGAACGCGGGCCGTCCCATGGAGCGGACGTCGTCTTCTTCGAAGCGGATGGCCTGACCGTCGTGGGAGGCGAGGAAGACGATCTGGTTGCCGTCGGTCAGCGTGACGCCGACCAGTTCATCGCCCTTCTCGATGCCGATCGCGATAATGCCGCGCGACATCACGTGCGAAAAATCTTTGAGCTCGGTCTTTTTTACCGTGCCATTGCGCGTGGCGAAGAAAATGTAGCGGCCTTCTTCTTCGAGATTCCGCACGGCCAGCATGGTGCGCACCGTTTCGCCCGGCTGCAGCGCCACCAGGTTGCCAACGTGTTTGCCCTTGCCCGCGGCGCTCACGTCGGGAATTTCGTACACCTTCAGCCAGTACACGCGTCCGGTATTGGTGAAGATAAGAATGTAGGCGTGAGTGGAGGCGATGAACAGATGCTCGACAAAATCCTCGTCGCGCGTCTTCATGCCGGTGCGGCCGGTGCCTCCGCGGCGCTGCATGCGATAGGTGGAGATCGGCGTGCGCTTGAGATAGCCGCCGTGGCTTACCGTGACCGCGACCTGCTCGTCGGCGATCAGGTCTTCCAGCATGATCTCCGCGGCTTCGTCTTCGATGCGGGTGCGGCGCTCGTCGCCGTAGAGCTTCTTGATTTCTTCCAGCTCTTTGACGATGACGCCGCGCAGCTTCTTTTCCGAACCCAGAATCGATTCGAATTCGGCGATGTTCTCGCGGGTACTTGTTCAGCTCTTTGGAGATTTCGTCGATGGAGAGCTTGGTCAGGCGGTGCAATTGCAATTCGAGAATGGCGTCGGCCTGGATGCTGAAGTAAACGGCTTTTCGGGATCGAGCTTGGGCGCGCGGCCAGTGACATTGATGTCGATCTTTTTGCCGGCGAAGTAGGCGACCAAGTTGTCGCGGGCGTCGGCGCGATTGGCGCTGGCGCGAATGATGGTGATCACGTTGTCCAGGTGATCGAGCGCGGTCAGGTAGCCTTCGAGAATGTGCTCGCGGTCTTTCGCCTTCTGCAGCAGGAAGGCGGTGCGCCGGCGGACCACATCGACCCGGTGGTCGATGAAGTACTGAATCGCCTGGATCAGCCCCATTTCTTTGGGCTGGCCATTGACCACGGCCAGGAAGATCATGCTGAAACCTTCCTGCATCGAGGTGTGCTTGAAGAGCTGGTTGAGCACGAGCTGCGGCTCGCCGCCGCGCTTCAGCTCGACCACGATTCTCATGCCGTCGCGGTCGCTCTCGTCGCGAATATCGGAAACGTCGTCGATCGATTTTGTTATTGACCAGCTCGGCGATGCGTTCGATCAGCCGCGCCTTGTTGACCTGGTAAGGGATTTCGGTGACGATGATGGCCTGGCGTTCTTTGGTGATGTTTTCAATCGCCGCTTTGGCGCGCATCATGAAGCGGCCGCGTCCGTGTTTTGTAGGCTTCGAGAATGCCACTCTTGCCGTGAATAATGCCGGCGGTCGGGAAGTCCGGTCCCTGCACGATTTTCAGAATTTCCGGCAGACTGAGTGTGCGGATTGTTCACCAGCGTAATAGTGGCATCGACAATCTCGGTCAAGTTGTGCGGCGGAATGTTCGTCGCCATGCCGACGGCAATTCCGTTCGAGCCGTTTATCAGCAGGTTCGGAATGCGCGTGGGAAGAACGTCGGCTCGATGTCGTTGCTCGTCGAAGTTGGGGACGAAAGTCGACAGTGTCTTTGTCGATGATCGTCCAGCATTTCTTCCGCGATACGGGTCAGCCGGCATTCCGTGTACCGGTAGGCCGCTGGCGGATCTCCGTCCACCGAGCCGAAGTTTCCCTGGCCATCCACCAGCGGATAGCGCAAGCGCAAACGGCTGCGCCAGGCGCACCAAAGCGTCGTACGACCGCGCTGTCGCCATGCGGATGGTATTTGCCCAGACAGCTCGCCCACGACGCCGGCGCACTTGCCGTGCTTGCGGTTGTGCAGCAGACCCATGTCGTGCATGGCGTACAGAATGCGCCGATGCACCGGCTTCAATCCGTCGCGCACGTCGGGCAGGGCGCGGCCAATGATCACCGACATGGAATAGTCGAGATACGACCGCCGCATCTCCTCTTCAATGTTGACGGGCTGAATGTTGGCGGCGCCGGGAATGCCGGTGCCATCTCCGCCAGGCGGTGGAGTTAAGGGAAGCTCGGGATTCTGGGGATCGTCAGGCATAAAAAGCTCTCTAGCTCCTAGCTTTTAGCTGCTAGCTTTGGGAGGGGACACGGCTTGAACACTTGCCGCCCCGCTCCTCATAGGTTTTGTCATTCCGAATCGGCGTCAGCCGATAAGGAACCTGCTGCTCTTTGGAACTGACCGGCAACGTGTAAATGATTGCAATGTAAGGCATTTATCGCAACACCGTATGGGTAAGATTATATCACGAGCGGCCGCCGGTTGCGGGCCGCCAGAAACTCCACAAGATGACAAATACGGTACACTCCGAACGAGGACCGCCGCGGAGAATCCACCAAATGGCCGTAACCCTTCCAGAATTCGGCCAGCGCACAGTCGGGCAGGTTTACAGGCCACGGCCGGCGGCGTATGCCGTCGTTACCGACGCGCATCGTCAGGTAGCGATTGTTCTAACCGCAAAGGGCTATTTCCTGCCCGGCGGCGGCATTGAATCGGGAGAGACCGCCGAAGAAGCTTTAGTCCGCGAGGTCCGCGAGGAAATGCGGCCGGAGCATTCATATTCTCGGCAAGATTGGCGAGGCAACCGAGTACGTTTTCGCGCAGGGTGAAGGATATTTCGCAATTCTCGGTGTCTTCTTCCGTGTCACTTTTGGCGACAACAGCGCTCAGCCCGCAGAAGCAGACCACGAACTGATCCGGGTTTCGGCGGATGAAGCCAAGGATCGGCTGACCCGGCAGAGTCAAGCTTGGGCTGTGGCTCAGGTTTTTGAGCTGGCTTTCGGAATCTGACGCTCTATCGGGAATAACGCCTCTCATTCTGTTCGCCGCGATTTGGTCCCACACCACGTGTGTTGTATAGTGCTTCGGCAGCTTGAGCCAAGCGTTAGGAGCCCACAATGTCAACTGTACCGGCAAACCTTGAGCGGAGCTCATGGTTCCGTCCAAAGTATCTTTTGTTTGGTTTCATCGCCTTGATGGTGGCCTACGTTCTCCCTCACAACGAGAGCTTTCTGGTCCATCGGGCGGACCCGGTCTGGCAGCACTACCAGCCTTTTAAGTGGTGGCTGTTGCCACATGGAATCGCAGGTGCGTGTGCACTGCTGCTGGGTCCAATGCAATTCTCCGACCGCCTTCGCCAGCGTTTCACCAAGCTTCACCGCATCGTCGGTCGAATCTATATTGGAGGCGTGTTCATTGTCGGGCCGCTCGGTTTCTATATCCAGTTTTTCCAGGAACGGATGGGAGCGCCCCGGTCGTTCAGCGTGGCGGCTCTGGTGGACGCAGTATTGTTGATGACGACCACCGGCATTGCTTTGGCATTCATTCTCCAAGGAAAAATCCAGCAACATCGCCAATGGATGACCCGGAGCTTTGCGGTTGCCCTCGTATTTCTCGAGGTGCGAGTGGTCGGCGGTGTGACCGGCTGGGACAATCTCGGCATCGCGGCCACTGAGGCCATCGTGTGGTCGTGCCTGGCGTTCTCGGTCCTCTCGGCGGACATCGTACTGCAATGGCAGGAGCTTCGCCGGTCGCGTCCCCTTCGCCAAACCGTTTCGAGTTAACCGACAACGCTGCGTGCCGATGCAGATGCTTTTTATCCGGCTGTTCGGGTGGCCGACACGAGAATAGGGCACACAAGAGACAAGCGGAGTACGGAAGGTAACCACTTTGCTCCGCCGAACTGGCCGCGCCCCTCTGACTGGACCGCTATCCTAGTTCGCCTCGGAGCTGCTGGGAAGCTGAAAATCAACCCCACGGTCGTCGTTCTGCTTGGTTGTGGCCGTCAGGTCGAGATCGGAGAGAGCGATCTTGTGGGATCGTCCCTCGGTCAAATCGTAGATCGAGCTGCCCACAATTGCGTAATTCTCGACCTCAAGTTGATGGCCATCTTTGAACACCAGCACAGTCTGGGGTTGGTCAGGGGCCGATGCGGCTTCGGGTTGGTTGGCTGGTTCGGAAGGCGGTTCCGGTTGCCTGCGGGCGGACTCGGCATCACCGTAGTAAGAGGCTGACGGACGCGGCACCGTTCCGGGACCCCGCCGGTCAAAAATCGTAGGACCGCCGTTGTACTGGTCGCCTCCTGAGTCGTTCGCCGAGTCATCCCCGGAGTCGTAGTACCCGTAAGACGGGACCGCGTAAACACCTCCCCAGGGGTAATAGCGGCCGCGACCGTGACGATGGTACGATCGGCTGTTGGGGAAAGCTGGATTGGAAGTGTACCCGTGCCGTCCCAGGGAGGTCACGCTGGGCGGCGTTCCGTTAACCGCGCGACCACCAAATCCCATCGAAGTAACCGAAGGAGGCGCGGCATTAATTTGTGCCCTGGCCGCTGGCATCTGCAGCCACGCCGAAAAAACAAACCCGCATACAACCCACCCAAGGCCCGCTACAGTCGCCCGATTCAGCGTTTTCACAGCCCTATGATACTCCAGTTTCGGAACCATGGCCCACACTCCCGAGTACACCAACGCTTGCACAATTAGAACCCGCCAGGCGGGCCCGAGTTGCACAGGAAAATTCGGCGTGACGGGCTCTGCAAGCCAAAGAATCCATTCGATTTCGCCACCCCTGCCAAGGAAAGGCCTCGCCTCTTTGGTCATGCATGGGAGGTTACCGCGGTCATAAAATCAATCCCTGGATCGTCCTAATTTTCTCAGCCCGTCAGTACGTGAAGGACTGAAGCCCGGACAGGTTTCGGTTGGACCCGGGAGCAAGTATGAACCCGGTGCGCTTGCTGGGGTTCAGCGCAATGTACGCGCCACCGGGGCCAAGGGGGAAGTTGGGAAGCGATTCGATAAAGTTTCCCTTTTCATCATAAACGTGGATCTCGCCGTCGGAAGCGGGCACCGGGTGGGTGATGAGGAAGAGCTTGTGCACGGGATCGTTCGCAACCGTCGCCCCGGAGTACACCCCGATGTTCGGCAGCTGCACGATGATGCCAGTCTGCTTCTTTAGATTGTAGAACTCCGCGCTGTTGTCGGTTTCGGTGGTCGTGCATGCGATGCCGGTGGCCGAATCAACGGCAAGGCCGTTGACGTACCCGAAGCCGAGGCCGGTGAATTCGGTGATCTTGCCTTTCGTGAGATCGACCAGGGCAATTTCGGGTACCGTGTACGGAGCACCCTGCGCCTGGGCCAGAACTGCTCGCTGCATCTTGCTGTTCCATGCGAGCAATGGGGGAACGCCAGCGGTGAAAATGGGGCCTGTCAGGTTCACCTTCTTTCCGAACGTATTGGCGGCTACATCCGATCCGAATACAAACCGGCTACAACAGGCGTAGGGAGAGACCATGCCCGCGACGTCGGAGGTTCCCTGGTTTCCCTCTACGTCTTCCAGCAGTTGTGTCTTGCCGTCAACGGGGGGCGTCCACTTCCCGGTGAATTTGTTACCGTCGAGGGGATTGAGGACGTTAAATGTCCGCTTGTCCACGTAGATGCCCTTTACCTGGTCATACTCGCGGAGGCCGATGTGGCTTCCTACACGGACCCGGCTAACCACTCTTGGGGCGAATACGTCAGTGTGAGTATGGACCCTGGAGACCCTAACGATCTAACCTTCTGGGGTACGAGTGAGTACTTCACGAGCGCGGAGAATCCGTGCAGCGGCACGAACGGCACTTCAGGATGTACCTGGCTAACCACCATCTTTAGTTGCCAAAAGGTCAGGTGTGTGTCCGTAGGGAACAAACTTGTTGATTCTGGACCGGGGAGTCCGAAAGGACTCTCCGCCAGAATGATAGGAAGAAAAAGTCGGTAACAGAATCGTGTTGAAGACGGCGTTCAACGATTATGGGACTAGAGCAAAGGCGATGCCGCAATATTCACCGCTTCCCTTCTTACAATTGCCTCCCCAGTAGGCGACACCGAAGAGATTAGCGCTTCGATCGAAGATTGGTCCACTCGGGAATGCGCCATGGCTGCCACCAACAAAAGTATGCAGGACATGCAGTTTCCAATGCCCGCCCGCCTCGGGCGTCAGTTCAAATACGTTTCCACATGCCCAGCGGTTGCCTTTGGTGCAGGTCACGTCTCCGGCAGTCGTCCCATAAAGATCTCCCGACCGGTCGAAAATGAACGGACTAAGTGGATCGAAGCCATCCTTTCCCCCGGTGAAATTGTAAAGAACCTTGTGCGTCCAATTGCCGTTGGACTCTGGCTTCAGCTCGAAGATCGTGCCATGTCCGTCGGCCCCCCCAAGACCTGTCGCGCCATAAAGACTTCCTCCTTTAAAAGTAAGACCGAAGCCGGGGAAGGCTCCATCCGCGAAGCCCTCAAAATTGTAGATGGGGTTCTCGTTCCATCCGCCCCCGGAAGTCGGCGATAGCTCAAAGGCCACGCCCTCGCCATAGGTGCCGCCGGTGGTGGCCAGGCCATAGAGGTTGCCCGCATTGTCGAAAATCGCGCCGCCAGGGGCTGCCCCGTCGGTTCCCGAGAAGCTATACAGTATTTGCTCGTTCCAGCTGCCGCCTGCCGTGTGTATTAGCTCGTATACGGTGCCGCAGTTGCATGTGCCTCCGCCGTCCTGGGTTGTCCCATAGATGTTGCCTGCTCCGTCTAGAACAACCCCTGAGCTTGGTATCTCCCCGTCGTTACCGCCGACAAAGCGGTAGAGGACGGTTTGCTTCCATTTGCCACCAGTCGTCGGCGCAAGCTCAAAAACCACCCCGCACGCACGCCCGAAACAGTCCCCCTGTCCCCCAGCCTCGGTGGTGCCATACAGGTTACCGGTTACATCGACCATTAGAGGAGCGTACGGATAGCAGCCCTCGTTGCCACCTACCGGGAAACGGTAAAGGACCTGGTGCGCCCACCCACTTTTTACACGTTTCAACTCGAACACTGTTCCGCATCCGCCGTTTCCACCAAGTCCGCCGCCTGCGGTTACGCCATAGAGGTTTCCAGCTGCGTCTGCAACGAGGGCTGCGCTCGGGTAGATGCCATCGCTACCACCCTGGAAGTTATAAATCACGTTGTACTTCGCCGCAGCCCAGGCGGCGGGTGTCAGGAGGATAGCCGCCCCCAACGTGAATAAGACCGCCATTGCTTTCGAGCATGATCTCCATCGCATGATCGTTACCTCACAAACGGAAGTCGAGCCGGGGAAAAGGGAAGGGAGAGACAGCCAAATCCCTCACAGCAGCAGTGAGTTTACCACCCCCCACGTCACAAAATTGTCCTGCGTTTCCGTTTTCTTTTCGACCACCTTCAGGATCTTGCCGGTCTTTTGATCGAAGGTCTCAGTTGCGATGAGCAGATTCCCATCTTGCAACAGCACGTATTCGCTCAGCATGCCTTCGGTGCCGTCCCGATCGACATCGTAGCCGAGGATCTCGCCTCCGAACTTGTCCTCCACGACGAAACCCTGGCCAACAGGGGGAGAATCCTGCGCTCGCGCCGGAAATGGCGCCGCTAAGCACAAAAGGCAAACTAGGGCCGCCGCTGTTACCAGGCGGCTGGTTTCAAGCATGCTGCGTACGATGGCGCCTCGGCCTTGAGAGCCGAACTCCGTTTCCGCGCAGTGCGCGGTCATTTTCGATGATGTGGGAAGAATGTCTTTCATAACGATGTGGCCCTCTCCGGTATCTATCATTGGGGAATCAGTTCCGATCGCCACTCGACAGTTGCGCGTAGTCTACCTCTCGGGTGTCGCGCGATTGTCAAGCACTTGTAAAAGCAGAGAGGCGAAGCGATGCGCAATATTTTGCACTATGGCGCAGGTTGTTGCGAGCGCCTGCGCCTGGCACATCTTCTCCGGATCAAGTGCGCGAGACGGTCTTCATCTCCTTCCCACCTGCGCCAGTTGCATCAAATTCCACAGCGCACTCGCCGTCAGGAGTCCCAAGATGCAAGCCATCACCGGTCCCCGCTGGCGGGTTTCGAGCAGGTCGGCGGCGATCCCTGCCACGAACACAAACAAAAACGGTACCGCCATGAGTTGGAATCCGAGGCCTGGATAATGCGGCGCGCCGAGCCCCATCACCAGGAATAGCAGTGCGACCAGCAACGGTGCGGTATTGCCAAAATATCTTGGCCGTGGCCAGGCGAAATAAACGATCAAAGCCGTCGGGATCGCCACCAGCGGGGCGGGGCCGGTTTGCGATAGTTGTGCCAGAACCCGCGCGTAGGCTCCCGGCATGCGAAATGCCTGCCAAGTGAATCCGAAAAAGCTGGCGTGACGGATCCCTTGCCAAAAAGCGCCGAGGTGGAAGCTGTACGAGGCATATAGAAGCACCAGCGCCACTCCACATGCTGCCGCCCAAATGGCCAGAGCGGCCAGCCGCCTGGCCGGGGCGAGGTAGAGCATGAACCCGAGCGCGACAGGAACCAGGACGATCATGGAAAACTGGGAACCGATCGCCAGCGCAAGTGAAAGCCCCAACAGAAGAATACGGCGCCAGTTCCACAGCACGACCTCGCGCGGGGCATACAGGGTGTGGGCTACGGCGATGGCAGTAAAGATGGCGCCGAAGGTTCCTCCCGCAGCGCCCATCTCTGGCTGCGCCGACCACAGCGTGCTGGAGCGGATGATGGTCGGCGAGAAGCAGTACAGCGTTAGCGCAATATAACCACCAGCATTACCGTAGAGTCGGCGGGCAACGTACCACAAAGACGCCCCGAGCAGAACGCCAAAAACAAGATAGGGCGAGCGCGCCAGCCATCCCCAATAACGCAGCGAATTCGCCTGTGACGGCCCCGGCCAGCCCAGCAGAGGCGCCGAAGCCAGCAGGTACCAGAGCGGCGAGTGATCCGGATCGTAGCCGTCGTTCTGTTCGATCTCGGGTGGCACAGAGATTCCCGCTTCCATTCGGTCCGAAGAAGGAGTTCCCGCCACACCTTCCTCGCGCCACTGCGCCAGTCCTTCCTGCACGCGAAACAGGTCGGTGGAACTCACGTCGAGCGGCTCGCTGCTACGGGCCAGCAGCCATGCACACTGCGCCAGGAACAGCACGAGCAGCAGCCCCGCCAATACCTGCGGCTGGCCAAACCGCTCGTGGATAAGAAATTTGCCCATCAAGACGAAGCCCGAGTGTTTTACCATGTCCGGGGATCGTAAGGGAAACTTCTAAATGGATGAACCAAAACCAGACCTGCCCGGCCAGTTGGATATTGGCCCACAGGAGCCGATCGAACCGCCCGATTCGTGGTCCCCGCGCGCGCCGCCGTCTTTCGAACAGCGACTATGCGGACCCTTCCTCGGGCCGGACGGATTGCGCGCGGGATGGCGGTTCCTGCTTTATATCGCCATGTGGGAAACACTTCTTTTTCTGCTGAGTAGTCTAACGAACTATGTGCAGCCGCAAGGCACGCGTGAAATCTGGCAGGAGATGATCGCGGAAGTGGAATCCCTGATCGCAGCGGTGGTTCCCGCCTTGGTTATGGCTGCGATCGAGAAACGGCAGTTCGGAGAATACGGATTGCCGCGCCGCGGCGCGTTTGGAAAGCCGTTCTGGGTGGGCGCGCTGTGGGGAATCATGTCCCTGACCTTGCTGCTGCTCGCCATCCGTGGCACCGGGGATTTTACTTTGAACGGCCTGGCTCTGCACGGCAGGCGAATTTTCAAGTTTGCGGCTTTTTGGGGGGTGTTGTTCCTCACCGTCGGATTCTTCGAAGAGTTTCTGACGCGCGGCTATAGCCAATTTACGTTGACCCGGGGCATGGGTTTCTGGCCGGCGGCCCTACTGCTGTCCACTTTGTTTGCAGCTTTACATTTCAAGAATCCCGGCGAGACCTGGATCGGTTTGCTCGGCGTCGCGGCCATTGGACTCTTCTTTTGCTTGACTCTGCGGCGCACGGGGAATTTGTGGTTCGCCGTCGGCTTTCACGCGTCCTGGGATTGGAGCGAAAGCTTCCTGTACTCCGTACCCGACAGCGGCGGCATGGTCACGGGACATCTGATGAAGTCCTCGCTGCACGGTTCGCGCTGGCTGACCGGGGGCTCCGTCGGCCCGGAGGGCAGTGTGCTGCTGTTTGTGGTGATTGCGGTGACGTCGGCTGCATTTGCCCGCGTGTATCCCGAAGTCAAGTACGGTGCCCGATAAGCTTTGCTTTGCCTTGAGATTCTATAGAATCATTTCCGGCGCGCCATTCCGGTACGGATCCATTCGGCCAGGGCTTTTTCGCTGACGCGCCCGGCGGCCAGATCCACCATGGTCTTGACCGCGTTGACTTCCTCGACTTCGAATTCAAATCCATTCAATTCGAGAAAAAGACCGATCGCGAGAAACCCGGCTCGTTTGTTTCCGTCATTAAAAGGATGACCCCGAACCAGTCCGAACCCGTACGCCGCTGCCAACCGCGCCACATCGCTACCGCGTTCGTAGGCGTAGACGTTCCTGGGGCGCGCGAGGGCTGACTCCAGTGCTGCTTCATCCCGCAAGCCCCACAGTCCGCCGTGTTCAGCGAGGCTCTCGGCCTGGAGCAGCACGAGGGCACGCTGGTCCAACCAAACCGGCTTCCTCACTTGGCCAGCGCACGGAAAACGCTCCGATACTTACTCATGAATTCACGCCCAAGGTCGAGTTGCTTCTCAACCTCGGGATCGTAGGGAGTGAGCAAATATCCGGCGGGCGTTTCTATGGCAAATAGTGTGTCGTCTTTCTTGGCCCGGAGCCGAACCAGCATTTCCTTTGGCAGCACCAGACCAGTGGACGTCCCCACGGACCTAAGTTTGAGCTTCATAGAATCGCTTCTATACCCATAGTTATTATAATACCACAGGGTTGATCGAGGTGGGTTATTCTGAAATGATGCCGGCGAAGCTGGCCTTCTTTGCGTCACCCAACGCTTTTCGCGCCTGGCTTGAGAAGCATCATGGCCAAGCCCGCGAGCTGTGGGTTGGGTTCCATAAGAACAATTCAGGCAAACCCAGCATCACGTGGCCGGAATCGGTAGATGCGGCGCTTTGCTTCGGCTGGATTGATGGCCTTCGAAAGAGTGTCAATGCCGAGAGCTACTCCATTCGCTTTACGCCACGGAAATCCGTTAGCACGTGGAGCGCGATCAACATTAAGCGCGTCGGTGAACTCACGAAAATGGGTGTGATGCAGCCTGCGGGCCTGAAAGCCTTCGAGAGGCGCCAGGATGACAAATCGGCGATCTACTCGTACGAGCAAAGGAAGACGGCAAAGCTAAGTGGTCCGTATGAAAAGCAGTTTCGCGCCAACAAGAAAGCCTGGGATTTCTTTCAAGCGCAGCCGCCCTGGTACCGAAGAACCGCCAGTTGGTGGGTGATCAGCGCAAAAAAAGAGGAGACTCGGCTGAAGCGTCTAGCTACGCTGATTCAGGAATCAGGGCGCGGGAAATCGATTGCGCCGCTGAAGCGGCAGGGCAAGCAATGATCGTGTGGCGTGCGCCTCGCCAGGCGTGACACCGCAAATAATCAGCAGAATTCGATTCGCTCTTCACTTTGCCGGAATCGCTTCGATGCCGATCACCTTGAACCGATGAGCGTGCAGTTCTCCCTTAGCGTTCGGTCCCATCAACTCAATGTCTCCGTTGTCGAAAAACCGGGCTTTGTAAGGGCCCGGAGGCGGTAATTTGCTGCCCTCCAACGTGTAGGTACTGGATTGGATCGTCGCTATGACCTCAGCGTATCGATGTGAGGTTATTCGAGTAGTGGTGTGCTCCTGGGCACAAAATCCTTTCATAAACGCGGTTTGAGGATCGTTGCAGGCGGGGTTAGGCGCGGTTGTCTTGGTGCCGGTCGCCTCGGTGACAATTTTGGCCGAAATTACTGTTGCGTTGTCAGGGTAGTCAGCAGGGTTGACGCTGTCCTTCGCAGCCGCAAAACCGGTCGAGAGAACCATCGATAGAACGACTGTCTTCACAATTACGGGTCTCATGTTTCTCCCTCCTCTTTAGGGATTGAAACAGGTTTGAGATAAAAACTATCGTGACGAGTCTCGTCCGTATGTTGGATCATCTCCTCGCCTCTAAACTCCTTCCCGCACTCTTTGCAGATTACGGGCTGGTTGCTCAGTTTCAGTCTTGGGAGTTGTTCCGGCATTGTTCCTCCTCTTCTTTCTCAATCCCTTAAAGGTTCATGTGGACGATGACTGGGCACCCTGCGCTTTGCACCAATGGCGGCGATACACATTGCCTAAAGCCAAACAAGCGATAGGCAGAACCCGGCTGCCACGGCTGCCGCCGCAATAACAATTCTTCGCGACCCCTTGTAGCCCGGCCCGGCATCCTCCTTTAGCATGTACTCAGGGATAATTCCCGCCGCGCCTTCAAGGGAAGCTAGCTGTGCTGCTATTCGAGCCTGTTCCTTTTTGGTCATCGCGTATATCCCGTGCTCCCGAAGGATCTTTGCAACAATAAACGCGGCCACAATCAGAATGCCGACCGCAGCCACCCAAGCGGGCCTCAAATAAAATGCTCTGCCGGCGTACCTCTCAGGCTGCAACGCTGCCACGCCCCAGGCGACAGCCCCGAAACCTGCCACAGCGGCAGCCGTGTAGAGGTGCTCTGCTTCGGATCGGGCGCGCAGTGCGTCCCCTAGTTCTTTCAGTAACACAAGCTGGAGATCTTTGTGGTTCGGTGGCGGCGTCGTGTCAGCAGGGGCTGCCATTGATTTCTGGCCCTCTCAGGAGCACTCTACGGCACCCTGGCCTCAATTGTCTAACGCCTGGCACAGCTTTCCACATCTTCCATATTTATGGCATCCGTGAAATAATTAGCTTATGAAGCAGGAATGCGTTCGTACCACGGTTGACATTCCGGCGCCCCTGTACCGGAAGCTCAAGGAGCAGGCGGCTGCGAGAGGACACTCTATCCGTGAGTTGGTTTTAGCAGGGGTTAGAAGCGTCCTCCTGCAAGGCCAGCGGCCGCGGCCGAAGAGGGTGCAATTCCCACTCATTGTTTCCGAAGGCCCGAAAGTGGACCTAAGCAGCGAACAGATCTATGAACATGTTGAATTTCCTTGATGCGAACGTCTGGCTGGCGCTCCTGTGGAGCCGTCCATTCACGCAGAAAGGGCTAGGGAGTGGTTCGACGAGGCGGGCGAAGAGCAGTTCTTTTTCTGCCGCTTCACACAACTCACAATTCTACGGCTCCTGACCACTGAGAAGATCATGGGGAAAGATACGAAAACGATGTCCGAAGCCTGGAGTGTGTGGGACCGAGTGTGGGCCGATACTCGGATTGCCTTTCTTCCAGAACCGGATGACCTTGAGAAAGAATTCCGCTCACGGTCGCGGTTGTCCAGCCCGTCCCCAAAGGTCTGGGCTGACGCTTACCTTCTGGCCTTCGCGGCGGTGGCAGGATTGAAGTTCGTTACTTTTGACCGTGCGCTCAGAGCACAGGGTGCGAACGTGCTCGTGCTCTAATCCCTTGCCGAGCTTTGCGCGGCGTGGGCGTCCCTCCTACGTGAGATCCTTTGCTGCGCCATCAAATATCCAAATTCTTCACATCCAGGGCGTTGTCTTCGATGAACTTGCGGCGGGCCTCGACGTCTTCGCCCATGAGCGTGCTGAAGATAGTTTCGCACTCGGCGATGTCTTCGAGCTTGACAGAAAGCAAAGTGCGGCGCTCCGGGTCCATGGTCGTTTCCCACAGTTGCTGTGAAGTCATTTCGCCCAGGCCTTTGTATCGCTGCACGACATAATCCTTGCGGCCTTCCCCGAGCACGTATGCGAACAGATCGCGCGCAGTCGTCTTCTCGACGATTTGCGTCTCGGCTTTCTTCCTGGCTGCGCCCTTCGTGGAGATTTCCTTTGTGGTCTTACCTTGCGTCTTCTCGAGGTCTTCGCGCTCGGCGTTGCTGAGTTCCTCGGCGGCATTGCCGTTGGTGGGAGCAACCTTGACGACTGTCTCCACCACAAACGGCGGCTCCATGTATGCTTCGATCTGTTTGAATTTCGAGAGCAGTTGCCGGTACTCGGCGGTTGAAGCCAGTTCCCAGTTGATGATGTGTTCGGCGCCCTGTGAGTTGACGTAACGCACTTCCCACAGGTTGTGTTCTTCGTCGAAGCGGCTGCCCACTTCCTTGAAGTTGCGTTCTTTTTGCAGCTTCTTCAGTTCTTTCTCCAGTTTCTCGATTTTCCTGGGCGCAGTTTTCTTGTCGCCCTCGAAGTCCACCCGCTTGGCAAGATCCAGCTTGGGCAGCAGTTCGGTCACATGCTCATCGCGCAAGCGCTTGTCCACCTTGTCGAACAGCTTGAGATATTCGTCCAGCACGTTCATGAAGCGGGAAAGATTTGTGCCCTCGAGTTTGGCCGCACCCTCGCCATAGCGGACGACCAGACCCTCGGACGCGCGTTTGACCAGCACTTTCACATATTCGCGGTCGTCTTTGATGTACTGCTGCGACTTGCCTTTCTTGATTGAATAAAGTGGAGGCTGCGCGATGAACACGTTGCCGCGTTTGATCAGTTCCTGCATGTGGCGGAAGAAAAACGTGAGCAGCAGGGTGCGGATGTGGCTTCCGTCCACGTCGGCGTCGGTCATCAGAATAATCTTGCCGTAGCGCAGTTTGCTGGCATCGAAATCTTCTTTGGAAATGCCGGTGCCCAGCGCCGTAATCATGGCGCGGATTTCTTCGTGCCCGAGCATCTTGTCGTAGCGCGCTTTTTCGACGTTAAGGATCTTGCCCTTCAGCGGCAGGATGGCCTGGAAACGACGGTCGCGTCCCTGCTTGGCGGTGCCGCCTGCGGATTCGCCCTCGACTAGAAACAATTCACAGCGTTCCGGCTGGCGCTCCGAACAGTCGGCAAGTTTGCCCGGCAGCCCTCCGCCGTCCAGCGCACCCTTGCGCCGGGTCAGGTCGCGGGCTTTTCTCGCAGCCTCGCGGGCTCGGGCAGCGTCAATCGCTTTGTTGATGATCTTTCGCCCGACCGTCGGATTCTGCTCGAGGAATGCGCCCAAACGTTCGTTCACGAACGCTTGCACGATCCCGGCGATATCGGAATTCAGCTTGCCCTTGGTTTGACCTTCAAACTGTGGCTGCGGCAGTTTGACGCTAATCACGGCCACTAGACCTTCACGCACGTCATCGCCACTCAAATTCTCTTTTACATCTTTGAACAGGCCCATTTGCTGGCCGGCGTAGTTAATCGTTCGGGTCATAGAGGTGCGGAAGCCGGAAAGGTGCGAGCCTCCGTCCACGGTGTTGATGTTGTTGGCGAAGCTGAACACGGTTTCGGAATATCCGTCGTTGTATTGCAGGCCGATTTCCATCACGACGCCGTCGCGGTCGGCTTCCATGTAGATTGGCTTGTCGTGCAGCACAGCTTTTCCGCGGTTCAGGTGCTTGATAAACTCCGCGATGCCGCCGTTGTACTTGAATTCGACTTTCTTAGGCTCACCGGTCTTGGGATCAGTCGTACGCTCGTCGGTAAGTGTGATGAGCAGGCCCTTGTTCAGGAAGGCGAGCTCGCGCAGGCGCTGCGCCAGCGTATCGGAGTTGTATTCCGTAACGCTGAAGATTTCCTTATCGGGCAGAAAGTGTACTTTGGTTCCGCGTTTCTTGGTTGCGCCCGCTTTTTTCAGCTTGCTGGTGGGCTCGCCCTTGGAGTAAGTCTGCTCCCAGGTGAAGCCGTCGCGCCAAATCTCCAGTTCCAGCTCTTCGCTGAGCGCGTTGACAACAGAAACGCCTACGCCGTGCAATCCGCCAGAAACTTTGTAGGAAGATGTGTCGAATTTGCCGCCGGCGTGCAGTTTGGTCATCACCACTTCTGCAGCGGGCACTTTCTCACCATCAATGTCCATCGCGTCCACGGGAATGCCACGGCCGTTATCCACAACTGTGATCGAGTTGTCGAGGTGAATGGTGACTTCAATCTTGTCCGCGTAGCCGGCCAGCGCCTCGTCCACCGAGTTGTCTACAACTTCGTAAACGAGGTGATGCAAACCCATCTCGCCGGTGGACCCGATATACATTGCCGGACGCTTGCGGACGGCTTCCATGCCGCCCAGCACTTTGATCGAGTCGGCCGTGTAATCCCCGTTGCCGCCGTTGCTCAGAGCGGGGGCCGCATTCTTGTTTTTTGTGTCAATGATGGCAGCGGTACCGATCCCTTTTGTCGCCATTCAGCTCCGTGGAGAAGGCCGGTGGTTGAGCTCTGCCCGGCGCACATTTCCGGTGCCCTCAAAATGGGCTCAAATTACTGAAATTACTAATACTTATGACCCCGGATCTTAGGTTAAATTGTAGCATATCGCGCGCCATTTTTCGACCCTGAACCGCAGCGGTAAACCGTGATCTTAGTGTGACTTAGAGACCGCGCATTTCGGGGAAAAGGGCTGACCGCGGATTGACGGTTTTGGGTCCCTACTTGTGCGTTGCGGGTATTTCTTTTTTGCCGAAACTCAAACCTTTCAGTAGATCCTCGACCTCGACCTCGCTTCCGCCGATGAAGGTGAATGACACGATATATCTTTTTTGCATCATCCCCAGAGAGCTTTGATACATAGTCAGCTTGCCGAGGTCTTTGCTGAAATCGCCGCGCATCAGGTGCTGGACTCCTATGACGTACTCGTAAGGTTCGTTGACAACTTTCATACTCTTGGATCTGGCCAGTTCGGTCAACGGCCCGAAATAATTTTCTGCATTCATCAGGCCTGGATAGGAAGACACCGGTTCGGCCGCAATCACCACTGCAGAATTGATCGTGTCGCCGGTCGCCTCCGGCGGCCGCTCGAACACTGCCAAGAGCACCAGAGGCTTGGCACGATTTTTGTCAGGCTGGGATTCGGCCTGAGTTGGCTGGTCAGCGCCCGCACGCATGTCCTCCGTGCGATCCACCCAGCCGAAGGGGAGCTTGTAGGTGAATCCGAAAAAGGAATTACGGTAGACGCCGTTAGAAATGGCGCCGGGTTCGAGCCCCGCAACCTGCGCGCTGGCAGAGCTCGAGGGGCTTGTGGGAGCCGAGGACAATGCGTGGCTAGGTGCCTGCCGGGCTGCAAGGGAACAGAGCAGCAGTAGCAGGACAGAGGGCTTCGTCAGGTGGCGTCGGCAACGGCTCATCCTGCCCTATGTTACTCGAGTTGCGACGGGCAACGGTGCAAGCGGAGACTGCAAGCAACGTCTCGACAGATCCGGAAAGGGTAGAGACGTAGCTTGCTACGTCTCCGAAGACAGCAGCCTTCGCAATTTCTGGCTCTCAGTCCGCCGCAATGCCAATGCCCACCGGCTGCGCGCAATGGGCACAGCGCTTGGCATCAATAGGGATCTCACTCAGGCATTCGGGACATTTCTTCGTTGTGGGATCGGCCGGCGCGGGAGCTTTCCGCATGCGTGCGACCAGCGCGTTGATTGGGGTGACCACGAAAAAGTACACCGCCGCCGCGACCAGCAGGAACGACACACCTGCGTTGATGAAGTCGCCGACCGCAAACATGCTGCCGTTGACCGTGAACTTGATAGCGGAAAAATCCGGCTTGCCGACGATAGCGGCGATGAGCGGGGTGAGCAGGTCTTTGGTGAAAGCCGAAACCACCGAGGCGAACGCCGCCCCAATCACCACGCCGACCGCCATGTCAATCACATTGCCGCGAAGAATGAACTGCTTGAATCCGCTGAGCATAAGCCCTCCTGGATTGATGCCGTAGTAGGGTAGTCGTCGGGCCTTCGAGCGTCAACTATTCCAAGAGCCATGGTACATGTTGAGAATCTAAACTTCTTCGTTACACAACGTGCAACGCGTGGCGTCGGTCGGCAGTTTCGTCAGACATTCTGGGCACCGGTTTCTGACCGGCTTGGGTGGCTTTGGCTCTTTGGTTTCCGGGATGCCCAGCGTGTCCAACTCCTGCGTGGGCTCTTTGAACTTCGGAGCCTCGGGGTAAACTGGCCCCATGTACGTTCCACTCTGCTTCTTCGGAGGCTTGGCTTCCGGGACGTCAAATAGGATCAGCTGAGCGACCAACCTGCCGGGGTAAAGGAGCAGCGGTGTATTGGAGACATTTGCTATTTCCAGAGTTAGGCAGCCCCGATACCCTGGATGTATCCACGGGGCCGTCTCGATAACAACGAACATTCTGGCAACGGAGGATTTGGTGAGAATTTGGCCGGAGACGTTGTGCGGGAGCTTGATAAACTCAACTGTCGCACCCAGTACAGTCTCGTGAGCCGGTACGACCAGGTAGCGCCCCAGAGGCACGTGAAGTCGCTGATGGCCATGCTTCGAGGCTTCCGATCCAGGGTAAAAGTAAGGCCGCGGGGGCACGCGGGGTAACAAGAAGTGTGTCCCTAGTCGAAGATCGACTGAGTCCGTATCAAAGGCCTTGGTCGCCTGCAGGAGAGGACTGATTACAAGCGATTCGGACTCAGTGATCGGCTTATTCAGCCGAGCTAAGATCTGCTCTCTTGAAAGAACCGCCAACTGATATCGCCCCTTTCTCCTTGACGAGCAGATGGTGGTCTTCTATCGCCTTGCTCGTGAGGAACTCAACCCTGTTCAGCCACCTACTCCGGTGACCCGCGAGGAACGTCTTCTGATCCTTGACGCTGTTCATCAGTTTTTCAAGCGATTCAAGGGAAAACTTCATTGACGCATTTAGGAGGGCTACTGTATCTGGGTACCAATGGTCCTTGCCGTCGAATACCGTCGATGGAACGACCGCCCGCTCCAGGTGAGCTTCAATCAGATCTCCAAACTTTTCGTACTCCGAAAGACCGTAAGCGTTCGGTGTAAGCCGTATTGACCAGGTGCGGGACTCGTTCTAACTAAGCTGCGGATTGGCTTGCGAGAGTTAGGCTTGCGGCGATGTTCCAAGGCAGTAATTCCTCGATGCGAGTGATGGGGTGATCGGCGATCCGCGACAGCACTTCGTGCAGATAGGCTTCCGGATCCAGGCCGTTGAGTTTGGCCGAGCCGATTAAGCTGTAGATGGCAGCCGCCCGCTCACCTCCAGTATCTGATCCCGCAAACAAGTAATTCTTTCGACCGAGAGCAACCGCACGTAGAGCACGTTCTGCGGCGTTGTTGTCGATCTCGATGTGTCCGTCGTCGCAATAACGCAGTAATGCGTCCCAGCGTGAGAGGGCGTAGCGAATCGCTGCCGTCGTATCCGACTTGCGCGAAAGCTTGGGGAGCGTCGCCTCGAACCACTGTCGCAGAGATTCGAGCAAGGGTCGCGCACGGGCGTTGCGAACTTGTTGTCGCTCTTCTGCTGGCCGACCGCGAATCTCTTTCTCGATCCCATACAGGGCTGCGATTCGCTCCAGGGCTTCGCTCGCTACCGGCGACGCATGCGCCTGTTGCAGATCGAAGAACTTGCGCCGCACGTGCGCCCAACACGCCGCTTCTTGGATGCGGCCGTCTTCGTAGAGTTGATTGAATCCGGCGTAGGCGTCGGCTTGCAGCGTTCCGCGAAACTCGCGCAGGTGCCGCTCGGGATGTTCCCCTTTGCGATCCGGCGAGTAGGCAAACCACACTGCCGGTGCCGCCAGCTCACCCGCAGGCCGGTCATCGCGGACATAGGTCCACAACCGCCCGGTCTTGGTCTTGCCATTCCCCGGAGCCAGCACCGGCACGGGCGTGTCGTCGGCGTGCAGTTTTCCGGAGGCCGTCACGTAACGGCGCAGCACTTCAAGCAGTGGTTCTAACAACTGGCTGGTTCCACCCACCCAGTCGGCCAGGGTCGAGCGCTCCAACTCAATGCCCTGGCGCCCATAAATCTCCGACTGGCGATACAACGGCAAATGGTCGGCATACTTCGAGACCAGTACGTGAGCCAACAGTCCAGGCCCGGCTACCCCGCGTTCGATAGGTCGGCTTGGCGCCGACGCTTGCACGATGTGGTCACACTTCGTACAGCTCAACTTGGGCCGCACGTGGCGAACCACGAAGAAGCTCGCCGGCACGTACTCCAGCATCTCGGAAACGTCCTCGCCCAACTTACTCAGCGCACCGCCACAATCCGGACAAGCCGATTCTTTCGGTTCGTGCCTCTGCGTTTGACGGGGCAGATGATCGGGTAACGGCCGACGGGCTGGTTTCGCAACAGTACTACTACTAATAAGGAGGGGAGATGTCGTGGCCCCAGGCTTACTCTCCGGCTGGCTTGCGCTCTCGACGGGTTTCGCTTGCAGATCTTCCAGCCGTAACTCCAATTGCTCGATCTGCCGCGCCAGCTTCTCCGACTTCCGCCCAAACTGCATGCGCTGCAGCTTGGCGATCAGCAGCTTGAGATGCTCGATCTCGCTTTCGCGCCAGAGCAGTTGCTCATGTTGCGCCAGAACTAGCGCTTTCAACGCTTCCGTCGGAAGCAGGTTCAGATCCGGAAGCGGGTTGCCTGACATGCGCGGAGTATCGCATGAATCTTCGCGCCACGATCTTCTCCGCGCAAAAAAAGTTGTGCAAAAGAACCTCGTGCGTTACACCGACAGTTGCGGATCCCAGGTGCGCTCCGGTCGCCGCCAGTCAATGCCTTCCAGCAGCATGGATAACTGCGCCCGCGTCAGCGAAACCGTACCGCTCGCCGCTTGCGGCCACACGAAACGTCCGCGCTCTAAACGCTTCGAAAATAGACAAAGCCCATCGCCATCGAACCACAAAACCTTGATCAAATCGCCGCGCCGCCCGCGAAACACGAACACATGACCCGAGAACGGACTCTGCTCCAGTTGGGTTTGTACCAGCGAGCTCAGCCCGGTGAAACCCCGCCGCAGATCGGTCACGCCCGCTGCAATCCAAACCCGCGTGTTAGTGGGTGGCCCGATCATGCCCGCAGGCACTCCAACAACACCCGCAGCAAAACCGGATCGGCGCTGCCCTCGATGCGCACCTGCGCGTGTCGAAGTTTGATGTGAACCGTGCCCGCCAAACAAGTCGAAGAGCTCCCGCCACTCGACGATGTCATCAGCGACGGCGAGCTCTCGCTTACGCTGACCGGCAACAGCTTCATCGCACCGCTGCCTCCCAGTCGCCTTGCCAGATACAGCTTGCGCCAGTTGAAAACCAGGTTAGCGTTGACCCCGTGCGCCCGTGCCACTCTTGCTACCGATGCACCCTTCGCCAACGTCTCTTCGACAATCCCTCGCTTCTCCTCCAACGTCCGGTACCGCCGTTTAGGTGGGGTGGTTTGAGTGTATGTGTCCATCATCGCTCCAAGTGGACACTATCGCTGGTGTCCACATCCAGAGCATGACTCCCACTTACACCTCTGTCCAGACGGCCACCAGCGGACGCTTACGAAAGACCCGAATCCAAGCCTTTTGTAACCCCCGCGATCACTCTTGCGACAGTGGGTGCCAGAGCGAAAAAGCCTTGGAGAGTTGCACTAGCGTACGTCGGAGTTTGTTCGTCCGTGAAGAACGGATAGACTGCTTTCCTGGGCGGAGGAGCTGTTCTGCGACTTGTTCGCTATATCCCTCGTCGGACCCTGCTACGCTCTGGCGTATGTGGAGCTGTTCGGTCTCACTACGATACTCGATCCTGATCCCGCCATAATATCGGGGTATTCGCTCACTCCAGAGTCAATTTTCTTCTCGAGGAGCCACCCGGCCGATCTTTTCCGATTGAAGCAACATGTGACCCTTCTGCAGGGAAGCGTTGGGTGGTGGAAGAAACTCGACACTGTCAAGAGCCATCTATCCCTTGACCAATCGAGCATTTCTGCAGTCGTGGTTTGGGAGGCCAGGCTCACTTTCAAACACCGTTCCACTTCCGGCAGCATCTTCTGCTTATGCTGAAACCTCTGGAATACAAAATGGCCGATTTCGTGAGCAATGAGGCAGTTCAAGTACAGAGCCGATGACTGGGAATAAGGAATTCCGATCATTCCAAGATCTGCAGGGAATGGATCCGAATCTGGGATGATGCTCGCAAGCCTGTCTGCTGTGCGACTTATCTCGCTGACTCTGACCTGTAAATAGTTAACCTCATCCAAGTGGAAGAGGACGAACTTTGTGTTTTCGAGACCCTTAATCTGATTGAGTCTCTTCGTCAGCGCTTCGACGAGCGGATAGGGCATGCTTAGCGTGTCGGCGTCGATGGCAGGCTTGAGAAACTGGTGGAATTCAAACCAGCACGATCGTATCGTCTCGAGCTTCTGGCGATAGTGTCGGTAAAGCCGTAAATCCTTCGGAGCTTTTTCGGAAAAGTGATTCAGATAGGCTTTTGTAGCATCGCCCAGGTCGCGGATGTATTTGAAAAATTCCTCGGATGGTTTCAGGTAAGCGGGTGAGTCACTGTCGATGCAGAACTGGCAAACCGAATCCACAAACAAAAAAAGAGCAGCGGCATCTCTCTTTAGCGTTTCAACGCCTAGCTGCGCATGATTCGGCATTCCGCATCACGGCTGAGGTCTGTAGTAGTACAGCGCTCGGCTTTCAATGGCTGACAATAGTTTGATAGCGTCGAATGCGTCCTGTTTTTGCTTCTCCAGGCTTGCTTGGTTAGCTTTCACCGTTTCAAGCTTTCCGGCTATCGCCGCTCTGTCGGAGTCACCTACGGTTCGCACCTGCTCATAATATTCTGAGAACGCCATCCTATTGCGAAGGGGAGAAAAAATATCCTCTTCCCTTACTTGTAAAGAATCGATGACCTCCTGCAGCGACTGATCAAGGCCATCCACACGTTGCTCCCTGTCAACAAATACGATCAGCGCATCTATGACTTTCCGGGCATCCAGCGCGAGGGCGAGGTAGCGTGAACGGACTTCAGACTCAGAGCTCATTTGTGTCTCCTGCGCCTTGCGGCCTTCCACTATACGGAACCAGGATCGTCAACGCAAGGTCATTATACCATTTCCTGTGACAACAAAAATTGTCTTTGTACTTTAGTAATGACAATTATTATTGACATTCTCTATATAAGTCAATGATAATCTCGATCATTTTGTCAACTTCCGACAACGAAGGTTGTCATGACTTGGATGCAACAGTTGGGTGAAGAAATAGCGAAAGCACGCCGAAAGGCAGGCCTGACCCAGGAGGAACTGAAAGAGGCAATTGGTGTTTCCCGGCAGACCATTGGCCTGTACGAAAGGGGCAAGACATCGCCACCGTTTGAAACCCTTGCCAGTATCGCGACCGCGCTAGAAGCAGATCAGTTCGTCGTTGAAGACCTGCACATCACCTTCAGTCGCAATGGAACACAATCGGGGCCGGAAGCCGTGCATCAGCAGTTGAAACTGGATTTCGATGACAAGGGCGGGGTTACGGTCAGAATCGAATCGACTGGACACGGGCAAGGTATGGTTGTCAAGAAAATGTTGGCCTGATTTTTCGTTCCGCCCTCAAATCCGCATCGGCATCACGATGTAGCGGTACTTGTAGTCTTCGCTCTCGGCGGGGCGCATCTGGCCGGCGGACTGTCCATCCTTGAATTCCAGCCTCACCTCACCGCTGCCGGTAGCTTTGAGGAAGTCCAGAAGATATTGCGCATTGAAGCCGATGGCGAGCGTTTCGCCGTCGTAGTTGATTTCGATCGAGTCTTCCGATTCGCCCATCTCTGAAGACGAAGCCGAAAGTTTCAGCTCGCCCTTCTCCAGCTTCAGACGCACCGCCCGCGAGCGCTCGTCGGCAAACTGGGCGACGCGGGAGATGGCCGCGTTCAACTCGTCCCCGTGCACCGTAATGCTCTTGCTGTTGTCCTTGGGCAACACGGCTTCGTAGTTGGGGAACTGGCCGGTAAGTTGGCGCGAGGTCAACAGCCGCGGGCCAATGCGGAAGAAGAGCGTAGATTCATCCTTGGCGAATTCGATGGTTTCGACATCGGTTGAATCGAGCAAGGACTTCAACTCGTCCATGGCTTTCTTGGGGACGAGGGTTTTCATTTCGCCGGAAACGCCTTCAAATTTCTCGCCGCTGCGTTCGATGTGCGACAAGCGGTGGCCGTCGGTCGCGACCATGGTGATGGACTCGGGCTTCAGCACCATCAGAGCGCCATTCAGCGTGTAACGCGATTCTTCGCTGGCGATGGCGAATCCTGTTTTTGCGATCATGCTGCGCAGAACCTGCGCCGGAATCTTCACCACGCCAGCCGTCGGAAAGGCCGGCAGGCTGGGAAAATTCGAGCGCGCCATGCCCACCATCTTGGTGTTGGAGCGGCCGCAGCGAATGCTGACCCAGTGATTCTCCAGCAATTTGATGGTGATCTCAGCATCGGGCAGCAGCTTCACATAGTCGTGCAGCTTGCGGGCCGGAATCGTACACGCGCCTTCTTTCTTCACTTTGGCAACGCAGGAGGTGCGCAGGCTCAGGTCCAGATCGGTGGCAGTGAGCGAAAGCTTGTCCCCGGCAGCCTCGAACAGGTAGTTCGACAAGATCGGAATGGTGGTCTTGCGTTCGACCACTCCCTGAGTCGCCGTGAGCTCGCGCAACAGCTCAAACTTGCTGACCGTGATCTCCATGGTGCTGGTTCCCGTCGCGGATGCGATCGCTTCTACCGGCATAAGCCAAGTCCCCCGCCGTGCAGGTCTACCTGCTCAATACTCCCCTTATATCAAAAGAAAAAGCTCTAAAACCAGCGATTACAGTGGGCCGAGCAGAAAAAATACCCGTCCCGCCCGAATTGCATCCCAGGGCGCTTCCAGCCAGCCACGATTACCCGCCCAGCTGTTCAGTCAATTTATTCAGCAGCCGGTTCAGATCCTTGTCCGTCTTTCGCACCTCATCAATCTTTTCCACGGAGTGCAACACCGTGGTGTGGTGCTTGCCGCCGAACTGACGTCCGATCTCGGGCAGCGAGGCTTCAGTAAGATGCTTGGCCAGGTACATGGCGATCTGCCGTGGATAGACGATGGCGCGGGCGTTGTTCTTGGCCTTGATCTCCACCAGCCGCAATCCAAACTGTTCGGCCACCGCCTTCTGAATGGACTCGATGGTGACCTTCCGCGCTTGGGAATCGATAAAATTCTTGAGCACTTGCTGGGTATAGGGAAGAGTGATTTCGGCGCCGATGAGCGAAGAGTGCGCCACCAGCCGGATCAGCGCGCCTTCCAGTTCGCGGACGTTGGAGCGAATATTAGAAGCGATATAGAGAGCCACGTCGGTGGGCAGCGTGACTTTCTCCTGCTCTGACTTTTTCTGCAGGATGGCGACCTTGGTTTCCAGATCAGGCGGCTGGATGTCAGCGATCAGGCCCCATTCGAAGCGGCTGCGCAAGCGGTCCTCGATTTCGGCCAGCTCTTTCGGCGGGCGATCGCTGGCAATCACAATCTGCTTCATGGAATCGTGCAGTGCATTGAAGGTGTGGAAGAACTCTTCCTGGGTGCGCTCCTTCTGGGCGATGAACTGGATATCGTCCACCAGCAGCACGTCCACATTTCGGAAACGGTCGCGGAAGGTGCTCATCTTGTCGTAACGCAGCGAGTTGATCATGTCGTTGGTGAACTTATCGCTGGAAACGTAGCAGATAGCGGAGTGCGGCTGGCGCAACTTGATCTCATGCCCAATGGCCTGCATCAGGTGGGTCTTGCCCATGCCGACGCCGCCATAAAGGAAGAGCGGGTTGTAAGCCTTCGAGGGACGTTCCGCCACTGCCTGGCAGGCGGCGTGAGCAAATTGATTGCCGCTGCCTATCACGAATGCGTCGAAGGTGTAGCGCGGATTCAGTTGTGCTGCCCCATCCCAATCGAAACGCGCCTGGGATGGCGGGGCCGCCGGCGCGGGGTGGTGGGAGAGCCCGCCATCGTGGCGGACGGGTGTGGCCGCGGGATCGTCTTCCGGGGTAACGAACTGCACATCCTGATACTCGAGGCCAAGATTGTCGAGGGCCTCCTGGATCAGGTCGGCATATTTGTCGCCCACGCTGCGAAACTCGGCTGTCGGTACCCGCACGAAAAGGATTTTGCCGCTGGAGTGGCTATAGCGCGTCGGCTTCAGCCAGGTGTCGTAGGAGTGCCGATTGATCTTTTTTTCCAGCGCGTCAAGGATGCGCAGCCACGGATTGGGAGCAAGCGTTGGACTTGGAACCGACATAAGAGATTTCTTGGTGGGCCACTGCCGCAAGTCAGCGCCCGGTATTCAAACGACTGCGGAATGAAAGCGCTCATTTCCAGCCAAACCAGCTCAACACGGACGGGCAGTTTCACTGGAGTGACAATCAATGTCAATGAGCAGGAACAGTCCGGCATACTAGCACAAAACTTTTTGGCTGGGGAGAAATCTTCGACGAGAGTTTCGCCGACCTTCACGATTCAAAACTCGAAAAAAACCTTCTGTCAAGTAGCGAGTTCATAACTGCCACGCGAATAGTGCAGCGCGTGCTCAAACTGGAACGCTCAAAACCGGCCCACTCCGGGTCACGATTCCAGGCTTGTGCAACCGCCATGTCCTGCGGGTCGTTTGCCCCTCCGCCTGTGCTCATTTATACTTCTGTCTTCGTCCTGCGATCATTATTACATCTATTCATTGAGTCAGGAGCAACTAAGTTTCATGCCCAAGCGCACATTCCAACCTAACCGACGTCACCGCTCGAAGACGCACGGATTTCGTACCCGTATGAAGACCAAGAGCGGCCGGGCGGTAATCTCGCGCCGGCGCGCCAAAGGGCGCAAGCGGGTGTCGGTGAAACCCGGCTTCCGTGAATAACGTTTCCCCTTTTCCGGAATTGGCGGAAATTCCGCAACCTGATTGGGATCGTGAATGTGAGCGGTAGCGCTCCGAACGGCAGTCTCAATGTGTCGGGTCCCAGCAAGCGGGCCAGGTATCCGCGCAATGCGCGCCTCCTGCGGCACGCCGATTTCGAGCGGGTGTACAAACAAGGCCGCCGTCATTTTGCCGCGCACATGACCGTGTTCTACTTGCGGAGAGCCCAAGGAGAGGGACTCCGCGTGGGATTCACCGTGGGTCGGGTTTTGGGTGGAGCGGTCGAACGCAATCGCATGAAGCGGCGACTGCGCGAAGCGGTGCGTTTGCATCGGCCGGGAACTAGCATGGCGGTGGATGTGGTCATCAATCCAAAGAAGTCAATGCTAACGGCCGAATTTTCCAAGTTAGCAGACGAGATCAGCCGTGCCTTCGAAGTGATTCAGAAGTCGTTGGAAAAACGGACCACGTAAGGACGGCCGACCTCGGCTCGATTGAATCAGGCCATGGCAATGGACACAGAATGAACAAAATCGCCAGAAGCGTCGTGCTGCTCCTGCTTCGAGGATACAAGTGGGCGATTTCGCCCATGTTTTTGCCTGCTTGCCGTTACGTTCCCACCTGTTCTGAGTACGCCATGGAGGCAGTGGATCGCTACGGCGCAGTTCGTGGAAGCGCGATGGCGATCTGGCGAGTACTCCGCTGCCACCCATTTGCGAGCGGCGGGTACGATCCAGTGGTGAAACCGAGGAACCCTGACGTGCCGCTCAGCGGCGGTCGCAAAACCACACTTTGCAGTCATTGAGAAAGTAATTTGGCAGACTTCCAAAATCCTCAGCAAGACCCCGGCATGGAGCGCCGGCTGCTCCTCGTCTTCGCGCTCACGTTTCTGGTCATCGTCTTGTTCCAGCCGGTACTGAAGAAATATCTCCCTCAGTCGCCTGCACCGGCCCAACAGAACCAAAGCCAGCCGCAGGGTCCGCCGCTAGCTGCGTCCGCAAGCAAGCTGCCCGAGGCGGCGCAGGCGGACGTTTCTGCTCTGAATTCCGGTGCCACGAAACAGGCGCCATCGGAGTCCGAAAGCGTCATCGAGAACGACTTGTACCGCATCACTTTCACTAACCGCGGCGGCCAGGTCAAATCCTGGGTTCTCAAGAAATTTGACGACGACAAAGGGCGGCCGCTCGAGCTGGTCAACAGCATGGCCGCTGAAAAATACGGCTATCCGCTGTCTTTGTGGGCCTACGATGAGAGCGAGCGCAACAAGCTGAATTCCGCGCTGTACGTGGCTTCCCGTTCAGGCACGTTGCGCGCCCCGGCTGAAATCGCCTTTGAATACGCCGATCAGGATGTGGCGGTCCGCAAGAGCTTCCGTTTCGATCACACATACGTGCTGCAGATTGAAACTTCCGTATTGGTCAAGGGAAGTCCGGTTGCGGCCTATCCCATGTGGCCCGCGGGCTTCGGCGATGAGATCACTGTCGCGTCCTACCATGCCAATCGTGTCGAGTACCAGTACAACGGAGACACCCAGCGCCTCGACATCAAGAAGATCAGCAGCGGCAATACGCTCCACGGGCCGTTCAACTGGGCGGGAGCTTCTGATCAGTACTTCGCCGCCGTTTTTCTTCCCGATGACCCGCAGAACGCGGTGCTGGTAACCTTGCGCAATTCGATTGTTGTGCCTAAGGATCCGCAGAAGCCGAATCCGCAAGAGACGGCTCCTGTCGAAGTTCTGGGGGCAGCCGTGGGCAACCCAAGAGGCACGACGGTGGAGCGCATGTATGTAGGGCCTAAGTCGCTCAAGGTGCTCGAATCCGTTCCTGTGCCCACCGTGACTGGCGCTCCGCAAGATTTGCGTGCACTGGTGAACTTTGGTTTCTTTGGCGTGATTGCCCGCCCACTGTTCCTGTGGCTGAAGTGGACCTACGAAAAAATGGTTGGCAATTGGGGTTGGGCGATCGCCATCCAGACTCTGATCATCAACCTCGCCCTGCTGCCGTTGCGCATCTCCAGCATGAAATCGGCGCTGAAGATGCAGAGGATTCAGCCGCAGATGAATTCAATCAAGGAGAAATACAAGAAATACGGCATGCGCGATCCTCGCCGCCAGGAGATGAACACGGAGATCGGCGAACTGATGAAGCGGGAGGGCGTGAGCCCGCTGGGCGGCTGTCTGCCTCTGGTCATCCAAATGCCGTTTCTGTTCGCCTACTACAGCATGCTGGGGGCGGCGCTCGACCTGCGACACGCGCACTGGCTGTGGATCCACGATCTTTCCTCGCCCGATCCATACCTTATTTTGCCGATCGGCATCGTAATCACGATGCTGTTCACCCAGAGAATGACTCCCCAGGCGGGCATGGACCCTTCGCAGCAGAAAATGATGAATGTCATGATGCCGGTGATGATGGGAGTCATCAGCTATCGGCTGGCTGCGGGACTTTGTCTCTACTGGTCGGAGGGCAACCTGATCATGATCGTGCAGCAACTGGTGCTGAACCGGACGAGCCTGGGCCGCGAGATGCGCGAGATGGCGGCGAAGCGAGCCAGGAAGAAAGAGAAGTAAGTTCACCGCCGTCGGCTCTCAGCTCTCCGCACGGTGCGGCTGGAAGCTGAGAGCTGATGGCTGAAAGCTAACAGCTTGTTTATGCCGATTCCCGACAAAATCGCCGCCGCCAAGAAGATTGACGAACTGCTGCGTGGGGTCGTTACACACGGCGGTCTTCACCTGAAGTACCGCATCACAGTAGACCCGCCGCTCCCTGAGCAGCGTGATTGGGAGCGGCACGAGATCCTGGTCGAGCTCTCTGGTCCTGATTCGACTCTGCTTCTGGAGCGGGGCGGCGAACTATTGCGAGCGCTCGAACTGTTAGCGCTTGAAATGCTCCGCCTCCCCGGCAATGAGCATGAAAAGATTTGCTTCGACTGCATGAATCAGCGGGCGATGCGACTGGAAGAGCTTCGTCTGGCCGCGGGCGTAGCCGCCGAAAGGGTGCGCAAGACGGGCATGCCTTACGAATTCGCGCCCATGTCTTCGCGCGAACGCCGCATTGTCCATTTAGCTTTGCGCGATCAGGCCGATCTTCACACGGAAAGCCAAGGGGAAGGCGGTCGGCGATGCCTGGTCGTCTTCCCGAAGAACTACAAGCCCCTCAGCAAGCCCGCGCGTAAGACTCTCCCCTGATCTGTTTCCCCCGCGGTCTTTGCAAGACCCTCGCAACCTTTTGCTGGCAAACCGCTCTTGCTTCTTTGACCCGCTACAATCTTCCCGTGAATCTGGATGACACGATTGTCGCCATTGCGACGCCGCCCGGTCGTGGTGGCATCGGCGTGGTACGACTCGCGGGTTCGGAAGCGAAGAAGATTGCGCTCCCCATGCTGCGGCTGAAGCACGATCTCGATCCGGGACGCGCGGTGTTCGGCGAACTGATTGAACCCGGTGGCGCGGGCGCCCTCGCCCGCGAAGCAGCAGAAGACAAGCAGGCATCGGTCCCCGTCCGACTGCCGCGGCAGAGGGCGGCGCGCCACATGGCCAGCACATCGACGAGGTCGTCGTCACCTACTTCGCCAAGCCCCACTCATACACCACCGACGACATCGTCGAGATCTCTGCCCACGGCTCGCCCGTAGTCCTGCGCCACATTGTCGAACTTGCTCTGGTTCGGGGCGCGCGCCTGGCGGAGCCTGGCGAGTTCACGATGCGCGCTTTTCTCAACGGGCGAATCGATCTCACCCAGGCGGAAGCGGTCCGCGATCTTATCGAGTCGCAAACTCTGTACCAGGCCAAAGTGGCCGCGCAACAACTGGAAGGAGCGGTCTCCCGCCAGCTTGCAACCGATCAAACAAAAACTCGTCGAGCTGATCGCAACGCTGGAAGCGGGCATCGATTTTGCCGAGGATGACGTTTCCGTTCTCCCCGCTGAGCAGATTATGCAGCGCATCACCGCGATCCGCACGCCGCTTCGAAGAACTGGCCGCCTCGTTTGCTTACGGAAAGATGGTGCACGAAGGCCTGACGCTCGCCATCGTCGGCCGGCCCAACGTGGGCAAGTCGAGTTTGTTCAATCGCCTGGTCGAACGCGAGCGCGCGATTGTTACGGCGACTCCAGGCACCACTCGCGATCTGGTGAGCGAAACCGTGGCTATCGGCGGAATTCCAGTCAAACTCGTGGACACAGCCGGCATCCGCCGCGCGCTCGATGAAGCGGAAAGCATCGGCATTCGCAAGTCGATGGAGGCTTTGGCCGACGCCGACCTCGTGCTGGTCGTGCTCGATTCTTCTCGGCCCAGCGCCGGCGAGGACGGGGAATTGCTTGAGCAAGTAGCTAACCGGCACGCCATCGTGGTCGAGAACAAATCGGATATCGTCAGTTCGCAGTTTTCAGTTTCCAATTCTCAGTTGCGGCGTGTGCCGACCTCCGCGCTCACCGGCGAAGGCATTCCGGCACTGCGCAATGAGATTCTGCATCACTTCGGTGGAGGGGCGGGCGCACAAGCCGAGAGTGGATTCCTGACCAACTTGCGCCATCAGAATCTGGTCCGGGAATCGCTCACTGCCCTGAGCGCAGCTAAAACTGCAGTGGTCAATCAGGTCCCGCATGAGATGCTCCTGCTGGACCTCTACAATGCGCTTCGGCCTTTGGATGAAATCACCGGCGCCACTACTACCGATGACATCCTGAACCTGATCTTCAGCACGTTCTGCATTGGGAAGTAATTCAGATCAGACTGGCCCAAACCTCAGGGCGCGGCTCATGCCCGAGAACTGAATCTCGAGGAGGGTTCGTGACCCATCACCGTTTTTCCGGTACACGAATGCGTCGCGCTTGTATTTCGTGTCGCGTTTCACCCAATGCCCGTTGGCTGTGGCAACCAGGTAATTGTCTTGCTCAAATTTCACGGTGGCGTCCGTGACGTAGGATTCCCAACTGATGTCGCAATCGCCGGCAGAGAAACGGGCACTGTTCAGGGTCAAACCGGGGCGCAATGTCAAGGTTCGAGAACCTCTTTCGAAAGGACGCGGTTTGAAGCCGCGAGACAGCAGATTCTGGTGTGCCGCTTCAGCCCCCTCTTCATTGCCGTAGGGGCCCACCAGAACGCGGTAGGAACTCATCCAAAGATGGCCTTTCTGCACCACGTTCACAGGAAACCCAAAGTGCGCCAATTGCTGGGTTTCCTTTTCAGCCAAGGTCTCGTCTTTGGACTTGCCCACTTCGAAAAACATTTGAGAGACGGCGTTCTCTTCACCGCCGGCAGGACGGCTTGCCACCTCCACTTGCGAGGCCGTGTCGAGTTTATCCGGCGTACGGACGGAGTCAGTCGCGGCGGCGGGCGCCGAAACTGGTGGAGCTGAGGAGATCGGCGGAGCGGCAGCTCTGGCAGAAGTCTCAGGTGCTGAACCGCCGGCAGTGCTGGGCATAGCTGGAGGCGGTTGCGCGGCATCGGGTTTCGGCTGGACCGGAGCCGGACTTGCCACGGGTTGCGGCAAAACCTTCTCGGGAGGTGGAACCTGAATGGCCGCAGGGGCTGCCGCTACGGTTCGCAGAGCCGGCTGCGGTGTCGGTGAAACCGTCTGGGGTATCGCCTCCGGCGTTGAAACCACCGTGCGCGGCGCAGGGGCCATTTTCTGCGGCGCGGACGGCAATGATTGTGGCCCAGGAGGCACCGATTGTGGTGCTGACACAGCGGCCTGCGGCGCCGGCGACACTATCTGTGGTACTGGGGACACCGCCTGCGGCGTCGGCGTGACGCCCTGCGGCACTGGCGGCACGGATTGTACTTGCTGTTGGGGTTTGGCTGCGAATTGCTCTCCCAGCCGGATGAGCGATTCACCCAACTCCCGGCGATAGTCGCGAAATAAGAATATCGCCACCACCAGAGTCGAAATCAGGAGCCCGGTGACCAGCCCACGGGAGAACCCGCTCCCCGGTGTCGACATTCTTGCTGCTGGCGCAACCTCCGCGAGCGGCGAAGGGCTATCGGAGATCGCTCTGGTCTCCGGCAAGCTGGTACCAGGCGTGAGAAATGCCGGCAGCGACGGGAATGACTGCTCGGGCACCTTGCCGGCTGACAATGACGTTGCAGACTGGCTTGTCCACTTGCGGATTTGTTCGCGAGCTCCGGCCGGCAGAGCAGTGAATTGCACTCCCCCTGTCTTTTGCGTCTCGTCCGTCCATGCCAGTTTGCCGGCGGCTTCGATCCGGCGCTTCCCCTCGGAGATCGAGAAACGGATAACTCCATTTCGCCGCACCGGAACGATAGAGTGAAAGCAAAACCCGCCCTCAGAGACGTTCAATACGCTCCCGCCGTTATTCGCTTCGATATTGATATAGGCGAACTCGTGCAAAGCTGTTCGTGGAGTTTGGCGGCGCTCCGACACTGTCATGGGTAGCTCCACAGAATTGAAAGAAGGTTAGTGGACCATTCACAAAGCGCGAAGCGATCGGGCACCCGTATGAGCCCCGACCGACCCCTGCGATCGCAGAGCATAATCCCACCCTGCCTGCGCGATCGAACGGTACTATACACCTGTCCGCCGCCGCGGACAATACTGCCAGCAAGCAATCCGACGGTTTCCAGAATTGGGACTATTTCGACAGGGCCCCCAGGGTCTCGCGGAAAATGCTCTCGAAGGGCTTGCCCTTGCCGTCCTTTATAGCGGATAAGACCGCCTTTTCCGCAGCCGCTCGCTGATACCCCAGATTTAGGAGCGCCGAGAGCACATCTTCTTCCACCGCGCCCAGCGAGGGGATTGTGGTGGATTCCGCGCCTTGCGGCGGGAGTTTATCACGCAGCTCGAGCACCATGCGCTCGGCCGTCTTCTTGCCGATCCCTGGGATGCGGGTGAGCCGGGCGACATCGTTGCCGCGAATGGCGCTGACCATTTCGTCGGTCGGCATCCCACTCAGAGTTGTGATGGCGAGCTTGGGCCCGATGCCGCTGACCGTGATCAGCTTCTCGAAGAGCTGTTTCTCTTCGGGCCGCAGAAATCCGAAGAGCGCAATCAGATCCTCGCGCACATGGGTATAGATGTGCAGCGCGACCTCACTGCCGACGCCCGGAAGGCCCGAAAACGTAGGCACGCTGATGGCTACGTCGTAGCCAACGCCGGCAGTCTCAACGATCGCCTGGTTGGGATGCTTGGCCAGCAATCTTCCGCGCAAGTGGGCAATCATGTTGCGGACAATTATCCTTCGACTTCAAACAAGGAGCGCGATAGTTGGGACTGCCGGACAATCGACATGAGCGTACCCGTGCGCAACTCGTGGTGGTTCGGCACGGGAACTGTGATGGTAGAAGTCTCTGTTCGCTTCTGCATTATCAGGTGACTGCCTCTACGCCTCACTTCAGAAAAGCCGTGATGCAAAAGAATGGCGCAAACGGCATGCCCCGAGGAACACGAAGTTTACCCAACCTCAACCTCGAGCCTGGTCACAAACACCTCGGAGTGGCGCCGCTCCCCAATCTCTGTCGGATCCGCAGTTTCGAAGAATAGTTCGACTGCCTCTTGCAGGTTTTTTCGCGATTCCTCAATTGTGTTCCCTTGGCTTGCCACGTCAAACTCGGGGCACAAGGCAACGTAGCCGTTCCCCTCGCGTTCAATAATCGCTGTGAACTGCCGCGTCTGCTTCATGCGTTCCCCCTATCTGATTCTAAAACAACGAACTCTGCCTGCGGTTGGGCGTGATTCCGAAGTGCTCGTACGCGAGTTGCGTAGCCACTCGTCCGCGCGGGGTGCGGTTCAGAAAGCCGATTTGGATCAAGAACGGCTCGTAGATTTCTTCGATGGCATCCGGTTCTTCGGCCAGCGCTGCAGCCAGCGTATTCACGCCCACCGGGCCACCCTGATATTTCTCGATGATCGTCAACAACAGCTTGCGATCCACTTCGTCGAAGCCATGACGATCGACTTCAAGCATTTGCAGCGCCGCCTGGGCTGTAGGCAGGTCGATCTTTCCTGCGCTTCGTACCTGCGCGTAGTCGCGGACGCGCCGCAGCAGCCGGTTAGCAATTCTCGGCGTTCCCCGCGACCGGCTGGCGATCTCCAATGCCCCGGGCCGATCAACCTCGACCCCGAGAATATCGGCCGAGCGCTCCACGATGATGCGCAGGTCTTCGTGACTGTAAAATTCCAGCCGCAGTACGATGCCGAAGCGTGAGCGCAGAGGCGAAGAAAGCAATCCTGCGCGAGTAGTGGCGCCGATGAAAGTGAATGGCTTCACGTCCATGGTGTGGGTACGCGCCGCGGGGCCTTGCCCGATGATGATATCCAGCTTGTAGTCCTCTAGCGCGGAATAAAGAATTTCTTCGAGCGCGGGTTGCAGGCGATGAACTTCATCAATAAACAAAACCTGCTTTTCGCGGACGTTGGTCAGGATCGCGGTCAAATCGCCTTTGATTTGCAGCGTCGGGCCTGAGGTTTGCTGGAACGGAACTCCGAGTTCGTTGGCGATGATGGTCGCCAGCGTGGTTTTGCCCAAGCCCGGAGGGCCGTAAAGTAGTACGTGATCAAGGGCTTCGCCGCGCGAGCGCGTGGCTTCGATGGCGACCGCCAGATTCTCTTTGACTTTGGACTGCCCGATGAACTCGTTAAGCCGCTGCGGGCGCAGCTTTAGTTCAAATGAGGAATCGTCCTCGACCGGCGCCGCAGAGACTAGGCGCTCGCGATCTTGCGGAATCTCGGGGGTGTTTCTGAGCGTGGCCACGATACGGCGATAGTAACAGCCGTCGCCACTCCGCATCCAGAGACAACTCGATACCCACACTCGCTTCAATGGGTAATAGCGATGTTCTCCCGCGGATTGCCAATGAGTCTTGTGTTATATTGTAACTATATTAGTATCTATTAGTTACATACATGAATATGTATATCTATACATTACTATATAATGGTAGTATGATGAATTCGATATGCCCCTTAGTATTAAGAACGACGCTGCGGAACGGCTCGCCCGACAGGTAGCCAGCGAAACCGGCGAGTCCTTGACGGAAGCCATCCAGAAAGCCCTCGAAGAGCGTTGGGAGAGGCTGCAGGCACGGCGCCGGAGCCGCCTTCTGACCGATCAAATCGAAGATCTCTTGCATCGAGTGGATTCCCTTCCCACGATCGATTTCCGAAGCGAGGACGAAATCTTGGGTTACGACGAGCACGGGATACCGCGCTGATGGTCATCGACACTTCCGCTCTTCTCGCTATTTTTCTAGCCGAGCCCGAGCGTGGATCGTTTCTCGATCGAATTGTTCAGGCGCATAAACGCCTGATCTCCGCTGCCAATGTGCTCGAAACCGGAATTGTGCTGGAGGCTCGCAAGGGAGAAGCGGCGGCCGCGAGTTTGACTTGTTTGTGGTTCGCGCGAATCTCGAGGTGGCCGCGGTCGATGCCGAGCAAGTTGAGATCGCACGGTCCGCCTGGCGGAAATATGGAAAGGGCCGTCACCATGCAGCTCTCAACTTCGGCGACTGCTTTGCCTATGCTCTCGCGAAATCCGCCAATGAACCATTGTTGGCAAAAGGACGCGACTTTGCCGCCACCGATATTGAAATCGTGTCGGCGTCGTGAGCTATTCCTCTTCTTCCGGCTGTTCGCCCCTTGCCGCCTTGGCCTTCTCCACGATCTTCTCCTGCAGTTGTCCCGGCACAAAGTCGTAGTGGTGCATTTCCATGTTAAAACTGCCGCGTCCCTGGGTCATCGAAGTTAGGTCGACGCCGTAGGTCAGCATTTCAGACATGGGCACTTCGGCTTTCACCACAGTGTTGCCGCCTTTGTTGTCCATGCCCTGAATGCGGCCGCGGCGACTGTTAAGGTCGCCCATGATGCTGCCCGCAAAGTCGTCGGGCACCGTGATCTCAACCGACATGATGGGTTCGAGCAGCGTCGGCTTGGCTTGCTCCATCGCCTTGCGGAAGGCGATACGGCCCGCCATTTGAAACGACATGTCGTTCGAATCGACGTCGTGATACGACCCGTCGTAAAGAATCACTCGAAAATCCACCACCGGATAACCAGCCAGATACCCGCGCGCTGCCGCGTCCTTGATTCCTTTTTCGATGGCGGGAATGTAGTTCTTCGGAATGGCGCCGCCAAAAATATCGTTCACGAACTCAAACTCGCCGCCGCGCGGCATCGGTTCCATCTTGATCTTGCAATCGCCGTACTGGCCGTGACCGCCAGTCTGCTTCTTGTGACGCCCTTGAACATCCGCTTTGCCCCGGATCGTCTCCCGGTAAGGCACCTTCGGCGCTTTCAGGTTCACTTCCGTGTGATACCGCTTCTTCATCTTCGAGACCACAACTTCGATATGCTGCTGCCCGGTGCCTGCGATCAGGAACTCCTTGGTCTGAGCATCGCGGAAAAATCGCAGCATGGCATCCTCTTCCATCAGCTTGTGGAGGCCGGGGCCCAGCTTGTCTTCGTCGGCGCGGCTCTTGGGTTCGATGGCAAAGGTAATCGCAGGCTCCGGCAGATGAACCTTGGGATATTGAATGGGCGCGGACTTATCGCCGAGCGTGTCGCCGGTGAGCGTGTCCTTCAGTTTGGAGACGGCTCCGATATCTCCCGCGTGCAGCTCGTTTACCGGCACTGCGGTCTTGCCCTGCATAATGGAGATGTGCGCCAGCTTCTCCGGCGAGCTGCGGATGAAATTCTGCAAGGTGGCATCGTTCTTCAGCACGCCGGAAAAAACTTTGAAGTAGGAGATGCGTCCCGCAAAAGCGTCAGAAACCGTCTTGAACACATATAACGAGACCGGCTCCGAATCGGTCTCGTGGCGCTTCGGCGGCTCACCATTCCCTGAGGCCGCAGCTTCTCCCTGCACCCACTCATGCTCCGCCGGCGCGGGCGTGTAATCCACGATGAAGTCCATCACCCGGTCGGCGCCCACATTGCCCAGCCCGGAGCCGAAGATTACAGGGAATATCTTGTCCTCACGAATGGCATTGTGCAGCGCGGGAATCAGATCTTCCACTGGAATTGTTCCCTTCTCGAAAAACTTCTCCATCAGAGCGTCGTCGCCCTCGGCGATCAGTTCGACCAGTTTTTCGTGTGCCTCCTGCGCCTGATCCTTCAGGTTGGCCGGAATTTCGGCTTCCTTGCCCTTGCCGTTTCCGCCCAGTTCGTAGGTGTAGGCCTTCATCTGCACCAGATCGACCACGCCGTTGAAATTCTTTTCCTTGCCGATCGGCAACTCCAGAGGAATCACCGAACGTCCGAAGGCCGTGGTCAGCGAATCCAACACGCGTTCCGCATCGGCGCGCTCGCGATCCATGCGACTGGCCACGATCAGGCGCGGCGTCTTGAATTCCTCGCAGTAGTTCCAAACCCGCTGGGTGACGACCTCAACACCAGCTACGCCATCGACTACAACCACCGCCGCGTCCACCGCGGGCAGGACCATCTTGGATTCGTGGACAAACATGTTGAAGCCGGGGGTATCAATCAGATTGATTTTGGTTTTGCCCCACTCGACGTAAGCCAGCCCGGCCGAGATCGACATCTTGCGCGCGATCTCTTCGTCGTCGTAATCCGTGGTGGCAGAACCGTCATCCACGCGGCCCAACCGCTGGGTTGCGCCCGCGGTGTATAGCATGGCCGACACCAGCGACGTCTTTCCCGCATGCCCATGCCCTACCACCGCTACGTTACGGATGTTTGCGCCTTCATAAACTTTCACGGGATGACTCCTTAGTATGCAGACAACGTGGGTACGGCCGCCCCCGGCTGTCCGGCCCGAGGGAAGCTCGTCTACCCTCACGTCTGCGGATCTTCACTTCGGCGGGCCCATAAGAACTGAAAGAAGAGGACAACCTATAGGCCAACGTCGCTCAGCCTGCCAAAACCTAGGATGCTAACACAGTGGAAATTCGGGGAACAACTGGCGTTTGCCCGTTAAGCGCGCAAATCGTACTCGTGCAAGATTCGTATCAGGATATGGCTTCAGCCATATAGCAAGACAGCCCTCTGCCGTTGTCATTCCGAGCCGCGCACAGCGCGTTTGCGCGGCGAGAGCGTGCCGCAGGATCAAGAAATGCGTCATTAGCGGCCCACCATTTACCGCCCCGATCCGGCATCCCCCGGCATGGGATGAGACGCCTCGTCGGCGTGCGGCACAAGGTTCATATAGACCGAGCGTGGAAGGTCGGTCTTCCAGTAGCCCGCGGTTTTGGCGAATCCCACGATGCCGAAGAAGACTACCGCGATTCCCGCCGCCATTGCCCAGGCCGGTAAAGCTGTTGTCCGGGCGCCCTTGGGCAGCGCCATCTGCAGCGCTCCTTGCGACGGACATACAGCGATGCATTCCATACATCCCGTACACTCGGCCGACTTAATGCTGACCAATTCGTCCACCGGCAACACCGACGGGCAGGACTTGGCACACTTGGCGCAATCGATGCACGCCGAGGCATTGCGCCGGACACGTACTGGGCTGAACAGCGAAGTCAGGCCGAGCAGCGCGCCGTAAGGACACAGATAGCGGCACCAGAAGTTCTGCACGAATACCGACGCCAGCGCCAGAACGCCCAGCACGATCAATCCGGTTTCTCCGATGTGGCGGAAGAAGTTGAGCATCTTCACATCGGCGATTACACCGTAGGGGCTGCGCATGAAGGCCGTGATCGCTTCCGCAGACATGGTGGAAACCGCCCATACGAAAAAGCCGAGCAGCAAGTATTTCAGGCCACGTAAAGGCAAGTCGGCCCATCGCGGCAACTGGAAGTTGCGTCGAAAGAGCTTTTGTCCCGCCCGCCAAAGATATTCCGAGAGCGTGCCCACCGGGCAGAGCCAACTGCAAAACGCCTTGCGGAACAGAAACGAGATGGACAGGAAAGTAATCAGCAGGAACATCGCCGCCGGATGCATTGCGGGCACGTGTCCAGTTAGCAGCCAGTATCTGAAGTTCATCATTCCGGCGATGGGCAGCCAGCCTTCAACCCCGGCGGGCCTCGCAAAGGTCCGCGTTTGGCTGCCGGTCTCAAAATGCCGAACCCAGATGTAAAAAACTCCGCCGAGATAGACGTTCAAAAGCAAGAAGCCAAACTGAAAGCTGCGCCGCAGTGTCTGCGAGTAGTCACGGTCGGCGCGCCGCACGAGTTTCCTTTTCGGCTTGTTTTGAGGCACCTTGGGCGCAGTCGGTTGCAAAAGACTTTGCGGAATTTCCGGAATGATTTCGATATGAAGTTGGGTCGCCATGACGTCTCCGTGCAAGAAAAAAGGCTAAATGACCCCATCACCCGGCGCTGTGACTTAGGTCACAGGCCTTCAGTCGTGGCTCGGGGGCGGACGCCCGCCCAACCCAAGCAACCCTCCGCAGCCGCGCCGAAATTGGACGCCATGAGCCTATGTGATACACCTAGTGTTCTTGAATCTCGAACAGGGCATCTTTCTTTTTGTCGCGGGCATTCTGGGCGGGGCACTGAATGCCGTCGCCGGCGGGGGCAGTTTCGTTTCTTTTCCGGCGCTGCTCTTCACGGGTGTGCCTCCCATTCCTGCCAACGCCACCAACACGGTGGCCCTGTGGACGGGTGTGACCGCCAGCGGTGGGGCGTATCGCAACCGGCTCCACGTCCCCAAGCGCGTGATCGTTCCCTTGCTGGTGACCAGCTTTATCGGCGGATTGACCGGTGCGTTTCTGCTGCTTAAACGCCTGGCGCACACTTTCATGCGCGTCCTCCCGTGGCTGATGCTGGGCGCGACTCTGCTTTTCGTCTTCGGCAAACGGCTGACAGGAAATCGCAGATCGAGCGTCGGACACGACGCCACCACGGGCGCGATCGTTGGTGCCTCAATCTTCGAGCTGTTCGTCGCGGTTTACGGAGGCTACTTCGGCGGCGGCGTTGGCATCGTCAACCTGGCGATGCTCGCCGCGGTCGGCATGACCGATATCCACGAGATGAACGCGCTGAAGAGCGCGCTCGGAGCCGCGATCAACGGCGTGGCCGTTGTGGCCTTCATCGCCGCCCGGGCGATTTATTGGCATCAGGCTGTCGTCATGATCGCCGGAGCGATTGTGGGCGGCTATTTTGGCGCTCACTACGCGCAAAGGCTTCCGCAGCAGTGGATCCGGTGGTTCGTGATTCTGACCGGGGCGGCGATGAGTGCCTACTTCTTCGTGCAGGCGTATTGAACAGGAATTGGAAGCGTGCTGGTATTGCATGAGGCCGGATATTTAAGACGTGCGAAGCGTAGGTTCAGTGCAAGAAACTTCAGCTTGACCGATGGCGGTGGGCAAAGGATAATCGCAGCCTGGAACGCCTCGCCTGCATTCCCCGCCTGCGAGAGGATGAGCCCGAAGGAGTGAAGCAAATGACCTCGCGACCCGCAAACCACATGACAACGCGTGCAACCGTGACTGGCTTTGCATTCGTGCTGGCACTGTGCACCACACTCTGGGCGGCGTCGGAGAAAGTTTTGTACCGCTTCCACGGGGAGGATGGTAACGTGCCGGGCAGCGTCATTCTCGGGCCGGACGGGGCGCTTTACGGAACTACGGGAGAAGGGGGAGCGAACAGCTGCTTGGGACAGGGCTGTGGCGTAGTGTTCCGCTTGACCCAGGGTTCGGATGGCAAGTGGCGCGAGACGGTTCTGCATAATTGCGCCGGCAGCGACGGCTGGTTTCCCGAAGGGCCCCTCGTCGCTGACAAGGGAGGAAACCTGTACGGCGTTACCGTCTACGGCGCTTCCAATGGATGCTCGAATCTGGGCTGTGGGGTAGTCTTTGAACTGGAGAAGAGCAGAGGCGGCAAGTGGACCTACAAGGTGCTCTACAACTTTCACTCTGGAGGCGGACTGTGGCCGTTCGCTGGTCTGATTTTCGACTCCCAGGGCCGATTGTATGGCACCCACGTCGGCAGGTGGAAACTTTAACGCCTGCACGGGCGGTTGCGGCGTGGCGTTTAAGCTCGCTCCTGACGGCCAAGGGAATTGGACGGAGTCCGTGCTGTACGCGTTCCAGGGAGCGGATGGCGCTACGCCGATGGCGCCGTTGATCTTCGATTCGGCCTGCAACTTATACAGCACGACCGAGTGGGGCACCGACAACGCGTCAGGCACCGTGTTCAAGCTGAGTCCGGGGGAGAATGGCCAATGGAGCGAGGAGGTGTTGCACTCCTTTAGCTTCGCAACCAAGGATGGGGATGAGCCCACAGCCGGCTTGGTCTTGGACGGCTCAGGCAACCTATACGGTACTACGCAATTCGGCGGAACGGCAGGCCAGCAAGGGTGGGGCACGGCATTCAGGCTCTCGCCAGCCGGCGGCGGCAAATGGAAAGAAGCCATCCTGCGCTCTTTCGACCGCGACAAGGGGATAGGAGGTGGGTTCGTTTCCTCTGGGCTTATTCCCGACGCTAAGGGGAATTTGTACGGCACCGCTGGCGCAGGCGGCAGGTACAACAATTGCGGCGCCGCCTTCAGGTTGACGCCGCGAGCCAAGGGGAAGTGGGCGAAACCGTGCTGCATTCTTTCGGCGAGGGGAACGACGGATGTGGTCCCAGCGGTAATCTCCTCTTTGACTCATCCGGACATCTGCTTGGGGTGGCGAACATCGGCGGCCTCGCCGGAGGTTCCTGCGGGGAAGGCGGGTGCGGTGTGGTATTTGAAATTACCCCATAGCGTCTGCCCGCCTGTGGGTATCTTGGCGGTTCCGGATCGGGAATTTCCGAGTAAGATGGCCCTGCGCTAAATGCCTGTGAGCTAGCTGCTCCGAGGGGGACAGGCAAGGCGTAAATCACTCCTTGGAGAAAATTTGTGAGAAAGCTAGCAGTAGTGTGCGCCCTCCTGCTCACTGCGTCGCTTAGCTCTGAGCGTGCGCTTGCTCAATCGCAGCAAGCTATCCCTCCCTCCTTCTTCGGAATCCACGTCAACAATCCCCGAATTGCAAACGGGGGAACCGAGACTAGCTATCCATTGCAGGTAACTTACGGCGAGTTCAGAAACTGGGATGTCTATCAAGTCTCATGGCCTGACATCGAGACCTGCGAAGCCGCGACGCCAGTGATCCTGACTGACAAGTGTTTCGGTCCCAACCACGACGCTGGCAACTGCAAGCCGCTTCAGTACGAACTGCAACAGCTAAACTCGGCCGGCGTCAGCAACGTCTTGAGCTCCCCGAGGGCATCTCGGCGGTTGCACGTCAAGTGCCGTTATGGTACCTTTTACAATTGTCCCGGACATGCGGAAGGGATCAGAGGGTGCAGCTCGCCCGTGGATGGGTGAGTGTGCCGGAACTGCTGGCGTAGCTCAGTTGGTAGAGCATCTGATTTGTAATCAGAGGGTCAGGGGTTCAAATCCCTTCGCCAGCTCCAGGATTCGGCGGCTTAGGATTGGCGGTAGCGGTTTGGAGTTGCGGGGCGTTTTGCGCGGCGCGGCATAGCGGATTTCTCCAACAGCATTCCATAAGGAAGCTTTTCCAAGTGCGGGGTTAGCGGGCGCGGGTGTTTTCGCGCCGCTTCTGATTGTTCCGCGGGCGGAATTTCTCGATTCATCCTCGCGGCCTGGTCGCCTGATTTGCGCCGCTTGAAAATTGGTTTTCTGCACAGGTGGGTGAGTGGTTAAAGCCGACAGACTGTAAATCTGTTCCTCCTAGCGAGGTACGGAGGTTCGAATCCTCCCCTGTGCACCAGAGATTCTTGTGAATCGTTTATGGTTGGCGCTGGGCGCCTATGTCGTTCTCGGAGTTCTGGTGTGGACGACGATCGGCGACCAGCGAATCCGCCTCGGAACTTTGGCGATTCTGGCGATGTTTGCCGTGAAGACGTGGGCTGCGGCGGAAAGATGTGATGCACCCCGACAACAAGGGCGAGGTGGAGAACAGAAGCCGATGTAGCTCAGTTGGTAGAGCACTCCCTTGGTAAGGGAGAGGTCATCAGTTCAATCCTGATCATCGGCTCCAGAAATTGTGAGCTGACAGCTGAAAGCTGACAGCTGGTTTTAAGGCGGGAGTAACTCAGTGGTAGAGTCACAGCCTTCCAAGCTGTTGGTCGCGGGTTCGATTCCCGTCTCCCGCTCCATAAGTTTTGGATGAGCTCAGGTGCGCACGGTGGGCTTCGAACAGGCTGCCATCAGGGTTGAACGAGAAACGGAATTCGAGGGACTGAAAGAGGCAATCAACCGCGCCTTCTCTACGGGCAAGGTCGAAAAGTTCCTCAAGCGCCTGGATAGTGGCAGTGTCCGCGTGCGGGACTGGGAGTCAGTGCTAGCCAGGGGCATCCTGGAGCGCGTGGATGAGACTCGGGCTAACTCAGGAAAGACAGCGGAGAGCCTGTATCAGGCGCTGACACTTTCCGACCAGGCGCAAATGCGCGAAGTTTTATCTGTCCCGGGTCGAGGAAGTTGAGCCGAGGCTGCGGGGAAAGTTTCACAAGATTTATCAGTATTACTAGGGACGAAACACGCGGGCGAGGGCGCCCGCGCCACACGGAGCAAGGCAAATGGCGAAAGAGAAATTTGATCGCACCAAGCCGCACGTGAACGTAGGCACCATCGGTCACATTGATCATGGCAAGACCACGTTGACGGCGGCCATCACGAAAGTTCTGCAGAAGCATAACCCGAAGATTCTGTTCCGGTCTTTTGACAGCATTGATAACGCGCCGGAAGAGAAAGCGCGCGGCATCACGATCGCCACGGCGCACGTGGAGTATGAAACCGACAAGCGCCATTATGCGCACGTGGATTGCCCGGGCCACGCCGACTACATCAAGAACATGATCACAGGCGCGGCGCAGATGGATGGCGCGATTTTGGTTGTCGCCGCGACCGACGGTCCCATGCCGCAGACCCGCGAGCACGTGCTGTTGGCGCGTCAGGTGGGCGTGCCCTGCATCGTGGTGGCGCTGAACAAGTGCGATGCGGTGGACGATCCTGAGCTGCTCGATCTGGTGGAACTGGAAGTGCGCGAACTGCTGAAGAGCTACAAGTTTCCCGGAGACGCGGTGCCGGTGGTGCGTTTGTCGGCGCTGGGCGCGCTGAACGGAGAAGCGAAGTGGGAGAAGCAAGTCGACGAGTTGATGAAGGCGGTGGATGAGTACGTGCCGCTGCCCCCGCGCGAGACCGACAAGCCGTTTCTGATGCCGATTGAAGATATTTTCTCGATCTCGGGACGCGGCACGGTGGTCACCGGACGAATCGAGCGCGGCAAGGTGAAAGTGGGCGAGGAAGTGGAGATTGTGGGCTTCCGCGAAACCCGCAAGACAGTGGTGACCGGCGTGGAAATGTTCAAGAAGCAGTTGGACGAAGGCATGGCGGGGGACAACGCCGGGTTGCTGCTGCGCGGTATTGGCAAGGACGACGTGGAGCGCGGGATGGTGCTGGCGAAGCCGGGATCGATCACGCCGCACACCAAGTTCAAGGCGGAAGTGTACATTCTGACGAAAGAAGAAGGCGGGCGGCACACGCCGTTTTTCAAAGGGTACCGGCCGCAATTTTATCTTCGCACCACCGACGTGACCGGAGTAGCGGAGATGCCGGCGGGCACGGAGATGGTGATGCCGGGCGATAACGTGAGCCTGGTGATTGAGCTGATCACGCCGGTGGCGATGGAGAAGGGCTTGCGGTTCGCGATCCGCGAAGGCGGGCACACGGTCGGCGCGGGAACGATCAGCGAGATTGTGACGTAACAGGGATGCGCGCCAAACGCGCGATTTATGCGTCCTGCGGACGCTTCGCGCGGCGCGCTCAGATCCTTCGGCGACAGAAGGCGTGTCGCCTCAGGATGACAACGCAAGTAATTTTTGGAGTGAGCGATGCCCAGGGAAATCATTACGATGCAGTGCGGTGAGTGCAAAGAGCGGAATTACTCGAAGACCAAGAACCGGAAGACGACGCCGGACCGGCTGGAGCTGAAGAAATTCTGTGGCCGTTGCCGGAAGCATACGCCGCACAAGGAAGTGAAATAGGGAAGCGCGCCGAACGCGCGTTTCATGTGCCGCGAAAAACGCGGCACTTCGCGCGGCGCGCCCAGATCCTTCGGCGACGAAGAGCATGTCGCCTCAGGATGACAAGGTAACAGGGGCGTAAGCTCAACGGTTAAACTGCCGGTCTCCAAAACCGGACTTGGGGGTTCGAATCCCTCCGCCCCTGCCAGAGTGGAAGACAGACCAGAAGTCGGGGTGGAGTGATGGGAGTCGAGACAAAGAAAATGGCAAAGTCAATCGCAGCGGCGGCGGACGAGGGCTTTGCGGGGCGGCTGAAGTCCTGGCCAGAGCGGGTCAAGACCTTCTACAACGACGTCCGTACCGAAATGAGAAAGGTTACGACGCCGTCGTTTAAGGACGTGCGCGCCACGAGTCTTGTGGTCATTATCACCGTCGTCCTTGTTCGGAGCATACTTCTGGATCGTGGACAACACCATCGGCAACGCCATCAACTATCTCTTCAAGTACTTGACCCATCACTGAGGCCAAAGAGGCGAAGAAGGAAGCGATCTTAGAGCACGATATGCCGGACGAAGAAAAGAACGGAACCTTGGAAGCCAGCGTAGAAACGCCCGCTGCAGCAGATGGCGGCAGCGTTGTGGCGGAGCCTCCGCGCAATCCGAACATGAAGTGGTACATCATCCACTCCTATTCGGGATTCGAGCGTAAGGTGAAGGAGTCGCTGGAGTCGCGCATCCAGGCATTCGGCCTGCAAGAAAAGATTGGCAAGGTGCTGATCCCGACTGAGTCCGTGACCGAGGTGCGCGGCGGCAAGAAGTACACGAGTGAACGGATGTTCTATCCCGGCTATGTGCTGGTGGAAATGGACATGGACGATCACGTCTGGCATGTGGTGAAGTCGACGCCGCGCGTGACTGGGTTTGTGGGTACGGGCCAACAGCCCACGCCGCTTTCCGAGGAGGAAGTCCAGCACATCGTGTATCGCGTAGGAGAGTCTAAGGACAAACCCAAGCTCAAGGTAAAGTTCGAAAAGAACGACTCGGTGCGCATCACCGAGGGCCCATTCGCCAGTTTACTGGCGTTGTGGACGACGTCAACGACGAGCGTGAGACGCTGAAGGTGATGGTCACGATTTTCGGGCGCTCAACGCCGGTAGAGTTGGAATTCAACCAGGTGGAGAAGGTGGCTTGATACGGAAGCGCGCTAAACGCGCGAATTGAGCGCCTCCGGCGCATCGCGCGGCGCGCCCAGATCCTTCGGCGACGAGAACCAAGTCGCCTCAGGATGACAAGGGACCGAGAACAGATTATGGCGAAGAAAGTAACAGGTTCAGTTAAGCTTCAGATCGCGGCGGGCAAGGCAACGCCGGCGCCTGCCGGTAGGTCCTGCCTTGGGCCAGGCGCAGATCAACATCATGGAGTTCTGCAAACAGTTCAACGCCCGCACTGGCGCAAAAGAACTGGAAGGACTGATTATTCCGGTGGTGGTGTCGGTTTATAACGACCGCTCTTTCACCTTCATCACCAAGACGCCCCCGGCTTCGATCTTGCTCAAACGCGCCGCCGGAATTGCCAAGGGATCGGGAGCTCCAAACAAAGACAAAGTCGGCAAAGTAACGGCTCAAGCAGGTGGAAGACATCGCCAAGCAGAAAATGCCGGATCTGAATGCCGCGTCCGTGGAAACCGCCATCAAGAGCATTCGCGGAACCGCGCGCTCAATGGGGATTGAAGTGGTTGGGTACTCTCGTAGAGACGTAGCTTTGCTACGTCTGAGTCAACGGCACTACGGCCCATCAGAAGAACGATGAGCGGTGGGAGACGAGGAAAAGAAATGAAAAAAGCAGGAAAAAACATCACCAAGGCGCGGCAGGCGGTGGAGAAGCGTCCGTATACGATCTGAAGGACGCAGTTCCGCTCCTGCAGAAGGTGAAATACGCCAAGTTTGACGAGACGGTGGAAATCACGATGCGTCTCGGCGTCGATCCCAAGCATGCAGACCAAATGGTGCGCGGAACAGTGGTGCTGCCGCATGGTCTGGGCAAGTCAAAACGGGTTCTGGTCATAGCTACCGGTGAAAAAGTCAAAGAAGCCGAACAGGCCGGAGCGGACTTCGTCGGCGGCGAAGAAATGGTCGAAAAGATCAATAAAGAAAACTGGACCGACTTCGATGCCCTGATCGCCACGCCCGACGTCATGAAGTCCGTAGGACGACTGGGCAAAGTTCTCGGCCCCAAGGGTCTGATGCCCAATCCGAAAACTGGTACCGTCACTTTCGACGTTGCCAGGGCGGTGCAGGAAGTCAAGGCCGGCAAGGTAGAGTTCCGCACCGATAAAACGGCGCTGGTGCATGTGCCGGTCGGCAAGATTTCGTTTCCCGGCGGAGAAGCTGGTTGAAAACGCCACGGTGTTGATCACAGCGTCGTCAAGGCCAAGCCGACTGTGGCAAAGGGAAAGTATATCAAGGGCTGTTATCTGAGTTCCAGCATGGGCCCCGGGATTCCGATTGACACCAGCGCGGTCGAAGCGGCGGCTAAGGCTATAAGGAAGCGGCCAAACGCGCGAATTCGGTCCAGCGCCGTCTCGGCGCGGCGCGCCTGGATCCTCCGGCGAGCGAAAGAGGTCGCCGCAGGATGACAAACAAACGGATTTCTATAAAGGGACTGAATCATGGCGGTTACGCAGAGCGAAGAAAACCGAGCAGGTTGAAGAGCTGGGGAAGGAGCTAAGAGCCGTCTCCAGCCTGATTGTGACGACCTACAGCAAACTCACGGTGGCCAAGGATTACGAGTTACGTAAGACACTGCGCGGTTCCGGCGCGAAGTATCGCGGTGGTGAAGAACACCCTGGCCGAGCGCGCCGCCAAGGGCACCAAGGCGGAAGAGGTGTTGAAAGAATCTGTCAGGCGTGACTTCAATCGCTTACACGACCGGCGATCCGGTGGCCCTGGCAAAGGCGCTCTCCAAGTACGCCAAGGATCAATCCGGAGTTCACTTTCAAGGCGGGCGTAGTCGAAGGGCGGGTGATCTCGATCAAGGAGATCAAGGCGCTGGCCACGATGCCCTCGAAAGAGGAGATTTACTCCAAGCTGCTGTTCCTGATCAATGCTCCGGCGCAGCGTCTGGTCACGGCGATGAATGCAGTTGGCCGCGAACGTGGCGGTAGTGGTCAACCAGGGCGTGGAGAAAAAGAAGTTTAAGGAAGCATAGCTCGTGTGGCGCGGGCGCCCTCGCCCGTGTTGTGTGGAGTGCATGAGGTGGATCTAGTTTTTTGTTCGGGTATATGGATGGTTGGCGGCCTTAGCTTTGTTTCTGGGCCTCAGAGCGATTTGGCGTAGATGGATCGACAAGCGGAATAAGTAGATTTCAGCGGTACCGCGCGGGCGAAGGCGCCCGCGCCACACAGAGTTCGGGGCGGTGAAAGCCGTCCGAAGAGATTTGGTTATCTTAGGTCAGGGGTTGCGCGGTTCCAATCCAGCCGTTGTCTGGCGTCTGGAAACGAGCCTGCCGCACTGGAAACCCGACCGAAGGATAACGAAATCAGTAGCTGACACTCGTAGAGATGTAGCAAGCTACGTCTTTACAGAAAATCTGGAGATAGAGACATGGCGGATCTGCAGCAGTTGGAAGAACAGATTGTAGGGCTGTCGCTGCTCGACGCGGCGGCGCTCGTAAAGCGTCTCGAAGAGAAGCTCGGCGTCTCGGCGGCAGCCGCAGCGCCGGTGGTCATGGCGGGCGGTGGCGGAGCAGCCGCAGGCGCGGCTCCGGCGGAAGAAAAGACTGAGTTCACGGTGGTTCTAAAAGAAGTGGGCGCGAACAAGATCAATGTAATCAAGGCCGTCCGCGAAGTGACCAGCCTGGGCTTGAAGGAAGCCAAGGACCTGGTGGATGGCGCCCCCAAGAACGTAAAAGAGGGCGTCTCCAAGGAAGAGGCGGAGAACATCAAGAAGAAGTTCACCGAAGCCGGAGCCACTGTAGAAGTGAAGTAGCTCAATGACGAAAAACGATGGAGGGCGGGCGGGGACGCCCGGCATCCATCAGCAGATTGCAAGTTCTATCGAGGCAAAGGATCTATTTGGTGAAGCTTTCGAAGCGGTGTTATCATCTATATTAACAGCACCGCTTCCTGCTTCGTCGAGGTGGCGGCGACCACGGTAACAGACCCAGGGAAGCGGGGGCGTGGTTGCTGACACGGGTTGGCAGACTGTTCCGCGGGCAGGGCGGAACGGGAACAGGCCATAAATACTGGCGCGGAAACGACAAATTTCAACACAGGCCAAGCGCCGTAACGGGCGCCTGCGGGGACTTATGTCCCTACGGGCGCATGCCTTTTTGTCCGAAACTCTGCAGCATAGGTGTGGAGGCAGTCCCTTTCTCTGAGCAAGAGGAGGGTCGGCCCTGACGGAGGCTAGTCCCGTCTCCACACATGCTTTTCACATTCTGCATTTAGTCGCAGCCCACGGCTGCGCATGAAAGTTTGGGAGTATCCGAATGTCGAAGAATAATACCTTCCGTAAGCGCTTTGATTTTTCCAAGATTCCGGCAACCATCCAGATCCCGAATCTGATCGAGGTGCAGAAGCGCTCCTATGACCGCTTTCTGCAAATGGACCGCTTGCCCAGCGAACGCGACGACGCCGGCCTGCAGGCGGTTTTCCAGTCGGTCTTTCCCATCACCGACTTCCGCAACGTCTCGCAACTGGAGTTCGTGGACTACGCCATCGGCAACTGGGAGTGCAAGTGCGGCCATTTGAAAGGTCTGCATCACTTGCGCACCACTTGCAAGAATTGCGGTTCGACGGTCATCACCGACCCATTTCATCCGGGCGAGGTGCTCTGCCAGAAGTGCGGAACCTATAACGCGAATACACCCGATTTCTGCAACAAGTGCGGCGATCCGGTCGGGCTGCAACTGAAATATGACGTGAGTGAGTGCGAAGAGCGGGGCATGACCTACTCCGCGCCGCTTAAGGTCACTATGCGCCTTACCATCTTCGATAAGGACGCGGAGACCGGCAACCGTTCCATCCGCGACATCAAGGAGCAGGAAGTTTTCTTTGGCGATGTGCCGCTAATGACTCAGAACGGTACATTCATTATCAATGGCACAGAGCGTGTGATTGTCAGCCAATTGCACCGTTCGCCGGGCGTGTTCTTCGAAACTGCCAACAACCGCACCTACTTCCTGGGCAAGATCATTCCGTATCGTGGCTCCTGGGTTGAATTTGAATACGACCAGAAGAATGTGCTCTACGTGCGCATTGACCGCAAGCGCAAGTTCCTGGGAACCATCTTCCTGCGCGCTCTCGGCCTGCGTTCCGGGGAGGACATTCTGCGCACGTTCTACACCGTGGACCGACTGGTGATTCGCGACAAGAAGCTTTACTGGACGCTTGATCCGGCCAGCGAGAAGCCCACTAATTTGCTGGGAATGAAGCTGGCGCACAGCGTCAAGAGCAAGTCGGGAGAAGAGATCGCGCACTCTGGCCGCAAACTCAATGCGGCAACTCTGAAAGAAATTCAGAAGGCGAAGGTCAGCGAGATTGAAGTGGACGTCTCGGACCTGGAAGGCGCCTGGGTGGGCAGCGATGTGGTGGATACGACCACGGGCGAGGTACTGCTCGAAGCCAACTCGGAACTCACTGCCGATAAGGTGGCGAAGATTCTGGAGGCGGCAGGCGTGGTCGAGCTCAATTTGTTCTTCCCGGAGCGCGACGATGTGGGCACGGTGATCAGCCAAACTCTGAAGCGCGACTCGGTGAAGACCCCGCAGGAAGCGCTGATCGAGATCTACCGCAAACTGCGCCCCGGCGATCCGCCCACGCTGGATACGGCGACGGCGCTGTTTCACGGAATGTTCTTCGACCCGCGCAAGTACGATTTTTCGCGCGTGGGCCGGCTGAAGTTCAACATCAAGCTGTTCGAAAAGAACGACGCCACCAGCCTGGAGAACCGCACGCTGGAGCCGGACGATTTCTACGGTACCATCCGCTACCTGCTCAAGCTGCGCAAGAATATCGGCGCGGTGGATGATATCGATCATCTCGGCAACCGCCGCGTACGGGCGGTCGGTGAGCTGCTGGAGAATCAGTTCCGCATTGGTCTGGTGCGCATGGAACGCGCCATCAAGGAAAAGATGAGCGTGTACCAGGAGATGTCCACGGCCATGCCGCACGATTTGGTCAACGCCAAACCGGTGATGGCGGCTATCCGTGAATTCTTCGGGTCTTCACAACTCTCGCAGTTCATGGACCAGACGAATCCGCTTTCGGAAATTACTCATAAGCGGCGTCTGTCAGCCCTTGGGCCGGGCGGTCTGTCGCGTGAACGTGCCGGATTCGAAGTCCGCGACGTGCACCCGACACACTATGGACGTATCTGCCCGATTGAGACTCCCGAAGGTCCCAACATTGGATTGATTTCGTCGTTGAGCTGTTATGCGCGGATCAACGACTACGGATTCATCGAATCGCCCTACCGGCGGGTGAAGAACGGTCGGGTGGTGGACTACGTCAGCGTGGTCAATGCCGGAGATAGCGAACACAAGGTCGGGGATCACCTGGAAAAGCACGAGATTGAGAAGGTGAACGCCGAACTCAAGGATCGTCGCAAGAAACCGGTGGAGCTCGAGCCCTACTCGTTCTATCTGTCGGCTTGGGAGGAAGATCGGCACGTAATCGCTCAGGCCAACGTCGAACTCGACGACAAGGGCCGGATCGTGGGCGATCTGGTCAATGCCCGCAAGGCCGGCAACTTTGTGCTGGTCAATCGCGATGAGGTGGATTACATCGACGTCAGCCCGAAGCAGTTGGTCTCCGTGGCAGCGTCGCTGGTTCCCTTCCTCGAGCACGACGACGCCAACCGCGCGCTGATGGGCGCGAACATGCAACGCCAGTCGGTTCCGCTGTTGCGGGCGGAAGCTCCCATCGTGGGTACTGGAATGGAAGGCGTCACGGCGCGCGACTCTGGCGCCGTCATTCTGGCGCGACGCAATGGAGTGATCGATTCGGTGGACTCGGAGCGCATTATTGTGCGGGTCGAGGGTGAGCACCATCCGGGACAGCTTTCCCGCGAGGTGGGCAGCGACATCTATCAGCTCACGAAGTTCAAGCGCTCCAACCAGAACACCTGCATCAACCAGAAGCCGATTGTCGAGAAAGGTCTGCGGGTGGTGAAGGGGCAGGTGATCGCAGACGGCCCCTGCACCGACCACGGCGAGTTGGCGCTCGGGCGCAATGTGCTGGTCGCCTTCATGCCCTGGCGCGGCTACAACTTTGAGGACGCGATCCTGGTGTCCGAGAAGCTGGTGAAAGAGGATTACTACACTTCCGTTCACATTGAGGAGTTCGAGCTCGAGTCCCGCGACACCAAGCTGGGACCGGAAGAAGTCACTCGCGATATTCCCAATGTCAGTGAAACCATGCTGCGCAACCTGGATGAAGCCGGCGTCATTCGTATCGGCGCCAGCGTGAAACAAGGCGACATTCTGGTAGGCAAGGTGACGCCCAAAGGCGAAACCCAGCTCACACCGGAAGAGAAGCTGCTGCGCGCGATCTTTGGAGAGAAAGCTGGGGACGTCCGCGACGCTTCACTCTACTGCCCGCCGGGCATTGAAGGCGTGATCGTGGACGTCAAGATCTTCTCCCGCAAAGGCCAGGAGAAGGACGAGCGGGCCAAGGCCATCGAGGCATCGCAGATCGCCAAGTTGGAAAAGAACCTGTCCGACGAAATCCGCATTCTGACCGACGAGCGCCTCAAGCGTCTGGAGAACATCCTGGGCGGCAAGGAAGTGCAGGCTGACCTGCACGATGAGCGCACCAACAAGCGCCTGCTGACCAAGGGACTTATCCTGGACCGCGATACGATCGAACGCATTTCCACCCGCAATCTGAAGCGCATCAAGTACGCCGACAAGGATCCTCGAGTGAATGAGCAGATCGACGAGATCGAGGAAATGACCTCGCGTCAGATTGATGTGCTCAAGAAGATCGTCAACGAGAAGAAAGACAAGCTGACTAAGGGCGACGAACTGCCGCCAGGCGTGATCAAGCTGGTCAAAGTCTACATCGCCATGAAGCGCAAGCTCAGCGTGGGCGACAAGATGGCGGGCCGTCACGGAAACAAGGGCGTGATCGCGCGCATCCTGCCGGATGAGGATATGCCGTACCTCGCAGATGGCACGCCGGTGGAAATCGTGCTCAACCCGCTGGGCGTTCCCTCCCGTATGAACGTGGGACAGATTCTCGAAACCCACCTGGGATGGGCCGGACACGAACTGGGCAAGAAAATAAGCCAGATCCTGGCTGAGAACACGCGCGAGGACGCCATCCGGCGCGAGCTGAAGGCGCTGTTCAAAGATACTACCCTGGCTGACGCCGTCGGCGACCTCAGCGATGAGGAACTGATGGCCGTGGCCCCCACCCTGACACGGGGCGTGTACACCGGCTCGCCGGTGTTTGACGGCTCGCGCGAAAGCGAGATCAAGGCCCTGCTTAGGCAATCGGGCCTGCCTGAAGCCGGAAAGACCTACCTGTACGACGGCATGACCGGCGACAAGTTTGAACAGCCGGTCACCGTCGGCTATATCTACATGCTTAAACTCTCGCACCTGGTGGACGACAAGATTCACGCTCGTTCCATCGGCCCGTACTCGCTCATCACCCAGCAACCGCTGGGCGGCAAGGCGCAGTTCGGTGGCCAGCGCTTCGGAGAGATGGAAGTCTGGGCGCTGGAGGCGTACGGCGCGGCCTTCATCCTACAGGAGCTGTTAACGGCGAAGTCGGACGACGTTTATGGCCGCACCAAGATTTACGAGGCCATCGTCAAGGGCGAAGCTGCCATGGAGCCGGGTGTGCCGGAATCGTTCAACGTGCTGATTCGCGAGTTGCAGTCGCTATGTTTGGACGTGGAACTGATCAAGGCCGGAGAGAAAAAGCCGGTCGCAGCAGCAGCGGATTAGTGGCCAGTGGCTAGTCTAGCCAGCTTACTGGCCGCACGGACTGCGCAGAGGATTTTTGGGAAAGCTGGCCAATCGCGATGCACTTGCGCGATAGAGCCAGGAGAAAACTGGTCACTGGCAACTAACCACTGGCCACTTGCAGGTGCCGCCCGCGGCGGCGAACGGCCGCAGGAAGTGGAGGAACACCTTGTTTCGCTCGAGCCCCTTTGATCTGGCAAATCCTATCGCCGATTTCGATGCCATCCGCATCAGCCTGGCGTCTCCGGAGAAAATCCGGAGCTGGTCGCACGGGGAAGTAACCAAACCGGAGACCATCAACTATCGCACCTTCAAGCCGGAGCGCGATGGCCTGTTCTGCGCCCGCATCTTCGGTCCAGTAACGGATTGGGAGTGTCTGTGCGGCAAGTACAAGCGGATGAAGCACCGCGGCGTGATTTGTGACAAGTGCGGTGTGGAAGTCACGCTCTCCAAGGTGCGCCGGGAGCGCCTGGGCCACATCGAGCTGGCGTCACCGTGCTCGCATGTGTGGTTCTTCAAGGGATTGCCCAGCCGTATCGGCCACCTGCTTGATATTTCGCTGCGCGATCTGGAGTCCGTGCTTTATTTCGAGGCCTACGTGGTGGTCGAGCCCGGCGAGGCTCCGGTTAAAGAGCGCGAAGTCATCAAGGACGAGACCAAGTTCCGCGAGTTGGACCAGCAGTTCCGGCCCGCCGGCTTCAAAGCCATGATGGGAGCGGAGGCAATAAAAGAACTGCTCAAGCGCGTGGATGTTGAAGGCCTGTCCACTGAATTGCGCGAGAAGATGAAGCATGAGAGCTCGCTGCAGAAGCGGCTCAAGTACGCCAAGCGCCTCAAGGTGGTCGAGGCGTTCCGCCGCAGCGGGAACAAGCCGAACTGGATGATCCTGGATGTGATCCCGGTCATCCCACCGGAGTTGCGGCCCCTGGTGCCTCTGGACGGCGGGCGCTTTGCTACCTCCGACCTGAATGATCTTTATCGTCGCGTGATCAACCGCAACAACCGCTTGAAGAAGCTCATGGACCTGCACGCGCCGGAAGTGATCGTGCGTAACGAAAAACGCATGCTGCAGGAAGCCGTGGACGCTCTGTTTGATAACGGCCGCCGGGGACGCGTGTTGCGCGGCGCAAACAATCGGCCGCTCAAGTCGCTGTCCGACACTCTCAAAGGCAAGCAGGGTCGCTTCCGTCAGAACCTGCTGGGCAAGCGCGTGGACTACTCCGGACGTTCGGTCATCGTAGTCGGCCCCGAACTCAAACTGCATCAGTGCGGTCTGCCCAAGAAGATGGCGCTCGAGCTGTTCAAGCCGTTCATCTATCACCGGTTGGAACAGACCGGCCACTGCACCACCATCAAGCAAGCCAAGGAAATGGTGGAGCAGCAAGAGCCCATTGTTTGGGACATTCTGGAGGAAGTCATCAAAGACCACCCGGTGCTTTTGAACCGCGCTCCAACTCTTCACCGGCTGGGCATTCAGGCTTTTGAGCCGGTGCTGGTGGAAGGCAAAGCGATCAAAATTCACCCGCTGGTCTGCACCGCGTTCAACGCCGACTTTGACGGCGACCAGATGGCAGTTCACATCCCCCTGTCTCCGGAAGCGCAGGTGGAAGCCAGCGTGCTGATGCTGTCCTCGCACAACATTTTGTCGCCGGCATCCGGTCATCCCATCACTGTGCCTACCCAGGACATGGTGCTGGGCCTTTACTACCTGACCAAAGCGAAGCCGGGCGCCAAGGGTGAAGGGCGCGCCTTTGCCAACATCGACGAAGTGCTTTTGGCACTCGAAGCCGGAGAAGTTGAAACGCTCTCGCCCATCCGGCTGCGTTATACCGGCGACGTAATCGACCTGACGACAGCGTATGACGATCAGGACATTACCCATACCGATCCGGTGCAGTATGACCGCAGCTTCCTGAACACTACGGTGGGCCGCGCCATTCTGAACGATCACCTTCCAGCCGGCATGCCGTTCATCAACGGCTTGCTTAAGAAGAAGGGCATCGGGCAGTTGGTCAGCTACTGCTACTTGAGGTTCGGGCTGGAGATCACGGTCAAGATGCTGGACGAGGTCAAGGAGCTCGGGTTCCGCTTTGCCACCCGCGCCGGCCTTTCCATCGGCATTGACGACATGGTCGTGCCGGACAACAAGAAGACCCTGGTGCGCGACGCCGAGAAGCAGGGCATCGGGGTCCAGCAGCAATACTTGGACGGCGCGATCACCAACGGCGAACGCTATAACAAAGTTATCGAAATCTGGTCGGCGATCACCGAGAAAGTTGCGGATGAAATGTTCGGCCAGATGCAGCAACGCGACAAGGAAGGCTTCATCAATCCGATTTACGTTATGGCGGACTCCGGCGCTCGCGGATCGAAACAGCAGATTCGCCAGCTCTCCGGCATGCGTGGATTAATGGCCAAGCCATCGGGCGAGATCATTGAAACGCCCATCACGGCGAATTTCCGTGAGGGCTTGACCGTGTTGGAATACTTTATCTCCACGCATGGCGCGCGAAAAGGTTTGGCGGACACGGCGCTCAAGACGGCCGACTCCGGTTATCTCACCCGCCGCCTGGTCGACGTCGCGCAGGACGTGATCATCAGCGAATACGACTGCGGCACGGTCGACGGTATTTACGTTGCAGGTATCGTGGAAGCCGGCGAAGTCATCGAACCGTTGCGCGACCGCATCGTGGGCCGCGTATCGCTTGAGAAACTCAAGGACTACGACGGCAATGTGGTGGTGGACATTAACCAGGAGATCACGGAAGAACTTGCCGGGACGGTCCAGGCTGCCGGCATCGAGAGGGTGAAGATCCGTTCGGTGCTGACCTGCGAGTCCAAGCGCGGCGTCTGCGTGATGTGCTATGGGCGCAACCTGGCTTCGGGCCGTCTGGTCGAGTTGGGCGAGGCCACCGGCGTGATCGCGGCGCAATCCATCGGCGAACCGGGAACGCAGCTCACCATGCGTACCTTCCACATCGGCGGCACGGCCTCGCGAGTTTCCGAGCAGTCCCGCCTGGAAGCCAAGAGCAATGGCGCGGTACGTTTCATCGGCCTGCAGACGGTGAAGGCGAAGTCGGGCGATCTGGTGGTCATGAACCGGCAGGGCTCGATTGCGGTGGTCGACGAGAAAGGCCGCGAACGGGAGCGCTATGCGGTCGTGTACGGCGCCAAGGTCAAGGTGAACGAAGGCGACCAGGTCCAGCTCGGACAGGTGATGGTCGAGTGGGATCCATACACCTTCTCAGTCTTGACCGAGATTGGCGGCACGATCCAGTTCAAGGACCTGCAGGAAGGGGTCACTCTGCACGAAGAAGTGGACGAGGTCACCGGATTGTCGCGTCACGTCGTGGCGGATTCGCCCGATGAGAAGCGGCAGCCGGCGATCGTGATCAAAGGCAAGACCAGCAAGCGTTATCTGATGCCCTCGCGCGCTCACCTCATGGTGCAGGACGGCGATACGGCGCATCCGGGAGACGTGCTGGCCAAGATCCCGCGCGAGACCACCAAGACCAAAGACATCACCGGTGGTTTGCCGCGCGTGGTCGAGCTGTTCGAAGCCCGCAAGCCACACGAGACTGCGGTCATCAGCGAAATCGATGGCTTGGTCAAGTTCGGCGAGGTCTCGAAGGGCCAGCGCAAAATGTATGTCGTCGCCGACAATGGCACGGAGAAGGAATACTCGGTGCCGCGCGGCGTCCACATCAACGTGCAGGAAGGCGAGCGCGTTAAGGCGGGCGAACCGCTCATGGACGGCCCGCTCAACCCGCACGACATCCTGGCGGTGCTCGGCGAAAAAGAACTGCAGGCTTATCTGGTCAATGAAATCCAGGAAGTCTACCGGCTGCAGGGCGTCAACATCAGCGACAAGCACATTGAGGTGATCGTTCGCCAGATGATGCGTTGGCGCCGGGTGGAAGACGTCGGCGACACCTCGTTCCTGCTCGAGGAACAGGTGGACAAGTTCAAGTTTGCCGATGAGAACGAACGCGTGATCGCGCAAGGTGGGCGTCCTGCTACCGGCCGGCCGCTGCTTCTCGGCATCACCAAGGCGTCGCTGTCCACGGACTCCTTCATCTCCGCGGCCTCGTTCCAGGAGACCACGCGCGTGCTCACCGAAGCCTCCATTCAGGGCAAGGTGGATCACCTGCGCGGTCTGAAGGAAAACGTGATCGTAGGACGCCTCATTCCCGCCGGCACCGGCATGGAATACTACCGCAACGTGCGCCTCTCGCCGGAGATGGAAGAGGCGGCAGCCAAGGTCCAGGAAGAGGTTTCGCAGGCGTACGAGGAAGCCGAGCGCGCGCTTGAGCTGATGCGGCACGAAGGCGAGACCGAGGAACTGACCGCGGAGTAATTGCGAAAAAACAGGCAAGGGCGGAGCGATCCGCCCTTTCTCTTTTGACTGCAGTGGGACAGAATTTGCAACACGTGATTCATTTCGCAAAGGTATTTGGGATTGCCGCAGCCGCCATGATGCTGCTTTACATCGCGACCGTTTTCTCCGGCGGCTTCAGCTTCGGCATTCACCTGCACACGCAATGGCGACCATCGCGGCAAGTAATGGAATTGATATTTTGGGGATGGCCTGTGGCTCTTGCTTTCATCGTGGCGACCCTGTGGGAAGCAACGACCCTCACGCTCGCTCTATTTCGTTCAGGCTCCTCACACTGATATAAGCCCCATGCATGCCAACCCACAACGATTGCAAGAGCAGGAACGCTACGAGATTTCCTTGTTGTGTGAGGCTCCCGAGGGCGCTACTCTTTGGCCAGTGATCCTGCGATTCCTGCGCCTGCTCCGCCTCGCCTTATGGCGCGCGTTCCAGCACGACGCGTTCGCCGTCGCCAAGGCTTCGGCCTACTCTTCCATTCTCACTTTTTTCCCCAGCTTGCTCGTGATCGGCTCGGTGCTGGCCACTTCGCGAAAGACTGAAGTGTATCTGCGCGAGATTTCCTATGCCCTGGGGAGAATTCTTCCCGCCGGAAGCGCCAGCGCGCTCGCCTATCTGAAAGGCACGTCCATTCAGCGCCCGGTAGGAGTATTGATCACCGCGTCTCTGATTACGCTGTGGACCGGTTCCGGCGTCATGATTTCCTGGATGGAAGGCTTTCGCAATGCCTATCAGCTTCCGAAAATCTGGGGACTGGTCAAGGAGCGGATGATTGCATTCTCGCTGGTCGTCCTGGCCGGCATTCCTCTGACTTTCGCCACTGTGCTGGTAGCTTTCGGCAGCCGCATCGAGACCCGCATTCTGTTCGAGTTGGGGCACGAATACGGACTGTTCATCCTGCTGATGTGGACCGCCATTCGCTGGCTCATCGCCACGCTGACCAGCATTGCGGTCATCGCGCTGATTTACCACAACGCCGTGCCCCGTACCCAACCCTGGCACAGCGTGCTGCCCGGCGCCACTCTGGCCACGGCGCTGTGGTCTCTCGTCACCATGCTGTTCGGCTGGTATTTGCAGAGATATGCAGACTACAGCCTGATCTACGGCTCACTCGGCGCGGCTATCGCGCTGCTGGTGTGGATGTATATGATCTCGCTCGTGGTTCTGGTGGGCGCCGAGTTCAACGCCATGCTCTTCCCGCGGGCGACACTGGGACGGGAGCTCAAACAGATGGCATCGCCAAGAGCTGAGATGCGATAGCCAGCCGCACCCTCCGATACCGAGTCCACTACCGCGCTTTCAGCCCATTGACGCAGGATTCCCGGCGGGCGTAGAATCTGTCGCATTGTAGTCTGCGGCTGTTCAGAGCCGCTTCCGGTAACCCCGAATTAACTTCCTCATTGGTTCAGGACTATGCCTTTATCTTTTCTTCGACCGCAATTCTAGGCTCTATCGGGAGGAAAACCATGAAAGCGACACGTAGCAACCCGCCAAACAATCTTCGGGCAATTCTGCCTGCGCTGATGAGTCTTCTCATGCTCTTGTTCGCTGGCACGGCCAACATGAGCGGCCAGACGGTAACGACAACGGTGGCGTTGAAAAACTCCCCGCTTACCTTGGCGGTAAATCCAGCAACCAACAAGATATATATAGTCGCCAACGGCAGGGGCGGGGATGTGACGGTAATTGACGGGGTTACCAACACCACCACCCAAATCAGCGATCCGAATGCGAACCTGGCCGATGGCATAGCGGTGAATCCGGTGACCAACAAGATCTATGTGACCAATGGCCTGAGTTACAACGTCACAGTCATCGACGGAGCGAGCAATTCCACTACCACCGTCTCCGATCCAAACGCAGTCTACCCTTATGCCGTGGCAGTCAATCCCGTGACCAACAAGATCTACGTAGCAAATTCTCAGAGTAACAATGTCACGGTGATCGATGGAGCTACCAATACCACTACAACCCTCACCGATCCGAAGGCAAGCGGGCCCTACGCGGTGGCAGTCAATCCGGAGACCAACAAGATTTACGTGGCCAACATCTATAGCAATAACGTCACGGCGATTGACGGAGCCACCAACCGCGTGACTGACATCGCCGATCCCAACGCCAAACAGCCCAATGCCATTGCGGTCAACCCGGTGACGAACCTGATTTATGTGTCCAACGGCCAAAGCGGAAACATTACAGTGATTAAGGGAGTGGATAACTCTTTTATTACCCTCACCGATTCCAATGCAAAGACACCCAATTGTGTGGCCGTGAATCCAGTGACCAACAGGATTTACGTTAGCAATGGGTGGACGCGAAACATCAGCGTGATCAATGGGGCAACAAATTCCATTACCACGGTTCGCGATCCCAACGCCGACAGACCTGTTGCTCTGGCCGTCAATCCGCTGACGAACAAAATCTACGTCACCAATGAACTGAGCTACAACGTTACGGTTATCGATGGGGCGACGAATAGTACGGTGACCGTTACCGATCCCAACGCATTGTATCCGTGGGCCGTAGGCGTGAACCCGGTCACAGATAAGGTTTACGCGGCCAACGCCAGCAGTTCCAACGTAACTGTCATCGACGGGTCTACCTTTGGCACGACCGACATCTCCGATCCGTACTACCCGACGGCAGAGGATGTGAATCCAGCGACCAACAAGATTTACGTGGCCAACAATCAAAACAACGTCACCGTGATTGAAGGAGCCACCAACAAAACCACTACCGTCACCGATCCCAACGCGAAATCTCCCTGGGCGGTGGCCGCGGACGCTGCCACTGACAAAATCTACGTGGCCAATAACTACAGCAACAACGTCACCGTGATCACCGGAAGCACAAACAAGACCACCACGATCGCCGACCCCAAGGCAAAAGGTCCTTACGCTGTGGCGGTGAATCCGGTGACCAACAAGATCTACGTGGCGAACGTCAGCAGCAATAACGTCACGGTGATTGACGGAAGCACGAACGGGTTTACCACCGTCGGCGATTCCAACGCGAAGTTACCATACGCAGTGGCAGTGGATCCGGTGACGAACAAGATCTATGTGGCCAACGAGGGCAGCAACAATGTGACCGTGATTGATGGCGCCACGAATGGCACCGCTACGGTTACCGACCCGAACGCCAGCTCGCCCGTCGCGCTGGCTGTGGACGCTGCAACCAACAAGGTCTACGTGGCGAATTACAACAGCAACAACGTGACCGTGATCAACGGGGCGACGAATCGGACCACGACGGTGAGCGATCCCAAGGCATCAGCTCCGATTGCCGTCGCCGTCAATACCGTGAGCAACGAAATCTACGTGGCCAACGAGGCAAGCAACAATGTTACCGTGATCGACGGCGCCACCAACAACACCACTACTGTCGCCGGGTCGAACGAATTCGGACCTTATGCCGTGGCGGTGAATTTGTTAACGAACAAGACTTATGTGGGGAACCAGCAGAGTCAAAACTTGACCGTGATCGACGGCGCCACCAATAGTGTGGTCACCGTCTTCGACTCAAAATCCACGGATTCCATCGTCGCCTTCAATCCGGTGAACTACAAGACCTACACGGGCGGCGGCTCGAATACTTACGTCACCGCGATTGCTGACCAGCAGGTGCTCGCGATTCCGATCCAGGTGACAATCAATCCGCTGGCAAACAATCGGACCCACAACCCGAAACCGGTCTTCACCTTCAGCGCGAAAGATCGTTTCAAGCCAAAGCAGACCCCGGTGGACAATCTTGTATTCCAAGTGGATACCTGGCAGGGGCAGTGGACCAAGGCCATCAGCAAGGGTTCGGGCCGTTTCCAGGGCAGGGTCGTTAATCCACTACATCTGGGAATTCACATCCTCTATGCCTACGCCACGGACGGTCAGGAGGCAACATCCACCAACACCGGCCAGCAGAGCAGCCCGCTGATTGGCAACATCAATGCTTACGTCTTCCTGGTGTACTAGGGCCGACACAAACGAGGCGCGACCGCAAGCCTACTAAGGCCCGAGGTTAATTAGCGGCTTGGACTCCGGAAGCACTTCACCAATTTCGACGGTAGGAACTCCCGCCGCATTCAAAGCCCGAGTGAGTTCGATGGACTCTTCGGGCGCGACTGAGATCAGCAATCCTCCAGCGGTCTGAGGATCGAAAAGAATGGTTTTTGTCTCGTCGCTGATTCCATCCGCATATCCGACCACGCATTCGGCAAATTCGCGATTGGCCTTCAGGCCGGCGGGAATGTAGCCGGCGTGAACGCAATCCAGGGCGCCTTCGAGCAGCGGAACGCGGTTGCCATAGATGCGAAGTGAGACGTTGGAGGCGAGCGCGACTTCGCGCGCATGGCCGATCAGGCCGAAGCCAGTGACGTCGGTCATGGCATGGACGGCGAAAGCTGCGGAACTTCGCTCCGCCTCGACGGGTGAGGGGTCCGTCCCCAGATGGCCATTGCCGAAACCTGTGATCACTTCAGCCGCTTTCTTGTTCAGGGTGGTCATCGAGGCAATGGCAGCGTCGATCCACGACTGCTGGGCTGCCTGTTTCTTGATTGCGGTGGAGATCACTCCCGTCCCCAGCGCTTTAGTGAACAGCAAGCGATCACCAGGCTTCGCGCCTCCGTTCGTGAGCACTCGGCCAGGATCGACGATGCCAGTAACGGAGTAGCCAAACTTCATCTCGTCATCGCGGATGCTGTGGCCTCCGATCACGGTGCAACTGGCTTCGATCATCTTCGAGAGCCCACCGGCGAGAATGCGCTCGAGGATCGCCAGATCTTCCTTCGGCGGAAAGCAGACCAAGGCAAGCGACGTGAGCGGCTTCCCTCCCATGGCATACACGTCGCTCAGGGCATTGGTCGCCGCGATCTGGCCAAAGGTATATGGATCGTCGACGATCGGAGTGAAGAAATCGACGGTCTGCACCAGAGCAGTGCCGGGACTGAGTTGATACACTCCGGCGTCGTCGGCGTGATCGAAGCCGACCAGAACGTTCGGGTCATGTTGCCGGGCTAATTTCCCAAGCACCGTGTCCAGCGCCGCCGGACTCAGCTTGGAAGCTCAACCCGCGGCTTTGACCGACTCGGTAAGCCGGAATGGTTTGGTTTCAGGCATGGAACATTGTAAATACAAAACCTGGGCCACGGATTTTCACGGATCGGCACGGATTGCGTGGCTTGTCATTCCGAGCCGTTCGCAGCCGCTCCGCGGCGAGAATGTGTCGAGGAATCTGCATTTGGAGCCACTGAGGCTACCTTACCGTCACATCGGTTACCTGCAGCTCGGGGTAAGCCTGGTTCCAGTCGGTGCTGATGTGCTCAAAAGTCAACCGGAACGGCTTGCTCTGGCCTGGCGTCAGCGGCGAAGTGCTGAGGTCGACCGCGTCGGGATAAGGCCCGCCGGTTTGCAGCACGTGCAAAGGAACATCTTCAGCCTGCGCGACTTCACCCAGGGAATTGTGAAACGCCACGTGAACCCGGGCGTGCGTGACCATCTTATCGCCAGTGTTGGTGAGGGTGCCGTCGATATAAGTCACACTCGCCCCGACAAAGTTTTCCGCGGCGCTCATCTTCAGATCGGAGAGTTTGAGGTTGGAAGCGTACGGATGGGGCGCGATTGAACCCTTGGGATTCCCCCGCGATAGTAGGGCGATCACGGCGACAACCGCGATCACGAGCACGACTCCCAACAGAATCGGGCGCAGGTTGGAATCGCGATGCTGCTCGGTCAGCGGAGATGGTTCGATGAGCCCGCCCATGGAGCGATTGTACTCCCGGCCCCAGCAGGCAATTGTTCACCACAAAGGCACAGAGAAGCCGCCAAAACTCACGAGTTCACAATCCGTGTCAGGGGAACCGGACTCTGATTAGAGCGGGATACACTCTATTGCCCAAACAAGGTTCCTCTGTTGTCTCTGTGGTGAAAATCATTCGCCGCCGACGGTCAGACCGTCGATCCTGATGGTCGGGCAAGCCACGGCGCCGCGGAACTCGAGGTCATTCGCAATTTCGGAAATGTTAAAGAAGATTTCTTTCAAATTTCCAGCCACGGTGATTTCTTCCACCGGGTAAGTCAGCTCTCCGCCGGAAATCCAGAGGCCAGAGGCCCCGCGAGAATAATCGCCTGTCACCAGGTTCGCGCCATGGCCGAGGAATTCCGTTACGTACAGACCTTCTTTGATCTCGGAGATGATCTGCTCCGGAGTTTTCTGGCCCGGCTGCAGAAAATAATTTCCTGGGCCAATTCCCGGAGTTCCGGCTAATCCGCGAGAGGCATTGGCCGTGGTTTGGAGGCCAAGCTTCTTTGCTGTGTACGTGTTCAACAGATAAGACTTGAGCACACCGTTCTCGATCACGACGGTACGCCGGGAAGGCACACCTTCGCCATCAAAGGGACTGGTGCCGAATCCGCCGGGCATAGTGCCGTCGTCGATTACGTTCACGCGATCGGCTGCGATCTTCTGCTCCAATTTCCCGGCGAGGAAAGATGCGCCGCGGTACACCGAGTCTCCATTCACTCCCTCAAAAATGTGCTCCAGAATTGAGGTGGCCACCAGCGGATCCAGAACCACGGGAACATGCGCAGTCTTCACCTTGCGCGCGCCCAAGCGGCGTAAGGTGCGCTGAGCCGCGATCTTGCCCACATGCTCGGGGGATTCCAGCCGCTTCAGGCTGCGCGCGACCGAGAACCAGTAGTCTCTCTGCATTGCGCCGTTCTCAGCCTGTGCGATGGGCACAGCCGCGAGAGAACAGTACGAGCGCTGGTATTCCCCGACAAAACCGTGCGAGTTAGCCAGCACTTTGTGACCGGTGGCGGCATCGAATGATCCGCCTTCCGAATTCTTGATCCGGGGATCGTAATCCAGCGCAGCTTTTTCCGCACGCCGCGCGTAGCTGATGCGCTCCTCCCCGGGAAGCGAATAAACGTCGGCAGAATAGAGGTCGAGATCGCCAGAAAGAGACCCGAGTTGTGACGACTCCGGTATCCCTGCGAATGGATCCTCGGAGGTGATCCTGGCAAGTTCCAGCGCCGATTTCACCATGCGGTCAAGACCGTCGCGCGAGAAGTCACTGGAATACGTGCTGGCCGCGCGCTGGCCGTAGAATACGCGCATGCCGATGGCCTTCGAGCCGGACTCTTTCAGCGTTTCAACCTGCCCGAGGCGAACCACGGTGGAGAACTCATCGCCTTCGCGAACAACGCACTCCGCCGCAGTCGCCCCGCCTTTCATGGCACGGCGAACGATGTCCTGGGCAAGTTCGCGGAGGTCAGTCCCCAGTTTCTGGTTTCGAGTTTCGAGTTGGGTCGAAGACATAAGAAATCATTTACCACAGAGGCACAGAGAACAACTTAAGAAGAGTAATTGTCTGTGACTCTGTGTCTCTGTGGTGAAAGAATTATTGCATGAAGCCGCCCGTATCGCGCTTAGCGGTTCCGCCCACGGTCAGACGATCGATTTTGATCGTTGGAATGCCCACGCCCACCGGCACCGCCTGACCGTCCTTGCCGCAAGTCCCCACACCTTCGTCGAGCTTCAGGTCGTTCCCCACCATGGAAACGCGGGTGAGCACATCCGGTCCGTTGCCGATCAGTGTTGCGCCTTTAATGGGCGCTGTGATCTGGCCGCCTTCGATCAAATACGCCTCCGACGCCGAGAAAACGAATTTCCCATTGGTGATGTCGACCTGGCCGCCGCCGAAGTTTACGGCGTAAACGCCACGCTTTACGGAACGAATAATGTCCTTGGGATCATCCTGGCCCGCCAGCATGTAGGTGTTGGTCATGCGCGGCATGGGAATGTGCTCGTAGCTCTCGCGCCGCCCGTTGCCGGTGTCGGCAACGCCCATCAGACGGGCCGAGAGCTTGTCGCTCAAGTATCCCTTGAGAATTCCCTTCTCGATCAGCACCGTGTTCTGCGTGGGCTGGCCTTCGTCGTCCACATTCAGCGAACCTCGGCGCCAGGGCATGGTGCCGTTGTCCACCACCGTGCATTTTTCGCTGGCTACGCGTTTGCCCACAAGTCCGGCGAACGCCGAAGTCTGCTTGCGATTGAAATCGGCTTCCAGGCCATGCCCCACGGCCTCGTGAAGCAGCACGCCGGGCCAGCCGGGACCGAGCACCACTTCCATTTCGCCAGCCGGCGCTTCGCGAGCGTCCAGTTGCAGAATCGCCTGTCGTGAAGCTTCTTTCGCGTAAAACTCGGGAGTCTTTTCACCGAAAAAGAAATCGAGTGCGACGCGGCCGCCGCCACCGGAACTCCCACGCGCAGAATTGCCATCGGTTTTCGCGATGCACGAAACGCTCATTCGAGCCAGCGGTTGCGAGTCTTCGGCGAAAGTGCTATCAGAGCCGACCACCAGAATGTTGCGGAGTTCGTCCGCATAGCTGGCGCGGACTTCCTTGATGCGCGCATCGAAACCGCGAGCGGCTTGGTCCGCGCGCATCACCAGTTCGACCTTGGCGGTGATTTCCGCATCCACGGAGGGAAGCGTAACCGGGTACAAGCTGCGTGCAGGCTTTTCCTGAAAGCCTACCGCCGGAGTCTTCGCTGGACCACTGGCGATCAGAGCGGCGGTGCGGGCAGCGTGCAGGATGCGTTCGGGCGAGAGGTCGTCAGTGTAGGCGTATCCGGTTCGTTCCCCGGCGACCACACGGACTCCGCATCCAGCGGAGATGCCCTGGGAAGCGGACTTCACCATGGACTCATCCATCATCAGCGAGGTGGATGAAAGGTATTCAAAGTAAAGGTCGGCGTAATCACCGCCGGCGGAGAGAGCCGCGGCCAGATAACGTTCGAGATCGCGTTCGGTCAGGCCGTAATGCTGGAAAAAGAATCGGTTTTTATCCACGTTGTTTAGATGCCCTTGGGATTTGGGACGACTCCACAGGGGGCTGAACTCATTATCCCACACGAGCTTGTGCGGCGCGGGTAAATGTCCCCGTGCGGAATTCAGATGATTTCGGTGAGTGGCGTGCTTACAGAGGACCTCAGTGTCTCCATCGTCCAGAGCTCGATGTGATCTTGCAGAAAAAACGCGGCAAGACTGCTCTCAGCCGGGCGGAGTTGCATAATGACCGCAACTGGTCTTGGCAGCGTCAGGCGCCACCCTGACGTCTCGTGACGCGTTAACTGGACCTGTGCTAATCGCACTGTTAACCCGGCTGAGACCTCGGTCTGGAACTCAAGTGCGCCGGCACTCGGCGCATTAAGCACCTCGGCGATCCCGGCTTTCAGCGACTGTAGATCGGGGTCACGACTGACTTCTGCTGCAGAGAGCAATCGACATCTACCCGGACTGCCCACAAGTAGCCATGCCGCGAGGGGTTGATCCCCAACTATCCATCCAACTCGCTTGCAGAGGGGCTGAGGAAACCTTATGCGGTAGGACTTCTCCACCGCTATAATGTTCGCTTCGGACTTTGCTTCGTTATCTTCCAGGTGATCTTCCACTTTTTACCGTTTATCACTTGTATGATATGCCATTGACGGATGGTGCTTTATGTAATATTTTGCTTGACATCTTCCATAAATTACCATTATTGTCTATACGTTAGGTGGTCACTGAAAGCGGTCCTACATATTGTGTAGGGTTGCAGTGGGAGCTTCGGCAGGGGATAATTCTCAAGCTCTCTAAGGAAGCCGCCGAAGGAGCATCTAACGAAGGAGGTCCAACATGCCTGCTACTCAGCCTGCCAATCCGCCCGACCACATTTTGAGCGCCGTGCTCACGCTGGCCAAGCGGGAACTGGAAAAGACCTCGGACAAGAAGAGACTAGCTTTTCGTAGCCACGATTTTCAGTTGCAGGAAATCTTCAACGACCTTCGCAAGACGGGCGAGTATCCGATCCTGAACGCTTTCGTCTTTTCGGACAGTGGTCCCGAACCTTACAGCCCCGCTCTTAACGAGTCTGTGTCGAGGCTTCAGCTGTCAGGTCTAATCGGTCGGGAAAATCCCGACTACGAAGTAGTGTTTCTGCAACCGGCGGCAGAACGATTCTTCGATGATGTGCTCAGATCCGAATTCGAGAGGTCTCTTCAGCAGTTGACCAAGATAGCGTCTGAGTTTCTGAAGCGAGCTAAGATAGTCTAGGGCCCCTGACGTATATCCGCGTCCAGAATGGCTATATCGCCTGCGCCACCGAATTTAGCGGAGCGTGTAGACGCCTTTGTTGAGTGGTTGTTCAAAGACTATAAGCCCACTGTGCCAAAAGGGCCCAAGGTCTTCAACGATGCACTCTTAGGGAACCTTCTCTTCGCTCAGCAAGAGCTCGCTGTTATCGACTGCCCTGTTGTGCAGCGGTTGAGGCGCATAAGGCAGACCGGATTGGTCTACTACGTTTTTCCTTCCGCCACTCATAGCCGATTTGAGCACTCGCTCGGCGCTGCTGCTCTATCCGAGCGATGCTTCGATGCCATTCGAGAAAGAGCCGACGTTGAAGGTACCAGTTTCCCGGCAAATGCCGATCGTACGTCCGGCGACTTGGCTCACCTACGAATGGCCGCTCTGCTTCACGACGTAGGCCACGGTCTGTGTTCGCATGGTTCGGAGCAGATCTACGAATTGCTGACCGATTTGCAGGAATTCAAGAACGACCCAGCCTATGTCACAAACCAGCCTGGAGAGATTCTTTCGTATCTAATCGTGATGTCTCCGACGTTCCGGGAATGGTTTGAGGAGTGTGTCGTTCGTGGGTGCCAGGCAAAGCTAGACTTAAGAGTAATCTCCAAGCTTATCCTGGGCCAACACGACGACCCAGAAAAGTACTTCCTCGCTAACATCATTAGCAGCTCATACGATTGCGACAAGCTCGATTACATCGCGAGGGATAGCTATTTCTGCGGCTTGGCATTGACGGTCGACTTGCCGAGATTTTACAGCATGATCTCGACGGCAAGACACCCTAAAGATCCCAAGGGGCGCCGAGTCCTCGTGCTCCGAAACTATGTTCCGCTGGAACAGATACTCTTCAGCAAAATGACCCTATTTGGGTCGGTGTACCATCATCAGAAGGTTAAGTGCCTCGATTCCATGCTCAGGTCTATGGTCGAACACATCGTCGACAATCCAGAGCAGGCTAGCTTTCGGGTGCGTGGAAACATCCCTGTTTCGTTCGGTGACGCAGTTCAGTTTCTCTACACGACGGACGATGAGTTTTTTTGGCAACCCGGTGGTTTCGGGGACACCTATGTCAATAGCATGCTGAATCGGTTTCGGAACCGCGACCTGTTCGTTCGCTGTTTGGAAATATCTCGGAGGACGGTAAAAAAAGAGAGCTGGGACGATTACGGGCGGCAGATACTCCTTGATCTCAGTAGACAGCCCAAGAAACTGACTGACGTGGAGACCGAAATCCACAAGCGTCTTCCGCCGACCCAAAGGGGAATGTGCAACAGGCACGACATTCGGCTTAGCATACCGGGCCTTCCCGGAATCAAAACTGCGAACGCGCTGATTCAGACTTCCAAGGACGCGGACATCGAGAATATCGCGGAGTATTTCCCTTTAGAACAGTGGACCGAGGCATACGCCCATAACAAGTGGCGAAGTTACGTGTACGCGCCGAGGGAAATCCAACTAGCAGTTAGAGATGCTGCCATTTCCGTTCTCCGTGAGTATTCGAAGCTGGAGATAGATCCAGGCAAGTCGAACCAGACGTGCCACCTGTAGTGACGGGGAGCCGTTCCCACGTAGCCTCTCACCAGCGTTAATGGTCACCCGTCACAGACGGAGGTAGGCCAACTGCAACAATTTCGCCGTGACCCCGGAATCTCTCGTGCATACCGTGGAGGAATTCCTGACCTGCGCGCGCGACGCGGTAATCATCGAAGACGGCGCGGTCGTTTTTGATCTTGCCCAAAGCAAGTATTCGATTTCCGGAGAACATAACAAGTGCCTGCTGCATATGTGGTCGGCGGAGCGCAACGTTGTGCGGCGGGTGCTCGAAGCCGAGGTCAAGAATGACGTGCTTCGCCTGGCGGTGCAGCGGATGGGGCAAGCGCGGCCGACCAAGCTCGAAATTTGCCGTGAACGCGACCGCCGAACTCCCACCGCGAAGCGGGCTGCGCGACTGGCATACCAGCGCGCACTGCAACGAGTGCTGCAGCGCCGGTTTCCAGGATCGAAAGCGGCCCCGCTCAGCACGTCCATGGATTTGGAGCGGTCGTTCGGCCCTATTTACGCGCGGGGACTGCTGCGCCAGGGACAATCTGCGTTTGCCGTGCTGGGAGTGAACGCACAGGAGACACAGGGTTCCATTGATGCGGCGCTGACGTTTGCCATCTTGTGGCTCGACACTTGCCGGCAGGCACAGGCTGGGAAGCTGATGGTCGAAGGTGTGAAGTTGTTCTTGCCCGCCGGGACTTCCGCTCTGACCAGGGAGCGAATGGCGCATCTTAATCCGGAAGCGGCCAAGTGGCACTTGTACGAACTGGAAGAGCGGGACGATAACCTGAAAGAGCTGGATGTCTCCGACTGCGGCAATGTGGCGACCCGGCTGGTGCACTCAGTGGATGACTCAGCGGCATGGGAACGGTTTGCAGCGCCGGTGGCCCAAGTTCGCGAGCTGATGCCTGAAGTGGAAGTTGTCGTGTTGTCCCCGGCGGAGGTTGCATTTCGTTGTCATGGCCTGGAGTTTGCGCGAGCCCGGCTGGCGCACGAACCGGGATCATTCAGCAGCAAAACGGAGATCGCCTTTGGCATCGGAGCGCAGGAAAGGGCTCTCGACCAAACCAATCTTCCGGCTTTCATGCAGCTGGTTACGAAGCATCGGCGAAGTGCGCCATCCCGAGGGCCCGCGCGACCATCCTTTGTGGCGTCTGCATCCCGAGCGCTGGCTGGAATCGCTGGTGGTGCGAAACGTTGCGGCAATCGACGAACGGCTGGAGCCAACTTGCCAGTACTCGCAGGTGCCGGCGTTTTCCGCTTCCGACCGCGCCATGATTGATGTGCTCACGGTTACGCGGGAAGGACGGTTGGGGGTCGTCGAACTCAAGGCCGACGAGGACATCCACTTGCCGTTGCACGGCCTGGACTACTGGGCACGAGTGGCCTGGCACCATGCCAGGGGCGAGTTTCAGCGTTTCGGTTACTTTCCTGGGCGAGGGCTCAACCCCGACAAACCACTGCTGTTCTTGGTCGCGCCCGCGCTGCACGTTCACCCGGCAACGGACACCTTGTTGCACTACATCTCGCCAGAAATTGATTGGGCGCTGGTGGGGATTGACGAGAGATGGCGAAGTGGTATAAGAACGGTGTTCCGCAAGCGCTGCCGGCGGAGCCACCGCGATGAACGCGAATTATCCGCAGCTTTCGGCACTTGAGCCTCAACCCACCAGTGGGGAACTCTGGCGGGGAATCCATGAACTCTACTTTGCGCACTTCTGGAGTTGGTTCCGGATTACCGCACCGGCGACGCTGGGCACCGCCATGGCAGTCAGGCTCACGAATTATGGGGTCTCTACTCTGGCGCCTAGGGGACAGAGCCCTGGTGGCCGCGTTTCGCGTCGGCGGATTCTTTGTGGCATGGTTTCTGAGTTGCTTTGCGTTGGCTGCCGTTGCAACTGTGGTTGGCAGGTTGAACCGCGAGGAAGAAGGGGCCTGGGATGGTGAGGTGTATGAAAGAGCCCGGGCTAGGGTTTGGCGGTTGCTGTCGGGGGCTGCCCTAACTTTCCTCAGTTTAGTGATGGGCCTGGCCGTTACTATGTCGATCGAGTTAGCACTTTTCTTCGCGCTGCGGAAAGGTTCCCTATTCAGATTCAACTATTTCGTAACATTGATCGTCGTCGTTTTGGTCACGAGTGCGATGAGTTGGCAGGGCTTGATGTTCCCAATGCTGGTCTGGGACGACGTCGGACCTTGGAGGGCAATGAGACGAAGCTACGCTTTGGCTGCGGGGTACAGGGCGCACCTGGCGTCACTTGTGAGCGAGTCGCTGTTGGCCTCCTACCTGGCGGGCCTTGCCGTCTACTATGTATTTGGATTTGTGGCGCAACGCTTGGCGATTGATTGGGCCGGCTGGCTGATATTCGTTGCTGCGATATTGGCTGCTGCCGCCGCGGAAGCCCCAATGTTCATCGGGTTCTCGACTTTGTACTGCCGCCTTTCCATTGTTGGTAGTGCCTACCCGAAAGATTCACTTCCGCCAGATCCCTAGCAGCCTCCGCACATCCACCATTTGTCCCAGGTGATAGGCGTTGTGATCGGCCAGCAGCAAGGCCTCGCGCAGGATAGTCTGACCGTCGCCCCATGGAATCTTGGCGAATAAATCAGTTCGCGGATTCTCCACGAGGTTCTCCATCGCTTTCAAATCGGAGCGGAACTTCTTGAGGCTGGCGTGCCAAGCAGCGGCGCTGGGCGGAGCCTCGGTCTTGGGCCAATACCCTTTCGGCCAGTCCGGGGAAACATGCTTCCGATTGCGGCTGAACTCCAGGATGTCCCACTGGGCGAGGCGCATGTGCTCGAACAGCATCCAGACCGAATGGGGCATGCCTGCCGGCCTTTGCCCGCGCAATTTGGCGGGAATGTCGGCCATCACTTCGTCGAATTTGGCGTGTGCCCCGCCCCCTTGAAGGAGATACAGCAGGTGCTCGCGGAGCGAGTGGTTGTCGTTGTTATTCATGACTGCCTCCAAGTCTCTCATCAATCGGCTTCCGATCCGCGTCTTGCTTCTCCCCACGAAAGACGCGGGAAATGCCTCGTACAATACGCCGGAATGGCAACTGGCCTTTGTCATCGGCGAAGAAGATTTCTCCCATCCGGCTACTGCGATAGTACCAGCGCTTCAGCAGGGCGAGATGCTCCATGGTCTCGAGCGCGGTTTGCACGGTTGCGGGTGGAAACTGGGCGAGGCTCCCCTGTATGCGCGACTCCATGGACTGGGACCTGGTGTGCTCCGTGGGTTGAATGGGAAACGACAGGGGGCCGGAGATCCGTCCGGCCTCGATGCGAAAAAAGTTGACGGATTGCGGAGTGGTGCTGGGCTGCACCATCAGTGCGGCGAGGCGATCAATGCGGTGGACAATTTCCGGAAGCTGGCTCAACAACGGCTGGACCTTTTCCAATCGGGCGTGCTGCGCCGCAGCGGTTTCAAATTCCAGATTGGAAGATGCCGCTTCGCGCTGCACCGTAATCTCACGTACCAGTGACTCGCCGCTGGTATCGAAATAGGCCTGCACGCGGGCTACTTCTGTGTGGTATTCCTCGTCGGTGCAGCCTTTGAAACAAGGCGCCAGGCACATCTTCATCTCGGAGTAGATGCAGCCCGGGAACTTGGGATCGGGATGCAGATCCTCCACGCAGCGGCGCATCTTGAAGAAATCCAGCGAGTCGCTGGCGAGTTTTTCTGCCGCGGTGCGCGAAAGGAATGGGCCGTAATAGATGTTTGGTCCGCCGAGGCGGCCCAGACGCGTAGTGATCGATGCCCTCGGGTACTCGTTTTCCATGTGCAACTTGACCAGCGGGGCAAAGCGCAGGCGTAGCCGATCAGAATAAGTTTTGCGAAAAGCACTACGGAGCACGCGGTAGAGCAGGAAGCCAGATTCAAAGTCTGATCCGGTGCAGGTGTACTCGATGCAGCGGACGCGCTCGCGCAGGTTGAGTCTCTTGCTGTGCTCAGTGGGCACGCCGAGCAGGCGCTGCAAGCGTCGCCTGAGGTTGGCCGTCTTGCTGACGTAAGGCTGGGATTGGGGATCCTCGCCGCGAAGCAGAAACACGGCAGGCGCAGCTGGGACGGCTGCAAAGAGATCGGTATCGTGAGCGGGGGCAAACTCAAGCCGATGAGTCAGCACCAAGCCATTTTAATGTGTATTTACCACAGAGGACATAGAGGGCACAGAGCCCGAGATAATGGCCTATCGAAAGTTTGCAGTGCGGAATTTCTGGCGGTAGTCTCTACCGTCCAGTTGGATGAGCCTGCACATCTCAAAGAGCCGCGAACGCATGCGCTCCCCGATACGGTCTCCCAGTGTTTCGACTCTAGCAGCGCGGCGTGGCCCATCTATTCCCTCTTCTACCGCGCTCGGTCCATCCATGAAGTTGCTGGTGATGATTGTTGTTCGGCGGTTGTTGTAGCGGGAGTTGAGGATGAAACTCACCGTGTCCCAAACCCATTCGGATGGTTTCTGAGCACCCAGATCATCAAGAACTACTACCTCAGTTTCAAAAACTGGCTGCAGGAGCTCTAACTCTGTAGCTTGCACAGAGGGATTGTAGGAATTTTGAATCTGTTTGAGCAGTTCTCGGTAGTCGCAGAACAGGCAGTGAACTCCTTTTTCTGTGAGTTCTCTCAACGCCGCTACCGAGAGATGGGTTTTGCCTAATCCTCTGGGACCGATCAAGAGCAGCCCCGTCTGATCTAGAGGATACTGTTCCGTCCACTTTTGAATAGTGACCTTTGCTGCGCCAAGCACCGCATTGTTCTCGACCGAATAGCTTTGAAAATCGCACGATCGGTAGCGTTCAGGAATATTAGCCAGCTGCAGCAAATGCTTTACCCGCTGTTCTAAGAAACAGTTACAGCGAGCAACTCGCTTTTCACGGTCTGACCCAACACTTCTCCACCCTGTACCACCGCAGAGCACACACTGGACCGGTTCCTCAACCAGTTTGACTGCTGTATTTTTCTGCATAACACGCCCAGCAAGATCCCCACTGTGTGAGACCAGATTCCGGATGGCGCGAACATCCTTCTCTTCCATTGTCTTTCTTACTTAGTGTACCTTCAAAATCAAGATAAGAGGTCACTCCATCATCTGTGGATTTCGAGGATTTACGCTTCCTCTTGTGGAATTTCAGTACCTGTTCGTCGTAGATCCCAAGCAGCACGCGGTTGTAGATCCAGACAGCACTGTCAGTTGTCGATCCCTCACGCTCGAACATGCCGATGACTGGGCTACATTCCTTCTCAAAGAAATATGCCCTTTGCGCATTCGCAAGGCGCCACAACTGCCCATCGTCTAGCAAATACCCCGGTCGCTCCGAAACCCACGATGCAAACAGCAGGTTCAAAAACCATGCTTGCTGGTAATCCTTCATGGCCCGATACCGTACGTCCCCAATGAATCGATGAACGTAGAAGGGAAACCACTCCAAGGATTGATTCCGTCGAGAACTCATACTTACAGGGGCCATGAATTTGTGGAGTGCGGTTTGAAGAATGCTCCTCCAGTTCACATCGTGCAACAGAAAACTTCACCCTCGCTGTGCAGATTGTGTGGAGATGTAGTCCCGACTGTGGAGGACGGAGGAAAATCTGGAATGTTCCTCGGTATGCAGACTGCGCGGCTCGAAAACTTCACCTAACCTTGGGCAAAGTTTTATCCGATAGAGATTCCTGCTTGGCTGCCTCGCGCACCATCTGTAGAAACGCACGCGCCTCCGGTCGCAGCGGCCGCCGCCGGGGATGGATCACATCCAGACTTCGGCGCAGCGGCTCAGCATCCAGCACCTTGACCGTAGACAGCTTGTGCTGGCGAATTTCGTGCCAGACCGCGAGTTGGGGAAGGAAGGAAAGGCCAAGCCCGCGTTCTACCATTCTCTTTGCTGTCTCAATGGAGTCAACTTCCAGAGCGACATTAGGAACCAGGCCGGCCGTGCGAAAAAGGCTGTGGGTCAGCGTCCAGTCGCTCGAGCCCCGCTCGTAAAAGATCAGCGGCCAACTCGCTACCTGCTCCAGACGAGCGCGCCGCGAGTGTTTCGGCCCTCGTCGGGGATGCGCGACCAGGAGCAGCGGGTCATCACGAAGACTGATAGTCTCAACTTCCGGGTGCTGCAGCGAACGCGCGAGCCCAATTTCCGCCTCCTCGTTCAGCACCATGTCCAAGACTTCCTTCGAGTGTCCGGGGCGAATACTGATGATCACATTGGGATGAGCCCGTTGAAAGCGCTTCAGAACATCCGGCAAGAAATAGACAGAGATCGACAACGCAGCGGCAATCTGCAGCGGACTCGCGCTGGCTGGCTGAAGCTCGTGCACGGCTTGGCGGGCGAGGGAAGCCGTGCGCAGCAGTTGCTCGGCATGAGGGCGGAACGTCCTGCCGGCGTCAGAAACAACCAAGCCACCGCGCGAACGGGAAAACAACTTCACTCCGAGAGATTCTTCCAAGGCCTTGATTCGGGCGCTCACTGCCGGCTGGCTGATGCGGAGGGCTTCCGCGGCGCGATGAAAACCGCCAAAAGTAGCTACCGCCAGAAAGGTCTCGACTTGGTTGATTTCCATCTTGTCCTGCCACGCTCGCCGTGCCCCTAACAACCTCTTATTATCACAACCACACAGCTGATAACAATTACTTATCAGCATGATAGAAACGTTGCGTTTGACGGTTCTTCATGTCCTGCCCCACAATCACGCGGTACGTGGGGCCCTGATTTTTGGTCGGGGAGGCTGAACCCGACATCCGGCTTACCCCATCCAGGCGCGGACACATACCTGCGTTGACTCGGGGGAAGTAACTGTAGGGATTGGACTTAAAGTACCGAGATAAGGTCAGGTGCAAGTTGCCTTTCGAGCCTTCCCTCATCTAAGCAGATCTGAGGATTACCTGGTTGCAAGGAGCTGGTTGCAAGGAGAAAGAGAGGAAGAATGGCTAGTTCGCCAACTGATATTGTCTCTGGCATAGGTTTTCATCTCAACCGCCCGCCCGCTGGATTCGTCCCGGAGCGCGACCTGCCGCCTGGATTCCTGGAGTTTCTGACTCCGCTGCACCGGCGCTTTGCCCCGCGGCAAGAGGCTCTGATCCGGGATAGAAAGCGGGTATTGGCGGAATCCCACCAGGGTGAAAAGCCGACCCACCGCCATCCTGTCTCCGCTGTGCGCAATGGCTGGCAGGTGGAGTTGCCGGCATGGTGCCAGGACCAGCGCAATCAGATGACCGGCCCTGCCGATGACGCCGAACTCGTGGTCAAGATGCTGAATTCGGGCGCTCCCGGAGTCATGCTCGACTTCGAAGATTCGACAGTGAACGAGTGGGATCATCAGCAGCTTGCTCTCGAAAACATTCTGGAAGCTCTGCGCGGCACTTTGACCTATTTTGACAAGAAGCGCGACAAACTAGTCGGAATCCAGCCCAGCACGACGGTGATCTGGACCCGGGCACGCGGCCTGCATATCCATCAAGCCGGAATCTTCGGTGAGGAGCTGACTTCGGCCTCTTTATTTGACGTTGCCCGAGTGGCTTTTCGAGTTGATCCGGCAGAACTGAAACACCCGCTTTCTTTCTACATTCCGAAATCCGAATCTGCCGAAGAAGCGTTGTGGTGGAGCGATCTGTTCAAGGCTGTTGCCGAGGCGCGCGGCTGGCCGCGGAATTACATCAAGTGCATGGCCCTGGTGGAGTCGCATCCCTTGGCCTTCCAGATGGAAGAGTTCCTCTACAATCTGCGGGATCATATTCTTGGGCTCAATCTTGGCCGCTGGGATTACATGGCCAGCCTGATTCACTTCAACCTGAGCGATCCGGAGTGGGTGCTGCCTGACCGCAATACGATTCCGTATAACGTTCCCTTTTTCCAGAACCTGCGCGAGTTGTTGCCGGAAGTCTGCCACAAGCGTGGCGCACTGGCGATTGGCGGAATGACCGCGCTGTACCCCAGCCGTGAAGATGCCGAATTGAATGCCCGCGCTCTGGCCATCCTGGAAAAAGACAAGAAGAACGAAGCGGACTGCCTGATGGATGGCGCCTGGACGGGCCATCCAGATCAGAACCAGATCGCCCTTAACCAGTTTCCTTTCCCGAATCAACTGCAGGCCCGCAGGCCGCATGCGGAGCGCTATCCCAATCTGCGGCCTGTTCCTCGCGAGGTCGGCCAGCGCACGCTGACCGGAACTCGTGCCGCAGTCAGGACCGTAATCCGCTACCGCAACGGCGTATTGAACGGCAAAGGCGCAAGCCTTCTTGACGGCTACATGGAGGATCTGGCGACCGACCGCATCTACCGCCTGATGATCGCGCAGCGAATGCGGCACAGGCAGCAGGCCCGGATCGTTGACGATTCAGGCAACCCGGTCTCGCATACGCCGGAGCTCATCACGCGATTGTTTGACGAAGAACTCGAGAAGATCCTGGCGAACCCGGCGCGTGACCCTGGGACGCCGGAAACGTTCCGCGACGCTCGCCGCATCAGCGAAGCGATGGTCGTGAACCAGGGAATCGATCCTTTTTAGCAAGAGACAGCCCAAGGCCGGCAGCTAACGAAAACGCAACCAGCGATCAAGGACAAGAATTATGGCAAGCAACGGAAACGGAAAGCCCTCAAAACCACCAATGGATTGGGAGACCAATCCGCGCTGGGCAGGGATCACCCGGCCCTATAGCATGCAGGAAGTTGAGCGGCTGCGCGGCTCGGTTCACATTGAGCACACGCTGGCTCGCCTAGGCGCCGAGCGACTTTGGAACCTGCTGCAGAGCGGCGGTTACGTCGCGGCGCTGGGCGCGATGACCGGCAATCAGGCAATTCAGCAGGTGAAAGCCGGCTTGCAGGCGATCTACGTGAGCGGCTGGCAGGTGGCGGCGGATGCCAATGATGCCGGGCAGATGTATCCCGACCAGAGCCTGTATCCCGCCGACAGCGTGCCCAACCTGGTGCGGCGCATCAATCAAGCTTTGACGCGCGCCGACCAGATCCATCACGCCGAGGGCAAGAACGGAATTCACTGGTTTGCGCCCATGGTTGCCGATGCGGAAGCCGGTTTCGGCGGCAACCTGAATGCCTTCGAGTTGATGAAGGCCATGATTGAAGCGGGCGCCGCATGCGTCCACTTTCGAAGACCAGCTTTCTTCCGCGAAAAAGTGCGGCCACATGGGCGGCAAAGTTCTGGTGCCGACGGCAGAAGCCATCCAGAAGTTGGTGGCGGCTCGCCTGGCAGCCGACGTTCTGGGCGTGCCCACGCTGATCATGGCTCGCACCGACGCCGACAGCGCCCACCTGCTTACCAGCGACATTGACCCACGCGACCGCGAATTCCTCACCGGAGAGCGAACCGCGGAAGGCTTCTTCTGCATTCGCGGCGGGATCGAATCCGCCATCGCGCGCGCAGTCTCTTACGCGCCTTATGCCGACCTGATCTGGTGCGAGACTTCGCATCCTGACCTGGAAGAAGCGCGGCGCTTTGCCGAAGGCGTCCATGCCAAGTATCCCGGCAAGATGCTGGCGTACAACTGCTCGCCGTCGTTCAACTGGAAGAACAAGCTGGACGACGCCACCATCGCCCGCTTCCAGAAAGAACTCGCGGCCATGGGCTACAAGTTCCAGTTCATCACCCTGGCCGGCTTCCATGCCCTGAACCTCAGCATGTTCGAACTGGCGCGGGGCTACAAGCTGACCGGCATGACGGCCTACTCCCGGCTGCAGGAAAAGGAATTCAGCCGCGAATTCACCCATGGCTATGAGGCTGTGAAACACCAGCGCTTCGTCGGGACCGGATACTTCGACACGGTTACGCAGGTGATCGCGGGCGGAACGTCGTCGGTGACGGCGCTGACGGGATCAACCGAGGCAGCGCAGTTCGCGGAGATGAAGCCGCAGGTGCGCCCGAAACACGGTCCGGACGCAGCTTGCCAGCCAATCCTGGGCGACTGCCCTTCGGAAATAGTTCAACTGCATGGCCAAGAACCGGGGCCAGAGGAGAGTCTGCTGCCGTCGGGGGATTAGCGACTTTAAGACTCGGTGCGCGATGGAGGACGGGGGTCTCCGCCCGTCCCTTGCGGATCACCCTTTTCAGACTGAAACGGCCACTCTCTTTTCCCAAATCGCTAACCGGCGAGGAGAGTGACACTTCCTTTTGGTCAGATTTTCTGACCTTTGGACACTTTTTCTCTAGGCATGCACCAAACAAGCCATCTGGCGCGGATTTCCACAGTTGACTTTCTTCTCTATCCGGCGCTAAATAAGGCCGCCGGGTTTCGAATTCAGAAAGTGCAGGCTCCCTCGCACGATCTGAGTTAAAGAGAGACCTGCCAGGAGAGAAGATGAACAAAGCCGATCTCATTGACCGAATCGCATCCAGTTGTCACATCAGCAAGGCGCAAGCCGCAGGTGCTATTGACACCACTGTGGACAGCGTGACTGCTGCTCTGAAAAAAGGAGATCGGGTAGCGTTGATTGGTTTTGGCACTTTCTCGGTATCGCAGAGAAAAGCCCGCAACGGGCGTAATCCGCAAACAGGCGCCACCATCAAGATCGCTGCCCGCAAAGTGGCCAAGTTTTCTCCCGGGGCCGAACTGAAGAAAGCAGTCAACCGAACCAAGTAAAAGGGGACCAAGTCGTACATCGTAACGGCAGGGGGTCGGCCCTGCCGTTTTTCATTGGTGCAGAATCACGTGGAGGACGGGCGTCCTCGCCCGTCAACGGTGTTGCTGAATCCTGCGGCTATCCTTTAGAATCAAATGATTCACATAAGGTGCAGGAGACCATGAAAGCAGCCATTCATCCCGCTTACAACGAAATCCGCGTCATGTGCGCGTGCGGCAATAGTTTCAGCACCCGCTCCACCCATAAGGGCGATATCCACGTGGAAATTTGCTCCAACTGCCACCCCTTCTTTACCGGCAAACAGAAGCTGCTGGACACAGCCGGCCGAGTGGAGCGCTTCCGCCGCAAGTACGCCAAAGTAGGCGCAGAGAAGAAATAGCCTTTCTTACCGGCGGATGCTCGGGATCAGCGCGCTTTTTCTAGCCTCCTTTACGGAGGCTTTTCTTTGTGCGGGCCCGCGGACCGAAGAAGACGTGAGGACATTCTCGCCGTACCGATGCAGGACGGGCGTCCCTGCGACTCCGCTCAGGGCAGGGTCCCGCGGACCGAAGAAGACGTGAGGACATTCTCGCCGTACCGATGCAGGACGGGCGTCCCTGCGACTCCGCTCAGGGCACGGTCCCGCCCGTCGGGCTATTCGTCCTCTGTGGGATTTATAGGCTCCCCGACAATATTGTAGTACACCTCTTTTGGCGGCTTTGGTTTGACGGGCCTCGACGCCGTAGGAGCGGATACAGGGGCAACTTGTGGCTGCGGTGTTGGCGGCGACCAGAATTCCGCGGGCGGCGCTGAGGGTGGCGCGGGTGGCGACAACACGGCTGGCGATGGCGGCGGACTAGCGGCCGGGGCTAGTGCCGCCGTGCGTGACGGCGCAGCCGTGGCTACCTTCGTCGCTACCGGCGTTATCCGGATGGACTTCGCTCGGACGGGCTTCGGCTTTCGCCCCGCCCAATAACTCAGGATTACGGCCACGATTCCGGCGAAGCAAAGCTGCAAAACCGAGGTAAACAGCGCTGGAACGTTGAACTCACCCTTGCCCAGATACAACGGGGATTGAGCGTCTCCGCCCATGGTCCTGGCCAGGAACGGCACAACGAGATTGTTGGTGAGCGAAACCATGAGCCCCCAGATTCCCTCCGCCAGGATCACGGCCAGCACGACCCGGGCGATCCATCTTCCTGAGTCCAGAGCAGACGGCTGTGGTGAGGACGCCTTGGAAGTTTCATCCATAGATGGTCTGATGCAGATTGTGACACATCCGAGAATGGCAGGGAAAGGCGGTAAAATAGCCACGTGCGCAAGCAATGGGACAATCCGGGCAATTTCGCGGACGAGGGCGTCCGCGCTACGCAAGCCGTGCCTTCGTCGGTGATGATCGGAAACGTCCGGATCACTCCCGCCACGGTCCTCGCGCCCATGGCCGGCGTCACCGACACCGTTTTCCGCCGCTTCATTCGTAATCTGGGCGGATGCGGACTGATCATGACCGAGTTCACTTCGGCCGACGGTATCCTGCGGGTGGATAAGAAGGCCAAGCGATATCTGCACTTCTATGAAGACGAGCACCCGATCTCGGCGCAGCTTTTCGGCAGCGATCCCAACGTGATGGCCGAGGCCGCCCGCATGGTCGAGGGCCTCGGCTTTGATCTGGTTGATCTCAATCTGGGCTGTCCTGCGAAGAAGGTCGTCAAGTGCAATGGCGGCTCCGGCCTGCTGCGTGATTTGCCCGCGATCGGACGCATTTTCGAGGCGGTGCGCCGGGCAGTGAAAATTCCCTTCACGGTGAAATTCCGGGCGGGCTGGAACGATCAGGAGATCGTCTGCGTCGAGCTGGCGAAAATGGCAGAGGGCTGTGGTTTATGCGCGGTAGCGCTGCACGCCCGCACCCGCGAGCAGGGCTACAGCGGTGAGGCGCGGTGGGACTGGATTGCCGCGGTGAAACAGGCGGTGAAGATACCGGTCATCGGAAATGGAGACATCCGTACTCCCGAGGACGCTTGCGCCATTGTGATGCAAACCGGATGCGACGCGGTCATGATCGGCCGCACGGCGCCGGCGAATCCATGGATCTTCCGGCAGATTGAGCAGTATTGCTCGTGGATCCGCGACGTCAACGCAGGGGCGGACGCCCTCGTCCGCGCGGCGGAGCGAAGCTCTCCAGCCTTTCCCGATTGTCGTCCTGAGGAGCCCTCTTTTGGCGACGAAGGACCTGGGCGCGCCGCACGAGGGCCTCGCGTTCTTGGCGAGGCCAATAATCGTGCGTTTGGCGCGCTTGCTTACGACGAACCCTCGGAAGCCGACCGGTACCAGATGATCCGGACTTACTTCCAAATGCTGATCGAGGAAGAGCTGCCGGACGCGGTCGGCAAGATGAAGCAGTTCGCCTCCTGGTTCACGCACGGCGTGCCCGGCGGGGCGGCGCTGCGCAAAGCGATCTACGAGTCAAAAAGCGCGCCGGAGATTCTGGGGCGGGTAGAAGAATTCTTCGAAGCCCGGCTGCACGAGGACCGTGCTGTGATCGGGTAACGGTGGTTCGCCATGCAGGTGACAGCATAGATAGCGTGAGGGCCATGTCAAATGGGCATAGGAAACCGGAGACGACTTGGGAGAAAAACGCCCCTTCGCAAATCGTTCTCAACTCGATATTTGCCGCATTGGACGGTGCCTTGATAGTAATAATTATTCCAGAACCCAACGCGACGAGTCGGGAATTTTGGAGTCTTCTTCTGTTGGCTGCTTCCTTCTGTTTTTTCGCTGTCTCCGCGGAGAAGACCGTTGTGGCCTTAGAGGAACGTGACGTCAAGAAATACGCATATTATCTAGTTCCATATAACTTGGGAGTGATTTCCACCGGCGCAGCCATTGAGGTGATGATGTACTCGCGGTTCGACTCCGCAATACAGGCTAGGCTTGCGCAGTATTTTGGCGTTTTTTCCCGATGGGTCTCGTTGCTTATATGGCTGGTCGCCGCGTTTATTTTCTTACGAATTTGGATCTGTGATGTCTGCTGGCTCTTTTTCGCGCGCAAAGAAAGCTTCGAGCGATGGCTTAAGGAGCTGGAGGACGAGCATAACCCCGTCCTTGATCACACGTGGTTGATGAGAATGTTTTACCTTCTTAGAAGGGAACTTGGTGGCTAAGCTTCCTCATCTCGGCGTGTACGTCCGACTGAAACCGTCCAAGATTCATGGCGTCGGCGTTTTCGCCCTACGCGACATTCCCAAGGGCACGTATGTCTTCCATGGAGATGACAGCGAGATGGTGTGGGTGAGGGCATCGGCCATCAGTCGTTTGAGCAAGGAGGCGAAGAAGCTATACCAAGACTTCTGCGTAACCCGCGACGGACAGTATGGCTGCCCGAAGAATTTCAATCTGCTAACCCTCGCTTGGTACCTCAATCATTCGAAGAGGCCGAACGTAGCCGCAGACAAGAATTATGACTTCTTCACGACTCGAAAGATCAAGAGAGGCGAAGAGTTGACGGCTGACTATGACACGTATTGAACCGCGTCAGCCTCTACCCGCCCCCACCGTCGGAGCCCTCCAGTACGGCAGTGGTATCGGCGCGGATTCGGAGGCTACGAGTCAAAGAGCGCGCCGGAGATTTTGGGGCGGGCGGAAGAGTTTTTTGAAGCAAGATTGTGTGGTGCGGGTGCCATCGCCCGCGAGGTTTAGCGAGTGCTGGTTTAGAGGTGTCCGATCAGAGCGCGGCAAATCTCAATCAGCCCGAGGACAAAGATCGCGAAAAGCAGCGCCCGCACAAGGATGTGCTCAAAATTCGAAAAGAAGTCATCCATCGAACCGGCTAGACGCGCGAATTTGCTTTTTCTTGCCAAAGTGGAATCACCACAGCCCAAGCGAGTTAGTCAAAGGTGTCTGCTACTTTGGTTATAGGACCGAAACGGGCATGCGGCAAGGTACCGAAAGGCCACGTACAATAGCAGAAAAGACAGGGCAAATTCAGGCCACAACGACGGCCATCGCATAATATGCCGTTTTATTTCGGCAACGTACTTGCCGATTCGAGGTGTGTGCCGCTCTGGAATCCGACCGTGTAAGTGGTTGAAAACGCTAGGCTAGGGTGGTACTACTTGGTTAGGGACAAGGTTCCATGCGCCTTCTGCTACGCCTCTCTCGCCACCATCCTTCCCCGCTCATCCCTCTCCACATACGCCCAGGGAATATTCGGATCGTGCGTAAACATGGTCAGCCACTTCTCTGGAATCGCCTGCGCGTAATACTGCTTGCGGCTGTCGATGGTTTCGAGGGGAAACAGATCGAACGCCATCACCCAGGTCAGATCGAGGTGCCAGGTGGTGGGAATGAGATCTGAAATGTAGCAGGCGGTCTGGCCGCCGCTGCGTAGGATCACCGCCTGCATGTTCCGAGTGTGGCCGGGGAACACCTTCACGGAGATTCCCGGAACAATTTCCTGATCGCCATGCAACAACGTCATCTGGCCGCTGGCGATCAGCGGATCGTAGTTGTCGCTGATGTAACTGATGGCGTCGCGCTCATGCTGGCGGCGCCCGTGCTGCCACTCGCCTTGCTGCACATAGTATTTAGCCCGGGGGAAGGTGGGTACGATCTGGTCGCCGCGGCGCACGGTGTTCCAGCCGCAGTGGTCGAAGTGCAGGTGGGTGTTGATGACGATATCGATGTCTTCCGGCGCAATGCCCGCGGCACCCAGATTATCCAGCAACTGGGCCGGCATGCCGTAGATTTTGGCCATGCGCTCGGGCAGCTTGTTGCCGATGCCGGTTTCGATCAGGACGGTGTGATCGCCAGTGCGGACTACGACGGAATTTAGCCCGACGGGCACCATGTTGTTCTCGTCCGCCGTGACTTTTCTTTCGCCACATCGACCTGGGCACTACCCCGAAGAAAGCTCCGCCGTCGAGGTGATAGAGGCCGTCAGATACGGCGGTGAGTTCGAAATTGCCGAAATTGAGGTGGTGCATAGCCAACTTACGGGGGACAGCCGCCCTCGGCTGTCCGGTCGAGCGAAGCTCGACAGAAAACGCTGGCGAGCAAGGCTCGCCCGCCCGGACGAGGGCGTCCGGGCCTACGTGAGGCGTGATTACTTCAGCTCCTTCTCGAAATGGTCTTCAATCATGTGGAACAAGTGATCGCGGTCCGCGGAACCGCGAATACTGTGGGTCTTGTTGGGATAGACCATAAAGCGAAATTGTTTGGCGGCTTTGATCAGAGCCTCCACCATCTGGATGCTGTTCTGGAAGTGCACGTTGTCGTCGCCGGTGCCGTGCGCCAGCAACAACGAGCCGTGCAGTTTGTCAGCCACGGCCGCGAGATGCAGATCGTCGTATCCCTTGCCATTGTCCTTGGGAAGGCCCTGGTAGCGTTCGGTGTAGATGGAGTCGTAGTTGCGCCAGTCGGTGACCGGAGCAACTGCCGCTCCCGCTTTGAAGGCATCCGAGTGCGTCATCGCGTACAGGGTCATCGAACCGCCGTTGCTCCATCCCCAGATGCCAACGCGCGTTCGATCCAGCTGGGGATATTGTTCGAAGAGCTGATCGAGCGCGGTGAGCTGGTCTTTCAGTTCGATGGCACCGAACTGGTGCCGGATGGCGGTCTGAAACTTGCGGTCGCGATTCGGCGTGCCACGATTATCAACAGTAAACACCGCGAATCCCTGCCGCGCCAGAATCTGATGAAACAGGCCAGAGGCCCCTTGCCAGTCTTCCTGCCAACCGTTTTTGACCAGCTGCGCCGCGGGGCCACCGTAGATATTCACGATGAGCGGAACCTTGCCCGTTGGCGTGGCTGATGGCAGCAGCAGCTGGCCATACAGTGTTGTGCCGTCATCGGCTTTGAACTCCAGAAACTTTGGCGCAATCAGGTCGTAGTCGTCCACGCTGCGCGACTCCCACACTTTGTGGCATGGACCGCTGGCGGTGCAAACTGACATGCGCGGAGGCGTCATCAGCGCGGAGAATTCATCTACGTAATGCTTGCCGTCGCCGGCGAATGTGGACTCGTGCGTCCCGTCCTCCTGCGAGATGCGCTTCAACCCGGAGCCATCCAGCTTTACCGAATAGAGCTGTTTCTGGCGCGGATCGTCTCTATTGCAGGTGAAATAGACCATGCCGCCTGCCTCATCCACGGCTTCAACATTGGCCTCCCCGGCGAGCACCTCGAAATCGCCCTTGGTGAGTTGGAGTTCCAGCTTTGCGTCCGACCCGAACGGATCAGCCTTATCGAAGCTGTACAGATAGAGCTGAGTAGTTCCGTCCCTCCAACTTAACCATAGGAAACGGTCTCCAGACTTCAGTACTTTGAAATCGTCGTTCACGTTGACCCAGGCCTCAGGGCTGGTCTCGGCCAAAACTTCGCGCGGGCGGCCTGAGTGGGCATCAACGAAGTACAAGTCCAGTTCGTCCTGGGCGCGATTCAGCACTTCGGCCCAGAGCAGCCCGTCACGCAGCCAGCCGAAGCGCGGGATGTAAATATCCTGATCCTCGGTCAGCGAAATCCACTTGGGTTTACCGCCCGAGGCGCTGATCACTCCCAGGCGAACTGCCGGATTGGGATCGCCGGCCTTCGGGTACTTCTCCATGTCCACGGTGGGGTGGGTCGGAAGCCAGTCCGGAATGGGATAGGTGGGCACCCTGGTCTCATCCATCTGCAGGAAGACAATGTCCTTCCCATCCGGCGACCAGAAGTAATTGCTGCGCACATCCAATTCTTCAGCGTAGACCCAGTCCACTTCCCCGTTGAGTAGATCTTGTTCTTTCTCGCTATCTTTATCGCTGGTGAGCTGCTTTTCGGCCTTGCCGGAAATCGGACGCACATACAGATTGTGCTTGCGCAGATACGCGACACGGCTGCCGTCCGGGGAGAACTTGGGATCGCCAGCCGCATCCGGGGCGGAGCTGAACTGAACCGCAGTGCCGCTATCGAGCGAATAGAGCCAGAGTTGGCCGTGGGAATCGAACAGCAAGTGCTGGGAATCAGGGGCCCAATGGTAAGGTTCGACATGGTAGCGGGTGATTCGCTCCACCTCGCGCTCATCCTTGATCTTCTCGATGGGCGGAGCGAGCGAGGCCAGCTTGAGCTCGTTGACCAGAACCGTCTTTTCACCGGTTGTCGCGTCCACGTACCACAGTTGGCCGTGGTCGCCGGCATCGTCGCGCTGGATGAAAGAGAACTTAGTGTTATCGGGACTCCATTGAGCGGATTCCGGGGGGCGCCCGGTGATGCCGCCGGGAGCGAAAATGGCTTCGATGGTGAGCGGCCTCTTTCCCGCATTATCCACCGCGCTGGATTGCGCGACCGCCGAACTGATCAGCCAGCAACAGGTAATAACTAGGCCTACGACTCGCTTCACGAGAATCTCCCGTAAAAATTTCGGCCACTATGAGCAAGGCTGAAAAGTGTACACCGGCGGGGCAGTTTCGTGCAGGTCGGCAGGCAGCCGGCGGTAGAGAGGCAGCTTGCTGCGCCTCAGGTGTCCGGTCCCGCGTGCTAAAATCACAGCAGCCCTACTCTTGAAGATGCTTCCAGACGTGCAGAATCTTATCGAACTGCAGCAGGCGGACCGGGAAATCCTGCGCCTCAAAGAGGAAGTTGCCGCCCTGCCCAAGCGAGTGGCAGCCATCGAAGAGAGGCTGGCGGGAACCAAGGCGATTCTGGAGAATGCCAAGTCCGCCGTGAAGGCCGACGAAGCCGCCCGCCGCAAGTATGAAACCGCTATCCAGGACCTGCAGCAGAAGATCTCCAAGTACCGTGACCAGTCGCTTGACGTTAAGACCAACGACCAATACAAAGCCCTGTTGCACGAGATTCAGTTCGCGGAAAGAGATATCCGCGCCCAGGAAGACAAGATACTGGAACTGATGGTCAATGCCGAAACCCGTGAGAAACACGTCCAGGCGGCCGAGGCAGAGCTGAAAGCGGAAATGGCGGAGATTGAAAAGGAGAAGGCCGAAGCCCGGAAGCGCACCGCAGAAGACGAAGCTCAGTTAGCCGAATGGAACGCGAAACGGGAAAAAACCCGCGCCGGCGTGGAACCTGACTTGTTGCGGCAATACGATCGCGTGGCCAAGTATCGCGGAACCGGCCTTTCCGAAGCTCGCGACCACAAATGCCTGGCATGCCAGATGATGCTGCGCCCGCAGACCTACAATGAAGTTCGCAGCGGAACTCAAGTGGTCATCTGCGACTCCTGCCAGCGCATTCTTTACTACGATCCCACCCATGACGTGCCCGTGGAAGTTGCCACGGCACCCCGGCGGCGCAGGGCCCATCCTAAATTCGAGTCCAGCCAGGCTTGGTATTACCGGCCGCACTACGGGGAGTTTGGCGAAGTGTTTCTGGTTTTTATCAACGACCACGGACACTCCAGCCGCCGTGTCTACGACACCTCCGCTGGCCGGAAACTCGGCGACACTCTCGTCCGCGAAGGGGAGTATCGTTTGGGCTTTCCCGAAGATCTCACCGACGATGCCACCCGGCTGAATGGAAGCTGGCCGGAGGCTGAGCTTGACGAATGGGGCACGGAGCTCCCGATGGTCGTGCTCGACGCCCTGCAACGCGATCTGGATTTTGCCCGGGCCGAGTCTGCTGGGCGACCTCGGCGCGAAAACGAACCCGTTCCCTCCGAGCATCCCGCCGCGAGCTAGCTCGGGCTTCGTAAGTTATTCCCCGTCGGTTTCCCGAGCCTGGTTCGTTTCTCTCGAGCCGACGGGCCTAGCCGGAACCTGGAACTGGCTGTTCAGCGGTTTCGGGCCGGTTTAGTATTTGCTCATGCCCAAACCGTCCGCCGCCAGCGGCCCACGTCCATCGATTCCGGTTTCCAGCGTGAAGATCTCGCGTCGCGGAGCCGACCGGCTCAAGCAGGGCCACGTCTGGGTCTATCGCTCCGACATCATTTCAGCGGACGGCATCCCTCCCGGCGCCATGGTCGGAGTCAAAGACGAGCGTGGCAAGTTTCTCGGGACGGCCCTGTACAGCAGCGCCTCCCAAATCGCCATCCGCATGATTTCCCGGGATGCGGTCGGGGACCTTGCCGGCCTGCTCCGCCAGCACGTTCAGGAGGCGATCGCTTACCGGGACCGCATCGTGCGCGATACCGACGCCTATCGCATCGTCTTCAGCGAAGCCGATTTTCTACCCGGCCTGATCGTTGATCGCTACAACGATGTGCTCTCGCTGCAGGTTCTGACCCAGGGGATGGATGCGCCGCCGGTGCGCGAAACCGTGATTTCCGAGTTAAGCGAGCAGTTGAAACCCGCTTCCATCGCCGAACGCGCCGATCCCAGGGTCCGCGAACTGGAGCACCTGCCTGCGCATGCTTCCGGCCTGCTGCACGGAGAAAAGAGCACCACGATTTTTTCCATGAACGGTGTCCGCTTTCACTACGACGCGCTGGAGGGCCAGAAAACCGGGGCCTTTCTGGATCAGCGCGAGAATTATGCCGCGGCTGCGCAGTATGCGCGAGGCGAAGCCCTCGACGTCTTCTGCTACCACGGAGGATTTGCTTTGCACCTGGCAGAGCGCTGTTCCAAAGTCACCGGAGCAGACAGCTCCCGGCCGGCTCTGGAGGTTGCTGACCGCAACGCCGCTCTGAACGAGCGCGAGGTCGAATGGATCGAGGCTAACGCGTTTGACCTGCTCCGGGACTACGCCAGCGCCGGCCACCAGTACGACACCATCGTCCTCGACCCCCCGGCTTTCGCCAAGAGCAGACGCAATCTGGATACGGCCATGCGCGGTTATAAAGAACTGAACTTGCGCGCCTTGAAGATGCTGCGCCCCGGCGGAATCCTGATCACCTGCTCCTGCTCCTATCATGTCAGTCCGGCCGAATTCCTTGCTGTGCTGGGCGAAGCCTCCCGAGATGTCCACAGAAATCTTCGTATCTTGGAGAACCGGACCCAGGCGAAAGACCATCCTATTTTGCTGACGGTGCCGGAAACCGCCTACTTGAAGTGCGTAATGGCTGTTGTAAGTTATTGAAAATGCAAAGTATGTAGTGATTGACAGTAACGCGCTCATATTTTATGCTTCTTTTGCGCTAATTAAGCATCGAAGTATGCGGAGCCGTGAATCCATTTCCAAGATCTGAAGGAGGAATTTCGTCATGACAGTACTAACCCGTTGGGAACCTTTCCGTGAGTTCAGCACCTTGCAAGACCGCATGAACCGGCTATTCCGGGATTCGTTCGGTGAGAGCCGGGAGGAAGAGTTAACCACCACCAATTTCGCACCAGCCGTGGATGTCTACGAGGACGAGCACCAGATCACGCTGAAGATCGAAGTCCCGGGCATCGAGGAGAAAGACATTGATGTCCGCATCGAGAACAACACCTTGACCGTGCATGGCGAGCGCAAGTTCGAGAGGGAAGAGAAAGAAGAGAACTATCGCCGTATCGAGCGGCAGTACGGAAGCTTCACCCGTTCCTTTACCCTGCCCACCACGGTGGATTCGGAGAAGGTTTCTGCCAACTATGACAAGGGCGTTCTGAAGATTGCCCTGGCCAAGAAGGCGGAAGCTAAGCCGAAGCAGATCAAAGTCAATGTCGGCAGCGAGAAGACCCTTGAGGCCAAACACGCCGCCAAAGCCGCGTAAGCAGCGTTCGCTGGGGACAACTCGACAGTTCAGTGTGGCGCGGACGCCCTCGCCCGCGAATTCCGGGAGGTGGGAGAAGTGACCGCCTCCCGTTTTGTTTGTGGTGGCGGCAGGCAGGACGGTTGGTCCACAATGAATCTGTGAGGGCCACGCTCGAAGTCATCAACCAGATGCAGGCCGATGGAATCATCGGCAAGTACGCCATCGGCGGAGCGGTGGGGGCGACCTTTTACTTGGAGCCGGCCGCCACCGTCGATCTGGATGTATTTGTGACCTTGCCCGTCTCAGGGGGATTGTTGAGTCTTGCCCCGATCTATGCACACCTGAAGGCGCACGGGGGGATCGAGCAAGACGAGTACATCATTCTCGATGGCTGGCCGGTGCAGTTCCTTCCGCCTGCGAACGAGCTGGAGCAAGAAGCCGTCGATAGATCCGTTGCGGTAACCGTGGAAGGGGTCCGCACCTGGATTATGACTGCTGAGCATCTGGCCGCGATTGCGCTGCGGACAGGAAGAGCGAAGGATCACAATCGAGTTTTGCAATTTGTCGAACAGAGCGCGGTGGATCGATTCAAGCTGCAAAGTATTGTCGAACGGCACGGGTTAGCCGCTAAGTGGAAGCAGTTTGAGCACAAGTATCTGAAAGGGCGCTCATGAGCAGGCCAAAACTACAGGCGAGGATGAGGGCACTCAGCTTCGACGAGAAGATCAAGGTTCTGGAGAAGCTACGGGACCGCAGCCGGGCGATTGCTGCCACTGGGCTGAGAGAGAAGGCGGCAGACAAAGGGCCAAAAGGCAGCAAAGGCAAATCATGAGCGCGATTTCGGTTACGTCAATGGAACTGGCATCCGGTTGGACAATCGACAGAGTCCTTGATGCCACTCAAAGCAAGAACCGTCTTGAGCTGGTGCAGTTTCTGAAGGACAGATACGAAAAGAGGTTTTTCGAACCGATCGCCCTGCTTGAGAGAGAGGCAATACGAGGTATTCCCTGGACCAATGGGAACCTTGATCCCGAGAGTCCAATTCGCCCTTACGGATTCGCAATCATGTCGCTCGCCTGCCAAATGATCGAAACATTAGAATCGTACCGAAGGGGCATACCCACAACCAGCAAGAATGATTTTAGCTGGATGACTAAGAACGCTGGCTATAGCAGCATTCCCGCACAATTCAAGTGTGATGAGAAAACAGATATTCCGGACACGGATAAAGCCTTCGGAAGTTTTTTTTCTGACTACAGCAGCGCGTTTCCTGGTCTGAAGGGCGATGAGTTCTATAGGAACGTGAGAAATTCATTGCTCCATCAGTCTCAAACGAGAAACGGCTGGAAACTGAATATCCACCATCCAGACGACGCCCTCTCCAAAGTAAGCGAGGTCTTCGTCGACACTGAGAAAATACTGTATCGCGATTCTTTCGTGAGCCAACTGCGTTGCTGCTTTGCAAAGTTCGTCGAACATCTTGCACAACATTGCGGTAATGACGAGATATGGAAGAAACCAGAGCGCAAGATCTGGTGGATCGCTTGGCTTAGTGACCAGGAGTATGTCGCAACTTGGCTGAAGGATCACGAGCAGGATAAAGGCAAAGAGAAATAACTTATGGCAATTCGTTGGGATAAATTCACAGTCAAAGCGCAGGAAGCCGTGCAGCGCGCCGGCAGCCTGGCCTCGGAGCACGGCAATCCCGAACTCATGCCCGTGCACCTGGTGGCCGCGCTGGTCGAGGACAAGGAAGGCATCGTGCCGCCGGTCCTAGAGAAGATCGGCATCGGCCCGCAAGCCGTCTTGCACGACGCTTACAGCGAAATTGACCGCCTGCCCAAAGTTTCCGGCGGCGCGGCACAAGCTACGCTTTCGAACGCGGTCAACCAACTTCTCGAACAAGCCTTCAAAGAAGCCGCCAACTTCAAGGACGAATACGTCTCGACCGAACACTTGCTGCTGGCAGCGACGCAGCTCAAGAAAGATCCGGCGCAGGTGATTCTGGCCCGCCACGGAGCCACGTATGACGCCATTCTGAAAGCTCTCACCGCCGTGCGCGGTTCGCAGAAAGTGACCGATCAGAATCCTGAAGCTAAATACCAGGCGCTGGAGCGCTATGCCCGCGATCTCACCGAGCAGGCTCGCCGGGGCAAGCTGGATCCCGTCATTGGTCGCGACGAAGAAATTCGCCGCGTAGTGCAAGTCCTCTCCCGCCGCACCAAGAACAATCCCGTTCTGATCGGTGAACCCGGAGTGGGCAAGACCGCGATCGTGGAAGGCTTGGCCCAGCGCATCATCTCCGGCGATGTTCCCGAAGCGCTGAAGAACAAGCGTGTAGTAGCGCTCGACTTGGGCGCGATGCTGGCCGGAGCCAAGTATCGCGGGGAGTTCGAAGACCGCCTGAAAGCGGTGCTAAAAGAGATCGAAGACTCCCAGGGCCAGATTATTCTGTTCATCGACGAACTGCATACGCTGGTGGGGGCAGGTGCGGCGGAAGGCGCCATTGACGCCTCCAACATGCTGAAGCCGGCGCTGGCTCGTGGCGAACTGCGAGCGGTCGGGGCAACCACCCTGAACGAGTATCGCAAGTACATCGAAAAGGATGCGGCCCTCGAACGCCGCTTCCAGATCGTCTATGTAGGCGAGCCAAACGTCGAAGACACCATTGCAATTCTACGCGGCTTGAAAGAGCGCTACGAAGTACACCACGGCGTCCGCATCAAAGATTCGGCGATTGTTGCGGCCGCGACGCTGTCTCATCGCTATATCTCCGACCGTTTCCTACCCGACAAGGCTATTGACCTGATTGACGAGGCCGCAGCCTCGCTGCGCATCCAGATTGATTCCTTGCCGACGGACATTGACCAGCTCGAACGGCGCGCCACCCAGCTCGAAATCGAGAAGCAGGCGCTCAAGAAGGAAAGCGACCCAAACTCGAACGAGCGCCTGGCCCTCATTGACAAGGAACTGGCGGAGATTCGCGAAAAATCCACCGCTCTCAAAGCGAATTGGAAAAAAGAAAAAGACCTGATTGCGCGTTCGCGGAGCCTCAAGGAAAAAATCGAACAACTGAAGATCGAAGAGCAGGCGGAGGAGCGCAAGGGCAACCTGCAGCGCGTGGCGGAGATCCGCTATGGCTTGCTGCGCCAGGCGGAAGAGGAGTTGAAAAAGTTGACCGAAAAGGCCGCGGGCGAGGGCGCCCGCGCCACAAGGATGCTGAAGGAAGAAGTGGATGAAGAAGACGTCGCCCGCATTGTCTCCAAGTGGACCGGCATTCCGGTGTCGAGGATGCTCGAAGGCGAAGTCAAGAAGCTGATCACGATGGAAGGGCGGCTGCGCCAGCGCGTGGTGGGCCAGGACGCCGCTCTGGAGCGGGTTGCCAACGCCATCCGCCGCTCGCGCGCGGGCTTGAGCGACCCCAAGCGGCCTATCGGTAGCTTCATCTTTCTCGGTCCCACCGGCGTGGGCAAAACCGAACTGGCTCGCGCCCTCGCCGAGTTCCTGTTCGACGACGAACACGCTCTGCTGCGCATTGATATGTCCGAGTACATGGAGAAGCACGCGGTGTCGCGGCTGATCGGTGCGCCTCCGGGATATGTGGGCTACGAAGAGGGCGGCCAGCTCACCGAGCAAGTCCGGCGGCGGCCCTATGCCGTCATCCTGTTCGATGAAATCGAAAAGGCGCATCCCGATGTGTTCAACATCCTGCTGCAAATCATGGACGATGGCCGCCTGACCGACGGCAAGGGCCGCACCGTGGATTTCCGGAACACGGTCATCATCATGACCTCGAATATCGGTTCCGCCTACCTGCAAGCTGAAAGCATGCGGACCCCCGAGGATTTCGAACAGGCTAGTAAGCAGGTGATGAATGCCCTGCACGGGCACTTCAAGCCGGAGTTTCTGAACCGCGTGGACGACATCATCATCTTCCGCCCGCTGGGCAAGGAACAGTTAGTAAAGATCATCGATCTGCGCCTGGAAGATGTGCGGCGTCTGCTGGCCGATCGCAAGATCTCGCTCGAACTGACCGATGTTGCCAAAGACCTGCTCTTCACCGAGGGTTTCGATCCGAACTTTGGCGCGCGGCCATTGAAGCGGGCGATCCAGAAGCTGGTACAGGACCCGCTGGCGTTGAAGATTCTCGACGGTGAAATATTGCACGGCGATCACGTGATCGTGGATGCCGACAAACGCGCCGGCAAGATGAAATTCGAGGTCAGCAAGCGGGTGGGCGAAAAAGAACCGGTCAAGGCGAAGCGCTGACTTCCTTTGCCGCAGATTTCCGCAGGTGAACGCTGATGGAGGACGGGCATCCCCGCCCGTCGAGCGTGCACCCCTATGCGGTCCTTGCTGATTTTGAGAACTGCTCGGCCACCTGCGTTTGCCACAGATACCACACCACAGTGGTGCGAACGATAATCCCTAACGCTCCCCGAATAAGGGGCCAGCGAAACTCCACCGTTGCAGCAGAAACACTGGGCACGACCATCACGATGCCCACAAATCCCACCGCAATTGCCGCGCGGCGGGCCCAGTTGTGCAGGCGAAGAAGACCCCAACCGATCAGTGCTCCCAAGCTGCCCATGAGCAAGAACATGTACGGTCCGGCGACCTCCAATCCGTTGAGGAGCGGGGCTCCCAGCGCCATGGAGACAACTCCCGGCCTGCCCAGCATGATTGCGCCAAGGCCGAACAGGTACCCCGCAACCAGGCAGAAGAGAACCGCGATCGCCGTTACGCCGGCAGGACGCTGCATGAAGAGAATTGTTCTAAGCGCCGTCATCTTGAGCGAAGTTGTCGGGCGCGAAGCGAACGACAGCGCAGTCAAAGGACCCCGGAAACGGTCGCAGCGCGTCCCCGCATCAGGGAATTCTCCGATAACTCGCATCGCAAAAACGCCTTGTCACGTTCCTTTCCCACGGGCAGTGGGAGGTCCTTCGACTCCGTAGCTCTCAGGATGACAGTGCCTTTTCACGCCAAGTCGAACAGAAGGACTTCCACGTCTTCTGTGGCTTTGATGTCCAGCGTACGCTCGTCGCTGATCGCGGCGCCATCTCCCTGCACCAGCGACTTCCCATTTAATTCCAATGCACCCTTGGCAAGCTGCAGCCAGGCGTACCGGCCCTTTGCCAAATCATGCGTCACCGACTGGTCAGGCGATAACAAACTGACGTACAACCGCGCGTCCTGATGAATGCTCACCGAACCGTCTTTGCCATCGGGCGAAGCGATCAGTCGAAGCCGGCCGTGCTTTTCTGACTCCGGAAACGCTTTCTGCTCGTAACTGGGTTCATAACCCTGGCGATCCGGCATGATCCAGATTTGCAGCAGGTGAACCGGTTCCTTGTCCGAGTGATTCATTTCGCTGTGCCGAATGCCCTTGCCCGCGCTCATGCGCTGTCCGTCACCAGGCCGAATCACCGAACCGGTGCCCAGGCTGTCCTTGTGCTCGAGCGCGCCCTCCAGAACATAGGTAATGATCTCCATGTCCCGGTGCGGATGAGTAGGAAACCCTCCGCCAGGCGCCACCCGGTCCTCATTGATGACGCGCAGGGAGCGGAATCCCATGAAGCGCGGGTCGTGATACTGATCGAAGGAAAAAGTGTGACGGGTGTTCAGCCAGCCGTAGTCTCCTCCACCCCGTTCGTTGCTACGCCGAATGTTGATCATGATTTAATTCTCGTTATAACGACTATTGTCTTAGATGAGGGAAATCATTGAAGGATTCGGAGGATCCGTGCCGCAGGCCGCTTAAGATTCCCGCGAGGGTTACTTCTTCTCGTTCTTCTTGGAAGTGGAAGGCGCTTCCGACTTGGGCTTTTCTTCCTTCTTGGATGTGGCCTCGCCTTTCGAGCTGGAATCCCCGGTCGTGGAAGTGGAAGAAGAAGACGCCGGAGACTTTTTGGCGTAGTCGGTCACGTACCATCCTGAGCCTTTGAACTGCACCGCGGGCGCGGTAATGGTCTGTTCGACCGGTCCGCCGCAATCCGGGCATTTCTTGATGTGGGGATCGGAAAACTTCTGGATCCGTTCAAAGCGGTGATGGCACTTCTTACACTCGTACTCGTAAAGTGGCATGGACTCCCTGAAACAGCGTTGCTAAGATAACTCTGATACTGCGTGTCGGCTTCGAAGAGTTCTAAGGTGACACGTAGGGTCAGTCGTTCTCCGTCTTACGGGCCGATGCAAGGCTCGTCAGCCCGTGATAGACCCGGTCCGACGGTGATAGACTCGCCTCGTGAATCGGAAGAAGATCCGAAGGGCGTAGCTCCCGGGCTTTACCTGGTGGCCACGCCAATCGGGAATCTGGAAGACATCACCCTGCGCGCGCTGCGGGTGCTGAAGGAAGCGGATGTGATCGCCTGCGAGGATACCCGCCAGACGCAGAAGCTGCTGAACCATTACGGCATCACGACCCGCACCACCAGCTATCACGAGCACAATGAAATGATGCGTGCTCCCGAACTTGTGCTCGAACTGGAGCAAGGTGCGCGTATCGCACTGGTGACCGACGCCGGCATGCCGGGGATTTCCGATCCCGGCTTCCGGCTGATCTCGCTAGCCATCCGGCATCATGTGCCGGTGGTGCCGATTCCCGGCGCGTCGGCGTTCCTGGCGGCCTTAGTGGCCAGCGGCCTGCCGACGGACTCTTTCCGCTTCAGCGGATTCCTCCCGGCAAAACCTGGCCAGCGCAAAACGTTTCTGGAGACCATTCGCGATTCGCCGCGAACCCAGGTGCTCTATGAAGCGCCGCATCGAGTGAAAGAAGCCTTGCAGAATGTTGTCGAAATATTGGGAGCCGAGCGGCATGTGGTGGTGGCTCGCGAAGTGACCAAGATTCATGAAGAGTTTCTCCGCGGACGCGCGGGGGAGGTTCTGCAGGCGTTGAATGCCGAGAAGTGAGGTCAAGGGCGAGATCACTTTGCTGATCGGCAAGGCGGAGGAAACTACACCAAAGACCGTGCCTGCATCGACAAGCGTCCGCCAAAGAGTGGAACAAATCATGACGGAAGAGAAGTTGGACGAGAAAGCCGCGCTGAAGAAAGTCGCGAAAGAGATGGGGGTCTCGAAGAGCGAAGCCTATCGCGAACTGCAGAGGAGTAAGTGAACAATTGGCGCACGCGCACTACTGTCGAGCTTCGCTCGACCGGGCAGCGAGGGCGGCTGCCCCCACGCGACCACTATTTTCCGGCCAACTCTTTCTTCACCGCTTCGCTCACCACCTTCCCATCCACCCGAATCCCTGCGCCGGCAAAGCGCGCCATGACATTCTTCATCACCGTGCCCATGTCTTTCATGGACGGCGATCCCATCTCCGCGATCACGGCTTTCACTCCCGCGACGATCTGCTCCTCGTCCGCGGCTTTGGGCAGATAGGTCTCGATCAGCACGATCTCGGCGGCTTCTTTGTCCGCCATTTCCTTGCGGCCGCCTTTCAGAAATTGCTCAATTGATTCCTTGCGCTGTTTGATCAGCGTACTCAGCACCTGCTGCGATTCTTTGTCGTCGAGCGGCGCCATCTTTTCGATCTCGCGGTTCTTGAGTGCGGTCTTGACCATGCGCAGCGTGGAGAGCCGCTGCTCCTCGCGAGCCTTCATGGCGGCGGTAATGTCTTTCTGAATCTGTTCGATCAGGCTCATGCAGGAATTATACGGCTAAGGGGAACGGGGCCGCGACGACGCGAAGAAGTGGAGTTTGGGCACTGGCTGTGAAGACTCCCCGTCGACGGTAACCTGCCAAAACCGCCGTTCCGGTAAACTATTCGGTACCTCAAATCTTTAAAGGAATCATATCCACATGCTGCGTAAGAATCGTCTGTTTACACCCGGCCCCACGCCTCTGCTTCCGGCGGCGCAGACTGCCATGGCATCGTTTACGGCTGCACCACCGCACCGCCGATTTTCGCGCGCTGTTTTCGCGCGTGCTGTCCGACATGAAGGAATTCATCGGCACCAAGAACGACGTCCTGGTACTGGCTTCGTCGGGAACCGGCGTCATGGAAGGTTCGGTTTCGAATCTGACTTCGCCCGGCGACAAGGTTCTGGTGCTGACCGCAGGCAAGTTCGGCGAGCGTTGGCGCGATCTGGCCAAGGCTTTCGGCTGCGAGGTGGAAGTGCTCAGCGCGCCCTACGGCCAGACGTTTTCGCTGGATGAAATTCGCACGCAAGCTGACGCCCGACGTTCGCGTCGTTTATCTGCAAGCGACCGAGAGTTCGACCGGCGCCCGGCATGACGTGAAGGGCATCGCCCGGCTGGTGCGCCAGTCGGGACGGGACACACTCTTGGTGGTGGATGCTATCACCGGCCTGGGCACCACCCATTTCGATGTCGATGGCTGGGGCATCGACGTCATCATCGGCGGATCGCAGAAGGCGCTGATGATTCCGCCCGGCCTCGCCTATTGCGCCATCAGCGAGCGCGCCTGGAAGCGCATGGAGACGGCGAAATCCCCGCGCTATTACTTCGACTTCCGCAGAGAGCGCAAAGCCGCGGCCAAAGGAGAATCCGCCTACACGCCGGCGACTTCGCTGTTTGCTGCGCTGGGCGCGGCTCTGGACTTCATCCGGCAGATGGGCGACGGCGATCTGGCGGCCGGCCGCAAGGCGCTGGTGGACAACGCGGAACTCGCGGCGGAGATGACCCGCGCAGGCGCAAAGGCGCTGGGGCTGAAGCTGTTTCTCCCTCCTGTCCCGGCAGCCGCTCTTACCGCCATTGATTCGCCTGCGGGCGTCGACTCGGGCGCCATGGTCAAGGAATTCCGGGAAGCGTTTGCCGCGGTTGTGGCCAACGGCCAGGGCGAGATGAAAGGCAAAATGTTTCGCATCGCGCATCTGGGCTACTACGACTTTCTGGACACCATCGGAATTCTGGCGGCGCTCGAACACGTCCTCACCGCGGTTGGCCAGCCCGTAGAGCTGGGCGCGGCGGTTCGCGCTGCCCAGGAAGTCTATGCACGCAGTCAAAAGGCGAAGGCTGTCGCACGGACGTAGAGTCGCGGATGCGGACATTCAGGACCAGTCGACTATGAAAATTGTTGTCGCCGAAAAGATTTCAGCCTCAGCCGTGGATTTGTTGCGCGAGCCCCGCTGGTTAGTAGTTACGCCCGAACAGATGGAGGGTGGTCTGGCCGCGCAGTTGGAGTCGGCGGATGCGCTGATCGTGCGATCCGCTGTGCAGGTGGATGCCAGCTTGCTGTCCAAGGCGCGCAAACTTCGTGTGATTGGGCGGGCGGGCGTCGGCGTGGACAATATTGAGCTGGAGCCCGCTACCCGCCAGGGCATCGCGGTCATGAATACGCCGGGGGCGAACGCCGTGGCGGTGGCCGAACATACGCTGGCCATGATGCTGGCAATGGCGCGCCATCTCTGCCGCGCGAACGGGTTAACTCATGCCGGAAAGTGGGAGAAGAAGTCTCTGCAAGGCAGCGAACTGCGTGGCAAGACGCTGGGAATCGTAGGTCTGGGCCGGATCGGCATGGAAGTCGCTCGCCGGGCGCGGAGTTTTCGGGATGACCGTGATGGGTCATGATCCCTTCGTTTCCGCCGTAGTGGCCAAAGAACAGGGAATCGAGACGGCCACGCTGGATGAGATCTATGCCGCAGCCGACTACCTGACCTTGCATGTCGGTCTCACTCCGCAAACCACAGGCATGATTAACGCCGATTCATTGAAAAAGATGAAGCGCGGTATGCGTCTGGTGAACTGCGCCCGCGGCGAATTAGTGGATGAAGCGGCATTGGCGGCTGCTGTGCAGCAGGGTCAGGTGGCGGGGGCGGCTCTGGATGTTTTCGCCGAGGAGCCATTGAAGAACTCGCCGCTGACCGCCTTGGACAACGTGATCCTGACGCCTCATATCGCAGGCTCGACTCATGAAGCGCAGGAGGCGGTCGGCTATCAGATCGCTCAGCAGGTCAAAGAGTACCTGAAGCACGGAGTCATTCAGAACGCGGTCAATGTCCCCTCGGTATCGCACGACGAGTATCTCGAACTGCAGCCCTACATCGTGCTGGCGGAGAGACTCGGATCTTTTCTGGCCCAGGTCAGCGAAGGGGCGCTGGAGGAGATTTCGCTGCGTTACAGCGGACACATCGCCAACTGGAAAACGGAATTGATTCGGAACGCCGCCATCAAGGGAATCCTGAACCAGGCTCTGGAAGAAAAGGCTAACCTGGTGAACGCGGCTGCGATCGCCGCGTCGCGCGGGCTCCGAGTCCACGAAGCCACAAACCCAAGGGTTCCACCGGCGGCGTGGCCAGCGTGCTGTCTGTTCTGGTGAAGACCCAGACCGAGGAGCACATGGTCAAAGGCGCGGTATTGCACCAGAACACGCCCCGTTTGCTGCATGTGGATGGAATCGAAGTGGAGGCGCCGCTGGAGCGAAATCTGATTTATCTGCGCAATCGTGACGTGCCTGGCGTGATCGGCAAAGTTGGCAGCATTCTGGGCGATCACAAGATCAACATCGCCGACTTTTCACTGGGCCGCCGCGTGAGTTTGAAACCCGGCGCTCCACGTGACGCTATTGCCGTCGTACACGTGGATGGACTCGTTCCCGAGCCGGTGTTGGCCGAGCTCAGAAAAGTTCCGGCAGTGGAGAAAGCCAAGGCCATCCGGCTATTCTGAGAACCTTAGGCCACGGATTTGTACGGATTCGCACGGATCTGAATAATAAGCAAGTTTCAATCCGTGATCATCCGTGAAATCCGTGGCCTGGTGCTTTAATATGGCTGAACCCGGCATCAAACTAACGAGAGGACTTTGGGATGCTCAAAAAAGCAGGGCTTCTGGCTGCGGCGCTATTGCTACTGACATCGCTCGGACTGGGTCAGGATGGTCATTACGACGTGAGCGCAAATGCGGCGGCCGTTTTTACCAAGCAGTCTGACGGCAATGGTATTTCGCAAAGCGCAACTGACGGCTCCAACTTTTTCGGCACTCTCCGGCTGAAATTCAAGCCCAAACATTCGCTGGCATTCAATTACGGACGCGCGAAAGATTCCCAGGTGTACCAGACCGGCTTCGACTTCCACATTCTGACCAACATCACAGAATATACCGGCTCCTACATCTTTACCCCGGTTAAGAAGGGCAGGTTTGAGCCGTTCGTTCTGGCGGGCGCCGGAGCACTTGTGTTTAACCCTCGCAGTACGTGGATCGTTCTAGCCAGCCTTGTCAATAACGTTCCCAACCGCGGCCAAATTGATATAGGTGCGGCCAAGCAGACTGAGATTGCATTTCTGTATGGAGCCGGGGTGGATTACCGGCTTCCCAGATTTACCAGGTTCGCGCTGCGGCTGCAGTATCGTGGATTTCTTTACGATGCCCCGGATTTCAAGGTGACCACTGCCTCGGGAGGCGCCTTGAGCCTTTTCACCGGAGCCAAGGGGCACATGGCCGAGCCTTCGATCGGGCTGGTCTTCAGATTCTAGACAGCGTTGACGTGGCGGGCGATTCGACATAGGATTTGGGAGCACCTGCGGTGGGATTGTCTATGCGGAACGGGATCGCCCAAATTCTTTCGCTCGGCGGATTACTTTGGATAGCGCAGGCTCAGCAGGCGCAACAGCCTCATTCGTATGCGCCGGCGCAGCAGGACGGCGGAGTACGGGAAGTCGTGGAGGGTATAGTAATTCCTCCCATTCCTCATGCGCCTTTCACGGCAACTCTGGCGACCGAAGTGGTCAAGTATGCCGCTGATGGTGCCACGATGACAGGGGTCAACGAGCGACGCATCGCGCGCGACGAGCGCGGCCGTGTGTACGAGGAACGCTGGTATTTGGTGCCCAAGTACGGGAAGATCAAGTCAACGATGAATTGGATTCAGATTGCTGATCCGAAACGGCTCACGCTCTATAACTGCAGCATGGAGAAACACGTTTGTGATCTGCTGCTTTTCGATCCGACGAACGCTCTTTCGGCCCTATCGCCGCGTAAGGGCGTTTCGGGCCCTCTTCCGCAGGGGGGCGGAAGTGTAGTGTGGGAGGACCTGGGAAGCAGGAATATTGCTGGGATAGACACGGCGGGAACGCGGGAAACGACTGTCGCCTATGCGGGGACCATGGGGAATGATCAGCCGCTCACCTACATCAGCGAATATTGGCACGCAGGAGCGCTCGGAATTAATCTGCTGTCCATTCGCAGCAGTCCATTTTTTGGAAAGCAAACCTTCACCATTACCGAGCTAAGTGTCGGCGAGCCAGACCCGCAACTGTTCGAACTGCCGATCGGTTTCAAGGTGAACGATCAGCGAAAAACCCCGCAGATTTCTCATTAGCTTCCGCGCTTCAGCCAGTGGCAACTCTTCCGTTGAAGCTCAGGTGGCCCCTAGGAGCTCAGCGCGGCCTTGCGCAGCTTGCGGCTTTCCGCCAGCAGCGCCATGGAGTGCATCAGGTTTTGCAGCGTCACAATGCCCACCAGTCGTTGGTCTTCAACCACGGGAATAATGCTGAGATTGCGGGCGGTGAGCTTGCGGAAAGCCGAGGCCAGCGACTCCTTCTTCTGCGCCACTTCAAAAATGCGATTCATCACCGCCTGCACATAGCCATTGCCTTCCGCCCGCAACGCCTGCAGGATCTTCTGCTTCGAAATCACGCCCACCATGTCACTGCCGCGAATGACCGGGAAATCATCCTGCAAAGAGTGGACGGCCTTATCCAGAGCGTCTTCCAGCGTATCGGCAGGAGAGAGCGTGGCGAAGTCGGTCAGCATGATGTCTTCCAGGCGCACCGTTTCCAGCACCGACTGAAAAACCGCCGAGCGCTCCTCCAGTTGCGCCGCTACAAACAAGAAGAAGCCGATCATGGTCAGCCAAATGTTCCAAAGCATGCCGACCAGCATGAACAGAGTGGCAAAAGCCTGGCCAATGGAAACTGCTCGCCGTGTAGCGCGAACCGGATCCATGTGGCGACTGAACAGGGCTCGCAACACCCGGCCGCCATCCATAGGATAGGCCGGCAGCAGGTTGAACAGCGCCAGCCACACATTGGCCCAGACCAGGCTGCGTGGCAAGTTGCCGGAATGCATCATGACGGAGGGCTTCGCCCAGAGCTGAATCTGCGGTGCCACGGCCAGCAGGATGCTGCCCGCAGCGAAGGCGATCGCAAGATTGACCAGCGGCCCCGCCAGGGCAATACGGATGTCGCGTTTCCAGGTCAGCACGCCCGGTTCGATCGGCTGCTGGCGTTCATCAAACAGGGTGACTCCGCCGATGGGCAGCAGGATAATGGCCTTAGCCGGAACTCCCGCCTGCATGCCCACCAGCGCATGTCCTAATTCGTGCAGCACCACGCTGCCGAAAATGATTCCCACCAGCGCAAGGCCGCGGCCGGCGCTGGTGGCCCCATGCGTGGCGGACTCGGTCAGCCACACGAAGGCAAGCAGAAAGAAAAACGTAAGATGAATGCGGAGTTCGACTCCGAAAATCCGGCCAGCCGGAATGGACCAGTTTCTCATTGAAAAGCCACAAGACCCGTTGCTATCTGCCATTCTATATAGTTTTAGACGCCGAGGCGGCTTCCCAAGTTGCGGAAACCTACTCGAAGGTGCTAGGGCTCCCAGTGCGGTTGGAGACTGCGAGAAGATCCATGCGCGTGATTGCGGGAAAATACCGGAGCCGTCCTCTGCAATCGCTGCGCGGCCTGGACCTTCGTCCCACTGCCGACCGCTTGCGCGAAACGCTGTTCAACGTCCTGACCGCTGGGAACCCTGCCGCCCTGGAAGGGACGGTCTGGCTTGATCTTTATGCGGGGACGGGTGCAGTGGGAATCGAGGCCATAAGCCGGGGCGCCGGCATGGTGTATTTCGTCGAATCGTCAGCGGAGGCGGCTGAGCTAATCAGAAAAAATCTGCAATCGTTAGGCATAGAGACAGGATTTCAGGTTCTGAACCAAGATGCGATCCGTGCCTTGCGTGGATTGGATGTGCGTGGGTTGGCGGCTGATTTCGTTTTCCTTGATCCGCCTTATCGCATGGAAGGAGCATATCGACAGATCTTGGAACTCCTCTCGGAGATCGCGATTGATGAGCCCCAGCGCTGTCGTCGTCGCGGAGCACCAGAAGAAATTCGATCCGGGAGAAGCATTCGGATTGCTGCACCGGTATCGGAAGTTAGAGCAAGGAGATGCCGCGCTGAGTTTCTATCGGCGGGTTCCTTCTTGAGAAAAGATCGCAGATGCTTTCACATCACGATTGCTGACAATTGTCCACTTGATATCATCCCGAGCCTAGTGAGGGATCAAGTTTCCGCTCATACTGGCGCCCCCCAGATTCCTCGCCGCCTTCGCTCTTCGGAATGACAGCTAGTGTGTTTGTGGGTATTCTGAGATGTCTTCACATCAGAATTTCATTCCCGCGGCGCACGATGGGGTGTTGCATCTCCTGCAGATCGTTCTTCACCCGATTGAGCCCATAGACGCACTGCTCGAAATGATTCGACAGGCTGGCGAACAACGGGGCCACGTTCGTGTACTCGAAAAACTCGAACTTGGAGACGATGTAGTAGCTTTCTTTCCCGGCTTTCATCCAGTCCACGAAATTTTCCACCCGGTCGCGGCGCAGGCGGAAATGGTTGATGCTTTCCGGGAACATGCCGGTGAAAAACAGGGTGTAGTCGCCGACATGCTTGCGGACCTGGCGTTCTCGATCGAACGATGGCGCAGGTCCATACACTGGATTGGATTCCATCAGCATCTCGCCGACGTCGGTGAGCGCCTTCCCTGCGGCGGTGCGGATCTTGAACAACTGCTCGACCTCGCAGAACTCGGCCAGCAGATGAGCGACATAGTTGACGATCTGGGGATCGCGGATGCCAATCTCTTCGGCGTAGTGCCGACCGACCAGCTCAAGAAAGAGCTGCTGCAGCGGATGTGATTCCGGAATCATGTCTCAGGGCCCCCGAACCTCGTGTTGAACACGCGACTCCACCTCTTGCGCGAATTCTTATCCAGCTTTGCTTCGAGCGCAAGTGACTTTTGTAAGTCACGCGACGTGGTCTTTCTACTCCATTAGAAAGCGCAAAATTATGCAAAGGTTTCACGCGACGTTTCTGGCAGCCGATCCCATCGAGTGCTAATCAGCCGCTGCACGAACCAAGATAGAATCATCGGCGAAGGAGGGCTTCGAAATCATGGAACGAAAGAACATCTCAAGTGGTGCGCCGTGGGAGCCAATCGTCGGTTACTCCCGAGCTGTCAAAGTTGGCAATTATGTGCATGTGTCAGGAACGACGGCGTTCGGTCCTGACGGCAAGATTGTGGGAGTTGGTGACCCCTACGCGCAGGCCGTGCAGGCGCTTAAGAACATTGAATCCGCTTTGCAGAAGGCGGGAGCCAGCCTGAAGGACGTGGTGCGGACGCGGACCTTCGCCACGAATATCAACGATTGGGAAAAGATCGGCAAAGCCCACGGTGAATTCTTCCGCGATGTTCGTCCGGCGGCCACAATGGTCGGAGTAACCGGTTTAGTGTCACCGGAAATGCTGGTGGAAATCGAGGCGGATGCGGTGATCGGAGCGCAGGGGTAAAATCCTTCTCACCCTGTTGCAACGTGAGGCGCAAATGGAATACCTCAGATGCCGTGTGCTCTTTCTCCTCGCATATCTGCTTTTGACTGCGCCTCTCCGGGCGCAGATTCTGCAGATGGCCGAGTTGAACACCGGCCAAGTCGGCGCTCTGGATCGCGCCAAGACTGTAATCCTGATTCCCGGCGGAATTCTCGAGGAGCACGGCCCGTATTTGCCCTCGTTCACGGATGGATACGCCGACACTGCTTTCACACAGGAACTCTCCCGAGCGATTGCGGCGCGGCCGGGCTGGACCGTCGTCGTATTCCCGCAGATTCCGCTGGGCTTCGGCGGGGCCAACAACATCGGCAGCAAGTATATTTTTCCCGGTAGCTACACTGTGCGCATGGCCACGCTCCGCGCGGTTTACATGGATTTGGGCGCCGACCTCGGCGAACAGGGATTTCGCTGGATCTTTCTCATTCACAACCACGGTGATCCCGCACATAACCGCGCTCTCGATCAAGCTTCAGATTTCTTTCACGATGTCTACGGCGGGACGATGGTGCATCTGTTCGGGCTTCAGCCAGTGATGAACTGTTGCGGCACGCCCGCTAAGCTGTTGAGCGCTGCCGAACAGGCAGAAGACGGTTTCACGGTACACGCCGGAGTGGAGGAACACAGCCAGATTCTGTTCCTGCGCCCTGACCTCGTGGCGCCGGGCTATCGCAAAGCGCAGTCCATCACGGGCAAGAACTTCGAAGACCTGTACCGCCTGGCAGCCGGAACAGGCTGGCCGGGATACTTCGGTGCTCCGCGCCTGGCCAGTGCGGCTTTTGGCGCTCAGGATTTCGCTGAGCAGTCCCGCCGGCTCACGCAGGTGGCTTTGCAGATTCTCGACGGGCTCGACTGGCACAGGATCCCGCGCTTCGCAGACGACCTGGATCCGCGCGATGCCATTGGTCAGGCCGAAGAGTTGGAACATGCGCAGAAGTTGGAGAAGAAGGAACTGGATTGGCTGAAGTCCAAGGGCTATTGAACTTCCTGGAGAATACCACGCCAGAAGTGCAAAAAGGCCGGCAACGAAAAGCCGGCCTTCTCTGCTAGGTGCCGAACAAACTTGCCTAGGGCTTTTTCGGAGCGATCGCGTCCTTGGTTGCTTTCGCCACACGGAATTTCACCACGGTCTTGGCCTTGATCTGGATGGGTTCGCCGGTTTGCGGATTACGTCCCATACGAGCTTTGCGATGCGCCTTCACCAGGCGGCCCAGTCCGGGGATGACGAACACGCCATTCTTCTTGGTTTCCTTCACCGCGGTGTCGGTGAGATGCTCAAGAAATGCGGCGGCAGTCTTGTTGTTGGTGCCAATTTTTTCACCGAGATGACGGACAAGCTGAGTCTTGGTCATGCCTGAAGCCATGAATCCTCCTTTGGTGCAGCTCTGATTTTTCTGCGATGGAAGCCATCTTATACTGATTTCCTGTGGAAAAATAGCGTCGCAGCCGCATTTTAAGCGGTTTTTTTCAATTCGGAACCTCAAAAGCCCACAAAAACCGGGTTTCCTGAGGTCGTGGGCATCAGGAGCTGTGATTTCTGCTGGGTGGAAGCGCCGCAACCCTGGCCACCGAAATAGTTTCCGTTGAGGATTCAGCCGAACCGCTCGACAAGAAATGATTGCCAACGATTCCCAACTCCAACTGGCGCCGGGGTCTTGGTTTCGAAAATATGTTTCGTACCAGGTTGGCAGTCGGCCTTTAGTCCGTGCGTGGCGTCGCGCTGGCGAGCGCGAGAATCGCTCCGGCAAACAGCAGCGTGTCAAAAAAGTAGTTGATCCCCTCAATTTTGACGCCGGTGCTCGGGTCGGCCAGCGCCGCGATCAGGATCGGCCCGTAGATGAACACAGACCAGCAGCACAATCCAGGTCCCGAGATAAGTTGCCGCCATCCGCGTCTTCTTGTCCAGCAGAATGCATGACCCCGGCAACGAAAAGAATTGCGCCCGTCAGATAGCCAATGAGCAGGTGCGCCGGAATCCACGCAGGCATCAATTTTTCGAGCGGGACTCCGGGAACGTTCGCGGGTGCAGAGAATTCTCAATGCCATAAAATATGGCGGCGATCGCCGAGGATCACGCGGCCCACGGTGATGAGCTTGATTCCGCCTTGCCCGCGGCCTTGCCCGCGCATCGCGTTTCCCGCAAGAATCCAGCCTCCTCCTCCGAACGACATTTCGCGGAGGGTCAATGTCCATGCAAACCTGTCTCTGGGGCTGGCGAGAGATCCCGGGATGTCCAACATCGCCACAAAACTGAAACATCGTGATTCCGAACAGCAGGCCGGACCAGCGCACCTGAATTTTGGTGGCAATGCTCAAAGATGCGGCCAGCAGCGCAAAGCCGAAGAAATACGCCCAAAACAATCGCCACGGCATATAGGAGGGCACCAGGGGCAGGACCAATTCACGCGCCGAGAGATGCAGGGCGCCGAAGACCGCCAAGGGGGCGGCGAAACACAAATTGCTCAAGGCTACGATCTTGTCGAGGCCGCGGGCCCGCGCGATATCGGTCTTCGCGGCCCATAGCGCAACCAGGAAAAGCAGGATGCCGGCGCTGCACATCGAAACCACCGTGCGAGAGATCTCAAAAAATGTGGCGAGAATGGTTGTGTGCATGTGGATTTGGATGCCAAGCCTAAGCTCGTATGCTGTATCTGGGGCACGTTTTCCCGGTCAATACAGCTCCAAATTCTACAACGAAGCGTAGGTTAGGATAATTCGCCGGCGCGCTGACGGGGCTTTCCTGCCGACCACCCGGCAAAATCGTGAATAAGCTGTGCATCTAACTGCATCGGGTAACGACTGTCGAGAGCGCAATTACACCAACCACCCCCGACTCGCGATGTATGAGTTAGCTTGGGGAGTCTGCACTCTGCTTCTGCATGTGATAATGAATTTGGAGACCATCTCGGTGAGTTGTGGGATCTGCGAAACGCGCAAAGAGAAGCGCTTCTGCCCGGCGATGCATGGCCGCATCTGCCCGCAGTGCTGCGGCGAGCAGCGCGAAGTCACGCTCGATTGTCCCAGTGACTGCGTTTATCTGCAGCAGGCACGGGTGCATGAAAAGCCGCGCCCGTTAGCCGATTTGGACCAAGCCGGGTTGTTTCCGCAAATCGAGATCGGCGATCAGTTTCTTTATGAACACGAGCACCTGGCCGTAGGACTGAGTTTCGCCTTGGCCCAGTCTGCGCGAGCCGATCGCGCGATCAACGACGCCGACCTCATGGCTGCGCTCACCTCGCTGGCCAGGACTCAAGAAACTCTCGTGAACTCCGGACTGCACTGTGAAATTCCCATTGCCAGCATGAGCCAGCAGGCCGTTGTGGCCGAACTGCAGAAAATGTTGAAGGAATATCGCGAAGCAGAACAGAAACAGTTGGGGTATTCCCGGCTTCGCCATGCGGACGTACTCCGGGCGCTAGTCTTTCTGGTTCGCTTGGGGCACGTACACACTTCGGGACGGCCAAAGTCACGAGCCTTCCTGGACTTCGTTTGCGCGCAGTTTCCCGAAAAACAGTCCGCGATCGTCACACCGGAAGAAGCGGGCAGCCGGATCATTACCCCTTAAGCTTCAGGAAGAACCAGCCACGAATTCTTACAGATTCCACGATAACAAGGTAAGGAACGAGAAAAGAAGCTTAAGATCCATCCGTGTTGATCCGTGCCAATCCGTGGCCGGAGTTTTCGTTCGTTGGATCGCCATCCGCCGACAGCCAGCCGCCATTCGCCGAAAAGCTCACGACGCGCCGGGAGTCTGCTACTAGTCTTGCCTCAGAACGAAAACGTTCAGGCAAGGAGAAAGCCGATGGCCAACAGAAAACAGCCGGATCGTTGGGAATCGCTACTGCTGGCCGCCGCTATGGCGGTGGCAGGAACGCTTTTCCTATTTGATAAACTTGGGTCCCTCATGCGAGCAGACTTTCTATCTTTCAACAGAGTGCTGCATGCGTCCCCGCTGTTTTTGCTGGTGCTGGGAGTGAGCCTCTTGTGGGCCGACCAGGGCGCTGCCTCGGCGAAGCCAACGAACGGGGTTCATACGAACCACGGCGCGAAAGAAAGTCGCTATGAGTGAAAAGGAAAATCGAATCAGTCCGGCGGTGCTCAACGGCGGCGCCCTCATCGTAGTCGGTGGGCTGTTATTGCTCGACCAGATGAACATTATTACGGTCGATTTCTGGGCGCTGATCTTCATAGCGGCTGGATTTATCAAGCTGTTCCAGTCCAGTGATAGCAGCGGGCGACTCTGGGGCGTGTTGCTGCTTACAGCCGGAGGCGCGATTGAACTCGCCGCGCTCGGCAAGGTGCGGCTGCATCTGGATCAGACTTGGCCGGTGTTTGTGATCGCTGCCGGGCTTATCCTGATTTGGCGCGCTTACCAGCGGCCCACGGAAAGCGGTGGGATTCTCTCTCCACACTTGAACCTGTTCTCAATCCTGGGAGGCGGAGAGTATCGCATTCGCGCCAAGAACTTCCGCGGCGGCGATATTGTGGCCTTCATGGGCGGCTTTGACGTTGATCTCAGAGATGCAGATATCGAAGGCGGTGAAGCATACATCAACGTGAACTGCTTGATGGGGGGTGGCGTAATCCGCGTTCCGGAAACCTGGGCTGTCTCCATGCGCGTCGCCGCCTTCATGGGAGGGCACAGCCTTAAGGCTCGCGAAGGCGCTCAACCCCAGAAGACCCTGATTGTGAGAGGTATCACAATCATGGGCGGTATTGAGGTCAGGAACTGAGCCTAAGCGATGCATCCCTTACTCACCCATCCGCGCCAACTCGGGCTGTACCTGCTGGCGTGGCTTCCGCTGGCCGCGATCCTGACGCACTCTCTGTCTGACGGGCTGACTTGGACCGCGGCTGCAGCGATTACAGTGCCGCTTTGCCTGGTCTACGCGTTTGTTTGTCTCGCTGCCTGGTATCCCTGCCGGGCAACTCCACTGGAAAAATCAGGTTTTGTGAAGTTGCTGCTGACACACCTCACGGCCGCTGCCCTGCTGGGAACGTACTGGACGTACCAGGCGAAGGAACTTGCGATCGGCTTGGCGCACTGGTCGCGTTTCGCGGGAGTGGATCAGCGCCTGACGAAATACTACGCCCTGCTTTGGATAACCGGCGTCTTGCTCTATGTGATGTCGGTAACTTTTCATTATGTGCTCCTGGCGGAGCAAGCCACCCGCGAGGCTCAAGGCCGCGCGCTCCAGGCTCGCGTGCTGGCGCGCGATGCCGAACTGAAAGCTCTGCGGGCGCAGGTGAATCCGCATTTTCTGTTCAATTGTCTTCATTCCATCAGCGCGCTGACGGCAACCGATGCCGCCAAAGCCCGCGAGATGTGCATCCTTCTCGCGGATTTCCTGCGCACCACATTGCGCCTGGGTGGCAAGGAGACGATTACTCTGGAAGAAGAACTCGCGCTGATTCGCGGCTACTTGGCGATTGAGAAAGTGCGCTTCGGCGCGCGCCTGCGTATGGAAGAAGAAGTACAAAAAGACACAACCGGATTGCTGCTTCCCCCGCTGCTGCTGCAGCCGCTGATTGAGAACGCCATCCGGCACGGCATCGCCAATCTGCCCGAAGGCGGCGTGATCCGGTTGAGCGCTCAGCGCAATAACGACGCAGTCTCTATCCTGGTGGAGAACAGCTTTGATCCGGACTCGCCTTCTTCCCTGAAAACTGGCCTGGGACTGGACAACATTCGCCAACGACTCAATACTCGATACGGTCACGAGGCGGATATTGCTGTCCTCACCGAAGGCCATACCTTCCTGGTGAAACTGCGCCTGCCGGCGCAGGCGGAAGGAGCGCGAGCATGAGCGCCGAGAAGATTCGAGCCGTGATCGTAGATGATGAAGAACTCGCCCGGCAGATGCTGCGCGAATTCCTGGCGAGCCATCCGGAGATCGAGGTAGTCGCGGAGTGCGCCAATGGCTTCGAGGCGGTGAAAACGGTTACCGAGTTGAAGCCGGACCTCCTCTTCCTTGATATTCAAATGCCCAAGCTGGATGGATTCGAGGTGCTGGAACTGATCGGCACCGACCGCGCCATCGTGTTTGTAACCGCCTACGATGAGTACGCCATTCGCGCTTTTGACATCCACGCCGTCGACTACCTGCTGAAGCCCTTCAACGCAGAACGCTTCGAAACGGCGTTGCAACGGGCGAAAGAGCGGCTCGGCGGAAAACTTCCAGCCCCTACGGAACTCTCATCCAGCGCCCGGTCCCCCGCGCAATACGTGGAACGGATCGTGGTTCGGGATGGAACTCGTGTGCACATCATTCCCGTCGCCAAACTCGACTATGCCGAGGCGCAGGACGATTACGTAGCTCTGAGCACCGAAGGCAAAAAGCACCTGAAGCAGCAAACCATTTCCAGCCTGGAAAGCGTGCTCGATCCTTCCCGGTTTCTGCGCATTCACCGCTCTTACATCGTGAATCTGGAGAGGGTCACCAAGATCGAGCCCTACAGCAAAGACAATCACGTAGTCGTTCTGACCGATGGAACGCAGCTTCCGGTCAGCCGGAGCGGCTATGCGCGGCTGCGGGCGCTGTTAGATCGGAAAGCTCCGCCGGATCGTGAGTGAGAACTGCCGAAGTTATCACCTTCACAAGACTGGGGTCAGTTCGTGATTGCAATACACAGTTGAGTCGCGCCCATCTCTGGCAGAAAGCTAGGCGAATGAATAGCGGGGCTGCCAGAATCGTCGACTTCTAAGTCATTGCATCATAAGCACTGGGTTTTTATTTGCATTACTTGAGGGACGTTACCTTTTAATGCATCTTTCCCTTGACCGGGGTTACCTAACAGCTGTAGACTTCTCGTAGATACCTGGCCCACGTGACTTGCCGCAAGGCCTCGCGTGGGATTTTGCATTTTATGGTAACTGCTCCATCTGCTGCGTCGGTACCCCTGCGCACGTACGTTTACGTCGATGGTGCCAATCTCTTTAACTCTGCAAAGCGCCGATTCGGATACATGGTTCCCAATTGCGAGATTGCCAAGCTCGCAAAAGCTGTCACGGATGTTGCCCCGAATAGAACCCTGATAGCGACGTTCTATTACATAGGTGTTCCGAGGCTCGAACATGACGAAAGAAATCACAACTGGTGGCAGAGGAAACTGGCAGCCACCGGACGAACTGGTGTTAATGTAGTCAGGCGTAATCTGAAACCGCGTGAACTGAGGATCAATCTTTCCGGAGTAGTTCACCACGAAAGCACCAGCAGGAAACTCATCGAGAAGGGAATCGACCTGCGCCTAGGTTTGGATTTGGTGAAGCACACACGTCTCAACGCATTCGATTTGGCGATTATTTTTAGCCAAGATCGCGATCTGGCGGAAGCTGTCGATGATGCGTATGAAATAGCCAAGGAGCAACACCGAAGGATTGCTATTGAATGCACTTTTCCTGTCGCTGCCGAACAGCCCCAACAATCTGGAATAAGACGCACTACGAACCGCGAGTTTGACAAGGCTTTCTACGACGCTTGCATAGATCCGACCGACTATAGTGGCCAACCTCTCATCTAAACCCTTCTCTTCTTCGATTAGGTTCGACGGTTCTAAATTAGAACTGGTTTGTGCAGGTGATAATCCCGGAAATCGTTCTCTACTTTTCAATGACTTTGCGCACGGCCTGCCCTGGCGGCAGGGCATCGCGCAACTCCCGGATTGTGCGCTTGAACGCGGGATGACGTACCTCGGGAGCGATTTCCGCCAGCGGCTCCAGCACGAAGCGGCGCTCGTGCATGGCGATATGAGGGACGGTCAGGCCTTTGGTTTCGATGATCGAGTTGCCAAACAAAAGAACGTCAATATCAATGGTGCGGGGACCGTTCTTCTGCACGCGGCGCCGCCCCATTTGTTGCTCGATATCGAGAATGCCGGCCAGCAACTGCTTGGGCATTTTTTCGGTATCCAGCTTGACCGCGCAATTTAGAAACCACGGCTGGGCAGCGAGTCCCATGGGCTCGGTTTCATAGAAAGATGAAACCGCGATGATCTCGCCGAGCGTGCGCAAGCGGTCTATGGCGTCGTTCAGATTGGCCGCACGATCGCCGAGGTTTGACCCGAGAGAGAGAAAAACGATTTTGTGCACGGCAAGTAGTGTGGAGTTTTCAGTCTCCAGTTTCCAGAGAAAACTCTTTGGGAGTATCCAGGTTGAGACTTGCGGCGCGGTTGCCCGGCACGGAAGCTGGAGAAGACCACAAGGGCACCCTTCGAAGTCTGACACGCCTATGCGTGACCTCGTGTCCTTCGCGGTTAATCTTTCGGACGACAAGGTAAATCCAGTGCTTTCCATTGACGCCAAGATCGATCGTGCCCGGCGGTTGGTTCGCATGTTGGAAGAAGACACCTCTCTGCTCGCCGTGCGCGTTGCTGAGTTGACTCCGGAGCGCCAGGAGTCGGCGAAAGACTATGCGAACCAGTTGACCGCGCATGCCCGCGCGGAACTGGAGAGGCTGATTGCAGAAGGCTCTTTCTGGGATCCCAACGATCCGACTCCCCAGGCCGCTGATTAGAAAGGCTTACCGCCGGTGACGGGTCAGGCGGACTGTCCCACCGCAGTCTCGAGTTCCGACGAAACCGGGCTGGGCTCGTCGTCGAGGGTAGTTTCCTCCCACAGCGTGCGGTCGCGCAGCAGGCGGGAGACTAGGGCCGTATGCATGGCGTGTCCGGCGCGGTCCGCGACTACGTTGCCCAAGATCTGTTTCCCCACGAGGGCAAGGTCGCCGATCAGATCGAGAACTTTGTGACGCACGAATTCGTCGGCAAAGCGCAACGGTGGGTTTTCGACGGCATGGCGGGTGAGCACGATGCAGTTCTCGCCGGACGCCCCACGGATCAAGCCCATGTTACGCAACGTCTGTTCGTCTTCGCGAGAACCGAAGGTGCGGGCCGGCGCAATCTCGCGCAGGTAACTGCCATTCTCCAGATCCACGCGGAATGTTTCTTTGCCGATCAATGGATGGGGAAAGTTGATGGTATAGGACACGGAGTAGGTGTTCCCCGGGTAAACTCCAATAAACTTCCCGCCTTCCCGCAATTCCAGCGCTTTGCGGATGCGAAGATAAGTACGCAGACGTCGCTGTTGGCGGATACCCGCCTTGTGAATGAGGTCTACAAAGGGCCGCGCGCTGCCATCGAGGATGGGCAACTCCAGGTTGTCGAGCTCCACCACGGCATTGTCTATCCCGGTCCCGATGAAAGCCGAGAGGACATGCTCCGTAGTGGAAATCAGTACGCTCTTCTTCATGAGACTGGTGGCGTAGCTGACCCGCGCCACATTCCGGCCAATGGCCTCAACTTCGAAGCCGTCCAGATCTACCCGTCGAAAGATGATGCCGGATCCGGCCGCCGCCGGCAGGATGCGCAAATGCACGGGAGCGCCGCTGTGCAACCCGACGCCCGCGCATTCCACAGCGGCACGAATTGTGTTTTCGTGTTTCAGCCTATAGTTCCGGTAAATGTGGTTTGATGAAGAGATTACCGCCTGGGACTGAAAGTCTGGCTGTGGCAATTTAGCCACACTCCGTGGGTATTTTCCGACCTGGAGGGGAGTCTTCTCGGTTAACCATATTCTCCACAATCACTTAGGGCAGGTGGAAAACGGAAGTTCACTTCCGGGGTTCGGGCTTGTTTGGGTCGTAAGTAACACTGGCTGCGAACATCTTATCGTTCAGCCCTTTGTTGTAGCTGACCGAGTTCAGGAACCGCTGGTTGGACATGTCTCCGTTGTAGTAGCGCGCGATATCAAAGGGAGTCATGACCCCTTGCACCAAGCGATAGTTATCATAGACTTCACTCTCCACATTGCGCTGCTTGTCAGTTGGATCGCGCCAGGAAAAAGTCCTCTTGACCGGCAGATGAGTGCTGGAGTTGATGTAAAGAGTCACGCCCTGGTTGCGAGCATTCATGATCGTGACCTGCTGCGCGTCTTTTTGCTCCGCCACAGTGGCGCCTTCGTAGAATAGGGCTACCCCTGGCTCGGAAAGCCATTTGCGCAGCACCCAATCGAGCGAATATTCACGCCTCCGGATGTAATCGGCCACTTCTTTGGGGTCATGGGCGCGGGTGCCTTTGTAGGTGATCTCGAAACCCTGGTCGCCGCGGAAAACATACACAATATCGCGTTTCTTGGTGAGTTCGACCCGCTCCTGGTCGGGAAACTTATAAAAGCGCCAGAAAAGCACGCCAACGCCGCTCGGCTCCCCGAGATGGAAGCTGTAAGTGCGGCCTTCCTGGCTGATGTCCTGCATGTTGAGGTAAGCCTCCCCTCCCAGGGCCTGGACCATCTGATCAATGAGAGCCTTAGCCTTGCGGGCGTTTTCCTGGTCGACCGGAATGCCCTGCGCAGATGCTGGCGGGGCGGAATTGTTCGCTTGTCCGAGCGCGATCGCGGTGAACAGAATGGCGGATACAAGATACTTCATGCTTCCAATGGTTAGACGCTACGAGACCAATTGTAGCTGCCCGCACGCGGCGGAGATAGCGCCCGGCCGCATGTTTCCCCCTACCCGCACCCAGCAGCTTGTATAGGGGTAGGTGTCCTACCGTCAGCGAATCTTCGCTTCTAGCCCACCAGCACGGCCCCACCGTTCACATTGAAAATCTCGCCTGTGATAAAACCAGCATGCGGAGTGCACAGAAACAGAATCGGCGCCGCGATTTCTTCCGGTTTGGCCACGCGCCCCAGCGGAATCGTGGCAAAAACCCTTGCCCTGGTTGGAGGATCACTTAGCGCCGGTGCTGACATATCGGTCTCAACCCATCCCGGCGCCACGCAATTCACATAAATGCCGTCTCGGGCCAACTCGGTGGATAAGCCCTTGACCATGCTGATGACGGCGCCCTTGGTGGCGGCGTAGTCGCAGTGGAAAGCCTCGCCGCGCTGTCCGGCGGTGGAGCTGACCAGCACGATATGCCCGGCCGCGCCTCCGGATTTTGCCTGCTTTTTCATCTGTGCGACGGAGTGTTTGATGAGCGAAAAAACGCTGTCCAAATTGATGGCCACGGTATTGCGCCATCGCGAGTCAGGCATTTGATCAACGGGCACATCTTCAGACGGCCAGACACCGTGATTGGCGACCAGAATGTCGAGGCGGCCAAAGCGCTTTACCGCATTGGCGACCAACCCGCGCGCACTCTCGGTTCCGGAAAGATTGCAGGCCACGGCGGTACAACTGTCTTCCCCGAGTTCCTTGACCAGTTGCTCCGCTTGCTGCTTCGCCTTTTCATAGTTGAATATTACGCGGGCGCCTGCCTGCGCAAACATCCGTACCGTGGCCGCACCAATACCGCGCGAGCCTCCGGTGACGAGAGCAACCTTGCCGGAGAGGGAGAGATTCATGCTGGATAGTTTCAGGTTTTAGATTCCAGGTTGCAAGTGAAGCATTGGAGGACGCTTGGTCTTAGTTGCCCGGGCTGGACGGAGCCCTTTCGGTTTTCAGCTCGTGGTAGAGGACCCGCACCAGCATCCCGTCATAGCGGATGCCGCTCAGTCTCTCCAGTTCCGCCAGGGCCTCTTCGCTGGTCTTGGCCGGGGCAAAAGAACGCTCCGTGGTCATGTTGACGTAGGCGTCAGCAACCGACAAGATGCGCGCCCAGAGCGGAATCTTCTCGCCGCGCAGCCCTCCAGGATATCCGCTTCCGTCGAAGGCTTCGTGGTGGTGCTCGACGGCTTTTTGCAGTGTTTCGCTGCCGGGCATCGTAGCCACAATTTCTGCTCCCACGCGGGCGTGCATCTTCACTAAATAATATTCGTCGTCGGTGAGGGGCCGGCTTTATTGAGAATGCGCTCGGGAACGAAGATCTTCCCGACATCATGCACGCGCGCGGCATAGGCCATATCGTCTACCTCTTCCGGAGACAGTCCGAGCGAGCGCGCCATCAACTCGCAATACCGAGCCACCATTTCTCCATGCCCCACGCCGTTCAGTTCGCGCAATTCCGCGGCATGGGTCAGCCCTTCAATCGACTCGCGCAGGGCCTGGAAATTACATTCTCCCTCACCGTCCTCGCCGCTGCAGAGCTTCTTCAACGTGGTGATCAGCTCATCCAGATGCTCGGGACCGGTGTGCTCGCGTCGCAGAAAGCCTTCAATGTAGCCGGAGATAAGCTGCCTCTGGACCGCGCCCCCCTCGTCGGCGCCAAACTCATCGGCGGTGGAAACTCGGTCGCCACCAGCGTGTTTGGAAACGTACATGCCCGGCATCGGCGACCCGAATGATGTCTTCCACCGAGAATCCATGCACCGGAAAGCTGGCTACGCCAAAACTGCCGGTGATGTGATGCTCCTGCAGCATGGCGTCGCTGGACAGCCAGAGGCGCAAGCGCTCGGCCAGGATTTGGGCCTGCTCGACGCCGGTTTCGGGCATCAAAATGACGAATTCGTCTCCGCCGTATCGGGCGACAACATTTGATTGCCGGCACTTCTGCTCCAACAAGCGGCCCACGCGGTCCAAGACCAGATCTCCCTCAAGATGACCCAGGGTGTCGTTCACCTCTTTGAATTTGTCGAGGTCAATCAGAACCACCGAGAAGGGCCGCCCCGAGCGCGAGGCGCGCTTCCATTCCGAAGTGAGAGACTCCCAGAAGAAACGCCGCGTCTTGATGCCGGTGAGACCATCTGTGATCGATTGCTGTTGCAGCTTCTGAAACACAAATGAATTGTGCAGCGCCGTCGCCAGCAAGTCGGCCAGCGTGTTCATGATCAGCACATCTTCAGGCGAGAACGCGTCTTCCTCCTTGCTCTCGACATTGAGCACGCCCAGCAGTGTTTCACTGTAAGTAATCGGGATGCACAACACCCCGCGCGAATCCGACAGCACTCCCTGCAGATGTGCTTCGCCGCTGGTTTGCACCAGAGCGCTTTCGCCGGTGCGCGCGACGCGCCCGAGGATGCCCACGCCGAGCGGGATGCGCTTGCCCAGGGCTTTGGCCGTAGTGCCGGCTTCGGCCTTGATCTCGATATCTTTGCGGACGTAGTCGAAAATTCCGATCCCAATATGATCGAAGCGGAAGTTTTTCTGGATGTGGGCGACGATCTCCAACATCATCTGCTCGGCGTCCTCGCTGGAGATGGCAGTTTTGGAGATGCTGTTGAGAAACGCCAACTGGCGCGATCGGTGCTGCTCCTCGGCAAACAGCCGGGCATTTTCCACCGCCACCGAAACTTGTCCGGCGGCGGTCTGCATCACTTCCAGATCGCGTTGCTCAAAAACGTATTCACGCGCCGTGCTCCGGGCGGCCATGACCCCGGCAGGCTTGCCACCCAGCATGATGGGCGCGGCGCAAAAACACTTGGCGGGATGCGGAGGAACGAAAGTTGTACCCAGGCGTTCGCGGGCTTTCTCCAGATCGGAGCGGATCAGCAGAGGTTGCCCGGTACGCAGGATGTACTCGGTCAAGCCGTTATCAATCTTGCGCGAGCGCTTGGGCAGAACCTGGCCGTTCTCGATTTCCAGCTCGAAACGAAGCCGATCGCCATCCTGGAAGGCAACGTAAAAATCGCTGGTGTCAAAGATCTGCCCCAGCTCTTTGTGAACGGTGCGCAGGATTTCGTCCTGATCGAGACGGGAGCTGATCGCTTGCCCAATCTGGGTGAGGAGTTCATATTCCTTGGTGCGGCGCTGGGCATCGTGCATCACCACATAGTTTTCCAGCGTGAGCCCGATCTGCAGCGCCAGGCCAATCAGCAGTCGCAGGTTTGAGGAACCGAACATACGGCGTTCGGCGTGGGGGAAGAGAATCACGCCAAAGTTATGCTCGCGGGTCTGCAGGCTGACCGCAGTGATGTTGCCGATGTTTTCTTCCGACAGCACCTGGCGGAATTGCTCAAACCGGGCCCCGGGGAACGCGGGAAGCGGTTCGGATATCTCGGGAACGTTGTGGAAGGTCACGAATCCGCCGCGCCGATATGCCAGCTCGGAGATGTATTCGCCAGCACCACTCTTTTCCATCTTGCTGACTAACTCGGGCGAAAACCCGCGTTGCACCGAGGGCAAAACCGCACGCCAGCGCTCCGAGATATAGATCACCGCCCGGCCCGTAGGCAGCGGCGCAACCAGGCGGTCCAGAATGCCCTGCAAGCTGGGAACCAGTTCGTCCGCGGAAAGCAGCCGCATGGGATCCACGCCCAGGGTGGAAAAGGCCAGCGCGTTTTCCTGCACCGCATTGCGCTCGTTCTCAAACAGCACCATAACCATGGCGATGCCCAGCAACATCTGCGGAACCGGGCCCAGGAAATGGCCGCCGTGCCCACCATCGCGACAAACGGGTTTTGCAGTTTTCCGAAAATCATCAACACTGCCCACAATGCCAGTGAGATTGCGAGCAGGGTAAAGGCCAGCGAATTCTTGCGATGGGCATAGCGATAAAAATAAAAAGAGCAGTACAGGAGCACCACGCCCAGACCAACGTCCAGCGGCAGATGAGAATTCAGAACGGTTTCAGGACGGGATGCCGCCGCCACCGTCTGCGCCTTCAGATTCCACCATGCCAGCGCGATCCCGGCCACGCCCAGCGCGATGTCATACCAGCGCAGGCGAAACTTTTCCCGCATCAGGCGGGTGGATACGAAGATACAAAGCGCCATGGCCGCCAGCAGCAAAGAACTGAGGAAAGAGATTTGCGCCGACGGCGCACGAAATGCAAGCCAGGCATCGAGGCCATAGTGCAGCGTGTAAGCCGCCCAACCCAACTGCCAGGCGCGGAAATATTGGTGGCGGCTTTGCTCGTAGAGGTAGGTAAAGAGCAGGAACAGCAGCAGGGCGACGAGCCCCGGAACGAAGACTAAGTTGATGGCAATACTATCCATGTCTCGGGAAACAGTTCTCCGCTGTTTTGTAGCGCCCCTGCTGGCTTCTAACCAATGTTTTCACACCATAGTAGACAAAACAATAGTTTTCGCGGACTCAGAAGAACGTCCGGCAAACCAACCCCGGGGTAACCAGTGCAATGGTTACCAGCGGTACTTGACGCCGCCCAGCTTGACGCTTCTTTTCTGCCGCCCATAACATCGAAAGGGGACCACCCTACCATGACCGCTTCTTCCATTCCTGCCCACCCGCTGGTCCCAGGCAGCAGCCCTCGCGTGCGTTTTGCGCCTTCGCCCACGGGATTTCTTCATGTCGGCAGCGCGCGAACCTTCATCTTCAACTGGCTTTATGCCCGGCATAACCAGGGCACCATGATTCTTCGGCTCGACGATACCGACGTAGAACGCAATACCGAGGCTTCGGTGCAATCCATTTTTGATGGGCTCAAGTGGCTGGGGCTGGGCTGGGACGAAGAATACAAACAATCGGAGCGGCTGGAATTGCATCGCAGAATCGCCTGGGGAATTTTCGAAAAAGGGCTGGCGTATCGGGATTTTGCGCCTGCGCGTACCGAAGAAAGCGAGCAATCCGGCGCGCAAGGTACATGGCTTTTCAACCCCGGAATGCGGGAACTTTCTCGCGACGAAAGCGACCGCCGGGCCGCCGCCGGAGAGCCTTTTGCTTTGCGTTTCCGAGTGCCGCGCGAAAGCGGTGAACTGGTCCGCTTCACCGACGCCGTCTATGGCGAGCAGGCGAAGTCTGTGGCCGAAATGCGGGAACTTTCTCGCGACGAAAGCGACCGCCGGGCCGCCGCCGGAGAGCCTTTTGCTTTGCGTTTCCGAGTGCCGCGCGAAAGCGGTGAACTGGTCCGCTTCACCGACGCCGTCTATGGCGAGCAGGCGAAGTCTGTGGCCGACATCGAAGACTTCGCCCTCCTGCGCAGCGACGGTATGCCTACCTATCATTTGGCCTCGTGCGCCGATGACGCCGATCTGCGCATCAGCCACATCATCCGCGGCCAGGATCACTTGACCAACACCTTCAAACACATTCTGATCTTCGAAGCCGCCGGATTTGCGCCACCCCAATTTGCTCATCTTCCGCTGCTGGTCGCGCCGGATGGAACTAAGCTGTCCAAGCGCCGTCACGGACCGGTGGTGAGCGTAACTACATATCGTGACGCCGGCTTTCTGCCGGAGGCGTTCGTGAATTTTCTAGTCCTGCTAGGCTGGTCGCCCAAGGACAACCGGGAAAGGATGAGCCGCGAAGATTTGGTTGAGGCATTCTCGCTCGAAGGCATCAATCGGGCGAACGCCGTGGTGAATTTCAAGGAGCCTGCCGCGACACCAGAGGAAACCTTCGATCCCAAAGCCCTCTGGCTGAACGCCGAACACATCCGCGCGCTACCGGTCGAAGAGCTGAGCGCCCGTCTGCTGCCGATCGTGCGAGCTGCCGGTTCCCGGATCTCCTCCGAAAAAATGCTTGAGCTCACGCCGCTGGTCCGCGAGCGCATCAGGCTGCTTCGCGACGTCCTCGTCGTTGCCGATTTTTTCTTCGTTGACCAACTCCCGCCGTACGATCCCGCCGAACTCGTCCCCCAAAAGGGAGATGCGGTCATGGTCCTGACAGTTCTAAAGCGAGCCTGCGAAGTGCTGGCCCAAACGGAATTCAAACACGATTCACTCGACCAAGCTCTCCGCGCCGCCGCCCAGGAGTTGGGAATCAAAGCCGGACAAATGTTCCAGCCGATTCGCGTCGCCGTTTGCGGCCGCAAGAACGCCCCACCGCTGTTTGAGACGCTGGAAGTGCTGGGAAAAGAGACAACGCTGGCGCGCATTGCGCAGGCAATGCAGAAGGTTCAGTAGAAACCAGCATGTACATAAAGATTGAATATGTGTACATGCAATAGTATCCTAGACAGAGAGGGGACACCTCATGGGAACTGCAAGAAATCGGTCGCACAAACACTTTCAGTTGGATTCCGCGAAAATCAAGCGCGCCCAAAAAGCCTTGCGAGCGAAAACCGAGACTGAGGCCATCGAGCGTGCGTTGGACTTGGCGATTGCCGAGCACGAGAGCAATCGATTGGTTCGCGAAGCTACTGAGCGCTTCGTCAAGAGTGGCATTGACATAGAGGACGTATACGGCACGCTGGGTGGTTAGATGCAGCCCGCCCTGTTCGACTCATCAATTTACATTACTGCATTGCAGCGAGGAGACGATGCGGCCCTGGCGCTGCGCCGGTTCGGTACCGATGCCCCCGTTTGGCTCAGCGCAGTGGTGCTCGAAGAACTCTATGCGGGCGCAGCCGACCGTGACCGCCAAGTTGTGGAACGCCTGGAGCGAGATTTTGATAGGGCGAAGCGAATCCTCGTGCCGAATCTCAGCGACTGGACTCAAGCCGGCACGGTGCTTGCTCGCTTGGCGGCAAAATATCACTACGAACAGATCGGACAGGGACGATTGACCAACGACGCACTGATCGCGATGAGCGCGGGACGACTGGGCATCAGAGTGATCACAGCCAACGAACGGGACTTCAGCAGGCTCGCCGAATTTCGCAGTTTCCAGTGGCAATTGACCGCGCTTTAACAACGTCAAGCACTGGAATATTTTGCCTGACTGCTCCGCGCCCCCTCTAGGTTCCTGCATCCTCCTACCGTACCAGTCCATCTAAATGTGGTCTTGCTTTTCACTGCGCGCAAGATCCTGCAGTCGTCCGAATAATTCATAAAGAAAGAAGGTCCCTCTGATGAAAGCCGTTCAAGTCAGCAAACCCGGTGGCAATTTTGAGATCGTCGATCGCCCCATTCCGCAACCCGGCCGCGGCCAGGTCCGGATCAAGGTCGAAGCCTGCGGTATCTGCCACAGCGATCAGTTGGTCAAAGATGGACTCTGGCCTGGCATCGAATATCCGCGTATTCCCGGCCACGAGATTGCCGGGCGCGTCGACGCCGTCGGTCCTGACGTGACTCAATGGAAAACTGGGCAGCGTGTGGGCGTCGGATGGCACGGTGGACATTGCTTCATTTGTGAACCCTGCCGCCGAGGCGATTTTCCTCTCTGCCAGTTCGAGAAGATCACGGCAATCAGTTTCGATGGCGGTTACGCCGAATACATGGTGGCTCCGGCGGAAGCCGTGGCCGCAATTCCCGACAACCTGCCTGCCGCCGAGGCCGCGCCGCTGATGTGCGCCGGAATAACCGTTTACAACTCGCTGCGCAATGCCGGCGCTCGCTCGGGCGACCTGGTTGCGGTTCAGGGCATCGGTGGCCTCGGCCACCTGGGCATCCAATACGCGCGTCAGATGGGTTTCCGCACCGTCGCCATCGGGCGCGGCAAGGACAAAGAAGCCCTGGCCAAGAAACTCGGCGCGCACGAATACGTTGACTCTAGCTCCGGCTCTCCCGCTGCCGCCCTGCAACAACGCGGCGGCGCCAAGGTGATTCTTTGCACGGCGCCAGATTCGAAATCGATGTCCGCTTTGATGGATGGAGTAGCGCCGAACGGCAAACTGCTGATCGTCGGAGCAGGCTTCGAGCCACTTTCGATCACTCCCCTGCAGCTCATTATGGGACGCCGAGCCATCCAGGGATGGCCCTCCGGTTCGGCCAAAGACTCCGAGGAGACCATGCAATTCAGTTCGCTCACCGGCGTCCGCCCGATGATTGAAAAGTACCCGCTGGAAAAGGCCGCCGAAGCCTACGATCAAATGATCAGCGGAAGGGCGCGTTTCCGGGTCGTGCTGACCATGGGACACTGAGTTCGCAGCATCGGCGTAACTCGGCGCGGTGCTACACTCACTGTCTCGATCGAGCGGCGGTTACCGTTTGTGGCCGAAAACCCCGGAGTCACGGATCGCATTTCCTCGCTGATTTTCCCGGGGCTGCAGGGAACCCTGCGCCGTAACGCAGGAAGTCGACTCCCTGGGAATACCTTGGCGCCGGACAACCGTCTCGACACTCTTACCTTCGCGGCATGCGCTTTACTTGCCGCTCTCGCGCTGCCCGCGCTCCCGCAGGTCCGGTTCCCGTCGGCGGCTTCCGCATTCCTTCCAGCAGATCTCTCAACACCACCGCGTTGTTGCGCTCCTCATTCTTGGAGGCGAACAGCAACGTCAGTTTTTTTCGCCTGCCGGCCAGGCGATAGAGCTCGACGAGGGCGTCGGCAGCTTCCTGCCGCGCCAATTCCTTGAGATAGCGTTTGCGAAAGCTCATCCATCCGTCGGGATGCCCGTGGAACCACTTGCGCAAACCATCCGACGGGGCCAGGTCGCGCAACCAAACGTCCACCGCCGCCCGCTCTTTCGTGAGACCACGCGGCCATAGGCGATCCACCAGCACTCGCGTACCGTCAGAGCGCGCAGGCTCGTCGTACACTCTCTTCATCAGCACTCGTTTCACCCTTACTGGCATGGCTTTGCTCTATTATTGTACTTCCGAAGTTTCTTCTGCGCTTCGAGGGCAAATGGGACGAGTTCAAACTTGGCAATCGAGAATCGAAAACCGAAAATTGGTTTCCCTGTTTCTCTGTGCCTGTGTGCTGGGGTTGCTTGCTCTAACAGGCTGCGAGGCGGAACGCCGCCGGAGCGACGCCGAACTCGGACTCAATGCCCAGCAGGCAGCCGGGCGCCGCCTCTATGACAACTACTGCGACCGTTGCCATGCGCCCTACTCTTCCCGCGGCCGCCAGGGGCCGAGCATGAAGGGCGTGTTCCAGCGTCAGTACCTGCCCATGAGCGGGATGCCGGCCAATGATGACCGGGTCAGCGACATCATTCGGATCGGCCGCAACAAAATGCCCGGCTACGCCCAGGTGCTGGATCAGCAGCAGATCAATGATCTGCTGGCCTATCTGCACACGCTGTAGAAACCGAGCAGGACGATACAATATTGCGGTGAGTTCATTCACCACGACTCCCGTCACGACTTCGACGCCCACATCGGATCGCCCATTTACCTGGCGGCAAAGATTTCTGCTGTGGCTGATCACGTGGGCCGGCTTTCTCGCCATCCGCCTGATCGGCCCGACGCTTCGCTTGGCCGTGTCCTCCGAAGCTGGCGCCCCGCTCGCCCTTGAAGCACGTCCTATGATTCTTGCCTTTTGGCATAACTGCATCTTTCCTGCGACATACGTCTGGCGGGACCTGCAGATCAGAGTCCTGAGCAGCGACAGCTTCGACGGCGAGTGGACGGGGCGCATTATCCGGAAATTTGGTTTTGTGAAAGTGCGCGGATCCAGCAGCCGGGGGGCGGTGCGGGCGCTGTTGGGCATGCGCCGGGAGCTCGAACAAGGCTGGACTGTAGCGTTCACCATTGACGGCCCGCGAGGCCCGAGGTTTGTGGCCAAGCCGGGGCCGGTTTTGCTGGCGCGGGCCACGGGCGCGCCCATGGCCGCATTTCACATTGCGGTGGAAAATGCCTGGGTCCTGAGCACCTGGGATCGAAGCCTGATCCCGAAACCATTTTCCCGGGCATTGATGCGGGTGAGTCGGCAGATCCCAGTCCCGGCGGACGCCGATGATTCCCACCGGGAACGCTTTCACGCCGAACTGCAAGCGGCACTGGAACGGGTGCGGGAGTTTGCGGAAGCCAATGTGGGGAAGGTGGGCAGCGTAGAATTCCCCAGGTTCGCGGTGAAACCTTGACCCGCCCACCCAGTCTCCCGCCGATTTCATATAGAATTTTCTGCTTGATTATCCACTCGGAAATGAGGGCTTATGGCTGCGATCATTCTGGACGGTAACAAGATCGCCAGCGAAATCCGGCGGGAAGTTGCTGGTGAAGTAAAGACGATGACCGCGGCCGGGATGCGTCCCGGACTGGCCGTTGTCCTTGTCGGCCACAACCCAGCGTCTGAAATCTACGTGCGGGGAAAGGTAAAAAGCAGCGAGGAAGTCGGCATCTACAGTGAGAAGCACACTCCGCCGGAGACCATCTCGACCGGAAAACTGCTTGAACTGATTACCGACCTCAACCGGCGCGACGAGATTGACGGTCTCCTGGTGCAACTGCCATTGCCCTCACAGGTCGATTCCAAGAGAGTTCTATTGGCGGTCGATCCAACAAAAGACGTCGACGGCTTTCACCCGATGAATGTGGGATTTCTATCCACACAGCGGCCTGGCCTTGTGCCGTGCACGCCTGCCGGCATTCTTGAGATCCTCAAACGGAGCAATATCCTGATTGCCGGACAGGAAGCCGTGGTCGTGGGACGCAGCGATATCGTCGGGAAACCGACCGCGATGCTGCTGATAAATGCGAATGCTACGATCACGATTTGCCACTCCAAGACTCGCGACCTGCCCGGCGTTTGCCGCCGGGCGGACATTCTGGTTGCGGCGATTGGCCGGCCCGCGATGATCACGCGCGATTTCGTGAAACCGGGTGCGACCGTGATTGATGTAGGCATGAACACGGTGACGGATCGAACCGAGTTCAATCGGCTGTTTGCCGGGAACGCAAGGCGCGAAGAGACTTTTCGTACGAAAGGTTCGGTGCTGGTTGGAGATGTTCATCCCGAGGTAGCTCAGGTCGCCGGAGCGATTACGCCGGTGCCAGGTGGGGTGGGTCCGTTAACCATTGCCATGTTGATGGCAAACACGGTGCGCGCCGCGAAAATCCGCCGAGGTGGGCGTGTACCGGAGCTTTCCCGCGCTTGAACGTTTTTTCACCACAGAGGCAGAGAAACAAAGAAAGGCAATTCGGGATTCTGTAGTTGTATCTTGCCCCTGCTTTCGCGCTTTCGAGAACGACGGAATCAGAATTCTTAAAAACGGTTTTCTCTGTGTCTCTGTGCCTCTGTGGTGAAATGGATTTGCAACAGATGAGGCTGGCTTGCTGAAAGTCGGACTAACCGGTGGAATTGCCTCTGGCAAGTCCGTGGTGGGTGAAATGTTTGTGGCGCTTGGCGCTCACCTGATTCAGGCCGACACGATCGCCCATCAACGCCTGCAGCCGGGTGAGGCGGTTTATCAGGAAGTTGTCAGTCATTTCGGCCCAGAAATCCTCAATCCCGACGGCAGCGTCAATCGTGCTCGCCTGGCGGAGGCAGCGTTTGGCTCGTCAACAGAAACCGGACTTTCGCGCGTGCAGGAATTGAACCGGATCGTTCATCCCGCTGTGATTCGAAAACAGAACGAATGGATGGAAGCAGTTGGCCGGCGTAATCCGCGCGCCATCGCGATCGTGGAGGCGGCGCTGATCCTGGAAGCGGGAGCGGTGGATCATTTCGACCGCCTTTTGGTCGTTACCTGCCGCCCCGAACAGCGCATCCAGCGCTGGGCAAGCCGGCTGAAAGTAGACGAAGAAACGGCACGCAGAGAGGTCTCGCGGCGCATGGCGGCGCAACTTCCGGGTGAGGAAAAAATTAAAGCCGCCGATTATGTCATCGACAACTCCGGCTCTCTGGATCAGACGCGCAAGCAAGTGCACGAAGTATACGAAAAGCTGAAAAGCGAGGCCGACCGGGCGTTTTGACCATAGGGAACACAAAGAATCTACAATCAGAGTAGCTCCGCGAAACTTCGTGGCTGAAGGTTTTGACTTATGAGATTGCTGCGACCTGTCCTTATTGCCGTGATGATTGCCGGCGCATTTTTTTATTTCACCACCTACCGGTCCGGCCGCAGCGGGCTGACCGACTGGATCGGGCATCCAAATAAAGTCGAGATTAGTGAAGCGGCAGGCGGCGATTTGCTCGACGCTGAAGAGCAGAACAACATCAGCGTCTATCGTAAGAACATTGGATCCGTCGTAAACATCACCTCGCGCGCCGTGACGTTTGATTTCTTCTACGGGCTGGTGCCGGAAGAAGGACAGGGATCGGGTTTCATCATTGATAAAGAGGGGCACGTCCTTACCAACTTCCACGTCATTGCAGACGCGCGCCAGATTGAAGTAACTTTGCACAATCGCAAGAAATACAAAGCCTCGATCGTCGGCACGGATCGCTCCCATGATTTGGCCGTAGTGCAGATCAAGGCGCCGGACCTCACGCCCATGGTGTTGGGCGACTCGCGCAACCTGCAGGTGGGTCAGAAAGTGTATGCCATTGGCAATCCTTTCGGCCTTTCCGGCACTCTGACGCGCGGCATCGTGAGTTCGATCCGCTCGGTGCAGGAACCCGACGGCATGACCATTGACGAGGCCATTCAGACCGACGCCGCCATCAATCCCGGAAACTCCGGAGGCCCGCTGCTCAACTGGCATGGCGAGGTCATCGGCATCAACACTATGATCGCTTCCAGTGTCGGGCAGAGTGCGGGCATCGGGTTTGCGATTCCTATCAATACTGCTAAGGCGGTTCTCAACGACCTGGTGACTCTGGGGCGGGTGCGGCGTCCAGCGCTCGGCGTGCGCACCATTCCCGTTGATCCTGAACTGGCGGAGCAGATGGGATTGGCGGCGGATTATGGTTTGCTCATTGTCCAGGTGGTTCCAGGTGGCGCGGCGGACCGCGCCGGCCTGCGCGGCGGCAACGAACGGGCGTTTCTCGGCAATATTCCGATCATGGTGGGCGGAGACCTGATCGTGGGCATTGATGGCGAAAAAGTGGAAGACCAGCAAGATCTCGCCCAGATCATGAACAACCATCGTGCCGGCGATACGGTGCGGCTGAGCATCTACCGTGGGAAAAAGAAGATGGACGTAAGCGTCGTTCTGGGTGAGGCGAAGGAGCAGGTGTGAGTTTGGTCCAAGTTTCGCGCCGATAGATTTTGGACGTTCCTCTACCCGCTGTGCACCCTCCGCGTGAGAGTCCTTGACTTTCACTTTCCGTTCTTACGCAGCCGTCTCCGCTGAGAACTCTTCGATCTCCCTGACTTCCTTGTCACTCAGCCGCAGTTCTCCAGCGCGCATCACGCCCTCGGCCTGCCGGGCATTGCGAGCGCCTACAATAGCGCCCGTTACAGCCGGATTTCGCAGCGTCCAGGCAATCGCCACTTCGCCGGGAGACCGCCCATGTCGCTTGCCGATTTCACGCAGTTGCTCGACGAGAACGAGATTTCGGGACAGCCTGGGCTCATTGAACTCCGGGTCGCGGCTCCGCCAATCATCGTTCGGCAGTCTTGAAGCACGCTCGTGCGTCATTGCACCTGTCAACAGCCCTGAAGCCATCGGGGAATAAACGATCACCCCAATGCCTTCGCGCAAGCAATAGGGAAGAAGGTCTTCCTCAACTCCGCGGTTGATCAGCGAGTACGGAGGTTGCAACGAAGTGATGGGCGCGATGGCTTTGGCCCGGCGCATTTGCTTCACGTTGAAATTGGAGACGCCGATCCAGCGCACTTTGCCCTCCCGCTTCAGTTCGGCAAGGGTTGACCAGGCCTCCTCCAATTCCGGAGAATCGGGATCGGGCGGCCAGTGGATTTGATACAGGTCAATCACATCCCTTCCCAGGCGGCGCAGGCTGTCTTCTGCTTCCTGCCGGATCGAAGCGGCGCGAAAAACCTTGGTCACATTTCCCTGTTCGTCCCAGCGCAGAACGCATTTCGTAAAGACATACGGCTTGGAGCCTTGCCAGGTATTGAGCGCCCGGCCCAGGACTTCTTCTGAATGACCCTTCCCATAGACCGCAGCGGTGTCGATCCAGTTGACGCCTAATTCGAGCGCTCGATGAATAGCCCCGATGGAGTCGTTGTCATCCTGCGCTCCCCAGGCAAACTGCCAGCCTGAGCCACCGATCGCCCACGCGCCGTAACCCACAGGAGTAATGTCTAAATCCGAGTTGCCAAGCTGCTTGGTTTGCATTTCAATCTCCTGAGAGGGTGGTTCAAGAAAACCTGTATTTGTTGTCATCCCGAGCGGAGCGAGGAATCTGCAGTTCTTCACCCTCAAGAGAAAACTGCAGATTCCTCGTCGCTCTGCTCCTCGGAATGACAATACTTTAGAATTTTTCTACAAGCTGCTACCCAGCGTTTGATTCAGATGGTCACAAATCCGATTCACACGGTGAACGAATGAACGTGGATTCCATTCGTCAGTTCTGCCTTACCTTCCCACGGGCAACCGAAAACCTGCAGTGGGGAGAGGATCTGTGCTTCAAGGTGGCGGGAAAGATCTTTGCCATTGTGAGCCTGGGCTCAGTTCCTCAGGGTCTTTGTTTCAAGTGCACACCAGAGAAATTCGCCGAACTGGTGGAGCGGGAGGGGATCACTCCCGCGCCCTATGTGGGCCGTTACAAGTGGGTATTGCTGGAGAGACTGGATGGGTTGCCCTACCGGGAGTTGCAGGACTTGATCCGTGAGTCGTATGCCATGGTTGCGGCGAAAGCCCGACCCAAAACCAAGAACATTATACGCAGAGGCCGCGGAGGAAGTACGGGAGACAAGAGGTAGCCGAGACAGGCTCGCTTCAGACGAACTGGGAGATTCGTCGCTGTCGCGTTCCACTCGGGAAAGCAATGTCCCGTGGGCAGTCGCCCTGCTGAGAGCTGAAAGCTGATAGCGGACAACTGCTGCGAATTTGACTCCCGCTCGCCCGCTAGGCTAGCCTCAGAAGTCTTGGCGAGCCAGAGAAACTCGTCTCCATACAGCCCGAGATTCCATGCGATTTAACCGCAAGCTGTTAATCGTGCTGCTTCTGGCAGCGTTGCTGGCAGGCGCCGCGCCGTCTCCGGCCGCAGTCGTACGTCCGGTTCATGCGCCCCACGGCATGGTGGCGAGCGTTCACGAACTGGCTTCCCGCGCTGGGTCGGAGATCATGCGGTCCGGCGGGAATGCAGTGGATGCCGCGGTGGCCACCGGTTTTGCCCTTGCGGTGGTCCATCCGCAGGCAGGCAACCTCGGCGGTGGCGGGTTCATGCTCATTCGCATGGCCGATGGGAAAACGCATTTCCTCGACTATCGCGAGAAAGCTCCGGCGGCAGCCACAGCAAACATGTTTCTCGACCCTCAGGGAGGGGTTATCGAGAACGCCAGTATCGTCGGCTATAAGGCAATCAGCGTGCCGGGCTCGGTTGCCGGCATGGTTTATGCCGAGAAAACGTACGGGAAGCTGGCTCTTGACCAGGTCATGGCTCCAGCGATCAAGCTGGCGCGCGACGGCTTCCCCCTGACCTGGGAGGACGCAGCGGATTTTCATGACCAGCACTTGGCCAAGTTTCCCGAGTCCAGCCGAATTTTTCAGCGCGATGCTCACCCCTACCAGCCAGGAGACATCTTCCGCCAGCCGGAATTGGCGCAGACACTGGAGCGCATCGCGAAAAATCCCGACGACTTTTACCACGGGGCAATGGCGCGGGAGTTGACGGCTTCGATCCAGAAAGGTGGAGGGCTGATCACGACTGACGATCTCGCGCACTACGAAGTGAAGGAGCGGGAACCGGTGCGCGGAACTTATCGCGGCTTTGAAATTGTTAGCGCGCCTCCGCCTTCCTCGGGCGGGATTGCGCTCCTCGAAATTCTGAACATCTTGGAAGGTTACGATCTGGCTAAGGCGGGAAATCGCTCGGCTCAAGCCGTGCATTTGACCGCCGAAGCGTTCCAGCGGTCGTTTTTTGATCGCGCCGAGTTTTTGGGCGATCCCGATTTTTCCAAGATTCCCGTCGCGCAGCTTATTGACAAAAGGTACGGTGCGGCATGGCGGGAGTCGATTGATCCTGCACACGCGAGCCTCAGCAAGGACTTGCGCCGCCCTGCGATCTTCAGCGAGCTCGAACAGTACGCAGCGCTGCATCCCCAGCCGTCGGCAGTGCCCGAACCCGAGCACACTACCCATTACTCTGTGGTTGACGCGGACGGAAATGCGGTCGCTGTTACGACTACACTGAATGATCGTTTCGGTTCGCGCGTGATTGCCGAGGGCCTCGGCTTCCTGCTGAATGACGAGATGGATGATTTTACCTCCAAGGCGGGTGTGCCCAATCTGTACGGATTGATCCAAGGGCCAGCGAACGCCATCGGGCCGGGCAAGCGGCCGCTGTCTGCCATGACGCCGACGATCGTATTGAAAAACGGCAAGCTCGTCCTGGTGCTCGGCTCGCCCGGAGGTTCGCGCATCATCACCACCGTAGCCAATATTCTTATGGGCGTCGTGGATTACGGAATGAGCATCCAGGAGGCAGTCAACGCGCCGCGTTTTCATCATCAGTGGCTGCCGGACGTTCTGCGGGTCGAGCAGTGGTTTTCTCCGGATACCGTGAAGTTGCTTCGGCAAATGGGGCACAAGATCGAGTTCGGGGTTACGGTGGCGGGAATTTGGGAACCTTACTGGAGCGATGGCGAGTGCATTGCCATTGACCAGACTACGGGCGACCGGCTGGGCGCGAGCGACGATCGCAACAACGGAAAGGCTGTAGGATATTAGGGGGCAATGAAAGACGTTGCTGGGATGGGACCGCAGCGGCTTCGCAGCCCTAAAGTCTTGTCATTCCGAGGAGCGAGAGCGACGAGGAATCTGCAGCTTTCCTTTGAGTGCGAAGAACTGCAGATCGCTGCGCTCGGGATGACTATAAGATAAAAGGGGTTTTGCGCCGGAGCGGTGGGATGAAGCGATGCTGAAGGCGATATCAACCTACGTATACGTAAAAGAACGGCTGCATCCCGGCCTGCTGGATGGCCTGGTGCGGGGCGGCGCGCAGGCGATTGAAATCTTTGCCGCCCGGCAGCACCTCGATTACGCCAACCGTAAGCAGCATGTGCGGGAAATCGCAGACTGGTTCCGGACCAGCGGCATCCACCTGAATTCAGTGCACGCGCCACTCTACGCCGATTACGAGTGGGGCCGCACCGGCGCATCGCCGGTGAATGTCACCTCCACCGACCGGGCCGGCGCATCGAGGCCATGGACGAAATCAAACGCGCGCTCGAACTGGCCGAGCAGATCCCCTTCCGCTTCCTGGTGCAGCACCTGGGCATCAGCGGCGAGTCCTTCGACGAGCGCAAGATCGAGGCGGCCATGACTTCGATCGAACATCTGCGAGCGTTCGCCCGACCCTTGGGTGTGAGCATTCTGCTGGAAAACATTCCCAATGAACTCAGCACGCCAGAGCGGCTGGTCGAATTTATTCATGCCAGCCACTTCGACGATGTGGGCGTGTGCTTCGACTTCGGTCATGCTCACATGATGAGCGACGTGGCTCAGGCGTTCGAGACCGTCAAGGGCTACGTCCGGTCCACCCACGTTCACGACAATGCCAAAGATCGCGACTCACATCTTTGGCCGGGCAGCGGATCAATCGACTGGAAGCAGGCCATCGACCTGCTGCGTTCCGCGCCCCACACTCCGCCACTGCTGCTGGAGATCGAGGGCGACGAGAAGATCAACGCCGCAGAAAAGATGGGCGAAGCGTTCAAGAAATTGGTAATTGAGTAATTGGTAATCGCGCAATTCATTGAGAGTTGTTAAGCGTTGTGACACTTCGACGCCATTTGTCATTCCGAGCGTGGCGAGGAATCTGCAGTGGCTTGGAACGTTGGAAAATGCAGATTCCTCGCGCCAAAAGCGGGCAGTCGGAATGGCGTTTTCAAATTACCAAATTGCTCAATTACTAAATCTAAGCTATGTCTCCCGTAACCACGATCAGCGAAGTTGGCAAACATGAAGGCCAAAGCGTCACCATTCGCGGCTGGCTCTATAACCTGCGCGAAAGCGGCAAGCTCCTGTTCCCGCAATTTCGTGACGGCAGCGGCGTAATTCAGGGCGTCGTCGCCAAGAACGCTGTTCCACCCGAGGTATTCGACGCCGTCAAGAGCCTTACCCAGGAATCGAGCGTGATTGTCGAAGGCAAGGTTCGAGCCGACAAGCGCGCTCCCGGCGGCTATGAACTGGACATCTCGAATGTGCAGGTCATCCAGCGGGTTCCTGAGAATGATCCTTATCCCATTTCGCTGAAAGAGCACGGCGTCGAATTCCTCATGGAGCACCGCCATTTGTGGGTGCGCACGCCGCGGCAGGCCGCGATCTTACGGGTTCGGGCGGAGATTATCAAAGCTGCGCGCGACTTTTTCGATGAGCGCGGCTTTACTCTAACCGATCCGCCGATCCTGACTCCGGCCGCATGCGAAGGCACGACCACGCTGTTCCCCGTGGACTACTTCGAAGAACAGGCGTACCTGACGCAGTCCGGGCAGCTCTACATCGAGGCCACCGCCATGGCGCTGGGCAAGGTGTACTCCTTCGGACCCACATTCCGAGCCGAGAAAAGCAAGACTCGCCGCCATCTGACCGAGTTCTGGATGGTCGAACCAGAGGTCGCCTACGGGCAGCTCGACGATGTCATGGAGTTGGCCGAAGGGCTGATCAGCTTCCTGGTGAAGCGCTGCCTGGAGCGCCGCCGAGCTGACCTGCAGACCATCGGGCGCGATGTTGCGAAACTAGAAAACATCGAAGCTCCGTTTCCGCGAATTACCTACGATGACGCGGTGAAGATGCTGCAGGAAGCGCACGCCAAGGGCGCGTTAGAAAATAATTTCGAGTGGGGCGGAGACTTGGGCTCGCCCGACGAAACTTATATCTCCTCGCAGTTTGACAAGCCCGTGATGGTGCATCGTTATCCTGCAAAAGTAAAAGCCTTTTACATGGAACCCGATCCTCAGCGGCCGGATCTGGCGTTATGCGTGGACGTGCTGGCGCCCGAAGGATACGGAGAAATCATCGGCGGCTCCCAGCGTATGGCGTCGCACGACCTGCTGCTCCAGCGTATTCATGAGCACGGTCTGCCGGAGGAGGCATTCAAGTGGTATCTGGATTTGCGTAAGTACGGTAGCGTGCCCCACGCCGGTTTCGGCATGGGAATTGAACGCGCCGTCGCCTGGATCTGCGGTCTGGAGCACGTGCGGGAGACGATTCCGTTCCCCCGGATGCTGCACCGGCTCTACCCGTGATCCCGAAGGCTGCGGAGAAGTTCGAGAGCGCGCGTTTTGTGGGAGGACACTACCCGAGCAGGCGCTTAAGAGACTCTGACTTTGGTGGCGCAGCGTTTCCAGCGCTGAGACATGCGCTCCCAAATGAATGAGGGCTTCAGCCCCTGAGGTGACGCGGATCTTGGGCCGTAACGAGCCGTGCTATGGCAATAACCACACCATCTTTCTCCAACATTACGCCGAAGAAGATTCGCGTCATCGGGGTTCCGCTTGACCTCGGCCAATCCCGCCGTGGCGTTGACATGGGTCCTTCGGCGGTGCGCGTGGCGGGTCTTGAGGCGCGGTTGGAAGCGCTGGGCCACATCGTAGAAGACGGCGGCAACGTTGCAGTCGCGATCCCCGAGCAGAAAAAGGAAGGCCATCCTCACGCCAAATATCTGAAGGAGATCACCGCGACTTGCACGAAGCACGCCGAGCTGGTTCTCAAAACCCTGGAGGCAGGCAAAGTTCCACTAGCTTTGGGTGGGGACCATTCGGTGGCAGCGGGAACGGTTGCCGGCGTGGCAGAATTCTATCGCCGACAAAACCAGAAGGTCGGTCTCATCTGGATTGACGCCCATACCGACATCAACACACCCGAGAGTTCACCCAGTGGCAACGTTCACGGGATGCCCTTGGCAGCGATCATGGGCTTGGGCCCGCCTGAGTTGGCCAACATTTTTGGCTTCTCGCCCAAAGTAAGTCCGGAGAACTGCGTGCTGGTGGGCGTGCGCGACATTGACGCCATCGAAAAGCAGAATGTCCACCGCGCAGGCATCGAAGTTCTTACCATGCGCGATATTGACGAGCGCGGCATGCGCACCGTGATGGAAGAAGCCTTGCGCATGGCGGGACGCGGCACCGCCGGCTACCACGTCTCGCTCGACATGGATTGGGTGGACCCTGAAGATGCTCCGGGTGTAGGCACACCGGTGCGTGGCGGCGCTACCTACCGCGAAGCGCATCTGGCGATGGAAATCATCGCCGACCACGGCCGCATGCTGAGTTTCGAGATCGTCGAAGTCAACCCTGTCATTGACGAGCATAATCAGACTGCGGACCTGGCGGTTGAACTGGCGCAGTCGGCCTTCGGCAAGAAGATCCTGTAGCTCTCCCCGCGTCAAACGCCAGAAACGAGGCCTTTCCGGGTTCAACTGACACATTCCCGTACCAAAGTAATGGCTTGAATTACGAAAGCGCATGCACGTGGGACATCTGTTCGCGCCGAGTGGCGGATGAGATGTTGTACTTTCTCGACCGAGAAAGCTGACTCATGGAAGACGATTTTCTGGACGATGTCCACATCCGGATTCTGCGCGTAACTGAAGACCTGCGCGCTATTCAGCGGGAGTTGAATTGCGCCGCCATGGAGGCGCCGGGCGATCCGGAACTGATGGAAGCGCTCAGCGAATTGCCCGAACTGGAATCATTGCAGGTGTTAAAGTCGGCGCTCGACCAGATGCGGCACTTCCTCTGGTTCTATATGCAGGTGATGACCAACGAGTCCGAAGACGGCGAGCGATTGCGGCAAACCATCCGGCAGAAGCCTTCCGAGGACAGCGTGCTGAGCCCCCGAGTGGCGGCTGCGGAAAAATTCAAGTACGCCGCGGACGCCGCGCTATTGCGATATCTCTCTGACGGCAAAAGCCGGAAACCCAACTAAATCCTCGATCCATCCCCACTGTATCCCAGACACGATACAAATCTTTACAAACAAACTCTGCATCCCCGCTTGAGGACTAAAATCAAATAGGTGAACAGTAGTGCGCGGCCTACTGCGGGATACAGAGAAGTCATCCCAGATCGAGCGCTTCGCATCCCCTTACCTCTAGATCTTCCGTATCGACGGAGCGGGACGAAGCTGTGCAACACCCTTGAGTGAATTATGTGGATTGTCCGGCTGGCGTTAAGGCGTCCTTATACTTTCGTAGTCGTGGCCCTTTTGCTTTTGATTTTAGGGCCGATTGTTATTCTTCGCACTCCTACGGATATCTTTCCGAATATCAACATTCCGGTCGTGAGCATAATCTGGAACTACCAGGGTCTCGATGCCCAGGATATGTCGAACCGCATCGTCTTCCAGACTGAGCGCGCGCTGACCACACTGGTGGACGATATTCAGCACATCGAGTCGCAGTCGCTGAATGGGATCGCGGTAGTGAAGGTGTTCTTCCAGCCGCATGCGGAAATTGACGAAGGCGATCGCGCAGGTAACGGCCATTTCCCAGACGCAACTCCGGCAATTGCCGCCGGGGACGACTCCGCCGCTGGTCATTACCTACAGCGCATCCAGCGTGCCCATCCTTCAGCTCGCGCTTTCCGGGCAGAAGCTTTCGGAGCAGCAACTGTTTGACTATGGGGTGAATTTCATCCGCACTCGGTTGATCACGGTTCCCGGGTGCGCCATCCCGTGGCCTTACGGCGGAAAGCAGCGCCAAGTGCAGGTGGACCTGGACACCAATGCGCTGCAAGCGAAAGGCTTGTCGCCGATGGATGTGGTGAATGCCATCAGCGCGCAGAATCTGATTTTGCCCTCCGGCACTTCCAAGATCGGCCCCTTCGAATACGACGTTGACATTAACGGCAGCCCGCAGACCGTTGCCGAACTGAACCAACTCCCGATGAAGACCGTCGGCGATACCACGATCTATATGCGGGATGTCGGCTTACGTTCGTGACGGGTTTCCGCCGCAAACCAACATTGTGCGGGTCAATGGACAAGCGGTCCGTTCTGATGACGGTCTTGAAGAGCGGCAATGCTTCGACGCTGGACATCATCTCCGGGATCAAGGCGCTGCTGCCGCAGATTGAAGCGGCTCTGCCGGCGGAACTGCAGATTCATCCTTTGGCAGACCAGTCGCTCTTTGTGCGCGCTTCAATTGACGGCGTATTGAAGGAAGCCACGATTGCCGCGTGTCTGACCGGGCTGATGATCCTGATCTTTCTTGGCAACTGGCGCAGCACCCTGATTATCGCGGTTTCGATTCCGCTCTCCATTCTGACCTCGGTCATTGTTCTGGGCGCTCTGGGCGAAACCATCAACATCATGACCCTGGGGGGACTGGCGTTGGCCGTGGGCATTCTGGTGGATGACGCCACGGTTGAGATCGAAAACATCAACCGGAACCTGTCGATGGGGAAGGAGGTCGAGCACGCCATTCTCGATGGCGCCCAGCAGATCGCCGTTCCCGCCTTTGTCTCCACTCTCGCCATCTGCATCGTGTTCGTGCCGATGTTTTTCCTCACCGGGGTTGCCCGCTATCTGTTTGTTCCGCTGGCGGAAGCCGTGGTTTTCGCCATGTTGGCTTCCTATCTGCTTTCCCGCACGCTGGTGCCGACTATGGCGAAGTATTTGTTGCGTGGCCACGAAGAGCAGGCCTGCCATACGCCAGCCCCGAGCCGCAATCCCCTGGTGCGCATGCAGATCGGCTTCGAAAAAGGGTTCGAACGTTTTCGCGACGGCTACCATCGGTTGCTGGAGCGCTGCCTCCGCCATCGGCGCGTTTTCCTGTTGAGTTTTGTGGCTGCCTGCGTGGTTTCTGTGGCTTTCCTGATTCCGTGGCTGGGCCAGGATTTCTTTCCAGCGGTGGATGCGGGCCAGTTCAAATTGCACTTGCGCGCGCGCACCGGAACGCGCATCGAAGAGACCGCACGCCTCTGCGACCTGGTGGAGCGTTCTATCCGCGAGCAGATCCCGCAGGGCGAGATAGGCAGCATCATCGACAACATCGGACTGCCCTACAGCGGCATCAATCTTTCCTACAGCAACTCGGCTCCCATCGGAACGGCCGATGCCGATATTCTGGTCAGTTTGTCGAAGGATCACCAGCGACACAGCCAGGTACATTCACGATCTGCGCTTGAGACTGCCGGAAGAATTCCCTGGCGTCACCTTTTCGTTCCTGCCGGCTGACATTGTCAGCCAGATTCTGAACTTCGGCCTGCCGGCGCCGATAGATATCCAAATTGCGGGTTTCAACGTGGACGCCAACCGTGAATTCGCTGACAAATTGCTGGCGCGAGTTCGGCGAGTCCCTGGGACCGTTGATCTGCACATCCAACAGCCTTTCGATCAACCTTATCTGCATATTGACGTGGACCGAACCAAGGCGGAAGAGGTCGGCTTCACCCAACGCGACGTCGCCACCAACCTGCTGATCTCGCTGAGCGGCAGTTTTCAGACCACGCCTACGTTCTGGCTGGACCCGAAGACCGGGGTGAGCTATTCCATCGCGGCGCAAACTCCGCAGTACCGCGTCGATTCGCTGCAGGGTCTGGAGAACATTCCGGTAACTGGAACCAGCGGTAGCCGCCCCCAGATTCTTGCCAGCCTCGCCTCCATCCGCCGTGGCGCTGGCGTGGCGGTGGTTTCGCACTACGATATTCAGCCGCTGATTGATATCTACGGCTCGGTTCAGGGGCGCGATTTGGGCGGGGTGGCGGGTGAAATCAACAAGATTGTGCAGGACAGCAAGAAGGAACTGCCGCGCGGCTCCCAACTGATGGTTCGCGGCCAGATCGAGACCATGCGTTCCTCCTACGCCGGATTGCTAGGCGGTTTGGCGTTCTCGATCGTCCTGGTGTACCTTCTGATCGTGGTGAACTTCCAGTCCTGGCTGGACCCGTTCATCATTATCTCCGCCTTGCCCGCGGCTCTTGCCGGGATCGTCTGGTTCCTGTTCGTTACACACACCACGCTCAGCGTGCCGGCGCTGATCGGCTCGATTATGTGTGTGGGGGTCGGGACAGCGAATAGCATCCTGGTGGTGAGTTTTGCGCGGGAGCAAATGGCGGAAGGCAAGAATGCAGTTTCGGCCGCGCTGGAGGCCGGGTTCACCCGTTTTCGGCCGGTGCTGATGACGGCTCTCGCTATGATTATCGGCATGGTGCCGATGGCGATCGGATTGGGCGAGGGGGGCGAACAGAATGCTCCGCTGGGGCGCGCCGTGATCGGAGGCTTGCTGTTCGCCACGGTGGCGACGCTATTTTTTGTGCCGGTGTTTTTCAGTCTCCTGCACGAACGTAAGAATCGCCTTGCTAAAGTTGAGGCCAAGCATTGATTGGCCCGCGCGCGGTATTGGATTCACGGAGTTTTCATGAGGGTTGAACAACCAAACGAAGTTGAGAAAGCGGTGCCCGTTGCGCCGGCGTTAGCGAACAATCCTGAGCAAAACCGGCCCGCCCACCGCTGGTGGATAGTTATTCTTGCGGCCGCGACTGTGGTGGCGATCGTCATATCCGGGATTCTGCCCCGCATTCAGGCCCGCGCCACGCTACGCAAGGAAACGGCGGAGATGGCCATTCCGACCGTATCCGTGGTCCATCCCAAGCGCACGGCGCCGGCGGATGAAATTGTTCTGCCCGCCAACGTGCAGGCTTTTATCGATTCCCCGATTTATGCCCGGACTAACGGATACCTGAAAAAGTGGTATGTGGACATCGGCGCCCGCGTGAAGAGCGGCCAATTATTGGCAGAAATTGAGACCCCGGAAGTTGATCAGCAATTACGGCAAGCCCGCGCTGACTGGGCGACCGCAGAAGCCAATCTCCACCTTTCGCAGATCACAGCGGAACGCTATGCCGGTTTGTTGAAGACCGATTCCGTGTCCAAGCAGGATGCCGACAACGCGGAAGGCGATTATGCCGCCAAGCAGGCTACAGTCCAATCCGCGCAGGCAAACGTGAAGCGTCTGGAAGAACTGCAATCCTTCGAAAAGATTTATGCGCCTTTTGACGGCGTGATTACGGTACGTCGAACTGATATTGGCGCGTTGATTGACTCCGGCGGCAGTGGGGGCACGAGGACTGAACTTTTCCACATTGCTCAACCGGACAAGTTGCGGGTCTACGTCAGTGTGCCCGAGGCCTATTCCCAGGCCGCGAAACCGGGCCTGACCGCTGATTTGGTGCTTTCGGAATTTCCCGGACGGCGGTTCCAGGGGACGCTGGTCCGCACCGCTGACTCAATCGACCAAGCCACGCGAACGCTGCTGGTGGAGATTAGCGTGAGTAACCCGACCGGTACGCTTCTTAGCGGAGCCTACGCCGAAGTGCATCTCAAGTTGCCTACCGCGACATCCTCTTTCATTCTTCCGGTGAATGCGTTGCTATTCCGAGCGGAAGGACTGCGCGTAGCGGCGGTGACCGATGATCGCCACGCTGAGCTGAAGCAGATTACGATTGGCCACGATTACGGTTCTGAGGTTGAAGTGGTCGCCGGGCTCACTGGAGATGAGTCGATCGTCGTCAACCCGCCAGACTCGCTCGTGTCCGGAGAAGAAGTTCGCATCGCGCAGCCTTCGTCCGGCGGAGCTCAGCAGTGATGCAACTGCACAAGACTGCCTCTCGAGAAGCCAGGTGGATCCTCGGTAGCGCGATCTGCGCCGGAGGGATTTTGCTGAGTGGCTGTGCCGTCGGTCCACGCTATTCGCGGCCCTCCGCGCCGGTTCCCACGGATTATCGAGAAACCCCTCCCAACTGGAAAGAAGCCCAGCCCTCGGACCAATCACTGCGCGGAAAATGGTGGGAGCTTTATCAGGACTCGCAACTCAACACGCTGGAAGAAAAGATCAACATCTCGAATCAGACCCTTAAGGCGGCGCAAGCGCAATTCGAGCAGGCGCGCGCGCTGGTGCGCTTCCATCGCGCCGATTACTATCCAACGGTCGCGACTGGCGTTTCGGCCGAGCGCGAACGTCTGTCTCGCAACCGTCCGCTCGGGAGTGTTAGCGGCATACGGACGACCAATGATCTTGTCATCCCGGTTGATATGTCTTACGAGCCTGACGTCTGGGGCAGAGTGCGGCGCACGGTCGAAGCTGCCCGGGCTAGCGCGCAAGCTAGCGCCGCTGATCTCGAGACCGTGAGCTTGAGTGTCCACGCCGAGCTGGCGGTCGACTATTTTCAAGCACGGGAACTGGATGCCCAAATCCAATTGCTCGACTCGACCGTCGCTGGTTATGTTGAGGCATTGAAACTGACGGAATATCGCTACAAAGGCGGTGTCGCGTCGCAGGTGGATGTGGCCCAGGCGCAAACCCAGTTGGAGACGACTCGCGCCCAGGACATCGATCTGAAGGTTCAGCGTTCGCAGTTGGAACATGCCATTGCGGTTCTGATCGGGGATCCGGCCTCCAGCTTCAGCCTGCCGGTTGCTGCACAGAATGTGACGCCGCCAGTCATTCCACCGGGATTGCCGTCGCAATTGCTGGAGCGCCGGCCGGATATCGCCAGCAACGAGCGTCAGATGGCTGCAGCCAATGCCAACATCGGAGTCGCTAAGGCCGCCTACTTCCCCTTATTCAGCTTGACGCCCAGCGCGGGATTTGAAAGCACGACGATTACCAACTGGCTGTCCAGTCCGAGCGCATTCGTCTTCGCAACCGCTTCGGCGACCGTGACCGCGTTCGATGTGGGGCGTCGTCGTTCCGTTTCCGACGAGGCGTGGGCTGCCTACAATCAGACGGTAGCCAATTACCGTCAGAATGTGCTGACCGCGTATCAGGAAGTGGAAGACAATCTGGCGGCGCTGCGCATTCTTGAGGATGAAGCCAGCACGCAGGCTGCCGCGGTGGCGGCGGCAGAACATTCACTCGCCCTTTCGAACAATCGTTACAAAGGCGGGGTGACGACCTATTTGGAAGTCATTACCGCGCAGAATATCGCGCTGGCGGACGAGGTTGCCGCAGTCCAGGTTTCAGGACGCCGCATGGTCGCAAGCGTGCTGCTGATCAAGGCCCTCGGCGGAGGGTTCGACGCGGCGAGCCTGTCCAAGCTCAACTTGGATGCCCGGGTCGCAGTTTCGTCGGGACAATAAAAAGCTTACGAGGTTCCGTGCGGCGGAGATCGCGCCCCCAATTGCCGGTCTTCTTCCCCCCTTTGGCACGGTGGCAATTCGTCGTTTGTTCGCTAAAATGAGCCGCACATTTCTTTGCCCAAGCATAACAAAACAAGGCGAATATAGTAGAGCCTAAGCACTTCACGTAAAGTGTATGATAAGCCTTCTCCCGTAGAGGTGCGTAGATGGTTACGTTTGTATTAGGCCTCGTGCAGCAACTCGCGTTTTGGGTCTTGGCATTACTCCTGCTGGGCGCGGAATACTTGGATTGGTTCGGCCGCTTGGAGGTGCTCCAAGTGAAGCACCCCAAGGCGCATCGTTTTGTGAACAGCAGGCCATTGCGGGTGGTGTTACTCCTTTTGGTATTTGTGATGCTGGCGACGGATCTAAAAAGCACCCTTCAGGAACTCAGTACAGAGCCGCTAGCTGTCAGTCCGGTCGTTCCATCGGCAGATGCTGGAGCCAAGAATGCTGAGATTGTTCGACTTCAGCGAGAACTTGCCCTTCTTACACAGCCAGAACCGCCCGGCTCACTGCGGCGCCGGACTTTGAAACTCGCCGATGATTTTTACCGATTCCGGCGTGAGCGACAGGGGAACCATCCGCCAATTGCGTATCCAGATTCGCGCGATCCGGACCCCTCGGAGGAAAGAAAGAAAGCGATAAGACTATGCCAGCAATACGATCAGGAAACACAAGATCAGTACAACCGTCTTTACCGCGATAGATTCGTTGGAATTATCAGTGAGTACCACGCTAAGGGAGTTCCTGTCGGATGGCTGGAGAATACAGCGGCCAATGGAACGCTAGCGTGGGTTCCAAATGGTTCATCTTGGGAAGGCACGCCGCAGGATGACCTTACACAGTTTCGCAATTTCGCTTATCGTGTCGATGGGCACGACAATTTGATTGTTCTCAGCTATTAAGCAGCCTTCGTTGTCCAATGAATGAATTGGAGCATGGTGTCACGGAACATGGGTAGGAAAACTCAAGCGGGCCTAATAGGGGCCATTGTCGTGGTTGCGATTTTAGCACTTCAGTCCATAGAACACTGGACGGTTATTGACGCGGTTCTCGCCGGACTGCGGAATAAGGGGGCGGCCGGCGCGTTTATCGCTGGTTTCCTAATCTCACCTGTTGTGCCGCTGGCGATTGCGATTGCCGCCATTTACCTCGTGTTGGAAGGAACGCGCGACAAATCAGGCGATAGACAAGAGATGCAATCGCCACCGGCGGAATCGAAAGCGGTGATCCAGGGAAGCGGTAATTCAAGTGCGACCGGCGGCAATGCAACGGCGACAATAGGGGACATACACATTCACCCGCCCGCCCCAGCTCCTCTTACTGCACTTCCAAGGGAGGAAGCCCCGCTGCCAATGCTGGAGTTCGTGAGCTGCAAGAGCATGTTGGTTTACGGTGATTTTCTGCGCGTTGAGGATGTCGGCTCTACTGTCTTATTGGCCGAATTTCGCAACATGTTGTTGGGACTTGGGCTGAAGACCCCGACAGCTTATAGGGTGCTGGCGCAATTAACATTCCGTTTCGATAAGCATCAAGCCGTCAGTGTCCCTTATGGCAAATGGGCTAATAACTATACGCATTTCGCCCAGTTTGACCCTGGTAAAAGCATGTATCTTGTCGTGGCACTTTGCTCTACTGGCAAGCAGCCATATACATTGCAGAACAATAACTCGTTCGATCCTAGACTCCGGCGCATACGCGCTGGAGTCACTATCCTACATGCACCCGGTATGGGTGTTCATGCCTGATTTCCCCGACTCCGTAGAGATTGCCTTGGTGAATGATGGGGTGACGCTCTACCAGCACGAGTTCTTGATAACGCGAGATACTGACGGTGCCATGCTGCTTTCGTGAGGCTCTTTGTATTCGGTATCGTCAGAGATCGTCGGGGGTTAGCCCGGTCTTCTTGGCGATGCGTGCGAGCATCTTGGGGCCTAATTCCTCGCGGTCATGGAACGCCCATGTGTAAGCATAGTTGTAATTGCTGTGGCGGAGTTTGACGTGGGAACCACTCTGATGGACAGGCCTCCACCCGATCTTAACCAGCGCCTGATATACGCGGCGGGCCCTGGTACTGGGCCAATTGCTCATGCGATTACGCGATGCCGGAAACTGATGGAATCTGGAGGCGGGTCCTGCGATTTTTCCAGATCGTCAGCGAGAGCTCGCAAAGCAATTGCGTAGGCTTTGGAAACGGCTTCTTGCTTCGTCTTGCCGTAAGCTAGCGCGCCAGGCACTTCCGGGATTTCAGCGATCCAGCGCCCGTCAACTTCCTGCTCAGTTTCTATGCTGAATTCCAAGTCTTGGCTCCTGGTGCCACGCGGCGCTTTTCGCTCGGTATTCACATCCATAGGATGCCCGATAACTGAGTCCGTTGCATGTGACCAAGGTCACTCGGGTGAGGAAAACAAACATCAGCATAACGCCGCCGCTGCCACGAACGCTAGTGAAAAAGTTTCCTAGGCGTGGCAGATTTCCGCCAACAACCAATCCCTCGGCACCGATTCAAAAACCAGGTCCTTTTCCGGCGCCGTAAATTCGGCGCCGCAGCCTGAGCAGATGAACTCCCTGCTGGGGCGGCGTCTGCGCGTGACCTCATAGATGCTTTCGGCTAGCCCGTAGGCTACAACCAGCGTGCCGCAGCCCGGAACAGGACAAATTGCGCCCGCGGCGGTGATACCGGCTTGCGGTTTCCAGCCGGGTTGCATTTCCTTCTCGTCTGCTTTCTCGTCTACTCCCCGATGCGCACTGTACATAGCAGGAATCTCCGTTCTGGCTAGGACAAAACCATTTTTTCCAGCGCAGCCTTATTTCGTATGACCAGCGTCGAGCCGGTTAGTTCCAGCAAATGCTTTTTCCTGAATTCGCTGAAGGTGCGAGTCACGGTCTCTCGCGTGGTGCCGATCAACTGCGCCATTTCTTCATGGGTCAACGCCAGTTTTAAGCGGATGACGCCGTCGCTCACCCGCCCATCGCCGGACCATTGCAACAACAGCCGCGCCAGCTTTTCGGATACGGAATGGGACAGGCCGATGGAACGAATCACATCGTATGCGGATTGACAATCGCGTGCCAGGTGTTCCGCCGCGTGCAGGCAGGCGTCGCCGTGCTCGTTCAGGAACCTGAGAAAATCTTCGCGACGAATGAACGTCAACTGGCACGGTTGCAGGGTCTCCACCGTCACTTCGTGCGGTTTGCCGGTGACTGTGGAGTGCAAGCCCAGGATCTCGCCGGGTTGGGCTATCTTGAGGATCAGGCTCTTGCCGTCGGCGTTGGTGGTCAGCAGCTTGGCCCGCCCCTGGCAAAGGATGTATACGCCGCGCGCCGTCTGCCCTTCGAGAAAGATCACCGAACCTTCCGGATAACAGCTCGCGTGCTTGATCCGGTCCAGGGCCTCAATCGATGCGGGCGAAAGCCCGCAAAAGAAGTTGCTGTTACGCATTTTGCAGTTGAGGCAGTTGTCAACGATCGGCAAACCATAGGGTAAGTGTGCGCTGTTCATTCGTTCTGGGTAAGAAGCGAATGGCGGTCTTTCCGGTCGGGCTGGCGTGGTAACGATTGAACTCAGCATAAATTTGATTTTCCTTTTACGAGAAGTTTTGCTACCCCACTTGACGATGAGCCAACTGTAGTCCCCTGGCTGCAGGCTGCCTACTAGGTGAATCCCTAGTCCTCGGAAAGGCGGGCCGGTCACGAGCGTGACGATTGGGGTGACGTGGGGTGTCCAGCCCCCAGGGGGCCGAAGCGGTGCCCTAGCCGCAAGCACTAACTACTCACTAACTATGATTTCAATTGGGGAGAGATGTAGGGAGTTCCCATGAGGACGTTGGAGACGGCAAGCGGCAACTGCTCGTTGGTATAGACCTTCAGGACATAGCCATCGGCGCCCAAGGCGCGAGCCTTTCTTACGTATGCCGCCGAGGACTGGACGGTAAGAAAGATGATCTTGGCGGCAAGACCCAGGGCGCGAATTTTCGCCGGCCACCTCGAAACCGGTCATAACCGGCATGCTGATGTCGGAAACAATGAGATCAGGTTTCAGCTCTTGCGCCGCATTGACCAACTTCTCGCCATTCTCCACTGCGCCCACGATCTCGTAGTCCTGGTTGAGCAGAGCCCGAACTTCCTCGAGCATCTCGACATGATCATCGGCCAGCAGAATGCGTTTGAGGGCCAAACGGTCTCCTCTGATCTTGGACTCGGACAGAGCGGATTTCTCGATTACTCCCGGATGCATGAGACCAAAACTGGGCAGATGTGCCGTCACACCTGCTCCCTTCCGAAACCAATGTACAAACATCGGACCGGAGATACGACTAGGGTTTCCCCTAGTTTTTCAGTCGGGGATCAGGCCTTGCTGGAGGGCAACCTTGGTGAGTTCGGCGACGGTTTTGACCCCGAGCTTGAGCATGATACGGGCACGATGGAATTCGATGGTCTTCACCGAGAGATGGAGGATGTCGGCAATCTGCTTGTTCCCGCGCCCCTCGATGATCAACTGCAGAATCTCGCGCTGCCGGTCGGTGAGGTCTTCAGACTCCTTATTGATTTCTCCCGAGCGATTCCAGAGGCGGGCTATCACTTCCTCGCCGAAGGCTGGCGTAATGTAGGTTTTCCCCCGAAGCACCGCGCTGATTGCCTGTTGCAACTCTTCCGTTGCCCCCGACTTGAGCACATAGCCGGAGGCGCCCAGCTTGAGCGCCTGTTTCAGGTATGCGGGATTCAGGTGCTGGCTCAGGAATATAAGCTTCGCGGACGGCAGAACCTTCTTGATCTGCTTGGCCGACTCAAAACCGTTGAGCAACGGCATGCTGATGTCGAGAACGACCAGGTCAGGTTTCAGTCGTTCGGCGGCGGTTAACAAGGCCCTGCCATCTTTGGCCAGCCCCACGATCTCATATTGCTGCTGTAACGCGGTACGGAGCCCGTCGAGGATTAGTGCATGATCGTCACCCAGAAGTACGCGCGCTTTCATTGTCTTTGATTCCGTTCGCCCCGCCGGCCAGCTACATAATTGTAAATGGCGCATCCGGGGTGGTGTATGATTTTGCCAAGTCTGCGAATAACGTGGGGAGTACCGCTTGCATCCCGTGACACCACCGCGCAACCCGCATTCGCTCCTCGGGACTGATGCCCTGGAGAACCGGCCCTTCTTTTGGATGACCATCGGGCTCGGAATGCTGGTGGCCATCGGCCTCATCGCTGCCTGGACCCTGCGGCAAGTGAACGTCTCCGATTATTGGGTGGACCACACGCGCGAGGTGATCAGCAACAACCAGCAACTGTTGTCGGACGTGGAGCAGGCCCAATCCGCCGAGCGAGGCTACATCATCACCGGCGATGAAGGCTATTTGGAGCCCTACCATACTGCCTCGGAAGATATTGCTCAGACGGTCGCCAAGCTTCAGCAGCTCACGGCAGATAATCCCGAAGAGCAACAGAGACTACAGAATCTGGAGCAGCAGATCGCGCGGAGAATGGCGGTCTTGAACAAGGCGGTACAAGAGCGCAGAGACTCCGGATTTGAGGCTGCGGAACAGGTCGTGATGGCAGGTCAGGGCCGAATTGTGATGCAGCGCATTCGCGACCTCAGCCAGCAGATTGAGACAGAAGAATACCTCTTGCTGCGGGAGCGCTCCCGGCTTCGCCAGACTCGCCTCAGGAACGGTTTTGTCGCTACGTTAGCCGCTTCATTGCTGGCGCTGATCGCGCTACTTTCGGCTCCATTTGATGTTCGCAGGGCATTGAGGCAGCGGAATCTGGCACAGCAAAGCCAGCAGGAGAGTGAGTCCACCGCTCATGCGCTGTTCGAGGCGGCGGCGCAAGCAATTTTCATCGTGGACCGGAGCGGAAAAATCGTAATGGCCAACCCAGCCACACAAGAGATCTTCGGTTACGCTCCCGGCGAGTTGCTTGGGCAATCCGTAGATTTGTTGGTCCCAGACCAACTGCGCAGAGTGCACGCCTCGCATCGGGACCAGTACTTCGCGAACCCGCAAAGCCGTGCCATGGGCCTGGGGCTGGACTTACAGGCAAGACGAAGAGACGGGAGCGAGTTCTTCGCCGAGATCAGTCTCAGCTATATCGAAACCGCTCAAGGCACCCTGGGCGTCGCTTTTGTGACCGACATTTCCAAGCGGCGCGTCGATCAGGAGGCCATTCGGCAGCAGGGGGAGGAGTTGCGGCGCCTTGCGGGCAGGCTCATGACCGCGCAGGATGATGAGCGGCGCCGGATTGCCCGAGACCTGCACGATGATCTGAGCCAGAAACTGGCATATCTAGCGATGGATTTGGGCAAGCTCGCCACCAAGCCTTCGGCATTGGAACTGCTGGGCGACTTGCGCCCACTGCAACTCCGAGCCGCCGAAGCCGCCGAGAGCGTGCGCCGGATCTCCCACCAGTTGCATCCTTCCATTCTCGATGACATCGGTTTGGAGGCTGCCCTGGAACAGTATTGCGAGGAGTTTGAGGAGCGCTCCGGGATTGCGGCCGAGTTCACCAGCCGGGGTGTCCCGGAGTCGCTGCCGCGAGAGGTCATGAGCAGCGTTTACCACATTTTCCAGGAATGCCTGCGCAACGTTTCCAAGCACTCGAAAGCCCAAGCCGTCTTCGTCAGCCTTGAAGTCGTGGAGAATGTGCTGCGCCTCACGGTTAGGGATCAAGGAGTGGGCCTAAGTGCAGACCGGCTGCAAGCCGGCGTCAGCATTGGGATCGTGGGCATGAAAGAGCGAGCCCATCTGGTGAACGGCAAGCTGTCGATTCAATCGCAATCGGGCCGGGGCACGGAGGTCAGCGTCGAAGTGCCCCTCCCTTCCGCCGCGTAGAAACGGCCTGCCCTACTTCTCGTTCAGGCAGTACTCACCCAGGACCTTCTCGGCGCTCTCTGGATCGACCGACTGGGGATAGAGATCGACATCATTGCAATCGTACATCCCGTGGTTTTTCGGAAGCCGCACCATCCAGTAGCTGCCGGGTTCCGGAATACTACAGTTAGGGGCTGACTTGTTGCATTGCAACTCGTACGGCTTGCCCGACTCGCGCACATCCACGATCACCACACCGTTGTTCACGGATCCGCCCTTTACCGTGATCAACGTCTTGTCCAGTGCCCACAGCTGCACCGCAACAAAAGCGATGAATAGAAGAATGCTTTTCCTCATACAACCCTCCCCTCGCCTGGCTCGCATATCGGTAAGCGCGATGTCCGAGGTTCCGTGTGGAGCATCAAGCGTTTTGAAGACAACAAAGGTGTGCCGGTGTTAGTGCAGGTGCGGAACCCGGAACCTGGCTCGTCGCGCTTCATAGGACCCGTCCCTAGCGCAGCCGATCTCCACCATCCATTATGGGATTGGCCGAAAAGCCGCGCAGTGACTTCGGTCACAAGAAGCAAATCCACGGGTCACGTCGTTCAGAAGCGCTTTCCCACTAAGTGCTGGCTCGCTGCACATGCACACCGCCCCCTGGCCTTAAGTCACACCCGCCTGTGATATGCGGCACTGCCTGTCCGCCCGCCAAAAGAGAAGATAGAAAGTTAGTGATCTCTGCGGGGGGACGCCATGAAGAAAGTGTTAATACTCGGTGCGGCAGGTAGGGACTTCCACAACTTTAACGTTGTATTTCGCAACAATCCTGACTACCGGGTGGTTGCCTTCACCGCTACTCAGATTCCCGATATCGCGGGCCGCCGTTATCCGCAGGAGTTGGCGGGGCGGATGTATCCAGAGGGCATTCCGATCTTCGAAGAGAAGGATCTGGAGAAACTGATTTCCGAGTACGGTGTGGATACAGTCGTGTTTTCTTACAGCGATGTCGCATACCCGACCCTCATGCACCTTGCTTCCCGGGCGATTGCGGCCGGCGCGGATTTCTGGCTGCTGGGAACCGAGCACACCCAGCTCAAGTCATGCGTCCCAGTGATTTCCGTGTGCGCGGTGCGAACGGGATGCGGAAAAAGTCCAGTCTCGCGCCTGGTGGCGGCCCAATTACGCGGGCAGGGTTGCAGGCCGGTGGTGATCCGACACCCCATGCCTTACGGAGACCTGGCGGCGCAGGCGGTGCAACGCTTTGCCGCCATGGAGGATCTTGACCTGCAGCAGTGCACGATCGAAGAGCGCGAAGAGTATGAGCCGCACATTCGCAAGGGGACGGTGGTTTATGCCGGGGTGGACTACGAGAAGATCCTGCGCCAGGCGGAGAAAGAGGCCGATGTCATCTTGTGGGACGGCGGCAACAACGACACTTCGTTTTACACCTCCGACCTGGAAATCGTCGTCGCGGACCCGCACCGTCCTGGGCATGAAATGGCCTACTTCCCCGGGGAAGTTAATCTGAGGCGGGCTGATGTGATCGTAATCAACAAGGTGGACACGGCCGAGCAGCGCGACATTGAAACAGTTCGCCAAAACATACGAGTCAACAATCCGAAAGCCGCCGTTTTCGAAATGGCCTGCCGGGTCACGGTCGCCTTTCCGGGCCTGGTGAAGGGACAGCGGGTTCTGGTGGTGGAGGATGGTCCCACCCTTACGCACGGCGAGATGCCCTACGGCGCAGGAGTTGTGGCCGCACGCCAATGCGGCGCGGCGGAGTTGGTGGATCCTCGGCCCTATGCCGTGGGATCGATTCGCGGCACCTACGAGCGCTATCAACACCTGACCAGCCTTCTGCCTGCAATGGGCTACAGCGCCATGCAAAGGCACGAACTGGAGGAGACGATTGGCCGCACGCCGTGCGATCTGGTGCTGATCGCAACTCCAATTGATCTCGCGCGGGTGATCAAGCTCGACAAGCCCAATCTGCGCGTCACCTACGAAGTCGAAGAACTCACCAAGCCAGGCCTGGCCGAAATGCTCGTCCAGTTTACCCGGGAGCACGAGCCAGCACTGGCAGGAGCCGGAAAATGAACGGCAAAGACTTTCTTTCCATTAAGGATTTCTCACCCTCGGAAATTTTGTATTTGTTGATTCTTGGCCGTCAAGTCAAGACCCATCCCTCAACCTATGGCGACGCGCTGAAGCGTAAGACGCTGGCCCTCATTTTCGAAAAGCCCTCGCTACGTACTCGGGTGAGTTTCGATGTAGGGATTCAGCAACTGGGCGGTTTCTCGGTTTACCTCTCGCCGGCCGAGATCAATCTGGGTAAGCGCGAGTCGGTGCACGACGTCGCCAAAAACCTGGAACGCATGGTGCAGGGGATCATGATCCGAACGTTTGCCCACGAGATCGTGGAGCAGATGGCCCAGTATGCCAGTGTTCCGGTCATCAACGGGCTCACCGACTACAGCCATCCCTGCCAGGCCATGGCGGATTTCCTCACCATTTGGGAAGCCAAGGGCGATCTCGGAGGTTTGAAGATCGCATTTATCGGCGATGGCAACAACGTGGCGCACTCGCTGATGTTTGCCGGCGCCCAGCTTGGTGCGCACGTCTGGGTGGCGACCCCTCCGGGCTACGAACCGAAGGCGGAGGCTGTGGAGTGGGCGTCGCAGCGAGGCAAAGAAACGGGCGGATCTTGCACCGTAACAAACAACCCGAATGATGCAGTGACGGAGGCGGACGTCGTCTACACCGATGTCTGGGCCAGCATGGGTCAGGAAGCCGAGGTGGAGAGGCGAGCCAAGCTCTTTCGCCCGTATCAGGTGAATGCGCCGCTATTCCGGCGCGCCAAGCGGGACGCCATCTTCCTCCACTGCCTGCCCGCGCATCGGGGTGAAGAAGTCACGAAAGAGGTTATCGACTCACCACGGTCGCTGGTATTCCAGCAGGCGGAGAACCGGCTGCACGTGCAAAAAGCGATCATGCTGGAATTGATGAAGGGCGAATTCGTCAAGCTGCCGGGCCTGGTAGAGCTGCAGGAACTGGTGCATGTGTAGGGGGAGGAGTCAGGGGTCGGGAGTCAGTAGTCAGGGGTCAAAAGTATGAAAGGACATCGCGATTTGGTTGTGTGGCAAAAGGCAATGATCCTTGTGACAGAAATATATCGGGCTACGCGGGATTTTCCTAAAGACGAGATGTATGGGCTAACGTCCCAGCTACGGCGCGCAGCGGTTTCCGTGCCCAGCAACTTGGCAGAAGGCCATGGCAGAAATTCGCGAAAAGAGTTCCACCATTTTATTGGCCAGGCACGGGGCTCACTGACAGAAGTAGAAACGCAGCTGGAAATCGCGCGCAATCTTGACTATTTGTCAAAGAACGCAGCGTTGGCGTTGCTGTCACAATCAAGTGAGATTGGCCGAATGCTGAACGGTCTGCGAGTCTGGTCTAAGTCGTCTTCGTCGAGTTCTGACTACTGACTACTGACTACTGACCCCTGACTACTGACTACTGACTACTTGTTTATGAAGACCATGCTGCTTGCCGTTGGCGGAAACTCCCTGATTCGCGCGGGGGAGAAGGGGACTGTCACGGAACAATTGGGCAACGCCCGGCGAACGGCAGTGGAGATTGTCGGCCTTATCCGGATGGGCTACCGCATCGTCCTCACCCACGGCAACGGACCGCAGGTTGGGGCGGCGCTGCTGCGATCGGAGCGGGCGGCGAGCCAAGTCCCAGGGCATTCCCTGGATGTTTGCGACGCTTCCACCCAGGGCGAAATCGGATATCTTCTGCAGCAGTCGTTGAACAACGAGTTGGAACGAGCGGGTCTGCATGTGCCGGTTGTCACAGTTCTGACGCAGAGCGTGGTTTCGCTGGACGATCCAGCCATGAAGCGCCCGAACAAGCCGATTGGGCCGTTCTATTCTCGCGTTGATGCCGAGGAGCGCAAACGCCAGTTTGGCTGGGAGATCGTCGAGGACGCGGCTCGGGGCTATCGCCGTGTGGTTCCCTCCCCTGAGCCAACCGAGATTGTGGAGTTGGAGGTCATTCAAGACCTGACCGAGCACGGCGTACTCGTGATCGCGTGCGGCGGGGGAGGAATTCCGGTGGCTTGGAACAACGGCGAACTGCGGGGGGTTGAGGCTGTGATTGATAAGGATCGTGCTTCGGCGTTGCTGGCCTCGCGCCTCGGCGTAGACCTGTTCGTTATTTCCACCGATACGGATTACGTTTATCTCGACTACAAGAAACCCGCGCAACGTCCAATCCTGCAAGCCAGCGCGGCGGGGTTGGGAGAGTATGCTGAAGCCGGCCATTTCCCCCCGGGAAATATGGGTCCGAAGATCGAGTCGGTGCTGCGATTCTTGAACCATGGCGGGAAAGAGGCGGTTATCACTTCCTGTGACCACTTGCGCGAGGCGGTCGCGGGGACGGCTGGTACGCATATGTTTCCGGATCCTGTCCGCGCAAACGGCGCGTGGAACGCCCAACTCGAACTTCCGGTGGGGGGACGGTGATTATGCCAGAGTCCTTCGTTACGCGCGACGTTCAGTCGCACGATTTAGAATCAGTGCCGGCACGAGACATGAGATTGCAGCACGTGATCGAGTCGCAGCAGTTCACGGTTCCGTTACTGATGGAGCTATTCGACCGTTCGCGGGGCATGGAGCGCGTGGTGGCGCGCGGCGGTTCGCTTGATTACCAGAATCGAATCATGGCGTCGCTTTTCTATTCGCCATCCACCCGCACCCGCTTCTCGTTCGAGGCAGCCATGCACCGCCTGGGAGGCAGGGTCCTGTCCACTGAGCAGGCGCGCGCGTTTTCTTCCGAGATTGAGGGCGAGCAGGTGGAGGACTCCATTCGGATCATCGGCGGGTATTCCGACGTGATCGTGATCCGGCATCATGAGCCCGACGGGGCGAGGCGCGCGGCGCTGGTGTCGCCGGTGCCCGTGATCAACGCAGGCGACGGGAATGGCGGGCAACATCCGACACAAGCCTTGCTCGATCTGTACACGGTCTATCGGGAACGTCCGCTCGATGGTCTGAGCGTGGCCATTATTGGCGAATTGGATAAAGGACGCACGGCGCGTTCGCTGGCCTACTTGCTGGCGAAATTCGACCGGGTGAAGATGTTTTTCGTGAGTCCGCCGGAACTCCAGATGAAGCCCGACATTTTGGAGTACCTCGATGAACACGGCGTACATTACGAACTCGAATCGGAGATTGACCGGGTGATCGGTGAAGTGGACGTGGTTTACCAGACTCGAATCCGGCCGGAGCGCGTGCAGGATAGAAGCGGTCTGAAGCGCTACGCCATCGACTCCGGCGTTGTGCGCCGCATGAAGCCCGACGCGCTTATTCTTCATCCGCTGCCGCGCACCGTCGAACTGGACAAAGCGGTGGACGATGATCCCAGGGCGCTTTATTTCCGCCAGGCCAGGAACGGCCTGTACGTGCGGATGGCGTTGCTAACGATGTTGCTGGATTAGTAGCTGGTAGCTAGGAACTAGTGGCTGGGAGCTAGGAAAACCACAGCCGGAGCGTTAGCAACCAGCGACTAACTGCTGGCTACTGGAAAGAGGAAAGATATGCCGACTGAATTCATAACTGAGGAATCCATGCGCACTCATAACTTTGTCGAGCTCGAAGACCGGTACGGAGCTCATAACTACCGTCCGCTGGATGTAGTGATCGAGCGCGCCGAGGGCGTGTGGGTCTACGACGTCGAGGGCAAACGCTACCTCGACTGCCTGGCCGCTTATTCGGCGGTAAACCAGGGACACTGTCATCCGGAACTCTTGCGGACGCTTACGGAGCAAGCCCACAAAGTCACGCTCACGTCCCGCGCATTCCGCAACGAGCAACTTCCGTTGCTCTATAAGGAACTTCACGATCTGACTGGCTTCGAAATGGCGCTGCCGATGAACTCGGGCGCGGAAGCGGTCGAGACGGCGATCAAGACTGCCCGCAAGTGGGGCTACAAGGTCAAGGGCATTCCGGAAGGGCAAGGCGGAATTGATTGTCTGTGCCAACAACTTTCACGGCCGCACGGTGACCCTCGTGAGTTTCTCCAGCGACGAACAATATCGCGACGGCTTCGGCCCGTTCACCCCGGGGTTTAAGGTCATTCCGTTTGGTGATGCGGCAGCGCTGAAAGAAGCCATCACACCCAACACTTGCGCTTTCCTGCTCGAACCGATCCAGGGCGAGGCGGGGATCGTCATTCCGCCCGCGGGATTTCTCCGCGAGGCCGCGGAAATTTGCCGCGAAAATCGAGTTCTGCTGATGACGGACGAGATCCAGTCCGGCCTGGGGCGGACGGGAAAGCTTTTCGCCTACATGCATGAGGGAATCACCCCGGATGTGTTGATCATGGGCAAAGCGCTTGCGGGCGGGTTCTATCCCGTTTCGGCTGTGTTGGCTTCCCGGGAAATTCTCGGAGTGTACAAGCCCGGCGATCATGGCAGCACATTTGGCGGCAATCCCCTGGGTTGCGCCATCGCCCGCACCGCGTTACGGGTCCTGATCGAGGAGAGAATGGTGGAACGCTCCGCCGAGTTAGGAGCGTACTTCCTCACCCTGCTGCAGACGCTGCACAGCCCTGATCTGAAAGAAGTGCGGGGCAAAGGCCTGTGGATTGGTATTGAATTGCACGGTCCTGCGCGCCCGTACTGTGAGGCTCTGAAACAGGAAGGGATTCTCTGCAAAGAAACCCACGACAAAGTAATCCGGATCGCGCCTCCGTTAATCATCATCCGCGAGGAAATTGACTGGGCGTTCGAGCGGATCAAGAAGGTGATCGAGAAGCATTGATAGCACAAGCCGTACGCTGAACAAGTTTTGCACGTCAAGAGGTAAAGAATTTATGCCAATTTCAAAAAAGGAAGCCCTCGATTATCACCTGGGAACAAGGCCAGGAAAGATTGAAGTCGTACCCACCAAGCCTTGCCGCACGCAATGGGATTTGAGCCTGGCCTACACGCCGGGCGTGGCGGAGCCTTGCCTGGAGATCCAGAGGAATCCGCGCGACTGCCTTCGAATACACCGCGCGCGGCAACCTGGTGGCGGTGGTCATCACAACGGCACCGCCGTGCTGGGCCTGGGCAACATTGGCGCCTTGGCCGGCAAGCCGGTGATGGAAGGCAAGGGCGTGCTGTTCAAGCGCTTTGCGGATATCGATGTCTTCGACCTGGAAGTGGGCATCCGAGGATCCCGACGAAGTCATCAAGTTCTGCCAGTTCTTGGAACCCACCTTCGGCGGCATCAATCTGGAGGACATCAAGGCGCCGGAATGCTTTTACATCGAGGAAACACTGCGGAAGACCATGTCGATCCCGGTCTTCCACGACGACCAGCACGGGACGGCCATCATCTCCGGCGCGGCGCTGCTGAACGCCTTGGAGGTGGTGGGCAAAGAAATCGGCAAGGTGCGCGTGGTCTTCAACGGCGCGGGCGCCGCGGGCATCGCCTGCGCGGAGCACTACGTCCGGTTGGGCGTGAGGCGCGAAAATATCATCCTCTGCGACACCAAGGGCGTGATTTACGAGGGCCGCGCAGAGGGCATGAATCCCTACAAGCCGCGCTTCGCCGCAAGACCGCAGCGCGCACGCTGGCCGAGGTTGTGGAAGGCGCCGACGTTTTCGTCGGCTTTCAGTGAAGGGCGCATTCACTCCGGAAATGCTGCAAGGCCATGGCGGCACGGCCCATCGTATTCGCCATGGCGAACCCCGACCCGGAGATCAGCTACGAAGAGGCCAGGAGGCGCGGGCGGACATCATCGTGGCCACCGGCCGCTCCGACTATCCCAACCAGGTCAACAACGTTCTGGGCTTTCCCTTCATTTTTCGCGGGGCGCTGGACGTGCGGGCGCAGCGCCATCAATGAGGAGATGAAGCTGGCGGCCACGCGCGCGCTGGCTGCGCTGGCCAAAGAAGACGTGCCCGACTCGGTGTTGCGCGCCTACGGCGTCGAACCGGCTGCAATTCGGGCCGGAGTACATCATCCCCAAACCCTTCGATCCGCGCGTGCTGATTTGGGAAGCCTCGGCGGTGGCGGAAGCCGCCATGCGAGACCGGAGTGGCGCAGGAACCCATCGACCTCGCCGACTACCGCGAGCGGCTGGCAAAGTCGCTAGGCAAGCGCGCTACGGAGTCATGCAGAATTGTCATTCACAAGCGCGCAGGCCAGCGCCCAAGCGCATCGTCTTTCTCCGAGGGCGAAAACGACAAAATCCTGCGCGCCAGTCGCATATTCTCGTGGACGAAAAGATCGCTCTATCCCATTCTGCTTGGGCGGCCGAGCAATCATCGGAAATCGGCTCGACGAACTCGGGCTTGCGTTGGACAGCATGGAAATTGTCGACCGGTAAACATTCCCCTGCGCTGAGACCTACGTCCAGGAATTCTACTGGCTGCGTCAGCGCCGGGGTGTGACGTTATCGGAAGCGCGCGAACTCGATGCTGACAACCCAATTATTTGGCGCCATGATGGTGCACATGGGGGATGCGGACGGCTTTGTGGCGGGCGTCAGCCAGCATTATCCCGACACCATCCGGCCCGCGCTGCAAATCATCAAGTGCGCGCACGGCGTCCACCGCGTCTCCGGCGTTTACGTGCATGGTCACCAAGAAGGACGACATATTTTCTTCGCGGACACGCACCGTGAACATCGAGCCCACAGCGGAGGACCTGGCGGAAATCGCGGTGCTGCGCCGCGGAGTGGCGCCCGGCGATTCGACGTCGAGCCGCGCGTGGCCATGCTCTCGTTTTCCAACTTCGGCAGCACCCACCATCCCGCTGTGCGAGAAGATGCGCCGCGCCACCGAACTGGTCAAGCAAAGGGACCCGTCGCTGATCGTGGATGGCGAAATGATGGCGGACACGGCCGTCGTGCCCGAAATTCTGGAACGAGGAATATCCCTTCTCCACCCTCAAGGGCGGCGCCAACGTGCTGATCTTCCCCGACCTGCAGTCGGCCAACATCGCCTACAAACTGATGATGCGCATCGGCGGCGCGGAGGCCATCGGGCCCATCCTGATGGGCTTGAGCAAGCCGTCCACGTCCTGCCGCGCGGGGTGGAGGTGGAAGAGATCGTCAACATGGCCGCGATCGCCGTGGTGGATGCACAAAACATCGAACGCGCGGAGGCGCATCAGGAGGCCGGAACTTTACTGGCGAACGCCGACTAGACTTCGTCGCCAGATGTAATCGCGGTTGCGCAAGGACGGCGCCTTCACCTCCCCGGCGGAGCCCGGCCCCGTGCGGCAAAGACAGCAATGCATAAGACGTCACCAGATGCGGTGACAGAAATCATCGACTGAATCGCCCCGTTGAATTATCCATCAAGAGGCGACTCTCCGAAGAACTTTGCTGCTGACGTCGCAGGCAGCATCAGCGCAAACGCCGAATCGAGCTCCCGACTACGACGCGGTCAAGGACTTCTCCATCCAATCCAACCCGAATGGGGCTTGGTCCTACGGCTACGTGACCTCTTGGGGCGGTCCGCTGACACTGTACACCTGGGGAGGCACTTGTGATGTCAAGGGGATAAGTTGGTGGTTCGCTTCCGATTGTGACGGCCGGACCTCCGTTGCCCACAATGACACAAACCATGCGGTGTGTTGGTCAACTCTGTGCGTGCCCACGACATACCTTTTTCTTAATCCGGTTGATGGTAACTGGAGCGTCTTGCGTTGGACGGCTCCATCCTCGGGAAACTTCATGGTGCAAGTTAACTTTGTTGGCTTGGATCATGCCTTTCCCACCAGCACCTACGTTTACGTTGTCCGAGGTTCAAAACGTTTGTTTCTGAAGGCGCCAATTACCAGCTACCAGTGGCCGCTCTTACTGCGGCCTTATCGCTGGACGTTTTTCGCTGGGGACACGGTTGATTTCATGGTCGATTGGGGCAAGGACAAACACTATAACGGTGATGCCACGGGCGTTGAGGTCAAGATCTGGAACTTGGGACAGCGTTAACAGGCCTGTTCGACATGCGAGGTGAACTCAAGCAGTACGCGCTGCAACAGTAAACCGCGAGCGGCTGTCCAGGGCAGCCGCCCTTGCTTTTTGTCTTACACCTTCTCGGCTTTCTCGTAGACGACCAACTCCCCCTGCCCGCGCAGGTCTGCAGGGTGGTAGCGCGGAATGGGCAGTTCGAGTTGTTTGAACTGCACCGGCGCGGTTTTCTTGTCCACCAAGCCGAGCGCCACCGCGACGCCATAGATGATGGCTTCCGGCCGCGGCGGGCAGCCGGGAATGTAGTAGTTGACGGGAATGACTTTCTCCACCGGTCCGAGGACCGGGTAAGTGTCGAGCCAGATGCCGCCGCCGCAGGCGCAAGAGCCAATGGCAAAGACGAGTTTGGGCGCGGGCATGGCTTCATAGGCGCGCTGCAAGCGCCTGGGCCGTGGCGCGCATCGCCGGCCCCTGGCAGAGCATGACGTCGGCGTGGCGCGGCGAGCCGACCAGCTTGATGCCAAAGCGCTCGACATCGTAGTAGGGCGTGAGCACGTTGAGCACTTCGATGTCGCAGCCGTTGCAGCCGCCGCTGTTGGCGTGGTAGACCCACAGCGACCGTCCGAACATTTTCTGGCAAAGGTTTTTCAACATGGCGGTCAGTCCAGTTCGATCTTGATGTCGTCCACCACCGGCTCGCTTTCCAGGTAGGCCTGCGAGCGGAAAATCCAGCGCTCGTTCTGCCAAATCGTCGAAGCGGTAGCCTTTCATCTTGAACTGTTCCAGCGGCGACGGCTTCCTTGAAGCAGCGCCCGCAGCGCTGGCAGGTGCTCATGAAAAGCTCCAGCCGCTGCTGCGATGTCGCCGATCTGGTTGGTGCCGTTCTCGAACTCCTGGCTCATGGTGATGGCTTTTTCCGGGCAGACATCGCGCAGCGTCCGCAGTAGGTGCAGCGGCGGCCCAGGTATTTCAGGATGCGGATTTCCTGGCAAACATCGAATACCAGGATTTCGCGCGCCGGACAATTGTTGGCGCAGCCGGCGCAGCCGATGCATTTGTTGGCATCGAAGATGCGGCGCGCGACTTCGCCGGCAAAGGCTGCGCCTGCGCGGGTACGCGGCCGCGCTCGGCGTGGCAGTCCCGGATAGCAGACATCGCTCAGCTCTGATCGCGTAGGCGCGGCGCCTCGTCAGGCGGCGAGCCAAGTCGCTTCTCTTCGACTTTGCTGGGCGGACCCTGAGCGAGTCATGAGGGCATCCGCCTCGACGTAATCTGTCAATATCCATAGCTCGCCAGCAACCAGCGCCACCAGCGCCACGCGCCAGCAGGCCGGCAAAGTAGCGGATGGCCTGATCAATCCGGTAGCGCGCGTGAGTCGCGGCCACCAACGTCACCACCAGCACCAGCACGAACACTTTCGCCCAGAACAACAACCAGCCCAGCGGGAAGGCCAGACCCGATCCCCAGGGCACGAAACAGCGCTACGAACAAGCGCGCTATAGATGACCAGCTTCGCCATCTGCGCGTATTTGAACAGGGCCAGCTTCGGCCCGGAGTATTCCATCAGCGGGCCTTCCATCAGTTCAGTCTCCGCTTCCGAGATGTCGAAGGGCACCCGCTGCACAAACGCCTGGAACGAAAGCAGCATCACGCCCAGCATGAGCAGGCCCGACCACGGGAAAATTCGCCGTCGGCATAAACCGAGCCGTTCAGGACCGCATCCAGACGGAAGGACTGCGAGTGCAGCGCGCCGACGACAATCGCGATGGCGAACAGCGGCTCCAGCGCGATCATGCTCATCATTTCGCGGCTGATGCCGAGCAGCGAATACGTCGAACCCGCCGCCAGGCCCGCCAGCAGCGTGCAAATGCCGCACAGGGTCAGGAGATAAATCAGCAGGATCACGTCCCCCGCGCCGTTCATGGGCGCGGCAAAGCCCATCGGCACCAGGCATGCGACCGTCAGCACCGCCGCCAGCGCCAGGTACGCGGCAAAGCGCTGCATGACCGGCGACTCGCCCGATTCAATGTCTTCCTTGCCCAGCAGCTTCAGCAGATCGAAGTATGGCTGGGCGATGGGCGGGCCTTGCCGCGACTGCATCCGGGCCGTGACCTTGCGCAGCACGCCCTGGCAAAACGGGGCGAGCGAGCAGAACCAGCACCACGTTCGCCAGCCCGCCGCTGCGATCATCCCACGCGACATGGTCATTTCTCCACCTTTGCGCGCGTCAACTTCAGCAACTCTTCCTGCGACCAGACCTTGACTGCGCCGGACGCAGGTCGATCGTCTCCAGCCGGTCGGTGCAGGAGAAACACGGGTCAATGCTGCCCAGCGAAATCGTCATGTCGGCAATCTGCTGGTCTTTGATCATCATCGGCACGCCCTGCAGATTCTGATAGGTCGGCGCGCGCACCCGCCAGCGGCGCGGGCGGTTGTTTTCGCCGGTGATGACGAAATGATGGCTTTCGCCGCGCGGGGCTTCGACCGACGACAGCCCCATCCGTCCCACCGGCAATTCGTCGGTGATCGTCAATGCCAGGGGGCCGTCTTCCATCTTGTCCAGGCACTGGCGGATGATCTTGATGGACTCGAACACTTCCTGCATCCGCACCAGCAGCCGCGACCATACGTCGCCGCCTTGCCGCGGTGATCACGTCGAAATCGACGCGATCGTAGGCGGCATAGGGATGATCGCGGCGGCAATCGATGTCCACACCCGCCGCGCGCGCCACCGGTCCGATCAGCCCCGCCTCCTTCACCAGGTCCGCGTCGGCCACGCCGACGCCGCGCGTGCGCTTCTGGATGTTCTTGTCTTTGCTTACCGCGGCCACGACCGCGCTCCATTCGGCTTCCAGTTTGTCGAGCGCGTAGCGCAGTTCGGCTTTCAATTCCGGCGTGATGTCCCAGCGCACGCCGCCGATGACGCACGAGCGCGTAAGTTTTGCGGTTGCCGCTGATTTTCTCCGCCATCCACATGATCGGTTCGCGGATGCGGAAGCTCTGCATGAACAGCGTGTCGAAGCCGACAATGTGGCAGGCCAGCCCGACCCACAGCAGATGGCTGTGCAGGCGCTCGATTTCCAGCATGATGGTGCGGATGTATTCCGCCCGCGGCGGCGGCTTGAGCCCGGCGGCGTTCTCCACGGCCTGCACGTACGCCACGTTGTGGACGCAGCCGCAAATGCCGCAGATGCGCTCGGCCAGCATCGGGAATGTCGTTGTAGCTCAGCACCGATTCGGCCAGCTTCTCGATTCCGCGATGGACCATGAATCCGCGGTACTCGCAGCCGCGCACCATCTCGCCTTCGACATAGAGGCGGAAATGGGCGGGCTCATCCAGCGTGGGATGGAACGGGCCAAAAGGAACGACGGTGCAGCCTTCCGGCGGCTCGTCGAATTTGAATTCGCGCTCGTCGTCGTAACCCTCGGGACATGATTCCAGGGCACATCCTTGCGCAGAGGATGCACGCCCTCGGGCCAGCCATCCGGCAGCACCAGCCGCTTCGGGATAGCGGTGCCCGACCGGTTCGATGCCGACCAGATCCCGCATTTCCCGCTCCGCCCAATTCGCCGCCGGCACCACGTCCGAGATGCTGTCGATCCTGGCGTCGTCTGCCGGCAGATAGCTGAGCACGCTGCACAGCAGATGGTCGTGGTCGAAGGCGAAATTGTGCGCCACCAGGAATTTGCCGGAAAACGGGCGGTCATCGGCGCCGATGCTGGCCACATAACGCGCATCGAGCTCGCGAAAGACGTGCTGGCAAACATACTTCACGGCGGAGCGGTTGACATAGACAAACAGGCGGTTGTCGCGGGGCAGGTCCGCGCGGTCGAATCGGAGGCCCAAACCTCGCTTTGAATTCCTCGAACATTTCGCGCGCGATCATGTCAGCTCTTTCACCGCCGGTGCTTTCGGCTGGTTCGCGGCGTACCGCCCAGCCAGCGGAAATAACGTTTGATTTCGCCATAGAAATTGTGCGCGACATAGCGGTGGCATTCCGCCTCGCGCGCATAGCCGCACAGCCACGGGACAGCGGCGCGGCGTGGGGCGCTGCCGAGTTTGGAAATACCGTAAGCCAGCAGAAACATCATGCCCAGCACAACGGCCAGCGCGACCGGCGCGAACACAGCCGCCGCATTGGGTCCCTGGAGCCCGGTAAGTGGTCCATTGACCATCGGCGCGGCTCATTGCCAAAGCGCCGCTAAAGCCTTCCCGGCTGGCGTCTAACGCGCTGCGTATCAGGCCGAACCCGATGAGCGGTGCAACTCCCAACAGCACGCAGAGCAACGCCAGAAATACCTGCGGAATCTGCATGATCCAGGGAACCTCCAGCCGCTCACTTTCGGTTGCTTTGGCTTTCACCAGCGCGCTGGTGCGGGAGAGAAAACTCACGCCGAAAAATTTGATGAACGATGCCAGCGTGAGCGCGCTGGTCAGGATGGCGATGACGGCGCATACCGGCAGATACCTGGCTGACGCGCTTCCCTGAATCGCGGCAACATAGATCGTCCATTTGCTGACGAACCCGTTGAACAGCGGCACGCCGGAGATCGAGAACGAGGCCACCAGCGCGGTGATCGCCGGTCAGCGGCATGAACTTCATCAGCCCACCCATCTTGTTCAGGTCTTGCGTGCCGGTAGCATGAAGCAAGGAGCCCGCGTTGAGGAACAGCAGTCCTTTGAACAGGCCGTGATTCAGCACGTGAAACAGGGCGCCAAACAAGCCGATAGTGGCCAGCGTCGCTGCCTTCGGGCCGGCTGCCGGCAGCAAGGCCATGCAGGTCCCCGTGCCCAGCAGGATATATCCGATCTGCCCGATACTGTGGAAAGCGAGCAGGCGTTTGGATTGTTCCTGATTGAGCGCCTGCATAGTGCCGGTGAACAGCGTAATGGTACCCAGCACCGCGACCACCAAGCCCCAGCTGTCAAGCGGGTAATCCTTCCGCGCCGCGATCGGAACCAGCCAGAGGAAATACCGCATCAGCCCGTAAACCCCGGTTTTGATCATCACGCCGGAGAGCATGGCGCTCACAGGCGAAGGAGCCGCCGGGTGCGCGTCCGGCAACCAGATTTGCCCAAACGGCCACATGCCCATCTTGATGCCAAAGCCGACAAGGAACAGCGCGAAGGCCAGCGCAGCCAACCCAGGATGCGCGCTCAACATGGAAGGCAGGTTGGCGCTCACGGTGTCAAAATCGTACTTCAGGCTGCCAGCCCCGCTGACCGGCTTCCCGCCGGCCAGCAGCGCTGCTCCGATCATCATCGCAGCGCAGGCGATCTGCATCATGATCAGGTACTTGTTCGCGGCGTGCACATTCTCCGGCTTACGGTATTCGAAGCGGATGAGCGCGTAGCTCGGCAGGGTCATCAATTGCCAGAAGAAGAAGAAGACCCACATCATGTCCGTGGTGCTCAGCAGCCCATACATTGCCGCCAGAAAGAGCAGGAAATGAGGATAGAAACGATGCACGCCGTAGTCGCGATAGTGCCGCATGTAAGCGATGGAATAGAACGCCGCCGGCACAGCAATCAGGGCGGCCAACATCAGGAATATTGCCGTCAGTCCATCCACGTGGATGCGCAGTGCGAAACCGATCTTCGGCATGGCCCAGAATTCGGCAGGGTGGAGCGACGGGCCGGCACGTCAGGACTTTGGCGACGGCGGAGAAAATCAGAGCCGCGCTGGCGCTGGTAATCAGAAACGCGAGCCAGCCAGCAAGGGTCTTGTTGCGGGAGACAAGCAGGGTCAGTACTGCTCCGGCAGCGCAAGTCAGCATGGCCGCGACGACGGCTTGTTCGGGGGTCAGCATGCGCGCACTCCGCTGTTATCGGACAGAGCCGGACCGCCGGGCGATGCTATGCCGGACCCGGCAGGCGAACTCACACCACGTAACAGTTCATACAGAACATCCCGCGTTGTCTGCATCATTGCACTGAGTTGGTCGCTGGACTTGACCGATTCGGGTTGTACTCCCAGCAGCCACGCTTTTGTCGTCCCCCCGGCCTCGATCCATCGCGCCAGCATGCCCAACGAAATCTTGTGCGTGGAGATCTGCGGGAACCGCGCGGCCATTTCACTCGAATCCAGGAAAACCACGGAGCCAGACGCGCCGCCAAACTCCACGGCATCCAGAAAGACAACGTGGTCAAAGCTTGCAAGTTGACCGATCCAGCGATCGGGAGTAGTCCCGGCAATGACCACGTCCGGCACGCCCACGGCGACGAGATCCTCCGCTAGGCGCACGCCGAACCCGTCGTCTCCATGGTCAACGTTCCCGACCCCCATCCAGCAGATGCGGCCGGAGAGACATTTCCGCAGTTGGGCGCGCAGGTCAGGCATCAGATGTCCTCCCCCAGCTTCTTGATTTGTTCGTAGGTGAACACCGGACCATCCACGCAGACGTAGGCCACGCCGATGCAGCAATGGCCGCATTTGCCGACGCCGCATTTCATATAGCGCTCCAGCGTCGAAACGATGTTTCGCTCCTGGAATCCCATGGCCAGCAAGTCCTTGATGACAAAGCGGAACATGACCGGCGGGCCGCAGACGAAGGCGATGGTGTTCTCAACCGGCACCTGCACGCCGGGCTTTTTGAACAGGCTGCCCACCACGCCGACATTGCCGGCCCAGCCGTCAGTTGCGCGGTCCACGGTCAGATGGCACTCGACGCCCGGCGCGCGTTCCCACTCGTCCAGGTCTGGCCACGTACATCAATTCTGCCGGTGTTTTCGCGCCGTGAAAAATCTGGATGCGCTGGTATTGGTCGCGATGCTGAAGCGCATAAACGATGCAGGAGCGCAAGGGAATCAGTCCGATGCCGCCGGCGACGAACACCAGGTTCTTCCCGTAGTACTCTTCCATCGGAAAACCGTTGCCATAAGGTCCCCGCACCGCAAACTTGTCGCCGGGCTTGAGTTGGTGCAGCGCCGCGGTGCAACTGCCGACCTGGCGGATGGTGAAAAAGGTCTCGTCCTCGGTCGGGCTGGGCGGCAGCGAGGTCGGAAATTCCCCCACGCCGAACAGCGAAACCTGCGCGAACTGGCCGGGACGGAAACGTTTGAAGGCCTGCTGTTCCGCCGCGTCTTCAAAGCGCCAATAAAACGTCTTGACCTCAGGGATGTCGTTCACCACCCGGTCAAGCACCGCCAACTTCGGCAGGTAAATGTTTTCAGTGGTCGCTGCGTTCATGCATGGGCCAGCCTCCGCCGTGGCGCGGCGGATCATCTCCACCACGCTGGGCATCCCGATATCGCCATGGCAAACGGCGGCGCAGCGGCCGCAGCCGACGCAGGCCATGGAAAGTTCGCGCTGGATGAAGTAGTGCGCCAGCTTGCGGAAGAAGCGGCGGTTGCGGCGGTCGTGCACCGCCCGGCGCGGATTGAACCCGCCCGCCATGCGCGTGAATCCGCTAAGCGCGCACGAATCCCAGATGCGGACGCGCTCGATTTCGTCCGGCCCCACCTGGCGGTCGCTGACGGTGAAACAAGTGCAGGCCGGACAAACATAGGTGCAGCCGCCACATTCGAGGCAGCGATTGCCGATTTCTTCCCAGGTTTTTTCCAGGATGTCTCCCTGGGAAACGTAACGCACGGTCGCGGAGAACCAACTGGTGGTAGTTTTGAAACGCTTCCGGACCTCATCCAGAATGGCGTGGCGCCTGGTGATGTGCGCCTCAGTTCCTGTCTTGAAGATGGGATGCGCAAACAGCGCCTCGCCAGCGTCCGTTCCTGCCACCGCCATGAACTCGGCGCCCAGATCCATCAATTGCAGGTCGAAGTGCTCGCGCGCCGCCGGTCCGGTATCCGCGCATACGCAGAAACACTCGTCGTTGATGTCCTGCTCCGGATCAGTGCAAACCATATTCACCAGAAATAGGTTTTGGCGGTGGTTCTCATAGTAAATGTCGCGAAAATCGCGGCCCAGGTAAAAACGGTCGAGATGGTAAATGCCTGCAATGTCGCACGAGCGGATGCCGAAGATGGCGCGCTTGGGCTCCTGGTAAGTCGGCTCGATGTGAATTTCACTATCGCTGCGCTCGAACTTCATCAGCCGCTCAATCTGCGGGAAGACGAAGCGCTTCGGGGGATAGTAGGGGTTGGGCAGATGGATCTGGATCTGATCGCGGTTCTCTTCCGTCACCGTGTCGAAATAGGTGTCGCGTCCACGCCCGCGGAACGGCGCAATCACCTCGTAGCCCTGCTGGAGCAGCAAGTCCACAATCTTCAACACATCGGCGCGGTCGAGGATGCGGGCTTTCATGCCGCCTCCTTTTCTACCCGTGCCGGGACAAGTCCGTGACCATCCCGCGTGTGACCGAGAATCTCCTTCTCCAGTTCGCGCTCGAAATACGGCACGAAAACCGTGCCTCTTTTGACCTCCGGAGTAACCCGCGCGCTTGAAACCGCCGACGCATCTGCCGCATACAACCGAACCTTGTCGCCGTCGCGGATACCCAACTCTTTGGCATCGTCGGGATGGATCTCGACAAAACCCTCCGGGTAATCGATCAGCAGGATGTGATATTCGCGCTTCAGGGTCTCGCTGTGCCGGATGACGACGTTCTGATTCCAGTAATACAACGAGTTTCCAAAGACCAGCGTAAGTGGGAAGTCTTTGGTCGGGACGACGGTTGGGGAAGCCTGGGAAGCTGGCACGAACTTGAACGGCTTATCTTCCTCGTTCCCGGCGAACAGAAAACGCGTGCCCAGCGGACGATCCCTGGTGCACGGCCACTGCCGGCCATAGTCGCGATCGAGGTTGTCGTAACTGGCCCCGCTGTAGAGCGGAATCGCCTGGCCGATCTCTTCCATCACTTCGGCGGCCGACTGGTAGCTCCAATCTGCGCCCATGTGCCGGGCGACTCGGGTGAGTTGTTCCCAGGCTGGCGTCAGCCCCGCCGGCGGATCCATCACTTGCTCCGCCAACTGGATCCGCCTCTCGGTGCTGGTGAAGGAAACCCGCTCCTCGCCAAAAGCGGTCGTGGGCAGGACGACATGAGCGCATCGCGCGCTGTCGGTCATGAACAGGTGCTGCGCTACCACGAAATCGAACTCGCGGAGTGAGTTCGCGACGTCGGCGAAAGATGCGGTGCTGACCGGATCATAGCGGCACAGCCAGAGCGCCTTCACCTTGCCCTCTTGCCGGTGGCTCAGGATGGAACGGGAGCCGGCCCCGGGAAGGGCAGGCAACTTGGCTTTCCACAAGGCTTCGAGGGCGCTACGAGCCTCGGCATTTGCCACTGATTGGTATCCTGGCAGGCGGTCGGGCAGCATGCCCATGTCGCACACCCCTTGGAGATTGTTCTGCTCGCTGAGCGCAAAGACGCCCGCCCCGGGTTTCCCCAGGTTCCCTGTGAGCAGGGCCAGATTGACGACGGCCCGAATACTGTCGCGCGTCCGCTCTTCCATGCTGGTGGAATAGAGCAAGGCCGCCGATTGGGCACGGGCGTAAGTCAGGGCGGCGGCTTCGATCAGCTCCAGCGAGACGCCGCAGCCTTCGGCCGCATCCAGCAGATCGCACTGCTGTATCTGCTCCTCGAACGCCTCATAATTCAGGCAGCGGTCTTGGATAAACCTACGAGCCATCAATCCCCGGTCCACAATCACCTTGGCGATCGCGCGGTAGAGGACGGCCTCCGTATTGGGTTGGATTTGCAGGAAGAGATCCGCATTCTCGGCCAGCCGATGGCGGCGCGTGCCCACGACAATGAGTTTCGCCCCCTTGAGCTTGGCCCGCAGAACCGCGCCGCCGATCGTTGGCAGCCGGCGGGCCAAGTCAACCCCGTCCACGAGGATGACCTCACTTTCCGCCAACTCGGAAATCGAGTTTGTTGCCGCCGGGACACCGAGCATCTCCAGCAGGACATTGATGGAGTTATTGCAATAAACACCGGTGCCGTGGTGCACGTTGTTGGTGCCGATGACGGCACGAGCAAACTTCTGCAACAGATAAGCTTCTTCGTTGGAGCATCGCGGGGAGTTCAGGAAGGCCAGCGCATCAGGGCCGTACTGGCCGCGGATTTCTTTCAACCGGGTCGCGATGAAGCTGAAGGCCTCCTCCCACGTCACTTCCTCAAACTGGCCGTTTTTCTTAATCAGGGGGCGGGTCAGACGGTCTGGCGAACTGGCGATCTCGTGTACATGCCAGCCCCGCACGCAGATTCTTCCGGCATTTGTCGGATGCGAAACGCTGGGATAGACTCCCACCACCCGGTTGCCGGCGGTTTCCAGGTAAAGACCGCACCCCACTCCGCAGAATGTACAGGTTGTAAGCCTATGCGCCATGTCGGCCTCGATGGAGAACAGTGGAGGCCGACGGGGTAATTTCCTCCGAACGGAGGGGGGTGAACTCCTGCAAAGAAGGTCCTGGAAACACCACGCCAGCGACTTGCGGGGACCTGCCGGTAGACATGAAGTGCACTCTTAAACTGCATGCTACCTTTTGATCCCTTCAAGCCTCAGTGACATGAGTCACGGAAAGATGTGATCTGTGTTGGCCAAGTCCCGATTTGGCCCAACAGCGCAGCTTTCGATGCTCCAATTTGGGTCGGGAAGTCACATCCATCGGTGACCGGGGTCACTGACACGCCATAATGGACTCCAATAACATTTGCGCAATTGCGCAACTGTAGCTACGCACCAACTGCCAATTCGCGCCCTCACAGCGCCATTTCCGTTTAGGTTCAAACCACGATGTATTTGACCGAACTGCTAAAGAAAAAGGGAGTCGGAACCATGAAACGGTTGCTGAGCATTGTCGCTACATTTACCCTATTCGCCCTCTCCTTAGGCTCTGGAAATGCAAGACCGCCGGGGCCGGCCAGGAGCGGAACCAAGAACAACACCAAGCTTTCCTCCGGCGGCAACGCGCCTGCCGCCTCCAAGTACGCCTTGATGGCTTGGAGCGAACTGGGCATGCATTGCATCGATGGCAAGGATTACTCCATCTTTTCCGTGCTGCCGCCCTACAACATCATCCATGCCCAACTGGTTCAGAAAGGTGAACCACCGGTTCAGATCACTACCGGCATCACCATTACCTACCAGGCCACGAACGACACGAAAGGGTCATTCAACAGCGGCAGCGCCAGCAAAACCAACTTTTGGGACTACGTTCAGTTGTTGTTTCTGAGCAACCCTCCGCCCGATACCGGCCTGGCGGGTTACAAGACGCAAAGCACGACACCCAACCAGATGAGTTACAACTCCACGGAAGGATACTGGGAAGCCGTGGGCATTCCCACCGTCCCTTATGACGACAAAGGGAATTTCAACCCCTATCCCATGGCCAAACTGGCGGCCACCGACGGCACCGGCAAGGTGCTGGCCACCGCCAAAATCGTGCTTTCCATCAGCGATGAAATGAGCTGCGCCAACTGCCATGCTTCCAACAGCGATCCGGCAGCGAAGCCTAAGAACGGATGGGAGAACAACCCCGATCCCAACAAGGACATGAAGCTGAACATTCTGAAAAAGCACGACGACCGGTTCGACATTTCCGGCTATCTCAGCCAACTGCAGGCCGAGGGCTACGTCTACCAGTCAACGCTGTACCTGACGGCAACTTCGGGAACGCCCGTTCTCTGCGCGGCCTGTCACAGCGACAACGCACTGGGACTGAAGGGCCTTTCCGGGATCAACCCGCTTACCACCGACATGCACACCCTGCATGGACCTCAAGCCAACTACCCCGACACCAAGACGCTGGACCAGGGCAAGACCGACCTTACGACCTGTTACGTTTGCCACCCTGGGCCTAAGACGCTGTGCAAGCGCGGCGAGATGAGCAAGGTGAATTGTTTCAGCTGCCACGGCACCGTCAGCCACGTGGGAGACCCCACGCGCAACGGCTGGTTGATCGAACCTGCATGCCAGATGTGCCACAACAACAGCCAGCGCTACAAGACCACGTTCACCAAGAACGGGCAGTGGCGCCAGACCACAGACCAAACTTTTGCCACCAACCCCAATGTGCCGGTGCAAGGGGCCGATCTTTACCGCTACAGCCAAGGACACGGATCGGTATTCTGCTCAGCCTGTCACGGCTCACCGCATGCCGAGTTCAAAACTCTGCAGGCCAACGATAACGTTTACCCCACAAAGCTACAGGGCTATCCGTACAAAATCACGGAATGCTCGGTGTGCCACACCAACGGTGGCAATGCCAACGGACTGACGGGACCGCACAACATCCACACCATCGGCCAAGCATGGGTAGACCGTCACCCTGATTATGTAGACCAGCACGGTCACCAAGCTTGCGCCTATTGTCATGGAAAGAACTATCGAGGCTCGTTCTTATCTCAGGCCAAGGTGCAACGGGTCTTCAATGCCGGCGACAAGGGCAAGAAGACTTTCCCTCCCGGACATGAGTTCAACTGCTATGACTGCCACAATGGCCCGAACGGCGGCGGTTAATCACTTGCGGAGGCGGCAGGCGTTTGCCGCCTCCACTCATCTACTAATCCATCAGCGCAGACGGAAACCCGCGTTCCGGCCAAAGTCACTGGTATGATATGAGCGTTCTGATATCAGTCTTGACGGCGGAGTCTCCCTGCTTTGGCCTCGCGGAGAAATCGAAAGCTCGCCAGTTTGGATGAGGAGGTACTGGAGAGGCAGGTCCGGATTTGCAAGGCCTTTGCCAATGCCACCCGCTTGCAAGTGCTTGACTTGCTGGGCCAGCGTGAGTGGCCTGCCTCTGACCTGCAAGAAGAACTTGCGATTTCCAAACCCAATCTCTCCCAGCACCTGGCGATTCTGAAGGCAGCGGGGGTTGTCTCTACTCGGCGCGAGGGAAAGCAGGTCTACTGCGCGCTGGCATTCCCTGAAGTGAAGGCCGCCTGCCGCCTGATCCGCGACGTGTTGCGGGCACAGATCCGCAACGGCCAACGGCTCGCGATTTAGCCCAGGTCCTGGCGGCACGGAGGGTCAGGTCGCGACCCCGCAAGGACTCTCGATTCGGAATAGACGCCATCCCCCTCAACCGCACATCCGGGGCGTCACCGATTATGCGTGCCGATCTTGCCCCGGACGACCACTACAGACGCTGCTGGCAAGTCGAATGAGGTATCTCGTCCTACAGTTTGGGTCGTGTGCAGGACAGGTCCATCAGGATCAGCGTTCCCCGCAGTGTACGGCACCACCTCGTACTCCCCCGGACGCTCCGCGTGGGGCATAAATCGGGTCAGCGCCGGATGCCACTGATATTGATCCCGTCCGAAGGTTGAGATTTCAACGGCGCCCAGGAAAGAATCTGTTTGGCTGGGCTTTTCTTGATCCTGAAACGCGATCCGCACCTTGTGGGCGTTCTGCTGATCGCGATTGACCAGCATGAGGGACCACTGGCCATCCGGACGCCGCAGCGCGTACGCCGTCACCAGGGCGTGGCCCGCGCCATCATCCAGGTCAGTCTTCGTCGTTGCGGGAAACATTTGATGCTCTCCTCCGCCCGGCTGCACCCAATCCAGATTGATCAGTTGTGAGACGAAGAACTGCGAGAGAGGCTGTTCAATCTCGTACGCAGGATTGACCGTAAACATACCGAAGGTTCCCGGTGAGTCATTGCAGCCATGTTCCATCTGCAATGGCAGATAGTGAAAATAATAGAGCGCGTTTCCGCCAGCGTTCAGAAATGATCCCACATAGTCGGCCAGCCAGAGCCCCGCGAACAAATCCATGTAGGTTTCGCTCGCCGAAGAAGAAAGATTCGACTCGGTGATGAACATGGGAAGATCCGGCGGCACGCCATCTTCGCGCCAGACCTGCATGATGTGATTGATCAGATCCGGCTCGTCATAAAGACTGCCCCAGGGAACTCTGCAAGGATCGTAGGGATAGTGTTCGAATGAAAAGAACGCCAGGTCTTTCATTCGCCCGTGTTGCCTCAGGTAATCCAGGAAGCGCCCCAGCCAGGAGACTTTGCCATTGGCATCAGGCCAGATTTCGATGTCCTTGTTCATGCCCTGGAAAGACGGCCCGCCTAAGTTTCAGTGTGGGGTCGACGCGATGCAGGGCGGTCGCCCATTGGAGGTAAAGCGCTCCGTAGTCCTCCGGCAGGATGTATTGTCCATCGGCTTCCTCTCCCATCTCGACATAGGAGATCCGATAATTGCGTTTCTTCAAATAAGCAATTTCGGCGACGGCATCTCTCGGGGGTATCATAAAGCAACGGCGATGGCACCATGGCTGGCAGCCGCGCGTTACGCCGCTGTGAAGAAGAGGTCGAGTCCCATTTGTGCTTGCCTTTCGGGCCCAGAGCGGAAGGCTCGTGCCAGGGGTCCACCGATGAGCGTAAGTGGTGGTCTGCTCCTGGTCGGGGGTGTGCCGCACAACATCGTGGAAATCGCCGTTCTGGCCGTGCTGGTGCCGATGTAAAGTTCACTGATGGCATAGCCCACGCAGTTTCTCGGGTCAGCCGATCCGTGCGAATCGCAGGTGTTCGATGACTCCGTCATCAGGATGCGCAGATACCGAACCGGCATCGGCTTGTCACTCAGGTGAACAATTTCTGTTCCCCCTTTTCCGTTGCTGAAAGCCCCACGAGGAAAGGTCTGCCAGATTCCGCGGGTTTGGTTTTTGATCGGATCTTCCCCAGTCCAGAACTGAACCACATAATGCGTGGCGTAGGGCGCAGCCCAGGCTATGCGGAAGCTGTTCATTGCTGAATTTGCGCAAGGTCAATCACCACCCACTGCGGATGTAACGAATCACTCTCGCCAGTGAAACCTGCGTGAGATACGGATTACTCTTCCAATAGCTGTTCGGATTTCCATCCGTAAGCCGGGAGAAGCCACGGCGTTTCCGGTCCCATCATTTCGGGTGAATCCCCGATGAGGGAGAGGATAACCGTAGGAATACCGGATCGGATCGGCGAGCGTGGCCGAGCCCGTAAAGTAGCCTTTGCCGCCGGGATCGCTCCAGGTTCCTTGCGGATTCCAATGCCAGGCTTCGACTGTGAGCTCCGTGTTCTGCCGGTAGCTGACAGTCTGCCAGCCGGAAGCAAGAGTCTTCTCCAATGTGGGCTGAATAAGGTCCTTGTCGATGGCTTCTGCGGGAATGCGGTCAATGCCTGCCCCGAGCGCTTCATTGGGGGCGAAGCGGTTCGTGGAGTGTCCAGGTGTGATGTCCACCTGGATCGTCTGGGCTGGGCTGGCAATCAGTAGAAGAAGGCACTCAACCAGCACTGCGAGAGCGGTGGTCACGCTTTTCAAGGCACGTACTCCCTGGAGCGTTTGATTTCCACGAGTAGTTCAGGTGGAAGTTGGACCGCGTTTTCCGGCGCCATCTATTTTGTAGTTGTGGCGGCCGTGGCATGCTCGCGTTCGACGTCGCGCAGACGGGCTGCTTTGCCTCGCAGGGAGCGCAGATAGTACAGCTTGGCGCGGCGAACCTTGGAAGAACGGACCAGGTCCACTTTGTCGACACGCGGGAGTTCTCCGGGAAGATGCGCTCGACCCCGTGACCGAAGCTGATCTTGCGCACGGTAAAGCTGGCCTGCGGTCCGCGAGTGCGCGCGATTACTACACCTTCGAACGCCTGCAGGCGCTCCTTATCGCCTTCTTTGATCTTGACATGTACGCGGACGGAATCGCCGGGAGCGAATTGCGGCAGGTCGGTGCGCTTGGTCTTGGCCAGAAGTTTTTCGATGATCAGGTTCGACATGGTCTTGTCCTCGGTTGTTCTATGAATTCTTGCCCGCGATCTGGGCCAGCAATTTTCTGTCTTCGTCGCTGAGTGCGGCCTCGTCCAAGAGATCAGGCCGGTTACGCAGCGTTTTCTCGAGCGCCGTGCGACGGCGCCAGCGCCGTATCTCTTCGTGATTCCCCGACGAGAGCACCTCGGGCACTCCCATGCCGCGGAAGTCCGCAGGACGCGTGTAGTGCGGATAATCCAGCAATCCTCCCGACGCGCAGGTGGAGTTCGGGCCATCACCGGTTTGGGCCTGCCCGTTCACGGTGAACGATTCCTGACGCGTCGAGGCCTCGTTGCCGACTGCGCCCGGAATCAGACGCGTGACGCTATCCACGATCACCGCCGCGCCCAGTTCACCGCCGCTCAACACGTAGTCGCCAATGGACAACTCGCGGTCTGCCAGATATTGGCCGACGCGCTCATCCACGCCTTCATAGCGCCCGCAGATCAGCACAAGATCGGTCCAGCCCGGCCAATTCGTTGGCCACATTCTGGTCGAACCGCTTGCCCTGAGCCGAAAGCAGCACCACGCTCTGCCCGGCGCCCCGCACCCCGCGCGCCGCGACACTCAGCGCTTCAATACATTCAAAGATCGGTTCCGGCTTCAGCACCATGCCTTCGCCGCCGCCGAATGGGCGGTCATCCACGGTCTGTGGCGGTCGTGCGCAAACGCCCGCAGATCGTGAACTTCGATGGTCGCCAGACCCGCTTCGCGAGCCCGGCGAATGATCCCGTAATCCAACGGCCCGCGAAAAAAGTCGGGAAAGATGGTTACGATATCGATCTTCATTTGTTAGTAGCCAGCAGCCAGTAGCGAGTAGCTAGCAATTTCGACCGCGCCTAGCTACTAGCTACTCGCTACTGTTTCCTTTGCTGCTCCTTCTCTTCCGCGGTCAGCGGGGCGTCCAGGTCGAGCATGCCTTCAGGCAGCAGCATCCGGATTTGCTTATCCTCGAGGTCTACGCTTTTCAGATATGCTTCCGCGTAGGGGATCTCGTGACGCTCGCTCCCCGACCGCACGATCAGCAGCGGCGCTTCGCCCGCGCCAAACTGCACATCTTCGATCTTGCCAACCTCGCGGCTCGCCGTCAAAAACTGCGCAGCCGATCAAGTCGCTGACGTATGTCCAGCCCGGTTCGAGTTGCGCCCGCTCACGCCGCGGAACCTGCAATTCGCAGCCGATCAGCATTTCCGCGTCCGAGATCGAATCCACGCCCCTGAACTTCAGAACCAGGTAACCTTTGTGCGGCCAGAGCTCCTCAATCTGCAACTCGCGCCGAGAATCATCTTTCGCCAGCGCCCACAGCTTGAAGCCAATGCTGAACCGGCCGGGAACGTCGGTGTGCAATTGGACTGCAACTTCGCCGTGGCGTCCCTGCGTTTTCAACACCCGGGCGAGAGTGATGAACTTGCCCGCTGTTCCCGGTTCGCCTGTTCCTGGTTCGCCTATTCGAGAATCTCCAGCGCAAAGCGCTTCTGCATTCTGATCCCTGAGGCGCCGATCAGGGAACGCAGCGCCCGCGCGACCCGACCCTGCTTTCCGATCACCTTGCCCACATCGTTGGCCGCCACTTTCAGTTCGAGCACCGTGGTTTCGCCATCAATCTGGTTGACCGAAACCTGGTCAGGCGCGTCGACCAGAGCCTTGGCGATCTGCTCGAGCAATGCTCGTACGTCCCCACTCTGCTCGCTCATACGTGGTTCCTATCGGATGGGGCGGGACTTCCTGCGCCGTAATCAGGCGACGGAGCCGGCGCTGGCCGGGACTGGTTTGGACACGATCTTGCTGACCCGGTCCGACATTTTGGCGCCCTTGGACACCCAGTAATCAATGCGTTCGCGCTTGAGTTCGATGCTGGCAGGACTAGTGCGGGGATTGTAGGTACCCACAACTTCGACCGGCCGGCCATTGCGCGCCCGCTCCTTTTCGATGACCACCACGCGATAATGCGGTTGTTTACGCGCACCTGTGCGCGACAGACGAATCATTAGCACAGAACTTCAGTTCCTTTCCTAGTTCTTTCGGAGGGGATAAGGCAAACGGTTATTTTTGCAGAATTCAGCAGGATTAGCAAGCTGGACCTGGAAGCGGTAGTGGTCAACTTTCGTTTTCCACAGGGGCGGTGCTAGGATGCTAGTCCGTAGGCCGCCCCGTCCATACATTCCGTACGTTCCTCCATCTCGGGTGTCTCGGCGGCCTGTGCGGAGCAAACATGTGACAATTGCCGCCGGATTCCGTTTCGACAAGGGAATCTTGCTGTGCGCCGATACGCAATATAGTGCCGCCCAGAAGACCCATCAAACAAAGATATTCCCGATTGAGTACGAGGGCGCGAAGCTCATTATGGCCCTTACGGGAAGAGAAGCCTATGCGAGACGGGCAATTGAGTTAATCGAGGACGGAATGCACGACATCGGCAAGACGGAGTTGACGAAGCAAAATATTTGCAATGCGATAGTAGAGGCGCTTCGTGTGATGTTCGAGAATCACGTCTATCCGAATCCAGATTGGAACGGCCCAAATTCGCCCACTTTTCAATTTGTAGCAGCCTTATATTCGCCAATTGACGGAACGTCTTTACTGAAAACTGAAGAGGCAGTTGTGTTCACGGTAACCGACAAAATTTGTGCTGGTAGCGGAGCATATTTGGGCGACTATCTGCTGGGTCGATTCTATAGGGATGGCCTGCAATCGCTGAATGATACTGTGGCTCTTGCCACATACGTTCTCCATGAAGCAAAGGCGCATGATATTCATTGCGGCGGGGCAAGTGAGTTTGCGATTCTCTGGGATACAGGCGAAGTTTCCCCGGTGCAATCAGGGAAGATCGCTCTTAACGAAGATTACGCGGAATCGTTCGACGAATTTTCCAAAAAGATTTTCTACGACGTTGCGGACTTAGAACGAACCGACGATGAAATCTTCAAGGCAATAGCAAAGACCGATGAAGTGTTGTTTCTCAGCCTGATAACGCGTAGAGAGAAACAGGAGCAAGAAAACTTGATAAAGGGACTTACCAAGAAACTCTCCGACCTAGCTTAATCCTAGCGCCTTCCGTAGCAGATCGCTTTCAATCGTGGAAGCCCTGACCACTGGTTTCGGCATCAAGGCGCACAGTTCCTCAAGGCTCCAAACGTGGTCGGTCAATCCCGCCTCCATTGCGGGCGTAACTTTTAACGTCTGGTGAATCCGGCAGAAGTTATAGAACATGTAATGCAGGGCCACGGAATGCGCATGGTTCTCGACTTTCTTACTGAAAGCGTTTGTCAGGCGGGTAAAGCGGCGAATGTGCATCCGCATCGTTAGGTTCTGGCGCTCCACAAACGAAGTGCTGACATGCTTTGGATCAGGATTCCCGCTGATGACCTTCATGTCTGCGCCGATGCACTTTGCCGGGGAGTAGCGCGTCTCGTTCTCCATCGAAGCGCCGTAAATCTTTTGCAGCATCGCATAGTCGCAATCCATACCGAAAGCGCCTTCGACCGCATCAAGGTACATCCGGTGACCGTCCGTGGTGACTTGGACGCGGCCATTGATTCGGCTGGCACAGTCTTGCATGAACTCTTGCGCCCATCCGCCGTCCCGTCCGCCCACGAGGTACGAGACAACCAGTTTGGTATCGGCGTCGATTCCAACCCACGTCCAAACATCTCCCCAGCCCTCTTGCTTCTTGTCTCGGCTGGCGTTCTTCGCCTTGGCTCCCACGAACTGCCAAATTTCGTCCGCCTGTAGGCGGCGCACTTTCAGGTTGCGGACGTAGCGGTCATGGTAGGCAGCGCACGCGGTTCCCAGATCGGCCAACAGCTTGAGGATTGTCGGTTTTGAGACTCCGGTCATGCGAACTGTGGCGCGAACGGAACAGCCTTCAATCAAGCATCCGATGACCTTGGCGCGGGTCGTATTGTCTAAGCAGTTCATACTTACCTTTTACTACAGCCGCTTTAGCATGTCAAGAAAATAATGCGGAAAGATGTGGATTTTAGCTCTCAACATGAGATAATCGCGGGCGCTAAATTTACCAGCGAGGCGCACCATGCCAATTTCCGCAGACAAGAGAAACGAGATTCGAGAACTACTCAGCAAGGGCGAAGATAACGCCAAAGTTGCAGCCAAGACTGGTGTACCGTTACGAGCGGTCGCAGCCATCTACTCACATATCAAGATGGGCCATTATTCCGACGCCGCGCCAATGCAAGAGCCATCCGCCGAAGTCTTGGACAGCATCGAAACCACATTCGGTCTTGAGCGCGATCTGCAATTGGCGCTCCGCGCCAACATCGAACAGTTGCAAGATGGGTTAACGATCAGTGACGGCGGAAAAGAAAAGATTGTGCCGTCTGGCAGGATTGATATTCTAGCAACAGACAAGAAAAAAGCCCGCGTGGTAATCGAACTAAAGGCAGGCACAGCAGACCGGGATGCGGTCGGTCAGATCATGTCGTACATAGGCGACCTACAGGCCGAGAACGGCGGCGCGGTCAAAGGAATCCTGGTTGCCGGGGATTTCACGGCGCGGGCGATTGCCGCAAGTAAGGCAGTGCCGAACGTGGAACTGCGAAGATACGGTTTCAAGTTCTCATTTCAAAAGGTCTAGCGGAGTCAAACGATGACAAGTACCGAGCGAGTGCAGCTTGAGAAAGACATCCTGTATGAGCATCACAAGGCAGGCGGGGAACTCAGCGCCCAGCTAGTAAAGGTGAAACGGTCGCAGACCCAGTTACAGCACGCGGCTGACAAACTCCAAATATTCCTTGAGTACGTGGAAGGCGGCCAACCGCTGAGACGCGAGGGAGCGCCCAGCGCCTCTCTGCCGGATGTGGACGTAAAGCGAGTTGAACTGGAATGCGCGGAACTTCTGGCATTGCGCGAAAAGGTTGACCAACTGCAAGCCGACAGGAAAGGGCTGGGGCTGTAAGGTAATGGCGAAGTTCGGACGCTACGAATTTGGCAAGACGGAACCAACCGAAACCTACGAAGGCGACTACATGAGGCAGGACAAGGGCATCGTCTCTAATCTTTCGAGGTACGCCCGGATGGGACTCGTTTCAGCCGCCAGACCTTGCCTCTGTGATTCGTCTAGGAGAGGGACAGAGTGTTCGGGAGATTAAAGAGCCGGAGCCGGATGCGGAGCGAGGTAAAGGGAAGTCGAAACGCAAAGCTGGTTAGCTTTTGGCTTTGGCTTTTTTCCAGCGGGCTTTAGCGGCCTTGGCAGCGACTTTGGAGCGTTCGGCCTTGGTCATGGTCTTGAGGCGGCGCTTTCCGCCGATCTGACCGCCCTTGCGCCCGATGGCTGACATGTACTCGGAGATGTTGGCAGGCGGGGCGCTCCCGGTGACCTTGGGGAGTTCCGGTTCTGGGGCTGGAATCTGGCCCGTGGAAACTGCTACAGTCCAAGCGGCGAGTTGGTTTGGGTCGCGAGGGCGCTTGCCTTTGCCGATGGTCATTGCATCCCAATCATGCCACAGACGGGATGCTAAAGCGACCCTGTGCAAATCGAAACTTGACCACTACCCTGGAAGCGGCACTGTTTACACCCACCAGCCTTTGACGCTGCTGATTTTCGCCTGTTAGACTGGCAGATTGTCAGCCCAGCCTCATAGGAACCAGAAGGGAAGTCCGTGCGCGCAGAAACCCGTCATCAACTGAAACAGGACCGCTTCAGCCGAACCACCATCGACGTGGCTGAGAAGACTGCCCACTGGTCCGTCGAACACAAGAACACTTTAATCGTCGCAGCCGTGATCGTGCTGGTCGTGGTGGGAGCGTCAGTAGGCACCTGGTATTACTTGAATCAGCAAGACCAAAAGGCCAGCGTCGAAGTGAACCAGGCGGTGCGCACGCTGAACACGCCGGTGCGTCCGCCCAACATGCCTCCTCAGCCGGACTCCCCGAGCTTTGCCAGTTCCAAAGAGCGAGCCGCTGCCGCCCACAAACAGTTCCAGGCGGTGGTGGACAACTATCCCCATACTCACTCCGCGGACATCGCCCGCTATTTTCTGGGAATGACTTCAGCCGATCTCGGCGACAACGCGGCCGCTGAAGCTGATTTTAAGGCGGTTGCGTCCTTGCACAACGGCGATCTCGCCGGGTTGGCGAAGTTTGCCCTGGCCTCGATTTATCGCAATACCAATCGCGACAAGCAGGCTGTCGACCTTTACAAGGAAGTAATCGCGAAGCCTACCAATGCGGTTGGCAAAGTGATGGCTCAAATGGCGTTGGCCGAAACCTATCAACAGGCCAATCAGCCGCTGGAAGCCAAACGAATCTACGAGCAAGTCCAGAAGGAGAACCCGGCCAGCCAGGCGGCTCAGATGGCTTCGGCGAAGCTACAGGAACTGAAGTAACCCTCCCGGGAGTCGCAGGCGCGGCGAAGAAAACTCAGCGTTGGGTAAGCAACTTGTTCCATTCCTCCAGGGACGTGGGAGGTATCAGGGCTGGTTTCAGATTCGCTGCCACGTGCTCCTTGTGCCCCATGCCTACCAGCGAAGTTGTTATTCCCGGTGCGGAGCGGGAAAACTGAATGGCGTTTTCGGCGTCGGTCTTTAAGCCCAGAACTTGTGCGATGAAATCCGGCAGCCCATGCGTGAGTCGTCCCTGATGCAGGCTGGCGCTGCCCATGACTGCCAGTCCAAACTCGGCAGCCGCCGCCAGAAGTGATTTCCTCTGCGTGCCACTCCACTGATTAGCCAAGCCGTAGGCCTCGGGCATAGCCAGGCTGAACGGAAGCTGGATGAAGCGGAAGTGGTGATCGTCCCCACCGACCTCACGCGCAAGTTCCACGATTTCGGCCAAATTGATCGAGTCGCGCGAGCCATCGGGCAAACGGAAGGCGCTCCAAGTGGCTATCCCGTAGCAGCCAAGGCGACCTGACTCGACCTGCTTTTCCAGCATCACGAATGCGTCGCGCAGCCGCTGGTAAAGCACGTCGCGGGAAACCTCAGCTAACTGCGATTCCGGATTATGGACGTAGAACACGTCGATGCTTTCCAGCCCAAGGTTGCGGCGCGAGCGCTCGATCTGGTTTTCCAAGTAAGACGGCGCCATGCAGTGCATTCCGCCGACCAGTTGATCTGGATCCAGAATGCCAGGGTCGATGTATTCGCGCATGAAATAGCTGCGCGGGTCGCTCGGCAGGTTGCCGTCGAACGAAAGATAGCCGGCCTTGGTGCATACCAGCAATTCTTCGCGCCGCAGTTCTCCCGGCTCGATCAGTTGCCGGAGGGCCGCGCCGACGTTGCGTTCCGATCGTTGATGCCGGTAGTTGATGGCAGTATCGAGCACGTTGATGCCGGAGCGCAAAGCAGCCGCAATCGCGGCGGTGTATTCCCGGTCGGCGGTATCGTCGGGCTCGCCGAGGTAGGTGCCGAGTCCGATGGAAGACAGCCACAGCTCGCCAGTTCCCGGCACTTGCTCAGGACGGCGGAAGTGTCCGGCATCCCGTAACCGGGGGAAACGGTCGCGATAATAAGCGGTGCCTTCGGGAGTGGCGTGACCAGGCAACACGAAAGCACAGTGTATCAGTCGTCAAGCGTCGGCTGATTTCATTTGAGACCATCCTGAGTCATGCTATAATGACCATAGTCATTTGGCATGGTTATGAAGACGATACCGGCTGGGCAATTCAAAGCCCGTTGTCTCAAAGTCATGGATGATGTGCAATCCACTCGCGAGCCCGTGCTTATAACCAAGAAGGGGCGCCCCGTTGCTAAACTCGTGCCTGCGGATGGCAAGCCCAGAGACATTTTCGGCTGTATGAAAGGCGAAGTCGAAATTGTGGGCGATATCGAATCTCCAGCCATCCCGCTAGAGGACTGGGAAGTTTTGCGTTGATCCTTCTCGATACTCATGTGCTCGTCTGGGTGGCCACCGACGAAGACCGCCTCTCACGCCAGGCAGCATCCGCAATTCGTAGGGCCCGAGCCGGCGATGGAGTAGCCATTGCAGACATCACCGTATGGGAGCTTGCATTTCTCCTGGCCCGAGGGGCCCTTCGAACACATAGTACGCTGGAGAAGACGCTGGAGAACTTTGTGGTCCGCTCCGGGGTTGTTGTCAGGCCAATCACGCCCGAGATCGCGGCAGTCGCTGCGCAATTGCCAGATGACTACCCGAAAGACCCGGTTGATCGGCTCATCGGGGCCACAGCCCGGGTAGAAGGTCTCGCGTTGGTCACGCGCGACGAGAGAATACGTAACAGTCCGCTGCTGAAGACGATCTGGTAATACAGACCTCGCCCTCCCATTACCTTCGTAAGCCTTAATCCCCCTTTTGCCGTGAGTCTCGGCTTACGCTCGCGGACAATTCTTTGAGCACCCATTTCAGCTTTTGCGAGGCCTCATGACTGTGTTCCGCCGTGTCAGTGCATTCCTGATCGTTTCCTGCTTGTGGTGTGGTTCAGCTCTCACCCAAGATACAGGCTCATCCGCGCAGACTTTTGGCGACGATTCCGCTTCCGGCCAGAATCAGAGCCTGGGTGACCTGGCCCGCAAGGTGCGAAAAGACACCACGGCGGAAGTGAAGATGTCCGATGAGGACGCCAAGAAGCTTTTCCGCTCCGTTGACAAGATCGTGGCCTTCGCAGCCGAAGACAGCGGCTTTCCCCAGCATTCCGCGGTCAAACGCCAGCTCGTCGGTCACACCGAAGTCGAACAATATACTCGCCAGCAGGTAGCCAAAGACGAAAATGCGCAGCGCCTCGCGCGTTCTGAGATGACGATGAAGAAGTTCGGCTTTCTGCCTCGCGACTTCAACCTGAAAGAGTTCCTGGTCAAAGCCAATGGCCAGCAAATCGCGGGCTATTACGACAGCGACACCAAGACGATTTCTCTGCTGAATTGGGTCCCGATGGAACGCCAGGAGCCAATTCTGGCGCACGAATTGACTCACGCGCTGCAAGACCAGAACTACGGTCTCAAGAACTGGCTGAAAGCCGGACAAGCGTCGGCGGCAAAAAAAGGACGGCGCACCCGATGCGGACGACAACTCTGGCATAGCACGCCGGGCCGTGATTGAAGGGCAAGCCATGATCGTGTACGTGGATTACCTGCTGGCTCCGCTCGGACGCAGCCTGCAGAACACACCCGGGCTGATTTATCAAATGGAGGAACCCGCCGTAAAGGCTGCTGCGGACTCCCAATTGCTGCACGATGCGCCGATGGTTCTGCGTGAAGCTGGCACATTCCCTTATCGTGAAGGGCTTATCTTCGAAGGAGAATTGCTGGAAAAGGGCGGTAAGCGGATGGCTTTTTCGGGCGTCTTCTCCCGTCCGCCGCGCAATACACATGAAGTATTGGAGCCACAGGCCTATATGGACAGCGAAAAACTGTCGTCGCCGGTTTCCATCCCGGACGTGGAACAACTGCTGAGCGGTAAGTACGCGGTGTACGACTCCGGCGGTATTGGCGAACTCGATGTGCGCGCACTTCTGAAGACGTACGGAGACCGGAAAGAAGCCGACAGCCTATCGGCAGCATGGCAGACCGGGGCATACGTCACTTTCCGCAGGACAGTTAACACCGGCGCTGACGTCCCTGCTACTGCCGACTTGGCGCTGCTGTATGTGTCGCGCTGGAAATCTTCGCCGATGGCTGCGCGCTTTGCTCACCTCTACGCCGCCGCGGTTGCTCAGCGCTACCAGACGTCAACTCCGCAACCGGTTGCAGCCTGCGCCGGAACTAATTGCCCGGTTTCCGCAGTTCAGATTTCGACCGAAGAAGGGCCAGTTATCATCGAGCAGTGGGCGGATAACACAGTGCTGGTTTCTGAAAGTTTCGATCAAACCACGGCTCTGAAATTGCGTGATGCCGTGCGTGGCGGTAGCTCCGTGATTCACGCTGAAAACCTGCGGCAGGATGAACTCGGCTTGCGCCTCTACGAGTTGCCAAGCTTCTCTGCATTTCAAACTCAGATTGGTGAAAGAATATTGCGCGGGCTGGGGAGTAGAACAAAATAACGCGGAACGGACTCTTGATTCGTTCAGATTGCTGACCAGGTCCCAGTTGTAGTCATCCCGAGCAAAGCGAGGGATCCAGGTTTTCGCATGCCTGGGGAAAACCCAGATTGCTCGTCGCGTTCGCTCCGTGGAACGCCAGAGCATGGGATAAATACGGAACAATCCATAGTGCAGGCTCCGACGGCGGCGTTCCTATTTCCCTTTTGCCCGGTTGTTGAGTACGATGTCTGTCCATATCCAGAAGGGGCACAAATATGGCAGCCATCACTCTGCGCATAAACGGCGGTGAGCACAAGGTGGATGTGCCGCCCGAGACGCCTCTGCTTTGGGTTTTGCGCGACACTCTGCAATTGACCGGCACGAAATTCGGCTGTGGAGCCGGCTTGTGTGGCGCATGCACGGTGCACGCAGACGGAATGGCCGTCCGATCCTGTTCTACTCCGGTGTCGCAGGCGACAGGCAAAAGGATCACGACCATCGAGGGCCTGTCCGCGAACGGGCTGCATCCGCTGCAGCAGGCCTGGATTGCGGAGCAGGTTCCGCAATGCGGCTATTGTCAGACCGGTCAAATTATGGCGGCCGCGGCTCTGCTGGCCAAAGCCCAGCAGCCCACCGATGAACAGATCACGCAGGCGATGTCCGGCAATCTTTGCCGGTGTGGAACCTACGAGCGGATTCGGCGCGCGATTCATCGTGCCGCAGGCGCGGCAGGTGCGCGATGAGCCCGCTTTCCCGGCGCGAATTCTTGATTGCGGGCGGTGCGGCTGGCGCGGGCGCTAGTCGTCGGTTTCTACTGGCTCCACGGTCATTCTTCCCACCTCGCGACCGACGGGTTCGCGCCCAACGCATATTTGAAGATCACGCCCGACGGCAAAGTCACAATCGTGGTGGCGCGCTCCGAGATGGGGCAGGGCGTGCGCACCGCGTTGCCCATGATTCTCGCCGAAGAACTCGAAGCGGACTGGAAGCAGATTACCATTGAGCAGGCGGGAGCCAGCACGCTGTTCGGTGATCAGAGTACCGGCGGCAGCGCCAGTGTTCGTACGACATGGGACCCAATGCGCAAAGCGGGCGCCGCAGCCCGCGAGATGCTGATCAGTGCGGCGGCTTTGGAGTTGGGAGTTCAGCGGTCGAGCTGCAAAGCCGAGAACGGCGCCGTCATTCACGTGGCATCGAACCGGAGACTGACATACGGACAGTTGGCGAGCAAGGCGGCTGCGCTGCCGATTCCGTCCGATCCGCCATTGAAACCATCGAAGGACTACCAACTTGTGGGCAAGCCCCTCCCCCGCCTGGATGTACCGTCCAAGGTGGACGGTACCGCCGAGTTTGGTATCGATTTCCGTCTTCCGGGTATGAAATACGCTGTACTGGCGCGCTGCCCCGTGGTCGGAGGCAAAGTTGCCAGCTTCGATGACAAGGAGTCTGGAAGGATTTCCAGCGTGAGCTATGTGGAAAAGATCAGCGATAGCTCCGTTGCAGTCGTGGCTGACAGCGTTTGGAGCGCGATGGAAGGCCGTCGCCTGCTCAACGTCCGATGGGACGAGGGTCCAAACAAAGATCTGACCACGTCTGCGATCTTTGACGCGCTCAAGAAATCCGCTTCCAATAAGTTTGTAACTTTGTACTCCACGGGCGATGTTTCCAAAGTTTCCGGACGCCGGATTGAAGCCGCCTACCAGCTTCCATTCATGGCGCACGCTCCTATGGAACCGGGCAATTGCACCGCCCATTTCCGCGGATCGAATTGTGAGTTGTGGGCGCCCACTCAAGTGCCGCAGGATGTCCGCGACTCCGTGGCGCAGGCCACCGGATTGGATCCCGCCCAGGTAAAGGTCAACGTCACGTTGATGGGCGGAGGATTTGGCCGGCGGCTGGAGCATGACTATGGAGTGGAAGCCGCGCTGGTCTCGAAGGCTGTGAACGCTCCGGTCAAAGTGCTGTGGACCCGCGAAGACGATATGCGGAACTCGACTTATCGTCCGGCAAGCTTTCACCAGTTGAGTGCGGAGCTGGATGGACAGGGCTGGCCGGTTGCGTTCGCGCATCGCATCGTCGCACCATCCATCACCGGTCAAAAGGGACAGCCCATGGACGGGGGAGTCGATCCTGATTTGAAGGATGAAGTCGCGCTGATCTATTCCTTTCCCAATGCATCGCTCGAGTACGTAATGACGGAGACTCCGGTGCCGCTCGGCTGGATGCGTTCGGTCTACGCATTGCAGGCGGGGTTCGCCAGCGAATCTTTCATCGACGAACTAGCCGCGGCGGCCAGGAAAGATCCACTCGATTATCGGCTGCACTTGCTTGCAAAAAACGAAGACATCAAGTATTTCGACACGACCTGGCGCACGGCGCGAATGCGCGGCGTGCTGCAGTTGGCGGCTGAGAAAGCGAGTTGGGGAAAGGCGCTGCCGGCCGGGCACTATCAGGGCCTCGCCTGTTTCGGCTGCTTCGCCACGTACATGGCCGAGGTGGTCGAGATTTCGATGGAGAATGACCAGCCGCGCGCGCACCGCGTCGTGGCGGCCATCGATTGTGGCCAAGTGGTGAATCCGAACATTCTCGAACAGCAGATTCAGGGAGGCGTGATTTACGCGCTGGCCAACGCTCTGCGCGCCCAGATCACGATTGATAAGGGACGTGTCGTGCAGGGAAACTTCGACGACTATGTAGTGCCTCGCATGGGCGAAGTTCCGACCGTCGAAGCTTATTTCGTTCCGAGCACGGAAGCGCCCACTGGAGCAGGCGAGCCTCCCGTCCCGCCTTTGGCGCCCGCGCTGTGCAATGCGATCTTCGCTGCTACAAAGAAGCGCATACGCGCCCTGCCCATTTTGAGCTAGTGTGCTGACTCCTCAGTCCATTACATATCGCTCTCATCCCGACCGAGTGAAACGAGTGGAGGGACCTGCTTTTTAGTCTGGTTGGACCGGGACGCCTTGCCCACTCCGGCTTTTGCCTTCCGCCTCCGAAATCACGTACACGATCAGAATCCCCAACTCCGGCTCGATCGGGTGCCGGTATCTCGGGTGCGGGAAGACAATGTAATAAACTGCGGGATACGACAGAATCAACCAAAAGAAGAGCCAGGCTCCGGGCCGGCGTTTGCGCAGAGCCCTTACCAATCCCCAAAACGCCAGTACGGACGAAGCCAGAAATAGCGCATTCTTCAGGGCGCCCAGCACCGCATTGTCCGAAGAGCTCGGCAACCCGCCCCAGTAATAGATGAATCGCCTTACACCGAGAGCAGCGAACCTCCCATAGCTCTCGCGGATGTACGCGATCGCCTCCCGCTTGCGCTCGGCGACGTAAGCGGTCTCGCCCATCTGGCGGTACAGCCGCATCTGGAAGACATTCTTGCTCGGATGCAGATAATCCATCCACGTGCCATTCGCACCGGGCCCGTTGCCCAGGCGAAGTTCTGCTCCGAAGTTGGAACGGATGAAAATAAGTCGCCCGAATGTTCGATAATTGCGAACCATCCAGGGTGCGATGCAAAGCAGAAACACGACCGACGCAAGGGCAACGCCCGCAAGTGAACCTTTGCCGCGCTGGGCGCGACGGTACCCAATCCACAACCCAGAAATCGGCAGGAAGGACAGCAAAGCAGGATTGGTCAGCGCAGCCATGCCCCAGAGCAGGCCGAACTCGAGCCACGGCTTCAGGCCGCCTTTTTCTTCCATCCCCAGCGATAACCAGAAAATCACCGTTAGCAAAAGCGTGGCCAGGCTGGTCTCCCACACCCAGCGCGTGCACCAATAGATGACAGAGGGCAGCAGTGCCCAAGTCCAAGACGTCCACACCGCGACCTTTTCGCTGAAGCATCGCCTGGCGATCAGAAAAATCGGGATGCAGGTGAGCGCCGATAAAATGCTGTTGATCGTCAGCAAGACTAATGCCGAGGCATGACTGTAAATTCCGAATACGCGAAAGACTCCCGCGATGAGAAACGGATAGAGCGGCGGTTCCCAGGCGGTAGGTCCGGTGGTTTGATGGAAGGGATTGCTGAATCCCTGGCCCTCAGCGAGCGACCGCCCGATGCGTCCCATTTCCCAGCCGAAGCTGAAATTGTCATCGGAGGTCTTGAACTTATAAGTATGCCCGATGACGATGACGCCTAGCCGGAGCGCAAAGGCAATGACCACCATCCAGAAAAAAGATGTGCGAGCTTTTGCCCACCATCCGCGACCTAGGCCCGATGCAGGAAGCCGTATGACCGGAGCGGTTGTCGCGTCGTCCACCATGTATTGAGTGAGCCGGGCAGTTCAGTTGTAGCTGATGGGTTCCGTTTCAGCAACTTCTCACTCGGAGCATTTCAACCTCGCTCGGCATACGATGTGAGCAGGCTCTTTTCCTGCGGCCCCTATCTTGACACTCCACTCTTTTGCCCTTTATTCTTTAATTGCTCCCTGAAGAGCCTGCGCGTCTGAGCGGGTTCCGCGTCCTTCGCGGTGTGGGTGGGGGCGCGGGGGTCTCGATGCTCATCACAATTCATGAATTGGAACTCCATCCGATCGATTTCGAGGAGGAGTATGGACCGGGTCTGATCGACCTGGGGCCCGACCTGACACAACGAACCGCGCTGCGCGCCGCGGGACGGGCGCAATTGATCGAAGAACATCACGGTAAGCATAAGCGAATCAAGGATATACGGCTTAACGGGGAGCTCTCGACCACGCTCGATCTGGCTTGTGCGCGGTGCCTGGAACCGATCGTACAAAATATCACGCGCCAGTTTGATCTTCTGTATCGGCCCCTAGGGGCCGACGCTGGTCAGGAGGAGCTTTCCGTGACCGGCGCCGAAGCCGAGATCAGCTATTATCAGGGAGAGGGGTTGCTGCTGGAAGATGCCCTGCGGGAGCAGGTTCTGTTGGCCGTTCCCCTGAAGGCAATCTGTCGCGAGGACTGCAAGGGCCTGTGCCCGCACTGCGGAACCAATCTCAACGCGGGACAATGCTCCTGCGCCGAGCCACTCGACGATCCGCGCTGGTCGGCCTTGAAAGATATTCGCGGCAAGTTGGAGCACTAGAGTTTTCAGAACGACGAGAGATTAGAGAGGAATCTAGATGCCAAATCCAAAACGGCGACACTCCAAGGCGCGGACCGGCAACCGGCGCGCCCACGACTCACTCAAGGGCCATTCACTTTCCGAATGCCCCAACTGCCACGAGCGCAAAATGCCGCATCGTGCCTGCCCCAAATGCGGCCACTATAAAGGCCGTGAAGTTCTGGAAGTCGAAGAAGCCAGCTAGCTCCTGCAATCCCATGCCAAGCGTCATAGCTTTGGACGCAATGGGTTCGGACCGTGGGCCGAAGCCTGAGATCGAAGGCGCGATTCAGGCGGCGCGGCACTACGATGTTCATGTGCTATTGGTCGGCCCTGAGCCCGCCATGCGGAGCGAACTGGCGCGCCATCCCTCGTTGGCCGACTTGCCCATCGAAGTGGTGCATGCCAGCGAAGTCATCGCCATGGACGACAAAGCCGTACAGGCGGTGCGCGCCAAGCGGGATTCCTCAATGCGTGTTGGCCTTCGCCTGGTGCGGGACGGGCGTGCCGCCGGATTCGTAACTGCGGGCAACACCGGCGCTGCCATGGCCACCGCCAAAATGGTGCTGGGAGCTATTCCGGGGGTCGATCGTCCGGCGCTGGCCGCGGTTTTTCCCACCGGCATGGGTACGGTCGCCATGCTGCTCGACGTCGGTGCGAACGTTGACAGCAAGCCGCACAATCTTGAGCAGTTCGCCGTGATGGGTGAAGTCTACTTCCGCAGCATGTTTGGCACCAAGCGTCCGCGGGTGGGGTTGCTGTCCATCGGCGAAGAGGAAACCAAAGGAAACGAACTGACGCGGGAGTCCTTCCGGCTTCTGAAAGCGGCTCCGCTGAATTTCGTGGGCAACGTGGAAGGCCGCGACCTGTACGACGGCGAAGTAGATGTGATCGTGGCCGACGGGTTCGTCGGCAACGTCGCGCTGAAAACTTCCGAGGGCGTGGCCAACCTGGTGCGTGCGACGCTGAAGGAGTCGCTGAAAGCGACGATTACCCGGCAAGTTGGGTATCTGCTTTCGCGCAGCGCATTTGCGGATTTCAAGAAGCGGCTCGATCACACCGAATACGGCGGCGCGCCTCTGCTGGGCGTGAAAGGGGTGTGCTTCATCACTCACGGATCGTCGAATGCCAACGCGATCAAGAATGCGATCCGCGTGGCCGCGGAATTCGCCGAGCACCGGATCAACGAAAAGATCGAAAAGGAACTGGGCGCGATTCGGGCCGCCTCGCTGGTGACCTAGGCCAATACATAAGTCTGTCATCCGACCGAGCGGGCGTAGCGGAGTGGAGGGACCTGCTTCATAGACTCTCCCGACGGATCTAGTCAGCTCTGAAAATGTTCGAGCAGGGCAGCTCGCCAGAGACTTTATGACCATCGCATCCTCCAACATCGCCTTTCTCTTCCCCGGCCAGGGATCGCAAGCCGTCGGCATGGGCAAGGAACTGGCTGAAAAGTATCCCGTCGCCCGCCAGATTTCGAAGAGGCCGACGAAGCCCTCGGCTACAAGCTCTCGCAGCTTTGCTTTGAAGGTCCGGAGGAACAACTTCGGCTCACCGAGATCACTCAGCCTGCGATTTTGACCGCCTCGATCGCGGCCTGGCGTGTTCTTGCGGAGAACGGTCTCAAACCAAACTTTGTCGCCGGGCACAGCCTGGGGGAATACTCCGCTCACGTTGCCGCTGGAACCATCAGCTTTGCCGATGCGGTCCGCACGGTGCGCAATCGCGGCAAGTACATGCAGGAAGCGGTTCCTATAGGGGTGGGCGCGATGGCGGCGATTCTTGGCATGGATTTGGAGAAGGTCGGCGGCCGTTTGCCACGACGCCGCTCAAGGACAGGTCTGCGAACCTGCTAACATCAATTCCCCGGAACAGATCGTAATTTCGGGTCACACCGCCGCCGTCGAACGCGCCACCAAGTTGGCCAGATGAACGCGGAGCCAAACGCGCCAAAGTCCTGCCGGTCAGCGCACCCTTCCATTGTTCGCTGATGAAGCCGGCGCAAGACCGCCTGGCCCACGCTTTGCATTCGATCGCATTCGCGAAGCCAGCCGTTCCCGTCGTATGTAACGTAGACGCCGTGTTGCTTGAGGACCCGGACCGCAGCCGCGATGCTCTGCTCCGGCAGGTCACAGGTGCGGTGAAGTGGGACCAATCCATGCGCCTGCTCATCGCCCGCGGAGTTCAGATTTTTGTGGAAGTCGGCCCGGGAAAAGTGTTGTGCGGCCTGATGCGCCAGATTGACCGCTCCAGGACCTCCGTCAACGTAGGCGACCAGGCCTCATTGCAGAAGACGCTGGAACACTTCGCAGCAAAGGCTTAGAGGGAAACTCTGATTACGTTTCCAAATGTAGGCGTCGGCGTCCCCGCCCGTGCGAAGCTCATGACCTGACTATTGCGATTCCGCAATCAGGCTATTCCAGTGATTTTTACTCCGCAACCCAAGCCCACCAGTTCCCACACTGGATTTCGTTGGGCGAGAAGGACAGTGTCCGGTTGGATTTTTCCACCCATACGTAAGCGTGCTCCATGCGGCCGTTCACGGTCACCTGAACGATCACTCCGCTACCTCCGCCTGGGCTCAACGAACAATCGACGGAATAACTCTTCACCAAGCCCCATTCCCCGCCCGGGCCCCAGTCGCGATAGAAATCATTAAACGGATAAGTGGAATACTTGTCCTTGTGCTGTTTCCAGTCAGGATCGTGGAACCACGCCGCGTAAGCTGCCTCATAGTTCTGGCTTTGCACCGCTGCGAAAAACTTGCTCACCACATTTCGCTCCGGGTAATCGCGACCGTGATAAGCCGCCCAGGCGACGATGAGCAAACAAATGATGACTACAACGATCCAGATCCGGCGGCGCCGGTCGCGGCTGGGATCGTATTGCTGGGCATCCATCAGGGTCATGGCTTCCTTAAGAATAACGGAAACCGGTAAGGAAGAAAAAGTTCCCGGAAAATTGTGTAATTGGGTAATCGGGTAATTGTGAAATTGCAAACCTGTCAGTTATCGAGAGACCTTTCAATTACTCAATTACAAATTACCCAATTACTCAATCTTTACAGGGTTCGCTTGAACAATGGCGTGGCGACCGCCAGGGTGATGAACGCGAAGATGGTGAGATACAGCATGTCCGGCCAGATGGCCACGAACCCAGTTTCTTTCAGCAGCACCGACTTGAAACCATGTACCGCGAAGGTGAAAGGATCCACTTTGGCAATGCCCCGCAACCACCAGGGAAACGCCTGGATAGGATAGATCGCTCCACTGGGGAAAAACAGCAGTGTGTTGAGGATGCCGAAAATGGCGCGCGGCACCAGTGGATCTTCTACTCGCACCATGAGCAAAAACATCATGGTGTTGAAAGCCACTGAGGTCAGCAGAATCATCAGCGCCAACTCCACCGCTGTGGTTGGATTAAACACGGTACCCACACCCGCCAGCAGTGAGCCAATCACGGTAATCACAACGCCGGTCATGACCGCTTTGATCGCTCCCGCGGCATTGAGCCCGAAGACGAGCTCGGTTTTGGTGATGGGCGTCACCAGGTAGCCTTCGTGCACGCCGCGCGCTTTGTCGTCGATGTAAAGCATGCCCCCGCCAATCATTACCGAAACGAACATGGCCAGCGTGATCGAGCCGGGCAGGAGATATTTCATGTATTCGATGTAGGGATAGAGTTCGACAATCTGAAGCACGGTCTGCTGCAAGATGCGGGGCTCGACCGTGGGCTGATTCAAGGCATTGGTGATGCTCGCGAGTTCGTCTTCGAGAGTTGAACTCATGAAGTTGTCGCTGTTGTCCACGATCAGCGCGATGCGGGGCTGATCCTGCTCATACACTCGCCGCGAATATTGTGGCGGAATAATTACAGCGCCCTGGATCTTGCCGTTGCGGACATCGTCCATCGCCGTCTTCTGATCGTTGTAGTAGACCGGCTCAAACGTGCGCATGTTGGAGCGGACGGAATCAAAGGCTTCACGGATCTTGAGCGCCTGCGTGCCGCCATCCTGATCGACCAATCCCAGTCTCGCGTCGCGAATCTTCCCGCCAAAGGCGTTGCCCAGCACAATGAGCTGCACTAGGGGAAAAATCATGGACGCCATCATTAGCGCCGGGGAACGAAAGAACTTGCGCATCTCGCGCTCGACAATGGCAAGTATGTGATTCATGGCTGCAGTCCCGGTCTGGGCGGCATCACGAAGGCATGAGCTTTGACCAGTTCGTCGCGCAACTGCCGCCCGGTGTAGTGGACGAAGACGTCGTCCAGCGTGGTGTTCTGCACGGAGAGCGATCGCACCGAAACTCCGGCCTGCACTGCCGCTTCCACCAGTTCCGTGGTAGTGCGCGATCCGTCACCGGTCAATATGCGGTACATGCCGGCGCCCTCATGCTGGACAGAAGTCACCGCGCTCAGTTTGTGCAATCGCTGCTCCCAATCCGGGGGAGCGTTATCGAATTGCGCCTCGATTACATTCGAGCCCGGCACGCTCGCTTTCAGCGCCGGCGGAGTATCGAGGGCAACGAGCTTGCCGTGATCGACGATGGCAATGCGGTCGCAGAGGCGGTCGGCTTCATCCATGTAATGGGTAGTTATCAGGATGGTGAGCTGGCGATGGCTCTTGATATTGGTCAGCATCTCCCAGACCGCGACGCGAGAAACGGGATCAAGACCTGTAGTGGGCTCATCCAGAAAAAAGATTCGCGGACTGTGCACCAAGCCCCGCGCAATCTCCAACCGCCGCCGCATGCCGCCGGATAATGTTTTTGTCTGCGCCGAACGCCACTTGGTCAGATCCACCATCTCCAGCAGTTCGTCAATCACGACTTTGCGCTTCTTGGCCGGAACATCGTAGAGCTTGGCGTAAATATTCAGGTTCTCTTCGATGGTGAGGTCGAGATCGCTGGTGAGCGCTTGCGGAATCACGCCCATGGAACGGCGAACCGCATCGGGATTCTTCTGCACATCGTGCCCGGCGATGCATGCGGTGCCCGCAGTGATGGGAATAAGCGTGGTCATCATTCGAATCAGCGTCGATTTGCCCGCGCCATTCGGCCCCAGCAGGCCGAAGATTTCTCCTTCCTTCACGCTGAATGAAACATCGTCTACCGCTGTAAAGTCGCCATACTTCTTGACGATGTGTTTCACCTCGATGGCGTTGAGCACAGGTGCATCGCTGGCGGAGCCGTGCCCGTTGGATCGGTTGTTTTCGCCTTGCCTGTCGTTGGTATTGAGATCGGCGATCATGGGTTCTGCCCGGCCGATGCGTTCTCTGTGCCCTTGAGCTGAGCGGGCGAGACCAGCACTTCCGCAGTCATGCCCGGTACGTACGCGCCTTTTGGATTGTCCAGGCGGACTTTGAGCACGATGGTCTTGATGTCCCGTTTGCGCCGGCCGACGTCCCGCTGGGTGGCAAAGTCTGCTTCGGCGGATTTGAAAAATACTCTTCCCGACGTAATCGTGCCGCCGGGCAACTGAATGCGCAGTACGTCTCCCAGTCCGATGTGATCGGCATTGGTCTCAGGAATCGCGGCGCGCACCCAGGTGTCGCTCAGGTCCACGATGGTGACGATCGGCTGCCCGGCGTTCAATACTTCACCCTCACGGGCGGCGCGCACCGATACGGTTCCGGTCACCGGAGCATAAATCTTGGTGTAGCCTAAACGTACTTCAGCCTGTTTGAGCATGCTTTCAGCATTGGCGAGTTGAGCGCGCGTAGATTCGACTGTGCGCTCGGCAGCATGCGCGTTGTGGGTGTTGGCAACGGCAGTGTTGAGATCCGCCAGGGCCGCGCTCACTTGGTCCTTTAGTGATTGCACGACCGCTTTCTGTGCCGCCAGGTTGGTCTCAGCTTGCACGCGGTCCTGATCGGAGGCGACGCCCTGTTTGGCAAGCTCAATGGTGCGGCGGCTGTCGCTCTCGGTCCGTTCCAGCGTGGCCTCTGCCTGAAGCAGTTGAGCGCGCGTGGACGCCAGCCGCGCTTGCGCATTCTCAACCGTGCTGGAAGTTGATCCCTGGGTTGCCTCAAGTGTGGACTGGGTCTCGGCGACTTTGAACTTCAAGCTGTCGATGGTGGCGGCGGCGGCGCGCTCCTCCGCTTCCAGTTCGGAGGGATCGAGCACCGCAATCAGGTCCCCTTGTTTCACCTGACTTCCCTCGTCCACCAAGAGTTTCGCCAATCGGCCCTCGATCTGGGGGCTGACGATCACCTGGTTGGAGTCCACGGTGCCGATCAGAATCAGGTCTTTGTTGCGAGGCGTGGACATAAAGTAGTAGGTCAGCGCCACGCCGAAAATGACGCCGACGATAATCAGAAATTTATTGCGTACGCTCACTCTCGCACTCCTTGGCGTTTGTCTCCGCAAGGCTGAAACAGTGCAGCGGAGATGAAGTCCAGCACGGCGGCGCGCCGCGCCGCCACCCGTTCCGGCGACATGGGGTCCTTGCCGGTCATAACCCGCATAACCGGCGCGCTGGTGAAATAGAAAACGATGATTGCAATCATCGACGGAATGAATTGCAGAGGATCCACTTCCCGAAATTCGCCTGACGCCTGGCCGGCTCTCAGGACGCTCGCAACTTTGCTGAATAACGGCCGGAAATACTGTTTCACGATGCGCTCAAACTGGGTGGCCCTGCCTCTGCCCGCGCGCATCATCTCCCCCTGCACAATCTGGGGATAAAGCGGATGACTCGCGATGTAATCAAAGTGGGCGCCGGCGTAGGCGAGAATCTTTTCGCGTGGCGGCAGGTCGCGGGACAAAACCTCTCCGACGAAAGCCATCAATCCGCCAAAAACCTGGTCGAGCACGGCACCGTACAACGCTTCCTTGTCTTTGAAATAGTAATAAAGCAGGGCCTTGTTCACGCGCGCGCTGCGGGCGATGGCGTCGGTCCTGGCGCCACCAATGCCCTCCCGGGAGAACTCCTGTACAGCCGCGTGCAGGATGGCGGCCCGGCTCTGTTCGGGACGTCCGCGAGAACCGAGGCGCGATCTGGAGACAGTGGTTTTCATATATCGCATTAATTAACTGGTTAGTTAGATTATAGCACTGCGACGTCGGATGCACAATTCAACTTGGGGGGTCACGAACGGACTAGAACTACGGGACAACGGAGGGGTTGATCCGAGCTTGTCATCGGCTGTATTGATTCTTCTTCTTCTCCTCATGCCGTTCCAGTCCCAGCTGGATCAACCTCTCGATCGAGTTCAGGATACGACACACCGGACGCCGCCCACAGCTTGGGATACATGCTGATCGAGGTGAATCCGGGCATGGTGTTGATCTCGTTCAGATAGATCTTTCGCGACTTTCGGCTCCATCAGAAAATCCACGCGCGCCAGGCCGGAGCAATCCACGGCCTTGAAAGCCCCAATCGCCAGTTGCTGCACTTTTTTGGTTTCCGCTTTGCTGAGCTTGGCGGGAATGATCAGCTGCGAGCCTTCGTCGAGATACTTGGCGTTGTAATCGTAGAATTCCGTGCTAGGAACGATTTCTCCCGGCACCGAAGCCTCCGGCCGGTCATTGCCCAGCACCGAGCACTCGATCTCGCGCGCCTTCTGCTTCTTCCGCCCACGCCCTGCTCGATCACAATCTTGCGGTCGAACTTTGCTGCTTCCTCAATCGCCGGGCCAAGTTCTTTGCGGTCATGCGCCTTCGAAATTCCCACCGACGATCCCAGATTCGCCGGCTTCACAAACACCGGATACTTCAGCTTGCTCTCCACCAGCTTCTGAACTTTTTTCGGGTGATCTTCCCAATCGCTGCGCAGAACGTGACATGCTTCACGATCGGCAAGGCCGGCGGCGCGAAACAGCGACTTCATGATGTCCTTGTCCATGCCCGCCGCCGAGCCCAGCACTCCCGCGCCGACGTAAGGAATATCCGCCAGTTCCAGCAATCCCTGGATAGTTCCGTCTTCACCGAACGTTCCATGCAGCACCGGGAAAAATGACATCCACATTGATGGCGCGGTCCGCCGCCCGGCGGACCAGCGCATGGCGACGCGGCATCGGTCTGAAACGGCGGCGAGCGAACCGCCGTGTGCTTGCGGCTCGGGAGGCACCACCACGGCTTCGCCCCTGGCCAGCACCGCCGCCCCTGGCGTCGCCTCGGGATCGCCCGCGCGCAAGATGATCCTGTGTAGGGCGGGCGCCCTCGCCCGCCTTGTGCCCTTCAGCAATCGCTCCGCATCGGCCGCCGTGACCCACTGGCCTTCCTTGGTGATTCCGATGGGCACAACCTCATATTTATTTTTGTCGATCGCGTTGAAGACTGACGCCGCCGAGAGCAGCGAAACTTCGTGCTCGCCGCTGCGCCCGCCAAACAGAATGCCTACTCGGAGTTTTTTCATGACTTTCAGTGTGGACGCGGGGCACCTTTGTCGTCAATTGCAGGCAATGATCTTCTGGATTCGCGTGGAGCTGTTCTGGCCGGGCGGGTCCTGAGCGAAGTCGAAGGAGGGCGTCCACCCCTACGTGGTTCCTGCTAGCCCAGCTTCTCGGCAATTCCCTTCATCGCCTCGATGCAGAAAGCAATGTGCTCTTCCAGATCGACGCCCAACTCAGCCGCGCCGTTCACGATATCATTCGCGGTTCACGTTGCGGGCGAAGGCTTTGTCTTTCATCTTTTTTCGGACGGACTTCGCATCGACCTCAGCTAGTGACTTTCCCGGTTTGACCAGCGCCAGGCGGTGATGAACCCCGCCAATTCATCGCAGGCAAACAAAGCTTTCTCCATCGCATTGTCGCGGGTCACGCCGGTATATTCGGCGTGCGACATAATGGCGCGCGAATTTCCTCCGGCCAGCCGCGTTCTTTCAGAATCTCGTTTCCCTTGTATGGATGATCGTCCAGACTGGGGTACTGCTCGTAATCGAAGTCGTGCAGCAAGCCGACGATGCCCCACAGCTCTTCTTCTCCCGAAGCCCCACATTTTCGGGCATAGGCGCGCATGCAGGCCTCGACCGCCAGCGCGTGTTTTCGTAAACTTTCCGATTGGGTGAACTCAGTTAGTAAACACCACGCGGCCTCGCGATCATTCATGTTTTCTACCGTTTTCTCGTGGATTTTTGCTGGTTTGTCCAGCGTTTTCTGAGCTGTTCTTGTTCTGGATGCCGGATTTTACTTGACATCCACAGGCCTTCTCCCGCAGATTACGCATCAGGTTCGGGACCAAGTATCTAGTTTGGTTCGCTCCTTGGTTCCAGGGGAAGCCCGCTCTGGCCCCTCCCACACCTGAATGGCTACGACTCTTGCCCCGGTTGATTCCCGGGAAGTAGTCCGTTGCGACCATTGCCTGCTGGTTCAGTTCCGTACCATCAACAATCTTTGCCGGCGCTGCCATGCGCTCATTAGACGAGGACGAACCGGAAATCGTTTCCGCTCCGCCCCCGCCGCAAATGATGCCGAGCCATGGCCATGGCCGCGGACATCTCAACCTGGCCGCATCCATCCGCTCTATGCGGCTGCGCAACGGGCTTAGCCAGCGTCAACTGGCCACCCGTATGTCGGTGCCACGAACCTACGTCTCCAAAATTGAAAACGAAAAAGCCACGCCTACGCTCTCCTCTCTGGAGCGGCTGGCGAGGGCGCTGGAAGTAACCGTGCCTGATCTCCTGAGCGGCGGCGAACGCAACCGGCAGGAGGAGATTCGCGAGTTGATGCAGGATCAATTTATCGCTGAACTGCTGCCATTTGCGTCGCAATTGAACGGCATGCAGATGTCGAGCGTCCTTACCCAGGTGCGCGATTTGACGGTGCGGCCGCGAAGAAGCGCGTAAAGCTCTACCAATTTTATCCGGGCAAACTAGCCAACTGCAGCCGGGGTCGAAAAGATCCCGGCCTTTTTTCATTTCGCCTGAAAGGAAGCCGGTAAGACTAGGTTTCCAGCCGGAAGCGGGTTTCTGCGAGTCCGTAGAGCCGCCGCCACAGCAGACGGTTGACGGTCACAACCGTCGCCGCCATAACGATGGTCGAGCGATCAGCAGGTCAAATTTCCGCTGTCGGTAGCCCGGCTGATGGTCGCGCCCAGGCCAGTGGTGAAATACGTCTGTCCCTTGAAGTGAAAATATTCGGCGATGATGCTGGCGTTCCACGCGCCACCGGATGCCGTGACCAGGCCGGTGACCAGATAGGGAAAAATTCCCGGCAGAATCAGCTTGCGCCAGCGTTCGACAGCCCCTAATCTGGCAAACCGAGCAGACTTCTTTCAGATCAGTGGGAATCGCCATGGCGCCGGCAATCACGTTGAACAGGATGTACCACTGCGTGCCCAGCAGCAGCAGGACGATCGAACCGATGCCAAGTCCACCCCCCAGTATCGAATCAGGATCAACAGGACGACGGGAAAAGTGCGGTGGCCGGGACCGAGGCGGCGATCTGTGCGAGGGGCTGCGCGATCTGCGCAAAACGCGGATTGAAGCCGATCCATACCCCAACCGGAATCGCCCAGGCAGCGCCGATTACGATACGCCGCGGTGACGCGAAGAAAGGTGGCGCCGAGCCCGAGGCCAAATTCCGCCACCTCAGCAGTGGTTGAGCCCGGTCAGCAGCATGATCGACCCGGGCCACCGCATAGCCGATGACGGCCCAAGGGCGACGACGCCCACGACTGCGAAGCAACCAGGTCTTCCAGGCGCTCCGGCGCTCCGCCATCGGCTGCTGCCTCATGCTGTGCGCGAAAAATGCGCCATCAGAGATTCGCGCAGCGGAAACAGGGCCTTCTGCCGCACCTGCGCCAAAGCACGCGAGTGCTGCACCAGATCGAGCACCCACGAATGCGGCACGTCCGCGCTCTCCACTTGCTCGACCTTGAACTTCTCCGCCCAGGCGATCACCGGCCGCCATACGAATTGGTCGAGCAGCACGATCACCGTAATCATGGTGGCCACGCCCCACAAGATCGACGCTCGTGTCTCCGGCGCTGGCAGCGGTTTGCAGATAGGAGCCCAGGCCGGGCAGGCGGAAGTCGCGCGAGCCGAGCACGAACATCTCGCACGCCATGAGGAAGAACCATCCGCCGGCCACCGACATCATCGAGTTCCATACCAGCCCGATGGCGGCAAAAGGCAACTCGACCTCGGTGAAGCGCTGCCACCAGCTGAAGCGGTAGATTTGTGCCGCTTCGCGCATCTCGCGCGGTATGCTTTTCAGCGAAGCATAAAAGCTAAAGGCCATGTTCCAGACCTGCCCGGTAAAAATCAGCAGAATGGCTCCCAGTTCGACGCCCAGTTGCCGGCTGGGAAAAAGCGCCACCATGGCTAGCATCACTCCCGGCAGGAAACTCAGACACGGGGATCGATTGCAGAACATCGAGCAGCGGAATCATGAAGCGCTCGGCCTTCGCGTTGTAGGCGGCGATGTAGCCATACACCAGCGTGAAGGCCAGACTGAGGACATAGGCCACGGTGATCCGCAACAGCGAAAACCCGGCATAGGCGGGAAGCGCTAATGGGCTGCGCGAGATTTCGACTGACGGCGTGAATGGGCCGAAGCCAGGTGCGCGCCACCATCAAAATGCCGTAGAACAGCGCGATTGCCGGCCGCAAACATCAGCAAGTCGGGCAAACGCGAGGTCTCGAACCGCGGTAGCAGCGACCACAGCCGGTAGGGCAAAAATGTTCCCAGTCCGCCGGCAGGTTTCATCGCTTCACCGCGGCCGGGTGATTGGATTCCGGAGCCGGTTCGGTCAAGACGAGCCGCCCTTTCCCCGGGTCGTGGTCGAAGATTTCCGCGTATCGTCCCCAGTTCATCGCGGTTTCGAACTGGCGTTCGACTTCATCCTGGCTGAAATGCTCATCGAGAATGTCATGGAAGAATTCTTCCGGGATGGAGTGATCGGACTTGGCTTTGAGCACACTCTCGATGCACTGCAGAATCGCGATATGCCTGAGCGCAGCTTCGCGAAAAAGGAGCTTGCGGGTAAGAATGTCGGCTTCGGCGAAAGCGGTGCCTTCCGCCGTGATCTCCACGTCTCCTTCCTTCAGAGTGGCGAATCCCAGCATGGCGCTGGCTTCGACGATAGGCAAGAGGTCATCCACGTCCATAGCCAATTGCTCGGCGAGGCGATAAAGATCTTCGCGCCCGCCGCGGTCGTGGAGAAGCTCCAGCAGGCCGGCAATGCCACCGGGACGGGCGTGAGGCAACATCTGGTACCTCTCCTTGCGAGCGGGAACCGGTTTGGGGGCTTGTCCTTCAGGCAGGGCATGCTCGACGTCCGGCTGGGTCATGATTTTGTAGACATAGTCCACGAGTTCAACAAATCGGGGAGCTTTCCGGTCACGGGGCTGGGGCAGTGTGATGGCAAAATCAGAACGAATGCGTCCCGGATTTTTTCCCAGAACGATGACGCGGTCTGCCAGCAGCACCGCCTCTTCGATATTGTGTGTAACCACGAAGATGGCGCGGGCAGGCATTTTCCTGGTGAGCCAGAGTTCCAGCAGTTCACCGCGCAGGTTTTCCGCTGTTAGCACATCAAGCGCGGAAAAAGGTTCATCCATGAACAGTACTTCCGGTTCGACTACCAGGGCGCGGGCAAAACCTACGCGCTGTTTCATGCCGCCGGAAAGCTCCTTGGGATACGCGGTCTCGAAGCCGTCGAGTCCTACCGTATCCACCATCTTGAGGGCACGCTTGCGCCGTTCAATGGCGCCGACACCGCGCGCTTCCAGCGGCGCTTCCACATTCTCCAGAACGTTCAGCCAGGGGAATAAAGCGAAGCTTTGGAAGACGATCGCAACGTTCGGAGCGTGGCTGTCGATGGGCGCGCCGTGCCAGAGCACCTGCCCTGACGAAGGCATGGAGAGACCGGTCAGAATTCGCAGCAGCGTGGATTTGCCGGAGCCAGAGGGGCCGAGGAGGGCGACGATCTGGTCCGGAGAAATTTCCAGATCAGTGGGCGCAATCACTTCAATGCGGTTACCGTCCGGCTGGACGTAGAACTTCTCGACCGCGCGAGCCTGGATGATCGGACTCTCCACTGAGCTTCACTCCGAACCTCGCCTTACACCTATACACGATTTCGGTTGGGGAGGGGAACCACATTATGGAGAATACATACCATCGGGACGCTATTCCGTAAGAACGTTGTCATTCCGAGCGCCCGCTTCTGGCGCGAGGAATCTGCATTGTCCGCAACTCCAAACAACTGCAGATCCCTCGCTACGCTCGGAATGACAGTTGAGAGGTCACAACATTCTGCGCCATTAGCACGATGGTCAGGCGACGAAGTCTTCACTTGGCGGCACGGGCAGCCTCTGCGGCAGCCGGTCCGTGACTTCGGCAAGAGCTCGCCAGTCTCGCTGCGAGAGCTGGCGTGAGCGAACCCGGTTGGTAGCGCCACAGATAATTGCCAACTTGCCGGCTGGGAACGTTCAGGCGGGCTTCGCTGCCTAATCCCAGCACATCCTGCAGAGGAACGACGGACAGACTGGCCACCGAAGCCTGGGCCGCGCGGATCAACGCCCAGTTGATGCCGTCATCGCAGCGCCCAAGGTAAGCCTCCGCAGCCCTCCGCTCGTGATCGGTTGCCCCGGAGTTCCACCAGCCCAGGGTGGTGTCATTGTCGTGAGTGCCGGTATAGACCACGCGGTCGGCAGTGAGACGATGCGGCAAGTAGACGTGCGCGCCTGGGTCACCGAAGCCAAACTGCAGAACCGCCATGCCGGGAATCTGTTGGCGCTCGCGCAGCGCATGCACGTCGGAAGTAATGTAACCGAGGTCTTCAGCAAAAAACGGCAGATCTCCCAATTCTTCGCGCAACTTGTTGAACAGGTCATCTCTTGGGCCATCCACCCAGCGGCCGTTCATCGCGGTCGGGTCAGCGGCTGGAATTTCCCAGAACTGGGCGAAACCGCGAAAATGATCGAGCCGAATGAAGTCGCTTGTCTGCGTCGCCCATCGCAACCGCTGGACCCACCACTTATAACCGCTCGTCCGCATCGCGTCCCAGTTGTAAAGCGGATTGCCCCAGCGCTGGCCCGTGGCGCTGTACGCGTCGGGTGGCACGCCGGACACAAATTCCGGCTCGAGATCGTCCTTAAGCCGAAAGAGATCGCCGTTGCGCCCAAACGTCGGCGCTGTCATAATCCACAAAAATGGCGATGTCACCGACCACGCGGATCGATTTCTGCGCGCAGTACAGGCGCAAAGCAGCGCCACTGCTCATAGAAAAAAAACTGAATCACGCGGCGTGCCGCCATTTCCGAGGCGAGCTCCAGGCGTGCGGCTCGCAGTGCTCTGGCTCGCGGCGCGCCAGTTCGCCAGGCCAGTGATTCCAGGACTGTTTCCGGTAGCGATCCCGCAAGCTGTCGTACAGGACAAAATCTTCCAGCCACCAGTTCATTTTCCGCGCAAAATCGCTCATAGCGAGGCTGCGCCCCGTCCCGGCTTCAGGAACTTGCGCGTGGCTTCGACCAGCAGCGGCAGCTTGTGCTCGCTAACTTTGTCGTAGTCTGATAGGGCCGCCAGCATCAGGAAGTGTTTTCAAGCAAGAGCTGTCGATCCAGCCATGCTCCGCCAGACGTTCCAGGCTGATCAGCAGGGGATTCCCGGCAAACGCCGAGGTGGAAGAGTAAGGGGAATTCCCGTTCGCGGGTGGACCGAGCGGCAGCACCTGCCAAAGTCCCTGGCGGGCGGATGCCAGGAAGTCGAGAAACTGGTAGGCGGCGGGGCCGAAGTCCCCAATGCCGCCGCGCGACGGCAAGGAGATAGGGTGGAGCAGAATTCCGGTCGAGCGCGGGAATGACATGGATCGCTGCTGCTCCGCCTGAGTTGCTAAAGGTGTGACTCGATTATAAGGATATCGTCAGGCGGAGCCAGACAGGCTCTGCCTAATCCTACTTGCAGGTCCCGGTTACCTCGAAGCCTACCCCTTACTCGCCCTGATCTTCTTCGCTCTGCTGCCTGGTCAAGGCTTTTCAGTTCTTGCTCGTTGATCTTGATCTTGCCCGGATTTCTCCATCTGCTCTCGCAGGTTGGATACGAACAGACCGAACAATTCCGATTGCTTGGTTTGCAACAGCGAATCGCGAATCTGGTCCTTCTTCGCGGCAAAGTCCTGGTCGGTCGGCTCCTGCTTCTCCACCACGGCGAGCACAACGCCGGTACTGTTGGTGTCGATCGGCCCGCTGATCTCGCCGGGTTTCAAGAGTGAAGGCAGCGGACGCCGGTCCCGCCATCGAGCCAAGATCGGGAACTTGTCCATCTGGCAGCACGAGATCGCTGGTCTTCATGGTGGCGCCGAGTTCCTTCGCCGCTTTTTTCAAATCGTGCTCAGCCTTGGCCCGATCGGAGAGCTCCTGGGTTTTCTGGGACAGCAGAGTCGTAGCGCGCTCGTTTCTAAACTCGTGTCTCCACGCGGCTGCGGATCTCCTCGAAAGTCGGCGTAGCGGGCGGTTTGATCGCCAGTAACTCGAAACACTGCAAATCCCTGGGGCAACTGCGCTTCGTCCGGCGGAGATTTTTCGGCCTCGTTGAACACTGCGTCCATGAACCGAGGCGCGGCTCCCAATTCCGGGCAGCGAATCAGTGCGGCTGATGAAGTCGGTTGTAACAACTTGCAGGCCTTTGGCCGCAGCCGCTTTGTCGAGGCCAGCGTTGCGGGACTGGGTGAGCAATGCGTTCGCCTCGCGCCTCGGCGGCTTGCGCCGCTTTTTGCTGACTTGATGATCGGTTCGATCTCACTTTTGACTTCGTCCAGCGTCTTCGCATGTGCATCCTGCTTGTCTTCCACGCGGACAATGTCGAAGCCTGAGCCCGTATCAATTACCTCGCTCGTCCCACCCTTGGGAAGAGCGAATACGGCTTTGTCCACCTCGGCGGGAAAGCGGCCGCGTTGAATCCAACCCAAGGAGCCGCCATCCTTGGCACTGCTGACGTCTTCGGAATATTTCTTGGCCAGGTCGGCGAAATTGGCGCCCGCCTTCAATTGTTTCAGGACGTCTTCCGCTTTCTTGCGCGCTTCATCCACACCCTTGGGGTCCACTTTACCATCGGGGCCGGGGAGCGGCGTTTTGATCAGAATATGGCGCACGTTCACCTGATCCGGTACACGGTACTCGTCACGGTGCTGATCGTAGTAGGCCTGTAGATCGCGCTGGCTGACCTGGGTCTCGGCTTGAATCTTCGCAGTGTCAATCAACACGTAGCTGATCTTGCGTTTTTCTGGAATCGAGTTGCTATAGCTCGCTTTATTGCGCTCGTAGAACGCCTTCAGCTCGGCGTCGGTAGGATGGATTTCCTTGAGAATGTCGTCTTTCTTAAGCACAGCATAGTCGAACTTGACCTTCGTGTTCTGTTTCTCAAACTGCTGGCGAACCTCGGCCTCGGTGACAGCGGCACTGCCCGCCACCAGTGCGCGCAGCTTGTCGAACAGGATTTCATTCTTCACCGATTGCTCGAACACGGGGATGGTGAGGTCCGCCTGCTGGAGCCTCTCCTCGTAGGCCACCTCTCCAATAAAAGTGCCTCCCGGAAAGAAGACCTCCGCATATTGACCATGCTGCAGTTCGTCGCGCACATCTTCGTCGGTGGCACGCAACCCCAAACGCTCGGCTTCGGCGAGAACCACCTTCTCGTTGATTAATTGTTGCGCCGCCTGCGAAGTGAAGAAGGGGAGCAACATCGAAGCCTGCGCTCCTCCCTTGGGAAACTGCTGCCGCACCATCTGCTTGGCTGAACGCAATACCTCCAGCGTGGTGATGTCATTGCCGGCGACCTTGGCCACGACGCCTCGCTCCGGCGCCCGCGCCGCCCATGAAGTTGGAGCTGCCGAAACCGGGGACCAGCGTGATTACCATGAACACGCAAATGACGGTCAACAGCCCGCCAAGAAGGACCTTCTTGATCGGACCAGGGGTTTGCAGAAATCGAATCATCTTCTTATGGCTCCGGGAAACAAAGCGGAATTAGTGATTATAAACTAAAGGGGGGAAATGCAGGGCGGCCGGGGGACGGTACTGGGTGAGTTTTCACCCACTACCCACTTGGCAGGTGCTGAGGGATTTAGAAATTCATCAGTACTCACGTGTGTGTCCCATAGATTAGGACACTACCAGCGGCTCCTAAGACAGCACCAATCGCTTGGCAGGGAATCCATTTGAATTCTTACTTAATAAGCCGTAATCGCCGCATGTCTCGCTCGGTCCATCCAATCTCGTTGAGAAGTGCAATTAGAAGCTTAGGGCGATAGGTCTTGCGCGGGTGGTAGTGGATCACAACACGTTTGCGGTTGGGATTGACTCCCTTAATGAAGGCGATGGTAGCGTCGTGACTTGCAGGGTCTTGGACATATCCATCCCGCTTTAGAGCGGAAATCAACTCATCGGCAGTTGTAGATTTTAGCTGATCCCAGACATGCTTAGGGAAGGCCATTGCAGCTCAAAGTGACGCAAGAGAGCCCCAGGGGGAACGATTGGGATTTGTTCCTCCTTGCACACACTGCAATCCGGTCCAATCGGCAAAGGGTCGCCGTGCGTGGCTAGAGACTCTATGTAAACAGCCACGGCTTCTTGTGCGTGGTGCAAGGCCTCATCCACCGTATCACCGTCAATGTGGAGACCCCTAAACGCGGGACAATATGCGTGGTAGCCGTCACCATCCCGTTCAACGATTATTGCGATTTTGAGCCTGATCTGTCGGACGGGGTTAGGCTCAGGAGAAGCATGTCGTGATTTGATAGCCGTCACGTGCATAGGATGCTCCTGATTACTCTGTGGCTGCCAGATAACTATAGGGGGAAACCAGACACCGGAGTGTACACCACTTTGGTAATCACTACAAGAATATCAGACAACTGAATGATTATTGAGAATTGAATAATATAGTGACATTCTGGAGATCCTATGCTACTCTGCGGTCATGGGAAACCCGGCGGGAGTACGGCGAGACTTTGAGAAGTTGGAGGAGCGGCGGCGGTTGGGGGCTCGACTGTTGCGGCAAGGAGTACATCCGGCAGAGGTAGCGCGACAGGTGGGAGTGCATCGGCAGTCGGTGAGTCGGTGGGCGGCACAGCTGCAGCAAGGTGGAGTGCGAGCGCTGAAGAAGGCGGGACACGCTGGGCGCAGAGCCCGCTTACGGCCCGAGGATCTGCGGCGCATCGAGAAGGGACTGAAGCGCGGGCCGCAGGCCTTAGGGTACGAAACCAGCCTGTGGACTTCGTGGCGCGTGGCTCATCTGATCGAGCAGGAATGCGGGGTGAAGTATCACCCATCGCAAGCCTGGCGGATTCTGCGGCAACTGGGCTGGAGTTGCCAGCGTCCGGTAGGACGTGCGCTGGAACGCGACGAAGAGAAGATCCGTCGCTGGAAACGGGAGCGCTGGCCGGAGATTAAAAAAAAGCCCAAAAAGAGGGCCGCACCATCGTCTTCATCGACGAAAGCGGACTGAGCGAACGCCCGCACCGCTGTCGCACCTGGGCGCCGAAGGGACAGACGCCGGTGCTGCAATATCACTTCAACTGGAAGACGCTGTCGGCCATGGCGGGGGTGACGTGGTGGAACTTCTACTTCCGACTCTTTCCCGGGACCATTCGCAGCCCGCAGGTCATTGAGTTCCTGGAGCACTTGCTGCGCCACCTTCCGGGCCAGCTGCTGGTCGTCTGGGACGGACTAACCGGCCATCGCAGCCGCATGACCTGGGAGTTCATCCGCCAGCAGCGCGGGCGCTTGTGGGTGGAGTTTCTTCCCGGCTATGCGCCGGAACTGAATCCGGTCGAGTACCTGTGGTCGCACTGGAAGCAACACGAACTGCCCAACTTCTGCCCGCAGAACTTTGGCCAGTTAAGCCATTATGCCCGCAAGGCTCTGCGCCGCATGCGCAAGCGACCCACGTTGGTCATCGCCTTCTGGCGGCAGGCGGAACTGTTTCCTCTGTAACTATATTATGCAATGCTCAATAGATGCTGTGGAACAGGCAAAAGTTCCACGAGTCCCAAATCGGTCCAGACGTGATTTGTTAAGGCCGGCTTGCATAGCCGACGTGACCCGCAACGTCTGATGCACCATTTGTTCAAGCCTCTTCCGCTGGCAATTCAAAATCCACCAGGTTGCCGCGGAAGCCGCGTGTCTTCCATGCGCCGAAAGCGATCCCCGTGACCATCCAAATGGTTCCAAAGATCAGCGCTTGGGTGCTCAGGTTCAACCATAGAAGCAGGCAAATGACGAAGCCTAGAACCGGCGGTAGTAGGTTCGTCAGCTTCTTTTTCGCTTCCCGGAGATAGTAGCGAACAAAAGCCGCAGCGTTCACCCCCATGAAAGCAATCAGGGCGCCGAAGTTTAGTAAGTTGGCCCCAAGTTCGTAGCCGGTGGCCGCCGTTCCCAGGCCGGTGCTGGATCCTCTTGAGAAAAATCGGGCCATGATCGAAGGAACCGCCGCTACCCACGGCAGAAGGAAGGCACCCGCCAGCGCCAGGCCACCCACGAACAGCACGTTGTTGCGGGGTACGTGCCGCTTGGGATCAACCGCGCCAAAGAAAGACTTGGGCAAGGCGCCGCTGCGTCCCATGCCGTAAAGCAGGCGAGCCGCTCCTAGTTGCGCTCCCATGCCGGAGCCAAAGTTGGCCACCAGCCAGCGTGAATCCCAGAATAGCGAACAGCGGCGCCCATGCACGTCCGGCCACGAAAGTGAAAGCCGTGTCCACGTTGGGATACGGCTGCGAAGCCGGCCATATCAGTTGCGCCGCATACACTTCCAGAGCCGACAGGATTCCGATCACCAAGCAGGTCAGCACGGTCGCCAGCAGGATATTCCGCCGTGGATTCTCGGCCTCTTCCGACAAGCGTCGAGATGCCGTCAAATCCGATGTAGGTCAGCACGGCAATCGATGTTCCGCCCAAGCACAGCTCTTGTGTTCCACATCTGCGGATCGTAAAACGGCCGGGTGAAGAAGGCCGCCCCGTCATGCGGATGTCCAAGAATGTAGCGCGCCGCAGTGACGAAGAAGATCGCGATCACCACGCCCATAGCCGCGGCCAGTCCGGTATTCACGCGGGCCGAAGTCTTCACTCCCTGAATATTCAGGCCGGTGAAAACCAGGGCAAAGAAGACCGCCCATCCGCGTAGGGAATTCCAGGAGCGAACACATGTGCCTGCTGGCTGATCCAGATGATGCAGATCATGGGATTGAGCATGTAGTCCATCACCATGCTCCATCCCGTGACATAGCCGAGCGCAGGGTTGATCTCCTGGCCGACGTAAGTGAACGCCGAGCCCGCGCTGGGATAGGCACGGGCCATGCGGCCATAGCTGATGGCGGTAAACAGCATGGCCACCATCGCAATGAGAATCGTGGTGACCACATGGCCATGACCGCGATCGCTGAGCACGCCGAATACGGACATGGGCGCAACCGGCTGAATGACGATGACGCCATAGAGAATCAGGTCCCAAAGAGTAAGCGTGCGCCGCAGGCGGGCAGTCCAGGAGATCCGGGAGAAGAGGTGGTTTCCATCTCGGCGTATTGGATTATGGCGCAGCGAAACTGTCAACTATTAAAACGATTCCGTCAGGCGCGGACTCCGCGAAGGATGGCGCGTCTGCCCTGACGTTATCTCGATGGACCATAGTCAAAACCAAACCCTCGCGCCTCATGCCCCGACATATACCGCGTGTTGTATTCCAGAAGATAGTTCAGATGGACATCGTCCAGCGGGAATGATCTTATCCCGGGATACGGATACGTGCCCATGTCGCGGAAGGGCAGCGGATCCACGCTGGTCGAAGTCGTAGGCGTAGAAGTCCATGTCTTTCTCGTAGCCGTTGGCCACGAAGAAATAGTCGCGCACCCAGCCCTTGGGCAACAGCGGCAAGTCTCGACGGATCAAAATCCAGAGCAACTTCATCACCCGATCCGAAGACGACGAGCCGATCATCGAGGGAAGTCAGCAGCGGCAGCACATCGCCGTAGCGCGTGTAGGCGCCCGCGGGGCGCGTGTAAGGCCCGTGGAGCTGGCCTTCTCATAGACATACATGCACATTGCCCGGCGGCTGATTTTCGATTTTCAGAGGGAATCCGTGAAAGCGCAGATCGGCGCTGGCGAGCGGAACCGGAGTCACGCGGACGTTCTGGTCCTGCCCGTCGCGGTCGATCAGAATGCTGTCCCAGTAGATCTGCAGGTTGGTCGAGATGCGGATGCGTTGCGTGCCTGGCGGCAAGCTTGCCGGTCAGATCGGCGGTCATGGTGCGCGGGCCACCGGCGGGAAAACCCATATCGTCGATGACTGCGAGTCCACTTCCCGTCGGCGCCCAAGCGCCTCGACATAGGGCGCAACCGCCTGCGAACTCCAGCTTGATACGGCAGCATACATGCTGGTCGCGCTGAAGTATTCAATTTCGCCGTGCATCAGCAGCCAAACGGGCCGCCATCGGTATGGCTCGCCCAGGTCGAGTTCGAGGCTGTGCAGCTTGGTGAAGCCGTGGAACGGGAGGCAACTCGAAATCGCCGAAATAATGGTGCGCGAGCAGATCGGGGAGCACGTTGTGCCCGTGCTCGTCCCATGCGCCAGCGGGCGGCCGCGCGTCGTGGCTGGAAACAACCTTGAACGGCGGATACGGCGGGTTGCTGGCGAAATATTCGTTGGGATAGACATCGAAATCAGCGGGATGGTCGACCGCGAGACAGCTTCACCTGATCGAGATACACCGACTTCTTCCAGCGGCTCCATGAAGCGGAAACTGAGCTTGCCATCTTTTTCGCGAATGGCGTCGCGATCGACCTTGATGTATTCGGTCGGGCGCGGAATGTTGCGCTGGCCGGGCCCAACCCAGTGTCCGACGACGCCCGCGCCGAGCATGTCAGCCGACTAATTCGTAATGCCGGCCATCCCAGACGAAGAGCGTGGGGCAGGAACTTCCGCGACGGTCAATCTCCATGTACTTCTGTTCGCGATCGGCGGCGACTTCCATTTCATCCTGTAACACCCCAGTGGGCCAGAGCATGCGGACGACCTCTGCTTGCTTGGCTTGACCCAGGCCGACGGTCAGATACGGTGAGTTCTGCCCTAGATATCCGGACGAACCGGCGATCTCGAATTTCTGCCGATTGCCTCCGGCGAAGATCTCAACTTTCGTTCCGATGGCGCTTTTATTGTCGGCGAGTCCTTTCAGATTAAGCTGAGCCAGTGGTTCTTGTTGCCGCCTTCATTGCGGAGCAGAATCACCGGTCCATGATTTTGCGTGATCAGCAGGTCGGTGGCGCCGTCGTCGTCGTAGTCGCCCGTGATGATGGCGCGCGGGTCTTTCAGTTGGATTTTGTCGAGGCCGACGTCGGCAGTGACGTCTTTGAAGCCATCCGGGCCGAGATTGCGGAAGAGTCGCACTTCGCCTTTGCCCTCTTTTGTTTCGCCGACGGCAACGAGATCAACCCAGCCGTCGTTGTCGTAGTCGATTGCAGCGACGCCGTAAGCGCGAACCCAGTTGGTTTGCGGCAGGGGCACTTCCTCGAAGGCCGTTCCCTGAGCATTGCGCCAAAGAGTCAGAGCAGGTCCAGTCAGACGTGTTAAAGCAACGTCCATCCATCCATCGTGATCAAAGTCAAGGGCGGCAATACCCACGGTGGGAATCGAACTAAGTGTGAAGTCAATTGCTTTTTTTTCATCGACTGGCAGGTGTGAAAAAGGGTGGATAGGATGGAAGTTTCCCTCGCGGGGATTTTGAAAGATGGTGCCACCTGACCAGTCAGCCACAGCAAGGTCGACAGCTCGGTCGTTGTTGTAGTCGGTGCCAATCGCGTTGTTTGCTGAAGAAGGGATCGAGACGCCTATTGCGCCCGTCACATCGGTAAACGTGCTATTACCATTATTTCGCCACATCGCACTTGCGCCAATGGCGGTACGCCCGCCGTTTATCACAATTCCGCTCGAACCGTAGAGATCCAAATCTCCGTCATGGTCGTAGTCGATGAAAGTTAGGCCCGTAGCGCCCACGTACCTTATCTCGGCTGCTCGAGCCACATCCTTGAACGCGCCGTTTTTCTCATTGTGCAGCAGCATAATTCTGTCAAGAAGGCTTACCGCGAGGTCCGTAAAGCCGTCATTGTCATAATCTCCCGCCGTGCAGCCGATCCCGTGCATCGCCGGATCAAGCCCTGCTTTCCGGGTTACATCTTCAAACCTGCCATTCCCCAGATTGTGATACAGCGACATCCCTCCTTCCTTGCCGTTGTCCGGCAAAAAGATGTCGATCCTGCCGTCGCCGTCGTAATCGAGAAAACACGCGCCAGGCCCCAAGTACGAAGCCAGATCGTTCGATTTTGGGGTCGCTTTTGTCGTTAGCCCGGTTTGCGCGGTCACGTCTGCGAACTGAACCTTGATTGCGGGCGGCACTTTTTCCGGAGCAAGCGGAGACTCTTCTGCAAGCGAGTACTTCCCCTGCTCCCCGTAGGCCAGGCTGATGGGCACGCCGAGTTTGGTGTCTTTGATGTGCTGAAAACGCGCCAGATGCTCGCGCGCCCCAGCCAGATCGCCGGATTGCTGGTATGCCCGTGCCAGACCGAATTCGGCCGAGGCATGTGTCGGGACAATTTTCAGCGCGCGCTGGAACGCATCGATCGCCTCCGGATACTGCTTGCTTTCAATGTAGCTCGTTCCCAGGAAATACCACGTATCAGCGTCGTTCGGATCGATCTCCGTGACGCGTTTGAAGGCATTCACAGCAGCCTGGGCATCGCCGGTATTTTTGTAAAGCAAAGCGAGGTTGAACCACGCATGAGCGTCGGCCGGGTTTTGCCTGACCGCCTGCTCCAGTAGCGGGCGCGCCGCATCAACACGGCCTAAATTCAACAACGCGATGCCGTGATTCAGTTGGGCGATCTGCAACTTAGGATCGAGTGCCGCAGACTCTTGAAACGCTTTCAGAGCTATCTCAAAAAGCTGCTGGTTCATGTACGCTGCGCCCAGAGTGTTGAGACGAGCAGCCTCGGCGGATGTGTCAGCATTTCTTGCGGTGTCCGCATCTTGGGGAACGAGCGCGAAGAGGGCGATTGCAGCCAAGACAACAGCAGCGGAAACAAGAAGAATCGGCTTGCTCATGCGATAACCAGTTAACCACAGCGGTTACGGAGAACACAGAGGTGGTCCGTGACGTACTTCTGTGTCCTCAGTGACTTCTGCGGTTGATGATGTCTTGAGCGACGGAACTCCACGACCGACTATACGCCCGGTTCGCCACGATGCCCTTGCCTTCTTGAACAGTGATCGTCTGGCTTCCGGCCACGTTTGCGAGCTTGTCGACCTGCCCGCTGGGCCACTGCACTTCGATCGAATCGGCCTTCGTAGCCGTACCCAGCCCGAACGTCAGCACCAGTTCGCTCTGCGACAAGTAACTCGAACCGCTATGCAGCATTTGCCACTGGTTATCTTTGCCGGAAGTCAGGCGGGCGACCGCACCGATGCCATCGCGATTGGACTTCGTTCCTGCCAGCTTTATCCGCAAACTGCGATTCTCGCCACCTTGGTTGTGAAACAAATACGCCCGGCCGCCGTTGGTGGTGACCAGCACATCCAGTGATCCATCGTTATCAATGTCCGCGTAGGCCGCTCCCCGGGCGACTTTCGGGCTGGCAAAGTCTTTGCCCAGAGATTCCGTCACCTCCTGAAATTTCCCACCACCCAGGTTGCGAAATACATGCGGCGGCTCGGCATAAGTCACCCGTTTTTGAATTCGCTCAATGCCATTCTCGATATGCCCGTCGGCCACAAAGATGTCGGGCCAGCCGTCATTGTCATAATCAAAGAAAAAACAGCCGAACCCCAGCGTGATCAACGTCGCACGGCCAACCTCCGAATGCGGGGCGTCATCGACAAATAGTCCATTCTCGTTGTGATAGAGCGCGAGCATCTGGTTGGCGAAATTCGTGATGATGATGCTGGGCCGCCCGGAACGATCGTAATCCGCGGCATCCACACCCATGCCGGCGCGGGCCACGCCATCTTCGCTGAATCCAACTCCCGCGGAGATGCCTTTTTCTTCAAACGTTCCATCGCGCTTATTTTCGTACAGCTTGTTGGGCTGCGTGTCGTTGGCGAGCAGAATGTCGGGCCAGCCATCGCCGTTGGAATCGAGGACCGCAACGCCAAGTCCCTTGGATGTCGGGTCGTACAACTTGGCTTTCTGGGTTGCGTCTTCAAACTTGCCATTGCCCAGGTTATGCCACAGCCGCGCCGAGGCGCCTTTGTAGGACTCCGGCGTGCAATAGGATTTGTGCACGCCGTCAAGCGTGCAGTACAGGTCGTTCTTCTCGGACCACTGCACGTAATTTGCGACGACGAGGTCAAGCTTGCCGTCGCGGTCGTAGTCCACCCAGGCGGCGCTCGTAGAAAAGTCGGTCGGTCCCCAGAGGCCCGCGGACTTGGTCACGTCCGTAAAAGTTCCGTTGCCGTTGTTGTGAAATAAATGGCTCTGGCCAAGGGCGCTGATGAATAAATCGTCGTAGCCGTCATTGTCGTAGTCGCCGACCGCGACACCAAGTCCGTACATGGAAACCGCGAGGCCGGCCTTGCGCGTGACATCGGTAAAGGTACCGTCGTGATTATTGTGATAGAGCTTCAGCGTGGACTCTGCGCGCTTATGTCCGGGCCAGTCTTCGCCGTTCACCAGCACGATGTCGGGCCAGCCATCGTTGTCGTAGTCAATGAAAGCGCAGCCCGGGCCCAGGGTTTCGGGAAGATATTTCTTGCCAAACGCACCGTTGTTGTGGACGAAATGAATGCCGGCTTGAGCCGTGATATCGCGAAATTGGATGCGTTGAGCCACCGATGGGAGTGTCAGAAACAGGGCAATACGCCACGCCAGCTTGAACATTATTGGGACGCTCCGGTCCTGAAGGGCGGGTTTGCTGAGCTTTGCTGGAGGCGACGGCCGGAGACGCCCTGCCCTGCGTGGCTTGGGTTCATTTTCGGCAGTTGTACCGAGACGTGCTCGTGAATGGCCTGCCGCTCATTATTATCTTCGGGATTAAGTTGGCGGTAAGGCCCGGTGATTGCCTGCGATGCTTCATCCGCCTTGAAGCGCAGATAACGCAATTCGTGTTCGCGGGCTTCTTGCTCGTTGCCCATACCTTTGTAGCAGAGCATCAGATTGTAGTGCGCCTGCAGGTCTTCCGGATCAATGGCCAAGACTCCTTGCAACACCTTGACCGCATCCGCGTATTTGCGCTCCAGAAAGAGAATTCGGCCCAGATCGTTGATGGCCACGCGATCGCGTGGATACTGATCCAGGACTCTGCGCAAATGCTCGACTGCCTCATCGTAGCGGCCAGCGCTGCGCAGAACCGAGGCGTAGAAAAAATGAGCGCGGGCCAAATTCGGGCTGAGCGACAACGCCCTTTCCAGCACGGTGCGCGCGCGATCCATGTCGCCTTCCTGCACCGCGGCGCGGCCGATGTTCACCCAGCCATCGGGATTCCTGGGATCGATCTCCGTCACTCTCTGGAACGCTGCCTGCGCACTCTTCAAATCGCCTTGCAGCAGTAAGCCGATGCCATAGTCATTCCAGCGCTGCCAGTCGTCGGCTCGCAACACGGTTTTGGGCTCCGGCGCTGGAGCGTCGCGGGGCACGACTTTCAGCGTCACTTCATCTTCGGCCAACGCGACGATGGGCAGGTCTGGAACCTTCTCTTCCTTCGCCGAAACGCCTTTTAACGAACCGTGAAATACGAATCCTCTATCGTCGAAGTCCGGTGTTACCTCGCGTGCCGGTGGTTCCGACGGATCGGGAATTCCGGCGAATGAAAACTGCGTGTTCCACCACGCGAACTTGCGATAACACAACCGGGCATGTAGCGTGATCTTGTTGCCTGCGCTCTCCGGAACATGCAGCCGATAGTGGACCATATCTGCAGCGCCCGGAGGAATCAGATGCACATACACGACGGCGCGCGTCGCCCAGGCGTTGCGTTTGTTGATTCGGTGTCCGTGCGCATCCACCTGAAGCGAGCGGTAGAAGTGCGCGCCTTTCTCTACGGGCCCTTTGCCGTTGTCCTCTACCATGCCGCTCCAGAAAATCGTCTGGCCTTTGTCGTCAGTGCCCTTCAATTCCAGCCAGGTGTCGTATGCATCCACCGTCCCACCGGGAAAGAAGTGCCCGATCTTTTTCGTGCGTACTACAACGTCTACCCGTACCGTGTCACCCCGCCGGACCACAGGTTGCACGCGATTGAGCGGCGCAGTCACGGACAGAGCCTCCGCTTCTTCTGCGGGAACAATCTTCGCCTCCGCCTCTTCGCCGACTGCGAAAGTTGTAGACAACCCCGGCTGCGTGACCACTCCCGCCTTCAACTCCGCCTGCGCTGGAGAAAAAGCAAAGATGTCCACGCTGACGATCTTATCTTGCAAAAACTTCTCCGTGATCTCGAGTTGCTCGGCATCTTCGTTTGCCGTGGACAACGCGGTATTCGCCGCCGGGAATCGGTGCGAGTGGATAACACCATTGACGTTGCCAAGGTCTGCTGAGGGAATCAAAGGCATGTGGCAATCCGCGCACTGAGCAGGCTTCTCCGGATAATAAAACGAGCGCGCGCCCTGACCCGAAACTCCGCTGGCCTGCCAGTTGTCATACTCGTTGAAGCCGCGAATCCAGCGGTAATGATTGACCGGCCCATCGAGATGGACTTTGTGGCAAGTGGAGCAAAATTCCGCCGTCTGATTCCGCATGAAAGGCTTCAGAAAGACACGCCGATGCGGTTCGGGATTCAGCTTTACCAGAAAATCGTGGAGAGCGCGCACGACGGAATTCCTGGTCGCGGCCAACTCGTGCAGCGTGGGATACTCCAAGTAGAAATCTCCCTGTCCCATGGTGCTCTTCACGCGGGCAATCGAGTGGCACATCATGCAGCCAAGCCCGGCCTGCGATTCCGGGCGATGCACGATCTGCTGGATGGGCGTATCCATCAGGCCGCTGTAGAGAACCGCCGGATCATGACAGCCTCCACACCATTTCGAAGGCCGGGTGCCGACCGTGTCCTGCATGTACTCGATGCTCTTGCGATACCACTGATTGTTGAACGACGAGAAATGATGCGCCGAACTGAACCACTGGTTGTAGATGTCTTCGTGGCAGCGTTTGCAGGAATCTGATTCCATAAAAAACTTGCTGGGAATCTTTTGTCCGCCATAAACCTGAGCAGAACTGGGGAAAAACGGACCATTGGCGCCATCGCCTTCATCGTTCATGCTGGCGGGCGGCATCAGCGGATTCTCGATGCGGGCTAGATTTTGCCAGCGAGATTCCCGAACATAGCGAGCGCCCGCGCCGAGTGCCCCGAGCACGAGCAGACAAATTGCACAGCGCATGATTGATCCGCGGAGCTTCGGCGACAGCCACCCGTGGGCGCCAAGCCACTCCGCGAACACGATACCTGCGCCCACTACGGACAGAAGAATGTGGGCATAAAGCAGATTCCACTCCGGCCGCGCCGTGCCAGTCCTGACCAGCACTAACCCGAAGGCCGCTCCTCCCGCAAGCAGGACCCAGCCCAGCTGCGAGACGGTGCTTTTATCTCGGAGCAGTGGGGAAAGAAAAATAACCAGCAGAAGAGCGGCGAGGACGCCCACCACCGCGTGCAGCAAGACAACCGCGGCATAGAAGACATTCGGCTGGGGAAACGTATAAAGATAACCGGCGGAAATGAACAGAAAAATAAGCAGTCGCAGAAGCAGACCGCCGCCGGCATGACGCTTATTTGGTGATATTTCTACCATCAAGAATGCTGGTGCAGCCCACCTGGATACCGGGCAACGCGAAGATTATATGTTGTATCGAGCTAAGAAAGTTCCCTCGGTTAAGATCGTACGAATCGGCTTCTCCGAACTGAGAACTGTCAGCGACCTCATAAATCGGTGATGTGATGCCACCGGAATTGTCGTGGGCGATCCCCCGTTAAAGCTGGCTTACGCCAGAACGCTATCAGGTGCCCGCCACTCCCCGCGTTGCTTCTCCAATTCGCCGGCGACCGCGAGCACCAATTCTTCTTCCCACGGACGCGCCACGATCTGCACTCCGATCGGCAAACCTTCGCTGGACTGGCCAAAGGGCACTACCGCAGCCGGAATCCCGAGCAAATTGAACCACTCGGTGTAGCTCCAGGCATCGAGATATTGCACCACGCGTCCATCAATGTTCCAACTGCGCTCGCCGTGCCGGAATGCCGGGACCGACGCGACTGGGCACAACAGAACGGGACATTCGCGCATCTGCCCGAAAACTTGCATCCGGACCACGTCGCGCTGGACCCACGCATCAAGCAGCGTCGGTCCCGTGTGAGGAGGCTCGGCGGCAACCCACTCCAAAAACTCTTTGAGAATCGGGCTGAGGTCGGCTTCTCTCCCTTTGGTCATCGGACCGAGCAGCATTCCGCCCGCAATTCCGAAAAACTGCCACCAAAGTTGTCGCGCTGATTCGAGCCCCTCCGGACGGAAAGGTTCAACCGTAAATCCGGCGCGCCTGAGCGCCTCGGCAGCCGCAAGCACAGCCGCACGCGTCTCCGAGGTCACCGGCGTGCGGCCATCATCTTCGAAATATCCGATCCGCAGACCCTTCAGCTCAACTTTTCCAGGCCAGCGGACGGGGACAGGCGCGGCTGAGGGATCACCGTCGTCGGGTCCCTGCATGACTTCGAACAACACCTTCAGATCAGCCACCGTGCGCGCCATCGGACCCACGACGCCAATCAACGCGAAGGGACCGACTGAGTTAGGAAAGTGCCCGGTGGCCGGGATGCGTCCGGGCGTGGGTTTCAGGCCGCAGGTTCCACTGAAGTGCGCCGGCACGCGAATCGATCCGCCTCCGTCGCTGCCCACGCCTCCCGCCGAGCATCCGGAGGCAATCGCCGCCGCTTCTCCGCCGCTGGAACCACCCGGCGTTCGCGACAGGTCCCAGGGATTGTTGGTGCGGCCGTAAAGAAGATTATCCGTCTCCCATGCCATGAGCAGTTCGGGCGTGTTGGTGGTGCCAAGGATGATCGCACCAGCCTTGCGCAGGCGCGAAACCAGCGGCGCATCCTGGGAAGCCACGACGCCGGCGCGCAGCCTTGTGCCGGCCTCGCAGCGCATTCCCGTCACCTCGATCGAACTCTTGATGCTCAACGGAACGCCGTGCAGCGGCCCCAGCGTTGCGTTGCCAGTCACCGCGCTTTCCGCTGCGCGAGCCTGACGACGCGCGCCGTCGGCATCAAGCTGCACAAAAGCGTTCAGTTTCGGATTCAGTTTCTCGATCCGGGCGAGATGTGCCTCCACCAATTCCACCGGTGACAATTTTTTCTTGCGGATGCGTTCAGCCAGGGCAACGGCTGACAGGAAGGTGAGTTCAGACATGCGCAGTCTTCTTGGAAAGAAGCACCGAGTCTAGCACGAGAAAAGCGGACATTCCCGCGTGGTTCCGAGATACGCACTCGCGGTGTTCGAAGAACGCGCCTTCGGCTACGCTCAGGACAGGCCTCGCCCCCGGCGATCCGGGTAAAACGCCCGCACGATCAGCCGCCGAGCCTGTCCTGAGCCAAGCCGAAGGACAACGTTTTCAAACGCTGCACCAGGTCTATCGAACACAACTTACTGTGAAGTGTGTAGCGGGTGCCGCAGTTTGCTTGGCGGCAAAAGAATCCGCACAGCTTCTTTCGGGCTGGCACCTTTCTTTGCCAGCCAATCCCTTAGATATCTGCGTGACGCAGGTGTGAGATGCGAAAAAAACATTCCGGCGCGGCCATCGTCATCGGCCCAGATCACTTCACCGGTAGCTTCGACCATGCAAGTCGTGCCGGGCAAAACGAAACGAAGAGGCACATTCTGCACCGGCGGCAGCGGTTCCGCCGCCTGCAGGGCCAGGCCTTGCTCACTCAAATCCAGCACGATAGCCGGCAACGCCGCCACCCCCAGTTGGAGATAGACCAGTGCCTCCAGTTCGTGACGCGGGGCGTTCTGCCGGTTGCGCGGCATAAATCCCTGTCCGGCGCGCAGCGCACGTGTCACCTGCTCGAAAACCAGAGGCTTGTACAGAACGAAATTGACCCCTGCCTGGAAGGCTCCACAGACGGGCGTCAAAACGCCGAGCATTGCGAAGACAACGGGTCTGCGCTGGGGCGACGCCATCCGTGCCATCTTGGCTACCTGCGCCGCCCCAGGCAGCGCAAAATCCAGTACCACTGCCGAGTGATGCCCCTGCACCAGGAGTTCCATGCCCTCGGCCGCCGAGAAGCAGATCTGCCGCTCAATTGCGAGCTCATCCAGAGCCGCCGCCAACAACCGCAGTGCCGACTGATTCCGTGACATGAGCAGAGCATTCAGCTTCATACAGCCGCAGCTTATGTCGCGGGCGCGCTCTCGTAAAGTAACAGCCGTAATTCTCTCAGGGTTACCGACAAGCCGCAGTGCCAAGTTGGAAATGGGGGGAGGCGAATCTTCAGAATCAGCCAAAGTCTGGCGGGTGCAGCGGTCGCCGAGATTAGGCTCCGATGAGCTTTTCCAGACCCGCTCTATTTTGAATGAGCAGCGTCGAGCCGCGCAGTTGGGCCAGGTGGTGTTCCCGGAACTCGCCCAGAACCCGTGTAACCGTTTCCCGGGAAGTGCCGATCAACTGCGCCATTTCCTCGTGGGTAAGAGAAACTTTGATGCGAATTCCGTCCTTGGTGCTCTCGCCGTCCGAAGCCCACTCGAGCAGCAGGCGCGCCAGCTTTTCCGAGACCGAGTGCGAAAGCCCGAGCGAGCGAATCATCTCATAAGCGTTTTGACAGTTTTCACTCAGGTGTTGTGCCGCGGTCAGGCAGGCATCGGCATGATTTTGGAGGAAACGCAGAAAATCGTCGCGCTTGATGAAATCCAACTGGCATGGCTGCAAGGTTTCCGCAGTAAGCTCGTAAGGCTTCCCGGAAACGGTAGCGTGCAGTCCCAACACTTCACCCGCCTGCGCGATACGCAAAATCAGAGTCTTGCCATCTCGCGAGGTGGTAGTGAGTTTTACCCGTCCGCTGCAAATGATATACGCGCCGCGCGCGGACTGACCCTCCACAAACAGGATCGCCCCTTGGGGAAAGGCGCTGGCATACTTGATCTTTTCCAGCTCCTCCAGCGATCCTTTGGGAAGATCGCAGAAAAATCCGGAGTGGCGGAGCTTGCAGATCAGGCAATTCTCGGTGATTTGCAGCCCGTAGGGTACGCTCATGCCTGGCGGATGCCCTCCCCGTCCAGCCCCGACTATATCACCTTATGTTGTGATTTGCAGCACAGGGGAATGTAACATGCCGCTGCCCGCCCGCAATGTAAGCGTGCACGGAGATCCGGGGTCCCCCGCAAGCTGCTCCGTACCCGTGGGCATCGGTTCGTCCCTGGCGGGAAATAGACCGAGTTCTTTCGTAATCTCCCGCCGAGAGGCACTGGAATGAAATAGTTAGGGCAGTCTATGGCCAAGTCTTCTCCAGCGCAGACCGCCCCCCGCGCCCCCCGCGTGAAACTTGCGGGAACCGTGCTTTCGCTCGTCCGGCTGGAGAATGGACGGCAACTGCGAGGCAGGCTGCATCAGCTCTCTGTCACTGGAGGACTGCTGCAATTGGAGAGCCCCCTGGATGAGGGCATTAAGGTCGAAGTGATCTTCCACGTAGGCGCCAGCACTGTGCGCAGCCAGGCCCGAACCTTGTTTCCCATGTGGGCTACGCAAGGCTGCCTTCAGCCCTTTGAATTTGCCGATCTCGGCGACCAAGAACGCAGCAGCCTGCAAGCCGACCTGCAAAAGCTCCTGGATTCTGCCGCTGCCGCCATGGTTGCCCCCAGCCCGGGAGTCACCGAGGCTTCCCCGGATTCAAGTCAGTAGAGCCTCCGAAAAAATAAGCGGGATCCGGCAAGTGGGAAACCCATCCTTCCGCGTCCGAACCGGCCCAATTGAACTGCGTTCATCGGCTCGGACATTCCTCCCGCAAGGCCTTCCTTCGATAAAATGTGAAGAGGCCGATCGTGGGATTTAACTGCGCATGGCCACTCTGCAATTCAAATTGCCCTTAGACCCAAAGAACGGAGGAGGTCATGGCCCATCAACATTCCCCACGTTTTCTGCAGATCGTCAACGATGCCAGGAAACGCATTCATGAAGTAACGATCGACAACGTAAAGAGCAAGCTCGACCTGGGCGAAAAGTTTCTGCTCATTGACGTGCGCGAGGAAAGCGAGTACGCCAAGGATCACTTGCCCGGCTCGATTCACTTGGGCAAGGGAATTATCGAGCGCGACGTCGAGGATCGCGTGCCGGATTTGGACACACCCATGGTTCTCTACTGTGGCGGAGGATTCCGTTCCGCTCTGGCTGCCGACAATCTGCAAAAGATGGGCTACACCCAGGTGTCTTCCATGGATGGCGGCGTCCGGGGCTGGCGGGAAAAAGGCTTTCCCCTGACCAAGGCATGAACTGGGACGCTGCCGCTTTCCCCAAAAGTACCTTGGTAACTTGCTGGAGACATCGCAAACCGCCACTATGATTATGCTCGGCTGATTCAACGCGGAACGCATTCATACAGGCGATATGAGCAAGAAACAGAATCCCACTCCAGGTGTGACGGCAGCGGCAGGTGCGGCAGCAGCGGCCGCGCCGCGCCAGATTCCTCGATCGAGCACGTGCTGAGTCAGGCCGACACGCCGGATAAGTTCTGCTCGGCACTGGCCAAGCTTTTTGGCGTGCGGCTCACCGAAGTTGCCTTGTTACGGCTGGAGAAGGGCTTGCTCAGGTTCCTGCTTCCCGAACAACTGAAGACGGCGGGATCCATCCCAGTTTCCAGTTCTACGGCGGTGGCGGCGCATACCGCGTCCACCAAGAAAACCGAACTTTTCAATACCTTCGTGAAAGTGAAACACGCCGCCATCTTCGAAACCGTCAAGTTGAGTACCACAGAGGAGAGCGGGCAAACGGAACAAGGCACCATTCAAAAGCTGATGTCCGCGCCGATTCTTGACTCCCACCGCAAAGTTCTGGGCGTGATTCAGATCAGCCGCAAGGGATACGATCTGGCCACATGCGGTCCGGACTTTACCGCAAATGACCTGCAGCAACTGGAACTTGCCGCCAAGATTGCCTCCAACTTGCCTTTCATGAAGTAAAGGGCCCTCCGAAACAAACTCTCTAGGACAGCTCACAGCACAATCACAGCGCGTGGAGGGTGCCCCGTCCTTGTCCCTCCGCTTTTTGGAGGGACAGGGCGGGGATTTTCATCGGAGCCGACACGGTGAACTAATCAGGCAGAACTTCTCAGCGAAATCAAGTGCAGAACGCACTGTTTAGGGGAAAGCACCAATGTGGTTCCGCCCGTCGCTCTGAACATGGCACCTTTTTGGAGCACAACACGCGGTCGTCATCACGCCCCTGCAACAAATGTGCGTCTCTTAGAACCGTGTCTGCCGCTGCCGCACATCGGAATGGTTCGTCGCATTCTGGACAGCCAAACCACGAATCCCACCGAGAGCGCCAGCGGCCCCAGCCGCTCTGAATCGAAATTCGTAGAGGTTTCAGCTCAGAGGCGAACATGCTCTCGATGCCGCGCAAGTTAAGCAAGGCATTGTGTAGATCGTCGATCGGCCTTTCCGGCGGCGGGTTGCCCATGAGGCTGTCGAGGGCATAGCAGTCTCGTTCCGCACCGCAATTAGATCGGATAAACTCGACCGGGTAGAAGACGTCGTAAAGGGAATTGCAACGCGAACATTGGACCTCCTGAACCACGAGTTGCACCTCTCGCACGACGAACCTTTTCTGCTCGCAAAAGCGAATTCGCTTCTGTAAACGGCCCTCGACGAACTCCCGCAAAGTCACGGTCCTTTCACCTACCGTGACGTAGAACGTGGAATCGGTGCGCGATAGGCGGAACATCGGCAGGTCTCGTTCGGCAGTAGTCTGCTGTTCATAGGGACCGACCTCCCGTCGGCTCTGCGATGGCATTCGTTTAAAAAGCCAGCAACATTTGACATCAGTGCCATACGCTGCGTGGCGCTGCCTCGTTACCTCAAGTGTCTGGGTTGACCATTGGATTTCAAACGCTAGGCGATGACGTCCGCGTGCCGCGTAAACATCTGCTCGCCACTGGTCCCCTACGTACTCGGAAAGAGCATCCCATCCGAGCTCGTGGCACATACGAACTATCTCGGCCTTAGCTGCAAGGTGTTCCGCAGATTCCCCTTCAGCACCGCAATGGCCGCCTGGCGAGTGAGCAAAGTGGCGAGTCCCAAGCCGACTGGTGCGTCGGTAGGCGGGAGCGTCACAACATGGCATCCGAAGCGATCGTGATCCCTTCAGGGCCTGCCACTGGGTTTCGGATAGGAGCGCTGCGTTTAGCGAATGCCCATCGAGTTGTGCACGTAGAGGCATTTCGGGGGCTGGCCTAGCCTTTCCTTCTTATCCTACTTCCGACGGTGGCCCGCGTAATTCATCGCTCCATCCAGCGCCCGCTTTTCCGCGCTGCTCAGTCGTCGTGAAGCGCCTTTCGGAAGCTCCCCGAGCACCAGCGGCCCAATCGCCACACGCACCAGACGCAACACGTCAACTCCAAGCTGCATCAGCATGCGCCGGATATGACGATTCTTGCCTTCCTCCAGCACGATTTCGAGCCAGCTATTCTTTTCGCCACCGCGCAGAATGCGTGCGCTCTTCACACGCAAAAAGTCGCCGTCGCCAGTTCGGACCCCGCGAGTGACCGCTTCCATCAGCGCCGCATCCGCCACCGTTCCGACCTGCACGTGATAAGTCTTCTCCAGATGCGTTTCCGGAGCCAGCGCCCGCGCTGCCCATTCGGAATCATTGGTCACGAGCAGCAAGCCTTCGCTCGCTTTATCCAAACGACCGACGGGCGCGACCCACGGCAAACCTTCGGGAAGATGGGCATACACAGTCTCGCGCCCTTTTTCATCAGACGCAGTTGTGACTGTGCCGCGCGGCTTATTCAACATGAGATAAACCCTTGCCTGCGCCGCCGCGAGCGCCTGTCCATCGACTTCGATCCGGTCTTTCTCGATCCAATCTTTTTCGGTCCGATCTCTCTCCAAACGGACCGGGGTTTCCGGATCGCGATGAATCGCGCCGTTCAGTCTCACCCGCCCGTCCCGAATCAACTCAACCGCCTCCGAACGCGAGCAATAACCCAGCTTGGAAAGCGCTCGCGCTAGACCGACTCGCCGGGATTCTTTGCCGCCTGCCACGATTTTCATGCTAAATGATGCCGAACCGGTCTCCCGGCCAGACCTTCCCCGATGTAAAATCACTCCCATGTTCGACTCGCACCGGCTCCTGCTCTTCCTCACAGCGGCTACTCTGCTGGCCATTGCCCCTGGGCCGGGCATGCTCTATGTACTTGCCCGCACCCTGGCAGGAGGACGCCGCGAAGGCGTGCTCTCTTCGTTGGGAACATTTCTCGGCGGCCTGGTGCACGTGGTTGCTGCCGCAACAGGGCTCTCGATTGTACTGGCCAGCTCAGCGATCGCCTTCGCCGCGGTGAAGTATGCGGGCGCGGCGTACCTGATCTACTTGGGTATTCGCATGATCATCAGCGCGCGCAAGGATGATCAAGCCATCGATATTCCGATTTCGTCTGGAGTAGCCCGCAGAAATCCGTTTTGGCAAGGCATCGCAACCGAGGTTCTGAACCCGAAAACCGCCATCTTCTTTCTCGCCTTCATTCCTCAGTTTGTGAATCGGGCCGGCGGCGGCGTGTTCTGGCAATTCCTGTTGCTGGGCACGATCTCGGTCGCGCTCAATACCGGCTGTGACCTGGTCGTGACGCTGATGGCAGCGCCCATCGGTGCCCGCCTGAGATCCTCCGCGATCCTCCGCCGAAGGCAGCGAACCGCTACCGGGCTGACTTTAATCGGCCTGGGTGCGTACGTGGCCGTGGCAGACGCAAAATAACGCTTGGCACTCCGGTGGGAGTCGGGGAGGCAGGGGAGAATTTCCCGCAGACCCGACCCTGTGGTACTCTTCGGCCTGCTTATGCCCGGCCCCCAATCTGAACGCCGTTCCCGCCAGCGTGTTTCCGCCAGCCTGCTGGTCTCTATTAAGCCTCCCCAAGGCGAGGCAATCGCCGGCCAAACCCGCGATCTGAGCATGAGCGGGATCTTTCTTTATGCCGAAACCCGCATCCACGAAGGAAGTGAACTGGAGATGGTGTTGATGCTGCCGCCGCAGCTCACCGGCGGCCAGAAGCGTTGGGTGTGCTGCCAGGCTTCGGTAGTCCGGGTGGAAGGAAGCCCGGAAGGTGGCCCGTTCGGTGTGGCCGCGAGCATCCGCAACATGGCGACCCTGCCCGAGATCGCGGGTTGATTCCCACCGCGGGCCGAATCTGTCCCGTTCTTGCGTCCTAGGCAAATTGTTTAGGGACCCGTTGGCGCCCACCCTGTGAAAATTTACGAAAAAATAAGGATTTCGCTTCACTTTGCTCCACCTTTGGTGCAATAATGCTGGCCCTTGGATTGCTCTGGTCCAAGATACGAGATATTTCAGATCGCAAGTTTTCAGGTGATTCGGCCATGTGGACGGAAAAACTCCTCGACGGAGTGCTGCGGGTGCTCACGCCCTTGGGCCCGCGCTATCTCAAACCTTCTTTCAGGCAGCGTATCTACTTGCTGTGGATCTTCCGCAACTTCCAGACCTTACCGGTGAAGGTACTGAGCCGCCGCCAGCTCCGGCGAATTGACGCGATGTGTGGACAACACGGTTTTGTTTCCCTGCTCGAGCCCAATGGCTGGACGGACGCTCCCGTGTTAGGGACATTGGAGCAGCGTCCGCCAGTCGGAGTGGAGAGCCTGCCGCGGCGTCGCCCGGTTCGAAGCGTGTCCGACGCGGTCTCGCCGTTCGCCGCCGATCCACCGCGGTTCTGAACTGTCAAAGCACCCATCGCCTAGACCGCGTAGGGATCGGCGCCCTCGTGCATTACTCCCGTAACTAACGGTGTGGCGGCGATCACAGAGTGATCGTGGCCGATTCCCTAAGCTGATCGGTATGGGAGTAGAGGCACCAACCTCAGCCGCCCGCAAGGGAGATCGTGTTTCCATCGCGATCAGTGTGCAGATTACGTGTAGCGATGCGGCGGGGCAACATTTCTCTGAAGTTGTGAGGACAGTGAACGTCAGCCGCAATGGTTGCTGCCTGCTTTTAAGACAGTCGCTGACCCCTGGGCAGAAGATTCACTTGCAACGGGTGGGCAGCGCCGAGGAAGCAACCGGACGAGTTGTAGGTCAGACGGGCATTCGGCCCGAAGGCAATCTCTTCGGAATCGAAGTGCTAAATCCGGGCGAGAATTTCTGGGGCATTCGGTTTCCCCGACAAAAGGATCTGGAAGATGGCGCCGTTCGCGTACTGCTGAAATGCGCCGGTTGCCAAAGATGCGAAGAGGCTGCCCTCAACGAAGTGGATCTTTCCGTTTTCCAGATTACGCATCATCTCACGCGCAAGTGTCCAGCATGCTCTGCCAACACGATGTGGGAACAGGTTCTTGACCAAGCCGCCAGCGGCACGACGCAAAACGATATGCGGCCTGACGGCAAGAAACGTGACAAGAGAAAGTACGCCCGCATCAGCATGAAGACGATGGCTTGTATCGGTCCGGCCGGCCCTCACGCAGACATAGTCGATGTGGTGAATGTGTCACGTGGAGGCATTTGTTTCCACAGTTCCCGAATCTACCCTCACGACTGCTGGGTTCAGGTTGCCGCTCCCTACACACCGGGCGCGGCGAACATTTTTGTCGCTGGACGCATCGTCCGATCCCGCAAGATGAACAATGGCTTGACCGAATATGGAGTGGAGTACGTAAAGAGCCAAGATTAGTCCCGCATTCCGGCGTACGGCAGACATGCGGACGGCCACCCAAAATCGGCCAACATAGAGCGAACGCATGTGAGTAACGAGGAGAACATGAATGCACAATGCATACCAACATGCACGCGTCCGCCGTATCGCTGAGGTACCCGAAGGATGCGCATCCACATCCCTGCGGCTCTTCGAACAGGCACTCAGGTAACTCAGGTCGAGTTCCCCAATACCGGTTGCGGTGCTACTGTTTCAGGCATGAAAAGGGCTTCGCATAAGAAGAGCAACCGCCCCTTGACGAAGAGCGCAGCCATCCCAGCCATGACTGTCGAAGAAAGACATGGCATGTGCTCGACCTTACGAATCCTGCTGATGGATGCCTGTATGTATTTGGAGGAAAACCATCTGGAAAAATCTATGGACAAAATCCAAGCTGCGCGAAAGCTGGCACAAGAATTGTTCATGGACTCCATACCACCTGATGAAGCTAGAAAACGTGAAGAGAGAAGGCGTGTAGCTCCCAGCCCAGTAGGTAATCCAAGCGCACGGCATACGCGAACCCGGCCCTAATAGAGTGAGTCCCATTAGGGGACGAACGCATGGTAGTGAAGCATGGACACGCTCGCTTGCGTCACTTCCCGTGGCACCCGCATCCCAGCGTGCTCTACGATTCGGCGCATAAGACGCGCCAGTAGCCACCACCTGAAAGTTCTTGCATATTGGCAAACCACGCCCCGAACTGCGCGTCCCGAGGGCTGACCTCTGCAATTTGCCTTCTCTTCTGCCTCGTTAGTTCCTTATTTATCCTCCATCGTTGCCGAATGTGGCCAGGCGGCGCTTCTGGAAGTCGGTGACGTCGAGATGATCGGCGGCTAGGGCAGCCTCCTCCTCCGCCCATTCCTGAGATTCCGCGCTCTCCAACCCCTTCAAAAGCTGGATGGCGCAGGATTCACAACAGAAGCCTTTGGTTTCTTGTCTTCCCCGGGTCAGGTCCTCAGTGGAAAATTCATAGTTGAAAGTCGGTGGGTTCGATGTGCACAGGCTGCAAACCTCTGGCGCGTCGAACAGAGGATCAAATGTAGCGAAAAATACGCTATTGAGCATGTTGTCCCCCTACAGTTCTCTTAGCCACGCTGTGGTTGAATTGTAAAAGATCGGATGGTGGAGTTACTGACTCACTTGCAGACCAGCGGCTGAATGATGGGTTGCTTCACCCGCGGCATCCTGGCCACTGGCTGGAATCCAGCCGGTCCACCCCAAAACCACTTTACTCCTTCGGACTCCTGCTGAAAATAAGGTTCTGTGGGTTCCAGCTGTGAACCTCCTTGTCAAAGTCCCGGGGCTGGTGCTCACCCGCACACACGGCAGCTGGTTGCTTGGTCGCATCCATAGCCTCTGTGTGTTCGGCCAGACACTTTTCCAGTTTCTCCCGGAGACTGCTGTCGTTGAGCAGGCCAATCAGTTCGGCCCGGTGCATGGCGTCGAGCCCCTGGAGCAAGGGGCATTTAAGTAGATCTTCGTCTCTCATGGGCTTCCTCTGGCGCGGAATTCCGCGCCCTGTATGGCCTTCCCGTAAGACGGCCAACAGTCCATTACAGGTCTTCCGGGGGCATTCGGCAGTGACCCTTCTCACTTGCCCGGGTGAGCCGAATCACAATGGGAGGTCGGATAGCAGTATCTCTTTATGGAACGGTCCCCCGTCCGTCCGGCACCGGCTGGATTGTGAAGATTCCATTCCGCCGCCGCAACCCAGAGAATGCTGCGTGCGCACACACGTCGGTGCCATGGTTGGGAAAAAAGCTTCTTACCACCGTCCGGTGCTCAGATACTCGTGAATCGACTTGGCCGCCCGCCGTCCGGCCCCCATGGCCAGGATCACGGTTGCGCTGCCGGTGACGATGTCGCCTCCGGCGAATACACCCTGGCGCGACGTACGCTGGCTCATCGGGTCAGCCTCAATGTAATTCCGCTTGTTCGTGTTGAGGCCGGGCGTGGTGCTCTGGATCAAGGGATTGGCACTCGTGCCGATCGCCATGACCGCCACCGATAGAGGCAGATCGAACTCGGAATCGTCGATAGGTACCTGCCGCCTGCGTCCGGACGCATCCGGTTCCGCCAGTTGCATCTGCATACAGCGGACCGCAGTCAGCCAGCCCTTGCCGTCAGACAGGAACTCAATCGGATTGGTGAGAACCCGGAACTCGATGCCTTCCTGTCTGGCGTGTTTCACTTCCTCTGCGCGGGCCGGCATCTCGGCATCGCTGCGGCGGTAAATCACATAGGCTTTCCGCGCGCCCAGGCGCAGCGCCGAGCGGATCGCGTCCAGCGCCGTATTGCCGCCGCCGATCACCGCGACATCCTTGCCATGCAGATCGAGCATGGGCTCGTCATACCGGGGAAACTCGTAAGCATGCATTAGGTTGATGCGGGTCAGAAATTCATTCGCCGAATAAACTCCGTTCAGATGCTCCCCCGGAATGCCCATGAATTGTGGCGCGCCCGCGCCGGTTCCGATGAACACCGCGTCGAAGCCTTCTTCTTCCATCAGTTCATTGATGGTCACGGTCTTGCCGACCACGACATTGGTCTCGAACTCCACTCCCATGGCCCGCATATAGTCGATTTGCTCGCGGATGATCGTTTTGGGGAGGCGGAATTCGGGGATGCCGTACACCAGCACTCCTCCCAGTTCGTGCAGAGCCTCAAATACGCGCACCTTGTGTCCCTTCTGCACGAGGTCGCCGGCTGCGGTCAGTCCCGAGGGGCCACTGCCCACGATGGCTACTTTCTTTCCCGTTGGCGGCGCTTTGGGTAGGTTTCGGGTGTCCAGGTGCTTCAGTTCGTAGTCGGCGACGAAGCGCTCCAGGTATCCAATGCCCAGCGGTTGCACTTTCTTGCCCATCAGGCAGCCGCCTTCGCAGTGGTCTTCCTGCGGACACACGCGCCCGGTGATCGCCGGCAGCACGTTGTCTTCGCGGATTTTGGCGGCAGCACCCAGGAAGTCTCCGGCCACGATCAATTGCACAAATTCCTTCACCTTTACTCCCACCGGACACGTATCGGTGCAGGTCGGCTTGGCGCACTCCAGGCAACGTAGCGCTTCCTGCCGTGCCAGTTCTTCCGAGTAGCCCAGGTTCACCTCCGTGAAATTGCATGCCCGCGCCAGTGGAGGTTGCTCCAGCATGTGTTGCCGCGGCACTTTCATGCGCGCTTTCAACGGCAGAGGATTCAGCGAGGCTTTGGCAGGCTGTGTCACTGGTTGCCTCCTTCCACGGCGCAGGGCCGGTCGTGCGTGACGTTTACGGTTTCGAGCTGCGATTCCATCTGGTGCTGGAAGCTTTCCAGCGACTTCTGTTCCGCCGCGCGGTACATCGCATTGCGCTGCACCAGTACGGCGAAGTCCACGCGATGCGCGTCGAACTCGGGGCCGTCCACGCAGGCGAACTGGCTCTTGCCTTCGACCAGGACGCGGCAGCCACCGCACATGCCGGTGCCGTCAATCATGATGGGGTTCAGACTGACGATGGTTCGAATACGCTCCTTGCGTGTCATCTCCGCCACGGCCCGCATCATTGGGATTGGGCCCACGGCGATCACCAGGTCAATGCGCGTGCCGTTCTCGATCAACTGGCGCAGCTTGTCGGTGACGAAGCCCTTATCGGCGTAGCTGCCGTTGTCGGTGGTGATCATTAGCGCATCGCTGACTTCGCGCATCTCGCGCTCCTCAATGACCATGTCCTTGGTACGCGCGCCGATAATCGAGATGACGCGGTTGCCGGCGCGCTTCAGCGCCGCCGCCGTGGGATGCGCCATCGCCGTACCCACGCCGCCGCCCATCACGACCACGGTGCCGAATTTCTCGATTTCCGATGGCTTTCCCAATGGTCCGACCACGTCCAGGATGTGGTCGCCAGCATTGAACGAATTAAGCAGGTGGGTGGTCTTGCCCGCCGACTGCACCACAATGCTGATGGTGCCGTGCTCGGGATCGGAGCTTTCGATGGTGATCGGGATGCGCTCACCCTGCTCGTACAGCCGCAGGATTACGAATTGCCCTGGTTTCTGTTTGCGTGCGATGCGTGGCGCTTCGATGACGAAACGTTTGATTCCCTGTGCAATGAACTCAGCGTGCCGGATTTTGAACATGTGTCCCCATGGGTTATGAAGAGACTTGCCTTACAGAACATTGTCGGGGGAAACATGGGCCGAGGGCTGTGATGGGCGTCACGCGTGAAGCGTGCCGGGATCACGGGCGTAGTGATCCGGCAAGATGATGAAACCAGAGAGGTTAGGAGGCAATATCTCCAGAGGGGCATAGCCGCGCAAAGCTGTGTCTATGATTTCGCCCTTAGCGCCGACCGCAATGCTTCCCAGTCGCTGGACGCGAACTGCTCCGCTATGGCTGTGGATTCGCGTTGGTACTGTGCATCCTTACTCCATTTGCGCGAACTCCGCGTCAATGCGCTCACGGCTGCCGTTGTTTCAGTTCTTCTCCGACGGATTTAACCGGCTTTGCCTCGCGGGCGGCAATAGCAACACGAGAACGCACCGCGGGTCTCCTTCTCGGAACCGACTCAATCTCGCCAACAACGTGATCAATGAAGTCGGACATCTTCTTTCGCGCTTCCTGCTCGGCCTTGCTTCGGTGAATCTTGTTTGTGGCCATGATCCTAACCTCTACTCGATGAGCGAATTTTGCATCAACGAAGGGTCGAGGCTGAATAATAGGAGCCTTGTCCGGCTGAGTAAATGTGGGCGTCGGCCCCTACGCAGCCGTTTCCGGCTTGAAGATCATCCCCCTGGCTGGTCTTCCCGTTCATCACCACTACCAGCGGTTCTTCGAACCGCAAATGCCGGACGCAGCCTCGTCCCTCGACCGCGGGCTGCGCACCCAGCCACTGCCAGTCCACGAAGCCCTCCCCGGCGTCGGGATTCACCGTGAAATATCCCACCTGAAATGCGGTCAGGTTCTGGAAAAAATGGCTGCCTTGCGACGGGGTAACCCGAAAATCGCGGAATCCCGCCTCCACAATCACCCGCGCTCCGGAGATCTCGTCCCATTGCACCGGAATTCCCAGCCAGGGATCGTTCGATCCCCAGCGCCCCACGCCGATCAGCAGATATGGCGTGCCCGCCTCGTTCAGTTTGGCGTTCAACTGGGCGACGCCCTCGGCCACTTCCTGGCTGCGGGCGCGTTCAAAGCGGTGAAAGTCAACTACTACAACGTCGCGCAAATCCGCGATGCGGCCATTGCCCAACACCATGGCGCTTTGGCAAACCAGCCGGTCCGGACTCACATCCTCCATGCGCAACTCATCGCCCTCCCGCGACAGCACCAGCGGTCGAATCTGCAGAAATCCAAACTCGGCGGATTCCTGGGGAGTTTGCGGCAGCCGTACCGCAAACTCGATTTCCACCGGGCGGCCGAAGGCGTCTTCTCCGATTTTGGTGAGCCGTTCGAGAATCGCAGCCAGCGGAAAAACACCATGCTTGAGGACCGGGGCAAAGCTTACGATGCGGGTGCCCGGCCGGCTCAGTCCGTCGTAGATCGCATTGTTATCTACCGAATAAGTGGATCCCAGATAGTGCAAAGTTTCGTCGCTCTCGGCTGCATCAAGACCGAATCGCACTTCCCTCAGATCGGCGAGCGGGTCCTCATGGCGTTCCATGTGACCCAACTCCATCGCCCAGAACTCCCGCTGCGAGTTTGCCAGGATATCTTCCACCGACGAAAATTGCATGATGTTTCGGGGGTACCGCGGACAAAACGTCAGGCACTTTCCGCCATCCACCACCGCCCGCCCCAGCCCCAAAGCCACCGCCGCGATTCCGTCGCCAAAGCTCATCGGCGGAACCGGGTAGAAATTGTGCGATCGCACCACGCCGGAGAAATCGGGATAGAATCGCTGCCCGTTGTTCTGAGAGGAGTGAATCGTACCCACGACCTGCTGCAGAATCACCGCCATCTTTTCTTCTTCCAGACGATAGGGTGTGGCGCGCACATACGCCTTGGCATGCTGGCTGAAGGTCGAAGCGTAGACGCGCTTGATTGCTTCCATGAGCTGTTCCAGGCGGAGTCAACAGGTCCGCGTGCTGGTTGGCCAGCATGAAAGTCTCGTACACCCCGGTAAAAGGCTGGTATTGCGAGTCCTCCAGCAAGCTGGAAGAACGCACGGCCACCGGATAATGGACTTCAGTAAACAAACGCGAGCAGGTCGTCCCGGACTGCGGCCGGCAGCGAGGCCGCGAGAAAGCGTTGGAGAAGCTCGGCATCATCGGTGCTGTTGATGGCGAAATCGAGCAGATTATTTTCGCTGAGGAAGCGGTCGAACACGTCCGTGGCCAAGACAACGCTTGGCGGCACTGAAATGCGCACACCGGGAAAGCGGCGCGCCGATGCGGTATTTGTGGAGCAGGTGGCGGATGAAAGCCAGCCCGCGCGCCTTGCCGCCCAGGGAGCCGCCCCCAATCCGCAGAAAAAAGCCGTCGGTGGACTTGAAGGTGGACGCGTTGAAGTCGCCGATCAGCACCTGGCTCTGCTCACTGCGATACTCGGCGATGGAATCGATCAGATCCCGGCGCAAATCCTCAAGCGTGGCAAAATCGGAGACTTTGCGAGGCCTGAGTTTCTGCGCCAGCGCGAATTCAGTCCTCGCCCGCAGCCAGCGCGAGAAGTGGTTCCTTGCGCTGTGGTACGCGATGCTCTCGGCCGGGACTTCGTCAAGCCGGGCTTCGAGTTCATTCAGGTCGGTAGCCCGCGCGACCTCGGTCCGGTCGGGCAGACGGAACACGAAATCGCCAAAGCCGAACTGCTCGGTCAGGAATCGCCGCAGGTCGCGCAGCAAGGTGGGTGAGCGCTTGCGCAGGAATGAGAAGCCTTCGGCGTGAGCGCGTGCCCGGAATTCGGTCCGGCTCGACTGCAGCACGATGGCAACATCCGGCACCTCGTCCCGAACCATGCGCGCCAGCTCGAACCCGGCGTCGGCGTTGAGTTCGCCGCCGCGAGGGAATTCCACGTCCGATACTACCCCCAGCAGGTAATCCCGGTACTTCATTACCTGCTGGGCCGCATCCTCGTAGTTCGACGAGAGCAGAATTTTGGGCCGGGCCCGCATGCGCACCAGCTTGTGCGCAACGTTCAATCCTTCGCTGAGCAGGCGCCGCGACTGATTGATCAGCTCGGTGTAGATTGTGGGGAGAAACGACGAATAGTAGCGAATGTTATCTTCCACCACCAGGATGACCGGCACGCCGATGGCGTGGGTGTCGTGCTCGACGTTGCGTTCGTCCTCCACATACTTGACGATCGAAATCAGGATGCGGATGTTTCCTTGCCACAGAAAAATCTGGTCAATGTCGGTAACCGGGTTGCGCGCAATGAACTTCTTGATCTCGCGGTAATCGTAGGCCAGCACCACGACAGGCACGTCGAGGCCGGCAGCCTTGACCTCACGGGCCAACCGCGCCGCATCCATATCTTCCACTTCTAGGTTGGTGACGATCAGATTAAAACGCGGCTGGGAGCGCGCCAGCTTCAGCGCCGCCACGCCGGTTGAGACGTGGGTAATTCCTGGGATCTGCTGCTGTTCCAGTTCGAGAGATTCGCCGATGAGCAATTCATTGAGTCGCCCGTCTTCGCGGAGAATGAAAGAGTCGTAGAGGCTGGAGACGAGAAGAATATCCTGCACCCGGAAGGGCATCAGATTCTCGAAGCCCTCGAAGAGGCGCTCGGCGTCAACGATGGGGTCGGGTGTGTTGGTGAGGGACATGGCAGCGCTAACAGCTAATCATACTCGCGTGGGGACAGCCGCCCTCGGTTGTCCGGTCGAGCGAAGCTCGACAGTTCGGTCGCGATCAAAAGTGCCTCACCCCGCGACGCGCCGCTAGCGAGGTGTCGAGCCTCTCACCCTTTAGTAATCTTGCCTTATCAGACGCTCTGCAAATACTGTAGCTTTGCAGTAACCGCCAAACGGCGAGCGTGTTTGACACACGCACCATCCCGAGGTATTCGGTGACGTAAGGCCGATGGTTTTCGTGTCTTCGGGGTTACTAGGTTTAGCGCCAGCCCGCGCGCCAAAGCGGTGCCCACTGCTCATTCCCTTAAACATTAGTGCGCCCTACTGAGGAAATAAAGCCCTCTGTGGGGCACCTGTCTGAACTTTCAACCAACAATGAGGAAGCTGATAACTTGGACCGTGAAGGCTGAGGTCGCCGTTGTACACGTCTATAGCCTTTGGCATTTGGTCCGATTGTTGTTCTTTCACGGCTGTCGTTAGCAGTTAGATTGGCCGTTTAAAGATTCCTGAAGTGCGAAAGACCGGGCGTGTGTCTCGCGGGGTGCCGGGCCACTAGGGGCGGTCTGCCTCCGGTACGCGAACAAAGGGCGACGGAGCAAGTTAGATTGTGGGGGCAGAGGAATGGGGGGCATCAACCGTCCATCGAGGGAATTTGAAATCTTCTTCGGATTTGTTGCATAATTAACGATACCCAAAGTGAAAATACCAGTTCTATCTCTGCAAAGCGCGCGGGGACAAGAGTGAGACGCCCTTGCGACCGGCCTTGCACCGCGCTCGCGTTAGACGATGATTTGCCCCCTCTTTTTTCAGCCGCGCATACGCTCCCGGATCGATGAAACAAAGTACTCGAATGTATCGGGCCAAAGCAGGGCTGCATTTACCACACCGTTGCGTCCCCACCTCCAGGGACCGTCAATGCCTTCGCGGTGACTGGCGTAGAGAAACTCATGAATTGCGCCGCCGTTATCCCCAATTGCCTTCTCTGATGGCATCGGAAACCGCCTCTTAAAACGATCCGGGTTCTTGTGTTTGTGGTCCACAAACAATGGCCTGAGTCGAAGCGCTAAGGGAGTCCAATCTTCATTTGAAAAGCCCCATACGTCTTCTATCTCGTAGAGCGAAACATTTCTCGCGGCATCCGGCTTGAGATCGATGATCACAGCGGAATTTCGGGTGGTTTCGGTCCCCATGCCGCGCAGCAGATCCTCTTCTCGTGCGTGCCATTTCCACTTTCCGCTTCCCACTTGCCCTTTTGCAAACTCCTTCAGCACGCTGAGTAAGGGCTGTCTGCTTAACTGAGTACACGTGTGGCCGTGAATTTCATACAGGTAAAATGGCATGTCCGCCTCCCAGCGTGTTACACGCCGAAATTATGATAAGACTGCAGCAAAAACTTGCGGGGTGGAACTTCTTCCACCCTGCATCATAGCCACGCGAGACGTTGCGAGCAACGTCTCTACAAAAAAGGGGCAGAGGGCCGGGTAAAAAAGAGGGCTTTATGTCAAAGATTGACATCTTATTTTTCTGGGCGTAGGTTGGAGGAAACAGGTTGCACGCCAGGGGGCGGGTCCATGGATCAGATGAACGTATCGATTACCGAACGTCTTGCCGGCTACGTTCGTCAGAAGGTGAAGAGCGGCCGATACAACAACGCAAGCGAGGTAGTGCGCGAAGCCTTGCGGCGGATGGAGGATGAGGACGCACGGGCCGTGCGGCTGGCAAAGCCGACTGCGGAAGACATCCTCACGGACCTAACCGGGCAGCAGATCGAGGGCATCCGGCAGCGGGTCCGGGCCAGCATCGAAGCCATCGATGCGGGTGAATATACGGAATGTGAAGGACGCGAGGGACTAATGAAGCTGGCGGACGGGGTGAAGGGGCGGGGGCGAAAACTTCTTGCCCGGGAAGTCTCCAAAGCGTAGCGCCGGCATCCTGTCAGGTCCCTAGCTGGCGCGCGCCTGCCGCGCAGCCGCCGCGGACCCCAGCCCTACCAAAAAGACAATGCGCTATCGGGTCACAAAGCAAGCGGAACAGGACCTCGACGAGATTTATGTTTATTGGGCAAGGCGCGCAAGTGCAGAGGTTGCGGACCGCCTGATTGATGGGATCGTCGACCGCTTCTGGCTGCTCGGCGAACATCCCGATGCCGGGAGGCCTTCGGAGGACATCGCTGCCGGGGTGAAAAGCTTTCCTGCAGGAAAATACCTCATCTACTATCGCGCTACGCGCTGGGGAACCGATATTCTCCACATTTTTCGCGGCGCTCGGGATCAGGGGCAAGCTTTCAAGGCGGCACGAAAGCGAAGCTGATTTTGGCTGCCACGCGCGAGGGAAACCGACGATTGCTTCCGCTAGACCGGTGACTCCGCATCCGCTTCGGTTTGCCACGCAGACGCTCCGCCCCAAAAAACTTGCGGGGTGGAACTTCTTCCACCCCGCATCATCGCCACGCGAGACGTTGCGGGCAACGTCTCTACAGAGACGCGGGCGAGGGCGCCCGCGCCACACAGACACACATCCGCTACACCAGGCCCTGATCCAGCATGGCATTGGCGACTTTCAGGAAGCCGCCGATGTTGGCGCCGTTCACCAGATTGCCCGGCGTGCCGTACTTCTCGGCCGTTTCGAAGCAGTTCTTGTGGATGGCGATCATGATTTTGTGCAGCCGATCGTCCACTTCCTCGCGGGTCCAGCTCAGCCGTGCGCTGTTCTGGGACATTTCGAGGCCGGAGGTAGCCACGCCGCCAGCGTTGGCAGCCTTGGCCGGTCCGTAGAGGATCTTCGCATCCAGGAACAGCTTGGTGGCTTCGAGCGTGCTTGGCATGTTCGCGCCCTCGGCAACCAGCTTGCAGCCGTTCTTCAGCAGGTTCTCGGCGTCTTTCGCTCTTGATTTCATTCTGCGTGGCGCTCGGGAATGCGCAATCCGCCTTGATGTTCCAGATCGGGTTGTGCTCCAGCTTGATGTCGGTGGGCATGAAGACGCCTTCTTGAACTTGTCCGTATATTCGCGGATACGTCCACGGCGGACATTCTTCAGCTCCATGAATCCAGGCCAGCTTCTCGCGATCGATGCCATCGGGATCGAAGATGACGCCGTCGGAGTCGGAGCAGGTGATGGGCTTCGCACCCAGATCAAGCAGCTTCTCAATCGTGTACTGGGAAACGTTGCCGCTGCCTGAAACCAGGCAGAGCTTGCCTTCCAGCGTGTCTTTGCGGGTCTTCAGCATTTCGGCCGCGAAGTACACGCAGCCGTAGCCTGTGGCTTCAGGACGAATCAGCGAGCCGCCCCAGTTCAGGCCCTTGCCGGTCAGGACGCCGGTGAACTCGTTGCGCAGCCGCTTGTATTGGCCAAACAGGAAGCCGATTTCGCGTCCACCCACGCCAATGTCGCCCGCCGGAACGTCGGTGTCCGGCCCGATGTGGCGTGACAGTTCCGTCATGAAGCTCTGGCAGAAGCGCATGACTTCGTTGTCGCTCTTGCCTTTGGGATCGAAATCCGAACCGCCCTTGCCGCCGCCCATGGGCAGCGTGGTCAGGGAGTTCTTGAAGACTTGCTCAAACGCCAGGAATTTCAGGATGCCGAGGTTGACCGAGGGATGGAAACGCAGCCCGCCCTTGTAAGGGCCGATGGCGCTGTTCATCTCGATACGGAATCCGCGGTTGACTTGAATTTCTCCCCGATCGTCAAACCAGGGAACGCGGAACATGATTACGCGCTCCGGTTCGGTGATTCGTTCGAGGATTTTCGCCGAGCGATATTCTGGATGCTTCTGCAGCACCAGCCGAAGAGAATCCAGAACTTCCTGCACTGCCTGGTGGAATTCAGGTTCGGCCGGGTTTTTAGCTTTTACGGTGGTTAATACGTCTTCAATATAATCGCCCGGCGATCTTGATTCCGGGCGGTGTCATAACGCTCATGATCGTACCCTCCAAGTGTAAAAAGACTTTTTCGAAATCGGTCTTGCTGCTTGGAACTCTGTGCCAAGCGCACAACTGGGCTAACGGATCATTTAAATCCTTGCGGCCCCACCTCCGCCGTGACAGGTGTCACGCGTAGCCGTGACAATGGTACTGCTCCGGAGTGCGGAAATGCACACTTTTCGATGTAACCGACGGACAGCGAACCAGCGGGATTATGGCTTAGGGGCCGAAAAAAGGGGGTCAAAAGGCAACCAGTCACATCCGCCGGTGATGTCGAAAAGCCGGATCAACCAGCCCGTCCCAAGCCCTGAATTGTCCGCGCCTTAGCCCAGAATGGGCAACGCCACCGCAGATTACAGCGAAATCCCTTGCCTTCAGCCAACGCCAGCGTAATCCTCAAGAACACGAGTCACGCAATTCCCCCTGCGCGTTCTCCGAATCTCTCTATTAGGAAAGGAGAAGCACATGCCTCAATTGGCTCCGATTCAAATTTCCGTGATCCATGCCAGCACGGTATTAACCGACAATGAGATTAACCCGGTCGTCGGTGCATTGCAGAAGCAAGTGACCAACGACTTTCGCCCGGCTTGGGGAGTCGACGCTGAATTAAACTTCATTCCCACCGGTTCGGCGCCTCCGGCAGGCACTTGGTGGCTGAGTATTCTCGACGATTCCGATCAGGCTGGCGCCCTCGGCTATCACGATCTGACCCCCGATGGGCTTCCGGTCGGCAAAGTATTCGCCGGAACTGATTTGAAATATGGCACACAGTGGACGGTCACTGCCAGCCACGAACTGCTGGAAATGCTGGCCGATCCCAACATCAACCTGACCGTGTTTGTGCAGAACGACCAGAGCACCGGAATCCTCTACGCTTATGAAGTCTGCGATGCCTGCGAGACGGATAACCTTGGGTACCAAATCGACAACATCCAACTCTCGGACTTCGTCTTCCCGTCCTGGTTCGAGAACTTCCGGGCGCCGGGTTCGGCCCAGTTCGACCAGACCAAACAAATCCAGAGCCCGCTGCAATTGCTTCCTGGCGGCTACATTGGAGTGTTCGACGTCAACTCTGGCAGTGGTTGGCAGCAGCAAACGGCCCAGAAGCAGCAGAATATGATGAGCCGGGGCAACGTCGGCAGCCGTCGCGAGCGCAGGCGCACGCCGCGGCAGGAGTGGATGCTGAGTCACCCGCACAAGGAAATCATGCGCCGGGCCGAGCTGTACCGGCAGCGTTTGCAGCGCATCGTGGCGCGGAGAGCTGCGGCCTGAGCTTTCATGTCTTGGATCGAACCCGCGCTCCGGCGCGGGTTTTTTCAGATGCCTGCCAAAGATAATTGCGATGCTTGCTGGTTCCTCATGATTCCATTTCATTTTCGGGGAGCCCGCCGCGTGGGACTGCGCCCGGCCTCCTCCGTCGAACAGGATTGTCCGCAGCGTGCCCGTCTGATTAGGAAACATGCGCAGCAACCCTCGGGCGGTGGTGAACTCTTCTGGTATGCTGAATCGAATTCCAAACTTGGCCAGAGGATTCCTTTCGCAATGGGCAAGCTGCTGAGAATGAGCGTCCTGGGTCTCCTGCTCGCGGCTGCCGCGAAACCTGCAGTACTAGCTCGGGCGACAACTCGAACCACAGCAAAGGATGACGTACTTCTTTCAACCGCGGAAGCCGAGTTGCGCCGGGCTCGTGGTGAACTGGGCAAACTTGATCCCGCGCCGTACTTCATCAGCTACTCAATTCACGACCAGAGCTTCTTAATGGCGGTTGCCATTCAGGGCAGCCTGGTCACCTCCACCCACATGCGGCAGCGCTTAGGCGATGTGATCATGCGCATCGGCACCCCTGCCCTGGACAACACCCATCAGGAAAATCGCATGAGCGGCATCGGCTCCGGCTCCCTGCCGCTCGAAGATGACTCAGACGCAATCGCGCATGTCCTGTGGCAGCTTACCTATCACCAATACCGCAAGGCCTCGAAAGCCTACTTGAACGTCAAGACCTCCACACAGGTGCACGCCCCCGAGGAGGACCTTTCGCCGGACTTCTCGCAGGAAGTTCCCCAGAATCACATCGATTCCAAAGAGCTGCCGCCTGCTTCCGATCCGGCGACCCTGGAAAAGCTGGCAAGGCGTTACTCCCAAGATCTGCGCAAGTATCCCTACATCCTGTCGTCAGTCGCCGTGATCACCGAACAGCGTTCGCGGTCCTACTTTGTATCGAGCGAGAGCACTTCAATCGTTGTTCCCAGTGCCATGGTTCGGCTCGTCATCGAAGCACAAACTGTCGCTGACGACGGAATGCAATTGATCCGCGTGGAAAGCTTTCAGGCCGACCAGGTAGACCATTTGCCGCCCGAGGCTGAGGTTCTGGCCCGCACAAGCAAGATGGCCGCCGACCTCAAGGCCCTCCGGTCGGCTCCCGCCGCCGAACCCTTCGATGGGCCGGCTCTGCTTTCCGGCCGGGCAGCAGCGGTTTTCTTCCACGAAGTGCTGGGACACCGCTTGGAAGGCCGCCACCAACGAGGCGAACAGGAAGGGCAGACTTTCACCAAACAGGTAAATCAACCTGTACTTCCGCAGTTCCTCAGCGTCTCGGATGATCCGACCCGGCAAATTCTGGGCGGGGTGGAATTGAGCGGTTTTTATCAGTACGACGACGAGGGTTTGCCCGCGCGGAAGGTGGACGTGATTCAGGCGGGCATTCTGAAAGACTTTCTCATGTCGCGCATGCCGATCAAAAATTTCAGCAAATCGAACGGCCACGGGCGCGCCCAGCCGGGACTCATGCCTACCGGCCGGCAGGGCAACCTGATTGTTTCCTCCTCTAAGACCGTCAGGGATTCCGACTTGCATCAAAAGCTCATTGAGGAAGTCAAGAAACAGGGCAAGCCATACGGCTTGTACTTCGAGGATATTCAGGGCGGTTTCACCCTTACCCAGCGCACTGCGCCCCAGGCGTTTCAAGTGTTGCCGGTCTTGGTGTGGCGGGTCTACCCCGACGGCCGCCCGGATGAACTCGTTCGTGGCGTAGACATCGTCGGGACTCCGCTGGCAGCCTTGAACCGCATTCTGCTGACCGGAGACAAGACCGAAGTTTTCAATGGAGTGTGTGGCGCAGATTCCGGCAACGTTGCGGTGTCGGCATCCGCTCCTGCCATGCTCTTCTCCGAGATTGAAGTCCAAAAGCGGGCCCATCTCCTGAACCGGCCGCCAGTGCTCCCCCCGCCGGGGTTCGAGACACCCGCGGCAAGTCCGCAATCGGTAAGCGGAGACCGGCCATGACCAAACCGGCGATCGCATTTGCTTTGATTCTGACGGCGCTCAGTTTTTCGCTGCCGGCGGGGGCTGCCTCCACCGATCCGGCGAATGGCGATAAGGTTCTCGAAGCCGTGCGCACAGAGCTGGAGCGGTCCAGGTCAGCCCTCAAGCTGGAGGGAATGGCAGCGCCTTACTACATCGATTACAGGGTCACCGATATGGATCAGTACGCGGCAGACTCATCTTTCGGTGCTCTGGTGAACCAGGTGAGAACTCATCTGCGCTTTTTGCGGGTGGTGGTTCGTCTCGGTGACTATAAACAGGATAGTTTCTTCGGCAAGGGCGAGGGCTTCATCGAAATTATGCCGGTCGACGACAACCTGCTTACACTGCGTCATCAGATCTGGCTTGCAACGGACAATGCTTACAAGGCTGCGGCCGAAGCGCTGTCCGAGAAGCAGGCCCAGCTGAAGCAGTTTACGGTCGATCAACCCGTGGATGACTTTGCCCATGCGGAGCCGGTTGTCTCCATCGAGCCACTGGCCAGACTCGATTTCGATCCGGAGCCTTGGCTCAAAATGCTGCGTGACGGATCTTCCCGATATAAGGGCGACCCTCAGATCGAGTCGCTCGGCTCCTCACTGAGGTTCTCGTGTGTGAATCGGTACTTTGTCAATTCAGAAGGAACCGTCGTGCGCAGCGGGCAGATGCTTTACGAAATGCAAATCAACATGAGTACCCAGGCCGCGGATGGCATGCGTCTTGAGCGGGGGCACAGTTTCGTTGCGGCTCGCATGAAAGAACTGCCTTCGGAACCGGTATTCTTGGACGAGACCAACGGCCTCCTCGCAACCCTGAAAGAACTCCGCGAAGCCCCTGTAGTGGGCGACGAATACAGAGGCCCGGTGCTGTTTTCCGCCGATGCCGCTGCCGGCGTTTTTGCCGATTTGGTGGGCGATAACATTCTGGGGTTGAGGCCAGACTTGGGTCAGCCCGCACGCACCAAAGGGGCCTACGCGACGAGCTACAAGGCCCGTATTCTTCCGGAGTTCCTTTCCGTGACCGATGACCCCACGTTGCCAGAGTTCAATGGCCAGTCGCTGCTGGGCAGCTACACCATCGACGACGAAGGTGTTAGGGCAGTGCCCCTGACCGTGGTCGAAAGCGGAAAGTTGATCACCTACCTGATTGGGCGCGCTCCCATCCGGGACTTTCCCGTTTCCAACGGCCACGGCCGGGCCAAGTTCCCCGAGAATCCTCCGGGACCGAGTCTGGGGAACCTGATCCTGCGCTCCTCAGAGCCGCTCTCGAATGACGCGCTGCGTAAGAAGTTGGTCGAGATTTGCCAGCAGAGAGACTTGCCCTACGGATATTACGTGGAAACTTTCGGCCCCAAGCTGAGCCCCCGCCTGCTCTACAAAGTATGGGCCAAAGATGGGCACCAGGAACTGGTGCGGGGAGGGATTTTCGGGGAACTTGATCAACGGACTCTGCGAAACGATCTAATCGCTGCCGGCGACACCTTCTACATTGACAACCGCCCACTTAACGTCCCCCACAGTATCGTCAGCCCTGCGATTCTCTTCGATGAACTGGAAGTGAAGCCGGCGAACCTCAACAAAGAGAAGCTTCCCGAGTACTCGGCTCCAGCCGTGGGCACGAATGAATAGGGGGAACTGGTCTGGCCGGCTGGGTTAGATGCCCAGTTTTTTTACTTCTTCGTTGTAGTACTTGCGGTAGAGGATGTCCCACTCCTGGCTGCCTTCGAGAATGGTTCTCTTCTGATTTTCGATCTTGTGCCGGGCCGCTTGATCGATTTTTTCTTCCTGGTTCAGCAAATCTTCCAGAATCCTGCGCACTTCCAGCCGGATCGTATTCCGGTCTTCCACAAAATCCAGTTGGTCCATCTCGGCCAGGGCGTCGGTGACCACGTGCGCCACCTTATTCACTTTGTCGCGGTTGACTCTCACAGCACCGCCTTGTATTTGCGCACCAGTTCGTTCTTCACTTTGCGGAACATTTCCTGATAGTTGGCGCCGGTTTTCTGCATCTCGTCGGAATAGGCTTCCAGAATGACCCGTACTTCGTCGTTGATGCGGTCCTCCAGCGACAGCTCCTCGAGCATGGAAGCATGGACTTTCTCGGTGACCACGGGCGACCGCCTTGGTCTCAATGAACTCGCCGGCAATGAGTTTTTTGGTGATTTCGCGGGCCAAATAGCCCACATATTCTTTGGAAAGAAGCATGGTGCGGATCGGATGTGAGTTGTGAAACAGATAGTTTAGCACATGGAGCATGCCGCACTCAGCCGTTCAGCATTCAGCCGTTGGCGCTGAGCTGAATCGCTACGGCGCTGATTGCTGAGTGCTCACGCCCTGCCGCCTGACTAGCCGGACACCTTACTATTCGGGCATACAATGCTTGATATCCTGAACTCTTATGTCGCCGCATGCCTGACGATCTCGCCGGCCTCAAAGATGACATGATCGCCTTCATCGAGGGCCACGGCATGCGCCGCTTCCCCGGCTTTGTGGACTACGAAGAAGTGCAGTGCGTCAGCTGGAAATCAGAAGACAATCCCGACGGCTGGAAGGATTTCGTCGAGCTCGCCAAGGCCGCCGGGGCGCCATTTCTGACCATGGATTCCTGGCGGCTGGAGCGCGAGGAACTCGACGCCATGATCCAGCGCCTGAGCAACGCCGAGTTCAGCAGCGATGAAGACCTGGAGGATGCGCGCTGGCTGCGGACCTACGTCGGCAAGACCGGTTTCGTGCAACTCGGTTTTGCGCATCAGGGCGTGATGATGATGTACGAAGCCTCCACTCCGTGGTACGAACGCTACCAGGGCATTCTTGAAATGGCGGAAGACTTCGCCGGCCTGCCAATCGACGAGCCTGACCAGGACGACGAACCGTAAACTAGCCGAGTCCGTGTAGGGACGGGCATTTGCGCGTCCAGGCCGAGCAAGGCTCGGGAACTCTCGCCAGCGCTACAATAGCTGCTCGTGTTTCATGAAATGGGCTTTCAAAACCGCTGACCCAACTCAGATCGAACTTCTCGCTGCCGCATTGCGCTCCAGTTCCAATCTTGGCGTGAAGCCTCCCCAGCTTGCTTCTACTCTGGCCCGCCTGCTCGTCATGCGCGGCATCACCGATGCTGAAGCCGCCGACCGTTTTCTCGATCCCTCGCTCTCGCATCTGCACTCGCCCTACCAGATGACCGGCATGAAGGCCGCCGTCGAGCGGATCGACGCCGCCATCGAGAGCAAGGAACCCATCCTGATCTACGGCGACTACGACGTTGACGGCACGACCGCCATCGTGATTCTCAAGACTGCGATTGAGCTTTGCGGCGGCGTCGGTCGATTTCCACGTTCCGCATCGCATTCGCGAAGGCTACGATATGCGCGAAAACGTGATCGAGCGGGCCGCCGCCGAGGGGATTCATCTGATCATCAGCGTAGACATCGGAATCCGCGCTTTCGCTCCCGCCGAAACCGCAGCGCGCTTGGGCGTGGACCTGATTGTCACCGATCATCATTTGCCCGGCCCGAGCGGCATTCCGCAAAGCGCTGGCCGTGCTGAATCCGAATCAGTCCGGCTGCGAGTATCCCTGCAAGGCGCTTTGCGGCGCCGGCGTTGCGTTCAAGCTGGCGCAGGCCTTAATGGAGCGTCGATTAACGGGCAAGCGATCAGGCTCGACTACTCACTTCGTTCATGAAAATCGTGGCCATTGCCACGATCGCTGATTCCGTTCCCTTGACCGGTGAAAACCGCGTGTTTACCAAGCTCGGCCTGGAAGCCTTGCGATCGGCGGTGAATCCAGGCCTCAAAGCGCTGCTCGAAGTTGCGCAGGTCGGCGGGCGGCCACTCACTTCCGGCGAAGTCGCATTCCGCATCGCTCCTCGAATCAACGCGGCCGGGCCGCATGGACGTCGCCCGCGACGTGATCGAACTCTTCAGCGTGAAGGATGCAGCCCGCGCCCGCGAGATCGCGAACAAGCTCGACAAACTCAACACCGACCGCCAGGAAGAAGAGCGCCGGATTCTTGAAGCCATTGATTCGCGATTCGCGGAAGAACCCACGCTGCTGGATGCCTTCTGCATGGTGATTGATGGTGATGGTTGGCACCGCGGCGTGATCGGAATCACGGCCACCCGCGTGGTCGAACGCTATGGGCGCCCGACTCTGATAGTTTCACGCGACGGCGAGGAGGCCCACGGTTCGGGCCGCTCCATCCGGCCATTTCATTTGCTGAATGCGCTGGAGTCGTGTTCGGAGTTGTTCACCCGCTTTGGCGGCCATTCACACGCGGTCGGCTTTACCTTGCCGGTTGCACGACTGCCTGAGCTCTGCGCTCGCCTCGACGCCTACGCCCGCGAACGTCTGACCTTACAGGACTTCGAGCCTGTTCTCGAGGTGGATGCCGAACTCCGGTTCGACCAGATGACGCCGGAGTTATTTCGGGCGGTGCAGCTGCTCGGGCCGTTCGGCAGCCGCAATCCGGAACCGATCTTCGCGGCTCGCGACATTCGTCTGGCCGCTCCTCCGCGCATCTTGAAAGAAAAACATGTCAAGCTGAGGCTGTCTTCGAATCCTGAGGTCCCAAGCTCAGCCGCTGAACTTAGCGAGTCGCCCAGCGGGTGACGCCGCGTTGCCATCCGGATTCAGCCGCGATTCGCCACCGCTCTGAGAACCGCGAGCCGAGAACGGAGAACTGGCGAAAATCCATCACCTACAATGCCCTCGGCTGGCGCATGGCGGAACGGATTCAGCAAGCGCAGCTTCTCCCCGGTGATGCTCTGGATATCGCCTTCACCCTCGATCACAACGACCATCCTGATTTCGGCGGTTTGGAACTCTCGCTCCGCGACTTCAGGAGTGAAAAGCAAACCACAGAGGACACAAGGGACACAGAGGAGAACAAGGTGACGGCGGCAACTCCCAACTACTAGCTTCCAGCTACCAGCTCCTCACTTCCACCAATTACACTGGCTGTAGATGCCTCTTCCCATATCCCGCCTCCGCCGCTGGTTTGGCGCGACCGCGATCGCTGTTGTCCTGGTGGTGGCCGGAGTGTATTTCTATGCTCGTCATCGGGTGCAAAATGCCCTGAAGCAGGTTCCCGAGAAGATCGGTCTTGAAATCAAGCAGAGTGCGACCGGGTTCACCGTTTCCAAGTCGGAGCAGGGACGCACCCTGTTCCAAGATCGAGGCCAGCAAGGCGGTGCAATTCAAGCAGGAGGACACGCCGAATTGCACGATGTGGCCATCACCCTCTACGGCCGCGACTCCAGCCGCTTTGATCAGATCTATGGCGCTGACTTCGAATACGACCAGCAGTCGGGCGACGTCACTGCCCAAGGCGAAGTGCAGATTGATCTGGAAGCGAACCCGGGCGGCTTGACTAATCCCGACCAGGCGCCGCCCAAGGAACTGAAGAATCCCATCCACCTGAAGACCAGCGGCTTGGTCTTCAACCAGAAGACCGGCAATGCCTACACCAGGGAGAGAGTCGAGTTTCGTGTGCCGCAGGCGAGCGGATCAGCCCTGGGCATGAGCTTTGTCTCCAAGACCAGCTTGCTCACCATGGAAACTCAGGTCAATCTGGTGATCAGCGGCGCCGCTGCGGCGACTATAACCGCAGCGCGCGGCAACCATCACCAAGGATCCGCACCAGGTTGTGCTCATCACCCGCTTGTGCAGAGCGGCGCGCGGCGATGCGAGGCCGACGAAGCCACGCTCTTTCTGCGCAATGACAATACTCTGGACAGCATTCGGGCGCACGGAAACGTGTTGCTTGAGACCCCCGGTCCGGGCGGAGCGGAAGCGCGAGCCGAGCAACTCGAACTGAATATGACCGAGCGTGGCGGCGCATTGAGAACGGCTGTTTTTTCCGGAGATGTTCGTGCCGAAGCTCACGGCGCCCAGCCTATGCAGGCCAACGCCGGTCGGGTAACGCTCGATTTTTCTGGAAAGAATGTCCTAGTCAAGGTCCGCGCGGAAGAAAACGTTAAACTGGTGCAGCGTCAGAACCCATCCGGCAATTCAGCCCACGCCCAGGATCTGCAGCTTAACGCAGCCGTCGTCGATTTCTTTGTGGCGGATGGACATCGCCTTACGCGGGCCGAAACTTCCGGCGCAGCCCAGATTACCTTCGTCCCGCCGCGCCAGGCCAGGGCCAGCAAACCCTGGTTACGGCGGGGAAGTTTGATGCTCATTTCGACGACTCGGGACAGATCTCCTCCGTCCACGGCGCGCCCGACGCCCGCATCGTGAACAAGAATCCCGGGCAGCCGGATCGCGTCAGCACCAGCCAAGTCGTGGACGCTGCCTTCCAACCGGGCAGCGGCATCGAATCTGTCGTGCAGCAGGGAAACGTTGCTTACGTGGATGGAGGGCGAAAAGCCTGGGGTGATCTCGCCCGCTACACCCCTGCCGACCAGAGTCTTGCTCCTCACCGGTTCGCCGCGCGTGGTGGAAGGCGGCATGACCACGACGGCGCGCACCATGCGCCTGAATCGCGGCACCGGAGACGCCTTCGCCGAAGGCGACGTCAAGAGCACGTACAGCGATCTGAAACCACAGCCGGGTGGGGCGCTGCTGGCTTCCTCGAGCCCGATTCACGTCACGGCCCACTCCATGACGGTCCAGGGCACTGCGGCGGTCGCGCTCTACACCGGGAGGCGCTCGCCTGTGGCAGGACGCGAACATCGTGGAAGCTCCGTCGATCGAGTTCGACCGCGACCATCGCTCGATGGTTGCTCATGGATCAGGCGAGCGCGGAGTGTCGGCCCAGCCGGTCTCAACTGTTTTGGTTCAAGCTGCAGTAAGAGCGGAAAGACGCTTCCGGTTGCCATCAACTTCGTCCCGCCTCACCTACGCGGACAGCGAGCGCAAAGCTCATTTTGAGGGCGGCGTAGTGGCTAAGGGGGCAGATTTCACCATTGACGGCCGCGCAAATGGACGCGTTTCTTCAGGCTCGCGGCCAAAACGGCGCGGTCCAAGGCGCCATCTGGAGCAGGAAACCTCGATAAAATCGTGGCCGCAGGTCAAGTCGTGGTCACGCAGCCCGACCGTCGCGCGGATGGGGATCGACTGGTTTACACCGCGGCAGATGACAAATTCGTTCTGACCGGCGGACCTCCTAGCATTTTTGATGCCGAACATGGCAAGATTACCGGGGTTTCGTTGACTTTCTTTAGACACGATGATAGGGTGCTGGTTGAAGGCAGCGATTCATCCCCCACCGTCACCCAAACGCGAGTGGCACGATAAATGCACACTCTGGCCACCGACGAAATCGGCAAATCCTACCGCGGTCGCCGGGTTGTACAACGGGGTCAGCCTTCGCGTGGAGCAGGGCGAAGTTGTTGGTTTGCTTGGACCTAACGGCGCCGGCAAGACCACAACCTTCTACTCGATTGTTGGTCTGATCCCCCCCGACACAGGTCGGGTCCTGATCGACGAGGACGACATCACTGACGTGCCCATGTATCTTGCGGGCGCGGCAGTATGGCATCAGCTATCTGCCTCAGGAAGCTTCGGTATTTCGCAAGCTCACGGTTGAGGAGAACATCCTGGCGGTGCTGGAAGCGCAGCCCATCTCCTGGCACGAGCGCCGGGAGAGGATGGAAAAGCTGATCGACCAGTTGGGATTGGAGCACATTCGCCAGAACCGCGGGTATGCGCTGTCGGGCGGCGAGCGGCGCCGAGTAGAGATTGCCCGCGCCTTGTGCATCAGCCCGACATTCATTCTGCTGGACGAGCCGTTTTCCGGGATTGATCCCATCGCCGTGCTCGACTTGCAGAAGATCATCAGTGATCTGAAAGCGAGCGGGATCGGCGTTCTGATTACCGATCACAACGTGCGTGAGACGCTGTCGGTCACCGACCGGGCATACATCATTAATGAAGGCCGAATCTTCCGCCAGGGAACGCCCGAGCAGTTGGCGAACGATCCCGAAGTCAGGCGGGTGTATCTAGGCGAGAGTTTCTCGCTGGTGTGAAGGCGGCCAGTCGTCGGCTTGTCGTCGCTGGGCATCGGGCAGTTCCAGCGGCGCATTCGCGGAACAAGGCGACGGCAGAAATGGTAGAATTGAGTGTAAGGGTTCTGTGAACGACCAACGACGGACGACCTAAGGACGAACGACCGAATTTATGGTGTTGCTGCAACCCAGACTGCATCTGAAGGTCTCGCAGAGACAGATCCTGACCCCGGGACTGGTGCAGATGGTCAGCGTCCTGGCGCTCAACAAGCTTGAGCTGCGGGACATGATCACCGCCGAGATGGTGGAGAACCCGGTTCTGGAGGAACTGGAAGACTCCGTTCCCCTGCTGGACGACGTCGACCGCAAGGAAGAAGACCGCGACCAGCCCGCCGTCGAAGAGAGCCCGGTGCCGCTGAGGAAAAAAAGATCCGTTTGAAGAGATCGACTTCGGTTCTTTTTTCCAGGATTACCTCGATCCCGGCTATCGCAGCCAGCGCGAAATGGAAGACATCGAGCGGCCATCGTTCGAGAATTTCCTCTCCAAGCCCAGCAATCTTACCGACCACCTGATCTGGCAACTGGGTTCGATTCCGGTGCGCCCGGAGGTGCGCGAAGCCGCCGAACTGGTGATCGGCAACCTGAACGAAGACGGATACCTGATCGCCAGCGACGAAGAGTTGCTGGGGGTCGCTCCGCCAGCTCCACCCGAGGCCGATGCCGCCGTCGTGGAGAGCGTGGTTAAGGAAGCCGCGGCTCTTGGCTTGACTTCGCCCGAAGAAGCCGTCCGACGGACTTGGTCCGCCGGATCCTTGACTCAGAGCACAGCGCCGTCATCGAGTGCCGCCGATCTCGGTCACGATCGCTTCAGAGCGAGTCTTCGTGGTCGAACGGTTCGCGGACCGAGTTGGGGGCCATGGCATCGCGACCGCGGTTGCGCCCGCTCCGCTGGGAGCTGCGGCCACGCCCGCACCCGCCGCGGATCACGTTCCGGCTCCGCCGTCCGGCTGTTCCGATCCAGATTTCAGTCTTGCCGATCTGCACGAGGCCATCGAAGTCGTGCGGCAGCTGGATCCGCCCGGAGTGGCTGCCGCGATCTGCGCGAGTGCCTGCTCTCCCAGTTGCGCTTCCACCAGCAGCAACTCGAATCGCAGAAGAATGGCAATGGCGAGGAAGCCACCGCGCAGGTGCTCGCGGATGCCATCGCCATCGTCGACCAGCACTGCGCGCGGTGCAGAACAAGCAGTACAAGGAAATCGCCAAGGCCATCGGCCGCCCCATGGAAGCCGTTCAGCCGGCGCTGGACTACATTCGCACTCTCGATCCGCGCCCCGGTCTGCGCTACAACAAGACCCAGCCCCGGCTGATTGAGCCGGACGTGGCTTTCGTCAAGCACGGCGACGAGTGGCTGGTGGTCATGAACGACGAAGACGTTCCGCAGCTTCGGCTCAATCCGGCGTACAAGCGCCTGCTGACCAAAGACACCAACGACAAGGACACGCGCAACTACGTCAAAGAGCGTTACAAGAGCGCCATCCAGCTCATCAAGAACATCGAGCAGCGCAAGCAGACCATCATGAAAGTCTGCTACTCCATCGTGGCGCGGCAGCAGGATTTCCTGGAAAAAGGCATCGACGAACTCAAACCCATGATGATCAAGGAGGTGGCCGAAGAAATCGGCGTGCATCCTTCCACCGTCAGCCGCGCGGTGGCCAGCAAGTACGCGCATACTCCGCAGGGCGTGTTCGAACTGCGTTACTTCTTCAGCGAGAGCGTGAACGGCCCCGAGGGCGGCAACACTTCGCTGCTCATCCTCAAACGCCGGGTCAAGAAGCTCATCGAGGAAGAGGATCCCAGCCGGCCGCTGACCGACGAGCAGATCACCCGCATCCTGCAGTCGCAGGGCATCCAGGTCACTCGCCGCACGGTCGCCAAATACCGCGAAGACATGCGCATCCCGAGCACCCATCAGCGCAGAGTGAAGAAATAAGGAGTTGCATCGAGCGCCGCTGCGCCGAAAGGTCTGACGAGTAATGCGAACGCAGCGATGGCAATCAGCGCAATCACATCCGGTTATGCGGTGCCCGAACATCAGCTAGAACTCAAGGAGGGGCGCTCATGAACGTGGAATACACCGGCAGGCAATACGAAGTCACTCCCGCCATCCGCAAGGAAGTTGAAACCCGCCTCACCAAAATCCGCAAAATACTGGGCGATAAATTTGAAACCAAGGTCGTCCTGGCGGTCGAGAAACACCGCCACAAAGCCGAAATCACCATCAGCCCGCGCAATGGCCCGCTGGTCGGACTGGCCCAGGCCGGCGACATGACCTCCGCGGTCAACGAAGCTCTCGAGCATCTGGAAAAGCAGGCGGTCAAGTACAAGACCCGCTGGCGTACCAAGAAACGCCATAATCATAAGAGTCCCGAGCCCCAAAGAAATGGAACGGCGAGGCGCCGCAGGAAGCCGTAGCCACCGCCGTCGGCCTGACCGAGGACACCGCGGTCGACGTGGTCGTGCACAAGTTTCCCGCCGTGGCCAAGACCACCGAAGTTCACCTGGTGCGCTCCGACGGATGCCGTCGCCCTGCGTCCCATGACCCTCGAGGAAGCCATCAAGGAAGCCCATTTCCGCGACCGCGATGTTTTCGTCTTCCGCGATCCCAAGGGCAAAGTGATGGTGCTGCACCGCACCCGTGACGGAAAGATGGAGCTGATCGAAGCGCCTTAGCTGTCAGCTGTCAGTTCAACAAAACCATGTGGGATGATGTTGTGTGGGGAGGGGACGGGCGCCTCGCCCGTCCTTGTTCTTGTTTATGCCAACTACTTTCGGATGGGGCGCTACAGCTCAGTAGTGTGTCCGCTCGGATCGAAGAACGGTATGTGCTGTCGACTGTATCCGAACTGGTAGTATAGGTCCTCCACGAGTTCCAGAGTCGCGAGGTCAGCATCAAAACTTGGCGGAACGACATGCTTCGGGAAAACAAGTCGGCTTCTTTCGGAAGGCTTAATGGGTTCAATCGGATGCATGAAGCCGATGCTGTCCGGGCGAAACGGTAGCAACACCACACCCTCAACGTTAATGTACTGCATCTGCAGGATTATCCTGGATGTAATAGCAAGAAGATTTACGAGTTCTTTGTAGAGCCTGCAAAAGCTAAGAGGATACTCAACCACGGCGTAAGGGTACAATCTGGGGTGCTGCTTGAAACTGGTCGCATCTTGCCTCCAACAGAAGTGCTCGTCAATCGCTGTCCAAAATTCGAGATGGCCGTTCCGGATAAACTTCAAGTGTTGAAAGTCACTTCTGTCGTTTTCGAAGCCTAACGCGTTTCTCCTCAGCGGTGCTATGGGCTTCACGGTCCACCCACCGTCCCGGCCAGGGGGTTTTTCGAGAAGCCGCAACAGCGTCGAGTCGCTCATAGAAGCCGAGACCTCCCCGAGATCAGAAGGAGTAGCGGTGATCCGAAAGCAACGCATCGGACCCACCCTTCCCTGAAACTCCTCCTGCATTGCTCCAAGGAATTGGTTGGGATCACGCAACTCCAGAATGTCGGCGATATCGAGTTTCACGTTTCCTCTTTGCCCATTGTACTCTACCAAAATCTCCACCCAGGCCAACGACCCGAGGGCCGCGGTTCGACGAGAGCCCGCACAGACTGGATCTCCCGGTAGATGCTTGCAAGCGATGATTGCTGTGGACCTGAGAGAAACGCATTTTGGATCTCCTCGGCCGTCATAGATCGCTTTCGGTTCCCGTCCCTCACCACGAACACCGTTTTCGACCTGAACGCAGACATGTGTGGTTTCGCTTGACCTCCAGGGACTCCAATAATGACAACCCATTCCTCCGAAAAATCGTTCATGCTGAATGGGACGACCTCTAGGGGCACTATGGGCGGTTTGATGTGTTGAATCGCCAACGCCTTCAATTTTGTCGCAATTCTCCTTGCGTCGACTTGGGACATCGGCCGCAGTTGCCAAGCGCGGTCATCTCGGTCTTCAATTCCCACGACGATATGCCCTCCGAACGCATTTGCAAATGCCACTAGGTCTGCCAACAGATCTTCAGCTTCGTCGTCCGGTCTTCTGTGTGAAGGGTGAAAGATTACCTGCTTGAAGTCAATTAAGCCGTGCGCGTGCGAATCAGGTCGAGAACGTCTTCGCGCGTAATCTCGGCAACGAGCTTGCCCTGTAATGCCATTTGACAGCTAACCTTACTGTATTTCCGTCATTCGGGACACTATCTTTGCCTCAAAACCGGCCCCGTGGCCCGAAATGGTCCGGCGTCGCGTACTACCGCCATCGAGTGTCCCACCAGAGAAGCCCGGCAACTTTCACTCGAACATTCTTCTCTCACCGACAAAAACACACGGCAAGGCGTATGATTCTCTCGCCGTTTCAATCAACTTCACTTTGAGGAGATTCACCATGAAGAGGCTCTATTGTCTCGTCGCGTTCGTGTTCTTGCTCGCTCCTGCAGTCCTGGCTCAGGAACACTACACCGAAGGCCCGGTCTGGCGCGTGCAACTCATTCGGGTAAGGCCCACCGGCATGGACGCTTATCTCACCACGCTTCGCCAGTCCACCAAACCCCTGCTCGATGAAGAGAAACGCCAGGGAACGATTGTGGATTACAAGGTCTTCTTCAAAGAAACCAAACACGACCCGCAAGATTGGGACATCTGCGTGGCGGTCGAATACAAAAACCATGCGGCCATGGACGGCCTCGCCGCCAAAGGCGAAATGGTTCGCGACAAGATCATGGGGGGCAAACAACCCGCCCAGCAACTCGCGGAGAAACGCGCTGAAATCCGCGAAATCATCAGCTCGGAAGTGCTGGAAGAAATTTTCCTCAAATAGAAGTGGACGGTTTGCTCGTGTGTGGGGGGCCGGGTCGGAGCTGGTCCTGAGCGCAGTCGCAGGGACCCGGCCATGTTATGCGATCCGTTATCTGCGGGAAGAGCCCCTGGTCAGGCTGCTCGCTGCGGCTTCGACATCACCTTTCGCTGCGATGGACAGTCTCGGGCGAAAACGCCGGCAGGCACACGGCAACATACTCGGCCCCGTCTTCGAATGGCGTCGAGTATTGCACCCACTCCCCTCGATGCGCGATCACCGCCTGGCCGGCCCGCACATCCATTTGTCCATGCTCGTGGCGCACGCGCACCACGCCTTTGAGGACAATGGTAAACTCGTCGAACTCCGGAGCCTGTCTGGGCTCTTCCCATCCCTCAGGACTGTGCATGTGGGCGACACTCACCGCCGAAGTATCCGAGTTCACCCGTCCGATGTATTCATCAATCAGCTTGGGCTTGTTCCCAGCCGAACGGATGCGGGTGGGTTGGGAAATCAGCGTAGGCATGGGGTCTCCTTCTAACTAGGATCACTGTAGCCGAGAAATCCCAAATGCGGAAGGATGCACATCCGAGTATTGCGGGGCGGTAGAAATGACCGGACAAAAGTGATACAAGTGATACTCTGTGGGCGGTCTCTGTGCTTGGTATGCGGTGGCCGGACGCGGCCTGCCAACTCCCCCACTTCGGGGCCGCCCCTTTCCCTCGGTGGTGCTGGCTCAGGCCCTTCCCGCTGAGAGCGCGCGCGTTCTTTCCGCTTGGGCCGTGGTCAATACTTCAATTGCGGGATACCACACCGGCACGGTTAGAGTTCGCTCCGGCGGCATCGAGCCGGCTTGGATAGCCTGCACCAGCATCTCCAGGGCTTTCCCCGCATTCGGTGGCACATAGATCGTGGCCGCCAGCAATCCCTGCGCACCCACGCCTGCCCGCTGTTCGGAAGACCATCGCAACCGAGGAAGGGCAAACTTCAGCCAGCGGTCTCTCGCTTCGGTATTTAATATTTCCTTGAAGGCCTTCCGTGCGCCCAGCGCCATGGAATCGTCCTGGGCGGCGATCATGTCCAATGGCGTCTGCTGCGACGTAGACAATCGCAGCCAGGAACTGACCGTCCGGTGCGCGCTGGCCTCGGTCCACTGCGCCTTCATCAGTTTCAGTTGCACGTCGGACGGTTTGGTTTCGTACATGCCGGAGTCCGCTGCTTGGCTGCCAGACTTTCCGAGGGACCCTGAATATATAGGACTGACTCCGCCGTTGGGCAGGAGCGCGGCCAATTGCCGTCCCTGGATGCGGCCAATTTCTTCGTGGTCCGAAGTAATGGAAAAAGCCGGAATCCGGTACGTCTTGCGCAGTTCATGGAGGTATTCCGCATCGCGATTTAAAACTACCCACCCGATGCCGGCGATGGCCGCGGCGCGCGCCACGTGCGGCAGCGCCGTCCCACCCACCGGTTCGAAGATAATCCCGTCGGGATGCGAATCCGAGCGCGACTGAATGACTTTCAGCAGTTGCTGGCTCTGGGTAATGGAGTCGTTGTCTGCATGGATGACTCTGCACGGCGACGCCCAGGCGCTTGGCGGCTTCCTCGGCCGCGGCAGCTTGTTCCATCTGGTAGTCGTTGTCGTCGTTAGTAAGAGAGAGAATGAAATTCAATTTCTTCATGACAAAAAGCCCGCTACCCGAATCATATCCTGTGCTCGAAGAGCGGGTCATGGTGACCAGGAGTAACCGGGAACGCGAGTGCTACAATGCGCCGCATCTGGAGAAACATCATGCGCAACGCTTCTAATCGCACCCGTATTGCTGATATTTTGCACCTGTTGGGGCTGGCCGCAAGCGAAACTCTCCGTGCACTGGGAGGAACTCACCGCAGCCGACTTCCGTTCGGCGATCGAGCAGTCGAAGGGCGCCTGCCTTCTGCCGTTTGGCACCTGGAAAAGCATGGCCCGCATTTACCGCTGGGCACGGACCTGCTCAAAGTCCGTTATGGTTGCCTTGCGAGCTGCCGAACAGGAGTACTCGGTGGTGTTTCCCGAGTATTACTTCGGCCAGATCTTCGAAGCACGGCATGAGCCGGGTACTATCGCCTACAGCACCCATCTGCAGTTGGAGTTGTTGCAGGAAACCACCGACGAAATGGCGCGCAACGGGTGCAAGAAGGTGATCATCGTGAACGGACACGGCGGAAACGAAAATCTGCTTCCGTTCTTCGCCCAAACGCAACTGGAAAAGCCGCACGACTATGTGGTTTATGTCCTGGGACTGGTTGGAGCCCCTCCCGGCGGGCCGCCAAAGAAGACTTCGGGAGCTGATATGCATGCCGGCGAATCAGAGACCTCGAAGATGATGGTCTCGAATCCGGATCTGGTGCGCATAGACCGGGCCAAGAGCGAATCGGGAGCCGATCAGGCGCGATTGAAATTGCCGGATACCCTCTACACCGCCATCTGGTGGTACGCACGATTCCCCAGTCACTATGCCGGCGACGGTTCGGCCGCAACCCGTGAGCGCGGGGAGTTTGAAATGAACGCCTGGCAGGATGCGATCGAGACTGCCATCCGAGCGGTCAAGGCGGACGGGAGAGCCTGAAGCTGCAAAACGAATTCTTCGAGAAAGCCATCCACCCTTAGACACGCAGCCCTGACGACTATTCTGGTGGCGTCCGACGCCGGGGGGCCCGTGCTACAATCCGGCACTTTACCAATGTCTGTGACCGCACCGATCGCGACCGCCGGATCTGCTGGTAAGCCGCCGATCCCGTCTTCTGCACGGTTGATGTCCCTCGACGTGTTTCGTGGCGCGACCATCGCCGGCATGATCCTGGTCAACAATCCTGGTGACGAACTCGCGACTTATTGGCCTCTCAAACATGCGGAATGGAACGGATGGACGCCGACTGATCTGGTCTTTCCTTTCTTTCTGTTCATCGTCGGCGTTTCGATGGCGTTTTCTTTGAGCTCCCGATTGAAGCGCGGTGATTCCCGGCCAAAGCTTTTTGCTCACGTGCTCTGGCGCGGCCTGATTTTATTTGCTCTCGGTCTGTTTCTGAACGGATTCCCCAACCAGTATCAATTGGCGTCGTGGCGTGTTTACGGAGTTTTGCAACGGATCGCGATCTGCTATGTGATATCGGCGATTCTAGCGTTGTGGTGGAATCGGCGAGGATGGATTTGCGCGATCGTCGGATGCTTGGCAGGGTACTGGCTTTTGATGCGCTACGTTCCCGTGCCGGGGTTCGGCGTCCCCACACACCACATTCCACTGCTTGATCCCGATCGCAATCTGGTTGCGTGGCTCGACCGCAAGCTTCTGGCTGGGCACTTGTACGAAGGCACTCGCGACCCTGAAGGTCTCATCAGTACGATACCCGCGATCGCCACCAGCCTACTCGGCCTCCTGACCGGTGATTGGCTTCGCTCGGGTCGCAGGGTCAAAAGCAAGGCTGTCGGGATGGCGGTCTCCGGATTCATCGGCATTGCCCTGGGAGAAGTCTTCAATCTCTGGTTCCCCATCAACAAGAAGCTGTGGACGAGTTCCTTCGTGATCCTTACCGCTGGCCTATCCTTGGTAGGTCTTGCGCTTTGCTATTGGATACTGGATGTCAAGCAACGACGAGGGCGCTGGACGACGCCGTTCGTAGTGTTCGGAACGAACCCCATCGCGGCCTACGTGCTGGCCGAGACGCTCTCCCACTGTCTGGATCACATACAGGTTGACAGAGGAACCAATTGGCAGGAATTTCTGTATCAGCACCTGTTCGCGCCCCTGGCAAGCCCGCTGCGCGCCTCGCTGTTGTACGCGCTGGCCTATGTGCTCGTCTGCTGGGTCGCGATGTGGGTTTTGTATCGCAAGGGCATTTTCCTGAAAATCTGACCAGGCCTCGGTAGTGTCCCAGGTGGCTCTGTGCCCGGTTTCTCCACGCACTCTGCGGCTGTTCTCTTCGCGATTTTAAGACTTTGTGTTTCGCCGAAGTCTCGTCAAAAACCTCGAAGCGCGGAGACCGCTGAGATCAGCCGCAGAGTGCGTGGAGACAGCAAATCGTTTCTGAGGAATCTTCGATCTGCCGCAATTGCAAGACTGCCGGGCCTTATTTGAACAAAACCCCAACCACCAATCCTTGGGCAGGTAACTTGGGTAACATTGGCCGGCCCTGAAGCTGGTGGTACGCTCCTCTTTTGAGCAATAAATCAGCATTTTCCGGGGGACAAATGCTTCGCCGCTGGTGCGTCTGTGTGTTCCTGTATTTTCGTCCTCGCTCGCCCTCGCCGGGTGATCCAGTCAGCCCCATCCCGTCAAAAGGCGAATACTCAGCGAAGCTGCCAATCACGACATTCTCAGCACCGGCCCGCAAAAGCTTTGACAAGGCCATGCGCGATTTCGAGCAGTACCGCTATCCGGAGATGCTTGAGGATCTGCGAGCTGCAACCAAAGCCGATCCGAAATTTGCCCAGGCCTTCATCCTCCTCGCCCGGCAAAGCGGCGACCCGGCGGAGCAGTCCGGGGCGCGCAGGCGCGCCAAACAACTGGCGCTCACCGCAAGCCCCGGTGAGCAGCCTGCTGATTCGCTGGCTGGCTGGCGCGCAGGAGAACAATTACATCCCGGCGATTGCCGCCATGAATGACCTGTTGGCGGAGTATCCGCAAGACCAGCGCCTGCTATTCCTGGCAGGGGACTGGCTGGTCGACCAGCAACGTTATGAGCAAGCTGTGACGGTGCTGGAGCGTGCAGTAGCCATTTACCCCGATTACGCGGCGGCCCTGAATGACTAGCCTACGCTTACGCGGACAGGGAAACTTCGAGAAAGCTTTCGCGGCCATGGACCGCTACGTCGCGCTGGAGCCCGATCAGCCCAACCCGCACGATTCTTATGGCGAGATTCTGCGAATGGCGGGCAAGTTCGATGCCGCGCTCGAACAGTACCGCATGAGCATCCGCATCGATCCCAATTTTGGCTCGGAACTGGGCGTCGCCGACACCTACGCGGTGATGGGCAAGGAAGGGGAAGCCCGCGAGGAGTATGAGCGCGCCATCGTTTTCGCCGGAAGCGAGAGTGACAAGGTCCAGCGGGAGCTGCAATCGGCAGTGACCTGGATCCGCGAGGACAATCGCAAACATGCGGAGAAAGCTCTGGGCGATGTTGCCAAACATGCTCACGCCGCGGGACTGGCGCGGTTGGAGGCCGAAGCGCACCGGATTCTCGCTATGTACGAACCCGATCCCAAAGCGGCCGTAAAACACTTGCAGGCCGCCCAGAGTGCGTTGCAGGAGCAACACGAAATTTCCGCCAGCGACCGCAACGAGAAACTGGCCAGCATCCTGCGCGTGCGCGCGGTGCGTCGGCCGAGGCTCAAGATTTTGACTCCGCCGCCAAAGCAGTGCAGCAACTGGAAAGCATGGCGGCCAAGAGCCGGAGCCAGGCTATCCAGATTGGCTATCACGGAGCGGCGGGCGCGGTGCTGATGGCACAGAGAAAGTTCTCGGAGGCTATCCCCCATCTCGAGGAAGGCTCCAGCGATCCCCTGTCAATGCGGCTCTTGTGGCGAGCTTACGCCAGCACCGAAGCCACGACCGACGCTCAGGCCATAGCCTCGAAGTTGGCCGCGCTGAACGTGCCCACGGTCGAGCAGGCGCTGGTGGTTCCGCCATTCCGCGCCAGCCTGGTCAGCCAGGCGGGGCAGCCCTAGCAAACACACCCTGACCATGCCACGCATCCCTATCTTCAGACTCGGGCACACCGCAGAGGAGATGATTCCTCCGCGCCTGACCGGTTGTACTCCGTCGCTCTCCCTTGAGGGACTCCAGGTGGGGGTGGACAATCTGCGCCACGACGTTCACCTGGGCCCCAAGTTCGTGGAGCAGGTGCGTTTGCACGTGGCGCGCCTCATTGTGCACCACGGCGATGTGGAAGGACTGCTGGCTGCCGAAGCCCCGCAGAAACTACCCGGTAGCCACTTTATAGGATCAAAGAGCCCCGGTCCCAGGTCGCAAGCCAGGACCGAGCCGTCGGAATTGAAGCCTCTGCTGGCGGAAATGCATGCCGCGGCTCTGAATCGGGCCAAAGCCGACAAAAACCTCGGATTGGACCTGTTGGCCCGGGTCGCGATTATCAAGTTCCTGCGCATCGAACTAAATTCACAATTCGCTCAGATCCTGGAACGTTGCCGCATCACCCTGAAGAGCTACGAGGGTTTCCGCCAGCAGAAAGCGCTGGAGTATCGCGAGCGAGTCGCGGGTTTCCAGGTGGCCAAGAAAATCATCTTGCGCAAGACTGGGCAGGAACTGTTTCGCACCCTGCGGGAAATTGAGAAGGAGACCATCGCCCGCACGCGGCGCTCTCTGTTCGGGAACAGTGATGATGAGCAATACAAGCTCTTCCTCACTCCCCTCGTTTTCACCGACGACGGCTGCGACAACCATCTCAACGCCGAACACTATGTGATGTTGGGCAATTTTGACAGTGACCCCGACCGTTTCACCAATGTCCGCAGGATTGCCTGGGAATTTCTGGAATCGCTGAACTTGGGACCGGAAGACGACCCGCAACGCGCCATCGATGCCTGGCTCAATGTCCCGGAAAATGCGCAAGAACTGGTGGGCGGCGGCGTCCCGGATGAGTCCACGAGTGAGGGGCGATCGCAGAAAACCCGCCTGGCAAATTGGGTCGGCCTCCTGGAGCGCGAAAAACTCATGGAGCATATCATCGCCTCCTATGAGGTGGTGCCCTTGCTGGCCGAGTACTCACCCCGGATCAATGCTCAACAGCTGAAGAATGCTTTGATCTCGCGGGACGAGCGCGCGCGCGTCGAAAAGCTGATCGCGGAACACGGCAAAGTGTCGCCCGAAAGCCTGTTCGCCGCGGTCCAGCGGGTGAGCGGCTGCCGCGGCGCGGAGCGGGCCAAGATGGCGGGACGCTTCCTGCGCGATTTCATGCGTTATCACCGCGATCTGCGCCGCTTGGAAGCGCTGACCGGAGCGCTCGACAGCGTCAACCTCATCGTGAACGAAAAAATGCGGCAGCTCTCCGCCATGAACGGGACGCTCTACCAGTTCCTGTTGCCGGAGGAACAGAAACCCTCCGAAGAGAAGGTAACGCGGCACGTGATTATCAAAGCCGACGTTCGCGATTCCTCACGGCTGACGCGATCGCTGCTGGAACGGGAGATGAATCCGGCTTCCTACTTCAGCCTGAACTTCTATGATCCGGTGAACAAACTTTTGTCCAAGTACGGCGCTGGCAAGGTGTTTCTCGAAGGCGATGCCATCATTCTGGCGATTCTGGAGCGCGAGGGCGAACCCGGATTGGCCGTCTGCCGCGCCTCCGTGCTGGCGCGCGAGATTGTCGAGATCGTACGCGGGTACAACCAACTGTTAGAGCGGGCGGGGCTGCCCGGCATCGAGTTGGGAGTCGGAATCTCCTACCAGGATTCTGCGCCCATGTACCTGATGGATGGCGACCAGCGCATCATGATCTCGGACGCGCTCAACGAGAGCGACCGCCTGTCGTCCTGCAGCAAACGGGTGCGGAAATCCATGAAACCGTCCGAGACGCCATTCCATGTCTATGCTTTTCAGACGGTGAACGATGCACAGCTCGAAGAAAGTCCCGATGACTTCATTCTCAAATACAACGTGAATGGGATCCGCATCAGCGAAGCGGCCTTCCAGCGGATGAAGCAAGAGATCTCGCTGGAACTCTCTCCCTTGGACCTGCCCAAGGCGGAAGGCGAAGAATTTCATTTATGGAGCGGGTTGGTGCCCATCGGCAACGACATCTTCCGCAAGATCATCGTCCGCGGAAGTCGCATGCCGCAAGTCGATCCGCACAGCTTCACCGTGCAGCGTTGGACGGAACGCTGGTACTACGAAGTCTGCTCGAATCCCGCAATCTACGCCAAGATGGAAGCTAAGGCTAGCGCGGGCAAGTAAGGGCTTCAGATCTCAGCTTTTCTGCTTCCGGTCTTGGCCACGCATGAGGCTGTCGTGCTTGTCGGCAGCTCTTCTCGCAGCACCTTTCTCGAATTGACATTAGCAGGCCGCGGAAGAACTCCGATCTTGGGTGGCGCAGCGCTTCAGTGTGTGCGATGACTGCTTTCTTATCATTGCGCGCTTTAGCGCCTGAGGAAGCAAAGGCTGGTTTTCTGCAGCCTGCTACGGCCGGAAGCCGACTTACTGGCCGGCGCGCATGGGCGAGATCAGCAAACGGTTCGACATTTTCTTCTTGGCATCGGACTTGTCGGGCTGATAGACAAGGTCGAGCGAACCTTCCGCGGTCGGAGAGGCGTCAGCCAGTGTGGCCGCTAAAGCACGGAACGAACGGCCTACATCCACGCTCTCATGCAACGCCACCGGAGCGCCTTTATCAATCGCAGGCGCTATGGCCTGGTGATTGTTAGGGATCTTCCAGAGAAGCTTGCAATTGGTGGCAGTTTCGATGTCTTCGTCGCTGAAACCCGGAATTTTCTTATAGCGGTTCAACACCAGCCGAACCCGATCCCGTCCGGCGCCTTCCTCCAGAAAGGTCCGCATGCGACCGGCGCTCCACAGGGAGACGACATCCTGTTGGGCCACCAGCAAAACGGCATTGGACAAATCGCAAAGCAGGCGCGCGGTCTGATCCGCCCGGTTGGAGCAGTCCACCACCACATAATGGAATTGCGAGACCAGCAGGTCGAACAGGCGAGCCAGTTCGGCGGCGGTCGGAACGCTGGCCTGCGGTGTCTGCGGACCCGCCAGCAATTGCAGTCCCCCTTTGCAGGTGGTCATCAGACCCTGCAGCAAGGAAGTGTCCATGCGGTGCAGATTTTGCAAAGCATCAGTGATTCCGAAGGTCGGCCGGGCATTCAGATGCAGCGCCGCGTGCCCGAGGGGGGCAAAATCGACGAGCAGTACCTGACCGTTCGATTCCTGGAGCGCGGTCGCAGTGTTCACCGCGACCGTGGTAGCGCCGGCTCCGCCTTTAGCATTCGTTACCGTAAACACCCGCGCCCGTCCGGACGAGGTGCGGGTTTTGCCGCGCGAAGCCGCGAATCGGGTGAACGCCTCGACCATGGTTTCCGCGCTGGCATTGCGTTCCAGATACTCGCGGGCTCCGGCGCGCATGGCGGAAACGATGGTACCGGGATCAGTCATCGCGCCGACCGCGAAGATGACCAGCTCGCTGGTATTGGTATGGATCAGTTCGATGGCGTGCATGGCGCGCTGCACGTTCTGGGGATCAATATCCACCAGCACCACTTCCGCCCGTACATCCTGGATTTGGCGCAGGATCGCATCCGTTGGACTGGCGGGAAAACCCACATGGCTGAAGACATTGCGGCCCATCTGAGCGCTCTCCATGCGTTGCTGGAGCGCCCCCAGGCGTTCTTTGTCCTCGGTCAGAAGAGTGACTGCTATGCCGTGCATGGCTGGGATCTCAATTATGTACCCAGTAACCGCATGTTATGAAGAGATAGGCCTTACGCCAAGTGACTTTTGTAACCGAACCGTCGCGCAAGCATCCTTCCTATCTCACCTTAATCCCCAATTGGAGCTAAAGGGATAGACACAAAGGCGAATATGACCAAAGGGAGGAGGGTCTCTACCTATTCTATTAAAATTATGGCTTCTTGAAAAGGAGCACGGAGATCAAAATCCCCGCCCCTCAACTGATCTACGGGATCGGAGCCTGGATCACAGCACCCGGAACCAGCTTGCGGTCTCGCCGTGAATCGAGAGCTGAGCCGGTGGCATCCTGAAGCTGGGAGCCAGTAAACTACAAACGAATCGAAATTGAACGTGCCCGATCCAGCAACCGCTACAAACCCCGGAGATCGAACGCCTGACTCTACGCCCGGGAGAATCGGATTGCCCGCAACCCTGCGCGCCCTGCGCCACCGCAATTTTCAGCTCTTCTTCAGCGGACAGCTCATTTCTCTGATCGGAACCTGGATGCAGAGCGTGGCTCAAGCCTGGCTGGTGTACCGGATGACCGGGTCTTCCCTGTTGCTGGGTTCGGTAGGATTTGCCAGCCAGTTTCCCGTCTTTCTGGTGGCTCCCTTCGGCGGAATCGTCGCCGACCGGCACAACCTGCGGCGGGTGGTGATTGCTACCCAGACCGTCTCCATGATCCTGGCCTTGGTTCTGGCCACTTTAACCCTTACCGGCACGGTACAGGTCTGGCACATCTTCGTATTGGCCGCATTGTTAGGCGTAGTAAACGCGTTCGATATTCCCGGCCGCCAGGCTTTCCTGGTGGAGATGGTCGGGAAAGAAGACCTGATGAACGCTATCGCTTTGAACTCCTCCATGTTCAACGGCGCGCGCATCATCGGCCCCGCCATCGCCGGAGTTCTGGTAGCGAAGATCGGCGAAGGCTGGTGTTTCTTCGCCAACGGCATCAGCTACATCGCGGTCATCATCGGCCTGTTGATGATGCGCGTGCCGCGTCCTTCCCGGCGCGCGGGGGCGGCATCACCCTGGGCGCACATCATTGAAGGCTTCCGCTTCGTGCGGCAGACCGCGCCCATCCGCGCGCTGCTGTTGCTTCTCGGACTGGTAAGTCTGGTCGCGATGCCCTACACCGTGCTCATGCCGATTTTCGCCGACCGAATCCTGCACAGCGGAGCCCGCGGCCTGGGAATTCTAATGGGCGCGACCGGCGTGGGCGCTCTGCTGGGCGCGCTGACTCTCGCCTCCCGCAGCGGCGTGCACGGACTGGGCCGCTGGGTGGCGTTCTCCTGCGGCGGCTTCGGCGTCAGCCTGATCTTGTTTTCCTTCTCGCGAAGTGTCTGGCTCTCGGCTGCGCTTCTGCTGCCGGTGGGATTCGGCATGATGCTGCAGATGTCCTCGTCGAACACCCTGATCCAGGCGATGGTGCCGGATCACCTGCGCGGCCGCGTCATGGCTGTGTACTCGATGATGTTCATGGGCATGGCGCCCTTCGGAGCCTTGCTGGGCGGCGCGCTGGCGGATCGCCTGGGCGCGCCCATCACAGTGTCCATGGGCGCGGTAGCCTGCATTGGCGGGGCGGCGCTGTTCTGGCTGCAGTTGCCGAAAATTAGGGTTGAAGCCCGACGTCTGATCGTGGCGCAGGGTATAGCCGGAGGCGTTCCCGCAGAAGAAATGACGGCAAGCGTGGTGGAAGACTAGGGCTACTGGCGGGCAGCCGACCCTTCCCGCTAAGGCCCACCCTGTCGCTCCAAAACCGGGAGCGACAAGGACGGGTCACCCTACAGGCGTAGTCAGAACGAAAGGCTGGGCCAGCCCCCGGCGCCGTTCGCGGTTATACTTCACCTGAAAAGGTAGGCCGTGCCACATATCGTCCATGGAACCCTTCGACAGATTAGTTGAACGGACGAAAACCCGACATGCGGCTCTAAAGCGAATCCAGAAGCCCTACAATAAGTTCGCTGCCCTGATCTCGTGGGGGCTTCTCACCTATAGATTTTTCAAAAACAGTGGTCAGTTTACATTTAGCGTGGTAGGTCTTACCGCGCTGGCGTTGTTCGTTCTCTATTACGCCACTTCGTTATCGGGGCTTAAGCTGTTTGCACGTCGAGCCCTTGCTTTCATCGTCGACCTTTCGTTCATTGCTGTGGCACTTTTTGCTCTGGTGTTGTTGTATCAGGCGTATGTGGAGCAACCAGGAGACAGCCTTCAAATCCAGCTAGGGGAGGTTTTGATGCTGGCACTTTGGCTGGTTTTTCTGTACTTTGCTTTTTTCGATTGCCGGTTTAAGGGTTCACTTGGAAAGCGGCTTCTCGGGTTGACAGTGGTGGGTGTAGAGACAAATAAACTAAGTTTTCGTTCATCGTTCGCTCGCAATTTTCTTTCACTTCCACTCCCAGTCATATGTGGCGTATTGCTAAATCACTGGATAATCGGCGAAGGTCACTCGCCAGTTCGCCTATTTGTTGGCGACGCCCTTAAGAATGCAGTCGTGTCATTTGTGCCGATGTCGATAATGTTCTTCGAAGGAAATCAAAGCATTGCAGACCGGTTGACGAGCACAGCTATACGAGCGGAACACGAGGCGACAAACTTAGTTTCGACAATCAGTCCTAAAGCTTGGACATTGCTTTTTGTTTCTAATTTGACATGGGCGCTACTGTACGCAAGTCTCTTTTATGTTGCAGTGTTCAAACCAATGCTGGGCGGGCCGTCAAAACAACTACAAGCAGGTGCAGAATCTGCGTGGTGGACTGCTGGCGACCCAAAACAAGTGGCTGCCCTGTGGACCATCTTGCCCGGAGGCATGAAAGAGCCAACACTTGGCATACGGGCGATCCAGTTCTTGGAGGTCTCCCCGAGTCCATTTTCCTTCCAAGCAGATGAGTCACATTTCCGTCCACCATTGGATCCAGGACCTTACCTTAAGATGGTCAAGGAAATGCCTGTTGTCAGAGTTACTCTGACGGGACACGACGCTCTGCAAGTCAAGTTATTGGTAGTTGAAAACCTCTTAACCCACGTGGGGCGAACAACTCCCATTCAGAATAGGCCAGCGCTTGCTGTGTTACAAATCGCGACCGACAAGAAGTTCGGTCTATTTTCCATTAGGCAACAGGAAAACATTCTTCTTTGCTGGATGGCTTCCGCTAACAAAGCTGTAGATTTCTACACTGACGTGCGACCACGCGGCTCGATTCAGTTTCCTGTCTCTCTCGATGAAATTGGTTTCCTTCTAGTTGGAGCGGGTGTCGCCTACTGGTAGGGGGCCGGGTGCATGAACGCCTCTGCCCGAGCCGCAGCGCTGCTATTCCTGCGAGTAAGCTTCTTCGACCTCGGGAGCGATAGGCGCGCCCTCCAGCGCAATAGGCCCGTACTCAAATCCTTTTTCGAACGCCTTCAGGTTCAGCTCGCAGAAACTTGCCGGGACCGAGTCAGCGACCGCTTTGCGCACCGCGTCCGCATCGAGAAAGCCGGTGACCGCGGTAAAGAATCCCACCATCACCGAGTTCAGCACCATGCGCTTACCAAGTTCTTCGGCGATGCGCGTCGCCGGCACGCTATAGACCTTGATGTCCGGATTCAAGTCCGAGACGCGCACCAGATCCTGCTCCACAATCAATGTGCCGCCATCTTTCAACTCGGGTACGAAGCGGGTATAGGCCTCTTGCGACATCACGACGAGAATGTCCGGCCGCGTGACGTAGGGATACAACACCGGCGAATCGGACAGTACCAGTTGCGCGCTGCAGGCGCCGCCTCGCGCCTCCGGACCGAAGTTTTGCGTCATCGTGGCGAACGCGCCCTGGAAAATCGACGCCGCCTTGCCCAGGACGATGGCCGAGAGAATCACTCCCTGACCGCCGAAGCCTGCGATTCGAATTTCGGTTAGCTGCATACCATCTCCGCTTGGTCCACAAACCGCTCTCCCAGCGATTCGGCGAATTGCGCCCGCATCATCGTCTGGTAGTCAGGGCGGTCGCGGTCCACAAACTTGCCTACGATGATTTCCCCAGTCATGGTCAGTCCGACTTCATTCGTCGGCGCGCCGTGCCGGACCTTGCTCTTCTCTTTGTAGTACTTCATGGTGTCGAGGCCGTCGCCCAGTTTGTTGCGCCGCTGGTAAAGCGTAGGACAAGGCGAAATCACTTCAATGAACGAGAAGCCTTTCTTCTGGAACGCCTCGCTGATCGAACGCGCCAGTTGCCGCACGTGGAATGTGGTCCAGCGCGCCACGTAGACGGCGCCAGCCGCTTCCACCAGGTGGGGCAGATTGAATGAAGGCTCGAACACTCCGTATGGGTTGGTCGAAGTGATGGAATGATCCGGCGTGGTGGGCGCGGTCTGGCCGCCGGTCATGGCGTAAATCAGATTGTTCACGCAAATCACTTTCAGATCGATGTTGCGCCGCGCCGCGTGAATCAGATGATTGCCGCCGATGGCCGACAGATCGCCATCGCCGGAGTACACTACAACATTCAACTTCGGATTGGCCAGCTTCAATCCGGTGGCGAATGGAATCGCACGCCCGTGCGTGGTGTGGAATGAATCGAGCTTGACGTAACCCGCAACACGACCCGTGCAACCGATGCCCGAGACCAAAGCCAGCGACTGCAAATCAATTTTCGATTCGATCAGCGCTCGTGCGAAGCAATTTACCGTGGTCCCGATGCCGCATCCCGGGCACCAGATGTGAGGCATCCGGTCGCTGCGCAGAAAAGGCTCGACCGGATTGACCAGGTCGTTTAACGGCATCGGCTTGCCTCCACGATGGTTTTCAGAATGTCTTCAGGGTTATGCACTCCGCCCCCGGCGTGTGACACGGGAAACGTCCTGGCCTGACCGTCCGCCGCCCGTTCGACTTCGCGTACCATCTGGCCCAGGTTGAGCTCAGGCACGACGAACGCTTTCACGTTTGCACCGAGTTCGCGAATCTTTTTCTCGGGAAAGGGCCACGCCGTGATCAGGCGCAACTTTCCGACATGCAGACCCCGCTCGCGCGCCACATCAATTGCTCGTTGAGCCACGCGGGACGTGATGCCATAGGACACAACCACCACATCTGCGCCCTCGACCTGGTCTTCCTCGAACATCGCAATGCGGTCGGCGGCAGAACGGATTTTATTCTGCAGGCGGCGCACCAATTTATCCTGCGTCTGTGGGGTCATGTTGGGATAGCCGCGCTCGTCGTGGGTCAAGCCCGTGACGTGGAACTTGTAGCCATCGCCGGCATGCGCGATCTCGGGGACCATGTCGCCATTGGTTTCGTACGGCAGATAGTCATCTACCGATTTCCGCGTGTGCTTTCGCGGCACGACTTCGATCTGATCGGCCGGAGGAATTTCGACCTTCTCCGTCATGTGCCCCACCACCTCATCCATCATGAACATCACGGGGACACGGAATTCTTCGGCCAGATTGAACGCTTTAATTGTCAGATCGAAGCACTCCTGCGGAGAGTTGGGACAGAGCGCGATGATCTCGTAGTCGCCATGCGAGCCCCAGCGCGCCTGCATCATATCGGCTTGCGCGGGAAGCGTTGGGAGCCCGGTTGACGGGCCGCCGCGCTGCACATCCACGAATACACATGGCGTTTCGGTCATGGCGGCGTAGCCAATGTGCTCCATCATCAGAGAAAAGCCGGGCCCGGAGGTCACGGTGAAGGCCTTGGCTCCGCCCCAGACCGCGCCTTGCAGGGTGATCGAAGCAGCCAGTTCATCTTCCATCTGGATGAACGTTCCGCCCACGGTCGGCACGCGGGAAGCAAAACGCTCGACAACTTCGGTGGAAGGTGTGATGGGATATCCAGCCGCAAATCGGGCGCCTGCCGCCAGCGCGCCTTCGCAGCAGGCGTGGTCGCCATCTATGAAGTGCACGCCGGTGAGCACGCCGCGAGGGTCAGCCTTCATTTTTCACTTCCCGCAGCAGGCGCGACTTTGGTCGCATAAATAGCGAAGTCGGGGCAATACATTCCGCACAAGTCGCAACCGCTGCACTTTTCCGGATGCACCACATGCGGAGCATGGTAGCCTTTGGAGTTGAACGCGGAAGAAAGCGCCAGCACTTTAGTCGGACAAAATTCGACACAGAAACCACAGGACTTGCAGCGCTCTACCACAATGGAAACTCGTCCTTTTGCCACGAAACCCCCACGCTGAGGAGTGGCTGAACACTCCCAGATTCAGCTTCGATTATGCCGTGGGGGAGCCACCGCGGGGTGTGACTTAGATCACAGGCGGATGTGAGGTGGGGCACCGGAGGCCGCAGTTACCATTTAGATTTCTAGTTCACTCATACCGCAGCGCCTCAATCGGGTCCAGCCGCGACGCGCGAATGGCCGGCAGCATCCCGCTGACCAGGCCTACCACGCCGAGAATCAACGTCGCGACAATCAATGTGCCGGGATCAATCGCCAAGCGGATATCGCCAGCGGCGGCATTCTTGGCGATCGCGCTATATAGCGTGAGCCTCCCCACCGAGAGCGCGACAGCGTAGGCCAGGATGACTCCAAACGCTCCACCCATGAAGGTGATGGTGAGCGCCTCGGCCAGAAACTGCAAAAAGATGTCACGGCTGCGCGCGCCCAGGGATTTTTCCATGCCAATCTCGCGGGTGCGCTGGGACACCGAGACCAGCATGATGTTCATCAGGCCGACTCCGCCAATCCCCAGGGTAAGCGTGCCGATGAAGGCCAGCAGGATTTTCAAACCCAAAGTGATCACTTCAAAGGAGTGAACTTGTTCCATCAAGTTGAACACGAATAGAGCGCGCCGGTCGGCGGGATTGAACTTGTGCTGCATGGCCAGCACATATCGCACCGACTGCTCGAGCCGCAGATACTCAGGTGTCTCGTAATTGAACCAGATGGAGTCCAGGTAATGAAGGTCCTTCAGGTCGCCCATCGTGGTGAAGGGGACGAACAGGATGCGGTTAATGTTGTCGTCGCCGGCTTGCATTTTGGGCGCCAGCACACCGATGACTTCGAAGCCAAGGCCATCAATGCGCACGCGTTCGTGCAGCGCATTCCTTCCCGAAAACAGTTTTTCCTTGGCCTCGGAGCTGAGCACAACCACGTGGGCGCGCTGCATCTGGTCTTCCATGTTGTAGAAGCGGCCCTGGCCGACCTCCAGCGCGCGAATCGAAATCACATTCGGGTAGCCTCCGGTTACCTGGAACGCGTAGGTTCGCGTTTCATACTGGATGTTCGCCTGCTTACCGGCCTCCGGCGTAATGTGGGTAATTTGGGGGATATTGCTCGTGAGCGTGTCAATATCGTCGAGGGTAAAGCGAAGCTGGGCGCCGGCCTTCTGTCCTCCGGCTTGCATGGAACTGCGGCCCGGAACAAGGATCATCAATTTGGTGCCGAAGTTGGCAAAGATATTGGCGCACGCCCGGCCGAAGCCGTCACCGTACGCCAGCAGCATGACCACCGTGGCGATGCCCCACGCCATGCCCAGCATGGTAAGTGCTGTGCGGCGCCGGTTGTGCCGCATGGCTCCGTAGGCTTCATGCAGTAAATCTTTCAGCATCGCTTATTCCTGGCGCAGCGCTTCCACGGGCTGCAGCATCGCAGCTTTGCGCGCGGGATAGAGTCCGGCCACCACGCCCGCCAAGGTCAGGCAGCCAATCGCTAAAGTCGCAGTCGCAGGCACAAGTTTCGGAGGATCAAAACCTTCCGGGCCCTGCAGCGTGCCCAGCGCCGCCATCAGGCCGCCGGCCAGGGCCATGCCAATCAATCCGCTAAACAAGGTCAGAAGAATCCCTTCCAGAAAGAATTGGAAGAGGATGCTGCGGTTGGTGGCGCCCAATGCCTTGCGCAGTCCAATCTCCCGCGTGCGCTCGCTCACTGCGACTAACATAATGTTGATCACGCCGATGGCGCCGAGGGCCAGCGTAACCAGCCCCACCGTGCCCAGAAACATGTTCATGGCGTCGAAGATCAGGCCCATCATTTCAGCCTGCTGTACTGTGTCCCAGCCCTCGAACGCATCCTCGTCGTGATAGTCGAAGCCATGATTGCGGGCGACAATCTTATGAACTTCCTCAAGAGCCAGCTTGTGCTCGGCGGCCACGCGGGGCTGGTAATTGATGAAAGAAATCGCATTGGGCTCAACCTCACCCTTGATGCGGAAATACGTGTTCATCACCTGGTAAGGAATGTAGCCGCGCATGTTGGTGGAATTGTCGTCGCCGCGGCCCACTCGCTTGACCGTGCCGATCACCTCAAAGCTGATTTCGTTCAGCAGGATGGTCGCGCCCACCGCCGGGCGTCCCGGAAACAGGTTCTTGGTCATTTCGTCGCCCAGCACGATGACATTGCGTCTCTGCGCCTCATCCAGATTGTTGAGCCAGCGTCCCTGCTTCAGAGGCAGATAACGGATTCCGTTATACTGCGGTTCGACGCCAGTGATCTCGCCGTTGGCGTTGGCGAACTCGCTGACCGCGTGTACGTCATTCCGCGTCAGCACCGGAACCGCCGCGCGGACGTGAGGCGCTTCCCGGCTGATGTCGGCGTAGTCCTCATAGGTCAAGTGGTAGTAGCGCGCCGAACTCATGTTTCCCTCCACTTGCGGCGCCCGGCCCGGGTAGAGAAACATGATGTTTTCGCCGTATTCGTTGAGTCCGCGCTTGTTGCCCGAGCGGAAGCCTTCTCCCAAACCCACCAGCAGCAGCAGCGATCCCACGCCCCAGGCAATGCCGAACATGGTAAGAAAAGAGCGCAGCTTGTGCGCCCACAAGGTGCGGAAGATCTGGTCGAAAGTATCCAGAAGCGCTCGCATGATTCTCAGCCACCAGAACACAACGATTTTACATATCTGGAACACTTCCGGACGGGCCTCCTAAGAGCTTGGACGTAGTGCCCGTGAGGGAGTTAGCGGAGCTTCTACTGCGATGACCGGAATGCGCGCAGGACTTCCCGCAGGGAGCCCTGGGCAAAAGGAGCGGGCGCCAGGGTGAGAATCAGCATGACGAGGGCGAATACAGCCAGCCAGCGCCGGCCCCCGGTTATCCCCGGCCACTCCGCCACCATGGGATGGCGCATGCTCGTGACTCTGAGTAGGATCGCCCAGATCAGCCATCCCGCCCAGAAATAAAACGCCATCGGAATCAGCGCGAGAATAGTCAGACGCGAAACCACTTTATGGGCACGTGGCGCGATGGCGAAGACGATGTGTCCACCATCGAGCTGGCCGCCGGGCAGCAGGTTGAGTGCAGTGGCGAACATCCCTACCCACGCCGCAATCGCCGTGGGATGAAAATAAATCGCATGCAAAGCTGATGAGTGGGCCTTCAGTTGGGGTAGCGGAAGTACATACCAGACCCAGCGAAAGATCAGCGGATATCCCAGTTGCAAATCTGGGGCGTGAGCGTACGGCATCGCTCTCGAATAAGGCATGGCAAAGATCAACACCGTCAATGCCACCACGAATCCGGCAATGGGTCCCGCGATCCCGATATCAAACAGCGCCGTGCGCGATCGGATCGGCGAACGGATGCGGATAAATGCGCCCAAAGTTCCGATCAGCGTTGGCGCGGGAATGAAGAAAGGAAGCGTCGCGTAGACGCCGTAGTACCGGCAATAAAGATAGTGACCCATCTCGTGCGCCAGCAGAATCAGCATCAGTGTCGATGCGAAGGGCAAACCCAGCAGAAGCCGAGAAGGCTGCGTCAGCGCCCAACGCATAGGAAAGAACGGTAAGTCATCGTCATTCATGGAGAAGGCAGGCAGGTTGTGCAGGAAGTTGAATTCCATACGCGCGCCCACCACCAGTGTGGTGAAGATGGTGAGGAGGAGCAGAAGAATATGGACCCAGTACTGTTGTTGGTACGGACGAGCGACGTAAACTTCCATCGGCCGGTAGTACTCGGTGGTCGAAGAGGATGGAGGAATAATTTCAGGCATGAAGAAATCCGCGCGGCGCAATTCTGGAGATTACGAGCGTCTCTTCGGCTTCGTTGAGCGTCGGCTCTGGCTCTTAGCTACTGCAGCCGAATAGCAGCAAGACACCAGGCTTAGTCGATGGACTGCAACTCCTTGCCCGGCTTGAAGCGCACGGCTTTGCCAGGCGGGATGGAAACCTCGGCGCCGGTGCGCGGATTGCGCCCAATGCCGGTCTTGCGCGGCCTGACGTTGAACACGCCAAAGCCGCGCAGTTCAATGCGATCGCCCTTGGCGAGTGACCGCTTCATGCTCTCAAACACGGTTTCCACGGCCAATTCAGCCTTGGTTTTGGTGATCCCGGTCTTATTGACCACTTCGTTGATGATGTCCAGCTTGATCACAGGCGGTCCCCCGCGGCGAAATCGTTACGCTGCACCAAGTGATTGATGCTAAGGGAGATATCGGAGATTGTCAACGGGAGCCGTTGTCCCGTAAGATGCAAGCACCCAGCCGAACGGATTTGTAATTTTGTCATTGGGGAATTTTGTAATTGAGAACTCTTTCTTTCGCCCGACGCGGCTCGCGGATTTTGAATTGCAAATTACCAAATTACTCAATTCCTTAGGAGACGCATGCTGAAGAGTGACCGCTGGATCCGCAAAATGGCGATTGAGCACGACATGATCAACCCATTCTCCGAGAAGCAGGTGCGGGAAGGTGTAGTGTCGTACGGCTTGTCTTCCTACGGTTACGACTTGCGCGTGGCCGATGAATTCAAGATTTTCACCAACGTAAACTGCACCGTGGTCGATCCTAAGAACTTTGATGAGCGGTCGTTCGTGCCCATGAATTCGGACGTCTGCATCGTGCCGCCAAACTCTTTCGCGCTGGCGCGCTCGGTGGAGTATTTCAAGATTCCGCGCGATTGTCTGACCATCTGTGTGGGCAAGTCCACCTACGCGCGCTGCGGGATCATCGTCAACGTGACCCCCTTCGAGCCCGAGTGGGAAGGCTTTGTGACCCTCGAAATCTCGAATACCACTCCGCTGCCCGCAAAAATCTACGCCAACGAGGGCTTGTGCCAGATCATTTTCTTCCAGTCGGATGAGGTTTGCGAGACCAGCTACGCCGATCGCAAGGGGAAGTATCAGGCACAAAAGGGGATTGTGTTGCCGAAGCTGTAAAAGCTGTCAGCTATCAGCAATCAGCTTACAGCCAACACCATATCGGATTCACAGAAAACGAAATGAGGGAGTCTCTCGCCGCTTCTCGCCGCATATGCCGAGCTACGGTGCGAAGGGCGCCAGGTATATTTCTCCAATGCTGAAGCGCCGTCGATTCGCATTGACTTCCGAGTGAAGGAACCGCACCAACTGGTCTATCTGGCACGGCTTTTGGCGCACCTCGGGTACAGTGAAGCTGATTTCATGCACGCTGACTTGTGGGTTACCACCTGGGGTGTTTGGGACGTTCGGGACGAAGCCATAGGCCTCAAGGCCTTGGAACAGTTCCGGCGCAGTTATGGTGAGCTCCGGTCGCTAGAGGCCGCTCCCGGTCAGTACTTTCGACATGACGAGTTTGTGGAATCCGTGTGTTGCTTGCTCCAGCCGATGTTGGTGGGATGGGATGCCTACTACGTTCCACATTGGGCTTACGGTGGCCTCGACTATTTTGTCTTAGTGAGCCACGATGGGTTCATCGATATCGAAATCCGTACACAGGAAATGCACGACCGCACGATGGGAATTCTTGATGGCCACGAATGGATAAGGCCGCTACTGAAAGCAGATAGCTGACAGCTACCTACTTCCTCGCGTTCTCGCCTTCTTTGAACATGTACTTGATCGAGGGCTTATAGATCATCAGGTTGGGGGCGCCGTTGCGGCTGATCTTGAGGCAGGTCTTGTCATACCACTCAATCGTACCGCGGACTTCTTCGCCGTCGCGGAGCACGATGACCATCGGCGTCTTCGACTGCATCTGCTTCTGGTAGTAAAAATTCTCAGCGTTGGTCTGCTCTGGAGGTGCTGCTTTCCGCCCGCCGCCATTGCGGTCACCCCGCTCGGAGCGGTCGCGCTCCACACGCTCGGGCCGGTCCCGGCGTTCCGCTATGGGGGATGCGGCATGATTATGGTTGTGATCGTTGCGGTTGAGCGAGGGACGGATCAGTTTCCGGTTGGCAAAACTTTCCTGCTCGATTGCCTGCTCGGCTGGCATGGAATCAATCGTATCTTTCATAGCGTCACCTGTTCGACACGCTTTGTACTTTCGCGAGCCACAACCCGGCGCGACTGTGATTGTGGATTCTGAAGGCGTGAACTTTCAAATACCGTAGCACAGGAGTGGGAGGGATGACAATGCTCAAATGGCGCTGGAGGAAGCAGTTAGCATTTGGCACTTAGCCATTTAGGGGCTGTTGCCACGCGAAGAACGCGGATACGCCGCTAAGTGCTAACTGCAAGTGCCAACTGCTAAGTGCCGGTTCGCTCCAGCGCCGTGGCAAAGGCATCCAGTGAGAGGGAGCGCAGCAGGTTGCGGCGCATGCCGCGCTCGACTTCAGCCAAGCGATCAGCGGCGAAAGTAATCCAGCCAAAGTCGGCGGATTCAGCCAGTTTCCTCAGCTCGGCCAGAATATCCGTGTTCCGAACAAGCTCCGGGGTTCCGGAGTTCAGGAACGTCAGGTCCTGCAACAGCGAGTAGAGCGTGCGCAGGAGCTTTTCGGTCTTGTCACGGCCTTCGGCCCCAGCGCGGTAGGTTTCGGTTACTTTGAACAATTCGCTGTGATCTCCAGCGCGCAGGGCGGAGTTGAGGATGGTCAGCGCGTGTTCCCGAGCTGCGGTGTAGACGGCGAGATCGAAGCTGCGGGCGCGTCCCACGGCGCCTTCTGAAAGTCGAGCCACCAGCGCACGCTGTTTCGGATTCCAGTCCGGACGGTGCTTGGCCAAGTACTCCTCGATTTCCTCGGCCGGCAAGGCATTCAGCGTAACCACCATCGAGCGCGAGCGGATCGTCGGCAGCAGCTCACCCGGGTTCTCAGTCAGAAGGAAAATCGTGGCGAACTCGGGCGGCTCCTCCAGCACTTTCAGCAGGGAGTTGGCGGCCTCTTTCATGAAAGCGGAATCGGTAAAGATGTAGACCCGCTCTTTAGCTTCGCCCTGGCCGAAAATAGATGGTCTCAATCACCCGCCGCACCTGGTCTACTTTGATCATCATCTGCGGCGGATCGGGCGGGATGACCAGCACATCGGGATGAGTCTGAACAAAGAGGCGCGTCTCTTTCTTGTCGGTTTCGCGCAGACCCTCACGAGCCTCGACGGCCTCCGCGAAGCGAGCCTCAAGATCTTCCGACTGGGCGATGCGGACGCAGTTGGAACATGTGCCGCAGAAATCCGGCAGGCCGGCTGTGCTGATCGGCGTGAGGCAATTGAGGGTCTTGGCCAGCATCAGGGCCAGCGTGTATTTTCCGGAGCCGGCGGGCCCGGCCAGAATCACAGCCTGGGGAAAGCGATTGCGCGCAAGCATTTCCCGCAGGCGATGAACAATCTCGGAGTTGCCGTGAAAGTCGCTAAAGCCCATGTTCACCACAGAGACACAGAGTCACAGAGAAATGAGATGACTAGAGGATGGTACTGCTCTCGGAGCTTCGTGTCATCGCTACTCGCCGGGTAATCTTTAATTTGTCCGGTTTTCTCTGTGCCTCTGTGTCTCTGTGGTGAATCAGGCGGTTTTCGCCAGCTTCAATTTGCGCCGTACCACTTCCACAATCTGCTTGTGGGTCTCCTCCGGCGTGCCCCGCGCGTCGACTATGACCACGCGCTGCGGTTCGCGAGCCGCAATTGCCAGATAGGCGTTTCGGACCCGCCCAAAAAAGGCGCGGCTCTCCTGCTCGAACCGGTTTTCATCGTTTTCTGCCCGCGCATTCTCGGAAATGCGCGCCTTATTGCGGCGGCGGGCGCGTTCCACGCTGGCGCCCACGTCTGAATCCATCAGAATGGTGAAGTCGGGCCGCAGATCCTCGAACAAAGTGCGATGAAGCGCCAGCACCGGTTCACTGCCCAGCTTCCGGCCTCCACCTTGGTAGGCTTCCGTCGAATCGGTGAAGCGGTCGCAGAGCACTACCCGGCCTTCGGCGAGCGCGGGCTGAATAACCTCTTTGACATGTTGCGCCCGCGAGGCAAACATCAGCGCCAGTTCCGCCAGAGGAGCCAGCGCGGAGGTCCCGGTGTCAAGCAAGAGCTGGCGAATCTTTTCTCCGGTTGGCGTACCACCGGGTTCGCGAGTCACCACTACGCGCAGGTTCTGGGCGCGCAGCACCGCGGCCAGCTTCTCCAGTTGCGTGCTCTTACCGCATCCGTCGAGTCCTTCGAAGGTAATAAATCTGCCGCGATGAGAGTGCGAGGGCACTAAAGAATCATAGCATTCAGCACTCAGCACTCAGCAGTCGCAACACGATCCTCAAGTGACGTCATCCTCGATCCCCGCAAATAAATCCGTTTCCTGCACGATCAGTCCGGTAGTCACTCGCGCCGCCAGATGGAACATCTCTTGCCGCCCGCGCTGGCGAACATGAGACTCAAACAACGGCCACAGCGGCGCCTGACTGATGTGCGCCTTGAATGCGGCGATCTTAGTTTCGAGATAGTCGCCAATCTCGACGATGGCCGTAGCCGGAGGCAGCGTGACCGGATGCCGGTCCGGTAAGTTGAAATTGACCGTCGAGTAATAAAGCTTCTGGGTTCGATGGGGCGTGAGACCGTCCTTCAGTTGGTCGGGATAGCGGTTGTTGCGTCCTGCCCAATGAAAAGCCAGCGCGCCGAAGATCGACGCCATGGAATGATCGGTATGGCCGGTGACTGAGCCGTCTGGGCCAAAGGTGAGTAAAACGTGAGGACGAAATTGGCGAATGTGCAGCGTCAAATCGCAGACGACTTTGTACAGCTCTTGGCGGTGAAGCTGGCCGTCAGCATAATCGAGCACCATTCCGCGCGAGACTTTCAGAATTTCACAAGCAGCGGCAAATTCTTTCCGCCGCATGGCGGCCAATTCCTCGTCGTTGCGAGCGCCGCCACGATGGCTGGCCGCCTGCCCCGGCGTGAGGCAGATCACGCAAGTCTCGACTTTGCGGTCATGATAAAGCCGCAGAGAGCCGCCAAAGCCGCCCGCCTCATCGTCCGGATGGGCGGTGATGCACATCATCCGCAGCATGAATTCATTGTAACGTGACCGCCGTCGGCAACTTCTTACGCGTCTTTTATGCAATGTTTTGCACTCGCCAGGCTTCGGCGGAAGTAATTGCTTCAGGAACCGAACATTCCGCACTAAAATGATGCGGCCGACCGCCCGGATCGGTCGGGCCGTGGCCGGGGGGACCAGTGCACGTTCTTGTGACAACAGACACGCTGAGCGGGGTGTGGACCTACACCCAGGAACTGGTCAGCGGATTGGTCGGGCCGCGGAGTGCGGGTCACGCTGGTCAGCCTCGGCGACATTCCTCTTCCGCAGCAAACCGCCTGGATGGACAGCTGCCCGGCCTGGATTACCGCCCAACCGCCTTTCGCCTGGACTGGATGCAGGATGGCGGAGCAGGACTTCAAGGACTCTTCCAGCATATCTCACAGCCCTGGTCGAAGAGCTCAAGCCGGATCTGCTGCACTTGAACCAGCTTGTGTTACGGCAGCCTTCCGGTGGAAACTCCCCGCTTGGTCGTCGCCCACGGAGATTTGATCAGCTGGTGGAAAGCGGTCCATGGACACGAGCCAGACGAGAGCCGCTGGCTGCGCTGGTATCGCGAGGCGGTGACGCAGGGAGTGCGGCAGGCCAACACGGTGGTCGCGCCTTCGGAGTGGATGCTGGATACGATTCGCTCCTGCTACGTCCGGCCGCGGCGCGATGCGGTGATCTACAACGGCCGCAATCCGTATGTCTTTTAATCCTTACGTGAACAAAGACGATTCCGTGCTTGCGGTGGGGCGGCTGTGGGATGCGGGCAAACAGGTGAGCCTGTTGACTCAGCATGCGCACCCGCTTCCGGTTTGCATCGTCGGTTCGGACGCGCCGGTTGCGGATCCCCGCATTCCCATCCGCGCTGATGTCAAACTGGCGATCGACCAAGTCCGCGTGGCTTTTCGCGGTCCGCAGACCGAAGCGCAACTGCGCATGTTGTACAGCCGCGCGGCGATTTATGCCGCCACTTCGCGCTATGAACCTTTCGGCATGGCGCCGCTCGAAGCCGCGCTCTCCCGCTGCGCCCTCATCGCCAATGACATCCCATCCTTCCGCGAGATCTGGGGCGATGCCGCGATCTACTTCCAAGCCAATGACGCGGACAGCCTTGCCGACGTGATTCAGCGCCTGCATGAGCAACCGAACCTATGCCGGGGTTATGCGACTCGGGCTTATCAACGGGCGCGGGAATGCTTCACCGCCAAGCGCATGATTGACGAGTATCTGAGGCTGTACGGAAATCTTCTCGGCTTCAAGGTCGCAGCCGCGTAGGCTGATGGAGGCCGGGCGTCCTCGCCCGCGCAGTTCCCGGCAGGAATCCATACTCTAGAATCCGGGCGCTAGGAACCTCAGCGTCAAAGCTGTTATCTTCATAACTCACACATATTTTCAATCGGAGGCCTCATGGCTACAGTCAAAATCACCGTCCGACCCAACGGTCCCTATCGCGTCGAAGCTCCTGAAGGTTCGATCGAACTGGTCGATGCCAACGGCAACCAGTACGACTTGACTGGCAAACCGGCCTTTTCCCTTTGCCGCTGCGGCGGTTCGGTCAACAAGCCTTTCTGCGACGGAACCCACAGCAAGATCGGGTTCCAGGGAGCAGAACTGGCGGTGAGGAAGGCCGAAGGAGCTTAAGAGTCAGGCGGTCGTCACTGCTCCGCCCCTTCGACTTCGCTCAGCCTAGGCTCACGACGGCATCCGCGACTCGGCGGTTCGGCGTTGCGCTTAGTGGATGGTCTTGGTCTTTCGCGACATGTAGTCCATCAGCAAATACTGTCCCAGCGTATACGGCGTGGTGAAGTATGCCTTCCCGCGGCACATCTCCGTAACCTTCTGCACAAACTGCACCAGGCCGTAATCCGACGCCAGCATGAACGTATTGATCAGAACCCCGGCGCGCTTGCACTTGGAAACTTCTTCCAGAGTCTGGCTTACGACCAGCGGATCGAGGCCGAACGCGTTCTTGTAAATCCGCCCGTCTTCCAGCGTCAGCGCCGAAGGCTTGCCGTCGGTAATCATCACAATCTGTTTCATGTCTTTGCACTGGCGCTGCAGAATGCGCTGCGCCAGCCGCAAACCCTCTCGCGTATTGGTGTAATACGGTCCCACTTTCACGCGGGCTAATTGCGAGAGCGGTACTTCCTCGGCTGAGTCATGGAAGAGAATCAAAGACAAAGAATCACCCGGATACTGCGTGCGAATCAGATGTGAAAGCGCCATGGCAACTTTTTTTGCCGGCGTGAAGCGGTCTTCGCCGTAGAGAATCATGGAGTGCGAGCAGTCGAGCATAAGCACGGTCGCGCACGAGGACTGGTACTCGCACTGATGCACCTGCAGGTCGGAATACTCGATGTTGAGCGGCAGCGCCAACCCCTCGCGCTGGATGGCGCTGGAAAGCGTTGCGGTGATGTCGAGATTGAGCACATCCCCGAACTCGTACACTCTGGAGGCGCCACTGGCTTCGATACCGGTGGCCAGATCGCGCGTATCGTGGCGGCCGAAGCTTGATTTCCCCAGCGACCCCATCAGATCGCGCAGCGTCTTGAAGCCCAGGAAGTCCAAGCTCTTGTCGGTGATTTCAAACTTGACTTGCGGTTGCGCCTCGCCCACTTGCCCGCCGACGCTCGACTGCCGCGAAGGATCGTGGGGCTGATCGATACTGATGTAGTCCTCCTGCTCCATGCGCTCGATCAACTGATCGATGAGTTCGTCGAGCGTCCCTTCCATCTGCATTTGCTGGAGTTGCTGGCGCATTTGCTCATCCAGCAGGTTGCCGTCGAGCAGGGCCTGCTCAATTGCGCGGCGCAGATCGTCGAGGGTCTGCTCGCCATCGCCAAAATCGTCATACAGGTAATTCTGGAATCCGCTCTGCAGCAGATAATCGGAGAGCGCGCTGAGCAGGTCCTCCATGCTCATCTCGCCCACCGGATCCGGGACGTACTTGGAATAGCGGATGCGTTTCATAAAAATGCGGTAGTCAGTAGCTTGTAGCTAGTAGTTAGGAAACCATCGCGATCTGCCTGGCTACCAGCCACCAGCTACTAGTTAAACGGCCTTCTGCCCCGGAATGGCGGCTCCTCGCGTTCGAACGGTTTTTCCGCGTGCTTGGGCTGTTTCTCCCCGGCGGTGAAAAGCCGCTCCTCGTTACGTCCGATGCGCTTGTGTGCGTGCAGCCCTTCCAGCACAAATTCGGCGGCGGAAACCTGGGTCTCCGGAGTGTCTTTGGGGCCCACATTCACTTTAACCAGCTTTTCCATCAGACCCTGAATGCCGCGAAGCGCGGGCAACGCCTCGGCCGCGCTGGCCGTATCTTCCAGTTGGATTTCACCGCCCAGATCGAACCACTGCACGATCTGCTGCATATCCACGCCTTTGAAATATCCGTCGTAGGTCTTGGCAATGGCGGTGCGGATCAGTTCGCGGCTAACGTGGTCGGCGCCTTTCATCTCGCCTTCGTACTCCAGTTCGAGCTTGCCGGTAATTGCGGGCATGGCGGCATACACATCTCCAATGCGCGGCACAACCAGCTTCTCATCATGCCGGATGGCGCGGCGTTCGGCGTTGGAGATCACATTCTCCATGCAGGAAATCGGCAACCGCTGGCTGACCCCTGAGCGTTTGTCGATTTTCTTATCTTCGCGGGCCGTGAAAGCAATTCGCTCGATCACCTCCTGCACATACTTGGGAACGTGCAGCTTGTATCCGTCGCGCTGCATCCACGCCTCTTGGGTGGTGATGGCGATTCCTTCTTCGACTGATGCCGGATAATGAGTGCGAATTTCGGAGCCAATGCGATCCTTCAGCGGCGTGATGATTTTTCCCCGAGCCGTGTAATCTTCCGGATTAGCGCTGAACACCAGCGCGACGTCGAGCGGCAGGCGGATGGGGTAGCCCTTAATCTGAACATCACCTTCCTGCATGATGTTGAACAACCCGACCTGAATCTTGCCGGCGAGGTCCGGAAGTTCGTTAATGGCGAAGATGCCGCGATTGGCCCGCGGCAGCAGTCCGTAATGAACGGTCATCTCGCTGCTGAGTTCATGCCCGCCGCGCGCCGCCTTGATCGGATCAATGTCCCCGATCAGGTCCGCGATGGTCACATCCGGTGTCGCCAGTTTTTCCACGTAACGTTCTTCCGGCGTGCGATAGGCGATGGCCGTTGCCTCGCCACACTTGGCGATCAAATCCCGGCAGCGGCGGCAGATGGGGGCGTAGGGATTGTCGTGAATCTCACAACCGGCAATGTACGGCATCTGGGCGTCGAGCAGCGTGGTCAAGGCGCGCAGGATGCGGCTTTTCGCCTGCCCGCGGAGTCCGAGCAAAATGAAGTTGTGACGCGAAAGGACGGCGTTGATGATCTGCGGCACAACGGTATCGTCGTAGCCCACGATTCCCGGGAAAATCGCTCCCCCTTGGCGCAGTTTCGCCACCAGGTTGTCACGCAGTTCATCTTTCACGCGCCGGGTTCGCAGTTGTTGTTCGGAAAAGGGACTATGGCGTAACTCGCCGAGCGTCCGAGGAAAACTCATGATCGAAAAACCCCCAGGGACAACAGCTTTCTGGGTTCGATTATACGCTTGCCTCCGGATTATCCCGCGTGTCCGTTGCCGCTGGCTTTGCGGCGCACGTGCACGGTGCGGCGCATCGTAGGCAGGATGGTTTCAAAGAATGAAATGATGGCCTGCAGCCGTTGCGGCTCCGATTTCATCGCGAGCAACGTCTGTTTGAAATCAAGGTCCAGCGGGAGCGATCCCGCCAGGTGAAACGACAGTTGCCGTTCCTCAATTTCGGAAGATTTCTCCGGCGTAGCCCCGGCCAGGGTCATAATTTCGCTATGCAGTTTCAGTGCCTGCGCCATTTCCTGCGCGGTCGGTTTTTCGGGCTCATCCTCGAGATACACAACTTCAGCCTGCAGGAAAGAACGCTCCTGGTGCAGTCGCATGACTTCGAAGCGCTCGCGGCCTTCGGTTACGATGTCCAGGCGTCCGTCTTCGTATTTCCTGGTGACGGCAGTGATTTCCGCCGTGCAGCCGATATCAGCCAATTCTTCGTCTTTGCCCCGCAACACTCCGAACGGCTGGCTGCGGTCGAGGCATTCCGAAACCAGCTCTTTGTAGCGCGGCTCAAATATGTGCAGTGGGAGGGGCGTGCCCGGAAGCAGAACTACATCCAAGGGAAACAGCGGCAGCAGCTTACTCAAAAAGCCTCCGGAAATCGCGCAGCCAAGTCCAGCGCGTGTTCCACTGGATTGTACGCCAGTACCTGACCTGGGTAGTGGCTCAGTTGATTTCTCATCCTGAGCGGGCGTTCTTTGCGCAGCGAAAGATCTGGGCGAACCGCGCGGAAGCGTCGCGCTCCTTGCGACGCGATAATCGCGCGTTCGGCTCGCTTCCGTGTCAAACTGAGCCACTACTCTAACCTGGACTCGCTTGACTTGAGAATCGCAGGAGCATAAAAGCTCGACATGGGCTCCAACAAAGCTGATCTTTCCGGAAAAGTGGTGGTGGTGACCGGCGCTTCCATGGGCATCGGCGAGGCTATTGCGAAGATTTTTGCCGATCATGGCGCCAGCGTGGTCCTGCTCTCGCGAGATACCGCACGCGCCGAAGCTGCCCGCTCGCGCGTCGGTCACTCTGAGCGAACCCTGGCTCTGTCCTGCGATGTGCGCAACCGCGAGGAGATTGACCGCGTGCTTGGCCTGACCATGCACCACTTTCAGCGCGTGGATGTTTGGATTAACAACGCCGGACACGGCTTGCTGGACTCCGTGGCCAATGTGGATATGGCGGCGTGCCGCGAGACTCTTGAGACCAACTTCTTCGGCGCCGTCGAGGCCATGCAGGCGGTGATTCCGGTGATGAAGCAGCAAGGCTCGGGCACGATCATCAATATTTCGAGCGTCGCCGGACATATCCCGATACCGTTTCACGCGGTTTACAGCGCCACAAAATTCGCCTTGAACGCCATCGGCAAAGCCGCACGAATTGAACTAGGAAAATTCGGGATCAATGTCTTGACCGTCTGCCCCGGCTACGTACGTACCGATTTCAGCGCCAACGCGATCCGCGGAAAAGAACTGAAGCAAGTGCGGCCGGGTCAGTTCGCGGCATCAGCGCCGAGCGTGTCGCCCGGGCTGTGTTGCGGGGTTATATGCTGCAGAAGCGGGAAGTAGTTGTCCCGTGGACCATGCACCCAGCCATCAAGATTTATCAGCTCTTCCCGGGTTTGGTGGAGGCGGCGATGGTGAGGCTGGTCAGGGCGCGAGAGGACAGAGATTAACCACGGAGGACGCAGAGAAAGAAAGCCATCTCAATCGAACTTCACAAAGGCCTCCCCCGTGTCCATTGTGTCAGGACTTGAGTTCCTCCAGCATGGCCGTCATCTCCGATTGGGCGTGACTATTGCCCGTGCGGCGCGCCGACGCGATCCCCTCCACCAGCATCTTTTTGGCTTCGCCGGTTCGGTTCGCGCCAGCCAGGGTCTGCGCCGCCATAAAATATCCCGCAGTGTAATCCGGATGGGCGGAGAGGAGCTTCCCGAACTCTTCCAGCGCGCGATCAACCTCGCCAGTTTTCGAATACTCCATTGCGAGACCGTAACGAGCGAAGGCGTCGTTGGGATTCTGCGACAGAACTTCGTTGAGCATTGCGACGCGGTCCATAGAAAAAGCAGCTTCTAGCTCCTAGCCTCTGGCCAAACCTCTCAACATGACTTGTGGAAGGGCACGGCTTCAGCCGTGCCGCCAATTGCCCAATCAATCGGAGCTTCAGCCCCTGAGGTACTCTACTGGATAAATCGAAACGCCTCGATCTCAATTGTATCCGAGCATGTCACTCGGCATTCACTAGCGATTCACATCTTCTCTGAGTACAATTGCGATCATCCGAGAAACTGGAGGTTAGGTTGGCCTGCCCATTCTTCCTGCCCACGAGCCAACTCGACGATGGCGGATGGTTGCACCCGTCTCGCTTGCCTCTCGGCGGGGGATGGGCTGGGCGCTGCTCCGCGCCCGGCCGCGAAGAAGCAGAGCCAACGAATGAACAACTGCGAGAACTTTGCAATCTGGGCTACGCCGCCAACTGCCCGCGGCTGCCCAAGGAACGATCTTACGATGCGGTGAGGTTCGCAATCGCCCGCGACCGCGGCGCACAGCTCGATCTCTGGTATGTCTGCGAGTCTGGCCATCGTCCTGCCAGTCACGGCAGGTTGGAATACGATCTCGCGCTCGAAAAGTGGACGGCCTCGCATCCCGATCCCCGCATCCAGAAAATGGCGGAGTGTTATCTGCAATCTTATCTACGGCGTAGAATCCAGCCTGCTCCGGCGGGCGTAACCTCGAGCCCAACTCCATGAACCAGACTGATGATCTGATACTGCCGCGACCCGTCCGCGATTCCCAGTCCGAAGTAGCCGAAATTGTTTTGCCCAACGATACCAATCCGTTGGGCTCGTTACTGGGCGGACGCCTCATGCACTGGATTGACTTGGCCGGGGCCATGGCCGCGCATCGCCACGCGCGCAGCTACGTCCTCACCGCCTCCATGGATCACGTGGATTTCCTGGTTCCCGTGCATGTGGGCGATCTGGTCATCCTGCGATCCTCGGTGAACCGCGTGTTCCGTACCTCGATGGAGGTCGGCGTGAAAGCCTGGGTGGAGAATTACATTCACGACGATTGCCAGCACGTCAGCTCGGCTTATTTGACCTTCGTTGCCGTGGACGCCGGCGGACGCCATCTGCAGGTCCCCGCCGTCGTTCCCGAGACGGACGACCAGCGCCGCCGATACGAGGATGCCGGCAGGCGGCGAGAACTCCGTCGCGAACACCTGGAGCGACGCCGCAGCAGTGCGCGGTAGTCAATGAATGTGACGGCGATCACATCCAGATGAATTTCCATCCACGATAATTTCTCCGTCTTACAATCAAGTGGGATTTCAACATGGATAGCGCCCTGCTGGTTCATCGTCTGCACTTCGCTTTTACCGTGACCTTCCACTACCTGTTTCCCCAGCTCACCATGGGGCTGGCGCCGCTCATCGTGGTGCTCAAAACCCTCGGCCTGCGCCGCAATGACGAAACCTACAACCAGGCCGCCCGCTTCTGGGCTCGCATCTTTGGAATCAATTTCGTGCTCGGCGTGGTCACCGGCATCCCCATGGAATTCCAGTTCGGCACCAACTGGTCGCATTTCTCGCGTTTTGCCGGAGGCGTCATCGGGCAAACCCTCGCCATGGAAGGTATGTTTGCCTTCTTTCTGGAATCCGCCTTCCTGGGGCTTTTTCTGTACGGTGAAAAACGGCTCAGCCCGCGCGCTCACTGGTGGTCGGCGGTCGCGGTTTTTCTCGGCTCCTGGTTGTCTGGTTATTTCATAGTCGCGACCGATGCCTGGATGCAGAACCCGGTGGGCTACGAGCGCGCCGCCGATGGCTCAGTCCAGCTCAGCAGTTTCTGGGAACTGGTGCTGAATCCCTGGGCCTGGTGGCAGTACGCCCATAACATGAGCGGAGCTGGAATTACCGGCGCTTTCGTGATGGCCTCAGTAGGAGCGTTCTATCTGCTTTGGGGCAAGTTCGTGGAGCACGGACGGATCTTCCTGAGAACAGGCGTGGTGGCAGGTTGCATATTCAGCCTCTTGCAACTGTTTCCGACGGGAGACGGCCAAGGCAGAATGATCGCGCGGTACCAACCGGTTACTCTCGCGGCGATGGAAGCCTTGTTCACCAGCCAGCCGGGGGCTCCGCTGGTCATCATCGGTCAACCCGACGTGGATGGACAGAAGATTGACAACCCGCTGATCGTTCCCAAAGCCCTCAGCTTCCTGACCTATCGGCGCTGGGAGGCGCAAGTGCAGGGACTCGATGCCTTTCCCCCGCGCCTTTGGCCGCAAAGCATCGAACTGCTCTACTACAGCTACCACATCATGGTCGGGTTGGGGACCGTCTTCATTGCAATTATGGTGGTGTCGGTTTTCCTGCTGTGGGGCGGCAAACTTTTCGATACGCGCTGGATGCTCTGGATTGTGCTCCTGAGTTTGCCGTTCCCCTACATTGCGAACACGGCCGGATGGATCACCGCGGAGCTTGGCCGGCAACCGTGGCTGGTGTATGGACTGATGCTTACTGCCGACGGCTATTCCAAGCAGGTTTCCGCGGGGAACGGCATGTTCACGCTGCTGGGATTCATGGGGATGTACACGGTTCTCGGCATTCTTTTTCTATTCCTGGTGCGCCGGGAAATCGAGCACGGACCAATAGCGGATCGCGCCAGTGGCCATTAGGGCTGCTGAAAAGTCGGTGTTGCACTTGATTTTGGGTGGCGCAGCGCTTTCAGCGCTGCGATAACCGGTCTGTTTTTGGTGCTGGCTTTAGCCGCTGAGGTCAAGATGCAAAAGAGGTTCTTATGGAAACGCTGTGGTTCATTGTTGTCGCAGTAATGGTAACCGCATACGTGGTTCTTGATGGCTTCGATCTCGGCGCGGGTGTGATCTACCTCGCCGTGGCCAAAACCAGCGACGAGCGCCGCATGATCTTGCGCGCCATCGGGCCGGTGTGGGACGGCAATGAAGTCTGGCTGCTGGCCGCCGGGGGCACGTTGTACTTCGCTTTTCCCCAACTCTACGCCTCCAGCTTCAGCGGATTCTATTTGCCCTTGATGATCGTGTTGTGGCTGCTGATGTTGCGCGCCATCGGCATCGAGTTCCGGGCGCACATGGAAAACCCGGTGTGGCAGGGCTTCTTCGATGTGATCTTTTTCGCGGCCAGTGCGCTGCTCACTATCTTTCTTGGCGCGGCTCTGGGGAACGTGATCCGCGGGGTTCCTCTGGGCGCTGATGGCTACTTCTTTGAACCCCTATGGACCAACTTCAGAGTAGGCGCCCATCCCGGTATTCTCGATTGGTATACGGTCATAGCGGGCGTGATCGCGCTCGTGACCCTGACCGCGCACGGCGCGCTCTACGTCGCGATCAAGACTGAGAACGAGTTGAGCCTCCGCGCCCGCGGGGTCGCGGTGATGCTGGGGCCTGTCCAGCTCTTGTTGACTTGTGTTGGTCTGGTGGCGACGTATTTCGTCCGGCCACAAGTCATGGACAACTATCGAGCGTATCCCATCGGGATCCTGGTGCCGCTGGTCGTTTTGGCCAGCCTTGCAGTCATGATCTGGGCCGCACCCAGGAAAAAGAGAAGCTCGCCTTTGTGGCGTCGAGCCTTTACATCGCTGGCATGTTGGTCGGCGCCGCGTTTGCCCTGTACCCGGTCGTGCTCCCCGCCAGCACCGATCCCGGCTATAGCTTGACCATCTACAACTCCGCCGCCGGACATCATGGGCTGGTCGTGGGCATCACGTGGTGGTCCATTGGGATCGTGCTGGCGCTCGCCTACTTCGTCTTCATCTTCCGGATGTTTCGCGGCAAAGTGCGATTGGAGGGCGGCGGATACTGATTTCTTGCTCGCGTTTTCTCTGTGCCCTCCGTGGTTGATTTCCTCATTTCCAAATCACAAACGACTTCGGCAGCCCCATAAACCGTTCCGCTTTCAGTTTGCATCCAGGGAAGAGTTGGACCAACTCCGCCCGCGTAAGTAACCGGATAGAGTCGATCAGAGACGCGGAAGCTTTCGCGTCCGGCCTGTACCTCCAGCCCTGAAGAGTGAGATAGCGGTGGACGGAATGGGTGAACCACCGGCGGGGCAGCCAATGCACAAAGACTCCCAGGAAATGCGGTTCGATGGGGAACCATTTGTTCGGCGTCTGGCAATAAACCCGGCGGCCAACGCGCAGCATTTCGTTGGCGAAGCGCCGCTGGTCATCGAAGTCGCCCACATGCTCAATGGCAGAGTTGGAAAATGCCAGATCGAACGCGGCGTCGGCGAACCGCGTGTCTCTGCCGTCTCCTCGGATATACGTGAATCCCGGCGGCAGATTCTTCGGAGACTCATCAACATTCAAGAGCGTGATATGTTTCCCGAGGCCGGAGCCATTCCACATCTCCGCCGTGCCGCCAAGATCGATCACCGTCCGGCAATCGCGGAATTCGGAGGTGAACCAGCGCCCCCGCTTGCGCCGGAAATATCCTCCGCCCACGCGGTAAATATTGTGGACAAAATTGTGGATCGTGCTCAAGCTTACGCCTGCTTTCACTTTAACTCGGCAGTCCCTCCGATTCTGCGAATCTGGGGCGCAAAACTTTGGCCGATTCCCGAAGCGGAACGGCTTCATCTATCGAGAGTTACAGATTATTTCGAGACTATTCAGCGAGAGCCTTGTCATTCCGAGTGCCCGCCCTTGGCGCGAGGAATCTGCATTTTCTAAGTTCCGGCCAACTGCAGATTCCTCGCTCCGCTCGGAATGACAAAATGATTGAAGAGTCATATTGGACAGACCTCCGGTAAACTGATGCCGCCATGAATCCTCGACTGAAGGGCAAAATCGCTATCGTCACCGGCGCGGGCAGTGGCATTGGCCGTGCTTGCGCCCTCGCACTAGCGCGCGAAGGCGCTCGCGTCGCGCTCGTCGGCCGCCGTAAGGATCGTCTCGACGAAGTGGCTCGCGAAATTGGCGACTCAGCCGTCGTCCTCTCTGCGGACATCTCGAAGAAAGGGGAAATCGATCGCGTTGTCGAGCGCACTGCCGCGCGTTTCGGCGGCATCAATATTCTGCTTAACAATGCCGGCGTCCTTCACATCGGATCTGCCGAGCAGATCACAGAGGAGCAGTGGGATGAGACTTTCAATATCAACGTTCGCGGTCTCTGGCTGCTGTCCCGCGCAGTGCTGCCTCACATGCGAAAGGCGGGAGGTGGCTCGATCATCAATATGGCTTCCGTCCTGGGCATCAACGGAGCCCGCAACCGGGCCGCGTATGCCCCATCTAAGGGAGCGGTCGTTCTCCTGACCAAATGCATGGCAATTGATCACGGGCAGGAGAACATCCGCGTCAACGCAATATGCCCGGGGTTCGTGGAGACGGATTTGACCGCCAACGTGCTTCGGCAAGCGCCAGATCCTGAGGCCGTGCGGCGGGAGCGTACGGCAGTCCACCCCATCGGTCGCCTCGGTCGCCCCGAAGACATCGCTGGGCTCGCAGTTTATCTCGCCAGCGATGAGTCGTCGTGGGTGACCGGCGCAGTATTCCCCGTGGACGGCGGATATCTGGCGGTGTGAGAGAAGCCGTCAGCATCAAGCACTCAGCAGACTGCGAATGCTGCGTGCCCTGTATAATCAAAACCAGGACGCACAACGCCCCGTCTGAAAGGTGATTCCTTGAACGCACCCATGCCACCCCGTCCCGGGCAGCAGCCGCCAGCGCCGCAGCCCCTGCCTGGCGTGAACACGATTATCGCCGTCGGTTCCGGCAAAGGCGGCGTAGGCAAGACCACCTTGGCGGTGAATCTAGCCCTCGCTCTGGCGAAGCTCGGGCACCGGGTGGGCCTGCTGGATGCCGATGTCTACGGCCCCAATGTGCCGCTCATGCTGGGCACGAGCGCGCAGCCCCGGGTGCTGGGCGATCAGCGCATCGAGCCGCTGGAAATTCACGGGCTGAAGATGATCTCAGTCGGCTTGCTCAATCCGGGGGACAAGCCATTGATCTGGCGCGGCCCCATGCTTCACTCGATCATCCGGCAATTTCTTGGGTCGGTAGAGTGGGGTCAACTCGATTATCTGGTCGTCGATCTGCCTCCCGGCACCGGAGATGTCGCACTCTCCCTCATCCAGACCGTGCCGCTGACCGGCGCGATCGTAGTTTCCACGCCGTCCGACGTTTCGCTGCAGGATGCGCGCAAAGCCATCGAGATGTTTCGCCAGATGAAAGTTGACATCGTGGGCATGGTGGAGAACATGAGCTACTTCGTCTGCCCGCACTGCCATCACGAGATCGACGTGTTCTCCCGCGGCGGCGCGGAGAAGACGGCGAAGCAATTCGAGGTCGCATTTCTGGGCAACGTCCAGCTCGATCCCGATATCCGCAAGTCCGGCGACAGCGGCAAGCCCACCGTTCTCGAGGGCGAGAATTCTCCTCATGCCAAGTCGCTCTATGAATTTGCCCGTCGGGTGATCGCCCGGGTGGATGAGATCAACGCGAGCGCCAGCCAGAGCGTGATCCAGATTCAGTAACGGCTACCTTTATGATCGGACGTCCGCAGAGCGACGAAGCCGCACCTTACTATTTCACCTACATCAACAAGGTGACCGGCGACGATGCCGCAGGCGTCATTGAAAACCAGCTTGAAGAGTCGCTGGCATTTTTCGCGACGATCTCCGAGGAAAAATCACTCCACCGCTATGCGCCGGAGAAGTGGAGCATCCGTCAGGTCCTGAACCATATCAACGACGCGGAGAGGGTCTTCGCGCTTCGAGCGTTGTGGTTCGCGCGCGGCTTCGACGCTTCTCTACCGAGCTTTGATCAGAACGTCGGCGTGTCTGGCGGTCAGGCCGACAAAATTGCCTGGGCCGCCCATGTGGAGGAGTTCCGGCGCGTACGGCTCTCGACCATCTCGCTGTTTGCGAACATGCCGGCGGAGGCGTGGTCACGAAGAGGCATCGCCAGCGACAATCCCTTTACCGTGCGCGCCTTGGCGTTCATTGTCCCCGGACATCTGACGCACCACATTAATATCCTGCGCGAGCGATATCTGTAGAATGATCTTGCTGGCTGTGGAGGCCGGACTTCCCGCTCAAGCCAAAACCGGTGTCTAGTCCCACGACACAAAACCAGGCTTGAGTGGGCACCCGTCGTGGGTCTGGACACAAAACCGGGCTTGAGGCCGCCCGCTAACTTCTGGAATGTGACAGCTTGCTTTGAAATATCTTCTGTGTGGAATATACTGTGGAATAGGTTCCACATATGCAAATCGTTCAAATCGTGCTGGATAAAAAGCTGTTACACGCCGCCGACCAAGCCGCGAAGCGCACCCGGCGAAACCGGTCCGCTCTGGTGCGTGACGCCCTGCGGGAACATCTCCGTCGCTTAGAACTGCGGGCCAGTGAAGAGCGCGACCGCGAGGGCTACTCGCGAAAGTCGCAAGCCGACGCGGAAACGCGGGGTTGGGAGTCGGAGGCCACGTGGCCGCAAGAGGAAGAATAGCGCGGGACCAGATCGCCCGAGGTGAAGTTCGGCTCTACCAGTTTGCCGCGCCCGACAAGAAACGACCGGCCCTCGTGCTCACCCGCAATAGCGCCATTGCCTATTTATCCACGGTCACGGTTGCGCCTATCACTTCTACCATTCGCGGCGTGCCGTCGGAGGTCGTTCTGCATGAGGGAGACGGCATGAAGTCCGCTTGTGCGGTAAACCTGCACAACGCGGTGACGGTATCTCAACAGCGGCTAGGAAGACGCGTGGCCCAGCTTAGTGCCGCACGGATGAATGAAGTGTGTGCTGCCCTCCGGTTCTCTTTGGGGTGCGATGCAAGCTAGTTACTGGGAACGTCCCGTCTGTCCCCGAATTTGTCTAGTAATCGAACTGCCCCGCTCAAGCCAAAACCCGGCTTGAGGGCGGCCGGTCCTACTGTGCCGCTACAGCTACGGCAACAACCACTTTACGAATCGTTCGGCAACAACGGTGACAAGACTTCCAACGGCAGCTCCGATGATTGCGCTCCAAAGCAGCGGCCGGAACTCTCTGGAACATTCGTTCTTGGCCTCATCAAAGTACCTGAGTTCGACAACGGAGTGTCGGAATGTTGTCGCGTAGACGAATACCAACCAAACAGGCCAGAGAATTAGATCGAAGGTGTACCTGTAAAGGCCGGGAACACGAAGCCTTACGAGATGAAGAGCCACAACGAGAATGACCGGAAACAAGGTCATCAGAGTGATGGCCGCTGGTTTGTTGTTTCGCAGGCGATTGAGTAGCCCGTGGCCTCGGTGGTCGAAGACTGCACGTACGTAGCCGTATTCCTTCCAGACATCGGTGAGGCCAAAAACCTGCATCGAGCTGTAAACCTTGGCGACAATTACGTACCCGCCGTCCGCCTGGATGGTAAATTCTCTTGTTTTGCCTCCAATCGTCCTAAGGTCTTCAATGGTGTCGCAGATTCTTTCTCCGACTTTGTATCGAATTGACGAGGGCGCCGGTCTTGGATGTCCGTCGTATTTCGGAAGCAGCGCAAGAGCTGATGCAATCTCTATAACATCGTCAAGGAACAAATGCGCGGCCGGAAGATCGGTAGGGACTTCGCGCACTTGCTTTATTGTCATTCTTGGCACATCGTATCAAAGATCTTGGGGAACCTGGGACAGACCGGGACGTGGCGGGCCCACCCTTTTTGGGGGGCCATCTCTAGCCTGGTGCCCCAGGTGCCGCGAGCCGGTTTTGCGAGCTCACCTGGGAGGACCATGTTCAACCGTCACCGCAATCGGACTGCCAGACAGTCTATGCTCGCTTCGTGCCGCGCGGCCTCCATCGTTTCCACGAGTCACGACAATCCCACTTTCTCACCTTCAGTTGTTACCATCGGCTGCCCTATTTTGATTCTCCCGGGGTCTACGACTTGTTTCTGCGGTGCCTGGAAGACACCCGCCGCCACTTCACCCTGCACATTTACGGATATGTCGTCATGCCCGGGCACGTCCACCTGCTGGTCAGCGAACCCGAACACGACACCCTCGCCGATGCCGCGCGTTACCTGAAATTATCGTTCAGCAAGCGAGTGCGCAGTGTGGTGCCCCAGGTGCCGCGAGCCGGTTTTGCGAGCTCACCCGGGAGAACAGTCCAGTCCGCAGCGCCGGCTTCCTTCTGGCAGAGACGCTATTACGATCGCAATGTTCGGGACGAACGCGAATTCACCATCAAGTTACGTTATCTTCACCGGAATCCGGTCAAGCGGGGCTTGGCGAAGGAACCCGGGGATTGGAAATGGAGCAGTTTTGGGCACTATGCGCGGCGCGAAAAGGGAGTGGTGGAAATCGAGTCGGAATGGACAGCGAGAGATCGGGAAACGGCAGCAGGTGGTGGGCCGCCACGAATATTCCTTTCCCCCAGGTGAGCTCGCAAAGAGCGCTCGCGGCACCTGGGGCACCGGGCGAAAGGCTGGGCCACCCGACGTGCTTCCTAAAATCCACTTTGCCCGCACTTGCATCGCAGGATGTAACTATTGCATCTAAATAACTTAGCAATGATGACCTGGGAATGGCACGAATCAGGGCTCAATGTGATACAAGGTAGGTATGCAGCAACCAGGAGCGCCCATCGGTGAACGCGAACGCGAAATCCTTACCGCCATTGTGGAGACCTTCATCGCCACGGGTGAGCCGGTGGGGTCGCGTACGCTGGCGCGTGCCAACCGCGAGGGGCTGAGTCCGGCAACGATTCGCAATGTGATGTCCGACCTGGCGGACGCCGGCTTTCTGGAGCAGCCCCACACCTCGGCCGGACGCGTGCCCAGCACCGAAGCGTATCGCTATTATGTTGAGCAGCTTACGGGCAAAGCGCGGCTCTCCGATGAAGATGAAACCATCATTCAGAAGTCGTTCCACGGCATCTCGGATGTGCAGGAATTCATGGAGCGCACCTCGCATGTGCTCTCGCTCATCTCTAGAAATGTGGGCGTCGCGGTGGCCATCGGAGGCCCAAAGAACGCGCTCGAGCACGTTTACTTTTCGCGGCTGGGCGATCAGAAGGTTCTGGCGGTGGTGGTGACGAAATCGGGGTTGGTGCGCGACCGGGTGCTGCGGCTGGATATTTCGCAGGCCGATCTGGATGTTGCCGCCCGCTTCATTAACGAGAATTTTCGCGGCTGGACCATGGAAGCGATGCGCGCCGAACTTGCCCGGCGGCTGGAACAGGAGCGCAGCGAATATGACCGCCTGATGACATCGGTGGAGCAGCTCTACAAGCAGGGCGCACTGGCGGGCGATGACGGCGCACAGGTGGTGTACGTGGAAGGCGCCTCGAACCTGGTGGCAGGGGAGCAGGACCGGCAGCGCCTGCAAGAGTTGCTGCAAACTTTGGAAGAAAAACAAAAAGTGGTGCGAGTTGCTGAGCGCGTATCTCGACGCCAAGCAGGAGGCGGTACGCGTGGTGATTGGGCTGGACCGGGCGCTGCCCTCGATGAGTAATCTGGTGCTCATTGGCGCGCCTGCCCGAGTGGGCGGCGAGGTGATGGGATCGCTGGCGGTACATGGGGCCTACGCGCATGGATTATCAGCATACGATCACCGCCGTTTCCTACATCGCGCGTCTGTTTGACAAAATTCTGAACGAATCGGAATAGGCTGAACAAGATTCATGGCAAGAACCAACGGAAAATCTGAAGTTGAACCCCGGGAGCTGGATGCAGAGCACGAGTTGCCCGCAGCGGAAGACCTGGGAGACGAGCCCAAGGCCGTCGAACCCTTGGCCGCTCGCCCTTCAGGCGAAAGCGCCGAACTGCAGAAGCTGAAAGCGGAGCGGGATACGCTTGCTGGACCGTTTGGCTCGTCTGCAGGCGGAATTCGAAAACGCCCGCAAGCGCGCGGCCAAAGAGCAGCAGGACTTCCGTGAATACGCATTGGCGGACACGATCAAAGCGCTGCTGCCCATTCTCGACAGCTTCGAGCGTGCCCTTCAAGCCAGCCCGGCTGAGAGATCAGAGTTCCGCAGCGGCGTCGAACTCATTTACAAGCAATTGCTGGATGCGCTTCAGAAGCTGGGGCTGCGCCCGATCCCGGCCAAGGGTGAGCCGTTTGACCCGCATCTTCACCAAGCCATCGAGATGGTGGAAACCACTGACGCCAAGGATCACGAGGTGCTCGAAGAGTTGCAGCGCGGCTACAAGTTGAAAGACCGTCTGCTGCGGCCCTCGATGGTCAAGGTTGCGCGCAACTCCAAGCATTGAGATCCAAGGGATCCGGGATTTGGAAGGACCATTCTGAGCAGCAACGGAAAACGCGATTACTACGAAGTTCTTGGGGTTTCACGCCAGGCCGCCGAGCAGGAGATCAAGAGCGCTTATCGGAAGCTGGCGCTGCAATTTCATCCCGACCGCAATCCAAATAACCCGGACGCCGAAGAAAAATTCAAAGAATGCAGCGAAGCCTACGCCGTGCTGACCGACACGGAAAAGCGTGCCGCCTATGACCGCTTTGGTCATGCCGGCGTAAGCGGTCCGGCGGGTTTCGATCCCGGCGTGGTTGATCTAAGTGATGTACTGAACGATTTCCTGGGATTTGGTTTCGGGGAAATGTTCGGCGGCGGCGGTTCCCGCCGGCGTACCCGTGCCCAGCGCGGCCCCGATCTGCGGGAAGATGTCACGCTCGAGTTCGAAGAGGCATTTTTCGGTACCGAGACCCAGGTTACCGTGCGTCGGCATGAAACTTGTGAAGACTGCCGGGGCACCGGCGCGGCGCAAGGCAAGGCTCCCGTGACTTGCCGCTCCTGTAACGGACGCGGTCAGGTGCGCTATCAGCAGGGGTTCTTCAGCATGGCGCGCACCTGTCCTACCTGCCAGGGCGCAGGCAACGTGATTACTGATCCGTGCCCCAAGTGCAGGGGCGAAGCACGCGTGCTGAGGCAGAGGACGGTGGACGCCAAGATTCCGGCTGGGGTGGAAGACGGTACGCGCATCCGTTTCAGCGGACTGGGTGAAGCCGGGGCCTATGGCGGTCCGGCGGGCGATCTGTACGTCGTGCTGCACGTCAAGGAACATCCGTTTCTCGAGCGCGAGGGCAACGATTTGCACTGCGTAATTCCCATTTCCTTCGCCCAAGCCGCGCTGGGCACCGAGATTATGGTCCCTACACTGGAGGGCGACCATGCGTTGAAAGTGCCGGAAGGGACGCAGTCGGGAGCCACGATTCGCATTCGCGACAAAGGCGTGCCGGTACTGAACGGCCACGGCAAGGGTGATCTGTACGTCGAAGTTCGCGTCCAAACCCCGAGCAAACTTAACAAGCGTCAGCGGGAGTTGCTTCAAGAATTGGAAGGCCTGACGCGCGTAGAGAACAAGCCCCAGCGTCGGACGCTGCTGGGCAAAGTGAAGGACATTTTCGGGTAAGCGAATACAACGTTCTCGAAGGTTCCGCATGGGCGGGGACGCCCGCGCCTGCATCGGAAACTTAATTAGAATCTCCCTAAGAGCCTGTTGAAAAACCTAAAGTTTTTGTCATTCCGAGGAGCGAGAGCGACGAGGAATCTGCAGTTTTCCTCGGATTGTGAAGAACTGCAGATCCCTCGCTCCACTCGGGATGACAACAAGATAGAATTCTTCGACACGCGTTAAAGCTTCAGAAACCTGAGATGATTCTGCTGCGTCTGCCTTCGCATCCTTGTATGGTTTATGCTTTCCTCCGATGACCCGCCGACGCTGGATCGCGGACGAAGTCTCCGGTAGTGGCGCTGTCCTGACCGGTGCTCATGCCGAGCACTTGTCGCGAGTGCTTCGCGCCCGTATTGGTCAGGAATTTGATATCGCCACCGGGAAAAAACAGGTTCGCCGGGGACGCATTACAAGCATGGATCCGGGCCGGGTTGAATTTGAACTCGGCGAAGCGGTTCCCGCCCCGGTTGTTCCCCAAGTGACGCTCGCGCTCTCGATCTTCAAGTTTGACCGCATGGAATGGGCGATCGAGAAGTGCACGGAACTGGGCGTAACACGGATTGTCCCCGTGATCGCGCGCCGAACCGAAGCTCATCTGGCGGCCGCCGCTCCAAAGCGCGTGGAACGCTGGCAACGGATGGCCCGGCAAGCGGCTGAGCAATCCCGCCAGGTTTCACCGCCGGAGATCTCGCCGCCGGTGAAGTTGAAGGATGCAGTCACGCTTCCGGGCAGCACACGCATCCTGCTTGCGGAATCCGAACAGGAAGTAATGTTGAAAGACGCGCTGCAGTCTGCCTCTCTCGCCGCCGATTTCCTTCTCGCTGTTGGCCCCGAGGGTGGTTGGACGGACTCGGAGTTGGATTTGTTTCGCGAGGCAGGCTGGATTTCGGCGTCGCTCGGGAGCACGATTCTTCGGGCTGAGACAGCGGCGATTGCGGGGCTGGCGGTAGTTCTTTTAGAACTGCAATAGCACTACGATCCGTCAGATTATCCTCAACTATCTCTGCTATCCTCGTCCCCAGTGGCAGCTCCGAAACCCATACCGACTGCGCCGGTGTTCGAGCCCGACGATCGCCAGCGCGAAGCCATCGAACATGTACACGGGCCGATGCTCGTGGTCGCCGGAGCGGGCACGGGCAAGACCACAGTGCTGACGCGGCGGATTGCGGGCCTAGTCGCCGGGAACCTCGCCAACCCCGACGAAATCCTTGCCCTTACCTACACCGACAATGCCGCCCGTGAAATGCGTGAGCGGGTCCAGTCCGAGGTCGGCGGCAACACTTCAGGCCTGCAAGTCACGACCTTCCACGCGTACTGCAATAATCTCCTGATCCGCTCCGGCAACGGGTTCGGCGTGCTCGATGACAAAGATCTTTGGATCTACCTGCGCAGGCGCATCCGCGACTTGCATTTGAATTACTTCGTGCGCGCGGCGAATGTCAGCAAGTTTCTGGACGATCTGCTCGATTTCATGCGCCGTTGCCAGGACGAACTGGCGGGGCCGGAAAGATATGCCGAGTATGTCCGGCGACTGGAGCGGGGAGAGTTGCCCATCCCCCGGGTTTGCAAAACAAAAGAAGCGGACATGCTCACGGACGAAGAAGTGCTGGGGCGCTGCCGGGAAATTGCGGAGGTGTTCGCCGCGGTCGAGCGCATGCTTCGCGAAGAGAATCTGGGCAGCTTCGGCCACATGATCACCCGCGCCTACGAGTTGCTGCGGCAGGATGCGCAACTGCTTGCCCAGGAACGCGAGCGCGCCCGCTTCATTCTGGTGGACGAATTCCAGGACGCCAACTTCGCCCAGGTAAAGATTCTGCAGAATCTGGCAGGCGAGGAACAGAACATCTTCGCCGTTGGCGATCCCGATCAGGCCATTTATCGTTTTCGAGGCGCATCCAGCGCCGCTTTCGGTCTTTTCCAGCACAATTTTCCTGGGGCAAAACTGGTTGCGCTGGAGAAGAACCGGCGCTCCACCACGCCCATCCTGCGTTGTGCTTACGCGCTGGTCTCGAAGAACCCCGACATCTTTCCCGGCGGCAAAGCTGCTGCACTTCCGCTATCAGCGTTCACCGCTGATTTCAGCTCGCGAGGAGGATGCCGCGCGGGAAGGCCGGGAATTGCAGAGCGGTCCGGTCGAGACCGTTCTTCTTACCACGAAGGAAGTCGAGTGCTCGGATTTGGTTGCGGTACTTCGCGACCGCCAACGCGCAGTCCCGCTGCAAGTGGAAGGATTTCGCGGTTCTCTACCGGCAGCATTTGCATCGCGACGAACTGGCGGAAGAGCTGGCCGAGCAGGGCATCCCGTTCTCCATCGAGAACATGGACGTGATGGACACGCCCGAGGCGCGCGATCTGTTTGCCTGCCTGGGAGCGGTGGTCTCGGCGCGGGATGACGCAAGTTTGTTCCGGGTCGCGGCATTGCCGCAGTTCACGATCGATCCGGAGAAACTGCGCGCCGGCATCAGGGCGATTCCGAGGGATGACCAGAATTCAGGAGTGGCGTCGGTTTTGGCTCAAATCGAAGGTGGTCCTGCGGTCCTTGATGCGGTGCAGCAGGTGCGCGACGAAATCGCACGCACATCGGCCAAAAGCCGCGCGGCGCTGGAAATCATCATTCGCCAGCTTCGGCTTCGAGCGCACTTCGCCGCTGGCTGCCGTCCTCGAGTTTGTGAGCAATTGGGAGAACAAGCCGATCACCAAGACCGGGACAATCGGCGAATTGCTCGACTATCTGGAATATTTCCGGGAAGCGCGCGGCGCGATTCCCATGCCCTCGGCCGAAGATAATGCGGTGCGCCTGATGACGGCCCATTGCGCCAAGGGACTGGAATTCAATCACGTATTCATGATTCGCGCGAATTCCAATTCATTTCCCTTCGTCCTATAAAGAGTCGCTGGTGGAGTTTCCTCGCGAGTTGCGCGATCCGGATTCCGTCGCCCAGCAGGACGACAAGGTCCTGCACGAGCAGGAGGAGCGGCGGCTGTTTTACGTCGCCATGACCCGGGCGCGCGACTCGCTCACTATTTATGCCCGGCAAGGGAAAGGAAAGGATCCGACCCCTCCGGGCTTCCTGCGGGATCTGGTGAAGGACGCAACACTCAAGCGCTATTTGCGCGAACGGCCGGCGCGGGGATTCCAGACCGATCTGTTCGGAGCAGCCGGCACACAGGCGTCCACACGAACCGCTCAGTGGCTGGAGCTGCCGCCAATATCCGATCTAAGCGCAAAGCTGAGCGCCAGCGCAGTGCAAACCTATGAAACCTGCCCTTTGCAGTTCAAGCTGGAGCGCGAATGGAGAATTCCCGGGGAGGTTCCGGCAGCCATGCAATACGGCGCGGCCATGCACCGCGTCCTCCGTGCTTACTACGACTCCGTCCGGTTCGAGCGCCCCATGCCGGAAGATGCCCTGATTGAATTCCTGCGCGCCGATCTCGCGGAGGCCAGGCATCCAGGACCGGTATCAGCACGACCTCTACGAGAAGCAGGGAGTCGATCAGATACGGGAGTTCCTCGCTGTGTGCCGGCCGCACTCCAACACCTGAAGTGCTGCACACGGAGGAATTCTTCGAAGTGCGGTTCGGTGAGACGGTTGTGGTTGGACGAATCGATCGCGTTGATAAATTGCCGGATGGCCGGGTGGTGATCACTGACTACAAGACGGGCAAGCCGCAATCGCAGGAAGACGCAGATGAAAGCCTGCAGCTTTCAATTTATGCCCTGGCGGCTCGGGAGAAGTGGGGATACCGCGCCGACCATCTCGCCTTCTACAACCTGGCGGGAGAACAGTTCTGTGATCACGCGCCGCGATGAGCTTCAACTTTCGGAGGCAAAATCTAGGGTGCAGGAAGTGGCGGAGAGCATTGCGGCGCAGAAACTTCGATGCCAAGACCGGCTTCCATTGCCATTTCTGCTCCTACCGCAGCCTTTGCCCCGCGACCGAGAAGCGTCTTTACACGGCGTTTCAGAAGGCTGTCAAAGTTCCCGCAGGATCAACCAGAGCTGACAACTGAGGAGAGGTCGAAAGGAAGCCAGTCAACAGTTGCCCGTGCTGACTTCTCAGTGAATGTGCCCCGAGGATAAGTCGCGCAAAAACTTAGGGGACGCTTTCTGCGTCCCCCTGTTCGTCTATTGCTGAAGGCTTAGTGTTTCTTCTTTGCGGCCTTCTTTGCTTTCTTCTTGGTTGCCATTGATCTATTCTCCCTTTCCATTGTTCATGGATCCGCAACGTTCTTCTGTTGTGACTGATTGAAATATAGAGTCAATAAAAAGTGATGTCAAGAGAAAAATGAGGTTGCGTGAGCGAGCGACCCATGCACCAAAGTCACCAAGGCGCACTGAAGAAGAAAATCATTCCGCGAAAAACGTGCTGATCATGTCTGCTGGCTGGGGAATTCTTCGCCACAGTGGGTGGCGGCAGTTGAAGTTGGAACCCGGTGAACACCCGAGTCCGACCGAAGGCCGCGCCTGCGTGCCGCCGCCGTCCAACTGAATCCAACTTTTTCCGCGCTGGCACATCTATAATTCAAGGACGCGGAAATAATCGCAGGAGCACATAAATGGCTGCTTTGGACGATGTCGTTATCATTTCCGGTTGTCGAACCCCGGTAGGAAAATTTCAGGGGAGTCTTTCGGATTTTAGCGCCACGCAACTGGGCGCGATCGTGGTGCGCGAAGCGGTGAAGCGCGCCAAGGTGGAGCCTAAAGAAGTAGACGAATGCATCATGGGCAACGTGGTGTCTGCCGGACTCGGACAGAATCCCGCTCGCCAAGCCGCCATCTTCGGTGGTTTATCGCCCGAGGTAGGTGCCATGACTGTCAACAAGGTTTGCGGCTCGGGACTGAAAGCAGTTGCGTTGGCAGCACAAGCGATTCAAACCGGAGAACAGTTCCATGGTGGTTGCGGGCGGAATGGAATCGATGACCAACGCCCCTTATCTGTTGCCGCAGGCGCGCAAAGGATATCGCTTGGGCAACGCGCAGATCATCGACTCCATGGTGAATGACGGGCTGTGGGACATCTACAACAACTACCACATGGGCATCACCGGCGAGAACGTCGCAGAGAAATACGGCATCACGCGCGAGGAGCAGGACCAGTTCGCGCTCGATTCTCATCGCAAGGCTGTTGCTGCGATTAAAGAATGCCGCTTCAAATCGCAGATCGTCCCGGTCGAACTGCCCGCGAAGAAAAAGGGTGAAGCGCCGGTGATTTTCGATAAAGACGAATCGCCGCGCGAAGACACTACCATCGAAATCCTGCGTTCGCTGAAACCTGCGTTCAAGAAAGACGGCACAGTGACCGCGGGCAACGCTCCCGGAGTGAATGACGGCGGCGCGGCTGTCGTGGTCACCAGCGCGCGGCTGCGCCAAAGAGTTTGGGGCGAGGCCGATGGTCCGCATCGTGGCGCAAGCCACCAGCGGCGTTGAACCCCAATGGGTCATGATGGCGCCGGTTGGCGCAGTTCGGAAAATCTGGCAGAAGACTGGCTGGAAGAATGAGGATGTGGATCTCTACGAACTGAACGAAGCTTTCTCCGTGCAGGCGCTGGGCGTGATGCGGGAGCTTGGGCTCGATCCTAACAAGGTGAATGTGAATGGCGGAGCTGTCGCCATTGGACATCCCATCGGCGCCAGCGGAGCGCGGGTTCTGGTTACGCTGATTTATGAGATGATCCGCCGCGACGTGCATCGCGGCATCGCGGCGCTATGCCTGGGCGGAGGGAATGCGGTGGCCATGGCGGTGGAACGGTAGGTCGCTTCGCTGAAACTGCCCGCTTGCGCCTGCCCCTGTACGAACCTAGCTTCCCGCAGCCGCGGTTCCAGCCTCGGCCACCGGCAGGGTCACGGTGAACACAGCGCCTCCGCCGGGGCCGGAAGCTGCATCCACGTTTCCGCCATGTTCCCGCAAAATCGCTTTGCAGATGCTCAAGCCTAAACCGGTGCCGCGCCCAGGGCGCTTGGTGGTATAGAAGGGATCGAAAATGTCGGGCAGGATCTCGGGCGGGATGCCGGGGCCATCGTCCTGAAAAATGACCGAGACCGCTTTGTCCCCTTTTTCCAGCCGGATGCGCAGGGTTCCGCGGTCGCGCGCTTCCCGAATTGCCTGTTCCGCGTTCAATATTAAGTTTAGAAACACCTGCATCAACTGATGCGCATCTCCGCTTACTGGCGGGAAGGATGTCTCATTGATGAAATCCACCGTGATATTGCTCTTACGCAAAGAATACGCGTGCAAGTGCAATGTCCTTTGCACCAGTTCTCCGAGCTGGATCGGGCTCTTGCCCGGCGCGGGAGGGCGGGAGAAATACATCAAGTTTTGAACAATCTCGGTGGCGCGGCGGGCTTGCTGCTGCAGGATGACCAACTGTTTTCGGGCCGACTCGGTGACTTCGCCGTCCTGCAGCAATTCGGCCATGCCCAGGATGCTGGTGAGCGGGTTGTTCAATTCGTGGGCAAATCCCCCGATCATCTGTCCCATGGCAGCCAGGCGCTCGCTCTGGATGATCTGCTGCTCCAGCTTCTTTTCGACCGTAATGTCGCGCACAGAAACGATCACGCCGCTCAACTTGCTCTCGGCATCGAACAGCGGGCTGGCGGAGGCGCGCATGGTGCGCCAGCTTCCGTCACGGTGTCTAGCGTTGTATTCGCAGGCGCCGAACATTTTTCGACCCGAAAGGATGTCGCGGCAAAGGGCGAGCAGCTCGAGCGAGGGGTCTTCTTCCTCGGCGACTTTCTTTCCCCGCAGATCTTCGGGCTTGTAGCCGAGCAAATCGCGAATGCGTGAACTCACGAACCCGTAGCGCTCGTTCAAGTCGACGACCAGAATCAGGTCGGGAAAACTCTCCAGCAGGTAGCGCTGAAATTCCTCTTGCCGGCGCAGGGCTTTCTCCATCTCCCGACGCTCCGTTACATCTACCAGCGTGCCCTGGTAACGGACGATCTTGCCGGACGCATCCCAGACCGCACGTGAGGTATCGAGGAAAACGCCCGGTGTGCCGTTCTTGCGGCTCAGTGTGATCTCGCGGGCGCGCACGCCACCCTGATCATCTGCGCTTCGCCCCAGCACCGGACTTTGACTCGGATCCGAGTTCAGAGCCTTAGGATCGAGAGAGAGCAATTCCTCCTTGCTTTCATAGCCCAGGATGTGTACCAGGGCGGCGTTGCCATCTAGCAACTTCCCTTCCGGGGTGCTGAAGTAAACACCCTCCTGCAGAGTCTCGAACAGTTCGGTGAAGCGCCGCTCCTTCTCGCGCTCCTCGGTGACGTCGCGGGCCAGGGCGCTTACGCCTACGACCTCATCCCCCTTGACGATAGCGTTAAGGACACAGTCAAAGTAGAGCACGCGCGGGTTCGACTTCAGCCGCACTGGAACCAGACCGGACCAACGGCGTTTTTCCAGGAAGCGAGCCAAACCGTGATCCAGATCCGTGAGCTTTGGCTCGTCCAGAAACTCGTCCACCTTATGACCTACGGTTTCGGTGTAAGGAATCCCGAGGAGTTCCGTGACGCGCCGGTTCACCGTCCTCAGCTTGCCGTCGAGCGAAGCGGCAAAGGCAACATCATCGAAAGAGTCGATCAGCTCTTTGAAACTGCGCTGGGAACGCGCGATGAGCTGTCCCAGTTGATCGAGTTGCTCTTCCGACGGGGTGCTGGCGCGTTCCTGCAGGCCGCGGACCAGATCTTTCAATTCCGTGACGCGCTTTCTGCGCCCGTAGGCAAAACCTGCAAAAGCGATGGCCACGCAGAGCACTGCGACGGAGATCAAGCCCAGGTGGTAGGGGAGACTTTGCAGGCGTTCCCAGGACTCCGCCGCCAATCCGGTAGCCAGCAGAACCACAAACAAGAGCGCAATCCGCCATAGCCAGGCTTCTTCCTTTTCCAGGTTAGTCGGCGTGCGTGGGGATTGTCCGGCTTGCTTTTCTGGGTCTGCCATGGGAGCACGCTCGCTCTGTGTTGATCTTGGGAACCCGGCTGAGTCTGGGCCTAGGCGAATCGTAGTCCTACGGACCGAGGCAAACAACGGAAACTGTGTTAGATAACTTGGTTCACAGACGAAACGCCTGACTCTTGTTCACCCGTCACAACTTGGTTTAGGACTGCAGGCGTAATGTGGATCTTCAGGCTGATCTGTGGGCGGGCCTTTCCTGATCACGAAGGGTTGGAATAGCTCTGCCCTGCCCGCCTGAAGCAAAGACCATGCTTTACAAGACCCTGAGCGCGGCGGTGTACGGCATTGATGCCAATATCATCGAGGTCGAGGTGGACGTGTCTGGAATTAAGACCAACGAAGACCACTTCCACACCGTCGGCCTGCCCGATGCCGCGGTTCGCGAAAGCCGGGACCGGGTGCGCGCGGCGCTGAAAAACTGTGGCTACGATATCCCTCCCACACATATCACCATAAACCTTGCGCCGGCCGACATTCGCAAGGAAGGCTCCGGTTTCGACCTGCCCATGGCCCTAGGAATTCTGGGCGCGTATGGCGGCCTAAATAAGAAGGAAGTGCCCGATTGTCTGTTCGTCGGGGAGTTGTCCCTCGACGGCGGTATTCGCGGGGTTCGGGGCGCTCTTCCCATCGCGATCGAGGCCCGCGGACGGAAGATTTCGCGGCTGGTCGTCCCCGAACTGAACGCCAAGGAAGCGGCCATGGTCGGCGGGGTGGAGATTTATCCGGTGAAATCGCTGTTGGATGTGATCCGTTTCGTCAACACCGGTAATGGCATCCTGCCGCTCAAGGTGGACAGCGAGACCCTGCTGAGCGAAGCACAGCATTTCTCGGTGGACTTCAAGGACGTGCGCGGCCAGCAAACTGCCAAGCGCGCCCTGGAAGTGGCCTGCGCCGGGGGGCACAACATCCTTATGATTGGCCCTCCGGGCTCGGGCAAGACCATGCTGGCCAAGCGTATGCCCACGATCCTGCCTCCCTTTACGTTTGAAGAAGCGCTGGAGACAACCAAAATTCACAGTGTTGCCGGCGTGCTTGATTCCGGCGCTGGTTTGGTGGGGGTGAGGCCGTTCCGCTCGCCCCACCATACCATATCCGACGCCGGCCTGATTGGAGGCGGCGCCGTGCCCCGCCCCGGAGAAGTCTCGCTGGCACACAACGGCGTGCTGTTTTTGGACGAACTGCCGGAGTTTCCGAGAAACGTGCTGGAAGTCATGCGCCAACCGCTGGAGGATGGGACGGTATGCATCGCCCCGCGCCTCGATGTCGTTGACCTTTCCCGCCCGCTTTATGCTAGCCGCCGCCATGAATCCGTGTCCATGTGGTTATTTCAATGACCGTTCGCGCGAATGCCACTGCACGTCGCCCATGATTCAGCGCTACATGTCGAAAATCTCGGGACCGCTGCTGGACCGCATTGACATCCACATTGACGTGCCCGCGGTGAACTATAAAGAGATGCGCTCCGGGGTGGAGCCGGAGAGTTCAGCGCGAATTCTGGAGCGCGTGATGCGCGCCCGCGCAGCTCAGTTGAAAAGATTCTCCGGCTCTCCCCGCGACAAGCTTTACTGCAACGCGCAAATGGGGCCGCGCCATATTCGCGCTTTCTGCGATCTTTCTGCAGATTGCGAGCGGCTGCTGGAACGAGCCATGGCCCAGCAAGGTTTAACTGCCCGCGCCCACGACCGCATCTTGAAAGTTGCCCGCACCATCGCGGACCTCGAAGGCGGTACCGCTCTCGAACCCAAGCATATCGCTGAAGCGATTCAGTACCGCACCTTGGACCGCACATTCTGGGCTTAGCTCGACAAACCCAGCCACGAAGTCTGTAGGGATCGATCTGGAAGGGAGGACAGCGCTCACAGCGCGGGCTGCCGGTGGTTTTGCAGACACCTGTCCGGTTTGAGCGGGGCACGGATGGAAAGCGAAGCCTGAAGTGTAGGGCGGGAGCGCCCGCCCAGCACGGACTTTACAGCGAGCTCATATTTGCCAGGAACTCGCCATTCGACTTGGTCTTGCTGAGTTTGTCGATCAGCAACTCCATCGCTTCTACCGGCGAGAGCGGGTTCAGCACCTTGCGCAGCACCCAGATGCGGGTCAAATCTTCTTTCGGGATCAAAAGCTCTTCTTTTCGCGTGCCGGAGCGCTGAATGTCAATGGCCGGGAACACACGCTTATCTACCAGCTTGCGTTCGAGAATGATTTCGGAGTTGCCGGTGCCCTTGAATTCCTCGAAGATAACGTCGTCCATGCGGGAGCCAGTGTCGATCAGGGCGGTCGCAATGATGGTCAGCGAGCCGCCTTCTTCAATGTTGCGGGCCGATCCGAAGAATCGTTTGGGCCGCTGCAAGGCGTTCGAATCCACGCCGCCGGAAAGCACCTTACCGCTGGGCGGAACAATCGTGTTATAAGCGCGGGCCAGACGGGTAATCGAGTCGAGCAGGATCACCACGTCGCGTTTATGCTCGACCAGGCGCTTCGCCTTCTCGATCACCATTTCGGCTACTTGTACGTGCCGGGCCGCGGGCTCGTCGAAAGTGGATGAAATCACTTCGCCTTTAACCGAGCGCTGCATGTCGGTGACTTCTTCCGGGCGCTCGTCAATCAGCAGCACCATCAGCACAACTTCGGGATGATTCGTGGTGATAGAGTTGGCGACATTCTGCAGCAGCATGGTCTTGCCGGCGCGAGGCGGCGAAACAATCAGGCCACGCTGGCCTTTGCCAAGCGGCGTGAGCAAGTCCATCACCCGGGCGCTGACGTTTTCGCGCACGGTTTCCAGCTTGACGCGCTCCTGCGGATAGAGCGGCGTCAGGTTGTCAAACAGAATCTTGTTGCGCGCTTCGTCCGGCGACTCGAAATTGACCGCTTCAATCTTCACCAGGGCGAAATATTTCTCGCCCTCATGCGGAGGACGAACCTGTCCGCTGATCGTGTCGCCGGTCTTCAAGTCGAACTTGCGAATCTGCGAGGGCGAAACGTAGATGTCGTCCGGGCCGGGTAGGTAGTTGTAATCGGGAGAGCGCAGAAAGCCGTAACCGTCGGGCAGGATTTCCAACACGCCCTCGGCAAAAATGTGGCCTTCTTTTTCGCTTTGCGCCTGCAGGATCTTGAAGATCAGGTCTTGCTTGCGCAGACCGCTGGCGCCGGGCAGATCCAAGGATCGGGCGATCTTGGTCAGCTCCGTAATATTTTTTTCTTTCAGTTCCGCGATGGTCATGATTCAGTTCACCTGCGACGGGAGATTTTCCAAGGGGGGTAACTCAGGAAAGACTTGCCCACGAACGGGGCAGGCGGCGGGGCTGGTTTTACGCAGCCCGCCGTTGTGCCTCGGCGAAGTTTTCCGGTTCCGACAGAACCGTCTGCCGTTCCGAGCTTGCGATCCGGTCCAGCACCTCGTTCATGGTTTCCTGGATTCTGGTGTTGGGCTTGTGAAACTTACGGGTAGCCTTGGATGCAAGCTGACAAAGCATATAACGATTCCGCAAAGTATGTAAAGCATCAAAAACACGGTCTGAACGCATGGCGAATCACTCTCCGATCTGAGCCCCACAAGGCCCGCACCCCCATCTTTTTGGCGCGACAAAACCCGACCAGAATGCCTAAGTTACTGAATTCAGATGGATTGTACGGGAAAGCTCTGGTTACTCGTATAGATGCTCCGCAGGACCCGAAAGTTTCTCCGTATTTAAAGGTCCGGTCGCCTGGCAGAGGTTTTTTCCGACAAAACCGGGCCAAAAAGCCTTCGGAACGCTCTACCCTACGTGAGAAAGAACGAAAGGTCAAGTATTTCTTGCGGAACTTATGGCTTGGACAAACCCGCTCCAGCCCACTAGACTGTCGGGTTATGCCTGAAGCCGAGATGGGACTAACCAAACATGCGCTTACTGAGCTTCTGAAGAAACTCGGGGAATTGCTTGATTTCGACGTGAGGACGGAAGTCGAAGCATCGGAATCGGCATGGGTCGATATTGTTTGGTTTGATAAGCGTCTACCGCCGGGCGAGAAGCCCTTCAAGATGCGTTATATCCCTGTACTGCCAGTAGTCGCTTTCGAGGTTGAGTGGGGAACTGGACTGAATGCAAAACATGTGAAGGGTAGTGTTTCTAATCTTAGTAATCTCGGCGCTCAACTGGGCGTCATTGTTATCGCGAAACACAATCTTGCCAGTCTACAGAAGGTACCAGTCCACAAGAAGCAGAAACCAGAGGAGCTTAAAGAAATCCTTCAAGATCGCGTGTATCGGTGGGTATATGCTGAGTCGCAGGCAAGGGGACGTATCATCGTAATGTTTGAGAGCGAAGTTGTGACGTGGGCGGCGAAGAAAGGACTTAAGCCTTCTTTGGCCGATGCGATCCCTTCGTCTGAGGTTTCGCTGGCGGCTTCACCTTGAGCACATCCGCCATCACTTCCCTTAAACGAAGCGGGATGTGTGGGATCGGATTGAAAGGCGCAAGGCCCTTCGACGTCTAGCAGCGTCTGGCCTGTGATACTTCGCACGCGGCATTCGAAGCACAGTCTAAGTCCAATAACATCAATACCATAGGTCGCGCTGTGAAGCAATACTACTTCCGGCCTTGTCTCAATTTCAACTCTGAAGATTGCCAGGTGGCGATTCTACTCCCTCCGCGCACTCCGCGGCGGTTCTCGGCGGCCTCAGCGATTTAAGATTCTGTTTGCCGAAGTCTCATTAAAACCTTAAAACGCAGAGCCCGCTGAGAAATCGCAGAGTGCGCCGAGAAACCCGGCCGAGAGCCAAGTGAGACACTATCATCTAATTCCCCGAACACGGGCGGCTATTGGGCACCATCCAGAGGCACTTCGGTCACGAACATATCCCCTTCTGCCCTAAAGATTCTGTCTTCCCCAACCGATGCCTGGGATAAGCCCTTTTCTGACTTGCGGGCTCGGGGCATAGAACGCGCCCCATTTCTCTCCGGAGGTCTCTATGCTGCGTCGAGGCTGGTTTTGTTTGAAGCTGATTCTGCCGTGCGTTGTGCTGACTCTTAGTTCTGCTACTGCCCAGACTCCGGGGATGGAGAACCCCCTTGCCGTGCATCCTCGTGATCGCATTACCGGAGTCATTGATGACCAAGCTCGAAATACCCTCGCGGGCAACCGTCACGCGCTGGCACGTCCGGAATTCGAGGTCGGCGCGGTAGTCCCGGATTATCCGATGGATCGCATGATCCTGACTTTCAAGCCCGACGCCCGGCAGCAGCGTGCTCTCGATCAACTGGTGGCGGAGCAGCACGATCCCCAATCACCCTACTACCATCAGTGGCTCACGCCGCAAAGTTTTGGCGAGCACTTTGGCGTGTCTGAGAATGACTTAACGCAGGTGACGAACTGGCTGCAACTCCACGGCATGAGGGTGGAAGAAATCACGGCAGGCCGCCGGTCGCTCGTTTTCAGCGGCACCGCTGCGCAGGTCGAGTCCGCCTTCCACACCCAGATTCGCGTTTACCGGGTGCGCGGGGAACTGCACCACGCCAATGCCAGCGATCCGCAAATTCCGCAAGCCTTGGCTCGGGTTGTAGCTGGACCGGTTTCACTGCACGATTTTCGCAAGCAGCCCCTGCACCAGGTTGTCCGGAAAGTGTCGCCGGAATTCTCTTACTACGGCTCCTACTACCTGGCGCCTGCGGATTTTGCCACCATCTACAACGTGACCCCGCTCTACCAGCAGGCGATCGCGGGTTCCGGCCAGAGTGTCGCCATCGTAGGGCGGACCAACATTCATATGTCGGATGTTGAACTGTTCCGCAGTTCCTTCGGACTTCCCGCCAACAATCCTCAAATCATCCTCAACGGCTCCGACCCAGGCGTGGTCAGCGGTGGCGAAGAATCCGAGGCTGATCTGGACGTGGAGTGGTCTGGGGCAGTTGCGCGCAATGCCAGCATCAAATTCGTGGTGTCGGCTTCTACCAACTCGAGTGATGGGGTGGATCTGTCGGCTCAGTACATCGTCAACCACAATCTGGCTCCGGTTATAAGCACCAGCTTTGGTCTGTGCGAGGCCCGGCTCGGCAGCGCCGGCAATTCTTTCCTGAACAGTCTGTGGCAGCAAGCGGCTGCACAAGGAATCACCGCGTTCATTTCCTCGGGAGACAGTGGTGCGGCTGGCTGTGATCCGGCTTCCGCTTCCAGCGGGTCGGCGGGGCAGGGAGTCAATGGTCTCTGCTCAACTCCGTACGACGTTTGTGTAGGTGGGACAGAATTCAACGACAAGTCTAATCCCGGCCGCTACTGGTCGCCGAACAATGATCCCACGACGCAAGCCTCAGCCGTGAGCTACATCCCAGAGAATGTCTGGAATGAGAGCGGGAGTTTGGGTTCGGGCCTGTGGGCAAGTGGAGGCGGCGTGAGTACCCTTTATGCCAAACCTTCATGGCAGAGTGGATTAGGTGTTCCCGCTGATGGTAAGCGCGACGTGCCTGACGTCTCGCTGACGGCGGCTGGCCACGACGCATACCTGGTCTTCATCGAGGGTTCTCTAAACGCCATCAGCGGGACTTCGGCGGCATCCCCGTCGTTTGCTGGTTTGATGGCGCTGGTCGTGCAGAAGACTGCCGCTCGGCAGGGAAACGCGAATTCTGTCTTCTACGCGCTGGCCAAGAAACAACGATCTGCAGGAGGCGCGGCCATCTTCCACGATGTCACCAGCGGCAACAATTCGGTTCCGGGAGTGACTGGCTTTAACGCCGGTTCAGGATACGACTTGGCCACCGGGCTGGGCTCCGTTGACGCCAACCTGTTGGTCACTCACTGGGCTGATGCCTTTGCTACTCCGGCGTTTCAGTTAACCGCGGCAAGCAATTCCGTTTCTGTGACTGTCGGGGCGAGCGCCAATCTCAGCCTCAGCGTCACCATCAGTGGAGGGTTCAACGTTCCGGTTTCTCTGTCTGTCAGCAAGTTGCCCAGCGGAGTCAGTTCGACTCTCACGCCGGCCAGCTTCGCAGCCCCGGGGTCCGGCACAAGTTCACTGAAGCTTACCGCCACCGCGGGTGCTCAGCCCGGAACCTATTCCATCAACCTGGCCGCAACCGGCGGAGGCATCACTAAGACCGCCACTCTCGCTCTGACGGTCAATCCAGCGCCGACCTTTACGGTGACATCGCCGAGTTCCGTCAGTGTAGCCGCAGGGAAGAGTGTAACCATCACTGTGACCACGCAGGCGGTGGCAGGATTCAACTCAGCCTTGGCGCTCTCTGTTGCCGGGGTGCCTTCGGGTGTGACTGCGAACTTCAACCCACGCAGCATCGCGGCCCCGGGTTCGGGCAGCAGCAAGCTGACCCTGACGGCAGCGTCGAACGCGCACGTCGGCGCCTCGAAGCTCACCCTGAACGCGACTGGAGGCGGATTGAACCGCAGCGCCACACTTACGCTGAACGTCACCACGAAGTGAAGGCGAGGGGACGAGTCTCGCCGTTGGGCCAACTCGTCCCAATCTTCTTTAGTCGCCAAGGGCCGGCGATAAGGGTGCCTTCGCGCTGTTTCTGGGGCGATCCTTCCCAATCGGCGGACGCTGGCTTCGCGTTCCAACTCCAGACTTCTACACTCATGCGCAGTTCATCGCAAGGAAACAATGGGTCCGGTACCTATGTACCATGGTACACTCTAGGGATATGGCAGAAGACCGCAGCCCCATCGTCATCGAACGCGTGCAGACCGGCGTCCGTTTAGAGAAACAGTTGCTCAAAGTCCTGAAGGCCTTCGCCGAATACAAAGACATGACCCTCGGCGACCTTCTTGAAGGCATCGTGCTGCATGCGTTCGACGGCAAGGCTGCTTTCGGCCCCGACTCACGGGCGCGAATCGCGGACTTAAAGCGCTTCTACGGTCTCAAGCTGGACTCCCGTGCAAGTCATCGGCTGAAGGAGACTGGGGAAATAAAGCGAAACCCTCAGCAGAAAGTAAGAAGCAAGAAATCACGGTAGGAAGGAAGTCCATGTCGCAAAACGCAAACAAACTCGCGCGAACGGGCCTGCAATATTCTCTCGGCCTGGTCCTGATTTATGAGTGCTCCCGGCTGATCTTTTCGTCCGCTGCTGGTCATGCTTTGGAAAAAGCCCATTTGCCACACGCGCTCGTTATGGCCATCGCCGCGGCCGAATTCTTCGGTGCCATTCTTTTTCTGATACCGCCCACCGTCCGGGCCGGGCGGCCGCTTCTGCTCGCAACCTTTCTTGTTGCTGCCGTGGTCCACATTCTGCACGGCCAACCGATGTCGGCTATCTCATCATTTATGCGATGGCTGTGCTGACGGTCACCACGAGCGTGGATAACGAGCGGCTTTACGACGCCTTCGCCCCCTGGTCCATTACATACACTCGCCCCGGCAGCTGCCGCCTGAATCTTGTTCTGCTCGAAAGTTTCTTTGATCCGCCGGCGCAGCTCCCGGCTCACGCCATACTGTTTGTTGGGGCGGGTTTTCACCAGCATCAGATATTCCGCCTCGCCGTTGCCCACGCGGTCGATGCCCGGCACCTGAATGTCGCTGACAATATCATCGGCAAATGCCGGGATCGTGCCTAATCTCATCGCCGACCTGCTGCAGCAGCTCGATGATGCGGTCGCTGGGCTCGTTGTACGCCATGACCATCCGCATGGAAGTTGCGACCAGTCGCGGGTCAGGTTGGAGACGATTGTGATCTGGCTGTTGGGCACGACGTGCAGCGTGCCATCGTCATCGCGCAGCACGGTGCGGCGCAGGCTCATCTCTTCGACCGTACCCTTCACTCCCGCAATGCGGACAGTGTCGCCGATGTCGTACTGGTTCTCGAGCAGGATGAAGAAGCCGTTGATGAAGTCATGCACCAGGGTCTGCGCGCCAAAACCGATGGCCAGACCGGCGATGCCGGCGCTCGCCAGCAGCGGCCCCAGATTCAGCCCCAGCAGCGGCAGCACTGTCAGCGCAGGCGACAAAAATGATGATGAACACACCAACGCTGGTGAATGACGCTGGCCAGGGTTCGCACCTGCTGGCGCGCGCAGGCCGGAAGGCAATCTTGCGGATTGCAGGGCAGCAACTTTGCCGGTAATCAGGCGCAGCAATCGGATGAGCACGAAGCGAAATACGAGTGACCAGAACAATCTTGGGCGCATCGTGGCGCAGGAAGTTGCCGTGTCTTCGCCCCAGTCGCGCAGCAGTTCGGGCAGGTTTCCTTCGCCTGAGGCAGCGGGAGCAGAATGCGATTCATGGTTCCGGCGCGATTATAGCAAGCGGACGGGGTGTTCAGATCCGCGCATGACCGTATAATCTTGTTATTCGAGTCTGTATCGAGGTGACCGTGCGACCCAGATCGTTTGTGCTGATGCTTCTCCTGCTGCTGCACTGCTGGTGTTAGTGCCATCGTCCGTCTCTTCCGGGCAAGACTCGGCTCAGCGTCCCGCGCATGGCCGCCCGGCCGCTCCAAATCACCTTCCCGCCCGAGGACGAGGACGCCAGATGGACAAAAAGAGATGGCCAAGAAGGCCAACCAGGAGCGCCAGGTTCAGCTCAAGCGCGACACCGAACAAGCTGCTCAAACTGGCCACCGAACTGAAGCAGTACGTGGACAAGTCAAGCGAGAACATCTTGTCCGTGGACGTGATCAAGAAAGCGGATGAGATTGAAAAGCTGGCGCACAGCGTGAAGGAAAAGATGAAGGGGCAACTGACGGCGGCATTTCGGTGCGCAAGTCGCCGCTCGTTCATCGATCGCTTCCCGGTCTGTTTCAACAGGTTGCCACTTAACGATTCTTCGAACTTGTTCGCCTTGCGTTATAATTGCAACTGGATATCAACAGGAAGAACACGGTGCATGCCACTGCCCCAGACTGAAGCTCCGGGACGCTTGCAAGCACGAACTGATGTCGCGCGGTCTGCGCATGACCCACCAGCGCCGCACCATTCTGAGCGTGGTGGAGACTGCGAAGCAGCATCTCGATGCCAGCCAGATTCTGCGCCGGGCGCGAAAACTCGATCCCGCAAATTGACCGGGTCACCGTCTACCGCACCATCAATTTGCTCAAGCGCCACGGCCTGATGGATGAACTCGATCTGATGCACATGCAGGGCGAGAAGCATTATTACGAACGCCGCCCGCAGCGGGACCACATTCACATGGCTTGCCTGCGCTGCGGCAAAATCACGGAATTTGAAAGCGATCTATTCGACCGCTTGAAGGGCCAGATCCAGCGCGATTGCCAGTTCCACATTGTGGTCACGCCGCCTGGAAGTGGGCGGTTACTGCGCCCAGTGTCGTACGCGCCTGCACCCGAGTAAACCCCGATCGGGTTGCAACTGGTTGCAACAATCCTGAAACACAAAATGTGACTTGCGCCTTGACGCGAAGAAACAAGGCTCTCTACCATGGGACTATTATTATATGCAACTGAGTTGCAGATAGACTGCAAATGAAACAGACGATTACATTCTGCTTGTTTCTCTTCTTCGCCGCCCTAGTCTGCAGTAATGCGCAGGAGGACCCCTATTTCGTCACCTACACCCACCACATGGAAGAGCCAGGCAACCTGGAGATCGAAGTTTCCAGCACAACGGACGTTCCGCGTTCGGGCCAGAGATTCTATTTCGCCCCTTACACGGAGTTCGAATACGGAGTGACTGCGCGCTGGACTGCCGAACTCTATCTCGAAGGCCAGTCCACCTGGGATGACAGTACGATCTTCACCGGTTGGCGTCTGGAAAACCGTTTCAAGCCCCTCAAGCGCGAGCATTGGATCAATCCGGTGCTCTACCTGGAGTACGAAGACATCAACGAGGCCGACCGGATTCAGAAGGAAGTTGAGGGCGGAGCGCCAGACCTCAGTTCGCCGAATTCGCTGCTCCGACAGATCAAAGACCATGAACTGGAATCGAAACTGATTCTTTCGAGCAATGTGCATGATTGGAATCTGGCAGGATAATTTCATCGTGGCCAAGAACCTCTCCAGGAACGAAGGCTTCGAATTTGGGTACGCCTTCGGATCTCGCGGCCGCTGGCAACGCTGGCCTCTGGTTCCAATTGCCGTTTTTGCCGCGAAAACTTTTCCGCCGGAATGGAATTCTATGGCGGCTTGGGCAGCACGCTCGGCTTCGGCCTGAACGACACGGCGCATTACGTGGCGCCGGTGATTGCGTGGATGATCAGCCGACAACGCCACCCTCCGTTTCTCTCCTGGGTTCGGACTGGCTCACGAAAGCAACCCCGTGCTTTTGAGATTCGGCTACAGCTACGAAATCCAGGGGATGGGCAGGAAGCTGTCGCGGCTTTTTGGAGGGAAGCCATGAAGCGGCTCGGCTTTTGGGCAATTGCCTCCGCATTCCTGTGGTTGCATGGAGCGGCTGGGCAGAACACGAACTACCAACCTGATGCAAGCTGGCGGGCGCCGCTGGAGGCCGCTTCCAGACTCAATCCGCTCGCCAACAGGCCCCAAGCCACAGCCGGAGGCAGAAAGCTCTTCTTCAGAAATTGTGCCGAATGCCACGACCAGAACGGAAGCGGAATCGTCAAGAAGCATTCGGCTGACTTTCAGCTTCCTATGGTGCAAGAGCAGAGCGACGGAACACTTTTCTGGAAGATCACCAACGGAAACCCGGATCGCGGCATGCCATCGTTCAGTAGGTTGCCGGAATTGGAGCGCTGGCAGTTGGTGCTTTTTCTGCGGACGCTAAGACCGGTAGAGCCCTTGCAAACGGGGAGCTCATCAAGCCGGGGAGCAGAAACTCCATAAACACGGCGCCTCCCAGCACCACTCAGACGCAAAAACGCCATCCGGCGCGCCGGATGGCGTGCAATGCCAGATCACCAGCTTCTGGTCTGCGCCGGCGCGAGCTTCGCGCGCAGCTCCTTCCGTGCCAATCCGCATGCCGTAGAACGACCGATAAACAAAGAACACGAAACCGCAAAGAAAGCCGCCGCCAGCAGGTGACTGAGCATGGGCACCGGCCTCTGGTCAGCTTGACCGCCAATTCCACCGCCAGCAGGCCAAACAGAGTAGTGAATTTGATGACCGGATTCAGCGCTACGGAAGAAGTGTCCTTGAAAGGATCGCCCACAGTGTCACCGACCACGGTGGCATCGTGCAGTCGGCGTGCCTTTCTGCTTCAACTCCACTTCCACAATCTTCTTGGCGTTGTCCCAGGCGGCGCCCGCATTGGCCATGAAGATTGCCTGATAGAGCCCGAAGATGGCGATCGAAATCAGGTAGCCGATGAAGAAGAACGGCTCCACAAAAGCGAAAGCCAGGGTGCCGAAAAAGACCGCGAGAAAGATGTTGAACATGCCCTTCTGCGCGTACTTGGTGCAGATCTCGACCACTTTCTTGCTGTCGGCGACCGAGGCCTTCTCCACTCCTTCGAGTTTGATGTTGGCCTTGATGAACTCCACCGCGCGGTAGGCGCCGGTGTCACGGCCTGCGTGGACGCGCCGGTGAACCAGTAAATCATCGCTCCGCCCGTAATCAGGCCCAGGAAGAAGGGCGCGTGCAGCAGCGAGAGCTTGTTGACGTTCTCGGTCAGCCCATTGGTGAGCGCCATGATGATGGAGAAAATCATGGTGGTGGCCCCGACCACCGCCGTGCCGATCAGCACCGGCTTGGCCGTTGCCTTGAAGGTGTTGCCCGCGCCGTCGTTGGCTTCCAGCAAGTCTTTGGCGCGCTCGAAATTCACGTCCATGTTGAAGTCTTTTTTGATCTCCTGCTTCACATTCGGGCACTTGCTCGATCAGCGAAAGCTCATACACCGACTGCGCGTTGTCAGTCACCGGGCCATAGGAATCTACCGCGATGGTCACCGGCCCCATGCCCAGAAATCCGAACGCCACCAGGCCGAAGGCGAAGACCGCCGGAGCTGCCATCAAAGCTGCCAGCCCCTGCAGCTGAAGTAATAGGAGATGGACATCAGCGACACCATGGCCAGCCCCAGATAGTAGGCGGAGAAATTGCCGGCGACGAAGCCCGACAGAATACCCAGCGAAGCGCCGCCTTCCTTGGCCGAAGTCACCACTTCTTTCACGTGCCGCGATTCGGTCGAGGTGAATACCTTGACCAGTTCCGGAATCAGCGCGCCCGCCAGCGTGCCGCAGGAGATGATCGAGGCCAGCTTCCACCACAAGCGTAGGTATCGCCGCCGAGGTCGGGAACGATGATCGACGAGATGAAGTAGGTCAGCGCGATCGAAACCAGCGAAGTGATCCACACCAGCGAGGTCAGCGGCGCCTCAAAATTCATCTCATCGGCGTGGCCGTACTTGGCCTTGGCAATGCGCGCCGTTGATGAAATAGGCGGCGGCGCTGGCCACCAGCATGGCGATGCGCATGACGAAGATCCAGACCAGCAGTTGCACCTGCACGTCGGGCTCTTTCACCGCCAGCAGAATGAAGGTGATCAGCGCCACGCCGGTCACCCCGTAGGTTTCAAAGCCGTCGGCCTGGGCCCGACCGAATCGCCGGCGTTGTCACCCGTGCAATCGGCAATCACGCCCGGGTTGCGCGCGTCGTCTTCTTTGATCTTGAACACGATCTTCATCAAGTCGGAGCCGATATCGGCAATCTTGGTAAAAATGCCGCCGGCAATACGCAGCGCCGCCGCCCCCAGCGATTCGCCGATGGCGAAGCCGATGAAGCAGGGGCCGGCGTAGTCCCCGGGAATAAAGAGCAGAATGATGAGCATCATCAGCAACTCGACGCTGATCAGCATCATGCCGATGCTCATGCCCGCTTCGAGCGGAATGTGGTAGATCGGATAGGGCTTGCCCCGCAGTCCGGCAAATGCGGTGCGCGAGTTGGCAAACGTGTTGACCCGAATGCCGAACCAGGCGACGCCGTAGCTGCCCGCAATGCCCACCAGACTGAACAGCAGGATAATCGGAAGCGTGACCGCGATCGGTTTGTCGGGTACCGGCGCCAGCACGCCGAAGTAAAGGCAATGATGGCGACCGCAATAAACACCCACAGCAGCAGAAGGAATTTGCCCTGCGTGATCAGATAGGTCTTGCAGGTTTCATAGATCAGTTCCGAAATCTCGCGCATGGCGCGATGCACCGGCAGGTTTTTCAGGCGCGTGTAGATGACCAGGCCAAAGCCCAGCCCGAAGATGCAGAACAGAATTCCAATCATGAGCAGTCTATGGCCATCCATGCCGCAGAAACACACCGAGGAAAGGTCGGGAAGTTTCAGGCTGGCCTCTCCGCCCGCTTCCCCAGAAGGCTGGGCGAAAGCTGCGGACGCTCCGAGGGTTAAAACGGCGCAAGCGACTGCCAGAGTGTGCTAGCGACTGGGCGAAACGGCATCGTTGGGACACAACTTGAGCGAACCAGATGCGCATAGGAATCCTCCACCAATCAGATTATTTAGGATGACTACGGGTTCAGGCACCTCACCCGGCACACCGCTTACCCGGACGCTCTCACTGCGGAGACGCCGGGAGCGTATGGCCGGAGTTCCGAACACGCTTCCACCGCAAGACTTGAACAGGAATGCTGAGCTTGGCCGCGTCGGATGTTCACTGTGCCTACATAACAGACTGCTGTTACGAGCACACACTGTCTGCACCGAATCGCCTCTTGGGAAGGGAACGCTCCCTCCCATTGACGGCGCAAGACCAAGTTTTATAACACGTTAGCGGGAGCAGGTCAAACGCCACCTGGACCTGATAGAGCCTGCGCGTACTGGATCGCCATGGCTGGTGGGCTGCCAGATGTGGGCCGCGAAGAGAAAAAGCAGCCGCCGAATGCGGCCACCTCCTGCGTCGGCCAAGTGGGTTCTACCGCGGAGCTTCCTCCAGCAGTCCTTGTTCCAGCTTCTCCTGGCATTCGATGCAATGGCGGGTCCAGGGCACGGCTTCCAGGCGCTTGGGATTGATCTCCTTGCCGCAGGCGATGCATTCCCCGAAACTGCCCTCCCGGATGCGCGACAACGCGCTCTCCACCATCTGCAGAAGCTGGCGGTCGTTGTTGCTCTGGTGAAAGAGAAATTCCTTGTTGTAGGAACTGGCGGCCTTGTCCGCGATATCCTGCGCCGAATCCTCATCAACCGTGCGCCCGTCCTGCTCGGTGCGCGAGACCATGCGCCGCAACTCGTGCTGCCGCGTTTCCAGTCTCTTCTTGAAATAATCCAGTTTCTTCTTGTCCATGGATAATAACTTCACTGCCTGAAGACCTCGTCTCTGGCACGTCACTCGAGTTTTAGGCCAAACGAAGATGATATGCGCCTGAAATAAGATGCGTCAACTGGTCGTCGGGATTGGTAAATACTGCGTTGAAAGCAATACCCGGGGTTCGGCAGTGTCCGCGCCGGCGATGGGTCAGGATTTACTCGGTGAACACGACCGACTGCACGCCCGAAATCTCGAAGCGCTTGCGGCAGAGCAGGTTCTTGCAGGCGAGCATGTCGTCTTTGCGCAGCATGTAGGAACGCGCTTTAGCGAAGCGTGCGCGGTCGCGCTCGTCGGCACGTCCGGGAAGCTGTCTTTTCTTGGTGCGCACCAGCCAGGTGATCTCGTACTCAGCGGCCTGCTGGCAATGAGGACAATTCAGGCTGGCGTTTTTCTTTTCCTGCCGTTCGTCAAAAAAGTCGCGTTCATCCATAAAGTCGCTGGTCGTTCGTCGTCGGTCGCTCGCCCTGTCCAAGAAAAAGGCTACGCCTGATTATTGCACGCCGGCCCAAGGCGGGCTATGGCAAGATTGAGACCATGCCCAAGAAAAAGAAACCGAAGCGGTTTCGCGCGGTCGAGGCTGTGAAAGCGATGGCGCGAGAGCGGATTGGGACGCCGCCAGCGTCACGGGTAGTGCCCAACCGGAAGAAGAAAAATCAAAAGCACAAGCCCACGCTGGAGAAACTGCTGGACGAACCTTAGCTTTCTGTCGGCGATGCTTCGGGCCGTACTGTCCCGGACGGTGTCATGGGATACCGGCGCCGCTCTTCCACAGCCAGGGCAAGACGAACAACTAACTACGGTCTTGAGGTCGGCCCGCGCAGCGCTGCCGTGAAAAGTGGCCCCGACTTACCGGTGCTCCCTGAGAAGCAGACAACACTGGCTTGCATAGTCCCAGTCACGATCGCGCCTGATGACGACAGATTTCCAGCGCTCTTATTCGTCTTCACAGTCGCTGAGATAATAGAGCCTCCGCAGTCCACGCCAGCCGCGGTCAGAAGGCCTGTAGAGTCAACCGTCGCAACGCTAGGGGTATTTGAGGCCCAGGTAACTTGAGTCGTAATGTCCTTGGTTACAGGCGGATGGATATAAGTACCAAGTGCTCTGAGCTGAGCGTTGAGTCCCGCGTCCAGGATCACCGGCGTTTTGGCAGACCCGAAGGTTTCAGTCGTGGGCTCGACATCGATAGATACCAACTGCTGGTCGTGCCCACAACTGGGCACCATAATCACGGCACAGCAGACCAGCACCACCCTAAGCCATTTCCGAACCATCCGTCTCCCGCTATAGCGCACAGTTGTCTACCCGGCGAGCGTAACTTTAGTAAAAGATGATCGAAAAATCAATAGCCCGCTGGAGGACAGGCAAACCGGCGCTAACTCTTTAGCGTCTCCGCCACGACCTTCGCGAAGTGTTTCACGTCCTCTTCCGTCGTGTCGAACGAGCACATCCAGCGCACCACCGACTGCTCCTCATTCCAAACATAAAAGAAGCAACGCTTTTGCAGCTTGGCGATGGCAGCGCGTGGAACTTGCGCGAATACCCCGTTGGCTTCGACTGGATGGACGATCTTTACCCGCGGGATTTTGCGGACTTCCTTTTCCAGCAGATCAGCCATCTGGTTGGCGTGTTCCGCGTTTTTCCGCCAAAGATGATCGGAGAGCAGCGCCTCGAACTGTGCTGCAATGAAGCGCATTTTCGAGGCTAGCTGCATGCCCTGTTTTCGCAAATAGAGGAAATTCCGGCTGAGCTCCTGGTTGAAGAAGACTACGGCTTCGCTGCCCATGGCTCCATTCTTCGTGCCGCCGAAGGAAAGGACATCCACACCCAGGTCGCGGGTGGCCTCACGCAGCGTCAGCCCCAGGCTTACGGCAGCGTTGGCGATGCGAGCCCCGTCCATGTGCACAAACATCTCGCGCTCATGGGCGAAGCGGGCCAAATCGCGGATTTCGCGTGGCTTATAAACCGTCCCCATTTCGGTGGCCTGGGTCAGCGAAATCACGCGGGGCTGAACGTGATGCTGGTCGCCAATGCCGTGATAGGCATGGCGGACCAATTCCAGGGTGAGCTTGCCATCCGCGGCAGGAATCGGAATGAGTTTACAGCCAGTGAATTTTTCTGGAGCGCCGCATTCGTCGGTATAGATGTGGGCGCCTTCAGCGCAGATCACGGCGTGAAAGGACTCAGCGAGCGCCTTCAAACTCAGGCAGTTTGCGGCTGTCCCGTTAAACACCAGGAAAACCTCGATGTCGTTGCCGAAGTGCTCCTTGAACTTGCGAATCGCAGCTTCGGTATAGGCATCGTCGCCGTAACCCAGCACATGCCCCTGGTTGGCCGCGAAAATCGCCTGCAGTACTTTGGGATGGATGCCGGCATTGTTGTCGCTGGCAAAGCTGCGGACGGGTCTCATGGCTTTAACAATGTAGCAGAACCGAACCGCGCAACTGCCACGCCCAAAATCATCGGTATTGTACTTAAGACGGTGCCGAATCATCTCCGCCGATAACCTCTGCTTTCGTTTCGAGTCTAATGGGGCCAAGGAGCAATCCAATCTCTTGGTTGCTAGCAATCGCATCCAAGCTGCAGACCCACGTCACTGGCTACTCTTAGGGTTGCGTGCTAGGGTACTGGAGGCTATGAAAAGGGCTTTCAAATCAGGTGGGTATGCAGCTTTGCCAGCACGGGAAGCGTCCCAATCTAGACTCATTGTCCTCCTGATCGCCGCTGCGATAACGACGGCTTGCAGCGGAGGTTCGGCCAAAGGCAATTACCTCAGGGGGATCCCGCAATTCCGGTCAAGATCACTGTGGCGCGCGCGGTGCCGATAAGCGATACCACGGAATATGTCGCCACGCTGAAGTCCCGGGACTCCGCCAGCATCATGCCCCAGGTCGAGGGCGAGATCACCGAGATTCGTGTGCACTCCGGGGATCATGTTTTCCCGGGCGCGGTGCTGATGCAGATCGATCCCACGCAAGCAGCAGGCCACGGTGAACAGCCAGGAGCAGGCTCCAAGGCCGCGCAGCAAGCAAACCTGAAGTGGGCTCAGCAGCAATACAACCGGACCAGCGGCCTGTGCGCGGCCGGAGTGGTCAGCAAGCAGGACCTGGACCAGGCAAAAACCGCTCTGGACAGCGCCCAGGCGCAATTGCAGTCGCTGGATGCGCAGGTGCAGCGAGCAGCAGGTACAGCTTCACTACTACAGCGTGGTTGCGCCCTCGGCGGGATCGTCGGCGATATTCCGGTGCGCGTCGGTGACCGCGTAACCACAACCACGCTGCTGACCACGGTGGACAAGCCTGGAAGGCTTGGAGGCATACGTCTACGTCCCGATCGAGCGTTCGTCCCAGCTCAAGGTGAACATGCCGGTGCAGATTGTGGACGGCGCCGGGAAGGTGGTGGCGGAGAGCCAGGTCAGTTTCGTCTCTCCGCAGGTGGACAACACGACCCAGACGGTGCTGGTCAAGGCGCGGATTGCCAACAACGAAGACAAGCTGCGCAACTTGCAGTTCATTCGCGCGCGCGTGATTTGGGGAATGCACCAGGGGCCGGTGGTTCCGGTGCTGGCGGTCTCGCGTATCGGGGGGCAGTACTTCGCATTCGTGGCGGAAGACCAGAATGGCAAACTGGTGGCGCATCAGAAGCCGCTGCGAATCGGCGAAATGGTGGGCAATGACTACGTGGTGCTGGATGGAATCAAGCCCGGCGACAAGATCATCGTCTCTGGGACCCAGTTTCTGGTGGACGGAGCACCGGTTGCTCCCGAGAGCTAGTTTGGAGCCAGGTGGGTTCGCATGTGTTTAGAATACCCGTTTTCTTGTCATTCCGAGAAGCCGAAGGCTACGAGGAATCTGCATTTTCCTTGGCTCCGAACGAGTGCAGATCCCTCGCTACGCTCGGGATGACAATTCATTTGGAGGTTTGCAGTTGGTAGCGGAAATCTGAAGCTCGAAAGCTGAAATTGTTCTTATGTTTGTTGACTTCTTCATACGCCGTCCGGTATTTGCCACAGTTTGCGCTCTGCTGATCATCCTCGCGGGCGCGGTGGTGATTCCCACCTTGCCAGTCGCGCAATTCCCCGACCTCGCGCCGCCGCAGGTTTCCGTTACCAGCGGGTACATCGGGGCCAGCGCGCAAACCGTGGAGACGGCGGTAACCATTCCGCTCGAACAGCAGATCAACGGCGCGCAGGGGATGAAGTACATCACCTCCACCAGCGGGAACGATGGCAGCAGTTCGATCACCGCGACGTTCGACTTGGACCGCGATCCTGACCTGGCTGCAGTGGACATTCAGAACCGCGTGAACACTGCGCAGGGACGGCTTCCTGCCGCGGTCAAGGCGACCGGCGTCACGGTTGCCAAATCGTCGCAAAATTTTGTCTTCGGCGCAGCCGTGTATTCCCCGGACAACCGTTACAGCCCGCTGTTCATGAGCAACTACCTGGACGTCTACGTGAAAGACACGCTGAAGCGCGTGCCGGGAGTTGCCGAGGTCTTTATCTTCGGCGAGCGCAAGTACTCCATGCGCCTGTGGCTCGATCCGGTGCGCATGGCTAGTCGCGGCCTGACCGCAACCGACGCGGTAAACGCGCTGCAGGAGCAAAATGTCGAGGTCGCCGCCGGCCAGGTCGGACAGCCTCCGATCAAAGTGGGACAGCAGTTTCAGATCAGCGTCCGCGCCATTGGTCGGCTCAGCGAGCCTACGCAGTTCGACAACATCATCCTGAAGACCAACGCGGACGGCACGCTGGTGCGGCTGAAAGACGTGGGCCGAGCGGAACTGGGAGCCGAAGATTACAGCTCTGACTTGATTTACAACGGGCATGATGCGGTCGGCGTCGCCATCACTCAACTCTCCACCGCCAATGCGATCGACGTGGACCGGCGCGCTCTGGCGGAACTGGATCGGCTCTCCAAGCGCTTCCCGCCTGGGATGGTGTACGAAAATGCGTTCGACACCACCGACGCGGTCAGCGAATCGATCAAAGACGTGCTGACCACGCTGATCGAAGCCATCGTTCTGGTCATCCTGGTGATTTTCATATTTCTCGAAGATTGGCGCAGCACGATCATTCCCGCAGTCACGATTCCAGTTTCACTGATCGGAACTTTTGCGTTCGTCAAGCTGCTGAAATTTTCGGTCAACACGCTCACGCTTTTCGGCATCACGCTGGCAACGGGATTGGTGGTGGACGACGCAATTGTGGTGATCGAAAACATCGAACGCCACATTCAGGAAGGCGAAACTAACCCCAGCAAAGCGGCGTCGGCTGCGATGAAAGAAGTAACGGGAGCGGTCATCGCAACTTCGCTCGTGCTGGTCGCCGTGTTCGTTCCCGTGGCTTTCTTCCCCGGCACCACCGGCATCCTGTTTCGCCAGTTCGCGCTTACCATCGCGTTCTCAATCTCCATTTCAGCGTTCAATGCGTTGACTCTGAGCCCGGCGCTGTCCGCACTTCTGCTCGGACGCACACATGGCGAGAAGATATGGCTCTTCCGGGAAGTGGACAAGGTGGTTTCCGCCGTCACTCACGGATATCAGCGAGCGCTGCGCGCTTTTCTTCGCTTTCGCCTGGCTGCGGCTGCGCTGTTTCTGGTTGGTCTTGGACTCACTTACGTGGTTTTCCAGCGAGTGCCCAAAGGCTTCGTGCCTAATGAAGACCAAGATTGGTTCTTGATCGCGGTGCAATCGCCACCGGGGGCTTCGACCGAATACACCCGCAGCATCGAGGATCAAGTCACCGCAATCATGCGGAAAGATCCGGACATTCAAAACATCTTCGCGATCACTGGTGGAGGCCCCGCGGGAAATGCTCCCAATCAGGGCGTGATTTACGCCAAGCTGCAGGATTATTCCAGGCGCAAGGGGGCGGAGCATTCCGCGGATGCGGTGTTAGACCGTCTGCGCGGCCAGATGTTCGGTGTTTCGGGCGCGCTAGTGCTTCCATTCTTGCCTCCGGCGGTTTCCGGCATCGGCGGGTTAGGCGGTTTCCAATTCGAAGTTCAGGACCAGGGCGCACACACCTTGGAAGAGTTGGCCAATGTCACGCAGGAACTGGTGCGGCAGGGCAACTCGCGCAAAGACGTGGCGGGCTTGTATAGCAGCTATACGGCAAACGACCCGCAGTTCCTGGTCACGATTGACCGCGAAAAGGCCAAAAGCCTGCACGTACCCCTGCAGCAGATCACAGATACGCTGGGCGTATACATGGGTTCGGCGTATGTCAACGATTTCGATTTCAACAACCGCTCTTATCGGGTTTACGTGCAGGCCGACAAGCAGTTCCGCTCCCAATCCAAAGACATCAAACAGTATTACGTGCGCTCGGACAGCGGCGCGATGATTCCGTTGGAAAATCTTGTGAGTATTTCGCAGACGGCCTCGCCGTCCGTTATCAACCACTACAATCTTTTTCGCTCGGCGGAAGTTGATGGCTCGGCAGCGCCCGGCTTTAGTTCCGGACAAGCGATTGCAACGATGGAAGAGTTGAGCAAGAAAACCCTGTCGCAGGGGTTCACTTACGAGTGGACTGGACTGTCGCTGGAGGAACTCGCCTCGGGGCAAACCACAATCATCCTGTTCGGGTTGGGAGTTCTGGTCGTGTACCTGACGCTCTCCGCGCAGTACGAGAGCTTCGTTTTGCCCTTTATCGTGCTGCTGGCGGTGCCTATGGCACTGTTGGGAGCGCTCACCGGACAATGGTTGCGGGGCCTGGAGAATGACGTCTACTGCCAGATCGGGTTGGTGATGCTGATCGGATTGTCGAGTAAGAACGCCATCCTGATTGTCGAGTTTGCCGAACAGTTGCGGGAACGCGGACTGCCGCTGGTGGAAGCCACGGTGGAAGCGGCCAGAATTCGGCTGCGGCCGATCCTGATGACTTCATTCGCGTTCATCCTCGGAGTGGTGCCTTTGATGGTCGCCACCGGCGCCGGCCAGAAAGGGCGCCATTCGGTAGGAACCACAGTGTTCGGTGGAATGATCATGTCCACTATGCTGAATCTCTTCTTCATTCCCGTGCTCTATCTGATTATCGAAGGATGGCGCGAGGCACGAGGGGTCAAAGTTGGGCGGGTCGTGCGGCAGGAACCGTCGGAAGCTTAAGGGGCGTCAGCCGTCTCACAAGGAGCACCACCTCGGAGCCTCACTGCTATACTACATCTTGAGTGAGGGCTCCCGCTCGGCATCTCCTGTGCGAGTCTCGTCGAGTTCGTGTAGGATCGACTGGGCAATGACGGTGCTGCATACCTTCGACGGCAGGGGTGGGACCTAACGGCCCCCTTCGCAGTGGCGCAAGTTTCATTGGGTGCACGGGCAGCATCATGTGAAGCAGATTTGGAAGTTGAGACAGAAACTTACGGTGTGATTTCGAAAACCACGCCGGCGTAGCCTGGGCCACCGTACTCGGTCGTCCCGTACAGATTGCCCTTGCGGTCCACGGTCAGACCCGCCTGGGGTGCGGCGCCGTCTCGCGCCTTGAACCAGTGCAGAACCGTATACTTCCACGTGCCCTTGGTTCTGGGCGCCAGCCTAAAGACCACACCACAGCCTCCGTCGCAATATTGCTGACCCTTCCCGCCGCCCGCGGCCGTTCCATATAAGTTGCCAGCCCTATCAAACACGAGCGTGCCTAGGGGCGTTGCTCCGTTCGACAGGTCGGTGAACTCGTGCAGTATAGTTTCTTTCCAGACGTCGTGGTGACCCGGAGCGATCTTGAACACCGTGCCGCAACCTCCCAAGCAAGTTTGACCGTAAACGCCTCCGGCTTCCGTCGCGCCGTACAGGTTGCCTGATCGGTCCAACACGAGTCCGGCATAAGGATAGTGACCGTCACCCTGAAATGCTGGGAAGTTGTGCAAGATCCGCTCCTGCCACGGGTTTTCTGTGTCGGACGATCCCGGCCTCAGCTTGAACGCTGTACCGAAGCCCCCACTGCCCCCGTCCTTAGTCGTGCCATAGAGATTCCCGCTCGGGCCGAAGATCAAGGCAGACTCAGGGGTAAATCCGTCCCCGTTTTGAGAATTGAAACTGTATAGAACAGTCTCAGTCCAACCGTTCCGACCGGGTGAAAGTTTGAAACCGTCGCCTTCGTTGTACTGGCCGGGTCCCCCGAAACCGTAAAGGTCGCCAGCCCCGCCCAGGACCAAACCGAGAGCGGCCTTGCTGGAGAGTATGCTCAGGCTCCAGGTCCCCGAGCTAGACATCAATTCGAAAACCTCGCCATCATTGAAAGGTCCGCCGGTGCTGGTCGTGCCATACAGGTTTCCCGCCTTATCGAAAACGAGGCCTCCATCGGGCAGGGCACCGTCCGAGCAATCGCTCCGCTTGGATCGGGTAGCGCAGAAGTTGTACAGAACAGTTTCCCTCCATCGCCCACCGGAGGATGGGCTCAACTCGAAGACTGTGCCACTGGAATACGCGCCCCCGCCAAAAGTCGTGCCGTAAAGATTGTCCGCTTGATCCAGAAGCAGGCTTCCATACAGGCCGGCTCCGTCATTGCCGCCAGAGAAGGCGTGCAGGATCTTGTACTTAGGCCGGGCCAACGTGGTGGTAGCGAGTAACAGGGCCAGGGCTAAAACCGCAACCCTTGGGACCAGATTGGAAGGGACCGTATGCGGTCGCACTGTAGGGTGCCTCATTGACGGGCTTCCGCCCGACAGGTCAGAGGGGGAAGGCGAAGCCCCCGGCAGCCCGAAGTATACCACCGATTGCCGAGTTTGCCGTGGCAGACAGGAGGATCGGGGTAAATCCTCCGCCTGCCACAGCGCCCATTTTATCCTCCTCGGATGTTGCTTGTTCGTTCGACAGCGCATGACCGCCGCCGAACGAAACTCAGCCAAAATTAAAACGCTGTTTGGTTACCTCGGAAGCCTCGGTAAACAAGTCAACCGTAGGGATGAGAGGACGTGGTTTTTGTTCGGGGACCTGGATCGCGGAAATGCTGCGCCACATAACATCACCCCCAAAGGATTTGTGACAGGGGCCCAGGCTCGATAAGGAGCGTCACTTCTTTTTACGGTCTCGGAAGGCAGATCGCAGTGACCGTGATCACCCGATGAAGTGAGCGACTGCCCTAACTCCAAGATTCAGACTCTTGCTGTTCTGTTGAGGCGACCGCGCGACCCGTCAGCTATAATTTCGAGATTCTCACTTCGATGCATACACTCCTTTCCCTGGTTCTGGGCCTGCTTCTTTCGACCCTCGCCTTAGCCCAAGGCGCTCCCGCATGGCCTCCCCTGCCCAAGTTCGAGGACGTCGCCAGACAGGTGGGCCTCACCGTCCCCCACATCTCGTCGGCGGAAAAGCGCTACATCGTGGAATCGATGAGCGGCGGTGCGGGACTCATCGATTGCGATAACGACGGCAAGCTCGACATCATCACTGTGAACGGATCGACTGTGGAGCGGTATAAGCAGGGCGGCGATCCCATGATCACGCTCTACCATCAGGATGATGGCTTCAAATTCACCGACATCACACAATCTGCCGGTCTCACCCGAAAGGGTTGGGGCATGGGTGTCGCGGTAGCCGACTACGACAATGACGGCCTTCCGGACATCTACGTGACCGGCTACGGCGGGAACGCGCTTTATCACAACCTGGGCAATTGCAAGTTTGAAGATGTCACGGACAAAGCAGGTGTAGCAGCGGGCGGCTTCAGCACCGGCGCAGCCTGGGCCGATTACGATCGCGACGGACGTGTGGACTTGTTCGTCTCCCGCTACGTGCACTTTGACATGAACAAGCTGCCCGACTTCGGCAAGAACGAAAAGAATTGCAGCTTCAAGGGCATTGCGGTGCAGTGCGGCCCCTGGGGCATGCTGGGCGAATCTGACCTGCTCTTTCACAATCGCGGCGATGGCACATTTGAAGAAGTTTCCAAGAAAGCCGGCGTTGACGACCCGAACAAATACTACGGCCTGGGAGTGATTTGGGGCGACTACGACAACGACGGCTGGCCGGATTTGTACGTCGCCAACGATTCCGGGCCGAATTACTTGTACCACAACAAGCACGATGGGACGTTTGAAGATGTCGGCCTGCTCTCGGGCGCGGCGCTCAGCGCGGATGGCCTGGAACAGGGCTCGATGGGAGTGGACTGGGGCGATTATTTGCATGAGGGCCGTCTTTCCGTGTTCGTCACCAATTTCACGGAGCAGGCCGATGTGCTGTATCGCAATCTGGGGGCGCAAGGATTCTCCGATGTGAGTTGGCCCGCCAAGCTGGCCAAGCCAACTTACAACCCCGTGGGCTGGGGAACCGGATTTTTCGATATGGATAATGATGGCTGGCTGGACCTGTTCATCGCCAACGGGCACGTGTATCCGCAGATGGATTTGGTCCCCGGCGCTCCCCGTTATCGCGAGCCCATGTTGCTGTTCCGCAACCGCCGCGATGGCACTTTCGAAGATGTTTCCAGCGTGCTGGCTTCGATCCTTGATCAATCGCGGCGGGGAGCCGCTTTTGGCGACATCAACAACGACGGCAACGTGGACGTCGTGATCGTAAGCACCGATGGACCACCAACACTGCTGCTCAATCAAGGCGGAAACAGCAATCATCGTGTCCTGTTCAAGCTGACGGGTACGAAGAGCAACAAGATGGCAATCGGCGCGCGGGTGACCGTGAAGGCTGGGAAGCTAGTGCAGCTCAGCGAAGTGCGCGGCGGGGGGAGTTACCTGTCGCAGAACGATCCGCGATTGCATTTCGGCCTCGGTTTGGAAGCCAAAATGGATGAAGTGGAAATCAAATGGCCGAGCGGCAGGGTCGAAGTCCTGCACGATGTTCCTGCGGATTTCATTTATACGATTGTTGAGGGTGAAGGTATTCAGAAAAAAGCCGCCCTGCCGCCGCTGTGAAGCTGAGCTGAGCATTTGCGCAACCATGTAAGCGCGGGCATCCGCGCCCATATCTGCGTGAGCGAGTATCATGGAGACCGCCGCGACCTACCATGCTCCCGTTCAAGCTGGTGTACAGTGATGACTATTATCTTCCGATCGGCGCTCATGTCTTTCCCGCCGAGAAGTATCGCCGCATTCACGACCGGCTGCTCGAAACGGGAGTCGCCAAGGCCTCCGACTTCCTCACTCCCCAACCGGCCTCCGACCAGGACATCCTGCTCGTACACACGCCGCAGTATGTGCACAAACTGAATACTGGGACGCTGTCGGCGCTCGAGGAACTACAGATGGAGGTGCCTTATTCTCCGGAACTAGTGCGCGCTTTCTGGTTGGCGGCCGGCGGTTCCATCCTCGCGGCGCAATGTGCGTTGAAAGATCGAGTGGCTTTCAATATCGGCGGCGGATTTCATCACGCCTTCCCCGATCACGGCGAAGGTTTCTGCATGATTCACGACGTGGCTGTCGCCATTCGGCGCCTGCAACGCGATGACGAGATTAGCCGTGCCATGACCGTGGATTGTGACGTTCACCAGGGGAACGGGACGGCGGCCATCTTTGCCGGCATGCGTATTCCGACGGGGACACTGCCTTCGACTTCCACCTCCACCCTAAAGCCATCACAACCGGCCAAGGTGCGTAACGCCCACGCGGGCGAGGTGTTCACCATCTCCCTTCACCAGGAAAATAATTATCCAGCGTTCAAGCCGCCGTCGTCGATTGATGTGGACCTGCCCGACGAGATCGGCGACGACGACTATCTGGCCTGGCTGGATAACGCGCTCAGCTCGGGGCTGCGCCAGTTTGAGCCGGAACTGATCTGCTACATTGCGGGGGCCGATCCCTACCGCGAAGATCAGCTCGGGGGGCTTTCGCTGACCATCGAAGGCTTGAGGCGCCGGGACGAATTGCTGTTCCGAGTAGCCCGCGCCCGCGATATCCCAGTGATGGTGACGTTTGCTGGCGGTTACGCCCGCCGCGTAGAAGATACCGTGACCATCCACTGCAATACGGTGATTGCGGCGAAGGAAGTTCTCTCAGTCACATAGCAGCCTAAGCATTGCCTTCCGCAGTGATCGCGTGCGAAGTCCCGGGGGAAAAATCAACAGAACCCGAAGGTCCACGGGAGCATGAACTGCCATCGGCAGCAGCAGACTCCCAGTCAGCACCTGCAACTCACTGAAAGCCCGACTCGGGCCGGGATGAGCGGCGATTCGGGTCGGGCGACAGCTGTAGCGTGTGTTACCATTCGAAACAAATGCATTTGTTGGAGGGCGTTCATCCCATGCATTACAGGTGTATCGCTTGGGTTTTATTTTTCTTTCTGGTGGTAGGGTGCCAATCCCAGGCACAGAGTACCCCTGCCGGCCTGCCGCCCGAGAACAAGAAGGTAGCTACGGCGGCGACCGAGTCCCGGGTCGCGTCCGATGCGGCGGTGATCACGATTGAGGGCCTCTGCAACAGTAGTTTCTTGCCCGGGCCGCAGTCAACGCCTATGGCGGATACCGCCAAGTCCGACACGGCCAGCATCCCCGCGAATCAGGAATCTGCGGGCAAACCCAGCGCCCAAGCCGATGCCGCATGTAAGACCGTCATCACCCACGCACAATTTGAGAGCTTGGTGGATGCGCTGAATCCGCAAATGACGCCTGAAGTCAGAGCGCGTCTCGCTGGGCGTTACCCGGAAATGCTGGTGTACGGCCAAAGAATCCGTGAAATGGGTGTTGAAAAAGATCCAACATTCGAGGAAAGGATTAAATTCAATTACCTCCAGCTTCTAGGCAAAATGCTGCAGCAATACTTGCAGGAGAAAGCCAACGACGTAACTGACGCCGAGGTCGCACAATACTACAAGGAGCAGCCGGAAAAGTTCCAGAGACTGGAGTTGATGCGAATCTTTGTCCTCAACCACAAGGTTTACCCTGACCCGACTCCCGCTCCTGGATCCAATTCTCCGCCGCGCCCCACCCAGTCCCAGGCGGTTCTTGATGCCGACGAGGTGGCGATGAGGGCCGAAGCAGAGAAGATTCGCAAGGAGGCCCTGGCCGGCGGAAGCTTCGAAAAGTTGCAAGCCCGAGCTTATAAGTTCGCCCAGGACCCGGATGACACTCCCGAAGTCAACCTGGGCAAAACGACTCAGGACCAGATACCAGCGCAGTATGAGAAAGCAATATTCGAATTGCAGGTGGGGCAGATTTCCGATCTCCTCGCCGATCCTAACGGGTGGCACATATTCAAGGTCCTTTCCAAAGAAACGGTTCCGTTGAGCGAGGCCAAACCGATTGTCCAGAGGCTGCGGCTGAGAGAGTCAACGGCGGCGCTCAAGGCGTCATTCAAAGCTGAGTTGAATGAGGAATACTTCGGCACTCCCAAGAAAGAACAGACCAAGCCCGCCGGATGGCAATGACATAAGCCCGCGGATTCCAGCAGCGCCTTTCGTAGGACAGCACGCAGGGAACTGATCCAGAACAGACTGCGCCGAGCGTGCGCCTTCTAACTGCTAAAATAAATCCTTATCTTATGTTCGAGAATCTTTCAGAAAAACTCCAACGTGCGTTTAAAACGCTGCGCGGTCAGGCCGTTCTCAATGAAGAGAACATTCAGGAAGCGTTGCGCGAGATCCGCCTCGCTCTGCTCGAAGCTGACGTCAACTTCAAGGTCGTAAAGCAGTTGATCGACCACTTACAAGCCAAGGCGGTCGGCCAGCAAGTGGCGACTGCGCTCTCCCCGGGCGAACAAGTCATTAAGGTTGTGCGCGATGAACTGATTGAAACTCTCGGCCGCGATACTGCCCGCTTGAAGTTCGCGTCCCAGCCTCCGACGATTGTGCTCATGGCGGGATTGCAAGGGTCGGGCAAGACCACAACTTCGGGGAAGCTGGCGAACTGGCTGAAGAATGGCGGGCATCGGCCGCTGCTGGTATCGGTGGACGTGTATCGCCCGGCAGCTCGCGAGCAGCTCAAGGTCGTCGCGCAGGCGATCAAGGCGAATCTCTACGAAGGCGAAGTTGGTGAAGCGAACACTGCTACAGTCGAGCGCCTCGCCAAGGAGGCCCGCCGAGAGGCGATCAACACTGGCTGTGATGCGCTGATCGTTGACACCGCCGGCCGCTTGCACATTGACGACCGGCTCATGGAGGAGATGCAGTCGCTGAAGCGGCTGCTCAATCCCCAGGAAATCCTGTTTGTCGCCGATGCCATGACCGGCCAGGATGCGGTCAACTCCGCCGATGAGTTCCACAAAAAGCTCTCGCTGACCGGCGTGGTTCTGACCAAGATGGATGGCGATGCCCGCGGAGGCGCTGCCTTATCCATCCGGCAGGTCACGGGGCAGCCGATCAAGTTCATCGGCGTGGGCGAAAAGTACGATGCGCTGGAGCCTTTCCACCCCGACCGTATCGTCTCCCGTATTTTGGGCATGGGCGACATTCTGTCCCTGATCGAAAAAGCAGAACAGAATGTTGACAAGAAAAAGGCTCAGGAAATGGCCAGCCGTGCGCTTGCGGGTGATGGCTTCTCGCTCGAAGACTTCCGTGACCAACTGCGGCAAGTGAAAAAAATGGGATCGCTCCAGAGCCTGATGGGCATGTTACCCAGCATCGGTCCCTTCGCCGGATTACAAAAACACGCGGACAAAGTGGACGAGAAGCAGATTAATCGCGTGGAAGCCATCATCAATTCAATGACCGTTTATGAGCGCCTGCACCATGAGGTCATCAACGGCAGCCGGCGCAAACGCATTTCGCGCGGCTCCGGCACCAGCGTGCAGGAGGTGAATAACCTGCTACGCCAGTACGCCCAGATGCGCAAAATGTTCAAGCAGATGGGGAAGGCAAGTTTCGGGCGCAAATTGGCTGGGATGAAGCTGCCGGGGATGTAGGGTAGCGCGCTGTAATTTTGCGAGCCGCCCTCGCGACTCGCCTGGATTCGTCCTCTTTTTCGCCTCCCACCTTCCGCAAGAGGCGCGTAAGGATAGGGGCGCCCCAGTTTCGGGCGATGCCGGCGCGATCAAAAGCCACGAAAAGTGAGTCAGCCCTATCGGTTGTCAGTACTGCATACAGATATTCAACTGGTAAAGGGCTCCGTCAATCGCTCTGATTGCATCCACACGGTGGCCGCCGAAGTCATGGGCGGCAGCGTTCAGATGAGCCTTGGCATTCTCGAGCGCACGGATCGCATTCATGATTTGGGGATGGCGGCCCATCGCCGGCGAGGGTGAAGACAACATTACCATCATAGTCAGCAAAGCCAACCCACTCATCAGTCTATTTTTCAATGAATCCTCCTCAGTCTCTCTGTCCGAGTTAGAGGCTCGGACGACCTTGCGTGCCGTCAGCTTATCCAACCCGAATATGCAGGACAAGTTGCCGTTGTGGGTCATGTCTGTGCAACAAAGGTGAACGCCGCCCCCTGCTGATGCGGGTGCGCGGGCTCTATCAGGAACGAGCCTGGTTTGCCCCCACCGTCGCGGTCCGCTATATTTGGGTTGGCATGTACAAAGATTTCCACGCCGTGGACCGCTGGACCGGGAAGACTGTGCACTGCATTTATCAGGCGCTGATTGTGGCCGTTGCTACGCGGCATGCTGATGCAGTGGACATCAAGTTCCTGGTGGCCGGCCTTCGGGTTTGGGTTGCGCTGCCGCATCCCGCGTGGGTGGAATACCAGAAGCGTACGGGCAAGGCAATCACCGATCCGCTGGCCATCGAGATTGCCGGGCATTATCTCAAGACAGCGCTGGAGTCCGGCGAGGGCGTGGGGCAGGAAATGTACTCTCTTACAGTCGAGCAGACTCTGCACCATCTGGATGCGGTGGTGGAGGAAGAACTGGGGGCCCAGCAGCCTGTTGCCTAGCCGGAAGTCTCACCCTCACAATGGGTTGTGATCGAGAAGTGGCTCAGTTTGCGCAAATCTTCAAACGGCGTCATCCTGAGGGACTTTCAGTCCCGAAGTGATCCGCAACGCTTCACTTTCCTGGCTTCTGCTGCGATAATCGGATGTTAAACTGAGGCGCTCATTTGCCTCCGCCGGTCACCTCTTCTGCGTGCGCTCGTTTCAGCACGCAGTCGGGCGCAGCTCAGTTGCGTGCGAGGAAAGAGTTCTTATGGCCACCATCACGATGGATGTTGAATCAGCCAGTCGCAAATACAGGCACGCTCGCTTGGAGCGCTGGGTCGAAGAAGCCGCGCAGATGTGCCAGCCTGATCGCGTCCATTGGTGTGATGGCTCACCGGAGGAATATCAGGCGATGCTGCGGCTGATGACCCTCTCCGGCGTTGGTATCTGGCTGGATCCCGCCAAACGTCCCAACAGCATACTAGTGCGGTCGAATCCTGCGGATGTGGCCCGGGTCGAAGACCGCACGTTTATTTGCTCGCAAACCAGAGAAGAGGCCGGCCCCACCAACAATTGGGAAGATCCCGCCAAGATGAGACAGATGCTGACCGGGCTGTTTACCGGCTCGATGGTCGGCCGCACCCTGTATGTGATTCCTTACAGTATGGGCCCCATTGGCTCCCCCATTGCGAACATCGGGGTCGAAATCACCGACTCGCCGTACGTCGTGGCCAACATGCACATCATGTCAAGAGTCGGAACTCGCGTGCTGGACGCTCTCGGTGAGAACGGCGAATTCGTGCGGGGCCTGCACTCCATTGGAGCGCCGCTGGCGCCCAATGAGCAGGACTCGACCTGGCCGTGCAACGCGGAGCATAAGTACATCTGCCAATTTCCCGAGACTCGGGAGATCTGGTCGTATGGTTCGGGCTACGGCGGCAACGCATTGTTGGGCAAGAAATGCCATGCCCTGCGCATCGCGTCAGTGCAAGCGCGCGACGAGGGTTGGATGGCCGAGCACATGCTTATCCTGAAGCTGATCAGTCCTTCGGGGCAGGCCAAGTACATCACGGGCGCATTCCCTTCCGCATGTGGCAAGACCAACCTGGCCATGCTGATCCCGACCATTCCCGGTTGGAAAGTGGAAACTGTCGGCGATGACATCGCCTGGATGAAATTCGGCGCCGATGGCCGGTTGTATGCCATCAATCCGGAGTATGGTTTCTTCGGCGTGGCCCCGGGCACCAGCATGAGGTCGAATCCGAACGCCATGCTCACTGCGACCAGGAATTCGATCTTCACCAATTGCGCGATGACGGTGGATGGCGATGTTTGGTGGGAAGGGATGACGGAGCAGAAGCCGGCGGAATTGGTGGACTGGCTGCGCCGGCCGTGGACTCCAGCCGCGGGGCGAAAAGCGGCGCATCCGAATTCGCGATTTACCACTCCGGCGAAACAATGCCCCGTGATTGCTCCGGAGTGGGAGGATCCGAAGGGCGTTCCCATTGATGCCATCCTCTTTGGCGGACGGCGCGCCGGAATCGTTCCGCTGGTGATTGAAGCCTTCAATTGGCAGCACGGCACTTTTCTCGGAGCCTCTGCCAGCAGTGAAACTACGGCGGCGGCGGCGGGCAAAGTCGGCCAGTTGCGCCGCGATCCCATGGCGATGCTGCCGTTCTGCGGCTACAACATGGGCGACTATTTTGCGCACTGGCTCAATATCGGCGCGAGTTCCGACGTCTCCAGACTGCCGAAGATTTACTACGTCGAACTGGTTTCGCCAAGATGAGAACGGCAAGTTCCTTTGGCCGGGGTACGGAGAGAATAGCCGGGTGTTGAAATGGGTTTTCGACCGCTGCGACGGCAAGGTTCATGCCACGGACACGCCGATCGGACGCGTGCCCGCACCGGCCGACTTAGATACGACCGGACTGAGCCTGCCAGCCTCGAACCTGGCCAAACTGCTCAGCGTGGATATTGACGGTTGGCGGGCTGAGGTGCCGTTGATCCGGGAGCACTTCGCGAAGTTCGGCAGCCATCTTCCACGAGGGTTGCAGGACGAGGTAGCGGCACTGGAGCAGCGGCTGAAAGCGGCGAAAAGATAAAACAGGTGGCTCCGGTGGTGTTCTAAACATCCTTCATCAAGTTGCCGATGTGAGCGCGGGCGTCCTCGCCCGTGCGGCGTTCCAGTCCAAATTCGTACCTAACCGGGGTGTCTCCAGTTGTTGATTCCCGCTACCCCCATCATCCGTCCAGCCACCCCTTTTTCCGCGCGATAAGAGAAGACCAGATCGGGACGGCAAGCCGTACACAGCGGCGATGCGGTCAATTTTTTGCCAGGACTCCAGCGTCAATGAGCTGACGGCGATTGGCTTCCACCAAGTCGAGAAAAATCCTCTTGGGCAGATCGCTGTGTCCGGGGGCACGCGCCGTCAAAAACAGCAGAGGATATTTTTCCCGAACCGGATCGGATTCCTTCGTCTCACGAAACAGTTCGGCAGCGTAGCAAAACTGGGATTCGAATTTGTCGCGCACTTCGGGACCGACTTCGTAGCTGCAGCGATGAATTCCCGGCCCAATGGCGGCTTTGATATCGCGAGGTAGCGTGCCAAAGTAGCGCCGCATCTCGCCCACGCCCTTCTCGACGATCCGCTTCACCGTGCCACGCCACCCGGCATGGAAGACTCCGACGGCCTTGCGTTTCGTGTCTACCAGGATGACCGGGAGGCAGTCAGCGGTTTGAACTGCCCAGCAGAAGCCCGGGTGTGGCCTGTGATTAGGCCATCGCCGACGAGTTCTCCTTCGGCAGACGCAGAAACGCAGTGAATAAGGTCGGAATGAATCTGTCGCAGGGTGACCAGCGGCCAGGACTTTCTTGCCATGCACCGCGCCGAGTTTCCGCAAAAATGCTGTCGCGGTTCCGTTCGACCGTGCTGCGGGAATCATGTTTGGTGAAACCCGAGATTGAGGGCATGTCCGCCATAGACACGGGAGAACCCGCCCAGGCGCGTGCTGAATCCGTGAAGCAGCCATGGAAGACCGTTGAGAGTATCGGCATTGAGGATAGTCAGTTGGGATGCTGGGGGAGGCTTCTTCGCCACACAACCATATTAGCGGTATACTGTGGGCGCGCCGACCACCGATGAGGCGCTATCCTTAATAATGCTTCTGCGTCTATAGTGACGTTGCAGCTATTCGAACATCTTCAATCCAACATACTCTGGAGCCCCACATGCGCGCTGTTATTGCCGCCTGATCGCAGTGTCCACTTTGTTCGCCGGAAGCTTGGCTCAGCAAACCAACTCGCCGCAGGAAACATCCACTCCGAAGAAACCCGAAAAACAGGCGGCAACGAAGGATCAAACAAAAAAGCCGCCGGAGAATGCCGCCAAGTCCACGGAGACGACCGCAACTGCTGCTCCCGAGGAGCACAAGCCGGACGCCGGCAAAAGACAGCGCGAGCGACAAAGACAAAGAAGAACACTACGACGTGGCCGAAGTGCCGCCGGTGGTCACGCATCACCAGATCACGCTCGACGGCAAAATGCTGAAATATACCGCTCACCGCGGGACGGCTGCCGATCAAGCGCGATGATGGCAGGATCGAAGCTGAAATGTTTTTTGTGGCGTATCACGCTGGACGGGCAGGATGCCAGCCAGCGCCCGCTGACGTTCGCGTTCAATGGCGGGCCGGGGTCAGCGACGGTGTGGCTGCACATGGGAGCGCTGGGACCCAAGCGAGTGGTGCTGCAGCCGGATGGTTTCATGCCGGCGGCGCCATACCACATCAGCCGACAATCCCTACTACGCTGCTGGACAAGAGCGACCTGGTGCTGGTGGATGCGATCGGCACGGGATTCAGCCGCGCCGCGGACGCCGGAGCCGCGAAGAAGTTCTGGGGAGTGAAGGGCGATATCGGGCCTTCTTCAGCGAATTCATCCGCTTGTACATCACGCGCTATGAGCGCTGGACCTCGCCGCTGTTCTTTTTGGCGAGAGTTACGGAACCACACGCGCAGCGGGCATTCCGGGCTATCTGGCCGAGCGTCGGGATTGCGTTCAATGGGATCACCCTGCTTTCGACGGTCCTTGAGCTTTCAGACGCTGGCGGACAACAAAACGCAACGATCTGCCCTACGTCCTGCTGATTCCGTCGTTCACCATGATCGCGGGTTACCACCACAAGCTGCCACCTGATCTTGACGCCAGGATATGGCCAAGGCGCGGCAGGAAGCGGAGCAGTGGGCGTCTGGGGAATATGCGCTGGCCCTGGCGAAAGGAGACGCACTCACGCCGGAAGAGCGCGGAAAATCATCGAGCAAATGGCGCGCTACACGGGACTGAGCAAGGAACTGATTGACAATGCCAATTTGCGCATCGACGTGGCCAAGTTCACCCACAATCTTTTGCTGGATCAGAAGGTGCGAGTCGGCCGGCTGGATGGCCGTTTCACCGGGCCCGATCCGGAAGGAGTGTTGGACACGCCGTTCTACGATCCAACACCCAATCCGCGATCATGCCGCCTATACTTCGGTCTTCAATAACTACGTGCGAACCGAGTTGGGTTACAAAACCGACATGCCTTACAACGTTTTTGCCCCGCAGGCCGGAGTTGAGCAAGTGGGAGTGGGGATCAGCATCGAGGGCTTTCCCGATACCGCCAGCGCGTTGCGCGAGGCCATGGTGAAGAATCCGTATCTCAAAGTGCTGGTGATGGAGGGCTATTACGACCTGGCGACTCCGTACTATGCGGCCAATTACACCATGGATCACCTCGATCTCGGCGGCAAGTACCGGCGAAATATCTCGTTTGCCAACTACGAATCGGGTCACATGGCGTATCTGGCGACGGAGAGTTTGAAAAAAATGAAGGCTGACGAAGTGACTTTCATGGAGAAGGCCGGCGCGCAGTAAACTCTGCCTCAACTCTGTCATCCCGAGCGAAGTCGAGGGACCTGCTGTTGTGTATGGCGGGAGCCCCATCCTTTTCGCGTCCTTTGCGAAAGGGTGGAATTCGGGCTACCAGGGAGCGCGGTCGAAGCGGCCTAGGACGCCTTGTAAACGGGTTTGGGCGGTCCACATACGGATTCAAACCAGCGGCTGATGTACACCTGGGCGTGAGCTTCGCCACAGAAATGCCGGGCGTCGGGTCGGTTGGCGGCAGCAAGATCCCACTTGATAATCGCGAGCTTCTGATCTCCGCACTCGATCACAAACCAATGGATCGGATTCTCACTGACGATCCCGCAAATCTCGCATTGGAATTCTTTCAACCCCGACATGTCTTCTCCGTTGCTTTATGACTCGCAGAGGTTAGTATAGCGGCAAGGCGGCCGAACGGACACTGGCTAGACCGGGCAAGGGCTCCGGATGTTGTGTGGCGCGGACATTTCTGTTCGCGACCCCCCGCATCTCCATTGGCCCACGTGGGGACAGCCGCACTCAGTGCTCGGATGGGAACGGGCGCCTCGCCTGTCCAGTCGAGCGAAGCTCGACAGCGCCAGGTTCGGATCTCGCGCTCACCGCCTGAGTGAGCGGCGGCGGCCGTCAGCAGAGACCTATGCCTCACCAAGGGGCGGTTTTCTCTTGTGCCACGCTGTGGCTTGTTCGTAGGCGTAAGCGAGTCGCAAGACCTTGGCGTCACCCCAGGGCGGGCCGATGATCTGCAGCCCGATGGGCAGACCGGTGTTGGTGAATCCGCAGGGAATCGAAATCGCAGGCAGTCCCCAGACGTTGACCGGGCGCGTGTTTCGCAACAGCAGAATCTCGCGCGGGCGCAACAGATCCGGGTTTTGTTTTAGCTCGGCGAGAGCAGGCGCAGGAATCGGGGTGGTCGGGGTGACGAGTAGATCGAACTCTGCGAAAATTCCGCGGATTTCGCCGCGGATCTGTTCAAGTTCCCGCCGACGTTGGCTGATCTCGGCTTCGCTAACGTTCTCGCCAGTGCGGATCCGGCGCAGGGTTTCTGGCTGATAAAGCTCGGGCGTTCGCGCCACGAACCCGGCGTGGTACGCGAACGATTCCGCGGCCTGCAGCGTGCGGTCGGTGGGAACTTCTAATTCGATCCCGCGAATGTCTTCAACCATCGTCTTCAGAACCGACAGAGCCTCTTCCGTAGCATCCGCAATTTCCGGGTCAAGATCTTCGTAGAAGAATTTGCGAGGTACGCCGATGCGCATTTGCAGCGGTCGTTCGCGCAGAGTCGCAATGTAGTCATCCACTGGCGTATCGGCACTGTTCAGATCTTTCGCGTCGTACCCGGCGATCGCTTGCAGGATCACGGAAACGTCCGAAACCGTGCGCGCGATTGGTCCGACATGATCGAGTGACGGAGACAGCGGAATCACGCCACGGGCGCTGACTCGTCCGTAGGTGGGCTTCAGACCGGTTACGCCGCAGAGCGCAGCAGGCTCACGAATCGAGCCGGCGGTGTCGGTGCCTAGGGCGCCATAGCACAGACCGGCGGCGACGGCGGCGGCGGAGCCTCCCGATGATCCGCCGGCGATGCGAGCCGGATTCCACGGATTGTGCACCTCTCCGTAGTAGCTGATCACCGAACTGCCACCGTAGGCGAATTCATGCAGGTTCTGCTTCCCCAGCAACACCGCCCCGGCGCTCTTCAAACGCCGCACAACCTCGGCATCTTCGCTCGGGAATCCGATCTTTGAACAAGCGCGCTGGCGGCGGTGGTGCGTACGCCGGCTGTGTCAATCAGGTCCTTCAACGCGAGGGGAATGCCATGCAGTGGCCCTCGCCAGTCTCCGCGTAAAATCTCGGCTTCAGCCTGCGCGCGCCTGCTCCAATGCGGAATCCGCCGTCACTGTAATGAAGGCGTTTAGTTTGGCGATTCAGCTTCTCGATCCTTGCCAGGCAGGCCGTGGTCAGCTCCACGGGCGAGAGCCTCCGCTTGCGCAACGACTCGCCGATTTCCAGGATTGATTTGTCCATGTGACTGCTTCGGGCGCGAAACTATTATCGTCCGGCGCGGGGCGTTTGTCTGCGCTCGAAAGGCCTATAATCTAACTTATGGTTCGCTTCTCCTGGGGAGGTTTTGACGATAAATCATGGCACAGATGACTGTGACTCCCGTCACCACGCAAGGTTTTCTGCTCGATGGCAAATGGATGGAGGAAGGCGACCCGGTTGAGATTCGCGCGCCTTACGATGGCAGCGTCGTCGGCAGCGTGTTTCAGGGCAGGCGGGAGCACGCTGAAGCCGCCATCGCGGCTGCCGTCAAGGCCTTCGGCACCACGCGCAGGCTACCTGCATTTGAGCGCCAGCGCGTGCTGCGCCGGGTTGCGGAGAGCATTGCCCACCGCAAGGAGGAATTTGCCCACACCCTGGCCCAGGAGGCAGGAAAGCCGATTAAGGCGGCGCGCAGCGAGGTCGAGCGCGCCATCTTCACTTTCACGGTGGCCGCCGAGGAGAGCACCCGCATCTATGGCGAGTATCTGCCGCTGGATTGGCAGGAGTTTACGGCGGGGCGCTGGGCCATCGTGCGCCGGTTCCCTCTAGGGCCAATCGCTGGAATCACTCCCTTCAATTTCCCCCTCAACCTGGTGGCACATAAGCTCGCCCCGGTGATTGCCAGCCGGCTGCACCATGGTGCTGAAACCCGCGCCCGAGACGCCGTTAAGCGCGCTGCTGTTGGCAGAAGCGGTGCAGCAGGCGGGCTGGCCGGATGGCGCGCTGAACGTTCTTCCGCTTTCGAACGAAGACGCCGGATTGCTGGTGACGGATGAACGTCTGAAGCTGATCAGCTTCACCGGCAGCGCTTCCGTGGGCTGGGATATCAAGCGCAAGGCAGGCAAAAAAAAGTTCTGCTCGAACTAGGCGGCAATGCCGGAGTGATCGTGCACAGCGATGCTGACTTGGCGTACGCCGCGGAGCGCTGCGTGGCCGGAGGCTTTGCCTATGCCGGACAGAGTTGCATATCGGTACAGCGCATTCTGGCGGAGCGGTCGGTTTGCAGCCAGTTCACCGACTTGCTGGTGGCGGGGACGAAAAAGCTGAAGACGGGAGACCCGCTGCAGGAGTCCACTGATGTTGGGCCGCTGATTCGGGAAAGCGACGCCATTCGTGCCAGTGACTGGGTTCAGGAGGCGGTGCGCGGCGGTGCGCGATTGCTATGTGGAGGACAGCGTAAGGCGAGCGTGCTGGAGCCCACCGTTCTGACGGGGACGCGTCCGGAGATGAAGGTGAACTGCCAGGAAATTTTCGCGCCCGTTGTCACCGTCGAGCCTTACGACGATTTTACGCAAGCGGTACGGCAAATCAATAACTCGCCGTACGGCTTGCAGGCGGGAATCTTTACGCGGGATGCCAAGCTGCTGTTCAACGCCTATGAAGAACTGGAAGTCGGCGGATTGATCGCGGGCGATGTGCCGACTTTTCGCATCGACCACATGCCTTATGGCGGCATCAAGGACTCCGGGCTAGGCCGTGAGGGCCTGCGCTACGCGATCGAAGAGATGACGGAACCGAAGCTGCTGGTGATGAATCTGCGATAGGGCCTTACGCCGATACCGCTTCGGGCTCGGGCTTTCCCGCCAGCAACTGCCTTAGCACGAATTGCAGAATGCCGCCGTTGGCGTAGTATTGCGCTTCCTGCGGCGTATCAATGCGCACCATGCGCTTTGAATTCTTTGGCCTTGCCGCCAGCCGTGGCTCGCACTTTCACTTGCCGCCCCGGCGCGAAGTGCCTCAACCACGTCCCGAATCCCGGCAATCTCAAATACTTCCTCACCGGTCAAGCCCGAGCGACTGCGCATTCTCACCGTCGGAGGAATTGCAGCGGCAGAATGCCCATGCCCACCAGATTGGAGCGATGAATGCGCTCGTAGCTTTCCGCGATGACGGCGCGCACGCCGAGCAGAAGCGGTCCTTTGGCCGCCCAATCGCGCGAGGAACCCGAGCCGTATTCTTTGCCAGCGAGAATCACCAGCGGCACGCCTTCAGCAATATATTTTTCCGAAGCCTCAAAGATGGACATTTCCGCGCCGTCGGGCAGGTGGCGGGTGAATCCGCCCTCAAGGTTGGGAACCATTTTGTTGCGCAGGCGAACGTTGGCGAAAGTGCCGCGCACCATGACTTCGTGATTGCCGCGGCGCGAGCCGTAAGAATTGAATTCCGCAGGCTTGACTCCATGTTCGATCAGATATTTCCCGGCGGGACTGTCTTTCTTGATTGAACCCGCGGGCGAGATGTGATCGGTGGTGACGCTGTCGCCGAGCACCGCCAGCACGCGCGCATTCGTTAATTTCTTCGATGTTGCCGGCTTTACGCGTCATGCCGTCGAAGTACGGGCGCCTGGCGAATGTAGGTGGAGTCTGCCTCCCAGGCATAGGTTTCTCCTTTGGGCACCGGCAAGGCGCGCCAGCGCTCGTCTCCGTGATAGACCTCGCCGTAGCTTCGGCGGAACATGTCGGAGGAAATGGATTTCTTGATGGCTTCTTCTACCTCGCTGCGTGACGGCCAAATGTCAGCCAGGTAAACCGGCTTGCCCTGGTGTCGTTGGCCGATGGCATCTTTGCGCAGGTCGAAGTCGATACGGCCAGCCAGCGCGAAGGCCACAACCAGTGGCGGCGACATCAGGTAATTCGCGCGAACATCAGGGTTGATGCGCCCTTCAAAGTTGCGATTGCCCGAGAGCACCGACGCGACCACCAGATTGTTTTCGTCAATTGCTTTGGAGATGGCTTCGGGCAGCGGGCCGGAATTTCCAATGCAGGTTGTGCAGCCGTAGCCGACGATGTGGAATTTAAGTTTTTCCAGGTATGCCGGTCAAGCCGGCGCGCTCCAGATAATCGCGTACGACTTTCGATCCCGGGGCCAGCGAAGTCTTCACCCAAGCGGGAACTTGCAAGCCGCGTTCAACAGCCTTCTTGGCCAGCAGCCCTGCGGCAACCATCACCGAAGGATTCGACGTGTTGGTGCAACTTGTGATGGCGGCGATGACCACGCTGCCGTGATGAAGGTGCCCGTTGCCGGAGACGCTGCCGGCTGGTTCGCAGCGCCCTTGCCCGGCTTGATCAATGAGGGCAACGCCTGCTCAAACGATTCTCGTGCCTTGGAAAGTGTGACGCGATCCTGCGGGCGCTTGGGGCCAGCGAGGCTGGATTCTACCGACGCCAGATCGAGCGCAGCAGCTCGGAGTACTCCGCCTCGGGTGTCTTCTCATCGTGGAATAACCCTTGCTCGCGGCTATAAGCCTCGACCAGGGCGATCTGCTCTTCGGAGCGCCCGGTCAGCCGCAAGTAGGCAACGTCTCTTTGTCGACGGGGAAAATGCCGCAGGTGGCGCCATATTCCGGGGACATGTTTCCGATGGTGGCGCGATCGGCCAAGCGGCAACTCCTGCAGTCCCGGGCCGAAATACTCGACGAACTTTCCGACCACGCCATGCTTGCGCAGCATCTCGGTGATGGTCAGCACCAGATCAGTGGCGGTCGCGCCCTCGTGCAGTTTGCCGGTCAGCTTCACGCCCACGACTTGCGGAATCAGCATGGAAACCGGCTGTCCCAGCATGGCTGCCTCGGCTTCGATTCCGCCCACGCCCCAGCCCAGCACGCCCAGGCCATTGATCATGGTGGTGTGCGAATCGGTGCCCACCAGCGTATCGGGATAAGCGGTTTTCCGTTCGTTCGTCCACAAAAACCACGCGGGCCAGGAATTCGAGATTCACCTGGTGCACGATGCCGGTATCGGGCGGAACAATTGCCAAGATTGCGAAAGGCCGATTGTCCCCAGCGCAGAAATGATAGCGTTCCTTGTTGCGCAGGAATTCCAGTCTCGGCATTGAACTGAAAGGCGTTTGGCGTGCCGAATTGATCGACTTGCACGGAGTGGTCGATGACCAGTTCCACCGGCTGCAGAGGATTGATCAGCGCGGGATCGCCGGCCGAGACGCTTCATGGCGTCGCGCATGGCCGCCAGGTCCACGACCGCAGGGCACGCCGGTGAAATCCTGCAACAGGACGCGGCTGGGGGTGAAGGCGATTTCCTTGTCGGGCTTCGACTTGCTGTTCCATCCAGCCAACGCGCGGATGTCCTCTTTGGTCACATTGCGGCCATCTTCGGTGCGCAGGAGGTTCTCCAGAAGAATGCGCAGAGAAAATGGCAGATGCTTGGTCGAAATGCCTTGCTTGTCGAGCGCGTCAATGCGGTAAATTTCGTAGTCGTGACCGTCAACGCGGAGGGTGGAGCGGCTGCCAAAGCTATTCATAAACTGCCTTCCTGAAGAAATAGATGCGGCGACTGGGCGGTGCGAACCAACCCGGAGCGGCTCCACTCGCTCAAATGATTAGTTTAGTCGTTCCGCGGCGGAATGCGTAGTGCGGGCCTTGAGGGTGTTCTGCCTTCTTCGCGTTTTGCGAGAAGGGTGGGTGCTCACGCGAACTCCAGTCGCTTGAGCTTGATGCGGTCGGCGCGGACCTGGGCAAGGTCGTAGTGGGCCTGTTGCGTGAGCCAAGTTGCGGCGCTGCCGCCGAAGACCTTGGACAGGCGTACGGCCATCTCGGCAGAAATCCCGCGCTTCCCGTTGACCAGTTCTGACAGCGTGGTGCGGGTAACGCCAAGGGCTGCGGCGGCTTGTGTGATGGTCAAGCCCAAAGGCTCGATACACTGGCGCAGCACAAAGCCACCGGGGTGCGGCGGGTTCTTCATCGGCATGGTTCAGCTTCCTCGATGTTCAGCGAATCCATAGATCCTTCGTTGGGAGCCGCTCGCAAGCGAGCGACTCCGCTTCCTCAGGATGACAATGTATGGGAAGTTTACCGTGCGGCAATCCATACCTGATACCCAACCACTGCCATCATGAACAAAAGGTAGAGTCGAAGGCGCCCACAGGACGAGGAGTTCGGGGCCTTTGAGATGCCGCCTCGGGATATAGTGTTTCTTTGCTTTGACCAGCTGATCGTGTTCAAGCGACGACAAAACCAAGCTTTGATCAGAGCTGGAGATCAAAATTTGTGCGTGCTGCTTTTTGACCATAAGCTTTTCCTTAACTGCAGATCCCTCCCGGCGCTCGGGACGACAACAAGCTACTTCCCGCCCAAAGCCGCAAAGATGTTGGGCGCAATGATGCTGATCCCGAAGAGCACGCCGGCTGCGGTCAGTAGCAAATACCACGCCGGTGGACAATACGTTTGCCCACAGCGGACTGACCAGATCGCCCATGATTTCCTTGTCGTTGACCAGCATGAACAGAGAACACCAGCGCCGGCGGCATGGCCAGAACCGCGACCACGTTAACGACCAGAACTACGTATACCAGCGGCAGCCCGGGGATAAGGACGATGGCCGCTGCGGCCACGGCGCACAGAGTCAGCACGGAGTAAAACGACTTGCCTTGTCCCATGGGAAGGTTCAGGCTATGTGGTTTGTGGGTTACCTCTCCGAAGGCATACGCCGAAGAAGTTGAAATCGTGATCGCGGCCACGATCCCCGCCTCCACCATCCCCAGGGCAAACAGCGAAGCGCCGAAACCGGCCGATCAGCGGCTGCAGAGCCTGGGCGAACTCGGCTGCCTGGAAATTGTCAGCCGTCATCTGGTGGGCGAACAACGGCGCCGTTGCCAGGATCGTGGCCACTGCGGCGGCGGTTGCTAGCGCGGCTCCCAGCACCGTATCAATGCGGCCGAAGCGAATGTCCTTCGTGGTCATTCCTTTATCAACCGTGGCGCTCTGCTGAAAGAACAGCATCCAGGGTGTCACGGTCGCGCCGATGTCGGCCAGCACGATCAGCAGAGTGTCTTTATTGAAGCCGGGAAGCGGCTGCCAGGTGATCAGAGCGTGGCCCACCGAGTGCCAATTCGGGTGGGTCATGAGCGCAACCGGAATGAACACCAGGTTGAATGCGGCGGCGGCCAGGGTAATCCGTTCCCAGGTCCAATAGCGGTGACTGATCAGCGCCGAGTAGAGGATGACGAGCGCAATCAGGATCGCCACCCAGGGACGCACGCCAAAGAAACCCAGGCCGGCGCGGATGGCAATGAATTCGGTGATGAGCGTCAGAAAGTTCCCGATTCCCAGGTCGATCATCGAAAACCAGCCCCAGAAGGGCCCGAAGCGGTCGAAGATCAGCTCGGCGTGTCCGCGATGCGTGGCGGCACCCAGGCGCACGGTCATCTCCTGCACTACGATGGCCATGCAAAACGTGAGTGCGACAAAAGGAATGAAGAATCCGATGCCGAACTTCGCGCCCGTAGCCGCGTAGGAGAGCATGCTGGGCCCGTCGTTCTCTCCCAGCATGACCAGCACCCCGGGCCCAACCAGCAGCCACAGCAGCCGCGCCCGGGAGAAAAAGCCGCGCCGGGCACGCGCCGCCGATACGCGGACACGGTCATGCGCGCGATCCACGTCTTCGTGGGTAATGACGACGGCTTCGTCGCCTGCGATGCGGGCTGCAACGCCTTCGTCTGTGGAGGATTGTGAACCTACGCTCATGGTCGAAGCAGTTAGCGCTCAGTATACATGCACTGGGTAAACTATGGTTAATTACTTTAGTGGATAGGCGAAGGCGGGGACTTAAGAGCGAGGCACTTACCGGGGCGGCGCATGCTCGCCGCTGACCCAGACCTGCTCCGCCGCGGAACGGCCGAGCGCGACCGTCCCGGCATCGGTGGCCAGGGTTAAGGTTTGGTCGTAGTTCCGTCCCGAGACCTGGAGGTGGCGCTCCGGGCCGAATGCCGCGCTGCTTCCAGGAATTCCAGCAGATGCCGGTCGCGCTCATAAATGCCGCTGACCACATAGTTCTTTCCTGCCTCGGCGTGGGCCAGAAGCAGCAAGCCCGCGACGACGCCGGCTGCCTGGGCTCTCCATCTCGCTGAGATTGCCGTGGGGACAGGCGCCTCCGCGCCCCAGCTTGGCCAGCAGCTTGGCTTCGAAGTCGGGGGAAACGGCGTGCTCCAGGCGTTCGGCTTCGTCGTGCACCTTGTACCACTCCATGCCAAAGATCTCGGCCAGCATGCGCTCGATGAGATGATGGCGAAGCGTAAGTTTGCGCGCGATCTTGCGTCCGGCAGGCGTCGAGCCCGACGTGGCCGTCGCCTTGCACCCGCACCAGGCCGTCTTTCTTCAGGCGCCGCAAGCGCCATGGTAACCGCGGGCGGCGAGACAGAAAGCCAGTGCGCCAGCGTGGCGGAGATTACCGTTTCACCTTCGCTCTCGGCTTCGAGAATCGCCTTGAGATAGTCTTCCTTGGAGACGGTGATCATCTGCCGAGATTATACGACGCAGTTAAGCGTGGTTAATGAATTGAGGGATTGAGCGAGTCGATCATTGATCGATGAGCCAATGATTCAATCTCTTAATGACTCAATCACTCAATTGGCCAGGTTTGACATCACTTCCGTTCAGCCCCCTAACCTTACTGTCCCGAATTCCACTATGAAAGTTCTCGTCATCGGAAGCGGTGGGCGCGAGCATGCGCTGGTGTGGAAACTGCGCCAGTCTCCGCGAGTTTCGCAGGTGTATTGCGCGCCGGGCAACGGCGGCATTGCCGCTGAGGCCGAGTGCCTGCCCGCGGACGTGAAGAGCGTGGATTCGCTGGTGGCGCTGGCTCGGCAGGTCAAGCCTGACCTGACCGTGGTCGGTCCCGAACTGCCGCTGCACCCTGGGCGTGGTGGATGAGTTTACCCGCCGCGGATGGAAAACTTTCGGCCCACGCGAGGCCGCGGCGCGGCTGGAGTCGAGCAAGAGCTTCGCCAAAGAGTTCATGCAGCGCCACCACATTCCCACCGCGCACTACGCCATCTGCGATTCGTTGGACGAGGTCCGCAGCGCCTTGCCGCACTTCCACATGCCGGTCGTGGTCAAGGCCGATGGACTGGCCGCGGGCAAGGGCGTGGTGATCTGCAAGAGCAAAGAAGAGGCAGCTACAGTCGCCGCTGAGATGCTCAGTGGAAAAATGCTGGGCGAGGCTGGCTCGCGCGTGGTGCTGGAAGAGTGCCTGCAAGGCGAGGAACTTTCTTTTCTGGTGTTGAGCGACGGCGAACGCGTAGCGCCGCTGGTGGCCGCCCAGGACCACAAGCGAATCGGCGACGGCGACACCGGCCCGAATACCGGCGGCATGGGCGCTTACTCCACTCCGACGCATGCTCGACGACCAGATGCAGAACTGGCTGGTCCAGCACGTTGCACGCCCGGTGGTGGACGGCATGAAGGCGGAGGGCGCGGAGTACAAGGGCGTCCTGTATTGCGGTCTGATGATGACGGCGCGCGGGCCCATGGTGCTCGAGTTCAACTGCCGCTTCGGCGATCCCGAGACGCAGCCGATCCTGATGCGGCTGGAGAGCGATCTGGTGGAGGCGCTGGAAGCTTCGATTGAAGGCCGGGTGAGCGAAGGCGACTTCCGCTGGTCGCCGGATGCTTCGGTTTGCGTGGTGATGGCTTCCGGAGGTTATCCGGGAACGTTCGCAGCTGGGAAGAAGATCATCGGCATGGAGGATGCGGAGAAGGTGGAAGGAGTCAAGGTTTTTCACGCGGGGACGACCAGACACGATGACGCGTACTTCACCGCGGGCGGGCGCGTGCTGGGAGTGACGGCGCGGGCGGCGAGATCTGATGACGGCGGTCGAGCGGGCCTATCAGGCGGCGACGAAGATCGGTTTCGAGGGCGCGCACTATCGCAAGGATATTGCGGCGAGAGCAGTGAGAAAATAGGTCATCAAGACCGACATCTACCACAGATACACGCTTCGACTGCGCTCAGGGCAGCCTCCGTCGCAAAGAAAACAGGAAAGAGAAAATAGGTTTCTCTGTGTCTCTGTGGTGAAGGTTTTGTTGAAGATCAGTAAAAGTGAACATTTATGAGCAAGCCACTGGTTTCCATCGTGATGGGTAGTGACTCTGATCTCGAGATCATGCGCGAGGCCGCCAAGGCGCTGGAGGATTTCGGCATTGCCTATGAGATCGACGTGACCTCAGCCCACCGTTCGCCCGAGCGCACCGCGGAATACGCCCGCAAAGCGGCCGAGCCGAGGAATCGCGTGATTATTGCCGGAGCCGGCGGCGCGGCGCACCTGGCCGGAGTGATCGCGGCGCATACCACGCTGCCGGTAATCGGCGTGCCGATTCCCTCGACCGCGCTGAATGGACTCGACTCTTTGCTGGCGACGGTGCAGATGCCGGCGGGCATTCCGGTAGCGACGGTCGCTATCGGCAAGCCCGGCGCCACCAACGCCGGAATTCTGGCGGCTCAGATTCTCGGGCTGGCGAGTGCCGCAGTCGCAAAGAAACTGGACGCCTACAAAGAAAAGTTGGCGAATAGCGTTGAAGAAAAATCCAAGAAGCTGAAGATCACGCTGGGAACCTAGAAGGCCCGGCAATCCGCCTACAGCTTTAGCCCCTTCAAATACTCGCGGAAGTCGCTACCCAGGTCTGGGCGCTTGAGCGCAAACTCCACCGTGGCTTTCAGGAAGCCCAGCTTGTCCCCGGTGTCATGCCGCTTGCCTTCGTACACATAGGCATACATCTTTTCTTTCTTGAGCAACAGCCGCATGCCGTCGGTGAGCTGCAGTTCGCCTCCGGCGCCCTGCCTTGATTTCTGCCAGAGTGTCAAAGACCGTCGGCGTCAGAATATAACGCCCAATAATGGCCAAGTTGGAGGGCGCATCTTCCAAGCGCGGCTTCTCTACCATGTTGAGAATTTCATACAGCCGTCCATCAAATCGTCCTGGCACGGGCTTCACGTCCAGCACGCCATACGCCGAAATGGCTTTGCCTTCGACCACCTGCGTGGCAATGACGGAGCACTGAGTCTCGTTGAAAACGTCCATCATCTGCTTCAGGCACGGAGGGTCGGCGTCGATCACGTCGTCAGCGAGCAGCACTGCGAAGGGCTCGTTGCCCACCAGTTCGCGCGCCATGAGTACGGCATGGCCCAGGCCGAGCGCTTCTTTCTGCCGCACGTAGGAGACGTGGATCATGTCGGAGATGGCGCGCACGATTTTCAGCAGGTCAGTCTTGCCGCGCTCCTCCAGCATCTTCTCCAGTTCGTAACTCACATCGAAGTGATCTTCGATGGCTTGTTTGCCGCGGCCGGTGATAATGATGATCTGATCGCAGCCCGAGGCCATTGCCTCTTCCACGCCATACTGAATGATGGGTTTGTCCACCAGCGGCAGCATTTCTTTGGGTTGAGCCTTGGTGGCGGGCAGGAAGCGGGTGCCCAGGCCGGCGGCGGGAAACACGGCTTTGCGAACGCGCATGGTCATAGGGAATCCGGGTCGGTCGTCGGTCACAGGGCCAGAGACTTTCCGCGGTCAGCAGACCAACTGACGATTGTAACCGCTCCGGTCAGAGGCTGGCGACTTTGGCCTGAAAAAGGGATCCTGCGGCGCTTGGTGCGTCAGTCTGCGTGTTAGAATTTCTTCAGCAATTCCTGCACGCGGAGCCCAGGTTTGATCGAGCTAGCACCGTCGATTTTGTCGGCTGACTTCGCCCATCTGGCGAGCAAGTCCGAGCCGCGGCCGAAGGCGGTGGTACGGTCATTCATGTGGATGTCATGGACGGGCATTTCGTCCCCAACATCACAATCGGGCCGCCGGTAGTCGGGTCTCTTCGCAAAGCCACCGATCTGCCGCTCGATTGCCATCTGATGATCGAGAATCCCGATCAGTATATCCCGGAATTTGCGGAGGCTGGGGCAGATTGGATCTCGGTGCATCAGGAGGCCTGCCGTCATCTGAACCGGACGTTGCACTTGATCCGCAGCCACGGCGCGCGGGCCGGCGTGGTCGTGAACCCGGCGACTCCGGTCGAGACTTTGAGCGAGGTGCTCGACATCGTGGACTATGTGCTGGTGATGTCGGTCAATCCCGGCTTCGGGGGCCAGAAATTTATCCCCGGTGCGGTGCATAAGATCCGACAACTGGCGGACTTGCGGGCGCGGCGGGGCCTCAACTTTCGCATCGAGGTGGACGGTGGCGATTGACCTGAAGACCGTGGCCGAAGTGGTGCGGGCTGGCGCTGAAATCCTGGTGGCAGGCAACGCTGTGTTCGGTCAAGGCGATCCAAGGAATAATGCCCGGGCGCTGCTGAGAGGCGGCGACCGAAGCCACATTGCAGAAAGTTTAGTTTCAAGTTGCCAGAAACTGCCCCGAGTTCTCGGAACAGAAAACTGGAAACTGTTTTCAGAGGTCTCATGTCAAGTCGTATTGCGATCATTCTTTTGTCCGGCGCGCTGGCTTTACGACAGCCTGCACCAACAAGAAAGTCAACAACCCGCTCGCCAACGTCAGATTCCAAGCAGCCGGACAAGGTGTTGTTCGACCGGGCCATGGACGCCATGAAGCACAGCCGCTACGACGTGGCGCGGCTGACCTTGGAAACGCTAATCAACACCTATCCCGATTCCGAATATATTGCTCGCGCCAAGCTGGCCGTGGCCGACTCCTGGTATGCGGAAGGCGGTTCCACGTCGCTCGCCCAGGCTGAAATCCAGTACAAGGATTTTGAAACTTTCTTCCCCAACATGCCGGAGGCAGCCGAGGCGCAGTTGAAAATCGCCAACATTCACTATCAGCAGATGGAGAAGCCCGACCGTGACTACACCCACGCCATGCGGGCCGAGGAAGAATACCGGCAATTGATCATGCAGTGGCCCGACAGCAAACTGGTGCCCCAAGCCAAGCAACGCTTGCGGGAAGTGCAGGAAGTCATCGCCGAGCGCGAGTTTCGGGTGGGCCGTTTCTATTACTTGCGCGAGTCGTATCCCGCCGCCATCGCGCGCCTGCGTTCCCTGGTGGACAAATACCCGCTATACAGCAAGGCCGACGAAGCTCTGTACCTGCTGGGGCAGTCCTACGAAGGCGAGATCGCCATGGTGCGCGCGCGTCTGTCGTGTGTGAGCTTGAATCATCCGCCCAACTGTCTGCCTGAGACTGCCAAAGCCGGCATGGTTCAGCAATTTACCAAGGACGCCGCCGAAGCTTACTCGCACATTCTTACCCGCTATCCAGTCATGGATCGGGCCGACGATGCCAAAGCGCGTCTGCTAGCCCTGCATCAGCCGGTGCCGCGGCCCACCAAGGCTGCGGTTGCGCAAAACAAGGCGGAAGAAGATAGCCGCCGCGAAGCCGGTACCTTCTCGAAAATCTTGCGGAACTTCGAGAAACATCCGGATGTCGCCGAGGCTGCGAAGGTCGGCGAACCCACTTTGGTGGATCCCACGCCCATGAGCGCCAGCGAGGTGGTACAACAGGCAAGCCGAGCCGCAAGGAGCACGGGCGCGGCAGCCTCTGACAGCCATTCGGTTTCGGTTGAAACCGTGGGGAACGGCGCTCCCCCGCCAGACCAGCCGGCCCCTCGCTCTGACGCTCCGGCGCCAGCCGAGAACCCTGCGCCAGCGGAGGCGTCAGCTCCGGAGGCCACGCCCTCTGCTCAACCTGCTTCCGCGCCCGATCCTAACGAACTGAAGCCGAATGTCCCGGACGATGCCGGCCAGTCGCTGCCACCCCCGCAACAGGTGAATGAGATTGACACCGGCACGGCCACTCAGCAGCCCATCAGCGGCTCCGTTTCCGCCAACGCAAACGCTGGCCAAGGAAATAGTTCCACGACCGCGTCTTCCAATTCGCAGAGCGCCGATCAGCAGACTGCCGACGATGCCACCGTGGCTTCCAGCAAGAAGAGGAAAAAGAAGGGCATTCACAAAATCGTTCCCTTCTAACGGCTGAGTTAGTCGGCCCCGAGTTCGACTTACACAGGTCTGTTCGGATTTCGTAACAAACCGCATTTTCTTTTGCCGCCCCTCAGAATTGCTCTTAGAATTGTTGCGTTTTTGGTTCCGATCCCCTGGGCTCTCTCTACTCTTCAACATCCACACAGGGATTAGTTCGAACGGAACCTACAAACCGTACGTTTCTGATCCCTGGAACGGCCAGGGGAATCCGCCAACAAGCTGCAACCTGCTAACCCAGCATTGTATGGACTTCGGGAGCATCCTGAAGTTCGTCGAGTCCAACTGGGGCCTAACTACTATCGGAACCGGAAACTACGCCGACGCCCACGCAGCTGCAATCGATGGGGGCTTCTTTGGCTTAACAACGCCGAGGCTGTTCCAGTACATTAGTGCCCCGAAAACCCAGATGTTTTTCATCACCTACAACGGCACGCCCCAGCCCCCCGATAATGATGACTAGGATAGGCAGGCGGTAAGCCGTACAAGAGGGGGCGAGCACTTTACAGGCTTCGCCCCCAATATTTTCATGGTAAGATTCAACGGAATCGTGCCGCCGAAAGGTGCATTAGGTCCGGAATGCTCTATCGAGTTGCCGCCGTGCTGTTGAACCCAAAGGGTGCTTGTGTGGCCAGCTGGGTTACCGTGCTGTTTGCCTTAACGATACCCGCAATCGCAGCATCGGCGCCAAAAGAAGATGTGCTACACAGCTTTGGATGCACTCCCGACGCGTGCGCACCTCAGGCTACCGTCGTCTTCGACCAAAGCGGGCACCTCTATGGCACCACGAGCGGTGGGGGAGGCGCGAGCGCTGGCGCGGTTTATGAACTCAGCCGCGGCCCTCGCGGATGGTCCGAAAGCGTCATCAACAGCTTCACAGAACCCGACGGGGGCAGTTCCGCGGCACCGCTGATCGTTGACCATTCTGGGAACCTCTACGGCACCACCGTCAACGGAGGTGCTCACGACTGGGGCGTGGTCTTCCAACTCACCTCGTCCTCCGGCGTATGGAATGAAGCGGTTCTTTATAGCTTCTGCTCTGAGGGAGGCGGTTATTGCAGTGACGGGGAATCCCCGTGGGCGGGCGTGGTGATGGACAAGTCGGGGAACCTGTTCGGGCTGACGCGCGAGGGAGGCTACAGCGGAGTCGGCGGAGTGGCCTTCGAGCTTACACCCAGCGCGGGCGGGTGGGTGGAAAACGTGTTACACAGTTTCTCCCGTCGACCCGGGGACGTTGGCGTGCCCTATTTCGCCCCCGTCTTCGACAAGGAGGAAGAGCACCTCTACGGCACAGGTGAGTACGGCGGGGCGGCAGGTTTCGGAGGTGTGTTCCAATTCTCGCCCACGGTGAACGGTGGGTGGAAGGAACGCGTAGTGCTCAGGTTTAACGGCGCAAAGGACGGAAGCCATCCCTACGGGGGCCTTGTCTTCGACAGCGCCGGCAATCTTTATGGCACAACCAATGAGTATGGGCCGACCGGGCAAGGCACAGTGTTCAAGCTAAGCACGGCCGCGCACGGCCATTGGAAGGAGACCGTTCTGTATACCTTCCCGCAAATCGCGAACGGCGGCTACCCCATCGGCACGCTAGCGATTGACAAGAATGGCGCGCTGTACGGAATCGCGGGCGGCGGCAATAACTGTTCCGGCGATGCCTGCGGCGTGGTTTACAAGCTGGCGCCACAAGCGCACGACAGGTGGAAATACTCGGTCCTGCACAAGTTCAACGGCTCGGATGGTATGTGGCCGCAGGGCGGCGTCATCCTGGACAAACAGCAGAAGCACCTCTATGGCACGACCGAGTACGGCGGCGCCTACGGCTACGGCGTCGTATTCGAGATCACGCCGTGACCAACGAACGCTTATCGCGCGGCCAGAACGACCCCAAGCCTTTGGTTTCTGCAGTGTTGTCTCTGCACAACGGATACTGTCCCCTCGTAACCTGCTTAATCTCGTATCCTCATTGACTTAGAGCGCCGGACACGTTACCTTCGCGCTATCTCCCCCTTCAGATAGAAGGACATCGTTTTGGCGCGGAAAATACTGCTCGCCGATGACAGCGTGACGGCCCAGAACATGGGCCGACGAATCCTTACGGAAGCCGGCTATGAGGTCATTACCGTCAACAATGGCTCGGCCGCGCTTAAAAAGATTGCGGAAGCGAAACCCGACCTGATCGTGCTCGACGTCTACATGCCCGGCTACGGCGGGCTGGAAGTCTGCCAGCGCATTCGGGAGGCGCCGGAAACGGCCCGCATTCCGGTGTTGCTCACGGTAGGGAAACTCGAACCCTTCAAGGCGGACGAAGCGCGCCGCGTCCGCGCCGATGCCTTTATTATCAAGCCCTTTGAGGCCAGCGAGCTTCTCACCGCCCTCACCAAGCTCGAAGACAAGATTGTTCCTCACGGCCAGCCTTATAAGCCGGGACGGTTCGCCAAGGCCATCGCCGCGGCCGAAGAATCCTATGGTCTGGGAAAGGAATTCGGCAATCCCGAGACCGGCTGGAAGGATCGGCTTTCGATTCCTCCCCATCCGGCGAAGCATCAAGAACCGGAACCGGAAGCGCCGACCTCCAAGGCTGGGTTCCGCGATTTTGGCCGGAGCGAGGACCGCAAGCCCGCCGACTCGATTTCAACACGGGAGACTGCAACCGCCGATCTGCCGCCAAGCTCTCTTGCACCGGACGCCATCCCGGCAGCGTTCCGCGCGCAGAGCGAAGAAGCGGATGACAGGCCCGCGTCTGGCGATCTACCGGGACTGCCGGGACTAGAGCGGGTGGCAAGAACAGAAGAAGCAGTTCCTGAACCCGCCGCAGTCAGCGGAACTGGCTCAGACGCGACGTTTGCGCCCTCGCGAGAAGTAAAGGCGGCAACGCCGGCGGAACCGTCCGCCCTGGCGGGAGCGGAATTCGCAGTGGAAACCGAACAAACCGCGCATGGAGAGCCCGAGATTTTGCCTTATGTTCCTGCCGATCCGGAGCCGATGGCGGCAGCAACGAGCTCTGATTCCGGCGCCCACGCGGCTTTGCTGGAAGCGCCTGAGGAGAGAGGGGAAGTAGCTGACGATGAGGTCGCGGCGGCGTTGGCCTCCCTGGCACCCGCGAACGGCGATTGGGACCGGAGCGCGATCGGGCTTGCTGCCGGAGAAGCGGACAGAGCGCCTGCCTGGACGAATGAGCAGGTCCTGGCCACGATGGCTGCCACGGCAGGCGCCACTCCGCAGTACAGTGGGCCGCGCTGGATCGCTGAGGCGGTTCCGGTTACCGAGGATGAATCTACGCTCATCCTGGAACAGGAGATGGCTAGGGCCTACGCTGCTTTTGCCGCAGCCGACGCTGCCGGGATGGACGGTGTTGCTTGTACGCCCGAAACCAACATGCCAGAAACTGGGAGAGCTGAAGATTTTGCACCAGCCGCGAATCCAGAGAGTGTCCCGCCCCCGAGCGTCTGGCCTTACCGTTCCGATGCTTCTGGATCGCAGCCGGAACAAGAGGCTTCGCTCACAGCGCCGGACCTTGCCATGACGAACGCGGCGATGACGAACGCGGCTGAGTCGAACCTGGCGGTGACGAACCTGGCTGAGTCGAACCTGGAAGAATCTTCAACCGCCGGGGCAGAACTGCCTAAGAGGACTGAACCACCTCTGGCTGAGACGGTCAGCAGCATTGTCTCCCAGGTGGAACACGAAGCTGCGTTTGCGGAAGCTGCCTTTGCGGCGGCTGCGTCGGCCAGCGCATCCGACGCGACTCTCGTCCCAGCAGCCGCCACACCACTCGCATCAGAACAGGTCGCCGCGGAGAGTGTGCAACCCGCTCTCGAGCACGGCGAACACCATCGCGAATCGGAACTGGCGGCCGCGTGGGCGAACTGGAGGCATATCCGCGAATCCGTCATCGGGTCAGAACTTCCCTCGCAAGTTGCGGAAGCCACCGCTGCCGGGTTCCGGGAGATTCGCCCCGAACCGGCGGCACCCGCATCGCAGGAGCCCCGCACCGAGACCTCCGACACCGCAGACGAATCCACTGCGATTGCCAGCATCGTGGACAGTGTTCTCGCCGACCTGAAGCCGAAATTGATGGAAGAGATTGCCAAGAAGATGAGCAAAGAGCCGAAGAAGAAATAAGCGATCGATCAGTCCATCCTTCCTCATCCCAAGTTTTCCCTAATCCCAGGTCATCCGCCGGGCAAGATGAAGACGGCGCACGCGAAAGCGCACGAATGTTCCACGTGGAACATCCAAAAACGGGAACTGGTTGATCCAATGGAAGTTGGCGTGGAGGCCCGGCCTCGCTGAGGCCAATTGCAAGCTCTACGAAAGAAGACTTGACAAGTGCGACCTAAGGTTCGAATTCTCCCCCAACGAGTCCCCGCCCAAGCAAGCTTGAGCGGGGTACCCTGAAGAGCAGTCTAGAGGCTTAGGCCGGGCCAGCCCCCCACATCTTCAGATTATGTGGTGGCTGTCTGGCCAAAGTGGGCAGATGACAGGTTCACCGATCCGCATACCTTTGACACTGTGGTGGCCGTGATTTGCAGTTACTCGCTAGTGGAGGCAATTTTTGCAACGAAACGCAATCCGAAGCGTGGCACTCCTTGCCCTAGTTGTTGCTCTTTCGATCGCTTATTTCGTGAGAGCAATGGCAAGAGTTGGAGTTTGGGCTGGGTTGTTTTTCGCGCTTGTTTGGGTCGCCAGTTTTCGATATCAGAGAAGTCGGGCCAAAACAGAAAAGCATCGATGATGCTCTTGGTGAAGAAGATTACCCTCGGGACGGAGTGAAGCACGTTACCGTGCCGCCAATTCCAGCAGCGTGGGCGGGTCTGACGACGATGGCCGCGCGGGGGGGTGCATATTCCATCCCGTCATGTTCTCACCCCCGTCCTCGTTTGACGGGTTGGTGTATGGCGACGGCAAAAGTGACCCCCCTCCGGTTCTCGCTGTGACGGCCCGGGGGGATTTATTGCTCGGCCTGCCTAAAGGAACAACCCTCCAGGAGGCAGCTAGACAAGCCTCCGCTCAACGAGAAGCCGAGGAACGAGCAAGAGCAGACGAAAAGCATCGCCAGAGGGAGCCGCACTCATGCGCACACGCCAATAAGTTCGTCTGTCCTACTACTTTTCTCGGCGGCAAAGTTTACGGCCCATCAACTTGGGTTCCCGATAACGGCGTAGTTCACCGCTATGGCTGCGAAATTGCGCCCCAACCTCCGCTGCTCGTGCAGGTGTACAACGTGGTTGATGACGTTGAGCCAGTCGTGTTCAGACAGACTGCTGGAGGTGCGCAAGTGCCCGTGCAAGTTCCGCCAATAATCGGAACACCCCCAAAGTTGATCCCCTGTCCGAAGTACGATGGGTAGGTATCGCTCGAAGATTCTTCATAGGTTGTGCCTTGATTGTCGAAAGTGTAGTCCGCGATTGCATTTCGCGTCCAGGTTGTGTTCGTGACCCCATTGTAAATGGTCGGTGTATCTCCACTATGGTTTGTAACCTCGATGGTCTTGACCACGTTGCCGCCAGGGCCTGTAGAATTGGGCAGCGTGGGCCCGACATTGCACCAAATCAAACCGGTGCTTTCTGGTGACGTGCACATGCCCACTGCGACTCCCCAGTTAGGCACCGACCCACCGGAGGCATCCGGAAGGGACGCCTCAAAGACGCAAGGGTTTCCACTGCATTTATTGTTAGTGCCGGCAGTCGGGAGGATCGCTGCATAAATTGGGTACGTAAAACAGACATTCGGCGGTCCCATGCACGATCCGCCATTGCTGTTTGCTTGCCAATCTGGAAGATTTAGCGGAGGCGCATTCGACGGGCTCGCGATCAGAATATTCGCCGCAACCCCAGCGGTCATATTACTCTCGATTTGTTCGATATAAACAGAGCTAGCGCTCGCTTGCGCCCCGATTGCGATGTTGGCAAGATTGCCGCCCCAGTTACCCCCGGATGGAGGAGGTTTACTTCCTCCATTCTGAAAATGAATACCCTTGATTGAGATGCCAGAGGAGTAGCCTGTCATGCCGTCGAGCATGATTCCGGCGTAGGCCGGTTCGTTGATGGTAGCGTCTTGCACTGCACCGTGGTTCCAAGTGTCACGCAGCCAGACACCAACGTGAAATGCTCCATAATAATAATTAACGCCCAAGGCATTAGTGTAGGAGAGGCAATAAAACGTGTTTGTGCTATTGGTGTTGTTGTTGCAGTAATCCTCGAAGTGGCGAATGGAGTCATTGTTCAGTGACACTGAACTCCACTGTCCATAGGTGAGCATTGAGACTCGGTAGATCGTGTGTGCTCCGTAGGAATCGACAACGCACTGCTCGTTGCACTGTGAGTTATCGATGCCTTCAAGGCCGTAACCCCATCCGTCAAGCTCGCCTAGATTGAGCAGTTTGATGCCGAACCTGTTGCAGTTTTCTCCGTTACCGCCGTAGTAATCGCCTCCATTGACCTTGATGCACGAGTTGCTCATGCTGTTGGTCGGATTATCAAAGGCCCTCGGCCCCATGTAGAACATGGCGGTTTGGGCCGCAAGGGTGGCGCTTGAACCGCAACCGGAGAACCCGGTGCAGTTCTGTGCAGAAGGTGCCCAGATATAGAACTGAGTCGCCGTGGGTCCAGAGGTGCCGGTGCAAGGTGTCGCGCCAGCCGGGATGACGCGGAATACTCCATTGTTCCGAAGGTCGCTCATCCCGGTTAGGTTGACGATTTCTCCACCGCGAATCTCGTAAGGCCCCGTCGAGCCGGGATATGTTATGAGAGCGCAGTTCGTGGGCACGCTCCCCCCGACCTGAATCTGAAAGCCATTTCCGATGCCGCCAGTCGCACAGGCTCCGAAATCTGTGCTGTCTGCGGAGCCTTCCGTCCAGCAGCGCTTTGCGCTCCAATTGTTGAGGAAGGGCTGAGTGATAGAGAACTGCACGCTTCCACCATCAAGCGTCATTGAGTTGTTGAAGAAAACCCAAGGCGTATCCATATTTATCTGTGCCGGAGAGCTACCGACCGCTACCAACTTCAGCTTGCCTTGGAACGGCGCGGAGACAATCGGAGAAGTCGAAGCGGCGCCGGTTGGGTCAACCGAACAGGCCACCGAGCCGTTGATCGGCATTAAAATCGTGGCATACGGGTTTGCGATACCTGCATTTTGGGCTTGGACGCAAATGTCAACGCCCGGATACTGGGCGGCATTGACCTCGTCAGGAGGTCGGACCGGACTCCATCCTCCGGCGACCATGGAAGTGGCTGCTCGAAACGCGGCCATCTGCATGATCCAGTTTCCGGGACTTGAAGTACCCGTAGCAGGACCCGCCGTCGCAGCTTGCAAGGGAAGAGCGGATGGAGTTCCAGAAAAAATATCTTCCTCGGTGATCGCGCCGGGACTTGTTGCGCCGGAGGTCGATTTGACCAACACAAAATTGCTGCCGGGCGTCGGTGTGTAGTTGCTGTCGGTTAAGCCCCCGCCGAATGCAACCACCGTTGTCGAACTAAGGGCCGCGAAACCGCTATTCAAAAGCAGTCCGGTGCTTAGACTGCTCGCCCCTGAAACGCTGTCCAATGGATTGACCGTGTCCGGGCCACTGTATTCCACAGCAACAACTCCTGCAGAGATACTCCCCGAGCCAGTAAAGTTCACTGTCACTTGATCATGCCCGCTGCTCCCTTGGATGTTCTTACAATAGAACATCTGGGCAGTAATCGGAGGACTGGATGCCGATTGCACGGTCGGTCCCACGGCAGTGACAAAGCAACTTGTCGGATTAGCCGAATCGGAGACGCTTGCAGTATACGTAGACGATGACTGCCAATACGTCCAGACGGCAATGAGATTGCCAGGAGTAGTATGCGTCTGCGTGCTGAGTATGGCAAAGCAGGTTGTCGTTGTGCACGTAAAATTCGACGCCTTTTGAACATCAGTGATTTGCGCCAAGGCAGACGAAGCCAAGAACACAAGCACGAGGGCATATCTTCACAAGCGGCCTCCAGGCGAAGAGATCGGTATAGGACCCCCTCCTGCCCTACACCGAGTATGAAGTTAATCGCGGGTCCTGTCTGCCGTCAATAATCAGTTGTATACCTGCACTACTTTCCTGAGAGTCTCACAGGTGGAAGGAACTGCATGCGCGTCACGGTTTTAGGGTGCGATCTTGAATACGACACCGCAGGTAGAGGTGTTGTAGCAAGTCGCGCCGCCGGTCTGGGTTGTTCCGTACAGGTTTTCATGACTGTCCATCGCTAGCCCCGCGATGGGATTTGCTCCGTCTTTGCCACCCGTAAAGCTGTGCAGCACGGCTTCCTTTCCAGCAGTATCCAGCCTGAAGACAACGCCACATTCGTCTCCGTTACAGTTTCGGTAAGCGCCGCCGAAATATGTGGTTCCGTAAATATTTCCTCTCACATCCCTAACCAGTGGACCTGTGTCGGGCTCTGCTCCATCAGTGCAGTTCGCGACGGTGCAGAAACTGTAAAGCACTGTTTCTGACCAGTTGCCGCTCGATTGCGGTGTTAGCACAAAGACGGTGCCACAGCCTGTATTCCCGCAGCCCGAACCGCCGCCGCCGTACCCGGTGGTTCCATAAAGATTTCCTTTTGAATCAAATAGCAGAATGGAATCAGGGTCAGCTCCATCCCCGCCGCTGAAAGTATGCAACACAGTTTCGTTGCCAGCGGTATCCACCTCAAACGCGACACCGTGGCCATTGCCACAGAATCCATCGCCCCCGGCGCTGGCCACCCCATAGAGGTTCCCAGCTTTATCAAGAATCACACCGGGTACGGTCCGCATCCGTCCGAGCCTCCTGTAAAGCTGTGCAATATCGTCTCGCTGCCTGTCGTATCCACCTTGAACACAGCACCGACACCGTAGCTTCCACCCACCCACGTTGTCCCATAGAGATTGCCTGCTTTGTCTGCTACCAAGAGCGCTTCGGGAAACAAGCCATCCGGTGCCCCCTTGAACTTATACAGAATACTTTCCTTTTTCCCGGTTTTGTCCAATTCAAAAACCAGTCCGCAACCGCCCGCCGCAGAGCCGCCACAAGCGTTATTGATGATGCCGCCGTTCAGCGTTGTGCCGAACAGGTTGCCAGCGGCATCCCGTAACATCCCGGCTACGGGTTCCCATCCCTTCTTGCCGTTAAAGCTGTGCAGCCAAATATGATCGTAAGAGTGGAACGGGAGTCCGGAAATCGCATGAACCGATTCCGCCCCGACCCCCTCAGTTTCGCATTCTACTCGTACAGAATGCATTGCAAAACGCCACTGCGAGCGAACCGAACGGAGACAAAAGACCCCGTTTCACGGGAAGGACGGCGCATTCCCTGCGGGCGTGCTGGTTAGGGACTCTGCCGGAAATCTTTATGGTACAACCGGATCGGGCGGAACCGGCGGATGCAGCTTTGGCTGTGGCACTGCATTCAAACTTGACGCCGTCGGCAAGCCCGTACAATTTTCTTTTCTTGCCGATGGTTGATCCAATATATGGCTACGCGTTTGACAGGCGAGCTGACGAGAAGGTTTTGCTGGTATGCCCATTTTCATCGCACCAAGAGCGCTGGTTTGATCTCGAATGCACCAATGTTCACGGCGGCAAGAAATACAGGATGGTGGACTACACGAAACCAGAAAGCGCAGCCCACAATGCCGTCTTTCCCTTGCAATTTGCGCGTCTCTTGATCCAATACCAGGAGCACCCCGAAGCCAAGAGCTTAGCGCCTGATGGTGCTCCGTGCGCGGCTGACACAAAAGGACTATTGAAGCGCGCCCACGTTGTTGCAGGAGAGCTTCGCTATATAAGCAAGGAGACAGATCGCAAGTGGGAAGAAGGCGACGATATCAGCGTCTTGGAGTTCAAATCCACTGAAATACGGGCGAGAGAAGAAAGTTGTCGCTACTGAAGAAGTCAAGAACGATATAAAGAAAATTGGCATTAAGAAATGCGCCCGTGAAAGTGGTTTCACGCGATTTTTCGTTCGGAAATTGCTTCGCGGCAGAACGGTAAGGCGCAGGTCTTACGATGGGTTTGTTCGTTGGCTTCAGGGGTACACAAGTCACGGGCAAATAGTGCAGGACAAAACGTTCGTGAAATCAGCGTGACGTGGCGGAAAGTGTGACTACCAGCAGTGTCTATGTGCGTAATCGCGATTTATGGCAAGCCACGCATTTCCAATGAAAATGAGAGACAGAGTTGGGTACAATTCTGGTTTGTGTGGCGGTGCTTTCACGTGTTGACTCGGACCCAACGTTTCATCGGTCTACAAGATTTTCCGAAGCTACCGCCTCGGTTTCGCAGGAACTTGGCCATGGTAAACATTTTCTGACCTCTGAGGTGATAATGCGACAGCCCGTAAGGGGTTCTGTGCATTGGTCGAAAGACTTCGTTGAGCATCTCCGGACAGTGCATTTTGCTTTGCTGGTGGTTTCAGCTGGACTCATTCTGCTGCTTGTTTCCTCGCGGGAATATAACGCGGTTTCCGCTTTGGTTCAGGTTGAACAGATCATTGACTTGAAGCGCCAATGGTCTGAAGAATGGATCAAAAAATACGGTGCTGTCAGCTATGAACACTACGCGCCACCAAAGGAAGAATTTGCAATCGACGCCCAGTTGGGAGCAATAACGAATACGGGCACTAATCCGTATACAAAGTTTTACCCACCCCTTTGTAATTTCGGTGTCGGCACGTTAGAACTTAGTCCCAATAAGTCTTTTGTTTTGGATTGCAATCCTCCTATTGAGCATTGCATAATATAGTTACAGAGGAAACAGTTCCGCCTGCTGCCAGAAGGCGATCACCAAGCGTGGGTCGCTTGCGCATCCGGCGCAGAGCCTTGCGGGCATAATGGCTTAACTGGCCAAAGTTCTGCGGGCAGAAGTTGGGCAGCTCGTGTTGCTTCCAGTGCGACCACAGATACTCGACCGGATTCAGTTCCGGCGCATAGCCGGGAAGAAACTCCACCCACAAGCGCCCGCGCTGCTGGCGGATGAACTCCCAGGTCATGCGGCTGCGATGGCCGGGCAGTCCGTCCCAGACGATCAGCAGCTTGCCGGGAATGTGGCGCAGCAAGATGCGCGAGAAACTCGATGATCTGCGGGCTGCGGATGGTCCCGGGAAACAGCCGGAAGTAGAAGTTCCACCACGTCACCCCCGCCATGGCCGACAGCGTCTTCCAGTTGAAGTGATATTGCAGCACCGGCGTCTGTCCCCTCGGCGCCCAGGTGCGGCAGCGGTGCGGGCGCTCGCTCAGTCCGCTTTCGTCGATGAAGACGATGGTGCGGCCCTCTTTTTGGGCTTTTTTTTAATCTCCGGCCAGCGCTGCTGTTTCCAGCGCCGGATCTTCTCTTCGTCGCGTTCCAGCGCACGTCCTACCGGACGCTGGCAACTCCAGCCCAGTTGCCGCAGAATCCGCCAGGCTTGCGATGGGTGATACTTCACCCCGCATTCCTGCTCGATCAGATGGGCCACGCGCCACGAAGTCCACAGGCTGGTTTCGTACCCCAGCGCCTGCGGCCCGCGCTTCAGCCCCTTCTCGATGCGCCGCAGGTCTTCCGGCCGTAAGCGGGCTCTGCGCCCGGCGCGTCCCGCCTTCTTCAGCGCTCGCACTCCACCTTGCTGCAGTTGTGCCGCCCAGCGACTGACCGACTGCCGATGCACTCCCACCTGCCGCGCCACTTCTGCCGGATGTACTCCTTGCCGCAACAGTCGAGCCCCCAACCGCCGCCGCTCCTCCAACTTCTCAAAATCTCGCCGTACTCCCGCCGGGTTTCCCATGACCGCAGAGTAGCATAGGATCTCCAGAATGTCACTATATTATTCAATACTCAATAAGAACAATTTGTTTCAAGCTTCGCACAGTTTACCCGATTGGTCCGCCAGGGTATTTCCAAGGACTTTGGCTGAGTTCATGAGTTGGTGGCTGGGTCTTGGCAAGGGGTATGCGGTCTATGAGCCGGTAGGTGTTCATCCTACGTGGTCTTCGTCATTGGGAAGGGCTTCACAACAACCCTCTCCACCTGGAAGCAAGCATGTACGACTAGATCTACGGCTAGAAACAACATATGGTGCACCTCCAGAGAGAATCAGGGACGCTTCGGTCAATCCCAGGGAGATCGTATACGTTGGCGCAGTCACGTTGGCGGATAAGGATTTGAATGAAATGAAGATTAAAGATAAAGAGATTCGGATATCCATACCAATTACGACATTTGATAAATATACAGTGCTGCAGGACAGTATGTCAGCGGCATACGAAAAGTGGCATCATGGCGATTTTCAGGCGATTTTTCCCGACTTGACGGTTGCGTCTCGTGACAAAATGGATTTGCCATTGGAGGATGTCAAAGAATTCTTGCACGATGAGGCAGGAAGAGGGACTGAGGTTTTCGAAGCTTTTGGGATGAAGTTCCCGGCGGGTCAGATAACGTTTTGGGGCGAAATTCTTGTCTTAGGCATTCAGCTATACTTGTTCGTTTACCTTCGCCAGTTGTCTGGAAAACTTCGTAGTGATGACCCTGGTTGGGACGTGCCTTGGGTTGGTATGGATGGATCGCGAATCGGCCAGATGATGTTCTTTTGCAGTCTGGTTTTGTTTCCGTGTGGCGCTATGGCATTGCTATGTTGGCAAGCTGTTGTGAGGCATAGAGTGCCGTTGTTGGGAGAAACAACGGGACATTTGGTTCAGCGAACAGAGGTCGGTGCTCTTGTGTTTGTCTTCATCGCATCGATGTACTTAGCAGTTCTGTCGTGGCGAAATCGTCCTAGGCTTGAACCGCAACGGCCAACCTGTTCCATTCAAGTGTTCGAGTGAGTTAAAAACTTGACTACGCTTGGTGTAACAGTCGTTAACAAGCAATTACACTTTTTGAGAATTACGGCGTTGCCCTCGCAGTCTCCCATTTTCTCCATGGCGGCAGGGGGGTCACTTTTGCCGTCGCCATACACAAGCCCCGTCCTCGTTTGACGGGGTGAGAACATAACGGGATGGAATATGCACCCCTTTTTCCTCCACCCCTCAATTAGCTCCAAGCGGGACGCGCAACGAAAGTCTTCGAGCATAATTCCGCCGGAATATGCACCCCCGCTGGACCCACCTGCAAGCACCATTTTAGGGATCACGCTTCTCGCAGCAAAGCATCGCCACATCGGAGGCTACACCCTCTCCGATAATCGCCTCGACGTGAAGCACTGCCACAAGGCTTTCAGCCACGGCGGCGAACGCATATAATTCGAACTTCCTAACACCCGGGCCCAATTTCCGAGCGACGGAGATGCTCTAGTGGTTGGCATAACATTTCCTCAAAATGTCCAGAACAGGTTGGAGCGGGAGGCACAGATCTCCCGGTTGTCCGAGCATGCGACCAGCGATGTCGTCGATTTGTTAAGGCAAAAAAAGCTGCTGCCCATTAGCTTTGGGCTAGACCCCGCGCCCGAGTCTACAAAACCCTCCGTGACGACAACTGCTATAGCGGCGGCAAGATTGCCCGGGAATCTGGCACCCGCGCTATTTCGTGAATTCTTCACACGATGCGATGTGCAACTTCGGAAGACAAAGACTCTCTCATCTCCGACTTTCGGGCAAGACAATCCCATCACCGCCGCATTTATCGCCATGGCTTACGCAAGATTCTTGCGAAGGAATGAGCGACCCTACACGTTCGCAATCGAACGCCTTCTAGACTGGATAGCTCACCCTGGGACCGCGAAACCTTTGCGTGCCTATCCTGCGATGCTAGCGTTCGAAGCCCTGCGTACGCTGCAACCGAGTTCGCCACGTTCATTACGCCAACGAGCGAGCAAGGCAGAAAAGAAGTTATTTGACGTATCCCAATCCGAATCAATGCAACAGATCGCGTACTATCACAGCTCCCATTCTGCCTACTTTGACCCTGGAGAACTCGCTTACCTCGTTCTGCTAGGATGCCGACTTCAAGCTCTCTTTTGGGCCAGCCCGATCGTTACAGAGGCAGTTCAGGTTCTGTTCAAGTGTCAGGCTGAAGACTCATTGTGGCACTCTACACATCCGTTCTGGTATGAAGCAGGGCGCGGTTTCTTCCTCGCTAGTGCTCAAATAATGTGTGCCCTTGTAAGAATTCTCAGGAGGCGATTGGACATCTACAGGGCACACGAGACGCAAGTTGTTCAATATGTTAATTGGCTCGACGCAAATGTAGCGTCAGCAGAAGAGGGTTCTTTCGACATTAGAGGGTGGGCGGCGGAAGCCGGTTTCTCCCGGGATCGAATTGAACTTTACGTAACGATTGAAAACATCCGTGTGCTACATAGGATTAGAACGATAATTAGGGAGATCAACAGAGAAGACCTTCTTCGCCGATCTGGGCTGACCGTAAACTGGAAGCCCATGGCGTGGTCCAAGTTATTGCCAACGGATTTATCGTTACCTTCGGCAAACCAGATAAAAACAAGGCTGGAGAATTCGTTCATTTCTCCATTCACAAAGCATAAACGTCGGGATAGAAGTGCCCTCGTTCTTTATGGCCCTCCTGGCACTTCCAAGACTTCAATTGCTGAAGCTCTCGCCGATGCGATGAAGACCAAAGGTAAATACGTCTCATCACTGGCACGCTGAACCAATCTGGGTTCGGGCATGGGATTCCCAGCGCATGGTTGAGAAGCCATTGCCAGCCTTCCTTTATCCATAACGCTACTTCGCAGTCCGAATCGCGTCCTTCCTTCGGCCTGTAGTACAGCCCCAACCCGTGCTCGCTGGCTTTGATGAGTTGCACGCCTGGATGATGCTGGATGTACAGGGAGTACCGCTTGGCTGAGATGCCATACCCATACAGTTGCCGCTGACGGCCAGCCGCATCGAAGTTTAGGTCTTCGACGATATTCAAGATCGATCCTGGCACGATCTTCTTGTCGTAGGGATTCAGCGTTCTAAACCGATCCACGGTCCGCCGTACCTCTTCCCACGAAAGCGCCTTGACGGCTTCGCCTCCGTCGGGCATCTTGTGCGGTCCACCGTTACAAGGAACTAGTCCTCCGTGCTCCGAAGCGACGATTGCCATCGAATCCGTATCGCACATTAAGTAAGTTCCACCGGCGTCGGTAACCATTCTTTCCAGCATGGCTAGCAGCAAGCGCCCGCCTGCCGTAATCAGAGCGGACACCGGCGGGAAGTACCACGGACCTGGCTGCTCGACGATGCAGGTCTGTTCGAGCCTGCTCTCCTCTCCAGAGAAAATTCCTATCTTCTTTGCGGCGTTCTTTCCGAACTGGAATTTGTTAACCTCCGCGTAGATGCCATAGCATCCGGCATTGGCCAGTATTTTGAGGAAATAATAGAGTGGGTCTGTCTTATTCTTCCCTTTTCGCTCTTCGACAACCTTGCGGAAAAAGTCATCTTTGTATGGATCGATGGACCCCTTCCCCAGCTCTACCGATTTCATTCCTTTTTGGACGCCCACGGGATCGAAGTGAATTGCACGCAAGATTTTTGGCCTTTTCCCGCTGAGTAGAAGTGACCCGACGATATCCGGGCCTGCGAACCATATCGGTTTGGCCGAGGTCAACGGGTTTAACCCAATATTGGTTTGCCCGTCCGCTTGTCCATCCCCGTATATCGTGCGGACTGGCAGAATGTCGCCGTCGGGCTGAACCAAGGCGAAGAAAGCCAGCTTGGGCCAGACGGTCTGGTCGAACAGTCTGTCAGGTGTCAGTGATTCGAGAAACGTCATTATTTCCTGAGTGGCATCGCGAACTCGCAACTTGTCGGCTGTCAATATGTGCCACAATCCCAGCAGCGTATTTACTGTTGGATACTGGCTGGTGAAATCGGTATAGACGACCGGAACGGGCGTGTGGCGAATGCGAATCTCGGCTCGCCCGCCATAGTAGCCCTGCATGCAAATTCCTAGCGCCTTGTCATCAAGTGCAAACTTCTGTGCAGGTGAAGTGACTCCCATCGTGTTTAGAAAAGCCTTAGCAATCGACGCTGCGGAGTAGGCGTTTTCTGGCGGCAGATCGCCAACGGGATATCGCCGGAACTCCGAAAGCAGAATATTCAACAAACCCACGGTCGCTCGTACGTCCTGGCGGCAGTAGTTGATTTCATTCCGGGTGACGCGTCCGGTCGGTGCATGGTCAAGTTTTCCGGGAACCTTGAATTCACGGCATGCACTCTCAAGACTGTAGCTCTTATTTCGCAGCGCCCAGACCAGCGTCTTCAGATCTAGGAATCGCCCTAGTAGGTAAGGTTGGTCCTGATCACCACCGGCCAAGCGAATGAACGCTGCTTTGGAATCCTTCGGTCGGAGCTGGAATCGTGGACGGAACGTGTTCGGGAGCCATTCGTGGGTTTCCGGGTGTTTGTACCGGAATACGACGAAGCTCCATCCGCGTCGCCCCGCCCCACGTGCCACTCGGTACTCTACCGCCAGGCGTGAAAGATCAAAGGGCAAGTTAAAAGCGACAATCACCGCACCTGCCTGGAAAGCCGGGTACATGACTTTCTCTACGAAGTCGGAGCGGTTGTAGAGCTTCAGTCTTCGCTGCTGATTCTTCGCTATTTTGCGGTTTTCATTTGCAACGTACTGCTGAAGTACTTCCAGTTGGTCGGGATCGAGGTCGTCAGCAGAGAAAAGCCCTTCTTCTTGGCAGACGAAATTCCCGCGTGAACCAACCTCGCAGAATTGATATGCTCCGAAATTCAGTTTCTGCCGTGCATCTGTGGTGGTTTCCGTGTCCAACACCAGCACATACTTAGGTAGCGGAGACGATTTTCTGGTCCCACCTTTCTTGGAGGATAGCTCCTCCAAAACTCTGGTGTGACATCGTAAAAAACCTTCGTGATTCATTGGTTATTCTCCTGTTCAGAAAGCAACTCGGCCCAGCGGAACATGGCGTCCGCCAGCATGCTCAAGAACACAGCTGTTGACTTGAGTGCGTACTTCACCCGCATCACCGAACGTTGTTGATTTCGCGGATCGGCGTCTGCTCGACGCCTAAACTCCGTCACCATCGCATGGCACGGCACACAGAGGGGGGCTTTTAGAAAGTCATCGTGGTTCTGACCGGCGCTGTGGTCTAGCTGAATCAATACGCCCTTGCGCCCACATAGCAGGCAGCGTTGCTGATCCTGTCTCCTAGCAAGCCGTCGCGCCGTTTTAATAGGATTCTCATCAATCACGATGACGACTCCGGCAGGGCGTAGATTTCGTCAAGCTGGAGCGCGCCCGCTTGCGCGAGGGAACTCAGCATCTCAGGATCGGTGATGAGTGGGTGACCCGCGATTGACTGTCCTTCGAATTCTCCCAGCGCGTCGGTATCGCCCGTACGCAGGTACCTGCCCACAGCCGACATGTAGCGGCCAAGCCGCGAGGCTTCCGTTGATCCGTGGATTACGACCGGAGTTGCACCTCGCGAAGTGGGAACCAGCATGTCCCGGCGTCGCCTGTCGGCTTTGGTTGGCCGCACTTGCCCATTCGTTAATCCCCTGAGTTCGGCACCGAGATACTTGCGGACGGTGCGTGGGTCAATGTGTTCTTCGCGGGAGGCGGCGGTTAGGCTCACCTCAGTTCTGCGCATCCGTGCGAGCACACGGAGCGCGCGATTGTACGTCTCTGCTTTATTTCCTTTCTTGTTCTTGCCATTCCGCATATAATGTCTCCTGGTATGTTGTTCTAGCGGCGGTAGTAAGCTAATTATTTTCAACTGTTTATGAGGTCTCTATGTTGAAGATGTATAATTAAGTGGCAATGTATTTGAATGTTATTAACTTCACATGGCAATATATGTATTACATTGTAGGAATATATGGCCAATAATATTTTCGTTCAGGAACAGAATTCTGACTCAAAACCGCGTCGTGGCCCAAAAGTGCGTATCGACAACTACGACCAGTTATGGGGAGATCGGGATCAGCTTTTGGGACAACTCGAAAACAATTGGCACAATGTCGGGGGAAAGCTGGCGTCGATCAAGAAACCTTCCGATGTTGTGGAAGTGTTTAGCGTACTTGCCAAGAGCAATCCGGCCTATGTGGTTCGGATACTTTTGAGGCCCACATCCAGACCCGCAGATGGGACACTTTTACAGAAGACGCGGAATCAAGTAGGCGAATTAAACGCAACCCGCATGTCGGCATGGGAACACAAGGAGAAATGTCGTAGGGCGCTTGAGGCGGCTGAAAATGTGGCTAATCGCGATCTCTCCGAGCGCGACAGAATTCTTGTCGAAGAAGCGAAGGCAAAGAGAGCTGGGGAACTCGCTCAGGCCGACAAGGAACTTGCATCAGCAACCAATAAGCATGCCGACGCGGAGAAATTACTAGCGGACGGTGAGACTTATTTCGCACGAAAAGAAGTCATTGATTTCTGTCGCAGTGGGCGATACATGCTGAATCCACTAAACACGGCAAATGCCCTTGCGGGATTGCCCCGTGTCGGATGGCGACGATCTATCGCACTCTGTCAGAGCCAACAACCCCTGGGTGCAAATGGTGGGACGATTCAGATATTCAATTCGATTCTGCGCACCGTCCGTTCATGTGTAAGGAGGTCTCAATTAGTCAAACATGCTGAACACTGGTTGAAGCACGCTCCGGTTGTGCCATCGGAGTCGTATGGCGTTTCTGCATTGCGCGACAACTGGTTTTATCTGCGGTGGGCGATAAGAAGCACGCTAGAAGCGAAGGTGCGCACCCGCGATCTGTCGTTTTCTATCGCGCAAGAGTATTGGAAAAGAAAAGAAAACGCCTCGCCGGTCGAACGGCTTCTTGCACAAGATGAAAGCATAATCATCTGAATTAGGAGAGACGCCAATGAGCACCGTTAACTCGTCGATAGCAGATATTAAGCCTGGACGCGAGGGTGTAGTCACACTATCAGGTTATGGAATTCACGTGGGAGTTGATCGTGGTCACTTACTGCTAGAGGACGGAATCGGCGCTGATCGCCACCGGGCCAGATTCCCGCGAGTGGGGCATGGGCTCAAACGTCTAGTGGTCATCGGCTCAGACGGGATGGTGTCCCTCGCAGCGCTCCGCTGGCTCGCCGATCAAGATGCAGCTTTCGTTATGCTGGAACGCGACGGCTCTGTGCTTACGACTACTGGACCGGTCCGCCCGTCCGATGCTAGGTTGCGCCGCGCTCAATCTCTGGCGGGGCAATCTGGAACCGCTGTCCAGATCGCACGCGAACTAATTGAAAAGAAGTTGACGGGTCAAGAGCGAGTTGCGCGCCACAAGTTGCTCGCAACCCAAACCGCTGACACAATTTCTCGCTACCGTGAGGAGTTGGACAATGCTGACTCGCCCGAAGCTATTCGCCAAGTTGAATCCCTAGCGGCTGCGGCTTACTGGGCTGCTTGGCGCACCTTACCGATCACTTTCCCGAGGAAAGATGAGCCACGCGTACCCGCTCACTGGCGCGTTTTTGGTGCTCGGGTCTCGCCTTTGACTGGATCCCCTCGCCTAGCGGTTAACCCGCCGAATGCCCTACTCAACTATCTCTACGCCGTGCTCGAATCCGAATCCAGACTGGCGGCTGCCGCACTTGGTCTCGATCCCGGTATCGGCGTTCTCCATGTAGACACACCGGCTCGCGATAGCCTTGCCTGCGATCTCATGGAAGTCGTGCGCCCTCAGGTAGACGCATTCTTGCTCGATTGGATCACGCGCGAACCCCTGAAGCGAGAATGGTTTCTGGAGCAACGAGACGGGAATTGCCGCCTGATGGCTCAGATTGCAACCAAGCTCTCTGAGACCGCCGCGACTTGGGGCCGTGCAGTTGCGCCTGTCGCAGAGTGGGTTGCCGGGACACTATGGTCACGAGAGCGGAAATCAACCCGTGATGTCGGATTACCCACCCGCTTAACACAGCGTCACAAACGCGAGGCGAAAGGCAAATCGCCGCTGCCATCCCCAATTTCACCACCACGCAGAGAGAATCTCTGTCGCGGGTGTGGGAAAACTATCCAAATTGGACGCACTAACTGTGCTGAGTGTGCCATTAGCGGAGCGACGAAAGGGCTGATTAGCGCTGCGAGCCTTGGCCGCGTGGCGGCACGCAGCCCGGAAGCTCGCGCCAAACATGTGGCCTCGCGGCGACGGCACGCGGAGGCGTGCTCGGCATGGGACGCATCAAGGCAACCAGCTTGGCTTACCAGCGAAGTGTTCGCGCAACAAATTCAGCCGCTACTCGGAAAAGTCCCCACATCTGCTATTTGCTCACGAATTGGCGTCTCGCGCTGGTATGCAGGCCGGATCCGGCAGGGCTGCCTCCCGCATCCGAGGCATTGGCAGGCACTCGCGGAACTCGTGGGAGTTTCGCCGCATGCGGGCCAACCGTCGTAGTGCGCCTTTCTCAAGGCGGCTAGACGTGTCCAGTTCTTGGACAATCCACGTCGATTTTCCACAGCCGTTTTCTGTTGACATTTGCCAAAACGCGCGTACGTTATTTGCAATCAGCGATTGATTGCTGAGGATTCGTCTCCGTCTCCCCGAGTTAATCGCTGCTTTCCCCTGAAGTGACGAGACAAATTGCGGCCAGCGTACAAGGCTTGACCATACGCATTTATTTGTTTTCGTGCGCTAGCGATAACGGAGGAGAAGTGTTTTCTCCTCGGCATGACTGTTCGGCATTCAGGAGGAAGCTTATGAAGTCGCAGGGTCCCGATACTGCCGACCTTTGCGCCCTCCTGCGGCAAGCTATTTCCTTAACTCAGAATGGTGATCTCAAGGCACTCAGTCGTTAGTCGACCATGACTTTGGGCTCAGTTCACACACCTGATACGGGCTGAGGTAAACCGCAGCAAAGGAGAACAAAATGACATTCACGAGAAAGATGACTTCGATACTGCTAGCGTTGTTGGCGGCAGCGAGCATGAGTTCTGCGACCAACTTTTTTCAACTTCAAGGCATCGCTCCATATTCAACGCAAACGGGCGGGCCTTTCGATTCAGTCGATCTCGCGAACAACAATGTCGTCATCAGTATTCCGATCAGGACGAAAACCGGCAAGATTCCTATGTCGTACACTTTTCAGTATAGCGGAGCCATCGGACAAACTTTTGTTCTCGGCAGCGGCTACTATTTCACTCCTCCTGCTGGATTTTCGAGCGTAATGGGTAACGACCTGGGCAGTAAAGTCGCCTGGAGCACAAACAATTCGAGCTACTATTGTAATAGCCACCAAGCGACGGAGTTCTCGGGGTTCTACGTATCCGATCCGACCGGGGCGGTGCATCCTTTGCCGGCTAGTTGGAAATTGGACACCGCCAATCCCCATTGCGATCAAACGAACTATTCCGGATACGTAACGGACGGGACCGGCTATTACGCGAATGTTTCAATTAATGGGAGCAATCAAGTTCAGTTCAGCCTTTATAACCGTTCGGGTGACACCCTCGCGGTTAACTATCCGTATTACACGACGGCAACCCTGACTGACCCGGATGGTGTATTCGTTTCTTCGTCTTTTTCCAGTGGTACCACGACCTACACCGATACGCTGGATGACAGCAATCACCACTTCCTCGCGACTACGTTCCCTGCACAGTACAAGTTTACTGGTAGTGGCAGTATCGTCTACAAGGACGCGAACGGCGGTTCCGAGCAATTTACGATTCTCTATACCGAGTACACTGAACGGTCGAACTTTGTGCCCAATCACTGTAGCAGTTCCGTCGACTATCAGTTAGGCGGATACTTCCCAACGGAAATAGACGTTCCGGGGGGCGGCAAATATCTTATCGAGTACGAGAGCACCCCAGGTCTTTCGGGACAAGGCTATTGGGGACCATACAAGACCGGGCGCATCTCCAAGATAACCTACCCGTCCGGCGGTTATGTGACCTACGCTTACGAACAGGGCAGCGACAACAACGGAGTCTACGGAATTGATTGCACCACAAACGCGGTTCCCAAGCTCGTTCGTACCGTGTACGACAACAATGGAAACACGAGTCCGTGGACTTATGACAACGGCGGCAGCAGCCTGACCGGCAATTTCAACACCACCGTCACCGCGCCAGACTCACATCAATCCTACTATTATTTTGCCTACGAATACGAAACTGCACATTATGATTACAGCGGAACCGTTGGCAGCACGCTGCTTTCAGCGGTGGTCACCTGCTACAACGGCCACAACAGCAACGCGAACAACTGCATCAACCCAGGTAGTCTGCCAACCGTCCCGTTCTTCCAGATCGACAAGTTTGTTTACACCTACAATTCCAGCGGCGGCTCAGCGTATATCGGTGGGAAGACCACCAAACTGGATACCAACACGGGCATGCCGACAGAAGTGGACAATTACGACTGGAGCGGTACGTTCCCTCCAAGCACAGTCCTCTCCAAGACAGTCAATGCATACGGAACGTGGAACGGGAGTAGCTGCGCTTCTGTCGGGAACGATATTACTGACCACCCGTGCACCGTAACGGTAACAGGTCCCTCCGGACAAGCGAGCCAAGTGAAGTACACGTACAACTCGGGTGGTCATCCCACTCAAATCAGCCGTTGGGTCACTGGCTCCAATACTTACCTCAACAGTACGGCTAGCTTCAACTCGAACGGAACTCCTCAGTGGATCAAGGACCCGGCTGGGAACAAGACCTCATTCGCGTATACAGGGGGCTGTAAGAATTTGCTGGTTACCTCTGCAACGTATGCCGTAACCACGGTCGGTACCAGCTACCAAACGTGGGATTGCAACGGCGGCGTGGTTGCATCCACAACGGACGTGAATAGCAACCCGACCACTTATACTTACAACGATCCGTTGTACCGCCTGACAAGCATTACCTACCCAGACTCGTCGAATGACATCAAATCGATCAGCTACTCGACCGGCGCTACAACGCCGTGGTCTATCACAACCTCGCGCGCCGTGAGCAACAACGGAGGGAGCGTGTCGACAGAGCAACAGCTGGACGGACTGGGAAGACCTTATCACACAATCACCGTCGACCCGAACAGTTCAACCGGACACAGCTACACTGATACGGTTTACAACAATCTCGGTGAAGTGTCGTCCGTGAGCAATCGCTATTTTAAAAATACCGAGTCTACTTATGGCGTTACTAGCTACTTGTACGACCAGGTTGGACGGCCGACAAGCATAACACGACCCGACCAAACCGTTGTTAGCTATACTTACAGCCAGCGTGCCAGCGAAGTTACTGGCGTGCAAGGACTGAATCGCGTTGTTCAAGTAGATGGCATGGGTAGAACTCGTTACGTCTGCGATGGCATAGGTGCCACGACACAAGCTGACGGCGCTAATCCGACGGCGTGCGGATTGGACATTTCTGCCAGCGGCTTTCTCGCTACCTATGGGCCACCCGTCGAAAGGGTCTGCCAGATGGTGCAGCACGCCGATCGCGCTGATGATGTCGAAGCTGCGATCGGTGGCGGCGAGCCCGAGAATGTCGGCCTGCGCATAGTCGATGTTCGCGAGACCCAACTCCTGTGTTTTTCGCTTGGCATAGCTGAGGCTGCTCAGGCTCAGGTCGATCGCGAGCACCCGAATTCCCCGAAATCGCTGGGCGACGTACAGCGCATCACTGCCCGTGCCGCATCCCGCGACGAGCACCTCCGGTGCGCCGTCGTCGGCCATCGCAGTGCGCGGCGCGAACGGCAGGATGCGAGGCAACTCGGCATTGAACGGCTGCGCCGGTCCGCGCATCTGCAGTTTCACCCAGCGCGGGTACGGATTTTGTTCGTATTGGTCGCGCACCGCCTCGGAGACGCCGCCCTGCACCGCGGTCAAGGATCTGATGCCGGTGCGCAACCTCTGCTCTTCGAGCGGTTCGCGCACCTGCTGACGCAGCACCTCGACTACGGGGCCGGGTTCGCACGCGGCAAGCAATCGGTTCGCATCGCGAACCAGATGGAGCGGGCAATAGGCGGCGACCGCGAGCAGCAGGAGCGGCGGCACCGCCGCATCGGCGTCCAATAGCGCGAGCAGCTGCGTGCGGCAGGCCTCGGCCGCGATCCGTTCGTCGTCGCGGCAGTCAAACACGTACTCGTTGATGAAGCACTGTCGAGCGAGTGCCGCATAGAATCCGAGTGCCGCAACGTCCGCGGCGTCCGGCGCGATTTTGCTCGATCCGACTTCGAGCAAGACATGGCGCGCGCAGGTGAGGAAACGCTCGAATTCCAGCGAATTTACCGGCACTGCGTCGAGCACGGCATGGAGGAGCCCATCGGACGCAAGCGCCTCGAGACCGTGCGGACCGAATAGTTGCGTGCGCGTCAACCTTGCCGGCCACGAATCGTTTGCGAGGCGTACGCAGCGGGCGATGCGCTCATCGAGCAGGATCAGACTGAGCGCGGGCCGGCACAAATTGTGGGGCATGGCCCATGCATCGGTGATTGCGGACGCGAGTGCCGTGCGCGCCTGGGGGTCATTGGCGGTGAACCGAACTTGCGCGACGCAATTGGCAAAGGCCTCTTTGTTGGCCCAATTCGGCGAGCGTTCGAGTGCGAGTACCAGCAGCGGTAGGGCCTGCGGGTACTTGCCGCGGCACTGCAGGATCATCGCGAGGTCGTAGATGATCTCGTCGGACCCCGGCTCTATCGACCAGGCGCGGCGCAGGCAAATTTCCGCCGCCTCGAAATCTCCGTTGCTCGCGTACACGTTGCCGAGCATGCGATGCGCAGCCGCGTGCTCGGGCCGCAAAGCGATTGCGCTTCGGAGGCTCCTCAGGGCCTCGTCGCGCCGATCCTGGCCCATCGCGAGGACGCCCAAATTGAAATGGCCGTCGGCGCTCTGCGGGTCGATGGCGAGCGCATGCCGATAGTTCTCCATCGCTTCCGCCGTGCGGCCCAGTCTGGCAAGGGCATTGGCGACCCCGATGAAGCCGCCGGCGAAGCGCGGCATGCTGCCGGTGGCGGCCTCATAGTTGCCCAGGGCTTGCGCAAACTCACCGGCGACGTAGTTCAGATTGCCGAGATTGAAGTGGGCTCCCGCAAGCCGCGGATCGCATTCGATCGCGCGTCGGTACGCGCTGCGGGCCTCGTCGAGCCGGGCGGCCGAGAGCAGCATGTTCCCTCGACCCAAATGCGCTCGCGCATTTTCCGGATCCGCTCGGACCGCGGCGTCATAGCGCGCCAGCGCCTCCGCCCGGCGACCCTGTTTCTCGAGCGTGACACCCTCGTTGATCATCGCGATCGCCGCCGCCGGGCTCGTCGATGTTTCCTCGCGATCTGTCATGGGCCGCTCATCTCGAATATCACTCGTTGGTTTCGCTAAGGTCGCGGCGCAGTCCCGCGCCACCGCGATGCCCAGCGCGAGGGCGCGGCGCCCATGACGAAATGCAGTTCGCCGCCGGCCTCGATCTGTTCGTAGCTGATGAGCGGAATATCGAGCGGCTTGCCATTCAATGTCGCCGATTGGATATAGGGATGATCGTCGGAATTGTCGGCGGCGGATACCGTGAACGTCCGGCCGTTCGGCAGATGCAGCGTGGTGCGCGCATATAGCGGGCTGCCGATCATGTAGGCCGTCGATACCGGGTTGAGCGGATAGAAGCCGATCGCGGTGAAAATGTACCACGCGGACATTTGGCCGCAGTCCTCGTTGCCGAGCACGCCGGTCGGGGAATTCGAATATGACTCGCGCGCGATCTTGCGCACGATCGCCTGCGTCTTCCAGGGTTGCCCGCCGAAGTCGTAGAGATAGCCATAGTGGTGGCTCGGTTCATTGTCGTGTTGGTTGTGTCCGCCCGCAAAATGCTCGTCGAGTTTGGCGTTGAAGGCCGCATCGCCGCCGAGCAGCGTGATCATCCCGGGAATGTCGTGCAGCGCCGCGAACAGATAGACCCACTGATCGCCCTCGGTCCAACCGTCTTCAGGCGAGGCCCAGCTGCCGTCGAGGTTGCGCGCCTGCATGAAGCCGCGCGCGGGATTGAACAGCGATTTGTAGCTCAAGGAGCGCTCGAGAAAATGCCGGTAGGCCTTGAGGTCGCCGGCGGCCTTGGCCACCTGCGCGACGGCATAGTCGTCATAGGAGTCCTCGAGCGTGCTCGAGGCCGACTCCGCGACCTTGTCCGCTGGGACGTATCCGAGCTTCAGCGAATAGCTGAGGCCCGCGCGCGCCTCATAGGGCACATTCGGTTCTCTGTCATACCAGCGCCGCGTTCCGTCGCCGTCCGGCGGCGTGGTCGCATCCTTGGCGACGGCGGCGTATGCAAGCTGCAGGTCGAATCCCTTGAAACCCTTGGCGACCGCCTCGGCAACCAGCGAGTCGGCGTGCGTCGCGATCATGATGTTGGTATAGGAGGGATTTGGCCACTTCGGCATGAAGCCGCCCTCGACATAGTCCTGCAGCAGCGCGCGCACCATGCCGTCGATGCGCTCGGGCGCGATCAGCGTCAGCAGGCTGTTCTCGGCGCGGAACGTATCCCAGATGGAAAACGCGGTATACGAGGTGCCGTCGTGAACCTGGTCGTCGAAAGCGCTGTAATAGCGGCCTTGTTCCGAGAACAGTTTGGGGTAGAGCAGCGCATGATAGAGGCCGGTGTAAAAGATCCGGCGCTGGTCATCGCTCGCGCCCTCGACCGCGATCTCGGCAAGCTTACGATTCCAGGTTTCTTTGAGCGCCGCCTCGGTCGCCTCGAAATTCCAGGCGGGCAGCTCCGCGTCGAGGTTGGCGCGGGCTTGCTCGATGCCGATGAACGAGGTGCCCGACCTTGACCTCGACGACGGATCCCGTCGGCGGCCTCGAAGCTCGCATAGGCGCCGACATTGTCGCCTTTGATTTCGGTGCCCGGCGCCGAGAGCGGCCCTTGATAGACTTGCGCCTCGTGGAATCGGATTGCGGAAGCGCGCGACGAAATATCCCTTGAAGTTCGGCAGCTTCAGCGAACTCAGGTGGGCGTCCATGCGGTCTGGGTTGTAGCCGATGATCTCGCCATGCTCGCAGGTCCACCTTGACCCAACCCTCGACGCCCGTGCGCGTCGCCTCCACGAGCATCCCGGCGCGCTGTCCGGCCGGAAACGTAAAGCGCAGGTACCCGCAGTGGTCGGTCGCGGTCATCTCGGCGACGATGCGGCGCGCGCCGCCCGGCATCGCCCAATTTGACCGCGTAGTAATAAGGCGTCGCGGTTTCGTCGGCGCGCGAGAAGCGCAAGCGGCGATACTCGACGCTCGGCTGCATCGGCCCGACTTCGGGCATCAGCGTCACATAACCGTAGTCGCCCATCCAGATCGCCGGCTGATGGGTGCCGATGAATCCGGAAATCGCATTGTCCTCATAGGCGTAGGAAGTCACGCTGATGCGATTCTGGCGTGTCTGCGGCGGTCCAGTTGGTCATGCCGAACGGCGTCGTCACGAGCGGCGCCATGCCGCCATAATCCGGTCCGTCATCCGATCCGCCGGTGCCGATATAGGGATTGACCCAGTCCACGGGTGTCGACGGCGCCTCGGCATGCGCGACCCCGCGCATCCAAACGAAGCGCACTCGAGGGCCAGAAAGCAAACGGCATTTGCCTATGACTTCGGCAACCGCATGCGTGCGATCCTTTCGCGACGGGCGGCGACGACTGCATTTGCCGCGCAACGGCGGTGCGGCGCGGACTCGTCGTGTTCAGGCCTTCTTGACGCCTCGATTTCGATCGCTCTCGCAATCTTGACCGCGGTTTCGGCGATTTCCGTCACTCTCGATGCCGACAGTCCGGCAAACTTGTCGTAGTGGGCCGCCGCCATTCCTCCGGCGATGCTGGCGGCGGCCAATATGAACTGCGAATTATCCATTGGGAACTCTCTATGATTTGTTGATTCATGCTCGTGCCGCGGTATTGTCGGCTATCTGCCGTGGGTCGTGCGGTCAATTCGCGTGCGGTGACTCGGTGCGGTCGCCCCGCCGCCCGAGAACCAGCCGCACCACGACGACCGATGTGGCATTCGCACAACAGCCCGTTTTGGTTCGCGGTGCGGTCCAGTATGCTGCCTCCGACCTGTTGAATTAGCGTCAATAGTTGCCCCGGCCGCAAGGCTTGCCGCCGCACGGCGACTGGAGTGTGCAGTGAGAACGACCCAGTGGATGCCGATGGCGGCGCGCGCGTGACGCCGCACGGGGCGCGCAGGGCACAGGCGGCGCTTCATCGGCGGTTGGCCCGAGTGCTGCTGCTGATGGCCATCGGGGCGCCGGCAATCGCCGATGATTCGACCACCGACAAGGCGTTCTACACGCTGTTCGATCCGACGCCCGACGCGGAGCTGCGCAGCTTCAACACCGATCGGCCGCCGAAGGCCAACAGCCCTTACACCGTCGACGCCGGCCATTTTCAGTACGAGACCGATCTTGCGGTGTTCGGCTACGCCAACGGCGGCGGGACGAGGACCGACGAGTGGACGGTCGTCGATCCCACGCTGAAATTGGGACTGACCAATACGATCGACTTCGAGCTGCAAGTCACGCCGTACGAGTCGATCGTCAGCAACAGCGCAGCAGGGACCAAGAGCCTCTCGGGCCACGGCGATACGGTCCTGCGCCTCAAGTTCAACGTGCTCGGCGACGATCGCGGTGCCGTCGCTGCCGCGCTGCTTCCCTATGTCAAGCTGCCGACGGCGCAGTCGGGTCTCGGCAACGGACGCGTCGAGGGCGGCCTGATCGCGCCGTTGAGCTTTAGCGCGCCGCATGATTTCACGGTGATTGTGATGCCGGAGGCGGACTACTTGAAGAACGCAGCGCAGAGCGGCTACCACATCGCATTCGATTTTTTGGTCAATGTCAGCCATCCGCTCGACAAGCGGTGGACCTCCTATGCAGAGCTGTTTACGACACAGTCGCTGCAAGCGCACGATCCGCCGATTTACACGTTCGATGCGGCGATGACCTATGCCGTGACTCCGAATTGGCAGGTCGATTTCGGCGGCAATTGGAGCCTCAACGGCATCGGGCCGCGGACTCAGCTGTATGCCGGGCTGTCGCAGCGGTTTTGAGCAATCGCGACTTGATGGGCACGCCGCGATAAAGAGCTTCCGGACCGCGTTCGCGCCGATCGATGCTCAAAAATGCATGCGCATCCCGACATTCACGTAGTTCGAACCGCCGCTGACGCCGTTGATCAACCCGTAAATGCCCGAGCGATGCTGATTGCGGATGAAGACCTCCCATTTCGCGCTCTCACCCGACGAGAAGGTCCATTCAAATACGTCGAGATTCAAGAATCTCGAGGTCCGGTCATGCGTCGTATCACTTGCCTCGACCGGGGACAATCCGGTCGTATAGGAGATCCCGGTAGGCCCCCATCGGCAGTTCGTGTACAGGAACTTGTTCCATGGAAACCATTTCCAGCGCAATTGAGGCAGCGCGCCGAATTCGAAATCCCCGCCCCCCTGGCCGAGGAGATCGCCGGCCGATAAATCGAGTTCCAGATCGACGGGCAACAGCGGAAGATGCGCAATCTTCCAGACGGCATCGACCCCCACCATGTAATCGTGGGCCCAGTCGTTGCGCACGCGCCAGGGTTCGACCTCGATGATGATCAGCCGGCCGTGGTTGTAGATGCCCGCAAACGCGCCGAAACTCCAGTTTTCGATATCCGCTCCAGACAGGAACGCGTAATGCTTCGGCGGATTCCACACCGGCAGCCACGCGGGCGGCGCATCGGATTCCGTCGCGGTGTTCGATTCTTGCGACGTGTTTGATGCCGGCGGCGGGTTCGCTGCCGGGGGCACCTCCGCGCATGCGAGCTGGAAGGGCGTCGAGAGAATCAGGACCAGGATTCCGGCGCGTACGGTCGATCGGTGGCGGCGCATGTCGCTCAAAAGTTGACTCGACTTATCCGGAAGAGATGTCTTTGCTTGTGACAACGCAACAGTTCGACAGTTCATCGATGCCGCCGCCTCGAGGCGCTCGGCTGAGCAGCGTCGAAGCGCGGCGCCGCGAAACCTCGCGCCGCGCCTCAGCTCGCGGTCAATTGCATCACGACGCCAAAATACAGCTTGTTTGGGTCGGTTTGGTTACTCGCCTCGCCCGAGACGCCGATCAGTACCTCGGACGGCGTTACGGAGGAATTCACGATGCCGAGCCCGGTGAACTGGATGCCGTTCAAAACCGTGTCGGAGCAACTTTGGTAGCTCAAGGTGATTTGATAGACATCATTGGCAGGCAGATTCACCGTGACCTGGCCGGTCAGGGCGCAACCCGTGGTGCTGCTGGTGCCGCTGATCGCGCCGGTAGCCGAAATCGTCACGGTCGCCCCATTCGTCGGGCTGTGGGCCTCGGAATCGGTGTAGGTGCCGGCGATGGCCGTCAGCGAGGAGGCCTTGTCAAAGATCGGGTCGAAGCTCAACGACCAGATGTTGTTGGTCGTCATGCTCTCGACGGTCGTGAAGTTCCAATTCGCGTCGAGGGAGGAGGCGGTGACGACCGTCCCGCCGAAGGTGCCGAGCCCGAAATTCGTCCCGTCGGGGAAGGTCGTTCCGATCGGACTGTAGCCGTCCAAGGCGCCCGAAACCGTGTTTTCGGAGATCGTCACCATGCCGGTGTACAGCGTTCCGTCCGATCGAATGAAGGCAGCCGCGCCATCGCCATTGATGAAACCCGTCAGGGTGAGACCGGAAACGGCATCGGTTCCGGTCCATATGCCCTGGGGATTCGCGGTCGCCGTGGTGATCGGAATCGAGGAGCTGCCGTGGTGGCAGGCGGCGGTACCGACGCACACGGCCGCAACTGCAATACTACGACGCAAAAGACTATTCCGATGCATGGGCTCTCCGTTTTGTTGAGGTTTAGGAGCCGTCATGGGCCAAAAGGTTCCCGGCGGGGAACCCATCGAACGCATCGCTCCTGCTGAGGACTTCCTTACAAAAGGCTAGCCGCGGCGGCCGCATTGTAGCGCGATTCGCGCGCTTGAACTTTATTGGTGCGAGCCTGAGTCCCCAAACGCACGCCCCGGAACGGCGCTCGAGGCAGGCGAGTCGATCCCCTCGATACGGAAGCCGGCGACGGCCGCTCCAAGCCGCAGCGAGAGCGCAGGCTTGGGCGAGGCGGCTGCGGCCGGTTCGATCTCGGCCGCGGAGCCTCAAGAATCGCGTGCGGCTGCCGAATGAGAGTTTCGGCGCCGTTCGCACCGCGGTTCACTTCACCCTGCGAACTAGCTCACAAAATCCCAACTTAAGACCGCGCCCTGCGCCGCGTTTGCCGTATTGCAGAGCGAAATATGTGATCTGCACCCGCTCAGGATCGCGCCGATTCCATGACTCTACTGTTCGTTGCACTGGGACTTCAAAGAGGGTCGATCCGGACCATGGCGTTGCCTACCCGAACATTCGCAGCGTCGATAGAAACGACGGAGCGCAGCCATGTCTAGTGCCGCGCGAAATTCATTGTCCGCGATCCCGGCGGCGGATGAAGAGCCGGCACCCGTGTATCAGCGCGCGCAGAGGCATTGGATTTACCTGGTTTCACTCGACGACGAGCTCTGGCCGCTGGTCAGCGCGGGCCTGGACCCGCAACTCACGCTCAAGCAGGTCGACTCACCCGAAGAGCTGCTGAGCTCGACGCCTGCCAACCAGGCGGCCGTCGTGCTCTGGGATGCGCGCGAGTGCGCCGATCAAACCGATGTCCTCGCGAATCTGCAGCGGCACTCGCCGCAGTTCGCCGTCGTCGCGCTCGATGCCGCCGACAATACCGAGGCGTGGAGGCTGCCGGCGCAGCAGCGACAAATCGTCGCGCTGGTCGGCCTGCCGCTCAAGGCCGCGCAGCTCTCGGCGGCGATCGTCAAAGCCCGCGAAGATCTGCTCGGCCGCAGCAGCGCGCCGCTCGAGGTGCCGTCGGCGCCGGAGCCGCAGATCGAACTCGCGCGCCCCAAGAAGCTACCCTACGGACTGATCGGCGCGGCGGCGCTGATCCTCGCCTGCGCTGCCCTGTACCTGCTGCTGCGTCCCTCGGCGCCGAGCGTGCAACCGGAGGCGGCCAAGTCGCCCGCGGCCGCAAGCACGGCGCCAACCGTCGCCGCGACGGCCAACGCGGATGCCGCAAAGCAGGCGGCGAGCGATGCCCAGATCGACGCGCTGCTCGACAAGGCGCGCCAGGCGATGGTGGACCGGCATTTCATCGAACCCGCGAACGGCAACGCATTGGCGTTTTACCAAGACGTGCTGATCTACGATCCGGCCAACGGCGAGGCGCGCCAGGGCATTCAGCGGCTCGCGCAAATTCTCGTCTCGCGCGTGCAGGCCGATCTCGACGAGCAAAAATACGATCTCGCACTGCAGGCGCTCGAAACCGCGCGCACGATCAATCCGGGTGACCCGGCGCTGTCGGACCTCGACACGCGAATCGCGACCCTGCGCTCCGAACTCGGGCCCGCGCAGATCCTCGCGGCGATCAACGCCAAGAATTTCGATCGAGCCGCGCAGCTGCTCGACGACGCCGGACGCGCGAAGTCTCTGAGCGCGGGAAAGTTGGCCCAGCTGCGTGAGGAGCTGCGCCAGCATCGCGAGGAGTCCGACGCGTCGCACCTCATCAAGCTCATCGATACACGGCTGCAGCAGGATCATTTGCTGCTTCCCGAACGCGACAGCGCGGCGTTCTACCTGCAGCAGGCACGCGACGCCGGACTCGCAGCCGCCGATATGCAGCCGCAGATCCAAGAGTTCATCAAGAGGCTGCTGTCGGCGGCCCGGGTCGCGCTCGACCAGCGCCGTTTGGCCGATGCGGAGCGCATGATCAACGAGGCACGCAACGAGAATGTCGCGCCCGCGATGATTGCAAGCATGCAGCGCGATCTCGCGGCTGCGCGGGACCAGCAAGCGCATGACCGGGCTGCGCAGGGGCAAATGCTCGACGCGGCGCAGGCGCGGCTCGCACAAGGTAGCCTCTTGGAGCCGGACGGCGACAGCGCGTTCTTCTACGTCAATCAGCTGCGCGCCGCAGATCCCAGGTACGAGGGCCTCGCGGCGACCGCCGCCGCGGTTCGGACCGAACTCGTCGCGCGCGCGCGCGCCGCGCTGGAAGCGGGGGATGCCGCCAGGGCAGCGGCTTTCGCGGCCGCCGCGGTTCAGCTCGGCAATTCCTCCGATCTCGACGCGCTCAACGACAAGATCGCGCAGGCGCAGCTTGCCCAGAAGCAGCCGCCGAGCGGCTCGAAGTTGACGACCGTATCCGCGAACACGCTGCAGACGCTGAAGCCGCTGCGGCCGGACTATCCGCCGGCCGCGCTGGAGCGCGGAACCGAAGGCTGGGTGGACCTGTCATTCACCGTGACCGCGGAAGGCAAGGTCGCGGACGTCACGGTCATCGATTCGAATCCGAAGAAGACGTTCGACTTGGCGGCGAGCAATGCGGCGTACCGAGTGCGCTACAAGCCGGTGCTCAAGGATGGCAAGCCGATCAGCGTATCGACGGGGCTGCGGGTCGTGTTCAAGGTTAGCAACTAGAGCGCACGCACCCATGACCCCGGTAGCCGACAACGCGGCATTCTGCGAAACAACAACCCTCGGGCGGCGTCACCGCGTAACGCAGCTGTGCCTCGTCGTCCACGACGACCTCGAGCTGCGATTGAAGCTCGCGAGTCTCGTGCGTCGCAGCGCCGTCAAGCTCGACGCCGATACGATCCCGCGCGCGGGATTCGACGCGCTGTCGATCGAGCGCTTGCGCTCCTACGCCGCCGTGCTGCTGATCGTCGAGTTCATGCGGCGCGAGATCGGCTACGATCCGCTCGCGCTCGTGACGCGCTTGCGCACCCAAGTTCCGCAGCTGCCGGTGTTCGTCTTCGCGCGCCACGGCGACGAGCGCTGGGCGGCGCGCGCAATCAAGGCCGGCGCCGCGGACTACTGGCCGATACACGCGGTCAATGTCGGAGAATTCGCGGCGGCGCTGCAGCCGCTTTTGGCGACGGTCGCGGACCCGCCGCTGCTGCCGCCCGCGTCGATTGCAACGGTCGAGCCGGCCGCGCCTGCCGCGCCGCCCGCCGCGCAGGTTCCTAGCGTGCAGGCCGTGGCTGCCGCCGCGGCGCCGCGCGCGCCGGCGCCCGGGTCATCGGAGCAGAAGCTGCCTGCGGTCGCGGGCTACCGCCTGCTGAAGAGGATCGCCCAATCTTCGGGCGCCACCGTCTATCTCGCGCGCAACGAGAAGCTGCGCCAGCAAGTCGCCCTCAAGGTGCAGCCGATCAAGGGCCACGAGAGCGTGTCCGAAGAGGACCGCCGCGACTTCGCGAGGGAGTGCGAGATACTGGCGAGCCTGAATCACCGTTCGATCGCCGACGTCATCGACTTCGGCCTGACGCCTGAGTATCTGTATCTCGCGCTCGAGTATTTCCCGTGCGGCAGCGTGCGCGAGCGCCTCAAGAATCCGGTCAGCGAGGCCGACGCCGTGAATTACGCGCGGCAAATCGCCGAGGCGCTGCAGGTCGTGCACGCCGCCGGCGTCGTGCATCGGGATTTGAAGCCGTCCAACATCATGTTGACGACCGACAACCGCGTCGTGCTCATCGATTTCGGATCCGCTCGCGGACAGCTCGTCAACAACGATTTGTCCCGCTCGGATCTCCAGACCGGCACGCCTTACTACGTGTGTCCGGAGCAGATTGCAGGCACCCATCCGGATCAGCGCGCGGACCTCTACAGCCTCGGCATCATCTTCTACGAGATGCTGGCGGGCGGTCTGCCGTTCCGCGGCAACACGCTGGCCGACATTCTCAATGCGCACCGCAGTTCCGCGCCGCCGCCGCTGGCGGCATCGCTCGCGCGCTATCAGCCGGTGATCGATCGGTTGCTCGCGAAGAATCCGAATGACCGGTTTCCGTCAGCCGGCCACTTTCTCGAGGCGCTGCGCGAAGTGGGCGGGACGGCGGCGCAAAAATCCGGGCATGCAGGCCACACGGGGGCATTGGTGACATGATTTCAGCGCTACCCTCCAATCTGATCGGGCGCCTTTCGCCGCGCGCGCTTGCGGCGCTGGTCGCCGTGCTCGGTCTCGGCATGTTTGCGACGATCCTGCTGCCGGGGTTCGAGATGGCGACCGAGCTCGCCAACACGACGGCCGCGATCAAGTACGTTGCCGAGCACCAGCGCTATCCGGACCTGATCCGCACCTCGCTCGAGAGCGTGCGCGACCGAATTGCGACGCGCGCCTACACGCAGGAACCGCTCGACCAGTTGCGCGATGCGGTGCGCCAGCTCGACGAGGCGCAGCACACCATGTACGAAGCCCAGGCGAGCGGCTGGTTCAGCGCCGCGAACGGCACGACGGCGTTTGCGCAGCGAGATGCGGCCAAGCATGCGGCGTCGCTGCATTCACAATGGGAGCCCCTGACCCGGACGCTTGCGCCGGTCGTGCAATTTACCGGGGTGCCATACAAGGACAGCGAGGCGAGCGGCACGGTGCTCAACGACAACGGTCGCCAGTTGTCCAACGACGTGACCGCGGCGATCCACGCCGCGCACCGTACGCTGCCGGGCATCGAGGCGGAGATCGCCGCGCTCGGCACCGAACTGCAGGCGCGCAACGCCCACTCGGCGACCCAATTGCGGCTCGTGATGCTCGGGGGCATGCTCGGCGCGACCGTGCTGGTCGCGGTCGTGACGGTGCTGCTGACCGCGCGGCGCCGCCAGGCGCTGAGTCTCAGCGAGGCGCGCGGCCAGACCGACGACATCCTGCGGACCGTCAAGGAAGGCTTGTTCCTGCTCGATCAAAATCTGATCATCGGTGCGACCTATTCGCGCGCGCTCGAGGATCTGTTCGAGCGCAAGGACTTCGCCGGATTGCCGTTCGATGATCTGCTGCGCGACATCGTCAACGAGAAGACCCTCACGACTGCGCGCAAGTTCGTCTCGATCCTGTGGGCCGAACGCACCAACGAGAATCTGGTCAAGTCGATCAATCCGCTCGGCGAGGTCGAGATTCGCATCACGAACCCGCAGGGAGGCGTCGAGACGCGCTACTTGCAGTTCGACTTTCACCGCGTGCGCGTCGACGGCAAGATTCGCCACGTTCTGGTGTCGGTCTCCGACATCACGGCGCAAGTCGACCTCGCTCGCGAGCTCACCGCCTCGCAGGGCCAGGCGCAGGCGCAGGTCGATACGCTGCTCGGAATCCTGCACGTCGAGCCGGCTCAGCTGGCGTCGTTCCTCAGCGATTCCAACGCCGCGATGAAGATGATCAACGCCGTGCTGCGCGAGCCCGCGCGCGACGAAGCGGCGTTCCGCAAGAAGCTCGACAGCTTGTTCCGTCAGGCGCACTCGGTCAAAGGCGAGGCGGCCTCGTTGGGACTGTCGTCGATCGAGGGCCGCGCGCACGCCTTCGAGGACGATCTCGAGATGTTGCGCGGCAAGACGGAGCTGTCGGGCAACGATTTCCTTCCGCTCGTGATCAAACTCGACGATTGCTGACGCATCTGCAGTCGATCAGCGAATTCGTCGAACGCCTCTCGCGTCTGCACGTCAATCAAAGCGACGATGCGCACACGACTGCGACGATGGCGGCCGGCGAGGTGACCGGCAGCCCGAAGAAGGCGAGCGCCGAGATCGAGACGAGTCTGCAGAACCTCGCGCGGCGCGATCGCCGCGGAGGCCGACAAGGACGCGACGCTCGAGTGCGTGGGCTTCGACAACATCCCGGACGGCTATGCCCGCCTCGTCAGGGAGATTGCGGTGCAGGCGGTTCGCAATTCGATCGTGCACGGCATCGAAGCGCGCACGTCGCGCGTGAAACTCGGCAAATCCGAAAGCGGCAGGGTGCGCGTCGAGTTCCAGGGCGCGACCGAAAACGGCTACAAGTTCACGATCGAGGATGACGGACGGGGATTGTCCGCCGATCGCATCAAGGAAGTCGCCGTGCAGAAGGGCTTGGTCACCGCCGAGCAGGCGGCCGGCCTGGACGCCAAGCAGGTATTCTCGATTCTGTTCCAACCGGGATTCTCGACGATCGACGGTGTCACCAAGGATGCGGGCAGAGGCGTCGGCATGAATCTCATCGCCGCGCGGGTGCATGACGTTGGCGGACGCGTGGGCGTCGCGACATCTCTCGGCAAATTCACGCGCATCACGCTGACGCTGCCGGCCTTGTCCAAGCGCGCAAGCAGCACCGAGGCTGCTTGATGAACCGACGGGTCGAGTCGCAATCACTGCTTAAGCTCATGATCGTGGACGACTCGAACATCATTCGGCGCCGGATCGAGCGTTCGCAGCAGATCGATCGCCTCGAAGTGGTCGGTGCCGCGAGCAATGGTCGCGAGGCGGTCGAGCTGTTCCGCCGCACTCAGCCGGACGTCGTCACCATGGACCTCACGATGCCGGAGATGGACGGCATCGAGTGCGTTCAGCAATTGGTCGCGATCAATTCCAAGGTGCTGATCCTGGTCGTCTCCGCGCTCGCCGACAAGGCGACCGCGGTCGAGGCCATCGAAAAGGGCGCAAACGGTTTTTTGTGCAAGCCGTTCACGGACCGTCAACTCAACGATGCTTTCATCGAGCTGCTGTCGGACTCCTGATATGCTCAAGGAAGCAGAAATCCGCACGTTTATCGAGGGCACGACGAATTATTTCGAGATCTCGGCGCGCCAAACCGCGAGCGTCGGTTCGCCGTACCTCGTGACCGACGGCAAGCCCGGCGCCTACGAATACACCGGGATCATCTCGATTTCCGGCGCACGCAAAGGCATCGTCTACTTCTCTGCTCCTCGCGGCATGCTCACCGTGCTGCTGATGCGCATGCAGGAAACCGACACCAGCGACGCCAACATCATGGATTTGGTCGGCGAGGTCGCCAACACGATTTCGGGCAACGCGCGCAAGGATTTCGGGCGAAACTTCGTCATCTCCGTGCCGACGATCGTCGCGAACGACGTCGAGAAGATCACCGCGCCGTTCGCGCGCTCCTACGTGATTCCGATCAACTGGCGCACGCATTCCGCGAAACTCGTGGTCTGCTTGGAGTGAGCGGCGCGGCGAATCCGCTTGAGGCCGTAAATCGCTTGCTTTAGAGTCTCCGGCATCGCTCAATCGGAGTTGCACGTTCATGAGGCTGGCGGCATTGGCGGTTTGCGGCGCAGTTGCAGTTGCAGGCGCGGGCGTCGCGTTTGCGAGCACGGGCCCGGTTTGGACAACCGCGCCGACGCCGATCGCCGTGCCGAAGGATCGGGCGTATCCGGGCGAGATTCGCCTGGCGATCGATGCTTCCGATCCGGAGCGGCGTATCGTCCACGTTCGGGAGACTCTCAGCGGCATCGATCCTGACACCGTCCTGCTCTACCCCAAATGGCTGCCCGGCAACCATGCGCCACAGGGTCCGATCGATCGGCTCGCCGGCCTCAAGATCACGGTGAACGGCGCGGGGGTGCGCTGGGCGCGCGACCCCGTCGACATCTACGCGTTCCGGTTGCAGCCCGCGCCTGGCGATCGGTCGATCGAGATCGAATTCGACTACCTGTCGCCGACGAGCCCGCGGGTCGGCGAGCTCGAAATCAGCCGTGAGATCGCGATTCTCGAGTGGAACAATGTCGTTCTCTATCCAGCCGGGTACTACGCGCGGCGCATCCCGGTCGAGGCCAGCATCACGCTGCCGCCGGATTGGAAGCTCGGCACCGCGCTCGAGGTGCAGTCCGAAAGCGGCGCGCGAACCGTCTTCAAGCGCGTCGATCTCGAGACGCTCATCGACAGTCCGGTGTACGCGGGACGCTATAGCGCGCGCCTCGATCTGGATCCCGGCGCCGCGGCGCCCGTGCATCTGGACCTGTTCGCCGACCGGCCGGGGCTGCTCGCGGTCAGCGATCAGCAACTCGAGGCGCACCGGGCGCTCGTTCAGCAATCCTACAAGCTGTTTCGCTCCCATCACTTCGCGCACTACGATTTTCTGTATTCACTCAGCGAACAGGTGCAACAGAAGGGGCTCGAGCACCTCGAGTCGAGCGAAAACGGCAGCGATCCGGGCGCATTCACCGAATGGGACAAGACCGCGTACCGCAGAAGCCTGCTTGCCCACGAATTCAGCCATGTATGGAACGGAAAGTTCCGTAGGCCCGCGGACCTGTGGACGCCGAATTTCAACGTGCCGATGCAGGACAGTTTGCTGTGGGTCTATGAGGGCCAAACCCAGTATTGGGGCGAAGTGCTGGCGGCGCGCTCGGGACTCTGGACCAAGCAGCAGGCGCTCGATCAGCTCGCGCTCACCGCCGGGTACTACGACGTCGAGACCGGCGAGCATTGGCGTGCGCTGCAGGACACGACCAACGACCCGATCATCAATCCCCGGCGCCCGATGTCCTGGCGCGACTGGCAACGCTTCGAGGATTATTACTCCGAGGGGCAGCTGGTCTGGCTCGACGTCGATACGCTGATTCGCGAGCGCTCGCAGGGCAAGCGCTCGCTCGACGATTTTGCAAGCGCATTTTTTGGCATCGACGACCGCAGCCGCACCACCGTCACGTATACGTTCGGCGATCTGATTGCGGCGCTTAACGCGGTCGAGCCCTATGATTGGGTCAAATTCTTGCGCACGCGGCTCGACGCGATTGCGAGTCCCGCGCCGCTCGACGGGTTGCGCCGCGGCGGCTACAAGCTCGTCTATACCGACACGCCGAGCGAATTCGAGAGAGTCAGCGACGAGAAGCGCAAGCACCTCAATCTCACTTATTCGCTGGGCGTGGAAATCGACAACAAGGACGGATCGGTGACGATGGCGATCTGGGAGAGTCCGGCGTTCAAGGCAAAGCTCACCGAGGGCTCGCAAATTCTCAGCGTCAACGGCGCCGCCTACAGCGCCGATTTGCTCAAGGATGCGATCCTCGAGGCCAAGGGCAACCGCGAGCCGATTCAGCTGATCGTCAAGACCGGCGAGCGCTATCTGGTCGCGAACGTCGATTACCACGGCGGGCCGCGCTATCCGCATCTCGAGCGCGATGAGTCCCAGCCGGCGCGGCTCGACGAAATACTCGCACCGCGAAAATGAGTGCGCCGGGCGCCTGCCGGAGCGGACCGGCGTGGCCCGGAGCGAGTCTTTAGGACGCGGTGCGCCTCGAGCGCATGCGCGCCTCGATTCGGGCGATCAAAGCGTTCGCCGCGGGTGCGCATGGGGCGCGTGCGGCGCGCATTCGCGGCAGGCGGTCGACGCCCGGCAACACCTTGCAGGTATGCTCGTAGCCGAGCTCGATGGAGCGGTCGAACGCCTGCCAATTGAGCAAATCGATGTCGTCGAGCGACGGTTTGAGCATGAGGTCGGCGAGCCCGCGTTGGGCCGCCTCGTTCGATGCGCCGCCCACCATCCCGGAGCGCATGAGGATCTGGAAAATGTTGATGCGGCGCGAGCCGCGCCGCGTGCGCGAGAACAGCCGCCAGAACGGCGGCTGCTCGGCCGCATCGTAATCGGCGGAGAACGGCCGGTCCGCGCCCGCATCGCTGCCGATCACGAACCCGGGCGCATGATTCTTCATGACGTCGACCGGCAGATTGTTGATCGCCGCTCCGTCGACGAGCACGGCTTCGCCGGTAAACACCGGCGGCAGCACGCCGGGAATCGCGACCGCGGCGCGCAGCGCGTGGCGCAGCATGCCGCTGCGGTGCTGCATCGCGCGCCCCGTGGTCAAGTTCGCGCTGACGCAGAAGAACGGCAGCCGCAGATCTTCGATCGCGACGTCGCCGAATTCGCGCTGCAGCAGCCGCGCCACCTTGACGCCGCGCGTCAAGGCGACGAATGGAAAGGTGTAGTCGTTGACGGGATTGGTGTCTACGAAGCTGCGGCGATAGCGCAAGTGCATCTCCGCATCGCTCCATCCGAGCGCGGCTCCGGCCGCGATGATCGCACCGATGCTCGCGCCGCCGACGAAGTCGATCGGCACCCGCGCCTCGCGCAGCGCGCGAATCACACCGAGATGCGCGAAGCCGCGCGCGCCGCCGCCCGACAGCACGAGCCCGACGCCGCGATGCGACAGCAGCCGCGCAACGCGCTCGATGTCGGTGTCATCGACGATGTGGTGGTGGTAGCTCGCGGCCGTCGCCGCGATCCAGCGCGCGGCCGCGTCGTGCATGAACGTGCCGCCGTGCAGCAGCGCAAGTTCCATGCGCACGCGCGACAGTTTTGCGACGTCGCTCACGGCCGCGGGCCACGGGCGCGGCTGGTCGCGCACATTGGCGGCGAGCAGCAGCATGTCTGCTTGGCGGCAGCATTGCCGCGTCCAGGCGGAGGAGGAGGTGTCGGCGAGGTAGACGACGTATTCGTTGTTCTCTTCGATGCTGTTGAACCAGCCGACCGTGTGGGAACTCGCGCGCACGTCCCAGACGAACTCGGTTCTGCCCGCGTGGCCCAGCTCTTCGACGAGCTGCATCGCGAGGGTCGCGGTGTCGGTTTCGGGGCTGTTCGGCACGATCGCAAAGATGCGCGCACGCGGCGAGAAAACTTGGCGGCGGTTGCTCTGGTGGAGCCGGCGCGCACACATGCGGGCGACCGCGAGCGAGAAGAGCGGCGAGCGCTCCGCGATCGCATCCACGAGCGGCTTCGCGAACCAGAGCATCTCGCTGTCGCGGATCGCGATGACCTGGGCGCTGTGATCGACCGCGAGCAGCCAACTCATTTCCCCGACGAGTTCGCCGGTGCCGACGTGCGCTGTCCAGGGCGCGGCTTCGGACGCTCGCACCCCTAGGCGCCCCGCGATTACGAGGTACAGGCCGTCAGGAGTCGTGCCGGCGTCGAACAGGATCGTTCCGGCAGGCAGCGAGAATTGCACCGCTCCGGCCGCAAGCGCGGCGAGCGCGGGTGCATCGACATCCGTCAGTGCCGAACAGGCTCTGAGGCTGTCGATCGCGCGGCGCACCTCGAGCTCCGCGGTCGCTTGGTCTTCGCTGAGAACCATCCATGCCTTGCCGGCACATTTGCCGAAGTTGAACTTACCGGTCCAGCGGCCAAGCTAGCCCCTCGCTTGAGCCGGAAATGTGAAGCGGTGCACGGTATTGGCGCTTGCCGCCTTGCGGACTGAAAAGCGGCGCAGCGCATCTCGCTCGAGCGGGCTATTTCGCGGTTCCCCGCTCCGGGGCGCAGGCCCATTGCAGATTCAGCTCGCCGAGCGTGCCGGGCACGATCGGGGTCCACGGCGCCTGTTTCGGGTCGGCCTGTTCGGTCTGGGCGCCGCCCTTGATGTTGTTGGCGGAGTAATAAATGATCAGCACCGGCCGCGCTTGCTCCTTTGCGCAGTCGTAGTCGACCTTTTGGACGATGCTGAGGTACTGATCGCCGTTCGGATCCACCTGCGGTTCGGCAAATTCCTGCCGCAGCCAAATCGTCACGGTCTTTCCGGAGCGCTTCATCTGGTGGGTCGTCGTGTACGACGCCGAAGAGCCATCGCTCGCGACGGTGCGAAATTCCCAGCCGCCGGAGGTCATCGGATCGAGCGTTCGGACCCAGGCCATCGGGTCGGCGCGGCGCGCGGCGCGAATCTGCTCGAGTTGCTCCAATCGGGTCTTTTGCTCGGCGAGCGCCTGTGCGCGCTGCGCGTCCCAGGACTTTTGATCGTCGGGCGTTTGAGCCGAACTCGGCAGCGCGCCGATCAGCGAGGCGGCGCCCAAACTAAGCGCCAAGATCGATCCGGGGAATCTTCGCATCATCACCCACCTCCGAGGTACGCTGATTCTACCTGCCTTGCTCCTCGCTGCCGAGGCGGCGCATGAACCGCAGGATCTGGTGCGCGCATTCACGCGCGCGTGTTTGCAGCAGCAAGTGCGGACCCGCGAGTTCGACGAGCTCGGCGTGCGGCGCGCAGCGGCGGATATGCCGCGCGGCGCGCGCGCCGAGCAGCCGATCGTTGCGCGCATAGATCACGAGCATCGGCACGCGCACGCGCGCGGCCGCCGCGCTCGCATCGACCGACAGCAAGGCCGCGAGGCGCGCGCGCAGCACCGGAGCCGCGACGCCGGCCGAGGCGCGCTGCGCCTGTGTCGGAATCCGGGCCGACGGGCCGGGACCCCAGAGCAGCAGCCCGCGCAGCCAGCGCGGCAGGGACTTGACGGGCACACGGGCGGCGAGCGGCGCGGCCCAGCGCGGCAGCGGCATGGGGCTCTTGATGAACGAGGCACAGAGGATCACCGCCTGCAGGCCGGGCGGGCGATCGGCGGCGATGCGCACGGCGATCGGTCCGGAAAACGACTCGCCGAGCAGCACGAACGGCCGACCCGCCGGCAAGGCCGCGCGCACTTGCGCCTCGAGCGCCTCGTAGTCGAGGGGCAGCTCGGGCGGGTAGCCGACGATGCGGACTTCGCAAAGCGCGCCGAGCTGCGCCGCGAACTCGCCGAGGCGCTTGCCGGTGCCGTCTAGGCCCGGGAGCAGCAGCAGCAGCGAATCAGGGCTGGGCAAGCGCGCAGGTCGAATCCAGGAGCCGTTCCGTGCCCGGTCCGGTGCCGGCGAGCAACACGAACCCGGGGCCGGTCCGGAACGTGATGCCGGCAACCAGCAGCGAGTAGTCGCCCATCGCATCCGCGGCTCCCGACAGTCCGGCGGCAAGCAGCTTGAACGGATCGAGGTCTCCCAGGGTCGCGGAGCCGACGCGCCGCGCGAACAAGCGCCAGCCGGGAACCTCGATCGGCGCCCAGTCCTCGGTCAGCCGCTCCGCGCTCGCCAGCAGCGATGCGTGTATCTGCGGCTGCAGGCACTCGATATGGATGTGCAGCTGTTCCTGGCTGCGCGCGTGGCGCGAGTTCACGGCCATGCCGATCAGGTCGCGCGGCAGCGGCCGGCCGATCGCGGCGGCGACCTCGGCGCGTGCGCTCCAGGCCGCGTCGAAGTAGTTGGGCGTATCGGCGCGCTGCAGATCCGGGCTCTCGATGCCGCTGATCGTGCGCGTCGGTATCACGAGGAAATGTGCGCCGCCCTTGCGGTCGGCGAGCACGACGTAGCCGTCGCGTTCGTCCCGAGTCGCGGGAATTTCGATGCGCAAACAAGGGCCCGGTTGCCGCGACTGTTGCCAGTGCACGAGGCATTGGTTCTGCGCGATCTCGCGTAGTGCGTCGCGGTTTTGCGCCCCGGCCGGCGCCCCCGCCGCGCAGGCGGCGAGCAACAGCGCGGCGCGCAACCGTCCGCGGCGCGAATGGGCCGCCTGCGAAATTATCCGACCGGCTCTCGACATGGGATCCAGATCCAAGATTACGCCGCAGCCGGCGCTCCGCGATGATAGTATTTTCACGCTGAGCGCGCGACGCGGGTCACACCCCAAAAAATAACGAAGCAGGGCAGATGCAGAAAACATTGACCGACCGGCTGATCGAAAAGCGCTCGATCGACTACATTCCGATTGCCGAGCGCCATGGAAAAGTATGGCATTTGTGGCCGGTCTGGTTTTCGGGGGACGCGCATCTCGCCACCGTTGCGGCGGGCGTCGTCGGAATCGCGCTCGGCGGCAACCTCGCGTGGATGGCGATCGCGGTCGTGTTCGGCTGCGCCTTCGGAACGTTTTTCATGGCGTTCCACTCGACCCAGGGGCCCCAGCTCGGCCTGCCGCAAATGATCCAGTCGCGGCCGCAATTCGGCTTCGTCGGCGCCTTGCTGGTTTGGGGCGTGGCCCTGATCGCCTACATCGGCTTCAATGCATTCAACCAAATTCTGGCGGCCCAAACCGTGCAATCGCTGTACGGCGGTTCCGAGACCGGCGCGATGCTCGTCTTCACGCTGGTTTCGGTGGCGCTCGCGATCGTCGGCTACGACCTGATCCACATCGCGCAGCGCTGGGTCGCCTACGTGCTGATCCTCGCGCTGCTGGTGTTTTCGGTGGCGGTCGCCGTTCACGGGCATTTCACCGAGGAGCAGCTCGCGCTCGGCGATTTTCGCGTCGTTCCGTTCCTCGCGCAATTCTTCGCGGCGGCTTCCTATCAAATCGCGTGGTCGATCTACGTGTCCGACTATTCGCGCTACCTGCCGCGCGATGTCGGCGTCAGCGCGTCGTTCTGGTGGACCTATCTCGGCGCGTTCGTGGGAGGGGCGTGGACGATGCTGGTCGGCACCGTGGCCGCGGCGCTGTATCCGAAACTCGAGATCGCGGCGGCGCTGCGCGCGGCCGCCGATCTGGTGCTACCGGGTTTCGGCAAGCCGCTGCTGGTTTGCTCGCTGCTCGGCCTCGCGACGATCACGTCACTGAATTTCTACGGCGCATCGCTGACCTTGTTGAGCGTCGCGGACTCACTCAGGCCAAGCCGTCTAACGCTCGCCAAGCGCATCGTGACGCTGCTGCTGTCGGCGGTCGTGGCCACGGGACTCGCGATGCGATCGTCCCACGACTTCGTCGAGAGATTCGGCGCATTTCTCTCGCTGCTGCTCTACCTGTTCACGCCTTGGACGGCGATCAACCTGGTCGACTTCTACGTGGTCCGCAAGGGCCATTACTCGGTGCGGGAGATCTTCAACCCGAACGGCATGTACGGCCGCTGGAATTGGCGTGGGCTGCTCGCCTACGGAGCGGGGTTCGTCGCAATGGTTCCGTTCTTCAGCACCGGGATCTATACGGGGCCGGTGGCCGCGGCACTCGGCGGCGCCGACGTCGCGATGCTGGTCGGATTGCCGGTCTCCGCCATCGTGTATGTGCTCGCCTGTCGCTCGCTCGATCGCGAGACGGATCGCAGGCTTGCGGCGGCGGCCGATATTGGCCTGGATCCGGACGCCAATTCCTCGGGCGGCGGGGCGGCTGCCGCGCGGCTCACGGTCGGGTCTTAGCGGACGGCGCGGCGTCGAGAAATTCCTGGATCGTGTCTGCGACTTTCTGCGGTTGTTCCCAGAACGGGTTGTGGCCGAGATCGTTGAAAATCTTGACCTTCGCAGCGGGCAACGCGTCGCGCAGCGTTTGGCGCAAACTCGCATCCATGATCGGATCCTTGGCGCCCCATATCAGCAGCGTCGGGGCCTTCAAGCGCGGCAGCGTGCTCTGCAGATCCGCGTAGTCGAACGCGGCCGGAAGACCCTGATCGAGAACCGCAAGCCATACGCGCAGCGGAATCGCGGCGGCGTCTTCGCGCTCGCGGCGAATGAATTCCGGGTCCACGGGCGTCGGCGAACTCCACCACGCGATCATGAACGGCGAATCGGCCTCGATCGGCTCTTTGAGACCGCGGATCCAATCGGCAAATTCCCATTTGGGCCGCGGCACGCGCACGCTCGGCCGATGCCCTCCGGTCGAGGAGATCAGCACCACCCGGCGCGTGCGTTGCGGCCAGTATTCCGCGAAGGTCTGCGCGATGATGCTGCCGAGGGAGTGACCGACGATGTCGGCGCTGTCGACGCCCAGGCCATCGAGCAGCAGCTTGATGTCATAGGCAAAGTCGAGGCGCGTGTAGCAGCATTCGGGCTTGCTCGATCGTCCATGTCCGCGGATGTCGACGAGGATCAGCCGGTCGCGCTTCGAGAGAAACGGCAGCATCGGCACCCAGTCGCGCGCGCTGTCGGTATAGCCGTGGATGAGCACCACGGGCTGGCCGGCCGGGTCCCCGAGCTCAACATAGGCGAGCACCACGCCGTCGGAGAGCGCGAATGTCTTCTTGCGCGTTTCGAATGCATCGAGATCGATCGGCGCCGCCGGCGTCGGTGCTGCTGCCGCGGCCGGGGCGTTTGCCGGGCCCGATGCAGCCCCCACTGCGATACCGCCCGGCGCCGCCAGCGCGAGCGCTGCAAGCCATGCGATCCGGCGCGCAGCACCGCGTGTCGGTAGGGGACGGGTCAACATCGCGAGAGGGTACTGCAAATGATCGCCGTTGGGATAGCATGGGGCATCATTGGAATGAGGCTCCAACCGTCATGACGGACGCGATCGGCTCACGGAACTCAGCACCAGCGCTGTTTCTCGATGACCTGAAAGTGGGCGATCGCTTCGCGAGCGGCGAATGGCGCATCGACGCGGACCAGATCCTCGAGTTCGCGCGCCAGTTCGACCCGCAAGTGTTTCATCTCGACGCCCAAGCCGCCAAGCAGACGTTTTTCGGCGAACTCGTCGCGAGCGGCTGGCATACGGCCGCGGTCACGATGCGCCTGTTGGTCGGCGGAGGCCTGCCGCTCGCCGGCGGGCTCATCGGCGCGGGCGCGAGCCTCGAGTGGCCCAATCCGACCCGGCCCGGCGATGTGCTGCGCGTCGAATCCGAAATCCTCGCGATTTCGCCGTCGCGCTCCCGGCCCGATCGCGGCGTGCTGCGGATACGCTCGCGCACGCTCAATCAGCGCGGCGAGCCGGTGCAGATCGCGGAAACCAAGGTCGTTGCGTTCCGGCGCCCGTCACCGCCTTAGAATCCGGCGAGGTTCAGCCGTTCTTGATGCGCGAAACCAGTGCGCGCGTGAATTCCGCGGTCGTGCTCTTGCCGCCGAGGTCACCGGTCTTCACGCGATCGACATTCAGCGTCGCGCTGACGCTCGCGCGCAGGCGCGCGGCCTTGTCCTGCAGCCGGCAATGATCGAGCATCATCGCCGCGGCCAGCAACAGCGCGGTCGGATTTGCAATTCCCTTGCCCGCGATGTCGGGAGCCGATCCGTGAACCGCCTCGAAGATCGCCGCGTCCGCGCCGATGTTGCCGCCGGGCGTCATGCCGAGCCCGCCCACGAGTCCGGCGACGAGGTCGGAGAGGATGTCGCCGAATAGGTTGGTCGTCACGAGGACGTCGAATTGCCAGGGATTGAGCACCAGCTTCATCGCGCAAGCGTCGATGATGACGGTGTCGAGCTCGAACTTGCCCTTGTACTTTCGCTCGTAGAGCTCGAGCCCGGTCTCGAGAAAAATCCCCGTCAGCGCCTTCATGATGTTGGCCTTGTGCACGATCGACACCTTCTTGCGCCCGGTCGCGACCGCATGCGCGAACGCGAACTCCAGCAGCCTGCGGCTGCCTTGGCGGGTATTGACGCCCGTGGCCATCGCCACCGCGTGCGGATCGTCGTCGATCTTGATGTAGTGCTCATGGCCGATGTAGAGGCCCTCGAGGTTCTCCCGGACCACGATCAGATCGATGTTGTCGAAGCGTCCGCCCGGAACGATCGTGAGCGCGGGGCGCAAGTTCGCATACAGCTGGAATTCCTCGCGCAGCCGCACGTTCGACGACCGATAGCCGCCGCCGGACGGAGTTTCGAGCGGTCCCTTGAGCGCGAGTCGCGTGCGGCGAATGCTCGCGATCGTCGCGGCCGGCAGCGGATCTCCCGCGGCTCTGACGCCCTCGAGCCCGGCGACCTGCCGATCCCAGGCGAACGGTGCGCCGAGCGCATCGAGTGCGGCCAACACCGCGTCGACGATCTCCGGACCGATGCCGTCTCCGGGAATCAGCGTGGCCGGGATCGCGGCAGTATCGAGCGCGGGCATTTGTGACATGGTGGTGACGACTCGCAAGTAGCCAAGGACAAAAAGCAATCCGCGATTAGAATACTCGAACTCGGCGTCGTTCCAAACAAACGCCGGGCTGATCGCGGAGGACGCTTCTCATCACCGCACTCGAGCAATCGGATGAAGTCATCGGCGCGACGCGCCGCTGGCTGGAGCGCGCGGTCATCGGTCTGCAGCTCTGCCCGTTCGCGGCGGGAGCCTACCTGGGACAGCGGGTGCGCTTTCGCGTCAGCGAGCAATCCTCGGGCGGCGCACTGCTCGGAGAGCTGCGGGACGAGCTCGGGTGGCTGGCCGCGCAAACCGCCGATCAGTGCGAAACGACGTTGCTGATTCACCCGTTCGCACTCACGGATTTTCTCGCTTACAACGATTTTTTGTCCGACTGCGACGCCGTGCTCCTCGAGTTGGGTCTCGATGGCACGCTGCAAATCGCGAGTTTCCACCCGCAATATCAATTCGCGGGAACCGCTCCCGACGACATCGAGAATTACACCAATCGTTCGCCGTACCCGATGTTGCACCTGTTGCGCGAGGACAGCATCGAGCGTGCGGTCGCAAATCTGTCCGACCCGGACGAGATTTATCGGCGCAATATCCGCACGCTGCGCGGTTTGGGTCTCGCGGGCTGGCGGCGGCTCTGGAAAGACGGCGCGTAGGCGGGGCGGGCGCGCCGCCGCGGCGAAAATTTGGCAATATGCATCTCGGGCTGACACACTGCAGCAGGGCCTGCGAGGCCCGCCGGGCGGGCGATGAGCCGCCGATCTTCAGGGAGCCGTAATGTACGCGAAACCATCCGAGCCTCACACCATCGGCGGCGTTCTCGATGATTCGATCCGGCTCTATCGGGCGTCGTTCAAGTATGCCCTGCCGCTCGCCTTTATCGCGGAAATCCCGATGGCGGCCCAGCGAATCTACCTCCAATCCCTCATGAAAGGCATGACTCCGAACAACGCGCAGGCGATGCTCGCGATTTTTAAGGACCCCGTCGTCTGGCTGTCCTATATCTTGGCCGTGTGCGTGCTGTTGGTGTTCTATACGGCGCTGCTCGCCAATGTCGACGCGGTCGCGCGCGCGGTGCCCATGAGCCTTGGTCGAGCGCTGATCCAGGGCCTGCGCCTTTTTCCGCGCATGGTCGGCTCTTTCATCGCGATGTTCATCGCCATCATGATCGGAAGCCTGTTGCTCGTGGTGCCTGGCATTTACCTTTATGGCGCGCTGTATCTCGCGGCCGCGGCGATCGTCGCCGACGACGAGGGAATGTTCGCTTCGCTCGCGACCAGCATGCGCCTCACATGGGGAAATTGGTGGCGATCGGTGGTCACCTATTCGGTGATCGTGATCATCGTATTCATCGTGGTCGCAGTGCTCGCCGCAATCGTATCGGGCGCATTCGTGGGCATCTACGGCTTGCGCAGCTCGCAGTCCGTCATCGCCAATGAGGCCGTCGAGTTCGTCGTCGGAGTCGGGGCGATGTCCTTGACTCCCTCGGCGATGCTCTCGATCTACTACGATCTCAAGTTGCGGCGCGAAGGGTCGGACCTGGCGGAGCGTGTGCAGGCATTGCCGACCCGCTAGGCATGAACCCATTGCGCGCTAAATTCGCTTGCATGCGGATCGGCTGTGCACTGCTCGCGCTGCTTGCGGCCGGCGGCGTTCGCGGCGAGCCGCTCGGGCGCATCGAGGGCTGTGCCGAGCAAGCCGCCCCGACCCTCGTCGGCTTGTCCGCCCTCGAGACGGTCTGTCCGGGCTTGGGCGACGCGCTCTCGCAGCTCGGTGTCGTCCAATTGCTCGGGCACGGGTGGCAAGAGCGGCTGAGCGCGAGGCAGCTTGGGGACTTGACGACATTGGCCGCGCGCTATCAGCGCTCGACGCCGCGGCCGCTGCTCGACACGGCGGCCCTGCCGCCGATATTGAAGGCGCTGCGCCAAGTTGAGCCGCAGCCGCCGAACGCCGTCTGGCAGGCGATCAAAACCTGGGTCGCCGATCTGTTGTCGAAACTCGACCGCCGGTTCGGTTCCTGGGTGGACCGCTTGCTCGGCCATCTCTCGTTCGAAATATCGCTGGTCGGCGTGCTGCTTTACGGGCTCGTTGCGGTCGTGGTGATCGCGGCGGTGGCCGTGATCGTCAACGAATTGCGCGAGGCCGGCCTGCTGCGCCGCTCGGGCGCGCGCCGGACGCGCCGGCCGGCCCCCGATGCATCGACAGCCGCCGCGCCGCCGGTCGCGCTCGAGTCACTGCCGATTCACGAGCGGCCGGCGCATCTGCTGCGGCTGTTGGTGCGGCGTCTCGTCGAGACCGGACGCCTCGAGCGCGAGCGCGCCCTGACGCACGACGAACTCGTTGCGCGCGTCGAGTTCGACAGCGCTGAACAGCGCGCTGCGTTTCGCGCGATCGCGTCCGCGGCGGCGAGGATCCTCTACGGCGCGCAGCGCCCGCCGCCGTCCGAACTGCAGGCGGCGCTCGCCGGGGGCCGGACGCTGCTCGATTCGATTGCGCCGGTGGCGCAGGCGCCGCCGTGAAGGACCGGCTGTTGACGCTCATGCTCGCGCTCGGTGCGTTGGCGGCCGCCTACATTTTCCTGTTCCCCAAACCCGCGCCGGTGGACGAACAGGCTTCCTTCCCATTGAGCACCGACAGCGGAGTTCATGGCTATCTCGCAGCATGGCGCTGGCTCAAGGAATCGGGCACGCCGATCGCCGCGCTGCGCAGCCGCTACGACCACCTCAGCGCGGCCGGATTCCTCGCAAGCCCGAGCGGCAACATCCTGCTGACGACGATGCCGTTTCGTTTGACCACGAGCATCAAGGAAGAGACGCCGCTTCACGCGTGGATCGAACAGGGCAATACGCTCGTCGTGATGGCTGCGCTCGACGACACGCCGGATTGGGCGCTGACGGGCGGGCGGTCGATGGAGGAGACGCTCAAGCGTGTGCTGCAGCTCGAAGTCAAATCAATCCGGGCGCCGGACGCGGCGCGAGGCGCCGACAGCGACGCTGCCGCGAGCGCAGCGGCGAGCGCCGAGCCCGCGCCGGCGCCGAACCAATCTGCGCCGGCACCGACGTTGCGGGAGCGTGTGAAGCGGCTCGTCGCCGACGTCTCGGCGACCAGGACGATGCGCTTGTCGCCAACCGGCAGCCATCCGCTGCTCGAGGGCGTCGGCTCGATCGTCGCGTACTCGGAGTTCCCCGCCGATCGCTGGAAGGCGACGCCCGCCGATGCCGCGCTGCTGCTCGGGATTGCCGGCCTCGAGCCCGCGGGTGAGGCTGCGGTTTGGCTCAAGCGGCAGGGCAGCGGCCAAATTCTCGTGATCGGCGTCGCCGGCGCATTTTCCAACCGCGCGATCGGCGAGGCCGACAATGCGCGATTCCTTGCGAACATCGTCGCCTGGAACCGCGCGGAGCGGGGCACGGTCATCTTCGACGACGCTCACCAAGGCGCCGTCAGCTATTACGATCCGAAGGCGTTTTTCGCCGATCCGCGCCTGCATCGCACGCTGCTCTGGGTCCTGGTCGTGTGGTTCCTGTTCGTGCTCGGCGCGCAGACCTTTCGCGTGCGCGACGCGCATTGGCGTCCCGTCGATGTGACCGCCTTCGTCGGTGCGTCGGGTGAATTCTTTGCGGGCGTGCTGGCACCGGCGGCCGCCGCCGAGCGGCTGCTGGCGAACTTTTTCAATGCACTGCGCCGGCGGCTTGGGCTCAGCGAGGATGGGGCGCCCGTCTGGACCTGGCTCGAGGCTCAGGCCCTGGTGTCGTCGGAGGAACTCGCGGAGCTGCGGAGGCAGCATGCGAAAGCCGTCGCCGGGCAGCGCGTGGATTTGGTGCGGCTGCAGAATCTTTTGTCTCGAATGCAAGGAGCTCTCTTATGAATTCGGCCCTCAAGCTGTTCGCGCAGCGGCTGCAATCAGCGCTCGGCGCAACGGTCATCGGATTGGATCCGGTCGTGCGCCTGGTGACGATCGCGATCATCGCGCGCGGCCATGTGCTGTTGCAGGGACCGCCGGGGCTCGGCAAGACCTTGTTCAGCAAGACGCTCGCGGCGGCCTTGGGCGGCATTTACAACCGGGTCCAGGGCACGCCCGATTTAATGCCGTCCGACATCATCGGCGGGCATCTGTTCGATACTACCAAGGGCGCCTTCGTATTCCGGCCGGGCCCTCTGTTTTCGGATGTATTGCTGGTCGACGAAATCAATCGCGCGGGACCGAAGACCCAATCGGCGCTGCTCGAGGCGATGGAGGAGCGGCAGGTATCGGTGGACCGCAGCAGCTATCCGCTGCCTGCCGCGTTCTTGGTAATCGCGACGCAGAATCCTCACGACTTCGAGGGCACCTATCCCTTGCCCGAGTCGCAGCTCGACCGCTTCATGCTGCGCATCGATATGAGCTACCCCTCTCGCGCCGACGAGGCCGCGATTCTCGCGCAGTACGGCCGACTTCAGGCGCCTCCGCCGGCCGCGGCCGCCGGTCCCGTCACCCAGCAGGCGCTCGACGAGGCGCGTGCTTGCGTCGACTCGGTGCACGTCGCACCGGAACTGTTCGCCTATGTGCTCGATCTCGCGCGCGCATCGCGCGAGCAGCAGCAGTTGAGCTTGGGCCTCTCGACGCGCGGTGCCTTGGCCTTGCTGCGCGCGGCGCGAATCGCCGCCGCGCTGCGCGGCTCGGAATTCGTGGCGCCCGACGACGTAAAGGAAATGCTGCCGCCCGTGGTCGCACATCGAATCGTCGTTGCTCCCGAGGCGCTGTTGGAAGGGGTCACTGAACGAACCATCGTTGAGCAGCTGCTCGAGCAAGTGGCGGTTCCGCGTTGAGCGGCCTGAGCCTGCGGCGCAACTCGCTGTTGCTTGCGATCGCAGCCGCGCTGATCGCCGTCGCGGCCGATTGGAGCGGCGCGGCGGGGCTTGCCGGCTTGTGGGCCGTTCCTTGCGCCTTGTTGCTCGCGGGTCTCGCCTACGAATCCTGGACCGTCGCGCGCAGCGGCTTGGGGCTCGAAATCGGCTCGCCCCGTCATTGGCTGCTCGGCCGACGCAGCAGCCTGCGATTCGGCGTCTCCCACGGTTTGGGTCGCGTGCTCAGGATCGAGATCGCACCGAGCGCGCCGCCGTTCGTCGAGATGAGCGCCGGCGTGATCGCCGTCGCCGTTCCACCCGGGACGAGCGTGCAGACGGAACTGCACGCTACCGCCTGCCGCCTCGGCAGCGATGTTTGGCCGCCGCAGCGCGCCCGCATCGCCGGTCCGCTGGGGCTTGCGTGGTGGCCGCGCACGCTCCCCTGCGCAGCGCAGATCACGGTCGTGCCGGATCTGATGCGCGGCGAGCGCGGCGACGCCGGCGCCGATGCATTCGGCGTGCGCCCGGGCGCCGCGGTCGCGGCGGGGGGCGAATTCCTGCGGTTGCGTGGGTACCGGGTCGGCGACCCGCCGCGGGTGATTGACTGGCGCGCGACTGCGCGCTCGCGCCGGCTGGTGAGCCGTGATTTTTCCGATGACCAGCGCCTAGAAATCGTGATCGTGATCGACGCGGGACGCGCGAGCGGGCTCTGGGCCGGCGAATTGGACCGTTTCGGGCACTATGTGAACGTGGCGGCGCGTCTCGCCCAATATGCCGCGTCACACGAGGACATGGTGGGGCTCGTGATCTACGCGGCGCAGCCGCTCGCTGCGCTCGCACCGGCGCGTGGCGCGGCGGCCGTGATGCGCATGCGCGCGCTGCTCGCCGCCGCCCAGGTCGAGGTCAGCGAATCCAATGCGCTGCAGGCCGCGATCCGCGTGCGCACGCTGGTACGGCAACGCAGTCTCGTCGTGCTGCTGACCGACCTCGACGACACGACGGCAACCGGTCAGCTGGTGCAGGCGGTGAGGCTGCTGCGGACCAAGCACCTGCCGTTCGTCGCCGCACTGTCGAGCGCGTCGGCCGAAGCTCTCGCGCGCGCGCCGGCACGCGATTGGCTGGACCCCTACCGCGTGCTCGCGGCCCAAGAGTATTGCGAAGGACTCAACCGCAAGGTGCGCGCGCTCGGTGCACTCGGCGCGCCGACGCTGCTCGCGCGGCCCGAACATCTGGAACGGGCGGTTCTCGAAAGCTATCAGAATTTCCGCCGCCAGCGGCGCGCCTAGCCACCCATCGCGCCATGCGGCTCGGGCATCGCTGCGGCCGGCCGGCGAAACAGACGGCCGGTCAGCAACAGGAGCATGAATAGCCAATACGCCGCGCCGACCGCGATCCGGACCGGCAGACCGAAGCGCGGATCCGGCGAGATGAATCCCTCGATGAACCCGCAGCCGACGAGCAGCGCGGCGCCGGCGAGCAGAACCGGCGCGACGCGACCCGTGCAAGCTTGAAACGAATCGCGGCGCGAGCCGTGATCGGGGCGAATCAGCGACTCGCCGATCGCAGTACCCGCGGCGCCCGCCAGGCAAATCACCGACAGCTCGACCGGACCGTGCGCGACGATGAACTTGAACAGCGCGGCCGCGAGGCCGTGTTGATGCACGAAGGCGAAAGTGCTGCCCAGCAGCAATCCGTTGAGCGCGATCAAATAAAATGTGCCGAGCCCGAAAAGAATGCCGCTGCAAAACGCAAACACGCTCACCACGATGTTGTTCGCGAGGATGCTGACCGACATGACCGAGGATGGCATGATGTTGATGATGCCCTCGGTCCACAGGTGACCTTGTTCGACCTGCTCGATCATCGAATTGCTCGCGAACAGCCCGATCAGCTCGGGGTACGCCTCGATGAGGCACCAGCCGGCCACGGCGCCGGCCACCATCAGGCTCGCGATTGCCGCGATGCGCCCGCCCAATTCGCGCACTGCGGAGGGCAGGCGCTCGCGCAGCAGGCTCACGAGACTCGCGCGGCCGAACGGCGGCTTGCGGCTGATCAGCGCATGCAGCTGCGCGTACAGTGATTCGAGGCCCGCGGTCGTGCGGCTGCGCGGTGCAAGCTGACGCGCGGTCGCGAGATCGCGCGCGAGCGCGCTGTAGGACTCGACCGCGTCGAGCGCTTCCTCGAGCGTCGCGCGGCGACGATTACGCAGTGCCGGGACGAGCAGGGCGGCCTTGCGCCATGCAGCCGCACGGGAGTTGAGCCATTCGCGCGTCCCGTGCCGTTCGGCCATGATCTATGCCGCCGAGCTGCCGCTGCGCAACAGCTCGCGCAGTCGGGTCCGCAGCCGCGCCTCATCGGCCGCGCCGCCGGCGGGGGGCGCACCGGAGCCGGGCGCGGGGCCCGGCGGCTCCAGGCGCGCGAGCAGGTCCACGGCGATCGCCGTGCGCTTCGTCGATTCGAGCGATTCCCAGCGCTCGAGCAATTGATCGACGAGTTCCAGGCCGTCGAGCGACAGTCGCGAATCGCCCGCGAGCGCGCTGACGCGCGCCAGCGATTTCTCCGCGCCGCCGTCCTCGACCACGAGCAGCGTGCCCGCCGCCATGTCGCCGATGCGCACGCGATTCGCACTCACGAAGCAACAGATCAAGCCGACCAAGTAGAACGCCGGCAGGCTGTCGACGGTCCTGAACAGATTTCTGATCAGCAGCGCCCCGACACTCGGCGTACCGCCTTGGCGAGTGACCACGCGCACGCCGGCAATGCGCTTGCCGGGCGTGCGCCCGCGCAGCATCGTTTCGATGACCGGGTGATAGAGGAAATAGATCAATAGTGCGGGCAAGTCGCTGAGCAGCGCATCGTGCGTCTTGAAACTCAGGCTGAGTTTGAAGACCACCTCGGCCACCAGCAGCCAGACGAGCGCGAGCAGCAGACGCAAATGCCAATCGATGATGAACGCGTAGCTGCGGTTGCCGGGTCCCGCAAGCGCCAAGGTCAAATCGACGCCCGTGGCTCCTTGGACGCGTACCTGATCCTCCGTCATCGCTGCATCATAGACCAAGATTGCTCGCCCGAGCGGCGCGAAATGCGACCGTATTCTCAGCTTGCGCCAGTTAACGTACACTCGATCCCTTGAGCCGACCGAAGTCGTCGCGCCACAGACGAAGGGATGACTAGATCGATCGTGAAATTACCGGCATCTTGCGCTGCCTTAGGAAGGCTCCGTTGCGGAGCCGGTATCCGGCAGGACGGCACGCAAGGCGAGCACCAGGAGAGTCGTTGGGCCATGAGATTCCATAGTTATCGGGCGCTGCCCGCAGTGATTTGCGCATGCTTGGCTGCCTCGGCGGCTGCCGGCGCCCAATTCCCGACGCCGCTCCCGACCGAGACCATCCCGAGCATCCAGACCTTGCCGGCGAAATATCCGGCGACCTGGTCGTTTTTCAACTTCTCGAGCGATCGCATCGAATTGCGCAACGTCGGCGGCGACGGCCGCGAGATCGAGGGCAATTTGCAGGCCAGGGACTCCTCGCTGCTGCTGATCTCCTCGACGCGGCCGGAACTCTATGTGGCGGACACCGTGTGGTCGCGCGGCACGCGCGGCACACGCACCGACTACATCACCGTCTACGACACGGCGACTCTCAAGCCCGTCGGCGAGATCGTTCTGCCGACCAAGCGTGCGCTGATCACCGCGATGGAGGGCATGTTTGCATTCACCGACGGCGAGCGCATGGCGCTCGTCTTCAACTTCACGCCGGCCTCGTCGGTCACGGTCGTCGACCTCATCAAGCGCAAGGTGCTCGGCGAGGTCGAAATCCCGGGCTGCTCGCTGGTTTATCCGACCGGCCAGCGCGGCTTCTCGACGCTGTGCGCGAGCGGAACGCTGCTGAGCCTCAAGTTGAGCGCCGACGGCAAGGTCATCGGCCGCAGCGAATCGAAGCCGTTCAACGTGATCGACACGGATCCGCTGTTCACCTGGTCGGCGAGCATCGGCGGCGTGCGCTACTTCCCGACGATGCTCGGGTCGATTCAGCCGATCGACACGAAGGACGATCTCGGGACCGTGCTGCCGCAATGGTCGCTGTTGTCGGCCGCGGATGCCGCGCAGCACTGGCGGCCGAGCGGCTGGCAGCCGATCGCCGGCGACGGCAACAAGCTGCTCTACGTATTGATGCAGCCCGATGCGCGCGAAGGCAGCTACAAGGACCCGGGCACTGAAATATGGGTCTATGACGCGGCATCGAAGACGCGCATCAAGCGCCTGCGGCTGGCGCGCCCCGGCTCCTCGATCGCGCTCACCCACACGGCCGATCCGCTGCTCATCGTACAGGGTGGCGAGCGCGCCGACGTCTACGACGCAAACACCGGCAGTTTGGTTCGCAGCCTCAACATGACGGGTTTCAGAACCCGCATGACGATCCAGCCCGTGCCCTGACATGCGAGCGCACTTTCCCCGTTCCGGCGATACTCGACGCGCTGGCAGGCCAGACAGGGCTGTTTCTTGCGCTGCTGCTCTGTGTTTCGGCGCTCCACAAGATATTGTGGCGTTCGCGGACACAGCATGCGGTCGCCGAACTGTCCGGCCTCGGATGGCGCGGTGCCGGTGTTGCGCTGATCGCAGCGGCCGCGGCCGAGTTCGCGGCCGCCGGCTGGACGCTCGCACAATCGGCCGCGCAGGGCGCGCTGCTCGCGGCGCTCATCTGGAGCGGCTATTTCGCGTTGATTGCGCGCGCGGTCCTCGCGGGCCGGCGTGAAATCGACTGTGGCTGCAGCTTCGGCGCGACGCATCGGCCGCTCGGCGCTTTCCATCTGTGGCGCGCCGCGACCTTGGTGGCGCTCGCCGGTCTGCTCGCCGCGACCGGCTGGTCGGCCGAGTTCGACGTTCATGCGCCGGCGCTCGTGCTGCTCGACGGCGCAGGTGCCCTCGGCGCGCTCTCCCAAGGGCTCGGCGCGTTTGCCTTGCTGGCACTCTACGCGGCGCTCGACCGGGTCATGGCGATCGGGCCGCTGCGCGGCGGGGTGCTGCGATGAGCTTCCTCGTCGCCTCGCAAATTCTGTTGTGGGTCGCCGTGCTCGTGCTCGCCCTGGTGTGCATCGCGCTGGCGCGCCAGGTCGGCGTGCTGCACCAGCGCATCGCGCCCGCGGGCGCACTCGCGCTCAAGCAGCCGCTCAAGATCGGCGAGCCGGTGCCGCAGCAGTCGCTGCCGGCGCTCGACGGCACGCTGGTGCAAATCGGCGGAATACGCGGCGGCCGCAGCCAGCTGGTGCTGTTCTTGTCGCCGAGCTGTGCGATCTGCGAGGCGCTGCTGCCCTCGGTGCGCTCGGCCTATTCGGCCGAGAGAAGCTGGCTCGATATCGTGCTCGCGAGCGACGGCGCGGACGAGCCGCACGATGCATTCGTGCGTGCCAAAGGGCTCGGCAAATTCCCCTATGTCCTATCGGAGCAGTTGGGGCGCAGCTACGGCGTTTCCAAGCTGCCGTATGCGGTATTGATCGACGCGGCCGGCAAGCTCTCGGCGACGGGTCTCGTCAATACGCGCGAGCATTTGGAAAGTCTGTTCGTCGCGCAGGAGCACGGCGTCAGTAGTATTCAGCAATTCCTCAAGTCAGGCGGCCCCAAACGGGCATCGTCGGGAGAATAGAGTCGTGCATTTCGATCAAGTGGCGGAAAGAGTCCTGCGCGGGTTCGCGAGCCGAACCTCGCGCCGCGGGTTGTTCAGCGTGCTGGGTACCTTTTTGGTCGGTGCTGCCGCGCTGCCTTTGTTGCCGGTCGCGCGCGCCGCGGAGCCTGATCCGGCCGGTGCCGGCGATCCGAACTCCGGCGAGCAACCGCCGCAATTCAGCGGGAACCCGCAGGACCCCGGCGATCAAACGCACTGCGATTACTGGCGCTATTGCGCGATCGATGGGTCGCTCTGCACCTGTTACGGCGGCACGGTCAACTCATGCCCGCCCGGGACCGAGATGTCGCCGATCACCTGGATCGGCACCTGCCTCAATCCGGCCGACCAGCGCAACTACATCATCTCGTACAACGATTGCTGCGGCGGCGTGCCATGGGGCCGCTGCAATTGTCAGCGCAACGAGGGTGACCGGCCGGTCGTGCGCCCGCAAATGAACAACGAAGTCACGTGGTGTTTCGGCACCCAGAGCCAATCCTACACCTGCTCGACGGCGATCATTCTGGGTGTCGCCACCGACAGCAAGTAACATCATGTCGCATCCCCTCGTCCGGTATTTGTGTACGGTGGCGCTGCTGTCCGGCGCGGCGCTGCCATGCCTTGGTGCGCCGCTGCCCGCGGGAGCGACGGTGTTCGCGAATCACTGCGCGGTCTGCCATGGGCCCGAGGCCGCCGGAATTCCGGGCAGCTTTCCGCCGCTGCATGAGCAGATCGTGTCATTTGCAAAAACTCCGGCGGGGCGCGAGTACTTGGTGATGGTCGTCACGACCGGCCTGATCGGCGAGCTGCAGGTCGGCGGCAACAGCTATCACGGCGTGATGCCGGCGCAGTCGACCTTGAGCGAACTCGAAGTGGCGGCTGTGCTCAATTATCTCGGCAGCGGTCTCGGCAAGGTCAAACCGCCGCCGGCTCCGTTCGCGGCCAAGGAAGTCGTCGATATCCGTGCTCGACACGCGGATAAATCGCCGCAAAATACCCGAGCTCTGCGGCCCGCTCCAAGCGGACCATGAGCGCGGGCGCCAGGCGTCGGGGTGCCCCCGGCACTGCGGCGCTCCGCGCCGCGCTCATCGCGGCTGCCGGGGTATTCGGATGCGCGACAGCTTGCGCCCAAGCAGCCCTTGAGCCTGCCGCCGCCATTGCGGGCGTCGACAATCCGCAGCGTGCGTGGCAGCACTGGACGCTGAACTGCCAAGGATGCCATCGCCCCGACGGCCATGGTTCGCCGGGCGCTGCGCCGGATATCGCGGGATCGGTCGCGAAATTTCTGCGCGTCGACGGCGGCCGTGAGTATCTTGCGCGAGTGCCCGGCGTTGCGACCTCGCCGCTGTCGAGTCGAGATCTGGCCGAGGTCTTGAACTGGATGCTGTGGCGCTTCGATGCGGCGGATATCCCCGCGAATTTTCAGCCGTACACCGAACCGGAACTCGATCGCCTGCGCACGGCGCCGTTGCGCACCGAGGCCTCGCAACTGCGGCGCGCGCTGCTCAAGAAAATCGGCCAAGCTCCTGCGCGCTGAAGCGCCAGGCGCGCGCCGCCGCGGTCGGCGAGGCGGCGCGCCGGTCCGGGTCAGGTTCGGCGATTGCGTGAGTCGCGGCCGTAGTAATCGGGATAGTCGGCGCTCAAACCCTTGAATCGCCGGTGGACCCAAAGATACTGTTCCGGGACGCGCCGAATCTGCTCCTCGAGAAGGCGCACGAAGCGCTGCACGTCCTTGATCGGATCCGCGCTCGGAAAATCCTCGAACGGCTCGCCGATCACGACCCGATAGCCCGCGTTGCCGGGCAGCCGCTCCGGAAAATAGGTTAGAACCGCCGCGCCCGAGATCTGCGCGAGGCGCGAGGTCGCGGTCGTGGTCGCGGCCGGAATGCCGAAAAAATCGACCATCGCCGCACCCTTGTTGCGATAGCTTTGGTCCGGCGCATACCACACGACGCCGTTCTTGCGCAGTACCCGGATCATCGAGCGGATGTCGTCGTAGGCGATCGGGATGCCGTTTTGCTCGAAACTCGCCAGCATCGCGCGCGCGAGCACCGCGTTCTTGGGCGGCCGGTAGACGGCGCTCATCGGAACGACCGCGCTGATGATGCGTGTCGCGATCTCGATCGTCGTGAAATGGCCGCCGATCAGAATCGCCCCGCGACCCTTGGCGAGCGCGGCCTGTAGGCGCTCGAGGCCTACGATTTGCGCCTGGTCGAGGATGCGCCGGTCGCTGCTCCACCAGGTGTCGACCGTCTCGAACAGCGCCATGCCGAGACTCTCGCAATGCCGCTCGAGCAGGTCCTCGCGTTCGGCGGGGGAAAGCTCCGGCAGGCAGAGTTCGATGTTCCGGCGCGCAATTCGAATCCAAGACATCGGCAGGCGCCTTAGGATCCTGCCGAGACCGCGCCCCATTCGCAGCTGCAACGGCACGGGCAGGGGCTCGAGCATGCGCAGCATCCCAAGGCCGATCCAGGTTGGCCAATATTTCGGCGACCAAAGAGCTAGCGGCATTGCCAGCCGTCGCGCGCTATCGACGCCTCGCGGAGTCCCGCATAGCATTTGGTCGATGTACACATGGTTCGAGCGGCTTAGGTCCTTGAGGCACCGTTTCTGGTACGGCGTATCCGAGCGTCTGCGTTGGTCGCGCGGAGTCTTTTACGAAACGCCGGCGCATGCCGGTTGCGCTTCGGGGCCGCAGCAGGCGCAAAGAATAGCCGCGTTGCAAAGCCGTTACCAGGTGAAATTCGAAGACCACTTGAGCGCGGCAACCAGCTACAACAATTACGAATACCTCGACATCCTCGATCGCGCCTGGAACGCATCCGGTACGGCGCCACCCGTGGGGGGCTATCTATGCGACGTCGGCTGCGCGAACTTTTGGTATGCCGAGGCTTTGCAGGCGTTCTTCCGCCCGAGCGCGATGGTCGGCGTCGAGGTCGAGGGCTATCGGCTCTACCGGGACGGTCATACGCGCATCGATTATGCGGCTGGGTATCTCGCGCGCGTGCCCAATGCGAACTTTCTGATCGCCGATTACGGGCGCTGCGAGTTGCCGGCGGATCTGATCACGGCCTGGTTCCCATTCGTGACCGCGCGCTCGATTCTCGCTTGGCGCCTGCCGCTGCAGCTGCTCGACCCGGCACGGATGTTCGAGCGCATCCGCGCCAATCTGCGCCCGGACGGGCTCTTCGTCATGGTCAATCACGGTCCGCACGAGGCGCGCATCGCCACGGAATTGTGCATCGCAGCAGGATTGAGCTGCTTGCATGCGGCGCACGCGCCTGGGGTCTTCAGCGGCCATCGGGCGCAGCCCGCGCACCTCAGTTGCTGGCGACGTTAAAGAGCCGCATTCGTATTATTCCCTAAAGTCCTGTAGGATATGCGCCGGTTCGTGAAGTTCTACTTGGTTCGTTTCTGGTCATTGCGCCGCTCCGGCGTCATCTGGCCACAACCCACAAAGCAGGTTTCTTCGACCCAGGTGGCAGGCACACCGCAATCGTTGTTGACGGTGGCACGAGTGACCGGCCGATAGTTTCTTTTGTAGTAGGTATTCTTCACATGACGAAAATGTATGTTGGCAATCTCCCGTTCTCAATGGACGAGTCCGCGGTTCGCGCGCTGTTCGAAAAGCACGGTGCGGTTCAGTCGGTGGCTTTGATTAATGATCGTGACACCGGCCGTCCTCGCGGTTTCGGCTTCGTTGAAATGGCGAGCGCAGACGCTGCGCGCGCCATGCAGGCCTTGAATGGCCACGACGTCGACGGGCGTGCGCTGAAGGTGAACGAGGCTCAGGAGCGCACCGGCGGCGGTGGCGGCGGCGGCGGCGGCGGCGGTTCCCGCGGCCCGAAGCGCTGGTAACAGCGCCTGAGCTGATCGCAGCTCTGAGCTGAGACGAAGATCGGGGCCACAATGTTGTGGCCCCGATCGCTTGTGGGGGAGTTGGGTGCCACCGCGCCCGTGATTTCTTTTGGGGTAAAGGGTTTACCCTTGCGCATGTATTGCCTATAATCGCGGCCCTCGGCGGGGGCGGTTGGTTGCGGTCACACTCCTGCGTCAGGTTTTTTTGAAAGGCCCCCGATGGGGCTTTTTCGTTAAAAGGGGGGCCGATGGTCCCCTTTTTTGTTTGTGAAGGATTCGAGCGATGCGCGACGCCTTGATGCGCTTGTTGGAGCCGCCGATCGAGGCGCTCAGCTTTGAGTTGGTGGACATCGAATTTGCGAGGCAGGGTCGGAGCGGCGTGCTGCGGATCTTCATCGATCGCAAAGCCGCGGACGCCGAAGCCGGTGTGACGGTCGAGGATTGTGCTCGCGTGAGCCACGCGGTCAGCGAGGTGCTCGAGGCCGCCGATCCGATACCAGGGCACTACACGCTCGAGGTGTCGTCGCCCGGGCTCGACCGCATCCTGCGCAAGCGTGCGCACTTCGAGCGCTTCGTCGGCGCGCAGGTGTTCGTCGAATTGAAGCTGCCGCTGGACGGCCGGCGTCGTTTTGCGGGTGTATTGCAGGCGGTCGAGGCGGATTCGATCGTCGTTGTGGTGGACGGGCGCGAGTACCGGCTGCCGATGGAGCGAATTCAAAAGGCGAGATTGAGGCCCGAGTGAGCGGGCGTGCGTCAGGCGGGCCGGCGGTATGCGGCCATAGCGGCAAGGAGTAGAGGTCTATGAACAAAGAGATTTTGATGGCGGTGGACGCAGTGTCCAACGAGAAGGGCGTCGACAAGGAAATCATCTTCGACGCGCTCGAGGCGGCGCTCGCCTCCGCGACGCGCAAGAAGCACGGCGAAGAACTCGACGTGCGCGTCGCGATCAACCGCAAGACCGGCGGCTACGACACGTTTCGCCGCTGGAAGGTGTTCGCGGACGATTCCACCGAGCTCGAAGTGCCGGAGCGCGAACTGCGCCTCGACGACGCGCGCGATCTCGACAAGGACGTCGAACCGGGCGGCTTCGTCGAGGAGCCGATGGAGTCGGTGCCGTTCGGACGCATCCTCGCGCAGACCGCAAAGCAGGTCATCGTGCAAAAGGTTCGCGAGGCGGAGCGCGCGCAGGTCGTCGATGCCTACAAGGACCGCGCGGGCACGCTGGTGAGCGGCATCGTCAAGCGCGTCGACCGCAACGGCGTTTTCGTCGATCTCGGCGCCAATGCCGAGGGCTACATTCCGCGCGAGGAGCTGATTCCGCGCGAACCGGTGCGCTCCCAGGATCGCATCAAGGCCTACCTCAAGGAGGTCCGCTCGGAGCCGCGCGGCCCGCAGCTGTTCCTGTCGCGCACGGCGCCGGAATTCCTCATCGAATTGTTCAAGCTCGAGGTCCCGGAAGTCGGCCAGGGCCTCATCAATATTCTCGCCGCGGCACGCGATGCGGGCGTGCGCGCCAAGATCGCGGTGCGCAGCAACGATCCGCGCGTCGACCCGGTCGGCGCCTGCGTCGGCATGCGCGGCTCGCGCGTCCAGGCGGTCTCGAACGAGATCGCAGGCGAGCGCGTCGACATCATCCCGTTCGACGAGAACGCGGCCCAGTTCGTCATCAATGCGATGGCGCCCGCCGAGGTGACCTCGATCGTCGTCGACGAGGATTCGCATTCGATGGACATTGCGGTCTCCGAGGACAAGCTCTCGCAGGCGATCGGCCGCGGCGGCCAGAACATCCGCCTGGCGAGTGAACTGACCGGCTGGGAGCTCAATGTCATGAGCGAGTCGCAGGCCGAGGCGAAGAGCGAGACCGAGTCGTCGGCGCTGCGCGAAACGTTCATGAAGCAGCTGGACGTCGATGCCGACGTGGCGAGCATTCTGGTCTCGGAGGGATTTTCGACGATCGAGGAAATCGCCTACGTGCCGGCGAGCGAACTCAACGCGATCGAGGAGTTCGACGAGGAGATCGTCAAGGAGCTGCGGACGCGCGCGCGCGACGTGCTGCTCACGCAGGCGATCGCGACCGAGGAGTCTGCCGGCAGCGGCGAGCCGAGTGCGGATCTGATCGAACTGACCGGCGAGCCGTTGGCGCGAACCCTGGCCGGCAAGGGCGTGCGCACGCGCGAGGACCTCGCGGATCTGTCGGTTGACGAACTCATCGAGATCGGCGGCACCGACGAGAAGCAATCCGCCGATTTGATCATGGAAGCCCGCAAGCACTGGTTCGCGGAAGAAGCGAAGGCTTAGGAGCACAGGTATGGCAGATGTAACGGTCGCCCAATTCGCCGAGGTACTGAAGGTGCCGGTGGATCGGCTGCTTCAGCAGCTCGATCAGGCGGGAATCAAGGTCGACAGCGCCCAAGACATGATCAGCGAGGATGCGAAGCACGAGCTGCTGACCCATCTGCGGCGCAGCCACGGGCGGGACGACCTGCAGGCGGATGCGGCGCCGCGCAAGATCACGTTGAAGCGCAAGTCGCAGTCGGAACTGAAGTTGGCGAGCCCTCAGGGCCGTGCGCGAACCGTCAACGTCGAAGTGCGCAGCAAGCGCACCTACATCAAGCGCGAGGTCCTCGAGGATCAGGCGCGCCACCAACAGGAAGAAATCGATCGCCTGCGCGAGACCGAGGAGCAGGCCAAGGCGGCACTCGAACGCGAGGAGAACGAGCGGCGCGAGCGCGAGCGCCTCGATCGCGAGCGGCAGGAGGAGGAGAGCCGCCGCCGCACCGATGAGGAACAGCGCAAACGCACCGCAGAGGAAGAGGCGCGGCGGCAGGCCGAAGCACAGGCTCGGGAGTTGGCGGAGCGCGAACGCAAGGCCGCGGCCGCGAAGCCGGCCAAGGCCGTGCGCGAGGTCGTCGACGACAAGGCGACGCGCTACGGCCGCCAGGAGCTGCATATCGTCGGCGACGTCAGCTCGCGCCACAAGAAGAAGAAATCCCGCGACGGACGCCGCCGCTCGGTCGGCGACAGCGATGCCAAGCACGGCTTCGAGCGGCCGACTGAACGCGTCGTGCGCGAAGTCGCGATCGGCGAGGCCATGACGGTGGCGGAGCTCGCGCAGAAGATGGCGGTCAAAGCGACCGAAGTCATCAAAGTCATGATGAACATGGGCGTGATGGCGACGATCAATCAAATGATCGAACAGGACACCGCGGTGCTGGTCGTCGAGGAGATGGGCCATACCGCGGTGCTGCGCAAGGAAAACGTCATTGAGGACGACCTGCAGGGCATCGAGGACGGCACGCTCGAAATCAAGCCGCGTCCCCCGATCGTGACCGTCATGGGCCACGTCGACCACGGCAAGACCTCGCTGCTCGACTACATCCGCCGCACCAAGGTCGCCGCGGGCGAAGCGGGCGGGATCACCCAGCACATCGGCGCCTATCACGTCGAGACCTCGAAGGGCATGGTGACCTTCCTCGATACGCCGGGCCATGCGGCGTTCACCGCGATGCGCGCGCGCGGCGCCCAAGTCACCGACATCGTGATCCTGGTGATCGCCGCCGACGACGGCGTGATGCCGCAAACCATCGAAGCGATCAATCACGCGCAGGCGGCCAAGGTGCCGATCGTGGTGGCGATCAACAAGATCGACAAGCCCGAGGCGGACCCGGAAAAGGTCAGGCAGGAACTCACGAAATATGGCGTGATTCCCGAGGAATGGGGCGGCGAGAACATATTCGTGCCGGTTTCGGCGCGCACCGGCCAGGGCGTCGATCAGCTGCTCGAGAGCATTCTGCTGCAGGCCGAAGTGCTCGAGCTGAAGGCCCCGACCGAGGGTTTCGCGGCGGGATTCGTCATCGAGTCGAGTCTCGAGAAGGGGCGCGGCGCGGTTGCGACCGTGCTGGTGCTGCGCGGCACGCTCAAGCTCGGCGACGCGATCCTGCTCGGTCAGGAATTCGGCCGCGTGCGCGCGCTGTTCGACGAGGCGGGCAGGCCGGTCGAGTCGGCGGGTCCCTCGATGCCGGTCGTCGTGCTCGGCCTGTCGGGTGCGCCGAATGCCGGCGACGAGATGCTGGTCGTCGAGAGCGAGCGCAAGGCGCGCGAAGTCGCGATGCATCGGCAGGCGAAATCCCGCGACGTCAAGCTGGCGAAGCAGAGCGCCAACATGGCCGACGTGTTCACGAACATGGGAACCGATCAAGCCGAACGTCGTGCAGCTGCTCGTCAAGGCCGACGTGCAGGGCAGCGTCGAGGCGCTGCGCGACGCGCTCAACGGACTGTCCACGTCCGAAGTGGCCGTCAACGTCGTCTCGAGCGGTGTCGGCGGTATCACCGAATCGGACATCACGCTGGCAGCGGCCTCGAAGGCGCGCATCATCGCCTTCAACGTGCGAGGCGATGCCGCCGCGCGCGCCGCCATCAAGGATCACGGCGTCGACGTTCGTTATTACAGCATCATCTACGAGGCGATCGACGACATCCGCACGGTGCTCACCGGCATGCTCTCCCCCGAGGTCAAGGAACAGATCGTGGGCCTCGCCGCGGTGCGCAGCGTGTTCCGCTCGAGCAAGTTCGGCACGGTCGCCGGATGCATGGTCGTCGACGGCTACGTGCGCCGCAATTTTCCGATTCGCGTACTGCGCAACAACGTCGTGATCTTCGAGGGAGCGCTCGAGTCGCTGAAGCGCTTCAAGGACGACGTCAACGAGGTGCGCGCGGGCACCGAATGCGGAATCGGCGTCAAGAACTACAATGACGTGCAGGAAGGCGACCAGATCGAATGCTATTCGCGGGTCGAGGTTGCGCGCACGCTATAGCGTGCGGCGCGGCACTTCGCACGAATGTCACGCGACAATCCGCGCGCTCGGCGAATGGGTGAGCAGATCCAGCGCGAGCTCACCGAGGTGCTGCGCCGCGGCGTCAAGGATTCGAGGATCGGGAACGTCACGATCACTGCGGTCGACGTCAGCGGCGACCTGCGCACGGCCAAGGTGTTCTATCTGATTTTCGGCCGTGACGGTCCGGACCCCCAGGTGCAGCGCGGGCTCGAAAGCGCAGCGGGGTTCCTGCGCAACGCGCTGTCGCGCGCGCTCATGATCCGCTACACGCCGACCTTGAGTTTCGAACTCGATACCTCGATCGCACGCGGCGTGCGGCTCACCCAACTCATCGATGCGGCCAACAAGCCCGTCGCCGGCGAGCCGCTCGACAACGGTGGCGGCCCGGAAGGGGCCGGCGGCCCGGACGGCGGCGGCGCGCCGGACGACAGCGGCAGCGGGACGCGCTGATGCCGGCCGACATTCACGGCATTCTGCTGCTCGACAAACCGCTCGGGATGAGCTCCGCGGGCGCGGTTGCACGCATCAAGTACTTGTTCGAAGCCCGCAAAGCGGGACATACCGGCTCGCTCGACCCGCTCGCCTCGGGACTGCTGCCGATTTGCTTCGGCGAGGCTACCAAGTTCGGCGCGCAGATGCTCGACGCCGACAAGACCTACCAGGTCACCGCGCGCTTGGGCGAGCGCACGGCGAGCGCGGACCTGGAATCGCCGATCGTCGAGCGGCGCGAGCTGCCGTCGTTCACGGTGGCCGAGATCGAGGCCGCGCTCGGCGCATTTCCGCGTGACTACGCGCAGGTTCCGCCGATGCACTCGGCGCTCAAACAGGACGGCCGACCGCTCTATGAATACGCGCGTGCGGGCATCACCCGCGAGCGCGCCGCGCGCCACATTGCGATTCATGAGTTGAGGCTGACCGAGTGGCGTGCGCCGGACCTGCATTTCGAGGTGCGCTGCTCCAAGGGCGCCTACATTCGCGTGCTGGCCGAAGATCTCGCGCTGCGCCTCGGGACCATCGCGCATTTGGTTGCATTGCGGCGCATCGGCGTCGCTCCGTTCGACGCCGGGAACTTATGGACATTCGAGGCGCTCGAGGCGCGGGGCGCGGCCGAGCGGCTGCGGCTGCTGTTGCCGGTCGATGCGGCGCTCGGAGACTGGCGCCGATTCGACTTGCCGGACGACGGCGTTGCGGCATTTCGTCAGGGCCAGACCGTCGAAGTTTCCGGATGTTCGCCGGGAAACGTGCGTATCTATGCGGCGGGCCTGGGATTTTTGGGTCTCGGAGAGGTCCGCGCAGCCGGCCGTTTGGTGCCTTTACGGCTCATTTCAGCGGCTGAGAATCGTGCTTGAGAGCAACTGCCGCGACGCGTACAATGCGCGGCTTCCTAAAAGGTCTAAGTTATTGATTGAGGATTGATTTCAATGCCACTTACTCGCGAAGAAAAGTCGGGCGTCGTCGGTAAATTCCAGCGCAGCGCGCAGGACACCGGATCCCCCGAAGTTCAAATTGCACTGCTCTCCGAGCGCATCAACGGCTTGAGCCAGCACTTCACGGCGCACAAAGCCGATCACGCGTCGCGCCGCGGATTGCTCAAGATGGTCAATCAGCGCCGCAAGCTGCTCGACTACTTGAAGAGCACGACGCCGGACAAGTACACGCAGCTGGTCGAGCGCTTGGGGCTACGCCGCTGATAGGCGCTGTCGCAGGACGCGAACCGTTCTGTGCTTCTACACATTACCGACTATTAAAGGGACAGCCTACGTGAGCGCGATCAAGAAAAGTTTTCAGTATGGGGATCACACGGTCACGATCGAGACCGGCGAATTGGCGCGTCAAGCCGACGGCGCGGTGATCGTCACGATGAGCGAGACCGTGGTGCTGGTCACCGCCGTCGGTCTCAAGAAGGCGACCCCGGGCCGCGACTTCTTTCCGCTGACGGTCAACTATCAGGAAAAGACCTACGCGGCGGGCCGCATACCGGGCGGCTTCTTCAAGCGCGAGGGGCGTCCGACCGAGAAGGAAACACTGACTTCGAGGCTCATCGATCGGCCGATCCGGCCGCTGTTTCCGGAAGGCTTCATCAACGAAGTGCAAGTCGTGGCCTCGGTGCTGTCGGTCAACTCCGAGGTCGATCCCGATATCGCATCGCTGATCGGTGCTTCGGCCGCGCTCGCGATTTCCGGTTTGCCGTTCTTGGGTCCGATCGGCGCGGCGCGCGTCGGCTACATCGGCGGACACTACGTGCTCAATCCGACCGCGACGCAATTGGGCGAGTCTTCGCTCGACCTCGTCGTTGCCGGCACGCAGGAAGGCGTGCTGATGGTCGAGTCGGAGGCCTCCGGCCTCAATGAAGAGATCATGCTGGGCGCGGTCATGTTCGGCCATGAACAGATGCAGGTCGCGATCAACGCGATCAAGGAACTCAGCGCAGAGGCCGGTAAGCCGAAATGGACCTGGGTCGCTCCGGAGCCGAACGTCGAGTTGAAGACCGCGGTCGCCGCGCTCGCCGAGAAGAGCCTCACCGAGGCCTATGCGCTCACCGAAAAGCAGCAGCGGCACGCCAAGATCGGCGAAATCAAGAACGCGGTGCTCGAGGCGCTCACCAAGGGCGAGGCGCCCAAGTTCACCGCCGATCAGGTCGGCACCGAATTCTTCAATCTCGAATACCGGCTGGTGCGCGAGAGAATCCTCGACGGCCATCCGCGCATCGACGGACGCGACACCAAGACGGTGCGCGCGATCAACATCCGCACCGGCGTATTGGCGCGCACCCATGGTTCCGCGCTGTTCACGCGCGGCGAAACTCAAGCCTTGGTCGTGACGACGCTCGGCACCGGGCGTGATGCACAGATCATCGACGGACTGACCGGCGAGCGCAAAGAGCCGTTCATGCTGCATTACAACTTTCCGCCGTTCAGCGTCGGCGAGACCGGCATGATGGGGTCGCCGAAGCGCCGCGAAATCGGCCACGGCAATCTCGCGAAGCGCGGCGTCAAGGCCGTGATGCCGAGCATCGAGACGTTTCCGTACGTGATTCGCGTGGTATCGGAAATTCTCGAGTCGAACGGTTCGAGTTCGATGGCCTCGGTCTGCGGCACGAGCCTCGCGCTGATGGACGCGGGCGTGCCGATCAAGGCGCCGGTTGCCGGCGTCGCGATGGGACTCGTCAAGGAGGGCGCGCGCTTCCAGGTGCTCACCGATATCCTCGGCGACGAAGATCACCTCGGCGACATGGATTTCAAGGTGGCCGGAACCAAGCACGGCATCACCGCGCTGCAGATGGACATCAAGATCACGAGCATCACGCGCGAGATCATGCACGTCGCGCTCGAGCAGGCGAAGCATGGCCGTCTGCACATCCTTCACGAGATGAACAAGGTGCTGTCCGCGCCGCGCGCCGTGATGTCCGAGTGGGCGCCGACGATCATCACGCTGAAGATCGATCCGGAGAAGATCCGCGATGTGATCGGCAAGGGCGGGGCGGTCATCCGGCAGATCACCGAGGAGACCGGCACCTCGATCGACATCGAGAACGACGGCACGGTCAAGATCGCGTCGGTGCAGGGCGCGGCCGGCCGAGAAGCACAGCGGCGCATCGAGCTGATCACCGCGGACGTCGAAGTCGGCCGTATCTACGAGGGCAAGGTTGCGCGCTTGATGGATTTCGGCGCGTTCGTCACGATCCTGCCGGGCCGCGACGGCCTCGTGCACATCTCGCAGATTTCCGAAGAGCGCGTCGAGCGAGTCGGCGACAAGCTCAAAGAAGGCGACGTCGTGCGCGTCAAGGTGCTGGAAGTCGATCGCCAGGGGCGCGTTCGACTGTCGATGCGCAACGTCGACGCAGCCTAGACGCCTTTTGCGTTTGCAGGGACCGGGCGTGCTAAACCCCGGAGCTTGAATGGGCCGGGCGCAGCGCCCGGCCGCTCACTTCGAATCGGCGTGTTCTTCGCGATGCATCGCGGGCGCGCGCGCCTGACCCATCTCCGACCCGCCGAGCGATTTGTTTCGCTCGCGCATCGGCGGCTGCTGGTTCAGGAAGTGCTTGAGGTTCTGCTCCAAGTGGGCGCTCACGACGGGCTGCAAGTTGCTGCCGTAACAGCGGATCACTTGAATCATGAATTCCTGGGTCAGCATCGGATCGGCTTGATGCTCCTGCTCCGAAATGACCTGCAGCAAAATGCTGCGGGTGATCTCGGCGTTGGTCTTCTTGTCGACGACGACGAAGTCTATTTTATCGACGACCAACCGCTGAATTTCGGCCAAGGTGATATAGCGGCTCTCGACGGTGTCGTATAGACGACGATTCGGGTATTTCTTGATCACTCGCGGTTCGCTCATGGGGCTCCTCGCTCGTGTTGGCCTGCGCGGTTCCGGAAGATGCCGGGTCGTGCCTGACCAGCTGCATGCTCTGTCTCGACTCCAATGATTGCAGAATAGCGCAATGCAGCGACAAGGCAAGTCGGCGTTATCTGACGTGCGGTCGGGTCGACCGCGTCATTGCGCCGCGCGAGGCAGCGGCAGAAGAATGTCTGCGGGGAACGCGTTCGAGGCTCCAGTGGGCGATCGCCCAACGCCAGGCCGCGTCGATGCCGGCGTGTGCCAGATCGGCGGGCGGATCGAGCCCCAAGAGATCGAAGATCAACTGCAATTGCGCCAGCGGGGCCCCGGTATCGACCCGCAGGCTGCGCCGCGACTTCGCGAGTTTGGAGCCGTCGGGCTCGCAAACCACAGGCACATGCGCGTATTGCGGCGTCGGCAAACCGAGCGCCTGCTGAACATATATCTGTCGCGGCGTGTTGTCGAGCAGGTCCGCGCCGCGCAGCACCCGTGTGACGCCGCTGTCGGCATCGTCGATGACGACGGCGAGCAGGTAGGCGTAAATCGAATCGCGCCGCCGGAGCAGCAAGTCGCCGCAGACGGCAGCGACGTCTTGGCCAAACGGTCCTTGAATGTGATCGATAAAATCGATCTCCCGCGGCTCGACGCGCAGGCGGCGGCTCGTCGCGGCACCCGCGAGCCGCGGTCGTTCGCGGCAGGTGCCTGGATAACGGGCTTCATCGGCGAGATCCTGGCGGCTGCAGCTGCACTCGAACAGCAGGCCGCGCCGGTTGAGGCTGCTCGAGCGCCCCGGCGTAGAGGCCCTCGCGTTCGCGCTGGCGCAGGACCTCGCCGTCCCACTGAAAGCCGAAGGCCTCGAGAGTCGCGAGTATCGCGGCGCCGGAGCCCGGTACCTCGCGCGGGCGGTCCAAATCCTCGATGCGCAGCAGCCAGCGGCCGCCGTTGCGCGCGCGCATCGAGGTAGCTCGCCGCCGCGGTATAGAGGGATCCGAGGTGCATGTCGCCGGTCGGCGACGGCGCGAAGCGGCCGACATAGCCGCGGGTCGCGGCCGGCGGACGAGGGTGGCCCGCGTGCGCGCCGCCGCTCGGGCTCTCAGCGGTACCTATCGTCCCGGTCGCCGTACTGCTTTTCGCGGCGCTCGCGCCGCTCCTGCGCTTCCACCGACAGCGTCGCGACCGGCCTCGCCTCGAGGCGCTTGATACCGATCTCCTCGCCGGTCTCGAGGCAATAGCCGTAGGAGCCGTCCTCGATGCGCTTCAAGGCTTCGTCGATCTTGCGGATCAGCTTGCGTTCGCGATCGCGCGTACGCAACTCGAGGCTGAACTCCTCTTCCTGGGTCGCCCGGTCGTTGGGATCGGGGAAATTTGCGGCCTCATCCTTCATGTGCAGCACGGTGCGATCCACCTCGACCATGAGATCGCGCTTCCAGTTTTGCAGGATTCGAGCGAAATGCTCGAGCTGCTCCTTGTTCATGTACTGCTCGCCGCGCCTCGTAATATAGGGCTTTACGTTGCGCGGCCCCGCGAGGAGGCTCGACGCGGCGGGCGATTCGAACTCGCCTTCGTCCTCCCCGCCCGCCGCCGCGCGCGGCATCACGAGCGGCCGTATGTCGAACTTGACCGGCGGCGCCTTGGGGGCGTGCTCTCTGGCGCCCTCCGGTTTGAAGGCGGGTTTGGCGGCCGGCGGCGTCTTCGTGAGCACGGCTTTCGGCAGCGGCGGAGTCTTGGCGAGCGCCGGCTTCGCCGGCGCGGGAGCCGCTGGCTTCGCGGCGAGGGGCTTCGGAACTGACTTCGTGGATTTCACTGCAACCTTGGGTAATACGGGCTTCGGATTGGGTTTCGTCGTGGGCCGCGCGAGCTTTTTCGATGCAGCCGGTTTCGGAGCGGCCTTCTTCGAAATCGCCTTGCCTGGCTTCTTGGCCGGTTTATTCGGTTTTTTCGAGGGCATTTGAGTCTCCGCCTCCTAACGAAAGAGCGCGCGATTATACCGGCGTGCAAACGCCTGTACAGCGCGGAAGGGCAACTTTATTTGCAGTCTTAAGTATCTGATTGAAAACGAGAACGAACGATGACGCCGGTTTTTGGACTCAGGCGAGGGTAACCGGGGGCGTCGCGACCCAGCCGGACTGCCGGTGTTCGGCTATCACGGTCGTGTAGATACCGCCGCGCACGTTGAATTCACCGCTGAGGCGCATGAAGCGGGGCGAGATCGCCCGGACGAAATCCGCGAGGATCGCATTGGTCACGGCCTCGTGAAACGCGCCGCGATCGCGATAGGACCAAATATAGAGCTTCAGGGCCTTCAATTCGAGACAACGCTGATCGGGAACATATTCGAGCTTGAGCGTCGCAAAGTCAGGCTGTCCGGTCTTCGGGCACAGGCAGGTGAATTCGGGAATCGTCATGCGAATCGTGTAGTCCCGTTCGGGCGCCGGGTTGGGGAAGGTTTCGAGCGTGGTGCTGGGTTGAGCCATCGGATTACTTTACACTACGCGCCTCATCGACGGCCATGTGCTAGAGACTTGCGCGGCCGTCCTTCCGAAGGTTCAAGAGATCAATGCGCTTAACAAAACTCAAAATTGCCGGCTTCAAGTCTTTCGTCGATCCGACCACGGTTACCTTTCCGAGCAGCCTCACAGGCGTCGTCGGCCCGAACGGCTGCGGCAAATCCAACATCATCGACGCGGTTCGATGGGTCATGGGGGAGATCTCCGCGAAGCACCTGCGCGGCGAGTCGATGGCGGACGTGATTTTCAACGGGTCGGCGGCGCGCAAACCCCTGGGCGCGGCGTCGGTCGAATTGGTCTTCGACAACAGCGACGCCAAGATCGGCGGCGCCTATGCGAACTACAACGAGGTTGCGCTGCGACGGACCGTGAGCCGCGACGGCACTTCGGATTATTTCATCAACGGCACCAAGGTGCGCCGCAAAGACATTACGCAGCTGTTCCTCGGCACGGGATTGGGCTCGCGCAGCTACGCGATCATCGAGCAAGGCATGATATCGCGCGTGATCGAGGCGCGGCCCGACGACCTGCGCGCGTTTCTCGAAGAGGCGGCCGGCATCTCGCGCTATAAAGAGCGGCGCCGGGAAACCGAAAGCCGTATCGGAACGACGCGCGAGAATCTCGATCGCCTCAACGATTTGCGCGAGGAGGTCGAAAAGCAGATTCGCCACCTGCAGCGCCAGGCCGCCACCGCGCGACGCTACCAAACGCTCAAAGAAGAGCAGCGCAAGCTGCACGCCGAATTGCTCGCGCTGCGCTTGGCTGCCCTCGAACATGACGCGGCCGCGCGCGACGAGGCGAGCCGGCAATGCGACATCGCGATGCACGCGGTGATCGCGGACTTGCGCGAATCAGAGGCCGAGATCGAACGCATTCGCGCCGACCAGTCCGCGCACGCCGACGCCTTGAGCGCGATCCAGGCGCGCTACTACGAGGCCGGCGCCGAAGTCACGCGCATCGAACAGAGCATTCAATATACGCGCGAAATGCGCCAACGGCAGCGCTCGGATCTCGACCTCGCGCTCGGACAGGTCGAGGAACTGCAGGGCGTCATCGCGCGCGACCGCGGCCAGATCGACGCACTGCGCGCCGAACTCGCGACGATGGAGCCGGGTCTCGAGGGTGCGCATGAAGTCGAGACCGCCTCGCGGCTCGCGCTCGAGGCCGCCGAGCAGGCGCTGGCGGCGTGGCAGCAGAGTTGGGAGGTCCACGCCGGGGCGGTTTCGCTCGGGCAGGGCGAAACGCAGGTCGAGCGTGCGCGCATCGAGCAGTTGGAGAACCAAGAGCGGCGGCTGCTGCAGCAGCAGGAGCGCCAGCAGGCCGAACACGCCGAACTCGCGGGCGACGCGCCCGCGGCGTCGCTCGAGACTCTCGCGAGCGCGGCGGCGCTCGCGGCCGACGCCGGCCAGCGCGCGCAGGCCGAGTTGCAAGAAGTGCTCGCGCAGCTGTCCGAGGCGCGCGATCGCGAACGCGACCAGAGCAAGGCGCTCAACGAGCTGCGCACACGTTGGCAGGGCGCGGTGAGCTCGCAGCTGTCGACCGAGGCGCTGCAGCAGGCCGCGCTCGGCAAGGCATCGGGCAAGGTCACTCAATGGCTGAAGGCGCAGTCGCTCGACGAGCGGCCGCGCCTCGCGCAGCAGCTGCGCGTGACACGCGGCTGGGAGCGCGCGGTGGAGACCGTGCTGGGATCGTATCTCGAGGCGGTTTGCGTCGACGGCCTGGACAGCGTCGCGGAGCTGCTCGGCAGCTTCGACGGCGGCCAGCTCGCGATCGTCAGCAGCGGCGAATTCGCCGCCGGCGGCGCGGATGCCGCTTCGCTGCAGGCGAAGGTGCAGGGCGCTTCAGTGCTCGGCTCGCTGCTCTCCTCGGTGTATGCGGCCGAGACGCTCGGCGAGGCGCTGCGGCGCAGGCACTCGCTGCGCGCCGGAGAATCGGTGGTCACGCGCGACGGCATTTGGATGGGGCCCGACTGGCTGCGCCTGTCGCGCGATCGCGATCCGCACTCCGGCGTCATCGAACGCGAGGAGCAATTGCGCGAGTTCCGCGCATCTGTCGCCCGGCTCGCCGAGGAACTCAAGGCGCTCGAGCAGCAGCTCACGACGACGCGCGAGCGGGTCCGCGACCACGAGGATCAGCGCGAGCGCTTTCAGACCGAGGTCAACCGTCTGCACCGCGATCACGTCGAGCGGCGCGCGGCGTTCGACGCCGCGCAGGCGCGCTCGCAGGAAAATACCCGGCGGCTGACCCAGCTCGAAACCAGTATCGCCGACGTGCGATCCGAGCTGCAGCGCACCGACGCGGATTTGCGAACGGCGCGCGGCCGCATGGAATCGGCGATCGCCGTGCTCGCGGATCTGGAACCCAAGCGCCTCGATCTCGAGCAGCAGCGCGATCGGCTCCGCGGCGAACTTGGGCAAGCGCGCCAAGCGGCCCAAACGGCGCAGCAGGCGGCGCGGGAACTTGCGCTGCAGGTTGAATCCCGGCGCAGCTCCTTCGCGTCGCTGACGACGACCGTGGCCCGCGTCGAGCGTCAGCTCGAAACCCTGCAGCTGCGCCGCGACGAATTGGCGGCGCAGCTCGCCGACGGCGACGCGCCGCTGACCGCCTTGCAGGCGCAGCTCGAGGAGGCGCTCGGGCGGCGTGCGCAGGTCGAGAACGAACTTCAGGCCGCGCGCATCGCCAGCGACGAGCTCGACGCTACGCTGCGCGACCGGGACGAGGCGCGCCTCGCCGTGGAGCAGCGTGTCGAGTCGGCGCGCCAGGCGCTCGACGAAGCGCGCATGGCGGCCGAGCAGGTTCGGGTCCGTCGCGAGAACATCGTCGAGCAGCTCGCCGCCACTCAGTTCGAATTTGCGGCGCTGATGGCGGCGCTCGATGCGGAGGCGAACGTCGCGGCGTGGGAAGCGCAGCTCACCGAGACCGGTGCGAAGATCGAGCGGCTCGGCCAGGTGAACCTCGCGGCGATCGAGGAATTCAAGGAGCAATCGGAGCGCAAGGAGTACCTCGACCGGCAGTTCAAGGACCTCACCGACGCGCTCGAGACGCTCGAGAGCGCGATGCGCAAGATCGACCGCGAGACGCGCACTCGATTCCAGGACACCTTCGATCGGGTCAATGCGGGCCTAAAGGAAAAATTTCCGCGCTTGTTCGGCGGCGGGCACGCCTACTTGGAACTCGAGGGAGAAGACTCGACTTCGGCCGGAGTCTCGGTGATGGCGCGCCCGCCCGGCAAGCGCAACAGCACGATCAGCCAGCTCTCGGGCGGCGAGAAGGCATTGACGGCGGTCGCACTCGTATTCGCGATCTTCGACCTGAACCCGGCGCCTTTCTGCCTGCTCGACGAAGTCGACGCGCCGCTCGACGAGAACAACGTCGGGCGGTTCTGCGACATCGTGCGCGACATGTCGCGCAGCGTGCAGTTCATCTTCATCACTCACAACAAGAGTACGATGGAGATGGCTTCGCAATTGGTCGGCGTCACGATGAACGAGCCGGGCGTCTCGCGCCTCGTCGCCGTCGACGTCGACGAGGCCGTGCGCATGGCGGCCATGTAGGGAGTCGGATTGTTGGGCGAGTTACGTTTGGTCTTGTCGGGTATCTGTGTGCTGCTGCTCGCCGGCATCTGGTGGTGGAGCGTACGAGGATCGCGGCAAGCCCGCGGCGCGCCCGAGCTGCGCGAGCCGCGCGCCGGCGCGCAAACCCCGAGCCCGCCGCCCGCCGCGCCGGTGCTGCGCGATGCCGTGGAGCCGCGCGAATGGGCGATCTCGCCGCTCGAGCCCCTGAGCATCAAGACTGCGGACTTCGATCGAGTGCCGATCCTCGACATGCCGATGATGGCCGATGCGGAGGCGCTCGAAGACAGCGGCGAGTTTGAGGAAATCTCCATCGATCGCGAGGCAGATCCCGAACCGCTAACGGTCAAGCGCGCCGAGGAGCCGAATTCGCAGCGCGCCTCCGCCGCACCCACACCGATGACGCCCGCCGCGGTCGCGCAACGGGCCGATCCGCCGCCGCCGCCCGCGCCGCGCAGCGCCAACACGAGCGAACTGCAGAAAATAGTGAGCTTGCGGGTCTGTGCGGTCGGCGATGCGCGCTGGCCGGGAGCGCGCTTGGCGGCCGCGCTCGAAGCGCAGGGCCTCGCCTACGGCCGCTACCAGGTCTATCACCGCAATCACGCCGACGGGCGCAGCCTGTTTTGCGTCGCGAGCCTCGTCGAGCCGGGGACCTTCGACGCGACGCGCATGGCCGAACAAGATTTTCGCGGCGTCAGCCTGTTCGCGGTGCTGCCCGGGCCGGAGCAGCCGCTGCAGACGATCGATGAACTGATCGCGGCCGCAAAGGGTCTCGCCGCCGAGCTCGCGGGCTCGATCCAGGACGCCAACGGCGTGCCGATGTCGCCGCAGCGCGCCGCGGCGCTGCGCGACGAGGTGGCGCGCTTCCAGGCATTGCTCGTATGAGCAAGTCGTCGTCGGCACCCGGCAAGAAGGCCGCGGCGCGCGTTCGCGACTTGCGCGAATTGCTGGAGCGCTACAATTTCCGCTATCACGCGCTCGACGACCCGGAGGTCTCCGACGCCGAGTACGATCGCTTGATGCTCGAGCTGCGCGGCCTCGAGGCCGAATTTCCGGAGCTGCGCAGCGCCGATTCGCCGTCGATGCGCGTCGGTGCCGAGCCGCTCGCGGCTTTCGGCGAGGTGCGGCATCGCGTCGCGATGCTGTCCTTGGACAACGCCTTCAGCGAGGACGAGGTGCGCGAGTTCGACCGGCGCATTCGCGAGCGCTTGGCTACCGACAAGCCGATCCAATATTCTGCCGAGCCGAAACTCGACGGGCTCGCGATCAGCGCGCTCTTCGAGGGCGGCGCCTACGTTCGCGGCGCGACGCGCGGCGACGGCGAGAAGGGCGAGGACATCACCCCGAATCTCAAGACGATTGCCGCGCTGCCATTGAAACTGCGCGGCGACGGCTGGCCGCGGGCGCTCGAGGTGCGCGGCGAGGTGTTCATGCCGATCGCTGGCTTCGAGCGGTTCAATGCGCAGGCGCTTGCGCGCGGCGAGAAGACGTTCGTCAATCCCCGCAACGCGGCCGCCGGCAGCCTGCGCCAGCTCGACCCGCGTCTCACGGCGGCTCGCCCGCTCGACCTGTTCATCTACGGGATCGGCTACGTCGAAGGCGGCGATCTGCCGGGCCGCCAGAGTGCGCTGCTCCAGCGCCTGCGGCAGTGGGGCTTCAAGATTTGCCCGCAGGGCCGCGTGGTCGAGTCGATCGACGGTTGCCTCGAGTATTTCCGCGACATCGGCGAGAGGCGCACGCGCCTGCCGTACCAGATCGACGGCGTCGTCTACAAGGTCGACGATCTCGAGGCCCAGCGGCAGCTCGGATTCGTTTCGCGCGCACCGCGCTGGGCGATCGCGCACAAGTTCCCGGCGCAAGAGGCGTTGACGACCGTGCGCAACATCGAATTCCAGGTCGGCCGCACCGGAGCGCTGACACCGGTTGCGCGTTTGGAGCCCGCGTTTGTCGGCGGCGTCACGGTCAGTAACGCGACCTTGCACAACATGGACGAGCTCACGCGCAAGGACGTGCGCGTCGGCGACACCGTCGTGATCCGGCGCGCCGGGGACGTGATCCCGGAAGTCGTGCGCATCGTGCCCGAGCGGCGCCCCGCGGGCGCGCTGCCCGTCGCGCTGCCCGCGGTATGCCCGGTCTGCGGCTCGCCGGTGGTGCGCGAGGCGGACCAGGCTGCGGCGCGCTGCACCGGCGGGCGCTTCTGCTCCGCCCAGCGCAAAGAGGAAATCAAGCATTTCGCCTCGCGCCGGGCGCTCGACATCCAGGGATTCGGCGACAAGCTCGTCGAGCAGTTGGTCGACGCCGACCTGCTGCGCAATTCCGCCGATTTGTTCGCGCTCAATGCCGCAGCAGTTCGCCGAGCTCGAACGCATGGGAGAGAAATCGGCGCAAAAGCTCGTCGCCGCGATCGAGGCGGCGAAGCGCACGACTCTGCCGCGGTTTCTCTATGCACTCGGGATTCGCGACGTCGGCGAAGCCACCGCGCTCGCGCTCGCGCAGCATTTCGGCGACCTCGAGGCACTGCGGCTGCGCCTCGCCCGAAGAGATTCAGCGCGTTCCGGATGTCGGTCCGATCGTCGCCGCACACGTGGCCGAATATTTCCGCGATCCCGAAAACGCACGAATCGTCGATCGGCTGCTGGCGGCCGGAATCGGCTGGCCGGCGCTGCCGAGCGCGGATTCCCGCGGGGACCTCGTCGGGCAGACCTTCGTGCTCACCGGTGCGCTCGCAACACTCACGCGCGATGCGGCGCAAGCGGCGATCGTCGAGCGCGGCGGCAAGGTTTCCGCGAGCGTCTCGAAGAAGACCGATTATGTCGTGGTGGGGGAGGAGGCGGGCTCCAAACTTGCAAAGGCGCAGGCGCTCGGCGTCAAGACGCTCGACGAGACCGCGTTTCGGGCCTTGCTCAGGCTATAGAGGCGGTATGCGGGCAGGCGAGCGGACTCGAAGGAGTCCGCTCGCGGAGCCGGCATCGGCAATCGACTTAGAGCTTCTTCTCGATCGTCTCGGTCTTCTTGATACCGTCGAGATAGGCCTGCCACTTCTTTTCCAAGACGTGATTCTTGACCTGCTCCTTGACTTGATCGAACGGCGGCGGCGGCGCGTCGCGCGTCTCGACCAGCCGGATGATGTGCCAGCCGAATTGCGACTGCACCGGCTCAGGGGTGGTCTCGCCCTTCTTGAGGCCTTTGACCGCGTCGGCAAACGGCTTGACCATTCTTCCGGCCGTGAACCAGCCGAGATCGCCGCCCTTGACCTTTGAACCCGTGTCGATCGAGTTCGCTTTCGCGAGCTCGTCGAATTTCGCGCCCGCTTTGAGCTTCTTGGTCAGCTGATCGGCGAGGTCCTTGTCCTTCACCAGAATGTGCAGCGCGTGATACTCGGTCTTGTCGAGACCGGCAACCGCGGTGTCATATTCGGCGTGCAGTTCCTCGTCGGTCGGCTGCTTGTCCGCGAGGTATTTCCGCTGTTCCGCGTCCTTGAGGATCGAGATGCGCGTGACCTCCATCGCCGCGGCGACGTCCGGATCCTTGTCGACGCCGTCCTTGAGCGCCTGGTCGGCGGCCACCTGCGTATCGATCAGCATGTCGAGGACTTGACCCTTCTGCTCGGTACTGAGCGTGTCCGCGGTCTTGCCGTGGGTCAGGGATTTCACGAAGAAATCGTAGTCGTCGTGCGACAGCTTCTCGGCTCCGATCGTCGCGACCGGCGCGGGCGCGGGCTTCTCGTCGGCCTTCGGCGCAGGCGTCGCCGCCGGCTGGCCCTTGCCGCAAGCCGTCATGATGAGAGCGGCCGCGGCCACAGCGGACAAGCGTGCCCACGGTGTCATGGAAAATTGAGTCATTTGAATCCTCTGAAGACTTTGATGAGGCGGCGGCGGCCGACTTGGCCGATGCCTACCGGGGGACGCAGTTTAGCCTGTAATTCCGCAATTATCGACGGTTACGCGCGCGGTGGCGGGGCCAGGGCCTCGATGCTGAGCGCATGAATGTCGGTTTGCATGAGGTCGCCAACCGCCTCGTAGACGCGCCGGTGGCGCAGCAGCGGCGCGAGGCCGCGAAAGGCTTCCGCGACGATGCGAATCCGAAAGTGTCCGAGTCCGCCTGCGGCTCCCGCGTGTCCGGCATGCCGGTGGCTCTCGTCCTCGATCTCGAGTTCGAGCGGCGCAAAGCTCGATTCGAGCCGCGCGCGCAAGCGCGATTCACGCTCCCGGGGACCGGCCGCCATGCCCATCAGGCCTCACTCGCCGGCTGCGGCTTGACTTTGCCGCTGAGCCACAGCACCTGCGGGATCATGAAAACGATCATCGCGATCGTCAGTCCGAACACTTTGAACTTGACCCAGACTCCCTCGGGAAAATGCGTGGCGACGTAGATGTTGAGCGCCGCGAGAGCCGCGAACCAGGCGGCCCAGAGGAAATTGATCGCCGTCCAGGCATGCGGCGCGACCTCGATCGGCTCGCTGAACACGCCCTCGAGCATGCGCCGCGCAAGCGGTTGGCGGCCTACAACGAAGCTGCCGAGAAAAGCGAGCGAAGTCACGGCGAGCAGTACGGTCGGCTTCCACTGGATGAATCGCTTGTCATGCAGCAGCAAGGTTGCGGCGCCCAGCGTCAGCGCAACGACGGCCGTGATCACGTGGATGGTCTTGTACTTTCCCGCACTGTGCCGGTGCGCGAGCATGACCGCGACTACGGCGATCATCAGCGCGCCGGTGGCCCAATAAATGCCGAACAACTCGAATACGACAAAAAACGCGAGCAGCGGCGACCATTCGAGGAGTTGCGACATGCGCGTATCATAGCCGAGTCCAGCGATTCCCGAGTCCCATGAGCATCTATCTGCAACTGCATCCCGTCACGCCGCAGCAGCGTTTCATTCGCCAGGCCGTCCAGATCCTGCGCGGCGGCGGGGTGATCGTCTATCCGACCGATTCCTGTTACGCGCTCGGATGCCACATCGGCGACAAGGCCGCGCTGCAGCGGATCAGCGACATTCGCGAGGTCGATCGAAATCACCATTTCACCCTGGTCTGCCGCGACCTCGCCGAGGTCGCGAAATACGCGATCGTCGACAATTGGCAATATCGCTTGCTGCGCGCCTACACGCCCGGTCCCTACACATTCATTCTCAAGGCGTCGCGCGAGACGCCGCGCCGCCTCAAGCACGAACGGCACGGCACGATCGGCCTGCGGGTGCCGGATCACCCCGTCACCGCGCTGCTGCTCGGAGAACTCGGCGAACCGGTGATGAGCTCGACCCTGCTGTTGCCCGGCGAGGAGCTGCCGCGCACCGACGCGAAGGAGATCTACGAGGCGCTCGGCCGCCGCGTCGATTTGGTGCTGGACGGCGGCAACTGCGGCTTGACGCCGACCTCGGTCGTCGACATCTCGACCGACCGTCCGATCGTGGTCCGCGTGGGTCGCGGCGACGTAAGCCCCTTTGTCGACTCGGCAACCGTATAATGAGGCCTCCACAGCGCCGTCATCGAGTGAGTGTCATTTTAAATAATGAGTATAAGAATTGGATTTAACTGAATTTCTTTCCAAGATTTCGATCTGGGCAATCCCGGTTCTGTTTGCGATTACCCTGCATGAAGTGGCGCACGGATGGGCGGCTCGCTACTTCGGGGACCGCACCGCCGAGTTGCTGGGCCGGCTCAGCCTGAATCCGCTGCGCCACCTCGACGCCGTAGGTACCGTCCTGGTTCCGGGTGTGCTGCTCGCGGTCGGGGGACCCTTGATCGGCTGGGCGAAGCCGGTCCCGGTCGCGGTTCGCGCGCTGCGCAATCCGCGCCGCGCGATGATTTTCGTGGCGCTCGCGGGTCCCGCGGCAAATATCCTGATGGCGATATTCTGGTGCCTGGCGTTCGCGGCGGTCGTGCGCTTCGGTGTCGACTCGACGTTCGTCGGCTGGATCGCGGCGATGGCGCGCGCCGGCGTCATCGTCAACGTCGTGCTCGCGGTGTTCAATTTGCTGCCGATCCCGCCGCTCGACGGCGGCCGCGTGCTCGCCGGCGTCTTACCGGAGCGGCTCGGCGCGCAGCTGGAACGCGTCGAGCCGGCCGGAATTTACATCGTGCTCGGGCTCATGGCGCTCGCGACTTACGGTCCCTTGGACGGAATGCTCGATCCAGCCTACCGGCTCGTCGGCCATCTGATCGGCACGCTGCTGCGGACGTCGGCATGAGCGGGCCGGTGCAAAATCGGCGCGTTCTCTCGGGTATGCGCCCGACCGGCATGTTGCATCTCGGGAACTATCACGGCGCGCTCAAGAACTGGATCGAGTTGCAGTATCAGTACGAGTGCTATTTCTTCATCGCGGACTGGCACGCGCTGACGACCGGCTACGAGGACACGTCGCAGCTCGAAGAGTACGTCTGGACCATGGCGATCGACTGGCTTGCCGCGGGGCTCAATCCCGGCGTCGCGACCCTGTTCATCCAGTCCAAGGTGCCCGAGCATGCCGAGCTGCATCTGCTGCTGTCGATGATCACGCCGCTCGGATGGCTCGAGCGCGTGCCTTCGTACAAGGATCAGCAGGCGCAGCTCGCGGAGCGCGATCTCAGCACCTACGGCTTTCTCGGCTATCCCTTGCTGCAGTCGGCCGACATCCTGCTGTACCGCTCGCAATTCGTGCCGGTCGGCGAGGACCAAGTCGCGCACGTCGAGATCACGCGCGAGGTGGCGCGGCGATTCAATCATATTTACGGCCGCGAGCCCGAGTTCGAGCAGAAGGTCGAAAAGGCGATCAAGAGCTTGGGGTCGCGCAACGCGACGCTGTATCGCACGCTGCGCAAGGAGTTTCAGGAGAAAGGCGACGCCGAAGCGCTGGCGCGCGCGCGCTCGATGGTCGAATCCAACGCGCGGCTCACGGTCGCGGACCGCGACCGTTTGTTCGGTTTTCTCGAAGGCACCGGGATCGCGGTGCTGCCCGAGCCGGAGGTGCTGCTGACCGCGACTCCCAAGGTGCCGGGACTCGACGGCCGCAAGATGTCGAAGTCCTATGGCAATACGATCGGACTGCGCGAGGATCCGGACTCGGTCGTCAAGAAGCTCAAGACCATGCAGACCGACCCGGCACGCGTGCGGCGCACCGATCCCGGCGATCCGGATCGCTGTCCGGTGTTCGATTTGCACAAGATCTATTCGAGCGAAGAAACCAAGGCCTGGGTGCAAAAAGGCTGTCGCACCGCGGGAATCGGCTGTCTGGAATGCAAGATGCCGCTGATCGAGAAGGTCGTTGCGGAAATCACCGCGTTCCGCAAGCGCGCCCTGGAGTTCGAAGAGAATCCCGAATTGGTCCGCGGTATCATCGCGCAAGGTTGCGAACGCGCGCGCGAGGCGGCGCGCGACACCCTCGATGTCGTGCGCCAATCCATGTCGATGAATTACCGATGAAACCCGAGTTGACACTGATCCATAACGAGCATGCCGCCGCCGCGCCCGAAGCGCCGCCCGCCCAGGCGGAGATGCCGTTCGCGGTCGTCGAGGGCCAGCCGATCACCGAGATGCCGCGGGACCTCTACATCCCGCCGCAGGCGCTCGAGGTGTTCCTCGAGGCATTCGAAGGTCCGCTCGACATGTTGCTGTATCTGATCCGGCGGCAAAACCTCGATATTCTGGATATTCCGATCGCCGAGATCACCCGCCAATACATGCGCTACATCGAGCTCATGCAGGTGCTGCAGCTCGAACTCGCGGGCGAATACCTGCTGATGGCGGCAACCCTCGCCGAGGTCAAGTCGCGAATGCTGCTGCCGCGCATCCACGGCGAGGAAGCCAGCGAGGAGGCCGATCCGCGCGCCGAGCTCGTGCGGCGCCTGCAGGAGTACGAACGCTTCAAGCGGGCGGCCGAAGGCATCGACCGCATCGCGCGGCTCGAGCGCGACACCTGGGTGGCCTCCGCGGAGCTCGCCGCGCGCAAGGTCGTGCGCATTCCGCCGCAAGTCACGCTGCAGGAGATGCTCGCGGCGTTTCAGGAGGTGCTCGCGCGCAGCGACATGTTCGCCCATCATCACGTGCAGCGCGAGCCGCTGTCGGTGCGCCAGCGCATGACCGACGTGCTGTCGGCGCTCGCGTCGCAGGAGTTCGTGGAGTTCGTGCATCTGTTTCGAGCCGAGGAGGGGCGGCGCGGGGTCACCGTCACCTTTGTCGCGATTCTCGAATTGATGCGCGAGGGATTGATCGAAATCGTGCAATCGGAGCCCTATGCCCCGCTGCATGTGCGCGGCGGCAATCCTGCCCGCCTATTGAAGCTGCTGGCCGAGGAAGGCGCGGCCAACGAAGAAATTGCGAGACCTCAATGAACGAACAATACGTCAAGAATGTCATCGAAGCGGCGCTGCTCGCCGCGGGCCGCCCGTTGAATATGGACGAGCTCGAGGCGCTGTTCGATGAGCGCGACGGTTCGGCGGTCGAGGGCGTCAAAGCCGCGCTCGCGGCGCTGCGCGAGGAGTACGAAACCCGCGGCTTGGAACTGGTCGAGGTCGCGAGCGGCTATCGAATCCAGATTCGCGCCGCGGTCGCCGAGCCGGTCTCGAGGCTCTGGACCGAGCGGCCCGCCAAATACTCGCGCGCCTTGCTCGAGACCTTGGCGCTGGTCGCGTACCGGCAGCCGATCACGCGCGGCGAAATCGAGCAGATTCGCGGCGTGGCCGTCAATCCGAACATCGTCAAGACGATGCTGGAGCGCAACTGGATTCGCGTCGTCGGACATCGCGACGTTCCGGGTCGCCCGGAACTGCTCGGCACGACGCGCGAGTTCCTGGACTATTTCGGGCTCAAGAAGCTCGACGACCTGCCGACGCTCGCGCAGCTCAAGGAGCTCGAGGAACTGCGCGTCCAGCTCGCGCTGCCCGGCGCCGAGCCGGTCGAAGCCGCCGCGGCGGTTGACGCCGCGCCCGCAGACGCGCTCGAGGATACGATCGATGCTCTGGACGCGATCGACGCCGACGACGAGCCGATCGACGAGGCCGAATCGCGCGACGAGCCGGCGCCGAACAATGCGCCGGAGTCCGGCAACGATGACGGCTCACAGGCGATGGATGCGGACGAGCGCAGCCGCAGCCTCGTGGCGCGCGGTTCAGCGCAATCCTCATAGTTCCGATGACACCGCGACCGCCGCGCAGCAGAGATGTGGGAACGCGCGGCAAGGTTGCTGCGCCGCGCGGCAAGCAGACGGGGCCGCGCGCCAATCCGGCTTCGCGCAATCAGCGCGCCAAGCGCGCGGCGGCTGTCGCGGCCGCCGCGGCGTCCGCGCCCGCGGGCGGCACCGATCGCGTCCAAAAAGTGCTGGCGGCGGCCGGCATCGGCTCGCGCCGCGAGGTCGAGCGCTGGATTCGCGAGGGCCGACTGCTCGTCAATGGCGCGATTCCTGAACTTGGCGCGAAGTGGCTGCCGCGGGATCGCATCACGCTCGACGGCCGGCCGGTGCGCATCCATGCGCCCGAGGACAAGCAACTGCACGTGCTGCTGTATCACCGTTCGCCCGGCGAGACACTCGATCTGAAGGCCGCAACTTCGCGCGCCGCGGAACACCTGCAGCTGCCGCGTGTTTCGGGTCGCTGGCTCGCGATCCAGCCGATGCCGCCGGTCGACGGCGGCCTGGAGATTCTGACCGACGACGGGACCTGGGCACATCGGGTCTCGCAGGGCGTGCACGCCTTGACCGTCGATTACGTGCTGCGCATGCGCGGGCCGCTCAACGATCAGCTCGTTGAGGAATTCCGCGCCGCTACCGATTGCGAAGGCGAACCGATGACGATACTGAAGGCCGATGCGCAGTACGGCGAGGGGTTCAATCACTGGCTGAGCGTCACCGTTCGGGCGACCCGATCGGCGCTCGTGAGGCATTGGTGGGGAGCTCGCGGCATCATCGTCAGCCGCCTGATGCGCGTGCGTTTCGGGCCGATTCACCTGACGCGCGAGCTGCCACGCGGACATTCGCGTGCGATGACGGGCCCCGAGCGCAACGTCTTGATCAACGAGATCGAAGCGGCTAAGCCGTCCCTCGAACCCGAGGCGGCGGCGCCCGCGGATCCCGCTCACTGAGCATCGAAAGAAGCGTCGCGCACCGAGGCGCTGTCGCCGCTCAAGAGATACAGAAAAGTGCCGGCGACCGCTTCGGGGTTCGGCAGGCTGTTCGGATCCTCGGCGGGGTAGGCCGCGGCCCGCATCGGCGTGCGCATTCGGCCGGGATCGACGCTGTTGAAGCGAATGTTCGAAACCTCCTGCAATTCGAGCGCAAACAGGCTGCGGACCGTTTCGAGCCCGCATTTCGAGACCGCGTAGCCTCCCCAGAACGGCCGCGCGCGCTTGACGACGCCGCTGCTGACGAAGATCACCGAGGCGTCCGCGGCGCGGCGCAGGCAGGGCACCAGTACTTGGGTCAGGATGAAGGGCGCCGTGAGATTCACATGCAGCACCTTGCACCAGGTCGGTACGTCGTACTGCTCGAGCGGCGTGCGCTCACCCAACAGCGCTGCCGTATGCACGAGTCCGTCGAGCCGGCCGAATTCCGCATCGACGGTGCGCGCGAGGCGGTCGTAGTCGGCCGCCGTTGCGCTCGCAAGATCCAGCACCGCGATCGCGGGCTGCGGGTGTCCGAGTGACTCGATCTCGTCGTAGAGGCGCTCGAGTTTCGCGGCGTTGCGGCCGCACAGGATCACGGTCGCGCCCGCGGCCGCGCACGCGAGGCAGAGCGCGCGGCCGAGGCCGCCGGTTGCCCCGGTGATCAGAATCGCGCGCCCCGCGAGCAAGCCGGGGCGCGCCGTGAATCCTTCGATGCGGGTCGGCGCAGACATGGTCACTCCCGGCAGAAGTTCATCGATTCGTCTCCTCGGCGCCGGCGCTGTCGCCGTCGACGGCATCTTGCGGCGTGCCGGCGGACCGCGGTGTGCGCGCGAGGCTGTCGATCGGCTCGATCGCCGTGAACTCGGCGCGAATGCGCAGCCCGAGATCTGGAAAGCGCCGCGCGGCGGGCAGCACCTGCTGCTCGAGCGAGCCCACGGCTTTGTTGAACGAATCGACGCTGCCGGCGAGGGACTTGCCGAGCCTGCCTAGATGCTCGCCGAATACCGCGAGGCGCTTGTAGAGTTCTTCGCCGAGCCGGCGCACCTCGGCCGCGTTGTCCGCGAGCACCGATTGCTTCCAGCCGTAAGCGACGGCCTTGAGCAGCGCCGCGAGACTCGTGGGTGTCGCGAGCATGACGCTCTGCCGCAGCGCCTCGTCGATGAGCTGCGGATTTTCCTGCAGAGCGGCCGCGAGAAACTGATCGCCGGGCAGGAACAGCACGACGAACTCGGGGCTTTGTTCGAACTGCGACCAGTACTGCTTCGCGCTGAGCTCGCGGATCCGCGCGCCGACGATTTGCGCATGGCGGCGCAGCTGGGAGCGGCGCTCCTCGTCGTCGGGCGCATCGATCGCCGACAGGTAGGCGTCGAGCGGCGTCTTGACATCGACGACGATGTCGCGACGCTCGGGCATGTGCACAACCATGTCGGGACGCACCGCGCCCTGGTCGCCGGCCTGGTGCTGCTGTTCGGTGAAATCGACGTGGGCGGTCATGCCGGACAGTTCGACGACGCGCCGCAGCGTGAGCTCGCCCCATTGGCCGCGCACGTCGGGGCGCCGCAGCGCGGTAACCAGGTTGCGGGTCTCGCGCGAGAGCAGGTCCTGGCCGCCGCTGACTTGTTCCATCTGAGCCTTGATGCTCGCGAAGGCATCGATGCGATCGCGCTCGATCGCGCGCACTTGGGCTTCCGTGCTGGCGAGCGCCGCGCGAATCGGCGCCAGCAGCGAATCGATCGCGGTCTCGCGCTCCTGCAGCGCTTGCGCGGATATCTGTTGCTGGTGATCGAGGCGTTCGCGCGCGAGCTGCAGAAAGACCTCGTTGTTGCTCTTGAGGCTGTCGCGGGCGATCTCGCCGAACACCGCGCGCAGTTGATCGCGCGCGTGGGCGCGCCACCACAATGTCAACAGCGCGCCGACCAGGGCCCCGAGCAAAAACGCGATGAGCGGCGCCGCCCAGTTCACAGCCGGCCGCTCGCCTCGAGCCAGCCGAGCAGATCGAGAGGCTCGTCGAGGTGGCCCTCGCCGCCCCAGGCGCGCGGTGTTTCCTCCGCGGTGATGTAGCCGTAGAGCGCGACCAGTGCCGCCATGCCGGCGGCGTGCGCGGCCTGCACGTCGCGCAGCGCGTCGCCGACGTAGATGCACTCGGCGGCCGCCACGCCCGCGAGGGCCGCGGCGTGCAACAGCGGCAGCGGATGCGGCTTGCGCTCGGCCAAGGTGTCGCCGCTGACGACGCAATCGAAGCGCGAGCGGATCGCAAGCTGCTCGAGCAGCGGTTCGGTGAGCCAGGCGGCTTTGTTGGTGACGATGCCGGTGCGCAGGCCCCGCTCGGCGAGCGCATCGAGCACGCGCTCCGTGCCCGGGAAGAAGCGGGTGCCGCTGCTGAGATCGGCGCGGTAGATCTCGAGGAAGCGGCGTTGCAGTTCGGCAAATTGCAGCTCATCGGCGTCTGCGAAGCCCTGGCGCAGCACGCCCGTGGAGCCGTGGCTGACCCAGGGCCGCACCGCGCTGTAGGGCAGCGGGGCGCGCTTGCGCTCGGCGAGCAGGACGTTCATCGCGGCCCACATGTCCGGTGCGGTATCGAGCAGCGTCCCGTCCAGGTCGAACAGCACCGCCCGCAGTGGCGAACTCAAGACTTACGGCTCGCTGCGCTGGAAGTGCGCGAGATAATTCACGGACGGGTCGTCGCCGCAGGCAAAGGAGCGCGTCAGCGGGTGGTACGTGATGCCGGTCAAATCCTCGAGTTTCAGCCCCGCGGCCCGGCCCCAGCGCGCGAGCTCCGAGGGCCGAATGAACTTCAAGTACTCGTGCGTGCCGCGCGGCAATACGCGCGCAACATACTCGGCCCCGATGATGGCAACTAGAAAGGCGCGCACCGTGCGGTTCAGCGTCGAGACCACGAGGCTGCCGCCGGGAGCCACGAGTGCCGCGAGCGCCGTGAGGCTCGCCGCCGGATCGGGCACGTGTTCGAGCATTTCCATGCAGGTCACGAGGTCGAAAGCGCCGGGGCGTTCGCGGGCGAGCTGTTCGGCGCTTATTGCGCGATAGCTCACGGCAACGTTCGCCTCGAGCGCATGCAGCTCGGCGACCTCGAGCACCGCGGGCGCAAGATCGATCCCGAGCACGGTCGCGCCCGCGCGCGCCATCGATTCCGCGAGGATTCCGCCGCCGCAGCCGACATCCAGCACCGTGCGCGCCGCGAGCGGTTTGCCGGCCGCGGCGGCGATGCGCTCGACATAGCGCAGGCGCAGCGGATTCAGATCATGCAGGGGCTTCGAGGGTCCGCTCGGGTCCCACCAGCTCTGCGCGAGCGCGTTGAATTTCGCGATTTCGGCGGGGTCGGCATTCGGCGGCGAGGCGATCATCGGCGTATTCCCCTTGGGCGGTTTGGAGGCTCGTCCGGTGAGCCTGTTTCCAGAGTGTCAAGTATAGCGATTTCACGCCTGCGGAAGCTTAAAGCGGCGGCCCATTGTGTGCTAGAATTCCATGGATGTTGAGACCCCAATTCGTCTCGTTTAAACCCGCTTCTTAGAAGCCCCCAGTAAGGCTCACCGGACTCTCGCAAATGGCCGAGATCGCTCGCGAAATATTGCCCGTCAATCTCGAAGACGAGATGCGCAAATCCTATTTGGATTACGCGATGAGCGTAATCATCGGACGCGCTTTGCCGGACGTTCGCGACGGCTTGAAGCCCGTGCACCGGCGCGTGCTCTACGCGATGCGCGAGCTGGGCAACGACTGGAACAAGGCCTACAAGAAGTCGGCGCGTGTCGTCGGCGACGTGATCGGCAAGTACCACCCGCACGGCGACGCGTCCGTGTACGACGCCATCGTGCGCATGGCGCAGCCGTTTTCGATGCGCTATCTGCTCGTCGACGGGCAGGGCAACTTCGGCTCGGTCGACGGCGATCCGCCGGCGGCGATGCGCTACACCGAAGTGCGCATGTCGAAGATCGCGCAGGAGCTGCTCGCGGACATCGACAAGGAAACCGTCGACTTCGCGCCCAATTACGACGAGTCGGAGAGCGAGCCCTCGGTCCTGCCGACGCGCGTCCCGAACCTTTTGATCAACGGCTCCTCCGGCATCGCGGTCGGCATGGCCACCAACATCCCGCCGCACAACCTCGGCGAGATCATCAGCGCCTGCATCGCGCTGATCGAGAACCCGGACATCGGTCTTGCGCAGCTCATGCAGATCGTGCCGGGACCGGATTTTCCGACGGCCGGTTTCATCAACGGCGCTCAGGAAATCGTCGCGGCCTACAAGACCGGCCGCGGCCGCCTGCACGTGCGTGCGCGCACCCACATCGAGGACATCGGCAAGGGTGATCGCCAGGCGATCGTGATCACCGAGCTGCCCTATCAGGTCAACAAGGCGCGACTCATCGAGCGCATCGCGGATCTGGTGCGCGAGAAACTGATCGACGGCATCGCCTCGGACGGGCTTCGCGACGAGTCGGACAAGGACGGCATGCGGGTCGTCATCGAGTTGAAGCGCGGCGAAGTGCCGGAAATTCTGCTGAACAACCTGTTTGCGCAGACTCCGATGGAGACCGTGTTCGGCGTCAACATGGTGGCGCTCGTCGACGGCCAGCCGCGGCTGCTCTCGCTCAAGGAAATGCTCGACGCGTTCCTGCGCCACCGGCGCGAAATCGTCACGCGCCGCACCGTGTTCGAATTGAGGAAGGCGCGCGAGCGCGGCCACATCCTCGAGGGTCTCGCGATCGCGCTCGCGAACATCGACGAGATCATCGCCGCGATCAAGGCTTCCGCATCGCCGGCCGAGGCGAAAATCGCGTTGACGTCGCGCACCTGGCGAGCGGGCGCGGTGCCCGAGATGCTGGCCCGCGCCGGATCGATCAGCACGCGGCCCGAGGGCGAGATCAGCGCGCTCGGAATCCTCGAGGGCGGCTACCGTCTGACCGAGATCCAGGCGCAGGCGATCCTCGAGATGCGCCTGAACCGCCTGACCGGGCTCGAGCAGGACAAGATCGTCGCGGAATTCCAGGAGCTGCTCGTTCAGATTCGCGATCTCAGCGACATCCTCGCGCGCCCCGAACGGCTCATGCAGGTCATTCGCGACGAACTCGAGATGATCCGCGACAACTTCGCGGACCAGCGGCGCACCGAGATCATCAGCACTCACGAGGATCTCACGATCGAGGATCTGATCACGCCCGAGGACGTGGTCGTGACGCTTTCGCACGGTGGCTACGCCAAGGCGCAGCCGATTTCCGCCTACCAGGCGCAGCGTCGCGGCGGCCGCGGCAAGGCGGCGACGACGGTCAAGGACGAAGACTTCATCGACAAGCTGTTCGTCGCGAACACGCACGATACGCTGCTGTGCTTCTCGGATCACGGCAAGCTCTATTGGATGAAGGTTTACCAGCTGCCGCAGGCGAGCCGCGGCGCGCGCGGCAAGCCGATCGTGAATCTACTGCCGCTGCAAGAGGGCGAGCGCATCAGCGCGATGCTGTCCATCAAGGAATTCGAGGAAGGCAAGTACGTCTTCATGGCGACCAGCTTCGGCACGGTCAAGAAGACTTCGCTCGCGCTGTTCTCGCGGCCGCGCGCCAACGGCATCATCGCGGTGGCCCTCGACGAAGGCGACAAGCTGGTCGGCGCCGCGATTACCGACGGCACGCGCGATATCCTGCTGTTCACGACCGGCGGCAAGGCGATCCGCTTTGTCGAGGACGAGGTGCGGCCGATGGGCCGCGAAGCGGCCGGCGTGCGCGGCGTTCGCTTGAGCGACGATCAGCGGGTCAACGCGCTGATAGTCGCCGACCAGGGTTACATTCTGACCGCGTCCGAGAAGGGCTTCGGAAAACTCACGCCGCTCGAGGAATACCCGCGGCACGGCCGCGGCGGCCAGGGCGTCATTGCGCTGCAGGTCACCGACCGCAACGGCCGCATGGTCGGCGCGCTGCAGGTGAGCCTCGACGACGAGATCATGCTCATGAGTCAGGGCGGAGCCTTGGTGCGAACTCCGGTCAAGGATATTTCGGTCGTTGGTCGAAACACCCAGGGCGTGCGGCTGATTCGCCTCGAGGAGGGCGATCAGTTGACCGGCCTCGAGCGGATCGAGGGATTGGCGCCCGAGGATGCCGCGGCGTCCGATGCCGCGGCGGCCAACGACGCGGCGCCCGAGGCGCCCGAACCCGGCGCGCCGGATTCCGAGACCTAGGAGCCGCGCGATCGCACGGAGCGCCATGCGTGTTTTCAATTTTGCACCAGGTCCCGCGGCGCTTCCCACCGAGGTGATGGCGCAGGCGCGCGAGGAATTCGTCGACTGGCAGGCGAGCGGCATGTCGGTCATGGAAATCAGCCATCGCGGCAAGGCGTTCATGCGCGTCGCGGCTGAGGCTGAAGCGGATTTGCGCGAGCTGCTCGGCGTCCCCCGCAATTACAAAGTACTGTTCATGCAGGGCGGCGCAAGCGCCCAGTTTTCGCTCGTACCGCTGAACCTCTGCGGCGCGGATTCGAGCGCCGATTACATCGATACCGGGCATTGGTCGCGCAAGGCAATTCTCGAGGCGCGCCGCTACTGCGCGGTCCGCGTCGCAGCGGATGCGGGCGGCGACTACTCGACGGTGCCGCCGCAGTCGGCGCTGCGGCTCGATGCGGGCGCGGCCTTCCTGCATTACACGCCCAATGAAACCATCGGCGGCGTCGAGTTCGGCTATGTGCCGGATGCGGGACGCGTGCCGCTGGTCGCCGACATGTCGTCGAACATCCTGTCGCGCCCCCTCGACGTCGCGAAGTTCGGCCTCATTTATGCCGGCGCCCAGAAGAACATCGGCCCCGCGGGACTCACGGTCGTGATCGTGCGGGACGATTTGCTCGGCTCGGCGCGGCCCGCGACGCCGGCGGTGTTCAACTACAAACACGTCGCCGACGAAGGGTCGCTGCTCAACACGCCGCCGACCTTCGCCTGGTACATGGCGGGACTCGTGTTCAAGTGGCTGAAAGGTCGCGGCGGCCTTGCAGCGATCGCCGAACTCAACCGCCGCAAAGCCGAACAGCTCTACGCGGCGATCGACGGCTCCGGGTTGTACTTCAATTCCGTCGCCCCCGACGCGAGGTCCCGGATGAACGTGACCTTTCGGCTGCGCGACCCGACGCTCGACGGCGCCTTCCTCGAGCAGGCGGAGGCGGCGGGATTGAAGAATCTGAAGGGCCACCGGGCCGTGGGCGGCATGCGCGCGAGCCTCTACAATTCGATGCCGCTCGCAGGCGTCGAGGCGCTCATCGAGTTCATGAACGATTTCCAGCGTACCCACACCTGAGAGTGACCATGGCCACCCGCAAGAAAAAGTCGCCGCAAGCCGCGGTACCGCAGGACCATCGCGTCAAACCCGGGGCGGTGCCGGGCGGCGTCGACCTCGGCGCGATTCGCGATAGCATCGACGACATCGACTCGAGGATCCAGGCGCTGCTCAACGAGCGCGCGCGCTTTGCGCAGCTCGTCGGGATCTCGAAGACGGCCGCCGGCAAGGCCGTCGATTTCTACCGGCCTGAGCGCGAGGCGCAGGTGCTGCGCAAGGTCTTGGCGCGCAATCGGGGGCCGCTCCGCGACGAGGAAGTCGTGCGCCTGTTCCGGGAGATCATGTCTGCGTGCCTCGCGCAGCAGGAGCCGCTGAAGGTCGCCTTTCTCGGACCCGAGGGCACCTTCACGCAGGCGGCCGTGCTCAAGCATTTCGGCGCCTCGGTGCGAGCGCTGCCGCTGCCGGCGATCGACGAGGTGTTTCACGAGGTCGAGGGCGGCATCGCCGATTTCGGCGTCGTGCCGATCGAGAATTCCAGCGAAGGCACCGTCAACCACACGCTCGACATGTTTCTCGGCTCGAGCTTGAAGATCTGCGGCGAGGTGGAACTGCGGATCCATCACTTCCTGATGGGGCGCATGTCCGGATTGCCGGAAGTCAAACGCGTCTGCGCGCACGCGCAGGCGCTTGCACAGTGCCGCGGCTGGCTCGACGATCAGCTGCCCGACGTGGAGCGAGTACCGGTTTCGAGCAACGCCGAGGGCGCGCGGCGCGCGCGCGACGAGCGCGGAACCGCGGCGATCGCGGGCCGTGCGGCCGCCGAGATCTACGGACTGCAGCTGCTCGCCAACGAAATCGAGGACCGGCCCGACAATACGACGCGCTTCCTGGTCGTGGGCCGCAAACTGTTCAGTCCGAGCGGCGTCGACCGGACGACGCTGCTGGTGTCGGCGCGCGACACCGACGATGCCGGCGCCCTGTTCAAACTGTTGGAGCCGCTCGCGACGCACCAGGTCAACATGACGCGCATCGAGTCGCGCCCCTCGCGCAAGCGCAAGTGGGACTACGTGTTTTTCATCGACATCGAGGGCCACGCGAGCGATCCGGCCGTGAGTGAGGCGCTGGCCGCGCTCGAAAAGCGCGCATCGCTGTTCAAGGTGCTCGGCTCCTACCCGCGCGCGGTGCTCTAGGGTGCGCTACTACGACGCAATTCCGTCGCGCGCGGTCGCGGGCGAACTCGCCGTGCCCGGCGACAAGTCGATTTCGCACCGCTCGCTGATGCTCGCTGGAATCGCCACGGGGCGCAGCGAGGTGACCGGCTTTCTGCCGAGCGAGGACTGTCTCGCGAGCTTAGGAGCGATGCGCGCTCTCGGCGCGCACGTCGAACGGCTGAGCGCGACGCACGTGATCGTCGACGGTGTCGGGTTGCGGGGATTGAGCGCTGCGCGCCATGCGCTCGACATGGGCAATGCGGGGACGGCGATGCGCTTGTTCACGGGCTTGCTGTCGGCGCAGGCGTTCGACTCCGAGCTGATCGGCGACGCATCCCTGATGAAGCGGCCGATGGAGCGCGTCGCGAAGCCGCTGCGCGAGATGGGTGCGGACGTGCGCACCACCAACGGCACTCCGCCAGTCCACATTGCCGGTGGCCGCCGCCTGCGGGGCATCGACTATTCGATGCCGGTCGCGAGCGCACAGGTCAAGTCGGCGATCCTGCTGGCCGGGCTCTACGCCGATTCGCCGACGACCGTGATCTCGCCCGCGATTTCCCGCGATCATAGCGAGCGCATGCTCGCGAGTTTGGGCGTGCGCGTCGACGTCGACGGTTTGCGGGTTACCGTGCATCCGCCCGAGCAGCTGAAAGCCCACGATCTGCAGGTCCCCGGCGATTTCTCGTCGGCGGCCTTCTTCATCGTCGCCGCTCTCATCGGGGCGGGTCCCGACGGGCTGCTGATCCGCAATGTGGGCCTCAATCCCTCGCGCATCGGGCTGCTCGAGATCTTGCGCAGCATGGGCGGGCGCATCGAGGTGCTCAATCCGCGCCGGAGCGGCGCCGAACCCGTGGCGGATTTGGTGGTCCAGGCCTCGGCGCTGCACGGCATCGAAGTCCCGCCGGCCCTCGTGCCGCTCGCGATCGACGAGTTTCCGGTGCTGTTCATCGCAGCGGCCTGCGCGAGCGGCGAGACCCTGATCACGGGAGCCGAGGAGTTGCGCGTCAAGGAGAGCGATCGCATTGCGGCGATGAGCGCCGGACTGCAGCAGCTCGGCGTCCCTCACGCCGTGCTACCCGACGGCATGCGCATCGCGGGTCGGGACCTGCCGCAGGTGTTCGGCGGAGGCGAGGTCGACAGTTGCGGCGATCACCGCATTGCGATGTCCTTCAGCGTCGCCAGCCTGCGCGCGGCCGCGCCGATCCGCATCCGCGACGTTGCCAACGTGGCGACCTCATTCCCGGGCTTCGTCGAGTTGGCGCGCGGCGCGGGCCTCGATCTGCATGAACGATGAATTTGTCATAACTATCGATGGCCCCTCGGGTTCCGGCAAGGGAACCGTGAGCCGGGCGGTCGCCCGCAGGCTGGGCTGGGCCCTGCTCGATAGTGGTGCGCTGTATCGGCTGGTCGCCTTGGGCGGGCGCCGGGCCGGTATCGATCTCGGCGACGGATCCAAGCTTGCGCGGCTCGCGGCTGATCTGGACATCCGTTTTGGCTCGACCGAAGGCGGCGAGGAGACGGTTTGGCTCGCCACAGAGGACGTTACCCGGGCGATCCGCACCGAGAGCGCCGGTAATGACGCCTCCAAAGTCGCCGCCCTGCCGCCGGTACGGGCGGCGCTGCTCGACCGCCAGCGGCGTTTTGCCGTGCATCCGGGTCTCGTGGCCGACGGGCGCGACATGGGAACCGTGGTATTCCCCGGGGCGCAGGTCAAGATTTTCCTGACCGCGAGCGCCGAAGAGCGGGCCGCAAGGCGGTATAAGCAGTTGAAAGAAAAGGGGGTTACTGCTAACCTTGCCGCCCTTTCGCTGGAGATAGCGGAACGCGATCGCAGAGATTCGACGCGCGCCGTTTCGCCTCTGGTCGCAAGCGCGGATGCGGTGCTGCTCGATACGACGGGCTTACCGGTCGCTGCCGTGGTGGAGCGCGTTCTGGCAATAGTTCGCGAGCGTCTGCCGACCGCGAAATTTTAGGGTCGAGATTTCATTCGGATGAGGTTGCGGCTTTCCAAGGATCGGATGCCGTATTTTTGAACCAACCCCTTCGGCACCCGGGACCGGGTCTAAGGGAATACACCGGGCCGACAGCGGCTCGCACCAGAGACAACATGACAGAAAGTTTTGCGGAACTGTTTGAACAGAGCATCGCCAGCCAGCGCATTCGCCCCGGCACCATTCTCAACGGCCTGATCGTCGAGGTCGGCCAAGACTACGTGATCGTCAACGTCGGGCTGAAGTCCGAGGCGGTCATCCCATCGGACCAATTCAAGAACGAGAAGGGCGAAATCGAAGTCACGGTCGGCGAGACCGTCGAAGTGGCGCTCGACAGCGTCGAGGACGGTTCCGGCGAGACGCGCCTATCGCGCGAGAAGGCCAAGCGCGCCCGCACCTGGACACGGCTCGAAACCGCGTTCGAAAAGCAGGAAATCGTGATCGGTGTGATCACCGGCCGCGTAAAGGGCGGCTTCACGGTCGAAGTCGACAATGTCCGCGCATTTTTGCCGGGCTCGCTCGTCGACGTGCGCCCCGTCAGGGATCCGTCGTACCTGGAAAACAAACCCCTCGAATTCAAGGTCATCAAACTCGACCAGAAGCGCAACAACGTCGTGGTGTCGCGCCGTGCGGTCGTGGAACAGGAGTACAGCGCCGAGCGTTCCGCGCTGCTCGACAATCTGCAGGAAGGCGCGGTCGTCAAGGGCGTCGTCAAGAACCTCACCGACTACGGTGCGTTCGTCGACTTGGGCGGCATCGACGGCCTGCTGCACATCACCGATATGGCGTGGAAACGCGTCAAGCACCCGTCGGAAGTCGTCAAGGTCGGCGAAGAGATCGACGTGCGGATCCTCAAGTTCGACCGCGAGCGCCAGCGCGTCTCGCTCGGCCTCAAGCAACTCGGTTCCGATCCCTGGCAGAACATTGCGCGCCGCTATCCGGCGAACACCCGTTTGTTCGGCAAGGTCACCAACATCGCCGATTACGGCTGCTTCGTCGAGATCGAGGAGGGCGTCGAAGGCCTGGTCCATGTGTCCGAGATGGATTGGACCAACAAGAACGTCAATCCAGCCAAGGTGGTTCACGTCGGCCAGGAAGTCGAAGTCATGGTGCTCGACATCGACGAGGAGCGCCGCCGCATCAGCCTCGGCGTGAAACAGTGCAAGGCCAATCCGTGGAAGGAATTCGCCGACAACTACAACCGCGGCGACAAGGTCGGCGGACAGATCAAGTCGATCACCGACTTCGGCATCTTCATCGGCCTCGCCGGCGGCATCGACGGCTTGGTGCACTTGTCGGATATTTCCTGGGATTTGCCCGGCGAAGAAGCGGTTCGCAGCTACCAGAAGGGCCAGCAGGTCGACGCGATGGTGCTGTCGATCGATCCGGAGCGTGAACGCATCAGCCTCGGAATCAAGCAGCTCGCGAAGGATCCGTTCTCCGCCTACATCGCCGAGCATCCGAAGGGCACGATCGTGCGCGGCATCGTGCGCGAAGTCGACGCCAAGGGCGCGATCATCGATCTCGGCAATGGGGTCGACGGTCAGCTGCGGGCCTCGGAACTGTCGCGCGATCGCGTCGAGGACGCGCGCCTGCTGCTCAAGGTGGGCGAGGAAGTCGAGGCGAAGTTCACGGGCGTCGATCGCAAGGGCCGCAGCATCTCGCTGTCGATCAAGGCGAAGGACATCCACGAGGAGCAGGAAGCAATGCAGAACTACCGCACTGATTCGCCGACCGGGACGAGCTTGGGCGATCTGCTCAAAGAACAAATCTCCGGGCAAGACTGAGGTATCGAACGTGTGCGCGGCGGCCGCCCGCCGCGCACATGCTGCTTAAAATGATTAGTGATGCTCACGGATCGATAATGACGAAATCGGAACTCATTGAGATCATTTCGGCCAAGCAAAAGCACCTGCCGGCGAAGGACGTCGAACTCGCGGTCAAGCAATTGCTGGAAATCATGAGCGACGCTCTGGCGACCGGCGAGCGCATCGAGATTCGGGGCTTCGGCAGTTTCTCGCTGCATTTTCGCCCGCCGCGCCAAGGCCGCAATCCGAAGACTGGTGAGGCCGTCGCGCTCGCCGGCAAGCACGTTCCGCACTTCAAGCCGGGCAAGGACCTGCGCGAACGCGTCAACGACGGCGCCGGCCAACCGATTCGCGACTGAGCGGCTTTTCTTCGGCTTTTATTTTCGACTTTTATTGAAGGTCCAGCGAATTCCTATGTCCAAAGCGGTCGTCAAAACGGTGGTATTCCCGGTCGCCGGTCGCGGAACGCGTTTCCTTCCCGCCACCAAGGCGAGTCCCAAGGAAATGCTGCCGATCGTCGACAAGCCGCTGATTCAGTACGCGGTCGACGAGGCGCTCGCCGCCGGCGCCGAGACGCTGGTCTTCATCACCGGCAGTTCGAAGCGCGCGATCGAGGATCACTTCGACACCAACGAGGAGCTCGAAGCCGTGCTCCAGGCGCAAGGCAAGCAGGAGCTGCTCGATACGCTGCACGGGATCCTGCCGAGCTGGGCGACCTGCGTGTACATCCGCCAACCGTCGCCGCTCGGCCTGGGCCACGCAGTACTGTGCGCGCGTCCCGTGGTCGGGGACGCCCCGTTCATGGTGCATCTCGCCGACGACCTGATCGATGCGCGCACGCCCTGCCTCAAGCAAATGGTCGAGGTGTTTCACGCGCACGGCGGCAGCGTGCTCGGCGTGCAGAACGTGCCGCCCGAAGACACCGACAAGTACGGCATCGTTTCGCTCGAGCGCAAGGTGTCGGCGCGCGTCGGCAAGCTCTCGCACATCGTCGAGAAGCCGAAGCCGGCAGTCGCACCGTCGAATCTGGCCGTGGTGGGACGTTATTTGCTCGCGGGCGCGATCTTCGAGGACTTGGCCAAAATCGGCGCGGGTGCGGGCGGCGAGATCCAGCTGACCGACGGCATTGCCCGACTGATGCTGCGCCAACCCGTATATGCCTATGAATTCGAAGGCAAGCGCTACGATTGCGGCAACAAGCTCGGCTATCTGCAGGCGACCGTGGAATACGGACTCAAGCACCCGAGTCTCGGCGCCGACTTCAAGGCCTATCTCAAGGATTTCGTGGCCGGACTCTGAGGCGCGGGTGCGCGCACCGTCGCGCGCGCGCACCGAATTTCCCGTCCAATCACCGCCGCTCGGGGTCGATCGAACCCGAGCGAGCGGTCGCCTCAGTAGGCGCGGCCGCGCTGCTGGCCGCCGCCGTGGCGCGAGTTCGTGCCGCCCGACGACGACGATCGGCGGAAATCGCGCCGCTCGCCGCCGCCCGTGCCGCGCGACCCACCGTGATGGCCTCCGCGGCCTTGCGCGGGGCGCGCAGCCTGTGTGGACGGCGCTTGCGCCGATTCCACGATTTTGAACTCGGGGGTCGGCAGCACCGGAATGCTGCGCCTCAATACCCGCTCGATATCGCGCAAGAATCCGCTCTCATCCGAGGAAACCAGCGAAACCGCTGCGCCGCCGGCGCCCGCGCGCCCGGTGCGCCCGATTCGGTGCACGTAGTCCTCGGGGATGTTCGGCAGCTCGTAATTCACGACATGCGGCAGTTCCTTGATGTCGAGGCCGCGCGCCGCAACCTCGGTCGCGACCAGCGCGGTGATCTGCCCCTTCTTGAACATCTCGAGCGCCTTGACGCGCGCACCCTGGCTCTTGTTGCCGTGGATCGCCGCGGCCTTGATGCCGGCTCCTTCGAGCTGCTGCGTGAGGCGGTTCGCGCCATGCTTGGTGCGCGTGAACACGAGCACCTGTTGCCACTGGCCCTCTTGGATCAGGTGAACCAGCAAGTGGCGCTTTTGCTCCTTCTGCACGCGATAGGCGCGCTGCTCGACGATTTCGACCACGGCATTGCGTGGCGAGACCTGGATCGACAGCGGATCGCGCAGCAGCCGTTCCGCGAGACCGCGGATGTCGTCGGAATAAGTCGCGGAGAACAGCAGGTTCTGGCGCTGCTGCGGCAAGAGTTTGATGATGCGGCGAATGTCCGGAATGAAGCCCATGTCGAGCATGCGATCGGCTTCGTCGAGCACCAGCACCTGGATCTTCGAGAGATCGACCGCACGCTGCTGCGCGAGGTCGAGCAGCCGGCCGGGCGTCGCGACGAGGATATCGCAGCCGCCGCGCAGCGCGCTGATCTGCGGGTTGATGCTGATGCCGCCGAACACCTGGAAGGTGCGCAGCTGCAGGTATTTGCCGTAGGAGCGGGCGCTGTCGGCAACCTGCGCGGCGAGTTCGCGGGTCGGCGTGAGGACGAGCGCGCGCGGCGCGCGGCTCGAGCCGTGGTTCATGTCGGCGTTGAGCCGCTGCAGAATCGGCAGTACGAATCCGGCGGTCTTGCCGGTGCCGGTTTGGGCGCCCGCGAGCACGTCGCGGCCCGCGAGCACCGCGGGAATCGCCTGCAATTGAATCGGAGACGGCGTGTCGTAGCCCTTATCGGCGACAGCACGCATCAATTCGGGCATGAGCCCGAGATCGGAAAATGACATTAAAAAATCCTTAACTTTGAGGTGGACTCGCACGACGGGGCGCCGAAGCGTTCCGCAGCGGTCAGCAGCGAGGAGGGAATCAAACGAAGTGCGTCTAGGACGGACCGCGAGCAGGAAGGTGGTACTGACCGAGTACCAACCTGATTAGCCAGCCGCTGATACTACAGCATTCGGCTCTCGACAGCCAGTTTGACCGCCAAAAGCTGGACCCGTGTCGTCAATTCGGGTTCAAATGGCGCTCGCAATCAGCAATGAGCCCCGTCCTCGGGGAGAGACGATGCAGGGAAGGCGAGCGTGAATCGAACCCGCTTGAACGGGCGTGCCGACGGGCCGCGCCGCACGATTGCAATTGCGGGGTGGATCGCGGGCGCACTAGGCTTCGCGGGCGCTGGCCACGCCGCTGCCCCGCCGTCGATTGAGGATTTCGCGGCCCGAGCGCGCATCGAAAGCGTGTCGATCTCGCCAAATGGTCGCTATCTCGCGCTCATCGAAACCCGGGAGGGCCAGGGGTTCGTGCTGGTCTTCGACCGGACCTCGGTCGCCGGGTCGACGCCGAATCCGGTGTTCAAGGAGCCCGATCATTTCTATTTGAGCTGGTGCCGTTGGGCGACCGAAACACGCTTGCTGTGCGGGCTGCGCGGCATGACGAGCGACGCCGGCCTGGTCTATTCGGTCTCGCGGCTCGTGGCCGTCGATGCCGACGGCAAGCATATGAAGGTTCTCGTGCAATCGAATCCGGATGCACAGGGGCAGTACCAGGATCGGATCATCAATTGGAATCCGGGGCCGCCGAACACGGTGCTCATCGAAGCGGATGAGGGCATCGGGCAGGGCGCCGCCCAGGGCTGGGGAAACGTCTATGGCAGTGTCGGCACCTACGGGCTGCCGGCCGTGTTCGAACTCAACATCAACAACGGGCGTATGTCGATGCGACAGCAGTCATACGAACCGATCCGCAGCTGGGCGACCGACACCCAGGGACGGGTTCGCCTCGGGTGGGGTTACAAGGGAACGGTAATTTCCTACTTCGCGCGGCGCGCAGGAGACCGGGAGCTGCGCCGGCTCAGCAAATTCGAGGCATTCAGCCGCGAAAGCCACTTCCAACCGATTGCGATCAGCGCGCTAGACGCGAATAAAGCCTATGCGTACGGCGAATACGAGGGCCGCGAAGCGCTGTGGCTCATCGATTTGACCGACCACGAAGATCCGACACCGGTGTTCGTTCACCCTTCGGTCGACGTGGGCGCACCGATCTTGGCGCCCGACGGCAGATTGCTCGGCGTCGAGTACGCGACCGATCGGCCGATGATCTACTACACGGATCACCGCGCCGAGGCGACGGTGGCTTCGATAGCGCGGCTGTTCCCGGCAAGTTCACTTCAATCGCGGGTTCGACGCGCGACGAAAAGATCCTGATCATCGAATCCTACAGCGACACCGAGCCGTCGAGCTTCACGGTGTTCGACACCACGACCTCGAAGGTCTCGCCGCTCGGCAAGGCATACCCAAATCGCGATGCGGCGACTCTCGCGCCGATGCGCTCGATCTTCTATCCTGCGCGCGACGGCACGCGAATTCCGGGCTACCTCTCGGTGCCGGTCGGCGCGGCGGACAATGAGCTCCCGCTCGTCGTGATGCCGCACGGCGGCCCGATGGCGCGCGACGAGTGGGAGTATTTCTTTCTGCGCGAGTTTCTCGTGAGCCGCGGGTATGCGGTGCTGCAGATGAACTTTCGCGGCTCGAGCGGATATGGTTCGCAATGGTTCTTCGCGGCGCACCAGGACTGGGGCGGGCTTACCTATGACGACATCGTCGACGGGACGCGCTGGGCGATCGAACAGGGGATCGCCGATCCGGCGCGCGTCTGCATCGTTGGATGGAGTTTCGGCGGCTATGCGGCGCTGCTCGGCGCGCAGCGCAACGCGGACCTGTTTCGGTGTTCGGTCGACATCGCCGGCGTCAGCGACTTGGGCATGCTGATCGATGAGGGCCATGATTTTACCGACTTTGAGATTGAACGGCGGCAGATCGGAACCGATCCCGCGAAGCTCAAGCGCGATTCGCCGCGGCGGCATGCGGCCGACTTCAGAGTGCCGGTGCTCATGATTCACGGAACGACGGATGGCCAGGTGCCGATCGAACAATCCGAGGTCATGGACGGTGCCCTGAGGCGGGCCGGGGTGGCGCACCGCTTCGTGCGCGTCCGCGATGCCGATCATTCGTTCAGTGAAACGAAAGACAAGGTCACGATGATGCGGGAGATCGAGCAATTCCTGGGTGAGTATCTACCGCCGTCGGCCGCGGTGCCTGCAGCATCGCGCTAAGCCGCGCATTGGTCCCCGGGCGGGCATCGATCGCGCGAATCGGTTCACTCCCGCTCGGCGGGCGCAAACATCACGAGCACCGTCAGCTCTTCCTCGATATCGTAGAACTGATGCTCGACATCGGCCGCGACGAAGATCGCGCTGCCCTCGCGCACCGAGCGGTCCTCGGTTGCCGCGCGAAGGCGCGCCTTGCCCCGCAGCACGTAATACAGTTCGTCCTGCCCATGCGGGTGCTGGCGGTCGAGGCTGCCGGCCGCGAGGCGATAAACGCCGGCGCTCATCGCCGGAACCCGCAGAAATTCCAAATAATCCTCGGCGCGCCGCGCACGTTCGGCAGCGATCTCGTCCATCTCGAAAAAGCGCACCGGCGCATCGCTCATGGCGGGCCCTCGAGCGCCGCGGCGACCGCGGCGCGCAGCTTGCTCAAGATCTCCTCGAGTTCCGCGTCGCTTGCGTTGTAGGGCGGCGCGATGATGATGGTATCGCCGCTCGCGCCGTCGACATTGCCAGAGCACGGATAACAGATCAGCCCGTCGGCAAAGGCGCGTCTGCCGACGTCGAAGCTCAGGGCCCGCTCGCGCGGGAACGGCAGCTTCGTCGCGCGATCGCGCACGAGCTCGATGCCGATGAAGAACCCGCGGCCGCGCACGTCGCCGACCTCCGCGAAGCCCGAGAGAGCCTCGCGGATCGCGGCTTGAAACACGGGTCCGGTGCCGCGCACGCGCGCGAGCAGGCCGTCGCGCTCGACGATTTTCTGCACCGCGAGCCCGGCCGCGCAGGCGGCCGTGTGTCCCGTGAACGTCTGTCCGGTCTGGAATGCGCCGTGTTCACTCATGATCGGCGCCGAGACGGCGGCCGTGCACAGAGTCGCGCCCAGCGGGATGTAGCCGCCGGCGAGGCCCTTCGCGACCGTCATGATGTCGGCGACCACGCCGTCGTGTTCGAGCGTACGCCAGGTACCGCTGCGTCCCGATCCGCACATGACTTCGTCGGCGATCATCAGGACGTCATACTTGCGGCAGACGTTCTGAATCGCGGCTGCATAGCCGGTCGGCGCCGGCACGACGCCGCCGGCGGCGCCCACGATCGGTTCAAAGATGAAGGCGGCGACCGTTTCGGGTCCGCGCGCGAGGATCGTGCGTTCGAGTTCGGCCGCGAGATGCGCATTGAGCGCCTCCGCGCTGACTCCGGGGGGCGGCCGGTAGCTGTTGGCGGGCGAGACGAACGACACATCGAGAAGGCTGCCCTCGAACGAGCGGCGCCGATCGATGAAGCCCGAGACCGACAGCGCACCGAGCGTATTGCCGTGCCAGGACCGCTCGCGCGCGATGAAATGCCGCTTGCGCGGCAGCCCGCGCGCAAAGAAATGCTGTAGGGCGATCTTCAGCGCGGACTCGACGGCTTCGGAACCGCTGCTGCTGTAGACGACGTCCTTGTAACCGCCGCAGGCCGCGAGCACCGTGGCGTTGAGTTCCTCGAGCGCCGAACTCGTGAACAGATAGCGATAACCGTAAGCGATCTCGTTGAGCTGGTGCATGATCGCGGCGTTCACTTCCGGGTGTGCGTGGCCGACGCTGAAGACCGCCGGGCCGCCCGAGCCGTCGATGTAGCGCTTGCCGGCCGCATCGTAGAGGTAGCTGCCGCGGCCGCGAACGATCTTGGGAAGTTCCGCGATGCCAAATCCACTCGCGCGGATCTTGCTCATAGGGTGGCCGCCTGCGGGCGCGCCGCGGCTCGCTGATCCTCGGCCGCAAGAAACGCGCGCCAGCCGCCGTAGTGCGTGATGTCGGCGGCGCCGCCGGCCGCGTAGCCCTCGCAGATGAATCCCGGCACGATCGACCCGTCGGCGAGCTCGATCTTGCCGATCCCGAGCGGCGCGGGTATGCCGGCGACGAACGAGCCGAACTGATCGATCGGCAGCGCCCAGACCTCGAGCTCGATTGCCGCACCTTGGCTTGCGACCCGTATCATGCCCGGGCGCGGCGGCGGCCCGCCGGGCAGCGCGTAGAGGCGATAGTGGGCCGCACTGCGTGTGGCTTGCAGCAGGCGGCCGCCGCGCTGCGTCAACTGGCCGTTGAGCGGCAAGCCCTGCAGGTGGGCGCCGCAGACCGCGACCAAGACGTGATTCGCCGACACGGCCGGCAGCGCCGCCGAAGTCGGCGCCGGCTCCGGGCTCGGCGCTGCCGTGGTGCCGAGCGCGGTTGCCGGAATCGGCACACCAAGGGCTCCGAGCGTGCCGACCGAGGCGCGATGCAGGCGGTCGGCGATGCGGAGCAACGCGCGTTCGCTTGCCTGCGGCCCGACGAGCGTGACGCCGAACGGTAGACCGTCGGCACGAAAGCCGGCGGGCACGGCAACTCCCGCGAGATCGAGGAAATTCATGAAATTGGTATAGCGGCCGAGAGTTGCATTGAGGCGGATCGGATCGGCCTCGACGGCGCCGATCGTGTAAATGGTGCCCGACGTCGGCGTCAGCAGCCAGTCGACCTGCGACCAGGTGGCTTCGGTCGCGCGCTCGAGTGCCTTGAGCCGGTATTGCGCCTCATAGGCATCGCGTGCCGATGCCGACTTGCCGCCCATGATCAGCGTTCGGGTCACCGGATGGACCGCCTGCGGATGCCTCTCGATGAAATCACCGACCGCCGCGTAGCGCTCGGCGATCCACGGTCCTTCGTAGAGCAGGCGCGCCGCCGCGAGAAACGGCGCGAGATCGATTTCGACGCGTTCGCCGCCGAGTGCCTCGAGGCGCGCGACGGCCGCATCGAAGAGCCGCGCGTACTCGCCGTCGCCGAAGAACTCCAGCTGGTCGCGCCGCGGCACACCGAAGCGCTTCGAGCCGATTGCAGCATTTCCGAGACGGCGCGAATACACGTCGTCGGCGTCATAGCATTCGGCGGCGTCGAGGACCGCGGCCGCATCACCGGCGGTCAGCGCGAAAATCGAGACGCAGTCCAGGGACCGGCAAGCCGGTACCACACCGCGCGCGCTCAGGCGCCCAATCGTCGGCTTCAAGCCGATGAGATTGTTGAACCCCGCCGGAACGCGCCCGGATCCGGCGGTGTCGGTGCCGAGCGAGAAGCTGGCGAGGCCGGTCGCGACCGCAACTGCCGAGCCGGAACTCGAGCCCCCGGAAATGTATTTATCGTCAAAGCTGTTGCGGCAGATCCCATAGGGCGAGCGGTTGCCGGACAGGCCGGTCGCGAATTGATCCATATTGGTCTTGCCGAGCGGAATCGCGCCGGCGGCGAGCAGGCGCTCGACGACCGGTGCCGTTGCGCCCGGCGTATAGGCGAACTGCGGGCAGCCGGCGGTCGTGGCGACGCCCGCGAGATCGATGTTGTCCTTGATCACGAACGGAATGCCGTAAAGGGGCAGCGCATCGACGAAGCGCTTGGGGAGCGCGTCGACGCGGCGCATGACCTCGGCGGCGTCCAAGCGCCGGATCCAGACCGCGCGGTCGGGGATCCGATCGGCGCGCTCGAGCAGCTGGCGGATCAGCGCCGGGACGGTGAGCGTGCCGGATCGATAGGCCGCATGCAGCGTCGCGATCGATAAATCAGCGGGAATATTCATGGCGGTTTGCTTCAAATTAGGGCGCGAGTCGTCTGCGCTGCGCGCTCCCGGTGCGAAATGCCGGTCCGGCGCCGCGGCTGCCGCCGGCGCGGCGGGTCGGGAGCGGCGCGATCGCCGCTGCTAAACAGCGGCTCTGCGGCATATTTTCGCAGTCCAAAGGCTCGCAAGCGATATCAGGCACGGGAATTGCTAATCTCCTGTCCATCTTAAATGTGCGTCTAGGGTTCCGGCCTGCGTCAGCAGGCGGCTGGTCCGAGAGAGGCAGTCCTTACACCTTAAGGATACACGGCGGGATAAAAGCCCGGGAGATCGATGTCGAGGCGGCAACGTCCTCGGGATGATCTTCCGTGCAGGAAATCTACCGGGGCTTAGGGAGACTGCTGATGATTCACGAGACCCTGATCGAAGGCGGCAAGCATTGGTCGCTGACTCTGCGCGCCGGCATGCGGATGCGGCTCATCGATCGCAGCGGCGGCGCGAACGTCGGCATGCTGTTTTTCAATCCCCACAATACCTTGGAGCGCTACAACGCGCCGGACACGCTCAAGTGCCAGCATACTTTCAAGCTGACGCGGGGCCATTGCCTGTACTCGGACATGGGCCGCATCTTCTGCTCGATCATCGCCGACTCGGTCGGTTGGCACGATACGGTTTGCGGCAATACCAACCGCGCGCTGATCAATGCGCGCTGGGGCGCAAAGAACTACCAGACGTATCGCAACGACTGGACCCAGAACGGCCATGATGCGTTTCTGGTCGAGGGCGGCAAATACGGACTGGGCCGCCGCGATCTGGTCGCGAACGTCAATTGGTTCAGCAAGGTCACGGCCGGCGACGATGGCGCCCTGCAGTTCGACCCTGCCAATTCGCGCGCGGACGCGAGCGTCGATCTGCGCTTCGAGATGGACACGCTGATCCTGCTGCACACCTGCCCGCACCCGCATGAACCCCGCCGCGGAGTATCCGCGCCGTCCGGTGCTCGTGCAGATCGATCGTTGCGAATTTGCCGGGCTCGACGACTTTTGCCGCAATGCGCGGCCCGAAAACGGCCGCGGCTTCGCGAATACCGAGTTCTACCGCGATTGCGGCTGTCCCTCGGTGCACCCATGAGCGTGGTCCGCAAGCGCAGCGAGCTGCTGCCGGCCGAAGCGCGCTTCCGGCGCGTGATCCCCGCGGGCGAATATTGGATCGACGCTCGTCAAGTCCGGCGAGGTGCTGCGGATCGTCGATGTCGAGGGCAATCAGGCCGCCGACACGCTGTTGTTCAGCGCCGCCGATCCGGCCGAGCGCTACAGCGCGGTCGACACGATTCGCGAGCAGCGCAATGTCTATCTCGGCGTCGGATCGAAGCTGCTGTCGACCGAATGCAAGCTGATGGCCGAAATCGTCGCCGACACGGTCGGCCGGCACGACACGCTCGGCGGCGCCTGCGCCGCGGAGTCGAACAGCGTGCGCTACGCGCTCGAGAAGCGCACCATGCATTCGTGCCGCGACAGCTGCCTGCTCGCGGTCGCGGAGCACGGGGAAATTCGGGCTCGGCAAGCGCGACCTCACCCACAACATCAATTTCTTCATGAACGTGCCGGTGACGCCCGGCGGGCGGCCTCGAGCTTCGCCGACGGCATGAGCGGGCCGGGGCAGTACGTCGAGATGCGCGCCGCGATGGATGTCATCGTGCTGATCTCCAACTGCCCGCAGCTCAACAATCCCTGCAACGCCTATAATCCGACGCCGCTCGAAGTGCTCGATCTGGGATCCGCGGATGTTCACGTAAGGTCCTGATCGCCAATCGCGGCGAGATCGCCTGCCGCATCATCCGAACCCTCGAGCGAATGGGCGTCGCATCGGTCGCCGTCTATTCCGACGCCGACCGGCATGCGCTGCACGTGCTGCAGGCCGACGAGGCGGTGCGCATCGGGCCGGCGCCGCGCCGCCCAGAGCTATCTGCGCCAGGACATGATCTTGGAGGCGGCGCGCGCGACGGGCGCCGAGGCGATTCATCCCGGCTACGGGTTCCTGAGCGAGAATGCCGATTTCGCCGAGGCCTGCGCCGCGGCCGGCGTCGTCTTCATCGGCCCGACGCCGGCGCAGATGCGCGATTTCGGCCTGAAGCACCGCGCGCGCGCGCTCGCCGAGCGCAACGGCGTGCCGCTGCTGCCCGGCAGCGGGCTGCTCGCGACGTCTCGCGGACGCGCAAGCGCGAGGCCGCGCGCATCGGCTATCCGGTCATGCTCAAGAGCACCGCGGGCGGCGGCGGCATCGGCATGCAGCTCGTGCCGCGGACGCGGCCGCAGCTGGCCGAGCCTTCGCACGCGGTCGAGCGGCTCGCCGCACAAGCAATTTCGAAGCGCGGCGGCGTGTTCCTCGAAAAATACATCGAGCGCGCGCGGCACATCGAGGTGCAGATTTTCGGCGACGGCGAGGGCCGCGTGGTCGCGCTCGGCGAGCGCGACTGCTCGGTCCAGCGGCGCAACCAGAAGATCATCGAGGAGACGCCCGCGCCGCGGCTTGATCGGCGCGATACGCGCAGCGCTTGTTCGCGACGGCCGTCCGGCTCGGGCGAGGCCGTCGGCTATCGCTCGCGCCGGCACGGTCGAATTCGTCTTCGATACGGCGAGCGGCGAGTTCTATTTCCTCGAGGTCAATACGCGGCTGCAGGTCGAGCATGGCGTGACCGAGGAGGTCACCGGCGTCGATCTGGTCGAGTGGATGATCCGGCAGGCGGCGCGGCGAGCGATTCGCGCTCGAGACGCCGCGCCGGCGCGGCGCATCGATCCAGGTGCGCCTCTATGCCGAGGATCCGGCAGCGCCAGTTCCGGCCCTCGAGCGGGCTGCTGACCGCGCGCGCTTTCCCGCCGACGCGCGCGTCGAGACCTGGGTCGAGGACGGCACGGAGATCACGCCGTTCTACGATCCGCTGATCGCCAAGATCATCGTCACCGGCGCGGATCGCGCCGAGGCGCTCGCGCGCGCTGCGGCGCGGCGCTCGACGCAACCGACGCTCGCGGGCATCGAGACCAATCTCGATTATCTGCGCCAACTGGTCGCCGACCCGCGTGTTCGCGGCCGGCGGCATGACCACGCGCGCGCTCGAGGCCTTCGCCTATGCGCCGCGCACGATCGAGGTGCTCGAGCGCCGGGCACGCAGACGACGATCCAGGATTATCCGGGCCGGCATCGGCTATCTGGAACGTCGGCGTGCCGCCCTCCGGGCCGATGGACGACGTGTCGTTTCGCCTCGCGAATCGCGCGCGTCGGCAATGCGCAGAGGCGCGGCGGCACTCGAAATCACCGTGAGCGGGCCCGACGCTGAGGTTCAACACCGCGGCGCTGGATCTGCCTCGCCGGCGCGGCGATGGCCGCCGATCTCGATGGGCAGGCCGGTGCCGTTCTGGAAGCCGGTCGCCGTCGCGCGCGGACAGACGCTCGCGGATCGGCGCGCTCACGGCCGGCCGGCTGCCGCGCGTATCTGGCGGTCCGCGGCGGCTTCGACGTGCCGCGAATATCTCGGCAGCCGCGCGACCTTCACGCTCGGCAAATTCGGCGGCCACGGCGGCCGCGCGCTGCTGCCGGGCGATGTCCTGCACCTCGGACGACTCGCGGCGCGGACCGCGAGCCGACGCGCGCGCTATCCCGAGCCGGCGTGATCGCCCGACGATCGTCGCGACGACTGGGAACTCGGCGTGCTCTACGGTCCGCACGGCGCGCCGGATTTCTTCACCGACGCGGACATCGACGACGTTCTTCGCCGCCGACTGGGAGGTCCATTACAACTCCAGCCGCACCGGCGTGCGCCTGATCGGGCCGAAGCCGCAGTGGGCGCGCAGCGACGGCGGCGAGGCGGGCCTGCATCCCTCGAACATCCACGACAACGCCTATGCCATCGGCAGCGGTCGATTTCACCGGCGACATGCCGGTGATCCTCGGGCCCGACGGGCCGTCGCTCGGCGGCTTCGTCTGCCCGGTCACGATCGCGAAGGCCGAACTCTGGAAGATCGGGCAGCTGCGGCCCAACGGCGCGCGTGCGCTTCCAGCTGCCTCACGCCCGACGAGGCGGCTGCTGGCCGGCAGCGGTGCAGGAGCAGTCGATCGCGGCACTGGACGCCGGCGGCGCCGCTGCCGCCGGCGCCGCACCGGCCGTCGGCGCCGGCTGCGCCGATCCTCGCGAGCCATGCGGCGCGCGACGGGCGCGGCCGGCGGTGGTCTACCGGCGCGCGGGCGACCAGAACCTGCTGGTCGAATACGGCCCGCTGGTGCTCGATCTTCGAGCTGCGGCTGCGCGTGCACGTGCTGATGGCTGGCTGCAAGCGCACGGCGTATCGCCGGCATCATCGATCTGACGCCGGGCATCCGCTCGCTGCAGGTGCATTTCGACAGCCGCGTGCTGCCGCTCGAACGCCTGCTCGAGCTGCTCGCGACAGGCCGAGGAATCGCTGCCGCCGATCGACGACATGGAGATCCCGACGCGGATCGTCCATCTGCCGCTGTCCTGGGACGACGAGGCGACCCGGCTCGCGATCGCCAAGTACATGCAATCGGTGCGCGCGGACGCGCCCTGGTGCCCGAGCAACATCGAATTCATCCGCCGCATCAACGGGCTCGACAGCGATCGAGGACGTCAAGCGCATCGTGTTCGACGCGAGCTATCTCGTGCTGGGCCTGGGCGACGTCTATCTCGGCGCGCCGGTCGCGACGCCGCTCGATCCGCGCCATCGCCTGGTGACGACGAAGTACAATCCGGCGCGCACCTGGACACCGGAGAATGCCGTCGGCATCGGCGGCGCGTATCTGTGCGTCTACGGCATGGAAGGGCCGGGCGGCTATCAGTTCGTCGGGCCGCACCTGCCAGATGTGGAACACCTATCGCGTGACCACGGAATTCGCGCCGGCGCAGCCCTGGCTGCTGCGCTTCTTCGACCAGATCCGCTTCTTCCAGGTCAGCGGCGAGGAGCTGCGTGAATTCCGGCACGATTTCCTGCACGGCCGCGCGCGTCTCGAGATCGGCGAAGAGCCGTTTCAGGCTGCAGCGAATACCGGCGGTTCCTGCGGCGACAACGCCGCGGACATCGCGGCCCACAAGCAGCGACAGCAAGCGCGCCTTCGATGCCGAGCGGCGCCACTGGGAGGCGACCGGCCAGATCGGCTATGCCGGCGGACTGCCGCCGGCGCACGACGATGGCGCCGAGGAGACATTGCCGCCCGGGCTGCATCCCGGTCGCGAGCCCGGTTTCGGGCAGCATCTGGAAGGTCATGGTGGCGGCGGGGCAGAGCGTCAAAGCCGGCGACACCTTGGTGCTCGGTCGAGTCCATGAAAATGGAATTGCCGGTCACCGCGCCGCTCGACGGCAGCATCGAGCAGCTGCGGTGCGCGGAGGGCCGGGCGGTGCAGGTCGCGCAAACGCTGCTGAGTCTGCGTCCACACGATCGGCGCCATGGGGTCTCGGAAACTTGAGTAGCACGGGAGAGAAGCGATGCAAATGCGCGTGACGCGTTGGGTCAAGGGTCTCACTGGTTGGCTGCTGCTCGCGGCCGCAGGACTCGCCGCAGGCGGCCGCGGCGCCCGCGCAGGCCGCGGAGCGAACCTCGTACAATGTCGCCTGGAGCATCTACGTCGGGTGGATGCCTTGGGATTACGCCGACCGCAGCGGCATATTCGAAGCGTTGGGCCGACAAATACGGCATCAAGATCAAGCTGACACAACTCAACGATTACGTCGAGTCGATCAACCAATATACGGCAGGCACCTTCGACGCCTGTGCGATGACCAACATGGACATGCTGACGATTCCGGCCGCGGGCGGCGTGGACTCGACGGCGCTGATCGTCGGCGATTATTCGAACGGCAATGACGGCATCGTGCTCAAGGGCAAGGGCAAGACGCTCGCCGACATCAAGGGACAAAAGGTCAACCTCGTCGAGCTGTCCGTGTCTCACTACCTGCTGGTGCGCGCGCTCGGAACCGTCGGACTGCGCGAACGCGACCTCAAGATCGTCAATACCTCGGATGCCGACATCGTCGCCGCATTCAGCGCGCCGGCGACGACCGCGGTCGTGACCTGGAAGCCGCAGCTCGCCAGCGTGCTCGCTGCCCCCGACGCGCAGCTCGTGTTCGACTCGACCAAGATTCCCGGCGAGATACTCGATCTCATGGTCGTCAACACCGCCGTGCTGCGTGCCAACCCGAAGCTCGGCAAGGCGCTCACCGGCGCGTGGTTCGAAACGCTGGCGCTGATGCAAAAGAACGATGCGGCCGCCGCCGCCGCGCAAACCGCCATGGCGAAAGCCTCGGGCACGGACCTCGCCGGCTACCGCACGCAGCTCGCGACGACCCACTTGTTCGCGACGCCCGCCGAGGCCTACGCCTTCATCACGGGCGACGCGATCGTCAAGAACATGGATCTCGTGCGGCATTTCTCCTTCGACCACGGGATACTCGGCCGCGGTGCGGGCAGCGTCGATGCGGTCGGCATCGAGTTTCCGGGCGCACGCCTGCTCGGGGACGGCAACAATCTTAAGATGCGCATCGACGCGGCATACACGAAGATGGCGTTGGACGGTAGTCTATGATCTCGAGGTGAACGCTGTGCGCCGACTGATCAATCTGCATCCGAACCGGGGCGCGAGTGCGCTGCTCTGCGCGTTGCCGTTCATCCTCGTGATCTTGGCGTATCTCGTGAGCTCGAACGCGCGGCTCGCCGCGAATCCCGGCGATAAAATGCTGCCGGCGCCCGCGACAATCGCCTCGACCCTGCATTCCTACGCGTTCGAGGAGGATGAACGCAGCGGCGATTATCTGTTCTGGGACGACACCTGGGCGAGCCTCAAGCGCCTTGGCCTCGCGCTCATCGTCAGCGCGAGCGCGGGGCTGCTGCTGGGCCTCGCGATCGGCGTGCTGCCGTACCTGCGCGCGACGCTCGCGCCGTTCGTCGCCGCGATCTCTCTGATTCCGCCGCTCGCGGTGCTGCCGATTCTCTTCATCGTCGTCGGCCTCGGCGAATTGGCGAAGATCACTCTGATCATCATCGGCGTGACCCCGGTCATCGTGCGCGATCTGGCGATGCGGACCGCCGAGCTGCCGAACGAGCAGATCATCAAGGCCCAGACGCTCGGCGCCTCCACCTGGCAGATCGTGCTGCGGGTCGTGCTGCCGCAGATGTGGCCGCGCCTCATCGATGCGCTGCGCTTATCGCTGGGCTCGGCCTGGCTGTTCCTGATCGCGGCCGAGGCGATCGCATCGACCGAAGGGCTCGGCTACCGGATTTTTCTCGTGCGCCGCTACCTCGCGATGGACGTCATTCTGCCGTATGTCGCCTGGATCACGCTGCTCGCGTTCTCGATGGATTGGCTGCTGCGGGTGCTGCGCGCCAGGGCATTCGCGTGGGCGAACCCGGGCGGCGCCTCATGAAGCGAGATCGCCGCGGTGACGCAGGTCACGGTCAAACGGCTTTGGAAGAATTTCGGCGCGCAAGTCGTGCTCGAAAACGTCAATCTGCAGATCGGCGATCATGAGTTCGTGACGATCGTCGGCGCATCGGGCTGTGGCAAGACGACGTTCCTGAAGATGCTGCTCGGCATCGAGGCGCCGAGCCGAGGGGAATTTCTCATCGACGGGCAGCCGCTGCCGAGCGAGCCGGGCCCGGACCGCGGCATCGTATTCCAGCGCTATTCGCTGTTCCCGCATCTGCGGGTCATCGAGAATCTGTTGCTGGGACTCGGAGCTGCGCGGCGCGCGGCTCACGGGCGCGCCTGTTCGGCGCGGCCCGGCGGCGCCGCGCGCGGCGAAGGCCGACGAACTGCTCGAGGCCGTGGGCCTGCCGGGCGCCGCGGACAAATATCCGCACCAGCTATCCGGCGGCATGCAGCAGCGGCTTTCGATCGCGCAGTCGGTGATCTGCGAGCCGAAGATTTTGCTGCTCGACGAGCCGTTCGGCGCGCTCGATCCCGGCATCACCGCCGACATGCATAGCCTGATCCTCAAGCTGTGGAACATGAACAAGATGACGATCTTCATGGTCACGCACGATCTGCAGGAGAGCTTCCAGCTCGGCACCCGGCTGCTGGTGTTCGACAAGGTGCGCGTCGATCCCCAGTCTCCCGAAGCGTTCGGCGCGACGATAACCTACAATATTCCGCTCAAAGGGCACCGCAGCCCGCCACCCGCCGAGAGCTCCGCATGAGTCGCTTGTTCACGCCGTTTCAAATCGGCGAACTGCACCTGGCCAACCGCATCGTCGTCGCGCCGATGTGCCAGTATTCGGCCGTCGACGGCTCGGCGTGCGATTGGCACCTGATCCACCTTGGGGCACTTGCCTTGTCGGGCGCGGGCACTGCTGATCAGCGAGGCGACTGCGGTTGCGCCGGAGGCGCGCATCTCGCCGGAGCGATCTCGGGCTCTACAGCGACGCCAACGAAGCGGCGTTCGCGGACCGTGCTGCGATCGATCCGGCGCCATTCGCCGATCCGCGGTCGCGATGCAGCTCGCGCATGCGGGGCGCAAGGCCTCGACGCGACCGCCCTGGAAGGGCGGCGCGCCAGATCCGCGCCGCTGATCGCGCAAGGCTGGGCGCGCCGTCGCGCCGTCCGCCGTGCCGCATGCGCCCGGCGACGATGCGCCGCTGGCGCTCGATCGCGCCGGGCTCGCGCGCGTGCGCGAGCAGTTCGCGGCCGCCGCGCGCCGCGCCGCGCGCTTGGGCGTCGACGGCATCGAAATTCACGGCGCGCACGGCTATTTGCTGCACGAATTCCTCTCGCCGATCGCGAACCGGCGCGACGACGAGTATGGCGGCAGTCTCGAGAATCGCATGCGGTTTCCGCTCGAGGTGTTCGACGCGGTTCGCGCGGCGTTCCCGCAAGCGCGCGCCGGTATGGATGCGGATCTCCGCGAGCGACTGGATTCCGGGCGCCTGGGATATCGAGGAGGCGGTCGTGTTTTCGAGGGCGCTCGAGGCGCACGGCTGCGGCGGCGATTCATGTCTCGAGCGGCGGAATGTCACCCGCGCAGGCGATCCCGCTCGGCCCAACTACCAAGTGCCGTTCGCGCGGCGGATCAAGGCGGAGGTCGGCATCCCGGCGATCGCCGTCGGGCTGATCACCGAGCCCGCGCAAGCCGAGGCGATCCTCGCCGCGGGCGACGCCGATGCGATCGCGCTCGCGCGCGCGATGCTCTACGATCCGCGTTGGCCTTGGCACGCCGCGGCCGCGCTTGGGGCACGGGCTGGGCGCCGAAGCAATACTGGCGCTGCCAGCCGCGGCCGAATTTGCCGCCGGGAAAGGCTGTTCCGAATCCATGCTGCGGTTGAGCGTGTGCACCGCAGCCCCGCAGCGATTCGCCCCGTCGTCGGGCTTCGGATATCCCGTATTCCATCCTGCCTCAGCCGCGCAATGATAGCGCCGCTGTTCGGAAACGGTGCGGCATCGACCGATTGATTTCCAGGCGGAGGCAATGTGTTCCAGGTGCGAATTCACGGGCGGGGTGGGCAGGGCGTCGTCACGGCGGCCGAGATGCTGTCGATCGCCGCGTTTCCTGGTGCAGCGCTACGCCCAGGCGTTTCCGAGTTTCGGCTCCGAGCGCACCGGTGCGCCGGTCGTCGCCTACTGCCGCATCGACGACAAGGAGATTCGACTGCGCGAGCCGGTCATGAAGCCCGATGCGCTGATCATTCAGGACCCGACGCTGCTGCACCAAGTGGATCTGTTCGCCGGTCTCGCCGCCGACGGCTACATCCTCATCAATACGAACCGCAGCTTCGCGGAGCTTCGGATCGGCGAGTTCGTCGGCTCCTTCCGACCCGAGCGCCTGCTGCACGGTGCCGGCGACCGAACTCGCGCTGCGGCACGTCGGCAGGCCGGTTCCCAACGCCGCGCTGCTCGGGGGTTTCGCGGCAATCAGCGGACTGATTTCGCTCGCCGCCGTCGTCGCCGCGATCCGCGAGAAATTCCCGGGGAAGATCGCCGAAGGCAATGTCGCGGCCGCGACCGCGGCCTACGAGGCGGCGCATGCTTAAGCAAATCGAGGGTTCCGAGGCCGTCGCCGAAGCGGTCGCTCTGTGCCGGCCGGAAGTGATCTGCGCCTATCCGATTTCTCCGCAGACGCATATCGTCGAGGGACTTGGGCCGGCGCGTCCGCGAGCGGCGATCTGCAGCGCTGCGAATTCATCAACGTCGAATCCGAATTCGCCGCGATGTCGGTGTCGATCGGCGCCTCGGCCGCCGGCGCCCGCAGCTACACGGCGACCGCGAGCCAGGGGCTGCTGTTCATGGTGGAGGCCGTCTACAACGCGTCGGGCCTCGGGCTGCCGATCGTGATGACGGTTGCGAACAGAGCGATCGGCGCGCCGATCAATATCTGGAATGACCACAGCGACAGCCTGTCGATGCGCGATTCGGGCTGGATCCAGCTGTTCGCGGAAACCAACCAGGAAGCGCTCGATCTGCACATCCTCGCGTTCCGCTTCGCCGAAGAGCTGTCGATGCCGGCGATGGTCTGCATGGACGGATTCATCTCTGACGCACGCCTACGAGCGCGTCGATATGCCGACGCAGGCGCAGGTTGATCGGTTTTCTGCCGCCCTACGCGCCGCGCCAGGTGCTCGATCCCGCGGAGCCGATCTCGATCGGCGCGATGGTGGGGCCGGAAGCGTTCATGGAAGTCCGCTATCTCGCGCATGCCAAACAAATGCAGGCGCTCGAGCTGATTCCGAAGCTCGCGGAGGAGTTTCACGAACGTGTTCGGCCGCGGGATCGGGCGGTCTCGTGCACGCGCTATCGCTGCGAAGACGCCGCCACGGTCGTCGTCGCGATGGGGTCGGTACTCGGTACGATCAAGGACGTCATCGACGAGCTGCGCGACGGCGGCGAAAAGATCGGAGTGCTCGGCATCTGCTCGTTCCGTCCGTCGCCGTTCGCCGCGATCCGCGCGGCGCTCTGCAGCGCAAAGCGCGTCGTGGTGCTCGAGAAGTCGCTCGCGGTCGGGCTTGGCGTGGAATTCTCGCGACCGATGTGCGGATGGCGCTGAGCGGCTTGCAGCTGCGCGGCTACACCGTGGTCGCCGGTCTCGGCGGCCGGCCGATCCTCAAGAGTTCGCTGCACGAACTGTTTCGCAAAGCCGGCGACGGACGCACTCGAGCCCGTCAGCTTCCTCGACCTGAACTGGGACGTCGTGAACCGCGTGCTCGAGAGGGAGCGCCAGAGCCGCCGCTCGGGACCTATCGCCGAGAATATACTGCGTGATATCGGCGTCGTCGGCGCGTCGATCGCATGAGCCGGCACTCCATGGAAATTCAGCCGATCAAGTTCTATCAGACCGGGAACTTACACGGTCGGCAATCGGCTGCTCGCCGAGGATCAGCGCGCCGTGCAGGCCAACATGCGGCGTACGAACTCGCTGAACTGCGGCCATCGCGCCTGCCAGGGCTGCGGCGAGGCGCTCGGCGCCCGCTACGCGATCGACGCGGCGATGCGGGCCGGCAACAGCCGGCTGGTCGCCGCCAACGCGACCGGGTGCCTCGAGGTGTTCTCGACGCCTTATCCGGAGACCTCGTGGCAGATTCCTTGGATCCATTCGCTGTTCGGAAACGCCGCGGCGGTCGCGGCGGGCATTGCCGCGGCGCTCAAGGTCAAGGGCCGCGAGCGAGGTGCGTGATGATCGCCCAGGGCGGCGACGGCGGCACGACCGACATCGGCTTCGGCTGCCTGTCGGGCATGTTCGAGCGCAACGACGATGTGCTCTACATCTGCTACGACAACGAGGCCTACATGAATACCGGCGTGCAGCGCTCATCGGCGACGCCGCACGCGGCGCGCACTGCGACGACGCCGGCGCTGGGGATCCATCCCGGCAACGCGTTCGGCCAGGGAAAGAATCTTCCGCAAATCGCGCTCGCCCACAACATTCCGTACGTGGCGACCGCATCGGTCGCCTACCTGCATGACCTCGAGGCCAAGGTGACCAAGGCGATGAGCCTGCATGGGGCACGCTACATCCACATTTTCGTGCCGTGTCCGCTCGGCTGGGGCGCCGCATCGCAAGACACGATCAAGCTCGCGCGGCTCGTCGTCGAGAGCGGCCTCTTTCCGCTGTTCGAGGCCGAGCACGGTGAGAATCACGGGCGTCTACAATATCCGCAAGCCCGTGCCCGTCGAGGAATATCTCAGGCCGCAGCGGCGCTTCGCGCATCTGTTCGGGAAGACGCCGCAGACCGAAACGATCGCAGGCTGCAGGCCGAGGCCGACCGCAACATCCGCAAGTTCGGTCTGCTCGCGGACGGGCTCTGAGATGCGCAAGCCCTTTGCGATCACGCTCGACGTCGGCTCCTCGCTCGCGAATCACACCGGATCCTGGCGCAGCTCGCGGCCGGTCTACGTCGAGCGGCTGCCGCCCTGCAACCACCAGTGCCCGGCCGGAGAGGACATCCAAGGTTGGCTATTTCACGCCGAGTCGGGAGACTACGAGAAGGCTTGGCGCCACCTCGTGCTGCAGAATCCGTTTCCGCGATCATGGGCCGTGTCTGCTATCACAGCTGCGAGGGCGCCTGCAACCGCGGCCAGCTCGACCAGGCGGTCGGCATCAATTCGGTCGAGCGCTTTCTCGGCGATGAGGCGCTGCAGCGCGGCTGGAAGTTCGCGGCGCCGGCGCGCGAATCGGGTAAGCACGTGCTGATCGTCGGCGCCGGCCCTCGGGGCTCTCGGCGGCGTACCACTTGCGGCGGCTCGGGCCACCGCGTGACGGTTCACGAGGCAGGGCCGATGGCGGGCGGCATGATGCGCTTTCGGGATCCCGAAGTACCGCCTGCCGCGCGCGGTGCTCGATGGCGGAAGTCGCGCGGATCATGGATCTCGGCGTCGACGCTCGAACTCAACCGCAAGGTGACCGACATTCTCGATCAGATGCAGCGCGGCGGATTCGATGCGGCGTTTCTCGCGGTCGGCGCGCATATTGCCAAGCGCGCCTACATTCCCGCGGGCGATTCGGCGCGGATTCTCGATGCGGTTGCTGTGCTGCGCGACATGGAGGGTGAAGTCGAAGCCGATGCTCGGGCGGCGTGTCGTCGTTTACGGCGGCGGCAACACGGCGATCGACGTGGCGCGCACCGCCAAGCGCCTGGGCGCCGAGGAGGCGGTCATCGTCTACCGGCGCACGCGCGAGAAGATGCCCGCGAACGACAGCGGGAATCGAGGAGGCGCTGCAGGAAGGCGTCATGATCAAGTGGCTGTCGACGATCAAACAGCGCCGGCGACGCCTAGCATCACGGTCGAGAAGATGGCGCTCGATGACGAAGGGTTTTCCGCAGCCGACCGGCGAATTCGAGACGCTCGATGCGGATTGCGTCGTGCTCGCGCTCGGCCAGGACGTCGATCTCGGTCTGCTCGACGGGGTTCCGGGCCTCAGCGTTGACGATGGCGTCGTGCAGGTCGACGCGCACATGATGACCGGGCATCCCGGAATTTTCGCCGGCGGCGACATGGTGCCCGCGCAGCGCAACGTCACGGTCGCGATCGGCCATGGAAAGAAGGCGGCGCGCCACATCGACGCTTGGCTCGCAGGTGCCGGCTACGCGCCGCCCGCGCGCCATGAACTCGCGAGTTTCGACAAGCTCAATGCCTGGTACTACGCCGATGCGCCGAAAACCGTGCAGCCGCTGCTCGACATTCTGCGGCGAAAGTCGACCTTCGACGAAGTCGTGCAAGGCCTCGACGAGAACAACGCGCTGTTCGAGGCGCGCCGCTGCCTTGAGTTGCGGCAATTGCTTCGAATGCGACAATTGCTACGGCGTATGCCCCGACAACGCCGTGATCAAGCTCGGGCCCGGCAAGGGCTATCAATTCAATCTCGATTATTGCAAGGGCTGCGGCGTTTGCGCCGCCGAATGTCCCTGCGGCGCGATCCGCATGGAGCCCGAGAAAGTCTAGTGCGGCCGGCCGGCCGCCTTGCGCTGCTTGCGGCGGGCGTGCAGGATCGCCTCGGTGTAGCCGTTCGGTTGCGCGCGGCCCTCGAAGATCAGGTCGCAGGCGGCACGAAACGCGATGTTGCTCGTCGAGATCGCCGCTCATCGCGACGTAGGCCGGATCCGGCGCCGTTTTGCTCGTCGACGATGCGCGCCATGCGCCGCAAGGCGTCCGAGACTTGCGCGGCCGTGCAAATGCCGTGGTGCAGCCAATTGGCCACGTGCTGGCTCGAGATGCGCAACGTCGCGCGATCCTCCATCAACGCGACGTTGTAGAAATCCGGGACCTTCGAACAGCCGATGCCGTAGTCGATCCAGCGCACCACGTAGCCGAGGATGCTCTGGGCGTTGTTGTTGAGCTCGGTCTCGATCTCGGCCTCGTTCCATGCGGGCTCAGGGACGAGCGGCGGCGTCAAGATTTCATCGAGTGAGGCGCAGCGGCGCGTCGCGAGCGCGCTTTGCACCTCGGCGACGTTCACGGCGTGGTAATGCAGCGCATGCAGCGTCGCGGCCGTCGGCGAGGGAACCCAGGCCGTATTGGCCCCGGCACGCGGGTGCGCGATCTTGGTTCGAACCATCTCGGCCATGAGGTCGGGCATCGCCCACATGCCCTTGCCGATCTGGGCGCGGCCGCGCAGGCCGCAGGCGAGGCCGATGTCGACGTTTTGCCTCTCGTACGCGTCGAGCCAAATGGCCTTCTTGAGCTCGGCCTTGCGCGGCACGACGCCGGCTTCCATCGACGTATGTATCTCGTCGCCGGTGCGATCGAGGAAGCCGGTATTGATGAACACGACACGGTGGCGGGCCGCATGGATGCATGCGGCGAGATTCACGGTCGTGCGCCGCTCCTCGTCCATGATGCCGATCTTCAGCGTGTAGCGTGCGAGGCCGAGCAGATCTTCGACTTCGGCGAACAGCCGGTCCGCCATCGCCACTTCCTCGGCGCCATGCATCTTGGGCTTGACGATGTAGACCGAACCGCTGCGCGAGTTGCGGTAGCTCCCCGGTGCGGCGCAGATCATGAAGCGCGATCAGCGCCGTGATCGCCGCGTCGATGATGGTTTCGGCGATCGGGTGGCCGTCGAGCGTGATCGCGTCGGAGAGCATGTGAGAGCCGACGTTGCGCGCGAGCAAGAGGCTGCGCCCGTGCAGGACGAGTTCGCGGCCGCTCAGCGTGCGGTAGCGCCGATCCGGGTTCAGACGCCGCACGAACCGGCGTCCGCCCTTCTCGAATCCGGCCGTGAGCGTGCCGGTCATGAGTCCGAGCCAGTTGCGGTACACGGCGACCTTTTCCTCGACGTCGACCGCGGCGACCGAGTCCTCGAAGTCCTCGATCGTCGACATCGCCGATTCCAGCACGACGTCGCTGATACCGGCCGCATCGTTGCGGCCGATCGGATGCGCGCGGTCGACATGGATTTCGACATGCAGGCCGTGGTGGACGAGCAGCAGCGTCGAGGGCGCCTCGGGCTCGCCGCGGTATCCGACGAACGCGTCGGCGCTGCGCAGGGTCGAGGCGGACCCGTTCGGCTGCAGTACCTCGAGTCCCTCGGCACCGATGCGGTAGCCCTGCGCCTCGCGGTGTGCACCGGCGCGCAGCGGAAAATAATCGTCGAGGAAGCTGCGCACGTAGTCGATCACGAGCGCGCCGCGCTTCGGGTTGTATTCTGATCCCTTTCGCCTCGGCACCGTCTCCCGAGATCACGTCGGTGCCGTACAGGGCGTCGTACAAACTGCCCCAACGCGCGTTGGCGGCGTTGAGCGCATAGCGCGCGTTGTTGACCGGCACGACGAGCTGCGGCCCCGCGATTTGTGCGATCTCGGGATCGACACCCGCGGTGTCGATTTCGAACGGCGCCGGCTGCGGCTGCAAATAGCCGATTTCGTGCAGGTATCCCCGGTAGGCCGAGGCATCGAACGCCGCGCCGCGGTGCGCGCGATGCCAGGCATCGATCTGTGCCTGCAGCTCGTCGCGCCGCCGCAGCAGCGCCTCGTTGAGCGGCGCGAGGCGGCGTACGAGCGCGGCCAGTCCCTTCCAAAAGTCCGCCTCGACGACGCCCGTTCCCGGCATGGCTTCCTGGGACACGAACGCATGCAGCTGCGCGTTGACTGCGACATTGCCGATAGGAGATCGACCGACTCATCGCGAGCTTCCTGTATGATGCCGAGCGGCCTGAGGTTGCGAGCGGGTAATTATAAATGACTTTGCTGGAGCGGGGTGCGCGCTGTCCGGCGGCTTCGATGCCGACCGCGGCCGCGCCGGCGCGCAACAGGTAAGCGCGATGGCCGTCTCCGAGGAATTCCTCCACTACGTACGCGAGCAGCTCGCCGGGCTGCGGGGCGTCACCCATCGCCGCATGTTCGGTGGCGCCGGATTGTATTGCGACGGCGTGATCTTTGGATTCATCGCCGATGACGTGCTGTATTTCAAGGCGGGCCCGGCCAATCGTGCCGATTACACCGCGCGCGGCATGGGCGCATTCCGGCCGTTTCGCGACAAGCCCAAGGTCAGCGTGACCTATTTCGAGCTGCCCCCGGAGGTGCTCGAGGATCCGGACGAATGCCTCATCTGGGCGCGCCGCTGCTTGGGCGCGGCGCCCGACTCGCGCTAGCCGCCGGGGAGCGGTTGCTGGTAACTTGCGGCGGTGCTGGGTCAGAGGAGCTTGGATCATGAAATTGCTGCGATTTGGTCCCGCGGGAGAGGAGAAGCCGGGTTTGCTCGATGCCGAGGGCATCATCCGGGATTTGTCGGCGCATATCGCCGACCTCGGCGGCGCCGCGCTCGCGCCCGCGAGTCTCGCGCGGCTCGCGGCGCTGCCACCTTCGAGTCTGCCGCGCGTCGAGGGGTCGCCGCGTCTGGGTCCGTGCGTGTCCGGAGTATCGAAGATCATCGCCGTCGGACTCAATTATGCGGATCATGCGGCCGAAACCGGCGCCAAGATTCCGGGCGAACCGATCCTGTTTCAGAAGGCGCCAACGGCCATCAGTGGGCCCAACGACGAGATCATTCTGCCGCCCGGATCGACTCACACCGACTGGGAAGTCGAACTCGGCATCGTCATCGGCAGCAAGGCGCAGTACGTATCGAAGGAGCGGGCGCTCGAGTATGTCGCGGGCTACTGCCTCGTCAATGACGTTTCGGAGCGGCACTACCAAACCGAGCGCTGGGGCCAGTGGACCAAGGGCAAGAGCTGCGACACCTTTTGTCCGATGGGACCCTGGCTCGTGACCCGCGATGAGATTCCCGATCCGCAGTCGCTCGATTTGCGTCTGGAAGTCAATGGCCAGCGCCGGCAAACCGGCAACACCCGCACGATGATCTTCGGGGTCGCGCATCTCGTGAGCTATATCAGCCAGTTCATGACGCTGCTGCCGGGCGACCTCATCCCGACCGGCACGCCGCCCGGGGTCGGGCTCGGCATGAAGCCGCCGGCGTACTTGCGGGCGGGCGACCTCGTCGAATTATCGATTCAAGGCCTGGGCCAGGCTCGGCAGCGCGTGCGGGCTTGGACCGAGAGCTGAGCGATTCCGCCGCCATAACGCCCGCGCAGATTGCGGCGCGCCTCGATCGCCTGCCGGCCTCGCGCGCGGTGTGGACGATCGTCGCGTTGATATCGCTCGGTGCGGTGTTCGAGTTCTACGACTTGTTTTTTACCGCCTATGTGGCGCCCGGCATGGTGAGATCGGGCTTGTTCACGCCGGAGTCGCTCGGAATATTCGCGGCGCTGAAGTCGATCCAGGTCGCCGGTGTCGGTACCTTCGTCTTTGCGACGTTCGCGGGCCTCTGGGTCGGTGTCGTCGCGTTGGGCCGCGCGGCCGACCGCTACGGCCGCAAGTCGGTGTTCACGGCGTCACTGCTCTGGTACGTCGGCTGCACGGCGGTCATGGCATTCCAAACCACCGGCCAAGGATTGAATCTCTGGCGGTTTGCGGCCGGCATCGGCTTCGGCGTGCAGCTCGTCACCGTCGATACCTACATCGTCGAGATCACGCCGCGCGCGCTGCGCGGGCGCGCATTCTGCTTGAATCAATGCATTTCGTTTGCGATCGTGCCGGTGGTCGCCTTGCTCGCTTGGCTGCTCGTGCCGCTGCAGCCGCTCGGTTTCGACGGCTGGCGCTGGGTCGTTCTGCTCGGCTCGGCGGGCGCTGTCGCCGTGTGGATGCTGCGCGCGGGGATTCCCGAGAGTCCGCGCTGGCTCGCCTCTCGCGGCCGGCTCGCCGAGGCCGATGCGATCGTCGCAGCGATCGAGGCTGAGGTCGCGGCGCGCACCGGCGCGGCGCTTTCCTTGCCGCAAGCCGCGCCGCTCGAGCCTGCGGGCAGTTCCACGCTCGCCGAAATCTTTGCGCCCAAGTACCGCAGCCGCACGATCATGCTGTCGGTCTTCAATGCGGCCCAGGTCATCGGCTTTTACGGCTTCAACTCCTGGGTTCCGACGCTCCTGATCGCGCGCGGCATCGGCATCACACGCGGGTTGGAGTACGCATTCATCATCGCGATCGCGCAGCCGTTTGGACCGCTGCTCGGGAGTCTGTTCGCCGATCGCATCGAGCGCAAGCTGCAGATCATCGCCGGGCTCGCGCTGATGGGGATCTTCATGGCGGGATTTGCCTATGCGAACTCCCCGCCGCTGCTCGTGCTGATCGGCGTCGGATTCACGCTCGCCGCGAACGTGATGTCCTACGCCTATCACGGCTATCAAGCCGAACTGTTTCCGACGCGGATTCGTTCGCGCGCGGTCGGCTTCGTTTATTCCTGGAGCAGGCTCGCGGCGGCGTTCGCGGGTTTGATCATCGGGGATCTGCTCGCCACCGGCGGCGTGCCGGCCGTCGCCGTGTTCATCGGCGGCGCCATGTGCGTCGGGATCGCGGTCATCGGATTATTCGGTCCCGCGACCAACGGCCGCGGCTTGGAGCAATTGAACGGCTAGCCGAGAATCGCTGGCGACGGAGCCGCATAGCACGATGGGCGATTCTCTAAGGAAGCCACCGCACCCGGCGACAGCTGCAACGACTCGCCGCCACCATCCTGCGGACGGCTCGGTCGGTCCCCGCTAATTGAGAAATTGCAGCGACCGCAGCACTTGCTCGAGCGCCTGCTCCACCCGCGCCTGGTCGGCAGGCGTGAATGCCTCGAAGCTCCCAGGGTCGAAAGCGCCGGTATTGACCTCGACCCGCTGAATCCCGAGTTCGTAGCATTTTCGCGCATGGAAGATGCGGAATATCACCGAGGTCCGCGCATGCATCATCCAATGGTCGACGCTGCGAAATCGAGCGGCGGTCTCGCCGGCGATCGTCGGCTCACCGCCCTGAATGCCATCCGCTGGGCCTGGCGCCGGCGCATCCTCGAGGTCCCAACCGGGGTCGGCGCTCAAGCATGCATGTGCATCGGTCGGCGCCGTGACCGAGGCGATATAGAACGCGCCGGCGCCGAAGGCGGGCTTGCGCGCGAACTGCGCCTGCGGGTAGGCGATGCACGCGAGCGTGCTCGCCGACAGCACATCCGCATCTTCGCAGACCGCGGTTTGGCAGGCGGGAAACGGCGTCCACGCGCTGCCGCCGTCGGCGCCGTTCGATTGCGCGGCGCATTGCACGAGCGGCGGTGCGTATGAGAATTGAAAATCGTGCTGCGGACTCGCGAACACCTGCAGCGCGGTCCGATCCGGTGGCGGTGCCTCGGAATGCAGCGGCATCGACCAGCACGAAACAAGCGCGGCAGCGGCGCCAATTCTCAATGCAGCACGTAGGAGCAAGCTCAACCGGCCCTCCTTGCGATCGACTCCTCGAGCGAGGCACGGCCTCCATGCTAGCGCGAGCGCGCCGCGCAAGTCAGCTTCGCGTCAAACGCTCGCTTCGAGAAGCCAGCTGACCTGGTCGCGATTGCCGATGTAGCGTTCGAGGCCGTCGAGCGGCAGCGGCTTGCTGAAGAAATAGCCCTGGTAGTAGTGGCAGCCGGAATTGGCGAGAAACACGCGCTGCTCGGTGGTTTCAATTCCCTCCGCGATGACCTTGAGTCCGAGCGTCTGGGCCAGGGCGACGATCGTTCTGGCGATCGCGGCATCGTCGGAATCGATCAGCACGTCGCGCACGAACGAGCGATCGATCTTCAGCTGATCGAGCGGCAGGCGCTTCAAATAGTAGAGCGAGGAGTAGCCGGTGCCGAAATCGTCGAGCGCGAAGTTCACGCCTTCGCCCTTGAGCGCCGACATCTTCTTGATGACGTCCTCGACGTTGTGTACCAAGACGGTTTCGGTCAATTCGAGCGTGAGCCGTGTCGCATCGGCGCCGGTGCGGCGCAGCGTGGCGATCAGCTGCTCGACGAACTCCGGCTGCTGGAACTGGCGCGCGCTCACGTTCACCGCAACCTTGAAGTCCGTAAAGCCCTGCCGCGTGCTCCAGGCCGCGAGCTGCCGGCACGCGGTTTCGAGGATCCAATCTCCGAGCGGCAGTATCAGGCCGGTTTCCTCGGCGATCGGAATGAACTCGGTCGGCAGCACCAGTCCGCGCTTCGGATGAACCCAGCGTATCAAGGCTTCCACGCCCGTGAGTTTGCCTTCGGGTCCGACCTGCGGCTGGTAATAGAGCTCGAACTGCTCATCCGCGAGCGCTTGGCGCAGTTCCTTCTCGAGCGCCGCGCGCTCGTGCATCGAGGTTTCCATTTGCGGGTCGAAGAAGCGGCAGACATTGCGGCCCGAATCCTTCGATTTGTACATCGCGAGGTCGGCCTGCTTCAGCAAATCGTCCGCCGCTGCGCCGTCGCCGCGGAACAGCGTGATGCCGATGCTCGCGCCGCTCGCGTGGGTCACGTTGCCGAGATGGTAAGGCTGGTTCAGCAGCGCCAACAGTTTCTTGCCGACCGCTTCGGCTGCGGCCGCCGATTCCTGCTCGGTGCGGCCGATGTCGACGAGCACGAGCACGAATTCGTCGCCACCGAGGCGCGCAACGGTATCCCCTTCGCGCAAGTTCGCGGTGAGGCGCCGCGCGACCTCCCGCAGCATCATGTCGCCGGTGTCGTGGCCGTGGTTGTCGTTGAGCCACTTGAATTTGTCCAGGTCGATGAGCATCAATCCGTTGTAGCTCGCGCTGCGTGCGCTGAAGGTCTTGGCGCGCTTGAGCTGGTCCATCAGCAACTTGCGGGTCGGAAGTCCCGTGAGCTGGTCGAGCCGCAGCTCGGCGGCTTCGCGGCTCGTGTCGCGCAGCACGAGCAGCGAGCGCGCCATCTCGCCGACCTCGTCGCCGCGGTCGATGTCGGGCACTTCGCCCTCGAGCTCGCCCTTGGCGACGCTCGCAACCCGACCCGAAAGGCGGCTGATCGCCTTCGCGAGGTCACGCCCGATCACGAAGGTGAGCGCGCTCGCCACCGCGATCAAGCCGATGAACACCCACAGAGCCGACAAGGCGCGTGCCCGAAACGCGGCCTCGATGTCATCGATGTAGGCGCCCGTGCTGATCGACCAGCCCCAGGGCTCGAAGAGGCGCGTGTAGGCGACCTTTTCGAGCGGAACCGTTTGGCCGGCCTTGGGGATCCAGTAGGACAGCGCGCCTTCCTTCTTGTCGCTCTTCGCGACCGCGAGCAGCTTGCCGACCATGCTCGCGACGACCGGATTCTTGACCGCATCCGGCGAATTGAAGAAAGTCCTGCCTTCGAGCTCGGGGCGGCCGCCGTGCGCGACGCCGGTGCCGTTCAAATCCCAAATGCAAAAATAGTTCTTCTGGTCGTAACGCATTGCGCGCAGCGCCGTCACGGCCGCACGCCGCGCTTCCTCGTCGGTCATGAGTCCCTTGACCGCTTGGTCATGGTAGAGAGCCACGGTGCTGTAGCCGGCCTCGAGCAAATGCTTGACCTCGCTGATGCGGTCCTGCATCAGCGAGTTCTTGAGATCGAGCAGCGACGCGATGGACACGCCCGCCTGAAAGGTGAAGCCGATTGCGAGCACCAACAGGAAGCGAGCCGAGACACTGAGGCGGGACAAAAACATGATGGGAAGGGCACCTCTCCTGGAATCCATGCCGATAGGCGGTTTTCGTTTGGAGCACGATAGAGGCAGTGCAAGCGGGATTCTATTGCAAAGTTCTCGGTTTTTTTGAGTATTTCAGCGAATACAGCGCTCAATCAACAGGATCCCGACCCCGTTTTGCACTCGGCTGCGCGATATTCGACAGCCGCGGCCCCGCAGGCGGCCCCGGCGTGCCTGCGGTGCTCCGAGGCGCGAGTTATGGCAAATTGGCGGCCGGGACGATGCGGGGCGCGGGTACAGCCGAGGCCGTCGGGCCGGCGAGGAGCGTTGATGAGCAAAGGATCCGAGCTGCTGATTGCGGCGCTCGAAAATGAGGGCGTCGACCGAATCTACGGCATTCCCGGCGAGGAGAATCTCGATGTCGTCGAGGCGATCCGCGGCTCCTCGATCGAATTGGTGCTGACCCGTCATGAGCAGGCCGCCGCGTTCATGGCCGCGACCTACGGGCGGCTCACGGGCAAGCCCGGCGCGTGCATCGCCACGCTCGGGCCCGGTGCACTGAACCTCGCGACCGGCGCCGCCTATGCGCTGCTCGGCGCAATGCCCATGATCATGATCACCGGCCAGAAGGGGATCCTGTCGTCGCGGCAAGCGCGCTTCCAAGTCGTCGACGTAGTGGCGGCCATGAAGCCGCTGACGAAGCTGTCGCGCCAGATCGTCTCGGCCGGCATGATCCCGACGCTGGTGCGCGAAGCGTTCCGGGTCGCGCAGGAAGAGCGCCCCGGACCCGTGCACCTCGAGCTCCCCGAGGACATTGCCGCCGAGGTTTGCGAGGGCGCTGCGCTGATCCCGCCGCATCCGGTCGAATTGCCGTTGGCCGCCGCCGAGGCGCTCGACCGTGCCGCGCGAATGATCGTCGAGGCGCAGCGACCGCTTGTGATGCTGGGCGCAGCCGCAGCGCGGCCGCGCGTGAGCTCCGATCTTGCCCAGTTCGTGCTGCGCACACGGATTCCGTATTTCACGACGCAGATGGGCAAGGGCACCGTGCCGGGCGGCACCGAGCTGTACATGGGAACCGCGGCGCTGTCCGAGCGGGACTATGTCCACGAGGCGATCGATCGGGCCGACCTGATCATCACGGTCGGCCACGACACGATCGAGAAGCCGCCGTTCATCATGGGTCCGCGCGGTCCTTTGGTCGTGCACGTCGGCTTTCAGCCGGCGAGCGTGGAGCAGGTGTATTTTCCGCAGGCCGAGGTGGTGGGTGATCTCGGCCCGTCTCTGCGGCTGCTCGCGGATCGCATCGAAGGCCGGATTCCGCATGCCGGCGCATTGCTGCCGCTGCGCGAGGGGATCCTCAATGCCGTCGCCGATCGGGCGACCGAAGCGCGCTTCACGCCGCAGCGGCTCGTGCACGACATCCGCCAGGTCATGCCGCCCGACGGCATCGTCGCGCTCGACAACGGCATGTACAAGATTTGGTTTGCGCGAAACTATCGCACGCGCGTCGCCAACACACTACTGCTCGACAACGCGCTCGCAACGATGGGTGCGGGACTGCCCTCGGCGATGGCCGCCGTGATGCTGTATCCCGAGCGGCGCGTCATGGCGGTCTGCGGCGACGGCGGCTTCATGATGAACAGCCAGGAGCTCGAAACCGCGGTTCGCTTGAAGTTGAACCTCGTCGTCGTCGTGATCGAGGATGGCGCCTACGGCATGATTCGCTGGAAGCAGGCCATCGACAAATTCGCCGACTTCGGGATGACGTTCGGCAATCCGGATTTCGTGAAGTATGCCGAATCCTATGGCGCACGCGGCACGCGCGTCACTGCGATCGAGCAGCTCAAACCGACTCTCGAGAACGCGTTTCGCGACGGCGGCGTGCACTTGGTCGCGGTACCGATCGATTATTCGGAGAACATGCGCGTGCTCGTCGACGAACTGCGCGCGCGGCGGAATTAGCAGTTCCGGGCGCGCCAAATCCCTTGTTCCGGCGCGCCGCCGCGATTTGTTGACGCATACCGCGCCGGCCTGCCGGAATTTTAAGGATGGGACACTATTTGGCTTTGCACGATCGGCGATTGGTCGGGGGCGTTCCCGCGCGGAAAAACCTCACGATCATCAACACCGACGAGCAGTCATCCTTGCGTCGCGCCTTTTACGGCATCAATGCAGCGAAGGTCGCGGCCAAGGGCCCGCTCGACGCACTGTTCATTCTGTGCCACGGATACGCGGGAACCAATGAACGGCAGCGCGTGTGCATGGATGCCGGCGGCATGGGCTTGGAACTCGGCAACGAAGACGTCTTGCACGACGACGTATTCATGTGGCGATCGATCGCAAACAACGTGAAGTCGATCGTCGTGTATTCGTGCGCGGCCGCGAACACCGAACAGGGCAACACGGACACGACGGCCGACCGCATCCAGTGGTACAACACCTACAAGGATTTGCCCAACGGCCGGTTCGAATGGGGCGATTGGGAGGGACGGCTGTTCCAGTTCCCGCCGAACGGCAACACGGCGACCCTCGTCGATCGAGCGCCGATCGAATTTGCCGACGTCATGAGCGGCAAGGCGTCGTAGCGCAGCGCAGAACCCTGAGGCACCCGAGCCGCCGGCCCGTCCGGTGTACCTCAGGCGCGCTCTCACAAGCTTGGCATGATTGCCCGTTATATTCATGGCTTCCTCGAACGGGGTGCTCGTGAAAGAGCGAATACCGGTTTGCGGGCTGATGGTGGTCGGCGCGTTTCTCCTGACGCTCGCGTTCTCCTCCCGGCGCGAGAACGCGCTAGGCCGGATCGGATTGCTAGCCCCGCGCATCTGCCCGATCACGCTTGCGTCATGCGCTTTCGCGCAGGCCACCTGCGCGGGCAGTCCTGCGCATGATCCCTGCAGCCGCCCAGCGCCGGGCGCCGAAGTGCCGGAAGCGCGCAACCTCTATAGCGAGCATGGAGTCTTGAACGTCGATCTCAGCATTCACAACCACCGTGAGCCGGATGGCTCCGTACGCTACTGCGACCTGCTTCCCGACGGCAGCGCATCGCGCTAATCGTCGTAGCAAACCCGAAGTACCTGCCGCTGCGCGCCGGGGGATACATCTCCCACCAATACGGCGACCATGTCTCGATCCTCAAGTTCATCGAGCGCAACTGGGGCTTGCCGCCGGTCACCCACCGCAGCCGCGACAACTTCCCGAATCCGGTGCAGCCGGAGGGATCCTATGCGCCGGTCAATTCCCCGGCGCTCGACTTCCCGTCTTCGCACGCACTCTCCTAGCCGCGCACGGGTTCGTTGCGTCAAAGGGCCGCCGGGTGGCGGCCCTTTTTTTCCGGCTTCGTTGTCTCAGCGTGCTCCGGCCTTGAGCGCGAACCGGCAATCAGAATATCGACGAGGCGCCGGGCGCTTGGCTCCCAGCCGGGTAGTGCGGTGGTGTGGAAGACCCCGACAAGCGCGCGCACGAAGTCGTCGGGATTGGTGTCGGCGCGCAGCTCCCCACCGGAAATCGCGCGTTTGACCGAGGCGACAAAAGCGGTATGGATCAGCGAGCGGGAGCCCTCCATGAGTCGCATGGAGCCGCCTGCGACAGTGTCCATCGCAGAAATGATCAGCAGTTTGCCGGCGACGTGGTCGATGAACAGCAGCATCCAGGCGCGCAGCGCCTCGAGCGGCGGCATGGTGGCAGCAAAGCGCTGCTCGGCGGCCGCGAGTTTTTCGACCTCGCTGCGGTAGACGGCTTCGATCAGAGCGTCCCGGCTGGGGAAATGCCGGTACAGCGTGCCGGGTCCGATGCCTGCCTGGCGGGCAATCTCGTCGAGACTGGCGGCCGCGCCGTCGCGGGTAAAAACCTCTTTGGCGACCACCAGGATGCGCTCGCGGTTGCGCTGCGCGTCGGCGCGCGGCTTGCGTGCGGGTCGTGGCGGCGGGAGCTTCTTGGGCGGCATGGGCACCTATCAGAAAACTTAATGTAACCGGAGGCAGTCTCCGGTTATCATCTTATTCGGAGACAGGCTCCGTTTTAGAGGTCGACGGCAAGATTGTCAATTCGGACGCGATTCTCACGGGTCGCGTCATTACGCAGGAGGGCGAACATGCGCGTATTTGTGACGGGAGCAACCGGATTCATTGGAACAGAACTCGTGAAGGAACTGATCGCGGCAGGGCACCGGGTGCGCGGCCTCACACGCAGCGACGCGGGTGCGCAGCAGTTGAGGGTCGCCGGTGCGGAGGTCCATCGCGGCGACCTGCAGGATCTCGACAGTCTGCGCAGCGGGGCGATCGGGATGGATGCCGTGGTGAATCTGGCGTTCAACCATGACTGGTCGAAGTTTGCGCAAAACGCGGCGGACGAGATCAAGGCGATCGAGGCGCTGGGATCGGTTCTGGAGCCGGGCCGGTTGCTGGTGGTGACCTCAGGGATCGGAATCACCAGCGGCGCGCCGGGTCAGGTGCGCAAGGAGACCGATCCAGCGACGGATTCGCCGACTATTCCACGCAGGCCGGAACAGGCAGCACGCGCAGCGGCGGCGCAGGGCGTGCACGTGGGGATCGTGCGTCTGCCGCAAGTGCATGACACGCGCAAGCAGGGGCTGGTCACGATGCTGATTCAGATTGCGCGCGAGAAGGGCGTTTCTGCCTACGTGGGCGATGGCGCGGCCCGGTGGGCCGCGGGACCGCTTCAGGATGTGGCGCGACTGTTTCGGCTGGCGGTCGAGAAGACAGGCTCAGGCACGACGACCTATCACGCGGTCCAGGAAGAAGGCGTGCTGCTGCGCACTGTCGCGGAAACGATCGGCAAAGGCTTCGGGGTGCCGGTGGTTTCAATCCCCACAGCAAAAGCAGCCGAGCACTTCGGGATGTTCGGTCACTTCGCAACATTGGATATGCCTGCCACGAGCGAATGGACGCGCAAGACGCTGGACTGGAAGCCGGCTGGGCCGGGGTTGATCGAGGATTTGCTGAATATGCGCTACTGAATGATGCGGTAAATTGATAAGACAATAGCGTAAATGACTGATATATAAAGATATGCCAGATGGAAATTCGAGGTGCCGGCGTTATCCGCCGCTTCGTTGCAGGGACGCCGTGCAACGCAAGTCGACTGGAATTTGCGGGCCGTCTGGC
>CAVVEC010000002.1:0-758257 GCA_963747105.1 uncultured Acidobacteriota bacterium
AAAGACTTGAGAGAATCGAGCAAGTCCTGAATCTGGGTCGAGACTTCCCACCGGACGAGCGCTAACCTGGATAAACCCCAACGAAGCAGGATACACTGCGAGCCATCAAGCGTAACAAAGGGTAGGAGGCGAACCCGCAAATATGAACCGGCGCGAGATGTTGAATCGCGTTCTGAGCCGCGTTGAGCCTTGGGATTTGTTGATCATCGGCGGAGGCGCTACCGGCGTAGGATGCGCCGTAGATGCTGCTTCGCGCGGCTACGCGGTTCTACTGCTGGAGCAAAGCGACTTCGGAAAGGGAACCTCGAGTCGCAGCACGAAACTCGTGCACGGAGGTGTGCGCTATCTGGAGCAGGGCAACATCTCACTGGTGATCGAGGCTCTGCGGGAACGCGGTCTCCTGCGCCAAAACGCGCCCCACCTGGTCACCGACCTTGCCTTCGTCGTGCCCACTTATGACTGGTGGGAATCGCCATTCTACGGGCTGGGGTTGAAAGTGTACGACGTGCTGGCGGGCAAATACGGCTTTGGCCCGTCGCAGATCCTGTCACGCGAAGAAACGCTCGCTCGTCTGCCTACAATCAAGGCGGAGGGATTGCGCGGCGGCATTGTGTATTACGACGGCCAGTTCGATGATTCTCGCCTCCTGATCAATCTGGCGCAGACCGCGGCAGACCAGGGCGCGACTCTTCTGAACTACGCACCGGTGACCGGCCTGACTAAAGGGGCTGACGGCTTTGTGAATGGCGTTGAGGCGCATGACGCCGAAACCGGCCGCCGTTACCGGCACACGCCAAGGTGGTGATCAACGCGACCGGCCCATTCACCGACAGCGTGCGCCGCATGGCGGATCCCGGCGTCGCTCCCATGATCTCTCCCAGTCAGGGCGTGCACCTCGTCTTCGATCAGTCCTTCCTCCCGGGCAACAGTGCGATTATGGTGCCCAATACATCCGATGGCCGCGTGATGTTCGCCATTCCCTGGAAGCTTCACACCGTGGTTGGAACGACCGATACGCCGATCGTGAACCCGTCGCTCGAACCGCGTCCTCTCCCGGAAGAGATCGATTTCATTTTGCAAACCGCGGCTCGCTATCTTCACAAGGCTCCTACCCGCGCCGACGTGTTGAGCGTTTTCGTCGGCATTCGGCCGCTGGTGAGCAGTGGCCATGCGGGGAGCACCGCCGCCATCTCGCGCGACCACACGATCCACATCGACGGCTCCGGGTTGCTCAGCATCGCGGGCGGCAAATGGACGACCTACCGGCGCATGGCGGAAGATTGCATCGACCAAGCCGCAACCCTCGCCGAACTTCCGGAAAAGCCGGCGGTCACCGCCCACCTCGGAATACACGGTTTTTGCAGGACCGCGGACAAATCTCAGGACCTGGCGAGCTATGGCTCCGACAGCATCGCCATTCAAGATCTCATTCGTGACCGGCCCAGCCTGGGCGAGGCTCTGCATCCAGACCTGATCTACTGCGGCGCAGAGGTGATCTGGGCGGCGAGAGAGGAAATGGCGAGGACCGTGGAAGACATTCTGGCGCGGCGGACGCGCGCTCTGTTTCTTAATGCGCGGGCTGCCTCGGCGATGGCGCCGCCGGTGGCCGCACTCATGGCCCACGAACTCCATCGGGACGAGACGTGGCAATCGCAACAGGTGCGAGACTTCCAGGAGTTGGCGCGCAATTACCAGCTTTCCTAGCCGTCATTCAGATTCGCAGCCCCGCTCTCGGTGCGACCCTCTCTTTGGCCTTGACAAGTTACCTATATTTCTGCAAATATAGAAATATGGAAACCGTTGCGCCTAAGAGCACTGCGGAGCAGGTGACCAAGTTCGCTGACATGTTTTCGGCGATCGGCACGGAGGCGCGGCTCCGGATCATGCAACTGCTCCTTTCCGCGCATCCCGACGGCCTGGTGGTCGGAGATATTCAGGAAGAGCTGGGCATTCCGAACTCGACCCTGTCCCACCACCTGGAGAAACTCAAGAATGAGGACCTTGTGAGAGTACGGCGCGAAAGCACATTCTTGCGCTACACGGCGAACACCGAGGCTCTGCAGGAATTGCTGAAATTCTTGTACGCGGAATGCTGCACTCGAAATAAGGCGCTCAAACCACGAGACATCGTGCAGTTGTGCAAATAGGGGAAACGAAATGAATAGCACGGACGTAAAAGAGGTGGTCAAGGAAAGGTACGGGCAGGCAGCTCTCCGGGTAACCAGTGGCGGGAGTGCTTGCTGCGGGGCCACCCCCGCGACCGGTTCGGGGTGTGACCCAATTACTTCGAATCTCTATGACGCTTCCCAGGCAGGGCAAATCCCTGAGCAGGCCTTGCTTGCTTCCCTGGGATGTGGAAATCCGACCGCTCTGGCGAAGCTGAATGCAGGAGAAATTGTGCTGGATCTGGGGTCGGGCGGGGGCATCGATGTTCTGCTCTCGGCTCAGCGGGTCGGGCCTGCCGGCAAAGCGTACGGACTTGACATGACGGATGAGATGCTCGCGCTGGCCAACGAAAACAAACGCAAAGCGGGAGCCGAAAACGTCGAGTTCCTGAAGGGGGAGATCGAGCACATTCCGTTACCGGATAATTCGGTGGACGTTGTCATCTCGAACTGCGTGATCAACCTTTCCGCGGACAAACGCCGGGTATTGCGAGAAGCATTTCGCGTGCTTAAGCCAGGCGGGCGGTTTGCCGTCTCCGACATTGTGACACGAGGTGAAATCACGCCAGAGATCCGGCAGAGCGTCCTCCTTTGGGTCGGCTGCGTGGCCGGAGCCCTTGAAGATGTCGAATACCGTGAAATGCTGGCCGCCGCAGGTTTCGAGCAGATCGACATTGAGCCGACGCGCGTCTACCACGCCGAAGATGCACGCAGTCTTCTTTCAGCCGAAGGCGTAGATGTAGACGCCATTGCTCCTCAGGTGGATGGCAAGTTTATGAGCGCTTTTATTCGGGCCGTCAAACCGTCCAGTCCTGCTGATCGCGCTTGCTGCGGACCGAAGTGTTGCAATTAGGGAACAACGGAGATCGTGACTATGCGAGGACATTACAACGTTCTGTTTCTATGCACCGGCAACTCCGCCCGCTCGATCATGGCCGAGGCGATTCTGAACTTCAAGGGGCGACCGAACTTTACGGGCTACAGCGCGGGGAGCCATCCCTCGGGAGTCGTGCGACCGGAAGCACTGCGACAACTGGACACAGCACGCATACCGACAAAGGGTCTCCGGAGTAAAGGTTGGGATGAATTCTCCCGGCCCGGCTCGCCACAACTGGATTTCGTTTTTACAGTCTGTGACAACGCCGCTAAGGAAGTGTGCCCGGTCTGGCCAGGGCAGCCGATGACTGCTCATTGGGGAGTTCCAGATCCGGCAGCAGTTCGCGGGACTCAAGCCGAGGTGGAGCGTGCCTTTCGCGACGCGTTTTTTATCCTCGATCGCAGAATCTCATTGTTTCTTTGCCTTCCAATCGCCAGTCTCGACAACCTTGCCCTCAAGCGGGAAGTTGACCACATTGGACAGGCAATGACACCGGTCGCGCACGAATAAGTGGTAGCTCGATTCGTGGAGGAAGAGAAAGTGCCCTTTTGAGTTCCGGGTGTCCTATAGGGCTCACAGATGAACGTAACTAAACGTCTCAGTTTTCTGGACCGTTATCTGACCGCGTGGATCTTCGCTGCGATGATCTTCGGCATCGCATTGGGTTGGCTTGTGCCGGGAACAGTACGGATCCTGAACCGCTTCAGCGTCGGGACCACTTCGATTCCGATTGCCGTGGGACTGATCGTGATGATGTACCCGCCTTTCACGAAGGTGCGGTACGAGGAACTCCACGAGGTGTTCGCGAACAAGCGTGTGCTCGGTTTGTCCCTGGTGCAGAACTGGATCGTAGGACCAATTCTGATGTTCGTTCTCGCGGTTGCCTTTCTGCGGGGATATCCCGAATACATGGCCGGGCTGATCATGATTGGGCTGGCGCGCTGTATTGCCATGGTGATCGTCTGGAACGAACTCGCCAAGGGCGATACGCAGTACGCGGCCGGCCTTGTGGCCTTCAATTCGCTGTTTCAGGTCCTCTTCTACTCCCTATACGCTTGGGTCTTCATTACTGTCCTTCCCGCGAAGCTCGGGCTGCAAGGCGCTGTGGTCAATGTCTCCATGGCGGCGATTGCGAAGAGCGTTTTCATCTACCTGGGCATTCCGTTTCTCTCGGGACTCGTGACTCGCACCGTACTTGTTCGTGCTAAAGGAAGCGACTGGTATGACCGCAGCTTTGTTCCGCATGTAAGTCCGCTGACGCTGATTGCCTTGTTATTCACAATTGTGGTGATGTTCTCGTTGAAGGGCGAATACATCGTTCGCCTCCCGCTGGATGTCTTGCGGATCGCCCTGCCGTTGCTGATCTATTTCGTGCTGATGTTCCTGGTGTCGTTCTACATGGGCAAGAAGCTCGGCGCGGATTACTCCAAGACAACCACGTTGTCGTTCACCGCCGCCTCCAACAACTTTGAATTGGCCATCGCAGTTGCAGTCTCGGTGTTCGGCATTAACTCAGGGGCTGCGTTCGCGGCCGTGATTGGGCCTTTGGTCGAAGTGCCCGTGATGATCGCGCTGGTCAACGTGGCCTTCTACTTTCAGCGCCAATATTTTCCAAGTGCGCAAATGATGGAGATCGAGCCAGTGCGGCCGCTCTCATCGGGTGGTTATTGATCAGTTCCCTTGCTGCTGTGCGCGGTGGATGGTTCAACAGAATCCGATTCGTCGGAGCCGACGCGGAATAGCGCTGCCTGGGCTTCGGCGTGTTCACGCAGTTCGCGCATTTCGTCCACGCCAGCTTCGGGTTTCTCCTGTTTGCGCTGGGTCCTGCGCTCGGCTTTTTCCCGCTGTCTCTGTTGGCGTGTTTGTTCCTTCTGACGCTTGGTAAACGTTGATCGGCCTCGTGGCATGCGCAGTCTCCCAATGTTGTTTCTGTTCGTATGGCTGACCGGCAATATGCAGCGGTCTGGCCGGATTTCAGGTGGATGGAAAAATTACCAGCGCGGCTCGCGGGGCTGGCGCGCGTGGCCCTTATAATCATCGCGCCCGCGTCCGCCGCCACCACCGCCACCAAACCGTTGTCCGCCGGTCCTTGGCCGGTCGGTCTTGGGCTTGGCTTCGTTGATGGTCAACGTGCGTCCCCCTAATTCAGTTCCGTTCAGCGCAGCAATGGCCTTATCAGCCTCAGCGGCATCGGTCATTTCCACAAACGCGAACCCGCGCGCGCGGCCCGTGTCCCGGTCAGTTACGATACTGACTTTGTCGACGGCGCCGTGTGCTTCGAACGCGGCACGCAGGTCCGCCTCGGTTGTGCTGTGGGGTAAATTGCCAACGTAAAGGTTCTTCATTGCATTTCCTCTCTCAGTAATTCATCTAGGGTCCGAAATTCAGTTGTTCGCTTGGACAGCCGGATCTCAGAATCCCGCGGTGGAGCGGGTTTCTCCTGGATTGCCTTGGAGCGAGCATTCGCCACGGACCGGACCGCCGAAATTCGCCGGCAGGCTTCCAGGATTCCCCAGCGCTGCGGCAGATCTGCAGCAACATCGGGTGTAAGCGCTGCTCTCACCTCCCCGAGGAAGGCCTGCTCGCCGTCCCGCTGGACTGCAATCGCTCCGTCCGCATTCGGCGAATTGGCGAGGTACTCAGGTTTGCCGACCAGAAATGCAAGCTGTTGTGCTGGAGTGGCGCTGCGAATGTCCTCGCAAAACTTGTCCCGGTGGTCCGGTTCATTTTCCGCGCTGATGAGCACCAGGTTGTACAGGTCAGATCGCCACCATGACCGCGCTTCGCTGATATCGGCGGCACAGTCGACCTCCATACCGAGTTTTCGCATGGTCTCGGCACGCAGGTCGCGTTTCGTCGGCGATGTGTCCACCAGAAGAACTCGTTTCTTCTTGAGCGGGCTCGGCACGGCTGTGGAAAGCGGTGATGCAAGAACAGGCGTGATCATGCCGACACAGCTTTCGGCTTGGAAGCGGATGAACCACCCGCCGGATTGCGTTGCTCCGCCAGGCTCTGCAGCAGTTCCCGATTGCGTTTCCGCCTCGCGATTTTTTGCTTGCGCTCGCGGTGAAACCTGGATTTGTCGCCATTGACTCTGGACATAATTAACTCCTGGGAATCAGCTGGTTCACGAACGGTTGGTTTGCCGCAGGATCTGGTTTTGCGTCGGCGCCAGCCTCCTGAACCTCGTCAAAGCTATGTCCGCAGCCGAGCCCTGCCGCGCCGCGGAACGAAGTGTTGAGGAACGCTGAGCGATGCAAGCAGACGCCTCCGTCTCGATCTCTCAATCGCGAAGGCGCAAGATGCTCTTTAAATGTGTCTTCGAGGTTAAGCACTTCAAGTATACGCTGTTTGCCGCTATCCTGCTCAAGTCGGTAGCGACGGGCGGACGCGAAGCCCTCGGCGCGACCGGGTTGCGAGAGGTGAGGGTCGTGGAAGCCCGTCGGTCTTAACCTAGCGAATAGAAACGGGCAGACGAACGGACCTGCCCGTCCAGTTTGGCGAGGTTTGACGAGGTTCCAAGAAAACTCACTTTGTCTCCAAGTGCTTCAAAATCTCTTTCCCCAGTTTTTGAGTTTCGCCGAAGAATTTCTGATATTCGAGAAACAAACGGTTCAGCTCCAGCGATTGGTCCGGTGAGAGCTGCTTGCGCAGCATCATGTCGCGCACATGCACCGGATTGGGGAGGGTTGCATCTTCCGTAAGTTCTACCAGCGCCGTATTGGGATCGTAATGGTACATAGGATTTGTAGTTAGTAATCGGGTAATTTTGCAATTTGAAGACAGTCCGGCGTGACGTGAACCGCGGGCGGTCAGGTCAAATTACCCAATTACGAAATTACCAGATTACACAATCCCGCCTACAGCATTTCCGTTCCCCACAGATCGTGCAGGTGGACGATTCCTTCCAGTCTGCCCTTCCCATCCACCACTGCCAGCGACGTAATCTTTTTGTCTTCCATGAGGGCGAGTGCTGACGCCGCAAACTCCTGCCCTGAGATCGTCCTTGGATTCCTCGTCATACACTCGACGGCGGTAAGGTCGAGCGCGTCTTTTCCGCGGCGTTCCAGCAGCCGCCGCAGATCGCCGTCGCTGATCACCCCGACGAGTTTCTCGTTCTGCACCACAGCCGTTATGCCCAGCTTCTTGCGCGACATTTCATAGATCACATCCGGCATCCTGGTTTGCGGAGTCACGCGCGGCACAGCGTCCCCGCTGTGCATCAGCGATTCCACCCGTGCCAGACGCTTGCCCAGTTTGCCACCGGGATGCAGGTTGGCGAAATCGTCCTCCTTGAAGCCGCGCTTCTCGGCGAGCGCCACGGCCAGAGCATCGCCCAGCGCGAGCATGGTAGTCGTCGAAGCCGTTGGGGCCAATCCCAGAGAACAGGCTTCTTGCGCGACCGAGCAGTCTAAGGCGACCTCGGCCGCAGCCGCCAGGGTCGAAAGCGTCACTGTACGTTTCCCTTTGTCATCCGGAGGGGGCGAGTCGAGGGACCTGCTGCTCTCTCCGCCGCGGACTTCGTCTCCCGTCATCGCGATCAGCGGCACTTGCAGCCGCTTGAGGGTGGCCAGCAGCCGTAGAATTTCCTCGGTCTCGCCGCTGGCAGAAAGCGCCAGGACTACGTCTCCTCGCACTACCATTCCCAGGTCCCCGTGCACCGCCTCGACGGGATGCATAAATAGCGCCGGGGTGCCGGTGGAACTCAACGTGGCTGCGATCTTGCGCGCGATAATGCCGCTCTTGCCCATGCCGGTGACTACGACGCGGCCAGTGCAGCCGTAAATCAAATCCACGGCACGATCGAAAGCACTCGCCATAGTCCCCGCGATGCGGTCGGCCAGAGCGCGTAGCGCTTCGGCCTCGATCCGCACCACATTTTCACCCACGCGTTTCACGGAAGACAGAATGTTAGCAGATAGGGTGAATGAAAGGTATGAGACGCAGAGTCGGAACGCGGACGGCAAATCGGTGGGCGCGCCACGGGGTCTTAGAAATGTTCATCCATGCTCCGGATCTGTTCTGCCCTGCGCCCCAGTCCGGCGAGACTGCGGGCTTGGATGGCGCGATCCCACGGCCCGGCCTCCCAATTGTCTTTTTTCTTCTCGGCATGAATCCAGGGCGGCAGCGTGATGAGCAAATTGCGCGCGATAGAGACGGCGTAAGGCTCGTACAGTGAGCGCAGATGCGCGAGCTTCTCCTCGGTTTCGGAACCTCCGGAAAAATGCACGCCTTGCTGCGCAAGCGTTTGCTGAAGTCTCGCCAGCTCCGTCGGGCCGAGCCGCTCAGCGGCGGTGGGATCATAGCGTGCGTTCACCACCTGCGCCAGATCCACCATCGCGTGGCGCGCCATGGCGAAAGTCAACGTCGCCTGCTCGCCGCGAATGCCCTCGATGCCCGCACTCACCAGCGCTGTGGTATCGAGGATCATGGTCAAAGCCCCCAACCAGGATTGATTGTTGTGTTGGGACCGGAAGAAGCTGAGCGGGGTATAGGAAAGATGACTCTCCAGCAGTTCGGCGGCCCAGCGTTCCCAGCCGCGAAAGATCTGGTCGAGCACGGTTTGCGGACAGGTTCCAAACCTACTGAGCAATTCGGCAGCCGTCGGCGGCGAACCGGCGCGCGCGTCCAGCAAAGAAATCTCGATCTCGCGTCTGGAAAATGATGAATAAATGGTGGGCAGATATCCGATTACCGTGCCCAGAAAGCCGAAGCCCATTCCGGCTTCCAGGACAGCCAGTGCGCGGGCGATGCCGGAGTTCGGGACAATGTCGCCATAGCCGAGGGTGAAAAAAGTTTCGCCGCTATGGTAGACGAGTCGGCCGAAAGTGATGGGTTCGTTGCTGAGTTGCAGGTGTTCTCCGGCGCCGTATTGCAGCAGCGCAAAACCGAAAATCAAGCCTGCCGCCCACAAGGCCAGCAAAAAAAGTAACGATAAGGGCCCGAAGTATCCGAGAAAGTTTTCGCGCCGGCTGGGCGACTGGATGTGGTTCGTGATTTTGCGCCAGGGAATCCAGGTATGGCGGTAGAACCACACCGTGATGCGAAATTGCCGCCGCACCCGGCGCGGCAGGACGACGGTTTCAAACGCGTCCAGCAGGACCGCGAGAATGACCACGATACCGGCAATGGTTGTGAAGACGTGCATGGCCGTTTGAGTTTTCTTAGATGAGGAGGGATGGTAGCAGATTCAAGGGACGGTCCGCTTTGCACAGGCAGGGACCCTCTTCCAGTGATGAGAATCACTGCGATTCTCCCGCAAGCCAGCCTAACGTCGGAGCCATCGGCAGGTTTAGAACAAGCTGGCCGCTACGCCGTCGTCAAATCAAGTCCCGAAGGGACGAACCAGCTTAGCCCAGCGCGGCAGCGCTGGGGAGGAAGGCAAACAGAGATTGAGTCCCGCAGGGACGACCGACGTCACCGAGCTAAGGAGTGGAATGGGCGGTCTGAAGTGCTCCATGGACCGCCAGCAATTCCTTCAGCACGCCGCGCAATTTGGTAGACTCCAGCGCGTTCGCCCCGTCGGACTTGGCTTCTTTGGGGTTGTCGTGGACTTCCATGAAAATGCCATCTGCTCCTGCCGCCACCGCCGCGCGCGCCAGCACCGGGATGAACTCCGGTTCTCCTCCACTGACTGCCGGTTGATCTTCGTCGCCGTGGGATGACGACGGCAACTGCACCGAGTGTGTAGCATCGAACACCACCGGAGCAAACCTGCGCATGATGGCGAGCGAGCGCATGTCCACCACCAGGTTGTTGTATCCGAAACTTGATCCACGCTCGGTGACAAAAACGCGATCGTTGCCGGCGGTGCGGCACTTCTCAACCGCATGCTTCATATCCCAAGGTGAAACGAACTGACCCTTCTTGATGTTCACCACGCGCTCGCTCATAGCGGCCGCTACGATCAGGTCGGTCTGGCGGCAGAGGAACGCCGGAATCTGCAGGACGTCCGCAACTTCGGCAACTTTGGGTACGTCCGCGGTTTCGTGCACATCGGTGAGCACGGGCACGTGTACCTCCGCTTTCACTTTTTTCAGAATGCGCAGGCCCTCGGCCAGCCCCGGTCCCCGGAAGCTGCGCATCGAAGTGCGGTTAGCTTTGTCGTATGAGGCCTTGAAGATGAACGGAAGGTTGAGAGCGCGAGTGACTCCCTTGATAACTTCTGCCATGAACAAAGCGTGCTTCTCGCTCTCGATGACGCACGGTCCAGCAATCAGGAACAAGTTGCCGGAACCGATGCGGACGCCTTCGACTTGGAAAGAAATCGTCATTCTCAACCACAAAGGGCACGAAGATCCACGAAGGAAGTCCTTCGTGACGCGCTGCGTCCTTCATGGTTATTGTATCCGTTACCGGCTGTTCACTTTTTGTGGCCGATGAAACATCTCGACCTCGGCGGCTGCTTTTTCGGCTCGCCGCTTCAGCCCATGCTCGTAAGAAGCGCCCACAAACGACTTGAACATGGGATGTGGCTCCAGCGGCTTGGACTTGAATTCGGGATGAAACTGGCAGCCGATGAAATGCGGGTGATCTGGGATTTCCACCATCTCGACATAGGTTCCATCGGGAGTCGATCCGGAAATGCGCAAGCCGCCTGCGGTCAGCGTCTCCTCGTATTCACGGTTGAATTCGTAGCGATGCCGGTGACGCTCGCTGATCTCAAGCTGGCCATAGATTTTGTGCGCCAGAGTTCCAGGCTCGATTTTGCAGGTCCAGGCGCCCAACCGCATGGTGCCGCCTAGCTCCTCCACTCCGCGCAGTTCGCGGAGTTTGTAGATCACTCGGTGCGGGGTCGCGGGATCAAACTCGCTGGAATTGGCATCCGCCAGCCCACACACATTGCGGGCGTATTCGATGCATGCCGTCTGCATGCCCAGGCAAATTCCGAAAAACGGTATCTTCCTTTCGCGCGAGTAGCGGATGGCGATCAACATGCCCTCGATCCCGCGCTTGCCGAAACCGCCGGGAACCAGCAGGCCGTCGTAGTCCTGAAGCTGTTCTTCGTAGGTGTGATCCCCGGTCTCCAGCCCTTCGGCTTCCACCCAATTCAGGTTCAGCTTCAGATTGTGCGCCAGTGCGCCGTGCACCAGCGCCTCCTTCAGCGACTTGTAAGAATCCTCATACTCCACATACTTGCCCACGATCCCGATCGTGACCTCGGCCTTGGGGTTGTAAACCCGATGAACGATGTCCTCCCATTTGCTGAGATCCCGCTCCCTGGCCTCCAGGCGCAGGTAACGCAACGCAAGCGTATCCACACCTTCGCGCGAGAACACGAGAGGCACTTCATAAATCGAAGCAACATCTTTTGCCGTAATGACCGCCTCTTCTTCCACGTTGCAGAACAGCGCAATCTTCGACTTGATCTCCTTGGACAGAAAGCGGTCGGTGCGGCAGAGCAGGATGTCCGGCTGGATTCCGATGCTCAGCAGTTCTTTCACCGAGTGCTGAGTCGGCTTGGTCTTGAGCTCCTGGGCGGCGGCGATGAAGGGAACCAGTGTGACGTGCATGAACAGCGTATGTTCGCGTCCCAGTTCCTGGCGCATCTGGCGGATAGCTTCCATGAAGGGCAGCGATTCGATGTCGCCGACCGTGCCCCCGATCTCCACAATGCAAACGTCCACGTCCTGCGCGACCTTCTTCATGGCGGCTTTGATTTCGTTGGTCACGTGGGGAATGACCTGCACCGTTTTGCCGAGATAGTCGCCACGGCGTTCCTTGGCAATAATCTGCTCGTAGATGCGGCCCGTGGTCCAATTGTTATCGCGAGAAAGTTTGGCGTGGGTAAAGCGCTCGTAGTGGCCGAGGTCGAGGTCGGTTTCGGCGCCGTCATCGGTGACGAAGACTTCCCCGTGCTGAAACGGGGACATCGTACCCGGATCGACGTTGAGATAAGGGTCCAGCTTGATCAGATTGACTTTCAGCCCACGGCTTTCCAGCAGGCAGCCAATCGAGGCCGCCGCTAGTCCCTTGCCCAATGAAGACACCACACCACCCGTTACGAAAATGTACTTTGCCGACATCGATTCCTCACCTTAACTTGTGTTTGGAATTTTGTGCAGAAGGGGTGCACGAGTAATTATGCCAGAAACGGAGGAGCGTGGCTAGGTGGATTTCTGGCGACCATCTGGGCTTTGGGAAAAGCCGATGCGACGTCTCAGGTTACCGCCCAAAAAACCGGGCGGGAACCTGGGGCACCGGGCCAAGAAAGAATTAAGGCCAAAGAGGGATACCCTTTGGCCTTCTAACGATTGCCGAGCTTCCGTGTTTTCCACCTGTTTAGTGTCGGGTGAGGACCGCAAACTATAGCGTCTTGCGAGGACGACAGTCGCTTAGGACCGAGGACTCTCAACAACGGCGACGATTGCTAGGAGGTCCCTGGGGATACCATTTTGTCGGTAAGGAGTGGGTCTCGCTTACCGGGAACGCGCAGCTGGTACCAACCGCGAGAAGCAAGCCCAAGCCTGAACGTCGCCAAGCTATTTACCGCAAAGTCCTCTGGGCTACTCGCACTCGCTAGCAACAGGACCCATCAAAAGTGCTTTGAACATAGCACCTCCTGACAGGCAGTTCCCGTCACTCCTATCCTGCCAGAATCCCCTAAACAAAATCAACCGAAAATGTTTTACTCAATGGAGAAGATAACTGCCATGAATCAACCGTTACGCCAATGCCAGCGCTCCGAGGTAGAGCACGTCCGCAAGTTCGTCGCCTATGCCAAGTGGCGCGTCAACGAAGCTTGGATTTATCCACCGGTCAACGGCTATCGCTATCTGGTCGCGTTGTCATTGTATTCAAAATGCCTCACGGTCGCTGAGGCTACTCTCGCACTTCTTGATGCCGGGTTCAGCGACGAAGCCTTTGGGATGACTCGCACATTATTGGATATATTCTTCACGTTGCGTTACATCGCCAACCAAGACACAGACGAACGGGCGATGCGATACGCGCAATTCGCTGCCAAGGACGCTGAGGAATGGAGCGAGATCGCCAAGAAATATTGGCCGCAAATGACGGCTGTCGTGGACCCTTACACCAAGAGTATTGCCGCCAAGTACGGGAGTCCGCATCGGTGGGCGGGAAAGAACGCGAGACAAATGGCTGAGGAGCCGGACACGGTTGAGGTTGACCCCACTACCGGACAGCCTGCCGTGCAAGATTTCGCCTACACGGTGATTTACCATTGGGCTTCAACTTACGTACATCCAACCATTGGCGCTCTTCGGCATCACTTAGTGCAAGCCGGGCGTGACAACTTCACAGTACGTGGTGGACGCGGTATGGACATGACCCATTTGTCCGTGTTCAACATTGCTGTTTATGTCGTGAATACAATGGTTTCCTTTTATCGCTGCATGGGTGATCCGCAGCCCGAACGGTTGAGTACATGGGCGAACGCCCTGAGAACCCACCTGACCTGGCGTCATAAATAGTCGTTACCCGGTGCCGTAGCGCCCAGTGAGCGCCGGCAAACGCGCTAGAGGTCCGAAGGCTCCGTTACATCAGCAGGGACGCGGTTTTGAATTGCTTGGACTTGAGCTTCGATGCGAGCCTCGTATGCTCGCAGAGCTTCCTTCACAGCCTTCAACACATAGAGATAGTCGTCGCGGCCAATCATCATGGTGGAATAGAAGTTAGCTGCGAACAACCGCTATCGGGGGCTGGCCCAACCTAAACCTCTAAACTACTCTTCAGGGTGCCCCGCTCAAGCTTTGCTTGGGCGGGGGTGTTCAGTTGTCACAGAACCTTTCGTCATTGGCGAGCTTGCCCCATGCCCTGGGGACGTAGTCCCCTGGTCCCGCGACGGGCACGAAACAATCAACGGCGCGTCTGAGAACTGTCAGAATGGTAATGTAGTGTCATATCCAGAAAGATGTGACATGGAAATCGAAAACGGAGATGAAGGGGCCTTGCGGATCGAAGATGACGAATTGCGTATCTCGACCCTGCAACGGCGCATCGAGCGAGCTCAACGTCTGGTCCGCCGTCATGTAAAACCAGGTACGTCGCTGGTTGATGAATTGATTGCGGAACGGCGCAAGGCGGCGGGGAGTGCGTAGCCTTCGTGATGGCCGCGTCGCTCGTTCGTCGGTATGGATCTGGGTCCTTGCCACTTGCGTGGGAATTTTCGTTCCGAACCTCTGTGCTCAGCAGCTTGCTAGGCGCCTCATCCTGAAGGACGGTTCTTATCAACTAGCCACCAAGTGGGAAGTGAAAGGTGACCGTGTACGTTACCTGAGCGCGGAGCGTGACGAGTGGGAGGAATTACCCAATTCGATGGTGGATTGGACGGCTACCGACAAATGGGAAAAGGATCGCGCAGCCGGTGTCCCGTCTCCGGAAGCGGTTGAACTCGACAGAGAACTCGAGGCAGAGCGCCGCACCGAAGAGGCCAAGACCCCCCAGGTCGCGCCCGGCTTGCGCCTCCCCGAAGACGCTGGAATGTTGCTGCTCGATACCTTTCAAAGCCAGCCGCAGCTCGTGCCGCTTGAGCAGCAGGGCGGCGCACTCAACCGCAATCGAAAAGGAAACATCCTGCGTGCCGTGATCATTCCCATTGCCAGCAGCAAGCAGTCCATCGAAATCGACGGACTGCATGCCAAGGTTCAGGCTCACGCTACGCTGCCTTCGATCTACGTCAACCTCCAACCGGACCAGGATGCCAGCGCCAACGCGCCCCAGCGAGACAAACCAGTGCAACCCGTGCAGCCGGTGCAACCGGAGCAGCCCTGGGATCGCTTCCACATCGTTCGACTGCGCGCGAAAAACGGCAAACGGATTGTCGGCGACATCAAGATCAATCCTCTAGGGAAAGTCAGCCAGGAGCAGAATCTGGTGCTGACCACGTCGCGTCAACTGACCGGCGGCTGGGTCAAGGTGACCCCCGCCAAGGCGCTTGAACCGGGCGAGTACGCTGTGGTCGAGTTTCTAGGCCAGGATCGCGTGAATATGTACGTCTGGGATTTTGGAGTGAATCCATCCGCTCCCGCTAATGCCGGAGCTCTGGGGCCAGATGCGTCGGCTCTGCCGCGGGCAGACAAGCCGAACGAGTTGAAGAGCGATCGGAAATAGCGCCGGCATGGTGCTGTGTTGACCCTGCCCTGGGCTGCGATTAGACTACCCGCGAAGTTGCAACCCTATTTTCCCGGGGACTCGAAACTTTGAAGACCTATCGTTCGCCGCGCCAATTGCTGGCTGAGGTCGAGTGCATCCTCACGGAAAATGAGCCTTCTTTCCATCATTCTCCGTTGCAGGATGTAGTCGAACTGCTGTGCCGAGGCCGCCACTACACGTGGATGGGAATTTATCTGGCGGTCGGGAAGAACGCGCCCCACCAGTTGCTTGATGGCGGCCGCGATTCTCATCCTGGACTAATGGAAATGCCAGAAACCGGGACCAAGATTCTGGTCTCCATGAAGCTGGGCAGCCGGGAAGTGGGTGTCCTTGACGTTGAGAGCGATCGCGAAAACACGTTTGGCGCCGAAGATCGGGTTCTGCTGGAGAATGTTGCAGCCAGGCTGGCGCGATTTCTCGCTGGCCCCGGACAATATCTCGTGCGGAAGGCTCGCGGCATTCAATCGTCGGCGAAGGCGGGCAAGTCGGCAGTGGCCGGAGAAAAATGATCACTCCGCGGCGATGCACTGCCCGGCTTATTCCCCAAACAGGACCCAGAAGGGGGCGCGCCTAGCGAGATTCCAGGAATTGTGGAACCCAGGGGTAGAACCCGTTTTCGATTGCGTTGCCTTGTATGTGGCCCACTATGCGGTAATAGTACTCAAATTCAGGCTCGCCTCGCGCTTCTTCGTCTTCCCGCTGCTTTGCCAGAGCTTCCTCGTAGGTAGGGAATGGCCCGAAGCTGCTAAACGAGGTTTCGCCAGAGCTGCAATGTTTAGCCTTCCGCCGAACGTAAAATGCCATGGAATTCATCAGCTTTCGTCTCCAACTTCTCTAGCTATCATCGTCGCTAAAGAGAACCTGTCAATGACACAAAGGTGCCAATGAGACCCCCATAAGTACTCGTCTTTAGGCCTGCTTGTGCGGCACTGCACGAATTCGCAGGGTGTAAGACGGGCGAAGAAATCATGCGATCTCAGTCAAGTGACGGTGTATTGCAACACCACTTGCATCTCGGCGTCCCCCGGCACTCCGGCGTGGCTCATGTTGAACACCAGAAAGTCACCGACATTCAACACCAGAGAGGGTGCAGCGGACGTATGCCTGGAAGTTGACGAACCGGCTCCGCTTGCGGGCACCCAGGTCTTCAGAATGACGCTGTAGAAAATGTTTTGAAGAAGGTAGCCGTCATCCCCCACGTTGAGATGGTTGGGGTTGTGGATGTGAGTCTTGCTGAAATCATGGCTGCGTGGAGAGACGAAGCTGGCGCCAGGATCACCGTGGTAGAACTTCGGACGTTCGCCCGGCGAAACGGCCGCTCGGCATAGCACTTCGGCGAATCCCGGACTGGCGGGCAGCGAAGTGAGCATGAACGCGACATCAGTGTCGATTGCGTTCACGGTCATGTTGCTGGTCACTTCAAAGAAAACGTCTGCACCATTGTCGTTCAGGTTTGCGACTTCCCAGCCGAAGCTCGCGAATCTTGGGCCGGTCGAAGGCTTCGCCACCGCGCCTGCCGATGAGTCCAAGCCGGTGATAGTTCCCGCCAACCCGGCCAGCGCCAAACCTGTGCCAACAAAGGCTCGTCTGTCTGTTTTCATAGCGAGAGGGACGTCTCCAGTTTTCTATTCCCATTCGATTCCGTTCCTACTGGCAGGTGGGGAACTTAAGCGAGGCGATCCGCGTGTGGAAGTTGATACCGCTGCCAGTCGTGGGCATGTATTGATCCACATACCAGAAGGTGCAGTCGTCGGTGGGGTCAATCACCATGCTGGTGTAGTCTCCCCAGCGATCGGTGTCAGTCTCGGACCCTTTTGCCGCGAAGATGGATTTCAGGCTCTCCATGGTGTTCGCCGTATCGCCGGGTATGCGTCCCGTAAAGACGAGCGAAGGATGCAGGGTGCTGCTGTTGGATTCGCTGAAACCGAGCGCCATGTCGCCCACTTTGTCCATGGCGATACTTCCCATCCATAGGGAATCCCCTTCACTGGTGACGGTGCCTTGCTGAAACGGGGTCGGCGTACCATTGGGATCGCGGATCTCATACCAGCGCACCCCGGAAACGGCCTTGCTGGTCAACACCGAATGATTGACCACGAGTCCCTCGTGGTCGCCGAAGTTGCGATACGCCAGGCGGAACATGAGCCGATCGCCCAGGGAATCCACTTTCTGCGTGGTGTCCGGTTGCGGGATGCAAGTTCCGCCTCCGCAGGCCATGGTGTAGGCCTTTACAGCGATCTTTATTGGACCCTGGAACGTGGAGTTCTTTGGTGTGGCGAAGTCCACGTGGAAGCGAAACAGGTGCAGAGAGGTTGAGCTGAACAGATCCACAAAAAAACTGGGCTCGCCGGACGGAGGCGGCGTGGCGCCATCCAAGTTCGACGGCAGGAAAGAGAATTCATTGGGGTTGATGAAGCAGATAGCCTTCGCCGGGGTGCCGCTCAGCATGGCGCTGCGATCATAGGCGCAGGCGTCGGCGCCGAGATACTTGCGTATGCCGAAGAGATTGTACGAAGCATAAAAGGCGTCAGGCCATACGCTGAGCTTGTCGTAGTCATTGAAGACATTCGTCCCAAACTTGTAGACGTAGCGGTGGTACTTCCCGGTGGCGTCAGAACTCTCCGACACGGCGATGCATTCGTTACCCTCACTGAAACTGCTGTTGGCAGCAATGATGGTGATGATCCAGCGATTGGCCATCTGGTCGTAAAGCACGATGGGGTCGGTATAGTTGAAACTGTGTACACCCTGCCCGCACAACCCGGGGATGCCGGTAAAAAGAGCGCTGATCTGTTGCGGACCGAACACCGAATTGCCGGTGGATTTGTCGTAGACCTCGTATGCCGTGTTGATCGTTTCCACCACCTGGGTCGCGCCCACTGCCAGGTTGCTATCGGAGGGTACTCCCTCCAGAGACTTGCCATTGGCCGAGTTGGGGATGCCTTCCGAAGTTGAACCCCAAGCTGGCGCCCACAGGAGGGCCAAAGAAGGTCTGCTCGGCGCGGTCGGTGACAGGGACAGCGGCCCCGGCCAGAATGCGCCGCGGCCAGGGGGTGCTCGACCTCATGCCGCTTACCTCCTGCCGGAACCTCCATCGAATACTCGCGCACGGGTAGCGAAGTGTCATGGTAAGCGTCGTACATGACCAGGGGAGAACTTTGTGCCCGCTGCGCGGCAGACAGATGAGATGGGGAACCCAGGCTGCAAGCCAAGGGCACTGCCGCAGCCACCATTGCCAGTTTCTGTTTCACCTATACTCCTTAATCCATTGAACCTATAAGCCTAGGGGAGAGGGAGGAATGCGGCGGAAGCTCGGTTACATTTTACTCCGGTCCACCGCGAGCCGCTGCGGTTAACTAGAGTCTCTTCTCTGAGCGCCCTCCAGTCAAGATGAAAGAACTTGCAACTTGGAGGTCGGGTCCCACCTGCGCTTGGATGTCAGCTTAGTCTGGGGTCCGCCGAAGCGGGTCGCCAGAATGGGTTTATCGAAAATGCCCTAATCCGCCTCGATCTGTCTTGGAGAGTGGTAAGATGGTTGCACTTATGAGCACTGTGAATCTCGACCTGCATTTTGCGGCGATTGAGGGCGCACCTGCTTCCCCTGGCAATGCTGCTCAGATTTACGTAAAGGGTACGTATGGGGACGGAATCAGCCGTCCCTGTGTGTGCTTTCGCGAGCTGGATATCGAGATCACCAGGCTACAAAAGGAGTTGGAGGCACTTCGCGCCAAGGGAAGAAAGCGCTTCGCCAAGCTGCAAGCTGCTTAAGAATTGGGAAAGGCCGGACCTCTCGAACCTTGGGTTCAGCAACTTCAAGGTTCCGCTGGAGTTGTGTCGAACGCGAGCCAATCAGAAAGCTCTCCTTTAAGTTCGTCCTGGAGAGACACCCTTCCATGACTGTCGAGCAAAGCGCGACGAGCGCGGCGCGGGACCTATTCATCGCCTAGTTCGACTGATTCCGGGTAGCTCGAGGACAAGGACGGGCGGACAGGCATCTGACCAGCGCGCGATAATGTCGTGGGCACCGGCGAAGTCGCCCGGCGCGAGCGGCAGACGAAAAGCAGAAGGTATTCCAACTGAGCTTCCGGAGTTTTCAGTTTAGAGTATTGTCCGGTCACGGCTCCTCCATCCTTTCTGTCGGGGTCTTGAGAGACGAACTGGTCGGGCATGGCGTAAACGGGGGTTCTCCTTAATCCCGTTTTTCCGTAATCGAAAATCATGCCGGCGCGGACATCGTCTCCGTGGTCGCCGACACAGTCATTGCCTCAATGATGCACCGTGCCGAGAGCAGCTCTTGATTGATCGACGCAAGGCTAGATGGGTTCTCTTCTTGCATCGGAGGCACTGCCTTCGACCGTGGCGCGACTGCGGGCCATGCGGTTGGTTTTGGTTTTGAGAAAGTTCTCTCCGTAGAGTTGCACACCGGGCAACTGCCCAGTTCTGCAGCGTAATAAGCCCCACAACGCGCACAGGGCAGTCCGTACAGCGCTTTTCCATGACCGGTCGAGGTTGCCCCCACGGTCAGTTCTCTATTCATGACAATTGCCGTTCCTCCGGAGTGACGCATAAATGGCATTGCAATATTTAGCAGCGCACGCATTTTCATATCGCTCTCCTTCGAGGCTCTTCGCTTGGCGAAGGCCCGCTTCGTGGACATACGACACCGAACAGTCGGTTAGCTCTGCGACGCAATAAGCCCCGCACCACACAGGGTGGCAATCCGTACGGTATTGTTTCCGTGGCCAGTCTGCGCCGCAGTTCCTGGATCTCTCCTGGCACGTAATCGGTTTTGCCTTCAAATAGTGTTCGCATGATCAGCTTCCACCTCCGAAACTCACTCGAACGGGGCGGTTTGCAACACCGCCTCCGTTCGAGTTCTCTGCCTCCGGCCTGTGTCTGAACCCGGGCAGCGGAGGAAGGCTGCGGGCCGAATCCGAACGTTCCGGCAGAGACGGCAATCAGTATTAGAAGGTCCCCTTCATGACAAGATCTTCCATTCCGCGATCAGCAGACGTTCCATGCCCTACGATTGATACCGTGGTTCCCTTCTGCACCAAGGGAATCCTGGGGGCGATCAGAACCAAGGTTCCGAACCCGCCGTCGACGTCGATAACACCCACTAACTTGCCGTATGGTTCGTTCGACGAAGTTGATGGACCCAGGTATACATCCAGCTTGGTTCCATCCGCCAAATCCGGGGTTATGGTGTCCACGGTAAACTTGGCGAACCCCTGGCCGGTGCCAGTGGGGAGACCGGGAATTTTTTCAATGACGTACACCGCGGTACCCGAGTTACGAGTGCTCACACCCCGCAGAGTGGTCTTCCAGGTGATGGAAGATTGGCCTACTGCCGGGATCGTGAGCGCCAGCGCCACGAGAGCGAGTAGCGCGGTGCTGAACAAGGTTCTTAGTTTCATATCAACCTCCTTAAAGGTCGTGGTCAGCTAAGAGGGGAGGACTCCAGATTACCTGACTTAGTTCAGTTAACCTGAAAGAGTAAGCAGCACTTATTTCTCGTTAACCAAGTTAGATTAATTCACTTTACTTGTCAAGTGAAATATTATATTATTTTGTTTCGATCACTAACCATTACGAATTAAGGGAGAAGCCCCGTGGATTTCGCCTTGTTCGTCCGGCGCCGCTTGAAAAAGCTGGGCCTTGAGCAGAGAAATTTGGCAGTTGCGGCTCACGTCACCGAGTCCTACATTTCTCAATTGCTGACGGGGAAAAAGTCTCCCCCCTCTCGTCAGCGTGAAGATCTCTATGCTCGGATGGAAACATTCTTAAGGCTCTCGAAGGGGGAGCTTTCAAACCTGGTTGCGCTCCAGCGCAGGGAACAGCTGAAACGCCTGCTGGGCGGGCCTCCCGAACCCTTATTTAAGGACGTGCGACAGTTGATTCTGCGCAAATGCAGTCCCCTCAGGAAAAGACAGATCAGCGCCATCTTTGAAGCGCACCACTTCGGCGAACTCGAACGCCTGGTCACACAAAAGCACGTAGATGTGGGCAAGGAGGTTGCCTCAGCAAAATTGGAGAATGAAGAGTGGCTCCGCCTTGTGGCTCGCCTCAGCAAGCGAAGCCAGGAACAGATGCGGACGATCATTCGTGAGTTTCTGGCTACGGATGTGTTTAACGCGTCGATTGAAAAATGCGTTCCTTTTCTGGATCCGTTACTGGAATCGTGGGACATCGACCTCGCGACCTTTGGAATGGAAATCGTCTTAAACCGCCAGTTAGTGCCAGAGCACCTCAAGAGGTTTGAGTTTGTGGAACAGGAAACGAAACCGCCTTTCGGCGAAGAGTTCGGCCTGAAAGAGTTCCTGCGCGATCCCTCTCTCTGCAACGGCGCTAGTGAGCAGGAAATCGAGTTCTTGAAGAAACTGAGGTTCCACGAAAAACGGCCTACGGCACTCTATTACTATCGCGAGTTGCAGAACCTCAGGGACCCTCTCAATTTCCGTGCTTCGTAGCCATGGAGCCGGGAATTCGTTTCTGCTTTACTGATGGCCACCCAGGACCTGTGGCCGGTGTTTGACTGGCATTCTCCTCGCGACTTGTCAGCGCGGATGATTCGCAGGCAAGATGTACATGTGAAGAGATGGTGGCAAGCCTATCTGCCAGTTTTGGCGGTCACCTTATTGCTGGCGACGGGTTGCTCTCGGCAACCGGGCGTCACCGCAGCCGACCGAGCACCCGGCAGCGCCCAGCAACTTCCCTTCGACCGCGCCTCCGATAGCCAAGGGGTTTCCCCGACCGGCGGATTGGCGTCGGCTGGCATTCCAGCCGGGACACCGATCACTATCCGATTGCGGTCTCCATTGTCGAGCGCGGACTCCAGCGCTGGAGAGCACTTCGATGGCATGCTGCAGGAATCCCTCATCGTCGGGGCCCAAACTGTGGCGCCGCGTGGTGCTTCCGTCAGCGGAAGAGTGGTGGCCGCGAGCCCCGGGCACGAGCACGATCCGGGATACTTGCGGCTGACGCTGTCGGGTATTGTCATCAACGGAAAGACCCTGCCGCTGCAAACGTCCAGCATCTTCGTCAAGGGCAGGCTTTCGAATGGGAAGCCCACCGAGACCTCATACCTCGGCGAGGAGGACGTGAGGTTTTCCACAGACCGGCGGCTTACCTTCCGAGTGACGCAGTCTGTGTCTCTGCAAGACTGACGCTCCCAGGAATTCCCGTTTTGACGTTGTGGGAGCACGAGATCACGGGATTTTCTTGTCCCGTTTCGGGTTCAATCGGAGGCTGCAAACTTCCTGTTCAGCCATCACAGCGCATGACCATCAGTCCCACCTAGACTTCCCGAAATGGGGAGCGGGCACCCGCAGCGATAAGTTGGACGGAGCTACCCGAACCGGGGATTTGCCCCTTCCATGCGTATGCCGCGCATCGCTCCCCGCTTTGCCTATGAGCGCATTACCACAGATTCGGCTGGGCGGCGACCAACCTGCTGATTCTCCCAGCGAGCAGCAACTACGGGAATCGCAAAAGATGGAGGCCATCGGCCGGCTGGTGGGAGGGGTTGCCCACGACTTCAACAACCTGCTTACCGGGATGGTGCTTTGTTCCGAGTTGCTGCTGGTGGGTCTGGAGAAGGACAGCCGCTTGCGCCATTACGCGGAGGAAATCCGCTCGGCCGGGGTGCAGGGCGCTGCCCTCATCCGGCAGTTACTGGCCGTGGCGAGGCAGCGGGTGGTTGCACCTTGCCTGCTGTCGTTGAACGAAGTGATCACCGGTATGCACGGCCTTCTCGCCCGGTTGATCGGCGAGAACATTGAACTGGTCAGCGAACTGGCGGTTGATCTGAAGCTGGTGCGAATGGATCCCGCCCAGGTTCAGCAGATCATCCTGAATCTGGTGCTGAATGCCCGCGATGCTATGCCTGACGGCGGGCGAATTGCGCTCATGACCCGGAACGGCAGCGACGGCCAGGAGAATCGGAGGAACGGATGTTTGCAGGTCCTGGGTCGAAGTTCGCGGTCAGCGACACGGGCTGTGGCATGGATGCGGAAGACCCGCTCCCATTTATTCGAGCCGTTTTTCACCACCAAGAAGCCCGGCCAAGGAAGTGGTTGGGTCTGGCGACGGTGTACGGCATCGTGAAAAATGATGGCGGCACGATCGATCTGGAGAGTGAACCCGGGAATGGCACCCGGGTGAGGGTTCGTTTGCCGTGGGCCGAGTCCGAAGCCGAAACCCAGGCCGTGAAGTTCGCCGTGACGTGCAACCCAGCTCCTTGACCAGAAAAATTCAATCTGCAGGAAGAGAGGAAAACAGTCATGACAACCGCGGCAGTACCCGCACTGTCAATCCGCCTCAGTTCGAAGTGGCAAATTTTCTGAATCTCGTGATCGTCGACGATGAACGCGCGATTCGCGAGGTTTGTCGCGAAGTAGCCCAGTCTCTCGGGTTCAACACGCTGGTTGCCGAGTCGGCGGAACACGCCTACCGTTTGCTGGAGTCGCAAGCCATCGACGTGGTGCTGCTCGACCTGAAACTGCCCGGAGCCGGGTGGTCTGGAGGCCTGCATCGGATCAAGCAGCGCCGCCCGGATGCGGAGGTCATCGTGGTGACCGGCTATGCCACGGTGCAGTCCGCGGTGCAAGCCATGAAAAACGGCGCGTACGACTATGTGACCAAGCCTTTCAGCATGGAGGAATTCAAGCTGTTGCTGGACCGGGTGGCCGCGCACCTGAAACTGAAGACCGAAAATCGCATGCTGCGCGAGAAGATCAGATCGAAGCAGGGTTTCGGCGGCATCGTCGGCGGCGCGCCGGAAATGGAGAAGCTTTACCGCATGATTGCCAAAGCCGCCCAGAGCACCCACCCGGTGCTGATCCTGGGAGAAAGCGGGACCGGCAAGGAAATGGTGGCGCGTTCCATTCATTTCTCCGGGCCTTTCCGCGACAAGCCCTTCATTCCTGTCGATTGCGGTTCCCTGGTTCCCACTCTGATCGAAAGCGAGCTGTTCGGTTACGTGAAGGGAGCGTTCACCGGCGCCGTGCAGGCCAAGGAAGGGCTGCTGGCCATGGCGGAAGGGGGCACGGTGTTTCTGGACGAGATTGGAGAAATGCCGGTGGATCTGCAGGCCAAACTTCTGCGCGCGATTCAGGAAAAGGAGATTCGCCCGGTAGGCAGCACCAAACGAATCACCATCAACGTTCGAATTCTGGCCGCGACCAATCGCGATCTGGAACAGGCGGTGGCGCAAGGAGCGTTCCGGCGCGATCTTTACTTCCGGCTGAACGTATTGAATCTGCGGATTCCCGCCCTGCGCGAGCGCCGCCAGGATATTCCCTTGTTGGCGGGATATTTCCTGGAGCGGCTTGTCGCGGGCACTCGGGCAGGGAGCGGAGCCTGAGTGACGACGCGCTGCAAGGCCATGCTGGCCTACGATTGGCCGGGCAACGTACGCGAGTTGGAGAACTGCCTGGAGCGGGCCTGCGCCATGAACAGCGGTCCGATGATCAAGTCGCCGACTTGCCCAGCCGCTGTCCATGGCGGAGAATGGCCACGTGCCGCGAACGGCAATGGTTCGGCGAAGATCATTCCCATGTCAGAGCTGGAGAAGCAAACCATCCTGAATACCATCCGCAGCTGAACGGCGACAAGCTGATGGCGGCGCGGATGCTGGGGATCGGCAAGACAACGCTGTATCGCAAGCTCAAGGAATACGAGTTCTCAGGATAGTTTGACTCCGCAGGTGCGGTTTCCCACGATGGAACCCGTGGAAGGTGGACGCGGTGGCGTAAACCTTGCGTATTGCCATCGGCGCGACTGATGGCTGGCGGCGTGCATCTGCAAGCGGACATGATTCTGCTGATCACGTCTTGGACAAAGCTCAGGATTTAGCGCAGGCGCTGCACGAAGCGACCCGGCGAGCCGGTGCAGGTGGCTGGGGCGCTCCTGCAAGTGTGTGCAACTGCAGGCGCGAGAGTATTCCGCTGTGGTAATTGATCAATTGCTGCTGGACGCGGAGCCGGAAGGCGGTGAAACCGTTCTGAAGCATCTGGGGAGTGCCGTTCCCGTTTACCTGAACTTTGCCATGAATGGAATCGAGCGGGCGGTCCGCGAATTGCGCTCCGCGCTGCAAAGGCGCCAGCGGGAAGTCCTGCTCGCCCGGCAAGAGGCGCAACAAGCTTTGCGCAGCGAGCTCAAGGATAAAGTGACGGCCCTGCTGGTGTCCTGTGAGATGTCGCTTCAGGCGGAGAATCTTCCTGCAACCGCCGAGACCAGGATGAACGCGGTCTACGCGCTGGCCCAACAGGTGCGTGAGAAACTAGGCTGAGGGCGTAAGGGGCAGTGTCCAGAGGGGGTCGGACCGCGCACTTACTTGGCGGAGGATTCCTTTGCCTTTTCGCTTGCGTCTTTCACGGCGTCCACGGCGGCAGGCGTGCTCACGCGCGGTTTGGAGCTTTTGCCTTGCGATCTTCAAATTATAGACCGCCTGTTCCTGCGCTCCCTTCCAGCTCTGTGCTTCCGCAGGACTCGCGCCTCGCATGACGCGGATATTGGTGGCGGCCTTGGCGACGTAGAGTGTTGCCGCTCTCATGTAGCCAGCAACCGTATGGCCGACGCGCTCCGCGTGTTGAATGGCTACGCCGAAATCGGCGGGAAGAATTTCGATTTCATCCGGCAGTTGCGGGTAGGCATCGGATCCAATTCTCTTTCTCCAATCATCTACCAGTTCGAGAGCAGTTTCAATTTGCAGGCGCACGGTGGCGAGGTCGATGCGACTCTGCCGTTCGGCCTGGTCTTGCAGAATGCTAAGAGTGGCCTGAGCAATCTCCGCTTGCCGGTTGGATGCAGTCACCTGTCCGGCGCTGGCGTCCGCTTGCCGCTTGGCGTGCCGCGCATAGTAGACGTTGATGGCTGCAAGCACGATGACGAGCGCGATGTTGGCGACGGCAGCGTAAGCCATTACCTGGTTTACGCTGAGTCCGAATACTTTCTCCGACATTTGGGGAACCATTAAAGCACAAGTGGGCACTTGCGGGGAACGCGAGGAGTCATCCAAGCAGGTGCGAGAGCTTATTTTAACGTCCAACTTGTTGTCATTCCGAGGAACGCGAGTGACGAGGAATCCGCAGGTTTGCTTGGATTGTGGAGAACTGCAGATCCCTCGGCTTCGCTCGGGATGACGCCAAGATGATGACGCCAAGATAGAGTTTGTCAACCGTTTCCTAAACCGCCGCCTCGTCCATTGCTTCCAGAACCTCTTCTTCCAGCACCTCCTGCGGTTTCTCTTGCAGCATGAAGGCCAGCACTTCCTGGGGCACGGGATTCATCCAGACCGGAGCGAACGACTGCCGATGCAGGGGAGACGGCCCGTGCTGGCGCAGGGCGACGAGGTGGTGAGGCGTGCTGTATCCCTTGTTGGACGCGAGTCCGTACACGGGGAACACGGGATCCCATTCGCGGACCATGCGGTCGCGTTCGACCTTGGCCAGGATGGAAGCGGCGGCGATCGAGGCAGAGAGCGCATCGCCGTGGATGATCGCTCGTTGGGGCAGGTCGCAATCCAGGCGAACCGCGTCAACCAGCAGGTGATCCGGGCCGGGATGCAACTGCATAACTGCTTCCCGCATGGCGAGCCGCGAAGCCTGATAGATGTTGATCTGATCAATGCGGGCTGAGTCCACCGCAGCGATTGCCCAGGCCACGGCGTGTTCGCGAATGCGCTCAGCTAATATTTCCCGCCGCTCTGCCGGCAGCAGCTTGGAGTCGCGCAGGCCGCGAATGCGGTACGCCGGCGTCGAGGATGACGGCAGCGGCAACCACGGGTCCGAACAGCGAGCCGCGGCCCACTTCGTCCACTCCGGCCACCAGGTTCGCTCCCGACTGCCACGCCAGCTTCTCGAACTTCAGCGTGCAACGCAGCCGCTTCAGGAGACGGAGCTTGGCCGCGGAGGGAGATAGTGTTTTCTCGCGGGCGAGTTTGAGATCGGGCGCCACAAACCAGCAAATCGACGATAAATGCATCTTCGCCGAGACGGACCTCTGGCGCAAGTGTGGAAAACGGGACTGATGGCTGCTGGCTCATTGCGTTGGGCTCAAGGGAAGGAACCTAAATTCCATGAACCACCAAGGGACACGAAATTGCACGCAGGGGTGAATCGGTAGTGGCTCAGTTTGACTTGTCATCCCGAGCAGGCGGTCCTTGCGCAGCGAGGGATCTGGGCAAGCCGCGCGGGAGCGTCGGGTTCTATGCGCCATAATCGCGCGCTTGGCTCCCTTCCATATCAAACCGAGCCATGCCGGTAAATCTCGATGGTTTTCCTTGGTGCTACTTCGTGGTTAAATCAAGAAACTACTAAAATGCGCGGTTCCCTTACTTTGATTCGACAGGCAGCACCTGCTGCAACAAGTTCCAGTCGCTGATAACATCTCGTTCAGAGGTTTTTCCAGTTGCTCCGCTTCGCAACTCCTCGTTGAGCCTCGCCACCACCAGCTCCTGAGCCAGTTCAGGTGCAACGCGGTCTGAATCCAGGATGTTATGTCGTGAGATCCCGACATGGACGAGTTCTTCCCCGACCCGCAATTGCAAGACCGGCCTGCCGGAGCCATCAAGCTGAGGGCTGGCGCACGGCTTCTAGACGGGCCCAGTCCCTTTCATTCCGCCCGGTTTTGACTTGGGGATTCATGCGCGCCATCAATTGATCCAACTGGCTCCGGTAAGCACGGAGCCGCGAGGACGGCAGCGGTGTGGCCAATTCGCCGGCGGAGTCCATAACCATGGCGCTCCGCGCAGGATCGAAGCGCCCGCCGCCCAGGTAGGCCACGGCCAGAACTCCGGTCACCACGGGATGCAATATGGCCAATGGCAACAGATACTTCTTTGACTTTAGAACGGACTCAACCACGCCATGCGCCGGCGTGCTGCGCTGAATGCTTCCGGGAACCTGGGGAATCACAAAGCTTGAAGACCGCAACTCCGGATGTTTGGCGCTGAATTTCACAAGCAACTTAGCAATCTGCTTAGGCGTGGTGATTCCAGCATCTGCAATGAGACTGCGGTGCGCGGTTCCGGGGTAGTAAAAATTGATGACCTGGCGCGCAAAGTCCGCACAGTTGTGGGTCAGAAGTTTGAAGTGGCTACGGTTGGCCTGGGAGTTGTATTCGCGGATGAAGGCGTCGTCCTGTTCTTCGCTGGTCTCGATCTCAAAACCATAAATTGTCCGGTCGTAGGCGGCGCCAACAAGTTGATACCAATTTCCTCCCGGCGTCTCCCCGTTTTCACCATCAGGCGCGACCGCCTCCAGGTGTTTTTTCCGGTACTGATTCCTGAGGAAAGCAACAATTTTCGTGTCCGAGAACAGAGGAACATCATCGGTTGACTCGACCGCGTACAGGTAGGGAACGACCGGGATCGCGATCCAATCGTATCCGGCGATTCCGTCGTAGCGGCTGATGACTGTGCCGGCTTCTCCTGACTCGCATCGGCGCAAAACCGTTGGGCCCGCGGCGCAAATTCGAGTTAAATACACGGCGGCGTGGCCGGTTCCCGTGATGCCGCCAAAATGTCCGTAAGGTTCTTCGAGAAGCAACCCAGCATCAGCGCGGGCCGGAGCGGAGAAACACAGAAAACACAGCAAGACGGCGACGATTCGCAGTCGCGCGGTCCGGCTGTGGGGGAGATGAATCATCGCGTGAATGTAAGAACCCCGTTTTGAAAGAATAGTTCTTGCCGGCGGATGGAGCGAGTTACCAAAGTTAGTCATTGCGACCGGAGCCTGCAGACTGTAGCTGAGAAATTTGAGACTCAGTCGCAGAGTGGTTGTAGATGCCAGTCAGATCAGCGCCGCTTGCAACCGCACGTCGACAGGGATGGTCGTGGTTAGGTTATGGGCGGTTTGGGCGCGATACGAGTCACTCTCTTACGGTGAAAACCAGAAAATAGTCTGATCCATCTCCCTTGACAAAATCGTATTGGCCAAGCAACCCGTAACCCGCTGCAGCCGCCTCGCGGATGACGATGTCGCGAGCTACGCCATGGTTCTCGCCGTTTCCGTTGCGGTCGATCACTCCAACTTTGGCGCCCGCTCGCAGAGATTTCCGCAGGTTCTGCAAGAGAGCGACCGGTTTTTCCACCTCATGATAGGTCTTCAGCAGCAGAACCGCGTCGATAGCATTGGCGGGCAGCAGCGGATCATCGGCCTTGCTCAAAACTGTTTTCACATTGTGCAATCCTTCTTTCTTAACTCGATTGTCAATGTAGCGGATGGCCTCGGGGTTAATGTCCACGGCGTACACGCTGCCCGCATCGGTCACTCGACGAGCGGCCCGGACCGTGAACCAGCCCGATCCAGCGCCGATGTCAGCTACTGTTTTGCCAGGGCTGATCCCCAGGAGATCCATCACCCGATTGACCTGCAACCTTTCATCTCTGCCCGGCGAATCAAAGACGGATAGATCACCGGTGTACGGCTTGCTGGTTTTTCGTGGTTGGACTTGTGGTGGCGCTGCGGGCGGGCTGGCTGGGCTCTGAGCCTGAACGTGAATAGGATGCGGAAAAAGAAAAAGGAGCAGCGCTGCCGTCAATACACGATGCTTGAACATATAAGACCTGGACTCCCTATGCTGCTGGTTCAAGGATAGACCTAAAATGGTTGGTTTGGTGAGCGCCGCTTCCCAGTCCTAAAATCAGGAGCACTTATGAAAAGCGTCCAGGCTCCGCTGCTAGTCTATCTGTCAAGCATGCTTCTCATGGTTTGCCTCATGCAGCCCTGACTCCAGGCGCAAACGCAGAGCAATCCTGACGCCTCAAGCAGCGATGCCAGCAAATCATGGAGCGCTACCACAGAGCCGCAACTTTCCGGGAACACAAATCCCACGCGAAGCTCTGAAACGCACACTGAAGCAGACGGCCGCACTGTGGACAGACAATCGGTCGAGCGAATGGGCTCGGATGGGAGATACGAGCCGTACCTGGATACGGAAAAAGAAACCGTTAAAGTCGATGCTACGACGGTAAAGACGGTCTCGCGAACCTTCGGCAGGGACTCTGAGGGGCGAAAGACGCTGGTTCAGGTAACGGAGGAAGAACGGCGCAGCCTGCCGGGTGGTGAAGTGAAAGTCGTGCGCACGACGTCCAACCCCGATACCAACGGCGGTGTGCAGATCGTGCAACGCGAGATTCAGGACACAAGGCAAACCAGCCCCGAGGTGCAAGAGACAAAGACCACGGTCCTGTTGCCGGATCTCAACGGCGGTTTGGCGCCGTCTTTGCAAACCGAGGAACGCCAGACGAAAACCAGCGATCATGAAGTCAAGTTTCGTAAGTCAACGTTGTTGCCCGACGGCACCGGCCATTGGCAGGTGGGTGAGCTGCGGGAAGGCACCATAGCGGATGACGGCAAAGAGCGCACCAAGGACGAGCGCGTATTGCGTCCGGACACAGACGGAAACCTGGGCGTGGTGGAGCGGACGGTCAGCAAGGAATCGGATCCCGCGGCCGGAGAAGGAAGCGAGACGGTTGACACCTATTCAACAGAGATTCCGGGATCGGTGGGCGATGGCAGCCTGCATCTGAACCAGCGGGTTACAACCATCCATCGAAAACGGGAAGGCGGCGGACAATCGACGGAGAAGCAGGTCGAACAACGAAATCCCGCCGAGCCGAGCGCGGGCCTGCGAGTCACGCAGAAGACGATCGACATCGTGCGGCCGAGCCTCAACGGTACAAATCAGGAGACACAGACGATTCAATCGCTGGATTCCAACGGCAATCTGGCAGTGGTTTCCGTGGACATAGGGAAAGAACAAGAGAAAAATTCCGCCATCCAGGTTGATCTAGCGCCGGTCAAGCCTCATTGACGTCGAGCTTTGTGGCTTAGGCGCGCGCTCGCGGGCCGGCGGATGTTTAGCCTGCCAAAGTGGTACCATCGCTTCCGACGCCATGACAAGACATCGCTTTTGCGCTTCGCTCATCGTGCTTTTCCTGCTGATCGCCGTCACGTCGGCTGCGTCAGCTCAGCCGCAACCAGCATCCCCCAGGCCGATTGTGCTGCACGCCGCGCGTTTGCTTGACATCGAGAAGGGGCAGTTGCTGACGCCGGGCGAAGTGTTGGTGCAAGGCGAACGCATCGCCGAAGTTGGCTCCAAGGTGAGCCATCCGCCTGGCGCGGAGACAATCGAGTTGGGCGACAGCACCTTGTTGCCAGGCTTAATTGATGCGCACATCCATCTGTTTCTACATCCGGGCGCGGAAGATTTGCAGACGATTGAAGAGTCGGTGCCACAGCGGACAATTGCTGCTACTCTGGCCGCTCGGGCCGACCTCATGGCGGGCTTCACCGCGGAACGAGATATGGGGACGGAGGGAGCGGGCTCAGCCGATACGGCGGTGCGCAATGCCATCGATCAGGGTCTGATTCCCGGGTCGCGTCTGCGCATCAGCGGCAACGCGGTGGACATTCTCGGCGGGCATGAAGATGCCATTCATTTCAACCCGGAACAGCGCGTGCTGTCGAATGCCACCTATGCCAACAATGCGGCCGAGTTGGTGAATGTGATCCGCGAACAACTAAAGGAAGGTGCTGATTTCATCAAGATTTATGAAACGGGGCCGGACTGGTTGCGGGATGGCCATTTTTCTACGCCCTACCAGTTCACCGAAGCAGAACTGAGCGCCGCCGTCCAGGAAGCCGCGCGCACTGGCAAACGCGTTGCCGTGCATGCCACCGGCGAGCCGGGCGCGCTCTATGCCGTTGAGGCGGGTGTCGTCTCCGTCGATCATGCCTACCAGCTCAGCGACCAAACCATGCGGCTGATGCGTGAGAAGCAAATCTTCGCGGTGCCGACCTTTACCATTGCCGAGTATTTTGGCGATCATGCCGCCTCGGCGGCGCAGGCGGAGCGGGAGCACCGAATACTCGAGATGCATGCTCAGGAGTTTCGCAAGCAACTGGCGGCCGGTGTGCCGATGGCGGTTGGATCGGATGTGGGTCCGTTTCCGCACGGCACGCAGGCGCGTGAACTGGAGCTGATGGTCAAGTACGGGATGACGCCGCTGGCCGCACTGCAGGCCGATCTGCTGAACGGCGCAAAATTACTTGGCTGGGAGGGGCAGATTGGAGCTCTGAAGGCCAGGCTACCTGGCTGATGTTATCGCGGTTCCCGGCGATCCGCTGCAGGACATCAGCGCGTTGCGGAAAGTGGCTTTTGTGATGAAGGGCGGAACCGTCTTCCAGAAATGAGAACAAGCCCGCGAGCACGCGCAAGTTTGCCCTATCAATTAGGGATCGTTGAATTTGTGCCAGTCCTCAGGCGCCGGGCTTTAGCGGCCAGGATTCTTGGGACCTGACCAACAGAAGAGATAGAGATCACCCGGGATCGCGGCGCCGGAGTCGAACCTCACCAGCGATTCCGGCCTCCGCCACCGCCGCCACGGCCGCCACGGTCTTTGCCGCCTCCGCCTCCGCGCTCCACTTTGGGCCGCGCTTCATTCACGTTCAGCGTACGTCCGCCGATCTGGCTGCCGTTCAGAGCGGCGATGGCTTTTTCTCCGTCCTCCGCGCTGGCCATCTCCACGAAACCGAAGCCGCGGGAGCGGCCGGTATCCCGGTCGGTCATGATGCTGACCCGGTCCACCTGGCCATAGGTCTCGAAAAGCTTGCGCAGTTCATCTTCCGAGGTGTTGAAGTCGAGGTTCCCAACAAAGATGTTCTTCAAGCGAATGCCTCTGTGTGAGCTATTTGAGTGTGGGCGACTTCGGCGGAACAGCGGGCCCCCATTTACAGAGCCAAAGTGACGAACAGTCAAATGCGGAGGAAGTATAACAGGTCTGTCCGTTGCGGGGAGGGATCGTGCCCCGCCGCCCTCAAGACACGACCGCGCGTGGACCTTAAGCGACCGGCTCAGCGGCCTTCTTCCACGGCAGCTAGCGCGCTCTTCTTCCTCTTGTTGACCTGCAGGGCTTTCTTGCGCAACCGCAGCGACTTGGGCGTTACTTCGACAAACTCATCGTCGGCGATGAATTCGATAGCCTGCTCGAGATTCAAATTACGAAACGGCACCAGGCGGATGGCTTCGTCCGCGGTCGAGGCGCGCATGTTGGTCAGTTTTTTCTCCCGCACCACGTTTACGTCGAGGTCGGTGTCCTTGGCATTTTCGCCGATGATCATGCCTTCATAGACTTCCACACCGGGGCCCACGAATAACTGCGCCGCGCTCCTGCAATCCCCAGAGTGCATAAGCTGTGGTTGCTCCGCCGCGATCTGCGACCAGCGCGCCCGTCAGGCGGTGCGGGATTTCGCCCTGCCATTCGGTATAGCCATCGAACAGAGCATTCATCACGATGGTGCCGCGCGTATCGGTGAGCAGTTGGCTGCGCAGGCCGATCAACCCGCGGCTGGGGACGCGGAACTCGATCCGCACTCGCCCATAGCCGTGATTGTGCATGTTGAGGACTTCACTCTTGCGTGACCCAGCTGTTCCATGACTACGCCGACGAATTCTTCAGGGACATCCACAGTAAGATGCTCGACCGGCTCCATCAGCTTCCCGTCCACCCGCTTGGTGACGATCTCCGGCTTGCCAGCCATCAACTCATAGCCTTCGCGGCGCATCATCTCGATGAGAATGGAGAGCTGCAGTTCGCCTCGCCCCATGACAGTGAACGAATCGGTGCTGCCGGTTTCCTCGACCCGTAGCGAAACATTGGTCAGCAGCTCTTTCTGCAGCCGCTCGCGCAGATTGCGCGATGTAACGTACGTGCCCTCGCGTCCGGCGAACGGTGAAGTATTCACCGTAAACTGCATAGCAATGGTGGGCTCATCAATGGTGATGTGCTGAAGCGGCGACGGATTTTCTGCATCGGTAATGGTCTCGCCGATCGTGATGCCTTCGACGCCGGCGACCGCGATGATGTCGCCGAGAGTGGTTTCCGTGATATCGGTCCGTTCAGCCCGGAGAATGAAAACAACTTTGTGATTTTCGTCTTCTGCAGGGAGCCGTTCGAGTTTAGCGATGCCGACATCCTCCCCGGTGATGCATGCGTTCCGTTGAACACGCGGCGCGATTGCCAGGCGCCCTAGGTAATCGCTGTAGTCGAGATTCGCTACCAGGATTTGCAGCGGTCCGGCTGGATCGCCCCGAGGCGCGGGAATGGTTTTGAGGATCGCCTCGAACAGAGGTTGCAGGTTTTCGCCCCCACCTTTTATGTCTGGCGAGGCCGTGCCGGCTTTCGCATTGGTGTAGAGAACCGGGAAATCGAGCTGCTCTTCCTTGGCGTCAAGATCTATAAAGAGGTCGTAAACTTCGTTCAGGACCTCCTGCGGACGCGCGTCGGAACGGTCGATCTTGTTAATCACCAGAATCGGCGGAAGGTGAGCTTCGAGCGCTTTGCTCAGCACGTAGCGAGTCTGAGGCAGCGGGCCTTCACTGGCGTCGACCAAAAGCATCACGCCATCCACCATCTTGAGCGCGCGTTCCACCTCTCCGCCAAAATCGCTGTGCCCGGGCGTATCTACAATGTTGATCTTCACGTCATGGTAGAAAATGGCGGTGTTCTTGGCCAGGATGGTGATGCCGCGTTCCCGCTCCAGTTCATTTGAGTCCATCACTCGTTCGATGATGTTTTCGTTGGAGCGAAACGTGCCGCTCTGCTTGAGCATGGCGTCTACGAGCGTGGTCTTCCCATGGTCCACGTGGGCAATAATAGCGATGTTGCGAATGCTGGAACTCAGATAGGTTCCTTCCTGGGTACGTTTTGATCCTACAAACACTCTACTGAATCAGCCGCGCCTCGTCCACAATCCGTGGGTGCGCCTGGTCGGCGCCCCGGTTTCTTCCTTGACTCGCTGGGCTGCGACTCGTGTTGTTGCAATGGGGATGGTACGGCAGCAATACTTTTCATAGCGCCACAGTTTTTATTGACTTCAAGATTCTACGAACGTAATATGTTTTGGCCGTGAAACGCTTCATTGTGCTGCTCGCGGTTGCCGCGGTACTATTTCTGGCTGTTACATCTATACCAGTCGCTATCGCCCAAAGCGGCAACCGGATTGTCATTCCCGATTCCAGCGTTGTGCACCCCGAGGATCTCGGCGTGCGTGCTCACACTAACATCACTCTTGTTGTTCGCGAGGTGATCCAAATCGGCGACAACGGCGCTCCGGTCGTGGAGAACCCGTTGTCTTTGGCGTGCATTTATCATCTGGTCAACAAACCAAGGGTTGTCCTAACACCAGCACGGTTCTTCCTACTGGAGGAGCCAAGGCCATCGCTCTAGTTGACGCCTTCGATAACCCCGACGCGGAAACCGATATCCAAACCTTTGCGGCCGCCTATGGCTATGGCACACCAAACTTCACCATGGTAAAGGTGGGCAACCCTTCAGCGAACTCCGGCTGGGACGTTGGAGGAGTCACTGGATATCGAGTATTCCTTCGGCAGGCGCCGAATGCCCAGATCTACCTGGTAGAGGCGAACTCGAATTCGTGATACTGACCTGGACGCGGCGGAGGACAAGGCGACCGAATTGCTGCAGGCGGCGGGCGGTGGCGAAGCCTCCAACAGCTGGGGCGAGGGTGAGTTCTCAGGCGAGAAGGCCGAGGATTAGCACTTCCAAGGGAAGGGCGTGGTTTATTTTGCCGCGTCCGGCGAATCCGGCGGCCAGGTAATGTTATCCCAGCGCCTCGCCTACGTGGTCTCGGCGGGTGGCACCACTATCGTGCGCGAACTCAAGCGGCAGCTTCCTCATACGAAGACAGCTTGGAGCGATGCGGCGGCGGGCCCAGCGGGTCGAGCCCCGTCCCAGCTATCAGAACATCATCAAGAGAATCGTCGGCAACCACCGAGGTACGCCGGACTTCTCCTCTGAATGGCCTCCGACGTACCCTCCCGTGGTCATCTACTAACCGAATACGGTTGTGGCGGGTTGGTGCGGACGTGGGTGGCACGAGCGTTTCTTCACCCACCCTGGCTGGCATCGTCAATGCCGCCGGTGAATTCAACGCTTCGACCAATGGCTGAACTCACCGAAGCCTACAAAGAATACGGAAACTCCAAGAAATACAAAGCCGACTGGACCGACATCACGAGGGGCATCAATGGCTACGCCTGCAAGAAAGGCTGGGACTTCTGCACCGGCATCGGCTCCCCAAAGACGTTAAACGGGAAGTAACCATTCGTGTCGGTTGCTTCTGCCCAGTTAAAGGAAAAGGCCCGTTCCACCCGGAGCGGGCCTTCTTGTGCTGAAGATCGTCCCGCCTACAATCGTTTCATATTGTTTCCTGGCGCACGAAGCCATCACTCAGTGATGCATGAGAATGGATTGTTTTGCGAGTTACCATCAAAGAGGTGTAAGTTTCAGTTCGCCTCGGTCGCATGTTCCGGCATGGGTTTTCCCGCCAGCCGATGCTCGGCTTCTCTTACCGCGCGCTCGGCGGAAGTCATTGCCTCGTTGACCGTGGATTCCGGCCCCTCAGAATCGGTGTTGGCGAAAAAAACTCGGTCCATCGGGTGTCGCGCCAGCGGCAGCACCTGGGTGTACAGACCGGCCGTGGACATAAACATCGGATGGCCGCGGCGATAGATATGCGCCTCAACCGGATCAACATTCGATCCGGGAAAAAGTCTTTGAAAATCCCGCAGAACGTTTTCTGCGATTTTGCGGGTGCTCGATTCCGTGAGCAGATAGCCGCGGTCGTCTTCTGCCATCGGGGTGTAGCAGGTGAGAATGTTGTACTTCTGCCGGTAACCGGGCTGTTTGCGAACCACCCAGTCCGCCACGGTGATATCGGTGAAGGTGTTTCCCGGACACCAGGTGTCATATCCCTGATTGAACACCGCTTTGTCGAAGATCAGGTTCACCACCGCATAAGGGATGTAGCGGATTTTGTGCATGGCATCGCTCTGTTTCTCCGGTAGACCTTCGACGATGCGTCGGGTAATGAATTTCGGCGTTGCCATGATCACGGTTTTAGCGGCGACGGTTCTCAGTTGTGCGCCTTGCATATAGGTGACCTGAACATCTTTCGCGCCAGGGACGACGGCTACGGTGGTCGCGCCGACTTGCATGCGGTCGCCGTGCTTGGGCTGCAAAATCTCTACTAACTTTGTGGTCATCGCGCCCACGCCGCCGGGCCAGGTGTAGCGGTCGTCCTGCAGGGATTCTCTAGCCATCGACTGCAACTCAAGCACTCCGACCCCCGCGGCCGCAGCTTCACTTGCGGCTCCGTAGTTAGAGGGACCGTAGGCGTCCCACCATTGCTTGAGTTCGGCGGCATGTCCCTTCAGAAGATCCGTGAGAGGAATACTGTAAATTTCCTTTTCGCGTTTTTTAAGATCAATGGCGAGGATTTCTTTCCTGAATTTCTTGAAACTCTCGCGCACCGCTGGAGGGTAGGGAAGCTTGTCGAGGCCCTCGCCCCAAGTATCGGCAATGAACTCGCCTTTAATGATGCTGCCGTCGGGACTGTCGACGGGCAGGGGATCGAGGCCGATTTCCTTAGCGAATGCGTAGGAATACTCGTCCTTGTATAAGAATGCCGAACCGGTGCAGTACAGGCTTCCGCCAAAGGCCATCGCGTAGGCGTTACCGCCCCAGTGAGGTTCTTTCTCCAGAAGGAGAAAATCACGGTCGCGCCAGAGATGTGCGGCGGTGAGTCCACTGATGCCGCCACCGACGATCACGAGATCATGGTGCGCCGAAACCGGCGGCCGGGGAAATACTTTGCCATCGCGAACCTGGTGGCAGATGCGATTGTCCTCGCTGTCCACGACAGGCGGCCCCTCGGTTTCTGCGGACAAGAGAGAAAGGTCGACAGGACACCTGGCAGCAATCGATCCCGCTACTACGTATTTGATGAAGTCTCTGCGATTCGTGGTCATTTCAATTTCCTACAAGTCAGCAGCGGCAATTTCCGCTTTCGCCTCTGTGCCCATGCGCAGGCGGTACCAGGCTACGATCACGATCAGCGAAAACACAAAGATGATGCTGGAAATGGCGTTGATTTCCGGCGTGATGCCGCGCCGCAGCCGTCCCCATATTTCCAGCGGCAGCGTGTTGTCGCGCCCGATCAGGAAGAAGCTGACCGCGATCTCGTCGAGCGATAGGGTAAAAATCAGCAAGGCGGCGCCGATAATTGACAAACGCAGGTTGGGGACAGTTATCCGCCAGAAAGTTTGCCAGTGATTGGCGCCGAGATCGAGCGAGGCCTCTTCTTGGGCGCGCTCCAATTTCTGCAAGCCGGCAAATACCTCGGTTGTCGCGACCGAAATCAGAGCGGTGCCGTGCCCGAGGATAATGGTCAATAAACTTAATTTCACGTCCGCTTCGCGAAACAGCATTAACAACGACAGCCCGGTGATAATTCCCGGGAGAATCAGCGGCAGCAACACGAGCCTGCGAAAAAGGGCCTTGCCGGGAAAGTTGGCGCGATCAAGAGCCATCGCGGCTGGGATTCCGAACGCCAGCGAGATTGCCATCGCGGCTAGTGCGACCAGTACGCTGTTCAGAACGGATTCCCAGATGGCGTCGTCGGCAAACAACATACGATACCAGTCCAGAGTGAGGTTGTGCGGTGGAAATCCGCCAACTCCCGACCCGTTGAACGAATAAACGATCAGTGTGAGGATGGGCAGATAGAGAAAGCTGAACACGACCATGGCATGCCACGGCAGCCAGCGGGAGTTGTCGTGGCTCCTCATCGGCAGCTCCATTTCTTTTCCAGGCGCTCTGAGAAGAAAAGCAGCGCCACCACCAGCAGCAGCATGCACAACGAAATGGCAGCCCCCAAAGGCCAGTTGTAGGCCGCTCCGAACAGGCTGACCACTATGTTCGAGATCATGATACCGCTGGGGCCGCCGAGCAGCAGCGGCGCCAGAAAATCGCCTAGACTGAGCACGAACGCAAGAGTCGCTCCCGCCAGCACCCCAGGAATAGAAAGGGGAAAAATCACGCGCCAAAAGGTTTGAAACGGAGACGCTCCCAGGTCGTGCGAGGCCTCGACCAGGTTGAGCGGGATATGCTCCAGCGAGGCATAGATGGGCAGAAAAGCAAACGGGGTATAGATGTGAGTGAGGGTGAGCACCACCGCGAATGGGCTGTAGAGCAGAAACTCCAGCGGATGCCTGGTCAGGTGAACATACTGCAAAAGCGTGTTGAGCACGCCGTCACTGCCCAAAATCGTCTTCCACGCGTAAGCGCGAACCAGATAACTGACCCACAACGGAATGATTACTAACTGATAGAAGAGGTCTTTCCTTGCGCCCGCATGAAATGAAAGGTAATAAGCCAGGGGATAGCCTAGCAGCAGGGAAAAGATCATTACCCGTGCGGCAATCCACATCGAGCGCAACATCGTCTGGGCATAAACATTCACGCGGAAGAGTTCGCGGTAATTGTCGAGCGTCCAGGAATGCACGACGGTTTGCGAAGCCGAAACCGACCAAAAGCTGTAGGAGAAGAGCAGGGCGTAGGGCGCGAGCAGAAACACCGCGACCCACAACAAAGGAGGCAAGGTAATCGCGACTCGGTAGGCGCGGGAAAACATCAGCCTGCCCCCTGTTCTGTTTCTTGGGATTCTCGGACCGGCACGGCATCGGACGGGGAGAATTCCAACTCCAGCTCGCCTTGCCAACTCTCTCGGGTGGAGGTTCTCACCGACAGCGTAAGGCCATCTGGGCACACGATCTGAAGCAAATCGGTCGCCCCATGGAAAGCTTGGCGTCGAATCGTGCCGCGCAGTCGAACTACCTTGCCATCCGATTGTGCGGTCGCGGGCTTGGCCAGCCGAATATTTTCCGGCCGCAAGGAAAACAACGCCGGACCGTCGGGCAGCGCGAGCTGCCAGGACAGGGAATGGCAGCGCGCAACGCCACCTCGAATTGCGCCGTGCAGCAGGTTAGTATGGCCGATGAATTGCGCGGTATACGCCGTCGCTGGACGGCTGTAGATCTCCCGCGGTGAAGCTACCTGCTCCAGTTCCCCCCGGCGCAGTAGCGCAATGCGGTCGGACATGACCATGGCCTCTTCCTGGTCGTGAGTGACGAATACGAAGGAGATGCCGACTTCGCGCTGCAGCGATTTCAGTTCAACCTGCATCTGGCGGCGAAGATTCGCATCCAGCGCGGAGAGCGGTTCATCGAGCAGCAACAGCCGTGGCTTGTTTACCAGGGCGCGTGCCAACGCCACGCGCTGTTGCTGTCCGCCGCTGATCTTTGCCGGCTTGGAATTGGCATGAACTGTCATCTTAACCATGGTGAGTGCTTGTTCGACTCGGGCTACGATCTCTTGCTTCGCCACCTTCGCGACCCGCAGCCCATAGCCGACGTTTTCGGCGACGGTCAAGTGGGGGAAGAGGGCGTAATGCTGAAAGACCGTGTTCACGCGGCGGCGGTAAGGAGGCAAGAGGTCGAGCCGTTCGCCTTCCATCAGGATCTCGCCCGGGTCCGCGCTCTCGAAGCCTGCGATGATGCGTAGCAGAGTGGTCTTGCCCGAGCCGCTTTCCCCGAGAATAGTCAGGAACTCGCCTTCTGCGATCTGCAGTGAGATATCGCGCAGTACCGGATTCTTGCCAAAAGACCTGGCGACATTGCGGATCGCAAGCAGGAATTGCTCATCACGGAGTCTAGAGGGCTGGGCAACCGCGTCTTGGGTAGTGGCTGACATTTTTCTAATGTAGGGCCGGCATCCCTGCCGGACAGCGGCGCTGCTTATTGCGCTGCCTTCACTTCATTCCAGATCTCAATATACTTCGCCCGGCGCGGCACATTCTGCCAGAAGTAGATGCGCCTCTGATAATTGTCCACGTCGTCGAGGTGCAAGCTTTTCACCTGTTCCGGCGTCATGGACTGCGCCGCCTGCGGATTCGCCGGCGTGTAGCCGGTTACGTCCGCGACTTTTTTCTGGGTTTGGGCCTCGATCATGTACTCAAGAAACTCGTGAGCCAATTCCTTGTTCTCGCTGCCGGCGGTAATCATCAGGTGATCAATCCAGCCCGTAGCGTTTTCTTTGGGAATCGTCTCGCCGACAGGGAAGTTGCTCCTGCGAAGCTGGTTGGTCATCAGCGGCCAGCCCATGGCGGCAACCACTTCGTGGTTCTGAAACAGATTGGTTAATTCTCCACCTGTCGACCACATCTTTCGGATATTCGGCTTCAATTCCAGCAACTTCTTTCTTCACCGCCTCGAGTTGGTCGTCGCTGAGGTTGTAAAGCTGGCTGGGGTCGGGCCTGTCGTAGCCGAGAACCTGTGCCGCCATGTAAACCGTGGAGAGATCATCCCAGACCGAAATCTTGCCGCGATACTTCGGATCCCAGAACACAGTCCCAACTCTCCGGCGGTTGCGGAAACACCGTGGTGTCGTAAATCATAGGGTTCGGCCCCCACATGAAGGGCACACCAAAGACCTGTTCGCGGACACGCACCAGGGGCAGGGAAGCGAGCTGGGGCGAAAGCTGGCTGTAAGTTGGAAGCTTGGCAAGCTCGAGCGGCGCAGCGAGTCCGGCCGACGCAATGGAAGTGGCAACGTCGCTCGAGGGTGAAATCACGTCGTAATTGCCCGCGCTGCCGCCCCGCAGCTTGGCCACCAGTTCGTCACTCGATCCCATGTAAGACGCGGTGACTTTGCAATGGTATTGCTGCTCGAAACCGCCCACAAAAGATGGATCGGCGTAGCCTTCCCAGACCAGCAGATTGAGCGTGGGAATCTTCTTGCCGCACGCTCCGAGCAGGAGGGCGCTTGCCAACAGCCAAAGAACCAGACTTCTTCGCGTCATTCGTCGCCTCCGTGGTTTACGCTTATTGCCTGCCCTAAAACGTCGGCGGAGTGTTTACCCACAGCACCCAGGTTTCGGTGCGGCCCGGGTTGGACCAGCGATGCGGAGTGGCGCTCTCGAAATAGAAGCTGTCGCCGGGCTTGAGCCGGTACTCCGCGTCTTGCACGGAAATTTGCAATTGTCCGCGCAAGATGTAAAGGAACTCCTCGCCTGCGTGGGAATAGGATTCGCCGCTGCCGGCGTGAGGAGCAATGCGGAACAGGTGCGGCTCCATGACTGTGTTGCCCCAGGCCAGCAATTCCATGCGCACTCCAGGTCCCGCTTCAAGAACTTTCCGCTCTTCTGGCGACACCAGGCGGCTATTGGACCCCGCTGGATCGAAAAAACCGAGGATGTTGGTTTCGTAGAAGCGCGCCAGTTTGCGCAGCGTGCCGACCGAAGCGCTCATGTGTGAACGTTCGAGGGCGCTGAGAAATCCCACTGAAATGCCGACCGCTTTCGCCACTTGAGCCAGAGACAGGCTGCGCTGCACGCGTAACTGGCGAAGGCGGAGGCCAATCGCATTACCGCGCCGTTCCCGGCGGGTTGCACCCGGCCTTCGCGTTTGAGAAGGTGCACAATCGCGAGCGCATTCAATCCCCGCACCTTGCGCAGAAAACAAGCGCGCTTGAGAAGTTTCACATCTTCCGCCGTATAAAGACGATATCTGCTGGCGGTTCGGTGCGGCCGGGTCAGCCCCAGGCTTTCCCAGGAGCGGATCACCGAGGGCGAAACGCCCACCCGGCGGGCCACATCGCCGATTTTCAAGTAAGGATTGGGCGCGGCCGGCTTCATTTCCGAAAACGATGCTCTCCGCCTGTCGATCCGGGTTCGATCGTGGCGCTATTTTTTGCTTGACAGCGTGCGGCAGGTTCTCTAACCTTGCGCGATTATAGCAAGGTTTGCATTAAGCGCAAGCCAATCGTTTTCAAATTTAAAAAGCTTCCAACCGATCTCTGGAGGTTTCCATGCCGTCTGTCGACTGCACGCTGGGCGACCCGCTGGCTGGTTGCCGTGTTTTGTCTTGCGAGTTCCACGCCCACCCTTGCTCAAGGCACCGGCGGCAGAATCCTGGGCCGTGTCGCGGACCCAACCGGAGCGGTGTTAGCCGGCGTGAAAGTCACGCTGGTCAACGAGGCCGCGGGAGTAAGCCACGACACCCTCACCAACGAGAGCGGGGATTACGTCTTTCCCCAGGTCGCGGTAGGAACCTACCGACTGGAGTTCGATTTGACCGGCTTTAAGAAGGGCGTGCAGCGCGGAATCTCGCTGGATCTCAACCAGGTTCTGACCGTGAACATGGTCATGCAGATCGGCGAGGCCAAGGAAACCCTGGAAGTCACCTCGGAAGCTCCCCTCGTGGACACCACCACGACGCAGTTGGGCGCAGTGGTGGACGACCGCTCCGTCGAACTGGTCTGCCCTTGAACGCGCGCGACACTTACCAGCTTCTGCAATTGCAGCCGGGGGTGCAGGGCAACCGGCGGCAGCGGAGCCTGTTTTCCGGCGGCAGTCAGTCCGGGGCGGTTTCGGTGAATGGCGGGCGCGGACGCGCCAATAACTTCAGCGTCAACGGTGGTGATGCCAACGACCACTTCATCAATGCCCCGACGATCCAGCCTTCGCCCGACACCATTCGGAATTCCGCGTCATTACCAACACGCTTCGATGCCGAATACGGACGCAACTCCGGAGCCGTGGTGAACGTGGTCACCAAGTCCGGAACCAACCAGTTTCACGGCGACATATATGAGTACTTCCGCAATACGGTGCTGAACGCGCAAGGCTACTTAACACCTTCAAGCCGGATTGAACCAGAACCAGTTTGGCGGCACTTTCGGCGGCCCGGTCAGCAAGGATCCGCACTTTTTTCTTTGTGTCTTACGAAGGCCGCCGCACCGGTCGAGGGAGTCACCGCCGACCCGGTGGTGGTGCCTTCCCAGGCCGAGTTGGGTGGAGATTTCTCCGCTCCCCGTTCGGCGGGACCCTCACCAGCCCAACGCTGCTGGCAGTTTGCGGAATCGCAGCGTCTCTCTACGGCCAATCGGCAACGCCGGTGGATTAGCTTGCCGAGTCCCATTGACCCGAACTAATCCCCCTGCTTGGGCGAGCATTTTCCGGGCGGCAATATTCCCGCAACCTGCTTTGACCCCGTGGCCGCCAACCTGATGCGTTTTATTCCCCTTCCAAATAGTCCGAACGACAATTTCAGTGGTCTCACCAACGTTCACCAGTCGGTACCCGACGGGAACGAACAAGACGACCAGTTCACTATCCGTGTAGACCATCACTCGAACGATGCGCCAGACTCTCGGAATCTACTATTACTTCACTCGACAGCCGGCAACTAACCCGTTTACGCGTTTCGAAGCCTTGACCCCGAATCTGCTGGAGGGTTTCGGAGATTTAAGCAACACCCGCTCCCAACAGTGGAACATCTCTCATGAATGGGCCGTTAACAACAGTTCGGTCAATGAGTTTCGCTTTACCTACTTCCGCGAGGCGCACAGAGAACTTCCTGAAGCCCCAGCGCACCAACTGGTGACCAACTCCTGCAGCGGAAGCGCGGTTCACCTATTGTTTCACCGGTACACACGGACACGCCCAGTATTTCTCACATCCAGTCCGAAAATGGGGATCACGCCGGGGTTGCGGCAATCACGAAGGCGTGCCGTTCATCACAATTTCCAAGGTCTCACATCGGCAACAATTATGAAGGCGAACTCCGCAGGTGGGAAATACCTTCCAATGGTCGGATAGCTTCACCAGGGTGAAAGGAACGCATACCCTGAAGTTCGGCGCGGACGTGCGCCGCGCCCGCTTCGATCAAACCCTATTATTTCGATCCCAACGGCGACTACACCTACAGCGGAGGCGGTCCCAACGACTTCATTGCCACCAATGCCGACGGGACACATAACTTTCCCGAACTATTTCCTTGGGCTTCCCGATTCCTATCTCCAGGGATCTACCCAACCGAGAACGTGCGCACGACTCACTTTATTTGTTTGCGCAAGACAGCTGGAAGATAAAACCCAACGTCACCCTGAACTACGGCCTGCGCTGGGAATTCGACACTCCTCTGGCGGACATCGGCGGCAGAGTGCAAACCTTCCGGCCAGGACAGGCTTCCACTGAGTATCCCTGCCAGCTTTCCGCGGCAAGTATCCAATCGTTTATGGCGCTGGGCGTGACAAACCCCAATTGCGAGAATACCGGGACGGTGCCCGTGGGCTTGGTGGTTCCTGGCGATAGAGGATTCCCCCTGGAATGACGCAAACGTACTACAAGGGATTTGCCCCGCGACTCGGACTTGCGTACAGCCCCAATTGGGGACCCAAGTGGATGACCGGCGGCCCGGGCAACACCAGCATTCGCATGGGCTGGGGAATGTTTTACAACCCGATCGAACAACTTGTGCTGGAACAGTTGCAGGGCGAACCTCCTTTCGGCGGAAGCACCACAATTTCGGAAGGCTTTTTCACACTCCATTCGCCGCCCAAAATTGCGCAATGCCATGCCAGGTAGGAAGTTCCGTGTTGCGCCCAACCCTTTTGGGGAATCCTGAATCCGCCGCGTGGTCAGCCGGTGGATTGGTCCATGTTTCGCCCCATCCTCCTTTTACGGAGAACTTCAGCCGAACATGCGCCCTCAATATGCGGACCAATACAATCTGACCATTCAGCGTGAGTTAGCCGCGACGTCGTTCTTACGGTCGCATACGTCGGATCTCAGGGCCACCGTTTGTTGGCCGCTCGCGATATCAACTACTCGAACCCGCAGACTTGTCTGGACTTGAACTCGACCCTGGGAGCCGGCACCTGCGGCCCGTTTATCGAAGACTCCCAGTTCTTCATTGCGCCGGGTACCAAGATCGCGCCTCAGGGTTTGCATCTTCCCTACGGTCCCAACGGCACCGACATTCATCCCCGGCGGAACTGTTGTTAACACCACTAACTTCCCGATCTAGGGCCCAATGGAATCTGAGCTCGTAGGGCTGCGGCCGTACTCTTCGCCGCTCTGCGACCCGATTTCCAACCAAGGTTGCCCGCCTGACGGTGTGCCGGTGCTCGCGTCGATTTTCTCCCAGAATACTACCGAGGGCTCCAATTACAACTCGCTGCAAGTGTCGGTCGAAAAGCGTGCGAGCAAAGGGCTACAGTTGCTGGCCGCGTACACCTTCAGCAAGTCCATTGACGGCGCCTCAACATTCGAAGAGGTTCTCAACCCATTTAACGAGCGAGCCAACCGCGCCCTTTCGCTGTTCGATGCCCGGCACCGCCTGGTGTTCAGCTACGACGTGGGAGCTGCCCATTCCGAAACATTCCAGGCGCCGACAGGCAAAGTCGTCAACGATTGGGCAGATTTCCGGAATCACCCAGTTCCAAGTCGGGTTTCCCGATCCGTCTGGACACCATCGACGACAACGCGGAATTGATCAATAGTCTTTTCTTCAACCTGGCACCGGAAGCTCCGAGCCTGTTGCGCCATTCCAGGAAACTGAATCCCGAAGAACCAATGGCGATTTCTGGTTCAATCCCAACTAGTTTGCCAGGATCCACGGCTGGGGCAATTATGACGAATTGGAACCCAACGAACTATATGCTGCGGACCTGGGCTTGACGAGTGGGATTTCTCGGTCCACAAAAAGATTACTCTCACCGAAAGCAAATATTTCCAGTTCCGGGGGGAGATCTTCAATGTTTTCAATCACACTAACTTCGCAAACCCGGATGGCCATTTCTCGGACGGTGTCTCGCTTTCGGGAGAATTTCGCAGGCTCGTGACCCGCGGTTGGTGCAGTTTGCTTTAAAATTCTATTTTTAGCCCGAAGTCCCGGGCGGTTCCGGCCGCCCGGCACATCCTAATGGCCGCCATGATGCGGCTTGAGCCTCCTGGAGACCCGATGTACCCCGAATTGCAGAAAGAAACTCAACCTACGAACGCCGTACGCCCAAATCGGCGGAATCCCATAAACGCAATCTGAAACGCATTCCACTCGGCGTAGCCAGCAACTATCGCGCGTACGATCCTTATCCAATTTTCGTGAAAGAAGGCAGCGGCTCCCATTTCCGTGATCTCGATGGCAACGACTATATCGACCACAACCTGTGTTTCGGTGCACTCATGGCCGGGCATTGTCATCCCGCGGTGATGAAGGCGGTCCAGGCCCGGCTCAGCACCGGAACCATGTTCGGCATGCCCCACGACATGGAATGGCAGTTGGCGGAGGTAATCTCGCAACGCTTTCCGGTGGAGATGGTTCGTTTCGGCAACAGCGGCACCGAAGCCACCATGCATGCTTGCCGGCTGGCGCGCGCTGCCACCGGCCGCGACAAGATATTAAGTTCGAAGGGTGCTACCACGGCTTGCACGACACTGCGCTGGTGAGTGTGAAACCCCACGCACCGGAGTTCGGTGATATCCACGCTCCCACCCCGGTTCCGGGCGGACTGGGCGTGCCCGAAGTCGGCCATCGCCAACGTGCCCATCGCCACCTTCAACGATCTGGATAGCGTGGAGTTGCGCTTCAAGCAGAATCCCGGAGAGATCGCGGCCATCATTCTCGAACCCATCATGATGAACGTCGGTCTCTGCATGCCGCAGCCCGGATTCATTCAAGGCCTGCGAGACGTTTGCGACAGAAGTGGCGCGTTGCTGATCTTTGACGAAGTGAAAACCGGCGCCAAGTTGTGCTGGGGCGGCGCATCCGAATACTTCGGAGTGAAGCCGGACATGATCTGCCTGGCGAAGTCGATTGGCGGCGGGTTGCCATTAGCCGCATTCGGCGCTCACAAATCAGTCATGGATTTAATCTCGCAACACAAGGTCTTTCACGGCGGCACCTACAACACCAATCCAGTTTCGATGGCGGCTGGCCTGGCCACTTTCCGCGAAGTGCTCGACTCGCGAGAACTATGCGCACGTCGACAAGCTGAGCAAAAAATTGGCCGAGGGATATCGCAAGACGGTTGCCAAGTCGGGTCTTCAGGCTTACATCGTCAGCGCAGGCGTCAACGGTGCGTTGATGCTCTATCCCAAGGAGATTCGCAACTACCGCGACTGGACGACGGTCGACACCGATCTGTGGCGCCATTACTGGTTCGGCATGGTGAATCGCGGCGTCATGCCGCAGCCGTACTGGTGGGATGAGCAGTGGACCGTCTCCGTGCAGCACACCGAAGCCGACATCGATAAGCATCTGTCGGCATTCGAAGACGTGGCGCCTGCGCTGGCTAAAGCCCAGCAGGAGCGCACGGCGGAAGTAGTGGCACTAGATGCACGGTCAGCAAACAAGGTTAGTGGACAGGGACTGTCCTCACCTGCCGCGGAGCGCAGCTCCGCGAGATCGAGCTTTAGCCATGAGGTCGAGAGCGATTTGCCATCAGAGAACATGAGGTCAACCAGCCTCATCTGAAGCGCGTCCTCGGCCGTTGGGACTTGGTTTTGTTGTTCGTGGTGGCGGTGGTGAATCTGAACGTGGTTCCCACCATCTCTGCGAACGGCGCGGTCACCGTCTGGCTGTGGATTCTCGCTCTTCTGTTGTTCTTCTGGCCGCAGGGCATCGCGGTAATCGAGTTGGCCGACCGCTATCCTGGCGAGGGCGGCGTCTACCTCTGGGCCAAGCGTATTTTCGGCGACTTTCACGGATTTCTCTCCGGCTGGTGTTATTGGACGAACAACATCTTTTATGTCCCGACGGTTCTGCTTTACTTCGTCGGCATCTCGGTGTTTGTCGCCGGACCAGGAAGCGCAAGGCTTGGCAGACAAGCCGAGTTTCGCTTTAACTGCGTCTATCGCGTTGCTTGCGTTGCTGGTAGTGCTCAATGTGCTCGGTCTGGGAGTAGGGAAGTGGGTCAACAATCTGGGTGGCATCGGAACGGGCATTACTGCGGCCACGCTGATTTTGCTGGGCGCGATCGTGACCCATCGTTTTGGGATCACGGTCACGGCCGCGGATTTCCGCATTCCGGCGGACATTCCGGCTGGTGGGTGCCTTCGGCGTGATCTGTTTTGGCTTGGTAGGGCTTGAACTGGCGTCGGTGATGGGCGATGAGATTCAGGACCCAAGGCGGACACTGCCAGGTGCGGTCGCACTGGGTGGACTGATATGCGGGCTGTTTTACATCGGCGCCACGCTCACGCTGCTCTTGGCGCTACCAAAGAATCAGATCGGGGTTCTGCGCGGGAATCATGCAGGCCGTCAGCCACATGGCGGACCAGGTGGGGGTCGGCTGGATCACTTCGCCATTTGCTTTGGTGTTGAGCGTCTCGATTGCTGGGATCGCGTCCGCCTGGTTGTCCGGTTCAGCGCGGATTCCCGTTCGTCGCCGGACTGGATTCGTATTTGCCGGAAGGGTTCGGCAAGCTGCATCCGCGCTATGCTACACCTTACGTGGCGTTGATCGTGCACGCCAGTTTGTCTGCCGTGTTCCTGGCGATGAGTTTTGTGGGCGCGCAGGTGAAAGAAGCCTTTGTCACCATGTTGCGATCTTGCGGTGGTGTTGCAGCTGGTGCCGTTTCTTTACATGTATGCCGGCCTGATCAAGCTGGCGCGCCAGCCTGAAGCCGAGGGTCACTACAGCAAGAGCACAATGCTGGTGGCTGGCGGATGCGGCTTGCTGACCACAGTGCTGGCCATGGCGGTGGCCTTTGTGCCGTCGCATCAGATCGAATCGATTTGGCTGTTTGAAATCAAGATGGTGGTGGGCACGGTGTTCTTCATAGGGTTGGCGGCGTTTTTCTTTTTTGTGTACGGGCGGCGCAAGGTGCCGCAGCCGGAGACAACCAGCGCGTGAAAGCCGGGCTTCGCCCGGTAGGGCAGGTGAGGACACCTACCCGTACGCAAATCGTGCTGCTGAGAATCTGGAGGAGGTCAATTATGCCAGGCGGCGTTAAAGCGGATGTTCGCACTTATCAGATGTATGTCAATGGCGAGCGGGTTGACAGCAACTCGAACAAGACATTTCCGGTTTACGATCCGGCCACCGAAGAGGTGATCGCGCAGGTTCCCGATGCGAACGCCGAGGATGTGGATCGGGCGGTTGCCGCCGCCAAAGCCGCTTTTGAACATGGACCCTGGGCCTCAACCACAGCGCAGGAACGCGGGCGTGTACTATTCCGTCTGGCCGAGAAGATTCGTCAGAACGCCGCGTATGCTGGCCGAGCTCGAATCTCGCAATACCGGCAAACCCATCGTCGAAGCGGAATTCGATATTGCCGATGTTGCGACCTGCTTCGAGTATTACGGTGGCTTGGCGACAAAGATTCTCGGCTTCGTAAATCCCGTTCCGGACAATGCCGTGAGCCTCACGCTGAAGGAACCCATCGGCGTTGCGGGCCAGATCATTCCCTGGAACTATCCGCTATTGATGGCAGCATGGAAACTGGCGCCAGCATTGGCTGCCGGATGCACCTGCGTTCTGAAACCGGCCGAGCAGACGCCCATCACCGCTCTGGAAATGGCGAACTGGCTGGCCGACGTTGGCCTGCCGCCGGGCGTGGTGAACATCATCACCGGATTCGGGGAGAGCTGTGGCGCGCCGTTGGTGCAGCATCCCGATGTGAACAAGATTGCCTTCACCGGCAGCGCCGCCGTTGGCAAAATCATCGTCAAGCAGGCGGCCGAAACGGTGAAGCGCGTTACCCTCGAGCTGGGCGGAAAGTCACCGAACATCTTTTTCGCCGATGCCGACTTCGAAGCCGCCATCGATGGCGCGCTTTTTGGCGTCTTCATCAATCAGGGTGAAGTCTGTTCCGCCGGCAGCCGCATCCTGGTGCAGAAGCCTATCTACAGGAAGTTCGTTGATGCTATGACGGAGAGGGCGAAGAAAATCAAGCTGGGCGCGCCGCTGGATCGTGATACGAAGATGGGTCCAGTGGTCAGCAAAGAACAGTACGAGCGCGTTCGCTCCTATCAAGAAGTCGGTAAGAAAGAAGCCAAGCTGGCTACCGGCGGTGGTCGCGCAGAGAAGTTCGCCAAGGGCTACTACGTCGAGCCGACGATTTTCTATGACGTAAACAACTCTGCCCGCATTGCTCGCGAGGAGATTTTTGGTCCCGTCGCCGCCGTGATTCCGTTCGAAGATGAAAAAGACGCGGTAAGGATAGCCAATGACTCGCCCTACGGTCTGGCCGCGGCAGTGTGGACTCGCGACATTTTCAAGGCGTTCCGCATGGTGAAGGCTCTGCGCGCCGGCATCGTCTGGGTCAACCACATGCAGCCCACCTACGTCGAGGCGCCGTGGGGCGGTTACAAGCAATCCGGATTCGGCCGCGAGCTGGGGCCCTGGGGAGTCGAAGAATATCTGGAAACCAAGCAAGTGCACATCAATCTGAACGAAACGCCGATCGGCTGGTACTGAGAGTGAGTTGTACGTCGTTCGTCCTTGGTCGTTGGCCCAGTGGCGGTCTACCCAATGACGTTCGCCGAACGACGAACAACTGACGACCAACGACCGACGGTAAAATTGACAACCCACATGGGAACCATTCAATTACGAACTCCGATTCCCGGCCCCAAGTCGAAAGCATTGGCCGAGCGGCGCAATCACGCCGTGCCCCGCGGACTGTCGATGGCACTCCGGTGTACGTGGCGAAAGCCGAAGACGCCTGGCTGGAAGACGTGGACGGAAATCGTTACATCGATTTTGCCGGAGGCATTGGCTGCCTCAACGTCGGGCATCGCAGAGAGCCGGTGCATTTCTGCCGATGCGTGAGCAACTTGATCGTTTCCTGCACACCTGCGTGCAGGTCACGCCCTACGAGAGCTACATCCGCCTGGCCGAGCGGATGAACGAAGTCACACCCGGCAAGTTTCCCAAGAAGACTTTATTCGTGAATAGCGGCGCTGAAGCGGTGGAGAACGCGGTGAAAATCGCGCGTGCCCACACCGGACGGTCCGGGCATCATCGCCTTCGAAGACGCCTTCCACGGGCGCACCATGATGACGCTGGCGCTCACCAGCAAGACCCATCCCTATAAAGCGGGATTCGCGCCCTTTCCCAGCGATGTATACCGCATTCCCTACGCATACTGTTATCGCTGCTCGTATTCGCTGAAATATCCCTCGTGCGATCTGTTCTGCGCGCGGCATCTGGAAGATACCTTCAAACGCGTGGTCGCATCCGAAGACGTCGCTGCGGTGATCGCTGAGCCGGTCTTGGGCGAGGGAGGATTTGTCGTTCCTCCGCCCGATTACTTCCGCATGCTGATCGAAATTTGCCATAAGCACGGAGTGTTGTTCATTGCCGACGAAGTGCAGAGCGGCTTCGGCCGGACTGGCAGTCTGTTCGCGAGCGAGCACTACGGCATCGAGCCGGATATTCTGGTCTCGGCCAAGTCGATTGGCGGCGGGCTGCCGCTGGCGGCGATCACCGGCCGCGCCGAAATCATGGATGCGCCCGGCCCAGGCGGTCTCGGGCGGGACATTCGCCGGAAATCCGGTTTCCTGCGCCGCGGCGCTGGCGGTGCTGGATATCTTCGAGCGCGAAAACCTATTGACTCGCGCCAACGAAATTGGCGACAGATTCCAGAAGCGTGCCCGGGAATGGCAGAAGCGGTGGCCAATCATTGGCGACGTTCGTGGCCTGGGCGGAATGCAGGCGATCGAACTGGTGAAGTCGCCCGAAACACGTGAGCCTGCGCGCCGAAGAGACCAAACAGATCACGCAGTATTGCTACGAGCACGGTTTGATCACGATTACGGCCGGGTCGTATTCCAATGTGATCCGCGTGCTGGTGCCGCTTGTGGTGACCGAGGAGCAGATGGACGAAGCCCTCGACGTGCTGGGATCCGCATTGCAGACCGTCTCAGCGCGCCAGGGCACGGTCGTGCAACTGACCTAGTGTGTCAGGTCGCGCAGGATTAAGACGTGCAAGCTAGGGTCTGCCTGATTCTTTCGTCACAGCAGCTAAGGTTATCGCAAATGACGGTATCGTGGCCCCGACTTTGACCAAGGTTCCCAATTACGTCGAATGGGCGCTGGATGGAATCCAGTGCCGCTGAATGGATCGCTATCAATAACCCCGCGACGGGCGAGGCGATTGCCCAGGTCCCGCTTTCGGGTGCGGACGAAGTCGCTGCCGCCGTGGATTCTGCCGCCGCGGCTTATCCTGAGTGGCGCCGCACGCCGCCCGAAGATCGCATCCAGCCGCTATTCAAGCTGAAGCAGCTGCTCGAAGATCACATCGACGAACTGGCTCGCATCATCACCCAGGAAAACGGCAAGACTTTCGCCGAAGCCAAAGCCGAATTGCGCCGCGCGATCGAGAATGTGGAAGTCGCCTGCGGCATCCCCATGATGATGCAGGGCTACAATCTGGAAGACGTGGCCCGCGGCATCGATGAAATCATGATCCGCCAGCCGCTGGGCGTTGTCGCGGCGATCACGCCGTTCAATTTTCCCGGCATGATTCCATTCTGGTTTCTGCCCTACGCAATCGCTTGCGGAAATACCTTCATCCTGAAACCCTCCGAGCGGGTACCCCTGACCATGCGGCGTGCCTTCGAGTTGCTGGAGCAGACGGGCCTGCCTAAGGGCGTGGTAAATCTGGTGAACGGCGGAAAAGCTGTAGTGAATGCGTTGCTCGATGACCCCAAAGTTCGCGCGATCAGCTTCGTGGGTTCAACGCCTGTCGCCAAGCACGTTTACGCGCGCGCCGGCGCCAACGGCAAGCGGGCGCAATGCCAGGGCGGCGCCAAGAATCACGTCATCGTTCTGCCGGATGCCGATATGGAGATGGCAACACAGATCATCAGCGACAGCGCCTTCGGATGCGCCGGCCAGCGTTGTCTGGCGGTTTCTGTTGCGGTCACTATCGGTGAGGCGCAGAAGACTTTTCGCGATGCCATCGCCGATTCCGCGGCGAATCTGCGCGTGGGCAACGGCCTTGACCAGGGCGTACAGATGGGGCCGGTGATCACCCTGCAAAGCAAGTCACGCATCGAATCTCTGATTGGGGTCGGCGAGAAGCAGGGCGCGAAAGTTCTGCTCGATGGGCGCAACGCGAATGTCCCCAAATACGAAGGCGGGAACTTCGTGAAACCGACCATTCTCGACAATCTGCCCGCCACCAGCGAACTGGCGGACACGGAAATCTTCGGTCCGGTGCTGAGCCTGGTTCACGCCAAAGACATGGACGAAGCGCTGGCCTTTCTGGAGCGCAGCCCATATGGCAACCAGGCTTCGTTGTTTACTTCGAGCGGTGCGGCGGCACGGCGCTTCCGCTACGAAGCTCCAGCAGGTAATATCGGGATCAACATCGGCGTGGCCGCTCCCATGGCCTATTTCCCGTTCAGCGGCTGGAAGGATAGCTTCTTCGGGGTGCTGCACGGCCAGGGCCGCGACGCGGTCGAGTTCTACACCGAGAAGAAAGTCGTGGTCGAACGCTGGGCGAAGGAACATTCGCGCAGGTTCTGAGTCATTTTGCTTCGTGCTCCTTCGTGGTTCACCTTCTTCAACCACAAAGGGCACACAGAAGAAATCCGAGGTCCTATGTCCGACACCATCCAGAAATACAAAGACTATGTAATGACCGGCTTCATGAAGTCGGTCGTGCCCATCGTGGTGGAGAAAGCCAGTGGCGCGGTCGTCACCGACATAAACGGCCGCGAATATCTCGACTGCTTCGCCGGCATTTCGGTGGTGAATGCCGGCCACAATAATCCCCAGGTGGTTGCGGCGGCGAAGGCGCAAATGGATAAACTGGTCCACTGCTGCCTCTTATATTTATCATGTGCAGCCGGTCGCTGATCTGGCGGAGAAGATCGCGCACATCACACCTGCTGGCCTGACCAAGACTTTCTTCGGCAACGGCGGCGCCGAAGCCATCGAAGGCGCGATGAAGCTAGCCCGTCTCTACACCGGCAAGCACGAGTTCATTGCCCTGCACGCCAGCTTTCACGGACGCAGTTGGGGCGCGCTCAGCGTGACCGGCAACGTGGCGCGCAAGAAACGCGGAGGTCCTTATGCCGCGGGCGTGGCCTTTGCCCCCGCGCCCTACGCATACCGTTCGCGGTGGCGCAACGATCCGGAAGAATGTGGCCTGCCAGTGCGCCAGAGCGATCGAAGATGTGATCCGTTTCGCCACTTCCGGTGATGTCGCCGCCTTCATCGCCGAGCCGGTTATGGGCGAGGGCGGAATAATCGTTCCGCCCCCGAACTACTTCCAGGAAGTGAAGAAGATCCTCGACCAGCACGGCATCCTCTTCATCGCCGACGAAGTCCAGTCCGGGTTCGCGCGCACAGGCAAAATGTTTGCCATCGAGCATTACGGGGTGGTGCCGGATATTCTTGTCACTGCGAAAGGCATCGCCGACGGATTCCCATTGAGCGCACTTACTACCCGGCCGGAAATCGCCGCGGCTTTCAAACCCGGCGATCACCTTTCAACTTTCGGCGGCAATCCCAGTCTGCTGTGCTGCGGCCTTGGCCAACATCGAGTTCATGGAGAAAGAAAATCTCGCAGCGCACGCCGCAGAAATGGGCAGCTATGCGATGGCCAAATTGCGCGAACTGCAGAAGCAGTACCCGCTTATCGGCGAGGTGCGCGGTTTGGGGCTGATGATCGGGGTGGAGTTGGTGAAAGATGAAAAACTTACTCCCGCGGCTTCCGAAGCCGAAGCCATTCGCGATGCGTTGTTCCAGAAGGGCGTGCTCGTGGGTGTGGGAGGGATATACGGAAACGTGATTCGCTTCCAGCCGCCACTCATCATCACGCGTCAGCAGATTGATCGGGCGATCGACGCCTTCGCAGCAGCATTACAAGAAGTAACGCAGCCAGCGGCAGTGTAAAGCGAGAAGACGACCGGTGCCCCAGGTTCGCCTCCGTTCTGTGGACGCTAACCTGGGGCACCGGGCTTTCACCACACACAAAAGCGGCTGCCCTGCCCTTCTCGCGTTCTTTGCGAGAGGGCGGGGCTTTTAGCTGACATCGCGGAGGCGAACTACCGCATACACGCCAAGCCGCTCACGACGACGCCCTGTCCAGCGAGATTCAATCTTAACCGCACTTTCTCCCCGGTTTTCCCCGGTATTCCCTGAGGGTCAAAACTAACGGTCGTTGCTTCGCCACTGCTTTGCGATGACGAACTTTAAGTCCGGCTCGAAAGCGTGGTTGCGACCGTCTTCCCTGAACTTTCCTTCCAGCTTGAACTGAGCATGAAAATCCCCCAGGGAAGGACAACATTCGCCATCTTGTGGTTTGTAGATGCCAGATTCAAATGTGAAGGTGCCTTCAGCAAAGCGATAGCCGCCGTTGCGCAGTTCTTCGCTCTGTTTCAGTATTGTGGACTTACTCACATCCGGAAAAGGAATTATCGACAGTTTTTGCCCGCTGGATATCGTGTAAACATTGTGCTCAACTATCCCGCCCGAACCCGAGATCCTGGTTCGGATATAGAGGAAATGCATTCCGTTGATTTCGATGAATTCTTGCTCGAAATCGCTGTCCGAGTAAAGATTGCCATCGACAATGGCTGTTTCCGATTCGAGTACTTTGAGGATTTCGAATTCATCGTCCTGCTTCGCCGCGATAAGGACGCGATCATCATTCATGCTAAATTGCGCGGTCGGTTCAGCTCGATAATGCGCGACAAGGATTTTCCGAGGCCCGGGCGTACAGCTGATTTCTCCCTCCTGAGCGGCAATGAGCTTGCGTGGCAAAGGATGCTCCTTATCTGCAGGAATCTCGCATGCCAATTCCGACCGGGAGACGACATGGCCGTTCGTCGTGCAAAGCACGTCCGGATTGGCAGGATGGGCTTACACTCGTTGTTTGAGCGAAGAGTGCGGCCGCGAGCAGGACGACAGCCAGGCAGGAATGGCTACGCATATATAAAAACTCATTCTAACTACTAAGAGAGTGGAAAGGGGCATTACGAGTGTAATCGGGGGGGCTGGTCCATGCAGTCACCTCACACAAGAACGCCCTTCTCGCGTTCTTTGCGAGAGGGCGGGGCTTTTAGCTGACATCGCGGCGGCGGACCACCGGATACACCCCAAGCTGCTCACGATGACGCGCCGTCCAGCGAGATTCAATTTCGATTGCACATTCTTCCCCGGTGGCATAGTGCGGGCGCTGCTCCACGACCAATCCCCTGGATGCGTGGCATTGGGTGGCGGGCCCCCATTCAATCGCGCCTAGAAATCTCAGATATCGTCCTCGTCATCGCGATCATCGTGATTCAAATCCTTGGCTGGGCTGAGCGGCTTGCCATCGCTTGCGTGCCGGATCTCGATATGCCCGTTGACATTGGAGAGCCGGATACGAGTTCCTCCTCCTCCGCCCAGCTCTCCGCGCAGATCGTGGCCCACGTAGCGGTGGTGGCGCACGTGCAAGCCTAGGTCGTCGTCGATGCCGCCAGAGACGGTGGAAGCTTCGAGCTCGGCCTTGGCGTCCGAGGGTAAGGTGAGCTCAATGCTGCCATTCACCGAGGACAATTCAATCGGTGAGTCGGCCAAGCGGTCGATCTGCACTTCCATCCGCCCGTTGACCGTAGAAAGCTTGACCCTTCCCTGCAGACCCTCGGCGGTGGTCCGCCCGTTGACCGAGGACGCGCGCACTTCGCCGGCGATGCCATGGATATCCAGCGCCCCGTTCACCAGCTTGATCTCATCGAGCTGCGCCGTCCGAGGCACCATCAGCGTATATTCCACGCACGCGGGATTGTCCCATCCGCCGTGGTTCCAGGAAGAGGCGTGGTCGCGGTACTTGGTGCGAATGGCAATGTAGCCGCTGCCGGCCTCAACCACGATCTGGGCGTCGTCCAGGCGTTCCTTGGTGCCGGCGGACTTCACGGCATCGACCTTCACCTCGTTCTGATCCCAGCCCGTGATGTGCACCGCGCCATTGACGTTGTCGAGTTCGACCCGCCCTCCTGCGGCGAGCGGATACGTCTGGTGGAATTCTTCGGTATAGCGTCCGCGATCCGAGGCATGTCCTTGAGCGGCAGCGAACAGCAGGGCACACAGAGTACCCAGAATAGCTCCCGTCCAGGTAGCGATTCGGCTTTGGTGGTTCATGGCTCCTCCGTTTCGACACAGCTTAGACGCGCCAAGCTGAAATTCGTGAGTGGTCAGACAGAGACTAATTTGCTCCCGCCGCAAAAGGTCGGGTCGAGCACGAACTGGACCGTCGCGCCTACGCCAAGATTACCTTCGTGACCTTTCCCGCTCCGCCTCGATACCTGACAATCGCTCAAAGCAGCGGAGAAGTGGGGATTGGCTTTTGAAGTATCTTCAGACGAACCGTGGACCGCGCGGACAGAGTTCTGTCTTTGCCCGGGCTTGCTTGTCGCTTCTTCTTTTCGTCGCTGCCACGCCGCTCCTGGCGCAGACCTCTGACGCCGACCGCCCAGTTCCCATTCTCACGGGCAACACTGGCTTCTTCACCGTCGTCCAGGGCGGAAAGACTGCGATCGTCCCCGAGATCAATCCTGTTCTGCTCATTCCTTTGGCGGATCACTGGCTGATTGAATCCAGGGGTGAATTTGAAGGCGATTTCGAACGTAAGGACGGAAATGGTCCCTTCGGCGGGCAAGTGCAAAAGGAACTCGATTATCTCGAGGCCGACTACATTGCCAACCCATACTTCACTGTCACCGTCGGCCGTTTTCTGACGCCCTTTGGCATCTACAACGAACGTCTGTACCCCATCTGGATCCGCAGCCTGCAGCCCGAGCCTCTGATTTTTCCCATCGCAACTGGATCGAGCAATGGCGCCATGCTGCGTGGCGGATTTCCCGTCAATGCCAAGGTCAATCTGAATTATGCCGGCTATTTTTCCACGCTGAGTGCCTTGAACGGCCTGGATTCGGACCGCACCGTGGGTGGACGAGTAGGCTTCTTTCTGCCCGGTCCTCGGATTGAGGCGGGTGCTTCCTGGCAGAAGCTTCTGCAGGAAGCGCGCTCGAATGCCTTCGGATTTCATTTTGCCTGGCAGCCAACGGTTCTTCCGCTCAATCTGCGTTCTGAGTACGCCCGCTCCTACCAGGGAAGTGGATACTGGGTCGAAGCGGCGTACCGGCTCAGCCAGGCTCATTTCTGGCAGCATGCCATGCGGCGCACTGAAGTCGTGGGACGTGCGCAACAATTCTTCGCCGGACAAATCAGCGAAGACGACGCCCAGGAATATGGGCTTCCCAGCGTGAACACCCGGCAAGGGGATTTCGGTTTGAACTACTACTTGCACGATGGACTGAAAGCTACCGCCAGCTATGGCCGGCAATTCAGTTCCGACGGGAACTTCAACTTGTGGACGGTGGGGGTCGCTTATCGCTTTGCCGTGCCGTTAGGACGAGTGGGGCCGCAATGAAATGCAGAATGATGATCGCGATCGGGATTTCGGCCCTGATATCGGTTTTGTGCGCGGCCGCAGCTTCACCGCGCAACGCGAGTACGAGCGCTGTGAGTACGCCCGGGGTTCGGGGCACGGCGGATGCTGACACAATGCGGATGGAAGGTGAAAAGAGATTTCGGTCAAATTGCGGCCGTTGCCATGCCGCGCCCCAGAAATTTCCACCGCGCATGATGGCAACGATTGTGCGCCACATGCGCGTGCGCGCCACGATTACCGACGAGGATATGCGCCTCGTCCTCTACTACCTGACGCAGTAGCAGGGCAAGGACAACGTGACGAGCGGGAAACGGTGCTGTTGGTGGGGGTTGATCTTGGCGAGTTGCGGAGCGCTTTGGGCCCAGACGCCCGCCAGCCGCGAAGTTCACCTGATCCAGGTGCTGGCGGACAAGGACAGCCGGTACAAGATCGCAGATGATGACACGCCGCAGATCGTTGTGAAAGCCGGCGAGCAGATTCTGCTGCGGGTCACGGCACGCAAGGGCAGATCGTGGAACCGGGACGGATCCATCCACGGATTCTCGCTGCTCCGCGCCAAGGACCGGTCAAAGGTGCCCGGCTGGGATCTGTTGCTCAAGCCCGGGATGCAGGAGTTTCTGATGACCGCTCCCGACGAAGTGGGCGAGTACGTGGTGGTTTGCACCGTGGTCTGCAGTGAGGATCACGAAGGCATGCAGATGAAGTTCGTAGTAGTACCGTAATTTTGAAGAGGTGCAGCATGAATAGAATTGCAACTCGTAGCGCGGGCTGGATGCTCGCCTTATCGCTCCTGGCGTATGCCGCTGATCCCGAGTGGAAAACCTATCGCGGGGAAATCTCCGATAGCCAGTGTGCGTTGAACGTCCATTCCCTCACCAGGTCGCACCAGGAAATGTACAAGTCGAAGTCTGGGGCGGCGGGACAAACTCCGGCGTCCTGCTCACTTTATTGCATTGAACATCTGGGAGGGAGCTTCGTGTTGGCCTCGAAGACTCACGTCTATCACCTCGATAACCAGGTGCTGCCGCGCAACTTCGTCGGCGAGAAGGTAAAGATTCAAGGCATTCTGGACCCCAAGACGGACACCATTCATGTATTGAATATCGAGTCGGAATAGATCACGATAGTAGGGGCGCCCTCGTCCGTCGCGGGCGCCTAGGCTGCTTTCTACAGTGTCTGCTGAAGATTGGGCGGAATTGGTTCTCAAACAACACGAAAGGTACCCACCCATGCTGGGAAAACTTGATATGCCTGCGATTACATTCGACCGAACCAGCCGCAAACTCGAGACGCGCGATCGTAAATCGTTCTTGCAAGCTCGCCTGATGCAGTTCAGTCATCTTGCGCTTGCGCCGGTCGGATACTTGGGTATTTCACGCGTGCATGCCGCCATTAATAAAGCGATCCGCCCCACGTCCGACACCCTGGTTCTCGAGAAGGGCGTTCGCTTCAGTTTTCCGTCCAGCGATTATTATTGGAACCGGCTTCTGGATGCCAAATGGCAGTATGAACCGGAAATCCACGCATTCTTGAGTGCGGCGACCGCGATACCCTTCGTCTTTCTCGATCTCGGCGCCAATTTCGGTTATTGGAGCGCGCGCGTCGGCTCGGGTTTGTACGGATCGCACCGCTCGATCGCGGTGGAGGCTTCCGCCAGCAGTTTCGCAATCCTCGAACGCAATGCGCGAGCCCTTCCGCAACCGGTTGCGGTCTATCATCGCGCGATCGACGCCGTTTCCGGAAACAAAGTGTTCTTGTACGGGCAGCGTCACGCCGGCTTCTCGCTGGATCACAACTGGCACGGGGGCCCGAAGGTGAATGAAGTCGAAACCATTTCCATCGACAACCTTCTGGTTGCCGAAAACGTTGACGCGAGCCAGACTCCGGTGCTGATCAAGCTCGACGTCGAAGGTGTCGAAGCGCGTGCGCTCGCCGGCGCCGCCCGCACCATCGGAGGTCAGGCGGCTTTTCTCATCGAGGACGCCGAAAAGAATGCGGTCAGCGAAGCGGTTCGTCACCTGAGTGCCGATCTCGGAATGAGCTTGTTTCGCTTTGATCGCGGTTCCTTCCATGAAATCCGGAGCTTGGACGAAATCAAGAATCTCAAGGCGCGGCAGAGTTCATTGCAAAGCGTAGGGCTGAATCTGGTCGCTGCCTCCTCTCCGCTCTGGAAAAGGGCCATCGCCTGAGCCGCATTGACGGGGTACTACGACCTGAGGGGATTTTGCTACACCCCCCTTGGCCTGGGACGGGGATCTGCTGGCGAAATCGCAACTGGAGTGATCTCTTTATTCTTGACGGTTAGTAATGTAAAGAAGGATAATGGCCGCCGCTGGATGTCGAAGAACTCCCTCCTGAAATCTTTGGACTCTAGCTTGGCGCTGCGAATGTCCTCACGTTTCTAATCGTCAAAACCGGGACTTGCAGGCCTTTGGGGAGGAAATCGTGGATTCCACGCGCGACGATAAGTTCACATGCTTCCGAATTTCCTGGCTAGTTGGCGTAGCGCTATTGGTGGTCCTCTTTGGCCGCGCTGCCAGGATGGTTGGACAAACGGTGACCGCAACAATAGGTGGAATAGCGGGGTCTCCGATAGGTTTGGCAGCCAACCCCACGACGGATGACACTTACGTGGTCGGCTCTTTTAGGGGTGCCACAACCAGGATCAGTGGGGCCAGCAACCGCACAGCGGTGATCACTCAGCAGGACGAGGTCTTCCCCAACGCTGTAGGTGTGAACTCCGTCACGAACAAGATTTATGTGTCGCAGGATGCGTACGAGGATTACGACAATATTTGGGCTTTCGTCATCGACGGCAACACCGACGCCATTACGCCAATCCGTGGTCCGTACGAAGGGCAAAACGCTATATATGGGAGCCCATGTGCCGTGGCCGTCAACCCACGGACGAACAAGATCTACATCGCGGCCACTAATTTCGATCTCAATACCCAATATGGTCCCGGTGTCGTGATGGTGATTGATGGAGCCACCAACTCCTATAAATTGCTCGGCGAGTCGGAGAACATCTATCCCGTCGCTTTAGCTGTGAATCCCGTTACCAACAAGATTTATGTAGCAAATCTCAACGGCAGCAGCGGCGGTGTCAGCATAATTGACGGCGCGAGCAATGAAATCACGACAATCAATGACGCCAATGCCAACTATCCAATTGCCGTGGCAGTGAACCCCGTAACGAACAAGATTTATGTGGCCAATCAGAACAGCAGCAATATTTCGGTGGTCGACGGATCCACCAACAGCATTATGACCGTAACCGACCCGAACGCAGTTGGACCGGTCTCAATAGCAGTCAACCCGGTCAGCAACAAAATCTACGTCGCCAATTCCGGTCAGACCACCAACGGAGGCAATGGCTACGGCAATGTGACCGTGATCGAAGGGGCCACGAACACTACAACAACAGTGACCGATCCGAACGCTTACCAGCCCCTGTCCGTTGCGGTGGACCCGATGAGTAACGCGGTTTACGTAGCCAACGCGGGAAGCAACAACGTTACCGTAATCAATGGTGCGACCAACGCCATTACGACGGTCAGCGATCCCAACGCAGTTGCTCCCAACACTGTCGCAGTAAATCCAGCCACGGGAAGGGTCTACATAGGCAACGGCGGTTTGTACGATGGCAGCAATAATGTCACGGTAATCGACGGAAGAACATACGGCTTTGTGGCCGTAACTGACCCCAATGCCCAAAGGCCCGTAGCGACAGCAGTCAATCCTGCCACGAACAAAATCTATGTGGCCAATAACGGATACGACAGCTACGGCAACGTGACGGTGATCGACGGTGCGACGAACGCGATAACGACCGTGACCGATCCTAACGCCCAATTTCCGGGAGATGTCGCCGTCAACCCAGCGACCAACAAGATTTACGTAGCAAATCTTGGAATACTCGGAGTGAATAACGGCAATGTAACTGTGATCGACGGCGCGACGAATGCAACCGCTACTGTAACCGACCCTAACGCTTATAAGCCTTGGGCGATCGCCGTGAACCCTGTGACCGATACGATCTATGTGGCCAATAATGGAGGAGACGGTCACAACTCCGGCAATGTAACAGTGATCGACGGGAGCACGAACACCACCACCACTGTAACCGATCCTAATGCAAAGTGGCCGATTGCCATAGCCGTGAATCCTGTCACTAACAAGATTTACGTGGCGAACAACCAGAGCAACAACGTGACGGTGATCGATGGGAACACGAACACCACCACCACTGTCACGGATCCTAACGCGAGGTGGCTGAATGCCATCGCGGTGGACCCTGTGACTAATAGGATTTACGTCGCGAACAACCAAAGCAACAACGTGACGGTGATTGACGGAGCCACAAACAAGGTCACCACAATTACCGACCCAAATGCTAACGGCCCCGATTTGGTGGCGATCAATTCGCTTACAAAGCGGGTTTACGTGTCAAACTCCAACAGCGTCACCGTAATCGACGAATCGACGAAGAAAGTCGTTAACATCGTCCCTCCGCACACCAACGCGGGCCGGGGTATTAGCGTGAATCCCGCCGCGAACAAGATCTATGTTAACAACAATGTCGACAGTGTCGCGGTCATCGATGGCATTAGCGACACCGCGATCACGCTTGCGCTCAAGTCCCAGGGATTCGCCTCTCTGGGAGTAAACTCCATCACCGGCAAGCTTTATGCAGCCTTCTATGGAACGGATGACGTTGCAGTTGTCACCGAACAGCGAGTGCAGAGGATTCCGATTCAGGTCATGGTCCAACCCCTGAAAGACAACCGCACTCACAGTGTTAGGCCCTCTTTCAACTTCACGGCCAAGGATACCTTCAAACCGCACGCAACCAAAATCAACCACCTTCTGTTCCAAGTCGACACCTGGCAAGGAAGTTGGCTAGCCGCCAAGAGCGAAGGCTCTGGACGGTTCCAAGGCAGAGTGAGGCATCCTCTACAAAAGGGTATGCACGTCCTGTATGCCTATGCCACCGACGGCCAGGACGCAACGTCCACTAACACTGGTGTGCAAAGCAGCCCGCTTATTGGCAACATCCGGGCATACATGTTTCTAGTTTACTAACTTCAGTGGTTTGGGTTGGATTTTCCACACCATCATTGCGATCATCCGCCCGGCGGGTCGGGCATTGTTTGTCAGCAACCCTTTGGTTCTTTCGCTGAAATCGGGTCGGGCTGCCGGTTGGTTGTGGCTTTGTCTGCGCGGGAGAAGTACACTACCAGACCAAACCCAACGAAGAAAACCGCGAGTAGGGCCACAACGCAGGCCACTTCTAACAGCGGGCTTCGCTGCTCCGGCCCGGTTTCCGCACTTAGAGCTAGAGCAGAAACCACGCCTTTCTGAAACATCGGGTCGGGCGTCGGGTCGGGCGATGATCCCGGAACCATCGGTCCTATTTTCACGCCCAAATGTTGCCGTCTCCGCCTTGCATTTCGTTGTTCGCGATGTTCATGTTCCCATTGCCGCTTATCGGCTGGATTCTTGTAGGGCATAGCTGTTCTCCGTTTTCTTTTTCGGGTCGTGCATTTTTCTCAAAAAATAAAGGGTTTTGTTCATGGTTTGCCCTCCTGTTCTAATTCCCATTTTTCGAGCACTTTCAAACATTTCGCTAATTTGACCGCCCGCACCGATTCCGGCCTACAGATTTTCTCCAGCGTATGCTGATTGATTCCCCGGCGCATGAATTCCCGCTTTTTGATATTCCTAATTCTTGCCAGTTGTTCCTCAGTGGCGATCGCATTTCCTTTTCGCCTGTACTGAATAGCACTGAATTCGAGCAAACTCAAATCCTCCCCTTCGTCCCAATGGCGGTCGGATTCCTTGCCGATGTAGACAGGCGGCCAATTGGCAATGATGTGCGCTCGTTGCAACAATCCTCGCGTATCGAACTCGCATGGCTTCCCGTTCGGCCCAAGGCTCTTGGCTTCAGGATGGTTCTGGTACGAATCCAGGAGCATGAAAAAGTTCTTCACGAGTGCTCTTCGGCCATCGTAATCGTCGGTGAGTTGGTAAACGGGAGATTGGGAATCGTGAATGTTAATGCACTTCGAGCGCATCCACTGATCCCGCTCGGAAGAGAACGGAGTAATCAGGGTGAATTTGTCTGGGTCTGCGTTGGCCGGACAACCAAATCGGCAGACCTGCGGAATCATCATAAAATTGTTCGGACGCGTGAGCGGTCCCTTAGCGAGATGTCTGAGGGCGTGATGCGGTGTGCTGAGAGTTAACTTCATCATTACCGGAAGATCGAACCACCTTGGCTTTGCACGTGGTAATCCCAGAACTCCCCGCATGATCCAGTCCCAAGCTTCAAATATCCATAGCGGCGTTTCATGTTCCCATCCCTCCGGTGAATCCTTCGGTGGATGAAAATATCCAAGTCCGTGCGCTTTGGGTTCAATGATCTCAATATCGTCTTGCGTTTTCGTATAGAGCGTGTACCTTTTCCCTGCGATGCTGTAACCGTAGAGCTGTCGGGGCTGCTTATTTGTGTCCCGATTTAGCTTGTGCACTTTCAGAATGGAGTCTGCGAGGTCGTAAGGATTGAGTTTCGCAAATCTGTCAACGATGCCTTGTACCTCCGCCCAGGAGAGCGCGGTAATGGGTTCCGCACCGTCGGGCATTGCGATTCGCTGCCTCTGCTCCGAAGAAACGATGGCAGCGCTGTCGGTATCGCAGAAAAGATAGGTTCCACCGCCATCCCTTATGCACCTTTCGAGCATTGCCAGGAGCAAGCGTCCACCAGATGTGATGAGAGAAGCGATGTGCGGCGCAAACCAATTTCCCGGTTCTTCTTCCACATCTGCGGTGGTTTCAAAAGACTCTTCCCCTGAAAATATCTTTACCTTTTTGTCATTACAATCATTCGGGTTAAGTTCCACGAATAGGCCATACGATCCGCTGTTCGCGAGAATCTTTAACCAATAATGGAGCGATGGATTCGACTCGTTGGCTGCGCGCTGTTCGATGACATGCTTAAACTGCTAGGCGAAAGGTTGCGCGGGCGTCCGCTGCTCCGCTGTTTTCTCCGGGTCTTTGGTCTTTTCATTGGCGTAGCCTTTCGGATGCTTTCGTGACGGCAATCTCTCAAGAACTACCAAAAACGTATCTCAGACCCGATACAGTGTCAGTTTCATTTCGGAGAGGCCAAATGAAACATTCCTGGGAAGACAAACTCGATGAACAGGGACGGCAACTGGTGGCAATGGCCGCCAAGCTCAATCGCATAAGGCTGCCAGCAACCTTGGACCCGGTGGAGTGGGATCGCTGGACTGAGGAGCAAAAGGGTGTCTATTCCTCCCACCCAAATATGGAAAAGAAACGGAAGGTGGCACTTAAACCAGCATTTGTTCGACTCCTGTTACGCATGCATCCGGAAATCGAATTGAACGAAACGGAAATGCAGAAGTTGTTTGAACGGGAGGAGTTCCCGTCACTTCGGGCAGACGAACTGGAACTGCATCAGCGGCTTTACTTGGCTCTTGAATCTGATGAAAACCGGAGATTTGAGGTATACGCTGCTGCAGCATCGGCAATCGTCTTGTTCCGCCACCTTTTTGGGAGTGTCCTAACACGACAAATTGGCACAAAAAAGCTTAGTTTGCTCGGGCTATTCGGTTTGATTGCGCAGAACCTCGAATGGCTTGCAGGTACACTGCGAGGGAAAGTCAGGAAACCTCCTGGCAGAGAATATGTTGACCTCGCAGCTCTGGTTGACGCCCTACTGGAACATCAGAAAGAATCGCTGACCCAAGTTGAAATCTATGAAGCGGTCAAGGCATCGGGAGCCGTGGCCCCGAACGATCCCGAGGCGTTTAGGCTATGGTTGCATCGCGCAAGGAAAAAGGGATTGGTCAAGAACTACCGCTCTAATCAAGACGAATAGACAGATTGAGATGTTCCGCGGCGCATGTTATTGATATAAAATAAGTTAGGTCTAGAATTGCAGCGGGCCTGCCGACTGTTAGAAGCAGCCGGGCAGGCCCTAACCACCAAGGGAGGTCTACACTCCGATGGCAGCTTTGCACAACCTACCGCAACCTAGGAATTCCGGCAAATCTGGCGTTCTCGTTTTGAACGGCTACGGCATTCGCGTCCAAGTGAGCGCCGGTCACTTGCTCCTGCACGATGGAATCGCCGACGAGCGCCGGACAATCCGCTTGCCACGCGTGAATCATGGCCTGAAGAGGCTGGTGGTAATCGGGAGCGACGGGTTCATTACGCTTGAAGCATTGCGTTGGCTTGCGGATCAGGGCGCAGCATTTGTAATGTTAGATCGCCGAGGTAAGGTGCTCGCCATCACTGGCCCGGTTGCTCCGTCGGATGCCAAGCTCCGCAGAGCGCAGGCGCTCGCACTCGGCAATGGGACGGCGCTGAAGATTTCCAAAGAACTCATTTCTCAAAAACTCACCGGGCAGGAGCTACTCGTTCGCGACATGCTGCACGATTCTGCAACGGCGGACACGATTGTTCGATTCAGGGACGAGCTACGGAGCGCGGAGAGTATAGAAGCTGTGCGGCTAATCGAATCGCAAGCTGCTCGCTCCTATTGGCAACCCTGGAGTGACCTGAAGATTTGCTGGCCACGCAAGGACGCAGGCCGCGCACCTGAGCATTGGAAGCGCTTTGGCTCGCGCATGTCGCCCTTGACCCACAGCCCGCGCCTTGCCGCTAATCCGCCGAATGCCCTGCTCAATCTGCTCTATTCGATCTTGGAGTCTGAATCGACACTAGCGGCATCAGCAATGGGCCTACTGCCAGAAATCGGCCTACTCCATTGCGATGCGCCTAACAGGAATTCCTTAAGCTGTGACCTAATGGAGGTCTGCCGCCCAAAGTGTGACGCCTTCGTGCTTCATTGGCTTCAGAGCGAGCCTCTTCGCAAGTCGGACTTTTGGGAAGATCGCAATGGGAACTGCCGCCTCGGATCATCATTGGCAATCAAGCTTTGCGAGACTTCGGAGACGTGGCGCAGACTTGTAGCTCCGGTCGCAGAATATGTCGCACAAGAACTTTGGTCTTCCGTGTCCAAACCAACCCCTCCATCCCAGGTTTCTCGGCAACGGATCGCAACCCGGCTTACTCAAAGGCGGAGACGTTCTGTAAAGGGAAGTGAAGTTGTACCGCCTGTCAAGGTTCCCAAACCTGATGGTGTTTGCCGTGGTTGCGGCGTTACCACACTGAGAGGGAAGCATTGTCCTAAGTGTGGGCGGGAAGTATCCGGAGAAAAGCTGACTGAACTTGCTAAGATAGGCCGAGTTGCAGCGCAGAGTGCGGAAGCGCAGAAACGGCGGTCAGAGACTCAACGGCAGCACGAAGCCGCGAAACGATCGTGGCGTTCTTCCCCGAAACCGGATTGGCCCGACGAAAATACCTTTGTCCAACAGATTCAACCTCGGCTCGCGGCGGTTACGATCTCTGCTTTGGCTTCGACGCTCGGAGTCTCGGAACCCTATGCCGCCGATATCCGCGCGGGCCGACACTGCCCGCATCCACGGCACTGGCAGGTTTTAGCTCGACTCGTTGGCGTTTCGGCGGATACCTGATTGTGCCGTCTACTGCCGCCAGTCTGGGAGGGTGCATCGTTGCGAACGATGATTGACTTACGGTTCATCGAATCTACTAAAGTCGAGATCAATGGCGAACACATCGATAGGTTCGTGTGTTTTTTCGCAGAACTCTGCAATATCCATCCAAATGGGCCAGCCGCTCTTAAGGTCTCGCACGCGAATGGCTGGTTGGTCCGTTTCTCCTACCCACATTTCGCTTAAACCGCCCAGGCTGTACGCTTCGAGTTCGGAAACTCGCTGCATTATCACCTGCGGCGACAAGCGGAGGGCGGCCTCCAGATCGCTAGCCAAAATCTTGGTGCCGCTTGACGTTATTCCGGTAGATTGAACGGCGTTCGTGTTACGTACCCTGTAAGCTCGTTTTGCAACCGCACCGAGAAAGTGTCGAACCTGCTGCGGAACGAGTCGCAGTCGCTCGACATACGTATTCAGTTCGTCGGCGGATTCCTTCAGTTGGTCATCGGTCAAGTTTTCCCAATCGAGCACTCGACACATTCGCTTCAGGTTTCGAGCGGCCCTCGGATGATCGACAGTTGTCCAATCTGTCAACTTTTCGAGGATGGCGCGCTGTGGCTCTGAGAATCTACGCTCGTGGTCGCTCTTGAATTTCTGCAACACCTCTACGGTGTACGCATTTACGTCGTTGGTCTTGACGTGGTGCGCGTAGCACATGAGCATGAGGTTGGCAGCGGACCGGCGTTCATCGTTTGTCATGCTTGCATTGAATCGCTCCCCACCTTCTTCGGCGGCTTCGATATGACACAATTGGCCGATGAAATCGCCGTGGCTGTCCATCATCAATTGATTGCAATCGGGGAACGCGCACAGGTTCCCAGATTTCAAGAACAACTCTCGCAAAGTCTCAGGTGTCGGCTTTAGACGTTTGGCGTTTTCCACCATGTGTGGAGACTAACGCAGAAAGTTGCTTGGCACCAACCAGGTGCGCCGCACGGGGGGTGATGAAGTCCAAGACATGGAAACGAGCCGAGCACAGTGCCGGTCCGCGTGGTCACGGTGAGCAGTTCCCGGCGGGCCACCACGCAAAAAGAAGCCTCTTCTTTCTGTCAGTTATTTTGAGTTCGTAGCAAGCGGCCCCGATAGGTGCAATAAGAAACTCACAGCGTTCCGGGAAAAAACAAACTTCCTTCGCGCGCGTGGAAGAGACTGTCAATCACGGTGATTTGCAGACCCGTGCAAAAGAGGTGTTTCCGTTGGGCTACAATAAGTCTGAAAACAAATCATAGGCGACAAACCGCCAGTCAAAGCCGATGCCCTTATCCCTCCCGGAATTTGTCGAACGCTGGAAAGCAAGCACTCTCTCCGAACGCGCCGCCGCTCAAAGTCACTTCATTGACCTTTGCGAAGTGCTAGGGCAGCCGCATCCGGCAGCGGCAGACCAAACGGGCGAGAGCTACACATTTGAAAAGCGCGTTTCCACCGATGACGACGGCAAGGGCTTTGCCGATGTGTGGAAGCGCGGTTGCTTCGGTTGGGAGTACAAGGGCAAACACCGCGACCTTGCGGCGGCCTATCGCCAGCTCTTGCGCTACCGCGAAGACTTGGAAAATCCGCCGCTGCTGGTGACATGCGATCAAGAGCGGTTTGAGATTCATACCAACTTCACCCGCAGCCGCCCCCAGATTTACAGCTTCAAGTTGGATGATCTTCTTTCCGCCAAGCCCACCGCAAACTGCGCGCTGCCTCCGCTGGATGTACTGCGCGCCGTTTTCATTGACCCTGATGCGTTGCGCCCGGATGCCGCCCGCGCCCGCGTTACGGAAAGTGTGGCGGCGGAGTTCGCCAAGCTCGCAGACAACCTGGAGCATAGAGGGATCGAGCCACAACGCTCCGCGCATTTCCTCATGCGCCTGCTGTTCTGTCTCTTTGCAGACAGTATCGGTCTTTTGCCCGATCACCTCTTTCGGCAAATGATCGAACTCGATAAAGGCAAGCCCCCGAATTTTACCCGCAAGCTGCGCCAACTCTTCGGGGCTATGTCCACCGGCGGTAGCACTTTCGGGGTGCATGATATTCACTACTTCAACGGCGGACTCTTTGCCGATGATGAAGTCTTTGATTTGGACTGGCGCGATTTGGGTGTATTGAACGCAGCCGCCGCGCTGGATTGGTCGCAAGTGGAACCCGCCATCTTTGGCACTCTTTTCGAGCGCAGTTTGGACCCCGGCAAGCGTTCGCAACTTGGCGCGCACTACACCAGCCGCGAAGACATTTTGCTGATCGTGGAACCCGTGGTGGTTGAGCCATTGCAGCGCCGGTGGGCCGAAGTGAAAGCGGAAGCCACTGCCTTAGCGGAGGCGGCCACGGCAGCAAAGGGCCGCGCGCACGCCAAGCTCCGCGATGAACTGAAAGAAAAGGTCTTCCGCTGGATGGAAGAGCTTTCCGCCGTCCGGGTCTTGGACCCCGCTTGCGGAAGCGGGAATTTTCTCTACCTGTCTTTGCGGCGGATGCTCGATTTGTGGCACGAGGCGCGGTTGTTCGCCGCTGCTCATGACTTGCCCACCTTCATTGAAAAGCAAGTTCACCCGCAGCAACTCTTCGGGCTGGAAACCAACATTTACGCGCAAGAACTTGCCTCTGTTGTGGTGTGGATTGGCTACCTGCAATGGCTGAATGAACACGCGATTGGCTGGCCTGTTGAGCCGATCTTGCGGAAGCTCGATAACATCCAGGATCGCGACGCCATCCTGACGCATGACGCGAAGGGCAACCCCATAGAACCCGAATGGCCGCCAGCGGAGTTCATCATCGGCAACCCGCCGTTCCTGGGAGGTAAGCGCCTGAGAACCGAGTTGGGTGACAGCTATGTGGATGCCCTCTTCAGCGTCTACGAAGGCCGCGTTCCACAGGAAGCCGATTTGGTGACTTACTGGTTTGAGAAGGCTCGCGCCATGATCGAATCGGGGAAAGCTACGCGAGCTGGGTTGCTGGCAACGCAGGGCATTCGAGGCGGTGCGAATCGGACGGTGTTGGAGCGAATTAAGGAGAGCGGCGATATTTTCATGGCCCACTCTGACCGCGATTGGATACTGGACGGAGCAAACGTTCACGTCTCAATCGTGGGCTTCGATGACGGCTCACAGGAAGAGCGAAAGTTGGATGGTTTGCCCGTCGCGGTCATCCATGCAAACCTCACCAGCGCTGCGGAAACAACATCAGCTGTAAAGCTACCCGAAAACGCGAATCTGTGTTTCATGGGAACAACAAAGATCGGTGCATTTGACGTTTCGCCAGCAACCGCCGCAACGATGCTATCCGCTCCGCTCAATCCAAATGGACGGCCTAATTCAGACGTGGTGCGGCCTTGGGTGAACGGAATGGACATAACCCGCAGACCGCGTGGAATGTTCGTAATTGATTTCGGGACCGAGATGTCGGAGTCCGATGCAGCTCTCTATGAAAGACCGTTTGAATACCTCCGTGAGCATGTCTACGCTGAGAGACAAGAGAACAATCGCGAGGGTTACCGCGTGAAGTGGTGGATTCACGGGGAGCCAAGACCAGATATGCGGCAGGCTTTAGCGCCGTTGGAACGATTCATTGCCACTCCCGGGATTTCCAAACACCGTGTGTTTGTTTGGCTCCAGAAGCCGATTCTACCAGACCACGCCCTATTCGTTTTTGCCCGAGAGGATGACTATTTCTTTGGCGTGTTGCACTCACGCATCCAAGAGGTCTGGGGCCTTCACATGGGCACTGCGTTGGAGGATCGTCCGCGTTACACTCCGACCACAACGTTTGAAACCTTTCCATTGCCGTGGCCGCCCGGAAGTGAGCCAAAGGATTCCCCGCTGGTGAAAGCCATTGCAGAAGCGGCGCGTGAACTGGTGGCCAAGCGTGATGACTGGCTAAATCCGCCGGACGCTAGCGCGGAGGAGTTGAAGACGCGTACCCTCACGAATCTCTACAACGCCCGCCCCGCATGGCTGGCGGACGCGCATCGCAAGCTAGATGAGGCCGTCTTCGCCGCCTATGACTGGCCCGCCACGCTCACGGATGCCGAACTGTTGGAGCACTTGCTAGCGCTGAATCACCAGCGCGCCCAGAACGCTCGCGAACGGAACGCCTAAGCTCCGGGAAGAGGCCGCGCGGTGCGCCTGCTATCACCCGGAGGCGGAGGCCGCTAAGCCGGGGCTTAAGCAACACCGAACTAGACTGAATTAAAGCCTCGCTCTGCTTGCGTACTGTGATGAAAAAGACGAAACGAAAAGACCACTACATTCCCCAAGGCTACCTCCAAGGTTTTGTTGATCCATCGCGGGTGGGGCAGCCTAAGCCTCTTTGGTGTCTGGACATCCCTACAAATACGTGGTCACCACGGAGCACCAGCGAGGTTGGACAGTATCGGGGTTTCTACGATTACGCCGGGGCCAAAGACGCCGTATCGGAGCTGGAGCCCGCAGACAAAGCATTCGTTAGACTAGAAAATGACTATCCAGGCATTCGCAACGAAATAGTTTCGAGCGGCTTTGCACTGTGGACCAAGCACCGAGAATTTCTCTTGAGCTTTATGAGAATGATGGGCGTGAGGTCCCCGTTGTTCCGCGAGCAGAAGATAGTGGAAGGGAAAACACTTCGGGCTTTAGTAGTCGAAGAGGTCTATCACGACCGCAACGCCATAAAAGTTAAGTCCTTGACGCCTTCGCCCGTCCCGCCCGCTTTTATCAGGAATCGGGCCATAACTCAGATGCGAGATGAAATACAGAAGGGTGCCGCGTGGCTCACCGATTACCATTGGGCACTCAGGTACACCGATTCGGTCACAGATCCATTTATCATTTCAGAACTACCATTCGCGGCTGAAGGGCCGCCCGGCGAGTTAAGAGATGTCCTCGCACACCCGGACACGCTGCTAGTTTTCCCGCTCTGTTGGCAAGCCTGCTTATTCGGTAGCATAAGGAAATTCGACATCGAGACCGACAAGTTTGGCCCCGAGGATATGCGCACCACACGAAGAAAATATAGGGCGTGGGCAGAGCAGTTTATATTGTCCCCGGTGAAATTGGGCGAATTCTAAGACTTGAGCCGCTTCATTGCCCCGCGCCGCGCGGTTCTCGCACCACGAAAATCAGCTCTACCGTTTTTGCACCCTCACGAAAACGCGCCGCGCCGCGAAACGGTGTGGGGGGTGTAGCAAAATCCCCTCAGGTCGTAGTACCCCTGAGCCGCATTGACACCCACACCGCCCGCCCCTAGACTGGATTGTCGAAGCCCACTGCGCCGCAGCGGGCCGCGAATCTTGCAACGGGATGCCGAGGACCCCTGATGGCTTGGCTGCAAAACAAGTTCGAAAAGAATTTCCTGATTACCACGGTAGACTACGTCTTCAACTGGGCGCGTAAGTCCGCAGTGTGGCCCATGACCTTCGGCTTGGCTTGCTGCGCCATCGAAATGATTGCGTCTTCCACCGCTCGTTTCGATATTGCTCGCTTCGGCTCGGAGGTTTTCCGTCCCAGCCCGCGGCAGAGCGATCTGATGATCGTGGCCGGCACGGTCACGTTGAAGATGGCGCCGGTCGTCAAGCGCATCTACGATCAGATGCCCGATCCCAAGTGGGTAATCTCGATGGGCGCGTGTTCCTCAGTTGGCGGCCCGTTCAATACCTATGCCGTGCTGCAAGGCGTGGACAAAATCGTACCGACGGATGTGTATGTGATCGGCTGCCCGCCGCGTCCGGAAAATCTTTTTTACGCGTTGCTCAAACTGCAGGACAAAATCGACCAGATGACGCTGGCCAAGAAGCCGACCGAAGTCCGGCTGGACCCCAACATGGTAGAGGCGTTTAAGCGTCAAGTCATGATCGCGCAGACCCTGCAGCCCAGATAGCTGTCAGCACTCAGCACTCAGCATTCAGAAATCAGCTAAATGCTGACTAAACTGACCACCCAATCCGAACTGCCTTCCGAAGGCGAAGCCAGAGAATTTCCTTGCGGAGATAAAGTGATCTGTGTCGCCAATGTGAATGGAACTATTTCCGCGATGGACAACGCCTGCCTGCACCGCGGCGGGCCGCTGGGACAGGGCGTGATCGAAGGAAATAAGCTGGTCTGCCCCTGGCACGGTTGGCAATGGGATCCGAAAACGGGCGAAGCCGCGCATGATTCCAGCGCTAGGGTTGCCGTGTACCCGCTGAGGGTCGAAAACGGCGATGTGATGATCGAGATCTAACACCTGTCTTACCCAACCGCCATGAGCCCGGCCATAGACCAGGAGCTGGGTCAGGAGACGGCAGCCGGACGCTGACATCCTCAGGTCAAAAACAGCCGCCCGTGGGAGATTTTATGCTGCAGGGTGGCGGCAAGCTGGTCTACATCGGCGGCGGCAATATTGCCGCCTACCCGCTCTTCCAGGAAGGGCGTGCGATTGCTCCCCACGGTGTCGCGGCGGACTTGCAACAGCAGAGCTTGCACCGCCTGCGGATCAAATTTTTGCGGAGCCAGCCGGACGATTTCGCTTAGCGCACCCCCGAGCGAAAGACGTTCCCGGTAGGGGCGGTCGCTGGTCATGGCGTCGAACGTGTCCGCCAAGCCGATGATGCGCACCGGCATGGGCACATCTTCCATCGCCAGACCGTCTGGATATCCCGAGCCATCGCCGCGTTCATGGTGCCAGCGCACAATTTCCGGAATGCGAGGCCAGGGGAACTGCACTCCGCTTACAATCTGATGGCCCGACGACGGTGTGGTCTGCCATCTCGCGGAATTCTTCGGCATCGAGAGAAGTCGGCTTGCCGAAAAGGCGCTTATCCACGGCAACCTTGCCGATATCGTGCAAGTAACCGGCGGACCGCAGCGCCACGATCTCGCCAGGTTCCATGCTCATGGCCTCGCCGATGGCGGCGGCATAGCGTCCCACGCGCAGGGAATGGCCGTGAATGTTGACGTGCTTCACGTCAATAGCGGCGGCAAAAGCTTCCAGCGTGCTGTCGTAGAAGCCATGCAAAGACGCCATCAGGCGCAGGTTTTCGGAAACCCGGTGCGCCAGGGTTTGCGTCAGGGAATGATTGTGAATGGCGAGGGCAACATAGTGGCACAACAAATCGAGCGCTTCTAACTCGTCTTCATCGTAGAGCGCGTCGCCCGCGCGGCGGCCCGAGAGCTACGATGCCCACCAGTTTGCTGCCGACTTTGAGAGGAACGATGCATTTGAACAGCTCGGGGGCAACATTCCCATTCGAGCTTAGATATAAGTCATAAGAGCCCGGATCCAGCACGACCGGTGCGCGCGCCGAGGCCAGGGCATGAACATGCTTCGGCAACAGCGGGATCACGGCCGGCTCCGGCATCAGCGCGAATCCCTCGGCAGTAATGGAAGTGAGTAGGGAAGGCTTGTCGCTGTAAATGAAGAGCACAGCTTCGCGAGCTCCGCCCGCTTGCAGCAGCGCAGACACAATGGCCCGGGCAGTCTGCGGAAACTCACGCTCGGCCGTCATCTCAGGGCCGAGATCGGACAGAGCTTCCACCGTCCGCAGAAGCCTTCGAAAATTGTCTTTTTGTACGGCCACGCTGCTGGGGGAGAAGAAAGACCAGAGCAATTTGAGAGTATCATTCCGGTCTGCCGGACTTGTTAGTTAGTTTGGTGCGGAAGATCGCGGATCGCCGAGACTCGCAGTCACGGTGCCGTAACATTGCCGTCACATTAGCGATGCTCCGCCTTGCGCCGGACCGCGACAAAAGTCATTTCCTTGGCCTTGCTGCGGGTTTGTCTCCTCCACTGAAAAAACAAGTCGGAATACGTTTCGGTGATGTAGTCGCTGCGCTCGATCTGCAAAACCGCCGCGGTCCGGTCAATCCATCGCGGGGGCCCTTCGATTTCGCCAAAGTTCCCGATCGGGGTTTCGTCCACTACCACGTGGCCTTTTCCGTCGCTCCACTCAGCGCGGAACTTCTCATAGCGAAACGTCGGCGCAAAACCCAGCGCGCGCAAAATGGCTTCCATCTTCATGCCATCGGCGACCTGAGTTTCGTTTTCTACCCGCGTCTTGTGGCGCCCGAGTTTGCCTTTGGCTTTGTGGGTCAGCACCCATTCGGATCCGTACTTGCGCAGGCGTAGCAGTTCGCCGCGTTTGCGTAAGGGCTGCCCGGGTAAATCGTAGAGCGCGTTCATTTCATGAGTGCGCGGTGTGATCAGCCGGAACCCTGCGTTCCGCAGCCGTTGGTTGAGTGCGCGCAGATCGTCCACGCGAAACTTGATTTCGATTTCGTTATTAGAGGCCATCGGAGAGACTATAAACCGCAATTTCTGGAACGTGTAGGGCGGACACTCCTGTCCGCCGTCCTAACGGAATTCTTGTTGTCAGGGAAAGCCTTCGGCGGACAAGAGTCCCCGCCCCACACATTTCCCGCCACTAGGAAAATGTCGGCAGTTTGACCAAGTCGTCGTGGGGCACTGGTTCCAGTGCCTGGCCTGCTTTGCGCCATGCCGCCAGGCCGCCCACGATGACGAAGGCATTAAATCCCTTCTCGCGCAGTATTAGCGCCACCCGGGCGCTGGTCGCCTCGCGCGCTCAAGTACAGTAAAGGTAGATGTCCTTATCTTTGGGGAGATCCTTCAACTCCTCGGGAAGATTGTTGGGTTCGATGCGGACGGATCCTCTAATGCGCGCGGCGTCCGCGTCGTAGTACCCGTGGCTGCGGACATCCACGATCAGGACTTTGCCCCGCTCTTCCGACTGCAGCTTGCGCGCCAACTCCTCCACCTGTACGCGAGGCACCACGCGGTAAACCTTGTTCTTGCGGTAGAGCCCCACCCGGTACGCGATGTAGCCGAGCGCGGCTATGAAAAGCACTTCTCCAAATACACGGCTCGCCGCCTGGAATCCACGGGTGATGGCTGCCAGGAAATCGCGGGAAAGGAATCCCAGGCCGCCATAAGCCAGGATGTAAAGCAAAGCTCCGGCGAGGTCCAGTTGCAGGAACTGTAGAGGGCGCATCTTCATGCTGCCCGCCAATGGTGGCGCCATGGTATTGACCCCGGGGATGAACTTGGCGATCAGCAGTGTAACCTTGCCGCGTTTATAGAACGATTCCGCCGAGCGCAGGATGCAGGACTCCGGATTGACCGAGACCCGGCACAGGAAGCCGAGCAGGCTCCAACCCATGTAGCGGCCCAGAATAAAGAGAAGTGAGTCGCCCAGAAGCATTCCCGTCAAGGTCAGAATCAGGAGCCGGGGCGCGCTTAGAACGTGGGATGCAGCGCCTGCGCCGCCAGCCACTAGCGCCAATGCCGCCGGAACTGGCAGCCCCACAGCCTCGGCTGTCACGACCGCGAAAATGAGAACATATCCGTGGTGCGCCACAAGTGAGAAAAGATCGTTCATCGTTGACACGTTAAACTGATCGAATCAGATAGACCGCCGAGTTCGCGGGATTCAAAGTCACAGACAGGAACAATAATCGAAATGCCAGCAAAAGCCAAAACCTCTCGCCGCCACATCAATCTGCCCACCCGCAAGGCGCCCCTGCCGTTTAGCGACGCCGTGCTGGTAGGCGATACGCTGTATCTTTCCGGACGTATTGGCATTGATCCTGCAACCGGGCTAGCTCCACCCGACGTGGATGAGGAACTGCGGTTGCTGTTTGACGGATTCGAAGCGGTTGTTCGGCAGGCTGGGATGAGCACGGACGATCTGGTATGGGTACAAGTGTTTTCACCCGACATTTCGCTGTGGGAGCGCTTCAACGCAACCTATGTCAAACGCTTTTCGAAAGATCTGCCGGCACGTGCCTTCGTTGGTTCAGGGCCGCTGCTGAAACCGGCCGGTTCGAGATGATGGGAATCGCGGTGAGAAAATCCTGAATTTCAGAGTTCGCCGAGAAAATCCGCGGAGCATGCAGGGAAAAGGCTGGATTCAACTCCGGGACACACAGCTTATCGAAAAAGAACGGCAGGCCTCCTCTGCGTTCTTTGCAGCACTTCTCAGCGCCCTCTGCGGTTAAGAGCGCTTGAACTACTTTTCCCTTGCCACCACGAACTCTGGCGCCCACAGCAGTGCCCGCTTGATTTCGCTGTCGGGAAAACTACAGATCGCATTCCGCGCCAGTGCGGCGTACTGCATGGCGCGTGCGTAGGCGGCTTCGAGAGAACCGTAGCGATTCAAAATTTCGAGAATTTCGGCGTGAGTCACGCCATCGAATGCCCGCTCCCGGACCACAGTCCCGATCAAATCCCTTTCGTGCGGCGTGCAGCGCTCGAGGGCGTGGATCACCGCCATCGTGACCTTCCCTTCCCGCAGATCGCTGGCCACGGGCTTGCCCAGCACGTTTTCCGAAGCCGTCAAGTCGAGAACGTCGTCCACGATTTGAAAAGCCATACCGAGATCCCGCCCGTATTGTGCCAGGTTCTCTTCCTGCTCCGGAGTCGCCGCTCCGAGTATGGCGCCCATCCGCATGCATACGGAGAACAGGCAGGCGGTTTTGCGAAAGATGAGGTCGAAGTGCTCGTCGGAGGAAATCAGCTTGCCCAACTTCTCCATCTGCTGCAGTTCGCCTTCCACCATTTGCTGGGTCAGGTCGATCAGCGTATCGAGAATGCGGAAGTTGCGTTCCTGTACGGCGATCTTGAATGCCTGCATGTAGAGCCAGTCGCCGGCCAGCACGCATTTGGAATTTCCCCATTGCGTATTGGCAGCAGGACGACCGCGGCGGGTCTGGGCTTCGTCGATGATATCGTCGTGTACCAGCGTAGCGGTGTGAATGATTTCCACTACCGCGCCCAGTTTGATAGCGCCTCGCCCCTGGTAATCGAAGAGCTTGGAGGAAAGCAGAAGCAACATCGGGCGAATCCGCTTGCCCCCGCCGCCACGCAAATACTCGCCGATCTCGGTAATCGCCTCCACGCGGGAGACCGTATCGCGGCCGAACTCGCGCTCAATGGCGGCCAGATCCTCGCGCAGCAACTCGAAGATCTCTTTCCCGTTAATGATGGCCTGTGTACTCAATTTGTTTTTTCACCACGGAGACACAGAATCACAGAGAAGAACTGACTCAATGCCGCTTACCAGATGAATTTGTTTCTCCGTGTCTCTGTGCCTCTGTGGTGGATTTCAATTCGTCCTGTAATTCGTGAATTGCATGTCAATTCCGAAATCCTGCTGGCGCAGCAACGCCATGATCTCCTGCAGCGTGTCGCGGTCTTTGCCGCTCACTCGCACCAGGTCGCCCTGGATCGACGCCTGCACTTTCTTCTTCGAATTCTTGATCAGTTTCACGATCTCACGGGCCTTTTCGATAGGGATTCCCTGCTGCATGGAGACGCGCTGTTTCGCGGTGCTCCCCAGCGCCGACTCGACTACGCCGTAGACCAAGCCCTTCAGCGGCACTCCGCGCTTTACCAATTTCTGCTGCAGTATGTCGTTCACCGCCTTCAGCTTGAACTCGTCAATTGAGTGCAGCACGATCGCGTCTTTCCCCTCGAGTTCGATATTCGACTTCGAATCCTTGAGGTCGAAGCGCGTATGAATTTCCTTCAACGCTTGCTGAATGGCGTTCGAGACCTCTTGCAGGTCGATCTTGCTTACAATGTCAAAAGTGTTCTCGGGCATGATTCTTCGCTTCTGTTTATCAGATTACACAGCCCCAATGAAAGATGCTCTTAACAAGCTAAATGGAGTTGAGCTTTTCGTGAAGGGAAAAGAAACGATAAAAGTTTTTCGCCGTTTGCAGCCCAATCTCTTCCGTCGAAACCCCGCGCAGTTCGCCCAGTTGCCGCGCCACCTCTTTCACGAATGCCGGCTCGTTGCGTTTGCCGCGATTCGGTACGGGAGCTAGAAATGGCGAGTCAGTCTCAATCAACATGCGGTCGAGAGGCACCTGCCCAGCGGCACCGCGAATTTGCTGAGCTTTAGGGAAAGTTACGTTTCCCGCAAAAGAGATCATGAATCCCATGTCGAGCGCCCGTTTGGCCTGCCCCCAGGTCCCGGTAAAGCAGTGCAGCACGCCTCCCAGTCCGCTCGGCGCCCACTGTTCCTGCAGCAGCGTCAGGCAGTCCTCCCAGGCATTTTCGCTGCCGTCGGACGGCCGGCAGTGAATCACCACCGGAAGCTTAGCTGTTCGGGCTAGATGCAATTGCCGGAGAAAAACCCGCTGTTGCACCTCTCGCGGCGAGTGATCGTAGAAGTAATCCAGCCCGATTTCACCCCACGCTATGACCTTGGGTCGTTTTGCCAGTTGCAACAATTCCTCGAAGTCCGCTTCATTGGCCAGCTTGGCTTCATGTGGATGGATGCCGATCGTAGCGTAGATGAACGGATATGTCTCTGCCAGCTGAATGCCGCAGTCGAGCGATCCCGGGCCGGTACCACTTCCGATCGCGACGATGGTCTCGACCCCGGACTGGCGTGCGCGCGCAATGACCTGTTCGCGGTCCGCGTCGAACTGCTGCATCTCGAGATGGGCGTGGGAATCTACGAACATGGGCAGTGCTCATGTGGGGACGGGCGTCTCGCCGGTCCGGGCCGAGCGAAACTCGGCAGCGACCTAGCGCCTACTTCAGCCTCGCGCCCACCGGCACATCTTCCAGGAAACTCGCGAGCACCGGTTTGCCGCCTTCAATCGACGCCGCGACGATCATGCCGTTGGACTCAAGTCCTCGCAGCTTGCGCGGGGCCAGGTTCGCGACGATCACAACTTTTCGGCCAATCAATGTCTCAGGAGCGTAAGCTTCGGCGATTCCTGCCACCAGTTGCCGCACTTCGGTGCCGATATCAACTTCCAGCCGCAACAGCTTGTCTGCTCCTTGCACCTTTTCAGCGACTCTGACCTGTCCTACCCGCAACTCGATCTTGGAGAAATCCTCGATACCGATCTTGCCGTCAGGCACGGGAGCTGCGGGCTTCTGTGATGGTGCGCCCGCCACGGGCGTGCTCACTGACGGCGTCGGTGCCACTGCTGCGACCGGCGCACTTCGTCCTTGCTCTTCCATCTTCTGCATCCTTTCAATTGCGCTCTTGTCAGCCCGTGGGAACACGGGTTCCACATTGCCCAGCTTCGTAGCCATCTGCAGTTGGCCCCACTTCAGGGACGACAAATCGAACTTCTTGATGTCGCCCAGCCCCAACTGGGTCCAAATTTTCGCCGTTGCCTCCGGGATGACGGGATGCGCCAGCGCGGTCACCACGCGCAACGCTTCAGCGCTGGTGTACAGAACGGTCGCCAGCCGTGACCGGCTTTCTTCTTCCTGCTTTTCGCCCAGCGCCCAAGGCTCATTCTCCACAATGTACTTGTCCACCGCCGCGACCAGGCCCCAGGCAACTTCCAGCGCACGAGAGAACTGGTACTGATCAAACAGCGCGCCGAACTCGGCGATCACCTTGCGGGCAGATTCGGCGATAGCGTCATCGGCCGGCTTATGCGCAATAGCCGCTGAGGGATAAGGCACCTCGCCCCGGAAATAGCGCGTGATCATGGTCAGCGTGCGGCTGGCTAGATTTCCCAGCCCGTTCGCAAGATCGGCGTTGTACCTCTGCACCAGGGCATCGAATGAAAAGGATCCATCCTGTCCGAACACGATCTCCCGCAACAGGAAATAACGCAGGGCGTCCCCGCCCAGCACATCCAGAATCGTTTCCGAGCGAACGATATTGCCGCGCGACTTCGACATCTTGTTCTCTTCGAACAGCAACCAACCGTGCGCGATGATTCCTTTCGGCAAGGGAAGTCCGGCGGCCATCAGGAACGCGGGCCAGTACACGCAATGGAAGCGAACGATCTCTTTGCCGATCATGTGAACGTCGGCCGGCCAGTACTTGTCGAATCGCCTGGTGTCCTCCGACCCATAACCTAAAGCCGTGATGTAGTTCGCCAGCGCGTCCAGCCACACATAGATCACGTGCTTGGGGTCATCGGGCACGGGAATTCCCCAGGAGAATGTACTGCGGCTGATCGAGAGATCCCGCAGCCCGGAGCGTACGAATGAGATCACTTCGTTACGCCTGGTTTCTGGACGGATGAATTCCGGTTGCTCGGCGTAGAGCTGAAGGAGTTGGTCTTCGAAGGCGGAAAGCTTGAAGAAGTAGTTTTCCTCCTTCACCGTTTCGGTGCGACGGCTGCACTGCGGACACGGATCGCCGGGTTGGGCCGAATCCACGTAGAGCTCATCCCACACGCAGTATTGTCCGGTGTAAGTTCCCTTGTAGATATGTCCGTTGTCCCGGATCTTCCGCCACAACGCCTGAACGCCGCGTTTGTGCCGTTCGGATGTGGTGCGAATAAAATCGTCGTAGGTCAGCCCCATGCGGTCCCACAGTGCCTTGAACTGAGACGAAACCTCATCCGTGAGTTGCTGTGGGGGTTTTCCCGCGGTTTGTGCGCTGCGCTCTATCTTTTGCCCGTGCTCGTCTGTCCCGGTGAGAAAGAACGTATCCACGCCGAGCATGCGCTTTCGCCGCGCAATCACGTCACACGCGATCGTGGTGTACGAGGTTCCGATGTGCGGCCGCGCGTTTACGTAATAGATCGGCGTCGTAATGTAGAACTTCTCACTCATGCTTGTATCTTACCGGGGGACGCGTAAAGCCGTGTTCCAATGTAGGCGGGGCGGCCACGCCGGTGCGGCGCTCCAACCCTGATTTTGGGTGGCGCAGCGCTCCAGCGCTGCGATAAGCGCCCCAAAATGTTAAGGGCCTCAGCCGTGAGGTAACGGAACCTGGCTCTTTCCGGCCTGCTTAGCCGTGCCGATGGACGCTCAAGCCGCCGCTTCGGACTTGAGATCATCGACTTCGATTCCAATGTGCCGCAAGTGGTGCATCATATGCTCAATGTAGTCCTCGAAAACGAACTTGAGCGTCAACGGCTCCGAGCCGGCAATGGTACAGGTTCGTGACCAGGCGGAGTCCGGCACAGCCTCGGCAGCCGCAAGAAGTTGCTGATTGAGGGCGCGCCATACTTCAATCAGCTCATGCCAATCGCGTCGCTGGTATCCGTGCACGTCCACCCATAACTGCTGCTCGTAGCCCGGCAGCGCGAGATTTTCTTGCAATTGCGCACGGACGATCCGCTGATGATTGTTAGCGGCGGAATCCAACAGGTGTCCCAGTTCCTCTTTCGGTGACCATTTTGACGGCGCAGGTTTGGCGTCCAGCTTGCCCGCTGGGAGCTTTCCCAGCCGATCCGGCACTTCCTCCAACAGAACACGCATCAATACGAGTGCTTGCATGGATTAGACCTCGCTTTCCGATTGGTCTTTCGAATATGCCTGCATCGCTTCCTGCATTACGCGTTTCAGCGGCAGACCGTGTTCGGTCGCGATTCGGCGGCAATCCTCGTACTCCGGAGCGTAATTCGTGACGGCGCCGCTCATACTCGCAATCTTGATTCGCACATCGCCCCAACGGGTTGCCACCGTGACCCATCTTCGAGCCAGCGCTTGACGCTTCTCCTCGCGCCGGCGCACTCCGATGGTTGTGGTTTCGGTGAAGATCAGGTGCGTCAACTTGGACGCGTCCTCGGGCCGGCACAGCACGGTCAATACCATTCCCGGACGATTCTTTTTCATCTGCACCGGAATGCCAAAAACATCCAGTGCACCTTCTTCGAGCAAGCGGTCCAGCACATATCCGAAGACCTGGGGATTCAGGTTGTCGAGATTGGCTTCGAGAACGGTGATGGTCTCCCGTGAAATGTGGACCGCAAGCTCAGGCTGCGCCTCGCCGATTGTGAGCCGCACGACATTTGCGTGCCCCGTGAAGTCTTGCGTGCCCGCGCCGTAGCCGGTCTTTTCGATCGTCATCGGCGGGAATGGCGCGAACCGTTTTGCCAAAGTTCTTACTATCGCAGCTCCGGTAGGCGTAACTAATTCAGCCTGAATGCCAGACGAATAGACACGCGCGCCTCTGAGCAACTCGACGGTTGCGGGCGCCGGCACGGGAAAAGTTCCGTGCGCGCACGTCACTATGCCGCCGCCCACATTCAGGGGCGAACAAACGATCTCATCCAGGCCCAGAGCCTCCGCGCCCACAGCCGCGCAGACAATATCCACCATCGCGTCGACGGCGCCCACTTCATGAAAGTGAATATTCTCGAGGTCGCTGTCATGGACCTTCGCCTCCGCCTCACCCAGGGCCTCGAACATAGCGATGGCCCGAGTCTTTGCCCCTTCGCTGATGGCAGCTCCGCGGATGATCTCGCGGATTTCCTTTAGCCCACGGCCGTGTTCGTGCTTGTGTGGCGCGGGCGCCCCCGCCCGGGCTGGTGCGGAGTTCTGGAACGCGTAGTTATGCTCGAGTAACTGAACGGGCGCCTCGGAGCTATGCCCATGGTCGGCATGCTCATGATTGCCATGCGCATGTCGCTCCGTGCCGGGAGCATTGTGGCCGTGTTCATGCGCATGTTGCTCCCAGTACAGATCACGCGGCAGATCCTTCTCCCCGTTCGAATAGACATCCACCTTGATCGCGCCGATGCCACTACGCTTGACGCGACAAATTTCCAGCCTCGCCCCGATATTCAACGCCACCACGGTTTCTTCCAGAAGTCGCGCTGGCACGCCGGCATCCACCAGCGCGCCCAGAAACATGTCGCCGCTCATGCCGGAAAAACAGTCGAGGTAGGCTATGCGCATAAAACCGTCGTTGGTCCTTCGTCGTGGGTCCTTGGCGGTCGGCCGTTGCTTAGCGGTTTCGGTTTGACGCAACCGCTCGGGCGAGCGGCCAACGACGAACGACCAAGGACCGACGACTGATTTTCATCATAGGGAAGCGTGCAACTGCCGTCAAACCGCCTTGCCGCGCGGTAGTGGCGCAGTTTGATTTGTCATCCTGAGTAAGCGGTTGTTGCGCAACCAAGGATCTGGGCGAGCCGCGCGAAGGGTCGCGTTCTTTGCGACCCAACAATCGCGCGTTTGGCTCGCTTCCTTGTCAAACTGCGCCACTACTCACCGCGAGCGCTCTGCTACAATCACTATCTTCTTCAATAGTTCCGAGGATCTCTTGTACCGTCATCTGGAACGCCGGCTGGCCCAGCACGTACGCGACTTCCTGCGCCGCACCTACGACGTTGACCCGCCGAGTATTGTCATCGAGCAACCGCCCCGGGTTGAACTGGGAGAGTATGCTTTGCCGCTCGCTTTTGAGCTGGCCAAGAAGCTGCGCAAGCCCCCCCGCAAGATTGCAGAAGAAATTGTCAGTGGAATCGGACCAATCGAAGGTTTCGCAAAACTCGAACTCGCCGGTGCGGGCTACATTAATGCCCGCGTCAAACGCGATCAGCTGGCAGCCGCGCTAGCAGCCGACGATAAACCGCAAGCTGAAATTCCACCCGGCAAGATTCTGGTCGAGCACTCCAGCATCAATCCCAACAAGGCCGCGCACATTGGACATCTGCGCAATGCCATCCTGGGCGATACTTTCGTACGCCTGCTGCGATTTGCGGGCAGGGATGTGGACGTCCAGAACTACATTGACAACACCGGGGTGCAAGTCGCCGACGTCATCGTGGGATTCTTGCGTCTGGAGAAAAAGTCGCGCGGCGAAATTGAACAGCTCACACGGCAGCCGCGTTTCGATTTCTACTGCTGGGATTTGTACGCCCGCGTTTCCCGGTGGTACGAGCAGGACAAGCAAAATCTCAGCGCCCGGCAGCAGGTGCTGCACGCCATCGAGGAAGGGTCAAACGAAACCGCCGCCATCGCTGACTTGATCGCGGTGGCCGTGCTGCGCCGCCATCTCGAAACCATGGACCGTCTCGACATCGAATACGACTTTTTGCCCCGTGAAAGCGAGATCCTTCACCTGCACTTCTGGGACGCTGCCTTCACCAAGCTGAAGGATGGAGGCGTGCTCTTCTTCGAGACCGAAGGAAAGAACAAGGGCTGCTGGGTGATGCGGCGTGCGGGGACTTCACAACCTAGAACCGCAGAGGCCGCCGGGCCCTCCGCAGAGGATGCTGAGAGAGGGCAAGTCTCAGAAGAAGATCAGAAAGTGATCGTGCGCTCGAACGGGACCGTCGGCTACGTCGGCAAAGACATCGCGTATCACCTGTGGAAGTTCGGCCTGCTGGGGCGCGATTTCGGCTATCGCAAGTTTTATCGCTATCCCAACGGTCACGACTGCTGGATTTCGACCACGGTCGGCGCATTGGAACATCCGCATTTTGGCGATGTCGCCGAAATCTACAATGTGATTGACGCCCGGCAGGCGGAAGCGCAAAACACTGTCCTCGAGGCCCTGCGCGGCCTCGGCTACAACGAGCAGGCTCGCCACTACACCCATTTTTCCTACGAGATGGTCGCGCTAACCCCGCGCTGTGCGGCAGAACTGGGCTACCAGCTCTCTGATGAAGACAAGACGCGATCCTACATTGAAGTCTCCGGCCGCAAGGGCTTCGGCGTGAAAGCCGACGATCTGATTGACGCGCTGATCGCCTCCGCGCAGAAAGAAGTGGACTCTCGCCATTCCGAGTTGAGCGATGCCGAGCGTCTCAAGATCGCCGCACAGATCGCCATCGGAGCGCTGCGCTATTTCATGCTGAAGTTCACCAAGCCTTCTGTCATTGCATTCGACTTTAAAGAGGCGTTGAGCTTTGAAGGTGAAACCGGACCCTACGCGCAGTATGCGGTGGTGCGCGCCACTAACATTTTTCGCAAGGGCGGCTTGGATCCCGAGGAGTTCGGTAGAGACGTAGCTGGCTACGTCTCCGCCGATGACCTACAAAAAAACTTGCAGAGCGATGAAATCTGGGAGCTCTGGCTGGCGTCCTCGAAAACTTCTTACATCATTGACCAGTGCATCGCCACCACCGAACCGGCCTATCTGGCGAAGCATGTGTTCCAGTTGGCGCAGCTTTTCAACACTTTTTACCACCGCCACCCGATTCTTACTGAACCGGATGAGGGCCGGAAGAAGTTCCTGCTGGCGACCGCCGCAGTCGTGCGTCGCGAGTTGATCCGCGCCCTCGCCGTGATGGGGATCAGCGTTCCGCCGGTGATGTAGTTCTGCTTCCGCGGCTATCGCCAACCTAACCGAAACGCCTGCCGAATAAGGGCTTTCGCGATGCTCCACTGCGTTCTCAGAGCCGCAGCAACTCACTCTGCTACAACCAAACGCGCCAATCTCACATCGAATTCAGTAAAGGGAAAGATCAGGGGAGGCAATGTGATCAAAGCTTTTCGTGTTGTTTGTCTGTTATTGTTTGCCGCGGCTGCAGCGCTCGCCGCGCCTAATGTCGGTGAAACTACTGTCCAACCGTTTCCCAAGACATTGATGAATGCGCGTTATGTGTACGTCACCAGCTATGACGGCGATCAATTCAGCGGGAACCCGCTGCCGGAAGACCGCCAGGCGATTTCCGCCGTGCAGGATGCGATCCAGGAGTGGGGCCGCTACCTGATCGTATATCGTCCGCAGGACGCTGACATGATCCTGATCGTGCAGTCGCGACCGTCGGAAGACGTGCTGGCTGTGTACGACGCCCCCGTCCTCGGCTCGACGTATTTGTGGCGCGCTATGGGACGCGACGGATTGCAGAAGGGCGAGACTCCGCTGATGACTCAACTGCAGCAGGCGGTAGAAAAGGCTGGCAAATAGGCCGGGGTGCGACAACCCTACGGCCTGAGGGATTTCTTAGGTTTCCAGGGGATCAGATTCGAAATCTCGATCCCCGTTTTCAATCTGCCGAGATGTGGGCTGTTCGCTAACCATTGAAGTCGCGCGCGAACTCCACCAGACTCCGCACCGCGATTCCTGACGGGCCTTTCGCAATCCACGCCTTGTTATCTTCCATCCACGCCGTGCCCGCGATGTCCAGATGCAGCCAGGGTGTGTCCTCGGCAAACTCTTTGAGAAACATCGCCGCATTCACCGCGCCGCCGTAGCGGCCGCCCGAGTTCACTATGTCTGCGATGTTTGACTTGATTACTTCCCGATACTCTTCATCTAGCGGCAGCCGCCAGAATTTTTCCCCGGCCTTTTCCAGGGCGCGGGTGAAGCGCTCATACATCTTCTCGTCGTTGGCAAAGACTCCGGCATTGACGTAGCCGAGCGCCACCACGACCGCGCCAGTTAGCGTGGCGGCGTCAATCAGGTGGGTGCAGCCAAGCTGGCGGGCATAATAAAGACCGTCGGCGAGCACCAGGCGGCCTTCGGCGTCAGTATTAATGATCTCAATCGACTTGCCGGACATGGCGATCTGAACGTCGCCGGGCTTCTGGGCCTTGCCGGAAGGCATATTCTCCGTGGCGCAGATAATCGCGGTGACTTTCACCTTCGGTTTGAGCAGGGCGATGCCGCGCATGGCGCCGATCATGGCAGCGCCGCCCGCCATGTCATATTTCATTTTCTCCATGCCGTCCGCGGGCTTGATCGAGATACCGCCCGTGTCAAATGTAATGCCTTTCCCAACCAGGCCAAGCACCGGAGTCGCCGGCGCGTCGGCTGGTTCGTAGCGTAGTACGATCAGCGCGGGAGGCTCATCCGAACCCTGGGCCACGCCCCAGAAGGCGCCCATCTTCAGTTCTTTGATCTTGTCCGCGCCGTACACTTCGCATTTCAGCCCGACTTGATGGGCCATCTTGCGGGCGCGCTCCGCCAGCATGGCTGGCGTCAGGCGATTGCTGGGTTCGTTCACCAGTTCGCGCGTGAAGTTCTGCGACTCGCCGAGGATCCGGGCTTCTTCCATCGTCTTCTGCAGCCGGGCTTGGTCTCCGCGGGCAACGATGGTCACCGATTCGATTTTCTGATCCTTGCGGTCGCTCTTGTAGGTGTCGGGATCGAAGTTGCCCACGAAAGCGCCTTCTACAATGGCCTTCACGGATTCTTCGCCCGGAATGCTTTCGGGGGACAGAAAGGCGAAGCTGCGAACCCCTTTCGCCTTCAGAAAACGCACGGCCGTTCCGGCCAGCTTGCGCAGTTCGGAAGAAGTAAAGTTCTTGGCCTTTCCTCCGCCCAGCAGCAGCAGGCGCTGGGCCTTGAGCCCCGTGGGATGGTGCAGCAGGGTGGCTTCAAAGAGCTTTCCGGAAGTTTCGCCGCTGGCAATCACTTCCGCGGCGGCTGCTTTGACCGCGCTATCGCTGGCTTCGACGCCGACTTCGGGTTTTTCTTTCTGGCCAGATTCCAGAACCACCACGGCCAGGCATTCAGTTTCGATTTGTGCGGGATTAGAGAAAGAAAGATTCGTGTTCATAGTTTTCGGTGCTTCCAGTATCGTCGGCGGAAGGGAAAAAGCGCAAGGTCCGGCGGGGCTTGTGGGCGCGGAAACTGTCCTCGCATCTCCGGCTTGCGACCTTGCCGCTCCCTTTTCTCAGTCACCGCCCAAACCGCGCATCCGGATGGGCAGAATGTTGAATCGCTTGCGCCCGCCGATCCGATAGGTCTCAAAATCGTTGTGATCCACGGTCAGGATCAGGCTGAGCGACTCCCGGGCGGCCAGATGAACCAGCGTGGCATCGGCGAAGTCCATGGGATGATCTGCATAGTTATCCATTAGAACCTGAATCTGTTCTAGTTCGTCATTCGCGATCAAAGCCATGCGAATTGCGCCAGAGCGCAAAAACTTCCAAACGCCCCGCACGTCCCGCAGGTTGCGGTAGGTGAGATGGAAAACTTCTGCGAGAACGGCCTCCGTAGTAAGCAGTGGAAGAGGAGTGCGGTTGTACGCCTCAACGCATGCAACGTGCCACTTGTCGCCGCGGTCGAGAAGAGCGAGGATTGCGCCCGTGTCAATTAGAGCGCTTGCTGGCATAGCGCTTTCTCAGGATTTCCTTTACCAATTGCGAAGCTCGCGAGGAACGCGTCGGGTCACCGCCGACAATCGAGCCGATGGCAGCGGCGGCACGTCTGCGGATCGCAGCCTGCTCGGCCTGATCGCCGTTGCGGCGCTCTTGCAGCCACGTATCCGTAATGCGCTCGAGAAGCCCTGCCAAAGAAGTGCCCTCGCGCCGGGCTGCGCTCTCCAGATCGGTCTTTCTTTGCGCTGAGACTCGCCAACTGTAGACCTCGGTTTTCATGCACTACAGTGTAGTGCAGACACTGCTTGCGGGTCAAGCAAACGCCGTCAGGCCGTATAAGCCCTGTCTCGCCAACAGACTGCGAGGACAATAAACCACTTGCGCCCGGGACAATTGTGCCCCTGACAGAGCCGTCACTCTTATCGAGGGGCACCGAGCAGCGGGCCGAAACTCCGAAAGTCCTTTGACCTCGGCATGGGATCGGGAGAGCGAAACCCGTAGGGAGTCGGTGATAGCGTTTCTCGGCCCAGGGTAGCGTCCAAAAGCAGGGCGGGAACCTGCGCCGGCGCACCGCGCTGCATGGCCCAAGCCCGCCCTAACGCTCCTTGCGCCCCCGCGCGACCGCCTCGCGGGCTTCTTTATCCGCGGTCTTGCGGCGCTCGGTCTCGCGCTTGTCCCAAAGCTGCTTGCCCTTGGCCAGCGCCAGCTCAACTTTCACCCTGCCGTTCTTGAAATACATCCGGGTGGGAATTAGCGTCAGCCCTTTTTGCTGGGTCTTGCCGATCAGCTTGCGGATTTCTTCTTTATGCATCAACAGCTTACGAGTGCGCAGTGGGGCGTGATTAAAGATGTTGCCGTGCTCGTAAGGGCCGATGTGACAGTTCAGCAGCCAGAGTTCGCCGTCTTTGATCAGGCCGTAGGCATCTTTCAGGTTTGCGCGCCCCGCGCGGACCGATTTGACCTCGGTTCCGGTTAAGGCCACCCCGGTCTCAAATTTTTCCAGCAAGAAGTAGTTATGCGCAGCGATCCTATTGACGGAGGCGTCTCGCTGACCTGCGGCAGTCGGGTCGCGGCGTGGATTCTTCTCCGGATTGGGTCGGGTAGGATGTGAAGGTTGACGGGACATGGCCTAAGTGTGGTTCGCTACTAGGTTATCTCATAAGCTGGCTTTAGGCTGCAGGCTCCCAGACAGCCACCCGGGACCGCGGCGCTATTAGGATTAAGACTTACGACTTTAACTGCTACCACAGCAGTCACTTCGCAGCACAAAAGGGAATGCTATAATCGCGCAGCTTACGTTTTCTTCGGCAAAAATTGAAAGCCCCAGTTCAAGGTCATGGGCGACCTGCGGGAGAAAACTGTGTGCGAGGGATCTGTGATGAAACGTTTGATTCGTCCGGCGACCGTGGTTTTCATCCTCGTTGCGGTAACCTGGCTTGCCGTCGCCGCCGACAAGGTTAAGTCCCTATTTAACAAGGGAAGAGACGCAGAGGCACGGCAGAACTACGAGCAAGCTTACGACTTCTATAAGCAAGCCTACGACCTCAAACCTACGAACCTAAGTTACCGTGCTTCTTTTGAGCGCTTGCGTTTCCTGGCGGGAGCCTCTCACGTGCATCGCGGACAGTTACTGCGCGAGGCTGGCCAGTTGGATGCTGCCCTGGCGGAATTCCAGAAAGCGGTGGAGATCGATTCCTCCAGTTCCATCGCCCAGCAGGAGGTCCGGCGCACCAAAGAATTGATTGACGCAGCCAAGGCCCCGGCCCCGAAATCCTCGGCTCCTCCTCCCAGCAGCCTGCAAAAGCGATTGGAGGAGGCGCAGGGCCCGGTGGATCTGGCGCCCATCTCCAACATTCCCATCAACCTCAAAATCTCGGAAGATACCAAGGTCATTTACGAGACGGTCGGCAAGCTGGCTGGGATCAACGTACTGTTTGATCCTGACTACACTTCGCGGCGCATCAAGGTGGAGCTCAATAATGTGTCGCTGGAAGAGGCGCTGGAGATCATCGCCCTCGAATCGAAGACGTTCTGGCGACCGGTGACGCCGAACTCTATTTTTGTCGCGTCCGACAACCCCGCCAAACGTAAGGATCTGGAAGAAAGCGTCATCAAGACCTTCTACCTGGCCAACCTTTCCTTGCCCACCGAAATGCAGGATATCGTCAACACGATGCGGCAGATTCTGGAAATTTCCCGCATCCAGCCTCTGCCCTCCGAAGGGGCAATTGTAATCCGGGGCACGCCTGACCAGGTCGCGCTGGCGGAGAAACTGGTTGGGGATCTGGATCGCTCCAAGCCGGAGGTCATCGTAGACGTGGCGGTGATGCAGATCAACCGGGACAAGTCAAAGACACTGGGCATCAGTCCACCCACCAGTGCCACGGTGGCCTTGCAGAACAACTTCAACAACACCACGACCACGGGCACGGGCACGGGGATTTCGAATATCACAAATAATGCCCAGAGCACCGGGGGCACCCCCAACCAGATCAACCTCAACCAGGTCGGCAATCTGAATGCGACCGACTTCACCATCACCATCCCGCCTGCCACGGCGAGCGCCTTATTCAGCGACAGCAGCACCAAGTTGATCCAGAAGCCGCAAATCCGCGCCGTGGATGGGCAGAAGGCCTCGCTCAAGATCGGTCAGCGCGTGCCGGTCGCGACCGGATCGTTCCAGCCAGGTATCGGCGGCGTCGGCATTAACCCGCTGGTGAATACCCAATTCCAATATCTCGATGTGGGCGTAAACATTGACATCACCCCGAAGGTGCACCAAAACAATGAGGTCACGCTCAAGATTACGATGGACGTTTCGTCGGTGACCGGCACATCCAGCATCGGCGGCATCAGCCAGCCGATTATCGGGCAGAAAAAAATCGAACACGAAGTTCGCTTGAAAGAAGGGGAAGTCAACCTGCTGGGCGGCATGTTCGAAGACCAGCAGACCAAGGCTTTGAGCGGCATCCCCGGGCTGGCGCAGATTCCGATCCTGAAGTACTTGTTCGGGCAAACTACCACGGACCACTCCGAGACTGAGACCGTCTTTGTCCTGATTCCGCACATCGTCCGCGGCCACGACTTTACTGATCTGAATCAGAAAACCATCGAAGTAGGCACGGCTAGTGCCATAGAACTGCGCCGAGTAAGCCACTCGCAGGCGATGGGGACAGGAGGGGCCGTCCCGCCGCCCGCTCAAGCTCCGGCGGCACAACCGCCTGCGCCCGGCGCTCCATCGGCGAATCCCTCGGCCACGCCACCGGTGCCGTCCCCGGGCGCGGCAAGCTTTGGCTTCGATCCGCCTAACGTCATGGAGCGGACAGGTTCGACCTTCGCCATAAATGTTGTGCTCAACGGGGCGCAGAATGCGCACACGGTGCCGTTGCAGCTCAGCTACGATCCCAAGATCCTGCAAGTGGTGAATGTGTCCAATGGAAGCCTGCTCTCGCAGGACGGGCAAGCGGTGGCCCTGGTTCATCGCGACGATGATGCTACGGGGACGTTGCAAATTACCGCGACCCGGCCGCCGGGCGCGCCGGGCGTTTCCGGACAGGGTACGGTCGTCACTTTGACTTTCATGGCCAAATCCGCCGGGCAGGCAACGTTGACGATCGCCAGGGGAGGAGCGCGCGATCCGGGCATGCAAGCGACTCCGGTTGCAGGCGCGGTGGCGACAGTGATGATTCAATAGGCCTGTACCGGCCTCGACGCAACCGCCGACCTGACCGCGAGAGCGCTTCCGGCAAACATTATTGTTATGGGTTCAGCAGTTTTCAAAAACCGTTCTGCGCAGAGGATGCGCGGTTTCACCCTGATCGAACTGATCGTGGCCACAACCATCCTGGTGGTGCTTACTACCTTAGCCATCCCATTGGCGCGGGTCACCATCAAGCGCGAGAAGGAGCATGAATTGCGTCGCGACCTGTGGGAGATGCGCGACGCCATTGACCGCTACAAGGATGCCGCGGACCGTGGCGCATTCCAGACCAAGGTCGGTTCGGAGAACTACCCCCCTGACCTGGACACGCTGGTAAAGGGCGTGGACGTGCAGGGAAAGAAACTGAAATTCCTGCGCCGGATTCCGACCGATCCCATGACCGGCTCGACGGAATGGGGTCTGCACTCCATGCAGGATGATCCCACTTCCGACTCCTGGGGCGAGCAAAGCGTTTTCGATGTGTACACCAAATCAGAGGGCACGGCGCTCGACGGAACCAAGTACAAGGACTGGTAAATGGCAAGATTCCGCAAACAGCACAGCCGTGGATTTACTCTGATCGAGCTGTTAATCGTCATGACCATCATGGCGATTCTTATTTCCGTCGCCTTGCCCGCCTACAACCAATCCATTTTGCGGGCAAAGGAGTCGGTCCTGAAGCAAAATCTGTTCACCCTGCGTTCCCTGCTCTCGCAATACACGCTCGACAAACAGAAGGCTCCGCAGTCTCTGCAGGATTTGGTCACCGCCGGATACCTGAAGCAGATTCCGATTGATCCCATGACCGGCCGCAACGACACTTGGGCCGAGGATCAGGAGGCAGATGAGATCATGAGCCTGGACCAACAGACGACGTCGGACCAGCCCGGCATCGTTGACGTGCACAGCGGCTCTACCGGCGTGGGCAGCGACGGCACCGCGTACAGCACGTGGTAAGTCATGTATTCCTCTTCTCCTGTGTCATCCTGAGCGGTGATTGGTTCGCAATCGCGAACCAATCGCCTAGTCGAAGGATCTCTGTATCTCTCTTGCCCAGTCACGGAATCCATATCGAGGGTAACTAAGATGTCCATATCATTCCTCTTTCAATTCATCGCAACCTTCTGCACCGGTCTGTTTTCGGGCGCCGCGATTTATATCACCCTGGTGGAGCATCCAGCTCGAATGGAATGTGGAACCGCCGCGGCAACCGCTGAATTCGGTCCGAGCTACCGGCGCGCCACCGTGATGCAAGCATCACTGGCGGTTGCCGGGGCTGGCACAGCATTCGTGGCGTGGTGGTTGAGCTCTTACGTCTATTGGCTAGTCGGCGGAGTGCTAATCATTGCTGTTGTGCCGTTCACGCTGATCGTTATCCTCCCCACGAATCGCCGACTGCTGGACAAGGCGTTAGACCCGAACTCCCCTTCCGCGCAACAGCTCTTGCAGCGCTGGGGCCGGCTGCATGCGGTGCGCACGATTCTAGCCATCGGGGCATTGTTGGTTTTCTTGCTGGCTTTGTTCCCGGTGAAGTTCACCTCCTAATCTATGAGTCCGGTTACTCACTTTCTTACTGGCTGGGTTTTCGCCAACGCAGCCGGCTTGGGACGACGAGACCGCGCACTTGTCACACTGGCATGTGTAGTTCCGGACGTCGACGGACTTGGCATTATTCCTGAATTGCTGACACGTGGTTCAGCACATCCCTTGCTGTGGTTTTCGCTCTATCATCACAGGCTTCACACGCTGGCGTTTGCCCTGGTCGTCGCAGTAGTCTCGCTCCTCCTCGCAAAAGAAAAATGGAAGACTGGCTTGCTTGCGCTGGCCAGTTTCCACCTGCACCTTCTTGAGGACCTTGCGGGTTCTCGAGGACCCGATGGATATCAGTGGCCGATTCCATATCTCGCGCCTTTTTCCCATGCCGTCGATCTCACGTGGCGCGGCCAGTGGGCGCTCAACGCTTGGCCGAACTACGCCATCACAGTCGTGTTATTGTTCGGAACGCTTTGGTTTGCCTGGAAACGTGGATCCTCTCCGCTAGAAATGATTTCCGAACGTGCGGATGCGGAGTTTACCGGCGCTCTCCGCCGACGGCTTATCCACGGTTGAAGGATTTGATCGAGTTCGCCCGACGCACTACCATTAACTTATGCCAGTCGAAACCGAAATCACTCCGGCTACCTACACTCCAATCCGTGCTCCTCGGGGCACCACCATCTCTTGCAAAAGCTGGCAGCAGGAAGCCGCAATGCGCATGTTGATGAACAACCTCGATGAGGAAGTCGGCGAGCGGCCCCGAGATCTGGTCGTCTATGGCGGGACGGGCCGCGCCGCGCGCAGTTGGGAGGCGTACCACGCCATCATCAATTCGCTCAAGAATCTTGATAACGACGAGACTCTGCTGGTGCAATCGGGCAAGCCAGTCGGCGTTTTCAAGACGCATGAGTACGCGCCGCGTGTGCTGATCGCGAACTCCAATCTCGTCGGGCACTGGTCCAACTGGGAGAAGTTCAACGAACTGGAGCGCGCCGGTCTGATGATGTACGGCCAGATGACCGCCGGTTCGTGGATCTACATCGGCTCGCAAGGGATTGTGCAAGGCACCTTCGAGACTTTCTCCGCAGCCGGAGAAAAGCATTTCGGCGGTGATCTCGCCGGCAAGCTGATTGTCAGCGGCGGCATGGGCGGCATGGGTGGCGCCCAGCCGTTGGCCGCCACTATGACCGGCGCGGCGTTCCTTGGGATTGACGTCGATCCTGAGCGCATCAAGAAGCGGCTTAAAACCGGCTACTGCGACTTCATGGTCACTACACTCGACGAGGCTCTGCGCATTCTTAAGAATGCCGTGCGCAAGAAAGAGAATGTTTCGGTCGGGCTGGTGGCAAATTGTGCCGATATTATTCCCGAGCTCGCGGAACGCGGCGTGGTGCCGGACATCCTCACGGATCAGACCTCCGCGCACGATCCCCTGAATGGCTATGTGCCCAATGGCATGAGTCTCGAAGAAGCAGTTGCATTACGGCAACGCCATCCCGATAGTTACCAGCAGTTATCGCTGGATGCCATTGCAAAGCATGTCGAAGGCATGCTTCGCCTGCAGAAGATGGGCGCAGTCACATTCGACTACGGCAACAACATCCGTACCTTTGCCTTTCAGCGAGGGGTGAAGAACGCGTACGACTTTCCCGGATTTGTGCCGGCGTACATTCGCCCGCTGTTTTGCGAAGGCCGCGGGCCCTTCCGCTGGGTAGCGCTGTCGGGTGAGCCGTCGGATATTCACGTCACCGATGATCTTGTGTTGGAACTCTTCCCGGACAACCGCATTTTGCGACGCTGGATTGACCTGGCGCGGAAACGCATTAAGTTTCAAGGGCTACCGGCGCGCATCTGCTGGCTGGGCTATGGCGAGCGGGCGCAATTCGGACTGGCCATGAATGAACTGGTGAAAAAGGGCAAGATCAAAGCGCCGATCGTGATTGGCCGCGATCACCTGGATTGCGGCTCGGTCGCATCTCCCTTCCGCGAGACCGAAAGCATGAAGGATGGCAGCGACGCCGTGGCCGACTGGCCGCTGCTGAATGCTTTGTTGAACACGGCGGCGGGCGCTTCGTGGGTGTCGATCCACAACGGTGGAGGCGTGGGGATTGGCTATTCGCTGCACGCGGGACAGGTGACGGTAGCCGATGGAACCGAAATGATGGCCAAGCGGATCGAGCGAGTGCTGACCACGGATCCAGGCATGGGCATTATTAGGCACGTGGACGCAGGGTACGAAGAGGCGAGGGAGTTTGCGAAGAAGTCGGAAGTGAAGATTCCGATGCTCTAGATTGTGGAGGGACGGGCGCCCTCGCCCGTCATGCCGAGCGCAAATCGGCATTTCAGTTCTTGTTCCCGAACATCTTGACTTGAATCACTCACACCTTCGCTTAAGATATTCTCCCGGCAGGACAATTGTAACGCCCTCAATCTTCTTGCCCAGGTACGGGCCGAAGTGCCGTACATCGCCGGTCAGCAGGTGGCTAGCTCGGGCCTCGATAGCCGCGAGCAGAATTGGCAGATCCTTCTCAGGCAGAGAGGTTCCTCGCAGATGACCACCTTGAGGACCGTCAAAGAACTGAATACTTCCAGATAGCCGGGCCAGTCGTGCCTTCTGATCTTCATCGCCAAGGTTGAACTTTGCCTCCTCGAACGCATAGCGCGAGCTGCAAAGAACAACGTCGTTGAGAACCCACAGGCGCGAGACCCGAGCATCCGCTTTATAGGCAGCGGAAAACAGGACGTTAGCGTCCAGAAATAATCGGTCCATTTAGGAAGGCCTGGCATGGGGGATGGAATCCGGGTCCAGGCCCATCTTCCGGACTGCTCTACGAGCGCTGCGGTAATCTGCCTCGTTGACCGCGTTGGATAGCAGGAACTCCGCCTTACGCTCGGGCGTGTAGCGTTCGACCGGTATCACCACGGCAGGACGAATCAGAATGCCGTCGTCCTTCTCTTCTGCGGTGACGATAGTGCCCTCTTCGATGCCGAAGCGCTTGCGCAGCTTGGCTGGCACTACGATCGCGCCTCGTTTGCCGACTTTAGCCGATTCCATGGTCCGCTCCTACTTTGCCTGATTATACAATGTGCCTGATATTCAGGCAATCTGATAAATAACCGCAACGGACACTTAGAGGTGCACGAAGGTCTCTCACGGCAACTGCTAGACTGCTAACGTGACGGCAGCAGCATCGAACGCCCGGTGGCAATGCCCGGTACTGCTTGTCAATATTGGGCAACTCCTCACTTTGCGTTCCACTCAGTCTGGCCCGCGCCGTGGACCGGACCTTCGCGAACTCGGCATTATCGAAGACGCCGCTGTTCTGTGCCTGGGCGGCAAAATCGTCTCCGTCGGCAAAACCAAAGATGCCCTTCGCGATCCCTGGCTGAAGAAGCATCGCAAGAAATATATTGAGATCGACTGCAAGGGGCAGGTCGTATTTCCGGGCTTTGTGGATTCCCACACTCATCCCGCGTTCATCCAACCGCGACTTATTGATTTCGAAAAGCGCATCTCCGGTGAGACGTACGAAGAGATTGCCAAAGCGGGCGGCGGCATTCGATCCAGCGTCGAAGGGGTTCGTAGGGCAGGGAAGAGCCTTCTCGCAACAAAAGTTCTCGAGGCGCTGCGCGAGATGGCCGAACAGGGCACAACGACGGTCGAGGCCAAGTCCGGTTACGGCCTGACGCTCGAATCCGAACTCAAGTCCCTCGCCGCCATCAAAGAAGCCGCCGCGCGCTGGCCGGGCACCGTAGTCCCCACGCTCCTTGGCGCACACGTTGTGCCCAAGGAATTCCAGGATCGCTCACCAGAATACGTTGACCTCGTCTGCAAAGAAATGATCCCGCAGGCCGCCAAGCGGAAGCTTGCACAGTTCGTGGATGTTTTCACGGAGCGCGGTGCGTTCAGTGCCGAGGACACGGCAAGAATTTTCCAGGCCGCCGAAGATCATGGCTTGGGAGTCCGGGCCCACGTGTGCCAACTCAGCGAAACGGCACTGCAGCCGCTGCTGCGGTTTCAGCCCTCATCCTTCGACCACATGGATCACGTAATTTCCGCCGAAATTTCCCAGTTGGCACAGCAGAACACCGTGGCGACGCTGCTACCCGGTGCGAACTACTTCCTTGGCCTGGATGTTTTCCCTCCGGCGCGAATGCTGATTGACGCTGGCGTGCCCGTAGCCCTGGCCACCGATTACAACCCGGGCTCGTCGCCCACGCCGAGTATGCCGTTTGTGTTGTCGCTGGCATGTACTCACATGAAGATGACTCCGGCGGAGGCGATTTCGGCGGCAACAATCAACGGCGCGTGGGCTCTCCGGCTGCAAGATCGAAAAGGATCGATCGAGCCGGGCAAAGACGCAGACCTCGCGGTGTTCGACGCCGAGGATTTTCGCGAAATCCCCTACTGGTTCGCATCCAACCGGTGCGCGTTCACTGTTCTGAATGGCGCGCCGATCGGCTCCAAGGTTTTGGCGAAAGAATATATTTGAACCAGACGCCATCGGCAATCGTAAATTCTTACAGTGCTTCATAGCCGGTACTTGAAAGCGAAACCCAAGTAATCGAGGCAAAAATGAAAAGGACAGTTGTTGCGATCTTCTGCATTCTGCTGTTGACTTGTTTCGCCACGGCGCAGCGCTTGCCGGAAGGCACTGCTCCCGAGAGCTACAAACTGATGTTTTCCCCCGACTTCACCAACAACACCTTCATGGGCGAAGAAACCATCCAGGTTCGCTTGCTGAAGCCTACCTCCCAGATTGTTCTCAACGCGCTCGAACTCGATCTGCAGCAGGTCAGCATCACCGACGGACAGGGAATGCAGAAGGCCAAAGTCGCGCTGGACAAACAAAAGGAGACGGCCACCCTGACCGCCGACAATTCCATCCCGGCGGGACCGGCCACGATTCACATTCATTACGTCGGAATCTTGAACGATGAGCTGCGAGGGTTCTATCGTGGCAAAGACGAGCAGGGGCGAAAATATGCGGCTACCCAGTTCGAGGCTACCGACGCCCGCCGCGCGTTTCCTTGTTTCGACGAGCCTGCCTACAAGGCCAGCTTCGACATTACCGTCGTCGCCGACAAGGACCTGACGGTGATTTCCAACAGCAAAGTGGTTTCTGATACGCCCGACCCGACTGGAGAGAAGCACACCGTTCATTTCGCCACTACGCCGAAGATGTCCAGTTACCTGGTGGCTTTGGTAGTCGGCCAGTTCGAATCCCTGGAGGGTTCAGCCGATGGCATCCCGATTCGTGTGTACACCAGTCCCGGCAAGAAAGAACTAGGATCTTTCGCGCTCGCGGCAGCCGAAAGTTTCATTCCCTACTTCGACCGATACTTCGGGATAAAGTACCCCTACGGCAAGCTGGACATGATCGGGCTCGCGGATTTCTCGGCTGGCGCCATGGAGAACACCGGTTGCATCACCTCCCGCGAACTCTTGCTGTTGCTCGACGAAAAGAGCGCCAGTCTGGACCTCAAGAAGTATGTCGCCGTCGTGATCGCTCATGAGATCGCGCATCAGTGGTTTGGCGACCTGGTTACCATGCAATGGTGGGACGACGTCTGGCTGAATGAGGGTTTCGCAACCTGGGCTTCGAGCAAGCCGGTGATGGCTTGGAAACCGGAATGGAATATTCAACTCGATGACACCATTGCGATGGGACAGGCCCTCAACGCCGATTCTCTCTTAAACACCCACCCCATTCATCAGCAAGCGCAAACGCCCGCTCAGATTCTGGAGTTGGCGGACAGCATCACCTATGACAAAACTGCTTCCATCCTGCGCATGCTGGAGTCTTACGTGGGCCCGGACACATTCCGCGCCGGCGTGAATGTTTATTTGCGCCAACATGCCTTCGGCAATGCCACCGCCGCGGATTTCTGGAACACGCAGGCGCAGGTTTCCCGCCAGCCTGTGGACAAAATCATGGCCGGCTTCGTGGAACAGCCGGGACCTCCATTCGTCAGCCTCCAGGCTCGCTGCGTGGGAAATCAGGTGAGGGTATCGCTTCGACAGCAGCGTTACTTCTTTGATCGAACCCGTTTCATTAATGGCAGCAAGGAAGTCTGGCAAATCCCGGTATGCCTAAAGCCGGATTCCGCCAGCCCACACGCCGAGCAACAATGTGAATTGCTCACCCGCCAGCAGCGCAGCGTTACTCTGCAGGGATGTTCCCCCTGGGTCTATGGCAACGCTGACGCCCGGGGTTTCTATCATTCCGGCTACCAGTCGGAAGCCGTGCGCGCGATGGCCAACTCGGTTGAAGCCGCGCTGACTCCCGCGGAACGCATCCTGTTGCTCTCCGACGTCTGGGCAGCCATGCGGGTTGGGCATGAGCCGATTGGGGACTATCTCGCGCTGGCGGAGGGCTTGCAGGGAGAACGCACCACAGCCGTTCTGGATCAACTGTTCCCGCAGTTGGATTACATCGGCCGCTACCTGGTGAGCGCGTCGGATCGCCCGGCTTATGAGGACTGGCTCCGCCAACTTCTGACTCCCATGGCAAAGGAGGTCGGATGGCAGGTCAAACCGAGCAAGAGCCCTGAGCAAACCGCTCTTCGATCTCGCTTGCTGGATGTCTTGGGTCGTGTCGCTCACGATCCTGAGGTTGTTGAACTGGCCCACAAGTTAGCGAATCAAGCGCTAGGCGACCCCTCTTCGGTCGATCACGAAACTGCATTTGAAGCTTTGCGAATTGCTGCCATTGACGGCGACGCTGGCCTATACGACAAGATCATGGCCCGCTGGAAGGCGGCAAAAACCCCGGAGGAATTCTACGGGTACCAATCGGCCCTGGCGTCCTTTTCCGATCCTGCATTGCTTCAGAGGACCTTGGATTACGCTCTTTCGCCCCAGGAACGCTCGCAGGACAGATTGCTGCTGATTGGTCGTGTTATGCGAAACCCCGCCGGTCAAAAACTCACCTGGGATTTCGTCCGCTCCCATTGGGAGAATATCGCGTCGCTTACCTCAGCCTTTGGCGGCGGCGGTGAGACGATTGTGAGCGCCACTGGAACCTTCTGCGATGCCGGAATGCGAGACCAAGTCAAGGATTTCTTTTCCACGCATCCCGCCCCTGAGCGCGCCCTCAAGCAGGCTCAGGAACGCGCCAACTATTGCGTTGATTTGCGGGAACGGCAAGGAGCGCAGCTTGCAACCTGGCTGCTACAGCGGCACGGCTCGGCAGGGAGCACGAATTCCAATGGCATGGCGAATCCTTAGACTAGACGGATTCGCCATCCTTGGCTCTGTGCATTCCTCAGCCGCGCCCCAAGAATGGAGCAATCTTTGCTCCCGCTCTCGTTCGGATGTTGGTTGAACGAATCCTTGCTGGAGTCGCTCTGACTGAGCGACCCGATCAAGCAGACGCCCCCGCCCACGAAAAACCTGCATATCTCTCCCTGGTTTCCTACGACTCTTGGTGTTCCACGGATGAGGGAGTGGGAACAGGTCCGAGTCTGTCCTCGCGTTGAGTGAATCGATCCAGATTGCTATAATCGGGCTGTTCCACTTGCTCCCAGTGTTTTGACTGTCCGCGATTGCCGGCAACTCCGCCGAAATGTTGGCGTGCCCACGACTCGCACTGATTCGGCAGCCAAGCCGTCGTCCAAAGCGTGGCCAGGTAGCTCAGGTGGTAGAGCGCAGCCCTGAAAAGGCTGGCGTCGGCGGTTCAACTCCGTCCCTGGCCACCACATCAAAACAATTAGATGAGCCCCCGGGGATTCGCGAATCCCTCTCTCCCCGCCGTGTAATCTAGCCTGCTTTCTGCCCGCCTGCTTCGAAGGCTTCAAGGCAAACGCACAACTCGAAGCCACAGTTGGTGTGCCCTCGATCGATTTGACTTTCAAAACCGATCCACTGGAGGAGTCAAAGTGCGACTTCGCGGTCATGGGTACCGAAGTCAACAGAAAGTAGTACGAAGCGGCGAAAGGCTGACAATTCAACACGCTTCTCAACCTTGCGCCAATGCTCGTGTTGCAGCCGGTTATTGAGTACTACGCCAACGTGGGCGGAGGAACGCAACGGGCCATGGCTTTCGGACTCCGGACGAAGGTGGAGTCTCTAGAGGAGGGAGCGAAGAAAACGGCTTGCTCTACCGCTCACTCATGGATTGCCAAGCGCGCGCCGGGCCTTGGAAAAGTCTCCCGCACGGCTGGTCCAATTGCTGGCCAACGTTCCGACCGCCCATGCTAGCGAAAATAGAAAGAACAACTTGCTCCAGGGGACGGCCGAGCGCCACGCCCACAGCGCTCCCAGAGTCGGAATCACGGCCGAAGATGTCACTCCCGCGGACCACATAATCGCTCTGGCCAGAGGGCGGGCGCTTTGCATGGAGGTCTTCTCCGTCTGCACTCCGAGAAAGGGAAGATGTTCGAACAACCAGCGGAGGCCGGCAGGCCAACCTTCTGGATTCCCCGTGCCGCCTAGCGTGTAGAAGGCGAAGCGAATGCCAAGAATCCGCCCCACCAGGCAGTGGGCAATGGCATGGCAGGAGAAGTAGAGGAGAACCCAGCCCCCGACCATAGCGACGATGGCCGCTGTGGTCGAGTGCGCGGACCGCGCCGCAGCGAGAGCAAGGTAAGCGGCGATAAGCCCGGCAAGCTGCACGGCATTTCCCTCCATGATCGACAGTCGGGCAAAGATTCTGCGCCTCGGAGAGAAGTTTGACCCGTTCATGTCTGCAATGAACTGCCGGAGACGCGATTATAGAAAGGGAGTCGCTATTTCCACAACGACACGCCCCCTCGGTTCGACGCCAGATTATTCGGAACACGGTTTTGCCGTGCGCATGAGCCGGTGCTAGACTGCGCGAATGGCTACCAAAAAGAAGAAATCAACGAGGGCGAAGCAGACTGGCGGCAGGAAGGTGACGCCGACGAAGAAGCGGGCGCAGAAGGCTAGCGCTCCTAAGAAATCGGCGAAGAGGAGGGCCGCTCCAAACCAAGCCGCGGCGAGAAAGAAGGAATTGAAGAGACGGGCCAGCGGGAAAACCTCGGGCGCGCGGGTCAAAGAGCCTCGGAAGAAAAGCCAAGGGCGGGGTGCTGCGACATTCTCGCGCGAGATGCCGGGATCACGCTCGGGGGCGCAATCGGGCGACCTACAGGGCTTGTCCAACGTCGAAAGTGCGGATTCGGAAAGTGTTGACGAATTGATGGAGGAGGGAAACGCGTTCGAGGCTGGGGTGGTGAAGGGCGTCGAAGACGCCGGAGAACATGGCGAGCGTGAAGTGCGTACCCGTGAGGTGCCCGAAGATGACGTACCCGACGAATACCTGGATCAAGACTAAAGGGCTGCGGGGCCTCGTGGGGCGCCTTTTTTCTCACCTTTCATGAGAAGGTGAGGACTTGTTTGACTCTCGCTTTCCCAGAGGCCGCTCTCTCGTACGCATCCACCGCGTTCTCGAACAATCTCAATCGCCGGCGGTTGCAACGCATTTGTTTCAAAGCCGACGCGGAGTTCGTCGGCGACCTCCTTCACCTGTTGCGCGGTGAGTGCGTTGCTATTGACTCCCAGCAACCGGGAGGAATTGCTGTAGAAATCAACCAGGTTGAAGCTGACGCGCTGGTCGCCGGTGTTCGTGATCGCCACCTGACGCCCCCCAAGTGCCAGCGATCGCAACGCCAGTTCAAACATCGGGCCACCCACTGCGTCAAGGACCGCCTCAACCGCTCTCCATTCGTCAATTCCATGACCCTCTTGTGCAGGTCTTCGGTCTTTAGTTTTCGACAGCCGAGCTAATTTCGTGCCCCCATGCTATGCTTTGTGCCAGATTTGTGGCCTGAGCGACCGCTCCTTCCCCGGCCAACGCTTGACAGAGAGGGTAATGAAGTCATGCGATTCCAGGATGCCCGCTCAACGGTGTTCACAATAATTGCTATGCTCGTGCTATCGACCGTTGCTACACAGGCGAAGACGAGGTTCAAGGTATTGCACTTTTTTCACGGTGCTGACGGGGCGGCTCCATACGGGGTGCTAGTCAGGGATGCGGCTGGAAACCTCTATGGCACAACCGGTGCCGGTGGAAACGGTACGTGCAGCCAAGAGGGCTGCGGCACTGCTTTCAAGCTTGACAAGAGTGGGAAACAGGTTTGGTTGCATAACTTCAATGGGAGAAATGGCTTCAGCCCATCAGCGGGATTGCTGCGCGCCGCGGGCGGAAATCTATTCGGTACGACTGTGGAGGGTGGAGACACAAATTGTGATCGCCCGTACGGTTGCGGCACGGTGTTTCGTCTCAACGCAAAGACTGGTCAGGAGGCTATGCTGTACAAATTTAAGGGGACACCGGACGGCATGAACCCGGAGTCGCTACTGGTCGAGGGCGATTCAGGCAGCGTCTACGGCACTACTCCTCTAGGCGGAATGAATGGTCTCGGCGCGGTCTTCAGAATTGACAAGACTGGCAAGGAGACCATTCTCTACAGTTTTACCGGGGGAGCGGACGGATGCGATCCTGTACCCGGTGTTATCCTCGATTCAAAGGCTGATCTGTACGGAGTCACATTTGACGGTGGTAGCGGCTTCTGTAATAGCGGGGTGGGTGTGGTCTTCAAGGTGGACAGCGCAGGTCACGAGACAGTGTTGCACACGTTTGGTGGATCGGATGGTGCAAACCCAGATTCTGTGTTGCTCCTCGACTCGAATGGAGATCTTTATGGGACAACAGCAAACGGCGGCAATAGCCTCGGGTGCGGAAACACGGGGTGTGGCACGGTTTTTCAGTTGCCCTCCGGTGGCGCTGAAACCGTTTTATACTCGTTCTGCTCACTGACAAACTGCACGGACGGAGAAGGACCGTTGGGGCCGCTGATCATGGATGTAAATGGCAAGCTCCTTGGCGCCACATACTTCGGCGGCAAGTACGGCGATGGAACTATATTTCGGTTAGATTCGTCCGGCAACGAGGCGGTCTTGCACAGCTTCTCGGGAGGGCGAGATGGAGGGTTTCCATCTGCGGGGTTGGCCATGGGCGGTTCGGGTATCCTTTATGGCGCGACCACGGTAGGAGGTGCGAAGTGTTACGGCTCGTACACCTGTGGGGTAGTTTTTAGGCTTAAGCCTTAGCAGCCCGTGGTGAAAGTCTGGATGCGCACCAAGAAGATAGGCGACCGATCCACTGAGATTCTGCTTACACTCTCACAATTTTGCTGCTGCCTGCCGCAGAATGAGCAAATCACTTTTGCCACGGGCTGTTAAGTATTGATGATCGAATCCACGTCAGGAATCGGGCTGGAGCTTAGGTCTGCCCCGATAACGTGCGCTTTCTTCCAGTCCGCGATCGGTCGGATCTTCAGACGGAGCGTAGTGCCGCACCAGGTGCGGCGACCCAACCTGTTGCTCAAAAGCTCAACGATGGACGACTATACTCCATACGGCTGTCCTGGAGAAACGCGCCAAGGCGCACCAGGCACAGGTCACGCGGAGGTGGAACGCCAGTGGGTCTTTACGAGCAACTGCCGCCAGATGTTCTGAAGATTGTCCTCGTCTTGTTTCTATCTTTTCTGATCGGACTGGAACGGGAAGAGCACAAGGCAGCAGGACACTCTTACTCCTTCGGAGGGGTACGCACCTTTCCTCTGATTGGACTGATTGGCTACTCGATCGCGCTTCTTTCTGGTACACAACTGCTGCCGCTGACGGTCGGCTTTCTGGTAATCGCTGGATTCCTGCTTTTGTCTTATTGGCACAAGCTTTCCTCTGCTGAAGCCGCCGGTGTCACCACGGAAATGTCCGGCCTCGCGACATTCCTCGTGGGAGCTTTGGTCTGCTACGGACATCTCTGGATCGCTACCACACTGAGCGTTGCCAGCCTGCTGTTACTCGATCTGAAGGCGGGCCTTGAGAAGCTCGCCGTTCGCATCGCTCCACAAGAGATTCTGACGTTTGCCAAGTTTCTCCTCTTGACCGGTGTGATCCTGCCCGCGCTGCCGGACCAGCAATTCGGCCAATTCCACATTAACCCTTTCAAGACTTGGCTTGTTGTGATTGCGGTGAGCACAATCTCGTATGGAAGTTATGTCCTGCAGAAGTTGACGAAGCAGCGGGGTGGGGTTGTGCTGGCAGCGTTGCTGGGTGGGGCGTATTCCTCGACCGTCACCACGGTGGTGATGGCGCGTCGAGCCGCCGGCGAACAGCATCCTCACCTCTTTGCCGGAGGCATCTTGATTGCCTCTGGCGTGATGTACTTGCGATTGGTTGTCCTCCTGGCGCTTTTCAATCGACAACTGATGCATTTGATGGCCCTCCCGTTTCTGGTGCTGGCCGGTCTAGCGGTCGGCATCGGTTGGCTTTGGACGCGCCGGGCCGATCCCAGTGCTCGGGCGGTGCAGCGCGAGTTCGTACCCAAGAATCCGCTCGAATTGCGGGCAGCTGTTTTCTTCGCCGCGTTGTTTCTGGCAATGCTGATCGCTACCCAGTTGGCGGTTACCTATCTTGGAAAAGCGGGCGTGAATACCTTGGCTGCCGTGATGGGCGTTACCGACGTAGATCCCTTTATCATGGGAATGACCCAGGCAGCAGGCGTACTCACACCTCTGAGAGTTGCGGCGGCCGCGGTTCTAATCGCCGCCGCCAGCAACAACCTTGTGAAAGGTATCTATGCCTATAGCCTGGCGGATCGGAAGACCGGGGCGCAGAGCCTCGCACTTCTGACAGTTCTTGCCGCACTGGGTCTTTCCCCCTTACTTTGGCTCTGATCCAAGAAGTGTCTGCGATAGTCTGAGCGTTGCGACAGCGACTTTCGGATCCGATTTTTAATGGAAGTCGCACAAGGCTCGAGGAGCCGCTCAGCGCTATCGGCTGTGTCAAGATAAAAGCGCCTTGGCGCATGCGAATTTGTCGGCAGGTGCCCTGTCCATCCCGTTTCCGGATTTGCCCGAATTCGCGATCCGGTCACCTTCCATTTCCTCCAGAGGGAGATGGAATATGCCGGGAAAGCCAAAGCTTTACGCCCTTCGGGTCAAGATCCTCAAGTACGTGAAAGTTAGCGGCGCTGAACCCGGCGATGGTTGTCGCCGGTCACAAGAAGCCGGGCGCGCCCGACTCTCCCTCGACGATCCAGGACACCAAGCGTTATCTGCAGGACTTCGATCGGCTGCAGAAAACCGCGACCTCCGACCAGGAGCTGTTCGATCAGATGACGGAGCTATACCCGCATTGGGTAGCCAATCAGTCGTGGTTGATGTTCGGATTCCCGCAGCCGTAAACTACATCAACCGCTGACGCGAATGTTTCCTCGCGCATGATGAAGGGAAAACAATCACCGATGAATCCCACGTTTTATCGCAGACTACAGGTTGGCGGCCTCTCGATCTTCTATCGGGAGGCTGGGCCGACAAATGCGGAAACGCTTCTCCTGCTGCACGGCCTTCCATCGTCGTCGCGGATGTTCGAACCGCTTTTCGCAAGGCTTTCCGATCGCTACCACCTGATAGCGCCCGATTATCCTGGTTTCGGACACAGTGACTGGCCGGACCCGAGGAAATTCGCATACACCTTCGACCATTTGGCTGAGACCATGAACCACTTCACCGAGGCGCTCGGGCTCTCGCGCTATACCCTTTACATGCAGGACTACGGTGGCCCCGTCGGCTTTCGCATGGCACTGGAGCATCCGGAGCGAGTCGAAGCGCTGATCGTGCAGGACGCCGTCGCCCACAACCGGGGCTTGGGAGCAAATTGGAAAACGCGCCGGGCGTTCTGGACTGATCGCGCTGCCAATGACAGCGCATTGCGCACCAATCTCTTGTCGCTCGAGGCCGCGCGTGCACGACACGTCGGAACCGATCCCGACGTGGAGCGCCACGATCCCGACCTCTGGACTGACGAATTTTATTTTCTGAATCGGCCCGGCCAGGCTGAGATACAAAGCGATCTTTTCTACGACTACCGAACCAACGTCGATTCCTATCTGAAATGGCAGGAATGGATGCGCGAGAAGCAACCACGGCTGCTCGTGATCTGGGGCAAATACGAAACATCGTTTGACCCGAGCGAGCCGGAGAGCTACCGCGAGGATGTTCCGAACGCCGAGGTCCACATTGTTGACGGCTGCCATTTCGCCCTGGACACGGCTGCCGACGAGATTGCTTCCTCGATGAGAAACTTTATGGCGTCTCCCAGGAGGTGAGGGCTCGTCAGGCATAATCGGAAGCAGGTATGAACACGGAAGAACCGAAGCAGTAGGGACAGGTGGAACGTCCCCAATTTCAATGATGGGAATTAGTGAACGTTCCATCCGGTCCCGGGTTGCCGCATAACCTACATGACCAATTGGGCGGCGGGCTGACACGAAGATATGCTCAAGCTTCCCAAGGGTTGAGGGCACCGACTCCCGTACGCTCAAAGTCGGCTACATTCCTGGTCGCGACGGTCAGACCATGCACCAGGGCGGTGGCTGCGATGAGGGCGTCACGATCGGAGCGAGGGTTCGGTACGTGAAGCGTCGCGCATCGCTGGGCGACGGCGGTGTCAATCGCCAGGATACGACCGGAGAATGTGGGCAACACGTGGCGATCCATCCACGCACGAAGGATCGCGCCTTGCTCTTTGTCGCGGCGGTCGATGAGTAGGATTCCGATCTCCAATTCCAGTACTGAAATGACGGAGATGTAGAGACTCGCCGAGGGTAAGCGTTCGGCCCATTTTTTGACATTTTGATGCGTCTTCTTCGCTTTTCTTAATTCTGAAATTACATTGGTATCAAGGATGTACATCAGGTGAGGTCCGCCGTCTCGTGGAGGTTTCCCCGCAGACGAGGCGGCTCAAATTCAATCTCAGCAGCTGCTGGCATCGCCAATAAGTCCGCAACGCTCTTTTGCCCACCAGTGATCCTTTGATACTCCTCCACCGTGAGCAGCACGTGGGACGGACGACCTCGATCCGTAATGAAAACGGGACCTCGCTTAGCGGCTCTCTTTGCCCTGCTTGTATCCTGATTAAAGTCTCGACTCGACAGTTTTGTAATGGCCATGGTCTCCAGTCCCTCAATGTAGCAACATACCTACATTGTAACATAGAACCGTTTACCAGGATTTCGATCGGTTGCAGAAAACCGCGAAATCCGACCAGGAGCTGTTCGACCAAATGACGGAGCTGTGCCCGCATTGGGTAGCCAATCAGTCGTGGTTGATGTTCGGATTCCCGCAGCCGTAAACTACATCAACCGCTGACGCGAGAAGAGCCTACAATTCGGGTGGAGGCCTACCTCACGATCTCAAACGCTCTACAATGGAGGTTGCAGTACGGTCGCGTGATCAAGCTAGCGACCGACAGCAAAACCGACGGAGTGGAGAATATACTTGCGTGAGTTCGGTGATTTTCAAACACCCCTCGATTTGGTGAGAAGCGTTTTACGTGTTGTCTATAGAGGAGGAGGCGCGTGGACCCGAGCTCTCGAACCCACATGCGGAGTCGGCAATTTCATCACAGGGCTACGCTCTCTTGCCTCCCCTCCACTCGAGATACAGGGAATCGAAGTTCAGCCGAGACACGCTCTTCGGACGGCGGTGGAAGCGGAAAAATCGGGCGAGTCGACCGCGATCCGAATTAAGCAAGCCGATATCTTCAAGCTCAATTTGGCTGAACTGGCATGGGGGCAGACGGGCCCGTTACTGGTAGTCGGAAATCCACCGTGGGTCACAAACGCTGAGCTTGGCGGCCTAGACAGCGAGAACCTACCTACAAAATCCAACTTCAAGGCGCGAAGCGGCTTCGGAGCTAAAACCGGAGAGTCGAACTTCGACATCGCGGAATTCATCTGGATAAAGCTCATCAAGGAGCTAGCCTGGTCCCGTCCCACGATCGCCCTGCTCTGCAAGACAGCGGTAGCACGGAACGTGCTTGCGTACGCCGAGAGAGCATCCCTGCCGATTTCTTCTGCAGAGATTTACCTCATTGATGCTAAGAAATGGTTCGACGCGGCGGTCGATGCTTGCTTATTCAGGGTAGATGTTGGCTTCGGCGAAACGAAGTACAGCGCAAGCCTCTATGCTGACCTCGACGCGGAGACCCCACAATCCGTCCTCGCGATGGCCAACGGCTCGATAGTTTCAAACTATGCCGTTTACGAAGAATACAGCTTCCTGGAGGGCGAGAGCCCTGTTGTTTGGCGCCAAGGCATTAAGCACGATGCATCGTCAATCATGGAGTTGACCCTAGAAAGCGGCACTCTAAGGAATCGAGCTGGAGAGGTCGTTTCTGTCGAGCCGGAACACGTCTACCCGCTACTCAAAAGCTCTGACCTCAATGGGGACGACAACCCAAACCCGAGATATAGGGTCTTAGTGACCCAGAAGGAACTGGGGGCGGGCACAACAGACCTCAGCCAACGAGCCCCTCACCTGTGGAAGTATCTAAACTCCCATGAGACGGCCTTCCTTGCCCGGAAATCCTCGATTTATGAAGGCCGTGCACCTTTTTCAATGTTCGGCATCGGCGAGTACTCGTTTACGGATTACAAGGTCGCCGTTTCCGGTATGTATAAGACTATCCGGTTTCGGGTTGTCGGTCCGCACGAAGGAAAGCCCGTGCTCTTTGACGACACTTGCTATTTGGCTCCGTGCTCTTCTGCCGAGCAGGCCTGTATTCTAGCCGCGTTATTGAATGAGCCTGCGTGTCTCTCATTCTTGAACTCCCTCGTCTTCTTGGATTCGAAAAGGCCGATCACGAAGAAAGTTCTTCAGCGTCTCGATCTGGCTGCACTTCTACGACAAGTCGATCGGCGCTCACTCACGCGAAGCGCAAACCAGCGATTAGCAGTTCTCGGGATCGAATCTATCTCTGAGGACGCACTTAACACCTTCGCATGGCCCGGCAGCGAGCCTGAGCGGCAGCTCTTGATTCCCGGAATGACCTAAGCGAATCGCGTGGCCCAGCCGCTGATCGCTAGGGTATCATCCCCATCGGACGACTGGCCGAGACGACGCCAAAGTTATCGTGCGATACTTCGTCCAATTGTCTTTCCTTTTCTCGTCAGGCTTAATGGGTAGCAGGTATGAATACGAAAGAACCGGAATCAGCGGGTGAGCATCTCTATCTAAATTGGAGACATCAATGAACGCCGTACAAATCGAGCAGAAGAGCTATGAGATGCCCCCGCGAGAGGGGATCAGCATCGCGCAATTTCTCACCGTCGCCGACATCGAACGATCGGCTCGCTACTACGAAAAGGTCTTCGGCGCTCGCATTCTGACCCTGGGTGACGGCAACGCGCCTGCGTACCTTCTGCTGGCGAATATCTGGATGATTCTGAACCTTGGAGGCGGGCCGACCCCGGATAAGCCGACGGTAACGCTCAGCGTCCCCGACCCGAATCACATCAACAGCTTTATGAATTTCCGGGTTGCGGATATTCAAGCGTGCTACAAATTATGGAAAAGTCGAGGAGCGGAGTTCATCACGGAGCCGATCCCCAAGTACGGCGAGATACGCTGCTACATCCGCGATCCTGACGGCTATATCATCGAAGTCGGACAGAGCACCGACCTCACCTACGGTTAAGGCGCTCAGGGCGCTCCCCTGGCTTCGGATGAATCGGCTTTCGAGCGTCTTCAAGGCGGGGAGGAATTGCCCGTGAAAGCAGCGAGGATTCATAACTTCGGGCCGCCCGACGTCGTGGTGGTCGAGGATGTGCCGATGCCGTCGCCGGGCCCAAACGAAGTTCTGGTGCGCGTGATGGTTGCGGGCGTCGCTCCCTGGGACGCGATCATCCGTGAGGGCAAGAGCAAGGTTAGCCCGCAACCTCCACTCACCCTCGGTTCGGACTTCTCCGGTGTCGTCGAGAAAGTCGGTTCCGGCGTTACAGGCTTCGCGCCGGCCGACGAAGTCTATGGCGTCACGAATCCGCAGTTCTGTGGCGCCCAGGCCGAGTTCGCCGCGGCCACGTTTGGGATGGTCGCCCGCAAACCGCAATCGCTGAATCACGCAGAAGCAGCATCGGCTCCCGTCATTGCGGTAACCGCCTGGCAAATGCTGTTCCAGTATGCACAGGCGATGCGCGGACAAACGGTAATGGTCGTCGGAGCCGCGGGGAACGTCGGGGCCTACGCCGTACAAATGGCCGTAGACGCCGGAATCCGCGTCGTTGCCATCGCCCACCTCGACGACGAGGATCTGGTCCGATCATTGGGCGTGAAATCCATCATCGACTCGAGCAAGCCCGCATTCGAGCAGGACCTCCCACAGGTGGATGCTATCCTCGACACGGTCGGGGGCAGTACGCTTCAACGCTGCGTCGCTGCGTTGAAACCCGGAGGCAAACTCGTCACCTCGGTCTCGACGCAGCCGCTCCCAGTAGAGGCCATTTTCTTCTACGCTGAGGTGACCACCGTGCGCCTGCAGACACTCACGACATTATTTGACGCGGGCAAAATCACAGCGCGTGTGGGCTCAATCCTGCCGCTTTCGGAGGCGCGCCTGGCGCAACGCATGCTTGCGGGCGCACCACACAAGTCCGGAAAGATCGTACTGCAGATCGGGTACCCGTAGCAGTACCGACCTGCGCGGCTTAGGGTGAATCGCGGCCAACCTTGATTGAAGATCGAAGAGCGAACCGTTTTCTCCATTCGAATCGAAACTTATGTATAATCCGCCGATGCAAGGAATACCCTGGAGCACAATTGCGCTCGGCTCGCTGTTGCTCATCTCGGCCCGCTCAATAGGAGGACAGGACGTGAAATCTCCGCAACCTGAAAAGTCGAAGCCGCCTGTCAAAACGGAGCAGCGCGGGCGCATCATTGGAATCGGCGGTGTCTTCTTCAAATCCGCCAATCGTGATCAGATGCGCGAATGGTATGCGAAGCATCTTGGACTCGCTGACAAAGGCCAAGGCGCGATGCTTCCGTGGCGCGAACACGACGACCCGCAAAAGGAACACGTTACCGTTTGGACTGTTTTTCCCACCTCCACTAAGTATTTCGATCCCAGCCCCGCACCGTTCATGATCAACTACATCGTGGACGATATGGATGCTTTGCTCGACCGCTTAAAACAAGAGGGAGTAAAGATTGACGCCAAACGAATGGATGAATCCTACGGTCGCTTTGCCTGGATCTATGACTTGGATGGGAATAAGATTGAGCTCTGGCAGCCGCTGCCCGCAAAGCCCTAAGGGCCTGCCACTGCACTTACTCAATCGGGTTTCTGTAGCTACGGATCGAGTCACCCCAGTAACTTGCCGGCGAGCCAGTAATCGACACTGAACTTTCCCGGACCAGAGCAGATCAGCCAGATAAAGAAGAGCACGTACAGGACTTCCGGAAGGTAGAGGAAATCGTCGAGCCAGCTAAGAGGCGAAAGTCCTTTAGGCATGGTGGAAATCGCGCTGGTCAGGGTGGCGACAGTCATATCGATCAATAAAGCCACGCCGGCCGGGCTCGAAAGAAACCCCACGGTCAGCAAGGATCCGCCAACGAACTCGACACCCGACACGAAATAAGCCATCTGATGGGGAAACGGGACTTTGGCCTTAACGAGCGTCTCGTAAACAGGTTTCGTGCCGCCGGCGACAAACAATTTGTTTGCCCCGGAGATGGCGAAGAACAGCCCGAGCGAAACGCGTACCAGCAGGATGGCATATTGTTCCAAATCACTGCTACCCAGCAGCGCAAACTGGACCAACCGTTTCCAATCCATCTCTTTCCCTCCATCATTGGCGGTGTCATTAGCGAATTCTCGCGCCTCGAGATTATGTGTCCATCCGTTCGACCCATTGAGCGCGCGATGCGGGAGCCACGAATGGATCTGCAAAGTACTGTGTTTCCCGCGCAACCTTGTCGTCCCTGAACTCCATGATGCTCACGGTGTAGGACGGCTTGCCGTCATATGTCAGGATGAATTCGGTGACCCAAAGATCACCGCCGCCAATGATTCGTCGGACAGCAAACCGCTTTTTGCTCGGCTGACTGGCGCGTTGGTTCTGTATGTTGCTTCGACCGCGGGTTCGCTCGCCTGACTGCGGGTATTCCAGCACCGCGTCCTCGTGATAGATGCGGTGCTCCGTTTCAAAATCGTTGGCATCGGACGCCGCCCAATGCTGATCCAGTGCCGCACGGATCTCTTGATCTCGCGCTCCAGAACACTGCTCCTTCTTTTGTTGATCGTTCATCTTGAGCCCTCAATTTGACAAGAAGCTAAATGCTTTAGCCGGGTCTGAGTGTACGATTCGTGCAGCAAATGTAAAACATCACCACAAACCTTCGAAACATGTCCGCCAAGATTGGCTTCAAACGCCTCCCATTCTCAACGTCGCGGCATTGAGAACCGCTGTCACCATTCAGCCAGAACAAAATGGGCCGCGCAATTGGACGATGGTATTGCCCATACTTTCCCATCAACTCTTCAGCCAGTCCCGAAAATCGATCAAAGTGAAGAAAACTTCCTCCCACACACTTGATACGAAGGTATCATCGATACCAAGGTCCAATTGTTTTACTCCCCTCATGTGTGGCTTAATCGCAATCGTTCGAGATGCACGTGGATCGGCCTTAGAAAAGATCGGGCTTAGAAAACTTTTTTTGTGAAGGAGAACACAGCATGTCTGAACTTGTGACGAAATCTGTGGCGCAAGAACAACAAGAACAGAAGATAGAAACACGCACCGCCGTGGAACGTATCGCCGGCTTTACCATCGTTGCGACAGCCGTGGCAGTGCTCGCCGTCCTCGTCGCCGCGGCCCTTTTCGCGCAAGGCCAAGACAAGGACAAGTACTCGCTGAAATCGCCGAGCGGAATCGCGTTCTCCGACTTCAGGGGATACGAGGACTGGGCTGTCGTCTCTTCCGCCCGGACCGACGAAGTGCTCAAGGTGATCGTCGCCAATCCGGCGATGATCAAGGCGTACAAGGCCGGCGTTCCCGGCAACGGCCAGCCTTTCCCGGAGGGCTCCATGATCGTGAAGCTCCAGTGGAAGCCGAAGAAGAGCACGGAGGCGCCCTTCGTCGTGGATGTGCCAGACGTCTTTACCCAGGCTTTCGTCATGGAAAAGGACAGCAAGAGATTTCCGAAAACCGGCGGGTGGGGATACGCGGTGTTCAACTACGATGCCGCATCGGACAAGTTCACGGCCGATCCCAAAAGCCTCTCAGACTGCGGAAACGCGTGCCATACGGCCGTGAAGGCGAAGGACTACATCTTCCACCCGTACCAGAAGCGTTGAACCGCGTGGGCCTCCGACGTCAAGTACGGTCTGTTGTTTTGCGTTCCGAGACAATAGGTGTATGTTCGCAAGGGAGAAGACAGCTATGTGTTTCTCGGCGACGGCGAACTTCGTAGGCAGCGGAGTCATGGGTGCGGTCGGCGTCGTCACCTTGACCAAGGTGAAGCACCGGCGCGAACTGCTTTTCGCAGCGCTCCCCACGCTATTCGCCATTCATCAGTTTATCGAGGGATTCGTCTGGCTGGGATTGGATGGGATTCTTTCGCCTGCCGTGGCGCACGACATGGGCGCGGCGTTCATGCTTTATGCGCAAGGTCTCCTCCCTTTTTTGCTGCCGCTCAGCGTGCTTCTGTTCGAACCAAATGCGAAGAGCCGCAGCAGGATGTTGCCGTTCCTCATACTTGGCGGAGCAACTACGCTCTATATTTTGTGGGCGCTGACGGCATTCCCATTACAGCTGTATGTCAGAGGAAACAGTATCGTGTACATGAATCAAGCGACCAATAATACGGCGGTTGCGTTGCTCTACGTGATTGCAACTTGTGGTTCGCTGTTTTTTTCGAAGATCAAAATGATGGTAATCTTCGGCGCGGCAAACCTGGCGATACTGCTGGTTGTAATGGAGGTCAAGCGCTACGCGTTCACGTCGTTATGGTGCGCGTACGCGGCGGTTGCAAGTGTGATCATACTCGCCTACTTCTGGAGAAGCCACAGAGAGCGGCCCTTCCTGTATGCCTAGGAAGCTTGTGCGCGACGCGGTATCAGTTTGGTGGACGCCTGGAGAAATCGTGACGAAACCAAAGCAGCTTGATGAATGCAGGCACGACACTCGATGGAAACCGATCCGATGAATACACCCCAAGCGGCAGGCAGCTTGCCTGTCCTGGCGCAAGCAGTAGCCGCGCCGCTCACTCGCGCCGCGATCTTCTTGATCGCGACGCTCAATCCGGGCTCTGAGAATCGCGCCACTCTGCGCTCGTTCTGCGGAGACCTCGCCGCACTGGTGCGCGCCGTGGAATTTCGCGACCTGGAAGGGGGCTTTCCTGCGTCATGGGGTTTGGCTCCGACGCGTGGGACCGCCTCTTCGGGCCGCCGCGGCCGGCAGAGCTGCACCGTCTTCCGGGAAATTCGCGCCGGAGCGCGGCATGCGGTCTCCACGCCGGGCGACCTGCTGTTCCACATCCGCGCCGAGCGCATGGATTTATGTTTCGAGCTGGCCACGCAGATTATGGCGCGCTCGGAAAAGCAGTTTCGCCAGTCGACGAAGTGCATGGTTTCCGTTACTTCGATGACCGCGATCTCATGGGCTTCGTCGACGGGACGGAGAATCCCAGGGGCGCGGCCGCGACCGATGCCGTGCTCATCGGCGACGAGGACGCGGCGTTCGCCGGCGGCAGCTACGTCATCGTGCAGAAATATCTCCACGATCTGGGCGCATGGAATGCGCTCTCCACCGAGGCGCAGGAGCGCATCATCGGCCGCACCAAGCTGTCGGACATCGAATTGGACGATTCCGTCAAGCCAACGTCCGCGCACAACGCGCTCACGACCATCGTCGAGAATGGGAAAGAGATCAAGATCCTGCGCGACAACATGCCGTTCGGCCGGCCCGCGCATGGTGAATTTGGCACCTATTTCATCGGCTACAGCCGTTCGCCTCGCACCATCGAGCAGATGCTCGAGAACATGTTCATCGGCCGGCCGCCCGGCAACTACGACCGGCTGCTCGACTTCAGCCGCGCCGTCACTGGAAACCTGTTCTTCGTGCCGTCGGCGACATTTCTGGAGAACGTCACTGAAGATCAGCCTGTCGAAGATGACGGCAGCCGCGGTCTCCGCCCGCCGGCGGTCGCCGAAACCTCTTCATCCATCCCATCGGTGCGCGAGGGTTCGCTCGGCATCGGATCTCTCAAAGGAGACACACGACATGAATAATCTTCATCGCGAACTTGCCCCCATTTCCGATGGGGCATGGGCTCAGATCGAAGAGGAAACCTCGCGCACGCTCAAGCGCTATCTCGCCGGACGGCGCGTCGTCGACGTAAAGGGGCCGGCCGGCACCGGCCTTTCTGCCGTCGGCACCGGCCACCTGCGGACGATCGCCGCGCCGGCGAAAGGCATCGTCGCGCAGGCAGCGCGAGGTGAAGGCGCTGGTCGAGCTGCGCGTTCCGTTCGAGCTGGATCGCCAGGCGATCGACGATGTCGATCGGGGCGCGAACGACTCCGACTGGCAACCTGCGAAGGACGCTGCGCGACAGATTGCCTTTGCCGAGGACGGTGCCATATTCGAGGGCTATGCCGCCGCTGGCATTGGAGGCATCCGCCAAGGGACCAGCAATCCGAGTCATGACTCTCCCCGCCGACGTGCGTGAGTACCCGGAGGCCATTGCCCAAGGTTTAAGCCGGTTGCGTCTCGTCGGTGTCAACGGCCCCTATGCCGTGTTGCTCGGCGCCGACGCCTACACCGCACTCGCCGAAACCAGCGACCACGGATACCCGGTGTTGGAGCACGTCAAGCGGCTGGTCAAAGATCAAATCATCTGGGCGCCCGCTATCGCCGGCGCTTTCGTGCTGACCACTCGTGGCGGTGATTTCGAACTGCACATCGGGCAGGACGTCTCCATCGGCTATCTCAGCCACACCGACGCCGCTGTCCGCTTGTATTTGCAGGAGACATTCACTTTCCTTCTGCTCACCACCGAGGCTGCTGTCGCTCTGGTTCCTCCCGCGAAGGCGAAGAAGACTTGACGCCATGGAGACCATTCCGCTCGAACAGTGGAAACCACCCCAGAACCTCACTTGCATTCGGGTCAAAGCCTGACGGATCAATTGATGCTCTGGTACAATTCATTCGCGGGGCATGGACAGATGCTCCGGGTTGGTGTTTGCCTGCGCAACAGTTTTGGACGGCGGTTTAGCTTGGTGTCCATGGTGTCCATTAGCCTCGGAATTTGGTTCTATGGGGTTGAAATGGGCGACGTAGGCGAAACGATTGAACCTGAGGAAAGCCAGTAAATACGCGGGTTTCCGATAAAGGTAAGAAAACAAATTGGGGACGTAGTTCAGTTGGTTAGAACGCTGCCCTGTCACGGCAGAGGCCGCGGGTTCGAGTCCCGTCGTCCCCGCCATTCTTTTGAATGGTTTACAGCGATTCTCATACGGCTTCCTGATCCACAATCAATCCGCAGAACCGATCCTGCGCACTGATCTTGTTGTCGTTATCGCCTTGCGTGTAGAGGTCGAGCGTCGTTTGCGACTTTGAATGTCGAAGCATCGTCTGCACAGTCTTCACGTCCGTGCCCGACTTCACAAGCCAATTACTGAGACTGTGACGAAGGTTGTGAAGCCCAAAGCGGTACCCGTCAGGGACGCTTACGCCAGCCGCTATCGCAGCCGGACGCAAGTAGTTCCTGACAAATACCGAGGCACAGACTGGGATCGAACCTTCTTCCTTCTTGATGGAAAAACAAAGTCGGTGTCGGCTGTGTAGGGGCTTGCTTCCTTCCAAACTCGAAGGTAGTGAGCCAAGATCGAGCCGAGCGCGACGGTGGAGTCCGACGCTATCGTCTTTGTCTCGCCGTCCTTACCTTTCCTCCAACGTTTACTGACCCGGATTTCGTTCTCATCCCATAGGATGTCCGCCCATCGCAGGGCAATGACCTCGCTTGCACGTAGTGCTGTTGCTGCGACGGTGAACACCAGCGTAAAGTACAGCAGATCGGTCAGAGATCGCAGGATCATGAGCGTCTGTTGCGGTGTGATCTTAATTGCCTTGTACTTGGACTTCACACCTTTCAGCCGCCAGCCGCTACACGGATTTAAGGAACAGTATTCCTCGAACATTCCGTACTCGTAGACGGCGTGCATGATGCCCTTGATTTTCCCCCTCGTCGGCCCGCTGTAGTCGAGCAGCCTTGAGCCAATCCCGCACGTCCTTACGCTTGATGTCGTCGGCAACGGTGTTTCCCCATGCCGGGATCATCACCTTCTTCACGTAATGGACAACGGCATCGTCGTGGGTTTCCTCGTCAAGATAACGCAGAGCAAGCACACCGAACGTGACAGATTCGGTTGCGTTCCTTGTTGATCTCGGCTCGGAGTCCCATTTCGTCAACCTTCTTCCACGCGGCGGACTCGGTATTCAATTCGCTTACTGTTCCGACGCGCTTGGTGTTCTCGACTCGCTTCCCGTCTTTCTCGGTGCGGTATCGAAAATACCAGACCATCCCTTCCTTCCTTCGAACCTGCCTTAAACTTCCTTGCTGGTAACTCATCTGGTCTCCGTTTCCGAAGACCGCCCTGCTCTCATTTTGGAGCCATTGCTGGCGGACTGCAACACGAAAGCCGCAAGCTCGGAAAGGCGGAACAGCCATGACTTCCGAGACCCGCCTCCGAAGGGATGTGCGGGGACTTGTCCGGTTCGGGCTAGGTGCAGCAGATGCTTTCGGGAACAGCACAGGAAGTGGGCTGCGCGAGCGGCATCGACGAAAGGCTCCAAGTTCTCCATCTCTGAAAGGTTCTTCATCACGGTGTGGTCGCTCCGCAACCCTTTGACCTATTGACAGGATAGCTGCTATGTTACGGATACTCATCTTGACCGTTACATACCGTAACCGATTATGAAGGCGCAAACCGAGCCTCACGCCCTATCGCTCCCGATCCTGATCGCTGGTACGCCGACAGGTGCGATGAAAAAGGGTGATGCAGAGGGGGTAGCGCTAATGTTGGCTCCCCCTATGGGAGACGCAGTCTTATTACGACTCCCAGTGTCCTTGCCCGTGCGCAAGTTCAAAGATACCGACTTCAGAAGGGCGCAGGAACTCATGGGCGAGATTGGGACCACGCGCTTCGTGGCACTCAGATTGCTTCAGACTGCCATAGCTAGGAAACAGCCAGAGGACATCAAGAGCGCTCGGGACAAACTATGCGCAGCCGCCGCGTACGACTACCAACGAATGCACGAAATCGAGCAACTAGAGGAGAAGCAGAGTAAAAAGATGACGAGCATTTATCCAGAAGGTTCGTTAATGGATGAGTTGTTCCGCATATACCACCCCGGTGATCTCGCCGATGAAACCAAGAAGGTGACCACAAGGTATCTCACTGAAGATGCGGTGCGCTTATTTGCGACGGAAACGACCGCCGCACTGAGGGGCGTGCAATTAGTTCTGTGGCAATCAGGCACCCGCTTGATGCCTGCGCTGTATTGCGATAACCATGTGACTGCCGCGTATGCGACTGCGATATTTGGCAGGCGTTGGAAAGTCTGCCCGCACCTATCTTGCGGGGAATGGTTTATCCCAACCCGCGCCAAGCAGGACTTCTGCTGCCCGGCCCATCGCGAGGCGCATCGAGTGGCGCGATGGCGGGCGCGGCACAAAGAAGGATCGAAACGACGCTAGACGCCAGTCCCTTCGGATAGCAACCATCCACTTAATCATCCGTGCGGCAACAATCAGTCCCTTCCGCAGACCTGTAAGAAGACCCTTAACTTCTTCCCAAACAAAAATAGCAAGTGAGATTGCCTCAAGACCGCATGAAACACCTGCGACCGAGGCACTCGTCCAGCGTTCCTGCCCTCTGCGTTACGGTCTGTAACGGTCATTTCGACGGTTCGTCTTTGCACTGTTAGCGTGGGTATTAGAGAAGTAGAGGAGGAACTACAAAATGAAAGATTCGATTAAACGTAGTGTACTTGTGTTTTTCGCAAAGTTTTTCGGCAAGGCGATGTTCGCATCGCTTCGCCTTTATGGAATAACAGCAATGATCATCTCTGATCCGTCAACCGAGGAAATCTTGATGGAGTTTCCTCGACAGGCGTGGTTTCGAAGCGGGGAAACTGACGCCAAAGAGGAGGCTGTATGTGAAGCGTTTGCTGCCCGACTCCACGAGCAATACAGCACAAAGGGGTTGGGGAATGAAGAATCACATGGCAGAGAATAAAGAGACATCCACTCGCGGGGCCGCCAAGGGACAAAAACTGTTGGGGTGCTGAAGACGATGAGAGCGGAGAGAACACCGATCCATCGGAAGTGGACGGGGTCGAGTATTAGGAACGTGTGAGGCAATTCGTTCGAGGAGACAAGTATGAAAGGGCCGATGAAATTGATCGACGCTTATTCGGGACTCATGGAGTGCCGCGTCTGTGGCAGCCGCCACTGTGGAAACCTACAGTCTGGGCTAGAGAGGGCTGATGGCATTACTCGGTATCGCAAGGGCAGCTATCAATGCAGCGACGAGATTTGCCCGACTAACCGTAAAGAGTGGGATGCGAGCAAGCAGCGATACGTCAAACTGAATTGGCGAAAGCTGGTGCAGGCTGCGGCAGCGTAATGAAAAATTCCACCGCGGCGCAGCGTCGAAGGATGTGTGCTTTGAGGTGGAAGGTTACGGAGCATCCCCGGCAGCCCGACTCGGTGGAAATTTCGAAGAACTAGTCGGTCATCGCGTATTAGGAAGAAGCCGAAACGCCGTTCACGGCGTTCGTTGGGGATGACCTCCCAACGCTGATGAGGGCGAAAGCTCCACGGGCAGGTCACAAGGAAAAATACAATGAGATTTCATTTCGACACAATGCCCCTTTCGGGGATGACAGATGTAATTAGTATCCAAGCCATAGGAATGACGGGCGATAACCACTTTGTCATCGAGGCTGAAACGGAGGACGAAGCTACGCAGAAATTGCTCGACTTGCTAGAAATGCGAGTTTTGCAAGGATGGGTCCGTCCTGCAACCGAAGACGAAGCCGAGGAATTTGAACTGGAGCAGAAGGAAGCCAAGAGAAGTCACGAGTTTACTACCCAACTGATCGAGCGAATCAAAGAGGACATGAAATGACCAAGCAACTTAAACGCCGCCGATCAGAGATCGTGCAAAGCTCGAAGCGACCGTCAAAGGTGTCCGTTTTGGCGGAACTCCTGCGGGTAACAGAACAAGCCGGGACGATGGAAATCAGCCGAGATTATTTCAGAGCCAATAGCAGGTTCAGAGACAAGTGGAACATGTACTGGGTCTCATTCAAGGCATTCCTCGCTGCTGCATGGAGGACAACGATTTGTACTACTCGGCGCTCGTGGAATTTGTGGACGCAACAGTAACTACAACCAAGGCTTCAGAAGAGTGAACATGCTCACAGAAGAAGCGGCAGCAAGCCTACGAAGAAGCAACGGACGGGTGCCGCCGCTCGGTATTGGGTGACGAGCGACAATGCTCCGCAATGGGAGCGGGTCAAGCCGGACGAAGAAGTGCACCCTCTGGCGGAACTTGACTGGGAGAAGGAGCCGACGTGGAATGAGCCGCTGGTCACAACTCCTCTACTCCATCTAGGCTCTGCACTGGTGATTCAACCGCTTGCGCCTTTTGCGCGGCCCAGCGAAACAGACCCCGTTGCCGCCATGTGATCCGCCCGTCGAAGTACGCCTGCTCGACCATCTCCCAAATCTCGTCGAGTAGCCGTGCTTTCGCTCGGCTACTCCCATAGAGGTTGGGTCCGACCACGGAGACCTTGCGGGGCAGCCTGCACCTCCCGCGCTTTCGCCTCCTGCGCCTCCGTTCCGTGGACGGGACACATGTCCCGATCCTCGCGGAGCAGGATGTCGCACAGACACTCCTCTGCATGACTCTCTGAAGCAGTAAGCATTCGATTCCTCCAGCCTCGGTCCACCGAGGCTTTCCCTTACCTACGGAATGGAAAGTCGTCTTTTGCTTTGACAACTGCGAGGAATTTTGCGACTTCGCGTCTCTTTGTACATGAAGTCAGACCTCATCAGGCAGAAGTTCCACGAGCTTCACAGTGCTGGATTGCCCTATGCCGACATTTGCCAGCAACTTGGGATCAGCCCGCGCACTGCGAGCAACTGGGCGCGGGAGATGAGGCTGCCACGGCGAAACGGTGGCCCGCGTCGCGATAGGTGGATGCCCGGCACAAAGCCGAAAATCGGCTGACTTTGCGTATCTATTAGTGCTGGAGTCTTCGGGTCGCACCGAGATTCAAACCGGGGAGCGGGCTTCGTCCTGTCGCCTGCTCCCGAAACGGTTCCCAGCCGCTCTCAGCAAGCGAAACGACAGGCAAAGAAGCACAGGATATGAGCACACAAACAGCACAGCAAGAAACCCTGACTTACGAACCACCGAAGACATTCGCCGAAAGAGCACGCCCTCTTTTTGACAGGGGCATACCTGTTATCCCGGTTGCGCCAAACGGCAAAAACGCGACCTTGAAAGACTGGAACACCGCCGATTTCAGTTGGCGTGATGCGCTGGCATGGGATCAAGAAGCCAACGTCGGCTGTGTCACCGCCAACGGTTTCTGCTATCTCGACGATGACAAGGGAAACCTCCACGAGATTATCGAGAAAGAGATTGGGCTGCCCCTCCAAAGGCTGACCTACATTGTCGAAACGGCAAAGGGTTATCACTACTACTTCAAAACTTCCGAAGCGAGCATGCTGGTCGGACATCTTAGGAACCACAGTGCTGCCAACTTCGGCTTCGACTTCCAAAACCAAGAAGCCGGGGGCGCAAAGTTCTATGTCGTCGGTGCGGGCAGCATACATCCGTCTGGTGTGGTGTATACGCCGCTGGACGAGCACCAAGGCATTACCGAGATTCCCGACAGGCTGGTGGAATGGCTGGTCGCCAACGCCGAGCAGAAACCCGTCCGCGTCGCGGTTGAAGGCGACGGGGCGAAGCTGCACGAGGATTTCGACTTCAACGCGTGGCTGGAACATTATGAACTGACTGTCAACGATGAACAGGACGGCTGGTACGGCTTCGACGAATGCCCCATCGCGGGATATAAGCACGAAGGTCAAAACGACATCAGTTGCGCCCTGTTTTACGACGGCGAAGGCTTCGGATTCAAATGCCACGCGGCGGGATGTCCGGGGAACGAGGACGGACTAAACCACTTGATTGAGCATCTTAATCAGACTCACGAGCCGTATCCGGGCGTTATCTGGGTCGCGGGAGACCCAGCAGAGGCGTTGAAAGTCGCATTGGAATTCGGGGCGCAGATAGCCGAAGACTCCTTCATGAGCGAAGCCCGCGAGACAAAAATTACCGCAGAAGACCTCGCGGCGTTCGAGAAGATCAAAGAAAGCGGCAAGCCCGTCGAGCGGTTCGCGTTTACCGACCTCGGCAACGCCGAACGCTTCCAATGGCGCAACGAGGGCAGATTCGTGTGGACGGCGAACACCGATTGGTTGGCTTATAAAAACGGAGTCTGGGTCAAGGACGAAGAAAAATCGGTCGAGCGTGCTATGCACAAGACCGTCCGGCTAATCGAGCTTGAAGTAGAACTGTACGACGACGAGGACATGCGGGACGCCTGCATCGGATGGGCGAAGCGATCCGAGTCCAACGGCAAGATCAACGCGAGCCTTGAGCGTGCGTCCGCGCTGGTCGGTCTGGCACGAAACTACGAAGACTTCGACACGCTGACCACAGTATTAAACCTGAAAAACGGAGAAGTAAATTTATGCAATTCGTAAAGCACGACCCGAACCACCTGCAAACCAAGCAAGCCAACGTCAACTACGACCCAGCAGCCAAATGCCCCAAGTGGGAGCAGTTTGTGCTGGACATCATGGGCGGCGACCAAGAGATGGTTGCGTACCTGCAACGCTGCTGCGGCTACACCCTAACCGGAGACACAAGCGAGCAGTGCTTCTTCGTTCTCTGGGGTCCGGGTGGAACGGGCAAATCGACATTCCTTAATGTCATGCGCGGAATCCTCGGCACCTACTGCGCGACTGCCGACCCGGAGATGTTCATGGTCAAGCGCGGCGACAGCGGGCAGCCGTTCGACATGGCTGGGCTGGAGGGCGTGCGCATGCTGATGGCGATTGAGACTGAAGAAGGCAAGAAGATCGCGACGGCTAAGCTGAAGCGCATGACCGGACAAGACCCGATCAAGGCGTGCTACAAATTCCGCGAGCCGTATGAGTTCATGCCGGTGTGGAAGTTGTGGCTCGCCACGAACGACGCTCCGCAAACCCGCGCTGATGACGACGCCTTCTGGGAAAGAGCGAAGCCCATCCCGTTCACGGTGAAGTTCCGTGGCACCGACAAGCAGATCAAGGATTACGCCGACGTGCTGGTGAGAGAAGAAGGATCGGGCATTCTCAACTGGATGCTCAAGGGGTTGGAACAATACCAGCAAGGCGGGTTGCAGCACCCAAAGACGGTTAAGGAAGCGGCGGATGAATGGCGCGACCGCGACGACTGGTTGGCGAGATTCCTCGAAGAGCACACAGAGCCGACGCAGGACAAGCAGCAGATGGTTAAGAAGTCAGACCTCTTCCCTGTGTTTACCCGTTGGGCGGACGAAACCAAGCAAGCGCGAGGCGTTAATGACAGACAATTCAGCGAGGGAATGAAGCGCAAAGGCTATGAGGCGGAAGTGATCAAACGCGACGGCAAGACACCCCGCGTATGGATAGGCTTGCGCCTAACAACCTTGGTTGAGCGCGGCGTCGGGAGCGGAATAAGCGACCAAGCAGAGCTTTAAGGGTTTCGGGTTTCAGGTCGTTTCACGAAACTTTGTATTGGAACTTCTTCTACGAAGAAGAACCAAAATAAAAGTATAAGAAATGGCGGTTTCATGAAACCCGGTGAAACCTGCAACCGCTGGTTAGTAGCACGCCTTGCGGCACTCTGCCGCTCCACTCAGGGGCAATTCCCAAACTTTCAAATCCATTGGGCAGAGCAGAGTTTTCGCGGCTCCGACAGGTCTGAACCAGTTGCCCGGCTTGCGGATTTGCCATCTTTGCTTGAGAAATCGGTTCTGAGTCCCGCCGCGCCAAGGGTTGAATCATGGCGAAAGCGAGTCGGAGCCAGTCCCGCGAGGAGAAAAATCGAAGAATGCACGCACGACCAGAAGTCCGAGAAATTCTGATAAGCCACAAGTTGCAGCGGTGGTCCCTGATTGGGCAACACCCGCATGCGTACCCGAATTGCTCGCCCTCGCGGGCAAGGCGCAACTACGCAAGGCTATTCGCGCGACACGAGGAGCTAGCCCGTCGTCTGGGCTTGACCCCGGTGTCGGCGTACCCGCCGATCTAAGCCACAAGGAATCCAACGCATGGTAAGCACAGATATGGATGAACTGCTTTGGTTCGCGGGTCGCTGGTGGTGGTTCCCGGGCGCACGGATCGGCGCGGAGTCGGAATTCGAATGGCGAAACAGTAGGGCTTACCTGCTAGAACCCGATGGCAGCGCCGAGGAGGGCATCGTGTTCGTGGACGAGGTCGAGTTTGATTGACGCACAATGAGCACGCGTTCTTTCTCGCTGACGGCGGTGGATGCGAGATGCGGGGAACTCGGAGAACAGTTGGAGGGCGAAGAGTAGTTGCAATGCTGCCCGTTTTCCTGCTTGCCCTAGAGTCTGTCAGAAACGCAACAGGTCAGACGAAGGCGAGGAGAACACCGGCATCGGGAACGGTTCATTTGGACTGTCGGGTTATATCGTCCCCTCTAATTCAGGGAATCTTTCAACAACAGCGTCATAGTGCTCGGCACACAGATAGAACGGGGCTTCTTCTGCATCGCCCCGCACCCATGTGACAGCAGGCTTATCGCACGGGCGATAAGCAGCGGAAGAAGGACCGACGTTGAATTCGCAGTCGTGGTTCATAGGTTCTCCTTTTTAAGACGCTTGAGCGTTGCTTCCGCCCACGCCATCGCTGGTTCGTAAAACTCTTTCATCTGTTGTGCGGCGTATGGGGCTGGATCAGAATGGCGATACCATATCTCGCACTTGTTGACTTTTGGGACGAAGCCGCGACGGAGCCTATTGATGTCGCAGGATCGCCAGATGTGCGGCGTCCCATCCTTCAGCCTTTCCACTAGCCAGAGGCGGCTGCCATCCGTGGAATCAAACTCCAAAGGACCGTCCCAGACCTTGATGGAACCGAAGTTGTTCACACTAGCGATGGTCTCTCCAATCACGATGGGTATTTTGCAGGTTTGGTAGTAGGTGCCCATTAGAATTCCTCTTCAAGATCACTCTCATCTAAATACTGAGCGAGATGTCTACCCTTAAATACTCACTGGCGATCCAACCTCCAAATTTGAAGCTCCGAACTGCCCACTGCACGTGACGGGTTGCGCGTGGGCTTGGAGCAGATCGCAAGGGGTCTCTCAGCGACCATTTGGTACTAGCCAACCGTGGTGTGACGGAAGTCCTATCATGGGGCAGTGGCCCCTGAGGCACAATGTTTGCCAACTTATGGTGAAACAATCCAGCGGTGGTTTAAGGCTGCCGAAGTTCCAACGCAACAAGAAACAACAGCAGTGGATTGCGTCGGAGCGGCGAACTGCCAAGCTCGTTCGTTCACTCTGGAAAGCAGCGGGTCAGAAGGATCGCAATGATCCCAGATTGCTTTGTCTTCTTGTCCAGTGCGGGTGGACGAACGCAGGGCACAAGAACGAAGGAGAGTCCATTCGCCTGTGGAGAAATAGAAAGATTGCCGATTACCTAAGGGTTCGTTACACATCGGATGAGCAGCTTGCACAAGGGCTGCATGCCCGCTTCAGGTCGATAAGCTTTTCAAAATGCCTGTCGATGCTGGGTGAGCGAACGGGAATTGCTCTGTACCGGAATACTTACCGCTCGGCCACACTCAGATTTCTAAAGCAACACTCTCCAGTGGTCGCACTTGCCTTTAAGCGAGCCTCTACCGACCCGGCAAATGTGCATGAGAAGATTCGAGGAGTTGCCACGTTGATCGAATCTCTCGGTGAAATCTCTACGGGCGGTCGTCACGTGTCGCCCTTCAATGGGTTGACGCCATTGCTTTCGTGCCTCGACCCTCAGCGCAAATTTCCGATCATGAACCAACGCACTCGACGGTTGCTTCGATCCATCGGAATGAAGGCGGACATCGAAGGCGTGGTTGCACTCTCGAAACTGATCGGCCCCACTTACGACATAAAAGATTCTCGTGAGCTTGACGTGTACGCTAACACTGAGAAGTTCCCCAAGCCCAAGGCGCACGTTGCCACTGACCGCTCTGCTGATGGTTTCAAGGACGTTGGGGTGAAATCCGAGATCAACAGCTTTGCGCAGATCACAGCGAAGAAAACTGTCATCACGAAGCTCCACAACAAGCTACTCAACGATCTGAGGAACTATTTGCTCTGGCGTTACAAAATTGCGCCCAAAGAGGATAGATTTGATGCTCTCGTGTTCGGCTGGAGGAAAGGTCGAGACTTGTTGATCGAGGTCAAAACTGCTTCGGAGGGCCCTTCAGGTCGAGCACAGATTCGTCAGGCAATCGGACAGCTATACGACTACCGATTCACGTTCATGCCCACGAACAACGTAGACCTCGCTGTATTGCTGCCGAAAGAGCCAAGTGCTCACGTTCAACGACTCCTTGCTTCGCTCGGCATCGAGTTGCTTTGGTTCGAGGGCAAAGAACTCGAAGGCTCAGTCCGACTCTGAAGACAATTTTATGAAGCACCATTACGGTCGGTTCCCATTGAGCGAGAAGCTGCACTCTGGCTACCTGCAACAACCGTGCGGTTTCGTCCACGTCGCAAAACCCACGCGATCCCTTCGACTAAGACACAGACGCGGCAAAGGTCTTCGGGACTGGATCGAGATCGACGACTTGAACTCGATCTTCAGGTGAATTCGCGGGCTTGGGATACGGCAGCACTTCCCACTTCAGCGCGGCTCGCAAAATGCGCTTCATGCGTCGATCACCAAAAATTCCCACGAAGCGCTGTTTGCGTTTGTCGTTCTTGAAGAACTCGCAACCCTGTTCAATGAGTAATTGCTTCTGTTCGGCACGACTGCGCTTGTACCGTAGCCTGCCGAATCGGCGATCCCGCGTGAGTAAGTGAACGTTTCGTGCATCGTAGACCTTACCGTCTGGTCGTCTGAACTTTTCGGTTGGACTGGTCGTCCCGCAATATAAGAAATTGCAAGACCTAAAAATCACGCCTCGCTCGCCTGCCTGCGGATCAGCGTAGGCGACGAAAACGTGATAGCCCTTCTTGGTCATTTCTCGACATGCTGCGCTCACGAGAAACGAAGCCGCCGAACCTGCATGCATCCTGCCATCCGATGACTTTCTTGGCGGATCAGCCCAAGGCAGGCAGCAGCCCCGTGTCAGCGAAATAACCTTATTCGCGTGTTCCGCCCCGCACACCGATTTCTTGACAGCCGTGCCGGCCGTGCTCCCAAAGCAAACGACCCCAGCGATATGATTGCCGAAGAATAATGCATACGAATGTTCAACACTGCCGAGCGGCCCAAGTATTCGTGCCCCACGATCACGTTGCGGGCATCTGCCAGCGAAATCTCTCGAACACTGGCATTGGTGAAGTCCTTTGCCAGTGCCTCTTTCTCAGCTAGTAGGGGATCAGGCTCTTTTGCCATGCGCTCTCGAATCACGCGCTGGAATGCTTTGCCATTCGCCGGGAAGTCCTCGAAGTCTTTCGAGAGTTGCTTTTCACATCGCGCCAAGTGATTCGCCGAATTGGTTAATGCCAAAACTAGCTTCTTGGTGAGTGTGGGGTTTAACCGTTTTCTGAGTCTAACCGCGGTCTCCAGCTTTTCTCTTCGGCTTGCTGACTCGATGTCTCGGATCAACTCTGACGCAATGACGTTCACGTCCGGGTCTGTGAGCACTTCTGTCGGCGTGACGATCTCCCTGATCTCCCGAAGCAAAGCTGCATTGGTCAGTTCGCCATTTTTCTCACGCGCTTGAACCAACGCACGCTCAAATGTGGATTCGTCCACGAGTAATGCGAGACGCTGCCACTTGGAACTTTGGTCTTTTGAAATGCCGATTTCGTCGAGAGTGGGTGGATAGGCGGTCGGGTCGACAGACCGCCTTATTTTGGTGCCATCTTTTCGTGGTCGCCCCTCTCCTCGCGTGCCCGGATTCTTCTCCATGTCAGACAGCAGTTGACCTGCCCGCCGCTCGGCTCGTAATCCTGATCTCGCAGCCATGTTTTGCATGTCGAGGTCGCCCGCCAATTTGGCATAGGTTCGGACTGCTTCCGCTTTGTCGCGGATTTTCTTCGCCTCATCAACGCGGTAGGCGGACGCGATAGCTTTGCGTGCGGCGTCATAGCGGATCAGCGCGGTCATACAAGACGAATTGTCTTGTAGGTTGGGGCCATCGCCAAGTTACGAGGGTCATGGGATATTTTGCCGAGCAAGAATTCCCGGCATGACGACTCGAATTGCGTCAGAGCATAGAATGAGCGGCATGGCTGATGCACACTACCCAGCGGATTTGGCTCATCACGTCACATCGTATTTAGACCGAAAGGCAGAAAAGCCTCCTTCAGATGAAGTCATCACTCAGCTTCTTGAGACACTTTTCTTCGCGAGTTTGCGACACGAGGAAGCTCAGCCCACTTTGTGCAGGGTCGCTTTCATTGATCGAGGGAACCCCGATCCGAAGCCGCCAGAGCGCATAGTCGCTGATCGTTGGAAATTCTTCAAGCTCGCCGACGATGTACCATTCACGGTGTCCAATCTTGTAAAGCTCTCACAAGCGGTTGATCCGTGGGGTTCGACTCTCGCTGTTGATGCTGATGGAGAAGGCGGACTAAAAATCTGGGGGCTAATTGACCAAAGCGTGCATTTCAGCGCTTTCCTTGTAAAAGAGGCTTCGACGGGGCCGGAAATGCCGGGTACCTTCCAAGCTGTAATCGAGGGAATTGGAGAGGTCTCTGCTTACAAGAACAATGTGCTTCTCGGCACGTTGAAGCAAGATGTCCTCATAACGCATCAGCATCGAGTTTTTGATAAAGGCCCCGTTTTCAGCAAGATGCTGCCATGGGTTCACAAATATCGGGCGAGGGTTAAGGAAAGCGTGGGAAAGATTCCATACGGAGCGCGTGATCACTGGGACGACTCCCTCAGCGATCTCTGGTTTTCTGCTCTGTGTAGGCTTCTTATCGGCATTCACCGATACCGCCATGGAGGGGCAGTCCTGATCTCAGATGAGCCGGCCGATTTGGCGGTTAAGTATTCACTGGAATACCCACGGCTCAAGGACGCACTTGTCAGGGTAGGAACTCAGGAAATACTGAAGACCTTTTACTCGGATGAAATTTTCGAACGGTACATAGACAAACACCGTCTGCAAATGCCTGTGGAGCTTCACATCAACGAGTCGGTGGCTGTCGATGAGTTCGAAGATTCCCAGAACGAACTGAAGGGATGTCTTCGTTTTCTAACGTCACTTTCACGAGTCGATGGTCTTCTCTGGCTCGACTCGGATTTGTGCCTGCGCGGGTTCGGTGTTGAGATTACTGTTCAAAACGACCCGCTTGCCGCCTTTGCTGCACAGGATTCTGACGCAACGAAAAGGACAGTGCTTGTGCCAAACCATTTCGGCATGCGCCATCGGTCAATGCTCCGATACTGCGGGGTGCATGAGAACGCGATAGGTTTTGTGGTTTCTCAGGACGGCGATATTCGGACGATAACGAAAGTGGAAGACGCTGTTTTGTTATGGGATAGAACTCGCCTCCAGTCTGTACGTACACCGAGAACTTCGAAGTCGCTGCACCACCGCAGAGTGCAGCACCGCCGCAAACGGAAGCGCAAGCATTGATGGGCTGGTCAATACACGAGATCGAAACAATCTTCCTGCACGGGAAGATCGAAGCTGTCGCTCTTTCGTCGGAATCTGTACTCGCGAGCTTTGACCGTGTCGAAAAGGTACTTGGTCGCGAGTGGATAATGTCGGAAATGCGGAATACAGGACTGGCTCCTACGATGCACGTCGTGGGCATGGGGTTACGGCTGGCTGCCCTTGGGGGGATTGATCAAACTGAGCAGCTTATCGAGCACATCCGTCGTGGCGATCAGAACGCGGAGGCTGAACTGACAGCGATCCATCTCATCCGCTTCTCGCGCCCTTCTGCGCAGTTCCAACTGTATCCTGAAGTCGGCGGTCGGAAGGCGGATTTCCGTGTGCGGGACGCCGACGAGCCGTGGACGACCGTCGAAGTCACTCAGCCGACAACATCGCAGGAGCGGCAGCGGGTTCAGAACATCCTTCGCAGGCTCACCGACGCACTGAGCAAGATGGACTGCCAATTCACGCTGGAAGTCCTGTTCCGTCGCGAGCCAACAGACGCGGAAGTCGCGGTCTTGTGTGATCGTCTTCCAGAGTTTTGCAGGCTGGAGGGGCAGAAGCAAGCGGAGCTAGCAGGTGAACTAGGATTCCTGTTCCTGAACCAGCTTCCACTAGGGCAACTGGTGAACCGCTAAATCCCCCAACTCGGCGATACTCCAATGATCGGGCTGGCAATGTTCGTAGGTGGAGGACAGGGCGGCGGAACCCAATCATCAGGTTTCGGTTCGTATCCCGTTTACGGACGAGAGGGCAGAGGAGATTCTCCGGGCTGAGGCGAGGCAACTGCCGGATCAGGGAGTCGGCTTGATCATGGTAGATGTCGCCCACGCCAGCGGCAGCTTCCAAGCGTGGGAGTCGCTCATCCGACGACGCTTTCAGCCAACGATTCATACTAGGGTGAGCGGTGTTTGCCTGTTCGAGGGCGGCATGGTTCCCACCGATAAGGGATACGACTGGCTACTTCACACCAAGCTAATCACTAATCCGCACGCACAGCTTCCATTGCCAACGTGGCTTGAGGCTGGGCTGAGAGCGGCTGGAGAAGGCTTCGAGCGGGCCTTTTCGGGAGCGATGTACCCAACCTTGGGACCCTTTCGGAGTCGGACAAGGACTATTGTTGTGTTTGTAGACCCTCAAGGTGGGCGGCGAGTCTCTCAAGTTCCGGTTCGACCATGGCGAGGGCTGGCACTACGCAAACACCGTATTTGTCGATCTGCTGAGTCGCTAACAGTTTGGCCATCTCCCGAAACAAATGAATGCGCCCCTCAGGTGGCCATCGAAATTCCTTTCCCCAAAGTTGCCCATTTTCGTCGACAGGCATGTGCTCAAATCCCGGTGTGCCACGCGGCACCGGAACGTTTTTATCGAACACAAATCCAAGTCGGGCGAGTAGCCCTAGGGGATCTGGATTCTGAACATGAACATGGGAAATGATCGGAATGGGGTTTGGACTCTCAGGATCGTTATCCCAGAAGTACGATGCTAGCGTGAGCACACCGAGTGCATCGGAAATCCCGCGAACTCGATACTCTGGGTGGATGAAAATTCCGCCGAACTCGGCAGGTTCTGGTTCGTCATAACGGTTAGTCTCAGGAACTCTTATATTGCATGCACCAATGATCCCAGCCCCGCCAATGTCTCGAACGATCCAACAACTGCCGTTCGTGATCCAATCTTGCACGTCGGATAACGTTGCGGATTTGAGGAACGGCTTGGGATCCTTATATACAAGATCGAAAATGGCGTTCGCATCGACGGGCGTTGCTAGCGTAAAGTGCAGTCGTGCGGGCATGCGCGTCGCAATCTTATCAAATCACGACACCCATGCCCGTCCTTCTAGAGTGGAGGAATCACTAAGCTGGAACTGCAACCCGTTGGTCAAGTGCTGACGCAATGCGCGTCACCCGATTCACCAACAGATCCCGAACTGCGTACCGAGCAACTAGCGCCGGTGCGGTGTGGCCGTTTTCCCAGCGGCTGACTGTGCCCGGAGCCGTCCTAAACAGTTCTCCCGCATCCCTCACTGACATGCCCGTAAGCGTTAGGCCCTCTCGTACTATGAAAGCAAACATCTCCTTATCGCGTAGATCGGCGCTCTTGGCTTCGGCTAAGAATTGTTTAAGCGGCTCCATGGCATTCTCCTTGAACCTTACTTGGCACTATTCTGCCTCACTTCTTTGGCGTTGTCAACATGAAACATAATTACTATTGTAATCATATGAAAATACAGGACTAAACTAAATCACATGCAACATTTACTGTTGCATGATGAGCTTAGCTGGGCGATTCTGATGCGCCTTCTCTGGGGGCTTCACCCTCGGCATATTCGGGCGCTACCGCCAGCACTAACCAGCTTATCCACCGCCCTGTGGAGTAGCATCTCCGAGCCGAATGCGGGCTGCTCTGTCCGCAGGTTGCATTGGAAAGCCTGCCAGCGATACTTCGGGAACGTCTGGTTGCCGATGCGAATCCCACCTCTACTTCTGCCAGAACCGCCCATCTAGGAATGACTTTGCGAGAAGCCTGTGCGCTTCCCGTCAAGGGCACAGGTAGTGCTTAAGCGCAAGATATTCCAAGACTCGTGGGTACTTGCACGCCACGCCACAAAAGTGTTCTTTTCCTCTGCGTGTCCGACCAGCCACATGTGCGTTATCTCTTCGGGAAGATTCGGGAAGGCAAAGGGAGGTTCGAAATCCGTAAGGGCGACCCAAGGCAAGCCGTTCATGGGGTCGATGTAAACAACGAGATGGCGTTCGGAAGTTCTTGCGGCACCAAGTTTCTTCCTATTGTCCTGCTTCCATGCCTCCTTCTCAGCAGCGTCTATCGCAATGTTTGCGCCAACTGCACCGCCTCCGCTGGGAAATGCGATGCGTATCGTCGGGGCAGCCAGTGTGGGAATGACCGATCCGCTAGTGACGTTGAGGTCGCGACAAATATCCTGAACGCACTCTTGATTCCAGTTACGCACGCAAGAGAATTTGTCGATTCCCCTTTTTTCCAATCTGGAGAGACGCTCGTCAGCCGCCGCTCGAATCTTGTCGATCCGTGCCCCTTTGGCGGGAAAGATCAGCCAACTCTTTTCGCACTTAGTCGCCCGAAGAGACGAACCGCCTTTCTTCTCGGCGCGAATCGCAGCAATCGTCTGTAGTTGTTCTTGGTCTGCCGACGCGGTCACTTCCACGGCTGCGGTCGCTCCGCTGCGGTAACGCAGTTCAAAATCGCATTCGCCATGCGACTGCTCAAGGTGGTAAATCATCGTGCCGGGGATCACGCTCTCAAGCACGAGCTTTGCGACCGCTTCAGCATGGTTCATTTCGGAATTTCCGCGCACCATTTGTAGGCTCTTCTTGGGCACAGGCGGCGGAGGTCTAGCTCTCCGATTCCCCCAGTCGGAGCACTGGAGACTCGGTTCGGCAACAGATGCCATATCGCTGCCACAGCCGAAACCACGGACTATGTGCTAACGTCTCGTCGTGCCTTCGATTTGCAGCAGAGATGTCGCTTGCGCTGAGTGGTCTAATGTCCGGCGCTTCGAACATTTCCTGTAGCTGCTCGATGTCGTCAATAATGCGTTCAACGTCCATTCCGTCTCAATATCCAACATAAGCACGGCAACGGTCAAACGGTACGGCATCAATTACATTTCCGCGAGAGCGCCCCGCACGCAGTAAAAAGCCGCCGATCAGTCGCCGGACGAACTCCTGTCTCTGGGTGCGTCGCCCATTGCAGCCGCGTTTGCACATGGGTCACGAGGCGTAACATTGAGCATGACTAGAATGAATCCAGAATGCCGCGACTCGCGCCCTTCTGATGGGTTGCCTGCCGATGTTCTCCTGCGAGAAGAGCCAGACGAGGAAGAAGACGAAGAGGAAGACGAGAACGACGGCAAAGAAGATGCCGATGATGGCGACGAAACCGACGACGGCTACTCGGAGTGAGCGTGCCACTGTTTCCGTAGGTAGACGATGAAGCGCGAGGACTTCATCAACGTTGCTGAAGAGACATTGGATTCGCTGCCGGAAGAATTCCGCAGCCATATCCAGAACGTCGCGATCCTCGTGGAAGATCTTCCGGCGAACCAGAGACCACCCAAGCTGGGGCAGCGCAGGCGACTGCTTCTAGGCATCTTTCACGGCGTGCCTGCGACGAAGAGGAGTGTCTTCAACCTTCCCGCAGGACCGGATCACATCGTGCTTTATCAGAAGAACATTGAGGCGGTCTGCTCCAACGAGGCTGAAGTCCGACATCAAATCCGCCAGACTCTCATACATGAACTGGGGCACTATTTTGGGATGACCGAGGAGCAACTGAAGGATGTGTAGCAGTGTGAGGAAGAAATTCAAACTCGCAACGGTGGCAATTGTTGCGGTGATAGTTGGATTGACGGTTCACGCCAGTCTGCAAGTCCGGGCGACGAGTGCAGAACGCGCCCAGAGCCTCGCCGGGGACCAACTCATTCCAAGTCCCATTGGCGTCGTCAACCACGCAATCACGATCCATCGCCCTGCCGCCGATGTTTGGCCGTGGATTGCCCAGATGGGTTCGGGTCGCGCCGGATGGTATTCCTACGACTTTATTGACAATGGCGGTCACCGGAGCGCCGACCGCATCCTGCCTGAATTTCAGTACGTCACGGTCGGAAGCGTATTCCCGGCGCTTCCCGGAGCGAAGGATGTTTTCGTCGTCGCGCAATGCGAACCGGGGCGCAGTCTCGTCCTGTCTTGGCGGTTACCGGATGGACGTTATCAGACCACTTGGGCATTCGTGCTGGAACAGCCCCAGCGGGATCAAACGCGACTCATCGTGCGGGGACGGATAGCGTCCGGCTATCGTCCCTACGGTCTGCCGCAATGGTTGGCTGTTCTGCTCGGACGCCCAGCCCACTTCATCATGCAGCGCAAGCAGCTAGTGAGCATCCGTCGGCGCACGGAGACCGCCGCACGAGAGGAGAACCGATGAGGAACCTAGCAACACTACTGTTGATGTTCAGTCTGAATACGTGGGCACAGCAACCGGAAGCAAGGTCGCTTTCTGGCCCCGAACCGGGACTCCAAGTAAGGCAGGAATTCCTCAGAGCGTACAACGCCAAGGACGTGGACGCAGTTGTGGCACTGTACGCCGATGACGCTACGCTGGTAAGTGATGGAGGCACATTCAAAGGACGGGATGAGATTCGGAAGTGGGTCAAGGCGGGACTGGATCAAGGGAGCAGACTGGAAGTAATCGAGCCAAGTGTTGAAAAGAGTTCGGGGACACTCGCCTATGGGACGGCGCGAACGAGAAGGCTTGTCGGCTCCGTCGTTCATCTTGGACAATACTTGATCGTGATGGAGAAGATTGGCGGGGAGTGGAAGATTGTGCAGCACTTTTCCCTGAATGCCGGAGAAACCCCAGTCGAGAACGCCGCGCCATCGGCAGCCCCGACGCTGCCAGACCTGTCTGTGGAGAAATGGTTCGTCGGGAACTGGATTTGCAAAGGGACACAGCACGCTTCGCCGAACGCCCCGGCCGTGCAGTTCACCGACGAGCTAACCTTCGAGATGGCGCTGGACGGCTCATGGCTTACTTTCCACATCGATCAGATGCAAGGACCGCTCCGTGGCAAACGGACGCTGATCGGCTGGGTTACTTGGGACGCTAACGCGAAGCTGCACATCCGCCGCGACATGAACATAGGCGGCTCACGGGTAGACGTGACCGCGCCCGGATGGGACGGCGACACTCTCGCCTTCACGGGCTACATGGTCACGGGCGATCAGAAGCTGCCTATTAAACAGACTTTCAGGAAAGAAGGCGATACGGCATACGATAGCGCACTGGTCGTGACCGACACCGACACCAAGGTGGAGTGGGAAGAGGAGAGTTGCAAGAAAATCGGGAGATGAGTGAATTATGCGGCAACTTCCCCACTTCTCCCCTTCCAATCAAGTTCGCTCAATGGGTGTGCGGATGGTCGTGGGTTTCCAACTTCTGTTTCAAGTCGCGAACTTCCTTTTCTAGTTTCTTGATCTGCTCATCGAGTGCCTTGATGCGCTGATCGTAATCTGGATGATGGTGACTTTGCTTTGCCTCGGCCATGTCCCCTCCTCGGAATCGGACATGATCGTAATACATGTTGTGTTTTCTAGTGAAATCGGCTTTTGACCTCGGATTGTCAGGGGTAGTCCGAAAGGGTCGCGCCAGCGTGCCCGCAAGTCGTTGAGCAGCAAACAACGGAACTGGCGGTGTGGGGTGGTCAGCCGGGTAAAGGTTTTGAGGCGCGGCAGGGCATCTCAGACTCTTGCGAAAAAGATCGCGACACTGACGGGCGGTTCTGCGGCATCCGCTCTTCGTCAGTGCCTTAGCATTTCCTCTGAGAGTGCCGCAAGTTGCCCTCCGAGAGTGGGCGCTGCATGCACGACAGTACCGTCCGCGAACAAAGGCGAAGAACTGCCCCACTGCGCTTGGTTCCCATAGAGCACAGCTAAGTCCCAAAGTATGTCTTTGCTGCGGCAGCAGCTTGGCTCCGAGGAAAGCTGACGGCGCAACTCTCCCGCGACAAGATGGTCGTGATCCCAATACTGGATGACCCTTGTGTCTGAGATTCGGGATTGAACCATCCCACTGGGTCGCGACCAATCGGTCGGCAGTATTGGCTCCCACACCACGAAGACACGGATCGGCAGTGACCGCGTCTGGTTCAGCAAACTTTCGATTGCGGATGCCCCCCGCAAGCAGGTCGGTCAGGTCGGCGACAGCAGCAACACCAACCGGGCTTCGTCGTCCGCGCCATTGAAATCACGCTTAAACTGGTCGAGGTTGTGTTGTGTCAGTGATGTGAGCGGGGGTTGACCGTGTGGCGTCCCTTTCGACAGCCAGAGATACCAGACGATCAAGAGCGCAGCAGCGATGCCGACGAGCCAAATTGCGTACTTCGCTCTTGATATCGGCATGTTTCACCCGGCAAGCAGGTTGGCTATGACTTGTGGGAAAAGAATCACAAGAAGGACGACTACAGCAGCGCCCCAAAATAGGGCGATGCTCAAGGGGGCTTCGCTTTTGGCATTGACCGCGCCGGACGTACAACTGAATGAAACCGATGCCGAGCAGGACTGCTGCACTGCCGAGCAGCCACGGACGAAATACCTGCAACCGTGCGCTCGCTCCTGCCAGCCCCAGTGCTCCCAGAAACGTGAAGGGCAAACAGCAAGACAGGGTCGATAGCACAGCGATCACCGCCGCCACAGGCGTTGCTCGTTCCGCCACTCGCATGCGACTTCTCACTTCCTCCGCTTTGCGCCTGAAATCGCCGCCCGCAACAAGTCCTCTGACGGAATGCCGCTCCGATTCTCATACAGGCGACAGGCTAAGCTGGGTACGCTCGTCTGACGCGGTTCGACATCCTCACCGTTGACGCGAACGGTAGGAGAACCGGGGAATAACAGAGCCTTCGCTTCAACTTCGGTGGTCACAGGTATCCCCTGAATTCCAGTCTTCACCGATTCCGATGCCAACACCTTGCGGATGCGTTCCACAGCGGGTTCGTAATTCGGACAGCCGGGCACGTAGAGAACTTCAATCCTCATCGCTTTATTCCAGTGGTCTCCTCCAACACCGGGCAGGGACAGGCTGCGTGCCGCCGACGATGGTTCAATTCACGGCTGCACTTGCGAAAATCTGCTTCTAGCTCCTATTCCAAATGACGTAGCTCAGTTAGCTTCGCCCGCACATCGGTCAGTTTTGCCTTCAGCAACTCTCGCACCGACTCGCAGGCTTCCACCTTATGCTCACGAAGCTGGATCAATTCCCCAACCTCGCGCAGGGAGAAGCCCAAGCCTTGCATTTGACGGATGAATCGAAGGCGCTCGATGGTGTCATCCGTGTACAGCCGGAATCCGCCCGCACTGCGTCCTGCTTTGGGCAAGAGCTTGTGCCTCTCGTAGAATCGGATTGCATCGACCGTCAGGGCCGTGCGCTCGGCGATTTCTCCGATTTGTATGGTCGCGGTCTCGACGTGGTGGTTTGTAGGCATGACAAAATCATGCAATCTGGAGTGTAGTCCAGAGTCAAGGGGGAGCGAATGTCAGCATGCTTCGGCAGGCGGGGCGCGTCCGCACATACTCTTTGTTTGGCGTAAGATTCTACGCGTATGTGAGGTACTATGCGCGACCCAAGCCGATGGCCTGCGCCTTGGTTTTTCAGCGTGCTGATCCTGCCTTTGGGAATTGTTGTCATCGGCTTTAACTTCACGGCTTTGCCCTTGTTGCTCGCTCAAGCTGGCGTTCCGGTTGAGAGGATTGCGAGCATCAGTTCAATAATCAATGTACCCGGCGTCATTGGTTTTCTGTTGGCTCCGGTTGTCGATATTAAGTTCCGCCGCAGGACGTGGCTCGCGATAGCGACGTTTGGCTCTTCCGTGGCGATGTGCATATATTTCCGAGCGATTGCGGTTTCGCACCTCACCCTCCTGACCGCGCTCATCCTCGTTGGCGGCATGCTAACCTTTTTGGTCAATGCCGCATGTGGCGGGCTAATCGTAAAAGCGCTGTCCGAATCGGCTCAGTCCAAAGCAGCTGCTTGGATCATGGCGGGGCAGTTGGGCGGAGGCGCACTCGGCGCAGCGCTCATCCTTTGGCTGGCGGCGCGGTTACCTATTTCTACGGTTGGCGTGTGCCTCGCGGCTGTGGTTGCGCTGCTGGGATTTCTCCCCTTCACCATCCCTGAGCCTTCTCCTGAGCCATCCGCATGGTTCCAAGGTCGCTTTGCTCAAATTGGCAAAGAGATATGGGCGGTCATACGCTCACCTGTGCGCAGGTGGAGCATGCTGCTTCTCCTTGCTCCGGGGGGAACGGGAGCGGCACAGAGCTTGCTGCCTGCAATCGCTTCACATTACGGCGTGGGGACAACAGGCGTCATCTGGACGAACGGGATAGCCGGAGGAGTGATGCTCGGATTAGGGTCATTGTGTGGCGTCCTCATTCCGGGCGATTGGGATCGGCGATTAACGTACGCAGGCGCGGGGCTGACGAACGCACTCGCAGCGTTTGTTCTCTTGGCGGCAAATCGCCCATCCGTGTATCTCTCGGGTACGGTGCTTTACATGATTACGGAGGGCTTCTGCTGGGCGCGATTCACGGCACTGACAGTAGAGATCGTGGGAGTGGAAACCCGCGATGCCAGCACACTCTATAGCGTACTCAGCGCAGCTGGGACGATCCCCCTTCTCTATATGATCAGGCTTGATGGTTTCGGCTTCAGCAAGTTCGGGACGCATGGGCTGCTCTGGATGGACGCTGCGGGGAACCTTTTGGTATTTGCTGTGGTCGTAGGAGTGTTCGTGGCGTGTGGTATGGGTCTGCGTCGTGTTTCCGTTCCAGTGGTACAGAGGGCATCGACGGGGTGAAGCAGGAGAGCACAAATGATAGCGAAATCGAGCCTTTTTGCGTCTGAGCAGAACGATTCCGAGGTGCGCGGGAATGACCGACGAAATTTCCTGAAATTCGCGGCTGGGGCTGTCATCGGAACTGCGGCGAGACCCCTTCTAGGCCAGTCCCAAAACCCGGCTGTCCCGTCAACGGATATGTTCAAAGGGTTCAAGTCTCAGAAAATCCAGACCACCGAGGCGACCATCAACGTGGTTTCGGGAGGACAGGGGCCGCCCCTGCTTCTGCTGCACGGCAACCCGGAGACTCACGTGATGTGGCACAAAGTTGCAATTCGGTTGGCGACGGAATTCAGCGTGTTCGCCGCCGATTTGCGTGGGTATGGCGACAGCAGTAAGCCCGATGGCGGCGAGAATCACTCCAATTACTCGAAACGTGCGATGGCATTGGATCAGATCGAATTGATGAGCCACTTTGGGTTCGAGAAGTTTGCTGTAGTGGGACACGACCGTGGCGGTCGAGTCGGACACCGAATGGCGCTCGATCATCCCGACCGGGTCACAAAGCTCGCTGTGCTTGACATCGTGCCGACATACGACCTGCTGCATCGTGTTACCTATGAGGTGGCTACCGCTTTTTACCACTGGTTCTTTTTGATTCAGCCGTCGCCTTTTCCAGAAACCCTGATTGCAAGCAACGTGGAGTTTTACCTCAAGTACATGATGTTCCGCGACATGGCACACAAGGAAATACCCGCGTGGATGGGAGAAGGCGCGTTTTCCGAGTACCTCCGCTGTTACCGCGATCCGGCTGCCCTTCACGCAACTTGCGAAGACTATCGAGCGGGCGAGTCAATCGACATGAAACATGACGAGGAAGACCTAAAGCGCAAGATCACTTGTCCTGTTCTCGCGTTGTGGGGCAGGCAAGGGGCGGTGCAACGGTACTTTGACGTACTCGCCGTCTGGCGAGAACACGCCTCTAACGTGAGCGGCAAGCCCGTTGATGGTAGGCATTTCTTGCCAGAAGAATCTCCAGACGAAGTGCTCCTCGAATTGCAAGCATTCCTGAAGTCTTGAGGCGGAGGAAGTGCTCGTTCCCCTCAGACCCGAGTAGTGACATAGATAAATAACTGAAACGAAGACTACCCGAAGAAGGAATAATTTCTAGGCTTCAGGGGCCTCCGCGCTATCATTACCGCATCTCCATCCTTACTGCACACTGCTGCTGGAGGGGACATGAATCGCTTTCCTGCTGGCATAATTCTGTCGCTCGCTCTCCTCTGTAAATTTGTTGTGACCAGCGCCAGCGCCCAGTCCGGTCCCGAAGAGGCAGTCTCCGGTTTGATGGCTGCGTGGAACCTGAAAGACGCGCAAGCATTCGCGTCTCAATTCACCGAAGACGCAACGTTCGTTAATGTGAACGGTACTCTTTGGATCGGCAAAAAAGACATTGAGGACAGGCATGCCAAGGCGGGAATCTTCAGGAGCAGCCATGCAGAGATCAAGCCCGACAGCGTGCGGCTCCTCAGGCCGGGCATTGCTCTGGTGCACGTGAGTTGGACGATTACGGGTGACCCTCGTGATCCGCAGCCTCGCTCCTACTTGATGACTATGGTCGTCAGCAAACGTGATGGACGCTGGCTCATTATTGCCGCCCAGAACGGCTCCGCCGTTGATCGCTCGACCTTACCCGGCACAACCGTTCTCGTCGCGAGTGCTTTGCCCACAGGGCCTGACGCAGACCAGACGCCTCCCGAGGCGCGAAAACTGCTCTTCGAAGCCGACAACGACTGGAACCACAATGATGCGAAAGCTGCTGCGAGCCTGTTCGCGAACGAGGCGGATCTTGTGGATACGTCTACACGTCGTTTCAGTGGAAGGGACAATATCGAAAAACACATCGCGGATGTTCTGGCACATCAATTCCATGGCACCACGTCGCGCACGACCATCCTTACCACTACCGCACTTGGTCCAGACCTTGCGGTTCTCGAAGTCCACTGGGAGCTGTCAGGGGAAGGGCGGGACGCCAAAACGCTTACCATCACAGGACTTCGCGTGCTTACCCGCAACAGTGGCCGCTGGTGGGTCAATGCCGCTCAAGACACGGTTACTAGGTCGCCCGCAGGAACGCCGCGATGAAAATTGAGAGTGATTGACTCTCTGACCCGGGACTCGACAATCTCCGCTCCGATCCGCGCTACGCCGACTAGCTGCGCCGGATCGGGTTTCCGAAGTAACCGCTAGTCAAAAGGTATACCCGCCTAACCAGCGAAATCCGGAATTCCAGCCCAGTAGATTCAGTCGCTTGCGGTCTCTCTAGCGGAAGCCTTTCTGACCAGTGGTTGATTCCATTGGGTTTCCCCGGTGGATTCGCTTCTGGATGCGTGGAGTGGCGAAACACGGAATGCGGTTGATGAGTGCTATTGGGATTTTCGCCAATTGACCCACTGGATTCCCTTTGTTATACCTCGCTATTCCGGCTCGTCGGTCGATGGAGGTTTTCTATGTCGTCTTGGACTCGCGTTCTTCCTGCTCTGTTCCTTTCGCGCAAGTTGCGAATCCGTTCTCTGCTGCTGGCGATGACGTTGGCAGCCTCCGTTCCTTCTGGAGCTGGCGCGAGCCATTCCCACTCCGTGACCCCGGACGGAACTGCCTCGGTCGACCAAGCCGTGCGCACGTTCATGCAAACCGTCTCCCATTCCGTCACTCAGGATGGCCCCATGGCTTGGATCAAGTATTTCGATGCGAGTCCCGCATTCTTTATGGCCGTCAACGGCCAGATGGCCTTCCCGAATACTGACGCCGCACAGGAAGGTACTCGCAAGTTCGCCCAAAGCATCCGTCACATCGAACTGAAGTGGGGAGATGATCTGCGCGTCGATACGCTCACCAACGAGTTCGCCGTGGTCGCGGTGTCATGGCGCGAGATTCAAGTCGACACCGCCGGGCACAGCGTTACCGAAACGGGATACTTTACCGGACTAGCAGAGTATCGCGAGGGACGCTGGCAGTTCCGCGACGCTCACTGGTCTTCACCCGTTTCCTCCCAGTAGTCTCTGACGGTTCGGCAACCGCCCACGCCCGGCGTTCGCAATCGAGGCCCGCCGCGAACAAGCTCGCTAACACCGATGCTAAATTTGCCCCAACTGCCTGCCTTGAAAAAGGTTGCTGTTGTTGCCGATAATCGCATTCGTCCATGCCAACGCGCACAATTGACTTCGACACGGTGCGCCCGCACGTTCGACTTCCCTCTGCGGGTCACGTATCCTTTCTGAACACCGGAGGCTAGAATGAGCCTTTTTCGTGTTGCTACCCTTCTCGTCATGTGTGGAATCGCCCTCTTTGCTGCCGGGAAATCTGGAACACCACAGAACTCAGCAACGAAGAAAACCGCCCAGCCAGATGACATCCCCAAATCCATCGCGGAAAGCGTCAGCGGCACGCTCCAGTTTGCGGAAGGGAATTTTATCGGACTCGCTGAAGCCATGCCGGAAGACAAATATTCCTATATCCCCGCAGTCGGCAAGTTCGACAACGTCCGCAGCTTCGGGGAACAAGTGAAGCACGTCGCCTGCGCCCAGTTCGCCTTCTTCAACGAATTTGAGGGCAAGAAACCGCCCGACGACTGCGAGAAAGGTGGGCACGATTCGGCGAAAACCAAAGCCGAGTTGATTAAGTATCTCAAGGACTCCTTCGACTACTCGAACCGCGTCCTCGCCACGCTCACGGCAAACAATGCGCTCGACCGTGTCGAAGGTCGTTACGCGGGACCGAACACCAAACTCGGCATCTCTGTGGTTGCTGTCTGGCACATCACCGACCACTACGGACAGCTTGTCGAGTACCTGCGCTTGAATGGTATTGTCCCGCCGATGACGCAGAAATACGGGGTGAAGGTTCGGTGACTCGTTGTTCGACGCTGACCCCGACATCCCCATCCTGAAACAAGCCAAAGCCGAGTTACGCGAAGCTGCTATAGCGCCCTCTTGTTTTGGGTCGAGTTTTTGGGTGTAAACTCCACCAGTCATGCGGGCGAGGCTGGAGGTGCGGGTATGACTAAGAGAAAACACGTCTCTCCAGAAGCTCTGGATGCGAGTTTGCTGCCCAAGCAGCGCAAGCCTATTCCACACGCATTCGTGCTTGATGCGATTTCCACACAATCGCCGTACACTCGTCCGATGTTTGGCTGCCTTGCAATCTATGTAAAAGACAAAATCGTGTTGATCCTACGGGACAAGCCTAAAAGCACTGCGGATAACGGAGTATGGCTCGCCACTACCCAAGAACACCACCAGAGCTTGCGGCGTGAGTTCCCGAACATGCGATCCATTCAAGTATTGGGCAAACGCGTAACGGGTTGGCAGGTCTTACCAGTCGATGCCCCTGACTTTGAATCAGCGTCACTGCGGGCATGCGAGCTTGTGCTGGCTGGAGACCCTCGGATCGGCAAAATTCCGGGCGCACGAACGTCGAAGTCCCGATCAAAAGCGACTGTAAGATCGTCGAAGCAGATCAAAACTTCGAAGAAACACGTGAGCACAATTAACTTCGATAGCGTACGGAAGATCGGCTTGGCGTTGCCCGGCGTGGAGGAGAGCACGGCATACGGGTCACCCGCGCTCAAGGTTCACGGAGAACTATTGGCATGTGTGCCTGCTAATCGTTCGGCTGAGCCGGGTTCGCTTGCGGTTCGCGTCGACTTCGATGACCGCACCGAACTGCTTGCTGCGGCTCCCGATGTTTACTACGTGACCGACCACTATCTCAACTACAGCGCCGTGCTGGTTCGCCTGTCCCGCATCACGCCCGATGTCCTAAAAGACTTGCTCGGCATGGCTCACAAGTTTGTGACCACGCATGCGGCACGCCGCTCGCCATCGCGGAACCGCCGCAAGGCTCTCTGATTCCGGCTGCCTTCCGAGCAATCCGAGAGCGACAGCGGCTTATAATTTGCAACGAGCAGTGATCGTTCTGGGGTGAAACCATGACTATGACCGTCGCATCCACTACGAGCGTTAATGTCAAGCAGGCGGTGCCCTTTTTCGGCGTGACCAACATGGAAGCCTCGCTGCGGTTCTATGTTGACGGGCTTGGCTTCAAGATGAAGCACTGGTGGATTCCGAATCGTGAGGAGGACAAGCCAGACGGTAGGATTCGTTGGTGCTGGCTTAAGCTTGGGGATGCCGCCATCATGCTTCAAGAGTTCCTGCCGGAGCGCCAGCCACAGGAAACGCTGGGGACTGGAGTGAACGTCTGTTTCCAGTGTGAAGACGCGCTGGCGCTCTATCGCGAGTTCAAATCACGCGGAATTCAGACGCGGAGACGCCCGTTTGTGGGAAACCGCCTCTGGGTCGTACCGCTCACCGATCCTGACGGCTACCGCATCGAGTTCGCAAGTCCCACCGATGCCCCAGAGGAAAGTGAACTCTCAGAATAGCGGCGGAAATAGGAGGCGACGATGAAACGAGAGCGGGCGTTGAAGGCTGTATTGGTTGTGGTGGGACTGTTGTTTACGGCGGGAGTAATCCCGCTGACAATGTTTTTCTCGCGAGAGCCTGCGGTGCCAATGCTAATGAGCATCTATGTCACACTTGGAATTTTCTTGCTGCTGGCGGTGCGTGACCCAGCGGCGAACCGCAGCCTGATCGCCTTCGGCGGATGGGCAAATCTTGCGCATGCTGGGGTAATGGCTGCGCAGGAATACCGGAATGTGATCGAGCGCCGAGAACTCGCGGGAGTGGTTGTGTTCGCAATCGTCGGCATTGTGCTGGTCGCGCTGACTCCCGCGAAGCAGCCAGTCGTGAAAGCGTCGGCGATCACCGCCTAGATTCCCGGTTGGAGAGTGCTGCCAAACTGATGAGCAAAATCTTCCGCATGCTCGGCGTGCGGCTGCATACAATGAATCGCAATGATTGCCTCAGCAAAGTGCCTTATCCTGTTTGCGTGCTTCGCTCTGGCATTGGGGAGTGCCACGGATAGTATGGCGCAAGCTCGCCCGCCGCAAATTCTGTATATTTCTCGCGATTACCTGAAGGCGGACGCGGTAGCTGCAAATCGCAAGCTTGAGAGACGCGCTGAACACCTCTGCCGGACTCTCGATTTCACCCACCCTTATCTAACAATCGAGTCTGTTTCGGGGCCTGCGGAGATGTGGTACTTGAACGGGTTCGACTCGCAAGCCGAGGTGGACAAGCTCACGCGGGAGTATCAGCAGAACACAAAATTACTGGCGGCTCTGAACGACATTACCCAGCAAAAGATCGCGCTTAAGCGTCAGGACTCGACCGAGGAATTTGCGCATTATCGTTCCGACTTGAGTCGCGGCGATCCGTGGATTATCGGTCGCGAACGGTTCTTCGTGGTCGTATTCTTCGATGGCGACCCGCCGCTGAACGGCACTGTTTTTGAAATGAAGGACGGCAGCAGAATGCTGGTGCGAACGGCGCAAAGTTCTTCCGACGCACATGTCCTTGCCGCGTCGGCAGGTTCAACCGCGAGGGTTTTTCGGTCATTTTTCTATTTTCGACCAAAAGACATGTGAGGAGGTAATCATCATGGCTGCGCAGTTTGATGGGCGTGGCATTCTTCGTTGTCGTTGGCGTAGCTCTGATCGTGCTGGCTCCGGCGAAACAGCCAGTCGAGCGAGTATCGGCAGCAGCGGTGTAGGCTGGCATTCAGGGAATCCGACCGTGAAAACAATGAAACCTCGAAAACGTAGCCCGGCTAATAGTCGCAAGGTTGTTCCAAAGAATGTCGATGAATACCTTGCCCGTGTTCCCGAACCCGCCCTCAGCATGTTGAACAAGATGCGCACTGCGATTCGGTCAACTGTGCCGCCTGCGGCGACCGAAACCATCAGCTATGGGATGCCAGCATTTAGGCACAAAGAAGTGCTGGTTTGGTTCGCCGCGTTTTCGGATCATTGCAGTTTGTTCCCGACCGCCTCGGTCATCGAAGGTTTCAAGAAGGAACTTGCGGGCTTCTATACATCAAAGGGAACCATTCACTTCGCCATAAGCAAGCCATTGCCTGTCGCTCTCATCAAGAAACTCGTGAAAGCGCGAGTCGCGCAGGTTGAAGGGAAGAAACGGTGAGGCGATGCTTGTCTGATTTGTGAGACAGGTTTCTATCTGGGCGTGGCTGCGCCCTAAAGATTGCACCCTGAGTTCGTTCGAGTGTTTAGCAGGAGGGCACCATGAATCGAGAACGGGCATTGAAGGCTGTATTGGTGTTAGTGGGGCTGATCTTCTTGTTTGGTGTCTACCCGTTGATGATGTTTCTATGGTCGAGCGGCTGGCGATGGCAGCCGAACCAGCCGGAATACGAGCAGATGATCCTTGGCGTCTATGCCACGCTGGGAATTTTCCTGCTGCTTGCAGCACGTAATCCGTCCGAGAATCGCAGCCTCATCGCCTTCACGGCATGGTCGAGCCTCGTTCATGCCGCTATTATGGCTGTTCAGGCATTCCAGCATCCAAGCGAACACGGACATCTGCTGGGCGACATACCTGCGCTGGTCATCGTCGGTGTAGCCCTGATCGCGCTGGCTCCGGCGAAGCAATCGGCGTAGCGGGCATCGGCAATGCGATGCGTAGGCTCACGCTATGGAAAGATGCCGACCCCGGCATCCCCATCCTGAAACAAGCCAAAGCGGAGTACGCGAAGTTGCAATAGCTGCCCACGCTACCATGTAGTCGCTGCACTACGAAAACAAGGCGTCGAAAGGTCTTGCCGATAAGTATGCATGTGCAGCGGGCAGACAGAGCAGTGCCAGTTCCTCGACAATCGCCAGTACAATTCTGAAGTATGCCCGGTCGAAAATGCCATCACTGCAAGCAGTGGATCGAGGACGGAGAAGAGCACGACTGTTGGACGACCACTGAAGCGGTTTTGACGCGGGAACTCTCCGACGATCTGCGGGATGCTTGGGATAGGCTGCGCGAGACGGCCGTTTCCTTCGGCGATCAACGGATTTACGCTTCGCACAAGTCGATTATGTTCTCGCGCAAGTCCTGCTACTTCTTTGTGCGTCCCAAGCGGAATTTTCTCGAACTCTGCGTTTTCCTCGGTCGCACGCTGAAGGCTCCCCAAGTGCGACGAAGCGACCCCGCATCGAAGTCCAAGGTGTATCACATCATTCAGATCAAGCACCGCGATGAAGTCGAGGCACCGATTGTTGATTGGCTTCGGGAAGCATACGAGCTTTCTGACGTGCTCGTGTCGAAGGGCAAAGCTCGAACCCAATCTGTTAACAAACGGCGACTGTGACATTCCCATCGTGAAGCAAGCCAAAGGCGAATGCGCGAAGTTGCAATAGATGGTCGCGTGATTTGGCTTCCCGCGCAAAGCAACAAATGCACGACTCGTGCATCTCTGAAGCGAGCAGTAACACTCGAAATATCTTTGGTAAGGCTTACCATTTTCTCCCTCGATTTCTGGACGATGCTGCGCAAATTCACCTATTACTAAGCTAGGGGAGTTCGATTGACGATCCGAGAACTGATCGCAGAGCAGCGGAGGCGAATGCGATCCAGCAATCCAGCAGAGCGACTTGCGGCGGCACTCCTCATCCCCGGCGTGCTGGCACAGCGACTACGCGAACTCAGTGATTTCAATCTTGGGCAACTGCTGGAGGATGAGGTCTGGTCGAATCTGAACCTGCTCGCTCCCGAATCGACCATTTGTCTCGTGGCTGCGGATCGACTTCGCCAAACAAGCCGACCAACCAAAGGAGAACTGACCCGATGAAACGAGCCGCACTGTACTGCCGTGTTTCGACCGTTGACCAGCACCCGGAGACCCAACTTGGCGAGCTTCGCCAGTTCGCTGCCAATCGCTTCCAAATCGTCGGGCGAGTACACGGACCACGGTTTCAGCGGAACGAAAGCGCGGCGACCTGAACTCGACCGAATGATGGACGATGCCCGGCGACACAGGTTCGACGTGCTGCTCGTCTGGTCGTGCGACAGGCTGGCGCGTTCGACGAAGCATTTGCTCCAGACCATCGACGAACTGAACGGAATGGGCATCCAGTTTCTTTCGCAGCGCGAAGCCATCGACACCGAGGGTCCGCTCGGCAGGGCGATTCTCATCATAGTCAGCGCAATGGCTGAACTCGAACGGTGCATCATCATCGAGAGGGTACGTGCAGGCATGCGTCGCGCACGACTCGAAGGGCGGCAGATCGGCAGATCGCGGCTTGATGTGGATCGTCAGCAGGTGATTGATGACCGCCGCTCCGGCATGAGCCTGACGCAGGTCGCCAAGAAGCACAGCATCTCACGGGCAAGCGTCTGTCGGCTCATGAAAGAGGCGAACGGCGGGACAAAGCTCCCGATTCCGGTTGAAACAGAACAGCGCGGGATGGAGGCTCATGCCTAACGAGAACACAAAGCGCAATCTTGGCGATTCCCAACGCGACCAGATCGGGAAGGTGTTTGCCGTCGCAGTCGCGGGCTGCTCGAATGTCTCGTGTGCGGAGAGCTATTCACGCGAAGCACCGCCCCAGAGCACGCCGAGGTGGATTGCCATCCAGCTGTTGAGTTTTGCCTGCTTGAACCAGTCGGACATAAGAAGTAGCAACGTCTTTAACTTCCCCAAGAATTTCGTTCCTCCCTGATTTGGCTCAGAACGAGGAAAACATGACTATGCAATCTACATCGCCGACCGAAACAATCGAGTGCCCGCTTGTGCAGTGGGCAAGGCGAACTCAGCCGCGCCGAGATTCTGGATCGCCTCGGCGTTAAGGATTTCGCCCGCGTCGCCCAACTGTCCGCCGAAGAAGCCTTCCGGCTGCTCCAGAACAAGCACGACCGCGAGCACCAGAGCGCATGGTCGCGCTTCGAGACGGAACTCGCGAAGCGGACTGCCGAGATCAGGGAGCAGCACAAAGATGCGCTGCGGTCGGCTCAATCCGAAAAGGAAAGCCTCAGTCGCCGAGTCGAGGATTGCTTGCGGGAACTCGCCGACCTTCGGGAACGGAACCAGGAACTTGAAGGCGAGTTGACGAAGACAGCACGCATTGGGAAGCGCGAGGAGATGAGCTTCGAAGAAGAAGTGCGAACGTGGGCTGGCGATCGCCGTCAGCGAGAAGCTTCCCACGCAATGGCGACTTCCTCTTGGCGTACCGCGATCCCAGCGGCGCTCCGCTTGAGCCGCGAATCATCGATTGACAACAAGGACAAGACCTCGATCACCGAGAGCGACATCGAGAAGCTCATCCGCGATGCCAACGAACGTCGATTGCCCGGTCGCGGCATCATCGTCGCACGGGAAGAAAGCCAACTTCGGCAGCACTGACCGCGAACGGCGGTGGGGTCAGGACGAAGGCGTATGGATTCTGCGGACGACCCGTCAATGGCTTCCCCGCGACCTCGAAGTGCTCAAGCCCGATCTTCGAGCGGATGCGAACCGAAGGCGCGGACTTCCTCCAGAGGAATTCCGCGCTGGCGGAAGAAGTCCGGCGCACATTCGTTGACCTTGACGAGGTCGAGCGCGAGTTAAAAAAAGCAGCCAAGGCAATCGAGACTGTCTCGATGATGACCGCGAAGTTACAGGGAACGGCTGCGGGCACTCTGCGATACCGCCGCAGCGACCAAGATCGCCCCAAAGTCGGAACATGGCGGCAGCATTGCGGCGGCGCTTAGGCAGTTAATAAAACGGAGGAAACAATGGAAATCCTAAAGAGCCTTTTCCGCAGCATCGTTCGGTTGGTCGCTATTAACATCGCGTTGATTCTGTTCTTCGCCTCGGCTCCCCTTCTCTACGTGACCGTGCCGTTTTGGGTCATCCTGACGCACAAGAGCGTGGCGGACATGGCTACGATCTACATGCTCACCGGTCCGTTCGCGTGCGGGTTCTGGATGACTGTGATCTGCCACTGGCACACGGTTCGGAAGGCGCAGCGCGAGGGTCGGTTGGCAAATTGGCGCGATAGCGAAGGCGGAATGTTCTGCACGGTTGGAAAGTCCATCGGGTTCATGGTAATGGGTTGGTTCGGGTCGGCGCTGGCGGAATTCGCTTTCTGCGGTGCGGCAGGAAACCTGCTCCACAGCACTACGGGTCGGTTGGAGTTCTTCGCAATGGCACCGTTCGCGGTGTTTGCGCCCGTTTGGTTGGTGCTGTTGTGCCGCTGGATGCGGAGGCAGGAAACGTGAGGACTTCATCAGCCGGGCGAAGGGCGACCGCGAACTGCGGGAAACATTGCACGCGATCTCGATCCGCGCCAAGAGCATGCGCAGCCAGAACGCGCACTGACAACGAGTCACGATGACGACGGAGGAGAAATGATGGATGATTATTTGCCACGTGTTCGTGCTGACGTCCTTGTCTATTGATGAACATGGCGATGTCAAACGTCGGAATGTCGCAGTAACGTTTGATTTGTTTGAAGCAGAAGATCACCGAAACGAGCCGTCGAGCACGAATATGACGTTTTTGTCGTGCCGTGCGACTGGCGCGAGGATGCAGCACAATCGAATTTGGTTCAAAGCCCTCCGCGACCTTCGAGAAATGGTGCGGCAGAGGCAGGAGGAGCGATGAGCATTCACGAACTTGCTCGTCATTACCTAGCTCAAGGTCAGACAGTCAGGGCTGCTGGCTTGATGATCAAGCTGGTCGAGACGGAGCCGACGCCAGAAAACCTATCGAACTGCTGGCAGACATGTATCTGCGGCAAGGGCTATACGATAAGGCGAGAAGCGCTCCATCTCCGGGTAGTGAAGGCGGGACTGAAACGAAACCTGATGATGGACGGGGAGGCGCTGCCATGACCATGAGAATCAGCAAGAGCAAATTCTGCGCAGGCGTGCAGTGCCCAAAACGCCTTTACTTGCAGGTTCACTCGCCAGAACTCGCGGAGCGACCCGATGCTGCCGCAGAGGCGATCATTGAGCAAGGACACGAGGTCGGCATGCTCGCCCGGCAGCTTTTTCCCGGTGGAGTAGAAGTCTGCGAGCGCAGTCTCGATCAGGCGATCCGCGCAACGCGAGAGTTGGTCGCAGACCCAGAAATCCCTGCGATCTTTGAAGCCGTGTTCGAACACGGCGGCGTGCTCGTGAAGGTAGACGTCTTGCATCGGCGACGCGACGGCCGCTGGCGTCTGATCGAAGTCAAGTCCACGAGCGACGTTAAGGATCACCATTACGAGGATGTCGCGATCCAGTACCGCGTCGTTTCCCGCTCCGGGCTGGACTTGGCTTCGGCGTGTCTGGCTCACGTGAACCGAGGCTATATCTATCCGGGCGGCGAAATCGACCCACGACGATTCTTCCGCATTCGTAATCTGACCCGGCGAGTCCAGCGGTTGCAGCCCAAGCTCACGTTCCAGCTACGGTCGGAGTTCACCGTGCTCGCCATGCAAGAACCACCGGACATTGCACCCGGTCGGCACTGCACCGATCCAGTCACGTGCGAGTTCTATGACCGATGCAATTCTCCGCGTCCCGATGACCATATCGGCTACCTGCCTCGTATCCACGCGAGTGCAATGGAAGAGCTTGAGGAGATGGGCATCGAGTCCATCCGCGACATACCCGACGGCTTCGATTTGACGGACATTCAGCGAAGGGCGGCGACGTGCGTGAAGTCGGGCGATCCGTGGTATAGCCCGGAACTCCGCGACGCCTTGGGTGGATTGAAGTACCCGTTGTACTTTGCAGATTTTGAAACGGTGAACCCGGCGATTCCACGCTCTGCGGGCATGCGACCTTACGACCACCTGCCGTTCCAATTTTCTGTCCACTCACAGAAGGAACCCGGTGCGACATTGGAACATCGCGAGTTTCTTGCAACGGATGCGAGCGATCCGCGCCGTGAGTTCATCACCTCGCTTATCGCCGCAGTTCTCGAAACAGGGAGCATAGTCGTGTATTCCTCGTTCGAATGTCAGCGCCTTTCAGACCTTGCCAGTTGGTTTCCTGAGTTCGCGGATCGGATCAACGCAATCCAAGCCCGCCTCTTCGATCTGCTGCCCATCGTCAGGGAGCACACGTATCATCCAGCATACGCAGGCTCATACTCCATCAAGTCCGTCTTGCCAGCGCTGGTGCCAGAGATGACCTACGATGGCATGGTGGTCGCAGATGGGCAGTCTGCCGGGCTGGCGTGGGAGTCGCTGGTGCGAGAGAGCTTAGATGCGAGCGAGCGCGATAGAATCAGGAAGGCTCTGCTGGACTATTGCGGGCTAGACACGTTGGCGATGGTCAGGTTGCTGGAAACACTCAAGTCGCAGGCTTGTGGTGAAATAGGTGGTGCAGACTGACGACTGCCTATGACAGCCAGTCGGCTAGAACTAAACCATTCTTGTTCTCAGGCTGCTGCCGTTCGAAAATTTAACCTATGGCGTTACGCAACCCCGCTTGGAGTCGCGATGAACTGATACTTGCGCTAGACCTCTATTTTCGCCACCACCCAAGTCACATCAGCAACAGCCATCCAGAGGTCAGGACGCTCAGCGAGACCCTGAATCTACTGCCGATCCATAAGAACCGACCGGACGCAGTGCGCTTCAGAAATGAGAACAGCGTCTATACCAAGCTGTGTAATTTCCTGAGATTCGACCCCGACTACCACGGCAAGGGCTTGACTCACGGCAACGCTGGAGAAGAAGAAGTTTGGAAGGAGTTCGCTGGCGACCAGAAGCGACTCGCGCAAGTTGCTTCCGCGATCCGACAGAGAGTGGAAATTGGGAAAACCGAAGAGAAGTCCTACAGAGACGGAATTCCTATCACCATCGAGCCTGACGAAGACGAATTCCCCGAAGGAAGAGTGCTGTTCCGGGAGCACCGTGCTCGCGAGCGCAACCGAGCCTTGGTGCAGGCTGCGAAAAGTCGTTTCCTCAAGGCGAATGGGCGGCTGGCGTGCCAAGCATGTGGATTTTCGTTCCGAGATAAGTATGGTGTTGTGGGAGAGGGATACATCGAGTGTCATCATGTTGTCGCGGTTTCTGATCTGAAGCCGAATGCGAAAACGAAAGTATCCGACATTGCACTTTTGTGCTCGAACTGCCATCGAATGGTTCATCGACGCCGTCCGTGGTTGTCGATGGAAGAATTGAAATCGCTACTCGACAATAACTGAGGAGAATTTGTGCCAAATTATGAGCGGGGCGACCACATCAAAGTTGAATTTGAGGGCGAGAACGGGATGCCGGGAGAATGGATGTGGCTGATCGTGCAGAGCCACGACGACAAGAAGCAAATTGTGTACGGTACGCTGGACAACGAGCCAGTGAATGAATACGGCGGCAAGCTGCGGCTCGGATCGGAACTTGCCGTCTCCTATTCCCAGATTCGCGAACACAAGAAGCCGACCGAGTTCACGAAGCAATGAACTGGGTTGCGAGCCTTCCTACGTCCAAACGTGACGCTTTCGCTTTATATTCACCCGTGGTAGTCTGCCCTTGTGGACGCTATTTTTCAACAGCTTGAGCCTAACGACCAGATGCTAGAATCCAAATCAAAAAACACCAGCCAAGGGGCAGAGTTGAACCAGATGCTTTCTGTTGTGAGCCTTTTCTCCGGCTCCGGTGGTCTCGACGAAGGGTTTGTCCAAGCGGGCTTCACGCCTGTGCTAGCAATGGACATTGACCGGGCTGCCTGCCAGACATTCGAATGGAACCACCCCAGAGTTCGAATCCTCAGGAAGGACTTGTCTCAAGCCGTCAACGGCTACGTGATCGAGCGGCTGTCGGAATTCCCGTCCGCACCCAAGCCCATTGGGGTCATCGGCGGACCGCCTTGCCAAGCATTCTCGTTAAGCAACGTGCACAAGCGTTCCGACGACCCACGGCTGAAGCTGCCGGGTAACTACGCGCACATCCTGTCGGAACTGAACAAGCACTACGGCTTGGATTTTTTCGTGTTCGAGAATGTCCTCGGACTGCGGAACAAGGCGCATGCCGAACTCTTCGGCTACTTTAAGGAACTGTTTGCGTCGGCGGGCTTCACGATCTTCGAGGGCGAACTGGACGCGCAGGACTTCGGCGTGGCACAAGTCAGGAAACGCGTCTTCGTAGTGGGATTCAACAACAAGAAATACAAAGCAGTCCAGTTCGAGTTTCCAAAGGGGAATTCAGCCCGGAGGACAACCGTGCGAGAGATTATCGGTAAGCTGCCGCCCCCCGTGTTCTTCGAGCGCGGAATGTCCAGCGGGGACGTGCCGTTTCACCAGAATCACTGGTGCCTGAAGCCAAAATCGAAGAAGTTCTTCAACGGATTTCTTAAGGAAGGCGACGTGAAGGGGCGTCCGTTCCGCGTGCTGGAGTGGGGCAAGCCAAGTTGGACTGTCGCTTACGGTCACCGGGAAGTCCACATCCATCCCACCGGCAAGAGGCGTCTGAGCATCTACGAGGCGATGCTGCTGCAAGGCTTCCGCCCGGACTATATCCTTAGGGGAAACCTGTCTGATCAGATTCGGCTCGTCTCCGATGCGGTTCCTCCACCGCTCGCCAAGGCATTGGCTGAGAGTATTCTCAAGGTTCTCTCCGTGAAAACGGAAGCAAGCAAGCCGAGGCAAGCGAAATTGTTCGCTGCATCCTAGCGTCCTTTTTCCTTGTTCCGTTCCGCACGTTTCTGCTCGTACTCCCGAATCCAACCAGATGGATCGGCCGGCCATTCTGTGAACTTGTCGAGCCGATAGGACGACTGGAACCTGCCGCCCGGCAAGTGTGTCCTCATTGCGGTGATCTCCCAGCCGAGGTAGCGCAATTCGCGGAGGCGCTTTCGCCATTCGTCTTGGTTCGCGACAATGTCGATCATGTGGCTCGGAACTGGCTCGCCCACACCCGCACCCTTGAGAAGCTCGCCGATGCGGACGTGTACGCTATCGTGCTTTATAGCGGAGCGCATCTCGGCGGAATCGACCGATGCGAATAGGTTTTTCTTGCCTTGGTTGCACTCCTCACAAATCGCCCAGAGGTTTTCGGCTTCGGTCTTGCCGCCCCACTCACGCGGTATCTTGTGATCGACTACCAGTGTGATTCCGTGCTTTTCGATTGTTCGCCCACACATGCCGCAGCGTCCGTGAGCGGCGTGCAGCACCAGCGCCCGCGTTTTTGAGTCTGTAGGAGTGGCGTCACGAGGAACCTTCAACGGGACCCCGATAGATGTACAGGGTTTTCGTCCCGATCCGCTTCTTGTCTATGCGGTAGTAGTAATGTAGGTCTCTGCGCCTTCTGCCAAACTGGATTTGCTCCTCAGGTTGTATGCGCAGGGCAACGCGCATCTCGCCCTCTGAGATACCCTCCGGGTGCTTCTTCAGCAGCGCGAGTATCTGCTCATGGATTTGTCCAAGGGCAGGAGGTTTTGCCACGATGCGGCCATAATAGTGGCAGGAAGCAGGAAAGGCCAGTATGGATTCGATTTCCGCCGCCCGGCGTAGCGCGAACATGAGCCAGATCAGGAGCAAAGACACCAAGCCGGAGATGCTGATCCGCCGCATGCTCCATGGGTTGGGATACCGCTACACGCTGCACAGGCGCGATCTGCCGGGTGTTCCCGACCTCGTGTTTCCATCTCGGAAGAAGGTGATCCTCGTCCACGGCTGCTTTTGGCACCAGCACAAGGGCTGTATCGACGGAAGGCTCCCGAAATCCCGCGAGGACTATTGGATGCCGAAGCTGCTACGCAACGTCGAGCGAGACCGCCGAAACATCAACAAACTGCGGCGCAGTGGGTGGAAGGTCATGAAGGTTTGGGAGTGTGATGTAATCGAGGCTGATGGCTTGCGTGAGCGATTGATGCAGTTTCTTGGGTCTAGCGGAAATACACGCAATCTGGCGCAAACCAAGAAGCGTCCTCGGAAGATGGTTTAGCCGTTAGGCAAGCTTAGGCCATGCCTTCTTCAACATTGGAAGAAGCTCGTCAGTTGTTCGAGTTAGAACCGTCGCTGCATCCCATTTGGGATACTTTGCTGCCACTTCCTTGGTCAGCTTAATTTCAGATTTGGGGTAGTACGTGTTTTTCTTGTCAGCGAACGAAGCATTTGCCGCTTTCTGATTTGGTTTCTCTCCCAGAATTGTCAGATTCCCGATGTGCCATGTGAACGGGGCTAGTTCGTCAAGGTTGGGCCAATCAGCTTTGGTGGGCTTTTGCGGGAAGATGTGTTCAATCGTTCCCTGATTGATGGCCACTTCTTTCGTCGCAGACTGCAACTGGTTAGCCAAGGTGGTTACGATGTATTGAGCTTGCTTCTTGTTCAGAATCAGCTTCGGAATAGAGGTCTTGATTTGGTCATCGGACGCATCAATACCAGTCAGAATGGCTTTGGCGATGTGATAGGTCTTTGCACTGGACTCCCCTTTTGCGTGAGCTTCCCGAACCTCACGGGCTGCTTTGTACAGGGTTTCTTCCAGAGTGGCTTGGTTCAAGTCTGGCCGCCAGATAGCGCACGAGAAGCGTTACCACCATCTTCGCAAGACGCTCAACATCAGTCACGTCAAGGCAACGAACTCCCGACAGCATCAGCGGAAGAGCGGCTGGCACGTCCAGATATTCGACTATCGCCTCAACATACGGCGCAGCTTTCCCAAGGCTGTCGTCCAAGTCCACCAGCGCCACATAGCTGTCACACTCTTCGGCGCAGAGTTCCGCAAAATCCAAAGCTTCAAGCTTTTCATCTTTGATGAAGGCCTTTATTTCTCGATACAGTCCACGTGATTTCACATCGCCAAACTTAGAAATCCACATGTGCCGGAGGAAGCGGTCAATATCCCGCTTTCCCATTTTTTCCAGCATGTAAGTCCATTTTTCCCGAATTGTAGGGCGATCTTTCGCTTCCGCAGAACGGGTCAGATGGTTGAGAAGGAGATCGGGAACCGTCAACCGCAAACCACGGTCGTTCAGTGTCTCGAAAATTTGAAACGCATCGTCCTCCGAAGCTACGGTGATAGCCACTACCACTGCATTTACAGCCAACGTCTGCTTGAGAGATTTCATCTTTTTCACGCTCTCGTCAGCGTTCAGGCCGTCAAGTTCCGTGGCGATTCTGGCACGAATCAGATCGTAAGCCTGCTTGATGAGTACATGGGAGCGGAGCGTGGCAGTAACGGCTTTGGGCGGATCACTCTGTATGCCCTCACGAAAGAAGCTCTCGTCCGTCTCATTTAGGCCAAGTGACCATCGGTCGTCCGGCTCAATCAGTTCACGTTGAATGTCTCGTGCGAAATCGCTCCCCTTCTGAGTTGCCAACTTTCTTGCATGGTCACGCAAGGCGGCAAAGAAAATGGTAACTGTGGCAAGCCGTTGCTGGCCGTCCAAAAGGACGATTTTGTCGGCTTCCTCCATGATGACGATAGGCCCCAAGAAATACTGTTCCCCCGCCTTCCACGAATGGTTGAAATCGAAGATGTCTTCGCAGAATGTCGAAACGTGCGTTTTTTCCCAGCTATAACCTCGCTGGAAGGGCGGCACCCTTACTGGCGTGCCGAACTGGCCTAGAAGACCGCCGAAGTTCTTTGGGTTAGCCCCAAACGGTTGGCTCATAGTTCATACCTTGCTTGTCTTGAGATAACCGTAGAGCTTATCAGACTCAGGCTGCCTCGGCGTCGCGAGATGCTAGCAAGCAGCACGGCGGAAAGGCTTGCAATGGCAGGTGGAACGAGAGCACCGATTGTGTGAACCCGACTGTGACGGGTACCCTTTTGAGAGCTTTGATCAGTAGGGTGCAATAATCTGTGAGGATCGAGATGCCTATTCATTTAATCGGAGCCAGTCACACGAACGCACAATCCTCCCCAAGCGGAAAGCCTGAGACCGATGTTCAAAGGAATTACGTAGATACGTTGACTAGAGTTATCCGAGATGTTGGGGCAGAGTACGTTGCCGAGGAGTACAGCGAAGAGGCCGAGAAAGAGAGCAAAAGGTTGTCGTTGACGCCCAGAGTTGCTGCCGAGAACGGTATTGAGCATCGGTTCTGTGACCCCACGAAGGAGAAACGCAAGCTGATTGGGTATGTAGGGCAGCAGGAGCTTCATCTACATATCTCGATGCACGATCCTGACTGGAACATCAGCAACGATGAAGCTCGACGCAAATCATGGGCACTTGATATCGGGAAATACTTCGAACGGCGAGAATGTTTTTGGCTCGACAAAATAGCTGACCTCAAGGAAAAAACTCTGGTTTTCGTGTGTGGTGACGCGCACGTTGATACTTTTGGGAAACGTTTGGAGTCTGCGGGCTGGCAGGTGCACGTGGCTGCGAGAGGCATCGGCATAACGAACGAGGATCGACGTAACGTTGCGGAAGGACTCCAGTACTTGAAAGAACATCCCGAAATTCTGAACGAGGATTGGTTTTCACGCATTTATCCGAATGCGGAACAGGGAAACACTTCGAACGATAATCCTCAGAAATAACCCGACCACGGGCGTTCAAGAATCGCAAGAACGCCTCTCAAGGCGTTCGACTTCCGCTAAAGCGCGATCACGCCGTGGAATGACTGGAACCGTATAGGAAGAGTCCAGCGAGAGCGTGCGAGAGTCCCGCAGGCGGCTCGGTTGCGGTGAGCGATTGGCGGAATTCGTCCAAGGTCATTTTTGGGCTGGTTCTTCGCCTCAGTAGATCAGTGATTCCTTGAGCGCATCGAAGTCCATTCTTAGCGGATTAAACTGGAAGACCCTTTCAACTGCCCCAGTATCCAAGGCGCTGACCGTCACTCGGAGCGGGCCGTAAGCGGCGGTGGATGAACCCATCAATGTCCCCGGCTGTATCAGCGGTAGCGGCGTGAAAAATAGCTTCACAAACACAGTAGCGCCGGGATCAAGAGTAAAAGTGTCTTGCCCCGTTCGGTCAAATATTAAAGAAGTTTGCGGCTTTTGCGCACCCAGCGGGCCAAGCGTCTCTGTCGTCGCCTTTACTTGATAAAGAGTCCTCTTCGTTGTGTTCCGAATCTTAACTCTGTATTCGATGCCGTGAGTCTGGCTGGAAAAACCCTCTATAGTCCGCAGCGACCAAAACTGGCGACCCGGATTCTCAGGATCAAAAATGATCTCGAAAGCATCCGCCTTAGGAATTGACTCTTGCAGGTCGTCGTCCAGTCTTGCCGGAGTTTTGCGCTGCACGGGGGTTCCGGAAGCCGCCTTCGTTGCGCAACACACTCGGTTGCGACCGTTATCTTTCGCTTGGTAGAGCGCACGATCCGCGTCCGTGAGCATGTCGTCCTTGTTCGCGGAAGTCTGAGGGATCGCCGCAACGCCAATGCTTGCCGTCACGCAAGCGTCTGGTATGGATTCAACCCGGGCGGATTCGATTTCGGTTCGAATCCTCTCTGCGACAACACTCGCTTCCCCCAAAACATGGTTAGGCAGGATGACAGAAATCTCCTCTCCTCCGTAGCGGTAAGCCTCGCCCTTTCCCCGAACCGCCATAGCGACAGTCTGGGCAACAACTTTAAGCACTTCATCGCCGACGCCGTGTCCGTAAGCATCGTTGAAGCTCTTGAAATGGTCGAGGTCGATCATCAAAAAGCTCATCGGGGAACCGCTGCCTTGCTCTACGGCGATCCGGTCAAGATCGGCATCTAGCTCAGCACGCTGGAAGATTCCCATAACCGCGTCCACCAGCCTTTGGTTCCTGCCAGCACCGGCGGGTTCATCGGGAAACATCGCGGCGAAGTCGGCTTCAGAAATGGTCATGCCTTTCGGACTGACTACCACCCAATCATCAGGATTTACAAGATCGGTGCCAGTCGCATTGATCAGTCGCGCCCGTTTGAGTTCGTCCCATAGCCAAATGAGCGACTGCTTCTCGAATGTAAAGATGTCGCGACCCAGCCAACTCTCGATTCACCTTTCGTTGATCGTCCGATTACGTTGAACTTGTGAACAGAGCGCTCACGGGTAGCAACGCGGAGATGTTGCAGCAGCAGGAATCCGAGCTTGATCTCGTCGGCAGTCACACCAGAAATTCTCCTTTACCCGTTTCCCGGTTCGTACTGCGCCAAGTTTCCTCAGGCCGCAGGGGACAATTGCGGCGATCACGACAGGAGCGAATTCACGGCGTGAATCATTGCGCCTGCCCGTCGATTCGATTGCTTCGCGGCGTCCGAAATGTTGGCGCAGATGAACAGCATATCCGACATATGCCCCTTTCACTCGCTCCTGAGAATCCTCGACGGCAACAGCAAATTTCCCTGATCGCTACAGGTTCCGGTTGTAGTTATCTACCACGGCATCGAAGATGTCCTGCAAGCGCATGTACTGCCTTTTCGTGAATTTTGCTGGGTTGAAGTCTTTTCTGAGCGCCACACCAGCGTGGACATTGTTCCGCATACGGCTAATCTCAAGAATTACGTCTTCGACTGCGTGCTCTCCAAACTTGTCTTTGAATTTGACAGAACTCAACAGATCGAATTGCTTCGCCGCTTCGATAAGGTCGAACAAAGCCATGTGGTCGGGAATTTTCTCATCCTTTGCCGGATCGTTGCCATCATCTCCACTCCAGATGATGAAGTAGGCGTACATCATCGCTTCAAGCGCACTGCCAAGTGCTAGAGCCGCCATGAACCACGACTTCGCCTTAACTTCGCGTTTGGTCTGCCTGCGCCAGTAAAGGACAAGGTCGTTTGCTTGGTCGCCATGTCTTGTACAGGTGAGCTTTGGCATCTGCCGATTCTAGACTTTAGGAGGTGTTCTCGACCACTCTGAGGGCACTTGTCCCGCTGCTCTATCTGAGTAAGGCTTTGACGATGCTCCCCCATTCCGCATCCAGCGGCCCCCAGCGCACGGGCTTGAATTTCCTCACAGCCTTAGACCAAAGTCAATACTCCGCGCCCACTTGCGGTTCCGCAATTCAGAGGTTTACATGGTACTAAGACATAGCTATCGTTGCAGACCTAATGAAAGACGAACTCATTCGCAAGATTCAAGACGTGCTTGACCGACGAATTACCAACGAAAAACAAGTGGTATATCTGCTCGTGGAAATTCGGAAGTTGATGGATCGGGATAAGTACAACGATCCGGTGCTCCGAACATTCAGCAATTGGGTTGTTCATACCAGTCTGGAGTCTCAGCGCGAAGGGAGCACCTTCATCTTGACTGAGTTCGACCAGTGGTTCATTGACCTTTACGAGCGCAAGAAGAAGTCTCCTCACCTTAAACACATCTCATTGGTCGCTTTCCAACACGCACTCGTTGATTGCTTCACCCACTTCAGCCTAAAGGCTACGTTCGTCCGTGACCTCGTTGCTTGGAAGAAATTCACGCATTTATATTGCTCGATTGTGAGTGAATGTCCGATCACGTTCAGGGCGTCTAAGACGACGTTGAAATACGTAAAGCAAGTTGAACTTACGGGTGTTTCTGAACCCATTTTCAAAGGAATACCTTTCGTCCATTGGCGGATCACACTTCAGGATGGGAGCACACAGAACTGGGGTTTTAATTTGTGGTAGAAGGTTTGCCTTCGCTCAGAGAGATTCCAACCACTCTGCAACCGGAACCTTGCCGTCGTAAATCGCTATGCGAGTGTTCTTCAACAGGAGAGGGGCGTACTTTGCTTGCGCGGCCTCCATCGTCGCATAGACATCAAAATACGAAGCCGTTACCACATGGTCTAAATCGGGCAAAAGATCACGGGTCATTGAACCGCTCTGTGCCGTGCGCCAGTTGGCATACAAGTCGGCGCGGACAACCGCCCGCGAAAGAGGGCAACGAGAGGAAGCGAGCAGTTTCTTAGCGACGATTGTCAGCTGCTTTCCATTCCATTCAGAGAATCGCACCCTGAGGCGTTCTTTGAGAAGCTTCCTTCCAACGCGCTTGACTTCTCTTCTCAGCCATTGTTCCAGAGCAGTCGGAGAGATACTCGAAAGCCGTGCCTTGAGAATAGAGGGGATGCTGTATTGCCCGTTCATTGCTGCCCGCTCACTTGCAGCGAGTTGCATTCGACTCTCAACCCCCTGCCGGGCACGCTCGTCGAATGTGCCCCTCGATAGCTTGTCAACTTCCTCTTGCATGTTGCGATAGTTCGTGGAACGAAAGAAAGGGTCACATTCGTTCGACTCACCGCTCAACACAAGCTCAGCTTCGCAATCAAGAATGAGCGGATTGTCCCGTGTGCAGAGAATTCCGCGGTCTGTGTAGGTCTTGAGGTAAGTGAACAGTTGTTGACCACGAGCGGGATTGGTTCTGAATGTCTTTGCTATTTCATAGATGACTTCGGTTCCCAGCACTAGCTGCTTGTTGTTCTTTAGCAGCGCAGCCATGAGTTCCTCTGCGTCTACCGCATCATCGCAGAGCTTATTCCAAAGCATCGTGTCCAGATAGATGAATGTCGTAGCGCCCTCTTCGCTCTCTCCGACTTTATCGGTTTTGGACAGCGTTCACAGGCCACCTGCTGTCGATCCTCGCCATTATCCGCTCGGCAATCGTGATCGCGTCGGCAATGGTCGATTCCAAGAACGGCGAAGGGCGTCCGTCCCAGTTCGCCAGTTTACGGACCGCGAGAATGCTTGCAGCGATCAGCAGAACGCGCTTGCGACCTTCGTCCACCGGGGCAGTCTAGCATATTCGCCTTTTGTTCGCTACACCAGATGGTGTCGGCATCGCAACTGCGCTTTCGAGGGTGTCGCCGGGGCGGGAGCCGAACCAGAACCACACGCCTTGCTGGTCACAAAGCCCGAAAACAGGGGTTGAAACACACACATGAGGCTGAGGTCTTCCATCAGCCAAATCGCCCCAGAATCGCTTTCCACAACCAGTCTGGCAAACTTAACACTCCCGTCACATTCCCCTGCTACACTGATACTTCGCTGCGTTCTGCAAGTCCTGCTGCTGATCTGGGAAGGTCAGCCGCGCCATGGGTGCCAAGCTCACTGGGGCATGGACTCAACGCAGCAAGCTGCACGTCGGCTCTTTACCGCCGCACGCTAGAACTCGAATGCGGGCTTGCCCAGCAGTTCAGACTTATTCCGTGCCCAACTGACCAGCAGTCCTGAGTCCGGGTGGTCGCAGATCGAAGGTGCAGCCGCGATCAAGTCTTCCCAATAGGCGACCACGAATCGGCTGTTCGGCGACAGCACACACGCACGCTCGGCGAATTCTCGTCTGGGGTCTTCACCGTGTTCGTTCTCGTGACGCTTTCTCAGCAGGTTGACCAGCACGAACTCCTCGCAACCCAGAGCGTCTTTCAGTGTCGTGCCCAGCGACCCAGTTCCGCAAGAGTTCGTACCACCCGTCGCGCACCGCTTCTTCCGCTCCTTCCCGGCTTGAGGTAGCGCGAGGCGTGCTTGATATAGGGTCGGGACTTGCGCAGTTCGTCTTCTCGCTTCGTTTGTCTGAGCGGTTGGGCGAGCGGAACTTCGCTTCGACCACAACAAGCAGCTTGTGCTCCCACAGGAAGATCAGTCGGACTCGGAACGAGCGACTGGTCTTCTCAGGAATTTGGTCAGAGCAGCGGCGGTAGGGATCCCACAGGCAACCGTCGTGCGTCGTCCAGAAGACGGTCAGCGGCTCACCCGTCCGGGCATGGGCAGATCGTCCTGATCGCTGGCGACAAGACACGCATGGCGCTCGAAGAACCGGAAGACGTTCCAAGTGACTGCGTCTTCCGAGTGCTCATGCCCCATGCGGGATTCGCGCTTCCCGCGCAGGATCGCGTCCAGCCGTTCTTGGTCATCCGCATCTATCCAGAGAAGGTTCCGCCACGGCTCGTCATACACGTAGGTGAAACCACCGCGAGTGGAATGCACATTAATTCGATGCGTCGGACAGGGGCTTGCGTCGAACGCATCCGCGCACCGGGCAAGCATTGCGTCCTCGGTAACAGAGTTCCGCAATCCCAAACGGCATCTGAGTTTCGAGCATGCGGCAACTATACCGCGAGGTAAGGGCAAGTGAGGCTTGGTACAATCCCCGGCGAGGAGAATTCGATGGCTAACTTGGCTGGTGTTGTCCAGCAGTTGAGGAAAGAGCGGGATCGGGCGGCGAGAACGCTCGAACAACTGGATGCGGCGCTCGCGGCGCTCACCGGGGTCTCTGGGAAAGCGACAGGAACTCGGAGACATCTGTCTGCGGCAGCACGGGCAAGGATCGCGGCTGCCCAGAGGGCGCGTTGGGCGAAGGTACGCGGCACAGGCAAGCAGAAGCAGAAGGTTGTCACCATGCCCAAGAAGAAGACGATGTCGGCTGCGGCTCGCAGGAAGATCGGAGCCGCCCAGCGGGCGCGATGGGCAAAGTGGAGGAAAGCTCAAAAGAAGGGTTAGCTTGTGTATCTCGGTGCCAAAAGACTATTCAATCTGCTTTTGGCAATCCAGCAATGAAGACCCGTCATCTCCATACAACTGCGCAATCGTGTGACGCAGGGCTATCAGGTTGCTACGCGAAGATGCGGTAGCGTGACTGGTAGGGTCACTGGCAATTTCTGCGTCGTACAGCCTTAGCAGCAAGGCGCTCTGCTTCCTCACACGTTCCATTGTTTTCAAATCGAGTTGTTCTTCAGACTGCATACTTTATTCTACGGGTTTTTCGACAGAAAAGTTCCCACGTCGATTCGGATCGCTATCCACCGAGTCACCGCTCGAAGGACTCTTCGCACTGAATGCAATACGCCGTCCACGGTACGGCTGCTAGTCGCCTTCCGTCAATTTGTTTGCCGCAAGACAGGCACTTCCCGTAAGTCCCGTCTTGAATGCGACCAAGCGCCGAATCGATTGCCCGAAGCAACTGCTGTTCTTGGTTGCTTCTCTGGAGCAATGACCCCATCTCATACCCGCTGGCAGCTTGATCCACGGTATCAGGCTCTGGCTCCACTTTTCGTCGTGCGTATTGCAGGTGATGCTCGATACTCAGGCGCAGTTCATGCTGGCGGACTTCCAATAGCATCTTGAATTGCCGCATCCGCAGCCCGTTCATGCGATCAATTCTATGCCCACTTGCGCGGGCACTTGTCAATCATATCCGTGATACGCAAGGCACAGCCGCCCATGCGAAAATGAAGCCCCGATGAATGCCGCAATCCCAGAGCGCAGAGCCGCGACCGAGGAGATCTCCGGTGTGATCGAGCGTGTCACCTTCCACAACGACGAAAGCGGCTTTTGTGTCCTTCGCGTGAAAGCACGCGGGCAGCGGGAGGAGACGACGGTCGTCGGGTCGCTTCCTTCGGTGACCGCAGGGGAATGGCTGAGCGCGGAGGGCTGGTGGGTCAGGGATAAGGAACACGGGCTGCAATTCAAGGCGACGACCATGAAGACGGTGCCGCCGACCACCGCCGAGGGGATCGAGCGGTACCTCGGCAGCGGCTTAGTAAAGGGCATCGGGCCGATTCTGGCGAAGAAGTTGGTCGCGCAGTTCGGAGCCGAGGTTCTAGCCGTGATCGAGAACCGAGCCGCCGAACTGCAAACGGTCGATGGCATCGGCCCAAAGCGCCGGGAGCGGATCGCGCACGCATGGCAGGAGGCAAGGCAAGTCCGCGAGATCATGCTGTTCCTGCACAGCCACGGCGTGAGCACCAGCCGAGCAGTCCGAATCTTCAAGACCTACGGCGAGCAGGCAATCGAGAAGGTGCGAACCAATCCCTACATGCTGGCGAAGGACATCTACGGGATCGGCTTCGCGACCGCCGACCAGATCGCGCAAAAGGTCGGGATTCCGCGAGATTCGCTCAATCGGGCGAGGGCAGGCATCGACCATGTTTTGCTGGAAGCGACGTCCGATGGTCACTGTGCCCTGCCTCTGGAGAAACTCAAGCTCGCAGCAGTGAAGCTGCTGGAGGTGCCCGAAGGGACTGTCGAGCAGGCGTTGTCGCAGATGCTCACGGGCGGATCGCTGCTGCTGGAGGAAATCAGCGGCGATGCCCTGATCTTCCTGCCGCATCTCCGAAAGGCAGAAGAAAGCATCGCGACAAGGCTCAAGAGCCTAGCTGAAGCGGAGCCGATCTATCCGCCGATTGATTTCGAGAAGGCGGTCGCGTGGTGCGAGCGCCAAACGGGCAAGACGCTCGCCCCCAGCCAGCGCGAGGCGCTGAAGACGGTTCTCGCAAACCGTGTGGTGGTGATCACCGGAGGACCGGGTGTGGGCAAGACGACGCTCGTGAACTCGATCCTGATGATCCTGCGTGCGAAGGGCGTTAAGTGCCTGCTGTGCGCCCCAACCGGACGGGCGGCGAAGCGGCTCACCGAGACCACGGGCATGGACGCGAAGACGATCCACCGCCTGCTGGAGATTGATCCAGCGACCGGGCGGTTCAGCAAAAACGAGTCGAACACTCTCGCCTGCGGTCTTCTGGTCGTGGACGAAACCTCGATGGTGGACGTACCGCTAATGCACTCGCTGGTGCGGGCTGTCCCGAACCGAGCCGGGTTGGTTCTGGTCGGCGACGTAGACCAGCTTCCGTCCGTGGGACCGGGGACGGTGCTTCAGGACTTGATCGAGAGCGGCGTCGTCCCGGTCGTTCGCCTCACCGAGGTGTTCAGGCAGGCTGCGGGCAGCCACATCATCACCAACGCGCACCGCATCCGCCGAGGGCAGATGCCCGATATGCGTGGAGCAGACCCGAGTTCCGATTTCCATTTTATCGAACGGGATGACCCAGAAAAGATCGCGGCAACGCTGGTCAAGCTCGTGCAGGAGAGGATTCCAGAGCGGTTTCGACTCGACCCGATCCGCGACGTTCAGGTTCTCTGCCCCATGAACCGGGGATCGCTCGGCGTGCGCGAACTGAACACAGCCTTGCAGAAGGTATTGAACCCAACCCGACCCGGTCAGCCTGCCGTTGAGCGGTTCGGATGGCGATTCCAGATAGGCGACAAAGTCATCCAGACGGAGAACGACTACGACAAGGACGTGTTCAACGGAGACGTGGGGATCGTCGAGCGGGTCGATATGGTCGAGCAGCAGGTCGCGGTGCGGTTCGATGAGCGGGTGGTCAAGTACGACTTCGGGGAACTGGACGAGATTTCGCTGGCTTACGCGATCACGATCCACAAGTCGCAGGGATCGGAGTTCCCGGCAGTGGTGATCCCGCTCGCCACTCAGCACTACATGCTGCTGCAACGAAACCTGATCTACACCGGGATCACGCGGGGCAAACGTCTGCTCGTGCTGATCGGGCAGAAGAAAGCGTTGGGAATCGCGGTTCGCAATGACCGTCCGCAGAGGCGGTATTCGGGGCTGTTGGCTAGTCTGAAGGGCAAGAGCGGCACAGAGGGAAGTTCCGTCGAATCGAAAACCGCCAGCCAATCGAGGGTGGTATCGTAAACGGTTATTGATGATGCTCGGAGACTTCCAGTGAGAACCTTCACCCAGAACGAGCCTCTGACCGACGCCGAGCTTGCTGCGGCGGGGCGGTGAACTGACCACGCGGAACACCAAAAAAGAGAGGCTGACAGCGGAAATTCCGATCCACACCTGATCCACAACTCTCAGAATTCGGCGTGGTTTTCAAGGACTTGGGCGGTCTTCATAAGTCTGTAAGTCCTTGACAATCCTAATGCCGTCTCACTGTCACGGCAGAGGCCGCGGGTTCGAGTCCCGTCGTCCCCGCCATTCTTTTCAGTAGGTTGGAAGGAATGGCACGCAAGAGTCCAACCCACAATTTCACCCACACCCTCACTGGACGGTCTCCCTTTCAAATCCCACCGCGTCAATGAATTTGTCTTGAGCGGCGATCATCTCGTCGAGGTCTTCGTCCGTGTACAGATCGAGCGTGGTCTGAATACGCGAATGACCCAAGATACCTTGCACTGTCTTCGGGTTCTCTTTTGCCTTGTTCACCAGCCAGTTCGACAGACTGTGTCGAAGGTTGTGCAGACCCCAGCGATGCCCATCGGGGATGGGAACGCCCGCCGCTTTCGCCGCAGGGCGTAAGTAGTCGGAGCAAAATACCGACGAACAAATCGGCACCCTGCCGCTTCTATTCATCGACGGAAACACGAAGTCCGTGGGTTTGGCGTATGGCGTTTGCTTGTGCCATTCGTGCAAGTAGTGAGCTAACACCCTGCCCATTGGTGCGTCGCGTTCCGAAGAAGGAGTCTTGGTGCTTCCGTCTACGCCCGTCTTCTTCCACGACTTGACGATCCTGATCTTCCGCTCTTCCCAAAGGATGTCAGCCCAGCGGAGCGAGAGCACTTCTGAGCTTCGAAGTGCCGTCGCCGCCACAGTGAACACCAGAGTGAAGTGCAGCATGTTCCCCATCACGGACCGCAAGATTAAGAGCGTCTGAGCCGGGGTGATCTTGATCGCTTTGTACGTGGTCTTACTGCTGGTCTTCAGCCCCTCCACCGGATTCTTCGTGACCTTCTTGTGGATGATCCCGATCTTGAAAATTCGGTTCATGATGCCCCGAATCTTGGAGACTGTGGTCCACCCGTACTCTTCCTTGTTGTGCAGGGCATTAAACCACTTCTGGACTTCAAGCGGCTCGATGTCCTCCGCGATCTGGTCGCCCCACTTGGCGATCAGGAAGTCGCGGACGTAGTGGTCAAGAATGGGCTTCGTGTTCTCCGACTTCGGGCTGGCGGTTACCTCTGGATCGAACTCGACCTTAAGGTAATACTCCGCAAGCTGGTTGAACCTGATCCGCTCGGTCCTCGCGTTGGTGCAATTGATCGTTACTCGAAGCCCGAGGCGGTCAACTTCGACATTTGCTCTATCCTCGGTGGGGAAATCACTGACCAGACCAACAACGAGCGGCGTTTGCTCCTTGCCTTTGGTCCGGTAGCGAAGCACCCAAGTCAAGCCTTCTTTCCTTTCCACTTTCTTCAAACTCCCCCGCTGGTATGCCATTAACGGCCTCCTTTGCGGGGGCTGCCGACCGGCATTGTACGGCTACTGGTTTCGGTTTGGCTAGGGGTCGCCCCAAGAAACTGTCGGGCACTTCGACACTCCCTCAACTCGGACTCACTCGCGATCAGTCGTCGAAATGGCAGCAGCTTGCGAGCCGAATCGAGGACGCCACGTTTGAAAGGGCTCTCATACAAACAAAGGAAAAGAACCTAGAACTCACGACGGCTGCTCTGCTGCGAGAGGTCAAGGAAGTCATGAGGCCGATGGGCTCACGCTGTCTGACTTCTTGCGGATCACGCTGATCTTGATCGGGCGGCGTAGATTATCGCCCTAGCTGTTCGTGTCGAGAATTCTGATATCCTCCGGCAGCCTATCAGGAGGCTCTATGCAGACTGATCGAAACGTTGGAGTGGTTCTGTCACAAACAAGGGACGACGGACAGCAGGAACCAGAGCGATTCGTAGATTCGCAAACCGCAGCGAAGTTTCTTTCCGTTAGCCAAAAGTGGATTCTGCTACTGGCACGGCAGGGTGAAATCCCGGCGTACCCTCTGGGTCAAGGACAACAGCGTAGTATCTGGCGGTTCCGGCTCTCGGAGCTTGCCGAAGCAATGGAAGAGCGAATGATCTACAGGAAGGGCATGGGCACTGTTGCGGAGAGCAGGTTCAATAGGACGCACTCTCGTCGGTCATAGATCAAGCCACGTGAGGCTTGGAGTTTCCACCCACATTGCTACCCACAAGCTCTGGTTCTAGTCGTCCCCTACTGCGACTGGCAGCCCCCGCTGGTTAGGTAAGTCGCAGAAAAGACAAGTGCGTCTAGACTGTCACGGCAGAGGCCGCGGGTTCGAGTCCCGTCGTCCCCGCCATTTCTTCGGCTTGAACCCCATATTTGCTGTCAAAAAGCCAACGGTTGGATTACTTCGGCTATGCCGACTCGCCACGACTAATCGCGGTAAGCTGGCATCCAGATCACTCCCGTGACCGGGAAGTGGAGATGCGGTCTACCCTCGGCGTTGCTTAGGACCTTACGGATCTTGGTCGGTGTTCTACCTTTGTGGTCCGCGCCTGCGTTTCGCGCGCGGCACCGGGCCCAGGGTGTCGAGCACCACTTCGGCATAGGAGGACCAGTCGGCAGGGGCTTCTGCAGTTGGCGCACGAGGCGTCGGCCGCGCTACCGTGCTGCTCGTTTTTCCCTTGATTCGGACTTGCCAGGACTCGGTCCGCATGCGCTGGCGGACATGTCCAGGCGCTAGACACGAACCACTCGGAGCCCGGCCTTTTTCCCTTTAAGCTACTGAGAAAACTGACAAAACAGTACTCCGCAGGTATGACTTTGTGGAGAAACCATTGAAGACAATCTCCCGAAATCCATAGATTCTCGCCGTCACCCTATCTTCGTAGTCACTTAAGTTGTTTCACAGTATAGGTTTATAACAATACAGCACTTGGCAACGCGTGTGCTGGTTACTGCCAGTTACCCTTTGTGTATGACGGCGTAGAAAGTGACGTCTATTGTTGGGCGTTCCCTTGATGCGCCAGCCATATTTCAGCAGCAATGTCATTGGCATCGTGCTCATCCAGCGGGTGGGTGCCTTGCACAGGAAGTAGCAGCCAGGTTCGCAAGCAAACGTTTCATTCGACAACTCAAAAAGTGGAGAGAAACTATGCGATTTAGACTGTTAATAAAACTAGCCACTCTACTGGTCGCGGGTTTGTTCGCTGTCCAAGTGATGGCGCAAACCATCGTGACCGGCGACGTCACGGGTACGGTCACTGACCCGTCCAATGCCGTCGTTTCGGGCGCCACGGTAACTTTGACGAGCGCGGATGCGGGGACGAGCGCAACCGTCAAGACCACCTCGACCGGTTTGTACCGGTTCCCCTTACTGAAGCCGGGAAACTACAAAGTCTCGGTCAGCCAGTCCGGTTTCCGCACTACCACTGAGACTGTGGTCATTGCGATCGGAGCGGTGACCACGGCGAATGTTCAACTGCAAATCGGTCAAGGTTCCGAGACGGTGGAAGTGACCGGCGCGGCTCCGTTGATTCAGACCGAGAATGCCAACATCCAGACCTCGGTGACCGAGAAAGAAGTGATGGAATTGCCGAACTCCGGCAATGACCTGACCGCGATCGCTCAGGTTGCGCCGGGCGTGACCATGAACTCGTCGAGCGGCGGCGGTTACGGTAACTTTACCGCGTTCGGACTGCCCGCCACCGCGAATCTGTTCACGGTCAACGGCAACGACGAAATGGACCCCTACTTGAACCTGAACAACTCCGGCGCCACGAACCTGCTGCTGGGCAGGAACGAAGTTCAGGAAGCGGCGGTGGTGAGCAACGGCTACACCGGGCAGTATGGCCGCCAGGCCGGGGCGCAGGTTGACTACGCCACACTGTCTGGCACCAACCAATACCACGGCGACGCCATGTACTGGTGGAACGGACGGAAGATGAACGCCAACGACTGGTTCAACAACGAGACGGTGCCGATCACTGACCGTCCGTTCGTGAACAATAACCAGTACGCAGCCCGTTTCGGCGGCCCAATCAAGAAGGACAAGGCGTTCTTCTTCGTGGACTATGAAGGTCTGCGTCTGATCACCGCCAGCAGCACCCAGGTTTTCCTGCCTACTCCGGCGTACATGAACGGGATTGTGGGCAACCTTGGGATTGTTGATCCGGCAGCCGTTCCCTTATACCAAACAATGGCGAACCTGTTCGCCGGCGCCAAGGGAATCGCTGGAGCAACCCCCGGGACCGGTCCAACGGATCCCTTGGGTTGCGCTGACTTAGTCCCGGTGAACGCTGGGCCACTCGCGGGATTCGGTACGACCCTGCCCTGCACCGAAAATTATCGCTCCACGGTAGGATCACCTTCCAAGGAATGGATTCTGGCGGGCCGTGTGGACTGGAACGCTACGAACAATGACAAACTATACATTCGTTACAGGATGGACCGTGGTCTGCAGCCAACCAGCAGCGACCCGGTGAATCCCCTGTTTAGCGCGGTTAGCAATCAGCCTCAGTATGAGGGACAGATCAACTACACGCGCACCATTAACCCCACCACCATCAACTCGTTCATCCTTTCGGGGAGTTGGTACAGCGCGATCTTTGACGTCGCCAACCGGCCTGGCAGCCTTGGCCGCATTTCCGTACTTCCTGATTGACATAAGCGGGGCCAGTTGGTTGGCCAATTCTGGCGGCCTGGGCGCAAGCTCCGCATTCCCGCAGGGCAGAAAAGTGACCCAGTACCAGATCACGGATGACTTGTCCATGACTCGTGGCATGCACGAGTTTAAGACGGGCGTCAACTTCCGCCGCAACGACATCACCGACGGGTTGTTCGGGCGGCGCACCATTCCACAGGTCTACGTCACCAGCCAGGAGTTGTTCACCGAGGGGTTGAGCGGTCGTATCCGCCAGTATTTCCCCGAGCAATTGGAACAGCCCATGGCCATCTACAGCGTGGGAGCTTATTTCCAGGATATAATCCGGTTGAAATCGAACCTCAAGCTGACCCTGACCCTGCGCGCGGACCGCAACTCGAACCTGGTCTGCCAGACCGACTGCATTGCGCGTTTTACGGGGCCGTTCACGCAGTTGGATCATGATCCGGGCATCCCCTTCAACCAGATGTTCGGCGAAAACCACTCGCTGTTCCCGCAGATCGAGAAGGTGGCCTTCCAGCCGCGCTTTGGCTTTGCCTGGAATCCCTGGGGCAAGTCTGACACCGTCATCCGTGGCGGCATCGGTTTGTTCACCGATCTGTACCCCGGAACGTTGGCGGACAGCTTCGCGCTGAATTCACCGACCTCGAACCGGTTCACCTTTTCACCGGTCAACCCAGCGCCCATCTCGCCCGCTGACACCAGCAACCCTGCTGGTCCACCGATCGAGACACAAATCCAGGCCTGCAACGCAGCGTTCAAAAATACGTTCGCTGGCGGGGGAACTCTCGCCCAGTACCAGGCGGCAGCTCCGGGTTGCGCCGTTCCCCAATACAACTCGATTCTCAACAACCCAGTCTCCAATCCAAAATATGTGGAGTGGAACCTGGAACTGCAGAAGTCCATCGGACAGAAGACCTCGGTGTCGATCAACTACGTGGGCAACCGGGGATCCGACATCTATATCTTCAACCCGTGGGTGAATGCGGGAGCCGGGGGGTTCGGTACCTACACGGGCTTGCCGACGACTCCTGCCGATAGCCGCGTCAGCCTAGTCGAGGAGATGACCAACGCGGGAAACTCCTACTACAACGGTGTGACCTTCTCGGCCACGCGGAGGATGACGCACGGCTTTACGGGTTCGATCAATTACACCTACTCGCACGCCACCGATGACGTGTCGAATGGTGGAGTCAGCCCCTATAGCCTCAACGACAGCCTCCTGTACCAGTTGAACCCAGGCGGTTTGAACATCAACGATTACAGCAATGCCGACTATGATGTGCGGCATAACCTCAGTGCGAGCTATGTTTGGGATCTGCCCTTCAAGTCCTCAAGCAGCGCGCTGAACGAGGTGGTTGGCGGGTGGAGCATCTCCGGGACGTTCTTTGCCCGCAGCGGCTATCCCTTCACCGCTTCGGACGGTCTTCCGACGCTCGTGTTCCAGAATACCTATGCTAACGTAACCTTGCTGCCCGCGCAGTGGAATGGTACTGGCCCAACGAGCTGCGGCCATCCCACACAATCGGGTCCCGGTCAACTGGCCGAGTGCATGGATGCCGCAAACCAGTTCCCGGTCAACTTCAACGGCCTGGAAACGGGCTTCGCGAACACTCGCAGGAATTTCTTCCGCGGTCCGGGCTACTTCAACTCCGATCTCAACCTGTTGAAGCGGTTCAAGGTCACGGAGCGGGTGAATTTCGCGGTCGGGGCAAACTTCTACAACATTTTCAACCACCCGAATTTCTCCAACCCGAACACGGACGTGAACAATATCTTCCAGGCTCCGTTCGGTACGGTAACCTCCACGGTCGTTCCGCCAACCAGTATCTACGGAGCGTTCGTGGGTTCAGCCGTTTCGGGACGGTTGGTTCAGTTGCACGCCCGGATCGAGTTCTAACGATCTGAGCAGCAGAGGTATTTGCAGGGCGGCTTCGCAAGAAGCCGCCCTTTTTCATATAGGTCCGATCGGTAGCGCCCAGGCAAGGCCGACCCGGTCTTCATCGAATGGTTCGCGGCAAAGCAAGCTGCGGAAGGTTCAATGCGGGGGATGTGCGTGATGAGGGTCTGCATTGAGCGAGGGACGGACGCATCGCTCCAGGCAAAAGGGTCCCTTGGTCAGTGCCGCGCCGAGTGCGGTGAGAATGCCGGCTATCGTTCCCCGAAGCTATAGCCGAGGGAAATGCCGTACCGCACCGATTGTCCCGAGCTGAACTCCTGGTTGTTATTGACCAGGTAGACGCGGGCCTCCGGGCGAATAAACGCGTTGTGCCAGAAGTAAGCGCGAATGCCGCCGCCAAAGTCTCCCATGAAATGGTTGGCGCTGACGTAGGTGGTGCATCCGAAGAAACCGCAGTTGTAGTTACCCGTATAGAAGCGAAGGTCCTCGCCCCCGATTCCTGCCATAAGTTCAGCCGAGACATGTTTGGAAATTCGCGGAACCCAGATTGCGTTAAAGGCGTAGAACAGGGGGCGATAGGGCTGGGATCCGCCATACAGATTCTGGCTGGCTCGCCAGGACACTTCGCCTTCCACTCCCCAGTGATGCCGGAGAAGGAAATCCGCGCTGAAGGTCGGGTAGGCGCCACCGCCCACGGTTGGAAAGAACAGTCCTCCGGAAGTCTTGCCTGCGGCCGAGGAGAGCGTACCCACACCGAAAGCGGCGTCGATTTGTTGGCCGTAAGCGGGTGTCTCAATCAGGCCGAGCACAAACAACATGGCGATCAAACTCAGCTTTTTCAAGTTCTTCTCCAAGCTATTGGTAAGGTTTAGGATGAAACGCCGGTTGGCACGGTTGCACCACTGGGGTTCTCTGGGGTTTCGAATTGCGGTCTTCAGCACCTGCAACAGCCTCATAATGCCGAACTTACCCGATCACCAACCAATGCGGGCACCGCCCAAACGGGCGGTCAAAAATTGCGCTTAGAATATCCAGAACCCGCAAGGGACCCGGAAGTTGCGCTGAAACTGTGGGTGAGACTGCTAACAGGAGGGAGTGGATAACTCTCACTCTAAGGATGATTCTCGGTGTAAGTTATTGGAGCGTCAACTGCTGGATTGGTTTGGGGATCTTGGACTCGATTTGGCGCAATCTCCCGGGCTCGTGTCTCCGGAAAATGCGTTTCATGTCGGGCTGGAACTCGCGGAGCAGGTTGGACGTTGCGTCCGAACTCAAATCGCCGGCGAAACGGGTGAAGGTGTCGTTCCAACCTCGATCGGGCCTGGGATAATAGGCATTCTGCAGAGAACTGGTAATAAGAGTTCCAAACACTTCCGAACTGTTGAAAGCTTCATGGCCGGCGTCTGTTCTGGTTATCAATACCCGGGTTCCGGCATACCAGGCTCGTGAAGCCAGGCCATTCTCTTGGCTGGGAAAATACCGGGGATCCTGGCGGAAAACTGTCGCCAGCAGAAAGCTCTGAATGAATCGGCGCGACTCGGTGTCGGCCAAAGTGGCGCCCAGTCGTTTTCCCCAGCCTTGCATGCCGCCGCCATACTGGTACCACTGGCCCCACATTTGCGCCCATGAGGCCTCGTACAGGGCTGAAGCAACCGTGTATGGCGAGTAGGTGTGTCGGAGGAAGACGTCGAACTTGTCGCGCCCGGAAAGAGGTTTGTAGACCGAGGGCGCGTCCGGCAACAGAGATGAAGATACGGGCTGGCCTGGCTCTATGGGGACGCCAGAGCTGAGGGGGCTTCCCGCCATGGCATCCGTGCCCGTGCCCAAAGCCGATGAACTGAATGGGAAATTGTTTGCAACTTTTGGCGTCTCGGCATGCTCAAGAGCGAGCGACGATTGAGGTGTGGGCCCAGGAACGACCGATTTGCCGGAGGCGGAATCTTCGCCAGCAGCACAGGATACAGCCAAAAGAAGCGCACAAACCGTTGAGCTTACAGATGCCATTCCAGATGCCCTCCCCACGATGGCATCCCAGCGTCCTGAATAGCAGCACGTCAGGTGCCAAGGTCTTACTCAACCCCATTTGCGTAGTGGCTCAGTCTGATATGGAAGCGAGCCAAACGCGCGATTATTCTGTCGCGCAGAGCGCGACAGTTCGCGCTGCTCGCCCAGATCCCTCGCTGCGCAAAGAACGCTTGCTCGGGATGACAAATCAAACTGAGCCACTACCCCCATTTGACTTGGTTGGCCTTTAGGTATATCTGTAGGGGCGCGCCACATGCCCAGACGCATCCTTTTGCTCTTAATTTTGCTCGCGGCGGCGACCATGTCGGCACGCGAGAAAACCGAGAACTGGCTGGAAGTTCGCAGCCCGCATTTCGTCGTGTTGAGCGACTCTAATGAAAAGCAAGCTCGGCATATTGCCGATCAATTCGAGCGCATGCGCTCGGTTTTTCAGACCGTCTTTCCCCGCGCCCATGTTGATCCGGCGTCCCCCATCGTTGTGTTGGCTGTCAAAGATAAAAAAGACTTTCAGGCACTCGAGCCTCAAGCTTACCTGGCCAAGGGACAGTTGGAACTCGCCGGACTTTTCCTGCGTGCGCCAGATAAGAACTATGTTCTGCTGCGGCTCGATGCTTCGGGTGAGCATCCCTACGCCACGGTTTATCACGAGTACACTCATCTGCTGACCAGCAAGGCTGATTGGATGCCCCTGTGGCTGAACGAGGGCTTGGCTGAGTTCTACGAGAATACGGAAATACGCGACAAGGAAGCCCTGTTGGGCGAGGCGAGTACCGAGAATATTCTTTTTCTGCGCGAAAGCCAACTGCTTCCGCTCACCACCCTGTTCAAGGTTGATCAGAGCTCGCCCTACTACCACGAGGAGAACAAGGGCAACATTTTCTATGCCGAGTCTTGGGCGCTCACGCACTATCTTGAGGTAAAGGATGTCCAGGACAAAACTCACCATGTGAGCGACTATGCGCAGCTAGTGAGCCAGAAAGTGGACACCGTGAGCGCTGCCACCCGCGCTTTCGGCGACTTGAAGCAACTTCAGTCGGCGCTTGCAAGGTATGTGGAGCAGGGCAGCTTCACGTATTTCAGGATGCCGGGTTCTACCGAAGTTGACGACGCAACATTCAAGGTACAAGGCCTGAGCCTGACCCAGGCGGATGCTGCGCGAGCAGACTTTCTCGCTTACGACCAGCGCGTCGCGGATGCGCGCACTCTGTTGGAACGGGTGCTGCGTGACGATCCGAACAACGTCTCGGCGCACGAAACCATGGGGTACCTGGCATTTCGCCAAGGGAAACAAGACGAGGCGCAGACGTGGTACGAGCAAGCCGTCAAGCTGGATTCGCAGAGCTTCCTCGCCCAGTATTATTTCGCCGCCATCGCGATGAGCAGCGGGCACCTCGATTCGGACCGCCGGACGCAGATCGAGTCCAGTCTGCGCACTGCGATTAGGCTCAACCCGTCCTTTGCTCCGGCCTTTGACGAGCTGGCGGTGTTTTATGGAATGCAGCGCCAGAATCTGGAAGAAGCTGATCGGCTTGCGCTCAATGCAGTGCAGTTGGAACCGGGCAACCTGAGCTATCGGCTTCACACGGCCAATATCTTGCTTGAAATGGAACGCGGCGCGGATGCCATCGCGGCGTTGCGGGCTGCCGGTAACCTGGCGAAGACTCCAGAGGAAGTCGCGTCGGTTCAGAATATGCTGGAATCAGCCCAGCAGTACCTGGCAGCACGCGAGCAGGCGGAGCAGCAGAACCGCGAGATTCAATCCAGCGTTTCGCCAGGGCAATCCTCAGCGAACGCGACGCCGGGCGATTCGGAACCACCAGAGTCGGCTCCGCCGGTGCTCCAGCATCGCGAGGACGAGCCCCATGGGCCACAACGCTTGGTGAAGGGGACGGTTAAGAATGTTCAGTGTTCTTCGCCCGCGATCATGGAACTAAAGGTTGAGAGCGCGGGGGGAACGATCTCCCTGCGCAGCAACAACTACTATAAAATTCAGTTCACTGCCGTCAACTTCATACCGGCGGGCGAACTGCATCCCTGTACGGAGTTGGAAGGAATGAAGGCGAAGGTAAAGTATTTCGAAGCTTTGGATCAGTCGGCCGCAGGCGGAATCATCTCGATCGAACTCAGTAAATAAAGAACAGTTCGGCTTAAGAGCGCAATTCTGATATCTGCAATACTAAAAAGGAGGGATAAACATGGCAACGGCTTTGAAGATCGTTCCGCCGCAAGATAACGTGACCAGCTTTGTTTCCAGAAAACACAAGATGTTGATCAACGGCAAGTGGGTGGAAGCGGCTTCCGGCAAGACCTTTGCGACGTACAACCCCGCGACCGGCGAAGTTCTCACGGAGGTGGCCGAAGGAGACCGTGAGGACATCAGACCGCGCAGTTCGCGCCGCCCGGGCAGCCTTCGAAGCAGGTCCATGGTCGAAGCTGACCACATCGGAGCGGGGCCGGCTGATCTGGAAGCTGGCGGATCTGCTGGAAGAGAATCTGGAAGAGTTCGCGCAACTGGAGTCGCTGGATAATGGCAAACCGCTCACGGTGGCGCGCGCCGCGGACGTGCCCCTGGCGGTGGACTTGTTCCGCTATATGGCAGGTTGGGCGACGAAGATCGAGGGCAACACCATTCCGATCTCCGTACCCTACACTCCCGGAGCGAAATACCTGGCTTACACGCTGCGCGAACCGGTGGGTGTGGTCGGCCAGATCATCCCGTGGAATTTTCCCCTGCTGATGGCGGCGTGGAAGCTTGGTCCGGCCTTGACGACGGGAAATACAGTCGTGATCTGAAGCCCGCCGAGCAGACGCCGCTGACCTGCCTGCGCCTGGGCGAGTTGATTCAGGAGGCGGGCATTCCCGGACGGAGTAGTCAACATCATTCCCGGATACGGCGAAACTGCCGGTGCCGCGCTCGCCGCCCATCCGGACGTGGACAAAGTGGCGTTCACTGGGTCGACCGAAGTAGGTAAGCTCATTCTCCACGCCGCCGCCGGAAATCTGAAAAAAGTGTCGCTGGAGTTGGGTGGCAAGTCTCCGAACGTTGTGTTTGCCGACGTGGATTTGAACACTGCGATCGCCGGCGCGGCCAGCGCGATTTTCTTCAACCATGGGCAGTGCTGTTGCGCGGGTTCGCGGCTTTACGTTGAGAAGAGCATTTTTGACAAGGTTGTGGACGGCGTGGCGGAGCAGGCGCAGAAGATCAACGTCGGATCAGGACTGGATCCCGCCACCGAGATGGGGCCGCTGGTTTCGCAGGAACAACTGGAGCGGGTCTGCGGATATCTGGAGTCGGGATTCTCCGAGGGCGCCAAGGCAGTAGTCGGAGGCGAGAGACTCGGGAACCGGGGCTATTTCGTGAAACCGACAGTGCTGGTGAATACCAGCGAAAACATGAAGGTTGTGCAGGAAGAAATTTTCGGGCCGGTGGTCACGGCAATTCCGTTCAGCAATCCGGAAGAACTGGTCCCGAAAGCCAATGACTCGATTTACGGTCTCGCTGCCGGGATTTGGACGCGCGACATCCAGAAGGCGCACCGGGTCGCTGCTCAGCTTCGGGCCGGAACGGTATGGATCAACTGTTACAACATCTTCGATGCCGCTCTGCCATTTGGCGGGTACAAGCAGTCCGGCTGGGGCCGCGAGATGGGCCACGAGGTGCTGGAGCAGTACACAGAAGTGAAGGCGGTTTGCACGGCGTTGTAAGTTGCGTTTGATTCGTTAGACCGGGTGCCCCAGGTTCGCGTCCTGCCTTTTGGACGCTAACCTGGGCCGGCTGCTTAGCCATGCCGGGTTTTTCTTTCTTCCCCTAGCGAGACAGAGGGTGCCCATCCTTGCGCAAGGGTGGGAGTACGAACCCCCTTGGAAACGCCGCCTGTTTAATGCTTGACATTATTAACGACACTCGTTAAACTCTTCCCTTGATTAAGACTTTCGCAGGGACACCCAAAGGCAAGAGCACGGAGGAGTTCTGGCGCACGGGTAAGAGCGAAAAGGTGCCTCCGGCGAATCTGCGAAGTGTAACCAAGAGAAAGCTGACCATGCTGGACTCGGCTACCAAATTGGAGGACTTACGGATTCCCCCAAAAAACAAGCTGGAGAAGCTGGAGCATGACAGGAAAGGTCAACACAGTATTCGGATTAACGATCAATTCCGTGTGTGTTTCGTGTGGCAGGATGGTGATGCCTACGATGTGGAAATCACGGATTACCACTGATTGAAAGCTGAAAAAGAATCGAAAGTGACGGAGAGAATTCGTGAGTATCAAAAATGAGGGTCGGGCAGGGTGGGCAGTGCATCCAGGAGAAATTCTTCGGAAGGAGTTCCTGGAGCCTATGGGTATCTCCGCGTACAGGCTGGCGGTGGATCTGCGAGTCTCTGCCCCTACCGTCAACGACATTGTTCGGGAGAAGCGGGGAATTACACCCGAGATGGCCGCTCGTTTGGCGAAGTATTTCGGGACTTCCGAGCAGTTCTGGCTTAACTTGCAAGACGCTTTTGCTGTCCACGAGGTTAAGCAGAAGCTCCGCAAGGAACTCAAGGCCATCAAGCCTCTCGCTGCAGTCGCCGCGGGAGATTAGCGTCCGTCTCGTTATGTGCCCGTAGTTGTCAAGTCCACTTTCGTAGGCTGTGCACCTTGTTCCAGGAAGCCCGGCACGGCCCGCTAACCCCCACCGCATCAACCAGTTCCCATTTTGGGATGTTCCACGTGGAACACTCGGTTCGTTTTCCCAATGTTCCACGTAGAACACATGAGGCTGGAACTGCCACACATGGCGGGTGGGGACACCCGCCCTCCATAGTTATGCGCTACCACACCCGGCACGCGTTCGCATGGACCATGGGTTGTCCGGCATGGCAGCCGAAGGCGTGGGCGAATTCGGGCATGTTGGCGACCACGTTGTTCACGCGGTAACGATTCAGCGAATGGCCCTGCGTCATGACCGCGGTGCGGGCAGCTTCCGGGCGGTCTATCCCCGCACCACACGTTGGCGTAGGCCAGAAAGAAATTCTGCAGTTCGGTCAGACCGTCGTCCGCCGGTGTGTCCAAGTCTTTGCCTTGTGACTTGAGTGTGTTCTGCAGCGCAGCCAGCGCCAAGTGGACGCCGCCATTATCGGCGGTGTCTTCTCCCGCGGAGAGTTTTCCGTTTTGCTTCACCCCGGCTTCGGGAACTTCCTGCGTGTATTCGTCGTGAATGCATTTGTCCCGCTCTTCGTAGTTGGCGGAATCGGCCGGGGTCCACCAGTCGTTCAGATTGCCGTTGGCGTCGAATTTGCGGCCCTGATCGTCAAAGCCGTGGGTGATCTCGTGTCCGATCACCATCCCGATGGCGCCGTAGTTCACTGCGTCAATCTCCTCCGCGTCAAAAAACGGAGGCTGAAGAATCCCGGCAGGGAAGTTGATGGTGTTGGTCTGCGCGTCTTCATAGGCGTTGACCGTGGGCGGAGTCATGCCCCACTCTTGGCGGTCAGCCGGTTTGCCGAACTTCGCCATGCGGCGATCGATCTCGAAGTGCGCGGAACGTGCACGTTGCCCAAAAAGTCATCGCGCTTGATTACCAGCGGGAGTAGTCGAGCCAGTGGTCGGGATAGCCGATCTTATCGACTTGGGCAGCGAGCTTGACGTGCGCCAGTGCCTTGGTTTGCGGCGACATCCAGGAGGCCGCATCAATGTCCTGATGGAGAGCGGCTTCGATGGCTTTGACCATCTGCAGCATGCGATCTTTGTTCTCCGGAGGAAAATATTTGGCCACATAAGCCTGCCCGACAGCTTCCCCCAGATCGGCGTCGGCATTCACCGAGCAGCGCCGCCAGCGCGGCTGGATCTCCTTGGCCCCGGACAAGTGGCGGCCGTAGAAGTCGAAAGTTCTCCTCAACGAATGCCTGGCTCAGGAAAGGAGCCATAAAGTGCAGCGTCGAGTACCGCAAATAGGCGCGCCAGTGTTCGATCGATTCGAGAAGAAATCAGGTTCTCCATGCCGCGGAAGAAATCGGGCGCCAGCACTAGATATTGTGGCGAGGCGGCGCGTGCATCGCGGCAAAATAGTGGCTCCAGTTAAACGAGGGGGTCAGTGCCTGCAATTGTTCGAGCGACATCTTGTTGTTCAGGTTCTTGGGATCGCGGCGGGCAACAATGTCCATCGCGGCACGTGCCAATCCGGTTTCGATGGTCAGCACGGATTGCGCATCGGTCGCTGCCTGGGCTTGCGGTCTCACCCGCTGAGTTCGAGCATGTTGGCGACGTGTTTAACATATTGGTCGCGGATCTGCTTTGATTTGTCATCGTCGTTAAGATAAAACTCGCGCCCCGGCAGGCCCATGCCGGACTGGTCGATAGCGGCCAGCGTCATGCGGGCATTGTCGAAATCGGGCCAGGCATAGAGGCCGAACAGCACACCCTGATATTCGGCATCGATTCTGTTGAGGTCCGCGGGGCGGATGACCTGATGAATGCGGGCCACGAGTTCGGGAAGCTGCGACTTGCTGGGCAGCTTGGCAATGTGGTCCAGCATCGGGAGCAATGGATCTATTCCGAGCTTGTCCGTCGTGGCTTCGTCCACGCAGGAAGCGTAGTAGTCGCCAATCTTTTGCTCGATGGGTGTCCGATTCGAGGCCCCGGCAGCGCTCTCCAGCGTGTTACGCACTGCGGCGTTGTTCCAGACGTTAAGCTTTGCAAAGGTCCCCGATCGGCTTTGATCGGCCGGTATGGGATTCGCTTTGATCCACTTGGTGCAGGCATATTGGAAGAAGTCAGAGCAAGGGGTGAGAGACTTGTCGGCCTGATCGGGGCTGAAATGCTGGAGCGCCGGCATCGAGTCTTGCGATGCCGGAGCGGTTTGAGAGAATGAAACAGGGCACAGAGCAAGCACAGCGAAAACGGTCAAAAGACGCATAAACATTCCCTTTCCCGTGACGTAATAGCTAAGTTAGACGGTGGAACTGCGGAATTGTAACAGCAAAAAGATTCTGATTCGTAACGGTTGGCCGGAATTTAATACACTAAATCGATCCCAGAATAAGGACCAATTCAGTGCACAGTTTTGCGATGCGGTTTCATCACCGGGTCATCATTTCCGCCGTCGCTCTGTTCGTTACGTTATCGGCGAGTGGGCAGCCAGTTCCTCTGGAACTCTATAGCGGCCTCCACTGGCGGCTGATTGGGCCGTTTCGCGGAGGGCGTGCGGTCGCGTCGCCGGGCATTCCCGGCAACCCACCACGTTTTACTTTGGAGCGGTCGATGGAGGGATCTGGCAAACCACCGACGGCGGCGTGGTCTGGAAGCCGATTTTCGATAGTCAAGCGTGTGGCTTCCATCGGCGCCTTGGCCGTGGCTCCGTCAGATCCGAAGGTGATTTATGCGGGTACAGGTGAGTCCGATATTCGCTCTGACTCTTTCTTCTGGCGATGGGGTTTACAAGTCGACCGATGGCGGGCAGACGTGGGCGAATGTTGGCTTGCGAGACTCGCGCCAGATCAGCCGGATTGTGGTCGATCCGCGAGAATCGCCAACATGGTTTACGTCGCTGTGCTGGGACATGCGTATGCGCCGAATGCGGAGCGCGGAGTTTATAAGTCCAGCGACGGCGGCTCGAACTGGACAAGAGTTCTGGATCAGGGGCCAGAGACTGGCGCCGCGATCTAGCCATCGCCGCAGGCAACCCGAACATATTGTTTGCCATGATGTGGCGAACCCATCGTCCTCCGTGGAGCACTTACGCGCCGATCATCGAGCCGGGCGGCGGCCTTTATCGTTCCGGCGACGGCGGCCAGACGTGGTCGCATCTGACGGGCAAGGGATTGCCGGAGGGCGATTGGGCGCGCACCGGCGTCGCCGTTTCCGCAGATGGCAAGCGGGTTTATGCGCTCATTGATGCTAAGAGCCCGGGGCTCTACCGTTCCGACGATGGCGGCGACACATGGGCTCTGGCCGATTCCGACAAGCGAATCACCAACCGCTCCTGGTATTTCGGCAGCGTGACTGTCGATCCGCAGAATCCGGACGTGCTTTACATCCCGAACACTGCGCTCTATCGATCGGAGGATGGCGGCAAGACGATTTCCATTGTGCGCGGCGCGCCGGGTGGGGACGATTATCACCAGATTTGGGTCGATCCCAAAGATTCTTCCCGCATGGTTCTCGGGCACCGACCAGGGAACCACGATCAGCGTTGATTACGGCCGGACCTGGAGCTCCTGGTACAACCAGCCGACGGCGCAGCTTTATCACGTCATCACCGATGACAAGTTTCCTTACGCGGTGTATGGCAGCCAGCAGGACAGCGGAGGCATGGCGGTTCTGAGCCGCACGGATCATGGGCAGATCACGCCGCAAGATTGGTTCTCAGCCGGCGGCAGCGAGAGTGGATACATCGCGCTTGATCCGGAGGATCCCAACATTGTTTATGTGAGCTGGCACCTACGGCGGGGTGAGCCGGTTCAACTTGCGCACATCGTTCAGCCAGGACATCACGCCCTGGCCGTTACCAACTGGCATAGTGAAATTGTTGAACGCAAATACCGCGATCCCTGGACTCCGGTATTGCTATTTTCTCCGTTCGACAAGCAAGACGCTTTATCTCGGCACGCAGTTCGTGATGAAAACGACGGATGGTGGGCTTGCACTGGGCAGACGATCAGTCCGGACCTGACGGGCGCAACTCAGACCGAGGACAAAAGGCCGGAGGGTCCGCCGACGGTGGAGAATTCCAAGCAGCGGGGATACGGCGTCGTCTACACCATTGCGCCTTCGGGGCTGAATGGCAGATTTGATCTGGGCAGGCAGCGATACCGGCCTGATTCACCTTACTCGAGATGGAGGCAAGACATGGAAAGACGTAACGCCGAACGGGCTTGGCGACTGGAGCAAAATTTCGTTGATCGAGGCTTCGCACTTTGATCCTGCGGAGGCCTACGCTGCGGTGGATCGCCACCGGTTGGATGATCACACACCTTATCTTTATCGCACCCGCGATTATGGCGCCACTTGGCAGCTGATTACCGACGGGCATTGCAGGCGCCGTCTTTCTTGCGCGCGGTGCGCGAGGACCCGCAGCGCCAGGGATTGCTGTTCGCCGGAACCGAGTTCGGCATCTATGTTTCGTTTGACGATGGGGAACACTGGCAATCCCTGCAATTGAATCTTCCTGTGACGGCGGTGCACGATCTGGTCATTCATGGCGACGATCTGGTGATCGCGACTCACGGGCGATCGTTCTGGATTCTCGACGACATTACGCCACTGCGGCAGACTGGCGATGCTATGAAGGCTGATGGGGCCTGGCTGTATCGCCCCGCGACAGCGGTGCGCATCGATAACGATAAGTTTCTGGGAACTCCGCTTCCGCCGGAAGAGCCTACGGCGGAGAACCCGCCGAATGGCGCGATCCTCGACCACTGCCTGAAAACGGCTGCGAACCAGGTGAAAATCGAAATTTTCGATGCGAAGCAGAACTTGGTTCGCAGTTTCTCGTCGGAAGACAGCACGCAACTGAAGGGGCCTCCGTTGCCCGTCGCCGAACGCTGGCTTCCGAAACCGCAGGTAGTGGACAAGACTGCGGGAATGCACCGCTTCGTGTGGGACTTGAGCTGGGGCAGTTCGGGCAGCAGGGAGGTGGATGTAGCAGACGAAGATGAGCATTCGGTTCCCCGTAGCCCGCGGGCTGTGCCCGGGGCCTACCAGGTACGGCTCACGGTGGATGGAAAGACCTGGACCCAGCCGTTGAACATCGCCATGGATCCTCGATCCGAGGCGACGCCCAGGGAACTGGAACAGCAATTCCGTCTGGCCATGCAGATTTTTGCTGAAGCCGTTCTCAGCCGGCAGGCCTTGTCCGAGATCAGGTCGGTGCGGAAGCAGTTATCTGCTCTCGAGCCGAGGCTCAACGCGGCTGATCTGAAAGGAAGTGTGTCGCAGGTTGAAGCTGAGATCGGGGGGATACTGAAGGGAAGTGGAAGCTCTTCTGGCGGCGCGATAGGGCTGGAAACCGCGAGCACCGGGCTAGCTTCAGCGTTGAGAGTGGTCGAGGGCGGCGATCGGGCCGTACCTTCTCAGGCGATTGCCTTGTACCAGGAATCAAGTCAGGCGGCGAAGCTGCGGATCGCGGACTGGAATGAACTGAAGACGTCCCGCCTGGAGCAAGTCAACCAGCAACTGCGACAGGCGAACCTGACGCCCATTGCGACGGTCCAAATCGAACTGGACGAGGAGGGCGGGGCGTCGCGTTAGTGCTCGGGTGACGCTACGCGATGCTGGGAGCCTCGTTTGGATACTGCAGGAACTTGGTGACCCAATCCTCCTGCACCGGCAAGTGCTCCCGGGCATCTGGCGCACTCAAGAATTTTACGTTGCTATACTTCGGGTCCTGGTAGTCGGTGACTTTACCGCTGGCAATCGCATCCAGAACCTGATGCACGCCGGCTTCAATTTTCCAGACTGGCTCAAATCCCAGCGTCTCCCGGATGCGGCGGAATTCAACCCGGTAATTTCGGCGGTCGACGTTCTCCTCCGTGCACCGAAGCACCGATCCAGGAACCATATCGCGGATCAGTTCCCCGATCTGGCCCAGAGTCCGGTTCTGCTCATCACATCCAACATTAAAGATGACTGGTGCCACGGACTCCGACCGGGCATCGAGCGCCGCCAGGACCGCTCGACCGGCGTCATGCACGTGCAGGAACGGCCGCCATTGATCCTTGCCATAAACAGTTATCACTTTATCCACAAGCGCCTTGGCCGCGAGAAGGTTGACCACCAGATCAAAGCGCGTCCGGCCGGACAAGCCATAGATGGTGCCAAATCGTAGAATGACCGGTTCGAAGCCGCTACCGCCGAACGCCAGCAAAACATTTTCGGAAGCAATTTTGCTGCGGGCATACAACGAAACAGGATTCAGCGACGATCTCTCATTCAAAATCTCGTCGCTGGCGCCATAAACCGAACAACTGCCGGCAAACACGAAGCGGGAGATGCCGTTCCCCTTGGCGACCTGTGCGATCATGCGAGTTGCGATCAAGTTGATCTGGATGGTGAGTTCTTCATCCAGGGCGCAAGCGGGATCGCCTACAATCCCGCCGAGGTGAACCACTGAATTCATATCCCTCATGGCGGCAACCACGGTATCTACGTTGCGAAAATCTCCGCGGTGAATGTCGAGATTGGGATGTTGGATGAACGGTTTGATGGGCTCTTCTCCATAGAGAAAACAGTCCAGCAGGCGGACCCGGTATCCCCGATCCAGCAACTTGGGCAGAAGAGCCGATCCGATATAGCCTGCGCCGCCGATCACCAGCACGCTGCGCCGGTCCTTCTCTACCCAGACCCGTTCCAGTTGATTCTCCTGGATCAGGACGTGCTTCCAGACTTTTGCCCAGAGCCGCGCGCCCAGCAACAGAACGGAACACGCAGCCCATGCAATCAGCAACGTAGAACGTGGGAAGGAAGGCTGTAGTCTCAGGAAATACAGGCACAGCGCAAAACCGGTAAAGAGCAGAGCCGCCGATCGGATGATTACGAGGGCCTTGTATTTGCCACTGTAGGAGCGGCCCTTGGTATAGAAACCCATCCCGTAGAACACAATTGGACCCAGGACACTCAGCAGGCAGGCCGAAGGCAGCCACATTTCGACCAATGCCAGCGCACGCCAGTGTCGAAAAAGCACTTGCGGCATAAACGCGATCCATAGCGACACGTGCAGAATTACGAGATCAGCCAGAACTCGCACGAGAATCTGCAGGCGGACTTTCGAATTTCGCATGGCGCTTATTCCTCTCCTTTTGTCTTTCTGTTCGACCGCGGAGAAATCCGGGCTACGCGGTGGCGAGGTTCATGACCCGCCTAACCGCGTCGCACGTCATTCCGATGTGGGTGTCGAGAAGCGTCGGGTGGACCAGAAACATCAGGCTGGTTTCACCCAACTCGCGCGCGACCGGCAGGGGACTGGATGGCCGCATTTCTGGCGGGAAGGCCGCTTCCCGGTAGATCTCGCTGCAGCTTCCCGAGAAGCACGGCACGCCCGCGGAGTTGATCTCCGACATAATGCGGTCCCTGTTCCACCCTTGGCGAAGCTGTTCGGGGCGAATAAACACATAGTATTTGTAATAGGAATGCCCCATCTCGGAGGGTGGTTCAGTCACGCGTAACCCGGGGAGGGAGCGGAAGCACTCGCTGAGCCGGGAAGCGTGTTTGCGGCGGACTGCAACCCATGCGGGCAATTTGCGCAGGATGACGCGCCCTAATGCGGACTGCATTTCGGTCAGCCGCCAGTTCGTGCCGAACGACTCATGGAGCCAACGGAAACCCGGAGGGTGTTGGCGGTGAAATACCGCGTCATAGCTCTTGCCGTGATCCTTGTAGCTCCACGCACGATTCCAAAGCTGCTCATCGTTAGTGGTCACCATGCCGCCTTCGCCGCCCGTGGTCAGAATCTTGTCCTGGCAAAATGAAAAGGCCGCAATGTGCCCTAAAGATCCGACCTGAACTCCTTTGTATGTGGCCCCATGCGCCTGCGCGCAATCTTCGATCACCCTGAGGCCATGCTCTTCGGCAAGTTGCAGGACGGGGTCCATGTCGCAGGGCCAGCCGGCCAGATGTACGGCGATGATTGCCTTCGTTCGCGGCGTGATAGCTTGCCGGATGGTCTCGGCTGTAATGTTCTGGCTGGTGCGGTCCACATCCACGCAAACGGGACGCGCGCCCCGCATGACTACGCAACTTGCCGAAGCGATGAAGGTCCGAGACGTTGTAATTACTTCATCGCCCGGCCCGATCCCCAGACTATGCAGAGCAAGTTCCAGAGCGACGGTTCCGTTGGCCAGGCAGACGGCATGCCTGACGCCAACGTAATTGGCAAACTCGGCTTCGAATAGCCGTCCTTCCTGCCCCGTCCAGTAATTCACCTTTCCCGAGCGAAGCACCGATGCCACCGTCTCAATCTCATCGGCTTCAAAGTGCGGCCAAGGAGAGAAAGCCAGACGGTGACACGCAGAGGGCTGCGCAGTTTTTTGCTCAATCGTTGCCGTTCCCATGTGACCTAACCGATAGATTTCAGATTTGGTATTGTTTTTCCCGCCGGAGGAGAGGAGTGCCCGCGGTAATTCGGGCGCGGGCCGGAACGCCCAGGACGGTTGTGCCCTCGGGCACGTCGCGCGTGACTACAGCTCCTGCACCCACGACTGCACCCGAACCGATTTGGAGATATTGCAGAATCTGTGCGCCCGTGCCGACCAGCACACATTCCCCGATCCCTACGCCCCCTGAAATGTTGGCGCCGGGATTGACCACTGAACCTCGGCCGATGCGGGCCTCGTGTCCCAAGGTGCAGCCGAAATTACAGAGTGCGAACGGCTCCAGCACGATGTTCACGGTTGCGACCACTCCCGCTCCAACAAAACAGCCTTCAGCGAGGCGCGCCGAATCAAGGTCGATGACCGCAGTCGGATGTATAAGGGCAGGCCATTCAATCCCCTCCAGCAGCGAACTGAGTTCCGCGGCGAGCCTCAATCGTGCCGCAGGGCTGCCTACGCCGATGGCAAGGGCGTCTACGGAACCACGATGCTGATCGAGCCAACTGAAATCTCCGAGGACCTGGTTGCGACTGTCCCGTTCGCCCAACCGGGACAAATCACTGACAACGTACCCCAGGAACTCGAATTTCTGCTCGCCCTGACTGATCCACTTCAGCGCCGATGCCACTTCGCGGGCCATCCCGCCCGCGCCGACAATCACAATCCGCTTGCGTTTCATGAATGGCTTTCTTGGTCGCGTTTCGCAGGAATACCGAGGAACTCCGGCATGGTGGCGTGTCCGGGCCGGGTAATCCCATCGCGCCGGAAAACCTGCCACGCCGTTTTGGCGAGAATAGAGAGATCGAGCCAAAAGCCCTGCTGATCCACATACCAGAGATCAAGTTCGAAACTTTTGATCCCAGGTAAGCGCATTGCGTCCGTTCACTTGAGCCCATCCGGTGATGCCCGGTCTCGCATCGTGCCGCCTCATCTGCTCGGCGGAATAACGCTCGAGGTACCGCGCCAACAGCGGACGGGGGCCGACCAGGCTCATTTCTCCACGGATTACGTTGATCAGTTCAGGAAGTTCGTCCAGGCTCGTACTGCGCAGAAATCGCCCCAGCCCCGTCAGCCGATCGGCGTCGGGCAGCAGTTGACCGGTTGCGTCGCATGCATCGGTCATGGTGCGAAATTTTAGACAGTCAAAACGCGATCCCAATAAGCGGCCCTTTTCTGCCGAAACAAAATCGGCGAGCCCAGGAAAACTCTAACTAAAACTGCTATCAGGGTTAGGAGTGGTGAGAGGAACAGCAGAGCTCCAGTCGCTACCAGCAGGTCGAAGATTCGTTTAGCCGCCGGCAACCGAGAACGCTGGTCGCATGTCATGCCCGAAGACCCGAGATTTTGTTCCATCAGGTCGCGATATAGGCTAACCAGCGCGTCCCAGACGATTTCGGGATGGAAATCCCGTTCCATACGCTCGCGTCCGGCTTGTCCCATGCGGGTTCGTAGTTCCGGATCCGCCAGGAGCTTGCCAACCGCTTCCGCTAGAGCAGTGGCGTCACCGACCGGGACCAGAATCCCGGTCACACCGTCAACCACCGAATCCACCGCGCCAGTCGCGCGCGTGGTGACGACGGGCACAGTGCTCGCCTGGGCCTCCAGCGGCACTCCGGGAAATCCCTCGCGAAATGTAGGCAGAACCAGCACGTCCATCAACGCGTAATACGGAGCAGTGTCACCTACAAACCCAGGACGAATGATTGCTGCGTCAGTCTCAATGAAACGTCGTATTTCCGGCTCGACGCAATCGCCGTCTTCAAAATCCCCGACGAGGAGTAAACGGAGTTCTGGATGCGTGGCGCGCAGCTTCTGGAACGCTTCCGTCAGTTGCCGGATGCCCTTGTCCCGCACGAACCTTCCAACGAAACCAATGACCGGAACGCCGGGAGGAATCCCGACTTTGCAGCGCAGGCTTTCTGTCTCTACTGAGGCACGATTCACCGGTGAATAGCGTCGGAGATCGACTCCCCCGCTACCCGGGCCTAGGACCGTCGTCTTGGCCGGCGATACGAGCTTTAAGCCGATGGCACGGGCGCGCAGGCTGGGGCTTACGCAGACCACCCGATGCGCGCACGCGCACGCGATCCATTCCGTTGCCCACAATAAGGCGTGTTTGAAGCCGGTAGCCGTTTCCATCCGCAACCCGCGCAGCGTGTAAACTCGGCAGGGCACACGTGCCAGGCACGCAGCCACTCCCGTCAACAATCCTGCTTTGGGTGTGCTGGCATCGACGATGGCAGGCCGCAAGCGGCGGAGCGTCCGGTAGATTCTCCACAGTGCCGCGAAGTCACGAAGTGGAGTGATCTCCCTTTCCATCGGCACCGCGATACCCGGAACTCCCTCTCGCGCTGATATCTGCGTCAAACCCGCGCCTGGAGAGGAAAGCAGACTTGTCTCGAAACCCGCACAGCGCAAGTGTCTCAATGTCCCCCGATAGAAATTCCATGCCAATGGAGATGTCACCGCAACCAGCAGACGATGGGGCGAATTGATATCGGACGTCATCCGTTTATCGAGGAGAGCAAAGGTCGCGTCACTGCGGGAGAGCTGCGGCATACGAACCCGGCAAAGGCCGTACAGTTCGAACTGCAAATCGCCGAGTGCCAGTATCCCTGACTGAATGACTCCACAGAAGTTCAGAAAAAGCCAATAAGACCCAGACGTGGTGGTGGTAGGCTCCCTCGATGCCCATGCACCAAACTATGGTGATGATCAGCCCACAGAAACATCCCACCGCCGCGTAGCGCAACTCTGGTACGTGACCGAGGACCCAGTAGTTTTGTTTTAAGGCGCGGTACAGCACGAAAAGATAGGCACCCAGAAGGAAGGGGCCTCCTTCCACCAAGAGCCACACGTAGGTGTTGTGGATCTGGTGCTTATCGCCGAAGAACTGCGGTGATTCTTCGATGAAGGTTCCGATGCCAATCCCGGTCACAAGAGAGACCGGCGAGGCGAGATACATGCGCATCCCCTGTTGGATGTAATCGATTCGCGATTCGATATTCCCGCGGTCGTCCGTCCTCCGCTGAATTGAGTTGTCCAAATCAGTTCTGGAGGAGAGCCAGAGGACCGCAAACGGAATTGCGATCAGGGCAAAAACCATGACGTGAGCAGAACGGGTCCTGGTGAAGTAAAGCAGCATCATGACCCCCGCAACAAAAGCAATGAATCCGCCTCTGGACAGCGTCAGGATGCACCCCGTGGACAAAAGCGCAAGATTCAGCAATTGCAGCGTCCCGCCCAACCCACTCTTTCGTTTCAGCGTCAACATGGCAAACTGGAAAATGGCGGCAACCGCGGCCAACGCCGGCATAGCCGTTCGGGTCGAGCATAAAACCCTTGAATCGCATCCCGTCATAATTAACGATGGACCCGAACCCGGCGATCAGTGAGCCGACGTAAAGGCACAAACCGACGAGATTGATGACCGAAACTGATGAAACAAACGCGCGGATCGCACTTTCGGTCAGCGACTGGCTTCGGCAAATCACCAGGATGGCCCAGTAAGACATCAGCAATCCAATCAGCCCGAGATCCTTATTCAGCCAGGTCCACTGCGGCAGTTTCCCTAACGACAACGCCGTCACAATGTTTCCAGCCGTCAGGAACAACAGCGTGAATGCAAGCAGCGCGGAAGGAATCCTGACTTGCTTGTCTCGGGAACGGAGCCAGGTCATGAACGCGCCAGCCACCAAAGGCAAGATGAAGAGGTCCGAGAGACTCAAATGAAACGAGCCAGCCTCCAATTGAATCGAGGTGGTTGCCAGCCACGCGACCAGCGTCCGCCAGGGGCTTGCATTCCAGGCGATGAAGAATCCCAGACCCATCACAGCGACCAACAACAGCACTATGTGGTCCACTGATCGCAGGTTACTCAGGACTTCGTTCAGGTTTTGCAGCGCTTCGTTCATATTGCCTTGGCGGACTTCGCCAACTGCTGGTTCTTGGCTTGCGCGATAACTCGGAAAAGAACGATGCCGGTGGCGGCTATCAGAACGGAAGCGGAACACAACAGCGCCGAGGCCGCCCCGATCAACCGGAATCGCGGCACCATAACAGTGGAAATGATAAGGGTCGTCAGCATGCACAAAAGGCTGATCGGCAGTTGGACCCTGAATTGACGCGCAGCGGTCAGCGCGTACGAAAGAAAGCACGCAATTGCATTGAGCCCAGCAGCCAAAACCAGCATCACGAACAGATTGCCTTGCCTGGCGTACTCCGGCGTGTACAGGAAGGTAAGCAGCCGATTGCCAAAGGTTAAGACCGCTATGACTGCCATCCCGGCCAAACCGGCCCCAAACGCAACCAGCTTCAATACCAGAACATTGAATTCTCGCAGCCGGCGTTCGACAAAAAGCCGCGACATTCGCGCCAGGGCGGATTGGCCCAGCGAATTCGCAATAATGGTTGCGGCGGTTACGGGGTACGCAATCGATGCGAAGATCCCCAGGTCGCTGACGCCGAGAACGTGTTTAATCGTGTAACGAGGAATGTTCGTATTGAACGATACGATGGCGCTCACCAACCCCAGTGGCAGGCTGGAGATGGCCAGCGCACGAAGTGTCTTCCGGTTGAAGTTAAGATGAATGCCTCCGCCGATCGCGGCCAGTCGGCGGGCAACGCGAAAGTCGTAGAGAACGATCACCAGCGCCGCCGTGCTGATCCAGAGCATGAGCGCGACCGGCAGACTGTGCCAGATCGCGAAGCAGACGCCAAACACGGCAATGGATGCACTTCCCCTGAGCAGTAAGGCAATCGCGACAGAATCCAGCATTTCGAATTTCTGCATCAGGCCGGCGATGACATCGCTAAAGGATTCCAGAGACTTGAAAAGTGCAACCAATAACACCACGAAGATCGCGGTCCGCGTAAGATTCAGAAAGGGGCACGCGGCGGCGATCGTAAGAACGGCTAACGCCGAACCAACCAGACGAAGTGTTACGTAGTCTGAGAAACTGTATTCGTCGAGCGCGTCCGTGGTCTGGACGCCGCGCAGTTGAAGGTTTGTGAACATGAAAATCGGCGCTGAAACGGCCAGGGCGAAGGCAAACTGGCCCACAACCTCGGAACTGCCAAGTTTCGCCATGACCGAGAGCATCAGCCATTGGCACGCCGCGTAGCCGACCCAACCGGCAAATGACCAACTGAAACCGATCCGAAGCGGGACGACTTTCCTTCCCGTAGCTGCCACTGGATCAAAGCTGACGGGCCGCGATAGCGTCTGTGTTTGCGAAGACATGGTGACGATGTGGCTGAGCGTGAGTGTGAAGTGGCTGTCTACGGTATGCGGTAAATGCTGGCGGCCGAGGCCGTCGGCAGAGCCGACTCGAAGTCCTTCAATGCGGTCTTGGCGGCGCTGCTGGGCACAAACAGAATGTCGTTGTCCTGCAGCGCAAGATCGGTGGCTTTGGCGGTCAGGATCTTCTTCAGGTTGATCGGAATTTCCTGGCGTCCCTGAGGGGTGGTGCGGATGAGGCGGGCCGAGCCCTTGGCCGCCGTTGGATTCGTGCCCTGTGCCAGCGCGACCGCCTGCAGGATGGTTAACTGGCCGTCGTGATCCATGGGAAAACCGCCCGGGTGCGCCACGTCGCCTACTACGTAAACGATTCCGGTGCGCTCGACGAAGATGGTGTCGCCAGGCAGAATCTCCGGATTGTTCTCCGGCTTGGGAGTCGTGCCGGCGGTCATCTTCACACGCTGTGGCTCCTCAGGATGGCCAGCGTGCGTGATGGTGATGCGTCGTGCCCGCCAGAGGCGTGAGTCCTTGCGCCAGGGAAAGTAGTCCAGCAGATGATGCGTGCCGAATGCCGGATAGACGCCGGGTTCTTGACCTCGCCGACCACGGAAACATTTTGCGTGGCGTACTCGGCGATGAAAACGGTGACTTGGGGATCTTTGAGAAATCCGCCATCGATGAATTTCTGGCGAATGAGATGTTTGCGCCTCCTCCGCTTTCATGCCGGCGACGTGCAAGTGATCCCACCAGCGGCAGAAAACGTCGCCGGTATTGCTGACGCGAAGTTTGCCGCTGAGCTCTGGAGTGTCGAAGACGCTCATCTCCAGGAGATCGCCAGCGCCAATCGGGCCGGCGGCGCCGCTGCCAAAGCCACTGCCGCCGCCAAACCCGCCACTGCCGACAGCAGTGGACGGTCGTAACCGGCATCCTTTGTTGAGCGGAGGCGACCGCCGCTGCGAACAGGATCAAGAACAACAAGGCAGACCTAAGCAAATTGTGATTCGTTTCATGCCAATTCTCTGAGAGATCCCAATTCTGCGGTGGATCAATGTCCACTCCCGTTTCCATTGCCATTCGACGGACTATTCCCGCCGTGGCCATTGCCGTCATTGTCGTGGTAGTAGTATGAATATTCGGATCCGTAGTGGCCGTAATAGTCGCGATACTCGACGGAGTCGAACGAGATGTCGTTCACCACGACTCCGGCGATATTGGCCCTGACTTTCCTCAGAATGTCACGCGTGCGCGAACCAGCGATTGCCTGCCGGTTTGCTCCGAACGCGCGATGAGCACGACCACGTCGGCGATTCGGGCGCAGACCACTGCGTCGGTCACTGCCAGCACCGGTGGCGTGTCAATCACGATGTAGCGGATACTCTTCCCGCCAGCGCTGCACCAGTTGTGGCATGGCATCAGAGGCCAGCATTTCTGAGGGATATGGCGGCATGTGTCCGGCGGGGATGACATGCAGGCCGGGGATCTCGTCAATCGCGACCTCCACCGTTTCGACCTGCTCCGTGCCCGCCAGGCACGCGCTCAGACCCTTGATTCATGCGGAATGCCCAGGTATTTATGCACGCGGGACGGCGCATGTCGGAATCCACGAGCAGCAGTTTTTTGCCCGGTCTGGGCCAGAACCACGGCCAGATTCAGCGCGGTGAAGCTCTTGCCTTCCTGCATCATGGCGCTGGTGACCAGGATCACTTGCGGCGGAGCGCCGGGTGAGGACAGCAGCAAGGAAGTGCGCAACGCGCGGAAAGCTTCCGCGCTGCCGGAATTGCGATGTTCCATGGTCACCGGAAGAATGAATTGCCGCTGGCCGGTGCGGCAGTAGTTTGTGTGCCATTCTTGCCGTCTGACGAGGACGCTGGGAATCACTCCCAGTGAGGGCAGCGAGCAGTAGCTTTCGATGTCCTGCGGAGTGCGGATGGAGTTGTCGACATTTTCCACGATGAAGGCCAGGGCCACGCCGCCCAGCAAGACCGCCCATCAACCCAACGCCATGTTCAGCGGGATGTTGGGTTCGACGGGTTCGACCGGTAGGCTTGCCTGGTCGACGATATTGATGTTGCTGGATTTCAATCCCGCCGAGAATGCCGGCTTCCTTGAGTTTCTTCAGCAGGCCATCATAGAGGTCGCGGCTGGATTCAACGTCGCGGCGCAGAATCGCGTACTGAATGGCGTCTTCGTTCAGCTTGTAGGCTTCGCCCTTTCTGCTTGTCGAATGATGCCTGCAGCATCTGCTTCGGATTTCAGCGCCGCCTGGTACTCGGCGTGAACCGCTTCGCCCACCTTTTTGATTTCTTCGGTGATGCCGGTGTCGAGTTCATTCAGTTGCGATTGCAACTGGATGACGCGAGGATAAGAAGCGCCATACTTGGCGGCCAACTGTGCGTATTCCGATCGGACCTCGGCGCGTTGCCTTGTACAGCGCTCCCAGAACGCTTTCCGGCGCAATGTTGGCGATCAGCTCCGGATTCTCCGTCATGGCGATGCGATACTTCGCCTCTTTCACGATGCGGTCAGCCTCCGCGGCGGAGAGTTGCTTTGTTCAGTTCCTCCAGCTTGTCGAGAATGATGTTATGGGTTTCGTCGGTTCCCAGGATGCCGGTCTTCTTCTGGTAGGCGATGAGGGATTCCTGCGCGGTCTTCGGCATGCTTTTTCAGATCGTCGAGTTGCTTGGTCAGCCAGTCGGAGGTCTGCAAGGTGGCTTTGTACTTGGTCTGGAAGTTGTGCTCGATATAGGTGGCGGCAACGGCATTGGCGACCTCGTGCCGCAAGTTGAGGATCCTTGCTGCGGAAGTGAACTTCGACGATTTGTGTCTTCGGGAATCAGTTGGACATTCAGTGACTTGTGAAATTGCTTGTTCAGCCAAGCGCGATCTTCGAGATCGAGGTTGTCGAAATCCTTCGCTGATTGCACGGCATGCTTTCCCGCGAATTCCCTGTTATGCTGCAGCCCGAGTTGCTTGACCACGGTGTTGGCGATGGTGTCGCTTTGCACGATGCGGATCTGGGTTTCCAGCTTGGTGTTCAGGTCAAGGCCAATGGGCATCACAACCTGTTCCAGGCCCAGGCTGTCATTGCCTTCAAGATCAAGCAGAAGCCGGGATGACGCATCGTAACGTTTGGGCAGAATCAGGGAGATGATGCCCACCAGCAATACGATCGCGGCCAGACTGCCCAGGACCAGCCAGCGGCGTTTTTGCAGCACGCGCCAGAACTGGACGATCGAAAGCGGGTCATCCTGGGCGGCGATGGTCACGGGAAGGACATCAGAGAAAGTGAATTTCTCCAGGTCCGTATTCTTGCTTATCGTTATGGAGTTGTGATCGTTCATAGAATCCTTAAGGAGTGGCCCTGGAGGGTGGACCTTAGGTTCATCGCCGGTAATCAGGCGACACGTCTACTCAATAGCCCGCCTCCGTCGCGGTCGCTAAAATCGGTTCCGGCACAAGTGCTTTCATCCAAAAGTCGGTGTAGGCCGCAATGGCGTCGTCCGTGGTGGGGTAGGCGGTGTCTTTACTGGTGAGTACCTGTTGCAGGCCCTGATGAGCGGCGACCGAAGCTGCCAGACCCAAGGCCGCAACTCCGGGTTCAAGATCGCGGATTAAGCCTTTGGACGCACATCTGGACAAGTATTCGCGAACCGGTTCAAAAAGAGGTACGAGATGCTTCCGTAAGACCCGTTCCGCTCCGTGTTCCAGTTCAAAGAGGCTCAAATAGAGCAGACGCACCATTTCGGGCTGATGCTGGACGGTCTCCACCAGCAGGGAAACGATCCCGGGCAGGGCGGTTCGCGGGTTTTCGTCACCCTCAAGACGGCAGCGCAGTTCCTTGCTGATGCGAAGCCGGCATAGGCGCGACTCAGTTGCCGCCCAGAACAAATCTCTTTTGCGGGGGAAATGGCGGAATACGGTGACCTCGCTAACCCCCGCCAACCGGGCGATTTCGTGCGTGCTGCTGCCGCTAAATCCCTGCCGCGAGAATAGCTGCACCGCTGCTTCGACGATGCGTGCCTCGGTCGAATTCTTGTTTCGCGCTTTGGGTGAAGACATTTCTTTTCGCAGAGTCTGTTGGGAATGCGGAGGTTCGAAGATCAGTTTGCGACGGGCTCCACGTCCGCCATGTCTAATTCCACGGCCACGCTTTGCTGGATCAGTTCGACGGTCAGCACCACTCGCATGCCATTGGCGTTGCGAACCAGCACACCGGCGAGGCCGCTCAGCGATCCCGCCTTGATTCGGACCCTCTGGCCGATCGCCAGCTTGCGGTAGGGCTCGAATTTCTGTAAGTGCAAACCGGAACGCAAAGTGTCAATCTCAAGGTCGGAAAGCGGCGCAGGCTGGCCCCGCATTCCCACGAACGAGAGCACTCCCGGAACATTCAAGACTTGCGCCCGTTCCCGCTTGCCGATTCTCACGAAGAGATAGCCGGGAAACAGGGGAAGCTCGACTTGAACCTTGCACCCATTTTTCCAGCGATGCACCGCGCGGTAAAGCGGCAAGAAACGCTCAACCCGGCGGTGTCCGAGATGTTCATGGACGCGCTTCTCATGCCTGGAGCTGGTATAGATGGCGTACCAATGAGAAAGCTGTTCTGTCCGGCATGCGGCCAGCAATATGGAGTGATCGGCCAGAGCCGTCGAACCGTTGCTTCCCACTGCTTGAGACAAGGCTTCGCCCCCGTCGCTTAGATAGCGCTTGTTCAGTTTGAAGGTTAGGGACGCTCGCGACCGATGCCGTGGGCGCTTGCTGATGCCCTTGAACCGCTCATCTTCGGTGTCTGCATCCTGGCACGCATACCGTCAGCGTTCCAATGTAAGTAGGCACCTACACTCGCGGTAACGGTGTTCTATGCATGAGCAGTGCCAATTTGGTATTTCGAGTAAGACGCGTGTTTTGTAAGGTCTGGGTGTCCCAATTCGGGAAAGCGGGGGGGAAGTGTCTCAAAGCGAGAGAAAAAATCTAAAAATAATAATCTCACCCATCTCATTCTCACCAGCAACGACATCGAATTCGCTCCCGACGGCGAGCCGCACTGCCACAGATGCAACCCATCCCAGAGGCTGCTTCCAGACCGATGACCCGACATAAGCCTCGGCTGGCGAAGATGTTACGCTGCCTCGGGTCTACGATGCCGGCTTCCGCCTAAAGTGCTAGTTCCTCGGCTACTGGTTTTACATTTCAGACCCAGTTAGTCTCGGCGATTAAAGTGCTCTAACGCAGGGAAGCTTTACGGATGTGATTCGCGTCGTGCGATCGTTCGATGATCCATCGAGGGTCTTCCGCCGCAACCAATGCTTTGGCACCAGGAGGAAAGGGTGCGAAATCGCCACAGAAAGTTCTATATTTGCGTAGTCTTCGCGTTTGTCTCAGTGCTCTCGGCGCTGGCTCAGTCCGGGCGTTTTGCCGTCCCGCAGGCTGACCAGAGTCCAAGTACGACCCTGAGCCAGGGGCTGCTCAATGCCAGTCCCATGGGTTTTTCTGCAACCGCTGCGGCAGATAAAGATTCCGGGTTGCCGGATGCGCCCAGCGCCACAAAGGCCGACAACGCCGCGACTCCGGAACCGGCGGCCGTTCCCGATCCGCCCATCCGAAAGGGATCGGAAGGTGCGCCCGCAGCTGCTACCGGGCCTTCCCTCGGAGGCGTGGCCGACCGCCACTACTGGGCGTTTACAAGTACGATGTTTGGGGCCAGTATCGCGGACGCAGAGTTGACCCAGCGTTGCCAACAGGAAAAAACATGCAGTTTCGTTCCGCCCTCTCTGCGCAGCCGCACGGCCATGTATGGAATCGGGTTACCCGCCGATTTTGCCGTCGCGTATCTCACCTACCACCTGAAGAGCAAACGCGATCACCTTTGGTATGTTCCGTCGGCTCTTGTAACCGCAGCTAACATCTATGTCGGCATACACTCGTATCGCAGGCTGCGCTAGTCAGGTACGGCTGGGTTCCCGGCGATTCCCTGCGTATCGAGGCCGGTGGCGATGCAATGATCTGAGAAGGGCACTCCTCCCCGAGCCGCACTGCCCTGAGTTAACCGCATTTTTCGCTGACCTTAGTCACGCAACCGCTGTGACCTGAGTTACCGCCAGCCGGTTACAGCCGTAAGTGCAATCCCACCAATGAACTATTGTGTCGCAGCCTCCAATAGCGCAATCTAGATACACCGCAAAAGAACCATCTTGGTGCTGGAGAGACGAACTGTTGATTGACGTGCTTCACGGAATTTGGTGGCAGGAGGAAGGTCAGGACATCGCCGAGTACGCGGTGATGCTGGCGGTTATCCTGGTGGTCGTGATCGGCACGATCCGATTGATTGGAACCAACGCCAGCCAGGTATTTTCCAGCGTCGCCAGTTCCATCAATGGCTAGTTGCGGATGCACTGCTTGGAGGGGAGAACATGGAAAACTGTATTGAAAAAGAATGGTCACCGAGCACGGTCGTGGACATTGCTGAATATGCGGTGGTGTTGGCGATTACCCTGGTGACTATGGTTGGGCTGCTGCGATTCCTGGGACTTGTTGGGTAATCGAAGGTCGATCGAACCAGACCTTCGTTCTCGGCAAAGACTGCTCGGGATCACAACAAGCTAGGATCTTCTAAACAACCGCCGGCCACTGCGTTCCCCACGTTCGGCTCCCCTGTTGGCATTTCCCTCATGGCTTGGCCTGGTGCGTCGACTGGCGTAGTCCACCTCGCTGGGCGGCAAGAGTACTGCTGAGCCAGAGGAACGCTGTTCGTTTTTCGTAACAAGCAAGGAGTCTCTGCTTCCCAATCGCCGTCCTGTGATATCAACGACTTGGCGTTGCGGCCAAAGGCAGCGCCCTCTCCCACTATGTCCGTCAACAGAGTTGCCATTTGGCCGTACGCCACATTATTAGGCCGCGCCATTCACCTTGGTGACAACTGGGCGCCGTCGCCGCTCAGTTGTAAGAAATCCACCGAACATCTCGTTGTGGGTGATCGTTCGAGTCGATACGTTACAGTTCCCGGAAAAAATTTGTGTGCAAGAGGCGTGCAGGGGGCAACCCATGCTCCCAACCTGTCCACGTTCGTAAACAATATTCTTCCTGTCCCCAGGGGCCCGAATGCCTAAAGACAAGGTACTGATTGTAGAGGACGAGAAAGAAATCTGTGACGTGTTGTGCGATTATCTCCAGACCAAAGGATACGAGGTCGCCACGGCCGGTACCTGCGCTCAGGCAGAGCAGGTGTGGCGGGCCGCCCGGCCCGATGTTGCCGTTCTGGATCACAGCCTGCCAGATGGGACCTCGTTGGGGCTCATTCCGCGCCTGAAGGCGTTTGATCCCTCGATCCAGATCATCATCCTCACCGGGTATGGTTCGATTGATCTGGCTGTCGAGGCGATTAAGCTCGGGGCTGAGCAATTCCTGACCAAGCCCGCCGAACTGGCGACTCTCTATATCGTGATCCAGCGCAGTCTGGAGAACCAGCGCAATCATCGCCGGCAACTGGCGGAAAAAACCCGGTTGCGCCGTCAGACCTTGGATCCCTTTCTGGGAGTGAGCCAGGGTGTCCAGGAACTCGCCGAATACGCCCAGAAAGTGGCACTGGGCGATAGCCCGGTTCTGATCCAGGGAGAAACCGGCACCGGGAAGGGAGTGCTGGCCCGGTGGTTGCACCAGAACGGTCCCCGGGCTTCCGAGCCATTCGTGGACCTGAATTGTGGCGGTCTGTCTCACGATCTGCTGGAAAGCGAGTTGTTTGGATACGAACGAGGTGCTTTTACCGGCGCCGTACAAAACAAAACCGGATTGCTGGAGGTTGCGCACCGGGGAACGGTGTTTCTGGATGAAATCGGAGATGTGGATCTGGCAGTACAACCGAAACTGCTGAAAGTCCTGGAGGAGAAACAGTTTCGCAGGCTGGGAGACGTTCGTGATCGCAAAGTAGATATTCGTTTGATCGCGGCTACCCATCAAGTCATGGCGCGGCTGGTGCAGGAAAAGCGGTTTCGCGGCGACCTGTACTTCCGTATCAGTACGATTCCCATTGCCGTTCCCCCCTTGCGCGAACGGGTCGAAGACATACCCCTGCTGAGCGCGCACATACTCGGCAATTTGGCCTCTGACATCGGCATGCGCGAGTTTGAGTTGACCGACAATGCCTTGCGCGCGTTGCGGGCCTACTCATGGCCGGGAAATATTCGGGAGTTGAGAAACGTTCTGGAACGCGCTGTACTGATTACTGGAAATTCAGTCTTGACCGAGCGGGATCTGCATTTCGATGCGCAAGTGGAGCCGCACTTGACGAGCAGCGGGCAGTTCAGAACTTTAGAGGAGATGGAACGTCAGTACATTGAGCAGGTCCTTCGCAAAGAAAACGGGCGGGTGGAAACAGCAGCCAGAAAGCTGGGCATCCCGCGCAGCTCTCTTTACAGCAAACTCAAGCAGTACAAAATAGAACGCCCGGGATTGCGACCGGTGCCCTAACTGTGGCGCTCGCAGAGAAGGCTACAGTCCACCCGTTTTCCTTCATTTCATTGCGCGATTGAGCTGGCGACGCTGGAGAAAACGTTGTTCGAGCTGGTTCCGATCAGTCGAATGGTTCCGACTACTAGAACCAGGATCACAGCGAGCATGACGGCGTACTCGGCAATGTCTTGACCTTGTTCTTCGGACCACAGCCTTTTGAGAAGCTCTGTCATACTACCCTCCGCTGTTGTCTGTCGTGGCGTGCATCCATGATGCCGGGATGGGGCGCTCTTGTCAAATCAAAGTTGTGTGTTAAACCTGTGGATTATCAGAACGCTGGCAGCCCTTCTCCGGCGGGTTCATTCTAGAATAGGCGGCAATGGATTTCGTGCTCGAGTTCGAGAATGTTACGAAGGAATACCGCAGTTTCCCGGCTCGGCGTCGCCTTCGCGCGCTCGACCGCTTTACCCTGAGGGTGGAGGCGGGAGAAATCTTCGGCTTTCTGGGGCCGAACGGGGCGGGCAAGAGTACAGCCATCCATCTCGCCATGGGCTTCATGCGACCCACCAGCGGCACGGGCCGCCTGCTGGGAGAACGCTTTGGCCATGCACCCACCCGCCGCCACGTGGGCTTTCTGGCCGAGAACGTTGCTCTCTACCATCGTCGAGCGGAACGGTTGGTGCGCTTTTACGGAGCGCTCAATGGCATGAGGGGCTCGCATCTGTCGAAACGGACGCGACAGGTTCTGGAGATGGTTGGGTTGCAGGGCGACTTGAATCGGAACGTGGGCAAATTCTCCCGCGGCATGCTGCAACGAACCGGATTGGCCGAGGCCATGGTGAATGACCCCGAGCTGCTGATTCTGGATGAGCCCACTTCGGCTTTGGATCCCCTGGCACGAGTGGCGGTTCGTGAGCTTCTGTTGAACGCGCGGGCGGCCGGCAAGACGATCTTTCTGAGTTCCCACCTGCTTTCGGAAGTCGAACTGGTGTGCGACCGGGTGGCGGTGCTTCATCACGGCCGGCTGGCCCGGATGGGGAGAACGTCCGACCTTCTCCAGGCCAGTGCGCAAAACCAGATTGTGGCCCGCGGGATCACGACGGAATGCTTCGACGGAGCCGTGGCCCGGGATGGGATCGTGAGCTTTTCCATACCCGCCAACCAGCAACGCCCGGCCATGGAGCGAGTTTGGAGCATGGGCGGGGAGATCATAAGCGTGAATCCAATGCGGCGCTCTCTGGAAGAGGTCTTCCTCGAGGTCACGGCTGATCCCCAGCCTCCTGATTCGGAAGGCGCCCCGTGAAACCTATTTTTCTAATCGCGATTAATTTCGTACGCGAACAGCGCTGGCCGATCTTTGTCCTTCTGCTATGGGTTTTGCTCCTCGCGTTTCTTGGACTGGTTACCGACATCCGGCGCGAGAGGGAAGACCTGCTCTTCGTCTTCAAGCAGGTCGCAATTTACGTAGTAGCCTTTAGTATTTTCTTTGGGGGCTCGGCGATCTACAACGAGCGCAGATCGCGCCGGATTCTGGGTGTGCTCTCTAAAGCAATTGGACGCCAGCAATACCTCTCAGGCCTGGTGCTGGGAGTAACCATGGCCTGCGCCATCTACTGCTTCGCTCTCGGGATCACAGGAAGTTGGACATTGGGGGAAGCTGGTTTTCCTGTGTCGCAAGTCTGGTATCTGATGCTGTGCCTGGTGGCTGCTTGCACGCTCGCTGGAACCGTGGCCCTCACGTTTTCCACGTTCCTCCACCCGTTCCTGGCGGCAGGCGCCACCGCAGCCGCGCTGCTGGGATTGCCAGCGCTGGTGGGACGCGCCCTGGGACCGCAGTGGGAGTATGTGATCCCGGTGTGGCCGCTGGCCGCGAAGGTCGTGCAGGCTTCCTTTGACTCGCCGGGAGCGCCGTCCTGGTTTCCGCTCGGTCTGGCCGCGGCGGAAACGCTGGCGTTTTGGCTGCTGGCGGCTCGAATCTTCTCTTATGTGGATATTGCGGTGGCGGTGGAATAGAAACATCCTGCCTCAAGACTCCATCAAGTCAGCGTGCCCACTCACTCGCCGTCCGAGCGGCGTACTCCAGCACCCGTCCGGGAAGAACGCCGAGGTAAATCGTCGCCACTAGGCTGATGGCGAGGGCAGTGCCGAGTCCCAATGGAATCCTCGACACGGGTACTTCCTCTCGCGCCTCCCGCATGTACATCATCACGATGAGCCGCAGGTAGTAGTACGAAGCCACGGCGCTATTGAGTACGCCAATAATCACCAGGCCGACCAGATTGGCCTGCAGCGCCGCGCTGAACACGTAGAACTTGGCGAAGAAGCCGCCGGTGATTGGGATTCCAATCAACGAGAGCAAGAAGATGGTCAGAGTTGCGGCTAGAAGCGGAGAACGGCGTCCCAGTCCCGCGTAGTCTTCCAGCGTGACGTAGCGCTCGCCCGCGCCGCCGAAATGACTGACCACCGCGAATGCGCCTACGTTCATGGCGGCATAGGACGCAGTGTAAAACATCGCGGCAGGAATACCATTGTTCGGCAAAGCGGCAAACGCCACCAGCAAGTATCCGGCATGAGCAATGGAAGAATACGCCAGCAGACGCTTCACATTGTCTTGCACCAGCGCCCCGACATTGCCCAGGGTCATGGAAAGCGCGGCCACCACCCAGATCAGCCCGAGCCGCCCCGGAGCATTGGCCTCAAACATGATGCGCAGCAGCACCGCGAATACTGCGGCCTTGGGAGCCGTGGACATGAACCCAACCACCGGCGACGGCGCGCCTTCATACACGTCGGGCGTCCAGACGTGAAAGGGAGCTGCCGCCACTTTGAAGCCCAGGCCGACGAACATCAGCGCGACGCCGAGGTAGGCCAGCACCGGGATCTGCCCAGAGCGAAGAGCGTCTCCGATCACCTGAATGCTCGTAGAACCCGTCGCCCCGAACATCAACGCCACGCCATAGAGAAAAAACGCCGTGGCAAACGAGCCCAGCAGGAAGTATTTGACCGAAGACTCGCTGCTGATCGCCGCTCGCCGCCGGAATCCCGCAAGGATGTAAGTGGAGATCGAAGAAATTTCCAGCGCAATGAAGATCAGCACCAGTTCCACCGCCGACGACATCAAGCTCATTCCCACCGCGCCAAACAAAATCAGAGCGTAGTATTCGCCGGCGCGAATCTCCTGCACTGCCATGTACTCGTAGGAAGTCAGGATCACCACGCTAGCTACCGCCGCAACCAGAAAATGGAAGAAGACGCTGAAACTGTCCACCTGCACCATGTTCCAGAAAGCCATGCCGGGATATTGCGCCTGAAACAGCGTGGCCGCGAGCGCCGCCAGCGATCCCACCAGCGCGATGGTTCCCAGCGTCCTCTGGCTGCGGCGCTCGTCCAGCACCGGGTCCAGCACCATCACGATCATGCCGAAAATCGACAGCACGATTTCCGGCAGGATGCGGATGTAGTCGGCAGCCTGAGGAATCTATCTGTGCTGCACGCCGTTCACTGGCCTACCACCTTGCTTACTAATGTGGTGAACGGCGCCAAGGCAGTGTGCACGGCGGGATCAATCGCATTCAGCCAGACCAGCGGCGCCACCCCCATGACCAGGGCCGCTACGGCAGCGGGCCACAGCGCGGCGCGCTCGCGGCCGCTCAGATCGGGCAAGGTCTGGTTGACCTCATGGGTAACCTTGCCGAAGAAGACGCGCTGATACATCCAGAGCAAATAGCAGGCGCTCCAGATCACGCCGGTCGCGCCCAGCACGCCGTAAACCGCCCGATCGCGGAACGCTCCGCTTAGCACCAGAAATTCACCGACGAAGCCGTTGAGCAGAGGCAATCCCACGGAAGCGAGCACGATGAACAGAGAAAAATGTCGCATAAACCGGCATGGGCGTGGCCAGGCCGCCGAACTCGGCAATCTCGTAGGTATGCCGCCGCTCGTAAGAGAATTCCCGCCAGCATGAAGAGCGCGCCAGTGGAAACCCCATGCGCTAGCATCACGAAAGTCGCGCCGTCGAGACCTGCCTGCGTAAAGCTGAAGATGCCCAGCACCACAAAGCCCAAGTGGCTGATCGATGAGTAGGCGATCAGCTTCTTCATATTGGGTTGCACCATCGCGACCAGCGCGCCATAGATGATGCCGATCAGCGCCAGAATCATGATCCACCAGGCATTGCTCCGCGACTGGTCGGGAAACAGGCCCAGGTTGAAGCGCAACATGCCGTAGGTGCCCATCTTCAGCAGAACGCCCGCCAGCAGCACGGAGCCCGCGGTCGGCGCTTCCACGTGCGCGTCCGGCAGCCAGGTATGGAACGGGAAGAGCGGAACTTTCACCGCGAAGGCGATAAAGAAGCCGAGAAACAGCCAGGGCGCCGCCCCGGCAAAGCCTTCCACTTGCCCGTTGCGGATCGCGTTTTGGATGGTCACGAAATCGAAGGTGCCGGTCTTTGCGTAGAGCCACAGAATGGCCGCCAGCATGAACACCGAAGCGATCATGGTGTACAGGAAAAACTTCACTGCCGCGTAAACCCGGCGTCCATGTCCGTAACATGCCGATCAGCAGCGCCATGGGGATCAGCGTGGCTTCCCAGAAGAAATAAAAGAGGAAACAGATCGAGCGAGAAAAACCCCGATCAGCGCGGTCTCCAGAACCAACAGCAGAATGAAGAATTCCTTCACCCGCTCGTGAATCGAATTCCAGGAAATCAGCACGCACAGCGGCGTGAGAAACGTGGTGAGCACCACCAGCCACATCGAGATGCCGTCGATCCCCATGTGGTAGTGAATGTTGGGAGTCGGAATCCACGGGATGGTTCATTTCGTACTGGAATCCGGCTTGCCCGCGGTGAAAGTGCACCGGCAGGTGCAGGGAGAGACACAAAATCCAGCAGCGAGACCACCAGCGCGAACACGCGGATATCGCGATCGCGCCGTGGAAACAGCAGCAGCAAGATCGCGCCCGCCAGCGGAATGAACGTCACCAGCGTCAGAATCGAGCTGTCCAGGGCCGTGCTCATCGGGTTCCCATCCAGATCATGTAGGCAATCACCACCGCCGCTCCCGCCGCGATCCATCCGGCATAGGAGCGCATGTTGCCCGATTGCATGTGGCGCATTGCGTCGGAAACTTCGCGGGCTCCCGTCGGCGCTGTTGTCCAGAGTCGCATCAATCACATCCTGATCGATGCCGTGCCACAGCAGCTGCCGTGGAGCCATCACCAGAGGCTTGACAAACAGGACGGCGTAGAGTTCATCCACGTAGTACTTGTGGAGAACGGCATCATAGAAGCCGCCGAGCGCGGGGGCAATTTTCTGCGGCAAGTTGCGGGACGACGGTGATAAAGCAGCCAAGCCAGATAAAGGCCCAAAGCGGCAGCCGCCACCGAGATTCCGGTGAAAAGCATTTCCGTGCCGCTCGGCTCTGCGTGCTCCGCTGCGGGCATTGCGGCAGCCACTTGCTCGCGGAATATGCAGTCACTCCAGAGTGAAGCACCGGCGCAAGAAATTTCTCGAATCGCGCGCTCCCAATCCACCCGCCGCAGACTGAAAGCACCGCCAGAATCACCAGGGGAACCAGCATGACTGTGGGGCTTTCGTGAATGCCATGCCCATGTGGCGCGGGCGCCCCTGCCCGTGGATGTTGGTCATGACTTAGCGCGACTCTTCCCCGCGATACTCTCCAAAGAAAGTCATAAACCACAGCCGGAACATGTAGAACGAAGTCAGGAACGCGGTGAACACTCCGATCGCCCAGTACACCCAACTGCCGTACGGGCTGGAGTAGCCTGCCACAGAATTTCGTCCTTGCTGAAGAATCCCGCGAACGGAGGGAAGCCCGCGATGGCAAAAGTCGCCGCCGTCATGGTCCAAAAAGTCCACGGAATTTTGGTGCGCAAACCGCCCATGCGCCGCATATCCTGCTCGCCGCCCACGGCATGAATCACCGAGCCTGCCGCCAGGAACAGCAGGCCTTTGAAGAAGGCATGCGTCATCAGATGGAAGATGCCCGCGGAATACGCCGCCACGCCGCAGGCCATGAACATGTAGCCCAGTTGCGAAATGGTCGAATAGGCCAGAACTTTCTTGATATCGGTCTGGCAAATGCCAATGGTCGCCGCGAATAGCGCGGTCAGCGTTCCGACGATCGCGACCACCATCAGCGCCATCGGCGCGCGGTCAAAAATCACGTGCGATCGCGCAACCATGTACACGCCCGCCGTCACCATGGTGGCGGCATGAATCAGCGCGGAGACCGGCGTCGGGCCTTCCATGGCGTCGGGCAGCCATACATAGAGCGGAAGCTGCGCCGACTTTCCCGCGGCGCCAACCATGAGCAGCAGGCCAATTGCGGTCAGCAGTCCGGCTCCGGCAGTCTCGACGCCGAGGGCGCAATACTTTGGAATACCTGCGCAAAATTCAGCGACCCGAAATGCTGGATCATCAGAAAGAGCGCAATCAGGAATCCGAAATCGCCAATGCGATTGACGATGAATGCTTTTTTGCCCGCGGATGCCGCCGAATCCTTGGTGAACCAGAACCCGATCAGCAGATACGACGCCAGGCCCACGCCTTCCCAGCCGATGAACATCAGCAGGTAGTTGCTGGCCAGCACCAGCGTCAGCATGAAAAACATGAACAGATTCAGATAGCCGAAGAAGCGATAGAACCCGCCTTCTTCCCACATGTAGCCGACCGAATAAATGTGGATCAGGAAGCCGACGCCGGTCACCACCAGCAGCATGACCAGCGAAAGCTGATCGAGGTAAAAAGCGAAGTCCGCCTGGAAAGTCGCCTGCCCGAATCCAGGGAGCCAGCGCTTTCCACATGAGGAAGGCCAAGGGCAGAGAACTGTGACGGCAATCCACAACGCCATGGCGAACGCCGCGCCGCAAAAAGCCAGCGCGACCGCCGACACGGTTTGCCGGGAGAAACGGCTTCCCGAACAGGCCATTGATGGCGGCGCCGATCAAGCGGCAGCAGCGGAATCAGCCAGAGATGCAGGTTCGGCGTCATAGTTTGAGCAGGTTCACCCGGTCCACATTCAAAGTTTCACGCGTGCGATAAACCGCGATGATGATGGCCAATCCCACCGCGGCTTCAGCCGCCGCCACCACCATCACAAAGAACACAAACACCTGTCCGCTGAGCGCATGCCACTGCGCGGCAAACGCGACGAAAGACAGATTCACGCCGTTGAGCATCAGCTCGATGGACATGAAGATGGTGATGATGTTGCGCTTGATCAGAAACCCGGTCACGCCGCAGGCAAACAGAATGCCGCCCAGCACCAGGTAATACGAAAGTGGCACCATCAGCCCTCCTTCTTCTGCTGCGTGCGGAGTCCGGCTGGGCCGCCAGAACGACCGCGCCCATGATTGCGATCAGCACCAAAATCGAGGTCACTTCAAACGGCAGCAGAAAATCGTGAAACAGCAGCCAGCCAATGATTTTCGGTGGTCCGGGAAGCGCGCCCGCCTCCACGGCCTGGGTGCCGGACTGTTCGAGCAGGACCCAGGCAATCAGCAAGCTGCCGACCAACATGCCGGGAATCCCAAACAGCATAGCGACCCGGCTGCCTTTGGTGCGCTCTTCCTCGCCGGCATTCAGCAGCATGATGACGAAGACGAACAGCACCATGATGGCGCCGGCGTAGACGATGACTTGCACCGCGGCGACGAACTCGGCGCCCAGCAGCAGATATTCCACTGCCAGCGATCCCATCACCACCACCAGCGACAGCGCGCTGTTGATGGGATGCCGCTGCACCAGCAGGTTGACCGCGCCCGCCACGCAGACCACACCGAACACCGAAAATAAAATCAGATGAAGCATGAACAATTCTTGGGAGTCAGTAGTCAGGAGTCAGCGGTGATGACTGACTCCTGACCACCGACTCCTGACTACCTTGTCTTACGATTTCAACGCCACTACCAGTGCCGTGATCACCAAATTCGCAATCGCCAGCGGCAACAGAAACTTCCAGCCAAATGCCATGAGCTGGTCATAGCGGAATCGCGGCAGCGTGCCGCGAACCCATATATAAAGGAACAAAAAACCGAATACCTTCGCCGCAAACCAGAAGACCGGCAGAATCGCCTGCAGAAACGGCGGTCCAAACAGCGGCCCGTGCCATCCTCCCAGAAACAGCATCGTCGCCAGGCACGCCACGGTGATCATGTTGGCGTATTCGGCCATGAAAAACATGGCGAATTTCATGGCGCTGTATTCGGTGTGATAGCCGGCCACCAGTTCGGTTTCCGCCTCGGGCAAATCAAATGGAATGCGGTTGGTCTCCGCGTACGCCGCCATCAGATAAATAAAGAATGCGACGAACTGCCCGTGAAAAATGTTCCAGTCGCGGAATGAATCCCCAGAAGTGGCCGCCTTGCGCGTCGACGATGTCGCGCAAGCTGAAGCTGCCCGCCAGAATCAGCACGCCGACCAGCGAGAGCCCCAGCGCAGATTTCGTAACTCACCATCTGCGCGCTGGCCCGCAAGCCGCCCAGCAGCGAATACTTGCTGTTCGACGACCAACCCGCGAGCGCGACGCCATACACGCCCAGCGAAGTAATGCCCAGCACAACCAGCAGCCCGATGTTGACGTCGGTGATCTGCAGGGGGATTTGGATTCCGCCGACCGTGACCCAGTTGCCGATCGGAATCACCGCGATCGAGGTCAGAGCGAACACCACGGCGATCATGGGCGCCGCGATATACAGCGGCTTGTGCACGTGCGGTGGGGTCAGGTCTTCTTTGAAGATGAATTTCACGCCATCGGCCAACGGTTGCAGCAGTCCGAACGGGCCGACCCGCGTGGGTCCCCAGCGGTTCTGGATGTGGCCCACAACTTTGCGCTCCAGCCACACGGTGTACGCCACCGCCGTGAGCAGCACGAGACGCGCGATCACGATCTTAACGACTGAAACGAGGATGAAGGTTCCTACGCTCAAACGAAAGTTCTCTGACCTCTAAACTGGCGTCATCCCGAGGGACATTCCGTCCCGAAGGATCTCGCGTATTGCGCCGTTGCACTCTGTTTAACGCCCTCGCCAGATCCTTCGCGGCGGAAGCCACTCAGGATGCAACGGGGAAAGGGGGCGATTAGTCGGCGGCGACTTCCGTTTCTGCCGGCTGCGTGTGGTTCTCCATCACCGAATTCAAAGTACGGGAGTAACGGCCCAGGGTTCCCGAACTGAACAGAGCGTCGTTGGCGGGCACGATCAATTCCGGATTGTGCAATGCCCCCGGCCCGCTACCGGATAAAGTCGTGTGCTGGTCATTTCCTGCCAGAAGATTCATCCGCGAAACATCGTATCCCGGAACCAGCCGCTGAATTTCATCCAGAATTGCCATCGGATCAAACGGACTCATCTTGGGTTCGAGTCCGTGAGCTTCCAGCCAAACCCCATGCCGGTCGGCCTCGCCCGATTGCGCGCCGCGCGACTGTCCCATATCGGCGCGCGTGCCCCGGCCAAAGGGCACAAAGTTGCGAACATCGAAGCCCATGGCGTCGGCGATGCGCACGATCATTTCAAAGTCGGACTTGGTGCCGGTGACTTCGCCCGCCTTCTTCACCAACTGCAGGTCGCCGCAGGTATTGGTGAAAGTTCCGGATTTCTCATAGGCATTGGCGGCGGGCAGAACCACATCAGCGATGGTGGCGGTTTCGGTCAGGAACATATCCTGCACCACGACGAAACTCTGCGAAAAAGCAAACGGATCGATCGCGAAATGTTCAACTGGATTCGCCCCCACCACGTAGAGAGCCTTCAACTGGCCAGCTTTGGCGCTCTCGACCATCTCCGGCAGAGTCAGGCCCGGCGTTTGGGGACGCCGCCCCACTCTTCGTGGAATTTGCCGGTATCGGCAGACCCGGTGATAGTCCGGGCAGCAGATCAGGGTAGAGGCCCATGTCGGCGGCGCCGCGCGAGTTGGCATAATCGGCCAGGCAGACAAATTTCGCGCCCGAAATGCCGGAGCCGAACTTCACCAGTGACGCGATATCGCTGCCGCGAATCTCCGAGCCGAAAATGATGACCAGGTTCTGCTCGCCGCGAAGTTTGTCTCGCAACGCGATCCAGGCATCGCGGCTGGTCTTGTCGCTGACCATCGCTGCAATGGCAGAGTCGTCGCCCGCCAGGAAAGCAGCTACTTTTCCTTCGCCGCCGTCGGCAATCTGAACAAAGCTGGCCGCTTGCCGGCGCAGTTTGATGGGCTGCGAATTGATCACGTACAGCCGTGCGCGGTGCAGCCGGACATTGTTGCGAATCTGCCAGGCCAGCAGTGGATGCTGTTCGGTCGGATCATTGCCGATCAGCAGAATCGCGGGCGCATTGTACACATCTCGCATGCTGGCCGTGGCATCGGGCTTGCCCGCGAGAGCTGCCGCAAAAGCAGGGAAGTCGGCGGTCCGGTGGTGGTCGATATTGTTGGTTGCCAAGCACCACGCGGGCGAACTTCTGCAGCAGGTAATTTTCTTCGTTGGTGGTGCGGTTGGAGCCGACCACCCCAATGGCTTGTCCGCCTTCTCGTCGCGGATCTCCCGGAAACGCTTGCCGACCAACTCAAAGGCTTCTTCCCAGGTGGAGGGCGTGAGCCGCCCATCCTTGCGGATCAGCGGCTGCGTCAAGCGGTCTTCGTGATTGGCGAAATCGAAGGCGTAGCGGCCCTTGATGCAGAGGAAATCGCCATTGATGCCGCTCTTGTCGCGATTGTCTCCCCGCACGATTTCCATGCCGGTATCGGACCGGCGCACGCCCAAGGTGGTCTTGCAGCCGTCGGCGCAATGGGTGCAGGTTGTGCCCACGTGCTTCATCTCCCAGGGACGCGTCTTGTAGCGATAGGCGCCCGAAGTCAGCGCGCCTACCGGGACAGATGTCGATGCACATGCCGCATTCTTCGCACTCCAGGTGATCGTCCTGATTGGGTGCGATGATGGAACTCACACCGCGATTCTGCATGCCCAGCGCCCAGACATCCATGCCCTCGCTGCACACCCGCACGCAGCGGTAGCACAGGATGCAGCGCGGCCGGTCGAAGTACACCACCGGCGACCATTGCTGCTCGTCGCGGTGATTCTTGGCGTCGATGTACTTGGACTCAGCGGCGCCGTAGGAGAACGTCATATCCTGCAATTCGCACTCGCCGCCCGCATCGCACACCGGACAGTCCAGCGGATGATTGCCCAGCAGCAATTCGACCATGCCCTTGCGCGCCTGCCGAATTTCGTCGCTGTCGGTGGTGACGCTCATGCCCTCGCCGATCACCGTGGTGCAGGCGGTCTGCAGCTTGGGCATCTTCTCGATCTTGACCAGGCACATGCGGCAAGCGCCCTGCAACGACAGATTAGGGTAGTAACAGAATGAAGGCACTTCGATGCCCACACTCTTGCAGGCCTCAATCAGCAGAGTCCCAGCCGGAGCCGTGACCTTCTTGCCGTCCACCGTGATGTTTACGTCAGGCATAAAATCGTCGTTAGTCTTGGTCGTTCGTCGTTCGCAAAACCCTAAGTCCGTCCCTACCGGCGGACGGCTACGCTAACACCATTACGGGCAACGCCTCGACCACACCGCACTCTTTCAAACGGGCAAGGCCTGCCATCCAAATGATCTTCAAATTCTTTCCGGAACTTCTTGACGATCGAAATCGTCGGCAGGGCCGCGGCGTCGCCCAGCGGGCAGAACGTGCGCCCCAGCATGTTTTCCGACGAGATACTGAATGTTGTCGATATCTTTCTTAACCCCGCCGCCGGCGTGAAAACGAGTCAGCGTCTTCTTCAGCCAGTCGGTTCCTTCGCGGCAGGGGATGCACCAGCCACAACTTTCGTGCTGGTAGAACTTCATGATCCGCAGCGCGAATTTCACCATGCACGTGGTATCGTCGAGCGCCACCACGCCGCCGGAACCGAGCATGGAGCCAGCTTTCGCCAGCGAATCGAAATCCATGGGGACATCGATTTCGCCAGCGGTCAGCACCGGACAGCTCGAACCGCCCGGAACCACTGCCTTCAGCTTGCGGCCATTCGGGATGCCGCCGCCGACGTCATAGATCATCTTCTTGAGGTTGTATCCCATGGGCAGTTCATACACGCCAGGACGATTCAGGTGCCCGCTCAGGCAGAACAGGCGCGTGCCGCCATTTTTCGGTGGGCCCAGCTTGGCATACCAGTCCGCACCGCCCAGGATGATATGCGGCACGCTGGCCAGCGTCTCCGCATTATTGATGACGGTGGGGCCGCCCCAGAGTCCGACCACAGCCGGGAACGGAGGCCGGATGCGCGGAATGCCGCGCTTGCCTTCGAGCGATTCCATCAGCGCCGACTCTTCGCCCACTTCGTAGGCGCCGGCGCCGCCATGCCAATAAACGTCGAAATCATAGCCGCTGCCGAAGATGTTCTTGCCCAGAAACCCTCGCGCGTAGGCGTCTTTGATCGCCTTCTGCATGATCTCCAGCAGATACCGATACTCGCCGCGAACGTAGATGTATCCGGTGTGCGCGCCCACCGCGATCCCGGCAATCATGACGCCTTCGATCACCGCGTGCGGATCGTGCTCGAAAATCAGCCGGTCTTTGCAGGTGCCGGGCTCGCTCTCATCGCCGTTGCACAGAATGTATTTGGGCTTCGGCGACTGTTTGGGCACGAACGACCATTTCAGCCCGGTGTTGAATCCGGCGCCGCCGCGCCCGCGCAGCCCGGAGTCTTTCACCTGAGTAATGATGTCGTCCGGCTTCATCCCGAGCGCCTTCTGCACGGCCTTGTAGCCGTCGAGTTCCAGGTAGCGATCGAGATTGGTCGCGCCTTGGCCAAAGCGCTTGGAGACGACCTTTACTTCGTCGGGATGGGAGACCAGAGAAGCCATGAAGATTGAGTAATTTTGTAATCGTGTAATTGGGTAATTGAAAACTCTCGGCAATCGAAGGGTTTCAATCACCAAATTATCCGATTACACAATTACCAAATGCTTACTGCGTTCCTTTCTTCTTGTATTCGTCCAGAACGCGTCCATCTTCTCTGCCGTCAGGTTCTCGTGGAAGTCGTAGTTCACCTGCGACCGCCGGAGCCCAGCTGCAGGCGCCGATGCATTCGACTTCTTCCAGCGAAAACAGGCCGTCCGGCGGTGGTTCCCTTGTGCCCGATGCCCAGTTTCTTCTTGCAGTGATCCAGGATTTCTTCGCCGCCGCGCAGCAGGCACGCGATATTGGTGCAAACCTGCACGTTGTATTTGCCGCGAGGCTTGGTGGTCAGCATGGAGTAGTAGCTGATCACGTTGCGGACTTCGAGTTCGGTCAGATCCGAGGCGCGCGGCAAGCTCCGCGATCACTTCGTCGCTCAGATAGCCGACTTCATCCTGCGCATAGAGCAGAGTGGGCACCAGCACAGACCGTTTCGTCGGATAATGCGTCAGCATCTCCGTGAAGCGCTGACTCGAATTGATCTGAGAATTTCATCACGTCTGTGTCATCCTCCGTACTCGTTCGTGCTTCCATGCTTTCCGAGTGCTGAAGCGCTGCGCTAGTTGGGTCATCCTCCGCGATTCATCTGACTCTCAATGCCACCCAGGGCTTACGCCCTGGGCTAAGCTCGTTCGCCCCTGCGGGGCTTGACTTCTGTTCCCTCTGGCAAAACGACTAATGCCTAACGACCAACGACTAACGACCAACGGCGTTTTACCGGTCGATTTCCCCCAGCACGATATCGATGCTCCCAATCGCCGCCACCACATCGGCAATCAACTGTCCTTCGCACATTTTCGGCAACAATTGCAGATTGGCCAGACAAGCCGAGCGCATGTGCACCCGATAGGGCTTCGCCGTTCCGTCACTGACCACGTAATAGCCCATCTCGCCGCGCGGCGACTCCACCGCCTGGTAAACCTCGCCCGCCGGCACCGCAAAACCCTCGGTAATGATCTTAAAGTGATAGATGAGGGCTTCCATCTGCGTCTTCATCTTCTCGCGGTCGGGCAGCACCACCTTGGGCGCGTCGGCTTTGATCGGGCCTTCGGGCATGCCGTCCAGCGCCTGTTGCACGATGCCGATCGATTCGCGAAGCTCCTGCACCCGGCATAGATAGCGGGCAAAAACATCACCTTCCTGGCGAACCGGCACTTTGAACTTGAAGTTCTCGTAGCCGGAGTACGGCATGTCGCGGCGCAGGTCGAAATCGACGCCGCTGCCGCGCAGCGTAGGTCCGCTCGCTCCCAGCGCGATGGCATCTTCGGCCAGTAATCCGCGCCACGCCCTTAGTCCGCATCATCCAGATCGGATTGCCGGTCAGCAGGTTTTCGTACTCATCCACCTTGGAAGGGAAGCGGTTGGCGAAATCCCGCACTCGATCAAAGAAATCCCAGCGGCGGCTCCAGCGCCACTCCGCCGATGCGGAAGTAGGAGGTCATCATGCGCTGCCCACTGACCGCCTCAAACAGCCGCAGAATGTCTTCGCGCTCCCGGAAGCAATACAGAAACACGGTCAGCGCGCCGATATCCATGGCGTGCGTGCCCAGCCAGACCAGATGCGAGTTGATGCGGGTCAGCTCGTTCATCAGAACTCGCAACCACTGCGCCTTCGGAGGAATCTCCAGCCCAAGCAGCTTCTCCACCGCCAGCGCATAGCAGAGATTGTTGGTCATCGGGCAGAGATAGTCGATGCGGTCGGTCAGCGGCACCACCTGCTGATAGAACTTGGCTTCGCAGGTTTTCTCGATGCCGGTGTGCAGATAGCCGATATCCGGCATGATGCGCACCACGGTCTCGCCGTCGATTTCCAGGAGCACGCGCAACACGCCGTGAGTCGACGGGATGCTGCGGCCCCATGTTCAGGATCATGGTGCGGTCCTGACCGGCTTCAAGCACGGGAGTGGGTGTGAGGTGGGCCATAGAGAATCTAGCGGTAGCCCTCCACCGGATAGTCTTTCCGCAGCGGGTGGCCTTCCCAGTCCTCCGGCATCTGAATGCGCCGCAAGTAGGGGTGCCCGGTGAAGCGGATGCCGAACAGATCGAAGACTTCGCGCTCGAAAAAGTTGGCGGCCGGCCAAACCGAGGTGACCGACTCCACCGCCGGACTGTCGCCCCCGAGCCGTACCTTCAGCCGCACACGCTCTTTCTGCGGAATGGAGAGCAGATGGTAGATCACCTCAAAGCGCGGCTCGGAAGGATACCAATCCACGCAGGTCACATCAGAAAGATAGTTGAACGGGCAATCGGCATCGTCCCGCAGCAGGGCGCAAGCTTCGCGGAGGAAGGAGCGTTCGATGTAAATGCTCATCTCGTCGCGATCAAACTTCGCTCCCTCGACCGCCGCCGGGTTCCACCCCCGCAGCCGCGCGATCGCGGGATGCTCTTTCAGTTGCTCGAGGTCGGTAATGGCAGGGAGCGAGCGGCATCAGACCTCGCCCCTTCCGGCCGATGGCAGTGCCCCAATCCAGCACGCCCTTTTTCCAGATATAGAAAAAGCCCACCAGAACGATGCCGATGTACACCAGCATCTCCCAGAAACCAAACATCTTGAGCTGGCGCAGGATCACCGCCCAGGGATAGAGGAAGACCGCTTCCACGTCGAACAGAATGAAGAGCATGGCCACCAGGTAGAACTTTACGGAGAAGCGCTCGCGGGCGTCTCCTACTGGCGTCATTCCGCATTCATAAGGGGAAAGCTTGGCGCGGGTGGGCGTGCGATAGCCCACCAGCCAGGAGAGCAGCACGATGGCCGTGGCCAAAGCTCCTGCTACCATGAAATGAATCAATAAAGGCAGGTAACGGGCGAAGTAATTGTCCGGCATAGAGGAGCTATATATAATTCGCAGCCAAGCATTACTTAAACATTCTAGAGTAGATTTCGCCGCTGGGAGTGTCAAGCGAGGGGATGGTTCGTGGAGTCAGTTTTGATCTTGTTTTGAAGGGCGTCATCCCGAAGCTCCGCGCTTTCACCAGCGGAGAGAGGGATCTGGCGCGGAGTATTTCGAAACTAAGCAATGGATCGCGTTTCATAGTTTCTTAACATACATTCGCCCCTCTGGCCGATCGTGAGTGAAACGCATGATTTTTGGCTTCAATACCGACGTGAAGCACGAGGACACGATTTACCACGTGCAGAGCGAAGCCCGGGAGAACGAATTGCTGCTGCAGACCCAGGTTTTTGTCCGCGGACGCTGCATCGGCAAGCGCGCCACTCCATACGCGGATAAAGCCGCCGAGAGCGGGTTCACCGATCAGCAAAAGGAACAGGTTTTGCGCGACCAGCATCGCCTGGTGCTGGATTCGATCCGGGACGGGCGTCTGGCCGCCGTTCTGGACAAGCGCGACACTCCGGAATCGCTGGCCGCCATCAAGGAACTGGACGTGCACTGGCTGAATGCCGGCTCCGTCCACTCCGATCGGCGACTGGTACTGCGTTTGCGGGTCACCGACGGGGAAGCAGGCGCCGAGGGGGCGCGCCTTACCGTTCGTTTTGCCCGTCCCGATGCCGCTCCCTTCTACACCAGGTGGCACGGCTCGGACGGTGATGCCGAAATGAAGATTGATGTGGACGAATCGTTCTGCCCGATGCTGCCATTCTGGTGCAGGCAAGTTACTCGGGCCGCACCGCCACCCGCAAATTCCAGTTGCGCAAAGTGGAAGCGTGACTGGCAATGACCCCGTAGGGCGGCCCGCCCCCGGCCATCCAGTAAAATACCTTTGACAGCGTTGGCTGTGATCGCAATTTTAGGACACAAAACTCGACCGACAACGATAGCCCTATTGCCATGAACCTTCAGATCAACGGCGAAAACCGCGACTTTGATTCCGGGCTGACCCTGGCGGAATTGGTCGAACGCCTGGGCATGAAGCAGGATCGCGTGGCCGTGGAACTGAATCGCAACATCGTTCCCCGCGAGCGGTGGTCTGAAACGCGCCTTGCGGAAGGTGATCGCTTGGAGATTGTCCACTTCGTTGGCGGTGGCTGAGCGTTCCGCCCGTATTCCTGTCCATCCCGACCGAAGCGAAGCGCAGTGGAGAGCCTGCCCTGAGCGAGCGTAGCGAGTCGAACGGGGACCTGCTTTTGGGGCAGGCGCGCCACCCAAACGCAGACTTATGTCACGCACTCCGCCCTCGCATGCTGAGCCCGCCCGCCCCCACGGGAACTCCTCTAGTCACCCCTGGCTCACGATATCCACAGTTGACACCGGCCTGCCCATGCCTAGAATGTTTCAAACATTTCGTTCTCTAATTGTTTGAAACATTTTGCGCGCCAAAGTGCAAGGTCCATTTACATCTCGCGACGTAGTCTCGCTGACCGGGATCACGCCCCGCCAGTTGCAATGGTGGGACGAGCGGGGAATCGTGGTTCCGGACCGCGATGGCCACCGAAGGCTGTACTCGATGGAGGATCTCGCGGAAGTGGCCGTGATCTGCGAGTTGCGGCGGCGGGGATTCTCCTTGCAGCGTGTGCGCAAGGTCATGCGCTTCCTGCAGCGCGAGTTCGGCAAACGCCTGGCCCACACCGTCAGCGGCGCCTCCGAGTATCACCTACTCACCGACGGCAGCACTCTATATCTGGAGACTTCGCCCCGTCAGATTGTGGACATCCTGAAGAACGCGCGCCAGCCGATGCTGGGCATTTGCCTCAGCGACGCCGTACGGCAGGTGCGAGCAGTGATCCGCGCGAAGAAAAGCAGCGCTTCGACCGGAACTCCGGCCTTGACTCGTTCGGGACGCAAAGTAAAACAGGCTTCATAAGCAGGGAAGTTTGGTTCCTCGTGGGGTAGCCTTGAAGGAGGCGAGATGGTTGGAGAACTGGACCTCTTGAGCGAATGGATCCCGGAGCAGATGCTCCCCGGCACGATCTTTGTGCTGGAGAATGCCGGCCGTGTTGGAGAAAAAGACGACCCCTACTGGGCCGTGCTGTCCTGCCCTGAATGCGGCACCCTCGGCCTGATCACGCGCAAGCAACTCGCCGGCTTGCTGCCGGTCATCTGCGGCTCCGATCAGTGCGCCGCGCAGTTTTTCATCCACGATAGCGAGGTCGTGATTCGGAAACCGTTCTGAACGTGTCATCTCGACCGGAGCTTACGTAGCGCGTGGGCCAGGACGCCTCCAAGATTCTGTCAGCAAGATCTGTCATCCTGAGCGAAGTTGACGTGCGCTTCGCGCACGTCAACACAGTCGAAGGACCCCGAAGCTCTGAACCTTGGCAACGGCGCTGTAGGGAATTTCCACCTGGCAGGCTCGTGAAAACGCCGTGCCACATTCATCTTGGCCCGCGCAGCTAGGGATCCTTCGACTCCGCGTTGCTTCGCTTCGCGAAGCTGCCGCTCCGCTCAGGATGACCTGATGAGTGGGTTTGTACCCTGAGGACGCTAGCTCTTCCCTGCCTTGACCCTATCCAGCGCCACCGGCACCTGCTCCACAATCTCGATGTCGAATCCTTCCAGCGCCGGCACTTTTCGCGGATGGTTGGTAAGCAGGCGAATGCGCCGCAGATTTAAATCGGAAAGAATCTGTGCTCCGATGCCGATCTCACGTTGCGTCTTGCGCTCGCTCTCGGGCAGCGCAGGCAGACGCTTGTCGCGGTGAAAGGTCAGCGCGCTCCGCTCGCCGATGCTCTCCACCGAAAAGCCTTTCGACGTCTGATGCAAATAGATCAGCGCGCCCCGGCCTTCGCGCGCAATTGCCTGCATCGAGCCTTCAATGGTGGCGTGGCAATCGCAGGCCGTCGAGCCAAACACATCGCCCATCACGCAGTGCGAGTGCATGCGGACCAGCACCGGCTCGTTTCCGCTTTCGAGGTCGCCGCGAACCAGCGCCACGTGCGACTCCCCGCCATCGCACCTCGCTCTCATAGGCGATCAGGCGGAACTCCCCGTAACGGGTTCCAATGATCGCCTCGCCCACCCGGTGCACGTAGCACTCGTGCTGCATGCGGTAGCGGATGAGTTCGGCCACGGTCAGCATCTTCAGGCTGTGCGTCTGGCAGAATTCGATCAGGTCGGGCACACGGGCCATGGTGCCGTCATCGCGCATGATTTCGCAGATCACTCCCGCCGGAATCAGCCCCGCCAGGCGCGCCAGATCTACCGAAGCTTCCGTCTGGCCGGCGCGGACCAGCACGCCACCTTTGCGGGCCTGCAGCGGGAAAACATGCCCCGGGCGCGCCAGATCGGGAGGCCGCGTGGCGGGATCAATCGCCACCTTGATCGTGCGGGCGCGATCGTAAGCGGAGATGCCGGTCGTCACGCCGTCGCGTGCGTCAATAGCCTCGCAAAAGGCGGTACCGTAGTTCGAGGTATTCTCGGCGGTCATCGGGCCGATGCGCAGGTGATCCAACCGCTCTTCGGTCATCGCCAGGCAGACGAGCCCGCGGCCATACTTGGCCATAAAGTTAATGGCTTCGGGCGTAACTTTTTCTGCGGCGAGGGTCAGATCGCCCTCGTTCTCGCGATCCTCATCGTCCACCACCACAACCATGCGGCCGGCGCGGATTTCGTCAATCGCGGCCGGGAACGTCGGTAAATGCCGAATTCGGGGCCATGATTGGCGATTGTAGCAGAGGGTCTTGGCAGGATTTGTCCCGGGACTGTCAACCTATGCGCCGGGATAATCAAGCGAAGAGAAGGCCCCCAAAAGCAAAAGGCCGTCGCGCGACGGCCTTGCTTCCGATCAACTCTGGTTAGAGAGTAGATTCGATCTCGAATCCCCAAGCCTCAAGCAGGGGTTCCGGAATGTACTTCGAATTCTTGTTGCGCCGGGCCCACTCCCGCAGCCGGGTCGAACGCAGGTACTGGTCTGGGGAGAGCTTGTACTCGCGCACCACTTGCTCGAACTCCGTAATGGTCGGGGTAATGGGGCCAATGGGCTCCGGCTTGCCCCAGTTGGGATTTCCGCGTCGTTTAGCCATAGAGAATAACGTCCTCGTCTTGCGATCAATTTACCGGTAAAAAGTTAGATTCGTTTCGTCCCGCCAGGGATTCACAGCTCACCGTCGACCCTAACAATAAGCAAGGTCCATGCATCTTACTCGTTCTAGCTAGCTGGAAGTCGATGATTCTATGGGTGTTTGAAGAGAATGTCAACAGAAATCTGATCTTGAGATGAAGTTCGTTCACCTAAGCGTATGAAAAAAAAGCATTTGTTCGCGTGGATGGCTCACTTAGCGCCCCGTGGGGCTTCAGAAGCTCCCGGAACCGGAAAACTGCCCTTTCCGGAGCGGTCAGAAGGTTACGGCAGTAATCCGGTCTAACCCCAACTCATTGACCTGCTTGGGAGTAGAACCCTACATTGCCTTAAGGAGGCAATGGTGAAGGACATCTATGAAGTGCTTCGCAGGAAGCAGGCCGAGCAAGCCCAGTTGGGCAAGCAAATTGAAGCCCTGCAGACCGCTGCTGAACAACTGCGCAATGTGGCTCATTTGTTGAACGAAGAAGAGATCGACAGGGAATCGGCCGCCATTGGTAGCTGAGCCTGCCTGGTGGAGTAAGTTGAAATGAGCCTGCAATCGCTGGTTCTGTGTTCCGACGAGATGATCATGCGGGTGCTGCGCCGCGTCTTGAGTGATCTTGAGATTAGCGTGGAGCAATGCACCAATGCGGATTCTGCGGTCCGCCGGCTGACCCGCCAGAGATTTGAAGCCGTGATCGTGGACTGCAGCGACGAAGACGCCGCCGCCGGCGTGCTCAAGAGTGTCCGCTCGGCTCCGTGCAACAAACACGCCGTCGCCGTGGCCATTATTGATGGTCAAAAGGCGGTGCGCAGCGCCTTTGCGCTGGGGGCGCATTTCGTCCTCTACAAGCCCGTGTCTGCGGAACGAGCCCGCACCAGTTTCCGCGCGGCTCGCGCTTTGATGAAGTGCGAACGCCGCCGCAATACGCGGGTCGCCATCGAAATCCCAGTCCTGCTTAGCCTTGGAAATGGGTCGGGCCAGCAAAAGGCGACCACCTCCGATCTGAGTGAAGGCGGTATGGCTGTTTATCTCGCCCGGCGCGCTCAGAAATCCGGTTCCTTTGGGATCAAATTCACTCTGCCTGGGACGGAATGCGTGGTCGAGTGCAAGGGCGAAGTGGCATGGGAGAATGGCGGCTCTCAGATCGGAATTCGCTTCGTGGATCTGGCCTCCGAACTCCGTGCTCAGCTCAAAAGCTGGCTGGCGCGGCACTCTCCGGAAATCGAGAAGGAAGATCCGCCGGTTCCCTGCAGACTGACCGACCTCAGCCTCGGCGGTTGCTATTTGGAGGTGACGACGCCGTTTCCTGCGCATACCCGGGTCGCCCTGACCATGCGGATTGCGGAACTTCAAGTTCGCGTAGAAGGAGTTGTGCGGGTCATGCACCCGGAGATCGGGATGGGAGTGGAATTCGTCCGGACCACCAGCCAGCAACGCGAGCAGGTGGAAAAACTGATTCAGGCTCTCATGAACAGCAATGGAGCGTTGCCCGAACTGGTGGTGGAGCCTGAAGGCATGAGTGATCCGCAACCGGCCCAGCCATCTCAGCCGGTTGCCGACGAAACCGAAGATCCTCTGCTTGACCTCTTCCGGAGAAAGACCGAGTTTACTACCGAAACCTTCCTGAGCGAATTACGCCGCCAACGGGGCTCCCATCCCAGCCGGCCCAAGCTGCTGTTTCCGCGTAGCGTCGTGTCCCAGACGAGTCGCCCTAGAAGACCTGCCGGGTCAGGTCAAAGCCGATAAACATCTTTTTTGGCGTGTCGCCTGAAGGATCACCCAGGAAGGTCGCGTTCGTGGCAGCCCGTTGCGACACGATCGTAGCCGGATTGTTGCCAAAGCCTAGCGTGAACGCATGACGCCAAATCTTTTTCTGGATGCCAAAGCCGAACTCAGGACGATGTATGCCTAATTCGCGGCCATTCACCAGGGTGGGCGTGACTTCCGCAACCAGCGCGACAGTGGGACGGATGTCTACGGACGCTGCCATGCCCAGAGAAACCGTGTTGGCGCAGGGCTTCAGGATGAGCGACCCCGAAGTTCCGTTCGCCACAGGAGCGCTGCAAGGCTGGTCAGGAATCGCATCCGCCAGAGTGGGATTGGAATCTTGAAGCAGCGGTCGGGCATGAATGGAAAACGTTGGCACAGCGTACAACTGCGCGCGTCGGCCGAGGCTGCGAGAGACAATCAGCTCAAAATTCTCCGCGAAATTCCGGCTAAAGTTGTTCTGTCCGTCCACCGAGAAACGGACGGCTGCATTTAGAGGATTCCCATCATGCTCATCGAGAAAGTTATAGGCTGCCATCAGCTCAATCGGTCGTCCAATGAAGCTCGGCGAACGGTAGGCGAACACGGAAAGCCGCGATGTCACTCCGTAACGGAAACCGAATGAGGGAATAGCAAAGTTATCCAAGCCGAGCAACGTGTCGCCACGTCCAGCCGTGGTGAAGGCGGGCTCAAACGGAAACCGGTGAGTGAAATTGATGTACAGGCCGTGACGCGCCACCCGCCGTCCCGTGGGCACGGTGAAAACGTTATCGTCTCCCGGCTTGTAGACCGTGTCCTTCTTCTTGGCAGGAGCAGGTTCGGTCGGAGTTTGGGCAGCGCTGGACGCTTGCAGGCTCGAAGCAGTAGCCGTTGATGACTCCGGAGTCGTTACTTCCCGAATCTGATGCGTGGCCAGGTCTACTACGTAATTCTTCCCGTCGCGCCGCACCATAACCTGGGAGGTCGAGCCTTCGACGAAGGAAACGCCCACGTCCGCGGGTGTAACCGCGCCCTCTGCCCCCTGCGGCGACGATGATGAAGTCGGCTTCGTCGCGTCCGCAAGAGTAACCTGTGAAAGCGCGAGCGTGCCCAACGTGAGGATACCGGTAAACACAACTGATGCGACTCTATTCCGCATGCTCTCTTGGCTCATGTTTTCCCTCTTAGAATTGCTGTGTGTCTTTCCTGCCAGCTAGCTGAACAGCAGGAGCCCCAAGCTCAACCCAATCAGAGTCAGCGACCATCCTAAAGCCAAGTCCAACGGGGTCATCTCTGACGCCTCGGAGCACTGACCGTTGCTGGCTCAATGGAAAATAATTACAATCGCAGCATAGATGCGCGGGTGCGAAGTTGGTGTCATACAAATGTCAACACTCTGTCACTTCTCTGTCGAAAGTGATTGATTCGATGTTGTCTCCCGGAACTTGCAATCTGTTGACAACTCCGTGACAAATGCCCGGCGCATCTTTTCTATTTTGAATTCTGCTACGGAGTCAACCTTTAATAACGGAGACATGAGATGAAAACTTGCTTCGGTCGCATTCTACTCCTGCTTTCGACCACCTTGCTGGCTTTGCCACTTTGGGCTGGACAAAGTGACCCGCAGGTTTTCACCGGTGAAGTCATGGACTCGCTCTGCGCAAAGAACGGATCGCACGACGAGATGATGGACGAAATGAAAAGCATGGGGCGCGACAAGGCGTCCTGCAGTCAGAAGTGTATTCAGCTCGGTGCAAAGTACGTCCTGTATGACGCGGCCAAGAAGACGGTTTACAACCTCGACGACCCGGACAAGGTTGAATCATTCGCCGGCCGGAAGGTCCGCGTCTCTGGAACCCTCGAAAAGAATAAGATCAAGATCGCGAGCGTCCAGGCCGCAGACTAGTCGAAGTCTGGCGAAGATTGAGCTGGGTGACATCGCAGCACCTAAAGAAAGCGCCAGTCAGACTTTCTCCTGGGCAGGCGCAAGCTGGGGAATCCTGTTCGGTTGCCGCCCCTCACTCCTCCTGGCGCGGAATATGCAGCGAACAGACGCACCGTCGGCAGACCGGATCTGTCTTGACATCCAGGTTTGCGCGAAAGCGCAACGCCTTGGGACTGTTCACAATCTCATGCAGCTTCTGGCTGTGAATACTTCCCAGCGCCGGGATGGAAGAAGCATGGGCGGACCTCGCCCGAGGCCTCGATCACCGCGGAAACCCAAGGCGCATTGCAGCGCGGAGCAACGTGCTGTGCCTGGCCGACGTGGGCGCGGAAATGGTGCGCAATGCGACGCAATTTGGCGGGCCTTTCCACCACAAATCCAAAATCCAAGTCGCAGCCGTGTTCCTGGATGAGCCGTTTGACTCTCCTCCAGTGCTTCGACCTCCTGTGCATTCAGGGCAACCCGGTCCTGGCGCTTGGATGACCGACCCTGCGGACGATTGAAAGCCTGGAGGTGAGGTCGGCCGCAAGGAACGAAATTGAGTTCAGACCAACTTCCTTCGCGGACTGAGCGGCGGCGCACAGTGAGTGATGGTTTGCCTTTTGAACAGTGCAGCGGGCGTGGAACGCCATGTCAGATCGGAACCTTCGCACCGCCATCACCCCTGCCACCATTTGCTCAAAGGCGTTCGAAACGCGGCGGATGCGATTGTGCACGGCAGGTGGCCGTCAAGGAAGACGGTCACGTCGTTAATCGTCGCCGCAATGCTTTCAGCTTGCGATTCCAACAGCAATCCCGCGGTAAGAAGAGTGACACGAATTCCCCCGGCGCGAAGCATCTGCGCCAGGGTGAACAACTGGTTATTCAGCTGTGCTTCGCCGCCGGAGAAGACTACCCACCGAACTCCCAACTCGCGGAAGGAAGCCAACTGATGTTCGAGATCAGCGGGCGTGATTTCTTTCGGCTCGCGAATCCGCCAGATGTCGCACATCGCACAACGACAGTTACATTGGTTGTGCGGCGAAATAACCACGACCGGCATGGTACGGATCGTGTGCGCAGCCAGATCGCCAGTGTCATGCGCTGATTCGCTCGGGACCGAAATGGATACAAGGGAACTCATCAGCTTTGCACTTTAGCCCAGAGCAAGTAAAATTTTGCCGCTCGGCGCCGCGACAGGCGTGCCTTGACCGGCGCAGCGCCCAGCCGATCCCGTACCACGGCTTCAGAGTGGTCCACCGCAGTGATAATTTTCTTGCCACTCGTTCAATATTTCCGGTGTGAGATATTCACGGCTAGCAATGCTGTCGGAACGGAATCCGTACCGCTTTTGAAATGCCGCCCCCTTCTCTTCGAGCATCGCCCGGCCACTCTCATCACGCGAATACAACGGAGAATCTGCGATGATCACATGGCCGGGGCGTCGCAAGCAGCGCAAAGCTTCACCGAGAGTCCCCGCGTAATCAACGGAGTAATGAAAGGAGGCGTTAAAGACGACCACATCAAACTGTTCTGCGGCAAACGGCAACCGATCCATTTCGGCTTGAAAGCGCGGGAAAGGCTCTGGGAGGTGCTGAAAATAGTGCTGGGCCGCGCCCAGACCGTCCGCATCATTATCCAGCAGGTCGACGGCGGCCGGCAGATGACCGCGGAGTGCCAGGCGATAACTCAACCACCCATTGCCGGCTCCGAGATCCAGCACGTCGCAGCCTCGAGGAAAAGTTCGCTCGATTTCAGGCAACACCTGTTTTTCCAAGTGACGGAAAGTCCGACCGCGGATTCGCCACTGCCAACCGTTATTTCCTGTGAGGTCCCGAAAGGGAAGAGCCAAGTAGTAGTCCGCCGACGAAGAGCCCCGCCCCTCCTTGACCCGGACCGCTTCGTACTGCTCCACGAACTGCTGAAAATGGAGTTCGCGGCCCGGGGCTAAGGCGCGCAGGATTCCACCCATCTCGGAGATCACGAACCCACATCCGGAACAAGCGTGGCGAGCAGAGGCGGAATGGAAAGCTGGAAAATCTTGACGGCAAGCCGGGCAACGGAGCCGTAGCGGCGTTTCCGCTCGGCGTGGCATCGTGATGATTTCCGCGGCAACCGCCGGTGATGCTGAGGCCCTGGTCATACAGCCTCACGCTCAAATCTCAACAGGATGTGATCGCCAAGCCCGCGAATACCCGGACAGAGACCAAGCATCGAATCCACGCGAACGCCTAACTGCAACACACCCGGGAATCGGCGAACCCACGGCTCGACGTAGCTCGGCGGCACCGCGACCCCAATTCCCTTGAAGGATTTGAGGCGAAACTCGGGAGCAAAAATGCGCTTGAGCCACCGTACGGGGGGGTAACGCACGTGCACGAGTGCCCCATCTGCGACTCGCGCGGTCACTCCTCCACGGCGCAGACGCCGGAGTGCCTTTCGTGGGTTTCCCTGCCCGAGGTACCAACCGACTTCCCACAGGCAGCAGGGACCCATCAGACACAGCAGCGCGGTCGCGCCGGGTCGGAGCAGCCTCCCCAAGTTTCTTGTCAATTTCCCGAGATCCGCAACACAATTGAGGGCGCCAAAGTTGGAGAACACGCCGTCAAAAGACCCACTGCTTTCCAGGCTGCCGATCTCCTCTGCAGCCAGCACGTGCGCCTGCACGAAGCTGTTCTTCATGGCATTGCCAGCCCTGCGCGCCGTGACCTCAATCATTCGAGGTGAGCTATCGCAAGCCACCACCGTTACTCCCCGCTCGGCTAGGAAGCACGCGTCTACGCCGGTACCGCAGCCAATTTCCAGCACGCGATCCCCGGGATGAAATGTCCTCTCCAGCTCTTTCCACACCGATGCACGCTGCGCCTGGCCAATCCGCGATTCGGTGAAGATCTCGTCGTAGCGATCAGCGATGGCGTCGAATGGAGCCGAATAGACTTGTGGGTGCGCCAACGACATTTTCTAGGCCTCAACCTCAACGGCACTTGCGCGTAGACCCGCGCGAGCATCCTTGATATCGCGTTGCAGAGATGCGATAGCGGAGACATCGGCATCCACGTTGTGTTGCAGCCTCTCGAGCTCCACCTCGCTGCGCAGCAACGCATCGGCGAACCCGTAGAATCGCCGCGAATGCCGGCCACGAATACGGGCTTCTCTATCGGAGCCGATGTCCCACGGTTTGAAGGTGTCAACCCGCTGCGCCACTTCTGAGAAGTAGGGCGTCCCTTTGATGGGATAAGCAACCGTGGTGAAGAAGATATCGGGATCGGTTTTTTTGACATGCTCCACGGTGGCCTCGATATCGGAAAGTTCCTCACCTTCGTAGCCCCACATCAGAAACATTCCGATCTGAATTCCGTTCGAGCGGCACGTAGTTACCGAATTTTGCACTTGCTCTACGGTCACTCCCCGTTCCATGGCGTCCAGAATTCTTTGCGATCCGCTCTCAGACCCAATCCAAACACGGGAACAGCCTATCTCAGCCAGTGTTTCCGCAACTTGAGGGTTCAGCCGGTCGGCGCGCGAAATGCACTCAAAGGGAAACTTGATCTTGCGGCGCTTGAGTTCCGCAGCATACTGAAAGAGCCAACCATGGTGAATGGTGAATACGTCGTCGGCCATCCACGCCATTTCGGGCTGATAACGGTTGATCAACCATTCAAGTTCGTCGGCTACAGAGACAGGCTTCCTGCGCCTATGGGTTTTCCCGAAGACATCGTGGCTGCACCAGCGGCAATGGTAAGGACAACCGCGGGCAGTGATGAGGGAAACAGAGCCCATGCCGTGGTGCTCACGCCAAACCGCAACATACCGCGCCACATCGATGGATTCCCGGGCAGGCCACGGCTGCGCATCAATGTCCCTGATTTGCTCGCGCGGTTTTGTCCGGATCACCGATCCGTCCGGCCCGCGGAAGGCAATGCCGTCAATTTGCTGCAGTGTTTCGAAATGATTGCGACTTTAGCGCCGGCACCAATTCTTCCAGGGTAACTTCACCCTCGCCGATGACAACTACATCTGCTCCGGCTGCGAGGTACTCGTGAATATAGGCGCCCGGCTCCGGCCCACCGACAATCGTCTGCCAGCCCGCCTCCTTGGCGACGCGGAGAATTTCGACTGCATTGGGCCGTGTCATCAAATTCGCATACACGCCGACCACGGATGGCGGGCTTTGTCGGAGCAGGTCCCATAAGGCCTGACGCGACGAAAATGTTGAATCGAACACCTCGACATTCAGACCCTTCTTTCGCAAATGGGAGCAGATATAAAGGATTCCCAACGGAGGGTAGGGCTTCATGATCTGGAGCTCCTTGGGATCCTCGTAAAGGAAATATCCGTGCGTGAGAAGAATATCCATAGTCCCGCGATTCCGCATAGCGCGGAGCTAATCGTCACCGCTTGTCATGCCAGGGCCCGCGCGCAGCTGCACCAATGGCTCGCAGGCAAAACCAGGCAGAACTGTGGGACGCGCATTGCGGCAAGTCTTTTCCAGTCGTACCACCTGCTCCCACAGTTCATCCGGCTTGGGACGCCCTGGACTCGCGCCTTCTTGGCTAGTCGATGAATTCCAAAGATCCACTTGCGAATGCAGAGCGTCGTGCAAGGCATGATAAAACTCGTCGGTATAGGCGCCCTGAAACATCATTGCCAGATCCTCGCTGTCGGACCAATTAGTCTTTTCGCCCAACTGCGCATGCACCTGGTTGAAGAATTTGGTTCCAGGAAGAGGGTACGACACCGACACTCCAATGTCGTCCGGACGGGTATCGCGCACCAGTTGGGCGGTCTTCTGAATGTCCTCCCATGTCTCGCCCGGATATCCAAACTGCAAAAAATAACACGCCCGGATGCCCTGGCTCCGCAAGTTCTCCCTCGCCTTGGTGATCTGCTCGACCCGAGTGCCTTTGTCCATTGCATCCAGAATCTTTTGTGATCCCGACTCGGCACCCATCCAAACTTCCGCGCAACCTGCACGACGCAGGGCACCTACATTGTTGGCGGTCATCAGGTCCACCCGGGACTGCATCTTGAAGGGCACGGCAGCATCCGCCCTCTCGACTTCCGTGGCGAATTCGCGGACCCAATTTGCGTGAAGCCCAAAGATGTCATCGGCAAACCAGAGATGCTCAGCGCCCAAATCGTACTTCAAACGGCGCATCTCTTCCGCCACACTCCAGGGCGACCGAACGGCAAACGAATCACCGTAAATGGGCTTGGCGCACCAGTTGCAACGAAACGGACAGCCGCGGCTGGAAACAATATTCATGGAAAAGTATCCGTGCGCAGCTTTCCAGGCGGCACGATATTCGTCGGCATCAATCAGGTCGCGAGCCGGGAATGGCAACAGATCAAGGTCTCGTATCAGAGGACGAGGGGCTGTCCGCATCAGTTCCCCGGTTTCCTCATCCAAGTACGACAATCCGGCAATAGCCGTGAATTGCCTGTCATCACCTTTCAAGAGCTGCCGAATCAATTCCAACAATGTCCATTCCGCTTCCCCCAATAAGACGCAGCGGCAGCCCTTCCTTAGGTATTCGAGGGTGTGATCCGAAGCATCGGAGCCATTGACCAGGACTATTGCTCCTGCCCGCTGTGAGGATTCCAGAATGTGGTAGGCCACTTCTCGCATTCGGGTCAGGCACATCTTGGAAAGGAAGTTGAAGCTGTCCTCGTACACTACTACGACACGTGGGCGATGCTGCTCAAGCGCAGCCTGGAATCCTTGCTCCGGATTGTTGAGCATGGTGTCAAAAACAGCGACCGAAATACCCACGCTTCGAAGGAGGGCTGCAGCATAAAGCGTACCGAGCGGCGGGTAAGGCTGCATCTTCCGCGTTTGCTTGCGGTCGTAATACACGTGATAGGAGTGAGTCAGCAGAACGTCAGCCACGTTAGTCATGCCTCGTCAAGCTTGGAACAGAAACCATCAGCAAACTTCGTGTGCGCGTTCGGCGAGGGCCCGGCACGACTTTGCGCTTCGCGGTCACTTTGCCTGCTGCACTACAAAAAAACTAGGAGCGCGCGACTCCCGCATCATTCTAAGTTGAGACAACGTCCTACGCGGCAGACCCCCACTCATTTTGCGCGCGCTGTTATGCAAAACGTATACCAGATTCTGGTGCTGACGTTCTAGACCAGTTGTCAACAGCTTGTCAAATTCCTGTCAAGTTTTGCTGTGCTGCCGCTCTTTGATGTTGGTCTGGTTTCGGAATTTTACACAATGGTTACAATTCGGAGACAATTCACCAATGTTGCCGCTGGTACTTTTCAGTTCTCGCGACTAAAATCTGGCGATTGGGGATGCGTCGCCGTCTCGCAGTCTGAATTCTAGATCAGGATCGGGAGTATGACATGAGGTCATCGAAGAAAATCGTTTTTTTTGTCGCCTCATTTTCCAGTATCGAGGCTACCGCTCCCCTGGGTATCCTCGCCATTTCCACCCCGCTGTTACGTGCTGGCTATGATGTTCGCATCATCGATTCCACGATTTTCCCTGACTACAAGAAGCGGGTGTTGTACGAAGTACAGGACGCTCTTTGCCTGGGCATTTCCGTTGTGACCGGACCCATGATCCGCGAGACCGTGGAGGTAGCCAAAGCGGTCAAAAAATGGGATCCAGAGTTCCCCGTGATTCTTGGAGGCTGGCACCCGTCCCTTCTCCCCCAGCAAACCCTGGAAGCCGGCTACGTAGACATCATTGTTCGCGCCCAAGGCGAGGAGAGCATGCTCGAGGTTGCCGAGCGCCTTCGGGACGACGCCCCCCTAGACGACGTTCTCGGCATCGGGTTCAAGCGTGACCGCAAGCTTCACCTCACTCCCGAACGTCCTCTCAAGACGCTCGATAAAATGCCTGCGAAGGCATATGAACTAGCCGATTTTGATGGCTATGAGAAGGTGTGCGGCCGCCGCTGGGCGATGTATGTTTCCAGTCTGGCCTGCCCGTTCAATTGTTTCTACTGCACCAATGCCGGGGTCTACGGTCGCAAATGGAATGCACTGCCGGTCGAGCAAGTCGTGGAAGAGACCATGGAGTTGACACGGCGCTATAACCTCGAACTGCTCTGGATGGCCGACGACAACTTTCTCGTGGATCTGAAACGCGCGCTGGAAATCGCGGAAGGACTCGTGCGTGCGAAGGCCACCTTTAAGTGGAGTGTCCAGGCCACCACGAACCTGACTGCCCGCCTTAGCATCGAGGAATTGTCGCTGCTCAAGAGATCGGGGCTGCACCAAATCTGTCAGGGGATCGAGACAGCGTCTCCCACTGTGATGAAATTAATGAATAAGGACTTCCAGATCCTGGGGGACATTTATGAGTCTACTGAACGCTGCATCAAGGCGGGCGTCATCCCTTCTTTCAACATAATTTTTGGCTACCCCGGAGAAGGCGCGAAGGAACGGCGCGAAACCGTCAACTTCATGATGGACGTTTGCCGTCGTTTCCCGGGAGCTGAATTCTGGACCAACATCTTCACACCTTACCCGGGTTCTCCTATTTTTCACCAGGCGGAAAAGCTCGGGATTGAGGTTCCCAACTCGCTCGAAGGCTGGGTGGATTATTTCCCGCGCTACACCGTGCTGCCCTGGCTGAAAGGCCGGGATCATCAGCGGGTACAAACTATGCGGGATTATCTCCGAATCGCCTTTGATCGGGCTCCCATCGCGTTGAAAGGCCCTGGCACGCTGGCCAAAGCAGTTCAGCATTTGACCGCCTATCCGGCGCGCTGGAGATTGGATCACGACTTTTACAATTTTCCCGTCGAGCTGTGGTTGAACCGGACATTGAAGAACATCGTCAAGCTTCCCAAGCCCAGCGTAGACGCCAAGATGATGGGACCGGAACAGGCTCCGAGTTGCACCTAAGAACGGGATGCTCTGGACTGATTTTTGGAGCCCGACAGCCCTACAGCCCCGGCTAGGCCTAGATGCATGATCCTTTTCTACAACCCGAAAGCGACGAGGTTCCGCAACCGTCGGCTACCGCTGTCGATCCTGGCAATCGCCGCAGTCCTGGAAGGAAAGGAGGAATACGCCATCGTAGATGGCAATCTCGATCCCCACCCCACCGAAAGCCTGATCGCGCTGATTCAAGAGCATTCGGTCGAACTGCTGGCGGTCACCGTTATGCCCGGGCCGCAGACCGTCGGCGCCGTCGCAAGCTGCCGTGAGATTCGCGCCTGCTTTCCGCAAATTCCGATCGTTTGGGGAGGCTATTTCGCCTACGAACTACACTTCGGCTGCGCTCAACGCTGGCTACGTCGATTATGCGGTTCGCGGTCAGGGGGAACTAACGCTGCTGGAGCTGCTCGAGGCGATTCGCGGACACCGCGAACTGAAGAGTGTATCCGGACTCTCCTACAAGGACGCCGACGGAGCTCCACGCCACAATCCCGAACGTCCGATGAGAAGTCCTGACGATTTTCCGTGGTACCCGTATCATCGCATTCCGGTGGAAAAATATCTTCTGCCTACGTTTCTTGGCCGACGTACCGCAGTCCACCAAGCCAGCATTGGCTGCCCCTTTCGCTGCAACTTTTGCGGAGTGGTCAATTTTTCTGGAAGCCGCGAAAAAATGGAAGCGCCCGCCAGGACGGGAGATGTTCTGCGCCATCTGGCCCAAACTTACGGCGTCGACGCGGTCCAGTTCTACGACAACAACTTCTTCTTGCGCGAAGATCACACCCGCGAGCTGGTCGACCGCATTGCGCCGCTCAACCTGCGCTGGTGGTGCGAAGGCCGAACCGACATCATGATGGGTTACTCGGACGCCACCTTCGAAGCCATTCGCCGTGCCGGCTGCGCCATGATTTTCTTTGGCGCCGAGTCCGGCTCGAACGAAGTTCTGAAGGAAATGAAAAAGGATCTCTGCGCGGAAGATACGCTGGCTCTGGCCTCGCGCATTCGCCGCTTCGGTATTATTCCCGAGTTTTCCATCATCTTCGGGAATCCCAAAGATCCCGAAGGAGATACGCGCGACTGTATCCGGTTCATCCGGCAGTTGAAGCGACTGAATCCGGACGCGGAGATCATCGTTGAGCACTACACTCCGGTGCCGCAGCGCACGCGGATGTATGGCGACGTCGAGGATCAGATTCAATTTCCTACCACACCGGACGAGTGGGCCACAGAACGCTGGCAGCGATTCGCCACTCAGAAGGATCCCAGGACGCCTTGGCTCAGGCCTTGCACCAAGCAGTTGATCGACAACTTTGAGCTGGTAGTGTCTTCCCGCTGGCCGACCGTTCAGGATCTTCGACTGCCCAGCTGGGGACGATGGGTGCTCAAGATTCTAAGCAGCTGGCGCTACAAGCTGGGTGTGTATGCGACGCCGCTGGAACTCAGATGGGCGCAGCAGTTCATCGCCCTTCGCAAACCGAAGGAGGAGAGCTTGTGATCTCGTCCCGAAGCGTCGGCGCAGGTTTGCCGGAGGCCCTCGGACAAGAGCCGATTGCGGCTTCGCGGGAAGCGGCACTGGTTGACCCCAGGGAAGGTTACGAGCGTTGGGCCGCGAGCTACGATCAATTCCCCAATCCTCTTCTCGCTCGCGAAGAGCGTTATCTCATGCCTTTGCTTCCCGACCTGACTGGAAACGTCGTTCTCGACCTCGCCTGCGGCACCGGGCGATGGCTGCAAAAGCTTCTGGAACGCGGGGCCCGTTTGGGAATTGGAGTCGACTACTCAACCGCCATGTTGCGAGTCGCCAGCCTCAAAGTCGCAATCCCATGCCAGCTGGCGAGAGCCGATTGCCTTAGACTTCCGTTTCGCGCTTCGGTCTTCGATCTTGCCGTCTGCTCATTCGCCCTGAGCCACGTCCAAGACTTGAGGCAAATGGCGCGCGAGTTAGCGCATGTGATGAAGCCGGATGCGGTGGTTTTCATCAGCGATCTTCATCCGGAGGCCTACGCCCGAGGATGGCGCACCGGTTTTCGTGATGGTCGCGGCGCTTGCCAAATCGAGGCGCAGACCCCGTCGGCTGAAGAAGTTGTCCGAGCGTTCGATTCAGGCGGGTTCGAGTGCCTGGCACGCGCCCCACTATGCATCGGTGACCCAGAAGAGGTGATCTTCACCGAAGCCGGCAAGGCCCACTTGTTTGTGGAAGCAGTTCAGCTACCGGCAGTGCTGGTCTGCCACTTCAGGCGCCGGCCGTGAAGAAGATCTTGGAAACTGAGAGATGAGCGATTCATTTGTATTGTTTGCAGCCCCCGAGGTGGATTCGTGAAGCCAAGACTGGCGGAAGCAATAGTTGGGTTCATGAGCTTCTCCGGCGAGGCATGTGATCTAGCTCATCAGCTCAAGAAATTCGGCGAACGCGAGTGGTGGCGCACACTCAGATGGCTGGACGACGCCGGCTTGGCGCTTTACTTCCTGCAAAAGCTCAAAGACACAGACGCCGCCACCGTGCTGCCCGCGCGGGTCCTGTGTGGTCTCGAGAACAGGTTCACCGCCAACCGGAAGCGTATGGCTCATATGGCACGCCAGTTCGAGTTTCTGAACGCCAGGTTCCACAACAGCGGCGTGCGGTATGCGGTTCTGAAGGGGTTTTCCCTGGTTCCGCAATTCTGTCCTGATGCGTATCTGCGGCATCAGAGCGACTTTGACTACTTAGTAGACGATCAGTCACTGCCAATGGCGCGACGCGTTCTGGTGGACGCCGGATACGCCCCGAAGTCGTCCCGCTCCAGCAAGGAGTTCATTTTCCTGAGGCCCGCAATGGGAGACGTACCACCTGGCGATCAGCAATACGAAGCGCGGACGCCCTACGCAGTTGAATTGCAGCTCGACCTCTGGGATGCCGATGCGCACAAAGTGTATTTACCATGCCCATTGTTTCTCCTGGACAACACAAGGATCCACCAATGGGATGGACTCGCGTTTCCCGTTCTTTCCGATGAGGACGCATTTTTGGTTCAGGTGTTGCATGCATGCCACCATCTTTTCACCTATTGGATGCGGATGTCCTGCCTGTTGGAGATCGGTTACTTTTTGAAGCACCGGGCGTCGGATGCATCGCTGTGGCGCCGGATTGAGGAGCGCGTAGGAGGAAGTACCGTGCTTCGAGAGTTCGTTGTGCTTGTGACCGAACTGGCGGCGAAGCTTTTCTCAGCGCCTATTCCGCCCACGGTGAGAATTTGGGGTCAGCAAACTCGCCCAGCACCTCGCGTGTGGATTGAAAACTATGCGCGCCAGTGGGCATTTGGAGAATTACCAGCTTACCGATTCCGGTTACTTCCAAGAGCCAAGCTGGTTTTGTTTCTCCAGCAGCAGTACATGGGCAATGCCCGCGGCCAGAGAAGCTTTGTGCGAACTCAGCTGCTCCCTGTTTCGCGGTTTTCTCGCATGGGGCGGTCCATCAAAGCCGATCCTTCAATAATTCTGGAAGCCTCCTGGTGGAAACGCCAGCGTCTCGTGCAGCGGATCACTTTTCATGTTCTGGCGAGCCTCCGGTATGTGTGCGAAGTTCCCCGTTGGCGATGGCTGAACCGAGCGAGAGCACACGCGGCTTCCCTTGAAGCGTGATCCGCGCGTACCGGGTCCTGCATCCGCCCCGGCTAGACGTGCTCCTTCTGAGTTGAGGAACATCAAAGCATTCGCCTTCGGTGGTGTTGGTTCTCTTTCGTGAGGACAGCGTGTTATCTGCTTCGCCCGGATCTGAACCTCATTAGAGAACACGTCGGCCACATGGTAATATTCACGGTGGCAGATCCTTGGTGCCAAGCCGCGCAGGGGGCCGTCGAGATCAGAGTTCTTCTTTTCCATGGGGATGTCTCGCGCAGGTATAACAAACAGCAGGTGGCCATATCCAACCTGAGCCACTGGCTTGTATCGCAGCAACCAGAACATCGGCTCATACCCGTGCCATTCGCCAACCAGACGGTTGACGCTAACTAGAATTCTTCCGGGTTGAGGCTTTTGAGGGTCGAGTATTACATCAGGGTTCCGCTCTAAAAACTCATGTACAATGTCACCATCTTGACCGAAATCGAGATTACTATCAACCAGGATCTTGTACGATTGCCTACGATCGAAGACCCACTCGTTCATGTAAGGAATCATGTTTGGAAAATAGCTCATCATTGAGACGCACATCCACAGCAGCAGTAATCCCAACAATACCCTAGCCCTTAGCGGCTTGGCAGAAACATTTGAGAACGCTGCTCCAGCAACGACAACATTGATCGCCACAACTGGAAGAATGTTTCTGATGCCAAGTTCGCTTTTCCTGAACACTGAAAACCAAGTGAACAGCATCGCCGCGGCCACGAGCAACACTCCTTCCGCAACAAGAAGTTCCTGATAGCTGCGGTTTTTCCAAATCCAGACCAGGCCTAGAAGATAGAGAACCTGCAATGGGATTGGTTCCTTAAAGAACATGGCCGCGGCATAATACGACTTGAAGCTATGGAATTGGGGATTGTAGGGGTCCCGCAACTCGCCGAGCAGATAGATCTTTCCGTACGTCAGTCCCGAGTCATCATCGTGTTTCATCATATCGAGCCCCTGCAGGAAGGAGTAGGGTAAGGGTAGGGGGAGACTGCGGAGAACAGGAACGTGTTGGAGGCTTACAAATGGCGCGCTCTCGAAACGATATGATTTCAGAGGAGTGAAAATTCGATCGAAGCAGAAGCCAACATTGATTACCAAAAGAAAAAGAACAAAGACGATCGAGATAAAACGTGCCAAATCCTTCCGACTCGGAGATGGCGAGTGAGCTTTCCTGTTAAGTGCCACAAGAACGATGAAAACCAGAACGACCGCGTACAGGTAAATCGCAAAAGACTTTGTGAGCTGAGCAAAGGCAAGTGCAACTCCACTCAGCCAAGCATTTCTGAGCGTGGGCTGGACAAGATAGTGACGGAAGAAATACAGCGACGTGATAACCCCAAGCGCAAAATATCCGTCGTTATTGGACAGGGTGCCATGCGCAATCAGATTGGGGGAGAATATGACCATGACGGAAACTGCTAACGCGGCGGCAGGCCCGTAGAGCTCACGCGCCCAGCAGTACACAAAGAAATTGAGACATAAGAGCGCAATAATGCTGGCTAAACGTGAGAAGCGTATAGAGCGAAGTATTCTCAAGGTATGGGAGGAAATGTCCCCAGCGTCGAGATATGCTGCGATCATTCGAGGGATTGCGTTCAGGGCAGCAACTGGTGACTTGCTGTTAAAAAGGGGATCTGAGCGGTCTGGCCGCAAGTGCAGAATCTGCTCGCCGTATGCGACAGACTGAGGTTCATCGTATGTCGTGCTCATCGACTTTGCCACGAGCACATCAAGCACTCCTGCGCATCCGACAATTAGGAAAAGACACGCCAAGGTGGTTCTTGCCGACTTAGTGCGGCAGTCTGCCATTTGAAGTGAGACACTCGATGCCGGCATACACAATGCTCCAACTTACCGCCGGGTTTACCCGCACCGCCCTGGTTGTAAAACAAGCGGCGGCTGGGGCGGCTGGGTAAAATCGAAGCTGTCCAGCATGTTGCTCGCCGCTGAATCTCGGGGGGTTAGCGGCGGCAGACCGTAGCGCGTCTCTACGAACTTCAAGATCGACGAATGTTCGTAGATGGTATGCGAAATGTACCCCGGTTTCGAATAGGGAGAAATGATCAATAGCGGTACGCGAGGGCCCAGTCCGAATTGGTCGATTTGTGGCGGTGGAACGTGGTCATAGAGTCCCCCGAAGTCGTCCCAAGTAATGAAGACTACAGTGGAATTCCAAGCCGGTCCCTGCATGACCGCGTTTAGAACCTGAACTGTCCAATTCTGACCGTCGCAGGGACTTTCCGGAGGATGCTCATCGTCGGCTTCGGGTGCGAAAAGCCAGTTCATCGCTGCCAGCTTTCCATTTTCAGCATCGGTGACAAATTGTGTACCCGGTGCGAAATTCTTCGTCCACGCAGGGCCATTGCGGATATGTTTGATCGTGCTGAATGTGTTGGGCCCATCACCGTAATATTTCCAACCAATGCCTGCCTGCCCGAGACTGTCGGCCAAAGTCTTAAAGTCGAAGCAGGGCGACTGAATAGTTCGGTTGCCCTTAGAATCGATCACCGTCACAACTTCTGCCGGACTCCCGTCACAAGCCACGCCGGACCCAAAGTGCGAACCATCGTCGATCACGCCGCCAGATTGGGCGGCAATAATATAAAAGTAGTTCGGAAGACTTGGTCCGTGGACCGACGTGAAGTATCGATCAGCCAGAACGAAGCGATGTGCATAAGCCCAGTAGCTGGGAATGTCTTGCTCGTCCAGTTGGGTATATGCGTTCAAGGTTCCAGCATCAATGAGGTCAAACTTGTTCATTCCCCCCCCATCCATAGCCTCGATGGCGCAATCCCAACCATTGCAAAGGTTGTCGAGTTGAGACGGATTGCCCAGGTGAGTAAGCGGTACGACTTGCCCAGTTGAGACTTTGCCAGTGGTCGCACCGTCCGCGCCAGGGAACGTACCGAAGTAATGGTCGAAGGTACGATTCTCTTTCACAACGAAGACCACATGCTGGACAACCCGAAGATCCCTTGGTCCCTGATTGCATGCCCCGACTGTAGCCATAAGAGTGCTCAGCCCCAGGGACATGGCCACTCTCTTCTTCCACTCCGTCGCTTGCCTCATCCTTCTTAACCACCTTATTGAGGTCGCAGACCCAAAACCTGATGCGAGCCGATTGTTGTCGTAGATCAATTTACCAACAAGACGCGTCTGTTGCTATTGCCTGCTCTTGATCGCCGTTTACCACCGGCGGTTGCTCACGAGTTGTTTCGTTCCCAGATCTGATCCCCATTGGAGAACACTTCGGCTACATGGTAATGCGCATGCAAGTAACTGCGCATAGGACCGAGATGATCGCCCGCAGGATGGAGGACAGCCTCGGCCTCATGGTCCAAGCCGCTGTACCAACTCACGAATCGCACCTGGTGCTTTTCTAACGCTTGCACCGCATCTTGCACCTCTTCTGGCCTGGTGTAGTCGGTGGGTCGAAGGAAGGGCACGCGACCAACATTCTGCAGCCGAAGCGTGAAGGCGATAAGATGGTCGCCGAAGAAATAATCGGAAGGCCGGGTTCGCGCGGAGACCCATTTACACTTCTCGTACAGTACCGGTTCGAAAAAAGCTGTCCGACCGGTGGGAAGACTTAAAATGGCCTTCCAGCGTGTCTGCGTGACGATTGGCCTCGCGATGGCTAACGCCAGAGCGGTTGCCCAAGCCGTGCGCAACAGAATTTTCTCAGTCTTGAATGCAGGCTTCAGAAACCAAACCAGCAGAACCAGCGCGGGCAGCGAGGCTACGTACAACCTGCTGTACGCCGGCGCCAGCGCCACGCTGCTAAGCAAAGACAGTCCCGTGATGTTGACGAGCATTAGCCGATCCCATGGTTCGTCTGGCCGCCGCCGCTCGCGCCACCAACGCACAAAGAACAGGATGTAAATCAATGGGATGAGCGCGTGAATAAAGCAAAATGCCGTCAAGTCTGGCCAGTTCGTCCAAGAATGAATCAACGGCCGCCCTGTCATATAGACTCTAAAGTTATTGAAATAGTCTGCAGGGTAATACTTGGTGACAAATACCATCGTGAAGTACAGAAATCGTTTTATACCCACCTTCCAAATAAAATAGGAGTTGAATGCCACGATCGGAGAAAGAAAACCGGCGAATAGGAAAGCCTCCTTCTTCAGCAGAACGCTCCATTCTTCCTCGCAGCTATATCTCTCCCATACCAGGTACAGAGCTAAGCCTAGGGCTCCCGCCGCGATCGACTGGGTAAAACACACCCCCACTCCCCAGAAGAATCCAGCCCAGAGCAGGTTCGTCTCGGTTCTCTTTTCCATCACGAGGGCAAGAGCAGCCGTTCCCGCCAGAGTGCTGAACCAGTGGTGCGTGGCGTCCAGATAGCTTGAGAAAGGCAGGGCAAGAAAAAGGAAAGCGGGCAACAATGCCGCAGGACCTGTTAGCACCTTCTTCGAGATCCCAATGCAGAGCCAAGCGGTGAGCACCCCGATCAGGACCAATATGGCCTGAGGAACCCAAGCTCGGACACCAAACAGCCTGAAAAGTGCCGCGTAAAGGACGTCTGTACCAGGGGTCGTAAAATGATCGTAATCGCGGTAAATCAGTTGACCTTCATACATTCGTGCGGCGTGATGCAGATAGATGCCCTGGTCACCAGCTGCGACGTGTGGTATGTCGGGAAGAATAAACACCTGCAGATACAGAAAAGCGCCGCATGACAGCAGGGCGAGTGGCACGAGCCACTTTCGGCGTAAGAACATAGTTGAAGGGACCGCTGAAACCTCATGGTCAGCGGGTCGGGCAGGTTGTTTATGCAGTAACACTTGCATTGCTTGTCCTGGTAGCAGGCTAGCGAGAAACGCTCAGTTTCGATAGAGCAGTTATTCCGAGTCCTCGGCCACAGTCTGTCGCGTAAATGAGATCGTTCGAATTTGGCATCCACACCGGGCTGACAGAATTGCACTCGCTAGCCGTAAGCTGGAGCCGTTCTCCGGTACGAACGTCCATAGTGTAGAGCTGCCAGTCGCCGTCCTGTTCACAGCTGAAAGCCAACCGCCGCCCATCCGGCGAGATTGCAGGGTAACGCGCCGAACAACTCACGGCTGTCAGATCCGCGATTGTTCCGGTTTCAGGATCCACCGTATAGAGTTCGAACTTTCCCGCCCGCAGAGAACTGAAAACCATTCGATGATCTGGGTAAAATGCGGCTTCCCGCACATCATATTGCTCCCCCACAAGTTGATGCTCTGCGCTGGGTTCGTCCCCAATTTCAGCTCTCCCGATCCGGCGCATCCACAAACTACCTCGGCCTTGTACCTCACGGATGTATGCCAACAACTTTCCATCATACGAAACCACCGGTTGTTCGGCATTATCGGCCTCGACGGTGAGGCGGTCGCCAACGGTGATCGGGCCCTCAGACTCGAAGCGAACGATGTGTGAACTTTTTCCGGTGGCCACCTCCGCCCAGGTAACACCGTCCTTCGTCGCAGTGGGGTGGAACCAATCGCCGCCAGCTCCATACGAGGTGATCGAATCTCCCTTCAGCTTGTGAACTTCATAAGTGTCACGGGACGAAGCACTGAATCGCGGAACCAGCGCAGTGAAGAATAAACTATCCGAGCTGACCGCCGGATCTGTCGCAATTGCTGAGCCGGAAATCGTTGCCACTCGGCTGGCGTAATTGTCGAATTGCCCGTTTAAGTGTCGCAGGTTCGAAGTTAGGCCAACGGCGGTCAACGTCACAAGCGCCAATGCAGATGGCAAAGAAGATCGGGACCTTAATCGAGTGCCGAAAGATTCTTTTGAACCCGAAGTCAGAATCCATAGCAATCCCCCGCCAAGCAGGACCATCAGGGATAGGCGGGGGAAGAAAAGCAGACTTTGCCATCCGCTTGGATGCATCCTGTACAGGCGGTCATAGGGCACACAAATGACCGCGTAAAGGGCTGTGACGACGCCCGCCGCGGCTGCTTGCTTACGTGCAACCAGGTAATCAATCACCAAAACTGCTGATAGGATCAGGGCCACAAAGTGGAAGGAGAGAGGCAGTGGAGAAACCAGCAACAACAAGAACAGATAGCTTGCCCATTCCAGCTTTCTTCTGCCCGGGTCCGTCTTCTGGGAAGTAATTGCCCACAGGAAAGCAATGAAAATAAAGCCGTGCATCCCAGCCTGAAGCAGGGCGTACAGGGTGGGCAGGTGTGCTACCGGAGCCGGATTTAGCTCCGGTTCCTCAATGAATAGCCGATGAAGGAGAGCGTTCAGCGAATCCCATTCGATGGTGTAGGGATCGATGATCTCCCCTCGGAGACCCCAGGGGAGAACCTCTCTCAAGTATGTGCGACACGCATCCGCACCGAAAAGGTAAACGGAAAGCACCAAGGCGCCAACTGTCCCAAGTGCAAGGCCGCAAGCGGCGCGCCACTGCTTTCTGACCACGAAGTAAACCAGAAACAGAGCAGGATATATCTTTATCACCGCGGCGCTCGCAAGCGCGATGCCGGACCAGAGATGCCAATCCCTGAAATACAACCAAGCTGCGAGAGCAAGCAGAAACAATATGACCAGGTGCACTTGCCCCAAAAGAAAGTTGCTGCGGAGAGGACCGACAGCGAGGAACATCAGCACTCCAATGCGTCGCCAGGCCAGCCGCGTGCTCAGTTTCAGAAGAACAGCAGTCATCGGCAGGAATACCAAACTCACAAGCAACCAACAGCGCTTTGCCTGTAATGGCGAAAGCGAACACAAAGGCACAACAAGCAGCGCCGAAGTTGGCGTCGAAGGTATGAAGCCAACGAGAGGTTGATCGATTCGTGCGTGATCTTTCTGGCGTTGAAACCATATCCAATCGTATACGCGCTCGACCGGATATCCTTCTCGATAGAGGCGTGCAACTAAATAGTAATTGGAGAAATCCGAGTCCAAGTGAATCCAAGCAGGAATGAATCCTTTTGCAGCGAACAAAAGGACCAAGACTGCCAGCAATGCTCTCTCGGCCCATACTCCCCGAGCAAAGTGGCGGCGCGACCCGGAAGCCGCCGGTGCGATCAGAGCGCCCGATACCTGCATGATTTCAATCCTGCCATGTCTACCAGCGCTAACGACCGAGAGGTCACTCCGCCGACCTTATTTTGCAACGCACAAGGGATTTAATTTATCGGCGAGTCTGGAGCGTCTCATGACGCGCTAACAAATCGCCAAAGAATATAGCAGCGACCGCAGGGTCACTGCCATAGGCCAGATGATAAGCAGGTAACTCCACAAGCGAACCGAGGGCACTTGCGCGTTGGGCGTTGAATTTGTCGTCATCTTTGAACGGAAGATTCTCAAAGAGTCGTCGGGACAAGTCGGCGCGAGAAACGGAAGAGAGGCGCGGCTGGGGCGCCGAATTCCTTTCGAGAAAAAGACAGCAGACCGGCACAACAGGGCGGGCCTGTTGAGGCTGAAACCTACGCTTGCTCAAGTAATAGAAAGTCAAATCACAGTAGGACAATGGACCAGCTGAAGTTTGAAGCTCCGGAAGAAACTGAAGGGTCTGAGGGCGGAAGGCCGCCGGGAAGAAGTCGCCCCACGCGCTTACACCGGCGCTTCCCACTTCCAGAAAGATCGCCTGGTCTGCGTGGAAGTCGAGTCCGACTTTTGCCGCCAGATAACTGGCCGTGGTCTTGCCACTATCGGGGGGGCCCATCACAAGGAGACCCTTTTGGCCCAACGCGACACAGGTAGCGGTCAGCGAAACCAATCCGAGACTTCCCGCCGTCAGATAAAAGATGGTGTCGATAAAAGGGCAGGTCAGCCCATGCTGATCCTCTGCTAACCCCTCGGCCAGGTAACCAATCGCTTCGCGAGCCTCTAAATCGACGGCCAGAAAGTTGCTCTGCCCGAACTGGACAAGTCGCAAACCTGGATCTGAAAAGGCGGATCTCTTTGGCCACGGAGGACTCATCTGCGGGCCCGGCTGGACCAGGATTCGCCAAAGGAATTGCGCGCGGCCACCAGGCGATCCAGGATAAGGCGCGAATAATTCCACGGCATGCTCCAGAACCCTTTCATCATTGGTTTCCAGTCGTATGGTGCGGCCCATTACCGGCAACATGGCACTGTGCGGAGTCGGCGTGAAACGACGCAGAGGATCATGGCGCTTTGTCTCGACCCCGATCTCCCGCGAGACAGGCTGATCCTCATGCCGAGGCTCATTCGGTTGTATCGTGCCGGGAATGCTTCCCATGTTGTTTCGGCCCGCAATCACACGCTTCACATCACGACGGACATTCCAACCGATCAAAATAATGCGACAGTTGTTCGGCGATGATCTGCGGCGCTCCGCCGTACTCGAGACGCCAGCAGGGGAGTCCGGCGAGTTCATCGATCGTCCTTGCCTGCTCCGCGGCTGCTTCGGGAAGCTCTGCCATCATGTCTGCCTCAAGCCGACGAGCGGCTTCGCTTCTCGGCACATGGTTGAGGCAGAAGCCACGAGCCTTCCGCTGATCGAGAAAAACAACCAATCGGGGCTCGCACTCGCGAACCCGTTGAACACCAAACTGCAGGTCCGCTTCGTATCGAAAAACGGATTCGCCCTTCCACATGTCGGTCGGCGACTGCTGCCGGAGCTCTTGAAACCATGTCGCGGCGTCAGACCGCAGTTTGAGCAACAAGGGCAGTCCCCACGCGACCAGCTTACCTTGGCGCAGTGAGCAAAAAGTACGGTCGTCCGAAAGAAATCCAAAGCCGACTTGGCCGAGGGCCAAGGACAGGGTTGATTTTCCCGAGCCTGACGGTCCCGCCAAGAGGAGACCACCTTGATTTCTGGCCACGCAGGCGCAGTGTATCTCCGCGATGCCGAGAGAGCCGCTAACAATGGAGACAATCATGGGCAGGATGACTTCCCTCCAATAGGCACGATCCCCACTGATTTGCGGTGAAAATCGACCGATAACACGCCGAGTACGAAGATCGATGAGCGCTGAACTATCAGCCTCAAAACCGGCAAAGACAAGATGGTCCAAGCCCCGAACATAGGGCTTTGGCCTCGGCGCCTGGCCGGCGGCGCTTGCGTCTACCCACAACCTAATGCGCAGTTCGGTCGGAATTCCCGGACCTTCGTTCCGAACAAAACTCTCACGGGCCGCCGCGAGAATGGATTCGGAATTGGTGCTGATTTCGCACCCTCTACCGCCCACAAGAAACAATTCATGAAGCGGCGTCTGCGCCTCCTTGCGCAAGAAGTCGCCAGAACAGGTCCCGGGACTGGCAGTTCTGCTCAATACGGTTCGAATGACTTTGCAGCCCGTTCACTTCGGGCTTGCGGAGTTGGGGTGACAGCCATCACGTTGGCGAACACGCGGTCATAGACGCGTCACCAAATTCGTAACACATTGTAACAAGACGCCGCGGATGACATTGTTCGGGCTCTGGTTCACGTTCCGCTGAATCCCTGCTTGACCCAGCTTTACGCAGTCCAGAGCCCGAATTTTTACGCACCAGCGATCGCTACTTAAAGTTGATCACTCCGAACAAGCCGTCCGCGTAGCCGTTCGGACCCGCGGTGAAGAACAGCTGATTGGGGTTGCCGTTCGAGCCGCCGCCTTGACCAAACGCCAGTCCCCAAAGCCCGCTAATGCTGATCACTTTCTTGTTGGTGCCTTTGAGCTGGGTCATGAATTTTCCGGTCTTGGCGTTGAACGCATTAATCTTGCCATCGCCCAGGTTCCCCACCAGCACGGCATTGCTGGCCGGACCAAAGTTCTTGGGTGCGAGCGCCAACCCCCAGGGTGCTTTGAGATGGCTATCCTTGGTGAGCGTCTTAATGAAGTTACCCGCCGTGTCGAAGATGTCCACAGCGCCCTTGGTGAAAGAGCCGTCGACAAAGGCTACGTACAACTGGCCGTTAAGGTTCTGAACGTTATAGACGGAGTAGCCGGAAAGGTTGCTGTCGGTGAAAGAACCCGCGGCGTTGAACTTTCCGTCATAGATCTCGACTTTATTGGCGGCGTTGTTCGCCGCATAAATGAAGTTAGCCCCGTTGGACTGACCGATCGCCAAGCCGGTGTACGAAGCGCCGTTGCCTGAATTATCGATGGCAATCGCAGCGCTCGATCCCAAGAACGAGCTCCAGCCGCTGATGGTGCCGTCCAGACCGTCGAACAGGAAGGTAGAAGCCCAGCCCTTGACCACAAAATCCTGGCTGCTGTTGTAGACCTGCCCGGTTGGGGTTCCTTGTTTGCCGCCGGCGCCTGGGATCGTGACTGTTCCCACCAGCACACCCTTGCCGCTGTAAAACGTGGAGAGGCCGGTTCCCTCGTCACTGATCCAGATCGGTCCGCCCGAGGCGAAAGACATTCCCCAGGCATTCTTAGGTTGGGGTCCTGATGTTTCGCCTTGCCTGACTGGTCCGACACAAGGTTGGTTATTTTGTACTGAGCCGCAGCTGGGGCAATCAACCCCAGCACGACCACGAGGGAAGCGAGGAAAACGAGCGTGCGACTCGAACGCGGTTGAAACACCATGATTCTTCTCCTTAAAGTTTTCTGAAATTAATGGGAGTGGCTGACGCGGCGTCATGCAGAACTCGAGTCGGATTCAAACGAGATCATCCACCCACGCCGAATCAGTGGCATTGTCGAGGTTCCACCCCACCCATATGTCAAGAACATGTCTCCGAATTGTAAATTCTTACACAGCGTGATCCCCCGGTAAGTATCGGAATCGCGAAGAAAATCTGCAGATCTCGAGGCCGCCGTCTGCGTTGGGCATGCCACTAGCTGTATCTCTGGTGCCCGGGACCTGAATCGAACCGGTACGTTCCTTTCGGAACTCGGGATTTTAAGTCACCATCCAACCCTTTTTAAATTCCGTATCTAGTTGAGTTTATAGCTGCTTGTATTTTTTCGGTGAGTCAATCTGTGCCGTCTCGTTACGACCTGCGACGAGCAGTTAGGCAGAGTTTGGGCACGATTATGACGTTGCGACCGTCAGGGAACTCCGCGATGGATCGTTAGAGCCCGAGAGCGGCAGACCTTGCCTGCCCGGAGTCCGAAAGTCTCCGTTGATAACCAAACGCCAGAGGGCTAGGATGGTTGGTGTTTAACGCGGCAATCATGACGACTCAGGGCAACATGGAGGCCGGATTTTGAGAGTGTGTTTCGGGGCCGCAAGTGTCGGGCTAACGCTAACGGTCGGGCTTGTGCTAGGGGCGCTGGCAATCCAATCAGGGCAGGCACAGACATTCGCTATACTTCACACCTTTTGCCCCAAGATCGGCTGCAGCGACGGGTCGTTCCCCTACGCGGGTTTAATCCGGGACAGAGCCGGGAATCTCTACGGCACCACCAAGGAGGGCGGCTCTTCCGATTTCGGAACGGTGTTCGAGGTGGACACGAGTGGCACAGAGACCGTGCTCTACAGCTTCACCGGGGGAAACGACGGCGGATATCCTTACGCAAGCTTGATCCGGGACCCCGCGGGGAATCTTTATGGCACCACTGAGGCGGGCGGCTCTTCCGCAGTAGGAACGGTTTTCAAGCTGGATACCAGCGGCACGGAAACGGTACTGCACAGCTTCCCCTATGGGCCAACGGATGGGTGCTACCCCTACGCAGGGTTGATCCGGAGACGGCCGGGAATCTCTACGGCAGTACCGCGGAATGCGGCTCTTCCGACGCAGGGACAGTGTTCAAGCTCGATGCGAGCGGCATCGAGACCGTGTTGCACAGCTTCACCGGATACCCAACGGACGGGGCGTATCCCTACCTCGGCAGTTTGCTCTTGGACAAGAAGGACAATCTCTACGGCGTCACGCAATACGGGGGCGCGTCCGATGTAGGAGTCGTGTACAGACTGAGCAAGAGTGGGAAATTGACCGTACTGCACAGCTTTACCGGGGGAACCACGGACGGGTGTATTCCTACGGAACCCCGGCCATGGACGAGAAGGGCGCTCTCTACGGTACTACCGTGTCGTGCGGTTCCTCCAACGACGGAATCGTGTGGAAGGTGAGCAAGAAAGGCACGGAGACCGTGCTGTACAACTTTGGGGCGGCGTCGTACCGGGGCCACTTCCTATGCAGGTGTGATTATGGATGCGAAGGGTAATCTCTACGGCGACACCACTGCGGGCGGCGCGTCCAATGATGGAACGGTATACAAACTTAATAACAGAGGCGAGCTAACCCTGTTGCACAGCTTCACCGGGTACCCAACGGACGGGGCCCAGCCCATCGGAGGCTTGAACCGTGACGCGAAGGGCAGCCTCTTTGGCACTACGGTCGGCGGTGGCGGCAATGGCTACGGGACGGTGTGGAAGCTGACACCGTAATTGCCATAGCGGAAGCAGTGAATGGGTTGGATGGTGCCCGGGACCGGAATCGAACCGGTACGGAGCTTTCGCCCCTCGGGATTTTAAGTCCCGTGCGTCTGCCAGTTTCGCCACCCGGGCGCGAACCAATCAAGTATAGGTCATGCCACAGCTTTCTTAACGGCAGACGCAGCCAGCCGCGAATTCGTCAGTCCGCTGACAATGTCGCGCACTGGATCGCTATCGTGCCCCAGCGGGCTCAACTGAAGCCAGGCGTTCAAGTGCGCCAAATCACTCAATCAGCAAGCAGCACCAGCATTTGTCGGGCCCTACCTGCCACCGGGCCCCATGCCATCCAGAGCTTGCTTGGCGAAGACGAGCGCCGGATCCAACTGCAAGGCCTGCTCATAGGCGGCGCGCGCTTCCGCCAAGTTGCCAATCTCCTGCAGAAGAATCGCATACTGGGTGTAGTGCGGTGCAGTGGGCTGATCGTGGACAAAGACAGCGAGCCGCTGACTGATCTCCGCGCTCAGGCGCGGTTCGATTTGCAACGCCTGCCGATAACTCTCGCGTACCTTCGCAAAGTCCTCAAGGTTCGCGTACACGGTGGCCAGGCTTTCGTAAATGCGCGCTTGTATTTGAGGATCCTTGGTGGTCTGAAGGGCGACTGCAAACTCTCCGGCGGCATCCTGCTGCCGTCCAAGCATGGCGTAGGCGGTGGCCAGCCGGACGTGGTTCATCGGATCACCGAAATTTTGCGCCGCAGCTCTCTGCAGACCGGGCAGCGCTTCCTCGGGACGATTCAGCATGAGCAGAGCCAGATAATTGTCTTGGGTAACCTCAGCCGCGTGCGACCAGAGTTCATCATTGTTGCGCCAATAACGGAGTTGCCGCCAAGTCAGGTAAGGCAAGATGACCACAATCAACAGCCCGGCGACGGCCACGCGCAGATCAATACCGATATTCATGGCGTCAGCCAGATCAGAGGCAGCCCATATCACCATCACGAAGATTCCAATCAGCGGAAGGTAGGCATAGCGGTCGGCCATGGCTTGGTTGCCGACCTGCACCAGACCAATCATGGGCACCAGAGTGCCGAGGTACCAAAGCCAGCCAGTTACTAGATAACGCTGCGAGGTTCGGCGTCTCCACACCAGGAAACTCACTGCCCCAAGAAAAACCGCCGCCAGCCCCACTCGCCCCGGCCCCAGAGAGTTTCCCGGATGCGGGTAATAGATCGCAAACCCCGCAGGCCAGAATGTTTTCCATACATACATCGCGTAGGCATAAACCGCATTCTCCAACCGGACGCCGAAAGAAAAACTTCCCTGTATGGAGGCGCCCGCCCGCTGGGCAATCATAGTGATCACCGCACTGGCAGCGGAGAGCGCGAATAATGGAAGCTTTTCCGTGACTAGCCAGGAGAATGAAGCGCGGGAAAACTTCTCGGATGGCCCGTCCTCGTTCCTGGATGTCGGTGTGGCCGCCAGGGAACGCGGTTTGCCCCGTCCCTGGATTCTCTCCAACGGCCAGAAATCCAGAAGCAGAAGAACAAAAGGCAGCGTAATCACCATCGGCTTGGCCGCGAGGCCCAGGGCGAACATTAGCGCCACGACAAGATAACGGCGAATGCTGGGCTTCCGCGAATACAAGCCGTAGGCGCCGAGGGCCAACAGGAAAAACAACATGCTGAGAACATTCTTGCGCTCCGCGATCCAGGCCACGGATTCGACATTAAAGGGATGGAGAGCAAACAGCGTCGCAAGCAGAAAACTTCGCCCCATCCGGCCCGTCGCCCACGCCGCTACCAGGAAGAGCAGCAGAACATTGATTACATGGATGAGGACACTGGTTAAGTGATGACCGGCGGGTTCGAGTCCGTAGAGTTGGCAATCCAGAGCGTGAGACAGCCACGTCAAGGGATGCCAGTTAGCTTGCTCAATGGATGTAAAGGCCCAGCGGAAGGCTTTGCCAGGTTAGCCCCACCTGCACATGCGCGTTGCCGGTGACATATTCATGATCGTCGAGGGTGGCAAAGGGATGGCTCGTGACCGAGCTGTAGATGGCAAAGGTCTCGACCGCGAGAAACAGGCAAGTACCCAGGAGATACGCGCGTTTCCGACCCATCGGCGAGCCGATTGTAACAGCCGGTTCGCAGTGCCACAAGCCGGTGTACTCGTCCAGTAGATCGGTGACAGTTTTCATTCCTTTCGTTGAGATGAGAAATGGAGCAGGAACTGGTGTGGGCTCAGGCACGGGGTTGGCTGGCCCACCCTTTCCTAGAATTTCAGCGTAGTACGAAACTGAGGGTGCCCCGCCCTTTTCGCGCACTTTGCGAAAGGGTAGGAGGCGGGAATGTCATGTCGCCGTCACTTCGAAGTATCCTCCTAATTGCGCACTACGGCGACCGGCCCTGTGTTCGTCACGGCTCCTAGCGCCGCATGGCTGGGCAAATTCCGCCGGACGCCGGCAGCGGGAGGGGATTGGCTCCCGGTGTAAGCGCGCCCGATCCGGGATCAAAGCGATAGACGTGGACGCTATTGTCGCTGGCCAGGATCGCGTAAACCAGGGTTCCATCCGGACTGAACGAGAATCCTGGAGTCTCCGTGGTAAAGGGAATCGAACTGCCAGTGTCCGCAATCCGGTGCGCCGTCAGGTTGATGCCAGACACGTGAATGAGCTGCGTCTTTGGGTCGGTCAAAAACAGATAGCGTCCGGAGGGATCGAGCTGCACATTCGTCGCCGTCTCGCAGGCACTGAGCATCGCGCTGGTGCAGTGGATAAAAGGCTGGCGTGGCCTGGGAGCATTGGGAAAAACGTTCAGGTACCCGGATGAACTGGACGGCGGTAGTCGTCAATCATCAGTTTCTTGCCGATCACAGGCTCGCCCCAGTGGTGGCCGGGGGCATAAAGGTTCACGTTGGAACTCAAGGTGCCGTTGCGCGGGTTCACGGAGCGTTCCCGGTACACAGTTCCCAGCGTGCTATACAGACTGAGGTAGAGCTTGCTGCCATCTGTGCTTAATCCGTATAGCGAGGCTGGCCAGTAGTAGTCCGGCCCGTAGGCCCCTTGGATCTGGGAGTCTTCGCTGAGCGCGCCCGTTTTAGAGTTCACCAGAAACAGGCGGATTTGAGAAGTGTACAGCCCGCTCGAATTGGTTACTTCCATCGTGTATGCGAAGTGCCCGCTGCGATGAATATTGAACTGGTAAAGTGAAGAAACATCCAGGGTTTGAGCCGCCGGCAGCTGTGGCACGCCTGATGAATCTGTCCCGTAAACAGAAAAGTGCTCCTGGTTTTGCGCGTCCGACCACAAGACATACAGGAAGCGGTCATCTGGAGAGGGCTCGAACTGCATAAGGGCCGCTGTCGGTATCAGGCTGACTGGTGTTCCAACCGCCATGAAAGTCAAGGCGTTCGGATCGACGCTGTATGTGGCGAGCGTTCCCTGGCTGAATACGTAAAGAATCTGCGAACTTGGGCTCGGGGAAGACGACGACTGAGCGCTGTTGTTGGACCCCCCGCACGATACCAGCACCGACGCAGAGAACAGCAGGAACAAAGGAAAAATCAGCCGTCGGACGCCCATAAGATCCCCGTTACCAATCAATCCTGACAGGGCACTCTGAAACTAAGTCTTAATGATGGCTGTTGCCGCCCTACGGATCAACTCTTTTTTTGAACCGTGCTACCCGTCCGGGCTGCGCAGCAGTCCGGCTGCCTTGCTGGCGTGGGTGCCACCGGGACGGTGTCCCGTTCAGGATAACCCAGCCCCCTGCGCCCCCTTTCGGTCTTTCGCCAGATCGCTAAAGAGGGACCCGCACTTCTGCTATCTCGAATACAATTTCTTGACATCATCCCTCTCGCATTTTGCGGGGAAAACCTATATCCTTATCTGCAATCAAAGCAGCAACTATTTCACAGCAGCACAATGAGCATCGCGTGGGGGGCGCATGCGAAGTTCTAGAGGTCAGTTATGTCTAATGGTGTTGAAACCGTTCAGGTTTTCATCTTGGCCGAAAATCGGCTTTTGCGCGAAGCCCTTACGCGCATTCTCAGCAAAAAGAGCGACATTCGCGTGGTTGGAGCGGCTGCGTTTTCTCCAGGCGTGGTGCAGGAAATTCGTGCTACCGCACCGGATGTGCTGCTCTCTGATTCGGCTGCGGTGGCTCTGTCAGAGTTGCAACTGGTTTCCGAGGTTCGTTCCGCCCTCCTTGGCCTCAAAGTGGTCATGATCGGTATGGACGCCGACCGGGAAACCTTCCTGCGCGCCGTGCGGGACGGGGTCGCGGGTTATGTGCTGAAGGACGCCTCCGCCATTGAGGTAGCATCTGCAGTTCGCTCCGTGGCCAACGGCGAAGCCGTATGTCCACCGAGCCTGTGCCTGACCTTATTTGAGCAAGTGTCGAAGCAGGTTACGCCCCCGGCAAGTTTCGTTATCCGGCACAACCTCGGCCTCACTCGCAGAGAACAGCAATTGGTGCAAATGATTGGCCGCGGGCTCACCAACAAAGAGATCGCAGCCCAATTGAATCTCTCAGAGCAGACCATCAAGAATCACATTCATCGGATGTTGCGCAAGCTCGGTGCCAACGACCGGCTTGGCGCGGTCGAACTCTGCCGCATGCCGGGAGCTGTCGCGTGATTCGGCACAGCGCCGTTATTCAGGCAGTACTTTTTGGGTACTGATCCCTAGAGATCCAGCCAGATTTTGGTGGTTTAGCAGATCCCATTGGTACTTCTGTCCAAATCGCATTTGAATCTTACTTTTTTCTCGAGGACAAGAGACACTGCATGGCACGGAGAGGATCGTGCAAAAAATCAGAGTGTTAGTTGCCAACCGACCGCGACTCATGAAGGATCTGGTCCTCGCCACCATCGGGGATCAGCCTGATATCGAAGTCGTCGGCGAGACCCAGGACGAGGCTGAAATCACGGAACTGGTGGAACGCACACGTCCAGATTACCTGATCATCGCGTTGCAGGAACCGGAAGTCCGGCCTGGACTGAGCGGATTTTTGCTGGGCCGGTACCCGCAAATGAAGATTCTTGCCCTTGCCGCGGAACGCAATAGCGGCGTTTTTTATTGGGCCTTTGTTGATATTCGCTCCCAGCGTGTGGAATCTTCCGAGCAAGGCATCCTCAGTGTGTTGCGGAATAAGCCGGAACTGGTGGGGATTTAGCCGCGCCATGGGGCGGCGTCAAACCGCCGGGAGAGTTCGCTGGTTCGAGGAGCGGGCGAACTGGAAGGTACTTTGTCCGCGACTTCGGGCGTTTAGAAGGGTTTGCACAGGATCGGTTCCAAAGCGTTTGATTGGCCGGTGTTTGCCGGTCTCGCTGCGCGAATCATGTAGTGGATGTTGAAGGAGCTGAAAGTAAACGGGTTAGCTCACAGATGCCCTGTAAGTGAGGGGGCGAAGCTGTAGAATCACAACGCCCGGCTCTAACCCGGGCCTTGTGGACGAGCGTAATCTCACATGTACTCATTGGATGCGCCGACATGGTCAGGAGAAACGAGCCCGGTTCCGGCGCTCGAACTTCCGCCCGAGTACTTGGAATCGCATTGGTATGCCGCCCACACCAGTCCCCGGCATGAAAAAAAAGTCGCCCAACAGCTGGAAGGAAATCGAATTCAACACTTCCTGCCTCTTTACCGGTCGGTACGCCGCTGGAAGGACCGGCGCAAGCAACTCGACCTGCCACTGTTTCCCGGCTATATCTTCGCTCGCTTCGCCCTGAGGGATCGTTTGCAGGTGTTGCAACTGCCCGGAGTGGTCCAACTCGTCGGTTTCAGTCGCAAACCCGCCCCTCTTCCGGACGCTGAGATTGAATCTCTCCGCAATGGCTTGGCGGGCAATTTACGGGTTGAGCCGCATCCCTATCTGCAAGTCGGCAAGCAGGTGCGGGTTCACAGCGGCCCGATGGCGGGGATGGAAGGCATTCTGGTTCGCCGGAAAGAAAAATTTCGCGTGGTGTTGTCTATTCACTTGATTAAGCGTTCGGTGGCAGTCGAGGTTGACGAGAGTGAAGTCGAACCTGTTCGCTGACACGCGTTTGTTTGGAACTGGCACCGGGGCTGAAAACCCGGATGTTCTCATTTTCGCGCTGGAGATTTCAATTTTCATCTCCATCCTGGCTTCGCCGATTTCCACGTCTCTGACGAGGTTCCCATGAAGAATCGCTCATCACTGGCTTCCATCCTGAACGCAGGAGGAGTGCTGTTTTTTCTGCTGATTATGGTTCTTGCTTTCCCAAGCGCTTCAAAGGCGCAGGAGCCCGGCCGGCCTCCTTATCCGAAGCGCACCACCGCGGCTCCCGCAGCCCAATCACGCGCCGAACAGGAAGCGGAGCAGTTGGTCTCGCTCTCTGCGGAGAAGATCATCACGTTGCTCGACCAGGAACCTGGTCTGCTCTTGCAGGTTAAGAAGATGTTGGTGCGAAAGGCCTACGAACAGGGCCGGTTGGTGGCCCCGGAGGACCTGACGGATGAGGCCTTGTTCCGCCTCATTGGGCGTGACGAAAACATACGGGTGCTCATCACTCGCGAGATTGAGGACCGTCAATACGTGCGGGCCAAGCCCACCCGCGAAGAGGCGGAGAAAGAGCGGGCCAAGCTGGCCGCGTTTCCGGGCAACGCCGCGAGTGCGGCACAAGAAGAATCAAAGCCCACAAACGGGCAAAGCCAGGAGGATTTGTATTGGTCGCAGCAGGATCGCTTGCTACAAAGTATCCCCAACAACCCTCCTCCGGCATCGCAGCCTCAGCCTTCGGTGCCCCAACCGGAAATTCTTGCCCCTGACTCCCAGCGAAGTCTCTTGCAAGCACAGGCCCAGTATCCGCTGGGAGACTATGATTTCCCGGATTACTCAGGCGGTTTCGCCGGTGACTTGACAGGTATGCAGCGCATCAGTCCCGATCAGATGTCGGGACTCATGGCAGCCCGGATGGCGAGCAATTCCGACTCTGGTCCGGGTGGGCTAGAAGGTTCTTCGGGGCTTGGCATGTCTCCCATGGGTGGCATGGCCGGAGGCGGATCTACGGGTTCTTTGGCAAACCCGTTTGCCAACTCCTCCGGGCTGGAGTCAGCGCTGGCGGTCCCCTCCTTGGAATCGCCCCAACTGGGCACACAACAGTCTCCCCAACAGACTAATTTTCCGACCCGGTATCGTTCCTCGCGTCCGTCCGCTTCCGATCTTGGTCTGGACCGACCCGTTCTTACTCGTCGTCCTAATCCGTATGCGGACGTTCCCTCACTGTACGACTTATATTCCCAGTATTCCCGCCGGTCCCCGGTTCTCGTGAGGTTCGGCAGCGAAATTTTCCAAGGTGGTACGGGTAACTTCAATGCCTTGCCCATGGACATGCCAATGGGACCCGACTACGTGCTCGGACCAGGCGATAGCCTCACCGTTAATCTCTGGGGCAGTGTTTCCCGACGCATGATAAGAGTGGTCGATCGTGAAGGGCGGGTCGCTCTGCCCGAGGTGGGTGCGCTCGAGGTCTCCGGACGCACTCTCGGGGACGTGCAACATGCCGTGCAGAGCGCGCTTCGCACCCAGTTTCGCGACGTCGAGGCGGATGTCTCGATTTCCCGACTGCACAGCATCCGGGTCTATGTGGTAGGCGACGTAAAGTACCCGGGTGCATATGATGTGAGCTCCCTTTCGACTCCACTTAACGCACTATTTGAAGCTGGTGGTCCCACCTCGCGGGGCTCGCTGAGGATTCTCCAGCACTATCGTGGCAAGCAGTTGATCCAGGAAGTGGATGTTTACGAGTTGCTCCTGCACGGAGTCCGGTCTGGAGTACAGAGGCTGGAGACCGGAGACACGATCCTAGTACCCCCGGTGGGGCCCGAAGTGACCGTGACAGGCATGGTACGACGCCCTGCAATTTATGAACTGAACGGCGAGAAAAGCCTGGCGCAGGTACTGGAAGTAGCGGGTGGCGTGCTGCCCTCCGGTACGCTTCGGCATGTTGATGTAGAGCGGCTCGAGGCCCACGAGAGCCGGACCATGCTGGCTCTTGATGTGCCAGAGAACAACAACGAGGAATCTGTCACCAAGGCCCTGGAGGATTTCAAAATCCAGGATGGCGACAAGGTGAAGATTTCGCCGATCGTGTCTTTCGCCGACAAGACAGTCTATCTCGACGGCCATGTCTTCAGGCCAGGTAAGTATGCCTACAGCGAAGGCATGAAGGTCACCGATCTGATCAAGTCCTACAAGGACGTTCTCCCCGAACCGTACAAGGCGCACGCCGAGGTCATCCGCCTCAACTCCCCCGATTACACTCCCGAGGTTCTCGCCTTCAATCTGGAAGATGCCCTCGCGGGCAAGGACCAGGATCTTGTCCTGAAGCCTTTCGACACCGTGCGCGTGTTCGGGCGTTTCGATTTCGAAGATCCTCCTCTGATTACGGTTACCGGAGCGGTACGGGATCCGGGAGACCACGGCACCAACGGAGTGACCTATCTTCGCGATGCCATTTACCTGGCGGGCAACACCACGGCCGATGCTCGGCTCGATGATGTGCAGATCTTCCGCAGAACGGAGGATGGCAAACTGAAAGTTCTCAGCGTGAACCTGAGTGAGGCACTAGCGGGAAATCCGGCGGAGAACTTGCTTCTGGAGCCCAAAGACCGCGTATTCGTACATCGGGATTTGGCAAAAACGGATCCTCCCGTGGTCACGATTGAGGGTGAAGTGGCGCGTCCCGGTAAGTACCCCTTGGGTGAAAACATGACCGCCGCGGGTTTGGTCCGGCTGGCGGGCGGCCTAAAACGAGGGGCCTACACCCAGGAAGCAGACCTTACGCGTTACGAACTCGAGCAAGGCAGCCGGATCGTCAGCGACCACATCACGGTTGAGATCGCCAAGGCCCTGGCCAACGAACCCGACGCCGATGCACGGCTGCGCGACGGCGATGTCCTGACCATCCGGCAGCTCACCGGCTGGAAGGATGTGGGCGCAACCATCAAGGTCGACGGAGAAGTTCTCCATCCCGGCACCTACGGTATTCAGGACGGAGAGCGCCTCAGTTCGATCATCCAGCGGGCGGGGGGATTCGGTAACGACGCGTATCCGTACGGCACCATTTTTACGCGAGTGCAGGTCAGGCAGATGGAAGAGGAAAACCGCGCGGACCTTATCCGGCGTGTGAAAGGGGAACAAGCCGAAGTGCAGCTCACTGCTGGTGGGGAGCAGGAGGACATCAAACAGGCCACTCTCCTTCAGTACCAGGCGACGCTGGAAAAACTGGAGCACACCGCTCCCCCAGGCCGATTGGTAATCCATATTTCGAGCAACATGCGGAGCTGGGCCAATACGCCAAGAGATATCCAGGTGCGTGCCGGGGACACGATTTATATCCCCAAGAAACCGAACATTGTCATTGTTAATGGCTCGGTGTACAACCCGACTGCCATTACCTATAAACCAGGCCGGAACGCAGGATGGTATCTCGAGCAGGCTGGAGGACCGACTGAACTGGCCAACAAGAAAGCAGTGTTTGTGGTTCGGGCCGATGGCTCGGTCGTGGGCGGTCCCGGGGGATTGTTTACTGGCGGCGTGAAGAGTGCCGGACTGCAGCCAGGAGACATGGTGGTGGTGCCGGAAAAGACGTTTTCGGTCAGCCGCAAATTCCAGAACACGGTGCAGGTCGCTCAGATCTTAACCGCCGTGACGCTCGCCGTTTCCGCGGCGAGGAGCTTCTGAGGGCTGGGTTGAAGGTTTGATTCTCTCTTGGGTTAGGCGCTGGCTTCTGCTGGGTTTGTTACTGGCTGCCTTTGCTCTTTCGGCTCGCGCCCAGATAGTGGCAGGAAAGGATTCCGGGTCGGTCGCCAAGCACAGCGACGCGGTCGATCCCTACACGCTACAGCCGGGCGAAGATCCTGAGAACCGCTTGGTTTCGCCTTTTCTGAAGCATCTGGCTGGCGACCAGAAGGAGTTCTGGACCGCTCCGGCGCGCCTTAAGACCAAAGATCTCAAGTGGATATTGCCGGGAGCCGGAATTACGGCAGCGTTCATCGCCAGCGATAGCTGGTGGGCGAAGCAAGTCAACCCGAGTCACATGCAAACCAGTCTGCATATTTCCGATTACACAACTTACGCGATGATCGCAGCCGGCGGCGGGTCGTTTCTGCTGGGGCACATGACGCACAACGATCACTTGCAAGAGGCTGGTCTGCTGAGTGGCGAGGCTGCGATCAACAGCACTGCCGTGACGTACCTGTTCAAGGAGACGACCCAGAGACAACGTCCGCTAGAAGGCAATCACAACGGAAATTTTTTCACGGGCGGGGCCTCATTTCCGTCCGAGCACTCGGCGATTGCCTGGTCCATAGCGAGTGTTTGGGCGCACGAGTATCCTGGTTGGCTCAGCCAGGCGGGCGCCTACGGTTTGGCTTCCGCCGTGACCATCACCCGCGTAACCGCCCAGCAGCACTTCCCCTCTGACGTCGTCATCGGCAGCGCGCTGGGCTGGTACTTTGGCCGTCAAGTCTACCGCGCCCACCACGATCCCGAAGTGGGCGGGTCGGGTTGGCGCAACCTGTTCGAGGAAAAGGGCGAATCCTCTCGCAATCCAAATTACATGGCTTCGCCCTACGTCCCACTCGACAGTTGGATTTACCCAGCGTTGGAGCGTCTTATCGCTTTGGGTTACGTGCAATCCGCGGTGTTGGGCATGCGTCCCTGGACGCGCATGGAATGTGCCCGTCTTCTGGAAGAAGCCGGAGAGCGACTGGTGAACGCCAACGCTGACGCCGGCCCAGCCTCAAAGCTTTATGACGCATTGGCCAATGAGTTCCAGACCGAAACCGGCCGGCTAAACGGAGATGTCAACGTGGGTGTGCGTGTGGATTCGGTTTACACGCGAGCGACGGGGATCTCCGGTACCCCGCTGCGAGACGGATATCATTTTGGGCAAACCCTCGTCAACGATTACGGGCGCCCCTACTGGTCGGGCTTTAATGATGTCACTGGGGTGAGCGCAGATGCTGAGGTCGGGCCGGTAGCATTTAGTTTTCAGGGGGAGTATCAGCATGCGCCGGCTATGCCGTCGTATCCCGCTTCGGTACTGACAGCGACGGCAGCGGCGGATTTTACTCCGCCATCTCCCAACGGCATGGCACAAGCTGATCGGTTTCAGTTGCTGAACAGCACCGTGTCCGTCAACGTTAATAACGTGCAATTTTCTTTTGGCGAGCAGAGCGAGTGGCTCGGTCCCGGCGAAACAGGCCCGCTCCTGATGAGTGACAACGCCGCACCTTTTCCGGCCTTCAAGATCGACGATGTTGTGCCACATCGTATTCCAGGGATTTCGCGGGCGCTGGGACCGGTGCGCACGGAGTTCTTCATCGGGCAACTATCCGGGCAGCGCTGGGAAGCTTGCGTCGTGTCCACATGCGTTCTGGCGGACCAAAACCTGAGTGTTGTCGGGCCTAATGTCAATCCGCAGCCCTTTATCCACGGAGAGAAGATCAGCTTTCAACCAACCCCGAATCTGGAGTTCGGAATGGGGATAACGGCAATGTTCGGTGGTCCCGGGCTGCCGGTAACGTGGGGCAATTTTCTGCGCACGTACTATGCGCACTCGACTACGGCGGCCAACAATCCCGGTAAGCGGATTTCGGCTGCTGATTTCACCTATCGGGTTCCGGGCCTAAGGAACTGGCTGACCATTTATGGCGATAGTTTGGTCGTCGACGAAGTTTCGCCAATCGGGTCAACGCGCGCAACCGTGAATCCTGGCATATACCTGCCACAAATACCGAAAATCCCGAGGTTGGAACTTCGGGCGGAGGGGTTGAACGAGCCGGTGCATCAGGCGTTCTTCCCGGGATTTGTCTACTACGATCTTCGCCGTTATCGGAGCGGCTATGCGAACGATGGAAATCTCTTAGCGAGTTGGATCGGACGGGAAGGACGCGGCGGGCAGGGCTGGTTGACTTACTGGTTGTCGCCCCGCACCAAATTTCAGCTGGGCTATCGCCTGCAAGAAGTGGCCCACGCTTTCATCGAGGGTGGCCGGCTCGTGGACTATTCGGGTCAGGGTGAGTTTATGTTGGGTCCGCAGGTTGCTATTTCAGGTTTCCTGCAGTATGAGCAGTGGAGGTTTCCTGTCTTGAATCAGGCCAGACAATCCGACGTGACGGCGTCATTGCAATTAACGTTCTATCCCCATTGGCGCATTGGAAGATGACGAAGACTGTACCCATAGATTCCGCGCTTACCGCTGCCCCCGGTATGATGTGTAACAGCAAGGACGGGGAATCGAGGATTTCGAAGGTGAACCCGCATAAACAGGCCGCTGTTCCAATCATTGACCGCCCGCCCGAATTCGAGCCCGATGCCCAGGGCTACGGCATCACCAGGAGTAATGGCAGTGAGCCGAAACACATCATTTGGCTGCGACGGCTGTGGGCAGAGCGTCGCTTCTTGGGACGGATTACCATCTACGGGCTCATTTTCACGGCTCTGGTTTCGCTTGTGTTGCCTCCACGATATCAGTCGGCCACTCGGCTGATGCCGCCCGACGAATCTGGATCCGGTATTGCCATGGCGGCGATGATGGCTGCCAAGAACAGTTTGGGTTCAATGGGGGGGATGGGAGCGAACCTTGCGGGAGCCGCCAGCGATCTCCTCGGATTGAAAAACTCGACTGCGCTGTTCAGCGACATGCTGGGCAGCCGGACCGTGCAAGATCGCATGATTGAGCGGTTCGACCTGCGCAAAGTATACGGCGACCGTTATTGGGTGGATGCGCGCAAAGACCTGGCCAAGCATACCGACGTAACTGAGGACAGAAAAAGCAACGTGATGACGATCACCGTTACGGACCGGGATCCTCATCGTGCTGAACAGATGGCACAAGCCTACGTGGAGGAATTGGATCGAGTGGTGGCACAGGTTTCAACGTCCGCGGCCCGCCGCGAAAGAATATTCATCGAGCAACGCCTTCAAACGGTAAGACAGGATCTCGACAAAACCTCCAAAGAGTTCAGTGAATATGAGAGTAAGAATACTGTTCTCGACATGCCCTATCAGGCTAAGGCAATGGTTGAAGCAGCCGCTCAATTGCAAGGACAACTGATAGCCGCCCAGTCCGAACTCGATGGCCTTGAGCAGATTTACACTAGTAGCAATGTACGAGTCCGCTCTCTCAGGGCTCGGGTCAATGAGCTGAAAAGCCAGTTGGCAAGGATGAGTGGCGCAGCGGAAGGCGGCGACCGCAGTACCGGCTCCGACGAAAGCGCAAGTGATTTGTACCCGTCAATCCGTCAGCTTCCACTGCTCGGAGTGCATTGGCTCGATCTTTATCGCGAGGCAAAGATTCAAGAAACGGTTTACGAGTTGCTCACACAGCAGTACGAACTTGCCAAAATTCAGGAGGCCAAAGAGATTCCTACCGTGAAGGTTCTGGATCCTGCGGATGTTCCGGAAAAACGATCATTCCCGAAGCGGACGCTGATAGTCTTCCTGGGAACTTTCCTGGCCTTCTCGCTAGGTGTGGTTGTGGTCTTGGGCGCGGCCCGCTGGAGGGAAATTGAGCCGCATGTTCCTGAAAAGCAGTTTGCGACGGAGATTTGGGTTCATCTCAAAGCACAAATGCAATTGGCAAGAGAGGACGGTTACAATCCGAGGGCCATTGTGCGTCGATTTTGGCGGGGTACAGACGACGGCATGTCGCGAGGTGAAAGCGGCGAATGAGTACCCGAAGCACCCGAGAAACCTTTCGCACCGGCTTTATCGCGCTACGAAACATTGTCATGGGCAGCAATCTGCGCTCGCTCAGCAAAATCTCTAGACCCCGCGACCTAGTCCGCTTTTCTACCCAGAGCCTGTTTATCTACGATTCTTTGTTCCGGCACGGACTTCCGCAAAAAAATGTCCGAGATGTTTTGCCCCACAACAGCAAAGCAGACATAACCCTTTTACTCGATTGCGGGGAGTTCTGGATTAACGAATTGTCATGTTCCGCCGAGGACATTTTGAGTTTGTGCTTGATCACTCGCTTATTGAAGCCGAAACAAATATTTGAGATCGGGACTCTCCACGGTTACACCGCATTACATTTTGCGGCCAACGCGCCTGAGGCCACCGTTTACACTCTCGATCTTCCGCCCAACAGTCACGGGGTGCTTCCAACCACGGTTGTTGACGACCAATTGGTAGAAGATCAGAATGAGGATTTTTTTGGCCGGAGGCCCGAGGCGGCGCGGATCGTGCGTCTGTTCGGCGACAGCGCGACATTTGACTACAGTCCCTTTCGAGGGAAAACCGATCTCTTCTTCATTGACGGAGCTCACTCCTCCGAGTATGTCCGCAATGACACCCTCAAGGCTATCGAATGCTGCCACGCGGGCAGCGTTATTGCTTGGCACGACTACGGCAGGCGCGGGGTAAACGGAGTGTCGCCCTGGTTGCATCAGTTCTCAAAGTCTCATTTCCCGGTCTATCGTGTGCCAAGCGGTAGCTTGGCGTTTGGTGTGGTTCCAGCCGCCAGGCCGGCGCACCACAGCCTGTAAATCGTGCCGTACAGAAATCCGTCGAAGATGAGTGACAGAATGAGTCATTCTGAGCGCTGCGAAGACATGACCGTACCGCGGATCGACAATCCGTTGGCGAAGGCTTCCTATACCTGTCAGAGGAGGGCGACAACGGGCCCTCGCGCCTTACTGTCTCGCCGTCTGCCCAGTTCATTTAAGCGACAGCTCCGACTTTTGCTCCAGCTTTCGTTAGACGGTGTGGATCTATTGGTCGCCGCCGCCGCGGCGAGTTGGTTCCTCCCCGGCACTTGAATTTTGTGGGGGATGGTGATTTCGAAGCGACGGGAGACGAGTTCCTCCGATATTTCGTGGACCTCGGCGGCCTCAAACCTGACGACCGAGTACTCGATGTGGGCTGTGGAGTTGGACGCATGGCGAGACCACTAACGAAGTATCTGGGGAGGGGAAGTTACGAGGGAATCGACATCGTTCCACGGGGTATTCAGTGGGCCCAGCGCCATATCACTGGTCGGTACCCAAGCTTTCGCTTCCAACTGGCGGACATTCACAATCTCGCGTACAACCCGAGCGGAAGGTTCCCGCCAACACGCTATCGATTTCCGTTCAACGACAATGAGTTCGATTTTGTTTTTCTCACGTCCGTCTTCACGCACATGTTAACCCCAGACATGCATCACTATTTACGTGAAATCGCTCGTATGCTGCGCCCGGGTGGTAGGTCCCTGATCACGTATTTTCTCCTGAACGACGAGGCTCGCCAACTCAGCAACGTTGGACTGAGTTCGCTGGATTTCCGCTTCTCCCGGGATGGGTGCCGCGTAGTTGATGATCGCGTTCCGGAGAATGTGGTTGCGTTCGAGGAGGCCGACATTCGCGAACTGTATCGCGACCTAGGTTTCAGCGTGGAAACTGTGCGGTATGGTGCTTGGCCTGGCCGAACGGATTACCTCAGCTATCAGGACCTTGTGGTCGCGCGAAAGAACTGAGACCACTGCCGTGTTTCGGATTTAGAACGGACCAAAACCGGCGCCACCCAGGCCCAGATCCACACACAGGCGTTCGCTTCGAGTCGAATGTGAAGACTGGTCTGTTAGCATCGGTGCCAATTCGGACGACCTGGAGAGACAACGCCCCAGCGCTGGCAGTTGCCCTCGCGGGGGCGATGCTGGCGGCCTCTCTGTTTTACACGCCCATTCCCTTCGTGGTCTTACTGGCGATACCGGCGTTTTTTTATTTTATTCCGCGGCCCTACGAACTGCTCCTGTTCATGGTCTTTTTGATTCCGTTTAACTTTGTATTCACCATCGGGCCGGTTCCGGTCGCGGTAGAACTTCTGAAGATTTTTGCCTGGGTTCCTTTTCTCATCCATCGTGCCAATGGCGGGATACGCCTTAAGTCGAGCAGATACAACAAATGGTTTGCAGTTTGGGCCGGAATCCTGTTGTTGTCGGTTCTGCGTTCCAACAATCTACCTCTGACAATTAAGGATTCTGTCCGCCTTGGTTCAGACCTGGGGCTATGTTATCTAGTCCTGAATTTGGTGGACAGTCGGGAGAAGATTTTCCAAGTCTTCCGAGTTTTAACCGTTTCCACCTTTATCGTGGCCTGCTATGGCTTTTACCAATGGGCAATTCAGGATTACGGCGCACTCTTCTGGATTGTCAACGCTCGTCTAGATACCGGCCTGGCTCCTGGTCGTGACGTTTTCTGGCAGTGGCGTGGTCGCATGATTTCCGTGCTCACCTCCGAGATGGAATTGGGTCATTACTTTAATTTGTGCCTGCCGATCGGGGTTGCCCTCTGGCTGACTGAGGGACGTGGCCGTCCCGGCTCTAAATGGTTGTTGATGACCCTGGCTATGTTGACGGGGCTGTTGCTCACCTTTACTTTCGGGGCGTGGTTAGCTCTGGCAGCCACCACCGCCCTTTTTGTCCTGTTGCTGGATAATAAAAAGAGACGTTGGAAAATGCTCCTCGCCGGATCATTGGTCCTTTCGCTCCTCGCCTCGATTTTGATTTTCGGTCCGCTCAGGCCGTTTGTAGAGGGTAAGGCCCTGGGAACCCAGGTGGGAAGCTTAGCATTCGACGTTGTCACCCGGTTGGATGCCTGGCTGTTTGCCCTGCAGACGTGGTGGTCTCATCCCTGGCTCGGCGTTGGTGTTGGAAGCTACCAGTTGCTGGAATACAGCCATGAGATTTTCCGCTCCGCCTCGGTTCCCAGCGGCAGTACACCCCAAGAAGCCTACCTGTTTCTCCTGGCGCAGTCGGGCATCATCGGGCTGGCAAGCATGCTTGTACTTCTGCTGGGCACAATTTGGACTAACGTGAGGATGAAACCGAATCCACGTCTAGGGTTGATAGCTCTGACGTTGGCTTTCGCCCTTACGACTGCGATGTTTTCTTCGTTTACCGACAACTCAGCTCTGTTCGGTCCGCATGCTGGCTATCTTTTCTGGCTGCTTGTGGGTTTAAGCGAGGCAGTTCGTAACTTGGCGGTTGCGGAACCCGAGTTGATCGCCGCGCAACCGAAAATCCGCTAGCAATATGGTACTCAGCGTGGAGGAAAAGAAGCCGCTTAGCGCCAAGATGATGCGGAACGTGGCTTTTGGCGGATTGCGGGCGCTGGTAGTGGCACCGGTGCCTTTCCTCTTAACTCCGCTGATTCTGAGCAAGATTGGGAGCCGCGGCTACGGAACGTGGGCTGTTTTTGTCGCCATGAATGGCCTCAGTTCGCTAGCTGATCTGGGACTCTTGGGTACCCTGAGCAAGTACGTTGCTGAATATTATGCGCATCGAGACATTCCGCGCTTGGACCGCTTGCTGAACACAGGCATTGTGATCTTTACGGCGCTTGCTTCAGTGATCGTTGCCCTGCTATGGATTGCATCTTCCAAAGCCGTGGGGTGGTTATTTCACGGAAGTACGCTGAGCGCTGGCGAACTCCTGAGTTTATTTCATTGCGCATTGATTCTGATATGGGTCAACATCATCACCATTCTCTTATCATCGGTGACTTCGGGGCTGCAGCGTCTTGACCTGACGCATATTATGACGGCATCAAATATCGTGTGCGCAGCCGTTGGAAGTGCGGCATTGTTGCTCAAGGGTTGGGGGGTGCGCGGCCTTCTCTATGCTAGTCTTGGGTCAGCCTCTTTAACTCTGCTCGCCTACTGCGGATTGGTTCATTGGCTCTTGCCTCAATTTGTCTTTAATCCGCTTGCTGCGGATGCCCGTGAGGCGAGAAAGATCTTCAAGTTCAGCCTGCAGATTTATCTAACCCAGGCTGCGGCAGCGATTCACTTTCAGGCTGAGAAACTGTTGCTGGCGTTGTTTGTAGGTGTCGTGCCGGCAGGATGGTATGACATTGCCAGCGACGTTGCGCTTAAAGTGCGAGGGGTATCGGTTTTGCTGCTAGGGCCGGTCATGCCAGCCGCTTCGGAATTGGATGCACGGGGTGAGCGGGATAAGGTCATCGAGCTGTACTATCGGGCACACAAGTACATGGCCTTTGTTGGAGTACCCCTAACCCTTTTCGCGGTGGCGGTGTCCGCCCGCTTTGTAGATCTCTGGCTCGGATCAAACCTCAGAATCGTAGCGATGCCACTGAGCGTCTTGCTGGTTGTGAACTTTCTAAATGTAACAACTGCACCCGGATACTTGATCTTCGCGGGTCAGGGCCACTTGCGACCTGGAGTTGACTCCGCCCTCGCCGGAATCGGATTGAATATACCGTTGAGTTTTGCTCTCATTTACTTCTTTGGGTTTGCTGGTGCCGTCATCGGAAGCTCGGTGTCATTGGTCACGGGAGCCGCATTCTTCATCTACTTATTCCATCGGGACACCCGAACCTCATTTGCGATACTGCTCCGGGAAGCGTACCTAAAGCCCGTTGCGTGCTCATTAGGACTCTTGATCTTGCTCTTTGTCGCCAGACCAGCAAGCAATCTTTCGTGGATGGGCCTTTTTCTCCAGGGGCTGATCTTCGGCCTTCTTTACGCAACGTTCCTGCTTTTTGGTAGTTTCTTCGATCAGTATGACTGGAAGAAAATTGAGAGCGTGGTACCGATCGCGAGACTGGCCAGGAGGATCGTTCCCGTTCCGCAGTGAGTCTTTTGCAAGGCTGATCAGAGACCATTAAAATCATTGTGTCGGACCACGACTGCGGGACTGGCCAGACGAGATATGGGACTGCGAACTTGTTGGCGGTTGTAAAGAGAAACGCGGGCTAAAACGAAATGCCAGAGGATGCTGAGCCGAAGGTTTCGATTATTCTCCTGAACCTCAACGGTTACAAGGACACCCGGGATTGCCTCGAGTCGCTCGCACAACTGAAGTACACTAATTTTGATGTGATCGTCGTGGACAACGGGTCCACGGACGATTCTGCTGGCGCGTCTCGAGAAGGAATTTCCAAGCGCGAAGCTTTTTCGAACTGGGGAGAACTTGGGATTTACGGGAGGAAACAACTTGGGAACAGAGGGTGCGTTGCGGCAGGGTGCGGATTATGTCCTCTTGCTGAATAACGATACCCTCGTTGACCCCAGTTTCTTGGGCGAATTGGTTCAAGTCGGGCAGACCGACCCGCAGATCGGAATTTTGGGCCCGAAGATCCTGTATGCATCTGAGCCGGAGCGCATTTGGTATGCGGGGGGTCGTGTGAAGTATGGCGCTTGTCATCACTTGGGTTTGGACGAGCTTGACCAGGATGGCAAGTTCTCCCGCGTGCAGGACACGGGATTCATCAGTGGATGCGCTTTCCTGGTCAAGGCCAAAGTGCTTCGAGAAATAGGCCTTTTGGATCCCAAGCTCTTCGTGTATCACGAAGATACGGACTTTTGTATGCGGGCGCGGAACGCCGGTTATCGTTGTGTCTTCGTGCCGACAGCGCGGGTCTGGCACAAGGTTTCTAGAACCTGTGGCCACGAATCCGCTTTCACACTTTATCTGTCCACCCGAAATCAGTTGGCCTGGGTCGCCAAACACGTACCGTTCCCTTACAAACCTGCTGCGCTGGCGTTCACATTCACCAAGAAGCTGCTGAAGATGACAATTCTCGCTTCCCGAAGCCGCACCGCGGCATCCGCAGTGTGGGCGGGAATGTGGGCCTTTCTCCGTGGCGCGTATGGCCCACCCAGAAAAGAAAGACCGGAACGACAGGTTGTTCCGTCGAACTTGGCCGGCTGAAAACTTACAAAGGATACAAAGTATAAGGATACAAAGTATAAGGATACCAGTGATGAAGCTTGCATTCGTAGGCGGGTTCGGCTTTAGGCCCAAGGGCACGATCCAGGGGCGTGCATATCCCCTGGCCGCCGAATTGGTACGTCAGGGGCATGAGGTAACCATCTTTGTCACTCCCTACGACAATCTGGAAGAGTCCTGGCGGGAGTGGGTCGAGGAAGGAGTACGAATCAAGGGTTTCGAAAGGCAGGCCCTACCCCCCTGAGCTATCCCAGCCTGTTGATCAGGCTGCTGCGTGCTCTGGATGAGTACTCACCTGACGTGGTTCACATTTTCAAACCCAAGGGCTTTGCGGCGGCAGCCGGCACGTACTTGCGAATGAAGGGAATGCGGAACATCGTCCTGGACTGTGACGATTGGGAGGGGTGGGGCGGATGGAACGACATCTTGTCATATCCCTGGTTTGTTAAGGAATACATCGACCGACAAGAACGTTGGATGATGCGTTCCACCCCGGCGGTAACGGTAGCGAGTCGGGCCCTTCTCGACCGGGTGTATGAGGTTCGGAAACACTCAACCGGAGTCTACTATGTTCCAAATTGTGGAGCATCGTTCGGTAATGTGAAGGCTCATGAGACCGCTCGGGCGCGGTCACAAACTGAAGTCCGGAAAGATCTGGGTCTCCCAGAGGGGCTCATCATCTTCTACAACGGGCACTTCGAACCGGGCGACGACATCATGCTCTTCTGTCGCACGGCTGCGCCTGTGGCCGAGCGGAACAATGCTTCGATTGTCTTCGTTGGAGAGGGGCCAGATTTACCGAAGGTCAAGGAGTTTTTTGTCCGTCATCCCGCGGTTAGGGTTTTCTTTTTCCCCCGGTTGCCTTATGAACAGTTCATTCGGGCGATCTGGGCTTCAGATGTCACCGCCTTCCCGTACCCGGACAACCCGGTGCACCGTTCCAAGTGTTCCTTGCGAGTCATTGACTACATGGCGATGGGGAAACCAGTGATCACGTCTGCAGTGGGACAGAACAAGGAATACATTCTTGACGGAGAGAGTGGCATTCTAGCGCCGGCCGAGGATGAAGATGCTTTCGCAGAGAAATTGGAAATGCTGCTGCAGATTCCTGAGCTGCGGGACAGGCTCGGACGGAACGCTGAAAAACGGATTCGCGAACAGTTCAGTTGGGGCGGTGAGCCCTTGCAGCAATGTCTCGCCGCGTATGACCAAGTTGCTGGCAGGTAGATTTTAAGAAATGGTAACGCGCAACTGAAGAGGTTCATTTCAAGGTAAAGGATCAGTCAAATGCCTGTTTCATTGGTTACCGGGGGTGCAGGTTTTATGGGCTCGCACGTTGCCGAGCACCTGCTGAATTCTCGCCACGAAGTCGTCATTCTAGACGACCTTAGCGGAGGATTCACCGAGAACGTTCCAAGCAAAGCTGCATTCATTAAGGGTTCCATCCTTGACGAGTGCCTAATTGAGGAACTCTTTGACAAGTACAGGTTCGACTACGTGTACCACTTGGCGGCGTACGCGGCGGAGGGCTTGAGCCACTTTATCAAGCGGTTTAACTACATGAACAACTTGATGGGGTCTGTCAATCTCATCAACGCCGCCATCAATCACGGGGTGCGTTGCTTTGTCTTTACGTCGTCTATCGCAGTGTACGGTGCCGGGCGAACGCCACTCTCGGAAGACATGACTCCTCACCCGGAGGACTCGTACGGTATCGCAAAACTGGCGGTAGAGCAGGAACTAAAGATCAGTCACGAGATGTTTGGACTGGACTACATCATCTTGCGTCCGCACAACGTCTATGGCGAAAGGCAGAACATCGGGGACCGGTACCGCAATGTTGCTGGCATATTCATGAACCAGTTGCTCCGAGGAGAACCTATGACAATCTTTGGAGACGGATCTCAGGTGCGCGCGTTCACAAATATCAGGGACATCGCACCTGTTATCGCCAACTGCGTGGACTATCCTCTCGCCAGGAATCAGATCTTCAATGTGGGCGCAGACCAGCCCTACACGGTCGAAGCTCTGGCGAAGATCGTCTTGACGGCCATGGACAAAGAGGGCGACATCCGGCATCTGGATCCGCGAAACGAAGTGAAGATCGCGTTTTCGGACCACCACAAGGCCGCGTCCATTTTTGGGGAAGTGGGGCGAAACCTCTCTCGAAACCGGAATTCGTGAGATGGCTCGCTGGGTGAGGAAACATGGTGCTCGAGAGAGCTCTGTTTTTGAAGGCGTCGAGATAACAAAAAACATGCCCCCGAGCTGGGCCAAGGTCGTAAGGACCAACGCCTTGTCGGAGAGAAGCGATAGGAAATTGAGAGTGGCTACTCATAGTTGAATCCCTGCCTCGCATGAAATCGATTCTGTTTCTTGTTCCACATCCGATCGACTGTTCCGACTATCGTTATCGGGCACAGCAGTTTGTCCCGTATCTGGAACGCGCAGGATATCAGTGCACTATCCGGCCTTTTTCGACAAGCGGTTTGTATTCGGCATTGCAGTCGAAAGAACAACTCGCGACCAAGGCGCTACATATGCTGTTCTGCACTATGCGTCGCGCTCTGGAAGTGTCAAGTGTGTCTCGGTTCGATCTTGTTGTTATTAACCGGGAGGTGTTTCCTTTCTTCGCGCCGCTGGTGGAAAAATTGGTTTTGCGGCTCAACCCGAGGGTTGTCTTTGGTTTTGATGATGCAATCTACGCCTGCCATCACGATGTTTCGCAGTTGAATCACGCGTGGTTGTACAAGTTCAAGTACGGCAGCGGAGTGGAAGAGGTCCTGCGCCGGAGCTCCCATGTTATTGCGGGGAACCGGATTCTCGCGGATTACGCCCAGCGGTTTAACGCCCACGTGACCGTTGTACCCACGGTGGTTGATTGCTCGGTGTATGTTCCCAAGGGTGAACCTCAGAATGACGCGCGGCCGGTCACCGTAGGGTGGATTGGAAGCCGTTCAACCTTTCATCATCTCTTCGATATAGAACCAGCGTTGAAGAGACTGGCCGAGGCAAACCGAGCGAGAGTGTGTTTTCGTGCTTTCGGTTACGCGAACGGCCAACTGGGTCTTCCGGACTTCAGATCCTTGCCATTTCGCCTCGATGGAGAAGTCGAATACCTTGGCTCTCTGGACATAGGAATCATGCCGCTCCCCGACACAGAATGGACGCGAGGCAAATGCGCATTCAAGGCGATCCAATACATGGCTATGGGCATCCCGACAGTGGCTTCCCCGGTTGGAATTACCGGCGACGTCATCCACCACAATGTGAATGGCTTGTTGGCGACTTCGATTGATGATTGGTTTGATTCTCTTAACCGTCTGGTGAATGCTGAAGATCTGCGTCGGCGGCTCGGGTTGCAAGCTCGCCGTACAATCGAGGACTCGTACTCACTTCAGGTTTGGGGTCCTCGTTTAGTGTCGTTGTTTGATCAGCTCTGCAGCGTGCAGACGAAGCCAGACGCAGAACACGTAGCGGTCCTGAACTGCTGAGATTCTGGACATAGTAGTTTCTGCGGGGATGCTTGACGGTTGGAGAATGCGCTTGAAGGAATCCGGCGATTCAAGCGTTAGCCACCCGACGGAACCGGGCTCGGAAAGGGTTTTCGCTGGGGTCCGGCTCTTCAGGCGCTGCTGTAATCGGCGAAACCGGGTGTGGAGCCACCGAGATGGAACCCCGGCATTTCTCAGGCTTCTTGCTTCTGATCAGCGGATCAGCGCTATTTGGCAGCAGCGGACAGCAGCCACGGCGGCCATGATTGAAGTCGGCGTGAACTAGCTCTTGAGATCAACACCGTTACGACTATGCGAATACTGATTACTGGTGGTGCAGGATTCATAGGCTCCCATATCGCAGACCGGTTCTTGCGGGAGGGTTGGTCGGTCCGGGTTATGGACTCTCTCCAACCGCGAGTTCACCCAGAAGGAATGCCGAAGTACATCCCGAAAGAGGTCGAGTTTTTCCAGGGCGATGTCACCAGGAGAGAAGACTGGGAGCGGTCGCTCGAAGATGTGGATATCGTTTCGCATCAAGCTGCCTACCAAGACTATGTGCCGGATTACAGTGAATTTATTGCGACGAACGTAGTCAGCACGGCGCTGCTTTTCGAAGTCATTGCAGCCCGAAGGCTACAGGTGCAGCGCGTGGTCATTGCGTCGTCTCAGGCAGTTTACGGAGAGGGACAGTACTTATGCCCACAGCATAAGCGCACTTTGGCAGTTCCACGGCGGCGGAAGGATCTGGAGAATCGGCTATGGGAAGTCACTTGTCCCGAGTGCGGGATGCCCACCACACCTCTGTTACTGGACGAAGCTTATCCCAATCCGTTGAGCCCGTACGGTACTTCGAAGTACGCCCAGGAGATGACGGGTTTGAAACTGGCGAGTCTGCTCGGTATTCCATGTGTGGCAATGCGTTATTCCATAACTCAAGGTCCGCGGCAGTCGCTGTTTAACCAGTATTCCGGGATCGCGCGAATTTTCACCGTGCGGTTGCTGGCCAACAAGGCACCGATTGCGTTCGAAGATGGGCTCCTGCAGCGCGACTATGTGCACGTGGCGGATGTGGTTGAGGCCAACTGGTTGGTGACCCACGACGATCGTGCCATCGGCCAAGCTTTTAACGTAGGTAGCGGGAAGCCAACCACGGTTTTGGAGTATGCACAGAAACTAGCTATCAAGTTAAGAAAGTCGATCGAGCCAGAGATTCCCGGAATGTACCGGTTGGGGGACGCTCGGCATTCGGTGTCGTCAATAGAAAAGCTCAAATGCCTTGGATGGCGGCCGCAGCGGGATCTCGACGGTATCCTGGAAGACTTCCTCGGATGGGTTGACAGTCTAGGGAACATTGGAAGGTACTTCTCCGATGCGCACCAGAAACTGATCGCCATGCAGGTGCTGAGGGCGTGTCATGCCGACTGATTTGGGCGAAGCGCGTTTCACCGGCGCTAGGGAATCGGGGGCTCCGATTTCAACTCATGTCCCTGCCGACAGGGCCTACGACCATAGGTTCAAGCGACCGATAGATCTGGTGTTCACTCTGCTGACTCTGCCGTTTTTTCTTCCGGTTGCTTTGCTGATCGCGCTTCTAATTAAGCTGGACTCACCCGGACCCGTGTTGGTGAAACTCAAACGACTGGGCAAGAACCGCTCAAGCTTCTATAAGTACAAGTTCCGCACTATGGTTCCAGATGCGGAGAAGGTTCTGCAGGAACTGCTTGGTTCGAATCAAGAAATTCGTGAAGAGTACCAAAACACATACAAGATCAGGAACGATCCGCGAATCACTCGTTTCGGGCGCTTATTACGCCGGACCAGCCTCGACGAGCTTCCCCAAATTCTTAATGTGATACGGGGCGAGATGAGTTGGGTTGGCCCACGTGACATTTTAGATCGTGAACTCGAAATGTATGGCGAGTTTGCGGATCAATTTGTCACGGTGAAGCCAGGTGTCACGGGTTTATGGCAAGTCAGCGGGCGCTCCAAGTTGCCCTATTCGGAGCGTGTGCGTCTGGACCTCTATTACATTGAACACGCTTCGCTTTTCTTGGATCTCCAGATTCTTTCTAGGACTGTCCCGGTTGTGCTTTTCGGCGACGGCGCCGTCTAGTTAGTGGCCAATGCTGAGTTGGCGCTGGTTTTGAGTCTTTTATGAATGTGCTTGTTACGGGTGGAGCTGGCTACATCGGCAGCATTTGCACCGAACACTTGCTTGAAGAAGGCCACACGGTAGTTGTCGTGGATAACCTGTCGACCGGGCATCGGGAAGCGGTGTCTTCCAACGCGTTATTCGAGGAAGGCGATTTCGGCGACACCGTACTCATCCGTGATCTTGTGAACCAACACAGGATAGAGGCGGTGATGCACTTCGCGGGCGAAACTCTAGTCGGGAAATCGATGACGGACCCGCAGGCTTACTTCCGCACCAACGTCAGGAAAGGGATCGATTTTCTCGACACAGTTTTGGCAAACGGCGTTCGCAAGTTGATCTTCTCTTCCACCGCGGCGGTTTACGGCGAGCCCATTTCGTTTCCGATCAGCGAGGATCATCCTACGCGGCCTATTAACGCCTATGGCGAATCGAAGTTGATGTTTGAGCGGATACTGGAATGGTATCGCCGGGCTTATGGGCTTATGTATGCCGCGCCGCGTTACTTCAATGCCGCGGGGGCCACTCAGGACTATGGGGAGTTTCATAATCCTGAAACACACCTTATTCCTTTGCTTCTGTGGTCGCTCCTAGATCCGAGCTACAAATTCATTATTCACGGGGACGACTATCCCACGCCGGACGGTACCTGTGTCCGGGATTATGTTCACGTCCTGGATATAGCGCGGGCCCATGTTTTGGCATTGAATGCACTGAAAGAGGGGAGCTTCTACGGCGCGTTCAACATTGGTTCAAGCACAGGGTATTCGGTTCGTGATGTCCTGCGAGCCGTGGAAAAGGTTAGTGGGAAAAACCTGACCTTTCGAGTGGGCCCGAGACGACAGGGCGACCCCGCCGTACTGGTGGCCAGCCAAGAGCGCTTGTGTCGCGAGCTAAGATGGCAACCTCGCTACTCCAGCCTTGAAAGCATCGTCCGAAGTGCTTGGGAGTGGCGATGTCGATATCCCGAGGGCTATGGCAACCGCAAGGAGAGGCCTGAAATCGCCACAGAGGCATGACTGTCACGATGCATCGAGTGGTGGGCTTTGGATTCGTCGAGTTTTCTTACCTTAGAGCGACCACTGTATTCCCTTGCTTCCAAGAGAAGGAATAGACATGAACGGTATGGCTGAAATCCGATCCTACCTTGGACTCCTGTCCAGCACTGTCGAGAAGCTGCCCCTCGACAGTATTGAAATGATTGCGAAGGTTCTGCTTCGGGCTTATGAAACGGAGCACACCATCTATCTTTTCGGCAATGGTGGCAGCGCGGCTCTGGCCTCGCACTTTGCTTGCGACCTTGGGAAGGGAACGGTTAATGGTTCTGGAAAGCGCTTTAGGGTTGTCGCATTAACCGACAATCTGCCGCTCATTACTGCATGGGCCAACGATTCCCACTATGAGAATATTTTTGCGGAGCAGTTGGCTAACTTGGTTCGCTCCCACGACGTGGCATTTGCGATCAGCGGCAGTGGAAACTCGGGAAACGTGCTGCGTGCGTTGGAGGTAGCCCGTGAGGCCGGCGCCATTACCGTTGGACTCACAGGTTTCCAGGGGGGCAAGATGAGGGAACTCTGCGATACGTGTATGATTGTTCCATCCAACAACATGCAAGTCATCGAGGACCTGCACCTTAGTGTCGCACATGCAGTGTTCACCGCAATCAAACGGAGAATTTCCCAGCGTGCTCAGGCTGTTCTCGCAGGCTGACCCGATGCAGCGAAGTAAGGATGGACCAGTATGAAAACGCGTAGTGTCACGAAGGCGTTCCACAACGATACACGGCGAGCGAAGCGGAAGAATGGGAGTTGCCCTCCCGTGGCAGCGAACTGTAAGAGACATCTTTTCGGGAGCCAATTTATCGCTTGGCGGTTCACCAAGACTAGGTCCACGCGGCTCTTGGAGAGTTAATGAAGGTCAAGAGAAGAAGGTTAGCACACTACATATTGGCTTCGGACGTGCTCTGGATCCCCGTAGCTTTAGCCCTGGCATACGCTTTGCGCTATGGTCTGGTTTGGAATGGCCCGAGTTCGCTCCTCAGTTTCTTGCCGGTTGCCTTCGTGGCTCTGTTGGCTTGGTTGTTCCTGTCCTTCTGGATGAAGCTAGACTGCTTTGGAGGCGGTTGGCGTTTTCCGGCCGTAGTGTCGCAGGTGTTTCTGGCTCTGGGTTGTTTGATGGGCCTGTTGCTGGCCACGAGCTATCTAGCCCGAGAGTCCGTATCTCGATTGGCGTTGATCTATTTCGGAATTCTTCTGTTTGTTGGTTTTATCGGCATTCGTTACGCTGCCCGCCTCTTGCTGCGCGCCCGTTATCTTGCTGGGCAGGTTCGGAAGGTCGTGATCGTGGGAACAGGAAGAGTCGCCCGCGAGTTGGCCATCAAGATCGAACATCACCCTGAGATGCTCTGTAAAGTAGTCGGTTATCTCTTTCCAGAAGACGACGGTGTTGATCTTCGCCTTGCGCCCGAGCCTGCAAATCCTGCGTCCACGGTTTCGACCTTGGACGTGGTAGAACTGCTTCGGGCTCAAGAGATCGACGAACTGGTGCTGGCGCTGTCCAAACCGGTTTGGCCTGAAGTTCTAAATCTGGCAGGGCGATGTCGTGAATGTGGAATCAATATCAGCTTAGTGCCCCAGCCCTACGAGTTGTATCTTTCCAAGCCGGACTTGCTGGATCTCGACGGACTTCCCGTGCTGCAACTGCAAGAGCCCTCGGCCTCTTCTGCTCTGCGAGATTGGTGGAAACGGACTGCGGACGTCGTTCTTGTCTTGGTCTTGTCGGTAGTAGCTATCCCAATCCTGCTACCCGCCGTTATCTGGCTCCGTTTAAGAAAGGGTCAAGCATTTCGATGGGAAACCCGTTGTGGCCGGCACGGCAAGCCGTTCTCGATGTTGCGCCTTAACATTGATCGTTTCGTTACCGAGGCACCAGCTTTTGAGCGTGTACTGGAGAAACTGAGTGTGACCGAAATACCGCAACTGTGGAACGTGCTGCGTGGAGAAATGACGGCGGTGGGGCCGCGTCCCGAAGCACCGGAGCGGGTAAAGTGTTACTCCGAATGGCAGCGGCAGCGACTAAGCGTCAGGCCCGGCATGACGGGGCTTGCCCAAGTCCATGGCCTGCGCGAACACCATTCTTCGGAAGAGAAAACTCGGTTCGACCTGCAGTATCTCTTAAATCCGTCGCCTTTAACGGACATTTCACTTCTGCTCCAAACTTTCTGGACTCTCGCCATCAGGCTAGTCCGCTACTCTCAACTGGTCAACCCAGTGTCGACTACTACGGACCAAACCGCGTATAACGAGTTTACACCACATTTCGTACAGGAGAGGCTGCAGAGTGCTCATCGTTCGCAGTCCGGTTCGGATTAGCTTCGCGGGAGGAGGCACAGACCTTCCGGCTTATTACCAGCAGTTCGGCGGCGCGGTGCTCAGCGTGGCCATCAACAAGTACTTCTACACGATCCTGGGCAAGCGTACGGACGGGCACGTCCAGGTTATCTCTTCCGACCTCCGCGTTTTTGAAAACTGGCACGACATTGCCGCCACGAATGTCGCCGGCAGCGGAATCGAAATCCCACTCGCGGTTTTGAAGGATCTGGCGTGCGACATCTCAGTGGATCTCTTTCTCGCGTCCGAGATTCCGCCTGGCACGGGGTTAGGTTCGTCGGCGAGTGTCTGTGTCAACATCCTGAAGACGCTGACATCTTATCTGCGCAGACCTCTCTCCAAGTATGAGCTTGCAGAGCGCGCCTTTCACATCGCCCGGCACAACCTGGGACACCATGTAGGCAAGCAGGATGAATATGCCGCTGCCTTTGGAGGCCTGAACTTCATTACGTTTAGTCGTGACGGTACAACCCAAGTAGAACAGCTGGACCTCGATGCCGAGGTCATGCGCCAACTGCAGGCCAACCTTATGCTGTTCTTCACGGGTTCGGCGCACCACTCCTGGACTATCTTGGAAGAGCAGGAGAAATCGGCCAGCGCACACAAAGGCACTACCGTTGATGCTTTGCATGAAGTGCGTCAGCTAGCCGAGCGCATGCGAGAGACGTTGATGAAAAGCGACCTGGGAACATTTGGCACATTGCTGGACGAGGCTTGGCAGGCAAAGAAGCGTGTCTCCAACAGAATCTCGAGTCCGCGGATTGACCAGCTGTATCAAGCAGCTCGCCGACAAGGCGCCTCGGGCGGCAAGATCACCGGCGCAGGCGGCGGTGGTTTTCTCTTGCTCTATTGCGAGGAGACTTATCAGGAAGCAGTGCGTAGGGCCATGATCGCCGAGGGCGTCCAACAGATGGCTTTTGCTTTCGACTGGCAAGGCGCCCAGGTGGTTGTCAACGATCCTTTCATCGACGGTGATGAACGTGCGGGTTCGCGTTGGACGTTTGTTCCCACTTCCTTCTCTGCGTGAGCGCTACTTCTTGATCTTTAGCTTCACAAAGAGAACTCGAGGAACTTGTGAAGGCTTTCTTGCTCGCAGCGGGTCACGGCACGCGTCTTCGGCCGCTCACCGACAAAATTCCCAAGTGTCTGGTCTCAATTCAGGGCGTGCCGATGCTTGAGATTTGGCTGGAAGTGTGTCGCCGCGCCGGCATTGACGAAGTTCTCATCAATGTGCACGCCCATGTAGATGTAGTGCGCAAAGCGCTCAGCCAGCATAAGAACGGGCTTAAGGTGCACGTATCCGAAGAGCCGATACTTCTAGGTTCTGCAGGAACACTCCTCGTCAATCGCGACTGGGTGAGTTCGGAACCATACTTCTGGGTGCTTTATGCTGACGTTCTCACAAATGCAAATCTGACCCCCATGGTCCATCTCCACAAGAGCCGCTGGCCAGCAGCCACCATTGGTCTCTACAAGGTAAAAGACCCTTCGCGCTGCGGCATCGTATCCTTCGACAACCAGTTCGTAGTTCGGGAATTCATAGAAAAGCCAGCACATCCGAAGAGCAGCTGGGCGTTTTCGGGTTTGATGATTGCCACCCCCGAGTTGCTCGACGCCGTACCGCAGAAGCCGCTCGTTGACTTGGGTTTCGACGTCCTTCCACGTCTGGCGGGCCGCATGTTGGCGTACCCGATCGAAGAGTACCTGCTCGACATCGGCACGGTTGAAAATTATGAGAGGGCACAGGCCAGTTGGCCCGGTCTCTCCAGTTAAGCGCACAGGCGGATTCATGTTTGGTCATGGAAATGGTCGGCGAGAAGATAACCTGCAGGCCGTCATTCTTGACATGGATGGCGTGATTATTGACAGTCATCCGGTCCATCTCCGAGCGTGGCAGAAGTTTTTAGAAACTCTAGGTAGAAAAGTCTCTGATAGTGACCTGGCCTACATACTGGACGGCAGGAAACGCACCGAGATTTTGCGTCATTTCTTCGGGGACCTGTCGGAGTTGGAGATTCTCGAATATGGAAATCGTAAGGACGAGTTCTTTCGACAGGCCGCCCTCGATGTGACGCCGGTGCCGGGTGTGCTGGAGTTTCTCGCCCAATTAAGGGAAAGAAAGATCACCCTGGCGGTTGCGACCTCCGCGAGTGCAACGCGGACGCGCTCGACCCTTAACCGGCTGCAACTCAGGAACCACCTCCAGGTAGTGGTTACAGGTGACGACATTGACCAGGGGAAACCGGATCCGAGCATCTACCGGGTCGCCTGCCAGCGACTTGGTGTCTCACCGGGGAACGCGTTAGCCTTTGAGGATGCGGTGTCAGGAATCCGGGCGGCGAAGGGTGCGCGCGTGTGTTGTATTGCTGTGGCCGGGCATGAGCCTTTTGAGAAACTTCGAGAGGCGGGGGCCGACCACGTTATTGAAAACTTCGTCGGCCTCTCCTTAACCGAGTTGGAGACCGTCCTCGCGCGCAATCATCGGCGCTCTTCTTCCGCCAAAGGCTGGCAAAGGCCGCACAATTTACGCAATCTTGCTCCTTTGAAGGAGTGATGGCAACAGCTTCTCAGGCATTTCGACGGCGCGCGCTTAAGATCGCCTTGACGAATCTCGTATTCGTTATCGGGATATCTGCTCATGCACCGTCACTACAGGCTCATCCCGCGCAAGAAGCCCGCTCTTCTCCGATCCGGATTCTGGTTACTTCCGGAACCGACATCGGTGCGCAAGTAAACGCGGCGATTAAGACTCTCCAAGGCAAACCAGGAACCATTGAACTGCCAGCCGGATCCTACATTCAGTCAAGAACAATCTCGGTGTCAGGCACTGGCGTTCGCATTCTTGGCGCGTCTGCCGGAACTGTGCTCAACTACGACTCCGTGAACTATCGTTTGGTTGATTCTGCGGATTCAACGAACGGCTGGAAGGGATCTGGTGTGAAGTTCGCGGTGCAAAACGAGATAGGAGAGGATCATCCGGATCCAATCCAGGGTGATGGATATCTTGAGGTGGATACGCAAGGTGGTGGCGAGCGGCAAGTCTCGAAATCGATTCCGAGTACGAGCTTTGATTCTGCCGCAAACATTGGAGTGTGGCTTACTTTGAACCTCACGATGGGACCTCCACATGAAATCGAGTTCTTCGTTTCTGATGGACTACACCTTGCATATTGGAAGCTAAAGCCGTTGTTTTTCCATGATCAGTGGAGGTTTTTTGAACTTGATCGCCCTCACCCATCGGGCGATGACGGTGGGCTGCCGGACATGAAGGCGATCACCGCGATTGGCTTTCGGGGCCTCATTCCCGGTGCGAAGTACTACTTTGGTCCAGTGTCGCTATACACTCCAACCGGGCCTTCCATTGTGTTCACTTCGTGCGCGCAGTGTTCGCTGGAAGATGTACGCATCCAGTGGGAACCGGCCGCGGGGTCAGACCCTGTGGTCGAGGTGGGGCATGATAGCCACGAAGTGGTGCTGACGAACGTACACACCGTCGGGGGAGCTAACGGATTCAGTTTGACTGGAAATAGCTCGGAAAGTACTTGCAAAGCCTGCACGGCTGAAGCTGCTTCGGTAAATGGCTTCTACTTGCAGGGCAATACCATGTCGAATCAGTTGCTAGATGTACAGGCCAATCGAAACGTTACCGGGATCGTTGTCGGACAGGGATCCACGCATAACTTCATCTCATCCCCCCATTTAGTTCGAGATAACAGCTCGGGGATGATCATTGACGGCAGCGACAACCAGATCACGAATCCGTACCTGGAAACCTGGATGTCGATGGGTCTGGTGGTACGGGGTGCGACCCGTAACTCGATATCCGGCCTGGTGGCCAGCTCAGCGGTCGGGGAGACCGCGGTCCAGTTTTTTGGCAACGCATCCTATAACACGTTGTCCAATACTTCAATCGAGCAATCCGGTGGAAACGGTTTGGACCTAGGCGGCGGAGCAGGCTTACCATTTGAGAACACGATTGATTCGTTGACGGTGCACAATTCCGGCAGGAGTTCGTGGCATGGAGGGCCGGGGGCAACTGCTGAAGGCCGGGGCATTTGCATCTGCGGTGCGACGGGAAATTCCTTTTCGCACGTGCAACTCTACGATGCGGGGCAGCAAGGAGGAGCGAGGGGAGTCGAGGGCATCCTCATCACGGGTTCTTCCCGTAATCGATTGGACGATGTGCTGATTGAGCATGCTAAACACGAGGGCATTTCGATGTGGGGATCCTCGGACAATCAGATGCACAACATTCGGTTGGTTAACAATGGGTCTGCGGGAAAATACTACGGGATGCGTATCGATCCGACTTCCCAGCGTACGACGATCGACGATATTTGCTATGCCGGAAACAGCGGAGGCGCCCTGCAAGACCTGAGCCATTCCTCAGTAATCAGCAACGCCCGGAAGATCAATGGGTCGGAGTCGAGTTCCGGGTGTCCCTAGGCTCGAAATCGAGAACAAAAACTTCTCCCACACCTGCCCTACCCATACCTGCCTAAGCCCCTAAATTTCCTCGCCCTTCACCGCAACTAAACAGCTCATCTGGTGTCATAGTAGTTGACCGCGATCTCGGCACAGGTCCAGAATGGACTGGCCGGGCTCTACTTCGTCTCGGTCGCGGCTTAACCATACTCCAGGTTCCAAGAGTGCTTGGAGGACACCATGAAGCCTTCGCGCTGGATCTACCTCCTCCTGTTAGTGGGAATTGCCGCATTCCTTCTGGCCACGCCAGGAATTCATTTCAAGGATGCAACCAGGGCCTTGGCCGCCCCTCCGTCGCTCGGTCAGACTATCAAACCGGCGGCGCTTTTTTTTGAGCAGAACAATGGCCAAGTTGAGGCCTCTGTGCGGTTTATCGCCCATGGGCCGCAGTATGATCTCTTGCTTCGCAGCTCTGAGATAGCCTTCAAACCCAAGACAAACTTCCCGGGCGGAGAAGAAGTTTCGCTCAGCTTTCGGGGTCATGACGACAAGCTTATTGTTCAGGGGAAGGACCATCTGCCCGCAGTGGTCAACTACTACGTCGGAACGGATCCCAACCTTTGGCTTTCTGGTATTCCCACATTCGCGCAGGTCCGATATCAGAATGTCTTCCCAGGTGTAGATGCTCTGTTTCATGGTGGGAACGGAGGTGTGGAGTTCGATTTCCAGGTAGCGCCGGGCGCCGATCCGCGGCAGATCCGTCTAAAGCTTTCCGGTTCTTACGCACTCTCCGGAGGCGATCTCCTCGTCGGAGAGCAAGGCTGGATGCGCCTTCAGAAACCGCGCGCCTACCAGGTGGTTGATGGTAAAGAGCGCGATGTCTCCGCAGAGTACGTTATCTCCGAAGGCGAAGTCGGGATCGCGATTGGGGAATATGACCGCACTCGAAGCCTGGTTATCGATCCCGTTGTGCTGTATCAGGGATACGTGCCCCCGATGGGGAGCGGGTTCCTTCAGAGTCCCGCGACCGTAGCTGCTGACGCTACGGGAAATGCCTACGTGTTGGTCCAGCAATCCTCCTAGCAGGGTACCGGCGCGTGCGTCATAACCAAGTTCAGCCCAGCGGGTGCACTGGTCTACCAAACAACCTACGGAGCCACAGGCGGCCTGTGGTGCAACGCAATTGCAGTCGACGCGCAAGCCAATACCTATATTACGGGGGCGACCGACGGAGGGATTCCGACAACAAATGGCGTGGTGCAGCCGAATTATGGCGGTAACAACGACGCCTTCGCCGCAAAGCTCACAAACACGGGACAATTGGTGTATGGAACCTACATTGGCGGCAGCGGTCAGGACTGGGGCTACGGCATCGCCGTTGACACAAACGGAAACGCGTATCTCACCGGATCGACCATGTCGAACGATTTTCCTCTTGCCAGCCCGTTCCAATCCAGCTTGAACGGTCCATCCGACGCGTTTGTTTCTGTGTTGAATCCTACAGCTTCCGCTTTCGTGTATTCCACCTATCTTGGGGGAAGTGCTGACGACTCTGGCTCCGGCATTGGCGTTGACACGATGGGCAACGCCAATATTGCAGGCCTTACCAACTCCAGTGATTTTCCAATCAAGAACGCGCTGCAGCCCTCTTGTAACAACCCACCATGTCAATTCTTGACTAAGTTCGATTCCAGTGGTTCTTCCTTGATTTATTCCACGTTCCTTACCTTGGGCTTTCAGTCCACGGCGGCAATCGTGGTCGACCAGAGCGGCAATGCTTTTGTGGCAGGAGAGGGACTTAGCAACGTCGTGACCGTTGTGGATGTGAGCGCCTCGGGTTCGCTGAACTTCTCCGATTCGATTACCGGCCCAGACAGCGCTACGGTCGGCGTGGGAGTGGACACGGCGGGTAACCTTTACGTTGGGGCTGGGAGTCAGGAGACCAAGTTCGGTACGGGTCCCAGCCTGGTGGCGTCATACACGAACTCCGGGACGGCCATTTATTCAATACAGCCGCCAGCGCTCGGTGTTACTGGCGTGGCTGGCGCCGACGCGGGAAACGTGTATGTAGTGGGTTTTCCCGACAACAACGAGACCTTTTTCTCGGTCAACATGAACCAGCCCACGTCCGGGGCTTTTATCTCCAAAATCTCGGCGCAGGATGCTCCGGCTTTGGGCTATAGTTCGGCATTGCTTGCTTTTGGGTATCAGCAGATTGGAGTGCAGAGTCAGCCGCAAACCGTGGAATTAGCGGATCTTGGCTCGGCAACACTCGACCTGAACAGCATTGTTGTCAGCGGCCCGGGCTTCGCTCCAAGCAATCCGATAACTTGCGGGGCGACAGTGTCTGCGTGGGCCACCTGCAACTATTCCGTCACATTCACTCCGACGAATGGAAACCCGGCCACCGGCGCCATCACGATCACTGACAACTCGCTGGGGAGCCCGCATGTAATTCAGCTCACGGGTCAGGGAGCGGCTCCCGCAGTCGGCCTCAATCCTGCAAGTTTGTCTTTCCCGAACACGGTGGTTGGGCACAGCAGCCAGCCTGAAGTAGTGACGCTCACGGATACGGGTCACGAGAACTTGAGCATTTCGCGAATCTCGATCTCTGGCGATTTCAGCGAAACCAACGATTGCGGAACAGGGCTGGGACCAGGTCAAAAGTGTTCCATCAGTGTGACCTTCACACCGACCGGGCTCGGCAATCGAATGGGCATGGTAACGATCAGCGACAGCGCCAGCAACAGTCCGCAAACGGTTCCGCTGTCCGGCACAGGAGTCAGCGGTGGATTGAGTCTCGAGGTGGCGCCGGGCGGCTCGGGCTCAGCTACGGTACCGGCTGGTCAGACCGCGAACTATGACCTCGAAATCGGCGGAGCAGGTTTCAGCGGCATGGCTACGCTGACTTGCAGCGGCGCGCCAACGGGTGCAAATTGCTCGCTGCCGTCGAGCATGAACGTGAATGGGAATACGGCCAGCCCCTTCACGGTCTCAGTGACGACGATGTCGCGAACCATGGGGCAACACCTGGGGCCTGCTGACGGGCGATCTCGCTGGCTGTGGGCTACGACCTTGCTGGGGATGGTGATTTTGCCGATCGGGAGTTGCCGGAAGAAACTGAAGAAACTATGGCTTGGCCGCATGCGCGTCTTGCCGATTGTGTTGCTCTTGTTCGTCTGCTCGTGTGGAGGCGGTAGCGGATCGACATCAAATCCGAACGGCACTCCCGCGGGAACATATCAACTGACCGTAGCCGCGAAATCCGGAGCGACCAATCAGTCCATCCCACTGACTCTGATCGTCGAGTAAGGAGGGCTGTTGAAGCTTTGGAGCTTGATGTGTCTTGTTGTCGCAAACACCAGTGTTGGCGCAGGCCACCCGGTACGCCTGGCTAATCAGGCTCTGGTCCCGGTGGCCTCCACTTCAGCAAACGGCACTTCCGCGCGACGCTGCTTCTACTGCTGCCAGGTCACCCCGGCAAAATCGGCCTGCCAGGCTGCACTTCGTTGCCCTCGCGGCTTGAACGGTTCGCTAGTTGTGCGGGTTGCACCGGAGGGCGCTTCAGAGAAATGTGACCCGCACCAAGGAGGTGCATGTGTACCGGGCGCAACACAGATTGAAATTCGCTCTCCTGTTTGTTCTCTTTGTGCTCTTCGCCTCAACCGCCAGCGGCCAGACTCAAAACCCATTTTTTCAGCCGCCGCTGTACGCGACCTATAGCCAAACCCTCACCGCCGATTTCAATCAAGATGGGAACGCTGATTTGGTCGCTGCCCATGGAGCAGTGTTGCTCGGCAATGGGGATGGCACGTTTCGAAAGTGGCACACCGTTGAACCTGAATGGAATAACTGCTTCCTTAATCGCAACGGCAGATTTCAACGGCGACGGGAAACCCGACATATTGCTGGCGGGGTCATCGACCTTCGTGTATGTCTTCATGGGCAAAGGGGACGGCACCTTCCAGCCGGCGGTGAGCACGAACATTGGAACCACCCTAACCGTAATTTCTGCGGCAGACGTAAACGGGGACGGCAAAGCGGACATCCTGGCATTGGGTAACTTGGGTGGCGGCACTGCGCTGTGGGAGTTTATCGGTAACGGGGACGGAACATTTGCGGCTGGAGTGCAGATTACGAATGCCGCGAATCCAACCGCCCCGTTGAGGTTGGGCGATTTCAATGGCGACGGCAAGCCCGACATCGCAGTGGGGGACAGTGGCGTCGGGATCGAGGTCTTGCTCAACAACGGCAGTGGTACTTTTCAGAATCCCATCATTGTGTCGCTACCGTACTTTACCGGTGCCATGTTCGCCGGCGATTTCAATGGCGACCACAAGCTGGACCTTGTCGTTTCCATTTACGTTTGTGGTTCGGGCAATAACGAGGCAGTTACACTTTTGGGGAATGGAGATGGGACCTTTCAATCTCCGATCGTGGCCATCCCGCCGGACCGCTACGGATCGTTGGTTGCGGCTGCTGACCTGAACGGAGACGGCAGGAGTGACCTGGTGCAAGATGTTTTTGAGGAGCCCGCTGTTGAAATCTACCTAAGCAACGGAGATGGAACCTTCACCGCTGGGAGTAGCTATCTTCAGTATGGTCCGACCTCTAGTTCGTTCCTCGTAGCAGATTTCAATGGAGATAACAAACCCGATTTGGCTGCTATGGGTGAAGTGTTGCTCGGCAATGGTGATGGTACTTTTCAAGGAAATCGAGCAGTTCTTGTCCTGTATGTGGGCTACACGTTGGCGGGCTTTACGTCCGAAGCCATTGGTGACTTCAATGGCGACGGCAGTCCCGACGTGGCGACAGTTTCCAACACTGGTCCATTTATTTATCTCAACGATGGCGCGGGGAACCTCTCTCTGGCTTATTCCTATACCCCGGGTGGATATGTCCTAGGTATGCCAACTGCCGACGTGAACGGCGACGCCAAGCTCGATCTCGTTCTCCTTGGGTACGCCAACAACTCACCGAACCTGACGCTAATGCTGGGGAACGGAGACGGCAGCTTTGGCTCGCCCACAGTTTTCTTTCAGGGTCCGATGTCCCCGCCCGTTGTGCTCGCCGATTTTAACGGTGATCACCGCCCAGATGTGGCTGTACTGTTAAACGGTGAAGTGGGAATTTTTCTGAATAACGGGAACGGCACATTTGCTTCCCCAGCCTCTTACTTCGTCGGCAATAGCCCAACCTCATTCGTTACCGGCGACTTCAACAATGACGGCAAGATGGACATCGTCGCAGTGAGTTCGGCGGGCATAGGTTTTCTGTTAGGCAATGGTGATGGGACCTTTCAGCCAGTGGCTTTCTCGATGCCCGGCACCTTCTATGCAGTGAGCGCGGCCGCCGATCTCAATCATGACGGTAACCTCGACCTGGTTGCCGTTGCTTACGCGGGCAACGGGCAGGGCTATGTTCTCTCCGTTCTCCTCGGCAAAGGCGACGGTACCTTTACCGTGCTGCCACCGACGAATCTTCCCTTTGAAAGCTCATATGGACCTACGGTAGTAAGCGTTGCTGATGTAAATGGGGACGGCATACCCGATCTCGTATGGGCCATCCAGCAGAGCAGCCCCCGTCAAATCTTAGCGGCACTTGGAAAGGGAGATGGCACCTTCGGCAGCCAGATCACCATCTTCTCAACAACTATCTTCCCCAACGAAGGCCCCACTCTGTTGACGCTGCTCGCCGACTTGAAACACGACAGCAAGCCTGACGTAGTCGCCAGCATAGATAACGTGGTGGTCACTCTGCTGAACGTTAGCCAACCGGGTTTCACAATGGCTACTTCTCCGCTTTCGCCGGCAACGATCGCGGCTGGTGGCTCGGCTACATCGCAGGTGAGTGTAAACTCATTATGGGGATTCAAAGGCTCGGTTTCGCTTTCTTGCAGCAGCATCACTCTGAACGGGACTACAGCAACCACGGCACCGCCCACGTGCTCATTTAATCCCGCTTCCGTGGCCAACGGCTCCGGGACTTCGATGCTAACCGTCAGTACCACGGGGAGTTCAGCGATGCTCCGTCCCGAAGCCACACGCCACCCAGGATTGTTCTACGCGATGTGGCTGCCTTTCGCGGCATGGTGTTGATGGCACAGGGCTCTGCTTCGCACATCGCAGGAGAAAGTTATTGGGCGCGCTGCTTGTGTGCTTGATACTTTCAAGCCTGATCGTTCTGGCAGCCTGTGGCGGGGGAAGCGGGAATTTAGGCGGCAGCAATGGCAGCGGCGGTACACCCCCCGGTGTCTACACTCTTACTGTGACGGGAACTTACACCTCAGGATCATCACGGTTGAGCCATAGTGCGAACCTGACCCTAGTGGTGCAATAAGGCTACTGCCGCGCGACGCTGCTTCTACTGCTGCCAGGTCACCCCAGGATAAAGACTGGGAATCCGATAAGCCCGGTACGCATTCGCTCCCTGGATGTTCATCTGCCAAACAACCGCCGGATTCGCTGTTTGGGTAACCTCCATGACTTGTGAAGCTGTTGGGTCCTGAAAAAATGGCTCGGAGAGGTCGAACTCCACGTTGCCGTTCGCGAGCTGACCAATGCTCCCGCCCCAGAAAGTAAACAGTCCGGGCGAGTCTTGCCACTGCAGGCCAGCGGTCTTCGTACTCTCGTCAATCTGATAGATGGTGCCGCGACTCTGGCATGGGGCGTTGCCTGGATTGCCACACAGATCTCCGTTGCCATCCAGGACTCGCGCATTTCCATCATCAAATACAGCTAATGTCACCTGTGAGCCATTGAAGCTGATTGGATTGGGGAAATGCTGACCATAGAACCACTGGCTCGGATCTCCTCCCGCCAACGTAAAGTCGCCATCGTAACCCAACTTCCAGAGAATATCACCAGCGCCTTGCCCGTTGGCATAGTCGATCTTCAAGATCCAGCTCTGGTTTCGCATGGAGAGCAGGAGGTTACCATCAGTCGGTGAGTACACGATGGCATTGCTGTGGGTCCAGTCGGGTAATCCCTGGAGGTGGCGGTTCACATCAAGGTGATCGAAACTAGACCACGCCCACACGACGTTCCAATTGGGATCGAGATCTATCAAAGCATCGCCTACGACGTTGGTCACTCCTGGATAACCCGGAAGATCGGTGAACTCCTTGAACGTATTGGCCAAAACTATCCAATCACCATCGGGCAGCACAGTTACGTCGTGGTGGAACTGTGTTACTGAAAAAGCATAACCCTTTGCTTGCAGCCCTCGGCTTACCTGGGCGGGGGAGATCTGACGAATCACATTCCCGGCCAAATCGATTTCCTGCAACGCGAAGCCGTCGAATCCTGAGCTCGGGACTATCAAGAAATGCCCATTTGTCATCGGTTTGAGCGGGGACGGATAATTTCCCTGACCCACGTCGTAATACCAAATAACGTTACCCTCGAGATCGGTGACGAGCGCCTCCAAGATATGGGCGTCATTCTGTGACACCAGGTCGAGCAATTCGACCCCCGCTGAAGGCGCCAGCTTAAGATTCGGCTGTGTAACCGTGAACCCGGGCGTAATTAGAGTGGGACTCAGCGGGCCGGTGGTGAAGGTCTGATCCTGATCTACCCACGAACCCCCACCGTACCAGTCCACGTGGGCCCGCATGTGATAGGTCGTTTTAGCCTTCATTCCGGCTACAAGGACATTCACAGTCTGGCCAAACGCCGTCGTCGGAGGCGTTGAGGACGTCTGCCTTCCATACGTTGTATCGGCTCCGAACTCGACCCAGGCCGTAGCGTCTCTCCGAGGAATCGTCACCTGGTATTGAGCCACCAGTGGATTCTGCGTGGTGCCCATGGTGGTAGTAGGGTTCCCGTAGTTGAGCCCGGAGCCGCAGCCGAGGGTTGCGACTGCAAAGAGAACTGCACAAACAATAAGCATGACCTGCAAGGATCGGGTCTTCATAGTTCTGTATTTTCCTCGCGCCTTGGCCACAGCTTAGGCGTTCAGGTTACCGGGGAGACATTCTGTGGCCGTAGATCGTTAATATTATACGCAACTCACAAAGTGTCAAGTGGGCACCGCGAATGGAGAAACGCAGCCGGGAGTTTGGCCGGGCGGCTGCGGACAATCGTCGGCGGCTGGTCGAGTCGCGCAGGCAGCCGTGTCAAACCTTACCCACTTGAAGAGTGCACAAAAGCGAGGGCTTGATACAATCAGCAACGAGCGGTGTCGGCGTACCAAGAACAGATACGACCACCACTGGCGAGCATAAGAGAATGGAAATCCGGATCGAGTCGAGACAACTGGGGGATGTTTGCGTTGTGGTCCCGGAAGTTTTCCAGGACGACCGCGGGTTCTTCACGGAGGTTTTCCGAGCGGACCAGTTCAAAGCGTTAGGACTGCCGACTGAGTTCGTCCAGGACAACCATTCTGGTTCGGTGCGCGGGGTGCTTCGCGGGCTGCATTTTCAGTGGGATCCACCCATGGGAAAACTCATGCGGGTGACGCGAGGGAGAGCCTTCCTGGTGGCCGTAGACATACGAAAGGGGTCTCCCACTTTGGGGAAATGGTTCGGCACAGAGGTTTCAACCGAAAACCGCAAGCAGATCTGGGCCCCCGCAGGCTTTGCGCGCGGGTTTTGCACGCTCTCGGACGTCGCCGAGATTCAGTACAAGTGCACCGGCATTTACAACAGCAAGGGGGAGTCGGGCATCCGCTGGGACGATCCGGAGATCGGCATTCAGTGGCCGATCACCGATGTGCAACTCTCGGGGAAAGATCGCCAAGCGCAAACCTTAAAGCAGTGGCTGTCCCGCCCGGAGTCAGATAACTTCAAGTATTCGGAAGATCACAGCTTGGTCGGGAGGTAGTTTCATGAAAATATTGATTGCGGGTGGCGCCGGTTATCTGGGTTCTGCCTTGGTTCCGAAGCTTCTCGATCGTGGTTACGAGGTGGATGTAGTCGACCTGTTTTGGTTCGGCAACCACCTTCCCTCGGAAACCGGAATCATCCACAAGGACATCTTCGATATCAATGTCCAGGATATGGAGCCCTACCAGCAGGTCGTGTTTCTGGCGGGGTTGTCAAACGACCCGATGGCCGAATATTCGCCCAGCCAGAACTTCATTTTCAATGCCGCTGCTCCCGCTTATCTGGCCTACATCGCCAAGAAGGCGAAGGTGAAGCGTTACGTTTACGCCTGCTCCTGCTCTGTGTACGGCTATACGGACAACGAGTTGTTCGATGAGGCGCGGCCGGTCTCATCGTCCTACCCTTACGGGATTTCCAAACTGCAAGGCGAGCAGGCGGTCATGAATCTGCTGGGTGACGACTTCTCGGTCATCTCGTTGCGTAAGGGAACGGTTTGCGGCTACAGTCCGCGGATGCGCCTGGACCTGATCGTGAACACCATGTTCAAGAATGGCGTGCGCAACCGGGAAATTACGGTGAATAACCCGTCGATCTGGCGGCCGATCATCAGTGTGGAGGATGCGACCAACGCCTACATCCGTGCCATCGAGGCGAGTGAAAAGATTTCCGGTATCTTCAACATCGCGTCCGGAAACTATACGGTGGGTGAAGTGGGAGATTTGGTGAAGATGGCGATCGAAGAGCAACTCGGGATTCGAGTGCATCTCACCATCAACCACAAGAAGGATTTCCGCAATTACAAAGTGAGCATCCAGAAGGCGGAAAACGTGCTCAGTTTCCACCCCAATCACGACGTCAAGTCAATCGTCAAGAACCTCATCGAGCACATGGACGAGTTTCAGGACTGGGACAACCCGCGGTATTACAACATTGAAACCCTAAAATTGCTGGCCGCGAAAGGGCTGCGCACGACGGCGGAGGTTGCCTGATGAAGGTGCTGCTCATCGGCGCCAACGGGCAGCTGGGGACCGATCTGTTTCGGGTCTTCCAAGCGGCAGGCGACACGATTGTCCGCGCCACTCACGCACAGTTAGAGGTTCGTTCGGAAGACAGCCTGTCGGAGATCATGGCTGAGACCAAACCCGAGGTTGTGTTAAACACGGCTGCTTTTCATAAGGTAGAGGAATGCGAGAATAGGCCCGCGTTGGCCTTTGAAGTCAACGCCACGGCGGCCATGAATCTGGCTCGGACTTGCCAGCGATCCGGTGCGGTTCTGGTGCACTTCAGCACCGACTACGTTTTCGACGGGCACAAGAATGAGCCTTATGTGGAAACCGATCTACCCTCGCCCCTGAATGTGTATGGCGTGTCCAAGGTCGCCGGGGAACACCTGATTGCCTTTAATACCGACCGCAATTTCGTGATCAGGACCTGCGGCCTTTATGGGATTGCGGGCAGCAGCGGGAAGGGCGGCAACTTCGTTGAGAATATGCTGAAGAAAGCTGCAGCAGGCGACTCAATCCGAGTCGTCGATGACCAGATTCTCACGCCCACCTACACCGTCGATCTCGCCGCAGCGACGCGCAGGTTAATTTTGACCGGGAGGTTTGGCCTGTATCATCTCAGTTCCGAAGGCCAGTGCTCTTGGTATGAGTTTACCCGGAACATCTTCGAGTGCGCCGGCGTTGACGCGCAACTGTCGGCTGTGAAAACCAGCGATTTTCCCAGTCCGGTGAAACGTCCCCGATATTCGGTGCTTTCGAAGATGAAGCTGAGGACTCTTGGGTTAACGATTCCGTCGTGGAAAGACGCTCTGCCCAGATATCTTGAGGAGAGAACGAAGAAAAGTCCGGTTGCATCCACCGAAGCACTGCATGCCGGCGGCTGAACTGCGCTCGTGTTCATCGGCTGCGTTTCTCATTAACTTCATTGCACTGTTAGCGTAAGAGTAGCAGTGTTCGTCACGGACTGTCCCGTTCCTTTCACCGTAATCGTGTAGGTGCCGGGAGGCGTACCGCCGCTGCCGTTCCCACCACCATTTCCGCTCCCACCGCCGCAGTTCACCAGAAAGATCAGGCCTGCGAGCATCAGGCATACCAGCAGCACCCCCAAGAGCCTTTTCTTGCGAGTTGCCGAGGGGATCCCTGCGCCGATCAGCGCCATGCCGGCGATGGACAGCCACATCGCGTAGAACAGACGGGAGGGAGTCACCGGGTCCGGATTCAGCTTTGCAGTGCTTCCCGTGGTACTGACAGTTAGCATCGAAGCTCCGGAGCCGTTCGGCACGGACGCAGGATTGAACGAGCACGTCGGCGGTGCCGTCGTTGCTGTAGCCCCATTCAGCGTGATGCTGCTGCAGGAGAGGGTTACGTCGGCATTGAATCCGCCGCCGGCTGTGATGCTGATAGTGGAAGTAGCCGATCCGCCCGGCGACACGGAAGAGGGTGAAAGCGCCGTTCCAGAGACCGAAAAACCGGAGACGACAAGCGTTAGTGGAACCGTGAACCGCTTCGATCCGGAGGTGCCCGTTACGTTGACTGGATAGGTGCCCAGTGGGGTTGACGCTGCGGTTGTCAAGGTAAGCGCGGAGTTGCCCGAACCCCCTCCCAGCGACGGAGGATTGAAACTGCAAGTGGCTCCGGTGGGCAGCTTGGAACAGGTAAACGAAACTGAGCCGTTAAACCCCCATAACAGCGTCACGGTGACTTTCGCGAAGTGGCCGAACCACCAGGCGCGACTTTGGCAGGCGAAAGCGGGGAGGAAGCCAGGGTAAAACCTGGTTGGGTGACATTCAGCATGGTGACCACAGCGTTGTCTACGTTGACGACAGCGTCAGGCTTGCCGTCATGGTTCAAATCAGTGAGGAGTGTGAACCCGGTTCCGGCGAATTGTAAGGGGTAGAGGGGAATCAAGTTCCCGAAAGTGCCGTCTCCGTTCCCGATGGCTACTTGAATCTGTCCAGCCTCTCCACCGTAAATCTGCTGGGAACCAGCCCACACAATATCGGGTATTGCGTCGCCATTCACGTCGGCAACACTCATGCTCGTCAGTCCAAAAAAGTCGTCTCCACCGGGTAAATTGGTCGGCGGCAAAATGTCAAATGTTCCGTTGCCTTTTCCCAAGAGCACGTTCAACAAGTTGGCCTGGCCCTGGCCCGTTGTGATTGCACCAATCAGGTCAAGATTGCCATCACGGTTGAGGTCGGCGGCAGCTCTTACCGCATAGAATCTGTCGGAGGTGAAGAAAACCGCCGGTTGAAAGGTTCCGTCACCATTTCCCAACAGAAGACCCAGGCCCGCCGAGCTGGCGTCGACAATATCCACTTTGCCATCGTTGTTGAAGTCTCCGATCACGAACATGGTTGGTTTTTGGCCACCGAAATAAGACACCGGCGAGGCAAACGTGCCATCCCCATTATTAAGAAAAATTGCTATTTCCCCGTTTAAGAGAACTGCAATATCCGGGTGGTGATCACCGTTAAAGTCGGCAAGTAACACGGGCGGGACAAGCGAACCCTGATAGATCGTCGTAGGTGAGCCAAAGCTGCCGTCTCCGTTACCGAGCATCAGCAAGAGACCACCGTTGAGGATGACGAGGTCGAGCTTTCCGTCCCCGTTGACGTCGACAACGGGGCTACCCATAGCCTGTCCGCCGACGCTATAGCTGTACGCAAGCGACAAGTTGCCAGTGCCATCGTTAAGGAAAATGTACGGGCCTCCGTCTCCTAATGCGGCAACGTCAGGGCTGCCGTCGCCATTGAAGTCACCGCTGGCTCCGGACAATGAATATTCTGACCACGCGGTATTGAGCGCAAGATTTCCACGGAAAGTACCGTCGCCATTGCCGAGCAGTACCTCACCTCTCGCCGCCAGGTCGCGCTTATGATCGTTGTTGAAGTCTGCCACCAGGAACGAGCTTGGGTTTGGGGCAACCTGAAGATAGCTCTCGCCCAGGGTGAAGGTGCCGTCTCCGTTGCTCAGGAAGATCTCGGCAAAGGCACCCGGGGGATAGAAGCTAGAGTCTAGGACGAGGTCGCACTTACCATCCCCGTTCAGGTCGGCAGCCGCATCGAAGGAGGCCCCTCCGCCGGAAGGCAACGCCACGATTGGAGACTGGAAAGTTCCGTCTCCATTTCCCAGGAGCGTGACTGCCTCATCACTCCCGTTGTTAACGATGAGGTCGAGCTTATGGTCGCCGTTGAAATCACCGGAAAGCTTGGCTCCATTGTATAGGCCGACGGAGGTGAAAATGGGACTCTGAAATGTGCCGTTACCATTGTTGAGGAAAACGTCAATGCCGCCGAGAAAGTCATCTCCAACTACGATGTCGGGCTTGCCGTCGCCATTGAAATCCCCTAACAATAACGGATAACTGTAATCCACGGCTACATTCGCAATTAGCACCCCAGGCTCGAATGTCCCATCTCCCTTCCCGATAAATTCCCAAAGTCCCGAGGGAGCCAATGCGAGCATATCGGCTTTGCCATCACCGTTTACGTCGGCTGCTGACATCTCGTAGAGTGTGGTCCCGAGGTTGGTGGCAATAGGGGCTTGGAAGGTGCCGTCGCCTTTGCCCAGGAAGACGTACGCGAAGGTTGCGTTATTCTCTCCAATTAATATATCGGGCTTGCCGTCGCCGTTGAAGTCTGCCGTGGCAATGAAGTGCGGGGATATTCCATTTAAGTTCAACGATGTGCCCGTTCGAAAACTGCCATCCCCGTTGCCGAGCAGCACGTGCCCGCCAACAGCCACCAAATCAGGGTATCCATCCTGATTGAAATCGGCCGTCACCGTCGCGCTGTAGAGGGCGTACAGGGGTGGCTGAAAAAACGGGTTTTGAGTCTGAGCGCGGGCGATTGGGACCGCGAGCGCGAAGAAAACAACCAGCAGAGCGAACTTCAAGCTGTGTTGCACCCAGGACATATGCACCTCCCCTGGTGCGACCGCATGCCTTATTCTATTCCCCTGGAATGAAAAGAGTTGCGATGAAACATTCGAATCTGGGCCAAGGTTCGAGGCGAACTCACTATCCTCCAACACGCGCTTCTGAATTTAGTTTCGCGGACATTTCCACGGTCCAAACAAAATCGGGTGTTGCCGAAGACGCAACACCCGAAACGGGTTGAATCGGCCTCGCAAGGGTGCCGAGTCGGTTACAGGGGTCGGCCACGTCTCCGGGATAAGATGTTGTTGGCCCCAGCTGATCAGCGTCAGGGAGCGAGAAGTTCGCTCAGAGAGGGATTCGTGCTTCGCGCATGTGCGGCATAAGCGGCTTGGTCAATTGCGGCGATCGGGAAACGCTGGCGCGCATGACGTCGGCGCAGGCGCATCGCGGACCTGACGACTTTGGTCTGTGGGAGCGGCGATTTCCCGACGGCAGTTATGTGGGGTTGGGTTCGCGCCGCCTGGCGATCATTGATCTCTCGCCCAGCGGCCACATGCCGATGTGCAACGAGGACCGCACGGTCTGGATCACTTATAACGGTGAGATCTACAACTTCGCGGAATTGCGCCGCGAACTGGAGAGCAAAGGCCATCATTTTATTTCCGATACTGATACCGAAGTTGTGATTCACCTCTACGAAGAGGAAGGCGCGGAATGTGTGAAGCGGCTGAATGGTATGTTCGCATTTGCGTTGTGCGATCTCCGCTCCGGCGCTCCCACGTTGTTTCTGGCACGCGACCACTTTGGAGTGAAGCCCTTTTACTACGCTCATACCGGACATCGTCTGGCATTTGCCTCTGAGATTAAGGCTCTGCTCGAAGTCCGGGGGATCGAAGCTCAGATCGATCCAAACGCTCTGCACCAATATCTGACCTTCCTGTGGGTACCCGATCCAGAGACGATGTTTCGTGGAATTCACAAACTTCCCGCCGGGCATTATGCGATTTTCCGCGATGGCCAATTGACCATCCACGAATATTGGGATCTGACTTTTCCTCCCGCTAATTTCGACTATCCGCGCCCAGAAGAGGAACTGGCCGAAGAGATTCGGGAGCGCTTTCGCCGTTCGGTCGAAGCTCAGATGGTGGGAGACGTTCCTATCGGGGCGTTTCTCAGCGCGGGGCTCGATTCGTCGAGCATAGTTGCACTCATGGCACGTGCGGCCCGGCAACCGCTACGGACCTACACCATTACGTTTCCCGCAAAGTACCGGGTCGGCGAAAACACTTTAGACGATCCCGAGGTTTCCGCCCGGTTCGCGCAGCGCCTGGGATGCGAGCACCACCAAATCGTAGTTGAGCCTGAGGTGACCGAATTGTTGCCCCGGCTCCTCTGGCAGATGGATGAGCCCACGGCTGACCCCGCCATCATCGGCGCGTACCTGGTCTGTCGTGAAGCGAGCCAGCACTCGACGGTGCTGTTGTCCGGCGTTGGAGGTGACGAGATTTTCGCCGGGTACCGCAAGCACGCCGCGCATTATTGGGCCCAGGCGTATCAAAAGGCTCCGACTGGACTGCGCCGATGGATGGAGCGTGCGCTGGCGAATCTGCCCAGCCTGCGTGGCACACCGCTGAAAGGAAGCGTGCGCTTGGCGAAAAAGATGGCTCGCAGCGCCTCTCTGCCGCCAGTCGAGGGTTTTCTAACGAACTGCACCTATTTGGACGAGGAGCGGAAAAGACTTCTCTACACGCCAGAGTTTTCCGCAGAGTTTTCCGCCGAGGTAAACGGTTGCGATCCTTTCGTTCGCCACCGGGCCAGCTTCGATCAGGTACAAGACGCCGATTTTCTGAATCAAATGCTTTATCTCGACAGCAAGATTTTCATGCCCAGCCTGAATCTGAACTACAACGACAAGATGAGCATGGCTTCGTCGGTCGAAGTTCGCGTGCCTTTTCTTGATCGGGAGTTTGCCGAGTTCGTCGCCTGGAATGTGCCACCCAGCTTAAAACTCAGAGGATTCTTTCCAGGGACGACCAAGCGCATTTTCCGCAAAGCCATGCAGGGTATTCTGCCCAAGGAAGTACTGCAGCAGCCAAAGGCCGGCTTCGCCGCCCCGGCCGATTACTGGCTGGCGCACGATCTCAGAGAGATGGTGGACGACTTGCTTTCCGAATCACGAATTCGGGAGCGTGGCGTTTTTCGTTCTGAAGCTGTCCGAGCCTATGTTGAAGATCACCGCAGCGGAGCGCAGGACTGGTCCATGCAGATCTGGCAATTCCTCACTCTCGAACTGTGGATGCAGGCTTTCCTCGATGGAAGCGCGAAGCAGCACACTGAGGGTCAGATCAACGCCTGCCAGGTGGCCACCGCATGAGACAAGTGCTGCAGCACGCTCGCACGGGGGAGATCGCGGTGATGGATGTTCCTGCTCCGCGGCCACTTGCGGGATGTGTGCTGGTGCGGATGGCCGCGTCGCTGGTGTCTGCGGGTACGGAGCGCGCTGCTCACGAATTCGCCAGCAAGAACCTGCTGCAGAAAGCCTGGGCCCGTCCGGATCTGGTTCGCGAAGTCATCACCAAGATTCGCCGCGATGGCGTGTTTTCGGCAGCCGCGTCGGTTCGCAGCCGCCTCGATCAGCCCGATGCTCTGGGCTATAGCAGCGCGGGGACTGTTCTCGGCGTGGGTGAAGGCATTACCGATCTCGGCGTGGGCGAGCGAGTTGCCTGCGCGGGGGCGGCTTACGCCGTGCATGCGGAGTTTGCGTGCGTGCCGCGTCTGCTGGCCGCCAGAATTCCGCCGGGGTCTTCGGTCAGCTTTGAGGAAGCTGCTTTTGGTGCCGTAGGGGCTGTTGCCCTGCACGGCATCCGCACGGCAGATGTGAAATTGGGAGATGTGGTCGCGGTGATCGGGCTCGGGCTCCTCGGTCAACTCACGGTGCAGATGCTGAAAGCGGCCGGGTGCCGTGTCCTGGGGATGGATATTGTGCCGGAGCGCTCCAAACTCGCGCTCCGCATGGGTGCTGATGCGGTCAGCGTCTCGGGCGAAGGCTTGCGCGATTTGTGCTTGCAGCACTCCAGCGGGCATGGGGCTGACGCAGTCGTGATTACGGCGGAAACGGGCAGCAGCGATCCGGTGAATCTGGCGGGAGAGGCGGCGCGAGACCGCGCCATAGTAGTTGCCATAGGCACAGTCGGCCTGGACATCCAACGCAAGCTGTACTACGAGAAGGAGCTCGCTTTCAGGATTTCTCGTTCCTGCGGCCCCGGCCGCTACGATTCGGCGTATGAGCAGAAGGGGCGCGACTATCCCATCGGCTACGTGCGTTGGACGGAAACCCGAAACATGGGAGCTTTCCTTCAGTTCCTGTCGGAAGGCAAGCTCGACGTGAAATCGCTGATCAGTCACCGATTTCCAATCGAACGCGCGCCAGCCGCCTACGACCTGATCTCGGGCAAAACGCCGGAACAATTTCTTGGCGTACTGATTACCTATCCTGAGCGGGCAGAAGAAAGTCATGAACTGCAATTGGAGAAAACCTCTGCCGTCCACCGAGGTGAGGGATCAAGGGGTGAAGAATCAATTCGTGTCGGGGTTCTGGGTGCAGGCGCGTTTGCCATGGGTACGCTGCTACCGGCGCTCAAGCGGATTGCGGGAGCAGACTTGGTCGGTGTCTGTGCCGTCAATGGCTCACATGCCCGCCATGCAGCGGAAAAGTTTGGCTTCCGCTACTGCGCGACCGACGAGCACAGCATCCTTGATGATCCTGAGGTGAACGCGGTCCTGATCGCCACACGCCATCACCTGCACGCTACCCAGGTGTTGGCGGCGATCCAAGCCGGCAAGCACGTCTTTTGCGAGAAGCCGCTGTGCCTGAGTGAAATTGAGTTGGCGGAGATTGTCGAGACTTACTGCGATCAAGCCTCGGGTCGCAATCCAGTTCTTATGGTTGGATTCAACCGCCGTTTTGCTCCCATGGCGGTACGGATGAAAGAATTTCTCGCGGAAAGCAGCGAACCTCTGGCGATGCACTATCGAGTGAATGCGGGTCCGCTTGCGGCGGATCACTGGGTAAACGATCCGGAGCAGAGCGGAGGACGAATTCTAAGCGAGGTCTGCCATTTTGTGGACTTTCTCAGCTTTCTCGCGGGCATGCCGCCGGTCGAGGTGCAGACTCGCAACTTGGACAACGGGAGCCATAGTTCGAACGATAATGTGATTATTTCACTTCAGTTTCCCGACGGATCGCAAGCGACGATCAGTTATATGACCAGCGGCGATCGCAGCTATTCCAAAGAGCGCCTCGAAGTGTTCGGGGGTGGAGCGGTCGCTGTGCTGGAAGACTTCCGAACTCTGGAACTGGTGCGTCACGGGCACAAACAAAGATTCCGGTCACGCTTCCGGCAGGACAAAGGGCATCGGGCTGAGTTGGAGGCGTTTGCCGATGCGGTGCGAACCGGGTCCGAATCGCCGATCCCGTTTGATGAGATTGTCGCGGTCACGCTGGCGACTTTGCGCGCCGCGCAGTCGCGGTCTTCGGGACAGGCGGTCACCGTGGACACCAGCAGTTTCATCCAGTCCAGTTCTTCGCGCCGGCCAGCCTAACCATCCAATCGAAGTACAACTGCTACGAACGCCTCCCACTCGGGCGGCTCACCTGCCCAGCCTTTCACTCTGGAATTGCAGGCTTCGTCCGTCCCCGGCAATGACCCTCCAGGCATCGTTGTCTCGGACGACCTGGGCGGATCCCCTGACGATTCTCGGTTCGGCAAAGTTATCAGCCGGCATCCTCCAGGTTTCGTATTCCAGGTTCTGGGGGGCGACGGCTTCTACCGTAACCAGGCCACCGTTTTCCGCCACCTTCCATCTGACCTGCTTGCGCGCATTCAGGAAGCGGGCCAGTTCGGTCATGGTGTACCAGCGAAACCGGCCTGCGGCTTTCATGCGGGCCGTCAGGTCCAGCCATTTCTCGACGATGCCGCGGTATTCCAGAATTCCGGGGGGATGGAAATAAACCAGCCGGGCCGACTGCTGGTCTACCGTGAATTCGGTTATCGCTTCCAGCCAGCGTTCAATTTCTTCATTGGAGTATCCCTCGGTGATCATTTCCTCAAACGCCGCCGCCCGGTCCATGTGCAGTATAGGAAATGCCCAAATGTTCCGGCCTTCACGGATTCCATTGCGGTAGCCCTCGGTAGGCCCCATGCCGGTATTTCCGGTGAAGTAGTAGGCGAGGAATGCGTGGGCCTCCAGCCAGTGCGTGACCCAGGGGGGCTGATTTCCATTGGGGGCGGAATATTCGACCACCGGCTTTCCCGTGACCTGCTCCAGCGCGTTCTTGTTGAGCGCCAGAAACTGTTCGAGGTCCTTGGGATTGTCCTTGTCCACGTGGGCAGAGAAGTAATCGTGGATCCAGCCGCCGTGGCTGCCTACTTCATAACCGAGGCTGATGTACTTGCGGATCAGTTCCTGGCTGATGGGATTGTGCTGAACGTCGAAGCCCTTCTTGTCCCCGAACTTTCCGGCATCAGGCCCGGCGGTAATGTGAATCGAGTACGGCCCCTGCTGCAGCAGCGACCAGGAATTCATTTCCTCGAGCGGCTTGATCGCGGCATTAGAGTCCACGTGCCAGTTCAGGACCAGGCCTCCGACTCCGTCGGGGACGGACATTAAATAAGGTAGCGACAAAGTGTGGCTGGCGAAGTACTTGAGAAATGCGTGCAATAGCAGCCCGTCGGTATTGGCCTTGAGATATCCGAGAGGCAGGTTTACGAACAGCACCGAACCCTTTTGATAGGCGTGTTCGCCAGCCACGATTCCCGCGCTGGAGCGGAAAAGGACCTGGCCGGAGTAGTCGCCGGACGTGACAAAGCTGGGATACACCAGATCGCCATATTGGTAGCGCCGGAGCTGGACTTCAAAATCCCCGGCAGCCGGCGAACCCTTGCCCGGTTCCAGGCCGCCGGTTTGTGCGTGGAAGGGATAGTACTTTCCGGGGGGGATTTCCATCTGGCGCACAACTGCACTGGACCCGGACACCTGGCTCCACTGAATCGTCTTGTCTCGAAGTTGTTCGTAGAGGGCGTAATCCACGCCTGCGAGGTCCGAGAGGCGCGACCGGCTGGCCGCATAGTGAGCCTGCATGGAGAACGTTCCGGCATCGTAAACCAGCATCAGTTTCCCGCCCGCACCCACAAAACGGTGGAGGGCCGCGACGAAGAGTTCACTGGCCTGCAGGTGAATGGAATCGGGCAGGATCACGCCCGCACACTGGGAGTCTCCCCAAAAAGGACGAAGAAATTCCGAATCATGCACCGGAACCACGTGCAAACCTTCTTCGCTGCCTGCGTCCACCCACAACGTGACTTTGGGATCGCTGAAACTGGCGCCGTCGGGCACGAGCAGGAGAAGACGGTCCGCGGTGGAACGAAACCGGTCGTGCGTTGCCCAAGACCATGTGATCAAGGCGAGGAGGATGAGGCCGGCGGCTGCGATGAGTGTTCTGCGATACTTCATGCGCTGGCCACCACCCGGCCATACTCACGAGCCCACAAAGTGCCAAACACTACTACACCTTCCTCGACTTCGATGCGCGGCGCGCTCACGGTGGTAGGATTTTCTGCGCTTCCGCAGCAGGTTCCAGAGGCAATCGCCAGGCCATGTTCGGCGATGACCGGGCCATGAACCGCGCAGTGGGGCCCAATGTGCATGTGCTGCGCACTGATCAGGCTCCCTTCCACCGACACCCCACGATCGACAACCATGTCGTCATCGCTCTTCACGCTGCCGCGGACGCGAGCCCCGGAGTGAATGTGCAACTTGCCTCGGATCACGATATTTCCGCTAACCACTTCGCCGGCGCGAATTTCGAAGTTGCCGTCATGGAAGAAACGCCGGGAGGCTTCCGTACCCAGGTTCGCGGCGAAGGTTGGGTTCGAGGGGGTGGAGTCTTCGCCGCTCGCCACCTGCCCAATTTCAATGCGCGGAGCATTCAGCCGAAGAAAATTACAATCGGCATGCAGGCGTATGACCGCGTCCGAGGAAATGCGGCCGTAGAGCCGGCAGCCGAGGTCAGCGGTGAATTCACCGGCGGCATGAACCCAGCGCATCACAGAACTGGAGCCACCGAGATGAACATCCCTCTCACCCAGGATTGCCCGGAAATTGTCCTTCTCTCCTCCAAGAAACTGGCCGCCGGCATAAATCTCTTTTGAGAAGGTAGCCTCCCGGGGCACGACCATGTCCGTGCCCGCCGCGATCACCGCTGGGCGAATCGCATCACGCTCCTGCAGCGCGACCAGCAACGGCTCGTCAGCCCGGCCCAGCACGACGTATTCTTCACCATCCGGCATGGTGCCGGAAGCGTTCGCGGCGGAGGCCACACACTGCTGTAGTGTCGGCTCCAGTTCTTTGATATAGGCGCGGAATGTGTGGGCAAAATGGCGGATTTCTCCAGCGTGTTGCTGAATCACATTCAGGGGCCGGGCATCGGACTTGCGGTGCAGTTCCACGAACGCCGGGATCAGCGGCAGCACAAGCATCAAGCTGACCACAAAGATCAGGGTGGCGACGGCGAGGTACGGATTCACAGAGCCTTCCGAAAACGCTCGGTCTTATCCCAGTGGAACTCAGCTCCAGTCACAAAGTCGCTGAATTGCGATGCAGCCGCGCGAGTGACCGAGAAGATGCTTACTCCGAATCCCAGGATGAGGAAGGGAAGCAGGCAGATCCGGGTGCGGGATCCATCCAGACGCACGGCCGCAGCGATTTCAAAGAAAGCGGCAAAATTTCCCAGCGCAGCATACGCCGTGATGGAAAGTATCGCGATAACGCCGTGCAGTGGAGCCACCCCCTGGTAGAACACAACCAGGGCCAGCAACCAGCCAATCAGCGTGATCGGCGCCATCGCGTATACTCCCAGCAGCAGAAATCCATCAATCCGTTCGCGCAACGTAGCCCGATGTTTTCCCAACAACAGATGCAGGCCATAGGTCACCAAGGCCTGGTTGTGGCCCTTGGCCCAGCGCATGATCTGCTTGATTCGAACCGGCCAGCGTCTCGGGAACTTCCTCGTAGCACTCCGAGCGGTTCTGGTAAGCCGTCTTCCAGCCTGCAGCAAGAGGCGGTAGGTCAGGTCGGTGTCTTCGGTGAGGGAATTGTCATTCCAGCCGCCGATTTCGCGCAGCGCGCTCAACCGCACGCCCGCGACCGTGCCGCCATGCTGCGGCACCAGTCGAAGATTCATGCGTGCCTGCTGGTCCACCTGATAGCCGCCCGAGCGCTCCAGATCGAGAAGACGCGTCAGCAGATTGGTCGCCACATTCAGGGGCACCACCCGGCCCATGACCCCGCCAACTTCCGGATCAAAGAATGGCGCCACCAGCTGCTTGATCAGGCCGCCGCCGGGAATGTAGTCGGCGTCGAAGATAAGGATGACTTCGGTGTTCACCAGCTCCATGGCATCTTTCAGCGCTGCCGCTTTGCCCCCTTTTCCCCCGTGCGATGGAAGGGCCGGATGCGGCCCGGGAAAGCGCTCGACAAAGTCATCGATGATTTCCCGCGTCCGGTCAGTGGAGCGGTCGTTGACCGGAATGACCAGCATCTTGTCTTCGGGATAGCTGACCGTCATCAGGCGCTCAAGATGTTGGCGATGACCTTCTCCTCGTTGTGAGCAGCGACCAGTACGGTGACCGGCGGCCAGTCGGCGGTGTCGATGTCAATGTAGGGATGGCGCTGGAAACCAAAGAGCCGGTTCAGCGTGAACCAATAATGGCGTGCGGTGTAGATGCAGATGAGAAGAACAATGAAGTAAAGAACATAAATCATGGCGCACAACCATGGCTGGAGCGACAGGGTCGGGGTAGTCACTCCTTGCCTGCGGCAGCGGCTTCTTGCGCAGCCGCCACCACGTCGGTTTTGCGCCGCCGAGGATGCGGTCTGGGGCGGCAGCTTGAATTCCTTGTCCGCCTCTAACAGCGGGGTCTTTTTCTGATGCCAGCGGGATATCGCTTCCACAATTCGTTCCGAGCTATGACCGTCTCCGTAGGGGTTGGCGCCCTCCGACATGTCTTGCATAGGCCTCCGTATCGTTGAGCAGATGGTCTGCTTCCTCGGACAATGCCTTCGCGTGACATGCCGATGATCTTCGCCATGCCGAACTGCGAGGCTTCCGGCCGTTCCGTGACCTTGCGCAGCACCAGCACCGGCTTTTGAAACGTGGGCGCTTCCTCCTGAATGCCGCCCGAATCGGTGAGCACCAGAAAACACCGCCGCAACAGGCTGACGAAAGTGATGTAATCCAGGGGTTCAGTCAGGTGAATTCGATCCGTGCCCTGCAGCAGTGCGTTCACCGTGCTGCGTACGTTGGGGTTCATGTGCACGGGATAGATCACACGAATGTCGGGGTGCTGTTCGACCAGATCCTTGAGCGCCAGACACATGTTCTCCTGGTCCACGCCCCAGGATTCCCGCCGGTGAGAGGTCACCAGCACCAGGCGGCAATTGTCGGTCGGAATTCCAGCCAGTGGAGTGTTGTCCCAGGAATGCGGGATTTGACTGAGCGCGCGCAGGGTGTCAACGACCGTGTTGCCCGTAACCACAATCTTGGCTGCCGGCACTCCTTCAGCCAGCAGGTTGTCCCGCGACAGAGCCGTGGGCGCAAAGTGAATCTCGGTTATCACCGAAACCAGCCGCCGGTTCACTTCTTCCGGGAAAGGGTTATAGATGTCGCGGCTGCGCAACCCGGCCTCGATGTGACCCACGGGAATTTTGCAGTAGTAGGCGGCCAGGGCCGAGGCAAAAGCAGTGGTCGTATCGCCCTGGACCAGGACCATGTTGGGCTCAAAACGGTGGCAGGCGTTTTCGACTGTATCGAGCACGCGCGCGGTCAGCGAGTTCAGCGTCTGGTTGGGACGCATGACGTCCAGGTCAAAGTCCGGCTTGATTTTGAAAAATTGCAAGGCGTGGTCGAGCATGGTGCGATGCTGACCGGTATGCACAACGGCGGTTTCAAACTCTGCCGAGCGCCGGCGTAATTCGTGAATGACGAGAGCCAGCTTGATAGCTTCCGGGCGGGTACCGAGAACCGCGATAATTCGACACTTCATACTTGCTCCGACAAATCTCTGACCATTGTCATTCCGAGGAGCGCAGCGACGAGGAATCTGCTGTTTGCAAAAGAACTAAAATGCCGCCGGTCCTTAATCTCACTCCCTCGCCCGGACATTTAGCCTCAACAACCGACACGAGTCCCCTTTTTTGGGTAACCATTCAATTGTTATTGGGGATTGGGCCTCGGGAAAGATTACCAAGGTCACCGCGGCGCCGCTTTACGCACGTCCGCCGGGGCGGGATGTCATGGAAGACCGAAAAACAGGGGGCCGACTCTGTCGAAACGGGCGAAGATGTCCACTGCGATTCGGCGACCTTGGCAATGATCAGGGGGTAATCTTGAACACAAAGCCGCATTCGAAATTGCATCGCCGTGTCGTGCCGCCAAATCGTAGAGGCTCCCTACGAAGAACAGCGGATTCCTCATGGCTGAAGCCATTCGGAATGACAAGGTTCAAATGCCGGACAAGCATCAGGAGTAGATTAGGAACAGGAGACACTCATGAGCTGGGCAAGCAAGCTGGCGAAGCCGTACCGGGTGGAAGACGGCGACAAGTTTCGCCTGAAAGACTTCGATCCCGGCGATACCAGAAACATCCGCTCCAAGGCACGGGCCAAGCAACTGCTGGAACGGGGCGTCGCTGCCATGACCGAACTGCAGGACAAGCTCTATGCGCAGGACCGCTGGGGAGTGCTGCTGATTTTTCAGGGCATCGACGCGGCCGGAAAAGATGGCGCCATCAAGCACGTCATGTCCGGCGTAAACCCGCAGGGCTGCCAGGTTTATTCGTTCAAGGCGCCCTCTTCCGAGGAACTGAATCACGATTCCCTGTGGCGCACCATGCAGCGCGTCCCCGAGCGTGGGCGCATCGGCATCTTCAACCGGTCCTACTATGAAGAGGTGCTGGTGGTGCGGGTTCATCCGGAACTGTTGAAGAACGAGAAGGATTCCTGCCGGCTTTGGTCACCAAGGATATCTGGAAGGATCGTTTTCAAGACATCAATGGGTTCGAGCGCTATCTGTGGCGCAACGGGATCCTCATTCGCAAATTCTTCCTCAATCTGTCGAAAGCGGAGCAGAAGAGACGCTTTCTTGACCGTTTGGATCAGCCCGGGAAGAACTGGAAATTCTCCGCCGCCGACGTGCGCGAGCGCGAGTACTGGGACGATTACATGCACGCTTTCGAAGACATGATTCGGCACACGTCCACAAAACACGCGCCCTGGCATGTGGTCCCGGCGGACAACAAGTGGTTCACCCGCGTGGTGGTGGCCGCGGCAATCGTGGATGCTCTGGAGGATCTGAAACTGGCCTTCCCCGAAGTGGATGCCGAGCAGCGGAAGCGGTTGCAGGCGGCGCGGGCAATGCTGGAAGGAAAGAAGCTCGAAGGAAAGCAGACCGAAGGTATGAAGACGTGAGGTTCCGAGGTAGGCGCGGGTGCCCCCGTCCGTGCGGCCCCCGCCTAGATCCTTCCCAGCCGGAAGGCTGATCAGGATGACATTCCCAAGAAATGTGGTTACTTTCCCGGTTACTTTGGTTTTTCCTACCCAAACTTTCGTGCTACGTCCATAGCACGTTTGGGCGTTGTACTCCTGGTGCGGCCTTGCTAAGTTGACCTCATTGAGCCTCCCCCGAGGTGCAAGAGCTGAAGGGGGTGGCTTATGAAGTTGCTTCACTTTTGTTACGCGGCATTGGGGTTCGCGGTGGCCCGCTGGATCTTCAAGCGGGAGCCCTTGCCGGTGGCCGATCCGGTCACACGTTTCCGCTCCTCTGGCTTGCTGTAAATAGTGTTGTGCGTATGGGCGTGCGGAGCCTCGTTGCGGTGCTGCTTTGTCCCGCACGCCCGTGCTTGCTGTTGTGGAACTTCCTTTCGCTCTAAGGTTCTACGACCTACGTTCTTCGCTCCGCGCTGATTGCCTGATCTCTTTCTGATTACAATTTTGGCAGGAGAGATTGCAGGCTGCGGTCCGCGATTTTCATGAAGCATCCGTTTTATCTGGGGATAACGCTGGTTTTTCTGGGAGCGTTGCTGCCGTGCGCGCTGGCGCAGTCGGATCCTGAGGTGTCGCTGGGTGATCTGGCGCGTTCCCTGCGCAAGAGCAAAGAGCCAGCCGCGCCCTCGGTCAATATTATTGACAATGACAATCTTTCCCAGGTCATTGACCAGGTCGCCAGCCTGCGGCTTGGCAGCAGACCGCTGTTTTCTTTCAACGGGATCGGCAAGAACTTTCAGATGTCTACTCCCGACGGGACCTGCAGCCTTTCGTTCAACGCCAACGCGACCGCGCTGCTGTCCGATCCCTTTGTCGCGACGGATCTGCCGCAGGGCGAACTGGTGAAGTTGGATGGCCCGGCCAGCCTGGATGGCGACACCTTGCAAGTATCGGTTTACAACGCCAGCGCGTGGAATGTGAAGGAAATCACCGTGGGTCTGACAATTGTGTGTCACGCGGAGCTGAATACGGCATATTTCGGCTCCGCCAAACTGTTGCCGACATCTGCGGGCGATGCGCAACCCGCCCAAAAGCCTGCCGAAAAACGCTCCGACCTGACGCTGCTCTTGCACCTGAAGGGCGCGGCGGCGCCGTCTGCAAACGCCGTGTTTCGCGAGAAGCTGCCCTCCGCGCTCGGCCCCGATCAGGAATGGCATTGGGCGATCGTGGCCGCCAAGGGCATCCCGCCCGATCCCGTTTTGGAACCAACCCACAATTAGCTGGAAGATAATATTGTGTCAGGTTGTGCTGTGACGCGTTGCCGACCATTGGGCAGGTAATTGCCATTCCGAGAACGTCGCGATTCGCCTATGGGGCTGCGAATGCTATTAAATCGCACTTTATGCGGAGGTCGGAACCCTCTTTGCGAGAGTTATGGACACCATAACGAACAATCAACAACTTAGCCAGAAGTGAATAAAGATGAGACAGGGATCTTGAACTCCATCGAGCCTCCCCTTCACCGACGAGGCGTGAGCTTGAAAACCACTCCGCAGCCATGTCCATTTCCAATCGCGCAACGGAGGTCGCCGCCCACGGATGCTGTGCCGTACAAACTACCTTTCTCATCCTGAATCAGGCTACCATAGGGAAGTCCGCCATCTGAGCGACCCTTGAAGCTGTGGAGCACGATCAGTTCGCCATTCTTCTTTAGCTCAAACACCGCCCCACAACCCCTGTAGGCGTGGCATCCGGTGCCGCCGCCCCATGCAGCGGTGCCATAGAGGTTTCCCTCTGCATCCCGGATCAAACCGGCGGCGGGGTGGGATGCCCCTGTCGCGTTAAAGCGATACAACACCGTTTCCTTGCGAGTCGCATCAAGCTTGAACACCGTTCCACAGCCGTCGCCTCCGCATCCCGTTCCACCCCCACCATTGAAGGTAGTGCCGTACAAATTGCCCGCCATGTCACGGATTAGAGGGGCCTCCGAATTAGCTCCGTCCCCTTCGCGGGTGAATTTGTGGAGCGCGGTGAATCTGCCCGCGGTGCTAAGCCGAAATACCATGCCGTGGTTGTCAGGGCCGTCGTATTGGGCGGTACCACACAGGTTTCCCGCCGCATCCCGAATCAAGCCTGCTGTTGGACCTGCCCCCCCGGCTCCTCCGAAGCTGTGGAGAACAGTCTCTCTGCGCGTCGAATCCAGCTTGAACACCACACCGCAGCCGTACGGTCGCTGACAGGAATTGACATTGCCTCCCCACCCTGTGGTGCCATAAAGCGTGCCGCTAGCATCAATAACCAGGCCTCCGGTGGGAATTGCACCGTCCGGACCAAGATTAAAGCTGTACAGCACAGTTTCCCTGCCTGCAGTATCCAGTTCGAACACGGTGCCGCAACTGCCGTCGAGTACACAAAAATACCGGCCGCCAAACTGAGTTGTGCCGTACAAGTTCCCCGCTGCATCCTGAATTAAACCGGCAACTGGTTCACTTCCATCTGTTGGCCGTCCCATGAAGCTGTGCAGAACCGTCTCAGCGCCGTTCGTATCCAGCTTGAACACCACACCCTGCCCAGCAGTCCCGCCAGACGCGGTTGTGCCATAAAAGTTGCCCGACGAGTCTTGCAATAGGTTTGCCTCTGGATCAGCTCCGTCGTCCCCGTGGAACATGTGCAGGACGGTGTAGGTGTAGGCTTGCGCTCCCGCCAACTGTGCGGCAACGATCGGAGCCGCAAGGGCGATTGCTAACACCCGTAGGCAGAGGTGCGAAATCCGGCTGCGACACTGCTTCAGGCTCGCCATGGCGACTCCTCTCAACGCCAACCATCCTACCTCGCCGGTGAACAATGGGAAAGGGACTTTCGCCCTATTTCAATAGCTGATTCGGCGAGGGTGCGCAGAGCGACTGGCAGCCGTTCTCCCCGGCTCAGACTAAAATAAGGCAAGCGCCATCCCGGCGCTTAGGACCTGAACCTGACTGACATGCCCATAGCTGGCGAACCCGGAGTCTACGCATGCCCCCAATGCAAGCGTCTCTTGCGCCACGAAGAGGGTGGGCTCCGCTGTCCAACGTGTTCTCAAGCCTACCGAATCACGGAGGGCATCCCCGACTTCGTTGGGGAAGAACTATCCCGAAGCGCGGACCCGGTGCTGAGGAGAATGCGCTTCATCGATCGGATGGCACGCGTTTACGAGTCGAAGTTGTGGTATCCGGTCGTGCTGAATATTTATGGTGGATTTCACAGTCCATCTCTGGCGCAGCTAGTCAGTACAGTGACTAAGAGAGTGCAGTCGACCAAAGGCCGCGTGCTGGATATCGCGTGCGGCCCAGGAACCTACGGCCGGCGGATCGCATCGCCGTCGAAGGAGGTGTTCGGTATCGACGTATCCATGGGGATGCTTCGGCAAGGCGCAGCTTACGTTGCAAAGGAAGGTGCTCCGAACGTGCATTTCGCCCGTGCCAGAGTGGAAGCGCTTCCATTCGAAGATGGCGTTTTCGACGCCGTCCTCTGTTGTGGCTCGCTGCATCTTTTTGCCGATACCGTGATTGCTCTGCGCGAGATGGCTCGCGTCATGAAGCCAGGTGCGATTCTCTCAGTTTTCACTTTCACGGCGGGTCGCGGTGGCATCCTGAAGTATCGTCGGGTGCGGAAGTGGAGTCGCAGGCATCACGGCCTTCATGTTTTCGAACTTTCGGAAATGGAGCGATACCTGATCGCTTCCGGTTTTACGGACTTCCAGCCCGAAATATCGGGCTCCATCTTGACATTCAGCGCTCGCAAGCACGGGGCCTATGCCGCGAAGTTGGAGGACGCTCCCTAGCCCCTAGCTACTCGCCTCTAGTTCCTACCCTCTCGCCACTACAGGCACGTCTTCAGCCTTGCCGCTCTGGATGCTGCGATAGGCGGCGTCCAGGATTTCCTGATTCTGCCAGCCCTCTTCGCCCGGCACCGGGAATTTGGCTTTTCTTTCGACGGCGGCGGCGGCGAAGGCGTCTACCTGCCGCGCATAGGCAAGCTGGTTTGAAACCGTTTCGCTTTCGATCACCGCTCCGCCGCGACGCAATTCCCAAGTGACCGGGCGGTCCACGGTCAATGCGTCATCCGCGAACAGCACCCCGGTATTGCCCACCACTTCGAGGGGCGTGCGATAGCCCGCACGGAATGAAACCAGGACCGTCGCCAGGGTTCCGCGAGAGAACTCCAGCAGAAGGGCCGCGGCCGCTTCCACATCGCCCGAGTCGCGGTCGGAGGTGGCGCGGGCGCTCACTCGCAACACCTCGTCCTGCAAGATAAAGCGCAGGGCATCCACGCAATGCACGCCGACATCCGCGATCGGCCCGCCACCGGCAAGGGCGCGGTCGTAAATCCAGGAGCGGGCATGGGTCGGCCCGGCATTGAGGGAAAATTCGGAGCGCGCGAAAATGGGCCGTCCGATCTTTCCCGATAAGACCTGATCGCGAAGGCGCGCCGTACTGTCTTCAAAACGGAAGACCTGCGCCACTCCCAGCGGGAGACGTGCCTTGCGGGCGGCTTCAACCATCTGCCGGCACTGATCGGCATGGATGGCCATTGGTTTCTCGCACAGCACTGCCTTGCCATTGCTGAGCGCGGTCAGCACATCTTGTAAATGACAGGCGTTGGGCGTGGTGACAAATACGGCCTCCACTTCAGGAGCGCGGCAGAGTGCCTCGGTGGAATCGAACGCCAGGGGAATGTTGTGCTGTCGCGCTGCTTCCCGTGCTTTCGCCAGGTCGCGCCGGGAAAGAGCAACTACTTTGCAGTTCTTGGCCAGGGCAAAGCCCGGCATCAGCCGTTTTGCTGCGTGGAGTCCAAAGCCGATGATGCCGAAGTTGACCATCCGTTCCCCAGCCGCTGGAAATTAATCGGAGTTTCCTTACTTGGTGACGAACATCGAGGAAGCCGAGACGCTCGTCGCTGCCAATTGAGAAGTGCCGACGAGGGCGCCGGTGCTTGAGTTCACTGAGAATACGGAAATCGTCTTCGTGCCTTGGTTGACTGTGTAAATGAAGTTGCCATCGGGGTCGCCCACCACTACGAGCGGACGCGTGCCAGTATTGTAGGGCGATCCGGTTATGAGGGTAGGAACGCCGGTGGTCGCGTCGAGGGAAAATGCGGAAACGTTACTGGAGCCGAGGTTGGACACGTACAGAAACCCGGAGGGATGAACCACGGCGGAGATTGGCTGGCTCCCGACCCCGGTAGAAAAGGGTGAACCGGGGATGGAATGCAGCGCTCCGGTGTTGTCAATGGACAGGACTGAGATGGTATTGGCTGTCGAATTCGGCACGTAGGCGAACTTTTCGGCAGGATCAACGGCGATTGAAAAGGGTCCGCTGCCCACGGCAAACGGCGAGCCGGGAACCGACTGCAGGGCTCCGGACGTCACCGTGTAGGCGAAAATGGAGGCAAGGTTTGTGTTGACCACATAGAGGAACTTTCCGGAAGGGGACAGCTTGAGCGCCACCGGATTGGGAGAAGTTGCAAACGGAGATCCGGAAACCGGGGTGAGAGCTCCGCTGCCGGAGTTGATGGAATAAGCCGAGATGTTGGCCGATACCTGATTGGCCACAAACAGAAAATTGCCGCTGCTATCCATGTCCAGGGAAACTGGGGTGATGCCGGCGGGAGTCCGAGGCAGGACTTCGGTAAGCGAACCGATGTTGGGATCAATCTTGAACAGCGAAATATCGTTTTCACCCTGGTTGGCGGCGTAGGCAAACGCGTTGGAAGGATGCACGAACACCGAAGCCGGAGAAGTTCCCCCGGGGTAGGGTGATTCCGCGATGCTCGTAAAGCGGCCGCTATGATTGTTGATACGGAAGGCGGCCACTGCGTTGTCCTGCGGCAAGCCCAGGTAGGCAGTGTGGGTGGCGGGCGCGCCACATCCAAGCAGGCTCGCCAGCGCCAAAACTGTTAAAAGCAGCGATATTTTGATCGCGATTTTCACTGTTCCTGATCTCAAGGTTTGCGGCGCTTGCTGATACTGCCGAAGTGAACCACCAGCCCGGTCGAGACGCGGATATTGGTCTCACCGTTTCCAAATGTGTGGGTATGCAGGTAATCTTGCACCACGCGAAAGCTGAATCTGGGAGTCACATTCCAATCAAAACCGCCGCCGGCGGCCACGGCCAGGCCGACGCTGGTGAATTCATTGCGCGTCGCTTCCTGGAGTGTCAAGTGATCATCCGACTTGCCAAAAAGAACGTGGCCAAAGAATCTGGACCTTTCCCGGCGCCAGGAATACTGCGGACCAATCAGAAAATTGTACACGGACAAGTGAGAGCCGTAGTGGCCGCTGGCGTCCACCGACACACCCCAGGCCCGCGTAATATTTCCGGTCGCGCCGATATTCCAGCCGTTCTGGTTGGCATAGTCGGCGAACCCGAACGCTGGAGCGTCGAGCCGCAAGTAGGAATAGCCGCCAAATACATCCCACCGGGGAACATCCTGCCCGGCTGAAGGCGTTGACGACAAAAGGATCATGGAAAAGAGAAAGACGACGAAACCCAACTGGCTCTTGCAGGGGACACCTTCACGTTCAATGGCCATTAGTATGAAAGTACCGACTTCCTCCCAAGATGGTGGCTGAGTTGAAGGTACTATAACAGGTTTCCTCACGCGCGATTTGCTATCTCCGCGCACTCTGCGGCTGTTCTCAGCGGTCTCCGCTTTTGAGGGCCTTTGAGGAGAGCGGCAATGACAAAGTCTTAGATCGCAGAGGCCGCAGAGGTCGCCGGGAACAGCCGCAGGGCCGTAGAAACTGGGCAGAGAACAAACTGAGAAACTAGCGACGGTCCTTGGGTTTCCCGGTTGCCTGATAAACTCGAATCATGGACTATGTAGGCCGCCTGCGAGGGGTGCAGTGCGCTCTCGCCCAGCGGCGACTGGATGCCCTTTTTGTCAGCCATCTGCCGAACGTTCGCTATCTATGCGGCTTCACCGGTAGCGCTGGAGCGCTTGTCATCAGCCAAGCGCGGAGCGTGTTCTTCACCGATGGGAGATACACGGAGCAGGCCCGGGCTGAAGTTCAGGGGTCGCGGGTGGTGGTCGCCCGCAAGGGGCCGCTGCAGGCCGCAGCCGAATGGTTGGCGGAGAACGGGACGAAACTGCGTCCCAAGGCGCCCTGGAGAGTCGGAGTTGAGGCGGAGCACCTGACGGTCGCCGAACGAACTCAGTTGGCCAGGATTTTACCGTCGGATTTCCGGCTGCGGGAGACGCCGGCGCTGGTCGAACAGGCTCGCATGGTGAAGGATAGGGAAGAGATTGACCTGCTGCGGGCCGCGGTGAACTTGGGCGCCAGTTTGTTCGACCGGGCGTTGCAGGTGATCCGTCCGGGAGTGAAGGAGGTCGAAGTCGCAGCCGAAATGGAATACGCCGCCCGTCGGGCCGGAGCGCAGGAAATGTCGTTTCCCACGATTATTGCGGCCGGGAGGCGGTCGGCGTTGCCCCACGGTCGAGCTTCCGAGTCTGCGATTCCGTCCCGGGGATTCGTAGTGTGCGACTGGGGTGTTATACTCGCGGGCTACTGCTCTGACATGACTCGCACGGTTCACGTGGGCCGCCCCACATCAGAGGCCCACCGCGTGTACCGGGCGGTACGGGAGGCGCAACAAACCGCAGTCGAGGCGGTAAGGCCTGGGGTGAGCGTCGGCGAGGTTGACCAGGCAGCTCGTAAATTGTTGCGCAAACAAGGCCTAGGCCGATATTTTTCACACTCGACCGGCCACGGCGTAGGTTTGGAAATCCACGAGGCGCCGCGCGTGGCAGCTCGGCAGAGAGAGGTTTTGCAGGCAGGAATGGTGGTTACAATCGAACCCGGCGTGTATATCCAGGGTAAAGGGGGCGTGCGGATCGAAGACATGGTGGTGGTCACGGGGCACGGATGCGAAGTGTTGACGCCGACCACCAAGGAGTTGATAACGATTTGAAGTTGTAAAACGGGGGCGACCCTTTTCCCCGAAACCATTTATCCGATAGTTCGGAGTTCCACCGCGAAACGATGAATCAGAAAGAACTGAAAGAACTCATCGAATTCCTGATCGAAAAGGACATTGCCGAGTTTGAATTGGAACGCGGCGATGTGAAGGTGCGCATCAAGCGTGCGGCTGAACCCGCCGCTGCGTCCGCTCCGGCTCATTTTGCCGTGCACGCGGCTCCGAGTTCGGCGCCGGAAGTGGCGAATGCTCCCATCGTGCCGGCTCAAACCGCGATTCCGGCGGTGGAAGAAGCGGCTGCTGCGGATCCTGGTTTGCACATCGTGCGCTCCCCCATTGTGGGAACGTTTTATGAGTCACCCTCGCCTGGATCGCCACCTTTTGTGAAGCCGGGCGATATCGTCGAAGTCGGACAGGTGTTGTGCATCGTGGAAGCGATGAAGCTGATGAATGAGATCGAGGCCGATGTTGGTGGTGAGATCGTGAAGAAGTTGATCGCCAACGGCCAACCGATTGAGTATGGGCAGGAGTTGTTTGTGATCCGGCCGCGGGCATGAGGCAGGCAGCATGGATCCTAGGCGCGCTGGGCGCGCTTTTTTTGTGTCTGAGGTGCGGCCCTGCGGATTGACACCGGACTCTGCCCGGTCAGACGGGAGAGCCCGTCGCCACGTCGAATTAAATTCTAATGTTCAATAAGATACTGATCGCAAATCGCGGGGAGATTGCCCTGCGCGTGATTTGTGCGTGCAAAGAGCTGGGCATCCGCACGGTGGCGATTTACAGCGAGGCGGACCGCAACTCGCTGCATGTCCGCTTCGCCGACGAGGCGATCTGCATTGGTCCCCCGCAACTGGCGCAGAGCTACCTGAATATTCCCGCCGTCATCAGCGCGGCGGAGATTGCCAATGTGGACGCCATTCATCCCGGCTATGGCTTGCTGGCGGAGAACGCCAATTTCGCCGAGGTCTCCGAGACCAGCAACATCAAGTTCATCGGACCGCCGCCTGAAGTGACGCGGCTCATGGGCGAGAAAGAAAAGGCTCGGGCTGCGATGAAGAAATACGGGGTGCCCATCCTGCCGGGATCTGAGGGCATCCTTGCCAGTGATGGTGAGGCGATGGAGTGGGCGCGGCAGGTCGGATTCCCCGTGATCATCAAAGCCTCCGCGGGCGGCGGGGGTCGCGGCATGCGCATCGTGCGCAGCGAGGACGAGCTTCCGGCTTTGTTCAAAGCGGCGCAGTCGGAGGCGGCTGCCGCTTTCGGGAACGGCGATCTCTACATGGAAAAATTCGTCGAGCGCCCACGCCATATCGAGTTCCAGGTTCTTGCCGACCAGTATGGCAATGTGGTGAGCCTGGGCGAACGCGAATGCTCGATCCAGCGGCGCCATCAGAAATTGCTGGAAGAATCTCCTTCCACGCAAATGACGCCGGAGTTACGAGATCAAATCGGGCGGACTCTGTCGAAGACGCTTTCCGAGATCGGTTACGTGAACGCCGGCACGGTGGAGTTCCTCATGGATGAGGATCGCCGGTTGTACTTCATCGAGATGAACACGCGCATCCAGGTGGAGCATCCGGTCACCGAGATGGTCACCGATGTGGATCTGGTGAAAAGCCAGATTCTGCTGGCCGCCGGCGAGCGTATGGAAACCGTGCTGCATGGGCCGATCGTCCATCGTGGGCATGCGATTGAATGCCGCATCAACGCCGAGCATCCGGAAAAGTTCACGCCATCGGCAGGGAAGATCACGGCGTTTCATCCTCCAGGCGGCACTGGGGTGAGAATTGACACGGCGGCGTATGCCGAGGGCGTGATTCCCCCATATTATGATTCTTTGATCGCGAAGCTCGTCGTGCGCGGCAAAGACCGGGAAGAAGCGATTTCGCGCATGTCGCGCGCCTTGGAGATGTTCATCATCGAAGGAATTTTTACAACGATTCCTCTGCATCGCAAAATTCTGGCCGATCCGGATTTTCGCACCGGCAAGATTGATACCACGTTTATCGAGAGGTTCCTGGTGAAAACCGGCAAACACTAGTGTGGTCTCCCAGAGATTCGCAACATCAGCCGGAGCGGCTTTGAAAGGGCGCGCCTTCAGGCGCGCCGCTCATCTTGCCCTACCTCGAACTGTCATCCTGAGCGCCGCAGCGCGATTCGCTTGGCGAATCGTGCTGCGAAGTCGAAGGACCCCTATCGTGCATATGCTGCGGAAAAAACTGGCAAGGCATTCTAACCATGAACTCAACAGAAATTTCCAGCAGAATTCCCTTCTGCGAGGACGCGGTCCGTGCACGATAGGGATGTTTCGGCTGCGCGATGGCTTTCGCAAGCGAAAGCCATCCCTCCGCGCAACATGACAATTTGGTAGGAGCATCGACAGAGGGTTTGGCTCAAGTCATGCTCGCGCATCGTCGAAATATTAAAGCGAATCTCTGGGACACCACACCAGCAACCAAACTCCTCTTCGCCCCAAACCGTGTCAGGTAGATTTCTACAATCTCTTAATGGGGCCGGGATACTGAGACACCAGCGAATCGGTGGTCAACAGCGTAATGCCCTCGACCGTTGCCTGAGCCACCAGGATGCGGTCGAAAGGATCCTTATGAATCGGCGGCAAGCTCTCGGTGGCAACCACGTGATCGCTGATGATTGGCAACTCACCGTACCCGTTGTCCAATAGGCCGCGACACAGGAGCCGCACATCCACCAGAAAATCCTCTCGCCCCAGCGTGCGCTTAATGGCCACTTCCCATAAGCTGGCTGCACTGAATAGAAGCTCATTGTCCGGATCGTCGAGCAAGGTTCGGGCCTGTGGTGGGAGGCGCTGCGGTTCCCCGGCAGCCCAGAGGAGAAGATTTGTATCCAGCAGCAGCTTCATGCCCCGCCGCCGAAAATTCGCTCGATCTCTTCCTGGCCCATTCGGTCAAAGTCGTCGGGCACTGAAATCTGCCCCGCCAAGAAGCCGAGCCGACGCACCTGCGTGCCGGTTGGAGTGCTTAAGGCGGGTGACCCTTACGATCGGTTTGCCAGCCTTGGCAATCACGAACGACTCCCCCTTGGAAGCTTGTTCAATGAGCTTCGAGAGATGAGTCTTTGCCTGGTGTATTTTTACTGTTTTCATGTGTTTATATAGACTTAGTCTAATGAACTTAGTTTATCGCGATTTGCACTCGATGGCAAGGTCAGAGGCGGTCTTCAACGCGGGTGCTAGAATCACCGCGTGCCAACTTTGAGTTGCCTGTTTTACATATTCGTTGCCATCGTTGGGTGCGCCCCACTGTGGCTCGTTTGGCATTTCTGGCACGAAGCTAAGACAAGAGGATGGGCTTGGACTAGCGTAGACAGCCGGAGCATGTACGTGGACGGCTTCAAGACGATCATCACTGCTGCGGGGATCGCTGTAGCTCTGTTGGCTTCCTCTGGTGTTGCCGCCGAAAGATCGTCGAACCTGACCATTGGGTTCTCAGCGAAGGCAGCAGCGGTCTGTTTGATCACCTGCATATGTGCCTCGCTGCTGGCAATTATTGCTTTGCTGCGGGGGCATGAACGCGCCAAGTCACGTTTCTTGGAAGAACAGCGCAAAGCCGGAAACAGCGCAGCGATTTTGGAAGGCAAGCTCAATACGCGGGAACTGCTTTTCATCCTCGTACCATCGGGGTTTTCGCTATCCACCTTCCTTGTCGGCTTTGCTTTCTTGGGCAGAATTGCATATCACTTTTGAAATAAGAACGGTGGCCCAGGTTCGCGACCCAACAACTTTCCTACTGATCTCTACAACCCTTATTTGGGGCGTTAAGCCGGGAATTTGATTGCCCTGGCATCCCACGGCCGATTATGATAGGTTACATGTAACCGCTATAGGATTCGTACATATGCCAGCACGAGCCAAGTCCAAGTCGTCCCGAGAGAAGGTTCGAGCGCACCGCAAGCGCCTTCGCCAGCAGGGATTGCGGCCGATCCAGATTTGGGTCCCCGATATGCGCTCCCCCGCCTTTGCGACTGAAGCCCGTCGCCAGTCACTCGCGGTGGCCAAGAGCCGTCATGCGAAGCAGGACCAGGAGTTCATCGACGCGGTTTCTGATCGAGGCGTGATGTGAAGCGCGGCGAAATCTGGACTGTCGCCGGCGGCAAGGACTATGCCGGAAAACCGCGTCCAGTTGTGATTCTCCAGGATGATCGTTTCGACATGACGGATTCGATTACCGTATGCGCCTGCACAACCGACCCGACCGATGCCCCATTGTTTCGGTTGCTGGTCGAGCCAAACGAGAACAACGGGCTTCGCGCCGCTTGCCGGCTCATGGTGGATAAGATCACGACCGTTTCAAGATCGAAGATCGGCACGCGTGTCGGGCGTCTGGCCGACGAGGACATGGTACGGCTGAATCGTGCAGTGCTCGTCTTCTTGGGGATTGCCGCTCCCAGCGACAAAGAGCAATTGGAAACCTAGGGAAACGCCGATTACGTTCGAGAGAGAAACAACAGCAGGTTTCTCGACTCCGCGGGATCGCCCCTGAGCGGGCGATCCGCTGCGCTCGAAATGACAAGCCGAGGTTAAGAGGTTCCCAAGGGTTCGTTCCATCCAGCCCCTAGGCGGCCAGGGTTAAGATGACTGCATGTTAAGCTTGCCGCGGCTGTACGCCATCGTCGACGCCGCCTGCTTCCCCGACGAGCGCCAGATGTTCTCGGCGGCCGAGCAATTCGCCCTCGCGGGCGTCACCTTGCTGCAATATCGCAATAAATCCGGATCGGCGCGGCAGATGCTCGATCAGGCGCGGGAGCTGAGACGGCGGCTGGGAAATTCCGTCAAACTAATTATGAATGACCGCGCCGATCTTTGCGTGGCGGCGGGTTTCGACGGAGTGCATGTGGGTCAGGACGATCTGTCGCCCGACGGTGCGAGAACCGTGATTGGTGAGAACCTGTGGCTCGGCGTATCCACCCATAACCCCGTGCAGGTGAGGGAGGTGGATCAAACCTCGGCGGACTATGTTGCCATTGGGCCGGTATTTCCGACAACCGGCAAAGCGAACCCCGATCCCGTGATTGGCCTGGACGGCGTCCGTCGGGCGCGGGAGTTGACCCGCAAACCGCTGGTCGCGATCGGCGGCATCACGCGGGCGAATTGCCAGTCCGTCATCGAAGCCGGGGCGGACTCGGTAGCGGTAATATCGGATCTGATGCGGGAGCCGCGAAAATCAGCAGAGGAATTCTTGCGCATCTTAAGGTAAAGTAGCCGCACAGATCGCGGGCGAGGGCGCCCGCGCCACATTGAATCGTGAGCACCGAAACTAAAACACCGATCCAGCAAGCCGCCACCGACTGGGACATCCATACCCGTCAAGACAAAGAGTTAGTCAAGGGACTCGGGCTGACCAGCGCCACCATGCTGGTCATGGGCTCGATGATTGGGTCGGGAATTTTTATCGTCGCCGCGGAAATCGGGCGCGAAGTGGATTCGCCGGCACTGCTGATCGGGGCCTGGGTGGTGACGGGTTTCATGACCATCGTTGGGGCCTTGAGCTACGGCGAATTGGCGGCCATGATGCCTCGGGCGGGAGGGCAGTATGTTTATTTGCGCGAGGCGCTAGGTCCGCTGTGGGGATTTCTTTACGGATGGACGCTCTTCCTGGTCATTCAGACCGGAACGATTGCCGCGGTGGGCGTGGCCTTCGGCAAGTTTCTTGGCGTCTTCTTGCCTTCGATTTCTTCGTCTCATTGGATTTTGCACTTCTGGAAGGTGCCGCCGATTCACCTCGGCCCGATGGTTCTGGGCGACATGGACGTCGGACTCAATACTCAAAATCTGGTCGCAATCGTCGTTGTGGTGGTGCTGTCGGTAATCAACATTTTCGGGATCAAGACAGGCGCGATCATCCAGAACATTTTTACCGTGGCCAAGGTTTCGGCTTTGTTCGGGCTGGTTCTGTTGGGGATTTTCGTCGGGCGTAATGCGCAGGCGCTGGTGGCGAACTTCCAGGGGAACTTCTGGCGGAATGCAGGCCTTGGAGCACAACACGACATCGGGGCTGGAGTGCTGGTGGGCACGCTGACGGTGCTGGCGGTGGCGCAGGTGGGCTCGCTGTTCTCGGCCGATGCATGGAACAACGTGACGTTTACGGCAGCCGAAGTGAAGAATCCCAGCCGCAACCTGCCGCTCTCGCTCGCGCTGGGCACGGGCGTGGTGATTGCCCTGTATATTGCCTGCAATTTTATTTACCTGAACGTGCTGCCCCTGGATGGAATCCCCAATGGCGCGACCATCCTGGAGCGCGGCATCAAGTACGCCACCGAAGACCGCGTGGCTACCGCCGTGATGACCCAGATCGTCGGATCGGCTGGCGGTTCGCTCATGGCGGTGGCTATCATGCTTTCCGGCTTCGGCTGCAACAACGGGCTGATCCTGGCGGGAGCACGAGTCTACTATGCCATGGCGAAAGACGGTCTGTTCTTCCGCAGCGTGGCCCGCCTGCATCCTACCTATAAGACGCCTGCGGTTTCGCTGATGGTGCAGATGGTCTGGACTTGTGTGCTTTGCGTCTCCGGTAGTTATAACCAGCTTTTGGCCTACATCATCTTTGCCGTGCTGGTGTTTTACGTCCTGACCATTCTGGGGTTGTTTGTGCTGCGCCGCACGCATCCCGACGCGGAACGGCCGTACCGGGCCATCGGCTATCCGCTCTTACCCGCGATTTATATTGTGATGGCTTTATTCATTGATGTCGTACTATTACGCTACAAGCCGCAATACACGTGGCCGGGATTGATCATCGTGTTATTGGGGATTCCCGTTTATTATTTGTGGTCGCGGCGGGCGGGCGTCGCCCTCAGGGGCTGAAGCCCGCGTTTTCACTGACCCGGACGGCACGGCTGAAGCCGTGCCCTTCCACGGTGCAGCGCATTGTTGGAGAGTCACTCAGGAGAACTGAATGGCAAATCTTTGGGCCAGAAAGCCGCTGGATACGATTCTTGGGGAAGCGTCGGAAACCGGTGAACATAGCCTGAGGCGCGCTCTCGGCCCCACGAATCTGATTTCCCTCGGCATCGGCGCAATTATTGGCACCGGCATCTTCGTGCTTACAGGCACCGCAACGGCGAACCACGCCGGACCTGCCATTATTCTTTCATTCATGCTGGCGGCTGTGGCCTGTGTGTTTGCCGGCCTCTGCTACGCCGAGTTTGCCTCGATGATTCCAGTCGCCGGCTCGGCGTACACCTACGGCTACGCCACGCTCGGTGAATTCATCGCCTGGATCATCGGCTGGGACCTGATTTTGGAGTACGCGCTCGGCGCCGCCACCGTGGCCAGCGGCTGGAGCGGTTACGTCCTGAGTTTCCTGGGAGACTTCGGCGTCCGGCTCTCGCCCAAGTGGGCGGGTTGCCCGGGAACGGTCTTTCTCTTTTACAACAACCACTGGGAGCGGCTGACCGCGCAGTTCCAGAAAGCGCTGGACATGAAGCATATCGATGCGGCGACCCTGCCGCATCAATATTCTTCCTTCAATCTGTTCGGCTTCCTCGGAATCTTAATGGTGACCGTCATCTTGGTGATCGGCATCAAGGAATCGGCAGACTTCAATTCGTTCATCGTGATCGTAAAGGTCTGCGTGCTGGTCGTGTTCATCGGGCTGGGGATCAACTACATCATGGGGCACCGTGCAGAGGCGGTGGCGAATTGGACCCCGTTTCTGCCCGCGAACACCGGCCATTACGGCGATTTTGGGTGGTCGGGAATCGCCACTGCCGCCGGCGTCATCTTCTTCGCCTACATTGGTTTTGACGCAGTCTCCACCGCGGCGCAAGAGGCGAAGAATCCGCGGCGAGATATGCCCATCGGGATCCTCGGTTCGCTGGTCGTGTGCACCATCTTGTACATCCTGGTCGCCGCTGTGCTGACCGGACTGGTGAAGTACACCGGCCTCGATGTGCCTGATCCCATTGCCATCGGAATCGATACCACCGGCGTGGCCTGGGGCAGCAGATTGGTCAAGCTGGGAGCAATCTGTGGACTCAGCAGCACCATGGTCGTGATGCTGCTGGGCCAGTCGCGCGTGTTCTTCTCCATGTCGAAAGATGGATTGCTGCCCAAGTGGGCGAGCGCGGTACACTCGCGCTTTCGGACTCCGTATATCTCGACCATTCTTGTCGGCGTAGTAGTCGCGACGGTCGCCGCGCTCACGCCGATCAACGTCCTTGGAAACCTGGTTTCGATCGGGACGCTGCTGGCCTTCGTCATCGTCTGCAGCGGTGTCTGGATACTGCGCTGGCGCGGAACCGATGTGCCGCGTGCCTTCGTGGCTCCGTGGATCCCATTCACTCCGATCATGGGGATCGTGGTTTCGTTGCTCATGATGTTTAGCCTAGGCAAGGCAACGTGGGCACGTCTGATCATCTGGCTGGTGATCGGCTTGGTGATTTACTTCACCTACGGCCGCCACCACAGCCGGGTGCAGATCGCCGCTGCCGGAGTCCAGCCCACACGTCCCAAGGTGATGGCAGACTGAAGCTATGCAATGGCCGTTCAACGCCCTCCGCACATACGCGGGGGGCCGTTTTGTTTTATAGTCGTGCATTAGTCGTTCGTCCTTGGTCGTTGGCCTTTGACCAACGACGTAAGACGAACGACCAACGACGAACGACCAACGACGGAACATGAAAATCGTCACCGCTGCCGAAATGCGGGAGATTGACCGCACCACCAGCCAGCGCTTCGGTGTGCCTTCGCTCACGCTCATGGAAAACGCGGGAACGGCGGTCAGCGATTTTGTGTTGTTGCGCTATTCGTCCAGCAAGCAGATCGGCGTGATCTGCGGCAAAGGCAACAACGGCGGCGACGGATTTGTGGTTACGCGCAAACTTGCGGAAACGGGAAGGGAAGTGAAGCTGTTGCTTCTGGCCGAACCGTCGGAGTTGCGCGGCGACGCGGCGGAAATGTTCCGCAAACTTCCCGTAGCTCTCGTGCTTGCGAGATCGAAAGAGGAACTTAAGCGGGAGTCCGCGCGCGCGGTGTTCGATTGCGATGTCCTGGTGGATGCGATCCTGGGCACTGGATTTCGCCCGCCCGTCTCTGGCTTGTACGCCGAAGCCATCGCACTGCTGAATGCGGCCGACGCGCCTGTGGTCGCGGTCGATATTCCTTCCGGCGCGGATGCCGACGTCATGGGTGAACAGACCGGCGCCGTGGCGCGCGCCGATGCGATCGTGACTTTCACTGCACCGCGGCCGGCTCACATTTTCGGCGGGCTGACCCACGGGCCGACGACGATTTCTCCGATCGGGTCGCCCGATGAAGCCATTGTTTCCTCGCTGCAACTCAATCTGATTACTCCTCGCGACATTGTCCGGCTGATTGGGCCGCGGCCCCGCGCGGCCAACAAGGGAAATTTTGGACACGTGCTGGTGATCGGCGGATCCGTGGGGAAGGCCGGCGCGGCAGCCATGGCGGGCATGGCGGCGTTACGGGTTGGAGCAGGGCTCTCCACAATCGCGACCGCAAAATCTATCTTGCCTACGGTCGCCGGTTTTCATCCCGAAGTGATGACTGAACCGCTATCCGAGACGAGAGCGGGCAGCATCTCGAAACGGGCGCTGGAACGTGTAGAGGAAATTGCCGGAGGCAAGGCCGTTCTCGCTATTGGGCCGGGAATCTCGCGGGTTGCGGAGACTGCGGGTCTCGTCCGCACCCTCCTGAAACGCCAGAAGATCCCGATCGTTCTCGATGCAGACGGCCTCAACGCATTCGAAGGGCGTGCACAGGAACTCAGAGGCAAGGGCCGCTCTCTGGTCATCACGCCTCATCCCGGCGAAATGGCTCGTCTGCTGGGGGGCACGGTCGCTGCCGTGCAGCGCGACCGCATCAACGTCGTTCGAACTTTTTCTCGGGAGCACGAATTGATCGTGGTGCTGAAAGGGCACCGCACCCTGATTGCGGCGCCCGATGGGGCCGTGTGGGTGAACACCACGGGTAATCCCGGCATGGCGACCGGCGGGACGGGCGACATTTTGACGGGGATGGTGGCCGGATTCATCGCCCAGAATCCGAAACATATTCTGGATGCGACCATCGCCGCCGTCCATCTTCACGGCTTGGCGGGCGACATCGCGCGCGAAACCATCGGCGAACATTCGCTGGTCGCAACCGACCTGTTGAGATTTCTGCCACAGGCTTTTCATCTCGCGCGTAAGTCAGCCGCACGGTCTTGCGTAGAAATCTGCGACTGAAGCGCTGTCCGAAGGGACAGTAACCAGTTGGATAACACCGCTACTTGATTGGCCTGTGAGCAGTTAGACTAATCGGCCCGCTGTCCGAGTCCGAACCCGGACTCGCGCTTCCGTAATCTGCCGTGCGCTGCCTGCTCATGAAATAGTAGTTACGGCTATGACACACTTTCCCCAGTCGCATCCCAAGCAGCGCGCGCAGCGAGTCCAGTTTGGTCATCCGGTTCCGGTTCTCATCAAGCTTGATAGCGGCCAGCGTGCCAAAGCCAAACTCCAAACCATCTCCATGACCGGTGGCGTGTTAAGTTTGTCGCAGGCCTTGCAGGAGGGCGGTTTTGTCGAAGTCGCCTTCCAGATGGACTCCGGATCGGTGCAAGCGATGGCTGAGATGCTTCATCCGGGGCAGACCGGCAGAGACGGGATCCTGCAGCCGTTCCGCTTCATTGCGCTGGAAGACGAAGATCATCGCGCTCTGCGCATGGCCGTGGACTCGCGCTCGGACCTGGATTTCCTGGGGCTCCGCTCCAGCCAGTGGCGCCCGCCTAAACAGCACTGAACGAAAGAGCCGACCTCTCCAACACCGCCATCTTGAGCGGAGCCAGATGATTCGCTTGCGAATCGTCGGATGAAGTCGAAAGACGTGCTGTTTTGCCTGCATCGCCACTGATGCCGCCAGGCATTCCCGGCGGACCAAACTAGCAAATTACCAAATCTGCAGATCCCTCGCTGGTGCTCGGGATGACAACAAAAAGAAGAGTAAATTGCGAACAGCAGATTCCTCGACACGCTTTCGCCGCGCTGCGCACGGCTGCAAGCGCCTCGGAATGACAAAGGTTTGAAAGGGCATGAGGGGTTGAGAGTCGCGGGCGAAGACGCCCGCACCACACAGGGCAACCCGGACCATCCGCCATGCAACTAAATAATTAGTTGACGTTCTGGTCCTTCTCGCGTCTAATATTAAAGAATTAGGAGGACGGTTCTTGCCCCCGACCAAATCCGCAACTCTGACCGAGGCTGAACTGCGCCTCATGGACGTGCTGTGGCAGAAGGCGCCCGCCACGGTTCAGCAGGTGCTCGAGTCGCTGCCTAAAAAGCAGCCTTTGGCCTACAACTCAGTGCTGACGACCATGCGCATCCTGGAAAAGAAGGGTTACATCAAGCACGTAAAGGATGGCCGCGCTCATGTGTACCGGCCTCTGATCGAGAGGCAGGAGGCGACCCGTTCCGAAATCCGCCACCTGGTTCACCGTTTCTTCAAGAATTCCCATGAAATGCTGGTGCTGAATATTCTGGAGGATCAGGGCATCGAAGCGGCTGAACTGCAGCGGCTGCGGCAACTGCTGGAGGCAAGTCAGGAGGAGGGGAAGACTCGATGAGCCTCCACCTGGTTGCGTTGAACTTTGTTGCGCTGGACTCACTCGGAACAAATCTGGATGCACTGGCGCGTCTATCGGCCGAGCGCATGCTCAATGGCTTGGCACAGGGGATCGCAATCGCGCTCTTTGCCTGGATTTTGCTGCGGATCGCCGGCCGCCAGAATTCCAGCACCCGGTTCGCGGTCTGGTTTTTGGCCTTGGTCGCTGTCGCCGCCCTGCCGTGGATCGCGCCTCTGGCTTTAGGTGGAGGCACGACAGGAAAAGGTGCTGCAAGCTCTGTAATCACCGTGCCCAGTTCGTGGGCGCTGTTGATATTTCTGGTTTGGGCGGTGCTTGCGAGTGTGGCGCTGCTGAGGGTGGCGCTCGGTCTGTGGCAGCTCAGAAAACTGCGTGGGAGTTGTATCGCGATTAATCCGGCGACCCTCGACCCCGTGCTACAGAGAACCCTGCATGAATTCGGTTCGGCCAGATCGGTGCGGCTGTGCCTGTCAGACCGCTTGCGAGTGCCCACGGCCATTGGCTTTCTGAATCCGGTGGTCGTTGTTCCAGCATGGGCGATGCGAGAGCTTTCCACCGCCGAACTGAACTCAATTTTAATCCATGAACTGGCCCACTTGCGCCGTTGGGATGACTGGACCAACCTGGCGCAGAAGATTTTACGGGCACTTCTGTTCTTTCATCCGGCGGTCTGGTGGATTGAGAACCGGCTCTCACTGGAACGCGAGATGGCATGCGACGATGTGGTGCTGTCGCGGACGGCAAACCCCCGGGCGTACGCGGAGTGCCTGGTGGCGGTGGCGGAGAAGAGCTTCATGCGCCGGGGATTGGCACTGGCCCAGGCTGCGGTGAGCCGGATGCGGCAGACGTCGCTGCGTGTGTCGCAGATACTGGAAGGGAAGCGCGCGGGCGCAACCCTGGTCTGGAAACCCGCTTTGTATCTGGCGGCGGTATTTTCGGTCGTTTGTATGGCGTTGTTATCGCGGGCGCCGGAGCTTGTAGCCTTCGAGGACAAGATCCCGGACATGGCGGCGGTTTCAACCTACGGGCAGAGCAAGTTGCCAGTGGTTGTTGATGCGAGACTGATTACGCGTGCCGCCCCTGCACCCATGACGGTTCATGGGGACTCGCACGGGCGGGGACGCCCTCGCCGACATTGGGAACTTGGACAACCCAGCAGCACGCCACGTGACTTGGCGTCGTCCAGAAATGCAGGGACCAAGTTGGCCAAGGCGCAGTTGGCTGAGCCGCCGTTGAATCATGGAGCGCTGGTGCAAGCGAAGGGGACTACGCCAGCCGAAGATACCGCGGCTCCGCGGGCGGTTTTCGTCGTACTGCACAGCGAGCAATTCGGCGAGTCCGGCTCGATGCAATGGACGATCTGCGTCTGGCGGGTCATGATTTGGGATTCAGCGCACGCTCCTGTGCAGAAGTCAATTCCCGTGAAATCAATCTAGGAGAGTACTCAGCCAGGAGCGCGAATTTTGTCGGTACAGAAACTAAATAATTAGTTGCTAAAGGAGAGGTAAACAACCATGAACAGTTGGATCAAAGAAGCTTGGAAAACCACGAGGCGTCACGTCGCAGTTTCGGTAGTCGCCCTGGCGACGCTGGCATCGCTGGTGACTTATGAATCAATCAAACCCGTGGCCGCGAAGGCCGCGGTCGCAGCCCCGGCCGCAGCGCCTCTGGATGACGAAAGCGTCAGCGCCTTGCTCTCGCTCGACCGGGCAATGGAAACCTTGGCCGCTCGAGTAACCCCGGCAATCGTCAATGTCGCCGTAACTTCGCGAACCAAACCTGACATAACGCAAGATCAATTGCCGGACGGCCTCCAGCAATTCTTCGGACCGTTCAATATGCCTCGCACGCGGCCCGAGCCGCAGATCGAACACGGCATCGGCAGCGGCGTTCTCATCTCGCCTGACGGTTATATCGTCACTAACAATCATGTGGTGGATGGCGCGGTGGACATGCGCGTCACTATGAGTGACCGCAAGATTCTGACGGCGAAACTGGTCGGGTCGGACCCGCTGACCGACCTCGCGGTCATCAAAGTCGAGGGCAAGGATCTGCCCAGCATCCCCTGGGGTGACTCGACCGCGCTGCGTCCGGGCCAGACCGTGCTGGCTTTCGGCAATCCCTACGGATTTCGTTTCACGGTGACGCGTGGGATTGTCAGCGCCCTGAATCGTCCCAACCCATTCTCGGATAACCGGCGCAAGCCCGGCGAGTTCATTCAAACCGATGCGGCCATCAATCCGGGAAATTCCGGCGGCCCACTGGTAAATGCGCGCGGCGAGGTAGTTGGCATCAACACTTTCCTGATTTCGCCTTCGGGTACGTTCTCGGGAATGGGATTTGCCATTCCTACACAGATCGTGCGCCCCACGGTGGAGACTCTGATCCGTGACGGCAAAGTAACGCACGGATATATCGGAATCGGAATCTCTGACGTGACGCCGGAGAACTCAAAGTTCTTCAAGATGACTGATGCCACCGGCGCCGTAGTCACCCAGGTGGAATCGGATTCACCCGGAGCCAAGGCGGGCTTGAAGATCGGCGATGTCATTACCGGACTCGATGGAAAGAAAGTCAGCGACGCGGGAGAACTTCAGGTGGAGGTTGGGCAGAAGCGTCCCGGCACCACCATCAAACTCGAAGTGCTCCGAGATGGCAAGGACGTGAGCGTTCCCGTCACGTTGGAAGCCATGGGCAGCCGTGACAAAGAAGAATCTGAAACCGGAGAGAACGAACATGGCAAGATGCGCTGGGGATTGGGCCTGTCGGATCTGACTCCCGAAATTCGCGGTCAATTGCAGTTGCCCAGTGACATTCATGGCGCCGTAGTTGAGCGAGTGCAGCCGGGAAGCTCGGCGGATAACGCCGGATTGCAGCGCGGCGATGTGATTGTGCAGGTTGACCGTCACGATGTGCAAAGCGCGTCCGATGTGCAGCAGGCTCTGTCAAAAGCTGCGAAAGGGCAGGACGCACTGGTGCTGGTGTGGTCCAACGGCGGCAACACGTTTCGGGTATTGCATTCGCCGGAAGGATCGTAGGCGTAGGTCCCTGCCCTGTCCCTCCAAGAAACCGGAGGGACGGAGGCAGGGCGACGCTCAGCCTAAGAGAAAGCTCGGCCGACCTGCACAGGACCGCAACGCGCTTATTGCGGAAACGGCCAAGGACCTTGCTGATTATCAGCGACAGACAGCCGAAGGTAAGCTCGGCGAGGCTGAGGAGCCCGTGTGCGATGCGCGATCCATGGGTCAAGTACTGGTGTAACTAACCATCCCCCGTGGAACCGAGGTACCGTGAACAGGATCAACCTCTTTTTTGCGGGTGGAGTGGCGGGACATGCGAGCGCGTCGAGTCGTTCCAACCATACTGCCAACGCTGTTGCTGATCGGCGGCCTGTGCCACGGGCAGTCGCTCGGCGAAGCCGCACGCCAGACCCGGCAGCAAAAACAGAAAGACGGAACGGCCGCGAAGAAAGTCATCACTACCGATGATCTTTCGCCAAGTTCAGATCAAAAACCTACCCCCGATTCGAAGCCCGCTTCACCCCCAAAGGATGCCCCGAAGCCGCTGCCGTACAAGACTATCGGCACTGCGGGGTTTACTCCCGAAATGTGGACTCGGACGATCAAAGCCCAAAAGGATTGGATCGCTCATTTGCAGGCGGAGGCCGAGAAGCTGAAGACGCTTCGGCAAGTCGACCTCAATAAGGTCGCCACCGATCCTGAGGAAAGGAAGTTGTGGGAAGAGCGTTCCATTGCGCAGCAATTGGCTTCGGAGATTCCGGACCAGCAAAAGAAACTGGAAGAGGCCCAGGACGACGCCCGAAAGGCGGGCATGCCTGCCTCGGTTTATGACCCGCAATAATTCAGCAGATTATGCGATGAGGAGAATCACTGTGTGGAGAATAACGATGATGCGTACCTTGACAATTCTATTGCTGGCCGGCTCCATGTTCTTGGCTGGCTGTTCGCGGAGCGCGCCAGCTTCCGCGGCAGCACAAAGCTCGCCCGAGCAATCCACCTCGACCATCGCGGAAGACCATGACAAGTTGCAGGGCACGTGGAAAATGGATCACGCAACCCTTAATGGCATGGCGATGATGAACGACGTCCGCTGGATCTTCGACGGCGACCACATGACGATCGTGCTGAAAGGGAATTACGAGGGCGGCGTGAAGTCTGAGTTTCAGCTTGGCACGGGCGACAGTCCGAACACCATCCTGATCAAGTATTTCGACAACCCCTTGGCAAACCAGGGCTACGCCGGTGGGTCGTATACGGGGATTTACAAGCTTTCCGGCGATAAGCTGCGGGTCTGTTACGACATGGCCGGACGACAGTATCCCAAGAACTTCGATGCCGGTAAGGGCACGGGCCGCATGAGCTACGAATTCACGCGAGAGAAAACCGAGCAGCATGCGGCGGGAGAGTAGGGCACGGATCAGGGCCACGGCGATGAGGACGGGCCGGCTCTTCTGTGCCTTGGCCCTAATCATGGCGTGCGTCGCCTGCGACCGATTTGGCCGCTACACTCTGGTGTCGCCGGAGTACGGGTTTTCTGTGACGTTCCCAGAGAAGCCGAACAAGGTATCCGACAAAAACCACGAAGGCTTGTCGAAACACTTGTGGACCGTTTACAGGAGCGACCGCAAGGACTTTTACAGTGCTCAGGCGACGAGCTACAAAGAAGCGCTGCCAACGGAGGGTTGGCTTCCGGGCAAAGCGGTCGGGGATATGGTCGGAATTCAACTTCTAGAGGGCCGGCGCTTCAAGCTGCGCTCCGCAGCGACGGGCCGGGAAGCCGTCGCCGTTGCCACCACTTCCCTGGCGCCCGGCGGCGGAGTCATCTCTACAATCTACGTCATTGATGGCGCCAAGCTGATCTCGGTTACGGCAAGGACCGAGAACGAGCAGGACAAAACCGCCTTTCTGGGATCGTTGACGCTGCTCCAATAGAATTCTGGATTCAGTGGTACGCAGTCTCCGCGGGAGAAAGGGGGCCGAGCCAGCTTGCGCACGGCGTGATCCACTGGAGCGGTCCACGGCCCCACTTCTCGCACAGAACGCGAGAAATGGGGCGCCCTCGCAGCCGGGGCTGCCGCCTATTTCGGCTGGGGGACGATGCGCAAATACGGCTTGAGCGTCTTCCATCCGCCGGGGTACTTCTGTTGCGCTTCCTCGTTCGACACCGAAGGCACGATGATGACGTCGCCGCCCTGCTTCCAGTTCACCGGGGTGGCGACTTTGTGTTTCGAGGTGAGCTGAATGGAATCGAGGACGCGAAGCACTTCGTCGAAATTACGGCCCGTGGTCATAGGATAGACGAGCATCAGCTTGATCTTCTTGTCGGGACCGATGACGAATACCGTGCGCACGGTGGCGTTGTCGGCCGCGGTGCGGCCCTCGGAGATGGTCCCGCTCTCGGCCGGGAACATGCTGTAGAGTTTGGCGATCTTGAGCTGGGGGTCGCCGATCATCGGGTAGTTGACCTTGTGGCCTTGCGTCTCCTCGATGTCCGCTGCCCACTTGCTGTGATTGCTGACGGGATCCACGCTCAGCCCGATGATCTTGCAGTTTCGTTTTGCAAACTCAGGCTGCAGTCCCGCCATGTAGCCGAGTTCGGTGGTGCACACCGGGGTGAAATCCTTGGGATGGGAAAACAGGATGGCCCAGCCGTCGCCGATCCATTCGTGGAAATGGATGGTGCCTTGCGTGGTTTCGGCGGTGAAGTCAGGGGCTGTGTCATTGATGCGGAGCATTTTTGGCGTGGCATCAGTAAGAGTTGCGGTGCTCATAAGTTCCTCCTCAAGTGTTCAGTTTCTTTCGCAAGCCCTGCGAAAATCGGTTCTCCTCACCGTGGTTCAGAATCGGCGAGAAATCAGGGCAAAACGAAACCCACCCTCCGTCCGCCGGGTGGGTTGAAGAAATCTCTCTGCGTTACCCACACGCCGGCGCTGGCATCCAACAACCACTGGCGCACGGAGTGGAGCGTCTGCGCATACATGCGGTAGGATACTCGGCGTGCAAAATTCAGTCAAACGATGGATTTGAAGTCGCCCTCGCGCCGTCTGCTGTGGCTCGTGACGCCTCTTGCCCCGGCGGCGAAGGCTTTACAATGTTCAGGTATGGCAAAAGAACTTCGGCGCTTTTCCTTTGTCCAGTTAGATGTATTTTCCTCCCAGCCGTTCGAGGGCAATCCACTCGCGGTTTTTCCCGACGGGCGGGGACTGACGGACGAACAGATGCAGGCGATCGCTCGGGAGATGAATCTCTCCGAAACCACTTTCATCCTGCCCCGAGATCCAGCGGCCGAACGCGAGAGCGGAGTGCGGGTCCGAATCTTTACGGTGCAGGAAGAGTTGCCCTTCGCCGGTCACCCGACGCTGGGGACCGCCTTTCAGTTGCGCGGTTCGAGCGGAGCCCGTGAAGTCGTGCTCGATCTCAATGTCGGCAAAGTTCCGGTTCAGTTTGAAGAGAACGCCGGCCAGCCGGTGTTTGGGGAGATGACGCAGGTTGACCCGCAATTCGGCCCGCGGCATGACCGCGAAGCGGTGGCGCGCGCCATCGGCCTGCGCGACGGCGAGATCGATCCTTCCTTGCCCATTCAAACGGTCTCGACTGGCGTGCCCTTCACCATGGTTCCCTTGCGCGGCTTGGAGAACATGCGCGAGCTTGCATGTGGACGCTCAGAGGATCCGCGGCATACCTGGAGCGCTCCGGAGGAAAGTTTTTCTACTTCGTGAGCCGGGAGACGGTCGACCCGACAGCCCGATTGCACGCCCGCATGATCTTCTATAACGGCGAGGATCCGGCGACCGGCTCGGCCGCGGGATGCGCTGCGGCATGGATGGTGGCGCACGGCGTGGCTCAGCCGGAGGAACGTGTACTGATCGAGCAGGGAGTCGAGATGCAACGCCCCAGCCGGATTTTTGTCCGCGCCGCTCGCAGGGATGACCGAGTGGTTAATGTGCGTGTCGGTGGAAATGTTGTCGAGATTGTGCGGGGAGAAATGTTTTTCTGAGACGCGCGCACGCGAATCCGCAGGAAAAATGTCGGCATGCACAAGCGCGAAGATTTTTCAATAAATCAAATTTGCCATTGGCATCGGCGGCACTTTACACTCGGCTGCTCCGGCTTTAGGATTCAAGTCGCTCTGAATTCTCCGTCATAAGAAAGTTTTCGGATTTCCCGCGGCTGCGCCCCCGGTGGCTCGCCATTTCGGAAACAAGAATGAAGCCCAAAAGAACGATTCTGTGCGTCGACGACAACGAACAGTCACTCTCCATCCGCAAAGTCATGCTGGAAACCCGGGGCTACCGGGTGGTCGCCTGCACCGGCGGCCAGGAGGCGCTGGAGCACTTCAAGAAGGGCGGAATCGATCTGGTGCTCACGGATCTGATCATGCCCGGCGTGGACGGAACCCAGATTGATCGAGGAGATCAAAGCCATCTCGCCGCAAACTCCGGCCATTCTGCTGTCCGGCAAAGTCAAGATTTACGACCGCGACACTCGAGCCGACGTTTTCCTTCCCAAGGGCATGTACGCGCCGGCGGAACTGCTGGAACGTATCCGCCTGTTGCTGGTCCGCAAGCGAGGCCCCAAGCGCGCCAGCCGCCGCGCCGGTTCCTTCGCAGATCAGCGCCGCGTGAACTGGCCTATCGAATGCCGCCTGCTCTCGCTAGCTTCGTGTAATATCGAATAGTTGGATGGCTGCCTTCATCGAAGCCGTAGAACTGCGCAAGACCTACCACGTGGGCAAGATCGAAGTGCCCGCACTGCGCGGCATCTCCTTCAGCATGCAAAAGGGCGAGTTTGTCAGCGTGGTCGGCCCGTCGGGAAGCGGCAAGTCCACGCTGTTTTATTTTTTGGGCGGCCTGACACAGGCCGATTCCGGCCACGTGGTCATTGATGGCGACGATTTCGCCCAGCTTTCTGACGCCGAGCGCACCCGCATGCGCAAGCGCAAGATCGGATTCGTTTTCCAGAAATTCAATTTGCTGCCGACTCTCGATGCCCGGTCCAATATCGACATCGCCCTCGACATCGCCGGCGCCAACGGCAATCGCGACGCCGCATATTTCGACAAAATTATCGGGCTGCTGGGACTGGAGAAGCGCCTGCCCCATCGGCCCTCCGAGCTTTCCGGAGGCGAGCAGCAGCGCGTGGCGCTGGCGCGCGCGCTGATCAACAAGCCCGCCATCGTGCTGGCGGACGAGCCCACCGGCAATCTGGACTCCGAAGAACTCCGAAATTGTCTTGAACATGCTGCGGCATTCCAATCGTGAACTGGGCCAAACCGTGCTCATGATCACGCACAACCCGGCGGCCGCCAGCTATGGGGATCGTATGATTCACATGCGGGATGGCGAAATCGTGACCCCGGAGAAGGATCCGCAGTGGACGGGACACCAGGACTGAGGTTGATTTTTCTCGATGGTTGATGGAAAAGAAATAAGATGATCTACAGCTTGTTGAAAAAATCCTATCTTGTTGTCATCCCGAGCGAAGCGAGGGATCTGGAGTTCCCGGGAAACTGCAGATTCCTCGTCGCTTGCGCTCCCCGGAATGACAAGATTTTAGATTTTTCAACAGGCCCCTGGGGCTGCTTTCGTAGTTGACGTCGAGAATCACAAGTCTAGAATTGTTGTTCTTATGCATGATCTGAAAAAACCGATTCTGCCGGGCAAGGGCGACTCCGACTATGAGCGCTATCTGCGCACGGATGAACTGCTGTCGCTGCAGAAGCCGCCGGAAGAGTTCCTGCACAAGGATGAGTTAACTTTCCAGGTGGTCCATCAGGCCTCCGAACTGCTGATGAAAGGCGTCGCCTGGGAACTGGCGCGGGCCCGCAACCACATCGAAGAAGGCGATTTCGCAAATGCCGCCCGCCTGATTCGCCGCGCCAATCAGATGCTGGATTATCCCATCGCGATGCTGCACGTGCTGGAAACCATTACTCCGTACGACTATCACATGATTCGCGCCGGTCTCGGCCACGGCAGCGGTCTGGACTCGCCCGGCTTTCTCGCCGTGCTCCACATTGGCCCGCGGCTGGGCGATGCGTTTCATGCCCAGCTGCAGAAGGCGGGCTCAGCGTGGACGACATCTATCGCCGGCACCAGGAATTTTTCGGCCTGCATGACCTGGCCGAGCGCCTGCTCGATTTCGACGAGCGGGTTCACCTGTTCCGCTTCCATCATCTGAAGCTGGCGCAGAGAATCATCGGCGGAGGAGTGGTGGGCACAATGGGCACGCCGGTCGAAGTGCTGCACCAGCGCATGGAGCATCTTTTCTACAAAGAGCTCTGGGATGTGCGCAACCAGATCACGGCCAAAGCCAATGACGCCCTGCAGAAGTCCCGCACGGGAACGGCGTATTGAGTTCACCACGGAGACACGGGGAGAACGGCACTCCGGTGGAGGACGGGCGTCCTCGCCCGTCCAGTAGATGCAAACCGGTCAAGCGTTGTAGAATAACAAGCTGGGCGGGAGTAACTTGAGGCGCTTAGCGGGCGTGAGTGGGGCGCCATAAGGCGGCGAACGCGAGCCTGCTGCCGAAATCCCGAGCGCAGTCGAGGGATCTTGTAGAGTTTTGCCGAGCGGGAGTAACTCAGTGGTAGAGTGCGACCTTGCCAAGGTCGAAGTCGCGGGTTCAAATCCCGTCTCCCGCTCCAGATTATCTGGTAGAAGCCCGTGCCTGGCGGCGCCCTGTGATTCCATTGCCTTTACCGCGCTTTCTCCTCGGAAACATGCCCCCAAACCCCTAGTTCTTCAAGCAGGTTTCACCTTCACAGTGGCGATTGACTCCGGCGGGAGACGGGAGGATACTTGGAGCCGCCATTTTGGAGGAGGGAACTATGAAGCGAACTTCCAGACGGCCCTCGAAGCTTTCCGAATCACTGCACCAACGGCTTAATTCGTATGCTCTCGCGGCAAGTGCGGCGGGAGTGGGAGTGTTGGCTTTGATACCGCCAGCCGAATATGTGCTCCCATCAGGCGCGGCACTTGCGGGACTGCTCGCTGTGTCGGAACCAGCCGAAGCAAAGATCGTCTACACGCCTGCGCACCAAAATGTTACCTGCCAGTGGACACACAATCGCAGTAAGTGCTACGGGGCCTTCAACCTTGACTTGAACCACGACAACGTCGTGGACTTTCGACTGATCGGCGTTGAGTATTCCGCGTCGGCCAGACTTATGGCAAGTGGTGAGCATGGCAATGAGATGGAGATGAACCTCTCCCACTATGTCGCGGCTCTTCATAAACAGGTCCCCATCCACTCCAAAAGCAACTTTGGGTCGGGGAAGCAAGTCCTTTTCCGAAAATGGCCGGGGTCCTCCGACACTTGGGGACCGTGGTGGCACGTGAGCAATCGTTATGTGGGGCTACGTTTCAAGATTCGCGGCAAGCTGCATTATGGATGGGTGCGGATGCGGACGCTTGACCGCCACGGCCAAGGGTTTGCAACTCTCACCGGCTACGCCTACGAAACCATCCCGAACAAGTCCATCATCGCAGGCAAGACTCACGGAAAGGATGTCATCACAGTTGAACCCAGGACGCTCGGTCACCTCGCGCGAGGGGCATCCGCGCTTCCAAGTTGGAGAGCGAAGGAGAGCAAATGAAACGTGAATCGAAGAGCTTGACTCCTTCCTTGGAACGTCGGCTCAGCTCGTATGCGCTGGCGGCGAGCGCGGCGGGAGTGAGCTTACTCGCCCTTGCGCATCCTGCCGAGGCGAAGATTGTCTACACGCCCGCGCACGTAAAGATCGCTCCCCATCGCACCATTCCGCTTGATCTGAACCACGACAGGATCGCCGATTTCATTTTTGTCGACAAATACTCCCAGTGGAATGGAAACAGCGGCGGTGGTGTGCTACTGATCCGCCCGGTTCAAGGGAACGAGGTTTGGGCGACCAGCCGAGGCTACCAGGCGAGTGCCCTAATGGCGGGAGTGTCGGTCGGACCGAAAGGGCCATTTTCGCCGACCGGAAGCTTCATGGCCGGAGAGTTTCCGAACATTTTTGGCACTGGACTGTACACCTCCGGGCACTGGACCAAAGCCAAGAATCGCTACCTCGGACTTCGCTTCACGATCCACCGCAAAACCCATTTTGGCTGGGCACGTCTTAATGCGAGAGTTACGAGTTCCGGAGTATATGGGACTTTGACCGGGTACGCTTATGAGACAGTCGCCAACAAGCCGATCACTGCAGGCAAGACGCACGGGAAGGATGTCATAACGCTCGAACCTGCGAGCCTCGGTCAATTAGCGCAAGGTGCGCTTGGGAAAACGCGGAAAATAAATGCACGCAAGTGACGTTCGTCGTGGCGGTCGGCGGAGGATCAGGTTATGAAACAAATTCGGACACCTTGCAAGCTTTCCGAATTGTTGCATCAGCGGCTCAACTCGTATGCGCTTGCGGCGAGCGCAGCGGGCGTGAGTCTTCTGGCGTTGGCGCCGTCTGCCGAAGGGAAGATTGTGTACATACGTGCGGTTGCTCTCGGTCGAAAGAATTACTTGTTTGCGGGATCAGATACTGGAGGTGAGCGGGCGGCTGCCATCTACAGCTTAATCGGCTCGGCCAAACTCAACGGCCTGGATCCGGAAGCCTATCTGCACGAAGTGCTGTCGCGGATCGCCGATCACCCCATCACTCGCATCGAGGAATTACTGCCTTGGAACATCGCCGCAAGCCTAACTCTCGCAAGCCAATCCGCAGCTTAGTTAGAACGAGTCCCGCACCTGGTCAATACGGCTTACACCGAACGCTTACGGTTATGAAGCGATCCTGGCGCGAGATACGCACTGAGGCCGAGTGGCGCGACATGCTTTCCTTCACCGGCCTCACGCCGGACGAGTTGCGGGAGAAGTATGGTGTGAGCTTCACCCCGGAGCCTCAAGCGTCGCCAACAACCTGTGGTCCTACGCGGCATTACCTGACCCTCGGGTTGCAACCCGGCGTGACCGTCGAGCGGGTCAAGAGCGCGTATCGAGCACTCGCGATGCTGTTCCACCCCGATCGCAACCCAGCCGGTGAAGAGCGCATGAAGGCGATCAACGAGGCTTATGCGGCCATCTGTGGGTAGGTGCTACAATTTGGAGGACAAAATATGAAGATCAATCTCATGAGTGTGATGACCGGCCTCGGCTTCGTCATCACGCTTTTCCTGTTGTTCTGTTTCCAAGTTATTCATGAAGACGTTCAGCATGGTGTCTCCGCAACAGGCTTGAGTGTGTTTTATGGTCGCACGATTCTGAATCCTGTCTTTTGGGTGTTGGCTGTTGGGTTGTTTCTCGGTGGAATGTACGTCGCGCGCTTCATGTGATGACCCGCAAGCCGCTTTTAAGCCGTCTCCGGTTCCACCTGTGACGTTGCCTTAATCCAAAGCTGGACTTCCGTGGGAACAACCCGAATCTTCACCGTGTCTTGCGTCAAGTTCCGAATCCGGGTTGCCTCGATCTGGCGTCGCACTTCCATCTCAGCGAGTATCTGATCTTGACACAACTTCGCGTTCTGCTCGATCAGGGGAAGCCAACGGAGGAGCGATCTGATCTCGGCCTGAACTATGTCGAGCCGTCCGTCGATCTCGCCGTCACCCATGATGTAATCTTCGAGGCTGGGGTTTTCCTGGAGGTCACGGTAGAGTGTTTCCTCGAAGTGCAAAAGGGTCTGGAGCCGCAACTCGCCGGTGCGAAAACGGTCGATCTCTCTGGCAGCAAACTCAAGGCTGGTGAACATGAGACTGATTTTACTACGAAAAACTTCGCGCTACGCTGACCTCTTCGTGATCCGCAGGGTGTTGGACGCGTGCAATGTTCCGGTTCCGTTCGATACCTTGCGGCTCATCTTCTTCATAACCTTCGTGAGCACGTCGTCTGAGATCAGACCCTTGACGTGAACGTGAAGGTCTCCCATCCCACCACCCCCACCCATCCTGGACGCGATCGAGTCGGCGAGCTTGCCCATCACAGATTCATTTTCGAGCGGCAACACAGCTTCACTCTGTGACCCGCCTGACGGCGAATCACCGAGCACAGCAAGAGTCGGAGCACTAATGAGACCACCTCCGGCGAAGTGTTGCACGTTCGTTGAGGTCACAGGAGATTGACTCGAAGAGCCGGTCGTCTGCACAGGTCCGTTACCTGGATGCGATGAAGCGAATGATCCCCCACCACCTCCACCCCCGGCACCTGACATCAACCCACCAGCGGCACCACAAGCTAATGCAGCGGCCTCGAACTCGGCGGCTGCTGCGAAGTCAGCGGCAGAGGCCGCGCCATTCCACCATTCCCCGATCGCCTTCGCGAGATGTGCCATTGCCTGAACCTGACAGTATTGACCGAGCGCGGAGATGGATTTTCCGACCGCATCCTCCATCGCTCGTCCCCATCCCTCGGCACCTGTGGCTGCGCTGAGGAAGGCTTGATTAAAATCTTGGCCGAGAGTGTTCACCGCTGGAGTGATCTGAGTGATCGTCCGGTGAATCTGCTCGATCTGCTTTTCCAGGTCCTTGAGGTGCTGAGGGACCACAGGTTCTTCCGAGATCAGGTGCAATGATTTTTTGATGTCCGCGAGGTTCTTCACGAGTAGTGCGGACTGTTTCTCCATCTCCTTGTCGAGATTGTCCTGGAGGTTTTTCGAGTCAAGCCAATACTCGTACTGATCGTCGAGCTTTGCTTTCAGAGCCGCGCGGTTCCGCGTGATGTCCGCTTCACGGAGTTTTTCTTTGTCCGACGCGAGCTTGTCTTCGAGCGCGAGGATGTCGGAGTTCTGTTTTTCTTGAGCGGCTTTGTTCGCTTCGGTCTGTTGCTGGATCAGGTGATTCATCAACAGGTGTGTACCTGCGATCCTGTCCACGATCCCGAGAGTGAAGTTCACTGTCTTGTCCCACATGCCTTCGATCGCGGTCGCGGCAGTCGCCGCTGTCGTCTGGAGCTTGTGAATCTCGGCCTCTTCAGTCTTGATCGCGCCGGTCAGCTCTTCGTGAGCCTTCTTCGCTCTTTGTGCCGGAGTGAGAAGAGAATCGTCGAAGGCCGTTTTCATATCCTTGAGCTTCTCGACCATGTCCACGTGTTGCTTGTTCGAGGATGCGATCGCCGCGTCGAGGTCCTTCATGGCCTTCGTGTAAATGAACGTCGTCGTGATGAAGTCGGTCACCTTCTCGGTGAGTTTTACGACCGCTTCCAGGACGAAGATGACCGCGACTGCAGAGAATGCAGCGGACATCGCTTCGCCGACACCGGGAAGGGTTGCAATGAAGCGGCTGACGTGACGGGGTAAGTGAACACCGAACTGTTCACCCAGAAGCATCGTCGCACCCTGAGCTTCTCGCACAGAGTAGGTCGCCTTTTGCATACCCTCGGAAACCGCTTCACCGGCCTCAGCTCCAGCAATGCCGGTCGAGTCGAGGGATTCTCCGAATTGCTCTGTGGCCGCGCTGGACTTCGCCATACCAGCTTCGACCCTCGCGTTCAGTCCGTCGATGCTCTGATCGAGCTGTTGTGTATCTCCCAAAAAGGAGATCACAGCGTCTCCGATGTTGATCCCGCCTTGTGGTGTTGAATCCATGAAAAACCTCCACAAATCTTGCGTCAGGATCGCTCAGGACGCGTCGCTGAGGCTCGGGTGATACCTAGACCTCAACCGATGGGCCCGTACCCTGGAGCCGCTTCAAGGCCGATGCGCGCCAGAATCGGACCAGCAACTTCCTCGCGCCGTCGAACTCCTGTGGCTTCAGTTCCTCAAAATTCCGGCTGCCTTCGACAGCCTGTTGCACTATCCCCTCGGGTGCGTTCTGAAAATACGCGTCACAGAGAGCCGCGACAGCGTTCAAGTCAGGGAAGGGCATGTCCACATGAGGACCCGGCTTCTGCAAGATCGCGACGTGTTGCTCCAGGCTCTCGATCGTTCTTGCCTTAGCCCAGATGATCTCTTGCAGCTTACCCTCAAGCTCTCTGTGCTGAGCGATCTGATTCTGAAGCAATGTGACTAACTGCCGGTACAACTTGATCTCTCGATAGGGCCGAAGGATCATATCCCCTCATCCTGCGGAAAATTTCCACGGTTCTGGTTTGGATCGACCGGCACCTGTCCAGGTGTGGTACCGCCGTTTGTGGAGTCGTTCTGAACCGGATTCGAGTTCTGCATCGGGTTCTGACTCTGCGGAAAGTTGCTTGTGTTTTGCAAGGTGATTCTCCTTTTGGAGTGGGGTCGGGCTGAAGTCGGACCGGACCCCCAACTAGCGTTAATGAAGAGAGAACACCGTTCCACGGCGAGGGTCGCAACTTCAGTCTGACTCGTGCGACAGAGCATCAATATTGTCCGACCGATTTCTGGCACGCGATGGTCGGCCTCGCGTCACTGAGGGGGAAGTGATCCCTTGCCAAACTTATCCCGTTGTAAGAACTGTTCTGCCACTCATGTCACCTGAGATGCCGCGTCTCTGTGGCAACCGGCCATGCAAAACTTCTTGCTGATCGAGTTCAGCATTCCGCTCGCGGTTGATGCGAATCCAGGGCCACGGAGCGAGTGAGGCTTTCACGTTCGCGTAACGCGCGGCCTCGGCCTTCAACCTCGGCAACTGACACTCGATCTCCTGGAGCCGCTCGCGGCACTTTTGTAATTCACCATCGACGTGGATGAAACTGTCTAACATTCCGGGAACGCTCCGCTGTCGCAGCTCATACCCAAAAATCTTGCGGCGAGCATCGTCGGCGTCCGAACGTGTCATCTGTGGAATCTTCTCCGCGATTGCGAGCAACTCAGCTTCTAACTCGAACGCTTCGTTTTGTGTTTCGTACAGGTACGGAGGTTCTTCTCCGCGTCCGGCTGAAGCTCGAATGCAGCTCTCGCGTCGCGAGCTTCGTAACAGTCACGGTACGTTATCGGCTCAAGCGGCTTCGCTGGACGTTTGGCTTCGAGTCTCTTCTCCCGTTCCCGGAGGTGAGCCTGAATGTAGTCGTTCAGCCGCTTCACTTCTGCTTCTGTAAAGTACTGTGAAGGATGAAGCATCTTCTAACTCCTCTGTGATGAATTTTCGATCAACACGCGACATAGCAACCTTTACGGTTCTACACCCCGTTCGGCGAGCTGGGTGATCTCGGTTTCAGTCAAGACCGCGCCGGACTTCCGCCACTTGTTTTTGAGAGACTCAATCACAGTGGAGGGGAACTTCACATCCTTGCCGGGATCAGTCCCGGTCACGATGATTGAGGCTTCGCGGAAGCTCACCCGAGCTTCTTTCATGTACCGCTGAACGCGCTCGTCACTTGTCGTCGCGCCGGACTCGGCGAAAACTCCATAGCCATTTTTGCGGACGATCTTCTTCACCGGGACCCAATCGCCGTTGGAGTTTTCCTTGATACCCTTCGACTCCAGCAACTTTTTTCCCGCGCTGAGTTTTTCCTCGATTGACTTACAAGGTTTCGTCGCTTCTGTGATCTGAACCACAGAGAAACCCGCCGCTTCGAGTGCATCGAACTGCTCGCTGAGAATCTGTTCCGTGCTTTTCATAAAACCTCCAAAATGTTGACGATCCGGTATGGCGACCAAGCCGGTTCCCGGATCGGGTCGCCTCTGAGATTCAAGATGCCACAGGAGTAACCCTCTGTGGAGACCTTGTGTGACGCGCTGAGCGCAAAAGACTTACAAACACGACATCGAGTCCCAGCGCATTCGCGATGAACTCGTCCGTCATTCCCATCTGAAACAACCGGCGAAGCCGGAAGATGTACCTCGCGGCGTCCTCCCGGTGACGTTCATCCCACGGACGTTTACCGCGCTTTGCGAGCATGGCTTTCTGACGAGCGCGAAGTTTCTTCGAGTTCATCATCAGAAGTTCAGGCTCCTGTGATCGCGTTCCATGTCGCCGTCATCACTCGGCAATTCCTCACCCTGCCTCAAGGCCCACGCCCTGATGATGATCGCGAGATGTGCTGGGTCCTCCGGGTCGAGACCTTCCGCTTTAGCAGTGTCGAGGAATAGTTCCAGAGTGATTGCTTCTTCCGATTGTTCGAGCTTCTCGCGCCGTTTCTGAACTGCTCGGCGACGCTGTAGCTCGAAAATCTCGCGGCGAGCGCGTGCAATGAATCCTTGATCGTTAGTCACGGAGATCACCTCCGAAGAACTCGCGCTGTTCCTTTGCAGCCTGATGCTCTGCCGATGTTTTCAAGCGACGGCGACCGTTGCGAATGTTCTCCGCGACCTGTGCGTCGTGACGTTCGCGATTGATGCGGTCGCGCTTCTCGATCGCGGTCTCGGGTTTAGTCATCGGATACCTCCGACTGTGGAGGTGACGCCGGAGCCGGGAACCACTCAGGTTCTTTCGCGAGAAAATCCGCGATCTGCTTTTCTGTCAGCCCGTTTGGGTTTCGCAAGATCGCCCCGGTTGGGGGATGTACGACTTCAGTCTTCATTGACGGTTTCTCCTCCCATCCAGGCTGGTAACTGATAGCCAGTTCCAGGTACTGCGGTTCGACGGATCGACTTCGCGAACCTGACGACCTCTACAACTTGGTCGGGATTCAGATCAACACAGGCTTCGTGAAGTTGCCAAAGTTCTGGGTGCGCTGCTGGACCGTAATTCGGCAGGGCGTTTGCTGAGACGCGTGCGCTGATCGACCGCGACGGCTCGTTCAGTCCGAGCAGTTGAGAAATCTCAGAGCGAATGCCGCGCCACTCGCGTGCTACGTCTGGAGGAATCTCCCCCTCAACAAGGTTCTTCTCGATCAACTCGAAGACCGCGAGCTGTGCTTTTTTGAACTCTTCATACTTCGCGTCAGTCACGAGACTGAATCGTTCACGCAACTCGGCGAGGTCCCGCTTCACTGTGGCAAGTGAGACACCTGTCACATCAGCGAGATCACCTTGCTTAATCGCCGGGTTCTCTTTCAGAACCTCGACCACAGAGGAGCGTCGCTGTTCGCGAGTGGCCTTCGACGTTTTGTTTCCGCGAGGACGGCTCACGCTGCACTCTCCTGAAGTTTTTGCAGCCATTCGGTCACCGCAGTTTTGGAAAATCTCAAATTGCCGTTGACCCGCAACAGAGGAAGCGGGTGGGCCGACTTCGCGCGAGTGCGTTTCGAGGTCATCTCGTAAAGTTGTCTTTTCGACATCTTCAAGAGAGATGCGAGTTCAGTGACGGTGAGAATTTCCCCCATAGATCACCTCGTGACCGACTCTGAAACCAGCGCGAGAATTTCTGCGCCTCGATTCCCGGCGCGAATCTCGACGAGGTTGTTCTCGACAAGCCACTGGAGAGCTTGCTCGAACTGCTCATCGGTCGCGGAGGGAATTTTGGCGCGCACGGCATTCTTGTACTGAACACCGATGTCAAACAGACGGGAGCGGATCGTCAGCTTGATTCGCTCCATCTTCAACTCTTCTTTAGTGTTCATTGTGTGAACTCCTTTGTTTCAAAACTTCGGCGCGTCGTCATCGGATGCCGTTTGATTTTCAATCTCTAACGTTTGCTGTTGCCCTTTCTTCGATTCCTTCCACTCCCGCCTCCAGACGATGACGGTCTCTTTTCGTATCTGCAATTTCTCGCGAACATCACTGACCTTCTTACCCGCGTCGAACATCGCGAAGGCCATCGCTTTTTGAGCGTCGCTGGATGCGTCCCGGACTGCGCTGATCCACTCCAGCTCTCCGTCTTTCTCGATGAGTTCGACTGACAGACTGTGAGCTTCCTTCACAGGTTGGCGCGCCTTGTCGAAGGTGAGCGCGAACTTCAAGCCGTCCTGTCCCTTGTAACCGTTCTCCCAGAACAGTTGCACCGATTTGTCAGGCAAGTCCTCACTCTTACTGTGGCCGCGCTGAAGGCCGGTCTTGCCGTCATGCATGAGAAAAAAGAGTGCTATACCATAGTGGTTGCGTAGAAAACGAAACCAGTCACAGAGAATAAGCCATTCCGATTCGTCGTTAGTCGCTATGTTGGCGAGAGTGGAGATCGAATCCAGGACTAAGACCTCGGCTCGATGAGCGACGAGAGCCTCTTCGATCAGACGCCGTCCCTCGGCTGTGATGATGGAAGGGATTCTCGAATCCGGCTGATCCTCGGGAGTGATGACCGCGAAGTTTTCGTTCTCACCCACCAGCGACCGAATCCGCTCTTGCATCTCTTCACCCGGTAACTCGCCTTCGACGTACAACACGCGGAACTTTCGCGTCGCCTTCCACTGGAGAAACTCACCGCCGTTCGCGGCGGCTCCGGCCAACCCCAGCTCGAAGGCCGTCTTGCCGACTCCACGGAAAGCGTGAACTTGGTTGATCGACGCGAGATTGAAGACGGTGAACCGATCCCGTCGAACTTAGGAAGAGCCGCGATCACCGAATTGAATGAACTCCAGGTTTTCGGATTATTGGACTCAGCCGGAGAGCCGGAGGGGTGGAATGGTAACTTCGTAATGCGGCCATCGCGAGGGACGGCGCGCCAGTTCACCCACAAGAGTTGAGAGCGGAGGTCTTCCGGGAAGAAGAGGAATATATCGTGTGACGATGGATCGTTCATTCCAGGTCCCGTCGAGTAAGGTGAGGTTGTTGAATCAGCTCACCTTCACGGACCTGGAGGGATGCTATGGATCAATCCAGGAGCATTGCGCTCCCTAGCTTCCGACTCGGTTCTTTCGCGTCCTTTGACGGCTCGTGACGCCCGTCTGACTTACAACACTTCTTTTATAACACAACAATAGACTAGCTCTGGTAGAAAAATTTTGTGTGAGTGTCGGTTCCCTGGGAACTTTGGGAACCGTTTGGGAACCGCGTTGGCACAGTGAAAAAGGAACCGAACGAGGAACCCGCACCCTAAGTGCGGTTCCCGGTTCCTGTGTATAAGGGAACCGAATTTGGGAACCGCGCGTTCGTGAGCCTTCGTGAGCTAGTAACCACTAGTAACCACTCACCGAAATCGGACCCTCCAAAATTGATCGGGAACTTTGGGAACCGTCATGCGATGTCCGTGCGATGAACTCTGTGTAATCAGTGGACTGGAAGCCGAGAAAGGTCACCTGGGACCTGTGCTCTTTTCTTCGAGTAACCGCATTCCCTTGAGAACGGCCTCAGGAACGGTCTTCTCGTAATGGGCCTCAGTTGTGGCCGTGCTGGTGTGTCCGAGCGCGTCCCGACCTGCTACAGACGCACCAGTGAGTTCCCTGAGGATGGTAGCAAAGCCGCGCCGTCCGGCGTACAGCGTCTTGAACGTGACGCCCTTCGCTTCGAGGATCGGTTCGATGACGCGCTCGACGAACTTCGTCAGGTTGATCGGCTGACCGTCGCCGTTCGGGAAGACCCAGCCAGTCGCGGGGTTGCCACACTTGCGACGCCACAGCTCCAGGGGAATGCTGACTGGCGCGATGAGTGGGATCGCCCGGATCGACTTCTTCGTCTTCGGTGTCGCGACAACGCCGTGACCGATCGCTCGCCTCACATGAATAAACTCTGTGTCGAAGTCCATCCAGTCGAGCGCGTTTATTTCACCATTCCTGAGACCGGCGAAGAAGGACAGCGCGACGATGAGTTGACAGTCCACGCGATCGACGAGCGCGCTGATGATGTTCTCAGCCTCTTCGAGCGTGTAGTGAGCGGTCTCACCCGGCGCGATGATGTCGCCGAGAATCTTACAGTCAGCGATGGGGTTCGACTTGCAATGACCGATTGCCACGGCGTGAGAGTAGATGCCGCTCATCAGGCTGCGAACGTGCTGGACGGTGCGCTGTCCGCGCGTCTCCGCGAGCTTCGAGAGGAACTTCGTCGCCTCCGGTGTCTGATAGGCGCGCAACTCGCGGTCACCGAAGTGAGCCTTGAGGTGCTTATTCCAGATGACACGGTAGGTGTGGACGGTGTTCGCACGCTTGTGCTTCGCGACGTAAGGCTCATAGGTCGCGGTCCAGAACTCCGCGATGGTCTGATCCGGGTTGACCGGCGCGACGGCCTTGTTCTCGTCTTCGGTGTTGAGTTGATCCAGGAACGGAGCCGCGAGTCGCCGAGCCTCACTCTTACTGTGGCTCGCATCACAGACGCGGCGCGAACGCTGCACGCGCTGAGGCTTGCCGTTCACCGACCGCGTGCAGTAGTATCGAAGATGCCATGCACCGAACGCTTTATAAAAGTGACCTCGTTGGAACCCCATGCCACGAGACTACCACTTTTATGCGATGGAATGCGATGGCACGAAAGTGCAGTTACTTCAGTGTTTATGCGGTTCCGGGCGCGGTACCCAAGTGGTAAGGGAGAGGTCTGCAAAACCTTTATGCGTCGGTTCGATTCCGACCCGCGCCTCCAAACTTCGCCCAGGTCCTTCGCTGCGCTCAGGATTTCGGCACGCGGCTCAGACGCCGCGTAAACGCCTCAAGTTCGATTCCGACCCGCGCCTCCAACTTCGCCCGAACGCGCGGAATGAGTCCAGATCCCTCGCTACGCTCGGGATTTCGCCTGCGGGCTCCCGCTGCGCTCACGCCCGCAAAGCGGCTCAAGTTCGATTCCGACCCGCGCCTCCAACTTCGCCCGAACGCGCGGAATGAGTCCAGATCCCTCGCTACGCTCGGGATTTCGCCTGCGGGCTCCCGCTGCGCTCACGCCCGCAAAGCGGCTCAAGTTCGATTCCGACCCGCGCCTCCAACTTCGCCCGAACGCGCGGAATGAGTCCAGATCCCTCGCTACGCTCGGGATTTCGCCTGCGGGCTCCCGCTGCGCTCACGCCCGCAAAGCGGCTCAAGTTCGATTCCGACCCGCGCCTCCAAGTTCGCCCGAACGCGCGGAATGAGTCCAGATCCCTCGCTGCGCTCGGGATTTCGCCTGCGGGCTCCCGCTGCGCTCACGCCCGCAAAGCGGCTCAAGTTCGATTCCGACCCGCGCCTCCAGATTTCAACCCCTGTGCCTTCCGAAGCTCACAGATCCCCGTTCGTGAGCAACAGGCGCTGATTACGGTCGTGCCGATAGCCGGGATGCACCTTGGGCCAACCGGCCGAGGCTGGCAGGCTCGAGCGAAATGACATCTGGTCCCTTAGTCTTGCCTGCGATGATGGGCTTATTGGCGACAGTTTCGTAGGCGTAGCCGGTCAGGAACGCGTCAAACTTGTCGAAGTTAAGACTGACGCTGAGCCGTGCCCATCCGTAGTGGGTCTTTCCCTTTATCTGAAATTTCACTCCGAGATAACGGTCGGTGACGTTGACCCAGCGGCGATGCTGCCCATGCCGTAACTGGCCATCAATTTCCCGGTGAAGGGCTGCTTTGCACCGATCTGCGACCCGTGATTGAGCGCATACGCATAGGGTATACCCAAGAACCCTGGAGCTCCCTCGACGGCATTGCCATTGGCTCCGACGGCGTAAAGGTAGTCCACACAATAGTCCTGATTGCAGCCGAAGTTGCTGATGATGGTGGCGTCGGCGATTCCGTCGCGGTTGAGGTCAAGCTTGTAGCTCTGCTTCGCTCTGATATGGTGGCGAGCCTTGGTGTAGACGATATTGGCCTCGGCTGAAGGCGCTAGAGACAGAAATCCCACGCCGGCCGCACTTGCCGCGAGTGCATAGGCATTGAGTCGCCTATGGAGTGAGTCGGAAAGCTTGGAAGGTGTGCGGGGGCGTTGCATGAAATTCCTCCTGATGGCGGGCGCGATCATTTTGGACTTCCGCGAACCGGGTGTCAATCAGGTCCGAGTTCTCAGTGGCAGGCTGAAAGTCTCCTTCCATCGTGGGCTGGCGGACTATGCTGCACGGCGCTGGGACGTCTCTCAAGTAAGGCGGAAACTCACAGAAGACCACGGTGCTGGTTCGATCCGCAAACTGAGAAGCAAAGACACATCTTTGGTACCCTAGGTACGCCTTTACATATGTAAGGAAGCGCATGCGGTCCGGTGATCGTCCCGGTCTTCAAAACCGGCGGGTGGCAGGTTTTCCTGTCACCGGTGGGTTCGACTCCCACTCGCTTCCGCCACTTTTCAACGGCTTAGAAAGCGCACCTGCCGTTTCACCTGCCGTTGAGTGCCAGATGAGTGATTTTCCCACTTGCAACGGCCATCTCATCCGTGACCACATCCCCGTACACGTTCATCGTGGTACGGATGTCCGCGTGCCGCATGAGTTTTTGTTGCACGGCAATGGGGGTGCCCACGGCGTCAAGCCAGCTACGGTAGCTGTGCCGCATGGTGTGAGTGGTGACGGCACCGATACCAGCGTTCATGCCTGCTTTTAGGAACGAGCGCCACACGGTGTCGAATGACCACGGCTGACGGCCAAGTTTTGCCGGGGACGCAAACATCCAATCCTGGTTGGTAGAAAACTGGGTTGCTTGCTTCCAGTGTTTCAACGTGTCCAGCATTTCCCCATCTATGGACATCTGCCGTTTCGAGTAGATGGTTTTCGTGTCATCCACTCTCTGTCGGACTATGCCGCGTTCAACGCGAAGTTTTCCGTTGAGCCAATCAACATCGGACCAGCGCAGAGCCAAGCACTCACTAATCCGCAGACCAAAGCAGATGCAGACGAGGGCCATCGTGCGGAATGGTTCCTGAAGCTGGCGAATAAACTTCTGGAACTCCTCCACAGTCAGACTACGCGGTTGCCGTGTTCGCTTCGATGCATCCTTGATGGACACTAGCTCCATCTGGTTTCGCTGAGTCGGCACGTCGCCTCGCCACATGGCGAAGTCCCACAGTCTGCCAATCAATCCGCGTATCTCTACTCGGCTCTTAGGTGACAGGTCAAGCGATTGCAACCATAGCTCTACTGGCCGCGCCTGCAATTCCGTGATTGAGACACGTCCCCAACGTGGCAGAATGTAACGCCGCAACCAGACATCGTACCCACGTCGAGTGCTATATCGCTGTGGCATTTTCTCTGCTCGGTACTGCTCAACCAGGATTAGCACCGTTGATGCATTTGCCGACACGTCAACTTTGCTCACCTGAGTTTGATTTTCTAACGAGTGATAGAGTTCCTCCGCTGCCCTCCAAGCACTCGCCTTGTTGGGATACTGGCTTGCGGTGCCGATCTTCTTTGAGCGCCGTTTGCCGTTCTCCCACCAAAAAAAGTTCCACGTCTTGATTCGCTTATCCAGTACGACACTTCCTGTTTGTACCCGTGCTCTTTTCATTGCGCTCCTTTCCCGCGCAGAGCAACGGATGGCCCCATCAGCATAGCATCTAGGTCGGAATGACGAAATCGCCAAACATGGCGTTTCGTGCCGGATAGCTTGAAACCTCTCAGCTTGCCCTGACGGGCCCAGAACAAAACCGTGCGCGGTTCTACGCTCAGATATTGCGCAGCTTCTGTAGCCGTCAGCCACGCTGGACGCTCGCCCTCGGCATTCGGTTGGGGCAGGGTAGCGCGCGCTTTTCCCACTATTCCCCGTGGTTCATTGAGGCTTTCAGCCGAGCCCCTCAAGGGAAGACACTCCCCCACCTCGGCGTCAACAAAGGGTTCGCGACGTGTATTGGTCGTCATGCTTCGTCACCGCTTGTCAGTTCTCTCTGCGACAACAGTGTCCTGGCCCGGTTTTTGTCACAACCAGGAAAATCAGGACAACCGTTGCGAAGACTCCGAGGATTGCAAACATTCCCAGCACAGTGAGTTTCATGCCGCCTTCTCCAGTTTGGCGATTCCGCCGCATTGTGAATCGGGACACCGATAACCTTCCAACTTCCCATTTGCCCAACTCGTCTGGATGAGTTCCGGCGTTAACCAAAACTTCTTGCCGCATTTGGGACACGGGAATTCATACTGTTGCTGCAACTGCGCGAGGCGTTTCCAGACATTATTTCGATCAGCATCCGCAACCAGCGCTTCAAACCGTCGAATCCCGGTTTCGACTCTGACAAACATCTGCACGCCGCAAGGATCGCAGATCATGTAGGGCTTGCCCTTTTTGGTGGTCCGTACTTCGCGAGGCTCGCCGCAAACGCAACACGGAAATAGTCTTGGGCTTCGGTTCACTGATATGCGTTTCATTTGGACTCCTTGAAACCGCCACGCTGCTGGGCGGTTGGTTGACTGGTCTCCTGCAGCTCCGACAGCAACTTTTCGGTAGTGCTGATCCATTGATAGGCTTTCTTGCCGTACTTCTGGGGAATGACTTTCACTTCGCCGCTTTTCACTAGCCGCCTGAGCACGGTGTGGATCACAGCCAAGGGATTCTTGTACCTGGAAAGGTTGAGTTTCCGGGCTTCTATTCTTGTCCTGAGATCGCTAGCCGTCATGGGAAGGGACAGCTCTTTCAATAGGACGCGTGCTGTTTCCGTAATCCCCCTGTTCAGGTCGGCCTTCACGACGCGTTCGATGCCTCCCCAAAAGTGCTTTTGATCCTGCTCGGCGCAAAGGTCTTGCAGCTGGCCGATGACGGCCTGGAGCCGGGCCACTTTATGGTCGATCTTCTGACGTTGCGTCAAGCAGCGGGCCAGGTCTTGCTTGGCTTGGGATAAGGCGCGGTGATAGTTTGCGGTTGTCATGTCCAGAGTATATCCTAGAATGTATAAGTGTATCAATGACACTATGCGTAGTAACTTCAGGAAATCAGGCTGGGGAACTTTGGAGCGCGAGCGGCTGCGGAGAGCCCCCTACGTTACATACATACGTAACGTTAGACGCCTCCCTGGGATACCCCCTCTGGGAAGGGGAGTCTACCGCTTCTTTAGCGCGCACCTGAACGGCGCAGATATTCCAGTCGGGCTTGCCCGCGAGGGGTCAGGCGATAGGCCAGATAGCCTCGTCGGGAGTTCGGGTGTCGTTCGAGGAGTCCCTGCCGTCGAAGCCGTCCGAGATAGCTGTAAAAAGAGCGACGGTCGGGAACTGGCTCAAGCAGATTGCACACATCGTCCGGTCTTAAGAACCTTCCGCTTCTTAAGAAGATCGCCAATACGTGGGATTTTGTCATTTATTTCTTGCTTTTCCTTGTTAAGAGGTGTTTATTTCACATACACATGCTAGTGTATGATAACTAATCTTAAAACCTTAACGGAGAGGAACTTTAATTGGCAAACTTAAAAATGAAGTCAAGTTTTAACTCTTAATTCTAAGAATTAAGGCTTAAGAAATTCAGTCTACGAAGATTTAATTGTCAAACACGGAAAAAAGAACGGAAAAAAAGACCTAGAGAAGACAGCCGACGAGCTTCAAGGTTCGTTTTACATAGCCCTGCAGTTCGGCGTCATCAATCGGCTCAGTAGCTGCAGTCGGATTTTCGGCGTGATGATAGCGTCGGCAGTACATATTTAGTTCATCGAGATCCTCCACAATTGGATAAAGCGGATGTGCCGCCCCCGCGTCCCGAATCTTTTGCACGATGCTACCCATCATTTCTTGCTCGCCGAATTGCGTCGGGTATAGGTTACGGCAATATCCTTCCAGCACTGGCCTAAGTTTTTGAATTACGTCCATCCTCTCGCCTTCACCGCCGAGAAAAACCTCATCAACGCATCAATATCAGCACGATAGCGCGCCTGTACCGCCTTCTCGATGTCCCATTCCGCAATCGTGGTGTTTTCCTCGCCCACCCGCGCCAGTTGGAGTGTCTTCCGGTCCGCCGCAGGAACCCGGTCCCATAGCAGCATGAGGAACGCTGCTTCATGCGAAAGAACGACGACTTGGGCGCATGCCTCCCCGCAGCGATAAATCTGATGGACAGTGTGATTTCGCCGGAAACTGTCCATGCTGGTGAATGGGTCATCGAACACGATAACCTTGGTTGCCCGGTTCGCGTCCTGCTCCAGTTGCGCCAGGAAGAAGGCAAGCGCTAGTGTGCTCCTGTCCCCTGAGCTGAGCGTGTTCCGAAAACTCGGCCTGTCCGCTGGTGTCTCCGCATCTCCAAGATCGACGGCATTCTGATTGATAAGGATCTGGTAACTCGTACTTGGTGGCCCGCCCCGGTAGCTGTGCGTGGGCGTGGTGATCCTGAAACCCGCGTTTATCCGCTCCAGATAACGGTTAATGCTCTGGCCGTACAGCGTGATGACCTGTTGAGTATGAGCGTCGAGCTGCTCCCGCGCCCTGCCCTTATCCTCTTCCAGCGCGGTCTTCTCGCCCTGTAGGTGCGTATCAGACACACAAAGCGCCCGCACCTCGTCAGTATGTCGCGCCTTTTGCGCCTTCAGCCTGGCGAGAGCGGTTTCCACGTCGCGCACATTCGTTGCCTGTGCTTGCCGCTTCCTCGCCGCAATGACGGCATTCGCCGCCGCGACAGCAGCGTTATAGGTTCCCAAGGCAGTGCGCAGCGCTTCAAAGGCGGCGAGTGCCTGTGTAAAGCCTTCGTCTGGAGCCACGGCATCTAGCGGCGTTCCAGCCTTAACTTGAAGAAGGGTCTGCGCGGATTGCCGAAGCGGAGTTATCACTTCGACTGCTCTGCCTGCTTCCAGCGGGACCGGCGGCGTGATCTCACAATAATCGCGCCAGAATTCGACGCTGTTGTTGTTCTGTAAAACTGTTTGATCGATCGCCGCCGATACACGGTCTCCGATTGCGGCGTCCACCTGACCGCTAAGGCCAGTCACCTCGTCCCGCAGCGCGTGATACTCCCTGCTGAAGAAGGACCTGTAGGCCTGAATCAGATCGACAGCCAGCCAGGCCTTGCCCGCAGAAAGGACATTCCTCGTGGTCCACATACCCCAGCCCTTCAGTGAGCCAGCGTTTCCCCACGCGCCTGCATTGGATGATGGGCCATATGTTCGGTAACCCGCCGCTCCGCATCCGCCGAAACATTTGCAAATGTCTTGGCAAGCAGTTCCGCAAACGCCGCCGGGAAGACCGGAACCGTCACCGCCGTAAGCCCCGCGCGCTGCTGAAGCTGCGTGGCACGCTGCACGGCCTGAAGGTCTTGCTCCTTTGCCGTTATCTTCCCGTCGATTTGTGCGTCTTCCGGCAGGGCAATAAAAGCTTCAACGGTTATGCCAGGCGGTATATGGCGTTGCAGGACCGTTCGGTTATCCCGGATTTCGTTGTTCTTGGTTCTGATCTGCTCGTCCAGGTTATTCAGCCGGCCAGCCAGCGTCACGCCTTGGGCGCCGATGATGACGCGGTAAAGGTTGCGCCTGTGGTCGGTATGGACCAGATCACCCGCAAAGACATTTTCACTAACGTAAGTTCCGTCGAATACCGCAATGTCTGGAAAGGCAGCATTCCAGGCCCCGTTACGGAATGCCACATTCCCATTCGCAGTCAGAAGCTGAACCTCCGGCTGATCCTGGCTTCCCAGAGTTCTGCGGCCGATGATGAGAGCCGGTGTATTCGTAAACAATGAACGGAGGATGGCGCACAGGGTGGTCTTTCCGCGCCCGTTCTCCGCAAATATCAACGTGAAACGGCGAAACGTGACATCGCCCAGGGCGGCACAGTTCTTGAACCGGCCAACATTCTTGATCGAAATTATGCGTTGCAGCATGTCCCGTCTGCTCAATCAAGAAATCCGGCCAACCGTTTCCGCAGAAGACCTTCATTCCGCGTCTCGCACTCCCAAACAACAAAGCATGCCCAGCCACCGGCCCTCAGCGCTTTTACATTCTTCCTGTCGCGGACTCGGTTGCGCTTAAGCTTTGGCACCCAATAACTGACATTCGACTTCGGGACATGCGCAATCTTGCAACTGTGCGAATGCCAGAAGCAGCCGTGAACAAATATCACCTTCCGGCGGGACGCGAACACGAGGTCAGGTTTTCCGGGAAGGTCTTTCCGGTGCAGCCGGAACCTGTAGCCGAGATTGTGAACGAGGCTTCTTACACTCAATTCTGGCAGCATGTCCTTGCTACGGATCGCACGCATGTTTGTGCTGCGGTCCATCAGCGGTGCTCCAATTCGGCACGGATTGCCTTCTCGTAAACTTGCGCGGGCGGAAGATTGCTCGGAGCGGTAAAAGCAAGTGCAACTTGGTCAATTGTCGTGGTGAACTGGCCGCCGTTCACAAGATCACGCTGATCTCCGGCATCAACTGGCGGCCCAATGTCGTACCACATGATTGTCAGAGAGCCGGGTTGAAGGGGATACGGGCGGAGTCCGCCGCCCAAGCGTTCACTGATTTTTGCGTAGACAGGCGCAGGACAGACGAAGAAAAGCCCCTTCTGGCACAGCGGCTCCTGCCGCAGCACATGCCCCTTGTAAATAATCTGCGGAAGAATCCGCTTATTGACGTTTTCCCAATTGAACCCTGCCGTGCTCTTGCCTGCAAACGCTTTCTCTTTCAGGTATGTTTCCCGTTCTTCCCGGTAGTTGCCGGTCGTGTCGATTGACTGCACTTCCACGGCAACGAAATTTACCAGTGCATCACCTGCCGCGCTCACATGCGCCAAAACCCAATCGACAAAATATCCGCCGCTCTTGCCCCGTGTGGGAAGCCGCAATTCCTTTCCCCAGCCCTTGCCGAACACCGCAATGCACTCTCCGGTTTCTTTCTTAATCGCATTCGCGGGGAGGAGCGGAATCACTGGGCCGAAAGCAATCCGTGCCACGTCCCGGAGAATCTCGTAGTTCTTGGCATAGAGCCGGATCGGGCAGCAGATCACTGGTCCGCCATTCATCGGCTTGAGCGTGCATGCGCCGCTGATTTCGCCGTCGTTCAACGTCTTTACGCATTGCCTGCCGAGAAAAGGGCATTCTCTCTTCGCGCGCGCGTGGACTGCTGCAGCAGAGCGGTCTTCCGGGTTGTAACCAAAGAATTCGACGATCTTGCTAGCCATGAGCCGCTTCCGCCAGAGCGTCCGGAATGGCCCCATGTGCTTCGAGATGTGCGCGGATTTGCAGCGCGATGGCCTTTGCCAGCAAGACGGGAACTGCGTTTCCCACCTGTTCATACTGTGACACGCGCGGCCCAAGAAACTTATATGCATCCGGGAAAGATTGGAAACGTGCTGCTTCGCGCACTGTCAACGAGCGTTCCTGATCGGGGAGAAACACCGCTCCCCAGTGCGGGTCGCATTTTGTCATGACAGTACCGGCGAGACCGTCATTCCGCAGCCGGCCGTAACGTTTCGTGTGGTCCGATTTGCGCGCGCGCTGCATGCCTTTCGGCAGCAGGCGGTGCGGAATATCCCGCCATGACCCGCCCGGTTTCACATACTTCATGCGCTCGATATTCTGTTTTGCCAGCTTTGCTCCGAAATGATTGAACGTCACGCCCTCCGGGTTCCGCATGACATGCGCGTAACCGCTGCGGGGCTCGACCGTATAACCGACGGTCTCTGACCCCTCGCCCATCTCAAGGCGCGGAAGGTCCCCGATTGCTTCCCCGACAGTTACGGCCGGCAATAGCTGTGCCTTGTCGGTAGTGTTCAGCTGGAATGTCAAAGTGCCGCCACCCCGGAAATTAGCACGACCGGTCGCGTAGTGTGTCGGTTTGGGCGGAGCTATCTCCGACATCCGTGAACCGAGCAAGATTAAACGCCAACGCTCCTGCGGCACGCCGTAGTGAGCAGCGAAAAGAATCTTTGCCGTCACGTGATAGCCATGCCCCTCAAACTCATCCACGATTTGGCGGTAAACCTTACCGTCGCCAAGTGACAGCAATCCGGGGACGTTTTCAAAGAGAAAAACTTTCGGCTCGAAATCTTCGAGGAACCGCAGATAGTCCTTGAAAAGCTTGTTGCGCGGATCGCTCAGGAACCGGTCCGGCGCATTGATCGAAAATCCTTGGCACGGCGGTCCGCCGACGAGGACATCGAGCGCGCCTTTCTTCAATCCAAGCCTTTTGCGCACTTGCGCCGGGTTCACGTCTTCAATGTCCCGCGCCTCGCTCCAGGCTTTCGGATGGTTGAACGAAAACGTTTCAATTGCTTCCGGCATGCAATCATTGGCATACAGGCAGCCGTACCCCGCTTCGCGGAAGCCCTCCGTGATGCCCCCTGCTCCGCAAAAGAGGTCGATTGTGGACAGCGGGAACAATGACGTTTGCAACTCTTCGGCCACGGCCTTCTTACCCGATGAAACGAGCCGCAGGTTTGCTCCCTTCTTTTTCATTACTGCTCTCCTGCTCTCCGGCCGAACAAAGGGCCACTTGTCCGCGCGGCGCACTTCTCCGCCGCCGCACGCCCGACAGCCTGTCTTGGATTATCAACACACTACACCATCGCTCGATAGGAAAAAAGACCTCACGGGTATACCGACTCTGGCCAGGGTCTCTGTGCATCCGCGTGCCGAGTCCATGCTTCGTTGAGAGTGACACCGGCCATGCAAGCAGGAATCGCAAATCACATCTGGACAATCTCCGAATTGATGGTATAAGAAAGCCATAAGGCCCGACTGCGAATCGGGCCTTATGACAAATCCTTGATAAATGGCGGTTTGGGTAGGCACTCAAATCATATAATGGAGTTGTGTGCCATGCAAGTCCCTAAGCAGCTTCGTGATTCCCATATCAGACTCGTACTGCTCAGAGAGCTAAAAACTCGTTTTCCTGATAAACGTCACGACCTCATCTTGCAGGAGTTTGGATGCAACTCGGCCCGAATTGACATAGCGGTTGTCAATGGAGCACTTTACGGGTTCGAGATCAAGAGTGACTGCGACAGCCTGGAAAGACTCGGCACGCAGGTTTCTGAATACAGCGGAATCTTCGATTATGTAACGTTGGTGTCAGGGAAGAAATTGTTTGAGAGCGCAAGGCGAAAGATTCCTACGTGGTGGGGAATCAGCGTTGCTCTGCGTGAGAACGATTCGGTACATATCCTGGAGATGCGAAAACCCAAGAAAAACCCAGCCCCTGATTCGTTCTCATTGGCAGAGATGCTGTGGAAGTGCGAGACCATTCTATGTCTGCGCCGCTCCGGGTTTAAGCAGTTTTCTGCCAAGCAGCCCGTTGACGAATTGCGGGCTGAAATTGCGCGCCTTCTTCCGGTGGATGATCTAGCCGCTGAGGTTCGTGCCGCAATCAAGAAGAGGGGAGGCTCTGGATTTGAGTGGCTACGAACTCAACGTGGTGATTCGAGCACCATTGCGTCCACGACTGCGGGTTGCCGCTACCGCCAGAACCTTGATTGGCTGCTGTCGCTGAAATAACTGAGTCCCCGGCGCTAAACGCTGGCCCCATGTATTCACTTCGTTTGACCAGACTCCTGCAAATATCCTTCATGGCTGCGTGTTTAGCGTCATCTCGACGACATAAATAGATGTCCTCAAGCGTGTAACGAAGATTCGGCTTTGGCGTCCCGAACTTTGGCAGCGATGGATGTCTTATCGCATAATCTCCGTAGGACGGTCGCCTCGTTGTCTTATCTGAAAAGGCAACACGCTCCCACGATTTCCATTCTGTGCGGTCAAGGGGAATCCACTTTTTATCAGGAAGGTCATTGATGGAGTCTGGGAACGATGCGGAGGCCAGTGTCAGAGTTCGCCAGTTCTTGAGCTTTGGTATCTTGCTAAAGTGAAGTTCTTGAAGATAGATCAAATCTTCGTACTCGTCAGGATGCTTGAATCCGTAGTCAACGATAAGATCAACTTCCGCTTCGGGCAAGCCCACAAAGCTACACAGGTTTGATAGCGCGGTCGCCAGTTTGTCCCTCACCGCAAGATCGCCTACGGTGAGGCGTATCATCAGCCCATCTTTGTCTGCTGCGACAATTCCCTTAACAGCCTCTTGAAATTTCTGCGAGTATCCCAATCTGGTTACCGGTATGGCCTTCATTTCGTTAGCACGCAACCGTTTGAACGCAGCGGTTAGCGTACTCGGCTCCGGCAAGCTGTTCTTCGGCGCGGCATATCGCACATCGAAGTAAAGCGGCAACTCCGGCCAAGATTCACAGAGACCAGCTACCTTCTTTGCGAGATCGCTCTCAAAAGTATGAGTCTTGGGGTTGTGTGGTACTAATTCGATGAGGGGAGTGACAAACGGCCTAGTGGCTTTCTTCAGATTTTGAAGTGCCCAAAACTCGCCCGCTTTTCCTTTAAGGATCGGGACGTAATGGCGGTGATCAAACATGAGCTTTTCCTCCAAATGGAATGGAGGGGGAAGCGCAGGCCAATATTAGCAGATCAACGCACTATTAGGACACTACCTGCTTTGCCTCATACTCCGCGAGCAGTTCTCGGAACTTCACGCCAAGCGCAACCATGTCGGGCTCTTTGAGCCGCGAATTGGACCATTTCCACAGAACGGTCGGATTTCCACAGTCATGCCACTTGACTATTAGCAATGCGCGCTCTACACTCACTTTCATAGTGGGCCATCTAAACGATGGTTCAAGGTCTTTGAAAACTGCTCGATTTTGTCAGGGACTTCCCAAGACCGAAAGGTAATCTCTGAGCGGTTTGTCCGCTTGGAGCCTTATGACGCGACAGAACAAAGTCGCGTCGCGGGCGAACCTGCCCGCGAACCGGGACGCTGATGCGTGTGATCTATACGTGTGTACGTTAGACATGCCCTTTGCTTACTGGTTCTATTTGTTCAGCACCTAAAGGGACGGCTTGTCGGGGAAACGTCGCTCTACGCACGGGAAAGTGCTTGACAGCACCGGCGCAACCCGCCGAGTGGAGCAAATAAGTGAAAAAGAGCAAAGACCTAAACGCCTGCATCGCCATCCTTACGGCTGTGCAAAGCGGAAACGACGTAACCCCGGAGCAGAAACAGGCTATTGAGGATGTGATTGGCGAGGTAAAACTGATTCGGCGAAAGCCCAATCCCAAACGGTACGAGATTCATCAGTCCGTTCGGAAAATTGCGGAAAAGCTGATTCACGCCTTCATTCGCTAATGACACTTAATAGGGACGCTTAGAGACAGGCCAACCCAAGGACTATGGACTACAGCAAAGCAGTGAGAATTGCCCGTGCGGTTTCAGGACTACAACAGAAAGAGCTAGCGAAAAAGGCCGGATTGGACCCGAGCCATGTATCGCTCATCGAGAAGGGAGCGCGAAAGCCAAGCGTTGGCGCAATCGAAAAAATTTGCAAAGCACTTGGCATTCCGGAACCGCTTTTCACGATGCTGGCAGCAGAGACGCGAGACCTGAAAGGCATGAATGAGCAGGATGTCGCTCGCCTCGGCGGATATCTGGCACATTTTGTGACGCGCCATGAGCCGAGCCCGGAGTCAACCCGTAAAAGGAAGCGATCCCCACGAAAAACTTGATTTGTATTCGTTCCGCTATCTGGAGTTCTTGCTCGGGTTCTCTCGCATCCAGCTAAGAGATTTGTCCAACCATGCACCCAAACATTACAGGCCGTTCTACAAGGAACCTAAAGTCAGACCATTCGCCAGGAAGGCAATTGCCAAGAAGAAACGCCTCATTGACAACCCGAAAGGAATGCTGAAACAGGTTCAAAGAAGAATCAACCAGAGACTGCTTAAGCCTCTCCTCCTACCCGAACATCTCTTGGGTGGCGTGCCCGGCAAGTGCATTCGTGACAATGCTTATCTTCACCTTGGAGCCCCGTGTATCGTTACCGTGGACATCAAGAAGTTTTTTCCTTCCATAACGCCGCTCCAGATTTACCGCGTCTGGCGCAAACGCTTGAATTGTTCCCCGAGAATTGCCGCTTTGCTGACACGGCTCACTACTTTTAGAGGTTATCTACCGCAGGGGTCTCCGACAAGCACTCTACTGGCTAATCTGGTACTGAGCGGTGCTGACTGTGGTATCAGGGCGGCGTGCGAAGCCGCTGAAATCCGATATTCCAGCTGGGTGGATGATCTCGCGTTTTCCGGCCTTAAGGCGAGAGAGATCATCCAGAGCGTTGTCAGCACGCTGATGCAGGCGGGATTCCGGTTGTCCCACCAAAAGATCAAAGTAATGGGTCCCGGAGATCGGAAAACTCTGAACAAACTTGTCCTCAGTAAGTTTGTTTCGGTAGAACGAACCTATATGTCCCGAATCCGCGCTGGCATTCACAACCTGCAAGTGGGCAAGGTGCCCAGTCCCGAAGTCGCGGTTTACGTTCGCAGTCTAGAGGGCAGCATCAACTATGTGAACCTAATGCAGCCTCAAAAAGCGGCAAAGTTCCGCTCTCAGCTTAAGGCTGCTACCCAGTCTTCCAAAGCCGCCTAGCTTGCCTGACCCTCTCGCAAATTCTCGGCTACCGTAACGGCTACCGAAAACGTATGATAATTTTCCCAGTGATGAGTTGAAATACACCTGCCAATCACCTGCCATTATTATTGCCCTACACTGCCTTATGTATCTAAAACTGCCATCCGTTGCGCTGTAAGTTGTTGAATGTACGTTTACAGGTGCTTTCGACTCCCACTCGCTTCCGCCAGATCACGCCGGGTCCTCGCTGCACTCGGGATTTCGCCGCAGGCTAGCGCTAAACTCACGCCGCAAAATCAAACCGCCAGGCGCCCGAGGGCACCGGCGGTTCTGTTTGCGAGACTACCTGGCGGATTCAGAGTCGAATGCCAGGCCTCGATCTGGATGCTACTTCCCGAGAACGTCGAAAGCGCCTAGATCGGAGTTGGTAGCCTGCCAGCCACCCATGTTTGATTGATAAGCGAACGGCCCGGTGGAGAAGGCAGGGTCAAAGTTCCAAGCGCCCCAGAGATCTCCGTCCGTCGTATCCGTGGTCACCGTGACCCAGTACTGCTTTTTGGCCTTAACCTTGATCCCCTTCTTCGACTTCACTGTGTCCAGCGTGGTGTAGGTGGATCCGAAGGTGGGCATGTTCTTGTAGTGCCAGCTATGGATCGTCTTCCCCGGCAAGCCACCGGTATCACCAGTGAGAGTGAAGACTATCTCGTTGGTGCCCTCGACATAGCCAACCGCGACGTCGATCTCCTTGATCGTGGCAGCTTTCGTCGGCGTGAAGGGGGTTGCAATCCAATCGTCGCCGCCTACTGCACCACCTGAACCGGATATCGTCCAGCCTTCACAGCAATAGAACAGGTCGGTTCCCGTCCCCAAGTTGGAGTAAATCGTCTTGAGCGCAGGCGCCTGCCGGACTGTTGAGTGGATATTGGCCTGAGGGTGCATCTGGATCGTCTGCCTTCCGCCGTTGATCGTGACAACCCCGTCCTTGGTAGCTGCCAGCGCGGTCATGGCGAACGCCAGGACAGCCAGGCACAATACGATGCGTGTGAATGTTCTTACCATTTGTCTCCTCCGTGTTTGACAAGTTTGGGTGAATTAGTCTGTTCTGGGGGAGCCGCCTCGGTTTCTGTATACTCTTGGTCCGCCACTGAATTCCGCCGCGCACCCCTCCGCTGCTGTTCGTCTTAAAGCTGCTTAGCTCGAGATTCGGCAAGGCTACTTGAGTCTTCCGCACCCCACTGGTAGAACAGTTCCCGATTTTCAGGGAGCTGAAAAACGGGTTTGAGTTTACACCCCTGAGAGCGCAAGTCAAGGAAGAATTCAGTTCAGGTTTGTATTCCTGAATATTTGGCGGGAACAATTGCAAACTTTTGCGCATAGTCTGCAATGGCTTGCCACGCGGGGTGTGCAGGACGTGTTCCGGTCCTTGATTCTCAGGTTGATGAACACTTGATTTGAGCGCAACCAAAGTACCTTGGATTAGGGCGTCGCCAATGACGCGACGCTTCGCGGGGCTCGCCCAGATCCCCCGCTGCGCGTGGAGGCTCGCTCGGGATAACAATGAAACTGAGCCACTGCCCCGACACTGCAAGGGCCTGCACGACGGTAACTTCGTCAGAGCAAGCTTTCAGAGATAGCATGTTTTGAGCGATCCATTTGCGCCGGAGCCTACGGCGGGAGGTCTCGAAATGCGTCAGGTTGGCAAAATGGCCGGTCTGGTTACGGTGTTTATCTTCTTCATGGTCGTGGGCAGCTATGGGCAATCCTTGGGAGATGTGGCCCGTCAGCAGCGACAGAAGCAACAGGCGAAGAACCCGGACCACCCACCCAAAGTGATCACGAACGAAGATCTTCCTGACAGCGCCGAACCGTCCTCCAGTGAATCAAGCGACAACGCCGAGCACGAAACTTCCTCACCCCACCCTGCCTCGAGCGGTTCGAAGTCCGCTGAGCAATGGAAGGCGCAGATCCAGGGGCAGAAGAGCTCGATCGCATCGCTGCAAAGTCAAATCGAGAGCCTCAAATCCTCCATCCGTTTCGCCGGGCCGAATTGTGTTGCCAACTGTGTGCAGTACAACGAGCGGCAGATCAAGAAACAAGATGAAGTAGAACGGATGCAGAAGCAACTGGATGAGGAAAAGAAAAAGCTCGACGAAATGCAGGACTCCGCCCGCAAAGATGGCTTCGGCAATTCAGTCTACGACCCGTAGACATTTCGTCAGTCGGGCCGGGTATTACGACGCGCTCGGGAATGGGTCAGAATCGCTCCTGCTCACGCTCCGCCTTTCACCGTAGTATCCTTCCTGGTATCCATTGCAGTACGCTTCGCGATAGGACCGCTCGAACTGCTCCCGGCTGCCCTGGCTCGCCGAGTATTCGCGGCCGCCTTCGCGATAGTTCCTGGATTTGTTGACTTGAAACCTGTGAAAGCTCCCGCGGTCGTGGGCGCCGTCCGTCATTCCGTCCCGATAGCCCATCTGCTCGGCAGTCTGCGGACCCGGTTCCGGAATCGCTGTCTGAAGATCACGCAGGTGGAGATAGCCCTCCTGATAGCCGGCCACAAAAGAACTGCGGTCTTGCTCGGTACTCCAGCGACCACTGGTCAGGTGGGGTTTCCGAGCATGTTCGGCGTCCATGCGGCCGTGAAACAGGCCGTCACGGAAAGCTCCATCCGTCGCTCGCTGTACTTCACGGATGGTCCTTCGGGGAGTGTTGGCCGACACCGGCGTCAGCGACAAAGTCACCACGCGCAAGGCAAGGGCAATTACGAACACACCGAGGATAATTCTTTCCATGGATTTGTCCTCTCTTCTTGTGAACCGCGTGGGAGATGCGATTGTCAGTGTCAGGTATATGCCGAGGGTGATTTCAGGAAGTCATGGCAGGGTAAAGTCTGCGTAAATTCCAGGTAAAATCGAATCGCTTGGGGCCAGCAGGTTTGCCTGAGTCCGGTGAGCGGCCTACCGGCGCGAACACACTGAAACCGGGCGCAGTCAGCTACTTCTTGCGAAGAAGCTGCGGCACCGGCGCCGGTCGCCGAACTGGGACGATCGCGCCGCGGGAGGGATCGGCGGCAGCGTTAGCGCGCGCGAGTACCTCTTCCTGGATGTACTTCACGAAGTCCTGAATCTGGCGCTGCATCTCTTCCATCCGTTCCCGCATTTGCAGAATGATAGCGATGCCGCTGATGTTTACCCCCAAGTCTCGGGCCAGCGAAAGGATAAACTCCAGCCGCTGCAGGTCTTCGTCGGTGTAGAGGCGAGTATTGCCCTCAGTACGGGAGGGCTTGAGCAAGCCTTCGCGCTCGTAGAGCCGCAGGGTTTGCGGATGGATCTCGTACATTTCAGCGACCGCCGAGATCATGTACGCGCCCTTGGATTTCCGTTTGGTCATTCCTGAGAGTATTAGAACATAAAGCCAAGGATCCCCGATTCGCACGGATCAATGTTGTAATCCCTGCTTATCCGTGCCAATCCTTGGCTCGTATTATGCGGCGGGTTCGGGTTTTTCGGCTGGCGTCCAGCCCTGAGGCTTGAGCGCATGATTGAGGAGATACGCCACTACGCCTGCGCTGATGAGCAGCATCCCGAAGGCCAAGGCACTCATCCCAAGTACCTGTTCGGTCTCGCTGCGCACAATTGAGAAACCGAGCAGCAGCATGGGGGTGACGCCGACGGCAATCGCACCCAACATCCCGCCCGGAACGCGGAAGGCGCGGGGCAATTCGGGCTCGCGAACGCGCAGCACGACAAGCGCAACAAACTCCAGCGCCAGGCTGGTCCCATAGAGCAGGATGTCGATGGTGACCAGGCGCTCGAAACCGAGCCCGAGGCACAACGCCCATCCGACGGCACACACTAGGATAGCGACCCAGGGCGCGCGCGCGGCGATTCAACTTGCCGAACATGCCAGGCAGCATTCCGTCCTGTGCCATGGCTAAGGGCAAGCGAGAGTAACTCATCACCAGGGCGTTGAACATGCCGAAGGCACTAATCATCCCGCCCGCCACCAGGCCACACGCAGCAGCGGGCCGCCCAGCAGCCCAGCGATATCCGCCCAGGAGCCGGTCTCCCATGCGCTGCGGGAAGCCCGGTTATCCACACAGCAGCGACGGGCACAATGTAACTCAGCGCTACGATCGCAACTGCCACCAGCATCGCCCGGGGATAGGTCCGCTGTGGGCGTTCCACTTCGGTGGCAATGGTCGAGGCATTGTCCCAGCCCATGTAATTCCACATGGCAATGAGCAAGCCGCCAATCATGTCAACCTTGGACGTGGTGGGGGTGGTGACGGCATGAAACAGTGCCGCATACTTGAACGGGGCGAGCACCACCATCAGCGCGAACGGCGCAGAAAGCGCAAAGAAGAGCCACAGCGAGGTGGTCGAAACCACGCGCACGCCGGCAATGTTCAGCAGCGCACAAACCGCGACCACCGCCGCTCCCACCATTACTCCACGATGTCCCTCCGGGAACCACGGGAACATGCGGGTGAGATAGGCTACGAACAGGGTCGGATAAATCGCCATGTCGAAAATCGACGCCACCAGCGAGAGCCAAGCTTCCTGGAATCCCCAGAAGTTGCCCATGGCACGCCGGACCCAGGCGTAGTAGCCGCCCTCGAAGGGCAGGGCGCTCGATAATTCACCAATCATGAACGCGGTGGGCAGACTCCAGAGGATCGGGGTCAGCAGCAAGATCAGAATCGCGCGGCCATAGCCGGCGCCGTGCACGATGTCTTCCGTGCCGTAGGTCCCGCCGGACACCATAAAGAAGGTGGCGGCAACAAGGGGCCAAAGCGTGAGTCGGACAGATTTTTTCCGGCTGGGAACCAGGGAAGGTGATTGGATTGGTTGACGTGCGGCGCTAGCGGTGGCCAATTTCTATGGCTTCCTCCTCGGGGCGAATCACTCTCAGCCACCTCGTCTCCCTTGTTGCGAGGCTCCCGGTGACTGCGATTCCGGGCATTGGGCGGAGTTAGTTCGCACTGTAGAGATTACGGGAAATTTCCACAGATGCAAGAAATTTCTTGAGTTCTGGAAGAGTCTTGTAAGCGGATGGCCGGTACGGAGGTAACGTCCGGCGAATGGGATCTGGATTCAGCCGTGCGTCTCATCCCGCCCCTGGAGCTTGAGCTCCCAGGTTTCAGCCAGCAGATCGTCGCGTCCCCAACTCTGATGAGGCTTCTTATGGGTGAGGCGAAAGCCTGACCGCTCGTAGATTCGCCGCGCGGCCGCGAGCTCACTTTGCGTCCAGAGCATGATTTTCTTGTATCCCGCCCGCTTGGCGAAAAGCACACATTCGTTGACCAGCCGCCTGCCAATGCCCATGCCGCGAGCCGACGGTTCTACGAGAAGCAGGCGAAGTTTGGCGACGGTCTTGGACGACCGCACCAGGAATACCGATCCCAGGATTTCGCCGTCCTTTTCTGCGATCCAGCAACGTTCCCGCCGAGCATCGAGGGTCTGGACGAACTCTGCAACAATCTCAGCCACCAGGGCCTCGAAACGCTCGTCATATCCGTATTCCTCCCAATACAAGACGCCATGACGATGGACAATCCAGCCCATGTCGCCGGGTTGGTGCGGACGCAAAACATAGGCCTGCACCGGCTGGGATGAACCTAACAGTCGTTCAATCGCCTGCATGGCCTGCAAGAGCCTGGTTCGGGAATCGGACGGCAGCTTGTTGAGCATGCCAGCGACATCCTCATTCGAACGCGCATCGAGCGGCCCGAATACCCGTCGGCCTTTGGCAGTGAGGAGGAGAAGGGCCTGTCTGGCGTCGCTCTCAGAGGGCGACTTCTCGATCAGTTTCTGTTTTTCAAAACTGCGCAGAAGGCGGCTCAGGTATCCGGGATCGAGCCCCAGTTCCTTGCACAGTGCGGACGCAGTTGGTTTCTCTCGATGAGCCAACTCGTAGAGCACTCGTACTTCCGTCAGCGAGAAGCGGCTCTTGAGCAGCCCTTCCTGGAGCAGGCCAATCTGCCGGGTATAAAAGCGGTTGAACCGCCGGACCGTCCGGATGCGGGATTCCAATTCCCCGGGAGCGAGCAGGTTCGCGTGCGCCGGCATGCCGGGAATTGTCGCTCATTTAATTGACTAAGTCAACTACTATAGTGACTGGGTCAAGTTACGCTGCGCTCGCGCCTGGCTACCCGTGCTGCACCACGGATGACCTGGTAATATGCGCAACCGTCGGGGTTCCCGCCTCGCGCATAATCAGTTGCAGTTCGCGGCGCAGGATGGAGAGGACCGCCTCCACGCCCGGCTGCCCGAAGCTGGCCAGTCCCCAGGCGTACGGCCGTCCGATACCAACCGCCGTTGCGCCCAGCGCCAGCGCCTTGAAAATGTCGGTGCCGTGCCTTACACCGCCGTCGAGCAACACAGGAATCCTTCCCTTCACGCCTTCCACCACCTCCGGCAAGCTCTCGATCGTCGAACGCAGGGTTTCTTCTGCGCGTCCGCCATGATTGGAGACGACGATGCCATCAGCTCCATGCTCCACAGCCAGCTGCGCGTCTTCGCGGGTGACGATGCCCTTGATGATCAGCTTCATTTTCGTCTCATCTTTCAGCCGCTTAACAAAATGCCAATCCGTAGCCGCAAAGTACAAACCCGTGACCTGGGATACGTCCAACCCGTCAAACATCGGCTTGCGAGCTACATAGCCTTTGAACCCGCTGTCGTGGCAGTTGCTGCACTCCCGATCGTCGTAGCGGCGGGAGCGGAACTGCGTCTCGCGGTTGCTGTTCTCCTGCAGGTCAACTGTAAGCACGAGCACTGGCGAGCCTGCTGCTTCCGCACGCCTGATAATGGCCTTAGTAATGTTCCAGTCGTTGGTCGGGTAAAGCTGCTGCCACACCGGAGCACCGCGCGCCGCCGTCACCTCCTCCACCGAACACGACGCCACGGTCGAAAGAATTTGCAAGTGACTCTTTGCCCGGGCCGCTTTGGCCACCGCAGCTTCGCCTCCGGGATGAAACGCCTTCATGCAGCTAACCGGAGAAAGAAACAGCGGAGTCTCCCAGGTTGTGCCGAACAGCCGCACCGATGTGTCCAGGTTCTCCACGTTCACCAGGCGCCGCGAGCGAATCTGGATCTTCGAAAAGCCTTCGTGGTTGGCCCGCACGGTGGCGTCGTCATCCACGCCCGTAGCGAGATAACCCCAATGTGCTGGGGGAAGAGCTTTCTGCGCGACCGCCTCAAACTCCATCACGTCGAGCGCCTGCTCGGCTCTGGTGATGACATCGCCTGGTTTGAATATTTTGGTGCCGCCGAAGGCGGATGGGGGAAAGTCCAAGAACTTCTGCAATTGACCGCCAAACAGGCTCGGGGCTGCCAGCAGTGGACTTGCCGCAAGGTAGCGCAAAAACTTACGGCGGTTCTTCCACTGCTGCTGCGATGAAGACATGAAGCCTCCTTGGAATACGCAGATGTTGGCGAAGTTGCGAGGGGGAATTGTGCCTGTTGGCGTCCGCGCGAGTCAAGGGAGAACTAGATTTTGCTAAAAAGCTCCGCCCGCGGATCTTCGGGATTGAGCTTGGCTAACTCGCGCAGGAGTTCTTTGGTCTTCTCATCTCGTGGTGTGGGGACGGTTATTTTAATCTCAACAATTTCGTCCCCGCGCACACCGTCTTTTATTGCCGAAGGCACACCCTTTTCCCGCAGTCGGAGCTTCTGGCCAGACTGTGTCCCTGGTGGGATCTTGAGCATGGTGCGGCCGTCTATATCAATAGTCGGGACTTCCACCTTAGCGCCCAAAGCCGCTTCCGTAGCCGTAACCGGCACTGTGAGGTGAATGTCATCGCCTTCACGGTGGAAGATAGGGTGGTCACCGGTGCGGATGATCACGTAAAGATCGCCGGGCGGACCGCCGCGCAACCCGGCGTTGCCCTTGCCTGCAATGCGGATACGCTGGCCGTCGCGGGTGCCTGCCTTAATGCGGACCTCCAGCGGTTCCGTACGCTCGATGGTGCCCTCGCCATGGCAGGTCGGGCAGGTAGAAATGTTCTTCCCCGTGCCGTGGCAGCGCGGACAGGTTACATTGAACTTCATCCGTCCACCGGTTTGCGTGACCTGACCGGTGCCGTTGCACTCCGGACATTTTCCCGGCGACTCGATAAAACCTTGCCCGTGGCAGGTGCCGCAGGTGTCGCGCCGGGTGATGTTCAGGCGCATGACTCCGCCGCGGATCGCCGTCCAGAAAGGCACGTTAACCTGGTATTCGAGGTCAGAACCGGGCTCCGGGCCAGTTTCTGCCGGTGCTCCACCGCGTCCACCGAACATGCCGGAAAAGATGTCGCGGAAGCCGCCTGTACCAGCGCCGGTTTTGCGGCCACGACCGCCTTCGAAGAGGTCGGAAAAATCGAAGCCGCCAAAATCAACGCCCTGGGCGCCGGCGTGGCCCCCGGGGAAACCGCCAGGACCGCCGCCAGGAAATCCTCCCGCGCCGCCCCCGGCGCGGGCGTATGCCTCGGCGGTCGCAGGATCAATGTTGTCGGAGTAGAACCCGACCTGATCGTAGATCTTGCGTTTCTTGGGATCGCTCAGGACGTCGTTGGCCTCGGAGATAGCCTTGAACTTTTCTTCGGCTGATTTGTCGCCGGGATTGACGTCAGGATGGTATTTGCGGGCGAGCTTGCGGAACGCTTTGCGGATGTCGTCGGCGGAGGCGGACTTCTTCACCCCGAGGAGGTCGTAGTAGTCTTTCTTGGTGGTGGTGGCCATCTATCCAGAGCTTACCCTAAACCCTGTCATCCTGAGCGAAGTTGCCGTTCGTGCAACGAACGGCAACGCAGTCGAAGGACCCCGATGCAGTCAAGTCCCGCTCAAGACGGGTCAGTGAATTATCCCTCGAAACTCGTTGTCAAAACGCCTTTCGACGTTCATCGCAGCACAGTGATTCTCGGGGTCCTTCGACTCCAGGGCCTGCAGCGCTTCGCGCCGCAGCCCCTCCGCTCAGGATGAACAGTATTCTGCGGACCCGCTTACCCCCTGTCCTCTACATCCACGTACTCGGCGTCGAACACGCCTTCGTCTTTCTTCTTACCGCCGTCAGCTCCGGACTGCGGGCCTGCCTTCGTAGTCGCATTTTCCCGGCCTGCGAAGGGTGTTATGGCGTTCCCGACGCGGCACCCTTACACTCTGGCAGTCAAGCGACAACAAGTGTACAGTTGGTGCCGGGCTTTTTGAAAGGGGGCTCCTATGGACGACCTTCGGCAAAGGCGTAGCTCGGTTTCCGCATCATGGCGAGCAGGAAGTACGGCAGCGGCGCTGGCGGTCACGTTCTTGGTCCTGGCTGCATGCGCCACGCAGGCCCAGAATTACAACGAAGAAACGATTTACAGTTTCAGAGGATCGGATGGCGCAAGTCCTTACGGCGGCCTGGCTCAGGATTCGGCTGGGAACTTGTATGGCACCACCTACCAAGGTGGCTACCACAATCTCGGCGCCGTCTTCAAGCTGGATACCGCCGGGAAGGAGACCGTGCTTCATTCTTTTGGTGGTCAGCAGGACGGCGCTTATCCGATGGGCGTGACTTTGGTCCTGGACTCGGCACAAAACCTCTACGGCACTACTTCCGATGGCGGCGGCTACGGCGTGATTTTCAAGATGAATGCCAAAGGAAAGGAGACAGTGCTGCGTATCCTCAAGCAGTGGAACGGGGCAACCCCGTACGCAGGCGTTATCAGGGACGCCAACGGTAACGTGTACGCTACCGCGGCGGCTGGCGGGGGAGAAAACGGGGGCGTCGTGTTCAAGGTGACCGGAGTAAGGAAGGGGAAGATCTTACACAGCTTTATGGGAGGGAAGTACGGAAGGTACCCAGAGGCGCCCATAGTGCAGGATGCGGAAGGAAATTTCTACGGGACCACTTATCACGGAGGAGGCGAGGATGTGGGTACCGTGTTCAAGCTAAACAAGAATGGCTCGGAGACGCCGCTGCACTCATTCAGGACTGAGAATGGTTTGGACGGATATTATCCCCAGGCAGGCTTGGTCTTGGACGCTGCGGGGAACCTTTACGGGACCACGTCCCAGGGAGGCGTGGGCGGCAGTAATGGCGGAATGGTGTTCAAGATGGACAAAGCCGGAACTGAAACTGTGCTGCACACGTTTGAGGAGTCTGACGGGTGGTATCCGGGCTTCGGCTCCTTGCTGTTGGACTCTCAGGGAAACCTTTATGGGACGACAGAGGAGGGCGGCGCGGACAATTACGGAGTGGTCTTCAAGATAGACTCGACCGGGAACGAAAGTGTGCTTTACAGCTTTACAGGGGGCGAGGACGGGAGCACGCCTTGGGCAGGCTTGATCAAAGATAGGGCGGGCAACTTTTACGGGACCACTGCCGAAGGCGGGGCTTACGGCTACGGTGTAGTGTTCAAGTTGAGCCCGAAATGAGCGCGAAAACGGGAGCCGGGAGGGAGCCATGCTCGGCCTAGATGAGCATGGCGTCCGTCCCCATGGTTCAAGCTAAAAGCTAACAGTAAGAGCTAACGGCTATTTCTTGTCTTCCACGTCCACGTATTCGGCGTCGATGACGCCTTCGTCTTTCTTGGCCTGGCCATCGCCGCCCGGAGGCCGGTCCCGGCGTCGGTCCGGTGCCTGCCCCCGGCGCCGCCTGCGACTGAGCCGCCTTGTACATCTGCTCGGCCAGTTTGTGCGAGGCCTGGGTCAGCGTCTCGCGGGCCTTGTCCATCGCGGCCTTGTCGCCGCCTTCGAGCGCCTTCTTGGCGTCGGCGATCGCGTTTTCGACGTCGCCACGGTCCGAGCCGGAGATCTTGTCGCCCTGCTCCTTAGCATCTTCTCCACGCTGTAAACCATGGAGTCGAGCTGGTTCTTGGCCTCGATCTCTTCGCGCCGCGCTTTATCTTCGGCCGAGTGGGCTTCGGCGTCTTTCGCCATGCGCTCGACTTCCTCCTTGCACAGGCCGGAAGACGACGTAATCGTGATCTTCTGGTCCTTTTGCGTGGCCATGTCTTTCGCGGTCACGTTGAGGATGCCGTTGGCATCGATATCGAACGTCACTTCGATCTGCGGCACGCCGCGCGGAGCCGGTGGAATTCCGGTCAGGTGGAACTTGCCCAGCGTGCGGTTCTGCGCCGCCATCGGCCGCTCGCCCTGCAGCACGTGAACTTCGACCGAAGTCTGGCTGTCGGCCGCGGTCGAGAACGTTTCCGTCTTCTTGGTCGGAATCGTGGTGTTGCGCGGGATCATCGGCGTCGCCACACCGCCCAGCGTTTCAATCGCCAGCGACAGCGGAGTCACGTCCAGCAGGAGCAGGTCTTTCACTTCGCCCTTGAGCACGCCGCCCTGAATGGCCGCGCCGACTGCAACCACTTCATCCGGGTTCACACCCTTGTGGCCTTCGCGTCCGAACAGCTCCTTCACCAGCTGCCTGGATGCGAGGCATACGAGTCTGGCCGCCGACCAGCACCACTTCGTTGATCTTGCTGGCGTCCACGCCGGCGTCTTTCATGCACTGTTTGCACGGCCCGACCGAGCTCTGAATGATGTCTTCGACCATCGACTCCAGCTTGGCCCGGGTCAGCTTCTTGACCAGGTGCTTCGGGACCGCTGGCATCGGCGGTGATGAAGGGCAGATTGATCTCGTGCTCCATGGTGGTGGAGAGCTCGATCTTGGCGCGCTCCGCGGCGTCGCGCAGACGCTGCAGAGCCATCTCGTTGCCCTTGCCGCGCAGGTCGAGGCCTTCGTCCTTCTTGAATTCGTCAATCAGCCAATCCACGATGCGCTGGTCGATGTTGTCGCCGCCCAGGTGGGTGTCGCCGTTGGTGGCTTTGACTTCGATCACGCCTTCGCCGACTTCCAGGATCGAGATGTCGAACGTGCCGCCGCCGAAGTCGTAAACCGCGATGGTTTCGTCCTTCTTCTTGTCGAGACCGTAGGCTAGCGCCGCCGCCGTGGGCTCATTGATGATGCGCTTAACCTCGAGGCCGGCAATCTGGCCCGGCATCTTTGGTCGCCTGTCGCTGGGCGTCGTTGAAGTACGCGGGCACGGTGATGACCGCCTCGGTGATCTTCTCGCCGAGATAGTCTTCCGCCGCCTTCTTCAGCTTCTGCAGAATCATCGCGGAAATCTCCGGCGGCGTGTATTCCTTGCCTTGCGCCATCACGGCGACGTGGTCGCCGGGACGCACGACCTTGTAACGGCACCATCTTCATTTCTTCGCTGACTTCGTCGTAGCGCCGCCCCATGAAACGCTTGATCGAATAAATCGTGTTCTCGGGATTGGTGATGGCTTGCCGCTTAGCCACCTGTCCGACCAGCCGTTCGCCGGTCTTGGTGAATCCGACCACCGAGGGAGTCGTCCGACCGCCTTCTTCGTTGGGGATGACCTTCGGCTCGCCGCCTTCCATGACGGCCACAACCGAGTTGGTGGTTCCGAGGTCAATTCCTATGATCTTGCTCATGACTGTTCCCCCTTCATACTTATAAGTGCTTTACAATCAGTGTGATGGTGATTGCACCGTATGACATGATAAGAGTTGAGTGAATCATTGTCAAGGTGTTAGATGATAAACTAATGCAATAAGTTGCGGTGATTTCAGGAGCGCTTCATGAACGTTTACGTGTTGGGTGCTGGAGTTTCGAAATCTGTCGGATACCCTTTGGGAAGCGAGCTATTCAACGCGATTGACAGCTATGTTCGAACGAGCGGGAACTGCATTGACCGCTTCGACTATAAAAAGGGATGGGCAGAATTGGAGCGTTGGCTGGAAACAAATCCCAACCCCACGATTGCCCAAGCTCATCGCGCTAAGAACATCGAACACCTGTTCACTGCCCTCGATTTTGCGACCCTGACTGATTCCCCCGATGCGGGCGCTCGCGACTACCAACATTACCGCGCGATGCTTCTGTGGGCCCTCGAAAACTATTTCGCGTGGAGACACAGCGAAGACCACGCAGGGTCGAAAAGGAATGAGTGGGATGCTCTAAGAACATTTGCGGAACAGCTGAAGCCCAACGACGTGGTCATCACTTTCAACTACGATTCGTCGCTGGAGCGGGTTTTGCTGGATCAGGGCAAGTGGTCACTTGGAGATGGGTACGGCTTCGGGTTGGTCTTTCAAAAGTCGCGGGATGATAAGACGCCGACCGTGCTTCCCGAATCGCCGGTCGTCATCCTCCACCTGCACGGTGCCGCCGGGTGGTATCGCAGGCCGATGTTTGCGCCTGATTTTTCTCTGCCACCTCAACACGACGGTGCAACACCACCGGAAGCGTTTGGGGCGGCACCGATCAGCACGAAGATCTCCATAGATCCGCAGTTCTTGCAGGGTCTTGGTATCTGGTACGTCGACTCGTGCCTACCGAGCATACCTCCCGGTAACGACGAAAGGCACGTCGTGCTACACCCGAGCTACATTAAGAACTACGAAACGGACGAGTCGGACAGCCATGTGTTCTTGGATCTCTGGCGAAAGGCAGCGCAGGCCCTGCGAGATGCCGACCGTATCTACATCGTCGGTTACAGCTTGCCGAGGGCGGACTCGGCGGCCCTCACGCTTCTTCTCACTAATTGCATCGACGGCCTCGTGTGCGTCGTTAATCCAAACGGAGGAGTAAAGTTTAGACTTGGAAATCTTTTCCGATCCGGAGGTAGGTTCGACGGTGCTCTGACCTTTGAAGAATGGGCCGGCGCCGGTTGCCCAGATCGAATTCCGTGGAGACCGAGAAAATCAGCTGCTCACTCTGACGTTGCGTAACGCCCGTCCAAGCGTGTCATCCTGAGCGCAGTAGCTGCTTCGCGCCGCGAAGCAGCTACGGAGTCGAAGGATCCCTTGCGGCTCGCGCGACGATGAACCTGAAGAGGGATTCTCTCGATGCTCTCAACTGATCGGGGAGAACTCCCTGAGGCGCCACCGTCGGGATTATGGCCATAGGGATCCTTCGACTGCGTTGTCGTCCGCTTCGCGAACGACAACTTTGCTCAGGATGACATTGTGGACAGAGGGCGGCAATATGGCTGAGGCCATGCCCTGATACGAATCAAGACGGCGTGCAGTCGCTGTCGGCGACGAGGGCCCCCTCCAAGGGTAGCAACGCGGGTGCGCCAGGAAAGCGCACCCGCGCAATGTGCTTACGCCTGCTTTTGCATGGTGAAGGACATCTTGGTGCCGCGTTCTTTGTCCTCGACCACCGCATTAATCGATTTCCCATCCTTCGAAACCGTGATGCGGAACACGCTCACTACTTTTCCGTCCCGTTTGTCGGTTTCTTCAATAGTGTCTTTACTGATCCGCTTCAGCGTGACCACGGTGTGGCCGGGGTCGCCTTGAACCGGATACTCCTTGCCGTCGAACATCGCGTCGTAGCTTTGGCCTGTCGGCGATGACATCTTCAGTCCGCTATCCGTGGCCTGAAAAGTAACGGTGAGCCCATTCTTGGAAATGTCAGAGAGTTTCTGGGCACGCCAGGAACCGGAAACGGCGTGAGACCCGGCGGCGCCCTTGCTGACTCGCGCGAGCGTCTCTTCTCCAGTGACGGGCTCGGGGTTGCCTCCGGTTTTGTCACTGAACTTTTCCGTCAGACTATTGCCGTCGGGGGAAACTACGTCGGTTTCTGTGTAGACGGTCTTGCCATCTTTCTTCGAAATGATCTCAATCGTGGCGGCGTCCACAACTCGAACACTGGTGGTGTCGAAATAATGAGAGCCGCTGACTTTTTGGTCGGTGCCGTCAGCTTTCACGTCAATCTTGGGGACGCAGGACGGACAGCTGTACATCCCCTTCTCCACAGCGTAGACTTCCGGCTTTGATGGAAGCTGGGCTGTGTTCAGGTTGGTGACCCAGGTTCCGTCAAAAGGGCTTTGCGCAAACAACAGCGCTGGCGCCAACAGCGTGAGAACCAGCAGCAGTTTTTTCATAAGCCTCTCCTTATTCTGTGTGAGATTCTCGGCAGCCCGGCAGGAAGGTGTTCGGCCCGGGACAGCGTGTCGGGAATTTTGGTATTCGCGGGAATTGTAACACCGCAGCCTGCCGCACTTCAGTGTTAGTCGTACTTCTCGTACAGAATCGACTTGCGATCCCAGCCCAGGCTCTTCAGCAGACTCGCGGTTGGCCTTGACCATCTTGTCCAGGCCGCAGATGTAGGCGTGCATGTCGGTGCTGGCCCTGAACAATTGCCGGGGACGTGCTCCTGCACATAGCCCCGCAAACCCTGCCAATCGGGACTCTCCGCGGCTGAGGGTCGGCAGGTAATGAAAGTTCGGCGTGCTCGCGCGGCGAGGCGCGAGGAATTCATCGTGATAGTAAATGTCTGACCGGTGCGATTGCCGAAGACCAGCCAGAGTTGCTTGCCTTGATGGCGGATGAGCTTCGATGGACGACGGGCGTCCTCCCCGCAGCAGCCAATGCAACATGGAGCGGAATGGGGCGATGCCGGTGCCGGTGGCGATGAAGATCGTGTCGCGCATGCGGCGGGCGCAGGATGAAATCGCCGAAGGGCCCTGGCAGGGGAGTCTCCTCGCCTTCTTTCATGTCGCAAAGGAAATTGGACATGAAGCCATCCTGTACACGGTTGAGGCAGAGCGCGAAACGGTTGTCGTCTGCCGGGCGGGGAGGCGATCGGAGTAGGCGCGGGTGATCTCCTCGCCGTCGGGCATGTTCGTGCTTCAGCGACAGCCATTGCCCGGCGACAAAACCGAAGCGAGGGACATTCTTCATGTCGAACTCGAGGTGCTTGGTCAGATCGGAGAGGGAGACGGAGCGGATCAGGCGCGCGGTGAAGGTTGGAATGGGACTCATCAGCTATGATAGATGATTGTGGAGGCCGAGCGAGACGCTGTCATCCTGAGCGGAGTGGGAATTCGCCGAATGGCGGATGCCCGGCGGGAGTCGAAGCGACTTCCCTACTGGCATCCCTGCCGCTGGCTAACGCGGATGCTTCGACTCCGCAGGAACTTCGCATTGCGAAGCTCCTGCTGCGCTCAGCATGACAGGGGGCTAAGGGCGACTGCTACTCACCGTCACCGACTTCGCCAGGTTCCGCGGCTGATCCACGTCGCAGCCGCGGCGCACTGCGATGTGATAGGCCAGCAGTTGCAGGGGCACGATCTCCAGGATCGGCAGCAACTCTTCCGGCGCCGGCGGAATGTAGAGCACATGGTCGGCCGCTTCGCTTTGATTTCTTCGTCGCCCTCGGTGGCAAGGGCGATCACCATGCCGGAGCGCGCCTTGACTTCTTTCAGGTTGGAAATGGTTTTTTCGTAGCGCAGTCTCGAGAGCTCATCGTTCTGGTCCCGCGTGGCGATGATCACGACCGGCAGGTTCTCGTCGATCAGCGCGTTAGGGCCGTGCTTCATCTCGCCGGCCGGGATAGCCTTCGGCGTGAATGTAGGAGATTTCTTTCAGCTTCAGCGCGCCTTCGAGCGCGATCGGGATAGTGAATGCCGCGTCCCAGGAAGAGGAAGTCCTGCGCCCGCAAATATTCCTTGGCCAGGTCTTCGCAGTCTCCTCGTGGGTCAGCACGTGCTCAAGTTTGCCCGGAAGGCGGGTGAGTTCCTGAACGCCAGCCTGAGCCTGCTCGGCGCTGATGGTGCCGCGCACCTGCGCCAGGTACAGCGCGAACAGATAAAGCGCGGTCAGCTGGGCGGTGAACGCCTTGGTCGAGGCCACGCCGATCTCCGGACCGGCGTGGGTGTAGATCGTGCCCGCAGCTTCGCGCGTGATCATGGAGCCCACCACGTTGCAGATGGCCAGCGTCTTCGATCCCTTGGCTTTGGCTTCGCGCTGCGCCGCGATGGTGTCGGCGGTCTCGCCCGACTGCGAGATCAGCATGGTCATCGTGTCGGGGCCGATGATCGGATCGCGGTAGCGCCACTCGCTGGCGTAATCCACCTCCACCGGAACCCGCGCCAGGCGCTCGATCATGAACTTGCCCGCCGGGCCGGCGTGCCAACTGGTGCCGCAGGCGGCAATGTTGATTTTCTTGCGCGGCTCGGAACTCCTCTTCGGAGATCTCCATCTCGTCCAGAAAGACGTGGCCCGTGTCCAGCGAGATGCGGCCCAGCGTGGTGTCGCGCACGGCGCGCGGCTGCTCGTAAATTTCCTTGAGCATGAAATGCTTGAAGCCGCCCTTTTCCGCCATGATCGGGTCCCAGGTAATGTGCTGCACCTGGCGCACGATGGGCTGCCCGTCGAAATCGGTAAGCTGCACGCCGTCCGGGGTGATTACCGCGAGATCGCCATCGGCCAGAAAGAACAGGTCGCGGGTGTGATACAGAATCGCGGGCACGTCGGAGGCCACGAAATACTCGTCCTTGCCCAGCCCGATGACGGCGGGCGGGCCGTTGCGCGCGGCAACGATCTTGTTCGGTTCGTCCGCCGCGATCACCGCCAGCGCGAATACGCCGGTCAATTCACTGCACCGTCTTGCGCACAGCTTCTTCCAGCGAAGGCCTGTGTGCCGTTGCCGGTCTTCAGGTGAAATACTTCTCGACCAGGTGCGCGATGACTTCGGTATCGGTTTCGGTGGTAGAACTTGTGGCCTTCTTCGATCAGCTTCTTCTTCAGCGAGACGTAGTTCTCGACGATGCCGTTATGCACCACCACGATGCGTCCGGTGCAGTCGCGATGGGGATGCGCGTTTTCTTCGGTGGGGCGGCCGTGCGTGGCCCAGCGGGTGTGCCCGATGCCGTAGGTGCCGTCGAGCGGCTTGAGGCGGATGACTTCTTCCAGGTTGCGCAGCTTGCCTTCGGCGCGGCGAATCTGCAGGCCATCGCCATTGCCGGCCACGGCGATGCCCGCCGAGTCGTAGCCGCGATATTCCAGGCGCCGCAGCCCGTCCAGAATGACGGGCACCACTTGCTTCTTACCGACATATCCCACAATGCCGCACATGACCTACTCCTTAGGAACCACTGTCATCTTGAGCGAAGTTGCCGTCGCGAAGCGCAGGGCAATCTTTGCCGCCTCGTGAGCTCCCTCGACTACGCTCGGGATTTCGGCGGCGGGCTCAAACGCCCGCCAAACGCCTCAACTTCGACTCCGCAGGTTCTCCGCTTCGCGGAGAATCTGCTCCGCTCAGGATGACATTTTCATCAGTAGTCTTCCCTGGAAAATGACAGTTATCGTTTATTCCTCCAGCGTGAAACGGAATTCCTCGATCACGGGATTGGTCAGGACCTCACGGGCAATCCGTCCCACTTCCGCTTCCGCTTGCGCGCGGCTCAGCCCGCCGTTCAATGTAATCTCGAAATACTTGCCTTGGCGGACCTCCTCCAAGCCCTTGTAGCCCATTTTCTTCAGAGCGCCCTGGATCGTTTTTCCCTGGGGATCAAGCACGCTCTTCTTCAGCGAAACATAAACGTAAGCTTTCATGGGGATAAAACGACATTATACGTCAGGATCACGAGGGCATTTGACACGACCGGCTTAGCCCAGTCGGGCCAGTTGAGCGTCCAGATCAGCCAGAGCGTCCTGCAGCATTTTGCAGTGGCGAGGATTCTGAGCAGCTTCAAGTTGCTGGAGCACGCGTTTGCGGGACAAGATCAAGCCCTGCCGTTCCCGTTGGTGTGCGGACTGCTCAGGAGTAAAAGGTTGCTTCCGCCTGGCCGGAGTCGAGGCTGCCTCGGCCTGCTGCTCTTCGACCGATTTGCTCTCCCATCCACGCGCCACCTTAGGGATTATAGCGGGTCGAAGATCACGCCGCGGTAGAACCGGGTCATGCGAAGTTCTGACCTCGGGTCAAGAAACCTAACGGCATCAACAAATCCTCTTGCGCTCCTGAGAATCCGGACTATGATTACGGCAACTGCGGTTTGAACCGGTTTTTGCGTCAAGGTTCGAGGAGGGGGACGGACCTTCGGACTTGCGCAAATGGCCGCTGACGTTCACCTCGAGGATCCAGAGTATCGTTGCTGCGGCCACGCTCCCGTGGTCATGGCGAATCCCGGTGCGCCATCTCCCCGCCAACGGGAACCGATTCCCAAGCTCTGCAAAAGACTGGATCGTATAGTTCCACTCCATGCCGCAGGTCTTGCACTGCACACCTTTGATCTTGCCGGGCGTGTTCCCAAGCGAATCGTTTCGGTCAATTCTTGCCACATGAAACCGAAATGGCGAGGGCACGATCAGCTCATCCTCAGGGAGGTCGTATGGCGAGGCCAATAGTAACCTCCGGACCGTCTGAACCGACGCAATTTCCGATACGTCAACTGCTTTATGGACTGGCCGCAGGGTTGGCGATTGTAGTCGTTCCATTCCTGATCTGGCCGTCTCTTGCAGGTCGCATTCTGGCCGCGAACTTTTTGCCGCACCGGTACTGCTACCTGGGCAAGTCGGGATTGGTCTGGACTCACGTGATTGCCGACTTCCTCATCGGTCTGTCCTACTTCACGATTTCCGCAACACTTGTTTACCTGGTTCAGAAAGGACGCCGTGACATACCTTTTCACTGGATGTTGCTGGCGTTCGGCGCGTTCATCGTTGCCTGTGGCGGCACGCATTTCATGGAGGTGGTTACCGTCTGGGATCCGGTGTATGTGCTTTCCGCGGGCCTCAAGGTGGTGACGGCCGTGGCATCGATGGCGACGGCTGTCATGCTTCCCTTTACGGTTCCACAGATCCTCTCTCTGGTTCAAACCGCCAAGGCTTCGGAGGCAGCGGAGGGCAAATTCCGTGGGCTGCTAGAGGCAGCCCCGGACGCAGTGGTAGTGATGAATCGCGAGGGCAAGATAGTGCTCGTCAATGCCCAGGTAGAAAGGTTGTTCGGCTATCGGCGGGGGGAATTGTTGGGGCGTGAAATTGAAACGCTGGTACCGGAGCGCTTCCGACCTCAACATCCGGGTTCCCGCATGCGCTTCTTTGCCGAGCCTCGGGTACGACCGATGGGGGCCGGCCTGGAACTGTATGGCTTGCATAAGGGGGGGCACGAGTTCCCGGTAGAGATCAGCCTCAGCCCACTGCAGACCATGGAAGGTTTGTTGGTTACGGCTGCGATTCGAGACATCACCGAGCGCAAGCGGGCGGAACAAGCTCTGCGCGAGAGCGAGGATCGCTACCGCGATCTGGTCGAGCATAGCCAGGATCTGCTCTGCACCCACGATCTGCAGGGGATTTTACTCTCGGCTAACCCGGCTCCGGCGCGCATCCTGGGGTATGAAGTCGCCGAACTGCTGAAAATTCCGATGCGAGATTTGATTGCCCCAGAGTTTCGTGAACAGTTCGACGCGTACCTGGCCAGAATCAAGACGGCCGGCAGGGACAAGGGTGTGCTGTCAGTCATTACGCGAACTGGAGAACGCAGGATTTGGGAATACGACAACACGGTTCGCACCGAGGGTGTGCCTTCGCCCATCGTCCGCGGCATGGCTCACGACGTGACCGAACGCAAGCGAGCGGAAAAATCCCTGCAGCTTTTCCGGATGTTGGTTGACCACTCCAATGATGCCATCGAGGTGGTTGATCCGGAAACGCTCCGCTTCATTGATATTAACGGTAGGGCTTGCATCGATCTGGGCTACGCTCGCGAAGAACTTCTGTCCATGAGAGTTTTCGATATCGATCCGAATCTCGATGAATCGAGGCACGCAAGGGTGAACGCCGAGTTGCAGGGTTCAGGATCTGCCATTTACGAGAGTCGTCACCGACGCAAGGATGGATCGACGTTTCCGGTGGAAATCAGCATCAAACAGGTCCAGCTTGACCGCATCTACAGAGTGTCGGTGGCCCGCGACATCACGGAGCGCAAGCAGGCGGAGCAGGCGCTGCAGGAATCGCAGGCCGAACTGGCGCGGGTAACTCGAATCGCCGCCCTGGGTGAATTGACGGCATCCATCGCGCATGAGATCAACCAACCCCTTGCGGCGGTGGCCACCGATGCAACCGCCGCGCTGCACTGGCTGGCTGTGCAACCACCCAACCTGGACGAGGCGCGGGAGGCGGTAAGCATGGCCGTCCAGGAGGCTAACCGCGCCAGCAGCGTGATCCAGAGGATTCGTGCGCTACTCGAGAAGACGCCACCTCGACTGCGGCCGCTGGATGGAAATGAAGTGATCCGCGAAGTGGTGCTGCTGGGCGAGGGCGAACTTGTGAGAGGCGGGGTCACGGTGAAGACTGAGCTGGCGGCTGATGTTCCGGCAGTGCTCGGCGATCGTGTGCAACTGCAGCAGGTCATGCTGAACTTGATCCTGAACGCCATTGACGCGATGAGTATGATCACCGACCGGCGACGGGAACTGTTCATCAAGTCGGCAAAGCATCCCGATGGCGTCCTGATCCAGGTTCAGGATTCTGGAAAAGGGCTCGATCCCGAGCATAGCGACCGTATCTTCGAACCATTCTTTACAACCAAACCCGAGGGCATAGGACTGGGGCTATCCATCAGCCATTCCATTATTGAAGCTCATGGCGGCCGTCTCTGGGCCGCCTCCGCATCTCCTCAGGGAGCGATTTTCCAGTTCACCTTGCCGGGCGCAGGCGGTGCCGCATGAGTGAGCCGTCCCCCATCGTGTTTGTTGTTGATGACGATAGGGCGATCCGAGATTCGCTCGACAGCCTGATCCGCTCGGTAGGTCTGGACGTCGACACCTTCGGCACACCCCGCGAATTTCTGCTGAGGCAGCGACCCGATGCGCCCAGTTGCCTGATCCTCGATGTCAGGCTGCCGGGAACGAGCGGACTCGCCTTCCAGCGCGAGTTGGCCGAAGCCAGTATTCACATCCCGATCATCTTTATCACCGCCCACGGCGACATTCCCATGTCGGTTCGGGCCATGAAAGCGGGAGCGGTTGAGTTCCTTACCAAACCCTACCGCCCTCAGGATCTGCTGGATGCGATCCACGTCGCGCTGGAAGGGGACCGCAAGAGACGCCGGAAAGAGGCGGAGGCGGCGGCGCTGTGGGAACGGTTTGAATCGCTGACGGTTCCGCGAGCGAGAAGTGCTACCTCTGCTGGTTTCCGGTCTGCTCAATAAACAGATTGCGGCCAAAATCGGCACCAGCGAGGCAGCGGTCAAGGTTCATCGCAGCCAACTCATGCGCAAAATGACAGCGAACTCCGTGGCGGAGTTGGTGCGGATGGCTGAGAAAATTGGCATCCCTGCGAAGCCGCCTAACTGATACGCCTTTACGAAGGTAAAGCCGGGCGCTACCTTCGTATAGTGGAATCGTCTGTTGCGTGGTGCTAGCCTGCGGCGATCGCGATTCTTTTTCCAGAATGGGATGTGGACACCAAATCTCCTTGCGGAGAGATGCATTTGATGTCTATTATCAAGGTAATTTCTGGTCGGATTTCGCAGGAAGTTTTGCTCGAGGGGGCGCAGCTAAATGGACTCGCGCAAATGGTTCCTGATAGCCACTTCGAATTTGAAAGTGATCTGCGCCGCTACGAGACGCTGCTGAGAACGGCGGATTTGGTGGTGCGGCACGGCGGCTTGGCTGATTTGTTGTGTGATCTCGCCGGACCCCTGCGCGATGTGGCTGCGTTCGATGTCGCCGCTTTCTTTCTCTACGATTCCTCAAAAGACATGATGCTGATGCATCTGTGGGAAGGATCACAACTGAATCCCACGCCTCTCGAACTCCCCATCAATGACTCTGACATCGGATGGGTTTGGCAAAATCAGCAACCACTGGTGGTGACGGATTCTCTGGCCGAGGGACGGCGTCCTTCTTTGTCACCGATATTGCGTGAGAAGGGAGTGCGATCGTACTGCGCATTGCCACTGACCACTGCCAGGCGGCGTTTAGGAGGGTTGGGGCTGGGCAGCACGACAGTAGGCGCCTACGGCGAAGACGATATCCGCCTCCTTCGCCGTGTCGCAGAGTTGGTGGCATTGGCAGTGGAGAATGCATTAACCCGTGCGGCTTTTGAAAATGAGAAACAGAGGCTGAAAATGCTGGTGGAAGTCAGCACTACCTTGGTCTCCAACCTCGACTTGCGGCGACTGTTTCCCGCGATTTCGGATTTAATACGGAAAGTGGTCCGGCAAGGCTACGCCAGTGTGTCCCTGTATGACAAGGTCACGCATTCCATGCGCATGCATGCGTTGGATGATCCGTCAGCCGCCGAGCCATTCGTCCCGGACACAATTGTTCCCATAGAAGAGACAGTCACTGCCGGCCTAGCGTTTCAGACGCGCGAAATAAGGATCGCAAACCGGGAAGAGCTTCTCGAAGCCCAGTCTGCGTTCATTCGGGGGCTGCTGGAACAAGGTTTTCAGTCCATGTGCTCGGTGCCGCTGGTCACGCGAAAAGGTGTGCTTGGAACTTTGAATCTGGCCAGCAAGGAAGAGAACGCGTTTTTCCCGCAGGACACGGATTTCCTGAAACAAGTGGCGACACAGGTTGCGATCGCCTTGGACAACGCCCGCGCCTACCACGAAATCGCGGAGCTTACTTCCAAACTCAAGCATGAAAAGCTGTATCTGCAGGATGAGATTCGCTCTGTGCTTGGGTTTGAAGAAATTATCGGGGAAAGCCCGGCGCTCAAGCGCGTGCTGGCACAGGTTCAGACCGTCGCGCCCACGGATAGCACAGTTCTCATCCTGGGAGAAACGGGAACAGGCAAAGAATTGATTGCGCGCGCCATTCACCGGATGAGTTCGCGGAAGGACGCCAGTTTCATTAAGCTGAACTGCGCCGCAATTCCTACCGGGCTGTTGGAGAGTGAGCTTTTCGGGCATGAAAAGGGTGCGTTTACCGGCGCCATAAGCCAGAAGGTCGGACGTTTAGAGATGGCCGACAAGGGAACACTTTTTCTGGATGAGGTGGGAGAGATTCCGCTGGAACTTCAGCCAAAGCTGTTGCGGGTGCTGCAGGATCACGAGTTCGAGCGGCTGGGCGGGGTGCGGACGATCCGCGTGAACTTGCGTCTGATCGCGGCGACGAATCGTGACTTGGCGAAAAGTGTGGCGGCGCACGAATTCCGCGATGATCTGTATTATCGCCTGCGTGTGTTCCCGGTGAAAATGCCACCCCTGCGCGAGCGGGGCAAAGACATTCCCCTGCTGGTGCGCTACTTCGTCCAGAAGTTTTCCCGCAGCATGAACAAGCACATCGAGGATATCCCCACGGAAACTATGGATGCGCTGACGCGCTGGACCTGGCCCGGCAATGTGAGGGAACTGGAGAACTTCATCGAACGATCAGCGATTCTTTCCGAGGGGACGACGTTGAATGTGCCCTTGGCGGAACTGATACCTCCTTATGAAGGGACTCCTCCTGAGAGAACTCCTCAAAATACCACCTTGGAAGGCTTGGAACGAGAACACATTCTCCGCGTGCTGCGCGAGACCGGGGGCGTGATTGCCGGTTTGCACGGAGCTGCCGCCCGCTTGGGAATGAAGCGCACCACCCTGCAATCCCGAATGCAGAAGATGGGCATTACCCGGGAAGACTACCAAAACTAAGAAGTCCGCCCGCCACCCCGAATCCTAATTCTTCGATGACGATTGATCGGCATTCCGCCGGGGGGTCGTCAATTCTGTTCTGAGGAAGTGCACATTCCAATGCAGTAGGGAGTCGTGTGTCCAATCGTTGCTGCAAGTTAGAGGCACAGCCCAGTTTGGAACCTGGACTGCGAGCCAGAGTCGCTCTGATCCCTACTTTCTAGTAGGGCCAGGATTACTGTACGGAACAACGAACAGTGCAAGAGATTGCCTGTTCGGCAGCACCGGATGCGGGCGCAGGGTTTCGAGATGGCCTTTAGGAGATGCCTTTGTTAGTGCAAACGGACGCCGTGGGGCGTCGTCGAGATATCGCGACATTCCCTGGGAGCGGAGACGCCCCGCTTGGGGGCGATGCGGGCGGGCAGGGGCACTGGTTGCCCCTGCCAGTTCTAGGGGATGCGCCAAGGGCTAATTGTTCCGGGCGTCGCGGAGTCAGAAGGGACTACACATCAGCGCAGGGCACCCACTTCGATCCCTTATATCTGCTTGCTTGCGGTGCGCGATGGCACCGCCAGGGGGAAGCCAGCGCGGGATGGGAGTTGGTGCAATGCCTGCGATCGTGGGACTCCAATACGCGTGCCATCGCCGCGGATTTGCTGGCGAAAACAGAAAACGCACGCCTGCTGGTCAAGGAATTGCGCCGGGCCCGGGGCCGTCTTCGACGACCCGTGGAACACGTGGCTGAGCCCAATGGGTCAAGCGCTGGCAAGGTGGTGGCAATGAACACTCCCCTATGGGTTGGAATTGACCGAGAGCTGTCTCACTTGCAAGTTGCGGAGGGATCCCTGGTTTTGCGGCCTCTCTCCAGAAGGACTCAACCTTCTTGGCAGCGCCAGCCACTTGAGCACCTACCCCGGCGGGGCCCTTTTGTTTGTCGAAGGACAGATGCCGCGGGGGGCATTTGTGCTTTGCTCGGGCCGGGCCAAACTCTCGACTACTTCGCGGGAAGGCAAAGTACTGATTTTGAAAATCGCCGAGGCGGGCGAGGTGCTGGGCTTGAGTGCCGTGATCGCGGGCGAACCCTTTGAGCTGAGTGCCGAAACTACCGGGCCTTGCCAGGTGAACTTCATCGAACGCGAAGCCTTGCTCCGGTTGATGGAGAAAAGCGGAGAGTTGGGACTGCGCGCATCTCAGGCCTTAAGCCGGGAATTTCAGTCGGCGTACCATGACATCCACGAACTGGTTCTGACCCGTTCCTCAGCCGGCAAGTTGGCAAGGTTACTGCTTTCGTGGACGCCGAGCCGGGAAGAGTTGCGACGTCGGAAATCCGCATCCGGGCGAGCATGACCCACGAAGAGATGGCGCAGATGATTGGCTCCTCCCGGGAGACCGTGACTCGCCTGCTGAGCGACCTGAAAAAGAAGGAATTCATCCGCCTGGAAGGTTCGACTTCTGGTGATCCGCAATCGAACGGCGCTGGAAGCGCTGGCTGCATAGATGCGGCTTGCAGCCCAAAGGCGGCTGGCCGGTTCTCCCCCGCCACCGCCTTTTCGCTGTGTGGGGCGGACTTTCTTTCCCCCGCTCCGGCATTTACTGCCAATGATGTGAGCCATCATTGTCTTAGTCAGCACAAAAATCTGGCCGGGGCCAAGATCTAAAGCGGCGGACAAGAGTGTCCGTCCCACATTGTTCATTAAAAGTGAAACCCCAGCTGAGCGGTCATACGCCCGCGGCGTGACATAGTGCGTGCCGCTGAAGGTTGAGAGAAAGTTGTAGAGCGCGTATTTGTTGGCCAGGTTGATCACCGTAAACTGCAGCACTCCATTTGTATTTGTCGCCGTGAAAGAGGTTGTCGTCGCCGATGGCAAGGTCGAACAGATTACGTGGGTCGGATGCGCGGCGGATTGTGATCGTCGTTCTCGGTGCCCGGCGCCGGTATCTTTACAAGATTGGACCCGTACTGCGAGCCGGGCACGGAGCTCGGCAAGAGTGTCGAGCGGGATTGGCGTTGGCGGCGGTGCGTGGACGGAGCCGCAGAAAAGGCCTGCCTGGAACTGCTGATCGGCTAGGTCGAGGTCACCCTCGGTAGTCCCTGCAGGCCGTTGAGCCGTCTGCACAGTTGCGCTCCGGCGCACGGCACCGCGCCGGCCACCAGTCCGCTGTCATAGCGCCAGTTGAAGCCAAGCCAGGGCCCGCGCTTCCAGGGCTGGTATTGCAGGTGGGTGGTCTGGTTGAACTTCTCGTCGTGGTCGATGCGGAAGACCCCCGTCGGAGCCGAGGGAGTCGCGCCGCTCCACCGACCTGCGGCGTGAAGAAACGTGCCGCCACGCTGGAAAACACCACAAGCGCGGAGAATCCGTGGAAATTCGGCACACTCACACGGCCCGCAAATCCCGGAATCTTCGAGTTATCCCATTCCACCGGGAAGGTGATCGGAGTGTCGCCCAACACACTGAAGTCATAGCCGTTGTGCGTGTACTTCCAGATGTACTCGCCGGAGAACACCAAGTATCGGCCGAACGCCTGCTGAAGCCGGCGTGGAATTCATTGCGCCAGCCCGGAGCTCAGCGGCTGAGTGCAGACGCCGGGCGTGCGAGCAGCCCAGCAAGCGGGTCAAGACACGGGATTGGCACACCCAATGCTGGACAAGCACCAGGTTTTCGTTGAAAGGGCGTTTCCATGGTGCGCGCGTAAGAAACACGAAGCACCGTGTTGCTCGGCTTGATGTTGTAGGCAACGCCCAGGCGCGGCTCGGCTTCGCGTGAGTGGTCAGCCCGTTGTACAAATCGCCGCGCATTCCCAGATTGAAATTCCAGTTACCTTTGGTGATCGTGTCCTGCGGCATACAAGCGCCAGCTCTTTGACGTCGGTATGCCCGTGGAAGGCGAACAGGCCTCCTCCCGCGTCAGATCGTAAGGCAGCAAGGTCCGTGCAGGGAGGCTGAACGGGGCTACCGCTTGAATCCGGGACAGGGGTTGCCGTTACATCGGTGAGCAGGCAAGGAAATGTTGGATCCACGATGCCGATGTGTCATTCTCCGTGAGGAAGTTTGCTCGTAGGTGCTCCCATTTTCATGTTGTGGATGCCCTTCACGTAGGAGACGTTGGACCGAAGGCCCGCATTCGTGAGCGTCCGATCCTGAGCACGGTTTGCGACTGCAGATCCGGAGCGAAATCGGCAAAAGGATTCGCGCTGGGATAGTAGTTGTATTGATCGCGCCGCACGAAAGCGCCAAGGGTGAACACCGCGGTCGAGCTGAGCAAGTGGGTCCAGGACGGAGCGATATTGAAGGTCTTGATCTGCGAGCGTTGGTCTGTCGGGCCGAGGGGCTTTCCGGTTCCAGGGTCGAGCCACAGTTGGACTCCATTGACCAGCGTGAAGCTGCTGGTCGAACGAATTGGGGTTCTGGAACCAGGAACGCGTGAACCAAAGTTCAAGTGAACGGAATCCGCGTTTGAGAGCTTGATAATCCATGCGGTCGAAGACGTTTTCTTCGTTGCCTTTGTCGTGCATCACGGTGAATTCCGGCGGGTCAAGAAATCGTCCGCTATTCAGGCCACTGACGGAAATGAAGTTCCCCCAGTTCTTGCCGCCGTAGCCGAGATTGAAGCCCAGCGTTGGAGGTGCCAAAAGCTGCCATAGGAAGCGGTGACGCTGCCATGAGGAGTGGTCATGCCTTGGCCGGAACGTGTGGTGACGTTGATGACCACACTCGTCTTGTCGCCATACTCCGCGGGTGGCGCGCCGGCGATGACCTCCATGCGACTGGATCGAGTCCAGAGGAATCTGGTTGGAGAAGACTTTGCTTTGCTGATCGGTGATGGGCTGGCCATCCACCGAAAACGAGTTCTCCGCGTGGTCGCCCAGGCCGTGGAACAGGCCATTGGAATCGGCCGCGATCCCCGGCGTGGCCAGTGTGACCAGCGAACTCACGGACGACGATGCGCTTTCCAGCGGAAGCTTGTCGAACAGGTTCTTGTCCACGTCAGTATGGAACGTGGGATCGTTCTCCAGCAGGTCTTCGCCGAAGCTTCGACCGTCACCGTCTCCGACGAACTCTTCACCTCCAGGTTGACGTTGACGTTCATCGGAACCAGCGACCGGACATCGACGTCCTGAACGTAAGGAGCAAATCCCTTCGCCGTGACCGTCAAGATGGTAGGGGTTAAACGGAACGTTGGAGAAGGTGAACTTCCCCGCGTTGTCGGTCGTCGGCGGTGCGGTCAAAGCCGCTGACCGGGTTATGAATTTCGACCGTAGCGTTCGGCGACTACGGCGCCGGTTGGATCCAGGACCGTGCCCGATACGGTCGAATTCCGCCGGACTGCGCGTCCGCACGAAGACCGAGTGCCAAATAGAAAAGCCACTACAAAAGCCGCATGAAGCGACTTCTTGTAAGAAGCCAGCATGATTCCTCCAAGAGAATTAGGGTTGAAGAGCGAGGTATAGGGCTAGCTTATTTTGGGGGGCCCTAAGCTGAAGGAGGGGGACGAATATGGAGGGAGAAAACAAAGCCTGACGGATCTGAAGGCAGGAACTGCGGAAACCACCAAAACAGGCGACCAGGACTGGAAACGGTCGATATGATGACGTTCCAGACACTCCCGCATGGGCTACCGAACAGATCGAGCATTCGTGGCTGGGAAGCTTGGAGTTGTCGGAATGAACGTGGATAGCCTGGGCAAGCCAGTGAAGGCGATCAGCAGAACGCACAACAAAGACACGAATGCGGCGTAATTGTCTTTGCGCGATCTGTCTGCGGCTGAATTCAAGACAACGCCTCACCCTACTCTTAGTCCACGTATACCAGAATTAGACGTGCGATGCAACGGCAGGGTTACTGAGTTGCCAAACCGAGGTCAGAGTCCGAACAGTTCCCGCAGCCGCTTGGTCTGGGCGCGGCTCACCGGGATTTCGGTCTGTTTCTTGTCGTCCATGCGCAGTTGGTAGGAACTCTTGAACCAGGGAACGACTTCCTTGATGCGGTTGATGTTGACCAGATAGGAGCGATGCGCCCGCCAGAACAGATTCGGATCGAGACTGTCCAGCAATTCCTCCAGCGTGCGGCAGTTGGATTGGCCTTCCATGCCGCTGGGGCCGCCCGTGACCACGGTGATGACGCCGTCTTCGATGGAGGCGAAACAGATATCTTTCTGATTCACCAGGAACAAGCGTCCGGCGGCCTTGAGCAGAAGTTTGGAGGTCTGCGGCTTCTGCGATTCCAGCATGCGCACCAGCGTCTCTATTTTGTCGGAAGATGCCCCGCTGCCTTCGACTTTGGTGCGCGCCTTCTGCACCGACTGAGCCACCCGTTTCTTGTCGAAGGGCTTGAGCAGATAATCCACGGCATTCACTTCAAAGGCCTTGACCGCATACTGATCGAAGGCGGTGGCAAAGACGATTTTCGGCAGAGGGACCTTCCGGTCCAGCAGTTTCTTGATGACGCCAAAGCCGTCGAGGCCGGGCATCTGCACGTCGAGGAAAACCAGGTCAGGATTGTGCTCGCGGATAAGGTTGACGGCTTCGACGCCGTTCTTGCCCTGGGCTACAACGTCGACATCGCCGACATTCTTCAGCAGGAAGGCGAGTTCGTCGCGGGCAAGCTGCTCGTCGTCCACGATCACGGCGGATAAGGACATTATTTCTCCTGTGCGCAGCTATACCGAGTATAGCGAGCCCATTTTACCAGCGTCAATGCAGCGAACCGTCAGGGATGCTGCGGAGGCATAGGAGGCTCGCCAGTCATGCCCGGCATCCCCATCGGCATCTGAAATTTCTGATAGTCGCTGGGAACCTCAAACAAGCTCGCAGGCTGCTTGCCTTCTTTGATGTTCTGCATCTCGCCGCCCCGGTCTTTTTCCTCCCACTTGATCGGGAACCGCAAACTCTTGTCCAGCCAGACATTCCCAACTTCTCCGCTGGCCGACGTTCCCTCGTACTTGACCGTGCTCCGGCCATTCACCGTGTCGTTCCCCACCTTGTGGCAGGTCGCGTTGGGTTTGTGGACCATTTTCAGCCAGTCTGCGCAAGCATTGTCCACATCCAAGGTGCGAAAGAAAGTATAGTTGCGTTGCATGCCGGGGACCTGACCTGCGGTGGTTTCCATGTACATCTTTCGTTCTGGCATAAGAACGTCGGTGGTTTGCGTCGCATAGTTAATCAGGACCACTGCCGAGCCCCCACCCTTCCTCTGCGATTCAAAGCGCATCTTATCTTTGCCTACGTATACCTTCCCCACCGAACCGGGATTGTTGTTGCCCTTGGTCTGGACCATATCAGCGGAAAATTCTTCTTGTGCAAAAAGCGGAGTAAGCGAGAACAGCACAAGGCATAATACTTGGACGAAGATTCGGCGTTGCACAACTGCCTCCTTAGATGTGGGCAAATTAACAAACATCCAGCGACGATGAAGAATAACAGAAATCTCACGAAGAGCCCAAGGGGCGGTAGTGGCTCGGTTTGACACGGAAGCGAGCCAAACGCGCGATTGTTGGGTCGACCCTTCGCGCGGCTCGCCCAGTTCCTTCGCTGCGCAAAGAGCGCTTGCTCAGGATGACAAATCAATAGAGCCACCGCCGTCAGCCTATGAGCGCATATTTTCCAGCGCCAAGGCCATGCCCATTCCTCCACTGACGCACAGCGTCGCCACCCCCCTTTTGGACCTGCGCTTGAGCATCTCGTGCAACAGCGTGACGGCGATGCGCGCGCCCGTGCAACCAATGGGATGGCCGAGGGCGATCGCGCCGCCATTGACGTTGAGTTTCGCGCGATCGAAATGCAATTCCCGGTCGCAGGCGATGACTTGTGCGGCAAAGGCTTCGTTCAACTCGATTACTTCGAAATCGTCGAGACGGAGCTGATGCTTCTGCTCCATCTTGCGCACTGCGGGGACGGGACCGATGCCCATGGTTCGCGGGTCCACACCGGCCGATGTCACAGCCAGAATTCGCGCGAGCGGCTTAAGACTGTTCGTTTTCGCGAAGTCTTCGCTCGCCAGTATCACCGCCGCCGCGCCGTCGGTGATGCCGGAAGAGTTCGCGGCAGTAATCGTTCCGGTTTTCGAGAATACCGGAGGCAGCTTAGCCATCTTCTCCAGAGTGGCTCCGAGAAACGGATGCTCATCGCGGATGAAAGTTTGGGGACCTTTCTTACCTTCAAGCGTCACGGGCGCGATTTCTTCGTCGAATCGTCCGGTGTCCATGGATGCTGCAGCGCGGGTCTGCGAGCAGAGAGCATATTCATCTTGTTCTTCCCGCGTGATCTTGTATTGCTGGGCCAGCAGTTCCGCGGTTTCACCCATCACCATTTTCGCCAAAGGGCAGAAAAATCCGTCACGGTACATGCCATCTACGAGTTCCTGATTGCCCAGCCGATAGCCCCAGCGCGCGCCGTCGAGGTAATAGGGCAGGCGAGACATGGATTCAGTGCCACCCGCCAAAATACAATCCAGATTGCCGGTCGTGATCTCCTGGTATCCGAGCGCTATAGACTTCATGCCCGAGGCGCAAGCCTTGTTCACCGTGTAAGCAGGAGTTTCCTGGGGAACGCCACTGCGGACGGAAATCTGCCGGGCAGGATTCGGCCCGCCGCCGGCCTGGCGGGCGTTGCCAAAGATGGTTTCTTCGATTTGATCGAGGACGAATTCCGGCGCGCTCGATGGCGGCTCGAGCCGCGGCCACGCCCATGTCGGCGGCGGTCATTGATGCCAGCGAGCCTCCGAACTTCCCGATTGGCGTCCGCACAGCAGAAACGATGTAGACCTCGCGCAACTTTACCTCCAAGTTTCAGTCTAGCATTCATGTGGATGCGCAAGGGCTGCGTCGGGATGGGCGGGTTCTGAGCAAAGTCGAAGGAGGGCCGTTCCTGGGTGTTCGGTTCGACCCGAAGCAGTAAACTGAATCTCCATGAACTACATCTATGGCATCAATGCCGTGGCCGAGGCGCTGAAGGCACGCGGACGCGCATTCGCCTGGGTCGGAATCGCGAAAGAGCGGCATGACCTGCGCCTGCAGCGTGTGGTCGAAGAGTGCCGGCGTCAAGGGATTGCCGTGCGATTTGTCGGCGCGCGCAGAACTTGACCGGATGGCCGGCAATAATGCGCATCAAGGAGTAGTCGCGGTCACCTCGGCAAAACAGTACAACGATCTTGATGATGTGGTCGCCGCCAAACGCGGGCAGTATTCCTTGGTAGTTGTGCTGGATGGGGTGGAGGATCCGCATAATCTGGGTGCGATTCTTCGTACCGCTGACGCTGCCGGTGCGGACGGCGTGGTGATCCCGGAACGCCGGGCAGCGGGAGTGACCGCCATCGTCACCAAAACTTCTGCCGGCGCGAGCGAGCATCTGCCTATTGCTAAAGTCACGAACATTGCCCGCACGCTGGAAGAATTGAAGTCGAAGAATTTGTGGACTGTCGGTCTGGACGAGCGTGGTTCGCAATCCTATGACTCCCTCGACTACAACTTGGATTGTGCCGTGGTGCTGGGGGCCGAAGGCAAAGGCTTGCATGATCTGGTGGCCAAGAAATGCGATTTTCTGGTTGCCATTCCGATGCTCGGTAAAGTGCGGTCGCTAAATGTGTCGGTCGCGGCGGGGGTGGTGCTGTATGAGGTCGTTCGGCAGCGGAGAAAGAAGTCTGCATGAAATTTTTCCGTGTCCTTTGTGTCCTCTGTGCGTTGGGTGTTCCGGGTTTTGGTCTTGATCGCGAAGCATTTACCTTCACGAACTACGACCTGGACGTGCGCGTCGAACCCGAACAGCAGCGCCTCGGCGTGCGCGGAAGGATCACTCTGCGCAACGACTCGGGATCTCCGCAGAAGAATCTCGCCCTGCAGATTTCCTCTAGCATGGACTGGAAGTCCATCCAGGTTGGCGGCAAGCCTGTGCAGTTCACCACTCACGAATACACTTCCGACATCGATCATACGGGCGCGCTTTCCGAGGCGATTGTGATTCTGCCGCAGGAGGTTCAACCTCAGGGCACGGTTGAATTGGAGGTCGGCTATGAAGGAGTTGTTCCCCTTGATACGACGCGTCTGACGCGAATCGGGGTTCCCGAGGACAAAGCCAAGCATAGCGACTGGGATCAGATCAGCAAGGCGTTCACGGCCGTGCGCGGGATTGGATATGTGGCGTGGTACCCGGTGGCGACGGAGGCAGCAAACTTGTCGGACGGGAATAGCGTGTTCGAGACAGTGGGGAGGTGGAAGCGACGAGAAGCAGAGGCAGAGCTAAAGATCAAAGTGAGTCATCCAGCAGCGACTTCTGCTGAAGCCCCACGACTCTTGTGCAACGGGAAGGTCGGCACAAACCTCTACATACAGTCCAGCGGAGTGCAGGTGGTTGAGACGGGGTGCGCGTACGACCGACTGGGCACGGTCGTTCCACTGCTTGTGATCGCGGCCTACAGCGAGCTATACCACGCACCAGTGAATATTTCTTATTTCCCCGAACACAAAGCAGGCGCTGAGAATTACGCGCTGGCGGCGGACTTGGCTGTTCCTCTGGTGACGGAATGGTTCGGCGCCCCACGACAGGAGGCAGAGGTTGCCGAACTCCCCGATTCCGATGCGGCCCCATTCGAAAGCGGCAATATGCTGCTGATTCCGCTTCGCAGCGACGATTCCCGCTTGTATCAGTTGACCGCGGTTCATCAGTTCACCCACGCGGCGTTTCCGTCGCCACTTCCGTGGATTTACGAAGGCCTGGCGCATTTCGCCCAGGGGTTGGAGCGGGAACAGCAGAGCGGACGGCAGGCAGCACTAGATTTTATGGGGCTGCACCGCACTGCACTCGCCAATGCCGAGAAAGCACTCGCGGCGGAGCACAGTCAAAATGCTGCCGCAAGTGAGTCCTTGATCAACACGAGCACCGAGGATTTCTATCGCAGTAAAGCGATGTACGTGTGGTGGATGCTGCGAGACATGGTCGGCGGGGCAGCACTGAAGAAGGCGCTAGCGGCCTACCACGCCGATCAGGATAAAGAACCCGCCTACATGCAGCACCTGATCGAAGCCCAGAGCAAGCGTGATCTGGAATGGTTCTTTGACGACTGGGTGTACCGTGACCGCGGTCTGCCTGACTTTCGTGTCGAGTCTGTCTATCCCCGGCCAACCGTCAACGGCGGATACGTCGTTACCGTGATGATAGAGAATCTGGGAGACGCCGGGGCCGAAGTTCCTGTAACTTTGCGAGTTGAAGGCGGTGAAGTCACCAAGCGCCTCGAGGTGCGCGCGAAATCCAAAGCCGTGGTGCGGGCTGAGGCTGCCTCAACGCCACAGGAGGTCATCGTAAATGACGGCGGCGTGCCGGAGAGCGACATGAGCAACAACACTTATAAGATTGAGACATTGAATCATTGAACCATTGAACCATTGATTCATTAAGACATGATTCAATGCATCAATGACTCAACGCTTCTATTCAATGGAGGAAAGTTTGGCCTACATTCAATTTCTCGGCGCTGCTGGAACCGTGACCGGCTCCAAGCACCTGATCAATACCGGTTCCGATTCCAGCGGAAACAGCGGCTTTCAGATCCTCATCGATTGCGGAATGTTCCAGGGCCCGAAGGAGTGGCGCGAGCGCAACTGGCAGGATCCGCCGATTCCCGCGCGTGAAATCGACGGCGTCGTGCTGACCCATGCCCACCTCGACCATTGTGGATGGATACCGCGCCTGGTGAAGGCAGGTTTTCATGGGCCGATTTACGCGACTCCCGCGACCATTGATTTATGTGGGGTGCTGCTGCCCGATTCCGGTCATCTGCAGGAAGAGGACGCGGAATTCTATAACAAGACCAGGAAGTCAAAGCACAGCCCAGCGCTGCCGCTATACACGCTGGAAGAGGCGCAGGCTTGTCTGCAGTACTTCCGGCCGGTGCAGTTTGAAGAAACCAGGCAGCTCTGCCCGGAAATCTCATTTCGTTTCGTGCGGGCGGCGCACATCCTGGGATCATCCATGGTGGAGCTCGCCCTACGAACCAACGGCCAGAGCCGCAGGCTGCTATTCACCGGTGACATTGGTCGCGTACGCGACCGAAATACTTCCCCGGGGAAGGTTGTGCATTCAGGTCCGACCGAGGGCGAGACGGCGGATATTCTGGTGATGGAATCCACCTACGGCAATCGTCAGCATCCCATTGACGACCCGCGGCCGCAGTTAGCGGCATTGATTCAGCAGACGGTGCAACGCGGCGGCACCGTGGTTGTTCCGGCGTTTGCGGTGGAGCGCACCCAGAAGTTTCTTTTCATGCTGAAAGAATTGATGGAGTCGGGACAGGCACCCCGCATTCCAGTGTTCTGCGACAGCCCGATGGCCATTAAAGCGGTGGAGATCTTCCTGAAGCACACCGAAGAGTACAGTGAAGAGACTCGACGGCTTATCAGCCAATACGGCTCCCCGTTGCAATGGCCTGGTTTCACATTCGCCTCGACGTCCGAGGAATCGAAGAAGATCAACAGCATGAAATTTCCCTCGATCATCGTTTCCTCCAGCGGAATGGTGACCGGCGGCCGCATTCTCCACCACCTGGCGCAAAGGCTGCCTGACCCGAAAAACACGGTGGTCTTCATCGGGTTCCAGGCGCCGGGGACACGGGGTTTCACCATCAAGAGCGGCGCGCCCGAAGTGAAAATCTTTGGGGAGATCGTGCCCATCCGGGCCCAGGTGGCGGCGCTCGAGCAATTCAGCGATCACGCCGACACTCCGGAACTGCTGCAATGGCTGCATACTTTTCCCAGGAAACCAACCACCACTTATCTGGTGCACGGCGAGCCGGCGGCGTCCTCGCAGTTGCGCGATACAATGACGAAGGAATTGGGTTGGAATGTGCAAGTGGCGCAGTGGATGCAAAAGGTGCAAATTGAGTAATTTGGTGATCGGGTAATTAAGTAATTTGGGAACTCTGGGTCTGAGTCTTTCAAAGTACTCAATTATTAAATTGCGAGTTCTTATGACGGAAGCCGAGCTGAAGAAACATCTTGACGAAGCGGAGAAGAGCCCCAAAGAGATCGCTGCCGCGGTTTCTGGGCTGCCCGACAAAACGCTGCGCTACAAGCCATCGCCGGACAAGTGGTGCATCCTGGAGATACTTGGGCATCTGGCGGACACCGAAGTGATCAACGCTTACCGCCTCCGGCAGATGCTGGCAGATAAAGATCCGGTGATCGCCCCGATCGATCAGGATGCCTGGGCCAAGCATCTCGGCTATCTGGATTCTTCAGTGCCGGAACTGGTGGCGCTGTATGGATTGAACCGTCACGCGACGTTGCAGTTGCTGCGGCGAATCAAGCCGCTGGATTTGCAGAAGTCGGCGTACCATCCCGAGCTGAAAAAGCCGCTCACAGTCGCAGATATGGTGGAGAGGATCACGGCGCACGGGCCGAATCATCGGGCGCAGATTGAGCGGCTGAAAAAGGAAGCGACGAGACTCCAGTAGGTTGGGCTGCTACGACCGGCATCGATACGAGCCCGAAGTGCATAGGTCCTTCGGTTGAGGCTTCTTCGCTTCGCTCTGAAGCCTCGGCCCTCAGGATGACAAGGTGGTGAGTTCTATCCGTTCGTGAAACGCACCAGCAATACTAATTTGGCGGCGGCGGCGCCAGAGTCGATAGAATGAGCGGCCAATGGTAGGGAACCTGCCAGATGGTCGGCCTTACCCGCGGCGACCAGAGCAGCAGCGGCGTTCAGTAAGACTACGTCGCGCCGGGGCGATTTCTTGCCGTCAAGAATTTCGCGAATGATGGCGGCATTGGCCGCGGCGTCTCCCCCGGAAATATCTTCCAGACTTGCGCGGCTCATGCCAAATTCTTCAGGAGTCACTTCATAGCTGCGGACTATGCCCTCGCGAACTTCGGCAATCCGGGTCGGGCCGGTGATGGTGATTTCATCCAGCCCATCCAATCCGTGCACAACCAGGGCGCGGCGCAGCCCTAACATGCTGAGCGCCTCCGCCAGCTTATCCACCAGAGCCGGGGAATAGACGCCGACCACCTGCGCCGAAGCGTGAGCCGGATTGGTGAGCGGCCCGAGCAGATTGAACACCGTGCGCAGGCGAAGCTCACGGCGGGCGGGTTGAACGTACTTCATCGCGGAGTGCATGGCCGGAGCGAAAAGAAAGGCGATGCCGACCTCCTCGAGACAAGCGCCCAGGCGCACAGGAGGTAGATTAATGTTCACGCCCAGAGCTTCCATTACGTCGGCTGAACCGCACTTGGAAGTGACGCTGCGGTTGCCGTGCTTGGCGACGCGCACGCCTGCGCCTGCGGCCACCAGAGCTGTCGCGGTGGAAATGTTGAACGTCCCGCTGGTATCGCCGCCGGTGCCGCAGGTATCGACCAGGGCGTCGCGCTCCGTGCCGCTCACGTCGACGGTGGAATTCTGATGCAGGCTCAACGGCGCCGCAGCGGCACGAATCGCTTCGGCGAAGCCGACGATCTCTTCGACGGTCTCGCCCTTCATGTGCAGCGCGACTAGCAGAGCGGCAATCTGTGCATCGGTGCATTCCCCGGCGAGCACTTCCGACATCACGCTTCGCGCCTCGTCGCGAGAGAGCGACTGGCGATGATTGGCGATGCGATGAAGCGCGTCGAGGATCATCTGGTGGATATAAGATTAGCATCGTCACCAACTGATCGCAGGCCGTGACCGTGTGCAAGAACGGCACTGCAAGTCAAAATCACTATCTGTGGGACCTATTTGGTTTGCCCTGAACGAGACCCTTCTATAGAATCAAATGTTTGCTGCCCGCTGTCAGAAGCCGCAAGCAAGAGCCTGCCTAGGAATCGATGATTTGGAATTCTTATGAAAATTCATGAGTACCAGGCGAAAGCAATCCTGAAAAAGTATGACGTCGCAGTGCCTCGCGGTGAAATGGCCGAGACCCGCGAGCAAGCCGAAGCCGCCGCCAAGAACCTGTTTGACGCTGGCGCCAGCGGCGTAGTGGTCAAAGCTCAGATCCATGCCGGAGGCCGGGGCAAAGGCGGCGGCGTGAAGATCGCGAAATCGGTGGCGGAAGCCGCCGAACTCGCCGGCAAGATACTAGGGATGACTTTGATTACGCACCAGACCGGACCCGAGGGCCGCGTGGTGCGGCGTTTGCTGATCGAAGAAACTCTGCCCATCGAGAAGGAACTCTATCTGGGCATCGTGATTGATCGCAACGAAGCGAGGCCGGTATTTATGGCGTCGGCTGCGGGCGGTATGGAAATCGAGCAGGTAGCGGCGGAGAATCCCGACGCGATCCTCAAAGAGCACATCGAGCCGGGCATGGGCCTCGAGGCTTTCCAGTCGCGCAAACTCGCGTTCAAGCTGGGCCTGAAGCCGCAACAGATCAACGAAGCCGTACGCTTCATGACCGGGCTATACCGCGCATTTCAGGAGACCGATTCCTCGCTGATGGAGATCAATCCATTTGTCAGTTGCAGCGACGGCCGCCTGTTCGCGCTCGATGCCAAGATCAATTTCGATGACAACGCTCTGTTCCGGCATTCGGATATTCGCGAGCTGCGCGATATTACGGAAGAAGATCCGCTGGAAGTGGAAGCCTCGAAGTACAGCTTGAACTACATCAAGCTGGACGGGAACGTGGGCTGCATGGTGAACGGGGCGGGGCTTGCCATGGCGACCATGGATATCATCAAGTACGCGGGCGGAATGCCCGCGAATTTCCTGGATGTGGGCGGCGGGGCCAATGCTGAGCAGGTCACTCATGCTTTCGAAATCCTGCTGAGCGATAAGAACGTGAAAGCGGTGCTGATCAATATTTTCGGTGGCATCCTGCGTGTGGACACGCTGGCTACAGGTGTAATGGAAGCGGCGAATAAGACTCACATTCAGTTGCCGATCGTGTTGCGGCTGGAAGGCACCAACGTCGAAGCGGGGCGGGAGATTCTGCGGCAATCGGGATTGAATTTTATGGTTGCGGAAACCATGAAGGATGCGGCGGAAAGAGTGGTCGCGGCGGCAGGAGCGTAATAGCGCTGACTCGCACGGGCGAGGACGCCCGCGCCTACATCGAAAACAGAGATCCTTCGACTTCGCATTTCTTTCGCATCGCGAAAGGAATGCTCCGCTCAGGATGACAGGGTTTTGGATGTTTTGCTGAGGATGACGGGGATAAGAGAGCATGAGCATTCTTATTGATAAATCGACGCGAGTCATTGTGCAGGGACTGACTGGCCGGGAAGGCACGTTCCACGCCAAGACCTGCGCCGAGTACGGGACCAAAATTGTGGGCGGGGTAACTCCCGGCAAGGGAGGAACTACGCACGAAGGCTGGCCGGTGTTCAACACAGTGCAGGAGGCGGTGGACAAAACCGGGGCCGACGCTTCCATGATTTTTGTGCCGCCACCGTTTGCCGCCGATGCCATCATGGAAGCCGCGGATGCAGAGGTCGAACTGATCGTGTGCATCACCGAAGGCGTTCCGACGCTCGATATGGTGCTGGCTTGGGAGTTCCTGCAAAACCGGCGCTCGCGCCTGATCGGGCCGAATTGTCCGGGCATCATTTCGCCGGGCAAATGCAAGATCGGAATTATGCCGGGACACATTCATCGCGAGGGCCCGGTGGGCATCGTCTCGCGTTCCGGGACGCTAACCTATGAGGCGGTGTACCAGCTGACCACGCGAGGCATCGGTCAGTCTACGGCGATTGGTATTGGCGGCGATCCTATCATCGGAACTAATTTTCTTGATGCACTCGAACTGTTCAACAAAGATCCGCAGACCGAAGTTGTGGTGATGATCGGCGAAATTGGCGGCAATGCGGAGGAGACGGCGGCCGACTACGTGCGATCGCGGATGAAAAAGCCGGTGGTGGGATTCATCGCAGGACAGACCGCGCCTCCGGGACGTCGCATGGGCCATGCGGGCGCGATCATTTCGGGTGGGAAGGGAACGGCTGCGGAAAAAATCAAAGCCATGGAAGCAGCGGGCATTCGCGTGGCCAAGTCTCCCGCGGACATTGGCGAGACCGTGGTGGCGGCCATGGGAGTCGCGGCAAAGGCCTAGGACGAAAGTGAGAACGCCTTGAGTCAGCGATCGCTAAGTTGATTGGATAGGGATCCTTCGACTCGCCTGCACATTCGTGCAGGTTCGCTCAGGAGGACAGTAGACCAAGGACGAACGACCAAGGACCAACGGCTGAATCTATGAAGACTCTGGAACGCACTTTTACCATCATTAAACCCGATGCGGTTCGCAAGAACGCCATCGGCGACATTATCGAGCAGTTCGAGAAGAATGGCTTTCGCATTCTAGCCATGAAGATGCTCGAGATTTCCAAGCACCAGGCGGAGCAGTTTTATGCGGTGCACGCAAGCCGCCCGTTCTTCCACTCGCTGACCGAGTTCATGTCCAGCGGGCCGATTGTCGTTCTGGCGCTGGAAAAAGAAAACGCCATCGCCGATCTGCGCAAGCTGATGGGCGCCACCAATCCAGCTAACGCGGAGGAAGGCACCATCCGCAAGAAATGGGCCACCAACATCGAGCACAATGCGATCCATGGTTCCGATGCCGATGAGACGGCACGCTTCGAGCTGAGTTATTTTTTTGCGGGATACGAGTTGGCAAAGTAGCTAGGAGCTGGTCATGCCTCTGGTTCAAATTACGATGTTGACGGGCCGAACCACCGACCAGAAGCGCAAGCTAGCCCAGCGCATTACTGACGTCATGGTGGAAGAAGCGGGAGCGCACCGCGAAGCTGTTGTTGTGACTTTCCACGAAGTGGCGAAGGAAAGTTATGCTTCCGGCGGCGTGTTGATCGCGGACAAAAAGTAGCGGCAACGTGGACCCTGTTCGCGGGCAGGAATGTCCGCGCCACACGTCTCATCCCAGCGGTTCGTACAACTGGCCTTCGACGCGATCCGCGATCCGGGGCAATTCCTTTTTTGCGTACTGCAGAAAATGCGGCGCCGCGCGGTGGGCTTCCAGCGCGGCGTCGTCCTTGTATTGTTCGTAGATGAAGAATCGGCGCGGGTCGGTCTTATGCCGGTGCACCTGGTACATAACGCATCCTGGCTCTTTGCGGGATGCTTCGCTCAGTTTAGAGAATACTGTGGCCACGTCGGCTTCACGGCCCAGCTTTGCCATCCACGTCACCGCCAGAACCACCATCGCCCGCTCCGTTCCTAGATTTTTGCCTGCGCCCTGGATCTCGATCCTGTCAACTCTCGCAGTTTCGCGGTAAACTCGTCAACGAACATGGTTTGCTCGCGTCCTGGTCCGGTGGAGACTACGCCGATACGGGCTCCACTTTCCTTCTCAAGAAAATTCAAATACTCCCGGGCGGCTTTCGGCAATTTCTCCAACTTCGTAATCCCCTGGGTTGAACTGCGCCATCCGGGCATCTTGTCGTAGAGGCATTCGATCCGGCCATAGCCGCTATCCTGCGCTGGTGCCTCTTCGGTCTTCTTGCCGTCAATTCTATAGCCAACACATACCGGAATCTCAGCCAGTTCGTCCAGCACATCCAGCTTGGTCACCACCAGCCAGGAGATTCCGTTAATCATGCCAGCGTAACGGAGCAGTGGCAAGTCTATCCAGCCGCAGCGGCGAGGGCGTCCCGTGACTGCGCCGAACTCGTTGCCCCGGGCCCGCAGCATGTCGCCGCTAGAATCGAGCGCTTCCGTGGGGAATGGTCCGCCACCGACGCGAGTGCAGTAAGCCTTGGTGACGCCGATGACAATATCGATCGCCGTGGGCGCAACCCCGGTGCCGGTGACTGCTCCGCCCGAGGTGGCGCTCGAAGAAGTCACAAAGGGATAGGTGCCATGGTCGATGTCGAGCATAGTCCCCTGCGCGCCCTCGAACATGATGGACTCACCTCGCGCCAACCCCCGATTCAGCAGCGCGGCGGTGTCGCCTACAAATGGAGCGATTTTAGCTGACGCTGCGGCGTATTCTTCGTACATCTTGTCGGGGTCGAGCGGCTCCGAATTGAACAGCGCGTGCGCGATCATATTCTTTTCGCGGCAGGCGTTTTCAATGTGCGTCTTCAGGAGCTTGAGATCCAGCAGATCGGCCACCCGCAAGCCACGGCGTCCCATCTTGTCTTCATAGGCGGGGCCAATGCCACGGGAAGTGGTGCCGATCTTCACCCGCCCGGGCGCGTTCTCCGAGGCCAGTTCGATCATGCGGTGGTACGGCAGGATGACGTGGGCGCGGTTGCTGACAAACAGATTGCCGTCCACCTTCACCCCCGCCTCGCGCAGGGCGGCAACCTCCTTGAGGAAGGCCATGGGGTCAAGCACGACTCCGTTGCCGATGACGCTACAACAGCCGGGGCGCAGAACTCCGCAGGGCACCAACTGCAGAATGAATTTCTTGCCGTTGATGATGACAGTATGACCGGCATTGTGTCCGCCCGCATAGCGCGCGACAATGTTGAAATTCTCCGAGAGCACGTCAACGATCTTGCCCTTGCCCTCGTCGCCCCACTGGGCGCCTACGATGACCGCAGCCTTGCCTCTCTTCAAATGCAGACTCCGTGGAGCAGGATGACGTGGCCACCCAGGCCACAATTGCGGGGTCGCACACACTCGTTGCCCGCGGTACTCACGGATCGCTGAATTACGAGGATATAAGCGGAGCAGAGGTGTACTAAAAATGATAACCTGTCAGGCCGGGGAAGGCAATCGAGGCTGCAGGCACTCGACGTTTCCTGACTCCCCTGGCCCAGGCTTGAAGCCTGTAAACTGATTTCGATGCCGGAACTTCCTGAAGTCGAAACTATCGCGCGCGGCTTGGCGAACCGGGTCACAGGAGATGTGATTGAGTCACTGTGGCTGGGGTCGAAGCCCGAACCGCTGAAATCGCGGGCGTCTGAGATTGTAGCGACACTCGAGTCGAGGCGAATTGCGGGTGTGCGACGTGTGGGGAAGCACATCGTGTTCGAGCTCGAGCCCAATGGTGTGACGCGGGCACCCTCGTCCGACAAAGGAAAGTCCCGTCGGAAAACATCAAAAGCACAGGCAGCGATATCGGCGCCCACATTGTCCCCAGCTCAATGGATCGTCCATCTTGGCATGACCGGACGCATGCTGATTTGCAAACCCGAGGAAGAAATCGAGAAGCACACCCATGCGATTGCGCGGCTGGCCTCGGGCAGGGAACTGCGGTTTGTGGACCCGCGCCGCTTCGGACGCCTCAGCGTTGCGCATGACTTTGAGGCCGGCGGGCACGAACCGCTGGAAGTCGAACTGGACCGCTTTGTAAGCCTCTTCCGAGGCCGTAAGACACCGATCAAGAGCGCATTGCTGAACCAGAAGCTGTTGCGCGGCGTTGGCAATATCTACGCCGACGAGTCGCTCTTCCGGGCCGGCATCCGCCCACGGCGGCGGGCCGCCTCGCTGACCCGGGACGATCTACGCCAGCTTTATCTGGCAGTTCGGGAAGTCCTCAAGGAGGCGATCGCTTTAGGCGGGTCATCTGTCTCCGACTACGTCACCGCAGACGGCGATGAGGGACTTTTTCAACTACAGCACCGGGTTTACGGGCGGGAAGGTGAACCCTGCCTTGCATGCAAGGCTCCGGTAAAACGTGTGGTCATCGCCGGGCGCAGCAGCCATTACTGTCCCAACTGTCAGAAGTAGCATTGCCAATATTCGAGCACTAAAACGATTTTTCTAAGGGTTTTGACGCAATTGGCGGTTGGCAATTGGGAAGCCAGATGGTACTCTCAGTTTTCTCTTTATGCCCAACTATTCCATCGGGGTTGATCTAGGCGGCACCAACCTTCGCATTGCAGCCGTGGATGCACAAGGAAGCTTGCTGGAGAAGATCACGCTGGGCACGCAAGTAGCCCTGGGACGGGATCGCGTGGTCAGTGACATGTGCGAGGCCATCCAGCGCCTGTCGGGCAAGATTCGTGCGAATGGCTCACTGTTGGGGATTGGCATCGGTGTGCCCGGGATCATTGACATGAAAACGGGAATGGTACACGAGTCCCCCAATCTGCCCGACTGGTCGGACTACCCGGCGCGAGACGAAATTGAAAAGCGGCTGGGCGCGCGGGTGATTCTGGAGAATGACGCCAACTCCGCTGCGCTGGGAGAAAAGTGGCTGGGTGCGGCGCGCGACTTTGACGACATGGCCATGTTGACGCTTGGTACCGGCGTCGGTGGCGGTCTGGTGCTTGGAGGACGAATCTGGCACGGCATGACCGGGATGGCGGGCGAATTTGGCCACACCACGGTGGAACCTGACGGCGCGCTCTGTGGCTGCGGCAACCGAGGATGCCTGGAGGCGTATGCTTCCGCGACCGCCGTGGTGCGAATGGCGCGGGAGGCAATTGCCAGCGGCGCCGCGCCGGGGCTTGCCCGAGCCGCCGATTCAAACGCTGAGTTCAGCGCCAAGGCGATTTACAACTTGGCGATTCAGGGTGACGAAGAGGCAGAGAGAATCTTCCGCCGAGTGGGACGAGCGCTGGGCATTGTTCTCTCGGACCTGGTGAATTCGCTGAACCTTCCTATGTATGTGATCGGAGGAGGCGTGTCCAGCGCATGGGATGCGTTTTCGCCAGCCGTCTTTGCGGAACTGCGGCAGCGATCCATGGTGTACGCAGCCACGGATCCCGATGCATCAGCGGGGAATCAAGAAGGAGCTTCCGCGCATGTGAAGTCGGGAGGCTCGACCAAAACGATCATCACACGGGCTTTATTGGGCAGTGACGCGGGGTTGTACGGAGCAGCGCGCCTGCCAATGGTGTCCTAACGTACGGCTGCTTTCTCCGTTACCCTCTTGAACGCCTTCAGGAAAATGCCATTCTGCTCAGGTGTGCCAATCGTGACGCGGATGGCGGTGGGCGCACCCCACGCGCCTAACGCCCGAATAATTACGCCTTCGGATTGCAGGCGTTTGGCGACGGCAGCGGCATCCTCGCTCAATTCGCAATAGAGGAAGTTGGCCCACGTGGGAACGACGCGATATCCCAGCTCAGAAATCCCTTCCGCGAGCGGCTCCGCCTGCTGCGCATTATTATCGAGCGCTTTTCGCGTGTGCTCTTGGTCTTCCAGCGCTGCCACCGCGGCTGCCTGGGCGACCACGGAAACCGAGAACGTGGTGCGCATGCGGGCGAAATACATCATCAGTTCTGTGGGCCCAATCCCATACCCGACACGAACTCCTGCCAATCCGTGAGCTTTGGAAAAAGTACGCAGCACTACGACCTTACGTCCGGCACGCACATAGTCGAGCGCACGCGAGTATTCGACTCCGCGGTTGACCGCGAATTTCTCCGCGAAATCGGAATACGCTTCATCCAGGATCACGATCACGTGATCCGGAACTTTCTCCAGAAAATGGTCCAGTTCTTCCGCACTGGCGATCGTTCCGGTGGGATTGTTGGGATTGGAGATGTAGACGATTCGGGTGTTGCGATCAATGGCTGAGGCTATGGCGTTCAGGTCGAAGCCATCGTTCCGCATCGGGACTTGGATCAGTTGGCCCCCCGCCGCCTGGGTCGCGATCGGATACACGATGAATGACCGTTCGCTAGTGATGGCGTTGAGCCCCGGCGAAAGCAGTGTGCGCGCAACGATGCCCAGCAACGCAGTCGAACCGGCCGTCGGAACGATTTGCTCTGGCCGCACCCCGTGGTGGTCGGCTAGTTTCTGGCGGAGTTCGCTGACGTCGTTGTCCGGGTAGAAATTGCACTCGGCGAGAGCGGCTTGCATCGCCTTCACGGCCTTGGGCGAGGGGCCGAAGGGGTTCTCATTCGAAGCCATCTTGATGCAGTCCACTTGGCTCTCCCGTTGCGCCTGGCGGAGCGATTTGCCCGGTGTGTACCCGCCCAGGTTGCGTACGTGTTGGGGCACCAACTGGCTGAAGTCGTTCATGCAGGCTATCCAATCTTAACTGGGTTATGCGGGAAGTGTCACGTGCGGGGCGTTGTAGGCTGTCGAGCTTCGCTCGACCTGGGCGGACGAGGCGTCCGCCCCTACGTGCTCTTAGCGAGAGATTTCAATCTTGCCACTTCCTCGGGCGTCAGTTTGCGGTATTTGCCAGGATGAACATCCAACTGCAGCGGGCCGTAGCGTACACGCTTGATCTTTTCCACGTGATGACCAATCTCTTCGAACAGGCGCCGGATCTGGCGATTCTTGCCTTCGATCAATGTGACTTCATACCAGGGATTCGCGGACTCGCGGATCACGCGGATTTTGGCCGGCGCGGTTTTGACCCTCCGGCCGCGGTCGGAAGCGATGAAAATTCCTTCCCGCAACTTAACGAGACCCTCAGCCGCTGGGTTGCCCGCGACTTTCACCATATAGGTCTTGGGCACGTGCGATGCGGCTTTCATCAGGTGGTTGGCGAACTCGCCGTCATTGGTCAGCAGCAACAAACCTTCACTCGCGTAGTCAAGGCGCCCAACCGGATACACACGTGCTCCCACACCGTGCAGCAGATCCATCACCGTCGGGCGCCGTTCAGGGTCGCGCAACGTAGTGACGTATCCCTTGGGCTTGTTCATCAGCAGGTAGACGTGCCGCTCCGGCCCGTGTAGCAGCTTTCCGTTCACACGAATGTGATCGTGTTCGGGGTCAGCCTTAGCGCCTAGTTCTGTGACGATCTGGCCATTGACCGACACCAGCCCGCCGCGAATCAGTTCTTCGGCTCTGCGGCGCGAGGCGATTCCGGCGGCGGCGATGATCTTCTGCAGTCGTTCGGCAGGCATGACAGCTTCAACACGAACAGTTCACGAATGCCAGGGCATCGGGCAAACAGCAACAGAGCTAGCCGCGTTCGATCCGCGTCCATCCGCCAGCAGGCGACTTCACCCAAGTATCACCGCGCATGTCGCGCCATTCACCGAACGGTTGATCCGCCTTCGGGTCTGAGCCGAGCCGGAGAACGTTTCCGTCGAGATCCTCGATCTGCATCTCATAGGCCCACTCGTAGTTAGTGGGCGGATGCCGGATTTTGGCTCCCTTGCTGGTGTACTCCTCGAACAGGGGCTCGATGTCCTCTACGCCCACCCAGACCCAGGTTCCGGGATTTCCCTGATCACCTTCGCACAACATGATGTGGCAACGACCCCGCGAGACCGATGCGATAATTCCCGGCTGTTGCCAATCTACCTTGAACCCAAGTACTCCCACGTAGTGGTCAATGCTGGCCGAAAGGCTTCGAACCCGGAAAATTGGTGTGACGCCTTCAAATGCGGTTGTGGCGACTTTCGGTGGCTCGGCTACAGACATTTTGCGGATTCTCCTGATCGAGATTCAACAAGCTATTTACGCCGCCCCGTCGCGCTCTGTGGTTTCCACATGCTCAGTCGATTCGGCGTCTTCGGAGATCGCTTGAACCTCCAGTTCTTCTTCGGTTTCGGATTTCCCCGAAACCTCCTGGCTTGAAGCTTGGCCCTCGACTGCCAGCAAATCACTCTGGAACGATTCGGCCACTAACTTCTCAAACTCTTCCATGCTGGGCAGTTCGCCGACGTCTTTCAAACCAAAGCGTAAGAGGAATTCCTTGGTGGTCTTGTAGAGGATGGGTCGCCCGATCACAGCCTTGCGGCCAGCGGTTGTGATCAGCTTGCGATCCAACAACGTGGCAATCACTCCGCCGGCGTCCACACCACGAATCTCGCTGATCTCGGGCACGGTGACAGGCTGCTTGTAGGCGATGACAGCCAGAGTTTCAAGTGCGGGCAGCGAGAGACGAATGGGCGGCTTCAAGCTCTTGGCGAAGGCGCGTACCACGTCGTGATACTCGGGCTTAGTAGACATGCGATATCCGCCAGCAACTTGCCGGATTTCAATTCCGTGATCCGGGCAATAGTGGTCAGCGATCAGTTCTTCCAACGCCGCCCGAACTTGCAATTTCAGCTCGGTGCCGTCGGCGGCGCCTTCGCTCACAATCGAGTCCTTGACCAATTGGATAATTTGCTCCAACGTGACCGGCGTTTCGGCCGCGTAGATGATGGCTTCGAGTTTAGCTTTCAGGCTCATATGTAATTCGCATTTGTCATCCTGAGGCCAGCATGGCGATTCGCTTGCGAATCGATTTGCAGAGTCGAAGGATCCCCGGCAAGCCGGCGCGACCTGAGTGTATCAAGGCATTCTTCCCCCGTAGCCCGCGTAGTGCATAGTGAGAATTCCTCGATGCTGTGATTTTCCTCATACTTCCTCGGGGTCTTTCGACTCGAGTTGTCTCGCGTTTCGCGCGGGAAAACTCTCGCTCAGGATGACAGTTAAATCACAGACCGTCATCTCCAGTCATCCCGCACGGCGGCGTGCTCCGACATTACTGCTTCAAATCCTACATGCTTGCGCAACAGGATTTCGCCAAACAGGCGGTCCTGCCGCAATTGGATGGCTTGCAGACGCACCATTTCCAGAAGCGCCAGGAACATGCAAACCAGCGCCTGCCGTGACTCGATGTTGCGCAGCAACTGCTTCAATCGGATTGGCCGGTCTTCCAGCGCCAATCGCCGTTGCAAGTAAGCGATCATCTGCCCGACCGTAACCGTCTCCTCGTCTACCTGGATCATCGGCCGATTGCGCGCGCGGTCAAGAATCTGCTGGAACGTCTTCACCAGGTCAATGACCTCGGCAGCGATCTCCGGCTCCGTGCCCTCCGCCTCCATGAACTCCTTGATCGCCGGGTTCGACCGGACGGCATCCTCGATCTGCTGTTTCTGCATGAGCATCTGGGCGGCAGACTTGAATTTCTCATGCTCCATCAGGCGATTGGCCAGCTCCGCGCGCGGGTCGTCTTCCGCTTCAGACGCCGCGGCGGGATCGCGCGGCAACAGCATCTTCGACTTGATGTGAATCAGCACGGCAGCCATGTAGATGAACTCGGCTGCTACGTTCACATCCAGCTCGCGCAGCTTTTCGACGTAGGCCAAATACTGGGCGGTGATTCTAGCGATGGGAATATCGTAAATGTCAATATCTTGCTTGCGAATCAAGTCTAGTAGCAGGTCGAGGGGGCCTTCGTAAACATCGCCGACACTTACTGCAAAAGGAAAGTCGCTCCCTTGTTCCTTCGGAGCGCGTTCAGGGACGAGCTGAGGCTGCGGAGAAGGCGAGGTGTCGACTTTCAACGCCGAAGTTCCAGAAACGGGATGTAACTCGTCGGTCATCGTGTGCTGCTTACCTGCTGGTTGCGTCTGCGACCTAGTCCCCCGCATAGAGCCACTGCGGAGCTTCGCTCCGCCCGGACCCTTCGACTGTGTCGTCGTGCGCCCTGCGCACCACAACTGCGCTCAGGGCAGACTCGTCAGGAGACCCGTCCCTACTCGGGCTTCCCGTATTCGAGAGACATGCCCATAGCCTCCCGCACTTCGGCCATGGTCGCGTCAGCCACCTGCCTCGCCCTCGCCGAGCCTGCCTCCAGAATATCCCAAGCCAGCCGCGGGTTGTCCTCGTATTTCTTGCGGCGCTGCTGCATGGGATTCAAGATACTAACTAGGGCATCGGCGGCCCAACTCTTGCACTCGATGCACCCGATCCCAGCCGACCGGCAGCCCTCGTTGACTTTCGCCATTGTGCCGGGACTGCTGAAAATCTTGTGCAGATCGCCCACCGGGCAAACATCGGGATTCCCCTTATCAGTGCGACGAATGCGGGCGGGGTCGGTCACCATGGTTTTGAGCTTCTGCCGCACCACAGATTCGGGATCCGTAAGCGTGATCGTGTTTCCGTATGACTTCGACATTTTGCGGCCGTCGGTGCCAGGAAGCTTTGGAGCGGGCGTGAGCAGTGGCTGGGACTCGGGAAACACTTCGCTGCCATCGAGCTTGTAGAACTGATTAAACCTCCGCGCGACTTCCCGCGTCAGCTCCACATGCGCGACCTGGTCTTCCCCTACCGGCACGAAATCGCCCTTATAGATGAGAATGTCTGCCGCCTGCAGCACGGGATACCCCAGAAATCCGTACGTGCCTAGATCTTTTTCGGTAATGTTCTCCCGCTGCTCTTTGTACGTGGGAACACGCTCCAGCCAGCCCAGTGGCGTGATCATGGAAAACAGCAAATGCAACTCAGCGTGCTGGGGCACGTGCGACTGAATGAACATGACGCAGCGCTCGGGATCGAGCCCGGCGGCCAGCCAATCGAGCAGGACTTCTACTGAATTCTCCTTGACTCGCGACGTGTCGGCGTAGTCGGTGGTCAGCGCGTGCCAGTCGGCCACAAAAAAAAAACACTCGTACTTGTCCTGCATGTTGACCCAGTTCTGCAGGGCGCCGACAAAATTTCCCAGGTGCAGCTTGCCGGTAGAGCGCATGCCGCTGAGCACGCGCTTGCGTTGACCGGAAGAAGGGCGATCGGAAGAAGGGTGGTCAGATCCAGAGGCCATCAGATTCTCATCAAGATTGAAGTGTAGAGCAGTAGCACGGGGCGGATCACTGCCCACAGAAAATTTCCGCCAAAAAACACCAGCGCCATCAATCCGAAAATCCCTACCGTGTCATACACCTGCCGCACCCTGTCGGAGAGGAAATGACGCAGCACGTGACTGCCGTCCAGCGGCGGCACAGGAATGAGATTGAAAACCGCCAGCAAGACGTTGATTTCCAGGAACGCAAAAAGCAGCAGGCACACCGGCACCAGAACCGAGTTGCCCACGGCAAGTCCGCTCACCGCGCCTTGGACGATGACCCGGCCGTCCGGCGCTACCACCGCAATCACGCCCAGCAGGATTGTGGCGCCCGTCGCAACTATGAAGTTGCTCACCGGGCCTGCCACCGAGGTCAGAATGTCGTCCAGCACCGGGTTCTTGAAATTGCGCGGATCGACGGGCGTAGGTTTGGCCCATCCAATCACCGGAAGATGAGTCACCATGGCAATGAGAGGGAGCACGACCGTGCCGATGGGATCAATATGCTTGATCGGATTCAGAGTGATCCGGCCCAACATCCGCGCGGTCGGATCGCCGCGGCGGTTCGCCATCCAGGCGTGTGCCGATTCGTGAATGCTGATCGCAAACAGAAAAGCGATCAACTGGAACAGAATGTCAACATGCTGCAGGGTCATTAGGCGTCGGATTCGATACTAACATGGCGGACCCGCGCAATACGGCGCGATCAGGCGGTCTTGTGGCACCCCCAAGCACCGTCTGCTACCGGTTCTCGAAGGCCTTGCGCAGCTCTTCCGGCGCGATCGGCTTCACTTTGACCGGCTTGGCGGGAACACCGCCGACCACGTGAAAGGGCTCGACATTCTTTGAGGCCACGCCGATCGAGCCTACCATTCCGTGCTCGCCGACTTTCACCCCGCTCAGCACGGTGGCGTGATAGGTGATGCGGGCCTTGGGGCCGATTTCCGTCTTGTGATTGTTGACGATCATGCCGTCGTTGAGGTCGTGGGCGTGCGAATACACATTGGCGTAATCGGAAATCGATGTGCCTTCATGGATGATGATTTCGCCGCGGTCATCGAGCAGCACATACTTGTGAATGGTGCAGTTGTCTTCGATGGTCAGGTTGTATCCGAAGGAAATTTCGACGCCGTGAAAGATCTTCACGTTCTTGCCGCAGTGTTTGAGCACATGGCGCGCTAGCATGGCGCGAACCCGATGTCCCAGCCAGTGATTCAGGCCCACGGGAGAGCGGTCGTACATCATCCAGAACCAGATCAGCGGCTTGCGCTCGTCGTATTTCATGGCGTCGACGTCGCCGTAGTATTCGGGTTCAAGCGTGGCATTGCGCGGATCGAACGAGTGAATCAGAGCCTGCTCCGCGAGTGGGTTGCCGGGGTTCGCCGCCATGTAGGGGCGTCCAAGATAAAGTTCGTGCAGCGCGTTGCGGACGACTTTGCTGCGGTGTTCGGGATCGCGATTGATGAACTCCTGGTCGAGCCGGTCAATCCACGCCAGGAATGTCTTTTCGGCGGGTGGAGTCGGGTTGAGAACACGATATTCGTATCGGGGCATAGACCGCCTCGCTGATTGATTGCGGAATCTTAAAACATAGCATATTCGCCGGGCAGAACCGTCAACGCGGATTCCTTACCACAGAGTCACTGAGCCACAGAGTTACCGCTTTTGGTTTCTCTGTGACTCTGTGTCTCTGTGGTGAATAATTCCGGCTGGCGTCGGCACTTGAGATCGGGCGAAGTGCCCGTCATCCCCGGCCATTTCAGCGGATACGAATGGCTGGCGCTGGCTATCTGGAGCTTGCTCGGAGTGGGGCTCAGTTGGCGGCAGCGGGGGAGGCAAGCCGGCGCAGGACTCACTGGTGAATGAGCCGGGAGGTTGCTGGCGTAGAGGTGAAGTTACGGACAACCGCCGCGGCTAAGACTGAGATAACATGAGGGTGTTGGTTTATGTTCAACTTCAGCCACCACCTGGCACGGCGTGTTTCCATTGCTCACAAGAACGGGCGGCTGGTAATCAGCATACGCCGGCATAACGACCGTGTGTTTTACATCCTGCTGCTTCTGTTCTTCACAATCATCTTTGGGTTCTTCTGCGCGGGTTTTGTTGCGGCATTCTTTCGGGCGCAATCGGCTAGGGGCGCTCTCTATGCGTTACCCTTCGCCTTGTTTATCTGCCTGTGGTACTTCCTTGGCCTTCGGGTCGGGTTTTGGAGAGCCTTCGGTGTTGAGGAGATCGTCATCAATCAGGGGACCCTACGGTGGGAGCGGAAAGCGCTGTGCTGGACGCGCAAGTATGAGGCCGCTGGAACCGAGGTCACAGAGATTGTGGTTAAGACGCCGTGGCATGGACTCCGCAACCGCGTCCAGTTCACCTCCAAGGGGCGGATCTATAGTATCGGGGACATGATTCTACGCGATGAGGCGGATGAAATTGCGCGGGAGCTGCGGAGTGCAATCCCGACTGCTCACGGATGACGTTTGATGGTGGGCACGGAAGGCATCTATGAAAGATTCTAGCCATCCCGAAGTATCAGCAAAATTTCTCGCCGTTCTCGTGCTGTTCGCATTAGTCCAAGGCTCGCCGGCCCAGACATCCCAAACATCGTCTGCTTTCGATCTCGTCATCACCAACGGCCACATCATCGACGGCACCGGCTCCCCGTGGTACTCCGGCGATGTCGGCATCCGCGACGGCAAAATCGCGGCCATCGGCAATCTGAGCCAGCCCCCGCGCACACGAACCATCGACGCCCACGGCGATGTCGTCGCGCCCGGTTTCATTGATATGCTCGGCCAATCGGAACTGACCATCCTTGTCGATCCCCGTGTGCCCTCGAAGATCTATCAGGGCATCACCACGGAGATTACTGGGGAAGGCGGATCGGCAGCGCCGTTGAACGACACGATCATTCAGGCCGACCGGCCTGGTTACGACCACTATCACATAACCCCCGATTGGCGCTCTTTCCGGCAGTATTTCGCCAGGCTGGAGACGCAGGGCATTGGAATTAATCTCGCCAGCTATGTAGGCGCGACGCAGGCCCGCCGCATGGTGCTGGGAGACGATGACAAACAACCCACGCCCGACCAACTCCAACAAATGAAAGAGATGGTGCGGCAGGCCATGCGTGACGGAGCAGTCGGGGTTTCCACCGCTCTCGAGTACGCGCCCGCTCCTTACGCTAAGACGGAGGAATTGATCGCGCTGGCCACGGAAGCATCCAAGCTTGGCGGAATCTACGCTACCCATATGCGTAACGAAAGTGATTCGGTTCTTTCCGCGATTGACGAAGCGCTGCGCATCGGCCGGGAAGCCAATATTCCCGTCGTAATCTGGCACATCAAAGTTGCGGGTAAAGAAAATTGGGGGCGTATGCCGGAAGTAGTTGCGAAGATTAGCGAGGCTCGCACCGAAGGAGTGGACGTTAGCGCCAACACCTACGCCTATGCGGCGTGGTTCAACGGACTGTCGGCGTTTATTCCGCAGTGGGCGCACGACGGCGGCGACGCCAAGCTGGTCGAACGCCTGAAAGATCCGGCCATGCGGGCCCGCATCCGCAAAGACTTGATGACTCCATCGAAAGATTGGGACAACGAATGGCAGGAGATTCCCGGCCCCGAATCTGTCCTGATCGAGGTCGTGCAGAACCCGAAGCTGCTTCCGTTGCAGGGGAAGTCGCTGGCGGAGGTTGCGAAAATCTGGAACAAAGACCCGATGGACGCGTTGTTTGACCTCCTCATCGAAGACAAGTCATTCACCAGCGTTGCTGTGTTCGGCATGTCGGAACCGGACGTCACTCTGGCTCTGCAACAGCCGTGGGTTTCGATCTGCAACGATTCCGAGGGTACATCTCCGGAGGGAATTCTTGGCCAGGAGCACCCTCATCCCAGGGCTTATGGCACTTTTCCCCGCATCCTGCGTAAGTATGTTCGCGAAGAAAAGAAACTGACTTTGGAAGATGCCATTCGCAAGTTCTCAGCTTTGCCGGCGCAGCGTATGCGGCTGACCGATCGCGGCGTGCTGAAGGCGGGCATGTGGGCAGACGTTGTAATTTTCGATCCCGCAACCGTCCGCGACGTAGCGACGTTCAATAATCCCAACCAGTATTCGCAGGGCATGGAATATGTGCTGGTGAACGGGGTGCCGGTGATTGATCACGGAGAAATGACGGGAGCGAAGCCAGGGAAAGTATTGCGGGGAGCGGCTTACATGCCGTAACACTCGCAAGCAGTATCGGGTCGCTTACGGTTTCAGCGCCGCCCGCGTCTCCGCCGCGGCAGTCTGCGCGACCCGAGGCTCGGTCACGGTACCGGTAATGTTAAAGCCCGGAGCGCCGTCGCGCATCAATTTTAAATTCAGAACGCGCCCTAATGAAGCTGTGCCGCTGACGTCGTACACTCCCGCCGCGGTCTCCAACTTGCCTTCCTGAATCTCGAACCTCCCATCGTGCAGGAACAAGTGTGCGGCGAAATGGCGCATCTGTAACGGTCCGGTTCCCTCGGCCAACGCAATGTGCGGCAGCAGCCCATCACGCGCTTCGATCTGCAGCGCGCCGGTGGCGGAGGCAAACAATTCAGCCGCACCTAGGCCCGCCGCAGTCGCACGATATGTTGCGGTCGCTGAGCCGGTGATCCAGTCATCCTTCATCACCTCGGCCAACCGACCGAGTGCGACCCGCCCCAGAGTACCGTTTCCGCTGTACTGCGGCGGTTTGGCAGCGAAGTCGGCGTTCCATTCCCCCGTGTGCCTGCCGCCCAAGACGTCTCCACTCAAGTTGTGAAGCCGTAACTTGCCATTCTTCAGTTCCACGTTCGCCGAAACCCGGTCGGCAGCGAGTTTATGAACCACCACCTTGCTCGCCGTGAGCTTACCCGTCGCATTTAGCATTAAGAGATATGGAGTTCCTGCGGTCGGCGATGAAAGAAAACGGTACCAGGGCCGTTTAGGAACATGCGGATTCAGTACCTGGTTCAGACGATCGGTCGAAATCTGGTCGGCATGGAGATCGAAGCGAACCGGACACGTCCCCTGGCTAGCGCACTGCCTTGGCAGGGTCAAAGAACCGCGCCATGCAGTCCCCGCCGCGGAAGCGGTCAAGTTCTGCACATTTACTTGGTCAGGTGTGAGAGTAAGATCGGCGGCGGCGATTTCCACGGGCGCGTTCAAACCGCGCACTTCAACGCGAATCGAATGCAGTTGTGCTTTCCCCATCGCTCTCGCCGGCTCAACTCCAGACCAGTTCCCAGCAATTTGCAGATCGACCTTGGCGGTTCCTTCTGCGACCAGTTGCGGCGCCGTGATTCCGATTGTCCGCGCCACCTGAAGCAGCCGTTGCACCTGGGCTTCACCCTGAACCGAAAAGCCGTATCCCGAACGCGAAACCCAGCCGCGGACCAGGGCAGGTGCTGGCTTGCCCAACGCCAGACTGAATGGACCGACGTCCAGGTGAGTCTCTGCGGGAGGCTGCACATCGAGTTGGCGAGCCCGCCTGGCGGGGTTCGCGGCCGACTTGGGATCTCGTGCGGAAGACAAAGAGAATGGAATCCTGTCCAGCAGCAATTCTGGGTTCCTTGGTCTTGATTCGAGACCGAAGTTCGAAGTTTCGCCTTCGCCTTCCCAGGCAATTCGCCGAGTTCGGCTTCCGAGCCACGCCGGAATCTCATTTTTGCTCTCAGCCTGCCAGTTGCCACCAGATCATCGGGTACGCCTTCCCTGGCATGGCGCAAAAACGTAACCAGCGACTGGATCGGCAGATCCTCAGCCACCAGCGAAAGGTCGTAACCGCGAGATCTGAGGGGAATCGCAACGCTGCCATCAACCGAGATCGTGCCTTCACCCACGGGAGCGCGGCAGGTAAGATGGGAAATCACCTGATCCGCTGAACTGTAATGGCCGGTGCATTGCGCCGCCAGTCGCAGGCGCCACCGCCTGGGATGTCATAGCGGCGGAAGTCCTCTACCGTGGCGTCCCTGTCACGTCAAGATCAGCCGGTGTGCCCGTCAGCGTGGCTGAAAGCGCGATGGTTCCCCGCCAGCCCGTGTCGTTGCCATAAGCCAGCTTGGTGACTTGTCCGAGTTGGCCGCGCTCCCATTGCAGGCTGAACTGGAGAGGAGTGTCGCGCAGCGCCGCCGCCCTCTGCCACGATCCGCTGACCCTCACCGTGCCGGTATCGCAAAGATTGAAATCGGTGCGCACCGGTTGCGCTTTCAGCCGCATGCCCCACGTGTTTTCCGAATCCTGCCACAGAGTGAAATCCGCATCGGTCAGCGCATAGGGTTTTTTTTCTTGTCCGAACTTAAAGTTGATGCGGCCGCGATCGGCCTCGATGTAGGGAAATCCGGGACGGATCTCGGTTTTCGCTTTGCTGGTGGGGGCAACCGGGATCCGGTCCGCGCGCTCCAAAAGATTCTCCAGATTCCAATGTCCTGCGGAGTCTTGTACCAGATTGAGGCTGGGCTCGGTGAGGGTGAGACGGGCGATCTCCAGCCGGCCGCGCAGCAGCGAACTCACGCGCAGCGTGGCGGTCACTTCTCCAGCCCGCAACATGGGTTCGGCCCCGAAAGCGGGGTCTTCGTGAACCACGAAATTCTCGCAGATCGAATCCCGGGTCGGGCAAGAGCCGCAAGCTGACCGAGGCCACCTCCACCGGCCGTCCCAATGCGAGGCTGATGGAGTTGACGATCCGCGTCCGCAGCCGGTTGGCTCCCGGCCGTACAGAGGAAGCACACCAGCACCACAAGCACTGAGGTGGCTACAACACCGCGTTTGGACCGAAGAAAATCTCAACGCACCACCTGGAGCGTGCGCCGCCAGCGGGTTTGATCGAAGAAGTGAATGACCCTGTGCACCACGAATTCGACCCGCTGGCTGATTTCTGGTTTCCAAATATTGGCCGGGAGGTGTCTCGAACGACCAGTAGATGAACATGGGCCTGCCCAATCACATTTTCCTTTGGGATGAATCCCCAATAGCGGCTGTCCAGTAGCTGACATCGCGGTTGTCGCCCATGCCGAAATAACTGTCGGGAGGCACCACCAGATCGTCGCCCTGAATGTGCTGCTTGAAGCGCAGCGCCCATCCGGAGTCACGTTGTTGAAATCCGCGGGCGCCACCGCCGGAAAGTTATCGCGATACGGATTGTAGCATCGCTCGCCGCTGTGGATCACATAAGGCTCATCCAGCTTCTCGCCGTTGCGGTACACGGCTCCATCGCGCAAATGGATGCGGTCTCCGGGAATGCCCATAATCCGCTTCACGACGTACAGCCCTGGCTCCGCGGGGGAAAGAAACACCACAATATCCCCGCGCCGTATCTGACGGTAAGGAAGCAAGGGGCCCGGCCCAGTGCGTGCGCGGCGCAAACTGCTCCCGGTTCACGAACACATGGTCGCCGATCAGCAAGGTGTTCTCCATGGAACTGGAGGGAATCTCAAACGCCTGCAGCGATGAACGTAATGATGAACAGTCCCGTCACCAGCACTGCCGCCAGCGAGGCCAGGAATTCGACTGTGGTTTCGCGCGGTTTTTCTTGCTTGTTCGTGTTTTCTTTCTTGGCCACCAAGGCTCTTTCCTCTTGCATGGGCGAACTGCGCCCTTAGTTGACTAATCGAAACGTGCGGTCCCAGCGGGTGATCTGCAACAGATGGGTTACCGCATAGGCGAAATGATAAAGTTTATCACCCGGCGTGGAGGAGACCGGCATATCCTCATCCACGCCGCGCACGGACCAGTAGATCAGCAACGGCCGCCCGATGATGTTTTCCCGCGGAACAAAACCCCAGTAGCGGCTGTCCAGGCTGTCATCGCGATTGTCGCCCAGCACAAAATAGTGTCCCTCCGGGACGATCAGTTGGCCATCCTCGACCAGTTTCTTCATTTGCAGCCACCAGCTCGCCTTCAGCCCGGAACCCGACATGTCGGTGCGGGGAAAATCGTCTCGAAATATGTCGCGCACGCGGCGAACTGTGGCGCACATAGGGTTCCTTGCAGGGGAACTGCCATTCACATAGACTTGCCGATTGATGCAGCCGCACGCGGTCTCCGGGCACGCCCACCACGCGCTTCACAAAGTGCTGGCTGGGGTTGACCGGATAGTGAAACACGATGATGTCCCCGCGCCGCACGGGACGGTAGGGCATGATCTGGTTCCAAAAGCCAGCTGCCGCCGTAGCGCGTCTTGTCCACTAGCAGGTAGTCGCCGATCAGCAGCGTGTTCTCCATGGACTCGGAAGGAATCTGGAACGCCTGCACCACAAAGGTGATGACAAACACCGCAATCACAACGGTCGCCAGCAGCGACTGCAGCGAACTCAGCCAGTCGCTGTCCGGTGCTTTTGCTGCGCTCCTTCCATGACTCAGACTAGGTGCGTCCTCTCCCCTGCGACGTTCCAAGCGGGTTTTCCGGCAGGGCAACCGCAGATATTCGAGCAACTGCCGCGCTGCGCCCTGCTCGGCCTTCTTCTTCGTGGATCCTTCGGCTCGCCCTACGAACTCAGTGCGAACCGTGATTGCCGTTAGCCTGCAATCGCGCCTCGACGGTGAAAGTCTTGCTGTGCTCCGGCCCCTGCTCCTTCACCAGAACGTAAGCAGGCTGGGGGCGTCCCAGGGCCTGCAGCTTTTCCTGCAGCGCCGACTTGTAGTCGGTCAGAGGCAAACTGCTGCCGTTGCGCGCGATGCATCTCCAGTTCCGGCGCGACAATGTACTGCACGCACCACGCGCCGCACCGTCTCCAGTCCGCCGTCAATATACATCGCGCCCAGAACGGCTTCCAAGCCATCCACCAGCAGAGCCGTCTTGTTGCGCCCGCCGCTTTTTTCTTCGCCTCGTCCCAGCCGCAGGTAATCCCCCAGTTCCAGCTGTTGCGCCACCCGGATCAGATGCTTTTCGCTGACCAGGTGGGCCCGCAGCTTGGATAACTCTCCTTCCCGAAAATGCGGGAAGCGATGAAACAATTCTTCGGTCGTGATGAGCCCCAGGACAGCATCGCCCAGAAACTCGAGTTGCTCGTTGTCGCCCACTCGGGTGCTGACGAGGGTCTGCAACGATTCAAGTTCGCGAGCTTGGGAAGAATGGGTCAGCGCCTGCTCCAGCAACTCCGGGTGCTCGAACCGATAGCCCAGAGCTTGTTCCAGGTCCGTGATGTTCCGAGACTTCATGTTGGAATGGAGCGGTACCACCGGCGCAAAATTAGTCGGAGGCTGAGGGCAAGGCTCCCCTCCTGCGACAATCAAGCGGCAGGTATCTACCTTGGACTCCTCGTCTATCTCTCGACTTAGTGGGGAGGCTGAGTCGAGTTCGGTGCAGTTCCGGCGGGCGGGTTGGTTCCGGGGGTTGGATTACTGCCTCCCGTCAGTTGCACCAACCGGTCACGCTCCTGGCGCGCCACCTTCCCTGCCGAGGTGCTTTCCTGGGTCAAATCCACGGCCCGGCCAGCTTCCTTCAATGCATCCGCATACTTTCCCTGCTTATCCAGCGACAATGCCAAGCGGAGGATCACCAGCGCGTCCGGCTGAGAAGGAAGAGCGTCGAGCGACTTGCGGTAGTAGCTTTCCGAGTCCGCATATTTCTCCCGATGGTCGGAGACGCTGCCCAGAATGGAATACGCCGTGGAGCGGATCATGTTCTGGTAAAGTTCGATCTGGTTCGGCTGCAATCCTGCCGGAATGTCGGTATCCACCGTTTCTAGGGAGCGTTGGGCGCTCTTGGCCGCCTCGTCCCAACGCTGGTCTTTGTCGAGGTCGCTGTCCCGCGTGCGCTCCGCGATCACTTCCGCCACGTTCACCAACGCCTCGGGATCCTCGGGGTCAATTTTCAAAAGCTTGTGCGCAGCCTCCGACATCTTGTCGCCGTTATTGGCGTTTTGGTACCCGCGCATCTCGGATTTAAAGAGAACAACGCGCAGTTCACTGGCGGGAAACTTGGCCGCGAAGTCGTCTGCCGCTTTCTCCAGGGCAGCCGGATCATTCTGATTAGCGATCGCCGCCTTATAGGCATCAAATTCCGCCTGGGTCTTGGCTTGGGGAGGGCGCTTTGCCACTGGGGCGGGTACGGTCGCGCCCTTCTGGGCCGTGCCAGGCTGATTCGGTTGGCCGGACGCCGGCTGCTGCGCTATTGCAAAAGTCGTCACCGCTAACATCACGACGGTCATCGCTGCTGGCTTCATCACCCTCTCCTTGGTTGCGACTCCTGGTTCCGAGTCGCGGTATCCTCACTGCGCTGCATCTTACTGCGGATGGCTCGGCGGCTCATAGGCTTGCGCCAGCCCGCGTTCCGCGGCGGCCTTGGCTTCCGGCAGATTCGCACCCGCGCTCAGAGCTGCGCGGTAGTGATCGAGCGCCGCTGGCCGATCCTCCTGCAGGTCAAAAATTCTCCCCAGGTAAATATGAGACCAGGCCACTACTTTGGGCTCGTGAGCCACGCCCAGAGCTTGCTCAAAATAGTTTCGCGCGCCTTGCATGTCGCGGCTCATGGTCGCCACCTGCGCCAGAATGAAGAGCGCCCGGCCAGGATCCTCGCTCTTCTCGTCCAATGCCTCCTGCGCCAGCTTCTTCGCGGCCGCTACATCTCCAGCCGACAACTGTTGCTCGGCGAGCAGCCAGTTTGCTCTTCCCCGGGCGCGATAAGTGCAGCAATTCGGGATCCGCCTTGCTGGCAAACTTCACCTGCGCCGCCTGCTTTTGTTCCTTGCGTACGTCAATGCCGTTGATTATGTCTCCGTACGCGTCGCGCAGGCCCGTTGGACTCTTCTCAAACTTTGCCAGGGCTTCATAAAAATACGGCGTCAAGATAAAACCTTGGGCTACGGATTCCTCGACCGCCTGCTCTCGTTGTGCTTCCGGCGCCTTGCTTGATCCCGTGGTGCGGGCTTCGACGGCGCGTATCATGCACTCCGTCAGCAGAAGCGAAACATCATTCTTGAAACTCTGATCCATGGGCGCAGTCTTGACATTGTCGAGCAAAGGTGTCAGGCGCCCCAGGGCAGTGGGATATTTCAGCGCAAAAGGATCCAACAGATAATGGAGATAGGTGTGACGGATCTGCTCCATTTTCAGAGTTGATCCCGACCCCGGGGAAATCACTACATAGTAGTCCGCCCCGTAGTCGCGCGCATTGGTTTGCCCCGGAGCTCCCATGGGATCGAGATACACCGTGAACGTGCGGCCCAGGTAACCCGCGGAAGGCAATTTCAGATAAATCTCCTGGTCAAAAAGCATCTTGGACAGCGCTTGATGATAGCTGGCTGTCAAGGCTGCGTAGGCTTGCTGGTGGCGCTCCCAGATTGCGTGCACACCGGCTTGCCCATAGAAATTCTGCACCAGCGGGACCAGTCCGGAAACATAGCTGGCATCGGGTGGCAGATCCGCCTCCTTTACTTTAAGAGTCAGCGCCGGCGGCGGGCCCAGATCAAGCGCCAGCGAAACATATTGCGCCAGGGTTCGCGCCGGATCGGCCTGCTGATGATCCTGATAAAACTGGCACATTACGCCATGGGCTTCGTTCAGTGCCTCGGAAGCTTCAATGGTCTTCGCAACCTCAGCGCGAATCTGTGCCCGTAAGGGAGCGGAAGCGTCCAGTTCGGAATCGTACCCGCAGCTATTGATGGCAGTCAGAACGGTGAACAAGGTCTCGTTCGTATCCAGGACGACGTTTGGCTGGTTGTCCGCAAACGACACTTGTACCCAGAGCCCAAGCAAGACCGCAAAGAGCGAACTTCGCAACCTACAACCCAGGGAAACCTCCTGCAGGACGGTGGGATGTGTGGGTCACTAGCCAGTTTAAGGGGTTCTGCAGCGAGGGTCAACGGAGGAAGGGGATAGAGGATATGGCAATCCAAAGTTGCACCCCTGGGGAGTCCCATCCGACGATTTAGGGCGATTTCGGCAGTCGTTTTACTTAAGTCAATGAGCAGCAGCGATATGCTGCGCTTCGGAAGCACCGAAAAGCTCTGGGTGCAAGTAGTGACCTCGTTCTAATGCAGGTTTTTCCTCCTCGACCTGAATGCGATGAGCGTCGGCATACGCGTCGTGCCGAATTCCTGTCACTTGCCACGACACCTTCACGCGAGGTCTGCTTGTTTCAATGGTGAAACGATTGTGCCTGATTTCCCGAGCTACACTGGCCTGCGCGAACTCGCCGATCACGGTCAACTGATAGCGGAAATCATGATTGAGAGCTTCAAAGTATCCGGGCAGGACTACAGTGGCCAAGCCGTGCTTGTCGGTCGTGATGTTCCCGTTGTAAATATTCATCATGTCTGGCGATTCGACAAAAGAATGGTAGAGGTACTTGTTCGCGGGGTCGAGCGGATGATCAATTTTGAATGATCCGCTTCCTTTGGTCAGATTGCCGCTGACGCTGAGGTTGCCAGTAACCTGCACGTTGTCGGTCGTTACCGTGACGGTGTTGTCGCCCTCTGATTGCAAAATTACTCCGCCGAGGACACTCTTTAGGGTTGTGTAGTTGTTGTTATCGTGGATCAAAATCTGATTCAGGGTGTGGTTACCAGAATCGAGGGAACTCAACGGCTGATTATTGGGGAGAAAATGGTTAACCAATCGAGCTTGCAAAATGGCTGAAGCATTGCCGCTTTCATTGTTGCCAGAGAAAATGTCCAGTGAAGTTGGAGAGAAAGCCCGCTGGAGAAAACTCCCGTGAAAGTGTTGTTGTTAAGCGTGTCCCCGCCCGCTGTCTGTGTGCAACCATGATTCATCTCATGATCGTAGGCGTAGCGGACACAATGAGGGTTTATGACCGGGCATGATGCTGCGCCGAAAAATCCATTGCTCGAAATCACATTCGCGTTGGAGTTTTCAATGTGAATCATATCGAAAGCATTGTTCTCTGTCATGCCTTGGGGAGATTGGAAATTCAGATTAACGAAATGATTGGCGTTAGCTCCGCCGCAGTATGTCCCATCCCAGCCTTGGACTACAATGGCCCCATTTAACGAGGGATTCGATCCGGATTGAATCGTAGGAACAGTGAAGCTGGTGCCCTCGATGTACATCTGGGACGGCGAATTCGCGTAGTGTCCAGAGCCAATTTCGTAGATTCCAGAGTTGCAACTCGATACGTCTCCGCCGTGCATCGTGAAATTGGAATCAAAAACTCGGATGCAGCCTGTACTGAGGGCAAAGAAGCTATCAGTGATCTTCAAATCCGTGCTTTCAGTCTCCTGCAATGCCCAGCCCCCACCCGTTCCCCCGCCGCACCGCGTCATCGTGGAATCCTCGATCACCCATCCGACGGCCTCGTCATAGAAGGTTCCCGATCCATTGTCGGAGCTGGTGATGTCCACGCAATCGCCGCTGAAATACTCAATTGTCGCGTGGCGGATTTTGCCGAATCCACGGTTGTTGGTCACGGGCGGCACACTGGGCACCGTGCAGATTCCTACATTGCCAGTGCTGTTGGCGGAATTTCCCTTGATGGCAATGTTCTCGAAGGTGACGCTCAGTCCTTCTACTTGGAAGGAGCAGGGTAAGCTCGCTCCCGTTGCCTCGACCAAAACGACGGGAGGGTCCCCGAAAGTCATGGGATCATAATCAATCGACTGCGGCGAGGTTACGATCGCTGTTCCGTTGTTCAGCGTGAAAGCCGCCGAATAGATATAGTTTCCGCCTTGACTAAACCGCAGGGTGTGATTGGTGTTCAGGGTGACGGCGGTCGTGATAGTCGTTCCACAGAGTTGACTCACCCAGATCTCCCCCGCGTTGATTGCCAAGTCCGCGTCGGCGGCATTGATCTTCGCCCCGCAATCCGCGCCGGGAAATTGGTCTGCGTACCGGACGTTGTTGGCGCGTGTTGTGCCCCATCCGTTGGAGATAGTCCAAGTCGCGGCCCGGAAGACCGCCATCTGCATGATCCAGTTGCCATTCGTGATGCCGGTGCCTGCGGTCGCCCGTTGAAGCGAACTGTTACCCGAGACCACCTGATACTCGGTAACGCTGCCGCCGTTGTTTTGAATGTTTGAGAAGCCCGAACCGGGAAACGCTGTTCCGCTGTCGCTCGTGCCCGCCCCGAACAACAGCAAATTCGCGTTCGCCGGAGCCACTGTACCGCTGTCCCAGAGATTACTCGTGCTACCACTATTGCTGATGGCTTCCGATACGCTGTCCAGCGGGGCAAGCGTGTCCGCGCCTTCGTATTCGACAAACACGCAGCCCGAGGGATTCACCGAACCGCTATAATTTACGGTCACTTGCAGGGGGCCACTTCCGGTGACCGTGTTCTTGAAGTAGAAAATCTGAGCAGCCGTGTTCGACGCTGCGGGTTGCAAAGTGGGTCCGACTGCGCTCGCGTAGGTACCATTTAGCGGGTCCGATGCGCTGGCGGTGATATTGTTTGGCGACGATCCGGTGCTCCAATAAGTCCAGACTACAATCAGGTCGCCCGCAGTATAGCTTGTTCCCAGCGATGCAAAGCAGGAGGATTTCAGGGTACTGTTCCATTGGGAGACCGGCACTTGTCTTTGGGAGATCGTCCCAAACGCGGGTAGAGCAGAAAGAAGAAACGCGCACAGCACATGCTTCATGGCTCACCTCAATGTCGTGACGATGAGCCGATGTCCGCCTTGTGTCAATTAACTAGCGAGGTACAATGAGGTATCCTACGTTTGCGTGTCGGGAAATTCTGTGGTGGACATTCTAGCGAAGAACGTACGGTGCGATTTTGAACACGGTGCCGCAACCATAGCCGTTCAAATTGTCAGCGCACTTCAGATCACCTCCCTCGACGACCGCTCCATATAAATTGCCTGTTGAGTCGGTGGTCAATCCCGCGAACGGCCCTCCCCCGTCACCCCCGCGAGTGAAATCGTGCAGCACCGTTTCTTTGCCAGTCGTATCCAACTTGAAAACGACGCCGCAGCCTTCGCCATTGCAATTACGGTAGGTTCCACCAAAATCAGTTGTGCCATAGAGGTTTCCAGCCGCATCCCTCACGAGCGGACCTCGGGAGGGCAACAAACCGTCGGTACAGTCCGAGAGTGAACAGAAGTTGTAAAGCACGGCTTCCGACCAGTCACCGTTTTGCGGCAAAAGCTCAAAGACTGTGCCACATCCACCTTGGCAGAGTCCACTGCTGCCACCATTCGCGGTTGTTCCATAAAGATTTCCCTTTGGATCAAAAAGCAGCACGGAATCGGGATTGGCCCCGTCCCCTCCCTCAAAAGTGTGAAGCACCGTCTCGTTGCCAGCGCTATCTACCTCGAACACCACGCCGTATCCGCTGGTACAGGAGCCAGATCCGCCGCTGTAAGTGGTGCCGTATGAATTGCCCACCGAATCGAGAATGACGCCGGAATAAGGAGCACATCCGTCCGAGCCACCCGTGAAGTTGTACAATATCGTTTCATGGCCAGCCGGATCGAGCTTGAATACAGTTCCATATCCATGATCGCCTCCGATGTACGTGGTCCCGTAGAGATTACCTGCTGAGTCCTCGACGAGTGGTGAATTGGGGCCATCCTGCCGACTCGTGAACCTGTGCAGTAGGGTTTCGTTCTTGCCGGTTTTGTTCAATTCGAACGCTGTTCCACAGCCGTAAGGTGGGTGACATTTCAGGTTACCGCCGATGTCGGTGGTCCCAAACAAGTTTCCCGCTGCATCACGCAGCAAGCCTGCCAGCGCCTGCCAGCCGTTCGCGCCATTGAAACTATGCACCCATACCAGTTTGCCCGATTTACTCATCTTGAATACCGTGCCGCAGCCGATTTGGCATTTCCCCATTCCCCCGGCCATCGTAGTCCCATACAAATTGCCAGCCGTGTCTCGCACTAACTGGCCGACAGGAGCAGCCCCGTCCTCTCCGTGAAACGTGTGCAGCACCTTGAACGTCTGCGCCTGTGCGGGTTGGGTCGCCAGCATTGACGCCAGCAAAAGCACGGCGACGCTTGCGAAAGTCGCCTTGGCTGTCGAGTGGGATAATTCTAATCGCATGACTCGTTACCTCTTTTCAAGCGGTGAGCCGGGGAAGGGAGCGGTTGCTCAGGCCGTAGCTGCCGAAAAGTATAGCATGGGACCTGGGCTTTTCGCGTGCCCGCTTTCGGAAGCACAGTACGCGTTCCCCGTGTCCGGGACTGCTTTTGGCTAAAAATGAGGTTTGGTTATCAGTTCCCAGCGACGCCAACGAGTTTTGCAAGCTCCTGCCAGTGTCGGGGATGCGGGAGGCGCTTGCCACGACGAATTTCAATGGCATAGTACACGGATACACCGAGAGCCAGTGCTATCGCGGAATTCGACAGACTCGCGAGCCGTGGCTGAATCTCTTGCGCGTAAGTCTCTTCCGTAAGCCATTCGGGTTGGTTAGATGGTGACCAATTGCGCCGGGCAAGGTCATGGCGGCGTTTTGCGTCTACGCGGCGTGCTCGTGCTTCAGGAGTGTGCGCGGTTTCGCGTCCTCGCTGCGCGACATCGACCATTCGTTCGCGAGATGTGGTTTGCGCACAAGACGCGCAATACCTTCGCCCATGGCGAATTTGCGTCCCGCAATCGCGACAAACGCTCTCGGGTCGCGGTGTACCCTTGGCTGCCGGTGATAAAAGAGCGCCTTTCGCTTCCCGCCTGTGGCTCTGAGTGAGGTGCGTAGCCGGGCGAACCCGCGCGTTAGCCGTCGTCCAAAGGGTGCGTCCCACGTACTCGGCAAATGGCGCAACCTGCCGACCCCAGATCGTTGCCGTCTCAGAAAGTTTTACAGCCAGGGCACTCATCAGTCGGCAGTTTCCCTCGCGCGTCTCGAAAAAATCGGATCGGCGAAGAGGCTCGCGGATAATCCAGTTCAAAATCCATGCATCAACGGATGGGCGCACAGCTTCCATGATGTCGCAAGCCAAGCTGTCGCGGTTGGGCGTGTCAACGTGCAACATTCCGATGCCTGGATCAAGGCCAAGTGCTGCTGCTGCCAGACGCGATTCACTTTCCAGCAGAGCGTAACAGTAGTTGAGGATTGCTCCGGGCGGAGTCACAGCTCGGCGCGGCGATCCTGTTAGCGGGGATTTACGAGTGCCGAATGTACGCCAGTGCTCCGGCACCCGTTTCAGGTCTTGACGCGGGAAGGTAACTGGCAAATCGCGCCAGCAATCCCAATAGGTCGCAGCCGCCCGGCTTTCCAGGATGCGTACACCGTCCGGACTATCAGCCTCCGCCAAGTCTGCTCGGAATCGAGAGATCGCGTCTGCGCTCACAGGATCATGCAGCAGGTCGCGCACGAGCCGTTCCTGTCCGGCCAGCTTTTGACGGATGAGTTCTCGCGCTATCGTCAGAGCCGCCCCATTTTGAAACGCGAGCGCCTGTGCCCGTCTGAGTCGGGCAGCCGCATATGTCCGCAAGGCCATCGATGAGCGATGGACCGGCGACAGAAAATCTCGTGTGGCGAAGATCGCCCCAAGGCCCTTATTCGAAAGAGTGACCCTGCCGAGTGCCATAAGTGCCGAAGAAAAAGAAAGGGAAAAACTGTCTTCGACAACCATCACCCGGCTGGGGATGCTAACAATCCCACAACGACACCTATTCCGGTGAACGACCATCGCGCGGTGTTGAACGTGGCTCAATACGATTGGCCCCAGCAGACCTTAGAGAATCCCGACAGTAGCCCACTACTCGCCCGTGCCGCGTGCATCCGGGGGTATTTGGACACCAACGAGTACCTGATGGACAAGCTTCTGCGCGAGGACCTGGAAGTTCTGGAGAAGCTGAACGAATTCTTAAACAGCAAGTTGGGACCGAAATGGTGGGTCGGCACTCCACTGGAGAGATTTGCACCAAAACAACAGGGCCAACTGCCCGACAATCCAAACCCTACTAATAACCTCCCATCCGAGGATGCAAAGAGTGACAATGATGTGTCCGTCCGGAATTCGGATGAAAAGCTGGCTGCATGAATTCCGCCCCGACTCCCTTGGTCATTGCCGTCCGCGTCTATCCTGAACACAAAAGTTCGGAAGACGAGTTCAACGTCCCGCAGAGAAAATTTCGTCTTCCGGATGCGATGTTGGTCTTCGATACGGAAACCAGCACTGATCACACACAACGTCTGAAGTTCGGAAGTTATCGGTTCATCGTTGGTGGGCGATGCTTGAAGGAAAGTCTATTCTACACTGACGATTTGCCAGGGGAAGAGCGCCGAGTCCTTGAGCAATACGTGGCGGACCCACCTGAACGTTCTGTTTATGAAAGTCCTTGCCAGTTGCTTCTAGTAAGCCGTTCCGATTTCCTCAAGGAACTATACCGTGACGCCTACAAAGCCCGTTGCTTGCTGGTTGGATTTAATCTGCCATCTATGCGGAAATGCATCGCCTGGAGTCCGATCACAAAGTTAAGGTGACGTGCCATGGCATTGACGCGGAGCCGTTCGCCCCTTGGGTAGCTCATCCCGATGAACCCGGCGAATATTGTTTTCCACCATTCGCATCTCTGATTACTGGTGCAGCACGCCTCATGCTGGCGCTGCTGGAATATGAGGTCCGCAAGTTGGACGGCACTTACGGTATGGAAGACACCGACTCCATGGCCATCGTTGCCACTGAATCCGGTGGGATGGTGCCTTGTCCCGGAGGTTCGCATCGGATGCCTGATGGTCGCGACGCGATCAAGGCGCTGTCATGGAAGCAAGTTGACGAAATCTCTAAGCGGTTTGCTGTGCTGAATCCATACGAGGGTGAGGCGGGAAGCGGCTCCATTCTCAAGATCGAGGCTGACAACCGCGATCCGAAGACAGGAAATCCGCGACAGCTTTACTGTTTGGCAATCTCAGCGAAACGCTACGCATTATTTCTGATGAATGAAAAGGGGGAGCCTTGCTTACTTCGGTCCAGTTGTCCGTCCTGCGGTCGCAAAAATAAACCCAATGTCGTCCAGTGTGTAAAGTGTCACAAACCTATTCAAGTAAATAACGAGGAAGACCGATGGTCCGAACACGGACTGGGACATTTTCTAAATCCGACCGATCCCGAGGACGAAGATCGGGAATGGATAGCGCAAGCATGGCTCGGGATGATTCGCAAAGCACTGGGGCTGCGAACAGAAAGTCCACATTTTGAGCGTCTACCGGCGGTCGGACGCGTGACGATTAGCAGCCCTGCCGTTATGCGGCCTTTGGCAGATATGAACACAGGAAAGAAGTATTGCAACCAGCTTAAGCCATTCAACTTTCTATTGAGCTGTCACGTAAAACAACTCGGCCATCCGGTTGGCGCAGACCCGGCTCGTTTTCACCTTATCACCCCGTATAACTTAAACTCAAAAGAATGGCTTAAAACAGAATGGATTGATCAATATTCGGGAAAGCATTACCGCATTACCACTGAAGGACATCACGGTACTCGACAGACTGCGCGCGTGAAAACGTATGCCGAAGTTCTGCGGGAATATGAATTTCACCCGGAATCAAAATGTGCGGATGCGGGCGGGAAGCCATGCGGGAAACAAACTGTCGGTTTGTTGCAGCGTCGGCATATTCAGATCGAGCTGATCAAATATATTGGCAAAGAATCGAACAGCCTGGAAGATGTTGAATCCGGCATCGTCCATTCGACACAAAATGTCTACACGGAATATCCCGACCCGCGACGCGACGAATGGACTACCAAGATAGTCCCAGCGCTGAACGACCTGACCCTGTCGGTCCTCGAAAAAGAAAGTGGGCTGTCTAGAAGAACGCTTATTGATGCGCGAACTGGCCATCGGAGACCACATAACAAGAACCAGGAACTGCTTGCCGAAATCGTACGGAAACTCGGCGGAGTCTAAGTGCCTAACGATTCGCTGTCTGGCACGTCCTCTTCACCTGTCACTTCGAGACTATCCACATCCACATATAGCTCATCCGATTCAATCTGAATATCCTCAGCATATCGCTCGCGATTCTCTTCCAATCGCCTCTGAATCCATCCAAGTTCGCGCTCAACCTGAGATCTGATTGTTGGAACAAACTTCTCGGCCCACACGCCACCTCTTCGTGGAAGATCGAATTGCTCCTCTTCCCGTTCTTCCTCTCTCGATAGATAATCAAGAAAGCATCGAACGCGGGCAAACCTTACATACATCCGCTCTAATTTCTGGTCGTCTCTATCCGATAGGTTATCAACCTTGTGGACATACGCTCTCAATTTCTCTTCGACGCCAGCGTCATCAAGGGGTGTGTCCTCTAGCACGAGATCCAGATAAGAAAATGCCTTTACCAGAAAGTTGGTGTAATACCAACCTGCTGATGTCACCCTGACGTGACTTGCGCCGTTAATCGATTCAGTTGACTTTGTGTTTGCTTCTATCAGCTGTTTCGCCACGAGACGGTTCAATGAACGTATAACGTCTTCTCTATTGTCGAACACGTCTTCGCTCGTGCTTAGTAGCTGGGCTATTTCGACGAAACCCTGACCCTCCCGGTTCCATTCTCCCCGTCGAAGCGAGAGAGCACGAATCAGACGAAGACAAGTAAAGTGGCTGGCGTTTCGTTCCGAGCCGCAATCGAAAACGTTCATAATCACACTTGCCTGGTCTTTGTAGTACCGTCTTTCTCCCAGCATGATCGATTTGACAAATTCATGAAAAGCAACGAAATATGCGCCATCTCGTCGATAGATATTCAGCATCTTATCGACATCCGTTGCACCGGATGTCATGAACATTGTGAACATATCCAGAGCTTGCCGCATGTTCCCAAAGCAAAGAGCCTCGATGAACCGCGCGATATTACGATTTTGCTCAAAAATACTGGTCTCGATAATTCGCAGAAAATCTGCGACAGCTTTTCGATCTATCGAAATGCCACCACGAAACACATAGTCAACAGGCCCTTTTGACGTTTCTAACATTTGAAGAGCAAATCGAATTCGATTAGCAATCAGCCGTCGAAAATGGGGTGACGCGATGTGAAACTTCCGGCTTGTGTAAGCCGTGAGCGTTTTTTGAATACTTGCCGTGTAGTAAGACTCCTCACGTAGCGCGAGGACGGTTATCGATCCTACGATTCTTGTGATTCGTTCCGCCAAGACAAAAACTTGTGCTTGGTAAGCAGGTGACAGCTGATCCACATTGTCTATGAAGAGCACAATTTGTAATCCGCGATTACTCTTTGCAATACGCAACAACCGTGGCACGTAGTCTTTGACATCAGCCTGCCAACTCTGCAGGTATGGCGAAATTTCCTTTTCGAAGGCTCCTGCGGGCAAAATGTATGCTCGGGAAGTTTGGTATACGACTTCGATCTTGTCTGCGAATGCTTTTTTGATATTGCGACGCGTCTCCAGAGTGAGGGTTTGGTAACGACTGCGGAGCTGATCAAGCACCCCTCGCCAAGCAAAGGTTTCCAAATCGGAGGGATCAACAGGGGCTTCGAGAAAATCTAGGTGGAACCAAAGTCCACGGCTGTCAAGTACGGGCTTCCCGACCGTCCTCTGGTATCGCTTTATGAAAGTAGTCTTTCCCGCGCCGATTCCACCGAGAATAAGATAGAGGTGCCCGGCACGGCTTGTTAGAGCTTCGGCGATTGCAGCCCCAAAGCGTCCCGCATCGTCCGATCCTTGTTCTATCGGTTCCGTGCCCTCTTTTTTCAAGAACACTGGTATTGCATCTGTGATGACCGCATTGAGATCCTGTGCGACAATCCTGAGACTTGACGCATGCACATAGCACGACTGTAAGATTTCCAATGGATATTGGATTGCAATATCCTCGAAAATGGCCTGAATAACCGGATACAACTGGGTATGCAATCGATTACGCTGAAGGGGTAGATCGGCGTTGAAAAGGCGATCAATAACGCGGTCAAGTTTTCGCGGAATTCGTTTTGATGTCCCAAATTCTTCATCGAGAGAACCTTTTTGAATTGCCTCAAACGAAAGTAAATTCCAAAACTCTGTAAAGTGAGTCTCGATGTATTCGAGCATTGAGAATATGCGCGCATTTCCTTCACGCCAGGGCATATCCTCCCGGATAGCCCGGAATATGATCCAGGAATATCCATTTGTGGCAACCGCATATCGGATACCGGCATCATCGCAATAGCCACGCACTTGCATGATGGCAGCCTTGATAGCCTTGTCGGTGAGCAGCGCGCCTGAGAGCTTAAGAGTTCTAGAAGATGTCTCCGGAACCGTGAATGTTACTCCCTCTTTCTTTGCTTCTACTGCAACGTGTCGGCGGTTTTGGACCGTTAGGGAATAATCCATAAAGCCACTGTTGACATGTTCTTCCCGAGTAAGGGCATCTTCCGGCCAGCCGCAGACCTCGGTTAATATCTTGTCAATGAGCTTTACTCGCGTGTCAGCCTCGCTGGCGGCACCCCTGCCTGCTATAAACGTTGCAAACTCCTTGACCGTCTGCTTCAGTACTTTCAACGCGGAATCTGGATCAGGCATGACCGTTATCCTTCCGCAAAAAGATAATGATTCTTGGGCAACAGAACCTGTCGTGAAATTGTAGCTCGATTCAGGCCCTCGTGAACCTCAGGCCTGCCCGGCCCCAGGCCTGCCCAGGGGGGTGCAACTTTGGATTGCCATATCCCCTATCCCGTCAACGGAGGAAGGGGGATAGCTATAGAGGCCGGCAAAATTCCTACATCCACAGCGTCCAAAGAACAGAAGTATGGCCGCGACTTTGGACTAACTGCGTCCGTCCCTGTGCACCCTTCGCGCTTCCCCATCAGGGACGCGCTGTCCGAAATGGATAGTTGGCAAGCTTGAGCGTCACATACGCCGTGGCCTTGGACACCAAGCCAAAGACAAACGGGTCGTTGTTGTTGAGATTGTCACACCACTTGTTCGGTTGATCGCAGCAGCCGCCATCATTACCCGGTACGGTGCCTTCGTAGTTTCCCAGGAATCCGCCCCATATATCCACTTCCCCTTGCGTTTTACAGCAATCCTGCATGGTCAGAATGCCGGTGTCCGGGATGCCGATCAAGGCAAAGGAATTCGAAATCTGTCCCGCAATTCCCGAATGGGCCGGATTGTGCGACAACGCCGATGGAACTAAAGTAGTCGATCCACATCTTAGTGGCTTTCTTCGATTGCGGGATCACATTCGGCGGGAATTGGTAGGCATTGCACGCGGTCGCGGGATCGGCAACATAAATGTCGAAGTTGGGAGTCGCTGTAACATCCGCGTCCAGGTCGAACGCGATGCGCTTCTTCTGGGCAGCAGTCAAGTTCTGGGTGTAGTACGTAGAGCCGAGCAGGCCGAGTTCTTCGCCACCAAACCAGATGTAGCGCAGCCGATTGCGCGTGGAAGTCTTGGCCATGTTCAGGGCAATCTCCAGAATAGTTGCGGACCCCGAGCCGTTGTCCAGCATGCCGGCCCCGTAGATGGAGTCGAGGTGCCCCTCGATGATGACGGTGTGCTTGGGATCTCCGAAGCGCGACTCGGCGATCAAGTTGTAGTCCTCCCCGGCTTTCGGTTGCGTGCGAATATCAATGTGTACCTGGGGTGCGTTGCCGGACGCATACCGTCGCAGCAAGTCCGCGCCTACGTTGTAAGGGGCAACACCGATCACCGGGATTCCCGCCTGGCGTGTAAGCCGGGCCGGGAAGGCAGTATCGTCACTCATATCTGCTAATTGTTTGTCTTGTCCGTCTTGCCTGTTATAGATAACGACCGCAGATGCGCCTGCTGCTTGAGAGTTCGCCACCTGCACGTCATAGCTGCACGTTCCTCGCTCGAGCAAGGCAATATTACCGGGTATGAATCCGGCAAAATCACTCGGGAGACACCCATTGCCTGAACCGCCCACGGGCTGAACCGGGGCCGCCACGGTTCCTCCTCCGGAAAGCCTGGCGACATACCAGTCGCGCAGCCAAGCGTAATTCTCGTCTGAGGTACTGAACTGGGGTATGCCAACTACTTCGGTAGCTTGGTATTGATAGGTCTGAATGGTCACCTTATAGCCGGCTTTCCGCACCAGACCCGCCACATAATCCACCGACGCTTTGTAACCCGGTGTTCCGGTATCCCGATAGCCATGGCCATTGATTTTATGGTTGTCGGCGATCTGCTGAAAGTGGGCAAGATGTTGCCAGAGCCCAGACGGTTGAATGCATTCAAGGAGCTTTTCTGGAGTGTCGTTTACTCGCGTCTGGCAAGCTTGATCAGAGGTCGCCGTATTGCTGATGACTTTTTGCGCAACGCCGCTGACCAGCCCCTGGTCTGCCTGGGCGACAAGCAAAGGCTGCAAAGCGCAAAGTATTACCGCGCATGTGATCGAAAAACCGAGGTTCGTTCGCGTAACGCCGGGTTTTAGCGCGACCATTGGAACACCCCTTTCGGAATCCTGTTAGCTTACACCAGGCAAGGCTTCACTCGATTGGACTATTTCGTGGGTGGCTCAAGCGCTCTGTTGGCTTGAGTGGGGCAGTTCCACGGAGAGTGCTATCCCTTCACACTGATCTTGGAGAAAGACAGCACGGCCCTTCCAGGCGTGGGCCTGCCCATGGAAGTTGCCGGACGGAAGGTAGTGAAGATGAGCATGTTCTTGACTTGCGGCGGCAAGTCTTTCGTCTGCTGTGGATTCGACAGTACGCGGTAGTCTTCGACCCGGCCGTTCGAGTCCACGTAGGCCTCGATCACCAGGGAATCGTCCTTGAGCGAATCCATCGTCATCCCGAAGGCCGATTGCTGCAATTGTGGAGCGGTGTACAGCATCAAGGGAACATCGGGACTGCCGGCCTGCAAAGGCAAAGCCGAGAAGCCCATGAGAAATCCGAAAATCACCACTGCAGAGGCCAAGCCTGCGGTCGCCGGACCATGAATGCATTGATCGCATTTTCCAGCCGGACGCGCGCGCCGTCAAAATAGGAATGCCGCGATTGCGCGGATTCGCGTGAAATCGCGAGACGCAGTTTCAGCGCCAGATCATCGGGCGCTTTCCGGCGGCCCACCTGCGAGAGCAAAAGCTGGGTCTGTCGCAGCGATGCATATTCCTGGCGGCAGTAGGCGCATGTGTCCATGTGCTGAGTCAGGGCACGCATTTCTTTGCCCGTGACCGCGCCATCGAGATAAGGCGAAAGCAACGAGTTGGCCTGGGAGCACGTCATGACACCACCTCGAATTCCCCTTCCTTACAAGCAAGCCGCGACGGTGGTTCGATCTTTAGCGCCCTTCCCTCCGCCTGCAGCCCCAGTTCCGACCCGACCTCTCGAACGTACGGCACTAGGCGCTGCTTCAGCGCTTGCCGTCCGCGGGTCAACCTTGATTTAACCGTCCCCAAGGAAACCTGCATGATCTCCGCGACCTCTTCGTAGGACATCTCCTGGATGTCGCGCAGGATCACCGTTGTCCGGTAGGGCTCGGAAACCTGGCGCAATTCCTCTTCAACACGCACCCGCACTTCCTCATGAGCTACGTGATCGAAGGGCGAGTCGGCACTGTCCGCAAGCAAATCCTTCGTTGCCGAAACCATGCCCGGCGCGACGCCCGATTCCCGCGGTTCGATGGACGTTTCTCGCGATTTGTGTCGAAACCACCAGCGGCGCCGGTTTGAGGCTTCGTGTACGGCGATGCGATAGATCCACGTTTTCAGGCTGGATTCGCCATGAAAATGCTTCATGCCGCGGAAGACTTTCAGGAAGACCTCCTGGGTAGTGTCGGCGGCATCCGCTGGATCGGTCACCATGCGATAAACCAAGCTGTAAATCGGCTGGTGGAACTCTCCGATCAGCCAGGCGTACGCATCCTCGGACCCAGCCTTCAGCTCAGCCACAATCGCGGCTTCCTGAGATCGAGCTCCGATCGCTCCCGCGAAATCACCCAAGGCAGTTGCTCCCGCCATCACGGTCATGGCTCAACTCCTATTATAAGTGTTTTCGCAGCAGGCTTCGCCGAGAATCGAACCATGGTTACCCCGCCAAGCCCAAGAAGTGCGTTCTGCCGCTCTTTCTATAGACCCCGCCGCGGTATGCCGAGTTCCACGATGGAAGGCATTTATTTTCAGTTGGTTAGAGGTCGGAACTCAAAGGATCGCCGCCAAGTCTGATGTTCGTGTGGGTGCCCAGTGTCGAGTGTCCCGGAACACCATCTGGGCCTGCCGGTTCAGTGCTGTGGTTGCGGCTGCGATTGAGAGCCGTGTTCGGATTCGCTGGGGCTGTGGGAGCGGGGGGTTTGGGGATCTTGGCAGCGGGCTTTTCTTGACCGGCTTCTTCGCCGCCTCGGTGTCGTCCACGACCACTTTCTTGGGGGCAACATTTGGCTTCACGGTAGCTTGCGCGGCCCGGAGCTCAGTGCGGAGTTTCGTCAGTTCGCCTTCTTTGGTTTCGGACAGAGTTTCCATGCGATCAGCGAGGAGCGGCGCGACCTCTCCAGCGCATGAGATCGTTCTGCAGGGACTGGTATTCATCCTTGCCGCCGAATGCTCCCGCGGACTCGGCCACCGACCCAAAGACATCGTAAAGCGCATCCAGATTGCGGTAGAGCTTGAAAGTAACCGTGAGATTTTCGGGAGAATTCCGCAGCCGGCCAATGATCTCGGGCAGGGCGGTCTGCAGATTGCGCTCGATGGAGTCCGCATCACCCTGAGACCCGCGTTTGGTGTTGGCGTCGGTCTTCCATTTTTCGATCCGCAGTTTGGCCAAGTCCAATTGCGACGGACTGCGAAGTTTGTTCCAGTTGCGACAACAGCAGATTGAACTCGACTGACCGAAGCATACGGAACCGGCGGCGCTGAAGCGGGCGCGGGACTCGAAGGCGTAACCTGCGCGGTCGCCGTGGCCAAAAGAAAAGGCAGCAGGCTCAGCCGCCAGAGGTGAGCGGGGTTCCCTTTCATGAGGTCGGTAGTTCCCACTCAGAATACTCATTTTCGTAGTTTTCGTAAAACTGAAATCAGGTCGGAAAAACATCTGTTCAGGTTTCTATACGCAGGGCGTTCTTGCCCGTGCGCGACCGGTTTCGCATGTCATGTTTGACTAACGCTAGTCAGTAGGCGAGAATTATGATGTCGGTCCGGCTCTTCGATCCGGATTGCTGGTTCTTCCTTAGAGTGGGCCTGTGGCGCAGTTGGGAGCGCGCTTCCATGGCATGGAAGAGGTCGTCGGTTCGAACCCGACCAGGTCCACCAAACTCCTGTCTTTATCCCTATCGCAATCAGGAACCGCTAGTGGCTCGCTGTGGCTGAGTTTGTTGTGCGCCAAGCCGAAAGCCCGGAGGCCCCTCGCGCCAGATGACCGAGGCTCGCGGGTTCGAGGGTGAGGACCTTCCCTGTGGTTTTGCCTGTGATAATCGGTTTGTGCCGGATGGTTTCGTAGGCGTACCCAGTGATGTATTCGGTCTGCCCGGCGCCGTTCATATGAACGCGGGCCCAGCCAAAGTGGACGGAGCCTTTGATCCTGAACGTCAGACCGATGTAGGCTGTCCCCTGGTCTTTGCCTACATTTAAGTAAGTCCACGGGCAACCATAAGTACCGCGCGAGCCCCAGTCCATGAGCAGAGGTGACTGTTTTTTCTCAAATGGGCTGTGAGCTCCTACTTTGGTGTTCGACTGCAGGGTGGCGACGCAGTAGTGGTGAGAACGTCGGTAGAACTTGCTCGTTCTCACCGACCAGATCCGATTTCCCTTCTGGCGAGGGGCGGCGATCAGGTGGTGGGTTCCTCCCGGTAGTTGGTACGTATCACTAAACACGAAGTCGTTGATGCCGTCGTTGTTGAGGTCCAGCCCGACCAAGCCAGCATTGATGGGGATAGGGATATTGGAGGGAGTGTAGACAACCTTCGCCTGCGCCGGTGTTGCTAACGCCAATATTCCTACTCCGGCCACGCTGGCCGCGAGAGCGTACGCGTTGAGATTGTGGTGAAGTGAATCGGAAAGGTGAGCCGCAGCACGGGGCAGAGAAGAGCGTGTCATAAATTTTCCTCCAACGAGGCCAGCACACTCTAGATTCTTGCCGGGAGTTTTGTCTGTGACGGGAATCACCTTCACAGGTTGGGTGACTCGAGGATGTAGTGCTACGGCTGCTCCTTCACCCGCCAAGCCGCGAGCCCGGACGCTCCACGCGCTAAATGACCGAGGCTCGCGGGTTCGACAGTGATGACGTCCGGTCCCTTGGTCTTGCCCGTGAGGATCGCCTTGTTGGCGATGGTTTCGTAGGCGTAGCCGGTTAGAGTTGCGACTAGATAAAATCTCCCGGTTTCAGCCTGCACGGTCAGCCTTGCCCAGCCATAGTGCGTCTTATCTTTGATCTTGAACTTCAGACCAAGGTAGCGGTTCTTGACGTTGACCCAAGGGCCTCGCTTGATGCTGGTGCTTGCTCCGGCGCTTCCCCAATCCGAGGCCATGACGCCGCTAGCTACGAAGTTATCCTGCGGACCGACCTGCTTGCCCGCCTTGAGCGCGGCGGCATAGCTTTGCACCCCGTTGCCATTGGCCCCAGATGCAATCATGCGCTGCGTGCCTGCCGACATGTTGGTCGTTGACTGGAAGGTGCTTTTGACAACAAAGTCAGTTTTTCCATCGTGATTCAAGTCCAGGGCGTAACTGTGCTGCTGGTATGGCGAGATAATGATGTGAGCTTTTTTGTATACGATCTTTGCCTCGGCAGGCTGAGCCAAGGCCAGCAGGCTCACTCCCGCTGCGCTGGCCGCGAGAGCGTAGCTGCCCAGCCCATGTTCCAGGTCGGAATTCAAACTCCTCGATTGAGGTTTCATTGGCTCTTTCTCCAGGTCGGAATCGAAGACGCCCCCGGGCTAACGCACCCAGCGTGGTAGGTTGAAGCGATGACCTCGGGTCCTCTGGTTTTGCCTGGCACGATCTCCCCGGCGTCATATTTTACAATGCCGTGTTCGCGCTCCTCTTCCAATACAAATATCCCGGCACGCCGAGTAGCAAGATCGCCGTGCCCCAAAAGGCCTCCGTGGGTCGGGTGAAAATGGTGTTCAGGGTCCAGGCAGCGCCGGCGAGAACATAAATTCCCGGCAACCACGGATATCCCGCGCAGCGATATGGACGCGGAATGTCCGGACGCTTCCAGCGCAAGATGAACAAGCCGACCACCGTCAACGTGTACGACAACACCATCCCTAAATGACATAGGTGTAAAGCTGGTCGTAGCGCCCGCTGAGCGTCAGGACGCCTGCCCAGACTCCTTGTCCAATCAGGCAAACGCAGGGGTGCGCCACTTGGGATGCAGACTGCCATGCGTCTGAAGAAGACGCCGTCCTATGCCATGGCGTAATACACGCGCGCGCGCTGAGGAGTGCAAGGCGGCAGCGCCTGAAACATGAGATGGCAATCATCGCGGAGAGCCAGACGGCCGCCGCGGCGAAAAAAGCGCGACAGCAGCGGCGTGAGCGATCGTCTCATGCCTGGCGACTTCGGACAGCGGCAGCGCATAAACGTACGTCACGTTCATGGCCATATAGATGACGCTCCCACGACGAACCCCAGCACCATCGCCAGCGGCACATTACGGCGTGGTTCCTTCACTTCGCCGGCAACCCAGGTGATATACACCCATCCGTCGTAAGCCCAGAAGACGGCGATCAAAGCCCCACGCCAATGGCGGAGAGGAATTGGCCAGGGTTCATGCCCATACGTCAGGCCGTTTATCGTGCTCCATTTTGTGCGGTGAAGTATGCCAGTCGCCTTTACCGATGGCGAAACCAAGAACCACAAATGCCGCCATAGCGGCAAACTTGGCCCAGGTGGCGACGTTCTGCAGCACCGCGCCTTGGCGCAATCCCACCACATTGATCTAGGTAACTACCGCGATCATGATCAAAGCCACGATGTGAGCACGCGTCATCACGATGCCCACGGCCGAGAGAACCACATGCTCCTGCGAAATGCCTGGAATAATCCCGCCGAGGTATGCGGCCGAACCCACGGCCAGCGCTGCGATGGAGCCGCCGTTGGCCACGCTGAATAGCATCCAGCCATAGAGAAATGCGGGCAAATCGCCGTACGCTTCGCGCAGATACACGTACTGACCGCCGGAGTCGGGAAACATGGAGCCCAGTTCGGCGAAGGCGAAGCAGGCGCACATCGAGATCACGCCGCCCAGTACCCAAACAAGCAGAAAAAGCACCGGGTGGGGTAGGGGTCCGGCAATGTCCTTTGCGGTGAGAAAAATGGACGAGCCGATAATCCCGCCGACCAGCAGCAGCACTGAATCCAGGAGCGACAGGCCGCGAACCAGCGTCGGCTTCGATTCCAAGGTTTCTCGTCCTTGGTCCCTTGTCTCCGCAGAGGGATTCATTGAACCCTACCCGCATAACGTCGAGCAAAACTGCCGACCCAGACTGCCGAATAGACGCCAATCGCCAGACCACCGAACACCAGTGAGCCCCAGAAAAGCTCCGGCTCCTTGCGGAACCGCGCCCAAAGCGGCCCAGGTTCCATGTGGAGGAAGGCCACCCCCATCAGGAAACCTCCCAGGACACCAACGGCTAAGCCCAGCTCAGCCCCTTTTATTAGGGCCTCTCGCCGATTCCAACATGCAGCCCATTTGGGGAGTGCGAATCCGAGGAGCGCCCCAAATGGGAGCACCCACCAAACTGTGAAATACGACGCGATTAAAGGGAAAGTAAGCAGCACTTCCCGCAGGGTGGGAATGCTCGGGCTGATTAGCAAATAAGGAAGCCCTAGCAGGAGGATGAAGGAATACCCAGCGACCAACGAGACTGCCAGTCCCTTGCCAACGTTTTTCAAGAGATCTCTAGCGTTAGGCTGTGCGCTCATTTTTGCTATCCGATGCCCAGTTCGTCGGGGGATTCCAGCGGAGTGCCACAACGGCGGCAGATGATGGCGGAGCAGTCGCCGCAGGTCAAAGGATCGGAAACCTCCGCGGCGCACTTGGGGCAATAGAGCGATTCCGGCTCGCGCGGAAGTTGCAGGTTTGAAGCCATGAGGAGGAAAACTGTAGCATATCCTTCGTGTACCTTCGTGTCCTTTGTGGTTAAGGCTTTTCGAACCTTAACCACAAAGGACACAAAGGTACACACAAGGAGAGCAATTTGCCAGATCCCACTCCGGACGAGCGACTCCAAACCGAATTCAACCGCTGGGCGGAACAGGGTGAAGGCGAGAAGATGGAACGCCATCACCTCGACATCACCGAGAAGACGATCCGGCTTATGGATCTGCGTCCCGGAGAACGCGTGCTCGACCTTGGATGCGGCGCCGGATGGGCCACGCGTTTGCTTGCGCGCATGGTTTGCGAGGGCCCTGAGGGTTTCGGACAAGTGGTGGGCGTGGATGTCTCCGATGAAATGATCCGCCGGGCGCGCGGAGCTTCCAAGGACTTCGACAACATTCTTTACGTGTGGGGATCGGCGCAGCAGATTCCCTGGGAGGAGAACTTTTTCGACAAAGTCCTCTCGGTCGAGTCTTTCTACTACTACCCCGATCAGGATCGGGCACTGGCCGAGTTGTTCCGCGTCATGGCGCCGCATGGGCGCTTGTTCATCTTGATCAATCTGTACAGAGACAATCCCTATTCGCTGCAGTGGGTAGACAAGTTGAAAGTGCCGGTGCACGTGCGGTCTTCGGCCGAATACGTAGAGTTATTGAAGAAGCATGCGTTCGAGAAAGTCGAGGCACAGCAGATTCCCGACGACACGCCCACTCCGGGCGATTATCAGACGAAATCTTTTCACAGCCTGGAGGATTTGCGGGCGTTCAAGCGGATCGGGAGCGTTGCTGCTCACGGCGTCGAAGCCGGAGGTGCGCAATCCCGCACCGGGATACACGATTTATTAGGTGTGAAGCAGCAAGCTAGATCTCAGAGCAGTGAAGAACCCGCTGTCGCGGCCTCAGGCGCAAAAGGGCTTCATCAAAACAAAGCAATTATCGCAGCGCTGAAGCGCTGCGCCACCTAGAACTTCGAATTCTTCAGAAATTCAGACGCAACAAAAGATGCACTCAAGCTGGTGCAGCCCGAACCGGGCTACTCAATGCCCAACTGCTTTCTGGCGTCGGGACTCAGACGCTCGGGAGTCCACGGCGGATTCCAGACCACGTTGACGGTGACGTTGCGCACGCCGGGTAGTTGTTCCACACGGGCCTTGACCTGATCGCCGATCATGACGTGTGCCGGGCAGCCTTGAGCGGTGAGCGTCATGTCCACGGTGACGTCTTGTTGGTCTTCACTTGAGGGTTGGAAGCGAACGCCATAAATGAGTCCTAGGTCCACGATGTTGACGGGAATCTCGGGGTCATAGCACTGCTTTAAAGCGCTCAAAACTTCGTCTTCAGTTACGGCAGCCATGGCGTTTCTCCTGGAAGTTGGACGGTCGGGACGCCCTTCACAAGTTTACCTCAGAGCAGCGAGTAACAGTCACTCCCAGCAGCGTTCTCGGGCAATCGCGCGGTATCCGAAGAAGCAGACCAGTTGCCAGTGGTCGGTTCTGCGTTCTCAGCGGAAGTCACGAGATGTTTCTGGTAAGGTACATCTCAAATGACCTCCGAGCTCAAGGAGAAGATCCAGCTGGCATTGGTGGTGGCGATCGCGATCGCCGGCACGCGAGCCGCCTACATTCTCTACGAGCGGCACGTCAGCAAAATCGAGCAGGCGGAACAGCAGGCACCACCGCTGAATCCCGACTATTACGTGGTTCCCAAGAAACTTCATCCTTATGACCTGAAGTCGGCCCGGCAGTTGACTCAGCAGCCGGTCTGGGTGAAAGAAGGCTATCGCTACACTTACTACCCGTACGATCAAACTCGCCGACGCGCGGACTTCGCGCACGAAGCTGGACAACTGCTTCCCATCGAAAAACTGCAGATCAAGGAAATCGTGACCGACGTTACTCCGGGTTCTCCTGGCCAGCGGCAGGTGATGGCTGTGTTCCAGAAGGATGGCAAGACCTACGCTTTCCCGATTGGGGCGGTGAAAGGCAGCGAATATCAGATCTACTCCGACGAAATGCTTTACATCCAGGATCCGCGCGAACTATACAGACATTGGCCGGCGGAGGTTTGGGATGCAATCGGCCAGCGCCAAGTCAAGCCTGGGATGAGCGAATTACAGGCTGACTTTGCCCTCGGCATGGGTGTTCCGGAGCCATCCGGAGATCCGACAGTCAAAACCGTGAACTATCCCAACGGAGGAAGGCCGCTGAGTATTACCTTCCGCGATGGCAAAGCCGCATTGATTCGGCAGCAGCAGGGTCCTGCCGCGCATTCCTTTTAGAATTATCATTCCGTGATGATCCGGTCCGCCCACTCGACCAGACTCACGAAGACTGCCGGACTGCCGAATTTTGCTCCCCAATCCTTCAAGTCTGCTTCCGTGACCCCACGGGCACGGGAACAAGCCCCTCAAGAGAAGACTGGAATGTGTTTCGCGACGACTTTGTCAAGCATTTCGCTAAGGGGAGGCCAACCCACCGGAAATATGGCTGCCACCGTCGCCTTGCGCATGAGGTAGGTTGCTTCACCCGTGAGGAAAATCTGCACTTCGTGGCCTGCGTCGGCCAAGGCCAGCCCATGCGCGAATGGGAACGATGCCCGCGTGGGGTCATCCGATCCCCAGGCACTCTTTATCATGATCTTCAGTGGTTTATGTGTAGCAGTTTCTTGCGCGTTGGTTGAACCCAAGCCGAGCAGGCCGAGGCCAAACAACTGGGGGAGCTTGGAAAGAAGGTCTCGTCGAATCATGACTTCCTCCGGCGGAAATCTCAAGTCAAAACCGCGGATGAATATACACCTTGGACGATTCGACGTAAACAGGCGCTGACACAACCCACCTCGCCGGCTCCTACTTTACCGTCGGCGAACACTCGCTGGCTGGTTTCTGGTCATCGGCATGGATGACGCCGTCCTCAGCGGCATAAAAGGAACGGTGCTCCGCGTCCAACTGTTTTGGTGTAAGGGCTAGCTCATACCCATCTTTACGAGGGTGGAACGACACCATGTAGTCGCCCCGGTCCGTTGTGGCCATTCGGCGGGTAAAAGAGCCGGTATGAACCAGGTCGGCCAGAGACGCAGCGTACTTGTCGTTCTTCTTGTTGTACAGGCGCTGTGCCCGGATGACCGTTCGCATATAGCCAAGCGCGTTGGCCTCTGAGTCCGAGCGTGCCGGATCCCCTGGGAACTTGGGTTGGTACGCGGTCTGACCCATCGCCAACAGCGTTGCTGTCACAATCAAAGCTGCCAACCAGCCCGCAGCCGCAAGGTGATGTGATTTCATCGGTTTCTGCCCCTTCCTGTTTGGATGGTTTCCATGTTACCGCGGTAATTTCCAAACCGTTACTGAGCTTTCCATCGGGAGCGAGTGCGGCTATGCTAGGCCCATCTACCTAAGCAGGTACTTATGAAATCTGGAACAGCCGCGCAAAACAGCCCCCGCCAAGAAACCGCCCATTCGTATTGCCGTGGTGGAGAGCGACCCACTACGATTTGTAGGATTCAGAGCCCTGTTCGACAATGAGTCGGATTTTGAGCTAATTTCTGCCTCGCTTCCCGATATCGGTGTCCAGCAAAACATCGACCTGATTCTGCTGGGCAACCGCAGTGGCCAGAACCTTTTTGATCTGATGGCTAGCCTGAAGGCCACGCGCCCGGACCTGCGCATTATTGTGACAGGTTCCGGCATGGACGAAGAAACTATTCTGAAGGCCATTGCCTCAGGGGCAAAGGGTTATGTGGATGAGGCGGCATCGCCCGCGGAGTTCGTCCAGGCCATCCGCGTGGTCAATGAAGGCTCAGTGTGGGCGCCACGGCGCGTGCTTTCCCTGTTCATTGAGCGGGTGTCGTCATCGCCCGGACGCATTTTCCCGGCGGGCCGGGTAACTTTCACTGATCGCGAAAAGGAAGTCCTGGAAATGCTGGTGGCTGGCCGTTCCAACAAAGAGATCGGCGCCGCCCTGGGCATCGAAGAGCGTACGGTCAAAGCACACGTGGCGAAACTGATGCGCAAAGTGGGCGTTCAGAACCGGATCGCGCTTTCGGTGCACGCGATCACGCATTCTCTGGTGACGGCGAAATAGAATGGGGGTCGGCTTCGAGGTTACCTAAGTACAATGCCCTCCGTAATCTTGTTGGTTTCGCTGCCCTAACGCATACTCACTTCACCTACCACAGAACCTGGGAGACGGGGTTGGGAACGGAGATTAGGGTCACCGTTGCCGACCCCGAATTTTTTTGTCCGCCTGTGTTCCCGAGTGATCAATAGGACACCCCACCTGCTTCACAACCCTTTTCCACCGGCCAGAATCCTTTAGAATCAGGTGCATTGGTCCGAACAATCTCCATGCCCGAAAATGAGGAGAAATGAATAAGATTCTGCTCTTATGCGTCGTGATATGCCTGGCAGCAACGGCGATGGCCACAGACGGGACCGAGAACGAGAAAGAAAACAAAGCCACAGATCGGGTCCAGGCCGCTGCTGATGTTTTGAATGAAATCCAAGCCGCCCCGGACCAGGGCATCCCCGAGGACGTACTGGGCTCGGCCGAATGCGTTGCCGTCGTACCCACCATGTTGAATGGGGGCTTCATCGTCGGCGCACGTTTCGGGCGCGGAGTTGCCAGTTGCCGCACTCCCAAGGGTTGGAGCGCGCCAGCATTCTTTACGATTGGAGGCGGAAGCTTCGGTCTGCAAATCGGCGTGCAAGCCGTGGATCTCGTCATGCTGGTGATGAACCAGGACGGGATGCACAAACTCCTCTCCAGCAAGTTCAAGCTGGGGGCCGATGCCAGCGTTGCCGCCGGCCCGGTGGGCCGCCATGCCTCGGCGGATACTGACTGGAAGCTGCGCGCCCAGATCCTGAGCTATTCCCGCGCCCGTGGCGTCTTCGCCGGGCTTGCGCTAGGTGGCGCAGTCATCAAACAGGACAAGGACAGCACGCGGGAATTCTACGGCCACATGGTGACGTCCAAGGCTTCTCTGCAGGGGGAGATCGAAGCGCCGAAAGAAGCGTATCCCCTTCTGGAAACCCTGGCCAAGTGGGCGAAGGCGGCGAGCAAGTAGGAACTTGCTCGCGGCCTCGTGCGCCGCGGCGCCTGTGTTTGACAGGGAATTTTCCCGAGTGCTACCGTCAGCACTCTTGCCCCGATGCGTCAGCGACTCGAGTACGCGCTCGCCTGGCTGATTATCAAGTTCATAGGGGTGCTGCCTCGTCCGCTGGCGCGCGCCGCTGGAATCGCGCTTGCTTGGAAGGTTTATCTTCTGCATTTTCGCCTGCGCCGGGTGGGCATGCGGAACCTGCAATTGGCATTTCCCGAGATGAGCCATGGCGAGCGTGCCCGGATCCTGCGCGGCGTCTTTACTTCGTTTGGGCGGCAACTGGCGGAAGTCTGCCGTTTCCCCAAGTACACCCGTGAGAATGTCGGCAAGGTCGTGGTTTACGACGGTTTCGAGAACTTCGAACGCGCCCTGGCGCGAGGCAAGGGAGTGCTGTTCTTGACGGCGCACCTGGGGGCTTGGGAGCTTTCGGCCTTCACCCATTCTCTGCACGGACACCCCCTCCATGTGGTCATGCGTCCCCTCGACAATGTTTATCTGGACCGTCTGACCCGGCGCTATCGCACCATGCATGGCAACTCCATGGTAGACAAGGACGATGTGCGTGCCTTGCTCTCTGCGGTGAAGGCGGGCGAGACGGTCGGCATTCTGATGGACACCAACATGACTCCGCCGCAAGGTGTTTTCGTGGATTTTTTCGGGATTCCGGCCTGCACCGCAAGCGGATTGGCGAGAATCGCCTTGCGAACCGATGCCGCTGTGATTCCCGGCTTCACCATCTGGGATCGGGTACTGCGGAAATACCGCCTGCGTTTTGATCCTCCGGTGAACTTGGTGCGCACCGGCGACGATGAAGCCGACGTGATCGCGAATACGTCGTTATTCACCAAGATTATTGAAAATTACGTGCGGCAATATCCAGATCAGTGGCTGTGGGTGCATCGCCGCTGGAAGACCCGGCCGGAAGGGGAGAAGCCGCTGTACTAGATGCTGTGGCTTGTTATAAAACCAATTTCTCGCTCTGGTGTATTACTTTAGGTCGGACCCGCCGTTCGACCAGCGCGAGATAGTGGGTGTTCAAGCAAACATGAGTTTTCCTAGGGTCGCATTTGCGTGCTCCTTGGGATTAGCATTTACTGAGGGAAGGCGGACCGCCGGAGCTACTAGAGAGATGGAAAATGCGAATCGATGTATCTGAACGAAGCTTCTACCACAGCTTTCCTCGAAAGCTGCCCTCCGATACCCACGAGCTTGCCATCGCAAAAGGGCTAAAACTCCTAAAGGGAATCAAAAATGTCGGCATGGTCCTCGCTCCAGAGGTTGTGGAGTGGAGGATTCCCCAAGTAGACGGCACGACAAAGGTGATCCGCAATAGACAGACGAGAATCTGCTTCACAGAACTATCGCGATCTGAATTGCCTGGGCACGCGGAATCATTTGGTCCGTTTTCGTTAGAGTTCCCCATCCAAGTATTGCGGCAGTTCGGAATACTCCCTGTCATATACGTACCACAAATGGTGGCGGGTGACAGGCTTCTCAGCTCATTGGGTCCGGTGATCGTGTGGATGTTCGAAAATGCTCGACATACGCTCGATCTGCTGGACCAGTTGTCCAAACTTTCCGATCCCCAGTCTACTCTGGAGATCGTTCGCAGAACGAATCCAGAAGCAATGTCTGTCGATTCAAACTACGTGCTGAATCTGCAGAACCACAATGAAGATAGAACGATTGTTCAACGCTTCGAGGTAAAGGCGAGCATAGTCCGTGGCATCCTGGATTATTTAACTATAAGACAGCCCCGTTTGACCTGATGAGAGGCGCTATCTACGCAGCTCAAAATCTGTTTTATCCGACGGACGATCAATTCAACGATAAGGTCCTTTCTTACTATCGACAGCGGGAGTGGCGAATCATCCCCGGGGCAACAGTCGAAGGTAAGACAAACACACGAGTGGCAACTTCAGTTGAAAAGGAGTTTCTCCTGGATTTCGATCACAGATTCTGGTCGCGCGAAATTGTGGACGATAAGGGGAGTTTCCGAAGAATTGACGAGGCTCAAGTAATCGATGAATTCCAGGGCAAGCACATTTCAGAATTCGTTGGGAGGGTGATTGCGCCGCCTCGAGCCTACGATCAAGCACGAGAGGTTTTTGGCGATAGCGTGGCAATTCTCTAAGAAATGTTATCAAAATCGCCGCCTGACCAATGATTTCTGGATACCGCATCCATAAGGTGAACTCCATCTTCTCTTTTGAACCCGCTCAAAACCAATCGCTGCGATAGGCGATCCACCAACTCACGAATACGATCGGTATGGTCGCGCCCAGGGCCCACCAAAGCGGCAGAACGAAATCCGCCAGCGTTCCCAGAACAATGAAGCTGAGCCAAAAAACCTTTCGCTCCATCTCAGCATTCTAGGCCAGCTTTCCTTTCCGGCGACAAACGTATAAAAAGGTGCCATGAAAGGCACAGGCAAAGCGTGTGCGAAGAACGTGCGCTCAGCCAAACAAAAGTCAGTCAAGAAACACACACTTCAGGAACTGGCCGAGTTTGTGCAGGCCCGCGTGGCGGGAGATGGGGCGGTGCTGTTGACCGGGATCTCGAGCATCGAGTCAGCCTCACCGGGTGATCTGGTCTTTGTGGAAAGCGAAAAAGACCTTCAACCGGCCCTGCGGTCTCAGGCTTCCGCCGTGATCGCTGGCGAGTTTGCCTCAGAGAGAACGAACTCCAAGCCTCTGCTGATCTCGGCGCAGCCCCGATTAGCGTTCGCCCGGGCCGCGCAACTTCTTTGCGCAACGCCGGAGCGACAGACCGGCATTCATGCGAGCGCGGTTGTGCCGTCCTCGGCGCGGCTTGGCAAAAGTGTAGCTATCGGCGCACGAGCTGTGATCGGAGAAAATGTGCAGATCGGCGATGGCACCTGGATCGGGCCCGGCAGCGTGATCGCTGCGAACGTGAGAATCGGGTGTAATTGCGAGCTGTATCCGAATGTGACAATCTACGCCGGCGTCCGGCTTGGGGATCGCGTGATTGTTCATGCCGGGGCGGTGCTGGGCAGCGACGGCTTTGGTTACGTGCGCGATCAGACGACTGGCCGATACGAGAAGTTTCCGCAAGTCGGTCGCCTCGAAATCGGAGACGACGTCGAGATCGGCGCCAACACCACCATCGACCGCGGAGCGCTCGACGTCACCCGCATCGCGCGCGGCACGAAAATAGATAATCTGGTGCATGTGGGGCATAACTGCCAGATCGGAGAAGATGTCGTGATCGCGGCCCAGACCGGGCTGTCGGGAAGCATCACGATCGAAAGAAATGTTGTACTGGGCGGCCAGGTTGGCATCGGGGAACACGCTCGCATTGAAGAAGGTGTGATGCTTGGGGGACAAGGCGGTGTCCTCCCAAAGAAGGTGCTTCGCGGCAAGGGAGTCGCATTCTGGGGCACGCCTGCGCGGCCGCTTCGCGAATACTTGAAAGAGTTGGCGGCGCTGGCGCGCTTGGCGAAGAAGGAGTAGCGGTTGTGTGGCGCGGACATTCTTGTCCGCGAGCGAAATCACCATGGCAGTCGTCGTCATCGGCGGACATTCGCGCAATGTGGGCAAGACCAGTGTGGTCGCTGGGCTGATCGCCGCCCTGCCGGAATACAACTGGACTGCATTAAAGATCACCCAATATGGCCACGGCGTATGTTCTCGCGATGGTGAATCCTGCCACTGCGCCACCGAGGACCATACCTGGGCAATTTCCGAAGAGAAGGATCGCTCTGGAAAATCCGACACGTCGCGCTTTCTCGCGGCAGGCGCGGCCCGCGCTTGGTGGGTGCGGACGGAACAAGGCCGACTAGCTGAAGCCATGCCCACCGTGCGGCGCCGACTAGCGGAAGCCGGGAATGTAATCCTGGAGTCAAACAGCGTTTTGAAGTTCGTCCGCCCAGATCTCTATCTGACTGTCCTCGACCCGTCAACCGCAGACTTCAAGAAGTCGGCTCAGGAATTCCTTGACTTGGCCGACGCGGTCATCCTTCATCTCCCCCGAGATGGAGCAAAAGAGGAAGCCGCGTGGAAGGGAATTTCGCTGAAACCGTTAGCCGAGCGCCCAATGTTTCACATCCACCCGCCGGATTACTTGACGGCGGAGATCGTAGCGTTTGTGAAGAAGAGTTTATCGAAGCAGCCGGAGTAGCGCCCCGAGACTGAAGCCTGACTGCTGAAGCGCCGACCTTTGCTATTCTTGCCACGTGCGACAGATTCATAAGAGTGCCTGGTTATTGGTTCTGCTCTCGGCGGGCCTGCAAATTCTGATCTTTCCACTACCTAACTTTTACATGCTCTGCTGGGTGGCGACGACCCCGCTGTTGATTGCGCTTTTGCGCGCCCGGCAGCCCGAGACTCTGCAGCTTCAGGCAGGCGTTAAGCTGCTGCCGGCCCGGCCGTTGCAGGCATTCTTGTTGGCGTATGTCTGCGGGATGCTGTGGTACGCCGGGACCTGCTACTGGATCTACAGTGTCATGCATCAATACGGCGGCGTGAATGCCGCGGTGGCGTTGGAATCCTGATTCTTTTCTGCTTGTATCTTGCGATATACCACGGTGTTTTTGGCCTGCTGGTAAGTCTGCTCGTTGATAGAAGCAACACCAAGACTCCATTCAGCACACGCGCCTTGCTGCTCTCACCGGTCGTCTGGGTCGCTCTGGAACTCGCCCGCACCCGCGTCACGGGATTTCCCTGGGACCTGCTGGGCATCACCCAGGTGGACAACATCCCGCTGGCGCGATTTGCAACGGTCACGGGTGTTTATGGCCTTTCCTTCGAGATCATGGTGGTGAACGCGGCGCTGGCGGCAGCGTTTCTGGTTCATCATGAAAAAAAGAAAAAACTGCTGCTGGCCGCGATCGGTGCGGCGCTGATTTTGCAAGCTGGGCGCTGGATTCCGGCGCCCGCGATCCCTGCTGACCACGAGGCAATTCTGGTTCAAGCGAATGTGCCCATCCTGGAAGGATCGGATTGGACCAAGGCTTACTTCGACGATACGTTGCGCGACCTGTCGCAAATCAGCCTGAGCCCGGCAGGGCATGCGGACCTGATTGTGTGGCCGGAGTCGCCGGCGCCCTTCTATACCAGTGACCCGCTTTTCCGCGATGCCGTCAGCAGCCTGGCTCGCCAGTCGAACGCTTGGGTGCTGGCCGGCAGCCTGGGAATTCGCAATGCCAGCGCTACCCCGGAACGGACGACCGAAATCTATAACTCTGCCGCGCTCGTTGGCCCCAGCGGCGAGTGGGCTTCACGCTATGACAAGGTTCATCTGGTCCCTTTTGGTGAATACGTGCCGTTCAAGCGCGTGTTCGCCTTTGCCGGAGGCTTGACCAAGGAGGTGGGAGATTTTTCACGCGGCACCTCGCGGGCGCCACTCGCGACAGGCGGGACCAGGCTCGGCGTTTTCATCTGCTATGAATCGATCTTCCCGGACGATGTTCGCCAATTTGCTGCCAACGGGGCTCAGGCATTCGTGAACATTTCGAACGACGGCTGGTATGGCGACAGCGGCGCCTACGCGCAACATCTGAAACAAGCCCGCATGCGCGCTGTAGAAAACGAGCGCTGGCTGCTTCGGGACACCAATACCGGGGTGACCGCTTCGATTGATCCCTACGGTCGAACCGTGGCCACCGTTCCGCGCAAAGGCCGCACCGCTTTGATTGCGCCTTACGGGCTGTCCGATAGAACCACTTTCTACACTCGCCATGGAGATTGGTTTGCCTATCTCTGTGCGATAATTTCTGTGGCGGCGTTGTTGATGCGAATGTTTCCCGTGCATGACAAGGTACGCATCAAGCTACTTCTGTAGGCGTGAGCGCTCGCCGAGTCCCACGAGGTCAACTTTATGGTCGAAGAACTGGAAAAAGAATATGCGGCATTGAAGGATAAAGTCCGCGAACTTCGGGAGTACCTTTGACGCAGGCAATCTGCGTCCTCAACTAGCCGAAATTGAAAAGCAGGCTGCCGACCCAAATCTCTGGTCGAATCCGCAGAAATCCCAGCAGGTGATGCGCGAGAAGAAGCGCCTGGAAAACATGTTGGCCACCGAGGCCGACCTGATCCGGCGCAGCGACGACATTTCTGCATATTTCGAGTTGGCCCGCGAAGGCGAGAGCGTTGCCACGGACTTGCGTAGTGAAATCGATTCCCTTCGGCAGATGGTCGACCGCCTCGAAACTGAAACTCTGCTCTCCGGTGAAAATGACGCGCGTAACGCGATTGTTACTATCCACCCAGGAGCCGGGGGAACGGAGTCGCAGGACTGGGCTGACATGCTGCTGCGCATGTATCTGAGGTGGGCGGAGCGCCAGGGTTTTCAGACCGTGCTCTACGATTACCAGCCCGGTGAAGAAGCGGGTCTGAAATCTGCGACCTTCGCGGTGAACGGAGAATACGCTTTCGGGTTGTTGACGAGCGAAATCGGTGTGCATCGGCTGGTACGAATTTCGCCCTTCGATCAGGCCAAGCGCCGGCATACATCGTTCGCCAGCGTTTACGTTTCCCCGGAAATTGACGAAAGCATTGAAGTGGTCATTCAGCCGGAAGACTTGCGTATTGATACGTACCGATCCAGCGGCAAAGGTGGACAGCATGTGAACACGACCGACTCCGCCGTGCGCATCACGCATATTCCGACCGGAATTGTGGCGGCGTGCCAGAACGAGCGTTCCCAGCACAAAAATAAAGACCGTGCCATGAGCATGCTGCGTTCGAAGCTGTACGAACATGAGATGGAGAAGAAGCGCGAAGCCACGAAGAAAATCGAAGATTCAAAACTCGACATCGACTTCGGCTCGCAGATCCGGTCGTATGTGCTGCAACCCTACCGTCTGATCAAAGATCACCGAACGAAGATGGAAGTTGGCGATGTGGACCGCGTGATTGACGGCGACTTGCAGCCCTTGATCCGCGCCTACCTGCAAATGCGACGGGGAGAAAAGCAGGCGTAGCAACAGCGTCGTTCCACCTATGAAACCCACAAACCCGGCGCTACCTAAACTCACCGCTCGCTTCGACCGGGCTCTGCTCTTCGCAACCCGCAAGCACGCCGGCCAGACGCGCAAGGGCACCCCCACACCCTACATCTCGCACCTGATGAGCGTCGCGGGCCTGGTGCTCGAAGCCGGAGGCGACGAAGATCTTGCCATCGCAGCACTGCTGCACGACGTGGTTGAGGATTGCGGCGGCGCACCCATGCTCAAGGAAATCCGGCGCCGTTTCGGCGACCGCGTAGCTCATGTGGTCGCAGGTTGCACCGATACCGACGCCACTCCGAAACCGCCATGGCGGCAGCGCAAGGAAGATTATCTTAAGCATCTGCGAACTGCCGATGCCGATGTCCGCTTGGTTTCCGCCGCGGATAAATTGCACAATGCTCGGACTATTCTTACCGACTACCGGGAATGCGGCGAAGCAGTTTGGGAAAGGTTTCAGGGAAAACGTGATGGCACGCTCTGGTACTACCGCGCGTTGCTGGGGGAATTTCGGCGCCGGAAATCGAACCGCCTGGTGAACGAAGTGGAGCGGGTGGTGACCGAGTTGGAGACCGTGGCCCGCGGCCACAGGACCGGGCGTGGTTAATCAGTTGGTTGACAGGAACTGTTCTCGTTTGCCATTCCGAGGAGCAGCACAACGAGGAATCTGCATTTTCTTCGCGCTTGACAAGTTCGATGGTTGTTCAAATCGCTCAGGGCTCTGACCAATCGCCACTCGCAATCCCAATGTGCCCGTCCAATGGTGCCCTTGGTAACGTTACCTGCCGCGAAACATCTGGCAAAAGCTTCCCGCCGGCTTGATCCTGTAGCTTCCGAGACTTTCGGAGATCGGAATACCTATGCCGCGCATGATCGATGTCATCCGTGCCTCAGGTGCGCCTTCGAACCTGATGCAATCTGCCGCCCGGGGCGCACTCTCGGTTCCGGCTGAGGAGATGATCGAAATCCTGGTTTATCTGGCCACTCAGACCAAGATTTTCAGTGAACGGGCCCGCCTTACCCTGGCGGGATGGGATGAGGTTTCTTCGCGTGCCGTCGCGGTTGATCCGAAGACCCCAAAAGCAGTGTTGGACTACCTGGTGGATCCGGGGAATGTCCGGCCGGCATTGCTTCCGGCATTGCTGGAGAATCCGTCGGTCTCCGATGAATTGCTGGCCAACCTGGCTTCTTCTGCCTCCCGCTACGTGGTGGAAACCATCCTGAAAAGCGAGCGGGTCGGCCACTCCCGGGAAATCCTAACGGCTCTGGATTCCAATCCGCACCTGAACGAAATTCAGTCCCGGACCGTCAAGGACAAGCTTTCGACCTTAGGACCAGAGACCAAGAACGAATCTGAGACCGCAACGGCGGCTCCCGACGCCACTGCTGGGGACGCTGTGCCTTCGGAGACAGGTTCCGCCGGAACGGCCGATTCTGAAACCGGCATCGAGGATGTTCCCGAGGAAACCATCACCGCATTTCTTAGCGAGCATGCAGCGGAAATCTCTGCGGAGGCAGGCAAGCAGTTCCAGCCGATCGGCGGAGTACACGAAGAAATCGCGGCCGAGGCCGAACAGTCGCCGCCCGAGCCTGCGAGCACGGTAACCATGACGCCATCACCTGCAGGCCAAGCCGCAGCCCCCAAACGTGCTCCCGTCAAGAAGAAATCCTTCCTTGGGGCGGGGCACGAAAAAGGTAACGCCCTGCAGAAAATTGCCCAACTCGACGTCAAAGGACGCATTCAACTGGCCATGAAAGGCAACAAGGAAGAACGCTCCTTGCTGATCCGCGACGGAACCAAGGTGGTCGCGATTGCGGTGCTGGAATCGCCCAAAGTCACCGACAGCGAAGTGGAAAAGTTTGCCACGCAGAAGAATGTGCTGGAGGCGGTGCTGCGCGCGATTTCGATGAAGCGGCGCTTTGTAAAACAGTACCCGGTGCTCCGCCACCTGGTGTTCAATCCCCGAACTCCCATTGACGTTTCACTGGGCCTCATCAAGAACCTGCTGATCGCGGACCTCAGGAATCTCTCCGGCAACAAAGAAGTGTCGGAGACCGTTCGCAAGCTGGCAATGAGGATGTTCAGACAGAAACTGGAAGTAAGCCAGAAGTGACTGGTGAGCCGCTCCCGGTCGGCGCCAGTGGGTGCAATTCTGGACACAAACTCTCCGGCGCTCCCTTCTTGCCCTCTCAATCCTGTCATCCTGAGCAGTCGAAGGAGCCCTGACAGGCCGGGCGCAATCTTTACCGCATCAAGGCATTCTGTCAACGCTTGCTCCAACGACTATTCGTGAGAATGCCTTGCAGCCGCTATGGCACCATTTGCTTCACCGGGGTCTTCGACTCCATTTGGCCCTGTGCTTCGCGCAGGACCAACTTCCGCTCAAGATGACAAATCTTGAGGGGTTGACATTGATCAAACCGGCCTCATCATTGGCCGCCATCCTAACTGGATTCCCGAAGCGCCATCCCGCTACAATACTCGCGCCATGTCTTCAGTTCCTCATGCAGATCCAATCACAGAACTGCTGCAACGCTCCAAGACCATCGCAGTGGTGGGACTCTCAAATAGTCCTCTGCGGCCAAGTCACGGAGTCGCCGCATACCTGCAGACGCACGGCTACCGCATCATTCCGGTGAATCCTGAGATTAAAGGCGCGCTGGGCGAAAAGGCATATCCTTCGCTGCTGGAAGTCCCCGAGAAGATTGATATCGTGGACATCTTCCGCCGTCCCGAGTTTGTGAACGAGGTCGTCGATCAGGCGATCCAGTTGAAAGTTCGCGTCATTTGGATGCAGGAGGAAGTCGTCAACGAGACCGCTGCGGAAAAGGCGCGTACAGCGGGAATCTTCGTGGTCATGGACCGCTGCATCCTGAAGGAGCACAAAGCCCGCTTCCGATAGCTGGAGTGGCGCGGGCGCCCCGCCCGTGTGTGGTGATGATTAACTACGCCTTCACCAAAATCACGGTCGCATCATCGTGCAGACCCGCTCCGTCTGCAAACGAGCGCACATCGTCCAGGATGCTCTCCGCCGATGCGCCGCTCTGACAAAAGTGTTTTTCCAACCGCGCAGCGCCGTATTCTTCATCTTCCGGATTCTCAGCTTCGGTGATGCCATCGCTGTAGAACAACAGACGTGAGCCCTGTGGAAGCTGCACCTGGGCTTCGGAGAAATCTCCGGATCCGATTCCCAGCGGCATTCCGCGCTCGGTGTTCAGGAAACGCGCGCCATTCGCATCCACCAGCAGCGGCCGCAAATGGCCGGCGTTGGCCAGGGTCAGAGTGCGGGCCGCCGGATCGAGCACGCCATACACCATGGTGACGAATCTGCCGGCAGGGAAGTCCTGTACCAACAAACTGTTCAACTTGGTCAACACCTCGGCCGGGCTGCAATTGGTCGCAGCCAGCGAGCGAAGCACACCACGGGTCGCGGACATGAGCAGAGCCGCTGCGGTTCCTTTTCCCGAAACGTCCGCCAGAACCAGCCCCCATCGGCCATCGTCGAACGGGATGAAGTCGTACCAATCACCGCCTACCGCGCCGGCGGGGATGGAAAGCCCGGATACCGCGTATCCAGGAATCGTAGGCGAACTGCTGGGCAGCAAAGCCTGCTGCATGGCGCGGGCCTCATGGGCCTCACGGCTCATCTCCTCGCGCTTGAGCTGTTCTTGCTGGAAGCGTCGAGCGTTGTGGACGGCAACTGCAACATGACTGCACAGGGCCTGAAGAAGCCGCAATTGCCCCGGCGAAAACGCATCAAGGTCGTGATGGGAAGTGGTGAAAACCCCTACCAGTTGCCCTTCCACGTGCAGCGGAATCGCAACTTCGGAACGCGTAGATTCCTCACAGCCGATGTAGTACGGATCTTTGCGCACGTCGGGCGCGTAGCGCATCTGGCCCGTGCCTGCTACGTAGCCGACCATGCCTTCTTTTCCGATCTTCAGACTGTGGTGATCGCCGTGGGCGGCGCACCCGGCACAGCCGTGCGCGCACGCTAGAAACAATTCCTTGCGCGCTTCGTCATGCAAATAGACATCCGCGTCAACGCACCCGAAGGAACACGCCACGTCGTTGACCACTTTGTCGATAAGCTGATCCAGGTCGAGAATGGAATTGATCTTCTGCGCCGCTTTCTGCAGCTTGAGCAGGTCTTCCACCTGGCCAAAGGCCAGTTGGTGAGCCGCCTGGTAGTCGCCTGCCATCGTTCTCGGAGTGGTCGCCACGGCTGATTCTCCTGTGATGTAACTGTAAGTAAAAATGGCACTTACGTATGAATATAGGATGCTCGCGGGCGGATTCCGGATTCATTATTGAGGGCGGAGCGGGCGGCGGGATTTGTGCCGGGAATGGGAAGAGCGGACGGTTCAGCGGGAGTCTCTAGCGGGTTAACTGGCGGACGGGCGAGAACCTTCTTTTTCTTGAACGTGGCGTATACTCTGTGGCGAACGGGTCGGCGCCCCGGCGCGGTCAGAGCAGGGTCCAATAGGAGCTCGCGTGAGCCAAGTTCCAACGTTACCTCCCAATTTGCAGATCTGGAATCGATCCCGCTCCATGGGACTGAAGTTACTCGTAGTCAGCGTGCTTGGCTTGATCATGACAATTCCCGCCCTCTTTGTAGACAACATTGTCGAGGAGCGGACCAAACGAGCTAAGGGTGTAGTCCAAGAGGTCAGCGCACGGGTGGGCGGCCAGCAGACTTTTCTCGGCCCGACGCTGTCAATTCCTTACACGATTCCGCCGACCTATAAGGGTGCTTCCCCGTGCTTGGCGTGTATGTGGTATTTCCAACGCAAGGCGACGCCGCCGTAAAAGTTCGCACTGAGGAGCGCCGTCGTTCGCTGTTCAAGGTCCCAGTATTCCAGGCGGATTTGAAATTCGATGCGGCATTCGATCTGCAAGCGTGCCTTCGGCAGCACCCGTAGACGCAGTGCTGGACTGGACTCGCGCGGGAATTGTGGTTGGTGTCAGCGACGCCCGCGGTGCCTTGGCGGACGGAACACTTACCATAAATGGCAAGACCGTTACCTTTGTTCCCGCACAGACTAGTCGGCGATCCCAACGTTGCACAGCGCCTGCCGCTGACGTATTTTGGCGTGGGCGCAGCGGGCGTAGCCAGGCCAAATGCGACCTTCCACGTGACTGCGGCCCTGCGTTTTTCCGGCGCACAGCGAATTTCAGTTCTAGCCTATGGCAAAACCACTCACCTCACCGTGGAGGGCGACTGGCCCAGTCCAAGCTTCGACGGAGGCTTTTTGCCGGTGAAGCGAACGGTTTCCGCACAAGGGTTTAGCGGAGAGTGGTCGGTGCCTTTTATTGCCCGTGGGGTTCCCGCCGAAGGCATCAACACACTGTCAGCGTGCTTGACAGCACGGCGCTGGGAATCTCGTTTATCGAAGTGGCGGACCCATACCAGTCGGTTAACCGTTCCCTCAAATATGTGCTGCTGTTCGTGGGATTACTGTTTCTCACCTACTTTATCTTTGAAGTCACCACCGGCAAGCGCGTGCATCCGGCACAGTATGTTCTGGTTGGTGTGGCGCAGATGATCTTCTATCTGCTGTTGCTCTCACTGGCCGAACGGATTGGTTTTGACTGGGGCTTCCTGATGGCCGGTGGCGCTACCGTGCTTCTGCTTTCGGCCAACGCCAACTGGATTTTCGAAAGCCGAGTGCAGGGCCTTCGCGCTCTGGTCGTATTCAGCTTGCTTTATTCTCTGATCTACCTGTTGTTGCGCCTCGAGGACAACGCGCTTCTGGTGGGTGCGGTGGCAAGCTTCCTCGCGGTTGCCGCCGTAATGTATTTCACCCGTAACATCAATTGGTATAGCTCGATTCCATCTGGCGGCGCGCAGCCCCCTCCGGTCATCCAGAAGGATGAGGTTTAGATTCGCCCGCCAGACGAATTTCCAGTAGAATGACGGGCGCCTCGCTGGCGGGACGCTAGTGCGGGATCAGCAGATCAGCAACGCCTCAATCCAAGGTCGGAGATTTTGGTGATGCAGGGGGCGGATTCAGAGCGCGTAATACCGCTGCCTTCGCCGGAGGAAGTTCAACTTTTACCGTGTCCCAAACGATCTTGTCGTCAATTCGGTGGTACCCGTGCCGCAGTATGTTTCCCATACCGCGGAAGCCCTTCCAATCAACATCGGGACACAGGCGATCCCCATCATCTCCCAGTCGAACCGCAGCCTCGGTAATGATTTGCATCTGCCGTTCCACGGCTGATTTTGTCTTCAGGTCCGCCCGATAGGTATCAAAGTCCATCTCGCCGAGGAATCTATCGATGTTATTGATGCTTTCGAGGATATCCCGCAGGTGTTGTTCGGCGTCTCTAAAAGGCAAGAACCGCCTCCCGCAAAGCTTGTTTACGGACAGGCTCCTTCATCCATTCTTCGGAAGACAGATCGACGTTAACGCCCAGCAAATCTGTCAGACGGCTCTGCAGTCTTCCAACCGTCACTAGCGTCAACCGTCTCGATTTATCGAAATCCGCCAGCAGGTCAATGTCAGACTCCGCAGACGATTCGCCCCTCGCAACCGACCCAAAGACGCGCAGATGCGCGAGCCCCGCCGCCTTTAGCTCGGGAGCGTGCTGGCGAAGCTTCGCGATGACCTGATCAGTATTCATGTCCGTAACCCTGCCATCGATCGCATCTTTCCGTTATTCCGGCAACGACCCTCCGCCGAACCCTCAATTATTGCACGGCTGGGAAGTGCACGATGGCGATTGAAGGAAGTGGGGCGGGTGTCCCGGCCTTAGCAAGTAATAATTCCGGGTTGGGGCGCTTGCACCACGCTGGCGGTCTCAGGTTCAACCGCATCATCACAATCGTTCACCCGCGGGCGGGGCACCCACCGCTCTTCCCCGCCCTACTTCAGCGACGCCATATCAATCACAAAGCGGTACTTGACGTCCCCTTTCAGCAAACGCTCGTAGGCCTGGTTGATCTGCTGAATTTTGATCAATTCGATATCGGCGGTGAGGCCGTGATCGGCGCAGAAATCGAGCATCTCCTGAGTTTCCCGAATCCCGCCGATGCGGAGCCGGCCAGGCTGTGACGTCCCATGATCAGGTTAAACGCCGAAACCGGCACAGGTTTCGGTGGCGCTCCCACCAGAACCATTGTGCCATCGCGCTTCAGCAAAGCCAGATATGCATTCAGATCGTGCTCCGCCGAAACTGCGTCCAGGATGAAGTGGAAGCTTGCGGCGTGTTTGAGCATGTCGTCGGCATTTTTCGAGATGACGACTTCATCGGCGCCAAGCCGCAGCGCATCCGCGGTTTTGCCCGGCGAGGTAGTAAACAGCACCACGTGAGCGCCCAAGGCATGAGCGATCTTCACGCCCATGTGGCCGAGGCCACCCAATCCGACGATGCCGACCTTCTGCCCCTTGCCCACCTTCCAGTGATGCAGCGGTGAATACGTAGTGATTCCCGCGCAGAGCAGCGGCGCCGTACCGGCAAGGTCCACCTTATCGGAGACTTTCAGCACAAACGCTTCGTCCACCACGATGCTGTCGGAGTAGCCGCCGTAAGTAACTCCGCCGAGCACCTTATCTTCGCTGTTGTAGGTGAACGTGGGAATCTTTTCGCAGTATTGTTCAAGGCCGGCGCGGCAACTCTCGCACACGCGATCCGAATCCACCAGGCAGCCGACTGCGGCAAGATCGCCCTCCTTGAATTTCTTGACGGCCTTGCCCGTGCGAACCACCCTTCCCACGATTTCGTGCCCCGGAACGCAGGGATAAACCGTCGGCAGCGCATCATGCCACTCATCGCGGACCTGGTGAAGATCGGAGTGGCAGACTCCACAATAAAGAATGTCAATCTGCACGTCCTGAGGGCGAGGTTCGCGCCGTTTGATGGTGCCCGGCGCGAGCCCTGAGGTCGCGCTGCGCGCCGAATAAGATTTCACGGAATAAGTTGTGGGAGTGCTGGATCGAGTTTCCTCCGGAACAGAAATAGTTGGAGATGTGGGATTCATGATTGGCAGTCCTCCTTAGGGACTTTAGACGCGCGAGCGAACCGCGAAGGTTCAGAAGATAAAACCTGGACGAGAGTACTGAGCTAATTGCAATCGGAGCTGCGCCCCTGGGTTGAGTGGCATGAGATTTGAGACCCTAATCAGAGCCCTTCCTGTTCCGCGTCCTCTTAATCTCCTCCAGTCGCTCGCGAATTCTCTTTTCCACGCCTTCGTTGGTGGGATGGTAGTAAACCCGGTCACGCAGATTGTCCGGCAGACACTGCATGTCCGCGACTTTGTCATCGAGGTCGTGGGCGTACTGATAGCCTTTGCCGTAGCCCAAGACTTTCATCAGTCCGGTAGGCGCGTTGCGCAAATGCAGCGGAACAGGTTCAGCCGCGGTTTGTTCCACATCTTGCTGCACTTCGGCGTAAGCGGTGTACAGCGCATTCGATTTGGGCGCGAGCGCAAGATAGACGACGGCTTGGGCCAGCGCCAGATTGCCTTCGGGCATGCCGATGAAATCCACGGCATCGCGCGCGGCCATGCACAGCGAAAGCGCATTGGGATCGGCGAGGCCGATATCTTCGACGGCCATCCGAACCACGCGGCGCGCGATGTACAGCGGATCTTCGCCCGCCTCCAGCATGCGTCCCAGCCAATAGAGCGACGCGTCGGGATCGCTGTTACGCACCGATTTATGCAGAGCCGAAATCAGGTTGTAATGCTCTTCGCCGGCTTTGTCGTAGAGCAGGACGCGCTTTTGCAAGCGCGTCGTGGACGATGGCGTCGGTGATTTCCGCGCCGGTCTCCGCCGGTGCGCGGGCCAGCGTAGCCGCGACTTCCAGCACGTTGTAGGCGCTGCGGGCATCGCCACTGGAATACGCGGCGATTTTAGCCAGGACTTCATCAGATGCGCGCAGCTTCATCGCTCCCAAGCCGCGTTCTTCATCGGCAAGCGCGCGCCTGAGCAGCAGCACAATTTGCTCTTCGCGTCAGCGGCTTGAGCACATAGACGCGGCTGCGCGACAGCAACGCCGAAATGATCTCGAACGAAGGATTCTCCGTGGTTGCGCCGATCAGGCGGATGTTGCCTTTCTCGACATGAGGCAGAAATGCGTCCTGCTGGGCTTTGTTGAAGCGGTGAATTTCGTCGATGAAGACGATGGTGCGCGTGCCGTACTGGCGGGCGCGTTCGGCATCGGCCATGACTTGCTTGATCTCTTTGATTCCGGTCAGCACGGCGGAGAACTCAATGAACTCGCTTTGGTCATGCGCGCGATGATTTGCGCCAGCGTGGTTTTGCCGGTGCCAGGAGGGCCCCAGAAGATGAGTGAGCCGGTGTCGTCGCGCTCGATCTGGGTGCGCAGAGGTTTACCGGGGGCGACCAGGTGCTCCTGGCCAACAAATTCGTCGAGCGTCCGCGGGCGCATGCGATCGGCCAGCGGCCGGGAGCGGTCTGCGGCGTCGGGGCCCGGAGAAGGTCTGAAAGAGGCTCATACAACCAGTTCACCACGGAGACACGGAGGCACGGAGAAATCAAGTGTCATAAGACCCTCCGTACGATTCCGTTCTTTAGCGCGGAGACGTGAAATTGATCAGCAATCCTACCCTTTTTCCGGCCAGGCGCAGGTAGGTCAGCAGTTGAGCCTGATGAATGGGAAGGATTCGTTCGATTTGACTTCAGTTCTACCACCACGGCGTTTTCAACGACCAGATCCAATCTGTAGCCACAATCGAGTTTAATGTTCTTGTACTCGACCGAGAGTTCAACTTGCCGCTGAAAGCTCAAGTTGTGCAGATGCAACTCGTGACAGAGGCACTCTTCATAGGCTGATTCGAGAAGGCCGGGGCCAAGGCAACGATGAACGTCAATCGCGGCGCCGATAATCGCTTCTGTAACCCTCTCTTCGATTAGCATGAGCCGACCTATGTTTTTTGTTCTCCGTGCCTCTGTGTCTCCGTGGTGAATTATTTTCTCTGCCGGGCTGCTTCATACAGCACGATACTCGCGGCTACGCCGGCGTTCAGCGATTCAACGTTCGGCGAGTGCGGGATGGCGACGGTTTCATCCATTTGCGAGAGGAGTTCGCGCGGCAGACCCGCGCCTTCACTCCCAATGAAAACGGTCAACCGTCCGGTCAGCGTTGCCTGTCGAGCGGCGTGCCCTTGTGTGATGAGGTTGCGATCAGGCGCAGGCCATGCTCGCGCAGTTGGCCCAGAACCTCCGGCAGCCTGGTCCCGACCATCGGAAGCCGGAACACCGATCCCGCCGAGGCGCGTATGACTTTTGAGTTGAAAGGACTGACCGTGCCTTCCCCCATCAGCACGCCTGCGGCTCCGAAGGCCTCCGCCGAGCGCAGGATCGTGCCCAGATTCCCCGGGTCCTGTACGCCAGCAACCGCCAGCAACGGCCCCTGCCTGAGCTCTGGCTAGCACGTCCTCCAGGGTGAAGGTCTTGCAGCGCACCAGCGCCGCTACTCCTTGGGGCGTTTCGCTGGGAACGGCGCTGGCGAACAGCTTGTCGGGAAGGAGCAAGGTCTCGACGTAGGCTGCGAGTTGGGGCAGCAGGCGCTCGGCGCGGTTTTCGGCGGAAGCGCGGAAGAATACGGCTTTGAACTTCAGCCCGCTGCGGATGGCTTCCTCCAGAATACGCACGCCCTCGATGGCGCAATACCCATCGGGCGTGAGGTCACCGTGCACAAAGGCTGCGCGCAGCTCTTTGACCAGGGCATTGTGCCGACCCTCGATGCGTCGCAGGCGGCCACTGACGCCTGGGTGGTGAGTCTTTGTATTCTTCTTCATCGTCGCGCTCGTACTGGGCAGAATCATACGCGTTTATCTCTCCTTGCAGTGCGGGCTCGTGGTATGTTAACTTTCGCGGTTTCAGGACATTGCTGGCGAAAGGACAGGTGTGCGCGCGGAAATTCTCAAAATCAACAGCGACAAGCCGGAGGCGTCGCTGATCCAGTATGCCGCCGACCAGATTCGTGCCGGCCAGGTGCTGGGCATGCCCACCGATACTTTTTACGGTCTGGCCGCTGACCCCTTCAATTTGCGGGCGGTGGAGCGGGTGTACGAGATTAAGTCACGCTCGCGCCACAAACCGTTGTCACTGCTGATTGAAAGCGAAGACCAGGCCGAGGAGCTGGCCAGGCCGTTGCCCGAAGAGTTCTACAAGTTGGCCCGCCGCTTTTGGCCAGGACCGCTGACTATCATCGTGAAGGCCGCTTCCCGCCTGCCCTTGAAAGTCACCGCCAATACCGGCAACGTAGCGTTGCGCGTGCCCAATGCCAGAATTCCGCTGGCGGTCGTGCAGGCTGCGAGAATTCCGATCACGGCGACCTCGGCCAATCTGAGCGGGGAAGCGGAATGCACCACGGCGGAAGCGGTGCGCGACCAGTTGCAGGAGCGCATTTCGATCATCGTGGACGGCGGCGCCTCGCCGCGCGAAGTCGCTTCCACCATCGTTGACCTTACCGACGAGGAAGCCCGCTGGCGCGTCATCCGGGAAGGCGCGATTCCTGCCCAGGAGATTTCCGAGTTCTTCGCACAAGGATGAGCGAAGCTCCAGCGAAACCACGTCGGCAGGAGCCACTGGCTGTTGTGGCTATTGACGATAGCTGTCGCGGCCTTTCTCGTTTACTTCGTGTCCATTTGCGTGCGGATCATCGACGCAGGTTCGCGCGAGGAGCTGCACTCTGCCGACGCTATCGTCGTCTTCGGCGCCGCTGAATATTCCGGACGCCCTTCGCCAGTCTACCGCGCCCGCCTCGACCACGCCTTTGACCTCTATCCAGCAGAAGCTGGCTCCCGTGGTTATCACGACGGGAGGGGCGGCCGCCGATCCCAGCTTCAGCGAGGGTGGAGTCGGTCACGATTACCTGATGCACCGCGGGATTCCTGACTCGAACTTGATCGCGGAAACTCAAGGCTCGGATACGGCTCAATCCGCGCAGCGCATCGCCGTCATCATGCGCGCGAATCACATGCGCAGTTGTTTGGCGGTCAGCGATGCCTATCACGTCTTCCGCATACGCAAGCTGCTGGAGCACGAAGGAATACAAGTAAACGTTGCGCCGCGTCCCGGACTCGCGCTTGCACTCGCCGTGGCAGCGCGCGGAAGCAGTGTCTGCGCGAAGCGATCAGTTACATCGTGTGGCGGCTGCACGTGCCTGTGTAGGAGACTCCAGCCCCCTCAACACGGCGGTCCTGAGAGCTCACCACCCCATTCTCTTTCTCAACTCCGTAATGTGGGCTGCGTGGTGGCGTCCGTGCCAGGCATAGAGCGCCAGATTTTTTTCCAGAGAGACGATCCCCAGCTCCGGATGGCGGAAGGTTCGCTTCCAGTCTGCCGGCTGGAACGAACGCAAGAGCCGTACCCAGCGGTCGTGCAACGATTCCAGCAGCGCCAGTGAGACTTCCAAGGGCGTTGACTGGACATCCTGCGTAATCGCCCAGCGATCTTCCATATAAGGCTTGATCGTCGGCTCATCTTCGGTGAGCGCCAGCTTGAATCGTATGTAGGCAGTTCATGTGGCTTTCGGGCACATGGTGCACGACTTGGCGCACCGTCCAGCCGCCATCGCGGTAGGGAGTTTCGATCTGCTGCGGGGAGAGACCGTGAACTGCGGCTCGCAATGCCGCCGGCGCTTGTTCGATGTCATCAATGAATTTCTTTCGTTGCGGTTCGTCGGTCACTCCGTCAAACACGAATTTTCCGATTGGGTAACGCGGGTCGGTCATCCTCGCCTCCACTTGATATTTCTCGACGTAGGCTGGGCGTCCTTGCCCGGCTGGACGGACGAGGGGCCGTCCTCCCAATTGTTGTAATCAGCCAACCGTCACTGAGATGAGCCCAGAACGAGCGAAGCTGCAGAGAGTTTGGAAGGATAGCGGAAGATCAGTTCCGGTTTTCGGTTTCGGCTCAAGAACCGGGCTGACTACTTGAGCAGCGCCAGAATCCGCACCGGCCCGCCCGAGCCCCCTTCCAGTTTCATGGGAGCCACGACCACGATTCCGCCGCTTGCCGGAACGCGATCCAAATTGGCCACGTTTTCCAAGTGGTAAACGCTGTGGGCCAGCGTGTATTGATGTACGGGAAAATCCTTCGACGGGCCGTAGTCTATGCTGAGCGTATCAATGCCGAGGCCCAGAATATTGCGTCCTTCCACCAGGAATCTCGCCGCATCCTGCGAATATCCGGGGAAGCGCATGACGTCCTTGGCGTCGGCGTTGCGATAGTCGCCGATCGAGTTCCAGCGTGAATCCCACCCGGTGTGCGTGATGACAACGGCGTCGAGTGGAATCTGACCGTGGGTTTGCTCCCACTGAGCGATGTCTTCGACGGACACCTGGTAATCGGGATTGCCTTTCACGTTCGCGCTGACGTCCATCACCACCAGCGGCGCGACCAGACGCTCCGGTGGAATCTGATCAACTGTCCACATTCCACGGGCAAAATGAGCCGGAGCGTCAATATGCGTTCCGAAGTGCTCCGGCAAGGAGATGTTGCGCGCGAAGTATTTATCTTTGTCGAGGGTCGCGACGGTCTTTGCTTGATACGCGGATTTCCCCGAGAGTTCGTAGGTGGGCACCTGGGCATTAATCGTGTGGGTCAGGTCTACGACCTCGCGGAAGCCGGCGGTTTGCGCCGAATCCGAGCGGCGCTGGGCAAACAGGAACAGGGCCAGCGTCAACACACAACCCACGATAAAGGTTCGAACTTTCATCCGTTTATAAGTTTTCCGGCAGAGCGGTGGTTCGGGCAGCTTTCCAGCGGATGGCCAACTCCAACCACAATACCTCAGATGCCAGAATCGGTTCCCGAGGTGCTCATTTTCCCTTGCGAGAATGCTCGGTTCAAGGAACCACAGGACATGACCGATCGGGGGAACGCTGCCAGCAATTTCCGCAGAAACTATGCGTTCAATCTGCGGCTCGCCGGTGTTTCAGACGGCGAGCAGCGATGCGACGCCGGCCGCCACCAAGGTGCTGACCAGGTTCACCCAATTGTTGTTCAGCACGCCGCGGCGCTCTAGCGAGGCTCCTAAATAACTGTCTGCAATCATGCCAGCGACGGCCCCGGCGATCGAACTGCCCAACCACCTCAGGGGAAGCAAGCCCGCAAGCCGGCACACCAAACTCACCAGAGTAGCGGCTGCGATACCGGCGAGGGTTCCACTCCAGCTCACGCCTCCATCCGTGCCAGCGGCAACTTCTTCCCAGGTGGTGATCAAGCGCGCTTTCTCGTTGCGAGCCTGTCCCAGTTCGCTGGAAACCGTGTCCGCGGCGGCTTCGGAAAGGGCGGCGGAGGCCGCGACCAGAAGAACTGCTTTCCCCGCCATTGCGGAGAGCCCGGCGCAGCTCGCGGCCACGGCGAGGTTGGCCAGAACTTGCGACGCCGTCCTGCCCTCGCGGTGCTGGGCGGTGCCCAGTCTTTGCTTTCGTTGGTAGCCCAGGCGAGTCGTGGTCCAGGTCAGAAGGAAGACGGAGACCAAGGCAGCGAATGCTCCGGGCCCGGCGCCAACATAAAGCAGAAAGCAGACCCCAGCTCCGGCGACGGCGCCGGAGAAACTGACTCCTCGCAGCCAGCGGGCAACTGCGGTGAAGACCGCAGTCACGGCTGCGGCGGTACAAAGCTGGCGCCCGAGACTCGGTCCCGACACAACGTCCGCCGCTCGTGCTAGGTCATGCATGCAAGAATCGCGGCCAAATCCCGCTCGGCATCTGGCACCCAGTCAGTTACTACTAGGGATGGGGTTGCGCTTAAGTCTGCCCCAGTGTATCGTGCTTTCACTTTGGGTTACCGAAGCCACGTTTGTGCGTCAAACGGTTCGGTGTAGTTTAGACTAACGGTTTTGAACTTGTGGATCCGGCAGCCTGTCGCCGTTTCCGTTTGCGGGGTGAACTATGGCAGCCTCCGTCTGGTCTGGCTATCTTACTTTCGGTTTGATCTCAATGCCGGTGAAGCTCTTCTCCGGCGCGCGCAGTTCAGGCATTTCCTTCAACATGCTGCACCGCGATGATCTACAGCGGGTCAAACAGCAATACTACTGTCCCGCCGACAATCGCGTCGTGGAACGCAGCGAAATTGTGAAGGGATACGAGTATCGCAAGGACGAATACGTCGTGATCGAACCGGAGGAAATCAAGAAAATCGAGCCCAAAACCGCCAAAACAATGGAGATTCTGGAGTTCGTAAAATCGAGCGACGTCGATCCGGTCTATTTCGAGTCATCCTATTACATGATTCCCGACGAGGCGGGCCGGCGGCCATACGCGCTGCTCACCAAGGCGCTCGAGGAAAGTGAATACGTTGCGATCGCCAAACTCACCATGCACAACCGCGAGTACACGGTGTTTCTGCGGCCACACGCCGGCGGAATGATGTTGCACACCATGTATTACGCTGAGGAGGTGCGACAAGTTGAGGGATTCGGCGCTCCTGATGTTGAACTCAAGGACGCGGAAGTCAAAGTCGCGCACCAGTTGATCGAAGCTTTAGCTGCGGAGTGGGAGCCGGAGAAGTTTCACGACGAATTCCAGGACAATCTAAAGAACCTTATTCAGGCCAAGCTGGAGGGTGGCAAGATTGCGGAAGTGGAGAAGCCCAAGAAGCTCGCGCCGGTTGTGGATCTGATGTCGGCGCTCAAGCAGAGTCTGGCGGAAATGGAAGGGAAGAAGAAGCCTGCCGGGCGCGCTCCCCGCGAAGCTGCGCAAACCGGAAGAAAATCTCGCGGCGGAGACTGAGGCGCGAAACGGGACACACTCCTCTGCATCGTCAGATTCAGGAGATCTAATCTGCAGTAGTGCGAACCCGGCCTTCCGACTGCTTCAGCAGGGCTCCATCTTTCGGACACAGGCACCATCCCATCAACCCTCCGCGCGTACCCGCTTTGCCCGATGCGCCGAGCGGCCGACCTGATTGAAGGGTTCTGAGTGTAATCGCGGGCTATGGCGTGACCTCAAAAACCACACCACATCCATACTGGCCACAGGGGTCCCCTGTATAGCCGCCTCCGTTAGTCACCCCAAAGAGATGACCGGATGAGTCAAGGGCGAGCCCGCCGCCGGGGCTTGATCCGTCGTTCCCCGTACCGAAGAAGTGCAGCACAGTCTCGTGCCACTTGGACGGGGTTAGCTTGAACACGACGCCACAACCGGCGCACTTCCCACCCTTGTAGACGGACCCGTATAAATTACCTCCCACGTCCAGAACGGGCCCCGAGGAGACATAGCCCCCGCCGAGCTTGGCTTGGTCGAAGGTATGCAGGATGGTCTCCTTCCACCCGCCGCCTCCGGCTGGAGTGAGCTTAAAGGCCGTGCCCCAGCCTTGCTGGCCTAGCATGCCGCCAAACGGCGTAGTGCCATACATGTTACCCATGCTGTCGAAGGCGACGCCGTACGCCGGGGCGTCCCCATCCTTGGTACCGTAGCTAAAGGAGTGCCGCACCTCTTCGGTCCAGGGGCCGTCTTTCCCTGGAGTAAGCTCGAAGACGGTTCCCGACTTGTTGGCCCCGCCGTACGACGTCGTCCCATACAGGTTGCCCGAGGAGTCGAAGACGACGGGACCTGTCGGTCCCCTCCATCTGTTCCGTCGAAGGCGTACACCGTCGTCTCGGTCCAGTTGCTCTTGCCATCAGGCGTCAGCTTAAACACCACACCACACCCGCCCTCATTGTAGCAAGCGGAAATATTTCCTCCCGCCGATGCTGTGCCGTACAGATTGCCATGCGAGTCGAAGATTAGACCGGCATACGGCTCCGCCCCATCCGTGGCGGCGAAGAAGTGGAGCACATTGTAGGTCCACTTGCCGCCTCCGCCCCGTTTCAATTGAAATACCACACCACAGCCATAGCCGCACCCAGTGCCACCGTCGACCGTGGTCCCGTACAGGTTTCCTGCCGTGTCAGCGACCAAAGCACCATTGGGGAATTGACCGTCGCTGCCGGCGAAGTCGTGCAGCACGGTCTCCTGCCACTTGCCATTCGCGCCATGGATCACCCGAAAAACTACGCCACAGCCGAAGCCTGTTGCCGGGCAACTGTTCGTCCCCCCCGCGCTGGTTGTGCCGTAGAGCGAGCCGTCAGTACCGACAACCACGTTCCCCCCGGCCCACCCGTCCGCGCCATGAAAGCGGTACAGAACTTTCTCCGAAGCCGCCCGGGCATGGCTAACAAGCGCGAGCAGCAGCAGCAAGCCCACAAGCGCGACACCACTGCGATTTGGTTTCGTATTCACTGGAGTCTCCTTGTTGGCCACATACGAGGACATCTTGACACTACCTTCGCGAGGGGAAGACCCGCCCTATCAGGTCCAGAATCAAACGTGGGCACATTATCCATCGGCTCCAGCCGTGGGTCAAGATGCTGCTTCCGAGAGACTGCCTGTGTTTCATGGCCGAGATGCTAACACGGCTTATCAAACTATCGTGAACAGGCCATTGCGCTCAAAATCCCCCGCCAAGAGCGTGCCAGACGGTAGCGACCTACCCAAGGGCATGGTGTGCAGGATGAGGTCTTGGCTATTACACCTAATCTTCCCGAATGACTCGGGCTTTTTTGGTAGTATCGCGCTGTTCTCTCAGCTTGCGCGCAATGTCACCGAGGGGCACTTCCTGCGCGGTTGAGGCGAATTCCCACAGCGGCCTCTCACCCTGAGCATAGACGAAGCCGGCGCCAGGTCCCTCCAGCAAGCTTTGCTCCTGCGCCAGTGCGTGCGGCGAAGCGTGCTCCGGATGACTGGTTACCTGAAACGTGGATGCCATAGTGGCGACGCTGGAGGCAGACTGGCCCAGTGCCGCGGTCGCGCACAGCAAGCACAACACAAATAAAGTTGTTTTCATAGCAGTTACCTCCAAAATGCGGTGAGTAGCGAGAGCACGAGCACCGCTCAAACATCCAAATCTGGTTCCACATAGCAAACAGGCAAGTCCCATGCCAAAGTCTGAACAGCTAAGTCTCGCGCTTCCGGGCGTGAGCGGGCACGGTGTGAAACAGTTTGCACAATTGTGACGACAGAAACGTCAAATTCCGGGCCTGCCGCCTGCCCCCGGGCACCCCGGCGCGGTGCTGCAGAAAACGGCGAATTGGACGGCACAGGTTCTGGCGCATCTCATCTCCAGCCGTTAGAATAGAAAACTCTTCCAAAGATCTATGCGTAAAAGGGTTCCGATCGCCGGCGCATCGCTGACTGGAGTGCGCGTGCTCCGTGTGGGGTGCGTTTTAGGCCTCCTGCTCATTTGCACAAGTTGCGGGGACGTCTACCGGCCTGTAGCGAACCCGATCATTCCGAATCAGCCCAATCCCGGGTTTACTCACATTGCCCTGGTGCTGAGCAGCAATGGTCTCGGCAACCCGGGCGCAGGCACAACGATCGATGTTTCAGGAGACACCGCAGTAGCGCAAGCTACCATAGGCCTTATGCCGGCCCACGCTGCTTTAGCGCTGAATGGCACAAGGGTTTACGTTGCCAATAGCCTGGATGACACGGTTTCCACGTACGCTCCGTCGAGCCCAACACCAGTCGTAACCATAAGCCTGCCCGCCGGTTCAGTTCCCGACTTTGTGAATACAACTGAGACCGCCACGGTTTACGTTGCCAACTCTGGGAATGCTACCATTTCTGCCATCTCGACCACCGACAGCGTAGTCACAAACACGATTTCGGTGGGAACGAATCCGGTAGCTATGGCGGAGCTTCCCAACGCACAGAAGCTCTATGTGGCTAGTCAGGGCAATGGCACGACGCCTGGTTCAGTGACCAGCATCAACACAATTGACAAAACTGTAAACGCGAATGCTCCGCTGGCCACGTTCGGCTGGGTGTCTCCCGTGTGGACTGTGGCTCGTTCCGACAGCGCAAGAGCTTATGTATTGGATAACGGCAGCGGCACGGTTGCGGTGATTGACACATCTTCTGACGCCGTGGTCAATAGCGTTTCGGTGGGCGCAGGCGCGAACTTCATGCTTTATGATCCAGCGCGGAACCGCCTATACGTGACTAACCCAGCCACCAATACAGTGGTATTTCTCGATGCTTCCACCGATGCGCTTTCGCCCGCGACAGTGACCGTGGCCAGCCCGGTTTCGGTAACTGCTTTGCCCGATGGCAGCCGAGTGTACGTCGCCAGTGCTTCAGTCAGTGGGGGGAATGTGGCCGCCAGGTTGACTGTGCTAAACGCCGGTGACGGAAGCGTCCGAACGACGATTCCGTTGACTTCGGTTCCCCAGATCTGTGCGCAGACTCGGTTCGAACTGGTCACGGTTGCTGCTGCGGACAGCTCCAGGGTCTATGTGGGAAATTGCGATGCCGGAAATACAGCGATCATTCAGACTTCCAACGATACATTATTGTTGCAGATGCCGGCGCCGGCGAGTGCTCAAGAAGCCTCCGCCCGGCGGGAATCCTCCGCCGCAGAACCCCGTGTTTGCCCTGGCCGGACCGTAGGGAAATAGTTGATGCTTGGCTGAGGCTCTCTGCGCGGCGTTCAGCAAGGTTACCCTCGTTTCAACAGCGCACTCTACTGTCCCGCTGCTGCACGTTCCGCCTGCGGGGAACGGTTGTATCGTAAAGCGACGTTCATGAAAACGTTGCCGCTGCAGGTTTCGAAGCACATGACCAGGGCTTCGGTATCTTCGCTGCATCTGGGACCATGCTCCGAGGTGTGGAGAACGGGTGGGTGCACGCGGAAATGGAATCCCTGATCATTCAGAGATGTGACCGCGTTGCCGATTACCTGGTTCGCCAGTTCGCACACGGTTTCCCGCACGAGTGAGTCGGATTCCGGCAACTCAGCGCCAGCAAGCCGGCTGGCTACGCGCACCGCAGTTTCCGGGTCGAGGTCGAAGACAATCCGTCCTTCAATGTCGCCGCTTACCCACACCAGGGCGGCGACCCCCTTACGCCGGTAGGCCTCTTCCTCCATGCTGAGATTGCCGATGGACATGGGACACTGCAGTCCCTGCGCCAGCACGGCATCGGCCGCGTTGATGAACGGCTGGATCAACTCCATTTTCATTTTCAGGCCCCCGCGCCCGCGGCGTGGGCCACGGTACCGTCCTCACCCATCACGTACTTGATCACTTCGTAGAGCACTTCCGGCTTAACCGGTTTCTGCACGAAATGTCGGGCGCCGCGCTGCAATGCGGCCACGATGTTTTCCTGGTATCCCACGGAAGACACCATCACAATGCGCGCCTCGGGATGCTGCTGCACAATTTTTTCGGCAGCCTCGATCCCCTCCATCTGCGGCATGGTGATGTCCATGAGCACAATATCCGGATTGGTCCGTTCGTATTCGGTTATGGCGGTCATGCCATCTCCGGCTTCGCCGGCAAGCTGGCCACCAAAGGTCTCGATCATTTGGGCCAGGTTCTTGCGGGCGAACACGGAATCGTCCACCACGAGGTAGCGGACGGGTTGACCGTCCTTGCTGCGTTTCACAGGCACAAACTGCTCCATAAACAGCCTCCCACTCCTTCAAATTCCGGCCCATACGCCGGAGAAAATGTCAGTTCCGAGCGGCTCCGGCGGATTTACCGCCCTCCCCGGAATCTGCCGTAACACCCGGCTTACGATCTTGCATGCACTGGACTTGCAGGGTGTTGGCGAGCGCGTCCAGAGCCACCACGCGGATCGCATAACCGCGCTCAATGGCGGCTTTTGGCATGCCAAATACCACGCAGGATTCCTCACTCTGCGCGATGGTCATTCCTCCTGCAGCTTTGACCATGCCCAGCCCCTGGGCGCCATCCTCGCCCATGCCCGTCATGAGCACGGCAACGCACTTTTCTCCGAATTCCTCGGCAACGCTGTTGAACAACACGTCCACCGATGGACGATGCCCGTTAACCCGCGGGTCTTCGGTAAGGACCGCGACATCGCCCAGGGGCAAGCGCTTCACTTTGAGGTGCCGGCTGCCCGGACAGATCAGCGCCCGGCCCGCCAGCAGTAGGTCCCCCGACTGCGCCTCCTTGACCGTAATGGCGCAGATTTCGTCCAACCGCCGCGAAAACATTTCGGTGAATCCCTCCGGCATGTGCTGCACCACGAGAATGGCGCCCGGAAAATCTTTGGGCAACTGCGGCAGCACATATTGCAATGCCTGCGGTCCGCCGGTGGAAACCCCAATCGCGATCACTCGGGACGGCCGATTCTTAGCATTGGGGCGAATTTTTCCGGAGGGGGCCACACTTCCGGTGGCCGGCGTGACCCTTATGCCTCGGCTCTGGGCCGCGGCTTTGATTTTGGCAATCAGTTCCTGCGCGATTTCCGGCATACGTGCCGAAACATCGCCGGGCTTGGCGACGAAATCGAACGCTCCCATGGCGAGCGCTTTCAGAGTTACCGAGGCTCCTTCCGTGCTGTGGGAACTCACGACGATGACCGGCAATCGGTGATGCCGCATGATTTCCTTCAGCATGTCCAGCCCGCCCATGCCGGGCATTTCCAGATCGAGAGTCACCACCTGGGGTTTTAGCTCCTCGATCTTTTTCAAGCCGAAGTTCCCGTCCATGGCTGTTCCCACAACCTGAATCGAAGGGTCGGCAGCGAGAATCTGCGGGATCAGCTTGCGCATCAGCGCGGAATCATCCACTACCAGGACGCGCACGGGAGAGGTCATGGCTGCACCCCCGCCGGGCTCGGGGCGAGGCGCGCCCGCTCGGCCTGGGAAAGCAGCAAACCGGCAGCCGGTACTCCCAGGGAATTGATCCGCGACTTGGCAAAACGTCCGACGATCGCCGGCAGATTCAGAATCAGCACCACGCGGCCATCACCCAGGATGGACGCGCCGCTGACCAGGTCTGTCTCCACGGTTTGATCGTCCAGCGCCTTGATCACAAGTTCTTCCTCGCCCTCGAGTGCGTTCACCAGAAGCCCAAGCTTGCGCTCGCTGAAGGCAATAACGAGTACGAAGACCCTTCCCGTTCGATGATCCGGCTGTTCTTCCGGCGGGCGTCCCAGCCGCACCACCGGCAACACTTGGTTGCGCAACTGCAAGACTTCGCAGTTGTCCACCTGATGCAAGTCGGATTCTTTCGCGCGCGCAATTTCGGCGACGGCGTTCAACGGAATGGCATACAGGCGCCTTTCGACGCGGAACAGTAAAGCCTTAATGATGGCTAAGGTTAGCGGCAACTGCAGCCGGAAGGTAGTGCCTTGACCGGGGCGGCTCGTAGCTTCCACCGTGCCTTTCAGACGGTGCAAGACGCTTTGCACTACGTCCAGCCCCACGCCGCGTCCGGCAATTTCGGTAATCTCGTCTGCGGTGCTGAATCCGGGCCGGAAGATAAGCTCCAGGGTGTCCGCCTCGCTGAGCCGAGCGGCTTGTTCCTGGCTCAAAAGTCCTCGCTCCACAGCCCGGCTGCTGACCTTCTGGGCATCCACGCCGCGACCGTCGTCGCTGACTTCCACGATGAACTGGTTGCCTTGGTGGTAGGCGTCCAGGCGAATAGTGCCGCGAGCCGGCTTGCCTTTCTGGGCACGCTCCGCTGTCCCTTCAATGCCGTGGCTGATGGCGTTTCGCACTAAATGCGTCAGCGGTTCGGCGATGGCGTCGAGCAAACCTTTGTCCAGATCGGTATTCTGCCCGTTCAGCGCCAGATCCACTTGCTTGCCGCATTGCTTGGCCACATCCCGCACCATGCGCGGAAAGCGCCGGAATAACTGCTCGATTGGCACCATGCGGACCTTCATCACGGAGCGCTGCAAGTCCGTCAACACGCGCGCCTGAAACGCCATGGCGTCGGCGAAGCGCCCGCGCATCGCCTCCTTTGGATAATGCTTGGAGAATTCGTTCAGGGCCTGCTGCAGCATGGACTTTCCGATGATGAGCTCGCCCACGAGATTGATCACGTTGTCAATGCGTTCTGCGTCGACCCGCAAAATGTTTTCCGCGGACGCAAGATTCGCCTGTGCGCGTTGCAAGGAAGCAGTCGGCAGGCTCCCTTCCGTCTTGGCGGCTTGGAGTCGCGCTTCGATCTCTGGTTCGGAGTTCTCGTCCGGACCCGGCATGCGCGGTCTCGATGCGGGCGCGGCGATCTTTGGCTTCTGCGCCGGCTTCGCTCCCGAAACCGTGATGGTCTCGACCCTTACTTGCGAGACGATGGTAGGGATGTGGCATTTTGCGGTCAGATATTCGGTCGTGTGGTTGCTTGCCAGCAACACCTGGAATCGCTTAGCGCTCTCGGCTGATCCCGCTTCAGGCCGGGTTCCCAGCACTTCGCCAGCATCGGCCATCGCTTTGAGCATCAATTGCCGCGCCGCGATCGGCATCCCGCACTGCGGGTCAATCTGCGCCGTGATGTGATACACATGCTTCCCCTGCGTCAGCGCTGCCTGAATCGCGAGCTTTTCATATTCGGTCCACGTGGTTCGGGCAGAGGCAGTTGCCTGAGGCTTCTTGCCGAGCACCCTCCGAACCTTCGGATCCTGCGTCAGTTTGCGGATCATCTTTCGCAACCGGCCGACTGAAGGAAGTTCTGTCTCGCTATGATAGGAGCTCAGCATGGCCTCAAAGGTGTCCGCCGCAGCTAACGCGATGTCCGCCAAAGAGATGTGAGACCCAGCCATGTCCAGGGCCAGGGCATCTTCCAGTTCATGCGCCAGTTCGCTCAGTTCGTGAAAGCCCGAGGCGGCAGCATCGCCTTTGAGGGTATGCACGATTCGCCGGATGCTGCGCACAGTTTCGAGATCGCCCGGATGCTTTTCAAGTTTCAGTGCCTGGTCATTGAGCGATTGCAGCAGTTCCTGAGCAGTCTCGAAGAACAGCTCACGCAACTCCGCGCCACGATCGTCCGAGAACTGGCTCATGGGTTCGCCTCGATCTGCTGATAAGCGGTGCCGGTGTTGCGGTGAATCAACTTGAATTTGTCGGTCAGTCCGAGCAGGCTTTCAGCATGTCCGACGAACAGGTAGCCTCCGGGATTCAGGCAGCGGCGGAACTTTTCCAGCAGCCGTTTCTGTTCGGCCTCATCGAAATACATCATCACATTGCGGCAAAAAATGACATCGTTGCGCTGCGGCAGGTATTCCGTTTTCAAATTGTGAAAGTCGAAATGAACCAGCTCTTTCAGCGCTTTCTTGACCGCGTACCGGTCTCCCACCTTGTCGAAATGACGCAGGCGATAGTTGTAGTCCACCGAGGCCATTTGGCTGTTCCGAGTAGATCCCTTCCTGTCCGGCTCGCAACACCGAATAACTGATGTCGCTGGCCAGAATCTCCGCCTTCCAGGGTGGGGGAATCATGGGTTTGGGGAAGGGCGGTTCGTAGCCCGAAGGGTTGCGCAGGCAGTGATAAGAGAGCGCGTCGGCAACCAGCATGGCCATGGTGTACGGTTCCTGCCCGGTAGAGCAGCCCGCGCTCCACAGGCGTAGGGAGAAATCGCGCTGTTCCTGCTTGCGGCGAAGCATGTCGTCGAGAATATATTTGTGGAACAGCTCCAACTGCGCCTTGTTGCGGAAGAAGCTGGTTTCATTGACCGTGAGGTTTTCCAGCAACCGGGTTAGCTCTTCCTTGCCCTCCCGGCTGATCAGCAGGCGGTAGTAGCTGTAGAAGGAATCCAACTGGCACTCTTTCAGTCGCCGCTGCAGACGGTCCTGCAGGAAATGCGCCCGGCGCGAATCGAAATGCATGCCGCACTCCTGATAGACGAGCGCCTGCAAGAGCTTCATTTCGGATTCCGTGAGTTGCGCCTGCAAGCTGGGACTCGCCATGAGTTTCCTGGGTCGTTTTCCTCCGTTACTTTGAAGCCGCAGCGCGGCGTGCTTCCGCCGCAGAACCAGGCTGCCCGCCCTTATCCGCCTTCGTTCTGGGCCCGCACGGCCGCTGAATTCCAGCAGTTTGGCCATGTCCAGCAAGACAATCAGCCGCCCCTGGTACTTGCCCAGGCCGGTCACGCAGTTCAACCCGCCTTCCAGGAACTCGGTCGGCGAAGGCTCCACGTCGGTGGCCGGAATCTTGAGCACCTCGGAGGCCGAGTCCACAATCAGCCCCGAAAGCCGGCCCTTGTGCTCGACCACCAGAATTCGGTTGCGCCGGCTGGAAACCACTTTGGTTTCCCCGAGGCGCTTACGCAGGTCGAGGACGGACACGATCTTGCCGCGCAGATTGATCACGCCCTCCATGTATTCCGGGGCATCGGGCACCGCCGTGATTTCTGGCACGCGCACGATTTCGTGCAGGGAAGTGATGGGCACGCCATAGGTTTCACGCCCCACTTTGAAGCCGACGATGTGCAGTTCGCGGTTCATCGTTGAATCCCAGATCTCAACTGCGGGTACCGGCAGCCGCCTGCCGAGCCCCGCCCCTCATGGCGGCTTTTTCTTCGCGGCGGGCCAGCGCGCGTTCGATTTGTTCCAGCGCGAAGCGGTCCATGGAGTCGAGCAGATCGCGCGACATCTTCGACATCTGCTCCGCGGAAGCGGCCAATTCCGTGGATCCCGAGGTGGTTTGCTGGACCAGTTCCCGCATCCGCTCCATGGCTTTGACCACGGCATGCGCTCCGGAAGCCTGTTCTTCCACCGCCGAATTGATCTCGTGAGTGATCTCGTTTAAGCGCGTGGTCGCGCGTGCGATCTGGGAAGAGCCATGCGACTGCTCGTTGGTGGCGGCGCCAATTTCCTGCGCGAACTTGTACACTTCGGTGACCACGTTGGAGATCTTGCGCAGCGCGGTGTTCAGTTCCTGTCCCAGCCCCAGCCCTTCATTGACGATGCCGGTGCTCTGGTCCATGTTCTCGACCGCCTTGCGCGCTTCTTTCTGGATACTCTGGATGAGCTCGGAAATTTCCTTGGTGGACTGCGCCGACTTTTCGGCCAGTTTGCTGACCTCGTCGGCCACCACCGCGAAGCCCAGCCCGTGCTCCCCGGCGCGCGCCGCCTCGATGGCGGCATTCAGCGCCAGCAGGTTGGTCTGCTCGGCCAGATCGTCAATCACCTCGATGATCTTGCCAATGTCATCCGCTCGCTGGCCCAGCACGTCGATGATTTCGCCCGAGGAGCGGATGGTGGTGTTGATGCGGTTCAATCCATCCGTTGCCTTTTCCATGGTGCCGATGCCGCTGTGAACTTCCTCGCGCGAGCGGTTGGAGATATCGAGCAGCACTTTCGCGGTGTCGGCAACGCGCTGGATCGAGGCCACCATCTCGATCGATGGAAGCCGAGGTTTCGCTGACGCTCGAAGCCTGCACCTGCGTGCTCTTCACCATGTTCTGCACGTTGACGCTCATCTCGTGCATGGTGCTGGTGACTTCGTCGATGGCGGAGGAGGTCTGCAGGCTGATCTTGGCGGATTCGTCGGAAGCGCCGGCTACCTGGTTGGAGGCGCTGGCCACCTGCGAGGCGGCATCGCGCACGTTGCGCACCAGGTTTCTGAGGCCTTCGATCATGCGCACGAAGGCGTTGCCCAGGGTGTCGTTCTTGGAACGGGGTTGGACCTCGACCGTCAGGTTTCCGCCGGCAATGGCTTCGGAAACCGCTGCCATTTCCTTGAGGTAGGTGACCATGCTGGAGAAAGTGCGCGCAAGTTCGCCGATTTCGTCGTCGCGGTAAATATCGATTTCGTGATCCAGATCGCCGGCATTGCCGATCTGCCGGGCGACTTTCATCAGATTGTCGCAGCGGTTCGGTGATGGAATTGGCGGTGGAGTAGGCGATGGCAATCCCCAGGACCAGCGCCAGCAAGCGTGCTGATCAACGCGATCGCGATGGTCGCAGTCGCGGCGGTTTCGTCGGACTTCCGCCTCGAATCCAGCACCTTGGTGTTCTCCAGATCGGCGGAATCCAGATAATCAGTGGCGCTTTTCACCCAGGAAGACGCGTCTTTCTGCAGATAGAAAATCTGAAGTTCCGCTACCGTGGCGTTGCCCGCTGTCTACATGTCTTGCGCTTCTCGATCAGCGGCGTCGGAAAATTCGCGCGCCCAGCTTTGTTCGCTGCTTTGCACCCGGCTCCAGCGCGGCCCGCTGCTGCTCCGAGTTCGCCAGGCTCTCGGCGCTCTGCAGCTTGTCTTCCAGCGTGCGCATGCCGTCGTTCAGACGCTCCACTTCGCGGGTGTCGCCGCTGAGCAGGTAGTTGCTCAGATAGAGCCGGTTCTGCATCATCTGAAAGCGGATCTTGTCGGTGCGTCTCCGCCATCTGTAGCGCCTGCGAGGCGGCGGCTTTGGCGCTGTGCTCGCGCTGCACGGCGACCAGGTTGACCAGGAACAGCACCACGACCATCGCAAGCACGGCCCCGAAATTCACATAAAGTTTCTTGCCAATCGTCATTGCTGTTCCTCCGCTTGTCTTCGTTGCTGCCACCACGCGGCTCGGAGCCCGTGGCTGAACCTGATCCGTCATTCCTGGGGTTGGAACTTGAACTCCACAGTTCCGGTGCTATCTTCGTTTGCGGGTTCAAATTTCCATTTCTTCAGGGCATCCATGGCGGCATTGACCAAGATGGGATTTCCGCCGACTACCTTGGTGTTTTTCAGGCTGCCGTTTGGCGAAACCACGACCAGAACCTTGACCGTCCCGGCGATGTTCATACGCCGCGCCAGATCGGGATAAGCCGGTTTCATTCTGGTTTTGACCTTGCGCGTGAGTTCACCCTGGGCAAACGCCGGCAAAGGGTGGAACACCGCAGTCGTGGTCAACAGCCCCGCTAGCACGATCAGGCTAGCGGCAGCCAACCGCGACATTGCTCTGAGGGACACAACTCCTCCTAGGGGCATCTCGTGTCCTAGACAAGTGCAAGGCCTATGCCACCTCCGCAGACTTGCCGGATGAGGTGCCAGAAACGTTGTAAGCTAAACTTAATAAATGACTTAGATATGGTTTGCTCTGCGGCGGGACGAGGCCTCCGTGGAGCCCTATGTGTCTCAGGAGGCCGCCTTCCTCTCACTCTGAGACGTTCTTAGGGTTTGTCGGCGAATTTCACACTTCGGCACCTGAAACGTTATTCCCTTGACTCAAAATGAGATGGCAGGCTATTTTTCCTGTATATTCAATTACTTGTAAATTTGAAGGTGGGTGAGAAGGCGGTGTCTCTCTGACCATGCATGCTGGAGATACGACGGTGCTGGAAGAACCCAGTCCGCGCTCGGAGGATGCTTTTCAGAAACTGTTTTTGCAATTTTCCGAAGCAGCAGCCGCCGGAACCCTGTCCCAGTCCTTGATTCAGTTATTCTGCCGCACCACGCGCGAGTTCTTCCGCGTGGACGGCGTATATTTCTGGAGATTTGGTTCGCGCGAGCAATTGGTGGGCACGGAAGCCGACGGACTGATGGCCGAAGATTTCCGCGGTCGCCAACTCATGGCAAAAGACAGCGCTGTTGCCATCGAAGCCATCCGGCAGCGCAGGACGGTCTATGTGAACCGGGTGAACCCAGACCGCTATCCCATGGCTGCCGAATTCCACGCTCGGAGTCATGATGGCGGCGCCGCTGGTGGTCGCGAATGAAGTGATCGGGGCCGCGGTCTTCCTGAACGCCTCGCAACCCGAGTTTCTTTAATGACGATCTGGCCGCCAAAGCGACCATCCTGGCCGGCCAGTTGGGCAGCTTGCTGGAGGCCAACCGCTTGACCCACGTTTCCCGAGAGGAGCATCGCCGGGCCGAAATTCTGACCGAGGTGGCGCAGGCGGTGCATGCCGTGCCGGATACCTCAACCGTGCCGAGGCAGTTGCCGACCACTTGCGAGTCCTGTTGAGAACTCGGCTGGTGTGCATCGTTTTGCGCGAAGGGAACGACGTCAGACTGCACGCCGTGGCCGCCGAGTCTCCGCAGCTTGCCGAGCTCGTGCGCGCCCGCTATAACCGCCGGGGACTGCAATTCGCCGCTGATCTGGCCGCGCGCGCCATTGCGGCAGGCGAGGACCATCGCGGTCGCAATCGATCCCGCCGCCCACGCTCTCGGGGACCTGGTCCCGGCGGGAATGCTGCTCGGCGGCTCCCCTGCGCACTTCCCGCGCGCGAGGGCGCCATCCTGGTATATCCCCGCGCCGACGGCGCTTTCAGCCAAGAGGAGAAGTCACTGCTGTCCGCCGTAGCGGGGTTCGGAGCCGTGGCCATTGCCAATGCCGAACTTTACGGGACCGCCCGCGCCCAAGCGCAGGAATTGCATCAACTCCTGGACATCCTGTCGGAACTGGGTCCGTCGGCAATCTGGAGGAGTTTCTGCAGCGGTTCGTAGTCCGTGCCGCCGATTTCCTGGGCTTTGGCCGGGCCATTGTAGGCCTGCTCGAGAAGGGCGTATTTCATGTCCGCTGGGGAGCGGAAGATGGCAAAGCCCGGGCCGGTGGAACCGTGGTTCCGGCCGGCGTCATCAGTCGCGCTCTGGTCAGCAAGGAGGTCTTCTGGGCCGATGATGCCCGCGAAGTTGCCGGTGTTGACCTCGATCTTCTGGCGAAGTTCAGCGTGCGGCAGTTTTTGGCGGTACCGCTGCTGTCGTCGGACAGTAAGGTGATGGGGATGTTCGGGGTACTGGATCGGCTGGACGGACGCGAGCATCTCGCAGGAGGACATCCGTTCCGCCAAGGCCATGGCCGCGCAGGTGGCGGTGGCTCTGGAGTCGGCTCGCAATCTGCATCTCCCGGAGCAACATCGGCGTCGTGCCGAATCCCTGATGGGATTGGCGCTGGAACTGAATTCTCAGCTCCGGCTGCCGGAGTTTGCCAGGAATTTCGTCACCCGTGCGGCTGACTTGCTGGGCCCCAAGGCGGGGGCGTTGGCGTTGCAGCAGGATTCCGTCCTGGAGATGTCGGCTGCAGCGCTGCCCACGGCGGCTCACCAGCGGAGTTCGGTGTTGCATCGCTTCGAGCACGCCATGACGCGAGCCTGGCCCAGCATCCCGAGGCGATTGTTTCCTTGAGCGCGGCCGAAATGCTCGGGTCCGGAATTAAGTTCGATCTGGGATGGAACGATTGCAGTTTGATACGGCTGCTGGGTCCTCGGGAGAGCTCCTCGGCGTGCTGTGTCTGGCCAATCGCGGAAAGCCCCTGGAGGAGAAGACCAGCAACTCCTGCAGGCCATCGCCGCCCATGCCTCCGTGGCATTGGAGAATGCCCGACTATTCACCCGCATGGACCAGGCCAACCGGCACTGGATCGAGATTTTCGATGCCATCACCGATTTCATCGTGGCCCACGATCAAGCGGACAATGTCTTGCGCGTGAACCGTTCGCTGGCCGACTTCATCGGCGTTCAGCCGCAGGAACTGATCGGGGTCGAAGATGTGCGCCCTGCTGGCCATGGGCGATGAACGCCGCGCGCGCTCCTGCCCTTTCTGCCGCGCCGCTCCGGATGTCTGCAGCCGACGAATACGTTCTCCCCGTGCTGGACCGGACTTATCTCGTGTCCACGTCGCGGGTGCATGCGGCCAACAGCGAAGGCTTGCAGACCATCCACGTGCTCAAGGACATCACCGATCGCCGGGAGGCCGAGCGCCGCTATCGCGAACTGTTCGACAATATTCAGGAAGGAGTGTTCTTCTCCACCCCGACGGGCGTTTCGTGGAAGTGAACGACGCCCTGGTTCGCATGCTCGGGTACATCAGCCGCGAGGATCTTCTGCAGGCCGACATTCGTACCCAGTGTTTGTTTCTCGCCGGACGACTACGAACGACTTGCCCAGCAGATGCTGCAGCAGGGCGCGGTGCGGAATCACGAGCAAACCCTGCGCCGGCCGATGGGTCGCCGGTCCATGTTCTGGTGAATGCCTTTGCCGTGCGCGACGCGCAACGAGCGGATCGTGCAATATCGCGGTGTGATGCTCGACATCAGCGGCCTGAAGACTTTTCAATCCGAACTGCAACGCGAGCGCGATTTCTCCGGAAAGATTCTGAACAATACCCAGAGCCTGATCCTGGTGGCGGACACTGGCGGCTGGTCAGCTATGCCAACCGCCGCTGGTATGAAATGGGCTATCAGCAGCAACAGATCCTGGGCCGGCCGCTGGAAGAACTGATTGCCGTCCCCCGCGGCGCCAGGCGCTCGGCGAAGCCTTTGCCGCCACGCTGGCAGGGCAGCAGGTGGACAATCTTGAGCTGCAGATCGTCCGTGGCGAGGGACGCGTCGGGCATTTTTCGGTGAATTTGAGCCCCATGCGCGATGAGCAGGGCAACGTCACCAGCATCGTTGTGGTCATGAGCGACATCACCGATGCGGCCACCCTGCAGGCCAAGCTGATGCACGCGGAGAAAATGGCCGCCGTACGGCCAGTTGGTTTCCGGGGTTGCCCACGAAGTGAATAATCCGCTGACCGCGATTCTGGGCTTCGCCGACTTGCTGATGGAAAATCCCGAGGTGCCGGAAAGCGCCCGCAAGGACCTGCGGGTGATCCTGCAGGAGGCGCAGCGCACCAAGCAGATTGTGCAGAACCTGCTGAGTTTCGCCCGCCAGATGCCGCCGCAGCGGAAGCCGGTGCAACTCAACGCCATTCTTCGCCGCACCGTGCAATTGCGCGCCTACGATTTCCATAGCCGCGGAGTCGAAGTCATCGAGCAATTCGATCCGGAGCTGCCATCAGGTGATCGGCGACTCCCACCAGTTGCAGCAGGTGTTCCTCAATATTCTGAACAATGCTTATGACGCGGTGCGGGATACCGGCCGTCCCGCGCGCATTGAAATCACGACCGGCAAGCCTGGTGAATCTGGTCGAGGTCACTGTTTCGCGACAACGGGCATGGCATATCCATTCCCGAGCGCATCTTCGACCCATTCTTTACCACCAAGGAAATCGGCAAGGGTACCGGCCTGGGCCTGAGCATCTGCTACGGCATTGTGCACGAGCACGGAGGCGAGATTCTCTGTCACAACAATCCGGACGGAGAAGGGGCGACGTTTGTCGTGCGCCTGCCGGCTGGTGGCAGAACGGCGTCCATCGGAGCCGCTGCCGGAGTCCCACAGCCATGAACATGCCTGCCATGAAACCTGTTGTTCTGCCGGTGCTGCTGATCGAGGATGAGCCTGCCGTGATGGCCTACGTCCGCGCGGCTCTGGAGCGCAGCGGCTATACCGTCGTGTGCACCGAGTCCGGAGCCGAGGGGCTGCGACTTGCTCGCAATCGGGGAATTTCTGGGTGTGGTCTCCGATATGCGGACCCCCGGTGGCGTGGATGGCGCCGACGTCCATGCCTGGGTAGCAAGGTATCGTCCGGAGCTAGCCGCGCGAATGGTTTTCATCACTGGCGATATCGCCAACGAAGAAACCGTCGCCACTCTGCGTAAAACCGGCGCGCCCTGCGTGGAGAAACCCTTCCGCGTGCAGCAGTTCATTTCCGTGGTGGAAAAAACCATAGGGAAGGCGCCGTGAGCGAGGATTTACGAATCCGGCTTTTGATTGTGGACGACGAGCAGAGTATCCGCAAACTCTGCATGACCGTCGGTGAAGCACTGGGCTTTTCCTGCATGGAAGCCAATAGCGGCGAGACTGCGCTGGCTCTGCTGGAGGAGCAGCCCGCGCACATGATTCTCACCGACATGGTGATGCCCAACATGTCCGGCCTCGAGTTCCTGGAGAAGGTGAAGAAGCTGCTGCCCCGCACCGAGGTCGCGGTCATGACCGGCCACGGCTCGGTCGAAACCGCGGTGCAGGCCATGAAACTGGGCGCCTACGACTACATCAGCAAGCCATTTTCGCCGCTGGAAGAGCTTCGCCTTTTTCTGCGCCGCATGGCCGAGAAAATCCGACTGGTGGAAGAGAACCAATTTCTGCGCGAGCGGGTGGATACAGAAACCGATCTGCACGGCATCGTGGGTTCGTCCGCCAAGATTCAGGATGTGCTGCGCATGATCTCCCGGCTGAAAGACACCCGCACGCCAGTGCTGATCACTGGCGAAAGCGGCACCGGCAAAGAGTTGGTGGCGCGCGCCATTCATTTCCGCGGTTCTTTTGCCAACCGTCCCTTCGTGGCGGTGGATTGCGGCTCGCTGGTGCCTACTCTGATCGAGAGCGAATTGTTTGGCTATGAGAAAGGCGCATTCACCGGCGCGCTGAAGTCGAAGACCGGGCTGTTTCAGTCGGCCAACGGGGGCACGATCTTTCTCGATGAAATCGGCGAACTGCCGCTGGAAATGCAGGCCAAGCTGCTGCGAGTTCTGCAGGAGAAGGAAGTCCGCCCCGTTGGCAGCAATCAGAAAATCAAAGTGGACGTGCGCGTCATTGCCGCCACCAACCGCGATCTCGAGGCGGAATATCGCAACGGAACGTTCCGTAAAGACCTCTATTTCCGCCTGAACGTGGTGACCGTGCATTTGCCGTCTCTGCGCGAGCGCCGCTCCGATATTCCGATGCTGGCGCATTGGTTCCTCGATCGCTACGCTCCCGGAATCTCGCATCCAGATCACCAATGCGGCCATGAAGTGCCTGCTGCAATACGACTGGCCGGGAAACGTGCGCGAACTGGAGAACTGCATCGAGCGGGCCGTCGCGCTGGGCGACCGGCGGACGATGGACGTCGGCGATTTGCCGCCGTCCCTGGCGTCTGCATCGCCCGCATTGGATTCTGCCACGAGTCACTACCCAGAGCGGCCGTTCCCTCAACTGACCTGGAAGATATCGAACGGGCCACCATCCAGCGCGTTTTCGAACAGGTGAAAGGGCGACAAAGCCCTCGCCGGCAAAGATGCTTGGCATCAGCCGCGCGACCTTGTATCGCAAACTCAAGCGCTACAACATCGGCGGACGGCAACAACGATGGCCGGCCAGCCAGGCGCTGCAGTGACACCCAGTGCCGCGCACCCGGTGGACTGAATTGCGAGGACTTGGCATGAGGCACAGGGCCCCGATCCCGCTGAGACTCCGTTTCATCCTGAGACGAGGGCGTCAACATAGATAGAGACGCGACCCTGGGTCAGATGTAATTGTCTGTCTATTATCAACAACTTAACTTATGCGGAGCCATGCGTAACTTTGGCTGCGCTCGTGCATATCTTCCTTTACGCGATGCGGTCCGGGTGCCCGAGCCATGCTAACCGGCAGACTTGGGAACCCAGGCTGCATTGACCTGGAATTGAGGAAGTCCGTGCCCAAAGCGGCGGTGCTCGCGCAGTCTCAATCCGCGAAAGCTCGACCAGCCAAGCTGGCCAAATTTTTTCCCAATGCCACCCCGGTGCGCATTCCGGTCCGCCTGACTCGGCTGGCCAGCGGAAGCAGCACATTCAGCGAAAGCACGGTGATCGAGTTTGGGACGCCCCACGAGGTGCTGTTTGCTTCCACCCTGCCCCTGGAATTTGCCGATAAACTGCGGCTGCGGAACTCCGACGGCACGCTGGATACGGAAGCTTGCGTAGTGGCGGTGCAATATAACGGAGGACGCACCGCGGTGGCTGCCCGCTTTACCCAGGAAGTCGCCAACTGGATTGTGAAATCATGAGCACCCAATCTTGCAATTGAATGACCTCGGCGCCGAGTGGCGAGCATGCGCGCCTGCTCTACCCGCTGTATGCCGCCTTGGCGCAGGGAATTCGTGATCGATCTGCCGTCCTGCAGCGATCTGGAAGCCGGCGATGGACGCTCCGCCGCAGGAATCGGTGGAGTCGGCCCGGCAATGGTTGCTGGATGTGGATCAGCGCATTCAGGTCCATCAGCTGCGCCAGTTTCTGCAAACCACGCACTCTGGCCAGCGATGAAGCTCTGCGACTGTTGCTTGCTCATCATCTGCGCAAGCCGGACGCATAGCGATTCCGACCGCGACAAGATGGATTTCCTGCTGGTCCAGTTTTTTTCCCACTGCGCTCCTTCGCGCCTGGAAGATCGCCGACGTTGATCTGGACTACGTAGCCCAGGTGCTGGAGCCGGTTCTGGGGACGGTGGAACTGAACGTTCCGAGCTGGCTCGAAGCCGCTCGACGAGCTGATGCGCCAGGCCAATGCTTGCAAAAGCCTGAAAGAACTTGTTCACCAGCGGCATCCTGGAAAAGGGCAGAAAGCTGAAAACCTCATCGGGCCCGGATTATTTTCTGCCCGCCGCCATGGTGGCCTTTACCCGCTTCAGCTTCCTGATGCGGCGCGTTTTCTTCCGCTTGATGCACCAGGACCTCAACGCCATTCTGGACGGCCTGCGCGAGCTGGAAATTCGCGGGGTCAGCGCCCTGGATTGCCGCCGGGCCCAATTCTCTGCGGAAGAGCCGGTCGCCCGGCTGCGCATGATCTGCCAATCCTGGAAGGTGATGTTTCACGCGGAATACTCTTCCGGCCAACCGCTGCGCATGCTGGTGGACCTTCGCGCGGCGTGATCGACGGCTGCCCTGAAGCAGCGCCAAAGCCGGCAAAAAAACATCCGCCGCTGCCCAACAACGCCGCGCACCCATGCGGCCGCCGCCGGAGCTCGAAGCTAGCCGACGTCCCAGCGCCCAGAATTCGAAGTTCCAGCAGCTCGCAGGATTGGAGCCAGAATGCTCTGCGGAGAACCGACCGCTGCCGACGATGACGCGCAAAACGCAGGACCACGATCAGAAAGAGAAGAGAATCGTGGACCAGGCGACCGTACTCGATCATTTCCGACGACGCGGAATTCTCACGTGAGATCACCGGCCGCTGGCAGTCCGAGCGCAGCGTGCCCAGCTTCATCCTGATGAGCAGTGACATTCAGCCTCGCTTTCGATCCGGAAAACTTCCAGCTGGCGATCGCCGGCCGTATCCGGGCGCAGGCGCTCTCCGTGGTGCTCGAAGCCATGGACGCGGCCGGCAAGCGCGTCATTTTTGTTTCCGAAAGCCTGTGCAAGTCCGGCAAACCGTGCGCGACCGCTGGCCCAGGATTCTGGTCGCTGCGGCAACAGGAGGACTGGCTGGACACCCTTGATGCTGGTGGCCAGTGAATCCCTCTTCCGCGCCCGCGCCGAAGCTCGCGCCCACCGCGCCGAACATGCCAATGCCACGGCCGAGAGCCAAGCCACTCTGGGACGCTACATGCTGGAAATGCGCCACACCTTCAACAACGCGTTGACGTCCGTTCTGGGCAACTCCGAATTGCTGCTTGCTCGAGCCGGATCGCTCTCCGCCGAAGCGCGCTCGCAGATCGCCACCATCCGCAACATGGCTCTGCGCATGCACGAAATTCTGCAGCGCTTTTCCTCTCTGGAAAAAGAACTGTGCATCGTGGAGAAGCAGGCGGAGCGGGAAGCGGGATCCGATATACTCAGTGGCGGGAGCCGCTGAATGTAGGTGCGGTAGACGTCCCCAGCCTGTCCGATGGAACCCATCCGATAGAGAGTCAAGTCTCCACCAGCCCTACATCCGCCTTCTTGCACGCCCGGACCAAGTCCGGGTCTAAAGTGGCGAGTGGCAGGCCGCTCTCCACGGCCAGATCAAGATAAGCCGCATCGTACGCGGTCAGGCCATACTCGCGGCTGAGCGACTGAATCCTCTCAAAAACCATTCCGGCAGGGAAACTGTTCCAGCGCGATAGGGAGCACTGCCAGATCATCGAGGAAACTTCCACCAACTCTTTGGAAATACGCTTGCGTTTTTCTCCTGCCAACAACGCGTTTAGTACTTCGTGCGGCCAGAAAGAGGGCGCAACTGCAGTGTCGCCTCGCTTGAACCCATCGCGACATGCTGGGCCAGAGCAGGATTCTCATCGGGGAAACACCAGGCCAGGACGACCGAGGCATCGAGAACAAACCGGCTCACCGGCGTCCTTCATTGATCAGGTCTTTGATTTTGAGCCCACCCAAAGACAGCTTGTGGCGCTTACCGAAACTCGCTAGCCGCTCCGCCGCCTCGCGCTGCGGAGCCGTCCTGGGCCGACATGCGCTCCTTCAGCAGCGCCCCCAGCAGCCGCGAAACGCTGGTATCCCGGCGCGCCGCCTCGATCCGCGCCCACTGGGCGACGTCTTCTTCCAGGGTCACAGTCACGTTGCGTAGGCGATGAGGTGACACGAAAACAGTGTAACACGAAACGAGTGTATTGGCAAGGAATGACCGGGTGGCCATTTCTCGCGTGCTCCTTTGCGCGAGAGGTGCGGGAACGGCGCGTCGCGGGAGCAGCCGGGCGTCTTTTCCCGCCGTACGGAGGCCTTCAGCCTAGGAAAATCCCCGCCCAAGCGGAGCTTGGACGGGGCACCCTCGAGAGTAAAGGGCTAAGCTAGTGTGGGGCCAGCCCCCGAGTATGACCAGAAAGAGGCTGGGCCAGCGCCCTACGAGATGAGGCTCTGAGTCAGCATATCCGTCTCCTGAACGCCCCTAACCATCATCCCTGTCAAGGGTCTGGTGAAGGACATTGATCGTGCTGTCGAGCAGCACGATGGCGGGTCCTAGGAGTTCGACCTGGATTGGATCGAAGCTCTTGTGGCCGTGGAACATGTTGCACCGAATGGCGTAGAGCACCTCGAGGCCCGCCTTGGCGCGTCGATTCCGGCTGCGCGATTCCAGCGCCATCAAGAGTTCGCGGTCCGCTTCAGGTCTCCTCTCACCTGTTACCATATCCAACTTCAAGGCAAATCTGCGTTGACGAAGATGATCGGCGATCTGACGCAAAGCGGCGCCGGTCTCCTGATTGTCCTCCCACGTGCGGGTTAAGGCCCCTGCCCCGCAGAACTGGAGGACATACTCCCGAGCGCCGTGAGAGTCTGGAAATCGATCTCTTAACCTGACCTGACCGCGGCGGGCTAAACGGAAGGTCGCCTCGGCATAGAGTCTATTGAACGCCACATACAGAGTAAAGAACCGGTCGAAGGCGTCACGAATGTTTTCGCTGGAATAGGTTTCTGCCTTCGCGCGCCAGTTTTGGCAAAACGTCGCTAGTTCAGGTGACAAGGCCATAGCTTGGGGGGGCAATGCCCGAGTTTATTTTCCCGCCTTCCAAGAGGCATGCATTGTTAACTCACGCAAACAAAAACTCCTTCGTCCGCAACTCCTTGATCGTATCCCTCAGCTTGGCTGCCTTCTCGAACTCAAACCGCTTGGCGGCTTCGCGCATGTCGCTTTCCAGTTTGCACGATGTAGGCATCCAGTTCTTCCTGCGACTTGAATTCCGGAATGCCTTCGGCTTCGCCGCCGGTCAGGTCGGTGTAGTCGGCTTCGATGATGCCGCGCCAGCGACATCTCCAGCGGCCGCACGATCGACTCCGGCGTGATCCCATTGGCCTCGTTGTAGGCTTCCTGAATGGCGCGCCGGCGGTCGGTTTCGTCCATGGCTTTTTTCATCGAGTCGGTCATGCGGTCGGCATAGAGGATCGCCCGGCCATTCAAGTTGCGGGCGCAGCGGCCGATGGTCTGGATCAGCGATCCGGCCGAGCGCAGAAAACCTTCTTTATCGGCATCGAGAATGGCCACCAGCGAAACTTCCGGCAGGTCGAGTCCTTCGCGCAGCAGATTGATTCCGATCAACACATCGAACTCGCCTTTGCGCAGATCGCGCAGAATTTTCACCCGCTCCAGAGTTTCGATTTCCGAGTGCATGTAGCGGCACTTCACGCCGACTTCGCGTAGTACTCAGCCAAGATCTTCGGCCATGCGCTTGGTCAGCGTGGTGACCAGCACGCGCTCGCCGCGCGCCACCCGCTCGCGGATTTCGTGCAGCAAGTCGTCAATCTGGCCCTTTACCGGCCGCACTTCGACCGGCGGATCGACCAGGCCGGTCGGCCGAATGATCTGCTCGATCACCACGCCGGCCGATTTCGTCAGCTCATAGGGCCCCGGCGTCGCCGAGACATAAATCATCTGATTCATGCGGTGTTCGAACTCCTCAAACGTCAGCGGACGATTGTCGAGCGCCGAAGGCAGACGGAAGCCGTATTCGACCAGCGTCTCCTTGCGCGAGCGGTCGCCGTGATACATGCCGTGCAACTGCGGCACGGTCTGGTGCGACTCGTCAATGAACATCAGATAATCGCGCGGAAAATAATCCAGCAGCGTGGGCGGCGGCTCGCCCGGCAGGCGTCCGGTGAAGTGCCGCGAATAATTTTCGATGCCATGGCAAAAGCCCATGGACTTGATCATCTCCAGGTCATACATGGTGCGCTGGTGCACGCGCTGCGCTTCGACCAGCGCGGCCTTGCTTCTCCAGTTCCGCCTCCCACCACGCCAGTTCTTCCTTGATGGTCTTCACCGCCTGCGACCTGGTTTCTTCTTTCATCACGTAGTGCGTCTTGGGATAGATGGGCAGGCGGACATATTTCTGCTTCACCGTGCCGAACAGCGGATCGATTTGCGAAAGCGCTTCGACTTCGTCGCCCCACAATTCCACGCGATACGCCATGTCGTCGTAGGTGGGGAAGATTTCGATGACGTCGCCGCGCACCCGAAAAGTGCCGCGGCGGAAATCGCCGTCGGTGCGCTCGTAGAGAATTTCCACCAGCTTGCGGGTAATGTCCTCGCGCTTGATCTTCTGGCCCTTTTCCAGGAACAGCAGCATGCCGTAGTAGGCTTCGGGCGAGCCCAGGCCGTAGATGCAGCTCACCGAGGCCACGATCAGGCAATCGCGCCGCTCAAACAGCGACCGCGTGGCCGAGAGCCGCAGCTTGTCGAGTTCATCGTTGATGGTGGCTTCTTTTTCAATGTAGAGATCGGCGGCGGGGACATAAGCCTCGGGCTGGTAGTAGTCGTAGTAGGAAACGAAGTATTCCACCGCATTGTGCGGGAAGAAATTCTTGAACTCATGATAAAGCTGCGCCGCCAGCGTCTTGTTGTGCGCCATGACCAGGGCTGGCCGGTTCGGCCTGCTCAATCACCTTGGCCATGGTGTAAGTCTTGCCTGACCCGGTCACACCCAGCAAAACCTGATGCTGCTTCGCGGTCGAACAAGCCCCGGACGAGAGACTCGATCGCCGTTGCCTGATCGCCGCGGGTTTGTAGTCGCTGAGGAGTTTGAAATCCATGAAGAAGCTTTTGGCTGTTGGCTTTTAGCTCTTAGCTTGAAAAGACGTACCAGGCTTCGATTCCTTCACAGAAGGGAAGTTCAGCCGGTGCGCAATCCTCAATTATAGCTTGGTGAACAAGAGAGGCTCGAGAGGGCTCGGCAAGAGGAGAGCGTGGGTGAACAAGAACGGGGGCAAGATCGAGTCCCCGCGCCGAATGCAGGCTTTCCGCCGGACGGGGTGCTAGGGCAGCTTGAAGTTCACGGTAATTTGAGTTTCAAATTCTACAGGCTGGCCATCCAGGTAATACGCCTTGTATTTCCACTGCTTGACCGCATCCATGGCCGCGTGTGCCAGGGTCGCATCACCTTTGAGGAGCTTGATGCTCGTAATGCTGCCATCCTTGCCGATCTTGGCCAAAATCTCGACCGCGCCTTGAATGCCCATGCGTCTGGCCTCAGGGGGATAAACCGGCGGCACCTTCTTGACGAGCAGTCCTTGCGAGATGCCCTGGGACACCTTGAGCATGTGCGGAGCCGGCTGGGGCACATTTGTCGGGGCAGCGCTTACGATTCCGGAGATCGCTTGGTCTTCCGTATTCGAAGCAACGTCCAGAGACCCAGGAGCCGGCGGTGCCGCTGGTTCTCGGCGGGGCGGTCTGCGGGACCGGCGTGAAGTACTCATTCTTGACCACGACGACTTCTTTCGTGTTTGCGTCTGAGTTCGGGTTAGCAGCGTGAGCCGGTGCCGCCAACGAACTCGCAGCCTTGCTGACCGGAGGATTCTTCCCGATTGCCGGTTGCTTGGTCTTTACTCCCGGGCCTGGCTTGGCAACCTTGGCGGGCGGCGGGGTCGAAGGGCCCGAGTCCGCGGTGGGAGTAGCAGAATCAGCCGTGGTGAGCGTGATATCAGGCGCCTGCTCGACGGGCTGCGACTCTGCGTTTGCGGAGGACCCATTCAGCTCCGAGTTTGCCGCCGGGGCCGCCTCCGGGGACGCCGGAGCCGGGGCTTGAACTGGAGCAGTTGGCACAGGAGTAGATAGCTTCTGTGCGAGCGTGGAACTGGGTGGATGTATCCGGCTCCAACCTACATAGCCAGCGCCAGCTGCTGCCAAAAGGAGAACGGCCGCGATCAGAATCTTCCTGGCCCCTCGCGAGCCGGATGAATGTTCTTCCTCCACACCGCCAAAAGAGGAAAAAAGAGGCGGCTCGACTTGTTCCGCAGGGGTCCTTACCACAGAGTGTGGCGCATCCTTTGCTGGAGCCGGGGCGGCGGCCGCACCTTGCGCCGACACAAGACTTTGAGAACCGCCACTCTGAGAACGACCACTTCTCGTGCCGGCGGTACTGGCGGTTGAAGCTGACATCGCGCTCGCCGCGAGAGAATCAACTTCTGCTCCTGCGGTCTCCGCGGAGGGCCGAATCGCAGCGGCAGCCGATTCTGCCACAGGCTTGGAAATCGGTTGCCACGGATAATGTTTCGAACCTGCAACGCTCCCGGGACTTGCCCCAAGATTCCTGGGACCGACCGGATCCGGCATCGATTCGAGCAAAGCCGCTTCCGCTGGTTCGGGCTGCGGTTCGGGCTCCTTTTCCACTTCAAGAACCGAGGCGCCAGCCATCGGGATGACGGATGGAGGTGGCTGTGCAGGCAAGGATGTCATCGCTGGCCGGGGCGCCGAAATCTCCGGAGTGGGCGGAAGCTGGAGATTCACGCCAGCAACGACGGGTCGGGTTACGGCTGGCGGCGTGAATGCGGCCTTTGTAAAATCGGTTTTCCGCAGCAGACCCCGCGCCACCCGCAACGTGCCTTTGGATTGTTCTACATTAATAGGCTTGGTCAAAACCAGGTTGGCCCCGATGCGGAAAGCTTTGGCGACTCCGGCTTGGCCCTCGACCACAGCTACGGAGAGCGACGCCTGATTCGCTCCCGAATTGCGGGCGCTCTTGAACAGCAAGGTTGCATTTTGCTCGTTATCGTTATCCACCACGATGGCGTCAAAGTGTTCTGCCATCAACTTCTTGACCGCCGCAAAAGGCTCATTGCAGCGCTCAACCTGAAACTCCAACTCGCTCAAGACCTGGGTCACTACACGCGCAGTCTTATCCTCGGGACAGAATAGGAGGGCCTTGTAGCTCATAATCGCATCGTAGGTACGCTGGTAGCCACCTTCAAGTTACGTAGGTAATTGCCGGGGAAGGCAACAGGCCACGTGTGGGGGGACATTCTTGTCCGCCAAACGCGCCTGGCGAGCAAATTTCGGGGAAGCAAAAATCAACAGCGGTGGACAAGAATGTCCGCCCCACAAGGGCGCGTACAATGCCGCCATGCGCATTCCCCTCTGGCTGAAGATCGCGTGGACCGTCTGGGTGAGCGCGTGGGCGCCGCTGTATTGGCGCCACTATGGAGTGCAGAACTTCTTATACTTCTGCGACTTGGGGAACTTCTTCATCGCGCTCGCGCTGTGGCTGGAGAGTCCCCTGATTTTCTCGTGGCAAGCCACCGGTCTATTACTGTTTCAAACGCTCTACAATGTCGATCTGATCGGAGCGCTTTTCAGCGGTCATCACATCATCGGCGGCACCGAATATATGTTCGATCCCCAGGTGCCGCTGTTTGTCCGCCTGCTCAGTTTGTTTCACGTGGTGACGCCTCCGCTGCTGCTGTGGGCGATTTATCGGCTGGGCTACGACAAGCGCGGATGGAAATGCCAGACGCTCTTGACATGGATCGTTGTGCCCATCAACTATTTCTGGCGCCCGCAATTCGATGTGAATTGGGCTCGCGGACCGTTTTTCCGCGAACAGCATGTGCTGCCTGGAGCCGCTTATCTGGCTGCGTACCTAATTTCTGTTCCGATCCTCGCGTACTGGCTAACGCATCTGCTTTTGCAATGGTGGAGCAGCAGCTTTCATCATCCCACCAGGCTCACTTAGCGGCCATTAGAGCGCGCTGCGTCGCTTCCAGCAAGGCTTCCGGCCCAACGGGCCGTCCTGTGGCGCGCTCCATCCACAGATCGGGAGTCAGACGGCCCATCTTCGCCATACGCTCAAACTCCGGACCAATGGCTCCGGCTTTCTTCATCTGTTCTTCGATCTGAAACGCGATCATGTGGCCGATGGGATAATCGGGCAAATACAAAAACGAATCAATCATGTGTGAGTAAATTCCCAGCAACACAACATCATTCTTGTGAAAGACGGGCGCGTAGTAGCGGTTCCAGATGTCCTGCGAAATCCGAACCGTTGCCTCGTTCAGTTCGTGAGGCGTGGCTTGTGGATGGTCGTACATCCAGTGCCACACGCCCATATCCACCAGCGCGACGCCGGCGATCTCGTAGGCCCCCCAGAAATCGTTCAGAGTTTTTTCCGCCTGGCTCTTTGCATCCGGAGCGGGCAGACCGAGCAGTTCGAGATCGTGTCCCTGAAACACAAATGCGAGAGCCTCGGTGAAAGCCGTATTCGGCACGCCTTGCATCAACGTATTGTCCACCTCGTTGAGCGAGAACGTTTGCTCAACGTTGTGTCCCATCTCGTGCACGGCGATATTGAAGCCCTTGTAGTTCATGCCCGTTTTTTCTACCCGGGTTCGCAAATGCACTTTCTCGGAGCGCATCTGTGATCCCATGGCGTGACCCGATCCGCGGGCCGGATCTACGATGATGTTGTTTGCCACATATTGTGCGCGGTCGGGGGAGAAACCGAGTTTCACCAGGAGATTGGGAATGTCTTTCTGATAGGCCTCGGCAGTGGGATATTTCTTCGCCACCATCTCGTCCAGTTGCGCTTCGGTATATTGGCTGCCGGGGCGGAATCCGTTGTACCAGACGTCGAACGGTTCAAGCGGGCGTCCCAGGCGAGATTCGATCAGCTTGGCGGTCTGCGGCACCAGTGGCGAGCTCAGCACTTGGACCAGCATCGCTTTCACGCGCGCTTCCGGAATCTCGCGGTCTTCGTCGAAACGGCGGTCGATCAGTGTTGGCGCTGTTGGAGAATAAGGGTCCGCCTTTCTGCAGGCCTCAAAGTCCTTCAGCAACACGGCGTAGCGGGTGTCGGGTTCGCGCGCGTTGCTGATCTTTGCTGCGGCCTTTTCCGCGGTTGCGTCCGCATCTTTCATCGCCGCCGGTTGCACCTCATTCGTATAAGGATTCCAATCCACGCCCGGGTTGTTGACCACAACTTCGGGGATGGTCTGCGTGACAATGCGTTCCATCACCTGCTGGATCATGCGCTGTTTGGCGGGGCCGTTCTCCTTATCAGCGTAGACAGCTTTGATTTCGTCACGCAGATTCCAATGGCTGAGCAGGCGCATCTTGGGCGGGAAGAGGCGCTGGCCTTGCGGGTTGAGCAGGTGGTACATCCAGACGTTGTATTCCGAGATATACTGCGCAGATTCAGCTGCGGCCTGGGAAATCGCCAGATTAACGTCGGCGGGGATGCGCTTGTCGAAGCGTTGTCCCAGGCGAACTTCTGCCCACTGCCTGCCGCTCCAGTTAGCGCCGTTCTTCAGGCGTTCATCTAAAGTGGTGAGGGGAAAATTCAGCAGCACGGTGAACGCCAGTTTGTTGTGGAAGAAATCGTCAATGACGTGGGCCGACGGATCGTAGCCGGCGAAAAGTTCGTCGAAGGGCAGCACCGGGCCGAGATCGAGATCGGATTGCTGGTTGAACTCGCGATTGATCTCGTGCATGTGGCCGTCCAGCTGTTCCAGCAGGCGCTGAAAACGGTTGAACAAGGTGTCGAGCGTGGCCTGATCGCCGGCAAAGTTGGTGCGGACGAATTCCTCATACGCCGCCGCATCGCCGTCCGCGGCGCGCCAGAACTCAGCGCTTTGGTGCAGGCCAAGGTGAATCCGCGAGCGTTGCGACTCGCCGTATTTGGCGGTGAGTTCGCGCTCGAGCTTGGCGGTGGAATTGTTCATCCAGGCAGGCTGCGCGGCGGAAGCCTCGGCGGTTGCGGAATCAGGCATGGAAAGCTCCTTCGAGGAGAGAGGTAGAGCGATCAGACAAATCGTAAGCGCGCATAGCAGGTAGATCCAACGCATGGGAAGCCTCCAGTTCACCCTCCAACAGCTCGTCGCCCCGCTTATTGTCATCCGGAGCGGAGCGAGGGATCTGCAGTTCTTGGAAGTCTAAAAGAAGAGCAGATTCCTCGTCGCTCTCGCTCCTCGGAATGACAAGGCTCAGAGTTCGTCAGCAAGCTGTTAGAGCCATCCAGTATAGCCGCAGGCGAGAGGGCGGTGTCTGTGATGGTGAAGATAGCTATCCAGGCCGGGAATTCCGACCGCTCCGGCCCAATCGGGTTTTTGAGTGCAAACGCCTGTGTCTGTTGAAAAAGTCCCTCAGTTGATGCTTGTGGCGGGGCAACGTTCAGGTTATAAGCAGGTCAGAGTTCCCGATGCTACTGTTCACCATTACATTTGGAGGCCTGCTGCTCATGATGGGACACCATTCCCGCGGAGAGTCGCTGTTTTACTACTTCCGGCTCGAAGATCAGGTTCCTGAAAATCATCTGCTGCGCCTGATCGATCGCTACGTCAACTTGGAATTGGTTCGGGCAAAGTTGAAGGACTCCTATAGCGACACAGGAAGGCCATCTATCGACCCAGAACTGCTGCTGCGTATGCTGCTGGTCGGCTATCTCTACGGCGTGACGAGCGAAAGAAAACTGGTGGAAGAGCTACGCATGCATCTGGCGTGGCGATGGTTCACGGGACTGGGGTTCGACCAGGAGATTCCGCACCACTCTACGTTTTCCAAGAACCGGCATGGACGATTCCAGGAATCGAATCTGTTCCAGGAGCTGTTTGAGGAGATTGTCGCCCGTTGCGTCGAAGCCGGAATGGTGAAGGGCGAGCACATGTCGGTGGACGGCAGTTTCATCCAGGCCAATGCCGATCATCACAGCCGCGTTCCTCGCGAGCAACTGGCGGAAGTGGCTAAGGTGAACCACACGGTGCGCGAGTATCTAGTCGAACTGGAGCGGGAGAACCCGGTCGAACCTCCCGTTCCGCAGCAAGAGAAGGTCTCGACCACCGACCCGGATTCTACCTACGCGACCAAAGGCGGTCCAGCGCGGCTCGGCTATTACGACAACTATCTGGTGGATAACGCCAGTTGCGTCATCGTGGGCGTGCAAGCTACGCCGGCGCGATTGAGTCAGGAGAGCGTGGCGGCGCCGAGACATGATCGAACGCTATCGCGAACGTTACGGCTCCCTGCCGCAGACTCTGGCGGCGGATACCACCTACGGCAACGGCGAGTTGCTGCAATGGCTGGATGAGCGCGGCATCGCTGCTTACATCCGGGTGAAAGAAAATCCCAATGGGCCGACGTGATCTCTATGGCATCGACAAGTTCACCTACGTGCCCGAGGAGAACTGCTATCTCTGCCCGGAAGGCAAACTCCTGAAGTACGTCGGCATCAATGCGCGCAACCGCACTCACGTTTATTACTCGACGGTGAAGCGCTGTCGCGACTGCTCGCAAAAGAGCCGCTGCACGCGAGGCAAGTATCGGACCCTTGCCATCCACACCTGCGAGCCAGCGCGGCAGCGTGCGCACGCCCTCGCTCAGACACCAGCGTTCGCGATCTCGCAACGGGCTCGGCGGAAAGTGGAAGCACTTTTCGCAGAACTGAAGAATTACATCGGACTACGCCGACTGAGGCTGCGCCGGATGCGCTTCGTACGCGAGCAGTTCTACCTGGCGGCAACGGCGCAGAACCTAAAACGGCTGGTGCGATTCCTCAGCAGTCGGCCCGCACCTGAACTGGCGACCGCGTAATCGCGGGATCGAGAATGAACTCGCAAGCAACACCCCGCAGTTGGGCTGGAAGACAGCTTCGCAAACGAGGGTTTTTCAACACACACGCCTGTTTGCAGAAGTAAACGCTATCCAGCCAAGATTATCGGTTGAGAACAGCAGAGGTGGGTTGGAAACAGCCCTGATTTTCTGCTCCGCCACGTTACTCCCGGCTCTTCTGCAGAGCGGCCCACTTTCAAGGTCCACAAAAAAAGCCGTGGCGCATGACCACGGCTTTGCAAACAATCAACGCTACTGGTGGGAAAGCAGAATCGGGTTCAGGCCGACTGTCACGGTGCTACCCGTTGGGTGTATGCTCCATGTGCCGCCTGGAGGAGAGTATGAAGTCGCCCCGCCGATCCCTAAGCCCCGCGCCGCTGGCAGTGCCGTCCCAACGCCGTTTGGATTCTTACGCCCTCGCTGCCACTGCAGCAGGAGTGAGCGTGCTGGCGCTGGCTAACCCCGCTGAGGGCAAGGTTGTTTACACTCCGGCCCATCTCGTCATGAGCACTTCAAACCCGCAGCAGTTCTACCCTCTCGACCTCAACCATGACGGAGTCAAAGACTTCAGCTTTAGTGCCTACGAGGTGACGGACATGAGCAGCCAAGACGCGTTCCTCCGGTGCCGTTCTCTGGGGACAAACAGGGTCTTGGGGGGCCCGACAAGTGCCCGGGGGCGAGGGGACGAAGCGGCTTTTCTGCCAGGGATCCGCATCGGGCCGGGCGGGCATTACGCGAGCCACATCTCGATGGCATTGGTATACAGCGTTCGGGGGCGATCCGGGTTTCAGGGGCCGTGGGCCAATGGCGGCAAGGGCGTCAAAGATCGCTACCTTGGCCTGAAGTTTGTTATCAAAGGCAAGACCCACTACGGTTGGGCCCGGCTCAACGTGAAAGTCGGCTATAGCTTTGAGGTTTACATCAAGGCGACGCTCACTGGCTACGCCTACGAGACGGTTCCCAACAAAGCCATCATCACCGGCAAGACCAAAGGGCAGGATGTGATCACGCTCTCACGCGGCACGCTCGGTCATCTGGCACGCGGCGCGTCGGCGATTCCGGAGGGGCGCACTACTTCTTCTCCAACTCGATAGGATTGTTACTCGCTGCCCGCCTTGTGACTGGAAGTGTAGCCAGCACAGTTGGCGTAACATTCCCATTACGCTCAAATCCCGACGATGATTTCGGGCGCCAGCGGCCCAAGGTGTCACTTCTTTGGCCGGTAAATATCGGTGCTGGTGCCGAAGAAAACTTCCGCCGACTCCATAAGCGTTTCCGAGAGCGTCGGATGCGGATGAATGGTGAGCGCAATGTCGGTGGCGGTCGCGGCCATTTCCACCGCCAGCACGCCCTCCGAGATCATGTCGCCCGCGCTCACGCCCACAATGCCCACGCCCAGCACGCGCTCGCTCTTCGGATCGAAGATCAGCTTGGTCATGCCTTCGGTTCGATCGAGCGTCATGGCGCGGCCAGAAGCGCCCCACGGAAAGCGGGCGACTTTGATCTCCCGGTTGTCTTTCTGGGCTTGGGTTTCAGTGAGGCCACACCACGCGATCTCAGGATCGGTGAAAACCACCGCAGGAATTGCGTTGGGCTCGAATGCGACTTTCTGTCCAGCGATTGCTTCAGCCGCAGTGCGTCCTTCGTGCGAAGCCTTATGCGCCAGCATGGGTTCGCCGACCACATCGCCGATAGCGTAGATTGTGGGATCGTTCGTCTGCAGTTGCTTGTTCACCTGGATGAACCCGCGCTGGCCGACCTTGACTTGAGTTTTCTCCAGGCCGGGGATTTCGGAATTCGGCTTGCGCCCCACTGAAACCAGAACCTTGTCGAAAACGTTTTCGCGTTCTTTCACCTCGGGGCCGTCGAAGGTCACGCGGATTCCGCCTGATTCTTCTTTCAGCGAGGCAACAGTGGTGTTCAGCAAAATCGCTTCGAAAATCTTCTCCATGCGCTTGTGCAGCGGGAGCACCAGGTCGCGATCCGCTCCCGGCAAGAGTCCGGGCAGCATTTCCACCACTGAGACTTTCGATCCGAGCGCGGCGTACACCGTGCCGAGTTCGAGGCCAATGTAACCGCCGCCGATCACCAGCAGAGTGCCCGGGACATCGCTCAAGTCCAGCGCCGAAGTGGAATCCAGCATGCGCGGGCTATCGAGTTTCAGGGTGGGGATCCCCACAGGACGAGAGCCAGTCGCGATTATGATGCGATCGAAACTCAGGGAATCCACATTGCCATTCGCCCGCTTTACCCGCAGTGTGTGTGAGTTCTCAAACGAAGCCCAGCCCTGGACGTACTCGACTTTGCGCTGCTTGGAAAGCTGGCCCAGCCCGCCCGTGAGTTTCTTGATTACACTTTCTTTCCACGAACGCAAGCGGGCCAGATCAATCTTCGGGTCTCGCGTACTCGACACCCCAATTCTTGGCCTGATGAGATTCGTCGATCAGCTTGGCCACATGCAGTAGTGCTTTGGAAGGAATGCAACCGCGATAGAGGCACACCCCACCGGGATTCAATTCTGGATCGATCAGCGTGACTTTCATGCCGAGGTCAGCAGCCAGAAACGCCGCAGCGTAGCCACCCGGCCCGGCGCCAATGACGGCGATGTGCAAGTTGGGCGTCTCTGGCATGGAAGGACTCGATTACATCGTCGCGATGGCGCGGAGATCCGCGCTGGGCGCGGTAGCTGACAGATTACGATTACGTCTTTTTCCTTCATCCCTGCACCGACAATAAGAACGGTTGTTCGAATGCTTCCGCAATCCAGCGCAGAAAGCGGGCTGCGTCGGCGCCGTCAATGAGCCTGTGGTCATAGGACAAAGACAGCGGCAGCACCAGACGCGGCTCAAATTTTCCATTGATCCACACCGGCTCCATGCTGGAACGCGACAGCCCGAGAATGGCGACCTCAGGGTAGTTGACGATCGGCGAAAATCCTGTTCCGCCGATGCCGCCGAGGTTCGTAATCGTAAAGTTCCGCCTTCCATTTCGCCAGGCGTCAACTTCTTGTCGCGCGCTTTCTTGGAAAGCTGGGTGAGTTCCGCGGCAAGCTCTACGATATTCTTCTTGTCCACATCACGAATCACGGGCACAAGCAAGCCGCGATCGGTGTCCACTGCAACCCCGATGTTGATGTACTGCTTGTAAATGATCTCCTCTTTCGCCATGTCAATGCTGGCGTTGAACTGGGGAAAAATCTTCAGCGCCGAAGCGCAGACTTTCAGCGCGATCGCCGTCACCGTCATCTTGCCGCCGGCTTCTTGCGGCCTTGGGAGCGAATCGGGCGCGCAACTGCTCCAATTCTGTGATGTCGGCCTTGTCGTTCTGCGTGACATGCGGGACGGTGTTCCATGCTTCCCACAGGTGTTCGGCGGTCTTGCGCCGCACACCTCGAATGGAGACGCGCTCTAGTCTTCCCCCACTTGGAGAAGTCAGGCAGCCGCGGCTGAGCGAAGTGAGTTTCTCGCGGCAACTTGCAGTCAGCGCAGCCGAGGCCAGCAACGTTTTCGAATAGGACTTCACATCATCTTCGCTGATGCGTCCGCCCGGACTGGTTCCTTGTACTTCATGAATGTCGACGCCCAGTTCCCGCGCCAGGCGGCGAACGTGCGGAGCCGCCGGTACGGGTTCGCCGATGCTCCGTGCCCGCCACTTTGCCCAATTGCGCGGGCATAGTGAAAGATGGCGGCAGAGGCTGCGGCTGATCGGGCGGAAGCGCCTGTTCTTCGGTCTTGCCCTCGGCCTGAATTGCAGCCTGGAAAGCGAGACGAGCCCCGGTTTGTCCCGAGACATGCTCCACCGGAACGTGTTTTGGCCGCTCAGACTGCGGGGCCGCTCCACCCTCGAGAGTGAAGATTACCTGGCCGACCTTGACCTTCTCTCCCGGTTTGACTCGAACTTCTTTGACTACGCCGCTGACCGAAGAGGGAACCTCGACGACCGCTTTATCGGTTTCCAGTTCCATGACCGGCTGGCCCTCGGAGACCTTCGTGCCCGGAGAGATCATGAGCCGCACCAGATCGCCTTCGGCGATGTTTTCTCCGAGTTCGGGTAGCTTGAATTCGGTCGGACCAGGGGAAGTGGGGGATGCCGCGGCAGGAACAGGCGACGAAGCTGGGCGAACTTCAGCCTGAGGTTCCGCCTTCCGCGATGACTGTGTCGATGGCGTTGCTGTCGAAGTAGTCGAAGCCGCGGCAGCGGCAGCTTTATCCTGCTTGGAAGGCTCGGCTTCAGAGGCTTGTGCTCTTGCCCCCGCGCCGTTATCCACCGTGAAGATCACTTGGCCGACTTTGATCTTCTCTCCTTCTTTGACGCGAACCTCCTGCACCACGCCGCTTACCGACGAGGGCACCTCGACCACGGCCTTGTCGGTTTCCAACTCCATCACCGGCTGGCCTTCGGTGATGCTGGCGCCGGGCGAAATCATCAACCTGACTAGATCGCCCTGATCAATGTTCTCGCCGAGTTCGGGTAATTTGAATTCTGTCAACGTGAGTCCTTTTGGCAGTTTAGCTGGCTGAAAATTCAGTGTATGTCTTCTCTCCACTCCCGAAGGGCATCTCTTAGATTCTGAGCCTGGGCCTCGAACCCTTCAGCGGCCTCCAATAATTCCTTACGTACATCCGGATCTTTTACGGGCAGGCTATCGGCTTCTTGCCGAATTTCCGCAGCAACTTTGACTAGCTCTCGCACAGCTTCCTCTGCCTTTCGTATGCGATCTATTTGCGATTCCGTCTTGCCGCCGCTTTGGATGTACTGCTTGTTGTGGTTGTTTCCTTCGTGTGCCCTCGTGTCCTTCGTGGTTAGTCGGCGACTCTCGTCCGGTCCTAACTCACCGCTGGATTTACCTTCTCTGAATTGATTCCTAGGTCCCCGATTGCCCGCTGCACCACGTCCGACCCGATCTGCTTCTCCCGTGCCAAAGCATTCAAGGTCGCCAGCACAATGTGTTTCGCATCCACTTCAAAGAAGTCGCGCAGCGAAGCGCGGTTCTCGCTGCGGCCGAAGCCATCCGTGCCCAACGCCACCAGCGGGCGCGGCACCCATTGCGCGATCGACTCTGGCAGCACCTTCATATAATCCGACGCCGCCACGAAGACTCCGGGCGCATCCTTCAGACATTGCGTCACAAAGGGCACGCGCGGCGTTTCGCCGGGATGCAGCATATTCCAGCGCTCACAATCGTTGCCATCGCGATAGAGCCGCTTATAGCTGGTCACACTCCATACATCGGCTGCGACGTTGTATTTCTCTTCCAGAATCTTCTGTGCCTTGAGCACCTCGTACATGATTGTGCCGCTGCCGAAAAGTTGGGCGCGCATTGTCGTATCTTTCTTCTCGGAGGACTTGAAGCGGTAGAGACCCTTGAGAATTCCTTCGCGCACGGCGTCACCCTGCCGGCATTTCCGGCATCGGCAACGGCTCATTCGTCACCGTCAAGTAATAGAAGATGGATTCCTGATCCACGTACATGCGCTTGATGCCGTCCTGAATAATCACGGCAATCTCATACGCGAATGCCGGATCGTAGGCAAGAAGATTGGGCACGGAAAGCGCCAGCACATGGCTATGCCCATCCTGATGCTGCAAGCCCTCACCTGCCAGCGTGGTTCGTCCCGCGGTGCCCCCAATCAGAAAGCCGCTAGTGCGCATGTCAGCCGCGGCCCAGATCAGGTCGCCAATCCGCTGGAAACCGAACATGGAGTAATAAATAAAGAACGGAATGGTGTTGATGCCGTGATTGGCGTATGCCGTGCCCGCCGCGATGAAGGAGCACACCGACCCCGCCTCGGTGATGCCTTCCTCCAGAATCTGGCCGTTCTTAGCCTCCTTGTAATAGAGCAAAGTATCCATGTCCACCGGTTCGTAGAGTTGGCCGACGCTGGAATAAATGCCGACCTGCCGGAACAGCGCTTCCATGCCGAAGGTACGCGCTTCGTCCGGGATGATGGGCACGATCAGCTTCCCGATCTCCGGATCGCGCAGCAATTTCGCCAGCAGGCGCACGAAGACCATAGTCGTCGAGACTTCCCGGCCTTCGGTCCCTTTGTAAAACTCCTCGAAGTGAGACTCCGAGACCGGATTGATCGGCTTGGAGCGCACCTTGCGCTCCGGCAAATACCCGCCAAGCTGCTTGCGCCGCTCCTGCATGTAACTAATTTCAGCGCTATCGTCGGCCGGACGATAAAACGGCGCATCGTGCAGTTCGTCATCCGGGATGGGAATTCCAAAGCGCGAACGGAACATCTGCAACTCGTCTTCGTTCAGCTTTTTCTGCTGGTGGGTGATGTTCTTGCCCTCGCCAGCCTCGCCCAAACCATAGCCCTTGATGGTTTTCGCCAGAATGATTGTCGGCGAACCCCGGTGATCAACGGCCGCCTTGTACGCGGCGTGCACCTTGATGGGATCGTGTCCACCCAGCCGCATCCGCGCAAGCTGCTCGTCGGAAAGGTGTTCAACCATCTTCAGCAAGCGAGGATCCGTGCCGAAGAAGTTGTGGCGGAAATAGGCACCGCTCTCGACGAAGTATTTCTGATATTGACCGTCGCTGATCTCGCCCATGCGCCTGACCAGCAATCCGTCGCGATCGCTCCGGATGAGGCTGTCCCAGTCGCCGCCCCAAATCACCTTGATCACGTTCCAGCCCGCGCCGCGGAAAATTGCTTCCAGCTCCTGGATAATCTTTCCGTTTCCTCGTACCGGGCCGTCCAGCCGCTGCAGGTTGCAGTTCACCACAAAGATCAGGTTATCGAGCCGCTCGCGTGAAGCCAGGGTAATCGAGCCCAGTGATTCAGGCTCGTCCATCTCGCCGTCGCCTAGAAAAGCCCAGACTTTGCCTCCGCGCGACTCCTTCAGCCCGCGATTTTCGAGATAGCGGATAAAGCGCGCCTGGTAGATCGCCTGGATTGGGCCCAGCCCCATGGAAACCGTGGGGAACTCCCAAAAGTCTGGCATCAGCCAGGGGTGGGGATAGGACGAGAGGCCACCGCCCGGCTTCAGTTCTCGGCGGAAGTTCTCCAGCTTCTGCCGGGGGATCCGGCCTTCGAGATACGCTCGGGCATACATGCCGGGCGCCGCATGTCCTTGGAAATACACGATGTCGCGGTCGCCGCCTTCGGTCCGGGCGTGCAGAAAATGATTGAATGCCACCTCGTACAGGGTCGCGGCTGACGCGTAAGTCGAGATGTGTCCGCCAATACCCTCCTGAATTTTGTTAGCTCGCACCACCATGGCCAACGCATTCCAGCGCACCAGGCTCTTGATGCGGCGCTCCATCTCCTGGCTGCCGGGAAAGGGCGGCTGCTGCACGGAGGGAATGGTGTTCTGATAGGGAGTTGTAGCAGTGAACGGGAGATTGACTCCCGCTGCCCGCCGGGCATGCAGGGAGAGCTGCTGAAGCAGGCGGCCAGCGCGCTCCGGGCCGCCCTTGGACAGCACGTAATCGAGGGAATCGAGCCATTCTCGGGTTTCCAGGACTTCCAATCCGTCCGTCTGGGTTTCAGCCACTCTGCCTTCTCCATCCTCTTGGGGGAATGATTCCATGATAGACAATCGCGCGGAATTTTGCTGGCGGAGAGCCCTGCAGAGCTGGCAGCAGGTCTACATTTTGTGCTCAAAAGGGAATCCCGGGGCCTCTTAGAATCATCCATAAAGACCGTACGACTAGCTGTAGGGCCCCTAATCTTCGCCGTTCCATTGCGAATCGCATCGGTACGAAATCACAGACGCCATGCATTCAAGTGTGGCAAGATCCAACAAAAGTCTTGAATTCGAGATAGAACAGGAGAACTCCCATGCCGAGAAAAACTGTAGCGGGCAATCATTCCAAACTTGATGCCCAGCCACGCATTCACCAAAGGGCGCGCGAAATTCAGCAGTATGGCACGGTCACGCACGCGCTCCCGTTAGAACTGGAAGAACCGGTTCGCCTGGAGATGACGGAGAAACTCAACCAGCTTCTGGCCGATACCATGACCCTCCGCGACCTCTATAAGAAGTCCCACTGGCAGGTCGCCGGACCAACCTTCTATCAGCTTCACCTGCTTTTCGATAAGCACTTCGGTGAGCAGGCGGAGTTGGTGGACACGATCGCCGAACGAATTCAATTACTGGGCGGGCTGGCGATCGCCATGGCTCACGATGTAGCCGAGACCACCCAAATCGAACGCCCACCGAAGGGCAGGGAAGAAGTGCCGGTGCAACTCTCCCGCCTGCTGGACGCGCATCAGATCATCATCGGGCAATGTCGCACCTTGGCGAAGCGCGCGTCCACGCTCGGCGATGATGGTACCAATGATCTTGCAGTCAGTGACGTGCTGCGTACCAATGAATTGCAGGCGTGGTTCATCAGCGAGCATCTTGTGAACATGCCTCTGGTTGAGGCGGTTGACAGCGCTGCGGCTGCGGACTGAAGGTTGCAACCAAGTAGGTAGGCGTTGAGGGCTGGCTTCGGCCCGCCCTCCACTTTGCCGTCAACTTTCCTGAGGCAGTGCCGGCTCGTTTTCTGACTGGCCCACGGCACTGCGATTTAGCGCGTTGAGGGGTAATCCAGTGCTGGCTGGTTGCGGGGCTTCAGCTCTAGCCGAAGGCCTCGGGTTCCTTGCCCTATCCAGCCCAGACCGCCGGAGATCGTTTTTCGTAACAGGCCCGAAGGTCATCGCGGCTCGCTGCTGAACCTCCCGGATTTCCCCGATGAGGTTTTATTTCCGAGGAAAACCGCCGTCCTGAGCGGCATTCAGAGTCTGCTGCCGGGCCCGCTGCCCCGGCCGTGATCCAGTACATGGCGCCGCACAGAGGCCCTCGATTTGGCAGAGTGTGCTGGTCCGAAAGTCACTCCGGAGGGGCGCAGGCAGGTCAAATCATGCTTCCTGTTACGAATTCCGAACAGCCGTGACCGACGTTTCCAGTGGCCCTCCTGGCCAGGCCTAGTCTGATCCTGCGTTCTAATGAGAATAAAATTGGATTCTCGCCCCAAACAACCCTTCCAGTTGCTATGATTACTCTATTTTCTGGTGGGGGTGGGGAGGGGGGCCAATGTTCCCAGGCGGGCAGAATCTGCGAGTATTGCGCGAACAGCTTGGCTTGACCATGAAGGATGTCGAGAACGCCAGTGCACGCATCGCGCAGAAACATCGTAACGAGGATTTCTTCATTCCTCCGAGCCGGCTTTCCGATATTGAAACAAAAGGCGTCGTTCCCAGCATCTATCGGCTGTATTCCCTGGCCGTGATCTTCCGGCGTGACATTCGAGAACTCTTGTCCTGGTTCAACGTTGACCTGAACGCGATGGCGGCGGATCTGGATTTGGTATTCCCGCCAAGGTCGCACGTTTCAGAAGCATTGTCCAATCTCTCCAGCATTCAAATTCCCGTGCGGCTGGATCCGGGTTTCGATCCCCGGCGGACCGTCAATTTCGGGCGCATGGTGGAGCAGTGGGGATTGGTTCCCCTGGCATACCTGGCTCAGTTTTCGTCTTGCCAATACACCTACGGCTACATCGGCAGCGAAGATTTGACTATGTATCCGATTCTGCCGCCGGGAAGTTTCGTGCAGGTGGACGAGTCCCGGAGCAAGGTGGTCGAGGGGGGCTGGAGGTCGGAATACGAGCGGCCGATCTATTTTGTCGAAACGCGAGGCGGCCACACCTGCTGCTGGTGCACGGTTGCACGGGAAGAGATTATTCTGCAACCACATCCGTTGTCGCCCGTAGCCCCTCGCGTTCTGCGCTACCCGCAACAGGCAGAAGTAATCGGTCAAGTCGTCGGGGTTGCCATCAAGTTGGGGGACTGGCGTCCCGTTTGTGACTCTTCATTAAGCTCAAAACCGCATGAAGCACTGAATTGAGGTGGCGGGCGGACCCGGCTCCCGGCCCCGGTGGCAGCAGACTGGAACTGGTAGTGGATAGACGTTCCAGGTAAAGTCCCGGGGAGACTCCCGCCATTTCGGCAGATTGCTCGGCATCTTCCATCAGAGTGCGAATGGGCGTGGCCAAAATCCTTGCCAGTAAGGAACGATGCGCCTGCGCCAGCGCCCGCTTGGCGGCCGAATCCCCGTACACCCGCTCTAGGCCCCAGTGCGCGTAGCCTCCCTCCTTGTCCCGTAAGCCCGAAAGGTACTCCAACTTCCGGAGCCCCCCGGAGATCGCCTTCAGCGTGGTTCGTTGCAGATCTTCGAGTGCGGAAATCAGGGGCATGGCGTTACGTTTTTGGAAATTCGAAATTACTTTGGTGACCTATGCAAGACGGCATCTGCCAGCACATTATCACGGTGCAATCCACCTTGAAAAGGAGCTTACACCGTGAAAAAGTGCTTGCTTTTGCTTGCTGCCGCGCTGCTTTTGACCACGATATCCGCAACTCCGTTGCTGGCCGACGGGAACCCGTCCTGCGGTCCCCGGTGTCCGGAAGCCACTATACAATTGTCAGCCAACTAGTAAAGAAATTTAGTCTGGAATAGTTGTGGGCTGCTGCGATAAGGTGTATATTGCAGCGCGGTAGCCCATGACTCCGTATCTGGTTCTCTACTATTACCTGTGGGTCGCCCCTCACGTCCTACAGGGGATTCTTGCGTTTGTCATGGTGCGTCGCGGTCTGCACCGGCAGTTCCCCATGTTTTTTCTCTACACGGGGTTTGAAGTTTTGCAGTGCGGTGTGCTTTTGGCGGTGTCGCAGTTTGTGTCCGATTTTGGCGCAGTATATTTCCAGGTGTTTGCGGTAGGACTGGCCGTCAGTACCGCCATCCGTTTTGGCGTGATTCATGAGTTATTCCGTCATTTCTTTCGCCGCTACCCCGCGCTTAGCGGTCCTGGCAGGTTCTTGTTCCGTGGAGCGACGGTGTTGCTTCTACTGATCGCGGTGGGTCTGGCCATCTCTGCGCCGGGCAGTGGCGTGGATCAGATCTCGCGTGCGACGGCCTACCGCTCTCTGGAGGGTACGACATTCGCATTGGATCGAGCGGTCACCATCCTACAGTGCGGCCTGCTGATATCGCTTTTCCTGTTTTCCCGGTACTTCGGGCTTTCCTGGCGGAGTAATGCCTTTGGGGTCGCTTTGGGCTTGGGAGTTTTCGCCAGTTTGGAATTGGCCACGTCCGCCATGCGGATCTACTTTCCGTCCGTCGCTAGAGTTTTCGATATCTCTAATATGGTGACCTACCATTTCTGTGTCCTGATTTGGATGGTCTATCTCATGGCGCCGGAGCGGGAGCCCAATTACACTTTGCAAGCGTTACCCGAACACGATTTGGAAATCTGGAATCGGGAACTGCAGCGTCTTCTACAACAATGACTATCACTCTCATACTTGTCTGCGTGGCATTCTTAGCGCTGCTGCTTCTGGTGAGCCTGGCCAAGGGCCATGCCTCAAGTCCCAATGTTCTGGAGAATCCGACGCAGCACATCCGCTCAGTGGATGTGGACGCCTTTCGCAATCTGATGGACCCGGACGAGCGGGAGTTTCTCCGTAGTCGCCTGCGGCCCGCGGAATTCCGGAAGATCCAGCGGGAACGCCTGCGCGCCGCGGTGGATTACGTCTCCTGCGCCGCTGCCAATGCCGCCGTCCTGCTCCGCTTGGGGGAAGCCGCGCGCCGCAGTTCCGATCCGGCAACGGTCGCGGCAGCCGAAAAACTGGTTGATAACGCGATTCACTTGCGCTTCTATGCCTTCAACGCCCTGGCGAGACTCTATCTTGGCATGATCCTTCCGGGCACGCGCGTCTCTCCGGTTCGCATCGCGGAAAGTTACGAGCAGATGACGCGGTTGGTGGTGTTGCTGGGATGTTTGCAGTATCCCACCCACGGAGTCTCCGCTGCCCTTCTGGCGGAGTAATCACAGGTCTAGACGCTTTGCAGGGAATCGTCGCCTCTCTTCGCGCCTTTTGCGTGGAGCTCTTGACTGGCTGTTCCGCAGGCCCCCGGCGGTCGGGCACAGACACAGCAGAATAGCTGCTAGGCCTTCCACGCGATCATCATGCCAAGAACCACCGGCAAATAGATCACGGAAGCATGCACCACACGGCTGGCCAAGACCTTGGAAGCGACTTGCCAGTTTCGCACGTGATACAGCAGAAATGCTCCCGCCAGCAGCATCGCCGCCGGATATAGGGTGCCCCCGCGAGCGACCAACGGCAGCATGGTAGTCAACCACCAGGATCACGGTAAAGCCGACAATTTCGGCGCGGGTAAAGCGGGAGTCCAGATCGAAATGCGGCAAGCATGCGATAGCCGGCGCGGCCGTAGTCGTCGCGATACATCAGGGCGATGGCCAGGAAATGAGGGAACTGCCAAAGGAACAGAATGGCGAAGAGAAACCAAGCCTGGCGGTCGATGGCGGCGCCGAGGCTCCGGCCCATCCGATCAAGGTCGGCATGGCGCCCGGGAAAGCGCCCAGCAGCGTGCACAACGGCGTCTTCCGTTTGAGCGGCGTGTAGATCAGAAGATACGACAGCAGGGTCGAGACCGCCAGCAGGGCCGCAAAGCGTTCACCGTCAGCGCAAGATAAAGGCCTCCGGCGAGGCTCAACAGCATGCCGAACCAGAACGCCTCGCGTGCACTCAGCCTGCCCGAGGGCAACGGCCGAGAAGCGGTCCGGCGCATCTGACCATCCCAAGCCCTCTCCATCCACTGATTCAGGGTCGCGGTCCCGCTGGCCACCAACAAAGTGCCGACCAGCGTGTTCACCAGGCCGGCGACTCGAAACGGTCCACGCGACGCCAGATAGTAACCGGCCGACGTCGTCATCAGAATCAGCAGGTTCACCTCGGGTTTGGTGAGCGTGTAATAGTCCCGGAGCTTGGACGGCAGTGTTTGCGAGGGGTCGGATTTGCCATCACTTTCGTGGTCGCCATTTTACCAGTCGTGGCCAGATTCGCCGGCGTAGTCGTCCGTTTAAACTGATTGCGTTTGCGATGCACGATAAAAATCATGCCAATCGATCCGAGCGTAGGAGGAATGATCATGATCAGAATCCCGCTCCGCAAGGCCTGAATCATTCTCGCCCCCGCCGAAGCCGCTTGAGTATAGCAGAGCGCACAGTTTTGCGAAAAAGCCGGGCAGCGGCGCGAGCAGCAGGATCAGGCCACCAACGCCATGCCCAAGAGCCGGATTGAACTCTGCAGCTTCATGTTTCTTTCCAAAGCGACGGCGCAGCCACTGCTACTTTGCCCAAGGCACGCCATCCGACAGGCGGAAGCTGTCGGTCCACCCGTATTGCATCGCCAGCAACACAAAGACTGTGAAGATCACGACAAACCACAGCAATCCGCGATTTTCCCACAAATGCATGAAGAACAAAAGCGCCAGCGCGGCCTCGACGATGGCGAGGATCAACATGCGCACGAACATCTGCGACCCGTCGATATTTTGATAGGCGATGACGAACTGCAAGCCCGCCAGGGCCAGGATGCAAACGATAGACCACCACGTCTTTCCCCACTCCGCTCTTGTGTTCTTCGGCGGTAGTCATAGTGTTGCTCCTGCCTCTTTGCGCTTAGTGACTCAGATTCAAAAGATAGACCAGCGGTACGACGAACATCCAAACCAGATCGACGAAGTGCCAGTAGAGGCCGAGTGATTTCGAGATCGTCGGCATTGTACCGGCCGCCCTGATAGCGGATTCCCACCGCGATCAGCGCGATCACACCGCCGGTCACGTGCAGAAGGTGCAGGCCGGTGATGCTGAAAAAGCGCACCGAACAAGCCCCGTGCCCCACGGGTTCTGGAACAGGGTCATGCCTTCATCGATCAGCCCATCCATTCGCGAATGTGCAGGAGGGCGAAAATAATGCCCGCCAGCGGCCGTAATCAGCGTCCAGCGGAAAGCCTCCGCCTTATCGCCCGCTTTCGCGGCGTCGCAGGCCAAGCAGCATGGTCAAGCTGCTGGTCACGAGAATGAAGGTCATCATCGCCACGTTGGTGATGCTGTGGAACGGCCTTGGCCAGTTGGGCGTGGCGTTGCGGATGAATCCATAGGCGACCAGGCAGCCGGCAAAGGTCGCCGTGTCGGCGATGATGAACAGCCACATCGCCATCTTTTTCGCGGGAACCGAAAATGCGGGCTTTTCCATCAGGCCTGCATGTGCCCCCATCGTCATTCGGCTTGGCTCACGGTTGCCTCCTATCGTTTGAGCATGCTAGAGCTTCATCCACAGCAACAACAGCAGATACACCCAAAGCGCGTCCATGAAATGCCAGTAGTGCGAGGTGGCGTCCAGCGTGCTTTTCCGCAGGATCGACTGGTTCAGCCGGCGAATCACGCGGGCCAACCCGCCCAGTCCGCCCAGCACGTGCAGGGCGTGGATCGCGGTCAGCACATAGAAGAAAGAGCTATTGGGATTCGTCGCCAGAAACAAGCCCCTGCGCCCGCAATTGCAGCCACGCGACATACTGGCCGGCACACAAACAGCAAACCCAGGAACAGCGTGATGTACAGCCAGCGGGCTGGGTTGGCGACCTGATCTCTTGCGCCCGCCCATGAAGCCGCCCACCTGGCGGCGCGCCACTTCCAGGGTAAAGCTGCTGGCGAAGAGCACCAGCGTGTTGAGGTAGAGAATCGGAGGCAGAGTCAGATGCCGCCAGTCCAGCGCCGACCCTTGACGAACGATCAGGGCGCTGGTAAACGCCGCAAAGGTCATCGTGATGGAGGCCAGCACCACCCAGATTCCGGTCGAGGCCGGCGGCGGCGAGTAGTCCTTGACTGCCGCGCAAGCTCGCCATCAGCCGGAACCAGGTTCCGCCAGCCGCCGTTGCCAGAGTCGCTCGCTAGCCGCGACGGATCACGGCGCTTCCTCGATTTTTGGCGGTTCGTGGACCGTGGTTGCCATAAGCTTACAAACTCCATGTCCCAGTCACACCTTTGTCCGCTTACGCCTCGTCGTTTGCCGACTTCACTTTTTCGGGCGAAGCTTGCATCACATAGTCGCCCGACCGAGCTTTCCACGCCGTACTGGTAAGGATCGTGGATAAACCTCCGGCAGTTTGTCGCCAAAGTTGTTGTGCGGCGGAGGCGTCGTCGGCGTGCTCCACTCCAGCGAAGTCGCCTGCCACGGATTGTCGGTCGCTGGCTCTCCCCAGAACCGGCTGTGGATCAGGTTGTACAGGAAGATGAGCTGCGCGGCGCCGGTCAGCAGCGCAGCCACGGTAATAAACTGGTGCAAGGGAATGAGCTGCTGCATGTAGTCAGGCGCAAACGCCTGATAGCGGCGCACGTTTCCAGCCATGCCCAGGTAGTGGAACGGCATGAAGATGCAATACGTGCCCACGAAGCTGAGCCAGAAGTGGAGCTTGCCCAGGGTTTCGTTCATCATGCGGCCGAACATCTTGGGGAACCAGAAGTAGGTTCCGGCAAAGATGCCGAACATGGCCGCCACACCCATCACCATGTGGAAGTGTCCCACCACGAAGTAGGTGGCGTGCAGCATGATGTCGATCGAGGGCTGCGCCAGGAAGAAGCCGCTGACTCCTCCGCTGATGAACATCGAGATGAAGCCCAACGCAAAAAGCGAAGCGGCATTAATGCGCAACTTCGCCCCGTAAAGGCTGCCCAGCCAGATCAGCACAACAATCGTGGAGGGAATCGTGATGACCAGCGTGGGGAAGGAGAAAGCCAGCGAGGAAACCGGATTCATCCCGCTGAGGAACATGTGATGCCCATAGACCATGTAGCTGAGCACGGCCAATGCGCCCATGGAGTAGACCAGCACCCGGTGGCTGAGCATCGGCTTGCGCATGTTGGTGATCAGAACATGCGAGACGATCCCCATGCCGGGCACAATGGCGATATACACCTCGGGGTGTCCGAAGAACCAGAACAGGTGCTGCCACAGCAGAGTCGATCCACCGGAGTGCGGTTGCAGTTGGTCGTTGATGACAAGGTTGCCGGCACGAAAAAGCTGGTCCCCGCCACGTGGTCCAGAATGAGCAGGATGCAGGCCGGCATCAGCACCGCGAATGCCGTCAGGCCCATGCAGGAAGTGATGAACCAGGCCCACGCGCTGAGCGGCAGGCGCCACAGGCTCATGCCCCGGGTCCGCATATCGAGCGTAGTGGTGATGAAGTTCAAGGAGCCCAGCAACTGGCCAATGCAGAAGATCCCAATGGAAGCTGCCCACAGAACCACGCCCGTGCCCTGGCCGGGGCCGGCAACCTCTCCCACTGCGCTCAGTGGCGCGTACTGGGTCCACCCGCCGAGCGTGGGTCCGTCGCCAACGAAGAACGACGAGACCAGCACCAGGAAGGCCACGAACGTGACCCAGAACGACATCATGTTGAAATGGGGGAAGGGCATGTCCTCGGCGCCGACCTGGATGGGCAGAAAATAGTTGCCGAAGGCCGCGAACGGCGCCGTGGTGAGCACAAAAAAGACCATGATGGTGGCGTGCATGGTCATCAGTTGCAGATAGAATTCCGGCGTCATCACGTTGCCGGGAGCGCCATTGCTTGGAAAGCAAGTGCAGTCCGGGAATGGCGGAGTTCGTCCATCCCAGGTGGATGCGCATCAGCCAGGAAAGGAACATGCCAACCAGAACCGCCACCAGGGCCAGGCCGTAATACTGCTTGCCGATGACTTTGTGGTCCAGACTGAAAACGTGCTTGCGGATAAAACTGGTCGGCGGCGCGTGGTGCGCTGCGTGCGCTGACATATCGTGCATGGGCTCACCTCGAAACAGATCTCTCCGCCGCAACAGAGTGCGGTGCTTCACTCACTGCAGAGCCGCTTGCTTTTTTCAGCCAGTTGTCATAAGTCCTGCTGGGACATCACCTAAAGGTAGGCCTTCATGTTGTAGTGGCCCAGACCGCAAAGCTGGGTGCAGACAATCTCGTATCGCCCGATCTTGGTCGCGGTGAAGTGCACGGAAAGGTCCAGTCCGGGAACGAAATCCTGCTGCACCCGCAATTCCGGCACGAAGAATGAATGTCCGACATCCTTGGAGTGCATCAGCAGGTGGATCTCGCGGTTGACCGGGATGGCCATTTCCGCGGTCACGATATCGTCCTTCGCGTCGGGATCGTGGTCGGTGTCCAAGCCGTAGAAGTTCTGGTTGGCTTCGCTGATGAGGTCGGGATGAATGGGGCCAAACGTTCCATCCGGGCCGGGGTAGCGGAAATAAAATGCGAACTGCCCCGCCTGGACCTGAACCGGCATGGCGTTGGCCGCGGGCGGGGTGAAATAAACGTTAGCCCAAGCCTTTACCCCAAAGACGCCCAGCGCCAGAACCTCCGTCCCCACCAGCAGGAAGGCGGCCCAGACCATGGCTTTGGCGCCGCCGGGAAAGTTCTTGATCTTCTCGCCGGGACGCGGGCTGGAGAATTTCCAGATAAAGAAGGCCAGGATGAATCTGCGAGGCCAGGAAGGAGATGCCAGCCTCCGCCATGGTCTCCGACATCTGTTCGTCAATCGGCGCGCCGTGGGTCGAGATGTCTTCTGCCATCCACCAGGTGTGCCGCAGAATAGGAATCGCGGAGAGAATCGCAATCACGATGATCGTCACCGCAAAGAATTTCCCCATGATTTCCTCGCCTTGTGCCAGGCTTAGTTGCGGTTTTTTGCGTACGCCTCAAAGCCGCCCGTGGTCCCACGGCGGCTTCCAGCTTAATCCGGTTTTCTCACTTTCCCTTGAACGTGAAATCGGCAGTGGCGGGCTTGCCCGGCAGCCACCGTGACTTTTTGCGTCTGCGCGCCGTACTCTTCCTGCCAGGCGGTCAGAGTGTAACTTCCCGGCGCGACATTCAGCGTGTACGAGCCGTTGGCATCGGTTACTGCGTACGGGCCCTTCACCACCGCCATATAGCCGCTCATCCAGGGATGGATATTGCATTTCACGTGAATTGCGACTTCCTCGCCTGTCCACGAAACGTCAAAGGGTGGAGCTCCCGGCGGCTGCGACTTGTTCCATCATGATTGGGCCCGCCCGGCTTAGGCATGGGATGAATGTTGTGGGAGGTCTGGTCGCTGTTAACTACCTTGAAGTGCTGGTTCACATCCAGCGCCATCACGTGGGGAATGTACTGGCAGCCTTTTTGGTCCCAGGTGGGGCTCTCGGAAGAAACAGCGTTAGCCTCGTTGCCGGTCAGACCTTCCGAGATGTAGATCACGACGTTCTGAAGGCTGCCGTTCGCCCCGACAACCACGTTCTCCATCTTGACCGGATCACTCGCGTGCAGCTTGGCGCAATACGGTTCCTTGGACATGTCGATCCCTTTCATATGTGGAGGCGTGCCGTCAATTTGAGGTCCCGGTAATCTTGCCTTCCGCTGCAGCATTGACGCTGTTTCCCGAATACAAGAATCCGAGGGCGAGGAAGAGTAGGGCCAAGACCGTACCTGCGATTTGGCATCGAGCTTTCATAAATTCTTCTCCTGTTAACGCTGGCTTCCGTCGGTAGCAGGCTCACTGCTGGGGAGCTGCTCCGGGTGGAGGCGCATTTGGATCAATCGGCTTCAGACCCAGTTGTTTTGCGATCTCTTTTTCCTTGCTATGCATGGGCTGGAGGCTGCGCAGATAGAACACCAGGTCCCAAGCCTCGTCCGGCTTAACGTTGTCGGCGAACGACGGCATGGGCGTGCCATCCAGGCCGGTCATAAATATTTTGTAGAGGTCCGTGTCCGTGCTGCCGCACTTGAACCGGACCCCTCGTGAAGTTGAAGGGTTTGATCGGCCGGTTTAGGTCGTCGGTGAGCGTGGCAGCCGAGGACCATTGGCCCGGCCTTCCACGCCGTGGCACTTCCAGCATTCGCATTTCCGGAACACCTCCTGCCCGGCCTTGATTCTGTCGGGCGTGACTTCCGGTTCGGGAGGAATCTGGATCGGGTGTTCCGGCTTTTTCGTTCTGCCAGCTTGGCCGAGAAGTGCTTCACATAGGCGACCAGATCGGCGCGTTGTTGCTTGGTAAACGTGTTCCAGGGCGGCATAATGGAGCGGTCCAAGCCACGGGCGATGGTGTCAAAGAGATCTTCGTCCGTGGGCAGGGTTCCGGTGGGAGTGGAGCGGCACTTGAACTGGGCCTAAGTGAAATCGCGAGGCTTGGGGTCGAGCCAAGGGGCGTTCTCGCCCTCTCCATCGCCCAGCTCGCCGTGGCAGCCCACACAATAGCGTCGGTAGTCCATCTTTGCGGCTGCGGCATGGCCGGTCAGTTTCCCGATGTGGCTGACTGCTCCATCCACTCACTGGTTTTCCTGTACGCCGTGATCTGCGCCCAGGAGCCCCCCGTCAGCGAGACAACCAACACCACGCTCAGCAACAGCGACCACTTGAGTAATGTGTGCGCATCGCTTTCCCCTAAAAGTCGAAGTCAAATCCCAGCAAGAGGCTGCTCGACGTTACGTCAGTACCGGTCAAGGCCGATGTCCCAACCGAGCGCAGCCACGAGTACTCGTTATGCCAGGCGAAGCCGGCCCGGCTGGTCATGATGGGATACCAGCGGTATCCAAAGGTGTACATGTCGAGGTTGCCCAGGTTCGAGGGAATCGCCGGTGCCGGCAAAGCTTGTTGTGACATCCGCTCCCACTCCGAACGCTGGATGAAAATCAGCTGCGGATTGTACACGTAGTGGGTTTCTACCATGTAGCCGTTCCAGGTCGGGCGAGCGTGCTCCTGCTGGAAGCGGTGCGTTGGCCGTGCGCGTGGCCGTTCCGAAATATGGCGCTGTCGGAGCCGTGTTGGGTCACCACCAGGAAGTCCAGCTTTCCGAAGTAGAACAGGCCGACGAAGCCTTCCCGGCTGAATCCCTTGTTGCCTTGGCCCCCGGCGTTGCCGAAAGGAGTTGCCACCGGTCCTCCGCCGGTGGTCAGGAAATACGTCGGGGCTTCTCCCACCATGGCGTAAAAGCCGACGCGGTCAACCCCGAGCTTTCCTACGTCGAAGGCTTGGCTGGCAGCGAAGAATCCGCTGTAGGCGTTGCTGAGGGCAGGCCCACGTGTGCCGTCATTCGAACTAAGTAACGCCGCGGAGACGCGGGTCCGATCGTTGTAGGAGTGCCCCATGTATTCCACGCCGAGCTGGTTGTCACCAATCTGCCCATAGAAGTTGCTGTCGCCAACCGGCTTGAAGTGATAAGTCTGGTAGACGCCAGAAATGTTGGTCAAGGTCAAAATTCGTTTCTCGGAAACCAGATTGTCGAGCTCGAACTTGCCCAGTTTCACGTTGAGCCAGGGGCTGCCGAATAGGTTGTCAAGCCGAGCCATGACGGTCTCGAAATGGAATTGGCCCGCCGAGTTTGAAGAGGGAAGCACATAAAAGGAAATATTCTTCTCAACCGTGCCGCCAGTGTGGAAGTCGAGTCCGCTTAGATCAAACCCGTGGTTGGTGAGCTGTTGTTCAACCTGCGCCGCACCGGCATCGACAGGTACTCTGTCCGTGCTCTCCCGATGCCACATCGGCACAATGCGGAAAGTGACCGGCCAATACGAAGGGTTCTGCCAGATCGGGGCATCCCGGTCGTTCATGAGCTGGTAGCCATTATCCTTGAACTTCTGGCCAAAATAGTTGAGCATCGGCCAGGCCTCGTGGCAGGCTGAGCAGCGCAAGCCGTACTTACGTGCAAAGGCAGGTAATGCGTTAGCATTGGGGAACACCCCAACCAGGAAAAACACCAGCAACAAACTGCCGGCAAAATGCCTCCGGTGCGAGGTCATTTACTCCTCCTGATGCGAAATCAAAGGCAAGAAAAACGTTGGTTGTGTGGAAGTCGCGCCGAGTTCATAAGAGCGTCCTCCGTTGCGTAAAGACGACGGCTGCCCTTCAAGGTTTCACCGAAACCCATTTTGCATGGGGCTGGACCACAACTAACGAAGCAGAGCATCAGCCCACCAGATTCCGAAATCCGGAATGACTAAGACGCTGCCCATTCCCCACAAGTGCGCGTGGACGCACTTAGTATCATGTTCACGGGAGGGGTGTCAAGAAAAAATCAACAAAGCTGATTGAACGGATAAGGAAAATCGATCGGCGGCTATAGGTTCCGGATCAGCATGCTGGCGATCATGGTTGCCATTTTCTTTGCCCGAAGGCGATCGAGCCCAAAAACCACTGGGCGTAGAAAGCCAAAATCGAAACCCAGTCCATCAATCAGCCCTGCCAGGGTCTCAACCTCCTCCTCGCGCAGTTGTTGGAATTGCCGGAACCGCTTCAGGCGCTCAAGGATCGCCAAGTCACGCCCTACCCTTGCGTCTCCGAGGACTTTTGCAATGGTCGGGTCCAGGAGAGCGCGGGGCACGATCATCTTCAGGAAGTCCCGATTCTCCCACCTGCGTTCCACTTCCCACTCGACAAGCTGGAGAAAATCGTCCTCGAACTTCCCAACCATCGGGGGCGGCCGTTCCGACCCGCGGCCTCCCGCGCGACGCGACTATGAATCAGAGCCAGGAACAATCCGGCCTTCCCCTTGAAATAGCGGTGGATGAGTCCTTCCGCACAACCTGCTCGGGCCGCAATCTCGCGGGTAGTCGTCACCTCATATCCGCGATGAGCAAACAGCTTCGCGGCAGCCAGCATGAGGGCCTGCTGCTTGCCGGCCCGATCCCGCTTCCGCTTGGGTTGCGCTGGGGGAGAAACCGGAGCGACTTTCGGCAACGGAACTGCGTACCTCTCTCGCTTGGGATTGGTGGACTCCATGCCGGCGTGGTCCGGTTGACTCGCATCGCAAGGTAACATTAGCCGCAGGGCCGAATGTCAAGAATTCTTGTCCACTTTGTAAAAACTTTGTCACGAACTTCCGCTGATATCGCCCCCCTCTCGTTGCATAGGTCGTCCCCAGGCATAGGGCTCCACACTACACTTTCCGTTGGGTTGCGACCTTGGCGGTTCCAGCCTTAAACGGCACCGAAGATCAACCTCTGTCATCCCGAGCAAAGTGCGGCGCAGCCGAACGCAGTCGAGGAGCCGCTTTGCGCCGCGTCGCACAGGCGCTCTGCCGCCGAGGAGGGCACGGAGTTGACAGCCTGCCTCGCTCCAGAGTATGAGACCTAAGGACAGGTAGAAGAATGGGTTTCCGCAGTCTCTCTGCACAAGTCAGGAAGTGTCCGCCTGCTCGAAGTCATCGCACTTCCCGGAGCGGCCTTGCCCTCGCCATTTTCTTGTTCCCGTTTTTCTCCGCCGGTCTTCCTCTGCACAGCCGCGAGCACAAACGGAAAAAGGCCGACTACGGCCTGGGCTTTTCGACTGAAATCGAGGTGCCCGAAAGTGAAGTGCTTCAAGCCGTCGAGGCTGTCGTCAACGACGGAATTATCCAGGGCAGCAAAGAGTACAACAAAGACAAATACATCGAAGGCGCAACCCCGGCGGCCTCGTCAGCGCTATTTCCCGAGTGGACAGAGCCCGGTAAGGTCTATTACAAAGTGCGGGCCGAAGCACTCGATCCGCATGGTTTTTACGAGAGCAACGACGTCGGGACGCTTGCCGTACGCTACGTCGTGCAGAGCAAGGATGCTTCGAAGACATTTTTGCGCATTGATGCCGTGTTCGCCGAAGATTTTCGCCGCACCGTCCACCCCTCCGATGGCAGTGTGGAAAATGCCGAGTACGCGGATATTCAGGATCACATTGACGCAGTCGAAGTTCAGAAAAAGCAAGCCGCTGAGGGCGAACAGCACCGCCGGGAAGAGGTCGCCCGACAGACGCTTGAGCACAAACGCGAAGAAGATGAAGCCTTGGCGCTGGCCGCCGCGCAAACCTCCGTCCAAGCTTTGGAGCAGCATGTCGAGGACCTACGGCGAAAAGTGGAACGCGTAATTAAAGCGCCTGGCGCCCCGCTCAAGTCTGCACCTTTTCACAGTGCCAGCAATTTGAAATCCCTGGAAACCGGCACGGAGGTTGTGATTCTGATTGCGACTCCCTACTGGTGCGGTGTGGAAACCGAGGATGGTCAACACGGCTGGATTCACAGGGAGCAACTGGAGCCGCTGCCGTGAAGCCAGGGGAAGCCACCGCGCAGTTTGCCGAAAAGACACTCCTCACACTGTGCTGCGCGATCGTATTGCTGGTGGAGTGCGGCGTTGCTCAGAACACTCCGTACGAGCGTGCCTTTCCGCAGCCCCAGGCAACGGTGCTGAAGGCTCTGAAGGAACTCCAATCTTTTTCCGCCGGGCGTCTTCCGGTTCTGGAGGGTTTCACAGTTCCGGGCGACCGTCCTTTGGATCGCTTTCAGCGAGGCTATTATCAGAGCACGGTTCAGCTCAGCAGCGCGCCCTCTGGCGGGTCGCTGGTGCGGGTCAGCGCGAAGATTACTGCTTGGTACGCCGACCCCGTTTCATCGAAATCCGGCTACCAAGTGCTGCCCTCCAATGGCCGTCTGGAGGCTGACTTCCTGGATCGGCTGGAAGAGAAGTTGGGTGGCAAGGACTCGCCTTCCGCCGCGAATGTTCCCGCAAGTTCGGCCTCTCGCCTGAAAAACAGACCCGAGCCGTCGGCGCCTGCGATCGCCGCGCCCATGCCGGGCGGCGGCGCGGGCGCCTCCGCGTCATCAAAAGTAGCCGCAGCCAAGTCCCCCTTCAAGCTGACGAATCCTCTCAGCGAATCCGAAGTGGCTTCGTTGGCCACTCAGAGAGCCGTCGCGGACAAGCGCGTGGACGAGTTGACCAAGCAAGCGAAGAACCTGGAGGAAATTCTTCGCAATCAGTCACACCCGAACAATCTGGTCGCGGTCAAGAAATCGGGGACTCCGGTGCTGGTGGGCGCGAGCGAGGGGGCTAAGGTTCTCTTTCTGGCTACCGCCGAGGATGAGTTCGAGATTCTGGACATGACTGCGAATTGGGTACACGTTCGAATTTCCGGCCTTTCGCGCGGCTGGATCCGGCGTTCGAGCCTGGAAATGCCCGGAGCCGCTACGCCGGCCACGCAGGCGGTGCAGCCGCCAGCCTCGGATTCGGCGAACCGGCCAGACGCGGCGAGTGCGAAGCCATTTCAAGTGGAAAGCGAACAGATAGGCTCTTTTCCGGGGACCTGGGAACCGCTGCGCGGAAAGACCGTGAAAATCGTTTCGGTGCAGAATGCCAGCGGGAATATGCCCAATTCTGATTCCCGGGCGAAGCTGGACTTTGCAAAAACGTTGTTCGACCGCGAGTACACCGAGCTGGCGCAGTCTTCGACGAGCGCCGCAGGAGTGGTGCTGATTTTCGATTCCGAAGATGGCGGAATGGTGGCCACGACTTTGCCGGTTCTCCAACAATGGAAGGCGGGCAGCTTATCGGATGAAGCCATGTGGCGCCGCTGCCTGTTTGACCCTCCGGAAATGTTTGCTCCTTCTGCCGCCCGGTAAGGGACGCTGGCACCCGGAACCGTCAAAGTGTTCCACGTGGGACATTTTGCGCTAGCGTATTTGTGCGTACCGGTATATCCATGTACCTCCGAATGAAACGACGGCCAAAACTTAAGAAAGGGCGCAAGGTAGCCAGACGCCGGAATGCCAGAGGGAAAATTGCAGGCCTGAAGGCTTCGGCGGATGAGTCGAAACGCCCGCAGGATCTGATTGCGGAGATCGGAAGTCTGTACCGACCGATCAAGAAGCCGGTCACGCTGCGTTTGGACGCGGATGTGCTGGTCTGGTTCAAGGGGCCCGGGCGCGGCTACCAGACCCGCATCAATCGGGCATTGCGCAAAGTGATGAGGGAAGAAGGGAATAGGGAGTGAAGCTTGGTCCACGGCATTCGCGGGCGAGGCGCCCGCGCCACACTACATTTCTAAAACGCTGAGCCCGACCCCAGCAGGCTGTAGAGCAAAATCAACAGCACAATCGCGGTAAAGGTCATGTACATGCGATCGTGCTCCTCGGCGAATCCCCAGATGGCGAATGCGACCCGGGCGACGGGAGTGGCAATCAGCAACAGCAATCCCAACTGAATGATGCCTCGGCCATGAAAGGCCAAGGCGCTGTGGACGATGCCGCTTAGGCTTCTCAGTTCGGAGGGTTCGCCGCGGAACACGCGGTAATCCGCGGATTGGCGACCATGCCGGATCAGGTAAACGAATCCGCCAAGCGATACCACGAAGGCGGAAACCAACACGCCCGTGCGCAGGAGGTTGCCGATAATGTCTTCAATTCGCTGATCGGTCCAGCCGCGATTTGTCGCAGTGCGGGTTTCAGACATTTCAGATTCTCCCCAGCAGACCTTTATAAACCATCTGCAAGCCGAGCACGACGATCACGAGGCTGAACACCAGTCGCAATACCTTCGTTTCCGCCTTCATCAAGATGCGGACACCAAACAGCGATCCGGCGAGAACACCCAGCATCACCGGCATGGCGAGTCCGGGATCGACGTAGCCGCGATTCAGATAAACGCCGGCGCTAGCGGCGGCGGTGACACCGATCATGAAATTGCTGGTGGTAGTAGAGACTTTGAAAGGAATTTTCATGGCCTGGTCCATGGCCAGAACCTTCACCGCTCCTGACCCAATACCGAGCAGTCCCGAAAGAGCGCCGGCACCGAACATGAGTCCGAAGCCGGCAGGCACCTTCTGCACGTTGTAATGTCGGATGCCTTCTTCCGAAGGGAAGCTGCCATTCATCCTCAGTTGGGTGGCGAGGGGATCCGACGGAAGATTGCGCTCTTCCGGGGATCGCGGTTTGCGAGAAAGATACGCCGAGTAGAGCAGCACGACGCCAAAGATGATCGCAATGGCTCGAGTCGAAACGACGGCCGCCAGAAACGCTCCGAACAGCGCGCCCAAAGTGGTGGCAATTTCCAGAAACATTCCGATTCGGATATTGCTGAACCCCTCTTTTACGTATGCCGCCGCGGCGCCCGAGGAAGTGGCAATCACGGAAACCAGCGACGCTCCGATCGCGTAGCGAATATCGACCTTAAAAAAAAGAGTAAGCAGGGGGACGAGAACTACTCCGCCGCCGAGCCCGGTGAGCGACCCCAACAGACCGGCGACGAACGATCCGGCCGCGACCAAGATCGTAAACTCAAAAATATTCATCACACCCCCGAACAAAGAGTTTGCCACATTTTGCGAGACAGAAGTGCGGAGCGAAAGCCCACCGGGGTGGCGTTGGAGTTTCGTGCGAAGGTGTGGTCCGTGAAATGTAAGGCGTCCACGGCACAATGGTGTCTAGGCAACTGGAAGTGTGAAGTAAAACACCGATCCGTGGCCCAGTTGGCTGGTTACTCCGATCTGGCCGCCGTGCGCTTCTACAATTGCTTTAGCGATGGCCAGGCCCATTCCAGTGCCCTGCACTTGCAGACGCTGATTTCGTCCCCGGTAGAACTTCTCAAAAATCAATGACTGTTCGAGATCGTCAATGCCCGGTCCGCGGTCCGCGACACTCGTCATCAACATTCGGTTCCTGACTTCTGCGGTGAGGTGAATCGGAGATTCCGGCGAGGAGTACTTGGCCGCGTTCTCCAGTAACTGAGATATGACCTCCGAGATGCGATCGCCATCCATTCGCACCAGCGGCAAGTTGTCGGGAAGCCGAATCTCGACGGGGTGCTGTGCCAATGCGACTTTCGATTTCTCCCTGGCATCCTCAAGGGCTTCCTGAATCCGGTGTGCCCCCAAATGAAGCTCGACTTTGTTGGCGTCAAGCTGGGCCATTTCAGCGGCCTCGCCCACCAGGCGATTCAAGCGGTCGCTTTCCTCGTTGATCACGGTGAGCAATTCCTGGCGCTGGGCTGGGTCGAGCGCCGGGTTGGAAAGCAGCGAAGTGGCGGAAGCCTTGATGGCGGTCAAAGGGGTGCGAAATTCGTGCGTGACCGAATCCAGCAACGCGGAACGCAGTTGCTCACTCTCACGGGCGGCTTCGGCGCGACTCAGTTTCTCGACTGCCCCCGCACGCTCAATCGCAATGGCAATCAAGCTGCTCATAGCCTCGGTAGTTTCTCGCGAAAGCAGTGCGCCGGAAATACCCATACTGCCCACCACACGCACACCCATCCGCAGAGGCAGGAACGCTACCCGTTTCGCGGGTCGATCTTGGGTTCGCCACGCATACAGACCAACTGCAGATCGTGGAGTTCTAACTCGTGGATCGCGGAACTCGAGCGGTAAACATCGGGCCGGTTGGGCAAAGCGATCGCCGCGGCCTTCACTCCGAAACCCTCCACGATGTACCTGGGAATCGCGTTCAGAAGTTCGGCGACGTTATCGCTGGAAAGCAGTTGCTGGCTGAATTTGTAGAGACGTTCGGTTTCGTGACGCCGCTCAATGGCGCTTTGCGCCTCGCGGCGAGCTCGCTCCGCCAGTTGGCTGGCAATGATCGCTGTGATCAGAAAGGCAAAGAGCGCCACCCAGTTCTGCGGGTCGGCGATGGTTAGCGTTCCAACTGGAGGCAAAAAATAATAATTGAAAGCCAGAGTAGCCAGCAAAGCCATGAACACTGCGGGCTGCAGGCCCCAGTTTGCGGACACGACCAGCACGCCGATAAGAAGGGTGAGCGCGACCGTAGTCGGATTCACGGTAATCGCGATGTGGAAGACGAAAACGATGCCAACCACGGCAAGCGCGGTCGCGAGGTAACGCAGCGGCGATCTGGCGATCAGTTGATTCACGCCGCGATTGTAGCTGATCATCCCGCCGCAGACATGGCACTGAAGGCGTTCGACAATTTCGGCCCGCTCAACGACAATAACCGCGATGCCCAAAACCCCCGAGCAATGGCTGGAAGAAGCTACCCCCACAAAAAAAGGTGGAGTCTTCAAGCTTTTCCTCGGTTACGCCCCCGGCGTCGGCAAGACATACAGCATGTTGAGCGAAGCCATACGCCGCCACAGCCGCGGCGAGGACGTGGTGATTGGCGTGATCGAATCCCACGGGCGCAAGGCCACCGCTGAGTTAGCCGCGCAGCTCGAGGCTGTGCCCCGAAAGAAGCTGGAATACAAAGGCACAGTCTTCGAAGAGATGGATGTGGACGCGATCCTGGCTCGAAATCCACGGGTCGCGCTGGTGGACGAGCTAGCTCACACCAATGTCGAAGGCAGCAAACACCGCAAGCGCTACCAGGACGTGCTCGAGCTGCTCGATGCCGGCATTGATGTACTCTCCACTATGAACATCCAACACCTCGAGAGTGTAACCCCTACGGTGCAGAGCCTTACCGGCATTACGGTGCGAGAGACGGTGCCGGACTGGGTGCTCAAGCGGGTGGATGAAGTTGTGATGTCGGATTTGACTCCCGAAGCGCTGCAGAACCGCATGCGACGCGGAGACATTTACCCGTTGGAGCGGGTGGGACGTGCCCTGGGCAATTTTTTTCGTCCGGGAAATCTCATCGCGTTGCGTGAACTGGCGCTGCGGCAAGTCGCGCAGGCGGTGGACCGCAGTCTTGAGTCTTACCGCGAGAAGGACGAATCCAGCGGGGCGGTTGCGGTGCGGGAGCGAATTGCGGTTTGCATTAGCTCGAATCCTGCCGCCCAGTACCTGATTGCCCGCGGCGCGCGCATGGCGCAAGCCATGGATGGAGAACTGCATGTGGTTTACGTGGATATGGGCCAGGACAACAACCAGAAGAACCAGAAGACCCTGGCAGCGAACCTGCAGTTTGCTGAAAACGTTGGCGCGCAGATCACCAAGCTAACCGGGAGCAGCGTGGCAGGGGCGGTGGCTGACTTGGTGCGCGAAAAACACATCACGCAAGTAGTCTTTGGACGTTCGGCCACGGCCAGTTGGAGAAAGTATCTCTACCTTTCCGCCATTCACAAGTTCCTGCGGGATGCGCCTCCAGTGGACGTGCATATCGTTACCCAGGAACCCTCCTAATAAGGGCATGAGTGAACATCGGCGCATCCTCGTAGTGGATGACGAACCCCAGATTACCCGGGTGTTGCGCACCAGCCTCTCCAGCCAGGGCTACGACATACGTGTCGCCAACGATGGCGAGACGGCGCTGGAAATCATGAAGGACTGGTCGCCCGACCTCGTCATCACCGACCTTTCCATGCCGAACATGGATGGTCTGGAACTGTGCCGGAGATTGCGGCCGTCCACGCAGGTCCCCATCATCGTGCTCTCGGTGCGGGGCGAGGAACGGACCAAAGTGCAAGCGCTTGACGCCGGCGCCGATGACTATGTCACAAAACCGTTCGGCATCGAGGAATTGTTGGCGCGAGTACGAGCCAGTCTGCGTCGCGCGCCTGCGGGCGAAGGCGAGCCAGTCTCGCGCATTGAGATCGGAGACTTCCGGATTAATCTGGCCGCCCACCGGGTGACGGTGCGCCGCAGCGAAGTACACCTCACTCCCAAAGAGTTCGACTTGCTGGTCTACCTGGCTCGTCATCCTGGCAAAGTGGTGACGCACCGCACGCTTCTGAGCGCAATTTGGGGCGGTCAAAGCGTAGAGCAGGTCGAGTACCTGCGCGTCTTCGTCGGGCAACTGCGCAAAAAACTGGAAGCGGAAGCTGCCTCGCCGCGTTATATCGTTACCGAACCATGGGTGGGCTACCGGTTCGAGCCGGGCGGTTAGAGCCGAATCTCACTTTGAGTAACCGAGGTAACGTGGGTTGCGCCAGGCCACCGCTGATATACTCTTGGTACTCGTAAACCCGACGTACAAGATTGCGGTATGGAGTTACTGCTCAACATTTTTTGGTTGCTGCTGGTGCTGCCAGCCTACATTCTATGGCGGCGCAACCGGACCTTTGACGCATTGCGCGGTATGCTCACGTTGGCGTGCGTGCTGGTTGTGCTTTTCCCGGTGATTTCGGCGACCGACGACTTGTATGCGGCGCAGCAGGTGATGGAGGAATCCAGCCCCAGCCGGCGCACGCTGCAGCATGCCGGAATTCAGAAAGGTCCGGCACACCACCATTTCAGCGTGCCTCCGGCGCGGCTAATGGAGATTCGCCTAGTTACTCCGGAGCGCGCGACCTGCGGACACGTGTTGGCCGGGTGGGGATCCAGACCGGCTAACGTTGTGACTGCGGCCCAAACCAGTCGAGCGCCTCCGCCTTCCCTTCGCGCGTAATTTGGCCAGCCGCAACATCCGCGGCATGGTGTTCATGACATTTCGACAGTACCGCCTGTACACGACCGTCCAGTCGTGCGCGGTGGGTAATCACGATTTGCGCGTCACCGGCAACGCCGGCGCCAAACGCGCGGAGTAACTCATGCGGAAGGTGCTTTGGTTGTGCTGCGTAGTCTCGGTGTTGTTCTCTGCCCGTGGGCGGGCGCAAACGCCTGCCGCCTGGAACTGGGAGCAGGTGCGCCAGCGCTTTGAACAGAACAATCCGACACTACTAGCGGACAAACTGAGCGTCGATGAGTCGAGGGCCCAGGAGATCACCGCGTACCTGCGTCCGAACCCGACATTCAGTCTGACGGCGGATGGAACCCAAATCGCGCCTGAAAAAGGCGTCTGGCGGCCATTCGCAGGCACTTTTGAATCGCCCGGCATCAGCTATTTGCAAGAACGACAGCATAAGCGACAGTTACGCCTGGAGAGTGCGAAAAAGGGGACCTTGATTGCCGAATCGACTCATGCCGATCTGGAGAGAACGCTCCTTTTCAACCTGCGCAACGCATTTGTGTCAACCCTGCAGGCAAAAGCGGTCCTCCAGTTGGCCAAAGACAACCTGGCTTACTACGATCACGTTCTCCAGATCAGCCGAGATCGCTTCAGCGCCGGCGACATCGCGCAAATCGATCTCGATCGATTGGAACTACAGCGGGTGCAGTACGAATCGGACGCGCAAACTGCGGAAGTCAATTTGCGCACCGTGAAAATCCAATTGCTCACGCTGCTGAACGATCGCACTCCGATCGAACAATGCGACGTAGACGGGTCGTTCGACTTCAACGATCAACTCATGCTCCGCGACGAGTTCCGGAAGATTGCTCTGGACACGAGACCGGACTTGAAGGCGGCCATCGAAGCAGTGGACAAAGCCCAGACCGATCACAGACTCGCGGTGGCCAACGGCTCAACCGATCCAACCTGGAGTGCCTGGTATACGCACAACTCATCCAACAACAACCCGTTCGGTATAAATACGCTTGGCGTCAGTGTCAGCATCCCCCTCCGGATTTTCGACCGGAACCAGGGAGAGAAGCTGCGGACGCAGCTCGATATCCGGCGCAATGAAAGATTGCGCGATGCCGCCGAGGCGGGGGTGCTCAGCGATGTCGACTCCAGCTATGCCACGCTGGACAGTACCCTGAATCTGCTGCGGCCGTACAAGGCGAAGTACTTGCAGCAGTCCGTCCGGGTGCGGGACACGGTCTTCTTTTCGTACCAGCACGGCGGGCGCGGCGCTGCTGGATTTTCTGAATGCAGAGAGTGAATACCGCAGCGTGCAACTGAACTACGTGAACCTGGTTGGTTCCTATTTGACGGCGGCGGCCCAGCTGAATATGGCCGTTGGCCGGGAGGTAATCCCATGAAAACCAAATTTCTCGGCCTGGCACCCATGGCAATTCTTGGCCTGTCCTTGAGCTTAATCCTCGTTGGTTGCGGAGAAACCAAAGCCGACCCGAAGGCGGAAGCGCCACCACCGGCGACCGTTGAGCCTGACCTGGATGCCAACAATTTCAAGGTGGACCACCCGGAACAGTTTCCACTCGTAACGGCAATTGAGCATAAGGCGGCGCCTGCCCTGAATGTAACCGGCGTGGTGCAGCCCGATATAGCCCGCGCCGTGCCAGTGATCTCGTTAGCCGCCGGACGCGTTGTGGAAATCAAGGCTAGGCTAGGCGACGTCGTGAAGAAGGGCCAGTTGCTGCTGAGAGTCCGAAGCAACGATGTGTCCGGAGCTTACCAGGTCTATCTGAAGGCCGTGAATGATGAGCGGCTGGCGCGCCAGCAGCTTCAACGAGCGCAGATTCTTTACGACAAGGGCGCTATCGCCACAAGCGCCCTCGAACAAGCCGAAGACACCCAACAGGACGCCAAAGTCGATCTGGATACGGCAACCGAGCAGTTGCGGATTCTCGGCGTGGACAAGGATCATCCTTCGGGCATCGTCGACGTTACCGCCCCGATATCCGGCGTGATCACGGACCAGCAGGTTACGAACGCAGCCGGTGTCCAGGGTCTATCTGGCCCCAACCCGTTCACCATCTCTGATCTTTCCTGGGTCTGGATTATCTGTGACGTTTACGAAAATGATCTCGACGCTGTGCGCGTCGGCGAGTACGCGGACATCCGACTGAACGCTTATCCCGACAGGGTCTTGAAAGGCAGAATCGATAACATCCTGCCAATTCTCGATCCCAACATTCGCACCGCCAAGGTTCGACTCGAAGTCGCGAACCCAGAGGGCATGATGCGCATCGGCATGTTCGTTACTGCGACCTTCTATGGGAAGCAACCCGAAACACATGCTGCCGTTCCCGCGACTGCGATTCTGCACTTGCATGATCGCGAGTGGGTTTACACGCCGGTCAGCACAGGGCACTTCAAACGCCTGGAAGTGGTAACCGGAAACATGCTTCCCGGCAACATGCAGGAGGTTATCTCAGGGATCAAGCCCGGAGATCAAGTGGTTTCGAACGCTCTGGTACTGCAAAACACCGTGGAGCAATGAATGATTCGTCGAATCGTTGATTTCGCTCTCAACAACCGCTGGATGGTGCTGGCCATTGCGCTGGTGCTGTTTCGCTGGGGCATCGTCTCATTCCACAGTCTCCCTATTGAGGCTTATCCGGACGTAGCCGACAACTACGTTGAGATCATTACGCAATGGCCCGGAATTTCGGCGGAACAAATTGAACAGCAGGTCACGATTCCGCTCGAAATCGTCATGAACGGCATCCCGCATGTCGTGCACCTGCGTTCATTTTCGCTTTTCGGACTCTCCGACCTGAAACTGATCTTCGACGACAAATCAGACAACGATTGGAACCGGGAACGGGTTCTGGAGCGGCTGAGCCAAGTTACCCTGCCGCCGGGCGTGGTGCCGCAAATGGGCACAGACTGGAGCCCGGTCGGCCAGATCTATTTCTTCACCCTGCACAGCACCAATCCGGCCTATGACCCGATGGAGCTGAAGTCCATTGAAGACTGGGTCATCGAAAAGAGTTTCAAATCTGTGCCAGACATTGTCGACGTTTCCAGCTTTGGCGGCCCCACGCGCGAATATCAGGTCCGCGTTGACCCGAACAAACTCGTCGCCTATGGTCTGAGCCTGGCCCAGGTCGAGCAACAGCTCACAAACAACAACATGAACGCGGGCGGAAGCTTCATACAGGAGGGCCTGCAGCAGATCAACGTGCGTTCTGTCGGATTGGTTGACCGCGCCCAAGACATTGCACAGACGGTGATCCTGACCAAAAATGGCACGCCGCTGCGGGTGAGGGATATTGCGGTAGTTTCGCAGGGTCCGAAGATCCGCCTCGGCCAGTTTGCCCGGGCCATTCACCACGAGGACGGGAAGATCGTTGATAACGACGATGTCGTGTCCGGCATCGTGCTGCTACGGAAAGGCGCAGCGGCGGACACGGCCTTGCAAGCGATCCACAAGAAAGTTGAGGAACTGAACAGCCACATTCTGCCTCCAGGGGTGAAGGTGGTTCCATTTATCGATCGCAGTGATCTGGTTCACTACACGACTCACACCGTGCTCCACAACCTTACAGAAGGAATGATCCTGGTATCGATTATTCTGTTTTTATTTCTCGGCAATATCAGAGGTGCGCTGATCGTTGCAGCGACGATTCCTTTTTCGCTGTTGTTCGCGTCCATTTGTTTGGACTTGAGACACATTCCCGCGAACCTTCTGTCTCTTGGCGCGCTCGATTTCGGCATGGTGGTGGACGGCGCGGTGGTCATGGTGGAAAACATCGTCCGCCATATGGGCTACGCCAACAGCATGAAAACTCCCGCCGAAAGGATCAGTGAGGCGGCGCATGAAGTGCAGCGGCCGGTGTTCTATGCGATTGCCATCATCATTACCGCTTACTTGCCTATCTTCACGCTGCAACGCGTCGAGGGCCGGCTTTTTCATCCGATGGCGTGGACGGTAGCCTTTGCGCTGCTCGGGGCATTGCTGTTCTCGATTTTGATCGCGCCGGTGCTGGCAAGTTTCGCTTTCGCGAAGGGAGCGCACGAATGGCACAACCCAGTCCTGCAGTTCCTGACGGAGCAGTATCGCAACGCGGTTCGCTGGGCCATTCGCCGGCGTGCGATCACGGTCGGTGTGGGCGTGCTCCTGGTTGCGGTGGGAAACTACCTCGCCTTCAGCGGCATCATCGGTTCCGAATTCCTGCCCCACTTGGATGAAGGTGCGCTCTGGGTCCGTGGCACGCTTGCGCCCAGCACCGGGCCGGACGAGGGCATTCGGGTCGCAAACCAGGCACGAGTCCTGCTCTGCTCTTTTCCTGAGGTCCCGCAATGCACCAGCCAAGTGGGGCGCCCGGATGACGGGACGGACACGACAGGATTCTTTAATACCGAGTACTTCGTTGACCTCAAGCCGAAAGAAGAGTGGCGGCCTGTCTTTCACGAAAACAAGGACGAGTTGATCGCCGCCATGAGTCGCGAACTCAACAAAATTCCCGGCGTGGTCTGGGGTTTTTCGCAGCCTATTGAAGACAACATGGAAGAAGCGGTCAGCGGCGTAAAGGGTGAGCTGGCCACGAAGATCTATGGCGATGATTTGAAGGTTCTCGAAGAAAAAGCCGACCAGACCGTCAGTGTCCTGCGCGGGGTTAAGGGGATTGAGGACCTTGGAGTTTTTCGTGTGCTCGGTCAGCCCAATTTGAATGTGACCGTGGACCGCGACCAGGCCGCCCGTTACCAGATCAACGTGGCAGATGTGCAGGATGCGATTCAAACGGCAGTGGGGGGAACCCCACTCACCCAGGTCCTTAAGGGTGAGGCCAGATACGATCTGGTAATGCGTTACCTGCCGCAATACCGGAACACGAAGCAAGCGATTGAGAGTATTCGCTTGCTATCTCCTTCGGGAGAGCGCGTATCCCTCGCACAGCTCTGCAAGATCAGCATCGCCGACGGCGCTTCCGAAGTTTATCGCGAAGGAAATCGCCGCTATGTTGCGATCAAGTACAGCGTGCGCGGGCGTGACCTTGGCAGCACCGTAAGAGAGGCCATGAAGAACGTCAACGAACAGGTTAAACTGCCCCTCGGATATCGCATTGACTGGGAGGGAGAATATGAGAGTCAGAAGAGAGCCAACGAGCGGCTGCTGATTGTGCTCCCGATCACCATCCTCATTATTTTCATCATTCTTTACACCATGTTCAAATCGTTCAAATGGGCGGTGCTAATTCTTGCCAACATTGCCATTGCGCCGATTGGCGGGGTGCTTGCGCTCTGGATCACAGGCACCAACTTCAGTGTTTCCTCCGGCGTGGGCTTTTTGGCGCTGTTCGGCGTATCTGTACAAACGGGGGTGATCATGCTGGAATACATCAATCAGCTTCGCGTCAGGCGGTATTCCATCGAGGATGCTGCGGTTGAGGGAGCCGTGCTGAGATTGCGGCCCATCATGATGACCATGCTGGTCGCAACTCTGGGGCTGCTGCCAGCGGCCCTCTCCCATGCCATCGGTTCTGACTCGCAGCGCCCATTTGCCATCGTTATCGTCGGAGGTCTCATCGCCGCCCTTGTGATGAGCGTCTTTCTGTTGCCAACGCTCTATGTGTGGATCGCGGGCGAGCGCGACCGGCTGCCTCTAGCTGAAGAAGGGTTCGAAGTGGGCGAGCACGTAGATTAGGACCGATGGCGTAAAGGAATACGGCGGGCGGCGCAGTGGCAGCGGGTTCGCCACCAGGAAGTGCTCAAGCGCTCGGCCGAAACTCGTGGCCGCCGGCAAGGGCTGTGTTTTCATACCGCTAACCTGCTTACGAACATTCTACGAATTCTTTATTCAATCTTTACGCCTGTCGTTATCCAATGAATTGAGTTAAGGGAGCAAGAGTGATGGTCCTGCTCGCGATGGTGAACATGCTTCTGTTATTGCTGGGATTCTTCATTGGATTACGCAAGTCGAAAGGTGCCGCGGATGCGCCGGCCACTTTACATCCGTCGAAAAAGAGCGAGGAGACCGCAACCGAACTGCTAGCTCGCGAGTCGAGCGGGGGCCGGCTCATTCGCCCCGAAACCAACCGCGCATTCGACCAACTACAACTGGGATAGGAGTTCTATGTCGTCGTCGATTCAGAATGTGTCCGCCGAAGATCTAGCAAAGGTTTTCCACCACTATCACGAGGCTCTGGCGCGTGATTTCCACGGTTACGGCAGCCGCGAGGTCGGCACTTCCTGGGAGCAGGCTCCCTCGCATGAGCGCAAGCTGATGATCGCTGCAGCCCGGCTGACCCTGCTCGAACTGGCTGTTACCGTCCAGGAAGAACCCCCGAGTCGTCAGTACTTCGCCAAGCCGGGCGAGGCCGACTGGGGTTGCTGAGTCCGGTCACCAGGGTATCGGCCTTTACGAAATCTTTACGAACTGTTTAGCCCACTTTTACGGCCGAGGTTGTCAAATTACCTTGGCGACCTCTTCCTGACAACTATGCCCGGACGGTCAGAATGAAACTGGTCTTCCCATTGCTGTGTGTGGGCGCAGTGGCCTTCATGCTGCGGTTTCTCCTGGCTTTGCTCAGAGAAGGGAAAAGTTTGTCGCCACGTCCAATGAGGGTTTATTTCACGAAGTTCAATCCAGCTAAGAAGCGTGGAGAACTGATAGTCATGAATTCTAAGAAACATGAGCACAGGTCTGCAGTAGAAACCGGCAAGCGAGCGGTCTTGATCGTATTGGCTGCGGCTTTGCTGACGCCTTCATCGCATGGTCAACAAATAGCGGACACTTCCACCAGCACCCAATCGCCCACTCAACAAGCTGCCGCCTCAGATCAGCAGATACCGCCTGCAATCGCAAAAGAACTCGACGCCATGAAGCAGCGTATCGCGGAACTTGAAGCGGCGCTGAAGCAGCACCAGACGTCAGAGGAGCCAACCACGGTCGTTCATACCGCGCATGCCAGCGCACCCGTATCCGTGCCTCCGGCTGTTGCGGAAGCCGAGGCTGTGCTGCCCGAGACAGGAAGGCCCGAGAAGAAGGAAAAGGCTGAACCCTTTGCCTTCGGCGACTTCACCTGGCTCAACGGCAACGCGCGGACGAAAACGCCTGCCTTCGATTCAAAATTCTTCACGCCGGAAATCCGATCTGACGTCGACTACATCGTGGACTTCAATCATCCGAAGGACGACACGATTGGAGGCTCAAGCGAAGTTTTTCGAGCCAACGAATTTCAACTGACGCAGCTTGGCGTTGGCGGCGATTTTCATTACGACAATGTTCAGGCCCGTGTGATGACCCAGTTTGGCATGTACTCCGCAACTACACCGCGCAACGATGCCAGCCCTGCCCACGGCAACTGGGATCTCGACACCGCTTACCGCTACATTTCCGAAGCCTACGGCGGATACCACCTCAATGCGATGAATGGAATCAACATTCAAGCTGGCATTTTTATGTCCTATGTTGGCCTGTTCAGTTACTACAACTTTGATAACTGGGCCTATCAGCCGTCTTATGTTTCCTCGAACACGCCATGGTTCTTCAATGGCATGCGCGTACAAATTTTCCCCACAGAGCACTTAAAGATTGAACCCTGGTTCATCAACGGATGGCAGTCCTATGGACGTTTCAATCATCGGCCTGGGCATCGGAGCACAAATCCTGTGGCGACCGAATGACAAGCTCGAGATCCTTGGCAACCAATACGCTCTTGGTGCGGACACGCTCGGTGTCGCCGGCCGCATCCGTTACCATACCGACGACAGCATCGGAGTACAAGTACTACGACAATCCTGAGAATTTTCTGAGTAAAGCCGCCTTTTCTCTGACGGGCGATATGGGATGCGAGCATGGCGGCGATCCTGTGGCCGGAACGGCCGTAAGTTGCGCCGGAAATTCTGTGAAAGTAGTCGGAGGAGTGAGGTACACCGCGCCGAAGCAGGACTTCCTCGGCTTCATGATCTACAACCGGCTTTGGTTTCACAAAGACCTGTACGGGTTCACCCTGGGTGGAGGGAAGATCAACAATCCCGGACGTTACCTGGTGCTTCTACCACCCATCAACGGGGCGACCGCAATTTCCGGAACACCTTACTTCACGGAGAATCCCGGCGATCCTTACAAGGCGTGGGATGCCTCTGCAACTTTCGATTACATGCCCAGCCAGTACATCACGTTCCGCTGGGAATACGATCATCGCGCGGCGAATGTCCCATATTTCACCGGGCGAGGTGGGATCACGCCGCCGGGTGGCAATACTGGGGCGCCTGGATCACAAGTGTCCGGCTGGACGCCGGACCTGGTGAAGGACGAGAACCGGCTGGATCTGGCGATTTTGGTGAAATTTTGATTGTGAGCTTCTCTGTGTTCCCCGTGTCCTCGGTGGTTAATCTGGGTCTGCCGGGAAAACCACAGAGGACACCGAGGATACGGATCAGGAGCGCGCTATGCGAGATGTAGTTTTCGTGATGGTAACGGTTGGGTTCTTCGTCATTTCCATTGCTTATGTGAAGTTTTGCGATCGCATTCGGTGAGGTGAGATTTTATGAGCCTTGAATCAATCTCATGTTGGCCGTCAGTGTCTTGCTGATGGTGTATCTGCTCTACGCATTATTGCGGCCGGAGAAGTTCTGATGACCGTCAACGGATGGTTTCAGATCGTTGTTTTTCTGGCGCTGATCCTCGCGGTCACCAAGCCGCTGGGCGTCTTCATGGCGCGCGTGTTCAACCGCGAAAAGACATTCCTGGATCCGGTTGCGCGGCCGATCGAAAGGCTGCTCTACCGCATGACCGGCGTGGATGAAAACCACGAGATGCGCTGGACCGAATATGCCGTGGCCATGCTGCTGTTCAGCGTGCGTTTCCATGCTGGTGCTGTACCTGATTCAGCGCGTGCAGGGCTTCTCTGCCGTTCAATCCGCAGAAGCTTGGGGCGGTCACTCAGCGACTTGGCGTTCAACACCGCGGCCTCGTTTACCACCAACACCAACTGGCAGGACTATGCCGGCGAAACCACGATGAGCTATTTCACCCAGATGGCTGGGCTCGCCTATCACAACTTCGTTTCGGCGGCGACGGGCATCGCGCTGGCGATCGCGTTGATTCGCGGCATCGCGCGGCGCGAGATGGAGACGATCGGAAACTTCTGGGTGGACATGGTCCGCTGCACGCTGTGGGTGCTGCTGCCGTTCTGCATCGTCGGCGCGCTGGTGCTGGTGTCGCAGGGAGTGGTGCAGAACCTGAAGCCCTACGACACGGTGAAGCTGGTGGAACCGCAGCAGGTGCCGACAACTGGGGCCGACGGAAAGCCGGTCGTCGAGCCAGACGGCAAGCCGGTGATGGACACAGTGACCGACCAGACCATCGCGCAAGGCCCGGTGGCTTCGCAGGAGATCATCAAGGAATGTTGGGAACCAACGGCGGCGGCTTCTTCAACGCCAACAGCGCGCATCCGTTTGAGAATCCGACGCCGTTCTCGCAACCTGATCTGAGATGCTTTCGCATCTTCGCCATCTCCGCCGGGCTCACCTACACGCTGGGCCACATGACCGGCTCGCAGCGCCATGGCTGGGCGGTGTGGGGCGCGATGGCGGTGCTGTTTCTGGCGGGCGTGACCACCGCTACTGGGCGGAGGCGCGAGGCAATCCGCTGCTGCATGGAGTGGACCAGCACGTCGAGCGCGCATGCAGCCGGGCGGCAACATGGAAGGCAAGGAGGTGCGCTTCGGCATCGCCAACTCCGCGCTGTTGGCGACGGTCACCACGGACGCCAGTTGCGGCGCGGTCAACGGCATGCACGATTCGTACACTCCGCTGGGCGGAATGGTTCCGCTGATCAACATCATGCTGGGCGAGGTATCTTCGGCGGTGTGGGCGCCGGGCATGTACGGCATGGTGGTTTTCGTCGTGCTCGCCGTGTTCATCGCAGGCCTGATGGTGGGACGAACGCCGGAGTATCTGGGCAAGAAGATCGAGGCGTACGACGTGAAGATGGCCATGCTGTTCGCGCTGATCTTTCCGCTGATCATCCTGGTGCTGACCGCGATCTCGAGCGGTACACGGCATTCGGCACCTCGCAGCATCGCCAATCCCGGGCCGCACGGCTTCACGCAGATCCTCTATGCCTTTACATCGCAGGCCGGCAACAACGGTTCGGCCTTCGGCGGGCTAAACGCGAATACGACCTGGTACAACATCGCGCTTGGCTTTGACGATGCTGGGCGGCCGCTTTCTGATGAAGATTCCGATGCTGGCGATTGCCGGCAGCCTGGCGAAGAAGAAATACGTTCCGCCTTCGGTGGGCACGTTTCCGGTGACGACGCCGCTGTTCAGCGTGCTGCTGATCGGCGTGATTCTCATTGTCGGCGCGCTGACGTTTTTCCCCGCGCTCAGCCTCGGGCCAATTCTTGAGCACCTGCTGATGGATGCAGGAAAGACATTCTGAGGAAATCATGTCGAGCACGACGACAAAATCGAAAGTCGATCTGGGAATTGAAGATCGTGCGGCGCGCGCTGCTCGATTCGTTCTCAAGCTGAACCCGCGCAAGATGATGGGGAATCCCGTCATGTTCGTGGTGGAGGTGGGCAGCGTAATCACCACCATTCTGCTGGTCGCGATGCGATGCGGCATCAGGGTGCGTTCAGGTTCAATCTGCAGATCACGCTCTGGCTGTGGTTCACCGTGATGTTCGCCAACTTCGCCGAAGCCATGGCCGAAGGGCGCGGCAAGGCGCAGGCGGATACGCTGCGCAAAGCCCGCTCGGAAACCGTCGCCAATCGTCTGTTGCCCGATGGGAAGACGGAGCAGGTTGCCAGCTCCAAGCTGCGCGCCGGGGATGTGGTGATGGTCTCGGCCGGCGAGTTTATCCCCGGCGACGGCGAGATCATCGACGGCATTGCGTCGGTCGATGAGTCGGCGATCACCGGCGAATCGGCTCCGGTGATTCGCGAATCCGGCGGCGACCGTTCGGCGGTGACCGGCGGCACGCGCGTGCTCTCCGATCAGATCAAGGTGAAGATCACCTCCAACCCCGGCGAGACCTTCCTCGACCGCATGATCGCCCTGGTGGAAGGCGCGGAGCGGCAGAAGACGCCGAACGAGATCGCGCTGAACATTCTGCTGGCCGGACTGACCATCATCTTTCTGCTGGCGGTGGTCACGCTGCAGCCGTTTGCCATCTACTCCGGCGCGCCGCAGACCGTATTTGTGCTGGTGTCGCTGCTGGTCTGCCTGATTCCGACGACGATCGGCGGATTGCTTTCGGCCATTGGCATCGCGGGCATGGACCGACTGGTGCAGCACAACGTGCTGGCCATGTCTGGCCGCGCCGTGGAAGCCGCCGGCGACGTCAACACGCTGCTGCTCGATAAGACCGGCACCATCACCTTGGGCAATCGGCAGGCGTCGCGAATTTGTGCCCGCGCCGGGAGTCACGGAAGCGGAGCTGGCCGATGCGGCGCAGCTTTCCTCGCTGGCCGACGAAACGCCGGAAGGGCGCTCGATCGTGGTGCTGGCGAAGGAGAAGTACAACCTGCGCGGCCGCGAGTTGGCTTCGCAGGAAGCAGCAGTTTGTTCCCTTCACGGCGCAGACCCGCATGTCCGGCGTGAACTGAACGGCCTCCAGATTCGCAAGGGCGCGGTGGACGCCATCAGCGAACGTATCTCGCGCAGCACGGCACGGTTCTGCCCCGGAGATCCAGGCCGCGGTGGAGACCGATTGCGCGCGCCGGCGGCACTCCGCTGGTGGTGGCGGAGAACCGCGCGGCGCCCTGGGCGTGATCCAGCTGAAGGACATCGTCAAGGGCGGAATGCGCGAGCGCTTCGACCAGCTGCGGGCCATGGGAATCCGGACGGTGATGATTACCGGCGACAATCCGTTGACCGCGGCGGCGATTGCGCGCGAAGCCGGCGTGGATGACTTTCTTGCCCAGGCGACGCCGAAGGACAAGATGGACCTGATCCGCAGGGAGCAGAAGCAGGGCAAGCTGGTGGCGATGACCGGCGACGGCACCAACGACGCTCCCGCGCTGGCGCAGGCCGACGTGGGCGTGGCGATGAACTCCGGCACGCAGGCGGCGAAAGAAGCCGGAAACATGGTCGATCTCGATTCCAACCCGACCAAGCTGATCGAGATCGTGGGCATCGGCAAGCAGCTGCTGATGACGCGCGGCGCGCTTGACACATTTTCGATTGCCAACGATGTTGCCAAATATTTCGCGATCATCCCGGCGATGTTTGCCGGGACGTTTCCCGGTGCTGAACGCGCTGAACATCATGCAGCTGAAGACCCCGCAGTCGGCGATGCTGTCGGCGGTGATTTTCAACGCGCTGATCATCGTTGCGTTGATTCCGCTGGCGTTGAGGGGCGTGAAGTATCGCCCGATGGGCGCTGCGGCGCTGCTGCGCCGCAACCTCTGATCTACGGCGTGGGTGGAATCATCGTGCCGTTTATCGGAATCAAGCTGATCGATATGGTCATCACCCGCGTGGGAATGGCATGAGGAGCTATGCACAGTCGATGCAACCAGTGCGTTGTCATTCCGAGGAGCGAAGCGACGAGGAACTCTCGGTTTTCTTTAGGACTGAAGAGGACGCTATGAAAAAGAATCTGATGATTTCGATCCTGATGACGATTGTCACCACCATTCTGCTGGGCATCATCTATCCCTTGGTGGTTACGGGACTGGCGCAGGTGCTCTTTCCACGACAAGGCCAACGGCCAGCTGATCGTGCGAGACGGCAAGGTGATCGGCTCGCGAATCATCGGGCAGACATTTACCGGCCCTGCCTATTTCCACTCGCGGCCATCGGCCGCAGGCAACGGCTATGATGCGGCGAATTCCGGGGGCTCACAATCTCGGGCCGACGAATAAACAATTGATCGACCGCGTGAACGCAAGCGTCGCCAGCAATCAGGCCGACAATCCGGGCCAGCCGGTTCCCGTCGATCTGGTCACAACTTCGGGCTCAGGATTAGATCCTCACATTTCTCCTGCAGCGGCGGAATTTCAGGCGGCGCGGGTCGCGAAGGAGCGGGGAATCAGCGGCGAGGAAGTGCAACAACTGATAGCCAAGCACACAGAAGGCAGACAATTGGGATTCCTCGGTGAACCGCGCGTGAACGTGTTGGAACTCAACCTCGAGCTCGATGAGCGATATCCGGTAAAGGAGCAGGCTGAAGCTGAATAGATAGCGAAGTGTTTCCCGAGAAGCCGGAGCATCTGGTGCTCGCCACCTATGAATGAGGACTGAGCCGGCCAGAGCCTCATTGCTCATCTCATAAGCACGTTACTTTGGGCATTGTTAGTGAAATGGCACTTGCTTCGACAGCAACTCGCGAACTGGCTCACAGCCAATCGCCGCTCACGCTCATGCCTGCCATGAAACCTGCACAGAAAACAAGAATTTCCTGAAGTGCGACTAGGCTGCCTGCGAACCATCGTAATCCCTTCATCCGATACACCCAGACACAGCCCATAACCAAGGATAGATACCAGAGTGCGTCTAGGCACCAGCGACCTGCCACGTTGGGCACCGGCTTGGGCATGATGCCGCCAGCCGGAAACAACACTCCAACCGTGATTGTCGCGGGGAAGAAAAGCAATTGCGTAAACACAAGCCAGTGAGAAGGGCGCCACACTTCCCTGCGGAATGGTAGCTGCAATGCGAAAGCCAGAGCCAGACTTGAGCTACAGATGGCCAGTGCAATCAAGGGCCGAGGCAGCAAAAGTGCTTCGAAACTCCATAGGGAAAGTCGCTGAAAGGATTGCCAGAATTGAGCCGCGTTCATCGCCGTGAGTTTAGTTCAAAGGATTGCTTTTGGGTAGCCACCACCTAGCCGTCGCAACCAGATGGGATGAGAAGGCCGGTCTCCGGCGGGATGCGATACGCTCCCAAGTTATCGACGCGCTCGAAGCGCAAAAGATAAAGGAGACCGGCAATGAAGAAGATTAGCACTGCAGAGGCGAAGCAGATCAGAAATTGTGCAGAGCAGAAGCTGACCATCGGTTTGGACCTGGGAGATCGTTCGAGCTGGTATTGCGTGCTGGATGAGACTGGGAGCGTGCGGTTGGAGCAACGAGTAAGCACGACTCCGAAAGCGATGAAGGAAGCGTTCGGGGGCATGCCGCGCAGCCGGATCGCGCTGGAGACGGGCATGCATTCGCCGTGGGTAAGTCGACTGCTAAGCGAGTTGGGGCACGAAGTGATCGTGGCGCATGCCCGCAACGTGCGCTTGATCGGGGAGAGTCGCAAGAAGGACGATCGGCTGGATGCCAGGACGCTGGCTCGGTTGGCGCGCATCGATCCGCAGCTGTTGTGTCCGGTGAAGCATCGCAGCGCGAGAGCGCAAGGCGGACTTGACGGTGATCCGGGCGCGAGCCGGACTGGTACGCGCACGGACGGCGCTGGTGAACACGGCGCGCGGTCTGGCCAAGAGTTACGGGGAGCGGTTGCGCGGGTGCAACGCGCGCAATATGAACCCGGAGAAAGCCGAAGGCTTGAGCCCAGAGCTGCAGATCGCGCTGCAGCCGTTGCTGGCCGCCATCGAATCGTTGAGTGAGCGCATCCGCGAGTACAACCAGCAGATCGAGCAGTTGGCGGAGAGTCGCTATCCGCCAGTGGCGTTGCTGAAGCAGGTGAAGGGAGTCGGTACGCTGATCGCGCTGACCTTCCTGCTGACGCTGGAAGATGCGCATCGCTTCCGCAAGAGTCGCGACGTGGGCTGCTACCTTGGGCTGCAGCCCGGACGCAGAAACTCCGGGCAGAGCGAACCGCAGATGCACATCAGCAAGGAAGGCGATCCCTATCTGCGAACGCTGCTGGTGCAGGGTGCGCACCACATACTGGGGCCGTTCGGGGCGGACAGCGATCTGCGACGCTGGGGTCTGAAGCTGGCCGAGCGGGGCGGGAAGAACGGGAAGAAACGAGCGGTGATTGCGACCGCACGAAAGCTAGCAGTGTTGCTGCATCACCTGTGGGTCAGTGGAGAAGTGTACGAACCATTGCACAATAGCAATCAGCTGGTACCAGTATCAGCAGCGGCGTAGTGTAGACAGAGTGGCAGCGTAGTGCAGACAGAGGGAAGGTGTGCGAAAGGGAAACTTCAAATCCCCGCGCCGAGTTTCGGTGACTGCGTTAATCGCCTGGCCCACTTCCATGTTGGAGATGGAAGAGAGGTCGCCAATCAGGTGGCAGCACCGGCTGAAACGAGAACACCCAACTGGCACCGAGCGCAGAATCGCTCACGGAGAGTGCGGATGGAAGGGTGGCGGCAGTAGCGGCGGACGGGTCTTGGAGTCAACCCCGACTGGGTCCCAGAGTGAGGGCTTTCTTTCTTCCCGGCGGAATGGTCGCCGAGCGGTCCTCGCCGTCAAGGGTTCGCTGGCGCCGCAAAGAACGCGCCCTTGACCGCTCCGGGCCGCCCGGCACACCGCTCCGCCATGAAGAAAGAAAGGAGAAAAACAAGCAAGATCCCACTTGACACCGACCGGCCTTCTCATGGAAGGTGGCAGCACCGGCTGAAACGAGAACACCCAACTGGCACCGAGCGCAGAATCGCTCACGGAGAGTGCGGATGGAAGGGTGGCGGCAGTAGCGGCGGACGGGTCTTGGAGTCAACCCCGACTGGGTCCCAGAGTGAGGGCTTTCTTTCTTCCCGGCGGAATGGTCGCCGAGCGGTCCTCGCCGTCAAGGGTTCGCTGGCGCCGCAAAGAACGCGCCCTTGACCGCTCCGGGCCGCCCGGCACACCGCTCCGCCATGAAGAAAGAAAGGAGAAAAACAAGCAAGATCCCACTTGACACCGACCGGCCTTCTCATGGAAGGCGTTTATCCCACCGATCCTGGCGACGATTTGAGGTAGATCCCAATCTGCGGAGCTTTGCTCCGCTTGGACCTTCGACTTTCCCCTCACTTCGCTCGCGTCCGTCAAAGCAGAGCGCGCTCGCGATGGCGCCCATCCCCGCACCTGCCCAAATGCTAAACTCCCTTCGTGGCTCGAATTGCCCATCTGGAGTGCACAAAGTGCGGCACGTGGCTCGACGCTGATCGCCCGCAGACGGTTTGCCCCAAAGATGGCGGCGTCCTCTACGTCCGCTACGATCTCGCGGCATTGAAACCCACGTTCACCGCGGCTGCTTGTTTGGACGCACCCCCAGCATGTGGCGCTACGCCGAAGTTCTCCCCGAAGCCGAACCGGTGTCGCTGGGCGAGGGCTTCACGCCGATGCTGCCGAGCCGCGAGTTTCCTAGCGTATATATCAAGGAAGAAGGGTTGAATCCTACCGGCATCATTCAAAGCCCGAGGCATGTCCGCCGCGGTCACAATGGCGAAAGCTTACGGCCTGAAGAAACTGGCTGCTCCCTCCGCCGGGCAATGCCGCCAGCGCGCTGGCCGCATACGCGGCTGCGGCGGGAATCGAAGCCTACATCTTCATGCCCAAAGACGTGCCTCTGGCCAACCGCGTGGAGTGCGAGAGCTACGGCGCGCACGTCACGCTGGTGGACGGCCTGATCAGCGATTGTGCCCGGATGGTCGGCGAGAGCAAAGAAGAAGAAGGCTGGTTCGACGTCTCCACGCTGAAAGAGCCGTTCCGCGTCGAAGGCAAGAAGACCATGGGCTACGAAGTGGCCGAGCAGTTGGGATGGCGCATTCCGCAAGGCATCATTTATCCCACTGGCGGCGGAGTCGGCTTGATCGGAATGTGGAAGGCTTTCGAGGAGATGGAAGAACTGGGCTGGATCGGCCGCGAGCGTCCGCAGATGATTGCGGTCCAAGCCGACGGGTTGCGCGCCCATTCCGAAAGCCTGGGATGAAGGCAAATCCAATGCTGAATTCTGGCACGAATGCCGCTACGCTGGCCGCCGGACTTCGCGTGCCCAAAGCGTATGCCGACTACCTGATCCTCGATATTCTGAAGAAGAGCGGTGGCGCGGCCATTGGCCGTGACCGACGAAGAAATCATGGATGCGTTCCGGCATTGGGCCTCGGGTCGAAGGGATTTTTGCCGCTCCGGAAGGCGCAGCGGCGCTGGCCGCCTATCGCAAGCTGCGTGCCAGCGGATTCTTTGGCGCGGACGATGCCGTCGTGCTGTTCAACACAGGTTCAGGCTTGAAGTATTTGGATGTCATCGATTCACACAAGAAGTCGGACCAGGAACAAACCGGGGAGCGTCGCGAGCCGGCCTCGCGGCAGATTGGCGGAATCATTGGGCCGTATTAGAGGCGCATTATGGGTGACTTCGTAGCGATACCACCGGGCGACCGTATGACGCTCTCTGCCGACCACACGGCTGAGCCACCTGTGGATAATTTCGCTTTTGTTATGAACGTCTCCGGCCTCGCACAAGAAAGCAGCTACACTCTTGCCCCGGGGCACCAACTTAGGCGAGCGAGCGCCCACGAAATCCGCGTTGTCGAGAATACGATGTCGCGAATGGCAACGCAGACACAGCTCATGCTGAACCCTTGGAAGCAGCGAAGAACGGCAAGTGGCCAATGGGAACCGGTTCCGGAGGGGGATCGCCGCTATTTTGTAATCGCCTTCCAGGGAAACAACCAAATCATAGAAGAGCTCGCAGCGGTTTTCAGTCTCGCTCCCCTTGAACTAAAAATCGGTTTCACAATTGTGCACGTGCCCAACACCGACCGCACTGGTTCGGGGGTGATATTGAACACCTTGCGGTTATTTCACCTGCTAGAGGATGCCAGTTGGGGGCGTCTCGAATTCGTCGAGGTTACCGCTTCCGATGTCGCCGAATTCACCACGATCCACGCGCAAATTCAGCGGCATAACCACACTTTGGTCGACGTGAACCGATACACGAGAGAGCTGCAGGGGCTTCAGAATCTGCCGCCGGCCTCCCCGCTGCTATTTCGCCCTGCTGGAGTCGTTGCTTGCCCATCAGCCCGATCCCAAGGACCCGCTCGACTCAATTACGCGCCAGATCAAAAACAAGGTCGCGCTCCTCAACAATCGGTTCCAGAGGCGCCTCGACTACAGCAGGTTCGGAGCGACAAGCCCCGAAACTGTCTGGACGAAAATGTACGATTATCGCAGCCGCCTAGCCCACGGTGACAACCCGGATTTTGGCGGGGGGCTGGCAGTCCTCCGCAACCATCAGAACGCCTCGGACCTTGTAAAGGAGACGGTTAAAGCCACCATTCGCCAAGCCTTGGTCGAGCCACAACTGGTTGCGGATATCCGCAACTGCTAGGGGCATGCTGGCAGCACTATCCGGCCTGTTCGAAAAATGGATCAGATCTACGACAATCATGACCGAACGCCTCTACTACCACGATTCTTTTCTTCACGAGTTCGATGCAGAAGTCCTCGATGTGAGCTCAGTGCCGCCCGATTCACGTCCGGCGGTGATCCTCGATCGCACTGCGTTCTATCCCACCAGTGGCGGACAAGTCTTCGATACGGGTTGGATCGTTCCAGTGGAAGGCGAGAAGCTGCGTGTGACTGAGGTGGCCGAGAACGAAGATGGAACGATCCTGCACATCCTGGAGAACACGGCAGAGATCCAGAAGGGAAGCCGCATTCGCGGCCTGCTCGATCTGGACCGCCGGCGTGACCACATGCAGCAGCATTCCGGCCAGCATGTTCTCTCGGCAGCCTTCGCGCGGTTGTTCAACATGCCCACGGTTTCTTTTCACATGGGCGCGGAGTCCTGCTCCATAGATTTGGATTTGAAAAGCCTGACTGCCGCGCAGGTCGAAGCCGCCGAGGCCCTGGCCAACGATGTCGTCATGCAGAACCGTCCTGTCGAGATCCGTTTTGTTACGCAGGAAGAGGCGCAGGAATTAGGCCTGCGCAAGCTGCCGCCTGCGGAAAGAGACAAGCTGCGGCTAATCGATATACGTGATTTCGATCTCACAGCCTGTGGCGGCACCCACGTTGCAGCCACGGGCCAAATTGGCTGTATTCTGCTGCGGAAAACAGAAAAAGTGCGGCAGGGATGGCGAGTCGAGTTCGTCTGCGGCAAACGAGCGGTTGCCACAGCCCGGCGTGATTACGCTGCTCTGGCGGAATCGGCTGGATTGCTTTCGAGTCACGTCTGGGATGTTCCCCAACAAGTGCGCAAAGCGCAGGAAGACACTCGGGCTGCACGAAAGTCGCGCGAGCAACTTCTGGAAGAACTGGCTGATCAGTATGCCAGCCGGCTGCTGGCAGAAACGCCCGAAAACAGCGGACGCAAAATCGTGGTTCGCACCTTCCCGGATCGCGATCTGACTTTCATAAAAATGCTGGCGCAGAAACTGACTCGCCAGAGTGAGGCAGCCATCGCTCTTCTCGGTGCCACTTCAAGCCCGCCGGCGCTGGTATTCGCCCAATCCCTCGGCCAGCCATTCGACATGAATGCGCTGATGAAGGAAACTCTAGCGCGGCTCGGTGGGCGGGGGGGCGGAAGCAAGGATATGGCCCAGGGTGGTCCGGCGCAAAGCGAGGGAATTGAAGCCGCAGTCACCGAAATCGCCGCAAGACTACGCGTTTGAAGGCTTTTCATCGCATGACGGGTGTCACAACGTCTAGGTTCATAGGTCACTGCGCTGCGTGTGCGGCTGGCCTATAAGAAGAGGAGAACACCGATGGAGGTGATCTATGATACGCAGCGCGGTGGCGATTTGGAAGGGAAGCCCGGCCGCAGGCGAGGGCTCGGTTTCGACTACCAGTGGCATTATGTCCAAGGCTCTGTACTCGTTCGGGTCGAGTACGGGGAATGAGCCCTGCACCAGCCCGTCCGAAATGCTGGCGGCAGCCGTAGCTTCCTGCATGAGTCTGATGCTGGCGCAGGAACTGGCCAAACTCGGTATCCGGAACGACTATGTAAGAACCGAATCAGAATTGACTCTGGAAGAGCATAGGGGACGCTGGGCGGTTACAGAGATCGAACTGCATGTGACGACTGACTTACCCGAGCGGGATGCGGAGAAGTTTCACAAGGCGTGCAAGAGCGCGAAAGCCATGTGCCCAATCTCGCATGCACTGAATGTCCCGATCAAGCTGAATACGAAGCTGGAACCGGTGCCCTACGCAGTGCTGGCTTGAGCGTGAAGCCGGCCTCTGCCCATCGTTCTATGGAGTAGGCGATCTTTCTTCCCGCGCGGATGGCGATGACCGCCGCCTGTGAGGGCGTATTCGAGAGGTAGAACCATGAAATCGAAAGAGCAGCCGGCAGAGAAGGCGGCGCAGCAGCCGCCGGTTTGCGTTATTTGTGGCAAGGTAGCCACCCGCTTGGTGGATGGAGATCCTAGCTGCGAAGAGCACGCGGAACTCGTATACGAAGACCAAGTCGAGGCCTACACCCAGCGCCACCAGGCTGACGGCGAGTGGTTGGAAAACAAAGTTTAAAATCCGTCCTCGTCACGGCTGTCCCGAGCCAAGCCGCGAAGACGTAGCCCCCTTTCGTGCTACATTTTTCTCAGCGGCCTCCTGCGCTCGGTAAATATGGAACAGCGTCTCATCCTCATCAATCTGCTGATCAAGCTAGGCGTAGCCGCGGCGCCGCCAGCATTCTGGTTCGCTCGGTAGAATTCAAGTCTTTGCTGTTCCGCGAAGACCGGTCCCTGAAACAGCAGATCTATCTCGTCCTCTGGATCGCTCTGCCGCTAGCCTTGGGGGTGCAGATACGCTTCATTCAGAAGAGTTTTCTGGCCGGCGACCTGTCGTTCGAGACTACCGTCTTGCTCGGCGTGGTGGCGGGCCGGTTTTGTGGCATGGCAGGAGGTGTGCTGCTGGCTATTCCCGCACTTGCCCACGGCGAATGGGCCACTCTGCCCTTCAATATTCTGTGCGGTTTCATTGCCGGGCAGCTTCGCACCCTGGCGCCCGACCGTGAGGATATCTGGTCGTTCTCTCCTTTCATTGACCTCAGCATCTATCGCATGATCCGTCGCAACCTGCCAACCCCCCGGCTGTTTGACTGGCAGGTTATGTTCTTTGTGACGATCGTGGCGCTACGCTTCGTGCAAACCGAACTCTCCCGTTTCTTGCCGTACTCCACCTTCAGCCTCGAGAGTTTCAATCTCTGGGTGGAAGTTGCGATCTACGCTACTTCGATCATCACCATCGGCACGGAGCTCAAGATCTGGAACAGCGTGCGCATCCAGATCAAGCTCGAGGAGCAGGAGCGCCTGCTGCTGCATGCCCGTATGGAAGCCCTACAAAATCAGATTAACCCGCATTTTCTGTTCAACACGCTGAATTCGGTTTCCTCGCTGGTCCGCTTCGACCCGGACACAGCGCGGGAGTTGATCATCAAGCTGGCCACAATTCTGCGGCGCTTGTTGAGCAGCGGTGACGCCTTTGTTCCCCTGCGCGAGGAACTGGAGTTCATTGATAACTTTCTTGATATCGAGGTGGTTCGCTTTGGAAGGGACAAGCTGCGGGTGATGAAGGAACTAGAGCCCGCATCACTGGATGTGATGGTGCCCAGCATGCTGGTTCAACCTCTGGTGGAAAATTCCATCAAGCACGGACTCGCCTCCAAAATCGAAGGTGGCAGTATCTTCCTGCGCAGCCGGCTCACCGATTCCCATCTGATTATCGAAGTCGAGGACGATGGCGTGGGCATGGGCGCAGCCACGCTGTTGGAAAGGCCGAGCGGACTTGGCGGAACCGGGATCGGCCTGGCCAACGTGGCCGAGCGGATGAAGGTGCTTTATGGGGACACTGCCCGCATGACCATTGACAGCCACGAAGGGAAGGGAACTCTGATCCGTTTGCGCCTGCCCATCCTGCACAGTGAAGGCTCAATCCCGGCGGCGCTCTACGAGGAGCGTTCCAGCACCCGCCGGTAAAATTCCTCATAATGCGGGATGATTTTCGAAGAGCAGAACCGGGACTGCGCCACTCCACGGCAAGCTTTCCCCATGTCCCGCAGGCGGCTCTCGTCATTCAGCAATTCGATGGCGTAATGGGCCATGGTCTCAACGTCCCCAACGTCGGCCAGATAACCGCTCTTGCCGTGCTCGATTACTTCCGGCACGCCCCCGACACGTGTCGCAATGGGCACGACCTCACAAGCCATGCCTTCCAGAGCCGCCAGCCCGAACGACTCCAATTCACTGGGCATCAGCATGATGTCGGCTAGGGCAAGTTTTTCGTGGACCTCGTCCTGCTTGCCCAAAAACAGCACATCGTTATGGATTCCCTTCTGTACCGCCAGCCACTCGGCGCGCGAGCGATCCGGACCATCGCCAATCAGCAGCAGTTTGGAGGGAATCTTTTTCCGCACCCGATCGAAGATCTCAATGGTGTCTGTGATTCGCTTTACCGGGCGGAAGTTGGAGAGATGCACCAGGATGCGCTCGCCGTGCGGAGCGTATTCGGCTCGCCGCTTCGCGGCCTCGGAGTCACGGACGTAGACATCGCAGTTTACGAAGTTGTAAATAACCTCGATATGGTTGCGGACGTCGAACTCGCGCAGGGTGCGCTCCCGCAAGTATTGTGAGATGGCAGTCACGCCATCACTTTGTTCGATGGAAAAGCGAGTAATCGGCAAGTAGGAGCGATCCAGTCCGACCAGCGTGATGTCGGTGCCATGGAGCGTGGTAACAAAAGGAAGCCGTTGCTTGAGCGGCTTGGCGGCCAGCATCTGCCGAGCTAGCAAGGCACTGACTGAATGCGGAATCGCATAATGCACATGCAGAAGGTCGAGAGCGTAAAGCTCCGAGACCTCCGCCATGCGTGTGGCCAACGCCAAGTCGTAAGGAGGGTAGTCGAACAGCGGATACCGCGAAACATCAACTTCGTGATAATGAATGTTGGGATGCAGTTCGGTGAGGCGGATGGGCTGAGCGTAGGAAATGAAATGAATCTCGTGTCCGCGCTGGGCCAGTTCGAGGCCGAGTTCGGTGGCCACGACTCCGCTGCCGCCGTAAGTTGGATAGCACGTAATCCCGATCTTCATTCGCGGTTCGCGTCTCTCCCCGGATTCATGCAACTTTCTGGATTCGATGGCAACCTCGGTGGCTGGATTCAGTTTTTACAACTTTTAACATCGGAAAGGGGGTAAAATCGCGGGCACTTGCAGGCGGGTGGCCCACCTTTCGTAGATTTGATCTCGCTGGCGTCGCCCAACTGAGGGTGCCCCAGCCTTTGCGCGCACTTTGCGAAAGGGTAGGAGGCGAGCGAACGGCTGATTGGATAAGAGCGAACCCTCACTCGGGATAATCGCAGAGAGCTGAGAAATCCTCGACTAGGCTAGTTTGAACCGCTGGCGCCTTTGGCTGCCGGGGAACTCAGTCCCTCGTTGAGTTTCTCGATATACTGCTGCAACTTTTCCTGGACCTGATTTTCCAACTCCGTAAACTCGATGCCCATTCCCACGTTCGGATCGCTGGCTCTCACCACGCCGTCGGTGCGCATTTTTTCGGAGTCCATCCAGAACGTCACGTTAACTTTTGTTCCTAGGGGCAGCGGCAGCAGAGTCTCCACATAACAACCCCGGCCGCTAATGTCAGTGGCCTGTGTCTTCAGGTGGGTGCGACGATTGTCCGCAAAACCAATTTCTAACGGAAACGAAACCTTGTGCCGGACAAATCGTCTCTTGTTCTTGCCAGGGGATAGTCGCGTGCCGGTTCGGACGACTTCCTGCCAAGGGCTCTTCTGACCTTCAAGAATCTGCACCCCAGCTTCAATCTTCCGCGCCGTTCCGCTGTCCACGAGCCACACTACTTTGAATCTCGCCTTCATCGCGCCATGCTGGATGCCGATGACGTCCCCGACTTTCAGGGGATGATTAATGCCGGAGAGCATGGCACCCTCGCTGCTGATATCGCCGGCATTGGCATTCTGGAAGAAGGGGCGGCCGTCCGCATCCATGCCCCACACTCGGACCAGAATCTCGGTTGCGACGCGGGCTTCGGGTCTATTGTCCATGCAGTCAGCGACGTATCGCCTTCCTCATCATACCTGTAGCCTAGTCCTGATCGGCGAAATTTGGTGGCCCATGCTTATCCAAAAGGCCGTGTACGTCCGGGCTGGATTCTTCCTGGAAATACACGCAGGATGCCTTGGAAGTTTCGAAAGGACTCTCGCAGAATAGGGATTCTTCGACTCCGCATGAGGTTCACTCTGTGAACATCATGCTTCGCTCACAATGACAGCCGACACCCTCCGACAATATCGCGGTAGGAAATCAGCTCCACTCCGTTTCGGGCCAGTAGCTCGCGGATTTCCTTTGAAGTCAGAAGCCGCAACTCCACCGCGCGCGACTTCCGGAGCCGGGTTCGAACACTCTGCAGCTCGGTGTCGTTGTAGCCGGGATGGCAAACCAGTTCCCAGGTTCCATCCGGAACATTCTCCAATACAAATCGGAACAACCGGTCATCAAGCGTGCCCGTGGCCGCAATGCCGAGGCTTCCATCTGTGGTAAGCATTCCCGCGGCGGTGACCGCCTGCCGGAATTTTCTCGCGAACAGGTTGAGCAGCTTGAGTTCGCCATAGCGCTTCCACAGATTCGGACGGCCGGCAATGAACGAAGAACCGACCCGCCCAAATGGATTGCGGATTGCTCGCACACCGCAGGCCTGCGCCGCTCGCAGCAGAGGCCGCAGCACCTGCGGAAATATATGAACGTGTTTGTGCGTATCCAGATGAGACACTGCCAGCCCGGCGGACTGCAGCTTGCGGATTTGCGCCGTTGCTTCGGCTTCGATCTGGCGAGCGTCCAGGAGACCACCGATCGCGCGCAGGGCAAAGCTGCTCAGGTTTTGCCTGAACTGTAAATCGCACGCGCGCCCGATGAGGCTGGAGATTTCATGTCCGCCCAATAGTGGCGTGCCATCAATGAGCACGGCGTGGCAGCCGATTCCGAGACGAGGATTCGATTGTGCCAGCCGCACCGCGTCGTCGAAAGCCGGACCGTTGGCCATCACCGTTGCCGAGGTCACGATACCGTGGGCATGCGCCTCCGCAATGCCGCGATTCACGCCGCGCGTGAGGCCGAAATCATCGGCGTTGACGATCAGACGGCGCACGCGCCAGTCTAGCAAAAGCGGCAGCCGGCTATCAGCAGTCAGCACTCAGGCCCTCATCGCAGAGCAAGGCAACAACCGGTGCGAGCTAGTGCTGGCGTGGCCTCACATTGACCGTACTTTCCCGGCTCACGTATCATCTCCGCAGAGTTCCTTCTCTCATTTTGCATCGGCAAACGAGGGGCGGTTAGCTCAGCTGGTTAGAGCGCCTGCCTTACAAGCAGGAGGTCGCAGGTTCGAGTCCTGCACTGCCCACCATGCAAACATCTGACAGTTCATGCGGTTAGGAGCGGACTTCCGCTCCTCCCGATGGGTGGTAGTTTTGCATTGTGCCCAGAATTGTGCCCACCTAGCCGCTCCATCGCTTCCAGAACAGCGTCTTCGGACGGATGGACGTACCGGGCTGAGATTGCGATTGAACTGTGTCCGGCCACGCGGGCCAACGTCCATACGTCACAGCCGGATTGCCCCAAGCGGGTGAGGAAAGTGTGCCGGAGCGAGTAGAGGACAAACGGACGCACCTTCGAGAGCCTTAGAGCCTTGCTGTGTTGCTTCTTCAAGCTGGACGGTTCAATGTGCCCGCTCTTGGTTGGCGCGGGCCATACGTAGCCCTCCGATGGCCTTCCACAAACTTCCCAACGCGTTTCCAGGGTGTGCCGGACCCTTGGAGTCATTGGAAGCACGCGGCGCGCTGCTTTCGTTTTCCCGTGCGTTACCAGCAGTGTTCCATTGCGGCCATTCACCCAAGTGATCGAATCCCACAACAGCCGGTAGCACTCTTCTGGGCGAAGACCGGTATCCACTAACACTGTTGCGATCTCAGACAGCAGCGAGTTCGACGATGCTAGATACCGGGCTTCCTCTTCAGGTGTGATGACCCGCTCTCGGTGCAATTCGCCGGAAAGCATTCTGACTTTGGGCGCTCTCTCTAGTTCGCCCCATTCCTCTGCAACACGAAGAACACGGCGCAGGATGCGAAGCGAAGCATTGACTGTCGCTACCTTCATGCCCTCCGCTTGCCGATGGCAGGCAAAGTCGGCGATTCGCTCCGTGGTAATCCCGCCCAAGGGGAGACTGGCAAGCGGAGAGTAAGCCTGAATCGCCATCAGCCCGACTCTGTAAAAATCGCGCCAAGTCTTGACTGAACTGGTGGACTCTGCCCAAGGAGCAAAGCGTTTCCGACAGAACTCAGCAAGAGTCGGGACGGCTTTCTTCTCGCGGATTCCCACCTCGCCCTTCGCCAGCCTCGTGCGGTGTGCCGCCTCCATCTGCCGGGCCACCTTGTCATTGCCCTGCTTCGTGGACTCCCGCACCATGCGGCCCTGCCACATGAACTTGTACCAGTACACCTCGCCACGCTTGTAGATACTCATTGCCCACCTCGCTCTCGTATTTGTTTGCCGCTGCCCCTGGGTCGACCGCCCTTCTTTCCGTTTTCCCGAGCGATCTCCTGCAGGCGCTCCATTCCAAACCGCTCCAGCCGGGCCTTGTAGCTGCGCTTCCCCAGCCAGCTGGTGAACTGCTTCACTTCTGTTTTCGTCACAAGTATTAACCTAAACTGTTTTGGTTTTATTGTCAATGACGATTCACGCTAGAATTGGTGGAAGAGTCGGCTAGGGTAGCTCCCGAAAAGCGGCTGCATCCCGGCCCGCCTGCCGACCTTTGTCAAGGGACGTACGCCTGTTGGAACAAGCGGTCGAAAAGCTTGTGCGGTACGGGCAGCAGGTCGGCGTAACCCCCGAGGAGATGATCTCGTTGCTCGACACAGGAATCAGCATCCCAGACCTGCTGGCCTTCTTGGCCTCGAAAACCTCCGGAGCCGCTTAGAATCTCCGTGATGTGCGCCCCTGAGTTAACTCTGCCGAGCCATCTTTTCATCGAAAAATAACCTGACTGTCTACCTGTTGTGGCAGACTGTTGTGCGGATGGCTGAGCGACAATTTGTCGTGCTGAAGTACGTGCACCAGACTCCGAGCCTTGCCACCTGTGAGCGGTGCCATATCAAGTTCTTCACGCCCTCGGAGCTGATGGGTCGGCCCTTGGAGGCAAAGGATCATCTGCAGGAAAAATTCGCCAGCCACACCTGCAAGCCAAACTTCTCTGGCCCGAAACAATGAGGCACTAAAGGGGAAGCCAAGAGCTGATGGGACCTGTGGCCTTCTACGTTCGGCGGAAGGCTATGCATCGTAGGTCTGGCGAAACGTCGTTTAGCAGCTTCGGCCATTCCCTACCTATGAAGAAGCCCAGGCAGGGCAGCGGGAAGACGAAGCAGCACGCTGCGAATCTGAATATGAGTATGACTACCGCATAGAACCTGTTTCGACTGGGTCGCCTACAAAGTAGCCCGCTACACCTGTCGCACGTGCTTCCGAGTTTGCCTACGAGCGAGGTGCCAGCTTGGCATCCCTTCCTCGCAAAAAACAGGGTCATCTCCCAGGGCGGATGTGAGGGCGAGTTGTGCGCTACGCTGCGACTGCGCTCTTGCCATCGCGATTACGGTGTGAGCTTCCACACCGTTCCGTAGCCGCCGCTACCGCCCTGCCATGTAGTACCGTATAAAGTGCCGGAAGCGTCCTGTATCAGGTCCGCTGCAGGAAGTTTCCCATCCGCCCCCACGAAACTGTGCAGCACCGTCTCACTCCCACTCGTATCAATCTTGAACACCACTCCGAGGCCGGAAGAGCCGCCTAGCTCGGTAGTACCATAGAGATTCCCTGCGATGTCGAGTATCAAACCAGCAAAAGGGGACGCCCCGTCCGTCCCACCAGTAAAGGCGTACAACACCCTTTCCTTCCTGTTCTTGCTCACTTTGAATACCACTCCATACCCGTAGGCACCACCGGCGGACGTGGTGCCATAGAAATTGCCCTTAGCGTCCCGCACCACCCGTCCATAGGGCAACTCTCCGTCGGCTCCCCCTTTGAACTGGTACAGCGCAGTCAGTGTGCCGCCCTTACTCAGCTTGTACAATACTCCCTGATTCGATCTGCCACTGCCCCAATCAACACCATAAAGGTTACCTGCCGAATCGAGTATCACTCCACCAGAGGGATACGCTCCATCCTTCCCGCTGTTGAAGCGGTGCAGCACCCTCTCCTTGCCCGTTGTATCCAGCTTGAACACGACACCTATACCCATGGAGCCACCGTAGAACGTAGTGCCGTAGAAACTACCGGCTTTGTCCTGAATCAAACCTCCAGTGGGTTCGCGCCCGTTTTTGCCCGTAGCAAAACTGTACACTACGGAGAAGGTTCCGCTCGTATCCACTTTAAATACCGTACCGCAGCCGCCCCAACAGCCGTTGCTGCCGCCGCCTAAGGTAGTGCCATAGAGAGTGCCGGATGCATCCTGGAACAAATCGCCGTATGGATTGTGGCCCTCGTCAGGGGACGAAAAGCTGTGCAGCAGGGTCTCGGTGCCGCTCGTATCGATCTTGAAGACTGTTCCGCAACCTCCACCCTTTAGACACCCGTTCCCGCCCCCGACCTCAGTGGCGCCATAAAGGTTACCTGCAGAGTCCCGTATAACACCTCCCCGCGGGTATGCCCCATCTGTCCCACCCATGAAGTTGTGAAGTACCATGAAAGTCTGCGCTTGCGCCGAGTGGGTCGTACCTACCCCTAGCACAAGCGCTGCTGCTAACGCCATCGCGCCACTTGCCGTTCCCATACGCATCCTCGAAATCCAGCCCCGATGTTGTACTGAGTTCGCCATATCGCCTCGCTGTTAACGCAACCATCCTACCTTTCCGGTGCACGAAGTCAACGGAGACTTTCGGCCTACTCCGAGGGGAAACTAATGCCGTGGCCAAGGTCGCTAACATTCGGGCGTGATGTATGTCACAGACAATGCTGGCCCCTCTCATGTAAAAAGGGACCGCTTTTCATAGCTAGCCTCTAACCTTCCAGAAGGCCGAACCCTGACCCGGTTCGGCCCTTTTTGTTTTGTGTGGCCGACCGTCCAATCGGGATTAAGCACTTGGCCCTCAATTGACACCCGGCTGGGGGAGGGCGACAATGATCCACGCCCGCCTTGAAGGAGGGCTTCATGCAACGTCCCCGAACACCCTCTCGGATTTCCGATTCCCTACATCAGCGGCTCAACTCGTATGCGCTCGCGGCGAGTGCGGCGGGAGTGAGTCTCGTGGCGTTGGCGCAGCCCGGCGAATCCCTACTGCCGATCGGTGTGGGGATTGGCGCCTTCATCGCTTTTTCCGAAGTGACCGAGGCGAAAGTTGTCTTCACGCCAGACAATCGCTGGTTATCGAGAGGAGGTTTCAGCGATGGGACTCATCGCTGCAGCAAGGGGGATACCTTGCCTCTGGATCTAAACCACGATGGCAATAGAGATTTCACCCTTTGTTCTTGGGGCGCCAAGAGTAGTTCCGCCTTGTCCGTTTTGCCCGGTCTCCCGGGGCACCGTCGGTCAAAGAACATGATCGCTCAAGTGAAGGGTTGTTTCCGAACCATCCAGGGGGGCTCAGGCTGTTTTTACGTACCCGCTCCCTTGCAATATGGGAAGAAAATAGGACCTAAAACAAAGTGGGGACAAGGGCGCGATATGCAGGCATGCGTCTGGTATGAGACTACCCAAAATCCTCCACGGTATTGCTACGGGGCCTGGAGCGGTCAGGCCGGAGAGGATGCCTACCTTGGTTTTAAGTTCCAAATCAAAGGAAAGCCGCACTACGGATGGGAACATGCGGTGATTTCTTACAATGGGAGCTCGCTACAGTTGCATTCGGTAGGCTATGCCTACGAGACGATTCCCAACAAGCCAATCACCGCAGGCAAGACCAAGGGCAAGGATGTCATAACCCTCCAACCCGGCAACCTTTTCGACCTAGCTACGGGTGCCTCTGCGATCTCGGCGTGGCGCGGCGCGAACCCGGCAAAATAATTCCTCGTTGACTCGCCCGCGCGGGCCGGGAATATATTTGGAGCCGACATTTTGGGAGGAATTATGAAGCGGCCCTCGATTCTATCCGAATCACTGCATCAGCGGCTCAACTCATACGCTCTCGCGGCGAGCGCGGCGGGAGTAAGCCTGATGGCGTTGGCACTGCCTGCTGAAGCGAGGGTCGTTTACACACCGGCTCACATCATCTTGGGAAATGACGATGTCTACTACCTTGACCTCAACCACGACGGCATTAAGGACTTTCAGCTCGCCAACTGGCTCGCGTGTACAGAGACCTGCGGTTGGAACACCATCTACGTTGTGCGCCACCCGCGGTCAGGTATGAACTCTGTTGCCGCTTACGGCTCGTGGGCCTGGGCATATGCACTGCAGTATGGTGCGGTTGTCGAATCGAAGCGTAGCTTCAAATTTGTGGGAAATCTGGTGAGGGGCAGCACCGGGCCCTGGCGCAAGAACATGAGCAGTACGAGCGCCTATCTTGGACTGAAGTTTTCGATCAAAGGCAAATTCCACTACGGATGGGCAAGGCTGAGCGTTGAGGGGTCCCTAGGCACGGATATGGCCACCTTGACCGGCTACGCCTACGAAACCGTCCCTAACAAGGCCATCATCACGGGCAAGACCAAAGGCCCAGACGTCATTACGGTTCAGCCCGCCAGCCTTGGTCACTTGGCGCGTGGCGCAGCGGCGCTTCCAACGTGGCGACCGGTTGGCGGCCGCCGTAATCCCCGCCCTTGGAGGAGATCATGAAGCCAACCCGGCATTCCAAAAAACCGTCGTCACTGTCGGAGCCCTTCCAGCGGCGACTGAATTCCTACGCGCTGGCCGCCAGCGCGGCAGGAGTAAGCGTGCTGGCGCTGACCGGGCCTGCGGAGGGCAAAATTGTCTACAGATCCGCCCACCTTGTAATGGACACATCTAACTCCCAGATCTATTACCCTATCGACCTGAACCACGACGGAGTCAGGGATTTCAGCTTTGTTGCTTATGCGGAGGCGGGCATGAGTAGCCAGTTTGCGTTTCTGCGCTGCAATCCTCTGGGGGAAAACGACGTCTGGGGGGCAGTCCAGGGCCGTGGGGATGAAGCCGCGCTTAAACCCGGGGTTCGCCTCGGGCCGGGCGGGCATTACGCGAGCCACATCTCTATGGCGCTGGCGTACAGCGTTCGCGGGCGGTCAGGGTTTCAAGGGCCATGGGCCAATGGCGGCAAGGGCGTCAAAGATCGCTACCTTGGCCTGAAGTTTGCCATCAACGGCAAGACCCACTACGGCTGGGCCCGGCTCAATGTGAAAGTTGGCAGGCTGGACAACGAGGTTTACATCAAGGCGACGCTGACCGGCTACGCTTACGAAACCATTCCCAACAAGTCCATCATCGCGGGCAGGACGCACGGCGGAGCCAGCCTCGGAGCATTAGCGGCGGGATCAACTGCGCTTTCCAGTCGGCGGCATAAAATCAGGAGCAAATAAGTTGAAGTGCCCAGCAAAGAAGTTGCCATTTCGTTTGGAACATCACGTTAACGCTTATGCTCTGGCGGCGAGTGCTGCGGGAGTGGGCCTTATGGCCTTGGCGCAGCCTGCCGAGGGCAAGATCGTATACACCTCCACCCACCGTGTCATCAGACCAAATCACTACTACAATCTCGATCTCAACCACGACGGAAAGGTTGATTTCACACTCAGCAATACTACTTGGCAGACCAACACCTACGGGCATGGCGGATACAGGCTCTTTCTGAAGAAGGAACAGCAAGGAAACTGCTCACTCGCCAGCAGTCGTCTCTTCTCTTTCGCTGCGGCCTTACCGAAAGGTGTTCGGCTCAGTTCAAAAGACTTTGTCTGCGGCCTCATCGGTAATATGGTGATCCCCTCGGCCTCAGGCCCATGGCAGAATGTCAGGGGGCGGTATCTCGGCCTGAAGTTTTACATCGGGAAAAAGATTCACTACGGATGGGCCCGGCTCAATGTTTCAACAGATAGAGGCATCATAGCAACGCTGACCGGCTACGCCTACGAGACCATCCCCGGCAAATCAATCATCGCAGGCAACACTCACGGGCCTGATGTCATCACGCTTCAGGACGCCAGTCTAGGTCACCTAGCGCGAGGGGCGTCTGCGATGAAGGCTTGGAGGCAGAAAGAGCAATAGGAGTGAACCATGAAGCGGCCCTCGAACCTTTCCGACTCACTGCATCACCGGCTCAACTCGTATGCGCTCGCGGCGAGTGCGGCGGGAGTGAGTCTCCTCGCCTTAGCGCAGCCTGCGGAGGGCAAGATTGTTTACACGCCTGCCGATGTGGTCCTGACTAGTAGACCACCTAGTGAGTACGACCTTGACCTCAATCACGACGGTATCCGGGATTTCGTTCTCACTGCCTATTACGCGAGCGGAAGAAGTAGCCATGTTTCAGCCCTCCTTGGCAGTGCCGCAGCAGCGAGTAACCGGGTCTGGGGATTACATGGGTTCGACTCTGCCCTACCGCGAGGCGCACAGATTGGGCCCAAAGGATTCAGGCTTGTTGGGAATAATGTTATGGCCGTCGTGGATTCCAACACGTACGCCGACGGTCCGTGGGCGAACCACGGCAAAGGGGTGAGGAACCGCTATTTGGGATTGAAGTTCGCGATCAAAGGTAAAATCCACTACGGCTGGGCGCGGCTCAACGTTAGGATTATGTTGTTGGATGGTTCACCCATCACAGCCACTCTGACCGGCTACGCCTACGAGACTATTCCCAACAAACCCATCATTGCAGGCAAGGAACACGGCGGAGCCAGCCTCGGCGCATTGGCAGCAGGATCAACTGCGCTTTCCAGTCGGCAGCACAAAATTAGGAGCAGATAAATTGGAGCGTCCGGCAAAGTTGTCATTTCATTTGGAACATCACGTTAACGCTTATGCCCTTGCGGCCAGTGCGGCGGGAGCGAGCCTGCTGGCGTTGACGCAACCTGTGGAGGCAAAGATCGTCTACACGAAGGCTCATGAGAGATTTCGTTACGATTCCATCTTTCTGGACCTCAACCACGATGGTGTCATTGATTTTGGCATCCCGATCCACACCACTCTCACCGATAGCCAGCATGTGAGCAGCTTGTACGTCAACGTTTACCGTTCTCAGTCGCAGAACCGGATCGTGGGAACGAGTCGTGAAGCCTCGGCTCTCCGCGCCGGTGCCCGCATTGCGAGTGCGAACCAAGGCAGGGGCCAAATGGTATTCCTGAGACAGCGGGCAGGGAAGACGTATTTCTATGGGCATTGGGCCAATGGCGGGAAAGGCGTTAGGAACCGTTACCTCGGACTGAAGTTTTTCATCAACGGAAAAGCGCACTACGGCTGGGCCCGCGTCAGTGTGTGGTTCCAGCACCAACAGATTGCGGGCGTACTGACCGGCTACGCCTACGAAACCATCCCCAACAAACCGATCATCGCAGGCAAGACTCACGGGAAGGATGTTATCACCCTCGAACCAGCTAGTCTCGGCCACTTAGCGCAAGGTGCGTCTGCGATTCCGGCTTGGCGCACAGCAGGAGCCAACAAATGAAACGCCAACGCAAAAGTCTACGTGCGTCGCTGGAACGTCGGCTCAACTCGTATGCGCTCGCGGCGAGTGCGGCGGGAGTGGGTATGTTGGCCTTGGGCCAGTCTGCCGAGGCAAAAGTCGTTTATACGCCGGCGCACAAGTGGCTTCCTCTCAACCAGCTTATCTACCTCGACTTGAACCGTGATGGCGTGAATGATTTTCACCTTCTCCTGCGCTCTGTGGAATGGTCCACGTCAATGTCCAGGGGATTCGTTCGCGGTCTGGATATGGGCCGGGTGACAACCCGCCAATCGCAGAATGCCATTTACTCCGTGATCAGCCAGAACTACGCTTGCGCGGCCGCTTTGCCCAAGGGAAAGAAAATTGGGCCGAGCAGTCCTGGCTTCAAGTCGCAGCTCGGGTCCGCTTTGATGTTCAGCAGCGCGTCCAGGACCGGAGGCAGATTTTATCTTGGCCCGTGGTTGAATATTACTCAGCCCGCTTATGTCGGACTGAAATTCGCGAGCAAGGGCAAGGTTCATTACGGATGGGCGCGTCTGGCACACGTTTCACCGTATAAACAGCCGACTGCGGAGTTAACCGGCTACGCCTACGAAACCATCCCGAACAAGTCCATCATCGCAGGCAAGACTCACGGGAAGGATGTCATCACGCTTGAGCCTGCCAGTCTCGGACACTTGGCGCGAGGGGCGTCTGCGATTAAGACCTGGAGACAGAAAGAGCAATAGCGTCTGCGCTGCGATCTCAGCGTATCAGGCTATGCCGCCTTTCAATGTCACTAAATGTTCACTTGACTCCGGCACGAGCGAAGTGCATACTTCGACCCAAAATGTACAGCGGGGGGGGGAAACTATGAAGCGCAAATCCAGGCAGCCTTCGATTCTCTCTGAATCACTGCATAGACGGCTCAACGCTTATGCCTCAGCGGCGAGCGCGGCAGGGGTTGGGATGCTGGCTTTAGCACAGCCTTCACAGGCGAAGATTGTCTATACGAAGGCCAATCAGCAGATTCCTCCGAATACCCACTATGACCTTGATCTCAATCACGACCGAATTACAGATTTCACCATTTCAAATGCCTATTCTGCCACTACGTCCTTTAAGGGCGCGGGGCTGTTTATCGCTATTCCTGCTGGCAATTTCGTGAGGGGCTATCCTTTTGGCTTCGGTAAGTCTTATAGAATTCTCGCCTCCGCCTTGCCCGCGCGCGTCAAGCTCCGCGCAAGCAAAAAGTTCCGATCCAATAACGGCTACCCAATGCCGATGGGTTTTAGTTACACAAGCGTTTCCATAGGCTTTAATGCTGAAGGTCCGTGGCGGAACGCAACCAATCTCTATTTGGGCCTTAAGTTTGCCATCAGCGGACAAACACATTATGGCTGGGCTCGGCTCACTTCAAACTGCGCAAATTTCCAATGCCAGGCTCTTTTGACCGGCTACGCTTACGAGACGGTCGCGAACAAGGCGATTATCACGGGCAAGACGAAGGGACCCGATGTCGTCGCCATCGAGCCTGCCACTATCGGACATCTGGCGCGAGGAGCGTCCGGACTCGCGGCTTGGCGCAGAACCAACTCGGTCGCGGCCAGCCACTAGGCGGCTCCGCTAGGGCTCGAACACGTCAACTCGCATCGTGGACCAGCGGACGATCGCTTCACAGGAACCTCCTCCGGTGTGGTCTGAACATGTCAAGCTCAGCTCGATTTTGTGATTCTTGGAGTGTGTATTGGTGACTTTACCGACCACCGATGCGGAGTAAGTTTGCTGCTCTGGAGGGGCTGCTTCAGGCCGGTTCCGGACGCCCCAGTTCGAGGACGCTTCGCCCCGACTTCAAACTCAAAGTGTCCACGTGCTGACAATACCTGGGGCAGAAACTGTGATCCTTCCCCTAAGCCGCCTTCTTCTGCCTCGCCCATCTCGCCCGCTGAGCCGCAGCAATGTTCCGCCTTGCAACCAGAGACAGAGTGGGTTTGGTCGGAGCGTTCTTCTTCGCCCACCAAGCTTTCCTCTGGGCAGCGGTGGACATCTTCCACTGGGGCTTCGGGCGGGCTCCATTCCGATTATCGAGTCCTCGGAGCGCGGCAATCGCCCCGCCACCGCCCACCCCCCTGCGGACAACGTGTCAGCCTGCTCCGTCGCGGGCGCCCTCTCCGGAAAGCGTTTTGCAGAGCTGTCGTTTATCGACTTCTCAGAGAGTACGTCCTCTCCAGGTGCAGCAATGTCCGTTGGTGCCTCAGGCGAGGGGCAAACGTTCCGGCTGCCCACCTCTTGACCGTGCTTTACCGGGCAATTCCTGCGTTATAGAGGTTGCGGGATCTGGCGCAAAGGCCAGAAGGCGCAGATCAAAAAGGGCGGGAAGGAAGGTGCGCAGAGGCGAGCTGAGTAGTGTCCCCTAAGTGTCCTGTCGTATCCGTGCCGGGTGTAACATTCGCTCGGCATTTTCGTGGGTGACAGCCGGGTGATACCGTGAAATGTGTCGCGAATCGCCGCCCGCGCGGGAGCGACGGCGCGATGTACAATTTTCACATGGCAGACATGGCAGAACGGGATCGTCTCGCAGGCGTTTTGAGTACCAATCCCCAACCCCGCATCACACGGATCAAGCTCCCTACACTGGAATGCCGGAGGTGTGGTCATTCCTGGCATCCGGCAAAACCGTTCGTGCCACTACGGTGTCCGAGCTGCTGCAGCCCGTACTGGAACCGTCCACGCAGAAACCGGGTGGCAAAGCCGAGGACGGAATGACGGATGCCAAAAGAGAAACCGTCAAACTAGGGTGTGAGCATTAAGCAATCAGACTGCAATTGGCCAGACCTTGACGTTACACAGCCTTCGTGTCGGATTAGGTCGGGCGTGTCAGATGTGCTACGCCGTGTTCATGCTTCCGGCTTGCCCGTTATTCGAGAGAAGAATCCATTTTGAACACTCGCACCCAATGTGACGACACCCGATCAGTCTGGTTGCAGCGGGCGTCGAGTTCTGCGCGAAGCCCGGCGTCGTACGGCACAACGATATAGCCAGTCTGCATATCACCAACCATCAGGCAGTCTTTCCGCTCAGCCAGGTAAAGGGCGACCAGCAGACACAGGCAAGCATCCAGGCCGTCCTGATCACACTTGCGAGGCGAAGTGTTCTGGGCGGCGTCGTTGATCCACCGAGCGATGTCCCTGAGTCCACACTCACGGAACCCGGCTGACGCCTTCTTGCAGACGTGCCGCCAGTCCGAGATCGAAAAGGTCTTTTTCCGCTCCGGGTTGTACTTGGGCAGGCGACCCGTAGCGCGTGAATCTGACAGCGTCCAGCCGAGCGCAATCATGGTTAATACCGGGTAGGTCTCGAACACTCGCGTGCCCGCGATGGGCTCCAGTGGATTTGCCGCGCCGCCAAACCGGGTCAGGAATCGCCATACTGGCGCCTCCTTGCCGAACATCTCCTCTCTGGAGGTGTTTGCCGGCTGCATCCCGCCACACCGGCGGCTGACCGGCGACCCAACGATGTTCTCGACAGGCCGCTGGCCCGCAGCGTTCTTCACGATGGTCGGCTGGTCGAGCAGTACGATTGTCGCCGTCGCAGCGTGCTCGGCTTGCCACTTGAGAATGACGTCTTCAGCTTCGGGGTAGTTCACGATCTGGGGCACGCCAAGACCGTGGAGCGTCCCGTGATCAAAGTGAAGCACCCCGACAATCGCACCGGAATTGGTAGAGGTCCACGCGGAATCGAACCCGACGAGCAGAGTGGTCATGGCGGAGTGCGTTTTGAAGAGCTGTCGTTTATCAACTTCTCAGAGAGTACGTCCTTTCAAGGTGTAGCAATGTCCGTTGGTGCCTCAGGCGAGGGGCAAACGCGTCTCTGCTAGATCGCGGTAGGTTACGAGCATAGCTGATTTCAGTCTCCTGAGCCGACTGGCGATTATCTTCGGGTTGGTGGTGTGCCCTCTGATCATTGGTCTCTCTTTGTTCCGTTGGGTTCGGCGAGGCCTCGCGCGTTCAAGAGACAAAACCTCGAAAAAGAGGACTGAGTAGTGTGGCCTTCCTGATATAGGGATGATATAGCTAGCGTCCAAATTACCCTGCCACTCAACGGGGCAGCCCCTGGATCTCTTCCCACGATCGTGAGTGTTGCGGGCTTGGCGCATGCGCCCTCTCAAGGCGTGCCAGTTGTCGTTGGTGTACCAGGCTGGGTGAGCATTTCCCCGCTGCCCAGCGCTGCACTGTCACCGGGGTAACGAAAAACAGGTCCGCCATATCGCGCCAGGGCCGCTTCAGTCTCGATTTCAGCCTGAGCAGTCTGAGGGCGATGGTTTGAGGGCTTGACGCGTCCCATAGCGAGGAATCGTATTCCGCCATGACCTCTAATGCGCTCGTGCTGGTCACCGGTCTCCAAGGCTTTCTTGGCCTCGGCCCGGTCTGGAACTGTTTGGGCTTGTTCCATAAAGCGCTCTTGCAGCGAGCGCAATATTTCGTCCGTTTGCCCTTTCGCGCAAACCACAGGTATCCGCAACGAAGGCAGGTGCACAATTCACGGAAGGTTTCGTGCATACAAGGCGATGTTCGACCAAACACAGAAGAAAAGTCAAATTGAAATTTGGGACTGTGAAAAATTGCCCCCGCGTGGATTGCGCCTCCGTCGGGGTGGGGACACCCTCCCAGACAACGTGTTCACCCAAGCCCGGAAGCGGTGTAAGGGGCCTCGGCTTGACCTTGCACGCCTTGCTGTCGGATGAGTTCAGATCTGTCAGGTGTGCACTGATAAACCACTCCATTTGCCACGGCGGACGAGGAGATCAAATAGCCGCCGAACACCCCGGTGGCATAGCCATTAAGAGGCAGGGGTCTTGAGGGGGGCGCCCCGGGGACCACCCTGGCCCCTCGCAGGCGCTGCGCATTGAGGATGATAAGCTAGAACCGCGATTTTCACATCTTCCCGCGAGACCTTGGTGTAAATCTCAATCGAGCACGAACCAAGAGGACAAGAGACCGAAAGAACAGGAAGCAATGAATCCCAAAATCGATGACGGGCTGTCGAACAATCAGCGCTATCGTATGCGACAACAGCAGAAGGGCTTGTGCTGGGATTGCCCGAGACCAGCGGAACCTGGAAGGGTGCGATGTCTTGCGCATCTGAGGCGCACTGGCCGTCGCGCCGCAGGTAAGAAGGGAGTCGCGAGTGGGAAGGCCGCAGGCAGGGCGCGAACTCGCAAGGCGAAGCAGCAGTTTTTTCGCTTGCGGTGGAACCTCTTAACGCGGCTAAACTAGCCCAAAGCCCGGCGAGTTCGCGGAAGATCAATCTCGAAAAGGTGCGGGCTTCGCTTCGATGCGGTATGCCCGAAGTGTAGAAAGGTGATTCCTCCTGCAAAGGTACAGCGCATTGACTTTGAGCGTAGCCAGTACCAGAGCCATGCTCCTTTATCGGGCAGGAACGCGCCAGAGACGTTATGCGGCCTTAGCTGCCGAGCCTCGTTGTGCCTCAGATTTTAATTCCACCAAGCTGCGTGGCACTCACACTCATCCCACACTTTGCTCCCCCAGTTTCTGAGTCATACAACCACCCCAACGGGGTGGGCCTTGCTCCTTTCTCCCGAGCCCTGTTGGTTGGATTCAGCACCACCAACTTTACTCGGGCGTCGGAGCCGACATTGTCATGGAATCAATAGCACTTATTGACCCGGCTCCGAGGCGAAGAGACGGCGCAAGCTTGTGTAAACGCCTGGTAACGTCAGTTGAGAAGCCACTTGCCCACATTTCCTTTTTGAACCCTGGGTAAGTCGTTGTATGATCAGCCCGACGCCAGTGGGTTCCGCACCTTCGATTACGCACACGCTCTTAGGAGGAAACGAGAATGCTACGAACCTTTCGTCCTAACCGAATCGCTATTCTGGCGCTTCTCACTATGAACCTTTTGCTGGGCGCGGCCTGGGCACGAAACGAGCGGGTGCTTTACAGCTTTTGCCCAGGGGGCTATCCCTGCACCGACGGGGCTCAGCCGTGGGGTGGAATTGTCTTGGACAAGGAAAGAAACATCTATGGGACAGCGTCTTGGGGTGGTGCTTATGACGGTGGCGTGGTCTTCAAGGTGACACCCTCGGGCAAAGAGACCGTCCTCTACAGTTTTTGCTCTCAAAGCGGTTGCGCAGACGGAGACACTCCTCTCGGGGTACTGGTCTTCGATGCCGAAGGCAATCTATATGGAACGACGGCCACGGGGGGCAACAACGACTCAGGGTGTAGCTCCGCCTATGGCGCTGGCTGCGGTGTGGTTTTCAAAGTGACTCCGTCGGGCGAGGAAACCGTACTTTACGCCTTCACTGGCCCACCCGACGGGGCTACTCCTGTCGCGGGATTGGTCTTCGACAAAGGGGGAAACCTCTATGGGACGACAGCCCAGGGCGGTGTACTCGAATGCGAATGGGGCTGTGGGGTGGTGTTCAAAATCGATACCAATGGCAAGGAGACAGTGGTTTACAGCTTTTGCTCTGAGAGCGGTTGCGCGGATGGGACTGGTCCCTCCGCAGGGCTTGTCCTCGGCCGCAGAGGGAACCTCTATGGGACGACCGAACAGGGTGGCTATTACGGCAACGACTGCGCCGGTTTTCTCGGCTGCGGCACTGCCTTCAGGCTGACTCCGTCGGGCGAGGAGACCGTACTGCACGCCTTCACCGGCTACCCCGACGGGGCTATTCCTGTCGCGGGACTAGTCTGGGACAAAGACGGAAACCTCTATGGGACGACCGAACTGGGAGGCAACGCCGAACCCAACGGCCCTGGTGCCGGCACCGTCTTCAAGGTGACTCTCTCGGGCAAGGAAACGGTCCTTCATAGCTTTTGCAGCCGGCATGACTGCACGGACGGGGCAGCGCCCTTTTCAAAGCTTGTCTTCGATGGGAAACGGAACATGTACGGGACGACCTTGGAGCTTGGTGGCAACGGCGGCAACGGCGTTGCGTTCAAGTTAACTCTATCGGGCAAAGACACCGTTCTGCATGCCTTCACCGGTGAATCGGGCGGATATGAGCCCGCCCCAGGTCTCGTATTCGATAAGAGAGGAAACCTCTATGGACCAACCTACGACGGAGGCGATTACAACGCTGGGACGGTGTTCAAATTGACCCGGTAGTCGTGACTGCTGCTTTTGTGGGCGACCACCACAATCTCGCCCATGTCGGTGCAAGTGTTTAACTGTCGTAACAGTGCGCCGTGAAAAGGCGCTGGACTTCAGCGGGTGCAACTCCCGCCCGGGAACTGGTTCGCTCCACCCGGTAGCAATCGAAGCGGCAGCGGAGGCAACGAAGCTGTCGGAGCTTTCGATGTAGAGGGTCGCATGGCGACTCGGCGAGCGTGCAGGCCATAACGTGAGTAAACGCTGAGCAGGCCCCGAAAAAGTAATTGCAGGAGCCGACCTGACTGTTACACAGGGAAGGCCGCTGGTGGTGGAGATGAACGAGCGAACAAGCTCCATCGGACCTGCCGGGGTAATGGCGATGGCATGTAGGCATAGGAGACCAGACGCAACACGGGAAACCCCAGCGGGGATCGCGGTCAGGATCAACTGGCAACTCGCGAGAGACAGGCCGGGCCGTGTGGGGTGGCGGAGAGGCTTACAGTACCGATGAAGCCGGGTAACTCCGGTGGAGGGAAGAGGCCTTAGTTAAAGACGAACGCAAGAAGCAACGAAGGACCGAGGGATTGGCGATGAGCCTAACAACTCCATCCAGTGTTCAGAAGTTGCAGACGGCGTTGCACGCAAAAGCGAAGGAATCGCCCGATTTTCGTTTCTATGCGTTGTACGACAAGGTGTATCGGAGGGATGTTGTGGAATATGCCTACGAACGGTGCCAAGCCAACGGCGGAGCAGCCGGAGTAGACAACCAGACCTTCGAAGACATCGAACAGTACGGCAAGGAGCGGTGGTTGGATGAACTGACGCAAGAGCTGAAGAGTCGAACCTATCAACCGCAACCCGTGCGGCGAGTGTATATACCCAAGCCGGATGGGAAGCAGAGACCGTTAGGGATACCAACAATCCGAGATCGGGTTGTGCAAACGGCAGCCGTGCTGGTTCTCGAACCTATCTTCGAGGCCGACCTGCCGCCGGAGCAATATGCCTATCGGGCAGACCACAGCGCGCTGGATGCAGTACAACACGTTCACAAGCTGATCAATACGGGACATGGACAGATCGTCGATGCTGATCTCAGCAGTTACTTTGACAGCATTCCCCATGCCGAGCTGATGAAGTCAGTGGCTCGACGGGTCGTCGACGGAGCGATGCTACATCTGATCAAGATGTGGCTGGAAGCTCCGGTCGAGGAAAACGACGAACCGTGGGAACAAACGTCGAAGCACGCGCAATCGGGACGAAGGTCGGGGTACGCCGCAAGGGTCTCCGATCAGTCCTTTGCTCAGCAATCTGTACATGCGACGGTTCGTGCTGGGGTGGAAGAAACTCGGGCACGAGAAGCGTTGGAAAGCGTACATCGTGAACTATGCCGATGACCTTGTCATCTGCTGTCGAGCGGGAGCGGAACAAGCTCTGGCTGCGATGCGGACGATGATGTCGAAGCTGAAGCTGACGGTGAACGAAAAGAAGACGCGGGTCTGTTATCTGCCGGAAGAGAAGTTCGATTTCCTGGGGTATACGTTCGGGCGATGCTACTCGATGAGGAGAGGCCGGGTCTATCTGGGCACGGTTCCTTCCCAGAAACGGGTGCAGCGCATCTGTCGCACAATCAGCGACGAGACCGGACGAGATACCGTCAGGCTGGATCCGAAGGCGATGGTGGAAAAGCTCAACCGGATGTTGATCGGCTGGGCCAACTACTTCTGTCTGGGAGCGGTCAGCAAAGCCTACCGTGCGGTCGATATACACGCCCGCCGAAGGCTGCGTCGGTGGCTATGCGACAAACACAATGAGCCGCGACCGGGGTACAAGCGTTTTCCGGAAGCGTCTCTGCACTCCGTGTTTGGCTTGGTCCAGTTACCACACCGGACCGCCAGCCTTCCGTGGGCGAGAGCGTGAGTCTTTTCCGAGAGCCGGATGCGGGAAATCTGCTTGTCCGGTTCGATGAGCGGGAACAGGCAACAGAGCCAAGCCAAACCGGACTGAGGTGACGCGGCGAAAGCCAAGTCAAATAGCCACCGGGAGACTAACGTCACTGCGCCTGTTCTCGACTCTACTCTCTATTTCACTCATTCACCCGGTTCTGAGTGAAAATCGTTGTCGCCCTCGCCCACCGGGTTCCCCCTGCGGACAACGTGTCAGCCCGTAATCTCACGCAAGAAACCACACGCTCAAAAATTGCGGGCTGTGTAATTTTCTTGCGGCCTAAATCAAAGAACCGGTCAAATTAGGCATTGCGAAAAAATAATTCGGCTGAGGGAAAAAACTGCGCCCTCGTCAGCCGGGGGGCACCCCTCGGACAACGTGGGACCCTCTGTGGCGGTCATCCGGGGGTTCCCGAGGAAATGCAGAAGAGTCGGGCGCGCCCTGCAAGTGCCCCGGTATGTCCGCGAGCAGGCCCCCCAGATCACATAAGCAGAGCCGGTGCACCCCACTGGACTGTGCCCAATTTTGTGCCCACCACCAAACCCTACCGAGTGTGATGGAGTATTCGGTAATCGCTGGAAAGCCTTGCTGGACAAGGCATCTGTGGCACTACGTCACAATTCGTAGCACTCCGTCTAAGTTGTTGGTTTCCCGTGCGACCATTACTTACAAGCAGGAGGTCGCAGGTTCGAGTCCTGCACTGCCCACCAAATCAATGACTTACCGCGTATCTCGTCCGGGCCCCAGCAACGGTTGTCTTGCCAATAATCGTTAAAACGATTAATATTAGCTACAGATGAAGCAATCAGGCAAAAACGCGCGGCCTGTCGGCTGCCCCGAGGAGACAGCCTTTTTGGACCTGCTGCGCACCACCGACATGTTGTCTCGAGGGCTGGTCCGGGTTCTTAAGAGCGAGGATCTCTCCCCGACCCAGTACAACGTGCTCCGGATCTTGCGCGGCGCACCGGACGGGCTTCCCTGTGGGGAAATTGCCAGCCGAATGATTACCCGAGATCCAGATGTCACTCGCCTGCTCGACCGGCTCGAGAAGCGCGGCCTGATTTCACGCTGCCGCGAAGCCAGCGACCGACGAACCGTGATGGCCCGGATCACACCGGAAGGTCTAAAGCTCCTGGCAGGGCTCGACGAACCGGTGCAGGCAGCGCATCGCAAACAATTAGGCCACCTGGGGCGGGAGCGCCTGCGGGTTCTGACCGAACTGCTGCGCCTTTCGCGCAGTCAAATGGCGTGATTTTATTGTTTTCACTATTTGTTGCAACGATTGTCGGTATAACGCATCTAATCGCTTAGAAACGAGCTTACTCATGAGCACACTCGCAACTCCGCAAACCGCAACCACCACTTGGAACATCGACCCGGTTCACTCGGTGGTCGAGTTCAAAGTCAAGCACATCACGCTCGATATCCAGTTCGTGAAGGCCTGACGAATATCGTCGGCGGCGCAGATTGAAATCGCTGCTGCCCCCGCGAACCAAGGAGGAAGTTATGTCACTTCGCCCAATCAGACAGATTATTCAACCGAAGCCCACGATCGAAGGCGCCGGTGTGAAGTTGCAGCGGGCTTTTGGTTTCGGCAAAACGAAGGATTTTGACCCGTTCCTTCTGCTGGATGATTTCCGCAATGACAATCCGGAAGATTACCTGGCCGGATTTCCCTGGCATCCGCACCGCGGGATCGAGACGATCACCTACGTGCTTGCGGGCTCCGTCGAGCACGGCGACAGCCTTGGCAACAAAGGCCAGATGACCGCCGGCGATGTACAGTGGATGACCGCAGGCAGCGGAATCCTCCATCAAGAGATGCCTAAGGGTGATAAACAAGGCCGTATGCACGGTTTTCAACTTTGGGCGAACCTGCCCTCATCCCTGAAGATGACCGATCCGCGCTACCAGGATATTCCCTCGAGCGCGATTCCCGAGGTGACTGACGATGACGGCACCCGCGTGCGGGTAGTGTGCGGTGAATTCTGGGGCAAGAAAGGTCCGGTGGAAGGCGTGGCCGCCGATCCGCAGTACCTTGACGTTTCCGTTCCGCCCGGGCAGCAAAAGCGGCTCAAAATCGAGACTACGCGCAACGCCTTCGCCTACGTGTTCGCAGGCTCTGGAACATTTCGCGATGCGTCGGACCCTCGCGCAGTTCTAACCGAGAGGGCCGCGAAACCGGATGCAAAGCCCGTCTACGACGCCAGTAACCACTCGCTGGTGCTGTTTGACCGCGGTGATGAGATCGTGGTACATGCCGGCGACGAGGGCATCCGTTTCCTGCTGGTGTCGGGCAAGCCGATCGAGGAGCCCGTGGCCTGGTACGGCCCGATCGTGATGAACACGCAGGAGCAACTGCGACAAGCGGCCGCCGAACTACAGAACGGCAGCTTCATAAAGCACCGCTGAAGCAGCGCCCTTCTTCCGCCGCGTGGGTGATGACGGCTTACTCATTGGCAGGGCAGAATTAACCTGTTGTGCGCTAAGAGGCTCGGCCAACGCGCATACCGAAGATCGGCACCCGTTGCGCCTGACCCCCATGAGTCACCCTGCCTCATTCGAGGACCCGGGGCTGGCTCACCTACCCCGGTGACCTTCATCACTGCGGTCTGGGACAATCCGTTTCATGTTATATGAGGATGCATCCGCACTGGGCAGAGCCGCGAGCCTTGGTAGACGCGTTTAGCGGCTTTTTGACGGTCTTGGAAACGTTAAGGAACGACCTGGATTTGCTGTTTGCGCACTACTCCCTTCCGGTCACGATTGGCGCCCTTGCGGTGATGTTCATTGTGTGGCGGCTTCAACGCGGTGAATGGGAGCGGGCGTGCGAAGCCCTGAAGCAGGCGACAGAACTAAAGGAGCAGTTGGAGCATGAGCGCAATCAGGCGCAAGAAGAACTCTTCCGCCGCCTGTATGAAGATCGTGAGTTGAACAAGGAGAAGGTCCAGTTCCAGGCTCAGCTCGCTGAGTACGAAAAATACTCCACGCTCGCTCAACTGGCCCTGGGTGCGGCGCACGAGATTAATAATCCGCTGCTCGGCATCCTCTCGCACCTGGAGCTGGAATTGAAGACGGCCAACGATCCCGATCAGCGCTGGGAAGTTGAACAATGCATTGCCGGCACCAAACGTATTTCCGCCACTCTACGCGCGCTGGTCAACTACGCGCGCCCCGGCCCCCTGGTCTTGAGCAAACTTAGCCTGCATCGCTTGGTTACCGATACCCTCAGCTTTCTCGAAGGCCAGCCGATGCTGCGCGGCAGGCAGGTAGAGAACCAAGTTCCAGAAGACTTGCCCCACATCCTGGTTGACTCCAACCAGCTTTCGCAGGTACTGATGAATCTCCTGCTCAATGCGGCAGAAGCCACACCCGACGGTGGACGAATTACAATATCCGCCGACCGGCTCGCAGACGTGGATAGCATCGAAATCCGCGTCAGTGATACCGGATGCGGCATTCCGCCTCACATTCTGCCCCATGTTTTTGAACCTTTTTTCACCACCAAGCGCGGCAGGGGCACGGGCCTCGGCCTGAGCATCAGTCACACTTACGTGCGGAGAAACAAAGGCGAGATTCGCATTGATAGCGTGCTGCAACGTGGGACCACTGTGACCATCACGTTGCCCATCCGGCAGGAAGAATCACAGAAAGCCAAAGAAGAATTCGAAATCGTGGTTTGAGAGGCGACTCATGAGCTGGTTTTTTGCTGTCCCCAAGAACATTAACCAAACATCGGTGACCGGGCTCGGGAGCTAGCATGCCCTACTCCGCCCTGATCATTGATGACGAAGAGCTCACGCTCCGCACCATTTCGCGCGGCTTACGCCAGGAGGGATTTGAGGTATTCACGGCTCTCTCTGGAGAGGATGGCTTGAAGCTTTTTAACGATGAAAAGCCCGACCTTATCCTGCTGGACATCGTCCTCCCCGGCATGGATGGGGTCGAAGTGCTGCGCCAGATCAAACAGGTGAACCCGACTGCAATCGTGATCATGATGAGCGCCTATCATCTTGTGGAGCGTGCCGTCGAAGCCATGAAACTGGGCGCCTTTGACTATCTGGTCAAGCCCTTTCACCTGAACGACATGATGAGCACTCTGCATCGCGCGACCGAGATGCTTGCATTGCGAGTGCGGGTGCGTGACTCGGTGGAATCGGAAAAGGGGCGTTATAACTTTGGACGCGTAGTCACTCACAATCCGGCGACCATCAAGATGTTGGAGGTCGCCCGCAAGGCCGCCGAAGCCGACCGCACCACCATTCTCATCCAGGGGGAGAGCGGCACCGGCAAAGGCGTGTTCGCCCGGGCCATCCACTACGCCAGTCCCCGCGCCGCCATGCCCCTGTTGGAACTTAATTGCGCCGTCCTTCCCGATGCCCTGTTGGAGAGCGAGCTATTCGGGTACGAGCCTGGGGCTTTCACCGACGCCCGCCGTCGCAAGGAGGGCTTGCTGGAGCGCGCCAGCGGGGGCACGGTTTTTCTGGATGAAATCGGCAACATGTCCGCCAGCGTACAGGCCAAAATGCTGCGCGTGCTTGAGGAAGGGACATTCATGCGGCTGGGAGGGACGAGCACGATCCAAGTCAATGTCCGGTTGATCGCGGCCTCCAATATCAATCTGAAAGATGCGGTCAGTCAGGGGCGCTTCCGGGAGGACCTTTACTATCGCGTGAATGTGGTACAGCTATACATTCCTCCCCTGCGCGAGCGCAAAGAGGATATCCTGCCTCTGGCGCTCGAAATGTTGCAGCAACTCAACCGCGATTTGAAAAAGAATTTTACCGGATTCACTCCGGCCGCCGCTGACCTGCTGGGGCAGTATCTCTGGCCGGGCAACATTCGCGAATTGCGGAATGTGCTGGAGCGGACCATGATTCTCACCGCCGATGGCGAGATTGACGCCTGCCATCTTCCGGAAGAGATTCGCGGCCAGCATCTTGAAAAGCAAGCCGGCCAGCCAGACTGCGCGGCCGACATTTCTCCCAATGGAAATCACTTCGTTAGTCTGCGGGCATTGGAAGATGACTACATTGAAAAGGTGCTAGCGGCCACCGGCAACAACAAGACCCAGGCAGCTCGGATTCTCGGCATTCATCCCACTTCGCTGCTGCGCCGGCTCAAAGGAAAGGCGCTGGTGGACTAGCTTGGCCAAATAAAACCCCCGGGCTCTTCGCCCGGGCCTCAGAGGAAGGTCTAGAGTTTACGCTTTCGCCGGAGTACTGGAAACCATCCATCGTTGTGGCGGCGGGTTCTTGGGCAAAATGTCCAAATAGATTACGGCGTAACGGAACGCCACCACGGCGGCGGCGATCGTCGCCAGCGTGGCCGCGAACTCAGTCCACTTCGGTATGTAGTACACGCCGGAACTCGCTTGTAGTCCGGTGATCGAGACGTTCAACCGGTTCGCCATAAAGCCCATCACGATCACGGAGCAAGTCCAGTACAAGTATTGCGGAGTATTGCGAACCTTCTCCAGATTCAGCAGCACCAGCGGCGCAATCACCAGCAACGCGATCTCAAGCCAGAATGAAAGCGTTTCCTCGCGCCACATCCATAGATATTGGGTCGCATCCCGGTTGATCAGATCCACCGCCCGGAATACGCCGTAGATCGCCAGCAGAGGCCCGATCACTCGGCTCACGTCGCTCAGAATGCTCATGTCCACCCGAACGTTGAGCGAGCGCACGCAGAGGTAAATGGCCATGATCGTTACTGCCAATCCGGCGGGGATCGCGGAAAGATAAAACATCGTGGTGAGGTAAGGTGAGTACCAGAGCGGATCCAGCTTCCCTTTGGTGATTAAGTAAAGTCCGCCCAGAAACGATTGGTGCATGGAGGAAAGCAGCGTGCCGGCCAGCACCAGGGCGATCAGAATACTGTGGTGCCAGCGCAGATAGAGTTCGCGCGCTCGCACCCACGGGATTTTTTCCACCAGCGCCGGTGAAAACTCCAGCATCAGCACCGTGGTGTAGAGCATCACGCACCACGACACCTCAAACAGCACCGAATGCCGGTTCCACATCACAATGGGATGCCAGATTCTCCACGGCAGCCCGAGTTCATACATCATTCCAACGCAAACCGTGCAATATCCCAGGAACGAGATGAGCACGGAGGTGCGCAGGATCGGCCGGTAGCGCTCAAACCCCAATAGGTATACCGAAGCCGCGATGGCAAAGCCACCCGCCGAAAGCCCGACGCCGCACAGTGTTCCCAACCCGACCCATAGGCCCCAAGGCTGGGGATCGGTAAGGTTGGTGGCAGCCTGGAAGCCCAGCGCGAAACGCGCATACATCGAATACAGACCCGCGGCAAAAATCAATGCCACGATGGTGCGCCACAGACTGATCTTTGGAAACCCTATGGCGGACTTTTCGGTGGCAGTCTTTTCTGTGCCAGTCTTTTCTGTGCCAATCTTTTCTGTGCCAGTCATGGCTCAACCCCTTTCCTTTGCAGATTTCTCGCGAGCTTCGGCCAGAGCGACCTGGGCCCGGCGTTGAGTGATCCAGTACAGGCCGGAGAGCAGAGCGCCACCAACCAGGATCACCGTAGGACCGTCACCCAATGCATTCGCCGTCAGTACTGGCAAGGGCTGCTTGGGCGCGGCGACAAAGCCCAGTTTCTCGAAAGGCACATCGGAGATGAAGAATACCGACGTTCCACCTGCTTCGTCACTCCCATAAATGTGCCTCACATATTTCGAATCACTCAGGATGCGGCGCTGCGCTTCTTCGAGAATCTCTTCCCGACTGCCCGCGATCGAAGCCTGCACCGGACAAGCCTCCACGCAGGCCGGCGGTTGGCCTTTGGCCTGGCGCGCGGCGCACATGTCGCATTTCTTTACGTAAGGCACCAGCTTCGACCACTCGTAACGGGGAACGCTGAACGGACACGCCACCAGACAATATCGGCAGCCGATGCATTTCGACGCGTCATAAGTAACCGGGCCCGCAGCCGTCTTCTTGAGCGCGCCTACCAGGCACGCCGAGGCGCAGGCCGGATCCTGGCAATGCATGCACATACGCCGCACGAAGCGGTCGCCGCGCTCTTCCACCACAGTGAGCGCGGTGGGCGAGAGCTTGGCCTCCGAATTCATGGGAAATCCGTGGATTTGCTTGCAGGCTTGCTCGCAACTCCGGCATCCGATGCACTTCGTGACATCGACCAGGATTGCTCCAGTGTTTGCCATGACTCTTCTCCTTTCCGTGGCGAATCCCACTACGACAAGAAGAACTCTTTCACAACTTTTAGCCGCAACTCCGGCGTCAGGCGCGGAAGCAAGCCACTGATCGGGTGTCCGCCATCCTGGGCCAAAGCGGGTGAGAGCTCGGATAACATCGCATTCAGCCGGGTTATGTTGTTTTGCATCCAGGGCGCGACCATCGAACCCTGCACCAGGTTCTTCTCGTTGATGGCGAGGTCGGGAGACTTCACCATCGCGATCCAGCCCTTTCCGTAGGGATCGTTTGCCGCTAGGCTCGGCTCGCGCAACACATCGTCGTTGATTGCCATAACTACCCCTTCAACCGGGGAGAGCAGATCCACGCTGGCGCCATCGCGGCTAAGCGTGATGAGTTTCTGCCCTTGACGAACCCAGCGATTGGCCCCACATACGTCAATGTGATCGATCTTTCCCATCAGATGGGTGACGAAACTATCTGCCCCAACCCGGGCGTTATCGCTGCTTTCCTTGCTCGCCCACATGTGGCCCGGATGGAAGCTATACCCGTGCGGGATTTCAAACCCATACTCGCGTTTGAGGCGCGGGGATTGGGGTTGGGCTACGATTTCCGGCCTCCGCGCAGGTTGCTCTTGCGGTCGGACGAAATAGCTGATGCTCATGATCAGCAGGAACATCAGCAGGACAAACAGGATTGACATAGAGCCTCCTTTCGGGTTCGACCCCGTCACTGTGGTGATCGGGCGACTTTCTGCGACTGCGTGCGTCTTCACTTAGTGCACGCCAGGGGCAAATTCGATTTACAACGAAATTTATTGCAGGGTAAGGACTTGCGGGAAACAGGCAGGCGGAAAGAGCGATGAAACCACTGCATTTCGCAACTGGCTCAAGCATCTTGCATTAGTCGTAAGGGGCCCGGCTTGGCCTGTGGCAATGTAGTGGGGAGCACTGGTTTTACACGGGCATGCCGGTCCGTCAGTCGCCTGGCGTGTCACGCTTGATCGTGAGCTTCGTCACGGACAAAAACCGAATGACCTTGTTAAATGATGAGGACCGCATTTTTTCACCGGCAAGAAGCTTGTCCACACACCAGGTACCATGGAAAGCGAAGGTATTCGCATGACCAGCTATAGTGGCAGCCCACTAACCGAAATCTGCGCAAGGGTGAAACATCTCGGCTATGCTGCTTCCAAGCGTGTACGGATCTACGGCGAAGAATTTGAGGTTGTGTCCGACCCGTTTCCTCATGAAGGGGGTGTTGCCATTCACGTGAGGACGAGGGAAGAAGAGGTTCGGGTACTGCGGCTTCCCTCGATGTTGCTCCGCCTTGTGAGAGAGCAGCGATTCGTAAGAGCAGCGTGAAACATCCGAAAGACGCGGATCAAGCTTTCCGGGGCCGCCGGGCGGTATACGGATACAACATGGGCGCTGGTGCGGCATGGTGACTTGCGAAACCCTGGACTCGCTTGACGTTGTTACAGAGAGGTTAAAGACTTTCGCCCCACCTCGGGAGATCAGAGACGAAACAACCGTCTTCCCGTTACAATTACCCTGCAGTTGATGCTTGCAAACGCCAATGGCGAAGACGATTCGCACGCGTAACCCTGATGTTACGACGGCCAGGAACGCCAGGAAGAAACCTGATGACCAACGCAACGGGCGAGGCCGCATCGCCAGGAACACAGTAGCCACCGCTGCACCAGCCATTCCTCCTCTCGATGATCCCGAACTCTACGTGAATCGCGAGCTCAGCCTGCTGGAGTTCCAGAGGCGGGTGCTGGAAGAAGCGCAGGACGAGACAGTCCCTTTACTGGAACGGGTCAAGTTCCTGTCCATCGTTGGCTCGAACCTCGATGAGTTCTTCATGGTGCGAGTCGCGGGGCTCAAGAGGCAAGTCGAACGAGGCGTTCTCGAGTGCGGTCCCGACGGCATGACTCCTCCGGCGCAGCTCGGAGCCATACGGGAGCGCGTCACCAGCCTGTTGCAGAGGGCCCACGAGTGCTGGCAGCGGCAGGTCCTGCCCTCCCTGAGCGAAAGCCGGTATCCAGGTTGTTGACTATCCGCAATTGAGCAGCCGGCAGCGATGGGCGCGTAAACAAATATTTCTCACGAGACGGTTTTCCCGACCCTAACTCCCTTGGCCTTTGATCCGGGCCGGCCATTTCCCCACATATCGAATCTGAGCCTGAACTTGGCCGTCCTGATCCGGGACAAAGGAAGGCGTGGAACATTTTGCTCGGGTCAAGATACCCAATTCGATTCCCCAATTGGTTGCGGTGGGGTCGCTTCCACGCGAGAAGGGCGCCGACGCGCAAGCACCCCGTCCGGCAATGCTTCGTCTGGCTGGAACAGTTGATCGTGGCCAACCTGGAGATGCTGTTCCCGGGCATGAGAATCCTGGAGGCGCATCCCTTCCACGTGACCAGGGATGCAGACACTGCCATCCAGGAACTGGAGGCAGGGGATTTGTTGGAGTCGGTGGAAGAAGGCGTCTGGCAACGGCGTTTTGCGGACGTCGTCCGGCTCGAAGTCAATGAAGCCATGCCGCCGTCGAGTCCTCGAATATCCTGATCGAGAATCTGGAAGTCAATCGCGACGATGTTTATCAGCTAAGAGGACCGTTGGCTCTCAGCCGACTGCGGCACCTCTGGGCGGTTGATCGTCCCGAACTGAAGGATCCGCCATTTGTGGCAGCAATTCCCATCGCACTCGAGCCGGAAGAGGACAGGGAGGACATATTTCGCCGCCATTCGCCGGCGGAGACATTCTTCTTCATCATCCCTTCGATTCCTTCCAGCCGGTGGTTTCGTTCCTGCAGCAAGCCGCGCGCGACCCGGCTGTGTTGGCCATCAAGATCACTCTTTACCGGGTGGGTCGGAATGCGCCGGTTGTAGAGACCTTGCTCGAAGCGGTTGAAAACGATAAGCAGGTTGCCGTGCTGGTCGAGCTCAAGGCGCGATTCGACGAGGAGAGCAACATTGAGTGGGCGCGAGCGTTGGAACGCGAAGGGGTGCATGTGGTTTACGGATTGCAGGGTCTGAAGGTCCACTGCAAGACCGCGCTGGTGGTGCGGCAGGAAGGAAATCTGATCCGGCGCTACGTGCACCTGTCTACCGGCAACTACAACAGCATTACCTCACAGCTTTACACCGATATCGGAATGTTCACGTGTGACGAGGAGATCGGGGCCGACTGCACCGATCTGTTCAACTACCTCACCGGTTATTCTGCCAAGGCGGAATACCGAAAACTGCTGGTTGCGCCCATTGACCTGAGAGAACAGTTTGAACGGCTGATCCGGCGGGAGATCGAGCATCAGCGCCGAGGCGAGCGTGGACACCTGATTTTCAAGATGAACGCCCTGGTGGACAAGCGTGTGGTCCGGCTGTTGTACGAAGCGTCGCAAGCTGGCGTTCAGGTTGATCTATTGGTGCGGGGGATATGCTGCCTGCGTCCCGGGATCAAGGGCGTGAGCGAAAACATCAGGGTGATCAGTATTGTGGGACGTTTCCTGGAGCACAGTCGAATCTACTATTTCAGGAACGCCGGCCAGGAAGAGATTTACCTCGGCAGTGCCGATCTGATGCCGCGGAACTTGAACCGGAGAGTCGAGGTAGTGTTTCCGGTGCGTGACCCCAAATTGATTCGTCACCTCCGGGACGAAGTTCTCGCCACCTACTTGGCCGACGTGGTCAAGGCACGCCACATGCAGCCCGACGGAAGTTATTTGCGAAGCTCGAATCGTGCCGTGGAAGATGCGGTAAACAGCCAGCAATGGCTCATCGACCGCGCGGTGAGTGGCTCGATGCGTTGACATGCAGTGAGCACAGGACGGGCATCCCAGAGATGATATGACGCCGCAGCCGCCGCGATCTACTTCTGTTATTCCGGCTGTTATGCCCTGACCCCAACTCTCATGGCCCCCGCGAACCCTGCTAAGATCATCCGGAGGGGGAAACCATAATGCCAAATCTTTCGGGAGTCGTGACCCAATTACTCGCCCAACGTAAGGCAGTACAGCAAGAGCTAGGTCGCCTGGACAAGGCGATTGCCGTGCTCCGAGGCCTGGAGGGACGGAGCGGAGCACGCCCCGCGCTTGTTGGCACTCGGACCCGTGTCAAGATGTCCGCTGGGGCCCGCAGGAAGATCAGCCAAGCCAAGAAGGCTTGGTGGGCCAAGAAGAGCTTAAACAGCCCCGCCAGACCCACGCTGTCTTTGGTTGCAAGGCGGAAGATTGCAGCGGCGCAGAGGGCACGGTGGGCGAAGTGGAAAGCGAAACAGCCGAAGGCCGCCTGAAGAATACAGTAACAACTGGAGGATTACCTTCGTGAGCTTTAAATGGTGACTGGTGAGAGAGCGCGTGTTACGAACGTGGCATTTACAGAGACGCCCGATACCCTTAGTATGAGCCTCGTTTGAGGCAGTCTTTCGGGGGAGGGGCTGCCGGGGCGTCCTGAAAACCTCAGGACGCTTTTTTACGTTGTAAGCGCTTTTCTTGGCCTGTCCTGTTTCTCGGTGCGCGACATCCAAGCCCATGTTTACTCTGTTCTCGATCATAGTGATCGGATTTTTTCTCGGGATGCGTCATGCGACGGACCCGGATCATGTCATCGCCGTCACCACGATCGTCAGCCGCCAGCGCAGCATTCGGCGCGCCGCATGGATCGGTGCGCTCTGGGGACTCGGGCACACGGTCACCATCTTTGCAGTCGGTACCGCCATCATTCTGTTCAATCTCGTGATCCCCGTTCGCCTCGGTTTGAGCATGGAGCTGTCGGTTGGTGTGATGTTGATTGTGCTGGGAGGCTGGAACCTGGCTGGCTTTCTGCGCGCCACTCCCACGCCCAGCGGTGATGGAGGAGCGCTGGTTCATTCCCATCCCCACAGTCACGGCGACTACGTTCATGCTCATCCCCATGTACACACGCCGGAAGCGCATTCCCATGTGTCGCCGCAGACAGCCCTCGTACGGCTGGATCGAAGATTGGGCACGATTGGCCTCTACCAGTGGATGCGCCCCTTACTTGTGGGCATCATTCATGGGCTTGCCGGTTCGGCGGCGGTCGCTTTGCTGATCCTCGCCAGCATCCGAAATTCCACCTGGGCCATCGCTTATCTTCTTGTCTTCGGCGTAGGGACAATCGCCGGCATGATGCTGATCACCATGAGCATCGCTTCCACGTTTCACTATGTAGGCAACCGCTTCCAACGAGTCAGTCACCATTTGGCGATGGCATCGGGTTTGGTCAGCGTAGCTTTCGGCCTGCTGCTGGCGTATCAGATCTGCGTTACACAAGGGCTCTTCAGCGCCCATCCGCATTGGACCCCACGTTGAGCCGGGCCGCTGAAAAATCACTCAAACGAAGCGTGACGTGCCAATGGACGGCAGGCGCGTGAAGGCGATCAGAAAATGCTCTTTTCTGTTACGCCCACGGAAGCGCACCGGAGTCTCCACCGTGTAGAATTGCTTGCTCACCATGAACGACTCGCAAGGTCGCAAACTGATCATTGCCATTGACGGTCCCGCCGGGGCGGGCAAGAGCACCATCGCTTCGCGCCTGGCTCGCAAACTCGGCTATGCCAACCTGGAGAGCGGCGCCATGTATCGCGCCCTGGCTCTCAAGGCTATTGAATGGGACAAATCGTTCGACAACGAAGCGGCGCTGGTAGACCTGGCGCGCAACTCCCGCATTCAACTGGAGCGGCCGCGAGTGGCAACCGGGTATTGCTGGATGGACGCGACGTGACCCAGCGCGTACGCGAGACCGATGTTACCGAAGGAGCATCGCGGGTTTCAGTCCATCCTCAGGTTCGCGAGTGGATGGTCGCGCGACAGCAGGAAATGGGAGCCGGTCGTGGAGTTGTGATGGAAGGACGCGACATCGGCACCAAGGTGTTTCCGGATGCGGATGTGAAGATCTTTCTGGATGCCGATCCCGTAGTGCGCGAGCAGCGGCGGTTGCAGCAACAAAATGCGCGTGGAACTGACGCTAAGCTAACTGCGGCAGAATTACGTCTCCGGGACAAGCGCGACCGAACCCGGGCGACCTCACCGTTAACGCCGGCCCAGGATGCGCTGATGCTCGATTCCACCAGCTTGTCCGAGGATGAGGTTTTGCGCCAGGTGGAAGAGGCAGTGCAACGCAAGTTGGCAGACTCTGAATAGAAGAACCAAAGCACGGGTGGCGACGCCCGTACCCGCATCCATCTATTAAGCGCCCTGCCACCTCCCTCCATTCCCACCTCGGGAAAATCCCAAAAGAAAAACATTGACCTCACAGACTGCCCAACGCCCCGATTGTTATACAGAGCATGTCTCCCGTCGAGGCTGGACTCACCTTCTTACAAATTTCTTATCAGGTGATGTCCTATGCGGCGCCACGCTGCTGGTCGGGTTGATGTCTGGGCTTTTTTCCATTTGTCATTCTTCTCCTTTGGCGATTTGTTGCGGGCGTCTCATCTTTTGCGTTCCTTGCGAAGGGTGGGAGGCATACTAACTCCCGTTTTCTTCTTGCTTGCTGCCGCTTTCGCTCAGGACGCCTCCACTGGCGCCATTCGCGGCACGGTCGTTGATGCCAGCGGTGGCCGTATCGCCGGGGCCACGATCGCTTTCGTGAACGCGGCCACCGGCCTCCGCTACTCGTGCACCAGCGATTCCGAGGGCTGGTTTGCCTTCGAATTGCTGCCGCCCGGGGACTACACAGGACGAGCAACCTCGGCGGGCATGTCGCCGCAACTCACGCCCAAGCTGCATGTGGATGTGGGCGGAACGGCTGAACTCGAGTTCAAGCTGGAGGTTGCGGGCGCAAAGGAGATGGTCACTGTTTCGGGCGCGCCGCCGCTGGTGGAAACGCAACCGAGCGCAGTCTCGTCGCTGATCGATAAACGCGCGATTGACGAACTGCCGCTGGACGGGCGCCGCTACACCGACCTTGCCCTGATGACGCCGGGGGTTACGCAAGACCCACGGGGACTGACTTCCGGCTCCAACGGTGATCTGGCCTTTGGCGGAATCCGTGGATTTCAATCCAGCTACTTGGTGGATGGCGCGGACAACAACAACGCCTTCTTCGCCCAGGCCCGCGGCCACTATCGCGCGCCCTACCAGTTCTCCAATGAGGTGGTGCAGGAGTTCCGCGTGTCGTCCAATACCTATGGCGTGGAGCTGGGGCGGGCCGGGGGCGCGGTGGTAAATGTGGTCACCAAGTCGGGGTCGAACCAGCTTCATGGAAGTACGTTTTACTTCATTCGCGACAGCGGCTTCGGCGCCACGCACCCCGGCCTGACCTTCAAGCCCCATGATCAGCAGCAGCAATTTGGTTTCACGTTGGGGGGGCCCATCCATCGCAACAAAATATTCTTCTTCGGTGGATTCGACCAGCACATCTTTCGCGTTCCGAGCATCGTGCGTTTTGATGATGGAAGTTCGAGAGTCGTTCCGCAGCAAGGCCAGGAGCCGCTGCATGATGGCGATTACGAGGAAAGTGACAAAGGGATAGTGTTCGCCGCTGCCGGTCGGCTCGACCACCTGGCCGGTCAGTTTCCGGCAAAGATGCTGGGCAATGCCGGATTTTTCAAGTTAGACGTGTCGCTTACGCCGCATCAGACCTTTTCCGCCCGCGTCAATACCTCGCGCTACTCTGGGCAAAATAATGTGTTCCTCGATCCCGCCAGCCCGCTCACCACCTATGCCATGAGCGACAACGGTGAGGAACAAGTGGCCACGGAAACCGGCTCGGTATCGTTGACCAGCGTACTTTCCTGGCGGCTGATGAGCCACTTGCGAGCGCAGTTCTCGCGCGATCTGCAGCAATCCAGCAGCAACACGTCCGAGCCCCTGACCAAAATCAGCAGCATCTTTGATGGCTTCGGCCGCTCCTCCATTCTGCCCCGCCAGACCCGAGAGCATCGCCTGCACTTGGCCGAAACACTCAGCCTGGAAGGCCGGCGCAATTCTTGGAAATTCGGGGGGGATGGCTTGCTGACCTGGATCTACAACTTCTTTCCGTCATTATCCGGCGGGGAGTACATCTTCGATCCCGTCAAGGTAGACCCGTTTACGTTCCAGCCGAGGGAGGCTGGCTTGTTGCTCACGCCGCTGCGGGCGTTCGCCCATGACGCGCCAAAGTACTACATCCAGAATTTTGGCACCGCGGTTTCGCATCCCGATACCAACGAGTATGCCGCGTTCTTGCAGGATACGATTCGCCTCACCGACCACTTCGCTCTCAGTCTGGGCGCGCGCTACGACTTGCAAACCTTCACCAAGAAAGGATTGGTGACGAATTCGCTCTGGCCGGCGTCGGGCAAGGCTCCTTTTAATCCGTACAACTTTGCGCCGCGGGTCGGCTTCGCGTATTCGATTGGACGGGAGCAGGCCGCTGGTCGTGCGCGCCGGCTACGGGTTGTTCTACACGCGAATTCCGCAAATTTACACTTCGACCCTCGCCACGGACAACGGGTTCTCCTCGACTAATCTGTTTCTGAATAATTCCAACTACTACGATCATCAGATTTTTCCGCAATATCCAAATTCGCTGGTGAATTGTCCGGCGAGCGCGACGTCTTGCGCCCTGCCGGCGAGCCTGCAGCAATATTCGCAAGCTGGCATCTCCGCTTTTTCGCCGAATTTCAAGACGCCGAAGGTTGAGCAGGCCAGCTTAAGCATGGAACGCGAAGTCGCCCACCGCCTGGCGGTCGGCGTCTCTTATATGTACGTGCATGGCGAAGACCTCATCCGGGCACGCGACGTGAACCTGCCGCCGCCGGTGAACGTGGAGTATCCCGTGTATGACAGCTCCGGCATCAACTTTCTGGGCACGTATTATGATGTGGCTTCCTTCTCCACATGGCAGATGACGCCGTCATTCACCTGTCCCTGGCCGCCTTGCATCAATCCGCTGGCTCGTCCAATTCCCCAGCTCGGCGCTATCGATGTTTTTGAGAGCGCGGCGTCCAGCGTATATAACGGGGCCACGCTGTCGGTGAGGCGGCAGATGACCAGCGGCCTGTACTTCCGGCTGGCCTACACATTCGCCCATGCCATTGACGATGGGCAGGACGCTCTAGTCGCAGGCCGCCCCGCAGTCGTGCAGAATACCTATGCCGCCAACGGGGAGCGGGGCTCGAGCGTTACCGATCAGCGCCACCGCCTGGCATTTTCCTGGATTGCCGAGCCCAGGCCTTTCAATCGGGAGCAGCCATTCCTGGGCAAAATATTCAATGACTGGAAGCTCTCCGGCGTGGTCACCGTGGGCAGTGGACGGCCGGTAAATGCAACCGTCGCCGGCGATCCCAATCAGGACGGCAACAGTTTCAATGACCGGCTTCCCGGCGTCAGCCGCAACGCCTTTCTTGGGCCAGATTACGCCACCACGGACATGCGCTTCAGCCGGCGCCTCTTCGTTCACGATCGGCTAAAGCTGGACCTGATGGTCGAATCGTTCAATCTTCTGAACCGGGACAACAAGATGGTACAGATCACCGAAGATGGTCTGCAGAGCAACACAGCGTACTTCGTGAAAGAGAGCAACAAGCTTGGAATCAACTATTTCCCGGGCCATTACCAGATACCGGCCAGCTTCCTGAAGATGACGAACTCCTATCCGCCGAGGCAGGTGCAACTGGCGTTGAAGGCAGTTTTTTAGGCGCAATTCTTAACTCAGGCGATGGCGGGAGCGGCTTTTTATGTGCTCAAAGATTTGTACATATCTCTTGACTTGTGCTCGGAACCTTGCAATAACTATGCAGTCCAAATAGGACGAGTTTGGGGGTGTGAGCCCGTTGGCGGAAGTCAGACTGCAAGAGGGAGAATCCCTCGAGAACGCACTGCGTCGCTTCAAGCGCAAGGTGCAACAGGAAGACATTATCAAGGAGGTCAAGCGGCACTCCTTTTATTTGAAACCCGGCGAGAAGAAGCGCGTGAAGGAGGCATTGGCGCGCAAGCGTGCCCGAAAAAAAACGCGGAAAGAGCAAGAGTAGGAGCAATCAGGGCCGCTACACCCTAGTAGCGGCCCCTTCTTAATTCATCGCATTCTGGAATGCAAGCGAATTCATTGTTGTGATGCTTCATGTTCGAGCAGCATCCATGCTCCCCCCGGAGCATGGCGGGGCCGAATCCAGGGGTAGTTTCAAGCTGTTCATTGAGGGGGATTAAGCAAGAATCCTGCACCTTCGTGTGCCCGGGCCGGTTTGTGCCCAGGGTCGTCGAGAGGACAGGGACCGAGCCCAAAGGGAGCATCCTCAATGGAATTCCAGGACAAGATGTTGAAGTGCGTTGACTGCGGCGCTGACTTCGTTTTCACATCCGGCGAACAGTTGTTTTTCTACGACAAACGGTTTCGGAACGAGCCCAAGCGGTGCAAGACATGTAAAACGAAGCGATTGGCAACCCTGGGGGCCGCGCCCCGGATGCAAGCGTTCTCAAGAACTGAAACCAAAGCCGTGTGTTCCCAGTGCGGGAAAGAAACTACGGTGCCGTTCCGGCCTTCGCAGGGGCGTCCCGTCTTTTGCCGGGAGTGCTTCCACCAGCGGCGCACGGCGGCGACGGCTTGATTTGAAGCTGACTGCTGTGGTGGTGGTCAGTTGAGGGAGTACGCGAACATCGGCGATTAAATCGGGCGGGCTAACTGACCTTTCTCCGAGTCTCCCGGTTCATCGCTCCGTTGTGTGTGGCCAGCGGCCCGCGAGTGTGACGGGAGATTCGTTTCTCGTTTTCATGGCGCACCAGCAAGGCTTCGAGCTGTCGCAGCAAATCCTGCGTGCCCACGGGTTTCACCAATAAGGACTGCGCTCCCGACTGCTTCCAGTCGCCATCCGAGGGCGGGTACGCGGTCAGCAGGGCGGTGGCAGGATTGTATGGTTGACGGCGGGCGGCGTGGATGACTTCGAACCCGGCATTTTCGTTCTCCATGCGCGCATCGGTAATCACCATCTGATAGACACCCGATGCTAGCTTCTCCTCCGCCTGCGCGACCGACCCGGCCGTGTCAACCTCGAAGTGGTTCACTTCCAGAACTGTTTTCAAGGTCAACAGGACCGCAACGTCATCATCCACCAGCAGGATTCGCCGTTTCATGGAAACACCTCAAGAAAAATCTTACGGCCGCAGGTTGCACCACCGGACCATCCCCACCACGGTCAACCCAAGCACCAAGTCTTGTGCAAAGCAAGTATAGAACGAGGCCGAGGGGTGGGAATATTAAATTTCTGCTATTTTCCTCTGAACCCCGCCAATAAGAAAGGGGGCGTGGCGGTGCCGCTACGTCCTTTTGGCGTGATCTGTTTCCGCTCAGATCAGCGAAATCTGCCCGCTCCGTTCGGTCAATTCTGATTCAAGTCGCGTTACTATAGAGACGTGGGAAGTTTCTATATAGAGAATTTTGGCTGCCGGGCCACGCAGGCCGACGGAGCCGCCGTCGAGCGCCAGTTCCGGGAGCGCGGGCTGGAGCGCGCCAAGGCCCCTGCCCTCGCGCAAATCGTCGTCCTGAACACCTGCACGGTGACTGCGGAAGCCGATCGGGACGCCCGCGCCGCCATCCGGCGCATCCATCGCCAAAACCCCGGCTGCGAAATCGTGGTCACTGGCTGCTACGCACAGCGTGCGCCGGAAGAGGTTGCGTTGCTGCCCGGAGTAAGCCGCGTGATTGGCAATTCGCACAAACACCAGCTGGCGGAAATCGCTCTGCCACGGAGTCTGGGAAATGGTTCATTCGTTCCGCTCTCGAGACTCGCACTGAACGGCCCACCACCGACTGCGAACGACACCCCCATCTTTGTTTCTGACATCTTCGCGCACACCGAGCTGCTTGCTGCTCCGGTGTTTGACGCCGCCAACGAGCGGACCCGTCCCAACCTCAAAGTGCAAGACGGTTGCGACAACCGCTGCTCTTTTTGCGTGATTCCGTATGTCCGCGGGCGGAGCCGGTCGCTGCCCTTGGCTCGGATTCTGGACGAAGTGAACGCGCTGGTGGCTGCGGGCTATCGCGAAGTTGTAGTCTCGGGCATCAATTTGGGCCGCTGGGGAAGAGACCTCCAAACTGAGAACTGGGAACCGACATCTGAGAACTGGCCTTCATCGGGGCGCGGAAAGACTCAGCAGCGTCATTTCGAAGACCTCGTCCGCGCCATTCTCGATCACACGCCGCTCGAGAAACTGCGCATCAGCTCGGTCGAGCCCATGGACTGGAGCGATGAACTGATTCGCCTGGTGGCCGAGTCTCCACGCATGGCCAAGCATGCCCACGTGCCCATGCAGTCGGGGAGCGACCGCGTGCTGCGAAAAATGCACCGGAAATATCGGCCCTGGCACTACCGCGAGAAGATCGAGAAGATTCGCGCCGCAATGCCCACTGCTGCGATCGGCGCCGATGTGATGGTCGGGTTCCCCGGCGAAACTGACGCGGACTTCGCGGAAACCCAGCGCATGATTGAAGGCCTGCCCTTCACCTATCTGCACGTGTTCACCTTTTCCTCGCGCCCGGGGACTCCGTCAGCAACCATGCGAAATCAAGTCCCGGTCCTGGTTGCGCGGGAACGCAACCGCATTCTGCGCGACTTAGTGGCGGAGAAAAAGCTGGCTTTCATGCAGTCCTTCGTAGGAAAAAGCATCGAGGCGATTACTCTTACCTCCACTCATGTCATCCCGAGCGAAGTCGAGAGATCTGCTATCCCTGGCGGCAAGATTTTTACTGATGCGCTGACTGACAATTATCTGAAGCTGCGCTTGGCAGGCCGGCACAATCCGAACCTTTGGGTAAAAGCCCACGTGGAGGGTGTGGAGTCCGGCGCCCTGGTGGGCGTGGCCTGACGGTCGCGTGACGCAACGCTCTCGCTGCACGGTGCCCATGTTATAATCTCTCATCTTCTTTCGCCCCTGAAAGCAGACGGAGGATTCTATCGATAAGCGTTTTATCCGCACCAACGAGCGCATCCGAGCGCGGGAAATCCGCGTGATTGACGATGAGGGACAGCAGATCGGGATTATGCCGCCCTTTGAAGCGCTCAAGCGAGCTCGGGAGAAGAATTTGGACCTGGTCGAGATTTCACCCACCGCGCAACCCCCTGTATGCCGCATCATGGATTACGGGAAATTTCTCTACCAGCAGGAGAAGAAGGAGCGCGAGGCCAAGAAGCATCAGAAGATTATTACGGTCAAAGAAGTGAAATTCCGCATCAATGTGGACGATCACGATTACGAGACCAAGAAGAACCACGTGCTGCGCTTCCTCGACGGTGGGGACAAGGTCAAGGCGACCATCTTCTTCCGCGGACGGGAAATGACGCGCACCGGGCTGGGGCGCCAGATTTTGGAGCGTCTGATTAAAGATGTAGAAGAGAAGAGCATTGTGGAGTTCCGGCCGCGCCAGGAAGGCAACACCCTGCACGCGATTCTGGCCCCAAAGAAAGAAGCGGGACAGAAGCCGCACACCCCGCCGCCGCACCTGCAAGATCGCGCCAAACAGGCGTAGAAAAGCAATTAACACTTAGCATTTGGCACTTAGTTTCGCTGGTCTGGACTAGCCGGCTAAGTGCTAACTGCTAAATGCTGAGGTTCTTATGCCGAAACTGAAGACACATAAGGGCGCCGCCAAGCGCTTTAAGAAAACTGCTACCGGGAAAGTGAAGCGCGGACATTCGCACCTGCGGCACATCCTGACGTCGAAGAGCCACAAACGCAAGAAGAAGCTGGGCCATGCAGTGCTGGTGAGCGACGCGGATACGCCCAAAGTCAAGAGAATGATTCCGTACTAGCAGGATGGAGGACGGGTGTCCCCCGTCGCAGAGGGTCGTTAACAAGCGGCCCAGGCGTGTGAAGAGGTCATAAAGACTGCTACAGTCTCCTACCTCCAGCCGCCGCGGTAGAAACGAAAAAAGGAGCAAAATATGCCTCGTGTAAAACGCGGAACCAAACGCCGCGCCAAGCGCAAAAAGATCCTGGAGCGCGCCAGCGGTTATTTTTTGACTAAATCCAAGCTGTACCGCTCCGCCAAGGAAGCGGTCGAGCGCGGGTTGAAGTTCGCCTACTCCGGCCGCAAGCAGCGCAAGCGGCAATTCCGGTCCCTGTGGATTGTGCGCATCGGCGCCGCCGCCAAACTGAACGGCATGAGCTACAACCAGTTCATCCACGGATTAAAAACCGCTGGAGTGGAACTGGACCGCAAAATTCTCGCTGATCTGGCGGTGCATGATCCCGGCGCCTTTAAGAGCCTCGCCGAACAGGCGAAGGGTGCCATCGGCGGGGCAGCGTAAAACCAGCCTTAAGCACTTAGCACTCAGCATTCAGCCCTCGCGAGCCACGGATGGGCGCTGATGCACAGCTTTGAAGGGGCGCGGCTTCAGCCGCGCGTTTATGATTGTCATTCCGAGCCGCTCGCAGCCGCGCAAAGCGCGGCGAGAGCGTGCGAGGAATCTGCAGTTGGCTCGCAGCGGACAAACTGCAGATCCCTCGCTTTGCTCGGGATGACAAGTCTGAGATGGATTTCCTAACTTGCCCTACACCGTTCCCAACCTGACGGATTTCTCGGCGGATGCGCTGGAAAAGGCCGTCGAGGAGCTGCTCGCTGCACTTGGCGAGGAGTCGAGCGCAGTCAAAAGTGACGCCGAATGGAAAACATTCCGCGATCGCTGGATGGCGCGCAAGAATGGGATTCTCACTCAAGTCAACGATCTCTGGCTCAAAGCAGCGCCGAAGGATGCCAAGCGAGAAGTGGGCCAAACGGTAAACCAGCTGAAGGCCAAAGTCACCGACGTTGTAGGGGGTCCGCCCGTGAAGGAGATCACGGTATCAGTACACGATTCCTTCGAGTTTGGCGAGTCGGTTTCTGTTGAAGTTGCTCCCCGCCTCGACATCACCCTCCCCGGCATCCAGCGCCCGCTCGGCGCCGAGCATCCCATCATCAAGACCATGAACGAAATTCTCGCGGTCTTCCGCAACCTCGGCTACTCGGTCGAGGAAGGGCCGGTGATCGAGACCGACTATTACAACTTTGAGTCGCTGAACTTCCCGCCCAACCATCCGGCGCGCGACATGCAGGACACGCTGTTCATCGCCAATCAGGAATCGAAACCGCTGCGCGAGCGGCTGTTGCTGCGCACACATACTTCGCCGGTGCAGATTCGCACCATGGAGAAGATGAAGCCGCCGCTTCGCATTGTGATCCCGGGCAAAGTGCACCGTAATGATCCGCCCGACGCCAGCCACTCGCCCATGTTTCATCAGATTGAAGGGCTGGCAGTGGATACGAACATTACATTTGGTGACCTCAAGGGCACGCTCGATCACGCCATGAAAGCGTTTTTCGGGTCAAGTGTGAAGACCAGCTTCCGGCCGTCGTTCTTCCCATTCACCGAGCCCAGCGCCGAGATGCTGGTGAGTTGCTTCATCTGCGGAGGGAGCGGCAAGCGCGGCACGGATCCCTGCCGCCCGTGCAAGCAAACCGGCTGGATTGAAATTCTGGGCTGCGGCATGGTCGATCCCAACGTCTTCGAGTTCGTGAAGCACAACGGCTACGACCCAAGAAAAGTCTCTGGATTCGCCTTTGGAATGGGACCAGATCGCATTGCGCTGTTGAAGTATGGCGTGGATGATCTGCAGTTGTTTTTTCAGAATGATGTGAGGTTCTTGCGCCAGTTCGCGTGAGGTGTTAGCGCCCGACATCTTTATGTGTCATGCTGAGCGGAGAATGGATTTCGCGCTGCGAAATCCATTCGAAGTCGAAGCATCCCTACCCTGGCATTGTTGGCAGTATAGGGATCCCTCGACGTCGCTCGGGATGACAGCGGTACGCGTTAATCAGCAGCGGAACATGAAACTTTCTCCCCACTGGCTTCGTGACTTCGTTGACCTCACGGTTGACGATCGCCAACTCGCCGAAGATCTGACTGCGGTGGGCATGGCTGTCGAAGGCATCAGCGGCGAGGCCAAGAGTACCGTCTTTGAGATGGAGATCGGGACCAACCGCCCCGACGCCATGAATCACTATGGCGTGGCGCGGGAAGCCTCCGCGATCTACGACGTGCCGCTAAAAGTGATCCAACCGAAGCTGCCCGACCAACCGGGCGGGGACGCCCGGCCTCCATCACACGCGAATTTTCCCATCGCGATCGAAGATGAGCAAGGCTGCCCGCGCTTCTCAGCGCGGGTTCTTCGCAATGTAAGAATCAGGCCCTCACCCGCCGACATCGCGCAGCGGATCGCCCTGCTTGATCAGCGTCCCATCAACAACGCTGTGGACGCGACCAACTACACATTGTGGGAGATGGGCAAGCCTACGCACGTGTTCGATCTTGATTTGCTCGAAGGCGGAAAAATCATCGTCCGCCGCGCCCGCGAAGGCGAGAGTCTGAAGACTCTCGATGGCGTGGAACGCAAGCTGACTCCCGAAGACCTGGTCGTGGCCGATGCGCGCAAGCCGGTCGGACTCGCCGGCACCATGGGCGGTTTCGACACCATGATTACGGAGAAAACCCGTAACGTTCTGATCGAATCGGCGTGGTGGGATCCGGTCATGGTGCGCAAGATGTCGCGCCGCCACGGGCTGCATACCGATGCATCCCACCGCTTCGAGCGCGGAGCCGATTTTGAGTCCACCGTCCTTTCCTGTGATCGCGTGGCGGAGCTGATTCTGCAGTCGGGCGGAGGCGAGTTGATCGGCGGCCCCGTTGATGTGATCGCGCGTCAAATCGATCAAGCTCCGGTCGTGTTGCGGATTTCTGAAGTGCATCGCATGCTCGGCGAAGGTCTTGACACGACCGAGATCCTGCGCATCCTCAAGCGGCTGGGCTTCGAACTGATGCCGGAACCGGGCGAGGAACCGGAGTTCACGGTGCGGATTCCGAGTTGGCGCCTCGACGTGGAGCGCGAGATTGATCTGATCGAGGAGATCGCCAGGCTGCACGGATACGACAAATTCGCCAACACGCTGCCCGCGTTTGCCGGCTCGGTGATTGAGCTGCCGGAGGCAAAGAGAGACGAGAAACTGCGCGCATCGCTGCTGGCGCTGGGCTACAACGAAGCGGTTTCGCTGACCTTCATTTCGCATGAAGATGCTGAACACTTCTCCAACGTTCCCGTAATTGAAGTGGCCAATCCGCTGAGTGAAGAGGCTTCGGTGATGCGCACCTCGATGGTGCCCGGCATGCTCAACATGCTGGTCTACAACCTGAACCGGGGAAGCGATAACGTGCGGCTGTTCGAGGCGGCGAGCGTGTTTGAGGCGGCGGGCCCGAACGCGACAGAGGCGAAGCGCATCTGTTTGGGCGCAACGGGCAGTGCGGTAAGTCCCAGCGTCCATCAGGCAGCCCGGCCGCTGTCCTTCTTTGATCTCAAGGGCGATGTGGAGATTCTGCTGCATGCTTTCCAGCACAAGACTTTGCAGTTCAAGCCGGATGCTGCGGATTATTACCATCCTGGAGGTTCGGCGCAGGCAGTGATGGACGGTGCGACTGTGGCGCAATTCGGTCAGCTTCATCCGGAAACCGCTGCCAAGCGCAAGTTGCGGCAAGACGTTTTCATCGCAGAGCTCTATCTGGATCTCCTTTACAAGCACGATCTGCGCGAAATTCGATACGAACCGTTGCCCCGGTATCCCGCGGTGCAGCGCGACTTTTCGTTCATCTTTGCCGATTCGGTTGTCTTCGAAAAGATTCAGCAGGCTGTGACCTCTTTGCATGTGTCGGACTTGCGAAGCTTCATTCCCATCGAGATCTTCAGAGGTGGCTCTATTCCCTCAGGCAAATATTCAATACTGCTGCGGGCGACATTCCAATCCAGCCAACGGACCCTGAACGTCTTTGACGTCGAGACTCGGTCAGTGTTTATCATCACGGCACTCGAAGATCTGGGCGGCACCTTGCGCGCATCTTAGCAGTTCTAAGATTCCGTCTCGTTGTCATCCTCGTCTTGTTGTCATCCCGAGCGAAGAGAGGGATCTGCAGTTCTCGCAATCCAAGGAAAACTACAGATTCCTCGTCGCTTTCGCTTCTCGGAATGACAAGACGTTAGGATTTCTTGATTAAATCAGACGCAGGCGCGTCGGTCGTGTATGGGGGTGGATCGCACAAGCGGGCTTACTTAGTTGCAAACGGCTGCACCGCCGAGAGCGGAATCATGGGGCCTCTCCACAGCGTTCTGCGGTATACTTCGCTGAAGGTCCAATTTTCCCAGGGAAGAAGTGCAATCATGTCAGTGAGGATGGCTGAAGAGGTATCCACCCAGGTTCCGGCCGACGATTTTCAGGCGCTGGAACAGAAGGTTTATCGCACGATTGAACTTTACAAGGCGGCACGCGAAGCGCGTTCAGCGGCTGAGCGCGATGTGACGCGGCTGCGCGAGCAGTTGGAGGAGCGCGAGGAAGAAGTCGAAGGCCTTCGCCGCGAAATGGTGCAACTACGCCGCGAGCGGGAAGAGATCCGCGGCCGGGTGGAGAAGATGCTCCAGCAGATCGACTCCCTTGCCGAGGAGCAAGCGGCGAGTTGAGTGCACTCTCGCCCTTGCCGGCAGAGTGGGGCGTCGAGTTTAGCGTTCCGGCCAAGCGAGGGAAAGGAGCGGAGTAAGGTATGGCAACCGCCACGAAACAATCTCCGGCGAAGGATGCCGGCAATACCAGCGTACGGGTCGAGATTTTTGACCAGGCTTATAATCTGCGGGGCTCCGATCCCGAGTACATCCTCAAGCTGGCCGAGTACGTGGATGCCAAGATGCGCGCCGTAGCGGAGCAGACCCACACCGTGGACACCGTGCGCCTGGCGGTGCTGGCCGCTCTCAATATCGCCGATGAATATCATCTGTTGAGGCGAAGCCACGACAGCGGAGCCGGTGACTACCTCAAGCGCGCGCATCATCTTTCCGATGCGCTGGATGAAGTCCTCGACGAGCAGCGCCGGGCGGGAAAGCCAGGCGAACTTGTGGGTTTGTCGACACTCTCCTCGACTTGGTTCAAATCCGAAGAATAACCAGTCTCCCCGTGGCGTCCGTGCCCAGGGGAGCTTCTCGCCGGATCCACAGCCTCCCGATTCATCCATTACCGAAGTTGCTGGCAAGCCGAGTGCCAACTATTTGTGCTTGCCCCCCTTGCGAATCCCTGCGGTTTTCCCCTAGCATCCGGATTGAAAGCCGGCCTGCAAAGTTGGTGATGGTGGTAACCGATTTTTGAACCAACACCTGAATGAACGGGGGCTCGACTCGACTTAGATCCGGTGTGCCATGCTCCGCCACGCGGAGAAGCCTAAAGGGTCTCGGCGGGTTCCCACACGTCGTACGACGGTTCATTCTCGGCCTACCACACGGCATGAGTGGGTCGGCTTTTATTTTATCACTGATCGTTGGCCGTGGTCGCGGGTAGCCCAAGCGACGAACGACCGACGACCAACAACCTTCCGCCCTTCTGCTAGACTTCAGCCATCAGATTCCCGGGCTGCAAGCATCTAACGAACCGTGTTCCCTCGACTCTTTCATATCGGCAACTTCAGTCTCCCCACCTACGGTCTCCTGGTCTCCCTGGGAGTGCTGATCGGGTTGTGGATCAGCGTGCGCAACTCGGAAAAACAGGGGATCAATCCGGAACACGCCTGGAACCTGGGCATTCTGGTGGTGTTGTGCGGGATTATCGGCGCCAAGATTCTCTACATCATCAATGACTGGAGCGACTACACGGCTCATCCCGGCGAGATTTTCAGTTTTGGCCACTCTGCAGGCGGGCGGAGTTTTCTCCGGAGGATTGATTGGCGCGTTCGCCTGGCGGCGGCCTGGTATATTCGCAGACATCGCATGCCGGCGCTGGCGACCTGTGATGCGTTCGCGCCCGGGCTGGCGTTGGGGCACGCTGGGAAGAGTCGGTTGCTTCGCCGCGGGTTGCTGCTATGGCAAACCCACCAGCCATTTCTGGGGCGTGACTTTCACCAATCCGATTGCCCAGGCGTGGGTGGGCACGCCGCTGGGGGTTCGCGCTGGAGCCGACTCAGCTTTTCGAATCCGCCGTCGAGTTGGCGAATTTCTTCATCCTGATGTGGTTGCTGAAGCGTAAGAAATTCGATGGGCAGGTGTTCGGAGCTTATCTCTTCCTTTACGGCGTGGCCCGCTTTTTCCTCGAGTTCCTCCGCGACGATCCTGGCCGCGGCTCGGTCTTCGGCGGAATCATGACGGGCACGCAGTTGATTTCCATCGGGCTGGTGCGTCATGGGCGGCCTGATCTGGTGGCTGCGTCCGACTGCAAGACGGTTCCTGCGCAAGCGGCACGGTGAAGATCCCGACTGCGGAACCGAACGGCTGGGAGTCTGCAAAAACCTAAAGCCTTGTCATTCCGAGGAGCGAGAGCGACGACGAATCTGCGGTCGTCCTTCGACTATGAAGAACGATCGGTCCCTTGCTGCGCTCGGGATGACAACGAGACAGGATCTGGTCCGGCTTGCGGAATGTCTGAACAATTTCCCATCATGATCTCCGTGACGGCCGACGACGTGGGCAAACGCCTGGACCAATTTCTTGGCCGCACACATGACCGAAATCAGCCGCGCCCGGGTTCAGCAACTGATCGAAGCAACAGAAAGTGCTGGTCAACGACGCCGCAGCCAAGGCCTCCCGGCGGTTGCGAGGTGGCGAGCGTATCGCAGTATTGGGCGAGGCAAAGCCTCCGCCGCTGCGCGCGATTGCCGGAGGAGATTCCGCTCGACATCGTCTACGAGGATGACGATCTTGCCGTGGTCAACAAGCCCGCAGGAATGATGGTGCATGCCGGAGCCGGCGCCAGCGAAGACCGCGTAATCGCGGCACGCTGGTGAATGCGCTGCTGCATCGCTTTGGCCAGCTTTCGGGTGTGGGTGGCGAGTTGCGTCCGGGCATTGTGCACCGTCTGGATAAGGCCACCAGCGGACTGATGGTGGTGGCGAAGAACGACGAATCGCGCACCGGCCGCTGGCGGCGCAGTTCGCCGCGCGGCAGGTGAAGAAGACTTATATTGCGCTGGTGCATGGCTGGGTGAAACAGGAGACGAGGAACGATCAGCAGCAGCATCAGCCGCGACCGGGTGCGGCGCACCCGCATGACGACACGCGGCCGCGCGGGGGACGGGAAGCGATTACGCACTACACAGGTTCAGAAGCGGATCGATTCCGGCTACGGCAAGTTCACGCTGCTCGAAGTGCGCATCGATACCGGCCGCACTCACCAGATTCGCGTCCATCTGGCCTCTCTCGGACATCCCGTGGTAGGCGACACGCTTTACGGTGCGCCTCGGGAAATTCATGCGAAAAACTGCCCGGCAGCTGATTTCTCTGCCGCGAAATTTCCTGCATGCGGCGGCCTTGCAGCTTCATCATCCGCGGAGCGGCGGCCCCTGACCGTTTCGCGGCCGCTGCCGGGGGAACTCAGACAGGTTCTCGATGGCGTCGAGGCTCCATGAGGTTTAGAGGTCCCGCGCCCGATGGAAGTCACGGAACAAACCAGCATTGCACGCCGTATGAGAGAGTGAAGAGGATAAATGTCGATGGACACTGATTCCTTACCCACACCTCAACCGATAACGTCTGTTATGCCGCCCTCCCCTCCTATCCGGAAAAGTCTTCTTCGGGCAGGGTGGCCTCCGCGCCGGGTGGAGATTTCTGATCTTTGTCCTGCTGCTGGCGGTGTGTTTGACAGCCATTCGCCTGGGTCTGAGGCAGGTACCAGCTCTTCACCGGATTCTGCAGCAGGCGCAGACCGGCACCTTGACTCCCACCTTCGAGTTTGTCTTTGAACCCTCCGTGATCGCGGGGTTATTTCTGGTGACCCTGGTGATGGCGAAAATTGAAAAGCGTTCTTTCTGGTCGTATGGGCTCCCGCTCAAGGGCGCATTCGGCAAGCTTTTCTGGCAGGGCGTCGTCTGGGGCCTTGCGATGGAAAGTGTAGAGATGTTCGCAATTTATGCGCTGCACGGATTTTCGTTTGGGTCATTCGCGCTTTCCGGTTTCACCCTCGTCAGGTATGGCCTCGCGTGGGCCCTTGTCTTTGTGCTGGTGGGAATTTTCGAGGAATTCATGTTTCGAGGGTATGCTCAATTCACGCTGGGCGAAGGAATCGGCTTCTGGCCCGCGGCCTTCATCCTCTCCGCCGCCTTCGGAGCTCTTCACCTGCCGAACCCGGGAGGAGGCTGGGTAGGTGCGCTTTCAGTGCTGGTCTTCGGCCTTTTTACCTGTTTTACGCTTCGGCGTACCGGCAGTTTGTGGTTCGCCATCGGGCTGCATGCCGCGGGAGATTATGCGGAGACCTTCATCTACTCGGTTCCGGACAGCGGAATGAAAGCAACCGGGCACCTCCTCGATTCCAGTTTCCACGGACCTCGCTGGCTCACGGGCGGAACCGTCGGCCCTGAAGGTAGCGCAGTGGACTTTGCCCTCTTCGTGGTCGCCTTCGTGGTTTTTGCCTGGCTGTATCCGGCTAAGAAACCCGACGTAGGACGATCTATGCCATTACTCCAGGGGCTGGAGCCGTCTCCGCCAATCTAAGAGGACCGGAGACTAAGCAAGTGGATATGCGTCCCTTACCCACTCCGCAACTAACGTCTTCCTTGCCGCCGGCCAACGGGCGCCTGCGCAAAGCATTTCTCGGCACGAATGGCCTCCGTGCCGGCTGGCGATTCTTCCTGTTTCTCTTGCTTGTTGGACTGTTTCAGGCCGCAATCAGAGAGATGATCCGCCTCGAGCCGGCTCTGAACCGCATACTCCGCGAAGGTCAACGCGGAGCGATGACCGCCTCTTACAACTTGCTCTTCGAGAGTGCAGGGGTGGCAGCAGTATTTCTCGCCACCCTCGTCATGGCCAGGATCGAACACCGGCCCATCGGAGCGTTTGGATTGCCGCTCCAGCGCGGCTTCGGAAAGCTCTTCTGGCAAGGCGTGTTCTGGGGCTTGGGGGCCCAGAGCCTGGCCATGGTGGCAATGTCGCTCCTTCATGGATTCTCTTTCGGCACGCTTGCGGTTTCAGGGCTTGCGCTCGTAGAGTATGCGGCCTTGTGGGCCGTAGGCGATGTGTTGGTGGGAGCGTTTGAAGAATCCCTGTTCCGCGGCTATGTGCAATTCACACTGGCTGATGGCGTTGGTTTTTGGCCGGCAGCCTTCGTCCTTTCCGCGGTCTTCGGCGTCACTCATCTAGGGAACCCTAACGAAGGCGGGGTGGGCGCTCTGTTTGTGATGCTGTTCGGCCTGTTTGCCTGTTTCACTCTTTGGCGTACCGGCACGCTGTGGTTTGCCATCGGTTTGCACGGAGCCGTCGACTTTGCTGAGGACTTCGTTTATTCCGTTCCCGACAGCGGCATTCGGGCTATGGGTCATTTGCTCAATTCCAGCTTTCACGGGCCGCGTTGGCTGACCGGCGGAGCGGTTGGCCCCGAGGGAAGTGTGTTGAACTTCGCAGTGTTCCTGATTTCCTTTGTCCCATTTGCAAGGCTGTTTCCTGCCAGGAAGACAAATACGCCAGACAGCGGCTCCGGCTATAATGAAGCGAAGTAATGAGACTCCGCCGCGCTATTCTCTTTTTGGGCATCGCTCTGCTTCTGCCGGTTGCTTCGGCGCAGAACCCAGGGATGACTGACCTGCCCGCCGCGCCTTCGGCATCGCAGCAAAATAATCAACCCCGGAAGCCCGCGCCCGCTGCTCAAGTTCAGGCCGCTCCGGCGCCGCAGGAACCCACTCGGTCGGCCCAATCCGCGGCCGATCCGGTCAAGTCCGATGCGGTCGCTCCGGTCCCGCCACCCGCAACCAATGTTCAGCGGAATGGTGTGCAGCAGAATGCGGGGTCGGCCGCGCCCGCTGGTTCTTCAGCGCCGGTCTTGCCGGAAGACGAATCGATCACCACCATTCGCAAGACGGTCAACGAAGTTAACGTTGTCTTCACCGTGACCGACAAACACGGTCACTACGTGAGAGATCTGAAAAAAGACGATTTCAAGGTCATGGATGACAGCAAGCCGGCGGAGGAAATCCGCAGCTTCCATAGCGAGGCTGACCTTCCGTTGCAAGTCGGACTGCTGATCGACGCCAGCAATTCGGTGCGCGACCGCTTCAAGTTCGAGCAGGAAGCGGCGGTCGAATTTCTTAACCAGACCATTCGCCGGAAATACGACAAGGCCTTCGTCGTCGGTTTCGACGTGACCCCCGAGGTGACGCAGGACTTCACCGACGACACCGAGGCGCTCTCGATTGGAGTGCGCGCTCTGCGCCCGGGCGGAGGTACAGCGATGTACGACGCGCTCTACTTTGCCTGCCGCGACAAACTTATGAAGGCGTCGCAAAACGGGCCAGTGCGCCGCGCGATCATCCTGCTCAGCGACGGGGAAGATAATCAGAGCCACGTGACCCGGGAAGAAGCCATCGAGATGGCCCAGCGTGCCGAGGTGATTGTCTACACCATCAGCACCAATTTGACCGGCTCCAGCCACCATGGAGATAAGGTTCTGGAGCGGATCGCAGAAGCCACCGGCGGGCGCGCCTACGTTCCTTTCCAGATCACCGAAGTGGCGAACGCATTCGCGGCCATTCAGGAAGAACTGCGCAGCCAGTATGCGATCTCCTACAAACCCGCCGACTTCCGAACCGACGGCCACTATCGCACCATCGAAATCCTGGCCCAGAATCAGAAGGGCTTGCGCATCCGCAGCCGCCACGGCTATTACGCTCCTACCCAATAGGCAACCCCAATGGCAGGATATTCCGGGACTCCTCTTCCCAAGAAACTCGGCATCAAGGACAACTTCCGCATTGCCTTCATCGGTCTGCCAGGCAGCGTCAAAGCTGAACTAAATGAAGCTCTCAAGAGTTGTCACATCGTGAAGGATGGGAGCGAACCCCTCAACTTTGCCATGATCTTTACCAAGACTGCAACCGAGTTGAAAAGGCAATTCTCTGAAGTGTCCAAACAGCTCGCGCCCAACGGCATGTTGTGGGTCAGTTGGCCGAAAAAGACCTCCGGAGTGGCGACCGACCTCGACGAGAATAAGGTTCGCAAGGTCGGGTTGGACGAGGGTTTGGTGGACGTGAAAGTTTGTGCCATCGATGAAACCTGGTCAGGATTGAGGTTCGTGATCCGAGTGAAGGACCGGCCGGCCCGCAATTAGCCTCGTGTGGGGCGGACACTCATGTCCGCCGCTTTTCATTTCCTACCTGCCACTCTTGAGCGAACGATTTGACGGACCAGACTGCTGTGTCTAAGACGAAGATCAATCTCAAGAGCGGATGAGAGTGTCCTCCCCACATGGAATAACAGCTCTAATCCCGCTTCGGCACCGCGTAATATCCCGTGCGGGCCTGGATTTTATAGTCTTTGTTGTTGGTGTGGATTTCCACCTTGCGGAAGGTGCCGTCAAGCTTGGCATTGGTCGAGCTATAGCCGATGTTGTACTGGCTGCGCAGCTCATTGGCGATCTGGTCGAAGCCCTCTTTCAATTTCTCGAACTTGTTGCCAACTTCGATGACGCGGCCTCCGGTTTCCTGCGTGAGCTTCTTCATCTCGTCTGTCGCCGGAGTACCCGCCGAAGCCATAAAACCCACGATCCGCACATAGCAGCACATAGACGATGCTGTCGGATTTCTGCGCGGCCTCAATGGCGTCCTTGATCTTGAGTTGACTGCCCTGATCTTCGCCGTCGGTAAGGAGAATCATCGCCTTGCGTCCCACCTGCTGAGCCAGTTCGTCGTGCGAGGCCAGGTAAACCGCGTCGTAAAGCAGCGTGCCCTTCGGGGTCCCCACGGTGGGGACGGTCCCTCCGCCCAAGCCGGGAATGCCCATGCCCCCACCGCCGGCGGTATTGATCTTTGCGCGTATTGAGAGCTGTCTTGAGCAGTGCATCGAGCTGGTGAAGTCTTGCAGCAGGTCCACGATCACGTCAAAGCCGATGACAAACGCCATATCTTTATCGCGCAGGATTTGGGCTGAGAAATTCGCCGCCCACTTGCTTCTCCATGTCGAGCACGCGCAGCTGGCTGCCGCTGGAGTCAATCAAAATTCCCAGCGTAAGCGGAAGATCGGACTCCGCGGCAAAATACTTGATGGTCTGCGGCTGGCTATCTTCGAGGATCTGAAATTGGTCTTTGGTCAGATTGGGGATCAGCGCGCCCTTCTTGTCCTTGACATTGAAGAAGAGCTGGACCACATTCACGTTTACTTTCAACGTCTTCATCGACTGGTCTTGCGCCTGGCTTTGATCCTGGTTCTGGTCCTGGTGCTGAGCCGAGGACTGCGCCGGTTGCTGGGCGCGGGCAGGGGAAAACCTGCCGCAGCAGCACCAAGCGGACAGCGGTTAGAACCGGAAGGGAATGGGCTTTAGACATGAAAGTATTCTCTCGCTTTTTTGTTAGTCTATTCCTCGGGAGTTAGATGCACCAAGTGGGGCGATTAAGCATCCGAATTAAGGGGCAGTTTACCCCAAAGAAAGGTTCTCGAGTGCTCGGACGAGTCCAGAGACTGCAGACCGCGGTCGGTGCTCGCAATCGTATTGCTTGTTCTGGCGTTAGGGGTCGGAACCGCGCAGACAGGCCAATCGCCCAGCCCGAGCCAGAAGCAGGATATTCCCGACGCGCCCTCCGCTACCCGTCCACCGCAGCCGTTCCCCACTACGCTCCCGGACGAGCCCCGGCCCCGCCTGCAAACCAAACGACCTCCCGGCGAACAAGCGCCTCCGCCGAGTGAGGCACCGCCTTCTTCGCGGCTGCACCATCGCCACCGCACCAACTGCGCCGGAGAACTCGACCCGGTCTCCGCCGCCATTCAAGATCACGACTGTTCCGGAAGGCAGCGCGACGCCGGACGCCGCCGGACGCGAAGATGAGCTATACAAGCTCCCCGGAACGTCAACCAGGTGATGGTGCCGGTCCGGGTGACGGACGAATGCGGGCCGCATCTGGTTGACGGATTGTTGTACAAGGATTTTGCCGTGTATGAGGATGGCAAGAAGCAAACCATGAATTTTTTTACCAGTGATCCGTTTGCCCTGTCGGCGGCAGTGATTATTGATTTGGGCATGCCCGATGTGGCCGTGCAGAAAGTGAATCAGACGTTTTCTGCCTTCAAGGGCGCATTCAGCCAGTACGATGAAGTCGGCGTCTATACCTACAGCAACACGGCGGGGAGGCTGCTGACTTCAACGCGGTGGGCAATAAACTGACGCAGTGCTGGACGCAACTCAAAAACAAGCAAGGGGAGAACAACGGGCTGCCGGTGACCGGTGGACCGCTCGGGCCGCAAGGGCCAACCGTGAACGAGGTTCCCATTGATCCCAGCGTCCGCACGCTGATGATTCCCCGGCCCAGCAGTCGCACGTGCTCAACGATGCGATTCTGGCGGCCGCGCTGGACTTGAGCAAACGAGACAAGAAGCGCGCCGCAAGATTATTTTCGTCATCAGCGATGGCCGGGAGCTACCGCAGCGATGCCAGCTATCGGCGACGTGTTGAAAGTCCTGCTTTCCAACGGAATCGCGGTGTACGGCGATCGGCGTGGAAGGGGCGGCAATTCCCGGCTACAGCAAGCTGGAAAAGATGCATCTGCCGCGAATGGGTTACAGCGACATCTTGCCCAAATATGCAAACGCCACGGCAGGTGAGATACTCAGCGAGTACTCGCGCAAGGCCATTGAAAACGCTTACCAGCGAGCCATCGGTGACGCGCGCAACCAATACACCTTGGGCTACACTACCCGCGCCACTCCCAGCGGCAGCTATCGGCAGATCGAGGTCCGGGTGGACCGTCCGGGCTGCAAGATCATCGGACTTGCGTCCCTGCGTCCTGGTATTTGCCAAGGCTGGGTATTATCCTTTGCCCATCGGTCGCTAGAGCCTCTTGTTCTGAACACCCAAAACACCGGGGTTTCCTCTAGTAACCGGAGTAACCTGCCAGTAACGCGCGGCCCTGTGGTATAAAACCAGCAGTACCAAGCCAAAATCTACAAGTGGGGACGTTCTGCCGCTACGTGAGCGTCTGCCGCAGGTCTTGAGGAAAGTCTTTGAGCTTCATCAACTTTGCAGCCCGCGAGATCAATTGCAAGATCGTCTACTACGGCGCCGGGCTGGGCGGCAAGACGACCAATCTGCAGTGCATCTACCAGAAAACTGCCGAGCAGCAGAAGGGCAAGATGATCTCGCTGGCCACGGAGACCGACCGCACCCTGTTCTTCGATTTCCTGCCGCTCGATCTGGGCTCGGTCCGCGGCTTCAAGACCCGCATTCACCTCTACACCGTTCCCGGCCAGGTCTTCTACGATGCCAGCCGCAAGCTGATTCTGCGCGGAGTGGATGGCATGGTGTTCGTCGCCGACTCGCAGAAAGAGCGCATGGACGCCAACGTCGAGGCGCTGGACAACCTGCAGGACAACCTCAAGGAACACGGCTACGACTTCAAGAAGATTCCCTACGTGCTGCAGCTCAACAAGCGCGACCTGCCCAATATTCTGCCGGTGGAGAGCTCTGACCAAAGAACTGCGCCGGAAGAATGAGCCGGTGATCGAAGCCGTGGCCTTTCAAGGCAACGGCGTGTTTGAGACCCTGAAAGAAATTGCCCGCCAGGTGCTGATGGAGTTGAAGCAGGGCGGATAGAGCAAACCTGGTGGGTGCCGCTTTTCGCGTGCTACCGGACGCCGAGCCTGGTGCCCCAGGTTCGCGTCCGTTCTTTGGACGCTAACCTGGGTCGAGGAACACTCGCGCTGGGCCACCGCGGTTGTTTGTCTCCCGGTCCCTTGCCGTCCATTCTGATTCGATCTCGACTACTCCGCTTTCTCGCAGCGCATAGTGACGAAAGCTGCTCCATTTCCACTCTCCCGCCTCCCCCACCAGCCCACGCTTCACCGGATTGCGATGCAAGTATCGTAACTTCTCCCTGAACTCCCGCGCATCCCGCACGTTGCGGTCGTAATAGCGTTTTTGCCAGAACGTCCCCGATTCTAGGGCGCCTCTGCGGCCCAGCCGTTTGGCGAACGAGAGCTTCAGAAAGTGAATGGCGTCGGCCAGGCTAGCGCGCTCCGGTTCGTTGACTAGCAGGTGAACATGTTCGGGCATGACCACGTGTCCGTAGATACACATGGCAAAGCGGCGTCGCATCTGCTCCAGGCAAAGCCCAAACAATTCGTAGATGTCGGGAGCCGTAAAGTAGGCTTGTCGGCGGTGGCAACTGAAAGTGAGGAAGTGCGTCTGCCCGGATTGATGGAAACGTCGCAGCCCGCGGGGCATAAAAAAACCCTACGCCCGTTCCGCCGCAAAGTACAGGGACACCAGGTTAGCGTCCAAAGAACGGACGCGAACCTGGGGCACCAGGCAGCTTGACACCACTCCCATCAGCCGGTCACTAACGACCAACCAGCCTTTCGTCTAGAATGGCATCCGCAAATGTCCCACACCCTCACCGAATGTCTCGGAGAAGAGAGATCATTGATGCGCATCCTGAAGGCCTTATCCGTTCTTTTGCTCTGCCCTCCGTTTCTGTTTTCGCAATCTGCCTCGCAGCACGGAATCGACACGTCTGACCTCAACCGCACAGTTGATCCCTGCTCCGACTTCTACGAGTTTGCCAACGGCACCTGGCGGGCGAACCATCCAATTCCCGCGTCCATGACCCGCTGGAGCAAGCGCTGGGAGGCCGGTGAATCCTCGAAGGACAAGTTGAAGGAGATTCTGGAACAGGCTTCCCAGGACAAAACCGCGGCCCCGGGCAGCACGGAACAGATCATCGGCGACTACTATGGCGCGTGTATGGACGAGTCGCGCGTAAATGCGCGCGGTTTCGAACCGCTCAAACCCTGGTTGGCGGAGGTTGACCGTGCCAACGATACTGCCGCGCTGCAACGCGTGATGGCCGACCTGCACGATATTCGCGTGTTCGACCCTTTTGACCTGTCCAGCTCTCAGGACCCGCACAACCCGACACAAGTTCTGGCCGATATCGGCGCGGATGGGTTGGGCATGCCGGACCGCGATTATTATCTCAAGCCCGATGCACGGTTTAAGGAGGCGCGCGAAAAATATCAGCAGCACATCACCAACATGTTCAAGCTGGTCGGTTGGAGTCAGAAAGCAGCCGAGGCAGCCGCGCAAACCATCATAGCCATGGAAACCAAGTTTGCGGAAGCCTCGCTCGACAATGTGGCGCTGCGCGATCCCAAGGCCACCGATCACAACACCACATTTGCCCAATTGCAGGCCCTGGCGCCGCATATTGACTGGGTCGAATACTTCAAACACAAGCAGATTCCCACACGACGTGGACATGAACGTGGATCAGCCTCAGTTTATGCAGGAGGTAGACCGGCAGATGCAGCAAACTCCGCTGGCCGACTGGAAGGTGTTTTTCAAGTGGCATTTGCTGAACGGATCCGCCAATGCCCTTTCTGCGCCGTTCGTGGAAGAGCATTTCGCTTTCTATGGCAAATATCTGGCCGGGGCCAGCGAAATGAAGCCCCGCTGGAAGCGCTGCGTGGAATCGACCGACCAGCTATTCGGCGAAGCCCTCGGCAAGAAGTATGTGGAGAAATATTTTCCCCCGGAAGCCAAGGCACGCATGCAGGAGATGGTGCGCAACCTGCTGGCCGCCATGCGGGACGACATCATGACTCGTCCCTGGATGAGCGATGACACCAAGGAAAGAGCTCTGGCGAAGATCGCTACGTTCAATCCCAAGATCGGCTATCCCGACAAATGGAAGGACTACAGCAAAGTCGTGATCCGGCGTGACACATATTTCGAGGATAATCTCGCCGGCCGCCGCTTCGTCGTGGAGGACGATCGCGCCACCATTGGCCAGCCGGCCGATCGCGGGCGCTGGGGCATGACGCCGCCCACGTCCGACGCGTACTACAACCCACTGCTGAATGAAATCGTTTTCCCCGCCGGCATTCTGCAGCCGCCCGCTTTCAATATGGACGCCGTGGATGCGGTGAACTACGGCGCGATCGGCGTGGTCATCGGGCACGAGATCTCGCATGGCTTCGACGATTCTGGAGCCCAGTTCGACTACATCGGCAGGCTCAGGAACTGGTGGACCGACACCGACCTGAAGCAATTCCAGCAGCGTGGAGCCTGCGTGGTGGACCAGTTCGACCACTACTACATCGAAGAAGGCGTTCACCACAACGGCAAACTGGTGCTGGGCGAAAGCATCGGCGACCTGGGCGGTGCCAAGGTCGCGTACCTGGCCTATCAGAAGTCGCTCCAGGGCAAGCCGCACCCGGCGGACATTGACGGCTTTACCCCGGAACAGCAGTTCTTTATTGCCTGGGGACAGTTTCGCGGCGACGAGATTCGCATCGAGACCCAGCGGCTCATGATGCAAACCGATCCCCATCCCGTAGCCAAGTACCGTGTCAACGGACCGCTTTCGAACCTGGCCGAGTTTCAGAAGGCATTCAGCTGCAAGGCCGATGCGGCCATGGTGCAGCAGCCGGACAAGCGCTGTGAGGTGTGGTGAGAGGGCAATGCGAAAAGTGGCCGGGTTGGGAAGACTCCACTGAGAACTGCCAGCCCTAACTCATCCACCCGGCATTTGTTGGTGACATCGCGATCGCTCTTAGTGATCGCCGCACGCGAAGATGTGACCCAGCTCACCGATAGGCCGTCCTCGAACGCGTAGCATTGCTCTGTCCGCTTCCCTGAAGAGCGGCTCCCACGCAATGGGACTCGACTCGCCCTGAGGCGAATGACCCAAATTCCCAGGAAGACATTATTTCCGTCCGGCAAATTCATCTCCGTGGAGGATCGTCATGAAACGCATTCGTATCTTGGTTTTGATTCTGTGTGCTTGCTTCGTTTCGGTGGCGTGGAGTCGGCAGCCAGCGGCCAAGGGTGACTGGACCGAGTTCCACCGCACCAACATGGAGCGCTGGAACCCGTATGAGACGGTGCTGGGCGTCAACAATGTGGGGAACCTCCAACGGAAGTGGAGTTCCAGCATCGGCAGTGTGTATTCCTCGCCCGCTGTGGCGAATGGTGTGGTTTATGTCGGCGGAGGCAACGACGTGTACGCGCTCAAGGGCAGGACCGGCGCCAAGCTGTGGAGGCGTACCATCGGCTTTGTGGGGTCCTCGCCCGCCGTGGCGAATGGGGTGGTTTATGTCGGCGGGGGCAACAACGTATACGCGCTGAAGGCCGGCACCGGTGCCTTGCTGTGGAGCTACACGACCGGCAGCTATGTGTTTTCCTCGCCCGCCGTGGCAAATGGGGTGGTTTACGTCGGTGCCGGATACGGTGGCTACAACGTGTACGCGCTGAATGCCAGCACTGGCACGGTGCTGTGGAGCCATGCCGCCGGCTACGACGGGGATGTCGTCGCCCGCGGTGGCGAATGGGGTGGTTTATATCGGCGATCGGCGACTACAACGTCTACGCGCTGAACGCTCTGCACCGGCGCGCTGCTGTGGTACGACGCCACCTGGAGTTATGTGGATTCCTCGCCTGCTGTGGCCAATGGGGTGGTGTATGTCGGCTCCTTCTGGGGGACAGCGTGTACGCTCTGAACGCCGACACCGGCGCTCTGCTGTGGAGCTACCCTACTAGAGTGAAGTTTCCTCGCCCGCTGTGGCGAACGGAGTGGTGTATGTCGGCTCGGGCGGCAAGCTGTACGTACTGGACGCCAGCACCGGCGCCCTGCTGTGGAGCTACGCCACACGCGACAACGTGGATAACTATCCTGCCGACGTACTGTATTCCTCGCCCGCCGTGGCGAACGGGGTGGTTTATCTCGCCTCGGGACACAAACTCTACGCCTTCGGCCTGAAGAAGGGTCGGAAATAACGTGATTCGCAAACCGGGGCGGCGGCTTCCAACCGCTCCGGCGAGAAGGCAGTCTGCGGTTCAGCTTGACTCTTTTGGAGGAGGATTTATGCCACAGTCTCTCGCGGTTGGTAAGAAACCGGTCGCACTTTCCGATTCATTGCATCGACGGCTCAACTCCTATGCCCTCGCCGCTAGTGCCGCCGGAGTCGGAATGCTGGCCTTGGCGCAACCCGCCGATGCCAAAATCGTTTACACCAAAGCCCACGAGGTGCTGGGTCTGTATGGACTTTATAACTATAGCCTCGACTTGAACAAAGATGGAATCGCGGATTTCAACTTGCGGTGGTGGAAAAGTAGCCGCGGCCCTGCCGAAAGCTTGACCGTCGGCGGAGCCAGTAAAAACGGGGTTTTCGGAGCCAATAGCACGGCAAGCGCTCTGAAGGCGGGTACCCGTATTGGACCATCGGGCAAGTTCATTCCTTACGGCCGCATGATTGCCATGAGGGCCTGGGTTTATTCGTCCCTCTTTAGCTCTTGTCAAGGCTGTGAGTTTGTGAACGTTGAAAACCGCTACCTCGGCCTAAGGTTCTTGATCGACGGTAAGCTTCATTACGGTTGGGCAAGAATGTCAGGCAAAGGGCAGCTATCGGGAGCCACTGGTCTCTTGACTGGTTACGCTTACGAGACAATTCCCAACAAGTCCATCATTGCAGGCCGCACTCATGGCGCAGACGATGCCGAACCGCCAACGCCGGCATCGCCTACGGTGCCCTCTGAAAAACCTGCCACGCTCGGCTTGCTGGCCATGGGAGCACCGAGAATATCCATTTGGAAGAGGGAGGAATCGCCAGAAGCCGCGCAACGGTGAGGCTTTGCCGTGCCTCGTCATCGCAGGCGAAATTGCTCGGACGACCTTGGAGGCGAAATAGAAATCATAGAAGAAGATCGCAGCAGATCAGGAGGCTTTATGGCAAGCCACGCACAACATCGGACACAGATCGGTATCCAAGCCGGTCTGGTAGGCATCACAATTTTCCTGTTCGCAGGATTCTGCTTCAGCCAAGCCGCCATTTCGCTCTCACCCTCGGCTGGCTCGAGCAAGAGCGATTGGACCCAGTTCCATCGGACCAATATGACGCGCCAGAACCCCTACGAGCACACGCTGAACATCAACAACGTCAGGAGGCTGCAGCGGAAGTGGAGCACCGCCATCGGTGAAGTGTGGTCCTCGCCCGCGGTGGTGAACGGGGTGGTCTATGTCGGCTCGGAAAGTGGCAGCGCGTATGCCCTACAGGCCAGCACCGGCGCCCAGCTCTGGAGCTACGTTGTAAACCCCTACTACGGGCGTGGGATGTTTTCCTCGCCTGCAATCGCGAATGGGGTGGTTTATGTCGCCGGCGTTGCGCTGAACGCCAGCACCGGCGCCCTGCTGTGGAGCTACGACGGCGGGTGGTCCTCGCCGACGGTGGCGGACGGGGTGGTCTATTTCGGCTCGGTCTTTGGCGCAGTGGAAGCGCTGCATGCCCGTACCGGCCACAAGCTGTGGCACTACAACACCGCCAGCGGCGACCGGATCTATTCCTGTCCGGCAGTGGCGAATGGCGCGGTGTACGTCGGCTCGGACGACAAGAACGTCTACGCGCTAAACGCTAAGACCGGAGCCCTTCTTTGGAGCTACACCACCGGCGGCGCGGTGCGGTCTTCGCCCGCGGTGGCGAATGGGATGGTTTACGTGGGCTCGGAAGACAACAATGTATACGCGCTGAGCGCCAGCACCGGCACTCTGATCTGGAGCTACACCACCCGCGATCAAGTGGATTCTTCGCCCGCGGTGGCGAAGGGAGTAGTGTATGTCGGATCGGGTGACGCCAACGTGTACGCGCTGAACGCCAATACCGGCGCCAAGCTGTGGAGTTACACCGCCGGCTACGCTGTGACTTCCTCCCCCGCGGTGGCAAACGGGGTGGTATACGTCGGCTCCTGGTGGCCTGACGGCGACGTGTACGCGCTCGACGCCAGCACCGGCAAGAAGCTGTGGAGCTACGTCACCGACTGGAACGTGGAGTCCTCGCCGGCCGTGGTGGATGGAATGCTTTATGTCGGCTCGAACGACGGCTATGTTTACGCCTTCGGCCTGAAGAAGGGTCAGAAATAACGTGATTCGCAAGCCGGGGCGGCTTGCAACCCGCTCCGGTGAGAAGGCAGTTTACGGTTCAGCTTGACTCTTTTGGAGGAGGATTTATGCCACAGTCTCTCGCGGTTGGTAAGAAACCGGTCGCACTTTCCGATTCATTGCATCGACGGCTCAACTCCTATGCCCTCGCCGCTAGTGCCGCCGGAGTTAGCCTGCTGGCCTTGGCGCAACCCGCCGAGGCCAAAATCGTTTATACCAAAGCCCACGAGGTGCTTGGTCTCTATGGCCTCCATACTTATAGCCTCGACCCGAACCACGATGGAATAGGAGATTTCACTTTTGCGTGGGTGCGAGAATTCCCTGACGAAGGGGTGGACGTCGGCGCAGCCGCCAAGAACGGCGTTTCTCGAGGATCCCACCCCGGATCCTACCCCATTCCTCTGAACTCGGGTACACCGATCGGACCCAAGGGCAATTTTATTCGGGGCGGTGCATTGCTTGACATGAGAGGAGCGGTTTATTCGTCGAGTTATACCTCGCTCAACTCGGGATATTGGTGGAATGTCAAAAATCGCTACCTGGGGTTGAAGTTCCTTATCAAGGGTAAAGTTCACTACGGGTGGGCCAGGCTGTCAGTCATTGGGCAGTTCTCCGGAGTGACCGCTTTCCTGAGTGGCTACGCTTACGAGACAATTCCGAATAAGGCCATTGTCGCAGGCCGGACTCATGGGGCTAACTTTGCCGAGCCCCCGGCGCCTGTGTCTCGCACGATGCCCGCGGGGAAGCCTGCCACGCTGGGCTCGCTCGCTCTCGGAGCTCCGGGATTATCCATTTGGAAGAGGGCGGAAACGAAGTAGCGCATCTTCGCGCGCGCTTTGCGACCCTTAAGTGCCGCGACAGAAACGCAGGTTTCTAGACTTCGCAAAATGGCCGTGCCATTTTGCTGCGCTCGAAATGACAAACTTAGGGTTTAATCAGAATTTCCAGAGAGGAACATTCGCAGTGGACAGGAGACCTTATGGCAAGCCACGTACAGCGTCGGATGCGGATCGGTAAACAGACCGGTCTTGCCTGTATCACAATTTTCTTTCTTGCAGGATTCTGCTTCAGCCAGACGGCCATTTCGCTCTCACCTTCGGGCGGTTCGCCCAAGAGCGACTGGACCGAGTTCCATCGGACTAATATGACGCGCCAGAACCCCTATGAACACGTGCTGAACATCCACAATGCCAGGAACCTCCAGCCAAAGTGGAGTTACGCGACCAGCGGCGAAGTCTGGTCCTCGCCTGCCGTGGCAAATGGAGTAATTTACGTCGGCTCCATTGACCAGAACGTGTACGCCCTAAACGCCAGCACCGGCGCCCTACTGTGGAGCTACACAACCGCCGGGTATGGCCATGTGGAGTCCTCGCCTGCCGTGGCCAACGATGTGGTGTATGTCGGCTCGTGGGACGGCAACCTGTTTGCACTGAAAGCCAGCACCGGCGACAAGCTCTGGAGCCATGCCATGAAGTGGCATGTGACCTCCTCGCCTGCGGTAGTGGACGGCGTGGTATTTGTGGACTCCTACGGCGGCGAGGTGTGCGCACTGAAGGCAGGCAACGGCCACAAATTGTGGTGCTACGGCACCGGCGGGCATGTGACTTCTTCGCCCGCAGTAGCGAATGGTGTGGTTTATGTGGGTTCGTGGGACGGCAACGTGTACGCCCTGAACGCTAAGACCGGCGCCCTGACGTGGAGCTACACCACCGGCGGCGAAGTCCGTTCTTCGCCTGCGGTCGCCGATGGGGTGGTTTATGTCGGCTCGGAGGACGACAATGTGTATGCGCTCGACGCTGGCACTGGCGTCCTGCTATGGACCTACACTACCGCTGGATACGTGGATTCTTCGCCTGCAGTCGCCAATGGTGTGGTTTATGTCGGCTCGGGGGACGACAACGTGTACGCGCTCGACGCCAGCACCGGCGCCAAGCTCTGGAGTTACACCGCCGGCTATGCCGTGACTTCTTCCCCCGCCGTGGCCAATGGTGTGGTCTATGTCGGAGCCTGGTGGCCTGACGGCAGGGTGTACGCTCTGAACGCCGCGACCGGGGCGGAACTTTGGCACTATACCACTGGCAACAATGTGGAGTCCTCGCCCGCTGTGGTGAATGGAGTGGTTTACGTCGGCTCGGACACAGGTATGGTTTACGCCTTCGGCCTGAAGTAGGGTCAGGAGTAACGCGATTCGAAAAAACCGGGGTTCATCCGCTGGCCGGGCGTTGGCGAGCGAATCTTCCTGGGCTACTTCTTGCTCACATCTCTCTCGACCACGCCATCCTTGATGTGCACCACGCGGTGCGCATACTCGGCGATATCGTGCTCGTGGGTCACCAGCACAATCGTGTTGCCCTGGGCCTGCAGCCGATCAAACAGCGCCATGATTTCATTTCCGGTCTGCGAGTCGAGGTTGCCGGTCGGTTCGTCCGCCAGGATGATCGAGGGACGATTCACGAGCGCGCGCGCGATCGCCACTCTTTGCCGCTGCCCGCCGGAAAGCTCGTTGGGCTTGTGCATCATGCGTTCCGCCATGCCGACCGAGGTCAGGGCTTCCGTGGCGCGTTCTGCGCGCTCTTCGGAAGGCACTCCGGCATAGATCAACGGCAGTTCCACATTGTGCAATGCGGTGGCGCGGGCCAGGAGGTTAAAAGTCTGGAAGACGAAGCCGATTTCTTTGTTGCGGATACGGGCCAGCTCGTCGTCGTCCAGTTCGCTCACCAGTTGTCCGTTCAGCCAGTACTGGCCCTTGCTGGGCGTATCCAGGCAACCGATCAGGTTCATCAAGGTGGACTTGCCCGATCCCGAAGGTCCCATGATTGCAACGTATTCATTGCGCTGGATATTCAGATTGACCCCCCGAAGCGCATGCACCTGCTCCGAGCCCATATCGTAGGTCCTCCACAAATCCAGCGTGCAGATCATGAACGAATCGGGCGGAGCCGACACTACGGGTTGCGAAATGTTGATGACTTCTGCGGTTGCCATTCTCTTCTCCGGGTCCGCTTGGGACACTTGCGGGCTCTCCAGTCTCTACCGCGATCCTCGACCGGCTCTCCATTGGACGAGCCATTCGCGGGAAGGTAACAAACAGCCGCTAGCTCCTAGCTGCTGCTGCTCTCTTCCTCCACCTGCTTAGGTGCTGAGTTATCCACTTTAATGCTGCTTCCGGGGCGCAGCGTCCGCAATACTTTGTAGCTGCCGGTAACGATCTCGTCACCCTCCTTAAGTCCTTTCAGGACTTCGATGTCGGTCGTACCCGCGATGCCAGTTTCCACCGCCACAAATTCCGCCTTGTGATTGCGAAGGACGAACACCCCCTGAATCTCTTCTTTGTCCTTTTCTTTGGACACCGGCTTCTGGGGCGCTGCCGCCTGGACCGATCCCTTCTCACCCTTCGGAACCAAGTCCGCCTGACGGCGCACCGTCAAGGATTGGATTGGAATCGTCAGCACGTTGCTGCGCGTCGCCGTGGTGATTTTCGCCGTGGCGGAAAGTCCGGGCCTCAGATCCTCGGGCGGGTCCTGCAGAGTCACCACCACTTTGAAGTCTTTCGCTTCCTGGCTGGCCGAGGCCTGCTGCGAAGTAGAAACCCCGGTGGAACGCACAATCGCGTTGTCGCCGATCTCCGTGATAACCGCCTTGAAAGTCTTATGAGGAATGGCGTCAATGGTGACTTCCGCGGGCTGACCCAATTGCACGTTCACGATGTCGGTTTCATCCACTTTCACCTCGGCCGTAATCACCGACATATCGGCAATCGTCATCAGCGTGCTCCCCGGTGAATTCTGGATTCCGATGACCACCGTTTCGCCTTCGCGCACCGGCAAGTTCGTAACTACACCGTCAAACGGGGCTTGATAGGTAGTCTTCTTCAGCACGTCGGCGGCGTGAGTCAGGTTGGCGCCGGCCTGCGCAATCCGCCGGTCGGCCGAGTCCTTCTGGGCTTTCGCCTGTGCCACTCGCGCTTGTGCCTGGGCCAGCCCGGCGACCGCGGTCTGGTGGGCCGCCTTCTGGCTGTCGTACTCCGACTTGGCGATCAAGGCGTCCTTGTACAGGCCTTGGGCGCGAGTCCAGTCGAGTTCCGAGCGTTCGGCATCGGATTTGGCGCGGTTCAAATCAGCTCCGGCGGTGTTGAGCGCGGCTTCAGCGGCGATGGCATCGGTTCGCGCCGCCTCCAGCGACGCTTGCGTGGCGTTCATATCCGCCTCGGGCTGCACGTCTTCCAGTTGCGCCAGCATTTGGCCCTTCTTGACGCGATCGCCCTCTCTCACGTAAAGCTTGGTGATCTTGCCGAAAGCATTGGCTCCAACGTTGACGTACGTTTTGGGCTTGATCTCGCCGGAAGCGCTGACCACCGAAGCCAGATCCTCCCGCTGCGCCTTGCCCGACTGTACCGTGACTACATTCTTGTGGCTCTGGTAAACCGTGAAGCCGACGATGGAGGACAGCAATACCGCGGCTCCAGCCCCGATCGCAATTTTCTTCCAAGTCTTCATTGCTTCCCCGTCAATTTCTGGAACGGCGGCTGGGAATCCCTTGCGAGTCATCGCGCACCCTCCTGCCTCCGTGGGCAAGGTTCGCCTGGGCAAAACCCTCCCGGGTATACCGGAGATGCGCAACATGAGATACGAGGCCCCCAGCCCAAAAGTTCCCCAAGTCCTGAGACGATGACAGAGGTTGGGAAGTTAGCAGAACTGCAAAGCCAACACGAGATTATAGCTTGTCCGGTCCAGCGGCGGGAGGGGGCGGCCTGACCACGGCGGTTCAAGGAATCTTTGGACAAGGCGGAAAACGCCGGACAGCTATCCTGCCTCCAATTCAGCCCAAGTTTAGGATAGCAGTAAATTAGAATCGCCCTGACTTCCTCCGCCTGCGCCGGGCAAGATAGCCCTGATCGAGGGCATAGCGAATGAGGGTCTTGATCACGGCCTGCCGGCTGATGTTCATCTCTTCGGCCGTCCTGTCCAGTTCCTCCAGCATAGGGGAGGAGAAATCCACATTCACCCGCCGGATGGGGCGCCGCATCATTTTCCCTTTGTTGGTAAAGAACCGCGAAACGTCCTGGCCTTTGTCTGCCCGACGCGCAATGGAATCTGCCGAGACGGGTCGGTGGGGTTTACGAGTGTTCTTCATAAAGTTGCTGTTCCTCCCGAGTAGCTCTCCACGGAGTCACAAGATGGTAGTACTTGCCTTCCGCGTCCTCGCGGATTTCGAACAGCAGGGTGTACGACCGCTCACCCGCCCAGCCGATAGCCCGGTACTGCTCGGGAGCGTCTAAGCGCTGGTCCAGGTAATAAGATCCGGAGAAAATCCGCTGCGCCTCCTCGAACCCGATGCCCGGGCTCGGGTTTGGTCGCAATCGGATGCTCTTCCGCCGATCAAAATGAAACCGCATGTAGTATAACAGTTATACCATACCCAGGCCAGCCTTCCCGATGGGGGCATGATGGCTATTTGATCTTCTTCCAGACCACATCCTCGTTGTTTCTGCGATCAATGAGCGCGTCCGTTTTGCCGCTATCGGCGTGGCGAAACAGGATGCGGCCTTCCACTCCCTTGCGGAAGAAGATATCGGTGGCTTCGGGAATCAGGAGATCCCTCGGGCGATCGCCGCGCTTCCGGTACAAGAGGTTGCCCTCGGCAGAAATCGCCAGCGTATTTCCGGGAGCGAGCTCGTAGGTTCCGAGATACGCCGCGAACTTGGCGGCATCTACTTTCCCTGGGGCCGGGTCTTCGTAGTAGCGGAACACCTGACCGGCAACGATTTGCCATTGTCCGTGGCGGCGCATCCAGGTGTCGGTGGCGTGATAACGCGCCGTCAGATCTTGGTCGAAAATGGTTTCTTTTTCGTCCATGTCGTAGCTCAGGATGGCCACGTTCCGCTCAATGTGGCTTTGGACCTTGCCCATCTTGATGCTGCCGGAATAACCTCGCGGCAAGGGCGTGACATTGGCGACCAGAGCCGCCTTGTTCAGGTTCGTGCCTTTTTCGTCGAAGTACATGCAGTCTTCGGCGAAGTACTTTTTCCAGGGGGTTTGATCGCCAGTAGCGACGGAATCGAAGAGCTCCTGAGTACGGAGAAGAAGTTCGTCTTGCGTGATCCCGGCCTTCGGCTTGCACCCAGCCAAGGGCAGCAACGTCAATCCAATGGCAGAGAATACGATGATCAGTTTCTGCACGATTCCTCCTGACCCGATGATCAGCCTGATAATCCACTCACGGGGCTGGGCCCGAGCCCTCGCGGAGAAGTATACGTTGGGAAAGATGCACGGGATTTCACCTTGGGGAGTGCAGAATCTTGCACCTGGGGGCCGGGAGCAAACTTTCTTGACACCCAAAAGCAACCCTGCCAGCATCCTATAATCTGTCCGGATGGCAGTGTGTCTTGCCTTCAAGTATCTGAAGACATAGAATGCTAAGTACATGCGTTTATGTGAGGAGTACCCTTCTATGTTCCAGGTAGGTTTGCGTCGTTACGGTCTGTGCTTGTCGCTGCTAGTTTCCCTTTTTGGGCTGGGGTTGGCGATGGCCCAGCAGGAGGGCAAGGCCGGTACGGGCGATCAGACTGTTTCCGGAGCTTCCCAGGGACAAAGCCAAGGGCAGGCAAGCCAGGAAGCCGATCCGCTTAAACGTCCCTTGACGGAAAAGCAAAAGAAAGAGAACGCCAGGGCACTGAAGCAGGAGTTAAGCAAGACCTACAAGAAGTGGCTGGACGAGGACGTGGCGTACATCATTTCGGACGAAGAGCGCAAGGCGTTCAAGCAGCTCTCCAACGACGAAGAGCGCGACCAGTTTATCGAGGCTTTCTGGCAGCGCCGCGATCCCACTCCGGACACCGAGGAAAACGAATTCAAGGAAGAGCATTACCGGCGCATCGCGTATGCCAACGAACACTTTGCCGCCGGAATTCCCGGCTGGAAGACCGACCGCGGCCGCATCTACATCATGTACGGGCCGGCGGATGAAGTCGAAGCACACCCTTCCGGCGGGACCTACGATCGCCCCATGGAAGAAGGCGGGGGAACGACCTCCACCTATCCCTTCGAGGATTGGCGCTATCGCTACCTGGAAGGCGTTGGCCAACAGGTAATTATCGAGTTTGTGGATTCGTGCATGTGCGGGGACTACCACATGACGATCGACCGCTCGGAGAAAGATGCGCTGCTGTACACACCCAACGCCGGTCTCACGCTTTACGAGCAGATGGGACTCGCCAGCAAGACCGATCGCTTCAACGGGGGCTTGGAAAAACTGGGAGGCGGCCCAGGGAGCGCGATGAATGCAAGCAAGGAGTTCGACCGCTTAGAGCAATATGCCAAGCTGCAGGCACCGCCGCCCGTGAAATTCAAAGACCTAGAGGAAATAGTCAGCCACAAGATTACCTACAACTTGATGCCGTTTGACGTGCTCGCCGATTTCGTAAGGGTGACGGGCGATACGGTCCTGGTTCCACTCACCATTCAACTGAAGAACCGCGACATCACTTTCGTCAACAAGGATGGGGTGCAGCGCGGCACCGTCAATATCTTCGGCCGGGTGACTACACTGACGGGAAAGGTTGCGCAGACGTTTGAGGATACGGTACAAGCCGACATTCCGGCAGAGTTGCTGGCCAAGGCGGCGGAGAATTCCCAGGTGTACTGGAAAGCGCTGCCGCTGCGTCCCGGCCGCTATCGCGTGGATATCGTGGTGAAGGATGTGAACGGCGATCGCAAGGGCACTTGGAGTAAGGGCATTCAGGTGCCGGATTACACCGATGATCGTCTTGAAACCTCTTCCTTGATTCTGGCGGACGTCATGGAGCCGGTGGCCGCCAAGAATGTGGGTACGGGAAACTTTGTGATTGGCGCTACCAAGGTCAGACCCCGGGTTCCGACCTCCGATGGTAAGCCGGTTTTATTCAAGCGCGGCCAAAAGCTGAATTTCTGGATGCAGGTATACAATCTCAGCGTGGACGACAAGACGCACAAGCCTTCGGCCACGGTGGAATACAATGTAGTTAACACGACGACGAACAAACCCGTGATTCATTCGGTAGAATCCACGGACACGATGGGGAATGTCGGCGACCAGGTGACCCTGCAGAAAACGCTCTCGGCCGCCAACCTTGATCCCGGCGTTTATCGCATTCAGATCAAGGTGAACGACAACATTTCCAAGCAGACGGTGGATCCGACGGCGACCTTTGCTGTCGAGTAAACCGGGGCTTGGTCTCCCGCGAGGTGGTGGAGTGATGCTCCGTAAGCTCGGGTTCTTAGGGGTGGTGCTGGGCCTGGCGCTTTCGGTGTCGGCTGCAGACGGGTCGGGCACCATTTCGGGCTATGTGCGCAGCGCCAGTGGCGTCCCGCAAATGGGAGCCATGGTCGAGGTGCTGGGTTCGGCGGCCCACACTCTTAAGGTATTCACTGACGAGAACGGCTTTTATTCTGCCGCCCGCCTGCTGCCCGGCGTCTATAGCATCAAAGTCTCTGCTCCGTCGTTTCTTCCTGCGTTGCGCGAGCGTGTGGGGTTGCCTGCGGGAGGCAGCACGGTCGTCAACATTACCCTGGCCACGCTGTTCGAGGCAATTCAATTGGCCCCGGGACGCGGACCCGCCGAGGAGGAGGACTGGAAGTGGGTGCTGCGTTCCACCTCCAACCGTCCCATCCTCCGCATGGTGGACGATCATTCCCAAGTTGCAGCCTCCGAATCCGGAAAGAGCAAGCATGATGTGAAGGGCACGCTGTCGTTCCTGGCGGGGTCGCCGTCGGATGGATTTGGCAGCGCTTCGGATGTGAGCACAGGTTTCTCGGTGGAGAGGTCCATCTTTTCTTCCGACACCATCGCCCTGCGTGGGCATGTTGGTTATGGGAGTGTCTCGCCGGCTGCAGTTCTGCGCGCCTCCTACAGCCACAAGATGGAGAATGGGTCGGAACCGGAATTCGCACTAACCATGCGCAACCTGCCGGCGCCCGATGCCAGCCAATGCACTCGTTCCAGGCTCTTGCCCTCACCACATCCGACTCCTTTGCCTTGGGCGATGTTCTGGAACTCAAGTTCGGCAGTGAACTGCAGACCGTCCAATTCATGGGCAGGGTCACGGCGTTTCGTCCGTTCGGATCGGCCGACCTGCACCTTTCTCCGAATACGCTGCTCGAGTACAGCTACGCCACATCGGAGCCCGATAGCCGCATGGACAAGGGTTTTGACTCTGCTCCCGCGGACTTGAGCGAGTCCGGCCCCCGAGTCAGCATGGCTTCGTATTCTTCCACCCTGGAGCGGGCGCATCACCAGGAACTCTCGCTCTCCCGCCGCATCGGCAAGAACAACCTGCAGGTGGCCCTGTATGCGGATCGCATCGCGGATCCTGCCCTGACCGGGATCGGCGAGTTTACCACCGACGGCGGCGAAGTGTTACCGGACATCTACTCGGGTACCTTCACCTATCAGGGAAACGACCTCAGGACGCGAGGCGTGCGATTAGTCGCGCAGCGCCAGTTGGCGGCGGGCCTGACGGCGACTTTGGACTATGAGTACGGGGGCGTCCTCGACTTGGCGAAACCGGACGTAGGTCTCGTGGATGCGCGGCAGTGGATGGTGGCGAGAAATCGTCAGGGTGTCGCTGGAAAATTCAGCGGCATTTTGCCGGGATCGAAAACCCACTGGATTGCCTCTTACCGCTGGATCAACGGAGAAGCCCTTACGCCGGTGGATCTGTTCAATGCCTCGACCGGACAGGCCGATCCCTACTTTAATCTCTTCTTCCGGCAGCCCATTCCCGGGACCGGTTTCTTCCCCGGCCACGTTGAGGCCATCGTGGATGTGCGCAACCTTCTGGCGGAGGGGTACGTCCCGGTGCTCGGCCACGACGGCCATACCGTTTACCTGGTGCAGTCTGCCCGCTCGGTGCGCGGCGGCGTGGCGTTTACGTTCTAGCGGAATCCCCGCTCGCCGACCTTCACAGAATGCAACGTCTCCACGTCGCAACACTAACAAAACGTTGCACTAAGAATACTTACTTGACAAGCGTTTCGCATAGCGATAGGCTGTAGCCATAGTAAAGCGACTCTGGGCTCTGGAAAGAACGTCGATACCCAGGCGGGTCGCTTGAAAAGCTCGAAAGCCGTCCCTACTCGGGATGGCTTTTCTATTTCCGCGGTTTATTCTTGTCGCCAATCGGCATGACCGACCAAAGCTGTATCCATGGCCTACAGGTCGAACATTCAAAGACTATTCGGTCGTGAACCATGTTTCCGTATCTATCCGCCCGTTTGTTCGGGTTCTGAAGTGCGGTTCCTGTTTCTGTGAGTTGGAGGATAGAGCAGGGCTGTAACGCGCTAGCGATCTGGTCAAGCACGTCGTCGATGGAATAACCATCTCCTACGAGTCGGCGGTCATAAATGTGCCTTCCGATAAACACGAGCTTCTTTTCGGTAAGTTCAAAAATACCGTGCTCCGAGCGGAATTGGTTTATTTCCGCAAAGCGATCATCTTCTAGCTCGCCAATGTCAACGCGCTTTGGGCGTCTCCCTGCGACGAGTTGCTCTAGGTTTGCGCGGATCAATTCGGCGGCGTTTTCGTAAAGTGGCATTTAGTCGCCCACTATAAGCGTTGAACGGGAGTTCGGCGCATTGGGTAATTTTAGCGGTCTTCTGGGTGGTGGACGCGGGATATGTCCGAGTCTGAAATATTGGGCGGGTTGGATTCGCGGTCGCTTGTACCTGTGGAGCGATCTTGGCCTTGGCCAGCGTCAGGCTGCTCTCCACAACGGGTTAACAATCGTGGCAATGGTCTTCGCCCCGAATTCCGTCGTAGCCTTCTTTCGCAATGACGGGCGTCATGAGCAGCGCCGCAAGCGGGTCAGCCCACCACCAGCCCAACGCTGCATTTAGCAACAGGCCGCCAAGAAGAATGGCTGAAAGATAGGCACAAAAGTCCGCTTGCTTGGCGTCGGCTTTCATCGCTGGGCTGGCAAGTTGGCGAGCGACTCGCCTTTTTGAGCCGGACAACAGCGGCATGACTACCATCGCTGCGCTGGCAATGATGATTCCGGCAAGGCTGGGTTCCGGCGCTTTCCTCTCAAGCAAGTCGCGGATTGCCTCAAACGCAATGTATGCAGCCAGAGAAAGGAAGCACAAGCCGACAATTCTTAGACTAAGTTTTTCACTTCGCTCACGCTTGCTTTCGTCCGAATCCATTGACATGCGCCACAGCAATGTGGCCCCGGAAATGACTTCTATGAAGCTGTCCAGTCCGAAACCAACCAGGGATATGCTGCCCGCAATCGCGCCAGCGATGATCGAGACCACGCCTTCAAGTGTGTTCCACGAGATGGTGAAGTATTCGAGCCGTTTGCCCCGCTCCGCTATCGAGCGCCTGTCGAGTACCACTTCTGACATGAGGAAAGATTAGCAGGTAGGCGCGACGACGCTCTGGAAATGAGAAAGGCCGCGCATTGACTAAGCGCGGCCAGAAGTCTGCAAGAATTACACTCCTACATGCCCTAGTTGAGGTCGAGATGAACGACCGCAGTGCGATAGCCAGCGGTTCCCTTGAACCGATTCCCGTTGTTCGTCTCGAACTGTATGCTGACGGTTTCTTGGTCCCCCGCGTTAATCCCGGTCTTCATCCACTGAAAGGTTTCGGCATTGGCAAGGCCATTGTTGCCGTTACCCATGCAGCAGCCGCCTGTTCCGACCTTTATTGTGGAGTTTGGGAACACTTGCGAGCCCGACCCGGAAACTGCCACCTTGATGCTGAGGTTCCCCCAGCCGTTGCACCCCATCATGCAGTCGGGGTCAGCGGATTGCCCGGACTTTTTATTGTCGCAGCAGTGATTCCTATCGCCAAACTGCGAGGACACCTGAACAATTATAGTGCAGCCCGCCGAGTGCGAGGAAGGGCACGTCACATCTACCGATTGGAATGCGTCTTGCCACGATCCCGACAAGTTCAACTTGCTATTCTCGGTTCTTACGAATGTTTGATACGGCGTTAAGTTATCTACGTTCTGTGCCAGTGCGGCAGTGCCTACCAGAACGATGAGAAGAATTGCCAGGCCCATAAAGTCCAAATGATTTTCTTAGCGATATCATATTTTTTCTCCTGGGAAATCGAATTGTTACAACGGACAGAATACGAACTAGACGGAGGGATGTGATCAGCACTTCAGAGGCGAGATCCCGCCAGAACTATCGGTGGCGGGAACGGGCAGGAGCGCATTGAGGACCGGAGAGTGGTACGGTCGCAAAACGCTTTCGGGGGCTGGCGTCACTGGAAGGCTCGGAACCGAATTTTGAAAAGCTTGCATGACGGTCTCGCCAACTGTGTAATCGTGGCAAAATCCGCAATCCTGGGAGGAAAGTCCAACTTGGACCGGCACAGCCAGGTTCACACCCATTTCATCTGGAACAATGTCGTTGCAGCCAAAACCAATTCGCCCCGAAGACTCCACACAAATGACGTTTGGTTGGGTGAAGGCGCTTGGAGCCAAGGCAATCAGTACCCAAACAGCAACGACAATGCGACGAGAACTCCTCATATCAATTACCAGAAGATACCAATCCGCAGACGCTGAAAAATACTCCGGGAAATCGAATTGTGCTTCCTATTCCGTGGGCGGCTACAAAGACGGAGTGTTGACGCGAAAGATTGACTTGCGGTCGCCTGTTTAGTAGGAAACATGGTTGGCACTTTAAAGCCTCATTGCACGGCCCAGATGTGACGGAGATCACTCTCGTCTGTGACGACAGCCGCTCGATTCGTGTCCCAGCTTCGCGCCGCCTGGACCGGGCAAGGGTCGCAGCGTGATTCTCGCCCGACCCCGATTCCTGCTATGCTTATTCTCCTTATTCACCCGGAGGGAATCTCGTGTCTCGAAAAGCTCTTCTGTTATCCGTTCTGCTGCTGGCGATTTCCGCTTTGTCCCAGGTCGCTGCCCAACAGCACTTTGATGGCAAGACCTGGTGGGACTACGTCAAAGTTCTCGCCGCGGACAACATGGAAGGCCGCGAAACCGGCAGCGAGGGCCTGCGCCAGGCGGAAGCCTACCTGGTGGATCAGTTGACGAAGGCAGGGTTGCAGCCCGCCGGAGCCGATGGATTCTACCAGGCGGTAAAGTTCCAGTCCCGGCAGATCGTCGAAAAGGATTCGAGCCTGGCCCTGATCCGCGACGGAAAAACCGAACCGCTCGTGCTTGGCGAGGACGCCAACTTCGGCACGCGTGTGGATCTCGCGCCTGAACTGCAAGCCCCCTTGGTGTTCGTGGGATACGGTCTGACCATCCCCGAGCAAAACTATGACGACCTGGCAGGCCTCGATCTGCAAGGCAAAGTGGCGGTTGAGGTCATGGCGGCGCCGGCTGGCATTCCCGGACCACTGGCGGCGCATTATCAATCTTCTGCCGAGCGATGGAAAGGCTTGCACAGAGCCGGAGCGGTCGGGATTGTCAGTATTCCCAATCCTGCCTCCTCGGATATTCCCTGGTCCCGGATGTCGCTAAACCGCACCCATGTGAGCATGGTTCTGGCCGATCCGAAATTCGAGATTGACGAAGGCGAAAAGCTCCACGTCACGTTTAATCCCGCCAAAGCCGACAGACTTTTCGCCGGCTCCGGGCATAGCTTTGAAGAAATCGTCGCAGCAGCGAAAGAGCACAAGCAATTACCGCGCTTTCCGCTCGCGGTTTCGATCAAGGCTACCGCCAAGCTGGAGAAGAAAGAGGTGGAATCGGCCAACGTGATTGCCATGCTGCCGGGCAGCGATCATGAACTGAAGAACGAATATGTGGTGCTCTCGGCGCACATTGACCACATCGGCATCGGCGAACCCGTCAACGGCGATCGCATCTATAACGGCGCTATGGACAACGCTTCCGGCAGCGGAGTGCTTCTCGATGTCGCGTCCTCCATGAAGAAGGCTCATGAGCGGCCAAAACGCTCGCTGCTGTTTGTGTTCGTCACCGGTGAAGAGAAAGGACTGCTCGGCTCCAGATATTTTACGGCGTATCCCACCGTGCCTCCGCACGCGATGATCGCAGACATCAACATTGACATGTTCCTGCCCATCGTTCCGCTGAAGGTGCTCACTGTGTTGGGCCTGGCTGAATCCGACCTGGGTGATGAAGCGCGCAAGGTTGCCGAGGTGCGCGGCGTGCGCGTGCAGGCCGATCCTGAGCCGCAGAGAAATGTGTTCATCCGCAGCGACCAGTACAACTTCATTCGCCATGGAATTCCCGCGCTGGCCCTGGACATTGCCCCGGACCCCGGTTCTGCGGAGCAAAAGAAGCTCTTTAAAGACTGGCTGACCCAGCGTTATCACGCGCCATCCGACGACCTCGATCAGCCCGTGGATCAGTCGGCTGCTGCCCAGTACGAAGAGATCGTTCGCGCCTTGATGATTTCCGTTGCCGACAGCAGCCAGCGGCCACAATGGAAGTCGGACAGCTTTTTCCGGCGCTATGCCGAGAATCCAAGCCAGTATTGAAGCGGAGGTGTGGAGTCGGACGGGATCACGTCTGGAAGGCGGTGCGGAGCGGTAAGCCTCATTCTCACTTGCTTTGTATCGCGCTTGCGCTACAATGCCTGTTCCCGAAAAAGGGTTCCTCGGGAGCCACTTACTATTTCTGCTGATTTGTGAGCCACTTATCTTAACGGGTATAGCGAAGCAAACACTGGACTTAAATGCCAAGTTCGCACCGCTATCGGTGTACTTAACGGCTTGGAGTGGAAGGGGAGAATGATCATGAAGTTGAGGCTGATCCTCGGTTTTGTGGTTTTGACGGCGGCAACGCTGGTAGCCCAGACGTTTCGTGGCACGATTCTGGGAACGGTAACCGACCAATCGGGCGCTGTCGTTTCGGGGGCAACGGTCAAGGTCAAGAACGCCAACACCGGCCTGGAGCGCACCACGGTGACCACCGCCAGCGGCGACTACGTGGTGACCGAGTTGCCCATTGGGACTTATGCGGTCACGGTTTCGCAGACTGGTTTCCAGACCTCGGTGACCACCAGTGTGTCGGTGGACGTCGCCGCGGAACGCCGCGTGGACGTTGCCCTCAAGCCTGGACAGGTTTCCGAGCAGATAGAAGTTTCCGGCGAGGCTCTTCCTCAAGTGGAAACTACAAGCGACACTCTCGGTGGGCAGTTCGAGGATAAGCAGGTTGTGAACCTGCCCATCAACGGCCGGGATTACACCAAACTCCTGATCATGGTGCCGGGCACGGCGGGTGAACCGCACGGGGCGGGCGATTCTCCGGGCTCCTACGGGCTGTTCAGCGCCAACGGCAGCCGCGGGCGCGCTAATAACTTCCTGCTCGACGGCACTGACATGAACGATGGCTATCGCAACCTGCCGGCCATCAACCAGGGCGGTGTTTTCGGCACGCCCGGGACGGTTCTTCCGCTGGACGCTGTCGGCGAACTGAAGATTCTGTCCAACTTTGAAGCGGAGTACGGACGCAACTCCGGGGCTGTGGTCAACATCGTTACCAAAAGCGGCACCAACAGCTTGCACGGCACGGTCTACGAGGACTTCCGCAACAGCGTCTTGAACGCGCGCAACTATTTCAACTTCGCGCCGGATCCCAAAGACGCCTTCCGCAACAATCAATTCGGCGGCGCTCTCGGTGGTCCGATCGTGAAGGACAAGACCTTTTTCTACCTAGCCTACGAAGGCCAGCGTGAGGGGCTGGCGATCACGTCGCTGAACGTGGTGCCTACGCTCAACAGCGGTTCGTCGAGCGCGACTCAGGCCAATGACTATGCCCAGGCCATCGCGGCCATTGGCGGCGATCCCACCAAATGCACAACTTCCGTCATTAACTGCATCCAGGGTCAGGCACCGGGAGTAATTAACCCGGTCATGTTGAACTTATTCAATTTTTGCAATACCAACGGAAACTGCTCGGGCGGAAAGAACATCTGGCCGCTGCCGAATATCGCCGGAGCAGCGGCGGGATCTCCCAATTCCGCCGATCCCGTTCCCGCTTTCAACAACATTGACAGTTTCATCGCCAAGATCGACCAGACCATCAGCACGAAGAACCAATTGAGTGGCCGCTACTTCTTTGGTAACAGCAAGCAGAGCTTTCCCCTCGGCTTGGCCGGCGGCAACAACATGCCGGGGACTAATACCGTCGCCCCCATCCGCACCCAGTTGATCTCGATCAGCTTTTTGACCGTGGTGAAGCCGAACCAGACTAACGAAGCTCGCTTCGGTTGGAACCGGTATCGCAACGGCTTCTTTCCCGCCGATGCCAGCGTGTTCGGGAATCCGGAAACATCGCTGCATCTCAACAACGGCGTCACCAGCTCGAACGATTACGGATTACCAACGATCCGCTTCGGTCAGCTTTCAAACCTGGGTTCCTCTCCTTATTCCAACCCGCGCAATCGCGTGGACACCAACTGGCAGTTTTTCGACAATTACAGTTGGACGTTCGGCAAGCACAATGTGAAGGCGGGTTACGAATTCCGCCGCACCTCGGTGGCCTCGTTCAACGATTTCAGCACACGCGGTATTCTGGTCTTCAACAACCTCTCCGATATGCTCACCGGAACCCTGGCGAGTACCGTCCTTTATTCGAGTCGGCAGCAGGTGGGCGATACCAACCGCAATGCCATGCAGAACAGCGATGGGCTGTATGTACAGGACACCATCCGTCTCACTAACCGCCTGACTATGAATGCGGGCTTGCGCTGGGATTACTTCGGCGTGATTCACGAAAAGAATGGACTGTTGTCGGCGTATGATCCGGCGGTAGGAATCGTGGCCAGGAGCCCGCTGTACAACAAGGACTTCAATAATTTCGCTCCCCGCCTGAGCTTTGCCTGGGATGTTACGGGCAAAGGTAAGACGGTAATCCGCAGCGGTTTTGGCGTCTTTTATGACGATTTTTCGCAGGACGCCTTCACCGGCCAGATTTACTTGAACTCGTTCAATATCGGAACCGCCTACAATCCCTTTGGCGCCGCGCCGGTTTTCATCATGAAGCCGACCAACGTCGGCACTCCGGTGCTCCAACCCGATCAGCCGATCTTCGTCAGGGACGTCACCAGCGACGTCTCGACCGTCCCCAAGGACATGCGCACGCCTTACGTCTACAACTTCAACCTGAACCTGCAGCAACAGTTGTTCAAGGACACGGTTCTCCAAGTAGGCTACGTCGGCTCCATGGGGCGCAAACTGCTACGACTGCGCGATCTCAACCAGCCGACACAAGCGCAGATTACGGCAGCCGACCTGGCCTGCACCCCTGCACCTTGTATCATCGACGGTGGGATTCGCAAGTATTCGAACCTGGCGAACATGAGTGCGCTGGAGCCGTTCCAACCCTTTTATGTGAACGAGCTCGAGGCTTCGGCGACATCGAGCTACAACTCCATGCAGGTTTCACTTACCCAGCACAACTGGCACGGCTTCACTCACCAGATTGCCTACACCTGGGCGCACTCCATCGACACCGCGAGCGACAGCCAGGAGTTTGTGCCGAACGCGGCCCAGCCGCAGGACAGCAACAACCTCCAACCAGACAGAGCTGCTTCCAACTACGACGTGCGTAACCGGTTCGTATGGTCGAGCACCTACGACTTCGCCAAGTGGAATTCGCTGGGGAAGATGGGCAGCGGCTGGTCGGTGAGCGGCGTTCTGACGATCATGAGCGGCCATCCTTTCTCCATGAACAACAACTTTGTTGATGACTACAGCGGTGGCGCAGAGTTCTACGACCGGCCGGATGTGGTAGGCCCGGTTCAGTACAATTACGGCAACCCCAGCCAGTTCCTCAACCTGAATTCGTTTGCCGTCCCATGCAACTACAACTGGGCGGGCAATCTTCTTGACGGTTATGCCGATTCCTGCCAGCCGGGAACCCGGCATTATGGCACTCTGAGGCGCAACTCGCTCCTCGGTCCCAACTACCGCAACTTTGATTTTGCCGTGAGTAAAGACACGGCGCTTACGGAACGCCTGAATCTGCAGTTCCGCGCGGACTTCTTCAACCTCACGAACCACCCCAACTTCACGAACCCTCTGATGCCGGCATTCTTTGCGGACATGGCCCCGAACCGCGGTGCGGTGGCGCCGAGTGGTCTTATCGCTTCAACCGGTATTGATCCTGCGACAGGACGCAGCGTGGGCTATATGCCGATCACTGCAACCACCGACGTCGGCATCGGCAATCCCGTGCTCGGAGGCGGCGGCCAGAGAAGTATTCAGTTCTCTGTAAAGCTGGGATTCTGAAGCGGTGCGGGAAGGCCTTGTGTTTCCGAGGCGGTCAGCTGCTGAGAAGCTGACCGCTTCTTTATTTCCACGAGGATCGTTCTTGTTCGCAGCCGCAAGACTGGCCTAGCGCTTTTCCGTCACTTCCCCCAGCGGAACAATTTTGGTATCCGTCCGGAATTTCTTGAAGTCGCGGTAGGAATCGTCCACCGCGATATTGAAATTCCTAAGCAGGGCCAGGCGAAAATCCACGTTCACGCTGACGTGTTGTGGAAGCCAGACTTCATTGTTAACGCGCGTTTGCTCGATGACGATGCGCGAGCCTTTATGTATGCGGGCGATGAATAAGCCCCAGGAAACCGTATCAATGCATTGAATATCGAGCTTTTTCCATTGCATTTCGTCCTTGTCGATCCAGGCCCGAAAACGGAATTTGGGCAGGATCTTCGCCTCTTTCAGATGCGGCTCGTATCCCAGCTTAGGATCGCCATCGATCACGTAGTTGTCGCGGCTGTTCAGCGGTTCAATGCCATCGAACTTAAAGTTGTAGGCGTCGGCAACCTCGCGCACGAACTGGCGGTTTTGCTCCCGCTCTTTGTCTTCTTTGTCCAGGCGTTTCTGTCGGTCTTCCGCAGACTCATTCTTACGCTTGTCAATCAGCTTCTGAATTTTGTCGTCTTCCTTCCTGGCATCTTTTTCCGAAAGCGGCTTGTCATCCTTGGCGGTCAGCTTCTGCACCTGCTCGCCATAAATCTCCATCACGTCGTAGGTTTTGGCCTCGGTGGATTTCACCTGGCCTTTCCCGTCCAGCCGTTTTTCTTCGAGGCGCTCGACGTAGGTGTAGTCGCGCTGTTTCTTGTCGTTTTCCAGATCGTTGTCGGCGGCGCGGCGGATAAGGTTCTGAATCTCTTCCTGCGAAAGCGATGGAACGGAGGGCGGGGCAGCGGACTCGGACAGTGGCTGTGGCGATGCCGCCTGTTGGCCCGGTGCGGCCCACGAAATGAAAACCAGACATACAAGAAGGGCCGGTCTGGTGCGCATGCACATGATTACGGACTTCAAACCCGGAAAGTTCCTCGAAGTTGTCACAAACGAAGTCTACTTTTCCGCCCTTCCCAGGCATCCGGCTTGGAAGGAGCGGTTGTCGAGGCGGTGCAAGCGCCGTGCCATAGCGGGAGTTATCAGACGATAATGATGGATATCAAATAGGTATTCGGCGATGAACCAGAGAGGTTGGTCGGTAGTCATCCATTGGCGGTGATCGAAGCGGGCGAGATTCACGGGGCGGGAAAATGTGCGCAACGAACGCTCCCCGCGAAGATTGAAATACACATCAAAGTAGCTGAGCGCCAGTTCCCGCAACGAGCGGTAAACCGGCTCACGATAGCGGCAGCCCGTGTAGTTCGATTTGGCCACGGCGCCCCAGTGTCGGTTCACACGATATATGGCGACCACATGGTCGGTGTCGTGTTCGGCTTCGAGGTCAATAACCAGTGGCGGATATCCGTTCGCGCGCAGGGCGGCGGCGGCAAACATCGCCCCTTCAAAACAGTGCGACGTGTTGTCATTCAGCACGCGGCGGGGCGACCAGGCAGTATCGGCCAGGTGGTAAGGCATATCGTCGAGGAGGCGCTGGATGCCATGCGGGTTCTTCAGGTTGCGCAGTTTGCGCAGTTCGGCGGGAGTGAAGGCGTTTATCGAATTGCTCATTGCTGAAGGAAGTTTATCGGAACACCACGCGAAAAGCGTTAACCACAGAGGACACAGAGAGCACAGAGGAAGAACCTTCAATTTCCGATTGCCGTAATCAGCGAAACAATTCCGCCAGTTCCTGCGGGCTACCCACGAGCACATCGGGCGGAGCCTCGCAAAGGGTGTGCGGGGCGAAGCCGTAGGTCACGCCGCAAGTCCACAGGCCGGCGTTGCGTCCGGTGATCACGTCAATGGAGGAATCGCCCACCATCAACGTTTGCTCAGGCTGGGTTTTCGTCTCGCGCAGGATGGTCTGAACCCCGTGCGGGTCGGGTTTCTTTGTTGCAAAGCTGTTTCCCCCGTAGACATGAATAAAGAATTCAGCCAGCCCGAGCGCCTCCACGATGGCTCGCGAGGGGATGACCGGCTTGTTGGAAAGCACTGCCATCTGGCGGCGGACGCCGTTGGAGTTGCGGACCGCAATCAGCATTTCTTTCACGCCGTCGTATGCGTGCGTGTAATCGAGTTTATGAACCCGGTAATAACCAAGGAAATATTCCAGCGCTTCCTTCACAAAGCCTTCATCTCGGGGATCTCCGAGGGCGCGACGAACCAGCATGGGGGCGCCGTCGCCGACATAGGAAGCTACTACGTCGCCGGGCAGTTCGGGCCGCTCGAAATGCCGGAGCATGGCGTTGACCGAATGGATCAGGTCGAGGCGCGAGTCAACCAGGGTGCCATCGAGATCAAAAATAAGTAGCTTCACTTGTCGGCCGGCGAATTGGCGGTTAAATTTGATCATGCGTTTTCAGGATAAATGATTGGGGAAGCCGACCGCACTCAGCCGTCAGCTATCAGCTATCATGTCATAGCCAAGACTTGACGTTGCACACTACGCAGTCGGATCGTGTCGCTAATGCGGGTTTGGTACGCCTCACAGTGACCGGCATCACGGTCCGGTGTGATGGGATTGAGAAACCAGTTTTGGCGGCCAGCTTCGCGACTGTCGGAATGGACTGGCTAGGGCACAGAGTGTTGCGCGGCGATGAAACACGCCACCTTTCGCGGGAATAGAAACGGCAGTATTATCTGCATGACGAAAGTAGCAGCCGCCCTAGTTGTTCTCTTTGTCTTGAATTGCAACCCGCTTCAATCGCAGCAGGCCCATTCTGTTTTTTCGCAGGCCTTCCTCAAGGAGGCCATCACTGCTATAGACGCTATTGACGCGGTGTACAAATCGGTTCTGAACCGCGATCCAGATGCGGCTTATGCACACCTATGGGAGAACGTTCAGAAGTCCTTGGCCTCTTTAAAGACGCAGGCATCGGCAAGGCGAGAAAAGGAGTTCCTAAAGCTGCTCTATGCTGGATCGAATGTCGTTGGCATGATGCACAGTAGCAGCAACAAGAGCGGTGACGAATTCCTGCGCGAAGCAGGGATTGCGGTGCAGTGCTCCACTGAGGCCAAACTCAAAGTAGAGCACGACACCATGGCAGGCAAAATTCCCAAAGATTTCAGGTCGGGACAGTGTCTAGCGCAGATGGATGCTCTGGCGAGATCCATCCAGTGATCCTATCGGTGGCGTTTTGTCGCGAATTGGGCAACTGGCGAAAAATCTCTATTACACTCAAAATCACCCGATCGGATACCGGCCTGTGTCCGATACGCGGAGCCTTGTCAACCCTATCCGCTAGGTCGGGTTCGAACTATTACAGCACTCAGCTATCAGCCGCGGCTCCAAATTCTTTTCGCTTAAAATAGACTGGCTATGCTGGCCTCGGTCACGCGCCTCCGGGTTCGCTCCTCGAGATTTCTTCCAGCGTTCTTTTTGAAGACTTTCCTTAGTCAACGCCAAGTCACGCGTGCGCCTGGGTTCGTCGGCGGACGGCTACTCGTGGACGCAGGTTGGACGTTCTGGACCTTGACCGCGTGGGAGAGCGAGCAGGCTATGAAGGCGTTTCGCGGCTCCGCACCGCACGCGAAAGTTATGCCGCGACTGGTAGAGTGGTGTGACGAAGCCTCGTACGCACACTGGATTCCGGCTGGAGCTTCTGTACCAACCTGGCCGGAGGCGTACGAACACTTGGTGGCGGAGGGCCGACTCTCTCGCGTGGCGCACCCGTCTCCCAACCATACCAATCGGCATTTTGCAAAGCCTCGCCTCAAGCCGCTGATTGGAGTAGATCTAAAGCCTACAAGGCCCTGACCGGGGATTTTCCCCCGTGGAATGAGGTCTAGCGTCCAATATCTTCGGCGGGCGCTGGCGGCTGTTCTCAACCGCCGCTGCCGGTTTACAATGTGAACCGGATGGCAACTAAGACGGATTCCAAGCCAGCGGGCGCGGTCGAGAGTCTGAAGACGGGTAAGAGCTACCAGGGTCTTTCCCCCGATCAGTTGATCGAAGCCTACCGGATCATGTACACCTCGCGGCGGCTAGACGACCGTGAGATCCTGCTCAAACGCCAGCAGAAGATCTTCTTCCAGATCTCAGGCGCTGGCCATGAGGCCGTGGGTGTGGCGGCGGCCTTCGCCCTGAAGCCGGCCTACGACTGGTTTTATCCCTACTATCGCGATCGCGCGCTGTGTCTGGCGTTTGGGGGCGACCCCGTACGAAATGCTGCTGACCGCCGTCGGCGCAGCCGATGACCCCCAATCCGGTGGGCGTCAAATGCCTTCCCACTGGGGTTTTCCCAAACTGAATATGGTGACCCAGTCGTCGCCGACCGGCATCGCAGAGTCCTGCAGGCGGTGGGTTGCGCTGAAGCCGGACGTTACTTCGCGGCTCATCCGGAATCTGCCAGGAAAGGCGCGGGAGACTATCGCCAGTTCAAAGATGTAATGTTCCATGGCGACGAGGTCACTTACGTTTCGCTGGGCGACGGCACCACCAGTGAAGGCGAGTTCTGGGAAGGCGATGAACACTGCGTCCAATCGCAGGTTGCCGTTGGTGTTCGTGGTGCAGGATAACGAGTACGCCATCTCTGTGCCGGTGGAAGTGCAGACGCCGGGTGGAAATATTTCGCGCCTGGTCGCAGGGTTTCCCAATTTCCATTTTGAGGAGGTGGACGGCACCGATCCGGTTGTGGCCTATGCCGCGTTTGCGCGCGTCCGTCGCCTACTGCCGCGCCGGGGAGGGCCCGGCGTTCATCCACGCGCATGTGATCCGACCTTATTCGCACTCGCTTTCTGATGATGAGCGGCTTACCGTCCAGATGCCGAACGCCAGCGTGACGCAGCCCGTGATCCCATCACGCGCATGCAGATGTTTCTGATCCGCGAAGGCATTCTCGACGAAAAGGGCATCAACAGTCTGGAAAAGCAGGTGGATGACGAGTTACAGATTGCCGTGGATCAGCGCTCTGGAGGCGGCATTACCGGCACCGGAATCGGTTACCAACTATATGTATTCGCCGGATCTGGATCCGACGTCTTCTGCGTTTCGAAACTCAACCTGCGCCAGTCGCGCAAAGTTGACCGACGGTAAGAAGACGCCCCGAAAACCATGGCCGATCTGATCAACGCGACTCTGCGTGACGAAATGCGGCACGACGAACGCATCGTGATTTTCGGCGAAGATGTGGCCGATTGCAGCCGCGAACAGTATCTGCAGGCAAAAGCTGATCAAAGGCAAGGGCGGCGTGTTCAAGCTGACCTGCCGGCTTGCAAGCGGAATTCGGCTCCGACCGCGTGTTCAATTCACCGCTGGCCGAGGCGAATATTGTCGGCCGCGCCGTGGGCATGGCAACTCGCGGCTTGAAGCCGGTGGTAGAGATCCAGTTTTTCGACTACATCTGGCCGGCCATGATGCAACTGCGCAATGAGCTGCCGCTGATCCGCTGGCGTTCAAACAACGGTTTCTCCGTCCTGCGGTGATGCGGGTGCGCGATTGGCGGATATCTTACCGGTGGCGCGATCTATCACTCGCAATGCGGTGAGAGCATTTTCACGCATACCCCGGGATGCGGGTGGTGTTCCCGTCCAACGCGCTGGATGCCGCGGGCCTGCTGCGCACCGCGATTCGCTGCGACGATCCGGTGCTGTTTCTCGAACACAAGCGGCTGTATCGTGAGACTTTCGGGCGGGCGGCGTATCCCGGGCCGGACTACATGATTCCGTTCGCTAAGGCGAAGATCGTGCAGCCGGGAACGGATCTGTCGGTGATTACCTACGGCGCGGTGGTTCCGCGAGCCCTGCAAGCCGCCCAGAAACTGGAGCGCGAGCAGGGAGTGAAAGTGGAGCTGGTTGACTTGCGCTGCCTCAATCCGTTCGATTGGGAGACGATTGCGGCCTCCGTGAGTAAGACAAACCGGGCGCATTGTGGCCTATGAGGATATGTCTGAGCTGGGGCTACGGCGCGGAGATCGCAGCCCGCATCGCCGATCAGCTATTCGATCAATCTGGATGCACCCGTGCGGCGCGTGGCCGCCAAGGATACGTTTGTCGCCTACCAGCCGATTCTGGAGGATGCCATTCTGCCTCAGGCCGACGATCTGTTCCGGGCAATGAAAGACTTGGCCGAGTACTGAATAGCAGCGATACCGGCTCCGGATAGGTCTTCCCCCGCCTTCGTGCACTCCCTCCGGTTTGCAAAAAGACCGTCAAATCTTCCCTGAAAGTGGCGGCTCCGGCCCGTTTCAGTGGTATGATTCCAGCCCGGTTACCAGGTCTAGTGGACTTTGTCCTCTGGCTCTGACGGTTTTTGTGGGGGCGATCAATCATGCGAAGCAAGAGTTCTATCAAGTGGACGTCGACGATCTTCGCAGCGGCAATCATGCTCGTGGACGGCCCTTTTGCAGCCAATAACGAGAAGGTCCTGCACAGCTTTACCGGGGGTAGTGACGGCGGGGATCCTGCTACCGGTCTGATCTTCGACAAGTCGGGCAATGCCTATGGTACCTCCGTTGTGGGAGGCGCCAACGAATTTGGCACAGTCTTTCAGGTGACTCGTAGCTCAGGCGGCAAATGGGCCGAGAGTGTGCTCTACAGCTTCACCGGAGGCAACGATGGAATGTATCCCTACGGCGGCGTGATATCGGATAAGTCTGGGAATTTGTACGGTACAACGGTAGCCGGCGGCACGGGTGGCTGCGAGGGTGGTTGCGGCACGGTCTTCAAGCTGTCGCTCTCCGGCGGCAATTGGAGCGAGAGTGTGCTCTACAGTTTCGCCGGGGGCAATGACGGGTTCGGCCCGGGCGGCCCTTTGATCTTCGACACGAAGGGTAATCTATACGGTACGACTCCGGACGGGGGCACGAATTCGGACGGCACGATCTATACTCTCGTTCCCGGCAAGAACGGGCGGTGGAAAGAGAAGGTGATCCATAGCTTCGCCGGCGGCAACGAGGGCGCGACCGGCTCGCTCGGCCCGCTCTTGCTGGACAAGGCGGGCAACCTTTACGGCGTGACCGAAACTCAGGGCGCATCCCAGTATGGCACTGTTTACAAGTTGTCGCCGGGCTCAGGGGGGAAATGGAATCTGACCACGCTTTACGGTTTCAAGGGCAAGCCTGACGCAGGCTCGCCCTACGGCGGCCTGATTGCTGACGCAAAGGGTAATTTTTATGGCACGACTTATTACGGCGGCACACAAGGGCTCGGCGCCGTCTTCGAATTGACCAAGGGCTCAAACGGCAAATGGCAAGAGGGCGTGCTCTACAGCTTCAAGGGCGGCAAAGACGGGAGCGCTACCACCACGACTCTGCTCTTCGACAAGGCCGGTAATCTCTATGGCACGACGTCCATGGGCGGCGACACCGGATGCGACTGTGGCACGGTGTTCAAACTGACTTCCACTTCTGGTAAGTGGAAGGAGAGCGTGGCCCATCGCTTTACCGGGAGCCCCGATGGCGCCAATCCCTACTACGGACTTGCCCTCGATAAATCCGGCAATCTGTACAGTGCAACGGCAATCGGAGGCAGTCAGAACCAGGGTACGGTATTCGAACTCACGCCCTAGTCTGATGTCTCCCAATGCAGCGTGCCGCCGGAGATTCCCCGCGCGAGCCGCAGATCAAGGCTCGGCAAACAATGCCCGGTAAATCCAGCCGCCGAGTGCTCCACCTGCCAGCGGCGCCACCCAGAACAGCCAAAGTTGCTGCAGCGCCCAACCGCCGACGAAGAGCGCGGGCCCGGTGCTGCGGGCGGGGTTCACTGAAGTATTGGTCACGGGAATGCACACCAGGTGAATCAGGGTCAGGCAAAGGCCGATGGCGATGGGGGCAAAGCCCTTGGGTGCGCGACTGTCGGTCGCTCCCATAATCACCAGCAGGAAGAATGCGGTCAGCACGACCTCGGCGACCAAACCAGCCAGCAGGGAATAGCCGCCGGGAGAATGTACTCCGTAGCCATTAGCGGCGAAGCCCGCGCTCACATCAAAGTTGGCCGATCCGCTGGCAATCACATACAGGACACCGGCTGCCGCCACCGCACCCAACACCTGGGCGATGACGTAGGGAAGCAGTTCGGAGGCGGGGAAGCGCTTGCCCACCACCAGCCCGATACTGACCGCAGGATTCAAGTGGCAGCCGGAGATGTGCCCGATGGCGAACGCCATCGTAAGCACGGTCAATCCAAACGCCAGGGCGACGCCGGCGAAACCGATCCCGAAGGCGGGGAAGCCCGCCGCCAGTACAGCGGCGCCGCATCCGCCAAACACCAGCCAGAAAGTTCCAAAGAATTCCGCGACCGCACGTTTTCCAAGGCCCATGGCCGACCTCCGTGTTGTTGAAATCCGGATTTCCCTAAACAGCCTTTCTGTGAGGCGTGAAGAGTAACACAGAATTCCGGGAAACCAAAACCTTCACGGGAGTCAGGCTCGTCCCTGAGGCCGACCGGAACCAGGTCGGCGGCAAGCGGCCGCTGCGGATCTCAAGCTGGTTTTGATTTTGCTTTTCCGCCGCCGCCTTTGCGGATCGCATCGATGGCGATGGGACCCGCTCCGAAGAAGATCAAGGCAAACGCGATCGCCGCCACGCACATTGGAAATTCGTATCCTCCGTTGCCTCGAAGCCCGTTCTTCCAGTGGATCTTCCAGATGGCCACACTCATGTCAATCAGCATGGCGAACGAAACGAAGCGGGTGAAAAAGCCGGCGATCATCAGGATGCCGCCGAAAAACTCAGTGGCGGCCAATGGAAAGGCCAGCCAGCCCGGCAGACCAAGATGGCGAACCATCTCCACCACGTGCGAAAAGCCGCCGAACACTTTGCCGTAGCCGTGGCCGATCATGACAACGCCGAGCACTACGCGCAAAACCAGCAGGGCCAGCGGTTGCAGACGATCGAGATAGCGCAAGAAGTCCTCCGTTCAAAAGAAAAAACAGATTATCGCAATGCGCCGAGTTGCAGAAGTGAGAAGTGGAGTGGCAGAATCCCCACAACTTCTCCAGGAAACTCTGATCGAGTCCAATCCTCATTTGAGCGAAACAAGTGGCGTGTTTAGGACACTTTGCGAAGTCGAGAAACCTGGCTTTTTCGCAAGAAAATTGACTGGATTCTCCTTAAGGCGTCTGGAACATGCGGCCCAGACATAATTTTGTCTGGAATCGGCGGGTGCAGAGCGGTCGAAGCCTCGCCGGATAGAGACGGGTCGGCTTATCCGCTAGGTATCGTTGGCGCATTGTGCCTAAGTGCCCCTGATTTCTTGGGCTTCCGCTCGTCCCGCGACCTTCGTACCGTCTGTAGTACTTTAGTTATGGGTCGCGCCCGAAGCCCTCATCCCGTGTACAAGGACTACTCCAACTTGTATCCGCACTAACGCTGACCACAACCTATAGCAATGTCTCGCAACTGCGCTCTGGTTACTTTCCAGAAAACCGGCATAAAACCCAGAAAAACGCGGAAATTGCCCTTGAGCCCGGGAATTTTCCGGTTGATATATGCTCGGGACACCTGAATTCACTCGAAGCAGTTAGTTCGAGGAATTCTCTCCCAATTTTGCCCTGCGGCCACTGACCCCGGCCACGAACAGGGCCCCAATTCTGTGGAAAGGGAACGGAACTATGGCCGACTCGCGTGAAGTCATGAACATTCGCCAGGCGTCGCAGTACCTGGGAGTGAGTCCGGACACGCTGTACAAGTACGTGGGAGAGCAAAAGATCCCGGCCTTCAAGCTGGGCAACCGCTGGCGCTTCAAGAAATCGAGGCTCGACCAGTGGATGGAAGAGAAGTCGAGCCAGATGGAAGGCGAAGAGCAAGAAGAAACCGAAGGCGGCTGCTAAGGCCGCCGGATCGCAGTAAGGCGAAAAACCCAGTGCCGGCGGAAACGCCAGCGCGATAAAGGCGGGCACATGTTTGGATTCGGATCGAAGGCGATTGTTGGTCTGGATGTGGGCTCCTCCAGCATCAAGGCGGTGGAGCTGCGGAAGGGGCGCAACGGGCATGGAAGTGGTCGCACCTCGGCCTGGAACCGCTGGCGCCGGATATCGTCGTGGATTCGATGATCGTGGATTCGGGCACGGTCTCGAGCGCGATTGCCAAGCTGTTCACCGAAAACGAGATCAAGACCAAGGCGGTGGCCACCGCGGTGAGCGGGCACTCGGTGATCGTGAAGAAGATCTCGCTGCCCTCGATGAGCGACCAGGAACTGGCCGAGACCATCCAGAAGGAAGCGGCCCAGCACATTCCTTTCGATCTGGCGGACGTGAACCTCGACTACCAGATCCTCTCCGAGGACGCCGGCAGCCCGCAGATGGACGTGCTGCTGGTGGCGGTCAAGAAGGACAAGATCCTGAACTACACCAACGTACTCTCGATGGCGGGCAAGACCCCGGCTATTGTGGACATCGATGCCCTCGCGCTGCAGAACTGCTACGAGTACAACTACGAGCCCGCGCCGGGCCAGGTGGTGGCGCTGTTGAACCTGGGCGCCAGCGTGATGAACATCAACATCGTGAAGGGCACGACGCCCGCTGTTCCCGCGCGATGTCAGCGTGGGCGGGCATCAGTACACCGATTCGCTGCAGAAAGAGCTGGACCTGAGCTTCGATGATGCCGAGTCGCTGAAGCTGGGCAACAAGGTGGGCACGGTCAGCGAGGATGCCAAGACGCCGATCCTGCAGCAGGTGACCGAGATCATCGTGCTGGAGATTCAGAAGACGTTCGACTTCTTCCGCGCCAGCGCGGCGGGAGAGCACATCGAGAAGATTTATCTGGCGGGCGGTTCCTCGAAAGTGCCCGGGCTGATCGAGGCCTTGCGCCAGGAGTTTTCGCTGCCGGTGGAGATCTTCAATCCCTTCCAGAAGATCGCGCCGCCGGCAGACGGGCCGGGAGTGGAGCTGATCGAGCAGAACGCCGGCCAGTTGGCGGTTGCAGTGGGTTTGGCGTTAAGGAGTTTTGAAAACCTATGATCCGAATCAACCTGCTGGGAGCACCAAAACCGAAGAACAAGCGCGGCGCTCTGTTTCCGTCGGCCGAACCTGGACATGGAAGATGGGCGAACCGCGGCTCGCCGAAGATGAAGATCCTGGTCGTGCTGGTGCTGGCGTGGCGTCGGTCAACCTGTGCACTGGTACCGCCTGGACAAGCAGGCGCAGACCATCGCCAGCGAACATGCAAATGGCGGAGCAGAAGAACCGGCGAACTGGCGGAGGTCAAGGCCAAGTATCTGGAGCGGCAGCGCGAGGCGGACAACTATAAGCGGCGGGTGGACGTGATCGACCAGCTGCGCGCCAACCAGTCCGGCCCGGTCGAACTGCTGAACACCATCGGCGACACCGTCAACAGCACCGAGGCGGTGTGGCTGAACACCATGAAGGACCAGGGCGGCAGCGTGGATATTCAGGGCATGGCGCTGAGCACCGATGCCGTGGCCTCGCTGATTCTGAATCTGCAGAAGACGGGCCATTTCACGAACATCGAAATCAAAGAGACCTATCAGGACGACAGCGTCAAAGACATGCAGGCATTTCAGTTCACGCTGACCTGCGAGAAAGGCCAAGTCCTAAAGGGCAGGTGAGACTATGGGGAACTTCAGCGAATTATCCGGGCATCAAGCAGTGGGCAGCCCTGATGCTGGGGGCCGTCGCTGGTGAGCGTCGGGCCTGCATTTCACTTGTTCAAGTCCCAGCGCGATGCGAACGACCAGGCCCAACAGGCCCTGGACGCCAAGCTGCAAGAAAATGCGGAACTGGAATCCTACCGGCCGAAGCTGAAGGACATGGAGCGGCAGGTGGCCAATCTCAAACAGCAGTTGGAAATCGAGCGCCGCATCGTGCCCGACGAAAAGGAAGTCGACGGCTTCATCAAGATGCTGGATGCCGAGGCGTTGAAGACCGGGCATCGAAATCCGCCGCTACACCGCCAAGCCGGTGTCAGCCCAAGGAGTTTTACACCGAAGTGCCCTTCGAGATGGAACTGGATGGGCCCTACTACTCGGTGCTGAATTTCTTTGACCGGGTGGGCAAGCTGGAGCGCATCGTGAACATCTCGAACGTGCTGATTGCGAGCACTCGAAGAAGCCGAGCGAAGCCAAGACGAAGCATACCTATCAGTACGCGCCGAACGAGAGCATCGTGGCCACCTGCTCGGCGACGACATTTTTCAGTCATGACATGGCGCCGCCTGCCGGCGCGCAGCGGCCGAAAGGTAAGGGAGGCTTATGAAGCTGACGACTGCAATTCTGGTGTTGGGAATGGCGATGGGAACTGCCTGGGCGACAGAACCCGGACGTCATCGAGAACACCGCGACACCCTGCAAGACGGTCCAGGAGAAGCAGACCAATGGACTCACAACGCCGCTCTAGCCGCAGCTCAGGGGCAGACGGCAGCCCGCGGCGGCCTCTGCCAGCAAGCAGCGGCCACGGCGAACCGGCTCTCGGCGCCCAGCGGCCAGCGACGGCAAGCCACGCGCGGCGAGCTCGACGCAGAATAAGGTTCCGAACCAGGCCAAGGCCGTAGCCGCGGCTCCGGTGGCTGCGCCAAGGCAACAACCGAAACCGGCGCCGCGACAACGGCCACCGCTTCCAAGGCGAAGGCCAAGACGAACAAGAAATCGACGGCGATTGCCGTGAGCAAGCGGAGCCGAAAACGGTGGTTGCGGTCGAGGACAAGAAGAACCGGTCGATCCCGAAAGAAGCCCAAGACCTTCAGCTGCGGCGGGGCGGCGGGATCCGTTCGTCAGCCCGGTGGTGAGCCGCAGCATGGCGGGTTCGGGCTGCAGCACCGGCAAACGCTGCCTGGCCATCGACCAGATCGCGCTGAAGGGCGTGGTGAAGTCGGATGCGGGCATGATTGCGGTCGTGGTCAATGCCCTGAACAAAGCTTATTTCCTGCGCGAGAACGATCCCGTCTTCAACGGATATGTGGTGAAGATCACGGGTGACTCGATCGTGTTCAAGGAGACGGTCCAGGACAAGCTGGGCAAGCCGTTTACACGGGAAGTGACCAAGAAGATCTTCACCCCGGCGGTATAGCGCCGGGAGGGACGCGGCCGGTACAAGGTCGGCGCGCAGCGAACGAATTTGAGGAAAGATCACGAGGCGAGCCAAGCGCGACGCCCGTGGGGAGAAGGGAAATGCGAAAGCAACTGCTGGATGTTTTTCTACCGCTGCTGGTCCTGGGCGCTGATGGCAGCCGGTCAGACGCAGAGCACGACGCACAGGACGCCGCCAAGCCACGCCACTCTGCAACAGGTGGACGTGATGCGCGGGGACGACGGGATCAACGTGGAGATCACCGCCCGCGGGCACATGACGCCCAAGTGTCAGCACGCTGGCATTCGCCGGCCCGCGTTGTGGTGACTCTGCCCAACACTGTCGCGGCCACCTCGCAGAACCACATCAGCCGTGGGCAGCGACGGCATCAAGGGCGTGCGCATTGGCATGGATGGCCAGACGCCTCCCACCACCAGCGTCGTGGTTGACCTGATGGAGGCCTGCCAATACGAATTGGCGCCCGGCGCCGACGGCAAGGTCGATCCTCAAGCTGCACCCGGCCGCAGCCACGCGCCAAGGCGGCGGCTGGCAGCGCCACAAGGCAGCGAACGCCCGGCCTCCGGCATCCGCACGGCCGTGAACGAACGGCGGCCACGAAACGCGGCTCCGGCGCCCGCGGCTATAAGCCGAGCGACCGAAGCTCGAACCAGCCTCCGCTTCCGCCAACGACTTCGTATTTCGTCGAGCCTTCTTACAAGGCCAAGCCGGCGACCGAGGAAGACCGAGCCGCACTGTCGCCCCGCACCCGCGCGCGCAGTTCACGCTGCCGCCAAGTTTGTGGACAAGCCTGAAGGGCAATCTGTTGCCCGCGCCCAGCGCCACCATGCAGCCGCAGGCCTCAGCCGGCGCCAGTCACCGCCATGCAACCGGCGGTGAATCTGGCGGCGGAGCAGAAGCGCAGGGAGCCAGCTGACCAGCCGCCGTCCCGGCCCCAAGTACACCGGCGAACCGATTTCGGTCAATCTGAAGGATGTCGACCTGAAAGACTTCTTCCGCCTGATCCACGAGATCAGCGGCCTGAACGTGGTGCTCGATCCCAACGTGAAGGGCACCCTCACCATCGTGCTCGACGATGTGCCGTGGGACCAGGCACTCGACATCGTTCTCAAGAACAACGACCTGGCGCGGCAGCTCGATGGCAACGTTCTGCGCATCGCCACCGTGGACACGCTGCGTCACGAAGCCGAGTCCCGCCGCGCGCAGCAGGAAGCCGAAGCGCTGGCGGTGGACAAGATTACGTTCACCCGCTTCCTGAGCTATGCCCACTCCAAGGACATGGTGCCCACCGTCAAGAAGTTCCTCAGCCAGCGCGGCGACGTGATCGCGGATGACCGCACCAATGCCGTCATCATCTCGGATATTCCCGCGGTGATCCCGGTGATCGACCGGCTTGCTCACCCAACTGGACCGCAAGACGCAGGAAGTGGAAATCGAGGCCCGCGTCGTGGCCGCGACCCGCAGCTTCGCGCGCGACATCGGCACGCAGCTCGGCTTTGGCTGGGGCAACAGAGTCTACTGGGTCGGGCGGCGCGAGCTGCGTCGGGTACATCGCCAATCGGCGACGTTTCGGCCTCAACTCCGAACTACCCGATGGTCGGCACCACCGCGCCCACGCCGACCACGGTGTCGCAGATACCGCTGTTCTCGAACCTGGCGCCGTCACCAGCCCGACCAGCGGTATCACGTTCATCGAATGCCAGCTCGCACGTGCGGATGGACGCCGATCCTCACCATGGCTGAGTCGCGCGGGCTGCTGAAAATCCTGTCCCGTCCGCGGGTGGTGACCCAGAACAACATCCAGGCGCTGGTTCGGCAGGGCGTGCGCGTGCCCATCGTGACCCAGGCGCAGTTAGGCGGTCCGCCCACCGTGACCTACGTGGACGCTTTCCTGCGGCTGACAGTGATTCCGCAGATCACCTCGGAAGGCACCATCTTCCTGAACGTGGACGTGGAGAACACGACGCCGGACTTCGGGCAGTACGATCCAGGGCAACCCGACCTTGATCACGCAGCAAGCCACCACGCAGGTGTCTGGTGACCGATGGTGGAACGGTGGTGATCGGCGGCGTCATCCAGACCAACAACTCCGTCAACGTTAGCCCAGGTGCCGCTGCTGGGCAACATCCCGTGGCTGGGCAACCTGTTCAAGCATACCACGGTCAACACCACCAACCAGGAGCTGATTTTCTTCATCACTCCGCGCATCATTCAGACTTAGCGTTCAGGTTGCAGTAGACCGCCGCCGGTGCCCTGAAGTACCTGTCAGGAGCCGGCGGTTTTGTTTTAGGGGGCGACATCTGACCATCCCGCCTTGCTCCTAATCGGACCTCGAAACCGCCCCCGCAGCCTCCGCCTCTTCATACAGCTCTTCAATCCGATCCCGATACCGCTCTTCCACCACCTTTCGTCTCAGCTTCATACTGGCGGTGAGCATTCCGTTCTCCGGAGAAAATTCCTCAGCGATCAGCACCACCTTTTTCAATTGCTCGAAGCGGGCCAGATCGCGGTTTAAATCCCGGACGATGCCTTCGTATAGCGCTGCGACCTTGGCGTTGGCTATGAGCTCCTGCCGTGATGTGAAGGTGATGCGGTTGGCCCGGGCCCAATCCTCCAGCAGAGGAAAATAGGGGGCAACCAGGACCGCGGGGAACCTCCGCTTCTCGCCCAGGACCACAGCTTCGGCGATCAGAGCATTGTGCTTGAGGGAGTTCTCGAGCGGTTGAGGGGCGATGAACTTCCCGCCCGAGGTCTTGATCAGATCTTTCTTGCGGTCGGTGATGGACAAGAAACCGTCGGCGTCAAGGTTGCCAATGTCGCCGGTCTTGAACCATCCATCCACGAAGGCATTTTGCGTTTCTTGCGGCCGGTTCCAGTAGCTCCTAAAAACAGACGGACCACGCACTAGAACCTCTCCATCGTTGGCGATGCGCACCTCAACATTCGCTAGAGGCCTGCCTACGGTGCCCAGCTTATGTGCCTTGGGTGTATTGACAGCGATGACCGGGGAAGTCTCGGTCAGGCCATAACCTTCGTGGATGCGAATGCCAATATTGGCATACCAGTCGGCGAGTTCGCGGCCCAGGGGCGCACCACCGGAAATGAAAAGTCCCGCTCGCCCTCCCATGCCGGCCCGCACTTTGGAATAAACCAGCCGATCAGCGATTTTCCAGGCAAGGGAAGTTGGTGTTTTCCCAGCCAAAACTTCCGGCTTGTGAGTACGCCCGACCGACAAAGCCCAGCGGTAGATCCACCCTTTGGGAAAACCCTTTGCCTTGAGATCCACCTGGGCGTGGACCTTTTCATACACCCGCGGCACACCGACAAAGATTGTGGGACGAACTTCCATCAAAGCCTGTGGAAGCTGTTCCACGAAGGAGACGTAAGCTAACGTTACCCCGTGATAAAGCATGGCGAAGTCCACATGACGGGCAGTGACGTGCGACAGCGGAAGAAAGGAAATGCTGATCTCGCCCCTGCCCACGGTGAACTCCGAAAGGGAGTAGGCGATGTTCGAAGCTATATTGCCATGAGTGAGCGCCGCGCCTTTGGGCGTGCCCGTTGTCCCCGAGGTATAAATGATGGTGGCCGGATCTTCCGGACGAACTGAGCGTCCAGTAGAATCAAATTGCGAATTGGGTTCTTTCGGTCCATCGCGCATCAGGCGCTGCATGTGGGTGGCGTGGGCCGTCTCTACCCCGTCCATCACTACAATCCTCTCCACCAGCGTTTGATCTCGAATGCCACTCACTTTCAAAAACTGCTTTTCGCTGGAAACGAAGACGATGCGAGCCCCCGAGTCCCGCAGGATATACGCCGTCTGCTCCCCTGTCAGCGTGGTATAGATCGGGACAACAACGGCGCCGATAAGCAGGCAGGCGAAGTCCGTGACCGTCCACTCCGGACGGTTCTCGCTTAGGATCGCAACCCGGTCTCCCTTGGAAATACCCCACTCGCAAAGAGCCGCGGCGACGCCGGCCACATTCTGGTAGAACTCGCTCGAGGAAACGGCAATCCACTGGATCGGCTGCCGATGCATCATCACGACACGATCATTCCGTTCAACCACCGCGAAGAAGATGTCGCTAAGAGTTCGCAGGCTCATCAGAAACTGAGGTCTCCACCCACTGAGAACCGACAAACAGCAGCTGGGTTTTCAAGAACCCTCCGCGGAATCCAGTTCTGGAGAATTTCGGTGGTGGCTCGTTTGATTGTCATCCCGAGCAAGCGTTCTTTGCGCGGCGCGGGATCTGGGCGAGCTGCGCGGAAGCGTCGCGTTCTTTGCGACGCAGTAATCGCGCGTTTGGCTCGCTTCCATATCAAAACTGAGCCACTACCGGAATTTCTGCCGCCGGGTGTCCTCAGAGCCACCGCGGATCAAGATGGGTATCCGAAAGAAATGTACTTGTTTCTCAGGTCCTTAGGCAATGCCTCACGACCATCTGGCGTTACCTCCGTTTTACTGAGACAATAATTCTCTGGCACTTTGAAACGGGGTGAATCCGATGCAAAAACCTATCCTCGCGGCTGGGGCTGTGGTTCTGCTCGCGGCGCTTGTCGGACCTGCACTTCGGGCCGCGGACGCCAAGTCCGCCACGCCTGGTCCCGCACTGAAAGTCGGGGATGTTGCTCCCGACTTCAAGCTGCAGTACTTCGACGGGACCGATCTGAAAGACGTTACGCTAAGCCAGTATCGCGGCAAGAAGAACGTCGTGCTGGCTTTCTATATCTTCGCCTTCACCGGTGGTTGAACCCAGCAAATGAAAAACTTCCAGCAGAATCTGCAAAAGCTGGAAGCTGCCGACACCCAGGTCCTGGGTGTGAGCATGGATAGTCCATTCGCCAACAAAGCCTTCGCCGACCAAATTGGAGTGACCTTTCCCCTGCTCAGCGATTGGGGCGGAGAGGCCACACACCGCTACGGCATTTACCTGGACAAATACAAAGCTGCGCGCCGGGTGAATTTCCTGATCGGCAAGGACGGAACGATACTGGAAGAGCAGTTGGACAGCGCCGCCATTGATCCGACCAAGATCGTAGACGCATGCCAGCGGCCGAAACTGAAGAACTGAGGCTAGGCCTGTAGCTTGTGGCACCGGTCCGATTCGTATCATTGCCCTCAGTCCTACGGTGATTGTGCGCGTCACATTGATGTGTGATCCCGGTAGTTTGACGCGTAGTGGTGCGGTTGTTATGATGACTTCGCGGGGTGGAGCAGTCTGGTAGCTCGTTGGGCTCATAACCCAAAGGTCGGTGGTTCAAATCCACCCCCCGCAACCAAACATCTTGTTACACTTCAACGGCTTGGGAGCGATCATCTCCTGAGCCGTTTTTGTACTTGGGCAAATTAAGGCGAACTTGGGCAAAGAATCCCCCGAGTTGCTCTGCCACTTTCCTGTGATCGTCCCCAATCACGTGCGTGTAGCCCATGGTTGTGCGCGGGTCGGCGTGCCCTAACCGATCCTGCCGCACCTTCATCGGCGCGGCCAGGTGATCGAGCAGACTTGCGTTCCCGTGTCTGAACGCATGTGCCGCTCCATCCAAACCGAGCTTCTTCAAGATTGGTTTCAACTGCCTCTTGATGAAGTTGTCGGGGTGAAGGCGACGACCTTCCCTACTCAGGAAAAGCGGCTCCTCGGGGTTCCTGTCCTCAACGTAGAACCGAAGACGTTCTGTGAGTTGCGGCGAGAGAGCGAAGAATCGCTTCTTGCCGTTCTTCGGCCGCTTGAGTTTGCTTTTCCATCTACTTCGCTGAACCGTGATTGCCTGCTCGTTCAAGTCGACATCTCCGACATTCAGGCCACAGATTTCTCCGCGCCTGATGCCGGTCTCCGCTACCAGCCAGAAGACGGTCTTGTATGGCTCGTTCGCGGCATCGATGATCTGTTTGACCTGTGCCACCGTGAAGCTCGGTTGCTCCTCGCGATTCCAGGTCGGAAGAACCAGATTGTCGCAGACGTCGTGAGTGACATAACCCCACGCTTTTGCCGAGGCCCACAGAAGGCGCAGCGTAGCGACCCGGTTACGGATCGTTTTCGCGCTACGTTTGTCCTTCCCAGGACTCGACCACAGGGTGATCACGTCTTGCACGACCTCCGTTGAGATGTCTCTTAACCGAATCGCCCCGAGGGCCGCAACCCAAGCCTTAATCTCGCTCTTATCGCTATCTTGAGTGCTTCCCTCGTGGTGAATCATGACTTTGCTTTTCCACTTTTCCGCAAAGTCCTCGAACCGCGCAGTTGGCTTTGCTCGGTAAATGGGGCTGTTGATCGCCGCCAGACGACGATCGAGTTCACGTTGTGCGAGGCGCTTGGTCGGAAACTCGGACTTATCGCCCAGGATCTCCGAACGATGGATGCGGATAATGCTTCCGTCTGGCTGTAGTTCGTCTTCGAGCCAACGTCCGTACCATTTTTTTAGGCGCTTACCCCGCAGGATTAGCGATCCCTGTTGGTACCGCTTGCGAGCCACGGAACCTCCGTTCCGTTGACCCGACAACTCTCGCGGGCATTGTACTTTGTTTTCGTGGGGGAGCGCTTCAGTGCCAGCAATCAATCTGGGAGCCGGTGGTGAGCACACCTGTCCGTTCACCGCCAATAGTGCCGAGGCGGGCAGGACGACCCAGTTGGACGACGGGACCGGGATTTCGGCGGCCTTCCCGATGTTGACCAGCTGAGGGATTCGGTCTTGGTGATTAGAGTTCACTATCTGTCTTCAGCCTGCTGCGAATCGTTCAAGACTCGCGCTATGCGCATCTGCACGGTCGTAAATGTTTCCGTGCTTATACGATACGACGAGAAGGCAGGAGTGATAAGCTGTTTAAATACTCTAGCGAGGAACTGATCGGAAAGTATCTAGCTGGGAGCGCACCCGATAGACAGTTCCGGTTAGATGGGTGAGCGAGGAGTAGAGAAACTCTAGCAGTAGTGGTCTTGACCTCTTGACCCGCCAATCTTGCGGCAAAGGCGGCTGGGTTCGTGGTATCCCTCGGGGAGCCGATTCCGAGGGAGTTGGTCCGCTGGGAGGAGGTTCAGGTCGAATCGGGCGTTTTAAACGTGCTGGGAGCTTTTTGGGACAAGCGGGAGGGAAGTCGTCAACGACCACAGACCTAACCCCCGCCGAATTTGATGGCAATCCTGCGGCAGGCTGGCGTGCCCGACGATCATTATTGAAGACCTAAATGGGAGCGCGGCGGCGGGGCGTATAGTATGGCGGGCAGTCTGGACAGTGGAGAGACCCGATGGGTCAGATGATTCAGTTCAAGCGACCGGACGGAAAGACCTGTCCTGGCTATCTGGCACCTACCAAAGCAGGATCAAGCGCGCCCGGCTTTGTCGTCATCCAGGAATGGTGGGGGCTCAACGATCAGATCAAGAGGACAGCTGATCGGCTCGCCGAAGCTGGCTACCGGGCGCTCGTGCCGGACTTCTACCGGGGCAAGGTCACCACGGCCGCCGACGAAGCCAACCACCTGATGACGAACCTCAACTTCCCCGATGCCGCCGGTCAAGACATCCGCGGCGCGGTGCAGCACCTAAAACAATCATCGAAGAAAGTGGCCGTGGGCGGCTTCTGCATGGGTGGGGCGCTGACCATCCTGGCGGCGGTGCGGGTACCGGAGATGGACGCCGGCGCCTGCTTCTATGGCATTCCGCCCCTCGCCGCCGATTTGAAGAAAATCAAGATTCCCCTGATTTGCCACTTCGCGAACAAGGATGATTGGTGCACGCCCGCCAAGGTGAACGAACTAGAGGCTGCGCTCAAGCAGTCGAAATCACAGTTCGAGCTCTATCGCTACGAGGCACACCACGCGTTCATGAACGAAGCCCGCCCTGAGGTGTATGACCCAGCATGCGCCAAGACAGCGTGGGAGCGAACGCTCAAGTTTCTGAAGAAGGCACTCACATAACGGGTTCGCCGGGGGGGCCGAGGAGGGCGTGGCACGTCAGGAGGCTCGATATCCGAATAACTTTCGGCACTCCAGTCTCAAAAAATTGTCGAAGACCGGAATGTGAAGGCCGCCCTTTTCAAGGACGAATTTGCACGAAATGAGACAGGCCCGCCATTTGAATTCCTCGGTCCCGTGTTTCTTGCCGTAGGCGGTGATGTCTTCCTGGGAAACGCCAAACACCACGGCTCCTATTTTCGACCAGACGCAGGCACCCGCACACATCGCACAAGGTTCATGTGTGGAATACAACACGAAATCCGGTAGGTACCGGCCATAGCCGGAGCAGACATATTTCAATGTTTCAAGCTCGACGTGCTTGATGGATGAACCCGAAGTTTTTACCCGGTTGCCGGCAGAAGCGATAACCACTTCCCGATTTCCAATAAGACGCGTGATGACCGCACCTATGGCATAGTCACCCCGGTCGCGGGCGCGCTTTGCCTCCGCGATAGCAAGCTGCATAAACTTTTTCTTCGGTTTGTAGCTGGGAGGAATCATTTTTTCTTCCCGAGTCTGAAGGTCCTAGGCCGCTTTCTTCGCGCGGACCTTTGCCCACCTTGCCCGCTGCGCCGCCCCAATCTTCCTGCGGGCTGATGCAGACATGGTGCGCCTGGGTTTCGTCTTACCCGCTTTGTCAATGGCGGCTTTCTTTGCCCATCGCGCTTTCTGCGCGAGGCTCATCCGCTTACGAGCCGAGGCTGACAGGGTCCGCGTCGGTTTCGCGTAGGGATTCCCGCTAAGAGCTGAAAGAGCCGCACCAACATGTTTAAGCCGATTCACCAGATTCGTTCTCTCTACCCTCAACTCCGACACGATGGACGCCAGCCCCTTTGGATTTGCCATGAATCCCCCTCGGCAAGGGATTGTAATTGATCGGCTTTGTTTCCTGAGCGGCTGGAACCCGGATCGCTTCTTAATGTCGACGTTAGCTGGCGTCGTCCACCGTATCCTCAATCAGTACAAAGAAGGCCGCGCCGATCCTCCCAGCAGAGAAGTATTCATATTGAAGATATTGTGGTGTCCCCTCGCTGCCTCCCCACGCAAACATCAGATGAGACCATCGGGAAACCGCCGGCGCGCAGAGTGAGCCCGGCAGCGAAGCTGTGTTTCAGGTGATCAAATCCGAGATCGCCGCGGGTAAGAGCCACTCTGCCCTGGTCCGCCATGAACTTGACCCCGAATGGGCCCCAGATCGAGTGCTCAAAACTCTCCTGCAACAACAGAAGATTGGGAGCGCGAAACCGGTAGTCCTGGTAGCTGCCGAGCGATATCGCGCTGTTAATGTCGGATCCACCCAACGTCTGCTGGAAATAGAAAGGCACGGCGCTCGTAGCCGAATTCATCGATTCCGACAGCAGAAGCCGCACTCCGATCGACCCGTTCAGATTTCGCGAGTGCGAAACCTCCGGGCATTTCTCTCCTGCAGGCGCGCACGAATCAGGACCATTCGGGTCCGTGCTCCTCGGTGCCGACTGCGTATAGCCATACAAATAGAAAATGTGGTTCAGGTCGGCCGTCCAGCGCTGAAAGGAATTCCGCGAACTCGACGGCGCAAAGAATTGCTGAAAGTTCGCCAGATAGTTCAGTTGAAGGTGGTCCCCGAACACCGGCTTGATGCGAAACCCTCTCTGAACTGTACAAACCCGGGCTGACTGCTCAGGCCGGGCGCGGTAGCATTCGTGTAAAGCGTCTCGATCGAAGGAACGGATTGTCCGTTTTCGCCCCGGATGTTTACGAAGCGGCCATTCATTTCGCCCAGCAGCGCGAGATTCAGTTTTCTGATTGCGGACCATTCGTAAACCGGCTTGATCACGCTGCCGCCCACAATGGTCTGGCTCATTCCAAACACCGACGCGCCTGCCAGCGTGGAGTCATTTCCCAAGCCAAAGAAATTCAACTTGTTCAGAGAAATCGACTGCGCGTACAGGTTGAAAACCGTATATGGATGCACCAGATTGATCTGGGGCTTCTTGGCAGGTGTCTTTGCCTCAGGCAACTCACCAGGCTGTGGAATCACCGGCTTGATGACGCGTACGGGCTCATCGGCGTGTGGATCATCTTCATGTACCCGCCCGCTCGCCACGCCCCGCTGAAGGCGCCGACCGCGTCCACATCCCAGCTCAGTCGCCAGTTCTTGGTGTTCTTGAGGTAACGAACGCTGCGCCCAAGACCGAATCCGTTCTGCGGAGGCATGCTTCCCGCCGCGATGTGCAAGCGGGTGGTCGGTGAAAAGTTCAATGGCGCATCCGGGAACGGCCTTGAAGCTGAATGTTCCACAGGCGTCAGCCATCCGTTCACGTTCACGACGAAAGTCCGCTTGCAGCGCGCTTTCCTGTGCCAACGCGAACGTGGCTGCAAACCACAGCAGCACAACGACACTGCAACGCATATTCCTTGGCTGAGGTGAGCATTGAGCTTGTTTCGCCAAACAGAAACGGTCCGCTTCGTTTTGCTCTAGTAACCGACACCGAGCGTGTGGAGCTGGAATTGTCGCTTTTTGAGCAAGACGAGATTCTCAACTATCGCTTCGAGGTGCGCGGTGAAGAAGGCATCCAGGTGAAGCGGGGACTGCGGGCGCAGCTCGAGGATATCGCTGAGTTCTTCTACGACGACCCACCCATCATCTGGTTTGCTGACGGATCCTCATTGGAAGGCAACCAACACGTAGAGCTGAAGAGCAACTATGTGCCTTACGACCCGGCGAAGATAACGGCGTGGGACTGGACAGGAGTGGATAAGCAGAAAGAGTCGCAGCGTGAGGAAAAACGTGCTGATTCGATACAAGCCAAGGTCATCCGCGAGTTAAGAACCCGAGGGTTCGACGTGATCGTTGACGACGATGGTAAGGGCGAAGCAGCAGATGTCGTCGCCATTCGCATTAAGGGCGACGCGACCAGTCCTTCGGGCATAGAGGTTGAGTTCTACCACTGCAAGTATTCGCTTGGGCCGGAGCACGGACAACGCGTCGGCGACCTGTACGAGGTCTGCGGCCAAGCCCAGAAAAGCATAAATTGGGCGTTCTCGCCCGAGAAACGAACCGATCTGTTCACGCACCTGATGCGGAGGGCGGCAAAGCGGCTGGAAAAGAGTACTTCCAGTCGATACGAACAGGGCGGCGAAGAATCGCTGCAGACTATTCGGGAGATGAGCCGATTGTGTCTCGTGTCTCTCAAGATCTTCATTGTTCAACCCGGTCTCTCCAAAGCAGGCGCGTCACATGATCAGCTGGAACTCTTGAGTGTTACGGAAAACCATCTCATGGAGACCTTCAGAATCCCGTTTGGTGTCATAGCAAGTCCGTAAATTCCAGACTAGCAAATCAACATCGGGTTTCCTCTGCCTTGGCTTTTGCTGCATCTCGACTTGGCCGAGTCCCATCATCCGGCTATACCCAAGAGTATTAATTCCGGCACAGCCTTAGTTCACGATTTGAGCGGCCCTAACTGGTGTGGTTTCAGCGTCGTCTGGCGCGGGGGGCAGGGAGGTTTTCGGTACAGCGCCTCCAGACTGTTTCAATGCTCTGGCAACGCTTGTTCGAGAGATTTTGTGAGCCCTGGCTAGCTGAGCCAGGCTCAGCCCGCGGGCTCGATCACGGAGCAAAGCTGCGCGATCGATCTCGATTGGCCGGCGTCCGAGCTGGCGGCCTTCGAGCTTGGCGCGTCTGAGACCGGCGCGAACCCTTTCAATAATAAGGTTGCGCTCTAGCTCGGCAACGGCCGAAACAATCACCACAACTGCCCTGCCAAGCGGTCCGCCCGTGTCGAGGTTCTCGCGGTAGCTCACGAACTCGACGCCAAGGTGGTTTAGCGTATCGAGCACTTCGAGAAAGTGTCGGACGCTGCGAGCAAGACGGTCGGCCGCCCATACCAACACAACATCAAATTCGCGACGGTGGGCTGCAGCGAGCATTTGGTCGAGCGCAGGACGCTTCGCCTTCGCGCCGCTGATCTTGTCGATGTACTCATGGACAATTTCAAACCCACGCTGCTCTGCGAGCCGTCGCAAATCAAGCAACTGCGTCTCGGGATTTTGATCAAATGTTGAAACACGCGCATACAAAACCGCTCGCTTCATCGTGGCCACCTTTCTTTGCTGAACTGGGATTCGAGACTGGACTACTCTTCGTCTTCGACCAGACCTGCCAGCCGGTTGCCGCTTCCGAAGCGCACGCCATTATTGTCGTAGGTAAAATTCACATTGCGCCTGTAGGTGTCCGCCAAGGCGTCACGCATACCAGCACCCGAAGCCTTCTTCGGACGTTTGCCACAGCCAAGTACGCCAGCGGCAGCGGTGAGAGCCTTAGCCACGGAACGTTCCTTCTTTCGTTCACACAGGTCCTCGATGTGCTCACAGATCGGCTTGGCACGTTTGTAAAACTCCTTGGTCTTACCAAGCTGGGAGATTTTGATCGCAAGCTTGATGTCTTCAAAGGTATGACCTGCGTCCAGAGCAGCCAAGAAGTCTGCACCCCAGAATTTCTGGTAATCAGCGGGGATGTCTACATCTTCCCGTTCGCTCAGGTAGTCGTACAGGAGGGAAACAAGGATAGGGACAAGAATCTTGTTACCTTCCTCATCCAGATCGTCCTCTTTCTCGAATACCTGCGTTGTCGTTGGCGGCGTAGCCGCCGTTGTCGTTGGGGTTTGAGGTTTTGAATTGGAATCGCCTGACGACACTGCGGTAGGCGTTGGGGCGAAGCCCCCATTGCCCTGACCAATGTCTGTGCCGATACCCATACCATTACCAGAGCCCAGACCCCCACCTACACCGTTACCAATGCCAATGCCTGTAGGAGACAAAATCGCTTCCTTGTCGCTGATCTGTCGCTTCTCTGCCGCGACAATCTCGCTCGGAGGCTCAGGCCCACGCTTCATCTTGATGCGTTCGGATGGCTTGGGAAGGTTCTTCTGTATGCCAACAAAGTACATCCACGCGCGACCTTCGGCCTCAAAGCGGGCAATCATGCCAGCCTGCTCGAACTCATTGAGCATCGCTTCGATGTCTTTGACCGTGATGTTGTCACGGTTGTACGCGTAAGCGGTGGTGTAGATGAGACGGGGGTCGGCTTCGGCAACACCATTTGCCAGAGCCAATGGCAGGAGCCACGTGTATTCGGGACGATACTTCTCGGAGACTTTCAGGAGTTTCTTGCTTGTGTGGAGGCTTTCGCCGTCGATTAGTCTTTTGGGCATATCGCACTTTTCTCTCGCACTTTCGGAAAGTTGGCGGCGGGAAAGTGCGAGTAACCCGCCGCCCAAACCAACCACAGGGAGCAACGCCCCATGGCAAAGCAGCTTCTAGTGCGGTGGCGGGTGATTCATCAGGCCGATGTACCGCGTGCCCGTCCGTGCATTCCGCACGGCACCACAGCCCGCTACCGCTTTGCTCTGGGAAAGGAGGTTCGACGTACCACCAGAGCAAACCTATACTCGATTTCTTCAATTCAAATGCGCCCTATGCATGTCGACGAACAGCCAGAAAACCAGATCGTCGTACGTCATCCGTCCCTTGCCTAATTCCTCCGCAATAGCGCCACAGAATTTCTCGTCGTCGTTCTTGATCGCGATGCACTGCTTGCAGGCCATGCTCTGCTCAAACAAGAGTTGATCGGCCTGCGTCTTCGACTTACCCGTGAAACCATCCATACTTCCCCCTGATTTGGTAGATTTCCAAACATTTCCTGCAAGCAACATCTGTGGGCTTGAAGCCCGCTGCCGCCCACCTTTCATCGGAGACGAGCCACGAGCCCAAGCGACCGCCCCATGCCCGTCTGGGACAGGACATGCACATCATGTGGGCGGTGATCGGTTCGTTACTCATTGCTGGTCTCCTTAACCTCAACGGACTCCTCGTCCTGCGTTACGGTCGGGGCGGGCTCACTGACCTTGCCCTGCTCCAACCACTCAGCGGGTATCCATTCATCGGGATTGGCAGGGTTCTGCACGTAGGGCACATGCGGGCGAGGCATGTACCGTTGGCACGCTTCGCACGTTGGCGCTTCCCCCTTAGCGGCGATGAGAAGACCCTTGGGATTCCGTGAACAGTACGTCCGTCCCTTATTGAAGCAATCGCTCCACTTGGTCTTCACACCGTTGACATCGATGGTATGGGTCTTGCGTTGCCGACCGTTGGACTTCATAACGGACTTCTTCTTAGGTTCGGGTTTGGTAACGGGAGCATGGTCGGTGTTGGTCACTTCCCGCCAGAAGAGTTTTGAGTAACATTCACCTTTCGCGTTAATGTTGAAACTGTGCTCTGCGTCCCATCTTGGATCGACCACATCGTTGACAAGCTCATACACTCGACCCAAATGCGTGTAGCGGTTGCCTTTTTGGGGGAACGGCTTCGGTTTGGGTCGGGGTTTCACAGGAGGCTTGGGCTTCAGCTTCGGTGTGTCGGGATCGATAACCTTTATTAGCTGGTTGAGACGGCGGATACCAACGCCAATCGTCTGTTTGCAAAGCTGATCACGGGTAACCTGCTTGCCAGAGTCATCGGTGAGGATCTTCTGCTCACCTTGGTGTGCCGTCCGCTCACGGAAGTTGAGGATGTAAGGACGGTACGCCGAGACGAGAGCCCGAGCACCATTGACAGCGGGCTGGATGAACCGACCGAGCGTCGGCAAGTCCATCGAGGCGGCATGTGCGTAACGCTCACCCTCGGGGATGGCGGCGATAGCCTGCAACTTCGGGAAATCGATTTCTCGAAGTTCGGCGGGCGGTGAGATTTGGATGGCGGCGGTGCTCATTGAATCACTCGCATTCCTTGCTCCATCGAGGGGGAACGCTGTTGGCGCCGTGGTTGTCATATTCCGATAATACACTCGCTCTGCAGGAGTGCACGACTATGATATACTCTAGCAACGAAATGAGCAGATAGTTTCTAGCTGGAGGCGGGAGAATGCGCAATCAACGACTAGTCAGGCAACCAAAGAAAGGAAAAACTCTAGCAACGGAGAGAAAAATCTCCGACCACAGACTAAGAACTTTCGTCCTCGATGTTGTGAATGCAGAGGAGCACCAGGTTGATGGCAGCACGGACTACTTCTTCCGCCGGTATGAAGAGTTCTTCCCCACCAGGGATGTTGACATCGAAGTGGCCATTCCGTGGTTCGGAAGAAAATGGACTACACCAGAACAGGTGAGCAAGGAAGTGCCCCAGATCTATTACCGCACCATCATCGGCGAACTGCGGGACGGCCTTCGCGCGATATGGAAGTCGGAGGACAACCAAACGGCGGAATTAAGGCTCTTCAACTTGCAACTTGTACTGCATCGGGTAATGGATATCAGAGACGATGTCGACAAGAATCTCCAGCCGCCACCGGCGGATGCACCCGTGTACCAAGCCATTTATTGGGTCCGGCGATACCTATTTGCGCTGCGCATCTGTCCCAATTTTGAGTCGCGTACCGGTACGGCGACTGCCGGCTCGCAACAAGTTGTCGAAAAGGTAGAGGCGGAGCAGTGCCGCGCGCCATTTTTTGTCGCGAATAAAAGCCAGCGGCGATTCTGCTCGGAAGCTTGTGCAGACCTTGCTCAGAAACGACACAAGCTTTTCTGGTGGAAGAAGACAGGGAAGCAGAAGCGAGCAAGGCGCGGCCAGTCGGTGACAGAGCAGAACACGACGAACCTAATACAAACTTCCTCGGCAGAAATCCCAATGAGGGTAGGACCAGGGCGCATAAAGAGGAGAAGGCGCCTCCCGGCGGATGCCAAAGTCGAGCGCAGACTAAAACGCTTTATTCAGGACATCCTGAATGAGACGGGTGAGAACATCCGATACATCTTCTCTGGCTACGCGAAGTTCTTTCCCGCGACGAGCCAAGCAAAAGATGCCGTCGCTTTTCTCCCACGAATTGCTGACAGGTTGCCGAACCCAGTGCTGCACTGTGACGAACAGGCCTTGCGCCGCGCCATCGTGGAGGAATTACGGGACCGCCTACGAGCGATATGGTTCGCTGAGAACGAATCCACAGCCAGATGGAGGCTCTTCAAATTGCGTTTTGACGTGTGGCTGGGGTCGCGTCCCGTCATGAACCGTGAGACTCATCCCGATTCGAAGGATCAAGAGTCCTTGCCGCTCGACGAACCGATTCAGCAAGCTCTTCATTGCCTGGAGCGGAACCTACACAAGCTCAAGAGGTGCGAGAACCCAGAGTGCAAAACACCGTTCTTTATAGCGGACAAGGGAACCCGGCGGTATTGCTCCGTCGGAACTTGTGCCTCGGGTGCACAGGCAGAATGGAAGCGTCGGTGGTGGCAAGAACAAGGCAACCAGTGGCGAAAGGCAAAGCGACGACAACGAAAGAGAGGCACTAACCCGAAACCAAGAACCCGATGAGCATTTCCTGAGGGCCGCTGCCCTGTTTTCGTAGCTGCCCAGGGCGTGCGGGATTTCTGGAACGGCTGCCTGCTCGGAAGCCAGACATGGTTCGATGAGCCTGTGCCACAATCCTCGATTCCGACCTCTTCGCTCGCGCTGGAAGCACGGGACTTAATACCGCTCAAATCGCCATCTGAAGCTGTGCCAAAATCTACAGATTTCGGTCTGCTCGGGGATGGGCCGTAAGGTCACCTTGTCATGTGGGTCCGACCGATGGCTGCGCTCGGCTCCGAATACAAATTCGGAACGCTGCCCCTGTCACGGCAGAGGCCGCGGGTTCGAGTCCCGTCGCTCCCGCCATTTTGATCTCGCCCTTTATGCGGCGCAAACGCGGGTTAGAATCCAGCCGGGGACGCCAGTGCCATCAATAAGTTACAGTTTATCTTTTAAAGCTGCGGTTGCATGGTTCCGAGTTCGCAATCTTTGCGTATTGCGTCGAAACACGGTTTCTGCAAATTCCGCCGAATTACCTGTCGCGCCGTGGTTGACGATCACCACCCAAGCACCTTCGACGTTGGAAAGCGCTCCATAGTTCATAGTCGTGGTTTTTGGAGAGTCAAGCCCTGCCTCAAGCGGAACGAGAGTTTCAGTTTGCCCCGATTTCCGCCTCAGTAACTTGAGACACCCCGCTCCAAATCCGTATCCGACAACCACCCCGAATGCGAAGACCGTCTCGGTGCTGAGGCTCTACTCACGATTAGTGCAATACTTCACCCTCGACATTCATTGCCACCGCGGAGGCAGGGCCCGCATCTATTTATATCGTAAGACGATGTTTACTGCTCGACGTGCCGAGGAGGCGCAATGACGAAGAAGTCTGCAGTGCACAAGCCTCTCGAATCCACTTCAACCCTGAACCGACTCCCTCATTTGGCAGACAGTCTGTTGCACTTCAATCTCTCTGACGAACTCCGCCGGTTGCGCGAAGAGGACTCGTGGACGCGCGGAAGCGGACGCAGCTCCAAGACACTTGCGAAGTACCCGGATTTCCGAATCGTGCTCGTACTGATGAAGCCCGGTTCCGAAATGAAAGAACATCACGCCGACGCGAGGATCTCAATTCAAACCATCCAAGGCAGAGTTCATCTCCAGCTTCCCGACCAAGCTCTCGAACTCGGCAGTGGCGAATTAATGTGCTTGGAATCGGGCATCGCTCACGACGTGAAGGCAATCGAGGAAAGTGCGTTCCTCATAACAGTCTCCTGGCCGGGAGGAAGTGCGGAGGAGCGGCAGACGAAGAGCTGATTGCCGCATCATCAAGCTCGATACAACTTACGAGGTGTTCATGGCTGCTCAAGAGAGTCCTTTAGCGAGTTTCCGAACTAAATTGTTGAGCCGCAGCAGCGTGGCCGAAGGCACCACGGCCTTTCGCTTCGCCAAGCCCTCAGGATTCACCTTCAAAGCTGGACAGGCAGCGGATCTTACACTGCTTGATCCGCGCGAAACCGACTCCGAAGGCAATATTCGAACTTTTTCTATCGCCAGCCCTCCGTTTGAAGATCAACTTACTTTTGCGACCCGGATGCGCGAGACGGCGTTCAAGCGCTCCCTGAAGGCCGTGCCGATTGGTACAGAGATCGACATCGCCTCGCCCACGGGCTCTTTTACACTGCACAAGAATTCCAACAAGCCCGCTGTTTTTCTTGCAGGCGGAATTGGCATTACGCCATTCTTGAGCATCGTTCGACAGACCGATCACGATCGACTGGCACACAAGCTGTACTTGTTCTATTCCAATCGGCGACCGGAAGACGCAGCCTTTCTGGATATTCTCCAAGGCCTGGAGAAGACAAACCCCAATTTCCGGCTCATCGCGACCATGACCGAGATGGCTCGCTCCACTCGCGAATGGAAAGGTGAGACGGGTTTCATTAGCGGAGAGATGTTGGCCAGACATTTAGGAACTCTCCAGGGGCCGATCTACTACGTTGCCGGACCTCCACCCATGGTCGCGGCGATGCGCGAGATGCTGGTCGGCGTTGGCGTCGATGAGGACGACGTTCGAACGGAAGAATTTGCGGGCTACTGAAAAAGTCCGCGGAGGTTGAGGTTATCAACATGCTAGTTAACAGACCTAAGACCAAGATCTTGGTGGATGGGGGCGATCCTGAGGAAACCCGAAGAATCAGAGCCCTACTAGGCTTTGTGGATGGCCAAACCACAAACCCCACGCTTATTGCTAAAAATCCAGCCATTCGGCAACTCATTGCTTCTGGACGACGGTTGAGTTCGCGCGAAGAGAACGAGGAGTACAAGAGGATCGTTCAGACTCTTTCTCCCATAGTGGGGGCCGCCGGCGTTTCGATCGAGGTCTTTGCCGATCTCAGCACCAGTGCGGAACAGATGCTGGCCCAGGGCGAAGAGATGTATTCTTGGATTCCCAACGCCTATGTCAAATACCCCTGTACCCACGAAGGCCTGCGCGCGGCACAACTGTCGGTGCGCAAAAACATTCGGGTGAACATGACCCTGTGTTTCTCACAGGACCAGGCCGCCACGGTGTACGCGGCCACGAAAGGCACACAAGAGCCCGCGTATGTTTCACCTTTCGTTGGCAGACTCGATGACCGCGGCGAAAACGGTATTGACGTAGTCAGCAATATCAAGCGCATGTACGCGAACGGTGATGGCCACGTGCACGTTTTGGCCGCCAGCATCCGGCACCTGGACCACTTGCTTGCTGCTCTGGCCCTCGACGTGGAACTTATCACCGCGCCGGGAAAGGTCCTCGAAGAGTGGGGTGCGAAGGGATTCCCGTTGCCCCAGCCCGGCTTCAACTACAGGGGTGTAGATAGCGAGGGCAGGAACCTGACGCCAATTCCATATAAGGAACTCGATCTCTCCAGCCCATGGGATCGTTCCGATATGACTCATGAGCTTACGAGAAAAGGGATCGAGCAGTTCGTCGCCGACTACGAAAGTACGCTTAAAGGAGCGGCATAGCGTGAACGCAAGGGGGAAACATTAATGTGTACAGCGACGCCTGACCTACGTGGGCGCATGTATCGTGAGCGGCGGCTCATGCAGTCTGCGGAAACCACCGAATTCTTGCGCCGGCAGAAAGTCGCGAACGTAGGCACCGTAGATGCAAACGGCTGGCCTTACGTAGTACCGCTTGTCTACATCTACGAAGGCGGCGACCTGCTGTACCTCCATACTGGTGATCATCAAGGACACTTCCTCACTAATGTACGGAGCAATCCACGGATTTGCGTTGAGGTCTCGGAAATCGGCGACCTGCATCGCGGTAAACCGTACGCCTGTAACTCTGCTCTGGTGTACACGAGCGTGGTTGTGTTTGGGCCGGTTTGCATTCTGCACGGTCCGGAATCCCGGGAAAAGAAACAGTGGTTTCTGGATCAGCTCTTGGTCAAGTACGGTCAGCCCGACTGGACATTCGAACCTGGACATCCCCTGATCGATCGGATCATCCTCTATGAACAGAAGATCGAGGTACTGACGGGCAAGCACAGCAGCGGCCTGTACCACTAGGAGAGTATCGCCATGCTGCAGGCAGAGATTGGAAGCGCAAAAGCAACAGCAGCCGAGAGTTTTCCGACCCGCGGGCTACCTGATGCTCGATTTCACGCTGCCATCGAGCGATGGCAAGCAAGTGAGCCTGTACGACTACCGCGGCCGCTCCAATCTAATACTATTTTTTGCCGGCCGTACAAAAGACTCTACCGACAGCCCTCTCCTCAGCACCTTGGCCAAGCGCTACGGTGAGCTCGCGGAGCCGGATTCAGAGGTCGTCGTTGTACTGGCAGAATCCCTCGCACAAGCAGACGAATTTAGACGCAAGATGCATTTTCCGGTTCCGATTCTATCGGATTTGGATATGAGGGTTCACAAGATGGTCGGAGCGTCTGGCGCACAGGCGGTCCCAGCCGGCGCGCTCTACATTACTGACCGGTTTCTGGAGGTGTTTGCCGCGTGGCGCACTGGCAGCGGGGACCGTCTACCTGACATTACGGATGTTCTCTCTTGGCTCAATTATCTGGACAGTCAGTGTCCTGAATGCACTCAAATCGAATGGCCGACGGACGACTGAAGCGAGGCAAAACATGATCAAGCTGAAGCGCGTATATGAATCGGCGGGAAAAGATGACAGCAAGAAGTTTCTCGTTGAGAGGTTGTGGCCCCGGGGCGTGAAGAAGACGGCGCTTGCCGATGCCATCTGGTTGAAGGATGTTGCACCGAGTACCGAGCTTCGAAAGTGGTTCGGCCACGATCCCAAGAAGTGGGCGGAGTTCCAGCGCCGTTATCAAGCCGAAATGAAGGAGCACGAAGTAGCCCTCGCGCCTATTCTGCATGCCGCACGACACGGCGCCGTAACCCTGCTCTACAGCTCCCACGACACTGAGCACAATAATGCGGTCGTCCTCCAGGATCATTTGCAAAGGAAGCTGGCGTCCGATCGCGAATCGAAGCGTGGCAAGTCGGCGGCGTAGCACGCCTTTCTGACCCCGACCTGACTCTGTGTAGACGGATCCTCTTCTGTCGCCACAACGTGCACAGAAGGGATTCCGTCCATCCTTTAATAAAGGGCAGGACTTTTTCTTAAGCCGCCGAGGAACACAGCGGGCAAGCGCCGGTGTTGCGGTATTCGACAACGGCCTCCAGTTTCTTGGCCAGCATCTCGAAGGCGGCATGCACGTCTTCCCCGACTTCGCGTTCGACATTCTCGAACTTCTCTTCGAGATTTTGTTGTTCAGCGGGCGACAGGTTCTGCTGCGCCAGTGGGAACAACAGGAAGTCCTCCTTCCAGATGTGCGCTGGGTATAACTCGACAAGTTGCTGGAGCAGATCGACAATACGGTATCGCACCACTGCCGGACTGTGGACGTAAACTGCTGCCACTTTCGCCAATTGACCAACCAGTTGCTTGGCTGAGCGATGCTCCCGTTCCAACGATTCCAATTCGCGCCTGGTGCTTGCGTTAGCCTTGGTTGCCAGCAGCGGAAAGAGATGCTGCTCTTCCTTTTCGTGATGGCATTGATCGGCAAACACTCGCAAGAACTGCACAAGATCGACTAGCACACTTGGATCAACTTGCTTGCCGGAATCGAGCAGTTCCGCGACCGCACTCATGCCGGCCACAACTTGCTGAATCACCTGGTGATCGTGTTTCAATTCGTGAATGAAGTCACTCATGGCATTTCTCCTTCTTCCGGTCGGGCCGGGCAAGAATCAGCAGGAACGTGCTTTGGCGAATTGCCTCCACGTCGTGAGATACGTCGCGGTCGAGCGCCAGCAACTCTCCCCTGGGTACCTCTACGGTTGCATTGAGGAGGTGGAGGCGTACGTGACCAGCGAGCATCAAGATGGCAAACCGTGCACTCGTCTTGTGCTGCTTGAAACGGGTCCCGGCTTTCATCGAGACCAAGACAATACGGAGATCTGGATACTTGACGAGTGTTCGGGCACTGCGACCAGCATCCTTTTGCCAGGCCTCTTCCTTCCACATGCTTTGTACTTCATTTGGAATCAATACCTGCAGCAGCGAGCTCCCGAGGTGTGGTAGTCGTTGCAAACCATAAGGTGATCCTTCAATTTGCGCAGTAACGCACTGTGTAGCCATATCTTTATTCCTTTCGGCAAAGTCACTCGGCAGCGACGGCGCGGGTTACCACAGGATTGCTACCCTCGGGAAAGCGCTCCAGGGGAACTACAGAAATTCCTTCGCGCAGGGAGAATCGGAGGGAGGATCGGCTTGCGCAATCACCGCAAAGCCAGAAGAACACGCTGGCTTGCGAGGGTTTGCTCGCGCAGATCGCATTGGGAATATCCCTGCAGGGCTCCACGGGCCGCCGTACATCGAACCGATAGAGCTTTCCTCCGCGGAGGTAGTGGAAGGGTTTTCCGCACTGTGGGTTGGAGCATTGGGAAATCATTGGCAACTCCCGCCGTTACGACCGGCTGAAACCAATGTGCCGCAGGTGAGGAAAACGCACAATGAAGCGTTCGTACTGAAATCCGGGACAGTTGTACGGGGGACTGTTAGATGAGCTTCCGCTGGATCGCATTCATGACTGCTTCCAGGCGGTTGTGGGTGCGGAGTTTCTGGTTGATGTGGTGAAGGTGATTGCGGAGGGTCTGCGGGCTGATACCCAAAGTGCTGCCTACCTCATCGCTATCCTTGCCTTCGGCGAACAGGCGCAAGACATGCTTCTCTTGCTCGGATAGCGCAGGAGCCGGTTCCGCGCGCACAGAAGCCTCGGCGAGCGAGCTGACTTGCTTTGACAATTCCAGCATCTTCTGCATTAGCTCTTCGTTCTTCTTCTGCTCGGTGATGTCGTGCGCCATGTGCACTAGGAGGCGGCGTCCGGTGCGCTGATTATCGAACACGATGGTAGACATATTGATCCACAACCGCTCCCCCGAGCGAGTCTTCACGCTCATGTCGAAGTTGGGAATTTCCGCATTGCCCCCCGTGCATTCGGCCACGCTGCAGTGCTGGTGGCACACCCGGGTACCCAACACCCCCATGCCTTCCAGAATGTCATAGCAGGTTTTGTGGATGGCTTCGGCAGCGGAGTAACCCAACAGCTTCTCCGCAGCCTTGTTCCAAGACAGTATCTCGCCTTCTTCGGTCACCGCAAATGCCGCGTCGGTGGTTCCTTGGAGCAGTGTAAACAGCTCACTCTCAAGCATTTACCTGCTCCTGTGACAACTGACTATGCCGATAGTACGGATGCTCCATTGAGGTCTATCGCCTCCCGACACAAGTATAGGTCAGCCGGCAATAGGACACAGAAAGCAGACAACGATAGGCCGGCTGGAAAAGACGAAATATGAAAATCAGCCTTCATTACCAGATTTTATTCGTGAAAGCCAGCTTCGGCATGCTGCTGTTCCTCTTTTCGATGACGGTTGCTCTGACCGCACAGGAAATCACACACAGCGAACATCAAGCAAAGACCCAGACCAAGATCGTCGACATAGTGCGCGACCCGGCCGATGTTCCTCCGGTTGTTGGTGAGAGAAGGCCAGCTGTGGTTCGCGTTACGCTCATAGCTGAGGAGCTGGTTGGAACTCTCGATCCGTCGGCCGGCACGACTTACCGCTACTGGACATTCAACGGTAAAGTGCCCGGCCCGATGATTCGCGCGCGACAGGGAGACACTGTCGAAGTCACGCTGCGAAACGATGCCAGCAGTCACATGGCGCACTCAGTCGATTTTCACGCCGCTCTCGGTCCAGGTGGAGGCGCGGCATTTACCCAAGCTGTGCCGGGGCAGTCCAAAACATTCACGTTCCAGGCGACTGCCCCCGGTCTTTTTGTCTACCACTGCGGCACTCCCATGATTGCCGAACACATCGCCAACGGCATGTACGGATTGATCCTGGTCGAACCAGAAGCTGGACTTTCGCATGCTGATCGCGAGTACTATGTGATGCAGGGAGAAATTTATACCACTGCCGCCAAAGGTAAGGCAGGCATGCAGTTATTCAGCGATGCGAAGCTGATGGAGGAAAGCCCCGAGTACTTCGTGTTCAACGGAGCAGTTGATGCTCTGACGAAAACGCACCCGATGCAGGCAAAGGTCGGAGAAACGGTTCGCGTCTTCTTTGGTGATGCGGGGCCCAATGACACATCATCATTGCATGTCGTAGGTGAGATCTTTACTCGCGATTACGTGTTGGGGTCTCTGACATCTCCTCCCTTGACGAGCATCCAAACGGCCAGTGTGCCGCCCGGCGCAGCCGCGATTTTGGAATTCAAAGCCAGTATTCCGGGACAGTTCCCCATGATGGACCATGCGATGGCGCGGATGGCGAAAGGCTTGATGGCGACCTTTGAGATTTCTGGCGCCGAGAACGCGACCCTGATGCACCCGGGACCCGCGCTCGACTCGACCGCTTCCGGCATGCCTCGCCTATCAGGTATGACGCAGGCTGACACTGCAGCAAGTCTGACTGAGCCTCAGACGAATTCCATAGCAGCCACGGACAGCAACCCCATCGTGGCAACTACAAACGAGGGAGCTACGGACATGAACATGCACAGCGAAATGGCGCATGTGGGCAAGCCCGCGCAGTTAACTCGCGCAGGCCACACGCCAGAACTAGCACCTATGCAAGACGAAGCAAGCTCCAAGGAACTGAACGGGTGCCTCACATTGTCTAATGACGGCAAGGCGATGTTGCAATTACTCGGGTCCTCGAAGATCTATCGCGTGGAAGCAAGACCGTTGTTGTTCTCGCAGAACGCCAACCGTCTCGTCCATGTGACCGGGTATTTTGGCAGCGTGGTGGAGGTCGAGGATCCGCGTATCCCGAGTTTTGTGGTGGACACGCTGGACCCACTTGCCCCCAACTGCTCGGTCAAGCTGTCCGCGACGGCGATCCGAAAGACATTGGCCAAGCTTAGAGCGCCAGTCGCGCAGGGAACGGTAGGCATGACTGACATGGGATTTGTGCCATCGGCCATAACGGTGAATGTTGGCACCAAGGTGGTTTGGAAGAACTCCTCGCAGGTAATCCACAACGTAGTGGACGATGCGAGCAAGGCTCTTTCCAGAATAGACGTGAAACTGCCTTCAGGAGCAAGTCCATTCGACTCTGGTTTGCTGCAGCCCGGACAATCCTACGCCCGCGTTTTTACAGAGCCAGGCATTTACCGCTACGTTTGCACGTTGCACGAGGGATCCGGCATGAAAGGAGTAGTTATTGTCAGACCGTCATCACTGCTGGCAGCGAAGCGATAGATTCGCTGAAGCTGCTATTTTCCAGCGTGACAAAAGTCATGGCTGACTCGCAGCTCCGGTTTTATGGTGTTGTGAGGAAGAAAAGGGGATAGCGTCATGAGTCAGATTACGGCCAATACCAGCGTGGCAGAGATTGTGAAGCTCTGCCCAGGCGCCCGACGCATTTTCGACGAGCATGGATTGAAGGGCTGTGGCGGCGAGCATGGTCCAAGCGAACCACTGGGGTTCTTTGCCACAGTCCATCAGGCCAACCTGGATGAACTCCTGCGCGAGATCAACGCCGAGATGGAGAACCCGTCCGCGCAGCCCTATGTTTACAAGGCAAGCTTGCAGGACTACATTTATCGCCGCTTCTTCAAAGCTGGTGTAGTGATCGTGCTGACAGTCGGTTGCCTGTGGGGTGCGATCAACCTTCTGCAGATCGGATTGGGGAAGAACTTCCTGCAGTTACATCTCCTGTCCTCGATCCATGCCCACGCCCATGCCATGATCTTCGGCTGGGTCGGGATGTTTGTCATGGGCTTCGCTTATCAGTCACTCCCACGCTTTAAGAACACCACGCTGTGGCGCCCGGGCCTGGCGAATCTCAGCTTCTATCTCCTGGGAACGGGGATCGTGGCAGGAATGGCTGCTGAGATGCTGATGCCCGACTCCAGTTTCATTCCTGCTTGGTGCGTTTTCCGGTGCAGTGGAAATTGCGGCCGTTGCGCTCTTCATGTTGGTGCTGTACCGCACGGCACGGCAGTCAATCGAACCGCACAACCCCTACGAAAAGTTCATTGCCAGTTCTTTCGTTTGGTTCCTGCTGGGCACGATCTTGGAAGCCGTGTTCTTCTTTGCCAAGGCCACAGCACATTCCGAGCATGGCATGATCATGCGTATCGCGCTGATCGATGGTCCACTGCGGGATATTCAGTTACTCGGCTTCGCTGTGCTGATCATCGCCGGGGTCAGCCAGCGCTTCGTGCCGCACGTCTATGGTCTCGGGAACCCCAAGCACGATCGCCAAACGCTGATCTTCTGGTTAATCAATGGCAGTTTGCTGCTGAACATCATTAGCTATGAGCTGCTGCTCACCACTCACAATCTTTACTTCGCAGTCGGCCTCGAATTGGCCTATCTGCTCATGCCGCTGTGGGCCGTGTTGCTGGCCGTGCAGATCGGGGTGTTCCGGAGGCCGACGCAGCCGGATCGCACTTTCAAGTTCGTTCGTGCCGCTTATGTTTGGTTGGTGATCGCTTGCGGCATGATGCCGTTTTTTCCACTCTACGGAGTGCTTACCCATCAAGTTTTCGCGCACACGTACATGGGCTCTCATCGGCATGCCTTCACCGTGGGTTTCATCAGCATGATGATCCTGGGAGTCTCTTCGCGCGTTGTGCCCATCCTGGCGGGAATCGATGCGAAGCGAATGAGCTCACTGTGGGCGCCGTTCTTGCTGTTCAACGTGGGCTGTACCGCACGAGTGCTTTTGCAGATTTTGACGGATTTCGTGCCCAACGTGGCTTACCCGCTGATCGGCTTCACCGGGTTCATCGAATTAAGCGCCTTGCTGTGGTGGGGAATTGAGTTGTGGCGAACCATGAACGTCGCCAGAACCCGTCACGCCAATATGGTGAGGGCTCCATTTCCCCTGGCGGCACGGTAAGTCGCTTCGCACGTTGGCGTTGGTACTGAGAGCCGCTTAGCACATCTAAGAATGAGGAAAGGCAGGATATAGAACATGAGTTCAACCACAATTGCACGCTCAGAGATTGCTGGGGCAGAAGCTTTACCGTTGCTGGGTTTGGTTAACTACCAGGAGGGTTCGGTCGTAAGCCGGGTCGTTCTCAAGCGGGAAAAAGGAAATGTGACAATCTTTGCTTTTGACGAAGGACAGGGGTTAAGCGAACACACCTCTCCATTCGACGCCCTCGTGCAGGCAGTTGAAGGCGAAGCAGAAATTACTGTCGCTGGCAAGCCCATAGCTGTGAAAACAGGCGACGTCGTCCTGCTGCCGGCTGAAAAGCCGCATGCGGTGAAAGCGACCACACGCTTCAAAATGGTGTTGACCATGATCCGGTCATAAAACAGAGAGACATGTGGTATTCCGCAACCGACGATACCTTGCCGCGTCTGTGACAAAAGTCCTCGTTTGACTGTCACGTGGTATCTAGAGGCCATCTCATAAATAGTTCCTCATAAGGATGAGGATGCAACCGAGCTGGATCAGGCCGAGGAAGTTGGCCTCGGTGATACTCCCAACGGGTGACCAGGCGGCGAAAATTATGGAGCCAGGCAAACAAGCGTTCGATTTTCCAGCGTCGACAATAGCGCCGCAGCTTGCGTCCGTCCTGGGTTTTCGGTCGGCTGCGGTTGCACTTGTGGGGCGCAATCAGTTCGATGCCGTGGTGCTGTTGCAGGCTGCGCATCCAGCGGGTCGCTGTCGTAGGCGCGGTCGCCGATCAGGCATCTCGGCGTCGCCGTGGTGAAACGCTGCTGGACGGTGGATTCGACGAGCCGGGTTTCATGAGGCGAAGCGCTTGCAATCCCCACGGCGAGAGGAAGACCACGGCGGTCCGCAATTGCCATGATCTTGGTCCCTTTGCCGCGGCGTGTTGGACCAACTGCACGGCCCCCTTTTTCGCCCTGCTGAAGGAGGCATCGATGAAGGTCTCGGCTAAGTCCAATTCCCCGCGCGCCAATAGGTCCTCGGCCAGAGTGGCGCAAGACCGTGACCAGGGTGCCTGCCCGCACCCAGCCTTGGAAGCGGCGATGGCAGGTCTGGTACGGCGGAAATTTGTCTTTCGGCAGTTCCGCCCACTGGGCTCCGGTGCGCAAAATCCATAACACGCCTTCCACCACTTGGCGGGTATCGCGCCACGGACGACCGCGCCGTTTGCGCGGCGTGCTGGGTTCAACCAGCGGCTTCAGCAACTCCCATTGCACATCGGTGAGTTCCATACTCACCGGTGTGCCTGTAAATTCAACTCCGCACAATTACTTAGTGCGGTTCGTATTTATGAGATAGGTTCTAGTATCAGGATGTGAGCCGTTCACCGGAATTTATGTGCCATGGCTAAGCCCAGAATAGCGCTGAATCCGAAACACCCTGAGCGTCTTTGCTGGGGGTGCGAGAAGTTGTACGCAGCTAATGACCTTCGCTGCGGAAACGGAACTATTAGAACTCAGCACCCGGTTGAGCTGTTCGGTGAAGACTGGATCGAATGGGAACTGGACCCTCAGGGCGGTGAGCCTGAACGAAGAGCATAACTCAAGGCGAATTGAACTCCCATGTCCACCCTTCCAACGCGCATCGAAAGGGAAGCAGGCCGGCGGCTAGCGGCGAGCGAGATCGTTGACATCACTGCCGCGCGTGAGCGGGCGCTGTCCCGCATGCTGATGCTGTACATCAGCACAGGTGTGGTGTTCATGCTACTTCCGGGGACCTTCCTCGGAGTCTGGAACTTGCTGACCATCAGCAGCCACCGCGCGGCAAATTCGGTTTCGCCGGCATGGATTCAGGCACATGGCCACGCCCAGATCTTCGGCTGGATCGGCAGCTTCATTCTTGGAATCGGGTTCTACTCAATCCCTAAGCTGCGGCGCATGGGATCGTTTGCTCTTGCGCCGGTGTGGTGCGCTTGGGGACTGTGGACTTCAGGTGTTGCCCTGCGCTGGCTCGGGAGCGTCTATCCTTGGCATTGGCGCGTGCTTGTTCCACTCTCTTCGGTTTGCGAGTTGACCGCCTTCCTCGTCTTTTTCCGTATTGTCTCGGGCCATCGCGCCGAAGATTCGGAAAAATCCACGTTAGACGAATGGGTCTTTGTCGTGATTGCAGGCTCACTCGGGCTATTGCTGACATTGTTGGTTAATGTTGGCCTCGCGTTTTATCTGTCGTTTCAAAGTACGTCACCTGAAGTGCCTGCCAACTTTGATCAGCGGTTTCTCGTGCTTGAGACCTGGGGATGTTTGGTGCCCTTTGTCTGGGGATTCAACGCCAAATGGCTACCAGTCTTTCTTGGTTTGCGGCCCGTGCGTGGACGGCTTCTACTCCTGGCGATTGCCTTAAATTCAGGTGGGGTCTTGCTCCCGCTTGTTGGCGCGATTTTGCCTGCCACGGTGTTAATCCTTACAGGGCTAGTCACTGCCATTACCGCGTTACGGCTGTTCGAACCTACGGAACGTCCAGCCAAGGTGAAGGGGGTTCACGTGAGCTTTCCATTCTTCGTGCGACTCGCCTACATCTGGGCGTTGATTGCAGCCTTTTTGGGTCTTTGGGCAGCGGTGAGCCGAGATTCGTCCGGGATCTGGGGGGCCTCGCGTCACGTGCTCACAGTAGGCTTCCTGGCCATGCTGGTGTTTGCTATCGGCCAGCGTGTGCTTCCGGCATTTTCCGGGATGCGCCTGCTGTTCAGTACCAAACTGATGTTCTGCTCTCTCTTGCTGCTTGCAGTCGGCTGTCTGTTGCGAGTCAGTTCAGAAGTATTGGCCTATCAAGGTATGGTTCGCGCTGCCTGGTCATGGCTTCCGACGTCCGCGATTTGCGAGATGGCCGCCGTCACCGTCTTTGCATTCAATCTCCTCATTACGTTTGCACGCCAGGCCCCCGCTATCGCAGCGCAACCTCTTCGCGAACCAGGGTAATTGCGTTCCGACAGAGCGAGTCGTTTCAGATGTTAGGGAGCAGATCAAAGTACTCATCATCCTCGTTTTTTCCTCCTTCTCCCGCGCCCAACTGTTTCTCTGACTGGATAAACTCGATGCGCTCGATCCACTTGACCATCTTGTAGCCGAGTTGATTCTCGACACGCAGCCGTAGTGGCGCTCCATACACGTCTGGAAGCCGTTGGCCATTCATCCGAATCGCAAGCAAGCATTCGGCCTTCAGCACATTCTCCAGGCTCTGTGTGTCGTAATATGGGCCACCGTAGAGTGCTTCGCCGAAGGAGAAGAAAGCCACCACTTTGGCTTCCGGTTTCGGGCGCACGAGGTCAATCAGCCTCTGCATCGGAATGCCGCCCCATTTCGCAATGCCACTCCAGCCCTGAATGCAGTGATGCATTGTGATATGCTCCACCACGCCCATCTTCTCGATGTCGGAGAGCGAAAGTACCACTGGGTTTTCAACCAGACCGCCGATTTGCAGCTTAAAATCCTGAAAGCCGCGCTCGGCAAGACGTTTCCAGTCCTCTCGCACCGGCATCTTGCCGTTAGGCCAGAAGTACGGCGAGATATCCTGCTCCGAATAGTTCTGGTGCGGAACGAGCCGGTTCAACGTGAGCAGTTGCATAGGGTACGTCACGGACTTCAGTGCGTGTTGCAGACCACGCGGATGGTTCCATGAAATGTAGTGTGCCGCAATCCATGAGAGAACAACCACACCAATTCCCACGAATCCCAGATACATGCCCATATACACATGATCATCCGTCCCCATCACGATGTGGTTCATGTTCCTCGCGAATCCTGTCATCACAATTAGCGTGACGTGCACGACGAGAAAAGCAAAGAAACTGAGCATTGTGAGGAAATGGATGGATCGGGCGGACTGCCTGCCGCCAAATATCTTGGCATACCAGGGAAAGCGGTTCACCACCGCCGGTGACATAGCGATGCCCGTCGCAATGGCCAAGGGTCCGAAGACAAAGACGACAGTGAAATAGGCAATCTGCTGCAGGGCGTTGTAGCCATAAAAGCCGTTTGGCTCTGCAGGCATATGGAACGTCGCGTAGTGCACCCACGTATTCCAAGCCTGCAAAAGAACCATCGACGACGTAGGGACGATCCGCCGCCACTGCTCGGTATCGAACAGCATAATGATAAAGAAAATGCCCGTAAGGATGAATCCGTGAACGTCGATGAAGTGCCACACCCGCGCAATGCCGATAGTGTGTCTGTAACCCGGCGTCCCAACAATGGGCGAAAGATAACGGGCATCGTCTTTTGCGGTCCAGATGCGGTCGCGCGGAACTTTGAGAGGCGTCAAACGGATCCATTCGCTTCCCGGAGTACAGTCATCATTGAAATAGAGACGAGGATGATCGAAGAGGATCGATAGGCCACTTCGAAATCAGCAGCATGAGAAAGAAGAAATTGAAAAAATGGCAGTAGCGCACCCAGAGCGGGAACCCGTGCGGTCCAACGAAGTTGTTGGGATAAATCTGAGGCACCGGAGGAACGGCGGGCAAACCAGCTATCGCAACCTCAATCCAGGAGGCGAGGACCGCGGCCAGAACCACGGCTCCGATTCCGATGAGAATAGAGGGGCGAACCCAAATCCGGAAGCGGCGATCCTTTGGGTAGTGCACTGCGGCGTGTGCCGCATCGAAGGGAATCATGACTGAATCCCGAGGTTTGCTCCTGGTCCAGAACGCACTCGACCCTCCAATCAATAACAGTATATCGTGACACGATATACAATAGAGCTCTAGTCAAGCGAACCGAAAGCGCTCTGAGCAAAAGTGAGTCGGACCCGGAAGCGGCTCAAAATCGAGACAAGCGCAACGCCTTCGCCTCAGGGTTCGCGGGCTCGGGCACGTTCCGTGACTACTCCTCCCCTCGTGCCGTTCTTACTGAGAGGGTCGAGAAGCCCGATACGCCGCCCGTGTACGACGTCGGCAACCACTCGCTGGTGCTTTTCGATCGCGGCGACGAGATCAGCGTTCAGGCCGGCGATGAGGGTATCCGCTTCCTGCTAGTATCGGGCAAGCCGATCGAGGAGCCGGTTGCGTGGTATGGCCCGATTGTGATGAACACGCAAGAACAGCTACGCGAAGCGATGGAAGAACTGCAAGACGGGTCGTTCATCAAACATCGCTGAACTAAGCTTGGGACAAATTGGGCAGCACATTGGATCTAAATCGACGCGGTTAAGGAGGACCCTGATGGAGATTAAACTCATCCTTTGCCCCATTGATTTCTCAGAGTTCTCGGTACGGGCATATCGCTATGCACTGTCGGTGGCCGAGCACTATCGAGCGAAGTTGGTAGCGCAGCATATCGTAGAGCTATGGCGATATCCTTCTGCCGGCTTTGCTGCCTCTGCGCAACTCTACGATGAGTTCTGCTCGGCGCTTCGGGAGAACGGCAGGGAGGAGTTGCAGAAATTCGTAAGAAACTACACGGACAGCGAAATTCGGCCGGAACTCATGGTGCAAATGGGATCCGCCTCGGACTCTATTCTGTCATTTGCGGAGGCTCAGAAAGCAGACGTGATCGTCATGGGAACGCACGGCCGTCGAGGATATGACCGACTGACGCTGGGGTCGGTGACCAACCGGGTGATGCGCACGGCTCCCTGCCCGGTACTGGTGGTATGTAACGCCCCGCGCGATTCGATGCCCGAAGGTAAGGAGCATGGCCAGGTTCACCGCTTGACTCGGATTCTCTTCTGTACGGATTTCTCCAAGAATTCCGAGACGGCCTTGAAATATGCGATCTCTGCAACCGAGGAGTACGACGCGGAGCTCACCCTGCTGCATGTTTTGGAGGAGGTCCCGAGCGGGGCTAAGACGGACGACGCCATCAAAACAACAAAGGAACAACTCGAAAAACTGATTCCACCGGAGGGACGCGAGACCCTCAAGATTGAGACAGCAGTCCGCATCGGAAAGCCGTACCAGCAAATCATTCAACTCGCACTGGAAACGCAGGCCGACATGGTGGCTATGGGAGTGCGAGGACGTGGCGCCCTGGATCTAGCGGTATTTGGTTCGACAACCTATCGCGTGATGCAGTTGGGACCGTGCCCCGTTCTCGCCGTCCACGTTTAGAATGGCCGTTTCACGGCGGCTGAAAAATTGCTACGCTACCAAAGCTGCGTGAGCTCGCGTCCAGCACTTTCGCTGTTCCCTAGTACTGCGATTCAGCGGACTCATTCGATCTTGCACCGGCAGTAGAGAAACTGCTGGATAGGGTGGAACTTCAGATGTTAAGCAGCAGATCGAATTATTCATCATCCTCATTCTTTCCACCTTCTCCCGCACCCAACTGCTTCTCGACTGAATAGATTTAATGCGCAGTGTATGGATCACCAGATGACGTGCGCACGATCACACTGGACCCTCCCATTACGAGGGCGATAATTAGAGTAGGCTGTAAGAGAACAAGGAGAAAAACCATGTCGGAGAGCGTACTGACGGAACCGATCAGCGTCGAAAAGCAAGCTTCGAAAGTGGCTCCTGGCTCGCCTGCCAGAAGGTCCTCCAAGGCGTTCAATTCATTTCAGATCGCACAAGCGCAGTTCGATAAAGTAGCTGAATACCTTGGGCTCGACTCGGCTACAAGAGATCTTCTGCGCTATCCGCTACGGGAGTACCAGTTTGCTATCCCAGTGCGCATGGACGACGGCATGGTGAAGGTTTTCCGCGGTTTCCGAGTGCAGCACAATGACGCCCGCGGACCGGGCAAGGGTGGCATCCGCTTCCATCCGCAGGAGACGATCGACACGGTACGTGCCCTATCAATGTGGATGACGTGGAAATGTGCGGTGGTGGATATTCCGCTTGGCGGGGCGAAAGGTGGGGTGATCTGCGATCCGCATAATCTAAGCGCCCGGGAGCAGGAGCAGATTTGCCGTGGATGGGTGCGCCAAGTGGCAAAGGATGTCGGACCGGTGAGCGACGTACCGGCGCCGGATGTGATGACAGATGCGCAACACATGCTGTGGATGCTCGACGAGTTTGAGAAGATCCACGGTGGCCGGTTTCCGGGCTTTATTACCGGGAAGCCCGTCGGCATGGGTGGCTCGCTTGGCCGAACCGAGGCTACGGGCTATGGCGTCGTGATTACGCTGCGCGAGGCGCTCAAAGAATTGGGCATGCGCCCCGAGAATACCCAGGCAAGCGTGCAAGGATTTGGCAACGTGGCCCACTACGCGATCGAACTCTACCAGCGGCTCGGAGGAAAAGTGATCTCCGTTTGCTGCTGGGATCAAGCGGACCAGTGTGCCTACACCTACCGGAAGAGTGAGGGAATCAATCTCGGTCATTTATTGACGATCACAGACCACTTCGGCGGGATCAATAAAGTGAAAGCCAAGGAACTGGGCTACGAAGTGCTACCGGGAGAGGCATGGATAGAGCAAGATGTCGACATTCTCATTCCCGCGGCGATGGAAAACCAGATCACCGGCGATAACGTTGGCCGGATTAGCCCCCGCGTGCACATCATCGCTGAAGGCGCAAACGGTCCGACGACACCGGAAGCCGACGCTCAGATTCAGAAACGCGGGATCTTGCTGATCCCCGACTTTCTGGCGAACGCGGGCGGCGTGACCTGCAGCTATTTTGAGCAGGTGCAGAGCAACATGAACTACTTCTGGGAGAAAGATGAGGTCCTCGGAAAGCTCGACGTTAAGATGACCTCTGCGTACTTTGCAGTCTCCGATCTGGCTCGCCGGGAGAAGTTGTACATGAGAGATGCTGCTTACGCCATCGCGATCGGTCGCGTGGCCAAAGCGTGTCACGAACGCGGCTGGGTGTAACGGGCAGTCGCCAGCTTCACGATAGACGGGCCAGCCTAGCCCGCGCGGTGAAACGTCAGCATCCGCTGCGATGCGGTGGGAGGTGTCGATGAGCAGTCTGAAGCCTCTCGTTGCTGAGTTGCCGGTCTTCGACCGCAAGTTCTGGGACGGCACCTTTCGCTGCACCCAGATCGGCTCAGGGGCAATCGGCGGCAAAGCCAGCGGATTGGTATTTGTAAAGGATCTCCTAGCAAAGCAGATCGACCCCACGTCTTTCCCTGACGTTGAGATCAATGTTCCGACCATGGCCGTCATTGCGACGGACCGTTTCGATGAGTTCATAGCGCAAAACAATCTTGGCGAACTGCGCTTCGACGAAATGTCCGACGACCGCATCGCCCATGCCTTTCAGAAAGGTGATCTTCCGTTTGAACTGCTCGGCGATCTCCGCGCGCTGATTGTTCAGGTCAAGAGCCCTCTCGCGATTCGGTCGTCGAGCTTACTGGAGGACGCGTTGGAGCGTCCCTTTGCCGGCGTCTACGCCACCAAAATGATCCCCAACAACCAGCCCGATCCGGATGCACGATTTCGTCGACTGGTGGAGGCCATCAAATTTGTGTACGCATCGACTTATTTTCGCGAGGCGCGAGACTACCTTCGTACTACTGGCACAAATCCGGTCGAAGAGAAGATGGCGGTGATTATCCAGGAAGTGGTCGGCCAGCGCCGGGGGGACCGCTTCTATCCTGACATTTCGGGTGTGGCGCGTTCCTATAACTTCTACGCTTTTGAACCCGCCCGTCCTGAAGAAGGCGTAGTCACTCTGGCACTCGGGTTGGGAAAGACCATCGTGGACGGCGGCATAGCCTGGACGTTTTCACCAGCCTATCCGAAGAAGCCACCGCCTTTCGATTCCGTGGGGGAACTGCTGAACGGCACCCAAACCGAGTTTTGGGCAGTCAACATGGGCAAGCCCCCCGCTTACAATCCAATCAGCGAAACTGAATACATGGTGCGCGCGAGTCTAGCCGATGCCGAAGCTGACGATGCCTTGTACTTGCTCGCCTCAACCTACGATCCGGAACGCGACCGCGTTATCCCCGGAATTGGATCTCGGGGACCGCGGGTCTTAAACTTTGCTCCGCTTCTCGTACAAGACCAGTTCCCCCTGAACGACCTCGTGAAAACTCTCCTCAGCGCAGCGGAGAAGGCCGTGCACGCTAAGGTCGAAATCGAGTTCGCGATCACGTTGCAGGGGCGGCTCGGGGAACGTCCTCGGGTACGTCTGGGTTTCCTACAGGTTCGCTCCATGGTGGTTTCTGATCAGGTGGTTGATGTCACGGTCGAGGACCTCTCCGATCCGTGCGCCATTGTTGCGTCGGACATGGTGATGGGCAATGGCGCCGCGGATGATATACAGGATATTGTCTTCGTGCGGCCCGTCAACTTTTCCCCAATGCACACGCGTGCTATCGCAGAAGAGTTGGAATCGATCAACCGTGAACTCCGGGATCAGAAGAGGCCTTTCCTGCTGATTGGTTTCGGCCGCTGGGGTAGTTCTCATTCGTCGCTGGGGATACCGGTTGACTGGAGCCAAATCTCAGGGGCGCGCGCGATCGTGGAGGCGACGCTGCCAGAGATGAATGTGGAATTGAGCCAGGGTTCGCACTTCTTTCACAACCTGTCGAGCTTTCGGGCAAGCTACTTCATGGTGCAACACGGGCGCCCCTTCGGGATCAACTGGGATTGGCTAAACCGGCAGCCCGTTGTGCGCGAGACGGAGCTTATCCGCCACGTGCGGCCCGTCGGATCGGCTCTCGGTGCTCGTCGACGGGCGGACAGCGCGGGGAGTGATCTTGTCGCACTCCCGAAACAATACAAGCCAAGAGAAAAAGTGAAACCGGACGATACGCAATTCGGGACCATGCTGCATGCTTTGCAGGAGCGTGCCAAGGAATTGAACTGTCTGTATCAGGTGGGCGAACTCCTGAGCCAGTCAGGCCGAACTCTTGAGGAGATTTTTCATGACATTATCGGAGTCCTGCCGCCAGGGTGGCAATATCCACATGACTGTCAGGCTCGAATCCTCTTTGAGAACCAGGCAATCCAGCCGTCGGACTTCCAAGAAACGCGATGGGTTCAAAAGGCCGACATCATCGTGCAGGGTGAGACGGTTGGAGCGGTCGAGGTTTCTTACCGAAGGGAGCTGCCGCGATCCGACGAAGGCCCGTTTCTGAAGGAGGAACGCAAGCTGATTGGGACGATCGCAGAGCGAATCGCAAGCGCGGTCACGCAACGACGGCTAAGAGCCGCATTCGAGGGCTGGTCGGCAGCCGATGCAGTATCGGCTCAAGGGGAGTGGCGTGTTGTGCTGGAGTTCCTGCGCGAAACGGACCCCGCCCTGTTAAAGCGGATTTCGCGCAAACTTATCAATCACCTGAGTTGGAGCGGAGTCGAGGAGGCCAGGGAACTACTTCGCAGCGGGGGGGCGATCTCGCCTCGCGAACCGGGCCTTGCCACCGATGAAAACCGCCCTCTTCCTCATGACGCTGCCGGCCATTCCGCTGACTTGACAAGCCAGGCACTCCGGATCGCCGGCGAGCATTTGAGCGAGGCCGAGATCCTTAATTGTGTGACTCGATGGATCAAAGAGGATAAGGCCAGTTTTCTGGTGCGAGCGCTGGAAAACCAGGACACTTCTCTGGGAGAGGTCATGGAGTGTGTCGAGCGTTATCGGCACATCGGTGTTGAGGAGGGCGAACTTTCGCTCTATACCCAGAAGGGTCTGCGGGTATCGCTCATTCGCCGCTTCTTTTCTGAAAGTCTCGACTTCATCAACGTCGCTAAGAAGTTTATCGACGTTGAGGATTTCTATGACCTGTTGGGTAAGGTCATCTACCCGCCGGCCTGCCATGGGAAGCTGGGCGGTAAGAGTGCCGGTTTGTTCCTGGCCAAGAAGATCATAGACAAGGCTCCTGAAGCCAGCGCACTTCTGCGCGAGGTGAAAGTGCCCAGAACTTGGTACCTGACGTCCGATTGGATTCAGGACTTCGTGCACCATAACGATCTGGAGGACGTTCTCAACCGGAAATACATGGAGATCGACCAGGTTCGGCAGGAGTACCCGCACCTTGTGGCCTTGTTTAAGAGATCATCTTTCCCATCAGAATTTGCCAAGGGGCTCGCACTCGCACTGGATGATCTTGGCGATGTTCCGGTGATCGTCCGCAGCTCCAGTTTGCTGGAGGACCGTCCTGGATCCGCTTTCTCCGGCAAATACAAGAGCCTATTTCTGGGTAACCGCGGGAGCAAGGAAGAGAGGCTAGCCGCATTGATGGATGCGATCGCTGAGGTGTACGCCTCGATCTTCGGCCCCGATCCCACCGAGTACCGTTCCGAGCGCGGTCTTCTGGATGTCCACGAAGAAATGGGCATCATGATCCAGGAGGTAGTGGGCCAGGCCGTTGGCAAGTACTTCCTGCCAGCGTGCTCTGGCGTTGCATTCAGCAACAATGAGTTTCGCTGGTCCGCGCGCATCAAGCGCGAGGATGGCCTCATACGGCTCGTACCTGGGCTGGGAACACGTGCTGTGGATCGCGTCGCCGACGACTATCCCGGTGCTGATCGCTCCCGGCCAGCCGAACTTGCGTGTCAACGTCACGGCTGACGAAGTGCTCCGGTATTCGCCCAAGCGCATCGATCTCATCAATCTGGAAACGAATGCTTTCGAGACGGTCGACGTCTCGGAACTCCTGCGCAATTCTGGCGCCACATATCCCCAGATTCGCAATCTGGTGTCGGTCGTGAGCCATGACCGGATCGAGCCAATCATCGGACCGATGCCTGATTTCAGTTCTCAGGATGCAGTCTTCACTTTTGAAGGACTGATTCGGAAGACTCCCTTCGTAAGCTGCATCCGCGAATTGCTGCACCTGCTGCAATCCAAGCTCGGAACCCCAGTAGACATGGAGTTCGCCTACGATGGGAAGGATTTCTACTTGCTACAGTGCCGACCCCAGAGCTATGGCGCTGACGCGGTTCCAGTCGCAATCCCACAGAACCTGCCGTCGGACAAGGTCATCTTTTCGGCCGCCCATTTTGTTTCAAACGGCAAGGTGCCGGAGATCACGCACATTGTCTATGTCGATCTCGAGGGCTATAGCCAACTTCCTGATCAGTCGGCCATGCGCGATGTAGGGCGCGCAGTTGGCAGACTCAATAAGCTGCTGCCAAAACGCCAGTTCATCCTAGTCGGGCCTGGACGCTGGGGCAGCCGCGGAGACATCAAACTCGGCGTTCCAGTGACCTACTCCGATATCAACAACGCGGCAATGTTGATCGAAGTAGCACGCCAGAGAGGAAATTACCTGCCAGAGTTGTCATTCGGAACCCACTTTTTTCAAGACCTTGTAGAGGCCTCGATCCGTTACTTGCCGCTCTACCCGGACGATCCAACGACAGTGTTTAACGAACTGTTCTTTCGACGATCCCGCAATGTACTTGAGGAGGTGCTCCCGGAATTCTCGCGCCTTGCGGAGACGCTTCGGGTAACTGACGTACCGCTCGAAACGGGAGGACTCATCCTGCGGGTGCTGATGAATGCCGATTTGGACCAAGCAGTTGGGTTCCTGGCATCCCCGCAGCAGAAGATCGGGTCCGTCGAACCCGAAGCTGAGTCCATTGATCGGGGAACGAATGAACACTGGCGCTGGCGTTTTCGTATGGCACAGAGGATCGCAGCGGATCTCGATCCGCAAAAATTCGGAGTAAACGCATTTTACCTGATCGGTAGCACCAAGAATGCCACCGCCGGGCCCGCCAGCGACATTGACATCCTTTTGCATGTTCAAGGGAACGAAGAACAGAGGAAAGAACTGATTCTCTGGCTCGAAGGTTGGAGCCGCTGCCTCGCCGAAGTCAACTTCCTACGGACCGGCTATCGCACCGATGGTCTACTGGACGTGCACCTCGTTTCGGACAAAGACATCAAGGAACGGTCGAGCTTCGCCGTCAAGATCGACGCAGTCACAGATCCCGCGCGTAAGCTGCCCATGAAAGATTCGCACACCTCAACCTAGAGCAGATCCCGAGTAGCAGCCTCGGGTGACTCCAGATCAAAACGCACCAGCGCCAACTCTGGGCCATCGTGCGCACCGTTTATACAGACGGATCGACCGATCCGGATTTTCCATTCTCCGCTTAAACGCGCAGCTTCATGTATGTGACCGTGCAACGTTAGCAGCGGTTGCCGCTCCTCGATAAACCGCTTCACTGCGATGCTGCCCACGTGCAAATCCAGCGGAACGTGCTCGTAAGTCTTCCCATCGAGTGCCGCTCGGTCTAAGGGCGTATCGCACGGTGGGGTGTGGAGGAGAAGTACCGCGCGATCGAGAGGGTCTTCTCCCACAAGGGAAGCGAGGTCTTTCTGGATCGTCGCCCATTTGGTCTCGCTTTCTTCCGTTGGCACGGTTCTACTGCCCTCCTCCGGAGAGACGCAGCCAGGCGGGACATACCGGGAAACGTCGTAACGTTCCCAGTCCTTCAGCAGAAATGGGGTCGGCGGAACGTAGGCAAGGCCATAGATCGCGAAATCCCCCAAGAGACTCTTCCGTGCGTGGACGTAGTGCCAGAGGCCATCGCCTGCCGCAGCGACGAAGTCTTCCTCATAGCAACGTGGGTCGTCGTTACCGAGGATGAGGAAGATGTCGGGATAGTGCGCCCCTAAGGCGTCGCGGGTTCTTGTGAAAGTTGGGAGGAGATAGTCGTGAACAAAATCTTCATGTCCGAATTGAATTGCCGACAGCGCTGAGCGAGGAAGCAAGTCTCCACCGAGGAACACGGCAGAGGGGAGATGCCTGGTGATCGACGCGAGGAGTTTGTCGTACCGGTCGATCCTTCCGTGCAGGTCAGTGGCGAAAAAGCAAGGCGGCAAGACAAATCCCTTTTCTTATTTTGTTCTCAATCTTATAGCCCACTAGGTCCCATGGAAAAGCCCGCACGTCTGTACAACGGCCTAGCATGCTGATCTGAGGACGAAAGGCCGTTCACTTCCTAGGTTGGCTCGGCCGACTCAGCCGTTCCCGTGCTCTCTGTTTGTTGAACAAGATTCTCGTAAGCCTAGCCACGTTTACAATGAGACTCAGAATGTAGCTCAAAGCGAGAAGAACTTCCTTTGCTGCGGCGACCTGCCCTTTCATCGGGCCAATCGCTGCTGGTCAGGGTAGAATTTGTCAGCAAAGAAAGTGCACAAAGTGGACAAACGAGTAGGCAATACGCGTATTGCGTTGCGCAACATTATGGCTGCGACGGACTTCTCTGCACACTCGGTGAGCGTCCTGACGCATGGTGCTGCCATCGCGCGCCGCTATCGGTCCAAGTTCTATGTGGCCCACGTCATTCCTACCGATGTCTACAAATCCGTACCGACCGAAGCGATGGAGGAGGCGCTCAAACAAACCAGAGCATACGTGCAGGATGCGATGGCCAACCAGTTGCGCTTGGAATTTCTGCAAGCTGTGCAGAACGAACCGGTGATAAAGGAGGGCCAAGTCGCTCCGGAACTGCTGAAACTCGTTGCGGAGCGCAATATCGGCTTGCTAGTGATTGGTACAAGGGGACATCACGGTCTCGACCGCCTGCTGCAGGGTTCCATCGCCGAAGAGGTCTTCCGGCAGGCACCTTGCCCCGTGCTGATCGTACCCCCAACCGCCGGTGAGCAGTCGGGCATACCGGTTCGGACTATTCTGTATCCCACAAGCTTCTCAGAAAACTCCCTTCGCGCTGCTCCGTATGCGTTCTCCCTGGCACGGAGACATCGTGCGCGGTTGATACTCCTGCACGTGTCGGCTGAGAGCAGTATTAACTCCCAAGAAGATCTTGTTCGCTTACAGGCGGCAGGCAAAGAGCGATTGCGACAGCTACTTCCAACAAAGGGTGGACCCAGCCGCGAACCCATGGTCTGTGTAGATTTCGGAGCAGTCGAGAAGAAAATTGTTCGAGTTGCCGTGGAGAATGACGCGGACTTGATCGTTTTGGGGATCGCAGCTGCGGGTGCTGCCGCCGCGCACCTCGCTGAAGGACTTACGTATAAGGTTGTAGGTGCAGCACCATGCCCGGTTCTCACCATCCGCGCCTGATCCGAGCGACGCCTTCTTTGATCGGCAATCAGGCTTCGTGCGCCGCAACAACGCTTACATGATGCTTTGCCGATTACTGACTGACTCAAGGGGCAGAGCGCCCGGCGCGCGGAGAGTGCGGATGTCCCGCATCTCTAGTACAAACCCGTTACAAGCGTTTGCAAGATCCATGTTGACGGAACTAAGATCAGCGCGGAGCTGAACAGTCTGTAATCAGCCAAGAGTGCTCGCATGCGCAAAGTTGGATCGCGGATCGCTATCACCCTGACCATAGTCGCGATGACTTGGACGGTATCGAGCCAGCAGGTCAAGCGATCTATTGGGAGCGACGCACCTCGGATCCAGCATGCAGCACCAGCCGATGCAACCACCCTTGCGACGCGGCAGCGGTTCTTGGAGATGTTTGCTCGAGCATACTTCCCGGGACGAACCGGCCAACTCCTGATCGTGCCGCGCGAAGGCGACTTCATCACGCGGCCCGACGTGGCGTACATGCACGGTTCGCCGTGGACGTATGACGTAGCGATTCCGCTGATGTTAGTGGGCCCCGCGGTAAGAGCGGGAACGTACTCGACTGCGGCCGTGCAGCAGGACGTTGCGCCAACCCTTGCGGCTGCGCTTGGGGTGCAGATGCCTCCCACGACGACAGGCCGTGTATTACCGGTTCTACGCACGGGTTTGGCTCGACCACGAGTGGTCATGCTGCTCGTCCTGGATGGCATGCGCCGGGATTACTTCGATCGCTACGCCGTGTCCATGCCAACGCTCACCGCCCTGCGCCAGCGTAGTGCCTGGTTCACTCAGGCGCGGGTTAACTTTCTTCCGACCAACACAGCGGTTGGGCACTCGACGCTCTCGACCGGGACCAATCCTCGCGTGCACGGAATCACAGGGGTCAGCGTGTACGAGCGCACGCAGCGCCGCCGCCACGACTTCTTCGCGGGAGGAACGCCGCAAGACCTGATGGTATTGACGCTGGCTGACGTCTGGCAGCTGGCGACGGCTGGTCGCGCGGTCATATTGGCACAGGGCAGCATCGATCGAGCAGCGACGCCGCTCGCAGGACATGGAGCGTGTCAGTTGAATGGAGTGCCTGTCGTTCTCGCAACCTACGATCAGGACTCGGGCAACTGGACCACAAACCCCAACTGTTTCCGGCTACCTGCGTATCTGAAGGATCGCAACGCGAAAACACTGTGGCCAGCGAGCGGGGAGTGGATGGGTCACAAGATCGACTCGACCGGTGCGGTGCGATATTCGGCTCTGTTTCCAGCATTCGAAGCCGATGCGATGGCCGCGATGATGGAGCGAGAGCCGCTCGGCGAAGACAACGTTCCAGACCTCATTCTGATGAACTACAAGGGCGCGGATTTCGTGGGCCACAAGTACGGTCCTGATTCGGACGAACTGCGCGTCACTCTCGGCGAGATGGATCGTCAATTGAAGCGGATGCTGAGTGTGTTAGAAGCAAAGGTTGGTAATGACTATCTCCTTGCGGTGACCGCGGACCATGGCATGCCATCGGAACCATCGTCTCCGGATCGCCGGCACTTGGCACCATCGATCGTAGACCTGTTGCACGAGAAGTTTGATCCAGAGGCGAAGCAGCTGATTACGTCCTTCGAACCGGAAAACGGCCAGATCTTCGTCGATGAGGGCCGGCTGTCGCATCTTGGTCTGACGTTGCGTGACCTGGCTCATTTCCTCGAATCACAGCCGTTCCTTCTTGCGGTGTTCACAAACGACGATGTGCGCTCAGCCGCTAACGCGCTGAAGCCTGCGACGCCGGCGCGCATGCACTCGAAGTACAAATAGAGTCGGCCTGATAACGTGTCGCACCGAGCGCTGGCAGTTCCCTTGACACCAGTTTGCACGGTTTCCCCCGAGTGGCTTGTTTGCGCCCGCTCCAGCTCAACGCGAGCCTTGGCGCGTGGACTCGAACGCCCGCGGGAATTAACGGGTTTGCCTGGCGCATACTGCCACCGGGTCCGGCTGATTCCTTCCGGATGACGCAAGTGACGGGCAACACGGAAGTTGGACGACAGGATGCCAAGTTCTCGTTCTGGACGTCTTCAGGCTCTGTACCTTGCTTGGCCAGAATCCTTTGTCGAACAGTTGTTGCAGGGGCTCTTACCTGCTGAACACCCTGATGTTTATCATCTTCCTATGGTCAAGGAACACAGGCTGGGCGACATCATCGCGAACTCCGTTACGCATGGCATCGGGGCGGCGCTCGCTCTCGCAGGAGCGGTCATACTGGTGGTCACTACGGTGGGTGGGACGGCTTGGCAGATTGCCAGTTGCTTGGTCTTTGGCTGCACACTGGTGGTGGTCTATGTCTGCTCTACTCTGTATCATTCGCTCGTTCGCACCCGTGCACGTCACGTTCTGCAAATCATTGATCATTCAGCAATCTATCTTCTGATCGCCGGAACCTATACTCCCTTCGCCCTGGTGTCGCTGCGCGGGCAGTTGGGATGGCTTCTCTTCGCCATTGTGTGGGGCCTCGCCATCCTGGGAGTTCTGTTCAAGAGTTTCGCAATAGGACGTTTCCCCATCGCGTCGGTCGTCGTGTATGTGGGAATGGGTTGGCTGGGCGTATTCGTGATGCGTCCTTTACTGCACGCTCTCACGTGGCACGGCATATTCTGGATTGCGCTGGGCGGCCTGCTCTATACCGTGGGCATAGTCTTCTTCGCTTTCGACCGCCTGTCTTACTTCCACGCGTTATGGCATCTCTTTGTGCTGGCCGGAAGCATCTGTCACTACTTCGCCGTGCTCTTCTATGTTGCCCAGCCGCGCACCTGACGCGGAAACGCCTACAACTCATCTCAACGGTACTTCAGTAGAGGGGGCCTGATCGGCTGACAAACCGGACAAGTGGAGCGAACGCAAGCGGAAATCGGCGCTTAGCTCCCAGTGGTCAAAAAGGGGCTTCCCGCAGCAGCCGCAACCCGAGAAATCGGCGAATGTGCTGGTCAGGCGGGTATACCTTTTAAAAAGTTCTCTGGACTCAGGAAAACTCGCACCGTAACTGGCGAAGTCCGTATTCGGAAGTGTGAGCGGCCGCACTCTGACATTGCTGGAGATGTCACAGGGGGCTTACGCAGCGTCCACTTCGGGAACTAAGGCAGGGCAGGACTGCCGCAGCACCCGCTGCGACGGCACGAAATGCCTATAGTGAGCTGAATACGCTTAGTCGAGTCCGTTTCGGCGTTAACGGCGATGAAATTCTGAATTATCCTTATGTTCGCAAACCCCAAGTACACTGCGGTGCAGTGAAACATCGAGGCTTTCCCTCAGCCTCGGGCCACGGTGCTTGCGGAAAGCAAAGTGGCACTGGAGCGATGGCGCATGTCAACACGAGCCGCCCTTGCCAACGATTTCTGGGATAGGCCGCTGCCGGAACTGCTGCAGCTGCTGCATACGACTCCGTCTGGGCTGACTTCGGACGAGGCGAACCGGCGACTGCGTCTCTATGGCCCAAACAGCTTTGTGAAGGAGTCGCGCTTCGCAGCTCTCTTCAGTTTTCTCCGCTTAGTTGCCAATCCACTGGTCATCATCCTTCTTATTGCTAGCGGCGCATCTCTGGCATTGGGTGACCGAATCGGTGGACTGATCATCATCTCCATCGTGCTGCTCAGCGTGCTGCTGAACTTCTTCATGGAGTTCCAAGCTCGACATGCGGTGGAGAAGATTCAAAAACAGGTTGCCACGACTGCTGCCGTTATTCGGGATGGGCAAGAGCGGGAACTTCTCATAGCGGAACTGGTTCCCGGAGACATCATCCGGCTGAGTGCTGGCGACCTCGTGCCGGCGGATGCTCGGCTGCTCAAGGAAACCGACCTGCAGGTGCGCGAGTCAGCGCTCACCGGAGAGTCTCTGCCCGTCGAGAAGTCAGCGGCTGATCTTCCATCGGGCAAACACGGTGTCTGCCGATGCGAGCAACAGCGTTTTCCTGGGAACCGCGGTTCAGACCGGGATTGGTACCGCAGTCATCGTTCGCACCGGCAGGGATACCGCTTTCGGTGAAATTGCGAAGCGCCTCGCCACGCAGCCTCCGGAAACCGAGTTCGCCCGTGGCATACGGCACTTCGGCATGATGATCACCTGGATAACGATGCTGCTGGTGCTTTTCGTCTTGCTGGTAAACATCATCCTCCACCGTCCTCTGCTGGAGTCGTTCCTCTTTTCGGTCGCACTTGCCGTGGGGATGACGCCGGAGATGATGCCGATGATCATCACAGTCACGCTGGCTCAGGGCGCGAGGCGGATGACCAAGAAGAAGGTCCTCGTCAAGCAACTGGCGGCAATCGAGGACTTCGGCAGCATAGACATTCTCTGCAGTGATAAGACGGGGACACTCACAGAAGGCGAGATCGTGCTTGACCGGCACGTCGACGTCCAAGGGAAGGATGAGGAGAACGTCCTGCGGATGATCTATCTCAACAGTTACTTTGAAGCCGGCATCAAGAGCCCCCTGGATGCTGCGATCTTGAAGCACGAGCACCCTTCCATTGCGGAGTACGAAAAGGTGGACGAGATTCCCTTCGACTTCAACCGCAAGCGCCTTTCCGTGGTGGTGCGGCATGGTGACGAGTATCTCCTCATCACCAAGGGCGAGGCTGAGAGCGTCTTTGCCATCTGTCAGACCGTCAACATCGATGGGAGCCCCCAACCGTTCGATGAAAGCCAGCGGGCTCGAGCAGCGGAGACCTTCAAGAAGCTGAGTGCCGACGGGTACCGCGTTCTCGGGGTTGCAGTGCGGAAGGTGGAGAAGCAGGATGCCTACACCGTGACCGCTGAGCACCAAATGACCCTCATCGGATTTGCAGCATTCCTTGACCCCCCGAAGGAAGGGATTCATTCCGTTCTTGCGGCGCTCAAACAGAATGGTATTTCCGTGCTTATCATGACCGGAGACAACCAATATGTGACCCAGAAGGTCGCCCATGACGTCGGGCTGGAAACGGCCCGCATTCTCACGGGGAACGAGGTCGATACGATGGACAATCCTGCTCTGGCCTACCAGGCCGAGAACGGTGCCATCTTCGCCCGCATGTCCCCGGAACAGAAGGACCGGGTGATTCTCGCTCTTAAAGCACGTGGGCATGTCGTCGGGTACATAGGTGACGGCATCAACGATGCTCCGTCGTTGCACACCGCTGATGTTGGCATTTCCGTCATCAACGGAGTGGAGGTGGCCAAAGACGCTGCCAAAGTCATCTTGCTGGAGAAGGATCTTGCGGTGTTGAACGAAGGGGTGTATGAAGGGCGGCGCTCCTTCGCCAACATCATGAAGTACATCATCATGGGCACGAGCTCGAACTTCGGCAACATGTTCAGCATGGCTGGGGCATCGCTCTTCCTGCCCTTCCTGCCTATGCTGCCGACTCAAATTCTGCTGAACAACTTCCTCTATGACATTTCCCAGATCAGTATCCCCGGCGACAATGTCGATCCCGCCCTGCTGCACCGGCCCAAGCGATGGCAAATCGGGTTCATTCGCCAGTTCATGATCATCATCGGTCCCATCAGCTCGATCTATGATTTCCTCACCTTCGGGGTACTCCTCTGGGTATTCCACGCCTCCACGAACGCGCCGCTATTTCACACTGGATGGTTCGTGGAATCCCTTGCAACCCAGACCCTCGTCATTCTTGTGATCCGGACGGCAGCCAATCCTCTAAAGAGCGGCCCCAGTCGGACGTTGCTGATCAGCGTGTTAGCTGTTGTCGCAGTCGCCGTAGTGCTCCCCTATACGCCAGTCGGAACACTCTTGCGCTTTACTCCGCTACCAGTGTCGTTGTTGGGCACGATTGCGGTTCTCGCCGTGACCTACCTGTTACTGGTACAGGCTGTTAAGTCCTGGTTCTACCGGCGACACGCGCTGCTTTGACAGAGACGCCCGTGCGTTTTAGCGGTGCTCCACTAATTCTGTAGCCTCCGCCTCGGCTTTGTTCCGATGCAAAATGTTAGGCGCGAGCGTTACGGGATGAATTGTCAATGCTGCGGGTTGGGAAAACGCGCCCACACCTTCGCTGGAGGAACCTGACTCCTCAACTCCCTGTCGACCGTGACTTTGGTCACAGCCAGTTGTCGCCTCTGCGCGTAGGCTTGGCGGTTGGTGCATTCAAGGCGACAGCTGTGGCCGAACCACGCTACAACGTCCGGGTGGCGGATCATGAGTACTGGCGAGAGCAGATCAAATGCCAGTACGCGTGCCCAGTTCATACTGATGCGCGTGGCTATGTGCGGGCCATTGCCGCGGGCGACTATGAACATGCCTACCTGATTGCACGTGGGCCCAATCCTTTAGCGTCCCTTTGCGGCCGTATTTGTGGTGCGCCATGCGAGGCGGCCTGCCGTAGGGGAATCATCGATCAGCCGATTTCCATCCGAGCCCTGAAGCGGTTTGTCTGTGAGAAGTTCGGGAGCGATGCACGCAGGGATGCTGGGCGCGAACTGTTTCCTTACCTGAAGAACAAGACGGAGACGCGCCAGTGTGACGACATTGAAGAACTCAGCCACCTGCTTGAGTTCCTTTCGAATGCCAGCTTTCCCGAACCCACCGGAGAACGAGTCGCGATCATCGGTTCTGGCCCCGCCGGTCTAGCCGCCGGACACGATCTCGCCTTGATGGGATTCCGCCCCACGATCTTTGAGATGGAACCGCAGCCTGCCGGAATGCTGTACACGGGTGTTCCCGGATATCGCCTGCCGCGGGAACTGATCCGGGCAGAGGTCGCGGTAATTCAGTCCCTTGGCGTCGAAATCCGTTGCAGCACACAGGTCGGGAAGGATGTCAGCTTTGTAGATCTTCGGCGCGACTTTGCGGCCGTCATCATCGCCTGTGGCGCGAAGCGCTCGCGGGCGCTCCCCATTCCCAACGCCGACGCTATTGGCGTGATGGGTGGAGTGGACTTTCTGCGCGATGTGTCACTGGGCAAAGAAATTTCGCTGGGGCAGCGGGTCATTGTGATCGGTGGCGGCAACGTTGCTTACGACGTCGCCCGGACGGTGCTGCGGCAGGAAGAATATGACGTGTCGCGCACGGCGGCCCGCATGGCGGGTGTGCGGCAGGTGAACTTGGTTTGTCTGGAATCTCTTGAAGAGATGCCTGCCGACACGGTCGAAATCCTTGAAGGTCAAGAAGAGGGCGTTACACGCCACAACAGTTGGGGGCCGAGAGAGGTTCTGGTCGAGGAGAGGAACGGACAGAAATTTGTACGCGGCGTGAAGTTCGCACGCTGCACGCGAGTGTATGACGAGAACAAACGGTTTGCACCGAAATTCGATGAGTCGACGACAACTGAAATCGAAGCTGACACGGTCCTCCTTTCAGTCGGGCAGTCTGCGGACCTCAGTTTTATCGATGCGCAACGCGATGGGATCGAGATGCGCTCGCCGCAGCAGATCGTCAACGACCCGGTGACCTGTGCGACTTCAGCACCCAGCATATTCGTTGCGGGCGACATTGCCTACGGACCCCGGCTCATGATCCATGCCATTGCCAGCGGCAAGCAGGCGGCTCGTTCGGTCTATCGTTACCTACGTGGTATGGAAATCACGCCCCAAGAAGTCCAGTTCCATTTCCCCATCGAGCACTATCGCCGCGAAAAACATTACGAGCGGCGGGCACGGCTGCACATTCCTGCACGGTCCGCGGAAGAACGCCTGAAGAGTCCGACCGCACTCGTCGAGATCGGATACAGCGAGGAACAGGCGTGCGCCGAAGCCGGCCGCTGCCTCGACTGCGGCATCAACACCATCTTCGACGGGGAACGTTGCATTTTGTGCGGCGGCTGCGTGGATGTCTGTCCTACTGTATGTCTGAAACTGGTGACGTTCGACCGTTTAACACTTACACCCGAACTTGAGACCGCCACGCGCGAGTTGAACCTCGATCCTACCGATCTCTCCGCCATCATTAAGGATGAAGAGCGCTGTATCCGCTGCGGATTGTGTGCCCAGCGCTGTCCAACCACCGCCATCACCATGGAACAGTTCAGTTTTGCCAAGGAGTGGAAGCCATGTCCCGTCTAGATCCACCCCGTGTTAGCCGGCGCAGCTTTTTGAGCTTGGCGTCGCTGGGAAGCTTCTTTGCCGCAATGGGCACAGCGGCTGTCGGTATGCTCCGCCTGCCGAACCCGGCCGTGCTGCCCGGCCCTGTGCGCCGTTTCAAACTCGGGCCGCCGGAGCAGTTTTCCGCTGGAAGTGAAACTCCCTTTGCCGACCAGAACCTCGTGCTCTTTCGCGACGACGAAGGCTTCTACGCGATTTCGAGCACGTGCACCCACCTGGGCTGCACCGTGGCGCGATCAAAGGATGGGTTTGCTTGCCCTTGCCACGGTTCCCGTTTTAACAGTAAGGGCAGCGTGGTGGGCGGCCCAGCGCCGCGACCACTGCCTTGGCTCGAAGTCAGCCGCGCGGCCAACGGCGATCTGATCGTCAACGCAGACAACGAAGTCCCGGAGGGCACGCGCTACCGCGTGTAGGAGGCACATCGTGGCAGAGACCGCAACCAAAGAATTTCTGCACAACCTGCGCGAACTCCCCCAGACGGTGAAGGACTCCTGCTTCCGCCTGGGGAAAGAGCCCGAATCGGAGCGCGAAGAATCGCAGGCCACATTTCATAACCTTTTTCTGCACATCCACAGCGTCCGGGTCCACGTGCGCACGCTTAGACCTACGCTTACCTTCGGTCTCGGCTTGGTAGCCACGGCCAGTTTCCTGATCACCCTTATGACCGGCGTGCTGCTGATGGTCTACTACAAGCCCTCAACCGATCTCGCTTATCAATCGATCAAAGATATTCACTTCACAGTTTCCACGGGACGCTTCATCCGCAATATTCATCGGTGGTCGGCGCAGTTGATGGTGCTGGTGGTCCTGCTGCACATGGCGCGGGTCTTCTTTACCGCGAGTTACAAGAAGCCGCGCGAATTCAACTGGCTGGTCGGGCTGGGGCTGCTCGTGATCACTCTGGCGCTGAGCTTCACCGGCTACCTACTGCCTTGGGATCAACTGGCGTACTGGGCGATTACGATCGGCTCGAACATCGCCAACTCTCCGCGCGAACTGACTGACGCGATCGGCATTACCAAGTTCTTTGACCCGGGCGGCTTCCAGAAGCGGTTACTGCTGGGTGCGAACTACGTCGGGCAGGACGCGCTGATCCGTTTCTACGTTCTGCATGTTTTCGTTCTTCCGTTCGCGCTGGTGACGCTGCTCGGAGTGCACTTCTGGCGCATTCGAAAGGATGGCGGCCTCGCCAAGCCCGAAGATCCGCCCGGCGGACTGGCCGAATGGGGTGGAGAAAAGCGCCAAGTCTTCCAGCCGCTTGCCACCAAAACCTACGGCCTGATGGCGTTGGTGAAAGGCAAGCGTCCACCGGTGAATCGCGGGCCCGAGAACACGGTGATGAGTTGGCCGCACTTGTTCTGGGCAGAACTCTCCGTCTTCATGGTGACGGTGGCGATCACGCTGATCTTGGCTTTCTATAGCGATGCGCCGCTGAAAGAACTCGCGAACGCGGCCATTCCGGAAAATCCGGCGAAGGCGCCTTGGTACTTCCTGGGGCTTCAGGAACTGGTCTCCTATTCGGCGTTCATGGGAGGCATGTTGATTCCGATGATCGTCCTAGTCGGACTTGCTCTGATTCCGTTTCTCGATCGCCGTTCCGGAGGCGAAGGCACGTGGTTCGGCACCAGCCACGAGCGCTCGGTGTTCTGGCAATCCTTGTTCTTTGCCTGCGCCGTGACCGTCGGAATGCTTGCTTTCACGGTCAACTACGGTTGGCTGCGAAACTGGTTCCCCAACATTCACCAGCTCTGGATCATCGTGATTAACCCCGGTTCGCTGTTTGTCCTGATCTTTGCTGCCTGGTCGCTCTTCATTCTGAAGCGCAAAGATTCGGTGCGCCTGGCAGCAGTCTCGTTATTCACCTGTTTTCTGGTTGGGTTCACTCTGCTGACTTACTTTGCGACGGTCCATCGCGGGCCCAACTGGCACTTTTACTGGTGGCCCTCGCAATGGCCGGTGCACTGAGGAGAATGCGATGAAAGACCCATCCCGGATTTATCGCTGGCTCCTCCTGGTGGCGAGCGTCGTCACCATCGTCTATCTGGTGGGCGCAGCGGTGCGCGAAAACTATCTGGCGCAGTGGCGAACCGTGCAACAGGAATACCGCAACATTCTTCGCCAGAAAGCCACCGACGATCGTGGCCGAGAACTGCTCGCCAAGTTCCGGGTAGAGATGAAGCAGGCCAGCATCCCCGCGCTCGGCACGGTGGATCGCTGCGTCACCTGCCATAACGGCGTCGACGATCCGCGCATGACGGATGTCCCACAGCCGCATCGTACCCATCCCGGTCACATCCTCGACAAGCATCCCGTGGATCGCTTCGGCTGCACGGTATGTCACCACGGGCAGGGTGCGGCCATGACTTTCAATGAAGCCAAGGCCGAAGACGTGTTCTGGGACTACCCGCTGCTGCCCCCGGAGATGACTGAGTCGACCTGCGTCACCTGTCACGACGCGGAGAAACTGCCACCCGATCAGATTCCGCTGCTCACTGCGGGCATGAAACTCTATCGGGAGAAAAGTTGCGGGTCCTGCCACAAGCTCGCAGGACGCGGCGGGGCGCTCGGTCCAGCGCTCGACAATGAAGGCGCGAAGACCAAGCACCAGCTCATCATGACGAACCTAAAGCCGCCGCACACCACCTGGGCTTGGCAGGATGCGCACTTTCGTGATCCCGGAGGAGTGGTTCCCGACAGCCTGATGCGCAATCCAACCGTCACACGGACGGAAGCGCGGGCGTTGACCGCGTACATGCTCGCGCAGTGGAAGCGCGATGTGCCGGAAAGCTATCTCGCACCCGACAAGATCGAGCAGAAATACCGAGCGCTCCATCCCGTGCCCCTGGCCGGCGAGCAGGTTTACAGGCAGTACTGCACAGCCTGCCACGGCAACGGAACCTACACTCGGTGGGACAAGAAATTCAACCGCTTTATTCCGGCGATTCGCGGCGTTTCGCTGATCTCAACCGCAACTCGCGAATATCTACAAGCCAACATCGAACAAGGACGGCCGGGTACCCAGATGCCCGCTTGGGGTCCGCACGCCGGCGGACTGCTTCCTGAAGAAATCACCGGAGTGATCGAGTATCTCCGCGCGGGTGCTCCGGCAACTCCCGCGATGACGGTGCTGACGCTCCACGGGGACGCCAGCAACGGTCTGTCTCTTTTCCTGAGAAACTGCGCGGGCTGCCACGGCATGAATGGCCGCGCTGGAATGGCGCCCGAGGTGGGCAATCCGGTTTTCCAACAAGCTGCCACCGACGAATTCATCCTCCGCACCATCCGCAACGGCCGCATCGGAACCGCGATGCCTGCCTTCCAGCGTACCGAGGCGCCGGCGTTTAGCGATCAGGACATCGCCGACGTGATCGCCTATTTACGGACACTCGGAGAACCAAAAGGGCGGAAAGCAACTGCGCAGAACGCAACTTCAGGAACTCCTTCGGGAGGCAAGCCATGAGCGACAAGAACAAACCACAGAAGCCCTTCTCGCGGCGCAGCTTTATCCAAACTGCCGCCATGACGGCGGCAACCTTCGCCCTACCTGGTTGCTCGCGCAACGAGAAGCCTGTCTTGACTACGCTGACGGGAGACTTTGATCCACTGCGCAGCTATCCCTATCGCGGATGGGAGGACTTCTACCGCAAGATCTGGACATGGGACAAAGTAGTTCGTTCTACCCATTCCGCGAACTGTACTGGTTCTTGCTCGTGGAAGGTGTACGTACGCAATGGCGTTATGGTCCGGGAAGAGCAGGCAGCTGATTATCCGCGTATCAATGCCGACCTGCCCGACTACAACCCCCGCGGCTGCCAGAAGGGCGGCTGCTTCACCGAATATGTCTATAGTCCGCAGCGCCTGCGCTACCCGCTCATTCGCACAGGAGAACGCGGCGAAGGCAAGTGGCGCCGCGCAACCTGGGATGAAGCGCTCACGATGGTTGCCGAAAAACTGCTCGACAATATCTACAACTACGGCCCGGATACCAATTCCTTCTTCAGTGTCATCCCCGCCATGAGCCCGGTCAGTTTCTGCGCCGGTTCGCGCCTGGCTCACTATATCGGCGGAGTTTTTCTCTCGTTCTACGACTGGTACTGCGATCTGCCTCCGGGCGAGCCCCTGACCTGGGGTGTGCAGACCGAAGCCTGCGAGTGTGCCGATTGGTTTAACTCCAAATACATCGTGCTGTGGGGATCGAACATTTCGCAGACCCGGATCCCAGATGCCCACTTTGCGTACGAAGCACGCTATAACGGCGCCAAGATCGTCTGTATCTCGCCCGATTACAATGCGAGCGCGACCCATGCCGATCTGTATTTCCGCATCAACCCCGGCACCGACGGGATCCTCGCACTAGGCGTAGCCAAGCTGCTCATCGATCAGAACCTCATCGATGTGTCGTACGTGAAGGAACAAACCGACATGCCTCTGCTCGTGCTCTCGGGCACGAACCGTTTCCTCCGCGAGTCCGACCTCAAGAACGGCGGCAAGGAAGACATCTTCTATTTCTGGGACGCGAAGCAGCAACGCGCCGTTCCTACACCGGGTTCGATGGGATCGGAGCAAAAGACCATCCAACTCGATGGTGCTGACCCTGCGCTGGCGGGCACCTTTCACGTGCAACTCGCCGATGGCAAGATCGCCGAAGTCACCACGGTCTTCGAACTCCTGAAGAAAGAAATCGCCGGATACACAGTGGACAAAGTCGCTGCGCGTACCGGCCTGCCCGCGAATGAGATCGAACTCTTTGCCAAAGAACTGGGCACGCGCAAGCCGGCGATGATCATCCACGGTGCCGGAACCAACCACTGGTTCCACAATGATCTGACCAACCGCTCCTTCATCCTGCTGGTTGCCCTCACCGGGAACACCGGCAAAAACGGCGGCGGATTCAATCACTACGTCGGGCAGGAACGCCTCTGGCCGGAGCAAGGATTCTTCAAGCTCGCCTTCCCCGAAACCCGAAAGAAGCAGCGTTTCCAAAACACCACGCTCTGGAGCTACGTCCACTCTACGAATAAAGACCCGCATCTCTACAACGGGAAACCCATCGAGTGGTACATCCAGGAGTCGGTCAAGAACGGATGGATGCCGCTCTGGCCGAAGGACGGGAAGAAGCCGCGGGCATTCATCGTGTGGCGCGCGAACTACCTGAACCAGGCCAAAGGCAACGAGATTCTGGAATCGTCACTCTGGAAAGATCTCGATCTGATCGTAGATATCAACTACCGCATGGATACCACGGCACTCTACTCCGACGTGGTGTTGCCCGCGGCCAGCTACTACGAGAAGGTGGACATCAACTCCACCGACTGCCACAGCTACATTCATCCCTTCGGTAAAGCGTGTGAACCGCTGTTCGAAAGCAAGACCGACTGGGATATCTTCCGCGCGTTGGCCGAAAAGATGGCGGAAGTTGCCACCAAGAAAGGCGTGAAGCCTTTTCATGACGATGCTTTCGACTGGACCCGCGACTTTACGCAGCTAGGCCACGACTGGACGGGCAAGGGCGCGATTCAAAGCGATGAACAGGCTGTCAACTTCATTCTCAACAACGCGGAAGAAACCAAGGGCATGACATACGAGTTGATTCAGCAGGGGCCGCGGCGTTTCGTCGCCACCGATCCCGAGTCCTGGAACAGCGATATTGAAGAAGGCGTTGCCTATACTCCCTTCAAGCATCAGCTCGAAAAGAAGCGCCCGTGGCGTACGCTCACCGGCCGCCAGCAGTTCTACATCGATCATCCCTGGTACATCGAGCTGGGTGAGGCCCTCCCTACATTCAAGGAGCCGGTCGAGGAAAAGTATCCACTCTTCTGGAACACGCCGCACGGACGCTGGTCCATCCACTCCACGTGGCGTGACCACCGCGCTATGCTGCGGCTGCAGCGCGGAGGCCCGATCGTCTACATGCATCCCGACGACGCCCGCAAACGCGGCCTGCAGGACAACGACTGGGTCCGCATTCACAACGAGGTCGGCCATTGTGTCTGCCGTTTGCAGATATTGCCCGGCGAAAAACCCGGCCGCGTCACCATGTATCACGGCTGGGAGAAATATCTCGGATTCAAGGAGGGCGGATGGCAGTCGCTCACCTACATCAAGATCAAGCCCACGCAGCTGATCGGAAAGTACGGCCACGTCAATTTTCGCCTGAACTACTGGGGGCCCACCGGCAACAACCGCGACATCAAGGTGGACGTTGAGAAGGCGAAGATCTGAGGAGAAGCAGCCATGTCAAGACACCAATACGCGATGGTGATGGACCTGAACAAATGCTTGGGCTGCCAGACCTGCACCATCGCCTGCAAGAAGCTGTGGACGGACCGCGACGGCACCGGCTATATGTACTGGAACAATGTCGAAACCCGTCCCGGCCTTGGCTATCCGCGGCAGTGGGATCGTATCGGTGGCGGCTGGAAAGACGGATCGCTGCAGCCCAGTCCGCTGCCGACCATGGACGACTACGGCCACGCCTGGGAATACAACTACGAGCAGCGTCTCTACGAAGGCAAGAAGCAACCGGTCATGCCCTCGCCCGAGCCGAAGTCCGGCTGTAACTGGGACGAAGACGTGGGCGGCATGAATGAGGACGAGAATTACTTTTTTTATTTACCTCGCATCTGCAACCACTGTACTCATCCCGCGTGTCTGGAGGCCTGTCCACGCAAGGCCATCTACAAGCGCGAAGAGGATGGCATGGTGGTTATCGACCAGGATCGCTGCCAGGGTTACCGCTACTGCATCAAGGCGTGTCCTTATAAGAAGATCTATTTCAATGAGGTGAGCGGGAAATCTGAGAAATGCATCTTTTGTTATCCGCGGCTTGAGAAGGGTCAGGTCAACGCTTGCGCTGCGCAGTGTCCCGGCCGCTTGCGCTTCGTCGGCCTACTCGACGATACCGAATCTCCGGTTCACAAACTGGTCTTAGTTCACAAGATCGCCTTACCGCTCTTCCCCGAAAAGGGTACGCAACCTAACGTCTTTTACGTGCCGCCGTTCAATCCACCGAAGCGTGAGAATTACGGTAAGGGCATCCAAGAAGACCCGCGGGTGCCGCTCGACTACCTTATTTACCTCTTCGGGCCCGAAGTGAAGGACGTGATCACGCGCCTGGAGGCGGAACTCAAGAAAACGCAGGAAGGCGGGCGCAGTGAAGCACTGCAACTACTCATCGGCCGCGACGCCGAAACCCGTTTCCACGTCCGGCCCCAGTTGGTGCAAATCCAGTTGTAGGAGAACGTCATGCCAACTCGCCAACTTCTGATCTTTGCTTCAGCCGTGTTGATCCTTTCCTCGATGAATGGGGCACAAACCGGGGCGAAGCCAGTCGCAGGGCAGTCTCTGTCCGTAGCTGCGTCATCAGCGAGCGCCGACAGTCTGCTCAATGGCGGACCTGCCGCGTGGAACCAGATTGCGCTAAAGCGTGTTGCTCTGAACCGCACGCCGCCGCTCTATGACACCGACGAGCCCGCGACGCTGGAGATTCCGAGCGTTGACGTCCGCACTGCTCGTACCGGTGGAAAGTTGCTAGTACAGCTGAGCTGGCGCGATCCGACGCATGACGCGATAACAGTGGCGGAAGTCCCCAACACGCCGCCCGAGACCCGCTTCCGCAAAGTTCAGACGGAAGCTGACGACCGATTCTTCGATGCTGCCGCCGTCATGTTTCCTGCAAAGCCGGGCTCCGATGCGATCGCCCCTTCGCTGCAGATGGGAGATGTTGAGCATCCGGTGGAGATCTACTACTGGAACGCCACCCGCGGCGCGATGCTGATGCAAGCCCAGGGACGCGGCACTACGCGCCGCACTGGCCAGAGTTTTCCGGTGAATAGCACCTATCAAAATGGCCAGTGGAGCGTGATCTTCGAGTTGCCCGATCTGCCCTCGGGCACGACTGTGGCCTTCGCCGTGTGGAACGGGAGCCAGAAGGACCTCGACGGCCGGAAGTATTTCTCGGTCTGGCAAGTACTGGAGTAGAAACGGAAGTTCAAGAACAGGAGTCGCGATGCTAACAATCGTTCCAGATGAGAAAGCGGTTACCTCCATCGACTGGCAGCAGAACGATCTCTACCGATTCTTCGCTTTCGTCTTGGCGCCGCCAACGCGCGAGTGCTTCGGACTTCTGTCGCAACCCGCTCTGCCGGAGGCACTACGAAATCTATGGCAGCACCTGAAGTGCGAGGGAGAATATCCGGGATTCGAATGGTTCGCCAGTTACGAGCAGTACGAGTCAACCTATATCGCTCTCTTTGATGTTGGCATACCCGAACCGCCCGTGCCTCTATTCGAGTCAGCCCATGACAAGACTCATCCAGCGCAAGAGATTGCGCTGGAGAATACCTACTTCTACGAGGTTCTCGGGCTCAAGTCCGACCCCAGCCGCGCCGTCCCCGACTACCTTGTCACCCAACTGGAGTTCCTCGCTGCTCTCCGCTACACCTGCGAACACACACCCGAAGAGAGTTCCGCTGTTTCGCTCGAGAGGGCTGAGACCGAATTTCTAGAACGCCACTTATTGAACTGGCTCCCTGCCGCTAAGGCCAAGCTGGACCGGACCAATGCGCCCGGCTTCCCAGTGCTCATGACAATGCTTGTGCAGTTCCTGAGACACATGCGCGAGGGCGGCTGTGGCACCACCAGGAGCCAGAGATTCTGAGCGTAGGAGCATGCTTTGAAAAATGTCATCATAATTACTCTTGCGGTCGTTTTTGCACTTGGACTGTCTCCTGTTTCCACTCGGGCGCAGAACGCAAGTCAATCCGCTGACGAAGGCTTTCTGAGCGACTGGCTCCAGCGGTCGTCACGCGCCGAATCCGAGCAACCTCATTGGGCGGCTCCGATCTTTACCGTGACTCCTCGACTCGTGCAGCAGTTTCGCTATGACATGGGTTGGCAGTTCAACAGGGGCTTCACCAACGCCAATTATGGCAGCGGCAAGGGGCTCGAACTGGTTCCTTTGGACCGCGTTGAGCTGTACGTGAGCGCTCCCCCGTACCTTACTCACACCAAACCCGGAGTGAACGACGGCATCGGCGACATGACTTTCTTGTTCAAATATCGGGCTGCGGCCGGCAACCCCGAGAACGGAAACTACGTGGTGACTGCAATGCTGTCTGCCACTGTCCCAACCGGCACATTCACTAACGGTTCCACAGATGCTTCCCTTACGCCCACGCTGGCGTTAGGGAAAGGCTGGAGGAACTTTGACCTGCAGGGCACTGCTGGAGTCACCGTGCCCACCGGCGATATGAACGTGCTAGGGAGTCCGGTGGTGCTCAATGCCACCGCACAGTACCACCTGTTGAAGTATTTCTGGCCCGAAGCCGAGGTCAATTCAACGATGTGGTCGAACGGCAAGAACGATGGGAAAAAGCAAGTGTTTCTATCTCCCGGTTTGGTTGTGGGCAAGCTGCGCTTGTGGAAGCGGCTGGGCTTCGCTTTTGGCGGAGGTGTGCAGATTGCTGCCACCCAGTTTCACGCCTACGAGCATAACTGGGTCACCTCTGTGAGGTTTCCATTCTGATGACGCGAATGAATGCCAACAAAGCGAGGCACAAGAGGTGTGCCGCAGAATGTGTCGTACGCTTCGAGCCGATGCGCGCCAATACGGGCTTTTTTGCTACCTCGATAAAGTGCTTCCGTGCGGGCTAGGCTGTGGGTAAGTGATTGATTCAGAGGTGTGATCGTACCCGCCGTGCTGATCAGTGTGCGTTAACTCTTAATTCAGCAGGCCACCACGCTTCCGCCATTGTCGTTTCTATCTTCACATTGTCACACAAGCCTCAAAGCGCACCCTTGCGTCAGCGACTTGTAGACTCGAGCTTCAAAAACTCACTTAGTTCAAAGATTCTGACGGCGGTGTGACAACCTGCCAACGCCAACAAAGTTGCCATCATTGACAGTCTCTTCGATTGAATAGCTTAAGTGGCTGCCACGTTGATTCTGAGAATTCTACAAACCATGATGTTTCCGTTCGCGAGTCAAGCGTGTGGCCCCGTGTACGCAGGCTGTATAGTGACGCTGCGGGTCGCCTTTCTGCACACTGCTTGGACCAGCCCTCGGAAAATCAAAATGTGAACGGGGTATAGAACCCACCAGTAAAGTTCTCCCAACAATCCGCGCGGCTCAAACCAGGCGCAGCAGCGAACCAGCGTCCGGCCACTGGGCTGAGGAGAAACCAAGAACCCCAACCAGGCACGACCCGGGAGCTTCATTTCCGCCCGCAGGAGCAGACGGCGGTCCGCCTCCAGATCCTGCACGTACCAAAAGTCGATGTGATCATTCTTGTTCAAGTGGGCGCTGCCGGGGCTGCGTTCTATACCAACTCCTCCCAGGCATCGGTCCAGCCAACCGCGGATGCGCCACAAGCTATTCGCGTAGAGATAGCCGTTCGAACCGCCGAGGTGTGAAATGACGGAGAACACGTCCTTTGGGGACGCGTCGGCGACCGCTTGGCGGACGTCGCACAGAACGCCGTCCCGCCGAGTGAATAGGTGCGCAGGACGGCAAGGAAGAGTCTCTCTCAGGGAATCGTCCGGTAGCGTACGGGTCAGCGTCCTCTCAATGGCAGCCGCGTAACCCATGGGCCGTATTGCAGGGAACAACTCAGCAGCACGGGGGCTTTTGCAGACGACCTCGGTGCGCAGGCCCTCAATCAGTGGACGTGCGATCGACGTGGGAATTGGGGTCACCAAGCGTAACCAGTAGGAAGACAGTCGCGGTGTCAGGACGGGCACGCGGAGCAACCAGCGTCTGAGCCGCCGGGCTTGGGCATAGGTGAGCATCATGCTGCGGTAAGTTTCAATCGTTGCGCCCCCGATTTCGACCACGTGACCGGTTGACTCTGGTGACTGCAGCACCGCGACCAGATAGTCGAGAACGTCATCGATGGCAATGGGCTGAGTGCGCGTAATCACCCAGCGCGGACAGATCATGACCGGGAGGCGCTCGGTCAAGTATCGAATCAACTCGAATGAGACACTGCCATTGCCGACAATGATGCCTGCGCGGAACTCTGTTACCGGCGGTCCGCATCTGCGTAGAGCTTCTCCAGTTTCTTGGCGGCTCTTGAGGTGCGCGGAAATTTGTGACGTTTCGGACGCGAGACCGCCAAGGTAGATGATCCGGTTCACTCCTGCCTGGCGGGCCGCCACGGCAAAGTTGTGGGCGGCGAGCCGGTCGCGCTCCTGGAAATCTCCGCCGGAGGCTGACATGGAGTGAATCAGATAGTAGGCAACCTCGATTCCTTGCATTGCTGCGGCAACGCTCCCCGGTTGCAGTACGTCTGCAACCACAATGCGAGTGCTCTCGGCCACTCGCGGGTCCACCCGCGAGGCGTCCCGCACCATACACGAGACTTCGTGTCCGGAATCCACCAGACGCGGGATCAGCCTGCTGCCTACATATCCGGTCGCACCACTGACCAGAATTCTCATGTTGCTCCCAGGTTAAGTCGCCAGATTTTGAAGTTCAGCAGCGCTGCAAAAGCGACCCACAGAGCGTAGGGCACCATGAGCCAGAAGGCGAGGCCGGAAACGGTCCGGAACGCCACAGCAGTTGCGACAATCGTACCCAGCAGGAAAACAATCTCAATCAGCGCCATTCCCGGCCGGCGTAGTGCAAAGAACAGCCCTGACCAGGCGACATTCAGCGCCAATTGGCCGAAGAACAGAGCCAGAGGAAATCTTGCGCCGCCCCAATCTGCTTTCCGCCAGACCAGCCAGGCACTCAGTGCCATCAGGAAATACAAGGCTGACCAGACCGGGGCGAAGATCCAGTTGGGTGGGTTGAAGGAAGGTTTAATAAGTTCTGCATACCAGGTGCCAACCGAGGACGAGGTCAAGATGGAGCCTAGCCCTGCCGCGCTGAAGCAGGTAAGCAAGAAGAACAGAAACATGAGCCAGCGGTTGTCAGACATGTCTAGCCTCCAAATGTCTCACCTTCTGGATGTACTGATGGGAATCGAATTTCTTTGAGGTGCTGGCGTATGACATATAGCGAATCTGTCCGAAAACAGGCCTCTCGAACCAAGGCCGGTCGTGCTTGCCGACGATGGCCCAGGCAATTCCCGCGTAGCCGTTGGGGTCGCGGCCGTCGAGTTGATAACGATCATTGAGCCCAACGGCTCGTTGGTAAGCCGTTGCAACCGACGGACTCCACTCCAGGATTTTCTTGGCCCAGTACATTCGCACGTAGTTGTGCATCCAGCCCGTCAAGACCATCTGTTTCTGAGCAGCATTCCATAGAGGATCATGAGTTTCAGCCTGTTCCAGTTGCGCCTCGCTGTAAACAATTGGACGACGGTCGTCCGAGTGTTGGGCAAAAGAGCGATCCGCCCAGGGCTCAAGGCATTCGAAGGAATCATAGTACGAGTTGTAGCGGACGAAATTCACGGAGAGCTCGCGTCGGACGATCAATTGCTCCTGGAATGCCTGTTTCGCGGCTGCCGGCGCCGATGCTGCCTGCACCGCGTGCGCGATAGTGAGCGGGCCGATGTGGCCAAAGTGAAGGTACGGCGAGAGGCGGCTGGTCCCAGACAATTCGGGATGATTCCGGTCTTTGGGATAGTTCCGCAACCCATGTTTGACGAAGTCAGCCAGAACGCTCAGCGCACGCTTGGTTCCACCCCGCCAGTTCTCTACCGGCGAAACGGAGCGATCGAGCGACCAGCCTGCGGTGAAATCCTCATGCGCCGAAAGTGAATGCAGAGTTCGTGGCTTGTTCCATGGGATTCGCGCTTTGACGACCTTCTTTGGAACAAGGAACTGTGGCAACAGTTCCTGGAGTCGGGGCCGGATAGTGCGGGCGCCATAGTGCTCTTTACCCAGCAGCCGCGAGGGCACGACGACGTCGGCATCAACGGTCCAGAAAAGTACCTTCAGATGCTGGGCGGCGCGAACTCGCCAGCGCTCAGCTTCGCGCAAGGGATTTTCGTCGCCAATTACGATCGCCGGGCGGACTTGTTCACAAAACTTTATTAGGCTGTGATCAGGGTACGTCCGCAACACAAAACCGACATTGCGCTTGGAGAGTTCCTCCGCGATGTCCGGAATTCCGGAGGCGAGAAAGCGGTAGTGACGGAGATTGGCGTGCGGATAAAAAGGCACCGGAGCCAGGAAAACAACTACCGGCTCGCCAAGTTTGTTACCAAGCTCAACCGCGACATCCAGAGCCGGATTGTCCAATGCCCGCTGGGCGCTCTGCATCCAGTAGACTACGCACTTCCCCTCTGGATTTGGCGCTCCACCCTTCCGCACGGTGATGCGTGGATCGAGGCTGAGTGTTTGGATTCCCATCACAAGTGAAGTAGGGGAGAACACAAATGTGTTCTCCCTGCCTTCGGGTCTCTTCCTCTAACGGGCGCGAGCCGGAGCCGACTCGTGTCCCCAGCGATGCTGAATGGCCTTGAAAGAGACAGCCTGATACAGCGCCGCCAAGCCAACCAGAGCATAGACGACGGAACTGAGTGTTGAAGTTTCGCCGAATTTCATTCCGAAAATAGCGGCCACCAGGTCGAAGTGCGCGACGCTTACCAGACCCCAGTTCAGTCCGCCAACTACAAGAAGCACAGCTGCGATCACATCTAACGTCTTCATCTTTTCCTCCATTTACTTAGTCTTTGGGTAGAAGCACGGTGTCGATCACGTGGATCACGCCGTTGGAAGCCAAAACATCGGCCTTTATAACCGTGGCGTCATTGACCATGACGGTGCCATCATTGACCGTCAGTTTCAGGTCCTGGCCATTGATGGTTTTCGCCGAAGAGAGTTTCACGACCTGCGCCGCAGTCACGTCACCCGATACCACGTGGTAGAGCAGGATGGCCTTCAACTTTTCTTTGTTCTCGGGCTTGAGAAGCGACTCGACCGTACCCGCCGGCAGCTTGCTGAAGGCTTCGTCTGTCGGAGCAAACACGGTGAAGGGTCCCTTGCCCTTCAGGGTGTCAGCCAGACCGGCTGCTTGAAGTGCGGTGGCCAGCGTCTTGAAGCTGCCTGCGGCGACCGCGGTGTCAACGATGTCCTTCTGTGCAGAGCCGGCTACCGCCGGCATTGCAGTTGCCAGGACGCTGAGAATCAATGCAAAACTCGCTACTTTCACGTTATGTCTCCCGGTTTTCATTTTCTTGTTCTTCTGTTTTCTGTTGCACTTTTCCCGCTTGCTGTATTAACTATAGAGAACAATTATTGTCGCAATACGACAAACAACGAAATTCCGCAATTCATGTGAGTGGCAATCAAAAGTCCGACACGATGTTGTACTGGCAGGAAAACAGGGAAAAGGCGTGGTGAATAAAACAATTGTCGAAGGGCTTCGGCCTTATGCCTTGGGCGAGAAACTGCGGACGCTGCGGCTGCGAAAGAGCATGGGTCTGGTTGAATTGGGCAAGCACACCGGCCTTTCGGCGGCCATGCTCTCAAAACTGGAGCGTGGCAAACTGTATCCCACACTCCCGACGCTGCTGCGTATCGCTTTGGTGTTCGGGGTGGGGCTCGAATACTTCTTCACTGATGAGCGCAAGCGTCACGTGGTGACGATTGCACGCAAAAAAGAACGCTTGCGGTTTCCGGACAGTCCTGGCGGAGGGAGCATCGCGTACAACTTCGAGAGCCTGGACTTCAACGCTACAGAACGCAAGCTAAATGCTTTTTACGCGGAGTTCGAACCCATTTCCTCCGAGAACGTGAAGCCTCACCAGCACCCGGGCGTGGAATTGCTTTATCTAATCTCCGGAAAACTGGAGCTCATGATCGGTTCCGAGACGTTCAACCTCGAAACAGGGGACGCCGTGTACTTCGATTCGGGAGTGCGTCACAGCTATCACCGTGCCAGTAAAGGTCCATGTACTGGCGTGATTGTGACGACGTGACCAGTAAGTCAGGATCTACAGCCCGGCAAATTCGGCCTAGGTCTGGCGGGAATGTCTGTGAGGTTTCGATTTTAGTGCCGGAAAAGTTGGGCAAAACTTGGGCAAAGAATCGACCCCGAATAGGGTCAAAATCGGGTGTCGAGGGGTGTAAGAGTCGTCGAATCAACAACAAGTTAGATTGACCGCCTGGGCTCATAACCCAAAGGTCGGTGGTTCAAATCCACCCCCCGCAACCAAAACTTTCGTAATCAAGCACTTCCAGTTCTTCCTACCGCGTCCCTACCATTTTGAACCATGATTGCAGCAGAAGCAGTGTAAGCGTTCGGTGTAAGCCGTATTGACCAGGTGCGGGACTCGTTCTAACTAAGCTGCGGATTGGCTTGCGAGAGTTAGGCTTGCGGCGATGTTCCAAGGCAGTAATTCCTCGATGCGAGTGATGGGGTGATCGGCGATCCGCGACAGCACTTCGTGCAGATAGGCTTCCGGATCCAGGCCGTTGAGTTTGGCCGAGCCGATTAAGCTGTAGATGGCAGCCGCCCGCTCACCTCCAGTATCTGATCCCGCAAACAAGTAATTCTTTCGACCGAGAGCAACCGCACGTAGAGCACGTTCTGCGGCGTTGTTGTCGATCTCGATGTGTCCGTCGTCGCAATAACGCAGTAATGCGTCCCAGCGTGAGAGGGCGTAGCGAATCGCTGCCGTCGTATCCGACTTGCGCGAAAGCTTGGGGAGCGTCGCCTCGAACCACTGTCGCAGAGATTCGAGCAAGGGTCGCGCACGGGCGTTGCGAACTTGTTGTCGCTCTTCTGCTGGCCGACCGCGAATCTCTTTCTCGATCCCATACAGGGCTGCGATTCGCTCCAGGGCTTCGCTCGCTACCGGCGACGCATGCGCCTGTTGCAGATCGAAGAACTTGCGCCGCACGTGCGCCCAACACGCCGCTTCTTGGATGCGGCCGTCTTCGTAGAGTTGATTGAATCCGGCGTAGGCGTCGGCTTGCAGCGTTCCGCGAAACTCGCGCAGGTGCCGCTCGGGATGTTCCCCTTTGCGATCCGGCGAGTAGGCAAACCACACTGCCGGTGCCGCCAGCTCACCCGCAGGCCGGTCATCGCGGACATAGGTCCACAACCGCCCGGTCTTGGTCTTGCCATTCCCCGGAGCCAGCACCGGCACGGGCGTGTCGTCGGCGTGCAGTTTTCCGGAGGCCGTCACGTAACGGCGCAGCACTTCAAGCAGTGGTTCTAACAACTGGCTGGTTCCACCCACCCAGTCGGCCAGGGTCGAGCGCTCCAACTCAATGCCCTGGCGCCCATAAATCTCCGACTGGCGATACAACGGCAAATGGTCGGCATACTTCGAGACCAGTACGTGAGCCAACAGTCCAGGCCCGGCTACCCCGCGTTCGATAGGTCGGCTTGGCGCCGACGCTTGCACGATGTGGTCACACTTCGTACAGCTCAACTTGGGCCGCACGTGGCGAACCACGAAGAAGCTCGCCGGCACGTACTCCAGCATCTCGGAAACGTCCTCGCCCAACTTACTCAGCGCACCGCCACAATCCGGACAAGCCGATTCTTTCGGTTCGTGCCTCTGCGTTTGACGGGGCAGATGATCGGGTAACGGCCGACGGGCTGGTTTCGCAACAGTACTACTACTAATAAGGAGGGGAGATGTCGTGGCCCCAGGCTTACTCTCCGGCTGGCTTGCGCTCTCGACGGGTTTCGCTTGCAGATCTTCCAGCCGTAACTCCAATTGCTCGATCTGCCGCGCCAGCTTCTCCGACTTCCGCCCAAACTGCATGCGCTGCAGCTTGGCGATCAGCAGCTTGAGATGCTCGATCTCGCTTTCGCGCCAGAGCAGTTGCTCATGTTGCGCCAGAACTAGCGCTTTCAACGCTTCCGTCGGAAGCAGGTTCAGATCCGGAAGCGGGTTGCCTGACATGCGCGGAGTATCGCATGAATCTTCGCGCCACGATCTTCTCCGCGCAAAAAAAGTTGTGCAAAAGAACCTCGTGCGTTACACCGACAGTTGCGGATCCCAGGTGCGCTCCGGTCGCCGCCAGTCAATGCCTTCCAGCAGCATGGATAACTGCGCCCGCGTCAGCGAAACCGTACCGCTCGCCGCTTGCGGCCACACGAAACGTCCGCGCTCTAAACGCTTCGAAAATAGACAAAGCCCATCGCCATCGAACCACAAAACCTTGATCAAATCGCCGCGCCGCCCGCGAAACACGAACACATGACCCGAGAACGGACTCTGCTCCAGTTGGGTTTGTACCAGCGAGCTCAGCCCGGTGAAACCCCGCCGCAGATCGGTCACGCCCGCTGCAATCCAAACCCGCGTGTTAGTGGGTGGCCCGATCATGCCCGCAGGCACTCCAACAACACCCGCAGCAAAACCGGATCGGCGCTGCCCTCGATGCGCACCTGCGCGTGTCGAAGTTTGATGTGAACCGTGCCCGCCAAACAAGTCGAAGAGCTCCCGCCACTCGACGATGTCATCAGCGACGGCGAGCTCTCGCTTACGCTGACCGGCAACAGCTTCATCGCACCGCTGCCTCCCAGTCGCCTTGCCAGATACAGCTTGCGCCAGTTGAAAACCAGGTTAGCGTTGACCCCGTGCGCCCGTGCCACTCTTGCTACCGATGCACCCTTCGCCAACGTCTCTTCGACAATCCCTCGCTTCTCCTCCAACGTCCGGTACCGCCGTTTAGGTGGGGTGGTTTGAGTGTATGTGTCCATCATCGCTCCAAGTGGACACTATCGCTGGTGTCCACATCCAGAGCATGACTCCCACTTACACCTCTGTCCAGACGGCCACCAGCGGACGCTTACGCAGCAGTCATGGCAAACCGCAAAGCATCCATTTGGCTGTACGTGAAAACCCCCGTTGGATGGCGCTACTGCAAGCCCGTCACAGGGAAGAACAACAAAATCAAGCCGGGTTGGGCACACGTCAATTCCCACGAAGAGCATCATCCCGACGCGTCGTACTACGTACGCCACCGCGAAGGTTCGAAGACCGTCTGGACAAAATACGAGACTCTTTCCACCGCTGTTCGAATGTGCGATGTACAGAAATCGTATCTAGCGGCGAGGGCGAACGGGATTAAGGTTCAGAATGACCCAACACCGCTGCTGATGGTTTACGAGATGCCCCGCTTCCTAGAGGAATACCGCCTCGCCAACCGCCCACGTTCGCACGCGTTGATGAAGCAGACGCTTGAGGAGTTCTACTCTTTTTGCCAAACGAACATCATCTCCCAGATTAAGCGGATCGACCTCCTGCGGTACCGACAGTGGCTCATCGACCGCAAGCGCAAGGACCGTACAGCCTCCAACAAAATGCTGCGAGTGGGGCAGTTCTTACGTACTGTGCAGAAGCAAAAACCGGGCGAGGGACTGGTGACCGAACGGGATGGCAAGTACGAGGAGAAGGAACCCGAAGTCTATACCGAAGACGAACTAAAGGAATTTTTCGAGCATTGCAATCCGTTCCAGTTTGCGGTGTTCAAGACCTATCTGATGTCAGGTTTGCGCCGAAAGGAATTGGAAAACCTCACTTGGGACTGCATCGACCTTAAGGCGGGCACCTTGCGCGTTGAGGCAAAGGGCGATTTTGTCCCTAAGACCTGGCAGCAGCGAACGGTTGAAATTCCCCACGAACTTATTGAAATCCTGAAGCCGCTGCCGCGCACCAGTCGCTATGTGTTCCCGACCAGCACGGGGCATCGCTGGGTTCATTCATGGGATGACTGTCAAGTGATCGCAGCCGCAGCCAAGATCGCGAACGCCTACGTCCACAAATTTCGCGGGACGTGCGCAACGCGACTCCTTCATGGCGGAATGGACCTCAAGACAGTACAAAGGCTGATGGGCTGGAAGTCTTTGGAGTCGGCGATGAGGTATCTAGCGAAGGCGCAGTCCGACGTCGTAAGGGCGAAGGTCTACCGCACACCCTTTCCTGACTTCCGACCCACGTAAGTCAGGATGCCGAAGCCCGGAAGCCAGCCCGCGAACAAACTGGTGATCCGGTTCGTAAGGATGATGTTGATCTTTGCCAGCCATCGCTTGCGAAACCGCATCATGAGAACGCCTGAAGCGGCGATGGCGATGATTATGATGGCTCCGACGCTCATGGGGTCGCTAGTCCTTCGGTTCTCTAGCTCCCAACCCTATGCGACCACGGCGGACGCTTTCACGACTGATTGCTTCGCTGGAGCCAGTGCGATCAGCACAACACCGACAACTGCGAACACAACCACTCCCGCGAGTTCTCGGCGCTCGATCACATTCCGGTATTCCTGCGCAGCCATTACCCCAGCATGCGCAAGATTTGCCCATCCGCCAAAGGCGATCAGGCTGCGGTTCGCGGCTGGGTCACGCACCGCCAGCAGCAAGAAAATTCCGAGTGTGACATAAATGCTCATTATCATTGGCACCGCAGGTTCTCGCGAGAAAAACATGGTCAGCGGAATTACTCCCGCTGTAAACAGCAAGCCCACCACAACCAATACAACTTTCAGCGCACGGTCTCGACGCATGGTGTCCTCCTTTCGCGATTGCAACTACTCCTATCAAGGCGAAATCCGTCTCGCCTTCGGCTTGTGCTTCGACTTGGCACGAACCTTGCCCTCGGACGCTAGCACATCAGAAAGCTCGTAGGCTTCCCGAAGCCAGTCAGTAATCGGTGCCTCGACTTGATCGCGGTGCTTGATGTGAATGATGTGATACACCTTGGACTTCGATGCGGGGTCGCTTCGTCGGACTTGTGGAGCCTTCAGCGTGCGACCGAGGAAAACGCAGAGTTCGAGAAAATTCCGCTTGGGACGCACGAAGAAGTAGCAGGACTTGCGCGAGAACATGATCGCCTTGTGCGAAGCGTAAATCCGTTGATCGCCGAAGGAGACGGCTGTCTCGCGCAGCCGTTCCCAAGCGTCCCGCAGATCGTCGGAGAGTTCCCTCGTAAGAGCCGCTTCAGTGGTCGTCCAACAGTCGTGCTCTTCTCCGTCCTCGATCCATTGTTTGCAGTGGTAGCACTCTCGACCGGGCATACCTCAGAATTGTACTGGCGATTGTCGAGGAACTGGCACTGCTGTGTCTGCTCGCCGCACATGCATACTTATCGGCAAGACCTTTCGACGCCTTGTTTTCGTAGTGCAGTGACTACATGGTAGCGTGGGCAGCTATTGCAGCTTCGCGTCCTCAGCTTTGGCTTGCTTCAGAATGGGGATGTTGGGGTCGGCGTCTTTCCAGAGGTTCGTTGGGAAATGACTCCATGGTGGACGCCCTCGTTAAGCCGTTTTTAGCAGAGTCCAAATCCAGCCGATGAAGGTTAGCACGAGGAAAGGGTATGCGAAAAAGGGAAGTGGCGAGGAGGTAGGCAACACCTGTTTGCCCCAAAATATGCTGGCTGCGGTGATCGCAAAGAGAATCGAACCAATAATGCCTACCACGCGAACCCAGACAGCGAATTCTTTCGGCACACTTGTGAGCAGAAGGGCTGCACACCATAACGCCGTGCCCGCAGCGAAGGAAGGAACGCTTCCTTCGGCAGTTGTCGCATTCCCGGTGAGCATGACACTCGACGCGCACGCGAATACGAGAAATCCGGCGGCGACAATATCATTTCCCTTCCTGAAGAAATGTAGTGCGAGTAGTGCTGTGGCAACTATCAAGCCAACACCGTCAATCGCCCACAAAGCGGCTTGGAGATTACGTGCAGCGACGAATGTCCCTGCCATTCCGAAGACCCCGCCAAGTGCAAGACCAATCACAGCCACAATGTTCGCGGACTTTTTCATATTGGAGGGCTATCATATACCACACGCAGACCCAGCACCTTGCGGAATTGGTCAAAATCAGAATCCGCATCGGTTCAGCTAATTCGCTGTAATCCGCCTTCCTTACAACCCGCTGGTCAAAAATGGCTTCGCCGCCCATAGCAGCATTTGATGCGAGTCGCTATTGCAGATTCGCGTACTCGGCTTTGGCTTCAGGATTTTGGAACAGACCTTTTCGGAAGGCTCGGAGCGATTCAAACGTGGTAACGAATAGAGTAGAATTTTGCGCCAGTTCTCCCGGAGGGAAAACAATGCGCCGTTATCACCACATCGGGATTCCCACTAACGAATCGAAGGCCGGGGAGACCCACTTGAAACACCTGAAAGTCTTCGTCGTCAGTCACCAGAAAAGCGAATTTGGCGTGGAATGGATGCGCTTCGAGGCAGATGCGGCGGTTCCCGATCTTGTCCGGCGAGTGGCGCACGTCGCGTTCGAAGTGACCGACCTCTCTTCCGAGCTTGCTGGGCGCGAAATCCTGATTCCTCCGAACAGCCCATCCGACGGTGTCCGTGTCGCATTCATTGTCGAAAACGGTGCGCCCATCGAACTGCTCGAATTTACCGACCCCAAACATCCAGCCCGCCATAGAGATTTCCGGCCGCATCCAAGGTCAGGCTACCGATCGGACCAGCTCCATCTTTGCCTCCTTGGAAGTTATACAGCACCTTGTACCTAGGTTTGGCCCAAGCCCCGGCAGGCATCAAAGCCAAAGTCGTTACCAGAATCGCGAAAACCACCGTTGCTCTCGTGCAGGATTTCCATCGCATGATCGTTACCTCACTTCGGCGTGGCCGGGGAAAAGGGAGGGAGTTACTGCCAAATCTGCCAGCAGAGCGGAATTGTACCACGGAAGGCCGGGCCTCCAGCAGTCTTGTGACACGCGCAGACGCGGCATGGCGAGTGCCTTAACGGCCCGTCCTCGAAAGTCGGCCCGCAGGCTAGGGTGTGATCTTGAACACCACGCCGCAGCCGGGTATTCCGTTGATCTTACAGTTGATGTCACCGCCTTGCAGGGCCACCCCATAGAGGCTGCCCGAATGATCCACAATTAGGCCCACCTCCGGTAGCGCACCGTCGGTACCGTCACTGAAGCTGTGGAGCACCGTCTCCTTCCCGGTTGTATCCAGTTTGAACGCTACTCCACACGTGTTCCCGTTGCAGTTGCGATCGGTTCCTCCCTCGTCCGTCGTGCCGTACAAGTTTCCATTGCTGTCGCGTACCAACGGTCCGCCTCCAGGATATTGCCCATCGGCGCAGTTCGAGAGGGAGCAGAAACTGTAAAGCACAGTCTCCCCGTTAGCGGACAGCTCGAAAACCACCCCACACCCGCTGCCGCCTCCACAATCCATGTTGCCGCCATACCCGGTCGTCCCGTAAAGATTTCCGTCGGCACCAAGAAGCAGTATCGAGTCGGGATGTGACCCGTCATCGGACCCAATGAACGCGTGCAGTACCGTGAAATTACCCACTGTGTCCAGTTCGAAAATCTCACCGTCACCACCGCTGCAGTTATAGCCACCGCTCTCCGCTGCCCCATATAGGTTACCGGCAGAGTCCAGAATCACTCCTACGGGAATGCATCCGTCGGAACCGGTGAAGCTATGCAGTATGGTCTCATTTCCATTTTTGTCCACCTTGAAAACCGTCCCAGCCGCAGAAGGGCCCCCGAGTTCGGTAGTGCCGTACAAATTACCCGCCGCGTCTTCGACCACAGGCGAATCCGGGTACACCCCGTCTGGCATCCCCGTGAATTTGTACAACACCGTTTCCTTTCCCGTCTTGTCCAGCTTGAACACCGTGCCACAACCAAGTGAATTGTTCTTGCATGTCATATCGCCGCCCAGTTCGGTGGTCCCATAAAGATTTCCTGAGCCGTCCCACATGAGTCCTGCATAGGGATTCATCCCATCCTTGCCGTTGAACGTGTGCAGCCACACCTGCTTGCCGCTCTTATCCAGCTTGAAGGCAGTGCCGCAGGGGTAGCCGTTGCACATCCCGTGACCGCCGCCTGCCGTGGTCCCGTACAAGTTTCCCAAAGCGTCCCTTACCAACACTCCAGCCGGCCCGTAGCCGTTGGACTTGTGAAACGTGTGCAGCACCTTGAACGTCTGCGCTCGCGCCGGTTGCGCCGCAACACCTGCAACCACAAGCCAGAGCGCGACTACCGAAACCGCTGTCTTTGGGAAGCACATTCTCGAATTCATCATCTGAGCACCGCTCCAACGTCTTATTTCTGTCTCCAAGTGTGTAGCCCGTTCGCTCCCGCTGCTAGGGCTCCGAGAGTGGCAGGTTCGAGGGTGATGACATCCGGTCCCTTGGTCTTGCCCGTAATGATTGATTTGCCGGGGATAGTTTCGTAGGCATAGCCCAGCAATTCAGCAGCGAGCCAGTTAATCCAGAGCTTGACGTTAAGGCGGGCCCAGCCATAGTGGACCTTGCCATGAATGTGGAATTTCAAGCCCAGATAGCCACGGCGGACGTTGTCCCACGAACCGAGAGTTTGTGTGTGACAAAAACTGGTGTCTGTGTGGGTGCAGGTTCGACGACGGTAAAGCATCTTTTGACGTGATGTCTTAAATTGCATCTCCGGGCCGATCACGGTGCCAGAACGCAGGACACGAGCGTGGCCCGCGACGCCATTCCGCCCCTCCGGCGTAATCGTCAAACTATCTATAAAAATACTGCCGACGCTATTAGAGTATCCAGTGTTGAGGAACTTGAAGCCGTTACTGCCCTCCGGGTAGAACTTGAGATTGTAGTGGTCCCCGTTCGGTCCGAGATAGACATGTGTGGGCGTATACACAATTTTGGCTTCGGCTGGTGGGATCAACGCCAACACGCTCACTCCCGCCGCACTTGCCGCGAGAGCATATCCGCTCAGCCGATGCTCCAAAGAAGTAGACGAAGACTTGGCTCGTCGTTTCATTTCGTCTCCTTCGCCCTCCACGCCGGAATCGTAGATGCGCCGCGTGCTAGGTGACCAAGGCTTGCTGGTTCGAGCGTGATGACATCCTTCCCGTGAGTCTTTCCAGCAATGATCGGCTTGTTCGGGATGGTTTCGTAGGCGTAGCCGGTCAGCGTTGCAGTGATGTAGTAGCCGTCCACCACCTTGACGCGTAACCGCGCCCATCCGTAGTGACTCCGCCCCTTAATATTGAACTTCAATCCGAGATAGCGACCTTTTGCACCACCCCAGAAGCCACGGTCCATGCTGTAGTACTTGCGGATAGCCAAAACCATCAGACCGTTGTAACCACGAGAGCGGAAGTTGGAAGGCGCAATCGTTGTTCCAGAATTGAGCGCTAGAGCCAATGTGGAAGAGCTGTGTACACTAACCTCCACGGCGTTACCTCCGCCGGATGGAGACACCAATAGCTTCTCACCGACAAGTTCAGTGCTACTGAATGCTGACCAATAAAACGTGAAGTCAATGGTGCGGTCATGGTTAAGGTCAAGGTGAAACAGTCTCAAACCCTCGCTCCCAATCTTGACGTTTGCAGGCCTATAAATAATCTTCGCCTCGCTCGGTTGGGTCAACGCGAGGATTCCCACTCCAGCTGCACTTGCAGCCAACGCATATGAGTTCAGCCGCTGGTGTAGGGAATCGGAAATTCGAGAAGGCGTCCGTGTATGTCGCATGTGTTCCTCTCCATCGCTCAGCGAATCGCTATTTTCGTGCATTCCTCTTGCGAGACATCGCATAGCTCAATGAACCCCGAGCCAAGTCCCCAAGACTGCCTGCCTCGACCGTGATTACATCCGGACCTTTGGTTTTTCCTGCGATGATGGGCTTGTTCGGAATGGTCTCGTAGGCGTAGCCACCGAGAGTCGCATACTTGTTCGTGTTCCACGCATCAGCGTAGGTAATGACCCGTGCCCAGCCGTAGTGAACATTTTCTCGAATGAAAAACCTCAGACCGAGATACGCCGCAACTCCGTGCGCCCATGGCCCAGACGAAAAAGTGTGACTTGTTCGGTCCCAAGTGAACATTCCACCTTCGCCCTGTTGAAAGTGGCTATTCGATTCAATTACTGCACCGTAGGAGAGCGCTGCTGCCCAGAGTCGCCGCGAGGTTGACGTTCTCAAGATTTCATTACCGCTATTCTTCGGCTCGATGCCCAGCCCCCCGCCTTCTCCACCCCCGCCGCAACGGAGGATAAAGTCAGTTCGCCGATGCCGGTGCAAGTCGAGCTTAAGTGAGCCACTGCAGCCGGAATAGGTCCTGTGGTTACAGGGAAGGCGCTTGTGAACAGGGGTGTAGACAATCCTTGCCTCAGCTGGTTCCGAGAAAACAAACAAACTCGCAAGCCCTGCACCCATGGGAAAGGCATATTCAGCGGGCTGCGCCAACGCCAATATTCCCACCCCCGCCGCGCTCGCCGCCAGCGCATACGAGTTGAGCCGCTGATGCAGTGATTCGGAAATTCGAGAGGGTGTCCGGGGACGTTGCATAAGTCCTCCTTCAAGGCGGGCGTGGATCATTGTCGCCCTCGCCGGGTCGGGTGTCAATCGGGGTCCCCAAAGTGCTCTCATCTGCGCTGGAAGTGAGCCACACAAAGAAAAGAGCCGAACCGGGTCAGGGTTCGGCTTCCTAAAAAGGAAAGGTTGTCATGAAACACGACCCCTTTTTACATGAGTGTGGCCAGTCTTGTCTGTGACATACATCACGCCCGAACGTTAGCGGCCTTGGCCACGGCGATGGTTTCCCCGCAGAGTGGGCCGAAAGTCCCCGTTGACTTCGTGGGGCGGAGGGCTAGGATGGTTGGGGTTAAACACGGGAGGCAATCATGACGACCTCAGCGCAACATCGGGGCTGGATTCCGGGGATACGTATGGGGGCGGCAGGTGTCGCGATGGCGTTAGCGGTCGTACTTGGGTTCGGGGTAGTTACAACCCAATCAGCGCAAGCGCAGACTTTCACGACCCTTTACGTGTTCAAGGGCGGGACTGATGGAGAAGGCCCCATAGCAGGCTTGGTCCGCGACGCCAACGGTAATCTGTACGGAACCACCGTCCAAGGGGGCACTTCAAATGCTGGAACAGTGTTCCGGTTGGACACGAGCGGCCATGAGGCTGTGCTGTACAGTTTTTGTTTTGCTGGGCAGACCTGCCCGGATGGGTATTTTCCCGAAGCAGGTTTGGTCAGAGATGTTGAGGGCGATCTCTACGGCACTACCGAGGAGGGAGGCGCCTACGGCTACGGAGTGGTGTTCAAGCTCCATAAGACTGGCAAAGAGACCGTGCTCTACAGTTTCACTGGAGGCGTGGACGGGGCAACTCCCACAGCCCGGATAGTCCGGGACCCGGACGGCAATCTATTCGGCACAACCCTGTATGGTGGCACCTACGGTGACGGAACAGTGTTCAAGCTGGATACCAGAGGCAAGGAGACGGTGCTGCACAGCTTCGCAGGCGGGGCTGACGGGGCAGGTCCGGTCGGGGGTCTGATTCGAGACGCCAACGGCACGCTCTATGGAACAACTTTCGGTGGCAACGGTTCTGATTATGGAACGGTGTTCAAACTTAGCGTGATTGGCGAGGAAACCGTGCTGTACCGCTTCGCCGGGGGTACCCACGGCGAACATCCCCAAGGGGGGGTAGTGCGGGATGCGCGGGGTAACCTCTACGGTACCACGTTCTCCGGTGGCGCTTTCGGCTTCGGAGCGGTATTTAGGATGACAAGGAGGGGCAAGGAGACTGTTCTCTACAGCTTCGCTGGGGGCACGGATGGAGCGGCTCCCATAGGAGGGTTGGTCCGGGATAGAGCGGGCAACTTGTATGGCACTACTACGGGGGGTGGGGCTTCTGGCTTGGGAACGGTTTTTAAGGTAGATGGGGCCCAAATGGAAAGCGTTTTGCACAGTTTTGCAGGCGGGGCAGACGGAGAGCAGCCCTATGGAGCGTTAATACGGGACGCGACCGGAATTCTCTACGGAACAAGTTTCGGGTGTGCCTGCCCCTCCGACTTCGGAACGGTGTTCAAGCTCGCCCCTTGATTGCGATGGCAAGGAGCGAACAGCCGATTATCGGCGCTCAATTTCTGCCGTGCTGTGGGTCAACCGAGTGTGCGAACGTCAGTCCTTCCCGCGCCAAGCCGGAATCGCCGATGCCCCTCGCGCCAAGCGACCGAGGCTCGCGGGTTCGAGGGTGATGACATCCGGCCCTTTGGTCTTGCCTGCGATGATCGGCTTGTCGGCGATGGTTTCGTAGGCGTATCCGGTGAGAGTGGCCCAGGGGTTTCCACCGCAACATGTTCCTGTACTGAGGCGCGCCCAACCGTAATGAGCCTTGCCCTTGATGTAGAACTTCAGCCCGAGATAGCGATTCTGAACATCCACCCAGGGCCCCAACTCGAAAGAGGCATTGTGGCTGTAGTAATAAAACATCCCGAATGCCCGTCCCTGGTGAAATTTTGCATTGCGCTGGATAACCTTCCCTTTATGCAAAGCGACGGCAAACGATCCCCAGGACGACCCTCCATTCGTTACGATAGTCGTCCAACCTTCATTCTGTTTGTTCACCGGGACAAGGTCAAGCCAGTTGCCGGGATGGCCATAATTGGCTGTGAGCTTAAAGTCGGCCATCCCGTCGTGGTTCAAGTCGAGCTTGAGCGTGCCATGACAGAATCCGCTGGTGCCGTGGCAATAGAGAGCACTGCTCGCGGGCGTATAAACAATCTTTGCCTCGGCTGACTCTGGCATAGCGACTGCGCCCACCAAAGTTAAGCCTGCCGCAGGGAGGGCAGATTGAGCTATCGGCAGGAGCGCCCGCAGGCTTACCCCCGCGGCACTTGCCGCAAGCGCATATCCGCTCAGCCGATGCTCTAACGAAGAAGCCAGCCTCCTCGATTGACGTTTCATTGACCCTCCTTCGCTCTCCAACTTGGAAGCGCAGATGCCCCTCGTGCCAAATGACCGAGCGTGGCGGGCTGAACCGTGATGACATCTTTCCCGTGCGTCTTGCCCGCGATGATGGGCTTATTAGGGATGGTTTCGTAAGCGTAGTTCACCACCTCAACCGGATGGCCGGAGCTCACCTGCGCCCAACCATAATGTGCCTTCCCCTTGATGAAAAACTTGAGCCCAAGATACCTGTCCACGTCGTACCAAGGCCCATAGCAGGTCTTGTAACTACACCCCCACATATTAATCGTTGCATAATTGAAAAAGAGGGAATTGGACCCAATGGTCTTACCCTTGCTAAGGGCAGCTGCCCAATGTTTGGGGTTTCTCAAAACCTCGTTCTTTTTGCCAATCACATGCACAGTAAGCCCACTGCTATGTCCCGCCTCAAAGCAAACGATTTTGAAGGTTGCGGACTTCATGTTGATGGTATAGGTGTTGCTAGACGTTCCGCAATTAATGAACGCATGAGCGTGCGTATGAACAATTTTTGCTTCGGCTGATTCGGAGAAGGAGAACAGGCTTGCTACCGCAACTCCAGCTGGCAGGACGAACTCGGTCGGTGAAATTAGGCCGAGCACACTCACTCCCGCCGCACTCGCGGCAAGAGCATACGAGTTGAGCCGCTGATGCAGTGATTCGGACAGGATCGAGGGCCGCTTCATAATTCCTCCCAAATGGCGGCTCCAATTGTCCTCCCAGCCCGTGCGGCAGTCAATCTAATCATTCAAGGGAGGGCGTACACGCCATGACGCGGTGCATGGGATGGTCAGGAATCGCTCAAAACAGACTGGCCGGATGGCACTTCTTTCCCATTGACCAAGCTGCCTCTACACCCTAAGATGGCAGCAGCATCAAGAACGGCCCGGACATCGCTCCGGTGCCTACCAGATGAGGGGTCGGTTTTTGCGATCCCCACATTGGTCACGTCCTAACCACGGGGCGGATGCGGCGCAAAGACGCCAAAAGGAAACCCAATGGAAGCCACGCCGGACGTATTGGTACGCAACGAGGGAACTGTGTTTCTGTTTTGCCCGCTCACAGAGCGTGCTAAAAATTGGCTCGAAGAAAATGTCGAGACCGAGCCGTGGCAATGGTTCGGAACTGTTCTTGTTGTCGAGCATCGATTCGCGTGGGGGCTTGGTCAAGGAATGCAGGATGCCGGGCTGGTGCTGGCATAGGCCTGCTGATCTTTATGTACGTTGTACGGAAATACGCAGAGACAGATAAACCGTACGGCGGTTCCGACTGGTGAAATCACGGAGGCACAATGAATGACGGCCAAAAGCGACAGGAGCGGAAGCGTCAAGTGTTCCGCGCGATTTCCGATTATCTTGAAGTCTAGGAAAAATAAAACTCTGTTGCGGAAGCAATGCGGCATCAGCCGCTGTTGGGTGCACAAGATGCGCAACATTCTAGAGAAGGTACGGAAGCGGGATTATGACGATGGGAATACAGGAGCGCAGGCGATGTACCTAGCGGAAAGCCGCGTCCAAGCGGAAGCGGCCTTTCGGCGTCGGCTGGAACACGACTTGCCGGAACTGCTGTCGTTTTTCACCTTTCCCCGCCACCTGTGGCGGAAACTGCGCACCCCCAACGTGATCGAGCGTTGTTTCGTCGAGGTGCGCCGCCGCACCCGGCCCGATGTGCTTGTCAACGTAGAAAGCGTGGACCGAATCATCTACTCCATCTTCCAGACTACGGCTGCTGAAGCTCCCGAGGACCTATGCCAGCGGCTGCGCCGCCTGGATCAACTATCCAGACGGTCTGGAGAACTGGTGCCTGACCATGTCCCTCCGGAGCTTGCTCTGCTCGCTAGGTCATTGCCTTGGTCCGAAGGGAAATTTCAATCAGCAATTGAAGCGCACCGAAAGATCCTGGAAAGCGAGGTTGGGTTGGACAGGGTGAGGGCGCTGAAGGAACGGGGGATAATAGCTGTCGAACCATCGGACAAATTGGCAGCACGGCTGGGAACCAAGGATCCGCCGTACATTGAGGAATATCTCGCGAAACCTACGCTCGGCCGGGCGCTCCTCAGTGCCAATCGTCTATCCGTGAGAAGGAGTTGCCGGAGAAATTCGCGACACAGGAATACCAGGTGCTGCTCGTTGCCGAGAAGTATCAGACGGGTTTCGATCAACCTTTGCTGCAGACGATGTACGTGGATAAGCGACTTGCTGGTATCCAGGCCGTTCAGACTCTGTCGCGCCTGAACCGTATTCACCCGCTAAAGGAAGACACATTTGTCCTGGACTTCGTCAATGACCGCGAGGAGATCCGCGAGGCCTTCAAGGTCTATTACGAGGGTGCGGAGATGGGCGAGGAAGTGGACCCTTCACGTTTGTACCAGATCAAAGGGGAGTTGGACGCAACCGGCATCTATCTTGCTGAGGAGGTTGCGCGTTTCTGCGGAGTGTACTTCAAGCCTAAACAGAAACAGAGCATTCTGGATCACCAGGCGATGAACGCGGCCCTTGATCCCGCCATATCACGCTTCACTGTCCGGCAGCGCGACGATGAGAGCGAGGCGGAGGAGTGGCGTGAAAAAATGCACGCGTTCCGCAATCTCTATGGCTTTCTCAGCCAGGTCATTCCTTACCAGGATTCTGATTTAGAGCGGCTGTACGTTTTCCTGAGGCATCTTGCAGCTAAGCTGCCACGTCGCAAGACTGGCACGGCTTACCAGTTCGATGATGAGGTACGGCTCGAATATTATCGCCTCCAAAAGATCAGCGAGGGCTCGATTTCACTCCGTGATGGATCGGCGCCGAGGTTGGATGGACCGACTGAGGTTGGTAGCGGCATTGCACGGCCGCAGTCAATGGCGCTCTCGCAGTTGATTGATCTGGTTAACGAACGGTTCGGAACCGACTTCAACCAGGCCGATCAGCTTTTCTTCGATCAGATCGTTGAAGCCGCCATGGCTGACGAGGGTTTACGTCAGGCCGCCGCCGTGAACCCAAGCGACAAGTTCGAACTGGTCTTCAAGCATCTGCTGGAAAGTCTTTTCATGGAACGTATGGACCAGAACGAAGAGATTTTTGTGCGCTTTATGAATGACGTTCCATTCCAAAAAGTCGTCACCGCTTGGATGGCAGCAGAGGCATATCGACGCCTGCGAGGTGGCGTACCTGAGGAGAGCCTGCCCGAGCCGACCGGCCGTTCTGCTGAGCGTCGCGGGGATGCTGGCGTAGTCGAGTGAACCACTAACTCCTGCTCAGAAACATCTGTTTGTGGGCAGCAGAGCAGAGAATTTTGTACCCGTGCAGATTCAAGCATTTGCGGACCTACCGCTGGGGAGGTTTTTGGGCGAGCCCGGCGCGACGCTCAGTTTCCGGGAAGCAATCGACTTGGCTTCGCCCAGACATTGATTGAACTCTTCAACAGCCTGCTAGGGACCTGAACTCGATCTCAGCAATTTCCGGGATTCGCTACTCAGTCCGGATGAACCGTTTGGCTGGTTGCTGGCTCTTGACTCGTCAATGGTACTTCCGGCAGCGTGACGCGGCGAAGCAAATCCTTGAATCTTGGAGCGAGCACAGCGAATTAAATCGAGGATCCGTGCTTAGAGGAAGTCCGCACCTGTGGAGGCTGCGGTAGACAATTTCGCCCGAAACGTCCGTGGCAGAAACAATGCACCCCCCGCTGCCGGCAGCGTGCCTATGTTCGGCGACATCCCACGAAAACCTTGTTTTACTACGGGGCTTGAGCTAGCTTCCGCCCTAATCTGCGAGTTGCATCAACGGGTGAATCAGCAGTTCAAAAACAGATGGTGGTCTTTCTAGTTGTCCTTTGCATCGCCATCGGCTGCGTTCTGTGGTGTGCCGCCAGCCACGTGCCGTAAGAGGATGATCCGTTCCTTGAGAGATTGTTTTTTGCAGCCCCGAGTGGGGAGATCACCATGAAAAGGTCGTTGCTGGTGCAATCGCCCGAACAGGCCCCCGAGGACTTGGACGAGAGGGACGCATGCCTGTTGGAACAAGCGGTCGAAAAGCTTGTGCGGTATGGCCAAAAGGTTGGCGTATCCCCCGAGGAGATGATCTCGTTGCTTTGGCGCTGGCATGGACTCCGGTACCTACTGGGCCGCGCGACTACGGGAAGCGCTGGAGGAACGCCCGAGATGGAAAAGGCCTCATTACCAGAGACACTCAAGCTGCTTGCTGGTGCAATTGTTTGGCGTCGAAATCCGTTCCTTTCTTCCAAATCGCCAAGGTGATCGAGGCAATCTTTTGTGCCAAGGTGAGACGCGCCATCGTCGGTCGCATCCTCTTCTCCACAAGGGGTGAAGCCGATTTGAAAACGCTCGGGCGGGATCTGAACGTACCTACTCTCGTCATAGGCAGGGCAATTCAGCGGGGCGACAGCCATATCGTCCAGACGGAATTAGTGGATGTGGTGAACGAACCGCAACTCCGGGGCGGTCAGTTCAACCGGAAACTTGAGGATACACTCCACGGCTTGCAACTTCAATCAAGGCAATGCGGACGAGGTTTCTGGCACGGACAGGCGCGACGAAACTGCGAAGCATTAGCTGGAAGCACAAGCGTCCGCATGAGAATTAGCAGCAAACTCCAAGTGATCCGGCTTATGGTTTCGCTCTTCTATGACAAATGCTCACGCGTTGCCAAGGGCCAACGAAAAAAGGGCGGCTTCTTGCGAAGCGTTGGAGCCCGTGCCCGCGTTCACCCACGGGTTGAAGATATAGATGTCGGATCCGCGGTTGCCCACGTAGTTGATCGACACCGAGGTCTTCTGTCCGATGGACTTCTGCAGTTCCAGGTTCCACTCCACATATTTTGGATTGACGACTGGGTTGGGCAGAATCGAGTTGTATTGGGGAACCGCGCAACCCGGAGCTGCCGCCTTTCCTTGAGTGTTGAATTTTAGTCCGAGGTGGCGGTTCTTGACATTCAGCCAACTGCCCACGTCATCCGTCCCGCCGTCTCCGGTTGTCCCAGCCCACGCCATGAGCTTGCCGGGAAATTGTTGCCTCGTCCCGATCAGCGCACCGGGCTTCAGGGCAAAAGCCCAACCACCCCCGTATGTAGTCGTGAACCCACTGGCACCATTACTTCTACTTCGGGCAAGACGGAAAGTACGGTTCCTTCTCCACAGGAACGGCAGGGAGATTTTCGCAGAGTGAAATCCGTAATCCCATCGTGGTTGAGGTCGAGCTTGAAGGTGCTGTTTTTTCCGATGACGTGGTGCGTCTTGGTATAGACGATCTTGGCTTGTGCAGCTTGCGTAAGCGCCAACACGCTCACTCCCGCTGCACTCGCCGCCAGCGCATACGCGTTGAGCCGCTGATGCAGTGATTCGGAAGGGTTCGAGGGCCGCTTCATGGTTCGCTCCTATTGCTCTTTCTGCCGCCAAGCCGGAATCGCCGACGCTCCTCGCGCCAGATGACCGAGACTAGCAGGCTCCACGGTGATGTCATCCTTCCCGTGGGTCTTGCCTGCGATGATCGCCTTGTTTGCAACGGTCTCGTAGGCGTAGCCGGTTAAGATCGCGGTAGCTGCCGGCTGGCCCGTCACCTCGACATTGAGACGGGCCCAACCGAAGTGTGTTTTACCCTTGATGAGAAATTTCAGCCCAAGGTAACGGTCCTTGACGCCTTTGCCGCTATTCGCCCACGGCCCAAGAAACTTCGTCGAGCGGTTCGTGTAGTTAATGATGTAAGCCATCGAGATGCCAGACGCACTGAATCGCCCCTTCGGTCCAATTTTGATACCTTGTCGCAGCGCAGATTCGTACCGGTGTTGTCCCCAGACATTGCTTTTTGTCGAGCCTTTGCATCGCAACTCGACAAAATGGTAGCTTCGGCCAGACAAGTAGGTTGCATACAACGAAAAATCGGCGACCCCGTCATGGTTCAGGTCGAGCTCATAGCTGCGCATTCCCAAGGTGCTGATGACGACATGCGCTCGGGTATAAACAATCTTGGCTTCAGCCGGTTGCGCCAAAGCCAGCAGGCTCACTCCCGCCGCACTCGCCGCGAGAGCATATGCGTTGAGCCGTTGATGCAGTGATTCAGAAAGCTTGCAAGGTGTCCGAATTTGTTTCATAACCTGATCCTCCGCCGACTGTCACGACGAACGTCACTTGCGTGCATTTATCTTCCGCGTTTTCCCGAGCGCACCTTGCGCCAGATGACCAAGGCTGGCGGGCTCAACGGTGATGACATCCTTGCCGTGAGTCTGGCCTGCGATAATCGGCTTGTTGGGGATCGTCTCGTAGGCGTAGCCAGTCAAAGTAACGGCAAACTGAAGCGGACGACTGATTCCGACATTAAGCCGAGCCCAGCCGTAGTGGGTCTTGCCCTTGATCATGAACCTGAGTCCCAGATATCGGTTCTTAACGTGAGTCCATTGACCGTAAAAACGCGTTTCGCCACCGGTGAGACGAGAGGCAAATCCCGAAGCCAATTCTCCGAATTCCGGATGAAAATTCAGATGTGGCCCAATGCGTCGGCCTGCGGTTAGGGCTGAATCCCACGTTCCGTGGTCTCCAGAATAGTAGCCCATTGCGCTATTCCTACGAGTCGCTGTCTGGGACAAAGCAATGCAGTATTGACTCAACCCATCGCACCACTGCACGGCATAGTTGGTTAGAGTGAAATCGGTTACTCCCCTCCCGACGAGGTCGAGGTGATACTTATGGCCCGGCTCGATCACGTGGTGCACGCGTGTGTAGACGATCTTGGCCGTTGCAGGTTGGGTCAGGGCGAGCATCCCCACTCCCGCCGCACTCGCCGCGAGCGCATACGAGTTGAGCCGTTGTTCCAGCGACGAACGTAGATCCTTGCCTTGGCGTTTCATTTGTTGGCTCCTGCTGTGCGCCACGTGGAAAGCGCGGACGCCCCTCGCGCTAAATGACCGAGGCTGGCGGGTTCGAGGGTGATGACATCCTTCCCGTGGGTCTTTCCAGCGATGATGGGCTTGTTGGGGATGGTCTCGTAGGCGTAGCCGGTCAGATAGGCCCAAACCTCTCCGGGGTAATAACGACAGTAGACCTTCAACCGTGCCCAGCCGTAATGGGTTTGACCCTTGATGTCGAATTTCAGACCGAGAAAGCGACTGACTCCATCGGGCCACGGTCCATAGCAGACGGAGTTGTTTGTCTGGGGAACGGCTCCCCCTTGGTTGCCTCCCCGTGCCATGTACTTCGTGCCAGCAGAGAACGGTCCCGGCGGTCCGACCTTGGCTCCGGAAACTAAGGCAGAAGCAGAATTGACATTGCCGCTGGTCGGAGGTCCAAGGATCTGGTTCTTGTGTCGCGCAGGAACACCCCACAGTATCCCGGTGGTACTGTACGTCGCCTTGTACAGTTTGTCCCTGAAACTGAAGTCCCTCACTCCGTCATGATTGAGGTCAATAGGAACCGTAGTGCGGGGGCCTATGAACTTGTGAGCATGCGTGTAGATGATCTTCCCCTCGGCTGGCTGCGTCAATGCAAGCAAGCTCACTCCCGCTGCGCTGGCAGCCAGGGCGTACGAGCTGAGGCCGTGTTCCAACGACGAAGATAAACTCTTGCCCCCGCGCTTCACCGGTTGCCTCCTACTTTGCGCACTAACCCGGATTCAAGGAGTGAGTCTGAACACAGTTCCCAAACCATCAGCCCCGCCCTTGTAGGTAGTTCCGTAGAAATTACCCTTCTCGTCCGGGTTTAAGCGGGCGTCCGGATACCCCCCGTCTGCTCCACCCGTGAAGGTGTGAAGAACGGTAAACGTACCGTGCTTGTCCAGTTTGAACACGGTTCCGTACCCGTAAGCGCCGGCTTCATTAGCGGTGCCGTAGAGCGTCCCTGTATCGTCTCGGACCAAGGCGCCCCAAGGATGTGCTCCCTCTGCCCCTCCGTTGAAGCTGTGCAGTACGGTCTCCTTGCCGCTCGTATCCAGCATGAAGACCGTTCCACAGCCGATGTCGAAGCCGCACGCGCCGGCATTCCCGCCTCCGTTAGTGGTGCCGTAAATGTTGCCCGCGGCATCCCGAATCAAGCCCGAGGTGGGAAATGCCCCATCCGGATAGGGACCAAAGCTATAGAGCACGGTCTCCTTGCCCGTCTGTTCCACCTTGAACACCGTTCCGTAACCGCCCTCGTAGCCAAAGGCGCCACCATAGGCTGTGGCGCCATAGAGGTTGTCCGATGCATCCCGGGTCAGCCCCTTGTATGGATACGCTCCGTCCGGTCCGAACTCTCCACCTGCAAAGCTGTAAAGCACGCTCTCCACGCCGCTCTTATCCACCTTGAACACGGTTCCGTATCCAGAAGAGCCGCCTACCCAGGTTATGCCATAGAGATTGCCCGCAGCATCTAGATTCAATCCTCCCCAACTGGGCTGTTTCCCATCCGCTCCGCCGGTGAAACTGTACAACACGGTCTCTTTGCCGGTCTTGTCCAGTTTGAACACCGTTCCGTAACCGTACGCACCCCCTTGGTACGTCGTCCCATAAAGATTGCCAGCCTTGTCGCGGGCTAACCAGCCGTCTCTCGGGAATTCGCCGTCGCCACCATTCTCGCCGAAGCTATGCAGTATCCGCTCCTTACCGTTTTTGTTGAGCTCGAACACCGTCCCGTAGCCGTGAGTCCCACCGCGGTACGTTGTGCCATAGTGAGTGCCAGCGGAGTCACGGATCAAACCTCCGAAAGGGTGCGCCCCGTCCGTTCCGCCCTGGAATGAGTAGACAACCCTGTAGGTCTGCGCTTGCGCCGAGTCGGTGGTGACGGCTGCCTGTCCAAGCATGACCGCCAACACTAGGAACGAGGAGGACAGATTATATACTTGCCGTTTCATTTGCCGCCCGCTTTCTTGCGCGACCTGGACAGCACGGGCGAACCTGCTGCCAGCGCTCCCAGACTCGCTCCGCGCTGCTCGTCTGCACCCTTGGTCTTGCCTGCGATGATCGATTTGCCGGAGATGGTCTCGTAGGCATAGCCCGTCAAAGTGGGGACAAACTGACGGGGGAGACTAACATCAACGCTCAGCCGCGCCCATCCGTAATGGGTTTTCCCGTGAATATTGAAAGCTAGTCCAAGGTAGCGGTTCTTGACGCCAACCCAATAACCCCAGCCTTTTTCGGAGTTGTGATGGTTTGAAAAGAGCAACGCCAAAGTCGCTTTGGCACCGAAATAGCGGAAGTAGGGACCGATCCGCGCCCCCCGGGTGAACGCATAGGCGAAGGTGCGGGTATAAGAAGTATTAAAGACTGCGTCGACTGCGTTGCTTCGCATCGCAGGTCCCGCACTAAGCTTCCTCCAACTGTAATACTCGGTGCTGGCCAGACTGTTGTTTCGGATTGTGAAATCGGCTTTGCCGTCATGGTTGAGATCGAGCATGTAGCTTTCGCCGGAGCCTATGACGTGGTGGGTGCGCGTGTAACGGATCTTCCCCTCGGCGGGCTGGGCCAATGCCAGAAGGCTCACCCCCGCGGCACTCGCCGCAAGAGCATACGAGTTGAGCCGATGATGCAGGGAATTGGAAAGCTTGGAAGGTGTCCGAATCTGTTTCATAACCTGATCCTCCGCCGACTGTCACGACGAACGTCACTTGCGTGCATTGATCTTCCGCGTTTTGCCCACAAGCCCCCTGAAGTGAACGTCCCGCTACTGAGGAACCCGGCGTTCGCCATTCCAGCAGCACTGTAGCTGAAAATCTGTCTGGCACCGATTGTCGTGCCTTTTCGCAGTGCGCGTGCGGAGAGCATCACTCCTCGCACGATGACGCTGTTATAGTGCTTGCTCCCGTGGTGGATTGGGTTAACTGTAAGCGTGTCAGCGCAGGGGTGGCCGCAACTGAAAATGTTGCTGATGATAAAGTCGGCGATTCCGTCCTTATTCAGGTCAAGGTTGTAGTGATCGTTCGGTTTGACGACTTGGTGAGTCGGCGTGTACACGATCCTCGCGTCTGCCGACCGCGCCAATGCGACTAGGCTCACTCCCGCCGCACTTGCCGCGAGCGCATACGAATTGAGTTGACGATGCAGTGACTCGGAAAGCGTCGAGGGCGTCTTGGATGTCCGCCTCATGGTTCGCTCCTATTCTCCCTCTGCCGCCATGACTTGATCGCAGATGCACCTCGCGCCAAATGACCGAGCGTTGCGTCCTGAAGTGTGATGACATCTGGTCCCTTGGTCTTGCCCGTGATGATGGGCTTGTTCGGAATCGTTTCGTAGGCGTAGCCAGTCAACGTGCCTAATATGCCGGTCGGCAAACAGGCAACGCTTAATCGCGCCCACCCAAAGTGTGTTGAGCTGCCGATGGCAAATTTCAGACCTAGATAGCGATTCCTGACTCCGCACCACGGACCGAAATCGCTTGACTGGCCGCCGGTGTTCATTATTGCCGCCATTTGCTCCATCGAACCAGGCGCAAAAGGGGCATTGGAAGAGACTCGAATTCCAGCCGGAAGGGCGCTGGCAATGTAGCCTGCTTGACTAGCCCAGACGCCATTTCGCCAAAAAGCGTCGAGGCACAGATACCCAACCCTGTCGATTTGGCCCCACCCATCTTTAAAGGTAAAGTCGGTTATTCCGTCGTGGTTGAGATCCAGATTTACTTGGGTATTCAGCGCAATCGGCTGATGCGCCCTCATGTACACAATCTTGCCCTCGGCAGGTTTCGCAAAAGCCAGTAGGCTCACCCCCGCCGCACTCGCCGCGAGCGCATACGAGTTGAGCCGTTGATGTAGGGATTCGGAAATCCGGGAGGGTCTCCGGAGACGTTGCATGAAGTCCTTCCTTAGGGCGGGCGGCACCATTGTCGTCCTCCCCGAGTCGGGTGTCAATTAGGGTCCGAGGGCGCTCGGAGTGGGCCGAAAGTCTCCTTTCACATCCTCCGCTGAAGGGGTAGCATGGTTGACGTTTAACAGGGAGGCGATTATGGCGAACTCGGCGTCACATCGGGGCTGGACTTGGCGGATATGCGTGCGAACGGCAAGTGCCGCCCTGGCGTTGGCGGTCATGCTCTCTATGGCACCGCACGGCAGTGCGGTTTCTACGGCGGGGGAATCGTGTGGAAGGTGAGCAAGAACGGCATGGAGACGGTGCTGCACGCCTTTGGTGGGTCGTCTGACGGGTCAACCCCCGTTGCAGGTGTGGTTCTAGACGCAAAGGGCGACCTCTATGGTGACACCGAGGACGGCGGGCACGGATGCCTTGGAAGCTACGGCTGCGGCACGGTGTACAAGCTGAGCAAGAGCGGCAAGGAGACCCTGCTACACCGTTTCTCGCGTTCAAAAGACGGGGCGTTTCCCGACGGAGAGTTGATCCGGGATGCGATGGGCAACTGTTATGGCACTGCCTACACGGGTGGCAGCGACAACCGCGGAACGGTGTGGGAGCAGTTGCGTCATCGTGGGCGTGCAAGCTACGCCAGCGCGATTGAGTCAGGAGAGCGTGGCGGCCCGAGATATGATCGAACGCTATCGCGACCGTTACGGCTCCCTGCCGCAAACTCTGGCGGCGGATACCACCTACGGCAACGGCGAGCTGCTGCAATGGCTGGATGAGCGCGGCATCGCTGCTTACATCCGGGTGAAAGAAAATCCCAATGGGCCGACGGATCTCTATGGCATCGACAAGTTCACCTACGTGCCCGAGGAGAACTGCTACCTCTGCCCAGAAGGCAAGCTACTGAAGTACGTCGGCATCAATGCGCGCAACCGCACTCACGTTTATTACTCGACGGTGAAGCGCTGTCGCGACTGCTCGCAAAAGAGCCGCTGCACGCGAGGCAAGTATCGGACCCTTGCCATCCACACCTGCGAGCCAGCGCGGCAACGTGCGCACGCCCTCGCTCAGACACCCGCGTTCGCGATCTCGCAACGGGCTCGGCGGAAAGTGGAAGCACTTTTCGCAGAACTGAAGAATTACATCGGACTACGCCGACTGAGGCTGCGCCGGATGCGCTTCGTACGCGAGCAGTTCTACTTGGCGGCAACGGCGCAGAACCTAAAACGGCTGGTGCGATTCCTCAGCAGTCGGCCCGCACCTGAACTGGCGACCGCGTAATCGCGGGGTCGAGAATGAACTCGCAAGCAACACCTCGCAGTTGGGCTGGAAGACAGCTTCGCAAACGAGGGTTTTTCAACACACACAGGCGTTTACACGTTTTGACTGCTGGTCATTGAGTGTTATGGGGATTCTTCGCCAACTATACGACTGGTCTTACGATAGGCGGCTCTTCGGGGATCGGAGCATTATGCTCCAAACTAGACAGGCCGTGGCGATTGCCAGAACCAGTGCGTAAAAAAACCAGCCGAAAGTGTCAGTCACTTGCCCGTTTTCTTCATACGACCAGTGCCAAGGCAGCTTTCTCAGCTTTGTCCCAACAGCGATTGTTCTCGTCAATGAGGCATCAGTAGGCCCCGCGACGTAGCTTTGATTGTGGCCGCCATAGCCGGCTACTTGATTTTCTGGGACTTGTCCAGAAGAGGCTGGACCACGCTTTCAGGAAAAACGATTCGCGGCGGCTGCCATCAACGCTAGAAAATAACATGGTGGCCTGCCCTTTCGCGTTCTCCGCGAAGCGCGAGGCTTTTCTGAACATACTGCATTGGCTCAAATCGGGCCTAGCAGATGCAAATCTTTTCACATATCGCGGAGAAGTGAGGTAGTTATAGAATGCTGGTTGTCTTCGGACCCAGAGAGGAGGCCCCGGTGAAACCTAGACTATCGAACGTCGCTTGTATCCTCACGTTTTTTACCATGGTGTCGATTAGCTTGCCAGCGAAAACGATCCTCAAAACTCTGGTGAGGTTTGATGGAACCAACGGATACGGCCCGTCAGGCCCACTCATTCAAGGCACCGACGGGAATTTCTATGGGACGACATGGTCCGGCGGCACCAACTACCAAAGCGCCGGAACGTTTTTCACGATCACTCCAACGGGAACGCTCACCATCCTCTACAACTTCTGCTCTTTGAAGAATTGTACCGACGGCGCATATCCTAACGGGTTGGTGCAGGCCGCCGACGGCGACTTCTATGGGACAACCAATAGCGGCGGTACCAACATCTGCGACAACTATGGCTGCGGCACCATTTTCAAGATCACGCCTACCGGGCAACTGACCACACTTCACAATTTCTGTTCCGAACGGAATTGTAGGGACGGATGGTCTCCGTATGCCGGACTGGTGCAAGGCGTCGGCGGAAACCTTTACGGCACGACGTACATGTCGGGCAGCACACGGGACGCAGGTACGGTATTCAAGATCACGCCTGATGGCAAGCTGACCACGCTGTACCGGTTTCGCTCCTCAAACGGTCGTCATGGGGTAAACGTTATGGCGGGGTTAGTGCAAGGTGCCGACCGAAACTTCTACGGGTCAACGCAAGCTGGCGGAAGCAACTCGAACTCTGCCGGCACGATCTTTAAGATCACCCCGTCGGGCAAGTTAACCACATTGCACAGTTTTGCCGGGTACCCTAGTGACGGCGCCCATCCCAGAGCCGCGCTAGTGCAGGGCCGCGACAAGAATTTTTACGGGACAACTCCTGCCGGCGGCTCAAATGGCGATTGTTCTGGCGGTTGCGGCACAATATTCAAAATCACTCCTTCAGGTAAGTTGACCACCCTTTATAACTTTTGCGCCAAAGCAGACTGCAGCGATGGCGTCGAACCTATCGCGGCACTCGTGCAGGCCACAGACGGCAACCTATATGGAACAACGGGTGCCGGAGGCGTAGGCTTTGTTGGAAACATCGGGGCCTGCTATCTGTACGGCGAAAATGAAGGTTGTGGCACAATCTTCAAGGTCACGGACAGCGGCAAACTGACCACCCTGTACCGGTTTTGCGCCCAGAGCCCTGATTGCGACGACGGTTCTAATCCGATCAATGGGCTGTTGCAGGCCCCTGACGGGATTTTCTATGGGACAACTGACAACGATAGCGGCGGCACAGTCTTCAGCCTGAACCTCGGACTTCGGTTGCCTGAACAACGGGGTGCGCGTTCAGCAAAATAGACTGCTATCGAATTGTGTATCAGGATTAGGCCGTAAGCAGCGAATGTTCTGGGGTGGGAGACGGGAATCGAATCCCGCTTTTACCGTAGATTCAATGAGATAGAGATCAGCGGGATGGCGATTTTGGCTGTACAAGACATCGCAAGGCAGCCGTAATGGCAGGTGAATGGCAGGTGCTTTCTGGCGTCTCGCGCCCTAGCCGCGATAATCGCTCCAGAACACACTTCGAACCGGGTCAACTTCCGCCAGTATCGTTTGCGTAAGCGTGCGCTTTTCATTCGCCTTTTGAAGGCATTTTGAGTGTTATGGCGATTTATCAACAGTTGGTGGGTCTGCTGTGGTCGCCTGACTCCTTCTGATCAAAGCAAGCGCGATGTTTCAATGAAGTGCAACCGTGGTCTTGAGACCGAAGTCGCGGCGAAGCGTGTTCGAGTCGGGACGCTTGGAAGCTGCATCCTGTTTCGACCGATCGTTGTCGGGTAGGCAAAGGCGTACAGGTTGCCATCATCCGAGCCGATATAAACCTTCCCGTTCACCACGGTGGGTGAGCACTCAACCCCAATAGCCGGTAGTGTAGCTCCACACCAGGTTGCCTGTGATGGGGAAGGCTTTCCGATCAAGGCACCAACCGGAAGACGACGCCGGTTGGGCCACCCCTTGTGGGATCGACGGGACTGCCGCCGTAAATTGTCGTCCCATAGAGCACGCCATGACGATCGATGATCAGGCCGAAGGGCGTGGCGCCATCATTGCCCACGAAGTTGTGCAAGATCGTTTCGTTGCCAGAGCTGTCCAGGCTGAAGATTGTGCCGCAACCCACGCTTTGCCCACAATTTTCGCTGCTGCCTCCAGCATCGGTCGTACCATAGAGATTCCCGCTCTGGTCGCTGACTAGGGCGTCAGGATAGGAGCCGTCCGAGGGATATCCGGTGAAGTCATGGAGAACCTTAAAGTCTCTATGCGTGTCCAGTTCGAACACCAGATCGCAATATTCATATTCACAGTACTGGTTGCCGCCTTGAGCGGTGCCATAGAGATTACCTGCGCCGTCCAAGGCCAAATGCGCGGGGTACCAGCCGTCCGCCGTATTCGTGAAGCTGTAAAGTACGGTCTCTCGCCAACGGTCGTTGGCCCTCCGGGACAATTTGAAAACCACCCCACACCCTAGCCCCTCACAAGCGTTAATACCTCCGCCCGCCGCGGTTCCGTAAAGAGTGCCATCCTCCGCGAGCACCAGCGAGTTCGGGCCCTCGCCGTCATGCTGTCCCCGAAAACTGTAAAGCACGGCGAAGTTGCCGGCTTTGCTGACTTCAAAGACAACTCCGTTTCCGTATTTACCGTCCTCGGCTACGCCATACAAATCGCCTGCGTAACTGCGGACCAACTGCCCCGGGTTCCCGGGCCGGTTGCCGCCGGCAAACGCGTGGAGCACGGTTTCCCGGCCCCTGGGATCTACTTTGAAAACGGTGCCGCAACCGTATTTACACTTTCCTCCCTCAGGAGTCCCACCCTCGTATGTCGTTCCGTAAATGTTATCGTCTTCGTCGCGGACCGGCCCCACGTTGGGATACAAGCCATCTGCTCCTGTGAAACTGTGCAGAACGGTTTCTTTCCCGGCGTGATCCAACTTAAACACCGTTCCAAAGCCGAAGGCGCCGCCACCCTCCGTGGTACCGTAGAGATCGCCCTTTGAACCCCGAGTCACACCGATCGGATGTGTTCCGTTTCCGTTGCCCCTGAAGGCGTACAACTCAGTGTAGGTTTGTGCCGTCGCTGGCCGCGTTGCCAGATTCAGGAGAACGAAAATGGCGAGGATGAGGACACAGGAGACTCCGGGCAAGCGCGTGGAATTCCAATTCCCGCCAGGTTTCATTTCCGCACCCCCGAAGTTCCGGCTGCGGCGCCGAGAGCCAGCACGGCGAGTGTCGCCTTCTGTGAGGCTTGCCGAGTCAACGCGTCTAAATGTTGGACAGAGTCCACTGCGGCATCCTCGCCGGTTTGTCCCGCGACGATCAGCCGGTTAGGGACAGTTTCATAGGCGTAACCACTCAATGTAGCCGTGATGAAAGGCCGTTGGCCAAGCTTCACGCTGAGCCGTGCCCAGCCGTAGTGCGTCTTTCCATCGATCTTGAACCTTAAACCCAGGTAGCGGTTTCTGACATTGGCCCAGAGCCCGTTTGTTCCCGGGCCGTTGTCGGTGGTAAATCGCGAGACCATCTCTTCACCGAGGTATCCGTGGCTGACGAAGCGTTGTTTGGCGCCAAGCACCCGCCCAATGCGGGCGCCCTTCTTCAAGGCTAAAGCAAAATTGCTCCAGGTCTGAAATCCCGGATAACCCACGACCGCGTTGCCAACAGCCTCTTTGGCGAACAGTCCGTTGCTCGGCTGATAATCCGACGAGGCTTCGAGAATCAGGAAGTCAGCAACGCCGTCATGGTTGAGATCGAGACTGCAGACGCCGTTCCAGCCAATGACTTTATGAGTCCTGGTGTAGATGACCCTGGCTGCACACGGCTGGGCCAAGGCCAGCAAGCTTACGCCTGCCGCGCTGGCCGCGAGAGCGTACGAGTTGATTCCGCGATGCAGTGACTCGGGAAGCCGGGAAGCTGATCTGGGCGGACGTGCTGACAATTTCATAAATGCTCCCGCCGAGCGGCACTCATTATAACCCCCGTGAGCAAGGTCTTCTGTGACACGATTGGCGGAGAGTCAATTTATGTAACCAGGCGCTTACACTCACGACCGGGATTGGGTAGTCCGGCCCCTGGTCGAGTAACGGGCAAAGCTGGAAGTTATGAACACGGCGTAGGACACATCGGACACGCCCGACCCAATCCGACGCCAAGGCGTGCAAGGTCAAGTCCGGTCTATTGCCGTCTGATTGCTCAATGCTCACACCCTGGTTTGACGGTTTCTCTTTTGGCATCCGTCATTCCGTCCTCGGCTTTGCCACCCGGTTTCTGCGTGGACGGTTCCAGTACGGGCTGCAGCAGCTCGGACACCGTAGTGGCACGAACGGTTTTGCCGGATGCCAGGAATGACCACACCTCCGGCATTCCAGTGTAGGGAGCTTGATCCGTGTGATGCGGGGTTGGGGATTGGTACTCAAAACGCCTGCGAGACGATCCCGTTCTGCCATGTCTGCCATGTGAAAATTGTACATCGCGCCGTCGCTCCCGCGCGGGCGGCGATTCGCGACACATTTCACGGTATCACCCGGCTGTCACCCACGAAAATGCCGAGCGAATGTTACACCCGGCACGGATACGACAGGACACTTAGGGGACACTACTCAGCTCGCCTCTGCGCACCTTCCTTCCCGCCCTTTTTGATCTGCGCCTTCTGGCCTTTGCGCCAGATCCCGCAACCTCTATAACGCAGGAATTGCCCGGTAAAGCACGGTCAAGAGGTGGGCAGCCGGAACGTTTGCCCCTCGCCTGAGGCACCAACGGACATTGCTGCACCTGGAGAGGACGTACTCTCTGAGAAGTCGATAAACGACAGCTCTGCAAAACGCTTTCCGGAGAGGGCGCCCGCGACGGAGCAGGCTGACACGTTGTCCGCAGGGGGTGGGCGGTGGCGGGGCGATTGCCGCGCTCCGAGGACTCGATAATCGGAATGGAGCCCGCCCGAAGCCCCGGTGGAAGATGTCCACCGCTGCCCGGAGGAAACTCAGCCAAGCCAAGAAAGCTTGGTGGGCGAAGAAGAACGCTCCGACCAAACCCACTCTGTCTCTGGTTGCAAGGCGGAAGATTGCGGCGGCTCAGCGGGCGAGGTGGGCGAGGGTGAAGAGGGCGGCCTAGCGAAGGATCAGAGTTTCTGCCCAGGTATTGTCACCGCTCGGACACCTTGAGGCTGAAATCGGGACGAAGCGTCGTCAGGTCAGGGCGTGAGGAATCCGCTTCCTGTTTTACCTCAGCGCCACCCGGCAGGCCGAAGGCGTAAACGTTGTCGTCGTAGGAGGCGAAATAAAGCCACCCATTCGCGACTGCGGGAGAGGAAGGAACAAAGTTGCCGGTTCCATAGCTCCACAACTGGACCCCGGTGTGGGCATCCAACGCGTACACGATGTCGCCACCGCCAACGTACACGACCCCGTTCGCCACGGCTGGCGAAGATTCCACGAAATCACCGGTGCGAAAGCTCCAGAGCTTGGCTCCGGTCTCCGCGTTCAGCGCGTAGACGTTGTTGTCGTCCGACCCGAAGTACACTACTCCGTTTACCACGGCAGGCGTTGACTGCACCGAGTAGTTTGTAGGAAAGCTCCAGAGTTTGGTGCCGGTGTGGGCGTTCAGCGCGTACAGATTATTGTCGTAGCAGCCGAAATACAAGACGCCGTTCGCAACCGTGGGCGAGGCCATGATGGCGTTGTCAGCGGAGTAGTCCCAGAGCCTGGTGCCGGTGCTGGCATCCAGTGCGTACACTACGCCGCCGTAGTCAAGCTCGTGACCCGCACTGACGTACACCACTCCATCCACCACCGTGGGCGAATTGAGGGCTGGCCCTTCGGTAGCGTAACTCCATTGCTCGGCACCAGTACGCGCGTCCAGGGCGTATACGTTGGTATTCGAGGAGATATACACTACTCCATTCACGACCGCGGGCGAGTTGGGGCTGCCGCTCGCAAAGCTCCACCGCTCAGCTCCAGTGCGAGCGTCTAGAGCGTACACTTTGTCCGAGCCGAAATAGACCGTTCCATTCGCCACGGCTGGCGAGGACCATACCTGCGCGCCTGCGGTGTAGCTCCAGAGCTTGGTGCCGGTGTTGGCGTCCAGCGCAAAGAGGGTGTCGCCATCGTAGGCCCCTCCGACGTAAAGAACCCCATTCGCCAAGGCCGGTGAGGACCACACAGCATAGCCAGTGTTGTAGTCCCACTTCAAAGCGAGGTTGCCAGCGTTCTTAGGATTGAGCACGTTCTCAAACGGATTGAAGCGCAACATGTTCAGTCTGTAGAACTGCCTCCAATTGGTACGCACCAAAAAGGGCTTCTGGGCCTGCCTCTTGTTATTCCGCTCCAGAGCCGTGACCCAATGTTCGCCGGGACGCGCACTGCGGGGTGCATGGATCTTTGCATTCTCAAATTCTCCTTTGCCGTTGGTGACGACCAGAGCCTCATCCTTCGTGCCGAAGTAGATATCCACCCCGACGTTGGGCTTGAATCCGCGCCCCGAGACCAGAATCTTGCTCGTCGGCGGTCCAGATTTCTTGGAGAGAGTGATGGAAGGCGAGGCGCTGGCCGTTCCAGAGAGCAGCTGACACGCAAGGAATAAAGTAACCAAGAAAGTGGTTCGAGAAAATTCCCGAGGGTTGGACATATTCCCTCCTCGTTCAAGCCGCGAGGACAGCGAACTTGAAACGCGCAGCCAATTCTCTCTGCCAGATTTTGGTTTGTCAATGTGCAAGGAGTTGCAGACCGCCACGGTGATGCAAGGCGGAAGGTTGCTACAGCTCAAAGGGCGAGAGGGGGCAGCGGGAGGAGAATGGGGCTTAGATTCTAGGCTTCCGTGAGGTGTAGTAGTGACGAGTCTCTCAGAGCCTCCGTGGGCGTCGCTGCCAGTATCGCCCTCATCTGGAGGACTTCTTCCCCGAGGGCGCGCATTAACTCCAAGCCGATGCCGGGGTCGCTCGTAACAAGTTCAATCAGCGCCAGACGGTCAACCAGGGCGAGATCCGACTCCTCCAGGGTCACAGCCGTCAAGCTGTAACGACCTCCCGATAGAGTCGATGGCAGGCCAACGATGGAGTCTGGTGTGACGGTACGATCCACGAGCACCTTTCCTTCGCCAGATTCCAGTCGCAGGCTCAGGCTCCCCTTCCGAAGCAAGAAAATTCCGAAGGCAGGCTCGCCCATTCGGAAAAGAACAGCGCCCTTAGGCTCTGTCACTCCTCGTGCCTTGGTCAATAACTGGGATTGTGCGGTTTGCGAAACTGGTGCCACCCTCATGACGAATATTCTGGCAGCGGGGTCACGGATAGTCGGTGATGCCTATCACTAGCCCGTGTGATATCTCCAGCCGTCCCCCTCTCACGTTCCGTAGGTGTTAACCGGTCACACAAGCCTGTGTTCTACGTCACCGACTCGCCTCAACGCTACGTTGGATTATCCCTTGGGAGATGGGGGCCCCATTCACATATGGGCCAAGATCAAGTGGAATCCTCCAAGCGCATCGAACAACTTTGTCAACAATTACTCCGCGAAACAGACCCCGACAAGCAAGCAAAACTAACCGCAGAAATTCACAGAATCGTTGAGGAGAGTCGGCGACTCAGACGCGATCCGCTTACCACTACAGAGACGACTTGAATTCCAGAACTGGCACCAGCAACCAACCCCTTTGGGGAGTATGGGCCCTATTCCGGTTTTGAGCCGTGGTCTATTTAGGTGAAGTTAGGATCGACAGGGATTTCCCAAAGATCAAGCAGCCATTCGGGTATATAGCACCGATTGCGGTTGACCTTGCACCACGCTCGCAAGCGATCCGAGGTGGCGTAGGTCTGCCGAGTGAGTCCCAACTGCCTGACCTTCACCTCGAACTCATTTGGAATAGCCGGTGGGGCTTTGAGAGGGCGTCCACTCGCCCAGTTCGGGTTCCCGCGTTTGCGAGCCATAAGGGTCGAAAGAGGAAATCCTATGGCGAGGTCGTCTAGCAAGTCAAACCTCGGGGGCCTGCCAGAGCCGCTAGTGGCTCGCCGCGACCGAGTTTGTCCTGCGCCAAGCCGAGAGCCCGGATGCCCCTCGCGCCAGATGACCGAGAGTGGCAGGTTCGAGGGTGATAACATCCTTCCCGTGGGTCTTGCCTGCGATGATTGGCTTGTTGGGGATGGTTTCGTAGGCGTAACCGGTCAAAGTAACTGTGAAATTAACCGGGAACGTGCTGACCTTTGACGTTGGCTCTTGCCCAGCCATAGTGGGGCTTGCCGCTGACGATGAATTTCAGTCCAAGATAGCGGCCTTTCACACCCTTGCCACTATTCGCCCAATCGCCGCTAAACCGCGGGTGACCGCGGAGGTCGCTGTTCGCATGGGCCATAAGACTGTTTCGAGAATTGAAAGACTTCTCGGACCCTACCCTTACCCCTTTGCGCAACGCACTGTCGAAGGGGCGATGCCCCCGGACTTGGTTGCTGTATTCCCGCGCGGAGCGCGTCCGAACTTCATATACGCGAAGGAGGTGCTTGTTTTGGTGGCCCAATTGCTCGCATTGAACCAGAAATCTGCGACCCCGTCGTGATTGACATCGAGTATGTACTGGTCCCGACTCGCACTTCTGATAACGACGTGGGCCTTAGTGTAGATAATCTTCCCCTCCGCTGGCTGTGCCAGTGCCAGCACTCCCACCCCCGCCGCACTCGCCGCAAGAGCATACGAGTTGAGCCGCTGATGCAGTGATTCGGAAAGCGTGGAGGGTGTCCGGGGACGTGGCATGAAGTCCTCCTTCGAGGCGGGCGGCACCATTGTCGTCCTCTCCGAATCGGGTGTCAATCGGAGTCTGGAATGGCTCGGGGTCTGGAAGGGTGCGTTCATGCGTAGGGGTGCCCCAAAACTTCTGCTCGCGCCTATCACATAGAACTGTGATCGCCCTCCTTGTTCTTCTGGCTGAAACGGAGTAAAGGTTGACTCGAATATCCAGGCTGCGGGCACACCAGGCGGGGCCAAGAAAAGAGAAAGTCCTGGAATTCACGTTCGCAACCGAAGGACGTTATTATGACGAATACAAGAGAGCCTCATGGCCTGATTTCCGCGAGATGCCTGCGCACGGTCAGGGTCGGCCTCGGTCCATCACGTAGAACCGCGCCCGGCTGCGGCATGATCTCGTCAAGGATGTTTACGTCGTGCACCTTGCCATCGGTAATGCGGATAAACGTGGGGATGTTGCCGTGCAGGTCCAGCAAGGTGTGCATCTTGACGGCAGCTTTGTGCTTGCGAAACTTGGCCCACGGGAACAAGGAGAGGCAGAGGTCGATGGTGGTGGAGTCTAAGGCATACAGACTCTGGTCCAGATCGATGCCGATGGGATCGCAGGCATAGAGCGGGCGAGCGATGGCGATCAAGACTTGCGCAAAGTCGGCGTAGATCCGCCAGTCGCGCGATTCGTTGGCATCGGCCAGCGTGGAGCGCGCCACCTTGCCCCGGAAGTAAGCGTTCGGTGTAAGCCGTATTGACCAGGTGCGGGACTCGTTCTAACTAAGCTGCGGATTGGCTTGCGAGAGTTAGGCTTGCGGCGATGTTCCAAGGCAGTAATTCCTCGATGCGAGTGATGGGGTGATCGGCGATCCGCGACAGCACTTCGTGCAGATAGGCTTCCGGATCCAGGCCGTTGAGTTTGGCCGAGCCGATTAAGCTGTAGATGGCAGCCGCCCGCTCACCTCCAGTATCTGATCCCGCAAACAAGTAATTCTTTCGACCGAGAGCAACCGCACGTAGAGCACGTTCTGCGGCGTTGTTGTCGATCTCGATGTGTCCGTCGTCGCAATAACGCAGTAATGCGTCCCAGCGTGAGAGGGCGTAGCGAATCGCTGCCGTCGTATCCGACTTGCGCGAAAGCTTGGGGAGCGTCGCCTCGAACCACTGTCGCAGAGATTCGAGCAAGGGTCGCGCACGGGCGTTGCGAACTTGTTGTCGCTCTTCTGCTGGCCGACCGCGAATCTCTTTCTCGATCCCATACAGGGCTGCGATTCGCTCCAGGGCTTCGCTCGCTACCGGCGACGCATGCGCCTGTTGCAGATCGAAGAACTTGCGCCGCACGTGCGCCCAACACGCCGCTTCTTGGATGCGGCCGTCTTCGTAGAGTTGATTGAATCCGGCGTAGGCGTCGGCTTGCAGCGTTCCGCGAAACTCGCGCAGGTGCCGCTCGGGATGTTCCCCTTTGCGATCCGGCGAGTAGGCAAACCACACTGCCGGTGCCGCCAGCTCACCCGCAGGCCGGTCATCGCGGACATAGGTCCACAACCGCCCGGTCTTGGTCTTGCCATTCCCCGGAGCCAGCACCGGCACGGGCGTGTCGTCGGCGTGCAGTTTTCCGGAGGCCGTCACGTAACGGCGCAGCACTTCAAGCAGTGGTTCTAACAACTGGCTGGTTCCACCCACCCAGTCGGCCAGGGTCGAGCGCTCCAACTCAATGCCCTGGCGCCCATAAATCTCCGACTGGCGATACAACGGCAAATGGTCGGCATACTTCGAGACCAGTACGTGAGCCAACAGTCCAGGCCCGGCTACCCCGCGTTCGATAGGTCGGCTTGGCGCCGACGCTTGCACGATGTGGTCACACTTCGTACAGCTCAACTTGGGCCGCACGTGGCGAACCACGAAGAAGCTCGCCGGCACGTACTCCAGCATCTCGGAAACGTCCTCGCCCAACTTACTCAGCGCACCGCCACAATCCGGACAAGCCGATTCTTTCGGTTCGTGCCTCTGCGTTTGACGGGGCAGATGATCGGGTAACGGCAGACGGGCTGGTTTCGCAACAGTACTACTACTAATAAGGAGGGGAGATGTCGTGGCCCCAGGCTTACTCTCCGGCTGGCTTGCGCTCTCGACGGGTTTCGCTTGCAGATCTTCCAGCCGTAACTCCAATTGCTCGATCTGCCGCGCCAGCTTCTCCGACTTCCGCCCAAACTGCATGCGCTGCAGCTTGGCGATCAGCAGCTTGAGATGCTCGATCTCGCTTTCGCGCCAGAGCAGTTGCTCATGTTGCGCCAGAACTAGCGCTTTCAACGCTTCCGTCGGAAGCAGGTTCAGATCCGGAAGCGGGTTGCCTGACATGCGCGGAGTATCGCATGAATCTTCGCGCCACGATCTTCTCCGCGCAAAAAAAGTTGTGCAAAAGAACCTCGTGCGTTACACCGACAGTTGCGGATCCCAGGCGCGCTCCGGTCGCCGCCAGTCAATGCCTTCCAGCAGCATGGATAACTGCGCCCGCGTCAGCGAAACCGTACCGCTCGCCGCTTGCGGCCACACGAAACGTCCGCGCTCTAAACGCTTCGAAAATAGACAAAGCCCATCGCCATCGAACCACAAAACCTTGATCAAATCGCCGCGCCGCCCGCGAAACACGAACACATGACCCGAGAACGGACTCTGCTCCAGTTGGGTTTGTACCAGCGAGCTCAGCCCGGTGAAACCCCGCCGCAGATCGGTCACGCCCGCTGCAATCCAAACCCGCGTGTTAGTGGGTGGCCCGATCATGCCCGCAGGCACTCCAACAACACCCGCAGCAAAACCGGATCGGCGCTGCCCTCGATGCGCACCTGCGCGTGTCGAAGTTTGATGTGAACCGTGCCCGCCAAACAAGTCGAAGAGCTCCCGCCACTCGACGATGTCATCAGCGACGGCGAGCTCTCGCTTACGCTGACCGGCAACAGCTTCATCGCACCGCTGCCTCCCAGTCGCCTTGCCAGATACAGCTTGCGCCAGTTGAAAACCAGGTTAGCGTTGACCCCGTGCGCCCGTGCCACTCTTGCTACCGATGCACCCTTCGCCAACGTCTCTTCGACAATCCCTCGCTTCTCCTCCAACGTCCGGTACCGCCGTTTAGGTGGGGTGGTTTGAGTGTATGTGTCCATCATCGCTCCAAGTGGACACTATCGCTGGTGTCCACATCCAGAGCATGACTCCCACTTACACCTCTGTCCAGACGGCCACCAGCGGACGCTTACGATTTATCGGAGATTGAGGCCTTACAAACGTGAGTTTGAGAATGCTCTTGAGAAGATGAAGAGAGACTCACTTCATAAGAACGATTACAAGGATGTCGATCTCTCCGCTTACTTCGATGGCTAGACCTTATTGATGAGCCGACCGCGGAGGCTGACTCTCCATCACCACGCGCAGAATGCGGTTAATGCGCGTCTGGTAGCCCTTGCCATGGCGCTTGAGCCAGTCGAGCACGTCCGCATCGAGACGAATCGTCAATTGCTTTTTCGCCGGGGGCCAAGCCGTGGCTGCCTTCTTGAGAAATGTCTTGTCCAGTTGAGGAATGTCCGAATAGTCGATATCGGCGTCCCTCATGCGGTCAATCCGCGCCAAGTCGCTTTTGATAGATTTTTTCTTCACGCCGGTTTCCCTTTCTCATAGAGATGATGCGCGTTCCCTCATCGCGCGGTGCATGGGCTATGACCACCAGACGCCCGGCCAGCAAGCCCAAGGTGACCAACCGCTCTTCCCCATAAGCAAAGCGGTCGTCTTCGAACGTGACGCAGGGCCCGCAAAACACCCGCTCGGCATCCTCGAAGCTGAGGCCATGCTTGGCGACGTTCTTCCGGTTCTTCGCCTCGTCCCATTCGTATTTCATCTAACTCCCAGTCTCATTGTAGCTCTTTTTGTAGTTACAGACAAGGCGGGCGCCAGAAGGTGCATCCTGCCTCATCCGGCTGAACAGCGCCGGGGTTCGGGATGACGCCTGCTGGAGAAGGCATGAACGATTGCCTTACGCAGGCACACCTCTCTATCAATCCCCGCGTGCTAGAATCGTTTACTTCAAAGATCCACAGTCTGGGCCTGCACGTGCAGTTGTGCTGCAGTGCCATCTCCAGGGACAACCATTGCTGACCAAACAAATCTCCGATGCGGCACAACAGATTCCCGACACCCTTCCACGTGCCCAACTCGAGTCACGCTCCCAGACTCGGGTGGATGTGCTTGTGATCGGCGCTGGACCCACCGGTCTGGCCTGCGCCATTGAGGCCCAGCGAGCCGGCTTCAAAATCGTGGTGATCGATAAAGGATGCCTGGTCAATTCACTCTTCAACTATCCGGCCAACATGACGTTCTTTACCACACCGGAACTGCTGGAGATCGGCGACCTCCCGTTCAGCAGCGCCAACCAGAAGCCCACGCGGCAGGAGGCGTTGGAATACTACCGCAAGGTCGCGGAACATTATCGCTTGCCCGTCGTGCAGTACCAGTGGGTGAAGACCGTGGTCGGGCAGGCCGAGGATTTTCAGGTCACCACGACCGACCGGTTGGGCAGAATCTATGATTACCGCACCCGCAAACTGGTCGTGGCAACCGGATACTACGACTTGCCCAACCTGCTAAATATTTCCGGGGAAGATCTTCCGAAGGTGTTTCACTACTACCGCGAGCCGCATCCCTACTTCGACACCGATGTTCTCGTGATTGGGGGGAAGAATTCCGCGGCCATTGCGGCCCTCGAGTTGTATCGGCATGGGGCGCGCGTGACCTTAGTCTACCGTGGCTCGAAGATGCACAGCCATGTGAAGTACTGGATCCTGCCCGATATTGAGAATCGCATCCGCAATGGCGAAATCGAGGCCTACTTCAGCAGCACCGTGTCGGAGATCGCGGCCGACCATGTCGTGCTGCACACGCCGGAAGGGGCGATTCATGTGAAGAACGACTTCGTCTTCGCCTTGACGGGCTACCATCCCGATTATGATTTTCTGACCGCTATGGGGATAGAACTTTCCGGTGAGCAATGCCGCCCGGTGTGCAACCCCCAGACACTGGAAAGCAATGTACCCGGAATTTATGTGGCGGGAGTGATTGTGGCGGGATCGCGGACCAACGAAATCTTCATCGAGAATGGGCGCTTTCACGGCCAGTTGATCGCCAAACATTTGAAGGAGAAGCTGGGAGGAGCTGGTAGCTAGGGGCTACGTGAGTTTAACCGCCTCCTCCCCCAATTGTTGATTGATTAACCGAGCGACCAGTGGTTTCAGCTTTTCGCCGGTTTTCTGCAGCACGAAATCCTGATTGCTTTCCGACCAATCCAGCTTGAAGCTGGTAGCCAGGGCTGAAATCCAGATTTGGCGCATCGGAGCGTTCGGTGAGATCACGAACCGGCTCCCGTCCTCGAAGGAAATATGCAGCGCTCCCGCCTGATCTTCCACTTCGATATCGGCTGAGTCTTCCGCGGCGATCAGGCTTTTCTTCAGCGACTCCAACGCGGCGTCTGCATGTCTGCGAAACACGTTCTCGTCGATCATGCAAGAATTATAGTCGTTGGTCGTTAGCCCTCGGTCGTTGGCAAGAACAACCTCGACAGCGTTAGCAGCCAACGACAGAGGATCAACGCATCGAACGACTAACGACGAACGAAACTACGGCGAACATGGAACCGGAGCCAGAACACGAAGTAAGCTCGATCTCAATTGCGGCGTACCTTCGTCTGTTGCGGCAGAACCGGAATTTCCGCCGCCTGTGGGCCGCGCAGATTGTCAGCGAGATCGGTGACTGGTTCTACTCTTTGGCCATCTACAACCTGCTGCTGCAGTTCACGGGACAGGCTCGGTCTGTGGCCTTGGCGCTGGTTTTACAGGTGATCCCGCAAACACTGGTTGGACCGATTGCGGGCGTCGTGAACGACCGAGTCAGTCGCAAGCTGGTGATGATTGTCAGCGATCTGGCAAGAATGGTGATTGTGTTGGCCATGTTGCTGGTGCGTTCGCGGTCGACGATATGGTTGGTCTACCCGCTACTGTTTCTTGAGAGCGTAATGTGGGCTTTCTTTAGCCGGCTCGGACGGCGGTGATTCCGAACGTTACAACCGACCAGGACCTGATCGTCGCCAACACGCTTTCATCTACGACGTGGTCACTCAACCTGGTGTTCGGGGCCACGCTGGGCGGAATCGCGCTGGCCTTGCTGGGGCGCAACATCGCGTTCGTATTGAATGCCATGTCCTTCCTGGCATCGGCATTTTTGATCGGCCGGATGCACTTTGCTGAGCCCCACGCCGAGGCTCTGGCAAAGGTCCGAGTACGTGACCTGATAAACTACACGCCGATTCTGGAGGGCGTGCGCTACGTGCGCGGCGACTCGCGCCTGTTGGCGACGGTTCTGGCCAAAACCGGCTTGGCCCAGATGGGCGTGAGTTGGGTCTTGTTTACCGTGATGGGCGAGCGAGTCTTCCCGCTTCGCTGGCCCGGGCTGGACCCTCAACGGAGCGGAGTCTTGGGGATGAGTCTATTGATGGGGGCGCGCGGGTTGGGCGCTCTGGTCGGGCCCCTGTTCTCCGCCCGCTGGGCCGGCCACACGGGAAGCCGTTTGCGCTTGGGGATTCTTTTCGGGTTTCTAGCGGTCGGGTTGGGTTACGGCGTTCTAGGAGTTGCGGGCTCTCTGTGGGTAGCTTGCGTGTGGGTCGTGCTAGCTCATTGCGGCGGGTCGACCGTTTGGGTATTTTCCACGACCCTCCTGCAACTCAACACTGATGACAAGTTTAGGGGCCGCGTTTTCTCTGCTGAGCTGGGATTGTGCATGTTGACCCTAGCGATCGGCGCTTATGTCAGCGGATTCCTTCTAGATCGCGGAGTG
>CAVVEC010000003.1:0-55950 GCA_963747105.1 uncultured Acidobacteriota bacterium
ATCATGTTGTCGCCCTGGGTGAGTTGCTGGGAGGCAAAGTTGATGGAGTGGCACTGATTGCAGGTCTTGAGCATTTTGTCGCGCTGCTTCTGCCAGTCTTCCTGGGTGAGGCGGACGACGTTGGCGGCCTTGACGACCTCAAGGCGCGGGGTGGGTTTGCCATCGGGATCGAGCACGCCCAGAGCCTGGAGGATGGTGGCGCGGTCGGCGGCCCATTGCTTGTCCTCGGGCATGGGCAGGCGGACGGCGAGGAAGCCCCAGGCGGTCTGGACGCCGTGGTCGCCGTTCTGGAAGTGGCAGGTCTGGCAGGTGGGGGCAGAGGCGCTCGGGGGAAGGGTGCCGAGGGTTTTCAACTCGTGGCGGACGCCGTGCTTGGAACCGGAATACATCTCCCATTGCGGATGGTCGAAGCCCATGTGGCAGGTTTCGCAGGCCTGGGGGGACTGGGCTTCTTGCTTGGAGAAGGTGTGGCGGGTGTGGCAGGAATCACAGGAGGCCACGCCAAAGCCGGCGCTGGTGCGGCGGAGGTCCTTCATTTCCTGCGGGGTCTTGAGGCCTATCTTGTGGCAGCCGCCGCAGCCTTTCATGCCTTCGGTCATGGCCATGGGCTGCCAGTGGAAAGTGGGCATGGCTTTCATGGCGGCCCAGGCGAGGGCGTGTTTGCCCTTCCTGAATTGCTCCACCTGGGTTTGATGGCAGGTAGCGCAGGTATCGGGCGGGGAATCCCCACTCTTGGCAACATCGGCGGGCGGACATGTGCTGGTCGCTGTGGCGGAAACGCAGGTAACCTCGAGCTGGCTGTGCTTGCTCAGCTTCCAGTCGGAGACAACGTTGGGCGTTACTTTGCCGTGGCATCAATACACTGCGCCGCCGAGTCGGATTGCTGAGCGGACAGACAACTTGCGGCTAGGATGAAAAGAGCAGGGACAAATGCTAATCGCAGAATCATGACGCCTCCGGCTTACTGCGAATTGTGCGATGGCAATACTAACCTCGGCTGTGATTTTTGTCACAGACATGATCCATGTCACGGTAATGAGTGCCACTATGAGAACGCAGCCCCCAGCGATGCAGCCACCAATTTGTAGAGCAAGTACAATCCGGCGACTATGCCGACCGCGGTCGAGCGTTTCACCTTGCTGTTGCAGGCGAATCCAATTCCGATGAGCACGATACTCCAAATCACGAAAACATCCAAAGCCGAAGCCATCCCATAGAGAAACTTGTTGCCCACCGGGTCCATGAAATATGCGGGATTGGTGGCCACGGGATTGTTGATGTTGAAGCCTTCGCGATCCACTCCCGCCAAGAGCGAAACTATTCCCAACAAAGCTCCGATGATGCCAGGGAGACTGCCGTAGATCACAATGGCTAATGCCGTGCCGAAGCGCACCCCCGCCCCAGGCGCGAGGTTGAACGTGCCCATGAGCACGGCTGCGATGATCACGAACACAATCAGGTTGATGACCGGGAGGGAGTAGGAGATGACACGCGTGATACTGACCGACACCTGCAATTGCTTGGCTTGCTGGTCGGGAGGAAGTTTTTCAAACTGCTCAGCGCGTGAGGAGTGGGCGATTTGGTTTCTGCTGACCTGCTCAAAACCGATCTGCCGATCGACGACAAGCATAAAGGCGATAGAGACGATGGAAATCAACAGCCAGGGGACCCACCAACTCGATTTGCGTCGCAGGTCAGCGAAAGTCTTGCTTGGTGCGACGAATGTGTTGATGATGCGCGCGGGTTCGGAGAGCGGCGCGGGTTCCAGGTTCGGGGGAATCGGCATTGGCGAAATAGGTGCAGCGGACATGGAGGTCTCCTCAATAGAATTAACGAGGCGGATTGTATTGCGGGAGAGGTTCGGAGACAAGGGCAGATCGGCGAATGACGAAAGGAGTCGGCCAGCGGCGGGCGTACGCCGGAAGACAGACGAAACCCGAACTGCCGAGCTGCGCTCGGTTGCGCCCTTCGACTTCGCTCAGGGCAGGCTCCCGAGGGCGTTCGCCCCTGCGTTGACGCGGGTGGGTCTACGCTACTACTTCTGGGGTTGCCTCCAGCAGGCTCCGGGTATACGGATGCTGTGGGCGCTCCGTGATCTGCTCGGTGGTTCCGACTTCGACGATTTTTCCGCGATACATCACTGCAATCCGAGTGGCCAGATAACGCACCATGGGCATGGAATGCGAAATGAACAGGTAGGTCAAGCCGAACTCGCGCTGCAGTTGTGCCATCAGGTTCACGATTTGCGCGCCCACGCTGACGTCGAGAGCGGAGACGGGCTCGTCGGCGACAATGAATTTGGGATGCAGAGCCAGAGCGCGGGCGATCCCGATGCGTTGCCGCTGTCCACCGCTGAATTCGTGTGGGAAACGAGGCAGGGCGGATTCGTCCAAACCAACAGCGCGAAGAAGTTCGGCAACCTGTGCGCGGATCCCACCCTGTCGCAAAGAACGCGACAACGGTGGGGTACCCTCAGTGACGTTCTTGTGAATGATGAGCGGTTCGCTGATGACATCTTCCACGCGCATGCGCGGATCGAGCGATCCGAAGGGATCCTGAAAAATAATTTGCATGTCACGGCGGAGGCGGCGCATCTCCCCATGACCCGCGACGCGCAGGTTGCGGCCCTCAAAACAAATCGTGCCGGAAGTGGGCTCGATCAGGCGCAATACCAGGCGGCCCAGCGTGCTCTTGCCGGATCCCGACTCTCCCACGAGTCCCAGAGTTTCGCCGGACTCGACGTCCAGGGAAACGTCATCCACAGCACGAACTTCGCCCTTGGCGCCTCCGCCAAAGATGGATTCGCCTAGTGGAAATATCTTCGTCAGATGGCGAATTTCAAGCAGGGACATGGGGCTTAACTCTTGATGGTGAGCTGTCTGATTCGTTCTATCACAATACCCGCCCTCTGCTGACTGGCATGGTCAGGCAGCAGATGTCCGGGCAAGGCCTCCAGAAAATCACGACTGGCCAGTAGAGATAGAAACTGATCGCTGAGATACTGTCGCAATTCCGGCTGGGCATCAGAAACTTCTTTCGTGATTTCCGCTCTGCCGTCGACGACGGTAATTATATCTTCGAGGTCGTGGCTGGCGCGGTAGTCATCTTTTCCCCGGCCGTGAAATGCTTCGAGCTTCGTAGCGAGGAAATAAGGAGCGGTGATCACTCTTGCGTTGCGGTTCGCCACGCAGATTTGCTGTGCGCATTTTAGCGCCGGAAGGTACCAGCGGTTGCTGAAACCTAGAATTGAGGGATCGGTCGGCATGAGATCCAGCACTAGGTCTTCGTGTGTCCAGCGGCAAAGTGGCGCGCCCTCTGCATGCGACTCACGAAAACCGAGACGCCGCATGTGATCCTCCAACACGGTGAACTGCGCGTACGATGTGATTTCTACTATGGCATCCACGTCGAGCGTGGTTCGCACAGGCGCCGCCCCAGGATCGGTGATGAGCAATGCGGTGATGCAACCGCCAACAAAGGCAATCTGATCGAGCAGTGGCTCGAGCTTCGTGACCGCAAGAGCAAACTGCAAGTAATTCGGATTTTCCTCACGACCACTCATCGCGAATCGAATCAATCCTGCCGGCCAATTCCCGAATGGCGATCTCGCGCTCCCGTGCCCTGCCCTCACGAATCGCGTCTACCAAAGAAAGGAGTTCGTAGAGCTTCGGGTCACGCAGCGCCGCAGCGGGCACATTCCTGTATAGCGGTGAAAACGCGATCCCACGAACTGAACCTTCTGCGTACGGCCAGACGGGTGGAAGCGGAAAAGGCTCCGGGAAGAGCTGGCTGAGCGGAGAAGCAGCCTCCGCGGTGGGAACGCCGCGCGTCAGGCCACCACGTTCCACAGGAAATGCGTACTTCACTCCGTGGATCAGAAATTCCTTCAGATTGGCGCCGCTGGGAAACGGCAGTAGTGCACGGCCTTTTTGACCGGGAGGAGGATGAGTCGTGGCTGCGACCAGCAGATGGGCAGCATCTGCCCGGGCGACTGACTCGAGCACATGGGACGCGCTCATCTCCAACTCCTCTCCAAGCTTCGCGTAGGTCCATGCTTTATCGGGTCCGTTGGCGAGCAATTTCAGGGCGACCACGACGTCTTGAGGTCTAAGATTCACCTCTGTATTCTCTATTCATGAATAGAGAATGTCAAATATAATAAGCATCTAAGTACTTATAACATAAGCATATTTTGTATTCCTGAACAGGGAATATTAGTCCTTCAGCGCCCCGCAATCATGGGAACCGCCAGCAGCGCCGCCAACATCCCTACCGCTTTCCATCGCGTGAAGTGCTCTTTCAGGATGAGGCGGGCAAGCAGCACGGTGACGGCGGGATAGAGCGAGGTGAGGACGACGGCCGCATCGCAGACGGCCGGTCTGGCTGGCGCGGACGAACAGGGCGCTGCCGGTAACGTCGAGGCAGCCGGCCAGCATACCAAACCTTATGCCCGGCCCTGTGATCTCGCGGAAGTTGCCGCCAAGCAGAACGATGGTTCCGGTGACGATTAGCGAACCCAGGCGCGACCCAGCCGCGATCCACAACGCGGATCCGTTTCCCGCTTGCTTGATGCAGAGATAGAATCCAGCGAACCCGATGCCGGCCAGCACGGCGAGGCCGATTCCGTCCGGACGGCTGCCGTCCTCGGCGCGCGCGATCAGCAGGATTCCGATGCCGGCGAGAACGAAACCGGCGACGGGCACAATGCCAGGCGGCCCTTCGGTTATTACGGTCACGGCAGTCGGAATCGCCGCCCCAAGCACTGCCGCTACTGGGGCGGTCAGGCCCATCCTTCCAGCGGCCAGCGCGCGATAAAAAATGGCCAGCGCCGCGCCGCCGCAGAACCCTGCGGCAACGGCCCACTCCAAGCTGTGCTCGGAGGGCCAACTGGATTGATTCGTAAGTGCCAGCGTCGTCATAAGTGCCAGGCCGCTGGCGTGGGCGATGGCGGTCAGCACGAAGGCATTCGCGCGGCGCGCGGCGTATCCGCCGACAAAGTCGCTGGTCCCCCAGGAGAACACGGCAGCCAGACTGAAGCTGGTAGGGACGAGTTGAGCGGGCAGCGGCATGGAGGTTTGTTTCAGCGATCACTTTACTACGAGGCCCGGAGGCCCCCGTCCGGGCGGGGAGCGGATGGGCTACGTGGGTATAGACGTGGAAGCTTCCACGGGGATTTCACCGGCCAGTTGTTCCAGCAAAGTTCGCAGATGATCCAGCACTTCCTGAGCGGCGTTGGCTTTGAGAACAAACTTCAGCATTCCGTCGGGGGTGAACTGGGTGCCGCGCTGAGAGGAAACGAATCGCGCCAGCTTGGCGGGATCGATCCCAGCGTTCGACCGGAACTTGATAGTCACGAACTCACGCTTGCGCTCGATTGCGTTCACGCCAACTCGCAGGGCCAGAAGCTTCAGAGAAGCGTATTCCAACAGGTTTCGTACCGCGGACGGAGGCTCGCCATAGCGGTCTTCGAGTTCGGCGCCGACATCACTAAGCTGCGATTCGGTTTCCACTCCGGCGACCCGTTTGTACATTCGCAGGCGCTGGTTCTCTTCGGGAATGTACTCCGCCGGGATGCGAATGTTGAGTCCGAGGTTGAGCTGGGTCTCGGCTTCTTCCGCCGCGCCTTCGCCCTTCATCTCACGGACAGCGCGATCGAGCATCTGCGTGTAGAGCTCGAAGCCGATCGCTTCGATGTGGCCGCTTTGCTCGCCGCCCAGCAAGTTACCCGCCCCGCGCAGTTCGAGATCGAGCGCCGCGATCTTGAAGCCTGCGCCCAGGTCAGAGAATTCCTTCAGCGCCGCCAACCGCCGCCGCGCGATGGGAGTGAGTTCGATGTCAGCGGGAATCAGCAGATATGCGTAGGCCCGCCGATTCGACCGGCCCACCCGGCCGCGCAACTGGTAGAGCTCGGAGAGTCCAAAACGGTCGGCACGATTGATGATGATGGTATTGCAGAGCGGGATGTCCAGGCCGTTCTCGATGATGGTCGTCGCGACCAGAATGTCGGCTTCGTGATGCATGAACTTCAGCATCACTTTTTCCAGCTCTCCTTCCGACATCTGGCCATGCCCTACGATGATGCGCGCGCGGGGCACGAGTTCCTGCAGTTTGGCGGCGATTTCCCAGATGCTTTCCACGCGGTTATGCACAAAATACACTTGGCCGCCCCGGTCCAGTTCCTGCTCGATCGAAGACTGAATCAGCTTCTCGTCCCAACTCGCCACCACGGTTTGGATCGCGATGCGATCTTTGGGCGGCGTTTCGATCACGCTCATATCGCGCAGCCCGACCAGCGACATATGCAGAGTGCGGGGGATGGGGGTTGCGGACATGGTGAGGACGTCGACTTCTTTCCGCATCTGCTTGAGGCGCTCTTTGTGGCGCACGCCGAAGCGCTGTTCTTCGTCCACAACCAGCAGGCCGAGGTCGGTGAACTTAATGTCTTTGGAGAGCAGGCGGTGGGTGCCGATCAGGATGTCCACTTTCCCGGCTTCGACTTTTTGCAGAATTTCCTTCTGTTGCTTCGCCGAGCGGAATCGGCTGATCATCTCGATCTTGACGGGGAATGCGGCGAAGCGCTGCTTGAAAGTTTCATAATGCTGGAAGGCGAGCACTGTTGTCGGCGCGAGCACTGCGACCTGCTTGTTGTCGTTGACGGCCCTGAACGCAGCCCGCATGGCGATTTCCGTCTTGCCGTAGCCAACATCGCCGCAGAGCAGGCGATCCATGGGTTGCGAGGATTCCATATCGCGCTTCACGTCGGCGATGGCGAGTTCCTGATCTTCGGTTTCGCTGTACTCGAAGGCGTCTTCGAACTCGCGCATCCACTGGCTGTCGGCAGAGAAGGCGTGTCCCTTGGCGGCTTTGCGTTCGGCATAGAGTTTGAGCAGTTCGTCGGCCATATCCTTCATGGCCTTGCGCACGCGAGCTTTGGTTTTCGCCCACGCCGCCGTGCCTAGATGGCTCAGCGGGGGTTTTGCGCCCTCGGACGAACGATACTTCTGAATCAGATCGAGCCGCGTGAGCGGCACGTAGAGACGCGAACCCTCGGCATACTCCAGCAGCATGAATTCAGCGTTGCCGTCACCCTGATTGATTTCTTTCAGCCCCTGGTACTGGCCGATTCCGTGCTCGACGTGGACAACGTAATCTCCGACCTGCAAGTCGCGGAAATCGGAAAGAAACGCCGAGACTTTGGACTTCTGCCGCTGTGGACGCGCTACGATAGATTCGGATTCATCGAACAGATCGCGGGCACCGAGAATCGCCAGGTGAGCTTCGGGCAGAATCACGCCGTCGGGCACGTATGCTTTGGCAAGCGTGGTGGTGAGAATCTCGCCGGCGAAATAGGCGGTCTCGTCGGCGTAGCTTTCTCCGCCACGAGTGCGGCTGCCCAAGCGAAAAGAAACAGCGTACTCGCTGAAGACGTCGGCCAGGCGCTCAACTTCCCCAATGTTGGGAACCGCGATCAGCACTCGGTTCTGTTCTCTGACCTGCTTCTTCGCCTCCTCCAGCATGGCTGGAACCGAGCCATGGAAGCGCTGCGCGGGTTGGGAATGAAAGCTGACTGATTCAGATTCGCCGGGGCGTGCAATTCCGAGGTGCTCGACATCGGCTCCCGGAAGGATGGTCAATTTTTGCCACCAGTCCTCGGGCGAAAGGTAAAGGTCCGCAGGCCGCACGAGGTTGCCGACGCCGCTGCGCTCGTGCGCTTCTTCAATGCGCGACCAGACGTGATCAAATTCGTTCTTGAGACTGTCGGGTTCGTCCGCCAGAACGGCGGCGTTGGGAAGCAGGTCGAAGACGGTGCGGTCGGCGCCCGCCACGGGCGCGTAAAACTCCCAGCCGGGAAATACGGTGACGCCGCCGGAGCGGACCGCCTGCTCGATGACCTCCTCGGCCCCGGTGATGCGCTTGCCCGAAAGACGGGCGTGAATCGCGCCCAGCAAGTCCTCGCTGACCGGAGTCTCGGTCAGCGGCAGAAGCAAAGCCTCCTCGACCGGAGTGGAGGAACGCTGCGTGGCGGGATCGAATTTGCGGATGGACTCGACCTCGTCGCCGAAAAACTCGATGCGCAGCGGGCGGTCAGCTTCGGGTGAATACACGTCGAGGATGCCGCCGCGCAGCGCGTACTCGCCGGGCATTTCTACGACGTCGGTCGAAGCGTAGCCGACTGTGTTGAGATGGCGGAGCAGTGGATCGACGTCGAGAGTCTCGCTGCGGCGTACGGACCGCGCCAGATCGGCATAGTACTCGCCCGAACGCAGGCGCAGAGCTGTCGCGCCGATGGGAGCGACCAGAATGGACACGGTCCCGGTAGCAATTTTCCAAAGCGCGACTGCCCGTTCTTCCTGGATCTCAGGATGCGGCGAGAGATTCTGGAATGGCAGGACGTCGCGCGTGGGCAGAGCGATGATGGAATCCGGCTCATTGCCGCCGATCAGCTCATGGAAGGCCTGCAGCACCGGGACGAAGTCTTCGGCGGCGCGGTTATCAGGAACTACGACGATGAGCGGCCGTCCGGCGGCCTTCTGCAGCAAGACCAAAAGAAGCGCTTTGGCCGTTGGAGTCAGCCCGGAGACACCAATTCGCCCCGTGCCCTCTTTGAGGTGGGAGGCTACACGCTGTGTGGCGGGCAGTTTTTCTACGTCCGCGAAGAGATCGCGGACGAACGGCAAGACCATTGCACTTTGATTCTAACAGGGCCGGAACCGCCGAGATTTGCTCAATGCGTATTTAGGTCAGAACTCTACGTGCAGCCTGAAGCTAGGCACTATCACCGGACCGCGGTCGCGGTTGTAGCCGGGATTGTTGATGTGCTGCACGCCGGGAGCGACGTAGATTCCACGCCAAACGTGGGCAGTGTAATAGGATTCCAAAATGTTTTCCCGCCCGTAGTTCAAGGCGCCGTCGCCGAGGAGAAAGCCGAGGCCGCCATCGGCCAGGTAAATTTGATGGTCCTTGCCGATTCCATTCGATACAAACGCGATGCCGGCGCGGTCCTGCTTACGATGCCATTTCGCGCCGTAGGCGACCAGTCCCTCCAGGACAGTAGAATCCACTTCCGTGTAGGCGAACGACTCGGTCTTGCCGTTGTCCCAGCCCCAGCGGGCGAAAGCCACAAAGTTCGGAGTGATGGTTTGCTCCACATTGACGCCAAAACCATACTTGCGCGTGATGTGCCAGGGATGGTTGGTGATGTCGGGAGCGGGAACTAAACCTTCCTGAAACTGGGCGATGGCATCGCGGTAGATGCCCATATTCGCGTAGTTGGTATAGCCGAGCAGGCGAATTACGCCCGCCTTCTTCGGGATGATGCCATGCTGCCAGTCGAATTCGTAGTTCTCCGCGTGCGCCTGCCAGAACTTCCACACCAAATCAATTCCATTGGCGACCTTGGGCATCAGGCCTTCGCCGAAACGCAGACTCCAGTTGCGGTCGTCGTACTCGACCACCGCTCCCACGGTGTAGCCGCGCGTGTCGGCCGCGTAGTCGTAGGCGCCGTTATTGTCAACCGTCCAGTTAGTGAATTGCAGGTGGGTGTCCGAGCCCGCCGAATTCTGGTCGAAAAAGTCCGGCATGCTGAACTTTCCGAAGCGAATTTCCAAACGCCGCTTGGGAAGTTGCTCAAACAACGATAACGGGTTACGCCCGTTCTCGACTCGATCCTTGCTCAGCGCGAAGACCTTGTGGATCATCCCGCGGGCCAGATAAGGCGCTTTGCTCAAGGAAGGATTCCTCACGATGTCGAGATCCGTGTCGCCCGCGAGCCCGAGGCCAGTACTGAGAGCCGCACCGCCGGCCTCTTCAATATCCACCAGAATCTCAGTGGAATTGTTGAGCCGCACACCGGTGTAGAGCGTCAATACACGTGAGGTGGCCTTCTCGTAGTTGGGGCTCAGGCTGTTCTTGCCGCTATATTTCGCAGGAAACGGCGGATGAGTCTGGAAGATGAAATTCGCCTGCCCCGATAACCAGAAGCGCGTATCCTGGAGCCGCGGAAACATGCTCTCAGGGACGATATCGGCCGCCGGATCGGCGTTGTCGGGGTGGGAATCAGCGGCAGAATCCGAGGTTTGAGCAGGTGTGGCAGTCGCCGCTTCTTGGGTCACCGTCGCTTCCTGGGCGACAGCGATCGGCGTCCAGCCAAGACCGGCAACCGCACACCAGGCAAGCGCCAGCCAGCATCCGCCAGCAGCAACGAATTGGAAATCGCTCTTCATGTGCTGCAGGTCCCGGGGACCGAGCCTATACCGAATCTATTAACAGAGTATTACAAAGAAAGCAGCGGCCAAGGTTCTCGAAGTATTGCGACCCGCCCTGCCGCGACACTGGTTAACGTAAGTATACATGGACGAGTAAACTATGGTTAACCGTCGAAGAGCGATGAACAGCCTCAGGGCAGAGCTGATGGAGGATCATGTGCGCTTTCACGCGCTGGATCCAAACAAAAAGTTCGGCTCGGATCAGCCTCTCGCGGCGGGCAAACTAGTCGACATCATTGGCCCCACCTGAAGTAGGGCGAAAATAAAAGTTAGAAGTCGGAATCATCCGCTGGCGCACCGATGGCGCCGCAGAGATGTGCGCCGTATTAAGATAGCGATATGCTGGTTGCTGCTGACCTCGCCTTGAAGCAGGCTGACCTGGATACCCGGATTCGCGGGCTGGGTCGCACGCTCATCGCCTATTCCGGCGGGGTTGACTCCGCCTTCCTAGCCTGGTCTGCGCGCCGGGTGCTGGGCGCCGATATGCTGGCGGTAATCGCCGATTCTCCCAGCCTGGCCCGGGCCCAGCTCGCCGATGCCATTGCTTTTGCTCGGGAGCAGGGGATTCCACTGGAAGTCATCGCTACCGCTGAAATCGAGCGCCCGGAATATGCGCGCAATGACGCCTCCCGTTGCTTCCACTGTAAGGATGAGCTGTTCATGGTGATGGAGGAATTTTGTGCCCGGCGCAGGTTCGATTCCATCGCCTACGGCGTCAACGTGGATGACCAGGGTGACTTTCGGCCAGGACAGACGGCCGCCAGCCGTCATCATGTGGCGGCTCCGCTGCTCGATGCCGGGTTGACCAAGCAGGAGATCCGGCAACTCGCGCGCGATGCCGGCCTGCGCGTTTGGGATAAGCCTGCCTCCGCTTGCCTGTCATCCCGCATCGAGTATGGGCGCCCCGTTACTCGGGAAGCCCTCAGCCTGGTGGAGCAAGGCGAAGATGCGCTGCGAGCTCTGGGCTTCCGTCAATTCCGGGTGCGTTACCATGGAGAGATCGTCCGCATCGAAATCGCCCGCGAAGAATTGCCCTGCGCTTTAACCGCTGAGATGGCCGCGGAATTTACCCGAATCTTCAAGGCTCTCGGCTTCAAGTTCGTGACCCTCGACCTGGAAGGTTTTCGATCCGGCTCCATGAACTCCTTGCTCACGGCGGATCAGCTAGCGCGCCCACGTTGACCGGCTGAAGCTCTTAGCGAGGCGGTGTGGCTGGCGAGGCCACAGCGCGAGCCCTCCCATGTGGCTCCGTGTGAGATAATCGTGCTTTACATTCAATGTACAGGCGGTTTCTAGTGGCGTTACTGCGACGTTCGATCCTTGTGCTGTTAATGGTTTGCCTGGGCTGTTCGGCGCAATCGGTGCCGCCCCAGGTTGTCCAGAAAATTGAGCGCCAGGTGCGGTTTTACTACAGCATTCCTGCCGGGGTGAAACTCACACTGGGCCCACTCCGGCCCAGCGAGTTTCCGAATTATGACACCCTGACGATTACGGTGGAAGGAGACACCAAGAAGCAGGCCCTTGACTTCCTGCTTTCCAAAGATACCCAGACGTTGTTTCGGATGACGAAAATGGACCTCACCAAGGATCCCTACCTCGAGGCCATGAAGAAGATCAACGTGAGCGGGCGCCCGGTGCGGGGCAACAAGGATGCCAAGGTGGTGGTGGTCAACTACGACGATTTCCAGTGTCCGTTCTGTTCCCGCATGCACCAAACACTGTTTCCGGGATTGCTCAAGGAATACGGGGATCGCGTGAAATTCATCTACAAGGACTTTCCTTTATCGGAAATCCACCCTTGGGCCACGCACGCTGCCGTAGATGCCAATTGCCTGGCTATGCAAAACGACGATGCCTACTGGGATTTTGCCGACTACATCCACTCCAACCAGCGAGAGGTGAGTTCGGAGAGGACGCGTGATGCTCAGTTCGCGGCCCTTGACCGCATTACGACTCTGCAGGGGCAGAAACATGATGTGGACCAAACCAAGCTCCAGTCCTGCATCAAGGCACAGAACGAAGATCCAATCAAAGCTTCTCTTCGAGAAGGCGATAGCCTGAACGTAAGCGCCACGCCTACGCTGTTCATCAACGGACATGAGATGGATGGAGCGCTTCCCATCAACGAAGTCCGTGCGGCCTTGGACCAGGCGTTGCAGCAGGCTGGTGTGCCGGTACCCGCCCATCCGGCCGCGTCGGCTTCTGGTGAGTTGAGGCCGTCGAGCGAGTAGAACCCGTTGGGCAGGAACGACAGTCTGTGGACGCTTGAGGCAGATAAGAGCACAAAGAACCTGGATCCACCGTGCGGAGAAACCTGATTGAACACTAATTCGCTATCTCGTCGTACCCTGAGCGCGCTCGCGATGGCTTCACTGCTGGCGGGCTCCATAGGCTGCGGAACCAAGCTCGCGGGCAACGACGTTGCGGCCACAGTGGATGGCCGTAAGATCTACCGCGCGGATGTGGAGAAGTACTATCAAAACCAGACTTCCGGCTCGGATCAGCATCCGGTGGGAGAGCAGGCCACCACTCTCCGGCTCAATATTCTGCGCGAGTTGATTGATAACGAGATCCTCATGCGCCGCGCGGAAAAGCTGGGTCTGCTGGCGACCGACGATGAAGTGGAACGCAAACTGAATGAGATCAAGGCGCCTTTTACCAAGGAAGAATTCGATGCCCGCCTGAAGGAAAAGAACATCAGCCTGGATGACTTTAAGCGCGATCTGCGCCGCTCCCTGACCGTAGACAAGGTTCTCAACAAGGAAGTTACGTCGAAGATCAATATCTCTGACCAGGACATCACCAGCTACTACAATACCCACAAAGCGGAGTTCAACCTGGTGGAGCCGCAGTACCATCTGGCGCAGATTTTTGTCACCACCACACCGAATCCACAGGTGCACAACCTGAAGAACGACAAAGCCCAGAACGAGGCCGATGCCCGCAAGAAAATTGCGATGCTCATGAACCGTCTGGACAGCGGCGATGACTTCGCCACCCTGGCGATGAATTATTCCGAGGACACGGAAACTTCGGGGAATGGCGGCGATCTGGGCTTCACCCCGGAGTCGGCATTGAAAAACACCGACCCGGTTACCCGGGACACGGTAACCAAACTGAAACCCGGCCAGTACAGCCCCATCATCAACGTGGTCAATCCCATGACCAAGCAGTTTGTGGGCTTCCGCATTGTGAAACTGATTGCCAAGGAACCCGCGGGCCAGCGCGAATTGTCGGATCCGCGGGTGCAGGAAGCGATCCGGTCCCAGCTCCGTGACCGGCGAGAGCAACTGTTGAAATTGGCTTATTACGAAGTGCTGCGCGACCAGGCCAAAGTGGAAAACTACTATGCGCAGAAGGTGCTGGACGGAAACGGGGCAGCGCAGTAGAGGCTCATAGGTTTGGCTTTTGGCAAACCGAGTCACAGACAGAAGCTCTGTGGTGGTGTGGCCAATGAGCTAAGAGCTACTCAACAACCGCCAGCACATCGCCGGGATTCACGTTATCGCCTTCCCGGGCCACAATCTTCTGCACAATTCCCTTCTTGGGGGACTTGATTTCATTCTGCATCTTCATGGCTTCCACCACCAGAATGCTCTGACCGGCTTCAACCTCGTCCTGCTCGCGGATCAGTAGGCGAACCACTTTGCCGGGCATGGCTGCGGTTAACTTCTTCGGGCCCGTTTCGTCTTCGGCTACAGTTTTGCGGCTGCGCAGGGACCGGGGATCGCGCAACTCGGCGGCGTAGCGCGCGCCGCCAACCCACAAGTGCATGTCCGTTGCCGTGCGCTCACGCTTGATTTCGTGGGCCTTGCCCTCGATCAGAAGGGACAACACATCGCGCCGGGCGAGCACCGCGTCCATGCGCACCTCCCGGCCGTCCAGCCGGCAGTGCCAGCGCCCGTCGGCTCGTTCCAGCTCCAGCCGGAAGCTCTTCCCGTCGATGGTGACGTCGTAGGTCATGTGAAACAGTAGCGAGTAGCTAGTCGCTGGTAGCCAGGAGTTGTCTGCCTAATTGGCCCCCGCTGCTAGCCCCTAGCTACTAACCACTTCCTTTATTTCAACGCTTCGATCCTGGCCGCCTTCTTCCAGTCTGACGCGGCCGGTTCACTGCCCGTTCCGTTGACCCCATTCGGAGATGGTTTCCCATCGCCAGCGGCAACCGGCAGCGGCTCCAGGATTGCAAAGATCCCCGCAGCGATGGCAGCGATTCCGGCGTCTCCGCGCTTTACGGCGGGGGGCGAGGATTCCATCAGACGATCCAGGTAGCCGGTATCCACTTTTCCCGCCCGAAAATCCGGGTCGCTCAGAATGCGCCGGAAAAGTGAGAAATTGGTCTTGATGCCGCCGAGAAAATATTCGTTCATGGCGCGCACCAGCCGCGAAATCGCCTGCGGCCGGTCAGTCCCGTAGCCGATCAGCTTCTCCAGCAGGGGATCGTATTCGATGGGTACAGTCCAGCCTTCGTACATGCCGCCATCGCGCCGTATGCCCGGCCCGGAAGGCGCCAGTAACAGCGTGATCTTCCCCGGGCTGGGAAAGTAATTGTTGTCCGGATCTTCAGCGTAAATGCGGCACTCGATGGCATGTCCGCGGATACGAACGTCTTGCTGCGCGAACGGCAGCTTCTCTCCAGCGGCGATGTGAATCTGCAGGTGCACCAGGTCCAGGCCGGTGATCAATTCGGTCACCGGGTGCTCCACTTGCAGCCGGGTGTTCATCTCAAGGAAATAGAAATTCTTGTCGTGATCCACGAGAAACTCAACGGTCCCGGCGTTGGTGTAGCCTGCCGCTTTGGCCACTCGCACCGCAACTTCGCCCATGCGCCGCCGCAGGTCGGCGTCGACGATGGGAGAAGGAGCTTCCTCCAGCACTTTCTGGTGCCGTCGCTGGATGGAGCACTCACGCTCCCCGAGATAAACCGTGTTACCATGCTCATCCGCCAGCACCTGCATTTCGATGTGGCGTGGATTGAGTATCGCCTTTTCGAGGTAAACCTCGCCGTTACCGAATGCGCGTTGAGCTTCGCTTTGCGCTGCCTCCAGAGCCGGTTTCAGTTCTTCCGGGCGATCCACCAGGCGCATGCCTTTGCCGCCGCCCCCGGCCGCCGCTTTCAACATCACGGGGTAACCGATCTTCGCCGCCGCTTGTTCCGCTTCCTTAACCGACTCCAACCCTCGTGAGGTCCCTGGCACGAACGGAACGCCGGCGATGTCCATGTGCTGCCGCGCCCGGGTCTTGGATCCCATCATTTCCATCGAACTTACTGTCGGCCCAATGAATTTCACGCCCGCATCCGCGCAGGCTTGGGCAAACTTCGCATTTTCAGAAAGAAAACCGTAGCCGGGATGGATCGCATCGGCGCCGCTCCGTTTCGCCGCGTCGAGGATCTTTTCGATGTTCAAGTAGGATTCAGCAGCGGCGGCTGGACCGATGTGGTAAGCCTCATCGGCTTTGCGAACATGCAGGGCCGCGCGATCTACATCCGAAAAGACGGCGACCGAGTGAATCCCCAGTTCGCGGCAGGCGCGGATCACCCGGACCGCAATCTCTCCCCGGTTGGCGATCAGAATCTTCTTGAACATGGTTGTTCTTACGGATGAGTGGCGCAAGCGATCCCCCCTCAGGCGATCGGGCAACTCCCACTCAAACCCTTCATTGTACTGGAGGTTGGCTGAGTTGGGCTGTGCAGGAAAAGCAGCAGCCCGATTATTTCTGGGTCACCACGAGTTCGCCGTTTTCGACCTTGATGGTACCGACGTCATCGGGGAGTTTCATGCGGTCGCGTTGTTCAGAGAGTTTTTTCTGCAGCGCGCTGTTGACCAGCGACACAGGGATGCTCAGGTCGCCAACCTTGAATTCCGTGGGATCGAAGGTCGCGTAGCCGTCCTTAGAATTCAGGTGCCCAGCGAGCGTGACGTAAACGTCCTTGCCACCGATCTGTGTGAGGAACTGGCCACGAGCCACATCTCCGTCAAAGTTGACTTGGTAGTCCTTGATCTCGGGCTGGCCGGGCGCGATTGCCGCATCCGGCGAAGAGGGAACAGAAGTGGGAAGCGTCGGCGCCGACAAGGCGGAGTTCCCCGAGCCTGACGTCCCTTGTGTCGCGGACACGGGAATCGCCCCAGCGGCCTGTGCCAGTGCCGCGCTGACCTCATCCGAACTAAGACGAACCTCCGCTGGAGCTTGACCGGGCTCCTTGGGCTGATCTAGTTGCTGGAGCTTCTGCTGGAAGGACTCGGCCTTGGCCGCCGCGACCGGCGCCGGAATCGGCTGTGCCACGGGTTGCGGTTTCTTCAGGACGAGCCAGATGGCAAGCAGCGAACTGGCCAGAGTGGCGATGCTGATGATGCGGTCAAGTTTCCATTTCTTCATAGCAACCCCATGTTAGCGGGAGCCCAGGCAAGCTTTCAGATGACGGAAGACACTGTCCCGAGGGTTACCACACAGGCTTCTACTCTTCCAGTTTCTTCGCCAGCAGTTCATTCACCAGCTGTGGGTTGGCCTGGCCCTTGGAGGCTTTCATGACCTGGCCGACGAAGAAACCATAACCGTCTTCTTGCCGGCCCGGTATTGCTCGACCTGCTTGGGATTGGCCGCCATCACCTCGTCAATCATCTTTTCGATCGCCGACGTATCGGTGATCTGCTGCGGCTTCTCCTTCTCGTAAACGCCGGGAAAGTCCTGGTTGCGCTCGAAGCAAAGATCGTAGAGGTTCTTCAGCATCTTGCCTGAAATTGCGCCGCTTTCCACCAGATCGGCCGACAGCGCCACGCCCTGCATCGAGATGGGCGACTGCTCGATCTCCAGATTCTTGGCTTTCAGCCGCCCTATCAGCTCGCTCTGTACCAGATTGGCCACGCGCTTGGGATTCTTCGCGGCCTTGGCCGCAGCCTCGAATTGATCGGCCAAAGATTTGCGTAGCCGTCAGCACCTGGGCATCGTATTCGGTGATGCCGTATTCGGCGACCATGCGCTTGCGGCGCGCCTCGGGCAGCTCGGGCAGGCTGCTGCGGATCTCCGCCTGCCACTTCTCATCGACCACCAGCGGCAACAGATCAGGTTCCGGGAAATAGCGGTAATCGTGCGCTTCTTCTTTCGAGCGCATGCTATAAGTCTTGCCTTCGTCGGGGTTGTAAAGCCGCGTTTCCTGGATGATCTGGCCGCCGGAGTCGATCACGCCGATCTGGCGGTCAATTTCATATTCCAGCGCTTCGCGGATAAAGCGGAAGGAATTGACGTTCTTGATTTCAGTCTTCGTGCCGAACTGCTTCTGGCCGCGCGGGCGCACGCTGACATTGGCGTCGCAGCGCAACGAGCCTTCTTCCATGTTGCAATCGCTCACCCCGGTGTAAAGGATGATTTCCTTCAACCGCGTGAGGTACTCGTATGCCTCGTCGGGTGAGGCGATGTCGGGTTCGCTGACGATCTCGATCAGCGGCACTCCGCTGCGGTTCAGGTCGATGGCGGTGGTTTCAGCGGAACCCGCAAAACCCTCGTGCATGCTCTTGCCCGCGTCTTCTTCGATATGCAGGCGGGTGATGCCGATTCGCTTCGTGCCGGAGTCGGTTGCGATTTCGATCTAGCCGAACTCGGCCAGCGGCTTGTCATACTGCGAAATCTGGTAGCCCTTGGGCAGGTCGGGATAAAAGTAATTCTTGCGGGCAAAAATTGAGCGTCTGGTTGATGCGGCAGTTCAGCGCCATGGCGGCCAGTACTGCAAACTCCACCGCCTTGCGGTTCAGCACCGGCAGCGCGCCCGGCAGCCCGAGGCACACGGGGCAAACATTGGTATTGGGCGGCGCGCCAAAGCGAGTGGAGCACGAGCAGAAAATCTTGGTCACGGTCAAAAGCTGAACGTGAACTTCCAGGCCGATCACCGGCTCGTACTTGGAGCGGGCGGCTACCGAGATGTCCGGCGTGGTGGCCATATTGGCTGATTATAGAGGTTGCCCGGGTGAGGCTGTTTCGCGAGCGGCGGCGGTCCCACACCACGAGCCAACGACGCAAGCGGCAGGGAGGTGCGTGGCGCCAGCGTCCTGTGCTCCCAGCGCAACGTACTCCAAGGTCACGAGGTCCGGAGGCCGGAGGTGGACCGAGGAGTGCAATCGCGATTTATCGCCGGTCACGGTTCAAACGGCGATGCCGGCCATAACGCCTACTACCAGCAGCGGTAGCGACGCTAGTTCTATGACGCCTACCAGCCACTTGGGAGCTCCGTGGACTCCAGCGACAGCGCCGAGAATCATGCCCACAGGCGAGAATAGACCCAACAAGCCAAGTTGGGCGATTTCCCGGTCTTGCCAGGGCGGTAGGAAATGAGAAGGTGGTCTCGTCCCGTAGTACAGGAATGTGACAGCAGCCGCAATAGCATTTGCACTCACGATGCCGAGGGCCAATAGCGCAAAAGCGTCTGGCATCTGCTGTCGCCGCGCCCCGTAGACTTTCAGCCAGGCAGCAAGCGTGAGCACAGAGGGCCCGCAGATCAGCAAAGTTAGAATGAGGAGGCTTCGAGTCATCCGGTGGTACTCTCAGCGAGTATTACGCTCGCATGTCAACTGTCGCAACCAGTGCTAACGCCCAAAACCGACTCGAGTTCACGGTTTGCTCGGAGCACTCAGGTATTTCTCCAGTGGCACTTCGAAATACATCAGCTCGTTTCCCTTGGCGTCGCGCACGCCGGTCCAATAAAAGTGCGCGCCCGCCAGGGGCGTGGAAATTCCCGAGACATCAAAGTACATGAACCCGGCCTGCGTGCTATGGGGCTCAACCGCGCGGGCCGCGAACTGGGAGTTCTGAATCTCGTCCTGAGCTTCCTTGCTGACCGAGCTTTTTGCTTTCTTGGGCCAGGGCAACGGGCTGGACGAAGGCCCCGTGGTGGGCGGCCGGGCAATGCGCCGGTAAATATCATCCTCGGTGGCTGGCGGAATTTTGGTCCGATCCGCCGTGACTAGTTCGGCTTTCGCCCCAGAGAGGGAGACGGGCTGATCGCCATCGTTGGTGACGATCACGAAAATGGGCATGAAACCCACATCGCCGTAGCGCACGGAAAAGATACTTGCCTTATCCGCCATGTCGTAGGGTTCGAGCGCCAGCGTGACCGCCTCCGTAGGATGCTCATCGTGCGCCGGGTAGGTCTTGGCCGGTTGTGCAGCCGGCATCACAAAGTGCTTTGCCGCGAGGCAAGGAATCGAAAACAGCGCGACGGACAAGGCTGCGGCAATCAATATAGGCGAAAACCTCAAAGACCGTGCTGACATGATTTCTGAATTATAGGATGCAGGCAGCTGACATGGCGGTGCCTGGGACTGTCCGCAAGCAGGTAGAATGTCACTTCCCCCATGTACTGGCTCTACAGTGCGCTGCTGGCGGCTGTACTGGTGCTGACCCTCCCTTACTGGCTGCTGCAAAGAACACGCCACCGCAAGTACCGCGCCGGGCTGAGCGAACGATTGGGGAGGATTCCAGAGCGGCTTGCCGTGCCTGCAACTCACCCGGCGATCTGGGTGCACGCGGTTTCGGTCGGCGAGGTGATCGCCGTCAGTAGCCTGGTCGCACAATTGAGGCAGCGGTTCCCACAGCATCGCGTGGCTGTTTCGACGACGACGGATACTGGCCAGAAGCTGGCCCGAACTCGCTTTGGCGCGGAAAATGTTTTTTACTTTCCGCTGGATTTCGCGTTTGCGATTCGTCCTTACTTGCAGTTCCTGCGTCCGGAACTGATCGTGATCGCGGAAACCGAGTTCTGGCCGAACTTCCTTCGCCTGACGCACGAAAGCGGGGCTCAGATTGCCGTGGTGAACGCGCGCATCTCGGATCGTTCCTGGCCCGGCTACCGTCGCATTCGGCACCTGGTAAGCAGAGTTCTGCAGCAAGTTGATCTGTTCTTGACGCAGACGCAAGAAGACGCCCGCCGCCTCGCGGACATTGGCGCTCCCGCCAAACGAGTTCATGTGACCGGCAACCTGAAGTTTGATGTGCCCCCACCTGCGCTGCCGCCAATTGTGGCCAGCTTGCGCGCCTCGTTCCAGCAGGCCAATGGAGGACCGGTGATCGTCTGCGGCAGCACGGTAGATGACGAAGAGCGATTGCTGCTGCGGGCTTTCGAGAACGTGCTTGCCAGCCATCCTCGCGCTGTGATGATCCTGGCGCCGCGGCATCCGGAGCGGTTCAGCCAGGTGGCCCAGTTGCTGGAGGATCTCGGGCTCCGATTCTGGCGGCGCTCTTTGTGGGCGGGCGACCCTATTACCGGCGGGGTTCTGCTGATCGACTCGATCGGGGAACTGGCTGCGCTCTACTCGCTGGCTGACGTCGCGTTCGTTGGTGGAAGCCTTGTCCCGCGCGGTGGACACAACATCATTGAGCCGGCGCAGCACGGGGTTCCTATTCTCGTTGGTACCCACACAGAGAATTTTCGCGATATCGTGGGATTGTTTCAAGCTCACGATGCCGTGCGCGTGATCACTCCGGCAGAGCTTCCTCTGGCTTTCATGGAACTGATTTCCAACGAGACGGAACGTATTGCGCTGGGCTGCCGCGCAGCCGAAACCCTACGGTCGCAGCGAGGAGCCACACAGAGGACGCTGGAAGCTTTGGAAAAGTTGCTGAGTCCGGCAGTGGAGAGGGCAACGATGCACTGGCCGATAACGACCCAGGTTCGGCCAGCGCCAGGTAGTGGAAGATAGGACAGAATGAATCCGGCGGCTTCCCTGTACCGACTCGGTGTGCGGGCGCGGAACGCGCTCTACGACCGGGGTGCGTTTCGCCCACGGAGACTGCAAGGCCCCGTGGTCAGCGTGGGCAACTTGTCGGTCGGTGGCTCTGGCAAGACGCCTTTCGTTCTGCTCTTGGGTGAGTTGCTGAAGGCGCGTGGAGTGAAGTTCGACATTCTTTCTCGCGGTTACGGACGCCGGGCACGTGGCGTTGTTCTGGTGGATCCTGGCGGGTCCTCACAGACGTTCGGTGATGAGCCGCTGCTGATCGCTCGGCGCTTGGGAGTTCCTGTGGTGGTGGGCGAGGATCGTTATGAAGCTGGGCTGTTTGCGGAAAACAAGTTTGGCCCGCAGCTTCACCTGCTTGACGATGGCTTTCAGCATCGCGCCTTGGCCCGCGACTTCGACATCGTGCTGGTCACTCCGGAAGACGCGCGTGACCGGTTGCTTCCCGCGGGACGTTTGCGCGAACCGCTGGCGGCGTTGTCCCGGACCGACGCTGTGGTCCTGACCAGTGGCGCTTCTTCCGCATCATTTCCATTAACCGGGAAACTCGTGTGGCGAGCACGGCGAGGTATCTCACCGACGGATGTCCCTAATCGTCCTGTAGTCTTCTGTGGCATCGCACGGCCGAAGAATTTTCTGCTGCAGCTCCGCACTGCGGGGATCGAGCCGGTGGCGGAAGCCTTATTTCGCGACCACCATGCTTACAAGGAGCGGGACATCCAGGACCTTCTGAAACTGCGCCAACAGAGTGAGGCTGAGGGTTTCGTTACAACCGAAAAAGATGCCATCAACCTGGGCGGATATCTTTCCGCTCTGCAGCCGCTGAGCGTCGTTCCCGTCAAGATGGACCTGATGGACGCGGCTAACGCAGTGGATACCATGCTGCGCATCATTGAAGAGCGCAGGCGGCCGGCGTGAGAGAATCGTGACTTACCCGCATGACCAGGCATTCTAAAGAGACAGAACGGCTCAAGAAGATTGTCGAGTCGTTTCCCAAGGTGACGATCACGGTAGTCGGCGATCTGGTGGCCGACGAGTTCATCTTCGGAGAAATTTCGCGCGTGTCCCGCGAGGCTCCGGTGCTGATCCTAAGGCACCGCGAGCGCACCGTGGTTCCGGGAGGCGGCGCGAATGCGATTAACAATCTCGCTGACCTCGGAGTAAACGTTCTGCCCGTGGGAGTTGTGGGCGACGATGAGCCAGGACGCCTGCTGCTCAAGCTTTTTCGTCACAAACGAATTCCTCTGAGCGGCGTCCTGAAGGACAAAAGCTATGCGACGGTTACCAAAACGCGCATCCTGGCAGGTATGACGCACACCGCCCGGCAGCAGGTGGTGCGCGTGGATCGCGAGCCGGAAACCGAGCCGAATCGTCATTTGAAGCGCGAGCTTGTGCTGGCGGCGCGAGAGTATGCGCGAGTGTCGGACGCGTTGCTGATCTCTGATTATGGCTACGGTGCGGCCAGCCCGGCAATTCTGGACACAATTCGCGAGCGCGGCCGGTTGGATCGGCTTCCCGTGATCCTGGATTCGCGCTACCGCATGCTGCACTATTCCGGCGTTGTCGCGGCCACACCGAATGAGCCCGAAGTCGAAGCCGCTTTGGGTATGCGGATTGGCAATGATTGGTCGCGTTTGTGCTCAGCGGGCGAACAGATTATCTCGCGGATGAAGTTGCGATCACTGGTGATTACACGCGGCCGCGATGGCCTGGTGGCATTCGCGCGCAAGCATGAGCCGGTTGACATTCCGATTTTTGGATCGGATCAAGTTGCTGATGTAACCGGCGCAGGCGACACAGTCATCGCCACTTACACCGCCGCTCTTGCGGCCGGTGCGAACGGTGATGAGGCCGCCCACCTCGCAAACTATGCAGGTGGAATCGTGGTGATGAAACGCGGAACTGCGACAGTGTCGCAACAGGAATTGCTGCAAGCGGTTGAGAAGTCGCCGCCGGCAACAAGGTCCCATTGATCGGAACACTGAGCGCAGCATTGATCGCAACCAATGTCGCAACCACGACCGACTGCACCAGCGATGCTCACAAATAAGATCCTAAGTCGCGAAGCACTGAAGCAACGCGTTGCTGAGTGGCGCGCTGCCGGCGAGTCCATCACGCTGGCCAATGGCTGCTTTGATCTGCTTCACGTCGGCCACGTGCGCTACCTGAAGGCAGCCAAGCAGCTCGGCGGGCGCCTGATCGTGGCGATCAATTCCGATGATTCTGTGCGTGCCTTGAAAGGTGAAGGACGCCCGCTTATGCCCGCCGAAGAGCGCGCGGAGATTCTATCGGCACTGGCGGACGTGGACGCGGTCGTTATTTTCCCGGAGCGCGACGTGCGTGCTCTGATGCGCGAAGTCCGTCCCGACATCCACGCCAAGGGCACCGACTACACCGCCGACAGCGTGCCCGAGCGGGATGTGGTGATCGGGAGTGCGGCGGCCGGGTGGAGATCGTCGGCGATCCCAAGGATCATTCGGCGAGCAAGATCATCGGTTAGCGGCTCGGAGTGCGGCGTTCGTGAGCATGCCGATCGCCGGGTACAGCTCCTTCCGGACAATGCCAGTCTATCGTCCAGGGGACGGGAGCCGGATACTGATCGTGCGTCTGGGCTCGATGGGCGACATCATCCACACGCTGCCCGCTGTCACTGCCTTGCGGCATGCCTTTCCCGAGGCCAGCCTGGGTTGGGTGATGGAGGAGCGCTGGGCGGAGTTGTTATGCACGCTGCCCGAGCCGCGCTCCGGTCCGCGTTCGCCCGGCGGCCGTTGGTAGACCGGATTCACGCCGTGAACACGGCAAAAGTGGCGCAGTTCGCTGCTGTCGATCCAGAGCTGGGAGCAGATTGCCGCCGGGCTCAGCGAATTGCGTGCCCAGCGCTACCAGTGGCCGTGGATTTCCAGGGAGCAGTGCGCTCCGCACTGTTGCCCGCTGGTCGGGGGCGCCCGTGATCGATACGGGGTGGCGCAGCCTCGCGAGAATGCTGGCCAGCATGTTCTATACGCACCAAGCGATACCCGTGGCGATCCACATCGTTGAGCAGAATCTTTCCTTGGCGGAAGCAGTTGCACGACACTCGCTGGAATTGCCGCAGGTGGAATTTCCGCATGACGAAGCTGCCGAGAGGGATTGTGAGCGAGCGGTTGCGAGAGCTGAGGCATCGGCGACTTTCGTCATGCATCAATCCAGGCGCCGGATGGGGCGCCAAGCAGTGGCCGGCTGAGCGTTATGGAAATGTGGCCCGACGATTGGCGGAAAACGGGTTGAAGTCATTGATCAATTTCGGCCCCGGCGAGCAGCAGTTGGTGCGGGCGGTGGAGACCGCCAGCGCAGGGCGCTGCCAAGGGCGTCGCCTGTTCGTCACGCAATTGATCGCGCTTCACCCGCCGGGCGCGTCTGTTCATTGGCGGCGACACCGGCCCCATGCATCTTGCGGCCGCGTTGGGCATTCCCGTGGTTGCGGTTTTCGGCCCCACGAATCCCGCGCGCAACGGCCCATTCGGGACTCGCAACATCGTGTTGCGCAGCCCTTCGAGCAGCCACCCGCATCCCGCCGTGCGCAGCCCGACGCGGGACTGCTGGAAATCGAACCCGACGAGGTGGTCACTGCCGCTCGGCAGCTATTGAGGAGCGGCCGTGGCTAGCTGGTCAAGCATCGCGCGCCGCATTCGCGTCCCGCTGGGCTTCGCGTTTGCGGTGATTCTATCTATGGCACGCCAAGCCAACGCGGGCATCGATTCTGATCGGCGCATGCCATCGTCGATTCCCGGCTTGGTGATGCGCGGCGCTGGCTTCGGGACATACTGCAGAAGAACCAGCAACTGGCCACGAGTGGACCCTTATGCCCACACCCGCAATCCGCTGTATCTTGGTTCGCTGTTGCTGGCTGTGGTTTTGTTGTAGCCGCCCGGAGCTGGTGGATGCGGCAGTCGCTGATTCGTGATTTTTTCTTGCGATTTACGTTCCGGTGATTCGCGCGGAAGAGGCATTTCTGCGGACGCAGTTTCCTGAATATGCGGAATATGCCCGCCGGGTGCCGCGGTTGCTTCCCCGTCTGAGCGCCTCGAACAGAAACCGGAGTGAATTTTCCTGGGACTTGTATCCGGAAGCATCGCGAGTACAATGCCACTTTAGGTTCTATGGCGATGATGGTAGCGTTGGCCGTCAAACTGTTTTGGGCGTTCAGGTGACACTGGCTGTCTCACAAGAACCTAGCCGGGAGAAGCCGTCTTTTCGGCATCTCACCAAGTACACGAATTCTGCGTCTAATCAAAGTGCGCGCTCTTTCGATATCCAACCCGGGATGGATCGTGTTGGCGGTGCTGTGCGTTTCTTTGTCGCAAGAACAGACCAACTCCCAGGCCCGGTCGAGCCAATCTTCGCTGCCAACGATAAGCGCAGCCCCCTCGGCGCAGATTGTTCCTCCACCGCCGAATTATCATTTCCCGGATGGGCAAACCTATGTGTATGGGGTGGAATGGCACCTGTTCAACGCCGGGACGGCTCGAGTGGGCCTGCAAGCGGACGGCGGCCAGCAGCATGTGACTGCGGCGGCCAACTCGGCCGGTGTGGTCAACGCGCTCTACAAAGTCCACGATCGCTTTGAGGCCGTTTTCGATGCTCACACTTTCTGCTCGCAGCGTGTTTTCAAGAACACGCAAGAAGGTTCTCACTCGCGCCAGTCAGAACTGCATTTCGACTACGGCAGGCACAAAAGCGTGTTCGACGAAAAGAACCTCAAGACCGGCGAGTCTAAGCACGTCGAAAACGACATTCCGGGATGCGGGACCGACGTGGTGAGCGGGTTCTACTATCTCGCGTCCCTGCCCTTACAGCCGGGCAATACCAATACGTTCGCCATCAATGACGGGGGGAAAACCGCGGAGGTTACGGCGCGCGTCGAGGCTCGGGAGCAGGTCAAAGTACCGGCAGGCACATTCCAGACGGTGCGGGTCAAGGCGGAGGCGGTTTCGGGCTCGATGCAAGGGAAAGGCACGGTCTGGTGCTGGTTTACCGATGACCCGAACCACACCCCGGTGCAGATGCGGTCGAAGCTGGGATGGGGAACGCTGCTGTTTCGACTGCAGCGGATCGAGAAGCAATGACCGTCTTATTGCAAGCGGAAACGCTCGTTCATCAAGCGTTGCAGCCGGGGCCTGTAGAGGATGTCATAGGCGAGTTCCTTGTCCGGGAACATTGCTAGCGCCGCCCGCTTGGCTCCGGCTGCCAGTTCGGAGGCTTCCTCCAGAGTGAGATTGGGATCCTGACTGATCACCGACATGACCATGCTGATCATCACTTGCAGGCGGCGGATTTGGCGCGCCTCCTGTTCCCGTTCGGTCAGGTTCCCCGATTGTCTAGCCCGCTCTGGATTTTCCATCAGTCCCCACACCCCCGGTAGCAGCGTCAGGTCTAGCCGCGTGCGCCAAGATTCGCCACGCTTTTCGATGTGCCGCTGCATTCGGGCGTTGCGCCCGCCGTTCAAGCTATTCTCGCGGTAATCAAAGTGCGGCGCAATGGCCTCTTGGCGTAGACCTTCGGTTATCTCGAGAGATGAATCGCGATCCGAGGCGGGACAGGTTTGCAGAACCGGCCCCGAGGGAATATGCCTCATCTCGCCCCGCTGAGTTAGAATCACAATAGGTGGGCTGCGGCGAATCGCCCGCAATGCAATCTGACCGGAGGAGATTATGGCAGACAGTCCCAGCTCGGCAGCAAGTGAACCACGTCCGAACCCGAATGAGAAGCTGGTGCGGGTGTTCGATACCGAACAGGAATCGGAAGCCATGGTGGTCCACGGCCTGCTCGAATCGGCGGGGATCGAGTCCGACGTAACGGCGCTGGATGCCCCCCAGGACATTCTGCCGGGAGTGGGCGGTACCGTGATTCTGGTGCGCGAGGAAGATGCCGCTGCAGCCCGGCGCCTTATCGAGGAATACCGGCAAACACCGGAAGAAATTGAGACCGCCGAAGCAGAGTTCAGTGAAGAACCGCCAGGTGAGCACTGACAGTTTTACCATCGAGATAGAAAGTAACGGCCCCGTCCAGATCCGTTCGGTAAGTTGCGACCCGTGATTCGGCCAGCCGGCGCAGTACTTCCTAGCCGGGGATGCCCGTAAACATTGCGGGCTCCCACGGAAATGACGGCAAAGCGCGGATGCACCGCGGCCAATAATTCCGGTATCGTAGAAGTCATACTGCCGTGGTGGGCAACCTTGAGCAGATCCGCCTGGGGTTGCTCTTTGGCAACCTGTCTTTCCGTCGGTTTCTCGGCATCTCCCTCAAGCAAAGCGGATGTTTCTCCGTACGCGATCTTCATGACCAGGGACTCGTCGTTGGGCCGCGATGCTGGCGTCTCGTCGCCGGGCGTCGGCGCCAGTATTCGAAATTTCGCGCCTCCGGCCTCGAAACTATCGCCCGCTTTTCGCCAGACCACCGGTATGCTCAGCATCTTGGCTTCCCGGACCAGTTTTTCCAATTCCGAATTTGGCGCATCCACGCCGAGCCACAACTCATAAGGGTGAAAGTTCGCCAGGATGGCGCCCATTCCTCCGATGTGGTCCGCATGGGCATGCGTAACCGCGACTGCATCGAGTTGGTGAATGCCGCGGGACCAAAGATAAGGCGACACCACGTCCTCGCCAATGTCGAGTTCGGAATGCATCCAGTGCGGAATCCCTCCGGCATCGATTAGCAGCGTGCGGCCCTGGGGCGTAATCAGCAGAATCGAATCACCCTGGCCGACGTCAATCGTGGTGATTTCTAACACTCCGGGGCGGAGCTTGGGATGAGGCGGAACGGCACAGATCCAGAAAGAGCTCGCGGCTAGCGCCGCCAAGCCTGCCCCCGCCAGCCACACTTGTCGGCGAGCCACGACCAAGGCGAAAACCAGCGTCGCCGTTCCTAGCAGGATGACGGGAAATCCAGGCGTCGGGACGCGTATGTCGGCGATCCGCAGCCTGCCCAACCAATGCACGGACCCGGCCATCGCCTCAAGCGCTGCTGCCGCAATCATTGCCGGAACCCTGGCGAGGGCGACCGAACCATAACTAGTCCCACCGCCAAGATGGAGGTAACCATGATGATCTCGGTGAGCGGCACGGCCAGAACGTTGGCCGGCAGTGAAACCAGCGTCGCGCGATGAAAGTAGTACGCCATGGGCAGCGTGAATCCCACTTGCAGGACTATGGAGATCACCAGAAACTCACACCCAAGAAGCAGCGGGCGCGCCGTGCCTACGAGCATCATTAACGGAAAGCTTCTTCCCAGGAAGCTCTCCAGGCGACCGGTCACCATCCTCAGGTCGAGCCGGAGTTGCGCCAGCGCAGGAGGCAGAGCAGAGTCATAGCCGGCGGAATCGAAATTCCGCAAGGCACTGCGAAGAGGCTGGGTGGTTCGCTCGATAATGGGAGTTCCGATTCCGGCGATGACCAGCACGCACAAGAAGCTGAGCTGGAAACTGGCTCCGGACAGTGCCGCTGGATCAACCAATAACAGAGCCAGCGCCGCCGCTCCGATAGTATTGAGAACCGACCGTTGCCGGTAAAGCAGCCGGGCTCCGAGGTACAGCATGAGCATGAGCGTGGCCCGCCACACCGGAGCGCCAACATCCGTCAGCAACGCATAGGCAACAGTGACCAGAATTGTGACCGCGCTGGCGACAGCGTCACTTACCCGCGTGCGACGCAGCAGCCAAAACAGCACAAGCGCCAGGATGCCCACTTTCAATCCGGAGATCACCAGCACGTGGTAAGTGCCCGTGCGCTGGAAGTCAGTTAGCACCTCGCGCCCCACAAACGAATTCTCCCCGATGAGCAGGGCATCGACCAGCGCGGCTTCGTGCTCCGGCCACAGGGCATGGATTTTCCCGACAATGCTGCGATGGATGCGGGTACGCCACAGTTCGGCGTGGTTGCCTGCGAATCCGGGCAACAGTTCGACATTCCCCGCCTTCGTAGACGCCAGGGCAGCAATTCCGTTTTCCGCCAGGTAGCCCTGGTAATCAAATGCGCCCGGATTGCGGTAATTGTGGGGGGGATAGAGCCTGGTGGGGAATCGCAAACGTTCCCCGTAGCGAAACAGGCGCATCGGAGCGGCGCTGGACTCCTCCTCGGATTCGGTCTTTACTTCTTTGCCGTAGAAAGTGACGCGGAGGCCGCAGTGGATGTCCCAGGTCTCGACGCCGGACGCGATCCGCTCGGTTTCGAGGTCCAGCCGTTGTTGGGTATCCCCTACGCCCTTCTGTCGCAGATTTCCTTCCCGAGTGACGTGGGCAGTGACCAGGACGTCGCGGCCATCGGCTACTGAAAGCACGTCAAGGCTGTTGCGATCGCTGGGGGCGCGCAGTTGAATCGTGACTGCTCCCGCCGCGAAGAGCGCGGACAGGCCCAGGGCAAACGCCACGCGGCAACGGTGGCGCAGCCAATATGTGCTGAAAGCTGAGAACGCGATAGCTGCGACCAGCCACCAGACGGGCGGCCGCCACAGGTAGAATCCGACAGAAATTCCGCTGCCATAAGCGACGGCGGCCCAGAGCAGAGGTTTCCGTCCGCCAGGTCGCGGCTGGATCGTCGGAGGCCCAATCGGCGGTGGGTTCAGACTCACATCATTCGTTAGACCCTAGCCATCGCTAGCCAGGTCAGCACTATCGAACGAGGCGAAATACGCTCTCCAGGTGGTAGGTCTGGGGAAACAAATCCACGAGGTGCGCCTGCTCGATGCGGTACCCGCCGTTGAGCAGGCCAGCCAGATCGCGAGACGCGGTCGCCGGATCACACGATACGTAGGTGATCCGAGGAGCCCTCAATGTCGTCAGGCCGACGACCACGCTTTCACCCAGCCCGCTTCGCGGGGGATCCACGACCACTAGATCCGGCGACAATTTCCCCGCTGCGCTCTTCAAGAATTGATCCGTCGTAGCCCGGACCGCCTTCACGTTCGGAGATGAATTGTAGAGCAGGTCGGCATACGAGGTCGGTGATGATTCAACCGCGGTTACCTGTGCAAATCCTCGGGAGAGGACCGCAGAGAAAAGGCCCACGCCAGCGTAGAGATCCAGCGCCCTCTGCCCTAAAGAGCCCTCTGTGACAATGCTCACCAACTCATCGGTCAAATGGCGGTTGACTTGAAAAAAAGCTCCGGCGCTGGCGCGGTAGGAAGCTTGTCGCGTGTTGTAAGTCAGCTCTCCTGTTCCGCCAGTGGCGACCCGTTCCGGATCGAGATCCCCGGCCCTGGGGGACGAGGCCACCTTGAATACCACCACGCCTGCAACTTCCGCCAGAGTGCCCTTCAATTTCTGGGCGCAGTGTTCTGCGCCGACCTTGTCAATGTCCGTTGCGCAGTAAGCTTCGATCAGAAGCTGACTGTCCTCCGCATTGGCGAAGAATTCGATCTCGTGAATTACCTCGGGCACAAGCCCCGCGCGTCCCATTTGCCACAAAGAGGCAATTGCCCGGTTAATCAGCGGTGAACTGATTGGGCACTGCTCCACAGCAAGCAGTTCATGCGAGTTGACCCTATGGTAGCCGAGGGCGAACTCCGGCGCAGTCTGAATCTTGAGCCGAGTGCGGTTGCGGTAATTCCAGGGGAGTGAATGATGGATGGTCAAGTTGGTGTCGAATTCCAGCTTGGCAATGCGACGCAGGTTTTCCCTCAGAATAGCAGCCTTGATTTCGAGCTGATACTCGTAGCCAGAATGCTGGTAGTGGCAGCCTCCACAGCGACCGAAATAAGGACACTGCGGCTCGATGCGATGTGTTGAAGCCTCCAGAATCTGGTCGGCTCGGGCGCGAGCAAACCCGGGTTTTTGTTCCAGAACCGAGGCTTCGATTTTTTCCCCCGGCAGCACGAAGGGCATAAAAACAGCCTTACCACGGCCGTGCTCATCGGCGGGAAGGCGGGCCAACCCGTCGCCACCGTAAACGAGTTTTTCAATCGTGAACTGCAAGAGATGATTCTAACCACATGAGGACACCGAGGACACAGGCAAGCAATTTACATATAGAACAAACTCAACCTCGGCAGGCCATACTTTTCCAGCAGACGCTTGTGCACATATTGCTTTTGAAGCTGTTCGATTTGAGCCGACGGCATCTTGCGACGGTAGGGAGCCAGTTCCCTATCGGCTTCCGCACGCACGGCGACGATCTGCTCATCACGTGTTGCCGCGAGCAAGACGGCGAATAGCTTTTCTTCCGTCACGGTGAGCCTCCGCTCCAGATCTTCCAATCGCGGCAGAGTTTTTGCGGCCTCCAGCTCGGCGGCGATTTCGCGTAGGGCACTTGCGGTCTCTCTAGCCAGCGGAGTTGCATCAATTCCCTTTGCCTCCGGAAGTTTTGCGGTGTCGAGCTGCCCGGCGTTGCGCCGGAGGAACGCTGAGATTTCGGATGTCTGAAAGCCACTTGGGCGTTCTGTCGGTTGAACGGTCGCCGCTCCCACGGCGGCTTCTTTCATGTCCTCCGCTGCCACCAGCACTGCTTGCGCGCAATAAGCGAGACTGTTGACCTTCTGTGACTTCGAGGGCCGCTGCTCGAACTTATCAAACGCCGCATCGATGCCGCGCAGGACCGCCTCCAGCGGAATGCCCGCATCCTTCCAGGTCTCAATCAGCGCCCAATCCAGCGGGGACAGATGGATGCGTCCACGGCGACGCTGAAAATGTTCCTCGATTTCGGTGAAGTAGTTGAAGTAGTTTTCCACGGGAGCTCAGCGGGAGCGGGTCTTGTTTGCGGGGGAAGTTTTGGAAGATACGCGCGCTGGCGCCTGCTCGATCGGATGGGTGGCGTCACGACCCGGTTTCGCTGCCGAGTTGCGCTCCCAGATAATGCGCAGCCCCTCGAGCGTCAGAAACTCATCCACCTGCTTGATGTACCTCGACCCCGTGCCGATCAGCGAAGCCAGGCCTCCCGTGGCCACCACCCTGGTTTCGCTGCCCAATTCCTGCAACAACAACTCCAGGATCCCGTCCACCAGTCCGAGATAGCCGTAGTAGAGGCCCGACTGCAGGCTGGCGACCGTGTTTGTGCCAATGATCCGAGGCGGTTTGCGAATGTCCACGCGGGGCAGGCGTGCGGTGCGCGCGAACAGCGCGTCAGCCGAGATGCCGATTCCGGGACAAATCACACCACCCTGGTATTCTCCTTTTGCAGTCACGCAATCGAAGGTAGTGGCTGTTCCAAAGTCCACCGCTACACAAGGTCCGCCGTATTTCTCGAAAGCGGCTACCGAGTTGACGATGCGGTCGGCTCCGACTTCGGCCGGGTTCTCGTAAAGCACCGGCATTCCGGTCTTCACGCCCGGCCCGATGAAGAGCGGTTTGGCATTGAAATACCGCTCGCACACTTGCCGCAGCGTGGAGTCGAGGGGCGGCACAACGGACGAGATCACGATGCCATGAATGCCCTTGGCTTCAAGGTTGGCCATCGAGAACAGATTGCGGAACAGCACGCCGTATTCATCCACCGTTTCAGTCGCGATGGTGGCTACCCGCCAGTTCGCTGCCAGCCGTTCATAGCGCGGCGATTCCGCGGCTGTGGCCTTCGCCTCCTTGGCGAACACGCCCAGCACCGTATTGCTGTTGCCGACATCGAGAACCAGCAGCATTTTGACTGATCCGTGAGACCAATTTCCTAGTGAAGTCTTACCGTGCCGCTTAGCACCCTGCGCACACCTTGCGCGGTGCGAACCTGCAAGAACCCGCGCGAATCCAGGCCCTCGGTTACACCTTCGCAACCGCCGTTTTCGTCAATGTGGACGCGCCTGCCCCGAACCGAGGACGATCGTTCCTGAAAGCGCCGCAGGATCGAATCATGGGCATCCGGATTCTCCAGCAGATTGCGATATTCCCGGTCGAGCGATTTTAACAAAGCAGCGCACAATTCCACCCGCGAGTACTCGGTGGACATTGTCAAACGCAAGGAAGTAGCCAGAGGCTGCAAGTCTGCCGAGAAGCTCGCTTGATTTACGTTGAGCCCGATGCCCACCACGACATACCGGGCCCGCGTGGCTTCAGCATTCATTTCGGTCAGAATGCCGCAAAACTTCTTCCCTTCGAGCAGAAGGTCATTAGGCCATTTCAAGTCGGGCGCCAGTCGCGAATCAACTTCCTGAACCGCGGCGTGGACCGCCAATCCAGCGGCCAGCGCGAGAATCAGCACTTCGGATGGCGGCAGCGCCGGACGCAACAGAGCCGAACAATAAATTCCGGATGACCGCGCCGAGTGCCACTGGTGTGCTCCCCGGCCACGGCCGGCGAGTTGCTGCTCTGCTAGAAAGACGCTCCCTTCAGGCGCGCCGCCACTGGCCGCTTCCATGGCCACTGTATTGGTCGAGCCAACCTTGTAATAATGATGGATGTGTTTGGTGAAAATCGTACCCTGTAGCAAAGGCGCCAGGATATCCGGCAACAGCAGGTCGGGCATGGCCTGCAGGCTGTAGCCGGTCGAAGGATGCCCGGCAATATCCACTCCCAGATCACGCAACTGCTGGATCAGTCGCCAGACTTCGGACCGGCTGGTGCCGATCTCGGCGGCAATTTTTGTTCCGCTCACAACCACCGTGGCGTAGCTGGTCAGCAATCGGATGATTCGCCCCAGACGTGCATCAGTCTGTGGCGCGGTAAGTTGCGCGCGCGTCGATTTTTTCGGGCTCCGGATTTTCGCCGATTTGTCGATGCCGAGATTATGCAGCACGAAGGCCGCCGACGCCAATCGCGGCCCTCTCCTACTGAGCTGTTTCGATAAATTTCGCTACCGCGTGACCAAGCCCAAACGGGCCTTCGGCAGTAACGTGCACGGTCCCGGGCTTTGCAGGTAACGTCAACACCACCGGCGCATTGCCGGAGGAATCGGTGGTGACGATGCGATTCGACAAGCTCCCCGCGTCGGTAGTGAAGAGGATACTGGCACCCGCCGCGGTTCCACCCGACTTGCCGGGATGCAGCGTGACGGAGAGGTTCAACTGGCCGCCCGGTGGTCCCTTCTGATGGTCGCCCTGCTTGCTGAGCGTGGCCGCCGGATTTCCAACAATGATCCAGCCGCTCTGGTTCTGCGCCACATTGGTATCGTCCGTGCTAGGGACGGTGAAGTAATAGAATCCCGGCGTCATGCCAGCAGTGACCGCAATATTGCCATCCTGGCTGTTCGTGAGAGTTCCCTGCTTAATCACCACTGTGATTCCGTTGTCGGACTGGGGCGTGCCCAGAGTTACAGTTCCTGATCCTGAGATAATTTTCGGCCGAAGCATTACTGTTCCATTGGCCGCCAGCATCGTCGTATCCGGGTTAAGATCCCATTCTGCGCTGGGCATCTGAGCCATAGACCCAGTGACCACGAGCAATGTGGCTGTGTACGGGGCAAATTTCATCGTCGGAGACCACGCCTTGGAAGAGGACGCCACTATTTTGCTCGGCGTCTTCGGTGAAAGCGTGTACCGGATGACTTGGTTCGGCTTGAATCCCTTAATCGCGAAGTGGGTTGTCACCGTGCTCTGCGGGTCTTTGTTGAGGACCATCAAGGTCAAAGTCGTGCCGTTGGAATTCAACGCCGCGTAGCTGCTGAACAAGTCCGGATCGCCATCGCTGGAGTCGGAGACCGATGTCGCTGCAAATGTATCGTGCTGTCCGTCGTAATTGCGGAAGAGCTTGAGCGCTTGATAGTTGGGATTGGCGGGATCCGGCGCCGTCCAGCGCGAAGCCAGAGCAATGCGGTCCCGTCCCAGAATGCCGTAGGCATCAGCATCGGCCAAAGCGGTCGAGTAATCGGATTCGCCCGCGAACGCGGCACTCCATTCGGTGAAACTGACCGGAGTTCCGGGATAAATCATGTTGCTGATCGCGCGCAGGCGCGGAATGCGGAATGGAATCCTTTTCTTGGGCTGGATGAAGGTCGCCCATTTCTGGTTAATGGTCCCCGACTCGCTCACGTATTTCGGATCCCAGTAATCGCGGTAGATGCGCAACGAGAGCGCTCTTTTTTGCGCCAGCGTGTAGTTAGAAGTATCGGGACCATCCGGGTACGCATGGATGTCGAACAGATCAACCGATCGCGTACCGTCCACCTGGTCGTGCCAGAAAACTTCATTCAGCCACCAGGGGAGAAAATCATTCCCTGCGTGGAGGCCTTTATCATTGTTGTCCGCTCCGTTCCAGTAGAACCACCAGCAACAACTCACCGGGCCGAAGCGGATCGCATTTGCATCCCATCCCTTGAGCGCTCGCGCCTCCGCCAGATAAGTGTCTCGCATCTCGTCGTAGGCGGAAGGATTCGGGTGGACGTCACGGTGCGTCCCGCCCCAAATATCAATCTCGTTGTCCATATCGTAAAAATGCGGAGCGCCGCCGAATGCCGTCGCCATTGCCGCTGCCCACTGGCTGCGATAAAGCGTCCCCGGCGGATCCCCTTCCCGCGGCGAATCGTAAAGCGGGACATTGGCATCGTTGGGGTCGTTTCCGGTTAGGTTGGTCTGGCAATCCGATTCCACTCCATTCCCATCGTCCGAGTTGTACGGATTGACCTGGCACTGCGCTCCGTATTTCGCCACCGAGAAGCTGTAGGCGCTGCCGTCGCTCACATCCTTCGCCACCCAGTTCAGCATGACCATAGTCATGAGTGGGTTGCTTCCCGCCTTCTCCACATCCTGGATGAACTGCGCCGAATCGCCATCGCCGATTTCACTATAGCCATAGTCCCCAAAATACCAGTCGTTGGCGGCATTGTAGGTGTAGGCCTGCCAGTTGTAGCGCGAGGTCGCGTTACCTCCCCAGCGCACTACCGTCATACCGCTGTCGGTGATGGCCGCCGCATCCTTGGGATAACTTCCGCCGTAAACGTAGGGGCTTATCGCATGCCGATTACTTAGAACATCTACGGTGACATGGACGGTCTTAGCAGCACTGCGCGTGTCGACGGTGGGGCCGGAATTCGTGCTCCGCTCAGCTTTGGAAGCAGAAATACTGTGAGCAATCCCCTCAAACGGAAGCGACTGCGCTGCGCGACCATTGCCCGACGAATTGGTTGCGAAGAGTAAAGCCAGGAACAATCCGGCAAGCGAAAGTCGGATGTGGTGGACCATAGCGGCCTCCAGTTCGGTATAACTGTATCGCTTTCGGATTAGAACCAGTTACACGAAAGTGCAGCGCGAGGTTGAAACGGGTCATGCCTCTTCTAGTCCAAGTGGACGCGAGGATTGGCGAACGGAACCCGAGTCAGTCATGTCCAAAAATCGCGCGCAGACGACCAGACTATGCCGGCGCGACGCGCAGGCTCAGATCCACGGAGGCCGCCGAGTGAGTGAGCGCTCCCACCGAAATGAAATTCACTCCAGTTTCCGCGTACGCGCGAACGTTCTCCAGCGTGATCCCGCCAGAACACTCCAGGGGAATCCGGCGCTCCACACGGGAGCACCGCTCGACTGCGCGCTTCACGTCGTCCACTGGCATGTTATCCAGTAAAATAGCCTCTCCACCGTGCTCCAGGGCGAGTTCCAGTTCCTCCAGAGAACGGACTTCGATCTCAATAATCTGAGCCCCGCGGCGATTCTTGTGAGCGCGCTCCAGCGCAGGCACAATTCCTCCTGCCAGAGCGATGTGGTTGTTCTTGATCAGAACGCCGTCGGACAAATCCAGCCGATGATTCTGTCCGCCGCCGCAACGCACCGCGTACTTATCGAGCATGCGCAGACCGGGCACGGTCTTTCGCGTGTCGAGGATTCGCGCCTTTGTGCCCGAGACCGCGTCCACAAACTTGCGGGTGAGGGTGGCAATCCCGCTCAACCGCTGCATGAAATTCAGGATCACGCGTTCACAGGAAAGGACTACGCGCGCGTTGTGGCGGATGACGGCAACCGACTGCCCCTTGCGCAGGCGAATGCCATCGAAAATTTCCGGATGAGTCGTGACCTCATAGTGCGAAACTACCGCGCCATCAAGCGCGGCGTAGACATCCAGGATACGGGCGATGCAGCCGATGCCGGCCAGGATGCAGTCCTGCTTGGCAAGGATCGTTGCCGAGGCGCGCTGGCTCGGGTCAATGCAGGCGTAGCTGGTGGCGTCCCGCGTGGCATGGTCTTCCAGCAGCGCGTTCTCAATCACAGCGGTAATGCGTCGGCTGTTCCAGTCCATAAAACGAGTAGTTAGCAGCGAGCCGCTAGCAGCTAGGCCTCGTGCGCACCGACTACCAAGACACCCCTGGCTACTAGCTCCAAACCACCAGCTACTGCAGCTCCTCCAGCTTGCTCCTTGTTTTTTCCCGCAACACCGCTAACTCCGCGGCCCGCTTGCGCAAACCATCCACGATGCTGGCCGGCGCCTTGGTTAGAAAGTTTTCGTTGCTCAATTGACGCTGGCCGTTGGCAATTTCCTTTTCGATCTTCTCCAGTTCTTTGGCCAGGCGCTCTCGTTCGGCGGCTGCATCGATCTTTCTCTCATATACCACGTGCACATCAAATCGGGCAGTGTGCCGCGCGCCTGCCAACTTGGCGAGCGAATTCTCAACAAACTCGATCTTCTCGACGCTCGCCAGCCGCTCCATCGCGCTCTGATTCTGTTCAATCAGCTTACAAATTCCCGGCTCATGAACAAATATCTGGACCGGCACTCTCACTTTCGGTTCCACTTTCAATTCCGCCCGCAGGTTGCGCACGCTGACGATCAAGTCTTGCAGGATCGCCATGTCGGTTTCTGCCGCGATGTCGATTTGCATCTCGTCCGCCTGGGGATAAGCCGCCAGGGCGATCGACTTGAGTGGCGCCTGCCCATCGTATACCGCGTGCCAGATTTCTTCCGTGATGAATGGCATCACCGGATGCAACAAACGCAGCGAAGCCTCGAACAGGCTGACCAAGTTGCCGCAAGCAATCCGAGCGGACTCTGGACTCGCTCCCTCCCCGAGGCGCGGCTTGATCAGTTCCAGATACCAATCGCAAAGCTCGCCCCAGAAGAAATCGTAGAGTTGATTGGCAGCTTCGTGAAAGCGATATGTTTCAAGAGCAGCGTTCACCTCCTTGGTCACACGATTGAAGCGCGAGAGAATCCAGCGGTCCTCAAGCGTGGCTGCCTCGAACTCTTCTACTCCCGTGTGCCAGCCTCCGCGTCCGAGTTTGACCAACACATCCCTGAGTCTTAGCGCGTCGCCGATCCGGTCCACATTCATGAACATGAATCTTGCCGCGTTCCAAATCTTATTGGCAAAGTTGCGGTAGCCCTCCGTCCGGCTCTCATTGAACGCGATGTCGGTGCCCGGCGCCGCCATCGCCGCCAGCGTGAAGCGCGTGGCATCGGTTCCGAAGCGTTGGATGATATCGAGCGGATCGAGAACGTTGCCTTTTGTCTTCGACATCTTTTGCCGCTCGGCGTCGCGCACCAAGGCGTGAATGTAAACCTGGCGGAAGGGCACACTGTCGTTCTTCTTCTCGTCCCAGCCACTGGCTTGTTTCAGCTTTGGATCTTGCTGATGGCCCTGCATGAAATGGCGGCCGAACATGATCATGCGCGCCACCCAGAAAAACAGAATCTCGTAGGCGGTGATCAGCAGCGTGGTGGGATAGAAAACCTCCTGGTCGCGGGTCCTTTCTGGCCAGCCCAGCGTCGTGAACGGCAGCAATCCGGACGAGAACCACGTGTCAAGCACATCGGTGTCTTGCTTCAATTCGTCGGAACCGCACTTCGGACATCTGGCAGGCGCCTCCCGAGCGACCAGGATCTCTCCACACCCGCAATGCCAGGCAGGAATCCGGTGTCCCCACCACAACTGCCGCGAGATGCACCAGTCGTGGATGTTGCGCATCCAGTTCAAGTAAATCTGCTTGTAGTTTTCTGGAACAATAGTGATTTCGCCGCTTTCCACCGCCTCGATCGCAGGCCCGGCCAGCGGCGCGATCTTGATGAACCACTGGGTCGAAAGCCGCGGCTCAACCACAGTTCCGCAGCGGTCACACTTGCCGAGCGAGATGGTGTAATCCTTCTCCCCAACAAGAAATCCCTGTTTACGCAAGTCTTCGAGCACGCGCTTCCGTGCTTCGAAACGATCCAGACCGGCGTACGGCCCTGCGTTCTGGTTCATGTGCGCGTGTTCATCGATCACTTCAATCTGCGGCAGATGGTGGCGCAGCCCGGCTTCAAAGTCATTGGGATCGTGCGCCGGCGTGACTTTCACCGCGCCAGTACCGAATTCAGGCTGGGCCAGATCATCCGTGATGATCGGAATCTCCCGATTCATCAGCGGCAGCAGGACTTTTTTCCCATGCAGATGCTCGTAACGCTGATCCTTCTCGTTGACCGCGACCGCCGTGTCGCCCAGCATCGTCTCCGGCCGCGTGGTTGCCACGGTGATAAATTCCTTTGTGCCGACCACCGGATAACGTATCTCGTACAGCTTGCCCGCAACTTCCTCGTGCTTGACTTCGAGATCAGAAATTGCCGTTCCGCAGCGCGGGCACCAGTTGACCATGTACCTGCCGCGATAAATCAGGCCTTCTTCGTAAAGCCGGACAAACACCTCGCGCACCGCGCGATTGAGGTGCTCGTCCATGGTGAAATATTCGCGGTCCCAATCCACCGAAGCGCCCAAGCGCTTCATCTGATCAAGGATTGCGCCGCCGTAGAGCTTCTTCCATTCCCAGACGCGCTCGATAAATGCCTCGCGCCCCAGGTCGCGGCGCTTCTTGCCTTCGCTGGCCAGTTGGCGTTCGACCATCATCTGCGTAGCAATGCCCGCGTGATCGGTGCCCGGCAGCCACAGCGTCAAAAAGCCGCGCATGCGGTGCCAGCGCACGATGATGTCCATCTGCGTCTGGTTGAGCATGTGCCCCATGTGCAGCCGTCCGGTCACGTTTGGAGGCGGCAACAGCAGCGTGAACACCGGTCGCGTTTCGCCCGTGTGGGGCGGGCGCCCCCGCCCGCCTGCGGACGCGCTTGAGGTGCTGCTTTCCGTGGCCGCTTGGCCCGGCGGCGTCTCGACGTGAAAGATCTTCTCCTCGATCCAGTACTCGGCCCAGCGCGTTTCAATCGCGCCCGGTTCGTAGGATTTGGGCAGGTCGTGAGGCATGGCTTGGAGCAGTCAGCAATCAGCACTCAGCATTCAGCGGTCCCCACCCTTTCCGCGTACTTTGCGGAAGGGTGGGCAAGCCGATAGCTAAGAGCTGAGAGCGGCGTCGAATCTCTGATCTTACAGTCGGGAGAAAAGAGGGGTCAAACGAGGACGGGGTTGGTGTATACCGACGGCAAAATGCTCCCTCCCCCTCCGGAACGGGTATTGGCTACGAAAAACGGGGTCGGGATCGGAAACGGAAGCTCGTGAGAAATGGGAACTGGAATGGTTTTCTTGACCAGCGTTGGTTTCGGCCTTCTGTACAATTGTTAGCTACGCCACAGGAAGAGGAGTTTGCAATGAAAGGTACACCGCTCCTACTCTCGAACGACAAATCTGGCTTGTTGCTTTCCCGCACATCAACGCGGCGTGATCCGGCGGTCGAAACGTATGAAGAAACTCTGCTTCAGGAAGTTATTGACCGCTGGCCAGACGTGCTGCCGATCGGTGACTTCTTGCCCAACGTGAGTAGCGTTTGCTCTCTCGGGCGTGAGATACCCGCTGGTCTAGGAGAGTCGGACGGCTACATAGACAACATGCTAGTCACTGATGATGGACATTTAGTCATTGTCGAAACAAAGCTGTGGAAAAATCCCGAAGCACTGCGCAAGGTAATCGCCCAAACTCTCCAATACGGTATGGCCGTCACACAAATGACTCTTGAGGAGTTCGAAGATCGCATTCGGCGCAGTGATCCTAAAGGACAGCGTCTAGCTCAGGATGAAACTGTTCTACAGCGTGCGACTAGATTGCTGCAGGAGAAGGCCGACGATTTCGAAGATTCATTCGACCGATTGCGTCGGAACGGCGACATTCTCCTGTTGATCGTGGCGGATGCGGTACGCGCAAGCGTCGAACGGATTGTCGAGTGGATGAACAAGTTCGGCAGCACACCCTACAAATTGGGTCTTGTCGAACTTGGCCTTTACGAATTGCCGGATGGAGGTCGCATGATCGTCCCCAAAACGTTGCTACGAACTCGGGAGGCATCCCGACATGTGGTCACGATTAACATTCAGGGCGCGGCCCGAGACAGTGTCACAGCCACAGTCAGCACACCTGACCAGCCTTCAGAGAAGCGAAAGATCGCGGCAGCGGCACCATCACTAACCGAACAGGGCTTGACAGTCGAGATTCGGACAAAGAACCCGCCTGACACCGTCCGGGTTGCGGAGACACTGCTTTCGCGTCTGAAGGAGTCGGATTTGGGAACACGCGGTTTACCCGCAACTTTTCAGTTCGGCGTCGATTGGGGTGGCAACTTCATACCTCTCGTCAGCATGTCGTCTCGGGAAATCTGGTTCCAAATACCCATGAGGGCAGTTCGCGCCCTTGGTGATGAGCGGTTTGTTGCCTGCAAGCAAACGATCAACAGCGTAGCAAATTTCTACCGGCCTGAGGATGTTTCCGATCCCACGAAAACTAACGCCCTGACGCCGAAATACTCAATCTTGATGGACAAAGTCGAGGAGTTTATCGAAGCGGTCACTCAGATTGCGCAGATGGTCAGGAGCGCGGTGGCTGAAACCGAGGGAAGATGAAGAGGTTGCGGCGAATCGGTTAACTTCTTGCAGGTGACGTAATATCCCCATTACACTCAAAATCCCGGTTTCCATCGGCATAAACCTATGTGGGAGAAGTTCTTATCTTTTGTGTTTGGTAGCTTTCAAGCCAGCGTACGAATCGGTCGTACGAATTACGTTTCACGAGGATGTCACGATCTAATTTCCTGATGAAATTCTTACGATCAAAGCCGCTCTCGCGAGCGCATTTGTTGATGCCAATTTCCCTGATACCTTTCTTTACTTCTTCACTCGCGACTACCCTTTTTGATCTTCCGTACTCTGTTGTCTTGAATTCCAAAACGCTGATATCGTCGCCTTCTTCCCATTTGCGGTCGGTTTCTTTTCCAACGTAACGAAGCTCTCCGGCAATGACATGAGCACGTTTTAGCAGTCCCCGCGTGTCAGCTCTGCACGGGCCACCGTCAGGCGCAAGACTCTTTGCTTCGGGATGTTCTTGGTACTGGATCAAAAGACGTGCAAACTGAGAAGGAAAAACCACATTGTGATCCGGGTCATCTTCTTTGGTGCAGTCCACCATCCTGTATTTCTTGCCGTCATGGACATTTATGCATTCCATTTCCAGCCAACGTTCTTGCTTGGTTGAATAAGGGCAGACGAGCAGAACTTTCTCGTTTGCCCGGCGATCAAATGCATAGCCAAACGTCGGATCAACCATCGGCAGAAAAAGAAAGCTGTATGGACGGGCGATTTCCCAATCCCCGAGCATTTCCAGTACGTTGTGCGTGGTAATGGTAAGGCGCATCATCTGCGGAATGTTGAGCCAAGACGGGGGTTCCCGTCGGAGGTTCAATGCACCGCGCACGATGTAATCCCACATCTCATAAATCCATTGCGGTACGTCTTCGTCCCAATCGTCAGGCGAATCCTTGGGCGGATACAGGAAACCGATGCCGTGCGCCTTAGGGTCAACGATCTTAATGTCCGTCGTGCCTATTCTCTCGTACAGAGCGTACCGCTTCGCGGCGATGCTGTAGCCATACAGCTGCCGTTGCGGTTTTGTAGGGTCGGAGTCAACGTAATTTGCATCTACGAGATTCAGGATTGAACCCCTTACACGCTCCGGGTTGTAAGGATTCAAGGGAGTAAATCGATCGACGATGCGCTGCACTTCTTTCCAAGTCAGAATCCTTAGGCCCTCACTTCCGGGAATGTCGAGCATTCCCCCGTCCTCGGAACTCACGATTGCGAGGGAATCGGTATCGCAGAACAGATACGTTCCGTTCTTTTCCTCTACGCACGCTTCTGTCATCGCGAGCAGTAAGCGCCCGGCAGAGGTAATGAGTGCAGCCAGTGGCGGGAAGAACCATGAACCCGGCTTTTCCGTCACATCTGTCGAATCGGGGAAATTCTTTTCACCCGACCATACGTTCACGGGCACGTTCTTATTCTGGATTTCCGGGTTTAGCTCAACGAAAAATCCATAAATGGAATTCGCGAGAATCTTTAGCCAGTAATAAAGTGCTTTATCTGCCTTGTGCAGCTTACGCTGTTCAATTATTTTGCAGAAAAGATCATCCACATATGGATTGATCTCAACCATGCTGCGCCTAAGGTTCACCGTGTTCATGTCCGCCTGCTGGCCATGCCACACCATGCGAATCGCCCGTATGATACGCGGTGCTTTGCCTGTTCGGATCACAGAGGCAATCACGTCACAGCCTGCGAACCAGAGCGGAGTTTCAGAAGTGAAATAGTTGTTACCGATGTTCTGAGTCACACCATCGTAAACCGTCCGAACGGGCAGAATGTCGGCATCGGGTTGCACAAGCGCGAAGAACGTGAAACCCTGCCAGAGTTCGGGCTCGAAGCATCGGTCAAGAGAGATGCTGTTGATCGACCGGCGGATGTGCTCGGTATCGTCCTCAAGGCTTATACTCTCTGCTGTCAGAACATCGAAAAGGCCCAGGAGCGCGCAGCACGTTGGATATTGGCTGGTGAAATCCACAGGAACAACGGGGACTTCGGCGCATCGGATGCGAGTTTCGGAGCGTCCGCCATAGTAGCTCTGCATTGCAATCCCGAGTTCTTTTTCGGAAACGTTGAACTTCTCCGCTGGCTTGGCAATTCCGATTGCCTCCAGATAACTTTTCGCCACGCTCGCCGGAGAATACGCGTCATATGGTTTCAGCCCAATCGGATGCTGATCGAACTCCTCCTTTAACGCGTTAAGCGCATCAACGGTGCATCGACCATCTTGACGGGCGTACTCAATTTCCTCGGGAGTAACTTCGCCCGTGGGTTCATGGTCGTCTTTCCGATGCTCAGTTTCGAGTTCGTCACAAAGGGTTTCTAGTGAAAATGATTCATTAAAGAGCGCCCAGGCTAGCGTGCGCAGATCGAGAAAATGGGGCTCATGTTTCCACTCCTGTTTTCTACCTTTCGGAATCCACTCCGGCACGAGGCTGATGAACGCTTTCTTGCTGTCAAGTGGCTCTATCGTCACGCGCCTACAGTTCTTGTTTTCTTCTCCGTTTGGATACCCTGCCATCGTCAGAGACCACTTGCGTTTATCACTACCACCCTTACCGCCCCTGTCCCAGTCAATGGCGAGTCTCGATAAATCAAAAGGCAAATTCAGGCCGCAGACCAGCGCCCCCTTCCACTTCATAGCGGGATAAAATACTTGTTTCATGAATTCTGAGCGGGAGTACAACGGGAATCGTGGTGGGAAAGACTTCACATCGGAAACCGCCATTTTTAGGTGGGTGTTGAGCACTTCAAAGTCCTTCGCTGGCAGATCGTCGGCGTAGAAGATTCCCTCTTCTGTGACCCCGTACGTTTCTTCCTGGAGTTTGCAGAGACGATACACGCCAAAGGTCAGAGATTGATCCGCTGTGATTCGAGTCTCGGTATCAAACACCAAAGCGTGCTCTGGCCAGTTGATATCGATGCCAACGAGAGACCTGCGCGGGCGTTCCTTTTCCTTGTCCGTGACCGCGTAGGCGCGAAGAAAGATGTCATGTACTGATGTCATGCTGGATCACAAATCCTCAGAACACAATTCTCAGTGTGGTGACCTCCTCCGCAAACATCACATAAGTGATGGTTCCGATGAGCGTTAGACCTGTGGTGTTGTTTGTTCCGCTGCTTGATGATCCGCAGGGCGTCATGTGCACCACAACGGAGTTCTTCTGCTATCGAAGTCTCTGGATAACCCTTACAGTAGGCTCGGACGCAGGATTCGCAGGCGAGTCCACCACCAAATGAATACGGAGTGCCTGACAAGGGCTTCCGGCACTCGATGCAATGGAACCTCGGTTCTGTCGGTTGAATATTACCCGTCGGTTCTTTGAGAATTTGCGTTTCGTCATTGCTCGGATGCAAGACGACCGCTGACTTCGTTACTTTGCTTGTTATTCTTTTCATCTTTTATCTCCTGTTTGGGTTGCAACTGATCATCAACGAACCAAAGAAAGACGTATGCAGCCATTCGTGCGCGTCGCGCGCGCGCCGCCGCATCGTTCGTGTAGTGGGGGTCTACTCCGGCGCGGTTAATGGCGATTGTGACGGCCTGGTGATGCGGCTGGCACAGCGGGATCGTGAAAAACGGAGCGTGATGATACAAACCCAAGTGGTGTTCCTGAAGTTGGTTTGTTGATCCACAAATCGCACAGCAGCGGACACGTGAACGCTTGACTCTCACACGGCACCGCCCGCGAATGAGCGATAGAGAGCATAGGGAAGTAATCCCTTGTCGGCTTGGTCTGCCAAAATGCTCGCGTCTGTTATCAGTTTCACACCAGCGATGGTCTTGCCTCGCCAAGCGGCAAGTGCGTTACGATCACCGCGAAGGACTCGATTGATAGCAGCCTTGTATTTGGCGACTTCGCGTGCGGCTTTTGATCCTCGAATCGATATTTCTATCGGTCCATTCGGGCCTGGGATTTGCAAGTAGCGCACAAGGCGGTCACTCTTGGTGGCGCGGATGCGTCCGCCGGGATGACTTTGCACCAACCAGACTCCTGCATATCGCTTAACTGTTCGAATGCTGATGCGATTTTCGCGGGCAGCGCGGGAGGCTGGAGTGCCGAGCGAGATTGCGTGAATTGTATTCGCAACGCGATTGCGAATCTGCTTCTCGCGTTCGCTCAGTTTCCCCTTGCGTTGCAGCCCGTGAATTGTTCTTTTCCTTGTCACAGTGGCAATCGTGCCGTGGCCTGTTTGCCTTAACAAGTCGAATCTGTAATGGCAACTTTTTGCCACAATTCGGTGCCATAATTGCTGATGCCGGGCTTATATGAATTCACCAAACTTCAATCAAATGAAGGCGGACACTGCTCGGCTGATTGTTGATGAGCTGGAAGAAGCGTTTCGGAATATTAATGTGTCGTTCGAAAGAGGAATTAGGGAATTGTTGGCGATGACCCAGCGCGACTTGACTATCTGGAAGAATTCCGGGGACAGGGCGAAGCTGGAACAGGCGTTAACTCAATACCTCCCGGAGCCCAGCCCCCCTAGCCTTGGAGCCCGCCTCGCGGTGATAAGGCATCTGCCCTGCCTCCTACGTTTGGTATCCGAGGGCAGCACTCCCAAAGTACGTGGGCGTCGACGTGAATTGTATCTGGTGGATGCTCGTGTTATTTGCAAGGAGATTAATCGCCTGGATCTTGAGGGTGTCTCGGCGAAGGATGCTGTCCTCCGAATGGCGCAGCGATACAACGTGAGCCGCCGGACGATCCAACGGGTTTGGTCCGGCCGAAACAAGCCTGGATCGCCGTTCTACTTGAACCAACCTGATGTTGAAGGAGAGGGTCTCCACTTTAAGGTTAAGGCAATGCGACCTGACCCATCGATTCAATTGATTCTGAAACGGCAAGAATCCCAGAAAAAGAAGAAAAGAAAGTGACGAGAGCTTACGAAGGAACTGAGATAATTGTAAGAGAAAGAGCGGGCCTGCCACCTGTTATCAGCAGACGACAAGCCCTGACCACCAAGGAGGGACTACTCCAATGGCAGCTTCGGACACCGTACCGCAATTCCCCCAGAGCTACAAATCTGCGATCAGCAAAACTGGCGTGCTCACGATCCACGGCTTCGGCGTGCGTGTGCGCATGCAATCCGGTCACCTTGAAATCGACGATGGCGTGGGCGAAGAGCGCCGAAAGATCAGGCTGGCCCGCGTGGGCCACGGTCTGCGCCGTCTTGTTTGCATTGCTGAAGATGGATTTTTTACGTTGGACGCGCTGAAATGGATCGCCGATCAACGGGCGTCGCTCATCATGCTCGACCGTTCGGGCAAAGTCTCGTTGGTCACCGGGCCTACTGCTCCATCCGACGCCCGATTGCGGCGGGCGCAAGCACTCGCCTATCAGAGTGGCGCAGCACTCGAAATCATGCGCGAGCTACTGCGTGCAAAGCTCGACGGTCAGCAACAACTGGTGCGGAGTAAGCTCGCCAACGCGACAGCAGCAGACCTCATCGCGAAGTTGGAGGAATCGTTATCAACTGCGGAGAGCCTGGATACAGTTGCGCGATTGGAAGCACATGCTGCGAGCGCTTATTGGTCAGCATGGAGCGAAGTGCCAATCAACTTTCCTCGGCAGGACGTTGCCCGCGTGGGGGAGCACTGGCTGACATTTGGGACGCGGAAGTCTGTACTCAGCGGATCGCCAAGACTGGCGACCAATCCCCCGAATGCGATTTTGAACTACTGCTATGCCCTGCTTGAGATCGAGACACGCCTAGCGGCAGCCGCAGTCGGACTCGATCCCGGAATCGGAATGCTGCACGTTGACACTCCGAATCGCGATAGCCTTGCCTGCGACATCATGGAAGCAGTACGCCCTTCGGTAGATGCGTGGCTGCTGGATTGGATCATGCGAGAACCTTTTCGGCGCTCGGATTTCTTCGAAGAACGAAACGGCAATTGTCGCCTATTGAGACCGCTTACCGCGAAACTGAGCGAGACTATGTCTGTCTGGGGCAAACTCGTTGCGCCATGGGCCGAGTACGTTGCCCACACGCTCTGGGCTAAAGGGACGCGGGCAGGCCGCACTCCGATTCCTACCCGCCTAACACAGCAACACCGGCGAGAAGCCAAAGGTAGTTTCGCAGCAACAATGGTTGCAACTCCGAAACCTGATCGTGTATGTCGGGGCTGCGGGAAGAACATCAGAGCTGGACGAATCGATTGCGGTAAGTGCGCCGTAGAAGGGGCGACCAAACGTCTCATTGAGGCTGCACGGATCGGGCGCATTGCTGCACACGGACCCGAGGCGATAGCTAAAGAAGCGAAGAGCCAACGTCAGCACGCGAAAGCTCGGTCGTCCTGGGATGCGTCGAGCCAACCTGCTTGGCTCACTGGTGAGTTCTATTCTGAGAAAATTCAGCCGCTACTTGCTGAAGTTTCAATCTCAGGTATTGCCTCACGGATCGGCGTGTCTCGCTGGTACGCAGCGAGAATCCGGCAGGGCTATCGCCCGCATCCACGGCATTGGCACGCGCTGGCACAATTGGCGGGGCTTCTGGAGAGCAATCCGAACCAAACACCTCTAAAGGCTCCCATTATCGGATTCACAGATTGAGGATTTGGGAACTGACAGGCCATGTCCTTTCTGATAGAAAAAGGATCCGCCAGTGCGACGGATAGTGAGTTGATTGATTTGCTTGAGTTGCTGCTGCGTCTCGTGCATTCATTTGCTCCTGAAGGTTGGTCATCTGCTGATTGTTCTGTGGTGATCGCCTGCTGTAGTGTCTGGACCTGCGTCTCATCTACCTTAATCCTCGCTTCAGCCTGTAGCCAGCAGTGGATGCCGAGTAAGCCGACGACCACGAGGACCACCCACGGCAGGTAGTGCATTAGGATGTGCGGATGAATCCCGTGAGGGGCTAATACTGGATTTCCACCCCGTCGTCGGCGTAATCTTGGCTAAAGCATGCAGCGCCACTGAATGCAATTGCTGGATCAGATAATCGAAGCGGGCACCGAGAACGTGCCGCCGCCGCTTACCACGGTGCTACGCCAGTGCATCGTTCTTGCCAATGAATTGAAAACCCCGCTGCTAAGAACATGGGCAGAGCAGGAGTTAAAGGGATACGCCAATCCGAAGGAAGTGCCTGACTATCGAGTCATGAACGTCGGTGCCTACGGCAACTTCGCTGGAATTGGTGGAATTCGCTATCAGGCACGCCCCATTCCTCCGGGGATGCTGAAGCCGGAACACCGATGGGCTGCGACGGTCTATCGCTTGACTGAGCCAGTGAGTGCTTACGAATCTCTCGGGGACTCCAAAGGGGCATTGATCTACGACTGGCATAGCGACATGATCGCTCTCTACCAGTCAAGCCTTCTCGAAGGATGCGTTCTGATGACGGCTTGGCAACAAGTTCCCAAGACTGCAATCGCTGGGGTCCTGGACACGATCCGCACGCGAGTGCTGACAACGGCGATAGACATCAAGAACGAATTCGCCGAGTCAGGTGCGGACTTGAGCCACATCAAGAAAGACTCACCGGAAGCCGAGAAGGTTCAGCAGACGGTCATAAACAACATCTACAACGGCGCAGTCAATATCGCAGCCGGGAATCAGGTGATAAACACGCAGAATATCAGCATTACAAAATGGGAAGACCTGCGAAAAGTACTGAAGGTGGATGGTATTGGTGATGAGGAATTGGCAGAACTTTCTCAAGCCATCGAAAAAGATGGCAATAAATTTGGGTCAGGAGTGAAGGGTTGGATTAGCCGCAATGCGGGTAAGGTGTTCGATCAGGGGTTACAAGCGACATTTGCTGTAGGCACGACGATTCTGACCGCGAAAATCAAGCAATGCCTTGGAATACCGTGAATCTGGAGCGCACCGATGAAGAAAAAGAAGCCGAAGGTTAATCCGAACTGTTCAGTGCAGGGTTGCAAGGCGACAACGCCACACACCAACGATCCAATCGTTAAGGCACTCGTTCAGAACATGTCTGATCCGGCGAAGGTTGCACATTGGACACTTGCGTCGATAGCTGAGCTTGGGAAGTCGATGGCTGCGGACTTAGCCGCTGATCGCCGCTTCGCGCTTCTTACTCGCAGCCGCCAACAGGAAGAGCTATACATTCGTGCGCTGTACGCCTTGTTCATTGCCACGTCCGACGAAGTGATACACATCATGTCGGATGCGACACCCAACAGCTTCAGCCTCATGTACAGGAAGGTTAATACGACGATCTTCGGGGGAAAGGGACTGTTGGAAGTTGTGCAGCCCGGACTCACGTATGGCACGTTCTCTGCGATGGTTCAGATCAACAGCGCAGCGCACGCATCCTTTTCGACGATGATGCAGGTGATCGTGCTCGGACCGAATGCCGAGTATCTAAAGGCGTACAAGAACGGGGAATACTTCGACCACATTTCCGTTTACTGCCATTACCTCGACAACATTCAGAAATTGTTCAAGGCTGGAAAAACCAAAGCGGAAGTCTTGACTGAACTGATCGACTGGCATCTCCCTAAGAATCTCCACGCGGCACAAGCGGCTGTGGCGGCTGGTAGGGCACAGAAAAAAGCGAAAGAAGCAGAAGCTACAACTGCTGCGGAGGAAATAAACCATGCCTAACCCAAGAGCGTTCATTGCGTTTGACTACGACCATGATGAGTTTCTGCGCATCGCATTAGTCGGGCAGTCGAAGCACCCGGACACTGACTTCGCGATAGCCGACTGGTCTGTGAAGGTGCCTTTCGTTGGTGATTGGAAGGCAAAGGTTCGGACTCGCATTAAGCAGGTGGATCAAGTGATCGTGATCTGCGGGGAACACACTCACACGGCGACGGGCGTAGCCGCCGAACTTGAAATTGCCCGCGACGAAAAGAAGCCGTACTTCTTGCTCTGTGGCTACAAGGACAAGACGTGCTACAAGCCAACAAGCGCCTTGGCGACTGATAAGATTTATAAATGGGAATGGGAGAACTTGAAGAACTTAGTTCGGGGGGCACGCTGATTGTCGCCCAACAAACTGCAACGCCGGACGCCGGACGAATATGGCGACAAGTATCAAGACCATCTGCTTGAGCAGTACAAGCTCTATGTCGAGACATCCCAGCGAGTCACCGAGAAGCGTCAGAATTCTAACAACTATCTGCTTACTCTGAATTCCAGTCTGGTGACGCTGTTCGTTGTTTTCCTATCCACGTTTGGGCATTACTGGTGGAACATCCTGATCCCGGCTACTGGCCTTATCATTTGCTTCATCTGGTGGTCGCTCGTGGATTCCTACAAGGATTTGAACACAGCGAAGTTCGCCGTCATTCACGAGATGGAAGAGCAGCTTCCGATGGCATTGTTCAAGCAGGAGTGGTGGGTCTGCGGGCACAATCGCAAGAAGCGGGACAAGCCCGTCGAGGATAGGTACATTCCGCTCACCCATCTTGAACGCTGGATTCCGGTCGCGTTCGCCGCGCTCTACATCGGGATGGGAGCCTTCACTCTGTTGGCTCCGATGGACAAGAAGGCGGCACAACCCACCCAGCAGCAACACGAGATTAAAGCAGCGCCGACAACTCAGCCCTGACTGTTCTTCAAGCCGAGACGTAGCTGGGCATTGAATTCTTAGCAGTCCAGTGAAACAATTCCGGGCATGAAATACCTCTGGCTAAATGTCCTATTTGTTTTTTGTCTTACGCTGTTTGGCTGCCAAAAGTCGCATCAGAGCATTCCATCGTCAAGTTCGGGTTCACCAGCAGCAGATTCGACTCCCATTCTGCTGCCTGTGAAAGTGTCTGGCAAATGGGGGTATGTCAATGGCTCTGGACAGTTGGTCATAAACCCGCAATTCGACTCTGCGGAAGAATTTCACGAGGGGAGGGCACTTGTCTGTTTAGGGAAGCCCTGCGACGTTTGGGATTCCTATTCTACTTCCCCCACTACTCCCAACAACTCTCTCTGGGGATTCATCGACACATCGGGAAAGGTAGTCATCATCCCGCAATACCCGGAGGCGTCTGATTTCAGCGAAGGGTTGGCGTCAGTATGTACGGGAGATTGCTCATCGAAGCCGACAGCGCCACGCAGCCGAGGTTACATCGACCGTGATGGGAAAGTAGTCATACCGATGCAGTTCGGAGTCGCGGGGAGTTTTAGTGAGTCCTTGGCACAAGTCTGTGTCGGCACCTGCGAATGGGTGCAAGACTCCGGTTATAGCGGGAAGTGGGGGTTTATTGACCATTCAGGTCGGTTTGTCATCAACCCACAGTATGACAACGTCCTCGACTTCAAGAACGGCTATGCCAAAGTGTTCGTTGGAAAAGGAATAGACGCAAAGACGGGCTACATTGACAAGACGGGGAAAACTATCTGGCAACCGTCGAACTAAGCCAATTCGCTTCCACGAGAACGCACTCGCCGACCCGTTCGTGGAGCATCAGCATCCCAACCACGCTTCGCTTCATGGTTTTAGCCGAGAATGACCCGAGCTTCCGGCAAAGATCTGTATCGGATGGCTGACGCAATCAGCACGTTCCATTCGGAACCATCAGCTCTTCCCGCGCCGATCCCGACCCCGTTTCCGTAGCCCATTCCCGTTCCGAAAGGGGAGGGAGCATTTTGCCGTCGGTATACACCAACCCGTCAAACGAGGACGGGGGTGAGAACATGACGGGATGGAATATGCACCCCCCAAAACTTCTCTCGCCATGCCTTCCACCTTCCGCAATGTCTCTAGCTGGTTTCAGCGCCCCGATCATCTGCGCCTCCTTGTTACGGCAGGCACAGAACTACTCGCTGAATGTGCCAACGGTGAACTGATAGGAAGATGAACAAAGATGGCCGATGGACTCGCCCGCCCTTCGCGAGATTTCTGTCCTTGATAGAGCCTTCGCTCTTATCGAGGGCCAACCCCCCACGCACAGGACGCAAAAGGGCCAGGCCGTCCGCCAGGTCACTGCGGCGGTAACTCGAAGACCTGAACAAATTGGTTGTTCAAGACAGCCAGCTTAGAGCCATCTGGCGAGACCGCAAATTCCATCTCGTCTTGAATTCTTGGTCCCCTCACATCCAGCACCTTCCACTGAATCTTGGAGCCAATCTCGTAGACATGAATCTGCTTCAGCACCGAGTGTCCACCTATGTCAAGGCTGGCAACAGCACCTTTCGTCTGGCAGCTTGGGACGAACAGTCTCTGTCCGTTGGCTGAGGGAAGAGCTCGTGTCCCCCAGCATCCCGCTCCCCATCCCTGACGGGGCTCATTCCTTTCTTCGAGCAGGATCTTGCCGTCAGTTCGGATCAAGCGTCGTCTGTTGGTACCTGACAGAAACAACGTATCCTCGTTGACGAACTGCGGATATAACTGGGACTCTCCCGGCGCGATGGTCTTCCATTCTGTCGATATACCCCTAGCCATGATTTTCGGTTCACAGTCACTCGATGAGCCGGGCGAGACGTAAGCCACACGACCCCGCGTGGACAACCGCCCGCTAGAAAAACAGGTTGCCATTGCCATCTTTTCGTCAGATATCGTCACGAAGCCGTTCGAAGTGTCTTTCCCCGAGCCAAGTACCCTGAGGGTGTCAGTTTCGACCCATATCCACGACCCTTTCCAAAGGTCTTCTGAAAAAAAGACAATGTTCTTCCCCGTGGGGGATGGGTGGGAGTACCAATCGCCCACGTCAAGCGATGGCAAATTGGCGGTGCGCAGATCCTTGCGGTCCGAATCGTACAGCGTGAGTTCATTTCCTCTTTGAGTTACAAATCTGCCGCCAAGCGTAGCCGCAATGAGGGAACGTCTGGATTGCGTTGGCCAATCCGTCGCAGCGGTGATCTTTCCCGTCGTCGCATCAAGGAAGATGGCTCGGAGTCGCAGCGGCAACGTATTGTCCGCAGCATCGCGTTGAGAGACCTTCGGCGGGCCCTTGCCTTCGCGGGTAACGAACGTGGCAACTATAGTGTTCTTGTCCGTGAACCAGAGCGATGCTATGGGCCGTCCCTTGAATTCCCGCCCACGACCCCAAACCACGCCGAGAGGGGTAGTTCCAACGGCAGTGCGCACGTCAGTGCGCCATGCGGGCAGTAGCGCCGAAGGCCTTGGTATAACGTCCTCCTTTGCACTACTGAGGAAAGACGTAAACAGCAAAGTTGCCGCCAAATAGATCTTTAACGCCATGGTATAGAAAATCTCCGAGGTTGAAATCTGAAAAGGAAAACGGACTGATCCACGGACTTACCGTGTCATTGTGTATCCAGAGTTGGCCACTGGAATCCTGTGTCACGTGAATTCCATTATCGTATCGTCCCTCCCCACACTGGCTGAGATCTGGACAGCTGAAGGCAAAATCCGCATGTCCGCCATTCACCTGGAAACTACTGGCGTCTGGTTTACCAGTCATGCCGATGGCGGCCATGTTACCTATCAGATTATTGAACTGGGCAAGTATCCGGTCAGCGTAGGTCTGTGCTAAATAGGCCTGCCACTGGCTGTTGGAATAGAACGTTCCATTCGCCTCAACCATGCCCTTAACGATATCGCTGAACCTTACATACCCGCTGCCTCCGCCAGCGCCAGCAACAAACTCAAAGTATTTGCCACTGCTGGTGAATCCGTTGCAGACATTGTTCGGGCAGGCCTCTTGTCCATTGCCGCCCAGGTTGCCGATGGTGTTGTAGGTTTGAAGCACGCCGTCAACCACTTGAGCGAGCCCTCCACCGGAGCCGCACATGTGGCACACCGCTCCGCAACCGCCCCAAACGCAATCTATGATGTACAGCCCTTTAGGGTCGATCTTGCTGACCGGGTTGTTGCCGACGTAGGTGTAGCCGTTCCAGGTCTGCGGATTCATCTGATCCGCCACCGCCATCCCTGCCGGGTCAGGTCTCGCCCAACGCCCTTGAACGGGGGAATACTGACGTGCGAGCGTGTAATATTCTCCGGTCGGATCAAGATAGAACCCGGCAAACCAGAAAGCGTCATCCGAATTGCTCCCCGGTTGACAAGTGCGTGCATCCCCAAAAGGCAAATCCGCACATCCCGCCACGATTGTGGAACCCCCGCTGCCGTACTGCGTTTGCATTCGGAAAGAGCCGACCTGATTCTTATAGGTCGTGTAGTAGTTACCGTTCATCCCGTATTCACCAAAACCGGATTCCATCCCCCATCCGTTCGACCCCGTCCCCGTGTTTGGATTATAGGTGTTTCGATGCTGAAGCGAGCTCCCAACGTAGACGAAATCGGTGGTGCCACCTGTGTTGTTATTGTGAGTCTCGACCCTGTTCCCCAAAGCGTCATACGTAAACACCCGGACGCCGTCCCCGCTCATTCGACTTTCGGCGTCGTAGCTAAAGGTAAACCCGTCGTTTAGGCCGTCCACGGTCATGTTGCCAGCGGCATCGTAGTACACACCACTGGCAGTCGTGATCTGGTTCTTGGTATTGAAACTGTAACTTGTGTTTGGCCCGGACGACGCGGTCTGTGTCCAGCGATTGCCATATTCATCATAGGTCCAGTTCAGCGTTCCCCAGCTATTTACACACTGACTGAAACACGACGCATAGGTAAGCCGATGGAAGAATGCTGAATCGTAGGTATAACTCCACACTCCTAGTTGCCAATCGCCCACCGCGTTCACATTTCCTGCAGTGTCGTATCCCACTCCCAATCCATAAACCTCCGTCGTGCCGCTATACAGCGTATATCCAGTCGTGCGGCCCATTTTGTCGTAGCTGTCCGCTCTTGAGTATCCTTCGGCGGTGGTGGCCGACGTTTGCTCTCCCAGAGCATTGTACTGAACCCCAGAAATAAGCGTTTCCGGCAGGATGGAGCTGTACAGGGAGCTGGTCACGCTCGTAACCTGCCCGATACTGTTTTGATTGTAGGTTAGCGTATTGTTCGCGTCCTGGTCGTAGGAAGACGTTACGCCCCCAAGAAAATTGTACCCGTAAGAAAGATCACTGGGAAGCCAGGAAGTCCCCAAGCAGATAAGCGGCGCGCAAGACTCAACCTTGACGGGCCTTCCCATGGCGTCATAGCTGAAGCTGGAAAACGACACCAGAGTATTGCCATTGACGGTCTCGACCCACGCAAGGCGTCCTTTCTGATTAGACAGGGGTGGATTTATCGTGTCGTAGAAATAATTCGCCGTGGGTGTGCCGTCGCTGTAGGCCTTTTGGGTCAGACGCCCCATGCCGTCGAAGGAGTATGTTGTTACGACATTACGAGCATCCGTGTACTGATACGGCATACCCAGTTGCGAGGTGTCGTAACTCCACTGCTGCGACCCGCTCTCCGGATTTGCGGCGCTTATTATGCGCCCAAGGCCGTCATAGCTAAAGCTTCGTCCCTCACTAGAATAGCTTACGCTCGTCAGCTGTCCGACTGCACTATAGCC
>CAVVEC010000004.1:0-132038 GCA_963747105.1 uncultured Acidobacteriota bacterium
GCATCGAAACACGGTGTGCGTTATGACCTGAAACAACGCAAGGTAATGTCCGCGGATGCTGCCGCGCCCACCTGCCAGACTTGTCACATGCAAGATGGCAATCACGAAGTGCGCGCCGCCTGGGGCTTCCTCGGTGTGCGCCTGCCTCTACCCGCAGACAAACAGTGGGCCGCCGACCGGGCCGCGATTCTGCAGGCACTCGGCGTGCTCGATCCCGGCGGCAAGCCCACCGCGCTTGTGGACACCGTCAAAGCCGCCGATCTGGCCCGGTTCACGGAGGAGGACTGGCAACGCGACCGCGACAAAATGATCAAGACCTGCAATCAGTGCCACTCCGTCAACTTCGCCAAGCAGCAACTGCAGCAGGGCGACAACATGATTCGCGATGCCGACCACCTTATGGCGGAGGCTATTGGCATAGTCGCCGACCTTTACCAGGACGGCACACTGCCCAAGCCCCAGAACTATGCTTACGCGTTTCCCAATCTGCTCACCTTTCACGATGCCCCGACAGTCATCGAACAAAAACTGTTCGTGATGTACCTTGAGCATCGCATGCGCACTTTCCAGGGAACATTCCACGCCAGCCCCGATTACGCCTTGTGGTATGGATGGAGTGAGATGCAGCGCGACCTGACGGAAATTAAGGAACTGGCGGCGGAGATGCGCCGCAACCATGGGAGCGCGAGCGCCCAACGAGTAATTAATCCCACGGCGCGTAAGAAGACAAAACCGCAGTGAGCGCCAAGTCCGTTCACTCTCTGTGGCGCAGCACCCGCCTCTGGGGTTATTCTTAGGGCGCACTGGAGGTTTCATGAAGCGAGCAATTGTTTTTCTGACGCTTTTGGCAGCGACTGCGGTTTTGTTTGCCCAAGAGAACAAAACAGAGCGACCAAGCCGGCACAGGACAAGGCTCAAGCCGATAAGACACAAGCGGACAAGAATCCGGTAACTACGGTGGTGAAGGAAATGCTGGAGCGGCAGCAGAAGAATCTGACCGCGGCCGTTGAAGAGATGCCCGCGGACAAGTTCGGTTACAGGCCGACGCCCGAGCAAATGACCTTCGGCCATTTGGTGCTCCACATAGCAACCTCCAACATTGAGCTGTGCAGCAAAGCGGGGAATATGCCGCCGCCGCCGCTGGGAAAACCTGTGCAGGAAACCGACAAGCAGAACCTCCTGGCGCTGCTTAATCAGGTCGTTTTTGTACTGCAACGCAGCCATGACGCATGTGGATGATTCAAAACTGGGGGAGACCATCGAAGTTTTTGGCGGACGGCAAGCGCCGCGAGCCTTTGCCCTGATCGCGCTGACCAACGACTGGGCCGATCACTATAGCGCAGCCGCCATGTATCTGCGCCTGAACGGCCTGTTGCCGCCTACGGCGCAGCCCAAGAAGTAGGCGTGGTTAATCGATCTGCACCAGTTCGCCTGGTCTCGTGGTCCCCAGGGCGGGTTGCTGTGGGGCTCGCCAGGAATCGAAAATCGAGACCTGATGCACGCAGGAAACGGTGCAGTGTGGAGCGCAGCCTTTCTCGGTGACGTACTCGCGGCGGATGTCGTGCACCGTGTACTTTTCCAGCGCAATCCCCGGATACCCTCGCTGCTGCGAGCAGTAGTGCACCAGGCCATCTTCGCAAATGTATAAGTAACGCGCGCCGGCGCGGCAACGCCACTCGTCGGCTCGGCCCTGGGCAATGTTCTCCTGAAAGGCGTTGATGCGATGAAGCTGCGCTTCTCCATCGCCTTCATTTCGTGATAGACACGGCGCTCTTGCAGGCTCAGCGGCTGCACCTGTCCGTCGCCATCGTGAATGATGCCGATAGTCGAACTAAAGCCCAGCTCCAATGCGCGTTTGCCGATCATCAATGCGTCTTGCGGATTGAGCACGCCGCCGCCCACTACCGAGTTGATGTTCACGTGGAAATCTGCGTACTCGGCCAGCAGTTCAAGTTTCTTGTCGAGCACCTTCAGACTCTTCTTGGAAACTTCATCCGGGGTGACGTTATCGATCGAAATCTGCAGCCATTCGAGGCCTGCGCGGTTCAATCGTTCGATGCGCTCCGGCACCAGCAGATAGCCGTTGGTGATCAGTCCGGCGATCATGCCACGTTTGCGGATGCGGCTGATGATCGCGTCGAGTTCCGGGTGCAGGAGCGGTTCCCCACCACTGATCGTGATCACCGAGGTGCGCAGCTCGGCCAGCTTGTCCACCCGCTGGAACATGGTCTCCGTGGGGACAGGTTTGGAGAAATCGTCGTACTCGTTGCAGTACTCGCACGCAAGGTTACAGCGACGAATGGGAATGATGTGCGCCAGCAGGGGATGGTCGGTGGATAAAAAGGCCTGGGCGACCATGCGCGCTCCGCGCAGATTGCGGCAGAGCGCCTTTACCCGGCGGCGCAGAATTGTACGGCGGGACGGCATGTGCATTCTTAATTAGTTATTAGAACACACGCGGCAGCCAGATGCGTCCCGCGCAGCAGCGTTCGGGGGTTTCCGAGGGGCGAATGGCGAGGCGGACGGGCGAGGCGCCCGTCCCCACATGGTTCCGATTCAACTGTCTACGGCCTTTCTCAAGGCAGCTCTAGCTAGAAGTCGTGTCGAATCGAGCGTCGGCAGCGGTGACGAATCCGGCGTCACCAGCAGCGGGATCTCGGTGCATCCCAGCACCACCGCGTCGCAACCTTCGGCCGCCAGTGCGCGAATCACTTCGACAAAATAGGCCAGGGAACGAGAAGTGAACTGCGCGTTGACCAGTTCGTCGAAGATGATCTGATTGATTTTTTCGCGCTCCTTCGGCCCCGGCGTGCGGTACTCCAGCCCTGCGGCCTTCAACTTCTCCGGATAAACCTGACCTTCCATGAGATAACGTGTGCCCAGCACCCCGAGACGCTTGTGATGGCAGCGCCGCGCCTCGTTGGCGACCTCTGCGGCAATGTGCAGCCAGGGCCGCGGCGAACGATGCTCCACCAGATCAAAAGCCTGGTGGATAGTGTTATCCGGACAAATGAGGAAGTCCGCTCCCGCCTTCGCAAGTTTTTCCGCCGACGAGAGCATAAGTTCCGCGACCCCAACCCAGTCGTTGGTACAAATGCAATTCATGTATTGGGCAAGGGAATGAGTATGCAGCGACACTTCGGGGTGATTGTGCCGTCCCAGTAGTTCCGCGCCTTCCAGGCAAATCGTGCGGTAGCACAGCGCCGCGCCTTCCGCGCTGCAGGCCACGATTCCGATGTGCAGGGTCACACACATTGGATTAAGAGCGGGCGACGGCGGCGTCAAACAAATTCAGAAACTGCAGCTTCTTTTCGGGGGGAAGGAAGGAAGCTTCGAAGGAATTGCGCGCCAACTCCCGCAGGTGCTCGTCGGTAAAGCCGAAGGCATCCTGAGCCAACTGATACTCCTGGGAAAGCGACGTCCCAAACATCGCCGGGTCGTCCGTGTTCAGCGTAACCATCACGCCCTGATCGAAATAATTGCGCACCGGATGCTCGGAGAGCGCCTGGCAACAACCTGTGCGCAGGTTGCTGCTGATGCAAATCTCGACCGGAATCTGGCGAGTAGAAAGCTGCTCAACCAGTTCTGGATCCTGTGCAGCAGTCAGCCCGTGGCCGATGCGCTCGGCGCGCAGATTCAGCGCGCCCCAAATCGATCCCGGCCCGGCGGTCTCGCCAGCGTGGGCGGTGAGGCGAAGCCCGTGATCCGCCGCGTAGGCGTAGACCTCGCGAAACAGTTCGGGCGCGGCTTGGCGCTCGTCGCCGCCGATGCCGAATCCAACCACACCGGCGCCTCTGTGCTGCACCCCTAGTTCGGCTACACACTGCGCTTTATCCGGACCGAACTGGCGTACCGCATCGAAGATCCACAGCAGCGAAATTCCGAAGTCGCGCTCGCCGCGCTGCCGCCCCCGCTCCAGCCCACCCAAGATGGCACCGAAGTCCTGCTTCCGCCACAAACACACACCCACGGAAACGTAAACTTCGGCGTGCAAAACATTTTCTTCTTTGAGCTTCTGCATCAGCCGGTAAGTGATGAGTTCGTAATCTTCCGGAGTTTGCAGATCATCGGTTACAGCTTTGAAAGCCATCAGAAAACCGGAGAAGTCCTGATATTGGTAAAGCTGTTCAATTTCCGCCAGTGAGCCCGCTTTCCCGTGCCGCCGCTGCAATTCGAGCAAGGTGGCGGGATCGATCGAGCCCTCGAGATGCAGGTGCAGTTCGGCCTTAGGAAGGGAAACGATGAATAGGCTTGGCGCAGAACTCATGATTTCAGATTGTAGATTTCAGATGGAAGATTTGCGAATGAAAGGGAAGAAAACTCTACCTGCAGCCCTCAATCGGAACTTTTCTTAAACTCGCTGCGGTGACGGCTGTAGAAGATATAAATCATCAGGCCCAGAGCCAGCCAGATCACGAACCGCAGCCAGGTGATCACGGTCAGTCCGGTCATGAGTCCACCGCACAGCACAATGGAGATGAGTGGAAACCACGGCACGAAGGGCACTCGGAAAACGCGTTTGCGGTCCGGTTGTGTGCGCCGCAGGATGATGACTCCCAGCGATACGAGCACGAAGGCGAAGAGCGTGCCGATGTTGGAGAGGTCAGCCGCGTCGCTCACAGCAAAAATTCCTGCCGGGATGCCCACTGCGAACCCCGCGACCCAGGTGGAGAGATGCGGAGTCTTGAAGCGCGGATGAACGGCGGAGAACAGCTTGGGGAACAATCTGTCCCGCGACATGGCGTACCAGATCCGAGCCTGGCCGTACTGGAAGACGAGCAACGATGAAATCATGCCCGTTAATGCGCCAATCACGATGATGGAGCGTGACCAGCGGCTCGCGCCCAGCACTTGCAGGGCATAGGCCACCGGGGCCTGTGCGGCGTCGCCGGAGATGAAGGTGGTGTACTTCATCATGCCGAGCAGCACGATCGAAACCCCAACGTACAGAATCGTGCAGACGATCAGCGAAGCAATAATACCGATGGGCAAGTCGCGTTGCGGGTTGCGTGCCTCCTCGGCCGCGGTTGACACCGAGTCAAAACCGATGTAGGTGAAGAAGACGATGGCGCCGCCAGTGACGACACCGCCGAAGCCAGAAGGTGCAAAGGGCCTCCAGTTGCTGGGATTCACGAGTGCGCCGCCAACAACGAGGAATATTAGAATGGCGCCTATTTTGGCGCCGACCATGATGTTGTTGGCTTCAGCCGATTCGCGCACTCCGCGCACGAGCAAGACGGTGAGGATGAAGATGATGAGAAAGGCGGGGATGTTGAAGTAGGAGCCAGTCCAATGACCCGACTCCCAGACAGGCGTGGACCATCGATCGGCCAAATTGAGCCCAAACGAGGCCAATTGCGACTTGGTGTAGGCACTGAATCCGATGGCAACCACTACGTTGCTGACGACGTATTCCAGGATGAGGTCCCAGCCGATGATCCACGCGAAGATTTCACCCAGCGTAGCGTACGAGTACGTGTATGCGCTGCCCGCGATGGGGATCATGGAGGCCAGTTCGGCATAGCACAATCCGGCAAAACTGCACGCGATAGCCACCAGAAAAAATGAAATCGCAATCGAGGGCCCGGCAGGGGGGCGACCGTGCATCAAAACGCTGGCTGTGCCGCCGCCGCGCAGGAAGTTCACAATCAGATCAAGCACCTGCGCGTGCAAAATGGAGGGCGCGTTGAAGTATTCTCCGGCAGCGGCGGTGCCGGTGAGAACGAAAATCCCAGACCCAATAATGGCGCCAATGCCCAGCGCCGTCAGCGACCAGGGGCCGAGAGTTTTTTGCAGCCTTTGTCCCGGAGTTTCCGACTCCGCAATCAGCTTGTCGATGGACTTGCAGCAGAAGAGCTGGTTGTCCGAGGTGCGGATGGGTTCTGCCTCGGTTTTGGTGACCGGCGTCTGTGCCAAAGGACCTCGTCTCGATTGCCATCGGCACCTGGCAATTGGCACCTAGCATTGGAGCCAGTGAACTTCCCGTGAAAAAACTCGGGATCTCAAAGGGTCAAGCGCTAAGCGCCGAATGCCAAGTGCTGTCGTTACCGCTTCGCCTGGCCGCGCGCCAGCTTCTTCACTTTGCGCTTCTGCGAACCGCGGGCGTATTCCCGCGGCTTCAGCGGCTTTTCGGTTTTCTTCTTTTTACGTACGGCGCGTTTCGACTTTTTGCGTTCTTCCTTGGTTAAACTTTTCGTATTTGCCATGAGTGCATCCTGGATTTGTAATTTGATAATTGAGTAATTTGGTGATTTGAGATCTGCGTTCAGCCGTCCGTCAAATTACCAAATCACCCAATTACAAAATTACCCAATCGAGTCTACGCCCGCTCCAACTGGGCATACTTCTCCACCAGCTTCTTCAAGCCGAACCTGGGGAATTGTACCGTAATCTTGGCTTCGTCGCCTTCTCCTTCTCGCTGGTAGACCGTACCCTCGCCATATTTCGGATGGCGGACTTTCTGGCCCGGCCGAAATCCTTTCCGTCCTTTTGGTTCGTCCACCGGCAGTTTGGAGACGCTGAACTTCTTTCCCCGCGAGGCGAAAAACTCGGCGATGTTCTCGATGGAATTGTACTTGGGCCCAGAGTATGAGGTTGCCGGAGTGCGATGCTGGTTGTGCGGCTTCCAATTTGCGCTCTGGTCCTCGTCCTCATAGGCGTAGTGGGTTTGCTCGTGTGGCGCGGGCGCCCCCGCCCGCGAAGATGCTCGGTTTCGTCGTGACGTCGCCAGTTCCTCCACCAACTCCGGCGGCACTTCTTCCAAAAACCGCGAGGGCACGCTCGCTTCGGGCAAATCCGTTCCGTAGCGGCGGCGATAGACGGCGCGGGTCAGGATCAGCGTATCCATGGCTCGCGTCATACCCACGTAGCACAGACGGCGCTCTTCTTCGATATCGTCCGGCTGCAAGAACGTGCGGGAGTGCGGGAAGAGGCCTTCTTCCAGCCCGCAGAGGAAGACGAGGGAAAACTCCAGGCCTTTGGCGGCGTGGAGGGTCATGAGCGTGATCTGAGCGCGCTCGTCGTAAGCGTCGGCATCACTCACCAGCGCCGCGTGATCGAGGAACTGGTCGAGGGTTTCACCGCGGTCGCGCGAATCCATGGCGGCATTGACCAGCTCGCGCAGGTTCTCGATGCGGGAATAAGCTTCAGGAGTATCTTCGGCCTCGAGTTGTTTGATGTACCCGGTGCGGTCGATGAGGAATTTCAGGAGTTCGGCGGTATTGGCAGGCGTAGGGCGGGCGCCCTCGCCCGCCTTGGGCCGGTCAACCGTCACAGGCGGAGACTCAGAATCCGTCGCTCCGAAATCGAATGAGATGTTGTCGTCTTCAGCGGAGTCGGAGTCAATATCTTCTTCCGCCTGCCGGGCTTCAGCTTGCTGGACGGGTGTTTCTGTCTCCTCCAACGCGGGCGAGGGCGCCCGCGCCACACCCGCCAGCATGGCGCGGGCATCTTCAATCAGGCTTTGGAAACTCTTCAGCGCGGCCAGAGCGCGTTGTGGCAGCAGCTGACGTTTCATTGCCTCCCCGATCGCACCCCACAAGGAAACACCAGTCTCCAGCGCAATTTGCTCCAGCGTTTCGAGCGTCGTCTTCCCAATGCCGCGCACCGGGGTGTTGATTACGCGCAGCAGGGAGATCGAATCATCCGTGTTGTGGATGACTTTAAGGTACGAAATCATGTCCTTGATTTCGGCGCGCTCGTAGAAGGAGAATCCGCCGACCACGTGGTACTTCAGTTGATAACGGCGCATGGCCTCTTCAAACAGGCGCGACTGCGAATTGGTACGGTAGAGGACGGCGGCCCGCGCATTCTCGCCCTGGTCGGCCACTTCGCGAAGATACTTCGCAACATAATCCGCGGCGAACAAGGCTTCGTTCTCTCCGTCCGGGGCCTCGTAGTAGCCGATTTTCGTCCCGCCCTGGCGCGACGTCCAGAGATTCTTGCCCTTGCGCTTGACGTTGTTCGCGACCACCGCTGATGCCGCCTGCAGGATGTTCTGCGTAGAACGATAGTTCTGTTCCAGGCGGATGATTTTGGCCTCGGGAAAGTCGTTTTCAAATTCGAGGATGTTGCGGATGTCCGCGCCCCGCCAGGAGTAGATCGACTGATCCTCGTCGCCAACCGCACAGATGTTGTGCCGGGACCCCGCCAGAAGCCGCATCAACTCGTACTGCGGGCGGTTGGTGTCCTGGTACTCATCCACCAAGATGTGCTGGAAGCGGCGGTTGTAATACTCGCGAACGGCGGGCACGGCCTTCATCAGGCGCACGGCTTCAAGCAGCAGATCGTCGAAATCGAGCGCGTTGGCCTTGGCCAGTTCTTTTTTGTATTCGGCGTAAATCTGGGCGACGCGCTCGGTCTTGGGATCGGCCGACTGCAGATAAACTTCCTGCGGGTCGAGCATGTGGTTCTTGGCCCAGGAAATATGCGCCAGCACGGAGCGCGGCGTGGTTTGCTTGTCGTCTATGCCCAGGCGCTTCATGACCGACTTGACCACTTGCTGCTGATCATTTTCGTCATAAATCACAAAGCTCTTGGTCAGGCCGATCGGCGGAGCGCCGGGTTTCGACGACGGAATGCGGAGTGCCTCGATGTCCCGCCGCAGCACGCGTACGCAGAACGAGTGAAACGTGGAAATGAGCGGCTTGGCGACGGAAAGCCCGCCGACCAGCTTGTCCACCCGCTCGACCATCTCAGAGGCGGCCTTGTTGGTGAAGGTCATGGCCAGGATGGAGTCCGGCATGACGCCAAGGTTCTCGATGAGATGCGCGATCCGGTAGGTAATGACTCGAGTCTTGCCACTGCCCGCGCCGGCGAGGATCAGCACCGGCCCGTCGGTGGTTTCGACCGCTTCACGCTGCTGCGGGTTGAGTTGGGAGAGAAAGGACAAAGGTCTCCAAAGATTAAGCGCCCTGCGGGGCGTGGTTCAAGTTCCATTCCAACCCACCCAGGGCTTACGCCTGGGCTAAATTATGTCGCCCGTTCGGGGCTGTTTCTGAGACAACTCATCCGCCAGACTCTTCCCCTACCCGGCCTTGACCACGCATCGGGCTGTCTTGCATTCCTCGCACGGGCACCAATCCCGCAGAAACTGCCAGGAATAGATTCCCAGCTCGTGGCCGTCATTCCAATGAAACTTGATGGCGTACTTGCCCACGGCTTCGGCGGAATCCGGCTTGGCGGCGGGCTTGAACATGGGCAGCGTACCCGGCGCGGGTTTGGGCGGCTCTCCGGGCTCACGCTTGGTCTTCGTCCGTTCCTCGTCGCATAGCGCGCAAGGGCAAGCGTCCCGGAGAAACGGAAAAGAGTAGTGCGACTGGTGGCCGTCTTTCCACTCGATGTCCACACCGGCGCCGGTTGTCAGGTTGACTTTGACTGACTTGGGATCGGCAGAGACCGCCATGTTTTGAGTATCGCACAGGTGAGCGCTGGCCGGTTCTGCCGAGCTACCCTCGATTGGACAGGCCTTGGACCGCGCTCAGGCTAGGCCTGGCGGCTGTCCCTGCGCGATGGCGGTTGTCGAAACAGCCTCCACTCCGGTAAAATCTAAGGTTTGCACATCAAGTTCAGAACTCCTCTGGAGTAGCTATGGCACAAGTTTGTGATATCTGCGGCAAGGGGCCGCAATTCGGGAATACCATCAGCCACGCCCACAACGTGTCCCGGAGGCGCTGGAACGTCAACCTGCGCCCGGTGCGAGCCAAAGTGAAGGGCGCCACCAAGCGCATTCGCGTCTGCACCTCCTGCCTGCGCAGCGGCAAAGTCGTAAAAGCCTAAAACCTCAACGCAGAGGATGCGTGGGGCACGCGGAGTCCTCTGCGTTCATGTTGTTGTGCATAAACGTCTTAGTGCACGCCGAGCAATTCCACGTCGAAGATCAGGGTTGCGTTGGGCGGAATCACGCCACCAGCGCCGCGGTCGCCATAGCCAAGCTCTGGCGGAATCCGCAGTTGCCGTTTGCCGCCAACCTTCATGCCAGCCACCCCTTCATCCCAACCCTTGATGACCTGCCCTCTCCCGAGCGAAAATTTGAACGGCTCTCCACGATCCAGAGAGCTGTCAAACTTCTTGCCATTAGTAAGCCAACCGGTGTAGTTCACGGTCACGGTTTGGCCTGCGACCGCAGTTGGTCCGTCGCCCACCTTGATATCCCAGTACTCGAGACCGCCCGCCGCCTTTGTGGACTTTCCTGTAACTTTGGTGGGAGCGCTGTTGTCCGGCTTTGAGGAACTGCTTTGCGCAAGAACGGCGGTAGCCGCCAGCGCGACGATTGCGATGAAAAACAGGGTTTTCCGCATTAGTTTTCTCCAGACTCTTGATTGCCGATTTTCGATTGCCAATCGAGACGACCACCCGATTCTAAATTGGCAATTGAAAATCGTAAATTGCAAATCGTCAGGCCAATGCGATGACATCAATTTCCACAAGCACATCCTTCGGCAGCCGTGCGACTTCGACTGTAGAACGCGCGGGCGGCGCCGAGTTGAAGTACTTGCCATACACTTCGTTCATGGCGGCAAAGTCGCCCATATTTTTCAGGAACACCGTTGAGCGTACCACTTTCTCCAGGCCACTTCCCGCAGCTCTTAGAATCGCCGACAGATTCTTCAGCACGCGATCCGTCTGGGCTGCCACGTCGCCGGGGATGACCTGCTGGGTCGCCGGGTCGATCGCCACCTGCCCCGAGACAAAAACGAATCCGTTCGCCCGAATGGCCTGCGAATAAGGCCCGATCGCCTGCGGAGCATCTTTGGTCGCAATCACCTCGCGCATGAAGCCTCCTATGAGTAGTCAGGAGTCAGCAAACCTGCCAGCTACTGACCCCTGACTGCCACTCCTGACTTCAAATCTTCTGCAGCCTTTGCACGTCGTGCACGCCGGGAATCTTGCGTACTCCGTTGATGATGTTTTCCAGGTGCTTCAGGTCCGCAATGTCGAGAATGACGTCAATGCTGGCCTGTCCATTGGAGGTGCGGGCCTCGATATTGCGGATGTTGGTCTTGGTATCGCTGATCACGGCGGCGATCTGCTTCAGCATGCCGAAGCGGTCGTCACAAAAAACCGTAATCTTTACCGGATAGGAACTGGGCGTGCCTTCGTCGCGCGCCCATTCCACGTCAATTCGCCGTTCCGGCTCGTACAACAGATTGACCACATTCGGACAGTTCTGGGCATGCACCGCCACGCCCTTGCCGCGGGTCACGAAACCTACGACGGATTCTCCGCGAATGGGATTGCAGCAGCGAGCGCGATACACCAACAGATCGCCGTGACCTTTCACCCGGATGGCGTTGCTGCTATCGCCGCCGAAGACCCGCCGGACGACGCTGGTAATCCCGCCAGACTTGCCTCCGTCGGCATCGCGGGCCAAGGGTTCGCTGGCGGCCGGCACCAGGCGGGCCAGCACTTGCCGCGCCGAATATTTGCCGTAGCCGATTCCAGCCATCAGATCGTCAGTCTGGCCCAAGCCGTAGTCAGAGGCGATTTTGCGCAACTCTTCGTCCTTGATCTCCTTGAGTGCGATCCGGTATTTGCGGGCTTCTTTCTCAATCAGCTTGCGGCCGATTTCGACGGCCCGCTCCCGCTGATGCATGTTGAGCCAGTGCTTGATCTTGTTGCGGGCCCGCGAGGACTTGACGGCGGCCAGCCAGTCGCGGCTGGGTTTATGCCCCGGCTGGGTGAGAATCTCCACAATGTCCCCACTGTGCAGTTTGTGGCGTAGCGGTACCATGCGCCCGTTGACCTTGGCGCCCACACAACTGTGACCGACCTCGGTATGAATGGTGTAGGCAAAATCAATCGGGGTGGACTCCCGCGGCAGGACTACGACCTTGCCTTTCGGTGTGAAGGTGTAAACCTCCTCGGGATAAAGATCAATCTTGAGCGTGGAAAGGAACTCAGTGGGATCGGATACATCGCGTTGCCATTCGACGACCTGCCGCAGCCACGCCAGTCGCTGTTCGTCCTGAGCCGAGACCGGGCCGTCTTTGTATTTCCAGTGGGCGGCGATGCCCTCTTCCGCCATGCGGTGCATTTCCTCGGTGCGAATCTGGATTTCAAACGGCGTACCATCTTCCGTGATCACCGAGGTATGCAGCGACTGGTAAAAGTTGGGCCGGGGCATGGCAATAAAATCCTTGATCCGGCCCGGCACGGGCCGCCACACGTTGTGCACGATCCCCAAGACGGCGTAGCAGTCTTGCACCGATTGGGTGATCACCCGCATGGCATACAAGTCGTACACCTGATCTACATTGATTTTTTGCCGCACCAGTTTCCTGTGGATGCTGAACAGGCGCTTGATGCGGCTTTCGACCCGAGCCGTGATCCCCGCTTCTTTCAACTTATCCCGCAGCACTTGCTCCACTCCGGCGAGGAACTTTTCGCCTTGTTTGCGGCGCGCCTCCACCGCGTCGTGCACCTGCTGGAAGGTGATGGGATCCATGTAGCGGAATCCCATGTCTTCGAGCTCACCGCGAATCTTGCCCATGCCCAGCCGGTGAGCGATGGGGCCATAAATCTCCAGAGTCTCTTTCGCGATTTTCTGCTGGCGCTCGGGCTGCAGATGTTCGAGGGTGCGCATATTGTGCAATCGATCGGCCAGCTTGATCAGCACCACGCGGATGTCGTCCACCATGGCCAGCATCATCTTGCGCAGATTCTCGGCCTGCTGCTCCTCCCGAGTAGCAAAATCAATCTGGCTGATCTTGGTCACGCCCTCGACAATATGCGCTACCTGCTCGCCAAATTCCTTGCGAATGTCCACGATGGTGACTGAGGTGTCTTCGACCGAGTCGTGCAGCAACCCGGCGGCGACGGCCACCGGGTCCATCTTCATTTCCGCCAAAACCAGGGCGACTCCGAGGGGATGCACCAGGTAGGGTTCACCGGAGGCGCGAGCTTGCCCGGCATGATGCTTCTGGGAGAATTCGTAGGCTTTGCGCACCAGTTCCAGATTGTCGCCCGGCCGGTTGTCGCGCATCCGGCGCAACAGCTCACGGAACTTGGTTACCGTGAGGGCCGTGGTCGCGATCTGTTCGCGCAAAGTCGGCATGGTGGATTATAGCCGCGGAACAGGCTATAGGCTTCGAGTTAAGCGGCGCTCTTGCCACAAATTATACCGCCCGGATGCCGGGCAAAGGGCTGCGCCTGCCTTCCCGCGTGCCCACAGAGGAAGAAGCCAAGTGACTCAGGATAGTCGAGTTGCGCTGTGTCATCCCCGTGTGACGGTGGTAATTTGATTGCCGGATCGCACCCACTTAGCCTCTCCCAATGGATACTCATCGAGACACAATCCTGATTCAGCAAAATCATGGGCTAAGGTCATATGTGAGATTGACGGTATTTGCTTTGGCAATGATCCTCACCAGCAACGCCCGCGCTCAGCAACCAGCGGCACAGATCACGGAAGGCGAACAACTTCCCGTACCCGGCAAGCCGGTTCCGGCCGACCATGCCAAGCTCTCTGAACACAACATCGAATGGATGCAGACGCAACCGCCGCAGGTGGAAATGGAATTCCTTCTGTTGTCGGCGATCAATCACGACAAAGGCGCAACCGACTGGATCAACAAGCTGGTGGACGATTGGCACGGAAAGGTAAAGCCAACGCAACGGTGGGAGGATTTGCAGGATACTGCGCTCTATTCCAACGATCTGCGTGTACGCGCGGCGGCGATCGAGGTCAACCTGGCTGTGCGCAATCTGTCTAAGACCGAGGAGACAGCCGACCGCTTGATTCGCTCGGCCGAAGATAACCCCGGCAATCGGCCGTTTGCCGCGTGGGAATTAGGCATGCTGGCCAACCGGGGAATCGAGCCCGAGCGCATTCACGAGTTGCTGGTGAAGTACATCCACGATCCCGACGAGCAGACGCGCTTCTGGGCGGTGGAGGGGCTGGCCCACCTCGGCACCGACGATACCATCAAGGACTTCCTCGAAGTATTCCGCAGCGAGGTTTCGATGAATGTGCGCGAGCGCGCCTGCTGTAGCCTGGCAAAATCTGGCATGCTGACCCGCGAGCAACGCATGAAAGCCGTACCCGGACTGATCGACCTTGGGGATGACAATTCTCTAAATGCCGTCACGCGGACCTGGGTGTACCAAGCATTGCGCGAGATCAGCAACGAACCTCTGCCCAATGATTCCAGAGTCTGGAGAAGCTGGTACGAAAAATTGGGCGCGCAGAGAATCCAGGAATTCCACAGCGGCGAGCCGTGGGCCGTGCTGGGCAACAACTAGGTCCGTGAGCCCGTTGAAAAAACCAGAGTCTTGCCATTCCGAGGAGCGAGGGCGACGAGGATCTGCAGTTTTCCCTGGACAGTCAAAAAACTGCAGATCCCTCACTCCGTTCGGGATGACAACAAGATCAATGTAAGCGTGGGCGTCCCCGCCGTGCACCCCGCTCTCAGCCTTCTGTTTCCCCGCTTCCGGTGAGATGCTAAAGTTGAGTTACTGCCTGCAATATGTCTGGGAAAATATTGGTCAGCGGAGTGTCCGGTCCGATCGGTGCTGCCCTGCTGCCCTCTCTCAACTCGCAAGGCCACAAGGTCACGCGCCTGGTGCGCGGCATTTCATCGGGAGAAGGGCAGGTTGCCTGGAATCCCGCCCAGCCGCTCGCGCCCGAGTCGGTGTCGGGCTTCGATGCGGTCATCCATCTCGCCGGGGAAACCGTCGTGGGACGCTGGACCGAATCGAAGAAAGCTCGTATTCGCGATAGCCGTGTCCTGGGCACGCGACATTTGGCTGAAGCCCTTGCCAAGGCGCCGCAGCGCCCGAGCGTGCTGATCTCCGCTTCAGCGGTTGGATATTACGGCGATCGAGGCGAAGAGGTGCTGCGCGAAGAGAGCCCGTCAGGAAGCGGGTTTCTCGCTGAAATATGTCGCGAGTGGGAAGCCGCGGCTGAACCTGCGGCCAACTCGGGGATTCGCACGATTCAGATTCGTATCGGAATGGTGCTAAGCCGGGATGGGGGAGCATTACAGAAAATGCTCCTGCCCTTTCGCATGGGACTGGGCGGCAACATGGGTAACGGCCGCCAGTGGTGGAGTTGGATTGACGTGCAGGACATCGTGGGCGCGATTCACCACATCGTGAAAACCGATTCGCTGCGGGGACCGGTGAACTTGGTCGCACCCGGCCCGGTGACGAATGCCGAATTCACGAGAACACTCGCTGCTGTGCTGTCGCGTCCAGCCATCTTTCCAATGCCAGCCTTCGCTGCCCGCCTGGCTTTCGGTCAGATGGCCGACGAACTTTTGCTCGCCAGTCAGAGAGTGGAACCCGTCAAACTCCTGGCGAGTGGATATAAGTTTGAGCATCCGCAGTTGACGCAGGCCCTGCAGGACATTCTGAAGCAGTAAGAACTGGCCACGGCAGCGGATTCCGCCTGCTGCCCGCGCGGGGGAGCTGCAGCGGCCCTCACACACATGTGATCCCAGTCACAGACAAGAGATCAACGTCTTGCGAAGCTAGTCGTGCGAGCGGTTTCCGCTATGAAGAATCGCGCATGAAGAATCGATGGATCGCCGGGATGTTGACCATCGCCCTGCTGGCCTGGGCGAATGCTGCTGCCTGGCCGGGAACGCAGCCTTCGCATGGAAACGTGGCCTCCGCTGCGCCCGCGCATCAGCATTCGGCAGTCAGCCATCACTCGTGTTGTCCTGCCAAGCCATTGCAGACTGTGCTCCAAGTTCCTTCGACTCCGACGATGCCATGCGGAGACCAGCATCGTTGTTGCGTCTTGCAGAGTCCCGACCTCCATTTGAACCTACCGGTGAATTCGGAAAGATCACGGAACGCCGAGATTGTGGTTGGCATGACAGTCGCCGACCCCACAGTTCCTGCTTCCACCAGGCGCATCAGCTCTCTTGGCAGTGATGTCTTGCAGCCACATTTTGCGCTAAGCATGATCCTCCGCGTTTAGCTCAGCCTGTCGGTTCCTCACCAAGAAACTTTCTGTGAGTCCTGCGGGACTCCCATGTCGGGTTCAACAACCTGAAACAAATCGTGCTCTAGATAGCACTCACAAGGAGATCGAATTATGAAATTCAGAATGCTGGTAATTATTCTGGCCCTCACCGTGGTTTCGTGGGCTCAGACCGCGACTCAGAACAGTTCAAATGCAACCCCTAAGCAGAATGCTGCTGCCACCTTACCGTCTGACACCAAGGCACAGTGTCCCTGCTGCCAAAAAATGGAGGGCAAGGACGCGGCGTCGTGCTGCGCACACCACGAGACCGCCAACAAGGACAAAACTGAGGCGATGTCCTGCTGCGCAGGCAAGGATGCAAAGTGCGATATGAAGAATGACAAGTCGGTCGATGCATCCTCGGCCAAAGGCAAATGCTGCAGCGGCGCTGGAAAGGACTGCTGTGCCGCGTCGGAAAAGAACACCGAACAGACTGCCATGGCATGCTGCTCGGGGAGCCAATGTGGCATGGAACATCATCACGATGGCCAAGGCATGAATAAGTAACTGGCCTTGCAGCCAAACAGCCCCGTCCCGAGTGGATGGGGCTTTTTCCTTCTTGGGACATGTCAGTTCGGCGGGTTGTCGCCGTGCATTTCATCCAGCAGTTTTGCCAGCAATTCCGCCCGCTGGTCGCTATTCAGCTCGCGCCGCAATTCTTCCAGCGCCAGCGCCACAATGTGGTAATGGTGGGCTCCGGCGTATTTGGGATCCGACGTAATATCGAGCCAGACCTTGTGCATGAGTTCGAGATCCTGCGCGCGCATGCGCGGAGTGTGCGGTCCGAGCGGATATTCGCGGACGCTGCCGTTCGGCGAATGGATCTCTGCCGTCAGCCGGGGTCTGGGTTCAGGCAAACGCTCCCATGCGTCACCCGTGAGTTTAGCCTGCTCGTCCGGAGTGAGTTTGTTAGAGAGGCCGCAGACGATGCGGCTCGAGTCCAGTCGCTGCGCGGTCACGATAATCGCTTCGAATACATCGCTGGCCGGTACCACGAGCAGGGAAACCGGCTTGCCTTCTTTTTCCGCCACCGCCACCGCAGCGGTAAACAGCTCCTGCTCATAGTGATCAAAAATGTCCCCAGTCTCAAATACCTCACTTCCGCTAAACGAATGCTCACGGTGGTAGAGCCGCGCGGTCATCACGACCACATCCTGACGGGAGGTGTCGGTAGATCGGATGACGTCGCGCAGGTAGTAGAGATTCCTGGGATCGCGAACCGCGACCAAGATGTTTCCCGGTCGGACGCCCAGTGCGCCGCTACCCAGTTCCTGGTTCCCGTAGACCCTGAACTGATCCAGATTTTCCGGTTTGCCGTGCCGCTCTTTCGTAACCCGGTGCTCGGAGTAGGCAAAAATGGCAAAGAAAACTGCGCTGAAGGTGACGCCGGCGATGGTTGCCTCCGACTTTGTAAGCAGATTTACCAACGCCGTAGTCAGAAGCACGGCGGAAATCGCCATGAGACCCAGCGGCACCTCACGGCCTGCGATGTGAAAATTTCCCGGTACCTTCCACTGGCGATTCTCCGGCTCGGTGTAGCGTAGAACCAGCACAGCCAGCGATTTGAGGGCAAAGCTCCAGATCACTCCGAAGGCATACAGGCCGGCGAGCACGTAGACATTGCCTTTGCTGAGAATAATCGTCAGCAGTTGCATTCCAACGATCAAATTGATGATGCGATAGCTGGTGCCATATCTTCGCTGCGGCTTCTGAAACCAGTCGGTAAGAACACCGTCCTCCGCCACACGGTTTAACACGCCATTGGCGCCGACAATCGAGGTATTTTGCGCTCCCGCCAAAATCAGGACCCCCACCAGCACCACAAATCCGTGGAATAACAGCCTCAGCACGATGGGGCCGACCAGGTACATTGAGATACCACCGATCAGGTTGGCGAAATAGTCGGGCCGAACCTTATCCGGGATGATCATCACCGCGAAAAACGAGACCAGCGAAGTGAAGAGCAAGCTGTAGATGAAGATCACCAGGCCGGTCTTTTCCAGGTTCTTCAGCTTGGGATGCTCAATTTCGCGGTTCACCTGCGCCAGGGTCTCTTCGCCGCTCATGGCCAGCACCGAGTGCCCGAATCCGACGAACAGGATGATCCAGGTCAGATGGCTGAGCCATGTTCCGTTCAGCCAACCCAACGATTCCTTATTGAGCGGAATTACTCCAGGGTGGAGTGGATTGGGCGGCGTCTGGATCGGCACTCGAAACACCGTTATCGTGCACCACGCGATCAGGATCACGACCATCACCGTTGTGATGACCATGATCTGCAACGCCTTCTCGCTCGATTCGTGGATGCCCTGAATGTTTTTCCACCAGAAGTACAGCACGACGATAACCGCGCACCCAGCCGCGAAATGGTCTTCGGAAAAGGCCAGCGGATGGTGGAGATATTGGCCGATATCCTTGATGAAGCCCGCCAGGTATTGACCCGCTGAAACCGCGCTGATAGGTCCGGTCAGAACGTAATCAAAGAGCAGCGCTGAAACCGAGAACTTGGCCAGCGTGCCTCCCATGGCTTCCTTGACCACGCGGTACACGCCGCCCCGCACAAACATGCTGCTGGACTCGATATAGAGGGCGCGGACAGCATAACTGAACAGCATCACCGCAAGAATGAACCAGGGTGCGCTTTTGCCGATGACCTTCTCGGCGTCGCCGCCGGCGTAATAAGCGGAAGACGCCAGGTCGGAAAGAACAATCGCCGCCGCCCGCCAAAACGAGATGAACGTCAGCATCACCGTCGTAGCAACGAATACCTTTACGGCGGGGCGCTTGACGTTTTGGATGGATGAAGACATCGAAGATTCAGCCGGTAGGCGTAAACTTAAGAATCTAACACAGCACGGGGACAGAGGCTGTGGTGCGGAGCACACAAGCAGATACCTCATCCCCGATTTCCGCCCTCTGGCCTGAGGAAAATCCGAAAAACGGGAATCGGGCAGATTTCAGATCTTCCCCCAATTTGCGCAAAGATGCGGGGGCTATTGAGGAGTTCTTGGCGCCATGTAGGTTCGGGTGATCCGGTCGTGCCAGCACAGTTCGTCTTCGTCCAGGAAGCACCAGGCGTATCCCAAGGCCAGCGACAAGCCGGATAGCGCTGAAGCCAGAACGCGCCAGCGCCGGATTCTCCGCGGGACGGCGCTCCCGTCGAAACGGTTCAAGTGCAGTCTCGCCAACCTCAGTCCCGGGGTAGTTCCGGTATACACCAGCAGCAGGTATTGGTAAGCGGTCCAAAATAGCCCGACCAGAATCGCCGCGATTCCCGCTGCTTGTTGCAACGGCGGCACGATGGCCGTGATTCTGAAAAAAATGTATGCGAAGGCCATGAATGCTGTCAGTACGAGCAAGGTGTCGATCGCACCCGCCATAAGGCGTCGTGGCATCGGAGCGGGTCGCAGCGGCAGCTCGAATCCCGGACGCCTTTCCTGCGCGGGTTCTTCTACCGACTCAATCAGAATTCCACCGAGTGCCGGCGGAGGAGGCAGAAGTTCGGGTACCTCCAGGATGCGTGGACGATCGAACACCGGTTCGGCGAGTTCATCGAAATCGGCCGACGGCGGTGCCGCAGAACGGGGAAATTCAAGAATCCTGGCGCTGGGTTCTGGCGCATTCAGTTGGACCGACAGTGCGTGGGGAGCGGTATGTATAGTGTGCGCCTCGGCAACAATAGGAGTGAAGATTGAGTCCTGCAGTGCGAGCGCTAATGCGCTGACAACAGTCGTGGTTGCGGGGTCGGCCTTAGGCGGGCTCCACAACCGCTCCGGCGGATCGAATTTCAGTTGCAATGAGGGATAACGCGGTGAACGTGGACGCCGCGCGCGCCCGGTAACTGTTGACCCGGGATGCCACTTCCTGCCTCCAAGAATCAGGATCCGGCGCCACAAGAAGCTCGGCCTGAACTGACGCCAGTGGCGCAGTTACCTCGGCGGGCGGTACTTCTCTGTTCTCTGCCGTTGTTTGCGGTAGGACATTCCCCACTCTTGGATCCCTCGGACCCTCCACCGGCTTATCCACTACAAAGCGCGGGGTTGGGGGCGCGGGTTCTTCCTCCTGGCTTGCAGTGAAGCTCTGTTCGTTTGCATCGAACGCTTCCGGGGCGACAAGCATTGCGCGAGTTGGACTCACGCCTTGACCAACATCGGGTTCAAATCTGGATTTCATATTCAAAACGGTCTGGCATGGGACGACCCTTCAAACCACAGCGGAACACTGCGCCACCAAGCGCCAGCACATGGACCAATCTAGCAGTAAGAAAGAAGCCAGAGCTGCCAAGAATACTCGCCGTCTATCCCGAGGCTCTTCGCTTTGCCTCTCAGGCCAGCGCCGTGCTAACGTCACGATACCCGAGCGTGGCCTTGCCCTCGGGGAGTTTGTGCGCTTTCGATGAATGCCCGCACTCGATTCCTTATCACGGCGGCGTTGGTTTGTCATCTGCTACTCGCACCTCCCTTAGTTACTAGCCAGTTGCTTTCTGCGCCGACCGCGCCGATTCCGTCGCAAGGTCTGCCAAACACGCCCTCGGCGCTCAAAGAGGAAGACGTAACCATCCGCGCGATTTCGCAGGAGAAAGACGGCGCAGTCTATCAGTTGCACGGAAAAGCCGAAATTCACTACGGCACTTACATCCTCTATGCCGACGAGGTCAGTTACAACTCCGAGACGGGCGACTCTACTGCTGACGGCCACGTGGTTCTCGAAGGCGGACCTAACGACGAGCATATTCAGGCCAGCCACGGGACGTACAACGTCCGCGCTGAGAGCGGGCGCTTCCAGAACGTAACCGGCAGCATCGGGGTACGTTTGCGCGGAAACCGGCTCATGCTTATCTCTTCGAACCCATTCTTTTTCACAGGCAAGGTGGTGGAGAAGACCGCTCCCGACCATTTCAAGGTCTACGACGGCACGGTCACAACCTGTGAGCTGCCCCATCCCAAATGGAAGTTCAACGCGCAAAAAGTTGTGGTTGAGGTCGGGGGCAGGGCCAAGATTTACCACAGCACTTTCGGCATCAAGGGAATCCCAATTCTGTATTTTCCCTTCGCCACACTTCCGGCCGAACGCCTGCCGCGACAGTCTGGCTTTCTCATTCCTAATATCGGGACCTCCTCCGTCAAAGGAACCATCCTGGGCGAGTCGTTGTTCTGGGCCATCAATCGCAGCCTGGATGCGCACATCGGCGCCGAGTATTTCTCAGCACGGGGATGGGCCCCGCAAGGCGAATTTCGTGCGCGCCCCAGCGACACCTCGTTTGTGGATCTGAATGTTTTTAGCGTGCTCGACCGCGGCGTCGGCCATCCTCCGGTAGATCAGGGTGGGGAAGAAGTGCGGCTGAATGCTTTAGGTACATTCGGTCACAACTTTCGCGGCGTCGCCAACATTGACTATCTCAGCTCGTTCGTCTTTCGTCTCGCCTTCAGCGAAGTCTTCACCCAGGCGGTAAATTCGGAAGTAAAGTCCGACGCTTTTCTCTCCAACACTACGAACAACTTCTTCGCCAATGCTTCAATGCAGCGTTATCAGGACTTCGAGAGCACGACGCCCGGGGACGTCATCACCATCCTGCATGCTCCTAGCTTCGAAGTGTCGAGCGTAGACCGCAAGCTGTGGCGTTCGCCTTTCTACTGGTCCTATGACGCGGCGGCTGAAGGACTTTCCCGCAGCGAGCCGGGGTTCAGCACCGCTCCCTTACTAGGGCGCTTCGATCTGAGTCCCAGCTTGTCGTTGCCGCTGCAATTGCGGGGATGGTCTTTTCGTCCGGAACTCTCGCTTCGAGATACGAGCTACACTCAGGAATTGCTACCTTCTTCCAGCGGGACCCGGTTGGCCGTCTCCGACGCGATCAATCGCAAGGCTCTGCAAGGCTCGGTGGAGCTCCGGCCCCCGGCTCTGGGCCGGGTCTTTGAACGCCAGTTCATGGGAAGGAAGTGGAAGCACGTCATCGAGCCCCGAATACTTTACAACTACGTAACCGGCGTCAGTAATTTTGCCAACATCCTGCGCTTCGACGAGCGCGACATTCTCGCCAATACCAATGAAGTCGAGTACGCCGTAGTGAACCGGCTCTATGCCAAGCGCACCTCCAAGCCGTCAGAGGACTGCGGCCAGCCCGGCATGCCTTCCCTTTTTGTGGGTGGTGCCCCGCCCCACAGCCTCATCCCCTGGGAACGGCAAGGCCAACCGACGGACGCACCGTGCGATGCCGGACCGGAAGTGCGCGAGATTGTAACCTGGGAGTTAGCCCAAAAGTACTTTGTCGATCCCACTTTCGGAGGCGCGTTGGTGGCTGGGCGCAGCAATGTCTTTACGAGTACGACGGACTTAAGCGGCACCTCGTTCCTGACTGAGCCCCGTCACCTTTCCCCGCTGATTTCACGCCTGCGGATTCAGAGCAGCGCGCGAACTGACATCGAGTGGGATGTGGATTACGATTTCAAGCAGAGTCGCATTAACGCCAGTACGGCGTTCGTTAACTATCGCATTGGCCCGTTCACGGTGGGCGGGGGCGATGCCTATCTGCAGGTTCCGGGAGAGACGGTGGGGACGACTCCCACTTTTTCGCCACAGTTGTTTAATCAATTCCGGCTTCTGTTGGGGTACGGCCATACCACCAAGCCGGGTTTTAGCGCCGCTACGAATGTGGGCTTCGATGCGAATCTGGGATTTCTGCAGTACGCCGCCGTGCAAACGACCTATAACTGGGACTGTTGCGGAGTAAACCTCGAATTCCGCCGCTTCGCCCTGGGTTCGGTGCGCAATGAGAATCAGTACCGCTTCACCTTCGCGCTCGCCAATCTGGGGTCGCTAGGCAATCTGCGGCGGGCAGAGAGGTTGTTCTGAAGGTACACGACGGTCGTGGCGACTCGCACCCTCGTCGATCGAGTCCGGCTGCGTGGGCTGGCACCTCGCCGGAAAGCCGAGGCGCCGCTTGCTATTTTTTCTGCGACACTGAGATCACGGTGACATCCCGAATGTCGTGGGGTTGCAAATTGTCGTCGGTCGAGCCAATAAAGGGCCGCTGAACTTGTGCCCAGCTCCTGGATGTAGCCAGATCCTTCGCCGCGTCGAAGATAAAATAGGTCTGCTTCAATTCCTGGCCGCTGGGTAGCTTGCGGCCTTTGGGCATGCCGGACATAGAGTATTCCTTGGCAAAGCCTTTGTAGAACGCCACCACCTTTTCGAAGGAATCGTTGGTGAGATAGATGGTAGCTTCGGTGCCCGGTGGCAGGGCCTTCAGGGCTTCGCGCGTCTCTTTGCTGTCGGGTGGCGTGTATTTGGACGCGCCCGGATAAATCTTGAACCCTTCGCCAGCCACCACTGCTGTTACTGCCAAAACGGCAATTGCGACGCCTGTTAGGCTGATTTTTTGCATCGTCTGCCTCCTGAGAATCAGCTAAAGTCTCTTCGCTTCCCCGCCGACAGATTCTACGCCAAAGTTCTCTCCGTTGCGGCGGGACGGTGCTGGTCGGTTCGATTCATTCGCACCCATAGAAATACGGCGACAGCCCACATCGCCAGCAGCGGAACTAAACTGGCAAGGCCATGCAACCCCGCGAGTTCTCCGAGATTGAAGGCCCCGTGACTGAGCTGTTCAGGGTCTTCGGCCAGGGTCAGCATCGATTGCGAGTTTTGAGAGAACACACCTCTCCAGAATGAAGGCCAGATGAGCTTTACCAAAGGACAACGGTATTGATCAGGAGGCTGCGGTGTGGTCGAAACAGCCATAAGCGCGAACAACCCTCCGCAAACTGCGAGCATGGCGAGCACTTTTCGCCAACCAAGGCGGGAACCGCTCCACGCTGGGGCTAACCCGACACATAAGAGCGGCAAACCTGCTGCCATGTAGCGCGGACCGTACGACCAGCCTCCGGCCCAGGCGCGAAAGGAAGCGTGAAAAAGAAAATAGTAGCCGGCGATAGCGGCAGCCGCAGCAGCAGCGCCCCGGCTTGAACCCAGTTTGTATAGCCAGCGCAACCCCCAGGGTGCAGCAAGAACGACCGGACCGACAAACAGGAGCCCGCGCCGGCAACCGAACAGCAACTTCAGCATCACGTCCACTCTGGGATACGTAAGCCCCATGTAGCCACGTTTCATCCAGGGAAACGCACCTTCGGGGTAATAGGAATAGCTGGCACGGAGCGCCGAGCCAAAGGCAAGATATTGATAGAGCATCAACACCAGCCCGCAGACGACGGCGGCAGTGGCAATGCCGATTGCAACGTGCAATCGGCGGCGCCATCCGTACGGCCACACTTGCGCCAGTGCCAACACGGCAATCAGGGCAGACGCTGGCGCAGCTGGGTACTCTGTAACCGTCGCCCATCCTGCAACGAATGCAATGGCGAATCCCCAGAGCGCGTCACATCGCCCGCTGCCATTGCGGCGTGGCATCAAGGCCACCGTAAATGCGAACACCAGGCAGGCGGCGGCCAAGGCGTGTCCCCAGAACAAAGTCGCATAGGCCCACATGGGAGTGGCCAGTCCCGTACTGATGGCGCCGAACGCTGAGCCGCCCACCGTACTCCGCAGGCGGAGCCCGATCAGGAACAAACAGCCGCAAGCAGCCGCCATCGGCAGCGCAACGGCAAACAGCGTGGCAGAATAGGAAAGGGCGACCAGACCGCCAGGCGAATCGGCGTCCACTCCTGCCAAGCGCAGAATGGGCTTCGTCGCTTCAACTATGGGTACTGCCAAAAGCACCACTCCGGGGGCTTTGTCGGAGTAGTAGTGGCCGCCGACAAAAGTCTTGTCCTCCGTATTTTCATGGTATGCGTCAATACGGAGCGTTCTGTGCTCGACCAGAGCGCGCACCAGATCGAAGCGGGAATTCTGATTCCACCCGCCGCCTGGGTAAAAATAAGCATAGGAAATGAAGGTCACAGCGGTGATCAGCAGAGCGCGCCTTGGAGCGGAAGAGAAGCGCGATGACGGCTCAGGATTCGTGGTATGCATTCCGAGTTCGGAATTGGGTCTCAGGAATCTTCAAAGATACTTTGGCGCACCTCCCCAGTAAAGCCTTGAAATTGTCCGAGCTTGGGACCACCGGATCGCCCGGAGCCGGGCGTGAAAAAAAAGTCAGGACAGCCCGGAGCCCCCCGAGGCTGTCCTTAAACCCTCCCGGTTAGAAGGGCGTGTACTGGATCAAGAGTAGAATCCGCGTATTTCAGGAGTATTGCGAAATTATGAATTTCTCGTGAATCGGCGAGCCCCTGGACCCAGATCGGGGCGGCTGTGCCCGGGGTGACCGGCCGTTGTCACGTGGGTGTGTGATCCGGCGCGCTGCGCCGCCCGCTCCCGCTGTTACCATGGGTACAGTTCCTTTCCCAGGAGGAGCCATGGCCCGTAAAACCGATGTATCACGCAAGCTGCAGAAGCGCGCCGAACAGATGATTCCGGGCGGCGTGAATTCCCCCGTGCGAGCGTTTCAGTCGGTGGGTGGTGAGCCGCCCTTCATGGTACGAGGTAAGGGTTCCCACATCTTCGATGCCGATGGGAACGAGTACATCGATTACATCGGTTCGTGGGGCCCGCTGATCCTCGGCCATGCCGCACCGGGGGTGGTGGAGGCGGTGATTGCGGCAGCGCGCAACGGGACCAGCTTCGGTGCTTCCACTCCGGCGGAGGCCGACCTTGCCGAGATCGTGCTTTCGGCGTTTCCCCACATACAGAAGGCGCGATTTGTCAGTTCGGGCACGGAAGCTACCATGTCGGCTATTCGGCTGGCTCGCGCCTACACTAAGCGCAAGTACATCGTGAAATTTGAAGGTTGCTATCACGGTCATGCCGATGCGCTGCTGGTGAAGGCCGGTTCGGGAGTGGCCACGTTAGGAATTCCGGGCTCGGCCGGCGTGCCGGAGGAGTTCACCCAACTCACTCTAGCTCTTCCGTTCAATGACACGGATGCGCTGGAGCAGGCTTTCAAGAAGTTCAAGCACCAGATCGCTTGCGTAATCGTGGAACCGGTGGTGGGTAATATGGGCTGTGTGCCGCCCGCTCGGGGATATCTCGAAGCGCTGCGAGCCATCACTCAGCGCGACCAGAGCGTGCTCATTTTCGATGAGGTTATGACCGGGTTCCGCCTGGCCTTTGGCGGGGCGCAAGAGCTTTACGCGATCACACCCGATCTGACCACGATGGGCAAGATTATCGGCGGCGGTCTGCCAGTCGGGGCCTACGGGGGGCCCGGCGAGATCATGGATTTGGTGGCTCCGCTCGGACCGATGTATCAGGCGGGCACGCTCTCAGGGAACCCCTTGGCGATGGCGGCCGGGCTGGCCACCCTGCGGCATTTGCGTGAACACAGGAAAGAAATCTATCCGCGGCTGGAAAAACTCAGCGCGGAGCTCACATCCGGGGTTGCGGCAGCGGCCAAAGAAGCCGGCGTGCCGATCTGCTACAACCGTGTGGGTTCGATGTTCACCTGGTTCTTTGCCCCAGGTCCGGTCACGGGCTGGGATTCGGCGGCCAAGTCCGATACTGAGGCTTTCGCGCGCTTCTTCCGTTCCATGCTCGAAAGCGGAATCTACCTGCCGCCGTCCCAGTTCGAAGCCGCGTTTCTGAGCGCGGCTCACACCGAAGAAGATATTCAGCAGACGATTGCGGCAGCGAAGCAGGCGTTCGAGCTCGTGCACGCGTAATTTTCGAGCTGCGCTCGACCGGACCGCCGCGGGCGGCGGCCCCCACGGGAGCGTTCCCAGCCTTACACTAGCGGATGGCTGACGGCTGAAGGCTGACAGCTTGTTTTGCCATCATTTCTGGAATCGTCACGAAGTCGTAGCCTTCAGATCTGTATCGGGCAATGATCCGGTCGGTCGCGATCACGGTCTGGGAACGATCGGCGCCCAAGGCCGCGTGGCTGCCGTCATGTAACAGGATCACGTCGCCGCCACGGACACGCTTGCAGACCTTTCCTTCAATGTACTCTGCCGGCTTTCCCCGCCAGTCGAAGCCGGTGACGTTCCACATCACAGGCTCCAGCCCCATCGCGCGGGCAACTCGCAAAGTGTTTGGCCTGCGTCCCCCGAATGGCGGACGAAACAGCCGGGAATGCTCTCCCACCGCGTCAGTCAAAGCCTGTTCGCAGCCTTCCAACTCCCTCCGAGTCTCTGCGTAGTGGCAAAAATCAGATTTGGGTGGTTGAAAGTGTGATTGCCGACGACATGCCCAGCCCGCACCAACTCGCGAACAATGGCAGGTCGCTGTTTCACGAAACGGCCGATCAGAAAAAACGTGGCGCGCACACCGTGCCTGGCAAGCACTTCCAACAGCCGCAGCGTGTGTGGATCATTGGGACCATCGTCGTAAGTGAGCGCGAGTTGCTTGCTTCCGGGCCTGAGTCCAACGAAGGTTCGCCCGTACCACTGGCCGGTCGGCGCCATGGACTGGTAGCCCGCCGCCGCGGCCGCTCCAGCTCCCAATGCGCCACGTACGAGGGACCCAAACATGATGCGCCGATTGTAAATGCGATCAGGCGGCTTCACCATTTTTCACCACAGAGGCACGGAGACACAGAGAAGATCCTTTTCTTTCTTCCGGTTTCCTCTGTGACTCTGTGACTCTGCGGTGAACAGAGGGGTTACTCTTCCCTCAATTGCATGCTGGGCTCTATCGCGATATCCTGCCATGAGAAGCGCAATCTCCTCTAGAGCCCATGGCCAATCTTTTCGAACTGCCCCGTTACATTGCAGTGGAAGGCCCGATACGCGTCGGCAAGAGCACGCTGGCGCGGATTTTGGCCGAGCGTTTGAATGCGCAGCGCGTCACGGAACTGAGGAAAATCCCTTTCTGCGCGCCTTTTTACGAGGGTGAACGCGGCGCTGGCTTTCAGGCGCAGTTTGCTTTCCTGATCCGTCGCTTCGAGCAGCTGCGCGCCCTTGACCTGGGTCCGCGTTCGCAGAAAACCGTGGTTACCGACTTATTTTCGAAAAAGACAAGCTGTTTGCCTGCCTGAATCTCACCGACCAGGAACTCGACACTTACAACCGGTATTACAACTATTTCCGCGAGCAACTGCCCACGCCTGACTTGGTGATATACCTGCAAGCCACGCCCGAGGTATTGAAAAAGCGGCTGAAGAAGAAGAACGCGCCGGGCGAAAAGGCGATCAGCGAAGAATATCTGGAAGAAGTGGTCAAGGCCTACGAACACTTCTTCTTCCACTACACTTCGTCGGATCTGCTGATCGTGAACACCTCGCAGATTGATTTCGTCGAGCGCAACGAAGACTTGCAGGAACTGCTGCGCAAGGTCTCCGCGCCGATCAAGGGGACGCAGTACTTCCTGCCGCTGGGGAACCAGGAAGCAGCCAGCGCGTAACGGCACCTGCGCATGGGCGAGTATATGAACTACATGAATTATTACCGCTGTCCAAGAGACCGGACGGAGTGGGCCGACGCTTGGTCTTGCATGTGCAACGCAAAATGCCCGGTGTGCAATGCGGAGATTGAGCCTTATCGAAGTGACGAAGTCCGTGTTCCCTTAGCTCATGAATTTGCGATGCAGCACTGAGATCGCCGCCGCTTACAAGGCAGGCCCCCAGATCGCACGTGTCTTGAGTGAGGATTGGTGTGGCCGCGAGCTCTATTGTCCCTGTTGCGACTCTGACCGGATAACAGGGTCACGAACGAACACGCCTGCCTTCGATTTCGCCTGCCCGAAGTGCGAACAAGTTTTTCAGTTGAAGAGTTCGCGGGCCTGGAGTCCAAGGAAAATTGTCGACGCGGGATACGAGACCATGATTCGAGCGATCCGGTCGGACAACGCTCCGCATCTCCTCCTGCTTCAATACACGAGTGAGTGGTATATCCAGAACGTCCTGCTCATTCCTCGGATGTTTTTCTCCGAGAGTGTTATTGAGAAGCGCAAGCCACTGAGCCCAACAGCGCGCAGGGCAGGATGGGTTGGCTGCAATATATTGCTGAGCGGCATTCCTGAGGACGGCAAAATCGCGATCGTCTCGGCCGGCGTGCCTGTACCGGAGCAGCAGGTTCGGCACGAATTTGACCGCGTCAGAGGGTTGGCCGAAGTTCCCCCCTCTTTGAGGGGCTGGACAGTGGATGTCCTCAATGCTGTGCGCAGATTGGGGAAATCCCGGTTTTCCCTTCAGGAGCTATACCAGCTGGAGCCGGAGCTGCGGGCGGCGCACCCTCGCAACTTAAACGTTCGTCCGAAGATTCGCCAACAGCTTCAGGTGTTGCGCGACTTAGGGCTGATCGAGTTCAGGGACCGTGGCTCTTACGCGCTCCGAGTTTAGGCCATGCTTGGGGGCGAGGACGACGGGATTCTCAGCATCGCTCAATCGAAGAAAAGTTGTCCAAATTGCAGTAACACCGGAGTCGCACAATGGTTGAGCTCAAGGTCCGCAAGTTTGGCAACTCGCTGGGGGTGGTCCTGCCCAAGGAGGTCATTCGCCGTCTGCAGACCGGAGTGGGCGGGCGACTTTTCCTGATTGAAGCGGCGGACGGAGGCTACCGGCTCATGCCCTGCGATCCGGCCTTCGGAAAGAAAATGAAGAAAGCCGAAGAGATCATCGGCCAGCTATCGCAAAACCATCCGCGCCCTGTCGAAGTGAAAAGGCTGCGGGCTAACTTCAAACATAATGCGCGTCATTGTTTCTCCCGTTTGCGTTCGCGCTCCCGCTCCGCGAACAATTCCTCAAACATGGATGGCGCGCCGGGCGCCGGCTTCAGAAATCCCATGATTTCTTTCAACTGCTGTTCTGTCATTGGCGTGAGCACCAGCCGGCCTCGTTCCTCGCACCAAGTCGCACGCGTGCCCTTGGCGAGTCCGAGCTGTTCTCGCAGCTCTGCCGGGATAACCACTTGCCCTTTGGAACTGATTCGGGTGCGGTACGTTCGCATGGCTTATCTTACAACTTCCTATAACTCCCTTGTTTACATAGATTAGTTGGCCTTCGGCCTTCCATCGCCCGCCACCCCCTAGCCAGCGCTTTTCTTTGCGACTACAATACCCCTAGCAGTATCCAAGATGTGTCAGGCTCTATCCGCCAAGGCGGAGGGGCACTGGAGGATATCGTGAGTCTCACGCCCATTGGCGAACCTCGCCAGAAGATTACCGTCGCTTCTCTTCGAGAAAAGAAACTCCAACATCAACCAATTACCTGTCTGACGGCCTACGACTATTCCAGCGCGCGCCTGGTGGACGAAGCTGCAATTGACATCGTGCTGGTCGGCGATTCGCTCGCCCAGACCATGCTCGGCTACGAAAACACGCTTTCGGTCACGATTGACGAAATGCTGCACCACACTCGCGCAGTGCGGCGAGGCGTGAAACACGCGTTCCTGGTGGCGGACATGCCGTACGGGTCGTATCACGTTACCCCGGACGAGGCGGTGCGGAATGCGGCGCGCTTCGTGAAGGAGGCCGGAGCGGAAGCGGTGAAGATGGAAGGCGGCGAAAAGCGCGCTGACCTGATTCGCCGCGTCATCGACGCCGAAATTCCCGTGACTGGGCATATTGGGCTTACTCCGCAGTCGGTAAATGTGATGGGCGGATACAAGGTCCAGGGCAAGTCGCTGGCTGGGGTCGAGCAGCTCATGCGCGATGCCGTGGCTCTGGATCGCGCGGGAGCGGCCTGCATTTACCTCGAAGGCATCCCCCGGGAAGTGGCGGCAATGATTACGGCGGAAGTCGCGACCCCGACGATCGGCATTGGCGCCGGCCCGGACTGCGATGGCCAGGTGCTCGTTTTCCACGACATTCTGAATCTGACTTTTGGTCCCCCGGCTAAGTTTGTGCGCCGGTACGGGGACGCCGCTGCGTTGATCAGCGACGCGGTGCAGGCCTTCCGCACCGATGTGATCTCACATCAGTATCCCTCGGACCGCGAGTCTTATCATTTGCCAAAGGAAACGCAGCAGTCGCTGGAGACGGTGCTGGAGCGCAAACGGGGGATGCGGCGATAGAGCGAACCGGAATGAAATACTCGTGCCTGGCGCTGGCCCTTGCCCTGTTCGCTGGTTGCTCTCTCCCGCCGAAAACGGCGGAGCAGCCAGCGGTGGCGACCAGTCCGGACGCTCGAATCCAGCAGATTCCATTGGCGGACCCTCAGAAATACGCCGCCATGCGGGATATGAAGACCTGGCGAAACCCCTACCTGATCGTCAGAGTTGACGGCGTGGGACTGCTGGATGCCAGCAACAACGAGCAGCAGATCGTGGATCCAGACAAGTTGCTTGAAGTGCTCGGCAAGCTGCCGGCGTCGGCTTGGCCCTATGGGCGCGTGGTTGCGATCCAGGAGAGTGGCGGGGCGACGAGTGATGCAGATAAGGCTCAATTGCGAAAGAACCGGGCCCTGGTGGCGGGGACATTAGAGAGCGTGCAGGTCGCGATACGATGGGTTCCGGCGGCTTGAGGCGAGCGCTGCGCCACCCAAGTCCGACTTCTTCTGCGGCCAGATTGAGAACCCGATCAGCATAGAATGAAAATCTGCAAGACGATTGAAGAAATGCGTGGCGCTTCCCGCGCGGCACGGCACGCGGGCAAGTGTTTGGGCTTCGTGCCCACCATGGGCGCGTTGCATGAGGGCCATCTGTCGCTGGTTCGCGCCGCCGAGTCGCGATGCGACGCGGTTGCCGTTTCCATCTTTGTAAATCCTCTGCAATTCGGACTGAATGAAGACCTGGCCAAGTATCCTCGCACCCTGGAACGCGATCAAGCTTTGCTGGAGAAAGAAGGCGTGGATATTCTGTTCGCACCGGCGGTGGAAGAAATGTATCCCGCAGGAGCTGTCACCTATGTCACGGTTGAAGGTCTGAGCGAAAAACTGTGCGGAAAATCGCGCCCAGGGCACTTTCGCGGAGTCACTACTGTGGTTGCGAAGCTCTTTCATATCGTCGAGCCGGACTTCGCCTTCTTCGGCCAGAAAGACGCGGCCCAGGCTGCGATTATCCGTCGCATGGTGCAGGACCAGAATTTTCCGGTCGAGATCGTTGTTTGCCCGATCGTACGCGAGGCGGACGGCCTGGCCATGAGCTCGCGCAACGCTTACCTTGATCCGAAGGAGCGCCAGACCGCGCTGGTGCTGCACCGCTCACTGATGGAGGTAAGAAGTTGCTTCGAAAAAGGCGAGCGGAACCCAGGCAATCTGATCGAGGCTGGCAAACAAGTCTTCGCCGCGGAACCCGCCGTTCGCCTGGATTACTTTGAAATTGTGGATCCGGACACGCTCGATCCGGTGGCAGAAGTTGAGAATCCCTCGCTCGTCTCTGTGGCCGCGTTTGTGGGGAAAACCCGGTTGATCGACAACATTGTGCTGTCCTGATTGAGCCAGATACCTACTTGTTGTCATTCCGAGCGAAGCGAGGAATCTGCAGTTTCTTCCGGCATTCGGCGAAACTGCAGATTCCTCGTCGCTCTCGCTCCTCGGAATGACAATTCTTATCGATCTTACTCCGAGCGTTTCTCCACCTCGACGATCCGCAGCCACGGAAAAGTGAACAGGAAGTTGAAGCCGGTTCGTGATGCGGTCGCTCCTGCGGCCTTGAAAGCCTTGACGTAGTCCGCAGTATGGATAAAGTCAGAAATCAGGGCCCTGCCGCCGGGTTTGAGCACGCGAACGATCTCCCGGCAGGCCTGGTCGCGCGCCGCGCGGGTCGGGATATTGTGGATGCACACATTGGAAAGAATCACGTCGAAAGTGGCGCCGGGAAACTTCAGGGCCGTGGCATCGCCGTTTTGCACATCGGTTTTTTCGCGTACCTTCTCGAGTTCCATGTTGCGTAGAGTTTTGTCCATGGTGTTACCGGAGAGATCCTTGGCGCTCCATATATCAATGCCGACGGATTTCCCTGTGGTAAGCCTCTTCGCCGCGCCGATCATTAACAGCCCGCGCCCGGTGCCAACATCCAGCACAGTCTCGTCACCCTTCCAATCCACCATCTTGAGCATGCGGTCGCGATGGCGAAACTTGCCGACCTTCGCATACAGGATCATGAGAAAGCCTTCGACCAGGCAAAAAGCGCCGGTCGTATAGCCCATTGGCCCCATGATGACGGTTACCGGACCGAGATGCACCGCTGGCACGAACCACGCCAGTACTGGCAGGCCGGCGCCAAACAAAAATAGGTTGCGGATGACTCCGGGTGCGTCGATTCCATAGTCAGGTTTTGATGAAGTAGCATTCATGGCGATCAAGACAGCATAAATCAGAAGGGCAACACTACGAGGGCTGAATCCCCGATCACAGATAGAGAACGCTGAGGACCCGTTAAGAAGAAACCAGCCGTCAGTTATCGGTTCTTAGTTCCCAGTGCCTTGGCTCCCGAGACGAACTCATTTCCGGCGATCAAGTACCGCAGGGGCAGAGCCGCCGCTTTGGTGATTCCAATCCGCGGCGTAGTCAGAATGCGTCGTACTGTGTAGCCGTCGTCGGCGATGAACAGGTCGGAACGAACCCTGGTCAGGTCCTTTCCGTTGTCACGTTCGCGGGCGATGCCGAACGCCTCGGCCAATCGGCCGGGCCCGCTGGTCAACTTTCTCAGATCGCCGGCGCCGTTTACGGAAATGCCGCGCAATCGCCCCATTTCCTCGATTCCAGCTAGGGGTTCCACCGCGCGAAACAGGATTCCTCCGGCGACTCCATCCGGCAAGCAGGAAACGTTCAGGCAATAGTGATTTCCGTAAATAAAATAAACATAGGCATAGCCGGGAGGCCCGAACAGCACCGCATTCCGGGCGGTGCGGCAGGCCGCTGCGTGGGCCGCCGGATCGTTCTCGCCCAAATAGGCTTCCACTTCCACAATCCTCGCGGCCAGCCGATTCTTGCCTTCGCGTCGCACCAGCACCTTGCCCAACAGGTCGCGGCTCACGGGCCGGGGATCGCGATCATAAAATTCGCGTGGCAAAGCAGCCCGAAATTGGATGATGGGGCTCGTCAAGTTTGTCTCTCCTGCATTTGCGCTCTCGCCCAATCGCCAGATAGCGAAGTTCCAAAAGGTCACTGCGGCAATGGAACTTCCGGCACAAGACTCGGAACCTGATTTTGCCTATTGTGATGGAAAGTCTCTGGCCACTCAATCGCACGATCAACGATTTAAGGAGATTTCATGCTCGGCAAAAGCCTAAAGGTTGTTTTGCTGTTGTCGCTAATGACCGTGGTCGCCGTCGCGAGTACCGTTCCTGCCGGGACCAGGCTGACCGTGCGGCTGGACTCACAAATCAATTCGCGCACCGCCAAGGCTGGCCAAACCTTCCACGCAAACCTGGCCCGAGGCCTCGTGGTCAACGGCAAGACCATCGCCCCGGCCGGAGCGCCGGTCAAAGGCAAGGTCACTTATGCGAAATCCAGCGGACGCCTGCACGATCCTGGTGAACTGACGCTGCGGCTCACGGCGGTAGAGATTAACGGAAACATGGTCCCAGTCCGAACCACCGCTTACCACGCCAAGGGCAAAAGCCATACCAAGGGTAACGTCGAGAAAATTGGCGGCGGCGCAGCGGCAGGCGCTCTGATCGGAGGTCTGGCAGGAGGCGGAAAAGGCGCGCTCATCGGTACCGCCGCAGGAGCAGGCGCGGGCACCGGACTGGCGGCCGCAACGGGCAAAGAGGAAGCCCTGATCCACGCCGAGTCGGCGTTGACGTTCACGACAACTTCGACAGCGACAACAAAGTAATCTGATTGTCTCCGTGGGCAGCCTTGGGCCTTCGCCTGGGCGACACGCCGGTTAGACCAGATTGGCTTCGGCCCACGGGACCTGCGGCCGACACGATTCTCAAATTGTTTCTGACAGTTGGCCCTTCAGCAGTTCTTCCAAATACTTCGCCAATTCGGTTATATCGTACTGCCCCTGTTCGTATGCGCGATCCGCTGCCTGCAGGCCAGCGATATAGGGCGCTCTATTCCCACGAATGCGCTCTGGTACGGTTTTCCTCCCGCCAAGAATCTTCCCTTGCTTCATGCAAATCAAATAGTAACAAGCAGCCCTCGCAGTTCTACCATTACCCTCGATAAACGGGTGAATCCAGTTCAGGTTCCAGAGGGCAAATGCAGCTAGCGCCGTTGGGTGGTCATGGAGGGTCCAATTTTCATGGATAAGTGAAAAGAAAGCATCCATGAGATCGGGAACATCTTTGAAGTGAGGCGGCACATGACCCCCCACGCGAATTGGACCTTGCCGATAGCGACCACCCAGCTGACAGATATTGGATACCGCGGCGTAGTTCAATGCCCACAGAGTGTACTTGTCGAATGCCTCAATTCCTTTCTTGAGGCCGATCTCAATGCAATTCGAGAGCAGATCGTACTGCCGCAGCAGATTTTGCTCCTGGATTTTGGTGTACAGTGCGGGGTCGTCCTTTTCTCTGACAGACATACATGGCATATAAGATCGCTGCTCTACGGCAACAGTCTTATGTGTTCCGAGGCGACCCTAACGCTATCCTTGGTTATGCGGTTTTCTGAGCCTTGCGGAGCATTACCAAAGGCGAAGCTAATCCGCTGTTCCCTCAGTTCTTCCTCGCTAACGATCTTTGCCCGTGATTCCTGCAATATTCTCACGAGCTCCGGGTCCGGTTCTATGGGACGCAAGAATTGTTGACGGTCTGCCATAGCTACACCCCCTTGCGGGGTTAATCATACGCCTTTCTTTCGCCTATTGTAGCATTTTTTCCACAACACAGTACACACTCGGGGACAACCGTTCATACGAGCGGATCACTTGCCATTTTGGAACACACCAGACTAGCTTCTACGCCGCGCTCTTCAAATATTCCAGCACCTCTTCCGCGTGACCCTCGGCCTTCACATTGTGGAAGACGTGGACGATTTTGCCGTCCGGACCGATCACAAACGTAGTCCGCGCGATTCCCATCACTTTCTTGCCATACATATTCTTCTCTTTGATCACGCCAAACGCATCGCAGATCTTTTTGTCAGTATCGGCAAGCAGCGTGTAGGGCAGGTCGTATTTATCCTGAAATTTCTTCTGCGTCTGCGGCGGATCGGCGGAGATCCCAAGAATCACCGCGCCGGCCTTTTGCAGCTTCTTGTATGCGTCACGGAACCCGGACGCCTCAATCGTTCAGCCGGGAGTGTCGGCCTTGGGAAAGAAGAACAACACGACCGTCTTCCCGCGAAAATCCTTGAGCGAAACCGGATTGCCATTATGGTCGGGCAAAGTAAACTCCGGGGCTTTATCATTGATGTCCATGGGTGTCTCTCCCTCCCGCTCAACGTTATACCTTACCGGCCGCCAATTCGTCATCTTGGGCAGTATGGCCTTGACAATGCTCGCGCAGCCTGGGCCGGCGCAAATTGCGCGTGCCGCGAAAGTCAACAAGGGACCGCGCGCCCTGGGTCTGGTTGAACTGGCGCCGAATGGCAAAGCTCACCTGATTCCCATCGCCATCCTCTACGATGGCAAGTTTTACGATGCCGGCGCGTACAAGGCATCTCCCGTTCCGATGGCGCTCGAATCAGAAACCGTCTATGAAGGGATTCGCACCGGCGTTTCCCAGGGACTGTTTACCGTGACGGCCGCGCTGGAACGGAAAGTTGACAACACCTGGATTGCCGAGGGTACCTGGTTGCCGGCGGGTTCGATGCCGCCGAAATCGGCGAATAAGCCGGCTGCCTCATCCAAGCCTCGCGGCATGGACGAAGACGAAGGTCCACCCAAGCTGAGACGTTCCGGGTCGGAAAAAGCCAAAGCTCCGGAGACCACGCCGTCGCCCAGCGCGCCAGCCCAACCGGCGGCTCCGCAGACGGCGCCATCATCTGCGTCCGGGGCTGCATCCAGCACGAGTCCCGCAACCATCGCGCAAGCGGCGGCCACGGCCGCGGTTACGACGGCGTCAGCATCCTCGCCTGCTCCGTCCGCAGATCAAACAGACGCCGATCAAACAGACAAGGACCGGCCAGTGCTGCGGCGGGGCAAGCCCGCTCCTAAACCGGCGGAATCGCCCGGCAAGCCGCTGGCGGCGCCGCCAAAGACCGCTGCCCATCCGTCAGCAACTCCGGCTGCCTTTCCGGCAAGCCAGATCCAGCTCATTCCCGCCATTTCCGACGCAGACGGTCCCGAACCTCGTCCCTATACCTATAGTCTCAAGCCGGAAGAAGAGCAGCAGTTCCGCAGCAAGATGCTGGCGTTGGCGACACAGGAAATCCAGGCACGCGCCAAACAGTTGGCGCAGGAAATGATTGGAGCGACCCCGCCGCCGCATACTCCTGCGCCACGGGGAAGGGCAACGAGGGTCAAGCCTCCACAGCCCAGCTTTGAGGACGCGCAGCTTCGCGTTTTTGATCTGTCCAACACCAATGAGCCTGAGGCGGTCCTAACCGCCAAGGCGCGCCTGCCGCAACGCATCAGTGCGAAGGATGCCCCAGACTTGCAGTACTTCGTTACGCTCGTGGTCCGGGAAGATGTCAACGGTGATTTTCACAAGGCTTTGGTGAACGTAACCGACACACAACACCTCGATGTCCTGCCCCGGTTTGAGCTGATCGACGCAGTGGATGCCGACGGAGATGGCCGTGGTGAACTGCTCTTCCGCCAGGTTTCCGACGCGGGCACAGCGTTCGTGGTCTATCGTGTGATCGGAAACCAGTTGTGGCCGCTGTTTCAGGGCACGCCGGAATAACGAAGCCAGCCGCTGATTCTCACAGGTTCGTATGGAGCATACCCACAGAGAGCGGAAGCCCCTCCCGAGAGGAAGGGGCTCTCGGTTTGAGGAGGAAAAACTACTTGCCGCCCGATGAATCCATGGTGATGCCCTGGGCGCCAGGCTGTTTCTCGGCCTTGGCCTTTTTCGTGGCCATGGTCTTATCCACCCAGTCGTCGGCCGTCTTCAGGTCGGCGGCGCGGGCCGCGGGATCCTCGCATTCCACGTCCGCTCGCTCGCGGTACATCAGGTTCATGTAGGCCATGGCATCGTCGTAATCAGGCCGCAACTGGAGTGCCTTATTGAGGGCGTCAATGCCATCCTGGATGTTGGCCGAATTCTTCTCTTTGAGCAGCGCGCATACTTTCTTGTCCTTCAACGGCTCATCCGGCTTGAGTCCCAGCTTGGCGCGTTCCTCCATCCGGGGTTGATAAGTCTGGGTCCAGTCGATGACGCCGACCGAGTAATAGGGCTCGGGATCATTGGGATCAATCTCCAGCGCTTTGCGATAGTAGGTCTTGGCGTCGTCGAATTTCTTCATCTGCAGATAGATGTAGGCAATTCCCTTGACGCTGTTGATGTTCTTGGGATCACGCTCCAATACTGCTTTGTATTGATCAATCGCCTGCTGCCCCAGGCGGGCGTTGTCTTCTGCTTCGACCCCCGGAATGTACTGCTGCGCATAGGCGGTGGCCAGGTAGAGACGTGCATTCAGCAAACTGGGATCCAGTGTCACCGCCTGCTGGAAATGGTTAATCGCCTCTTCATACCGGGCGTTCTTATAGGAGGCCACGCCCTTGTTCAGATGGTCGCGCGCCTTCAACTTGTCGCAAGCGGCGGAAGAAAGCAGCACGCAACCGATTGCCATGAGCGCCAGCACCCGCATGTTTTTTTTCATTGCCTTATAAGTCTCCCTAGCCGGGAATCCCGGAGCGCCAGAAACACGATGTCAACTGCGACACGTCCACCGGCTTTCGCGCAGCACGGCCCGCGCCCAACGATGCAGTGACGCCAGCTATGCGCCTCCCGGTGTAGTGAATGAAATCCTTCGCCAGCGTCTCTAGCCGCCCGCCTCGATCTTGGCCGTGATCAGACCCACCTTGTCTACGCCCGCAGCATGGGCGATGTCAATGACGTTGGCCACATCCGCAAACGGAACGTTGTCGTCGCCCTTGACGAACATCACTTTCTCGGCTCGAGTCTTGAAAATATCGGTCAGGCGTCCCTGCAAACCCTCCCAGGTAGTATCTTCCTGGTTGATTTTCAGTCCCGGCTCCTGGCCCGGCCCGCGGTCGATCAACTGCACCACGATGGTGCGGTCGGGGGTGTTGTTCTTGGGCGCGTTCGGCGGTGGCGGCTGAGGCACCAGCGCCTCCAGTCCTTTGGGGGTCAACGGCGTGATGACCATGAAGATGATCAGCAGCACCAGCAGGACATCAATAAGCGGCGTGACGTTGATATTTGCGCTCTGGCCTCCGCCAGAGCTCACTCCCATTCCCATAAGATCTCTCCTCTATTGCCCGCCGGGCGCTGGTGGTGGCGGAGTTCCCGTGGTTTTTCTCTGATCCGTCAGCAGGCCGAGTTCGTCCACGCCCGCCGCGCGAACGTTGTCCACCACTTGCACCACCGAACCGAAGTGGGCCCGAGCATCGGCACGCACGAAAACTCGCTTGTCCACGCGGTTAGCCAAACGATCTTTGACCTTACCCGTGAGCTGGTCCACCGCCAACTGGTCATTGCCGAGATAAACCTTCCCGTCTTTCATGACCGCCACAACCAGCGCGTCTTCTTTATCCGCATCCGGCATCTGCATCGGATTGTTTACCTTCGCCAAGTCCACACTCACGCCCTTCTGCAACATGGGCGTGATGACCATGAAGATGATCAGCAGCACCAGCATCACGTCCACCATGGGAGTGACGTTGATGTCGGAGTTGACCTTGGATCCTTCGTTTCGCTTGGCCAGTGCCATACCTTGCTCTCCTGCCCGCCAGATTTCATGCCGCCGGTCCGGCGAACCAGCGCTCTCCTCAGGGTTCAAGACCCGGCGCCGAGCAAATCCTCCGGCGCCAGGCCAGCAACTCAGGGTCGAAGCCAATCCCGCGCAAAGCGCTAGGACCGGCGCATCCCCCGCCGCTTGAGGAAGTAATCAATCAGTTCGCTTGACGAGTTGTCCATCTCCACGTCGAAAGCTTCCACCCGCCCGGTCAGATAGTTGAACATCATCACGGCCGGGATGGCGACGAAGAGACCGATGGCAGTGGTCACCAGCGCTTCCGCGATACCGCCCGCGACCGCGCCCAGACCGGTAGCCTTCTGCTCCGAAATTCCTTTGAAGGCGTTCAGAATGCCCATCACCGTGCCAAACAGGCCGACGAACGGGGCCGTGGATCCGATGGTGGCCAAGCCGCCCAGTCCGCGTTTCAATTCGGCATGAACGATGGCTTCGGTGCGCTCCAGGGCACGCTTGGAGGCCTCGATGGTTTCACCCGGAATCTCGCCGCTCTCCTGGTGGGCGCGAAATTCCATCAGACCGGCGGTAACGACCTTGGCCAGATGGCTTTTCTTGTTGCGTTCCGCTACCTTGATGGCCTCGTCAATCTTGCCATCGCGCAAGGCACCGGCCACGGCGGGAGCAAATGCCCGCGACTGCTTTCTGGCCGCGCTGAACGCCATCCAGCGGTCAATCATGACGCCGATTGACCAGCCGGACATGATGAACAGAATGATGACCACGCCTCTCGCCGTGGCTCCCATCTGGTGCCACAGTGAAATCGGGTCCCAACCGATGGGCTGCTCCTGGAACAACCAGGCTGCCATGGTGGACATGTTGCTCAGGCTATGGGCTGCTAAATTGGCTAGGAACATGAGTTGCTTTTTCCTCCTGGGAACTTGTTAAATCGCCTAATCGCTTCTACTGGGCTTGCGTGATGGCCTGTCCGGATCAAAGCCGAGAGCACTCTTCGATACTTCCGAACACCCCGCTCCCGAGTCGCAAAAGGTAGGATTGGGGGAAGGCAATTGTCCTCGTGCTCCACTCACAACACCGCGTACTGTCCGTGGTTCTAGCCTCCGGACAGAGTAAAATTGACCGTAATTTGAGTTTCCACTTCCACCGGATCGCCATTCAGAATGTATGGCTTGTACCGCCACTGCTTTACGGCTTCAATGGCCGCCGGCGCGAGCATGGGGTGACCGCTGATCAACCGCAGGTTCTCGATCGTCCCATCCTTGCTGATTTCAGCCTGCAAGAGCACACTTCCTTGGATGCGCGCTTGCCGGGCCAGGGGTGGATAGTTTGGCTGCACTCGACGGATCAGTAACCCCTGGGTTACGCCTTGGGATACGCGTACGCGCTGCGGGGTGGCCACCTTGGGCACGGCCACCGGAGTCGAGCTGATAATGCCGCCGATCACGCCGCCCATCTGTCCGCCCGGAATGCCACCGGGCACGCCACCGACGACGCCACCGGACGCCATCACCGGGGGGGGCTCATCTTCCTTGATCATCTGTACTTTCTCAGGAATCTTAGTGGGCGTGCGCAACTGCCCATTGACTATATCGGTCTGCACCGTGCTTCACGATCTTGACCGGGGCTGCCGCCGGAGGCGGGGGCGGGGGCGGGGGCGGCGGCGGAGCCACTAGGAACGTCATCAACTGTGTCTTAGGAGGGCTTCGGTAAACAGCAGCGGAACCAAGACCAAGACTCCCACCAAGACAATCTGAAAAAGAAACGAGATGCCGGTGGTCAAGCCCCGCTTGCTCTTCAGCCTTCCACCCGATTCGATTAGGCTGTCTTCAAACATGAGGTTTCTCCTACACGGACCCTAACTGCTCTTAGACACCGACTGCCTCCGCTTTGCTCCCAAGACCCGCTTGCTTCCGACGGCCAACTTGAAAGCCGCATGATACTACCTCAAATCCCTAACATCACAAACTTACCCGCTCAGCCCCAAGCTGGCGGCGGGTCTCAGACCTTGACTTTCGCCCTCTTCCCGCGGCGGTTGGCCTCCTTGGCGCCACGTGCGCCATCACCGGCTTTCCCCGATTCGATTCGCCAATCCTGATAGGCCACCAGGATCGGCGCCGCAATCGCAATGGACGAATAGGTCCCGATCAGAATGCCGATCACCAGTGCGAAGGAGAAGCCATGCAACACCTCGCCTCCGAACAGGTACAGGGCCAGCACCGTCAGGAACGTCAATCCTGCGGTCAGGATGGTCCGGCTCAGCGTCTGATTGATGCTGCGGTTGACGATGTCCGACAGCTTCTCCCGCCGCATCAGCTTCAGATTCTCCCGAATCCGGTCGAACACCACGATGGTGTCGTTATTGGAATACCCGATCAGGGTCAGAGATCGCCGCAATCACGGTCAACGAAATCTGTTTATTGGTCAGCGAAAAGGCTCCCACGGTAATCAGAGTGTCGTGGAAGACCGTGATCACAGCCGCAACGCCGTAGATCCACTCGAAACGGAATGCCAGATAAACCAGCATTCCCAGCAGCGAATAAAGCACGGCCAGCTTCGCCTGGCGTTTGCAACTGGTGCTCCCACCTGGGGCCCGACGATCTCCACATTTCGTACGCCAAAGTCAGAAAGATAAAATCCATCCGATAAAGAAGCGACGACCGCGGGGTCGACCGCCCCCTTCAGATCATCCAGCGAGCTCAGCACGCCGCCCTTGACCTTGTCGCGATAGTCGACGATGGCCTGCGCCATGGCGCCATAGCGCTGGTCAGCGTCCGTGCCCGCGTGCAGCGGGTCCTTTTCCATCAAGATAATTGGTCAAGGTCAGAACGCTGGCGTTGTTCAGGTCCTCTTTGCCCGCGGGAGCATTGGTCTCGAGCGCGTTGATGATCTGGGCTTGCCCCGATCCAGCGCCTGCTCACTGGTCTCCTGCTCGGCAAGATCAATCAGCACCTCGTTGTTGGCGATCTGGCCATAACGCTGAATGCGCGCATTGTGCAGTCCGGCGCGATCCATCGCGGCGCGGATGGCGTTGTCGTCCGGCGTCTGGGCAGAACTTCACATAGACCAGTGTGCCACCCCGGAAATCTACGCCCAGCGGAATGCCGTGCCAGAACAGCATGGAAAGCACGCCCGCCACGCTGAAGAACAACGAAAAGGCGAGGAAGTACCACTTCTTGCCCAGAAAATCTATGTTTGGTATTACGAAAAAATTCCACGCTGCTTCAACCCCTTCTTGTTAGGTTCCGCCACGCCGGCACGCATGCATCAATGCTCAACGCCTCGCCACGCTGCTTGCGGGTCAGAATCCAGTCAAAGATCACGCGCGAAACGAACACAGCCGTAAACAGGTTGGCGAATAGACCAAAGCTCAGCGTAACCGCGAATCCCCGCACCGGACCGGTTCCAAAGATAAACAGAATCACCGCCGAAACGATGGTGGTCACGTGGGTGTCCACAATGGTGATCCAGGCATGGCCGAAGCCCTGTTCGACCGCCGAAGGCGGCGTTTTCCCATTGCGTAGCTCTTCGCGGATGCGCTCGAAAATCAGCACATTCGAATCCACGCCCATACCGACTGTCAAGATCACTCCCGCAATTCCCGGCAGCGTTAGCGTAGCCCCGCTGAAGCCGAGGAACCCGAGCAGGATGACCAGATTCAGAATCAGCGCCAAGTCCGCGTTGATCCCCGCCGCCCGGTAGTAGATCAGCATGAAGACCAGCACTGCCAACATGCCGATCACGGCCGCCCGCACACCAGCGCGAATCGAATCGGTGCCCAGCGATGGACCAACGGTGCGCTCTTCCAGGTACTTGATGCCGGCAGGCAAAGCGCCCGAGCGCAGAATCATGGCCAAGTCCTTGGCCGCCTGTTCGGTGAAACCGCGCCATTGATGACGCCCGTGTCGTGAATCTGCTCCTTGATGACGGCGACTTCCTGGACCTTGTTGTCCAGCACCACGGCCAGGTTATCGCCCACATGAGCGCCGGTGAAGCTGGCGAACCGCCGGCCGCCCTCGTTCGGTGAGAACGAACTGCACCGCAGGATTGTCCGTTTTCATCCCGGCGAGGGCTCCGCGGCAGCGCAGGTCGCGTGCCGGTGACTGCCGATGCGCGCGAAATCAGATACCAGGTCTGCCCACTCTTCGGCTGCGGTCGCCGCCAATGCTGCGGCCCGGCATCAACGACCGCATCCGGTGGCAGGACACCGCCATGCTCCTGCAGCGCTTGCTGCTCACTGGAATAGGGACCGCCCAGCGACTGCCGGATCTCCAGCATGGCGGTGGACTGCATGATTTCTTTGACGCGCGCCGGATCGTCCACGCCGGGCAATTGCACCAGAATCTGATACTGCCCCAGCCCGTGCTCCTGAATCGTCGGCTCGGTCACGCCCAGCTGATCAATGCGGTTGCGGATGGTCTCAATCGCTTGTGTCACGGCGCGGTTTTTCAGGTCGGCGAGAGCCTGCGGCTTCATGGAAACCGTCCAGGTGTTCTCCGCGCCGGAGCTCAGGTCATACTCGGGCAGGCGGTCGCTCACCAGCGAACGCAGATCGGAAGTCTGCCTCCGGCGCCACGCCTTTCAGCACGATCTTGTCGGGATGATTGACCGGATCCGGCTTGCTGATGTCGGCGTAATTGATCTTGTGGGAGCGAAGATCCGCTTTCAGCCGCTCGATGGCATGATCCGAATCGACATTGACCGCGTCATTCACCTGCACCTGCAGAATCAGGTGCGTGCCACCCTTGAGGTCCAGCCCCAGATGAATGCGGTTCTGCATGGACGCCAGCAGCCCGCTGCCGGACCAGCCGTCCGGCATACCAACGATGCCGAACAGGAAAAACAGCAGGGTCCCGATAATGACTAGAAGCTTCCAACCCAGATTCTTGTTCATGTCTTGACTATTATTCCACTAATGACTTGGATGCACGCAGTCCTCGGCGCTATTTCGCCGCCTTGCTTGCTTCCTCCGTCTGTCGTTACCGAGGATACCGAACCCCGGCTCACTTCAATCCGCAAATTGTCCGGCGGCACGCGCAGATGGACGTAATCATCCTTTAGCGCAACGATAGTGCCGCGCAATCCTCCGGTTGTCACGACTTTGTCGCCGGTTTTCAGCTCGCTGAGCATCTGCTGCCACTTCTTCTGCCGCCGCTGCTGCGGCATGATCAGCAGAAAATAGAAGATGGCAAAAATGAAGATCAGCGGCGCGAAGCCCAGCCACCCCATGGACCCGCTGCATTTGCATCGCCAGTATGTGCTGAACGCTCATGAAAACTGGAAATCCGTTTCTGCCAGATGATTCCGAACCACGCCCTGCTGGCGCACTGGCCCCTTCCACAAGTTTGCCGCTGGAGTTCTCGCGCTATTTAGGCCGGAGATTCCTTCAGCTTCGGACGCAAGCAGGGGGTGCCGAGCTATGGTTTCGGTCGAGACCAGACTTCAGATGAAAAACGGGCCCCTGTCCCAAGTTGAATAGAATGACGTACCGCTCGCATGGTGTCAAGGTAGAAGCTCAGGTTGTGGATGGTATTTAGGACTTGGGCCAGAATTTCATTCGATGCATAAAGATGCCGCAAATAAGCCCGGGAATAGCGCCGGCACACCCGGCAGCCGCAATTCGGGATCCAGCGGACCGTCGTCTCCCGCGTAGCCGCGCCTGTTTGATGGAGATTTTCCCTTCGGATGTAAACAGCAATCCGTGCCGTGCGGCCCGCGTGGGCAGCACACAATCCATCATGTCAATGCCAAGGTTGGCGTAATCGGCAATTTCCTCCGGCGTGCCCACCCCCATCAGGTAGCGAGGCTTGTCGGCGGGCAGATGTTCGAGGGTGGCCTCGACAACTTCCCGCGTCAGAGCTCGCGGCTCGCCCACGCTTAAGCCGCCGATGGCGTAGCCCGGAAAGCCGATCTCGATCGTGCGTTCCGCCGATTCTTTTCGGAGGGCAGGGCTCCATCCCGCCCTGCACGATGCCAAATAATGCTTGTGTGGAGACGGGTGCCCCCGCCCATCTGGCCGAGCGCAGCTCGGTAGCTTCTTGTGTGGGGTGGGCGCCCTCGCCCGCGCGGTTTTCTCCTCTGGTCCGCACTGGCGAACTTCGCTCGTCCGCCCGGACGGGCCCGTCCGGACCTACGTGACTCTCCCACGGCACTTCCTTCTTGTGCTCCTCAAAATATTTCTTGCTTCGCTCCGCCCAGCGCAGCGTTAATTCCATGGAAGCACGCACCCGCTCGCGGTCCGCCGGGTACTCGGTGCATTCGTCGAACGCCATTATGATGTCGGCGCCCAGCCCGATCTGCGCCTCCATCGCGCGTTCCGGGCTGAAGAAGTGGGTCGATCCGTCCAGGTGTGAGCGAAACGTTACGCCTTCCTCGGTCACCTTGCGCAGATCATTGAGGCTGAAAACCTGGAATCCTCCAGAATCGCTGAGAATCGCCCGCGGCCACGCCATAAAGCGATGCAACCCGCCGAGCTTTCTGACCTGTTCAACGCCGGGTCGCAGATACAGGTGATAGGTGTTCCCGAGAAGAATTTGAACGCCGAGTTCTTCGAGGATGTCCTGTGGAACTCCCTTGACGGACGCCAGTGTTCCCACCGGCATAAAGACAGGCGTTTCGACTTCGCCGTGAGGGGTGGTCAGGCGGCCAGCACGCGCCGCGCCGGAGGTGGCCTCGACTCTGAACTCGACAGACATTGCTTGGATTGTACAGAAGCGGTCAGAAACGGCCTTCGGCTAACTCATGCGGGACAACCGGCAAGCCTGAGCAAGTCGAAGGACGTGTCCGGCCGCTTGTTTCCGTAGTCAGAATGCGAGTTCGAGAATTTCCCCTCGCACCTTGCCGCCTTCCACGATGAGCCGCCCGACGCTTACAGGCCCGTGGAACCGCCGCCGCCCCGCACTCCCCGGATTGAAATACAGCACGCCGTTTTTCGTCTCTTGCTTGGGGATATGGCTATGCCCGGAAACAACTGCCGCAAATCCCGCCGATCCCGGATTCAAGTCCAGTTCGTGAAGATCATGCAGCACATAGATGGAGACGCCCCCGACTTCGAGCACGTTGGTGGCAGGAATTCCGTGGGCCCAAGATCCGCGATCCACGTTGCCGTGAACCGCTCTCACCGGCGCGATTTCAGCCAAGCAGTCTAGGATAGTGGGATCGCCGATATCCCCGGCGTGGATTATGTAGCGCGAACCGCAGAGCGCCGCAAGTGCCTCCGGCCGAAGCAGCCCATGTGTATCGGAGATGACGCCGATGGTCTCGGTCATCGCGATGCTCTCGTGAGTCTCTATAGCGTCGGAGACTTCTTCTCGATCAGCTTCTTGATTTTCTCGACAAACTCCGCCGCCGGCATGTCTTCGGTCTTGTCTTTGCCGCGGATGCGTACGTTCACCCGGTTCGATTCGGACTCCTTGTCGCCAACGACCAGGAGGAAGGGTACTTTCTGCAGCGCATGTTCACGAATCTTGGCATTCATCTTTTCGTTGCGGGCGTCCACTTCCACCCGAACAGTCACGGCTTTGAGTTGATTGGCAACGTTGTTCGCATACTCGACGTGCCGCTCGGCGATGGGAATCATTACCGCTTGCACGGGCGAGAGCCAGACCGGAAACGCACCAGCGTAGTGCTCGATCAGCACGCCGAAGAAGCGCTCAATGGATCCGTAGAGAGCGCGATGCACCATGACTGGCTGTTTACGCGTTCCATCTTCCGCGACGTATTCCAGGCCGAAGCGGGCTGGCAGGTTGAAGTCGAACTGGATCGTCGAAAGCTGCCATAGACGGCCAATCGCGTCCACCAGCTTGACGTCAATCTTAGGCCCGTAAAATGCTGCTTCGCCCGGTATGACTTTGTACTCGATGTTCCGCCTCTGAAGCGCATTCTCCAGCGAGTGGTTGGCCAGATTCCACTGATCCTCGGACCCAAGAAAATTCTTGCGATCATTGGGGTCCCAGGTGGAGAGTTCGGTTTGGAACTTGTCAAAGCCGAAGTCTTTGAGCACCTCCAGCGCGAAATCCATGCAGCCTACGATTTCCTCTTCGATCTGCTCCGGAGTGCAGAAAATGTGGGCATCGTCTTGAGTAAATCCGCGCACGCGCAGCAAGCCGTGCATCACTCCAGAGCGCTCATAGCGATACACGGTGCCCAGTTCGCCCAGGCGCACGGGCAAATCACGATAGGACTTCAGCGAATCCTTGTAGATCAGAATGTGGCCCGGGCAGTTCATGGGCTTGAGCCGGTATTCGGCGTCGTCGAGCTCCATGGCGTCGAACATGTTCTGCGCGTAATAGCCTTCGTGGCCCGAGGTATGAAACAACTGTCGCCGCGCCACGTGCGGCGTGTACACCAGCGAATATCCGCGCTTCAGGTACTCGGTGCGCATCCAGTCTTCCATCTCTTTGCGAATAATGCCGCCCTTGGGATGCCAGAAAATCAACCCCGGCCCGGCGAGATCCTGAATGGAAAACAGGTCGAGCTGCTGGCCCAGCACGCGATGGTCGCGCTTCTTGGCCTCTTCGATTTTGTTGAGGTAGTCGTCAAGATCCTTTTTCGAGAAGAACGAAGTTCCATAGATGCGCTGCAGTTGCGGATTCTTCTCGTCTCCGAGCCAGTACGCGCCCGCGATATTCAGCAGCTTGAACGCTTTGATCTTCCCCGTCGCGGGAATGTGCGGGCCGCGGCAGAAGTCGGTGAACTTGCCGGTGCGGTAGATGGAAATCTTTTCATCGGGCTTCGTGAACTGCTCGATGAAATGGCACTTCATGAAGTCGCCCTCTTTCTTGAATTCCTCCAGACCCTGATCGCGGGGCAGAAACTCGCGCGCGTAGGGAATGTTCTGCTGCACCAGCTCCTGCATTTTCTTTTCGATTTTCTGCAAATCTTCCGGAGTGAACGGAGTCGGGCGATAAAAATCATAGAAAAATCCGTTCTCGGTGGCGGGGCCGTGGCCGAGCTTGGTCTCGGGAAACAGTTCCAGAACCGCAGCCGCGAGAAGATGTGCGGACGAATGCCGGTAAACCTCCAGCGCCTCCGGATCGCGGTCGGTCAGAATGCGAAGGTCGGTGTCTTTCTCGAGCGGCCGGGTGAGGTCGATGAGATCGCCGTTGGTCTTCGCCGCGATCGCCGCGTCCGCCAGGCGCGGGCTGATGGATTTGGCGACATCGAGCGCAGTCGTGCCCTTGGGGACTTCCTTAGTGCTTCCGTCGGGGAGCTTGATATGAACGCTGTCGGACATAGGATTGATTTTCAGTATAAAACACGGAAGGCCGGTACACTTTGAAACACGTAGGGGCGGACGCCCTCGTCCGCCCAGGGGAGCAAAGTTCCGCAGTTGTCCGGGGGTCCGTTAGCGTACGCGGCCGAATTTCAGCTCGTGCGCCCGCCGGATTTCTTCCAAGAGAGGTTTGAGCCCCTCGTGAGTGCAAACTATCGATCTGCTGTAGTTCGGATTCCGTCCCGGCCGCAGGAGATTAAGATGCAGGTGATCTTCGGGTCGACCGTAAAAGCTGACTCCAATTCCGCCTGGATCACTCTTCTGCAGATACTCTACGAATACGAAGTTGGGTTCGATCCCAATTCCTCTTCCTGAGAAGGCTTTGAAGGCCATGGCACCGGGCATTTTCAGCGCCTCGCCCACAAACTGCTCCGCGAGTTCGACGGAGCGAGTCGGATAGTTGGAAAAGAGCTTCCTGACATCATTTTTGACACTGAATTTCTCGCTCGGCTCCGGGCGGTTCGGCGGCGCTGCTGTGGTCGCCGGGTGTTTGTTCGTAGAAACGGCTGGTATTTTCCGCGCCTGGAGAAAATACTCTGCGATGATACCGGAGCAAAGGCCGGTGGGGTCGACACCCCGCCTGGCAGCCTGGCCGAGGACGAGTTGATTTACTGGCTCGGGCAGAAGAATTGTCAGGGCTTTCATACGACACAGAGTGACACATCACCACGTGTCAATAGTGTCATGCGCTGAGTAGTCTGGCGAGCTTCGCTCGCCCGCCCGGACGGGGCGTCCGGGCCTACGTGAGTCGTGGCGGCGCATATGGACTGGCGGATGGCTGGTAGCAGATCCATTGGTAATCCTGCCAGCGATCCACCAATCCGCGCCGAATGGGATTCTCCAGAACATAAGCTATCTTCTGGTCTAAGCTTTCCGACGAGCGCAGCACGTGGTCAAACGATTCTTCCTGCCAGACCGTCCCACGCGCTCCTAAGCGGCGATTTATCGCATGGGCGGATGCTCCCTTGATCGCCTTCAGTATTTCAATGAGTGAAACAACGGCTTGCCGACGTTCGTCGGTCAGAGGTGTAAGAATGAGATGAGCGTGATCAGGCATGACCACGGCTACATGCAGGTCATATTTAGAGCCGTGATCGTGGCAGCAACATGCGAGCACGATGTCGCGGGCCCAGTCCGGGAGAACCCATCGTTTTCTTGTGACAAAAGTGACGAAGTGCGGTTTCGAATCGCGTTGCAGGTGTGGAAGATTACGGCGGTAGAATGTCACCTTCCGATTTTCATGCGAAGTCCACGTCGCACAAAGACGAATACGGTTAGCGAGCACAGTCCAATCCCATTTCGAAACACGGAGGGGTGGACGTCCTCGTCCCCTCAGCCGGTTAACGCTCGGCAGTTTACGATCACCCCTGCCAAAAAGGCGAGCATCACTCTCCCGCCCGGACGAGGGCGTCCGGGCCCACGTCAGCATTGCTAAACTACCAGCCCTCTTTCATCCCTTTGTTCTGCTCGTCCAGCCACTTCTTCAGCGGCGCGAAGTAATCCAGAATGGCGCTGGCGTCCATCTGGCGGTGGCCGGTCAGGACCTCCAGTTCATCCGGCCAAGGTTTGCTCTGGCCCATTTCCAGCATCCGGTTGAATTTCGCGCCCGCTTCTTTCGATCCATAGAACGTGCAGCGATTCAGCGGACCGGTATAGCCTGACTCCTTGCACAATGCGCGATAGAACTGGAACTCCAGAATGTGAGCAAGGAAGTACCGCATATATGGCGTATTGCTGGCCACGTGGTACTTGGCGCCCGGGTCGAAGTCCGCCTCACTGCGCTCGACCGGCGGCGCCACTCCCTGATACTTCAGCCGCAGCTCCCACCAGGCCTTGTTGTAATCAGCAGGCTTGACTTCTCCGGAAAAAACCTTCCATCGCCACTCATCGATGAGCAAACCGAAGGGAAGAAACGCCACGCGGTCGAGCGCCTGCTTCAGCAGCAGCGGAATGTCGGACTCGGCTGAGGGTACTTTATCCAGCAATCCAATCTTTTTCAGATACTCTGGCGTGACGGCCAGAGCGATCGTGTCGCCAATAGCTTCATGAAAACCGTCATTGGCCCCGCCTTCAAACATAAAGGGCTGATCTTTGTAGGCGCGCTGATACATGTTGTGGCCGAGTTCGTGATGGATGGTGACAAAGTCAACGTCGCGGATTTGAATGCACATCTTGACCCGCAGATCGTCGCGGAAATCGATGTCCCAGGCGCTGGCGTGGCAGACCACATCACGATCGCGAGGCTTGGAAAACAGCGAACGCTCCCAGAAGGTTGGCGGCAACGGAGCGAAGCCCAGCGACTTGTAGAAGGCCTCGCCGTAACGCACCATGCCCTTGGCATCGAGGTTCTTGGCCCTAAGCAGCTCGGTCAGGTCATAGCCGCGGCTGTTTTCCGGCAGGCCGAGCAAGGGAAAGATGTTGCCCCACTCCTGCGCCCAGGGATTGCCCAGCAGATCGGCGGGAATGGGACCATCCAGCGGCACCAACTTTGTGCCGTAGTGTTGCGCCAGCCGAGCACGTACGAACGTGTGCAGGGAAAGATAGAGCGGCCGCACCTGCTGCCATAACCTCTCCAGCTCGGCGTTGAATTCGTCAGGGGTCATATCGTAACCGGCGCGCCACAGCACGCTCGTGTCTTTGAAGCCCATCTCGCGGGCGCCCTGATTGGAAAGTTCGACGAAACGCGCATAGCGCGGGCGCATGGGAGCGCCCACCTTATGCCATCCCGCCCAAACGTCTTTCAGTTCGTTGGGGTCGCGGCTTTCACCCATGATCTTTTCAATGGCGGTGATGTCCAGGCAGTCATCCGGTTTGCGGCAGTATTTGCCTTTGCCGTAATCGCCATCGAGCGAAGCGGCAATCTGTGTCAGTTCCTTGCGCAGCGCCGGATCTTTCGGCGCCGGTGCAACCAGAGACAGTTTCAGCAACAGGAATTTTCGGGCCAGATCGGCCGGCATCTGCAGCCCTTCAAAGCGCTTACCCTGTTCCACCAGTTCTTCCGTGACGGCTGTGATTTCATCTTGAGCATCGGCGGCCAGAGCCTGGGTGTCGTCGGTGATGAAATTTTCCTCCACCCAACCGGCCTGGTTGGCCTTGACGCTGAGTTCGCGAAGGCGAGCCTCCGCCTGTTTCATGAACTGTTCGGCGTCAGCGACGGTAGGTTTCGACGCGACTTGAGCCTGGGCGAACAGCGAAAAGGACAAAAGAAAAACAAGAAGGCGGGTCTTCATAGAATTTCTCCCGCTGTAGATTATAACGACAGAAGAGAAAATGTCAGTGTTGCGATGCTGACGGAGGGCGGACCGGCCTACGTGGTTTGTGCCGGTCGTCCCTGATAGTACAGCTCTTCCATCGCCGTCTGGACTTTAGCCGACAATTCTTCCATGTGGCGTAAATCATAGCCTGCAGTCGAAATGGGCTCGCCCACCCGCATCCCCAGCGGGCGGGACTTGATGTGATAGGTATTCATGGGCAGCAACTCGAACGTCCCTACCAGCGCCACCGGCACGACATCCGCCTGCGCCTTGATGGCCAGATAAAACGCTCCCGGCATAAATGGCTTGATGTCGCCATCGGGCGTCCGGCCACCCTCGGGAAAAATCACCAGCGGCATGCCCGCCTGAAGGCTCTTCACCGCCGACCGGATGTGGGCGATCGACCGCGAGGGCTTCTGCTGATCAATACACACCTGTCCTGAGCGCTTCAAATGCCATCCGATGATGGGGTAAGACAGCAATTCTTTCTTAAAGAGAATCCGGAACTGGAAAGGCAAATAAACGTAGAGTACCGGAATATCAAACGCGGAAGCATGGCTCACGGCGTAAACATGAGGTTTTGAAGTGTCGATCCGTTCCAGACCGGTTACTTTGACCGGCGAAGAGATGGTCTTCATGATCAGCCAAGACCAGAAGCGCGCAAAGCCATGCAGGATGCGGCTCTTGTCGCCGAAAAGAGATACGGGGATTGAGATAATCCCGAGGACAACGGTGTACAACCAAATGAGCGGATCGAACACGAAGTAGGAGCGCAGGCGGCTGGCCATGCCATACTTCTTCGCTGCCTGATCGCTCAGGGCACGGGCGACCGTGCCTGTCCAGATACTTTCAGGTCCGGGGTCTGAGGACATCTGCGTGGGCGGTGTCGCCTTGCTCTGCGTTTCCTGTCCGAGTGATGTATTTACTTCCTGCATGGGAACAATCTATACCTTCACCCCCAAGGCCCGCATGGCCTCTCCCACAATGTAGATGGAACCCGTTATGACCACAACGCCTTGGGAACCCGCCAACGCACTGCCTCGCTCCACCGCGGAAGCCACGTCTGATGCATCCTCGATGTTGGTCGAGGTCCGCATAGCGGCCTGACGAATCTCGTCCTGGGTCGCCGAGCGCGGATTGTCGGCACGCGTGGCGATGACCCGCTCGGCCAGCGGGAAAAGGATCTCCGCGATCTCTCCAATCGCCTTATCCCGCATTGCGCCAAAGACGAAAGTCAGCGGCCGGTCTTCATAAACAGCGGACAAAGTGGATCGCAACGCCCAGGCTCCCGCCGGGTTATGTGCCACATCGAACACATACTCCGGCGCACTATCTGCGGCGGGAATTACCTGGAACCGCCCGGGCCACTGCGTTTCGCGGATGCCGCGTTCGATGTTGTCCGAGGTGATTGCGAATCCCTGCTTGCTCAGTTCTTCCGCCGCCGCAATCGCCAAGGCCACATTCCTTAATTGATGCCGGCCGACCAGTGGTGTTTCCACCAGGATCTGCTTGCCCATTACCTGCAGCGGATAGCGGGAAACGGGCTTACCGTTGCCCTTCTCGGCGATCTCTGCGCCGACCTTCGCGTCCTCTGCGTTTAAAAGCTCTCCCTCGGAAGCGGCAGAAAGCCGGAAATACTGGGCGCTTGCCAGGCGAAACCGGTGGAACGTACGGCGCCGCGCTCACGCCCTGCGCTCCCAGTTCCAGAATCGTATTCCCGATCACTTCATTGGCCTGGGGCTGTTGCGGCAACGTCACCACGATCCCGCCCGGCCGAATAATTCCTGCTTTCTCGCGCGCGATTTCGGCCACGGTATTCCCCAGAAATTTCTGGTGGTCGAGGGCGATGTCCGTGATCACGCTCACCCGTGGTTCAATTACGTTGGTTGCGTCCAAGCGCCCGCCCATGCCGACTTCCAGGACGGCGATCTCCACTTTATTCTGCGCAAAGTATTCGAATGCGATCGCGGTCAGCATCTCGAAAAAGCTGGGATGCCACGGTAACTCGCCGTCCTCGACCAGCCGCTCGGCCGTACGATCCACCAAGTCATGCAGCAAGGCGAAATCGTCGTCGCTGATCTCGTTGCTATCGATGCGAATGCGCTCATTGATCCGCACCAGGTGCGGCGACGTGTACAGCCCGGTGCGCAAACTGGCAGACCGCAGAATCGACGCCAGCGTGGCTGCGGTCGAACCTTTGCCGTTGGTCCCCGCGATGAGCAGGCTTGGAAATCGCCGCTCCGGATGATGCAAAGCTCCCAGCAGCACTCGCATGTGCGCCAAGTCGAATTTCTGCGGCGGCGTCTGTGCCAGTTCATGGCCCAGCGCATACATGCGAGCAAGGGCAGTTTCGTAGGACATGGAGCTGTCAGCCTTCAGCTATCAGCTTTCAGATTACCAGTTTGCAGGTGAGGATTCGGAGTTCGCCACGATATAGCAGTCAAGGTGGAAAGATGCGGTTTGAATGGGTAAGAAGCCGACTGGCTGACGGCTGAAAGCTGACGGCTGGCAGCTAAGCTGCCGCCGCCATGAACTCCAGCGCCCGTCCAATATAGGGCTTGAGCTGCTTGCGCGGCACCACCGCGTCCAGCATTCCATGTTCCATAAGGAACTCGGCGCGCTGGAACCCCAACGGCAGTTTTTGGCGGATCGTCTGCTCGATAACGCGCGGCCCGGCGAACCCGATCAAAGCGCCTGGTTCGGCAATATTCAGATCGCCCAGCATGGCAAACGAGGCGGTTACGCCCCCGGTAGTCGGGTCGGTCAGCAAAGAGATGAACGGTACTCTGGCTTCGTCCAAGCGCGCCAGCGCGGCCGAGATCTTGGCCAGTTGCATCAGGCTGATGACGCCTTCCATCATGCGCGCCCCGCCCGAGGCCGAAACAATGATGATGGGCGCCTTGCTTTCGGTCGCCTGTTCGATGGCGCGCGTGATCGCCTCGCCCACCACCGCACCCATGCTCCCGCCAATGAACGAGTACTCCATGGCGCTTACAATCACGGGACGCCCGTTTAGTTTGCCGCGGGCGTTGATCACGGCGTCTTTCAGGCCAGTATCGGCCTGTGCCTGCCGCAGACGAGAAGAGTAAGCCTTCAAGTCCACAAATTTCAGCGGATCGGTCGAGACCAAATTGGAGTCGAAAATCTCGTACTGGTTATCGTCCAGGAGTGTTGCCAGGCGCGCCCGCGCATCAATGCGGAAGTGATGATCGCACTTGGGGCAAACGTTCAGGTTATCTTCCAGGTCCTTTTTCCAGATGATCTGACGGCAGTGCTCACACTTCACCCACAGACCCTCAGTTCGGACCTTTTTTTCGCCCGAGGTATCCAGTTCGCCGGATTGTCGCTTGAACCAAGCCATAAAACCAGTAGCTGGTAGCTAGTAGTTGGTAGCTAGGACTTCACAGGCGACCTTAGCTACTAGCAGCTCGCTACTAATATTCGATTCCCCTCTGCGCCATTACGCCCTTCTCATACGCGTGCTTCACTTGGCGCATTTCGGTGACGGTATCCGCCAGTTCGACAATTGTCGGATGCGCGTTCCTGCCCGTCAAGATAACATGCACCATTTCCGGCTTCTTCTTCAGGCCTTCGACCACCTTGGCCGGATCGAGCATGCCATAGCTGATGGCGTAATTGATCTCATCCAGGATGACCAGATCCCAGGTGCCGGAGCGAATTGCCTTTTCAGCCTCCGCCCAGGCTTCCTCGACCATCCGGACGTCTTCGGGATCCGGCTTCTCGGTCCCCACTTTGACAAAGCCTCGGCCCATCTGTTTCATGACGAACTTGTCACCGAACGCCTGAACCGCGTCCAGTTCGCCGTAGTGCCACGAGCCTTTCAGGAATTGCAGCATGAGCACGCGCATGCCCTGGCCCACGGCCCGCAATGCTGTCCCCATGGCGGCGGTAGTTTTGCCCTTACCCGGCCCGGTATTCACGATGATCAGACCACGGCGAACGTCCTGCATACTGGATAGTTCCTGATTGTACCTGTTCGGGGCGGAGGCGGTGATCCAGTAGAGCGGCCGGTGCGACGGGCCGTGTGAGACCGCGAGCGGGTTACGGCATCTCGATCACTTGCCGCAGGTCAACTTTTTCGTCCGAGACCGATGGAGTTTCTCCCGTGAGCAGCTTGGCTGCGATCCGCAATGCCTCAACTTCTTTCCTGACTCGCAGCAGTTCCTGCTCTTTCATCCTTAGCACTTCCATGGGGTTCTTCATGAGGGCTCCCGACTACCGACGTAGTCACCGACTCTAAACCTGCGGGCCGTCGTTGACAAATATCACGAAGGTACACGACTGATTTCCGAATAAAGTTAGTGACCAAGATGATAGGGATGTCCTTTTAAGATGGTGAATCCCCGATAGAGCTGTTCGAGCAGGACCACGCGCGCCAATTCATGGGCAAGCGTCATCCTACCCAGCGAGAGCACCAGCGTCGCGGCCTGCCTTGCTTGGTCCGTGAATCCGTCCGCCGACCCCACGGCGAAAAGCAGCGGCAAAGGATTGCGATCCTGGTTGTCCCCGAGAAACTTTGCCAATTCTTCAGAGGAAAGCTGTTTTCCGCGGCTGTCCAGTAGCACCAGCGTGTGCCGGGTCGGGCGCGCCCCCGGCCCGCACAGCATCAGCAAAGCAGATTCATCCTTTAGCCCGACCCCTTCGACTTGGGCGTAGCGGGCCAGCCGTTTCAGGTACTCGTCAGTTAACGCCTGGATCGCGGGCTCCTTGGTTTTGCCAATCCAGGCGATTTTGAGTTTCACGAAAGGATTTAAACACACCGCGAACGAGGAATCACGTTTGGCGGGCCTTCGTCCCCGCCGCCAGCACTACCACCGCGCCGAACTTGATGCTGTCGCCGTCGCTGTACTTGCGAACCGACTGGAGCACCTCGCGATTCATTTCGTCCCGCTTAACCTCGGGCACGCGCTTGACCATTGGCAGGAAGGGCGTCGACACAGCCCGCACTTGTTCCCAGATTTCTTCTGCGCCACCGGGCCAGGTCCAAGGCAGCGACTTGGTTTGTTCCTCAATTCGTTCAAATCCCGCCTGCTGCAATGCCGCCGAAAGGCTGCCGGGTTGCCCATATCTGCATGGATCCTGATCAGGGTCGGTCCGGGGCCCGCCTGCGTACTTGTGTGCGATGCCCAGCATGCTTGACCAGAAAGGCTGCTCAAAAGGTCCCCAAGCCATAAAACACGCCCGCGCTCCAGGTTTCAAAACCCGGCGTGCTTCCTGGAGAGCCTCGCTCCGAAAGAACATGACCCCGAAGCGGGAAGTCACCAGATCGAAACTGCTGTCGGGAAAAGGCAGTTGATGAGCGTCGGCTTGCTTGGTCGAAAAATTTGTCAACCCACGCTCGCGAGCCCGCTGGTCACAGACTTCCAGAAGTTCGGGACTAAGATCAAGAGCAGTGACATGACCTTCGGAGCCGACGCGTGACGCCAGGGTGATTGCGGGCTCACCTGTGCCGCTGGCCAAATCCAGAATCTTCATGCCCGGTCGCGGCCCCGCGTATTCGACCAGTGCCTCGGTAACGGGGCGCCCCATAGCGGCGGACTTTGCCTTCCACTTCTCAGCGGCAAGCAATCGGTAGGAAGCGCCCCACTGCGGATTCGAATTGTTCGGTGAACTCATAAGAAGGCTCGGACCTCGCATCTATGCGAATCAGCACGACCAGACTCTTGTAGTTCATTCCCTCTCGCTCTCCGTGGAATCACGGAGAATCCCTGGCCGGGGCAAAATAGGTTCAATCCGGTCACGCTATGCCGGCTTCCTGGTAACGCTGTGCCCCGAGGAGCGCTTTACCCTGCTTCCAGCCCCTGCCTCGGACGGCGCCAGCCGCTTGGCCGACTTCCACAGACGCTCCAAATCGTAATACTTGCGAGCCTTCTCTGAGAAAATGTGCACCACGAAATCGACATAATCGAGCAACACCCATTCGGCTTGTTTGTAGCCTTCCACATGAGTGGGGCGCAGCCCGGACTTCTCCAGCCGCTCCTCCACTTCGTCAGAGATGGCCTGGATCTGCCGCGGATTCGTCCCGCTGCACACCACGAAGTAGTCGGTGAATGCGCCCGATCCTTTTCCAGCTCCAGAATCGTGATTTCCTCCGCCTTCTTCTCCTGGCAGGCGCTGATGGCTTCGGCTAGCTGTCGCTTCAGATCGTTCTTCTTCATGCAGAGTTGGTCTCGGTCCTTCGTCGTCGCCGGCGGTCTCGGACCGGCCTCCCATTGTAAATTACGGCGGTCCACCGATCCTTGGATGCTCGTGGTATCGCACTGCGAATTGGTCAGCCCGTTGCGAAGGACGAATGACCGACAACGAAGGGCCAACGGCCAAGGGCTAGCGGCCTTTATACAATTCCATCTTCTTGATGTAGTCCGCCACGGCCGGGTCCACGAGCTTTGTCAAGGGCCGCTTGGCAATCACCGCGTTCCGGATCGCCGTCGCCGAAACGTTTTGATGCACGTTTTCCAGCAGGTGCACGGTGGCTCCTGGAAGCACCAGGTCACCCTTTGCCGGTTGCTTGGCGAATGGCCTGGTCACAGCCGCCCTGGGGCGAAGCTTTTCCGGGAGCGCGTTGGCTACATCAGCCAGGGAATATCCCGGACGGCTCGCCACGATGAATTCACACTCGCGGAACAGCGCCTCCGCCTCGTGCCATTTCGCAATGTCATTGAAAGCATCAATGCCGATCAGAAAAAGCAGGCGGTCGCTCTTCTTTAACGTCTGTTTCAGTCGCCGAACGGTATCGATCGTGTAATTCATCGCCAGAGCCGCAGGCTGGGATTGATCTTTCTGGCCGGTGACGCGGGGCACGGCTGCCTCTCCCGGAGCCTCCAAAAGAGAAGGGATGAATGCCTTCTCACTCATGGTCGCCAGAACCACCATCGCGTAGCGCTGGAAATAGGAAGCCAGAGGCTGCCGCGTTTTGTGAGGCGGAATGCTGGCGGGAACGAAGTAGATCCGTCCCAGTTCAAAGCGTTCTCGCGCCGCCTGCGCCAAGGCGAGGTGCCCGCGGTGAATGGGATCAAACGTCCCGCCAAAGAGTCCGATGTTCATGTCGGTCTAATAACTGGACAAGTCCAGCACGTTTCTGTCTCGGCCATTCCCCCTTGCCCGGCTTGGTGCCGATTCTGGGGATTCAGGGGATTGGCAAAATCCACAGCCGCATCTTGTTGTAAATTCAGAGCCACAGTTGCAATTGTGGTTGTCCGCATGGTCAGCGCCCATCCATCCGCAATCACCTGAACTCCCGTAACTCGCGGAGTTCCCGTTTTGGAACTAGATTTGGTCAGTATGCGAGTGAAGCTCCCCCTTCTCCGCACCCGCTACATTGCTCCGGCCCGGGCCCCCATTCTCCGGTACGGCGTCGCCGTGCTCAGTATTACCCTCGCCTTGATCCCGGCGTTGATGCTTCCGACGTGGTGGAAAGCCGCCTGGTTGTGTTTGCCGTTGCGATCATGGTCAGCGCCTGGTACGGCGGCTGGAAACCCGGCCTGGTGGCCACGTCTTTCGCTCTTACGGTCAGTGCCTATTTCTCCCTGGCCGGAGAGCATTCTCCAACCGAGTATCGCAAAGCCATCATACATCTCACGCTGTTCGTGTTCGTAGCGCTGTTGATCTGCTCCTTCAACGCGGCGCTGCGTTCAGCTCAGGAGGGTCTACGCCGCTCGGAAGTCAATTTTCGCTCTCTCGTGACCAATGCCCCCTATGGCATTTGCCGTTGCGACTCCGTCGGCATATTGCTCAGTGCCAATCCTGCACTGGTGAGCATGCTGGGTTACTCTTCCGCGTCGGAACTGGTCGGGCGCAATCTGGCGAATCTATACGCTGATTCCCAGCAGTGGTTCCTGTCGCCGACTATTTTCGCGCCTCGCAGCGCTTCAACGGATTGGTTGCTGATTGGGTCCGCAAGGAGCGGCGATCCGGTAACCGTGCGCCTGTCCGGGAGCACCATCCGCGGAGAAGAGGAATGCCGTTTTTTTCGAACTCTTCGCCGAAGACGTCACCGAGCATCGAGCGCTGGAGCAGCAACTTCGCCAGGCCCAGAAGATGGAAGCCGTCGGACGCCTGGCCGGCGGCATCGCGCACGACTTCAACAATCTGCTCATGGTGATCTCCGGCTACTGCGAGTTCCTGCTGGACCGGATCGGCCCTGATCCCGTGGTGCGCGGGCCCGGCGCAGGAGATCGCCAAGGCCGCCAACCGGGCCACCTCGCTCACGCGCCAGCTATTGGCCTTCAGCCGCAAGCAGATGCTGACGCCCAAGGTCGCTCGACCTCAATGCCGTCGTCACCGAAAACATCAAGATGCTGACCCGCCTGATCGGCGAAGACATTGATCTGGTCATGGTGCCAGGCAGCGACCTGGGCGCGGTGAAGGCCGATCCTGGCCAGATGGAGCAAGTAATCATGAATCTGGCCGTCAATGCCCGCGATGCCATGCCGCGTGGCGGCAAACTCACCATCGAGACCGCCAACGTTTCGCTGGACGAAAGTTATGCCCGTCTCCATGCCCCCGCGGAACCCGGTGAGTACGTGATGCTCGCCATCAGTGACACTGGCATGGGCATGGATTCGGAAACTCAAAGCCACATCTTCGAGCCTTTCTTCACCACCAAAGGATCCAAGGGTACCGGTCTGGGACTTTCCACGGTCTACGGCATCGTCAAGCAGAGCGGAGGCTACGTCTGGGTCTACAGCGAGCCTGGCAAGGGAACATCATTCAAGGTTTATCTGCCCGCGCGTAAGCGCGACTGGAGAGCCGATGTCAATCATGCCGCAGCCGTCAGTTTCGGGAGTTGAAGTTGCGCCCGGCCACGAAACCATTCTGCTGGTCGAAGACGAGGTCACCGTCCGCCAGCTTGCCCGTGAATATCTGGAGGCTCAGGGCTACACCGTGATCGAAGCGCCCGACCGCGCGACTGCCCTGCAACTATCCCAGGCTCACACAGACAACATTCATCTATTGCTGACTGATGTGATCATGCCCGGAATGAACGGGCGGGAACTCGGCCAGTTGACTCCCCGGCGGCCCGAAATGAAGGTGCTATATATGTCGGGCTATACCGAGAATGCCATTGGACACAACGGCACCCTGGACGCCGGCATCACGCTGCTCCAGAAGCCATTTACTCTTCCCACACTCAAGGTCAAGGTGCGGGAAGTGCTCGACACACCGCTCCCCACGGAGGTTGCCATGCCAGCTCGCTTAGTCGGACAAATTCGCGTCAACCACGCCAAAGAAAAGTTGTCTCCGTTCCGTGCCCAACGTTTCCAACTCCACCTGCCGCTGAAGTACCGGCAGTTGGGGGAAAACGATTGGCGCGTGGGCACCACCGAAAATATCAGCCGCTCGGGTCTGCTGTTCCGGGCGGAAGAGATGGTTCCAGCCAGCGCACAGCTTGAGATCAATCTGGTGCTGCCCGCGGAAATCGCCGGGCTGTCGGCGGCCGAAGTGATCTGCCGCGGCGAGGTGGTGCGCACGATGGAGGCCGAAACTCCTGCGATGAGCCCGGCTCTCGCCGCCAAGATCCTGCAATACCACTTCCAGCACGGCTCGAAGGTGCAAGAAGCTTAGTCAGGCGCCTTGCGCCGCTAACTAGTGCGGCGAGCCCCTCGGTGCCCTTCCAGAGACCTCTGTGTGCTCGGCGTCCTCTGTGGTCGAGCGGTTCTCCTTAACCGCGTTAGCCGAAGCCTGGAGCCGCGCTTGCTCCACCTTGTCGGCCATCGCGTACTTCAACGCATCAATGCCTTTGCCGGTCACCGCGGAGATCGGAAATAACTCCAGACCGTTCTTTTTGCAATATCGCCTTAGCTTCGCCAGCTTGTCTTTATTGGCGATATCTATCTTCGAGGCCACCATGATCACCGGCTTTTGGTCGAGTTGCGCGCCGAAGCTGGCCAGTTCCCCATTGATGACTTCAACGTCCTTCACCGGATCGGGTCGGCCACTCGCGTCCGACACATCCACCAGATGCACCAGAAGGCGCGTGCGCTCGATGTGGCGCAGGAACTGCGTGCCCAGGCCCGATCCCGTGTGCGCCCCTTCGATGAGGCCGGGAATGTCGGCCACGACGAAGCTCCGCTCCTCCGGCTCTTGGCCGACGGCAACGACACCAAGATTCGGCTGCAGGGTGGTAAAAGGATAATCCGCAATCTTCGGGCGGGCTGCGGAAATGCGCGAGATCAGAGTTGATTTGCCGACATTGGGATAACCCACCAGGCCAACGTCAGCCAGGAGCTTTAATTCCAGCCGAAAGACGCGTTCTTCACCCGGTCGCCCCTCTTCGTGCTCGCGCGGGCGCCTGGTGAGTGGAGGTGGCGAACCGGGCATTGCCTCTGCCGCCGCGGCCACCGCAGGCAATCACGATGCGCTCATCGGCACGCGAGAAGTCGTGCACTGGTTCATCCGTCTCCGCGTCGTACACAATCGTCCCCACGGGCACTTTCAAAAGCACATCCTCGCCTTCGCGCCCGGTGTGGTTGGAGCCTTCGCCGTGGCGCCCGCGCTGGGCTTTGTATTCAGGATTGAAGCGGAAATGCACCAGCGTGTTGTGGCGCTCGCTGGATTCCATAAGGACGTCGCCGCCTTTACCGCCGTCTCCGCCCGACGGCCCGCCTCGCGGAACATACTTCTCGCGGCGAAAGGCCATGCAGCCATTACCGCCGTCGCCGGCCTTCACGCGGATTGTAGCTTCATCGATGAACATCAGTTGTTGGTCGTTCGTCGTTGGTCGTTGGCAAAAACAAAAGCCTCGCATCGCGAGGCTGTCTGCCGGCCGTGTGGGCGCGGACATTCCTGTCCGCGGATCCAGCAAGCTTATTTGACTTCGGCTGGCTCGATCATCACAAACTTGCCCATCTGACCGCGATCCTTGAACACGATCCGGCCGGTGATCTTGGCAAACAGGGTGTCGTCCTTGCCGCGGCCAACGTTTAAACCCGGCTTTACACGGGTGCCGCGCTGGCGCACGATGATGGTGCCGCCGGGAACCAGTTGTCCGCCAAAAGCCTTAAAGCCGAGCCGCTGCGCATTCGAGTCGCGGCCGTTTCGTGAAGTGCCTTGTCCTTTTTTGTGTGCCATAGCTAGTTTCCAGTTTCGAGTTTCTGACTATCCCAGCAGCGATCCTGTCTTTGTTGTCATCCCGAGCGGAGCGAGGGATCTGCAGTTCCTGCAGGCTCCAAGAAAACCGCAGATTCCTCGTCGCTCCGCTCCTCGGAATGACAATTTCCGGGGTTTCGTCACAACCTAAGCTTCTGAGCTGCCCAGATCCCCAGTTACTTCTTTTTCTTCGGCGCGGCTTTCTTTGCGGCCGGCTTCCTGGGCGCAGCTTTCTTTTTCGCCGGAGCTGCTGCCTTAGCTTCGGTCTTGACCTCTCCGGCTCCGGCCTCTACTGGAGCAGCCTTCTTGGGTTTTACTACCTTTTTCGGAAGCTCGGGAGCGGTAAACTTCTGCCCGTCAAAAGCGACTTCGGTAATGCGCACCGCGGTGAACTGTTGACGATGTCCGCGGAGCTTCTTGTACTGCTTCTTGCGCTTGTAGTGGAAAACCAGGATCTTCTTCTCCCGGCCCTGCTCGACCACCTCGCCCACAACTCGCGCTTCCGATTGTGGCTTGCCGATCTGGCCTTCGCCGGCCGAGACCGCCAGCACATCGCTGAACTCAATTTTGCCGTGGCTGCCGGTGCCACGCTCTTCCGAACCCACGCTCTCCACGCGGATCACATCGCCGGGCGCCACCCGGTACTGCTTCCCACCTGTGCGGATGACCGCGTACATGCTTATGCCTCCGTCAAATCCAGCCGGACACACGCTCGTGCGACCGGGCAAACTTGATGATTTCTGTGCTTGCTGCTTTCCGCGTCGGCGCTCTCGGCAACGAATGCGGACGGCCCCAGAACGGGGACCGCGAGTACAGGCAAACTCAAGTATTTTAGCGTGCGCAGTCGAACAGCGTCAAACGGGATACGATGATTGGATAGCTTGCCGCCACAGGTGTGCGTTTCTGATGAGCCAGCGAATGTTATGATGGCGCATTAACGGCTGCTCTCGGCGAGCATTCGAGTTCGTCCGGCGCGGCCGCTCTTACATGCGCATACGACGACGTCTCCCCATCGTTTTGGCCGTCCTTGTGGTGGCAGCGGCGGTCGCAGTGGCGGTCGTGCTACGCAAACATGCCCCTCCAGAGCCGGCGCGACTGCTTCCGGGCGCGGAGGGTTTCGTATACCTGAATCTGCAATGGATGCGCCGCGCCAATATTCTTGGCGAGTTGCCGGCAGTGTCGCACGATCCAGATTATGAGCAGTTCATCCAGGCAACAGGATTCGACTTCGAGCGCGATCTGGAACAAGTAGCGGTAGCCATTCACTATCCCGCGGGTCAGAAACCCACAAGCCCGGAGGACGCGAGGTTCTCCTATGTTTTCGTGGCGAAGATCGACGGCGAACGCCTGCGCAATTATCTGAAGAAAGTCGCGGGCTCGATTGACAGTTACCGCTCCGTGGACATTTACAACATCCCTCTCGAGGGGCGAACGGTCCGGGTCACCATCCTTGACGTGGACACCGTTGCCGCTTCCAATCACGCGGACCCGCAAGTGATCCGAGGAATTGTCGATCGTTCGCGCAAGCTGGCATCGCCTTTTGGAGGACCGGCACTGCTTCGGCAGTATTACAAGGAGGTTCCCTTCGCAAGTCTGGCGTGGGCGATATTCAAGGTTCAGCCGGAGACAGGTTTCACTGTGTCTCCACCCGGGCAGAGCGCCTGGGCCTTTCTGTTTCCAAAGCCGGCGGTCGTGGTGGCATCAGTTCGGTATCTCCGTGCGGTGCATTTCAAGGCTCAGGTATTTACCGGGAGTGAAGAGGAGGCTAAACATGTTGTGGATCAGGCAAGCACCTTCCTCGACCTCTTTCACGCGGCGGAAAACACGGTTTCGGCCCCTGGAACCGATGCCGATGTCAAAACCCTCTTCGACAGCGTGAAAATCGGGCAACAAACGAAGCGCGCCGTCCTGACGGCAACCGTCCCTGTAGGCTTCATCCGAAAGGCGTTGGCTGAAGCTCCGGCAGAGGTGGCTCCGCAACCGGCACCGCCACAGAGTTCAGCGCCTCCAGCGAGCAATAGAAAGAAGGCTCACAAATAACAGGGTTATTGTGGGTTACTTCAATAGTGATGTACGAGAATGAAATACAGCCCAGTTGCGCAACTTTTTCACGATTCAGGCGTCAAATCGAACAAAGGAGTAAATCTGAGGCGTGTCCCCAAAGTACGGTAGTGGCTCACTTTGATATGGAAGCGAGCCGAACGCGCGATTGTTGCGTCGCAAGGAACGCGACGCTTCCGCGCGGCTCGCCCAGATCTCTCGCTGCGCAAAGAACGCTTGCTCGGGATGACAATCTAACTGAGTCACTACCCAAAGTACTTATTCGCTGCCATAAACGCGTCCTGCAGGTAGAATAATTCTGAATGACAAGCCTTCCGCTTCCCATCGCGGCGTTTCTCGCGGGCCTGGTGTCGTTCCTCTCTCCTTGCGTTCTGCCCCTGGTGCCGGGATATGTGTCGCTTATCTCCGGCGTTGGCGTTGAGGAGCTGAAGGCCCGCGAATCGCGGCTGCTGAGCAAGCTGATGCTGAATTCCATCAGCTTCATTTTCGGCTTCAGTATGGTATTCATCATGCTCGGCGCCATCTCGACCGAGGTAGGGCAGTTGATGGCGCGCTACAAGTCGGTGCTGGCGCAGGTGGCCGGAGTAGTCATCATTTTGTTTGGGCTGCATCTGACGGGAATCTTCCGGATCAATGCGCTCTATGCCGACAAGCGTCTCCATAGCGTAAAAGGCGGTAGCACCATGGGAGGAGCGTTCCTAATTGGCTTCGCCTTTGCCTTCGGCTGGACACCCTGCGTGGGCCCGATTTTGGCGGTTATCCTGGGCTTCGCCGCCGCTCAGGATTCGGTTATGAAAGGTGTTGTCTTGCTGGCAATTTACTCCATGGGATTGGCGATCCCTTTCCTTCTGACCGCTTTCTTACTGGAGCAGTTCCTCAAATTTTATGGACGCTTTAAGACGTTCATGCACGGGGTCGAGGTCTTCAGCGGGGCAGTGCTGATCGCATTAGGAGTGTTGCTGGTATTCGGTCGCTTCACCATTCTCTCCAACTATCTGTCTTTCTTGAATCGATTTGCGCTGTGATGGGAGTTGCTAGTGAGACGTGATCCGGTTGTCATCATCGTGGTAGCGATGGTGGTTTCTTTGATGCTGGTGTTTGCCTTCAATCTTTCCCGCCACTCGTCGCGGGGAACCGCGACCGCTACTGCCCAAAAGAACGGGGACGCAGCCCCCGACTTTACTCTGCAAACGCTCGACGGCAAGACGCTTCGGCTTTCCGATTTCCGGGGTAAAGCCGTGGTGCTGAATTTCTGGGCCACTTGGTGCCAGCCTTGCAAGATCGAGATGCCGTGGTTTGTGGAGCTGCAAAAACAATACGGGCCCGAGGGACTGCAGTTCCTTGGCGTGGCCATGGACGATGCCAGCCCAAAGGACATCGGCGAGTTCGCTGACAGCATGGGGGTGAATTATCCCATTCTCATTGGCAAAGAGGCTGTGGGTACGGCTTACGGCGGGGTGCAGTTTCTCCCCGAAACATTTTATATTGACCGCAACGGCAAGGTGGCGGACCGGGCGTTCGGCTTGAAAGGCCGGGGCGAAATCGAAGACGATATTAAGAAAATCCTGGGACCGGGGAAGGTGGCCCAGAGGTGATGCTGGTTTGCGGCGCACTGGCGCAAAGCGGACGGTTGGTGGCTCAGTTTGATATGGAAGCGAGCCAAACGCGCGGTTATTGCGTCGCAAAGAACGCGACGCTTCCGTGCGGCTCGCCCAGATCCCTCGCCGCGCAAAGAACGCTTGCTCGGGATGACAAAACTACCAAGCGGACGACAACGTTGACTCAAATAAAAAGACTTGCGTTGCTTTTCGCGCTTCTCGCCGTGCCGTTGATGACACCGGCGCAGGAATCATTGGGCAAGAGGGCTCCGTCCGTAACGATGTCTCCTCCGATTGTCACCGCTATACCACGCGGCAAAGCCGGTACGGTGGATCTGCAATTTCGGGTGGGCTCGGGCTTTCACATCAACTCCAACAAGCCCTCGGCGGAGTATCTGATTCCCACCGCACTCAAGCTGGACCCGCCGACCGATATAGTAGTGGGAAAGATCACGTATCCGGCAGGCCAGGAGATGAGCTTCGCCTTCGCTCCCGATGAGAAGCTGAGTGTTTATAGCGGAAGTTTCGCTGTGTCAGTTTCGGTGCGGCCGCTGGCCAGCGTACTGCCGGGAAAGTACGCATTTCGCGGAGAACTGAAATACCAGGCCTGCGACAACGCTCAATGCTTTCCGCCGAAAAAATTGCCGGTGGAGTTTGAAGTGAAAGTCGTAAAGGCTCCGCCGGCGCACAAAGGCAACCCTGCGCAAAGCCCGCACGTGCACAGCTAGCGTACTAAGTCCGAACTAGTGAGATTTCGGCGGCGCTTCCCAACAGCGCAAATAAGCTGGAGTGATAACGGAAGGAATGATCCTGCCTTGGTACATCCGTTTGTGGTTCTCCTCCGCCACATCCGACGCTTTAGCCAATTTGAAGGTGAATGTGTTGATCGCACCGTCGCGATCAAGGACGAGTGTCATTTTGGCGGGCTTCGGACTGCTGAAGAGCCGCTCCAGTTCCGTCATCGACTTTCCACGCGGGTTAACGCCGTTCACGGAGACGATCGCGTCACCGTAGTGTACTCCGGCTGTTCGCGCAGGCCCATCCTCAATACCGCCGATCTCCATGGCCTTCTCTTTCCAGACGAATATCTCGAAGCCGGGGTAGTAGAGTTCAAGATTGGCCGGATAATGTTGTACGGGAAAAACCTTTTCGCTGGCCGGCGGTTCGGCAGGGTGTCTGCTGACTCGCTGCATTTCGGCTTCAGTTGCGTTCTTGGCATACAACAGACCATCCGGGCCGACTTTCCAACCCCCTCTTTCTAACAAAACAGAAGCCTTGGTGCGTCCTACGGTAACGCAGTACGAACCGTGTTCGCCTTCGAGTTCAATCGTGCTCGGCTTTGGATCTTTGCTGCGAAGTAACGGCACGATGTCGATCCCGCGATGGCCGTCAATCGCGAGTAAGCGGTCGCCCGGTTGGATTCCGGCCTTCGCAGCAGGCGTGTCTGGCTTCACCACCCAAACGATGGGCGGGCAGGCAGAATCCGAACCCGACCCGACAATGGTCATTCCCGTGACGTACTGGTCGGCACTGGACTCCTGCCCCTTCGCGAACGCACCCGGCACGCAGCAGAGAATCGCAAGACAAATCATTTCCGGCAAGCATTTATCCCGCGCTGCATCTATCATTGGCCCTTCGTGCGTTGTCCTTTTTCGATCTTCGCCCAGGTATCTTTCAGCGCGACCGTGCGATTGAACACTGGTTTTCCCGACTTCGAGTCGGGATCGACGCAGAAGTATCCCAGTCGCTCGAACTGGTAACGGCCCCGCACCACAGGATTGGCCAGCGACGGTTCAAGCTTCGCATCGCTTAACACTTCGAGCGAATTCGGGTTGAGATTGGCAGTGAAATCTTTTCCCTCCTCGGTTTGATTGGGATCTTCTTTCATGAAGAGGTTGTCGTAAAGCCGCACCTCGGCATCAACCGCATGCGGCGCCGAGACCCAGTGAATCGTGGATTTCACTTTGCGTCCGTCGGGAGCGAATTTCCCCCTCGCGTGGCAGGATCGTACGTGCAGTGAACTTCGACAACCTCGCCCTTGTCGTTCTTCACCAAGCTGGTGCAGGTCACGAAATAACCATAGCGCAGCCGCACTTCGCGTCCCGGAGAAAGCCGGTAATACTGCTTCGGCGGGTCTTCGCGGAAATCATCCTGTTCGATGTAGCAGCACGCGGGAGAACGGCAATTTGCGAGTGCCTGCGCTGGGGTCTTCGGGATTGTTGACCGCTTCCATTTCCTCAACCTGATTCTCCGGATAATTGTCGATCACGACCTTTAAAGGCCGCAGTACTGCCATAACGCGCGGGGCCCGCTTGTTCAGATCTTCCCGAACAAAATGTTCCAGCATCGCCAGCTCGATCACGCCTGTCGTTTTGGACACGCCGATCGCGCCGCAAAAATTGCGGATGGCTTCGGGCGTGTAGCCGCGCCGCCGGATCCCGCCTAAGGTTGGCATGCGCGGGTCGTCCCAGCCGCACACGTGGCCCTCCCGCACCAACTGGAGCAGCTTGCGCTTGCTCAAGAGTGTGTAGGTCAGGTTTAGGCGGTCGAATTCGATCTGTTGCGAAGGGAAGATGCCCAACTGCTGGATGAACCAGTTGTACAGCGGGCGGTGATCCTCGAACTCGAGCGTGCACATGGAATGGGTCACGCGTTCGAGCGAATCCGACTGGCCGTGGGCGTAGTCGTACATGGGATAAATGCACCACTTGTCGCCGGTACGATGATGTTCTGCGTGCAGGATGCGGTACATCACCGGATCGCGCAGGTTCAAGATTGGGCGAAGCCATGTCGATTTTTGCGCGCAGAACGCGGGAGCCATCGGGAAATTCCCCGGCCCGCATGCGGGTGAAGAGATCGAGGTTCTCTTCGACCGACCGGTTGCGATAAGGGCTGTCTTTGCCCGGCGCGGTCAGGGTGCCGCGGTATCCGCGTATCTCGTCTGCCGACAGATCGTCTACGTAGGCCTTCCCGGCTTTGATGAGTCGCACCGCCCATTCATAAAGCTGGTCGAAATAATCGGATGCATAGAACAGACCATCCCAGTGGAAGCCCAGCCACTTAACATCCTCCATGATCGAATCAACGTACTCGGTCTCTTCCTTCTCGGGATTGGTATCGTCGAAGCGCAGGTTGGTGTGCCCGTGAAATTCATCCGCCAGTCCGAAATCGAGGCAGATCGCTTTCGCATGGCCGATGTGCAGGTAGCCGTTCGGCTCAGGCGGGAAGCGGGTTTGCACCCGGCCTTGATACTTGTTGGTCTTCAAATCGTCGAGAATGATGTCGCGGATGAAATTCGAAGGACCGGTGGCAGGCTCAGAGGTCGGCTTCACCGCAGCTTCGGTCGGTGGATCTGGCGGGTTCATGGTCGGTACTACATTCTATAACCGCCGGCGGGGCAGTCACATGTCGAGCGCGTTCAGACCCCTTTCTCTCAGGCGCAGAAGGAACTCCGGCCACCAATTGTTGTAGTGCAACGTGGCCACGGCATGGATCGTTTTGGGTGTCCGCAGAGAAAACCGGTTGTCGAAGACCAGGTAGTAAGCGCCACCGCCGAATGGAAGGTCGGCATTGATATTGCTTTGGATGGCCCTTCCGCTGTCGTAGTAGGTGCTCGCGGCGTAGCCGCTCCGCATGGTGACGAAGGCGTCGTCGCTCAGGACATACACCTGCACGTCATTGTCTGAATGTTCTGCACCACCGGTTGCGCTGAACTGCCCGCTGACGACCACATTGGCAGAACCGGGTGGAACGGTGAATTTGTAAGCGGAGAAACTGCGCGGTTTCACCAAGAAAACCGTATCGCCTACAGCCTCGGTATGCGAACCGGCGTATTCTCGCAGTTGCTGTGCGACCGGGTTGTTGCTGCCTGCCGCCCATAAGATGCCGAGCAGCAGTGCTGCTCCAAAGATCCAGGCGGCAAAGCGGGGCCCACGCCGGGACCGTGGCAGCGCTGCCGCTGCTCCTATTGCCGTACCTGCCCCCGTCGCGGGTGCGCTGGGCACGGTCGCAGTGCCGTTTGCAGAACCCTTGACTGCCTGCCCGCATTTCAGGCAGAACTGCGAACCATCGGGCAAACTCGTCGAACATTTGCTACAAACCACCGCAGCCCTCGTAGATGCTCGAGAAAATCTCCAGGTGTTTGGTGACGCAACCCTGCACGGTCGTTCCGGCCAACTCTCTCGGTTCGCCGACCGAGCCCCACAGATGCTGGTCAGACCCCCCAAGAGGATGCGGAATTCTAGCAAAAGGGTGGGTGCTGAGTCCCGCGAGGTTGCCCGTTACTGGATTCCACAGCGGGCGAAAAAGTAGTGATCGCCTCTTCTGTCCACCATGCAATTGTGCCGATCCACGAGTTTCTTGAGTTCGAAATCAAGGATCACAGGACGGGAGACAGCTTGTCTGTGCGTCGGGGAGATGCGAATCGCCGGCGAAATCGGCATCCTGCGGCTCTCAGCGGCAGGGAACCCGATACACGCCCAGGTTGAGATGCTTCTTCATGGAGTTAAAGTTCATTGAGTTCGCCTTGGGGCAGAACTTGTTCGGAGGAAGGTTATATTCTACCTCGAACACCGCCTTGTTCGCGTTGATAAAGGGCAGCAACTTATTGCACTCGTGGTACTGGAAACACTGCTCGTCCAGCGCCCAGTCGAACGAGGGCAGCAAGTCACGGATCTGGTCCAGATCGTTCTTCAATCCTACGGACAGCCCGCGGGCGTGGGCTTCCTCAGCGATGAACGAGTTGTAGCCGATCTGGTCGTGGTAAGTGAGAGGGAATCCGCTGTCGTTGGTGTAGCCGTCTACGTTATCGGGTTCCATGCCGTCGAAACCCTTGGCCCGGCACTGGTCCATACGCGCTTTCATGATCGGTCCCAGAATGTCGATTCGGCGGATGTCCAGCCACCTTTCCCCCGGCCAGCCGGCGACCTTCTCGCCTTTGACGATATTGGGGAATTTCTTGGCGTCGGGGCGCCAGTTCTCCCAGGTACCCACGTCGATGTAGCACACGACTTTCCGTCCCTTGGCATGCAGCTTGGTAACCACGTTGGCAGTATTGTCAAACATGTCGATGTCGTACATCTTCACCTTGACGCTCTGATCGACACGCTTGACGAGTTGCCATTGCCAACTGGTGTTCAAAGGCGGCTGCCAAATAGATGAATCCTGCGCTGCTCCTGGCAGGCTCAACAACAGAATGCTACAGATAACGACGGTTGGCTTCATGGGGCCACTCCTCAGAGCCGTAATTTGCGGGATGCTGACCGTTCCGCTGAAAACGCTCACGAAAGCGGCACGCGGCTCGTTCAACGCAATCGGATTTGCATAAATTAAACCCTCCGAGCCGGGGTCATGCAAGCGAAATGTTTCTCCGCAGAGGCCCCTCCCCAGATGGCGCGATGCGGATTGTAGAGAAGCATAAGCGAAACAAAACTCCGCCGCATTGGTTACCAACAACGCGGCGGATTTTCGCTCTTAAAGCCGCGGGGCAACCAGAACTCGTCTGCGTTCTTCGCGGCACAGAGGTAAGAACCTCCACAAGCAAGCAGCATAAGCAGTTGACCTGTGGAGAAACAAGAAGACGAATGACCCGAGCCAAATTGACCTGCTGACCGGTCACTAATCTCCTGGAATGCTCGCGGATGTGCTGTGTGCCCGGAAGGCCCAGCAGCAAAGAGGCTCCGTGCCTCCCAAGTCTTTCGCACGGAGCCTCCATGTCTTTTATTGCAGGCAACTATTATTGATAGTCCAATGTCACCATCGCGGTGACATAAGTCATCAGCAATCGTGACCGTCATCACATGCGCTGGTCTCCGTACGTCAGATAATTCGTGCTGGATGATTGCTGTGGCGATGAGAAAGATCCCCCAAACCATTTGCCTCACCGGCGCGCACACGCTGTTTCTTCCTAGGCGACGGGAAGTTGAAACCGACGCAAGTGGAAATATGTTCACCGCTCTTATGTTGTGCCTTCCGGTGTCTCTGCTTCTGTGGGCCGTGATTATTCACGAGGTGTTGATGCTCCTGCATTGATTCCAGGATCAAGAGTCCGAACGGCTTGTCGCCAGTCTATCTACTACGGCAGGCCGACGCGGCGAACCAAATCGGTGAAACGCGGGTTCGGAGCGGATGGGGTCGAAGACCGTCCAGTACTTGAGCGTCGTCATAAAAGTGCATTTCACCGCATAGGCCTTCCCCAGCCACAGGAATGCCCTGTTTTTGTCGCGAGCGCTGCTATGCCAGGTCCGCGCATACCTGAGCACTGTTTTCTGAGCCCGGAATTGGAGTATGCTCAGGGCATGAACGCCAAGAGAGCCCAAAGAAAGCGCAGCCGTCGTCCTAAGACAGGGTTGTGTAAGGTTCACGGCAGGCCGATCCGGCCCAGCTATTGGCGCGCGGGCCATCGCAATACGGGCTGCGCGGAATGCTACCGAACCACTGAAGTGCCACCGCCCAGGAAGCGGTTGTGCCAACGGCACGGACGTCCCATTTTGCGCAGCCGCTGGTGGTCCGGGTACCGCAACAAGGGTTGCGAGCTGTGCTTCAAAGTTCCGCCGCCCGGAAAGCGGCTCTGCCGCCGGCACGGGCGTCCAATTCAGCCCAGTGCCTGGCGCAATGGCCGGCACAGCACCGGCTGCAGCGTTTGTCACAACAGCCGTCCGGGCTATCTCGAGGCCAAGGCCCGGTACAACCAGCGTAGAAGGAAGAGTGCAGGCAAGACCGGGAAGAAGAAACGGTAGCTGCTTGTTTGGGCAATCTGTACGGTACATGGAAACCGTGAATTCCGCACGGGCGGGAGAGCCCACGGCCACATATCTAAGGAAGGCCGAACGTGTACAGCGAACTTCCTGACGCGATCGCGACATACTGTTTTCCAGCGATGGCGAAGGCCATGGGCGCGGCATAGACGGCAGCGCCAGTCTGGAAGTGCCAGAGGACTTTGCCGGAGGCCGCATCCAGGGCGATGAAATTGCCTTCCGCATCGCCGGTGAACACGAGTCCGCCGGCCGTCGACAAAACTCCGGACCACGATGGCGAGACGTGCCGGAATTCCCACTTCACTTCTCCAGTGGCGGGATCAATGGCGCGCAGCGCACCCCAGTAAGGCTCGGTATCATCGGCAGGAAAATAGGCGCTGCCATAGTAGGCGTGACCCGGTTCATAGGGCTGCGGCGCAGTGCTGAAAATGTCGCACTCCTCACGCGCCGTCACGTAAAAAAGGCCGGTTTGCCAGTCGAAGGTCGGTGACATCCAGTTGGTCGTACCCAATGCGCCCGGACATATGCGGCGGCCTTCAGCAGTCGGCTCACTTTCCGTGTTCGCAACGGGACGGCCCTCGGCGTCCTTGCGATCACTCCAGGTGATCTTGCCGTACGGATTCGCCGAAATCAGTTTGCCCGTGGCGCGGTCCAATACGTAGAAAAATCCATTGCGGTTTGCCTGCGCGATCAGGTGGCGGTCGCCCTGATCGATCATCACGGGCACCTGGGTCGAATCCCAGTCGTGCTCATCGTGTTTGGTGAATTGAAAAAACCAGTTCAGCTTTCCGGTGTCGGCATTCAGGGCCAGCAAGGTATTGCTGTAAAGGTTGTCACCGGCGCGACCCTGGCCGCGATTGGAGGGCGAAGGATTCCCCGTGGGCCAGAAGAGCTGATTCGTCGCTGGGTCATAGGTGCCCGTGATCCACGCGGGAGCACCGCCGATTTTCCACGAATCGCCTTCCCAGGTCTCATGACCGGGCTCGCCGGGCCCCGGCACAGTGTAGAACCGCCACTTGCGCTGGCCGGTATCAGCGTCGTAGGCATCAATGAAGCCGCGAATGCCATATTCGCCGCCGGAAACACCGAGGATGACCAGGTTCTTCACCACCAGCGGCGCGAGCGTGAAGCTGTAGCCCAGCTTGTAATCGACGGCGGCAACGTCCCAGACGACGTTGCCGGTTTTGGCGTCGAGGGCCATGACGTGGGCATCGAGCGTCCCGAGAAAAACCTTGTCGCCGAGGATGGCAAGCCCGCGATTGATCCGGCCACAGCATGGGCGAATATCCGTCGGTAGTTGACGCTGGTACAACCAAATCGGCCGCCCGGTGCGGGCATCCAGAGCAAAGGCACGATCGTCAGGGCCGGTGGCGTAAAGGACCTCGTCCACCACCAGCGGCGTGGTTTCAAACTTGCCCGTGGCGCCGGTTTGATAGACCCACTTTGCAATGAGTGAGTGCGCATTCTCGGTATTGATCTGGTCCAGCGCGCTGAAGCGATGCCCGGAGTAGTCGCCGGAATATGTCAGCCAGTTTTGCGGTTCCTTGGAGGAATCGAGGAGCCGCGTGAACGTGACCTGCCCTCGAGCATTTAGTGCGAAGACGCTCGATGCGAGGAAAACTGAAACGCGGAAAAGTCTTTTCACGCCTGCACCCTCATTTCGTCCCCACACTGAGCAGGTAGGCGACAATGTCCTGCAGATCTTTGTCGCTCAGGAGAGTTGTGTCGTAAGAGGGCATTAAAGATGCGCGGCTCTTGTGGAAAGAACGCAGTTCGTCTTTTTCGAACAGATGAATCTGCTCGTTGGCGTCCATCATTTGAACGCTGAAGTAGTCTTCGTTCAGCGTGACGCCTTTGATTTCGTGACCGTCGGGCGTCACCACCGTGACCGTCTCGTATTCCTGCGGGAATTCTTTGGTGGATTCTGCCAGCCCCTGCGCCAACCGCCGGCTGGGAGCGCGAACCGACTCGACAATGTATGCCACGGATCGAGCCATCCCGACAGGCGTGAGATCAGGCCCGAGGCGCCCACCTTTTCCTTCCACCATGTGACATAGGGAACAGTTGGCGTCGCCATAGAAAAGTTCTTTTCCATGCGCCCCATTTCCGATGGGATGAGCTGGCGCTTTGGCTTGGACACTCCGCAAATAAGTAACGACTTGCCAGATTTCCTCGTCGGTCATCCCGACCCCCTGCCCGGTGGTTCCGTTCGGGGGCATGGCCGTGCCGGGGACGCCCTGGCTGATCGTTCGGAAAAGATCGGCGTCGAGGTTGCCGTGGCGTTTCTGCGCCCGCGTCAGGTCGGGGCCGCGCCCACCGCCCCGAGCACCCAGCCCGTGACAGAACGCGCAGTTGATGCGGAATTGAAATTCTCCGGCCTTCGCCGCCTTGGCATCGCCCGCGAACGGATTCTGATCTTGACCAAAAAGAATTGCAGGTGTGGCCAGCGCCATCAACAGCGCAGTTCGTCGAAGGCGCGTCAACTTTCGGCGGCAGCCGGTCGCACCGGTTGGGAGCATTTTCTGTGTCGTGCCGGTGCTCATACTCTTCCTTATTCTCCAAGAACAGCAGATTTCTCCCGGCTGAAGCCAGCCGGAATGACAACTAAGGATGAAAGATAAGGAAAGGACGTCACCGGAGTTCCAAGATTACAAGAAAACCAGGCTGCCGAAAAGGGTTCCACCGGAATTGTCTTTTTTCATGCATCATCGTTCATGGGTTATCGGGTAAGGCTGCTCATGCGCTGCATCGGATCGGCAGCGACCTTTTCCAACAAGAGCCGGAAGGCTTCCAGGGTCTGAGTGATTGCAAGAGTGGTAAAGAGGTCAGGGTTGTACTGGGCGCGGCCGATCATCCCTTCCGCGCGGTCACTCATCTCGAGGTACAGATCCCATCTGGCTCCGCCGCTTTCGACGTCCATATAAGTCATGCTCCAACCCAGCGGGAGTTGCGGCACATCGGGCGCGACTGACAGCGCAACCGTAAAGAAAATATTGCGGCTGGGATCGGGCTTGGCTTGCAGTCTTTCGGCAATCAGTTCGAGCGGCACGTCGTCATTGGAGATGGCGCCCAGGGTTGCTTCGCGCATCTGGCTGAGTAATGAGCGAAACGCAGGATCGCCGGACAGATTTGCCCGCAACGCTACGGGATTGAGAAAGTACCCGATTAATCGCCGGCACTCAATTTGTTTGCGGCCTGAAGGCGCCAATGTGCCCACGATGATGTCCTCTTGCCGCGTGTAGCTGTGCAGCAGAGCGACCAGGCCGGCGAGCAAAATCATGAAGAGTGTCGCGCCTTCTCGCCGCCCCAGGTCTCTGAGAGATTCCGTTAGCTCAGGGGGCAGCTTAAATGGGTGCATCGCGCCACGATACGTCTGATAAGCCGGTCGCGCACCCTCATTCGGCCAGCACAAAATCGGCAAGTCGCCGGCGAGCTGCTTTTGCCAATACGTCAACTGCTTCTCCATTGCCTCGCCATTGAGGCTTCGGCGCTGCCAGCAGGCGAAGTCTGCGTATTGAGTCTCTAATTCGGGCAGAGGTGAAGGCTTGCCCGCCACAAAACTCTCGTAGAGGGTAGTCAGCTCGAAAGGAAAAATATCGAAAACGGTGACCCCGTCAACAATGCTCTGGTGCGCGGTCAAATACAGGCGATGCTCGGAATCATCCAGCGTGATGAGCTGGGCTCGAAATAGCGGCCCGCGGTTCAGGTTGAAAGGCTTGCTGGCGTCCTCGGCCGCCAAATCTACAGCTTTCTTTTCCCTTTCGCTTTCCGGCAGGGTTCTAAGATCAGCGACAGGCAATTTGAAAGTTGCGGGCGCAGCGTGAACAATCTGGACCGGCTGCCCGGCTACTTCTTCAAAGGTCGTCCGCCAAATCTCGTGTCGCCTGACTATCTCTGCCAAACTTCTTTCCAGCCCGCCAAGGTTGCAGGGGCCGTGGCGATGTATGGTGATGGATTCGTTGTGAAGTGGCGCCAGCTTACCCGCTGTCTGATCGAGACGCCAAACTTGTTCTTGTGCCAGCGATAAAGGCGCTGGATTCTCTCGCGCACGCCGCTTCAGTTCAGACGCGGCAGGTGTAAGGCCGCCCCGCCTCTGTATCTCGAGCAATCTCTGCTTGGCCTCGGAGAGGCGCGGTTCCTTTGGCATCCAGGTTTCCGATCTTCATTTTCAACTCGCGATTTCAACTCGCGACGTGAGATGCCTGAAACTTCACCGGCAGAGCGGTGAGGCCCCGGAGCCCCAAGTTATTGCGCCAGACCAGGGGGCCCGGCTGCAACTCCAGACCAGGCAAACGCCGAACGATCGCCTCAAAAGCTTCCTGCCCTTCCACACGAGCCAGCGCGGCACCGAAACAGAAATGAGCAGCGTATCCGAAGGCGAGGTGCCGATTATCTGCGCGGGCAACGTCAAAACGGTCGGGATCAGGGAATCGCTCCGGGTCGCGGTTCGCCGCTGCCATCACGGCCATGACCGCGTGTCCCTTGCGGATCACTCTGCCTCCCAACTCCACATCGTCGGGAGCCAGTCGCCCGGTATGTTGACTGGGACTTTCGTAACGCAGCATTTCTTCCACGGCCGACGGAATCAGAGAAAGATCGTCCTGTAATCTTTTCATTTCCCCGGGATTGCGCAACAGGGTGAGCACACCGTTGCCAATCAGATTCGTTGTCGTCTCCTGACCGCCGACCATGGTTACGATACTGTTCGCTACAACTTCCTCGTCGGTCAACCGGTCGCCTTCCACTTCCGCAGTCATGAGGGAGTGGACCAGTCCCTCTCGCGGAATGTCTTTCAACTCTCGAATGCGATCGCGAAAATAGGCCGTCATATCTTGCACGGTGCGCAGCATGCGCGGAGCGTGCTCGGGATTATGCTGAAAGTTTCCCAGCATTTCCGCGAAGTCTGCGGACCAGGCTTTTAGCTGATGGCGGTCGCTGAGTGGAACGCCAAGCATCTCCGCCGTCACGATCCCGGGCAGAGGTTCAGCCAGATCCCGAATGATGTCGAGTTGACCTTTGCTCTGCGCCGCGTCCAGAAGCCGGGTTACGATCTCTCGAATGTGTGACCGCAACACCGCGACCCGAGCGGGGCCGAACGCTTGCGATGCCAGACTGCGCAGCCGGGTGTGCGCGGGCGGATCCATAAACAGCATCTGCTTCACCATCAACTGAGCGATGGGACTCATTTCAGAAAGCCCCATGGCCTTCAGTTTTTCAGGCGTGTGGGTGCGCTCAGCGGAAAAACTGTGCAGTACCTCAAGCACATCCACGTAACGGGTCACCACCCAGGTGTGGAGAAAGGCATCCCAATGCACTGGATCCTCGGTGAGCAGACGGCGAAACAAAGGATAGGGATTGGCCAGCACCTCCGGGTCCAGAAGATGATAAAGGCTTAGCGCACTGGCTCCCGTACTTCTGGAAATAGCGCCGTCGGTGGATGTACTCATAGGTCAGCTTGCCCGGCGTTCCATGCCGGCAAGCAAGCGTTGCGCTTCGTCCTCGCTCATGGCGTCGAGCTTCGCCACCATGAGCCGTTCAACCTCGGCCGCGAGATCCGACACGTTAGGGTGATCGAAGAGCTTCAGCAATGGCAGTTCCACGTTAAAAGCATCTCGTAAGCGGGCGATCACCTGGGTTCCGAATAATGAATTGCCGCCGAGATAGAAAAAGTTATCGCTGACGCCGACCCGCTCTAACCCTAACAGGGACGCCACTATGGCAGCCACACGTTGTTCCGTAGGGTTGCGTGGACCCAGGAAAGTTTCATCCCGCAGGATGTTCTCATCACTTGGCTCGGGCAACGCGAAGCGGTCCACTTTTCCGTTCGGCCCTACGGGGAGAGTGTCCAGACTTACAAACGTCGCGGGAAGCATATAGTCCGGCAATTCCTTGGCCAGGAACTCCCGAAGCTCGCTGATCGTCGGCATGGCAGCCAGAGGGACGACATACGCCACTAATTGCTTCTCACCCGCGTCAGTTTCGCATGCGACGACGACGGTCTCGCGGATCGACGGATGCCGGTTTAGCGCGCTGACGACCTCATTCAGTTCGATCCGGTAGCCACGAATCTTCACCTGGTCGTCTACGCGGCCGTGAAACCCAATTTGGCCATCGGGCAGGACGCAGCCTAAGTCGCCGGTCCGATAGAGTCTCGCGCCGGCAACCGCGCTGAACGGATGGTTGACGAATCGTTCCGCAGTCAATGCTAGATCGTTAAGATAGCCTCGGGCCAGGCCCGCGCCCCCAACATAGATCTCGCCGATGGTGCCGGCGGGCACTCGCTTCATCTTGCCATCCAGAATGTAGACCTCGGTGTTGTCAATGGGGCTGGCCGATCGGCGGAAGCCGGTCCCCAGACTTCTGCGGGAAGACGGTCGCCGACGTCGCTACTACCGTACACTCCGTAGGCCCATAGTTGTTGACTACGGCGAAAGGCAGGGTTGCCGGCGGATATTGGTGAAGAGTATCGGCGCCAGTCAGCAGGAAGCGGAGAGCGGTTTCTTTGGGCCAGACCAACTTCAGCATTCGCTCGGCCAAAGGCGTGGGAGCGAAGCTGATCGTGATTTTCTTGCGCACCAGCCAATCGCGGAGCTGCTCGGGATCAGTGCGAGTCTCATCGTCCACCAGATGCACGCTGGCTCCGGCAACCAGGTACGGCCAGAGTTCCCATACTGCGGCGTCGAACCCAATCGAAGCCAACTGGGTTGCGCGATCCGCCGGAGTCAGACCAAAAGAGTGATTGTGCCAGGCGATCAAATTCAGCAAGCTGTCATGGCCGATCGCCGCTCCTTTAGGAATTCCGGTTGAGCCTGACGTAAAAATCACGTACGCCAGGCGCTCCGGCGTGACGCGAACCGGTAGCGGCTCGGAAGAGCAACGACCGATTTCCGCCGCGCTGCGATCCAGCGCGACCACGGTTCGTCCATCTGCCGCCAGCGATCCGATTACGCTCGACTGCGTCACAACCACCGAGACCTGAGCCGCGTCCAACATCGTGTTTACCCGCTGGCTCGGAGTTTTGGTTTCGAGCGGCAGATACGCGCCGCCAGCTTTGAGAATGGCCAAAGCGGCGATTGGAAAGTCTACCGAGCGTTCCAGGCACAAACCCACTACGCTCCCGGAGACAGCTCCTAGACTGCGAAGGCAATGCGCCAGTTGGTTGGAGCGATGGTCCAATTCCTCATACGTGAGACGATCGGAACCACAACTCACGGCCAAAGCCCCCGGCATGAGCACGGCTTGACGCTGTATTAAATCAGGCACCCACAGGGTAGACGGTCCTGCCTCTTGGACTTCTGTGCTGCTAGAACATGATCGTTCGCCACTCTCCATACCTAACGAACCGTTTGAGGCCTAGCACTAAGGGGTGACCAGAGTGTTATCTGGGAGCTTAAGGCTGGGCGCACACCTTTCCAACAATTGACGGCATTATAGACGAATTTTGACGGGATAGGCCGGAATTCCTCGGCCAGAAGCCCAGTTTAACCCTGGCATGGATCGCACTGGAAAGGCAAGGGTTGGTTCTCGCAGCCGGCCGATCGCTATGGTATAGTTGCGCTCGCCGCGCGCGAGGGCGCTCAATCTCTCAGGTCTGCTCCACCCGGTGTTCGATGGCCGAAATCCCCGCGACGAGGGTATTCTAGATAACTCTAATGTTCTGAGTTTCTAGCACGTCGCGTAGGCTGGCTGCTGACGGAGGTCAAAAGAGGAGGTCATACCGAGATGAACCAAGCGCAGAATTGCATTTTGAGAACACGCTTGCTGTCGGCTCCTGCCACCCTAGGCTTGGCAGTCATGCTAATGGGCGGGATGAGTGCCAGTTTTCCAGCACAGGCACAAACTTTTGCCGTGCTCTATAACTTCACTGGTGGCAGCAACGATGGAGCATACCCCTACGGGCAGCCGGTTACGGACAAGAATGGCAACCTCTTTGGCACAACCGGGGGAGGCGGCAACTCGGCTTGCTATGAAGGCTGCGGAACAGTGTGGGAACTGAGTGCCAGTGGCATGTTCAGCGTCCTGCACACTTTTGCAATCTCGGATGGCAATTGGCCCTTCGTGGGCGTGAAACTCGACAAAAAAGGCGGGATGTATGGTACGACAGCAGGAGGCGGGTCCGGTGGCTGGGGCACAGCATTCTCCATAAGTTCCGCCGGGACTTTCAGCACGTTATATAACTTTGGCAGGTCTGGAGACCCGGGAGATATTTCCAGCGGGGTGACCCTGGATCAATCGGACAACCTGTATGGCATGTCCTATGAGGGAGGAACTTTCGGTGCGGGCACGGTGTGGGAACTGACCAGCAGTGGAACAGAGACGGTTCTTCACAACTTTACTGGCGGAAACGACGGCGGCTACCCTGATGAGGGCAGGGTGCACAGGGATGAGGCAGGCAACCTGTACGGCGTCACTGAATATGGCGGTGCTTCTGGTTGCGGGGTGCTGTTCGAGATAACCTCAGGCGGCACCTTCAGCGTATTGCACACCTTCAATGGCAAGACTGACGGTGGGTATCCCACTGGTGCTCTCCGGGAGTATCAGAGGAGCCTCTACGGCACTGCATGGGATTACGGCGTTAACGGCGAAGGAACGGTGTGGCGATACGATCTTAGAAGCGGGGCATTCTCCGTGCTACATAGCTTTTCGGGCCCGGATGGAGGCGGACCATACGGGGGCGTGGCATGCCAAGCTACGAAAAAGACGGTTTGCGCGGGTAACCTATTCGGAACTACCGTGGCTGGCGGCAATAACGGATGTGACGGCGACTGCGGAACTGTATGGAAGATAACCACCGATGGCAAGTTCACTATGCTGCACAAGTTCAGCGGCTCCGACGGGGGCCGTCTCTACGGTCGTCCTTTCGTGGACGGGAGTGGCAATGTCTATGGCACTACCTGGGAAGGCGGCTCCTCCGGCTACGGAACGGTGTGGAAGATCACGCCCTAAAGCGGACGGCAGGAGCGGGCAACACAACATGCCAGGGCCGTCTTCATGAGTACCGATCCTCGAATTCAGACCGCGCCCATCCCGAGATTGCAGAAACCGCTGAAGTTGCGTGAGGTTCGCTTTGACGATTATCACCAGATTGCCGCACTCACGGCGAAATTCCAATTGCACACGGAAAGCTATCCCGGATGGACGCATCTCTGGATCAACAACCCCGCCTACCGTGAAATCAAAGACAGGTTCCCGATCGGATGGGTCCTGGAAAATAGTGACGGCGGCATCTCTGGCTATCTCGGAAATATTCCGCTGAATTATGAACTTGACGGTAAGAGGCTGCTCGCAGCAACCACCCGAGCGTGGGTTGTGGATACGGCGTATCGCACATATTCACCGCTGCTTTTGGGAACGTATTTCAAACAGCCCAATGTTGATCTCTTTATGAACACAACCGTGAACTCCCAGGCCGCGCCAGCTTACAGTATTTTTGAGGGTGTTCGCGTGCCCGTAGGCTCCTGGGATCGGACGCTATTTTGGATCACGAATCCACAAGGCTTTACCGAGAGTTTTCTGCGAAAAAAAGGCTGGGCGATAGCCAAGCAACTTAGTTATCCTTTTTCAGCGGGAGTATTTCTTCGCAACCGCCTTAAGGGACGTCGCTTTCAGGAGAACGGAAGCAACATTACGGTACAGCCTTCCACTAGTTTCGATGAGCGCTTCGATGCATTCTGGGCGGCGCTGAGAAAGGAGAAATCCAACCTGTTGCTCGCCGTTCGCAGCCGGGAAGTGCTGGAGTGGCACTTCAAGTTTGCTCTGCTGCAAAACGCGGCATGGATCTACGAAGTAGAAGGCAACTCCGGCCTGGCGGCATACGCGGTATTTCTAAGACAGGATAATCCGGAAGCCGGGCTGACGCGCGTGCGCCTGGCCGATTTTCAATGTCTGGAGCAGGAAAGCGCGCCAGGCATGCTTACGGCCATGCTCCAGACGGCCATAGATCGCTGCCGGGAAGAGTCCATCCACATGCTGGAGTTGATCGGCCTCGCCCCGCATTTGGAGAAGGAGGTAGAACGCGCTTCTCCGCATCGCCGTCCACTGCCCAACTGGGTGTACTTCTACAAAGCCAATGATCCGGCACTGGCGGAGAGACTGAAAAACCCAGCCGTCTGGGAGCCCTCGCTCTTTGACGGCGATTCCAGCTTGTAGTGGAGCGTAAGTTTGGATGAACTTGCGTTCCGTCACCCGCGTCTGGTTTTGGGTAGGGCATGGCTCTGGTCATGCCGCCTGAGGGACAATGATGAATCGGCTTTAGCGGCTGGGGGCTTTTAGGGCCGGGCGCTCTGCCGGAATGGGAGTGGCAGAGGGAAGGTTGAGATGAGTAGCTCCGCACTGTTGACTCATCGCGCATTCGTGACCATCAGTGTTGATGATGGGCATCCGACTGATCTAAGGACTGCGGAACTCCTCCAAAAATATGGGCTGAAGGCTACCTTCTACGTTCCCGCCCAGAATCCTGAACGCGAAGTCATGCGCCCGCTCTTTTGCGGCAACTCTCCGGAACTTTCGAGCTGGGTGGGCATACGATCAACCACGTTCCACTCCCTTCGCTGCCAGGAAAAACCGCCCTTGCGGAAATCGTGGATTGCAAGAAATGGCTGGAAGATCTCACTGGCAAACCGGCTGTTGCGTTTTGTTATCCGAAGGGGAAGTTCGATCGCACATCAGCAGAATTGGTCAAGCAAGCTGGCTTTAAGGGGGCGCGGACCTGCCTTTTCAATCTCCACGATTTTCCCGAAGACCCATTCCGCTGGGGAGTGACTACGCAAGCCTACTCTCATGGCCGCACCATACAGATTCGGCACGCTCTTCTGGAGCGGAATTTCTCCGGCGCATGGAACTACTGGAGAATCTACAGGGGCGCAACACATTGGCAGGAGCATTTCTTGCGCGCCCTTGATTATGTTGCGGAGCACGGCGGCATAGCACATTTGTACATGCATAGCTGGGAGATTGATGGACTCGGCCAGTGGAAGGAATTAGAGTCTGTGTTCCAGGCGATCGCGAATCAACCAGCGCTGGTCCGGGGGACCAACGGAGATTTGTTCGGCCTGTGGAGCGCCGAGAGAAAATTGGCGACGGATCGCGCCGCGGTTTCAATTGCCGATTGATGCGTTCGTTGTCGGTCGTACTCCTCAATCGCCCGTCCGCTTCTTCCAGAGAATCTGACGCAACATTCCGAGCCAGATTCCGGCGTCATCGGCTTGCAGGTTGAGGCGCCGGACCAATCGGCGTATTTTTTCTTTCGCGGAAGCCGTGGGATGAGAATTCAGGTAGCCGCTAGCGCACAACGCATCCACCAGCAATTCGGTGATCCGCTCGACCTCGGCGGCAGTGGCAGCTGCAGGTTTCTCCGCCTGGCGCGCAGATTTGGAATCGCGTACGAGTTCATACAGGGAGACCGCGACCGCCTGTCCCAAGTTCATCGAGCCGTGCTCATCGCGGGTTGGGATGCGCATTAGCCAGTTGCAGTGGCTGAGGGCTTCGTTTGAAAGGCCGACCTTCTCCGATCCAAACAGAAGCGCGACCTTGCTCGATGCCAGTTGTCGGCGAATGAGCCGGGCGCCATCTTCCAGGCGCCGCAGCGGATGCTGCAATTCCCGGTGGCGCAGCGCCGTGGTTCCCACAACCAGCGCGCAGTCAGCGACGGCTTCGGCCATAGTTTTGTATTGCTCTGCATTCGCTAGCAGGGCAGAAGCGCCCACGGCGGAACGGGCTTCGCGGAATGCCAATTCGTAGGGGTTGACCACTCGCAAGTGAAAGAAACCGAAGTTGCTCATGGCGCGTGCGGCCGGCGCCGAGGTTGAGAGGGTTGCGCGTCCTCACCAGCACGACGCGGAGACGGTCGAATTCAGGGGGAGCAAGCAAGAATGGTTATTCTATGACAGGAACGGGAGAGGACTGCTGGACTGAGCCCAGACTGGACAGCCGGGGCGGCGGTTCCCACGCTGTTTACGAGGCGCAGAACTACGATGCCGGCACGCACGCGCACCGGCACGCCGGCATCGTCATCGCAGCCATTTCTCCGGCTCGCGAAGGGCTTCAACCAAGTCGTTCAGGAACGCCGCTGCCCGCGCGCCATCCACGACGCGGTGGTCGCAGGAAAGAGTCAGCGTCATCATCGGCCGAATGCCAGGCTGACCGGCGACTGGCACCACGCGATCTGCGATGCTTCCCACGGCGAGAATGGCGGCTTGCGGCGGGCTGATGATGGCGCTGAAAGCGTCGACCTGATACATGCCAAGATTGCTGATGGTGAAAGTTGGGTTCGCGATATCGGCCGGGCGCAAACGGCCGGCCGGCGCCCGCTCGGCCAGATCACTGACGCTTGCGCGGCGATTTCGCCGAGCGCAGCGATGTTCGCGTTGGGAATCACGGCCGCGACCACGCCGTCATCGACCGCCATCGCCACACGCGATGTTCACCTCGGCGTTGAAGCCGGATCCCGTCGCTGCTCCAGCTGGCATTCATGCGCGGATGTTTGACCAGCACCCGCGCCACCAGCGCAACCAGAAGATCGGTGTAGCGTGAGCTTCACGCCGAACGCCTGTTCGATTGCCGGGCGCAATTTTTCGCGCGCGGCGATCAGCGCGCTCGCATCTACCTCACGAACCACGAAGAAATGCGGGCACGCTGGTCCAACTCTGCGTGGTTCGCTCGGCCATCAGCCGCCCGATCGCGCTTCGAAGTGCTTCTACATCGCGCGGCAGTGACCGGTTCGCGATTCTGCCGCGGCCAGAATATCGGAAGCGAGAATCTCGCCGCCGGGCCCTGAGCCGCGCAAGCGAGTGATTTCGACGCCATGCTCCTTGGCAAGGCGCCGGGCTTTGGGAGAAATTCTTGCGCCCGCTCCGCCTGGACTGCGCCAGGTGCCGTGAGCAGCCGGAACTGGGCGGGCGGTTTCGGTCCCGTCTGCGCGGGAGTCCCAAACGATGTGTCCTCTGGGGGAGGAGTTTCCCCGGGACGAACAATCCAGGCGATGGTCTTGCCAACTGGCACGACGGCGCCGGCCTGCACCTTGACGCCGGCGAGAATGCCATCGGCGGGCGCTTCGATTTCGAGCACAGCCTTATCGGTTTCGATTTCCAGCAGCGGCTCGCCCTTAGCGACACTCTCGCCTTCCTTCTTCCGCCAAGCCACGAGCTTGCCGGTTTCCTGCGCCATCTCGAGAGCGGGCATGACGACGCTGAAGGCCATAGTTGCTGTTGCCGTGTCATCCTGAGAGAAGTTCTCGTGCGCGAAGCGCGCGACAACGCTCGGGATGATATCCTAGTCCCGACTCCGACTCGTTCGGTCTTGGCGCTGGCCTCGATCATCTCCACGACACGCCGGCTGGGAGCGGCCTCATTCTCACGCGTAGTCGGCAGCGGCCCGTTGACGGTGAAATAATGCGCGCCCGCCACCAGCAATTCTTCCGCCGGGAATCGCGTGATGACTTCGTGGCCGGTCTGGGTGACGACGATTTCTTCCTCGATGCGCGCCGCGCTCCAGCCGTCGGTCGAAGGCCAGAAAGTTTCCAGCGCGAAAACCATGCCGGGCTTGATCTCATGCGGATGCTCGAGCGACACCAGGCGGCTGATGACCGGCTTTTCCCAGATCGCGAGCCCGATGCCATGCCCGTATTGCAGGGCAAAGCATGCTTCTTCGTTAGGGAAACCGAACTCCTGCGCCTTGGGCCAGACCGCCGCGATCTCCGCGGTGGTGCGGCCCGGGCGCACCAGTTCGATGGCGGCATCCAGGTAATCGCGGCAGCGCTTGTAGGCATCGACCATGGCGTGCGAGGCGTAGCCGATGGTGAAGCAGCGGTAATAGCAGGTGCGGTATCCCATGTAGGAATGCAGGATGTCGTAATAAACGGGATCGCCGGGGCGGAGCACGCGGTCGGAAAAGACGTGCGGATGCGGATTGCAGCGCTCGCCGGAGATCGCATTCACCGCTTCGACATATTCCGAGCCGAGGTCATAGAGAACCTTGCTCACCAGCCCGACCGCTTCGTTCTCGCGCAAGCCGGGCTTCATCGCGCGATAGAGTTCGTCGTAGGCGGCGTCCACCATCATGGCCGACATGTTGAGCAGCGAGATTTCATCCTGCGTCTTGATCACGCGCGCGTCGGACATGAGTTGCTGCCCGTCGACCACGGTGATTCCCTCGCGTTGCAAGGCAAAGAGAACTGGAGGCTCGATGATGTCGATGCCCAGCGGTTCTTTGTGCAGGCCGCGCATTTCGAGCTCGATGCGGATCTTTTTGGCAACGTCTTCGGCGCGGCCCATTTCCGGCGACATGGCCCCGCGCAGCATCGAGATGCCGGGCCGCGAGCGATCTCCGAGCCAGGGGCAATGAAGTTGATGATGGTTGGCGGCCGACCCGAAATCCCACAGGATGGGCTCGTCGTTTTGCGGCAGCAAAGTGAAGCGGTTGCACTTGTCCTGCGCCCAACTGCCAATGTGCGTGGCGGTCAGGTAGCGCACATTGTTCATGTCGAAACAGAGCAGCGCGCCCATCTCGGATTTGGCGAGCAGATTCTTGGCGCGCGCCAGCCGTTCCCGGCGCAAGCGGTCGAAGTCTACTCGCTGTTCCCAATCCACCGCCATGGTTCCGTGAGTGGGTCAATGCCATGACGCGCCTCCTGTTCTTACGATTTCGCCGCAACAGCGCCCGCGCCGCTTCGAAAACCGACTTGTCCGTGGGCACGGTCATATCTTCCAGCGGCGGAGAAAACGGAATCGGCACGTGCATCGCTCCCATCCGCTTCACCGGCGCGTCCAGATCATAAAAAGCGCCTTCAGCGATCACGGCCGCAATTTCCGCCGTGACGCCGTAGCGGCCATAGCCTTCGTCGACCACAATCGCCCGCGATGTTTTCTTGGCCGATTCGATCAGCGTCTTCTCGTCCAGCGGCCAGGTCGTTCGCGGATCGATGACTTCAGCGCTGATCCCGGTTTCTTCCAGCAAATCCGCCGCCCCAGCGCCACTTGCACCATGCTGCTGGTCGCCACCAGGGTGATGTCCCGGCCTACGCGCTTGACGTCCGCCACGCCGAACGGAATGGTGTAATCCTCGGCCGGCACCGGGCCCTTGAACTTGTACATCATCTTGTCTTCGAAGAAGACGACCGGATTCTCGTCGCGAATCGCGGTCTTCAGCAGGCCCTTCGCGTCGTACGGAGTGGACGGCAGCACGACCTTCAGTCCGGGGACGTGGCTGAACCAGGCATGCAGCGATTGCGAGTGCTGCGCGGCGGAACGGCGGGTGGCTCCGAGCGTCGTCCGCATCACCATCGGGAACTTTCCACTTGCCTCCGGACATGTAGTGGACCTTCGCCGCCTGGTTCACCATCTGGTCCATGGTCAGGGTGATGAAGTCGCCGAACATGATGTCGACCACCGGGCGAAGGCCGGTCATGGCGGCGCCCACGGCGATGCCCGTGAATCCGGCTTCGGAAATCGGAGTGTCGATCACACGCTCGGTGCCGAATTCCTCCACCAGTCCCGACAGCACTTTGAAGGGCGTGCCCGCCTCGGCGACATCTTCGCCGAAAATGCAAACGCGGGAATCGCGGCGCATCTCTTCCGCCAGCGCTTCCCGGACGGCTTGCGCGAAAGTCAGTTCGCGGGGATTGGGTTCAGGCATAGACGTCCTGCTCCACTTCCTCCGAGCTCGGATAGGGCGCAGTCCAGAGCGAACTTGACCGCCGCTTTTATCTCCGACTCAACCTCGGAGTCAATTGCATCGAACCGCGCGGTGTCGGTCGAGGCCTTGTTCGATCAGCCAATTCGCCAGAAGCTTGATCGGATCGCGCTCGGTTTTCCAGTGCTGCTCTTCCTGCTTGGAGCGGTAATACTCGCGATTGATGTCGCCGACGTGATGTCCGGTGTAGCGGTAGGTATTGCACACCAGAAATGCCGGGCCGCCTCCACCCCGGGCGCGGTCGACCAGACGCGTGGCCGCTGCGTGCACCGCGCGGACGTCTTGCCCATCCACGCTTTCCGCCGGAATTCCAAACGCAGCCGCGCGTGCCGGAATATCGCCGGCAGTTGTTTCGGAGTAGTGCGTGTATTCGTTGTACAGATTGTTTTCGCAGACGTAGATCACCGGCAGCTTCCAGAGCTGCGCCAGGTTCATCACTTCATACAAAATGCCCTGCCCCAGCGCGCCTTCGCCGAAAAAACAGACCGCAACCCTGCCGTTGCCCAGACGCTTGGCGGAGAACGCCGCGCCGGTAGCGATTCCCACGCTTCCGGCAACAATGGCGTTCGCTCCCAAGTTGCCGGTGGCAGGATCGGCAATGTGCATCGATCCGCCTTTGCCGCGGCAGTATCCCGCTTCTTTGCCCAGCAACTCGGCGAACATGCGGTCCGGCGACGCGCCTTTGGCCAGACAGTGCCCGTGGCCGCGATGCGTGCTGGTGATGTAGTCGTCGAGCCGCAGCGCTTCGCAGATTCCGACCGCGACCGCTTCTTCGCCGACGTAGAGATGGGCGAGACCCGGGCATCAGCGCGCGAGTGTAGAGTTCGTTCACCTGCTCTTCGAACAGGCGGATCGCTCACCATCTGCCGGTACATCTGCAGCCAGCGGTTCAGCCCGGATGCCGGAATTGGCCTGCGACTTGTCCGTGGCAGTCGTCATTTCGCTACTCCCGACATTCGCGCCAGCACGTCGAACATGCAGGCGAAATCCAGTTTTTCCCAGCCCATGCCGCGCGCCGCGGTCAGAAACTCATTGGTAATGGCGGTCGTCGGCAGGGGAACGTCGAGCTGGCGGCCCAGTTCCAGCGCCAGCAGCATGTCTTTCTGCATCATGTTGACGTCGAACCAGGCTTCTTCGGGCTGCTGCAGCACGAAGGGCCCGCGATATTGAATCATGGGCGAGGCGACGGCGCTATGAGTGAGAACATCTACCGCAGTCTCGCGCGCGATACCGCTCTTCTCTGCCAGCAAAACACCTTCGGAGAAGGCCAGCATCTGAACGGCGAGACTGAGATTGGTGGCAATCTTCATCACAACGCCAGGCCGTTGTCGCCGACGTAGGTCACCTTCGGGCCGATGTCCTGCAGAACCGGCTTCACCCGCTCGAAGGTTTCGCGGCGGCCGCCCACCATCACCGAAAGCTTGCCTTCCTGCAGCGTGATCACGCTTCCGGAGACCGGGGAATCCACCATGTCCGCGCCCTTTTCGCGCACTTTGGCGGCAAAGGCGCGACTCACCGAGGGACTTACCGTACTGATGTCGACGAAAATGTTGCCAGCGCCGAGCCCCGCCAAAATGCCGTCCGGACCCTCCATGATGGAGGTCAGCGCGGCGGAGTTGGTGACCATGGCAAAAGTGATGTCAGCCGCCGCGGCCACCGCGCGCGGCGAGTCTGCCCAGCTTCATGCCTTTGTCGATCAGCCATTGTGCCTTCGAGCGCGTGCGGTTGTAGCCGGTGACGGTGTGCCCCTTGTCGAGCAGGCGGCTCACCATCTGGCTGCCCATCACGCCGAGACCGACAAAACCGAGATTCGCCATCTGCTACAGCCTCCAAACTATGAAGTGGGCTTCGAAAGCGCGCGGTTCGCTTCGCTGGCCTTGCGAATCCTCGCGCACCTGTTGCAGGTGAGCCCGCATCGCCTCACGCGCTTTCTCGGCGTTGCGTTGCTCGATCGCCTCGAGGATGCGCTTGTGGTGATACTGTCCCGCGCTCGGGTCCGCCCTCGACGTGGAAAATTCGCATGCGTTGTTCGCGAAGCAATCCGACAATGGAATCGATCAGCGACAGGATCAAGGGATTCGCCGCCGCTTCGGCCAGCGACAGATGGAAATCCAGATCCGCCTCGATGAAAGCGTCGGGATCGTCCCGCTTTCTGATCCATGACCGCAACTGCTTCTCGCATGAGGGCGAGGTGCTGCTCCGAAATGCGGGTCGCGGCCAGACGCCGCGATCTCCGGCTCCAGAATCGCGCGCACCTCGGCCAAGTGGGTGGACCCGTCCGGCTGCCCGATCTTGACCATCAATCCAGCGATTGCCGGATGGCTTGCGAGGTCCCGTTCGTGATGAAAGTTCCACGTCCGGAGATAAGCTTCCACCAATCCTTTTTCGCGAAGCGCCTTAACGGCCTCCCGGACGGCGGTTCGGCTGACGCCGAATCGCTGCGCCAAGTCGCGCTCCGCGGGGAGTTGGTCCCCTGGTTTAAGCGCGCCCTTGAGGATGGATTCCTCGATCTGCTGAACGATTTGCTCGTAGAGCCGCGACGTGCGAACTGCTTTGTACACGGATTTCTCCCTGCGCACTGGGGAGGCCAGTGGTCTAGCTACTATACCAAAGCGCCGATACTTGCCGAGCTGCGGCATAAAGGTATGGTGGTCCGACCAAACTACCAGACTTTCTCGAAAGCCGGCAATTCATTTCGAGTCTTGGATCCAGACCGTCTTGATATTCGTGAATTCGCGAATCCCGTACGGCCCCAATTCCCGGCCGTGTCCTGACTGCTTCACCCCGCCAAAAGGAAGCCGGGGATCGGAAGCGACCATACGGTTGATGAAGACCATGCCAGCTTCCAGTTCGTTGATGAAGCGCTCGCGTTCGCGCTCGTCGTTGGTCCAGGCGCTGGCTCCCAGCCCGAACCGGGTGTCGTTGGCCAGGCGAATCGCCTCGTCCAGGTTCATAGCCCGGAACACGCAAGCAACTGGACCGAACAACTCTTCGCGATAGGCGGGCGAATCTTTCGGGATGTCGGTCAGAACCGTCGGCGCATAGAAGTTACCGGACTTCCTGATAGGTTTGCCGCCGGTCAACACGCGCGCGCCCAGTGCGATTGTTTTTTGCACATCCTGGTCCAGGCTCTTCAGACCATCAGATGTGGCCAGCGGTCCAAGATCAGTGCTTTCATCGAGGGGATCGCCAATCTTGAGGCCTTCCATCTGGCTCACGAACCTGCGCTCAAATTCTTCCGCAATCGGTTCGGCGACGATGAAGCGCTTGGCCGCGATGCAGGACTGGCCGTTATTCACGATCCGCGCCTTCACGGCAGTTGCCACCGCCTCTTCGAGATTCGCGCTGGGCATGACAATAAACGGATCACTGCCGCCAAGCTCGAGCACAACTTTCTTGATTCTCCTTGCCGCCCCGATTCCCACTTCGATTCCCGCTTGCTCGCTGCCTGTGAGGGTAGCCGCCACTATACGAGGATCAGCAAGAATTCGGTCCACTTTTTGCGAACCGATCAGCAGCGTTTGAAAGACGCCTTCGGGAAATCCTGCCCGGCGAAAAATATCCTCCACGCTGAGCGCGCATTGCGGAACATTCGATGCGTGCTTCAAGAGCCCGACGTTGCCCGCCATCAAGGCCGGGGCGGCGAAGCGAATGACCTGCCAAAAAGGAAAATTCCACGGCATCACGGCCAGGATCGGCCCCAGCGGCTGGTAGCGAATGTAACTCCGGGTTGCGGCGGTCTCGATGAGTTCATCGGCAAGAAAACGCTCCGCGTTTTCGGCATAGTAGCGGCATGCCCAGGCGCATTTGGCCGCTTCGTCCACCGCGGAGCGAAATGTCTTGCCCATTTCCAGAGTCATGGTTCGGGCAAAGGTCTCTTTTTCGTTGCTCGAGAATGTCAGCAGCCCGAACCATCATTTGCCCGCGCTCCGCAAAGGGCATCCTTCGGTATTTGGAAAATGCGTCGGATGCGAGCTGGAGCTTTTCGTCGATTTGCGAATCCGACAGCGGCTCGAAAGTCCTCAAAAGCTCGCCGGTCACCGGGTTGATGGTCGCGATCGCCATATCTTTTCTGCCTTGCGAGAGTCTGGGTACGCTTTCCGCTTGGCGGCTATGCCCCATCTTGGGGAGCAATTTGAAGAGGAAAGACGTGGCTCAAACTGGTCCGACCACCATACCATAAATCCACTAACCAGCGAAACTACTTGACATACCGTCCCGTATGGTGGTACAGCTGTCGGACCACCACTTAGGGGAGGTTCCGGATGCATTCCCTTGTGAAGCTGGTTCGGATTTTAGGTAGGAGTCTCGTAGCTCTCCTGCTGCTTTGCCTCTCCCTGGACGCGCAGACCAATGCGGGTCGAGCGTTGGGAAGCGTTGCTGACCAAAGCCGTGCAGCAGTGGTCGGCGCCACCGTAACCATCACGGACGTGCAGCGAGGTAGCGCCCGAACCCTGACCACCGACCAAGCCGGGATCTACGTTGCTCCCGGCCTGCCTGCCGGCACGTATAAGGTCCGGGTCGAGGCCAAGGGATTCAAGAGCGTGGAGCGGCTGAACGTCGCGTTGGAGGTCGCAAAGGATGCGCGCATCGACTTCACGCTCCAGCCCGGCGAGGTTGCCGAGACGGTGGTTGTAACCGGCGAGATTCCGCTTCTGGATACGACCTCAGCCACGTTGGGGGGAACGCTCAGCAACAAGGAAATCAACGACCTCCCATTAAATGGGCGAAACTACGAAAACCTGCTGCAGTTGCGGCCAGGGCGTAATGCGTTATCCGGGCGGCGGCTTCTCGACCACGAGCACGAATGGTCTGCGAGCGGAGGACAATGCTTATCTCATCGACGGACTGTTCAACAGCGAACCCTTCTCCGGGCAAAGCATCATCAATGGCGCCGGCATCGCCGGGGATTCCGCAACTATTCTGCCGGTCGACGCGATTCAGGAATTCAACGTTCAGGAGAATCCCCCGGCTGAATATGGATGGAAACCCGGCGCGATCGTAAACGTGGCAGTTGAAATCGGGCACGAACGCGACTGCATGGCACGGCGTACGGTTTTTATCGGGAACGATTTTCGATGCCCGCAACTACTTCAATCCGGTCGCGATACAGGCCAAGACACCCCAGGAGCTTTGAAGCAGTTCGGGACCACTGTCGGCGGCCCCATCATGAAGGACAAGCTTTTCTTCTTCGGCGGCTACGAAGGTCAGCGCTATCGTGTCGGCAACTCTGGCCTGGAGGCCAGTCCGTCTTTTTCTCCACTGGCGGCGCCAGCCGTTTCCAACTGCAACTATGGCATTGTCGGCGATTGCCAGTTCAGCATTCCCAACGCGATCGCAGATCTTCAAGCAGGAGGTTTTGCGATCAGCCCGGTAAGCCTCAGCTTGGCGGGTTGTCAATTGGGGCCGCCGGTCACCTGCAACGGCAAAGGCTTCCCGTTGAACAACGGAACCAATCCTGCGGGCGGCGGCCTGATTAACATAAGTTTGCCGAACACGGTCAATGCCGACAACGCGGTGGGAAAGATGGATTACCACCTTAACGATCGCAGCACCCTGAGCGGAATGTATTTCTTTGGCAACAACTAACGGGACGGTCAAGGACGCCGGCGAGATGCAGCCGGAATGGCTAACCCAGATTCACACGCGCGCGCAGGTGGTCGGGGGCTACTGGATTTGGACTCCAAACTCGCGCTGGGCGAACGAGGCGCGCTTGGGCTACAACCGACTCTATCAGCCTACCTTTACCGCAGATCACAACCTGCCCGCATCGTCCTACGGTATGAACACGGGGGTGACAAACCCGCTTTACGGCGGACTGCCCATTATCGCGATCTTCGGCGGGTACAACCTGCCCAACACTTTAGGCGGCTTTGTGTGGCCCAAGGTGCAGGGACCCGATACCAGAATTCAGTTGGTGGATCACGTTTCCTACACTCGGGGCAAACACGCTCTGAAGTTTGGCGGTGAACTTCATCGCGACAGCTTCAGCGGCGGCGCCTACGCCGGAGGCAGGGGGCGTCTCAAATTCCTGGGTGGCGGCGCCTTCATCACCGGCACCGGCTCGACGCCCCTGGAAGATTTCTTTGCCGGGCGCCCCCACTGTCGGCAGCATACTGATCGGAGACCCACGCGCAACATTCACAATTGGTCGGAGGCAGGTTTCTTTCAGGATGACTGGCGCGTTGCACCGAATCTGACCCTGAACCTCGGCATACGTTACGAATACGACGGAGTGATCAAGGAGGCCCACAATCTGCTGGGCAACTTCGATCCCGGCCGTGGGGACGGTGCAAGTGGGCACGGGATTAGCTCTCCCTATCAGGGCGATCATAAGGACTTCGCGCCGCGCGTTGGCTTCGCCTGGGACCCCACCGGTAAAGGGAAATACCGTGATTCGCGGCGGGGGCGGGCGTTATGTATGAGACGGTCAACTGGGAATCGTTTCTCGCCTTCAACAACACGCTGGGTTTGAGCAGCATTCCTACCGGAGCGCGCCGGAGTGTTGCCAGGAGGCGGCAATATCGCGGTCGGCAATATCAAGTCTTTCCGACCACCGCACAATACAATGCCGGCCCTGTCTTTCCTCCGGCGCAATCTCAATTGCGCCGCCACCGACCTGCACCATCCTGGGGATTGATCCGAATATCACCACTCCCTACGTCGCTAATTGGACGTTGAACATTCAGCACGCAATCACCAATGACCTTTCATTGGAAATTGGTTATGTTGGCAACCATGGTTCCAACCTGGTTGGATTCATGACATCAACCAGCCCACCGTTGGCTCGGGGTGGGCTCCGGGCTGTGGAGCCCCTCCCAACCCCTGCGAGCAGGCAGCGCGTCCCTTCAATGGCCCATTTCCGTTTCTGGCCGCCATCTATCAGATGGGAAACCTCTACCGCTCCAACTACAACGGTTTGCAGGCAACTCTGACCGCCCGCAATTTCCATAACTTTACCTTCGTTGCGGGTTACACCTATTCGCACGCGCTCGATGATGTCGGCGCCAACTGGGATTTTGGGCAAGGGTTGGGCCTGCCGCAGGACAGCGCGCATCCAGGGCGGGAATACGCCAGCAGCGATTTCGACATACGAAATCGGTTCACACTCTCGATGACCTATGCCATTCCGGGCAAAAAGTCCTTCGGTCAGATGCTCGAGGGCTGGAATCAATTCCATCGTCACCTTAGACAGCGCGCAACCCTGGGGACCGATTGACGCAGGAACCGACGTGAGTGGAACGGGCGAGTCATCGCCGCCAGAGGGCATTGAACGCTGGGATTTCTTTGGCAACCCCAGCGATTTCACCTCGGGCCCGGTCGGGATTCCTTACTTCGCGGGAACCAGCAATGCCGGCGTGTCGGGACCAAGCGACGACGCCGGCGATGATGGCTACTCTGGGGAACGTTTGGCTGCTATGCCAAAGGCAACTCAGTGATGATCCCTCCCGCGCTCGGAAGTTTCGGCACGATGGGCCGAAATATCTTCCGCGATTCGGGCTTTCGCAACTGGGATTTCTCCGTGGCCAAGAATTGGAAACTCGAGGGAGCGGCTGAGCACGCAATTCCGTGCCGAATTCTTCAATATTCTCAACCATCCGAACTTCGCCAATCCCTTCGGCGGACAGAATGGCTTCGGGATGGCGGCTTTAACGATCCCTCGACTGGGCCGGCAGGTATCTTCGGCTGCGGCTGCGCCACGCCGGACATGGCGGCCTCCAACCCGGTGATCGGTTCGGGAGGCCCCCGCGCCACGCAATTCGGTCTGAAGTTCATCTTCTAGATGCGGCGCGCGAGTCGCCGGGTGAAGATTGACGGGGTCGTCCGGGGGCCGCCTGACGAAAAGATCGTTCGGCCTCTAGTCGTGTGCGGATCAGCACAAGGAATGCCTGGGTAGTGAACAACACTGCGATCATTGCAACTCCAGTTCTTGCTTCTGTCATTCGTGATAGCGGGCATGGCATTCCCGCAAGAGCCGCGAGCGCATTGATGAGATCAAGACCGAAGCGATTCATCGCGCGGAAAACGGGATGTATCCGCTGATCGGGCTGGATCCCGGCCGACGTTCGCGAGGCGTTCGCATGCGATCAAGACCAGGGACAAAGACGAATGGGCCGCGGCGTTCATGGCCGTCGCCGACCGCTACATGGCCGAAGGCAAGGTCGATCGAGGCGAGCGATCCGGCGAAGGCCAACGCGGACTATATTCGAGCCTGGCGGCTCTATTCTTTCGGCCGATGGCCCATTCCGGCGTCTCCGAAGAAAGCAGAGTCGTACCACAAGGCGATCGAGGCGTTTCTGGCCCATGCCCGCTTCTAGGATCCTCCTCTGGAAGTGGTGCACATTCCCTTCGGAGGATCAGGAGATCATTGGATACCTGCGGCTGCCAAAAAATGCGAAGGTCCGGTGCCGCTGGTGATCGCGATCAACGGTTTGGACAGCCGGAAGGAGGATCTCGCCGAAAGTTTCGCCGCAATTTGCCCTACGGCATCGGCTTTCTCGCGGTGGATGGACCGGCACAGGCCAGGCGCCCATCAAGGTCAGCGAAAACGCGGACCGAATGTTTTCGCGCGTCATCGACTACGCTGCAGACCAGGCCTGAGGTCGATAAGAGTACAAGCTGGCCGTTCACGGTGTCAGTTGGGGCGCCTACTGGGCGACCAAGCTGGCCATCGTGGAGCGTGCGCGGCTGCGCGGCGCCAGCGCGCAGTCTCCGCCGATCGACACTTTTTTCAGAAGGACTTCCTGATGAACTCGCTTCTGGGGAACCGGGAATATCTGTTCGATCAGGTGCCGGCTCTGATGAACATTTTCGACGGCGTGAAGACAGTCGACGACTTGGCGCCGCTCTCGGCACAGATGTCTCTAGTGAAGCAAGGACTGCTCGGGAAGCCGATGGCGCCCATGCTGGTCATCGCGGGGGTGCTGGATACGCAGGTTCCCATCTCAGACATCTACTTGCTGCTGGATAAGGGCGACGTTCCGAAAACGGCGTGGATCAATCCCCAGGGCGGGCACCTCGGGCGGCAAGTGAAAGTGTGGCCGGACCCGGTCATTTTCAAGCAGGTAATCATTCCCTGGCTGGTACGGACTTTGGACGCGTCTCAAGATAGCCACTGAGACCAACTTGCAAGTCTGTGCCAGCCGACTTGTCTGCTTCTCGGGTTGCTGTGCGGACACCGCTGCGCCAACGCTCCTGAGTTAAGATGGGGTTCAATGCCGCCCGACCAGCCCAATGGAATCTTCCGTTTCGGCATCTATGAAGCGGATGGAGGATCGGGAGAACTGCGCAAATCCGGCCTCCGGGTGCGTCTGCAGGATCAGCCTTTTCAGGTTCTCCTGGTGCTGTTGCAGCGTCCGGGCGAACTGGTTACGCGGGAAGAGTTGCGCCAACGGCTATGGCCTGCCGATACGTTCGTCGATTTCGATCACGGCCTCAATACCGTAGTTAACAAGCTCCGCGAGGCCTTGAGCGATTCGGCGTCTAACCCGCGCTTTATCGAAACCATGGCGCGGCGCGGATATCGGTTCCTGGCTCCGGTCGAACTCGTCGAGCGGCAAGGCGCAACAGGCCTCGCAGTTTTGCGAGAAGTGGGCGCGAACATCCCTGCGCCGGACCGCACCATTCAACACTCCACTTCACCAAGTCAGTCCCCAGCGGTTTCGCTGCTAACGCGTGCCGAAGACGTCCCTGCGGTCCGGCGCCGGTATGTTCGCGTGCTCTTCTTTCTGATTCAACTGATGTATCTCACTTTCTACATCGTGACGCTGGCCCGCCTGTCACGCGTACAAGATCTTCTGGAGAGCGCGTTCGGGCATTCAGCCTGGGCGATGACTTTGTTGATTATTTCCGCGGTGATCGGCCTGCCCATCCGCCTGTATCTGATTTCGGCCGTGGCGTTCGGCATCGCCGGGCTCAGTCACAAATTCCGCAAGCTGTTCGTCGTGACGTTTCCCCTCGATGAACTGTGGGCGCTTTCTCCCTTTCTGCTTGCTCCGCAGATCGGAGTCGGCTTAGCCCTGGCTGCGACGGCTGCGCTCCTCTATGTTCCTTTCGCGCAGCGAACCCTGCTGCTGATGGGCGATCGCGCAGAGAAACGTCCGGCCGCCGATTCTCTCTGATCACTCTCTCGCCACCAGCCTTGTCGGAGACAGAAATACCCAGCGGTCGCTGACCATGAAATTGGCCAGCGAGCAGATCGCAATCGTGAGCAGGTTTGCTACAAGCACGCCCATGCCCAACTCTCCGACCAGCCAGCGCATGAGCAGCAAACTTCCTGCAATTGAGATCGCCCCATTGCTCAAATGAAAACGAAGCAGACGGGAGCAAGTCTCAGCCCAGAGCGAGTTGATGCGTAAGCGTTCGGTGTAAGCCGTATTGACCAGGTGCGGGACTCGTTCTAACTAAGCTGCGGATTGGCTTGCGAGAGTTAGGCTTGCGGCGATGTTCCAAGGCAGTAATTCCTCGATGCGAGTGATGGGGTGATCGGCGATCCGCGACAGCACTTCGTGCAGATAGGCTTCCGGATCCAGGCCGTTGAGTTTGGCCGAGCCGATTAAGCTGTAGATGGCAGCCGCCCGCTCACCTCCAGTATCTGATCCCGCAAACAAGTAATTCTTTCGACCGAGAGCAACCGCACGTAGAGCACGTTCTGCGGCGTTGTTGTCGATCTCGATGTGTCCGTCGTCGCAATAACGCAGTAATGCGTCCCAGCGTGAGAGGGCGTAGCGAATCGCTGCCGTCGTATCCGACTTGCGCGAAAGCTTGGGGAGCGTCGCCTCGAACCACTGTCGCAGAGATTCGAGCAAGGGTCGCGCACGGGCGTTGCGAACTTGTTGTCGCTCTTCTGCTGGCCGACCGCGAATCTCTTTCTCGATCCCATACAGGGCTGCGATTCGCTCCAGGGCTTCGCTCGCTACCGGCGACGCATGCGCCTGTTGCAGATCGAAGAACTTGCGCCGCACGTGCGCCCAACACGCCGCTTCTTGGATGCGGCCGTCTTCGTAGAGTTGATTGAATCCGGCGTAGGCGTCGGCTTGCAGCGTTCCGCGAAACTCGCGCAGGTGCCGCTCGGGATGTTCCCCTTTGCGATCCGGCGAGTAGGCAAACCACACTGCCGGTGCCGCCAGCTCACCCGCAGGCCGGTCATCGCGGACATAGGTCCACAACCGCCCGGTCTTGGTCTTGCCATTCCCCGGAGCCAGCACCGGCACGGGCGTGTCGTCGGCGTGCAGTTTTCCGGAGGCCGTCACGTAACGGCGCAGCACTTCAAGCAGTGGTTCTAACAACTGGCTGGTTCCACCCACCCAGTCGGCCAGGGTCGAGCGCTCCAACTCAATGCCCTGGCGCCCATAAATCTCCGACTGGCGATACAACGGCAAATGGTCGGCATACTTCGAGACCAGTACGTGAGCCAACAGTCCAGGCCCGGCTACCCCGCGTTCGATAGGTCGGCTTGGCGCCGACGCTTGCACGATGTGGTCACACTTCGTACAGCTCAACTTGGGCCGCACGTGGCGAACCACGAAGAAGCTCGCCGGCACGTACTCCAGCATCTCGGAAACGTCCTCGCCCAACTTACTCAGCGCACCGCCACAATCCGGACAAGCCGATTCTTTCGGTTCGTGCCTCTGCGTTTGACGGGGCAGATGATCGGGTAACGGCCGACGGGCTGGTTTCGCAACAGTACTACTACTAATAAGGAGGGGAGATGTCGTGGCCCCAGGCTTACTCTCCGGCTGGCTTGCGCTCTCGACGGGTTTCGCTTGCAGATCTTCCAGCCGTAACTCCAATTGCTCGATCTGCCGCGCCAGCTTCTCCGACTTCCGCCCAAACTGCATGCGCTGCAGCTTGGCGATCAGCAGCTTGAGATGCTCGATCTCGCTTTCGCGCCAGAGCAGTTGCTCATGTTGCGCCAGAACTAGCGCTTTCAACGCTTCCGTCGGAAGCAGGTTCAGATCCGGAAGCGGGTTGCCTGACATGCGCGGAGTATCGCATGAATCTTCGCGCCACGATCTTCTCCGCGCAAAAAAAGTTGTGCAAAAGAACCTCGTGCGTTACACCGACAGTTGCGGATCCCAGGTGCGCTCCGGTCGCCGCCAGTCAATGCCTTCCAGCAGCATGGATAACTGCGCCCGCGTCAGCGAAACCGTACCGCTCGCCGCTTGCGGCCACACGAAACGTCCGCGCTCTAAACGCTTCGAAAATAGACAAAGCCCATCGCCATCGAACCACAAAACCTTGATCAAATCGCCGCGCCGCCCGCGAAACACGAACACATGACCCGAGAACGGACTCTGCTCCAGTTGGGTTTGTACCAGCGAGCTCAGCCCGGTGAAACCCCGCCGCAGATCGGTCACGCCCGCTGCAATCCAAACCCGCGTGTTAGTGGGTGGCCCGATCATGCCCGCAGGCACTCCAACAACACCCGCAGCAAAACCGGATCGGCGCTGCCCTCGATGCGCACCTGCGCGTGTCGAAGTTTGATGTGAACCGTGCCCGCCAAACAAGTCGAAGAGCTCCCGCCACTCGACGATGTCATCAGCGACGGCGAGCTCTCGCTTACGCTGACCGGCAACAGCTTCATCGCACCGCTGCCTCCCAGTCGCCTTGCCAGATACAGCTTGCGCCAGTTGAAAACCAGGTTAGCGTTGACCCCGTGCGCCCGTGCCACTCTTGCTACCGATGCACCCTTCGCCAACGTCTCTTCGACAATCCCTCGCTTCTCCTCCAACGTCCGGTACCGCCGTTTAGGTGGGGTGGTTTGAGTGTATGTGTCCATCATCGCTCCAAGTGGACACTATCGCTGGTGTCCACATCCAGAGCATGACTCCCACTTACACCTCTGTCCAGACGGCCACCAGCGGACGCTTACGTTGATGCGATCACTCCAGGTGAATCTCTGATGCCACAGGAAGTTGTGCAGCACTGCGGTCTCGACCGCGAAGCCAGTTGCCGGCAGATAGTGGCAACCGAGCCGAGTGAGCCCTTCCAGCACCGCAAGCTGGACAGCAATCCCAACAGCGCCGACCAAAGCGAACTTGGCCATGCGCTGGATCAAGGACTGCCCGCGGCTCGGCATAGTTGCGCCGCTCATGACATGCTCTCTTCGCGGTAAAGAATCGCAGTGTGGCGGATCGCGCTGACGATCAGCATCCCACTCATTCCGGCGATCGCGATCACGCCGCCGATGTCAAACAGCCGGAACTCCTCGCCCAGGATCTTAACTGTCGGCCAATAGAGCAGCGCAACGTTTCCCGCGGCCAGCAACAGACGTATTTCCGTAGGACCGAATTTCCAATAGGAAAGCCGGAAGTGGCCCACCGTGTAGCTGGCAAGGTAGACCTCGATTGAGAGCATCAGAAAAGCGACCAGCATCCCAATGGCGATTGCCGGGTGAACAAAGCCGGAGAGAGCAAGTCCGCTCATCAGAAAAAACGCGGCGAAACTGTCGGTGATGTGATCAACATAGAAACCGTAACGTGGCCGCTGGCGATTGCGCACACGCGCCAGGGTTCCGTCCAGGCTGTCCCCGAGCCAGTTCACTGCCAGAAATACAATACCGAGCAAGAGCATGCGACGGTCCCATCGTGCTAGGACGTAGCAGGCCCCGGCTAGGCACTGGCCAACGAATCCCAGGATCGTAAGGTGATCGGAGTTGATCCGAGCTGGCGTGCGCTCTGCCAGGCACAGCAAGGTTTTTTTCTCGGCAGCCGCCACGAAACTGTGCTGGATTCGGATTGCCGGAACGAATGTTAGATCACCCGGGCTGAACGTCCTATTGGTTTGCGTAGACATCGATTTCGCCTCCTGCCGACTTCTCAGCCAATTTCTTCCATAACCCTGAGTGAGATCAATAGAGCGCCGCTCAATCCGCAGACAATCAAAAGTCACTGGCTAGGCCGTTGAGCCGGGAAGGTTTTTGGGGAATTATCACTGGCAGAACAAGCGAATTGCTTCTACTTCTTGGGTGCAGCGGCCGGCTTCAGATCGCCAGCCGACTTTCGTAAATCGTCAATTGTCTTGGAGTCTATCTCGTAGAGCGAAGGCTCATTCTCCCGTTTCGCGACGTAGCTGTCGCCGTTCTTCGAAATCTGCACTTTCTCGACGCGCTTATTCTCGTTCGACGTCACCGTGATTTCCATCACGGGCGAAGTAAATCCGGAGTCGGGGAACTTGCTGGCGGAGAGATCGCGAATATCGTCCACCACGGACTGGGCGCTGCCCGCATCCAGCTTCTTTGCGTCCCCGGACCACCAATCATCGCCACTCCGGGTCAGGAAATACGCCCTCGATCCGTCCTGAATCTCAATCTTGCTGGGATCGTCGGTGTCGAAATCGAACAGCTTCTTGTTGCGGAAGTCATCGAGACTCTTGCCGACTACCTGACCGAGCGTGTTAGAGACCTTATAAGCACCCTGCACGATGCTCGACTTCACGTAATAATCGTCCTTGTTCTTGCGGACCTGCAGTTCCTGGGTTCCAGATACGTCGGTGACTTTGGCAGTCGCAACCGGAGTACCCGAAGCAAATGCCGCAGCCGCCTTTTTCGATTCTTCATCGGATTTATCGAGGTCCATTTTGGCGTCGGTCAGGGTGCTGACGAGTTCGTCAACCTGGGCGCCGTCCGCCCGCATCGGTTTGGGTCTCACGATCTGCCACGCATCTTTGTTGCGGCCGAATTCGATTTCCTGTTTTTTTGCGGTCAGTTCAATCTTGCTGATCTTCTCGGAATCGACGGTGAGCAGCCGCTTGTCGCGCAGGTCGTTCGGGGTTTTGTCGAGGGCTTCTTTGCTGTACTTGGCAATCGTGAATACTCGCGGGTCGCCATCGAGCTTGGTAAAAACTCCGCCGCTGGCCGGCGTATCATCACCGATGAGCAATTTATCGGTTTTGTTGTCTTTTTCTGTGACCACCACTTGCAGAGCGCCGGCTCGGCCAAGCCGTATTGATTCAGATCGTTGGCCTTCTCATCCACCAGTCGCTCCGAATTCAGGGAAGACAGGCTAAACACCATCCCCGAGACTACGTTCTCATCCACTCCCAGCGGTTTTGGGGCGGTCATCTGCCATTTGCCGGAGCCATTTTTCGTGAGAACCACTTCGTCCCCGCTCTTCTTCTTCAGATCAATCTTCGAGATGTCGGCCTGGTTGAGCGAGAGAATCTTGGGTGGAGCGTCACTGGAAGCCTTCGTCTTTTCTTCCGGTTTGTGGTGATTGGACCAGTAGAGCGTCCCGACCAGAGCGCCCAAGACCAGCATCGCAACGATTAGTCCACGTAGTTTCATGTGCTTTTCTTCAAGTCAGGCTTACATGCCCGCCACCTTCGGCAGCGCCCGCTGGACGAAACCCCGAGCGTGTCCGACGGAGAAGGCGGAAAGAAGCCGGGTGCCCGCAGGCCTATCTTCTCTTCCACCACACCGACACGCCTACAATCACCACCACCAGGGGCAGCAGGAACTGGCTGGTGGTGCGCACCAGGTTCACTTGAGCGCGGGTCATCATAACGCGGCGGTCTTCCTGCGGCTTCGGACGAATCGAAATCAGATCTTCATCCGACGACAACCAGTCAATCGTGTTCAAGGCAAGATCGCTATTGCCGTTGAAATCTGAGGAACGAGTTGGACGCCCAGGAAGAGCACCCTACGACCACGAACCGCCCCTGCGAGTCCTGTTTCCCGGTGTTGTATGTGCCCGCGGCGGCGAGAGTCAGAGGCCCCTTCTTGTTTTTTGGATCCTTCGCGTCAACCGACGGAGAACTCAGGTTGCTGGTAGCCAGGCTGGTGCTGGAGGAATCGAACAACTTTTCGACGGTGGTCTTGTCGCCGTTCTTGATCTCCATCGAGCGCGAAAGTGGAAACCCGGTCGCGGAGCCTTTCATTCCGGTCACAATAGGGTGCGAAGTGTAGCTGGTCACCAGCGCTACTTGCGGACCCACGCCCGGCGAGTTGGCCAATCGGATTCATGTCGAGAATCAGGTTTTTGTCCAGGGTCACGCCCCAGCTCTGGAGCACACTCGCCAACGCATCATTGTCCGCAATCTCGGCGCGGCCAATCTTTAACGGCGCATCGAGCATAAACAGCGCGCGCCCGCCATCCTCAACATACTTTTTTATCGCATCCACTTCGGGCTGCTCGTAATCGCGGGTGGGACCAGCCAGCCGCCAGCACGGTGCAGTCGGTGGGGACCTCGGCTTTCTGCAGCAGGTCCATCGACTTTCGCGTCGTAATTGTCTTTGCCCAGCAAGGTCTTTAGATCCGGAATAGCCGTTCCGATCGGGATCACCGATTTGGTGCTCGCCGCTGCTGGCCAGGAAGCAAACGGTACGTGTGTTGTGCTTCAGATCACGAATGAACGCTCCTGTAATGCCCTCTTCCGTTATGCTCTTGGCCTCTTCTTTGTTGGCGCCAATTTGCACCACTGCGGTCCCATAATTCTTAATGCCCGCCTCGCGAGCCTCCTGCGGCTTCTTGTCCGGATCCACGTAGATCGACGTGAATCCTGGGTGAGAGGCTCCCGTACTCTTCAAGTAAGTCCTTGGCGTGCGAGAAACGGGTACTCTGGTCAAGTATGTGATAGTGACATCTTGCTTCAGTCCCTTCACTATCTTCGCTGTCTGGTCGGACAAGCTATAGCGCTTGTTCGACGTCGAGTCATAAGATTTGTCATAGCGGTCGGCTAGAACGTTGGCGATGACTACCACCGCGATGATCACAATCGTGTAGACAGTCGCGTAGGCCGCGAACTTGGTCTGTCTCGCTTTCAGCAACTGGATATTCACTTACGACCTCCAACGCAGAGATTCCATGGAACGGGCAGTAAAAAACAGTGCCAGGAAAGTCAGCGTCACATAGTAAATTGCGTCCTTCGAGTCCAGCACACCTTTGGCAAACGATTCAAAGTGTGTGATCACCGACATGTAGGCGAGAACTCGAGCCCAGGCAGCCGTTTCATAGCGAGCTTGGCCATTCCAGAACCCACAGCAGCAGCAGGACTCCGAAAGTCGCGGCGCCGGCAATGATCTGATTCTTGGTCAGGGTTGAGATGAAAGTGCCGACAGCCAGCAGCGCTCCAGCCTGCAGCAGCAAACCAAGATAGCCCATGGCCAGCGGCTTCCAATCGGGATTGCCGTACTTGAAGAGAAATGCAAAGTTCAGAGCGGTGAATAATAGCATGCAAGCATAGAGTGCTACCGCTGCCAGCCATTTCCCGATGATCACTTCCAGGTCGCGCACCGGCGACGTCGCCAGCAGCTCAATTGTGCCCGTGCGTTTCTCTTCCGCGAACAGCCGCATAGTGATCATGGGGATGAAAAACAGCCCAATCACGCTTACATTGGATAACAGAGGCCGGATGACTTCCTCGTTCAGGTTCATGGGGATCATCTGGCCGCGCATCTGAGCCTGCATGCTTTCCACCACGAATCCGCCCAGCAGTATCCAGAAGAAAAATCCGACGACCAGAGCGAACATCGTCAGCAAGAGATACGCAATTGGTGAAACGAAATAGCTGCTCAGTTCCTTGCGAAAAATAATCCAGATATTTCGCATTTATTTTGTCCCCTTGGCCGCGACTTCGCCGGTTGCCGCCAGTGTTTCTGCCTGGGTGAGCTGCAAGAACACCTCTTCCAGACTCATGGCAGCGGGCCGAAGTTCATTAAGATCCCAACCCGCCTGGACAATGGCGCGCGCCAGGTCGCCGCGGACGAAACTTTTCTTGCTCTCGATCTCGAAAATATTCCGGTCGCCGTGGCTGGTCTTGAAATCGACACGGCTGACGCCGGCTACCTGTTCCAAACGCCGCTGTGCGTCAGCGCGATCAAGATTGCCATTACGCCCGGCGACTTCAACCAGAACCGATTCCGCGCCGCGTGCCCGCTCTTGCAAGTTGCGCACCGAATCGGTCGCCACCACCTTACCTTTGTTGATGATGATCACCTGCTCGCAGGTCTGCTCGACCTCAGGAAGAATGTGGGTGCTGAGAATGATGGTGTGGTCTCCGGCAAGGCTCTTGATCAGTTCCCGAGTCTCGTTGATTTGCTTGGGGTCGAGACCTGCCGTGGGTTCGTCGAGAATCAGCACGTCCGGATTGTGAATGACGGCCTGAGCGAGGCCGACGCGCTGGCGATAACCCTTCGAAAGTTTGCCGAGAAGCGTTTTTCTCACATCCACAATGGCGCAGCGTTCGCAAACATAGCCGACTCGCTGGCGCAGTTCGGCGCCGCTGAGTCCTTTCAGCTTGCCGACAAAGGTGAGGTAACCGTCCGCGTCCATCTCCGGATACAGCGGTGGAGTCTCCGGAAGATACCCGATGCGCCTTCGGACTTCGAGCGGCTTTTCGAGAACATCGAAACCAGCCACGGTCGCGGTCCCGGACGTGGGCGGCAGAAAGCACGTCAACATGCGCATGGTTGTCGTCTTCCCCGCTCCGTTCGGGCCCAGAAAGCCCACGATCTGGCCTTTCGAGACCTCAAACGAAATATGGTCAACGGCAGTCTTACGCGCGTATCTCTTGGTGAGATCGTTTACAGTAATCATAAGAAGTTTGCTGCAGGAAACCAGGCGTACAACGCTGGAAGCGCTCCATCCTTAGACATTCAAAATCGCACCTATATGTTAAAAAGCAGAGAGGAGGAATGTCAACCGCAGCCTCCAGATACTGATCTTTCCATGGGAGGGCCCATGAAATACCGCAAACTCGGCCGTTCCGGTTTCGAAGTGAGCAAGATCGGCCAAGGACTGAGGGGCGTGAGCGGCTGGACGGGCTCCGATGACCGACCGGCGGTCATGGGCTGGTGTTTACCAGGTATGACAACGTTCGGCCCCTCACAACCGCTTTCTCATTTTCTGGCTAGTCTTTTGCGAACTCAGACGGTTCTAGGTTTAATCTTTCCCACGTGTGGGTGAAAATCGAGCTCGCTGGAGTTACGCGCATCTCTCGGGAGACCGATTCGGTCCGTCGTCGATTGCCAAGTTCGCCGTATTCAGAGCGCCCTCCGTCGTAATACGGCTGGCCTTGCAAATTTCTTTGGCCACCTTAGCCACTGCTTCGCCGCCGCGCCCCGGCCCCTCGGCCGACATGACCGAACTGGCGGCCAGGGTGAAAAGCAGAGCGTCCTCCTGCTTATCGAAATAGAGCACTACCTGACTCGCTGCCATGTAAGTACCTCCTGTGTCCCCCAAAGGCTGATCGCTCTTTGAATCATAGGCCGATTCGAGAGGAGGTTGAGGTTATCTCTTTTGGTGCCTGGGTACTCAGGAGGGCAACCGGCTGTCTAAAACTTGGACACAGGCGGACCTCCGACGCAGAGCCGAGCGCAAAAATGCTACATTTGAAAGTTCATGTCCGCTTCCGAATCCCGCTTCGTGAAGGCCTGCAAAGCGCAGCCGGTGGATCGCACGCCGGTTTGGTTCATGCGTCAGGCCGGCCGCTATATGCCGGAATACCGGGCTGTACGCAAGCAATATTCTCTCATCGAGATCTGCAAGCAGCCGAAAATCGCGGCCGAAGTGACCATCACCGCGGCTGAGGCATTGGCCGTGGATGCAGCCATTATCTTTGCTGATCTTCTGCTGCCGCTCGAAGTCATGGGACTGCCTTTCCATTTTTCAGCCGGAGAAGGTCCAGTGATCGAAAAGCCGGTGCGCGAGAAAGAACACATAGCCCGGTTGCGCACCGATCGTGCCGCTGATCTGGGTTACGTTTCGGAAGCCGTACGCCTGGTGTGCAAGCATTTCGGAACGCATCTGCCAGTGATCGGCTTTTGTGGCGCGCCCTTTACCCTGGCCAGCTATATGATCGAAGGCGGCGGCTCGCGCAACTATGTTCATGCGAAAAGAATGATGTATTCCTCGCCTGCCCTTTGGGATGAGCTCATGCGCAAGCTGGTCGCAGTGGTGTCGGAATACGCGGCGGAGCAAGTGCAGGCCGGGGCAGATGTCATCCAGATTTTCGACAGTTGGGTGGGCTGCCTGAGCGTGGAGGATTATCGGCGTTGCGTGCTGCCGCGCACAACGGAACTGGTGCGGGCGGTGCAGAAGAGTCGGGTCCCGGTGATTTATTTTGGCACGGACAGCGCGACGCTTTTGCCGTCAATGAAGGAAACCGGCGCGGAAGTGATCGGGCTTGACTGGCGTATTCCGCTGGATGAAGGCTGGCGCAGCCTGGGGTTCCAAGGCGCGGTCCAGGGAAATCTGGATCCGGTTTTGCTGTTTGCGGAGTGGAAGGAACTGAAATCGCGGGCGGAAGGCATTTTGCGCCGAGCCGGAGGGCGTGCCGGGACACATTTTCAACCTGGGCCACGGCATACTGCCGGAAACTCCAGTCGAGAACGTGAAGGCACTGGCGAAGTTCGTGCAAGAACGCTCCGCTCAGCTTGTTTGACCTTGAATGCGATCAAGGCCTTTTCCGGCGGTGTCCTTCGTGATTAAGGATGGCTTATCTGGAGCAAGAATCTTGAATTCTCCCCCGAACTCGAGAAAGCCTGCCGTATTACTCCTGGCGCACGGCAGCCCGGACTCGGTTGACGAAGTGCCGGACTTCCTTCTTCATGTCACCGGTGGTCGTCCGCTCCCGTCACAGGTAGTCGAGGAAGTAAAACACCGCTACGCCTTGATTGGCCGGTCTCCGCTCACTCAATTGACCCTGAAACAAGGGGGCATTCTGGCGCGCGAATTGGGGCTGCCTGTGTACGTCGGCATGCGGAACTGGAAACCTTACATCGCCGATGCGGTCCGCGCCATGATCTCGGACGGCATCGGCCACGCTGTGGTCATCTGTTTGGCCCCGCAAAATTCACGCACCAGCGTAGGACTTTACCGCTCCGCGCTCAGCAGCGGCAATGCAATTCCCTTTACCATCGATTTCGTTGAGTCCTGGCACGATCATCCGTTGTTAATCAAAGCCTTCAGCGAGAAGTTGCGCCTCGGGTGGGAGCGTGCCTGCCGCGAAATGGGGAACAAAGTTCCAATTATCTTCACGGCGCACAGCGTCCCCCAGCGCACTATTTCTGAAGGCGATCCCTATGAGAATCAGTCCAAGGAGACAGCTTCTCTGGTGGCGCGTGAAGCTCGGCTTCATCCGGGCGACTGGCTCTTTGCGTTCCAAAGTCAGGGAATGTCAGGCGGTGCGTGGCTCGGCCCGACCGTGGAAGGTACGATTCGCGGCCTGAAGGAAAAAGGTCATCGCGGCGTATTCCTTCAGCCGATAGGATTTCTCTGCGACCACGTGGAAGTGCTCTACGACATTGACATCGGCTTCAAGCAGTTCGCTGAGAGAGAAGGGATGCGGTTGTGGAGGGCGGAATCGCTGAACGAGTCCCCATTGTTGGCGGCTGCGCTCGCCGACGTGGCCAGATCACGGCTGGCTGAAGTCGTATGAAACGGATCGCGATTATCGGTGGCGGCATCTCGGGACTTGCGGCCGCGTTTGGCCTCGAAGGGCATCGCCGCGCCGGAGCCCTCGAATATGTTGTGTTTGAATCCAGCCCGCGCCTGGGCGGGGTACTGGTCACGGAACGTGTGGATGGCTGCCTGGTCGAGGCTGGCCCCGATTCTTTCCTCACGGAAAAGCCATGGGCGAGCGAACTCTGCCGGGAAATTGGGCTGGGCGATCAACTCATCGGCTCCAATGACGCCGACCGCAAGACCTACATTCTGGTGAAGGGCAAATTGGTGGCAATGCCGGATGGACTAATGTTCATGGTCCCCACGAAGATCGCGCCTACTGTGCTTTCGTCGCTGTTTTCCGCTCGCACTAAATTGCAAATGACGCGTGAGTGGTTCCATCCGCCGCGAAAGGCCGACTCCGATGAGACGGTTGCTTCGTTTGTCGAGCGCCACTACGGCTCCGAAATGGTAGATCGTCTTGCCGACCCTTTGCTTTCCGGCGTGTATGGTGGTGAGGCCAGCCAACTCAGCGTGCGTGCGGTGTTGCCGCGTTTTGCCGAGATGGAGGCCAGGTATGGCAGCTTGGGCCGCGCCATGCTGGCTGCTCGCAGACAGGTGGCACATGCCCCGAAGGGTCCGATGCGACCGCTATTCACCTCGTTGAAGGATGGCATGCAGCAGATGCTGGACGCGGTCGTCTCTCGGCTGTTCCCATCCGCTCTGCGTCCCGACACTCTCGTGCAATCTGTCCAGCCGCAAAGCACTGGCTGGGTAGTCTCTGCGGGCTACGCCTCGGATCAGTTCGACGCCGTGATCGTTGCCACGTCTGCGCAAGCCGCGGCAGTTCTCGTGCAAATCACAAGCTCGGATTTGGCTGCCGAACTGGCCGGTATCCAATACACCTCGTCTGTGACTGTGAACCTCGGTTACGATCGTAGCGTACGCTTATCGCTGCCGCCGGGTTTCGGTTTTCTTATCCCGCGCAGTGAAGGCAAGCGCATGCTCGCCGCCACTTTTGTGCATAACAAGTTTCCCCACCGTGCTCCTCCGGACCGCGCCCTTCTGCGCTGCTTCATCGGCGGCGCGCGTAATCAGCAGGTGCTGCAGGCCTCTGACGAAGAAATCGTCCGCATCGTGCGGGAAGAACTCCGCCAGATTATCGGGCTTACCGCCGATCCCCAATTCACACGCATTTACCGATGGAAGGGTGCGATGGCGCAATACGGTGTGGGCCATCTTGAACGCTTGCAGCGGATCGAGGGCCTGCTGCGAGACCTTCCCGGCCTCGCGCTCGCGGGCAACGGGTATCGCGGTATCGGCGTGCCGGATTGCATCCGCTCCGGAAAAGACGCGGCACAGAAGGCCCTGATCGCAGTCGGATTGGCTGACGTGAAGCCGCAAGGAATCGCTTCTTGAGAACTTGCCTTTGATCTGGGTTTGGCCGATTGGGGTTCGGGAGTTACTCCCGTAACCCTGAGTAACCACTCTTCCGTTGCAGAAACCAGCCGCCGCCTTCAGGGTTAATACAATCGGGGAATCACCATGATCAAAAGAACTTTGGCCGTAGCCGCGCTCGCGCTACTCTCGCTTCCTCTGCTCTCGGCGCAAGAGCAAAAGCCACCGAGCGGCACGAACATGTCGGGTCACGATATGTCCCGCACGGACACGTCTGACATGCACGACATGCCGGGCATGGGCAACGATGGCAGCGCGCACGCCATGCACTCCATGGAAAGCCGTCACATGGACATGGGGCCGCACATGAAGATGACAGTGCTGCGGGACCTTAAGCCGGGCGACCAGCAGAAAGCGGATCAGGTGGTGGAAGCTGCCCGCAAGGCCGCGGAGAAATACAAAGACTACAAAGTCGCCCTGGCCGACGGCTACAAGATCTTCCTGCCCAACCTGCCGCAGAAGCAATATCATTTTACAAATTACTGGTATTCTTTCGAGGCGGCCCGGCATTTCAATCCCGAACACCCCACGTCGCTGCTTTACGAGAAGAGCGGCGACTACTACCGGCTCATCGGCGTGATGTACACCGCGCCCAAGAACGCCACCGAAGACGAACTCGATTCGCGCATCCCGCTCAGCATCGCTCAATGGCATGCTCACGTGAACCTGTGCCTACCTCCAGCGGACAGGAAGAAAGAAATGTGGGGGCCGAATCCGCAATTCGGCTTAGCGGGATCAATTTCGACGAAAGAAGCCTGCGACACCGCCGGCGCCAAGTTCGTGCCTCAGATCTTTGGCTGGATGGTGCATGTCTATCCGTTCGAGCAGAGGCCGGAAGACATCTGGTCAGTCGAACGCCAGATGCACGGGCACATGGACTAGTGCTGCTTCGCCCAGCTCTGGAGGAGAGGGGGAATCAACCAGCGCTGCTGTCAAAACGGAACTCCGGCCGCAGATTCCGCAGATCAACGCAGATTGTTTCTGCAGCACATTGTTAGGCTTGTGAGTACGCCTGCTTCAACTCGTAACGCAAGAACAAATCTGCGTCGTCTGCGCAATCTGCGGCGCTAGAGGAGCAACACTTGCATTGGGATCCGGTCAATTACAAACATCAAGAACTAACTGAAGTTATCATTCAAGCCTTCTACGAGGTCTACAATGAACTGGGCCACGGCTTTCTGGAGTCGGTTTACGAAGAGGCCATGAACCGTGTGTTGCGGGAGAAAGCAGTCGACATTCAACGCCAGAGTCCGTTACCAGTGTGGTTCCGTGGCGAGCAGATCGGGGATTTTCGGGCAGACTTGATTGTGGCCAATACCGTGATCGTCGAGTTGAAAGCTGCCAGAGCACTGGAACCGGCACATGAAGCACAACTACTGAACTACTTGCGCGCGTCTGACTTGGAGGTCGGGCTGTTACTGAATTTCGGTGCTAAACCACAGATCAAGCGCATGGTCTTCGCCAACGAAAATAAAAAGAAAAATCTGCGTTCATCCGCGTGATCTGCGGCTTCAATGACCAAACTCCTCCGCCTCCTGCGCCCCTCGCATCAGCACAGCGCCTTCTCGGCGACCTTGCTGCTCATGTCGGCGGTTATGCTCTCGCGGGTCATCGGATATGTCCGCGAAGCCTATATCGCCTGGGCGTTCGGCGCCGGCCCGGCAACCGATGCTTACGTCGCCGGCTTCACTATTCCTGATTGGCTGAATTACATCGTCGCCGGCGGAACCGCTTCCATCACCTTCGTCTCCATCTACACTCGATTCCTTGCCGAAAAGAAAGAGGAGGACGCGCAGAAAACCTTCTCGGTCATCATTACGGTGATGACGGTCGTGCTGGGGATTGGAATCGTTCTCGCAGAAATCTTCACGCCGCAGCTGTCGCGCTATTTTTTCAATGGATTCGGCCCAGAACAGCTCGCGCTATGCGTTCACCTGACCCGCATCCTGCTGCCCGCGCAGGTGTTTTTCTACGTTGGCGGCGTGGTCTCAGCGGTTCTGCTCTCCCGGCGGCTGTTTCTGTTTCCGGCGTTCGGGCCGTTGCTCTATAACGCTTTTATCATCCTGGGTGGAGTCCTGCTTTCACGCCCGCTCGGCATTTCTTCGCTCGCCTATGGAGCCTTAGCCGGGAGTTTCGTTGGACCATTCCTGATCAATGCCGTCGGCGCCGCACGGATCGGCACAGGTTACCGGGTCTCGTTCGACATCCGCAATCCAGCGTTCCGCGAATGGGTTCGGCTCTCGATCCCGCTGATGCTGGGAGTGTCGCTGGTTAGTGCCGATGATTGGATTCTCCGACACTTCGCTTCCAGCGGTGTCGGCGAGATCACGCGTCTGAACTATGCCAAGCGCCTGTTCGCCGTGCCGATTGCCGTGCTGGGACAAGCCACCGGCCAGGCCTCGCTCCCGTTCTTCGCCCGTTTATTCGGCGAGAGGCGGATGCAGGACTTTGCCGACACGGTGAACGGCTCCATTTATCGCATCGTTGCCACTTCATTGCTCGCCACCAGCTTGATGGCGGTGGCCGCGCTGCCTCTGATCGATCTGGTGTACCGGCGCGGCCACTTCCAGTTTTCTGATTCCCAGGCCACCGGAGTTTACTTCTTCTGGTTTTCGCTTTCGCTCGCCTTCTGGGCGGCGCAAGCCCTTTATGCCCGCGCCTTTTATGCAGCAGGGAACACGCTTACCCCCATGATTGCGAGCAGCATCATCACCGTCGCATCTCTGCCCATGTACGCCGCGCTTTATCGCGCACTGTCAACGGTGGGACTGGCGATCGCCTCTGACCTCGGGATTGTCGCCAACACCCTCGCATACGCCCTCCTGTTACATCGTCGCAAGCTGGTTGCGACTGGCAATTTGCAATGGCGAGAGTTGGGGAAGGCCGCTATTACCGCAGCCGTAGCCGCTTTGCTGAGCTACCGGGTGGCAGCCGGCGTGATGATCCATGGCAACCGCATCGCTGATTTTCAGGCACTAGGCTTGATCGGCATCACTTGGGCTGGGGCGGTAGCTGCCGGACTGTGGCTGACGCGATCGCAGTTGCCCGGCGATCTGCGTCGGCGTAAAGGAATCAGCTATCCACGCGTAGCGGAACGGCAAGCAGAAGAATTAAGCCGTGGAATTGAGCCCTGAGGAGCCATCAGTTATCAGCACAATGCAAAACGACGGGGACGCCCACCTTCGTGAGCGCTCCCGCCGTTGATCTGTCTCGACTCTGTGCCTGCGGCCTTTGAGCCCTGCCTACGCGCGCGCCGCGGCCGCCTCGGTTGAAGAGGAGGCCTTCACTTCCTCGCCGTTCGGCTTCTGGCCAGCCTTGCGGATGTCAATGCCGCCCTTGAAGAACGCGCCATCTTCGATGGAGATACGCGCTGCAACCACATCCCCGGTCAGCGAACCATCGCTACGGATGTCCACCCGGTCGCTGGCGGTCAGGTTGCCCCGCACTTTTCCGAGCACCACGATTTCCCGCGCATTGATGTTCGCGGAAACCACACCGTTGCGGCCAACCGTGACCCGGTTGCCGGCAAGATTGATGGAACCCTCCACCCGGCCGTCAATGTAAAGCGACTCGGAACCGGTCACCTCACCTTTAATGACCAGCGATTTGCCGATCGTCGCCTGGTCGGCTGTGCTGGTAGCAACTGGACGTGGCGGCGCCGGAGCCTCACTCGTGACCGACGTCACCCCCGTGGGCATCGCCGGACGTTCCGGTTCACCTGGCCGTGATGGGGTGGTAGAAGGCTGATTCGTGGGTTTCCACATGTCGAAAAAGGTTCCTTTCCCTGATCAATGAGTTATGTTTCGAAGCCGCATTTCGGTGACCAAAGAGAATTCTACTCCGCGACTGGCGCTAAGTCTTGTGGAAATTCTGTGGTTTCCGCATTTTCAAGCTCGGCTGGAGTACCGAAAGTAACAGGCGTGGAGGCCGCGGCAATGTAATTCCTCCCCACAGACGGTAGTTCTTGTACGCCTCAGGTATGCTGAGAGTGACCGAAGACCGACGACCGGGACTGATCGTTTCAGCCGCTCATGCTCTCCGACTCCGCCATTCTGACAAAGATCGAACGCCAGCCCAAACGCACCGCCGGTTTCAAGCAATTGGTGCGGGAAATGGGAGTGCACGGCGAGGCGCGCCGCGAACTTGCGGAGCGCTTGCAACGCCTGGTCAGCAGTGGCCAACTCGCTCAGATCGACTCAGACCGTTATGCGATTCCGCAGCCGGTCAGCGGCAAGAACATTTTGGTGGGTAAACTCAGTATGCATCGCGACGGCTTCGGATTCGTCATCCCGGACGCCGGTTCTCTTGACGAAAGCCTGAAAGCGCGGCTCTCCGGCGACATTTTCATTCCGCCGCCCTCGGTGGGTTCGGCAATGCACGGCGACCGCGTGCTGGTTGAGATCGCGACCATCCGCCCTGACGGCCGCGCGGAAGGACGAATCGTGCGGCCTGTGGACCGCGCCCATGCCACCGTAGTGGGGATCTTTCACTATGGCGCTCGCCACAACTATGTCACGCCCACGACCAGAAGATTGCGCAGGAGATCATCATTCCGGCGGGAATGGAATTATCCGGAAACGAGTTCCCACTCCTCCGCGCCCGGTTCGCCCTCGGTTGTTGAATCGGGTAGGGAAGCGCAGAGGACCCGAAGGAAAAGCAAAGGCGCGAGTGGTCCCCACCGGGTTCTGGGGCAAGAGGTCGCCCGTCGCACTCACTCGGACGATCTGGAAAACGTCGTCGTTGATGTGGAAATCACCCACTGGCCCAGTGCCACGCAGAACCCGCGCGGAAAAGTGGTGGAAATTCTGGGCTACGAAGACGACTTCGGCGTGGACGTGGAAATCATCATTCGCAAGTTCCACCTGCCCCATCGTTTTCCGGCGGAGGTGCTGAATGAAGCGCAGGCTGTCGAACCGGTTCATTCCGACCCGCGAGACCGCAAAAGCGGCGAGACTTCCGCGCTCTTCCGATCGTAACCATTGACGGCGAAACTGCCCGCGATTTCGACGACGCGGTCACGGTTCGCAAGCTCGACAGCGGCAATTTTGAACTGCAGGTGCATATCGCGGATGTGGCTCACTACGTCACGCCCGGTTCAGCGCTCGATCAGGAAGCACGCCTGAGGGGCACCAGCGTCTATTTTCCTGATCGCGCCGTGCCTATGCTTCCGCTCGAGCTCTCGACCGATATCTGCAGCCTGCGCCCGCACGTAGACCGCCTGGTTTTGTCCTGCATTATGGAAATTGACCACCGGGGCGAAATCGTTGGCTACGAATTATCGGAAGGCGTGATCCGCTCGCGCCGAGCGTATGACCTACACCGACGTGAACGCAGTGCTGGAAGGCGATGCCGTGCTGCGAAAACGCTACGCGAACCTGGTCAGCACCTTCGAGTTGATGCGGGAGCTGGCGCTGATTCTGAATCGCAAGCGCGAGCGCCGCGGCTCGATTGACTTCGATCTGCCGGAGCCGGTGATTGAGTTCGACGAATTCGGCTTGATGAAGAGCATTACGCGCTCGGAACGAAATATCGCTCACCGCCTGATTGAAGAATTCATGCTCTCGGCCAATGAGTGCGTCGCTGGCTACCTGGAGACCAATCGCATCGCTTCTCTTTACCGGATCCACGAAAAGCCTGATGCCAAGCGGGTTTACGACTTCGAGGTAATTGCGGCAACCCTCGGCTACTCGCTGGGAGTGGGGGCTCTGCCGATTCAAAGAGTCCAGTTCAAGGCCGATCGCCGCGCCAGCTATGGCACGGGCAAGCGCCCTCGCGAAATCGAGATTCCGAAAGAAGTCCACATCACGCCGCGGATGTATCAGAAACTGACGGAGAAAATCGCCGGCAAACCGGAAGAGCGGATTCTTTCCTATCTCATGCTGCGTTCGTTGAAACAGGCGCGCTATTCGGAGGAGAACCTCGGACATTTCGCTCTGGCAGCGACGACCTATACACATTTCACATCGCCGATCCGCCGCTATCCCGACCTAATCGTCCACCGGGTTCTGAAAGAAGTTCTGCGCGCGGATGATGTGGCGCGGGCGCCCTCGCCCGCGGCGGCGCAAAGTGAAAGTAGCGCGGGCGTCTCGCCAGCTGTCCGGCGGGCGACTCGCCGCCGACAGAGCAGCAGAACTCTAGCAATCGGGAAGGGCACGACTTCAGTCGTGCCGAAAGCAGTCCAGAGGAACGAGCGGCATTAGCCGATGAGGGATCGCGAGCCGGGCAGCACCACCGTACAGATGTTCCCTCCCCCTGGTCCAAACGCCGCGATCATTCCGCTCATCGCGAATCGCTCGGACCGCTCGGCGGACCTATCTCTCTCGAAGAGCTTCACGAGATCGCCGAAGAGTCCAGCCAATCCGAGCGCCGCGCCGACGAGGCCGAGCGCGACTTGATGGAATGGAAGAAAGTGAAGTTCATGCAAGACCGCGTCGGCGAAGACTTCGACGGTCTCATCATCAGCGTGACCAAGTTCGGATTCTTCGTCGAGCTAACCGACCTGTTTGTGGAAGGCTTGGTCCCGCTCGGCGTCTTTGACTGACGACCGCTATACCTACCACGAGAATACGCGCGAGATTATCGGCCAGCGAACTCGCAAGACCTATCGGCTCGGACAAAAGATCCGAGTTTTGGTGGACCGTATTGACCCGGTGGAAAAGAAAATCCAGTTTGCCGTCTTCGAGGAAAAACCGCAACTCCCCAAGGGCAAACGCTCCCGTACGCCCGGTAAGGCTTAGCTCGGCAGCAGAGTTCCTCGCGCAGCTTAGCAAAGGCTGATGTAGAATGACCTAGTCAACCCCGCCGCTGCGCAAGGTGCAGCGGGCTCTCCCGTCGGGACGTGGCTCAGCCTGGTAGAGCACTCGCTTGGGGTGCGAGGGGTCGGCAGTTCAAATCTGCCCGTCCCGACCATTCTCCCCAGATCCTTCCCCTTCCGCCTGCGCTTTGCTGGGCGTTCAGGGTCAGGATTTCTCCTGCGGGCTCCCGCTTCGCTCCCGCCCGCAAAGCGGCTCAAGTTCAAATCTGCCCGTCCCGACCATTTCACTGCCGTTTCAAGTTTCCATTTTCTAGCCGTTCGAGCTTGGCCTTGGTGAAGTTCGCCTTGGGATCCAGTTCTAACGCCTTGCGAAATGCGGCTTTGGCTTCGGTCGTGCGACCCATTTGCTCATACGCGTCGCCCAGGCTGTCGTAGGCATTCGCCGACTGCGGATTCTCCTTCAAGACGATATGGAAAACGGCCAGCGCTTGGTCGAATCGCTCTTTCTTGAGCAGTTCGTATCCCAGCCAGTTCAAGTCCTGCTCCGTCGCGATCGCCGGATTTTTCTCCCTGAAACTGTTGTACACGGCTACCAGCTCCTCAGCCGATGCTCGCGAGGACTGCTCATACATTTCCATGCTCAGTTTTGTTGACGGCCCGGGATGCACCACGGGCGGACGGAAGAAATTCGGGTCATCGATTTTGTTAGCTTCGATTCTGTCCCAATGAATCAGCTCCAGTTGTTCGCCCGTGTCGAGCCGCACCCACTCCTGCCGGTAGGGCAATAGGAAGCCGTTCACCGGGCGATACTCGTCGTAGTAAGTAACGCTATCGAGCTCGCCGCCGCGTGCGTGAACTTTCACGGCTTTTCGGTTGCCGAGATCGAGATGTGTTTCCACGTCAAAGTAGTGGATCTCCTTCAAGTCCCAAGGGAACTGAGTCTCGATAGCATAGGCCGGCCGATCGTGAAACGTGGTCTTTTCCAATAATTGGACCTTGTTTCCCTGCTTGGCGTAGTTGATATACGGGTCATCGAACTCGGCAGCGCGGCGCAACGCATTGCCGGCATTGTCCTCCACCCGCATGACTCGCTGCAGCCGTGGGGACATCTCCCACGCGCCCTTTTCGTCATAGCCTTCCGCTACCGAGCAGCTTGGCTGTGTGCATCCGACAAGAAAATAGGCGGGCCGCATGGCGTACTTGGCTGCCTCGCCGGTATGCCCGTCACCGACTCGCGTCCCTGTGAAGCTCAAACTGTGAATTCTCGCCAGCGCCTCGCGTCCCCCGCGGGCTCTGATATTTGCTTCGATGATCTGATCAACCGTGGGATTCGTCGCAGCGGTCATTTCAACTGCGATCAGAAGGGTTAAGAGGATTTGTCCGATTCGCATGTGCAGCCCCTACGGTTCCAGCGGCAGTTCCTGAGCATTCACCGCCAGCCATTTTCCACCGCGCCTGATGAAAACGTCGGTGAAAGCAGTTCTCTTTGGCTTGGACTCCGGCTTGAGAAGAGTGCTCACAATTCCGGTGGCAATCGCAACATCTCCGTAGATCCTTATTTGCAACTCTTCGAAGTGCTTAGTCCCCGGAAATGAATTCGGATGCTGTCGCAGGTAGCGAAGATGCTCATCTTTACTTATGAATCCCATCGGCAGCACATGGACAAAGTCATCCGCCAGGATGGTCTGCACCACATCCGGGCGGTTTTCATTTTCTAACCAGCGCTGCTCGACCAACCTGACCTCCTGTTCCATTGTTTGCGGTTGAGCTTCGGTCCCATGGGATATACACGTGCAAATGAGCACAGCCAGGCAAACGGTCCACAACGCGTGCAACCATGACTGCATCCGGCGATTCGGCATAGAACCTCGACTTAAGCTAAGATTCTATACCGCTGGCCAGTCCCGGCCTTTTCCCCCACCCTCTAGGAGGAGATACACATGCGCTTCCGAAGTCTCTTGGCTGTTGTGCTCGTCCTGCCGTCTCTTTTGCTCCCGGTTAGCGCCTTCGCCGCGACCCACAAAACGCTTTATAGCTTCGCCGGAGGGACAGACGGCGCTTATCCTGTTGCCGGCGTGGCGTTCGACTCGAGGGGCGATCTCTATGGCGTAACCAATACCGGCGGCAATCAGGAGTGCACCAGTTCGCTCTCCACCGGTTGCGGCACAGTCTACCAGTTGACACCCCAGGCCGGCCGCTCCTGGGGCGAGAGCGTGCTCCATGTCTTTAGCCAAGCCACCGACGGGGGCAATCCGAGTGCAGCGGCCATCCTGGATGCATCGGGGAATCTCTACGGCACTACACAATACTATGGCCCTTTCAGCAACGGTGTGCTCTGGCAACTGAAGCCATCCTCGGGAGGCAAGTGGAATGAACATATTCTCCACCCCTTCCATGGCGGGCGCGACGGCTTCTGGTGCTTCGGGCTCAGCTTCGATTCTCGCGGGCGCCTGTTTGGCACCACTTATGCGGGTGGGACGAACGACGACGGCTTGGTGTTTCACCTTGAGCCCGAGGTGCCGGGAAAGTGGCGCGACATAATTCTCCATGATTTCGCCGGCGGCTCCAATGATGGTAACGCGCCCTCGGACGGCGTCACCTTCGACGCTCACGGCAATCTTTATGGGACCACGTATGAAGGCGGACCTCATCTCACCGGCACTGTTTTCAAAATGCGGCACTCGTCGAGAGGCTGGAACGAGCAGCCCATCTATATCTTCAAGGGATTGCCGTTCGGAAAAAGCAACGATGGCACGAACCCCACGGCCGGCGTTATCTTTGACCCGTCCGGCAATCTGTACGGAACCACGGACTACGGCGGCTCCCATGCCGTGGGCACGGTGTATGAGCTCATCCCCGATGGAAAAGGAGGCTGGAGCGAAACTGTTCTCTACACCTTCACGGACCGGGCAGACGGCGGCCATCCCAACGGCCTGATCCTCGATGCGGCAGGGAATCTCTATGGCACCACCTCGGGCCACAACACTCCCGGCTCGGTCTTCAAACTCTCTCGCGGCGCCGGTGGAAAATGGAAGTTCACTGTACTCTATGACTTCCGGGGTGGCGGGGATGGAGCGAGTCCTTCCGGTTCGCTGGTCAGCGATAAGCACGGAAACCTCTACGGTACCGCCAGTTACGGCGGAGCCAACGGTTTGGGCGTGGTGTTTGAGATAACGCCCTGATAAGTTAGATGTGGCAAAAACGGTGACAATACTGCCATCGCTTGTTTCGAGCGATTCAGCAGCAAGTGCAGGGAATAACACGAGATAGCAGGAGAGGGTTGGTAGCGCTACCGGGAATCGAACTTGAGGCGTTCAGCGGGCGTCCGAGCCCGCTGCCGAAATCCTGAGCGAAGCGAAGGACCTTCTGCCAAGAAATTATTGGTAGCGCTACCGGGAATCGAACCCGGGTTTGAAGATTGAGAATCTTTTGCTATAGCCAGTGTTTATGCGGCTGTCACCGCTTTTTTACACTGGATTTTACACTAAGCCGTTTTGGTTCCAGCTTGCCCAGATTGAATGTTTCGCGGAGCCGCATGGCCGCCTGAATATCGTTCGTGTTGACGATGTTGTAGCGTTGGAAAACGCTTGGGTCTTTGTGGCCGCTGATTTTCATGGCAACGAATGTATGCACGCCGCTGCGCGTCAATTCCGTAAGCGCGGAGCGCCGTAGGTCGTGGACATTCAATCCACGATAGATTGGGTCGTATGGCTTGCCCTCCACTTCGGTCAACGTGCCAAGGCCAACAGCCGCGCAAGCTTTCTGCCATTCTTTGCGGAGATTCGTCCTATCGAAAACGCGTCCGGTTTTTGGTTCGATTTCAAGCAACAGCGCCAGCACAGGGCTGGCCAGTGGAATGGCACGCGCTTCATCGTTTTTCGTTTCACCTTCACGCAAGCGAATGATGCCTTCGCCAAGGTCTACTTGGTCCCATTCGATTGCAAATGCTTCGGCCCCACGCACGCCGGTCCAATACAGAAAGCAAACCAGTGGCCGCAAGTGTGTAGGCAATGCGGCCAACAATTCGTCGAACTTTTCTTCTGATACAGTGCCGGTACGTGCTGGCGGTTCTTTCAACAGCCTGATGAAGGGCACGGCGGCAATCTTGCGTTCTTCATAGGCCAACTTCAGCATTCGGCGCAAGCAAGCAAGCGACCGATTTATGACCGCGTTGCCAGCACCTTCCCGCTGGCGCGCACGCACGAATTGACGGCCGGTTTCGGTGGTCATATCGCGGATGTACGGGCCAAGGTCCGTGTCGCTGAATCCGAAAAAGTCATCAAGCTGTGCAAGACCGTTAACCGTTTCCTCGCCGTTGGCGCGTAGATGGAGCGACTTGTTGCCCTTTTCCTTGTAATTCTGAATCAGGCCAGCGCGAAGGTCGCCATACCGCAAGGAGCGGTCGGTTTCCGGCACGCCAGCATCGCGGTCGGCCAACAGCTTGTTGAGCACTGTGCGTGCCTCGCTCTTGTTTTCCTGCCGCGTGCTAACGCGAATCCGCTTCCCACCGCTGTAGTAATCCGCGTACCAGAATTTGCAACCGGGTAATTTCAGCAAAGAGCCTTGGCCGGCCATAATCGCCCTCCATTTTTCACTGTAAAAACTTCCTCCCTGAAGAGCGAGATGCCGAAGGTAATCCGGCGCTTTTTCGATTTTCGCAGCCACAGGTTGCCGGTACCGTAAAGGCCCGTACCGAGCGGTGGCAGCATAGCAAAGATTGGCCGATGAGTTAACTCGTAAGAAGGGTATTCGCAGCCACGGCGCATGGCGGGCAAGGTTACGGTGGTGTGGGTTAGAAGCGCCGGGTCACAAACGAAAGCACTTGACTTTTGGATTGCACTCCCTTTGGTGCTACGATTGCATCTAAAGGGAGGTAAAAACTTTGGCCGACAAGACCCACCCGTACATTTCCGGGGCTGGCGGAATCACTGCCGCCGTCAATCAATTCCGCAAGAACTTTCCAGCAACGGTCAACGCTGAAACACTGAAGAAATTGTCCATCGCGCCGAACAATGAATCGTACTTGCTAAACATCCTGCGCTTTATCGGGCTTATCGACAATGACGGAAAGAGAACTCAGAGCGCCGTTACAATTTTCAGCAAGCACGACGATGCACAATTCCAAGAGGCTTTCGAGAAAATAGTTAAGGACGCCTATACCGAACTGTTTTCCCTACACGGCAACGAATCTTGGAAGCTTGACGAAAACAGTCTGATTTCGTTTTTCCGCAACGCAGACCAAACCAGCGCCGTGGTAGGTAAAAGGCAAGCGGACACGTTCCAAGCACTCGCCGCGTTGGCCGGGCACGGCGAATTAGCGGTGCCGACAAAGACGAAAACCGCTAAGGGAGTCAAAGCCTCAGCCAAGAATGGAAAAGCAAAGCCCGCCGAACCAGTGAAAATTCAAAACGGCGGCAGCATCGGAAACAGCCAGCGGGATTTTGGCCTCACTGTGCGAATCGAAGTAAACCTACCCCAAGCAGCCGACCAAGAAACTTACGACCGGATTTTCCGCAGCATCAAGGAGAATCTGTTGAATGCCAAATAGCCTCGAGAAGTTCGGGGCTATCGCGCGCGCATTTGCTCGGTTGCCACGGCAGGAACCTGCGACACAACCTACTGCAGAAACGCCAGCACTGCACCCATTCGAGGACAGAAACATTCACACCAACTTGCCGCCCAAGGTACGCGAATTGTTCGATGACGGGCACTTTCCGCAAGCTACGGAATTGGCCTTTAAGCACCTCGACAAAGAAATTCAGCGGCATTCCGGCCTGACAACTGAATCGGGATTCAAACTCATGATGGCGGCCTTCGATGGTGCAACTCCGAAAATAAAACTTAACGGGCTGGTAACCATTAGCGAGAAAGATGAACAGGAAGGCTTTCGATTCGTGTTCGCTGGTGGAATGAAAGGAATTCGTAATCCGCGCGCCCATGACCCCGGTATCGCGGACGACCCGGATACATGCCTCGACCACCTGAGCTTTGTGTCGCTGTTGCTGCGCCGCTTGGAACAAGCGGGCTACAAATGAAATCCCATCACTTCGCGCTAGTCTTAGGTGATTGCACAGGCATAGCTTGCGGCTGGCCATTCACAAGATATTGCTGAGCCGGACAAGCGGGATAGCCGGGGTAACTTCTCGTGGTACACCGCTCGTGGTTGTTCAGGTTGTCGTAGTCGCGCCCGGCAAACCCGCTGTACTAATTGAAATGCAAAACGTGCCGTGCGTGAAGTGTGGGCAGAATGTTCCTGTGCCAGATACGGAAAAGATTGTTGACGGCCCATATGAAGTGTAGCCACTACCGCTTCTTTTTCAGCCTCCTTCGGCGCGGATAACCTACCCTGGGCAAATCTGTTTTCAGTTTACGAAGTGGCTCGGTATTACATGCTGGACAATAAATGGCAAGCCGCTCCGCGCGTGGTCCCCGATGCTTCTGAACCAACTCTAGTTCCTTTACCACAATAACAGCCGCGTTGCCACACTTACAGCGATAATGCTTTCGGCCTTTGTTGTCGCCCTTTATGTTTTTCCATGCCATTTGAGTGGCGCTCCTTTCCTATGCGGCCAAGCGTAGTGCGCCGCCGGGGCGTTGTCAATTCAAGCCGCGCTGCCTTTTACTTCGATAATTCCAGCGCCTCCGGCGGAAAGTGTCCCTTTTCGCTTTTGGTACCTACAAACCACGAGCAATACACAAAGATGGTTCCCTGTTCGTTTTCGATTCTTGTAACGGTCATATCCGGGCCACCGGATTTTAGTTTAACGACGCTTCCTACTTGGAAATTGCTAGGCATTGTTTTTCTCCGTTGTAGCTTAGAGCGTAGTGCGTCGTTGGGGCCTCCGTCAATTCAGTAACCCACAACGCCGAAGGTAACGCCTCGTGGAGATTACTTCATAGAGGTTGCTCCCCTCCAGAGGCGTCCACTAACGTCGGCACCATGGGAGGAACACTATGAAATGGAATGAATCAGAACTCGCGGAAATCCGCGCCTTGCAAGAAAAGTACAACCTTACTCGCAAATCTGCCGTACAGCGATTCCGGCGCGCACTGAAAGCCCAAGGCAAAGCGGCCCCGGAATCCGGCACGCCGGATAAACCAGCCCACGGAAACCACAGCCGCCGCCCCGGCCCCAGCGCCCAAAGCTAAGGCTAAAAAGGCCGCCGACAAGCCCGCTGACAAGCCCGTGGTAGGCGACGTACCGCGTACCCCGCCTGATACAGCCTTGGAATTGCGCCCGGTAGCGGACAGCAAGGCTCACACGGCCACAATCCACGGCAAGCGCGCCGTTGTGTGCTATTACGCGCGATACCGTGAGGTCGCAAAGGACGGGAACAACAGCGTTGCTATCGCGGCGGATGTTTGGAAGCAATCGAACGCACTGGCCAAAGCTGAAAACCTTCCGCTGTACGTTGGGCTCCAAGTTTTCGTTGGCGGCAAACGCTGGGCCGGGTATCTGGTACCACGCGAAGTTTTCATGCAATGGAAAAAGAACGAATGCGACTTTACGCTGGCCAAGGCGGCGCGGGCGGCGTATCACGAGATGGGCGCGGTTGGTTTCCGGTTTGAAATCGCCAAAGCATAAGGCCCGGCACTTTCCAACAGGCCCAGCCCGCCCGGCTGGGCTTTATTTCTTCTTGTGCTTGATCACAATGCGCGGCTCATATTTCAGCACGCCGCCACTATTCCAAGCCACCAAGCTCATAGGTACAGCGCCCACAACCCGGCAATACTGCGCGTACGAATCGTACGATGTGCCACCCGGCGGCGGCGAAAACTTACCAATGCCCGGCTTGAAAGCAAGCATGACTTTCTTAATGTGAATGCCCGCCGCTTTGCATTCCGCACTACAAAACCAGCGGCGCTGACCACAAGCAACGTGCGGGGTTGTGCGCTTTTTATCCTGTGCCCGTTTCCGCGCTTTCTGGCATTTTTTGGAGCAAAGATGTTTGTTTGGAGCTTCCGGGGTAAAAATCTTGCCACACATCCAACACGTGTGCTGGCCCTTGGCGGCTACTTGCACAGCGTTGTTTTTCAATCCATGAAGAAAATTGATTCGCATCGAAACGCGGGGCTTCCACAATTCTTTTTGGGCTACATCTTTCAATCGGCCAAGCAATACGCGCACGTGCATGGGCGACATTCCCAGCTCGTTTCCCACGGCTACACAATCTTCGCCAAGAAGCCAGTACCTACGCACTACGCCAATCGCGTTAAGGTGTTCGTGGCCCAAGTGCCTAAGCACTGCATCCAAGCATTTGATTTCGATGGACAGTGCTTTCCGGCGTACCGGATTTTCCTTTTCCGCCACATATTCTTTTGCCAATTTGTCCAGCGTTGCCGTAAGTTGCGGCCGTCTTGCAAGCCGCGCTGCGATTGCTTTTTCCAAACGATGTTGCGGCGTGCCACTACGAGGCCCGCGCCAGAGGCAAAGCTTTTCCATATACAGCACGACAATTTGCAAAAGTTGGGTGTTATTCGCGGCCCACGCGGGCGGTTCCAACCGGCGATACGCGCCCGGCTTGTGGCCTTTAATCACGTGCATCGAGTCCGCGTAATCTATGCCTGTAGACACGAAGTCGTGTCCATCGAATTTCGCTTGCACGGGGTAAACGGGTGGCGAAAGGGTAGGCATATATCTAATCACGGGCGTGTTATGCCGCGCGGGCTGGCCGAGCCCTACCTCGTGACCAGCCATTGCGCGGGTTGTCGCGCGGATAGCGGGCGGAAGGAGTGCTTATTCAGCATTCATCGCTGGGCCGCCCCGCGCTGGTTATACCCCAGCGGGTAATATTCAAATTCCAAAGGCCAGCCGTGGCGTGAAGGCCGCAACGGCTGGCCGGGTTCCCTATCGAAACATCCACGAAACGATAGGAAAAAATCACGCGCGGCTGGAGCAAAACTTGCGGGCTTGTTTTCACGCAAGAAAAAGCGCAACGCCGCGCGGTTCAGTCGTGGTGCACAGCCACGAAAGATTCAATCTTTGCCATGCGCCGACAAATCGCCAATGCAACCCGTCGTTTCGATAGCCTGTTGCCGCAATCTGGGCTGCGCGCGCAATTCGTCGATCGTTTTGGCTCGCGGGCGCTGGGCCGCTTCTTCTGATAAGCGGCGCTGCGTTTCTTTCCATTCCGCCGCCGCTTTGACTTGCCGCGCTTCGATTTCAGGGCTGGTGTATATACCGCCTCCCAGGTGTGTTGCCATTTTGATTCCTCCTAAAGTCCAGCTTCGCGAAAAGCTTCCTCCAAATGCTTTTGCAGGTATTCCCGCACATGCTGATTTGGTGTGTCACGAATGATCTTGTTCCAAAGCACAGCACGTATTTTTATCGCTTGCTGATGCAAGGCATACGCGGCGGCTTGCACTTCGGCGTCGTCCACATACAAAAGATCACCGCGTGGCCCTTGCGGCCCTGTTGGCCCAGCAATTCCTTGCACACCTTGCGGCCCCGGCGGCCCCGGCAATCCTCGTTCGCCTTGCAATCCAGTTTTTCCGGTAATGCTTTGGCCGTGCTGGCCGTGCGGCCCAACTGGACCAACTGGCCCCGGCGCACCATCTTTTCCGCCTACGCCGGGCGTTCCTTGCGGGCCGGGCGCACCATCGCGTCCGCGTTCGCCGGGCGGGCCAACAGCGCGCACAACCGGGCGGGCCTCAGAAAATAAGTCGTTAAGGTCAACCAAACTACCGTCTCCGACGCACACATAAATTTTCTTAGTGGAAGCATCGCGGCACACAATCGCCGGGCTTGCCCTTGCTGGGTAAATTGCGAACATTGAGAAAGTCAGCCATATCGTTTACCTGTGGAAAATTCCGGCGGAGCCGCGCATACGCCGTTTCAGAATGTTTTGCTCCCGAAGTGCTGCACATACTGGCCGCGCTTTCACTTCCAAACTCGAGAATCCGGCCCTTCCGGTTTTTCTTCGGCGTTGATAAACGTACGGCCTTTAATTCGACTTCCCCTTGCGGATTCATGACAATATTGCGCACTATTTCGAGGCGCAACTTTTTTCATCATCCGGGTTCCATAAAATCTTCCGGCAACGAATAAGCAAAGTCTCGTTATGAATGTTACATAACTGTGTGGATGGCAGACCGGCCAGCGATTTGGTTAGCCTCCTGCCATGTGGGAATGAACAATACTTGAAACATCAGAAGCCGTAAGCGCGCGCAAATCTTCCGCACGAATATGCCTCGCCAAGCACTGCGCATTGGTGGCGCCGGATAGCATCCCCAGCTTTTCCTTTTGGCGCGATCGGCGGCGGCGCGGGCGCGTGCTCCAACAGCCGTGCCCTGTGCATAGGCAGGATATGTCACCGCCGAAATATCCATTAGATTGACATCCCGAAGAGTTCTGATTGCCATAACTTTTGGGTCTGCCATCCGATTGGTATCGGCCCAGCTATCGCCGCCTTCTGGCACAGTAAAGGCGAAGCGAACATTCGGAGAGGTCGCCACGCTTCACGGCGCTGTAGATATTCTGGTGATCGAATGTTGTGTGATCTAAGTTGCACAGTGAAACAAAGTCCCTCGGGCGAATCGGAAAGCACAAGCGTGCGACTTTTCGTGCGCCCCAAAATCTTGGACGGGTCGTGGTTAAATAACGCTTTAACATCCGCGCCTTCACGAGGCGAACCGCGAAAATGCGCCGGGCGCAATCTTTTCCTCGAAGCCACCCAGATTTTGAGACAGCGTGTTATAGGCTAGCCGCGATCCCCGAAATTTGGAACTTGGATGAATCCGCGCGGATACTACCCGCCAGTGCTTCTCGCGTTTCGATAGTGCCGTATGTTGGTTTTTGCATAAAAGTGTTCCTTCATACTTTCCACGGGCGTGTTACGCGCCTACACCGTCCCACAGTCAATCTGATAATCAATTCGCAGCCTTTGCGTGCGCTTGTTTTCCTCGACAGCTCGCCCAGCGGCCACAGCCAATGCAATGGCTTCTTGCAAGAAGTTTTCAGGCGGCTCTTTCCGGCCCACGGATAACAGGGCCGCCAGCACGGCTATGAGTTGTTCGTCGTTCATTGCCGTTGTGCCAAATCCGGGCGGCTTTCCGGTTTCACTTCCACGGCGATGCCAGCTCCTATTGCTTCGGCGGCCACTTGCGGTAGCACTGAAATTGGCTCAAGTGCGCCGCGATATTTTATGAGCACGCATTCATCGAGACGGATCATAATGTCTCCCTCCTGTGTTGTTCCGCGTCATGTTCTGCATCCGTTTGCCACGGCAACAGTGGTTCCAAATATGCGTTGGCCGCTTCGCCGTTTCGTCTACGCGCTTCTTCCGCCTTGGCAATTTCTGATTCGCTAGCACTGGCGCGGCCTGTTTCTTCCCCAGCTTGTTTCCGCCGGGCGTATTCAAAAGCGACGTCGGGTGGACATGTGTGCGGTCCCAACTTTGAACGCGGCGGCATTTTCGGGCGGGCCGTTGTAAAAAGATTCACCGCGCTGGTAGGCACATTTGATGTACACATGACCGGAAATCGGCGCTGTGAAAATGCTCCAGACCGGGAGCGCATGGTTTGCGATTCCGGACGATTCTGCATTGGCCACGACCGGGCGGTGGGGAGCGGGGTTTATTCTTTCAACGGCTTCGGGGAACATTTCCTCGATAAGCAACGCAACGCCGTTGTCGATGCGGCGAAATTCTTTTCCTGTGGAACGTACTCGTAGGTCCATTGCATTTCTCCTTTTTAGCCAGCGTGGCGCTGGCGCTTGGGCTTTGTGAGCCGCTACTCTGTCCGGCGCGTGTTACGAGATCAAATCGGTTCCGCCAGCGCGCGGCGGATTGCTTCCCTGCCCACACTGGAAACAATGCCGCCCAGCAGCGCTGTCGCGCCCGTGTGCGGCTTGAACTTTTCGTGCCAGCTTGGGTACAGAAAACCGTGCTCGAAAACTTCCCCAGAAAATCCGATTGTGTGGCAATACTTAAACCCGATTGTTTCTCCACGCTGCCCGCCGTGGTGGTGGGCGCGGCAAACAGCCACAAGGTTCGACCAATCGTGAAACAGTGCAAAATTGTCACGCGGATCAACCAAGTGATGCACGTTCCCACCTTCTTGTGTGCATTGCACGCCGAAATCGTCGATATATTGGCATATCGGATTTCGCCGCCGCACAAGGGCACTTGTGCCGTTCGTTGGATTCTTCCAACGGGCTTGGTCATAGAGCTTGGAATGTGAACCACGCTGGCGCGGCGTTGGATTCGCGGCACGTGCAACTGTGCAAGCGGGGCAAAAAGGTTGCCCGGCGGGCGCTGGGTTTCGACAGCACGCATTGTTGCAAGCGTGATCGGTGCGGTAAGGCATCAGGCCGCCCGGCTTTCCGATTGCAAAGCAACCTTGTATTCAGGAAAAGCGTCGTGCAACGCGGCACGGTCATCTTCCAAGACTTTTCCAGCAGCCATAAACCTTGCGCGATCGCTGGCCGTTTTGAAGTGAAGAATAATGCCGTGTTTTTTGCAACACAGAATCTCCTGCGGTTGTAATTTGTTTTTCAAAGCCTCTAGGTACTGGTGGGCGCGCCACAAATTTACAGTAAGATTTGCGAACTGTTTTTCGGTCATGATTTGCTCCTTAAAAGCGTGGGCACAACTGTGCCTTTGTTTTTGTGCGGTCTGCCGCCCAGCCTTCCGTTCGCTTTCGCGGCGGCGGCTTTCGCTGGGCTTTTCGCACGGCCCAGCGCAGCCATTACGGCCCGGATTTGCTCTGGAGTGGGCGAACCGTTGGGTTCCATACATTGCCCGGCGGCTGTGACGAGTACACAACGGTTGGGTTAATGTGGGCCGAATGCGCCGGGCACTCGGCGGCAACTGGCGTAAAGGCGGCCTGATCTGGAACGCCTTCTATAAAAATTCCAAGTGCGGGCACGCGCAATCGTTTCGCGACGCCGGTTTGACCGCTTTCGACTGGCAAATCGACTCCCCTATCCCCTTTGTCATCAACACCGGCCAGCAACGCCGTCGGGCTGGCCATGTGCTGGCAACCAAAACAGGAACAGAAAGAGATCCACGCTTACCATTCGGTGCGCCCGGCGCACAGAATCAAGCCCTTTTGATTGCTGTTCACTATGCTGTCGGCCCATGCTTTACAGCCGCCGGGGCCGTGGCGACGCTGGCCGCAGCAAGCCCCGGCGTGCGCGG
>CAVVEC010000005.1:0-301193 GCA_963747105.1 uncultured Acidobacteriota bacterium
GGGCATGCTTGTGGTTAATCTCGTAGACTCGGGTACAAGTGTGATGGTGTGGCGCGGCATGGCGAGCGGCAAGGTCGACGCGAACGCCAGCGCTGAAAAACACGACAAGAAGATCCACGAAGTTGTTCAGAAGATCTTCCGCAGCTACCCGCCCAAGGAATAGAGACGAGTCGAAGAAAGTCCGACAAGGCGCACCATAGGAGTTCCGCCGCAAATTGGCGTTGTTCAATTCATTAGGGATGTAACATACCATCCGAATGTGGCGAACAACGACTCGCTGTCGAGCAGGAGCACAGTTGGTGTCCAGACCGCATTGAAGCGGTGGAACCATGCCGGATGTTCTTTAATGTGAGCTTTTACCGGAAGGAAATTTTGGCCGATGAATTCAGCAGTCTTCTGAGCTTCATACGACTCGGCATCCGACCGAGCACAGGCTCCTCAGGCCCGGAGACGCGCTGAAGTCCAGCAAGATGGGGCGAAACTGCTCCTTCGCTGCGGCTAGGGTCTGATCGATGTCCTTGCTCCAATTCACGCCCATCATTCGCCTGCTTAGAGAAATGTGTTGCTAGAACTTAGAACTGCAGCTTGAGCGCCAGTTGGATCGAACGCGGGCCGCCGATCTGGTAGAGCGGATTGAGGCCGCCGTTGGCACCGCCGGAGCCGAGGCTGCTTGCCAGCGTCGCCGTCGAGTAGCCGAATAGAGGACTGGTGAGGTTGTTGGTGGGCGGGCCGAAGTTGGGGTGGTTGAAGATGTTGAAGAACTCGCCCCGGAAGCGAAGCTGCATCCTCTCGGTCAGATGAAATTGACGCTGGAAGGCGAGGTCCGCTTGCGCGGCTCCGAACCCACGGAGCACGTTGCGTCCGAAGTCGCCCTGCGTTCCGGTAGGCGGCGAGCAGAACGGTCCCTTGCCCGGTGCCTTGCAGCCCGGTCCGCCCTGGTTTGGCGTGTTATTCAGGGCTTTCCCTCCCGGATACTGCGACCCATAAAGATAGAAGGGTATTCCGGGAAGAGTTTGGGCGCGGATACAGCGCGATACCGTCCGCAAACACGATTCCGCTGAGCACGTCGACCGGGGGAGCTGTTCTTGCGAAAATGAAAGCGTCAACTGACCAGCCACCCAATGCAGCGTGGGCAACGTTGTTCCATGCGGGCGACGGCACATTGTAAGTCACGCCTGCGGTGAATGAGTTACGGATGTCGAAGTCGGAGTTGCCGCGGTCAATGTTCGGATTTGCGACTGAGCTTGGCGTGTTGAGGTAGTTCGCGAATGCGTCCGTCGAGGCGATGTCGATGGAGTGCGACCACGTATAGGATGCCAGCGCCTGCAAGCCCTGCGACAAGCGCCGCTCGAGCTTGATTTGCATAGCCTGATAGTCCGAGGTCGCCGAGTTGGAGGTTACGCCGATCAGGAAGAAATTCGAGTTTGGACTTATCAGATCTGTGTTGCGAAGCAGGTCGCGCCCAGCCGCTCCGATGTAGTTTAGAGAAACAGTCTGCCTACTTCCCAGCGACTGCTCCCAGGCGACGTTCCACTCGTAGGTGCGCGGAAGGTCCAGATGTGGGTCGGCCACAAGAATGTCTTGGACGGGTGGGTTCGTTGTGATTACCGGTGGGACGGCGTCGTTTGGGCTTATGGGGAGGGCCACGCCTCCTAGGGGCTTGGATGCTGTGTATGGGAAGTAGTTGGTTACGCCTCCGAGCGGTCCCGAGCCAAGGTCGTAGAACATCCCGAATCCTCCCCGAAGCACGGAGCCCCAGTTTGGTCTTTCGCCAAGCTGGAGCGCGATTCCAACCCTGGGCGCGACATTTCCGTAAGTCGTGTCGTAAAGCGGAGTGCCGCGAGCGGCCAATGCGATCGTCGGCGGATCGTTCAGCCCGGTCACGGTGAAGGGCTGATTCGCCAGACTCTTGCCTTTCAGGGGCGGATTGAGTTCCCATCTCAGGCCGAAGGTCAGCGTTAATCGCGGAGTAACTTTCCAAGTATCTTGGCCGTAAAGTGAAAAGTTACGGGACAAAAGTGCGTCGTCCTGAAAAGCTTGCACCGACGCGAAGGAAGTCGTGCCTGAAACGGCGTACCCAGGGCACGGTGCGGGCGGCGCAGGGCACGCTACTCCTGAAAATTGTGCAAATTGCTCGTATTGGGCTCTGCTCTCGAAAGGTGAAAGCCAACGATAGTCCACTCCGAATTTCAACTGGTGGCTGCCTTTGACTACTGACAAATTGTCAATCAGATTTACCTGCCGCTGCTCGTCGGTCCCCGCCTTGCCCTCGCCGTATTCGCCGACACCCGGGATGTACAAGTAAAAGGCGCTGGCCGCGGGGGAGTATCCGGTTGGAAAGAGGAGCGACTCAGAGGGGGGCACAGCGCCGCCAAAGCTGTCCAAAATAAGTTTTTCGCTAACCCTCTGATTGCTGTAATTCGTCCGTATTTCGTTGCTGATGTGGCTCCGTATGAGCTCTGTGAGCCCAAGTGTCAATGTGTGTATCGAAGATGAAATGGGTTCTGTCTCGCTGAGAACTGTAAGTGGTGCAGCAAGGGGACCTCGGAGGTCGAAGTTGTTTGGTGAGTAATTGTAACGGCCAAAGAGATTGATCTTCGAATTGACGATTTGATCGAGGCGGATGCTGTAAGCGTTCACCGACGAAGGATTCGAGTAGCTGCCGTTAAACTGCGCGGTACCTCCGCCAAGTTCGTTCCCGTTCGCGATGGGATATGCAGCCAGATATGGCTGCACATTCGCGGCTGCCTGCTGCCGCGACGCATTATCTGGGACAACCGTTTCCTGGGTTGTCGGCTGGCGCAATCGCAGACCCTCGTAGGAGAAAAAGAAGAATGTCTTGTCTCTGATGATGGGGCCGCCGAAGACACCGCCGAAATCATTCTGCCGCTCCTCTGGGGTACGCAAGTGGTCGTAGCCTACGAACCAGTCGTTGGCGTCCAGGACATTGTTGCGGAAGTATTCGAACAGCGTCCCGTGAAACGCGTTCGTTCCAGAACGGGTTACGATTGAGATTTGGCCGCCGGGAGTGCGGCCGAATTCGGAAGCGAAGGAGGAAGTTTGCACGCGAAATTCCTGCATGGCATCGACAGAGACAAGGCTGTTCGTTCCGCCCTGAACACTCAGCGCGGGCAAGGATCCTCCTGCGGTCTGCGCCATCGGCTGATAGCCGGTGACACCAAAATTTGCGCTGACGCCGTCAATAGTGAAGTAGTTGGCGTCGGCACGTTGACCGTTCACGCTGAACTGGCCCTGATCGTCGAAAGCTGTTTGGGCTACGACCACGCCGGGTGTGAGCATGATCAGCGTCTGAAAGGTTCGGCCATTCAGCGGAATATTATCGGCAAAGGTGCGATCCACCACAGTGCTCACGGTGCCGTCGGTCGTGTTTACGTTGACCGTATTGCCCTGAACGGTAATGGTCTCAGAGGCAGAACCAACATCGAGCTTGAAATTCTGCTCCAGATTGTCCTGCACATTGACGGTAATTCCGGTCAGGCGGACGAGCTTGAATCCGCTCTTTTCTACTTCCATCCGATAATGGCCAGGGCGCACGCTCGCGAAGCTATAAAAGCCGGTGGTTGCAGTTGCAACCTCGCTTTGAGCACCGCGATCTGTGTCAATCAGATGGGATGAGAAGGCCGGTCTCCGGCGGGATGCGATACGCTCCCAAGTTATCGACGCGCTCGAAGCGCAAAAGATAAAGGAGACCGGCAATGAAGAAGATTAGCACTGCAGAGGCGAAGCAGATCAGAAATTGTGCAGAGCAGAAGCTGACCATCGGTTTGGACCTGGGAGATCGTTCGAGCTGGTATTGCGTGCTGGATGAGACTGGGAGCGTGCGGTTGGAGCAACGAGTAAGCACGACTCCGAAAGCGATGAAGGAAGCGTTCGGGGGCATGCCGCGCAGCCGGATCGCGCTGGAGACGGGCATGCATTCGCCGTGGGTAAGTCGACTGCTAAGCGAGTTGGGGCACGAAGTGATCGTGGCGCATGCCCGCAACGTGCGCTTGATCGGGGAGAGTCGCAAGAAGGACGATCGGCTGGATGCCAGGACGCTGGCTCGGTTGGCGCGCATCGATCCGCAGCTGTTGTGTCCGGTGAAGCATCGCAGCGCGAGAGCGCAGGCGGACTTGACGGTGATCCGGGCGCGAGCCGGACTGGTACGCGCACGGACGGCGCTGGTGAACACGGCGCGCGGTCTGGCCAAGAGTTACGGGGAGCGGTTGCGCGGGTGCAACGCGCGCAATATGAACCCGGAGAAAGCCGAAGGCTTGAGCCCAGAGCTGCAGATCGCGCTGCAGCCGTTGCTGGCCGCCATCGAATCGTTGAGTGAGCGCATCCGCGAGTACAACCAGCAGATCGAGCAGTTGGCGGAGAGTCGCTATCCGCCAGTGGCGTTGCTGAAGCAGGTGAAGGGAGTCGGTACGCTGATCGCGCTGACCTTCCTGCTGACGCTGGAAGATGCGCATCGCTTCCGCAAGAGTCGCGACGTGGGCTGCTACCTTGGGCTGCAGCCCGGACGCAGAAACTCCGGGCAGAGCGAACCGCAGATGCACATCAGCAAGGAAGGCGATCCCTATCTGCGAACGCTGCTGGTGCAGGGTGCGCACCACATACTGGGGCCGTTCGGGGCGGACAGCGATCTGCGACGCTGGGGTCTGAAGCTGGCCGAGCGGGGCGGGAAGAACGGGAAGAAACGAGCGGTGATTGCGACCGCACGAAAGCTAGCAGTGTTGCTGCATCACCTGTGGGTCAGTGGAGAAGTGTACGAACCATTGCACAATAGCAATCAGCTGGTACCAGTATCAGCAGCGGCGTAGTGTAGACAGAGTGGCAGCGTAGTGCAGACAGAGGGAAGGTGTGCGAAAGGGAAACTTCAAATCCCCGCGCCGAGTTTCGGTGACTGCGTTAATCGCCTGGCCCACTTCCATGTTGGAGATGGAAGAGAGGTCGCCAATCAGGTGGCAGCACCGGCTGAAACGAGAACACCCAACTGGCACCGAGCGCAGAATCGCTCACGGAGAGTGCGGATGGAAGGGTGGCGGCAGTAGCGGCGGACGGGTCTTGGAGTCAACCCCGACTGGGTCCCAGAGTGAGGGCTTTCTTTCTTCCCGGCGGAATGGTCGCCGAGCGGTCCTCGCCGTCAAGGGTTCGCTGGCGCCGCAAAGAACGCGCCCTTGACCGCTCCGGGCCGCCCGGCACACCGCTCCGCCATGAAGAAAGAAAGGAGAAAAACAAGCAAGATCCCACTTGACACCGACCGGCCTTCTCATGGAAGGCGAATTATAGCGCTGGGCACGACAGCGCCCGTCGGATCGGTGACAGAACCGTAGATCGTGCCAGTCTCCGTTTGGCCACGTGCGGGCGAGAAAATACCCGCGACAATGAAGAAAACAATTGGGAGAACGACTGTGCGAGAGCTGGGCCTCCGAGTCATGACGTGCCCCTGAAACCGTGTCTTTAGGAACAATCATGATAGCCCCCCGGAACGGCGTCGACTGTTAATTTTTTCGATGTTCAATATCACTGCGTGCGACGACGAAGAGGGCACAAACTGCGATAACTGGGCTAAGATGTATTTCCATATGGGGAAGACCCGCACGCAAGGGATTCTCTCGCTGGCGATCCTGCTGGCGTGCTGCGCTTGTGCTTTCGCATTAGATCCCTCGCTTGACATCAGCCAGTACGCGCACACCTCATGGAAGGTTCGCGACGGGTTTACAAAGGGCACGATTTATTCGATTGCACAGACGCCGGATGGTTACCTGTGGCTGGCCACTGAATTTGGCCTTTATCGATTCGATGGTGTGCGCGTTGTCCCGTGGCAACCGCCGCCTGGTCAGAAACTTCCCAGCGACACCATCTTCAGGGTCCTGGTTGGGCGTGACGGAACGCTATGGATCGGGACTACCAAGGGACTTGCTAGCTGGAAGGACGGCAGGCTGACAACATACCCGGAAATGGCCGGGCAGGCGGTTGGCCGGTTGGTTGAAGACCGGGAGGGCACGATATGGGCTGGCACCACAGCTACGCCTTCTCCCGGACAACTCTGCGCCATTCGAAACGGGAGCGTCCAGTGCGAAGGCAAGAATGGAACTTTCGCAACCGGGATTTCAGGTTTGTATGAAGATACAAAGGGGATTTTGTGGGTAGGGCTAGAGAATGGGTTCTGGCGCTGGAAGCCAGGAGCGTCGGAATTCTTTTCGGTTCCAGGGCAGCAGAATTTCATCCGAGCTTTTGCTGAGTCCGATGAAGGTGCTCTGCTGATCGGCGCTCGCGATGGAATCAAGCAACTCGTGAACGGCCGGGTCGAGACGTATAGGCTCCCTGGGCCGCCACTGGAGTTCCAAGTTACCCAGTTGCTGCGGGACCATGACGGTAGCCTGTGGGTCGGAACTTTCGACCAGGGTCTGCTCCATCTGCATCAAGGAAAAACCGATGTTTTTACCGAGGGCGATGGCCTTAGCAGCAACGTCATTGAGCGTCTTTTTGAGGATCGGGAAGGTAGCATATGGGTTCCCACATTTGAGGGACTGGAGCGCTTTCGCCCGTACGCCGTCCCGACTTTATCGGTGAGACAGGGCCTAGCGGGTACCGTTGCATGGTCGGTTCTGGCAGAAAAGGACGGTAGCGTTTGGATCGGAACTATGAACGGCTTGAGCAGATGGCAGGGCGGCCAGGTCTCAGTCTTCGGCCATGGCGAGGGCGCTCGCAATCCTGATGGAAAACTGAACGGCCTGTTGGCCACTTCTCTTTTTGAGGACAGCAGTGGCCGCGTTTGGGTCGGCACGAGGGACGCGGAATTTGGGTACCTGGAGAACAGCAGATTCGTTCCAGCGTTGCGGGACCTCCCGAACGGAGTGACCGACGTCGTAGAACTCAGTCCAGGACACATGTGGATCACCGCCGGGACCGCCGGTCTGTTCCACTTATTTAAGGGAAAGGTGATTCAACGGATCCCTTGGGCTGGACTCGGACATTCGGACTTCGCGTCTCCAATGGTGGCAGACCCTTCGAGACAGGGCATCTGGCTGGGATTTTATCGTGGAGGCGTCGCCTATTTCGCAGATGGCGGACTCCGAGAATCGTACTCTGCGAGTCACGGCATCGGCGAAGACCACGTTACGCAGCTTCGCTTCGGGTCGCGCGGCGCACTCTGGGCCGCTACACAAGGCGGGCTCAGTCGAATAAAGGACGGTCATGTTTCGACGCTGACGAGTAGGAATGGACTGCCATGCGACACGGTCAACTGGAGCATGGAGGACGATGATCACTCGACGTGGCTCTACATGCCGTGCGGACTCATGCGGATCTCCCGAAGCGAAATGGATGGGTGGGCCGCCGACACGACGAGAACAGTAAAATTCGCACTTTTCGACGCATCCGACGGGGTGCGGAGCCACTCCGCGGCCGGGGGATACAGGCCACTTGTGACAAAGTCGCCGGATGGAAAGATTTGGTTCGCAGCTCTTGACGGCGTCAGCGTCATCGATCCGCATCATCTTCCATTCAACAAACTGCCGCCTCCGGTCCACATCGAGAAGATCACCGCCGATGACAAGACTTATGATGTCTCGAACGGCATGCGGCTTGCCGGCGGCCGTCCGCAACCTGGACATCGACTACACGGCGCTGAGCCTGGTCGTGCCGGAGAAAGTGCGTTTCCGCGTCAAACTCGAAGGCCAGGACAAGGACTGGAGAGAGCTGGTCAACGTTCGCCACGTGGAGTACACGAACCTGCCGCCGAAGCATTACCGGTTTCGCGTCCTTGCCTGCAACAACAGCGGCGTGTGGAACGAAGAAGGCGCGGCGCTGGATTTCGTGATCCCTCCGCTGTGGTACCAGACGAACTGGTTCCGTGCGGCATGCGTGGCGGCATTTCTGGCGATGATCTGGGGAATATATGAACTGCGAGTGCGGCAACTGGCGGCGCAGTTCAACATGCGTCTGGAAGAGCGGGTAGCCGAACGCACACGGGTTGCTCGCGACCTCCACGACACGCTCTTGCAGAGCTTTCAGGCACTCTTGCCAAGTCTTCAGGCCGGCATCAACATGTTAGCGGCACGTCCGGCTGACGCTCGTAAAGTGCTTGAAGCTACTGCGGATCATGCGTCTCAAGCGATCGCTGAGGGCCGGGATGCGGTGCAAGGTTTGCGCATGTCGACGGTCGAGAAGAATGATCTTGCGATAGCCATTCGGACGGTTGGGGAAGAACTCGCTTCTGCTGCGAGCACTCAGCCCTCGCCCAACTTCAACGTGGTTGTGGAAGGAGCATCTCGCAATCTGCATCCGATCCTGCGCGACGAAGTTTACCGGCTTGCGGTGGAGGCGTTGCGCAATGCGTTCCGGCACGCGGCGGCGCAAAACGTCGAAGTGGAAATCCGTTACGACGAAAAGTATTTCCGGCTCCGCGTTCGGGATGACGGGAAAGGAATTCCCTCCGACGTGCTCAGCGGAGACGGCCGTGAGGGGCATTACGGCTTGCCGGGTATGAGGGAACGAGCGAAACTCGTAGGCGGTAAGCTAGCGATCTGGACTGAACTGGATGGCGGTACGGAAATCGAGCTCAATATTCCAGGAGCGAGAGCGTACGTAAAATCCACGCGGACCTTCTGGCATTTTGGCAAGCGGTCCGCGACAGATACAGATGAGAAGGAACCGATAGAACGTGAGTGAGAGGTCAGCTCAAATCCGGATTCTTGCAGTTGACGATCATGTTCTCGTACGGCAGGGCATATCTGTACTCATCAGCACTGAACCTGATTTGACTCTGGTTGCCGAGGCTTCGAACGGCCGCGAGGCGATCAAACAGTTCCGTGCGCATCTTCCGGATGTCACGATTATGGACTTGCAAATGCCGGAGATGAACGGCCTCGATGCGATCATCGCAATTCGGGCAGAATTTCCCGATGCTAAGATCATTGTGCTGACGACCTACAAGGGTGATGTACAGATTCTTCGCGCCCTCAAAGCAGGAGCACGAGGTTACCTACTCAAAAATACGATTCACAAGGAACTCACAGAAACAATCCGAGCGGTTCATGCCGGAAGGAAGGCGCTTTCTCCCGAAGCGTCGTACGAAATCGCCGAGCATGCGACCGATGACGCTCTGACGCCGGCAGAAATCAACGTGCTCCGCTTGATCGCAGCGGGCAATGCCAACAAGCAGATCGCCGATCAGCTCTCGATCACTGAGGAGACCGTCAAGGGGCGAGTCAAGAATATCCTTTCTAAATTGGGCGCCAACGACCGAACGCAGGCGGCGATGATCGGGTTGAAAAGAGGCATCATCGAGCTGTAGTTCCCACCAAGTCGCCTCCTCGTCCGAATTCCAAAACTCTAAAGAGTGAAGATCTAACTCTTTTTGGGCTTCCGATAGGGTTTCAGAACAGCCGAAAATAGCAATGTACTGCGGAAAGTGCGTTCTTTGCGACGCCTCTATTCAACATTCGCTGGCGGTTGGCCCGGCACAGGGTTGCTCCTGATGCGCGTGGTTGCGGGCTCGGCGCTAGTCGTACGCGCCGGCTTAACCCTGCGGAGCGATCCACCACCGATGAATGTGACGATTCCCGCCATACTCTTGCTGGGAGCGGGAATCCTGTTAATCGCAGGCTTATGGACACCTATCGCCGGAGTCTCGGTTGCCCTGACTGAAGTCTGGAAGATGCTCATGCTACCCGGCGATAAGTGGCTTTGGCTGATGTTGGGAACCGCCGCTGCCGCCCTGGCAATGTTAGGACCGGGTTTATGGTCGGTCGATGCTCGCCTTTATGGCTGGAAACGTCTCGAACCCACACCTCGCAAGAAAAATTCTAACCTCCGTTAAGAACAGCCAAAATGACTAGATTTCTTTAGCTCAAAAGTAGGGTGTTCTTTGCCTCCCAAAGAGTTTGCACCTTCCTCGATATAGGCTTTCCAGAAAACGAATCGAGTTGCACAATGGCTCACGTCAAGAACAAAGCTGTAAAGGTTCGGCACTAGGATTTAGGAGATTGTCATGGCAAAAGTAATTGAGTTCTACATACCTAAGAGCTTTCGGAAACTAAGAGCAGTGGCTCAGCCGCAACTCGGAAAAATCATCGAGTTTTGCTCACAAACGAAGAGATCAGCCTAGCCGCTTTCCATCGTTTGCGGATTGAGAGGAAATATGACATTCATTCCCACACAAACCGGCTTTATGCGTCTGGAAGATTCCGAAAAACTGTTACGCGTTATCTTCCCAAACTACCCAAGCCTGGAACCGCGCTATCCCGCGCCACCTCTGGAACCTATGGCCCAGGCTAGTGCACATCGGAGCAATTAGCCATGTTTTCCATCACTGCTGAAAGCTGCCGCAGATTCTCACTTGCCGAAATTCTCATTATGGCGGCTATGAACGTGGAAAACACCCGCTTAGCGTCCGGAGGCCGCGTCGGATCTGTGATTGCGGCAAAGCAAAGAGCATATCTCTCTGCTAGTCACTTTCTTCATACCAAAGTTTGCAAAGCACTTTAGGTGTAAAGGTAAAGAGGAGACTATGGCACACGCGACTGTTGCATTCACAGACTTCGAAGGCTTCGCAGAAACAGGTTTTCCCAAAGTGAGCAGGCTCGAAGCCGATCAGTTCTATTTCGAGCCAGAAATCAGCTCCGAGTGCTGCTTCGAAGACATTGTCGGCACGAGCGCAGCCCTCCGGAAAGTGCTGGAACAAGTCGCGATTGTTGCGCCCACCGACTCGACTGTACTGCTTCATGGTGAGACGGGAACCGGCAAGGAGTTGATCGCACGTGCCATTCACAACCTCAGTTCCCGACGCGATCGTCCCTATGTACGTATGAACTGCGCTGCGATTCCCTCGGGACTCTTGGAAAGCGAAATGTTCGGCCATGAAAAAGGAGCTTTCACCGGAGCTCTGATCCAAAGAAAGGGGCGATTCGAACTGGCCGACGGGGGCTCGCTCTTTCTGGACGAGGTCGGCGACATCAGCCTAGAACTGCAGCCGAAATTATTACGGGCCGTGCAGGAGCAGGAGTTCGAGCGTCTAGGAAGCTCCAGGACAATCCAGGTCAATGTGCGGCTCATCGCCGCGACCCATCGCAATCTCCGAACCATGATTCAGGAAGAGAGGTTTCGTGAGGATCTTTTCTATCGATTCAACGTCTTTCCGATTGAGATCCCGCCGCTGCGCGAGCGGCGCGAGGATATTCCCTTGCTGGTAAGTTTCTTCGTCTCGAAATTCTCGGCACGAATGCGAAAGCAGATTAAGTCGATACCAAGGCGATCAATGGGGATCCTGACGAACTGCCCGTGGAAAGGCAACGTTCGTGAATTGGCGAATGTTATCGAACGGGCCGTCATCGTTACGCGCGGTGAAGAGCTAGAGGTACCGATTGCGGCCCTTCACACCTCGTCCGACTCGGTTGTTGCTGTTAGCTCGATCTCTAGTTTCAGACAAGCGGAATCCAACGTAATCGTTGACGCATTACGGGCGGCGGCCGGGAGAATTGCGGGTAAAGGGGGCGCCGCCGAACGGCTGGGGTTGAAGCGGACGACGCTCCAGAACAAAATTCGCCGCCTAGGCATCCTGAAAGCACAGTATCAGAACTAGCCAAACGGCTCTGGATGCAGTCATACACGAGTAACAATAAAACCAAGTATTTTTTAACGATCTTCAGACAATGGGAGCAGAGACCCATGACGCAAAAGAAGGATCGAGACCGAGTGATGGCGGAAATCACACTTTCTCATCTGTTGCGACTGGCCAACGAACATGGCTGCCCTGTGAGCCGGGAGCAAGCTCTCGCATTTCTAAATCAACGCGGACGCGCGTACGAGATGTGGAAGCACATGATGCAGGCGGGCGAGGACTTTATTGTACGGAGTTATGGGGAGCTGATGCGTTACCCCCGAGTGATACTCTGGCGGCAGCTTATCCATGGCCGCGCACAGGCCCGCCTGCGCTTCCTGCTTTAGTAGGCAGCAATCTCGATCCTTCTCGCAATCAGCGACCAGCTTCTGCAGGTGCTCCTGGACCGGCATCAGCTCTTCCAACGATAGTGCTGGTTCCATCGCGAGCTTGCTTCGGAGACGGCTCACCAGGCGGCGTGAGCCATGTTGTACAGCCACAGATTCAGGCAACAAGTGACGAAATGCAGCCCCGGCTCAGGACACTCAAGGTCTCAGAGCGTCCGATCACATCGAGGCGTGACGGGGATCACAGCGTCGGGATCAGCAGAGGATCAGATTCGTTTGGTCAATATCCGAGCGTGGTGGGCACTTAAGATGCTCGGCAAGTGCGCCAACCCTTCGTGTGCGGCTTCCTTTCGCTATCTGGGAGAGGGGATGCTCTTTCGACTGGAGCCTGACCTGGCTCTGAGATCGTCCACTCCCCAAACTCTGGAGTATTACTGGTTGTGCCCTACCTGCTCGACAGCTATGACACTGCATATCAACGCACAGAGAACAGTGGTGACAGCGCCACTTCCGGCGGGGATTCAGGGCTGTTGCCCTGATGTTGAACCGATGTTGGTCCGTCAAGAGGGATTGTTACTGCGTAATGTTCGCTGTCGTTCGCGCGAACCGAACGAGGATCGGATCGCAGACCGACCGAAAGAAGCACATCATGCCTCATGACTGGAAGGGACGCGAGGATGTAGTGGCAGCAGGAACAAGCTGTCCGATGCCCAACTGCGGTGCGTTGACGATTGCTTATAGATCAGCAGACGACCTGCAGTATGACGACACCGCCCAGTGGGAGTTCACTTGCTCCCGCTGTGGAATTGAGTTTACCGTGCCAAAAGACGACTTGGTTTTTCGGTCTGTGCCCACACAGTGGCTCTTTGCTAATGTTGAGGCGGCACAGCTGTAGGCGGCATAAAGAAATTGACGATGGATCGGCTGGCGCGGAAGGAATGGCAGGCGCACTCACAATGGGTTAATGATTTAATCGTGTTCTGACGGAAGAGGTAACGCACGTTCACCATTGTGCGGTCCAAGAAAAGAAAGCTTCAACGGTCAGAGTTGTAGACCGTTGACACCGCTGCGCCCGGCCTCCAATTTCAAGAAACTGGCGGAGTGCAAACTAGCACTCCGCCAGAAACTTAGGATGCTTGGCTTATGCCGCCGTTTTTCGGCCCTTCGGCTTTGCCTTAGCCTTCGTCTTTTTATCTCGTTTTGCGGAAAGCTCCGCTGCCACGGCCTTTTGGAGTTTCTCAGTATCTACGCGGTAGCGTTTGGCGGCGTCCATGAGAACGTCGTCGCGGCTTGCGGCGGATCGCTGATACGCCGAATCCAGCAGACTGATTTCCAGAAGCAGCTTGCAGAGTTCGGGATCGTCATACGTGCCTACCTGCTTGGCCAGAAGCTCCTGCGCGGACGCAGAGTCTTTTTTCGCCTCTACCTTGTGCCGCTTCGCCAGAGCCGGGACTTGGCTGTAGGAGAGGTGGGCAATCAGGTAGTGGGCGACCGCTAGCAAGTCGGCCTTCTTAAACGGGGCCGAGACGCGTTGGAGGATCGTGGCCAAGACACGATGGCGAGTCGTAATGGCCAGTTTCTCCTTTTCGATGCGCTTCCGTTCCTCCGCCCGCTCCCGCTCGACTTGCTGCGGAGAAGGCGCGTCGGGGTGGTGGACACGGCAAGCTGGATCGGCACAAACCTTGACGACCTGTCCGCGCTTCCCGCCGTCCATGACGATGGCCTCAGCCATCTTCTCGCAGGGCTTCTGGTTAGCTGGTAGTTTGGTGCTTGCGCCGTTTGCCTTCGGCTTCTTGATCTCCAACTCCACATACCGATTCCGTCCAAGAGGAGCGCCCTCACGGGAATTCCACGCCGCCGAAATCTGGATGAGTTGCGGCTTGGTTTCCAGAGTTTTTTTCACGGAAGCGTCAATCTTGGCCCGAAAGCAGTCGGGCGAAGTGCAGGAATCTTTTCGCACGTCAGGAAACAGTAGCTTGTTGAATCCGGTTCGCTTCGGACAGTTGGCGCACGAACCTGCTTCGGGAACGAGCGTCTCATCTTGCTTATCAAAGGGCGCGGATGCCAGTTGTAGCAGGATGTTCGATTCAATCCAAGCGGCCAACTCCCGCACTGGAATCAGGACTTGGGCGTTGCCTTCGCTCGTCCACTGTCCGCGAAACGCGGCTGCGAAGGCTTCCTGCTGTTGCGAAGCCGGGAGCTTCGCGATCAGCAAAGCATGGCCGATGGTGATCTGGTCTTTCAGAAACGCCTCGGCCACGGGCGGTATGAGGTCAGCGAGTCTGAATACGACCGTAGACATACGCCTCGCTCTTGCCAGCGCGTGAGGCGATGGTCGCGATGGTGTAGACAGGCTCTCCGAGTTCCAAAAGTGATTTGAAACCCAGAGCTTCCTCAAGCGGGTGAATGTCCTCGCGTTGCAAGTTCTCAACGCACTGAGCCTCGATTGCCTCGGCATCGGTCAGCTTGACCACGCGGACGGGAAGTTTTTCGAGTTCTGCCAGCTTCGCCGCTCTGAGGCGGCGTGCACCGGCTACCACCTCATACTTGCTTTCCTCCAGTTCGCGTACCAGAAGAGGGGCCAGAATCCCTTGCGTCTTCAAGCTGGCTGCCAGTTCTTCGAGGCTCTTGGCATCAAAGCGTTTGCGGGGATTGGTTGGTGACTCCGCAAGAGCGGTGATGGGAACGCTGCGATATTCATGGTTAGTGACTGCATTTTGCGTACTATTGAGCATTGCATAATATAGTTACAGAGGAAACAGTTCCGCCTGCCGCCAGAAGGCGATGACCAACGTGGGTCGCTTGCGCATGCGGCGCAGAGCCTTGCGGGCATAATGGCTTAACTGGCCAAAGTTCTGCGGGCAGAAGTTGGGCAGTTCGTGTTGCTTCCAGTGCGACCACAGGTACTCGACCGGATTCAGTTCCGGCGCATAGCCGGGAAGAAACTCCACCCACAAGCGCCCGCGCTGCTGGCGGATGAACTCCCAGGTCATGCGGCTGCGATGGCCAGTTAGTCCGTCCCAGACGACCAGCAGCTTGCCCGGAATGTGGCGCAGCAAGTGCTCCAGGAACTCAATGACCTGCGGGCTGCGAATGGTCCCGGGAAAGAGTCGGAAGTAGAAGTTCCACCACGTCACCCCCGCCATGGCCGACAGCGTCTTCCAGTTGAAGTGATATTGCAGCACCGGCGTCTGTCCCTTCGGCGCCCAGGTGCGACAGCGGTGCGGGCGTTCGCTCAGTCCGCTTTCGTCGATGAAGACGATGGTGCGGCCCTCTTTTTGGGCTTTTTTTTAATCTCCGGCCAGCGCTCCCGTTTCCAGCGCCGGATTTTATCTTCGTCGCGCTCCAGCGCACGTCCTACCGGACGCTGGCAACTCCAGCCCAGTTGCCGCAGAATCCGCCAGGCTTGCGATGGGTGATACTTCACCCCGCATTCCTGCTCGATCAGATGAGCCACGCGCCACGAAGTCCACAGGCTGGTTTCGTACCCTAAGGCCTGCGGCCCGCGCTTCAGTCCCTTCTCGATGCGCCGCAGATCCTCGGGCCGTAAGCGGGCTCTGCGCCCAGCGTGTCCCGCCTTCTTCAGCGCTCGCACTCCACCTTGCTTCAACTGTGCCGCCCACCGACTCACCGACTGCCGATGCACTCCCACCTGTCGCGCTACCTCTGCCGGATGTACTCCTTGCCGCAACAGTCGAGCCCCCAACCGCCGCCGCTCCTCCAACTTCTCAAAGTCTCGCCGTACTCCCGCCGGGTTTCCCATGACCGCAGAGTAGCATAGGATCTCCAGAATGTCACTATATTATTCAATTCTCAATAAGCATGATCTTTTCTCCTCTCGTGTGTTTTTGGTTAGGTGTTCGTGAACTCAGCGCACACGTCGGACCTGAAAACCAAACGGTGCAGATATTGGCGTGTTATGCGGCTGCCGCGAGTGCCGCTGGCTCGGGGGCAATGCCCCCGAGGATCACGGCAGCGGTTTGTTGAACGGCTTCCAAGCTCTCGCGCAGGAGACTGGCGTCTCCGTGTCAAAGCTGGATGTAGTCCTGGGATGAAGTTCCGTTCTGAAGCCCGACCGATTGGCAAACTACAAAGGCCACGGCTTCGGCCTCAGTCTCGCGGACTTGTTTGGTGGTCAGGGTGCGGCGGTCGCCCCGATGCAACATTTCGTGAGCAATCTCATGCACGAGCGTGGAAAACTCCTCGGCTGGCTGCATCCCTGAAAGCAGTGTTATCTTCCCGCCATACGAGAGACCTTTTGCGGGAGCAATTCTCTCGGAGAAACTAATCTCGACGCTGTGCGCTTCCACGAACTTAAACAGGCGTTCGCGGTAGTGTGTTCTGCGGTCGCCAGTGAGAGTATTTACTTGCGTCCGCTCGACGGTACTCAGCAACCTGAGCAAGCTATTCTCGATCCGTTCTTCGAGAACAAAATCCTCGCGGCGTGCGATTGCGACAACGACGCAGAAGAGCAGCTTTACGTGAATTACGCTTTAGAGCTAGACGACGGCGAAGCAATGAGTCTTGCGATAGCTCATGCCCGCAAGTTGCCTCTCGCGACCGACGACAAAAAGGCCAAGCGAGTCATCCGAGACAGCGCGAAACACATGCGTGTCGTTTCTACTTCTGAAATTCTCTATGCTTGGTCCACTGGCAGAGGCCGAGCCGAAATCAAACCAGTGCTCGAAGCAATTGGCATCCGGGCGCGCTTCCGGCCACCTGATGACGACCCTTTGGTAGTGTGGTGGAATTCTTTTAGTTGAAAAGGAATCCCGGTGAGCCTACACATCTCAAGAGCGCAGATCAAGAATTTCCGCAACTTCGCCGATATGGACGTGGTACTTCAGCCGACATCTGTCCTTCTAGGAGAGAATAAGGCTGGTAAATCAAACTTCCTCTTCGCTCTTCGACTGGTTCTCGACAACACCCTGCCCGATTCGTCCCGAATTTTGCACCCGGAAGATTTTTATGACGGTCTACCAAATCCCATCGGAGAGACCGTCGAAGTCTCAGTTGAACTCTCTGGTTTCGATGCCAATATCGGGGCGAAAGCAATTCTCCAGAAATACCTCATCTCTGCCAACCCTCCCATCGCTAGGCTGACGTACCAGTTTCGCCCCAGGCAGACTCTGCAAGGAGCACAACCCCAGAGCGTGCTCGATTATGAAGCCGTTCTCTTCGGAGGGGTCAGCCCGCCGAACAGGGGATATTGGCCGTCGGTGCCGCCGGAAAAGCTATGCAGCACTGTCTCCGTCCAGGTGCCACCCTTTGGCGCCAACTGAAACGCCGTGCCCCGATTACTCGTACCGCCTTCATACGTAGTGCCATAGAGATTGCCCTTTGCGTCAAAGACCAGGCCGGACGCAGGGTAAGCCCCATCGCCCTTGGCGGAGAAGCTGTAGAGCACGCTCTCCGTCCATGTACCGCCGGATTGCTGTAGCTCAAAGACCATGCCATATCCATAGGCGCCGCCGTACTCGGCGGTGCCATAAAGATTACCTTTCTTGTCGAACACTACAGGGCCTACAGGGCGGTATCCGTCGCCGTTCGTCCCGGTAAAGCTGTACAGCACGGTTTCGGTCCAAGTGCCATTCGAAGGGCTTAACTCAAAGACAGCACCGTAGCGGGAATCCACGCCACCGTCGTAGGTCGTCCCATAGAGATTACCCGACTTGTCGGAAATCATCCCAGAGTAGGGGTAGAACCCGTCGCCAGTTTGGCTGGCGAAGCTGTAGAGCACACTTCCAGTACCAGCCCAGGCGCTAGCTACCAGGATCAGGGCCACTGCAAAAATCATGAGCGCTTTGCCGCGCATAAATTTCCCTCCTTAGATTTTGACCGCCAACATATAGGGATTCAGACACAAATGGACTTTGTGAGCGGAACCCGCCGAGGATCCCACCCGCCCTTGGGGCTCGAAATACCCACCAATGCAGGTGGGAAAAGGCAAGTGGGTTCAATGATGCCCGCCGATTATACAGTCGGCGGCCAGAGTTGGTTTTCCACAGGCCAGGCGGCAGGCGCTGTTTCTTCCTTAATGCGAGGAAAGGTCTGGCGCGAGTATGTGGTCTCCCTGATTCCTCAAGTTTATGTTGTTGGCCGTTCTCTCCAGCGTTCGGGTTCGCGGGTACAATAAGATCGAACAGGAACAGGTCATCTATGACAGCGACACGAACGGTTCGTCCACAGAATGCACAATCGCACGCGGTTTCGGCGGAGATTCCGGCCGTCCCGTTAACCATTGAAGGCTATAGCGTGCTGCACCAGATGATGCGCTTTCGCTGGGCGGCATGGCGTCCGCTGCGTCCCGCGCTGAAGACGGAGATCGTTCACGAGGCCAGCGGCGTGCTGGCGAAAATGGAGCAGAAGCGTCGCGGCCAGTCGGGGCTCTATTCTCTGCTCGGGCACAAGGGCGATTTGATGTTCGTCCACTTCCGGCAATCGTTTGACGAATTGAACCAGGCGGAACTGCAACTGGCGCAGTTGCGGCTGAGCGATTATCTGGAGCCGACGACTTCCTATTTGTCGGTGATTGAGCTGGGGCTGTATGAATCCACCATCAAGACTTACAACGAACTGGCGGAACGAGGCGTGGAGCCGCATTCCGAGGAATGGAAGCGGGCGATCAACGAAACTCTGGCGCGGCAGAAAGAAGCGATGCGTCCGCGTCTGTTTCCGGAGATGCCCAAGCATCGCTACATTTGTTTTTATCCCATGGACCGGCGGCGGGGCGAGGACAAGAACTGGTACACGGTTGCCGATCGAAGAACGGGCGCGGCAGATGGACGAGCATGGACTGGTGGGCCGGCGTTACGCAGGCGAGGTCAAACAGATCATCACCGGCTCGATTGGCTTCGACGACTGGGAGTGGGGAGTCGACTTGTTCGCCGACGATCCGCTGGTGTTCAAGAAGCTGATCTACGAGATGCGGTTTGATGAAGTGAGCGCGGTGTATGCGCTGTTCGGACATTTCTATGTCGGATTGCGGTGCCCAGCGGGCGATCTCGGGAAGCTCCTGAGCGGCGAACTGCCGTAGAGACGTTGCTTGCAACATCTCTGCCGCAAATCTGATCGAATGCCGGGGTTCGGCCCGGCTGACATTTCAGCGCTGCAACGCAGACATATCTGAAGCTACGTCTTCAGCGATTATGTGGAGAGGCATGGCAACTCTTGGACTCATCGAATACAAAGACGCCAGCCCGGACGTGCGCGCGGTCTATGACGACATCATGACTACGCGCAAGACGGATTGGATCAATAATTTCTGGAAGGCGCTGGCGCACGATCCCGTCAGCACTGAAGCGGACTTGGGAAGACATTAAGCAGATCATGGCGCCGGGCGCGCTGGATCCGCTGACGAAAGAATGATTTACGTCGCGGTCAGCGTGAGCAACCAGTGCGACTACTGCATCGCCTCGCATACGGTGTCTGCGCGAAAGAAAGGCATGACCGACGAAATGTTCAAGGAACTGATGGCGGTAGTTGGCATGGCCAACGAGACCAACCGGCTGGTAGCGGGATACCAGGTCGAGATAGACGAGCAGTTCAAGGTGTAGAGCATTTTGAGGTTTAGCGATGACGCATCAATTCACGACTTCCTATCTGAAAGATTCCATCTCACTCTTTCGTCTTACAAAAAGCTCGGCGAGAGGGCGCTCGCTCAAGTCGCCGATGAGCAGTTGTTTGCGACACTCGATCCGGAGATGAACTCGCTTGCGATCGTCGTGAAGCACATGGCTGGAAATATGCGTTCACGGTGGACGGATTTTATCGCCAGCGACGGCGAGAAGCCGGATCGCGATCGCGACAGCGAGTTCGAAGATGCTCCACGGACCCGCGCTGAGGTGATGCGAATGTGGACCGAAGGCTGGGCGTGCGTCTTTGCCGCGCTGGAGCCTCTCGCAGAAGAAGACAGGAATTGTCTTCCCGGCTGCGATGAGATTCTCGTCGGTTAGTTGTCGCCGGATCGGGCATCTCCTGCCGCGTTTCGCCGAACGCAGATCACTTTGTCTGGCAGGAGGTAGTTTCGAATCGCGATGCCGGGACATCGCCCCGGACCTCGGCCAGACCGAGCCGCAAATACGCAAATCCCCCGATGACGAGGATCGCCGGCGTAGTCAGCACGCCCGCGAAAAAGTGCTTCATGATTACCTCCGCGACTTTCTAACAACTCTCCGGACCTTCTGGGTTTGACGCGGGCGCGCGGTCTTTGGTTGGCGGGAACTTGAATTCGTGGTGCTTCATATCCACGCGGCGGCCGCGAAAGACGACGCCTTCGGCTTGCAGGCGAAGAGCTGTTCGATCGCTGATTCACCTGGCAGTTTGATTTCTCCGCCGGCGCCGAGCACACGGTGCCAGGGCAAGTCCTACGGAACGACGCAGAACGCCGACCACTTGCCGGGCGGCCCGGGAATCCGGCGGCGCGGGCAACAGCGCCATAGGTGGAGACCTTGCCGCGCGGGATTTTCCGGATCGCGGCGAGGATGCGGGAGGTCATCGTCATAGGGCGAAGAAGATCGGGAGCTTTACCCCAGGCGCGAAAGCGCCGCAGCAATTGAGAGGCAATTATCGCCGCGCTGAAGCGCTGCGCCACCCAAAATCAAAGCCACTCGAAATCAGAGTTTTCCCGGCTGGCCGGACCACAAAACTAGAATCACGCGGCTGCGCGCCTTGTCAAACGATTCGAGCGGCCTGATCCTCGTTGTCGTAAATGTCGAAGATGGTCACCAGCTTGGTCACCTGCAGCAGGTCGCCGACGCGCTGCGTAAGGTTGGCCAGCTTGATGGAGCCGCCGGTGTTGCGGGCAGTGGTGTAAAGGGCCACCAGAGTTCCCAGCCCGCCGCTATCAATATAGGTGACGCCCGACAAATTCAGCACAAGCCGCTTGTTCTCCGTAATCAGCTTCTTCACCGATCGCGAAGGTGGGCAGATTCCTCTCCAAACACGATGCGTCCCGGCACAATCCACGATCAGAATGCCATCCACGGTGCGGGTACTCAATTTGAGCTGCATGGAGCCCTCCTGCGGGCCGAAATCCAACACCGAAGCCTATCCTGTGGGGCGCATTTTCGCAAGGACTTCGTTGCGGCGGAGATTAGGATCCTGGAAATCGGAGGCAGCGAGCTCGCTCTGGATTCCCGCGCCATCACGTATAATCGAGCTTCCCCACCATGAGCTACCAGGTCCTGGCGCGGAAATACCGTCCGCAAAAGTTCTCTGAAGTCATCGGGCAGGAGCACGTTACCCGCACCCTGAAGAATGCCATCGAACAGGGGCGGACGGCGCACGGCTATATCTTTCAGCGGGCATCGGGGAATCGGCAAGACCACGGTGGCGCGCATTCTGGCTATGGCGCTGAACTGCCGGTCGTCGGATAAGCCGGTGTCAGAGCCCTGCGGGATCTGCGATTCGTGCACCGAGATTCGCGCGGGAAATTCGGTGGACGTGATCGAAATTGATGCCGCCACCAACCGCGGCATTGACGAAATTCGCGAATTGCGCGAGGCGGCGCGTTACCGTCCGGCGCGCGACCGCTTCAAAATCTACATTCTCGATGAGGCCCACCAGATCACCGACGCGGCTTTCAACGCCCTGCTGAAAACATTGGAGGAGCCGCCAGGACATGTCGTTTTCATGCTGGCGACCACCCAGCCGGAAGACATTCCGCAGACTATCCGCTCGCGCTGCCAGCACTTCAGCTTTCGCGCGGTGCGCTTTGAGGAAATTCTCGGGCCAACTGAAAGATCTGGCCGGGCGGGAGAAAATCGAGGCCGATGAAGATGCGCTGGCCCTGCTGGCTGAAGCCGGGCGATGGTTCGATGCGGGATGCGCTCTCCATTCTCGATCAGGCGATCGCCTCGTGCGGCGGGCGGCTGACGTGCGGAAGCGGTACGGCAATTGGTGGGGACGGCGCCCTCGGGTGTGCTGGAAGAAGTGATGCAGGCGGTGGCCCGGAGTTCGAGCGAAGAGGTTTTGCGGCTGGTGGACAGGTTGCTTAGCGAAGGCCACAGTCCAGCCCACTTTGCGCGGCAGATGGTTCGCTTCCTGCGGAATACGGTGGTGGCGAAGGTTGCCGGGGGCGACTCTTCCCTGCTGCAGATTTCCAGCGACGAACGCAAGCGCGTGGTGCGCGTTGCCGAGTTGTTCAGCGAAGAAGATCTGGCGCGGCATTTGCAGATCATGCTGCGCACTCATGGAGAACTCGGATACCGCCAGGAACAGCGGTTTCACCTGGAATTGGGCCTGCTGAAGATGGCACACGCGCAGCGCCTGCTGCCGATTGAGCAGTTGTTGAGCGAAGTGGCCGCACCGAGTACCGGCGGTTCGCGGCCATCGGGCAAGCCTTCGGTTGTTCCCGATACCCGAAAGTCCGAGCCCCCTTCGACAACTCGCTCCGGCTTTGTTTCTCCATTTGCAGCGGATTCGGCGCGCAAGGGCGGTTCTAAGACTCGGTTGTCGGCTGAGGAGAACTCGTCGCCAGGCCCGCGAGTCGTAGCCTCAGGACTGACCAGCACGCCCGTCGTGATGGGAGCGGCGGCACCAGCGGCCGTGGCTGAGGAGCCGCCGGAGATTCGGGAGGAGAGCGTTCAACCAATACGATCAACTCGCCCCGATGACGTGCGTGCCGCGGTGCTGGATGCCTTGACCGGCGGGGGGCATCGGATGCTGGTGTCCATGCTGGAAACCGGCGAATGGCAGGTCGAAGGCAGTGAGCTGGTGATCAAGGTGGCGTCGTCCGCGACGGTCATTGATATGTCTCTCGGGGCGGATGCGAAGCGGCTGGCGATTGCGACGGCCAGCGGAGTGGCGGGACGACCGCTCAAGTTCAAGGTGATTCCTGGCGGAGTAGCGCAGGGCGAAGCAACCAGCCTTCCGTCCTCCAATGGCGGCGGACGCAGCCGCGCGGAACAGGACCCCGTTGTGCGGCGCATGAAGGAGAAGTTTGGAGCGGAGATCAGGACGATCATTGATTACAGGGAAAAACGGTAGGAGTTGTGAGCGGCGGAGGATCTAGAACAGCAGGTCCCTCGACTTGTTTGCGGGGCGGCTCACAAACGGCGCTCGGGATGACAGGGTTTTTTCTTGAGGAGTGCTCGGCGGCTAGAGAGGGTTGGCGATGGGCGGATTCAACCTGCAGGAATTGATGTCGCAGGCCAAGCGGCAATACGAAGTGCTGCAGAAGAAGATGGAGGAGACCATCGTCGAAGGGTCCTCCGGCGGCGGGAGTGTCGTCGTCAAGATGGATGGCCGCAAGCAGGTGTTGAGCATCAAGATCGATCCTGAAGCGGTGAAGAGCGGGGATGTGGAGATGTTGCAGGATCTGGTCACGGCCGCGATGAACGGCGCGAGCCGAAAAGTGGATGAGGCCATGCAGTCCACCATGGGCGGCATGCTGGGCGGGATGGGGATTCCGGGAATGTGAGAATTAAGTGTCATCCTGAGCGAAAAGACTGCTTCGCGAAGGCGAAGCAGTCATGCAGTCGAAGGATCCCTATCTGCTTGCGCTGAGATGACCGCCTCAAGGCGTTCTCGCAAGAGATAGTAAGTTACCCGATTACCAAATTACCCATGTCTAAATTTGCGGAGCCGATGTCGCGGCTGATCGAGGAACTGAAGAAACTGCCGGGAATCGGCAGCAAGACCGCGCAGCGGCTTGCGTTCCACATCCTGCGTTCGAGCGAGGACGACGCGGAAGCGCTGGCGGCGGCGGTGCGCGATGTGAAGGCCAATCTGCGGCTGTGCTCCATCTGCAACAACATCACCGATGTTGATCCGTGCCTTTATTGCAGCAGCGCGACCCGCAATCAGCGCCTGGTCTGCGTGGTCGAAGAACCCACCAACATCGCCGCCATCGAGAAGACCAAGCACTTCAACGGTGTGTACCACGTGCTGCACGGCTCGATTTCGCCGCTGCATGGCATCGGCCCGGAGCAGTTGCGGATTTCAAACCTGATGCGCCGGGTAGATGACGGCCAGGTGGACGAAGTCATCCTGGCCACCAATCCGACGGTCGAGGGGGAAGCGACTGCCACTTATCTTTCCGGGCAATTGCGACGCGCGGGACTTAAGGTGACGCGCATCGCGATGGGCATTCCCGTGGGCAGCGACATCGAGTACGCCGACGAGATCACCATGCTGAAGTCGATCGAGGGCCGGCGGGAATTGTAGGTTTCTACTGTTTGGCCGAGATTCTCCTTCTGCCCCGAGAAGTGTGCAAATTGTGCAAGAAGTTTGCCTCCGTACGCCCCCGCTAGGTTGTTTGAGGATTTGGTCATACGCACACAAAGCGCTGGATTATCAATTACTTGTCTACTATTCCATCGCCCGGCAGATTATCTCAGGGTTTGGAACAATGGTTGCAACCTCAGGCATCTGTTCTGTCGGCCTCCTGATTTTTCAGGCTGACCCGAGCGGTGCATTTCGGGAAACCGGTCTGGCTAACAATTGGGCTAGACGCACCTTCGGCGCCAGTTCGCGCCGTGCTGGGATGTAACCGCATCACAACTCGACGCTCCAAGAGACCGGGCTAATCGGCCCGGTTTTCTTTTCTCATGAATGCCGACTTCACACCGCAGAAATGCGAGTTCAAGGAGCGCTACGGCCTGGTAACGTTAGTTATCGTGGAGGCCCCAGTGTTCCGAGACCGCCGGGTTGCGGCCGGCCAAGGCGGGGCGGTTGGATACCGCTCCGGTTTGATTGGAACCACGTTATTTCCGACCCTTCTTCAGGCCGAAGGCGTAAACGTTGCTGCTGAAGGTAATGCCGACATAAACCACTCCATTCGCCACAGCGGGCGAGGAATACATGCCGCTGCCGCCGCGAATGTCGTAGCTCCACAGCTTGGCGCCGGTGTGGGCGTTCAGCGCGTAGACAGTGTAATAACCGTCGCCGACGTAAACCACCCTATTGGCCACGGCGGGCGAGGAACTCACGTAGCCGCCGGTGGTGTAGCTCCACAGCTTAGCGCCGGTCTTGGCGTTCAGCGCGTACACGTTATTGTCGTACGAGCCGACATAAACCACCCCATGCGCCACGGAGGGCGAGGACCCCGACACGGCGCCGCCCGTAGCGTAGCTCCACAGCTTGGCACCGGTGCTGGCGTTCAGCGCGTACACGTTGTCGTCCGACGAACCGACATAAACCACCCCATTGGCCACTGCGGGCGCGGACACAGGGTAGCCAGCGGTGGTGGTGTAGCTCCACACCAGGGTGCCGGTGCTGGCGTTCAGCGCGTATAAGCTACCGTCCGACGGACCGACATAAACCATTCCATGCGCCACGGCGGGCGAGCCAAACGCGAGGCCGTCGGTGGTGTAGGTCCACAGCTTAGCTCCGGTCTTGGCATTCAGCGCGTAGATGTTTTGGTCGTCCGAGCCGACATAGACCACTCCATTCGCCACGGCAGGCGAGGATTCTACATGGCCGCCGGTGGCGTAGCTCCATTGCTTGGTGCCGGTCTTGGCGTCCAGCGCGTAAATGTTTTGGTCGTCCGAGCCGACATAGACCACTCCATCCGCCACGGCAGGCGAGGAACCCACGAAGCCGCCGGTGGTGTAGCTCCACAGCTTGGCGCCGGTGCCGGCGTTCAGGGCGTACACGCTATTGTCGTCCGAGCCGACATAAACCACCCCATTCGCCACCGCGGGCGAGGAAAGCACATTGCCGCTAGTTTTGTAGCTCCACTTCAAGCTGAGGTTCCCAACATTGTGAACAGTAAGTACTTTCTCACACGGGTTCCAGCGCGTCATGTTGGTTCTGAGGAACTCGCTCCAGTTGTTGATGCACCTGCCAGCTGGCTGTTGACCCCATGCCACGGACACGAAGCATGCACAGAGAATCAAAACCAAGATGCGAATGTGCTTCATGACGATCCTCCACAAAATAAATTGTCAAACAAACATCATGTCTTCGCTGAAATTCTGGTCATTCGCCTCAGGGGCTGCTGCGTCCCGGTTGGGGACTCTCTTCCGGGAAGTGCAGAGGTACTTAAGAACACTGATTAGTTCACGAACGGGGCGTCTTGTCAGTGAGGTTGGTCACATCTCGGTGTGCGGTGATGGGGTTATCGGGGGCGGCAGGCTTTGTAGCTGTTGCAAAATCAATTTCACCAGCACCAGTCGGACGGCCATCTACAACATGATTGGCGACCACCCCGCATCCGGAAAACTCGTCACCAAGTGGGACGATACGCGTCACCTCTTCGGCTTCAAGTGGCAGGCGTTCTCAAACTGGCTGAGATTCAGGCCAGTCGGAGAGAACGACGCAATGTTGTCGGGAGAATCCGGGCCTGGCAACTGTATCTTGAACACGGCCGCTCCAACCAGCCTGCGAACCGAGTCTTTGTCCATGTCAAGGAAACGGCCATTCCAATTCCAGCCATGGTGATCGAGATTGCTGTCGGCACGAACTCGCACCTCCACCTGGGGGCGTCCCCAGAAACTGGGGTGGTCGGGGCGGACTCTGACGCCGGGAACAAAGTGGCCGAACACGTAGTTGCCGCTTTCACAGAAAATGTTGATCTTGGGATTACGCTCGCTGTCCCGCAGAGGATTGTCGCCCTCCAGTTGGAAGCGGGCCCTTTTGACGTCAGTCATGGGGTCCTTGGAATCAAATTCGAGCCATTTTCCCCCTGCGCTGACGGGGACAACTTTCGGTTCGCGCGGCTCGTCCTGGGCCTGCGGCGATCCGGACTGCGCCGGAGGCGGCCCAGACTGGGCCCGAGCTCGCCCGGAGGCGGCCAAGCACAGAAAGATGCCCGCGAGCAGTGCGTTTTTCGCAAATGCGCTTAATCCGGGGCGGTTAAGGGCTGCATTCGCGCGAAGAAAGCCGGTTAGCGTTCCATATCTGTTTCCCAAAGTAAGTTCTCCTTCCGATTCCGTGTCCAAGCGGTCGCGTTCAGTCGCCGAAACCTTCCCGGTCCGCCGAGGAAGGTTGTGTCTCCAGAAAGAAATTCGGTTCTCTTTCCGCCGGCAGGATGCCTTCCGGCAGCGCCCCGCGGTTGTATTCGGCCATACGGTTCTTCCACTTGAGGAACTCGGTGATGGTCTGCGGCTCAATGCGAACTTCCACCCGACGAAGGCTGGCCAGCAATAAATTCATCTCGTACTTAAACCCCACTGCGGCGCGAAAGTTCTTCGCCGAGGGCCGGAGCATTTGGACTTTGCGGTTGTGGTATTCGAGCAGTCCCCAGCCAGCAGGCAACTCTGCGGGCTGAAGCAGGCCAGGCGGAGTGAGGTAAAAGCGCTCGCAGCCCAGGCCAATTTCGGGCTTCTGGCGAAAAGACTTGTCGCGGTCGGCAAGAAAGTCCGCGCGAGAGATTTTACATTCGATGAGAACCGAGTGGCAGGCGCGTTTCCAACCGATGGCGTCGGGCATTTCGCCGCTCAGGCAAGCCTGCTCGGAAAGGACCACACCACAGCGGTAGGCGCGCAGCCACTGCACGGCTTTCTGAACCAGTTGAGCGTGAGTCATAGGCTGATTTGCTTGTACGCGCCGGTGCTCAAAGAAGGAAGTGACTGAGTAGTTTCTTAACGGGCGGTTCTCAGTTGCCGGTTCCCAGTTCTCGGTTTTGAGACTCCCAACGGTCTTACGATGACAGGCCGGCGATAGACGGTTTCCAGCAAGTGCCGTCCCCCCGCGATCCGCCCGGCCAGACGATCCCGAGCGGAATAGCCTTGGGCCGCAATCAGCAGACAGCCATTCTGCTCGCCGACCTTGAGACGTTGAATGCGGCCGTCGCGCTCGCTATCGAAGGCGTTGGCCAAACGCAGCACACCCGCCAGTCTCAAGATGCTCTGGCGCTGGGTAGAGGTCAGTCCAACCAGTGTTTTTTGTCCACCTCGAGGCAGCGCCCGGCGGTGATAGCGGGCGACGATGCCAGCCAGTCGCAGCGACTCCGCGCTGCAACCTAAAGGAGGCTTGAGCTTCTGAACGAGGCGGCAGGTGGCCTTGTGATGTTTCTTTTCGCCTTTGAAGCGTCCCACGTCGTGCAGCAGCGCGGCTATTTGCAGGATGGTGCGTTGCCCCGAGTCCTTTTCGCGCAACCCGCGTTCCAGCAGCCCGTCGTAGAGCTGAAGCGCAAGACGCGCGACATGGAGAGAGTGTGTGAAATCCGGATCAAGCAACGAAGCCCAGAGCTTGAGGCGACTGAGCGCCGCGGCTTCGACCTGCTTGCCAATCGGCAATTCGGCCCGCCATGCTTGCCATAGAGAAGACTTGCCCAGCATCTTGGCCCGGTATTTCTCGATCCGGGAGCTTCGTTCCTGGATGATCCTGGAATGCCAACGAGATCGCGCCCCCTCGTCCCTTAAGGCGTTGATATGCAGAAGAGTCGCCCCGAGGACATCGAGATCGTGCACCTCGCCCAGCAGATCCTGCAACTCCTTAAGATCGTCGCTCCACGCAGCATGCTGGGCCGGCAGGAAGTTTTCCACGATGTAGCGCAATCGCTTCAGCCCAATGCGCAAGCGGTGAAACGCAGTCTGGGAACCGTTGCGCACGGCCCGCCGATGCAACTCCTGGGCTTCGGTCCAACGCTCCAAGGCGAGATGCTTGAATAGAGTACGCTTACTCTGGATTTTGGCAGCCCGGCGAGGCAGCGCCGTGCCCCATCGTTTCCATTGCTTTGGATCGAACTCTCGTAGCGCCCTGGCGGCATCTTCCTTGAGCTGACCCTCACGACCGAGGAGAAACTGCAGTAGTGTGCCGGTCACCGGATCGCCGGGGTCGCCCAGGCGTCGCGCCCACTCTTCCATTACCTGCATGTCCCGCAGTTCACCCAGGCGGGCGAAAAGCTGCTTGCCCGCCTTTTTCATCTCTTTCCAGGAAGGATCGGGATCCATAACCATAAGGCCGTCGGCCATGGAGCGGCAGCGGCGCAAGGCGACGCGTAAATCGTGGACCGGATCGGGAGCGAAGTCCATGCTAGCGCGGTGGCATTCTTCCAGCACCTGCTGCATCCAGAAAGCGAGACCGGCCTTGTTCTCCGGGCTTGGCGCCGTGGCAGCACGTGGGGTGGAAGGCATGTGAATTCTGAGATTACAGGATCACCCCTTATTCGCGCCACATCAGAGGCTTAGCTCCTGCGCCTTCTACCGCTTTGGTCCCCGAGCCTGCGAATTTTTCCCAACCTTGGTGCCATTACTTCCGTAACGTGCATCGCCTTACCCCTTGCATTACGCTTAAGCGGGAGTTTCAGGAGCCGCGTATTTCCACCGCCGCTACAAGTCAGAGAGAAGATCGAAACGCGTCCGCCCGCGCGTTTATTCACAGCTTGAACATCCTGGTCAAGTATGTGCGGCTTTACGGTTTTCAGCACAAACGGACCGAGGGGCAGTTTGAGATCACCTGGCAGGAATTGCAGCAGGGATTACCCAAGGAGCGCGATGGCAATTTTTTGCTGGGAGTTTCTGAAAACCGGCTCCTTCTGGACGGCGTAGCTCTGGAAACGGGACAGGCGGAGCGCAGCTTCGCCCAACTTCTGAACACCGCCGGCCTGGCCAGTATTCAGTTCTCCAGCAAGGTTACGATTGATGATTTTGCCAAGCTGGTGCGCGCCTTTGCCGTGGGGGGCTCGAAAGCCCAGGATATCGTCAAACAGATCAAGGACACGCTGGGAGATAACAAACAAGCGACGATCCGGATCAATGAAGTGAAGTTTGTTGCCGCCGATCCGGCCACCGGCGACGTGGCGATTGCGGCGCAAATTGCCGCCCAGACTCTTGGCCCCGAATTCAAGGAATGGCTGAATGATCCCCAGAAACTGTTGCAGCTCATCGCGGCCGCGGAAGGCTCCCATGCCGGCGGTGTGGCAGGTGGCGCTCCTATCGGAAGTGTGCCCAACATCCGGACAAACACCAGCGAACAGCCGGGCGGTGGCGATACTTCTGGCGGCAGGGCCTGGACCGGCGGGGTGGTGCCGCTGCAGGAGGAAGAGGTCATTCAGGCCATCCGTCTGTTGACCAGGTTCGGAGAGGCCAGCACCGATCCCACTGTGAAACCCGAGTCGCTGCAAAGCGAACTCACCAAGGCGGATCCCAACACCAAGCTTAACCTGCAGCAGTTGCTGGAGAGTCTGGCGGCCAATTCTCAGACCGACAAGACCGATACCCCGCTTTTGATGAAAGCGGCTGAGCATATGGCGATTCGCTTCGCCATGGAGCGTTTCCAGAAGGGCGACGTCAAGGTCAATGCCGTGCACCAGATGCTGGAGCACATGAGCCGGCAGATGGACACCTTGCGCCGCATCCTGCGAACCCATGAAGACAAGATGAGCAAGGCGGGGATCGTGGTGGAATCCCACGCCGATATTCTGGACCGCATGTTCTGGGCGGAGGTGCCGGAGGCTGGCAAGAAAAGTGTCCTGATGTCCAATGAAGCCCCGTGCGTGCCGCCCCGCAACATACGCCAGTTTGTGGAGCTTCTGCTGGAGCGCGGCGAAAAGGACCCGGCGCGCGAGATCCTGCAGAACTACGCCAATTGCCTTACCGGCAAAGATGTTGAGCCTCGGCGCAAGACGGCCATCGGCTTAAGCCAGCTCGCCGAATTGTTTGCCACTCCCGGCGTTGACTTGATCGGCAGCACTGTAAAGAAAGTCGGGGAGGCGCTGATCAAGGATGCCGATCCCGAGGTGCAGAGCCTGCTGAGCGCCGCCTTCGTGCGCCTGAGCTCCGAGGCCAGTAATCGCAAGCAATTCGGCGCCCTGAATGAGGTCTGCGGCGCCATCGAAGGCGTGGCGAAAGAACGGCCCGCCATGGCCAACGAGTTGCGTCCCCGGATTGGAGTGGAGAACCGTCTGCCGGAATTCATCGAAGAAGCCCTGCGCATGCCCAAGGTTCCGCAGGATCTGCTATCGGTTCTGCGCCGCAACTCAGGAGCCGCGGTGGAGCATCTTGCCGACCGGTTCTTCCGTTGCATGCGGCGCGAAGAGTGCGACCGGATGGTGGAGCTGATGCAGGAACTGGGCCCAGCGGGAACCCAGCAAATGAGAGAAATGCTGCGCGTGGGACAGGTCCGGCAGGCATCCTCGGTGATCGGCCTCTTGAGCCGTCTGGATGTCCCGACCTTGCTGGAGTTGCTGCCGGTCCGCCTGCGGGAATGGAACCGGTTCTATCACGATGTAGCGGTGCGGCAGATCGCTTACGGCGCGGCTCACGATCGTGGGCGCACGCTGCTGGAAATTCTGGAACATCTGGATCCCGTCGTCCTGCCGCAGGCGATTGATGAGATCGGCATGAGCGGCGATCGGACCACCGTGCCTCCGCTGATCGTGATGGCGGAAGCCGGCGAGGCCCAGGGGCGTTCCGCCCTCATCCAGATGAAGGCTGTCGAGTCGTTGGGAAGGCTGCGCGAACCTGAGTCGATTGCGGTGCTGCGCAATTTGCTGGAAGCCAAGAAAATGTGGAAGTGGATTCATCACCGCGAGCTGCGGATCGCAGCGGCGCAAGCCCTGGCCAAGATCGATCCGCGTTATGCCAGCCAGGTGATGTCGGATAGCGGCCTGGTACCGGGCGAACTGGCCATTGCTCCGCTGGACGCGGCTCCTGCCTGCCCCTGGGTGCGGCAGCGGCGCTATGAGCGCATCATCTTGCGGCGCACCCTCTCCGCTTTTATCAGCAGTTCCTGGGGAAGATCCTCCATCCTGGTTCGCGAGTTGAGCCTCGGTGGGGGCATGGGGACGAAAGAAGACAACCTGCGCGTGGGCTCGGAAGCCAACCTGGATATCTCGGTCGGCGTGCGCCACATCCGGGGCCAGGTCCTGCTGCGGCGCGCACGGGTCAACGAAGTCGGTTTTGAGATTGTGAATACCGATCTGGAAAGCCGCTACCGACTGCGCCAATTGTTGATGGAGACCGTGGAGCGGGCTCCGGAGACGAAAGAGGCGGAGTGGAATGGCCAGAGAAAAGTGTAGCTCGATTCCCTTCTGAACGCGCACCCCAACAATCGCTGTTATCCTGAGCGGAGCAACTGCTTCGCGAAGCGAAGCGGCAGCGCAGTCGATGGACCCCTTGTCTGCTTGGCCCAAGCATGGACAGAGCAAGGCGTTCCCACGCGGTAATGAAACTGGAAACTCCCGGATGCTGCGCCGGTGCCACAGCCGGATCCTTCGGCTACGTCGCCGTGCGCTAAGCGCACGGCAACTTCTCTCAGGATGACAGGTATACCCTACTTCACCTTGGCGAAAATAATGACCAGGGTGTAGAGCGCCAGCGATTCGATCAGAGCCAGACCCAGAATCAGCGCCAACTGAATGCCGGGGCGAGCTGCGGGGTTCCGCGCCAGGCCTTCCGCCGCTGCCGCCGTGGCCTTGCCCTGCGCCAACGCGCAAATTCCCGAAGCAAAAGCCATGGAAAATCCTGCCGCAATGGCGACCCAGTTGACCGCGCTGGAGGCCGCCGCTTCCCCGCCCTGCGCGAAAACAGGTACGGCGAAGCACAGTACGGCCATCGCCATGAAGATGTAAGTCAGTGTACGACGCATGGTGTTTCTCCTCGTGACTATGAAATTACCGCCAGTGGGTGGTTGACGTCATCCCGTGCAGACGCCCTCACGCTGTCGGAGACCAGCAACTAGAAGCTGGTAGCTAGTAGCTAGGAATTGCCGCGCAGTTCACCGGGGCTGCCTAGCTACTAGCTACTCACTACTCGCCGCTGTCTCAATGCTCTTCTGCCACAGCTCCTGCCAAATACACCGTCGTGAGCAGGACGAAGATGTACGTCTGCAGCAACGATACGCCGATGTGCAGCCCCAGGAATAGGATCGGGACACCGATCGGAACCAGGGAAAAGAAAACCAGCGTCACCATGTCACCCGCAAACATGTTCGCATAAAGACGGATGGTAAGCGAAAGCATGCGTGCGAAGTGACTGATCAATTCGATGGGAACCATGAGAGGCGCGAGCAGGAGCATCGGCCCGGCAAAATGCTTCAAGTACGCGATGCCCGCGTGTTTGAATCCTTGCGTCTGATAATAAACAAAAGCGCAGATCGCGCATCCCAGGGGAACCACTGGCACGGCCGTGGGCGATTCAAATCCGGGAATGACACCAAGCAGGTTGCAGCACAGAATGAAAAATCCCAAAGCCATAAGGAATGGCGTGAACCCTTCACTGTGGGGACCGATGATTTCCTGGCTCTGGCCAACGACGAAACCATGCGCGCCTTCGAAGATATGTTGAAGAGCGCCCGGTTTATCCACGGAGAGACGCGACCGCACCAGAGCGAACAGGATGATCAGAAACAGGAATACCAGAAGCTCCATGGCCACGGAATTCGGGATCGGCGCCTGCGGGTGTTTGGGCTCAATGTGGAGCGCCCGCAGCAGCCCGACAACGGGGCTGGCGAATAGTTGGTTCAAAAACGCTGTAAACCAGAGTTGTTCAGGCATAAAAACAGCTTCTAGCTCCTAGCTTCAAGCACTCCACCACGAATCGTGGAAGGGCACGGCTTCAGCCGTGCCGATTCCGGTCAAGTGAAGCTGGGCTTTAGCCCCTGGGGAGAAAACGCCAAGATTCGTCAACCCATCAAACTCCCCGGGTCAATGCCGCATAAACCTCGTACGCGGCCTCGCAGGCAATCCCCCCTACGGGCAAGAACAGGCCCGCAAAAAGCCCATAAAGACTCGCGGGAGAAACACTGAATATAGCATAGGCAGCCACGGCCATCAAAAGGTAGCGAAGCAGGAATCGAGCCACAATTCCGCTGCCGGATTGGGTTCGACCTGTCTGCGTCGCGCGGTCCGCCAACGCCGAGACTACCCGCTCCAGCCAATGAAAATTAAGGTAAGCAATGGCGCATCCGCAGGCAAATCCCAGGGCAATGCGCCAGCCAAAGCGCAACCAGGCGGAGGCAATAAAAATCACAGCCAGCACAATCATGAAGCGTGGAATGCGAGTAATAGCACCGGAGTAGAAGGACTCGGCTTTGCTTTCCGCAACCGGACCTCCAGTTCCAGACCCACTCTCACCTGGCATACAGTGCAGGATACAACGTGCAGCTCAGATGAGGCCAAATGAAAGACCAAAATTGCGGAGTGTCGGACTGTCGCAAACAGGCTATTTCACTCCCGACCCGGTCAAAGAGTGCTGGCGATTTTGCGTCAAGTATGGGCACGGAACCCCACCCCTCGTCACAGACTCCTACTAGCAATTCGGTGTGTAATAGGAACTATGAGACGACCTCGCCCGATCGTAATGAGCATTCCTACTGCCCGTGTATTGGCTGTGGCCCTTGTCACTTGTACAGCCGTGGCTGCGGTCGCTCAACAATGCCCGCAAGCCGGGCAGTCAGGGCCCGGTACTACATCGGAGGTCCGGACGTTGGAGGGCAGCCTCATTTTCCACGATGCCATCCGAAAGTGGTTTGAACTCAAGCTGGACCAACCCCAATGCGGGCAGACCTCAATCGAACTGGTGCGGATCCGGCGCGAATGGACGCCGCTGGAAGTTCTCAGAGGTTGTCGAGTCAGATCAAAGGGCACCGTTGCTTTCTCTGCTACGGGCTACTACTCGCTTGATCTCAACCAGGACGTGGAAGGGATCGAGCCTATCGGTGCTTGCGCGCAGCAGTTGCGGTTTCCTGACTATTCAAAGGCAAAACCCGACAAGTCAATCCGCGAATATCGGGTTGATATGCACGTTGAGTATGGGCCCGGAGATCACCCGATCATCTTCCGCGCTTCGAGTGCTGGCAAGGACCTGCGACCCTGGCAGGCTTACGCGAGTTACTCGCTGACCGGAGGCTTTGTCCTCTACGGGCACTGTGCTGATGGCTTTGTTGTCGATAAAGTCTTTGGAACACCGCAGGCGAAACCGGCACACTTCGATGAGCCGCGAACCTCAGATGACATGGCTGCGTTTGACCCCGAGAGTGCTGCCGCGTCCGGCACAAAAGACCTGCATCTGGGATTCACCTGCGTGCGAAAGCCCTAACTGTTTTAAGCAGCCGTGTGTGTTGAAAAACCCTCGTTTGCGAAGCTGTCTTCCAGCCCAACTGCGGGGTGTTGCTTGCGAGTTCATTCTCGATCCCGCGATTACGCGGTCGCCAGTTCAGGTGCGGGCCGACTGCTGAGGAATCGCACCAGCCGTTTTAGGTTCTGCGCCGTTGCCGCCAAGTAGAACTGCTCGCGTACGAAGCGCATCCGGCGCAGCCTCAGTCGGCGTAGTCCGATGTAATTCTTCAGTTCTGCGAAAAGTGCTTCCACTTTCCGCCGAGCCCGTTGCGAGATCGCGAACGCGGGTGTCTGAGCGAGGGCGTGCGCACGCTGCCGCGCTGGCTCGCAGGTGTGGATGGCAAGGGTCCGATACTTGCCTCGCGTGCAGCGGCTCTTTTGCGAGCAGTCGCGACAGCGCTTCACCGTCGAGTAATAAACGTGAGTGCGGTTGCGCGCATTGATGCCGACGTACTTCAGTAGCTTGCCTTCTGGGCAGAGGTAGCAGTTCTCCTCGGGCACGTAGGTGAACTTGTCGATGCCATAGAGATCCGTCGGCCCATTGGGATTTTCTTTCACCCGGATGTAAGCAGCGATGCCGCGCTCATCCAGCCATTGCAGCAACTCGCCGTTGCCGTAGGTGGTATCCGCCGCCAGAGTTTGCGGCAGGGAGCCGTAACGGTCGCGATAGCGTTCGATCATATCTCGGGCGCCGCCACGCTCTCCTGACTCAATCGCGCTGGCGTAGCTTGCACGCCCACGATGACGCAACTAGCGTTGTCCACCAGATAGTTGTCGTAATAGCCGAGCCGTGCGGGGCCGCCTTTGGTCGCGTAGGTAGAATCCGGGTCTGTGGTCGAGACCTTCTCTTGCTGCGGAACGGGAGGTTCGACCGGGTTCTCCCGCTCCAGTTCGACTAGATACTCGCGCACCGTGTGGTTCACCTTAGCCACTTCCGCCAGTTGCTCGCGAGGAACGCGGCTGTGATGATCGGCATTGGCCTGGATGAAACTGCCGTCCACCGACATGTGCTCGCCCTTCACCATTCCGGCTTCGACGCAACGGGCGACAATCTCCTCAAACAGCTCCTGGAACAGATTCGATTCCTGGAATCGTCCATGCCGGTTCTTGGAAAACGTAGAGTGGTGCGGAATCTCCTGGTCGAACCCCAGTCCCGTGAACCATCGCCACGCCAGATGCATGCGTAGCTCTTCCACCAGTTTTCTTTCGCTCGTCACGCCGTAGAGATAGCCGACCAGCAGCATACGCAGCAGCAGTTCTGGGTCGATAGATGGCCTTCCTGTGTCGCTATAGGAGTCCTTCAACTTTGCCCGAACCGATTCCAAGTTGACGTAGCGATCGATCAGGCGCAGCAGATGATTTTCAGGAACCTGATCTTCGAGCCGGAAGTAGTAAAACAGCGACTCTCCGCGGGAATGGTGTCCCATCATGAGCAGCAGGCCTCCAAATGTAATGGTGAACAGTAGCATCGGGAACTCTGACCTGCTTATAACCTGAACGTTGCCCCGCCACAAGCATCAACTGAGGGACTTTTTCAACAGACACAGCCGATTACGCTAGTCATCCCCGGCATACCTCCGGGGTGATGCGTCAGATCGGCTCTACTCAGTCGGACGAAATCACCGTGCGAATCAGCTCCACAAAACCAGCGATAATCCCGAGAATCAATCCGGCCAAGTACAGCCAGGTGGTGTGCAGCCAATGATCCAGCGCCAGGCCGAGCAGCCATCCGGCGACGGTTGCCGCGGGAAAGATGAACGCCAACTGGCTGTACTTTGCCAGTTGCACCAAGGGATTCTTCTTGCCGGAAGAGTTATTGTCAGGCATGAGTTTGCTCCCCGGAGGCTGAAACAGCATCAGAGAAGACCTTACGGCATCATTCAACAGGCTGCGGAAAACCCTGCTTTGTGACCTCAGGCGCTAAAGCGCGCAATGACATGAGAACAGTTATCGCAGCGCTGAAGCGCTGCGCCACCCAAAATCAGAGTTTCCCACAGGCTAACGCTCTATCCGTGAAGCGACCACGTCACCAACTGGATGAACCGCTCGGGAAAGATGCCGATTCCAACCGTGGCCAGAGCGGTCACTCCCAGCGCTGCCCGCATGGCGAAACTGATCGGAAGCCGCGACTTGTCCATGGCCTCGCGCATGAACATGGCATTGGCGATGCGCATGTAGTAGTAAAGTCCGAACACGGCATAGAGCACGGCCAAGGACGCCAGCACGTAATGACCGCTTTCGATCAGGCTGAGAAAGATAAAATATTTTCCGTAGAAGCCGGCCAGGGGTGGAATCCCTGCCAGCGACAGTAGGAAGATGAGCATCAGGACGGCTTCCGTCGGGGCGCGGAAAAAGAGTCCGGCAATGTCGTCGATCTCATCGCCGATGACATCGCGATTCCGCAACGACGTGATCACCGCAAAGGCGCCCAGGTTCATGAAGGTGTACACCAGCAGGTAGAGCAGAATTCCCTTGATGCCGTCGAAAAGCGCAGGGTCCGAGGGGCCGACGGAAGCTGCCGCGATCAATCCGAGCAGCATATAGCCCACGTGGGCAATGGACGAATAGGCCAAAAGCCGTTTCAAATTGTTCTGGGTGAGCGCCGCCAGGTTCGCGCCGGTCATGGTCAAGATCGAGACGACGATCAGCAGCGGCACATAGTAGGTGCGCAGCGGGTAAAGTCCCCAGAGGAAAATGCGCAACAGCATCGCCCAGGCCGCCGCTTTTACCGCGACAGACATGAAGCCGGTAACGCTGGTCGGCGCCCCTTCATAAGCATCGGGCAACCATTGATGGAATGGGATGGCGGCGATCTTGAAGAACAGACCGGTCGCCGTCGTCAACAGGGCCACAATCACGATGGCGTGGTCACCAGGATTCGGATGTTCGCGCAGAAATAAACTCAGGTGTGTGCTGATGTCGTGCAGGTTGGTACTGCCACTCAGTCCATAAAACAAAGACAGCCCGTAGGCGAAAATTCCGGACGAGAACGCGCCCAGCAGAAGATACTTCAGCGCGGCTTCATTGGAGCGGCGATCGCTGCGCAGGAACCCGACCAACACATAAGTAGAAATAGCCATCAGTTCCAGCCCGATGAACGTCAGGACGATATCGAAGCTGGAGGCCATGCACATCATGCCAACCACGGAAAACAGAATCAGCGAGTAGAACTCACCGTGATGTTCGTGTTCGATCTCCAGATAACGCACCGATATCAGAATCGAGATTGCCGCTCCGCCCAGGAACAGGTAGAAGAAATAAATAGAGAAATGGTCCAGAACCATGGAATGCATGAAGGCCCACTGCGGACTGCCCTGGCCGCTGCGCAGGAGTTCCGCCTGGGCCAGCTGAATCTTGAGCACTCCCGCCGCGGAAAACAACACGCCCACCAACGCGGTCGCAGCGTTGGTCCACTTCCACTCGGACGGGATCATCAGGTCGATGAGCAGGATGCCCAGCGCGAATAACGTGAGCAGGATGATGGGCAGCGACAGCAAGTAGTCGGTTGCCGTGAAGTATTGCGCGCCAGGCACTATTTCGTCCCCTTTGCGGGCGCAGAAGCCACGGGAAGTGCGAGTGCGGCGGCAGTCGGAGCCGGACTCGCGGGCTGAACCGCTGCGTTGACCACCCCGCCGATCCCGGGATAGTCCGGTCTGACCGTGAGCACAAGCTGGTTGACCGGTTGTTGCAGAATCTCAAAGAATGGCTTCGGATACAGCCCGATCCAGAACGCCATGATCAGCAGCGGAGCAAACGTCAGTACCTCGCGCGGCGTTAAGTCGTGCAGCTTTTCATTTTTCGGATTGGTCACCGTGCCGAAAAATACGCGCTGGTAGAGCCACAGCAAGTAAGCGGCGGCCAGAATCACTCCGGGCACCGCCCATGCTGCCCACTTCCAGTTCTCCATGAACGTGCCTTGCAGGATGGTGAACTCGCCGACGAAACCGTTCAATAGCGGCAACCCCATCGAAGACAGGAACATGATCATGGTGATCGTGGCATAAAGCGGCATTACGTTGGAGATGCCGCCGTACTCCGAAATTTCGCGCGTGTGCCGCCGTTCGTACAGAATGCCGACGATCAAGAAGAGCGCTCCGGTCGAGATGCCGTGGTTGATCTGTTGCAGCACCGAGCCGCTGAGTCCGGCGGGGTTGAGCGCGAAAATCCCGAGCGTGCAGAAACCAAGATGGCTCACGGACGAATAAGCCACGAGCTTCTTCATGTCTTTCTGCATCAGGGAAACCAGCGCGCCGTAGATGATCCCTACGATGGAAAGAAAAATCATCCAGAAGCGCACCTTGGGATGCATGACCACGTCTGGAAAAAACGGCAAGGCAAAGCGTACAAAACCGTACGTTCCCATTTTCAGCAGAACGCCGGCCAGGATCACGGAACCCGCAGTGGGCGCTTCCACGTGAGCATCCGGCAGCCAGGTGTGGAAGGGAAACATCGGCACTTTGATGGCGAAGGCCACGAAAAATGCAAAGAACAGCACAATAGCGAAGGTGGCACCGTAGGCGGGATCGTGGAAGATGTGCGGCGCCGTCTGGTAGAGCGCCTGAATGCTGAAGGTGTATGTGCCGGTCTGGTGGTAATTGTAGAAATACAGGAACAAGACCGACAACAACATCAGCACCGAACCAAGCAGGGTGTACAAGAAGAATTTGATAGCGGCATACAGTTTCCGCGGACCTCCCCAGATTCCGATCAGCAAGTACATAGGCACCAGCATGGCTTCCCAAAAAACGAAGAACAGGAAAAAATCGAGCGCCATGAAGACGCCCAACATGCCGGTCTGCAGCACCAGAAACCAGATGTAATATTCCTTCACCCGGTTCTCGATCGCGGTCCACGAGGAGAGGATCGAAACCCAGCCGAGCAGCGTGGTCAGCATGATCAGCAGAAAGGAAATGCCGTCGATACCTAGAACATAGCCAGCGCCGATGGATGGAATCCAGTTGTTGGCGGCGCCCTCGATGAACTTGAATCCGGGCTCAAAGCGCTGCGCCCAGAACCACGGCACCAGCGGCAATGAAACCAGGAGTCCAGCCAGGGCAAAGAGGTTCGCGATCCAGCGGATGGCGTCCTTGTTCTCCTTAGGGACGAACAGGAGCAGGAGAGCGCCCGCGAGCGGCGTGAATAAGATGATCGAAAGAATATGGCTCTGCATAAGTTTTTCCGGTCCCGTGTGGCGCGGGCGCCCCCGCCCGCGAAACGCCACGAAGACACAGTTCGACGACACAACCCGAAATCACTCGCCCTTCCGGGCGCCGATCACGCGGGCGAGGGCGCCCGCGCCACACGAACACTATCGCCACGCATAGTAGGCGACGAATCCAACCAACCCAACTACCATGACCAACGCGTACCACTGCACCAGACCCCATTGCAGCAAGCGCATGGGATAGGAAAGTATTCGCGACAGATTCGCAGGCCCGTTGACCAGCAAGCCGTCAATGATCCATTTGTCCCACCAAATCGAAAGCGTTCCGGTCAGCCGCGTCATCCAGCCAGCCGCGTTGACGGTCCCGTCGATCACGTTCGCGTCGAACCATGACGACGCTTCGCCCAATCCCATCACACCCAGACGCACCTCACCTACTTTGCGGCGGCCGGTGAAGGCGTAGTCGTAAGCTTCGTCCACGTAATACTTGTTGTAGCAGCACGTTGTAAACCGGCGGAGCCGAGGCGGCGATGGGCTCGACATAACCTTTGTCGGCTCTGTTGTAGGCTCTCCATGCCATGCCCAATCCGACGATGGCGGCGCCCGACAGACAATGCCATCAGAGCGTACTCCGTTGGATCGGTATGCTCCTCCTCTTTCCTGCCGGCAGCCAATTGTCCCGGCTCCTCCGCCTGGAACACTTTCGCCTCCCGGGCGAAAACCGGCTCGAGGAACTTGTCAAAGCGATCGGAACCGCCCAAGCTGTGCGGCCAGCCCAGCCATCCGGCGAAAATCGAAAAGAACGCCAGGATGACCAGCGGTACAGTCATCGACTTAGGCGATTCGTGGATGTGGTGCTCGACTTCATGGCTCATGCGCGGAGCGCTGAAAACGTCAGAACGATCAGCCGGCCCATGTAGAACGCGGTCATGAGAGCGGTGACGAAACCGATGACCCAAAGCAGACGATAGGCGCCGCCCTCGGACGGACCAGGCCTGCCAGAGGATTTCGTCCTTCGAGAAGAATCCGGCGAAACCCGGAATGCCGGCGATGGCGAAGGTGGCGATCGAACATGGTCCGGAATGTGATTGGGATGCGCTTGTGCAGGCCGCCCATGTTGCGCATGTCCTGCTCGCCGCTCATGGCGTGGATCACCGAGCCGGAGCCGAGGAACAGCGAGCGCTTTGAAGAAAGCATGGGTGAACACATGGAACACGCCGGCGGCAAAGGCGCCTACGCCCAGCGCGAGGAACATGTAGCCGAGCTGCGAGACGGTTGAGTAGGCCAGCACGCGCTTGATGTCGTTCTGCACCAGTCCGATGGACGCGGCGAAGATGGCGGTCAGCGCGCCGATGATGGCGACCGTCTTCATCGAAGTGGGCGCGAGCACAAACAGGGCGTTCGAGCGGGCCACCATGTAGACGCCCGCACGTCACCATGGTGGCGGCGTGGATCAGGGCGGAAACCGGCGTGGGGCCTTCCATGGCGTCGGGCAGCCAGACGTAGAGCGGAAGCTGCGCCGATTTTCCGCAGGCGCCGACGAACAGCAGCAACGTTGCCGCCGTGATGATCGGGATCGCCGATGGCGAAGTGCCCGCTGCGCGCCAGATGATTGATGTCGGTAAAGCGCAGCGATCCGAAGTACCAGGCGATGGTGAACATGCCCAGCAGGAAGCCGGCGTCACCGATGCGGTTGACGATGAATGCCTTGTTGGCGGCGTCGCTGGCGGATTGCGGTGGAAGTAGAATCCGATCAGCAGATACGAACACAGGCCCACGCCCTCCCAGCCCACGAACATCAAGGCATAATTGTTCCCCAGAATCAGCGTCAGCATGGAGAACATGAACAGGTTCAGGTATCCGAAGAAGCGGTAGTAGCCGCCTTCGTGCGCCATGTAGCCGACGGAATAAATGTGGATCAACATGCCGACGCCGGTGACGAACAGCAGCCAGATGCGGAAAGCGGGTCGAGCAGGAAGCCGGCGTCGGCGTGGAAGGGAGCTGGGGTGCCGTCGTGCTTGAGATAGATCAGTGGGGGCCGGGCGTCTGACCAGCGGGCCTGCGTCGCGGCTGCACGGGCGAGACGCCCGCGCCTACATCGTCGCTGCCCAGCCAGGTGTAGAGAATGGTCTGATACGGCTTGCCGGGATTGTCGTGCGGCGTAGTCGGTGTATTGCCAGACCGCACACAGGAAAGAGAAACGCCACCACCACCGCGCCGACGCAGACCGCGCTGACGGTCGATTTCTGCAGCTTGCGGCCGAAAGAAGAACATCAGCGCCGCGCCGCAGGCCGGCAGCAGCGGAATGAGCCAGATGTGGGAAAGAAAAAACATGTCGTTGGTCGTTAGTCGCTATCGTTCGTCGTACACCCTACTTTGTCATCCTGAGCGCAGCGAAGGATCTATGGATTCGCGCTGCGCCCTGCAACAATGCATAGATTCTTCGCTTCGCTCAGAATGACAATGTCTAACTATCGCACTAACCTAGCTGCTCTACCACTTCAGCAAATCCACTTCGTCCACATTTACTGTCTCTTTGTTGCGGAAGAAGGCGATCAGAATTCCCAGACCGACTGCGGCTTCTGCCGCGGCGTCGGTGATCACAAAAATCGCGAAACACCTGGCCATGCAATCCCCACATTCGCGAAAACGCCACCAGATTCAGATTCACGGCGTTCAGAATCAGCTCGATCGACATCAGCACGATGACCACGTTGCGGCGGGTCAAAACGCCGATCACGCCCAGAATGAAGAGGGCGGCCGCGACGACGAGATAGTGAAGTGTGGTGATTGGTGCCATTTCTAGCTTCTGTAGCTCCTAGCTTCTGGCATTACTAGCTAGCAGCCAGAAGCTAAAAGCTGCTTCTCAAATCCTTTTCTTCGCCATGACCACCGCGCCGATGATCGCCACCAGCAGCAGCAGCGAGGCGATCTCGAAGGCGAACATGTAATGGCCGTAAAGCATCACGCCAATCTGCTGCGTATTGCTGTTCTCCGCGGGCTGCGCGATATGCTCCGGAAACAGATCTTGTCCCTTCACGTAGACGCGACGAACAATCCGCCAAGAGCGCCTGCGGCGAGCCAGAACCCGACCAGCCATTGCTTGTTGAACTGGTCTTCTTTCTGCGAGCGCTCGATGTTGACCAGCATGATCACGAACAGGAACAGCACCATGATTCCGCCGGCGTAAAGAATGATCTGCACGCCAGCGACGAACGGTGCGTAGAGCATCAGGTAAAGCCCGGCTTGCGAGAGCAGGCCGAAGATCAGCGCCAGGGCGGAATGCACCGCATTCTTGCTGGGTGATCGACCAGGATGCCGCTGAGCACGGTCAGCCCCGACAAGAAGTAAAAGAAGAAAAGTTGTGGCTACCGGCTGCATATCAGAACAACACTCCCACGATCGCGGTCAGGATGAGCACGCCGATGGCGATCGGCAACAGCACTTTCCATCCCACTTTCATGAGCTGGTCGAAGCGGTAACGCGGAAAAGTGGCGCGATACCAGATGTACAGATACATGAACACCGGCGACTTTGGCGTAGAACCAGAAAATATCCTGAATGCGGTCGCGCACCGGCGGCGCGAACAGGACCAGGCCGATGAGTCCGAGCACCGCCCCGAATCCGGCGAGGCCGATGGTCTGAATCTTGAAATAAGGATGCTTGGGCATGCGCACCACGCCGATGAACGCAATCAGCGCCAAGCCGAGGAAAAGAGAATCCCGGAAACAGCGAGAACACCAGATCCCAGGTCGTCACCGGTCAGCGTGTTGGGAAAGGGACGCATCCAGCCGCCCAGCCACAGGGTCACCGCGATGGACGAGACAGCGATCATGGCGGCGTACTCGCCCAGCATGAACAGCGACCAGCGCAAGCCGCTGTATTCGGTGTGGAAGCCGGCGGTCAGTTCGGATTCGGCTTCGGGCAGATCGAAGGGCGCGCGGTTGGTTTCCGCGACCATGGCGATGGCGAAAATGCCGAAAGCGATAAAACCCAGCGGGAAAAACTTGAACAGGAACCAGATTTGCTGTGTTGCTGCGCCTGCACGATGCCGATCATGCTGAGCGTCCCGGTGCCGGTCTGTGTTGAGGCTGGTCATCAGAATGGCGGAGACCACGGCCATGCCCATGGCGACTTCATAGGAAACCATCTGCGCGCTGGAGCGCAGCGAGCCGATCAGCGGATAGTGCGAGTTCGAGGCCCAGCCCGCCATGACGACGCCCAAGCACGCCCAGCGAGGAAACGCCCAGCATAAACAGGATGCCGATGTTCAGGTCGGTGATGGCGTGCGTCGGACCGAAGGGAATCACGATATAGACGGTGAAAGCGGCACAGAGAATGATCAGCGGCGCAATCCAGAAGACGAACTTGTCGGCCTTCGGCGGGGATGATGTCTTCTTTGGTGAGCAGCTTGATGGCGTCGGCGATGGGCTGCAGCAGGCCGTGCGGGCCGACCCGCATAGGGCCGAGGCGAATCTGGAAGTGCGCCAGAGCTTTGCGCTCCAGCCAGTTCATCGCCATGACGGCGACGGAGACTCCGCCGAAAACGATCAGAATGTAGACGAGAGCCCAGAAGACGTTGCCCGCCTGGCCGGGCGTCGTGTTGCTGCTGAGATAGGAGGTGATGTAATCGAGCATCAGCGATCCACCTCGCCCAGCACGATGTCGAGCGTGCCGATCACGGCGATCACGTCGGCCACCAGATGCCCGCGCACCATCATGTCTAGCGCTTGCAGATTCACGAACGACGGCGGGCGCACGCGAATGCGGTAAGGCTGGGTCGAGCCGTCGCTGACGATGAAGTATCCCAGCTCGCCTTTGGGCGCTTCGATGGAGTGATAGATCTCGCCCACCGGCGGCTTCATCACCTTGGGAACTTTGGCCATGATCGGACCTTCCGGAATGCGCTCGACCGCCTGCCGGATGATGCGCAGCGACTGCCGCATTTCTTCCATGCGCACCAGATACCGGTCGTAGGTATCGCCGTTTGTGCCCGTCGGAATCTCGAAGTCAAATTCGGAGTAGGCGGCGTAGGGCTGGGCTTTGCGCAGGTCCCACTTCACGCCGCTGGCGCGCAGCACGGGCCCGGTAACGCCGAGGGCAATGCAGTCTTTGGCGGAGATTTGCCGACATTCTTGGTGCGCTCCAGCCAGATGCGGTTGGTGGTGAGCAATTCTTCGTACTCGTCAATTTCGGAGGGAGCGAAGTCGAGGAACTTCTTTACGTCGCCCTCGAAACCGTCGTAGGTCTCGTACAGGCAGCCGCCGATGCGGAAGGCGTGGGTGGTGAGGCGGGCGCCGCAATATTTCTCGAAAATCTTGAGAATTTCTTCGCGGTCGCGGAAGGTGTAGAAGAGCGGCGTCATGGCGCCGATATCGAGCGCGTGGGTGCCCAGCCAGAGCTGGTGGCTGGCCAGCCGGTTCAGCTCCGTGAGGATGACGCGAATGTACTTGGCGCGCGGCGGCGCTTCGACGTTCAGCAGTTTCTCCACCGCTTCGCAGTAGCCCAGGCCATTCGAGACCGCGGCCACGTAATCCATGCGGTCCACGTAGGGATTGAACATCGCGTAGGTGCGGTGCTCGGCAATCTTCTCCACGCCGCGGTGGAGATAGCCGATCACGCATTCGGTGCCCAGATACTTTCTCGCCGTCGAGCTTGAGGATGACGCGCAGCACGCCGTGAGTCGCGGGATGCTGCGGGCCCATGTTGATGATGAGTTCGTTGGTGTCGAGAAAAGTCTTGTCGGGTTCGCCGAGTTCCAGGTGCGAAAGATATTCCTTGGGATCGGTCGCGGTGCGTTCGGTCATTGGCCGCTCTCGATTCCCAGGTTGATCTGCACCCACTCCTGGTCCTGCTGGATGATGCCGTAATCCTTGCGCAGCGGGTAGCCTTTCCAGCCGTCGGGCAGCAGGATGCGCTTCAGGTCGGGATGGCCGTCGAAGCGGATGCCGAACATGTCGAAGACTTCGCGCTCCAGCCAGTTCGCCGTTGGCCAGATGGAGACGGAACTGGGCACGGTTTCGCCATCCGCGATCATCGTCTTCACCCGAATGCGCTCGTTGCGCGCGAAGGAATACAGAATCCAAATGACGTCGAACTGCTTTTCGCGGTTGGGATAATGCAGCGCGGTAATGTCCACGCAGTAATCGAATTGCTCCTCGTCGCGGAGAACCTGCAGAACGTCTTTGATAATCGAAGCCTCCACCACCATGTAATTCTGGCCAAGGTAGCTGCTGGCCTCGCGAATCCCCGAACCATGTCGGCCCTTCAGCTTGCTCACCATGGGAGAGTCCCACGGAGTGGGAACGGGGCCGGCGGGCTTTGCGGGCGCGGCGGCAGGTTTTGGCGGAGCGGGGGAGGAAGCAGCAGGTTTCTCTACGGGAGCAGACTGAACCGCGCCGGAAATGGGCTTTCCGGTCGGCGGTTTCGGCTCACCGCTCGGCGGAGGCGCAGGCGATTTGGTGTCCTCGGGCATTCCTGCGAAGGAACAAAACCTCTGGTTTAGCGAGCACTTCGGCGGAACGTTAATTTCTAACAGTATGCGAAGGACGTGTCAATCGAGATGCCGTGGTGCCTGGGCCCACAAATGCTAATTTGTTCGCTGCGGTGCCCGCGCGCCGCATCTTAGGCGTGGCATAAGAGATGTCAGGCCTGCAGCACGCACGTCAGCGGTCGGACGAATTTGTCATTCCAAGCGCAGCGAGGAATCTGCAGTTGGGTTTCCGAACCGAAACTGCAGATTCCTCGACACGCTCTCGCCGCGCAAGCGCGGCTGCAAGCGGCTCGGAATGACAAGGTGTGAGGGATGCATTGGTCACTGAATGCCAATCGCCAGCAGCCAAGAGCCAACGGCTGTTTTCTACACCCACTCCAGCGCGCCTTTTTTCCAGATCCAGATGTAGCCCACGATCAGGATGAGCAGAAAGATCAGCATCTCGACCAAGCCGAACACGCCCAGCGCCTTGAATTTCACCGCCCAGGGAAACAGGAAGATGGTCTCCACGTCGAAGACCACGAACAGGATAGCGATAATGTAATAACGCACGGTGTAGCGTCCGCGAGAATTGTCATAGGGATCGATGCCACACTCGTAGGGCATCAGCTTGACGCGGTTGGGATTCTCCGGCCTCACCAGCTTAGCCAAGACCAGGGTGAGGGGGATCAGAATGGCTACCACCGCGACGAAGATGAAGATGGGAACGTAGTTTTGCGGCATGGGACGCCTGATTCCTCGGAAATCCCGAAAAGCAATATTAACGCCGAGTGGGATCGTCGGCAAGAAGGCGAGGATCGTTTTGATTTCCGCAAGGGGGTCGAATGGGCTCGGGGCTGCCCAGCCAGCCCGCGCAGGCCCGCACTCACCGCTGCCAACTTCCGGCGGCTTAGGGCCGGTATTCCCACACCGTCCCGTAGCCGTAGGTGCCGCCGCCCAGTGTCGTGCCGAACAGCGCGCCCTTCGTAGTCCGCAGCACTTCGCCCTCAGGATAGGCGCCGTCTGTATAGTCAAAACTGCGCAGCAGAGTGAGTTTGCCGCTCGCGCTCAACTTGTACAACGCTCCGTAATTGTTAGCGCCGCACTCATAGGTCACCCCGTACAGATTGCCCTTCGAGTCCCGAGCCACGCCCGCATACGGATTGCAGCCGTCCGAGGCACCCCCGGCAAAGTTGTGCAAGATGGTTTCCTTGCCTTTCTTGCTCACCTTCCATATCGTTCCGGAGTTGCTGGAACCGCATTGGTAGGTGGTCCCATAGAAGTTTCCGGCGTTGTCCTGCACCACGGATCCGCCCGGGTAGCAGCCGTCCGAGGTGCCCTTGTTAAAGCTGTGCAGCAAGGTGAGCGTTCCGCCCTTACTCAGCTTGTACAGGGCTCCGTAACCGGAAGCGCCACCCGCTGGAGTTACGCCATACAGGTTGCCAGACTTGTCCATCACCAAATGGCCATAGTACGGTTCCGCGCCGTCTGACGGGTACCCGGTGAAGCCGTGGAGAAGGGTAAAGTTCCCCGCACGGCTGACCTTAAATATTGTCCCGTAGTCGGAAGACCCGCAAGCGAAAGTAGTGCCATACAAATTTCCGGCGTTGTCCCGGACCAGTCCTTGGGATGGCTCGCAGCCGCCCGAGCCATAGGTCAAGCTGTGCAGCACCGTCTCGTTCCCCGCGGTGTCGATCTTGAAGACGGCGCCATCGAGGGACGTGCCTCCAGAGAAGGTGGTTCCATAGATGTTGCCAGCCTTGTCCCGATCCACCGGCGCTAGGGGGTATAGCCCGTCGTATCCGGTGAAGCTGTACAGCACGGTTTCCGTTCCGGCGGTGTTCATCTCGTAAACAACACCCAACTGGTCGCCGCCGCCCAATGCCGTGGTCCCATACAGGTTGCCGGCAGGGTCTTGAATTACGCCGGCAAAGGGCTCGCTGCCGTCCAAGCCGCCGGTAAAGCTGTATAGTGTGGTGAAATTCTGGGCTTGGGCCAGAGCTACCAACACAAGCACGACCAGGAATGTCATTACGCATACTCTGTGAGTCACGATTAAAGCCTCCTTTGGTCGATTTGCGAGCTGTTCCGGGCGAAACTGCGGCCTGGGACGCAGCGTCCAGCGCGGCCAAGCCCGGAATATCATCGAGGCAAAGGGAAGTCAAGCGTTAGTTTGTGAATGGTGTTACGAAGTCGAAGGACTCCTAACTCCCGTTCTCACCAAAGAACTCGCAAGGCGTTCTAACCGTGACCCCAGAGGAAATACCGGCCGGAACTCCCTGCGACCGCAAGACAGCCAACGCACGGTAGGGATCTTTCGACTGCGGTATGGCTTTCGTGAACGAAAGCCATCCACTCCGCTCAAGATGACAGTGTCTATGAGGTTCCGACCGCACGAAGTCGAAAGGCTGTCCACCGACAACCAGTACAAGCACACCCTTGTTTATAATCACTGTTCATCTTTTGGCGACGAAGGACTTCACTTGGCACTCGACGAAAAAATCTACGAACTGCGCCGCGACAAGCTCAAGCAGATTGAAGCGCTCGGACAACCGGCCTATCCCACCAAGTACGAATTTACCCACACCATTCCCGCGATTCTTGCGGAGTATTCGGGGAAATCGGCGGACGATCTGCAGCACACCCGCATCGACGTCCGCGTCGCCGGGCGAATCATGGCCATCCGGCTAATGGGCAAGGCCGGATTCGCGCATCTGCAGCAGGGCGGGCAAAAGCTGCAGATCTACGTAAAGAAAGACGCGGTCGGCGACAAAGGGTTCGAACTCTACAAACTGCTCGATCTTGGCGACCACATCGGGGTCAACGGATATTTATTTCGCACACGCACCGGCGAACTCAGCGTGCATGTCGAGACGATCACGTTTCTTTCGAAAGACCTGCTGCCGTTGCCCGAGAAGTGGCACGGTCTGATCGATGTCGAACTGCGCTACCGCCAACGCTACGTTGACCTGGTGATGAATCCCGAGGTGCGCGAGGTCTTCCTGAAGCGCAGCAAGCTGGTGCAATCCATGCGGCGGTTTCTCGACGCGCATGGCTTCGTCGAGGTCGAGACCCCGATGATGCAGCCGATTGCGGGCGGCGCTGTGGCTAAGCCGTTTGTCACGCACCACAACACGCTCGATATGGACTTATTTCTCCGCATTGCGCCGGAGCTTTATCTAAAGCGGCTGACTGTCGGCGGCTTTGATCGCGTTTACGAAATAAACCGCAACTTCCGCAATGAAGGCCTGGGTTGGCGCTGGAATCCGGAGTTCACCATGCTGGAGTTTTATCAGGCCTACACGAATTATCGAGGGGTAATGGACCTGACGCAGCAGTTGATCGAGCAGGCGGCGATTGATGTGAACGGCGGAACGAAAAATAAATGGGGAGAGCATGAGATCGACTGGGCAGAAGCGAATTGGCGGCGTATGACCATGCGCGAGGCCATCATTCACTATTGGCCGGAGACCGCAGGCGCGAAACCGGAGATAGCCGATTTCGCTTCCCACGATTCGGTGAAAGCGCTGGTCGCACGTTTCAATTCCGCTCATGCGCATGTGGCATACGATCCCAACGAACCGGCAGGGAAAACCATTGCGAATCTTTTTGAGGCCACAGCGGAAGAGCAGTTGATTCAGCCCACGATCATTTACGAATTCCCTACCGCCGTCTCGCCGCTTTCCAAGCAGAAAGCAGACGAGCCGGAGTGGACGGAGCGCTGGGAAATCTTCGCTGGGCAGATGGAAATTTCCAACGGCTTCAGCGAACTGAACGATCCTGAAGACCAGCGGCGCCGTTTCGAAGATCAGCTAAAAGAGCGCGCCCGCGGCGACGAAGAAGCTCATCAGATGGATGAAGACTATATCCGCGCCCTCTCATACGGCATGCCCCCGGCGGGCGGCGTGGGCGTAGGAGTGGACCGGCTCGCCATGTTGCTGACCGATTCGCACACGATCCGCGATGTGATCCTGTTCCCGCTGTTGCGGCCGGAAAAAGCGGAGTTGAAGAGCGCGGAGGGCGGCGAGGAAGCCTCTGCAGAAAAAGCGTAGGTCCTGAGTGCCGGAATGCCATTCAGGAGGGCAAATCTCTTCGCCCCGAGTGACAATCCGGCCAGAGTTTCAGTGTTTCCAGGGCCGCTCTATGGTCAGTTCCGGGTGTTCCTTGCGGAACGCTTCTACCACGCTGCAATTCCAGCAGGCGGGTTGTGCCTTCGCCAGTTCTTGGGGAAGTTCTTCTGGCGCGAGCTTGTCCCATTCGACGATCCTTCCCTCAAAGCTGACCACCCCGGGACTGTGATCGAGGTGGCTGAGGTCTGAAATCGGCCTTCCGCAAAAGACGCAGGTCTTCCCTCTGTACCACTCGGAGGCTAGCTTCCAGACACGATGGTCTTCGGGATTGGTCTTGAGTTCGGCGAGGCAGGCCTGATCGCAGTCCTGGCGTTCCGGCCATCGCGTACACTGATTCAATTCCAGGTGCTGCTTTCCCCCGATGGCAGCGAATGCAGCCTTACCGGTCGCCACCTTGACGGCGACTGTTTTGTGGGTTTCCGGACAGGTGACCAGCAGTTTCCCGGAAAGTTTGCGGATCTCGCGACTGCCGAGTACCAGGCGATGGATGACGTATGCGCAGGCGACTGCCAGAAGCGCAATCACCAGGAAAGCAAGGATATCGAGTGCCGGCGCCATAGGGCCTCCTCACAAACCAAAATCCAGTACTTCTACGATAGCAACTGGCTGACCATCAGGCTGTGACGAGTGCTACAAGAGCATGTGACGGAATGCCCGGCGCAGCAACCCTCGGGCCTGAACCCATTTGCCGGCGATGCTCGTCCAATGGCTATGAATTTCGATCTTGATTCCGCCACACGCCGCCGCCTGGGTTATCGGCTCATTGACCAGATCGACACCTTCTTCGCTTCCCTGCCCGACCGGCCAGTGCAACTTCCTGCCGAACACCGGACTTTCGGAGCGCTGAACAATCCGCTTCCCGAGGAAGGAGACCCTGCGGATCAAGTGCTGGACGAAGTTTTCCGCGAGATGGTGGACAAAGGCTTCCACGTGCCCAGCGCGAACTATTTCGGCCTGATGAACCCCACGCCCACCTACGTCGGGGTTCTGGCCGAGGTGCTGGTGGCCGCGCTCAATCCGCAACTGGCGACTGTCAAGCGCTCACAGCTGGCGTCGAAGATCGAGCACGAAACGGTTCGCTGGATCGGGGAACGCGTAGGCTGGCAGGCCGAATTCAACGGAACCTTCACCACCGGCGGCAACGAAGCCAATTTCAGCGGATTGGCGCTGGCGTTGGCGGCAAAATTTCCGAATATTATCGAAGAGGGCGTGACCTCCATCGGAGGACAGCCCGTGCTCTATGCCTCGGACGAGGCCCATCACTCGATTGACAAGTCGGCGGGCCTGCTGGGGATCGGGCGCACTGCGCTACGTCGCATTGCGGTGAACGAGAAAATTCAACTCAATCCGCGCATTCTGGAGCAAACTATCACCGCGGATCTTGCCGTCGGCAAAAAGCCCTTCTGCGTCGTAGCTACCGCCGGGACGACGAACTCCGGAGCCGTGGACGATCTTCCTGCCATCTCAGAAATCTGTCGGCGCCACCAGCTATGGCTGCACGTGGACGGCGCTTATGGGGGTTCAGCCATCTTTTCCGATCGCCATCGCGCTCTGGTGGCCGGCATCGAGCGGGCTGATTCCATCACTATTGACCCGCATAAGTGGATGGCGATGCCGCTGGCCGCCGGCGTGATCCTGACCTGTCATCCCGAGATGATGGAGCGGGCATTCGCGGTCGCAGCCCCATATATGCCGAGGGCGGCGGAATCCAAAGGCCTCGACAATTCGCGCATCAGCACCCAATGGACGCGGCGTATGAACTCGCTCAAACTTTGGTTGACGCTGCGCGTCCATGGCAGGCAGGCGTACGAGGAACACATGGATCGCCAACTCAACCTGGCGCGAAGTTTTGCGGCGTCGGTGGAGTCTTCCCAGCACTTCCAAATAGCTGCGCCGCAAGTGTTGCCGATTGTCGCGTTCCGGCTGAGAGGGGATAACTTTGATGTGGAAGAATTGGCTGCCGCCCATGCCGCCGTGGTGGAAGAAGTCACGCGCGACGGCAGCCGCTGGATCTCGGAAACCCGTGTAAACGGCCACAGCGTCCTGCGAATGATGGTCGTAAGCTATCTGACGGAGGAACGCCACCTGCGCGCGCTGGAAAACGCATTGACTGCGGCTGCGATAAAGCTTGGGTTGAACCGCAAGGTGGGGTAGCCAGCTTGATTCCGGGTATCCGGGAATGCACTTGGAATTGTGCAACGCTCGGCCTAGGCTTTGCCTAGTTTCGAACTCCACCAATAGGCGGCGCTATCGTAGCGTTCCTCGTGGACGCTGGGTCGGTAGCGCTTTGCACTTTCTGCTGGCCTTGTCAAAAATCGGTAGGCTCAGTTTGATTTGTCATCCCGAACAAGCGTTCTTTGCACAGCGAGGGATCTGGGCAAGCCGCGCGAACCGGGGTCCAGCACGCCCGGTTTTGGCGTGATGGGGTGGGGGAAGCGTCACGTTCTTAGCGACGCAATAATCGCGCGTTGGCTCGCTTCCACATCAAACTGAGCCACTACCCGAAAATCGGGGCGTGACCGCCGGAGTGGTTTCGCGTCATACTGGCACGTGGCAGCCCCATACCAGCTTCGATGAAGAAATACCTCCTTCCAGTTCTCCTTCTGGCAATCCGGCTCTGCGCCCAGAGCAATATGGGAGAACTTCGCCTGAAAGTCACCGACCCGGACGGGCTAGGCGTAAGGAGTTCCGTCGAACTGGTCAGCGAAGCCAACCAGTTCCAGGAAACCTTCGTCACCGACGAAGCCGGAACCCTGGCCACCCACCGTCTTCCCTTCGGGTTGTACCGAATCGAAGTCCGCCGCGAAGGTTTCGCGCCCTTCTCGAACTCGATCGAAATCCGTTCGGCCATCCCCGCCGAATACCAAGTAACTCTCCGCATTGCCGCGATGAGCACGTCCGTGACTGTCAACGACGCCTACACGCTGATCGATCCTCATCGCACCGGCACCATCAATCGGATCGGGAAGGAGGCCATCGCGGATCGAACCACATCTTTGCCCGGCCGTTCGATGGCGGACCTGGTGAATTCGCAGCCAGGATGGCTCTATGAAGGTAATGCCGTGCTGCATCCACGTGGATCGGAATACCAGACGCAGTTCGTGGTGGACGGCGTTCCCCTGACCGACAACCGCTCCCCCAGTTTCGGCCCGGAAATTGAGGCGGACGATGTGGAGTCTGTCAGCGTCTACACCGCCGGGATTCCGGCCGAGTACGGAAGGAAAATGGGTGGCGTGGTTGAAATGACCACCGACAAGGATTTACAGCCCGGTTTCCACGGCACCTTGGTTGTCGGCGGAGGCAGCTTCGATACTGCCGACGGCTACCTTCGAACCCAGTACGGGTGGGGCAAGAATGCCCTAGGAGTCAGTGCCGAAGGCGGCATGAGCAGCCACTACCTGAATCCGCCAGTGGTTCAGAACTACACCAATACCGCAACCACCGGTGATTTCGGAATTCGCTACGAACGGGACCTTACGGCGAGCGACCGGATCGGCGTAACCCTGCGTCGAGCGCTGTCCCGCTGCCAGGTTCCAAATGAGATCGTGCAAGAGCAGTCCGGCCAGCGGCAATACCGGGATAATTTTGAAACCATGGGGATTTTGTCCTATGAGCACATCTTTTCGCCCAATGTTCTCGGCGATTTTCGGGCGATGGTCAGAGACGATACTGGCAACCTGTCGTCGAATCCCGCTTCCACCCCAATCATTGCCTTCCAGGGCCGGGGTTTTCGCGAAGCCTACCTGAAGGGAACGGTTTCAGTTCACCACGGCAGACAAGAATGGAAGGCAGGTTTTGAGGCGGACTTCACTCATATCAGCGAAGCCTTCCAGGATACGATCACGGACCTTACGCAATTCGATCCGCGGAACGCCGGCGACTTTCAATTCTCCAGCGCCCGTCCGGACCTTGAGCAATCTGCCTTCGTCGAAGACCAGATTCGTCTTGGGGACATGGACCGCCAGCCTTGGCCTGCGCTGGGATCACTATCAGTTGCTGGTGAATCGGAACGCAGTCAGCCCGCGCCTGGGAATCGCGCGGTATTTTCGGTCCGCCGATCTGGTGCTGCACGCCGCTTATGACCGGGTCTTCCAGACTCCGGCGTTCGAGAACATCCTGCTCTCCAGTTCCCCCCAGGTGGTGTCGCTCGATCCCGAGGTTCTGCGGCTGCCGGTGCTGCCGTCGCATGGCAATTACTACGAAGTTGGATTGACCAAGGGTTTCTTTCAGAAGTTCAAGCTCGATGTGAATGGTTTCGATCGCGTGGTCAATAACTACGCCGACGACGATCAGCTACTGGATACTGCCGTGAGTTTTCCCATCGCTTTTCGCAAGGCTAACATTTACGGCGTAGAGGGAAAGATCGATTTGCCGCACTGGAACCGCCTCTCGGGATTTGTGAGCTATTCCTACATGGTTGGCACCGTGCATCTTCCCGTGACCGGAGGACTCTTTCTCGGGGCGGAAGCGACGCAGGCGTTCAGTCAGGCGAATGGACGTTTCTTCGACTCTCAGGATCAGCGCAATACAGTCCGGACGCGCTTCCGCTACCAACTCGCGAAACGGCTATGGGCAGCCCTCGGCGGCGAGTACGGTTCCGGTCTTCCAGTGGAATTTGATGGCACGGTGCCACAAGCCATCGCCCAGTACGGCCAGCAGATCATCAATCGTGTGAATTTTGATGGTGGCCGGGTGCGGCCTTCGCTCTCGATTGACGCCTCCCTGGGAGCCGACATCTATAGGAAAGACAACGTGAATGTGCGGCTGCAAGCCGATGGGGAAAACTTGAACAATCGGCTAAATCTTATTGATTTCGCAGGTCTTTTCTCTGGCAACGCTGTGGCCCCGCCACGCAGCTATGGGCTTCGCTTGACCATGAGTTTCTAGCAGGCCGGGGAAAAACGCGGATTCAGGGTGGCGCAGCGATTCAGTGCTGCGATGAGCGCCCGGAAATGCATCAGGGCTTCAGCCGCCGAGGGAACAGAAACCCCTTGCATCGAGATCCTTCCCGTTACTATGTTTGTTTTCCAGCGCTAGACTATTGCGGAGGACGGCGGCGAGAGTCCTCGGGACCGTTGTGCGCCCGACCGGCAGAGGCGTGGTGCTTCGCCTCCTTCGCGGGTGGCGCCGCTGACCCCAGGTTAAAGGCGTACAGCACGACTTCCACGCGGCTGGAAACCCCAAGTTTGTCGAAAACGCGGAAGAGATAGTTCTTGACCGTGTGCTCGGTGAGCTTCAGGTGCCGGGCAATCTCCCGGTTGGACAAGCCATCGGCAACGCAGCGGACCACGTCCTGCTCACGTTTGGAAAGAACCGACAAGCCGCTGGCATCCGAGAGGCGCATGGGCATGGCCTCGGAAACCGCTTCCAGCAAGTAGCCGAGTTCGCGGCTGTTGGCCCAAACCTGGCCCTGATGAGCCGAGTAAATACACTTGGCCAGCAATTTCAGGGATTCCGTGCGGCAGAACACTCCGCGAGCGCCAGCACGGAACGCCTCCAGCACCGCGCTGCGCTTGGAAGTGTCCAGCAGCATAACGACGCGAACGCCGGGATGCGTGGTGCGCAGCTGGCGAGCTACCTGCAACCCCAGCTTGGGATTGTCCTGCAACACCGGACTCAGCAGGACTACGTCAGGCTTTTCGCTGTCCATGGCGGCCAGAATCGCCGCCTCGGTGGGCTCGGTTTCAATCACTTGAAACCGTTTATCACGTGCCAGGGCATCGGCCAGCAGTTGGCTGGTCATGCGAGTGCTGTCGGCAGCCAACACCCGGATGGGCTGCGCTATTTCCGGCGAAGAATCTGGAGCTGACATGGAACTTGCGGGAACGCCCAAAACCCTCCTCGCCGCCTGGTCTTCAGCCGTTGTGCCTCGACCGCAGACACACCGACCCGCTGCTCTGCCGGGCGGTTCATCTTTAACGGTAGCTTCTTGCTTTTGCCGGTGTAAACGGTACTTTCGTACCCAGAAGTACATGCATGACGGACTGGAGGCCCACTTCTCTAACAGGCCGCGGAGAAAAGTTGGCGCTTGATTTCGGGTGCGGATTTTGGTTGGCGCAGCGCTTCAGCGCTGCGATAGGTGGGCTGCTTGCGGTGACGGCTTTAGCCGCTGAGGTCAATGCGCAAGTTGCAAAGAGTTTTTTCAGCGCCGGGACAGCCGGGGACAAAAGCACCCGCGTCGTGAGACTATAAATTCTTCGCGCCTTGGGCACGAGAAGATTCGGACATCGAAACTGCGGGGGACGGAGAAAACCGTTTGATCGTTCTAGTCGTGGGAGGTGCCGGATACATTGGCAGTCATGCCGCTCGAACCTTGCGAAAGCTCGGCCACGAGGCAGTGCTCTATGACAATCTGTCCACCGGGCACGCCTTTCTGGGCAAAGGATTCGAGCTGATCCAAGGCGATATCGGTGACAGTGCGAAGCTTTCGGCGGCGATACGCCGCGTGGATTCGGTGATGCACTTCGCCGCCCACGCCTACGTGGGAGAGTCGGTCGAGAACCCGCGCAAGTATTTCCATAACAACGTGGAGAAGGGTCTCACGCTGCTGAACACCTGCCTGGATTGCGGCGTGCGCCGCATCATTTTCTCTTCAACTTGCGCCGTATACGGGATTCCAACCAAGATGCCGATTCCCGAGGACATTCCGCGGCAGCCCGTAAATCCTTATGGCGTCACCAAGTTGTTTTTCGAACGGGCGCTCGAAGCCTATGACCGCGCCTACGGCCTGCGCTTCGCCAGCCTGCGCTATTTCAATGCCGCCGGGGCAGACGAGAGCGGGGAAACCGGCGAGCTACACGATCCCGAAACTCATCTGATTCCGCTGGCGCTGGCGGCGGCTAATGGGACGGGTGCGCAGTTGGAACTTTTCGGCGAGGACTATCCGACGCTCGATGGCACTTGCGTCAGGGACTACATTCACGTGAACGATCTTGCCGAGGCGCACGTTCTGGCCTTGCAGCATTTGGACAGCGGAGGAAGTTCAGTCGCCGTAAATCTTGGCACGGGACGAGGATACTCGGTGAAAGAAGTGATCACCGAAGTCGAGCGCGTGACGGGCCGTCCCGTTCCCCGGCGTGTGGGACCGCGCCTGCCAGGCGACCCGCCGGAGTTGGTGGCCGATCCCAGAAAAGCTGAGAAGCTCCTGCGCTGGAAAGCGACGCGCTCCCTCAATGATATCGTTAGCACCGCCTGGAAGTGGATGCAGAACCAGGAAGCAGGATAGAGAAGCAGCGGGTGTCGTGGCTGTCGTGCCCATTTTACTTTTGAGAGTGCCCCGTCCTAAGTCTCTCCGGCTTTTTGGAGAGACTTAGGGCGGGGATTTTCGTTACGGACGATTTGAACTCTGGGGTGTTTGCACCTGGATGTGTCTTAACATGATTCACTCCAAGCTAAGTTATTGAATCTTCGTTCAGGCTTCAGCCAGGATGCAAAATGAGCGGTCCGACCATCGCGTAGAATGCCATTATTGAGTACACAATATTGTGACACGTAAACGATTTCTGTCATTTCGAGCGCAGCAAAGGGAGCCGAGAGCGGACCCCTTTGCGGAGTCGAGAAACCTGCTTCTGGGTGCGCGAGACAGCAGGTTCCTCGACTGCGTTCTGCCCTCCGCCCAGCGGACGGCAGAACTTCGCTCGGAATGACAGTGGGCGAAAGGGCGTCACAATAATACACAATTCTCAGTAAGACGCATTTGGAGGCCCGTAGGACGACGATCGGGTGCCCGGATGACGTTTTTGGGTCGTCCGGGCACACAGGAACTCGCCAGAAGTCAATTGTGTTGAATATTATCTTTTGGATATAGATAGAGATTCCAAAATTGGATGGGCCACCATCGTTTGAACCATAAAAAAGGCCCTCATGAATGAGGGCCTTTAATTCACCTAAATTGTTTATCCCGGCTCGGATTTGCGAAGACTGTCGAGCTGCGCTCGAGGCGGACGGGCGGGGACGCGCGTCCGCCATCGTTTCAATCGAAAGTTTCAGCCGGCGTGGGAAACCAGCGACGCATCGGCCTCCGAATGCACTCCCGCCGAGTCCATGGTCACGACTGGATATTGCAGCCGCAGCAGAGTGCTGGCCGTGTATTGTTCGATGAACCGGACTTGCTCCGGCGTGAGCTTTTCCTGCCAGCCACCCATCTTGCCGGAGCGGACGAAGCGTCCGCCGGGTTGCACGCTCTTCTCAGGCCGCCGGGCCACTTTGGAATAGTTTTCCTGGGTGTAGAGGCGGTCCTCTTTTTCGCGCATCTTCTGCACGCTGTTGTTGGCGATGGCTCTCTCCACGGCACTCGCGTCGACCTGCACCCCGAGGAACTGTACGATTTTCATGAATTGTTCCACGCTATTTTTTCGCAAGTCTTCGTAGCGGAGGAGCAGGAGATCGCCCGTAGCCGACAGCGGCGAATCCAGCCAGGACTGCACGTGATTCGGCCAGGTGCCATGCCGCTTGCCGCGCCGCAGCATGTCGTCCAGGTAAGCTTCAAGAGTGGGTCGGCCGATGCCGAGATTTTTCTCGAAAGCAAATTCCGAAAGGGCGACGTCGCGCACATCGCGCACCAGGTAGATGGCTTTCTTGTAGACCGGCCGGTAAGGTTCATGCGTGCCGATAAAGCGCCCAGCGTCCGGAAATAGCGGCCACCCGTGCTTGGAGTCGCTCAAGCCGCGCAATGCCGCATTGACTTCACCGAAGCTCGAAGGCTTCCCGGTCAGAATCTCAAACATCACGAATCGCAACCAGGTGCTGCCGGAGCGCGGATAACTGCCAAGGATTATGTCGGCGGGCTTCAGACTCTGGTGGCGCCACCAGACTACCGGGTTCCGGACCTTGGTGGAGGTGATCCGGTGGCGGACCCGGCGAAAGAAAATGGCAGCCTTATTGGAAGACACCGCTGATTGTTCTGGGTCGTGTGACATGATTATGCCTCGAACTGAATTAGACGGGTGGCGAGGGATTTTTCCGAAAAGTCAGCAACAGCAGATTCCTCGCCGGTTCTCGATGCGCAAAGCGCATCTGCGAACCGCTCGGAATGACAATCCTAACAGGATGACAGCGAAAAGCTAGACGTAGCCCAGCCCCGCCAGGCGGTCGTGGATGATCTTTTCGCTGTCCGCGTCGGTGCCGTCGCCGGGGGCGCGTTTCTCCATGCCGGCGACCAGCGAGCGCCCTTGCATGGATTCTGGAATCTCGTATCCGGCCAGATCGAGCAAAGTCGGAGCGATGTCGAGGAGCTTTGCGCCTTCGTATTCGCCGTTGATCGGGCAATTGGGCGCGGCCAGGACGAAACATTCCGTACTGCGCGTGATTACAGCCATCCGGGCCGGTATCGTTTTCCTGCACGTAAATATTGGGGTACCCGACGGTGCCAATCGAGCGCCAATCCAGGCCTCCGAAATGCACGATCAGGTCGGGCGCAACGTTGCGCACGTTGTGGTAAATCTCTTTGGGCTTAAAGACGAGCGAGTTCAGCGGCTTGCCCTTGTCGTTCAGCATCGCCTCGAACTTGGCTTTGATCTGATTCTGGAAGGCGTCGTACTCCGCGGCGGGAATCACGCCTTGCGGTTCGCGTCCCTGCACGTTGAAGAATACGCGAGCGTAATAGCCGCCTTCGCTCCAGACTTTGGTCTTGGCCCAGTTGACCTTGAGTTTATTGAAAGGCGTGACTTCCGTCGGATACTCGTCAAGCACCAGCAGGCCTTCATTGATCAGCCACTGATTGACCGCAATGCCGCCGTCGAGACGCTGAGCGCCGTGATCGGAGACAAGCAGCAGCACGGTTTCGCTGTCGAGCAACTCGATCACGCTGCCAATCTGCTCATCGAGCCAGAGATAATAATCAGGGATTACGTTCTGATAGGGATTGCCCGGCTCGTACTGCACGTGCTTCTTATCGAAATAATTCCAGAAGCCGTGATGCACGCGGTCCAGGCCGATGTCCACGAAGTGGAAATAATCCCACTCCTGCTCGGTGAGCAGCCATTTCACAACCTGCCACTGCTTGCGGCTCATGGCGAAAATTTCGTCGCGCAGCCAGTCTTTGCGGTCGGTGCGGAAGTTTTTCACGTCGACGGGATATTCGCCGACCAGTTCGGTGATTTTCGACTTGATTTGCGACGGATAAGTGAACTCGTCTTTTCTGTGTCGGGCGTGAGGAAGCATCCGACGCTGATTCCGTTGATTTGCGCGGAGGAAAATTCGGCGGCACGCCGATGACGATGGACTGCTTCCCTTCCCGCGCCAAATGATCCCACATGGCGAAATGACTTGATGGAAGCGGAATTGGCAAAGCCCAGTTTTTCGTAGGAGTAATCCATGCGGTTGCGGAAGCCATAGATGCCCGAGCGAGCCCGGATCCTGGCTGGTGCTCATGCACATCCAGGCGGGAACGGTGATCGGGAGGCACCACGCTTTGCAGCCGGTTCCGTAGAGGCCGAGGTCCATCAGGCGGCGAATGTTGACCAGGCCGCTCATCGTTGAAGATGACTTCGGGAGCGCAGCAATCGAGTCCAAGACGCAGATTTTCATGAGTCGAATGACTTTCTGGAACTTATTGAAGAATCCTATCGCGTTGTCATCCAGAGCACAGCGAGGGATCTGTAGTTCGTTCACAGTCCAGGAACAACTGACGAGGGATTCCTAGTCGCCTAGGTCCGCTCCTCGGAATGACAAGGATTTAGGTTTTCAACAGACTCCCAGGGTCTAACCAGCAGACGATTTCCCTTCCATCGACGAATGGCAGCGACGCCGAGGTGTTCAGGATCGTTGGCGCGAGATCAATAATTTGCGCATGATTGTTGCCGACGGGGCGGTTCATGAACAAAATACCCGGCACAGCATCGGGATCAATGATGTGGTCGCCGCTCCAGCGCCGGTTATTATTTTCAAACAGCTGAATTGGCGAAAAGCCGCCGAGCGAACTTTCCCACGAAACCCGGAAGCCGGAGTGAAAATTGATCAGCAGATCGGGCGAATCTGCCGACATACGCGCCGGAATAAAGATCTTCTCGCGCCGCGACACGCTGCGAATTCCCGGGGCGCCGGTTTCGCCATCGACGAAATTCCGCCATCCCGTCTGATGGATTGCGCACGAACTTGTCCGCCTCGCCGCGTTCCTTCTTCAAGGATTCCGTCTGGCTTCCCTGCCCTTCTTGTTCAGATAAATTCCACCCAAACCGAGCTGCGTAGGCGTAAGTCTTAGTCCAATCGACCCGGTGAATGTTCCTTCATGTCCGTCACGGCTTCTTGCCGTCTTTCAGCGCCAGCAGACCGTTCTGCCACAGCCAGGTGTTGGTGTGAAACGACGGCGGAAAGATTGAATCCGTGATCGGAAAGAGCAATGAGCAGCGTGTCTTCATCCGACTCTTCCATGACGCGGCCGACAGTTTCATCGCAGCGGCGGTAGAGCGCGTCGACCTGCTGTCCGAGATTCGGCCGGAAGGTCCGGGCTGAAATCCGGATGCTTGGGATCGCTGAAGCGCCACAACATGTGCTGCAAGCGATCTGGAGTATCGAACAGGACGAAGAAGAAACCTTCGCTGAAGCGGCGCAGTTCGTGATCCATCATTTTCTCGCGCTCGTCGTAGACCAGACTGCATTGCGCTAGATAGTCCATTTCGTCGAAGCGTCCGTTATTATGGCCGTTGTGGTCTTCCGCCATGCCGAGAGTCGCGAACAGGCCGATTTTTTCGGAAAATGTCTTGGCGTAGTCCGGCTGGAGACGAAATGGGAAACACCGGCGCCGCTGGATCAAAATTCACCGGAGAAACATAGAACTCGATCGTCGGAGAAAGCTGGCGAACATAAAAACGCACCATGCCCGGCACCGACTGCAGCATCGACAACTTGAACTTGAGCTTGACCCATGGGCTCCAGCCGTTCTCGGGTGCTTCGATGGGCGGATTCGATCCCGCCGTGATGATCAACTTGCGCGCGGCGCGGTCCACGCGGACTTTAATTTCCGTGGTGATGTCTGAAATTGGCTTGGTGCGGGGATTGCGCGGGCCGATCACCCGTGTGGCGATTTCTGCCCCGCCATCCAGGTAGAGGACTTGTTCGTGTTCCTTGGGCTGGACGGTGCGATCTTGTGTATAGAAAGTTCCGGTGCCCTGACTGCCACGAATATCAGGCACGCCGACACCGGACAGCATTTTGCCCAGCAAGTTTTCCGCGGGAAACGTCACTGGGCAACGCAGCACGACGCTGGGAATGCCGGCTTTGGTGAGATATTGCCAGACGGGGACGCCGCTCCGCTTATTCACCACGCGCGGCGGGGCCAGAACGTTTTTGGGTCTTTCGAACCGGCTCAGCGCGATATCGGGCAGGTAGGTTTGGGGATCGCGGCAGATGAAATCGAAAATGCCGTGAACGCCGGGGTTCGTTCCTGTAACAAAAGAAGACCACGCGACAGGAGTCTGAGCCGGGTAGGTCGTGCCCAGACGACCATAGTAACCAGAGCTGCGAATCTTCGCGAAGTTGGGGAGTTCGTTGCGCTGGAGCAGGCGCTCGACAATGGCCGGCTCCAGTCCGTCCAGGCCAACAACAAGGACCTTCTTCTTCATCAATTAATCCTGGCCGGAGGCATCCTTGGGTGCGGTTTTGGAAGTGCCCGAGGGGTGAAGCTTATTCGCAATCTTGCCGAAGAATACGAGGATCTTGTTCCAGAACATCAGGGCTAATCCGGCGATGGTGGCAAGACCAGAGGTCACGCCCATGATCTGGTCGGGACCGCCGTAGAGTGCAAGCAATTCGGGTCTCATTTCGTTCTCCTTGAAAAAAGTGAAATCAGTTTAATCCAGGAACCAACCTACTTGGCGATCCCGGCGATTTTGGTTTCGTTGAGCTGGTCAGTTAAGCCAGCTTTGTGACGTTTGTCGGGGCTCACCTGGTTCCACAACTGCGTTTCTTCGCTGTTCATCACGGCCTTGCCCTGCGAGCTATCCACCAGGTTTTGAGATTCGGCAGGATCTTCGGGGTATCGGTAGAGCTCCGCTGGGTCGGTTTGGGAAACAATCAAGTGCCACTGCGGATCGGTGATAGACTTCAGCCAGCCTTTGTAGGCTGGATATTGCGGCGGAATAAAAAGATCCTGGGCCATCTCGGAAAGCGGATAGGGCCAGTCCGGATTGACTCCCGGCTGGTTCCACAACTGGGCAAGCGAAGGAATGGGAAAATCTTTCTGATTGGACTCACCCAGCAGGTCAAGCACGGTGGCCGGAAGCGAGGCTGTACTGCTGATGGGCCGGTCAATCCTCTTGCCGGAAGGAATGTGGCCTGGCCACCAGTAAATCAACGGAACCCAGGTCAGCTCCCGGTACAGCGAAGTGCCGTGCGTGACTAAGCCGTGTTCGCGGAAAGACTCGCCATGATCAGAAGTGATCACTACCAGGGTGTTCTTATCTAATCCACGCTGGGCTAGCTCTGAAAACAGTGAGGCAATCTGGTCGTCCACGTAGGAAATGGCGCCATCGTACTTATCAATTTCCAATTGAAAACAGGCCGGGCTGAGCCGCATCATCTGGTCGATCTCCGTGCCCCGATGGAACGGATTGAGACGCTGAGTCAGCGTTGGCGTGCAGGCAATTTCCTGATCGGGGCTGGCAAACTTGTCGCGATACGGCCTCTCGGGGATGTAGGGGTGGTGCACGTCAAAATAATTGATGAAAGCAAAGAACGGGCGGTCGTGGTCGCGGTCAATCCAGTGGAGCAGCCCAGCGTTGATCTGCGCGGCTTTCCTGCGTCCCGGCATTTCATCGAGCCCCAGAAGACCGGCGACGTAGTCGTGAAACACGAGCCGTCCCCAGAACGTGCGATACAGCGAATCGGGAACGGAATAGAAATAGTCTTCGAAGTGCAGAAATCCGCGATCGAACCCGGCTCGCCGGTTGAAGAAGTCCGTGTTGGCGGAAAAAGCGGCCGTGCGATAACCGCGATCGTCCAGCACCTGAGCCAACGTCGGATAGCTGGGATTCAACGGTTGCTCGCGCAGAGGGCCATGCTCGTGAGGATAGCGGCCCGTGAGCAGAGATTGATGTGCAGGCAGCGTCCACGACGAAGTGGAGACCGCATTTTCAAAAAGTACGCCCTGTCCGGCGATCGCATCCAGATGTGGGCTCGTGGGACGAGCGTATCCGTAGCTTGACAGGTGGTCGGCACGCAAGGTGTCCACCAGAATTACCAGAACGTTAGGAGATGACTTGCTTGCGGGCGGCAGATGATCAATCGCGAGTTGCTCGCGCAGACGGGTAGCGCCTTCCACTGCAACGAACAAAACCAGGGTGGCCGCGATCCCCAATTTCACCACTCCGGGCGCGGCACCCAGCAGTGTTTCACTTTTCGAATCCATCCGGGCGCTCATCACCGTTCCGAAGCCGATCGCCAGCACCACCATGGCGATGGGGCCGATGCGACCGGTCAAACCCGCCCAGTCCACAGCTGCCATAAAGGAAAAAATGAAAAGAGCGACTCGAAGCGTCGGGAAGCGGGGTAACAAACGGCTCAGCGCCGCGAGCGCGAACCCCACAACCAGAAAGAGGAGCAGATTGACGACCGGCGAAATCCAGAGGATTTCGATGGACACGCCTTCGGGAATCCGCGAATTCAGAACGAACCAGGGGAGACCGTGGAAAGCCAGCAGACCAATGCCTTCGAGCAGACCTGTGATGAGGCCAAAGCATGCTGCCAATTGCAGCAGACGGGCGCTGGAAATGTTTCCCCTCGGCTGATTCGGGCTTGGAATGCTCGATGTCATTGACTCGGCTTCAAATTCTCAGTGACGGTATCCTGACTGGAATGCATAGGTCCTTCGTTGGAGACGTTCGCGGGCGAACGTCTCACTTCCTCAGGATGACAGCTCTAAAGGTTATGCCAGTTCGTACTTTCTCAATCCCAGCAACTGCGAGGTGATCCGCAAAATGAAGCGCGGATTGTTGTAGAGATAGCGCTTCCACAACCGGCGTGGTTCCTGGCACATGCGATGCACCCATTGCAGGCCCATGGCCTGCAACCAATCGGGAGAATCTTTGATTCGACCCGTGTGGATGTCGAAGGCCGCGCCCACGCCGATCATCAGTTTTGTATCGAGCTTGGGCAAGTATTCGTCCATGAAGCGTTCCTGCTTCGGAGTGCTCAAGCCCACCCAGAACATATCCGGCTTCAGGCGTGCTACCAACTCCTGCAATTCCTTCTGCTCCTCGGGATTAAGCGGCCGGAATGGCGGCGTGTAAGTGCCGACCACCCGAAGCCCGGGAAACCTTTGCTCCAGATTAGTTTTGAGCTGTTCCGCCACTCCCACATCCCCTCCGTAGAAGAAATGTGTGTATCCCTTTCGAGCCGACTCGGCGCAAACATGCAACATCAGGTCGGGGCCGGTGACTTGAGTCATGCGGCGAAACCCCTGTAGCCAGCCCACCCAGACGGTGGGGCGGCCATCTGCGGTGGTCAACAGAGATTTGTTGATGATGCTGCGAAGGCCATGATCGGTTTGCGCCTCCATGACCCCGTGCACGCCAGTTACGCAGATGTAACCTTTCGCGTTCTGCGCGATGGCGGACGCCATCAACTGCATCATCTCTTCCGCCCTCAGAGGCGTAATGCCGACTCCGAGGACGTTCACTCGCTGGCTGTAGGGCAGATTTACCATGATCGTCGTTCGGCTAGCCAACCGCTACAGGCTGGGGAACAGCCTTGCTCTTGACCTCGGCTTCAATCCACTTATAAGTCGGAACCAGGCCAGTCTTGAGGTCAATGGACGGCTCCCAACCCAGCACCTGACGCAGGCGGTTGTTGTCGCTGTTGCGTCCGCGCACGCCTTGCGGCTTGGTGAGATCGTGCACCTTCACCAGTTTCTTGCCGGCGATGGCGCTGATCATATCCACCAGACCGTCGATCGTGACCAGTTCATCGGTGCCCAGGTTCAGAGCTTCGTGGTGATCGGACCGCATCAGGCGAAGCAGGCCCTCGACACAATCATCCACGTGCATGAAGGAGCGGGTCTGCTGGCCATCGCCCCAGATTTCGATCTTGTCGCCGGTGTTCGCCAAGGCGACCTTGCGGGAAATGGCTGCAGGCGCTTTTTCTTTGCCGCCTTCGTAGGTTCCGAGAGGACCATAGACGTTGTGGAAGCGCACAATACGGGTTTCGAGTTTGTGATCTTTGCGGTAATAGTGGCACATCTCCTCGGTGTAGAGCTTTTCCCAGCCATAGCCCGGCTCGGGATCAGCGGGATAAGCATCTTCTTCCTTCAGCGGCTCGACGTTGGCATCCTTCTGCTTAAAGCCGGCATAGACGCAGGCGGAGGAAGAGAAAAGGAAGCGCTTCACGTCGTTCTGGCGGGCGGCTTCCAGCATGTGCACGTTGATGAGGATGTTATTGCGGGCAATGTCGGCGAGGAAAGCAGTGATGTAGCCAATGCCACCCATATCCGCCGCCAGATTGTAGACGCGATCAATATTCTTGGTCGCTCGCTCGCAGTTGGCATACTCGCGCAGATCGAGGACCTGAAAATCGTCGGCGGGGGTCGCCTCATACTCCGTCTCTTTGATGTCAACACCGCGGACCCAATAGCCGTCCGCCTTCAGGCGCTTCACCAAGTGGTGCCCGATAAAACCGCCAGCCCCAGTTACCAGAATGCGTTCCGAATTCTTCATTACATTAGTCTCCTCGTGGAATGGTTAAGTTGATTTCGATTACTACGGTCAAATCAGGCACGGCTACAGTCGGGCTGAGCGCAAATCGCCCACCGTGGCCGAACTTCTTTAAGTCGGACTCGGGGAAGGTGCCGTAACAGGCTCTCGCCACAGTGAAATCGGGCTCGGGCGCGGAGCGACAGGCTGATCTTCAACTTGTTGAGCAAACTTTCGCAATACGACACTCATGCCCAGCAGCGAGAGAAATACCATGAAATGAACGGTAGCGCGGCCACCATAGGCTGCCGTAAACAGTCCGGAAATAAACAAATCCAGATACAGAGCAAAACAACCGACGATCAGCGTGTTGGCCTGCCGGGAGCCGCCCGCCTTTTGATACTTACCCACGATGCGCTTGGCGAAAAACAGATTGGCCAGAATCGACACGTGGATTGCAACCAGAAAAATCAGACCGAGAATGCCGTTGTTGTACAGGGCTTCCAGAAATCCGTTGTGCAAGTGAGGCGCAATGTCGGAGACTTTGCCTCGTTCCATCGTCCACATGAACTTGGTTGCCAGGTAGCCGTGACCGAGCCAGGGCTTCTGTTTAATGAAGGTGATACCGGTCTCCCAGATTTCGGTTCTTCCGGTGAGCGTACCCCCGGCGTGATAGGCATTGAGATAGTGTGCCAGCGGCGCAACGGTAGCGACCAAACTCGCAGCCACAACGCCCGTCCCGAGCAATAACCCAATGCTGGACGCGAGCTTCTTCTGGAACACGAAGAAGACAAAGGCAGAAATTACGCCGGTGATGATTCCGGTCTTACCGAAGGAAAAGAGCATGATCAGGACGCTGAGCGCACTGATTATCTTCAGCCAGAGCCGGGCTTGCAGCGAATTCAAAATGAGCGTCACCAACAGCAGACAAGCGGCGGTTTCCGACAGCACGACAGGGTCGGCGTTAAAACGTCCGCCTACCCCCTGAAACATGGTTGTGGGGTCGGCGATTGCTTCCGCCACCGCGAGAATGCAGGTGAAGAACAGACCCCACATGGTCGCCCACAGAAATGCCTTCACATCGGCGAGTTTCTCCATGCAGTGGGTGCACAACCCGATGACCAGGACGACCAGAAAAAGCTTGAAGCCCCATCCCAGCGAGTAGGATGGACTCGGAGAATAGGTCGCGGCGAACAGACAGGACAGCACGAACAACGAGAGCCACTTGAACGAACCGGCAAAGAGTTTACCAAGGTAGCCGGGGCGAGCCACCGAAATCACGGCCAGAGTCAGAAAGGCGATCACCCATACGACAAACTCGCCGTAGGCATCCATCGAGTATTGACCCTCGATGGTGTTCTGTACGTCGCTGATGCGGTCGAAGAACTTGTCTGAAATGAGCAGAAACCACCACACCAGCAAGGCTAAGGCGTAGGTGGTGCGGGTCGCGCTCATCGCTCTTGCTTTCGCCACAGCCAAAACCAGGCAAAGAGGAATGAAAAGCATGACCACGGCGCCCATGGTCTTCAACGACCCATCGGAGACGATCCAGACCGGTCCCAGCCCCAGCACCATAGCGATGAAAACCGCCAAAGTCGCGCCGGGCACGAATGCACTTACACGCGATCTGGGGACGTATACTGCATCACTCTGAATCATAATTAGAAAATCACGCAGCCTTCTGGGCTGGCGAGAGTTTGCTCCTCATCAGGAAGAAAAGCACCGCAAAGGATGCGATCTCGGTCGCATTGCTGGCCCAGACTGCTCCCTTGAGCCCAAAAAAACGAGTCGCGGGAATCCCTACGATCACCGAAATGAGCGTCGTCGCAAAATAGGCGACAAAAATGGAAAGCCGGCGATTCGATGGCGCGCAGCGCAATGGCCGGACCGTAACCCGCGCTCCAAAAGATGGATCCCAAAGCCAGCACCGGAAGCAAGTAGGCCACGTTGGCATATTTTCCGGCGTAGAGCAGGCGGAAGACCGGGGCACGAAATTCCACGATCAGAGCCCAGTAAACCACTGCACCAGCGACCGAGAGGATCATCAGATTACGCGTGAGCGCAATCAAGCCGCTCCGCCCCTGCTCCGCCTGCATCCGGGCAGCATAGGGAAGAAATAACAAGGAAAGCGCGCTCAGGGTTTGATCCAGCGGGGAAAAGAAATTCATCAGCGCCCTGAGTTCACCCGACTGAGCGATGCCCGAGAAGGTGCTGAGCAGAGGGTAGAAGATATAGGTCGGCGTCCAGGAAGCAACACAGCTGGCCAGCGCCCACTTGCCATAGCGCCAGTGGCGTTGCCAGCTTTCTCTCAGCGCGGGCGCCGGGTCGCCGGCGGGCAACTCTGAACTGAGGCGGATCAGGAGCAACACATCGGCCACCAACGCGGCCATACCCATCAAAAGGAAAACTTTCAACGGCGAAAGCAGGCTGTGGCGATATGCCAGAAACAGGCCGCCCAGCAGCAAGACGCAATACAGAAACGATCCCGTGGCGGCCCGGCCCGGGGACATCTCCAAGTAAAACGCGCGCCGGGCATACCAAAGCAGCAGGAGACAGGGCGAGGCTAATGCGACTCCAAGCAGCGCTCCAGAGAGCCCGCCTGCCCATCCTAGCGAGTGCGCCACCGCCGCGGAGCTACCTACTAAAACAAAGACTATGACGCTGATGGCCAGATGAACCCAGAGCATGGAACCGCAATATCCGCGAAGGCAGCGCCGGTAAGCTGCCCCGCCGAAGACTGCCATAGGCTCCAGCACCAGAGCGCCATAAGTCAGTTGCAGCAAGACATAAATTCCAAAAGCTACCGCATAGGCGCCGTAGAACTCCGGGGTCAGCCAGCGCGCCAGCAAAATGCTGATCACGAAGTTGGAACCGGAAATCAGGCCCTGATCAAGAAGCGCGAGGCCTCCTTTGTGTACCCAAACGGTAAGCTTGCTCAGGAGTTCACGATCAAACGCCAGGAATCTTGAGAGCAGACTCCGGCCAGGGCACGTCGGTTGTCGCCGGTGCCAGGAGAATCTCGGGAGCCTCTGCGGCCGTCACAACCCGCTCTTGAGTGTTGGAATTCGGCAAGCGTTTTTCTCTGTGCTTCTCTTTCTCTATGCCGTGGGCTGAAGGTTGACCGAATCCGCAGGTCGGCCCATGTGGGCCTGGGATCGGTCGTGAAATCCAGCGGATGCAGCGGCGCTCATGCTGCGAGCGTTCTTATCAATACAAGCCTTCAGTTTCGCCGCCAGTTGGGCGACTTGCGGCTGGACCAGAATGCCCTTGTGATTGCCCGTAATCTTCTGGACGTCCACCCCTTCACCGGCGAGGCCGTCCCAAATGGAATAAAGATCTTCGAAACTCCGCAGGGACATTTCACTGGCGCGGAACAGCGTGATTTTTCCGCCATAGGGCCGCAGGACATAGCGATCCGCCGCCGCCTGATTCGTTCGCAGGACATTTTTCAAAAGGCGCGAGGTAAGCAGGCTCTTGATTCTGCGTTCCACTGTCTCCGTCGCGATGGATGGCAAATCGCGCAACAAAGTTTGGCGGGACGGATGCATAAGCAAGCGCAGAACCGTGCTCGAAATCGAACTTAAATTACCCGCATAAGTGTCAAGTAATGCCAGCAGCCCCACTGGTTCGCCGCTGCCCCGGAGTTGCTGCGCCATCTCGTAGGCGACAATACCGCCCAGCGAATATCCGCCGAGGAAATATGGACCTTCCGGCTGGACCGCCTTGATCTCCGCGATGTAATGGGCGGCCATTTCTTCGATTCGAGTAAAGCACGGACTCTTCCCGTCCAGACCTTGCGCCTGAAATCCATAGAACGGGTGGTCCGGGCCCATCAGCCCGCCCAATTCACGAAAGTTCAGTACATTGCCGCCGACGCCGTGGACGCAGAAGAAGGACGGATGGGAACCCGCTGGCTGAATCGGCACCAGCGAAGACCAATGCCGCGACCAGCCGTCTTGCCGCAAAACTGCGGCCAACTGCTCAATTGTGGGAGCTTGGAAAAGCATGGCCAACGGCAGTGTCTTGCCAAGCGCCTGACCAGTGCGGTGCATGAGCCTGGCCGCGAGCAGCGAATGTCCTCCCAGCTCAAAGAAGTTGTCTTTAATGCCGATTGGCTTCTTGCCAAGAAGATCCTCCCAAATCCTGACCAACTTCAACTCGAGGGCGTCAGTGGCAACGGCGGTTTCTTCAACGCTGTAGTCAACTTCCGGTGCGGGCAGTCCTCGGCGGTCGATTTTCCCGTTCGGCGTCAAGGGCATCGCGTCCAGAAAAACAAATGCCGACGGCACCATGTAGTCCGGCAGATGCTGCTGCAGGTCGCGGCGCAATTCGGCCGCGGTCGGTTTCGTACCTGGCACGGGCACGAGGTACGCCAGCAGGCGTTTCTCGCCGGGAGCATCTTCCCGGGCAATCACCGCCAACTCGCGAACACTCGAGTGTTTAGCGAGCGCGGCTTCAACCTCGCCCAGTTCCACGCGAAAGCCGCGAATCTTAACTTGATCATCCCGACGGCCCAGAAATTCGATTTCCCCAGAAGGCAGGTAGCGAGCCAGGTCGCCGCTCTTGTAGAGCCGCGCACCGGGTTCAGAAGAGAAGGGATCGGCAATGAACTTCTCCGCCGTCAACTCGGGGCGATTGAGATAACCGCCGGCCACACACACGCCACCGATGTGCAATTCGCCGCGGACGCCAATTGGAACCGGGTTCAGATGCCGGTCCAGCAGATAAATGCGGCAGTTCGCCAAGGGACGTCCAATGGGAAGGTTTTCAGGAATAGCGCCCGGAGTTAATTTCGGTTCGTAGGTCGTGACGGAAACGCTGGCCTCGGTTGGACCGTATGCGTTGATCCAGCGCACGCGATTCCCGACAGCGCCGAGCCACTCGGCATAGGCAGGCGACGAAGCTTTCTCGCCTCCGACAACGACAATCCGCAAATCCTCCGGGAGGGGCCTCTTCAGTTCCGGAAGGTGATGCACCCACTCATGCCAGTAAGCCGTGGGCAAATCCAGGATAGTTATGCGTTGCCGTTCGATCCACCCCAGGAAATCCGGAACTGCCAGCGGCATCTCCGACCTGAGCACGAGCGTGGCCCCGCTCAGCCACGTGGCGAAGAGTTCCTCCACGGCGATATCAAAGCTGATCGAACAAAACTGCAGCATCCGGTCATCCGGCCCCAGGCCGTACATACGCGCGATATTGGTGTTGTAGTTCACCAGCCCTGCATGTGTGAGCAACACGCCACGCGGTTTTCCCGTGGAACCGGAGGTGTAGATTACATACGCAACGTCGCCCGGTGTAACCGAGGTGTTTGGATTGGCACTCGGCTGACGCGAAAGAGCCTCCGACTGATCTGCCAGGAAAAGTACTTCGCAGCCGGCCGGAACCGCCCCCGGCAACATGCCCTTCGCCGTAAGCACGACCGGCGCCTGCACATCTCCCAGCATGTACGCGAGACGCTCGGGAGGATAGTTGGGGTCAAGCGGCACACACGCCCCGCCTGCTTTCAATACCGCCAGCATGGCCACGGCAAAATCTAGCGCCGGTTCCAGGCAGATTCCTACCCGCACGTTGGGGCCGACGCCGCGACTCCGCAGATAGTGCGCTAACTGATTTGCCCGGGTATTGAACTCGCCGTAAGACAGGTGATGCTTTCCGCAGACAACCGCGATGCTCCGGGTCGCGTGCCCGGCTTGGGCCGCCACCAGATCATGCAAGCAACTTTCACGCGGATATTCGCAATCAGTCTGGTTCCACTCGACCAGGATCTGCCGCTTTTCGCCTTCGGTGAGGATCAGCAACTTCGAGACCGGCTGGTCGGGGTCCGCGGCGATGCTCTGCAGCAAAGTGCCCAGGTTTCTTAAAGTGCGCTCGATGCTCGGAGCCTCGAACATCTCAGCGTTGTAGCGAAGATGCAGGTAAAGATCTTCGCCGCGTTCCTGGACATCCAGGTGGAGGTCAACCGGCGCGTGAGCGAACGGCGTTGGCGCAGGATTCGGTTCCCCGTCCGATGGCAGAATCGATGTCCGGTACGAAAACGCGACCTGGATATCTGCTTCGGTGGCGACGGGCTTTGAAGTCAGCCTTTCAGCCGAGGGTCGAAGCGAACCATCTTCGTGTGACAGCGCCTCAACCACGCCAGCGTTGAGCTTGTTGAGCAGAGTCCGGAATGTCGGATCGCCGGAGAGATCCGCGCGCAACACAAAGCCATGGTGAACTCGACCGGAGCCGTTCGTGACCGGCGCATCCAGGCCGGGAACAGAACAACCCATCACGATGTCTTCTTGAGAGGTGTAACGGAGAAGTAAAACGTGGAAAGCGCAGAGGAGCACCGCCGAAAGGGGTATCTGCTCTGTCCGGCTGAACTCGCGGAGCGAGTCGCTCAAGCCTGTGGCAACGCACGAGGCGCGCCACGCGAAGCGGGACGATGACACCGCTGGTCTCGGCTTGTCAGTCGGCAGGTTTAACACTGGAGTGCTGGAGGACTGGCCTCTGCCGGAATCCGCAAAGCGCCCAGGGGCTAGGGGTTCGACCGCCTTCGGCTCACTGCGCCCGGACTGGCTGAGACTTGGGGTTGCCGGTTCTGACGGTGAAGAGCTGCCTGTGAACCTATGATTCATTGGATCGAGACATTCATGGCGGGGTTACTCAGCAAGGGGCTTTCGAGTGGACCACAGCGCGCAGTCCAGTATCAGGCGGCGCCGGATCCGCGCAGCACTGCAGGGATGGTCCGGGCCAGGATCTGGAGGTCAAGCCACAAGGACCAGTTGCGCACATATTGCAGATCCAGTTCCATCCATTGGTGAAAAGGAAGTGAACTGCGGCCGTTGACCTGCCATAAGCACGTAATCCCGGGCCGCACACTGAAACGGCACCGCTGCCAATCCTCACCTGTTTCGGTGAGCAACTCGTAGTCGCGCAATTGCAGTGGGCGTGGACCCACCAGGCTCATGTCGCCGGCAAGAACATTAAAGAGCTGCGGCAACTCGTCAATACTGGTCTTGCGCAGAAATTTTCCGATGGAGGTTAGCCGTGGATCGTTCTTGATCTTGAACACCGGTCCGGAGAGTTCGTTCAGGTGTTCGATTTCTTGCAGCTTCTGCTCTGCGTCTACGACCATGGTGCGGAATTTGTAGATATTGAACACTCGCTTATTCAGGCCGATGCGCTTTTGCACGAAGAACACGGGTCCCGGAGAGGTCAGCTTGATCAGGATCGCGGCCAGCAGAAGCACAGGAGCGATCGCGATGAGCAACAGCAGAGAGAGGGTAAGGTCGATGGTGCGCTTGATCACCGTGGGCCAGCCTTCCACCACTCCCGCGGAATGCGTAATCATGGCCGCGCCGTCGAAGTCGTCCGCCATGGGCCGCGCGTTCTTCAGATTAAAGAGATCCGACAGGATGCGGATAAGAATGCCCTGCTGCTCACACATGGCAGCCACATCAGAGGCGAGATCGTGAAAGGAACGCAGCGGCACCGCAATTACAACTTCGTCCACCACGCTGCGCCGCACAAAGTCGCGGAGGTCTTCCAAGTTGCAGACCAGCGACCAGCCGTGGCTGCGCAGTTCCTCGACTCCCGCCCATTCTTCATCCGCGAAGCCGAGGATGCGATAACCCAGTTCGGGTTTCGACTGAATCATGCTGGCGAACTCGATCGCCCGCTTGTTGGAGCCGATGATCAGCATATTGCGCGAGTCGCGGCCATGTGAACGGAGCCTTCGCTGCCAGGTGCGTAAGGCGACTCGGCTGGTCACCGCCGCGCCTGTGCTGACTGCCCAAAAAATGCCTACGAAACTCGGTGTCACCATCTGGAAACGAAGCAGGACGGACCCTAGAAGGAGCAGCAGGGATCCAAGAGAAGTGGCTTTGAATACGTCCACCGCCTCAGCTCTGCGGCTGGTCAAACGCTTGGAGTCATACAGACCGAGCATGGAGAAGATGAAGTGCCATAAACCAAGCAGGATAAGAAAGACAATGAAATTCTCGAGCTTGACTTTGATCTCGAGAAACTGGGCAAACGAAACCGGCCCAACCTTCGCCAGAACCGGCAAAGTGGCCGCTGCAAAGGAAACCACCATCAGCACCAGGTCATACAGCTTCATGGTGCCGATCATCATTCGACGTCGGATGGGACGCATTCTTGACTCCCCTGGGAAAAAGTTACGACCGTGATCCTAGTTCGTTGATGCTGTACGGAAATGAGGGACTATTTCCGTGTTCCGTGTTGCTTGGGAGTTACTGCCTTGCTTGTCAGAGATGTTTGTAGATGGCTTCGGGAATGGGGAAGGTTCTCCGGTTCAATACCACTCCCCGGATGGGAACATTGGCGGCATGAAACTCGTGCATCGCTTTGCTGGCAGTATCACGACGGGAAGAGTTCGCCTTCAGCACCAATACCACTCCGTCCGACAGACCGCCCAGAACGATTCCGTCCGTTCCGGCGTCCAGTGGCGACGTATCCACGATGACGTACTCAAACTCCGCTCGCAACTCCTGGAGACGCATCCGCATGCGATCGGACCCCAACAAAGCCTGGCCGTTGTCCAGCGGTGAACCGCAACTCAACAGCCAGAAGTTCGGTCGGGACAACGGCCGCAGATACCGGCGAATTCCATCGTTCTGGCTCAGGGCTTCGGAAAGTCCGTAGTGGTTCTCCAGTCCAAATTGACGGTTCAGACTCGGGCTTCGAAAGTTACAGTCCAGCAAGCAGACGGAGCCGCTTACCTGAGTCGCCAGGAGTTCGCCCACGCGAGCGCACAGCCAGCTGCAACCGTTGCCAGCTTCTGTCCCGGTGAATACGACCACATGAGGGGCCTCAACGCCCGGAATCTGAAACAAGCGATGGACCAGCTTTGAAATCTCGCCACGGGCTACCTCCGCCACCTCCAGAAGGGGGGCGCCGGTAACCGGGCTATCCGGCATCGGGCTCGGCCTGCGCTCCTCGCGCGGCGCGATATCGTTAAGCTTGTCGGCCTGCTGTAACAACTCAAAATTCTTGCTCATGTACGACTCCCTGGGTCACCCTCTCCGAATACTGTTTCTGAAGCTCGTGCTTAACCCTCATTGAGCGGGAGGATGTCCCGCTTATTGTGATCGTGTGATGCTGTGATTACGCATCTTGTAAAGCAGGCCGCGGTAACTGATCCGAAGCAAACGGGCAGCCTGTTTCCGATTCCAGCCGGTGTGCTCCAGGGCGTGCCGGATCGCCTGAACCTCAGCTTTAGCCATCAAGTCACGCAAGGTCAGGCCAAAGCCGTCCCAGGCGTACCCGGGCTTGGAATCATTGGCAGAATTCGCCACCGCCTCGGGCTGAGGCTGCGAACCAGTCAATTCATCCACGGCAACGTTTTCTCGCTGATCTGTCACATTAAACCTGGGCGTTGAGCGAGTCCGGTCTACTCCGGCTCCGGAGACTGAAACGGCGCGTTGGGCGCGTTCCGGCCGTACAACTGATAGCTGACGCCGCCGCCCTGGTCAGGCACCGCCGCCAGGACAGGACGATTCAGGAACGCTTCCACTTCAGCCGGAGTATGGAAGGAGGGGTCAAAATATTCGAGCGTGAACACGGCGCCCGCGCTTACGGTCGCGGCTAGAAACACGCCGATCAGACCATACATCAGCAGAGATTCGCGGGGCAGACTCGGAACGCTGGGCCTCTCCGCAATGGCGACATTCAGAATGCGCTGCGCGTCCAGAGCGTCGGTGATTCGCGCCTCCTCACGCTTGCGCAGATAGAGCAAATAATTCTCCTCTGCAGCTTTCGCCGTGCGGACCAAGTCTCCTTGTTCCACGCCCTGTTTATCCAGTTTTTCGGCGCTGGCCAGCTCCTGGCGCACCAGCACTTCGGTCTCTGCGGCTTTGGCCTCATAGCCGCGCAACTCCGCCTTGGTTTTTACCAGTTCGGAGTTGATCCAGGCCGAGGCTGGGTTCTGGTCGGTGGTCACATCGTTGAGCGGCTTCTCCCCGGCAATCGCAGCGCGGGTATTGGCGATTTCGAGATCCAGTTCCTGCAGCGGCGGATAGTCAGACTGATACTTGGAGGCCAGATCGCTGCGCTTGAGTTCCAAGGCAAGGAGGGTGGACTTCATCTGCTGCAGCACCGGGGCATCGTCCTGCTGCCGCATCTGTGTGGTCAGCCGGGCGGGGGTACTCTTGGACAACTGCTCCATCGCATCAATCTTCTTCTTGGACTCAGCCATCGACGCTTCAATCTGACCCAAGCTGGCGTTGAAATCATTTACCTTCTGCAAGGTGATGTCGCGAGCGAGGCTAGGATTGGCAGTGCCGGCTTGCTGAGGAAAGGCCTTGAGACGCTCCTCGGCGGAGTCCAGTTCCGCTTTTGCGCGCTGCACTTGCTGATCGAAGAACTGAAATTGACCCGGAGTCCGCTGCACTTCCTCATGCTTCTGAAGGTAGACGTTGTCGAGCACGCTCAGAACCTGGGCGGCCATCTTGGGATTGCTGGAGCTGTAAGTGATCCGGATCACGTTGGTCTTGGGCAGCGAGTCTACTCCCAGGGCGGAACGCAGGTTGCTGACCGCTTTTCCGATGCGGTGCTCGGGGTCATGGGAACCGAACACACGGCCCAGCCACGAGTGCGGTTGATCGAGCCCGCACTGCAACACCACTTTGCGAAGCACTTCCTCCCCGGTGATGAGTTCGACTTCGGAGTTGATCTCCTCCTCCGTCACAGTGGCGTTCACCACCATCTGGCTGTTCTGCTCCGGCGTCACCACGGGATCGACGCGCTGACGGCGCACTAAGATCTCCGTCTGAGCTCGGTAAGTGGGCCAGACCACAGCCGCGACCAGGGAGCCCAGTAGAACTCCGAAGAAGCACCACATCAACGTACGGCTGCGGCGGAATGCCATGGCGGCAAAATCGCGCACCGTGAACGAGACAATCCGATTGGGGTTTTGAACAACGATTTCCTGTCCTTCCATTTCAAATCTCCTTGGTTGTTCCCGCGGGGAGCCGGGATCGTGCTTCAAGCTAACGAGTTTCCCTACGGGGTCATGCGCGGGATCATGCTCAGGTTCGCGGTGGGGATGAACGGCATGATCTTCGAAAGGCGGTTCTTGGGAATAAACAACATGTCTCCCGGCTGCAGGTGCATATCTTCCGCCAAGTTGCGATCGCTTTCCATCTTCTTGACATCCACCAGCTTGGCTTGCGACCACTCGTCCGATACGCGCCGGTAGAGGACCACTTGCGAGTGTTTCGCGCTAGGCAGGAAACCGCCGGCCATGGCGATGGCTTGCACTAAGGTAGTGTCGTCCCGCAGTTCGTACTTGCCGGGATGCCCGACTTGGCCGTCGGCGATGAAATACGGCTTCTCAAAATCCTTGAGGATTACCGACACCACGGGGTGATTCAGGATCTTGGCATAAGCTTCACGGATACCGTCCGTCACTTGCGGTACCGTCTTGCCCACGACGTAGACGTCGCCCGCGTCTCGCAACGAGACATACCCATCCGGCTGCACCGTCACGGTCTGGTTGAACTCCGGCGTGTACTCGAAGGCCACGTCAAAAATGTCTCCGGGGCGGATTTCATACCGGGGATGGCGTTGTGAAAACCACGGTCCGTTGGTTGTGGTTGAGTGTACGGACGCAGTCGCGGAGGTCTGCGCGGCGCCCGGATCGGAGGCGGCCACAGTCTTACTATCCTGGCTGAATGCCAGCACGGCGGCCAGCAGCACGACGACAACGTGAATCGAGATTCTGTTCATAGTCACTCTCATGTAAGAAAATGCGAAACCTTTCCAGCTTCGTGCGTGGGGAAGTCTTCCTCTCCAGTCAGCGCACCGGATCGACGTTGTAGCCTGCTGATACGGATGGAACACGCTGAACGCTGAATTACTTCGACGGAAATAATCAGGCTGCGGTCGTCTCGATGGCCCACCAGCATTCCTTCGACCCCGTCGAGGGCGCCTGCCCCGGACCCGCACCCGCTGACCCACCTTGAGGAAAGGGTGGTTGCTGCAGGGAATGTTGTTGGCCAGCAGAGTCCGGACATCGTGAATTTGCTCGTCCGGCACGGGAATGCCGGTTCCGTTGATTCCCACGAAGCTCACCACGCCGTGCGTGCAGAGGACGCGCAGGCGGTCACCGGAGGGGTAGGTCAATCGAACGAAGGCATAGCCGGGGAAAAGCGGCATCTCCACCAGTTTGCGCCGGTCACTCCAGGTGCGTACTTGCGTGATGGTGGGTAGATAAGCTTCGATGCCCTGCTTCTCGAGCTGGCCGACGATTTTCTTCTCGTGGCGTGAACGGCTGCGGATCGCGTACCAACGTCGGCTGCAGGCGGTCGTCACCGGGGTGTGGGCTGAATCAGTGTGCAAAAGTTGGCAACTGCCATTCATAGCTTCGCCCCGTGAGTCACATCCCGTGACCCTAACCGCGAGACAGTGAGACTCCGCTCACTGGACAGACAAGACCGCTACGTCAACGTGGCACTCTTAGGAGAAGCGGCTTGTTTAAAAGGGGAGAGTCTAACGTACTGCGCGAGCATTACAGCTCTTACGACAACTTGCTGCTTAGAATACGCAGGTACGCAAATTTCTTCAAGAGCCTAATAACCTCGTTCCCAAAGACTCTGCCATCGCCCTGTCCGATAGAGACTAAAGACTCTATCCCCTGAACCGCTGGTGCTCAAATGACGGCCTCCAGGGAGTGTGGCAGCTCCCGTTATTCTGACATCTGGACGCTACTCCACCCTCGTGGCATCCGTTGTATCGTCCTTCGCAAATCTAGCGGAAGAGAATTCACGGGAGGTGAAAAGCTGATGAAAAAAAGGGGTGTCGTGATTGATTACCCCAGCTCTGCCATTCTGTATTGTTATGTTGCAGCTCTGGCTAAACCCAGCGACCGGCACATAGAACAGAGATCTGGTTAAGGCCTCTCTACTCGCTCTGCAACAACACCGGCTTGAACCCGATGCTAACCTGCCGAACGCTAATCGCAGTGCTATTTCCGTTAAGATCACGAAGCTTTTTGAATCGGGGGTTCGGCGCGTAGGACTTATTGCCGCTGGTACTCCAGACGACCACAGCTTCATAGCCGCCAGGTCGGGTCAGGCCACAAGTCCAGATGCCGTCCCCTGTCGCAGAACATGGAGAGTTCATGGTTGCTCCGATCATCCAGTTGTAGAGCTGCTCATACGTGGCACCGGCCTGGTGCAGGTGGCCCGGTCGCGTGGGCTCGCTCTCGTCGGGGCTCCACAGCGTGCCAAATTGTTCGTTGTTCCAGGCGTACCAATAAAACCGGGAAACACCCGCAGACCACTGCAGCAGATAAAACTGGGCCAGGAACCCGGACTCGAAGTCGTCGTCTGCTTCGAAGCCCATGACGCTGGCGCGTCCCCAACTGGCTTCGGTATCAAAAATGGGCTTCGAAGCCTGCCCATACTCGTCCATCATTTTGCGGAGTGCCGCGACTGCGGGAAGAATATCGGCGGCAACGGGATACACGCCCGGCTTTCCAGTGTGGATGTAGCCGTGGAAGGCAATGACATCCGCTGGCTTGCCACCTCCCTCGCGCAGGTAATTCTCCATCCATTGCTGCTCTTTGGGAGTCTTCATCGCCGACGATGCGCTCACAATGACGGCATTGGGATCGACACCCAGGATAATGCTGCGCGCGTCTTCAGCCATCCGCAGCAGCTGCGCAGTGGTCCCGGTCCACTGGTGTTCCATGTAGGGCTCATTCCAAATCTCCCAATAGCGGATGTGCGCACCCCTGCTGTTCTTACTGTGAGCGGCGATGGCTGCGACAAAGTCTTTCCAGTGCTGATTCGCCCCCGTGCCATCCGGCTTCAAATCATCGGGCGGATCACACTGGCCCTTTCCTTGGAACGCACAATTGGAATCGTTGGGCTTTGAGCTGGCCCATTGCGGCACGCGTCCGAAAGTATAGAGAAGTTCGTCGATGCCGTGCTCGTGATAGTTCGTCAGCCATTTGTCGAGCAGGTCCCAATCGTAGACTCCTTTCGAGGGATTCACCTCGCTCCAGGAAACCCCACTGTCCCACAAGCGGCCGGCTCCAAAGGGAATGGTGGGCCAGGGTTGGTTGATGGCGGTGGGCTTGTGCATTTGCAATCCGAAAAAGGTTGGAGGAACGGGACCAGTCGGGCCGGGAGCAGCCGCCGAGGATCGCAGCCCGAGCCAGACCGACGCCGCGATGATGCAGCAGACCAGGACACTCCAAAAACCCGCCGTGCGTGGGGCGTGAATCACCGAAATCCTCTTCGACTAAGAGTGCCTTTGCAGAAAGAAAGGCATCCTCACTGCCGGCTGATGACCTGGTTATAGATGTCCATCAGCAGCTTGTAGTTTATTTCCGCCGTATACTTCGTCTCATACTCCCGTCGTGCTTCCCTTCCCATGGCATTCACACGCTCCGGATGGGTCCAGGCCCAGTCCATCTTGTCCGCCAGATCGTCCACATCTCCAGCGGTGAAGTGTAGCCCCGTGCGCCCATCCAGCACGATCTCTTCCATCGCGCCCAGGCGGGAACAGATCACGGGAGTACCGCAGGCAAAGGCCTCGGCAATGGTCACCGGGAAATTCTCGTACCATTCGCTGGAAAAAACCAGAAAGCGAGCCTTACGAATTGTGGCGATGACTTCCTCCCGCGGAATTTGTCCGCGGAAACGGATTCCCGACAGGCCTCGCTGCCAGGCGATTTCCTCCAACTCGACCCGGTCCGGCCCGCCACCCAGAATCAGAAGCGGAAAGCGCGCTTTGCCTCTTTCCCATGCCGCCAACAGCGTCATCACACGCTTTTCAGGAGAGAGCCTGCCCGCGAAAACCGCATACCCATCTTTTTCCGCTGACGTGCCCGGATCCGGATCCACGAAGTTGGGCTTCACGAAAATCCGGTTCCCCGGCAGACCGGATTCGATGAATTTCTTACGGGTAAATTGTGTAAGGGCGACATAAAAATGGGAAGGCTGGGTCCAGGTATGGAGCGAGCGGTGCACCGCAATCATGCTTGCGATCACCGCCGTTGCTCCCCGGGAACTGTGGTAGCAGCCGTGTTTCACCCCCGCCCACAGGTTCTTCTTGACGCAGTCTTCGCATACCCGCCCATCCCGGAAGAACGTGCCCACTGGACAGAGAAGCCGATAGTTGTGCAAGGTGTGCACCACGGGAATTCCCGCCTGCTCGCAAGCCGAAAAAATAGAAGGGGAAATCATGATAAACGTATTGTGCACGTGCACAATGCTGGGCTTCTCCCGCTTCAGCAACGCGGCGAATTCTCTGCGTGAGTCCGTAGCCCAAATGGTCTGCGGAACCAGCATGAGGTGCTGCAGGCCCGTGTACTGTCGAATTTCGTCGTTACTCCGCACGTAGGTGAGTACGTCGTGGCCGGCATCCCGCAGCATGCGGCACTCTTGCTCGAACACAACATCTTCCCCGCCCCGCTGTTGATACGGGTTATGTACGATCAGAATCTTCACTAGTGGTAGGGCTCTCCTCGAGGTGTCAAGCTGGGGACGCTGGCGTGCGGGCGGTTCCCGCTCGCCGCCTTTGATGATTCAAGTGTACCACGCGTCTCCGTCTGCCTTGCGGCAGAAGCGCGGGTCAGACCGAGGCTGCCGCCAGCCGCTCCACAATGTAAATCTGGCTGGAGATGATATTTTTCCGCAGTTCTGCGATTTCGACCCACTCCGGCGTGCCCTCCCACGAGCTGCGAGTCGCCCCGGCCGCCTGCGCCCGGAAGACCGCGATGCGCGCCGGCATTACGGATGAACTTTCGTAGCGGAAAGCGAATTCGCAGCCCTCGGCGCGTAGTCCCGTTTCTTCTCGAACTTCCCGCACCAGCGTCTGTTCCTCGCTTTCCCAGGGCAGGCCCAATCCTCCCGGAAACGACAATCCCCGTCCATCGTTGCGCCGGATCACCAGGAACCGCGGTCCCTCTTGAATAATACCTACGGAAGCGGGCCATGGTCCGAAGATGGGAGCCTGGCGATACGCCCAGAATGCCACTCGCGACACCAGCCAAAACAGCTTCTTTTTGATTCGTGCGATGGACACCGTCGCTAGGCCCATGAATCCCAAATTCTGAACTGCGAGAAAACCACCTAAGGATACTCTGATTAAGTTGAAAAGGGGGCGGGCGTCCGAGCCCGCGCATCGGCACACTTGAGATTCGCACTTCAAGAGGAGAGCAGGAGCAAGAAACGCCCGCATGCGCTGACATGCGGGACGTTTCAGAGTCCTACCGGTGCCAGCAGGAACTACTTGCTGACCCTTATCTTGCGTCTCACCATCGTATTGTGCCTGGTGTTGTGCCGCACCACTGGTGCGTTCGAGTTGTACAGCAGAATCGGGAGATACCCAATCTGAACCTTTCCGCTCTTGGGAACTTGATTAACCGCGCCGTACAACGTCCGGTAGCGGTTGTACCCGTTGGGAACCGTGTAATTCGTGTAACTGCACACGTTGTACTGGCACTTAACTGTGTTGGTTTCGTCCATGTACCACACCATCTGGGCTTGATTGCCATTGGGCGCCTGGATCCCGCAGGTCCAAACCCCCTGGTTCGGGTTGTAACCCTTTGTCTGTACAACCGGAAACGGACCAGTGCACGCCGGGGTGATGGTGTTTCCCACCAACCAGTTGTAGGCTGTGCCGTAAGCATACCCGGCTTTCAGGGTGATCCCTGGATCGTGGTTTCCGACGACATCGAAGCCTCCCACGGCCATAGCAACCGGGTTGCTTCCCACATTCGTAATCACAGCGTTGTAGTAGACGTTGTTCTTCTTGCAGGTATGGGTAAGACAGCGCATTAGCGTAGCCACGGTGCCATCGCCTTTATCGGCCGTTGCTATGCCGTAATGACCGATGCCGGAAAAATCTTCCGCTACAATCGAGACTGGCTGCTTACCCACGCTGAAAGGCGATCCCAGCGACGTGGCCTGCGTAAAACCTCCGCTGCTGCCATTGTTCAACAGCATGGTTACGGTGCTGTCAGTCTGGTTGGCTACCGCTAAATCGGCATAGGAATCATTGTTGAAATCCGCGGTGGTAACCGCGGAGGGACCATTGCCGACGGTATAGGGCGAACCCGTGTCCGCCGTAAATCCGCCGCTGCTTCCATTGTTCAACAGCACGCTCACCGTCCCATCGGAGGCATTCGTAACCGCGAGGTCGGGATAGCCGTCGTTATTAAAGTCGCCCACTGCGACCGCAGAAGGACCTTTCCCAACGGTCATGGGCGACCAGTTCGGCTGCGAGAAACCACCGCTGCCATTGTTCAATAGCACGCTTACCGTGCCATCGCCAGCGTTGGTGACGGCGATATCGGGCGAGGTGTCTTTATTGAAATCCGCCACCGTCACCGCGGACGGACTTGTGCCGACGTTGTAAGTTGCGGTTGAGGAGAAGTGACCGGTGCCATCGCCAAACATAACCGTCACCGTATTCGCCGTCGAATTGGCTACCACTACATCCAGGTTCCCGTCTTTGTTGAAATCGCCCACGGCTATCGCGACCGGACTCTTGCCTGCCGACAACGTGGAGGTTATTCCCGCCTGAAAGCTGCCGGGGTTCTTGTAGCTGTTTAGGAACACGGTGACGTTGTTGCCGGCCTTGTTCGCGACCACTATGTCTTGCTCCTGGTCGTTGTTAAAGTCTCCTACGGCTACCGCATCGGGAGTGCTGCCCGCACCGTGACTTGATGGAGGCTGAAAGCTGCCATCGCCATAGCCCCACATCACACTCACGTTGCCGTTGGAGTTGGGCATGGCCAGATCATAGCGTGTGATCCATTGCCACAGTGCTCCCACTCCGGTGTTGTCGTACTCGTACCAATCAAAGCGTTGCACCGGTCCGTACGTCTGACTGCCGTACTGAACCGTTGTGGATAAGTTCAGGGCATAGAACCGCGCGGTAAAGCCCGCCTGCTCATCCGGATCAATCAAGCCGGCGATGTCGGCTGCCCAACTGCCTTCTGTATCCCACACCGGCTGGGTCAGGTTGTAATTATTCAGAAAGCCGTAGAAGCCGTTGAACTCAGCAAAAGGATAGTTCGGGGCCCCCACCAGCAACCCGGCCAGGGTTTCCGGGATTGGAGGATAGTTCCCGCTGGGTTGAACGTAGGAGTGAAAAGCGATTCTGTCCACGTATTGGCCAATGCCGGCCTGCGCCCACAGCTGCCATCGGGTGTCATCGCCGCCAAATCTCAGCGCCCCCGACTGACTGACAATCACCGCGGTCGGGTCGATCCTCTTGATGATCGCGTGCGCGTCCTGCGCCATACGCTGCAATTGCTGTATAGTACCTGTCCCCTTCCCATTGGTCGGCCAGTGCCAGCGCTTGGGATTGGGAAACTCATCCCACAGCTCCCAGTAGTGAATGCGGCCCGCGGAATGAGTAACGATCGCCGTGACGAAATCTCTCCAGGCTTGGTCCGTGCCGGTTCCGTCAGGATTGAGGTCGTAGGGCGGATCACACGAACCGGGCTCGTTGGCGCAATAAAAATCTTTGGGTTGGGACGACGCCCACGCCGGTACCCGTCCAAAGCAGTAATCCATATCCGCGCCATACTCTTTGGCATGATTCATCCAGATATCGAGCAGTCTCCAGTCGTAAACCCCTGGACCGGGATTGAGCTGCGACCACGGCACGTCGCTGTCCCACATGCGAAATCCGGCAAACGGGATCGTTGGCCAAGGCTCGGCGCCGACTTCTCCGCCGGTCATGGTCATGCCATAGAACTCCGGTGATACGGGCTGCTGCGCGCTGGCGCGCTTGCTTGTCCCTAGCAGCGCGAGAACTGCACAAACAAGAACTGCAACCCTGAACTTTGTCATCATCCACCTCTTATACTCGACTGAATTGAGACCCTCGAACGTGGCGCTTTTGCCGGACTTCGGACTCTCTTATGAGACCTGTAGTCGGTATTCATCCTTCCCATCATCTTGCCAAGTCACAACCCTACTTGCGCGACCTGATCTTATGTTTCGTAATTTCCGCCTCCGGCGGCATCGGGCTGTGGTTCTCCAGCAAGATGGGTATATAGCCGATATTTACTTTTCCGCCTTTGGGGATCGAAACCAGCTGGCCGTACGCCGTCCGGTATTGTGTGTAGGGCGAACCCGCGGTGTAACTCTTGTAGTTACATTGATTGTTCCTGCACCCAATCTTGTAGAACCCGTCCATGTACCACACCAGCTTCGCCTGATAGCCATTCGGCCCGCTCAGGCCGCAGCTCCAAACCCCCTGGCTCTCGTTATTGATCTTCAGAAACGGGCCCTTGCAGGGCGTGCTGATGGTGTTTCCCACCGTCCAGTTGTAAACCGTCTGGTAAGCGATCCCCGGTTTCAGCAGAGTTCCGGGATCGTTGGTGCCGACAACATCGAAGGCTCCCACCGCCAGCGCCACCGGATTGCTGCCCACGTTACTGACCGTGGCTGGATTGAAGACCTGGCCTTTGCAGCTCTTCCCCGCGGAACAGTACTCCAGCGTGGTCACGCTACCGTCTCCGTTGTTGGAGGTCACGATGTCGCTGTAGCCGTCCCCGTTAAAATCCTCCACCGCGATCGAAACCGGCTTGCTCCCCACCGCGTAGTTCACCGCCGTCCCGAACGTCCCGTCCCCATTCCCCGACAGTACGCTCACGTCATTGCTGCCCTCGTTGGCGACGGCCAAGCTGAGCTTGCTGCTGCCGGCAAAGCGCCCGACCGCGAGCGAAGATGGCTGTGCATCTACAGCGTAGGAGGTAGATGTTCCAAAGCTCCCGTTCTTCTTGTTCAACAGCACGCTCACCGTGCCATCGGTCGAGTTGGTCGCCGCGAGGTCGGCATACCCGTCGTTGTTGAAATCGCCCACCGCCACCGACAACGGCCCATTCCCGACGCTGTACGAAGTGGCCGCTCTGAAGCTGCCGTTCTTGTTGTTCAACAGCACGCTGACCGTGCCGCTGCCCGCGTTGCTCACCGCAATGTCGGGCCAGGTGTCTTTATTGAAATCGCCCACCGCCACCGACGACGGACTCGAGCCCACGTCATAGGACACCGGAGACTGAAACGTGCCGTCCCCGTTGCCAAACAACACACTCACCGTGCCGCTGGAGTTGGCCACCACCGCGTCCAGATTCCCGTCCTTATTGAAATCTCCCACCGCCACGGACACCGGACTGCTGCCTGCCCCGGAAGACATGCCGGCGCCAAACGTGCCGTCTCCCTTGCCGGGTAGCACGGTCACGTTATTGCTGCCCTGGTTAGCCACCACCAAGTCAAGCCTTTGGTCGTTGTTGAAATCCCCCACCGCCGCCGCGTCCGGATTGGTCCCCGCCTGATTGTTTACCGCGACCTGAAAGCTGCCATCGCCAAAGCCCGCCATCACACTCACATTGCCGTTGGCGGTGGGCAAGGCCACATCCCAGCGCGTAGCCCATAGCCACAATGATCCGACAAAAGTGTTATCCCACTCGTACCAATAGAAACGTTGCACGCCCAGGGATTGGTTCAAAACGTTAAACCGGATGGCAAAACCAGCCCGTTCGTCCGGATCGGTCAATCCGGCTATGCTCGCTGCCCAACTGCCTTCCGTATCCCACACCGGCTGCGTCAGATTGTAGCTCTTGAGAAAGCCCAGGAATCCTTGCTTCCCGAAAGGATAACTGGTTCCCCCTTTCAACAAACCCACCAGGGTCTCCGGTATCGGAGCCTTTATTCCGTTTGGTTGAACATAGGAGTGAAATGCGATTATGTCGGCGTATTTGCCGCCGCCCGCGTCGGCCCAGAGCTTCCACCTTTGATTATCCCCGCTAAACCGCAGCGAACCCGAATCACTCACAATGAGCGCAGTAGGGTCGACTGACTTAATGATCTGGCGTGCGTCCTGAGCCATACGCATCAGTTCTTGTATGGTGGCAGTGCCTTGTCCCTTGGTCGGCCAGTGCCAGCGAAAGGCATTGGGAAATTCATCCCACAGCTCCCAATAGTGAATACGGCCCGCCGAATGGGTCGCGATGGCGGTGACGAAGTCCCTCCAAGCCTCGTCCGTACCACTCCCGTCGGGATTGAGGTCTCTGGGCGGATCGCAGGAGCCCGGCTCGTTGGCGCAAAAGTGGTCATCGGGAGCGGAAGAGATCCAAGCTGGCACCCGGCCAAAACAGTAATCCATGTCTATGCCATTCTGCTTGGCACGGTTCATCCATATGTTAAGCAGTCTCCAGTCGTAGACGCCTGGCGCAGGGTTGAGGTTTGACCAGGCCACGCCGCTATCCCATAGCCGCGCTCCGTAGAATGAATCAACTGGCCAGGGCTCGGCCCCGACCTCTCCTGCCGTCATCGAGAGGTCAAAAAATTGTGGTGATACCGTCGTCTGCGCCGCTGCTGGCTTACTTGTCGCCATCAGCGCGAACATTACGCAAGGGAGGACTACAACGCTGAGTTTTGACATCGTCTACTCTCCGACTCGGGGCGAACTGCCCAACGGTGCGATTCCGTACTTCATCCTCATCCTTCCCATCGTCTTGCGAAGTAACCATCCTACTTACGCGACCTGATCTTATGTTTCGTAATTTCCGCCTCCGGCGGCATCGGGCTGTGGTTCTCCAGCAAGATGGGTATATAGCCGATATTTACTTTTCCGCCTTTGGGGATCGAAACCAGCTGGCCGTACGCCGTCCGGTATTGTGTGTAGGGCGAACCCGCGGTGTAACTCTTGTAGTTACATTGATTGTTCCTGCACCCAATCTTGTAGAACCCGTCCATGTACCACACCAGTTTCGCCTGATAGCCATTCGGTCCGCTCAGGCCGCAGCTCCAAACCCCCTGGCTTTTGTTATTCGCATTCGGAACCGGGCCCTTGCAGGGCGTGCTGATGGTGTTTCCCACCATCCAGTCGTAAACCGTCTGGTAAGCGATCCCCGGTTTCAGCAGAGTTCCAGGATCATTATTGCCGACAACATCGAAGGCTCCCACCGCCAGCGCGACCGGACTGCTTCCCACATTGCTGACCGTGGCTGGGCTGAACGCCTTGCCATTGCAGTACTTGGTACAGTACTCCAGCGTGGTCACGCTACTGTCCCCGTTGTTGGAGGTCACGATGTCGTTGTAGCCATCGCCGTTAAAATCCTCCACGGCGATCGAAACCGGCTTGCTCCCCACCGGGTAGTTCACCGCTGTCCCGAATGTCCCGTCCCCATTCCCCGACAGTACGCTCACGTCATTGCTACCCTCATTGGCGACCGCCAAGCTGAGATTGCTGCTGCCGGCGAAGTACCCGACTGCCACCGAAGACGGCTGTGCATCCACAGCGTAGGGAGTGGGCGCTCCGAAACTGCCGTTCTTTTGGTTCACCAGCACACTCACCGTACCGTCGCTCATATTGGCGACAACCAGATCGGTATACCCGTCGTTGTCGAAATCGCCCACCGCCACCGACGACGGCCCGTTACCGACGCTGTATGAAGTCGGCGTCGCGAAGCTGCCGTTCTTCTTATTTAACAGCACGCTCACCGTGCCGCTGCCCGCGTTGCTCACTGCAATGTCGGGATACCCGTCCTGGTTAAAATCCCCCACCGCCACCGAGGACGGACTCGATCCCACGGTGTAGGACACCGGAGACTGAAACGTGCCGTCCCCCTTGCCAAACAACACACTCACCGTGCCGCTGGAGTTGGCCACCACCGCGTCCAGCTTGCCATCCTTATTAAAATCCGCCACGGCCACGGCCACCGGACCGGTCCCAGCCTCGGAGGAGATCCCCGCCTTAAACGTGCCGTCTCCATTGCCGGGTAGCACGGTCACGTTATTACTGCTCTGGTTAGCCACCACCAGGTCCTGCCTTTGGTCGTTGTTGAAATCCCCCACGGCTGCCGCATCCGGGCTGCTGCCCGCTTTATAGTTCGTCGCGGGTCGGAAGCTGCCATCGCCGAAGCCCGTCATCACGCTCACACTGCCTTTGGCATTGGGCGAGGCGACATCCCAGCGCGGGAACCATTTCCACAAGGACCCGATTCCGAAGGTGTTATCCCACTCGTACCAATGAAAGTGTTGGACCCCTAAGGATAGGTTCAGGGCATAAAATCGGACGAGAAAACCGGCCTGCTCATCGGGATCGCGCAACTGACCCGAATCGGATGCCCAACTGCCTTCCGTATTCCATATCGGCTGGGTCAAGTTGTAGGTTTGGAGAAAGCCCCGGAAGCCGGTCGAGCCAAAGGGATAGTTCTGGTGTCCAAGCATTAAACCCACCAGCGTTTCCGGGAGCCCGGCCTTTTGCCCCTGCAATTGAGCGTAAGAGTGAAAAGCAATGATGTCGACGTAGCTGCCAATGCCTGCTTCAGCCCATTGCTGCCACCTCGGATAATCCAGTGGGAACCTCAACGCGCCCGATTGCCCCAGTATCACTGCCGTTGGGTCAACCGACTTGATGATTTGGCGCGCGTCCTGCGTCATGCGCAGCAATTGCTGGATCGTTGCGTTTCCGTGGCCGTTTGTAGGCCAGTGCCAACGAGCGGGATCGGGAAACTCATCCCACAGTTCCCAGTAGTGAATGCGGCCAGCCGCATGGGTGACGATCGCCGTGACGAAATCTCTCCAGGCCTGGTCGGTCCCGCTTCCGTCAGGATTGAGATCCCAGGGTGGATCACAGGATCCAGGTTCACTGGCACAGACATGATCGTTAGGATCGGATGACGCCCAGGCCGGCACCCGGCCAAAACAGTATGTGATGTCCATACCGTTCTGTTTGGCCTGGTCCAGCCACAGGTTGAGCTGTGTCCAGTCATAGACCCCGGGCGCAGGGTTGATTGTTGACCACGGCACCCCGCTGTCCCAAAGTCGCAGTCCGGAAAAGGAATCAACCGGCCAGGGCTCGCCCTCGACCTCCTGGACCGTCATCGAGAGACCAAAAAAGTCCGGGGACACCGGCTGCTGGGCGCGTGCCGGTGTGCTTGTCGCCAGAAGCGCGAGCACGGCGCAAGCGAAAACCACAGCGCTGGACTTTGACGTCATTCCGCGGTAATACTCCATCCGAGTTCAAGCGATCTACTTTTTTTCACTGCTTCGATCCCACAAAGCTCGCCCGATCACTCGGGTCGTGTTACTGGCCTTTTCTGATCACTGACAGTTAGACAAACTAAATTTTGCGATCTTCGTCTGCCAGTTGATCGCTTTCCCAGTCTCATTGGAGGGCAGATACTCGTTGACGTACCAGAAAGTGCAGTCGTCCACCGGGTCCACTGTCATGCTGGTGTAGTCTCCCCAGTAGGGACTGTTCTCCTGACTCCCGCCCCCGTTCTGAATGTCCACCTCAACCGGATTGGTGTTGTTGACCAGGCTCCAGGAAGACGCCCGGATGCCGGGACGAATCGTGCCGCTCGAAACGCTATAGCCCGCGGCGGCGTTGCCGGCCTTATCCTGAGCGATGCTGGGCATAAAGCGGTAAATCGAGGTATCCAGGCTGACCGTGCCGCTCTGATAAAGTGTCGGTGTGCCGCTGCCACGCATTTCGTACCAGCGGACCCCGGTCTGCTTGCTGCTGGTCCCCACTTGCACCGCCTGGCTGACCAGGAACGACTGATAAGTGCCAAAATTCCGATACGCCACACGCGGCATGAGCCGGTCTCCCAGCGAAGTTAGGTGATCAGGCCCGGACGGTTGGGGAATGCAGATTGACTTCGAGGGATTCGCCGGATCGTAGCATGCCGGAGTATAGGTGGGAACGGTGAGCGCTGACTGTACCAGCTTCGACTTTCCAACCCAGTTGGGGTCCAGTTGGAAGTCCCACAAGTTGATGGAATTCGAAGTACTCGTTTTCCCATCTCGCGGCGGATTCTGAATGCTCACAAAAAATTCGTCCTGACCGGTGGGAGGCGCGGTCGTGCCATCCACGTCACCAGGGATCAAGCTGTGCCAAAGGTATGGATTGGCTCCGGTGTCGTGGACACACTGGATTGGTCTGGGGGTGCCGTTATTCAGCATGTTGGTCCGATCCAGAGCGCAGGTCAGCACACCCGCAAAGCTGTACGCTTTGGCCGGATTCAGAAGGTCCATGCCGACGTAGTACGCATCCGCCCACGTACCCATCTTCGGCCAATCCGGAAAGTAGTTTCCACCCATCTGCGAATTCAGCAGGAATTCGTAGGCATACCACTGGAAGCCGCTGGAGTGAAGGTCGTCGGTGTTGGAAACCGCGACGCAGAAATAGTAGTCTCCGCTCGAGTCTTTGTTGCTGTGTGCGGCTATGACCCAGCGAGATGCCAGACGATCAAACAGAACGAGGCCATCTCCGCCAATGCTCTCGCAACTTTTCAAACCGGCAATCGTCCACGGCGTGGTGCCGAGCACAGGTTTGGGCCACACACTCTTGAACGGGGACGTTTTGCTCCAGGCTTGATACGAAACGTTGGCCCACTCCAGGTACTGCATGGTCCCGATCGCGCCGTTTGGATCTACGTCGTGCTCCGGGTGCGGATCGTTGGCAGCGCTAATGCCTCCAAACTTGGTTACGGTTTGGGCGCGCATCAGCCATGAGGTCAACAGTATGAGTAGAGCAAACAACGTTGATCTGATCATCACGACACTTCCGACGAGAATTCAGGCGAGGGGGAGACGGTGGCGCAAAACGAGCAACAACAAACGTACCGAAGACTATGCCATCAATGACTTATGCGAGTCAAGCGCTATCGCGGCCGGTCGGAGCCGGCCTGCGACCCAGTTCAGTCAACGGTTGGCGGTCTAAAGCCATGGTTTCGTATCAGATAAACCGCAGCAACTTTTTCCCCGCGATTGGGTTCGTAGGTGTGTCATCTTCCTTGCAAGGTGGTATGACCGCGCAACGCTGAGGCCGCCACGTCATCGCTTCTGATCTCCTGACTCGGCGAAGTCTCATACGGACAACGCCCCATGACCGGGGGCGGGTTAAAATATACGCAAAACTTGGGAGTGCACCGCTACCTATGAAAAGCCTTCGGGTAAGTAACCTGTTGATTCTGCTCACGTGCTTTGCTCTTGCAAGTTGCGGAGGGGGCAGCTCGAATCAAGTCGTCGGCGGCGGGGGTGGTGGAGGGGGCGGCGGCATTCCTGCGAGCTTGTTCGGACTGCACGCCGGTTACAGCCGCACACCATTGGTCCCCTACGGGGCTGCGCGGCTCTGGGATACGGATACGCGCTGGGACAACATTGCGACCTGTATGCCGGGTCCAGGATGCACGCCGGCCACGGATTGGAACTGGAGCAGTCTTGACAGCCAACTGGCCGCGATCAAATCCCAGTGCGCGGCGTGTGACGTGATTTACACCTTCGGCGGAATCGCCAATTACGCGAACGGCTGCAACGATGACGGCACCAACTACGGTGGCACCGGCCCTTGCAGCCATCCGGTGCAGAGCTGCGGAAACACCCGGCCTTATGGCTGCTATCTTCCACCGGATCTGAACCCCGATGGCTCGGGGACGGATGCCTACATCACGGCCTTTTTTAACTATCTGGCAACCCACATCGCGTCCTTAGACAACACCCACGCCACAGTTGTCTACTGGGATATTTACAACGAGTATGACCGAAACCCCTGCATAGATGGCAGCCAGTACAATGCGCAATACTGTCCCGACGGAAGCAACACCAGCGGCGACTACACCGTGATTGCCACGTACTCCCAGCTTCAGAGGATTTTCGCCGACATGAAGGCAACCATCGCGCCCATCATTTCCGGGGCCAAGTTCTTCCAGGGCGACACCGCTTCGGTACAGACGCGGATTCTGAAGAACATGATGTACTGCAGCAACAACCCATCCACTTCGTGTGGTTGTCCGAATGGGGGAAACGGTTCCGGCTATGCCTGCCAGGGAACCAACGTCGGCCTCACGGGTTATGCCGACGGAGTGGACTGGCACAACTATCTGAGAGACGGCACCGGACAAGGCGAACAGATCGGGGCAAAAATTGCCTCGATGCAAAACGCATTGCAGGGCGCCGACACGAGCCTTCCCTTGTGGATCACCGAAACCAGTTTCGGCTGTGATTCCAACGCTAACTGTGACACGGGGCTCGGCTTGCCAGACTGGGACATGCAGGCCGGTTTTGCCGCCAGATTGATGATTTCCTGCTGGTCGGGTGGCGCCGCTCGCTGCTACTGGTATCGCTATAACACTACCGGCTGCCACAACGCCCGGGGCGGCTCCGCCACCGGAACTATGTATGACTTCACCGATGTCAACTGCACCGTAAACCCCGGGCTATGGTGGGACGGCAAAGCCTACAGTCAAATGTACACGTGGCTGGTGGGCAGCACTTTGACCTCGCCCTGTACGGCCGACTCCAATAACATCTGGACCTGCAACCTAACCACAAGCGGAGGTGCGTCCGAGCAGATCGTGTGGTGGGCCGAACAAGGCGCCAATTCCAAAACCTGGTGTCAAGGCTCCACACCGATCAAGCATGGAAGCTGCGATCCTACAAGCTATACCTACCCGTCAAACTTCGGGCACTATCAAACTCTTGATCCGCAAGACGGAACGCAAGCCCTGCCCGCCGGGAGCATGAACATCACGGGACAGCCGATTTTGTTGACGCAATGAAGCGGAAATGAGGATGCGCTGGAACCGTGGATGTCGGACATCATGCATTTTCGGGGCGCCGGTTCCTGGGTAGAAGACCCCGTGCCACCTTCTCACCGGTACGCCATGGCCCTACTAGAGACGAATGGCCCTGTTGCGTAACCCACGGCCGTTGAGTTACAGTCTTTGCACGTTTGTACCGCCGTCGTACCGGTCGCTGTACAACCCACTTCCACTAGGGGGCTTTATGCCATTGCGCGTTCTTCCAGTGCTGCCCTTGCTCGTCCTCCTGAATCTCTCTGGGTTGGCGAGTGCGGCCTCCGGTAATCCGGCCCAGGCTTACGCGAATCCAGGAGCTCAGGTAATTCAACACGTAATTATCATGTTCCAGGAGAATCGCTCCACCGATAATTTCTTCCACGGATTGAAGGGTGCCGACACCGTCGACTACGGCATAAATTCCAATGGCAAGAAAATCACGTTGCAGCCCATTCACCTGGTCAGCAATTACGATCTGGGCCACCTGCACGCCGCGTTTGTAGTGGAGTACGACGGCGGCAAAATGGACGGGGCCGACCGGGTCTGGGTGTCCTGCCACGTGGGGGCCAAGGGATGTGTCGATCCCCAGTTCAAATATGTCATTGAAGGGGACGTAGATCCCTACTTCCAGATGGCGGAGCAATATGCTTTCGCCGACCGAATGTTCCAGAGCAATCAGGGAGCGAGCTACCCGGCGCATCAATTTGTAATCTCGGCCACTTCCGCTCCAACGGCGACCAGTCAGATGTTTGTGGCAGAGAACCCGGAAGGCGTTAACGGCGCACCTCTGAACACCGGCTGCACCGCTCCCGCGCAAGAATTCGTTCCCTTGATTAATCCTCTGGGGCAGGAGAAACAGGTCATCTACCCATGCTTCGAGCACATGACCTTGATGGATCTGCTCGACAACCAGCAACTCAGTTGGCGGTACTATGCCCCGCTGCCAAATCAGATTTGGACCGCCCCCAATTCAATCAAACATCTGCGTCTGGGTCAGGACTGGCAATACGTGATCGGCGACCCAAAACAGATCTTGAAGGACATCTCGGGAAATCAGCTGCCCAGTGTGGCTTGGGTGATGCCGCCGACGCTATCCTCCGATCATCCGAATGAAAATAACGGTTCGGGCCCTTCCTGGATTTCATCGGTGGTCAATGCGGTTGGCAATAGCCCCTACTGGTCCAGCACCGCCATTTTCATTACGTGGGATGACTGGGGAGGATGGTACGATCACGTGGCCCCGCCCATCATCAATTCTTACGAGTATGGCCTTCGCGTTCCCCTGGTGATCGTGTCGCCCTACGCCGTTTCAGGCTGCGTGTCGCACAACACCCATGACTTCAGCAGCATCTTGAAATTCACTGAAACTGTCTTCAACCTGCCTTCGCTGGGGTTTGGCGACGTCAACTCCGACAACCTCACCGATTGCTTCAACTTCGGGCAAAAGCCCCTTACTTTTCATACGATTAAAGCACCACTGAACGCCAACTATTTCCTGAACGACACCGCGCCACAACCCGATTCTGACGAGTATTAATCGCCAGAATTGCGTATTGAGTTAGCGAGAGGTTCGGCATTAGATTCGTTGAACGGTTTCCCGGCTCCTGCCATGTGGGAGCCCAGCGGTTGGAGGATTCCTTGACGTCGCGTATTGCTTGCTTTCTGCTCGCGCTCACGACTGTGCCGGTGACCGCCACTGCCCAGGCAAACAAAATTCAACACGTAATCATCATCTTCCAGGAGAACCGCTCGACCGACAATATGTTCCACGGGCTGAAGGGCGCCGAGACAGCCGACTACGGAATGAACTCGAAGGGTCAGAAAATTCAGCTTCAGCCGATTCATCTCGTGAACAACTACGATCTGGGTCATTTCCATGCTGCGTTCGTGACTGAATATGACGATGGCAAAATGGATGGAGCCGACCGCGTTTGGGTGTCTTGCCACAAAGGTGCGAAGGGATGCATCAATCCTCAGTTCAAGTACGTCATTGAAGCTGACGTTGACCCGTACTTCCAAATGGCGGAGCAGTATGGCTTCGCCGACCACATGTTCCAGAGCAATGAGGGACCGAGTTACCCGGCGCATCAGTTCATCATCTCCGCCACTTCCGCTCCCACCGCGAACAGCGACCTGTTCGTATCTGAGGATCCCCTGGGAGTTCCAGGGGCCACACGGGACACGGGCTGCACGGCTCCGGCAAAGGAATATGTTCCCTTGATCGATCCGCATGGCAAGGAAAACCAGGTGACTTACCCTTGCTTCGAGCATCTCACCTTGATGGATCTGCTCGACAACCAGGCACTCGCGTGGCGATATTACACCCAGATGCCCCAGCAGATTTGGACCGGCCCCAATTCGATTAAGCATCTGCGTCTGGGGCAAGATTGGCGGTATGTGATCGGCGACCCGAAGCGAATATTGAGGGACATTTCTGACAATCAACTGCCAACCGTGGCTTGGGTGATGCCTCCGATCCTATCCTCCGACCATCCGAAAGAGAACAACGGTTCGGGACCCTCCTGGGTGGCGTCCATTGTCAACGCCGTGGGAAACAGCGCCTATTGGTCGAGCACGGCGATTTTCATCACTTGGGATGACTGGGGAGGATGGTTCGATCACGTCGCCCCGCCGATCACAAACTCCTATGAGTATGGTCTGCGCGTTCCGCTGGTGATCGTGTCCCCGTACGCCGTCTCCGGCTGCGTGTCGCACAACACCCATGATTTCAGCAGCATCTTGAAATTCACCGAAACCGCCTTCAACCTGCCTTCGCTCGGGTTTGGAGACGTCAACGCCGACAACCTCACCGATTGCTTCAACTTCGGACAAAAGCCCCTGACTTTTCATACGATTAAAGCGCCACTGGACGCCAACCATTTTCTGAACGATACCTCGCCACAACCCGATTCTGACGAGTACTGATGGGGCTTATGAGCGGGTTTGAGCCGAGGACGCGCGTTGGCGCGGTCCGGATTGAAATTGCCTGTTGATTAACGAGATGTTTTGCGCTAGATTCACGTTCGACGGTTTTGCGGTTCCTCTCCCCGTTCCAGCCCAACTACTGGAGGTTTTCGTGCGATCTCGTGTTGCTTCCTTTTTGTTCCTTCTGGTGCTGCTGACTCCGCTGGCGCTGGCCAGCGACCAGGCAGGCCGAGGTCTGCACTCGCCCCCGGGAGCGAATGTCATCCAGCACGTGATTATCATTTTTCAGGAGAACCGCTCGACCGACAACCTGTTTCATGGGCTCAAAGGCGCCGACACCGCCGACTATGGCATGAATTCCAAAGGTAAGAAGATCAAGCTGACGGTGTTGCCGCTGATCAGCAACTATGCCTTGGACCACACCCATCCCTCCTTCGTGAAGATGTACGACGGAGGCAAAATGGACGGAGCCGACCTTATCCCAGTAAGCTGCGGGAACCACTGTCCGCCCAATCCCCAGTTCAAGTATGTCCCGGAATCCAACGTCAAGCCCTACTTCCAAATGGCCGAACAGTATGCCTTCGCGGACCGGATGTTTCAGAGCAATCAAGGGCCGAGCTACCCGGCGCATCTTTATATTATGTCGGCGACTTCCGCCCCGGCGGCGAACAGCGACCTGTTTGTGGCGGAGAACCCGAGTGGAATTCCCAATGCCAATTCACACACTGGCTGTACGGCTCCTCCGCAAGAGTATGTTCCGCTGATTGATCCGCTAGGACAAGAGAATTACATCGCATATCCGTGCTACGAATACACCACTTTGATGGACCTGCTCGACAACCAGCAGTTCACCTGGCGGTATTACACTCCGTCGCTGAATTACATCTGGACCGCCCCCAATTCGATTGAGCATTTGCGCATGGGCCAGGATTGGCAGTACGTAATCCCCAATCCCAAGACGGTGTTAAAAGACATCGCCGGCGGAAAGTTGGCCAACGTGGCGTGGGTCATGCCGCCGGGAAAATCCTCCGACCATCCCAACGGCAACAACGGCACGGGACCGTCCTGGGTGGCCTCGATTGTCAACGCGGTGGGCAACAGCCAGTATTGGAACAGCACGGCGATCTTCGTCACATGGGATGACTGGGGAGGTTTTTATGACCACGTCGCCCCGCCGGTTCGCGATTCTTATGAGTATTCGTTTCGTGTGCCCCTGGTCATCGTGTCCCCTTACGCCATACCGGGTTACGTGTCGCACACGACCCATGACTTCAGCAGCATCGTGAAGTTTGTAGAAACGGTTTTTAACCTGCCTTCGCTGGGCTTCGGGGACAAGTATTCCGACAACCTCACCGATTGCTTCAACTTCGGCCAGAAACCCCTGGCCTTTCATACGATTCACGCGCCCCTGCACGCCGACTATTTCATCAACGACAACTCGCCGCCCGCCGACCCTGACGACTACTGAGACGACTTCAATCCATCGGCGGGTGGCGCGACAATGATGGCTAGAGCGGAGCGCAGATTCAACCCAGCCCGCAAGCGACCCGCAGCAGCTAGTCCGAGGTGGCGCACAACTGAGGACCATCCGCTGCTGAAGCCGTGATCTTGGCTGTAACCCCATGAAAAAGCATGACATTCGCCTGTTGCCTTCATGCGCTCCTTCAGTTAGATTCTCTTCATAGCACATTCACTTACTCCCCCTTTCACCTAGATCCCCATCGGAGGCTCTTTTGCGATCTCGTCTTGCTCCAGTGTTGCTTCTGGCCGTCCTGTCGAATTCGTCCGGGCTCGCCGCTGCGCCATCCAGCGCTCCCGAATACCCTGCCGGACACAAACCAGGCGTGCAGGCGATCCAACATGTGATCATCATCCTTCAGGAGAATCGCACTCCCGACAATCTTTTCCATGGACTGGCGGGCGCCGACATCGCCGACTATGGCATCAACTCCAAAGGTCAGAAGATTACGCTGACGCCGTTACCGCTGGCCAACGGCTACGGCCTCGACCACTACCATCCGGACTTCCTGAAGATGTATGACCAGGGCAAAATGGACGGAGCCGACCTGATCCCGGGAGACTGCGGGAAAAACTGCCCGCCCAACATGCAATTCAAGTACGTTGACCCGAATGATGTGAAGCCCTACCTGCAAATGGCCGAACAGTACGCCTTTGGGGACCGGATGTTCCAGACTAATCAGGGAGCAAGTTTCGCGGCCCATCAGTTCATCATTGCCGCCACTTCCGCCCCTACCGCAACCAGCCGCTTGTTCGCCTCAGAAAATGTCTATGGAGTTCCGAACGCCACTGGAAGAGCGGGATGCACCGCCCCTCCGGAAGAATATGCGACTTTGATTGATCCCCTGGGCAACGAGAACTTATTCATGTACCCGTGCTTCGAGCACCTCACCTTGATGGATCTGCTGGATAATCAGGGGCTGAGCTGGCGATATTACACGCCGTCGCTGGGCTACATCTGGACCGGCCCGAATGCGGTCGAGCATCTGCGCCTGGGCCAGGATTGGCAGTACGTGATTCCGGATCCGAAGCAAGTGTTGAAGGACATCGCTGACGGCCGTTTGGCCAACGTCACCTGGGTCATGCCTCCGGGACAATCCTCCGATCATCCGCACGGCAACAACGGTTCCGGACCGTCGTGGGTCGCGTCCATTGTCAACGCCGTCGGCAACAGCCCGTATTGGGCGAACACGGCGATATTTGTGAGCTGGGATGATTGGGGAGGCTGGTACGACCACGTCGCGCCCCCGATCCGCAACTCTTACGAGTACGGGTTTCGTGTCCCGTTGCTGGTGGTGTCGTCCTATGCGAAACCCGGCTACGTTTCGCACGTGAACCACGATTTCAGCAGCATCCTAAAATTTGCGGAAACCGTGTTCAGCCTGCCTTCGCTGGGATTTGGGGATCGGTACTCCGACAACCTCACCGACTGCTTCAACTTCGGTCAGAAGCCTCTGACCTTTCATGCGATTCACGCGCCTCTGGACGCCAATCACTTCCTGAACGACCACACACCACCCACCGACCCCGACGACGAATAATGGAGGGCGGCGAGCCCGATTATCGACTGCTCTACTCTTTCGAGAGTGGTCCGTCCAATTCGCTTGGCGGGAATTTTCCTCGGCTGTTCCGAGGTGAGGTTATGCATCTCACCATTATTGACTCCGAGCTAAGTTAGTGAAGCTTCATTCACCCACATTCGAAGGACAAACGGCAGTCCACTGATCGCATAGAATGCCGTTAATTATGCGTGACTTAACGGCGAATGAGGTGTCCGGGCGGCAGGTTTTTGGGCCATCCTCCTACAGCAACCTGTCAACAATGCTGGGTGGTGTTAGCATGTTATCGTCCAGCTATACATGAGGGTACCTGAACGGGAAGGGATCCCTAGCGGCGAAATTCACTTCTTGCATCTCAATCGAAAACCAAATCGAAGCAACGTGTAAGAAGGGAGGCCTTTTCCGGCCTCCCTTCGGTATTTCTGAACGGATTGTAGCGAGCACAGCAGGGGAGTCTTACTCTCCCCTGATGAACTCGCCGCTATTTTTTCTGGATGGCGACAAAGGCCGCGCCCTGGTCGGTCTTGCCCGCGATATCGGCCTCAATCGCTCCTGCCGCCATGCTGTTGGAATTCACGCCCACGGAAATTCCATACTCGGCGCCGTTTTTTCCGCCCTTCACCACCAACTCCTGGGTGTAGGTTTGCGTGGTGGCCCAGCCGCCGGTCGGCTTGGTGTAGGTGTAGACCTTCCCCGGTCCCGGACCGATGTACTTCCCGGTGGTCGAATAGGGCGCCAAGGGAGCCCCTACTACGATCTGGCTGCCGTTGTAGTTCATGGCCACGGAAGTCCCGAAATAGTCTTCCTGCACGCCATCCGAAGCAGTCAGTTCGGCTGTCTCATTCAGACTTCCAGTCCAACCACCGCTCGGCCTGACGAACACGTAGGCAGCGCCTTGCCCACCATTGCCATTGATGTTGGCGGCCTCCGCTCCCGATACCACCGTTGTGGTGTCAGAACTGATGCCGATCGAAGAGCCCAGAAGATCCTCGGATGCGCCCAACTTCGCCGTCAGCTTGGCATTCTCATTCGCATTCACCCAGCCGCCGCTGGTCGGCTCCACGAAGACATAGGCCGCGCCCTGGGATTGATTGCCACCGACTGTGGCTTGAACCGCTCCCACCGCCGCGACGCCGTTGTAGGCGGCGGCGGAAAAGCCGAACAGATCCCATGCCTGTCCGTCGGAGGAAGTCAGCTCGGCCGTCTGCGTCAAGTTTCCCGTCCACCCGCCGGTTGGCTCGGTGAACACATAGGCTGCGCCCTGGTAAGGATTGTTGTTGACCATGTGGCCGTAAGCTCCGGCCACTGCTGACACGCCGTCAAACGCAACGGAAACTCCCAGCCAGTCATAAGCTGCTCCGTCGGAGGCGGTCAGTTCGGCATTGAAGGTTGGAGTCGTAGCCCAGCCGCCGCTGGTCGGCTCGACGTACACATAAACCTTCCCTTGGTAGAGGTTGCCGTTAACGGTCGCTTGCGGCGCTCCCACCACGATGGTCTTGGCATCGGCGCTGATGACCACGGAGTCACCAAAAATGTCCCCTGCCTGTCCGTCGGAAGCGGTCAATTTGGCCTTGAACGTGGAAGTGTTAACCCAACCCTTGGTGGGTTCCACAAATACATACAGGCATCCCTGCTGGAGGTTTTTGCCCACTGCCTTTTGGGCCGCTGCGACCACGATCGTCTTGCCATCCTGGCTCACCGACATAGAGTTGCCAAAGAAGTCGTACTTGGCCCCATCGGAAGCCGTGAGTCGCGCCACCTGGACCCAAGGGTCCACTACCAGGGGATAAACCGCCCCGGCGTCTGCCACCTTCAGCCGCAACTGCGCGCCTTGAACTTCCATCCAGGTCCGCAACTGCTTGCCGGTGGCATCGTAGCTGGCGAGTCCTCCGTAAAGCAGTCTGTGCTGCTGGCTGCGGTCTGTGAGGGTCAGCTCGGTTCCATCGGCTTCCGTTGTCGCCGTGAAGTCTCCCGACAGCGCCAACGCGATGGTCAGCGGTTCGCCTTGCTTGCGCGCGGGCGCTGCAGTCAGGGTGAATCCCTGCTCCAGGCCCAGCGGCCCGTTCACATACCATTCGGTCAGCGCTCCGCGCCGGTACTCCACGCGATTCAGATTGGCACGAGGAGCCGCGGCGCGTGCGTTTTGCAGAGTGTTGCCGTAACCGTATCCGAGGAATGCCAATCCGAGGTCCGCTTTCCCCGCCCGGAAATGCACGCCGCCCGCCATGAACACCGCGCTCAGGTCGTGTTGGGAGTTCTCCGCGGTGAGATCGCCAGCGTGAGTGCTTATCTCATAGCTATGATCCTCCCGCCCCAGAACAGCTGAGATGTTGGCCCGGGCTGCATCGGGCAGGCTGGACGCGCCGCCTGCCGTTGCCGGGGGATGTGCAACTTCATTCTTGCCAGCTGCGGTGACGGTGTTCGCCGTTCCCGAAACTTGAGCGTACGCAACTGCTGTCGCCAGTGCCAGCAGCATAATCGCGAATCGGTACTTCATCGTTCACCTCGTTTGACTGTATTAGCGAGCCCTACTTTGTTGCCCGTTGTCTTATTCGCCTCTTGACCACAAGTTTCCTGACTTGGTGTCCCGGGTTCTGGTTCTCCAGCAGCAGCGGCAAATATCCGATTTGCACGCTGTTGCCGGTGATCGGAAGAACCTGACCATACGCGGTCCGGTATTGCACGTATTTGGGATCCGCAGTATAGGCTTCGGTCGTGCAGCTATTCTTGCTGCAGTAAAAGTTCTGGTTTGAGGGGTCCAGGACCCACACCAGTTGCGCCTGATAACCATTGGGTCCGGTCAGGCCGCAGGTCCAGACGCCGGAATTGGGCGGTAGCGGCCCGCTGCAAGGTGTGCTTATCGTGTTCCCCGTGGTCCAGTTGTAAAGTGTCTGGTACGCAATCCCAGCCTTCAGCAGGGTTCCAGGATCGTTGTTGCCGATGACATCGAAGGCTCCCACCGCCATGTTGACGGGGCTGCCGCCAACGTTGGTGATCAGGGCGGGATTGAAGATGCTGCCGTTGCATTTCTTGCCCGTGCAATGGATTAGCGTGGATACGGTGTTATCGCCCTTGTCGGCGGTCACCACATCGGCGAAGCCGTCGCCGTTGAAATCCTCCACTGCGATGGATACCGGCTCGCTGCCCACGGCGTAGTTCACCGCGGCGGCGAAGGTGCCGTTGCCATTGCCCACGAGCAAGCTGACGTCGTTGCTCCCCTCATTGGCAACCACCAGGCTCAGGTTTCCTGAAACCGTGATATTCCCTGCCGCCACGGAAGACGGGCTCAGGTGCGCACCGTAAGCCGTAGCCGTTCCGAACGTGCCGTTAGTATTGTTCAACAGTACGCTGACCGTGCCATCGCTCATATTGGCGACTGCCAGGTCTGCGTAACCGTCGTTGTTGAAATCTCCCACGGCCACCGACGAAGGATTGTTCCCCGTGGCGTAAGTCGAAACCCCGAAGCCCCCGTGCTGGTTGTTCAACAATACACTCACCGTGCCGCTGCCCGCGTTGCTCACTGCGATGTCCGGATAGCCGTCGTTATTGAAATCGCCCACTGCCACCGAGGATGGATTTGAACCAACATTGTAAGATACCGGGGACTGGAAAGTGCCATCGCCGTTGCCCAACAGCACGCTCACTGTGCCGCTGCTGGCGGCGTTGGCAACCGCGACGTCCAGCTTGCCGTCCTTATTGAAATCCCCCACCGCTACCGACACCGGGCTGCTGCCCGCCGCAGACGAGATCCCCGCCTTGAAGGTGCCATTCCCGTTGCCCAAGAGCACGCTGACGTTATTGCTGCCCTGGTTGGCCACCACCGTGTCCAGTGCTTGGTCGTTGTTAAAGTCCCCCACTGCCGCCGCGTTGGGATTGCTTCCCGCTCCGTGATTTACCGCAGTCTGGAAGCTGCCATCGCCAAAGCCGGGCATTACTTTGACATTTCCCGTGGCGCTAGGCAAGACCAAATCCCAGCGCGTAGACCATTGCCACAGGGAGCCGGCAAAGTTGCTGTCCCATTCGTACCAAAAAAAGCGCTGCACGCCCGCGGAAAGGTTCAACAGCGTAAAGCGGATGGCGAAGCCGGCCCGCTCATCCGGATCGGTCAAGCCCGTGATATTTCCCGCCCAGCTGCCTTCCGTGTCCCACACCGGCGGAACTTGTCCTTGGGCATAGTAACCCTGGAGGAAGCCCAGAAAACCTTGCTGGCCGAAAGGATACCCGTCGCCGCTCGGCCCCCCGGTGACCATACCAGTAAGAAATTCCGGCTGCGGCAGACCGTTTCCGTTGGGTTGCGTGTAGCCGTGAAAAGCGACTACGTCCACGTAATTGCCGCCGCCCGCGTTCATGAATGCTTGCCATCTGGGCACGTCATTGGTAAAGCGCAACGCCCCCGACTGGCTCACAATGACAGCGGTCGGATCAATCTTCTTGATGATCTGACGCGCGTCTTGAGCCATGCGGACCAGTTGCTGGGCAGTCGCATGTCCGTGGCCCTTGCCGTCCGGCCAGTGCCAGCGCATGGGATTGGGAAACTCGTTCCACAGCTCCCAATAGTGAATACGTCCCTGAGCATGAACCGTGATCGCCTTGACGAAATTCTTCCAGTCCTGATCGGTGCCGGTTCCGTCGGCATTCAGGTCAACCGGCGGATCGCACGATCCCGGCTCGTTGGCGCAGCTCGTGTCGCTGGGATTGGATGAAGCCCATTTGGGTACCCGGCCGAAGCAGTACATTACATCCACGTTGTTCTGCTTGGCGTGATTCAGCCAAATATTGAGAAGCCTCCAGTCATACACGCCCGGTGCAGGATTCAACGTTGACCACGGAACCCCGCTATCCCACAGGCGAATCCCAGAGAAGGAATCCACCGGCCAAGGTTCGGCGCCGACCTCTCCACCGGTCATGGACATGCCAAAGAAGTAGGGCGACACCGGCTGTTGCGCGCTGGCACGCGTCCCTATTCCGAGAAGCATGCAACCCAGGCACGCGAAAACAATGAGCTTGAATCTTGACATCATCTACCTTTCACCTTCGACCGACCGAAATCATGCCGAGTGCTTACTTCCCCGGTCCCACGGAGCTAACCAATGCCGTAGCCGGGACTGGCTTTGTAGCCACCCTGTTCTTGTTGCAGCCCGAAACCGAGAAATTCGCGATCCTGGTGTGCCAGGAAACGGTCTTGCCGGATTCGTTGGCCGGCAGGTACTCGTTCACGTACCAGAAAGTACAGTCGTCCACTGGGTCCACAGTCATGCTGGTGTAGTCCCCCCAGAATGCGCTGTTTTCCTGATCTCCACCGCCGCTCTGGACCGTCAACTCGGTCTTCTTCGCGTTTGATCCCAGCTTCCATCCCACGGCGTGGATGCCGGGGTGAGTCTTGGTGTTCGATATGCTGTAACCCATGGCAACATTGCCGACCTTATCCTGGGCAATGCTCGGCATGAAGCGGTAAATCGCCGTATCCGGGCTGAACATGCCACTCTGGTAAAGCGCGGGAGTGTTGGAGCCGTTGCCGCGAAGTTCGTACCACCCGACTCCGGTCTGACCGTTCGTGCCTTTGCCGGTTCGAAGAGTATGGGAGATGAGAAACGACTCGTAGGAACCGAAATTCCGGTACGCCAGCCGGGGCATGAGCCGATCGCCCACCGTATCCAGAAGGTAGTGGCCGCCACCTTGTTTGACTCCAGGCTGGGGAGCGCAGATCGTGTTGGTGGGCTTCGCCAGGGTGTAGCAACCTGGGGTGTAGCTGGGTACGGTGACCGACGAGTTGGAGAATGTCGAGTTACTGGGATTGATCCAATCCACGTGGAAATCCCACAAGTTCAGCGCGTTCGCAGTAGTGGTTTTTCCATCGCGCGGAGGATTCTGAACACTCAAGAAAAATTCGTCGCGGCCGGAAGGCGGCGCTGTGGTCCCCTCGACGTCAGCCGGGACGGGACTATGCTTGAGGTAAGGAGTGTAAGGTCCATCCTTGAAACACTGCATGGGATTCGCGGTGGAATTGGTGAGTATGTTGGTCCGGTCCATCGCGCAGAATCCCACGCCGCTGATGGCGTAGTTATTACTCGGATCGAGAATGTCGAAGCTCAGGTAGTAGGCATCCCACCACGTACCCAACTTCGGCCAGTCCGGAAAATAGGAAACGCCCTTGGAGTTCACTCCCAGGATCGGGTTCAGGGAAAACTCATAGGCGTACCAGGCCAGCGTGCTGGAAGTCAGGTCATCGGTGTTGGAAACCGCGATGCAAAAATAGTAATTGCTGCTTCCTTTGGGAGGCGAGGAGTGTCCGGCGATTATCCAGCGGGACGCAAGGCGATCGAACAAAACCAGGCCGTCCCCGTGGATCGCGGTGCCGGCGCAGTCCGGCGTGCTGGAATTGTTGTCCCAAGGCGTCGTGCCCTGCAACGGGCCCAACACCGACTGGAGTGTCGTTTTATCCCATGCCTGAAACCCCAGGTTGGACCACTCCATATATTGTTTCGTACCGATCGCGCCGTTGGGATCTACGTCGTGACCTGCTTTCCAGGTGTCCGAGGCGGCGAGTCCGTCAAACGAGGTGACCGTTTGGCCCTGCACCAACCAGGGAGCAAGCAAAAATAGCACGGCAAAACACTTGAACTTGATCATCGAGAAAACTGTCTCCGGTGTGTCACTCCTGTGATTGTGGGGAGGGAAAGTTATGTTCACCATACCACATCAACATTTCCTCGCAATAGAGACGAAAGTCTCGTAGAGGCGATGTGGAAGAAAGTTTTGCAAAACACCATACGTGCGTTTTCGATGACGTTTCTCTGTATTATGAAAATGCCGCGCAGGAACGCCGCTAGGCGGCTGTTCGCCGGGCAAAATCGCAGGTATGGAAGCACCCGTGGTACCAAACCGGCCCCCCGGGTTCCCCTGTCTTCCCAGCGACTTAAGAACCCGCCCCGGCTTCGCCAATGTGTAAACCGTTGCGCATGTAGTGAAAACCGTCGTTCTGCGTCAAGATTTCACGACACCTGGTAGGGGCTCGGTTTGAAACGCAGTCTCCTATGGACGGCGTCATCCTGAGCTTCGAAGGACTCTGGCGTGGGAGCGGATCTGCACTGTGATTGGGCAATAGTGCCGGTGCGCGCGAGATCCCTCGGGACTTCCGCAGGCTCGTCGAAAAGAAGTCCTTCAGTCTGACTCTCGATCCCACGCAAAATCCCCGCGGACCGTGGGATGGAAAAGCGACGAATTCACACCTTATAATGCGCATTGTTCCGTTATTCCTGGAGCATCATTTCTGCAGTTTCACGACGGCGAATTCCCGTGAGATTGGACCAGTCTGCGAGAAAACCGATGGCGCGGAGTAGCCAGCCGCAGGCCCGATTATTGGATAACACTTGCCAAGCGCTCGTAAAAATGAGAATTTAGTGCCAGATTTTGAACGACACAAGAAACTTCTCCCTCTGGCGCGGGTTGACGTTTTATGAACAGACAATGGTGAGCCGAAAAGTTGTCTGCAGGCGCGCCCTCGTGAAGCGTTGTTCGTCCGAGTTTCGAACGCGCTCCGGTAGCAAAAACTGCGGGAAATTTGAGGAGGCAGTGATGACGTTTCAACGTTGCGTGCTCTTGCTGGTGTGTGCCTGCGTCATTTCAACGCTTGTGGGTTGCGGCGGCGGATCCAGTCCGACCACGCCTCCACCGCCGGCCATTTCAGTTGCCTTGAGCACTGCGCCGCCGGCATCGCTGCAGGCGAGCCAGTCCGCTCCGGTGGCCGCGACTGTGACCAACGATTCCGCGAATGCAGGCGTGGATTGGTCGTGCGCTCCGTCCGGCGCTTGCGGATCGTTCAGCGCTGCGCACACCGCCAGCGGGACCGCGACTACCTACACCGCGCCTGCGGCTGTGCCAACGGGTGGCGCGGTGACCATCACTGCGAAGTCCACGACCGATAGCACGAAGTTTGCCTCGGGCACCACCACCATCACGGCTCCCACGGTTGCATTCAATCCCGCGGCTCCCGCTTCTCTGTCCGTGAAGCAAGTCAGCCCGCTTACCGCGGTGGTCACGAATGACTCGACCAAAAAAGGCGTGGACTGGTCGTGCAGCCCGGTCGGCACTTGCGGCTCTTTTTCCCCGACGCACACTGCCAGCGGCTCAGCGACCACGTATACCGCGCCTGCCGGCGCCGTCACTGCCAGGATCAAGGCGGCTTCGACCGCAGATCCGACCCAGTCCGCCGTGGCCAACATCCCGATTTTCGGAGTTGCCATTTCGTTCTATCCTCAGCCCACGCCGTCTTTGTTGGCCGGCGATCCCACGCTCAACCCCATCACAGCGGTAGTGAGCCACGACATCACTAAGAACCCTCTTGTTGACTGGACTCTGTCCTGCGGCGTCTCCGACTGCGGCACGCTTGGCACGAACCAAACCGCTAGTAGTGCTCCGAATACTTACAAGGCGCCTGCGACGGTTACGGCAGACACGCCGGTTACAATCACGGCCACTTCCCATACGGACAACAGCCAGGTAGCAACGGCGATCGTCACAGCCACGGCCAATTTCGACAATGCCACCCTGCGCGGGAACTATGTGTTCCAGGCCTCGGGGGTTGACGCGAATGGCCCTTACCGCGTGGTGGGCACGCTCGTCACGGATGGAGCTGGCAACGTCACCGCCGGCGAGCAGAACTACGTGTTTCTGTCATCAACAACGGGTTTCACCTCTTACCACGACCCCTTCACAAAGGCTCCCTTCCTGGTTTCGATCGGCTCCGATGGCCGCGGCCAGATCACCCTTAATACCGGGGATACGAATGTCGGCGTGGGCGGGCTTGAAACGTTGGGCATCGTCGTGATTGACGGCACGAAGGCTCTCATCACGGAGTTCGACAGTTCTGCCACCTCCAGTGGAACGCTCGATCTACAGACTCCGAAATCGCAGCTCTCGGGTGGCTATGCCTTTGTCACGTCCGGCATCAACGGCGCCAGTAAGCCGCTGGGCTGGGGCGGAATCTTCGATATTGACGGCCCCGGAACCATCTCGGGGAAAGGTAGCATCACCGACGAGATTGATAACACTACGGTCAACACCGCCCAGACGCTTTCGGGAACGGTCGTAAGCCCCGATCAGTACGGGAAGGCGGTCATCAATCTCACTGCCGGCTTCACCGCCCCAAACGTGGGTCTCGCTCTGGTCGGATACGTCATTGACGATACGCACGTGAGATTTGTGGAGCAAGACCACTTTGGCGTCACCGGCGGAACTGCATTTGGTCAGGGAACGGCAACCGGTACGCTCAAGAGTTTCAGCACCACTGCCGCTGTTTTCGAGACAGAAGGCCTGAGCACCAGCACTTTTGTGCCGACGGTTTACGCCGGGCTGTTTGCTGCTAGTTCAGGCAACATTAACGGCGTTGCAGACGAAAACGTTAGCGGCGGAACACCTATTACAGACGCCACGCTAACCGGCAGCTATGCGGTCGATTCCAGCGGCACCGGACGGGTGACGACCAGCAACATGGAATTCAATGGCGTTTCCGGAACGGGCCCGTCGTGGGTGCTCTATTTAACAGGCGACGCTAGCACTCCGGCGCTGATCCTTCAGATCGACGCAACACCCATCGAGACTGCCGGGGCAGCCTACACCCAAGCTGCGGGCCCGTTCGGGTTAACGTCTTTCAACGGAACCTACGGCATGGGCTTTACCGCCTTTCCCAGCGGTGCCGGAGAGGATGACGGCACGGGTCAAGTTTCTGCTGATGGAGCCGGGAACTTGGGCAGCCCGGATGGAACGGTAGATATCAATTACAACCTTACGACGCAAGAAACGGACACTCTGGCGGGCACGTTTGCTGCTCCTGACACGAGCGGTCGCCTCACGGGAACATTGACAACAAGCGGTCCGGCCTTCAGTTCGTCTCAGGTTGTGTTTTACGTCGTCGACAGCACACGCGTGCTGTTCGTAGACATTGACCCTGCACAGAATCAACCTGCACTCGGAGTCTTCCGGTTGCAGGAGCAGTGATTTGTGACGGGGCGCGCCCAGTCGCAGTTAGCGTCGCGTCTCGTTGGTGCGTCATACTTCTTGAACGTCAGCGGAAGGGACGGCAGTAAATAGAGAGCCCGCTCCCCATGGGGCGGGCTTTCGCGTAGCAAAGTCATAATTAATAGGTTGGTGCCATCCTGGCCGTAGTTCGAAAGTGCGCACCGATTCTTGTATCTGGCCGGACCCTTGCCCGTCGAGCTTGGCCCGTCGAACTTGAACTGCGTTTTGGTGGCGAACAATGCAACATAAAAATGGAGGCTGTATGACGACCAGGCAATGGATTCTTCTGCTCATCGGGGTGTGCGCAATCGCGGCCCTGGTCGGCTGCGGAGGAGGGTCGAGCTCGACCCCGCCCCCGCCGCCCGTGATTTCGGTCTCATTCAGTACCGCGCCTCCCTCGTCGCTGCAAGTGAGCAAGACCGCTCCGGTCACCGCCGCCGTCGCCAATGACTCGTCCAATGCGGGCGTGGACTGGTCGTGCACTCCGGCAAGCGCCTGCGGTTCGTTCAGTCCCACGCACACCGCCAGCGGCAGCGCTACTACTTACACCGCGCCCGCCTCGGTGCCCACGGGCAATACGGTGACGATCAAGGCCACCTCCACCGCGGACAGCACCAAGTCGGCTTCGGGCAACACCACCATCACCGTTCTTCCGATCGTCATTTCTTTCAGCCAGGCCCCGCCGCAGTCGATGAACACCCTTGCCATGGCGCCGATCGCTGCCACGGTGAACAATGATCCCCAGAATCTGGGCGTTGACTGGACGGTTACATGCGGCAGCTCGGATTGTGGATCGTTCAACATTAACCACACCAAGAGCGGCGACGCGGTCAGCTACACCGCGCCCGGCAGCATACCCTCGGGTGGCACGGTAACGGTGAAAGCAGCCTCGACTGCCGATCCCTCGAAATTTGTCTCGGCGAAGATCACGATCACCCAAGGCGCCATCGTCATTTTCTTCCAGCCGCACCCGCCTCCTTCGTTGCTGGTCAGTTCCATTACCCCACTCACCGCAGTCGTGCAGAATGACCCCTCCGGCGCCGGCGTGGATTGGTCCTGCACTCCGCTCGGCTCGTGCGGTTCGTTTGTCCCCACGCATACCGCCAGCAACAACTCCACGAACTATCATGCCCCTGCGTCAGTTACGACAGTGACCGTCACAGCTACATCTACGGCCGACAACACGAAGTCGGTTTCAGCGCAGATTGACATCGCAACCATCATCGTTGCCTTTGATCCAGCACCCACGCCCTTTATGATTGTTAACGCCACCTCGCCGCTAACTGCGGTTGTGTCGGGTGACACGACCAACGCCGGCGTTGACTGGAGTTGTAGCGCAGCGGGCGGCGGCGCCTGCGGATCGTTCAACCCGGCGCATACCGCCAGCCGCCAGGCGACAAACTATACCGCGCCTGGCTCCGCGGCGACGGTCACGGTTACGGCCACGTCCACTGCCGACAACACCCGCCTGGTCCAGTCCGTCATTACTGTCGCGACCAGCTTCAATAATGCCGCGCTGAACGGGAGCTACGTGTTCGCGGCCAGCGGGAGAGATACGTTCGCACACGTTCCGCCAGGAGCCTACCAGGTCACGGGGGTTCTGATCGCGGATGGGAGCGGAAACATCACCGGTGGAGAGCAGCTTTACTCCGACCAGCCCTCAGCGGGGGTTGACCCGATTTGCGCTACAGGCAGCGGAACGTGCCAGTCGAAATACTCGATCGGTGCCGACGGTCGCGGCACAATCGTGCTGGACACCGGGGACGCGAGCATCGGTGTGGCCGGGGTGGAAACTTTCAGGGTGGTCTTGCTCGGCGGAACGCAAGGGATGGTGACGCAGTTTGATGCGTCAGCCAGTTCGAGCGGAACGCTGGACCTGCAAACGCCGTCAAGCGCCAACACTCCCCTCGCCAATGGCTATGCCTTCACGACCAATGGTGTGGAAGTTGGCGTTATGAGAACGCCATCACCACTGGGTATTGGAGGCGTTTTCAACGTGGACGGTGCTGGCACGATTTCCGGGGTCGGCAGCGTCGTGGACATCAACGACAACGGCACCTTGACCACCGGTGCTTCCCTGTCTGGTACGGTAGCCAATCCTGATCAGTACGGAAAATCGGTTCTCAACCTGACCCTGAACTCTGCTACTAGCGTCACATTTCTCGGGTTCACGGTTGACGATACTCACGTCAAGATGATCGAGAGAGACCACACCTTTGGCGCAACGGGGGGGACTGCTTACGCCCAGGGAAGTAGCACCGGGACGTTCACGAACGCGTCATTTAACACGACGGTCGTGTACAGTACCCTGGGCTACAGCACCGACAGCACCGGTACTCTCCAGCCGACGGCTTATGCTGGAGTGTTCGACGCCGACGGCGTGGGCGACATCGGCCTTAACGTTGGGTACACCGACGAAAATCAGTTTGGGACGCAGATTAGCGACCCGCTCACGGGCAACTACGCGGCAGATTCCAGCGGGACCGGACGCGTCGTTACCACAAACATGTTCTATGGCAACGGCGGCGGCCAGGGTCCCTCGTGGATTTTCTATCTGACCGGCGCCAGCGACGCACCGGCGCTGATTCTGCAAGTGGATGGCTCGACCACTCAGAATCCCAACTTCATTGAGACGGTCGGCACAGCCTACACGCAAACCGGATCCTCCTTTAACAGTTCGCCGTATGGGATGGGTTTCGCCTACTTCCCGTTGTTCTCGCAGTCTGGTGGAAAAACCGGAATCGGCGAGGACGACGGCACGGGTCGAGTTCAAGCTGACGGTGTGAGTAACTTGAGCTCGGGCATGGAAGACCTGAACTTCTGCGATCCGACTAACTTCAATTTCACGACTGGTCTCTGCCAGTCCTTTACCCCGGTTCCAGGCCTGAACTTGTCCGGGAGCTTCGCAACTTCCTCGGTGCCAGGACGTCTGATCGGAACCCTGAGCGACACCAGCGGCGTATTCAACTTTGATCCGATCGTGTTTTACGTCGCCGACGGCACCCGAGTCCTGTTCATTGATATGGGAGGTCAGCCCGCGCTGGGAGTCTTCCGGCAACAAGAATAGGGACTTGTCGCAACCGCTCTGGCCCGGGTAGCGCAACCGGCTGCGCCGCCGCCCTCGGGCCGGGGCGGTCGCCATCCCAGGCGATGCTGCGCGCCCGCCCCGGTGAGCTAACTTCAGCGGTGGCCACCCACCCCTAGTGTTCCCCTGGTCCTCCCAACCACTCCCAGGCAGGAAACCGCCGATCTGGAACTAGCCCGGTTGGACACGGGCATGGATGTACTAACGGAATCTTCTCTATTCGAGCCGGAAACCTCACAATCCATGACGTTATGCGACTCCCCCGTATAGCAAGCGAGGTTTCTCCGGCCCGCGCCATCGCAGGCTGCCCCGCGTGGACCAGTGCGCGAGCCGCAGCCGTAAGCGGAAATTCCAGCGTCACAATCTCTCACGCCATAGTTGCCGAACTTCGATCTTTTCCTTTTCACTGTCTGGCCGACTCTGTTTCTAAATCCCCTATTGGGAGCGGAAAATGAACTGGCAAAAACGACTCGTTCATATCGGTTTGCTGATCACGGCTCTGATCATCCCTGCGCTCAGCGCGGCTAAGAATCAAAAGGATCGCTTGGCCGTGCTGACGTCTCGAATTCCCCTGGCCCGGCAATATGGTCAGTATCAGTTCCAGCTCTACGCATCGGCCGGGACACCTCCTTTCACCTGGAGCGTGAGCGGACTGGCGGGATCGGGACTCACGGCTGCTTCCGATGGCATCATCTCGGGAACCCCGGAACACCTGGGCACCTACAATTTGACGGTGGTGGTTAAGGATTCTTCCGTGCCCCAGCAGAAGGCGGAGAGCCTCTTATCTCTAACCATCTATGACGGCGGTTTGCCGGGAGCGATCCCACAGCATTTTTTTGGCCTGCACGCCCACAATCCGGGAAACGATTGGCCTAGCGTTTCTACTCAAGTCACCCCATTCGGAGTGGTCCGACTGTGGGATGACGGCACCGCCTGGCAGAATATTGAGAAGACTGAGGGCAGTCCGGACTGGACGCTCCTTGACACCTATACAAAACTCGCCCAAGCTAACGGCGTCGGAGTCCTCTACGAACTGGCTTTGACTCCCACCTGGGCGTCCTCAGATCCCGGAGATAGGTCATGCCGGGAGGATGCGGGAAGCTGCGACGCTCCCGCCGACTGGCAGACCTTTGATGATTTTGTCACCGCCTTGGTTTCGCGGTACACGTCATCTGGAGTGCAGACGGGATGTCCCAACACGGATCCTCAATGCCACGGCATCATTCGGACCTACGAAGTATGGAACGAGCCGTTCAACCCCCGCATGTGGAATCCAGCCCAAAAGAAATACAACTACGATCCCACCCTGACCATGGAGGGTTTCGTAACCCTGACCCAGGATGCCCAGCGGATCATCAAGGGCATTGACCCGCATGCCCTGGTCGCTTCTCCATCCGGGAATATCGACTTCTTTACCAAGTACTGGGCTACGCAAGGCGCGGTAATGAATTTCGACCGGGTGGATCTTCATGCCTATCCGATCCATTCTTACCCTGTGCCGGAAGGCATGATCAACCAAACCAGGGTGGTGGCCGACCTCATGGCGACCTATCACATTACCAGCCCGCTGATGAACACCGAAGGGTCGTGGAGCCAATGGGCGCCTCCCACGGAGGAGGCTCAAGCCGCCTATGCGGCCCGCTACGTACTGCTTGAAATCGCCATGAGAATGAAAAAATCTCTCTGGTATATGTGGACGGGAACGGCCGCGCTGTATAACCCCAACAATGATCCTGGCGCTCTGACTGCCGCAGGCGCCGGCTACGACGAGGTTGCAACTTGGCTGCTGGGCGCGAACATGCAGTCCTCGGGCTGCCTGGACGGGTCAGGAAAGTTTCAGGGAAATATCTATCAGTGCATGGGACTGAACGGAACCTATGTTGTGAATCTGACTCGCCGCCGAGGGTACCAGGGACAGGTGGTCTGGCACGTGAAGACTATCTCTGGTGGCGGCATCGACTGGAATGCGACCTCGAGCTATGCGGTTCCCCGTGGGTTCACTCAATACATGGACCTCAACGGAAATGTTCACCCCATTCTGCATTCCCGGATCATGGTGGGCGCTTCGCCTATTCTGCTGCAGAATAAGTCGATCGTCGGCCAGGAGGTTTCACTGCCGATTGGCCTGAACTCAAAGGCTCCGTCTGGAGGAGGAGTCCGCGTGGTCGGGCCGTAGCAGGCGGAAGGCGCCTTCGATCCTAAAGGGGGACGGTCGCCGTCACGGGGTGAGCATGAATACCGTCCCCACGCGCTGTTGCACTGGAGGGTACTTGCCCCCCTTGTTAGTGGTCCCGTAAAGATTGCCGGCTCCGTCCTGCACCAAACCTCCGAAGGGCCAAGAGCCGTCTATGAACTTTCCGCGATGCCCTTCGAAGGTGTGCAGCACGGTTTCCTTCCCGGTCGTATCCAGCTTGAACACGGTTCCGCAGCCCGGCGCACTGCAACTGAGGTCGCCGCCATCGAATGTAGTGCCATAGGCATTGCCAGAACCATCCAGAATAACGCCGGCGTAGGGATGCGCCCCGTCCCCTCCCATCCCCGCGAAACTATAGAGCACGCTCTCCTGACCGCTGGTATCCAGTTTGAACACGACGCCGTTGTCGGAAGAGCCGCCGTTATAGGTGGTGCCGTAGATATTACCCGCCCCATCCAGACTCAAACCGGCATAAGGATTTGCCCCGTCCGGCGCCCCGGCAAAGCTGTACAGCACGGTCTCCCTGCCGCTGCTGTCTACCTTGAACACCGTTCCGTACCCCGCGCTGCCCCCTCCGTAGGTGGTGCCATAAAGATCGCCGGCAGGGTCCAGGACCAGACCTCCGTAAGGAAAAGCTCCGTCCGGCGTTCCAGAAAAGGCGTAGAGCACGGTCTCCTTGCCGCTTGTATCCAGCTTGAAGACGATTCCGCCGTCGGACTCGCCGCCGCCGTAGGCGGTGTTACCGTACAGATTGCCGGCGGAGTCCCGAACCACACCCGCGTAAGGATACGCCCCATCCCCTGCGCTTCCCTTAAAGCTGTACAAAACGGTCTCCTGGCCGGCTGTATCCAACGTAAACACCGTTCCATAGCCGAAGCTTCCTCCGCCGAAAGTGGTGCCGTACAAATTTCCCGATTCGTCACGAATCACACCTCCGCGCAGGGGATACTGTCCGTCGCTTCCGCCCTTGAAGCTGTACAGAGTGATCTCGTGACCAACTGGATCACGCTTAAACACCGTTCCGTGGCCGACTCCTCCTCCATAGGTTGTGCCATAGAAGTTGCCCGACCCGTCAAGGATCAGGCCCGCCTGAGGATAGGCCCCGTCAGGCTGATTCTTGAACGAGTGCAGCAGCTTGTACGTCTGGGCCCGGGCTGGGTGGGTGAGAATCGCAGTTGCAACGACGCCCAAGGCGAGCGCGGCTCGCAGGCAGTGCTTCGAAATCAAGCGTTGAGATCGCATCGGGGGAGCGCTGCCTTCCTCTTCAGATTGCGGATTATCCCTCCATTTGCACCGGTAGTCAATTCTACAGGCTCTTGGGTAGTGGCTCAATCTGGGCAAATCTTCGACGCTGCGTCATCTTGAGGAACTTTCAGCCCCGAAGGATCTCGTGCGCATCGCTACTATTGCCCCGCCAAAGTGTGTATCCTCTCCACGCAAGATCCTGCGCAAGCTCAGGAGTGCGAGGCGCGCGGGAAGCGTCGCGTTCTTGGCGACGCGATCATCGCGCGTTTAGCTCGCCTTCCTGTTGTCGGATAGATGCTTCAGGCCGCGCCGGAGTTTTCCGCAGGCAACTGGAACAAGGTGCGGGAATGCGGATAGAGATGATCTGGGGGTTGCCCAGCCGGCGATTGCAAACCCACGCGTCGCAGCCTTAGCACCGCCTACTTCAGAGGAACGCAGGTCGGTACGGCGAACTTGGCGATCGTGGTAGCCCAACTGATAGCGGCGCCGGCTTCGTTCGCGGGCAAGTATTCGTTCACATACCAGAAAGTGCAGCCATCCACAGGGTCAACGGTCATGCTGGTGTAGTCGCCCCAGGTGGAGGAATTCTCCTGATCTCCGCCGCCGTTCTTGATCGTCACTTCGACCCGCTTCGTGTTTCTGCCCAGATTCCATGTCACCGCGCGAATTCCAGGATGCACTCTGACATTGCCCACACTGTAGCCGATAGCCGCGTTGCCGTCGTGGTCTTGAGCCATGCTGGGCATAAAGCGAAACAGCGACCGGTCGGGGCTGATCGTAAAGCTGCGGAAAACCGCTGGGGTCTGGCTGCCGTGAAGTTCATACCAGCGGATTCCAGTTTGCGTGCTTGTTGCGCTGACGCGGACGGCGTGGCTGGCCAGAAACGACTCGTGCGTAACAAAATTCCGGTAAGCCAGGCGGGGCATGAACCGGTCTCCGACCACGTCGAGGTGGTAGTGCGTACCGTCCGAACGAGTCCCAGGTTCCGGCAGACAAACCGTATTCAGCGGCATTTTCGGGTTATAGCATCCTGGAGCGTAGGTGGCGACGATCAACGAAGAACTCGTTAATGCCGATTTCGCCGGATCGGTCCAATCGACATGAAAATCCCACAGGTTGATCGAATTCGATGTGGTGGATACACCGTCGTGCGGCGGGCTTTGCAGACTCACAAAAAACTCATGCCTGCCGGCAGGGGCGGAACCGTACCCTCAATATCCGCGGGCACCGGGCTGTGCTTGAGATACAAACTGCCGCTGGCCGGTAGCGGGTTGGGGTCGCTGAAACATTGCATGGGATTGGGACTCGAACCGGTCAGCATGTTGGTGCGGTCCAGCGCGCAAAACACCACTCCGATCACCTTATATCCCTGGTTCACGTCCAGCGCGTCGAAGCTCAGGTAGTAGGCATCCGACCACGTCCCCAGCTTTGGCCAGTCAGGGAAAAACAAATGGCCTTCGGCATTCGTTCCCAGCACCGGATCAAGTGGAAACTGGTAAGCGTACCAATGGAGCGTGCTGGAGGCCAGATCGTCAGTGTTCGACACCGCGACGCAGTAATAGTACGGTCCGGCGATGCCGGGCGAGTTGTGTCCAGCGATGACCCAGCGGGACGCGAGACGATCAAACAGAACCACGCCGTCGCCGTTGATATTGCAGTTCTTGACCCCGTTGTTTTTCCACGGTGTCGCGCCGGGCTGCGGACTAGACCACACTGGAGCGAAGGTTACTTTGTCGTAGGCCTGAAAGGCGACATTCGTCCACTCCAGAAACTGCCTGGTCCCGACCGCGCCGTTGGGATCCACGTCATGTTCCGGGTGTGGATCCTGCGCGGCATTGATGCCCTCAAAAGACGTAACCACCTGCGCCTGCATGCCCCACGAGGTCAGCAGGACCACCATTACAAACAATCTCGATTTGATCATCTTTAGATCGCTCCGGCCAAACGGTCCAGCGGTCGAAGGAGGGAGTCTGCTGGTCCCGGAGTGGCGGGTTATAGCATGTCAAACGCATCTCGCATGCCAAAGAGACCTCGACTTTTCATTGCACTATCACCACTTTACATACATTTACACAGCCTTACGTGCAAATGATTGCACACATTGTGGCAGGGTCCGACCTGAGCTACTTCGCCCACCCGAAGCGAACCTAAAACAGCGCCACCCATGTACAATTCCTTCTGCTCGCAAGTCGTTTTCGCGCGGGGCACACTGGTTCCCGGTTTTCAACATGCCTGTAAGAACGAGATCAGACAAACGGCGGGAGGCGCGACAACAGCTCGCTACCGCCAGAAAGGCGGGCGTCCGGCAAGACACTCCATCTACGCTGCTGACGTTCCCTCGAAGGCAACTTCTTCTGATTTCCCTCCTGCTGGCTGTTGTGACGTTCGCTCTTTACAGCCCTGTCCTTGGGCATTCTTTCATCGGCAGCTACGACGACAACAGCTACGTCACCAACAACCCGCACGTGCAAGCCGGTCTCGCTTGGGGGACGATCACCTGGGCTCTGACTTCAACCGAGTTTTCCAACTGGCACCCGGCGACCTGGCTTTCGCACGCCCTCGATTGCGAATTGTATGGCCTGAACCCTGCCGGGCATCACTTTACCAGCCTGTTGCTGCATGTGCTGAACGTCGTGCTCCTTTTCCTCCTGCTGTTGCGCGCAACCGGTGCCACCGGCCGCAGCGCGTTGGTGGCGGCGCTCTTCGCCATTCATCCTTTCAACGTGGAGTCGGTGGCTTGGATTGCGGAACGGAAAAACGTCCTGAGCACATTCTTCTTTCTCCTGACCCTCGCGGCTTATGGATGGTACGCGCTTAAACCCAGCATCAAGCGTTATCTCGCCGTTGCCACGCTGTTCCTGCTCGGGCTTGCGGCCAAGCCCATGGTCGTCACTCTGCCTTGCCTGCTCATGCTGCTGGATTTCTGGCCCTTGCGACGAATTCGTGGGTGGGGCGAGTCATCGCCACAAGATCTCAGCGAAATTGAAGATCGCGAAAGATCAGCCAGGTTCCCCAGGCTCGAGCCCATGCCTCCTGTGCCTCAGGCTTCCCTCTGGTGGCTTGTGCTTGAAAAATTGCCGCTCTTGGCGCTCTCCGCAGCCGACAGTGCCGTCACTATGTTCGCGCAGCGCTCCTACGGCTCCATGCGCCTGGTGCTTCCCTTGGGCGTCCGTCTGGAGAATGCCGCTTACGCCTACGCCATGTACATCTGGAAAGCGTTCTGGCCGGCGCGGCTGGCGGTGTTTTATCCTCATCCCGGCGCCACGCTGGCGGTCTGGCAAGTAGGGTTTGCCTCGCTGTTTCTTCTCGCCGTGAGCGCCTTGGTATGGTGGCAGCGTGCCCGCCGCCCGTACCTGGTGACCGGCTGGCTCTGGTTTCTCGGCACTCTCGTTCCTGTCATTGGACTTGTCCAGGTAGGTGAGCAAGCCATGGCCGACCGCTACGCCTACCTCCCGCTGATTGGCATCTTCTTGATGGCGGTGTGGGTCGCGGCCGATTTCGCCGATCAAAAGCAACTCCGTTTCGCGGCGCGCGCCAAAGCCGCCGCCGTGGTGCTGGCGATTTTCGCCCTCTTTACCTGGGAACAGATCTCGTACTGGCAGGACAGCTACGAACTCTGGCTGCACGCGGTGAATGTCACCAAGGACAACTTCAACGCCGAGGCCAATCTGGGCGTCACGCTCATGGCGCTCGACCGTGGAACGGAGGCCGTGCCGCATCTGCGGGACGCCGCCCGCATCAGGCCTCAGGACCCGGTGAGCCATCTGAATCTCGGCGGCGCCCTTGAAATGACCGGACGCACGCGCGACGCAATCGCCGAGTTCGAAGCCGCCATCCCCCTGGCCTCGAAACCTCACAGCCTGGTCGTGGCTTACGAAGCTCTGGGCAGGTTATATGGCCGACTCGGCAACTACGCCCAGGCGCGCGCCAGTTACCAGCAGGCATTACACCTCGACCCCGAGCGGGCCAGTGCCAAAGAGGGGTTAGCCAAAATCGATTTTTCTGATGCGCTTCGCAATGCCTCCGAATCGTCTTCCGGCGAACACTTTCTCCGGCTCGGCCAACTCCTGCAACAACAGGGACGGATCGTGCAAGCCCGCTCTGCCTATGAGCAGGCGCTGAAGCTGGACCCTAAACTGGCCCCCGCCAAGCAGGCTCTCGACAGTTTGAACCGGGGGCCGTAGCAGTGTGGCGCCGACATTCTTGTCCGCGGGTGCCTCCATCCTAACGTCGTGCTTTTCGACGTTAGGGTGCGGTTGTTAACCTTAAGGTTGCCCCACCGCGAGTCAGGCCATCTTCAGCCATGCCCGACAAACCAGATTGTCATCCTGAGGTAGCGGAGTTGTTCGCTCGCGAACGACTCCCAACAAAGGATCCATGCATTTCCACCGTGCTGGCCGCCGGATGCCCGACGTCTGACGGCCGGGTGGCCCGTCCTGGTCTCTCCCGTTTTTGGAGAGACAGGGCGGGGGTTTTTCGAAAGGCTAGCATTGAACTCCGAACCGAGTTCGCCCTTTGCATCCTGCACAAAAGCCGCATGGCGGCGGCTCTTTGCACTGGCTCTCGACTCCTGACTCCTAATCTCCCGCTACTGGTTCTCCTACTTCGACTGGCCTCGCGGCACTCGCCTTGGCCAGCGCGCCCAGGGGAATGAATCCGTTGTCCGACTGCACCGGTTTCTCTTTCAGCACAACTTCCCGATACAGCGCTGCCATCCGCGCATCGTAGGCTGCGTCGTTTTTCTTCGGCCCCCGCGCATCGGCTTCGGCGTGTTGCTTTTGTTTCGCGTCCCGCGCCCGAATCTTCTCATCGCGCGAATTCTTGGCGATGCCCAGCCGATCCAGATCGTGCTGCTCCTCCAGTGTGACCAGTTCATCCTTCAGCAGCAGCGAGTGCTCCACGTTCTCCATCTTCACGTTCTTGCCGCCGGCAAAGATTTCATGCCGCCCATGCTCTTCATACCACTTGGTCAGCGTTGCCGTCATGTGCATCTTCTCAATAATGTTGCGCCATCCCACGCCGGTGTTGTAGGCGCAGAAGGAAATCTCGCCTTCCTGTGTGGCGTACGGAATGATGCACTGCTCCGTCCGCCGGAAATCGTAGTTGAACAGATCCTGGAACCACATCCCGGCGATGAACAGGAAGTTCCAGCGGTCCTGGCGCCGCTTCATCACGTCTTCAATCGTCCGGTCCGGCCCGACCTTCCCGTAATTCTTTCCGGTCACGTTGTAGTTCTTGTCAAACTTCCGCAGCAGATCGATCAGCTTGAAATGCGTCGGCGACTGGAACGGATCGTAATTCTTCATCAGGCACAGCGCCATTCCGAATGCCGTCAGCGTTTTTCCCCGCGCCGCATCGTTGACCTTGGCAATGTCTTTCGCCAACTGATCCCCGTGCAGGAACGCCGTCACCGGCACCGCCTCCTTCGTTTCTTTGTCAATCATCACCGCCATCCCCGTCCCACAATTTGGATGGCAGCCGCAGGAGAGCTGGCCCCAATTGTTGTTGGCGTCGTTGGCGTGCATGAGGTCGGCCCAATCGGAGAAGGTCCCCATGAAGGAGATGGGGAACCAGTCGCGGGAAGGTTCGCCCAGGCCGGTTTGATTTTTTACATCATGCGCGAGATGCGAAAGGGTGTAACGCTGGGCGACGCGGCGCTCGTCGGTGATAGCTTCGTCGCGGCCGGTAAAGGAGACGGGCTGGAATGACAAGAAGCCGATCTTCTTGGGATTATCGAGCGCGAACTGGATAATGCGTCCGACTTGCTCGTTGTTAATTCCGTTGACAATCGTGATCACGGGCACGATCTCGACGCCCGCTTTGTGCAGGTTTTCAATGGCTTTCAGTTTCACGTCGAACAAGTTGCCGACCTTGCGGTGAGCGTTGGCGGCGTTGCCGATTCCATCAAACTGCAGATACGCATACCGCATCCCGGCATCGGCGGCCTGCTGCGCAAATTCCAAGCTCTTGGCGAATTCAATTCCGTTGGTCGCAGCTTGCACGCTGTTGTATCCAACTTTGCGCGCGTATCGCACAGCATCCAGAAAGTAGGGCGAAAGCGTGGGCTCGCCGCCGGAGAACTGAACCGACATCTGCCGGCGCGGCTTGATGGTGATGGCATTGTCGAGCATGGTCTTGATCTCTTCCCAGCTCAACTCATGCACGAAGCCAACCTGGTTGGCGTCCATGAAACAGGGATCGCACATCATATTGCAGCGGTTGGTCAGGTCAATGGTGAGAACCGATCCGCGGCCGTACTTGACGGTGCTGGAGCCGTGGTGGTGGAGTTTCTCGTCGTTGTGGGCGAGGATGTCGCGGCCGGGGAAAACTTCTTCCAAGTGTTGCGAGAAGTCGGTGTCAATCGACATCACATCTTCGAAATGGCCGTGCTTGGGGCAGTCCTTGACCATCAGGATTCTGCCGTCGCGCTCGACAATTTGAGCTTTGACCTCGCCGACTTTCTGGTTCATCAGAACATCCACGGGCAGTTCGCCATCGAGAATCCGCTGGCGGATTTCCGGGACGCACTTCGGGCACAGCGAGTCGGTGGAGCGGGGCCAGCCCAACGGCGGCTTGCTCTTTTCGTAGGACTTGAGCAGGGGCTTGTCGGACCACTTCGGGGTAGGAGAAGGATTGGGCTTGATCCGGTTGAGGCGATCAAATACGGCCCACACGCCGGTGGCGGCGATGGTTGCGGCTTTCTCCACATACTTTACTGGCTTGTGCATCGTCCTCTCGCTTTCCGCTGCGCGGAACCTGTTTTCGGGATGGGCAAATCAGGCATCTGCCACTTTCCCTGGGTTAACCTGATCAAGAAGCAAAGTAGCTTTGAACCTGAAAACGTCTGAACCTAGTTCTCGACCTGTGACCTTCACTCTGTAGAGAGAAGGCCACGCTGGATGGACCTCTCCCTTTGTTCCCTGCAGCTATCCTATTGAAGACAATCCCTCTTTGGCACGCATAACCCAACGAAAGGGCGAAAATCGGGGTCTAGCGGTTGTTTGGGGCAGCGGATGGAGCTAAGTGATTGATAGAACAGTAGCTAGTAGCTGGCAGCTTAGGAGCTAATAGCTGAGAGTTAGTGGCCATCCCACGTCTCGAAAGCGCGACACGTGGGGCACGCCGTGGTGAAACATGGGCTACCGAGCCCCAGTGTCAACGGCGATGCAACAGTCCCAGCTTGCGAAGCAAATCCTCCGTCGTGAACCGGGGAACTCCAGACTCTTCGAAGTCTTTATCGTTCGACCAAACAGGAATGTTGAGCTCGATGGCCAGAGCCAGAATGGGGACATCGTCGGGATCGCGCCAGCCGATCCGCCGCTTGGCCTCGGCCATGCTGGAGGCATAGTCGGCGGCTGGGACGATTGTGACCGGTAAACTGGCGACGGCGAGCAAGAGAATATCCGCCGGGAGATGCCTTTTCCTGGCAAGCAGGACCGCGTATTCACGCACCTCGGCGATGGTCGGTTCAGCGGTGAATATCTGCTCCATCTTTGGGCTGGCCAGGATGAGCTTGGAGCAGGCCGCCGAGAATCGCAGCCAGCAGAACGTTAGCGTCTGCGGCGAGCCGCACGACGAGCCTTTCGCCAGCGTTCAAAATCAGCCAGCACTTGCTTTTCAGAAATGCCGCGGCGCTTGATCTGGCGGGCGATTTCGCCGGTCAGCATGGCGAACAGGTCTTGTTTCAGCTCCAGTGGCAAGCCCTCTTTTTGCCAGGGGAAAAACACTCCGGCGAGGCGGCCGCGGCGGGTCACGAGGATGGGGTCCTTGGATCGCAGCAAGCCGGTTGCTTTGTCGCGAAACTCTCGAACTGTGCTGATCTTCATGTGGTCACTTAGGTGACCATTATAACATGCACAATCCGCACCCTAATAGCAGAAAGCGCGGCGAGGATGGGGCACCCTCGGGAGCATGATGAGAAGGAAAGGCTGGGCCAGCCCCCCCAGCCCCCGCGTTACACATCTCTCGTCTCCGGCCCCGCAGCGGAGACCGAATCCGGGGCCGGTGGAGCGAGCGTTTTTCTGAACCAAAGCACCGCGGCTTCGCCCCGCTTCTGGTCGATAGGATCCATGTCACGGACATGACTCAGAGGATTCCGGTAGTTCTTCAGAGCCAAGGCGTGTGACTTGAGGTCCTCACGACTACCGAAACGGTCCGCGAACAACACCCAATTCTTGTCGATGATCTTGTGATAGTCCATTAGGTCAACGTATTGGAGTCGAATCAATGGATCGTCGATTCGTGCGACGATCTTGGACCGGTTACGCTCGCTGATTCTCTTTTTGACAGTCTCTTGCACATCGCTTGGCACGGTCGCCTTCCAGTAATCCGCGCCGACCCGGGACTCGAGAATCTCATGTACCGCGCGACGGAGCTTGACCTCAATTTCGTCGACGGCGAGCCGCGCCTGGTCGCGAGGCACCGACGCGCCGGAGTCGTAGATATCGCCCTCGCCGGTAACCCTCAATATTTCGGCCCAGATCAGTTCTCCCCTCTGTCGAAGAAACTCGTCGTAATCGTCCCTCCAGATCGGTGACTCCGAGCCTGCTGGAATTAGGTGAGACTTTAGCGCTGCCTCGAATTGGGGGTTGTCGCCTGCTTGCCCCTTAAACTCCATAAAATATTCAGAGGGCGGGCGGTCCTTGATCTTGTTGTTCAAGTCCGCCGGCAAGAAGCAGAAGTTGGTCATCAGATGGACTTCCTCGACGTAGCGCTTCAGAACACTTTTCAAGAAGTTCTTGGGAAAGATGTGGTGAGCGTTCGGGTCCTTTAGCTCACTAAAGTGATCTTTAGCGAGCGCAACGTCCGCTCCCGTAACGAATTGCTTCGGCTTTGCGCTTGCCAAGAGGCAGAGCACCCCATTACGCGCGGCACCAGAAGACCGATTCATCCGCATCTTCAGAAGGTCCTCTTTGCCGACGGTTAGGGGATAGTTCGGCAGTTCCAGCTTACCGTTGACGAGTTCCTTGATGGCCTTGGCATCGTTGGCCATCTGCGTGGTGGTGGATTTTGAGTACCTTTCAGAAAATGCAGACCGCCAGAACCACCTATCGATCCACAGCTTGTGCTCCACGGGGACATTCGTTCCGTGTTCTGAGAAGTAACAGGCGAGGACCGCCAACATAGAGTCGTAGGGGATCATGTCCCCGCGTACCCTCCATAGTTGTCGCGCGTCCAATCGATGGCGTCGCCAATCGCCTTCGAGACGCGTGGCCAGAGCTCCTGCACCCTCGCTGGCGAAAGTCTAAGCTCGTGTTCCGTCTTGCACTGATCAAATGCAACAAGCGACATCGCCTGAACAAATGTGATCGGCTCTACCTTTCCGAAATCAGTCCGTTCCTTGACACGCTCATTGAACTCCTTCACCGCTTTCGCCAGATCGAACGACTCAGACCAGCAGTTCGCGGCGACCAACTCAAATCGCGTCAGGCGCTTTCCTCCCTGGTTGATTCGCTGGAAGACCTCGACGGCATCCTCCAACTCCAAGTCGAAAACCTTGACCACGGAGTATGGGTATCTTATGAACTGTTCACGGGCATTCGACAGCGTTTCCTTCTTCTCGCGGGGCAACTTGTCTCGGATGTCATCGTAAGTGCGCGTGTTGTCGGAGAGGATGTCTCGGAGCGAAACGAATTTGTCGTTGTCCGCATCGGTTTCCTCGAACACCCGAATCAGTCGACGTTCCTCCGAGCCAGCCTTCTCGTACCTGGCGGCGGCATCGAGGTCCAGGCAGATCCGCGCATAGTTGTCGCCGTCGATGACAGCCCCTTTGAATGTTGCCCAGATGGAGGTCAGCCGTTGCTGCCCGTCCAAGATGAAAAAGAGCTCCTGATCAAGTGCCGGTGCTGGAAGCGAAAGGCTCTCGATGTCGCGGAAGAGGGTCACGTATTTGCGGTCCGCTTTCCAGTAGAAGAAGCTTCCAATTGGGAATCCCTTGTAGATGCTGTCCATGAGGCTCATCACCTTCGGTGGACTCCAGACGAATTCCCTCTGAAATGGCGGCAGGCGGATACGACCATTCTCAATGTCGTTCATCAAAGTTGAAAAAACATACTTGCCGGGGTCTAGGGGCTCACGTTTCGGCATTGCATATCACCTCGTTCCACCGGACAGCCAGGGGCGGCCGCCCACGCAATCTCAGTTCAGTTCTTAACCGTCATAGCTTCTGAGTCCACGGCTTTCTTGCCGGTTATGCCTTCCAGGCCGGCGAGGATGCCGCGATAGTCGTTCTTATCGCACTGCATGGCGAGACCACCCTTTTTGTCTCCGTCGGCCCAGATCAATCCGACGTAGTGTTTCTTGGATTTGCTGAGGGCGACCAACGCGCCCACGCCCAGCGTGAACACGCCCACGGCGACCGCGGTGCCGACACGCCGGTGAACGTCCTGCCCGTAGCTGATTTCGGTGACGGCGGACGCTGGTATCTTTGCGATGTCCGCGTTGTCTTTCACTAAGCGAACCTGGTTTTGTTCGATGTAGAGCTTCACGCCGGTTCCGGTTTTGGTGTCGGACAGCGAGCCTCCGTCGTAGGTGACTTTGAAAGAGTTGTCTCCGGCGAAGAGCGCGACGGGAATCGCGACGCACAGGACGACAGCAAGCGCTTGTCTCATATCGTCTCCTTAACCTGGGGAAATAACCGTTTCGACTAGACACACTGCGGGGCCCGACTTCTGGGGGAAGGAGAAACATACGCCGAGGGATTCGCAGAGTCAAGCCAATCCGGGGGAAGTCGCGCTCTGCGGGGCGTAAATCGAAATCAGAATCTCGGCGGCACGGCTGAAGCCGTGCCCATTCAAATCCGCGTGGGCGAAGATGCGCGTTCGTCTATGCTCAGCGTGGGAGAAATGCATGGATCCTTCGTTGGGAGTCGTTCGCGAGCGAACGACTCCGCTGCCTCAGGATGACAGGGGTGGAGGGGGTTGCACAGTCGGGACAAAATCCCCACCCCGCCGAACCCTTCCACGAACACGCCATCCCACGTCTCGAAAAGCACGAGACGTGGGGCACCCGTAAACTCTGAAACATCCCCACTCAAGCAAAACCGGCTTGAATGGGGGCACCCGCGCCAAAAGAGCACGGCTCGGGATGACGATGTCAAATCGCATCCGCTCTGATCAGGGATTGACGAAGACGGGGGCGGAGGCTTTCAAGCCTCCGTAGGAGACGGTGACCTGGATGACGGTCTGCTGGGTGACCGCGCCGGGATCTATGGTAAGCAGGCCCTGGACTATCGTGGCACTTCCGAAGAGGGAGTTGTCCAGGGTCCAGAAGGCTACGTTGGTTACATCCTGCTGCTTGCCGTCGATCACTCCAGCCGCGGAAAACTGAAATGTATCGCCGGAGTTCACAGTCGCAGTGAGGGGGTTGATGGTCAGGGAAGACGCTCGGGGCGTGACGGTGACTGGAACCTGGACCGATGGACAAGTAGAGCACACGAAGGTGACAATGACATTCCCTTCGCTGACGCCCGTGATCAGGCCGTTGGAATTTACCTTAACAATTTCCGTGTCGGTGGAGGACCAGGAGCCCGTGGGCGTTGGGACCGGGTTGTATCCGAGAGAGTTAGGGACGACATAAAGCTGCAGCACATCGCCCACCCTCAGGCTGGGCGAAGCCGGGACCACGGATACGGAAGTGCCTTGAAGGTTCATGGCGGAGTTGGAGCCTCCGCAGCCGGCAAGAACGAAGGTGAGCACAAGGCAGAGCGGAAAGAGAAAGCAAGGACGTCGCAAGGAAGCCTCCCCAGTTGATCCGGTAAAGAACCCGCACAGGATTATACGCGGAAGCTGGTTGTGGATTTCAACAAGGGCCAAGTACGCCACCACCCAGTAGTACGGCCGTCTCGGAGTTGTGGCCGAGATAGTGTTCTGGCCGGGCCCGCACATGTCATCGTGGCGAAGTCGCCCCATAGGGCTGCAATGGGTAAGTCTGTGCGAGCACGGACTTGATGTAGTTTTCGCCGGCGTACATCATCTGCTTCCACATCAGGTAGGCTCGACCCTCTTCGTTCAGGAAATTGAGCGCTTGCTGGTGATCCAGGGACCTGCCCTGTTCCTGCATGAGTTGCATCAAGTGCGCGGTTGTAATTTCAGCCACTACCTTTTCGCGTTTCCTTTTTTGCGTCATTGGCTCCCCCACAACTTCATTACGATGGGACCAATGTAAGACGCCCGCGCCGCCCGTCCCACTAGGGCGATCCCTAGTTTTTGCGCTGAGGGTGTGCCCAACAGCGGGAGGAGGACACGGTAGCGCGGCGCAGTCGGAACAAGAACCCGCGCCCTAATCGCGAAGGAGGCGATTAGGATGAGGCACCCGGCCTACATCGCTGAGCGGGCGCCGCTGATCCGCAGAACTCCCGCGCCCTGGATCTGACTGTTCTTGAGAGCTTGCAGAGCTTGATTCGCCTGCTCCAGGTCGAAGATCTCGATTTCGGTCTGGAGCGGGACGCGGGCCGCGAGTTCGAGGAATTCGCGAGCGTCCTGGCGGGTGCTATTGGCAACGCTGCGGATGACGCGTTCGTGGTAGAGCAGAGAATAATCCATTTGCGGGAGGGCGCTCATGGTGATGCCTGCCAGCGCCAGAGTTCCGCCCTTGCGCAAGGCGCGAAGCGCATGCGGGACAAGTGCTCCGGCGGGAGCGAAGATGATGGCAGCGTCGAGCGGTTGAGGCGCTGTGTCCTCCGCTGCGCCCACCCACGCGGCGCCGAGACGGCTTGCGAGCTCGCGATGAATGGCAGCGCGGGTGAACACGCAAACTTCGCAGCCTAGGTGGCGGGCGAATTGCAAAACGAGGTGTGCCGAGGCTCCAAAGCCGTAGAGTCCGAGCCGCTCGCCGGCGCGTACTCCGCTCAGCCGATACGAGCGGTAACCGATGATTCCGGCGCACAACAGAGGCGCGGCGTTTTCATCGGAGAAGACGTTGGGAATGGAGTATGCGTAATCTTCGCCGACGAGCGTAGCCTCGGCGTAGCCGCCGTTCACGTGGTAGCCGGTGAACTGCGCGTGCTCGCAAAGATTCTCCAGCCCCCGGCGGCAGTAGTGGCAGGTGCCGTCGGTCGAGTGTAGCCAGGGAATGCCGACGCGGTCTCCTTCATGGAAGCGGTGCGCGCCGGGGCCGAGGGCGTCCACGATGCCCACGATCTGGTGGCCGGGAACGATGGGCAGCTTGGGGAGTGGAAGATCGCCTTCCACGGTGTGCAGATCGGTGTGGCAGATGCCGCAGCAGCGCACGTGTACGCGGATCTGTTCCGTAGCGGGCTCGGGCGTGGGGATCTCTCTCAGATGAAGAGGAGACGCTGCTGTCGGTTGCGGGCGTTCCAGGACCATGGCACGCATAAGCTGATTTTAATAGCAGGAAGGAAGCTGCGGAGCGTTGCCAGGAACTGTGGAACTCCGACTGGCGGACGAGGGCGTCGCCCCAAATGGCCACGGCCAATTCACGCGTTGGTTTTCAGCATTTGCTCGGCGTGTTTGCGGGAGGTGTCCGTCAAGTGGGCGCCGCTGAGCATGCGGGCAACCTCCTCGGTACGCTCTTCTCCAGCGATGAGACGAACCGCGACCCGGGTGCGATCGCCGGAACTTTTTTTCTCGATCACGTAGTGATGGTCGGCGAAGGTGGCGATCTGCGGCAAGTGGGTCACGCAGAGCACCTGGTTGGCCCGGGCGAGGGCTTTGAGCTTCCTGCCGACGGCTTCGGCAGCGCGGCCGCCAATGCCGGTATCAATTTCATCGAACACAAGCGTGCGCTGCGCGGCAGGGGCTAAAGCCCTGGCTGATTTTGCAGTGCTGCCACGGCCCTGAAGGGCCGCGCTTCCACATTCCACGCTGGACTTGAGCGCCAGCACGACTCGCGAGAGCTCTCCGCCAGAAGCGATGTGCTCCAGCCGGCGCAGCGGTTCGCCGGGGTTGGTGGAGATCAGATAGACGACCTGGTCGAAGCCGGAAGAAGTCCAGTTCCCTTCTTCGTTGCCGCCGCTGACTTCAATCTGGAAGCTGGATTTCATGGCCAGATCGTTGATCTCGGCTTCGACCAACTTCTCCAGCTTGCGGGCGGCTTCGTAGCGCTTCTTGGAAAGAGCACGGGCCGCGCGAAGATATTCCTGGGCTGCTTGCGCCAGCGCGGTGCGAAGCTCGGCGAGAATCTCGTCTTTGTTTTCCATCTCCAAAAGTTTGCGGCTGACTTCCTGGCCGTGGTGAATCACGTCCTCGAGAGCCGGACCGTACTTGCGCTTCAGGCGGTCCAGGAGGGCGAGGCGATCTTCCACCTCGGCCAGGTGCTCGGGCGACGCCTGGATGCCGCCAGCATAGTCACGCAGGGTCGCGCCCACGTCTTCCACGCTGATGCGGGCAGTGTCGATCGCGGCCAACGCCTCCTGGAATTTTGGCTCGAAGCGCGCCAATTCCTCGATATGTTTCTGCGCCGTTCGCAATGAAGATGAGGTGGAGGCATGACCTTCGTAAAGCAGGTCGAAGGCATTCATGGCGGCGCCGTATATTTTTTCGGCGTTGGCCAGAACGCGTTTCTCGGTCTCAAGGCGTTCGTCTTCTCCGGGTTTCAGGTGGGCGTCTTCAATCTCACGCTTTTGAAAGGTCCATAGATCGAGGAAACGCAGCCGGTCCTGCTCGCCATGCTCAAGTTCCTCGATTCGACTGGTGATGCTCTTCCACTGGGCAAATGCGTCGCTGGTTGCATCGAGTTGCGACGCCGGCATAGGTATCGAGCAGGCTCAGCCGGGCAGCGGCATCGAAGGAAAGAAGGGATTCATTCTGCGCATGGATGGCGGCCAGGCAGGGCGCGAGCTGGCGCAGCACGCCCACGGTAGCGGGCTGGTTGTTTATGAAGACGCGGCCCTTGCCGCCGACCGCGATCTCGCGCCGTAGAATGATGGAGGCATCCTCGGAGTCAATGCCGTTGCTCTCGAGGATTTGGCGGATAATCCTCTCGGGGCCACCCTCAATTTCAAAAACCGCCGAGATCACGGCTCGATCTGCCCCGGTACGGATCACGTCGGTGGAAGCTTTATCGCCGAGAAGAAGAGCAAGCGCGTCAATCAGAATGGACTTGCCGGCGCCGGTTTCACCGGTTAGCAGGTTCAGGCCGGAGGCGAACTCCACCGCGACATTGTCAATCACCGCGTAGTTTTCGAGCCGCAGTTCCGCGAGCACCGGTTGTCCTGGGTGAAGAGCTGAGCGCAGGATAGCATGAAAAAGCAGTGGCTAGCAGCTAGTCGCTAGGAGCTAGCGCGGTGTCCCAGACTTAGGGATCGAGGGCGAGGGCATCAGGAAGGAACCAGCATTTGGTTCTCGGTACACTCCTTGCCACGCTCACAGAAGCGACAGACGCGTTCCAGGGCCGAGACGCCGGTCAAGGTTACTTGGGGCGCGAGATAGTCCGGGCGCATGGGCTCGACGTGGGTCAAGTCGGTGCTCAAGTACTTTTTGTTATCGTCCGCGAACACCGTGGCTACCACGGCAGCGGGGCCAAGTTCTTCCTGCACCTTGACGGCGGCCAGAAAGTTGCAGCCCGAGGAAATACCCACGGCAAGGCCAAGACTGGAGGCAAGCTTCTGCGCCATCAGGATCGAGTCTCCGTCGGACACGGGGATAACTGGATCCAAAAGGGCGAGGTCGATGAGCGCGGGAATAAATTCATCGGAGATGCCCTGGATGCGATGCTTGCCGACTTTATGTCCACTGGTGATTGTGGGAGATTCCGCGGGCTCGACGGGATGAACCCGGATGTCCGGGTTCCGCGCGCGAAGGTAGCGGCCCACTCCCATCACGGTTCCACCGGTGCCAACGCCGGCCACAAAAGCGTCTGGGCGAAGGCCAGCCGATTCCAGTTGGGCGCAAATCTCCGGGCCGGTGGTTCTTTCGTGCGCCTCGGTGTTGGCGCAGTTCGAAAACTGGCGCGGCAAGAAAACGTCGGAGCGGCTCGCCGCGAGCTCTTCCGACATCTGGATACTCCCCAGGAATCCACCCTGTTCGGCAGTGACGAGGACGATTTCAGCCCCGTAGCTGCGAATGAGGTCCTGGCGCTCGTGGCTCATCCAGCCGGGCATGAAGATCGTAACTGGATGCCCAAGCGCGCGGCCGATGGCGGCAAATGCGATGCCGGTGTTTCCGCTGGTAGCTTCTGCAATCGTGTCACCCGGGCGAATCTGTCCGCGGGCGTATGCCTTCTTCAGGATGTGCAACGCCATCCGGTCCTTGATGCTGCCGGTCAGGTTCAACTGTTCTGACTTGGCATAAATGGTCCGGGGCTGCCCCCGATACGTGAAGTGGATGCCGAGCAGTGGGGTGTTCCCCACTAGACGGCTCAGCGCGTCAAGTTTCTGGGTTGAGCAATCAGCGGCTTGTGCAGATGCGCTCAATCTTGCCCTCCTGGCGATTCATCCGAACGGCCGGATCAGCCTCTTTCATGCGCGGATTCGCCAAGATGAGAGGTTAGCCGGAGTCGCTGGTCGTGTCTGTGACTGGGATCACGTTGCGCATTCACGGCCAGGGGCTGACCATGAGCTGCGATTACGACCGTTGAGGTAATGCAGTAAACTGCGCACATGCCGAGCGCTCGCCAAGGGTCGGTTCATCTGTTCCGTACCGCCGGGATTGACGTGTTTCTGCATTGGTCCTGGTTTCTGGTGGCCGCATTTGAAATCAGCGGCCGGTCGAAAAGCTACTCCTCTCTCGCGTTCAACGTGCTGGAGTATCTGACACTCTTTCTTATTGTGTTGCTGCACGAGTTCGGTCACGCCCTGGCCTGCCGCTAAGTTGGGGGGACGGCAAACCGGATCGTGCTGTGGCCGCTCGGCGGTGTGGCGTACGTAGACCCTCCACCAAGGCCAGGCGCTACGCTGTGGAGCATCGCGGCAGGACCGCTGGTGAATGTGGCGCTGCTTCCGGTGCTGTCAGGACTTGGCGTATTGAGCCGATCGTTGGGATGGGCGGCGGCGATGCCCAATGCCCACGCGCTGCTGCGGGCGGTCTGGTTCATCAACGTCGGGCTGCTGATTTTCAACCTGCTGCCCATCTATCCTCTGGATGGGGGACAGATTCTTCGGTCCTTGCTCTGGTATGTGTTGGGACGCGCCCGCAGCTTGATGGTGGCCACGATCGTCGGCTTCCTGGGCGCGGCGGGCTTCATCATTCTGGCTTTGTGGATACATTCCGTCTGGTTCGGAGTTCTCGCAGCCTTCATGCTGATGAATTGCTGGAGCGGACTGAAACAATCGCAAGCACTGTCCCGGTTGGCAAAATTGCCGCGGCGGGATGGGTTTGCCTGTCCCCGGTGCGGAGCCGGGCCGCCGCTGGGAGCCTTCTGGAAATGTGGGCAGTGTGGGCAGCCATTCGACACGTTCCAAACCGGGGCGGTCTGTCCGCACTGCGGGAGTCAGTTTGCTGTGACCAGTTGCTTGGACTGTGGCGGGGTGCGTCCCATGAGCGAGTGGATTGCTCCGGCGCTGGTGGCTACGAGGGTGTAGCTCGCGGGGGGGTAGCTGGCGATGGGGAAACCCAATTTCGCTGGCAAGCGGTTGCAACTGCAGAACAGCCTAATTCAAGGGATGAGTGGTGGCCAGGCACCCTCGTGGAGGCGCACGCCAAAGTGTGTGCGTAAGAACCGGCGTGGCGTCCTGTTTCCGTCCTCCGAAGCTGGATTGTGGCGGTTCGATTTTCACCGTGCAACCGCCAGAGTGGTTCCCACAACACGCAAAAGGTCGTGGAATCCCTGCATGGAAATCCGGGTTAATGCATGGGATGCGCCGAGGGGTAGGGTCCGGATTGATCGTCTATAATCGGAATCGGGGATTTTCCAAAACAAAATGGATTGGTCTTTATTCCTGGCAGCAGCGGTTGGCGGCGAGATTGTTGATTTAGTCGGGGAAACCGGTCCCGTCGCCAAGACTGTTCTTCTTCTTCTTTTGCTCTTCAGCGTGGTTTCCTGGGCCATCATTCTCTCCAAGTGGAGCTTGTTGCGGCGGGCTCGGGTGCAGAGCGGCCGGTTTCTGCGCGCATTTCGCAAAGCCCAGCGCTTGCAAGATGTATCCGCGGTGTCGGAACAGTTCCGGCCCAGCCCATTGGTCGCGGTGTTTGAGGGCGGATTCCAGGAATACCGGCGGCAGGGCGGAAATCCCGGTGGGGTGGTCAGCAATCTCGTCGCGGTCCAGCGTGCCATGCAGATTGCCGCCTCGGAAGAGTTGACGCGGTTTGAGCGCAATCTGCCGTGGCTGGCTATCACCGGAGCGGTAACTCCTTTCATCGGACTGTTCGGCACGGTCTGGGGAATTATTGACGCGTTTCACGGCTTGGGCACGGCGGGCGCGGCGACGCTGCGCGCGGTCGCTCCGGGCATCTCCGAGGCGCTCATCACGACCGCTGCCGGCCTGGCGGCTGCGATTCCGGCGGTGATCGCCTACAACCTGATCGGCAGCTCCATCCGCGAGTTCGCGGCTCGTGGAGATGATTTCGCGCTTGAGATGTTGAACGCGATCGAGCGCCAGCAACCGGCCTATCGCGGCGTGGATGCTCCGGAGGTGCGGAGGTAATGGCGTTCACGGCTCCCAACGGGCGCACGCAAACTTCTCTCGCCGATATCAACATTACTCCACTGGTTGATGTTGTTCTGGTGCTGCTGATTATCTTCATGGTGACCGCGCCGGTGCTGCAGTCGGGGATTGAGGTCAACGTGCCTCACACCCGCACCGTCAAAGAAATTACCGAAGAGCGACTGGTAATCAGCATTGATAAGCAGCAGCGCGTCTTTCTAGGCAACGACCCCATCAATATCAATCAGATGGGGGCTGTACTGCGGCAAAAGATAAGGGATCCGCAGCACCAGGCGATTTTTGTGCGGGCGGACGAAGATGTCCCGTTCGGCGCGTTTGCCACCGTGATGGATGCGGTCAAGCAATCGGGGATCAGCAACGTGAGCATCGTCACCCAGCCGATTCAAGGCCATGGCAGCAAACGCTGAAATCTTCTTCGAGCACGACCGTTGGGGACGCAATCTGGGCTGGTCGGTGGCTCTGCACATTGCGTTTGCGGGCTTCGTGGTGTTGTACACGGTTGTAGTGCCCGGCGGTCACGGCGGAACCTGGGGCGCGGGCGGCGGAGGCGATGCGATCGGCGTAACGCTGGTCAGCACCGTTCCTCTGCCCGCCAGTCCGGCGCAGACCCAGAATGTTCTGGCGAACGAGTCCAAGGGGCTGACTCAGTCGCTGCCCAAGGCAGAGGAAAAAGAGCCGGAAGCGATCGCGATCCCGGACAAGAACACCAAGAAAAAGCCGAAGCCGAGAACCAGGGAGAGCCAGCGCAAACCGCCGCCCGAACCCGAAGAAGCGAACAACGTGGTTCCATTCGGCGAAGGCGGTCCGGTGAGCGGACCGTACGGAATTTTCAACGCGGGCGGAGCGAAAGGCGGGTTCGGCTTTACTGGCGGCGGGGGCGACTTTGGCAGCCGCTACGCCTGGTATGTGCGCGTGGTGCAGCAGAAAGTTTCGGAGAACTGGTTGAAATACGAGGTGGACCCGCGGATTACGGAAGCGCGCCGGGTTTACCTGATCTTTGACATTACTCGCGACGGTCGGCCGAGCGATATACAGATCGAGCAGTCGAGCGGCGTGCCCTCGCTGGATCAGTCGGCGGTACGGGCATTGCAGCGCATTGACACTTTTGGTCCCCTGCCGTCGGATTATGCCGGGAATAAGGTTTCGGTCGAGTTCTGGTTCGACTACAAGAGATAGATTCCCGGCGGATACTGTCGGCCGAGTCAAAAAGCTCTTAAGCGCAGGGACCGCGAAGAAGGATCGCGGAGATCACAGAGAGGGACAGGGACTTCGCCGGAGGCCATGAAGTCGAAACCAGGGACCACAAGGAATGGCAAGCTTGGCACCGGGCAACTTGAAGTCCGAGATTGATCGTAATACGATATATGATACGATATATAGAGCAAGCACGGTGATCTTGAAACGGATGTTCTCTACGCTCGACTGTAACCGGAGCAGGTTGCTAGAAAAACCTTTTCTGACCGATATCTTGACCTCAGCGGCTAAAGCCGGTACTGAAAATGAGCCGGCTACCGCAGCGCTAAAGCGCTGCGCCACCCAAAGTCATGCCACCCAGAATCACGCCACCCGAAATCAAGTGCAACAGCGACTTTCTCAGCAGGCTGCTGGCTTTTGGTCAGTCCTCAGCTTGCTCCCGGCACTTCTCGCAGTCCTCCTGCTCGCGCTTCCTGCCCGGGCCAGGACTGGATCAAGACCGGCACCGGATTGGGGATGGAGAAGATCCGCCTGGCGGTCCCTGATTTCAAGCCTGCCACGCAAGACGCGAAGAATGCCGACCTGCTGAAAGCGTTCAACGACACTTTGTGGAATGACCTGGACAACGCCGGCATCTTCGACATGGTTTCGAAGAGCTTCTATCCACTGGGGATTCCGGGCAACCCGGCAGACGTGAAGTTCGACGCGTGGAATGCTCCTCCTCCCAATGCGGCGATGCTGGCTTTCGGGAATCTTGGCGCGACCGGCGACAACCTGACGGTGCAGGGCTGGCTGTACGACGTGAAGAACGCCACTTCGCCGCAGGTGCTGGGCAAGCAGTACAAGGATGCCGCGACCACGGACGCCGCTCGCAAGATCGCGCACAAGTTTGCCGACGAGATTATTTTTCGCCTGGGCGGCGGCATTCCCGGCATTGCGGAAAGCAAGATATTTTTCGTGAGCAGCCGCAGCGGGCACAAAGAAATCTGGGAGATGGATTACGACGGGGCCAACCAGCAGCAGATCACGCACCTGGGTTCGATTTCGCTGTCGCCCCGGATTTCGCCCGACGGTTCGCGCCTGGCCTTCAGTTCGCTGACAAAATCGGGCTGGGAGATCCTGATGTACTCCATGGATCTGAATCGGCTGGTTTCCTTTCCCAGGTTCGGCGGGACCAATCTTTCGCCGGCCTGGTCTCCGGACGGCACCAAGCTGGCGTTCTCTTCCTCTCGCACCGGCGATCCGGAGATTTATGTCGTGGACCAATCCGGCGGCAACTTGAAGCGGCTCACCGCCTTCAAGCGTCCGGATGTTTCGCCGGTATGGAATCCGAAGACCGGAGCACAAATCGCCTGGGTGAGCGGGCGCACGGGATTGCCGCAGATTTACACCATGGAAGCCGACGGGACCAACGTGCAGCGGATGACCGACCAGGGTTACGCGGTTTCGCCCGCCTGGTCCCCCAATGGGCAGTTTCTGGTGTTCTCCTGGATTCGGCACTACGGACCGGGAGCGCCGGGAGCGGAGGATATTTACATGATGGATATCGCCAGCAAGCAGTGGGTGCAATTGACCCACGACGGCGGGCGCAATGATTTTCCCTCATGGTCGCCGGATGGGCGGCACATTGTTTTTCAGTCCAGCCGGGCGGGGGGCGAGCAAATCTGGACCATGCTGGCCGACGGCACGAAGCAGAAGCAGCTGACCTTCACCGGCAGCAATACCCAACCGAACTGGAGTTGGAAGTAAGGTCCAATTCGAGTTAAGATTTGGTTCTAACATTCATGTTTGGCGAGTCTTTCGTTTAAGCAGCCGGGGAGAGGCGGACGAAGTCACCGCCGATCCGGATTCGGATCGCGCGTGCAGCGCAGCGCGCGATCACGCAGGGAGGAAAAGTGAAGCAGCAACAAATGAAGTGGATCACGCTCATCTTCGCGTTGGGCGCCATTCTGTTGCTGGGCGCCTGCACAAGAAAACGCCGCCACCGCCACCACCACCGCCACCGCCGCCGGCAGCGCCGACGGCTTCACTTACGGCTAATCCCAACACCATCGAGAAGGGCCAGTCCACCACGCTGACGTGGCAGACCACCAATGCCACCGACGTTAGCATTGACGGCATTGGAGCGGTGCAGCCCAGCGGCTCGCAGCAGGTACGCCCACCGACTCCACCACCTACACTCTGACCGCCAAGGGAGCCGGCGGAACCCAGACAGCCACGGCGCGGGTCACGGTAACCAGCCGCCTCCGCCTCCGCCGCCCGCGGCTGGACCCACCGAAGAAGAATTGTTCGCGCAGAACGTGAAGGACATCTACTTCGATTACGACAAGTCCGACATTCGCGCTGACCAGCAGAGGCGCATGCAGGGCGACATCGATTTCCTGAAGCAGCATCCCAACATCCATTTCACCATCGAGGGACACTGCGACGAGCGCGGATCCACCGAGTACAACCTGGCCCTGGGCGACAATCGCGCCAACGCTGTACAGAACGCCCTGGTACAGGGTGGCGTCAGCGCCGAGAACATCAAGACCATCAGCTATGGCAAGGAAAAACCGTTCTGCACCGAATCCAACGAGGAGTGCTGGCAGCAGAACCGGCGCGGCCATTTCGTATATCAAAAGTAGTCATTCCGGGGTGCGGGGCGGCAAGCTCCGCACCTCCATTCCATCTCTTGGGGCGAGGTTGTGCCGGCCATGGAGCCCGAGAGACAATTGTGTCCGGAACGCGATATCCTCACAAGAGAAGTTGCTAGAGTCCGGTGATGACTTGACCGGCGTTTGCCTTAAACTTCGTATTCGACGGAACGAGCTATGAGAATTCAGCGATCTTCAGTGATTCTTGCGGTTCTGACCATTCTCTGCGCGGACGTAACCCCGTCCTGGGGCGTGAGCAAAGAGATGATTCAGCTGCAGACCCAGGTGCAGGCACTGCAGGACCAGATGACCCACATGCAGCAGTCTTTCGACGAGCGCATGGGCGTAATGAAGAGCCTGATGGACCAGAACACCGACAGCATGAACAAGGTGGCTGCGGCCATCACTGCGCTGCAGGGAAGTCTGCAGAAGCTGCAAGGCGACAACGGCGCGAAGGTGGACCAACTCTCGGGACAGATCCAGGCGCTCAACGATTCACTGGACGAACTCAAGGCTCGCCTGGCAAAGGTCAGCAAGCAACTGGAGGACATGCAGGCGGCCCAGCAGAGCCTGGCAGCTGGCCAGGCGGCGCAACAGGCGCAGCAGCAAGCACTGGCGCAGGCGCCTCCGCCGGATGTGCTCTACAACAATGCGCTGCGCGACTACAACGCGGCGAAGAACGATCTGGCCACCCAGGAGTTCTCCGATTACATGAAGTTCTATCCCAACACTGATCTGGCGGGGAATGCTTACTTCTATCTGGCAGAGATCGCCTTCCGGCAGGGAAACTATCAGGAGGCGGTCAAGAATTACGACCAGGTATTGCAGAACTTCCCCAGCGGCAACAAGGCGGCTTCCGCCGAACTGAAAAAGGGATTCGCGCTGATCGAACTGGGACAGAAGGACGACGGCGTCGCTACGCTGCGGCACGTCATCCAGCGCTACCCGCGATCCAACGAGGCGCTGCAGGCCCGGGAGCGGCTGCGCAAACTTGGGATCTCAACCACAGCGCGGCGGCCCGGGAGTAAGAGCCGGCCGGCGTGGGCTCGGCTCATGTCCGTTCTGGCAGCTTTCGCAGACAATACTTGATCTCGGTGGTCACTTCCGTGACGCGCATGCCTGCCTGCACCATCAGCTTGCAGGAAAGCGCTGCCCGGCGCGACTGCCCTCGCCCAAGTCGAACGTCACACGGCAATATTGACAATCCTCATTCCAGCAGAAGCGTCCGTACGAGACCTCTTCCGGCGCCAGGTACTGAAAGCAACGCAATAGGGGATTATTCTCTGGAACTTCGAACTCTCGATCGAGAAGAGTAATCTTCACCAGGCGGGTAAAGGGCCGGAAGAGAGTGGAAGGAGCAGTCACGCCTACAATTCTAGGGCAACAGTTACAGTCGGCGGCAAAACGGAAGTAGGTGTACGGCGGACCTGAGGGGCTAAAACCCTTGTTCATGTGGTGGCACTGATCGCAGCGCTGGAAGCACTGCGCCAGCCAAAATCCAAGTTTTTCGGAGGGTGCAAGGTGACCTTCGACGAGCCTACCTGCGGCGATGATGGTGAGGGATGCGGTGGTGCCTGGCGTGATGGGGATGCCTTCCCCGGGCCCACGTAGGCGCAGCACACAACAGGACTATGAGGGCGGTCAGAAACAGTCGCTTCATGAGCACTCCAATGGAATTCCTCCACAAGATTTCTTTCTTATATACATCAGAAAACGCTGTTCGATGAAGCTTTCAGAGTAGGCTAGTCACAGACGGCAGCGTGCTCGCCCGCAAGGAGGTTTTTATTCATGACTAATACAAAGGATCAGGATCGCTTCAAAGGAGCGTTAGAAAAAGAAGAAAAGAACCAAACTGGCAACACCTCGATGCAGGGCCAGTTGGGGCACCGGGATCAGGACCCGATGCTGAAGGCCGCCGACACCGACTTCCCGGAACCCGGAGAGAATCCCGAGCACACCGGCGAACCGGAGGACGCTCCAAGCGCGATCAGCGGAACGTGGCATAAACAGATCCGTCGTTCGAAACAAGTCCTGCCAGACTCGAGCTGTTGGAGTTAAGCACAGCGCAGCAGCCGCGCCGCTGACTCGCGCATCTACCGCAACTCTTCCATCACCTGCTCGAGCACTTCCCTGCCCGGACGCATTACTGACTCCGGCAAAGTGGCCAGCGGCTCGTCGGTCATATTCAGCAGATCCATGAAGTCGGGGCCTTGCGGGTTGACGTAGAACACTCCAGTCAGCACTTCGCCTTTCTCGTGCGCTTCGTTCAGACGGCTGATGGCTTAATCCGGTTGGTGGGATCGTAGTCTTCTTCGAGCTTGCGCAGGCGCAGGTGGGAGCCGTCGTGCATGGTGACATCGACGGTGGTGCCGGGATCGTAGTCCACGTTGATTTCTTCGAATGCCGGAACGAAGCTGATGTCCTGGAGCGGCTCTTCGTGGTCCTTCATGTATTTGTAGGATTTGGTCGACCCTTCGTGATCGTTGAAGGTCACGCAGGGCGAAACCACGTCGAGCATCACCGTGCCGTTGTGGGCGATGGCGGCCTTCAACATGCTGTGCAGCTGTCTCTTGTCGCCGGAGAACGACCGGCCCACAAAAGTCGCGCCCAGCGTGATGGCCATGGCGCAGGTGTCGATGGGCGGAAGGTCGTTGATGACGCCGGTTTTCAATTTCGAGCCCAGGTCCGCGGTGGCGGAGAACTGGCCCTTGGTCAGCCCGTACACGCCGTTGTCTTCGATGATGTAAATGATGGGCAGATTGCGCCGCATCAGGTGAACGAACTGTCCGATGCCGATGGAGGCGGTGTCGCCGTCGCCGCTGACGCCCAGCGCGATCAGATTGTGGTTGGCCAGCACGGCGCCGGTGGCGACCGACGGCATGCGTCCGTGCACGGCGTTGAAGCTGTGCGAGCGGCTCATGAAATATGCCGGGCTCTTGGAGGAGCAGCCGATGCCGCTGGGCTTGATGACGCGCTCCGGCTGAACACCCATCTCGTACATGGCATCGATGATGCGCTCGGAAATGGCGTTGTGGCCGCAGCCGGCGCACAGCGTCGTCTTGCCGCCGCTGTAGTCGAGCACGGTCAGGCCGATGCGGTTGGTCTTGGGCGCGGGCGCGCTGGTTGGTGTGGTGGCCATTTACTTGCCCTCCATGGACATGAGTTCGTCGGTGACGGAGCGCGCGTCGAGCGGCAGCCCGTGAATGTGGGCGATGCTGCGCAGGCGCGTCACCAGCTCCGGCTTGATGTCCAGCTTGAGCAGGCTGAGCATCTGCGCGTCGCGGTTCTGCTCGACCACGTAGACCCGATCGTGCTGCTCGATGAAGTCGTGCACTTCGCGGGTGAACGGATAGGCGCGCAGGCGCAGGTAATCGGTCTCGATGCTCGTACTCGTTGCGCAGCTGATCGCGGCTTCGATGATCGCCCAGTGCGAGGTGCCGTAGGCGATGATGCCGATCTTTGCGATTTGCCGGTGATGACAACTTCGGGCCGGGGCACAAACGAGCGCGCCGTCTCGAACTTGCTGGTTGATGCGCTCCATGTTGCGCTCGAAATCGTCGGGCCGCTCGCTGTACTGCGCTTTCTCGTTGTGTCCGCTGCCGCGAGCAAAGTACGCGGCCGCAGGATGATCGGTGCCGGGCAGCGTGCGATAGCCGATGCCGTCGCCGTCCACATCTTTGTAGCGGGCAAACCCGCCCAGGCGGTCCAGGTCTTCTTTGGAAAGCACCTTGCCGCGCTGGATCGGATTTGTGGGATAGTGGAACGGGTCGGACATCCAGTTGTTCATGCCCAGATCGAGATCGGACATCACGAACACCAGCGTCTGGAATTGTTCGGCCAGATTGAAGGCGTCCTGCGCCATGCTGAAGCACTCGTCCACCGAACGCGGGAATCAGCATGATGTGTTTGGTGTCGCCGTGCGAGAGAAACGCGGTGGAAAGAATGTCGCCCTGCGCGGTGCGCGTGGGCAAGGCCGGTGGAGGGCCCGACGCGCTGGATGTCCCAGACTACGCCGGGAACTTCGGCGTAGTAGGCAAGTCCGGCAAACTCCGCCATCAGCGAAATGCCGGGGCCGGCGGTGGCGGTCATGGAGCGCGCGCCCGCCCAGCCCGCGCCGAGCACCATGCCGATGGCGGCCAGCTCGTCTTCCGCTTGCACGATGGCGAATGTGGCCTTGCCGTCGGGGCCGATGCGGTAGTCCTTCATGTAATCGATCAGCGTTTCGACCAGCGAGGACGACGGCGTGATGGGATACCAGGTCACCACCGTGACCCCGGCAAACATGCAGCCCAGCGCGGCGGCGGAGTTGCCGTCGATGATGATCTTGCCCTGCGGTCTTGTCCATGCGCTGGATGAAGATACGGATCCTGCTTGGTCAGGGTGGCCGTGGCGATAGTCGAAGCCGGCCTTGGCAGCGGCCAGGTTCAGAGTTGGCGGCTTTCACCTTTCTTGGCGAACTGCTTGCGAATGCGCTTTCTCCACCTCGGCCATGTCGATCTCCGAGCAGCTTGGCCACGACGCCCACGTAAATCATGTTCTTGACCAGCTTGCGCAGCTTGGCCTCAGGGCAGACGGGGGCTACCAGCTTGTCGAAGGGAACGGCATAGAAAACCAAGATCGCTGCGCAGCTTGTTGAGGTTCAAGGGCTCGTCGTAAAGCACGGCCGCGCCGGGCGCCAGCGACATCACGTCTTCCTGCGCCGTTTCCGGATTCATGGCGATCAGAAAGTCGATTTCCTTCTTGCGCGCGATGTAGCCGTCCTTGTTGGCGCGGATGGTGTACCAGGTGGGCAGGCCGGCGATGTTCGAGGGAAACAGGTTCTTGCCCGAAACCGGAACGCCCATCTGGAAAATGCTGCGCAACAGGACCGTGTTGGAGCTCTGCGAACCCGAGCCGTTCACCGTCGCAACTTGGATGCTCATGTCGTTGACGACGCGCTTTGGCTCCCCCTGCCCCGGGGCTTCGTGGAGCGCTACATCAGTGGTGGCCATTCCTTAATCCTTCCTTTGTCCTTCCCTTTTTGACGGGAGCGGGTTGCAGGCCCGCCCGGGGTACTGTGGAGTGATGACGCGAACCTCTGATTATACGGCACGGGAGCGGTGGCGAACAGGCGCGGGTAGCGGAATCGAGTACTTATGTACCTGCTTCTTCACTACGATTCCGCCGGAGAAACTGCGCCATGTTGCGGAACTTGTCATAGCGTGATGCGACCAATTCCTGGATGGAGACTTTTTGCAGTTCGGCAAGATGCTTTCTGCAGGTCAGCGGCCAGCAGTTCGGCGGCAGCGTCGTGGTCGGTGTGGGCGCCGCCTTCCGGCTCGGGAACGATGCCATCGATGCAGCCCAGCTCGTTCAAGTCGGCGGCGGTGATCCGCAGGGCCTGCGCCGCCAGCTCTTTCTTGGTGGCATCGCGCCACATGATGGAGGCGCAGCCTTCGGGCGAAATCACCGAGTAGATGGCGTTCTCCATCATCAGCACGCGGTCGGCTACGGCAATGGCCAGCGCGCCGCCGCTGCCGCCTTCGCCGGTGATGGTGGTGATGATCGGAACCTGCAGGCGCGCCATTTCGCGCAGATTGCGGGCGATGGCTTCGGCCTGGCCGCGTTCTTCCGCGCCCAGTCCGGGATAGGCGCCGGGAGTGTCCACGAAGGTGAAGATCGGGCCGGCGAATTTTTCCGCCATCTTCATCGCCCGCAGCGCTTTGCGATAGCCCTCCGGATTCGGCATGCCGAAGTTGCGGTAGACCTTTTGCTTGGTGTCGCGCGCCTTCTGATGGCCGATGACCATCACTTCCTGTCGCCGTGGAAGCGGGCCATGCCGCAGACGATGGCGGGATCGTCGGCGAAGCCGCGGTCGCCGTGGAATTTCGCTCCAGTCGGTGAAAATGCGTTCCACGTAGTCGAGCGTGTAGGGACGCTGCGGATGCCGCGCCAGTTCCGTTTTCTCCCAGGCGGTGAAATGCATAGCACCTGGTTGCGCAAGGCATGAATGCGATCGTGCAGTTGCTGGATCTGGCTGCGGGTTTCCTCGTCTTGCCCGGGCAACGGCCTGCAATCTTGCCAGTTGCGCTCGATTCTTCTCCAGCTCCTGCTGCGCCCTCAGTTGGGAATCCATTTTCCTGCCGTCGCCGTTTCTGGCCGCCCACCGCGCCTCCACCATGGACAGGAGAAACTCCGCGCCTGTCACCGCCAGCATTGCGTTCGTGACTGCCGGAGCTCGCCGCCGGTTTCGCAATCGCTTTCTCCTGTGAGTGGAAGCTCTCATCCGCCGTCGATTCAGTCAATCACCCGGACCGCGCCGCGGCCGCACAGTTCTTCGACGCGCGCCATGAAATTGCGGTCTGGTTGGACATTATAGCCTTCCGCTTCCATCACCACCATGAAATCTCCCTGGCGTTCCACGTCGAACAACACCTTGGCCTCGCCCTTCGTTCGGGTGCAAAGCAGATGCAGCGCGTCCACGGTAGATTCGGTCGCCGTCTCGAGCGGAATGCGGATGCGCAGAGAGCGCGGCAGCGGAACCTTGGCTTCTTCGAGCGGGAGAATGTCGTTGACCGTAAGTTTCGGGATTCGCGCCTTCCTCCACCCGCAGGCCGCCGCGCACCAGCACCGGAACTTCAAGCTTTACTTTTTCCTGCAGCCGCCGGTAAGCTTCGGGAAAGACGATCATCTCCACCGAGCCGGCCATGTCTTCCAGCGCGCCCTGGGCGTAGAAATCGCCCTTCTTGGATTTCAGCACGCGCAGGTTGGTGATGATGCCGGCGGTGGTGATGTTTTCGTCCTTCCCAGTGGAAGACTTGATGGCGGCGATTTCGGCGGTGCTGAGGGCGCGCAGGTCCTCCAGCTTTTCGCGGTATTTTTCCAGCGGATGTCCGGTGATGAAGAAACCCGAGAATTTCTTTTTCCGCCGCCAGGCGAGTGTGTTCGTCCCAGTCAGGCGTGTCGGGCAATTTGTCGTTGTCGGTCGGAAGTTTCGTCCTCCTGAAACACGCCGAACAATCCGTGCTGGCCGGACTCCGCGTCGCGCTGGGTTTTCGCGGCGCGCTCGATCGCTTTGTCGAGAACCGCCATCAGCTGCGCGCGGCGGCCGAGCGAATCCATGGCGCCGCTCTTGATCAGCGACTCCAGCACCCGCTTGTTCAGCAGCCGCAAATCCACGTTCTCGCAGAACTCGTAAATGGAGCGATAGCGGCCCAGTTCTTTGCGTCCGGCGACGATCGACTCGATGGCGTTGTGGCCGACGTTCTTCACCGCGGCCAGTCCGAAGCGAATGGCGCTGCCATGCGGCGTAAAGTTGGCGTCGCTCACGTTGATGTCGGGCGGTTCGACGGCAATTCCCATCTCGCGGCACTCGTTGATGTACTTCACCACGTCATCGGTGCTGCCGGTGACCGAGGTCAGCAGCGCCGCCATGAATTCGACCGGATAGTGCGTCTTGAGATAGGCGGTGTGGTAGGCCAGCAGCGCATAGGCCGCCGAGTGCGACTTAGTTGAAGCCGTAGCCGGCGAACTGCGCCATCAGATCGAAAATCTTTTCGATCTTCTTCGGAGGAAAGCCGCGCTGCACCGCGCCCTTGACAAAGCGCTCGCGCTGCGCGGCCATTTCCTCGGGCTTCTTCTTGCCCATGGCGCGGCGCAGCAGATCGGCCTCGCCCAGCGAATATCCCGCCAGCCGGTTGGCGATCTGCATCACCTGTTCCTGGTAGACGATGACGCCCAGCGTCTCTTCCAGAATTTCCTTCAGCTCAGGCAGTTCATATTCGATCTTCTTGCGGCCGTGTTTGCGGTCGATGAAGTCGTCAATCATGCCGCCCTGGATCGGGCCCGGACGATAGAGCGCATTCAAAGCGGTGAGATCTTCGATGGAGCTCGGCTGGTAGCGCCGCAGCACGTCCCGCATGCCGTGCGATTCAAACTGGAACACGCCGGAAGTCAGGCCGGTGTGGAAGACCTTCTCGTAGGTTTCCTGGTCCGTCGAGAGGAATGTCCTCCAGCGAAATGCGCTCGCCGCGCGTCTGCGCGATCAGCTTCACCGCGTCATCGAGAATGGTCAGCGTGGTGAGCCCAAGGAAGTCCATCTTCAGCAGGCCCATCTTTTCGATCGCGACCATGTCGAAGGCGGTGACAATTTCGTCGTTCTTGGTCTTGTGAAGCGGGACCAGTTCGGTGAGCGGCCGCGGCGAAATCACGACGCCGGCGGCATGGACGCCGGCGTTGCGCACCAGCCCTTCGAGCTTGCGGGCAGTATCAATCAGCTCGCGCACTTGGGTGTCGCTTTCGTAGGCCTGCTGCAGCGCCGGGGAATCCTTAATCGCCTGTTCCAGCTTGATGTTCAGCGTGGTGGGCACCATCTTGGCGATGCGATCCACGTCCGCGTACGGCATGTCCATGGCCCGGCCTACGTCTTTGATCGCCGCCTTGGCCGCCATGGTGCCGAAGGTGATGATCTGCGCGACGTTCTCCCGGCCGTATTTCTGGGTGACGTAGTTGATCACCTCGCCGCGCCGGTTCATGCAGAAGTCAATGTCAATATCCGGCATGGAAACGCGCTCGGGATTCAGGAAGCGCTCGAAGATCAGCTCGTGCTGCAGGGGATCGATGTCGGTGATGCCGCAGCGAGTAGGAAACCAGCGAACCCGCGGCCGAACCGCGGCCCGGTCCAACGGGAATGTCGTGCTCGCTGGCGTAGCGGATGAAATCCCAGACGATCAGGAAATAGCCGGAGAACTGCATCTGCTGGATGATGGCGATTTCGCGCGCCAGCCGCTGCTCGTATTCCGCGAGAGCTGTGTTTCAGCCGTCCCTGCTCCTGCAGCGTCCGCAGCACCTCCAGCCGGCGCGCAAAGCCCTCCCGTGTGACGTGCTCGAAGTAGCTGTCGAGCGTGTAGCCGGCAGGCACATCGAAATGGGGAAAGGGATTGCTGACTTTTTCCAGCCGCAGGCTGCAGCGTTCGGCAATGGCCAGCGTGCGCGCCAGCACTTCCGGCGCGTCCTTGAAGACGCGGTACATCTCGTCATGGCTCTTGACGTAGAAGTCCGTGCCCTGAAACTTCATGCGGTTGGTGTCCTGAATGGACTTGCCGGTCTGGATGCAGACCATCACATCCTGCGCGTGGGCATCGTCTTCGCAGAGATAGTGGCTGTCGTTGGTGGCCACCAGGGGCAGGCCCAGGTCTTTCTCCAGCCGGAACAGGCCGGGATGGATCCGGTGCTCCTGCTCCAAGCCCTGATCCTGAATCTCGAGGAAGAAATTGTCCTTGCCGAAAATGTCGCGATAGGACACCGCCGCGTCCCGCGCAGCTTCGTACTTTTCTTCCATCAGGAATTCCGCTACTTCGCCCTTCAGACAGCCGGAAAGCCCGATCAGTCCCTTGGCGTGCTCGGCCAGAAATTTCTTGCTCACCCGCGGCTTGTAGTAGAAACCATGCAGCGACGCTTCCGAAGTGATCTTGGCCAGGTTGCGGTAGCCTTCCTCGTTTTCCGCCAGCACCAGCAGATGGTTGTAGGTATCGCCTTCGGGTGGAGTGCGCTCGATGTTGTGATCTTCTTTTTTGCAGACGTAAAGCTCGCAGCCGACGATCGGCTTCACTCCCGCCATGCTTGCGCGGCATTCACGAAATGCACCGCGCCGAAAATGTTGCCGTGGTCGGTCATGGCGACGGCGGGCATGCCCAGCTCCTTCACGCGCTGGCAGAGTTTCTCCACGTCGCAGGCGCCGTCGAGCATGGAGTAGTCAGTATGAAGATGAAGATGAACGAATTGGGACATGGGGCTTTATTGATTTTACGTTGTGGTGATTGTAAGGGGAACGGGCGCCGAGGAAACGCACCGGATATTCACAGCGGGCTTGGCGTCGTTGTGGCTCTCGATGATCGCCGCACATCAAGGGGTGAGCCATGTCACCGACATGAAGCGCTCATTCGTGTCGAATGAATACGTCCGCTTCTCCGAAGAGCAGATTCCACCATCGGACCCAGCTCCCCCCTGAGGCGAATGACCAGATTTCCCCGGGAAAACATATTTTCCGTCCGACAAATTTATCTTCTGGAGGTGTCATGAAAAACATCCGTATCTTGGTTTTGATTCTCTGCGCGTGCTTCGTCTCGGCGGGATTGGCGCAGCAGCCAGCGGGCGCGGGCAGCGCCGACTGGACCGAGTTCCACCGCACCAACATGCAACGCTGGAACCCGTATGAGACTGTGCTGAACGTCGACAATGTGGGGAAGCTCCAGCGGAAATGGAGCTACAAAACAGGCAAAGGGGAGTGGGTGACTTCCTCGCCCGTAGTCGCGAGTGGGATAGTCTATGTCACCACGTATCAGGACGGTAACCTATACGCGCTAAACGCCGACACCGCCGCAAGCTCTGGAGCCGTCCAAACGTTGGCGCGTCTGATGCATCGTCGCCAGCTGTGGCGAATGGAGTTCTTTATGTGTGTGTTTATGATGGCGGAAACCACGGCCTAAACAAAGTCTACGCGCTGAACGCTCACACCGGCCACAAGCTGTGGGGCCATCCCATCTACGGCGGAGGCTGGTCCTCTCCCACGGTGGCGAGTGGCGTGGTGTATGTCAACGCCGGCGACAACTACTATGGCCGCAAAGTGTACGCACTAGATGCTCGCACGGGTGCCGAACTGTGGAGCTACGACACCGGCGGGCCAGTACAGACCTCGCCCGCAGTGGCGAACGGAGTGGTTTACTTCGGCTCACGCGATGGCCAGGTGTACGCGCTCGATGCAAGTACCGGCATCCTGCTCTGGAACTACGGTACGGGCGACACCACATCCTCGCCCGCGGTGGCGAATGGTGTGGTTTATGTTGGCGCGATGGACGGCAACCTGTACGCGCTGGACGCCAGCACTGGCGCCTTGCTGTGGACCTACGCCACCGGCTACTATGTGTATTCCTCGCCCGCAGTGGCGAATGGGGTTGTTTACATCGGCTCGCGCGATGGCAACACGTATGCGCTGGACGCCAGTACCGGCACTCTGCTGTGGAGCTATCCAGCCGGTGACACGCGGGAGTCGTCAGCCGCCGTGGCTAACGGGGTGGTCTATATCGGTTCGTGCGGGAAAGTGTGCGACGTGTACGCGCTCGATGCCAACACCGGTGCCAAGCTGTGGAGCTACGCCCTCGGGGGAGATATAGTATTTTCTTCGCCTGCGGTAACAAATGGGATGCTCTATATCGGCTCGAAGAACGGCAATCTCTACGCCTTCGGTCTGAAGTAAGGTGGGAATTACCTTAATCGGGACAAAGGGAGCGGATCGCAACGGCCTGCGTTATCTTCAACGCGGCAACTGGAAGTCTACTCCGCGATCTTCGTTGGCCTTAACCGTGGCGGGAACATCAAGCTCGGCCAGCGCGATTTTTCTGGTGCGCTGCTCGCCGAGAATCCAGAGGGTAGATCCAACGATGGCGTAGTTTTGCACTTCTTCGGTATGCTGGTCGCGGAAGATGAGTTCAGTGGGCTCGGATTTGGCCGCGGCTGGCGCCGGTGAAGGAGTGGATGCCTGCGCTTGCGGTTGCGCTTGCCGCTGTTCGCGCAGGCGCGCTACTTCATCGCTCAAGCGACCGACTTGCTCCGCCAATGCGTCGTTCTGAGCGTAGGAATCAGGCGGGTAGTTGTAGGCCGGATAGGATTGCGCCGCATACGAATCGTCCGGATAACCCCAATCGTAGCCGAGGTCGCCGTACCACCCGCCCCACCAGGGATAGCCGTATCCGCCATAGCCGTTCCGCCACCAGGGATAACCGTGACGATAGTTGAAACGTGACCAACCGCGAGACGACCACCTGCGAGATGACCAGCCGGGGGAATAGCGCGATCCGCGAAAGCCCGCTCCGCGGCCCCAGCTTTGGTGAAAGCCGCCAAAGCCGCGATTGCCCATCATCATGCCGCGGCCGCCGAATGCAGGACCGCGGGAGGCAAATCCGCCGTGGCCGGCGAATCCTCTGGAAATTCCACCACCGCGACGTTGTCCCCAGGCGGGCGCCGTGAGGAAAACCGCGCCCAAGGCCGCAACTGCCAGCCAGCCACGCATACCCAGATTATAACGCGGCTGGCAAGCCTCGGAAGGCTTAGAGAAATTTGGCAGTGGCCCAGTTTGATATGGAAGCGAGCTAAGCGCGCGACTGTTGCGTCGCATAGAACGCGACGCTTCCGCGCGGCTCGCCCAGATCCCTCGCCGCGCAAAGAACGCTGGCTCGGGATGACAAATCAAACCGAGCCACTGCTGGTGCTTGGAGATTTTTCATTGACCTCAGGGGTTGAAGCCCTCATTTACTTTGGAATACTTATCGCAGCGCTGGAAGCGCTACGCCACCCAAAATCCGCGTTCTTCCGCAGCTTAGGAGTAAGCTGTGCCCTTCCACGAAGCCACACGCGCGAGCGCGGCTCTAGTTCGCTTTGTGCTCGCCAGGGATAACGATCACAACCGCGTCGGGTTGGCCGGCCCGAATCAGGTGCGGCATGTTGGCATCGGGCGGTGGCGATCCGATATCTTTGTCCGTCGCATAGGGAGCGTAGAACATCAGGTGGGGCGGAAGATGATACAGGTCCTTCAGGCCGGGGACGAGAAGGTAGCCTTTGTCGGACATCATGTAAACGATGCCTGGCTTTTGCGGCGCGCGGAATTTTCCGGAATTGTAGCCCTCTTCGATCTCCGCTTTGATCTGCGTTTCGCTCTTACCGCTGGCGCGCTGCTCCTCGGCATAAAGCCTGGTGGGCAGCGTGGTGGCGCTGCCCTCGGCGTCAAAGCATGTGGGTTCGCAGTTCAGGGGGTTCTGGCGGTCCACGAAACAGGAGAAGCCGTTTGTGCCCTCGCGCACTTTAACGTAGCCCGTCCGCTCCAACACATAAACGGTGGCCTTGCCGGAAACCTCAGGCGGCGCGGCGCTTTCCGCCAGTTTGATTCGCTCTTCCCGCGGCAAGGAAAAGTCGTAAGCCGGCTTTGGACTGTTGGTCTGAGCAAGGGCAACGACGCTGCTTGCGAGGAGAAGGGTTGCCGAGATCATGACGCGCATGGGTTGCCTCCGGGAGCGGGGGCGTTTCACCACGGAGTCACAGAGACACAGAGGGAACGTCCTTCGGGTTTTCCGTGTTCTCTTGGCCTTTCCGCAGTGAAAGATCAAAACTGACCGACAACCCGCTCTTGGCCTAGATAGACGCGAGGATCCACATTCGGATAGCGTCGGCGGAAGTGGGTTCACATAACACCGAACCAGTGATCTATTGTGGTATCACGTAAATTCGAGGACTAGGCAAAGACTGCAGAGCTTTCGCTCCGCCGGGCGGACGAGGGCGTCCGCCCCTACGCAGGCAGATCCACTGCCCGAGGTTTTTTTGGGTACATCATCTGTAAAACTGCCCGGTGGTGCGAGCTTTAGTTTTGATCGCCAGCACCGTGCTTGGTGCGGCAGAGCTTGCAATAGGTCGGCGGCTCCGAGTTGTCCACACGGTGTTTGACCGGCTTCAGCGTGCGGAGATAGGCGAATATCGCTTTGAGGTCGTCGTCGGACAAGCCCTTGTATTGCTCGACTGGCATGAAGGCATCGAGTTTGCGGGCCTTCACATAACCGGTTCGCAATACCTGAATAAACAACGCTTCGTCGTAGTAGCCAATGCCCGAGGCGTCGGGAGTGATGTTGGCGCTGACGGTGGTTCCCCAGGGTCCGGTGAAAACTTGTCCGCCGGCGAAGCCGAGTCCGGCCAGGGACTGGCCGCGGTCCATTGGAGTGTGGCAATCGCTACAGCTTGCCAATTTGACCAGGTAAGCTCCCCGCTGCGCCGGGGTCGGCTGATCCGGCGCGCTCACCGGAGCAGTAATCGGCTGAGGAACCGAGCGCATCAGGTATTTCACGGGAAAGACGATCTTTGTCTTTGGCAGTTCGTGATGAACCGGGGCCAGCGATCGCATGTAAACGATGACCGATGCCAGGTCTTCGTCAGACATGGCCCGGTAATTCTCATAGGGCATCATAGGAAACAGCGCGCCTCCGTCATGACCTATGCCTTCACGGATAGCCCGAGCCAGTTGGTCGTCGGTCCAAGTACCGGCGCCGGTCTCTGAGTCGGGAGTGAGGTTGGGAGCCACCACGCGCCCGGGCAAATCGGCATCGGGCATGACTTGTCCGGCGCCTTGCATGGTGGTCAGCACGGGGTGGTCTTTGTGGCTGAAATCGTGCGCGGAATGGCAGTCCACACACGCCGCCAGCGAGTTGAAGATATAACGCCCGCGGTCCAGGCGTTGCGGAGTGGCTTCGAATTTCCGCGAGGTCAGCGGACGCGCTTCAGGACCCATGAAAGGCCGCCAGCCGATGGTCAGGCTGATGACTGCGACCAGCAGAATCGCCAGTCCGGCCATTGCTGCGAGCAGAATTTTGCCGACCTTGTTCAATCAGACCGCCGAGTTCTTACCGCCTCTTCTTGCCTTTTGCTTTGCTGGCCGGGGGCTTCGCCGGTTTCTTCGGCGAACTATGTTGCTCAGCCTTGGGTTTGGCTGGGTTTGGAGCTTCAACTTTAGCTGCAGGTGGTGGGACCGGAGCAGTCGCCTCGGCCTTCGCTTTCCGCTTTTCGGAAGGCCTGGCCGGGGCAGTGGGAGTCGCAGTCGCTGCTGCTGCAGCCGCCGCTTTGGCAGCGCGCCCGCGTTTGGCTGGCGGCGGGGGCGGCGGGGGCGGAGGAGGCGGCGCCAAGGGTTTCAAGAATCTCAGAATCTCCGTCCGAGAGCGCAGTTTTCCATCCAGCAGCAACAGGAATACATCGTGCGCGATCTTGGGATAGGCGGGCATCTGCGGGGTGATGTGCAATTCCGTCATTTCGAGCAACGGAACTTTCTGCTGCACCTGTCGCCACTTAGTGAAGAAATTCCTGATCTTCTGCGCCACCGCCTGCTGGCGGGCGGTCACAGCGAGAAACAAGACCATTTCCGGCCGCGCCTCCGATAACAACTTCCAGGTGCGGGAGGGCGTGGCCGCTTCCTTGCCGGTCAGCCGTTTGGCTAAATCTTTGGCGTTATCCTCAAGATCCTTCCAGGCTGCCACCAGATCCTTGCGTGGAATGAGCTTGCGCATGTCGGCGATATCCTTCTCGCCAAGCCGCGCGGTAAGGAAATACAACACCGCCGGAGAAGGATCGGGCGCGTACCCCAGCTCATTCATCTGCTGACGGGTTTTCAGGAGTTGGCCTAATCCCGCCGCATCCACCTTGGCAGTGCTCCAATGGGGATGGAGCACCTTGAGCCAGTCTTCCTTCTCCAATACACGGACAATGTGCAACGGGTCGTCTTCGTAGGCTAACTGCTCGATCTCCTGCCCGATGGCCCGGTCGGTAATGTACTCGATGTAGCTGTTCTCCTTTGCCGACTGGAATCGCGCCTGGGTGCGCTCCTCCAGCGGCCAATGGAAGCGCGCCGCGAAGCGGGTAGCACGAATCAGACGCGAAGGATCCTCGACGAAAGAGTAATTGTGCAGAATGCGGATTACCTTGGCCTCGATGTCAGCGGCACCGTTAAACGGGTCCAGCAGCAGGCCGCGCGATCCGGGATTCAGGGACAAGGCCATGGCATTGACGGTGAAATCCCGGCGGCGCAGGTCTTCGATAATGGTGGCGGGAGCGATGACCGGAGGTTTGCCGGTCTTCTCATAGCGCTCGGTGCGAGCCGCGCTGATTTCGGCGCGCACGTTGCCGGGCAGGAGCAGGTATAAGGTTTTCAGGTCGTCATCAGAGGACGCGACGACGGCCCCGGCGCGTTCCAGCTCCTTTTGCAGCTTAAGAGGATTGCCTTGAACCGTGAAGTCGAGGTCACGAATGGTGAAGCCGCTGATGATGTCGCGGACGGCGCCGCCGGTCAGGTAGATATTCATACCGGCTTCGCGAGCGATGTCTTGCACCAAGGTGACGCCCCGCAACTGATCGGGCGTCAAGCGAATTTCCATGGTGTAAATGTAGTCAGCCATGCCTTACTCAGAACTACAGAACCGCAATCCACCCAGAGCGCGGCTTGGCCGAGATTTCCACAGGGCCCGGTCCACGGTCCCGGCTGGCCTCAGCCACTTCCACGTAAGCTCCTCTATATACTAGACTTAGACGAATTGTGATGGAGGCAGCAAACTACAGAAAATAACACAATGTTAACATTTTGGCTACTGCGAAGGAGATGACTCATCGTGTTCGGGGTAAAAGTGTGAGAATCTGATTAAGCCTCGACCGCAGAGAACCGCACCCCGAGGCGGTTTCTAGCGAAAACACCATGCCCTCCACGCACAAGAAGGTCGTGGTCCGCAAGACGGACCGCGATACGATCAACGGCTACGTCGCGCCCGCGAATTTTGTGCGGGAAGGCAAGCTGGAGTTGCTGAACACTGCGGGCAATGTGGTCGCCATTGAGCTGCGGGATATTAAAGTTGTGTACTTTGTCCGCGAGTTCGGGGATTCCGAATCGCCGAGTCGCAAGACTTTCACGACTCGCCCCCGAACCGAGGGATTGTGGGTGAGGCTCAAGTTCAAGGATAACGAAGTGCTGGAAGGCATGATGCCGAACGATTTGTCGCTGACCACGGCAGAGGGTTTTCTGGTTAATCCACCCGATCTGCGGTCCAACACGCAGCGTCTGTTTGTACCCCGCAGCGCCCTGGAATCGCTGACCGTGCTGGCGGTGATCGGGGCGACTCGGCGGCAGCGGCGGGGAGCGCTCACGGATACGCGGCAGGTGCCGATGTTCGGGGAATAGTCCCGTCCAAAGCCGTGTCCCTTAAGCTTCAATTACAATCGCGGTCTCAGTCAACAAAGCCTCTATGAAGCTCACACAGGTCGCCTCTGCTCTGGGCGTGCGGCTGGAAAACGGCTCGCCCGATACGGAAATCACGGGCGTCGCTGGAATTGAAGAAGCCGGGCCGAGCCAGATCACGTTCGTAGCCAATCCAAAGTATGCTGCCGCGGCGAGGACCACCAAGGCCGGGGCCGTAATTGTGGCCGAGGACTTTCCTGCTATTCCGTCCGCCATGTTGCGCAGCAAGAATCCCTATCTGACGTTTGCCCAGGCGATCGGACTTTTTCACCAACCGCTGAAGTATGCGCCGGGAGTTCATGCAACAGCCGTGATCCACGCCTCCGCAAAATTCGGCAGAAATGCCCACATCGGCCCATACGTCGTCATCGGCGAAGACGTGGAGATCGGCAAGAACGCCGTGTTGCTGGCTCATGTGGTCATCTATCGCGGGGTGAAGATCGGCGATAACTTCTTCGCCCACGCCCATGCCGTGGTTCGGGAGCACTGCCGTTTGGGAAACAATGTGCTCTTGCAGAACGGCGTGGTCATTGGCGCGGACGGCTTCGGCTTCGCCAGGGACGATCCGGCCAATGGCACAAGATCCCGCAGCCGCAACCGGTGGTCATCGGAGATGACGTGGAAGTGCAGGCCAACTCCTGCATTGACCGGGCCAGCGTAGGCGAGACGCAGATCGGCCGGGGAACGAAAGATTGACAATCTGGTGCAGGTGGGGCACGGCTCGCACATCGGTGAAGACTCGCTGCTGGCGGCGCAGGTCGGCCTGGCAGGCTCAACCGAAGTGGGGAACAAAGTAATTCTGACCGGGCAGGTGGGGGTGGTCGGTCATTGTAAGATCGGCGACGGGGCTGTCGTCACACCCCAAAGCGGGGTTGCCGGCGATGTGGCGGCGGGAGCGATTGTCAGCGGCGCTCCGGCCGTCGATCACAAGCTGTGGCTGAAGATGTCGGCGCTGCTGAGCAGGCTGCCGGAGATTGCCAGGGCAGTCAAAGCGAGAAAAGAATAACCACAGAGGACACAGAGTACCCGAAGCCGAAACTGGAGTCAGGACGGCACGCCTCCGTGAACCCTTGCATCCTCTGCAGGTAAAGTTGAAGATTCTTGATACTCCGCGGGCAATCCGCTGTCAATCGCGCGTCTGACTTTTTCCATCAGGCACTCCCGGCTGCCGAAGTCTTTCGGTTCGATGGTATCGTGAAAGATGACCTCGACCGTGCCGGGCTTGATGGCGAATCTTTGCTTGGGCATAGCATAGTGCGTACCTGAGATGGTCACTGGAATCACCGGTACATTACTTTCCATCGCCAAGTAGAACGGTCCTTTCTTGAAGGGCAGCAGCTTGCCATCGAAGGAGCGGTGGCCTTCGACATAGATGGTCATGTTGACTCCCCGGCGCACTACTTCGCTGGCGCCGCGGACGGCGGAGATTCCGGCTTCGCGGTTGCCGCGATCCACCGGAACCAGCGATCCCAGCCGCATGATCCTGCCCAGCAAGGGGTAGCTGAAAAGTTCCTTCTTCGCCATGACGGAGGTCCGGCGCGGAATCAGCGGCAGCATCAAGGGCGGATCAATGTTGGAGACGTGGTTGGACATGAATATGTAAGTGCGCGAGGGGTCGAGTTTCTCCAGGCCGATGGTTTGCACTCGCACGCCAGCCAGCCGCACACCCGCGGACGCACCCCACATACAGACGCGGTAAAGAAAACCGATGTCGCCGGTGAGGAATGTCCAAGGGAAACAGATCAAGGCCGCGAGGGGAAGCGCCAGCGCCCAGAACGTCAGCATCAGAATCGTACGAATCACGGGCGCGCTTCTCCGGACAGCTGGGATTTGCCTTTGAGCCAAGAGGCACGGCGGGCTTTCTGCTGTAGCGTGATATTGTCCACGTCCCTGAGCTCGAAATCAAACTGTGAGTCGCTGACCGAGTGCGTGGTCCGCACCAGATGCAGGCCAACCGTCAGAAAAAAATCATCCCACGGAATTTCATCCGTGCCGGCGACGTATTTCTCGAAGAACGACCGCAGGTCGGCATGGCTGACGGCTTCTGCCGCTTGCCGCACGCCGTCGGAGTCGGGGAAAAGCGTCCTTTGCGGGCATAGTTCTGGTTCAACCATTGGAAGAGATCCTGGAGGGAAGCGGCGTCGTTACTGGCGTCACGGATCTCCAAATCGAGCAAGACGCCCAGCAGATAACCCTTGTTGTAGTAAGAAACGCTGCGCTCAGGTTGGCGATAGTACTCGTACTTCTCCAGCCAGGTGTCCAAACTGGATTCTTCCGCCGACTGGGTGAGGTGGGCCGGCCGCTGCTCGAGTTGTTTAATTTGGAGAGCCAGGCCACTCAGGAAACGGGACTGATCGAGCAGTCCGGCCGCAAGCCTGGCGTAATCCGCGACGGTTGTGGTCACGCCTTCGATGAACCACAGATTGGTGGTGTAGTTCTCCCGGGTATAGTCGGTGGGTTCCAGCGACTGCGGGCGGATGCGCTTGACATTCCACAGGTGAAAGAATTCGTGCGCGGTCAAGTCAGCGAGCGACTGCGGGTCTTGGGCTGGGCCACCGGCGCTGACATCAATGGCCGTCGAATCGGCGTGCTCCATGGCGATCCCGCCAAGGCCGCGGACGAAGTGGTACAGAAGCAAATAGCGGTCGGGCGGACGGTCGTCCATCCACGCCGTTTCCGCCGCGACGATGCCGCGCACCGTGGTGACGATCTTCTGCATGTCATAGTCGGCCGCATCGCCGTCAACGATGACGCGGTAGTGTCCGGCGCCTTGGTTGAAATCGAATTCATGGAAGGTGCCAATTTCCACCGGAGAATCCACCAGTCGGTCGTAATCCTCAGCGGAGAACTCGCCTGCGAAGAATCCGTGAGCGGCGTGGCAATTCGCCAGCCGGAAGGAATATCGCTGAATTGCAGTTGGATTGGCAGCGACCGCGCGTCCACCGGATACATCAGAATCTCAGCCAGATTGAAGAAGGCGTGGTGCGCATTCAACTGCGCACCGAAGGGGCCGGGATCATCCGCGAAGGTTTCGTACTCTACCTGAGCGCCCTGCTGTGTGCCCTCAATCCGCCAGCGGCTCTTATCGAGTTTGTGGATCGAGAGGAGTTGGCCGATGCGGCTCGTGGCACGGACCCAATTAACGATATTGCGCAAAATCGCGGATCTGGTAGAGACGCATTCCAGACCGGCAATTGCAAATCGTGCTCAGCGGCTCCGGGCGGGATTTCGATCGTCACGCGGAGAAGATGCCGGGCGGGATTCGCCAGGGAAATTGTGTAATGAACAGAGGCCGAAGGTGGGTCAGGATTCGAGCGCGGCAAACGTGGCTGGCGCGCTGGCGAAGCATGCAAGCAGAAGGACAATAAGGCGGGGGCTAAAGGGGACGCGATGAACTTTCTCCCGATCGAATTTGGCTTGCCGCAAGGTGTGAGATCACGTCCGGGTTCGGGCCTCCAAAGAATCCAGGCTCGACCCTTGCTTTCCGCCGAGAGCTTTCAGACGTTCCGGCAGTTTCTGGTAAATCCCGCCAAATCCGCCATTGGAGAGGATGGCGACAACATCCCCAGAGCGCATTTCCGGCGCGACCAACTGCACGATCGCCTTCGACCGTCGGGAACAATGCAGGCTCGCCTACCGCGTTTCTGGGGATTCTGTGCCGCCACGACCGCCAAATCCAAACGTTCGGCTTCCGGAATGGCGTCAGACTTGAATACATTGGCGACGACGACTTCGTCGGCCAGCGCCAGGCTTTTCGCCAGGTCAATCTGCAGCACGTTGCGGCGAAGGGTGTTGGATCGCGGCTCCAGAATCGCCCATAAACGCGCGCCCGGGATAACGGGAGCGCAGCGCCGTCAGGGTGCCTGCGATCGCGGTAGGATGATGGGCGAAGTCGTCAATGATGGTGATGCCGTTGATCTCGGCGCGGACTTCCAGCCGCCGCTTCACGCTCTTGAAAGGTCTTCAGCGCGGCTGCAATAGCTTCTTTCGAAATTCCGCACCCCGCAGCCAGGGCCGCGGCTGCAGTGGCATTCCAGACGTTGTATTCGCCGGCCAGAGCAAACTCGAAATCCGCCCAAGGTTCGCCATCGTGAACGCACTGACCAGGCTGGTGTGGCGCGGTTCCAAGCCGCAGGTTTGCGATTCGCCAATTCGCAGCCGTCTCTCGCGCCATAGCGTTCTACCGGGCAGAAAGCGCTGGCCAGGCAGCGCTCCAGGCTCTCTCCCGCGATCGAAGGCAACAATGCGCCCGCGTCGCGGCACCAGGTTCACCAGGCGCTTGAAAGCCGTTTCGACTGCATCCAGATCCTTATAGATATCTGCGTGGTCGAACTCGACTGAGGTCAGAATCACCGAGTCAGGGAAGTAGTGCAGGAATTTCGGCCCTTTGTCGAAGAAGGCGGTGTCATACTCGTCGCCTTCGAGGATGAAATGCTTTCCCTGGCCGAGTTGAAAGCTGCTGCCGAAGTTCTCCGCGATGCCGCCAATCAGAAAGGAGGGCTGCATCCCCGCGCTGTGAAAAATCCAAGACAGCATGGAAGTGGTGGTCGTCTTTGCCATGGGTGCCGGCAACGACCAGCACTTCTTTGCCGCGCAGAAACTCATCGTGCAAAATCTGCGGCAACGAACAGAAAGGAATGCGTTCATCGAGGACTTGCTCGAGTTCAACATTGCCGCGGGAGATGGCATTGCCCACGACGACCAGGTCCGGGACGCGGGTCGAGATTCTCCGCTGCAAAAGGCTGGGCCAGCGGAATGCCGAGCGACGCCAGAAAATCGGACATGGGCGGATAGGCGGCTGCGTCCGAGCCGGTGACGCGAAAGCCGCGCTGTTGCAGCATCCCGGCGAGCGAGGCCATCGCGGTGCCACAGATTCCGATCAGATGAATGTGTTTCTTTTCGCTCATGAGATCTTGTAGAAGTCACCTACTGCGCTGCGTCGAAACGGCTGCCGCGGTTGCTGGCCGCTTCGATAAACTTCAGACTTCACTTGTGGCATCTACTTTCAGGGCCGCCCGCACGCCGATGGGCAAAGTGATGTTACGCCGCGAAACATGTCCCGAAGCGCAGACCATACGCGATGGGCACTCCCAGATCGCCCACGACTGCGCAGCATAACTTCCTCCAATGTGTATCCCTGATCTGGTGTTTGCACGCAATCCAGCATCTCGCCAAAGACGATGCCTCGCACTTCGGCCAATCTTTCCCGCCAGTTTCAGTTGCATCAGCATGCGATCAATCTGATAGGGCTTGGTGGCGACGTCTTCGATGAACAGAATGGTGTCCAGCGGTCCGGATCTCGTAGGGCGTACCCAGCGACGCACCAACATGGAAAGGCAGCCGCCGTAGAGCATTCCCTTCGGCCGAACCCGCGACCAGGGGCTTCACGCCTGACGTCCGGTCCAAGGCCCAAGGCCCATTCCGATACTACCGGCCAGCGCGGCTTCCCAGGAAGCTAAATCCACGCCGTCTGCATGGGCAAAATCTTTTGTGACCATCGGCCCGTGGAAAGTCACGAATCCCGCTGCATCGGTGAAATAGGTCAGCAGCGTGGTGATGTCGCTGTAGCCACAGAAAATCTTAGGATGGCGCTTCGATCTTCAGCAGATCAAGAACGCGAGAGAAGGTAATTCGCCCCGTATCCTCCCCGCGCGCAAACAATGGCGCGCACCTCCTCGCGTGAGAACATTTCCTCCAATTCACGCGCCCGGCGCTCGACGGATCCGGCAAAGTAGAGATCCTGCTCGAGAATGGAATCGAAGTAGAAAGGTTTATATCCCAGACTCTGCAGAGCGCTCGCAGCCCGCTGTCCAAGAGTTCGCGCTGGATGTTGCTGGCGGGAGCGACGATACCGATCATGTCACCCGGTTGGAGGGCGGGAGGCTTGATGCGCGGGATCGGCGGGTCGGTGGCATGCGGATAACGTGGATCAAGTCATCATGAGACGATCACTTAAACGAAAAATTCTCCCCGGCAGACAAGCTGGGCGGGCCCGCGCAAGAAAGACCTGCTCCTCCCAGCGCACCATCTGCACCCCACCGGGCGCATGAACCCGCACCGGCGACTCGGCCTTCTTGGTGAAAATTGCGGCGACTGCAGCAGCGCAGGAACCAGTGCCGGAAGACCGTGTTTCCCCCACCCCGCGCTCAAAAAATCGCACATCAATATTCTCTTTATCTCGTAACAACTACCAGCTCAACATTAATCCCATGCTTGAAGTCGTGATGACGTCCGATTTCGACCGCCTCGGCCTGCCAGCCGGGCGCAAACTCGTCACGAAAATCACGTAATGCGGATTACCCATGGAAACCGGAATCCCGCGCACTTCGCCTAATGCCAGCTTGATCGGGAATTCATCTCCACCTGCGGCTCGCCCATCGCGATTTCAAACTCGTACTGGGTCTCGCTGCGTGAAGTCAGCATGCAGGTCTTGAGGCCGGCGCCGGTACGAATTACAACTTTTTCTTTGGCCTGCTCGGCGCAGAGATAAGCCGCCACACAGCGCGTGCCATTGCCGGAAATCTCCGCCTCGGATCCGTCGGCATTAAACAGGCGTGCGCGCACGTCGGCATCGGGCGCGGGAAACAGCCACTCCACGCCATCCGCACCCACACCGTCATGACGGTCGCAAATGCGGCGGCTGAATTCGGCCAAGTCCGCCGGCGAGTACATCCCGTCAATGATCAGGAAGTCGTTCCCGCAAGCGCTGGCCTTGACAAAAGGAACGCCGATGGGGGGAAGAATTCATTCCGTGTACACCGGACCGAACTCAGACGCGCTCTCTAAGGCGAAGGCTGTTTGAAAGCTTGCAGAACCTTTTCCTGGCCCCGCCGGGTCCCTTCCATCATCTCCCTCCGCAGAATCGTCGTAGATATGGTTCGCGGGCATGAGGTTGGGGTTATGGATTTTATCATCGGAAAATCTGCGCCCGCGGAATCGCCAGCCTGCTGGTTAACGTGCGTGATTGGGCCGGGCAGAGCCATTGGGTGCGATGTAGAGAGTGGCCGACGGCTGGCCGGTAGCGTGAATCACGACCAGTAGAGACAAGGCTTTGTCTTGTCCAGCCGGGCGACTGGGTCGCCATCGCAAGGCCACCACGAAGTCAACATATCGGGCCGGGATTCGCCAAAGCCCGTCTCCCACAGGCCCTCGCGGTCGGACGGCTGCTTCCAGGTACGGTGATTGCCTTCGTTAATCACCTGCCGCAACGGGATGCCGGCCTGTTGCAGCGCTCCTACGTGGCCACCCAGATACATGAGCAAAGTGGAATTGGGTGGCAGCTCATCGGAGCGTATGGCGCCAGCTCTTTTTCCAGAGCGATACGGGTTCGAGAATTGACCCAGGCCTCACGGAAGGCAATTGGCTGTGCCCGCCAGGCCGATGCATAACTCCAGCCAGCGAAAACGAGCACTGCAGCGGCAAACGCCGTCTTGCCACCGGTTTCCGCCACAGACCTGCGGCCAAATAGGCCGCCAGCGCGCTAAAAACAGCAAAGGCTGGCAGCAATTCCAGCCCATAGCGAGCGTTATAAATCGAGAACGGCCACCAGGGCGGACATGAAAATGGGCACTCCACTGTAGGCAATGGAGAGCATGTAGAACGGCAACGGCGCTCCCAGCAGTAGCAGCGGCCAGAGCTTGCGTTTTATAACCAGACAACCCGGCCGCGCCGAGGAAGAGCAAGGCCAGCCAAAACCGATGCCAATTGCTCGCCGCCATATTCAACTCCGCCGCTTTCAGAAAGTAGCTGGCGGCGACTCGCAGATCGCCGGCGCCAGGATGCGCCGGGGATCCAGGAACCGCTGTCTTTTGTTCGATTGCCCGCGCCGAATACGGCCCGTTGGCGAACTCCAGCGGATTGCGATACACAATCGCGTTGTAACCCAGCCACAGTGCGGGAGCTGCAGCCCCCAGCAGAAGAAATCTCACAACGATGCCGCGGATTTCTCGGTTCCTCACTGAGTCTTAAGCCACACAGAAATAGCGGCTAGGCCCATCACGCCCAGCCAGAAACCATCCGTCGTAGCGCGTGAGGCACGCGCCGGCAAGACAGAGTCCGCATTTGAGCAGTGACATGTCAGCCGTCGTGCGATGACCGCATTCCGCGCAGACCACTGAAATACACTACCGCCCAAATAGAGAAGGCCAGGTAAAGGGGCTCGGTCATAGCCGTGCTTTGCAGATAAATGAGATTGGGGTTCGCGGCGTATATCAAAGCCGCTGTCCACGCTGCGATTCTGGCCGCGGCATTCGGTGTATCGGCGCGACTGAGCGCACCTACGTACCAAACGGAAAATTCCTACCACACTGAAAACGTAGGCCACCATGGACGGAATGGAGCCACCCACTCCGCTTTGCCACATCCTGTCTGAAAGCAGGAACGGAACCATCAATAGATGCGGCAATGGCAGCCATACGGTGCCAAGCTGAAGCAACCCAGGCGTGCGCGAGTCGAAGATACGCCGCGCGATGTTGATGTGCGCTACAGCATCGCCGTAAAGCAACACCTCGCCATGGCGCAGATAGAAGAGGAAAGAGAAAAAGGAAACCAGAGCCGCCAGCCACGCCAGCAGGACGATTTCCTGGTCCCAGCGCGGCTTGGGCAGGCCGCTCATTCGAGGTGGGTAAGTTCGCGGAAACACTTGAAAGCGGGCTTCGATTTCTTCCCGGGTCAGCGATTGCAGGCGTTCCGTGCCAAAACGTTCGACTGCGAACGATCCCATCACGCCGCCATAAAACAGCGCCCGCTTGAAAACCTCGCGCGTCAATTGTTCTTGCGAAGCAATGTAGCCCATGAAGCCACCAGCAAAAGAATCGCCCGCGCCGGTAGGGTCTTTTACTTCATCAATCGGCAAAGCCGGCGCGCGAAAGGGATGATGGCCAATGCCAAAGGCGCCTTCGCGGAAGAACACGGTTGCCCCATATTCGCCGTGCTTGATCACCAGCGCTTGCGGTCCCAGAGCGAGCACCTTCTGCGCGGCGCGCGGCAGGTTCTTTTCTCCGGCGAGCATCTTGGCTTCACCGTCGTTGATCAGAAGCACATTCACTAGCTTGAGCGTCTCAATCAGCTCATTGCGTGAACCCTGAATCCAGAAATTCATCGTGTCGCCGCCGGTCAGGCGAACGCCGGACATTTCCTTCCGAACCGCGGCTTGCAGGCTGGGGTGAATGTTGCCGAGAAAAAGAAATTTTGAGTTGCTATATTCCGCCGGAATTCGCGGTTGGAACTTTTCGAAGACGTTCAGTTCGGTGAAATCCGTCTTGGCTTCGTTCAAATTCTCGAGATACTGCCCACCCCAGCGAAACGTCTTGCCCTTAGCGTGCTCGATGCCGTGCGTGTCCACACCTCGCTTCTTCAGAACATCCTCATGTTCAGGCTTGAAATCCTCTCCAACCACGGCGACAACACGCACCTGGGTAAAGTAGCTCGCAGCCAGCGAAAAGTAGGTCGCCGAGCCGCCCAAAATGTTCTCTACTCGGCCAGAAGGCGTAGCAATGGAGTCAAACGCGATTGAACCAACCGCTAAGATGCTCATGCTTTTTTGGCTTTCAGATATTTCCCTAGAATGAGTTTCAGTTTCTGCCGGGTGGCCGCGGGAATGGTTTTCGGATCCGTGAGAATGGCGTGGGCCAGAGCCGAACCACACTTGCACCTCCGGTCTTGCGGGATGGCAGCTACCGTTTCGCGCACCACCTTGGCGGCATTCTCAGCATTCTTTATCAGGACCGCCACAATTTGGTCGACCGTGACTGAATCATGATGTGGATGCCAGCAATCGTAATCTGTCACCATGGCAATGGTCACATAGCAAATTTCGGCTTCACGCGCCAACTTGGCTTCCTGTAGGTTGGTCATGCCGATCACATCCGCGCTCCAACTGCGGTAAACGTTCGATTCGGCTTTGGTGGAGAACTGCGGGCCCTCCATGCAAACGTAAGTGCCACCGCGCCTGACGGTCACGGATGCCTTGGAACATGCGCCTTCGACAATTTTCGCGAGCTCACCGCAGACCGGATCGGCAAAGCTCACGTGCGCGACAACTCCATTGCCAAAGAACGTATCCACGCGATGCCGAGTGCGGTCGAAGAATTGATCCGGAATCACGAAGTCTAAAGGCTTGTGTTCTTCTTTCAGCGAACCCACTGCCGAGACAGAAACAATGCGTTCGGCTCCAAGCTGCTTGAAACCATGAATATTGGCGCGGAAGTTCAATTCGCTAGGAAGAATGCGGTGGCCGCGCCCGTGACGGGCCAGGAAAGCGACTTTGCGTCCTTCCAAGGTGCCGAGAACATAAGCATCGGAAGGCTGCCCGAATGGTGTCTTCAAGCGAACTTCTTTGGTCTTGGTAAGCCCGGGCATGGAGTAAAGCCCGCTGCCCCCGATAATTCCGATTTCCGCTTGCGGCAAAAAAACCTCCTAGCTCCTGAGAACGAATTGATTGATTATACAAAAGCGCGGCGAAACTTTACTCCTGGCTCGAACTCGCGGCGAACACATCATGCCGCAGTGTCTCCGTCGTGGCGGAGTCGAGACTCTCCGAAACCATCACGGTTTCGCCTTCCACCTCAACTACAACCACTCCTTCCTCAGTCTGCCAGCAGTGCTTTCCGGTGAGTTGTTTCAGCGCTGGCCAAATCGTCTGCCGTATTTGCGTCAGTCTCTTTGACTTGTTTATACCTCTGCGTCAGCGAACTCGCATAAATGGCGCCAAACTCCTGCGCCTTTTCCGCAGTCGACCAGCGCGAAACATACAGCAATCCCAGTGGCGCCGACGGATTACCCTTGGGCAGCACCGAATAGTAATAGCCGCCCCGCCAACTCGGATAGATCTGCTTTGACTCATCCACATTTGCATATTGATCAATCAGCATAGAAACATCGAACTCCCCGATCGCACCAATATCGAAACGGTCATAATCCTTAAAATCCTGCTTAAAATCTGGCAGCGGTAACGGCGTAACAACTTCTCCGGAAAGGTAAGTTTCTGGCTGCATAATTTGCCGCGTGATGCGCGGCGGATCGCTGAACACATCCGCAAAAGCCTTCTCTTTGCCTTCGTTCTTCAAGACCGCGGTCACAAACTTGACGCCATAGCGATAAGGAAAGGTTAGAGACTCCTTCAAGAAAATCGGAGCGCTTCTGAATTCTACCGAATCCGGCGAGCCCGCCATCATATCCGCATCCAGGGCTGCGACAATCTCTGGGGCATCCACCACTGATTTTCCTGTCCCTGCCAGAACGTAGTTGAGCATTACGGTCTCGGCCTGGCCTTCGACTACAGCTTCTTTCACCTCGTCCGTTTCATCGGCCACGATGTCAGCCGGGGTAATCTGTTTCTTCTTGTCAATGTCTTCCCCTGTCTTCATCCACTTTTCCAGATTGAAGGATTGATCCTGTAAAGCATGCGTCAGCTCGTGCGCCAGCACCGGACGCTGCTGTTCCAGTGGAACCCAATCCAACAGATTCATGGTTTTCGTCTTGGGATCGTAATAACCGGCAATCTGTTCCCGCAGTAACGCCACCAGAAAAGAACTCAACTTGAAATCGCGAGGCAACAGGCCGAATTTCTTGAGCACCAACTCGGAGCGCTCCACCCGCTGCGCGGACTTGTCATCGCGCATGCTTTTCTGCAGGTAGGCGACGACTTCTTCGCGGTTGGTGAGCCGGCGCTTGACTTCGTGCTTGATCGGCAAGCCCGAATCTTTGCTGGCAAACTTGAGGATCTGATCCACCTGGCCGAATAGTTCTTCAGCTTCTTGCGGAGAGATTTTCTTGTTAGCGCTGGCCGGTGCTCCCCGGTCGGCGGTTTTTGGCCTTGGCCGTGTGGGTTTGGCGACTGGAAGTCTGGGATGTCTGCGCCGCACAGGCCTGTGGCCAATATGAAGGCCAGACAAAGAGCGCAAAACCACGGGCTATTTTTTCGGTAGAATTTTTGATATTCGATAGCATTTGTTTGGTTCGATCATTCTTACGTGCTATCGATATTGTGAGCCAATTATTAGGATCCTCGCCAATCCGCCGCTGAGTTCTTCCAGAAAGCCCACGAATTACAGATGGCAGGCGACTATCAGCAGGCCATCGAGTTATATACCCGATCGATTGAGGCATTCCCCACCGCCGAGGCCTACACTTTTCGCGGCTGGACGTATTCGTTTCTCGGCAATTACGAACGCGCCATTGCCGAGTGCCTGGAAGCAATTAAGGTCGATCCGGAATTTGGCAATCCTTACAACGATATCGGGGCTTACCTGATTGAACAAGGGAAATGGGAGGAGTCCATCCCCTGGTTTCAGAAAGCCATGGTGGCGTTACGTTATGATGCGCGCTGTTATCCGCATTTCAACCTGGGACGCGTCTATGAGCACCAGCACAATTGGCAGAAGGCGAAAGAGTGCTACGCGAAAGCGTATTCACTGGATCATCGCTATGCGGCAGCGTTGGCGGGGATGCGACCGGTTGTGCGCCGATGTTTAATTAGAGTCCTGGCACGGTAACGTGATTGAGACGGGGTCGCGACGCAGTCCATTGTCATCCGAGCAGCAGGGCGATCTCGCTAGCGAATCACCTTGAAGTTGAGGGCCTGCGCTGCCCAACCGTGAGCCTATCTACCGAAGCTTAATGAGGCAGCTACCTCCCGCCACCCAGTCGCCGGCTTCTCCGGTTCCCAGGCTCCCGCCGATGTCCTGGTGCTCTGCTTCTGCCGCACGGCCTCCAGCACGGCGGTTTCGATCTTCTCGCCGCTTCGCGCTTCAGTCCCAGGTGATCCAGCATCATCGCTGCCGTCAGAATGGCGCCGAATGGATTGGCGATGTTCTTTCCCGCAATCGTCGGGGCCGAACCGTGCACCGGCTCGAACATCGAAGTCTTCCCCGGATGAATGTTTCCGCTGGCGGCCATGCCCAAGCCGCCTTGCAGCCCGGCCGCCAGGTCGGTGATGATGTCGCCAAACATGTTGTTGGTCACGATGACGTCGAATTGCCGCGGGTCGCGCACCATCTGCATGCAGAGCGCATCCACGTACATGTGTTCGGGCTGTGATTTGCGGATACTCGCCGCTCACTTCTTTGAACACGCGCTGCCAGAGACCGCCGGCATGGGTCAGGGCGTTGGACTTGTCGCACATGAGCACACTGCTTGCGCGGGCTGCCGTCCTGCTCTGGTGTGGCGCTCGCAGTATTCAAAGGCGTAGCGGATGATGCGCTCCACGCCTTTGCGGGTGTTGATGTCTTCCTGCACCGCGATCTCGTCGGGCGTTCCTTGCTTAAACACCCCGCCGGCATCGGCGTAGACGCCTTCGGTGTTTTCGCGGATCACCACAAAATCAATGTCTCTGGGCTCGACGCCTTTCAGCGGACAAAGGCCGCATCCAGCAGGCGCACCGGGCGGACGTTGGCATAGAGATCCATTTTGAAGCGCATGCCCAGCAGGATCTCTTTGGCATGAATATTCGAGGGACGCGCGGGTCGCCAAACGCGCCGACCAGAATAGCGTCGAAATCGCGCTCCAGCATGGCAAATCCGTCGGGCGGGACGGTGACGCCATCGGCGAGGTAGCGATCGGCGCTCCAGTCGAATTGCGAGCATTTCGATTCGGCGCACCGGAGGCGGTAGATGACCTTCACAGCTTCAGGGATGACTTCCTGTCCCAATGCCGTCCCCGGGAATGATGGCGATGCGTTTTTTTTGGCTCACGGAAAAAGAAGGTAACACACTCGCGGGGAAGATTGCTCGGGACGCGGAAAGCGGTAGTGGCTCAGTTTGATATGGAAGCGAGCCAAACGCGCGATTGTTGCGTCGCGACGCTTCCGCGCGGCTCGCCCAGATTCCCTCGACTTCGCTCGGGACAGGCTCTTCGCTGCGGCAAAGAACGCTTGCTCGGGATGACAAATCAAACTGAGCCACTGCCCGGGAAGGGCGATGGTTTCACGGTGGAGAGTTTGAACGCAGCTAGCTGAAGGTTTTCATTTCTTGCGCTGCATCTCGAAATGAAACGTGACGTTCTTGTCTGCTTTTTCCAGGTCCACTCTTCGGCGTAGTGCCCGGCGTCGGAGAACAAGAAGACTGCCCGGTGCATGTGCCCTGCCTGAGGAGTGGCAAGGTTTGTAGCATCCAGGAAATCAAACGTGACTGTCTTCAGATCGGGCGAAATGATTGCCTTCATGCGCGGTTGATTGTTGGAGGGACAGAAGTGCGTCATCAGCAACCGGTCGCCATCGACATAGTACATGCTGACCATCGCCTCGGAACTCATGTGCATGTCGGCCATCACGGCCGTTCCGCCAGCCTCGAGCTGGTAGGTGACTTCCGAAGTGTCCCCGCTCGGGGACTTGCCTTCCCAGGTTCCGACCATGGATTTGAATCGATCGAGCACCTGCTGTGCGTTCGACTGCGCCAGTAGCGTCGTGGAAGATAGGATCAACGCAAATCCTGCAACCAAGTGAAACGCTTTCGCTCGAAAAGTATTTCGGTGGATTTGATAAGAGAGTGAGGTTTGTTCTTGTGCCATTTCCGACGCTCCTATAGAAAGTCTGCTGGAAGCATAATCGCAGTCCTATAGAATGTCAATAGGAAGCCGATGCGATCAGGGGCAACTGGCCGCGACCTAGCTAGTTGCAGGCCGACCACCAGGCTTGGCCGATGTGAAGCTGACTACCTGCCTCTGACTTACGAGACTGAAGGCTATTTCAGTGCAGTCCGCCACCCTGCCCACCTTGTATAATCGAGCATTATCGTATGACTTCCACGGCTATTGGTAACAACTCGGCATCGCTCGCAGCCGACTTCGGCGACATGCGCGCCGAATTTGGCGCATTGGTGTCGGCTTGCTGGCGTCTACGACTTGAGCCGGCGGGCCAAGATTCAGCTCACAGGAAACGACCGGGTGCGCTGGCTCAACGGCATGGTCACCAACAATATCCGGGATTTGGCGGCTGGGCACGGCGTGTATGCATTTCTGCTCAACCCGCAAGGTCATATTCTCGGGCGACCTCTACGCCTACAATCGCGGCGAGTCACTGCTCATCGATACCGCTCAGTCGCAGGCTGGAAAAGCTTCTCGCAACCTTCGACCACTACATCATCATGGATGACGTGGAGGTCGCGAACATCAGCGACAAGCATGACGGCGATCGGAATCGCCGGGCCAAAAGCGCGAGACGTGCTGCAGGCCGCGGGATCGAGTTCCCCGAACTGGGCCACTGCAATTTGTGGATTTGACCTGGCAGAACATGGCCGCTGACCGTGGTGCGTGGCGACAACGCGAGCGTCGAATCGTATGAGCTTTGGCTCGCCGCCGGAACAGTGTCAACGCGTCTGGGATGCGCTCACGAAACGCCGGGGCCAAGCCTGTGGGCACCGCCGCGCTCGAGTTGCTGCGCATTGCGTCCGGAATTCCGCGCTACGGGCAGGACATTCGCGAGCGCGACCTGCCGCAGGAAACCGAGCAGCAGCGCGCCTTGCATTTCAGCAAAGGATGTTACATTGGGCAGGAGATCGTGGAGCGGATCCGCTCACGCGGCAACGTGCATCGCAAGTTTACCGGATTTGAGGTCCAGGGCCCGCTGCCCGCCCTGGGCGCAAAGATCCAGGCTGATGGCAAGAGATATCGGCGAGATTACCAGTGCCGCTTCCCTGCCGCGCCGCGAGCGGCGAACTCGCGGTCGCGCTGGGTTATATCCGCCGCGAAGATCGCGACCCCGGGCAAGCAAGTTGCAGGCCAGGCAGCGCGCTTTCAGTTGCGGCTCTGCCGTTCGCGGGAATATTTCGGCGCGAAGCCTGTGAAGGATTGAAGGAAAATCTATGGCTGAAAAGAAACAGGAAAGCTTTACCGTAACCGACCGGCGGCTGTTTACCTCGGAAGGCGAGATTCGCCAAGAAGTTGCTCCGGAGGAGATTGCCAGCGCACCTTCAGCCGCTGAATCCGCGGCAGCCCAGCAGAACTCCCCGTCGCCGCAGCCGAAGCACGAGGTGCCGCCCACGCCCACCGCTGCGGAGCAGCAGCAGCAGGCCGATGCATACCGCAAATCGTCGAAAGACCTGGATACGCGGGTGGAACTCAGCGGCCATTCCGCCAAAGATCTGGAAATGACCTTCGAGCGTTTCATGGCTTCGCTGTACATGACGGCGATGCTGCAGCTCGGCCTGATGCACGAGCAAGGCGGACAGCCACGGGTGGACCTGATCGGCGCGCGGCAAACCATCGACACGCTCAGTCTGCTGGCCGAAAAGACCAAGGGCAACCTCACCGGCGGCGGAACAGAATTTTCTGCAGAACTGCTCTTTATGAACTGCGCATGGCTTACGTGGAGGTGACCAACGCGCTGTCGCGTCCGCCGAAGACTCCAGTCCCGAGCGCTGGACATCACGAAACCATGAAAGCCACGCTCACGGTGCTGGGCAGCGGCACCTCCATGGGCGTGCCTACCATCGGATGCGACTGCGCCGTGTGCCATTCTCCTGATCCGCACGACCGCCGCACTCGGCCATCCGTGCTGGTCGAATACGACGGGAAGATTCGTGCTCATCGATACTACTCCCGACTTTCGCGAGCAGGCCATTCGCGAGGGCATCCGCAAGCTCGATGCCGTGCTCTACACCCACAGTCACGCCGACCACATTCTGGGTCTGGACGACCTGCGGCCGCTCAGCTTTCGCATAGGCCGAATAAGCTTCCACTCTATGCGCGGCCGGAAGCGGCGGCTTTCATCCGCAGCATGTTCCGCTACATCTTCGACGCGGACTACAAATTTGGCGGGCTGGCGCAGGTCGAATTGCACACCGATCGACGGGCCGGTGGATCTATTCGGAGCGCGGTTTGAGCCGGTGACGGTGATTCACGGCGAGACTGAGATTGATCGGTTTTCGCTTCGGGCAATGCCGCTTATTTAACCGACCACAGCGACATTCCCCAGGCTTCGTTCGCACAATTGCAGGATCTCGACATTCTGTTTCTGGATGCGCTGCGCCATAAGCCGCATCCCACGCACTCCACGGTCGAGAACTCGTTGCGCATCGTGGAGCGGGTCCAAGCCCAAACGAGCTTTCTTCACCCATATTTGTCATGATTTGCCGCACGAGGCAACCAACGCGGCGCTGCCGCCACACGTGCGGCTTTCTTACGATGGGATGAAGCTGGAGTTCGAGATGTGAGTTCACTCAAAGGCTTTTAAGCATTGTCATTCCGAGGAGGGCAGCGACGAGGAATCTGCATTAGGCGCTTCCAGCAAACTGCAGATCCCTCGCTTTGCTCGGGATGACAGCGATCCTTGGATCACCGCGTTCGTCAAGCACATTTAGCATGCAGGTTTTTCACAAACTCGAAGACATTCCCGCCGATTTCGGGCGAGACTCTGCTCAGCGTGGGGAACTTTGACGGCGTGCATCGCGCCCACACTAAAGTGCTTGACAATATTGTGCGCCAGGCGCGGGAGCAGGGGCTCAAATCGGTGGCCGTCAGCTTCGAGCCGCATCCGATGCGGATTCTGCGGCCGGACTCCGGTTTAAGACTACTCACGCCGACTCCGGAAAAACTACGCCTGCTGGCGGCCACGGGCCTTGACGCGACACTGCTGCTTCCCTTCACGCGTGACCTCTCGGTAATGACCCCGCACCGTTTCGCTCATGACATCCTGAAAAAGGGCTTGCGCGCCCACGAAGTGCATGAAGGCTACAACTTTCGTTTCGGTCATCACGCGGCAGGGGATGTAACTACGCTCACGGAGTTCGGGCGCAAGATGGGCTTTGACGTAAAGGTTTATTCCGAGTTGCGGCTGCGGGGAGAGCCGGTCTCCAGCACGCATATTCGCAAACTGCTCAGCGACGGCCGAGTCAGCCGGGCCCGGCATTTGCTAGCCCGCCCGTTCAGCGTTCTCTCCACACCGGGCCGGGGACGCGGATATGGCTCCAAGTACACGGTCCCAACGATCAACCTGAGCCGCTATGAAGAACTGGTTCCCAAGGACGGGGTTTACATAACCAGAACCCGTATTGGGGAGGAGTGTTTCGATTCGGTCACCAATGTGGGGAGCCGTCCGACGTTTGGAGCGGAATCGTTTGCTGTCGAAACTCACCTGCTGGATTTTCACCCCGTTGAGTTGACTCCGGAAACCGAAGTTGAAATTCACTTTCTCAACCGGCTGCGCGATGAAATCAAGTTCCCCTCGATCGCGGCCCTGCGCGACCAGATCGCGAGAGATGTGAAGAAGGCGCGGCGTTACTTTCAGCTTTTGAAGGTGCGCTCTCCAAATGTGCATTCACGCCAGAATCCGCCCCAGAAACACGCCGACGAAAAACCAGTTCCAGGTCAGAGGGTGTGATCTTAGCGGCTAAAGCCGGCGCGAAAGAAGACCCGTGATCGCACTGCTGAAGCACCGCGCCACCCAAAAGCAAGTGCGATGCTGCGTTTTCCAGCAGGCTATGGCGTCCACACCTCAAACTGAGGCACGAGGCGTTATTCCATCGGCTCGACCACGGTAACGTCTTCGCGCAGTTTCCTGTCCGGCATTTGCACTACGACAATCGCCACCAACACAAGCACGATCCCCAAGGTCTGCAGCGGGCGCATGACCTCGCCTAGCGCGATCGCCGCAATCACAATGGAGAAGACCGGCTCCAGACAGCTGACCACAATTGCCCGGGTCGGCTCCAGATGCTGCAGACCGGCAAAGTAGAAGGAAAACGGAGCCAGCACGGAGATCTGCGAGAACACGAGCAGAAACAGCCATTGGCTGCCGGAGTAGTGCGCAGCCGCGATCTTCCACGGCGGGTTCACAACCATCCAGAACAGCGACGCGCTGAAGATGGCGTACAAGAGCACCGTCCAGCGGTCATAGCGGGCCAGGATGCTGTGGCCGCCGACGTTATAGAACGCGAAGGAAAATGCGGCCAGCAGTGCCGCCGTCACGCCCAGCGTGTCCAGACGCAAGCCACCCGCGCCGAATATTCCAATCACCAGAGTAATTCCCGTCACCGCCAGCGCCACTGCCGCCACGCGCTGCAGCGTGGGCTTCTGTAACCCGCGGGCGACGGTGTAGAGCAAAACCCATACCGGCGCGGTGTACTGCAGGATGATGGCTGTGGCGACATTTGTTCTTTGAATCGCAAGGTAATAAAAGTAGTTCGAGGCCGCCACTCCAAGAACACCGAGCAAACAAATTCGCCCGAAGTCGGCTGTGGGCAGCCGCAGTCGCCGCCAACCACGAAACGTTAGGAGTACAGCCAGCAGGACCAGGAAAGAGAATGTGGTGCGGCTCTGAGAAAGTATCAGCGGATCTATCGGACGCAGCGTCTGCCCCTGCGGCAGCAGCCGTCCGGTGAATGCAGCTCGACCCAGCGCGGCGGCGACTCCCCACAAGAACGTGGCGGTCGCAATATAAAAATATCCGCGGACAGCTTTGCTTGGGCTTGGTCGCTGTTGCACGGTAAGAAGCAGGTCCCTCCGCTGCGCTTCGCTCCGGCGGGATGACAACTATCTTGGAGGGGCCTCAGCCCCTTGGGGATGAGGACACCCGCTTTTACGTCGGCAAGTATTCAATTCTGTAGCTGATCTTCGCCGTCTTGCTCAGCATGGCCGCGACCGAGCAATATTTCTCTTCCGAAAGCCGCACCGCATCTTCGACCGCTTTGTGGGAAACATTGCCGCCGATTTTATAGGCCAGCCGAATCTCAGTATAAACAGTCGGCGCTGTAGCTGCCCGCTCCGCCTCGGCACGAACTTCGAGGCTGGTAAAGGGCTCGCGTTTCTTGCGCAGGATGCTGGCGACGTCATAGCCGGTGCAGCCACAGAGAGCGATCAGGACCAGTTCCATCGGGCTGCTGCCGGTTTTGCTGCCGCCATCCACGACCATGGCGTGTGCGCTGGTAGCCTGCCCTACAAAACGCACCTCGTCAGTCCAGATTGCCTTGGCCTCAACCATTGCGAATCCTGCCTTTCGATTTCCGATTTTCAATTTCCGATTGTCGATTGTTTCCCTTGCTGTGCGTCAATTCGACTGTGACGGCTGTCACAACCTATCTGCGGTTGTCCGTCCGCGGCTCGGGATGAATCAGCACGCGAAACAACTCGGGCGCTTTGTGCTTGAAACGGATCTCCAACTCGGTCTGAATATCATGCACCCGCGACAGCGGCAGTTCGTCGGAAAATGTGCAGTGGCAGGAAACATACAAGCGACCCCGCACACGCTTGACCTCGACCTCGTGCACGTCGAGGAGTTCCGGAAACTCGGCTGCGATAGCCTTCAGTTTTTTCTCCAGCGCAGCGTCTCGCACGATCTCGTCACCGGTTTCGATGGTCGCCGGTTCGCTTTCGATGTGAGTTAGAATCGAGGAAATCTCCGGCACGTCGTGGCGGATGGCCGATTCCAGCAGGGTCACGTGGTCATGCGCTTCTTTCAGGCTCAGGCTTTCGTCGAGTTCGAGATGCTGCTCCACGTGCAGACGTCCTGCCAAATCCTGGACGCTGATGTCATGCACGTTGAAGTTGTGACGGGTGGCAACGGCGCGAACCCGGTCGAAAATGTTCTCCCGGCGTGCCGGCCGGGACACCGAGCGCACGACCACATCCGCATCGGGCAAAACATCGCGGACAGCTGTAGTTACCGCATCCGTGATCTGCTCGGAGCGTTGAAAAGTCACGTTGCGCGCCAGCCCGATGGAAAGATCAGCAAAGTAGCGGTTGCCGGCCCGACGGATCCGCACCCGGTCCACCTCGAGCAATCCGTCCACCTTGCTGACCGCGGCGAGGATTTTGTTGCGAACGCCTGCCGGGGCGGCGTCCAAGAGCGCATCCACCGTCTTCCGCGCCAGGCGCGAGCTGACATACACCACTACTCCGGCGACAAAGAGCGCAGCCACAGGGTCCGCATCCCGCAACCAATCTACGCCGTACACCCGCCCCAGCATCACCAGCAGCAGGCCTGCCACCACGACGCCACTCGACCAGATATCGGTGGAGAAATGCAGGGCATCGGCTTCCAGTGCCTGGCTGTCATATTTAGTTGCGATTCGCCCCAGCGCCCGGGAGCGCCAAAAATCCACCGCCATGGAAATAAACATCACCAGGAAGGCCGCTTTGCTGGGTTCAATCTCCACGTGATGGAAGAACAGCCGGTTGACCGCTTCGTATACGATCCAGACGCAGGTCAGCAGCAGCAGACCGGTTTCGATGAAAGCTGAAAAATTTTCCACCTTGCCGTGGCCGTACTGGTGGTCGGCGTCGGCGGGCTTATCGGACACGCCGACGGAAAACAGGGTGATGACTGCGGCGATCAGATCGAGCCCGGAGTGCGCAGCTTCGGACAGGATACCCAGACTACCGGTGGTGATTCCTACGACGATTTTCAGCGCCGTAATAGCGGTCGCGGCGAGCACTGAATTACCCGCCACGGCGCGTTTTTCGGCACGCATGGACTCCGGGCTGTACATCGCCGAGGTTCCCGCCATAGCCGCATTATCGCCGCAGCGGACTGTTCCCGCCAAGCGACGGCTTTGCGCAGCGTTCGCGTCTTGTGAAACATTCGTGCGGCTTTTCCCGACGCCATAGCAACTCTGTGCTAGGATTTTCAGTGCACTTTGCATCTCCTTGGAGGAATCATCAAAATGACTCGTTACGGGTTAGTCTGCCTGCTGCTTGTCGCCCTGGCGTCGGGCCAGGCGGCAAGTCCTAAATCCACTCCGGCGCCTCAAAAACCGAACACGCCGGCCGCGGGCGTTCCCGCTGGTTCGGCTCCCGGCGCCAACCCGGCTGGCATGGGTAACCAACCGGATACCTCGAAAGTTCCACCGGACACGCCCGTTCTCACTATCAACGGGGTGTGCGACAACCCGCCTGCCGATAAGACAGCGGCTTCCGACTGCAAAACCGTGGTTACGCGCGACGAATTCGAAAAGCTGGTTGGCGCAATCGCGCCAATGATGCCGCCCCGCGCCCGCCGGCAATTCGCCACCCGCTACGCCGACGCGATGGTGAGGGCTCAGAAAGCGCACGAAATGGGCCTCGACCAGGGACCACAATATGAATTGCACATGAAACTGATGCGGGTACAGGTCCTGGCGCAAGCCCTGAACCAGGCAATGCAAGAAAAGGCTTCGGAGATTTCCGACAAGGACATCGGAGATTTCTACAAAAGCAACCTTGCGGACTATGAAGAAGTTGACCTGCAGCGGATATTTGTTCCGTTTACCCAACAACTGCCGACACCCAAGACAAAACTGAGCGAGGCTGAGGAACAGGCGCGCTCGAAGGCTTCGGAAGCAGCGATGAAGACCGAAGCCAACAAGTTGCATACCCGCGCCGTTGCGGGAGAGTCCTTCAGCAAGCTGCAAGCTCAGGCCTTCGTGGTTGCCTGGATCAAGAGCAAGTCTCCCACCAGCGCCATGGGAAAAACCCGGCGCAATGGCCTGCCTCCCAGCCAGGTCTCGGTCATGGAGTTGAAGACGGGTGCGGTTTCGCCGGTATTGTCCGACCAAAGCGGGTATTTTATCTACAAAGTCGGAGCGAAAGACACCTTGGCCCTGGAGGATGTGCAGGAGGAAATCCGGGGGGCGTTACGCAACAAACGCATGCAGCAGCAACAGCAGGCCATTCAGCAGTCGGCCACCACCACACTGGATAATGACTATTTCGGACCCGAGGGGCCCGGCGGCATGATGCCAAGACCTGGCGGCGACACCACTTCACCCACGCCCACGCCGCCCGGGCCCAAGTAATGGGCAGTGCGAATCCAACTGTCCTGGTGACCGGTGTTTCCGGGAACCTGGGACTGAGGCTGTTGCCACAACTGGCGGATTATCAGGTCATCGGAGTGGACCTGAATCCGCCGGAGACCCGCCAGCCGCTGCGCTTTGTGCGCATGGACCTGGGGCTGGAGGAATCCTGCCGCGAGTTATTTCTTCTGCTGCGAGAATGCCGCCCGGCGGCTGTGTTCCATCTCGCTTTTGTGCTTGATCCGGTGCGTACCGGCGTGCTCGACCTCGATCGCATGTGGCAGATCAACGTGGCGGGCACAGCGCGAGTCATGGAAGCCGTCACGGAAGCCAACCGCGATGACTTTATTGTGGGTAAGTTCATTTTCCCCAGCAGCGTCTCCGCCTATGGCCCTGACCTTCAGGCCCCGGCCACGGAGGAGACTCCCCTGGCTGCCCATACTTTGCCCTACGCCGTTCACAAAATGGAGTGCGACAGGGTTGTACAGCAGCGGGCACCGGCTTTGCGCGGCTGCAGCGTGTACATGCTGCGGCCGCATATTTTTGTCGGCGCCAGCATGGACAATTATATGCTGGGCGCTTTCCGCGGCACGCCCAATGGACGAGGAAAGCGCGCAGCAAAGATGCGACAGCAAGGCAAGCGTCTCCCTTGCATGTTGCCCTACGGGAAGCGCTATCTGAAAAACCGCATCCAATTCGTTCACGTGGATGACATGGCCCGCCTGATGGCGCATATCGCGCGCAAGAATGAACCCGAAGCGCAACGCCTCACGGTGTTAAACGTCGCGGGACGCGGCGAGGCTCTGACTTGCGCGCACTGCATCGAGATGGCTCATGCCAAGCTCATTCGCGTGCCCGGAAAGTGGGCCTTCCGTCTGGTTTTACAGTTCCTGTGGAAGTCGGGCATCTCGGCGATTCCGCCGGAAGCCTTGCCCTACATAACGGGCGAATACATCATGAACACCGATCGGCTGCGCCGGTTCCTGGGCGCGGATTATGAGAACGTAATCCACTACACCATCGCGGATGCCTTCGCTGATTCTTTCGCAGCAGAAGCACCCACCTCGGTGGAACACGCCGCCGCGGGGAACCCGTCGTAGTGGACATTGATCGAACTGCGCCCACCGTTCTCCCGAAGAATTCGCGCTAGCGTTCGCCTGTGGCAAAGTATTTCGCCATGATTTCATGCGACCAGCTAGGCTGGCGGATCGAAGCCTTATCCGGAATGAATTCGGAGAAGACTGGCTTGATGTCCAAGACTGGCGAACCGCTAAGAGCATCCAAACCTTTGACCTTGAGGGTCAACCCCTCGACAGCCAGCAACTGACAAATGGTCGCTGCGATTCGGTTCGGCCAGGGCTTTTCCTCTTTGCGCGAAGATTCCTACCCGCGGCCAGTTGGGGTTGCTGCGTGGATGCCGGCTCCCTTTCACGATAGAGGCCTCACCGACGCCATGCAGGTGAAAGAATATCTCGACATGCGAGAAGTCGGCGAGGCCCGCAAGCGTATCGGGGGCAAATTTGCTCTCATCCAGCAGAATCTCGGAGACGACGCCACCCCAGTAGTCTTCGCGCGGCCCGTTCTCCGAAGAGTGAACCCAGCCGATTGGATCCAGGACAATTTGCATGTCAGACATGCTAGTGCCAATGGAGGATCAATGGCTAGCTCGACAATTGTTGGGGACCCGGGGTGTGAACCGAGCATCGGGTGAGCAAAACCAGCAAGGACGAGGAACAGCCCTCGACTCCGCCAAACCGCCCGGCGGGTCCCGGCCGCTAATCCACCACCGTGATAAGCATGTTCATGTTGCCATGGTTGGCGCCGCAAAAGTGATCACAGATCGTGGTGAAATCTCCCACCGTGTCCGGCGTGAGCGTGACTTCGGTGGTTTTGCCGGGCTCGATGTCTTCGTCAATCTTCAGCTTACGCATGAAGAAGCCGTGAGTGACATCGTCGCTGGTCAACCGCAGCCTGACCGTTTGTCCCTTCTTGATCGTGATCTGGTTGGGAGTGAAGCCGAAGCGCTTGGCCGTGATTTCGATGACGCGTGGACCGGCGGCAGCGCGCGCTGGTCTTGGCGCCGCCGAGCCTAGGAACATTACCAGTGCCAAGAGGAACGACCCTACCAGTGGGGATTGAAAGCATTGAGATCGGTTCATCGGTTGCTCCATTCTCTCTGTTACAGACTTGCGGTTTTCAGAATCTGCTGAATGCCGTTGATGCCCATGAACTCGCGGGCCGTAAGTTCCACATCTCCGACCGAGACCGAGTTTACCTGCGGCTTTCCGGCAAAATTCTCGTGCACCAGGCGGATTCCCAGATTCTTGAACGGTTGGTCCTTGTCGAACGGGATGGGCTTTTTCTGCTCTGTTTTCTCCGGATCAGGGAAAGCAAAAATCAGGGACTTGGCCGCGTAGTGATGCACATGTCCCGTTTCACGCGCGTCGTCGCGATGAATGTGGCCGTAGAGCACAGTCACGTTCCCATACGGGCTTAAGGCGTTCATCACCTCGTCGCCGTCGCCGGTAAACCACTCCCACTCCGGTTTCAGATCGAACAGTGGGCGGTGCGTGAATACCAAGATAGGGGCGGACTTCGGGAACCGTTCCAAGTCTTTCTTGAGCCAGGCCAATTGCTCGGGGCCGACTTCGGGCTTGGCTCGTGAAACGTTGTCCAAAGCAATGAAATGCACTCCGCGATGATCGAATGAGTAATACGTGTCTCCCAGGAAATCGCGATAGAGGGCGCCGCCATCCAGTCCCGCATCGTGCTCACCCGGGACGTACTTGATGAGAGGCACATTCATCCTGCGCGAGATCTCCATAAACTGTTTCATGCGCTGCGCATGAACATCTTTATCTTCGGTGTCGTGGGTCAGGTCGCCGGTAAACAGAACCAGGTCGGGGCGCTGCGGCAACTTGTTGACCATCTCGACGGCGCGCTCGAACGCTTTAGTTCCTAACGGATCTGGGGGACCGTTGAAGCCCACATGCGCGTCGCTCAACTGGACGAATGTGAACGGGGTCTGCTTCTCACCGTTCTTCTTGCCCAGGAGGTCGAACATCTCACGGGCCTCGCCGCTAGTCGCGGCGGCAGGCAATGCCGTGTAGAGGACGCCAATGCCAAGAGTTGATCCGGCGATTTTCATAAATGACCTGCGGTCGACGTTTCTGTCTTTCATCCAGCTCTCCTTGTGTTTGGCCTGCACGGTGGATAACTGAAATCAGGGCGGTTTATTCCATGAGTGTTGAGGCCTGAGTTGTCAATTTCTTGTAATGGAATAAATCTGTGGTTCCCTGGTTTACCTTAGAGAGGTGACAGAAGAGGACTCGACGGCGGGGTTCGAGGAGCTGGCAATGCCGCTCTTTGACCAGCTCTACAATTTCGCGCAGTGGCTCGCCCAGGATCGAACGGAAGCGGAAGATTTGGTGCAGGAAACCTATGCCAAGGCGCTGAAGGGATTTCCGTCGTTTCAGCCAGGAACGAATTTCCGCGCCTGGATGTACCGCATTTTGCGCAATATTTTTCTTACATCGCGAACCGGCTTGAAAGCGAGCGCGACCGTGCCGCTCGATTCCGAAGATAGCCCGGAGTTGCCCGCTGGGCCGGAGACGCCGGAGACTTTACTAATTGAGCATTCACAACGCGAACTGCTGCAAGGCGCGATGGAAGCCTTGCCGGTGCACTTTCGAGAAATATTGTTGTTGTGCGAGGTGGAGGAAGTGTCCTACCTGGAAATCGCGGAAACGCTTTCGATTCCGATCGGGACCGTGATGTCACGTCTTTCGCGCGCACGGAAAGCGTTGCGCAAAAGCTTGCAGCAGAAGCTGGTAAGGACTTGAAATGGACGATTTCACGGCCAAACTCGATACCTATCTCGACGGAGAGCTGCCCGCCGAAGAGATGAAGGCCTTGGAGGCTCACGTGCGCAAATGCCCGTCGTGTGCTGCGGATGTCCTCAGCCGGCTGCAACTAAAGCGCGCCGTGCAGTTCGCCGGAAAGCGTTACAGTCCCAGCCCCGGCTTCCGCCAACGTATCCAAAAGAGCCTTGCGCCGCGTCGCCGTATTTCGCCAGTACGCGCCTGGTCTGCTGCTGCAGCAGTGTTGGCGGTGGCGCTGGTTGTCGGGCTCGTCACGATGTCACTTAGACGGCAAGGCCTGGAGCGGGCTCACATATTCAGCGAAGTTGCTGATCTTCACGTGGCTACCCTGGCAAGCGCGAATCCGGTGGATGTGATTTCCACGGACCGGCACACGGTGAAGCCTTGGTTCGCAGGCAGGATCCCTTTCACCTTCAATTTACCCGAACTGCAAAATTCGGATTTCAGTTTGGTGGGTGGCCGCGTTGCCTATCTCGGCCAGGCTCCGGGCGCGGAACTGATTTATCAGATACGCAAACACCAGATTTCGGTTTTCATCTTTCAGGATAGAGCGGTTGATCGCGGGCTAAGCTCAGATACGGGACTGCACAAGCAGGTGTCGTTCAACGTCGAAAGCTGGAGCGTGGATGGCTTGCGTTATTTTGTGATTGGCGACACCGGAGGAGAGGATATCCGCAATCTCGCGGAGTTGCTAAAGAAAGCTGCTCAATTGTAGAGCGGCGGTTCCCGCGATTGTTGCCAGCGCCTTACGTATTCCCGCGATACAGCCCGGCAATGCCGAATGTGTATGGTGTCCATGTGGCTTTACGAAAGCCGGCTTGCCGCATGCGCTGCAGCATCTCCTGCGGCTCCGGGAAGCGTTCGACCGAGGCAGGAAGATAAGCGTACGGTCCGCGCACGCCCGAGATCAGGGTTCCAACTTGGGGGAGCACGCGTTTGAAATAGATGCGATACAACTTTCCGATGAGGCCGCGAGGCTCGCCAAAATCAAGGATTCCGCAAGCCCCTCCCGGACGCAACGCGCGCGCGATCTCCCGCAGACCGGCATCGTAATCGGCTAGATTACGGAAGCCAAACGCAGCGGTGATCAGATCGAATTGCCGGTCCGGAAAGGGAAGTCGGAGGGCATCGGCCTCGACCCAATGCAGCGAAGTGCCCGCCGATTTCTCGCTTGCCCGTTGCAGCATGGCATGAGAGAAGTCAGCCCCAAGAATTTGCGCCGATGACTTCCCTGCCCGCCGCAAGGCGAAGGCCATATCTCCCGTACCACAACACAGGTCGAGCACACGGGCGTCTGGGCGCGCCAGAATCGGAGCGAAACTGCGCGCGGTCCTATGCCACCACAACCGGTCCACGTTAAAGGAAAGCAAGTGATTCAGCAGGTCGTAACGGGGCGCAATCGAGGTAAACATCTCCCGCACAGCGCGCGCCGCGGCCCGGGGATCGCTGGCGCCTTGCGGAGCGGCGCCGACTATCGTTGCTTTGAATGGATCACTCAATTGGACCAAATGAAAACCCAGAGGGCACGGAGAACACAGAAGAACCGTAGGTTCAAATCGATCACCCCCTGTGTCCTCCGAGTCCTCTGTCTTAACTTCTTCTGGACAATCTTCGCAAATCGTCCATCGCCTTCACCACAACCTTCTCCGGCACATCGTTCGCAATCTCAACTTTGCCGATTTCTCGTGGCAGCACAAAGTGCACGATGCCTTTGCGCGTTTTCTTATCGGTTTTGAGCAAGCTGGAGAATGTCCCGGCTGCGGGCATCCACTGGTGGCAACTGACCGAGTCTAAGCACGGCGTCCACAATTCTTTGCGGCCGCGCGGGTTTCGAGTGGCTCGTGGCAGCAGAAATGTGCGCGGCGGCAATCATGCCCCAGGCGACCGCTTCGCCATGCAAAAAGCGGCGGTAACCGGATTCTGCCTCCAAAGCATGCCCGACGGTGTGGCCGAAATTCAGCACACGCCTAAGGCCACTTCTCTTTCGTCGGCGGAGACCACCTCTGCCTTCAGCTTCACAGACTCCGCGATCACCCATTCCAATTCCGCAGCATCGCGGCGCAGTGCCTTCACCTGGACTTTCTCCAGCACGCAAAACAACTCCGGTCTTCCGATCACTCCGCACTTCAAAACCTCATAAAGCCCGGCTCGAAATTCTCGTTCCGGCAAAGTCGAAAGCACCGCCGGGTCGATCAAAACTCCGCGTGGCTGATGAAACGTGCCGAGCAAATTTTTGCCGGTCCGCAGGTTTACTCCGGTTTTGCCTCCAATGGAAGCATCCACTTGCGCCAGCACCGTCGTGGGAATCTGCACCACATCCACGCCGCGCATATAAACGTGAGGCCAACAGACCGGCGACGTCGCCTACTACGCCCCCGCCGAAGGCTACGATCACCGCGTCCCGGTCCGCCCCCAGGCGGGTCAATTTCTTGCGATAATTGCTCAACGGTGGCAAGTTTCTTGTGGCGTTCGCCGTCGCGCATCTCTACGAACCTGGTGGTGAACCCCGCGGCGGAAAGCGAGGCCATCAGGTTCTTGCCCCACCTGCGGCGCACCGGCGCCACAGTCACCACAAACAGACGACGCCGATGGCCGAGAAGTTGGCGCAACTGTTCGCCCGCAGGCGCCAGCAAGCCATTTTCAATGATCGGCTTCATACGGGCAAGGCGGCACGACAATCGTCACTCGCGTCATGCGACTTCATCATAACTTAAGCGTGGCCGCGTCTGGCGAACCGCAAAGTGATACCATCTTCCCTCTATGACAGTCTGTCGCCAGCCGAAACCGATTTTCTGGTGATTGGCGCGGGCGTTGCGGGCCTGCGCGCTGCCATCGAGTTGGCGCCCGCCGGGCGAGTGATGGTCCTGGCCAAGCGCGAGGTGACCGACTCCAACACGCAATGTGCGCAGGGCGGGATCGCCGTCGCGCTCAGCGACGAGGATGAAATCAGCCTGCACTTGCAGGACACGCTCAACGCCGGCGATGGACTATGCAATCTTGAAGCGGCCAAAGTCCTGGTGGAGGATGCCCCTGACCGCATCGAGGAACTGATTCAATGGGGCACGGAGTTTGACCGCCAGGGCACCAAGCTCACCTTCGGACGCGAAGGCGCGCACAGCCGCAACCGCATTCTGCACGCCCATGGCGACTCCACCGGGCGCGAGATTCTGCGCGCTCTTTACGCCAAGGCGAGAACTCTGAAGGACATTTCGGTCTGCGAGTTTGAATTCACTGCCAACCTGCTCGTGGAAAGATGGCTGCGTCTGCTGGCATTCAGCTGATACGACAGAGTGAACAGCAGGCGATCGACGGCGTGCGCCGTATCTGCTGGCCACCGGCGGGTTGGGACAACTTTATCGCAACACGACCAATCCCGGCGTGGCTACCGGGGACGGCGTTGCCATGGCGTTTCGCGCCGGCGCCGAAATCAGCGACATGGAGTTCGTGCAGTTTCATCCCACGGCGCTGTATCTGAAGAATGCGCCGCGCTTCTTGCTTTCGGAGGCCCTGCGAGGTGAGGGCGCATATCTGCGGAACGCGCGATATGCTACGCTTCATGCCCAAGTATCATCACCTGGCCGAGCTGGCGCCGCGTGACGTTGTAGCCCGTGCCATTGCGCATGAACTGGAGGTCAGCGCCGCGAAGGATCCGATCGTCTATCTCGACCTCACGCATCTCGATGCAGACCACGTCAAGGCGCGTTTCCCGCGCATCTACGCAACCTGCCTGCAATACAACATTGACATCACCACCGAACTGATTCCGGTTCGACCGGCGGCGCACTATGCCATGGGCGGCGTGCGCACCGATCTTGAAGGACGGTGCACGTTGCCCGGCTTGTACGCCGCCGGCGAGGCTGCTGCCGCCGGCGTGCATGGCGCGAACCGCCTGGCCAGCAATTCCCTGCTTGAGGGATTGGTGTTCGGGGCGAGAGCGGGCGGGGCGATGCGGAATGAACTTCGTCAGACCTCCCCGAACCATGCCCAGCTCCAGCGCGCTGTTTCCAACGGCCCGGTAGGCCCCGCCACCGAGGAAGTCATCCGCGAAATTCAGGATCTGATGTGGCAGGATGTAGGCATCGTGCGCACCGGAGCCGGGCTGAAACGGGCTATCGAGAACCTGCAGAGGATCTCTCCTCGAGTCGCACACCCGCAAACCCGGCGCGCGTACGAGGCGCAGAATATTCATCTTGCCGGCCTGCTGGTCGCCCGCTCAGCCCTTGCGCGCGAAGAAAGTCGCGGCGCTCACTACCGCACTGACTTCCCCGCTCACGATGACGCCAAGTTCCTCAAGCACTCCGTGATCCACAGCGATTCGATCCGGTTCGTTTAAGTCGTTGAACATCCTTATCTTGCTGTCCTCCCGAGCGGTCCTTGCCGAGACCGAAGGTCGAGCCCCGAGCGAAGCCGAGGGGGAGGGATCTGCAGTTCTCCACAATCCATGGAAACTGCAGATTCCTCGTCGCTGCGCTCCTCGGAATGACAAGGATTGTCGATGCTCTTAGGTGAATCCGTCCACCTCAGCGTACCCAGCGTCCCCTGTGGTCAAGCTTTTTGCGGTTTCAGCAAGGATGCCATCACCGAAATCAGGAGCACTCCCGCAACCACTCCCAGAGCAACGTCGGTTGGAATCTGGTAGTAGTGGGAAGCCAGCATTTTTGCCCCGATGAAAATCAGCACTCCCGACAGCCCATAGTGCAAGTAGTGAAACGCTTCCATCATTCCCGCCAGCACGAAGTACATGGAGCGCAGACCCATAACTGCGAACACGTTTGACGTATAAACGATGAACGCCTTCAGGGTGATGGCCAGCACCGCGGGGATCGAATCGGTGGCAAAGAGCAGGTCGGTGGTTTCGACCACCACCAAAACCACGAACAGAGGCGTCGCACACAAGCCCGCGCGCCGCACAAAGAATTTCTCTCCGTGGTAGTCCTCGGTCACTGGGATCCAGCGGCGCAACACGCGGAGGACGGGATTCTTCTCGGGCTCGATCGGTTGGGCTTCCTCCCGGAGGAGCTTGACTCCGCTGTACACCAGAAATGCGCCAAAAAGATAAGTCACCCAGTGAAATTCTCGAATCAGCCCGATGCCCACCAGTATGAAAACCGCGCGCATCACTAGTGCGCCCACAATTCCCCAGAACAGCACCTTGTGCTGGTGATTCGGGGAAACACGAAAGTAGCGAAAAATCAGGAGGAAGATAAAGAGATTGTCCACGCTGAGGGAGAGTTCAATCACGTAACCGGTGGTGAACTCTATGGCAGCCGCACGTCCGTGCCAAACAAAGACCAGGACCGCAAAGGCGAACGCCAGAACAATCCACATCGCGCTCCAGGCCAGCGCCTCGCGAAACTTCACAGTGTGGGCCGGCCGGTGGAAGAAACCAAGGTCGAGGCCCAGCATCACCAGCACAAAGACGTTGAATAGAATCCAGAAGAGGAGTTGGTTCACTCAGAACCCCGACGGCAAATTACAATTGTTCGGCAGCCGCGCGACGCGATTGGGCTGTTCCATCATTTCCGTCCACGGCGAATTTCATTGCGTCCTTCCCACTTTTCCTTCCTGCCAGTCCTGCCACACCCCCAGGTCCTTCATCAGTTGATCGATATGAGTTTCGCGGAAGGTCTGGTCAATTTGCGCCCGAGTGAGGCGAGGTCCGATTCGTCCCGGCGCGTTGGCAATCCCAAACGCGATCTCTGCCGCCTCGGCCACGTGCTTCTTGAGTTGGGCCATGTCTACTTTGTCGAAAGTATCTGACATGGCGTGGTAATTCATCAGGTAATTCGCTTCCTTCTGATCCGCCACCAGCGTGGGCACACCTTCGAGCATGAAATCCCAGTGATCCGTGCCCCACTCGCCATCCGTAGTGAGCTGGTTTGCGCCGAACTGTCGCAGAGGCGCGACCAGACTGGTCGCGGCAGGAAGCACATCCTTACGCCCGCCTAACAGAAACCGGGTGACTTGCCCTGTCCCGGCATCGAAGACCAGCACTCCAGCGGTGTTGTCCAGTTCGTTGCGATGAGCCAGGACATAGGCGTGTGATCCCAGCAGACCTTCTTCTTCTCCGGAAAACAGTATGAAGCGAATGGTGCGACGCGGCCGCAGACCAGAAGCCTTGATCGCCCGCAGAGCGTCAATCACCAGCGCCGCGTTGCAGCCGTTATCGAGCGCGCCCGTGCCCAACTCCCACGAGTCCAGATGCGCGCCCAGGACCACGAATTCGTCGGGCTTCTCGCTACCGCGCAACTCGGCCACTACATTAGCGGCTGCGATTGGCCCGCCGATGCGGTTGGGAATTTCGAGGTCAGCGAAAAGCTTCTGTCCGGAAGCCAGCAGCCGCCCCATACGCGCCGCGTCCTCGCGCGCCACCAGAACTTGAGGAAGCCGGTCAATTTCCCCCGCTTCGGCATTGATGTGGCGATAGAGCAAGTCATACAGCCGGGTGGACTGGAAGGCAATGGCCAACGCCTCGCCCTGCAGGGCGCGGTCAATGATGCCGGTTGCCCTCATGTATTCGGCAAACAGGTCACTCCACGTGGCCATCTCATCGCTATGCACCAGTAAAATCGCGCCGGCGAAATTCCCTGATTTGGCAAACTCTTCGGCGGTCCCATGTCCGACGTCAACGATGGGCACGTGACGCTGCGCGGAGAGTGCTGGAGCCCAAGCCAGCGACACAACTCTCACCTTGAACTCTTCGGGCGCGACAACACTCATTTGCGTGGCGCCCTCCGCCCAGGAGGTGTGAATCTCGAAGTCCTCGGTGTGAACGCTGTCCGCGCCCGCCGCTTTGAATGCTTCGACGCCCCAGCCCACCGCCTTTTGCATCGCTGGCGTGCCGGGAACGCGCCCTCCGATCTGGTCGGTCAGGCGCCGGAGATTGGTTTCGAGCGAGGAAGGTTTTAGGGCCTCGCTGATTACGCGGTCGGCCGGATCTTGCGCGAACGCCGAGCTGGCAAGAACTGCCGCGAGCAGCAGGCAAGTCTTGATTCTTCGCATCAGGCCAGCATTAGAAATGAAATCAAAGAAAAGAGCAAAAGCTAACCCGCAAAGAGGTCGAAGATCGGCCGCGAGGGCCGCAAGGCCGCCCGCCGGGGCGTATGATTGCTCAAGCGCGGTGACATTTTCATCAACCTGTAACATTCGCGGTCGACAATGAGTGTGTGAGCCGCGCCGCGCGGACTAGACGGCTATGAAACGGCATCTCGGCTTCGGGTTGCTGCTGCCGATGTTCGCAACTGCTCTCGTCGCAGCGCAACAAATTTCTGGCGTGCCAACCATTGCCAAGGTCAAGGGCCCAACTCTGCGGGTTCCCAACAGCACGACAGCCTACGATCCTTTTTTCAGCGAAGGGCGTGGCTATTGGGAACGAGACTACCTGGTTTACGTCGACCCCTACTCGCCGCGCGTGGATCTCTATAACAAAGACAGGAACGTCGCCTCTGTGAAGGTCGTCATTCCAGGTTACAGCGACCTTACGCTGAGCGACGCCACGGTAACACCGGATGGTCATCTGGTTATCTCTGGCTGTTCGTTCGCAGATGAGGGCGGGAAAACCCATTGCTTCATCGGCCTCGCCAGCCGGGATGGATATGTATCGCCACTGATCGATACAGAAAGGTTCGCTCCAAGGACGATCAGCACTTGTGATGGCGCAGCAGTTTGGGCATTGGGCTGGTTACGCGCTCCACCTAATTTTGACCGAGAGGGCGACGAACCCTATGACGTGCTGCGACTCTACCGGTTACGCGACGGCAAGATTGTGGAGGCGGAGTTGCCGCGCAGTTCCTTCGCGCACTGGCCCATCGGCGGGTTCGAGTTGCCGGAACTGACAATGCAATGTCGCGGAACAAAACTTGGAATTTACGACGGCGTCAGCGACGAGTGGATCGAGTACGACGGGGCGAACAGCCAACTGAAGCGGTGGAAGCTGCCTCCCGTAACCCATCAATTCGTGCAGGAAGATAACAGCGGTAAGCAAATCCCATTCCCCATTCGCGTAACTTTCGTCACCGGAGTGGCGATGCTCGACTCGGGCGATGTTTATGCCAGTTTTGGACAAAATGTCCGCGGTGGCTCGGCAAGGGGCCTTACCGGCCTCTTCCGGCTTCAGAAATCGGGCGAGCAAGCGACGTGGTCGCCGGTGGATGGAACTCAAGGCTCATACGAAGAGCTGGGACAGTTTCATGAGCTTTGCGGCACCGATGGCAAGAACCTCGTCTACTCGCGCTTTGGAGAACATCACTGGTTCTTCTCCTTGCCACAGCATTGAGCCGAAGAACCACTGCGTTGCCGTTTTTCGACCATCCACGGAATCAACGAATGCAGACGTCGCTTCTGCGTTTCAGTCTGCGGCGGAAGGTTACTTCTTGTCCAGCATCCGCACCGTCTCCAGGGTCACCGTGCCCACAATCTCCAGGCTCTTGGGACTGAGCTTGTCCACCGTGTCCTGGGGCGTGTGCCAAAAAACGTTATCGTAGCCGTATTCGAAATCAATCAGGTCCGCGCAGGGAACGCCCTTCTCCTGGAAAGGCATGTGATCGTCCTCGACTGGAATCGTGCGGGCAAAGAAGTGAGATTGATAGCCCATCCGAGTCGCCGCCTTGTAAACCAGGTCTTCAAGCCATGGCGTGGAATTGGCGTCGCGGTCAATGCTAAGGTCGGCGTCTCCGATCATGTCTTCCAGCAAGAACGTCTTGATCTGCTTGAGGGTCCCATCGGCCTGCCATTTCTGCGCCAGGTGACGCACGCCGTAGAGGCTCTCAGGATCGAACCACGGCAGCCTCATGGATTCTTCGGCATCGTCCCAGAGCAGCCACACGCTGTAGCCCTCGCGTTTTTTGCCGCTCATCTGGCTTCGCAACTGGTTCGCGATTTCGAGCAGCAGCGCGCTCGACGATCCGCCGTCGTTGGCGCCCACATAGCTCGTGTTCCGCAGCGGCCAGTTCGTGTCATAGTGGCTGGCGATAACGATGATCCCGTCGCGCGTACCCGGAAATTCCGCAATGATGTTGTGCACCGGAAACTTGCCTTCGGACGTGTCCACGCTAAACTCGTCCTGTTCGGTGGCATCATCCTTCAAATGGGAGAGGATGTAGTCCTCAACTTTTTTGTGATTGGCGCTTCCGATCGGACGCGGGCCGAAGGCCACAATTTCCTTCACATATTGCATCGCGCGAGCGGAATTGAAAGAGGGGGCTGGGACGGAATCATCCGAGACTGTGATTGTCATCGTCCCGCCCGCCATCGGGCTGGCACTTTCCGGCGACGAGGAGGCCGCCGATGCCGCTTTCTCCCGCGCGCATGCCGCCAACAGGAGGCAGAGTGCCATAAGCCAGATGCATTGCAGCCGCAGCCCATGCCTTCGCGTCGTCATCCTTTTCGCGCCGCTCGTGCCTTTCTCTGCTTGGGATGCACCAGCCAGGCAATTCCGATGCTCATGAGATAAAGCGCGACCATAGGCGCGGCGAAGATACACATATTCAGGATGTCGGTCGTCGGCGTCAGCACGGCGGCGATGATGAAAATCACCAGAATGGAATAGCGCACATTGCGCCACATCCAGCCGGCGCTCACGACGCCCATCAAGGCCAGGAAGAAAACCAGAATCGGCAGCTCGAAGACGACTCCCAATCCCAGGATCACCGTCAGAAACAAATCCACATATTCGTGAATGGTAATCATCGGCTGGAACTGCTTGCCGTATCCGATCAGGAATTCCAGCGCCGCGGGATAAACCAGCTTGTAGCCGAAATATCCGCCCGACAGGAAAAGCCCGATGGTCGAAAACATGAAGGGCACAACGTAGCGCTTCTCGTTGCGATAGAGTCCCGGAGAAATAAACAGCCACACCTGATACAGGACGAAGGGCGAAGTCACAAACAGCCCGGCCAGCGCCGCCACCTTCAAGTAAAGGTTAAAGGGATCGGTGGGGTTCAGATAAACCAGCGTCTGCGGCATTCCGTTGCGCTTGAGCGCCTCCATGACCGGCTTCTGCATCCAGCCGACAATGTTTTCCGCGTAGGCCCAGCAGGCAAAGAATCCGACCACTACGGCGGCCAGCGAATAGAAAATTCTCCGCCGCAATTCTTCGAGGTGTTCGAGGAAACTCATGGCCGTCATGGTTTCGTGCGCGGGCTTGGCGGAGGGCAGTCCGGCCGCAATCTCGGGGGCCTCAGGCATCGGGAGAAGCCTTCGTCAGGGGAGTTGGTCCCGAGGCCGGTCCGGCATGGGGTTCAGGGATGGCCGCGGGCTCCAGCGTCGCAGGCAGAACCGCTATCGCGCCCTCAGGAGGCTGGGATGGCGGCAGAATCTGGCGCTGGCTTTCCATTTCCAACTGCGAAATCTCGGACGTGATCTGGGCCTTGAATTCGTTGGAGGCGCGCTTGAACTCATTGAGCGCTTTGCCCACTTGGCGGGCGATCTCCGGCAACTTCTTCGGCCCAAAAATCAGCAAGGCCAGGAAAAACAGGAAGATGGTCTCGGAGAAGCCCATGCCAGTCATCATACTGCCGCAGGTAGCGGGCAGCAAAGCGAGCGGGCCCAGCCATCCTCCCCCACTCTTCGTAAAAGCCGCGACAAACGGGGCACTCGCCACCTGCAGACAAAAGCCCCGCCTTGCGGCGGGGCTTAGTTCTGACTACCGACTCCTGACTCCCGGACTCCTTATTGCACTGTGATACTCACGGCCTTGGAGGGGATGCCGTTCGCTACCACTACCAGCGAACTGTCTCCGGTCTCCATTTTTGCGGGGACATCGAAGTTGGTTGAAACCGTGGCTTTGCCCGTGGCAACGCCCATGGTGCTGTGGTCGTGCGTTTTGGCGTAGAAAACGTGACCGCTGCTGTTGTTGGTGATCCGCACCAAAGGATAGTTGGTCGCGGTTTCGTCCTCGTCGCCGAATGCCGCTGCCTGCGACAAGCCGTTAAACTGCTGGCCGGAGATTTTGTAAGTCGAGCCGCGCGTAACACTCGCCGGATACTTGGTGATGCGCGGAGCCCACGAGGACTGGTATTTCCCCTTGGGATTGTAAACCTCGACCTGGTTCCCAATGACAATCACCTGGCCGGTCGGCAGCATCAGAATGGGAGCGACACCTCCCACCGGATCCACCGTCAGCTTCTTCCCGTCCCACTCGTAAAGCGAACCGGAGGACCCCAGCACCAGCACGTTCCCGTTGGGCAAGAGCACGGCGAAGGAATCACCGGCGGCGTCGCCGTTGGGAAAGTCGGGGCCAACCGTCCACTTGCCCGTGGAAGGATCATAGATGGCGGTGTGTCCGGCGCCGGTGTTCGAGTAGGAGCCCGTGGCAAATACCGTGCCATCAGGACGGAGCACGCCTGGGCCGACTTCCCCCGGCGGGTGGTAGCACTTTTTGCCGTTGTCATAGGGAATGCAGCCTCCCTGGTAGGGAGAATGCAAGTCCACAATCGTGCTACCCGCACTCACCCACTTCTGTTGCGAGGGAATATACCTCTCGGAGTGAGGTGCATCTTTCACATCGAAGGTCAACACCGAACCGTCGGGCATGAGGGTCCAGCCTTCTTCGGCGTTGAAGTCACGCTTGCCAGCGTCGCCCAGTTCGGTCCATTGTAGAGTCTTGGGATCCAGGTAGGCGTCGTGTTTATAGAATTTTTGCCCCACCAGGAACCTGCCATCGGGCAGCACCGCAGACGGCGAGTCCCCGATCCAGCTCCAGCCCTTGGGGTGGCCGAGTTTCGTCCAGGTATCGGTTTTGGGATCGTAAATCGCACCCAGGTTGGTAAATGCAAACTGGTTGTTGTTGTATTCGCCGCCGGAAATGACCAGCCGACCGTCGGCCAGCACGGCGGAAGCGAAGGCATCGGGCACATAGCCGGACGGCAGACTGGCAAGTTTTGACCAAGTTCCTTTGACGTAGCTTCCTTTATTGTCAGGGGTCAGCTTGGCCCAATCGGATTCGCCGTTGGCTTGAAACATTACCGTGCCATCGGTTAACAGAAAGCCGATACCGGCGCCATCCGGCGGCTGATTAACCAGTGGCGTCAGCGACTGTGCCAGCGAAACCCCGGGGAGAGCAATCAGAAGCAGGATTACCACAAGAAAAAGTTTCTTTGCCACCATAGACCACCTTTCTTAAAATGGACAAGCGACAGCAAACCACGGCCATCTTCCGAGAAGCTTCGGGGAGACGAAGCGAGGCGGATCATGCTACCAAATTTTGGCATGTACTGGGAAAAAAATGCGCCAGGAAGCGCCCAAACCCGGCTCTGGGCGGGCTGCGCCGTAGATTCAACAAGATAAGCGGATCAACAAGTGTGGACCGAACATCCGTGACCGTCAAAACGAGGGGCGGTCGTATTGGGCAGCGCGTGCGAACTCTGGTGATGCGCGCGAACGGACCGCGGGATCGCCCGTACACGGCAGTTCCAGGTCGTTAGCGCAATTCAGTTGCTGCTGTCGTCCCGGCGCTTGAGCGTGGGATGATCGTCATCGCTGGAGGTGCCATCCTTGCCGTTCTTGTCGGTGGAAGAGGCACGCCGCAGGCTGGGCTTGTTGCCGTCCTTGGCCGGTTCGGTCAGCTTGCGGCGGTTCTCGAGGGCGCCAGCCGCGCCTTCACGTCCTGGAACTCCGAGGTGTCCAGGATGTACTCCGGACGCGGCGGCAGGATCGTGTTGATCTCTTCCTGGCTCTTGGCAATGCGGTCCGGAGTCTGCGGGTGGGTGGCGAACGCCTTGGCCAGCGAGCCCGGCTTCTTCTTCTCCTTCGCCTGTACCTTCTCGAAGAAGGCGACGAAGGATTGCGGATCGTAGCCCGTCTTGTACATGTACTCAATGCCGAGGTAATCGGCCTCGGCCTCGAAGCCGCGCGGAGAAGGATAGGAAGGTCAGCGGCAGCGCCAGCCCGGCCGCCGAGCTGATCGCATAGCCGATGCCGCCGCCCATGAAGATCAGCGGGATGGTTGCGAAGTTGGCCAGTTGCGCCCGCGTCATCTGGCGCGTGGCGTGGCGCGCGCACACGTGCGAGATCTCGTGCGCCATCACGCCCGCCATCTCGGATTCGTTATCCGCCGCCAGAATCAGCCCCGAATTCACGTAGAAGAATCCGCCGGGCAGCGCGAAGGCATTGATCGCATCGTCGTCGATCACCTTGATGGTGAACGGAACCTTGGCGTCGGAGTTGCGCACCAGGTTCTGCCCGATGCGGTTCACGTACTCATTCACCACCGGGTCCTGCACCAGCCGGACGCTCTGCTCCACCTGCATGGCGTATTGCTTGCCCATGCGGATTTCCTTTTCCAGCGAGTACCAGTTGCCCAGGCCTTTGCCGCCCATGTTGCGGTTGCCGATGGCGTCAACGTCGTCCTTGCTGCCATCGTGCTTGACTTTGTCGGGGTCAGCGGGCTGAACCTCGGGGCCGGTTTGCTCTGATCGGTCTGGGTGCTGAAGCAGGCGTACCACCTTGCATGCCGGGATCGCCCGGAACGCTGGCCGGGGGCTGGCCGTTGGCACCGGTGCCTTGAGTCTGAGCAGACGTGGATCGTGCCGCATAGCTAAAGGTCAGGAACGCAGCCGTCAACAGCAAGAGGCGCAGCTTCATACTCAACTCCGTTAATCCGCCCGGCAGGGGGCTCTTCCGCGATTATACGCCGAGGGCAGAGACACCTTACCCGCGTGGGCTTCCCTAAACAGGTAGGACGCAGGATACCGAGAGAAGGTTATCCGGGAGGCCGGCGGGAAGCCTGCAAAGCACCGCCCCCGTTCGAGTCTCTTTCCGGGAATCTCTGGGGCCCGGCGTCGCATCCTATGTTTTGAGGCAGCTAGCCCTTCCTGGTTACCTTCGGGACTGAAAAGGCTCTGTAGAGGAGGAACCTCACGTGCTATACTGCGCTCAGAAGCGGTGGCCGGGCCTGTTTACGCCCGAACCTGAGGAAATCAGCGATGGTCCGTAGTTCTCGTCGAACTCTCTCTGTAGTGTGTTTATCTTGGTCACCTGTGGCTTTCTGGGCATGGTTTTCGGCCAGAAGATCAATCCGGCGGCGGCGCCCGGTGGCGACTCCGACGTGCGCGACAGCTTGCACCAGTTTACCGAGGTGTACAGCATCGTCGAGCAGAACTACGCCGAACCGGTCGATCCCGGACAAAGCCATCTAAACGGCGCCATTCCGGGCATGCTGCATGTGCTCGATCCGCACTCCAATTTTTTCGATCCCAAGGCCTATGCCCTGCTGCGCGAAGACCAGCGCGGCAAGTACTACGGCGTGGGCATGACGGTGGGCCCGCGCAACAACAAGGTGATTGTGATTGCTCCGTTCGTCGGCACGCCCGCCTACCGCGCCGGCATTCGGCCCGGCGACATCATCGTGGCCGTCGATGGCAAGCCTACGGATAACATGAGCACCGGCGACGTGGCCGATCTGCTGAAGGGCCCGAAAGGCACCACCGTTCACATCACCATCCTGCGGGAGGGCACGGAAAAGCCGCTCGAATTCGCCGTGGTGCGCGACGAGATTCCCCGCTACAGCGTGGACCTGCATTTCCTGATTCGGCCAGGCATCGGTTACATGCACGTCAGCGGGTTCAATGAAACCACCGAAAAAGAAGTGCAGGACGCGCTCGATGAGATGGGCGATCTGAAGGGACTGATTCTCGACCTGCGGCAAAACCCCGGCGGCTTGCTGAGCGAAGGCGTAGGCGTGGCCGACAAGTTCCTGCACAAGGGACAGCTGATTGTTTCCCATCACGGCCGCGTCGTCGCCGGAGAAGCGCTATGTCGCGACCCATGGCGACGGCGGCAAGGAATATCCGCTCGTTGTGCTGGTGAATCGCGGAACAGCTTCAGCGGCGGAAATCGTGGCGGGCGCGATTCAGGACCATGACCGCGGCCTGATCGTGGGCGAAACCACCTTCGGCAAGGGACTGGTGCAGACCGTCTATCCGCTTTACGAGAACACCGGCCTGGCGCTGACGACCGCCAAGTATTACACGCCCAGCGGACGTCTGATTCAGCGCGACTATTCCAACGTTTCGCTGTACGACTATTACTTCGACCGGGACGACGGAGAACAATGGCACCGGCAACCACGAGGTGAAACTTACCGACAGCGGCCGCACCGTATACGGCGGCGGCGGCATCACGCCCGGATGTCAAATGTCCCGGCGGTGAAGACCAACCACTTCCAGGACGACGCTGTCTGCAGCACTACGCCTTCTTCAACTTTGCCAAGCACTACATGGTGAACCACCACCCCGACAAGAACTTTCGAGGTGGACGATGATGACTCTGCAGGACTTCCGCAAGTTCCTGGACTCGGAGAAGGTTCCCTACACCGAAGCCGACTTGGCGGAGAACAATGACTGGGTACGTTCCAGCATCAAGAGCGAAATTTTCATGGACGCCTTCGGCCAGGAGGAGGGCTTGAAGGTCAGGGCGGAAACCGATCCCGAGGTGGTCAAGGCTCTGGAACTTATGCCGCAGGCGAAAGCGCTGGCCGATAATGCCCGGCGCATCGTGGCTGAGCGCACCAACGCACACTTGATGAACCGTTAGCCGCTTGGTTCTGTTTGAAAGGGCCCGCTTTCATGGGCCTTTTTTGTTTTCTTCCGCGCGATCAATCTTCGCTCCGCTGGGCGGGTCCTGAGCGAAGTCGAAGGAGGGCGTCCGCCCGGCGCGGGCATATCCACTGCCGGGAATATTCCGAATACATCAGCTGTAAGACCGCTCTAGAATAAGCGTATCTGGCAACTTGCCTGCGGAGTGGCTTATGCGTCGCGAGGTTCTGTGGTCGGCTGGATTGTGCTTCGCTCTCTGTTCATCTCACCTGGCTGCGCAAACCGCATCATCACCCGCCCCCAAGGACTATTCGTTCACTGTGCCAGCATCTCAGGCGTGGACGGACACTGGTCCCGATCTGCAGACCGGTGACGTGGTACAGATTTCGTCGACTGTGAGTGGATGCGGCTCACCCGCAACCAGTACGAATCCCCAGGAACAGAATTTGCCGGTTCCTTCGGCGCCGGTGGGCACCCTCATCGTCAAACTGCATCCTCAGGACGCAGCACCATTGGCGGTGGGAACCAGCAAGGAGCTGCACATCGAAGCTGCCAGCCGTCTTTCTTTCAGTGCGAACGGCGGGAATTGCAGCGCTGGGAGCTTCGCCGTCAAAGTCCACGTAGTGCCTGCAAGCCAGGCCACCTCTGCCGCTCCTACTTCTGAAGGGGAAAAGTATAAGCAAGAGCTGGGCGCTGCCGCGCAGATATTCCTGCAGGGGCAATTCGGCCTTGGGAACACAGCATCGACCAGCAACACCGCCGGTTCCAGCGCGACGGATTCGGCTGCGCCTTTGAAGGTTTCCGATGCTCCCCTGGATTCAGGCCTGCGCAAAGACATCGACGGCTTGCCCCGGCGGGTAAACGATCAGTTCAAGAATCTTGGAGACATGGTCAATTTTGCTTTGATCGGCTCCGAGTCACAGGTAAAGAGCGCACTGGATGCCGCCACCTGGCACCCGGCCGACACCAGTGACACAGGCGCGGTTCTGGCCGCATTGACGGATACCTTTGAGAAGAAGGACTACCTGGCCATGCCCATGAGCACGCTTTACCTGTTTGGGCGTCCCCAAGATTACGGGTACGAGATGGCCGAGCCAATTGCGATGGTCGCCAGCCGGCACCACTTCCGGCTGTGGAAGGCCGCTTTCACCTGGAATGGGCAAAATGTCTGGGTGGGCGCGGGCACGCATGACATCGGCTTCGCCAAGGACAAACGCAACGGCAACGTCACTCACAAGATCGATCCGGCTGTCGATGGCGAGCGCGCCAACATCGGGCAGAGCCTGCAGCAGTCCGGCAAGGTGAAAAGTATGAGCTATTATTTGCCCCCGAATCCCGTACAGGAAGCCAAGAACGCTACTGGAGATACCTATCACTCGGATGGAAGGCTTCTCGTAGTGTTCTTGAAGTAGGGGGAGCTTATTCGCTTTCCCGTATTCCTCGCCCGACGCGCAAACGCTACCGCCCGTTGTTCCTATTCCCAACTGTGGCCTCTTCCGCATCCGAGCGGAAAGACCCTCCGCAAAAAAGGCCGCCGGGAATCAAACGGCGGCCATGGAGTTGGAGGTTTTTGCTATGCGGTCTAGTCAGATTCGCCTTCCTGTCCGTTAGGTTGCCCGGTTATGTCGGGTGAGATAGCGCTAGCCCCTGTGAATACTCGGTGAGGAGGTCGGTGTGCCGGTCATCCCGAGCAAGCGTTCTTTGCGCAGCGAGGGATCTGGGCGAGCCACGCGAAGCGTCGCGCCCTTTGCGACGCAATAATGGCGCGTTTGGCTCGCTTCCGCATCAAACCGAGCCAATACCGAACACTCCGCGGGATTCGTCTTCCGGTGTGACTTCATTTATTCTTTGATCTTCAGTCTCAACAGCTCGCGGAGGTCGGACTTTGATTCGAGTTCGTCGTCTTACCCTGATGGTGCTTGCCTGCAGCCTGGGTTTCTTATTTGTGAGCGTCGGCCAAGCGGAGCAGTATCCCGAGAGCACGTATCAGGAACTAAGATGGCGGATGGCTGGGCCGTTCCGCGGCGGCCGAACCCGGGCCGCCACCGGGGTCGCAAGCCAGCCCAATGTCTTTTACGTCGGCGCAGTGAACGGCGGCGTGTGGAAGTCGGACGACTACGGCCGCACCTGGAATCCCATCTTCGACGACCAGCCCACCCAGTCGATCGGCGCCATCGCGGTGGCGCCCTCCGATCCCAACATAGTCTACGTCGGCAAGCGGCGAGGGCCTGCAGCGGCCCGATCTCTCAGTGGGCGATGGTATCTACAGATCCACCGATGCGGGCAAGACCTGGACCCACCTCGGCCTGCGCGACGGGCAGCAGATTCCCGCGCTGGCCGTGGATCCCCGCGACCCGAATCGCTTGTTTGCGGCGGTACTAGGCCATCCCTACGGCCCCAACGAGGAGCGCGGCATTTTCCGTTCGACCGATGGCGGCCAGACCTGGCAGAAGGTCCTCTACAAGGATGAGAACACGGGCGGCGTCCGACATTGAGATGGACCCCTCGAATCCCGACGTGCTCTACGCGTGCCTGTGGGGGCGCGCCAGGGGCCGTGGGAGGACGCGAATTCGTATCGGCGGGGCGGGCGGCGGGATATTCAAGTCCACCGATGGCGGCAACACGTGGCATAACCGTTGACCAAGGGCCTGCCCGAAGACCTGGTGCAGGCTTAACGTCGCGCATCGCGCCCAGCCATCCGCAGCCGGCTCTATGCCACCTTCGCAGCCTCGGCCGGAATGTCAGCTCACCGCGACGCGGCGTTTATCGCTCCGACGACGCCGGCGAGAACTGGAATCAAGCTACCACCGACCCGCGTCCTGCGATGCGCATCGGCGGCGGCGATGAGCTTCCCGTTCCGAAGGTCGATCCCGAAGAATCCCGATGTGGTCTACATCGCCAGCATCGTCACCATGCGTTCGACGGACGGCGGCAAGACCTGGATCGGGCCTCCGCGGCGCGCCCGGCGGCGACGACTACCAGAACCTGTGGATTAACCCGAAGAATCCCAACATGATTCTGCTGGTCAGCGATCAGGGCGCCATTGTGAGCGTCAACGGCGGGGCAGACGTGGAGTTCGTGGTACAACCAGCCCACGGCGCAGCTCTACCACGTCGATGGCCAGCAATGCGTTTCCCTACCGCGTTTGCGGCGGGCAGCAGGAGAGCGGCTCGGTGTGCATCTCCAGCCGGGGCAACGACGGTGAGATCACCTTTCGCGAATGGCACCCGGTGGGCGTCATCGAATATGGCTATGTCGCGCCCGACCCGCTTGCACCCCGACATTGTCTATGGAGGCCGGCCGCAACGAGGTTTCGAAGTTCGACTGGTCCACCGGCCAGGTGCAAGACATAACGCCCATTCCGCTGCGTGACCGAGAATATCGCACCGATCGCACCGAGCCGATCATGTTCTCGCCGCTCGATCCGCACATTCTTTACTACGCCGCCAACGTGCTTTTCAAAACGACGGACGGCGGGCATGCCTGGCAGACCATCAGCCCCGATCTCACCCGACCGCATCCGGGCATGCCGCGCCAGCCTGGGGAGCCTTGCCGCCAGGAGATCCGAGACGCCGGCAAAGCAGCGAGGCGTGATTTACGCGCTCGCGCCCTCGTTCCAAAGACGTCAATACGCTTTGGGCGGGAACCGACGACGGGCTGATCTGGATCACGCGCGACGGCGGAAAAAACTGGAACAACATTACTCCGCCGCAACTGACCCCGTGGAGCAAGGTGACGCAGATTGAAGCGTCGCACTTCGACGATCAGACTGCCTATGCCTCGGTCAGCCGCTTCCGGATTGACGATCTGCATCCCTACATCTACCGCACTCACGACGGCGGCAAGACGCTGGCAGTTGATTACCAACGGCCTGCCGGACGACGCGCCGGTCGACACCGTGCGCGAAGATCCGGTCCGCAGGGGCCTGCTGTTTGCCGGCACGGAGACTGCGGTGTGGGTTTCGTTCGACGACGGCGACCACTGGCAGTCTCTGCAATTGAACCTGCCGCACACCTCGATGCGCGACCTGTGGATTCATGAGAATGACCTGATCGTCGCCACACACGGGCGCTCCTTCTGGATGCTCGACGACATCACGCCACTGCGGCAACTCACTGAACCGGTCGCCAGATCGGAGGCTTATCTTTTCCAGCCCGCACCGGCCTGCCGGGTCCGGCGCAGTACTTATCCGGACACACCGATCCCGCCGGATGAGCCGGCGGCTGAGAATCCTCCCGATGGCGCCATCCTCGATTACTTCCTGGCGCAGCCTGCTTCTGGCCCGGTGACGCTGGAAATCCTTAATGCTAAGGGCAAGCTCGTGCGCCGTTATTCGAGCACGGATCAGCCGGATGTGACGCAGGCCGATCTCGAGAAGCAATCGATCCCCCTGTATTGGATTCGCATGCCGAAGATTCTTCCCGCGACTGCGGGCATGCATCGCTGGGTCTGGGACCTGCGCTATCCGGCGCCAGATTCGTTGCGTCACGAGTATCCGATTTCGGCGGTTCCCCACGACACGCCGCGACTACCGCTTGGCCCCGCAGTTCTTCCCGGAACGTACACCGTCCGCCTCACGGTGAAGGGACGCAGCTCCACCGCATTACTCATCGTAAGAATGGATCCGCGTGTGAACACGCCGCCGGCTGGACTGGAGCAGCAGTCCAAGCTGGAAATGGGCTTATCTTCCCTGTTAACCCGGAGTTCCCAAGCCCTCACGGAGGCGCGCTCGGTCCGCGAGCAACTGCAGAAGATCTCGTCGCAAGCGAGCGGTTTGCTGGCTGAATCGATCAAGGCGCTCGATCAGAAGGTCTCCGTGGTTTTGGGAAAACCGGCGCCGATGCTGGGAGCGGTTACGCCAGAAATATCTCTGAGCCGTTTGAACAGCCAAGTCGGAACGCTCTACGGCGAGGTGGATCAAGTTGATGCGACTCCGACCACACCTCAAACGGAGGCGTCCGCTGGAGTGGAACGTGATCTTTCGGCGGTGATGAAACAGTGGGACGAACTCAAGCGCGCCGATCTGGCGGCACTCAATCGCCGGCTCCACGACGCGAATCTGCCTGAGGTCCGTGTCCCGCCACGTTTAAGACCGTCAGGAGAGGACGAGGACGATTGAGCCTCTCGCCCGAATGGAATAAAAAAACGGCCCGCAGCATGAGTTGCGAGCCGTTGATTTCGTTTTTCCGAACCGACACTAGTGGGGACGTTCCCCAGCCCCACTGGGCGGATGCGGCGCATTCTGCGGATGCGGCGCATTCTGCGGGTGCGGCGCATTCTCCGTGCGAGGCGCGGACTGCGGACGTGGCGGGCTCGGCGAGTGGGGCGCATTCTCCGGATGATAAGCACCCTGCGAACCGGGCTGGCCCTGTGGACGATACCCATTCTGCGAATTCGGCGAATTCTGAGGGTAGTGCGCCCCCTGCGCATTGGGCGCGCTTCCCGTCCGAGGTACAGCCTGCGCATTCGGGTGCTGCGCTGGAGCGCCACCCTGTGCAGTCGACGGGCGAGGAGCGTTGTATCCCGGTCGCGGGGCTTGGTTGTTGGCCGCCGACGGAGCAGCGTGTCCCGTGGTGGGATGGGCGGTCATCGAGTTACCGGGCCGCGGAACCTGGCGAGTCGCAGCGGTAGCAGGGCGGTACGGCGCACCCGCCTGCTTGGCCGGAACGACGCCACGTCCGCTAAATTCGCCAGGCTTCGCCGTCGCCGCAATGGCCGGTCGCCCGTGGTTCACCGATGCATATAGAGCGCGGTTGTTCCGCGCAGCCTGCACCTGCTGAGTCTGCATGTTGGTGGGCTGCACGTGTCGTTCGCGCCCCGCTACCTGTTCCGCAGAGGTCGGACGAGCCCTGGTTCCGCCGGTGCCGCCGTTATAGCTGACGTTGTTTACCGTGGTGTTGTTGATGACTGTCCGGTTGTACACATTGGTAACGTTGGTGACGTTCACGTTGGTCACACTACGGTTGTAGTAGAACTGTCTGCCATTCCAATATCCGCCCTCATAGCCGACACCTCCGTAGCCGTAGCCGTAATTAATGCCGCCATAGAAACCGATATGGGGACCCCAGTAACCGGCGTTCCAGAGATAGAAACCGTTGGACCAACCCCAATAACCCGGTGTCCAAAGCAGACCCACAGCGGGAGCCACGACCCAGGTGCCGGGCACCCAGTAGTAATCACCGTCACCGTAGGCCCAGTAACCGGGCGTCCACATATAACCTGGGCCGGGACAAATTGGCTGCTCGTAGACGGGAAGCGCCGGCGGACCGACGCTGATGGACACGCCGAACTGCGCAAACGATGCCGCCGGCACCGCCAGCAGCAACAACGCCAATAATACCCAACGAACAGAGCGGATCACTGCCATCGTGCTTCCTCTGCGCTCGTCATCCTTCGCTTGCCCGGTCTGGCTTTGTCGCTCCAGGTTGCGTGGATGTCGAGGCGAAACTTCCAGCTCTCAGGTTCCGAGCCTCAAGTCCTATCCTATACAAACGCGGGCTGCAAGAATATGTTGCGCTGTCCCAGGGTTACCTCGGAATGCAATGATTCTACACAGGCTGTGGGATGCAGAGGGGAGCCGCTGCTACTTTCCCGCGCGCCAAGCCGGAATCGCAGAAGCGCCTCGCGCTAAATGACCGAGGCTGGCGGGTTCGACGGTGACCACATCCTTGCCGTAAGTCTTGCCTGCGATGATGGGCTTGTTGGGGATGGTTTCGTAGGCATAGCCGGTCAAAAGGCCCGTACATTTATAGTTTGCGCAGCTTACATTGAGTCGAGCCCATCCATAGTGTGTTTTTCCCGCGATGTTGACAAATTGAAGGCCTAGGAAGCGATTCTTTACGTTCCACCATTGACCCGCAAAATTAGTCGAGGTCGGAACCCGAAAACTCCCGACCATCCACAGCTTTCTTTTGGCGTTGAACTTCTTGCTCAGTTGAATCTTCACCCCAGCTGGGAGGGCGGAGGCAAACGCATAATCCCTGCACGTACTTGTACAATAACCCATCACTTCATTTCCGTTCCCAGTAACAACGGCTAGGGCTCCGCCCACACTGGAGGTACTGACGACACTATAGGTATTTGAGAGGGTGAAATCCGTAATGTTGTCATGGTCAAGGTCAAGATTAAACTGCGTATTAGGAGGGATTTGCTGATGGGCTTTAGTGTAGATAATCTTGCCTTCAGCAGGCTGTGCCAACGCCAACAAACTCACCCCCGCCGCACTCGCCGCGAGCGCGTATGAGTTGAGCCGCTGATGCAGTGATTCGGAAAGCTTGCAAGGTGTCCGAATTTGTTTCATCACATGATCCTCCGCCGACTGCCACGACGAACGTCACTTGCGTGCATTTATCTTCCGCGTTTTCCCGAGCGCACCTTGCGCTAATTCACCGAGACTGCCAGACTGAACCGTGATGACATCTGGTCCCTTGGTCTTGCCTGCGATGATGGGCTTGTTGGGGATGGTTTCGTAGGCATAGCCGGTTAATGTTGCCGAGATAGTGTACCGCCCGACCTTGACGTTTAACCGCGCCCAGCCATAATGGGTCTTTTCGTGAATCTTGAACTTCAGTCCGAGGTAGCGGTTCTTGACGCTTACCCAACTGCCGAAGTCATTCGACTCGCCGTCTCCGGTAGTCCCAGCCCATGCCATGAACTTGGCTTGAAATTGTCGCCGAGTCCCGATCAGCGCACCACGCTTGAGGGCAAAGGCCCAGACGCTCGAGTACTTTGTCCCACTGGCGCCATTACCCGCCACGGGCAGGACGGAAAGTGCAGTTCCTGATGCACAGGAACGGCAGTCAGATTCTCGCAGAATGAAATCAGCAATCCCGTCGTGATTGAGATCGAGCTCGTAGCTCATCTTTCCCTTGAGGAGGTGGTGAGCTTCGGTGTACACGATTTTGGCCTCGGCTGGTTGCGCCAAAGCCAGCAGGCTCACTCCCGCCGCACTGGCCGCGAGCGCATATCCGCTCAGCCGGTGTTCCAAGGAAGAAGGCAAACTTTTCGATTCACGTTTCATTTGCTCTCCTTCGCTCTCCAACTCGGAATCGCAGATGCCCCTCGCGCCAGATGGCCGAGACTCGGGTTTTGAAGCGTAATGACGCTACGGCCCGATGTCACCGTGACGACATCCGGGCCTTTGGTCTTGCCCACCTCAATCGTGACGACATCTGGTCCCTTGGTTTTGCCTGCGATGATTGGCTTGTTAGGGATGGTTTCGTAAGCATAGCCGGTAAGCGTGGCAGTAAGCCCACTAACGTTTAGGCGGGCCCAGCCGTAGTGAACTTTGCCCGCGACGAAGAACTTCAGGCCTAAGTAGCGGTTCGTGACGTCCTTCCAGTTTCCCGAGCTACCGCTGTGGCAGGTGCTGCTTTCGGTGCGAGAGCATTTGCGGCCCCAGGCGACCATGATCTGGGTTCTATTTTGAAATTTGTTATGAGGTTCGATCCGCACTCCTGCCTCCAGAGCAGCGGCATGGCTCATTACTCCATTTGCCTCCTCTGGTATGATCCTCAGCTGACGTAGGGTGCTCCAACTCCCAGTAGTGGTCCCACGATGGGTATAGCTGAAGTGAGAGAATGTGAAGTCGTGGTGTCCGTCGTGGTGTCGGTGGTCGAGATTGAGTGGCAATCTCTTCCCGATCACTATGTGCGTCTTCGTGTAGATAATCTTGGCCTCGGCCGTCGGTGCCAGGGCCAGCAGGCCCACCCCCGCCGCACTCGCCGCGAGCGCGTATGAGTTGAGCCGCTGATGCAGTGATTCGGAAAGTTTCGAGGGCGTCCGGGGACGTTGCATAAGTCCTCCTTCAAGGCGGGCCGCACCATTGTACTCCGGTAGCAAGTCTTTCTGGACTGTTCTTCAGTGCGTTTAAGCAGGCTTCAAAGGACGGCTGATGGAGCGGGAGACGGGGATCGAACCCGCGACATCCAGCTTGGGAAGCTGGCGTTCTACCGCTGAACTACTCCCGCTCAACTCTACCAGGTCCTTCGCTGCGCTCAGGATTTCGCCAGCGGGCTCAGACGCCCGCAAACCGGCTCAACTTGGGAAGCTGGCGTTCTACCGCTGAACTACTCCCGCTCAACCCTACCAGGTCCTTCGCTGCGCTCAGGATTTCGCCTGCGGGCTTAGACGCCCGCAAACCGGCTCAACTTGGGAAGCTGGCGTTCTACCGCTGAACTACTCCCGCTCAACCCTACCAGGTCCTTCGCTGCGCTCAGGATTTCGCCTGCGGGCTTAGACGCCCGCAAACCGGCTCAACTTGGGAAGCTGGCGTTCTACCGCTGAACTACTCCCGCTCAACTGGTTCCAAGCGAATCATATCATGCGAGTTCAGTCCCGAGTCTCTTCCTCGCCACTTCTTTGGAGCTTCCTTGAAGTTCCGGCTTCAGTCTGAGCGGCTTCCTTTTGACAATATCCGACGACGGATTGCCCGGAAGCGATTCCTTAACGCTTATGGATCGGCGCCGTTTACTCGTAACAGCATGCCGCTTCCGCTCCTGACGTTCAGGTTCTCTGGTCTTGCCGTGAGCGTAATTTCTCCAACCGGGGCAGTGCGTCCGGCATGGGCTATCTGCAGATCCGGGATCCCGTACACTCCACAAGCATCCGAGGCGAACACCCATAAAGCCTGTGGCTGATTATTCCCGGCAAATCCGCCGCGGCAGCCAGATGTGGGATTTGCTCTCAGGGGAACGAGCACACCGTCGGCGAGAGCCCGTCCGACGATCTCGTCTCCACGAGCCACCGGACCGTTTTCTCCGTACGCCACCTCGCCCCCAATCAGGTTCCTGGTCGTCCATGCCCACGGAGTTCCGCGATCGGGGCCGGAGGGAGGGACTTGCGCTGCCTCAACTTCCATCATCGAAGCCAGCGCCCTGAGGCTGGTGCTGATCGGCAACGATTGGTGAGCAAACTTCAGGCGTTCGAAGCGGAGCGTTATTGCGGCGGATTGCCCATCCTTGCCGGCTCTGACCATCACCACGTGCCCCATCACCTTCGCGCCGGCATGAATCCTGTTTTGCGGCGAAAGCGGCACGTCCTGCATGATCCGCGCCGTGATGCTTTGGCCGGACTTGCTCTTCTGCGAATTCAGAGAAGAAATCAATTGCGCGGGTAGCACGGTGCCTGCAGGAATCGCGCTCTGGGCAAGTGCTCCGGCAGGAAGCAAGGCTAAGCCCAGAACGAACAGGTTTATGTGGGTTTCCATCTGCTTATCTTCCCGGTCGCTGTCAGAATAATGATAACGCCTTTCGGTAAGGTCCATTTTCTTGGACTCCGTGGGTCGGGCATCTCCAAGGCGAGTTCCGACTGGTCAGCCGATAGTGGGTCGGGGCCAGCGCGTCAGAGCGCGATTCTTGGCATCTGCTTGCCCGACAAAGGGATGGATAGCTGGAACGACTGCCGGAGGCTGGGTTTGCGTTGAATTTGGCTGAACAGCCACTAAGTACTGGCATTTCGGCTGGCGTTGCGATAACCTGTACCACGCGCTCGCCTCGTGGGGGATCAATGCCATCCGCTGTCCTTTCGCTACTGCTTCTGTTTGTCTTGCCCAATCCGACTGGGTCGAGCGTCAAGCAACCGGCCGTGAACGCGCGGCGGCCCACGCAACCTCCCCATGTAGAAACCGCGACCACGCGGCCTTCAGGATTCCAAGACATTAAGTACGTCGTCGTCATCATGCAGGAGAACCGCAGCACCGACAATATGTTTCACGGGCTGCCCAATGCCGACATTGCCAACTTCGGGTACAACTCCAAGGGTCAGAAAATCACCCTGGCCCCCATTCAACTGAACAACAACTACGATCCGATCCATCAGCATCAGGACTTCGTGGCGCAATATGACGGCGGGAAGTTGGATGGAGCCGATCTGGTTCGGATCAAATGCGGCCCGAAGGCTCAACATTGCCCGCCCCCCAATGCTCAATTCAAGTATGTGAAGCCGACCGATGTGGCGCCGTACTTTGAGATGGCTGAAACCTATGCCTTCGCTGACCGGATGTTCCAAACCAACCAGGGAGAGAGCTTCGCGGCGCATCAGTTCATTATTTCCGGGACCTCAGCGCCCGATGCAACCAGTTCATTGTTCGCTTCCGGAACCCCGAGTACCGGTTCTGCCGGTTGTGCTGATCCTCCGAGCGTGTACGTGCAGATGATTGATCAGCTCGGACGGGAAAACCTGGTGCGCTATCCCTGCTTCGAGCACGCGACCTTGCCCGACTTGCTGGACGATGCGGGACTTAGTTGGCGTTATTACGCCGAGGCCGCGGCCGGCATCTGGAATGGACCGAACTCCATCTACCACATACGCATGGGCCCGGATTGGGATAAAGACGTCGTTATTGACCCGGAGCAAGTGTTGACCGACATCTCGAAAGGCAAGCTGGCTTCTGTAAGCTGGGTGACGCCGCGGCATCTCGAATCCGACCATCCCGGCACGAATAACGGTTCCGGACCTTCCTGGATCGCTTCCATTGTCAATGCGATCGGCGGCAGCAACTATTGGGCTAACACCGCCATCTTCATCACCTGGGATGATTGGGGAGGATGGTACGATCACGTGGCGCCCGATATCATCAATTCTTATGAATACGGTTTCCGCGTGCCGTTGGTTATCGTGTCGCCCTATGCCAAGCCAGGCTGTGTCTCCCACGTTACGCATGACTTCAGCAGCATCCTGAAGTTCACCGAGGAAGTTTACAACCTGCCTTCGCTGGGATTCGGTGATGCGCGTGCCGACGATCTTTCCGATTGCTTTGACTTCACCCAGAAGCCCCGGACTTTTCATAAGATTACAGCGCCGCACGACGCAAACTACTTCCTGCTGCGGAAGGTGCCGGCATTCGTACCCGACGACGATACAGGAAAATTCGACGAATAATCATTCCCTTGGAGAACCGCGCCTCGACCGCATTCCAGGATCATCTGCCCGCGGCTGCCAGGCGCCCACAACTGCTTGCGCAGTAAGTGCGCAGTGGCGCGTCCCTGACTGAAGGCCGCGTAACCTCTAGGTCCACCGGAACCAGCGCAGGGCCAGGCCGAAGGAAAGGCCTCCCCACACGAGCAGCACTAGAACCCTCCCGGCCTGGGCGCTGAGCGAAGCGCCTTCCAGAATCGTGGCGCGGAGCGCGTCATTGAGCGCGGTCAGCGGCAGCGCCTTGATAAAGGGCTGGAGCACGGCTGGAAAACGGTCATACGAAAAGAAGACGCCGGAGAAGATCCACATGGGCATCATCACCAGGTTGATCAGCCCGCTGACGCTTTCAATCTTCTGTGCGCGACTGGCAGTGAGCAGACCCAATCCGGCGAACCCCAACGCTCCCACCCCACCAACCAGCAGAATCGTCAAAACTGATCCGAGCACCCGCATGTGAAATACCAATGCTCCAAAGCCCAGCAGCAGCCCGACTTCGAGGGTCATGAGCAGAAGGCGGCTGCTGGCCAAGGCAAGCAGGAAATCACTCCGCCTCATGGGCGTAGCAACAAAGCGCTTGAGCAGCTTGCGTTGGCGCATGTCCACGAGTGCGAAGCCAATGCCCCACATGGCGCTATTCATCACATTCATGCCGATCAGCCCCGGAATGAGAAAGTCTATATAGCGTGACCCCGGTTCGCTGGAAACAACCGTCGCGGCCGGTAGCGGGTTCCTGCGGCCTGCTGCGGACTGCAGAGCATCGTCAACCTCGACGCGGGAGAGCACACTTTCCGGACGCGATGGGTCGTAGAGATATTGGAATCCTCCTTTCCCGTCACTCACGACCACCAGATCGTACTTGCCGAGGCGGAATCCCTGCCTGGCCTGGGGCTCGGCGACCACTTCAGCGCGAATCGAGGATCTTTGCGGCGAGTGCTGAATCAGGTTGATTACGTTTTCCGCTTCGGGGGCGGCGACAATCGCGATGGAGGTCGCGTCAGCCGGCTTGTTGCGGAAGGCGATCCCGAGCCCGAGCGCAAGCAGCAGCGGAAACCCAAACACCCAGAAGACGACCTCGGGCTCACGCGCGAGTTCCTTCATGCGGACAATCAGGAGGTGGCAGTATCCCGACCAGCGGCCGTTGGGCCTGGGCCTGGGCTGCCGGTTCTGCCGATCCGCTGCCGTCGCAGGTAGGGTTTCAGGTGTAACGCTCATCGGGCGATCGCTCCGCGGGTCGCGGGCATCCATTGCTGCAAGAACTTCAGTAGCTCCGACGGCGTGAGCGCCCGTGCGTTTTCGAATTCGCCGTTCTTTTGGCTTACAACCAGTCTGCCATCGCTCTCCGCCACTGCCAGCGCAGGAACACCTTTGTCCAGCGGCACCTCAAATTGCTTGACCAAGTCCGCGTTCTTTTCGCCGTCTGGCCCAAGATCGACGTGCACCAGTTCGTACCCCGCCGCCAGCACCGGAGCCACATCGGGGCGCTGAAACGCGAGATCGAGAACATGGCAGTCGTAGCACCAGTTCGCGCCGAAAACCAGGAGCACGCGCTTATGCTCCTGTGCGGCCTGTCGTTCCGCCGCTTCCAGATCGGCGTGCGCATCTGCATTCGCGGGATAGATGTCCTTTTTCATGTCCGCCGGTTGCTTCAGCTGCGGAGCATCCACGCGAGTGACGGATACGAGTCGCCATTGCTCTGACTGCTTTCGCCAGACCTGATCATTTGCCACCGTGATCGTTTGTCGGTCGGGAAGCCCGGAAACAACTTCCGCCCGAAAGATCATGTGTTGCAAGTCTGGCCGCGGAGTCGTGCTGCGTACAATCTCTACTTTGATGCTCTGCGCTTTCAGGCCGAGCCAGAAGCTGGTATCCAAGTCAGCCTCGCCCGTGCTTGAATTCGCCTTCACCTTCGCCGCCGGATTCGCGCTGTAAAGCATTTTGAGTGCGCCCGCATCTCCAGCGAGGATGGCATTCTTCCACTGCTCGAGGGGCGCAAAGCCGGTAGGGTTGCCCGTTGCGTTCGCGCCTGATTGAGCGCTTCCAGAAGAAGCCACCACCACGATCGCGAACAACGCCACAGCGACACCCAGTTTTAAGCCGTTCTTCATTTGGAATCCTTTCGAGTGATCAACCCTCCCGCAAGTGGCGGCCAGTCAGATTGACAAAAACATCCTCCAGACTCGCCTGGCGCGTGGTCAGGTGCTGAAGTTGAGAGCCGTGCTTGGCCACCGCATCCAGTAACGCGGGGATAGTCAGGTGCGGCTCACGGACCGTGAGGCAGACCAAACCGTCGTCCTGGCGCACTGCTTCCACTCCGGGGAGCGTGCGCCAGCTGTCGAGGGCAGTGTCTTGGCCGGTGTTGCCGCTGGTCTCGAACTCTACGACGTGATGCCCGCCGAGTCGCTCAATCAGGTCCGCGGGCGTGCCCTCTGCAATGACCTGACCGTGGTCAATGATGGCGAGGCGGTCGCACAGGCGCTCGGCCTCATCCATGTAATGGGTAGTAAGGAGCACCGTGCCGCCATTCTTCTGAAAGCGCCGAACGATATCCCAGAGCTGGCGGCGGCTCTGGGGATCAAGCCCGGTTGTGGGCTCGTCCAAAAAAAGAATCCGGGGGTTCCCGACCAGCGCGGTAGCGACCGCGAGCCGCTGGCGCTGCCCGCCGGAAAGCTTGCCCACCCAGGCGTCGGCCTTTTCGCCCAGTTGCAAGTCGTCCAGCACCTCGTCCGACGAACGAGGCTGCCGGTAGAAACTGGCGAATAGTTCGATGGTTTCGCGGACACTCAGTTTTTCCGAAAGCCGCGTTTCCTGCAGAGAGATGCCCAGCCATTCGCGCAGTTCCCGCGAATTTTTCTGCCAAGTGTGGCCCAGAATCGTGACCTCGCCGGAAGTCGGTTCGAGCAGTCCCTCGAGGATCTCGATGGTCGTGGTCTTCCCTGCCCCGTTCGGCCCGAGCAGACCGAAGCATTCTCCAGCCTGGATTTCCAGACTTAGGCCGCGCACCGCTTCCACCCTGGCCTTGCCGTCATAGGTTTTGCGCAGGTCGCTGCATTGGATGGCGGAGGCAGCCATTGAAGAATTCTAACGTAACCAACATGAAATGTTGGTTAAACGGGATTTGTTTTCGCAGACTCGCTGTCTCATTTAAAATAGAGCCGCCAAGGGTGAGACTTCTCCATGCGGGTCCTGCAACAGGGCTTTACTTGACGGCGCCGCTCCTAAACGCCCGGGTGTCGTTTCCCAATGACCTGTTTTCCTGCCACACGAAAGGAATCTGCTTATGCTCCGGAAAATTTCTGCAGTGCTCTTATCTAGCCTTGTGCTCGTCGTGCTGGCCTCGGCGCAGTCCACGCGGCACCTCACCTTCCACTACGGATTCACTATAAAGGACGTTCCTGCCGGAGAGAAAGTGCGGGTCTGGATCCCGGCGGCGCACTCCGACGATTTTCAACAGGTGAAAATCCTCTCCGCAACTGGTGATTTGCCATTGAAGAAAGCTCACGAATCGAAATATGGCAACGAAGTGTTCTACGCTGAGGCCTCGAAATCCAAGCAAGGGGAACTGCATTTTGAGATCGTGTATGACGTGGTCCGGCGTGAACGGCTGACGCTGAATATCTATTCGCCGCATCTCGAAGCTGTGGGGCTCGGCAACAAGGAACGAAGAATGGATTTAGCTCCAGATGCGCTTGTGCCGGTCACGGGGTTACCGGCGGAACTGGCGGCAAAGGTAACCCAGGGCAAGACCACACCTCTCGATAAAGCGCGCGCGATTTACGACTACGTTTTCACCACCATGCGTTACGACAAAACCGGCACCGGGTGGGGCCGTGGTGACGTGCTCTACGCCTGCGACGCCAAGAAAGGCAATTGCACCGACTTTCATTCGCTGTTCATCGCCATGGCCAGATCGCAAGGGATTCCGGCGCGTTTTGAAATTGGCTTTCCGTTGCCGGACGACAAGCACTCGGCGGAAATTGCCGGCTACCACTGCTGGGCGGAATTCTTTGAGCCTCGGCACGGATGGATTCCGGTGGACATCTCTGAGGCGTGGAAGCACCAGGAAAAGCGCGACTACTTTTTCGGCGCTCACGACGCAAATCGCGTGCAGTTCACCATGGGGCGCGACCTGGAACTGAGTCCGAAACAGGAGGGAAAGCCGCTGAATTACTTTGTGTATCCGTATGTAGAAGTGGGCGGGAAGGAGTATGCCAACGTGTCTACGGCGTTCTCGTTCGCCGATGTGGACAGCGGAGCAACGGCGAAGCAGTGACCGGCGGGAGCTTCGCTCCGCGCCACGTAGGGGAGGACGCCCTCGTCCGCCTGGTGGAGCGAAGTTTCGCATCTTCCCGATCGGCTGATGGCGAGCTAGCGCTCGCCCGGTCGGGAGCGTCCGTGCCTACGTGCTACAGGTCTACAACCTCAATCGCTCGCCTTGCTGTCCAACGCGATCACCGTATGTTTTACCTCTGGCATCGGCGCATCCCCCTTGCGGTCGCGCCACAGGATCGCGTTCAATACTGCCGGATTGGCCGCATCGGGCCGGCTGAAGTCCATTTTCTCCGATTCTTTCGCTCCTTCTCTGTGCGCAGGGATCATCTGGTAGATCAGGCCGCTGTCGCGATTGGTCCAATCTGCGGTAAAAGGCGGCTGCGTTCCGGTGCCGGAAAACAGCGGCGCCATAACCGGAGCGTAGGCGTCATTCTGATTCATCGGTGGCAGGCCTAGCAGCGCCTCCATCGTATGAATCATGTTTACGGTGGTGTAGAAACGGCTGTCCACAAAAGGATGCGAAGTCGAACCTGGAGAATACTTGCTGATGACAAACGCGATGGAGCGGTGCGCGTCCACGTGGTCGGCGCCGTCCTGGGCGTCGTCTTCCAGAATGAGAATTGCCGTGTCATCCCAGTAGGAACTGCGCGAGACCGCTTCGACCACGCGGCCGACGGCGAGATCGTTGTCTGCGACTGAGGCCGCCGGACGTGGCATTCCGGGAGTGGTCCCGTGGGTATGGTCATTCGGCAGATAAAGCAGTACGAATGCCGGCAACTCTGTTCCCTTGGCTTGCTTGCGGGCGGCGACAAAACCGTCGAACTCATTGAGAAACTCGTCGGCGCGAAGCTGATCGGGATACGCGGTCTCAAATTCGGGGAAGAGTGGATCGAAGTGGTCGCGGAGCGCGGCCTTGGTCGGCTTGATGAGTTTCAACAGGGGAACTGCCCAGGGCCAGGGACTCGCCGAGCCATGAGGCTCACCGACGTTCGCCGGCAGCGGTTCTCCCTTGTTTACGACTGACTTTGGACACGCGCCACCCTGCGCCGGCGAATCTTCGTAAGCCGAACCCTTGGTGCCCGACGGCTTGCACCACACGGCGCCCAGAAATTCACCATAATCGCGATAACTCAGGCCATGACTAGCTACGTTGTCCCAGATGTAACCCGTGATCGGAGCGTCTATGTCCGGCACGCCGCGCTCCAGCGGAAATTCGTCCGCCACGGTGCCTTGATAATCGTAAGTTCGTTCCTTGCTGCGGTAATTAATTTGCCAGGTCTTCTCGTTGTAGTCGGTGGTGATGGCAGCCGTAGACCAGTCATGGCCGTCGCCCGAGACTTCACCGCTGTCGTAAAAGTTGTCGAGCACCCCGAATTGCAGCGCGAGCTTGTGCTCGTTGGGCGTGATGTCGGCGCCATACAGGGTGAGCGCGGGATCGCCGTTGCCGATCTTCTGGTTCCCAACTTTCAAGTCGCCGAGCACCTGATCGTAAGTGCGATTTTCCTTGAGGATGTAGATCACGTGGCGGATCGGGTTGGAGCCGTGCGCAAACTCGATCCGGCCGGGATCGGCGTCGAAGCGATTGCTCGCGTTGAACCTGGCGAGTGAGCGCCGGCAACTGTTTCTCAATTTCGCGAAAGTTCAGACGGGCAATCGAACCGTACAGCAAAGTCGGAATGTAGGGATGCTCCCGGTGCCTCCTCCCGCTCTGCAGATGGTTGATGCCGCTGTTTGGGCCGGTTCCCTGTCCCTTCGCGGTGGCGATCAACAAATCATCGCCGACAGTCGCCAAAGCGCTGGGATACCAATCGGTGGGGATGAAACCGGATGCCGCCTTGACTGGAAATTCGGAGCCGGGTTCCAGTGCCGACTGCCTGTCGAAAACCGCAATCGCATCGACCGACGCATCGGCAACAAAGAGATCCTCACCATCCGCAGAGACAGCAAGAGCGGTAGGATAGCTTCCCCCGCGCAGCTGCCCCGGAGCGGACGTGTCGAGCAGCATCTGCAGGCTGCCAGTCTCTGTTGAGACTACAGCGACACGATCGGCATTGGACAGCGCAACATAGAGCCGCTTTTCGTCCGAACTGAGCAGCAACGCGGTCGGATGCGAGCCGGGGAAAACCGGATCTTTCGGCGCGAGCAGAGGAAACCAGCGGACGACAGTTCCCTTCTCCAAGTCAAGTTCGGCCACACGCGAGGCATTCCATAAGCTGCACCAGGCGCGGCGGCCATCTCGCGACGCGACCACCGTATAAGGAAACTCTGACGGAACAAATTCGTGCTGGCTCAGATCAAAAGTTTTAAGGATGTGACCATTGCTCGAATCCAGAAGCACAACGTTGTCGGAGTAGTTGTTGGCCACTAGCAACTGGTCCGGCTCGCCCTTACCCGCGATTACAGCCAGGCCCGCGGGATACGGGATGACAGTTCCATCCGCCGTCTCTCGCAGTGCGTAGGCGACCTTCTTGCCCTCAGCAATTTTCTGCGGAGGAATCTTTAGAAAGCGTTCCAAGAGAACTTTCCCTCCCCAAAGCTGTAAACCGCGACTCCGTTCCCCGTGTCTCCGGGCTTCTCGCCCCCAGCGTCGGTAACGGAGCCCACCGACGCATAAAGGTGACTGCCATCCGAGCTGAATGCCAGCCCCAGAAATAGCTCTGGCGGGCATTTTCTCGCATGCCGTTCTTCCGGGAAATCCGTGAGATGATTAGTCTTCAGATCCAGAACGGCGATGGACTGATGGGCACCGGTCTGCTGGGTTCCGTATCCGTCGCCAAGAAGTGCGGCATAATGCCCGTCGGGACTCACGGCAATGGTTGCGGCAAAACCGTTCAGCGAGGCCAACCTGCCGGGCGATGGTGCGGTCAGGAACTTGCTCGTGGGCAGACAGGATCTGAAGGGGCTCGTTGCGAGTTTGTGCCAACAGCAGTGTCAGGGTTGCAAGCGACAGCAACGAAGTGACAAGACAAACGAGCTTCCGCACATTGCCTCCAAGAACGGCTGAAGGGTTAGAACCCAACGCCCAAAAAGAGAACAAACCGGCTAAGTTCGCTCGCCGGGCATCGAATGCACAATACACGAAGTAAGTACTTCAGTGAGTATCGGTCGCGGTTTGATGGACGGGTGGTTCAGGGGTGACATTGTGACGGACATCGGCCCCGCGCACCCAGAAGATCACGTCTTCTGCGATGTTGGTGGCGTGGTCGGCCACACGCTCCAGGTTGCGGGCGACCAGCAGCGCATCCAGCGCCTGCCGGGTTACCTCCGGGCGCTCATTCATGGTCTTGACCAGGGTGATGAAGGCTTCGTCCTTCATGCGATCCACGACGTTATCCATTTCCAGCACCGCCTGAGCCAGTTCAGCCTTTGCCTTCGATAAACGACTCCAGGGAGCGGCGTACCATGGCGGAAACCGCCGCCGCCATGCGCGCAATGTCAACGGGAAGGTCGGCCTTGGGCAGTTCGACCATGTCCATGACGCGCTCGGCGATGTTGACCGCCTGGTCGCCGACGCGCTCCAGATCGGAGTTGATTTTGGTGACCGCCAGGATGAAACGCAAATCCACGGCCATGGGCTGTTGCATGGCGAGGAGATCGAATGCCAGTTCGTCGATTTCGCGCTCCGCAAGGTTGATTTCGGGACTCGCCTTCGAGCACCATGTGGCAGCGGGCCAAGTCGCGGTCAATGTAGGCCTGGCAGGCGCGGTCCACCGCCTGCTCGGCCAGTCCGCCCATGCGGAGCAAACGAGTGCGGAGTTCGTCGAGTCCCTGCTGAAAGCGGGTGCGCATTATCCAAACCTGCCTGTAATGTAGTCCTCCGTCCGTTTGTCGGACGGAGTGGTGAAAATCTTCTCGGTCTTGTCGAACTCAATCAGCTTGCCCAACAGGAAGAAGCCGGTGAATTCGGCCACCCGAGACGCCTGTTGCATATTATGCGTCACGATCACAATGGTAAAGTTTTCTTTGAGCTGGAAGATCAGCTCTTCGATCTTGCCGGTCGAAATCGGGTCGAGCGCGGAGCAGGGCTCGTCCATGAGCAGCACCTCCGGTTCGACCGCCAGGGCGCGAGCGATGCAGAGCCGTTGCTGCTGACCGCCGGAAAGGCTGGCGCCGGATTTCTTGCGCAGCGTGTCCTTGACTTCATCCCACAGAGCCGAGAGTTGCAGCGACCGCTCGACGATTTCATCCAGACGCCTGCGGTCGTGGAAGCCATTCAGCTTCAATCCCGCGGCCACGTTGTCGTAAATGGACATGGTGGGAAACGGGTTGGGCTTCTGAAAGACCATGCCGATGCGGCGGCGAATTGCACGGCCGCGGTGCCGTTGTAAACGTCGAGCTCGCCGATTCGCACCCTGCCGGTGGCGCGCGCGTCCGGGAACGGTCTCGTGCATGCGGTTCAGGCAGCGCACGAAAGTGGACTTGCCGCAACCCGAGGGTCCGATGACCGCCGTGGCGTGGTTGGCGCAAAGTCCATGCTGATGTCATAGCAGAGCCTGGGTCTTGCCAAACCAGGCGTTCAGTTTTTCGACCTTGATGCCAACACCCATGATCTCAGTTCGCTCCCTTGAGCATTCCACGACTGGCGGCAATGCGCACCGCGCTCACCGAGACCACGATCAGCACAATCAGAATCAGCGCGCCTGCCCACGCCTGCCGATGCCACTCATCAAAAGGCGAGATGGCGTAGGTAAAAATCTGCAGCGACAGCGCCGCCGTCGGCTGATTGATTTTCCAATTCCAGATACTGATTGCCAAAAGCGGTGAACAGCAGCGGCGCCGTCTCCCCCGCCACGCGGGCAAAAGCCAGCATAACACCGGTGATGACTCCGGAGGTGGCGGTGCGCAGAGTGATCGAGAGCGCCGTGCGCCAGCGCGGAGACGCCCAGGCCGTAAGCGGCTTCCCGCACCGCGTTGGGGACGAGAAGAAGCATCTCTTCGGTGGTGCGGGTGATGGTGGGAATCATCATAATGGCCAGGGCGACTCCGCCGGCCAGCGCCGAAAAATGTCCCTGCGTCAGCACTACAATGCCCGTAGGCCACGATACCCACGACGATCGAGGGCACGCCATTGAGCACATCGGCGGTGAAGCGGATCAAGTCGCCAAAGCGGTTTTGGCCGTATTCGGCCAGATAAATGCCGGCGCCGATTCCAATGGGCACGCCCATGGCGCTGGCGATCAGCAGAATCAGGACACGAGCCGGCAATGGCGTTGGCCATGCCGCCGCCAGCCTCGCCCACCGGCTTGGGCGTTTGCGTAAGAAATGCCCAGTTGAGCGAACCGAAGCCCTTGTAGACCAGATAGCCGAAGATCGCGCCCAGCGGCAGCAACACCAGAAGCACGGCAGGCGCCGCTGGCGAAGCTGGCCACGGCAATTCATGCCGCGCCGCCACAGGCTGATGGGAGCGCAGTAACTCCGGAGTCGGCAGTCAGGGCTTCAGGCATGGCCCCTCGCCGGCGTTCCGCGAGTTACGGTCCAAACCAGAAATTGCGCCAGAATATTGACGATGATGGTCACGAGAAACAGCGCCAGTCCTACCTCGACCAACGCGCTCAGATAAGTATCGCCGGTGGCTTCACTGAATTCGTTGGCGATGACGCTGGCCATGGTATAGCCGGGAGCAAACAGAGAGCGCGCGATTTCCGGGCGGTTGCCAATCACCATGGTTACCGCCATGGTTTCGCCCAGGGCGCGGCCCAGCCCCAGAATCACGCCACCCAAGAATGCCGGCCCGGGCGTTGCGCAGCACTCCCGTCCGGATCATCTCCCAGCGGGTTGCGCCCAGCGCCAGAACCGCTTCCCGTTGCTGCTGCGGAACGGCCGTCATCACTTCCCGCGTAATCGAAGAGATGATGGGGACAACCATGATCGCCAGAATGATTCCGGCCGCCAGCATGCCGATGCCGTAGGGCGGGCCTTCGAAAAGCCCCGTCCAGCCAAGATAGCGGGCGAGACAAGGCTGCAACATACTCGCGCAACAGCGGCACCAGCACGAAGATCGCCCACAGTCCGTAGATCACGCTGGGAATGGCGGCCAGCAGTTCAGTGGTGAAGGCCAGAGGACCCTTCAGCCAGCGTGGAGCACATCTCGGTGATGAACACGGCCACGCCGATCGCTAGCGGAACCGCCAGAATCAGAGCCAGAAGAGAAGAAACAATAGTTCCATAAACAAACGGCCACGCGCCGAACTGCTCGTTGACCGGATCCCAATCGCTGCGGAAGAAAAATCTCCATCCGAAAGCGTGCCAGCGAAAAGTTGGATTTAGTGATGAGTTCGTAGACAATCAGACCGACCAGCGCCAAGCACACAAAGCCCGCAGCCCAACATCGCAAGATAAAAGGCCGGTCGGCAATGTGGCTGTTTCCGGCCTGAATCAGGGGCTCAGCCTCGGTCCTCGGAGTCGCCACAACCTCTGGTTTTGCAACGGGTTGCGGTCCAGGCAAGCGTGGAGCTCCTAAGTGCTTGATTGGCCATCAGCTGCACGCTAGCAGAAACGTGTTACAAGAGTGTTAAAATACGCCGCTTGCCTCCGACGGTGCGGTTTTTGAGACGACGTCCGAGTGAAGCGGACAATTCGATTTCCTCAGCATTGAATTTTCCGGTTTCCCTTGTAATTTCTTCGTACTCTCAGTGATTATTATATATGCCGATTGATGCCAAGCGAAGCCGCCTGGCATTTCAGAAGTTGGGCCGCGAGTTGACCAAGCTGGCGCGGAAGCCGGCTCCGGAAAGTGTCCACAAATTCCGCACCAACAGCCGCCGCGTGGAAGCGTTGCTGAGCGAAGTGGTTCGCGGAGCTGACACCGCAATGACAAAAAGCTGCTCAAGTTGCTGGCGCGCCTGCGCAAGAAAGCCGGGCGGGTGCGGGACCTGGACGTGCAGATCGCATGCGCTGCGGAATCTGAAGATTCCCGAGGGTAATGGCCACAAAGTCGCAGCTGATGGAAGCCTTGGTCCAGGAGCGCGCGCAAGCGGGAAGAGAAAGCTGGCGAAGGCCTTTCGATCGTAAGACCGCGGCAAGAGATCCGCAAGCGGCTGCGAGCGCGCCGCGAGCGAAATCGAGCATTCCCAAGGACGCCGAACCACTGGCCTCTGACCCTGAACCAGTCTGGCTCGTCTGGGGCGAGACAAGGCCCGCTCACCGAAAAGACTCTGCACCAATACCGGATCATCGGCAAGCGCGCGCGCTACATCGCCGAGCTTGCCGGCAAGGATGACATCCGCAGGCCAAGCCGTTGGTCGAACTGCTCAAGCAGATGCAGGATGTGATCGGCGACTGGCACGACTGGCTCAAGCTGACAGAAAAAGCGGAGGGGCTTCTTCGGCGGAGTGCGGGATTCGGCGCTGGTGGCCATGCTGCGCAATGTAACCCAGGCCAAGTTCCGCCAGAGCGTGGACGCTGTGGCGGAAACGCGCGCGGCACTCGCCGGCAAAAAGTCTGTGCCGGTTCTCGCCGCTGCAACCGCAGATCGCAAACCCTCAACCGGAGCTGCCCAGGCAAGCGCCGCGGTTGCCTGAGGTCTGCCGCCATGCAGCAATATTTTCCGGTCGCATAGCAATCGAGAGCTGGGATCGCCCGCCAATAGAAATCCATCGCTCGTGCATGTGTTAATTTGCGTTGTCCCATGTCCCTCGCCCTGTGGAAATCGGCGACCCATATTTGACTAGTCATATTTTGCTTATCCGGTTGTTTCAGCAAGCCACAATATGTTGGGGTCGGCCTTGGCTTGGCGGCTTGGAAAGGTCCGCCTGCCGCGTATCTCCTTATAGGTCGTGGACTTGTGCCCGGTCCCGAGTCCGAGCAAGGTTTGGAACGCCGCCATAGGTTGCTTGCGCCGATTATGGCGAAAGACGAATTCATCAAGATAAGCCTGGAGCTGATGGCGGCCCACGCCGTGATGGGTTCCGAGCAGCCATTGCTTCAGGTTGCCGATGGCGCGGTCTGCCAAAGGCACCACGGACTTCGCGCCTTTGTGCAGGTCGGTTCGCGAGGGTTGAGTGCGGGGCACATGGCGAAATCCAGCCTCCTCCAATCCGGTGAAGCTGTTGAGGCCGTCGGTGTATACTGAGGAGCCCGGTGCCACGTTCTGTCGCAGGAACCCGATGAGGGTTGCGCCTCTGAAATCCGGGATGACCGCCATGCGAGCGCGCCCGGTGGCGCGGCCACGCTTCTCCACCGCTACCACGATGAGGGCGGCCTTCCGGCCCTGCAGTTGTCGGCTTCCCCGCAAACCCGCTTGGGTACCTCCAATCCAGGCGTCGTCCACTTCCACTTCCCCGCGCAGCGGCTCGCGGGCCAAGTTGACCATGGCTTGCCGCAACTTGTGCAGCATCATCCACGCCGTCTCGTAACGTCGCAGACCCAGCTGGCGCTGCAAGAGAAGCGCCGAGATGCCACGTTTATCCGTGGTCATGAGGTAGGCCGCCCAGAACCAAACCGTCAGCGGCGTTTTCGTGTTATGCAGAATCGTCCCTGCCGTAAGGGAGACTTGATACCGACAACCAGTGCATTGCCAGCGCTGGGCTTCACGATTTCGTAAGAACTCCGGTTCCCGCACCGCGGGCACACGAAGCCGTCCGGCCAGCGGCACTCAGCCAGATACTTCTGGCAAGCCTCTTCGGTAGCGAACATCGACTGGAACTCGCGCAAGGTTTTCGGAAACGCTGGGCGCGGCATGCCACTATACTACTACTTGTGGCTTGCTGAAACAACCGGATAAGCAAAAGTCATATAATAAAGCCTAGGAAAACTCCTACCAAGTCCTGCCAATGGACTCTTCGGGCTTCCGGGAATGGGCGCGCCTAATGAACGGAAGGCCAGATGATCTGCTGGAGGACGTAACGATCGCTGCGACCGCACGAATTCACGAACTGATCGTGGCAACGCGGAGTGAGCGGGATTTCACCTTTCTCGGCGTTCGAATGTTCAATCCGTTTAAGGCGACTCGCTAGCAGGGCCGCCGACCTTTGCGTTCCGATATTTTTCTCTGGATACCTCCCTCTTCGGCGGTACACTGTTGCCCTCCCGCCATGCCGACTTTTGCCGCGGTTGACATCGGATCGAATTCGGTCCGCCTGAAAATTGCCCGCCTCGCCCGGCATCGCCTCACCGAGATCCACGAAGACCGCGAAGTCACGCGCCTGGGAGAATCGGTCTTTCGCAGCGGCTTTCTCTCTCCAGACGCCATGGCCAACACGGTGAAAGTGCTGCGCCGCTTTCATCGCGCAGTCCAGAACGCGGGAGCGGATTCGGTGCGTGTGGTCGCCACCAGCGCTTTGCGCGATGCGCGCAACTCGCAGGCATTTCTGGAGTGGGTGCGCTCCGCCACGGGATGGGAAGTGGAAATCATCTCCGGGCTGGAGGAAGCCCGGCTGATTCACCTCGGTCTGGTTTCCACGCCTGCGCTTGAATGCCTCACCCATGCTGATGGTGGACCTGGGAGGCGGAAGTTGCGAGCTGACCATTTCCAGCCGAGGCCACATCCGCGAGCACCGTCAAGCCTGCCGCTGGGCGCGGTGCGGCTGACCAATGAATTCCTCCACCACGATCCGCCGCGCAAGCCGGAGATGCGGCAGTTGCGCGGATTCTCGGCCCGCGAGAGTCGAACGCATCGCCGAGCGGGTCGGCGCGGGCGCGGCCAAAAGTTGTATCTGGCGACGTCCGGCACCGCGGCGTCCCTGGCGGCCGTCTGCCACGGCCTGTACAAGACCCGCGGACCGCGGGCGGCTGCCGTCTCCCGAGTCGCAAATGCGGCGAATCGCTAAGATGCTGGCGCGTTTGCCTCTGCAGGAACGCAGAGAAACTCTCCGGCGTCGGGCCGACGGCGGGCCGAGATCATCGTGGCCGGAGCGGCGGTTTATAGCCGAACTCCTGGAGCGCTGCCAACTGACGGGATTTCGCTATTCCGCCTCTGGGATTGCGCGATGGCCTGCTGGCGCAGATGGCCGCCGAGTACGACCGCAGCACGCGATCCGGCAAGCAGATCGAATCGGAACGCTGGGATTCGATTCGCGCCGCCGTGGCACACTACCGCGTGGACATGGATCACGCGCTCCAGGTGCGCGAATCCGCCATGCATCTGTTTTCCGCGCTGAGAGCGGTGCACCGCCTGCCTCCCGAATATCGCGGAATGGCTGTCGGCAGCGGCCATGCTCTACGAGGTCGGTGACTACGTGAATCGCAACGGCCGGCACCGGCACACCTATTACATCATCTCGCACTCCGAGATTCTGGGATACACGCCCGAGCAGCGGCGGATGATTGCCGCCATCGCGCGCTATCTGGGCAAGTCGCGGCCCGCGCCCGCCGACGGGCCGATGAAGCTGCTTGCCCCCGTCCGATCGCGACTGCGTACCCAAGGCTTCGCTGCTGCTGCGTCTGGCCCGGGCGCTGAATCTCGGCCGCAGCGGCGCTTCGAATCCGCAGGTACGGGTGCGCGATGCGTGAAAGTCGAACGTGAAGCTGGCCTCACCAAAGCCGCGCAGCAGCGTGGATCTGGAGCTGTGGGCGGTAGAGAAAGAAAAGAGCTACTTCCGCGAAGTTTTCGGACGCGAACTTTCGGCGGCCGCGGCATAGAGGGTAGCGCAGTACTTTCGGAGTCAAGCACCATTGCAGGACCGCCGAATTGCGTCCCAATTCCACTTTGGCCACCGCGCCCTTTTTCAGCTCGACGGCGGCTTCGCAGCCCGGTTCGCTGATGCAGCGTCCCAGAAATTGGCTCAGGTTGGGATTGTGGCCGACGACCATGATTGCTTCCTGCTTGGCATACTTTTCCAGCAACTTGCGGAAATCGGCGAAGGACGCGGTGGGCCGCAGCGCGTCCTCGAATTGCATCTTGCCCTCGTAACTGAGTTCGTTGCCCACCAGCGATGCGGTTTGCGCGGAGCGCTTTAGCGGGCTGGAGATAATCGCATCCACCTGAACATCCAAGGCGGCCAGAGCGCGGCCCACATATCCGCACTGCTCGATTCCGTCTTGATCGAGCGCGCGCTTTTCGTCCTTTTTCGGATTGCTCAATGGCTGGCCGGCACTGGCGTGACGCAGAAAGTAAATGATCATCTGGCGTTATCGTTCCTTTCCAGATGCCGCCTTTGCGACTCGTTCGTGGAGCGGCGCGCGGGAATCGCCTCCAGAGGCTTACTTTGCCTTCCGCCAGGCCGATCGAGAAATTCCTGCGCGTTGAAGGCCGCTGATCGCCGCGGGCGGCTTGCGCTTGCCCTGAGCCTGCCAGGCACGAACGTAGGTGCCATCCTTCTGCAGCAGCGCGATTTCAAGTTGTCGGCCAGGTAAGCCTCCAGAATCTCCTGCCGGACGCGCTCCCGCAGCAGCACATCCTTGACGCGGGAAAATCACTTCGACCCGCTCATAAAGATTGCGCGGCATCCAGTCGGCGCTGCCCAGATAGACTTCCTCCTGGCCGCCATTGGCAAAATAGTAGATACGGCTGTGCTCCAGGAAGCGGCCCACAATGCTGCGCACCCGGATGCGGTCGCTGACTCCGCGCACCCCCGGGCGCAGAGCGCAAATGCCGCGCACGATCAGGTCGATTTCCACCCCCGCCTGCGAGGCGCGGTACAGCGCCATGATGATGTTCTTGTCGAGCAGCGCATTCATTTTGGCGATGATGTGCGCGCGGACGCCCGTGGCGGGCATGTTCCGCTTCGCGCGCGATCAGCGCCAGACAGTGTTCCGCCAGATTCAGGGGCGCCACCAGCAGCGGATCGTAATTGGGATGCTCGGCATAGGCGGTCAGGAAACTGAAAACATCGTGCACCGCGCCGGTGATCTCGGGATCCGCGGTGAGCAGGCTGAGATCGGTGTAAATGCGCGCGGTCGTGGTGTTGTAGTTGCCGGTGCCGAGATGGGCGTAGCGGCGCGTCACTCCGTCGGGATCGCGGCGCACCAGCAGCGACAGCTTGCAATGCGTCTTCAGCCCCACCAGCCCATGGAAGACCTGTACTCCGGCATCCTCCAGATCGCGCGCCCAGCGGATGTTGGAGGCCTCATCGAAGCGCGCCTTCAGCTCGACGACAGCGGTGACTTCTTTCTTGGCCGCTGCCGAAATCAGCGCAGGGACGATCAGGGAGTGCTCGCTGGTGCGGTAAAGCGTCTGCTTGATGGAGAGGACGCGCGGGTCCTCGGCCGCAGCTTCGATGAAGGAGACCACCGCATCGTAGGAGTCGAACGGATGATGCAGCAGCGACATCGTGCCGGCGGAGTTCCTCGAACAGGTCCTGCGATTTGGCGGTGAGGCGCAGTTCGCGGGGACGAAAGGGCTTGAACTTGAGCTCCGGGTGATCGGTCTGCTCGTAAATATTGAACAGCCGCGACAGATTCACCGGCCCGTTGACCGGAAACACCTGCCAGGATTCCAGCTCGAAGTTGGTGCGCAGGCGCTCGATGATTTCCGGATCAGCGTCGGCTTCGATCTCCAGGCGGACTGCGTCGCCTTTGCGGCGATTGTGCAACTCGGTGCGAACCGACTCCAGCAGGTTGCGCGACTCTTCTTCCGCCAGATAGAGATTGCTGTTGCGCGTGACGCGGAACGCCGCCGAAGAAACAATGTCGTAGCCGTGATACATGCGCGAGGCGTGGTGCGCCACCAGATCGGCCAGGAAAATGAAATCGTCCGTCGCCTCCGACGGCAGGCGCACCAGCCGAGGCAAGGCGCGGGGCACGGTGACCACGCCGGTGTAGGTCATGGAGGACCGGCGGCGGCGGCGCAGCAGAAACGCCACGCAGAGCGCCTTGTTGATCACCCGGGGAAAGGGATGGGCCGGATCTACCGTCACCGGCGTCAGCAGCAGGTCGAGTTCCCGCTCGCAGTACTCTTCGACGAAGTCGCGGGCCCGGGGATCGAGCTCATGCAGTCCGAGCACGCGGATGCCGTTCTCCGCCAGCGAAGGGCGCAACTGCTCGTTCCAGCAGCGGTACTGGTCGTCCACAAACTCGTGGGTCTCGTGCGAGACTACGTCGCGCTCCTCCAGCAGGGTCAGCCCGTCCGGTCCGGCTTCGGTGTAGCCGTCTTCGATCTGTTGCACCAGTCCGGCCACCCGCACCTCGAAAAATTCGTCAAGATTGCTGGCGGTGATGGAAAGAAACTTGAGGCGTTCCAGCAGCGGATTGTTTTGCGTCTTGGGCTTCTTCGAGCACGCGGCGGTTGAACGCCAGCCACGAAGCCTCGCGGTTAATGTAGTAGGCCGGATTGTCGAGCGCGGTTCGAACCATAGCTTCAGCTTTGCGGGACCAACCAGATGTGCAAGACTTCACTGCCGCGCCGTTACTTCCCGGCAGGCGTGGGCTCCGAGGGTTTGGGCTCGCGATTGACTCCAGTACGCTTTGCGATTGCGAACTCCACATCTACTCCGCTGGGCTTCCTCAGGAAAAGATGGTGGGCATCGACTCTGACCTGAACGGAAGAGCCAGGCTGCCATTCTTCAGGCAAAGTGTCACCGGAGTGAGGTGGGGTGTACCGGCCCAGGTAAATCGTATCTTTAAGCTGCACCGAAACTTCGTAATACGGTTGGTCTTGCGTGATCGGGGTATTCACCAGATAGTAAAGGACCTTCGTATTAGCCTTTTGTTGGACATCAATGATTTTGCCCGCGGTATACTGCTTCTCCACCGCCTGAAGGCTTGGCACCATCGCCACAAGTAGAGCCAAAACCCAAAGCCGTTTCATCGCCAACTCAGTATAAAGCATGACGGGTTGGCTTGCTGGTCGAAGAAAAAGGCGCCAGCCTTCGCCGGCGCCTTTCTCGCGTCTGCGCTACTTCTATCGAGCCTGAAATCTGCTCAAAAGAGCCTCCACCTCCGGGAAACGTGAACAGCCATACAGAAGCCAGGGGCCCACACGCTACGGCAAATAGTAGCGGAACGAAGTCAAGAACATGTTCTCGTCAGCCTCAGGACTTAGGGCATTCTTATCCGACCAGCCGTAGCGCGCTATATAAGAATACTGAGGACCGAACTGGAGTGTGCCTTTGGGACCTTTGTAGAAGCGATACCAGAATCCAACTGTGCCTTCAAGGATGTTCTTAGTGTCGCCCGAGCACTTCGACAAGCCGCCCGGATTGAAACCACCTGTGAGGGGAGTTCCGGTCGAACCCAGCACGGGGACGTTTGCAGTGCCGGTCGTAGTAACAACGCTAACAGAGGTCAAGCCGGGAGCTGTCTCCTTCGAACAACCGGAATCGTCGTACAGACTCGACCCGTAACCGACAGGCGTGCTGCCGTTAAGATAGGCCGTACGAGAAGAATATTCGCCGCCCACATTGAAGTAGACATCCAGCTTCTTACCATGGGCTTCCAGCGTGGCCAGGCTTTGAAAAGTTTTGATCGGCACTAACACGCCGTCGGGACGAACGGTCAAGTCAACCAGCGTCGAACTGCCATAGCGACCGATACCCCTGCCCCCCAAGAAGTGAAGACCGAAATCAAGATGCTTGTTCAAGGTTGACACGCGGGCGTTCACGCCGATACCGGTTCCGATGGACGAGTTGTTGAAAGCCCCCGCCGCCGGATTGCTTGAGCCATTGCTGCAGGGCACCGAAGATGTCGCAGCAAAGCACGGGAAGATGCGGTCACGAAAGTCGCTGACAATTCCGAAGACTTCATAGTGACCAAATCCCGGCTCAAAAGCGGCTTTGATAATAAAATCAGGTGTGGCATTGAAAGAGTAGTTGTACGTCGGATTGTAGAGACCCCCGCTGGCGCCCTGAGCACCCACCAGAAAATTGTTGCTGGCGCCGTGTCCGCCAACCGTAGCTTGGGGATTCTCCACCGAGAAGCCGAGCCAAACCGTGTTCCCGAAGTTCTTGGTTACGCGGAATCCATACTGCCGGGCCCAGCTGAAACCCACGTTATACTGCGGGTCAATGGTCATCGGCAGTGCCTCCGTGCGATTATCGAGGCCTTTCTTGGTTTCCGTAATCAGGCTCCACATCTGACCGCCGGTAAAACTCCAGCCGTTGTTCAAGGCTGCCTGGCCCCAGGCCTGCCTCTGGCGGAGACTGTAGCTATTGCTTTCGGTGGCGGTCGAGGTGATGCCGGCCGACAGAAAGTCGGCTTCGACGTATCCCGTCAGTTTGGCGCTACTGAGCTTACCCTCGGCCAGCATCGAGATACGGGACTGCCGGCCCGACCCGAAGAACTCCGACATATTGCTTTGGGAAGCGCCGTTGAACGGAATCGCGTTGAACGGGGTGTTGATATCAGAGCCCAGTGCATGCGCACGCCACACCGTTTCAGCCGCCAGAAAGCCCCCCGGCGTGATGGTGATGCCTTTGTAGTGAATCGCCAAAGGGCTTTCCAGCGCATCTTTGACGTTCTTCTGTGTCTCCTGCAAGCTGAGGGCAGCGTTAGTTGCGTTGGCCTTCAGGTCAGAGACGTCACCCTTTAACGCCGTGACTGACTGCTCCTGTTGCGCGCTCTGCGAAGCCGCAGTTTGCGCATTCTGCTGGGCTTGGCTGGCTGCGCCCTGGACCTGGTTCATTTGCTGCTGCAGTTGTTGAACTTCCTGGTCCCGGTTCTGCAACCGCTGCGTGAGTTGCTGGATCTGCCGCTGTTGCGCGGCCAGCGCATCTTTCAATTCCTGCACATCCTGGGCGGTGACGGTTGTAGATTTGGCGGCAGCCTTCTTCTTTGGTGTTGTTGGAGCCGCGGTCTGCGCCAGCAATGCTGTCGCCAGAAACGGAACTACGCACCACCTGAGAGGGGACTTCATCGTTTCTCCTTTGCCTCGCCGAAGTGGAGGCGAGTCGTTTGAACTCAACTGAGCCTAGGGTCCGACTAACGCACCTGCTTGATTTCATCCTTAACTTTGGCGGCGACGTTCTCTGGCAGCGGAGCGTAGGTCAGCTCCGCAGTCATCTTCTGTCCGTCCGTGACCATCCAATTCAGGAAGTCGGCCAGAATCTTGCCCTTCGCCGGGTTTTTGGACTGCGCCGGAATCAGCAGCCAAGTAAAGCTGGAAATGGGGTAGGCATCCTTGCCGGGAGCATTGGTGATGGAGACGCGAAAATCCGCCGGCATGCTCTTGACTGAAGCGGCAGCCGCGGTCACGCTGTCCAGGCTGGCTTTGACAAATTCACCGGCCGCATTCTTTACGGTTCCGTACGGTATCTTGTTCTGAACCGCGTATATGAGTTCGATGTATCCGATCGCCCCTTGCATCTGCCGAATCAAGCCCGCCACCCCCTCATTGCCCTTTCCGCCAAGACCGACCGGCCACTTTACCGACGTACCTTTGCCGACTTGGCTTTGCCACTCTGGGCTGACCTTGGATAGATAGTCCGTCCAGATATAAGTTGTCCCGCTGCCGTCCGAGCGATGGATCAGAACGATGGACCGATCAGGCAGGCTCACGCCCGGATTATCCTTTGCGATCGCCGCATCATTCCAAGAGGTGATCTTGCCCAGAAAGATCCCCGCCAGCGTGCTGGGCGAGAATTGCAGCTCCGCCGTCACGCCGGGGATATTGTAGGCTGGCACGTCGGCGCCTAGCACCGTCGGCACATGTAGAATCTTCGTCTTCGCTTCCGCCAGTTGCTCGTTGGTCATGGGGCCATCACTGGCGCCGAACTCGACCGTCCCGGCCAAAACCTGCCGGATACCGCCCCCGCTGCCAATGGACTGATAGTTGATCTCGATGTCAGGATGGAGTTTGTGATATTCGCTGAACCACTTGGAGTACATCGGATAAGGGAACGTTGCGCCCGCCCCGTTCAGCGTGGTCTGCGCAAAAGCGGGTACGGTCAAAGCCAGACACAAGAGCGCAATTCGACGTTTCACGCGATGATTCCTCCTTGTTTTTTTAGTACCGTCGTTTGTACGGGGGGATTGTTACAGGATTGTTACAACCAGGTGAATTTCTTATGAATCGCCAAGCAGCGCTTGGACTTAGGGGCGATGAGTGGAGGTCGGCGGGGGATTCAAGCGCCCGATTTCCCGGGCAAAGAGCGAGTTCTCGGGATATTCGTCACGCAGCGCGACCAACAATTCACGCGCGCGGGGTTTATCTTTCTCGCGCACATAGGCAATCGCCAGGAGGATGCGGGCGAATGGCGCCAGATATTGGCCCCGTTCGGCGGTCAATTGCAGTTCGCGGATTCCAGCTTGCTTGTCGCCCGAGATTCCACCCAGCCGCACAAACCACCGCACCGGAGCTGCCATGATACCGACAAGGTACTGGCTGATACCGGCGGCCAGATGAGCGTCGTAACACGTGGGGTCGACGGCAAGCAGTTGTTCGGCCCACCCGGCCGCCGCCCGGGTGAAATGCAGCGCGGCCAGGTTGCGCTTCTCGATCAAGGCGGCATAGTCCGCTTTAAGACCGGACGACAGCGTCATGGCAAACAACGCGTCGCGATCTGTTGGATTCTTCGCCAGCCGACTCTGGGCACGGCTGTCTGCTTCATCCAAAGCTGCATTGAAGCGATCACGAACCCCGGGGTCGGGCGTGAGTCTTTTGCGCGCATTAAATGCCTTGTCCTCTTCGTAGAACTGGGACTCCAGCACGCCCAGCCGATTGAATTCGGAAAAAAGCAATCCGGCCGCGTCGCATGCCGGCCCCAGCGGGTTGTCCGGGTGCTCCTTTTGCCATGAGAGGAAGACCTGATGGCCACCCGGGAAGTCGAGGTCATACAGCAAGCTGAAACCCCGATCCAGCGAGAGCGCCCCGGATACGGTATCCGCGGCGGGCGCACTCGCACAGAGAAGGCCGAGCAAACTTGCGCAGAGTATGATCGCGCGCCACGCCCGGGTTTCACGCCAGAGAATCATGGCTGCGGCGGTGTGTTTCGCTTCGAAAATGGTTGGCGAACCCTCTCCCCTTCGCTTGATAAGTTTAGATGCTACAGGGCTGCGAGGCTAGGTGAGACTTTGCAAAAAGATTGTCAAAAGAAACGCCAAAGGGCCAACAAAAAGCATGGGTAGCCCTTTCTGTGGCTTTCTGTGTCCTCCGTAGTTTAACGGTTTTGCTAGGCGACCCGTTACGAATGGACTCGCCACTGGCGGTATTGGTGCGGTTTGATAAGGAGGCGAGCCAAACGCGCGATTATTCTGTCGCGCAGAGCGCGACAGTTCGCGTGGCTCGCCCAGATCCCTAGCCGCGCAAAGAACGCTTGCTCGGGATGACAAATCAAACTGCACCACTACCCCTACCCCACCGCCCAGTCGTTTGACCCCTCCTGCCCCCTTTGTTAGCTTGGAAAGTCCTGTTCCATACGTCCGTGCCGGTTCGCGCGGCAGCCAAACAGAAAGAGAATCCCATGGCCCTCAAGTTTCGGGGAGTTGATTTCATCGAGTTCGACTCGCTTCTGAGCGATGAGGAACAACTGGTTCGCGATACGACTCGCAAATTCATCGAAGACAACCTGATCCCGATCATCGAAGAATGCAATCGCGCGGGGCGCTTTCCCCGTGAACTGGTGAAGCCCATGGCCGACCTTGGCTTTTACGGCGCCAGCCTCAAGGGCTATGGCTGTGCCGGAATGTCCAATGTCGAATATGGACTGGTGATGCAGGAACTGGAACGGGGCGACTCGGGTGTGCGTTCTTTCGTGAGCGTGCAATCCGCGCTGGTCATGTATCCAATTCATACGTTCGGCAGCGAGGAGCAGAAGCAAACTTGGCTTCCGGCCCTGCAAAGCGGCGAGAAACTTGGCTGCTTCGGGCTGACTGAGCCGGATTTCGGCTCCAATCCCGGCGGCATGCGCACCCGGGCCCGCAAAGCTGGAAAAGAATACGTCCTCAATGGCGAAAAGATGTGGATCACCTCCGGCTCCATCGCTGACGTTGCGGTGATCTGGGCCAAGGTTGAAGATGAAGACCTGAACATTCGCGGATTTCTGGTCGAGACCGACCGCCCTGGATTTAAAGCCGAAGACATCCATGGTAAGTGGTCGCTACGAGCTTCAGTGACCTCAGGCTTATCCATGCAGGATGTTCACATACCCGAATCCAATCTGCTGCCCAAAAGCGGCGGACTGAAGTCTCCTTTGATGTGCCTCAATCAGGCTCGCTATGGAATCGCCTGGGGTGGCATTGGCGCGGCGATGGCCTGCTACGACTGCGCCCTGCAATACTCCCAACTGCGCAAGCAGTTCCACGATAAGCCCATTGCCTCTCATCAACTTGTGCAGGAAAAGCTCACCTGGATGATTAACGAGATCACCAAGGGGCAATTGCTGGTGCTGCAGGTTGGCCGTCTGAAAGATAAAGACAAGGCCGGAGCCCAGCACCTCTCCATGGCTAAGCGAAATAACGTCTGGATGGCATTGGAGTGCGCCCGCATGTCGCGCGACATTCTGGGCGCAAACGGTGTGGCCGACGAATATCCGCTAATGCGCCACATGATGAATCTGGAATCGGTGAAGACGTACGAGGGCACGCACGACATTCACACGCTGATCATCGGGCAGAGTGTGACGGGGGTGGATGCGTTCTGAAAAGATACTGTAATAGCCGGGGAGTGCACCGAAGTCTACGAACGCTTCATCAAGCTGGTTGAGCATATCCAAGCTAGGCGCGCATCGCTGGCTCCGTCCGGTCCTAAGGATACCGAACAGCAAGAAGCCGACGAAACGCCTGATTTCATGCTCTCCCTCAAGATGAGTTTTCATGGTCAGAAGCTTTCCGAATGGTTTAATTGGCTCAGTAGGTCATAGCTCTACCGAATATCGGGACCGCCGTGGACCGAAGTATCCTACTCCGCGGATGCACCTGCATTCTTCGCCAAGGCCTCGCGGAGCAGCATTTTGATGTAGGTCTGGTAGCCTAATCCTTTTCGGGCGGCCAATCGGCGCGCAATCTCTAAGTCCTCCGTAGGAATGCGCAGCGTTACTGGCTGCGAGGGCCTCGCCCCCTGAAGCAGGTTGCCCAGCGTTAGCGCCTGCTTCTGCTTCATCCGTTGCCGGATTTCGGACTCGATTTCAGAACGATGCCGATCCCACCACGCGGCTTCCTGAGCCTCGCTGGAGAACTTCGGAATGACCACTTTCTTCATTTTTGCTTTTGCCATGTTTACTCCGCTCCCCACTGTTTGAGGTATAGATCCGCTGTCTCTTTGTCCGCAGCCCAGCCTGTTATTGGGCGCATCGCCTCATCGCGGACTGCAAACACAATGTTCAATATGCGGCCAGTACGAGTCGCGCCGACAGCAACCCAACGTTGCTCGTTCCCTTCCATCTGGTATTCCAACAGAACGTGATTTCCGGACAACACGTCTTCCGCATCGGACTGACTGATACCATGATTCGCGAGATGTCGTTCATTCTGCTCGTCCCAATCGAACTCGCAGTTTTCCTTCACTGCCTATAGTGTACATTAATTGTACATACAATGACAGTTTCTATGTAAGTTATTGTGCGAACGTGTTTTACGACGGTGTGCTTACACATCGAGGGAGTGGATTGGGGGCTCCGGAGACGGTCTCCTGGTGCGTTACAGGACGCCCGCACTCGGCAGGATCGTTAGCTCTTCGACGGTGCTCTCCACCGAAAGAGAAAGCGCGTTCACAACAGCCTCGGCGACGGTTTTCGGCGACATCATCTTCTTCCTCGGCGCCTCCGGCCAAATCTTGTTCCAGATTGCAGTATCGGTGGCGCCGGGCAGAAGCGAGATGACCCGGATACGCCGCGGCCTCAGCTCCTCCCTCAGCGCCGCTGTGAATGCGAGTGCCCCATGCTTGGAAGCGTCGTAGGCGGATGATCCCGGGAAGACTTTCTTGGCAGCGATAGAGAGATTGTTCACGATCGCGCCGCCGCGCTTCATCAGCGGCAACGCAGCGCGCGTTACTCGAAACAGACCAGTGAGGTTGGTGTCAATCACTGCGGCCCACTCTTCTACCCGCAGTTTTTCCACACCAAGATTCCCATGAGCTACGCCGGCGTTGTTGATGAGAATATCCAGCCGGTGAAATTGGCCTTCTACGGCGGCGAACAACGCCGCAACGGCACGTGGATCACGGACATCGCAGACCATCGGTAAGACGCGAAGTTTGTGCTTGGCCAATTGCTTTGCCGCCCGGTTCAGAGTGGATTGATTGCGGCCGGTAATGACCACGATGCACCGTTCGGCAGCCAGAAGTCGTGCAATGGCCAGACCGATGCCTTGGCTCGCGCCGGTGATGAGGGCTACTTTGCCGTGAAGGCTGGATCGTGGGTGATCCGCCGGGGCGGTGATTGTGCTGAGCTTTGCTCGGCCGGACAGCTGAGGGCGGCTGTCCTCACTTGATCCTTGCCGGGTTCGAGTCTTCACACCCCGTTCGCCCGGTTGCGAATCAGCGACAGAAATTCCGTGCGTGTTTCCTGCTCGTCGCGGAAGCAGCCCAGCATAGAGGAGGTAACGGCGGCGGAATGTTGTTTCTCGACTCCGCGCATCATCATGCACAGGTGGCGAGCCTCGACCACGACTCCCACGCCCTGCGGCTCAATGGCTTTCTGAATGGTCTCCGCAATCTGTGTCGTCAGTCGTTCCTGGATTTGCAGCCGACGGGAGAAGATCTCGATCAGGCGCGGAATCTTGCTCAGCCCGATGACTTTGCCGTTCGGAATATATGCCACGTGCACCTTGCCAAAAAACGGCAGCATGTGATGTTCGCACAGGCTAAACATTTCGACGTCTTTCACGATCACCATCTCGTCGTAGCTTACGGTGAACAGGGCGTCCTTGAGCAGGGCCTCGGGGTCTTCCTTGTAACCCTTCATGAGATGTTCGTAGGTGCGATGCACGCGATCCGGCGTGCGCACCAACCTTCGCGCACGGGATCCTCGCCCAGGCGCACGATCATCTCACGCACCAGATCTTCGAAACTCGCGCTGGTCAGTGTCAGAGTCTCAACTGATGTCTTCACTTCAGTGTCCTTGTGTCCCCGGTAAACCACCTTACCTCCGCGGCTCGCCAGTTCCAGCGTATTCGAACGAATTCATCATCGTTTCTTCAAACCGCACCTTCTCCAGATGTGCGGAGTGGAAGCCGCGCTGCAAAATATCGTAGATGACGATGCACAAGATTTTCGGTAGTCGGAACTGCTGTCGGCAAATTCCGGCAGCGTGTTCAGATTCTGCATGATCGAAACGATCCAGGATCTCGCGCTGCACAAAGCCGTCCAGGTCCGCCAGATTGCAAATCATGCCAGTGGGTTTACTCTACCGGGCCGCTGACCGTAACCTCAAGCCCGTAATTGTGGCCGTGGCCATAGGGATTGTTGCATTTGCCGTAGGTCGAAGCGATTCTCCGCGTCCGACATGGCATCGCTATGCAGCCGATGCGAAGCCGAAAACATATAACGCCGCGTCAGGTAGGCCTTCATGCTTCCCCGTAGAAATCAACAAACAAGTCGGGCGTCTCGTATACCCGCACGCGGTGCAGTTGCGCGGTTTTCAACTTGGGCGCCAAACGTTGCCAGATGGCAATGCCAGATTCTCCGTGGTCGGGATGTGGGTGGCAAACTCGGGCACTTCTTTATTCAGAAAACGATGATCGATCGCGTCCAGCACTTCGCGATGGTCAGGACATCCTTCAATTGCTTCAGATCGACGACAAATCCCGAGCGCGGGTTGACTTCCCCTTTCACCGTGACTTCCAGCGTGTAGTTGTGCCCGTGGCCGTTCGGGTTATTGCATTTCCCAAAGATGCGCTGGTTCTCCTCCGCGCTGAACTCCGGATTGTGGTAGTAGTGCGAAGCGGAGAACTCGGCTTTGCGGGTCAAATAGACCATTCCTTACCTCAGGGGCTACGTGACGTTCCGGCGAGTTTCGCTCGGCTGAACAGCCGAGGGCGGCTGTCCCCACGTGAGTTTGCTGTCTTCGACGTCTTCTCGTGCCGAACAAACGTAAGTCCTTCCCTTCCAGCTAACTTTCCTCTTCTGTGAAAGAGTTCGAGCGCCACAACAGATAAGAAAACAGCGGCAGTCCGAACAGCGACAAAACGTTGGCGTCCCAGGCAAAATGCGCGTTGCGGATTCGCTTCTGATGAAGAGCAATACAGAGTCACGGCAAGAATGCCAGCTCACAATCGCCCGCGTCGTCTGTCCCGTTCTTGCCCAGCTCAGAGCCGTTATCGCGCTGCCCACAATCAATACAAATTCGGTGAGCCGCAAGTACCGCCAGACGCAACGGCGAGGGAAACAGCAACACCAGATTCTTGGTCCAGCCTTCCTGCAACTGGCCCAAAGCTGCGATACATGCGCGTCGCGCACGACATCGGCGCCGTAAGCGAAACCAGATCTTGCGCGCCGGAAGCCTTCACCGCGCGCGCCAGCGCAACATCTTCGAGCAGACTCGTTCCCACGGCAGCGTGTCCGCCTACTGCGTCGTAGGCTTCCCGCGAGATCAGCAGGTACTGCCCATTCGCTGCAGCCGCGATCGGGGATGCAGGGTCGTTCACCTGCGACGGCCGGTAAGTCGCGCCAGTTCGGCAAAGATCACCGGCATCACTGCCTTTTCCCAGAACCCTCGCACTTCCTGCTCGGGAGAATACGAAAGCAGAGCCGCAGCCGTGCTGTTGCGCTTCCGCCAGGCTCCGGGCCAGCGAACCAGGCAGATGCACCGTGTCTGCATCCGTGAACAGCAAGCCAAGTCTCCCGTGCCTGCTTCGCGCCCGTCCAAACGGCATTGTTCTTGCCGGTCCAGCCCGGCGGCAATGGACCTCGCTTCCATCATGCGCACTCCCGGAAACGATTGCGCAATCTCGCGCGTACGGTCGGTGGATCCGTCATCCACGACGATGATTTCGAGTTCTACGCCGTCTGCTGACCAACCAACGACTGCAAGCATCGGCCAAGGCAAGCTTCTTCATTGCGCGCCGGAACGATCACCGACACCAGAGGCCGCTGCGCTGCCGATTCGGACGTCGCCATAAGAGCGAATCCTTTATTATAGCTTTGTGCGACGCGCCCCGGTTTCCCTTGCCTTCACGCTAATCGTCTTTACCCTCACCCTGAGCGGCTGCTACGGCGGCTCCCGCCCGCCTCGCATCGGCACTCCCGCGCCCGACTTTATCGTCCAGGATGCCGATCGCAGAGTCGAGATCCGCGATTTCCGCGGCAAGATCGTGCTCTTGAATTTCTGGGCGACCTGGTGTGCGCCCTGCGTCGAGGAAATGCCTTCCCTGGTTCAATTGCAGCAGCGCCTGAAAGATAAAGGTGTGACCGTGGTCGCGGTGAGCGTGGATGTGGACGACGACGCCTATCACAATTTCCTGAAAGATCACAAAATCGACTTGCTCACCGTCCGCGACCCCGATCAGAAGAGCAAACAATCTCTACGGCACCTTCAAGTTCCCCGAAACTTACATCATCGACCGCAACGGCATCGTGCGCCGCAAGTTCATTGGCGCAGTCGACTGGAGCCAGCCCGAGATCGTGGATTTCCTCAGCAAACTGTGATTGGTAACGGCCGGTGCCTGCCCGTTGGTTGATTAGGATTGACCGGCAGGAATTCTGGCACCGCCGACTCCGCCAAGACACCGGAAAAGCCCCCGCTAAAGAAAAGATCACGTCTGCCGATTTCTTTTCTTAGGGTGTGCCTACTTTCGTCTGGCCAGTGGAACTCGGAAAGGCGATTACTGCGGCTGCACGGCCGGTGGGTCTCCGAGAGTTGCGTGACCGGCTTCAGATTGGATCTGAAATCATGCTAGATCGGGCATTGCGGGAAAGTGAAGAACGCTTCCGTACGGTCTTCGAGGGCGCTGGAATCGGCATGGCCCTGATTAATGCGACGGGAAGGTTTATCCAAGTCAATGAATCCCTGTGCCAATTTCTGGGCTACACTGCCGAGGAATTGCTCTCCAAGGATATCCATGCCATCAACCACCCGGAAAACATGCCCAGTTCCCATGTTCTATTGAGGAAGTTGGGAAACGGTGAGACCGAGCGCGGAGATTTCGAAAGACGATATCTGCGCAAAGACGGATCAACGGTATGGGCCTCAGCGACCATTGGCACGGCTCATGATGCGGACGGTCACATTACTTGCATTGTCAGCCAATACAAGGACATCACCAAGCGCAAGTCGGCCGAGGAGGCCTTGCGGCGCAGCGAATCGTTGTTTCACGCCATCACCAACAACGTCGAAGATCTGATCATGCTGATCGATGGGGAACGGAAATGGCGATACGCCAGTCCATCTCATCTGGGCGGGTTAGGATATGCGCCCGAAGAGCTTCTCGGCAGCGATGCGCTCTGTCTGGTTCATCCCGACGACCGGGCGTTGGCCGAGCGGGCCCTTGGAGACATTCTGAAGGACGGTCACGGAAGAGTGGTCGCAGTCCGCTGCCGGCATAAGAACGGGAGCTTGCGGCACTTTGAATCCCGCGGGGCCCTGCTGCGCGGCACAAGCGGGCAGAGTGAGGGCATCGTCGTGGTTTCGCGAATCATTGATGATCGTATGCTCACCGAAGAGAAGCTCCGCGCCGCACATGCGGAAACCGAGCTGTTCCTGCAGTCGATCCCTTCCATTCTGATCGGGTTGGACCACCAAGGTCACATCACACACTGGAATCCCACCGCCGCCCAGATCCTGGGGTTGCCGAGCAGCGAAGCAATCGGTCGTTTGATCGACGACTGCGGGGTCAAGTGGTTGCACCCGGAAATGGGCCTGGAGGTAAATCGCTGGCTGCAGACCGAAACTGTTCATACTTCGGAGCATCTGGCCTACGAACGCGAAGGCCAGGTCCGCTTTTTGGGCCTGACGGTGCGGCCCCTCTCAGTTCCGGAGAATGACCCCCGCCGGTTCCTGATTACCGGCGCCGACGTGACTGAACGGAAAACCCTGGAAGCACAACTCCGCCAGACTCAAAAGCTGGAGGCGATCGGCCAGCTGGCCGCCGGTATTGCTCACGAAATTAACACTCCCACGCAATACGTCGGAGACAACACCAGGTTTCTGAAGGAATCCTGGGAATGGATTGCCAAGCTCCTCGAACTCAGCGCCACGATCTGCCAGCTGGCCCGCAAGGGAGCGGTCTCCAACCAACCACTGGAGGAATTTGAAAAGCTCGCCCAACAAGCCGACCTGGAATACCTGCTGAAAGAGGTTCCCGCGCGATTGACCAGTCTCTGGACGGCGTTCAACGGGTGGCAAGATCGTCGTGGGATGAAGGAGTTTTCCCACCCCGGCTCGGAGGAGAAGCGGGCCATCGACATCAACAAGGCCATCAAACCACCATCACGGTGGCGCGCCACGAATGGAAGTACGTCGCCGATGTGGTTACCGATTTCGTGGAGGATCTTCCTCTGGTTCCCTGTTTGATCGGCGAATTCAATCAGGTGATCCTCAATCTCATCATCAACGCCACTCATGCCATTGCGGCGGCCGTAGCCGAGAAACTGAATAGCAAGGGCACCATCACCATCACCACCCGCCGGCGATGGGGAATGGAGCGAAATCACGGTCCACGACACGGGTACGGGGATTCAGCCGGCGATCCGGCGCGCATCTTCGAACCTTTCTTCACCACCAAGCCAGTGGGTAAAGGCACCGGCCAGGGGCTGGCGTTGGCACATTCGGTAATCGTGAACCGGCATCAGGGACAGATTTGGTTCGAGAGCGAATCCGGCAAGGGAACGACATTCTTCATCCGCTTGCCCCTGGAGGTACGTCCATCGGTGTCATGACGCAAACGAATCCTTTTCGTCGATGATGAGCCCATGGTGTTGCAGCGGAATTCAGCGCAGCCTTCGCAGCATGCGCAAAGAGTGGGAGATTGAAGTTGCGAGCGGCGGACCGGAGGCACTCGAGATGCATGGCGGAAACCCCCTTCGATGTGGTCGTCAGCGACATGCGGATGCCGGGCATGGACGGTGCCCAATTGCTGGATGAGGTCAAAACCAGGTTCCCGCGGACGGTTCGCTTGGTCCTTTCCGGCCAATCCGACCGGGAAACGATTTTCCGGTCGGTCGGGCCAAGTCATCAGTATTTCTCCAAGCCTTGCGACGTGGACGAACTGAAGCAAAAAATCAATCATGCTTTTGCTCTGCGGGAGCTTGCTGGAGAACCCCCACCTGAAGGAGATCGTCTCGTCCGATTGAAACTGTGCCCAGCCTGCCTTCGCTCTATGTGGCAGTGACCGAAGCACTGGGTCTGCCGGATGTTTCCGTCGCCAAGATCTGCAAGCTCATCGCCCAGGACATGGGCATGACCTCAAAAGTGCTGCAACTGGTCAACTCTGCGTTCTTCGGTCTTTCCTGCCAGGTATCCAATCCGCAGCAGGCTGCGTCGCTGCTCGGGATCGAAAACATCAGGGCTCTGGTGTCTGTCCGTGCACGTGTTTTCCGAACTGCAGGGCCAGGCAGCGAAAGACTGGCTTTCCTGTGGGACGCACAGCCTTGCGAACGGCCGCGTTCGCCCAGGCCATTGCCCGCGCCAGAAGGCGGAACGCAATGTGGAGGACGAAGCTTTCGCCGCCGGCCTGCTGCACGATATCGGGCAGGCTGGTCCTGGCCTCGGCTTGCGGCCCCGAGTACGAGGAAGTGCTGCGCCTGCAAGCTGCCGAGCGCCCAACTGTATTTCTGCAGTTGAACAGGAGGTATTTGGTTGCACTCATGCTGAAGTCGGCGCTTATTTGCTGGGATTGTGGGGACTGCCGGATACCATCGTGGAGGCCGTGGCCTGGCACCACTCTCCCTCCGGCGCGGGACTGAGCGCCTTCTCACCCGTGCTCGCGGTTCATGTGGCGGATCACTTCGATCAGCAAATGCACTCCTATTCCACGCTCGATGAAAACCCATGGCTCGACGACGAACTCGCTGGCGCGGCTCGGCCTGCAGGACCGCGGCAAAAGCATGGGTTGGGCCGATGCCAGGAGCTTGACTCGGAGGGCAAAGGCAATGCTTGAAAAGATTCTGTTGGTGGATGACGAACCCGCGATGCTGCAGGGGCATCAGCGCCTGCTGCATCGCGAATTTCGTACTGGAGACCGCGGTGGGCGGCGAAGGGTGCGCTGATCGCGATATCGCCAACGGGCCCTATGCCGTGGTGGTCTCCGACATGCGCATGCCGGAGATGGACGGCGTCCAATTGCTGGCAGAAATCAAGCTCCGTTCTCCAGACACGATCCGCATCATGCTTACCGGCAATGCCGACATCCAGACTGCGGTGGACGCGGTGAACGAAGGAAACATTTTCCGCTTTCTCACCAAGCCCTGCAGCAAGGAGTTGCTGGCAAAAACCTTGACCGCGGCCCTTGTGCAATACCGCCTGGTAAATGCCGAGAAGGAGTTGCTGGAGCAGACCCTGAGCGGCAGCATCCAGCGTGCTCACCGAAGTACTCAGCCTGGTGAGTCCGGCGGCATTCGGCCGGGCCGTGCGCTTGCGCCGCTATATTCGTCAGTAGTCGCCCGCATGTCCCTGGGCAGCCCCTGGAAATTTGAGGTCGCCGCCTTGATGTCGCAACTGGGTTGCGTGACCATTGATCAGGAAACCATCGACGCCGTTTACGCCGGCCGCAAGCTGTCGCCTGCGGAACAGGCCGCTTTATGACAAACACCCCATGGTGGCGCACGATCTGCTCATCAAACATCCCCCGCATGGAACCCATCGCCTGGATGATTGCCCATCAGAACCGGCCGGCCCCGGTGGAGGGCGACATCGCCGATCGGGACCGCGCGGACATGCGACTGGGAGCTGAAATACTCTCCGTGACCCTGGCCTTTGACGAACTCTTGCGCCAGGGTTTGTCCAGGACCGAGGCGGCGCACCGGCTTCTCCGGCAACGTAACCACTTGGATCGCCGGATCTTTGACGCTCTAGTCGAATTGGAGCCGGAACCGCATCAGAAACAAACGCGCGCTTGTACGATTGCCGAACTCAGCAACGGGATGATTCTGGAGCAGGAGGTTCGAACCGATACCGGCTTGTTGATCGTGGCCAAGGGACAAGAAGTCACCCAGGCCCTTATTCTCAAACTCAAGAACTTCTACGAAAAAAATGCCGTGGATGGAGTGGTAACCGTTTCGTTACCTAATAGCTCGAGCTTTTCCAAAGCCGCTCCCTGAGCGATCAGAATATGTACGCTGTGCCTTGTGCCTTATTGGAACCGACAGCACGGTATGGCGAGCTGATCGCTATGGTTGTGCCGTTGACAGCTACGGAGTAGCCGAACGCGTCCCCCGTAACGCCGTCGGAAGCAAGCAGCCTCGCGGTTTCCTTCGCAGTCTTCCAGCCTCCGGAGGCTTCCACAAACACGTAAACCTTGCCCTGGGACCATTTATTCCCACCGACCGTAGCATTGTTTGCGCCCACGACCGCGGTATGGGTGGAACTGCCGCTGAGGGCAACGGAAGACCCAAAGGTGTCAAATTTCATGCCGTCGGACGCGGTTAACCGAGCGGCGTACTTTGCGGTGTTCTGCCAACCTGCGTTTGGTTTGATGAAGACGTAGGCAGCCCCATGGCCCGTGACCGTATCTTGCTGGGACGCCCCGATCAGCGCGGTTGCGCCGTTATCGTTAATGGACACCGCCGCCCCGAAATTGTCCCCTGGACCGCCATCCACGGTGGTCAGCTTAGCGGTCTCGGTCATGCTTACCCAGCCCTGGGCGGACTTCACGAACACGTACGCGGCACCTTGAAACAAGTGGCAATTCTTCGGGCACTTTGTACCCACGGTTGCATCCGGTGCTCCGACCAGAACCGTGCTGCCGCTGACACTCACTGCGATGCCAAATCGGTCGTTGGTGACCCCGTCCGAGGCGGTCAACTTCGCGGTCTCCGTCATGTTCGCCCATCCGCCTGTCGGCATCACGAACGCATACGCGACCCCCTGCTCAGATTGGCTACCGTTGGCGGTCGGCGATCCCGCAACCACCAGGTTGCCGTTGATTGAGACATTGGTAAAGGTTGCTCCGTCGGAAGCCGTCAGGGTGGCATTCGGTTGAGATGTACTCTGCCACCCGCCGCTCGGCATGACGTACACGTAGGCCACGCCCGATGCTCCGGCAGCCGCAATCGTGGTGCCGCTTATGCAGACCTGCACCAACAAATCGCTCGAGACTGTCAACTGGGCGTTCGGCGTGGTCATATTTGCCCAGCCCCCGGATGGCTCCACGTAAATGTTCACGCCCCCTCCCGTGGTGGCGACAACCATGTTGCCATTGCTGGACACAGAGAAACCAAGATCGTCGAACGCGGCACCGCCGGAATCGGTCAGCTCAGCCTCTTGAGCGAAAGCGCCGCGCTCGATCTGACCTGTGGCCGGCCCACACCAGGAAACGATCACCAGCAGCACCACTCCAAAAGCTATTCCACGATTCATTGCCCACCTCGTTGGCACAGAATGCATTGTCGGCGCCAGAGCGTTCGCCTCATCGTTCGCTATGGATTCTGGTTCTCTAAGAATATGGGTTGATATCCAATTTGTACGGTCCCGCCGCTGAGTTGATTTACCTGGCCGAGCACCGTCACATACTGGACAAAAATCGAGTTATACGTGTAATTGCTGTAAGTGCACTGGCCGTTACTGCAAGTTTGCGAAGTGTCCCACACAATTTGACCCTGGAAGCCATTCGGCCCAGTCACATTGCAGGCCCAGACCGTGCCTTGCGGAGCACAGGACTGGTCCACGTTGTTACCGACCATCCACTTGTAAATCTGACCGTAGGCTTTCCCCGGCTTAAGCAGAGTTCCAGGCTCCCAAAGGTAACGCTTATTAGCCACCCAAAGCGTACCGGCTGGAGTATCACTCCAGGCATACCAATAGAAGCGTTGCGCCTCTCCTAACCAGTGCATCAGGTAATAGCGGGCAACGAAGCCAGCCTGCAAGTCCTGGTCTGTGAAATTGCAGCAATTCCCGATACCCCAGCTGGCTTCAGTGTCCCATAGAGGTTTCTTATCCTGACCGTAGGGATGCAAGACATTCTTCTTCCAACTCGAAAAAAAGGTAAGGAAAGTCTCGGGTACGGGCGGCACCCTTGGCTCCTGCAAATAAGCGTGAAAGGCAATGACGTCAGCGTAGTCGCCCCCGCCCGCCGCCAGATAGTCCTCAAACCACCTGAGTTCCGGGGCGAACTTGATCCCAACCGACGGGCTTAAAATGACGGCGCTGCTGTCAATCGAGAGAATGATTTTGCGGGCGTCGCGGGCCATTCGAATCATTTCCGCGATGCCCGCCTTCTCGTTCGCCGGGTGCCAGCGTCCAAGGTTGGGAGCTTCATCCCAAATTTCCCAGTATTTTATGGACGCATGCGTTTGCAAATAAGTGGGGTCATTCACGTGGCTGGCAATTGCCGTGACGAAGTCTTTCCAATGCTGGTTGGTGCCGGTTCCGTCGCTGTTGAGGTCATTCGGCCGGTCACAACTGCCCGGTGCGTTGGCGCAAATCCCGTCATTGGGATTCGAGGATGCCCACTGCGGCACCCGGCCGAAGGTATACTGCACGTCCGTATTGTGTTCCTTAGCCGCCTTGAGCCACGCATCCAGCATGCTCCAGTCATATTGGCCGGGAGCGACGTTGATGACTGACCAGGCGGTCCCGGAATCCCACAGACGAAATCCCCCGAACGAGTCTACCGGCCAGGGTTCGCCGATGACGGTCGCATGTTCCATCTGCATATCGAAGAACGACGCTGGAACCTGGGCTCGAAGAGTGGCGCTCGCGCCGAGGAACACAAAAAGGGCACAACCAAGAATGGCAAGTCTGAACTTCGTCATACGCGCTTCCTCCCGCTCAAGCCTCACCTGCTAAGCCAATTGGTCAGAGCGTACAGCTTCCACGTGCGCCAGGTTCGAAGAGAGAGTCCCTACAGGAGAGTAACCCGCTGCGTGCCAGTCTAACCCTGCATTCCGCGGCCTGCAATGAGCCCTTCGTCCAGTGGACGAACGACCTCTGCGGCCAAGCCGGTGAGAACAATTGAATGGCCAGCGCTTACGAGCTGTTGTAAACTGGTCGCCGCTTTTCAAGTCGAAAAGGAGATTCGCGTCCAATGCTTACCAGACTAGTCCGCACATCTGCCCTGATACTGGTCGCGGTGGTTGGCCTGGGCTCCACGCTCCGGGCGCAAACGATTGCAGCCACAACCGAAACCTGGTCCGTTCTCCCGGCAGGGAATACGCTGACCATCACCCTCAAGGGTAAGCTCGGACCGATTCTGTCGGGCTCGGATCCTTTGGGCCTCGATGGGCAGAGCGGGAAAGTTACGATCATGGCCAGCGAATCGCTGTCGCCCATAAAACACACAGCCAACTCCGCGACTTACCGTCTTCCTGCGGGCGCCATCACGGTGACGGCGGGGAGCAATAAGTTCACCACCAATACGTCTTCGAAGATGACCATCACTCTGCTCAACACCGCGGATACGATGACTCTAGACGTATCCGGGCCGGACGGTTTGCAGGTCACGGACACGACGTTTCTGCAGGCGGGCAGTTGGACGAACGCGGTGCTGAAGCATCCCACTACCTTCAAGCCCTCTCCGCAGAAGCTGCACTCCGCCAAGACCGCAAACGGGCCAGGCTGCAAGGTCAGTTACACGATCTTTGGAGGCACAACCGTCCTCGGCTTCACCGGAACCGGTTCGGATAAGGTTACCGCCGGGCCGGTGCGTTTGAAACGCGAGCCGGATCACTGGATGTTTTGAGAAGCGCTGGCCAATCGGAAAGAACAACATCAGGCGATTCCTGCTCTGGCGATTCCCTTTTGCCGTTACCTAATGTTGTCTTCAGAAGAGGAATCCAATCACTGTCTGGGCCGTCGCCCCCGGCAGCAGGCGACCGGGGTATTGGGCAGGTCGCGTCTAATGAGACGAGGCGATCACGCGATTCAATGTCGCACGTAGCATCTCGGGTCCCGATGGACTCGCAGCGGACGCCACAAAAGATTCGGGCCTGCTTAGTGATTGATTTGGTTTGGCTGCCCCCCAGGGATTCGAACCCCGATATGCTGATCCAGAGTCAGCTGTCCTGCCGTTGAACGAGGGGGCAACCCTTCGATTATTTATCAGGCTACGTCTCGGGGTCAAACTACGGCTGCGCTCGCAATTTGTATGTGCCTGGGTTGAGAAGATAAAATTACCCGACTCCGGGTTGCAGTCTAAGCAATCGTCCCACAAAACGAGGTGGCTTATCCTGAGGGTTTCGCGCATGAGACGAATCGCCTTCCGCCATCTACTCCTGTTCAGCCTGCTCGCGGTGGCAACCTCTACCTTCGTGCGAGGTCAGAATCAGGCCCAGTCCGCCCAGTACTTTTTTGTACTGCTGACTCGTCCTGCCCATGCTCCACAAATGAGCAAGGAAGCGGGTGAAAAGCTTCAGGAAGAGCACATGGACAACATCCGCAAGTTGGCTGCCGAACACAAGCTTGTGGCCGCCGGCCCATTCACGGACGACACCGCGCTGCGCGGCATCTTCGTGCTCCGAGCGGACTGCGCCGCGCAGGCACAAGATTGGGCCAGCAGCGATCCGGCCATTAAAGCGGGCCATCTGTCCGCCGAGGTGCTCGGGCCCTGGCTTATTGACCCGAGCGCCCTTCATCCGCCGCCCGCTACGCCTATGGGAATGGAGCAATATACGCTGGTGCTGATGAAGCGGGGCGAAAAATGGAAATCGGACGCGCCTGCGTTTAGTCTAGTGGTGAAGGAGTATCCTGCCTTCGCGAAAGAGATGACAGCGCAAGGATATTTGGCGGTCGGCGGACTGTTCCCGTTGAGCGTTCCGGGCGAGCTGCGGGCAGTCAACATCTTCCGCGTGGGCGCAGAACAGACGGCGACGTTGTTGAAGGAAGATCCTGCCGTCAAAGCGGGCTTGTTTAAGACTGAAATCCATCCCTGGATCACAGGCAAAGGAGTGCTGGCTCCGGGACAGCCGATGCAATAGCGATCGGACTACGGCTGCCGAGCGTTTTTTGACAACTCCGCGGTTTACGATTCATACAGGAGAAGATCATGGTCACGACCATTGGCAGCATCACGCCCCTTACCAGTGACTACAGTGAAATTGCGCGGCGCTTACTAGAAGCGGAGCAGTGCGCGCTGGTCGTGGTGGATATTCAGGAAAGGCTTCTGCCCCCGATTTTCGAGAAAGAGCGGCTGGTGAAAAACTCCCAGTTGCTGATTCGCCTGGCCGGCATTCTGAAAATTCCCACGCTCATGACGACGCAGTACGCCAAGGGCTTGGGCGGCACGGTTGCGGAAATCACTTCCCTGCTGCCCGGAATGCAGCCCATCGACAAAGACATGTTCTCCTGCTTCGGTAGCGACGCTTTTTGCTCCCTGCTGAAGCGGCAGCCAGGCAACCGAAATACAGTCTTGCTGTGTGGAATGGAAAGTCATATTTGCGTGACGCAGACCGCGCTGGGTGCGATGCGCGACGGCTACATCGTGCATGTGGCTTCTGACGCCGTGAGTTCCCGCAGCGAATGGAATTGGAAGATTGGCTTAGAACGAATGCGAGCGGCCGGGGCAGTGATCTCGTCAACTGAAATGATGATTTACGAACTGCTGCGCTCCTCAGGCGCCCCCGCGTTCAAGGAGTTGCTACCGTACTTGAAAGGCTAGAGCGCAAGCTCTTGACCCCTTCCCCGACGAGGGTTGAACCGCGCTTCGCGGGTCTCCTTCCACCCTCATCACCTTCGTAACTATCATTCTCGGCTACAAAGATGCCGATAGATCCACCGAGCGGATTTTTTTGGCTTCACTCTGTATGAACCTGAAAAGTAAATTCCGCCTGATTGTGGCGCTGGCGGTCGCGGGACCGTTAGTTCTGACCGGCTTCTGGCTGACGAGCGAGCGCTCCCGCCTCATGGCTGAGAAGCAGGAAAAGGCTCGGAGTCTAGTGGATGCTTCTTACTCTGTCATCGTCCAGAGCTACCAGATGGAGCAAGCGGGGCGAATGAGCCGTGCCCAGGCCCAGAGGCGGGCGATCGAGATCATCAAGGCTATTCGCTACGAGGGTGAGAACTACCTCTGGATCAACGATTACCACCCCACCATGGTGATGCATCCGCTGAAGCCCCAGCTCGATGGCAAGGATCTCAGCGACACCAAGGATCCGAATGGCAAGGCTCTGTTCGTTGTGATGGCCGACACTGTCAAACAAAACGGATCTGGCTTTGTCGCCTACATGTGGCCTAAACCGGGTCTCGACCAACCGGTGCCCAAGCTTTCCTTCGTGAAAGGCTTTGAGCCCTGGGGCTGGATTCTGGGCACGGGAATCTACATTGACGATGTGGATGCAACGTGGCGGCGAAGCGCGGCCGCAGCGGGTGGGGTCACCCTGGTCTGCCTGATCGTATTGGTGGGGGTCTCTGCGGGAGTATGCCGTTCCATCTTTGGCCGGCTGCAGCAGATGGTTGACCGGATTGAGGATATGGCCCAGGGCGAAGGCGACCTCACCAAGCGCATCGACGTCAGCTCGCACGATGAAGTTGCAGAACTGGCAAAGTGGTTCAACACCTTCATGGACAAACTGCAGGATATTCTCTGCAAGGTGGCCAGCAACACTGAGAGTTTGGCCGCGGCCGGCGAGCAAATCTCAGCCACCGCCCAGCAACAAGCCCAGGGCACAGAGCTGCAGAGGGACCAGACGAACCAGGTGGCCACGGCCATGCAGGAGATGGCCTCCACCGTGCAGCAGGTCTCGGAGAATTCCAACAACGCAGCGAGCAGCCTCTCAGAAAGCCGCAGCAGCCGCCCATGAGGGCGGCAAGGTTGTGGAAGAAACGCTGTCCCGCATGCGCGCCATTGCCCAGTCGGTAGGCGAGACCGCCAAAAAGGTCCAGGAACTTGGAAAACAGTCGGACCAGATCGGAAAGATTATTGGCGTTATCGATGATATTGCCGACCAGACCAATCTGCTGGCCTTGAACGCCGCCATCGAAGCGGCCCGGGCCGGGGAGCAGGGCCGCGGATTTGCCGTAGTGGCGGACGAAGTGCGAAAGTTGGCGGAACGCACCAGCAGCACCACCAAGGAAATTACCGGCATGATCCGCAGTATCCAATCTGAGACCCAAAGCGCGGTCACCGCCATGCAGGCCGGGACTCAAGAAGTCGAGAGGGGGGTGGAATCGACCAGTCAGGCGGGATCTTCCCTGCATGACATCATCCAGATGTCGGAACAGGTCGGGGACATGGTGACTCACATCGCCACTGCCGCCACTCAGCAGTCCGCCGCCAGCGAGGAGATCAACGGCAACATCGAGCAGATCGCCAAGATTACGGCGGCTTCTGCCGCCAGCTCACAACAAACTGCTAACGCCTTACAAGATTTGTCGGCCCTCGCCTCCAATCTGCAACGGTTAGTGGGCCAATTTCGCCTCGGGTCTGAAGCCAACGATGGCGGGGCCCACAACCCCGGCTCGAGTCTGTCCCGTGCATCCCACGTCAACAATAGCGTCGCCCAAGGTGTAGACTTCGCCCGCGTGAAGATGGCCCACCGCAGCTGGCGGCTCAAGTTGCGAGGATTTCTGGATGGCCGGGAGAACCTTGACCCCAAACAGCTTGCCTCGCACCAGACCTGCGAGTTGGGCAAGTGGATTTACGCCGAAGGGATGGCGACCTACGCTCACCTTCCTCCCTTTCAGGACTTGGAAAAGAAGCACAAAGCCATGCACGGCATGGTGAAGCAAGTGGTGGAATTAAAGCATGCCGGCAATGTCCCGGAAGCGGAAGTGGGGTTTATCCGTGTGGTCAATGCGGCCGAGGAAGTAGTTGCCCTCATCACTAAAGTGGAGGCCCAAGTCAACCCCTCGCAGGCTCGTTCGGCTGTTGCGGCAAGGTGACGGAAGCACAACTCAGGGCAACATAGGGAGCAGGTCTTCGCCGCGTTGCCGCTCACTCCTCCTTGGTCTTCACCCGCACCACGGTTATTTTCGAAAATCCCTCTTCAAACGCCGGCGGTTTCAGCTTCCCCGCCATGCGCCGCATGACGTCCTCCGGAACCATGCGCTTGCGGCGTTGATTGCGATCGAGGCAAACGTCAACCGGCACGTCGAAGAATACGGCCTGGACTTCGTAGCCGTAATCCTTGGCCAGCTTGATCCAGCCATGACGGTCGTGGGCCGTAAGATTGGTGGCGTCTACGTAGTTCAGGGGACGCCGCGCGATCAGCCGCGCTTTGAGCATGGAACGCAGGTTGGAGAAAATCAGATCCTGGAAACGTTGTTCGCTGGGATCGTCAAACAGGAGCGCGCGCAACAGATCGCTCGAAAGCGGGGTGATGTTATGCCGTTTGAACCATGAGCTCTTGCCAGAACCCGGCAGGCCAATCGCCAGTACAACCACACCTTTTGACGGACGTGGCGGAGCGGCCGCAGCCGCTGTGGCAGCCGGAGGGCTCACGATTGGAGCGGCGACATCCGCCGGGACCCGCTCTGCCGGTGGGGCATGGACAGGGCGGGTGGACTCGCCGCTTGCCGCCTCGACTGGGCGGGCGCCGCTTCGGCTGCGTCCGCGTCCGCCTCGGCTCCGCCGTCGCCGGCGCTTCTGCGCGTCGCCGCGTTCGCCTGGCGGCTGAGGCTGACCTGGTTGCGGCTCCGCCGATGCCGTCTCCCTGGGCTCGGGCTGTGATGATTCACTAACCGGCTGGTCTGTCTGAGCGGGAGTCGCGGTCGCAGGCTCCGTATCGTAGAACGCTGGTTGCAGCGGGGCTGGCGCGGCTTCAACCTTGCCCTCTTCGGGGGCCTTCTTGCGGCGCTTCATGCGCTCGCGCATCCATTTGCGCATGTCTGGCTTGTAACACACTGAGGGGCTCGCGGGCAATGTGCGGGTAGATTCACGCCCGGCGACGTTGCAAGCCACGTCTCTACTCCGGGCCTTTCCGGTAGAGAGTTCGCTGGTTACGACTGGCCCGCCAGACCTGGCTTGCTGCGTCTCGCTTACAATGTCGCCATGCCCATTCCGCAAAGCATCCAAAGGCAGAATTACATCAGCCTCGCAACTCTCCGCAAGAACGGCGCCACGGTGCACACTCCGGTGTGGTTTGGCGAAGATGCCGGCAAACTGTACGTGATGACTCGCAGCGACTCGGGCAAATACAAGCGCCTGCGGAACAACCCCCAGGTCCGGATCGCTCCCTGCACCATGCGTGGAAAAATAACGGGCCCGGAGTTCGCAGCCACGGCGCGCATTCTACCCCAGGAAGAGTGGGCGCGCGCCCGCAAGTCGGTTAACAGGAAATACTGGCTGGCCCGACTGCCGATCTGGAGCAAGAAGAACGTCTATCTGGAGATCGACCTGGTGTCTGATTGACGAAGGTCCGCACTGCGAATCGGCAGAAACCTTCGTTTTGAACGCCAGACAGAAGATCAGGTCTGGGAGCTGATACTGTTCCATTTTGGGCCGCTCTCATTTGCTGCCCTCCTGCGTTCCCTGTTACCATTTTTGTTTCCGTCCCAGCATTCTTTCTTGTTTGTGTCTCATCATCGGAGGCGAAATGGCAATCAAAGTAGGCATTAACGGTTTCGGACGTATCGGGCGCAATGTCTTGCGCGCCTCGCTCAACGATCCCAACATCGAATTCGTGGCGGTCAACGATCTCACCGATCCTAAGACCCTCGCCCACCTGTTGAAATACGACTCGATTCTGGGCAACCTGCACAACACGATTTCCGCCGGCCCCGACAGCATCTCCGTCGATGGCAGAAGCTTCAAGGTGTTCGCGGAAAAAGACCCGGCCAAGCTGCCATGGGAATCGGTGGGCGCTCAGGTAGTGCTGGAATCCACCGGCCGCTTCACTAATGCCGAGGACGCCAAGAAACACTTGCGCGGCCCGGTGAAGAAGGTCATCATTTCCGCTCCTGCCAAGAATGAAGACGTCACCATTGTGCTCGGCGTCAACCACCAGGTTTATGACCCAGCGAAGCATCACATCATTTCCAATGCCTCCTGCACAACCAACTGCCTGGCGCCGATCGCAAGAGTGGTTCACGACAACTTCAAGATCGTCAGCGGGACGATGACGACCATTCATTCCTATACCAACGATCAGGTAATTCTGGACTTTCCCCATAAAGATTTACGGCGGGCTCGCGCCGCGGCACTCTCTATGATTCCGACTTCCACCGGCGCAGCCAAGGCGCTGAAGCTGGTGATTCCGGAAATGGCGGGCAAACTGGACGGCTTCGCGATGCGCGTCCCAACGCCCAACGTTTCCGTCGTTGATCTCGTCGCGGTGGTGGAGAAGAAGACTTCCAAAGAGGAAGTGAACGCGGCTTTGAAAAAAGCATCCGAGGAAGGTCCGTTGAAGGGCTATCTCGGATACGAAGTGCATGAACTAGTCTCGGCGGATTTCCGCGGCGATGCCCGTTCTTCCATCGTGGATTCGCTCTGCACCATCGTTGTGGGCGGCAACCTCGTCAAGGTAATTTCCTGGTACGACAACGAGTGGGGCTATTCTTGCCGCGTCCGCGACCTGATTGACTACATCGGCAAGAAAGGCCTATGAACCACACTTCGGATTGTCATCCTGAGTGCGCGGCCTTTGCGCACGAAGGATCTGGGCGAGACACCGCGCCGCGCTCCCGGTCTAACGGGAGCGCAATAACGCGCGAGGCGAGCATCCGCATATCCCGCTGCAAGGTGCATCTGCATGTCTAAGCTTTCCATCCGCGATCTCACGCTGAACGATCACCGCGTTTTCATGCGCGTGGATTTCAACGTGCCGCTGGAAGACGGCCGGGTGATGGACGATACCCGCATCCGCGAGACCCTGCCCACCATCGAATATGCGCTGCGCCACGGGGCGCGGCTGATTTTGGCTTCTCATCTGGGCCGTCCCAAGGGTAAGCCCAATCCTAAGATGAGCCTCAAGCCCGTGGCCGAGCGGCTGCGCATGCTGCTCGACAAAGAACTAGCCCGCGGCGAAAACGTAGGCTTCTGTCCGGAATGTGTCGGCGTCGAAGCCGAAGAGATGGCCGGCAAGCTGGAAAAAGGTCAAACCTTGCTTTTGGAGAACCTTCGCTTCCATGCCGAAGAAGAAGCCAATGACGAGAAGTTTTCCAAACAACTCGCCAGCCTCGCGGAATATTATGTCAACGACGCCTTCGGAACAGCGCATCGGGCTCACGCCTCGACTGTCGGCATCACCAGGTTCGTGCAGAAGTCCGCGGCTGGCCTGCTCATGGAGAAGGAACTTCAGTATCTGGGCAAGGCTTTGCAACATCCCGAGCATCCATTTATCGCTATCTTGGGGGGCGCCAAGGTCAGCGACAAGATTGGCGTCATCCGGAACCTGATGAACAAGGTGGATGGCCTGATTATCGGCGGCGCTATGGCTTACACCTTCTTGAAAGCGCGGGGAGAACACGTCGGCAAGTCGCGCGTGGAAGAAGATAAGATTGGATTGGCCCACGACCTGCTGCGGGAGGCGGAACATCACAAGCTGAAGTTCCTGCTGCCAGTGGATCACATCGTTGCCGACCGGATCGAAGTCAATGCAGTCGTGCATACGGTCAACAGCGGCAAGCCGATTCCCGCCAACATGATGGGCCTCGACATTGGGCCGCAGACGGTCGAATTGTTCTCCGACGAGATTTCGCGGGCGCGGACCATCGTGTGGAACGGCCCCATGGGTGTATTCGAGGTTTCCCCCTTCAGCAAGGGAACTTTCCAGGTCGCGCGAGCGATAGCAGAAAATGTGGGGGCAATTTCGATTGTGGGCGGCGGCGACTCGGTGTCTGCCGTGCACGCCGCTGGAGTGGCTGACAAGATGACGCACATTTCGACCGGGGGCGGCGCTTCGCTCGAGTTTCTCGAGGGCAAGAAACTGCCCGGAGTGGAAGCGCTGACGGACAAGCGGTGACCTCCTTACCCCTATCACGGGCGGACTTGCCCCGCGACAAAGACTACGTAGTTATGCTGAAGGTGGGCGATCCCGATGAATTGCGCCTGCTGCGCGGAGACATTACCCAATACCCCGCTGACGCCATCGTGAATGCCGCCAATTCTGAGCTGTTGCCGGGCGGCGGCGTATGCGGCGCAATTCATCGTACCGGCGGTCCCACAATTGCGGAGGAGTGCCGCCGTGTTCGTTCGGAGCGCGGACCGATCCCAACAGGCAAGGCCGTCGCGACTACCGCCGGTCGTCTGCCGGCGAAATATGTAATTCACGCCGTCGGTCCGGTTTGGCAGGGTGGACAGCACAACGAGGCGGAACTGCTTGCCGGCTGTTATCGCGAGTCGATGCGCATCGCAGACGACCTGAAGCTCCACAGCATCGCCTTTCCGGCGATCTCCGCGGGTATTTTCGGATATCCCGTCGAAGCCGCAGCTTGGGTCGCTATTCCCACCCTCGTGGAGCGATTGCGTAGTGCGAAGCACATGGTTTTCGTGTTAATGGTACTGTTCGACAAAGCGACGCTCGATATCTTCGCAGCTGCGGCTGCTGCGCAACGGCTGCCTGGATCGGCGGCCTTACCAGGTTTGCATCGCATCCGACCTTTGAAAACAAGGGTAACTCTGTGTACTCTGTGTCCTCCGTGGTTAAAGACTTTGGCGAAAGGACCCTATGCCCCGCACAAAACTGATCGCTGCCAACTGGAAGATGTGCAAGAATCCAGCGCAGACGAACGAATTCTTCAAGGATTTCCTGCCACTGGTTAGGGATCATACTCGCGACGAGATCGTCGTCTGCCCGCCCTACATTGACCTTTGCGTCGCGGTCGAAGTCACAAAAGGATCCAACGTAGCGATCGGAGCGCAGGATCTGCACTGGGAGAAAGAAGGTGCATATACAGGAGAAATCTGCCCTAGCATGCTGCTCGATGTCGGCTGCACCCACGTCATCCTTGGACATTCGGAGCGGCGCCAGTATTTCGGCGAGACCGATGACGTCGTCAATTTCAAGCTGAAGGCTGCGCTGGAAGCAGGTCTCACCCCGATTGTATGCGTCGGTGAAGTCCTCGAGGAACGCGAGGCTGGTCTGACGGAAGACGTGCTACGCCGCCAATGCCTGCGTGCTTTCCACAAGATCTCAACCAAAAAGGCGGGCAAGTTGGTGATCGCCTATGAACCGGTCTGGGCAATTGGGACCGGCAAAACCGCTACCCCACAGCTTGCGTTGGAGGCACACAGGTTGATCCGGGGCGAAGCGTCCAAGACCTTCGGCCAGGAGTTTGCCGACCGGCTTCGTATCCTCTACGGCGGCTCGGTGAAGCCGGAAAATGCCAAAGTGCTGATGACGGAGGAAGAGATCGACGGCGCCCTGGTCGGCGGGGCGAGCCTGGATCCAAAATCATTTGCGGCCATCGTGAAGTACTGAGGATCTGCAATTTCAATCGCAACTCGGCAATTGAAAAGTGTCTTCTGTGGCTCGATGGTGAAACTAGGTTTTGCTATAATCAGTGAGCCTCTAAGCAATCTTCGCGCGCCTGTGCGGAAGTGGTGGAATTGGCAGACACACCATCTTGAGGGGGTGGCGCCGAAAGGCATGGGGGTTCAAATCCCCCCTTCCGCACCATCGCAAGGATTTCCCGCGGAGAAGAACCCGGACGGAAAGGCCTGTAGGGAAGGAAGAGACTGGCTGGCGGTCGCATAAGCGTTAACCTCATGATCATACTGATTACCATCGTTCACATCATCGTTTGCGCATTCCTCATCATTGTTGTGCTGCTGCAGAGCGGCCAGAGCGGCGACGTGGCCGCGGCTTTCGGCGGGATGGGCAGCCAGACCGCCTTCGGTCCGCGTGGCGCAGCGACAGTGTTGTCGAAAGCGACCACCTGGTCAGCCATCATCTTTATGGTGACTTCGATTACGCTCTCGGTCGCGGCCTCGCGCAGGTCGGGACCGAGTTCCGTGCTGCAGGGACTGAAGTCTTCGCAGACCAAGTCGCAGCCGGTAACGCCTGCCCCGCCGCCGGCTCCGACCCAGCAGAAATAAGTCCATCAGCTTTCAGCATCAGACGACACTGAAAGCTGACGGCTAATGCCTGAAAGCTCGCGATGATCCACGAAATCCTCGCTGTCGGCCCGCTGCAGTGCAACTGCTCCATCGTCGGAGACGAAGCCACGCGCGAGGCCATGGTGATCGATCCCGGCGATGACATCGAAGATGTTCTGGCGCTGGTCCGCAAGCACAACCTTCAGGTGAAGCAAATTGTCATCACTCATGCCCACATTGACCACGTGGGTGGCGCGATGAAATTGCGGGCAGCCACCGGCGCGCCAATCCTCCTGAACCAGAACGACTATGCTTTGCTGAAGATGCTCGACATGCAGGCCGCGTGGATCGGTGTGGTGCCTCCGGGCAAAGTGGATATTGACCAATCTGTGGGCGAGGCGGACCTCGTCAAGGCGGGCTCGCTTACCGCCAGCGTGCTGCACACCCCCGGCCACACTGAGGGCAGCGTCTGCCTCTATTTTCCTGCGGAGAAAAAACTGATCGCGGGCGACACGCTCTTCGCCGGGAGCATCGGCCGCACCGACCTGCCCGGAGGCTCCTTCGACAAGATCATCCACTCGCTGCATGAAAAAGTGCTGGCCCTGCCCGACAACACCCTCGTCGTCCCCGGGCACGGGCCCCTTACCACCATCGGTGAAGAACGCGAAGCCAATCCGTTCCTGAAGTAGCGAGAGCTCACTTTTTACATAAGCGTGACAATTTCTCCGCAACTCTGATGGTACGTCTGGGTTCCAGCATCAGGTTGCATGTTGTGATTGGGGAGGCCTGATCAAGCTTTCAAGGCGGAAAAGCAGGTTTCTCGACGCCGCAAAATGGCTTGTAAACACGCTATTTTGCTTCGCTTGAAATGACCGCGATTCGGGTTAATCAGCGTTTCCTCAGCAGTTCCTGTCGCAAAGGAAAACCGAATGAAGAAACTCATATTGGCAACCCTCGTTTTCTCGCTCTTGGCCGCGGTCTCACACGCGCAGGACACTCCCAAGGCTGATGTCTCCGTGGGATATTCTCCTCTGTATATCATTAAGGGTTATACCATTTGGATGAACGGCGGCAGCGCCTCGTTGGCGGTCAATGCCAACCATTGGTTGGGCCTGGTCGGCAATTTCGGCGGCTACGTCGGCCATGTCCCCGGGACATTCTCCGGAGAAACTTACACCTTCGGCCCGCGATTTTCGTACCGCAAGCTGGACAGGAGGATTGTGCCATTTGCCCAGGCGCTTTTTGGCGGATCGCATTTTTCGCAGTCCACTGGAGGCATCACCGGCGGGGGAACCCAGTTCACCTTTGCCCTCGGCGGCGGTGCGGACCTCGTCGGCCCAAGAGGGAGATTCGCTCTGCGGCTGGAAGGAGACTACTTCGGTATCCGCTCGAGCGGTTCGACTACACCTTCGATGCGCCTCGGCATCGGCATCGTCTACCGCATCGGCAAAAAGTAGGTAGTGTGCTGAAGGCCGACAGCAGGTCCCTCGACTGCGTTCGGCCTTCGCCTCACTCCGCTCGGGATGACAAAATGTCGAGGTATCGGGTTTTCAGCGGTCCAATAGCTCGACAACGCGCTTGATTCCTTCGCGGAATTGTCCTGCCGGTGTAATCAAACTTACGACCAAATATCCGTCGCTGGGAAAGTCGTAGAAATGCCCAGGGTGCACGAGCACCGAGACCTTGCGCAGGATCTCGATCGCCAAATCCTCATCGGACTGCGTCGCCGGAACCCGCAGTACCGCGCACCATCCTCCCTCGACCTGCAGCCGCTGCACGATTTTCTGTTTGGCCAACTGACGGTCCAGTTCGCTCAGATTCCCGCGCACGCGATCCAGCAACAGCGGTTGAACGGTATGGCGCTGCTCTAGCAGCGACGGTGCAGCCAACTGGATCGGAGCATTCATGGAAAGATAGGTGTCGGCAATGACCTCCAAGCGTCCCAACGCCGCGTTCACCGGTTCGCTGGGACCGCTGGTCACCACCCAGGCCAGTTTCATCTGTGGCAACCCTGAAATCTTTGACAGCCCGCTAAGCGTGAATGTCAGGGCGTCGCGGTTGGTCGCGAACGTCGGCCTTGGCGCTCCGTCGTGCGAATAATCGAGAAAGACTTCATCCACGATAAGCGACACATTGTATTCACGGCAGAATTTGTTGAGCGAAACTCGTTCCGCGCCGGCCACGTAGGACCCGGTGGGATTATTCGGGTGCACTACGACCACCGCGCGAGTGCGGTGAGTAACGGCCTTATACAAAGATGGAAAATCGATCTGCCAGCCGTGATCGTAGATCAGAGGATACGGCACCAGCTTCACATCCTGCAGGTCAGCCAGAAATTCAAACAGCGGATAGCTGGGCTTGGGCACCAGGATTTCATCGTCCGGGTTGCAGAGCAGGCGGAAAACGTAACAGTACCCTTCACTGGTGCTGGTGGTAAGCACCACGGACTCGGGGTCAACATCGAACTCTTCGTGCTGTTTGCGGTAATAGCTGGCGACGGCTTCCCGCGCCGTGCGCAAACCCTTGGGTTGAGGATCGTAATCCAGCGCCGCTGGATTGATGAGAGCTTGCATGACCGCTTCCTCGTCATAGTGAAGTTCAGCGCGTGTGGGATTCGAGACGGTCAGGTCGAGCACTTCCATGCCCGCCGCCCGCATCTCTTGCTGCGCTTCGGTAAAACGGTTGGGGGTAAGTTTCCAGTCGGTGCGGTGGGAAAACATAACCGACTATGATACGCGGAAGGCGCATGGGAGCGGACCCTCCTTCGATTTCGCTCGCATGAGTAAATACTCGGTGGCACCCGTCACCAACCCATGTGATTCCTGACCCTGACATCTACTCCCTCCTCAAGGCACAATGGACCCAGGCCGAAAGTGGCATAATGTTAGCGGCCCAGCGCCGACTTTCATTGCGCGCACGATTACCGCGCCGGAGGATATAATGACAACCTTTGCGACCGTGGAAAAAGCTACGCAGTACGAACTCCGTTTAGCCGAGCGCATGTCGCGGCTTGGCACCGAAACTGCCTTTGAAGTCCTGAACAAGGCGCGCGCTCTGGAACGTCAGGGCAAGGACATCGTTCATCTGGAAATCGGTGAGCCCGACTTCGATACCCCGAAGAACGTGGTCGAGGCGGCGGTGGACGCCTTGCACAAAGGCTGGACGCACTACGGGCCGTCGGCGGGTCTGCCGGAGCTTCGGCAGGCTATCGCCGAGGACGTCAGCCGTTCGCGCGGAGTGCCGGTCTCGAGCGATGAAGTGGTCGTGGTTCCGGGCGGCAAGCCGATAATTTTCTTCACGATCCTAGCCCTAGCCGATGTGGGAGATGAAGTCATCTATCCCAATCCCGGCTTCCCCATTTACGAGTCCATGATCAACTACGTTGGCGCCAAAGCCGTGCCGATTCGCCTGCAGGAGGACCGAGACTTCGGCCTGGACGTGAACGAACTGGCCTCGCTCATCACCGATCGCACCAAGCTGATCATACTCAATTCGCCCCAAAATCCGACGGGCGGCGTGCTGACCCGGCAGGACATTCATGAAATCTCCGAGGTTATCGGTGACCGCAATATCCTGGTGCTTTCGGACGAGATCTACAGCCGTTTGATCTTCGAGGGTGAGCACTACTCGATCATGTCGGTGCCCGGATTCAAAGAGCGCACTATTCTTCTCGATGGTTTCTCCAAGACCTACGCCATGACCGGCTGGCGCATGGGCTATGGCGTGATGCGGCCCGATCTGGCAACGCACATCACCCGCCTCGTGACCAATTCCAGTTCCTGCACGGCCAGCTTCACTCAGATCGCCGGTATCGAGGCGATTCGCGGCGATCAGACATCGGTGGACCACATGCGGGATGAATTCCAGCGGCGGCGTGATGCCTTTGTCGCCGGACTGAACCGGATCAAAGGCTTTTCCTGCCGCATGCCTAAAGGCGCTTTCTACGTCTTTCCCAACGTCACGAAGACAGGGTGGAAGTCGAAGAAACTTGCCGACACGTTGCTGGAAGAAGCGGGTGTGGCGTGCCTGTCCGGGACGGCCTTCGGCGATTATGGGGAAGGCTATCTGCGTTTCAGCGTGGCCAATTCGCTGGAGAACCTGAACAAAGCGCTGGATCGCATTGATCAGTGGACCAAGCGGAATTTGTGACGGGTTGTAGCACGACCAAAGGCTAGTAATGCAGGCGCCTCGTCCGTGCCAGGCCCGGCGAATCGCCGGTCGCCGCACTTATCTAGAACGGACGCGGCGGGTAAACCCCGATGGAGAGCAGTCCGGAGCTGTTCGAGTCCATGGCCGGCGACTTCGAGGATTCGGTCAGCGTGCATTTCCCTCCACTCGATTTCACCTCAACAATCCCGATGGATGACGGCGCGCCATATTCGGCAGCGTACACTGCCCCGCCTGTGCCGGTATTGGTTTCGGTTGCGATAGTCCCGACGTACGCCCAGTTCGAGCCGAATCCCTGCAATACGGCAGACGAGCATCCTTTTGAAAGCGTGCCCGTGGTTTTATCAAAGAAGGCAGCGGTAATCTCACCGCCTTGGGTGTTGCCGATATACAGCAACGTCTCGTCCGGACTGAGTCGGACGCTAACGGAATTAAGGTTCGATCCCAGGTGGTAAACCACCGTCTTGGTCAGCTTGCCGGAGGAAATATCCGAGACCTCGACAACCGTGGATGTGGAGAGGTCACCGAAGATCGCATAGTGGCCGTCGGAAGTGATGTCCACGCCCGAAGGGTAGTTGTTGCTGTGAAAGCCGGTGGAGTTCTGCTTATCACCATTCGAAGTCGGTTTTCCCGTGGAGATGTCAAACGATTCGATAGACCCGTCGCCGTAGGTGACGACCAGCAAGTTTCCGTTGACGGACATACCATCCAGAGTCCCACCGTGCAGGCCGCTGGCACCGAGATCCCCCAGGAACTTCAGTTTGCAACCGGCAAGAACCTTGAAGGTTCCGATGGTGTTCGAGGCGGTAAAACTGGCGTACAGGTATTTGTTGTTCATGGCCAGTCCGACGCCGTTAAACTGGCCTCCATCGCTGCGGGAGCCTCCGAAAACCCCCGCGGTTTTGAGCGTCGGAACCACGATTGCCGCGATCAGGCCAGAAAGCGAATCCGTGACATACATGCACTGCTGCTTGCCATTCTGGAGCGCACTGACTTTATCCAGCCCGAAAAGCCCGGCCGCGATGCCACCGTCCCCAGCCTGAACCGAGGTCTTCTCAGTCAAGGTCCCGGCGGCGCCTATGGTGTAAACGGTGGAATAGTTAATCCGCTTTCCGGCTAGATCGTCGTCCGTAAAAACGTAGTGCGGCGTCGCGGGCTTGTTTGCCGCCAATGCACCGGCTGCGAAAAATGCAATCACGGCTGTGGCCCTGGTTCCCTTTAGCAGCAGTTTAGAAAGACTCTTCATCTCCGCCTCGTGCGAACTGAACTGATTCGTTCTTCTGCGACCATCACGTTTCACTTCTGCGTACCCGTCAGACCGTCCGAAAACTGATCGCAACCGCGGCTCCCGCAAGCCCCGTTGGTGCCCCAGGTATCCTGGTAGTAGGCGTTGAAGGTCTTGGAGGTCCAGAAAGAGTCAGCCGGCGTACCCTTCGGGCCAAAATGATGCCTGGGGGGAGTGTCTTCCACGTCGGTTTCGTAGAAGAAGCTGTTGGCGTGGATGTCCTGCGGCTGGATCATCAGCCAGTACTGGCCCGCCGTCAACTGACACGGTTGCTGGAATTTCTTGATCTGGACGGTGTACTCCCTATAGCCGAAGCCGCTGCGACCGGTCGGAGTGAAGGTGGCCTTGTCGGTGCCGGAGCAGACCGTCGTCCCAGGATTACCGATGCTCACACCGCTGGAGATGGACCACGGGGTCGCGACCGGGTTCAGCCGCTTGGCCGTGGAAAGATCGTTAACGAAGGCTCCGGTCACGGTCCAGGTCTTGCCGTGGGGGACATTGAATTCGGCATAGACTTGGCCATTTCCGGACCCGGTCTTGCCGGAAAGCAGCGCATTGGCGTTAGGGTTGTTCGGATCGAAGTCGCCTTCGTAGAAGAGGCAAGGATTGCAGTATTTCGGAGCCGTATCTGCGTGTCTTGTGTGCCGCCCTCCGGAATTGGATAGCGATGTCTGGTCCTGTGCCGCTGCCAGCGTAGCCAGAGCTGCGAAGAGCGCCGTCACAATCAACCTCTGTTTCACAATAATTCCCCTATTCAGACTACCGAGTTCCGCAACGCTTCCAGCGCAAGTCACTTAGGATCGACTCGAATCTTGGCCATCATGCCCGCGTCCTCATGGTCCAGAATGTGGCAGTGATAGACGAAAGTGCCGGCGATACTGGGTTGCCGAAAATCCATGCGCAGCTTCACGCTTGGGTACGGGCCCGTGCCCTTCCAGAACGGAACTGTGATCGAGTCCTGAAGTTCCGGATACGGTACCTTCTTGCCATTCTTTTCCAAGACTAGAAAATGGATCTGGTGAATGTGGAAGTCGTGGGTCTCCAGAGCGCGGTTCTCAATGGTCCAGTCTTCCACCGCCCCCACGCGAGTCACAATCGCCGGCGGGTCATTGGAATTGAACACCTTGGGCTTCTGCCCATCCACGGTGATGTAAAACTGAATTGGGCTGTTGATGCCGCCAAATCTCTCGGAAAAATACAGCTTGCGCTGTTTGGTGGGCTTCGCGGTGGCCAATCCGGCGAAGCGCGGCGCCACATCCGGTATGGCCGCAGGCACGATCGGTGGAGGTTCGTCGGCATCATCGCTGGCGACGATGCTGGCAAAGGTTGTCGGCGGGTTGGGGTTGCCAGTTATGCCGGTGTTATAACCAGCGGTCACGAAGATGGCGGTGACGTTCTTTTGCGGACCGCGCATGATGAACTCCGCCCGGCCAGCCGGCGGCAACAAAATCGTGGTTACTTCCCGGCGTTTTTGCACCGGAATGCCGTCAAGAGCAATGAGTTCCATCCTCTGCGGAGTTTTCCCGAACCGAATCTGCAGGGTAAGAAAAGACTGAATGGTGGTGTTGGCCACGCGCCAGAATTCCTTCTGACCGGGCTTCACCTTAATCACACCGTAGGGGGGATAGCCAAGAGCTTGCTGGTAATTCAAGGTCAGTTGATTCGGCCCCGGCACCCACGCATTGCCATTGAGGAACTGCTGGCGCACCAGAAGCACCCGTTCCGGCAGACCCGATACTTGCGGCTTGAATTTCTCGATTCCACCGATGATCAGTGCTCCCGTGGCTCCGCCATTCACTTGCGTTGAGGCGAATCCGTGCGGATGAGGATGGTACCAATACAAGCCGGGGGCGTCGTTCTTGGGAACCTGAAACTGGTATTGGAAAGGCGGATCGTTGGGCCGAATGAGAGTCTCAATCACCTCATCCTGATGGCACACCGGCGGAATATTCATCCCATGGAAATGAACGTTCGTGGAAGCCGCCGTCATGTTCTTGCCATGGCAGGGATCGTCCGTGGCGGCGCCAGACATGCCGGACATGTCCATTTCCCCTTCCCCACCCACGACGATCAACCCGTTGATCGACTTTGGATCGAGATGGTCAGTCAGGTTCATGACCAGTTCGTCCCCCGGGTTGAGGCGCAACGTCGGTGATTCAACGCGATGACCGTCATTATGGTAGTCGTAGCAGACGTGCATGTAACCTTGCGAGTCAACCGCATTGCGGAGCGTAAGATCGGCGTTGAGCGCGCCGTTTTGGCTTTGGAGGTCCAAAGGATTCCGGATTTCGTCGCCCGGATTTGGGCGCACAGGACACTGGGGCAGTTGGGCCATGGCGCTAACCAGTGCGAAACTGCAGACTGGAAGCGCAAGAAGGGATTTGAAAAAAGCGCGCATAGCGAACTCCTTCAGCATTTTCCGTTGATGAGATCCTTGGGCGTTTAGAACGCCCTGCAGTGGATAAGCCTTTCCCCACATCCGACTTCGATGGCTGCACGCAACCTACCACATGGGGGTATGCTGGTCAACGCGTTAGCGGCGTTTTTACAAGAAGATGACAGAAGCCGGTGAAAAAACTTGCACAATACAGCAAGCGAAGGGACCCTTGCTTGATCCTGCCTTTCCGCCACCGACCGTCACATCCCCTTGTGATCTGCCTCACTGATAGGGCGGACATTCCATCTTAGGCTCTATTTGGGGAACATAAGCGCCAGGCCCACTTCTGTCCATGCCGGCGCGGAAGGATAAGGCTATGGCTCTCAAGAATTCTACTAGCGGCAAAATCATTCGGGACTATTCCATCGAGGATCTGAAAGACGCCGCCACCCTGATGCGCGGCTACGATCTGGTTGCGCTCTGCGCGGCAGGCTCCGGCCATGCGGGCGGAACCCTTTCAATTATGGACATCACGGCGGCTCTTTATCTGAAGGTCGCCGACCACGATCCCGAGAATCCGTCCTGGCCCGATCGCGACCGAATCATCTGGTCCACCGGACACAAAGCTCCCAGCCTGTATCTGGGCCTCGCTTTTGCCGGCTTTTGTCCGCCGGAAGATGTTGCGTTGCTGCGCAAGCTGTGGTCGCCTTATCAGGGACATCCGCACTGGCTGAAGTTGCCCGGCATCGAGGTTTCGACTGGGTCGCTGGGACAAGGGCTGAGCATCGCCGTTGGCATCGCGCTCGCCGGCAGGCTCGACGGCAAGAACTACAAGACATTTTGCCTGATGGGCGATGGCGAACAGCAGGAAGGCCAAATCTGGGAAGCTGCCATGGAGGCTGGGCACTACAAGCTCGACAATCTGATCGGCATCGTGGACTGCAACCGGCTGCAAATCGATGGGAAAGTTTCCGACGTAATGAACGTTGATCCGCTGGACGAAAAATACCGCAGTTTCGGCTGGGAAGTGCTGCGGGTTAACGGTCATGATATGACGCAAGTCGTCGAGGCGCTGGAGAAAGCTAAGGCAACATCCGGGAAACCCACAGTGATCCTGGCAGAGACGGTCAAGGGCAAAGGCGTGAGCTTCATGGAAGACCTGGCCGGCTGGCACGGAAAGGTGCCCAACCACGACGAACTGTTGAAGGCGCTGGCGGAATTAAAAGTCACCGACAGAATTCCCTACCAGCAGATGCTTGATAGCGCGAAGTATTACCAAGCCGAGGTGGATCGTCGCCTCGAGGCCAAGATGCCGAAATTCCGCCGCGATTACTGGTGGAACGCGAACGGGGATATGAAAGTCAAAATGGAGCCGACGCGCAAGGGCTTTGGCCAGTCACTTGCCGAGAACGGAGATGATGAGCGCGTAGTCTGCCTGGGGTTGGATATTTCCGGCTCGATCACCATCAGCGACTTCTATACTTCGAAGCCCGAACGCAAGCGGCGCTGGATCAGCATGGGGATCGCCGAGCAGTCGGCCACATCCGCCGCTGCCGGCTTGGCCAAGGAGGGCAAGCTTCCGGTCTTGGGCACTTACGCCACTTTTGCCGCAGCACGCAACCTGGATCAGATCCGCACTTCGGTATGCTATGGAGATTTCAATGTGCTCATCGCCGGCGCCCACGGCGGAGTTTCGGTTGGTCCAGACGGCGCCACTCATCAGGCTCTGGAAGATCTGTTTGCCATGTGCGGATTGCCGAATATGTCAGTCGTCGTTCCCTGCGACGCGGTTGAGACCCGCAAGGCCACCAATTACCTGCTGCTCAAGCATCAAGGCCCGAAGTACATCCGCTTTGCTCGCGAAGCTACGCCGATTGTGACGAACGAGAACACTCCGTTCCGCTTCGGTCATGCCAATGTGATTCGGTTCCGAGGCGAGAAGCCGAACTTTGCGGAGGCCTTTGAGACCGTGCTCGCTTCTGATTACGAAGACGAGCAGGAGGATCTGAGCATTATTGCCTGCGGACCGATGGTGCCCGAGGCCATGCGGGCCGCATGGATATTGAAGAGCGACTTCGGGTACGAGAGCCGCGTTATCAACCTGCATACCCTCAAGCCCATTGACGAAGCCGCCATTCTAAGCGCAGCACGCGAAACCGGCGTAATCGTCACCGCGGAAGAGCACCAGATCGGAGCGTTGGCATGGCGGGTCAGTGGAGTGATGACGGAGAGTCCGCTGCTCTACGGAGTGCCGATCATTACGGGAGCAATCGGTGTGAAGGATCGCTTCGGCGACTCCGGTGCGCCTTGGGAGCTAATTAAGGAATTCGAGGTCAGCGGCGAGCACATCGCCAAGAAAGCTGCAGAGTTGATGGAGGTCAAGCGGGCCGGCGCCGCGAAAGAGGAACATCTGTTCGTAGAACACTGGAGCCGGTGAGCACGCGAGGAGGCATAACGTGTCGCGGGGCACTGGCCGAGGATCTCGTTCTTCGATACCTGCGCGTTCTGGGCGTATCGAAAAGAGAGCCTGGTCTGGATGCTCTCACGGAATTGGTGACGGCACACCTCACGCGGGTTCCCTTTGAAAACATATCCAAACTCTATTACAAGAAACGCCTGGGTCTGACTGCCCTGCCCGGCATTCAACAGTATCTCGACGGAATCGAACAATACCACTTCGGCGGCACGTGCTACTCGAACAACTTTCATTTCTACACGCTGCTTGCCAGCCTGGGATATTCCGTGAAGTTGTGCGCGGCGGACATGTCCACGCCGTCCGTTCATGCGCTGAGCATCGTGAGCGTGGAGGGAACGGAGTATCTGGTCGACACCGGCTACGCCGCCCCCTTCCCGTCACCGCTGCCACGCGATCTGACGACGGATTATGTGATCGCTCTGGGCCGCGACCTCTATGTGCTCAAGCCCCAAGATGCGAAGGGATGTTCGCGCCTGGAGTTGCATCGGGACGGAATCCTAAGACATGGATACCGGGCGAAGCCGGAGCCCAAGCGGATTGAAGATTTCAGCCGGGTGATTGCAGACTCCTTCCGGGCGGACGCAACATTTCTGAATTCGATCCTGCTGGCCCGTTTCTATCCCGGCCGCTCTATTGTGATCCATAATTTGAACCTTCTTGAATCGCAAGGAACCACATCAACCATGCGCGCACTGCGAAGCCGGGACGAATTGGTCTCCAAGATCGAAGAGCATTTCGGGATACCGCGAAGCCTGGTGACTGAAGCCATCGACGGCCTGGGGGCATTGCAGGATGCGTGGGGCGATCCGGGAAAAACTGGCCTTTCTCACCTCAGGCGCTAAAGCGGGTCACGATAAGAAAGCGGCTATCGCAGCGCAGCCTTACGCCACCCAAAATCGAATGCGACACCACCTTTTTCGGCGGCCTGCTAGGCTATTCCCAAGGTGGTGAGCAACTGTTCCAGAGTGGCAGGATCGACGGCAAGGCGGCGGCCGTCCGCCATCATATTCTCGATTTCATCGAAAGCCTGGAAGAGGCGCATCTTGACCGCGCCATATTGCTCGGCCTCGGTGAGGCTGCGACCATGCTGGGTGGCCCAATCCCGCCGGGCGTCGTCGGTGAGGAAGACGCTAACCGCGAATGTGGTCTTGCGGTCGGAAGTCACATCGAAGATGTATTCGGTAGCGGCGTCCGCCAAGGCTGCCCGTTTGCCGACAAAATAGTACTGGTAAACGTATCCTTGGCCTCCGGTGTAGGTCTTCATGCGGCGGAGAGTCATAAGTCAGCCGTTCGTCGCCGGTCGTTCGTCCTTCGTCGTCCGCCACCGATCGTTCCTGGCGGGCCATTGGTCAGGCCGATACTGGCTGTTAAAACTTTCGCGAACGACCAACGACCAACGACGGTTCTTACCCTTCGACCCTTGCATCGCGCAGGCGCTTGACGGCAGTTTCCGAGGCCAGCGGCGAATAATAGACCTCCTTGAACGTGTAAGACTTCGCTTTGGAGGCAAGAATGGGCAGAATCTCGATGTGCCAGTGATAATCCTCGTCGATGGTCTTCCAATAACCCAGATTTCCGGAGCGGTGCAGGCTATTGGGCGAGGTGTGCAGCACCAGATGAAAATCCTCCGTAATGGTGCGTATGCGCTGCAGAGTGCGTCGCAGAAGTGCTCCCAAGTCGCCCATCATGCCGGGGCGATTGAGAGCCATGCGTTCGAAGGCGGATTCGTGAGTCCGCGGCAGAATCCAGGTCTCGTAGGGAACGCGCGGCGCATAGGGGCACAACGCCAGAAAATCGCCGCGCACCTCGAGCACACGCAGATCCTGCTTGATTTCCTGAGAAATAATGTCACAGAAGACGCAACGCTCTTTCTGGCCGAAATACTCGCGGCCGGCGCGCAACTCGTAGAGCACCCGGCGCGGCACGAAGGTGGTGGCAGTAATTTGGGACGTGGGGTGCTCAAACTCCTGCCCGGCGCTGTTCCCGTGGTCTTTAAAAATACTCACATACTTGAGTCGCCCATCGCGCTTGAGGTCCTGAATCCTCTGCGCAGCCAGCAGCAGGAACTGCTCGATTTCGAGGTCGCTGGCGTTCCATAGATGGCGATCGTGGCGCGGATTCTCCACCAGCACCTCATGCGCGCCCACGGGCCGCATACGATCGTAGATGCCATCGCCGCGGCGGGCTGCCTCGCCTTCGACGTGGTACAAAGCCGTGGGATGGACGACGGAACGCGCCGACCAGGGAACACCGGCCACTCCAGACATGTTGGAGATGAGCTGTGGCGGTTGGGGCGAATCGGGACAAAAGTTGCAGAATGCAGTCGAGCGCGGCGCGCTGTCGGGGACATCGTCGCCGGTGATAACCCAGGAACGAGTAATCGGATCCTTGCGAAGCTCCATGCTTAAGGAAAGCACCCAAGGCGGAAGCGAGTCAACTGTGATTTCCACCACAGGCAGGGAGATGGCGGTTTGTTATAATCCGCGCACGAAGCCGCCTGAGATGACCGAGCCGTCCACGCCGTTGATGCGGCAGTACGCTGCCATCAAGAAAGACCATCCCACCGCATTGTTGTTTTTCCGCCTGGGGGATTTCTACGAACTGTTCTTCGACGATGCCATCCTGGCGGCGCGCGAGTTGCAAATCACGCTGACCTGCCGCAATAAGGAGAAGGGCGTGGCCGTTCCGATGTGCGGCGTGCCCTACCACGCCGCCGAAGGCTACATTTCCAAACTCATCCGCAAAGGATTCAAGGTCGCCATCTGCGAACAGATGGAAGACCCACGCCTGGCCAAGAAGCTGGTGCGGCGCGAAGTTACCCGCGTAGTCACGCCCGGAACGGCGGCGGACTCCACGTTCAGTTCGGAAGAAAACAATTTTCTGGCGGCTTTGGCGAAAACCGGCGACCGGGTGGGCTTTGCTGCTTTGGATCTTTCCACCGGCGAGTTCCGCGCCACCGAGTTTCGCGGCGACGATGCGGCACGGCGAGTCCAGGAAGAACTGCAGCAACTGAGGCCGAGGGAGCTTTTGTATGGATCGGCGGCACCGCTGTTTGAAGACTGATGGTTCGAGCTCCGCTCGACCGGGCGAGCGAGGGGGGCCATCCCCGCATGGTTCGATGAGCTTTGCTGAGACGCCGCTGGATGACTGGATCTTCGCGCCCGATCACGCCATCCCTCTGCTGGAAAATCATTTCGGCGTTCTGTCGCTGGAGGGCTTTGGGCTGGCGGGCAAACCGGCAGCAGCTTCGGCGGCGGGCGCCATCCTCTACTATGTTCGCTCGACGCAGCGCGGAACTTTGGATCATGTGGACCGCATTGGCTTCTACGAGCGACAGAATTGCTTGGTGCTGGATGCGGTAACTGTGCGCAATCTGGAGTTGATCGAGCCGCTGTTTGCCGGAACGGACGCTGGAGTGACCTTGTTCCGCTCGATCGACGCTACCGTCACTCCCATGGGCAAACGCCTGCTGCGCTCGTGGATGTTGCGGCCTTCGATCGCAGCCGCGGAGATCAATGCGCGCCTTGATGCGGTCGAGGTGCAGGTGAAAGATACGGTGGCGCGCGAGGAACTGCGGCGGGCGTTGGATGGAATCCTGGACCTGGAGCGGCTATTGAGCCGGGTTACGCTGGAAACGGCCAATCCGCGCGATGTGCTGGCGCTGGCGGCATCGTTGGGAAGGATTCCGGCGGTTGCGCAGTGTACTGGGGCGGCTCGCAGCGGACGCGGCTGAAGACGCTTGCACGGATCAGTGGATGAACTGGGCGATCTGCGAGAACGAATCGACAAGACCATCGTGCCCGAGCCACCGATTTCGCTGAGCGATGGTGGCGTGATCGAGAGCGGCGTGGACAAAGAGTTGGACGAACTGCGCGACCTGAGCCGCAACAGCAAGCAGTTCCTGGCGCAGATCGAGCAGCGGGAGCGGCAGCGCACGGGGATCGGATCGCTGAAAGTTAAGTTCAATTCGATTTTTGGCTATTATTTAGAAGTCTCGAAGCCGAATCTGCATCTGGTCCCACCGGATTACGAGCGCAAGCAGACGCTGGTCAATGCGGAGCGCTTTACCACGCCGGAGTTGAAGGAATACGAGTCGAAGATCCTGGATGCGCAGGAAAAGATCGTGGAGATCGAGCGGCGGCTGTTTGCGGAGCTGCGCTCGGCGATTGCGGGTGAAGCCCGGCGCATCCGGCAGACTGCGCTGGCACTGGCCGAGGTAGATGTGCTGGCGGCACTGGCGCACATTGCGGCCCTGCGCAACTACTGCCGGCCGAAGTTCGATGAGTGCGGCGGACATTGAGATCATTGAGGGACGGCATCCGGTGATCGAGCAGCAGGAACTCGCGGGCGGCAGCGAGCGGTTCGTGCCCAACGACCTGTATCTGAATTCCACCACGCACACCGTTCTGGTTCTTACCGGCCCGAACATGGGCGGCAAGTCAACTTACCTGCGGCAGGCTGCACTGATCGTGATCCTGGCGCAGATGGGATCGTTCGTGCCCGCGGCCTCGGCGCGGCTGGGCGTGGTGGACCGTGTATTCACCCGAATCGGGGCGAGCGACAATCTGGCGCGCGGGCGTTCGACTTTCATGGTGGAGATGACGGAGACAGCGGCGATTCTGCATACGGCCACGCCGCGGTCGCTGATCCTGCTGGATGAAGTGGGGCGCGGCACAGCGACTTACGATGGACTGGCGATCGCTTGGGCCGCGGTTGAATATCATTCATGCCCGCACCCGGGCGAAAACGCTTTTTGCCACCCACTATTTTGAGCTGACCGAATTGGCGGACAGGCTCTCGGGCGTCAAGAATTATCACGTCTCGGTGAAGGAGACTGGAGGCGGAATCGTGTTTCTGCGCAAAGTGGAGCCGGGCGCGGCCGACCGCAGCTACGGAATTGAAGTGGCGAAGCTGGCGGGATTGCCGAACGAAGTCATTGAGCGGGCGCGTGAGGTGCTGGCTGAGCATGAAAGCGCGGAGCAGCGCGTGACCGGCCAACTGGCCAGTGACGAGCTGCGGGCCCGTCCGCCGGCGCAGTTGACGATCTTCACGCCGCTGTCGCAGCCAGTGCTGGAAAAATTGCGCGAAGTGGATTTGAACCGGCTGACGCCGCTGGAAGCGTTGAATTTGCTGGCGGAGTTGAAGAAGCAGATGGAGTAGTCGAGGAGCTAGTAGCTGGGGGCTAGTAGTTAGCATCGGGTACCACCAAGATTTGCACAATACGGTGACCCTTCAACCACGTTTGTCATTCCGAGCGTAGCGAGGAATCTGCAGTTGGTTGAAGTTGAGAAAATGCAGATTCCTCGCGCCAAGAGCGCGCGCTCGGAATGACAATGTTATGACTGAATAACTTCACAATAATTTGCAAATCTCAGTGAGTCGCTTTGGTAGATGCGATCCTCTATGACACGAAACGATTTTCGGGATTATCTCGGCCAGCTACTCATCATTGGCTTTGACGGCACCGAAGTATCGCCGCGGCTCAGATCCCTGCTCAAGCGCATTCAGCCTGCGGGAGTGATCCTGTTCGCTCGCAACATCATCGAGTGCGGAACAGACTTACAAGTTGCTCAAAGACTGCCAAACATGTGTTTCGACGCCGCTGTTTACTTGCGTGGATCTGGAAGGCGGCAAGGTGGACCGCTTTCGCAACGTGACCGGGCCGGCGCCCTCCGCGGCGGACGTGTTCGCGACGGGAGATCGCAAGACTATTTCGCAAGCATGGCAGAGTGATTGGCGAGGCTTGCCGGGCTCTGGGTTTCAACACGGATTTCGCGCCGGTGGTGGATCTTGGCGGTTGAGGTTTCGCGCAAGGTGATGGGTTCACGCGCGGTTTCGGCCGATCCGAGACAAGTGTCGATTTATGCGCGCGAATTTCTCGCGGGATTGCGATCGGCGGGAGTGATGGGCGCGGTCAAGCATTTTCCTGGATTAGGGGGAGCGAATCTTGGACACCCACCACGAACTGCCCAGCGTGAACAAATCCATGGAAGAAGCTCTGGGACGAGGATATCACTCCCTATCGCGCCTTGCGCCGCGAGCTGCCCATGGTGCTGGTCGGGCATGCCGCCTATCCGCGCGTCACGCGCGATCGCACGCCCGCGTCACTGTCGAAGAAATGGATCACGGATGTTCTGCGCAAGAAAATTGGCTACCGCGGACTGGTGGTCTCCGACGATCTGGAAATGGGAGGAGTGCTGAAAGCCGCGCCCATCGAGCAGGCGGCGGTGAAATACGTTCGCGCCGGCGGCGATCTGTGCCTGATCTGCCATCACCGAGGAATACGATTGGGCGTTCGTACGAAACGCTGGTCAAAGAGGCGGAGCGCGAACCGCAAGTTTGCGCGGCGCGTGGAGGAATCGGCCGGACGCGTGCTCGCGTTCAAGAACAAATCGCAAGAACTGAGGCGCGAGGCCTCCGTGCCCTACCGACGAGAAAGTGCAAAGACTCTCGCGGCAGTTATGGGAATTCAGCGAGCAGGTGCGATTGGAAGCGCATCAGACGGCAGGGCGTCAATGGCAGGAGCGGCATGATCGTTGCCGGGGTCATGAGCGGGACTTCGGCCGATGGAATCAACGTTGCGCTGGTCCGCGTGAGCGCTGCTCGCACGCGCGGCCAGCGGGAAACGACCGCGGGCGGCCCGGCGCCACGTGAGATTCAAGCTGCTTGGCCATGCGGAGTTTCCCTATCCGAAACAAGTGCGTGAGGCGGTGCTCTCGGCAATGAATGCGACTCGAGCCAGCGTCGCCGACTTGGCTCGATTGAACTTCTTGTTGGCGGAGCTCTACGCCAAGGCAGTGTTGGCCACGCAGCGCCGGTTTCGCGTGAAGGCGGAACTGGTGGGCTGCCATGGGCAGACGCTTTATCATCAGGGCGAAGCCGCCCGCTTTCTCGGAGGCAAAATCGCTGCGACCTGGCAAACTGGCGAGGGCGCAGTGATCGCCGCGCGCGTAGGCGTGCCGGTGGTTTCTGATTTCCGTCCCGCCGACATGGCGGCGGGCGGCAAAGGCGCGCCGCTGGTTCCCTTTCTCGATTATCTTTTGTATCGCGACACTCACGTGGGCCGCATTGTGCAAAATATTGGCGGAATCGCGAACCTCACTGCGATTCCGGCCGGCGCCTCGGCCGCGCAGGTGCTGGCTTTCGACACCGGACCCGGCAACATGGTGATTGACGCGAGTCACCGAGCGGCTATTTCCGGCAAACCCTACGATCGCGATGGAAGAATCGCGGCTTCCGGCGTAGTGCTCGAGCCGGTGGTCGCTGAATGTTTTGCGGACGCCGTTTTTCCGGCGCAAACCGCCGAAGACTGCTGGGCGCGAGGAATTCGGGCGGGAGTTTGTCGGCGAGTTTCTCCAGCGATGCGGGCGCGCGTGAACAGGCGCGATGTGGTGGCTACGGCTACGGCGCTGACCGCAAGCTCGATTGCCGACGCGCTTCGACGATTTGTGCTTGCGACCGCGTCGCGGCGTATGGCGAGTTTATCGTTTCCGGCGGCGGCGCGAATAATCCGACACTCGTGGCGATGTTGGCGAACGAACTGGCGCCGCTGGGCCTGCAGATCCGATCTTCGGACGAGTTCGGATTGCCTTCAGAGGCGAAAGAAGCGGCGGCGTTCGCATTACTCGCGTATGAGACCTGGAACCGGCGGCCGTCGAATGTTCCGTCGGCGACGGGAGCGAAAAGGCCGGCCATCCTGGGAAAGATCTCGTATGCGTGAGGGAAGACCCTTTCGCCGCAGGGCGGCGAACGCACAGCCGGGGGCGGCTGTGCCCACGTGGCTTCTGCCAGTTCAGGCACTGTTAGCTTTCGTACTGCTTGTTTCTTTCCTCTCCTGCTCCGCGAAATCCGACCCCGAAACGCTGGTCATGATCATCGAGAGCAGTCCGACCAATCTGGATCCGCGAGTTGGCCTGGACGCGCAGTCGGAGCGCATTGACAACCTGCTGTTCGATGATCTGCTCACGCGTGATGAGCACTTGAACGTGCGGCCCGCGCTGGCGGAACGCTGGGAGATTCCCGACCCACGTACCTATGTTTTCCATCTTGCACCAGGGCGTGAAATTTCACGATGGGCGGCGGCTCACTGCGCGCGATGTGAAGTGGACTTTTGACTCGCTGCTCCAGGGCAAGATTCGCAGCACCAAGGCGGCTGCCTACCAGTTTGTGGATCGCGTCGAGGCGCCGGACGACTTCACGGTGGTGTTTCACCTGAAAGAGCCATTCGCAACTTTGCTGTGGAATCTTTCGGACGGCGCGATCGGCATTGTGCCTTACGGCAGCGGCGACGAAATCAGCCGTCATCCTATTGGTTCGGGGCCGTTCCGCTTTGTCAGCGCCGAACCGGATAAGCGAAGTCATCATCGAGCGTAACGATGATTACTGGGGCCAGAAGGCCCATCTGAAACGGGTGCGATTTGCGGTCGTCCCTGACGCGACGACACGGGCGCTGGAACTGCGCAAGGGCAGCGCCGATATCGCCATCAACGCGCTGACTGGCGACACGGTGCTGGCGCTCGAACGCGAGTCCAATCTGGAAGTTCTACACGCACCAGGTACGGTGCTGGCTTATATGGCATTCAATACGCGGGATCCGATTCTGAAGGATGTGCGGGTGCGGCAGGCTTTGGCGTACGCGATCGACCGCAGGCCGATAATTCACTACCTGATGCGCGATTTTGCGCGTCCCGCCTGCAGCCTGCTGCCTCCTGAGAGCTGGGCATACAACGGTGATGTGCGCCGCTATGATTACGACCCGGAGCGGGCGCGGCAATTGCTCGAGCAGGCAGGATATCCTGCGATGAATGGCGTGCGCTTTCATCTCACCATGAAGACCTCGACTGACGAGAGCACGCGGCTGCTGGCAGCCGTGCTGCAGCAGCAATTGCGCGAGGTGGGAATCGCGCTGGACATCCGGACTTTTGAGTTTGCGACATTCTTTTCCGATGTCACGCGCGGCGCATACCAGGTGCATTCGCTGCGCTGGGTCGGGGGCAATGAAGATCCGGATATCTTCGAATATGTGTTTCACTCAGCTAAGTTCTCGCCGCATGGCGCCAATCGCACGTACTACAGCCAATCCGCGAGTGGATGCGTTGATCGACCAGGCGCGCAGTGAACTTGACCAGAATGCGCGCAAGCAGATCTATGCCGAGATCCAGCGAATCCTTGCTGAAGATTTGCCGTACATCAATTTGTGGTATCTGGACAACGTGCTGGTGCACACGAAGCGAGTGCGGGGGCTGACGCTCGACCCGCCGGGGAACTACGATTTCTTGAAGACAGCGGAACTGGCGCGGTGATTCTCGAAAACGGCCGTCTAGGAATTCGCCGAAATCATCACTTACCCCCTTGTTTCTCTTTGAGCCTTTGCGGCTTTCTTCACGGACGCTGCGGTTAAGGATTTACCTCCTGCGGTACGAGGAGGGTGGTTCGCACCGCGTGTTACCATCAAAATTCATGCGTATTCTTTTTATTGGCGATATTTTTGGCAGGCCGGGACGAACCATTGTCAAAGACCGGCTCCCCGCTCTGGTGAAAGACCACTTCATTGATCTGGTCGTCGCCAATGGAGAAAACGCGGCCGCTGGTTTCGGCATCACACCGCCGCTTGCGGAAGAACTGTTTGAGATGGGGATCGACGTTCTCACGACCGGCAATCACATTTGGGACAAGCGCGAGATCGTGGACTACTTCGAGGCAGCGGATGGAAATCCGCACAGCCCGGCCCGTCGCGTGTTGCGTCCCGCCAATTACCCGCCCGGGATGCCGGGTTGGGGCGTGTACGAGGGGCGCAAAGGCCAGGTTCCCTATGCGGTGCTTAATTTGCAGGGCCGTGTTTTCATGGGATCGAATGACGATCCCTTCCGTATCGCCGACCAACTGTTGAGGCAAGTCAAGGCGAAGGTGATTTTGGTCGATATTCATGCCGAAGCGACTTCGGAGAAAATGTCTATGGGCTGGTATCTCGACGGGCGAGTGACCCTGGTCGTGGGCACGCACACCCATGTTCCTACCGCTGACGAGCGGGTGCTGCCGGCGGGCACCGCGTACATCACGGATGTAGGCATGACCGGACCGTACGACAGCGTGATCGGAGTGAAAAAAGAATTGATTGTGGCCAAGTTCCTGAACAATATGCCGACCCGCTTCGAGGCTGCGAGCGGAGACGTGCGCCTGTCCGCGATCGTGGTGGATTGCGATGAGACTACCGGTCGGGCCAGGGAAATCAAGCGGGTGATGGTGAGTTAGAGGAGTAGAGTGAGTGGTCAGCAGTCCCATGCCGCTACAGGCTCGGAAATTGCAAGTAAAATCATGAATCCATTCCAAGTTCAAACACAAACATTCAAAGCAAACGGCTTTCGCTGGATGGATGCGGATGCTTATCTGTTCGACATTGATGGAACTTTGCTTGTGACCCGCGACCCGGTTCATCGCGATGCGCTGCACCTGGCCATGCGCGAGGTGTACGGCGTTGATACCACGATCGACGGAATTGCCTACCATGGAAGAACCGACCTGGGGATCCTGCGCGCCGCCCTCGAGCGAGTGGGAGTTTCGCATGATGGGTTCGAAGCTGGCCTGCCGGCAGCACTGGAAGTTGTCTGTCGCGACGTGGGCGCCCATGCCAACCGGATCGTTGCCCATGTCTGTTCGGCAATTCCTGATGTGCTGGAAAGACTGAAATCCGCGGGCAAGCTGCTGGGCGTGGCCTCTGGCAACCTCGAATCGGTCGGCTGGCACAAGGTGGAAGCCGCCGGTCTACGCGAGTTCTTCAGTTTTGGCTGCTTCAGCGATCATGACGAAAGGCGGGCGGACATCTTCCAAAAGGGCGTCATCGAGGTGCGACGCCGGCTGGGGGAGAGTGCGAGTACTTGCTTTATCGGCGACACCCCAGAGGACATCAAAGCCGCTCGGCACGCCAGCGCCCAAGTGATTGCGGTGTGCACCGGCATTTTCAAAGCGGACGAACTGGCAAGTCACGAACCAGATGCATGCGTGGCGTCGTGTGCGGAGCTGCTCGCGAGAGACGTTGAGTGCAAAGGTCAAACTCCGGCGGCAGGGCCGTTCTGACGCGGCCTTCGGCGTAGTCGTGAGAATGCCTTTCCGCGTTCGCGTCGCTGCTTGCCTCACCGAGATCCTTCGACTCCGCAGCGGCATTCGCAAGCGAAATGCCGATGCTGCGCTCAGGATGACAATTCATCAGAAGTCGAGCGAGACCACAGAATGTCTTCCAACTCTTGTCGATTCCGCACCGGTAAATGTCGCAGCGCAGCGCGGGCCAGCGCCAGGTAGACATCTTTCGCTTCGGGAACTTTCTTCAGCACCTGCAGATGCTTGCGGACGGTTTCCGCATCGCCGCGGATGATCGGTCCGCTGAAAGCGCCAGCCGGACCGAGGCGGGCATAGTTGGCAATGGTCTGCTGCACGATTGGGAGCATCTTTTTTCGTGCACCGGCTTCAGACAACCCAGCGGCGCTCGCCACCTGTTCTGCCGTTACCAGCAATGCCACCAGTAACGGAGAAGCGAAGCCGCTCCAGGCGTGGTAAGCGGCTTTATTTTGCGGACGGATCGTGAACGCTTCCCCGCCCAGATCCCGCGCGATTCGGGTTGCGACTCGTACCGCACTCGCGCCGCCTTCCACGGCGAATGGCACACCCTGCAGCGACGGAACCGCCCCGCTCACAAATGTCATCATGGGATGCACCGACGCCACGGCGGCGCCGCGCTGTCGCAGCACGTCCAGTTCAGCGCTGGCGAGCGCGCCGCTGGAGTGGAAAGCGATTTTTCCTTCCCACTTGGTGCGCAAGGATAGATTGCGGGCCGCAGCAACGATTTCCCGGTCGGGCACACAGAACCAGATGGCCTCTGCCTCCAGAAGCGCGGTGCTTTGGACGAACGCGCGCGCCCCGACCTGCCGCGCCAAGGCGCGGGCCTTTCGTCGCGATCCGGCGTTCTTTCGTGAAATAACTTCGGGGATCTTGTATCCGGCTCGCTCCAGTTGCAGGGCCAGGGCCGTGCCCAATCTCCCTGGGCCGACAATCGCAATTCTTGGCTTTGCTGCCATGGCGGGCAGCATATCAGCGATCTTGTGCTGACCGCAAAAGGGGCTCGTGGTCTCCGAGCGCCGTCAAGCGGCTCTGGGAGCTTTTCTCCTTCGTCGCTTATAGTGTTTCAATGCAAAAATTATCTCTCAGTAAAAACAAAGCACGCGTGCTTTCTTCCCGCGTGGTGTACCGCGGCCCGGCCTTCTGGGTGACGACGGATAGGTGCTGGAACCAACCGGCGTGCGCGCCCGTCGCGACATCGTGCACCACACCGGCTCGGTGGTTATTCTGGCCGGTGGAAGAGAGCCGGTCAGAGCCGCGCATGCTGCTGGAGCGCCAATACCGGCATGCCGCCCAGCAGTTTCTGTGGGAGCTGCTGCGCCGGCCGCATTGATAAGGGCGAAAGGGACTTGACAGCCGCCAAGCGCGAACTGCTGGAGGAGACCGGGCTACACGGCCAAGCGCTGGAAGCGCATTCTGCAGGTTTTACGCCAGCCCTGGTTTCGTGGCCGAAACCATGGCCATTTTCCTGGCGCGGGGCTTGCGTCCCGGAACAGCGCAGCCGGAAGAAGACGAAGTCATCGAGGTCCGTTTGTTCCCGCTCAGCGAGGCAGTCCACATGGTGATGAGCGGACAGCATCCAGCGACGGCAAAACCATTCCGGGCGTGCTTTGGCTCAGCCAAACACGTGGCGGTCCAAAGAGCCGCTAGATCAGGGCCTCGCTGTGAGCATTGCCTTGACAGCCCTCGCAAAGCAGCCACAATGTGGGCAAATCGGGAGGCACGACGTCGGAGCCAGAAAGGTCGTGCCCGAGGGGGCGTACGTGGAACGTTTGAAAGGTACGGTGAAGTGGTTTAACAACGCGAAAGGATATGGGTTTATCGGACGGGACGATGGTCCGGATGTTTTTGTCCACTACAGCGCGATCACGTCGGAAGGATACAAGAGCCTGCAAGAGGGCGACAAGGTAGAGTTCGAGATCACCCAGGGCCCGAAAGGTCCGCAAGCGGCCAATGTTACGAAGAGCTTCTTAAAGCTTAACTTCCAGTCGATGAGCCGGGCCGATCCGCAGTCGCGGCGTTCGCTTAGTTCTGCCCGGGTTGCTGGGTGCTGAACAGCCGTTGTCCGCCTCGAGTAAACCGCGAAGCTGTTTCTTGCCTGGGTTGAAGGTTTCAGTCTTTCTCTTCGCTCCAATCTTGTTTAATCTTGACATGAAGCACATGGACAACAAGGCCATCGCGGGCATCCTCTACGAAACCGCCGACCTGCTGGAAATTGACGGGCAGGATTCCTTCCGCATCCGTTCCTATCGCAATGCAGCCCAGGCGATTGAAGCCATGCCGCAGCAGATTGCCGACCTGATCAGCGAGCCGAAAAAAGTGCTGGAAATTCCCGGAATCGGCAAGGGAATGCTGGCGAATTTGCAGGAGATGTTCAAGGACGGCCGGCTTTCGGTCCACGCCGATCTGCTGAAGAAATATCGCCCCTCAATGCTCGATCTGCTGAAGATTCAGGGGCTCGGTCCGAAGACCATTGCTCTGATCTGGAGCGCCTACCAGGTTTGCGACGTTGAAGGCGTGGCAGAAGCTGGCGCCGCGAAGGCAAGATTCGCGAACTGCCCCGCATGGGCGAAAAGCAGGAACAGAAACTGCTCAAGGCCATCGAGGATTACCGCCGCATCGCGGGACGCTTCTTGCTCGACGCAGCCGAAGCCCAGGCGGAGAAGATCATCGAACATCTGCGCGATTATCCCGGCGTAGAGAAGGTCACTCCCGCGGGCTCGCTGCGCCGGGGACGGGAAACAGTTGGCGATCTCGACATTCTGGTCACCGGCAAGGCTTGTTGCGAGATCAAGCGCGCGCAGAAACTGATTGAGCACATGATCAAACTGCCTGGTTTGATGGAGATCATCGCCCGCGGCGAAAACAAGGTCAGCTTCCGCTTGCGCGGCGGCATGCAGGTGGACGTGCGCTTGCTTCCGCCGGACTCATTCGGCGCGGCCATGCAGTATTTCACCGGATGCAAGGCTCACAACGTGGCTCTGCGCCAGCGTGCGCTCAAGATGGGATACACGCTGAGCGAATACAGCCTGGCCCGGCTGGACAACGAAAAACCCGTCGCGGGAAAAACCGAGGAAGAAATCTACGCCAAGCTGAAGCTTGACTACATTCCCCCCGAGCTGCGCGAAAACCTGGGCGAGATTGATGCGCCGCGGAGCAGCACACACTGCCGGCTCTAATTTCGCAGGCCGATCTGCAAGGCGACGTGCACATGCACACGGTCGAAACCGACGGCCGAAACACCATCGAAGAAATGGCCGAGGCCGCGCGCGCCCACGGCTACAAGTACATGGCCATCACCGACCACTCCAAGAATCTGGCCTTCGCCAATGGACTGGACGACAAGCGCGCGGTGGAGCACATCCAGCGTATTCGTGCTGCTAACGAGAAGATGGATGGCATCAGGATCTTTGCCGGAATCGAGGTGGACATTCTGGCCGATGGCACGCTCGATCTCTCGGATTCCGTGCTGGAGCAGATGGATATCGTGATTGCCAGCGTGCATTCTCATTTCAACCAGAGTTCCGCGGAGATGACGGACCGACTGCTCAAGGCGGTGGAGAATCCCAATACCTCGCTTATCGGCCATCCCACGGGACGCTTGCTGCTCCGCCGCGACGCTTACCAGTTCGACGTGGATGCGGTGCTTGAAGGCAGCGGCGCAGCGCAAAGTTGCCATGGAATTGAATGCCTATCCCGACCGGCTGGATCTGTGCGACCGCCATCTGCGGCTGGCCAAGCAGTATGGGGTGAAGATCGTCATCAACACGGATTCGCACCACACTTCGCATCTCGATAAGATCCGCTTTGGCGTTCTGCAGGCACGGCGAGCATGGTTGACCAAAGAGGACGTCCTCAACACGCTGCCGGTGCAGAAGTTTGCCAAGGCGATGAAGCATGGGTGGGGGTAACAGCACATAGCACTTAGCACTCAGCAGTCAGCCCTGGGGTGCAGCTATGTCAGCGGATTCTGGCAGCAAAGGTAAGCCAGCTTCCACAAGCGATTAGAATTACACTGAATCATGCCTGAAGACACACCGCAGAGGCCACCCGTGTCGCAGAGCGCCGCCGCGACACCGACTCCGTCAGCCCCGCCAACCAAGTTCTATATCGGGGAAGAATTTGGCACGGCCAAAAAGAACTTGCCCCCGGTCAAGATCGTTCTCATCGGAGTGGCTGTTATTGCGGTCATCGCGCTGATTGCGAGCTTTGTGCAGCGACCGCATTCGGCGACCATCGGCTCGATCGATGATGTCGTATCGGTGGAAGTGCCCGGCCAAAATTCGGTGATGGTGGCAATCAATGTGAGCGTGCGGAACCAGGGTACGAAGCCGTACTGGATTCATACCATTCATGCTGATCTGGATACAGGCAGCGGTAGTTTCGGCGACGATGCCGCTTCTCCCGCGGATTTCGACCGCTACTTTCAGGGCTTCCCTGCTCTGAGGCAACATGCGCTGGCTCCGTTGGAGCGCGAGGCGAAGATCAATCCTGGGGGAGAGATGAAGGGAACGATACTGGTAATCTTTCCCGTGACGCCGGAGGCGTTCGCCAGCCGCAAATCGTTAAAGGTGACGATCCAGCCGTACGATCAGCCGGTGCCGCTGGTGCTGACGAAGTAGCCCGTACAAGGATGCGGGGTGCTTCTCAGTGTAAAAGACAACAAAACGACCCCGATTTCTCGGGGCCGTCTAGAACCTGATTACCTGTCACGTACAGTCATATTGTTCGACGCCTATGTGCCCTTGTCAAGCTCACATTTGGGGAAGAACCCCTGTCTTTAGTTCCTCCCCGACCATAGCGCCAATGAACACGCGGTGGACCTGACGGGATTCGAAAACACCCTGAAACAGCAACGAAAGAACTTACTAGCGCACAGATGACGATCTTACGCACTGTAAGTACATGAAAAATCAAGTGGCAGGTTTCAACAGGTTTCATGGGTGTGATGGGAATGAATCCCACCCCAAGTTTGTTTACCCCAACCCGACATTGAATCAAGGACGTGACCTCTACCGTGTCAATTCTGAGGTCAACAACCCAAAACCCTTTGCTTGTCTTGCTTTTCCGCGTAACACGTACCTCAAAACACCCCCAAAACGACCTACTTTTGGTGACGAGTTTTTTCTGTTCCCATGAAAAAAAACATGACCAGCCCGTCTGCGACTCAAGACAGTTATCCCTACCAGAACGAACCGATTTGGTCGAGGTCAGAAAAGGTCATCGCCCGCACAGCCTTCGACGCTGCCCTGGGGCGAGAGCTTCACGAGTTGATTCAGCAGGCAAAGAAGATGGCCAGCCAGATCCAGCAGTCGTCGGATCTGTGGGACTTGGAACATTACCTGACCCAACGTCGTACGGAGATCGACCGCAAGTACGACTATCGCTATTCGCAACTCACGCAGGTGTTCGGGAGACTTTTGTACGAAAAGCGACTCCGCGACGAAGAGCTGCACGGCTTACGGGAGGACAAGCTGAAGCCGATTCGTTCTTTCGCCAAATTCTTGGCGGCGGACGCGGCCTGACCTGGATTTTGAGCGCTATGTGATCACGACAGTTTGATAAGCCGTGGTAGCATCTCGGCCATGAAACACAGGGCAGTCTCTCGGAAGCAGCGTATTGACTCACGGCTGAAGCCAAGGGATAATTTGTCCCACGTTTGATTCTGGCCCTGATGGGGCCGGTCTTTCCCCTCGCGAAGGTAGTTTCAAGATGTCCCCTCGATGGAGCCAAGAAAGAGGTTCCCGGATACGTGGACAACTACCTGTCCGCCGGAGATGCAGCACAGCTGCTCGGACCTAGGGTAAACGTCTGTAAGCGTTCGGTGTAAGCCGTATTGACCAGGTGCGGGACTCGTTCTAACTAAGCTGCGGATTGGCTTGCGAGAGTTAGGCTTGCGGCGATGTTCCAAGGCAGTAATTCCTCGATGCGAGTGATGGGGTGATCGGCGATCCGCGACAGCACTTCGTGCAGATAGGCTTCCGGATCCAGGCCGTTGAGTTTGGCCGAGCCGATTAAGCTGTAGATGGCAGCCGCCCGCTCACCTCCAGTATCTGATCCCGCAAACAAGTAATTCTTTCGACCGAGAGCAACCGCACGTAGAGCACGTTCTGCGGCGTTGTTGTCGATCTCGATGTGTCCGTCGTCGCAATAACGCAGTAATGCGTCCCAGCGTGAGAGGGCGTAGCGAATCGCTGCCGTCGTATCCGACTTGCGCGAAAGCTTGGGGAGCGTCGCCTCGAACCACTGTCGCAGAGATTCGAGCAAGGGTCGCGCACGGGCGTTGCGAACTTGTTGTCGCTCTTCTGCTGGCCGACCGCGAATCTCTTTCTCGATCCCATACAGGGCTGCGATTCGCTCCAGGGCTTCGCTCGCTACCGGCGACGCATGCGCCTGTTGCAGATCGAAGAACTTGCGCCGCACGTGCGCCCAACACGCCGCTTCTTGGATGTGGCCGTCTTCGTAGAGTTGATTGAATCCGGCGTAGGCGTCGGCTTGCAGCGTTCCGCGAAACTCGCGCAGGTGCCGCTCGGGATGTTCCCCTTTGCGATCCGGCGAGTAGGCAAACCACACTGCCGGTGCCGCCAGCTCACCCGCAGGCCGGTCATCGCGGACATAGGTCCACAACCGCCCGGTCTTGGTCTTGCCATTCCCCGGAGCCAGCACCGGCACGGGCGTGTCGTCGGCGTGCAGTTTTCCGGAGGCCGTCACGTAACGGCGCAGCACTTCAAGCAGTGGTTCTAACAACTGGCTGGTTCCACCCACCCAGTCGGCCAGGGTCGAGCGCTCCAACTCAATGCCCTGGCGCCCATAAATCTCCGACTGGCGATACAACGGCAAATGGTCGGCATACTTCGAGACCAGTACGTGAGCCAACAGTCCAGGCCCGGCTACCCCGCGTTCGATAGGTCGGCTTGGCGCCGACGCTTGCACGATGTGGTCACACTTCGTACAGCTCAACTTGGGCCGCACGTGGCGAACCACGAAGAAGCTCGCCGGCACGTACTCCAGCATCTCGGAAACGTCCTCGCCCAACTTACTCAGCGCACCGCCACAATCCGGACAAGCCGATTCTTTCGGTTCGTGCCTCTGCGTTTGACGGGGCAGATGATCGGGTAACGGCCGACGGGCTGGTTTCGCAACAGTACTACTACTAATAAGGAGGGGAGATGTCGTGGCCCCAGGCTTACTCTCCGGCTGGCTTGCGCTCTCGACGGGTTTCGCTTGCAGATCTTCCAGCCGTAACTCCAATTGCTCGATCTGCCGCGCCAGCTTCTCCGACTTCCGCCCAAACTGCATGCGCTGCAGCTTGGCGATCAGCAGCTTGAGATGCTCGATCTCGCTTTCGCGCCAGAGCAGTTGCTCATGTTGCGCCAGAACTAGCGCTTTCAACGCTTCCGTCGGAAGCAGGTTCAGATCCGGAAGCGGGTTGCCTGACATGCGCGGAGTATCGCATGAATCTTCGCGCCACGATCTTCTCCGCGCAAAAAAAGTTGTGCAAAAGAACCTCGTGCGTTACACCGACAGTTGCGGATCCCAGGCGCGCTCCGGTCGCCGCCAGTCAATGCCTTCCAGCAGCATGGATAACTGCGCCCGCGTCAGCGAAACCGTACCGCTCGCCGCTTGCGGCCACACGAAACGTCCGCGCTCTAAACGCTTCGAAAATAGACAAAGCCCATCGCCATCGAACCACAAAACCTTGATCAAATCGCCGCGCCGCCCGCGAAACACGAACACATGACCCGAGAACGGACTCTGCTCCAGTTGGGTTTGTACCAGCGAGCTCAGCCCGGTGAAACCCCGCCGCAGATCGGTCACGCCCGCTGCAATCCAAACCCGCGTGTTAGTGGGTGGCCCGATCATGCCCGCAGGCACTCCAACAACACCCGCAGCAAAACCGGATCGGCGCTGCCCTCGATGCGCACCTGCGCGTGTCGAAGTTTGATGTGAACCGTGCCCGCCAAACAAGTCGAAGAGCTCCCGCCACTCGACGATGTCATCAGCGACGGCGAGCTCTCGCTTACGCTGACCGGCAACAGCTTCATCGCACCGCTGCCTCCCAGTCGCCTTGCCAGATACAGCTTGCGCCAGTTGAAAACCAGGTTAGCGTTGACCCCGTGCGCCCGTGCCACTCTTGCTACCGATGCACCCTTCGCCAACGTCTCTTCGACAATCCCTCGCTTCTCCTCCAACGTCCGGTACCGCCGTTTAGGTGGGGTGGTTTGAGTGTATGTGTCCATCATCGCTCCAAGTGGACACTATCGCTGGTGTCCACATCCAGAGCATGACTCCCACTTACACCTCTGTCCAGACGGCCACCAGCGGACGCTTACAAACGTCTCACAGCTTGGGCCGATGATTCTGGCAAAGCCTTCAGGAATCCGGGCGAACCTTGGCGCAAAGTTTTACATCTTGAACGGTCGCCGCTGTGCAAAGGGACAGATGTGGTTGTCGAAAGGTCGCTCACCGTCGCAGGAGTGAGTCGTACAGAACCCACGCAATAACTGCGAGCATTGCGGCACCCGCCAACCGCACTGTTACACCGCCCCAACCACTCGCGTATTTTTCCTCGGTCAATGTGCCCTGCGCCCGCACCCAATGAGGCAGATGAAACCAAGCGCGGGGGGATGCGAGCATGAATAATGCGTTAACAAACATCACCGCTCCAACGACGACGACTATGCTCCAGCCAAGAATGGTTTTCATGGTCAGCACCCACAATTCTTCAGACAGAAGTTGTATGAAAAGCCGCCAGAAACAGGTATCCGCGTTCCACCTGATGGGCCTACCACTGGTGGTCCGCTGCCCGGGGACTTAACCACTGTCGAGCCAAGAAACGGGTTCGGTTGCAAAGTGAGTGAGAAGCTGGGACCGTTTGCAATTGAATTTGGATTCTGTCCAGGAGGTACCATCACCGCGTTTACACCAAGACCGGAACCCCCACCCACACCAAGCCCGAAGAATATCGTTCCTCCGGCGTACCAACTTTTTGTGGATGGTACGTAGGAGGCGGTTCCACCAACTCCGAAGAAGCTGCCTATGATGCCTCCAAGAAACGCTCCCGGCTCGCCACCAATCAGACCGCCTATGGCTGCCCCGACTGGAATTGTCGGAGCATTCGTTGTCACATTCCCGCTTACGATCGTTTTTGTCCCGTTAGACTGCCCTGCGCTACAGGGAGTGTTGTTTGCGGCAACGGTTCTCAGACCGCACCATTCTTTTTAGACCGCTCTCCTTCCCGTTCTTTGCCCACCGGGTTGCCAGACCCGTGCGCCTTGCCGAACAAGAAATAGTACGGGTATTTTCCTGTCCAGCGCACATAAGACACGATTCTCACGATGCTGAGCACAATTGTTGCCACAAAAAGTGCTGGGAAAATACCGTCGAAGAAAATAACAAATGCCGGGCCTGACTTCCACAGCTTTGCCGGAAGTGTCAGGGCAAGCAACATAGCTGCTATCCATAGCCCGAGCAGAACGATCAGTGCCCAACCGGTCCTACGATAGAGATCTTCGTGGTGGTTCACTTTTCGATCCATATCATTGGCAACCCGATGTTGTGGCTGTCTTAGTCGTAAGTTTAGAAACAGATGCAGAGGGGGTACCTGGACTGACAAATGGGATCGGTGGGCCAACCGACAGTTGCCAAATGCCACCGCCATAAGATAGCTGCAGTGACCCCTTTACTGGGCCAAACCCGACGTTAAGACTCAACGTTGTAAAAGGACCGCCGAGTTGTGGAGCTCCACCGGCGTTTGAAATCCATATGCTTGGCCCTGCCCCGGCGTAGCCACCGAAGTTAAAGGGTTGGCCTTGTTGAGTTGGGACTCCAACGTTTCCGTTGAAGAAGTATGCGGTGGCACCGCCGCCAGCGAATCTTCCTGTTGAAACACCTGTATTGCCGTTCGCAAATATACCGACACCCGCCGAGGCGGTACCGGTGATGCCCTCGTACCCCGCCCCCGCGTCAACGTTTCCACCATAGGAAAGGCCAACGCTCCGGGGAAGTACGGTCGTTCCACACGTGCCGTTGTTTGCGGCAACCCCGCTGTTTATCAGCGACGCCGGAGGCAAGTCACTCTGTACCCAGCCATTGTCGTTGCTCGGGTCATTGTAACCCCAAGCGCCCAAAAAGAGGAGCTGTTCGAAGAAATTGGCAAAGTTGCCCTGTGAGCAGCCACGGGAACCCTCCCAGTGGTCTCCCCAGAGCCAGCAATACAGCCCAGACGGATCAACGTAGCCAAGTGGATTGTTCATCACATAGGCATATCTATTCCAGGTCTGCGGGTTGGCCATGTCCACTGCCGCCAGTCCCGCTGGGTCGGGCGACACCCAGCGGCCCTGGGTTGCGTGATAGTCTCGAAAGATCGCATCAAATCCGCCCGCAGGCATGAGCAGGTCCTTCATACCTGCGAACACGCCATCATTGGGGTTTCCCATGATGGAGTACCGCTCCCCGTAAGGAGCGAAGGCCATGTCGGATGTCGGCGGGGAGCCTAGGCCGTTCGGCGGCTGCGGAGAACTGAAACGCCCGCTCCCTTGCCAGTCGGGATGTACATCGTAGGTCGCCTGAGTTCCATTCGTGTAAACCGTGCTCGCTCCGCCGGGCAGCGGAACAAAGGTCCACCCTACGGACCCAGCTACGCCGAACCCAAATTCGTAACCACTGCTGTCGTACAGGTACTGACCGATCCAGCCGCCGTTGTTCCAGTTCTGTTCCACCATGTGGCCCAGGGCATCATAGGTTTGATTGGAGGAGACGCCGTTATTGGTAATCACGGTTGCATGCCCGTTAGCATCCCACTGATAGCTGTTGAACGTATCGTACGTGAGGTTGCCATCGGAGCCGTAGCTGATGTTGTTCCAGCCCGACTGGTACTGGTTGTTCGACGGGTTGGCGTAGTTGGGCGTCCAAGAAATGCTACCACTCTTGGTGATGTTGCCGAAAGGATCGAAGCTGAAAGTTTGCGCCCATGCGCTCCCGCAATTGGCCCCACTGATGCGCGCCAAATCATCGTAGGAATAGGTACAGTTTTGCTGGTTTGCGCTATTGAACGGATCGACGATGTTGAGCCCTTGCAAAGTGCCATTCTGGTTCCAGTTCAGCGTGGCTGTCACAGCCTGTCCCGAGGAACCAACATAAAACGCATATCCTAGCATGCGACCCGTGTTGGGATCGTAGCTGTAATTGTCGAACGCTCCAGAACCATATTGGAGCACCGTCATGGCCCCGAGGGGCTGCCCATCGTTTCCGCTGTTGTCATACGTGATGCTCTGCGCCGGATTCTGGCCTGCGCCTGGTGGAACCGTGACCTGGGTGATACGGCCTTCTCCATCCAGCCCCGACCCGTCGGAAGCGCCGTAATAAATGGTCGGTACTCCCGGCAACCCCGACAGTGTGGCCAGGGCACCATTTGGCCAGTACGTTTTCGCTATGTGGTAGTAGCCGCCGGAGTTCGGCGTACTTTCGTAAATGTCGGTGACCTCACCACGTTGGGAATAACTGAACCACTCGTCGGTGGTGGGTGTTCCTCCGTTGCAAGTGGGATTGGTATATGCTTCTATTAAGCGTCCCGCGGTGTTTGCAACGATTACCCCGGTCGGCAGCGGATTAGCGGGCGGATTCAGATTGTCATACGCATAGATCTGGCACGGGGACCCGCTCTTGCCGTCGCCCTGTAGTCTATGCAGTGCATCGTGCCAATAACAGGTGACGATGCCAGAATTAGTCTTCTTCTCAGATAGATCACCGCCGGTGGCGTTACTACAATCCGGAGCCGAGGTGTCCCAGAAATAGTTGGTTGTGCCAGTCTCGGGATTGGTTTCGGAGGTCAGGCGCCCGAGCATGTCGTAGACGTACGTTCGGGTCTGGGCTCCTTGCGTGACTTTTAGCGAATTGGCACCGGCGGTTCCATCGTAGGTATAGGAGGTGTAGAAGCCAGTCTGGGTCGTGCTTTGTGGGCATTGGCCGCTCCCATTGGCACTGGTCAGTTCGCAAACCGAAGTCAGTCGACCTAGCCCATCGTATTGCAATTGACGCTGCTTCGTGTTCTCGTTGGTGGGTTTCGGACCGAGCGTCAGCAAAACATCATTGTTCCAGGAACCACCAGGATTGAAAGCAAAGGTCTGCCAACCGTTCCCGCCATCCGTAATGTTCGTGACCCGGTTCAGCATGTCATAAGCTGTCGTCGTGGCGGGTGCAGAAGAGTTGGTCTGTCCTTGCGTGCCGAGATAGGGCATGGTGGTGCGGTAAGGTCTTCCCATCCCGTCGTAGTCGGTCTCGACCGAATCGAAGTTGGAGCCTCCAGGTGTCTGGCGTTGCTGAACTACATGAGGACGGCCAAGAACGTCCAGCGTTGCCAGAATATCCACCGCCGAGCTGTTGAAGGACAAAGTGCTTTCGACAGAAGTCGCAGAATAGCTGAGAGTCGTCTGGTTACCTCCTTGGTCTGTTGTTGCCGTCGGCCGCCAGTAGTTCGGGTCGTTATATGTCCAGCTTGCGGGGTTACCACTAGGATCGGTGAAGGTCTTCATTACCCCACCATTGCAGTCCCAGGTCATGGATTGCGACAAACTGTTCACGGGTAAGCTGATGCTGGTGGGGAAGGCCATGTTGCAATCAGCTGTGTTGCCGGAGTATTTGTAGGTGGCCCCGGCGCTATTCACATCCGTGACCGTATTGATACTTCCAGTATCGTAGTAGGCAAATTTCTTGCTTAAGGTAGACGAGCCTTGCGTCGTGTAAGTTACCGTGGTCAGGTTTCCTCTGCAATTGTAGCTGCTGCTTGGATTGCAAGTGATCGTCGCGTGCTGCTGGTTGGTACCGATACCTGACGCAGCTGGCTTGTTCTCGTCATACGCATAAGTAGTTAGCGCTTTAACAGTGCCACCCGAAAGCGTCACCTTGATTTGGGATGGCCTATCGAGAATCGTCGTGTTCTGGTTCTGTACGGGGACGAAAGTCGCATAACTTATCGCTGCGGACTGCAGCAATCCGCCATGAGGTGAGTTTCCGTAGTCGTAAACAGTGACCGCAGTGGGCCGGTCACCGTTAGAGGTGTCATAAGCGGTGTCCCGCATCGAAACCAGTCCGCTGATGGGAAGCTGCTGGTAAACAGCTACGTCGCTGAATGGGGGGGCAAGGTTGGTAGCCCCAGGACAGTTAGCAAGCGATGTTCCGTTGTAGCAGGTCGTGATGGTATCTATCAACGTCGAACCTTGCTTGACTGTTCGATTGGTTTCGTAGATTCCAGAAAACGTGATGACCGTTTTGCTGCTCTGACCGTCGGGAGCAGTCACGGTCGTAGTCGTGCTGGGTGGCGTGCCGCTACGTTCGTAAGTCCACGTTCCATCTGGCGTTTGGCGCGTCAACTTAGCGGCACTTCCGTCTGCACACTCGATTCCGTTGGTCCCGCCACTGTAACTATAAGAGATCTTGCCACCAGTCGGCAGTGTAATCGACGCGATTCGGCCCGTGTAATACCCGTCGGGCCATTTCTCGTAAGTGATGGCGTACGAACCCGCACTGCCGGGTAGAGCAATGCCGCTGATCAGGGAGACGTTGTATTGCCCGCTGTCGAACTCGGCAATTCCCGGACAGTAGAACTCTGTCTTGACGTGGTAAGACCCATAGCTGACCGTTATCGTGGAATAGGTGTCTTGAGGATTCAAGAACTTGAAGGCGTTCGGAGGCGCGCCCGACACCGTGAGATCCTTCACATTCAAGGTGTCCGTAAAGTTTGTGCCGTCGGTTGTGATCTCATCTCCGTTGTTGTCAGTAAAGACTCCGCTGCCATTCCCGCTCGTTCCTTCCTGCAGAACCGGCGGCGTGATCACCGCCCCGGAGGGAGAGTAGACCTTCGTGCAATTGTTATTGTAATTACTACAGGTGATGGTGATCGAATACCCGGAGCCATCGTTGGCATAGGCCGTCACGGGGAACGGTGTCGTGCTACCGCCACATTGATTGACTGTCACGATATGAAAGTTAACGGGAAAGTTGTGTTTCGTTCCCAGCGGCTCTGCGTAATAAGTAAACCAATCGATCACCAGGCCGCCTTCGCCGACCGGGCATCCCTCACTTTGCTCCCAATAACGCACGTAACCTGTTATTACTTCCGTCTGTGCCTTCCAGCCCCAGTTTGTGGGATGTTGCCATTGATTGTTATTCGTGTCGATATACCAGATCGAACTGTCGTAAACCCAGTCAAATGTGAACGGCGTACCACGGCCCGCCTTGGCGACGATGGGAATGCCAAAATGCACGTTGAGGTTGGCCAGATTGACGATGTCGAAAGGTCCACCACCATACGAGCCGAATGCCGGAGTGCCGGTCACTGGCTCCACTGGCGCGTTGTAACTCTGTCCGAGCGCGAGGTGTACGGCGAGCAGAACGATGATTAGGAGAAATAGCAGACTGCGGTTCATTGGTCATCCCTCCTTGTGCGGCCTTTCACCGACTGCTGAGTGCCCGAGGCACAATTGCTCGTTTCTTCAATAATGTTCCCGAGGTTGTCGTTCTGGTTCTCGTGTCGCATATTCTCTAGCTCGATTGCGAACGCCTTCACCAGCGGCGGATCGGCCCCTCGGAGGCCGTCTTTCGCAGCCAAACGCCAAAGGCATTTGGTGTGCGTGCGCCTGTCGAAGACTCTGATCACGTCTCGGTTGGCTCGGCCCGCTGACCACCACGATGATGTCCGCCTTCTGCCGCGCATACACAATTCTTAACTGATGGCTTTTTGTCAGGGCTCTGCGCGTTGCGACGAGCGACTCTTTGTCCTCAGGGAGAGGAAACATGCCGAATTCGTCACCTGAAGGGCTTGTGAGGTAAACGGAACTGGCGGATCGGAACAGGTCTGGAATTGCGGTTGGCTTATTAGTCTTGCCGAGGGTAAGTGGAACTACGGCGATAAGGAGTGAGAAAACAAGACGCAGACGAGGCATACAAAGCTACCCCTTCTTTTTTGGTCGTTTCCCCCTCAAGAAACTTCACGGGGATTGTAGACTTCGCCGCGCCAGGAGTCAAGCGCACTTATCACCGGGATCATGGTGACAGAAATCACGCAACCCGGAATGTTCTGGGAATGCCAGTAGTTAGCGGACGTAGAAACGCTTGCGATGATTTCGGCGATGTTGAAAGAGTGTCCAAGGCTTGGACAATTATCATCAGTTTCCAAAATTCTGATGGTCAAATGTCGAATTAACCATTGTAAGATACCGGAATGCCGCCGTTCATCAGTTTGTTTCACTGCGACTCGACGGGAGGCAATCGCAGTTACGAAGACCGATTTCAATGGTTTCTGTTTTCCAGAGACCGAGAGAATCGTGTCTTTCGCCGAACCCAGCCTGAGGTGGATCTTGTCGCACGTGCCAAAAATGAACTCTCGGACCATGCGGCATGGGTGCAAGCGACGGCCCGCCCGCTTGAGTCAGGAGAGTGCGGCGGCACGCGATATGATCGATCGCTACTGCGAACGATATGGGCGGCTGCCAAAGGGGGTGGCCGCCGATAACACCTACGGCAACGGGGAAATGCTGCAATGGCTCGATGAACGCGGGATTACACCTTACATTCGCGTGAAGGAAGGTCCGAACTCACCCCCTGATCTATACGGGATCGAGAAGTTCACTTACGTGCCGGAACAAAACTGCTATCTCTGCCCCGCAGGCAAGCCCCTGAACTACGTGGGAATTAACAAACGGAACCGTGCGCACCGGTACTACTCGACGGTTAAGCGCTGTCGAGGATGTGGGCAGAAACCGCAGTGCACGCGCGGCAAGTTCCGTACGATCGCGATCCATACTTGCGCAGCGGCAAGACAGAAGGCCGATGAGGTAGCCAAGACCCCGGAGTTCGCGGGGGCGCTACGCAAGCGACGGAAAGTGGAGGCTCTGTTCTCGGAACTAAAGAACCTGATTGGATTGCGGCGCTTGCGCCTACGCAGAATCAAGTTCGTGCGTGAGCAGTTCTACCTAGCTGCGGTGGCACAGAACCTGAAACGACTAGTGCGGTTCCTCAACAGGAGAGCGCAACCAGCGATGGCAAGCGCGTAAGCAACCACTACCAAAAGAAAAACACGAATCGGAAGAAACTCCCTTGAGGGAAAACGCGTCTTTCGAACCGAGTTTTTCAACACCAACTCTCCTTTACGCTCAAAATCCCCACGCCCCGGCGAACAAACAGCGCATCGCGTTCGGAAAAGCTTGGAAGAGGAGGAACTGTTAGTGAGATAAGCGAAACCTCTTATTGTCATCCAGCGGGTGCAAATCCCGCCTGATCAAAGTCGAGCAGACAGGTCAGTAGTGAGTCTTGCCATTCACCGGGCGACTGGTGGGTGCGAAGCGTAGACAACAAGGTAGCAGGCCGTGAGGATTCAGCCCCGAAATCTTGTATCGTTGCGAGGCCGACGTGTTTGCGCCAGCGGAAGGCTGTATCTGGCGGCGACCGTTAATGCGAGGTCGCGCAGACTCGCCGGGGTCTCTAGCCCAAGGCATGCTCCACAGGGATGGCCCAGGAACCGAAGAGAGCTCCCCATCTCCTCTCACACCAGGAGGACCGCCTCTGGAAATGGATCGAGAGGTACGTGCAACCAAGGGTCGACCGGAGGAAGCACGGACGGATGCTGGAGCAGTCTTACGACCCTATAGTACCGATGAAGGTGGGGAACCGCAGGGCTCCCGCAAGGGGCGGCCACGGAACCCACTGGAGGGAAGGGGGAAGCAAGCGTACGAATCTGCTGAAAGGAAACATAACGAGACGCTGAGCTCGAAACGATATGTTCACAGACATCAACAGAATAGCTGAACTCGCCAAGGAAGATCCGAAACGGCAGTTCTCCTCTATTGCTCACCTGATCACAGGCGAGAAGTTGTATGAGGCATTCCGGAGTCTGCGAAAGGATGCCAGTGCCGGGATCGACGTAAGCGTTCGGTGTAAGCCGTATTGACCAGGTGCGGGACTCGTTCTAACTAAGCTGCGGATTGGCTTGCGAGAGTTAGGCTTGCGGCGATGTTCCAAGGCAGTAATTCCTCGATGCGAGTGATGGGGTGATCGGCGATCCGCGACAGCACTTCGTGCAGATAGGCTTCCGGATCCAGGCCGTTGAGTTTGGCCGAGCCGATTAAGCTGTAGATGGCAGCCGCCCGCTCACCTCCAGTATCTGATCCCGCAAACAAGTAATTCTTTCGACCGAGAGCAACCGCACGTAGAGCACGTTCTGCGGCGTTGTTGTCGATCTCGATGTGTCCGTCGTCGCAATAACGCAGTAATGCGTCCCAGCGTGAGAGGGCGTAGCGAATCGCTGCCGTCGTATCCGACTTGCGCGAAAGCTTGGGGAGCGTCGCCTCGAACCACTGTCGCAGAGATTCGAGCAAGGGTCGCGCACGGGCGTTGCGAACTTGTTGTCGCTCTTCTGCTGGCCGACCGCGAATCTCTTTCTCGATCCCATACAGGGCTGCGATTCGCTCCAGGGCTTCGCTCGCTACCGGCGACGCATGCGCCTGTTGCAGATCGAAGAACTTGCGCCGCACGTGCGCCCAACACGCCGCTTCTTGGATGCGGCCGTCTTCGTAGAGTTGATTGAATCCGGCGTAGGCGTCGGCTTGCAGCGTTCCGCGAAACTCGCGCAGGTGCCGCTCGGGATGTTCCCCTTTGCGATCCGGCGAGTAGGCAAACCACACTGCCGGTGCCGCCAGCTCACCCGCAGGCCGGTCATCGCGGACATAGGTCCACAACCGCCCGGTCTTGGTCTTGCCATTCCCCGGAGCCAGCACCGGCACGGGCGTGTCGTCGGCGTGCAGTTTTCCGGAGGCCGTCACGTAACGGCGCAGCACTTCAAGCAGTGGTTCTAACAACTGGCTGGTTCCACCCACCCAGTCGGCCAGGGTCGAGCGCTCCAACTCAATGCCCTGGCGCCCATAAATCTCCGACTGGCGATACAACGGCAAATGGTCGGCATACTTCGAGACCAGTACGTGAGCCAACAGTCCAGGCCCGGCTACCCCGCGTTCGATAGGTCGGCTTGGCGCCGACGCTTGCACGATGTGGTCACACTTCGTACAGCTCAACTTGGGCCGCACGTGGCGAACCACGAAGAAGCTCGCCGGCACGTACTCCAGCATCTCGGAAACGTCCTCGCCCAACTTACTCAGCGCACCGCCACAATCCGGACAAGCCGATTCTTTCGGTTCGTGCCTCTGCGTTTGACGGGGCAGATGATCGGGTAACGGCCGACGGGCTGGTTTCGCAACAGTACTACTACTAATAAGGAGGGGAGATGTCGTGGCCCCAGGCTTACTCTCCGGCTGGCTTGCGCTCTCGACGGGTTTCGCTTGCAGATCTTCCAGCCGTAACTCCAATTGCTCGATCTGCCGCGCCAGCTTCTCCGACTTCCGCCCAAACTGCATGCGCTGCAGCTTGGCGATCAGCAGCTTGAGATGCTCGATCTCGCTTTCGCGCCAGAGCAGTTGCTCATGTTGCGCCAGAACTAGCGCTTTCAACGCTTCCGTCGGAAGCAGGTTCAGATCCGGAAGCGGGTTGCCTGACATGCGCGGAGTATCGCATGAATCTTCGCGCCACGATCTTCTCCGCGCAAAAAAAGTTGTGCAAAAGAACCTCGTGCGTTACACCGACAGTTGCGGATCCCAGGTGCGCTCCGGTCGCCGCCAGTCAATGCCTTCCAGCAGCATGGATAACTGCGCCCGCGTCAGCGAAACCGTACCGCTCGCCGCTTGCGGCCACACGAAACGTCCGCGCTCTAAACGCTTCGAAAATAGACAAAGCCCATCGCCATCGAACCACAAAACCTTGATCAAATCGCCGCGCCGCCCGCGAAACACGAACACATGACCCGAGAACGGACTCTGCTCCAGTTGGGTTTGTACCAGCGAGCTCAGCCCGGTGAAACCCCGCCGCAGATCGGTCACGCCCGCTGCAATCCAAACCCGCGTGTTAGTGGGTGGCCCGATCATGCCCGCAGGCACTCCAACAACACCCGCAGCAAAACCGGATCGGCGCTGCCCTCGATGCGCACCTGCGCGTGTCGAAGTTTGATGTGAACCGTGCCCGCCAAACAAGTCGAAGAGCTCCCGCCACTCGACGATGTCATCAGCGACGGCGAGCTCTCGCTTACGCTGACCGGCAACAGCTTCATCGCACCGCTGCCTCCCAGTCGCCTTGCCAGATACAGCTTGCGCCAGTTGAAAACCAGGTTAGCGTTGACCCCGTGCGCCCGTGCCACTCTTGCTACCGATGCACCCTTCGCCAACGTCTCTTCGACAATCCCTCGCTTCTCCTCCAACGTCCGGTACCGCCGTTTAGGTGGGGTGGTTTGAGTGTATGTGTCCATCATCGCTCCAAGTGGACACTATCGCTGGTGTCCACATCCAGAGCATGACTCCCACTTACACCTCTGTCCAGACGGCCACCAGCGGACGCTTACGGATCGACGGCGTCACGTACCAACAATACGAGACGAACGCTGAAGAGAATATCCGACAGCTCCACCAGCGGCTCAAAGAAGGCAAGTATCGGGCACAACCATTGCGACGTGTCTATATTCCCAAAGAAGACGGGAAACAGAGGCCGATCTCGATTCCCGCCCTCGAGGATAAGATCGTGCAGAAAGCGGCGGTTGACCTATTAAATGCCATCTACGAGCAGGATTTTCTCGATTGCTCGTACGGGTTTCGACCCGGACGCGGGCAACACCAAGCACTGGATGAAGTGGGACGGATCATCTGTACCCGGCCCATAGGGTGGATTCTGGAGATCGACATCCGCTCATACTTTGACTCGATAGTGAGATCGGCTCTGGTTGAGATGATAGAGAAGCGGGTACCCTCCTCGCCAAACCTGTGTTAAGTTCAGGGCCATCGTCATCTGTGCGCTCCGAAGAAAGGGGAGTCAAGTGAGAGCGTACATTGTCGAATCAAAAACGCGAGGAACATGGCAATTGAGGTATTGGGAGAACGGTGTTCGGAAGCAGAAGCAGGTTGGTACTGTGCGGGATTGGACCACCAAGGCTGAGGCCGAGAAAGCCAACCAGCAGTTGCTCAACCGATACAACATAGCTGTGACAGAAGTTCCAACGGTTCAAACAGTGGTGGAGCATTATCGGTCTGAGGGGATGCCCGAGAGGAAATCAACACGGAGAGGTTACGAGACGTGGCTCAAGAACTACATTCTGCCTCGCTGGGGAGTCGTAAAGCTCACGGAGATGAAGCCTGATCCGGTGGAGCTATGGTTACGAGTTCTGCCTCTATCCTCGAAGACTAAGCGCAATATCAAGGGTATTCTCACAATTCTGTGGACCTTCGGAATGAAGAAGGAGTTCGTTCCGCTAGGTCGCAACCCGATGGATCTCGTAACGATCAGGAAACAGAAGGGTGAGAAGAAGCGGCTTCCGATGAAGGATCTCACGGCTGAGCAGTTCCAAGCTCTGCTGAAGGCTCTCGAATCGAATCCAGAGTTACGGACTATGGTGATCGTCACGCTAAGCTCAGGACTACGAATCTCGGAGACACGTGGCTTGCAATGGAAGGACGTTGATTGGCTTGCAAAGACCGTCACTCTGGTCCGGGGAGTAGTGAAGCAAGACGTGGACGATGTGAAGACGGAGGACTCGGCCCGTACCATGCCGCTTGCCAATGGTGTGATTGCAGTGCTTACACAATGGAAACAGGTTTCGGAGTTCACCCGGCCTGATGATTGGATCTTCGCTTCACCGTGGAAACTCGGTAGGCAACCTGTGTGCTACTCCTGGATCTGGGAGAATCTGTCTGTTGCTGGCAAAGCCGCTGGCATCGGCCATCTCAGCTCTCATGCGTTCCGCAACGCATACCGGACTTGGCTTGACGCCATCGGAACTCCGGTAGGTGTGCAACAGAAAATGATGAGGCACGCGGACATCCGCACCACGATGAATTACTACGGGACCGCGCTCAAGGCTGACATCCGAAAAGCATCGGATGCCGTTGGCCGGGTTTCAGCAGGTTTCAAAGCAAGCTAAGTGCTTTAAATTCTGGGGTGGGTGATGGGAATCGAACCCGCATCGTATTACGTGACAGGTAACCATGTTCCCATTTACACCACAGGCCCACGGAGTAGAGGATATGGGGTTGGGGAATGGGTATCAGTGATTGCGCTCACAATCCTCAGCCGCGATTCCCAAAACGACACTCGCAGGTTCGGCGGCACGTAAATCTACTGGTGTTTCTGCAGGTATTTCCGGCGGGCGAGATGAGAATCGGCGGTGGGCTTGATCTCGTCATACTTCAGGCAACTGATGGAACCATCCACCTCCAGAACCGCCAGCGCCACGTCTTTACAACTCGAAATCCCATGTTCGCGCAAGGCTCGATGTAGCTCATCCATGCTGACGTGCTCTTTGGCCATGTGGGAAGCGATGACTTCCCCATCGTGGACCAGCAGGCTGGGCTGGCCCTGAACAAACTTGCGGAAGCGACGATTGCCGCCGGAAATCTCAGCGATGAGGTAGTTCAACAGCAGCAGTGTGGAGGCCGCGACTACGCCACCGAGCAACGATGTGTCGGGGCCGGTCATGGCGTTCTGCACTGCATTGCTGATCAGCAGCAGCAGAGTCAGGTCGAAGGGCGTCATTTGGCCCACCTCCCGCTTGCCGCTCAGACGAACCCCGGCAAGGACGACAACGTAGACTACCGCCGTCCGCAGGGCCACTTCGAGGAGAACGTGCGCGCTGGGAACCATGTGGAGTTATTCGCCCGGCGTCACCGGCACCGGAGCATTTTTGGGCGTGCTCAGATAGCCCACGGCTTTCTTTTTATCCACCGACCACACCACCATCTCATAGAGCAGATGGTCGCGCCCGGTGTAGAACTGAATGGGCTCGCTGATGTTGCGGTCTTTCTTCTCGATGGCCTTGTCATCGGCGGTGACGGTGATCGTAAATTTCCCCTTTTTCGGGTCCGTCTTTTTGAGCTGCAGGCTGACGGTGGAAACAGGCTGTGGCCCAGCGCCTTTGACCAAGGTGAACTCGTAGTAATTGCGGTCGCCCTTGTGCTTGAGGATTTCAAGATCGCTGCGGGTATTGGCGATCAGGCCGCTCTGCACTCCCAGATCT
>CAVVEC010000006.1:0-292216 GCA_963747105.1 uncultured Acidobacteriota bacterium
ATGTCTATGTGCGCGCCTGGTTCAGCGTATTGCTCGCCACCGCGGGATCGGTGGTGCTGCCGTTGCGAACCACGAGTATTGGTCGGACCCGAGCCTGGCGAAGTGCCTGGCTTCGCTGTTCGAGTGCGCTTCTTGGGTTTACTTGCAGGCGCAGGCGGCTGGCAATTCGTCTTGGCTGTCGAACCGGGCGGCAAAGTCTCCAAACATGGCGCGGGCCACGGGGTTTGTGGGGCTGGTGGCGCGACTGGCTGATCCGTATTCTTTTGCTGCGATGTTTCCGGCTGGGATTGCGAGCCTTGAGCTGCGGCGGCTGGCTGATCCTGTGAAGACTGCGCGGACTGCAGAACCACGGTTGCAATCCTCGTGGGCAAAATGTGGGCGCGGGGAGAAAGCAACAACGCACACATTGCGAGAATGGCCGCCGGAAACATATTCCTTTGTTAGATGTCGGCTGCAACTTGACGATCGAATTTTAGCTCTCCACGGCGGTTCGTGCGCGTTTCGTTTGCTGACCGCAGTTGCCCCCTAACCGAGCGGCGGGCCGCCTCGCCCGGCGGAGCGAACTACGCAGCTGCCAGCGACCTAAGGAGACTTTGCAGAACATCGTGATGCTTCAACTAAACTGTCATTCCAAGCGGTCCCTGCCGAGACCGAAGGTCGAGCCCCGAGCGAAGCCGAGGGGGAGGAATCTGCAGTTGCTTGCAGTCCGAGAAATGCAGATTCCTCGCGCCAAAAGCGGGCACTCGGGATGACAATGTTCTCGATCGGTCGGAGAAATCACGGATTGGGCGACGGCGCGCAGTTCCCGTCATTCATTTGCACTTCGGCGCGAGGTTCGACCGGCAGGCGCAGCCGGAAGTGGTGCCTTGCCCTTCTACCGATTCGAAGTCGACCGAGCCGTAGTGCCATTGCATGATCTGGTAAGTCTGGGCCAGTCCGATGCCGCTGCCGTCTTTCTTAGTGGTGAAATACAGTTCAAGATTTTGTCCTGAATCTCGTGCGGGATGCCTCCCCCTGATCGTGAATCATCGGTAACGATCGTGTCCTTCCTCGCGACGCAGGAGATGGCCAGAGTTCCTCCCTCTGGCATGGCCTGGATGCCATTGAGCACGACATTGAAAATGGCTTGCTTCATGAAGTCCGCATCGACTCGCACGGTCAGCGGATTCGGGCGCAGATCGCGTGCAATGGTGACGCCATGTTGTGCGGCTCTGGCGTGGCCAGGGTGATAACATCTTCCAGCATTCGCCGCAGGTCGATTTCTTCCACATGCAGATCCCGAGGCCGGGTGAAATCCACCGAGAATCTGCACCACCCGGTCCAGGCGATGAATTTCACTGTCGATGACATCCATATGCCGGCGGGTGTCTGGATCGATTTGCTGCAACTTGCTCTGCAGTAAGTTGCAGGTGCAGAACGATGGCATTGATCGGATTCTTGACTTCGTGCGCCACACCGCGCGTGACCCGGCCGCTGGCGGACATCCGCCGCGAAGTCTCAATTTCATCTTCGATGCGTCGCACCGATTCGGCATCGCGCAGCGTGAGCAGGGCACCAATCGGGGTGCCTCGTTCCTGAGATGAAATCAAGTGACACTTGCGCTCGCTTCCCATTTGAAACTTCCAGCTCGCGCTGCGTGATGGCATGCCGCAGGCGAAATCCGTCCAGCACCAGCGCGCCGAGCGGCGAGTCGGGGAGAAAAAATCTCCTTCACCGTTGCGGCCCAGCAGTTCGTGCCGCGGCCGGCCCAGAAATCGCTCCACCGAGGCGCTGACCAGGACCACATGGGAATCGCGGGTGAATAGCATCAAGCCATCCTGCAGATTCGCCATGATCTGGTCGACGTTATCTTTCAAGGCGGAGAAGATCTCCTTGGCATCGCGCATTTGCCGGCCCAGGTGGGCGATTTTCAACGTGACCAGCCCGTATTCGTCGCGTCCCGCTTCCTGTCCCCGCTCAGGGCTTCGGCATGGCCAGCGGTGACGCTATCCAGGCTCCGGCTGATCCGCTCCAATGGCCCGAGAGCGAGGTTGGAGAGTCCCGCCGCCAGCAGCAGGGAGAAAAGGATGGCGAGGCTGGAAAAAATGACAGCCTGGTGCAATCGTGGCGTGAGTTGGTTCTTCAGAAAGACGGTGGAGACTCCCAGCCGAATGCTGCCGAAGGGCGCGCCATTCAACTCCAGAGGCATGCGCACTCCATACACCGTGGGCGGGTTGTACAGCATACGAAGCTGGCGGCGGAAGTGGGCATCCTGAAGCTGCTGAAAATCCGGACGCTCGGTCACTTGCTTGCCGATCAGGTCGGAATTGGTGTGCAGAATCGCCTTGCCGTTGGCATCCACGATGGCGGCGTCGTAAACCGTCGGCCAATTGCCCACGACGGATTCGAGCATCGTGTTCAGATCGCGGTCGGTGGAAAGGTAATACGCGATGGCCCGGCGTACCGCCTCCGGATCGTTCGTGTTCACCCGGGTGCTGGTCAGGTCGGGCGCGGCGTTGTCGGCCAGGTACGCCAGTTGAGATGTCAGATTTGCGGCGTTGTCGCGCGTGGCGTTGATCTGCTGGCGAAGGATCTGGGAAATGTAGATGTAGGAGAATGACGATACCAGCACGGCCACCATGAAGGTGATGGCCAGCACGATCTGGGTTCTCCGGCGCATAGGTCATCAAAACCGGCTTACGCAAGGAGCGCCGCCCCTGTGCTCTGGCTGCAGCGCTACTGGTCTTCCTTAAAGCGGCGTCCGCGGCGGCGCTGCCATACTCCTTCAGCTTATTATGCAGGGTCTTCAGGCTGATGCCGAGAATCTCTGCGGCCCGAGTCTTGTTGTTATTGGTGGACTCCAGCGTCTTCAGGATCAGCAACTTCTCCGCCTCTTCCACCGTGGTACCCACGCCCAGGCGCACCGCGTCGGGATCCTCGGACGAAGCTGCGAACCGAGGTTTGGCCGAAGTTCGGCGGCAGATGCTTGGTTTCAATCATGGCGCCCTCGCACACAATCACCGCGCGTTCCAAAGTATTCCGTAACTCGCGCACATTGCCCGGCCAGGAGTAATTCTGGAACAGGTTCAGCACCGCTTCGCTGACCGCTGCCGCCTTGCGGCCGTGTTTGGCGCTCATCTCCTTCAAAAGGAATTCAACCAGCGCCGGGAATGTCGTCTTTGTGTTCTCGCAAGGGCGGCATGTGGATGTTGAAGACATTCAGCCGATAGTAAAGGTCGTTGCGCAATTCGCCGCGTGCCACGGCCTCCTCGGGCACTTTGTTGGTAGCGGCAAGTACCCGGACATCCACAGTGGTTTCTACTTTGCTTCCCAAGCGGCGAAACTTGCGGTCTTCCAGCACGCGCAGAAGTTTGGCTTGGGTGGCGACCGGCATTTCGCCGATTTCGTCCAGCAGCAGCGTTCCACCTTCCGCCAAGTTCAAAGCAGCCGGTGCGGCGTTCGAGCGCGCCGGTGAATGCGCCCTTTTCGTGGCCAAAAATTTCGCTCTCGATCAGGGTCTCGGGAATGGCCGCGCAATTGATGGGAACAAACGGCTTGTTGCGACGAGGACTCAGTTCATGAATGGTGCGAGCCACCAACTCCTTCCCGGTTCCGCTGGCGCCGGTGATCAGCACCGAGGCCGGTGCTGGGAGCGACCATCTCGGTCAGGTGAAAGATCTCCTGCATTTTCTTCGAAGCCCCCGACCAGGCATCCGAGGGAGCCGGTGTCCCGCAGCTTGCGCCGCGTGACCTCAAGTTCCACGCGGGTCCCCAGCAACGCGGAGGCATTCTGCAAAATGGTGCGCAGCCGGGCGGTGTCAATCGGTTTTGTGATGTAGTCGTAGGCGCCGATGCGCATGGCTTGCACCGCGCTGTCGATGGTTCCTTGGGCGGTGACCACGATCACGGCCACGGCTTGGCTGTCGCCGGCAATGCGCTCCAGCAGTTCCAAGCCACCCATGCGCGGCATTTTAAGATCGGTCACCACGATGGAAGGCGACCAGGCAGCGACTTTTTCCAATCCCTCAACCCCGTCGCGGGCAGTCTCGGCGCGATAGCCCCAGGCCGAGACCAGCTCGGCGAGTCCCGTGCGCTCGTTTTCTTCGTCTTCGACGATCAGTACCTTTTCCTGGCTCATAAACCCCGGAACCCTGCTTAAGTATTGACGCTTGATGCCATCTGCGGCAAGGTGGGCTGCCTCGATGACGGATTACACTGCACCAAACGAAGGGCACCCGAGCGGTATCAATATGAGACGCGGGACACTTGAAGACTGGCCTCCGCCTGGCCTCAGAAAACTGGACTCAGAGATCAGTCGCCGCGTATGATGTCTCGACAACCCCTTATGATAGAAACCTGCATAATAGAGTCTGCGGTTTCGATGAGTCATCCGCCAGACAAATGACATCTTAGCAGTTTCCGTGCGCTGGATTCCCAATCCTGCACGCGAGCATGGACACAGAAGCTGAGCGCAAAATTCCGGAGGACGATATGTTTGTTTACCGCAGTATAAGCAACAGGCGTGTACTGTTCAGTGGTTTGTGGCTGATCCTGGCCGTATGTCTGCTTTCGGTCGTTACCCTGGCACAGGACGACGAATTCCCGAAGTATGATGTCTACACGGGATATCAGTGGCTGCACCCGGGCGGCACCGTGCCGTCTCCTTTTGGCACTTACAACGCCCCTCTCCCTAATACGCTGCCGGACATTGACACCGGGTTCACGGCTGCCCTGACCCGCAACTTTAACAAGTATCTGGGACTGGAAGGGCAGTACGGCAAGAGCTGGGGCCACCAGACGAATGAAGGCACTTTGTCGGTCGGTCCGCGGCTGATGCTGCGTGGCGATGGAATGAATTTCTTCGCGCACAGCCTGTTGAGCTGGAATCAGCTCAGTGCCCCGGGGCTTGGTTCGGACAATGGGATTGGCGCCATTGTAGGCGGCGGAATTGATTTAAAGGTAATCCGCCTGTTCTCGGTGCGGCTGGTCGAGGCTGACTATGTGTGGGGCCGGCATCACTACGATGATGTCGTCTCGCCCAGTTTTCCCGATCTGCGCCGTCCCTCGCTGCAAGGTCTTCGCATTGGCGGAGGATTGCTGTGGAACTTTGGCTACCCGCCCTCGGCGATCCCGGCTGCGAGCTGCTCGGTGCAACCGTCTGAGGTGATGGTGGGCGAGCCGATCACCGCGACCGCCACCGGCAGCAACTTCAATCCCAAGCATACGCTGAACTACACCTGGAGCAGCACAGGTGGAAAGATCAGCGGCACCGGCAATACAGCGAATATTGATACCAACGGCATCGCTGGCGGCAGTTACACAGCGACGGCGCACATCACTGATCCCAAGAGGAAGGGCGGAGAGGCGATCTGCACGGCGAACTTCACCGTGAAAGAGCCGCCGAAGAATCCGCCAACTATGTCGTGCACGGCGAACCCGACCAGCCTGCAGGCGGGCGGAACCGTCAACGTGACTTGCAACTGCACCAGTCCGGACAACGTGCCTGTCACGGTGAACAATTGGACCGCAACTGGCGGCAGCGTTTCCGGGAGTGGACCGAATGCCACGCTGAATACCAGCGGCGCATCGGCGGGACCGATTACGGTGAGCGCAACTTGCACCGACTCGCGTGGCTTGAACACGCAAGCTTCGACGCAGGTGACGGTAGAGAATCCTCCTCCGCCACCGGTGCCACAAGCCAGCAAGCTGACCGACTGCGGCTTCGAGAACATGGCTAAAATCGGGAAGCCGTGGCGCGTGGACAACGAATGCAAAGGCAAGTTGGACGACGTGGCCAAGAACCTGCAGCAAAACGCCGACAACAAGCTGGTGATTGTCGGCAACGCCGAGCCCACGGAAAAACGGCCCAACTTGGCGGCGGAGCGTGCCGTCAATTCCAAGGCCTATCTCACGGGTGGCGAAGCCAAGCTGGGAATTGATCCCGGCCGCATCGAAACCCGTACCGGCAGCGCGGGCACGCAGACGGCGGAGTACTGGATTGTTCCTGCGGGCGGCGTGTTCTCTGGTGAAGGCACGCAGTCTGTGGATGAGTCCAAGGTCAAAGCGGTCCCGGACCATCCGCGCGCCGCCGCAAAGAAAAAGGCGCCAGCCGCTCAGCAATGAGCCGGGTGTCAGAGTGAGTGTTAGAGATGACGGCCTGGCCGAGCGCAACTCGGCCGCTTTTCATCGCTACGCTTGAGGGTAGGCCGTCTCTCCAGGGTAGCCCGTCCAAACTTCCGCTTGGGCGGCGATGTGCATGAGTTACTGGCTCTGGCAATGACTTGGTGGGCTAGGAGGATTCTCTGACAATGGGCCCGAGATTGTAATCGGGGCGGCGCACGCTCTCCATATTCCTAACTGCCCGCTGCTATCGGTGGTCCAATACGGTCCAGGGTCTCTTCCCTTCGGTAACTTGCTTGGCCCGTGTTACCCTGTCACTCTTGCCCCCGATGGCATTTCTCTTTTCAGGGGCAAACCGATCTATGATTTCCGAATCCTCGTGTTTGATGAGCCGTAAGTCATTGCTGCTTATGGCGGTTGTTCTGTTTTGTACAGCTACCCTTTGGGCCGGCCAGTGGACTGCGCTGGGTCCCGATGGCGGCGACGTGCGCAGCCTGACCTACGATCCGCAGAACCCGGATCACATCTTTCTGGGCACCAGCACCGGAACACTTTTCGTCTCGAATGATGGCGGACACAATTGGTCGAGGTTTGCCCATCTGGGCAGCGGCGATGACTACGTAATTGACCACATCGCCATCGATCCACAGAATCCGGAGCACATGTATGCCGCAGCCTGGAGCGTGGAAAATCAGCAGACGGGCGACTTGTTCCGCTCCAAGGATGGCGGAAAAAACTGGGAGACCACTCCCGACCTGCACGGCAAGTCAATCCGCGCTATGGCGATCTCCACGTCCGATTCCGAAAGTCCTGGTCGCGGGAGCGCTCGACGGCGTGTTCCGCAGCAAAGATGGCGGCAAGAACTGGAACAAGATTTCCTCAGCCACGCAGGAAGTTCACAACATTGAGTCCATCGCGGTCGATCCCAAGAATCCGGATGTGGTTTACGCCGGCACCTGGCACCTGGCCTGGAAAACCGACGATGGCGGCGCCTCCTGGCATCACATCAACAAAGGCATGATTGACGACTCCGACGTGTTCTCGATCATCGTCGATTCGTCGAATCCTTCTGTCGTATTCGCCAGCGCGTGCTCGGGAATTTACAAGAGCGAGAACGCCGGCGAATTGTTCCACAAGATTCAGGGCATTCCGTTTTCCGCGCGACGCACCCGGGTGTTGAAGCAGGACCCGATGCATCCGGAGATTGTCTACGCCGGAACTACCGAAGGGCTTTGGAAAACCGCGGACGCGGGCAAGACTTGGAGCCGGGTGAGCAATCCGGAAGTCGTGGTGAACGATGTGCTGGTGGATCCGCGCAACTCGCAGCGCGTGCTGCTGGCCACCGATCGGGGCGGAGTCTTAGCCAGCGACGATGGCGCACAGGCCTTCACGGCCTCCAACCATGGTTACACTCATCGTTATGTGACTGCGATCGTGGCTGACAAGCAGGATCCCGACACTATCTATGTGGGTGTGGTGAACGATCGAGAGATGGGCGGCGTATTCGCTTCGCATGACGGCGGACAGCATTGGACCCAGAAAAGTGCAGGTTTGGATGGCCGGGATGTGTTCACGCTGCAGCAGACCGCAAACGGCGAGCTGGTCGCCGGCACCAATCGCGGCATGTTCCTGCTGGCTCGCAATGCCGCCACCTGGAGCCCGATTAACACCATAACTAACGAGAAAACCTCGCGCGCCAGGAAGGGAACCAAGGGAGCCAAGATCGAGGTTCGTTCTGTATTGACGGCGCGAGTGAACGAGATCGAAATCACCCCCAAACGCTGGCTAGCTGCGACTTCTATGGGGCTTTACACCAGTTCCAACCAGGGGAAGAGTTGGAGCGGCGGGCCGGTCATGGGCAAGCAGGACTTCATATCGGCGCAAGCCGAGGGAGAATTGCTGGCGGCGGCAACTCGCAACGATGTCCTGGTTTCGACCGACAACGGCAAGACCTGGAAGACGTCGAATTTGACCTCCTCGGTGAGCGGCATCCGCGGCGTAACAGTAACGCCAGACGGTGAGATCATTGTGGCCTCTCGCGAGGGCGCCTTCCGCAGTCCCAACTCCGGCGGCGGCTGGGAGCACATGCAGAACGGCCTCCCGGATAAAAACATCAGCTCCATCACCTACGATGCGGGCAGCAAGCTCCTGCTGGCCACCAGCACGGAAACCGGCGTGGTGTTTGAGAGCGAAGATGGCGGCCAAAACTGGCGTCGCGGGCCGGATTCCGGATATCCGTTGCGCCACATCAGCGTCCTGCACGGACACTACGTAGGGGCCACTCCATTTGACGGCGTGATCATGCAGATGGAGAACGACAGCAGAAACGCGTCAGCCAGTGTGACCAATCGCCGCACCAACTGATAGCGGAACCAAGTTGATTGAACAAACCACGGAGGAGCGGCGAGGTTCGCGGCTCCTCCGTTTTGTTTTCGGAGGCAGGAGCCTGAAACCGCATGGCCCGCCCTATCGATCGCCAAACCGCTCCAGGCTTGCAGTTTCCTCCCGGATACGCTTCCACGCTTGCTCGATGTGGCGCGCCGTAGTGTTCGCCTGGCCAATGCAGAACCGCAAGGTGATTCGGTCATTCAGCCGAGTGTGCGTGAGGTAGAGATCTCCGCTGCGGTTGAGACGATCCATCAGCGCCTGATTCGCATCATCCCCACCCTTATACCGAAAGCAGACCAGGTTTAAGGGCGTGGGCGCAGCCAGTTCGAAGCGGCTGTCGTTCTTTACCCAGCCGGCGAACTGCTGAGCCAGTTCGATGTGCTGGCGGACGTGATATTGCAGGCCCTCGATTCCGTAGTGGCGAATCACGAACCAGAGTTTCAAGGCACGGAAACGCCGGCCAAGCGGAATCTGCCAATCACGATAATCGATAACTGCACCCGACTCTGTGGCCTTGTTGCGCAAGTATTCTGGCAGCACGCTAAGTGTTTGAATAAGCACCTTGCGATCGGCCACGTAGAAACAGTTGCAGTCGAAGTTGGTAAACATCCACTTGTGCGGGTTGAAAGTGTAACTGTCAGCGAGCTCAACTCCGTCGTGGATGTGGCGAAACTCGGGGCAAAGTGCCGCCGTGCCCGACATAGCGGCGTCTACGTGAAACCAAATGCTGTTTTCGCGGCAGATGCGCCCGATTTCGGGCAGAGGGTCGATTGCATTCGAGGAAGTAGTGCCCACCGTGGCGCAGACAAAGCAAGGAGTCAGACCGGCGTGACGATCCTGTTGAATCTGCCGGGCCAGCGCGTCCGGGCGCATGGCGAAGTTTTCGTCCGCTTCGATCAGGCGCAAATTGTCGAGACCCACTCCGGTGATCTTGATATCCTTTTCAATGGACGAATGTGCCTGCGACGACGTATAGGCGGCCAGCTTGCCGTCGCAACCACGGCGATTGCTGGCGAAATTGGTGGCTCTTTCCCGCGCGGCCAGCAAAGCGCAAAGAGACGCGCTGGACGCGGTGTCCTGAATCACACCGCCCCCACTATTCGTGGAAAGAAACTTCTGCGGTAGGTCGAGCATTTGAACCAGCCAGTCGAGAACATGCGTCTCCAGTTCGGTGCACGCCGGGCTGGTCGCCCAGAGCATGCCCTGCACGCCCAGCCCTGAAGAAAGCAAGTCCCCCAGAATCGATGCCCCCGAATTGTTCGAGGGAAAATACGCGAAGAAATTTGGCGACTGCCAGTGTGTAATGCCGGGCAAAATAAGTTTCTCAAGATCCCCCAGGATGACAGCGAAAGGCTCGCCTTTTGACGGAGGATTTGCCGGCAGCGATGCCCGAATCTGGCCCGGTTCCGCGCGCGACAGGACAGGGTAGGATTCAATGCGCGCATAGTAATCTGCGATCCAGTCCACCACGGCATGGCCATGGCGCCGGAATTCATCGGGAGTCATGTGGAATGTTTTTTCGTCGGACATCAGCGTCCTCACCAGTGCCAGGTCAGAATGTTTCTTTCGTGCAACTCTTGCGATGAATCGCCTTTGATGATTTAGGCCCTCGGTGATCGCGCGGGACGACGATCCACCCAGCCGACCGTAGTACACGAGCGTGTTGTATTCGAGCGACACCGCGATTGTCGACTCGATGCTCGTCGAAGATCCGCTGCAACTCTCTGCAGCATAGATTCATAGTTAGGCTGATCCGGCTGTGGTATGTACGAGGAAGAAAGAAGTCGCCCTTGGAGAGCGGAGTAGTCGAGTTCCTGGCGCATCTCCAATTCGCGCGATTGGAAAGGCTCTGGCGCGAAGAAATCAGAAATCTCGGCGGTCGTGCGCTCGTGCCGGACCTCCTGATAATCCGTGCCATAACTCAGCAGCAGTTGCTCGTAATCGCGAAGAAAGGGAGTCGAGCCGGTGCGCGCGCTCGTTCCACAAGAGCACGGTCCAGCCCTGCGGTTTGAGAATGCGCAGAAACTCGCGCCGGGCTTTGCCGCGATCGAACCAGTGTGCTGCTTGGGCCGCTGTGACCAGGTCGACGCTCTGATCCGGAAGCGTGGTCGCCTCAGCCATTCCGGCAACGCTGGTAAAGTGCGGATATTGCGCCAGGAATTGCTCCCCCGCCCGTCGCATATCCGGGTTGGGTTCAACGCCATAAACTCGGTTGCCGTTCTCCAGCAGCAGCCGGGTAAAGATACCGGTGCCGGAGGCGACGTCGGCAATGATGGAATCGGGGGTTACATTACATTCTTTTTGCAAGAGCTCGATGATTTCCCGCGGATATGTGGGACGGTAGCGCACGTAATTGTCAACGCGGGTCGAGAACCGCTTGGTGGGATCCTTCACAGGCATGCAAGAAGTTTAGCCGTTTCCGCTGGACCCGGTCATTCCCGCATGAAAGCCGCTCACCGCCATACGGCAACGCGCATCAGGTCAAAATGATGATCGTAGGTCCACACCGGCAGGCCGAGGCGCGCGGCCAACGCGGCGACGGTTGCGTCGAACAAGGTGATAGGCTGATCGGCCAGTGCTCGAATCGTTGCGAACGCCCGCCGATAGTCTTCTGGTGTGGGATTCACCAGGGTTGCGTCAGCTACTTCGGTTAGCCAACCTGAGGCCGCATTCCTCCCAAGGCGGAATAGAAGCAACGAATAGGCCTCAAGTAAGATCGGGTAGGGAATCAGCACCTCGCGCCGGGCGCGGCCCAATGCGTGCAACTCTCGAAGGGCACGCTGATGGTGCGCGTCGCCCTCATCATTAGCCGCGTATAGGGGCCCGGTGTCCGCCAGCACGGCGCGAGTCATTTCTTCATGCCTGTCAGATAAAGGTCATGGTTCTGACTGACGTCGCTGCGCCCGCTGTTCCCCTTGGGAGTGATTTTCAGGGGACGCCGCACTCGTAGAAATCCACGTTCTCGCAGGTACTCTCGGAGGGCGGCCTGCACAACAGTTGTGAGCGCGGGGCGCGTTTCCTGGGCTCGAAGGTAGTTGTCCACCGCCTCGGCCAAGTCATCGGGAAAGGTCATCGTGGCGCGTTTCATGGTGCCATTGTATCACCATACGGTGAATATGGTGAAGTTGGTGAAATTAGGAACGCGAATGCAACAAAACCCCGCTCTCGAGCTTCAAGAAATCGGGCTTCAAAAAAAGAAGCAGGGCCGCTTTGCCAATAGCAGGTCGCGGCCCTGGAGGCGCGAACTATCAATGCGGTTTACCGCGGCGTCAAAAGAAACGCGTGAAGCGTGGTGCCGTTGTGTGTGCCATAGCCGACAATCTTTCCAGCGTCGTTGATGCCATTGGCCACGTCGAGCTCCCATCCGGAGTTCGCCGGAATGAGCTTGTTCAAGTCCATCATCTTTCGGCCGTTATATACGAAGGCGTGATAGTTGCCACCCTGCGCAGAAGTGCTCTGGCCGACTACGATCCCGGAGTCATTGATCCCGAAACCCCAGCTGGCTGACCCGGAAATCACGCCCAGATCCTTGAGTTTCCCGCCGGTCGTAATAAAGGCGTGTAAATCACCGTTCGTCGTGTAAGCATCCCCGGTGATCTGGCCTTTGTTGTTAATGGCGTATGCCTGGCTGAAGGATCCTCCCAACGTTCCAAGCTGTTTCATCTTCCCGTTCTTCCAGACGAAACCGAAGAAACCGCCTGGGGCCCAAGAGGTTCCCACTACAACTCCAGCATTATTGATCCCGTTCGCGCTGTTCCAACCTTGTCCGCCGAGTGTTCCTAAGTCGATCATCTTGCCGTTGCGGTAGAGAAACGGAACGACTCCACCATTGGCGAGGTACGAGGCGCCCACAACCTGACCGGAATCATTCAGACCATACCCAACCGAGGAGCCGCCGCCGAGATCGCCAATGTCGACGAGCATTCCGTTGACCGTCACAAATGCTCGATACGTGCCCGCCGTATTGGTGGAATATCCGGCGATCTGAGCGGACTTATTGATGGCGTTGCCGATTGCTTTGCCGCCGCCCAGGCTGCCCAGGTCGGCCATCTTGCCGTTCGAGTAAAGAATGACCACACCGTTGCCGCTGGAATCTCCGGCCATGCCGCTGATCTGGCCCCTAGCGTTGATCGCCTGGGCTTGGCTGAAATTGCCGCCGGGAAGATCACCGAGATCAGTAATTTTGTAGGTTTGAGCGGCGCACAGGGAGAACGCTGTAGACAGGAGCAGAGTCAAAAAGAGTTGCGGCAGACGGATAGAAGCTTTCATGTTCATTCCTTCCTTCGTCGAGAATCCGAACCCCGGCATTCTCATCTATATGCCCTCGCCCATTTGTCAAAAGTGTGTCAAATCTTTGCTGCCGGTGCGTACGGCCGCTATTGCCCATGCAAGAGACACCCACGCCCGCATCGCAGGAGCCTGGGTTACTATGGATCGAGTAACTGGCGCGATACAATCGCTGGGGATCCGGGGATTGCATTGGAGGCCGATGAAAATTTTCCCACGCTTGACTCTGACCGTTCTGTTGCTCAATGCCGGCAATTGGAGTCAGCCGAACCTTAACGCCGAAGATACCTCAAGGCCGCCCGCGGCGACGCAGATTCTCGGTTTCCGCGATGCGGGTGCCGAGAACTCGGTCGAGTCCAGATTCTTGGCCATCCCCGATCCTAAACTTGCCGAAACGCATTTGCGAATCCTGACGCAGGCCCCGCATGTCGCCGGCACACCTGAAGACAAGGCGACTGCAGATTACGTCGCCCAAAAGTTCCGCGCAGCGGGTCTGGATGCCGAAATCGTCGAATACCGCGCCTGGATAAATTACCCCGCCGAAATCAGTGTAGATGTTACTGCGCCTGCGGGCGTGAAGATGCACGGACCGACACGCGAGCACGTGGAAGGTGATTCCTATGCCGACGATCCCAGGGTGATCATGCCGTTCAACAGCATGTCCCCTTCCGGGGACGCCGAGGCGGAGGTGGTTTACGCCAATTACGGATCGCCGGAAGATTTCAAGAAACTGGAACAGTTGAAGGTAGAAGTGCGCGGGAAGATCGTCCTGGTGCGGTACGGCCAGAATTTTCGCGGTGTGAAAGCATTTGTGGCGCAGGAGCATGGCGCTGCCGGACTGATCATTTACTCGGACCCGGCGGACGACGGCTGGCGGCGCGGCGATAAGTATCCGCAAGGCCCTTGGCGGCCGGACACGGGTGTGCAGCGAGGCTCAATCGGCTACATGTTCGAGTTTGCCGGTGACCCGACCACTCCTGGGGTCGCGTCCGTCCCATCGCTCCCTGACGCCCAGCGGACACCGCCGCTGCAGTCGGCCCAGATGCCGAAAATTCCGACCACGCCACTTTCCTATGCCGACGCTTGGCCCCTCCTGGAGCATTTGGGCGGTCCCGATTCCCCGCGCGATTGGCAGGGTGCCCTGCCATTTACCTATCACGTGGGACCCGGACCGGTGAAGGTGAAGATGCATCTTAAGCAGGATTATCAGTTCCGCACTATCTGGGATGTAATTGGTCGGGTGCGCGGCGGAGAACTGCCCGAAGAATGCGTAGTGGCGGGCAATCATCGCGACGCTTGGGTGTATGGGGCGGTTGATCCCAACAGCGGTACGGCGGCCATGCTGGAAGCTGTGCATGGCATCGGCGAATTGCTGAAATCGGGCTGGAAGCCCAAGCGCACCGTGATTTTCGGGAGTTGGGACGGAGAAGAAGAGGGGCTGATCGGTTCCACGGAATGGGGCGAGCAACACGAAACCGAACTGGCCAATGCCGTGGCCTACTTCAATATGGATGTGGCGGTTTCGGGACCCAGGTTTGGAGCGTCTTCCGTGCCCAGCCTGAAGCAATTCTTGCGTGAGGTGACCAAGACCGTGCCCAACCCTAAGGGCGGGACAGTCTATGAGGCTTGGAAAAAAGCGAACCAGCCTGGCGCCGAGAATGGCCAGACGCCGACGGAGGCTATCGGTGACATCAAGCGTCTTCCCGCCGCGCAATCGAAGCCGGACGTTCCTGTGGGTGACCTGGGCAGCGGATCAGATTTCACGGTTTTCCTCCAACACCTTGGCATTCCCTCGTCAGACGTGAGTTCGACCGGTTCCTACGGTGTCTATCATTCCGCCTTCGACAATTTCGCCTGGTTCAAGAAATTCGGCGATCCTGATTTTGTCTACGAGCAGGAGATGGCACGTATTTTCGGGATTGAAACCCTCCGCATGGCCGACGCTGACGTGTTGCCCTTCGACTACGAAGAATACGGCAAGGAAGTCGCGGCCTATATCGATTCTGCGAACAGAAAGGCTCAGACTGAATTCAGCAGCCAGTCTCCGGACTTCGCTGCTGCCGCACAGGCCGCGCATCATTTCGAGCAAGCGGGAGCGAAGATTCTTGCGCGGCAAAGGAATCCACCGGGCGATGTTGCGAAGCTGAACCAAGCTTTGCGGGAGGCGGAGCGCGCACTGCTGATCCCCGAAGGATTGCCCGACCGGCCCTGGTATCGCCATGGGATTTATGCTCCGGGAGAATACACCGGCTATGCGGCTGTGGTCATACCCGGGATCAACGAGGCTATCGACAAGCATAACCTTGATCGGGTGCGGCAGCAGATTGCGGTCCTGGCTGCTGCGCTGAATCGCGCGGCCAAGGTGTTGGAGGGCTATCGCTAGCCATGGCAGCGGGTAACGCGGTGCAATACTTCGTACGGGACTTGCCCTCGGCCGCGATCGCCACGTTCCTGGCATTGTTTCCTATCGTGAATCCTCTAGGTGGGGTTCCGCTGTTCTTTACGCTGACCTCCGACTTCCCGCCCCCCGAACGCAGCCGCACTGCGCTGAAGACTGCGATCTACGTATTCACAATTCTGGTCGTCTTTCTTTTCCTTGGACGCTTCGTGCTCATCTTCTTTGGCATCTCCCTCCCCGTGCTGAAAATCGCCGGCGGCCTGATTGTAGCCAACACCGCTTGGGGCATGGTGACTGGGTCCAGCCGGATCACTCCCGCTGAAAGCAAAGAGGCGAGCACGAAAGAAGATATTTCCCTGACGCCGATGGCTATGCCGATGCTCTCGGGCCCGGGCTCAATCGGCGTAGTGATGGGCCTGGCCGCACACACGAGCAACATGATTGCTTACCTCGGGATGGTGATTGGCATTGCCGCGCTCGGAGTCGTCGTCTACCTTTTTCTTTGTCTCGGAGGTCCGCTGGTAAAGCGCCTGGGGCCGGGCGCAACCGGCGCCATCAATCGCATTTTCGGCTTCCTGCTGCTGGCGATTGCGGTGCAGTTGGTATGGGACGGCGTGGCGGACTTCAAGGGGTAGACCGTGATGCGCGGGCGCCCCTGTGCGCGAGTGAACGAAATCGGTACGTGTGAAGCGGGAAACTACTGGGACCACGTGGGGACAGCCTCCGTCGGGTGTCCAGCGGAGCGCAGCTCCGCAGAGGCTTCGATCATGCGATTATTTCTAGGAGTGCGCGGCATGAGGATCACCTATGACCAGAACGTGGACGCGCTTTACATCCGCTTCAAAGAGACTACCGTTACGACGAAGCATCTGGGTGAGGGCATTGCCGCCGACTATGATGCCGAGGGATGTCTGGCCGGCATTGAGGTTCTCGACGCCGTGAAACGCCTGGGCGATCCGAGCGTGTTCAAGCGGGTCACGCTCGAAGACGTCGCGATTGCACGTTAGGCGGCGAGGTTGACCAGTTCGTCAGGGTGAAGCGCACCGGTTCGCCGCATGCCTCACATTGGGTTAGTTTTCAGCCAATCCAGCAGCGCGTACGCGCTCTTGGCATAGACAGGAAATAGCTGGAGAAGTGCATAAGCCTCTCCCCGCTCAATAACTCTTCCAGTGGGATGCCCTGCATCGTTACGAGTCCTCCGAATCTCGGTGAAAATCCCGTCAAGCTCAGTTCCGATGGAGTCCTGCAGCGGCGGTGGCAGTTGCTCGCGTACCGTCTCGATCTTTCCTGCGACGGCCTCGTAGATACGTTTAGCGATCTGATTTTCGGTCCTCTCCACGAACTTTCTCTTTCCGTCCTCTTGCGAGATGGCGGCGTGAATTGCGTCTCGTAGCAAGATCAGAACTCGTTCAGAGGCAACGCCGGTCATGACAGCCGCCGCTAGATAGCTGCCCGCCCTGTATGAGTTGAGGGCCTCCTTAAGGTACAACTCAACACTCGAATCAAGCGCAGGAATCTGGTTCCTGAGTCGGCTCAGGAAAAGACCTGTGTCGTATGGCAGGTACTCGCCGGTCTTCAAGCAAGTTCTTCCCCATTCGGTCACTTGTATCCACGGGAGGTTTGAGCCGTAGGAGTCGTTGGAGACCCCCGGTACGACGATTCCTTGAATAATTAGACTCCAAATGCATTCTCGGATCGCGTTTTCGTCTACCTGCTCGAGGTTGTTGGTGCCGGTCAAAGTGTCTTGGGGGATGAGTCCGGCCTGCTGTGCTTTCTGTTTCACCCAGCGCGAAATGTCCGCCAGTTGCAGACCACCACTGTTGGCGCCTACCTGATTCTTGGGACGAGCCAATGCGTCGTAGACCCAGCCTCGCAGTCTGTCGGGATCGAGTGGCATATTGCTCGGGATCTTACTTGATCGGCACCAGCTTCTCCACCAACTCTGAGTAGTCTTTCTTCTCCAGCCCGTGCACTTGCTTGTTGTACTCGTCCACCTTGCTGGAATAGTTCATGGAGCAGAATTTCGGGCCGCACATGGAGCAGAACGCGGCTTCTTTGTAGGAGTCGTCGGGCAGGGTCTCATCGTGCATGGAACGCGCGGTCTCGGGATCGAGCGAGAGCGCGAATTGCTTCTCCCAATCGAACTTGTAGCGCGCGTAGCTGAGGGCATTGTCGCGGTCTTGAACGCCGGGGCGATGCCGCGCCAGATCGGCGGCATGGGCGGCAATCTTGTAGGCGATGATGCCATCCTTCACGTCTTTCTCATTCGGCAACCCTAAATGCTCTTTCGGCGTGACGTAGCACAGCATGGCCGCGCCATGCCAGCCGATCATGGCTGCGCCGATGGCCGAGGTGATGTGATCGTAGCCGGGCGCGATGTCGGTAACCAGCGGGCCGAGAGTGTAGAACGGCGCCTCGTAGCAGAGCTCTTTTTCTTTATCCACCTGCTCTTTGATCTTGTCGAGCGGAACGTGGCCGGGCCCTTCGATCATCACCTGCACGTCGTATTCCCAGGCCTTCTTGGTCAGTTCGCCCAGCGTTTTCAACTCGGCGAATTGGGCTTCATCGCTGGCGTCGGCAATGCAGCCGGGACGCAGGCCATCGCCCAGCGAGAAGCTCACATCATGCTTGGCGAAAATCTTGCAGATGTCATCGAAGCGGTCGTAGAGAAAATTCTGTTTGTGATGGTGGGCCATCCACTGCGCCAGAATTGCGCCGCCGCGGCTCACGATGCCGGTGATGCGCTTGGAAACCATGGGCAGATACTGAATCAGCACGCCGGCGTGGATGGTCATATAATCCACGCCCTGCTCGGCTTGCTCTTCGATGACTTCGAGCATCACCTCGGCATTCAGATCCTCGACCCGCTTCACCCGCGAGATTGCTTCGTAGATCGGCACCGTGCCAATGGGCACAGGCGAGTGGCGCAGAATGGCCTCGCGAATCTCATGAATATCGCCGCCGGTCGAGAGATCCATCACCGTGTCGGCGCCGTAAGTGGACCGAGGTATGCAGCTTCTTCAGTTCCTCGTCAATGTTTGAGGTGACGGCGGAGTTGCCAATGTTGGAGTTGATCTTGCACAGCGAAGCCACGCCGATGCACATCGGCTCCAGTTCCGGATGGTTGATGTTGGCGGGAATAATCATGCGGCCGCGGGCGACTTCCTCGCGGACCAACTCTGGCGAAAGCTTTTCGCGATGGGCTACATATTCCATTTCCTCCGTGATGACGACCCTCGCGGGCATAGTGCATCTGGGAGAAATTGCCGTCGCGTATTTTGCGCCTTGCGGCGGGCGATCCACTCCGCGCGGGGCTGGGGAACGCTGTGTCCGTTGTTGCCGTTTGTCTTGATTGCCGTTCCGTTCGCGGGAGCCATGACTTATCACCCTCGCTGAATTCTGTGAAAGCTGATTATACGCTGTGAATTGCGACTGAAGCTCTCACAGGCTTGTCTCGACGGAAGTCATCTGCAGCTATCCTTTTCTCCGCTTGTTCGTCCAAACGGCTCAGGCTTAAAATCACCGTTCCATTCCAACGAGGTCATCTCAATGCGCGTCCATGCCGTTTCTGCTTGCTGGCTGCTTCGTTGCTTGCTGCTGACCATTGTCGCTTTTGCCCAGACCGTCTCCACTGCAAGCCGGCCCGGGCTTCAGCATCGACAACATCGATAAGACGCTCGATCCCTGCACCGATTTCTACCAGTACGCCTGCGGCAACTGGCTGAAGAACACGGAAATTCCCGCCGACCAAGCCGCAGTGGATCAGCTTCGTCGAACTGGACGAACGGAACCTGGTCATCTGCGCGACATTCTAGACAAAGCTTCGGTCGACCGACCGGCCGAGACGCCATCGAGCAGAAAGATCGGCGACTATCTATGGCTCTTGCATGGACGAAAAGCGGCCGACGCCAAGGGCCTCGAGCCGCTGAAGCCGGAACTGGACCGGATCGCCGCAGTGAAAGACAAGACTGCGCTGATCGAAGCCATCGCCCATGATCATTTGATCGGCACCAATACGCTGTTTGATTTTCGATTCCGGCGCCGATCTGCACAACGCCGACATGGAAATCGCCGACATCGACCAGAGCGGGTTGTCGCTGCCCGACCGCGATTACTACATCAAAGACGATGCCAAAATGATCGAGATGCGCAAGCATCTGGTGCGAATACGCTACCCAGGTGTTTACGTCTGGCGGGCCAACGTCCGCAGCAGGCGGCGGCTTCGGCGCAAACCGTGTTGCGCATCGAGACCGCGCTGGCCAAAGCCGCCATGGACCGCACCGCTGCGCCGCGATCCGAAGAATCTCGACCACAAGATGACGCGAGATGCGGCCGTTGCGCTTGGCCCCGGCTTTTTATTTGAATCGATACTTCACCGACATGGGCTCGCCCAGTTTTTCGGAATTGAACGTCCGCAATCCGGAATTCTTCAAGCAGGTGAATGGCGTGGTGGACTCCGAATCGCTGGATAGCCTGAAGACTTATGTCAGTTGGCACCTGATCGATGCAGTGCCGCTCCGTGGCTCTCCAAGCCGTTCGTGGATGCGAATTTCAAAATGCGGCAAGGCCTTGACCGGCCAAAGGAAATCCAGCCGCGCTGGAAGCGCTGCGTGGAGTTACCGACAGTGCTCTGGGCGAGGCTTTGGGGCAGAAGTATGTCGAAGCTCACCTTCGGCGCGGAAGGCAAGCAGCGCATGTTGAAAATGGTGGATGCGCTTGGAGAAATCGCTGGACGAGGATATTCAGGGCCTGCCCTGGATGACCGACGACACCAAAAAACAGGCCAAGATCAAGCTGCAGGCCATCCGCAACAAGATCGGATATCCCGACGTGTGGCGCGACTACAGCTCGCTCACCATCGTGCGCGGCGATCTGCTCGGGAATTTTCTGCGCGCCAACGAATTCGAATCCAAGCGCCAGATCGCCAAGATCGGCAAGCCGCTGGACCGCAAGGAATGGGGCATGACGCCGCCCACGGTCAACGCCTACTACAGCGCTCGCAGAGAACGAAATCGTATTTCCCGCCGGCATTTTGCAGCCGCCATTTTTCGACAAAACGATGGACGACGCAGTGAATTTCGGCGGCATCGGCGTGGTGATCGGCCACGAACTGACCCACGGCTTCGACGATCAGGGACGGAAGTATCGATCCGCAAGGCAACTTGCGCGATTGGTGGACCGCCGAGGATGGCAAGGAGTTTGAAAAGCGCGCCAGCTGCGTCGCCGACGAATACAGCAACTTTGTCGCGGTGGACGATCTTGAAACTCAATGGCAGGCTGACGCTGGGCGAGAACACCGCCGACAACGGCGGCGCCCGCATCGCGCTGATGGCGCTCGAACACATGATCGCCGAAGACAAAACCGGGAAGGAAGGCCAGAAGATCGACGGCTACACTCCGCAGCAGCGTTTTTTCCTGGGATTCGGGCGCGTGTGGTGCGAGAAGCAGCCGCCCCGAGTATCGCCCGCATGCTGGTCACCGTGGACCCGCACTCGCCCGGGAAATACCGCATCGACGGCGTGGTCGCAGAACATGCCGGAGTTCCAACAGGCCTGGGGCTGCAAGGCCGGCCAGCCCATGGTCAGCGCGAACGCTTGCCGCGTGTGGTAGACTTTGCCGCAGGTTGCAACGCACAGGCTGGGCGCCCGCCCAGCCTTTCTTATGTGTGGCTTCCGTCCAATCTCTCGATTTCACGCGTTTCCGCTGGGCAAATCCGTGACACAAAAATGACTTTGCAGTGACCGGTCAATTACTCCAGCATGACAACCGCTGGTTCCGCATTGCCTTACGCTGCATTCATCCGACGTGAAACAGAACCATTCCGGCAGGACGTTCGCACAACACGCGCGAGGGAGCAGGGGTGTGCCATGAAAAAGAAAAATCTGTTTGTGATCGTTGCCTCGACCACGTTGTTGTGTCTTGCTGGACTACAGGGAGTCAAAGCTGGAGGGCCTTCGTCTGCGCCGGGCGGCGGAAGTGCAAGCGTCAGAGGCAAGTGAAGATTCAGGGTAGCGTGCCCAAACCAAAGCCGATCAACATGTCGGCCGACCCGAGCTGCGCCAAGCAACATGCGGGGCCGGTGTTCTTGCAGGACATCGTGTCCGACTTAAAAGGGGATCTGGAGAATGTCGTCGTTTTCGTCTCCGACGGCTTGGGTGATCGCACCTTCGATCCGCCTGCCGAGCCTGCGGTGATCGAACAGAAAGGCTGCGTGTATCGGCCGCACGTGCTGGCGATGCGAGCGAACCAGCCCCTGGAGGTGGTGAACGATGATCCGACCACGCACAACATTCATCCCCTCCCGGCCAACAATCGGGAATGGAACAAGGCGGAACTTCCCATGACCAAGATGGACGAGTCGTTCGCTCGGGAAGAGGTTGCAATCCCGGTGAAGTGCAATGTGCATCCCTGGATGCACGGTTATGTGGCTGTGTTCAAGCACCCATTTTTTGTAGTGACCGGCAAAGACGGCAGCTTCGATCTCAGCAACCTGCCGCCCGGTACCTACACGATCACCGCCTGGCATGAAAAGCTGGGCACGGCCACGCAGAAGGTCACCGTCGCCGGCAGTGAAACCAAGAGCATCGATTTCACTTTCAAGGCGATGTGAACTCTGATGTGCAGCCCGTCTTGACCACTCCGGCGGGGAGGAATAGAGTTCTCCTAAGCGCGGAGTCGGTTCATGTCGGCGGAGAGCAGCAAATACTTGAAGTTTGGCGGTGCGACGGTCGTCATCCTGTTGACCCTGGGCTATCTGGCGTACACCGGCGTTCAGGAGAGCAAGAGCTACTACGTCACCATCAAAGAACTTCGCGGCATGGGCGACAGCGCCTACACCAAGCGCCTGCGCGTAGCTGGAAATGTTCAGCCTGGATCGATCAGCCGCACCGGGACTAAAGTGGAGTTCACGCTGATGGAAAACGACCAGATTTTGCACGTGGTGTACAGCGGCACCGAAGCCCCGCCCGATACCTTCAAAGACAATTCGCAGGCCTTGGCGGATGGAAGCTTCGGACGCGATGGCGTTTTCCATGCCAAGCAACTGCAGGCCAAGTGCGCTTCGAAGTACGCCCCACAACAGCCAGGAACGGGCGCATCCCGCCAGCTGAGCCTGCAAAAAGCATGACGCAGGTGCAAACCAGCGGCTCCGCAGCATGTCGAACTAGCACAAGCCAGGTAGCCCCAGCGGTCCTCGTCTGGGCGGTATCCATCCAGGACTCACGGAGCAGGGTTCAGGCAGGACAAATGCATGAGACTTCTGTCCCTACGTGGGTCAATTGCCGTCCTTGCTGCCTGTCGACTTCAGACAATCTTCCAAATCTCGATGCCGCCGCGCAATACCGACATCCTCGTCACGAATCTCGTCAAACAATTCGGGCGCTTCGCGGCGTTGCGCGGAGTGACCGCGATTTTGCGGCGGGCCGTCTGTACGCCATCCTGGGCGACAACGGGGCAGGGAAGACGACGTTGCTGCGCACTCTGGCCGGCCTGGTGCTGCCCACGCGCGGAAGCATCTCGATGCTCGGGACCAAGTGACCTGCGCGAAGTCTGCTGCGCAGATCGGCTACATGGCGCATCCTTCACTGCTCTATGACGAGATGAGCGGAATGGAAAACTTGCGTTATTTTGCACGGCTTTACGGAATCGAAGATGATCGGCGATGCTGCCGAAACCGTGATTCGCGCGGTGAAGCTTGACCCCGCGCTGAGCGCCCGTCGGGCAATATTCGCAAGGCATGCGGCAGCGGATGTCGCTGGCGCGTGCGCTGCTGAACGATCCCAAGATTCTGCTGCTCGACGAGCCCTTTTCCAATGTGGATGTGCGTTCCGCCCGCGAAATGGTGGGACTACTGATCGCAACTGCGCGACGGGTAAGACCATTTTTGTGGTGACCCATCAGGCGTCTTTGCTGGAAGGCGCAGCCGACGAGTTTGTGTGGATGGAAGCCGGGCAGATCGTGCAGCCGGACTCAGAGCGCAGTCCGGCTGGAGGCCCCGATGAACAGCTATCGGAATCACGCGGGCGACCTGGCCAAGGATATCCGCCTGGAATGGCGCTCCAAGGATGCCATCAACTCCATGCTGTTTTTCGCCTTGCTGGTGGTGGTGATCTTCAGCTTTTCCTTCGACCCGACGGCGGAGGAGTCGCGCCGCATTGCCGGCGGCTTGGTATGGGTGGCGTTTCTGTTTGCCGCGGTCGTGGCCTGAACCAGACCTGGGCGCGGGAACTGCGCAATCAGGTGCTGGATGCCTACCGGGTTTCCCCGGCTCCGGCGAATTCGCTGTTTCTGGCCAAGGCGTTGGGAAATTTTATTTTTGTCAGCGTTCTGGAAGCGCTTGATGACCCCGCTTTTCATCGTGTTTTACAACCTGCGCGCCCTGGGCCCGGCGTAGCAGTTGTTCATCGTTGCCGTCCTGGGAACCTGGGCGTTGGTGGTGAATGGCACTTTCTTTGCGGCCATGTCGCTGCGCACCCGCAGCCGCGAAATCATGCTGCCCTTGCTGCTGTTTCCGATCTCCATTCCTGCGCTGCTGGCCATGGTCGAGGCGACCAGCGCAATTTTGACCGGAGAGTACTCGGCCAAATTCTGGATCGTGTTGCTTGCGGCCTACGATGTGGTGTTTACTATGGCTTGCCTGTTCTTATTTGAAGCGGTGTTGCACGCGGAATGAAACGAGCCTTTCCCATCCTCGCTGTTCTGACGGCGGCGTTGCTGGGCTATGCGCTTTTATGAGGCGCTGGTCGTCGCTCCTACCGAACAGACGCATGGGAGATGTGCAACGCATCTTCTACTACCACGTCCCCTCGGCTTGGACGGCGTTCATTTGTTCTTTGCTCGAACTTGTGGCGTCGGTCGTGTACCTGGTCCGCCGCAATTTGAAAGCGGATGCGGTCGCATTGGCGGCGGCGGAAGTCGGCGTGGTCTTCTGCACGGTGGTGCTGGTGACGGGGCCGATCTGGGCGCGGCCGGTGTGGGGAATCTGGTGGACCTGGGATCTGGCGCCTGACTCTGACTCTGGTGATGTGGCTGATCTACGTCAGCTACCTGGTGCTGCGCCGCTTTTCCAGCGGCGGGCAGACCCCGGTGCTGGCCGCTGCCTTGGCTGTATTTGGCGCGCTGGATGTTCCGCTGGTCTATTTTTCGATCTGGTTTTTCCGCACCCAGCATCCTCAGCCGGTGATCGGCGGTGGAGGTTCGATTGATCCTCGCATGTTGCACGTGCTGCTGATCAACTGGGCTGCATTCTTCTGCTTTGCACTGCTGGTGTGTTGGTCACGCTACCACCTGGAAGTGCTTGCAGCGGGAAGTGGAAGAGACACAGGCGCTGGAAGCGCTGCTCGAACCTGGGGCATCGCAAACTGGGACTTCGCAAAGAGGAAGTTCGCGATGAGTTACCTTCACGCCGCCTATGCCGCTACTTGGGTCATTCACATCGCCTATCTCGGCACTCTGTTGCGGCGCTATACCCGGCTGCGGAGTGAGGTTGAGGAATTGAAGCAGAAGTAAGAGGCCATGCTTTGCGTGCTTCCATCACACTACCCGTTCCGGGCTGGAGCGCAGGAATTCGTATTCTTCGATCAGCGCTGCTATGCCGACGCGCGATGCCGGCAAAGGCGCTTCCACCCGCACCACCCGCGCCTTGAATCGCACCCGCACCGGCTCCGTCAAAGTGACATGGGGTGGGAACGTTAAAGTCACGTCCACATGGGAACCTTCGGCAAGTGGACGATCCAGGTAGAAAAACACTCCACGGGCGCTGACGTTCTGCGTCTCGGTCAGCAATTCATCCGTTAGGTTGCTTGCAGCAGAGTTGTTCGGCGCATCGTTCCCCGCAGCTTGGATGGCCGCCGGCAAGCGCATGTCGAAGCGGCGCATGGCGCGTCGTTCCTCGGGTGGCTGCAGCATGGCGCTTTCGTGTTCGGCAAGCATCTAGGTTCAACCTGGGTAGTGCAATTCCCCAGGGACCTCAGCCAACAATACAACCTAGCTCGTTCTCAGGCCAAGAGTTACTTACTTGGTAGCGGTTTGCAAGACCAAAGAATCGGCGGGAACTGACTCGGTTAACGGCACCGGAACCCACGATCCTCGGCAAAACAGGAGGGGAGGGTGGGGGACGGCTGGAGCGCGCCCGCTTTCATTGAGCAATCACGTTGCCACAGATAAGAATCATCCACGACAATTCCGCCAGCCAGAGAATCAACAACTTGAGCCAAAAGATTGACCCTGCGGCGACTTGCGCGTGAAACAAGTTGCAGAAGATATGCGGAATCGCGGCGTGGGCGGCTTTGCCGTCTGCGTTTTCGAGATGGCACTTTTGTGCAGTGAAGCGGCATCTCGAAACGGCGCGGCGCGCATCTGACGAATCCAAAGGGTGGAGCACGGGTAGTAGTGGCTCAGTTTGGTAGGGAAGCGAGCCAAACGCGCGATTACTGCGTCGCAAAGAAGGCGACGCTTTCGCGCGGCTCGCCCAAATCCCTGGCTGCGCAAAGAACGCTTGCTCGGGATGACAAATCAAACTCCGCCACTACCGGAGCGGTGCGCACCTTGACAGGCTATCCGTCAGATGTTTAAGTAGTTACTTAATTTTCTAGCGCAATTCTTTGGCGGCAGGGACGCAGACCGCATCGCGGGCGAACTGGGCGCGGTTTGTGCGCCGTTTCTTGTTGCTCTCCATGACACCGGAAACTCGGAGGAGTTCGTGAGATCGAATCGTAGCGGGTTGAGAACAACTGGTTCGCGAGGCCGCGTGGGGGGCGCATTCGCGCTGTTGGTGATCGCCGGAACTGTAACTCTGACAGTCGGCTCTGGCGCGGTTTTGTCGGGTCTCACCAACCGGAACCAGAGCGCCCGCTCACAGCTTGCGGCTTCCCTACCAAACCCCGCCAGCCCATCTCCGCTGACGGCGTACAGCCACCTTCCGCTGGCTTTCGAACTGAATCAAGGGCAAAGCGATCCGCGGGTGAAATTTTTGGCCCGAGGCAGCGGCTACGGCTTATACCTCACGGCGGGCGAGGCAGTGCTGACCCTTCGGTACTCAGTTGGCAGGACTCAACATTCGCCCTCTCGAGGCTCCGTGGTCCGCATGGCGTTGGACGGAGCGGCCGAGAACTCTGCCCCGGTGGGGGTTGACGAACTCCCTGGGAGAAGCAACTACTTCAACGGCAATGATCCGGCCAAGTGGCGTCAGAATGTGCCGCAATACGGCCAGGTGCGGTACCGCGACGTTTATCCAGGAATTGATTTGCTTTACCACGGTAACCAGGGACGACTGGAATACGACTTCGAAGTGGCTCCGGGAAGTGATCCCGGGCAGGTGACGCTGAGATTTCAAGGGCCTAAGATTCTGAGGCTCAGCTCCGACGGAGATCTGGTGCTCGGCCTTGGGGATGGGGATCTCAGATTGAAAGCGCCGCGAATCTATCAGAAGTTTGGCGATGAAGAGCGACCGGTTACCGGCCATTTCAGGCTGCGAGGCAGAGCCAGAGTCGGTTTTGAGGTTGGCCCATACGATCGCAGCCGCACCTTGATTATCGATCCGCTGCTTACTTACTCCACCTACCTTGGCGGCAGTGGCGAGGAGAGTTGTTCGACAATCCTGAACCAGCAGATACCTACTTATCCTGGAACACCCGGCTGTCCGGCGATTGCGGTGGACGCGGGCGGCAATGCTTACGTTGCAGGCTCGACCACATCTACGGATTTCCCAAATCCAAACGGCACTCCTCCTCCGTTGGTTGGCGTGGCGAATGTCTTCGTCGCAAAATTCAACAGCAGCGGCACGGCGCTTCTATACAGCACGTATATTGGTGGGAACGACGTCGATTACACCGCCGGAATTGCCGTGGACGCCGGCTCCAACGTGATTGTTGCGGGCACCACGAATTCGAGCAATTTTCCAACCAAGAATGGTTTCCAGGCGAGCCCCCTCAGCGGTGGCAACCACGTTTTTGTCAGCAAACTGAGCTCGACGGGCGCGACCTTGCTCTATTCCACCTACCTCTCGGGCAAGGGCGTTGATGTTGCTTCCGGCGTGGCCCTCGACCCAGCCGGCAACGCGTACGTCACCGGAACGACCCAGTCAACGGAAGTAGGGACAGGTTTTCCCTCTACGACTGGCGCCTTTCAAACCTCGCCCGCCTCCGGATCCACGATTCAGTTCTTTATGACCAAGATTGATCCGAACCTTTCCGGTGCATCCAGCCTGCTCTATTCCACTTATTTTGGCGGGGGAAATTCGGTGCGCGCCAGTGGTTCGCCAGCCGTGGGTGGTGGGATTGCAGTGGACGTCAACAGCAACGTCTACATCACCGGGGGAACCAGCTTTCTGCACGTGGGCCAAGCCAATGACTTCCCCATCCTGAATGCTTATCAGGGATGCCTCGATTCTGCGCCCAGCACCACGACCTGTCCAACCAGCGTCACCGCCTATGACGTATTCGCGGCCAAGTTGAATCCAGCCGCCGTTTCCGGCGCGCAACTGCTGTACTCGACTTATGTCGGCGGCACGGGTGACGACATCGGATATGCGATTGCTGTCGACCCCAGCATCAGCGGCAGCAATACGATCAGTGCTTACGTCACCGGATCGACCTCTTCGACGGATTTCGATTCCGCGGGAACCGGAGTATTCCAGAGTGTCAACAATGGCGGCACGGATGCTTTTCTGGCAAAGATGGGTGCGATTTCGACGGTCAACAGCGCTGTCACGTTGAGTTATTTCAGCTATCTGGGCGGTTCAGGTACAGACATAGGGTTGGGAGTCGCGGTGGATAGTCTCCAAGGTGCGCGAATCACGGGTTGGACGGCTTCGACCAACTTCCCTGCGATCAATAACCCTGTCCAGTCGGTTTTCGCCGGAGGAACCAGCGACGCATTTGCGGCGCGCATTGATACGACGGCCACAACCTCCAACGCGCCCGGCCACTATTCCACTTATCTGGGTGGCGGCGGCACTGATATTGGAACCAACGTCGTTGTGGACAACCGGGGCGCCAGTTACGTGACCGGGGAAACATCGTCGAGCAACTTTCCAACCGTGACGCCGTTCGAGGGCAACCTGCATGGCCCCAGCGATGCTTTCGTAAGCAAACTCGGTCCACTTTTGAACATGACTTTGACCGACACAGGATCGCCATCTCCTGTTGGCGTGGGTAACCCGGTCAGCTTCGCGTTCAGCATCACGAACAATAATGATGCTGCCTACGGCGTGACTTTCACTGATTATCTGCCGACTTCGGGCGCGACTTTCGTTTCCGCCACGCCAAGTCCAGGCAGTTGCGGCGGCCCCAGCGGCGGTACCGTGCTGTGCAACATCGGGACGTTGAACGCCGGTGCCGGCGCCACTGTGACCGTGGTCCTGATTCCCGCTACTCCTTCCACGCCGGGGACGGCCGGCATGCTGGGGAATAGCGGTTCAGTTGCCGTTCAGGGATCAACCCTGGCCACGGCGAACGCGATCGTGACGGTGAACGATTACACGATCAGCGTGGCTCCAGCCACAGCCACGGTTCCGGCGGGAGTGCCGGCGACCTATACGGTCACGGTCACACCCACAGGAGTCATTCCGACGAGCATCTCGATCGCCTGCGGTGCGGGTCTGCCCACCGGTGCAATCTGTCTGCCGGGTAACAACAACCCCATTCCGAATCTCGACAACGGTCCGCAGAGTTCACAACTGATCATCAACACCACCATGCGGGTAACGACTACGACGCGCTTGTGGCACGGAGGCGGGCCACTGTACGCCACGTGGCTGCCGTTTTCCGGTCTGGCTCTGCTGGGGGCAGGAATCGGCGGTAAGATATCGCGCAAGCGGCGCCTTCTGATGGGAGTGCTTCTGGCGGGGTTCTTAACACTCATTTTGTTCCAGGCAGGCTGTGGCTCCAGTAGTACTACCACCACCACCACGGGAACGCCTGCCGGAACTTACACCGTGACCGTGAACGCCACCTCCGGTAACGATGCGGTGCGCACCACGACTGTGACCTTGGTAGTGCAGTAAAAACGAATAATGGATTGCCCTCGATGGTCGCTCAGGATGCCCCGGCGGAGAGCTTATGGCTCTTGACTTCGGCGATGCCGTATTGGCGGATCTTATAAAGCAGCGCCTTGTAACTGATCTTCAGCAAGGCCGCTGCCTGCTTGCGGTTCCAGTTGGTTTGATCGAGAGCGCGACTGATGGCCTCGGCTTCGGCCTCATCTTTCGCGCTTCGCGCCAGAGATTTCAGACCTCCGGATGAGGCGCCACCGTCCCGCAGCGCTGGATCGAACTGCGCTCCGCTGCCATCGCTTTTTGGACGCAATTCGTTGATGGCCAGCTTTTCGTCCCCGAGAACCAGATAGCGCTTGACGAAATTGTTGAGCTCGCGCAGATTGCCCGGCCAGGGGTAATCCTGGCAGGCCTGCAACAACTCGGCCGAAAGCGGCAACGGAGGCCGCGCGTAGCGTTCCGACATGTGCGCCATGAAGTGCTTGAGCAGAATCGGAATTTCTTCTTTTCGTTCGCGCAGCGGCGGAACCTGCAGGGTGAAAGCGTTCAGCCGGTAATAAAGATCCTCGCGCAGGCGTTTGTTGGCCAGCGCTTCAGGAATATTGATGTTGGTAGCGGCCAGGATGCGCACGTCCACTTTGATCACGGACCGGCTTCCCAGGCGCGAGAATTGCTGATCCTGCAGCACGTGCAGCAGCTTGGCCTGCAATCCGGGCGGCATCTCGCCAATTTCGTCCAGCAGGATCGTTCCCTTGTTGCAGAGTTCAAATTTTCCGGGTTTCGCGTGATTGGCGCCGGTAAAAGCTCCGGGTTCGTAGCCAAATAACTCGCTCTCCAGCAGGTCAGCAGGCACGGCGGCGCAATTCACCTTCAGAAAAGTCCGGTGCGCGCGCGGGGAAAGTTTGTGAATAAGCCGGGCCATGACTTCCTTCCCGGTGCCGCTTTCTCCCAGCATGAGGACAGGGATATCCACGTTGGCAACCAGGGCGGCCTGAGAGCGCAGCTTACGCATCGCCGGGCTGGCGGCGATGAAGAAGACATCGTCGGCGAGTTCTTCCACTTCACCGGGATAATTCTGCTGGTTGGTGCCCAGGCACTGATCGATCACCGTATCAAGTTCGTTCTTCTGAAAAGGTTTGGTCAGGTAATCGTGCGCGCCCAGGCGAATGGCCTGTACCACCTTGCGGGTGTCATTGACGCAGGAAAGCATCACGACTTTGACGCCGGGCTGAAGCTTGCGCAACTGCTCGAGGGTCTGCAGGCCATCGATGCCGGGCATAAGCAGATCGAGCAGCACCAGGTCGGGCCGCAACCCTTTCTGCATGCGCTCTACGGCTTCCTCACCCGTACTGGCAGTTGCGACTTTGTACTCGTCCACTTCGAGCAGAGTGCGGATATACCGCAGCATTCCCGGTTCGTCATCCACCAACAGGATGTTGGCCGCCGTATTTGTCATTTGTCTTTCCCTTGGTTGACTGCAGTGGAAGGCGGCTGAAGCGGGATGATGAAAGAGAACTTGCAACCCGCGCCCGGCTCACTCTCCAGCCATATTTTGCCGCCCATGCCGTTGACCAGTCGGCGGGCAATGGCCAGACCCAGGCCCATCCCAGACTGGCCTTCGCTTTGTGGCAGCCGGAAGAAATCGTCGAACACTTCAATATGGTACTCCGGCGGAATTCCCGGTCCGGTATCCGACACGCTGACCTTCACTGAGTTAGGCTGAGCATTGATCTGCCGCCGCCGTTCGGTGAAATCGCCCGCCATGCTCACGGCTCGGCGTTCCCACATGTACGGTTCGGCATGTAGCCAGACCGTGCCGCCGGTCGGAGTGAATTTGGCGGCGTTCTCCAGGAGATTGGAGACCACACGTTGCAGCTTCGCCGAGTCAAACGCGAACTGGGGAAGTTTCTCGTTGGGCAGGAAGTAAAGAGCCATCCCCTTCTCCTGAAAGGAGTGCGACCACAGGCGGCACACCTCGGAAAGGCAGCTATTCAGATCGCCGAGCTCAAAGTGCATCCGCATTTCCCCGGTTTCGAGAACGCTGAAACTGAGAAAATCCTGGATAAAATGTTGCAGCCGCTGGCCGCTTGAACGCATGTCGCGCAGGACTTCGCGCTGTCGTTCGTTGAGTCCGCCCAGCTTCTCACTCTGCAGGAGTTCGACATAGCCGTTGAGAATCGCCAGCGGAGTCTTGAGGTCGTGAGCGGCCGAGGCGAGGGCATTGGTGGTGCGCAGGAACCGTTCCTGAAGCTGGTTGAAATCCTGCAGCAGTTGTTGGCTGCAGGCAGGATCGGGACAGGGCTCCCCGCCCGGCTGCGCCTTGGCAGGACACAGTTCCGCGTCAGACGCAGCAGCTTTTAACCCTGTGGCTCGCGGCAGACACGTGTTTTCGGGCGTTACGGCCATCGTCAGGAGACGCAGTGGTTTGTGCGACGTGGGGAGGGGGCATTCAGCTTGCTGAAATGCAATGCTACCTTCCGCGATGCTATGCCATCCCCTGCCCAGTGTCAACGGAAAACGCAACCAAATTGTCACTGAAGGTAAAAACCTTGCAGTCGTATACACTTAGAACCAATTGCCGGAGTCGAAAAAATGGCGAATGGACGGCAAACACGAGAAGCTGCAAGTCGCGCTCCTGTCGCGTGCTTTCAGGAAAAACACGCGCTTTTGAGCAGGTTTTCCCGCGCGAAGCTGCAACGGATGGCGTGCATTTGGCCCCCAAGGTGCGGGAAAGAAAAAGTTAAGTTCGCTCTTGAGGAATTAGATTGATCCGACGAAGGCCGGAAACCGAACGTCGCAAGTGGGTACGTCTGCCTCTGGCCATTCCTGTTTTTGTCCGCAGCCGCGATGACAACGAGAAGGAATTGCTGGAGTTTGCTACCGCCCTGAACGTTTCCGCCGGAGGCGCGCTGGTTGCAGTTCGCCGCTCTTTGCCGCTCCCGGCGCAGGTTTTGCTCGAGATTCCCAGTGCGCCCCTGGTTTCCACAACCAACCTGCCAAAGGCCTCCCGCACTATGCGTGCTCGCACCATTCACGTGACTCACGCGGAAGGCTACCATCTGGTAGGCATGAAGTTCTCCCATCCTCTGCTCAATCACAACTCCAATCGCAAGTCGCCTCCGAGGAAAACTGTTTCTTCGGTGTGAAAACTTTTTCACATGGTAAAACTCGCGTGTGAGCCCTATGTCCACGGTCCTTTGTGCTCGTACCGGCTCCCGCAGGGTTCAGATAACATCATGAATCGAAAAGGTTAATCCGAGAGTCACAGGGGTAACCACAGGCTGGAGAGATTTGGCTCTCGGGGTGCACAGTACAGGCTGCGTACAGGAGCTAGAGCTGCAACGATGCCCATTTCAACGCCAAATTCTGTCAGTTCCCTGGTCCAGTCCCTAGGCGAGTTTCCACCCGAAGCAGTAGTGTTCGGCAAATCGGAAGCCATGCAGGCGCTGCGCAGCCGCATGGACAAAGTTGCCAGCGCCAATGTGCCCGTCCTGATTCAGGGAGAGAGCGGCACCGGCAAAGATATCATTGCCCGCATGATCCACGGCCTCTCGCCGTGGAAGAGCGGGCCGTTCGTCAAGGTGAACTGTCCCGCCATCCCGGGAACGCTGTTGGAGAGTGAGCTGTTCGGCTACGAAAAAGGCGCCTTCACCGGAGCATACGGCACCAAGCCGGGCCGGGTCGAGATGGCCCATCGCGGCACCCTGTTTCTGGACGAGATTTCCGAGCTCGATCTGGCGCTGCAGTCGAAGCTGTTGCAGTTGCTGCAGGACGGGCAATTCTGCCGCATCGGCGCACAGGAAGACAAGAAGGTTGAAGTCCGCATCGTCTGCGCAACCAACCGTCAGCTGGAAGTGGAAATCGAAAACGGAGCCTTCCGTCAGGATCTGTTCTACCGCATCAACGTGGTGAATTTGCGCATGCCCCCGCTGCGCGAGCGGCGTGGCGATATTGACGGTTTAGTGCACTATTTCCTGGAGTACTACAACCGCAAATACAACTGCCGTGCACGCGCCTTGTCCGGAGAATTGCTCGCGGTGCTGCACAAGTATCACTGGCCAGGCAACATCCGCGAACTGGAAAATCTGATCAAGCGCTATGTGATTCTGGGCAGTGAAGACGTGATCAGCAACGACCTGGTAGCGCGCAGCGAGCAGGAATTTTTCAATCCCGAGATCAACCTGGATGGCCCCATCTCTCTGAAGAAGCTGACCCGGCAAGCCACCCGCGAACTGGAACGGAAAGTCATCCTGAAAGTTCTGCAAGCCCATCACTGGAACCGCAAACAGGCGGCGCGGGCACTCTGCATCAGCTATCGCGCGCTGCTGTACAAGATCCGCGATGCCGGCCTGCCCGCCAATCGCTCCGCCCGCCGGCGGGAAGAAGAAACCGTCGGCACAGTAGCTGCGGCCAGACTAGGACGGATTCAGCCTTATAGCGTCAAGAGCTGTCTTCCAACGGGCGTGTAGACATCGCTACGATCGCAACTGCGCTAACTGTTTCTTCACGTCCTCGGCTGCGCTGTAGTTAGGATTGATCTTCAGCACGCGCTCCAGTTGTTCCTTTGCCAGGTCGGGCTTGCCCGTCTTCTCATAAGCTAGACCCAGGTGATAGTGGATGGTGGCGTTCTCCGGAGTGTTGTTCTTCTCATCCAGCTTGAGCGCTTCCTGAAACAAATCTACAGCGGACTGATAAGCACCCTTGCGATAGTAGACCCAACCCAGAGTATCGGCGGCGTTGGGCGAATCGGGCATGCCGCGGCGAGCGGTTTGTGCCAGCGAGAGAGCCACATCCACGTTGCCGCCGCTTTGCAGCATAACATAAGCCAGATCGTTTGACGCCAGCGGATTGTCGGGCACAATTTCCAGCGCCTTCTGGTAGGCATCCTTGGCGTTGTTCCAATCGTGCTTGGACTCATAGAGTTCGCCCAGTAGGATCCACAAGCTAACCTCGCGAGGATTGTCTTTGAGCGACTGCTGGTAAGTGGCGATGGCCTGGTCGGTCGAACCCTTGCTGACCTGCACCTCGCCCAGCTTCACCAAAGCGTCGGCATTGTTCTTGTCAAGCTCAGCGGATTTCTTCAGCGCGGCTTCGGCGCCGTCCACATCCTTCTTCTGATTGAACAGCACTGTGCCGAGAAGATCATAAAAGCTGCTGTTGTTGGGCGACTTGACGATTTGGGCATTGGCTGCGGCCACGGCTTTGTCGGTCTGCTTTTGGGCCAGATACGTGTTCATCAAGCCGCTGAGGGCGTCGGCGGAATTGGGATCACGGTCCAGCGCCTCGCGATACGCTCCCTCCGCCTCCTTGAACTGCTTTTGCACCAGCTTCACGTTTCCCAGCTGAATGTAGCCAGTTGGGCTGAGCGTGGCTACCTCGATCGCCTTGTGCGCATCGGCTTCCGCCCGGACGTATTGCTTGCGATTGAGATAGGAAAGCGCGCGCATGGCGTAACCGTCGGGGGAACCTGGCTGCTGGGAGATGATCTGAGTGGCGGTCTGCTCCAGTCCTTCCATGTCGCCTTTGCGCATTTCCACCATCGCCAGGGAACGCTGCGCTTCGATGAGTTCTGGACGCAGACTCACGGCCGTGCGCCATTGGTCCTCGGCTTGTTCCAGGTTACCCAGCAGATCGTAAGCGACACCCAGATGATGGTGCGCGACCGCGTTATCCGGATCGTCCCTGAGCGCGGTTTGCAGCGTTTCTACGGCGTCCTGGGCATGGCCTTGGCGGATTTCGATCTGGCCGCGGTAGATCAGGGATTCGATATCGTTAGCATAACCCTTCAGAATCTCATCATTCAGCTGGCTCGCCTCGGCCAGTCGGTCTTTCAGGATGAGCAACTGAATGTAGTTCTTCTTCACCTGCATGTCTTTGGCATGGTCGTGGTAGAGCGAGCCATACTCCGTCGTGGCGTGGTCCAGGTCTCCCGTGGCGAAGTAGAAGTCGGCCAGCATGCGGTATCCGACAGAATCATCCGGAAAATTCTTCTTGGACTGCTGCAGAAACGCTTCCGTCTCCGCCTTCTTTCCTTCCGACAACAAAAGACGGGCGATGGCGGCGGGCGCGTCGGGATCTTTGCGATCGAGTTCCATGGCATGACGGAATTGCTGCTCAGCTTCGGAGAACCGGCTGCGCGACTGGTAATAGGCGCCCAGCGCCAGTTCGGCCTGCATGGATTGGGGGTTCACTTCCACTGCCTTCTTGAAATTGAGCTCGGCGGCATCGGGCTGATTGCTTCGCATCTGCAGAAAAGCGAGCGCTAGATATGACTCCATACGGCCGGGACCGAGGGTAATGGCCCTCTGCAGTTCCTGAATTGCCCCCGGCAAGTTGTCCTGAGCGGCGAGCAGGTTGGCAACGGCAGCGTGGACTTGCGGGTTGTCCGGCTGTTTTTTCAGCAGCAGATCAGTCTGTTCCTGCGCCTGCTTGAGGTCACGACCCGTGATCAACAGGTTGGCAAGATCGATGCGGGCTGGATAATTCTCCGGTTGCAGATCAACCGTCTTGGCAAGTTCCTGATAGGCAGGGTTCCACTGCTGCAGCTTGAGAAGGGTCTGCGCCAGTTGATAGTGGGCGTCGCCAAAGTGCGGATCGATCTGCACGGCATTGCTGAACTGGATCGCCGCCTCGCGATACTTGCCTTTCTCGACGTAGCGCTTGCCACTCTCAAAGTATTTCTGCTTGCGTACCTTGGGGTCACGGGAACATCCGACGAAAAGGGTAGCGATCAATCCCAGAGCCAGCATCAGACGAACAACCGAGTAACGCCTCATTAAGTCTCCCAACCAGGCGCAGTGTGCGCCGGATGATTCAGCACTTGGCACTCAGCACTTAGCATTCAGCACATCAAAACACGTTTCATCGTGGCACGTACCGATTCAGCAGCGGGACAACATTCGCCGCCAGCGAAAGCAAACGCTCCTGGGCGGATTCCACGGATTCCACCGAACGCAGCGGCGTAGTCACCCGGAGCAAAGACCCATCACTGCGGTTGAAACGAATGGAATCCGCGACCAGGTAAAACTTCGCCCAATATTCGCTGGCTACTCCACGATCATGCGCCCAATACCAGTAGAGGACAAGCTGGCGATTGTCGCCCTTCGCGATCACATAGCGATTCGCCGGAAATGGAGCGTGGCCCGGCAATGAGATTACGATTCTGCTGGAATCCACCGGCGACCAGCCTGCACCAGGCAGGCAATTCCTGGGTGAATGAACCGTATCGCCCGCGCGCTGGCTGGGGAAATAGGCCAGAAAGATATCCACGTCGGGCTCAGTGACCGCAGTGTTCTCATACACGCGAAAGAGAAAATCTCCCGCGCCCAGAACGTCAAGAACGTCGGGGGGAATGTCTACATCGGTTCCTGTCCATTCTCCCAGTTGTTGAGGAAATGAGGCGAGCGGCTCGTGCGCCGGCAGAATCTCAGTACGGCTCCGCCCGTGCAGAAAAATCACCGTGCCGGCCAGGAGAACGGCAATCACCGCGAACCTCAGATTTGCCTTCACCGCCGGCCTCCTTCCTTGTGCGAGCGGAAGCGCAAAAGCTGGTGCAGCAGGAAAAGCATCGCCAGTGACACCACAAAGAGGAGCCAGCCGGAAAACAAATGAAAAAAGCCTTCCGCTTTGTCCGGATCCCAGTATTGCACCAGCAGGCCGGTGCCGACGATGCGGAAGCTATTGGCCGCGACTGCGATCGGAATGGAGGCGAGCGCTAAGAGTACGCGAATCGCCACGCGCGTCTCCGTCAGATATCCGTAAATGATGGAGAGAGTCATCAGGGACAGAAGCGAGCGAATGCCACTGCAAGCCTGCGCAACTTCCAATGGCAGCGCCGGCAAATTGATGATGTTTCCCTCGCGCAGCACAGGAACCCCAGCCAAGGGCAGTACCGCAGCCGCCAATCGGGAAGCCAGAATCTGCAGGGGGAACGTGATCTGGTTAAAGAGGATCGCAGGGATGGGAATCATTAGGAGCAGGAAGGCCCAGGGAAACAAAACTGCCCGGAAGAAACGCCATCCCAAAAAGTAAATGACCAGGCCAGGAATCAGTAGAAGCAGCGAAAAGCGGGCGAGAAAAAGTTCAGCGCCCAGTACCCCTACCACCAGCACACCCAACGCGAAAGCCGCGGGGAGCAGGCCCCAGGCTGAGGGCAGCCGGGGCAAACTCGCCAGCCGGACCCGGTCTTGCCAGAGCACAAACAGAGAAAAGAGGGGCACAAAGATTCCGTGGGAAAAGTTGGGATCGTGCCACCATTGTTCGGAAAGGCGAAACAAAATGGATGCGTAAAGCCATCCAATCAGCAGGATCAAAGTAAGGGCTTGCCACCAGGGAAGGCGTTTAGATGCCGGCTCCGGGAGCCGCTCAGAAAGCGGCGCGGCTTGTGCGATATGGCTCACTGAGAAAAATGCGGGGAATCGGTCAAAGGATATGCGAACTGGCCAGGCAGCGCAATCAGGCGGGGATCAGTTCCTTTCTTCTTGCAGTATTCTGTTGGCGGAATATTCCCTGAATGTCATATTATGACCCGCACAGGAGCAAGGAAATGGCAAAGAATTTCAAAACTCTCCGGGAGAAAATGTCTCTCGAATCCCGTGAAGGTTCTCGTCTTCTGGCAGCGAAGTACCGGGCTGAGATGCCACTGGACGAGCTTCGCGAAGCTAGAGATGACTCAGGTACATCTCGCCCGGATTCTAAAGGTTAACCAAGCTGCTGTGTCGAAGATGGAGCGTCGCACCGACATGTACATAAGCACTCTCCAGGACTTTATCAGAGCTATGGGGGGAGAGCTAAAGATCACCGCGAGGTTTCCTGACGGAACGGTTGAGATCAACCAATTTGAAGCCGTGAAGAAGGCAACGGCTGGAAGCAAGAGTTGTACGCCTCGTGCCGGATTGAGAAAAAAGCTCTCTTTCGGGGCGGTTTGATGTAGGCTTAACGGCACGGCATAGGAGCTCCCACTCTTCAGCGTTCTATGTCCTAAGTAGCTGAAAACAGGGATCAGGACCTGCAACGCCATCTGGCCTTAGAGGCGGCGTCGAGAGGGCGGAGCAGTGCTCCAAAGCTGGCTAGGAAGCAACCTGATCGAGTTGCCGAACGCCCCGACACTTCGCTTATGATCTGGCGTTGTGTCCTGGACACGTCGCGTGGGGCAAATACGAGATCTAGAAGCTTGATGAAAAATCTAAAGTCTTGTCATTCCGAGGAGCTAGAGCGACGAGGAATCTGCAGTTTCTCTTGGACTGGAAAGAACTGCATGCCCCTCGCTTCGCCCAGGATGACAACGAGAGAAGATTTTTCAACAGGAGCTAGCCCTGGAGAAGGCATGAAGTGGAAGATCGTAATCGTGACGGCAGTGGTGTGGACGGCTGCCGCAGTGTTAGCGCAAGGCGCCAGCGATGGAAAAGACAAACCTGCGACGGCGGCGGGGCAGCCGTCGAGTCCGCCGGCCTCGCCGAGCTACGTCATCGGAGCGGACGACATGTTGATGGTCTCGGTGTGGAAGGAGCCCGATCTCACGACTACGCTCCCAGTCCGCCCCGACGGCAATATTTCTCTGCCGTTGCTGAACGATGTTCCGGCGGCCAGGGCTGACGCCGATGGAACTGGCCGCCTCCATCACCGAGAAACTGAAGAAATACGTAGCCGATCCCCGGGTCACGGTGGTCGTGACCCAAATCAACAGTCAGAAGGTTTTTGTCACCGGAGAAGTCGTACATACGGGCGCCATCCAGTTGCTGCCCAACATGACCGTGCTGCAGGCGCTGGCGGACTCGGGTTTCACACAGTTCGCCAACCTGAAAAACATCTACGTGCTGCGCACCGAAAATGGCAAGGAGCAGAGGATACCGGTCAACTACAAGAAATTGGTCAAAGGTCAAGCCACTAACATCACACTGAAGCCTGGAGATACAATTGTCGTTCCTTGAGAGAACCACAATGAAGACTCGCCAGTCGCTCTTGGTAGTGATGTTTCTAATTCTGACGCTGGGAACGAGTTGGGCGCAAAGTGCCAGCAGCCAGTCTTCGAGCACGCCTGCTGACCAGGGGAGTCAACCGGGACCGCCGTCCACCCCTGAGAACCCGCCGATTTCCGGGCTCGATCAGCCGTCGCTCGAGTCCGGCATGCCCGGCACGCAGCTTTCTGATTCCCGGTCTGCATGTGAGTGAAGCGGTGGATTCGAACCTTGGCGACACCTCCGCGAATTCGTCGGTGCAGGGGGTGACCCGGGTCATGGGCAGCTTGATGCTGCAGAAGATCAGCAGCCGCACCATGACGGCGTTGGACTACATAGCGGGCGGCGAGTTTTACTCCGGTTTTGCCGCCAGCAGCAACCAGGTTCAGCAACTGGACGGCGAAGAACGGATTCTCTGGCGGAAGGGGCAACTAACGCTTCGGGATCAGTTTAGCTATCTGCCCGAAGGCATATTTGGATTCGGAGTGTACGGCGAATCGGGAGCCTACAACCAGGGTCTGGCGGGAATTGGCTACATTGGTGGAGGCATCGGAGCCGGTCTGGGAGGCCTGTTTGGGCCGGGGCAGTTCGGTTCCCTGGGGCAGCAGCCTCGAATCAACAATCTTGCAACGGTTGACATTGATCAGGCGCTAACGCCACGCTCGTCCGTCACTCTGGCGGGCGGTTACGGGATTGTTCGGTTTACGAACGATAGCGCCGGTTTCATTGACAGCAACCAGGTTTCCGCCGAAGCAGCCTACGACTACCAGTTGAGCCGCAAGAATCAGATCGCATTCTTGTATGGGTTCCAGGACTTTCGCTATCCCAACTTTGCCGGAACCACATACACCACTCATTTGGGTCAGGTTCTGTTCGGGCATCGCGTCTCCGGGCGCATGGACTTGATCGTCGGCGCAGGCCCCCAGGTCACCATCATCAACAGTCCGCTCTTTGGCGGGGCTACGCAAAGGTTTACGGTGAGCGCTCAGGCGGGCTTGCGCTACCGTTTCCCGCGGACTTCGCTAGGGATCTTCTACAGCCGCTTTAACACCAGCGGATCGGGGTATTTTCTGGGAGCCACCAGTGATGTGGTGCGGGTCTCCGCGACGCGACCGCTAAGCCGGTTGTGGACTGGGGGCACAGATATTGGCTATGCATTCAACAGCCGGGTTCAGCCAGGCGTGCTCGGACTGCTGCCGCCGACCACGACTTCGTTCCAATACTGGTATGCCGGCGCCGTCGCCCGCCGTGAACTGGGGCGGCATTTCAGCTTTTTCATCAGTTATCAGTTCAATGATCTTATGTTTAACAGTGCTGCCTGCGCGACTCCGGGGACTTGCAATCAGTCGTCGCAGCGGCACGTCGCCGCGGTTGGGCTGGATTGGCATCCGCACCCGATCCGGCTTGATTAGTTTCGTGGGGCGATCGGCAGGGGCGGACAGAACGGAATTGCCATGATTCAAAGTCGTGAATTGACGATGGATGATTATCTTTCGATGTTGCGCCGGCGTCTGAACGTGATCCTCCTGCCCACGCTGCTCGCGCCGCTTGCGGGATTCCTCATCTCCTTCGCCTTTACGCCCAAGTACACGTCGCAATCGCTGATCCTGGTGGAAACTCAAAAGGTTCCCGAAGGTTATGTGCAGCCCGTGGTCACCGAAGACCTCAGCCAGCGTATTGCCACCATGCAGCAGCAGGTGCTGAGCCAGAACAAGTTGCAGACCATGATTGACAAGCTGGGCCTGGCGAAGGGAAGGAACACAGATGATGTCATGGACGAGATCCGCAAGAACTTTTCGATCGAGAGCGTGGAACCCGACATCTCCGCTTCAAGGAAACATAAACCTGGGCAGAACGATATCCCCGGCTTCTATCTCAGCTATACGGCGGGCAATCCCCGGCTGGCGCAGCAGGTGTGCACTGAGCTGACCTCAATGTTGCTGGTGGAGAATCTGGAAACGCGCACGCAAACGGCTCAAAGCACCACGGAGTTTCTTTCCCGCCAGCTCGATCAGGCCAAGCGCGCTCTGGACGATCAGGACAAGAAGCTGGCCGTATTCAAAAAGCAATACCTGGGCCAATTGCCCGGGGACGAAGAGAACAACCTCCGGCTGCTGGCGGGGTTGAACACCCAGCTCGATGCTTACACCCAGGCGCTGAACCGAGCCCAACAGGACAAGGCTTACACCCAATCCTTGTTGTCCCAGCAGTTGGGAACATGGAAATCGTCGCAGACATCCATGAACCCGGAGACTTTGCAGAAGCAGTTGACGGATCTGCAAGGCCAGCTCATTGGCCTGCAGGCTCGCTATACCGATGATCATCCGGATGTGGTCAAGACTAAAAACGACATCGCGGAAGTGAAACGCAAGCTTGACGAAATGAACTCGCCGCCCCTCAGAGCCCCGACATCAACCAGAAGGGAAGCACGAGCGAGCCTCCGGAAATCCGGCAGTTGCGGCTGCAGGTCCACCAGTACGATGAGGCCATCGCACAGTCGGCGCGCGAGCAAGAGCAGTTGCAGGAGCAGATTACGAAGTACCAGAGCCGGATCTCTCTCAGCCCTGCTGTGGAAGAACAGTACAAACAACTGACACGGGACTACGAAACCGCCCAGAAGTTTTATAACGATTTGCTGGCCAAGAAGAGCGAGTCTGAGATGCAAACCGACATGGAGCGTCGGCAACAGGGCGAACAGATGAGCCTGCTGAACCCAGCCAACCTGCCCGATTCTCCCAGCTTTCCCAACCGGCTGCTGTTTGCCGGTGGTAGCCTGGGCGCTGGGCTGGCGGTGGGATTGGGTCTAGCGCTTTGGATGGAGATGCGTGACAAGGCGCTTCGTACGGAGCAAGACGTGTTGGCAGTGCTGGACCTGCCGGTATTGGTTTCCCTGCCCTGGATCGGTCAGGAGAAAGCCGGCAAGTACGGCTACGGGACACGTCCGGGCTCCAAGCCGGCTGAAGGCAGGAAGGCAGCGGTCGAGGTGTAACGGCGGAATGTACAAGGAATTTTTCGGGCTGCGTGCCAATCCGTTTAATGTCAACCCGGACCCGCGCTATCTGTTTCTGACGCGGCCCACGGAGGAGGCGCTGGCGTGTCTCACCTACGGCATCCAGAGCCGCAAGGGATTCGTGTTGCTGACGGGTGAGGTGGGCACGGGCAAGACAACGCTGATCAACAAACTGATGGAGTGGTTACGCTTGCAGCAGGTGGCAACGGCGTTCATTTTCAACTCGTGCATGAACGTGCCCCAGTTCCTCGACTACATGATGACGGATTTCGGAATTCCGATGGAGTCCCGGTCGAAAAGCCAGGTCCTGCTGCGTTTGTACGGCTGGCTGCTGGACCGCTACCGGGCCGGTGAAACCGCGGTGCTGATTGTGGATGAGGCGCAGAACCTCTCCGACGAACTGCTGGAAGAGATTCGCCTGATGACCAATCTGGAAACCTTCACCGAGAAGCTGCTGCAGATCGTGCTCGTAGGCCAGCCGGAACTGGAACATAAGCTGAACCAACCGCATCTCCGGCAGTTGCGTCAGAGACTAACGCTGCGGGCCAAGACGCATCCCTTGCTGCTGGAGGAGACCAAGGCTTATGTGACGCAACGGCTGCGCATCGCAGGCTCGAATGGACAGCCAGTGTTCGATCCCGAGGCGCTGGCTGCCATTCACCGATACTCCGACGGAATTCCGCGCGTGGTAAATCTCATCTGCGAGCACTGCCTGGTGAGTGCGTTTGTAGACCACCAAAAAGTCATCACCAGCAATGTGGTGGATGCCGTCGCCCGGGACTTCGAACTCGACAACGCCAGTATTTCCGCGGCCATGGCGCAACGGTCAAATCCGCCCCTTCCGACCCCTGGAAAAATCGATCTTGTCGCCGCACTGAAAACCCTGGCGACGCTTGCCGACCGTTTGCGCGACTCTGAACCTGACGCCCCCAAGGAAAGAAAGCTATGAGCCGAATCCATGAGGCGTTGAAAAAAGCGGAACAGGATCGGGCTGCGGTTCAGGGGGGCGGATCCTCGCGGACTGTGGAGCCTGCGGACATCTCGACCGCCGCCCCGGTTCCGGATGGACTGGGAACCGCCACCCCTTCGCCTCTTTCGGGCGTGCCCTCATTTTCACCGGCGTTTACTGTCGATTCTCTGCTTGCCCGTTCTGTCCGGAGCAACTGGTCACCGGATATCAAGACCATGCTGTTCTTCAGTTCTGATGAGCATGCTTACGGCACGGAGGAATTCCGCACCTTGCGATCGCGGCTCTATCAGATGCGCGAAAAGCATCCCTTGAAAAAGGTGTTGGTTACCAGTTCCTTGCCCAAGGAAGGGAAGACGTTTGTGGCAGCGAACCTGGCGCAAGTGCTGGTGCGCCAGCATGGCCGGCGGGCGCTGCTGATTGACGCCGACTTGCGCGCAGCTCGCCTGCACTCGGCGCTGGGAACCTCAGCCTCGCCGGGGCTGGCGGAATATCTGCTGGGCGAAGCCGATGAATTCGGAACCATGCAGCGGGGTGCCATGGAGAACTTATTCTTTATCCCCTCAGGCCGGAAGGTCTCGAATCCCGCGGAACTGGTCGCCAATGGACGGCTCAAGTTCCTGCTCAATCGTGTCGAACCGCTGTTTGACTGGATCATCATCGATTCTCCTCCCGCCGTTCCGGTCTCCGATGGGCAGTTACTGGCCAACTATTGCGATGGCGTGCTACTGGTAGTTCGCTCCCATGTCACGCCCTTTGACATCGCCCGCAAGGCCTGCCAGGAGTTCAATGATCGGCATATCATTGGTGTCGTCTTAAACGGGATTGATGCGACCGCCTCGCCCTACACCCAGTATTACTACGGCACGTACGGCAAACCCAACGGGAAGGAACCCGTCCAGAGGTAAAGTGTGATCCGGCTGTTCAATGTTTATTATCCGATTCGCACGCTGATCCTGCTGGCAGGCGAGGCTTTGGTGGTCTCGACTTCATTCCTGCTGGGAATGGTGCTGCAGTACCGCGGGGATAGTTATCTGGTGCTCAACTACGAGTACGGATACTTCAAGATCCTGGCGGTGACGGCGATTGTGCTGATGTTTTCGCATTGGTTCGATCTGTACGATCCCCGCAACCTCAACGAAAAAGGAGAACTTTACTTCCGGTTGCTGCTGGTGCCTGGGGTCCTGGCCCTGACCCTCGCCGCAGTGGGATATGTTTTCCCTCGCTACCTGCCGGGCAACAACGCGGCTCTGGCCGGGTTACTAATCCTGACCTTGGCTCTGTTTGGCTGGCGCATGGCCTATGCCTGGTTAGTGCAACAGCCCTATCTGCGGGAGAGGGTGTACGTCGTCGGCATCGGAGAGCGCGCCCAACGGCTGGTGAACGGTTTGAGGACGCGCCCCGAACTGGCCGTTGAAGTAGTTGGCTGGAGCGGCAACGTGGAAGGTGCGGTGACCCGCGATTCGGTTGCCTCCCACCTGATGGAACTCACCAAACAGCAGAAATTTCACCGCGTGATTGTCGCGATGCCGGACCGGCGGGGGAATCTTCCGGTTGGCGAATTGCTGCAGCTTCGACTGGCCGGCATAAAGGTCGAAGAAGCCACATCGTGGCTGGAAAGGATGTCGGGCAAAATCGAAGTGGAGCAGCTTTATCCCAGCTGGCTGGTTTTCGCGGAGGGATTCCGTTTCAGCGCCAGTGTGATGTTTGTGAGGCGGCTGCTTTCGCTGCTCGCTTCGGCTGTGCTTTTGCTGGTGGTCCTGCCCCTCATTCCGCTGGTCATTCTTGCTATCAAGGTAAGCTCGCCCGGTCCGGTGCTCTACCGTCAAAAGCGGGTGGGGCTGGGCGGAGTGACATTTCATTGCTATAAGTTCCGTACCATGCGAAAGGACGCGGAAGCGGATACCGGCCCGACCTGGGCTGGCGATGATGATCCGCGCATTACTCGTATCGGCCGCGTTCTTCGCGCCACGCGCCTGGATGAGATTCCGCAATTATGGTGCGTGCTCAAAGGCGACATGGCATTCGTGGGGCCGCGACCGGAGCGTCCCGAGTTCGTCGCCTGGCTGACCAGGGAAATTCCTTATTACGCTGTCCGGCACGCCGTGCGTCCGGGAATCACGGGTTGGGCGCAGATTCGCTACAAGTACGGCAACACGGTGGAGGATGCAAAGGAAAAGCTGCAGTACGACCTGTTCTACATCAAGAATGGTTCCCTCGGGCTCGATCTCCTCATCATGTTTCAAACCATCAAGATTGTGCTGCTGGGCCGGGGGGCGCAATGAGGTTTGTTTTCTGGGGAGCAGCCGCGCTGATCACATACACCTACGCCGGCTACCCCGGATGGCTTTGGCTGCGAAGCCGCTGGCGTCAACGGCAGGTGCGGCGGGCTCCTTGTTCTCCATCCGTTTCTATCGTGATGGTGGTCCGCAACGAGGAGCAGGTGCTGGAGCGGAAGTTGGAGAACTTGCTGACCATGGACTACCCGGCCGAGCTGACCCAGTTGATCGTGGTTTCTGACGGTTCCACCGACCGCACTGAAGCCATCCTACGTTCCTACGCCGCCAATCCGCGGGTAAACGTCGTACTGAACCAGCTTCCACGGGGGAAGGCTTCCGGCTTGAATGACGCCGTGCAACTTGCACAAGGAGATGTCGTCATCTTCACCGATGCGCGCCAGAAGATCGAACCCGCCGCGCTTGCGCGGTTGGTGGAGAATTTTGCTGACCCGCAAGTGGGCTGTGTGAGCGGTGAACTCATGCTGGGAGATCCGAACGCCGGAGAGATCAGGAAAGGTGTCGGTCTTTACTGGAGGATCGAGAAACAGATCCGGCAGTTGGAGGCAGCCTCGGGATCACTGGTCGGGGCGTCGGGCGCCCTCTATGCGGTTCGCCGACACCTGCTAGCGCCGCTGCCGCCGGAAGCCATTTTAGATGATGTGTATCTACCCATGCAGGTGGCGCGGCAAGGAGCCAGAGTGCTGTTCGATCCCCGAGCCAAAGTATGGGACAATCCGGACCTGGGAAGCGGCCAGGAGTTTGCCAGGAAAGTCAGGACGCTGACCGGCAATTACCAGTTGCTGCAAGTTGCGCCCTGGCTTTTGAGCAGTGAGAATCCGATCCGGTTCGAGTTCGTCAGCCACAAGGTCCTGCGGCTCATCGCGCCCTTCGCCTTGGCCGCCCTGCTCCTGGCTTCAGTCTTGATAGCGGGGAGCGTCTATAAGGTTGCTCTCGGCTTGCAGTTGGTTTTTTACGCCCTGGGCGTGCTGGGTGTATTGCAATTAAGGCGGGGTCCGATTGCACGGTTATCGGACGCGGCTTTTACCTTCGTCGTGCTCAACACCGCTGCCCTCGTCGCCTTCGCCAATTTTGTAACCGGGCGCAAGGTCGTTTGGGCGCGCTGATGCCGGGAAGAGAGTGATCAGGATTCGAGACAGAATCGATACCGGGGCCAAACGGAGAACGGGATCTGCGCGCGCAGAAGTACAAGAGACGGCGAGCGCACACCGTCGCCTGCGAGCTGTCGGCTACGGTGCTCTGCTGCTGTTTACCGCGTTTTACTACCTGCCGGCGGAAGATTTCATTCCTGGGCTGAATCTGATTCCGTGGGCAAAAATCACCGGAGGCATTGCTTTGTTCGCCCTGATGTTCGAGATTCTGGGCAAGGGCAAGGTGAAACTCCCGATGGAAATCAAGTTCCTCCTTCTCCTGTTTGTACAGATGATTCTGGCGATTCCGTTCGCGGTCTGGCGAGGCGGCGCCTTCACCGTCGTCTTCGAGAAGTTTTCGAAGGCGGTGATTGTGGCAATGCTGATCAGCATGATCGTCAGCAAGCTCGTGGAACTGCGGCGGCTGCTGTGGACCCAGGCGGCGGCGGTGGCTGTGGTTACTGCCGCTTCGGTTCTGATCGGCCGCCATTACTATGGCCAGCTCTACGGCGCATCGAGCGGAATTCTGGAGAACCCCAATGATCTGGCCATCAACATCGCCATCAACTTTCCTTTGTGTCTGGCTTTCTTACTAGGCGCTCGCGGGCTGGTGAAGAAAGGGATCTGGGCTATCGCATCGCTCACCATGACGTACGCCGTGGTGGCGACCTACTCGCGCAGCGGGCTGATCGCTCTGCTCGTAACCGGCGTCGTCTGCTTGTGGGAGTACGGCATCAAGGGGAGGCGTGTCTATCTGGTAGCGGTCGCGGGCTTGCTCACCCTGGTCGCAGTGGCAGTTGCTCTGATGACCCCTAATTATCCTGCACGAGTGATGAGTATTGTCTCCGGAAATATCCCGGGCTCGGGAGACCGGGGATCTCTGCAAGCGCGGAGCACGCTGCTCAAACAGAGCGTCATGATTGCATTGCATAATCCTATCTTCGGCATCGGACCGGGCAACTTCCCTGTGATCGCCGAGAATGACTGGAGAGTGGCGCACAACACCTATACGGAAATTGCCGCTGAGGCTGGGCTTCCCGCTGTCACTCTGTTCGTGCTGGCGCTGGCGTGGGCTTTCAGGAATATCCGCCGGGTGCGCAAGGCCCCGGGCTACGCTGCCGACACCGAACTGCAGTTGTTCACCAGCGCCCTGTGGGCCAGCCTGGCAGCGTACCTCGTCAGCGCCTGTTTTGCTTCGACGGAGTACAATCTGTTTCCCTATTTTATGATTGCTTACAGCTCGGCCTTGTATCGCATTGCCTGCGCACCTCAGTCGGCCGATGGGGCCCAGTTTACCGACAGCAGGAGGGACAACCCGGACCGAAGATATGGAACAAAGCCCAAGCGCGAATTGGCCTGGACTCGCTGAGGAATTCCTCGCGATCCTGCGTTGCCTGACTTGCGCGGGCGCATTGCGGAATGCCCCGGATGGCTTGCAGTGCGAGGGTTGTGGCCGGAAATATCCTCAAGTAAACGGCGTGCTGCGCTTCGTGGAGGCTGAGCACTATGCGGGCAGCTTCGGATTTCAGTGGCGGGTATTTGCGCGCACGCAATTGGACAGTCAGCAAAGCCGCAGATCAGAGGCCGATTTCCGCCGCCGCACGGGTTTCCGCCCCGAGGATCTGGACGGAAAAATAATTTTGGACGTTGGCTGCGGGATGGGCAGATTCGCCGAAGTCGCCACCCTCTGGGGAGCGCACGTGGTGGCAGTTGATATGAGCGTGGCCGCGGAAGTGGCGGCCCGAAATCTGGCCAATCGTTCGGCAACCATTTTCCAGGCGGACGTCTTCAAGCTGCCCTTTGCTCCGGAAAGCTTCGACTACATCTACAGCATCGGGGTACTGCACCATACGCCCGATTGTGAGCACGCATTCAAAGTCTTGCCCCCATTGCTTAAGCCGGGTGGGCGGATTGCCATCTGGCTGTACAGTGCGTACACCCGGTGGTACCGCTGTAGCGATTTGTATCGCCATATCACTCGCCACATGCCGCCCAAACTGCTACATGCCCTCTGTTACGGCACGGCGCCCCTTTATCGAGTTCACCAGGTGCTGAGGCACATCCCGATCGTGGGCAGGCCAGCGAGCGGACTGCTGGCCTACTTAATTCCGATGTCGTTCAATAGTGATCCGAAGTGGAGGGTGCTGGACACTTTCGACTGGTATTCAGCGTGGTACCAGTCGAAACACACGTATGAAGAAGTGTTTCGCTGGTTTGAAGATTGCGAATTGGAAGACCTGCGCGTCATCCAGCAACCGATTTCAGTACAGGGACGCAAAGCCGCGTCTCCACGCGGCCGATTTGAATCCTCTCAGGCGGAGGTCGAGCGGTGTGCGCGGTAGGCTCCCCAACTGGATGCTGGCTGCTACGCTGATGGGTGGCTGGGCTCTTGTCGTGATGAGTTCCGCAGCAGTCTCCGCCGCGCCGGGCGCCGATAACCGTTACTGCGGGAAGGGCAACAAGCCTCAGTTCGGCGCAACGAGTGACGGGCCGGCAGCGTTGCCGTCAACCTGCTTCTACACCGGGTTAGATGGCACACTTTCTCCTGGCAAGACCATCACCGTTGCAAACTCAGCCAGCCTGCAGACAGCGCTGAACTCGGCAGCGTGCGGGGACATCGTTTCGCTAAAGGCGGGCGTCGTGTTTTCGGGATCATTCACTCTGCCCGCCAAGAAGTGCGATGACACACATTGGATTCAGATCCGAGTGTCCACGCCGGACGCTCAATTGCCTGCTGAAGGCCAGCGCCTGACGCCGTGCTTCGCCGGCGTGCCAAGCCTGCCTGGCCGACCACCGTACGATTGCCCGGTTGGTCAAGCCGACGTGATGGCGCACATCGTCTCTTCCGGAAAGGGAACTGCGCCATTCACCTACTCCCAGACTATCGATCACTATCGCTTCGGTCCTGGCCTGGAGATCACGCGCGCCGCCAGGACGGGAATCCTTCACGAAATGATGCAGCCTGAGACTGATTCGACCGGGAACGATGCGAGCGCGAACCATATTGTGTTGGACCGCATCTGGGGGCACGGCACACCAACGGACGAGACCACGCGGTTCGCGCTACTCGATGGTAAGGACGTCGCCGCCGTCGATTCCTACTTTAACGACTTTCGCTGTACCGCAATCACCGGGAGTTGCACTGACTCGCAGGTCTTCGCAGGCGGACTCGGCGGCAACCCGCAAGGCAACTGGAAAATCGTCAACAACTTCCTGGAAGCTGCGGGACAGAGCATCTTATTCGGTGGCGGCGCGGCCACCCAGGTTCCCGCGGATATCGAGATCCGGCGCAACGACATGTTCAAGCCGCTATCCTGGATGCCCCCGGCCGGCGTCGCGGGCAAGGGCTATCCAATCGGGAAGAACGGATTTGAGCTCAAAAACGCCCAACGGCTGCTGTTTGAAGGAAACCGGATTCAGAACATCTGGGGCGGATTCACCCAGTCCGGTTTTGCAATCGTGTTGACGCCTAAGAATCCGGGCGGCTGCGCGGTGTGCACGGTTCGCGATATCACCATCCGTTACAGTTTGGTTACGCATTCCGGGGCGGCCATGCAAATCTTCAACGGGTTATCCGATGCCGGAAACGCCGCGCAGGAAGGAAGCCATTACTCGATTCACGACGTTATCTTCGATGACCTGAATTACCCAGCGTGCTACGGCTGCAACGGAGACATGTTTCAGATCGGCTCGCACGTTTCCGCCCCAGCAGCGTTTTGGTTGCATGACGTTTCCATTCGGCATGTCACGTTGGCCACAAATCGGGCGCGCGCAGGTTGGATGATCAGCGGCCCGGTCGGGCAGCAGAACGTCACCTTCCAGGACAACATCGTGGACAATGGCCTGAACGGGCATACCAACGCGGGCGGAGGGGCGATGCAATGCTATTTCGGAAGAGAGATCATGAAAGGCGTGTTGGGCAGCTGTTGGTCATCCTACAGGTTCGACCACAATATCATCATGCAGGCAGCGGCGGAATCCTGGCCTGCCAATAACTGGCCGGTCGGCAATGCAACGAAGGTAGGGTTCGTAAAGTGGAACGACGGGGCGGGCGGCGACTACCACCTGGCTTCGACGAGCAAGTTCAAGGGCAAGGCTTCGGATGAGAAAGACCCGGGCGCTGACGTGGATGCCGTGTCTGCCGCAATTTCTGGAGCGCAGTGATGTGCTTCACGTGTGCAAATAGCTAGAAGGGCGCCTGCTATGCTTGTACCGACGTACGGAAACACCCATGATCCTTAATCCGGGTGAACAGGCGGCTGCCTCCGCACCGGACTTGCGCAGCGAGTTTGCCGACGAGCCCGGGCCGGCGGAGGTCACAGCATGTGCGGGATAGCGGGCTTCATCCGCGGGCAGCGAGACCTGGCTCGCAGCGAAGACATTCGCCGGATGACACAAGCTATTGTGCATCGCGGTCCGGATGAAGAAGGCGTCTACGCGGAGGGAAACGTCGGCTTGGGCATGCGCCGGCTCAGCATTATCGACCTCACCAGCGGCAGCCAGCCCATTCACAACGAAGATCGTAGTGTGTGGATCGTGTTCAACGGCGAAATCTATAATTTTCCGGAGCTGCGCAAGGAGCTGGAGAGCCGCGGCCACCACTTCTACACCCACAGCGATACGGAGGTGATCGTTCACCTTTACGAGGAGATGGGACCGGATTGCGTGCGTAGGCTGCGGGGCATGTTTGCGATCGCGCTCTATGACGAGAAAAAGAAGTCGCTGCTTCTGGCCCGTGATCGCTTGGGGAAAAAGCCGCTGTCACTACGCGCTGCACAAAGGATGCTTGTATTTCGCGTCCGAGATCAAAGCCATGCTGGCCGTGGCACCGCAATTGGCAGAGGTGGATCCTGAAGGGATTCTGCAATTTTTCTACTTCGGGTACATCCCCGATCCTCACTCCGCCTTCCGCCACATTCAGAAGCTGCCGCCAGGACACGTGGCGGAGTACTGCAACGGCCAGATCGCGATCCGCGAAGTATTGGGATGTTCCCGCCTACGGCACGAACGATCCTGGATCCGACGAGGCCTGCCTGGAAGAGATGGAAGCGCGCCTTGCGGATGCGGTGCGCATTCGTCTGATTAGCGATGTTCCACTCGGCGCTCTGCTGAGCGGCGGCGTGGATTCCTCGATCGTAGTCGCGCTCATGGCGCAGAGCTCTTCTGCTCCGGTAAAGACTTTTTCGATCGGATTTCGCAAAGCGGACTTCGATGAGGCCGCCTACGCCCGCCTGGTCGCGGAGCGCTTCAGCACCGATCATCACGAACTCATTGTCGATCCGAGCATCACCGAGACCTTGGATCATCTGTCTCGAATGATGGAAGAACCATTCGGTGATTCCTCCATGATTCCCACTTACTACGTCTCCCGCCTGGCGCGGCAGCACGTCACTGTGGCGCTGTCGGGAGACGGCGGCGACGAACTGTTTGCCGGATACAACCGCTATGTCGTGAATTGGAAACGGCGGAGTTATGATGTGGTGCCGGAGTGGGTTGGCGAGGTTTACCGCCGCCATCTGTACCCTCGGTTGCCTTCGACTGTGAAAGGCCGTAAGTTTGCCTGGAACGTCACGCTCTCTTCGCGTGACCGGTATCTTGACGGAATCTCGTTCTTGCCCGCCCTGCATCGCGAGCGTGAGTTGTTTTCCGAAGAGTTTCTGACGAGTGCAGCGAACTGGGCCGATCCTTTCCTCCACTTCCAGCACTATTACGATGAAGCTCCTGCGAGCGATCAGCTTAGCCGCCTGATGTACCTCGACATCAAAACGTATCTGACCGCCGACATCCTGACCAAAGTGGATCGCATGAGCATGGCGACCTCGCTTGAGATGCGCTGTCCAATATTGGATCATGAGTTCGTCGAATGGGCTGCAGGTTTGCCGATTAAATACAAGTTTCGCCGCGGCGTGCGGAAGTACATGTTCAAGGAGCTGGCGAAACGGCTGGGTATTCCGTCCACGTTGCTCGATCGGCGCAAGCAGGGATTCGCCCTGCCTCTGGTGCACTGGATGCGCAACGAGTTGAAGGATGGGCTGCTGAACATATTGCTCGAGCCTCGCACCCTACAGCGCGGGTACTTCAAGCCGGAAGCCATTCGCGGCATCCTGCACGAACATTTCCAGGGACGGCGCGATCATTCCGGGGTATTGTGGTTGCTGCTGATCTTCGAACTGTGGCACCGCAATTTCCTCGAGGTATATTCCCGCTCATCGTGGGTCCCGATTCCACCGGCCGAGAGCGTCCTCGATCGTGCGACCGCCGACGGGCGATGACGCCCGTTGCTACATCGCTATACACTATCCGGGGGAATGCTCTAGGACATTTACCTTTTCATCGTGGAATCTCCGACAGGCGATCCGATAACCCGGACCGATACAGCGGCGGGACCCAGGCCCGGCGTGTTCCTGATGACGAATTCGCTAGAGACGGGCGGGACCGAACGGCAATTTGCCGCCTTGGCGGCGGCTCTCGATAGGGACGCGTTTGCAGTCTCGTTGGGTTGCCTGAAACGCGAAGGCACATTCCTCGAGAATCTGGACGGACTGATTGAATTTTCCCCCGGCGGAAGCCTGCTGAAGTGGGGCTCGCAGCGAGCCCGGCTGGCTCTGGCGCGCCATCTTCGAGACCAGCGAATCGCGCTGGCACACTCATTCGATTTCTATTCAAACCTGATGCTGATTCCCGCGGCCCGCATTGCCAGGGTGCCGGTGGTGATGGGAAGTTTCCGCCAGCTCGGGGACCTGCTCACCCCGATGCAGTTTCGCGCGCAGAATATGATATTCCGATGGTGCGATCGCGTAATCTGCAACTCTGAAGCGGCGGCCGCTTGCCTGCGAAGTGCAGGACTGCCACCGCAAGAGCTGACGGTCATCCCTAATGGCCTGACGGATGAGTTCTTTGCGGCGGTGTCTCCGGCGTTGCCCCGAGATGCGGAGACCTTCAACATCGGAATGATTTCCCGCATGAACGACCCTTCCAAGCGGCATGACGCATTTCTTCGCGTGGCGGCACGACTGGCTCCTCGCTTCCCGAAGCTGCAGTTCATTCTTGCGGGAGATGGGCCGCTTCGGCCAGACTTGGAGAGGCTGGCCGAATCCTTGGGACTGAGCGATCGGGCCGTGTTCATGGGAGATCACAGAGACATACCGGCTGTGCTGGCTTCGCTCGATGTCAGTGTGCTCCCGTCTGCATCGGAGAGTCTTTCCAATGTGATTCTGGAATCGATGGCGGCGGGCATACCAGTCATCGCCATGTGTGTCGGCGGCAATCCTGAACTTATCCAGCATGGTGAGACGGGGCTGCTGGTTCGGGACGGCGATGAGAACCAACTCGCCGCTGCAATCGAGGTCTTTGCGACGCAACCCGACCTGCGCAAACATTGTGGATCTAAAGCCAGGGAGAACGCAAAGGCTCACTGCAGTATCCGGCGCGTGGCAGCCCGCTATCAGGAGCTCTATCGCGAACTGTTAGCTGAAAAGGGCTGGAAGCCTGCTTGCTGTTGAACTAACCTAACGTGATGGTCGGGGATGGATGAGTTGAAGCGAATTTTGCAGATCGGAAACTGGCCTCCGCCGGTATGCGGTTGGTCCATGAAGCCTGGTGGGCCTGCGCCGGGAGCTGGAATCGCGGGGTTGGGATTGTCAGGTGATGAACCTGAACGAGAACCGCAAGATTTGCAGCCCGGAATGCATCGACGTGCAGGGCGGTTGGGACTACCTTCGTAAAGTTCTTCGCTTCGTGCGGCAGGGGTATGCCGTGCATGTTCGCGTGAATGGCGAATCCGCCAAGGGGTATCTGCTGGCGCTCGTTGCGTTGCTACTTGCACGCTTGTGGCCCCGGCCTGGGCCTGCTCACCTATTGCGGCGGCCATCAGCAGAGCTATTTCCCAGCACCCCGGGGAACCTTCCGCCATTTTGCGTTTGCTGTCCTTTTCCGCCTCCCGGTTCGGATTTACTGCAACAGCGAACCGGTCAAGTCGGCGCTGCTGACCACTGGTATCGGTCCGGGGCGAGTTGTCCCGATTCCACATTTCTCGACGCACTATGTACAGTTCGAACCGGTTGCGCTTCCGGCCCCGATCGAAGAATTCTGCCGGCGACACGAGGGTGTTTTTTTCGTGTACTTGTGTTTCCGCAGGGAATACATGTTGGAGTTTCTGGCGAGCGTGATGAAACGGTTCCGAGCCTCGTTCCCGAAAATCGGCTTCCTGCTGGTCGGAACGAGTAGCCGGGAATTGCCACCGCTTACGGAGTCTTTAAGGCGCCAGCAGCTCGAAGATGCCGTCTGGGCCACCGGTTCAGTGCCACACGACTTGTTCCTGACCCTGATGCAACGCTCGTTGGCGTACATCCGACCTCCGCTGACAGATGGTGTCTGCGCCTCGGTGATGGAAGGGTTGGCCTTGAAGGTTCCTGTTCTGGCGAGCAATAACGGCACCCGGCCCCCTGGAGTGGAAACATGGGACGAAGGAGATGCGGACCAACTGCTGGAACTCATGACCAAGGCCGCCACTGCACGGGACAGGCTGGTCGCCCAGATGCCCGACGTGACGCTCGACGACAATACCGCCAGACTGGCCGACGATATCGAGAAAACTTGCGACAGGTTTAGAGACAATGTATGCCTTACCGCCTCCGAAGTGTCTTCCAGCACGCGAGTTCGGAGTTGACTCGAAAGTGATCGCGTATGGTGGTGCACAACCAAGGCTCTGAACTAGCCGCAACGAGCGAACCTACGGCGCCTGCTGCGGTGAAAGATTCCAAGATGGCCGGCCAGTCGAGGAAACACGCGCCCGTCTTTGTTCTCGGCAGCGTGCGCTCGGGAACGACGCTGCTCTATCACATGATCCTCTCCTCCGGGGGATTTGCTGTCTACCGCACGGAGTCTCATGTCATGAATCTCCTGGAACCGCGCTTCGGAGATCTGTCTGTCCGGCGGAACCGGGAAAAAATGATGGATGCCTGGCTCGACAGCAAGCTGTTCCGGATCTCCGGCCTGGATGCGGAGGAAATTAGAAAGAAGGTGTTGGCCGATGGTCGCAATGGAGGCGACTTCCTGCGCATTGTGATGGAGGAAATTGCACATAGCCAGGGCGCGGAGCGCTGGGCCGAGTGCACCCCGGAGCATCTGCTTTATCTCAAGCGGATTAAGGAGACCATTCCAGATGCGCTCATCATTCACATCATCCGGGATGGCCGTGACGTGGCGCTGTCCCTGGAAAAGCAGAAATGGATCCAGCCACTTCCCGGGGACCGCTCGGCCCTTATTCGCGGGAGGAGTTTACTGGGAATGGATGGTGCGTAAGGGAAGAGAGGAAGGACGCAAACTCGGCGATGACTACTACGAAGTCCGCTTCGAGAGCCTCATTGCTGATCCGCGCCGTACTTTGGCGAGCCTTGGTGAATTCATCGAACATGATCTGGACTACGAAGGCATCCTGCGCAACGGCATCGGTTCGGTGAACGATCCTAATTCTTCTTCGGAGTAAATGCCTCCGGCAAGTTCAATCCAGTAGGCCGCTGGCGAAGTTCGTTGACACCGGAAGAGTTGGCCAGCCTGGAAGGGATGATCGGAGACACTCTGCGAGAACTCGAATATCCGCTGGCATCGTCGGCTGATGCCCTGCGCGCTCAGCCCGGTCTCGAACGCTTGCGTGCGTCCTATCTTAGCTATTTCAATCTTAAATTATGGCTCAAGGCCAGAACACCGCTGGGCCGTTTCTTCGTCACCAAGGATTTATCGTGGCTTTAGAATTTGGAAATGGACGACTCGCCTGCCTCGGCCTATTTGCTGCCGCGATTCTGCGACTACCTCGCTCAGTACGTCGGAGAAGCTTTCGCCACTTGGGCCCAACTGTAATTGTTTTCCACGAGGTTGCGGGCCGCGAGTCCAATTCGCTTGCGGCGTTGAGGTTCGCGAAGCAGGCTGACGACTGTCCGGCAAATGCAGCAGGATCATCCGCCAGCAGAAGGTGCTCGCCATCGCGCACGGGAAGGCCTTCGGCTCCGACGGAAGTGGAGACTACGGCTTTGCCCATGCTCATGGCCTCAAAGATCTTGAGACGCGTGCCACCCCCGATGCGCAAAGGGACAATGCAAACAGCGCTCGGGCCAGGAACAGCAGAACGTCATCAACCCGCCCCGTAAGTTGCAAGTTCGTCTCCTTCCGGCACAAGGCCTGCAGGCGGGAAGAAGGCTTGCGTCCGACCAAGCACAAAGAAGCGCGCGGAATCTGCTGCCGGATCAGCGGAAATATTTCTTCAATGAAGTAGAGCATCGCGTCTTCGTTGGGCAGCCAATCCATCGAACCGGTGAAGACGATGGAATCGGGCACCTCGTCAGTGGCCGTCGGGTGAAAGTATCCCACGTCCACGCCGGTGGGAATGACCGTGAGTTTCCTGGCATCCAGGAACCGGGCAAAGCAGTTGCGATCACTTTCTGAAACCGCCAGCACATGATCTGCGAGCTGCAAGTATCTTCGCTCGGCAGCTTGCATTCTTCCGCCACTCCCGCCAGGACAGCGCCTTCCATAGAGGGTTAGTGGCGACCTCGTAGTGACGCCGCCAGATTGCCGCTTCCACGTTGTGCGTAAAAAGAATCTTGGGGCACGGCCAATCCCACGGAATTACGCCGCCGGCGATCAGAAAATCACAAAGAATCACATCATAAGTCCGCTGCTGGAGAACAAGCAGCAATTCTTGCCGAACCTCCCGGCGGCAAAACTTGCTGATGTTATAGGGCTCGCGGGAAAACAAGCGAAGAGCGTAATCCCTCATCTCCGCGAGACTCTTGGGGATCGGCAAATTCAGGGGTAAACAAACTACCCGATCAAAAGGTTTCTTCAGTTCCCCATGAACGTCATTGTCGCGGGCGGCATAAAAAGAAAAAAACGTAACTGAGTGGTTACATGCTAGCTGACGAAGAATGTTGTAGCTGCGGATCTTTCCGCCGGTGTCGGGTGGGACGAGTCCGCCAGCTTTAACCCAGAGAATTCTCATGATTGGGACGAAACTACCAGCAGATCCCCTTGTAAATGGCCGAAGTTTCCACGCGACGGGCCTTCTCCAGGTTCACCAGATCAACGATGATTTGCCCCGGGTGAATGCAGCCGCGAAGCGTCTCGTTGTCCGCATCGCGCGTGCCGATAACTACCACCTCCGCGTCTCGAACAACCTGCTCGATACTGCTCGAAAGCAGCGAGGCAATGTGAGGAACCACCTCCTCGATATACTCACGATTCGAGCCGATCAGGCGGCCGAAAGACACATTTTCATCCCAGACCTGAATCTGGCAGCCCTCGCCCAGCAATCGCTTGACGAGTTGCACCTGGGGGCTCTCGCGCAGATCGTCGGTCGCGGCTTTGAAACTCAGTCCGAGCATCGCGATCTTCCTCTTGCCCGTGCCCAGGATCAGTTCTACCGCGCGTTCGAGATGAGCCTGATTGCTGGGCAGAACTGATTCCAGCAGCGGCAGCTTGAGATCGAGTTCCCGGGCCCGATGGTTCAGGGCCCGCAAATCTTTCGGCAAACAGGATCCGCCGAACGCGAAACCCGGCTGCAGATAACTCGGGGAGATGTTGAGCTTGCTATCGGCGGTGAACATTTCAATTACCGGTTCCGGATCTACTCCGAGTCCTTTCGCTACGGTTCCGACTTCGTTGGCGAATGCAACCTTGACCGCATGCCAGGCATTGCAGACATACTTCAGCATCTCCGCCGAACGGAACGAAGTTTCAAAACCGGTCCTGGAACCCAGTCATAAAGTTCGCGTAGCACGGCGCTGTGCGCAGGATCGGCAGAACCGATGATGGTGATCGCCGGGTTCAGGAAGTCAGCTACTGCAGTGCCTTCGCGCATGAATTCGGGGTTTACGCAAACCCCGAAATTCTCCCCCCACCTTTTCCGCTGGACTGCTCGAGAGCGGGAACCACAACCGACTCCGCGGCGCCTGGAAGCACGGTGCTGCGCAGCACTATGAGGTGAAAAGAACTCTTCTTCTTGAGCGCTGCGCCGATCTGGCGGCAAACGGGTTCGATGTGACCCAGATCGAGTTTGCCGTTGCGCAGACTGGGCGTGCCAACGCACAGGAAAGTGATCTGCGTGTTGAGAACAGCGGATTCCCAATCGCAGGTGGCGTGCAAACGGCAGCCCTTATGACACTCCGCGATGAGTTCGCTGACCTCGGGCTCAGCGATCGGGCTTCTGCCCGACGCCATGGTCTCTACTTTAACCGGATTGAGATCCACGCCGATCACGTGATTGCCCTTGTGGGCAAAGCACGCCGCCGTGACTGTTCCGACGTAGCCCAGACCGAAGACGCTGATTGCGCGACTCATCGTGACACCACCAAAACGTTTCCTTTCAGAGACGAAGCAATTTTACAGGTAGTATTGAAACCGGGGCAGACTTGCGGAAAACAATTGCTCCGGCGGCACCCATCAGCCAAACAAAACCGACGATCGGCGCAGGAATGATTCGAGCATGAGTCCGAGTGCGGAATGGAAAGCCCGTTGGACGCGGCTCGCGTCGATGGACAGACAGGAACTCGCAGGCCGCTTGCGTCGTGCACTCACGGTTCGCGTAGACGCCGTACGATTCCGACTGGGAGCGGACTTCGCAGCCGGGATGGTGGGCAGCCCAGCCCGCCAGCCTCCACGTTTCTTCTTCATGCCCGAGGAAGTCTTGCGGCTCTGCGCACTGCTCAAGCGGCGTTTGCCGGCGCAGGTGGAGCAGATTGTCAGACGGGCTGAAAGAATCTGCCAGCACCGTTTCGACTTGCTCGGCTACGAGGGACTCGATTACGGCGATAGCATCGCCTGGCACTGCGATCAGGTGCACGGCAAGCGGGCGCCCCGCAAACCCTGGTTTCAGGTTCGATATCTGGACTTCCACGAGGTGGGCGATAGCAAGGTGACATGGGAACTGAATCGGCATCAGCACCTGGTCACGCTGGCCAAAGCGTATCGTCTTACCGAAAATGAACGCTTTGCCCAAGAGATGTTTCAACAGTGGAAACACTGGCACGCGGAGAATCCCTATCCCATCGGCGTGAACTGGGCAAGCAGCCTGGAAGTTGCGTTTCGAAGCCTTTCCTGGTTGTGGATGAATGCCCTGATTGGAGATTCCGCGGTTACTCCCGCAGGATTTCGCGCGGAATGGCTGCGGGCACTGGCCATCAGCGGGCGACATATCGAGCGCTATCCCTCGACGTATTTTTCTCCCAATACGCATCTGATCGGAGAAGGCGTGGCTCTCTTTTTTATCGGCTTGCTTTGTCCTGAACTGCGTGACGCGGAGAGATGGAAACAACAGGGCTGGCAGATGGTTTCGCAGGAAGCGAAACGCCAGGTACAAGCCGGCGGATTTCACTTCGAGCGGTCGACGTACTATCACGTTTATGCCCTGGATTTCTTCCTCCATGCAGCAGTCTTGGCAAATCTGAACGGCGTTCCCATTCCGAATGAGTTCGAAGAGAAGCTGCAGAAAATGCTGGCGGCGCTGCTGTTGCTCGGACGCGCGGGATCGCCTCCGCGGTTGGGCGATGACGACGGGGGGCGCGTGTTTGATCCGGCCCGCAACCGCGGTGAGCACATGCTCGACCCGCTCGCCACGGGAGCCGTGCTCTTCGCGCGCGGCGACTTCAAACCAGTAGCGGGAGGACTGCGCGAAGAGACGGTCTGGCTACTTGGTGAACAGGGTGTCGCGGAATGGGACCGTCTGGAAGAGCGGCAGCAGGTCATTGCCTCGACCGCGTTGGAGACGGCCGGTCTATATCTGCTGACGAGTTCTCGCAGTCAGTTGATGATTGATGCCGGCCCGCAAGGAGCGTACAACGCCGGACATGGCCATGCAGATGCACTGAGCATCACATTGCAGAGCAATGGGAGCCCTCTCTTGATTGACCCAGGCACATTCGAATACGTGGGCGAAGGCTCTGACCGAGACCGATTTCGAGGCACTTCGATGCACAATACGGTGTGCGTTGACGGCTCCAGGCAAGCGGAACCATCTGGCCTGTTCGCATGGCAAAGTCCTACGCATGGAAAGATGGAACGATGGATTCAGGGCGAGACATTTGATTTATTCGTCGGCAGCCACGACGGATACACTCGGCTACCTCAACCGGTAATTCATCGTCGCTGGCTGGTCGCGCTGAAGTCGGGTCTGTTCTTGGTGCGGGATGTGGTTGAAGGCGAGGGGAAGCATCGGCTTGACATCGCTTGGCACCTGGACCCGGATTCGCAGATGGTGGTGGATCATTTGTTCCGCGTCAAAGACGCTTCGCACGGATTGGCCGTTCTCCCTGCGGAAGGGCATGGCTGGTCCGAGGTCCTGCGCAAAGACTTCTGGTCGCCCGTGTATGGCAAGAAACGGCCAATCACCGTGCTTGACTTTGGAAAGGTCGCAAACCTGCCTGTCGAGTTTGTGACCTTGTTGGTACCATTGCAAGAGGTCCATGATTTTCCCGGCAGATTCATACAGGTGGGAAAGCACGATGACCTCTCGGCGGTCGTGGCCTACCGCTACGAAGCTCGCGCGGAAACGTGTTCATTCTTTTTTGGCGGCGAAAAGAAGCCGTGGAAGCAGGGAGCGCTCAGCAGCGATGCGGAGTTGGTCTGTTGGCGGCAACTGCGGGGCACCTCAGATGGCACAGTGATTCTCTGCAACGGCAGCTTTGTTGAGATCGAGGATCGCCGTGTGCTTAGTTGTAACCGAGTGGTTACGCGGTGCGAGGTGATCGTCCGCGAGGGCACCCGGCAAGTGTGTTGCTCAGATCCGGACGCTGTTGAAGAAAACCCGGCGATTCGCGGGAATACTTCGGAAGAAGTACCTAAGCTGACGGTAAGCCAGGAATCCAGCCCTCACGGCACGGGCGATTAGCTCGGTATGTGTGGAATCTGCGGAGTTTTGTTCACAGATCGGAAGCGCAGGGCGGACGCGCATGTCTTCGCCCAGATGAATCGGCAGATGGTGCACCGCGGGCCGGACGACAACGGTTTCTTTGTGCACGAGAACGTCGGGCTTGCAGTGCGCCGGTTGAGCATCATTGACATTCGCACCGGCCATCAGCCGATCAGCAACGAAGACGGCAGCGTCTGGATCGTTTTCAACGGGGAGATTTACAACCACCGGCAGCTGCGAGCCGACCTGGAAACGCGCGGTCACCGGTACCGAACCAAGAGCGACACCGAAACCATTGTCCACCTCTACGAAGAATATGGCCGGGACTGCGTGCACCATTTACGTGGAATGTTTGCCTTTGCATTGTGGGACGGTCGCGAGCGCCGGTTGTTCGCTGCCCGCGACCGGCTGGGGATCAAACCGTTCTATTACCGCTTCGAAGGCGGAACATTTCTCTTCGGCTCGGAGATCAAAGCGATTCTTGCTTATCCCGGAGTAAAGGCGGAGTTCAACCGTGGCACTCTGGCTGAGTATCTGGCATTCGGATACCTCAGCCGGCCAGAAACAATGTTCGCGGGAGTCCAGAAGCTGCTCCCCGGGTACACATTGGAACTGCAGGATCGTCCTGAACTGGAAGATCGCGGCGAATTGAAAATCGAGCCGTATTGGGACCTTACCGTCACGCCGGAGGCGGATGAGCAACCCAGGGATTACTATGTCAAGAGCTATCGCGAGATGCTGGAACAAGGCGTCTCCAGCCACCTGATGAGCGATGTTCCGCTGGGCATTTTTCTGAGCGGGGGTCTGGATTCGAGTGTCGTTGCCGCACTCACCGCCAAGATTCGCAGTGAGCCCATTCAGACCTTTTCAGTCGGTTATGAAGAAGATGCATACAGCGAGCTACCTTATGCGCGAGCCGTAGCGAAGCACATCGGCTCGCAGCATCACGAGGTTCGGCTCAGCCGGGAAGAATTCTTCGCAACGCTGCCCCGGCTGATCTGGCACGAGGACGAACCCCTCGCCTGGCCGTCAAGTGTGGCTCTTTATTTCGTGGCGCGGCTGGCGCGGGAGCACGTCACCGTCTTGCTGACTGGAGAGGGAGCGGACGAGACCCTCGCGGGTTATGCACGCTATGCCTGGACCCTGTTGAACTCGCGCCTGGACCGCGTATACCGTGCCTTGACCCCCGCACTCGTCCGCCGCTGCATAAGGAATAGCATTCATGGCGGCCGGTTCTCCGCAAACCTCCACCGCAAACTGGAACACACGTTTTTGGGGCGAGATGGCGCGAGCTGGCCGTCCTTCTATTTCGATAATTTCTATTCCGCTTTCTCGAGCGATGACCAGAGCGAGCTTCTAAGTCTGGATCTGCACGATGTTGCGGGCGACCCCTGCCGGAGTTCTGCGCAATATTGGCAGGACTCTGCGGGCGATTTGTTGCACCGCCTGCTCTATACCGACATCAAGACGTACCTGGTGGAACTTCTGATGAAGCAGGATCAGATGAGCATGGCGGCGTCGGTCGAAAGCCGCGTACCATTTCTGGATCATGAACTGGCTGCGTTTGCTGCCACAATTCCAGCGCGGTTTTCTGTCAAAGGCATGGCCGGGAAATGGATTCTGAAGTCGGCCGCGGAGGACCTCCTTCCCCATTCGATTATCTACCGCGCAAAGATGGGCTTCCCGACGCCATGGGCCGAATGGCTTGCGGGCCCGCAGTTGGGCGTGATCGAAACAATGTTATTGGAGCCGCGGTCGCAGGCGCGAGGATTGTTTCAGCCGGAGACGGTCAAGAAGATCTTTGCGGAACACCGCGCTGGCCGCCGTGACCACGGAGATCGCATCTGGCGGCTCTTGAACCTCGAGATTTGGCAGCGCGTATTTCTGGATGGGGACACCCTGCCGTTCAGCAGAGTTGCCCCGGATTCTGTTCAGTCGCACATCGAAACATGCTGAAGGGAATCAAATGCGCCTTACTGCAGGCTCTGAAAGCCGCAGGAATCTTCCACTTGGTGCGGGAGAGCGAATGGCGGCGGCAGCGCCTGCTGATCCTGTGCTATCACAGCTTCGCTTTGGAAGATGAGCACGAGTGGCGGCCCAATGCCTATATGCCACCTGAAGTCTTCGAGCAGCGCTTGCTGATGCTGCATGAGGGCAACTACAACGTGTTGCCTCTCGCCGAAGGGCTGCGACGCTTGTACGCGAATCAACTGCCACCCAGGAGCGTGGCCATCACTTTCGACGACGGCACTTATGATCTGTACAAGGAAGCTTATCCTCGGTTAAAGAAGTTCGGTTTTCCCGCGACTGTTTACCAAACTACCTACTACACCGATTTCCCGAAGCCCGTTTTTAATCTGGTTTGCTCCTACATGTTGTGGAAACGCCGTGAGAGGCAGGCCATTGATGCCGGAGTTTTAGAATTTCCGCGGCCTCTGGACGTGACGACCGAGGCGAGCCGGCAGAAGATCGTGGACGAGTTAGTGAACCGAGTGGCGAAAGAGGATCTCACTGGCGCACAGAAAGACCAACTCGCTGCGCAGTTGGCGGCCTTACTCGGCATCCATTACGAGGAACTGGTGGCGAAGCGCATCTTGCAACTGATGAGGCCTGCCGAGATCTCGGAGCTGGCGGAAAACGGAATTGACTTCCAACTGCACACCCACCGGCACCGGGCGCCGCAAAGTGAAGCTCTATTCCGAAAAGAGATTGACGACAACCGCGAGAGCCTGAGGAAATACACCGGGTTATTGGCGGCGCACTTTTGTTATCCGAGCGGGGTGTACTGCGAAGAATTCCTGCTCTGGTTGAGCCAGGAAGAAGTGCTCTCCGCTGCAACCTGTGACGGGGGCCTGGCAGCGCACTCGAGGCACCCGCTGCTCTTACCAAGAGTGGTGGACACCAATGCACAAACCGCAATCGAGTTTGAGAGCTGGCTGACGGGAGTTGGACACCTCTTACTTAGCGCCCGAGGCGGTCCCAAACGCAAGGGGCCCATCGTGGTTGACCAAGTCGGTGTTCGGTGTGCGGCTGCGAGGTTAGCGGAGATGAAACCTGTCCAGCGCATTCCACACTGAAAATGGATCCGGCACGGGCGAAGACGCCCACTCCTACGTCCGATAATCGCCGATGCGCCTAAAAGGGCATTACCGCCGCGTTCCCGCAGGAAGGTGATCCGTCACCAAGGCGAGCAATTCGTCGCGCAGCAGTGGTCCGCATGCCACCAGGCCGGAAAGCAGTGGCGATCTGTTGTTGCAGCGAAGCGGTTGATTATCCAGCGTGCCCACGTAGCCACCGGCGCTTTGCATCAGGGCCGCCCCCGCCGCGACGTCCCATTCATTTTTCGGAGTCAGAGTGAAAGTTACGTCGGCCAGTCCAGCAGAAACCAGTGCCAGCTTGTAGGCTACCGACCCCATGGGACGGATTTTCACTGAAGACTTCTCGAATTGCTTCCACTCGCCACGCTTCACTTCACTCCGGCTGGCCAGGATCAAAGCGCCATCGAGCTTGGTGCGCTGGCTGGGCTGAGCAGGCTTTCCGTTGTAAGTGACGCCGGACTCCGGCGATCCCAGAAAAATCTCGTTGGTGGCCGGATTGCAAATTCCACCTGCGACCGGGCGGCCATCTTCCACCATGGCCACGGAAACGCAGAATTCGGGAATGCCGGCTACGAATTCGCGCGTCCCATCCAGCGGATCAACCACCCAGACCCGGCTTTTCTCCAAGCGGGTGAGGTCATCCACACTTTCTTCAGAAAGCCAGCCTTCGCGGTCACGCAATAACTCTTTGTGGAGGATGGTGTCAACTGCCCGATCCGCTTCTGTGACTGGATCGTGCCCGATCTTGTATTCTGCCGCGATCGCGCCGGCAGTAAAGCGGCTAAGTACGGCACGGGCAGCTTCCAGAGCGCGCCGGATACGCTGCAGAGTCTCAGCATTAGAGTGATTTGTCATGAATGATCTCGAGATTCGTGGTCACGCCCACAGCATGCGAGCTCCTGTGGCCAGTAGCACTGCGCACAGCAGCCGTCTCAACCAGGGTACAGGAACGCGAGTGCTCAGATGCGAACCTAAAATGCCCCCCGGGATGGAGCCAATCAGTAGCGACGCGACCAGGTAAGGATCGATGTTTCCCAACCGGAAATGCAGAAGGCTGGTTACGCCGGTGAGCAACACCGCGTGCACAATGTCAGTACCCACCATCACTCTGGGCGAGAAACTGTAGAACAAAAGCAGAAGCATCATGATGATGCTGCCCGAGCCCACCGAAGTCATGCCGACCAGAAAGCCTGCCAGCAGGCCGATCCCGCTCATCCCCACCAGCGATTTCATGGTCGGTGGCCGGTGGGCCACGTGTTCCTCGATCCGGGTCTGGAACAGGAGCAGGGTCGGAATGCAGATCAGCAAGATTCCGATGGCTGAGGTGATGAACGTGTTGACCCCACTCCCATACACAGTTCGCAGGTGACCCAGCAAACTGACGCCCAGGATCGAGCCCGGAACGCTGCCGGTCGCCAGCGCCAGAACTACTTTGCGCCGGACAGTTCCTTTGCTCAAGTGTACGTAGCTCGAACCAATCTTGGTTACAAAATTGAACAGCGCGTCCGAGCCCACTGCGATGATGGGCGGTATTCGCAGAACAAAAATCAAGAGCGGCAGCAAGAGAACACCGCCGCCCACGCCGGTCATGCCAATCAGCGTGCCGACCACGAAACCGATCAGGATTTTAGCGGCGATGAGCATACAGAAATCCGTTGCCAGTCTGGGGTCTTGTTCCCCATCAGGCTCCCGAGCCGTTCACTCCGATGAAGCCTTCGCGCTCCAGATGCAGAATGATCTCTTGCGCGGCTTCCTCCGGCGTCAAATCCGATGTATCGATCGCCACTTCCGCATCCTTCGGTTCCTCGTAGGGATCGGAAATGCCGGTGAACTCCTTGAGAATTCCCGCCCGAGCCTTGGCATAAAGTCCCTTACGGTCACGCTGCTCGCAGGTTTCCACCGGGGTCGCGATATGCACGAGGATAAAGCCGCCGACCGACTCGATCATGCTCCGCACGGCTTTGCGAGTTGCGTCATACGGCGCAATGGGGGCGCAGATGGCAATACCCCCATTCTTGGTGATCTCTGAGGCCACGTAACCAATGCGCCGGATATTGATATCGCGGTGCTCTTTAGAGAAGCCAAGTTCCGAAGACAGATGTTTGCGGACCAGATCGCCGTCGAGCAGCGTAACCGGCCGCCCACCGGTCTCCAAAAACTTGGTCACCAGCACATTGGCGATGGTGGATTTGCCCGAACCGGAAAGCCCGGTGAAGAAAATCGTTACACCCTGCTTGTGCCGCGGCGGATAGCTGCGCCGCAATTCCTGCACCACTTCGGGATAGGTAAACCAACTCGGAATTTCACGTCCCGCATTGAGACGCTCTCTGAGCTCGGTGCCTGAGATGTTCAGAACCCGCGAGCCGTTCGGCACTTCATTGTCCGGAACATACTTGTCCTGGTCCTCCAGGTAGACCATCATGTTGAAGGGAACCATGCACACGCCGATATCGGCTTCGTACTTCTTGAATAACTCCTGGGCCTCGTAGGGACCGTAGAAAGGCTTCCCGTTAGAATCCTTGCCGGGCCCGGCGTGATCACGGCCTACGATAAAATGCGTGACGCCATGATTCTTGCGGATCAGCGCGTGCCAGATCGCCTCGCGTGGTCCGCCCATGCGCATTGCCAGCGGCAACATGGAAAGCTTCACCGTTCCCGCGGGAAACTTTGACAGCAGCAACTGGTAGCAACGCACGCGGGTGAAATAATCCACGTCTCCCGGCTTGGTCATCCCGACCGAGGGATGAATCAGCAGGTTGGCTTCAACCTGCTTCGCCGCGCGGAAGGTTAATTCCACGTGGGCGCGATGCATGGGATTACGGGTTTGGAAAGCCACCACCCGGCGCCAACCCAGGCGCGCGAACTCGGCGCGCACTTCCGCCGGAGTCAGACGCAAGGCGTGGAAGTCGTAGTGCGCGGGCATCTGCAGGCCTTCCAGACGTCCCCCGACGTACCAGGGATGGGCTTTGTTCAGCAAGTAATCCACGGCCGGGTGAACCGTGCTGGTCGTGTTGAATACCGATTCTGCCTCGGCCTTTCGGTCCGGTTGCCAGACATCCTCCACGTGCAACACCGCCAGCATCACGCCTTCCGCGTCGCGCAACGCAATTTTGCTGCTGCCGGGCTTCAGCGACTTGGCGAAATCCTCTTTTACATCGAGGGTGATGGGCATGGGCCAGAGCACGCCGCTCGTCAACCGCATCTTGTGGCAGACGCTCTCGTAGTCCGCCCGCGACATGAATCCTTGCAGAGGCGAGAACCCACCGCTTAGCAGCAGTTCGAGATCACAGATCTGGCGCGGCGTAAGATCCCACGACGGCCATTCGCGCGAATGCGCCTTCAGTTCATCAATCCGGTTCGGTTGAGCAATTAGGTTTACAAGCTCTTCGCCATGCGGCGGAATAATATGACTGGTCGAAGCGATCAAATCCGTGAACCTCCCAGGTCCGTTGATATTTATTCCCGACTGCCTTTGTCCGGCTCATTGTTCCAGACGAAGGAACGCGAAGTTCAGCACTTGCAGATTTGTGAGGGGGGCCAAACTCCAAAAACTTGTTCTGACAGAGTACTACGTCCGCGGCCAGGACACAAAATTTAGATTGCGCAGGGCGAGTCAAATAAAGAGGGCAGCAATTGACATACCTTCGCCGCTGCAAGGCTGACCTTCTTTGTTGTTGAAACAAAAAGACTTGTTGAGGACTCGTGGCGAAATTGCCCTTCCAGGGGAACAATGTGCAAATGTTTGCGACAAAACTGCTCTGAGGCGGCGTACGGTCGTCAACGGCTAAGGATTGCGGTTTGTTGGATTTTCGTAATAAGCAAAACCAATCCCCGCCGAAAGCAGGCGCTGGCTTCCCCCGACGCTAGCGCCCGCAGAGCGGCCACTTGGGAAATGGTACACTTGCCGACGCACGGGCTCTGTGCCCGGTGCCTGTCTCCTAACGATAGGAGCGCCATGCGAGCAAACCGATCATGGGTAGCCGCGAAATCCGTACGTGCCCTCGCGCTGGTCCTGGCGCTCGCGACCAGCGCCTGGGCCGCTCCCAGGTACAAGATCCTATACAGCTTCAAAGGCGGCGGCGATGGTGGCGGACTATATGGCAGTGTGACGCTGGATGTCGGAGGCAACTTGTACGGTGGAACCGTGGGAGGCGGCAACGGCGGCGGAACGGTCTTTGAGTTAGCACGGGGCAAGGGGGGCTGGAATAAGAGCGTAATTCACAGCTTCGATTATCATGTCGATGGAGGTGATCCGAGTGGAGGGCTAATCTTCGACAGTGCGGGCAATCTCTATGGCACAGCGAGTGAAGGTGGTCCGCTGGACTATGGCACCGTTTTTCAGTTGTCTCCTGGTGCTGATGGATGGACCCTTAACGTGCTGATGGACTATGGCTCAGTTGCGGGTCTAGTGATGGATGCGGCGGGCAATCTTTATGGGACTAGCGGCAATACTGCCTTCGAACTCGCGCCCAATGCAGGCGGGGGCTGGACTGAGACGGTGTTGCATAAATTTGGCGTCAAGTACCACGATGGCACGGCCCCTGACGCGGCGATGATCCTCGATGGCTCCGGCAACCTCTACGGCACTACCAAAGGCGGCGGCAACCATTGGCCCCGCTGTTCCGGGGGGGGCGGGTGTGGCGTTGTTTTCGAACTGTCACCCGCCGCCGAGGGCCCATGGAGAGAGCATATTCTGCATCGCTTCGCCGCCTATCGCTATGACGGGCAATATGCGTTCGGAGGCGTGGTCATGGATGGCGCAGGGAATCTCTTCGGTACAACGCTCGAAGGTGGAACTCACCGAAACAAGGGCATCTGCCTGGTAGGCTGCGGGACAATTTATGAGCTCACTCCTAGCTCCCAGGGGCACTGGAAAGAAACCATTCTGTACAACTTCCCCCGCCTGAAAGACGGCGTGGGCCCGACCGCGTCATTAGTTTTCGATAAGGCTGGGAACCTGTACGGGACTGCGGGAGAGGGGGGTGACGCTTGTAGCTGCGGAGTGGTGTTCAAGCTCAGCCCCGGCGCGCATGGCAAGTGGAAGTACACGGTTCTGCACCGGTTCGACGGTAAGGATGGCAACGGCCCCGTATCCCCGCTTACCATAGACGACCAGGGAAAGCTCTATGGCACTACGGCAGAGGGCGGCCCCGGCGGCTACGGCGTGGTCTTCGAGATCACGCCCTAGCCGTGCAGTCACGCTCTCTGATCCTCACCGGTCGCCTGCCTGCTGAAAATACTGCATCATTCTGCCGCGCAGTTGTACTCCCACAGGTTCGCGGGTGAAAAAGAGCCACAGCAGGCCGACGCTATACGTCGCCAGTCCCACCAGCAGATTCAGGACGAGCTGCCGGTAACCGTGGGCGTAGAAGAAGTGCTGCATCACTATCAGAGCCAGCATCATAGGAATGCACAAGAGGGCCGGATACAGGAGACTTTCTCGCACGAACCTCCACATAGGTACGCCAAGCTGCCGGCATAAGTGCCGTGGCAGGAAAAACAGCGCGGTGCACGACAACGGAATCGCCGTTCCGATCGCGTCGCCCACAATGCCGTACGGCCGAATCAGCGCGACACTAAGAATCACGTTGGCTATCCCTTCCAGCAAAACCACCACTGCGAGCGTGCGATGCCGACTCATGCCAAACAGGATCCGGGTCGATGTGCCTTGCGCAAAGTAAAGCGTTGAGGGAATCAACAGAATTAGCAAAATGCTGTAGCTGGAGACATAGCGCGGCCCCACCCAGGCCTTTATCACCGACTTTCCCAGGATGATAAGCGCGGTACAGACGGGAAACATGGTCAGGGCGCAGGCCCGATTGCCCGCCAGGAAGATCTTCCGCAGCCGCTCGTAATTGCCGGTCGCGTGAAATTGGCTGGACATGGGCGTGAAAATCTGCGCCAGGCTGCTGACCACATCGCCGGCATAGTCCACCAGCCGTGCCCCGATCGCAAAATAGGTGATGGCCGAGGCGGAAAGAAAACTGCCAATGATGACCGCATCCGTTTTGAAGCGCAGCCGTCCGGCCACGATAATCATGAACGTGACCGCGCCGTAATCGGCAACCTGTCGGAATGTGTCTCGATTCACATAGCGCAACCCATAAGGAATGTGGAGCCGATGTTGGGCAATGACGAAATTCACCGCCGAACCGGCCAGTGGAAGCGCCACCGTGATCAGAGTCACTGTCTTCAGCCCCAAGCCGTGCCAAAGAGCTAGAAGAATGAGCACGGCGCGCAGCAAGGTCGCAATGATTTGGGTCCAGTTGATCACATAGAAGCTTTGCAGGCCTTCGAGAATCCCTCCCGCCACGCCGAACGGAAAGCCGAGGGCCAGGGCAGTTCCTACCATGAAGAAGAGAATGCGGGCGTCTCCACGAAGTGCGATGGGAACATGAAAAAATCGGTCCACATAGAGACTCCCCAGCCCCGTGATCACCATGAGGAACAGCCCAACGCAGCCGTAGCTGAACAGGCTGGTGTTGACCAGCCGGGCAAGCTGATCTGTCTCACCTGTGGCCTTGAACTTGGCCACGTACCGAACCAGAGAGGAGCGAATTCCGAAATCGAACAATCCGTAGTAGCCCGTAACGGAGAAAACCAGAATCCACAAGCCGAAGGCATCGTCGCCCAGGTGGTGCAGGATGAATGGGGAAAGAAAGAACCCGACCACGATGCTGGTCCCCAGCCCGGCCCAACTCGAGGCCACATTCTTCAAAGCTTGACGCTTCAAGCTCATTCCCGTTCGTTGTGCTCCTTAGTGTTGGACGTGGGTTGGGTTTCCGCTGGATAAATTCCAAACACCACACTCAGCCCGTCGGGCTCGAGATCAATCTCGCGCAAGCACCGCTTCGCTGCCAAGTCATAAAGCGCGATGTGGGTCGGCTTTTCCTTCTGCCGAAATCGGTGTTTGATCCACAGGACATTCTCTTGGAACCTGGTCTTTCGCACCCGCGTGAATCCCACCCAGATTCTGTGCTGATCGATAGGCAACAAGCCCCGACACCAGCCCAGTAGCGTCTCTCGGTCGTCGCCGAACCGGTTCAGGTCGAAAACGCGCTCGACCTCCAAGCTGCGGCAATTTGCAATGACGATCTGACCGTCCACCGTACTGAAGTAAACGCGCTCGCCGAAGACTACGCCATCGTGAGGGCGTTGCACCCCGATGCGAATCTGCCTTGCCGGATTCGTAAGGCAGACCGCATCGCGCTGCTCGAAGCGCGTCACCCACAGGTCACGCCCCAACTCGAATACAAAATTGGGGTGCGATCGATGCGGCTTGGTGCTTTCCACCTTGCGGTAATCCACGCCGCGCGAGAAACGCGACCAGGGGTCTTCGCCCAGAACATTCCACTCTGCCAGCACTTTGCCCTCAGGAGTGAATTTCACCACCATGTCCAAGCCGGTGTTGGCCACGAGCAAGTTGCCATCGTGGGATCGCGTGATGTGATGCAGATCATTGAAGCACGGTAGCGACACGTATCCGATGCGCCGAAACTCGGGAACCTGGAAGATCAGAACCTCTGTAGAGGTGCAGGTGTAGACCTCGTTGCCGATCAATGTGCCAGCCTTGAAGATGATGGACGCTTCATCGCTGGCGCGAACCTCGGGTGGGCTCTTGTACTCTTTGCAGACTCTCGACTCCCCTGACTCGGCATTCACCTCGAGGATGAGTCCAGCTTCATAGAGGCGATGTTCCTCTTCTGGTCTCAGCAGCAGCTTTCGTTGGCGTGCGCCGAGAACATACAGGGTGCTCACCGGCCACTATCCGCTTCCAACGCCACCGCGCCGATGTAGTTCGTTGGCAGAGGTATCTCCCGCAGCAACCAGCGTCCGGCTTCCGCGGTGTCGGGCCGGGTGCCCAGCAGGACTGCCGGTTCGCCGGGCGTAAGCGACACGTCAAACTGGTGCAAGGGGTGGGACAGGCCTTCTCCAATAGCCTTGATGTAAGCTTCCTTGCGGGTCCAACAGCGGAAAAACGCTTCGTGCCGCTGTTCTTCTGGAAGGTTCCGCAGGGCAAGTCGTTCCGTCGCGGAAAAGAATCGCTCAGCGATCTGTTCGGCATCGAAGTTCTTTCGTACCCGCTCGACGTCAACTCCAACCTTGCGATTCCAGGCAAAAGCAAAGACAGCAATGCCCTCGGTGTGTGACACATTGAACGACAGAGCGGCCGCGCGTGCCGCTGTATTGAGGTCGGGCTTGCCGTGCGTCGAGTAGCGGAAACACAACTCGCCCGGTGAAGCACCGATATAGGAAGCCAGCAGAATCCGCAGCCTCCCTCGGCTCAGAACGTATTCACCGCGATTCTTCTCGAAATGAAAACGTCCAGCGCGTTCTCTTTCATCGCTCGACAAAACCTCCTGCAGGCGGGGGATATCGGGGGAGAATGCATCCACCAAGCCGTACCACACATGGAGATCGTGTTCCCCCAGCGCGCGAGCAGCCGGGTCCGGTGAACCGGCCTTCCATTCATGAATCTCGAGCTTTACTTCAGGATGGATACCCACGACCATTGATCCCTGAGTCCTCCGCTAGTTCCCGGCGTCGGAGGCTCGTTCCGAAGCGGACGCGGGAGAAGATTCGTGCACGACCTGAACCGCGACCACCGGCTCCTTAATCGAATATTTCAGCAAGCACCAGATCGCGCGAAACCCATCTTTCCAGCCGATCTTCTTGCCTTCCTCGTAGGTGCGCCCCCAGTAGCTGATGCCCACTTCGTAAATTCGCAGGTGCCGCTTGGCGACTTTCACCGTGATCTCTGGCTCGAATCCAAAGCGGTTCTCCTTGATGGGGATGGACTGGATGACCTCGCGCCGGAAAGCTTTATAGCAGGTTTCCATATCGGTGAGGTTAATGTCGGTAAGGCAATTGGAGAGCAGCGTCAGCGCGCGGTTTCCCACCGAATGCCAGAAGTAGAGGACACGATGCGGGGCGCCGCCCAGGAAGCGCGAGCCGTAAACCACGTCGGCCTTGCCCTGAAGCAACGGATCCAGAAGGAGGGGATAGTCGGCCGGATCATATTCCAGATCAGCATCCTGGATGATCACGAAGTCGCCTGTAGCTTCCTGAATACCGCGGCGGAGCGCTGCTCCCTTGCCCATGTTCCGGGGCTGCAGAAGAACCTTAAGTGCTGTGTGATTGGCCTCCAGTTCGGCGAGAATTTCTCGCGACCCGTCTCGGGAACCGTCATCCACACAGATCAGTTCAAGTTCCAGCGGAACCGCCAAAACCCGCTCCACCACCGCCCGCAAGGTGGCGCTCTCGTTGTAAATCGGCATGACGACCGATAATTTCATAACCGGGGAGGCCCCTCTAGTTTAAGACAATACTTCATCCAAGCCCGATCTTTTCCGATAGCTGACCCTGCTCTCTGACGACGCCACCATTTGTTACGCAGCGCCATCCGGGGTAGCCGTCCTGTGGAAATCTGATCCGAGCCGCAGCTTGTAGACCCGTGCTGTCTGGCGATTCGCCCCGTCAAATCAGCGGGATGCGATGCCCCAAAGTGTAATTAGTTCCTATGGTGGTTACATGATTGGGGAATTTTGTCCAAGGGATTCTTCGGTAGGGTCTTGGTTTCGGTCGCATAGGGATGCTGTGTTGACGAACTCGGTGCCGGAAATCCGGCACGAAACGGCACATTTCAGCGTCACGAACGGCTTGGATCACAGCAAACCCATGCGCCGCGGGCAGTCTGCGACACTTTCATCCGAAGTTTTTTCCCTCGTGTTTTGTGACGCTTATGCCTCTCCCAACACCAGTGACGCCAGCAAATGGCCTGCCAGAGGCGGGAATCTACCTCTCCGTTTCTTCCGGGGCCAGGCGTAACCCCGTTGCCTGTGGAAACTCGCACGGGAATTGCTGAGGAAATCGGCCGTCCTTGGCAGCGTGAATGCTATGGATTTTTGTATAACCAGCCTACATTTCGTAGTTCCTTTCGTGGCTGGTCGGCGAAGTGCGCTTCCAGCAAGGGATCTGTGCAAAACTTCCCTTGACAGCGCGGGTTATTATGTCATCCCCGGGGAGGTAGACGTGAAGGAAAAGCCCGTCCAGCTGGGCTTTCGGGAACAGCAGATCGCCGAACTGTTGCTGCAAGGCTGTGACAACGCGGAAATTGCCAGGCAGCTGAACATGGCGCGCCGTACTGTGAAAGCTCACTTCAATCGTCTCTTCTTGCGGTTTGGAATCACAGGTGGAATCAAGCGGGTAAAACTCGCGACCCTTTTATATCGGAGGCAGCTATGTTCGGAGGCCAGCGCTACGGAAAACGTATCCCCAACGAACGCGAACAGCAAGTCATCGCTCTCGTTGCCCAAGGACTCAAAAACAGCGAGGTCGCAGCCCAATATCGGAACGACGGAGCACGTCGTCAAGAACTACCTTCGCGTCATCTACGACAAACTTGGACTCTGGAACCGGGTCGAACTTGCCCTCTGGTACGAAGCCCGCCAGCACGAGAGTGCGGCCCGGGCCTGAAGTGCTCGAGCAGTGGGAGCGCGGCCTCCTTAACATCGGTTTCCGGCCGCCGCAATAAGCAGCAATCAGCGCGTGTCGAGAGTCCCATACAACTTACTGGCAGCCGTTGGAGTCAAGACTGCTCAGCTTTTGATCTGCTTCTGCTGCGCCTCTCTCAGCAGCCGCAACCAGCAGCAAACGTGCCTGGTCGCAACTCCTGGGTACGCCATCCCCGTGCAGGTATAGGTCCGCGAGTAGCAAAATGGCATTCGTGTTGTGTTTGGCCACCGCTTTCCATAACCACTGAGCCGCCTGGGAAGAATCTCTTGCGGCACTGGTTCCCTTCAAATAGCGTTGCGCGAGTCGCAACTCGTCGGTTCCGTTGGCCGCAGTTGCCGTCTGGTCAGCGGCAGGAGCGGGCAAATCGGCGGCCGCAGCGATCCTCTGACCAGGAGGCGCCATGCCCTCAGGCCCGCGAGATTCCGCATGAGGCGTGCCCTGCGAGGCTGGCATTGGAGAGACAGCCGGTTGGATTGCACCGGGCGACCGATGAGCATCGCTGGAAACTCGGCGCACTGAAATGAGGTACGCAAAGCCCACTAGCAGAATCGCCAGCCCCGCGATCCAGAATGTCAATTTCCCGAATTTCCATCGGGGGTGAGTTGCCGGCTCGGGCTGGTCCGTACTCAGAAGAGCTTTGCTGCGTAACCATTGTATCTCCCGGATTGCATTGTCCGGAGCGGTGGGCGTCGCATGGGCGGAGGTTTCATCCGCGGCGCGATTCTTGGGTTCGTGCTCGGCAGTTGCAGCCAGGTCCGCCTGCAGGAAAGATCCACAGAATCCGCAGAATCTCTGGGTCGCTTCATTCCTGCGGCGGCATCCGGGACAGACCACTTCGTGCCGGGCCCTGGCCTCATCAACAGATTTTTCAACGCCGAACTTGTGCGCGGCCATCGCCCCCGGAGTCTGGCTTTCAAGTTCCCGCAGAAGAGCCGTGACCGCCTGTTCGCGTTTCTCCGGCGGGTTGGTGATATACACCTGCGCCCAGCGGCCAAGATTCTGCCCCAAGATCGGATTCATCAGAGGATTCAACTCGGGGTTGGGAAGTTGATTGGCGCGGTTCGCTCCCTTGGAGTCTGTGTGCTTGTCGCCAGGCTCTGACACGCTAGGATTCTCCGAAAGGATTTACCCGGCAATTGCACACTGCTGGCGGGAAGTTGTCAAACCCTGAGTTGTGAAAAAAAGCGCAGAAGGTATTCAGGTTCCCTGAGAAGCTGCGGCAAGCTCCTGCTCGCCCTAGTCGCAGCTCTTACGGGCGGCGGGCTCGAACTGATCCAACTGCGCGTCCCGCTGGGTGGTGAACTTGCCTCCGGGAGTTTTGCCGTAGAGGTCGGACCCGGGGCAGTAGTATAACGCGGTGTGCAGATCTACCCAGACCTGTGTGTTGGGGTTGCCGGTATAGACGGGCGTCGGCGGGGCCTCCGCCAAACCCAGACTGATGAGGAGCCGATCGGAAAGGGTGAGTTGGTTCTTGCCTGGCGCGCCGTGGTATCGCGGAGGTGTACCCCAGCCTGACAACACCATCAAGAGAAGAATGAGCGCCGCCCCCACATAAATGTTGGCGCGGTGCTTCGTGAGCCAGATTCCTGCGGGCGCATCGGTATCCAGTGATTGCAGCCATTTGTGGGTTTTGGCCGCCGATGACCAGGGCGCGTGCGATGGTTGATCACTGTGCTCTCCCGGCAGCGAAATCTTCTCGGCTGCGGGACCTCTGACGGCCAGAGCGGAATCACTCTCGATGGCCGGCTTTGCTTCCTCCGAGAATTCCTCAGGCGCAGGAGAGAGAGAGGAATGTCTTGCCAGCTCGAATCCATCCTCAGGTTCTTCGCCCTGATTCTGGCCTTCCTCGATTAGCTGCCAAGTTTCCTCGCCTTGAGTTTCTTCGCCGGCTAGCTGCGAATGCCAGGGAGAATCCAGGCGGCTTCGGAGATCGTCGTTGCTTTGCAGAGGGTCAACCGGCCAGGATTCCACGGCACGCGGAGCGCCGCATCTGCCGCAGAACAGATCCTTCACTCCGGCGAACAGAAATCCGCACTGCCGGCACACCACATCGGGAGCGGCTGGCGCATCCGCGGGAATGTTGGGAGCGGTCAAGGATGTTTCGGCGATTCCGGGTGCGGGCGGAACAGCCTCTGCGTGATCTTTCGCTTCTGCGTCAGGCTCCACGGCGAGGCGCTCGAGTTGCGGCTTGATTCTTTCCAGAGCGCCCAGCATAGTGGCCCGCTCGGCGGCCAGTGCCCGCTTCCACTGCAGCTCGGCTTCGCGAGTGATCGCCTCGCTCATCAATCCCGCCATCAGCCGGCAGCTCTGGACGTCCTGCTCTTCAATGGAATCAGGATTCGCAAAGCGCAGCTCCAGCAAGCCCGCCACTTTTCCCTCGTGGTGTATCGGAATGAGGAAGGGTGATTTGACGCTGTTCTCCTCGCAGACTTGAGTGGGTGGTAGAGAATTCGCGAGGGAGCCTCCTCGTTCTCCCGCTCCATCCGGCAGCGCGGTTCCGGCAGACAGATTCGGGTCCCAGGGCAGGCGGGTTCCAGCCAGGCTGGCAAGGCTTCCTGCGCCCGCACAATACTCCAGGTGATCGTCCCGCACGATGGCAACCGCAACTCCGCTTGCGTGAGTGATCTTCGCCAGCCGTTGCGCGATGAGATTCGCAGCCTGCGGCAAATCGTAGGGCTGCGACCGAAGTATTTCTTGAGTCTCGACGATTTCCGAGAGAGCCTCTACCGGATCCGGCTTGGCCGGGTTCGCTCGCGGGGGCTCGTCGGGCGGGTGCTGTCCATTCTGCTTCTGCAGCACATAAGCCGCTTCCAGCAGTTGCTGGAAAATGGCTTCGTCGAGCGCGGGCGGTTCCCGCGGGCTCAAGGTTTGTGGCTCTTCCATCTCGGCGCGTACTTTCTGGTTGTGCTTTTCGCCCGCCATTGTAGTGCAATTCGCCGACCAAAACGCCGTGGACCAGCCTGCTCTGCCCTGATTCTAGCAAGCCTCGTGCCCCTTCGCTATATTTCGGAGGGCAAGGATGAAGTCCTTGGGAATCTTGGGATTATGGACTTCCGGAATGGCTGCCGGAGCGTTGGAAGGGAGCCCAATACACAACTGCTCCGGCTATGATGACGCTCCATCGGTGTAAGGGTGAAACAAGTTGCACATCCCTCCGGCCACTCGGGACTCGGTACTAGGTACTGGTACTCAAGCCCCGAGCGGCCGGAGAAGCTAAATTACGGCGTGATCTCATAAACAAGGCCGTTGCCGCCAATGGCATCATCACTGGCTGTGCCGTAAATGTTACCGGTAGGCGGGTGGCCGTGGCTACCGCGTCCATTCTCGGTTGAGGGTGCCCCGTCCAAGCCGGTTTTGCTTGGGCGGGGATTTCTGGTCATCCGTCACAGCCCGGAACGTCGGAATTGGCATAGTCTTCGACGGTGCCCTGGGGACTGAGACGTTATCAGCAAACGCGTGATCTGCACTTCGTGACCTTCAGTTGCTATCGTCGCCTGCAGTTGCTGAGGACCGCGCAGGCCAGGAACTTGTTCGAAACAGCGCTCGAATGTACTCGCCTGGGCTACGGGTTTTATGTTACCGGCTACGTGGTTATGCCGGAGCATGTGCATCTGCTGCTCAGCGAGCCGCAAAGGGGCACATTGGCGGGGGCGCTGCAGGCCCTGAAACAGTCCGTAGCCCGGAGACTGATCGCTGACCGCGAGCACTTTTGGCAGGCGCGTTACTACGACTTTAACGTGTGGACGGAGAAGAAGCGGATCGAGAAGTTGCGTTACATGCACCGCAATCCGGTCACACGAGGGTTGGTGGAACGTCCGGAGGATTGGACGTGGAGCAGTTTTCGCCATTACATGACAGGCGAAGAGGGCCGTGGAAATCGAATCCGGATGGACCGCAAAACGCAGACAGCGGATGGGCATGTCAGTGCGCGTGCAGCCTGCAGAACCACCCCGCCCAAGCAAAAACCGGCTTGGACGGGGCACCCAAAAGGCTAGAATGGACGCCCTAGCCTGGGCCACTCGCCAAGATGCTAGCTGCCCCGCTTACGGCTGTGCCGGCTCCAACTCTTCCAGGCCGGTTTCCTCGTGACTCAGGTAGTAGTGCACTGCGGGCGTGATCACCAGCGACAGCACCATCGAAATCAGAATGCCGCCGATCACCGCGATCGCCAGCGGCTGCAGCATTTGCGATCCCGAGCCCAACGCGAAGGCAAGAGGCAGCATGCCCGCAACGGTCGCCATCGCCGTCATTACGATGGGACGCAAGCGGCGGCGGCTGGCCTGCAGCATGGCATCTTCGGCGGAAAGTCCGAGCGCGCGAAATTTCTGGTCGGCATCGAGCAAAAGAATTCCATTCTTGGCCACGATACCGATCACCATAATAATTCCCATGAAGGAAGAGACGTTGAACGTCGTGCGGGTGACGAGCAACGCGATAAAAACGCCAGAAGTGGAGAGCAGGGCGGAAGCCAGAATCGCGAGCGGCGCTGCGAACGTGCGGAATTCAAATAGCAGCACGATGAATACCAGCAGAATCGCCAGGATCAGCACAAACACCAGATCGCGAAACGATTTCTGCTGTTCTTCGTAAGTTCCGCCATACACCACGCGGATGCTGGAAGGCAGATGCAGACCGTCCACGGTCTTCTGTACCGCCGCCATGCCGCTGCCCAAGTCGGTTCCCTCCAGGCGGGCGGTCACGGCCACATCGCGCTGCAAATTCTCGCGGCGAATCTCCGTTTGTCCGGGAAGCTCGGTAATCGTCGCCAGGGCTCCCAGCGTCGCGGTATGACCGCTGCTGCTGGTCAAGAGCGTAGTCTTGCATGGCTTCGAGGGAAACCCGGCTGCTGGCCGGGAAGCGTACCCGCACAGTGTAGGCGCGGTCATTGCTAACGACCGGGGTCGCCGCCGGTTCGCCTTCCAGAATGGCGGAAGCATCGGTCGCAATCTCCTCCGGCGTAAATCCAGCCCGCGCCGCGACTCTCGGATCAACCTGGAAAGTGACCGCCGGACCGCTGATGGTGTTGTCAATGCCATTCAAAACATCCACCACGCCGGGAATCTTTGTGAATGGCATCGGCGACCTTGGGAGCCCACTGCTCAAGCAAGGCTGTATCCTGGGAAAACAACTTGATCTGGATCGGTTCCGGGGCGCTGGTCAGATCGCCAATCATATCCTGCAGCACCTGGATGAATTCCACATCCAAAGCCGGCTCTTGCTGCTTGATCTTTTCCCGTACCTCGGCGATGATTTCATCAATTCCCCGGCTGCGGTCCGCTGTGAGCTTCACTGAGACGTCGCCGGTGTTGGCTTCGGTCACGGCAGCGAGACCGAGTTGCAGTCCGGTGCGGCGCGAGGTGCTTTCCACCTCCGGAGTGGCGCGCAGAATCTGCTCCACGTGCGTGATCACACGGTTCGTCTCCGCCAGCGAGCTTCCCGCGGGCATGATGTAGTCCAGCACGAAACCGCCCTCGTCCATCTCCGGCAACAAATCGGATCCCGAAAACCGGTAGCAGACATAGGACGCAACGATGAGCACCGCCGCTCCCCCCGCAAGCCACATGGGTTTGGCCAGGGCCCGCCGCAGCCAGTGCTCATGAAAATCGACCACTTTTCGGAAGAAGCCGCCGAGACTGAAGCTTCCTCAATTGCCAGCAAACGCGAAATCGCTTCGTCCTCCGGCTCTTTTCCACCCTGATCGGTCATCTGTACCACCTTGCGTTTGATGAGGTACTGGCTCAGATTGGGTGTCCAGGTGAGGGCCAGCGCCAGCGAAGTGAACAAAGACACGGACATGGTCACGGCCAGGGCACGGAAGAACGTTCCCGTAACTCCGGTAATGGAAATCAACGGCAGGAACACGACCACTGGCGTCACAGTCGAACCGACCAGCGGAACGGTGATTTCCTGCAGCGCGCTGTGGATCGCCTGCAAACGGTTTTGCCCGGCATCGCGATGGAGCACGATGTTCTCCACCACCACGATGGCATCGTCAATCACCAGGCCCACGGCCGCCGCCAGCCCGCCCAGAGTCATCAGGTTGAAGCTCTGGTGCAGCAGCTTCAGCGCCACGAACGTGACCATCACCGTGACCGGAATGACCAGTCCGGCAACGATGGAAGTTCCCCAATCCCGCAGGAAAACCACCAGAATGATGGATGCCAGAATGAGCCCCAGCAGAATGGCATCGCGAACGCTCTTGATCGAATCCCCGACGATGATGGACTGGTCGTAGAAGGGCCGGATCTGAATGCCGAGCGGAAGCGACTTCTGGATTTGTGCGATCTCGGCGTGAACTTCCTCTGCGACCTCCACCGTGTTGCTGTCCGGCTGCCGGTTGATGTTCAGCAACACCGACGGTCTGCCGTTGGCGGTCACGATGGTGTACACCGGCTTCACCGCGCGGGTCACTGTGGCAACGTCTCCGATGCGAACCGGAATGCCGGCCGGCGTCGTCTTCACCACGGTGTTTGCGATTTGCTCCGGCGTGCGCACCTGCCCGCTGATCAAGCCTAGAACCAGTTGATGATTGCTCTCAAACAATCCTGGAGAATCGATCAAGTTGGTGCGCCGCATCGTTTCCAGGATGTCGGTAACGGTTACGCTCGCGGTCAGCAGCTTGGCCGGATCGGGCATGATGTGAAACTCGGGCTCCTGTCCTCCCTGTATCAGCACGGTTGATACACCGTCCAGCCGGTTCAGCCTGGGCTTGATCTCGTAGGTCGCCATCTCCCAAAGTTGCGTCTGCGGCACGGTTTCGGAGGCCAGGCTGTATCCCAGAATAGGGAAGCTGGCGAACGTCATGCGGTTCGCTACGACGCTCGCGGTCGACGGCAATTCGGGCTGGACTCGCGAAAGTGCTGCATTGACGTACTGCAGCGTCTGGAACATATCCACTTTCCAGTTGAAAAACAGATCAATCTCCGCCGAACCGCGGCTAGTGATCGAGCGCACATCCTGCAAGCCGGGCACGCTGTTCACCGCCTCTTCCAAGGGACGCGTGATGGTGACCATCATTTGATCGATGGGCATGACGCCGTTGTCGACGGCGATCAGAATGCGGGGAAAGTTGGTTTCAGGAAAAACCGATACCGGGATGGTGAAGGCGAGATACGCGCCCAGCAGGGCGACGGTGATGATCAGAAAGATCACCGGTTTGGAGTGGCGCGCAAACCAGTAGGAAGATGCTGGCTCGCTCACTTTTCCGCTCCGGCTCCGGTTTTCTCGTTCTGGGTCTCAACCTTAACTTTGGTGTTATCGGGCAGACCATAGGCTCCCGATGCCACCACACGATCCCCGGCTTGCACGCCTTCGACGATCTGTACTTGATCGCCATGACGAACTCCGACTTTCACCGTTTTCTGATGAGCACGATTATCCGAGCCTATAACCATCACCGAGGTGGTTCCGTCATCTGCAGTGAGTAAGCTCGCTGATGGGACGACGAGCGCGTCCGGAATCGTCTGCGCCAGCATGGCAAGCCGCACGCTTGTGCCTGGCTTAAGGCGCTGACCGGGGTTCCTGGCCTGGACCCAGACTTCGACAGTGGTGCTGTTGGGATCGAGCGCCGGGCTGATCACGGTGATCTTGCCTTCGACCGGTTGCTCCTCTCCCGGTGCCGTGATGGTTGCCCTGTCACCCAGTTTGAGCAACGCAGCGTCCTGCTGCGGAATATGAGCCCTTGCGATGACATGCGAAACGTCCATTACCGTCAGCAGGGGAGTGCCGACCGCGGCCATTTCGCCCGGATACAGGGGACGGTCGGCGATCACGCCATCGATCGGGCTGCGAATCTCAGAGTAGCCGAGCTGGGCTTGCGCCCCGAGATATTTTCCCTTGGCCGACTCCAGTTGCCCGGCTGCGGATTTAAGGGTCTGCTGCTTGCCGATCGCCAGCAGAGCGTCCACATGCTTTTGCGCCATTTCATATTGATTGCGCGCTTGTGTCAGATCCACGCCCGCCTGATCGAGTTCCTTGCGGGGAAGCGCGCCCTGCTGAAAAAGTTCCTGGCGGCTGTCGTACACCCTTTGTTGGGCGTCCAGCAATTGCTTGGCGGCTTGCGCGTCGAGTTGCGCTTTCTGAATCTCCTGCGGCAGATCGGCGGCAGTGCTGATCTCGTATGTGGCTTGTGCCTGATCGTATGTGCCCTTGGTGTCCTGGGCCGCAGCCGCGAGGTCTTTGTTTTCGAGCAAGGCCAGCAATTCCCCCTCATGCACGCGGCTGCCGCGTTTCACGTAGAAAGCCTTGACTGGGGCGCTGATTTTCGGCGTGATCGCAGACTGCGCCAGCGGATACAAGACAGCTTCCGCGGCTATCGTCTGCTCAATCGCAGTCTTCTCGACCGGAGCCACCTGCACCGTAACTGTGGGCTCTTTCTCTCCGGATTCTTTGGAGCAGCCCGAGAACAGCAGCAGGCCCGCCGTCAGCAACGCGACTTCCCACCGATGAGAATTCCGGGGTGTGGTTCGTCTTCGCATCATGCCTATAGATTTCCGGTAAGCGTTTGCAGATTCGCCATGGCGACCCGGAAGCGCGCCTGCCCATCGTTAAATGCATTGCGCGCCTGAGTCAGCGTATTCTGCGCGTCCACCACCTCCAGCACGGTGGATTCGCCCGCCTGATAGCGCATGGTCGTCAGACGCAGGCTCTCCGCCGACAGTTCGGCGGACTGATTGAGCGATTCCAGTTCCGATCGTGCAACTTGCGCTTCGTCGTACAGCGTCCGCATCTTGGCCAGCAATTGCCGCTGGGTAAAGCTCAATTCCACCTGCGCCTGCTCGCGCCGCAGATCGGCCTGTTTCAACTTGCTGCGGTTTGCGCCCCAATTCCAGATGGGTAATTGCAGTGTTGCGGTTGCGGCATAGCCCAGATTGTGAGCCAACTGTCCGGTGACCGGATCCAGTTGATTCACCGCAAAGTGGGTCGCGTCAATGCCGTAGAAATAGTCCAGGCTGAGGGAGGGGAGAAATCCATTCCAGGCTCCCGCTACTTCCTGGTTGGCCTGCCGTAATGCTGCCAGCGCAGCCCGCAGTTCGGGATTCTTATTTGCTGCGGCAGCCTGAACCTCCGGAAAGTTGGGCAGCAGTTCCGGCATCTGCAGATCATCCACGACAGCGAAATTCTCATTGAAGTCTGGAAACACCAACACAGCCAGTTCCAGCCGGCTGCGGTTCATCTCCAATTCGGCCTCCTGCAACCCTCGTTGTTGTTGCTGAAGTTGAATCTCAGCCTTAATCACGTCCGAGTGGGCGACCTCGCCCCCGTGCTCGAGTTTCTGGCTGATGTCGAAGAAACGCTGTGCCTCGGAATCTGCCCGCTGCGCCGTGGCATATTTCCGCTGCGCCACCACAAAGCCGTAGTAAGCCTGCACCACGGTGACGACCAGTCCCCGAGCCGCGATCTCCGCTCGCGCCCGCGCCACTGCCTCCGCCGCCGTTGCCCGCCGGTAATCCGCGACACTGGCGAACGAAAACTCCTGATGCACATTTCCCTGGCTGATATATTCATGCACGCCGTTATTGGCGACATACCGGCCCACTCCCGGAATGCCGTGGCCCTCCGTATAAATAAACGACGTATTGTAGTTCACGCTGGGCAGCAGACCCGCTCGGCCCTGCACCCGATCTTCTTTGGCCACTCCAAAGTCGGTCACGGCGGCGCGATATTCCGGGTTGTTCTTCTTCGCGCGTTCGAGCGCATCCTGCAGCGTCAAAGTTAACGGGGCGTTGCTCGGTGCTGGTTGGTTGTGGTCGCTTGCCGGAACTACGCTATTGGGCGCGGTTTGAGCAGGTGCCACTCCCGTCCAGCCCAGTACAAGCAGAACGAGCGCTCCGACCTTTACGATGAGAGTGACGACACTGCGGACTCCGAAATCCGAATTTGTCATATTCTTCACCAACGTCCTGCCGCTTAGTTTTGATATTTGTTGGTTGCCGGCAACGCGGAAGGGTATAGTTTCGGCACCTCCAAAACTATACCCCTCCACGAATGCCAGCAGGGGGAAGCTACGACACTACCGTAAATATTGCTGAAACGAAGATTAAGGAAAGCTGAAGTCTGGAGGCGGGTCCTGAGAGCCGTAGCGCTCAATGATTGGCTTCCACGGTCAGTCTTACCGTCATCCGCGTGCCCTGGCCCGGAGCACTCTCGGCTATGATCGTTCCGCCGTAAGCCTCGACTAGAGCCTTCGCGATCCGCCAAGCCCAGTCCAAATCCTCCGGTGGAGCGGGTGCGCGACGGATCTCCGCGGTAGAATCGCTCGAACACATGCGGCAGATCCGCGGGCGCAATCCCCGAACCATGATCCTGGAAGACAATCTGCGCCGGATCGCCGTTGTTTCTCGTAACAGCAACCTCGACTAACCCAGCTTCCGGGGTATAGCGCACGGCATTTTCCAGCAGGTTGGCCCACACCAGTTGCATATCCTCGGGGTCGGCCCGGAAAAGCACCGGGCCGTTTTTCGAAAGGCGGATGGTTGTGTGGCGGCTCTCGGCCAACTGCCGCATCCGTTCCACTGCTTCTTCACAGGTGGCGGCGACATCCACGACCTGCAAGTCGCGACGCAGAGCCCCATGCGCCCATTGTTCCGCGCGGGCCAGGCGCAGCATCCATTGCAACAGTTGCTCCAGCCGTTCCAAATCTTCCAGCGAATGCTCCAGCCCGGCTTGATATTCCTCCGAGGTCCGCGGCCGCTGCAGCAACGACTGCAGAGTGGACTTCAGGACCGCCACCGGAGTCTTCAACTCGTGCGCCGCGTTTCCCAGAAATTCTCTTTGCTGCGCAAACGAACGTTGCAGACGCGCCAGCATCATGGTCATGGATCGCATGACAGGGCGCAGTTCGGCAATTTGTTCGGCTTCTTCCGGGAGGTGAAGCTCCCAGTTATGTGCCGATACCAGCCCCGCCCGCGCCGCCAATTCCTGCAAGGGCAAAAGGCCGCGACGAATGCCCCAAAGCGCCAGCAGAATTGTGCCACCCAGAAGCACCAGGCTTGCCAGCGCGATGAAAATCCCCGCGTTCCTCACTTGTTCCCGCAATTCGATCAGGGGCGAGGCATACACAATGGTCAGGGTCTGCGGGCGAAACGATTGTCCATCTTCGCGGTCGAGCACAGGAAGCTGCGAAATCCGCAGTCCCCGATACGGCGCTTCGTTCCAGGAAAAGCTCCAGCGATTTGCCCCGGCATGTTCGACGTCCAGGCCGGCAGGCCAATTTGCGGAGTGGAACAACAATCCGGTTCGGTTGGCCCAAACCGCAAACAGGTCAGGATGACTGGGGTCAATCGCCGGCGGCACCATCGAATCGTCGAAATATAATTCCCCGCCGCCGGCATCTTCTTTATATCGCACCAGCGCCCCCACGCTCATGGCGCGGGCTTGCATCCCCGCGTCCAGCGTCGAGAGCAGACGCCGCTGGGTGTAGAAAATCCCAGTCAGTAAAAGGCCAACCGCCAGCAGCGCCTGCGCCAGCACCATAATGGCGATCAACCGGCCTTTGATGGAATTCTGTCCCATTCACTCAATCCTGCAAGACGTATCCCTGACCCCGCACCGTGTGAATCAATTGCTTCGGAAACCCATAGTCGAGCTTGCGCCGCAGACCGGAGATATAAACCTCGATCACATTGCTGAACTTCTCCCAATTGTAGTCGTATAGATGCTCCAGCAATTCCGTTTTCGAGACCACGGCTTTAGGCCGGTGCAGCAAATATTCAAGCACGCGATATTCCATGGCGGTCAGGGTGATGGACCGCCCGGCGCGCTGCACGGTGCGGTTGACCGTATTCAGTTGGAGGTCGCCCACAGCGAGAACCGGCGAGGGTTGTCCCTTGCCCCGCCGGATCAACGCCTTAGTACGCGCCATGAGTTCGCCCAGATCGAAGGGCTTGGTCAGGTAATCGTCGGCGCCAGCGTTTAGCAAGGCCACCACGGATTCCTTCTCATCGCGCGCTGTGACCACCAGTACCGGCGTGCGCTGCCCGGCCTTCCGGATGCGGCGCAGCAATTGCGCTCCATCCAACAGCGGCAACATGAGATCCAGCAGCACAACATCGTATTCATTGGACTCAGCCAGGAAGAGTCCTTCCTGACCATCATTGGCTACGTCCACCGCGTATCCCGCGCCCTCGCGCAGGCTGCGGGCTACATTCGCCGCCAGCCGCGGCTCGTCTTCGATGATCAGAACCCGCAATTCGGCCTGCCCCTGCGCCATTCGGGCACAGTATCTCTTGTAACCTTAACGCGTCCTTAATGCGGTTGGAAGTGCCGGAGTCGGCTTGATCAATGGCTTCGATGGAGGCACGTGTGCCCCGCTCATTCGCGGCGTTCGATACCCCCGCGTTGTCCTCGTGTCCGGCATGGTCACAATCCATTGTGACCTATGTCCTTGTGGAGCTTGATCTAAGCGCACTAGTTTGCTGTTTAGGTCCGGAAAAATTGTCCTGGTGAATGTCGGTCGGACTAAAGCTTTCGACCGGCGCTTCGGACCTGCAAGACCAAACCTAGGAAGTCGGGAAACAAGATATTCTTCCCGATCGAGTTCGCCGCCCCGCAGATGACGTTCCGACCCAGGGTGCGGGGAGAAAAACCCAGACCGGAAAGATGATCAAAGCCACATGACGTGGCGGAGGGACAAGATGAGCGACGCTCTTCATATTCCCCAACCGACTTCGATCACCCCAGCCTTTCCCTCACAACTCCCCCGAAAGGAGAAGCCCATGAAAAGCAATACATTCTGGGCCGCCGCAATCAGGGTTTTGGCGGCCGTGACAATAATGATCATCGTAACGTTGCTGTTGGCGCCCGGCGCCCGGGCGACCGACAAGTTCACAACGCTGTATACGTTCACTGGTGGTGCGGACGGCGGTTCGCCCTGGGCCACCCTGATCTTCGATCAGGAGGGAAACCTCTACGGCACAACGGGGGGAGCCGAGCAATACCCTGGGCCCACTCCGGGCAACGTCTTCAAGCTGACACCGAACGCCGACGGCACCTGGACCGAAAGCGTGCTGTACAGCTTCACCGGAGGCACCGATGGAGGAACTCCCATGGCCAGCCTGGTCTTCGACCAAACAGGAAACCTGTACGGCACAACCCAGTGGGGCGGTAGTTCCAACTGCCAATACGGCTGCGGCGTGGTCTTCGAGTTGACCCCCAGCCAGGGTGGGGGCTGGACCGAGAGTGTGCTTTACAGCTTTACCGGAGGAAAAGACGGAAGCCAGCCCTGGGCCAGTCTGATCTTTGACGGGGCGGGAAACCTCTATGGCACCACGGCGGGCGGCGGCAAGCCCAGCTGCAACAAACTCTTCTCCGGCTGCGGCGTGGTGTTCAAGCTAGCCCCGAACGGGGACGGAACCTGGACCGAGAGTGTGCTCTACCGCTTTGCCGGTGGCCGGGACGGTAGCACTCCTGTTTCCGGCCTGATCTTCGACTCGGCGGGAAGTCTCTATAGCACGACCTGGTTTGGCGGCCCCTACTCCGGTTGCACAGACTGGAAGGGTACTGGCTGCGGCGTGGTGTTCACGCTGGCCCTGCGCGCGGACGGCACCTGGAAAGAAAAGGTGCTCCATAGGTTCACGGGCCAAGACGGAGATTGGCCCGTGGCTGGTTTGGTGTTCGATCCGGCAGGACATCTCTACGGCACGGCACAGCATGGCGGGGCTCACGGGTATGGCTCCGTCTTTATGTTGACGCCGAAGGCCAACGGAATCTGGAAAGAGAAGGTACTCCATTCGTTCACATATAAGGACGGGTACAATCCCGCGACTGGTAGCCTGATCCTCGACAAGGCGGGGAGTCTCTATGGCACTACTTCGGCTGGCGGTGCTTATGGCCCTGGCGTCGTCTTCAAGCTGGCACGCGGCTCGGGCGGTAAATGGGCGGAGCACATGCTGTACAGCTTCACTGGAGGCACCGATGGGGACAATCCCTTGGGCGGCCTGATCTTCGACACAGCGGGGAACCTGTACGGCACGACCCTGAACGGCGGCAGCAGCGGCGCTGGTGTCATCTTTGAGATCACACTGTGACTAAGCCTCCGGCTACCCGGGATTTCGCGTGCCGAGTTCCGAGTGGCCGGAGGCTGATTGTCAAACTGGCCTTTTGTTCACAACTCCCCTGAAAGGAGAGAAATACTATGAAAGACAATCGATTCTGGATCGTAGTAAGCAGGGGTTTGGCAGTAGCAACAGTGACGCTAATTGTGGTTCTGATGTTGGCGCCCGGAGCCTGGGCAGCCAGCAATTACAAGGTTCTGTATAAGTTCACCGGTGGCGCGGACGGAGGCCTGCCCGAGGATGGTCTCATTCTCGACGCCAACGGCAATCTTTATGGCACTGCCGCATACGGTGGTCTATATGGTGTGGGCACTGTTTTCGAGCTGACGCCGAACTCGGACGGAAGCTGGACGGAAAACGTGCTGTACAGTTTCACCGGCGGCAGCGATGGAGGATACCCCAATGCCGGGTTGATTTTCGACACAAACGGCGACCTGTACGGCACAACCGTTTATGGGCCCTGCACCGTCTTCAAGCTCACGCCGAACTCCGGCGGGACCTGGACCGAGAGCGTAATCCACACCTTTAGGGGCAGCGACGGCTCGTACCCCACCGGCGGTCTGACCTTCAACGCGAAGGGCAATCTTTATGGCATGACGACGTTCGGCGGCAACTACGGGGCGGGTACAGTCTACAGGCTAACGCCGAATCAAGATGGAAGCTGGAGCTTTGGCTTGCTCCATAGTTTCACCATGGGCAACGACGGCGGCTATCCTGAGCATGCCGCCCTGATCTTCGATAAACCTGGCAACCTGTACGGCACAGCCGCAGATGGCGGAACAGGGGATTGCGACTGGCAGGGTGGAGGACGAGGTTGTGGTGTGGTTTTCGAGTTGATGCCCAGGGCGCACGGACCCTGGAAGGAGAAAATACTTTACCGCTTCCTGGGCGGTAACGACGGAGGCACAGCAATTGGCGCGTTAGTCGAACGAGCAGGCAGTCTCTATGGCTCCGCGTACCAACGCGGTGCGTATGCCCAAGGCAACGTTTTCAGGCTGACGCATGGTGCAAACGGCAAATGGACCGAGAAGGTACTGCATCAATTCAAGGGTGGCAAGGACGGCGCCAACTCATACGGTGGCTTCGTCTTCGACAAGGCAGGGAATCTCTATGGTACAACGTTTGCCGGCGGCGGGTCATGCGGTTGCGGCACAGTTTTCATGCTGACTCCGCATTCGCACGGCGTGTGGGCCGAGAAGGTCCTCCATCGTTTCGACGGGGTTGCGGGAGCATCGCCCAGCGCCTGGTTGCTTCCGGACGGTCACGGAAGTTTCTATGGCGCGACCATGAACCCCAACAACGCCGGCGTGGTGTTTGAAATCACACCATAACTCAGCTCTCCGGTCACTCGGAGACTCTGGAAACCGAGTACCGAGTGGCCGGAGAAATCTTTCCCCCCGTTGAACCCGCAGGCGCTATCCCCGGACCGTTCCGGGACAAGTTCTCCCATATTCGACCCCGCGTTGCTCACAAATCGCCGGACAAAATTCTCAAGTAATAGGATTCAAAGGTCTCCCTCCACCGGTGTCGGTGGGCGAATCTTTGGCGGACTACTTGCTTTCGGTTCGAGTGATCTCTCGGGTCGGCGGAGCAAATTTGAAAGCGAGGGAAATCCCAGGAAGGTCATCGAGGAACAAGCCATGTTAGATCTCAACGAAATCAAGATTACGCAGCGTGACGAGCAGGTTCTGGATCTGCTGGTGCAGGGGTGCAGCAACAAGGAAATCGCCGACCAGCTAAAAATCAGTCCGCGGACCGTGAAGCAACACTTGCGCACGCTGTTTCTGCGGGCCGGAATTAAGGACGGCCACAAACGCGTGAAGCTTGCGACCGCCATGTTCCAGAGAGAGCAGAGGGAAACATGCAACCATGTGATCGGCTAACCGCCAAGGAAGTTCAGGTCGCGGTGCTGGTTTGGCAGGGCCACACCAATCGCGAAATCGGCAAGATGATTGGCACCACCGAGCAGGTGGTCAAGAACTATCTGCGCAACACCTTTGATAAGCTCGGAGTCTGGAGCCGGCTGGAACTGGCCCTCTACGTGGCCGGCCACGGTGGCGCCCATTGGCGGGATCCCATCGCGCAGCCTGACCCTGGAGCTCCGATGGCAACGGGTGCGTCATCGCTGCAGCCAACCGGATAGCCATCGAAGGGAACGGTGTTGGTAGACGTGACCACAGGTCATGGCCGACGCATTCTTGCCGAAGACACCATCAGCGCTGATTTCGGGCCAGTTTTTCACAACTACTCTTGATCGTAGTCTGCGTGGAGACGACTTGCTACTCACTGGAGAAGCTGCGAAAGTGCGCACCTGTGCACCACCAAACGGGAGTCCCCGCCGATTTGCACAATTGTAGTGCAGCACCCTGTGGAGAGCACGCATCTGCTTGAAAAATGGGAGAGTTTCAGACGGCGAAACCGCTTGACGGTGGAAACCTGTCCGATGTACACAGCCACAGCCCATCTTGAGCTTGGTAATTCTCAGGAAGATTGGATGATTTCGCAGTCGGGTTAAACCGTTTTAGCCGTGGGGTTGTTCACGCTGCGGTGAAATCAGCGTGAGCCCAAGAGGAAGCCCGACGAGTTGAATATCAGTGCTCAACGGGTATTGCCGGGGGGCGTAAGTCTTGGGCTTGCTCAGGTAATCAGCAAAGTCTGGCAGTGGACGAAACGGGCTTTGCGAGTCCGACAGGCGCAACTACTGCGGAAGCTAGCACGGAGCCGCGAGTAGGTCATGGTGGGGCGGTCAAGCAGCATGTTCGATTATGTTCTCCGCAGGATTCAAACCTTCAAAGGCCACCATTTTGGTGGTGGACGATTCGCAGGAGATGCAGCGCTACTTTCGTCTCCTGCTGGAACTCGACTCCTACGAAGTGGAAACTGCCAGCAACGGCAACGAGGCCTTGCAGCGTTTGCGCCAAGGGTGCGCTCCCGCGCTGGTGCTTCTCGACGTGCAGATGCCGGGCATGGATGGCCTGAAAACTTTGCGGAGCCTACTCAAGCTTCGGCCTGACCTGAAAGTGATCATGTGCTCCGCGGTTGACGATCCGGGCAAGATCCGCCGGGCATCTTCGCTGGGCGCGCAGGGCTATCTGGTGAAGCCCATCCAGCACTTGTATCTCTCGGCCGCGGTCGAGCGCTGTCTCGCCGGACACCGGCTGAGTGGAATCGAGCGGCATCCCCAGGCTCGAGTGGTCACGCTGCCGCTGCCGGAGCGCCGCTATGAGAATTGAGGCCCCCGTCCGGTCTTCCGCGTCGGCAATTTTAGATCGGGATTCGAGTGATGCCGTCGAGGTACTGCTTCAGTTGATTCCGGTCAAGTTCCGGCATCTCGATAAACCGCACTCCGATTCCAAATCCGGGAGTGCTGGTGACTACTTCGCCAATCGCCCACAACTTGGTCTCCTTTACCCACAGCCCGATGCGGAGCTTGGTCCCTTTAGCAAGGGGATTGGACATCTCCACGTAACATCCGCCCAGGCTCAAATCGGCAGTTCGGGCCCGGATCGGACTGGTCTGGCCATCGGGGTAAACTTCCACGGAATTTGCTGACTTCAGGCGAGGATAGCCTCGCCGATCGTGGCTGTCGCGCGCGGTTCCGTCGAAGGTAGGTCCGGGCAGCGGGAAGTCCCAAAGCGGCTTCTCCGGCGAGAGATTGAGCAGACCCACTCGGTTGGCTTTCGGAGTACCGGGCTGTCCGACCCATTTGACACGAAAATTTACCTTGGTCGAGCCATAGGTCAGGCCGACGATCTCCTCCTCCTTAAGCTGAACGCTTAACCCACTCAATTCAACTCCATGGTGGCTGACGTTGACCGTGAAGACCTTCTCCGAGAAGACCCGCCCACCCCGGTCGGTGCCAAAGAGGCGGACGGGGACTCGGATATCCTTGCGGGGCTCCCGGCGCTTGCCCATGATTTTCGAGCAGACCCTTCCCTCAAAAAGGTTAGGTCCTAAGCCCGCGATTCTACTGCAAAACGTCCGATGTCCCCAAGTCGCGGATGGACGCCCGCTGGGCAAGTGGCGAGAATAGTGGGAAAACGCTGCAAAAGCTTGCATGAACCGTTGCAGCCAGGCGGGATGGCTTACGCAAGGCGCAGTTTTACAAGCATTTCTCTCTGCGCCCGCGGCATGCCAATTGCACAGTAGAGAGCGCTTGTCCCAGGACTCGGTCTGTCTGTCTCCCTCCAGGCAGGCGCAAATAGCGGGGTAGAAAATGACACAAAAAGAGACTTTCTGGATGGCCTGCGACTCGACTGAGCAGTTGCGCGCCGAGTACGGACCCTTCCAGACCCGCGCCGAGGCCGAGGCGGAGGCGCGAAAGCTGGGCTTCGGCTTTCTGTTACGCTACGAGCACATCATTGACGCCAATCAGGACATCCAGGAAGTGCGTTGTATCTTCGTCGAATTGACCGGAGTAGCGCGCGGAGCCGCCATGCCAGCGATGCGGAAATTTCACACCCGGTGCGCTACCTGCGGGGAAACGGCCGTCCACGACGAGCCTTGGCTGGCGGAAGTGTGGGCCGATATCCATGAATTTGAGCACACGCGGCATCGAGTCCGCTTGTTCGAACACACCCGTAGCGAGGGGCTCAAAGAGATCGGCGACTGGCGCGACCAATGCGCGTGATGTGCAGGTTGATCCCGCCGATTCGCGAGTGGCCAACTCGGGAATAATTACTCATCCGCAGACCCAGTACGCGAAACCGCGGCGCACACTCCCGCGAGTGGGTTCGCGTCAGGCTGGCAGTAACAACGGCGGCGATAGCGGCAGAAACGCGGCCGGTTTGCGCTTGAGCAAGGCCCCACTCAAGCCAAACCCGGGCTTGAGTAGGCCATCCGCGGAGGCACAAATCATGCGACGCGGGCAGTTCTTTATTGCTGCAAAGACCCGTTCAGCGATGTTCATGACATTTCTTCTGGCTGTTACCGTCGCAGGCCAACAGACGCAAGCGAAGACAAAGTTCAAGGTGCTGCACACGTTTCATGGGAAGGACGGAGCCGTCCCGATCGGCGCATTGGTCAGCGATGCCGAAGGAAATCTTTATGGGACAACTGGCGGCGGTGGGGGCGGGAATTGTAGCGGCGGCGAGGGGTGCGGCACAGTCTTCAAGATGAACAAGACCGGCAAAGAAGTCTGGCTGCACAAGTTCAACGGTGCGAACGGCGCTAATCCATACGCAGGTCTGTTGCGCGACGCGGCGGGCAATCTTTTTGGCACGACATCGGAGGGAGGAGACACCAACTGCTTCGCTCCGTACGGATGCGGGACGGCTTTTAAGTTGGATAGTAACGGGAGGAAGGAAACCGTACTGCACAAGTTCACTGATGACCCGGACGGAGAGTTTCCAGAGTCGTTGCTGGTCGAGGACAGATCCGGAAACGTCTACGGCACGACCTATGTCGGTGGCGCTCATGGCCTTGGTACGGTGTTTAGGATCAGCAAGACTGGAAAGGAGAACGTGCTGTACAGTTTCACGGGGGCTTCAGATGGATGCTTGCCGTATCCAGGCGTTATCCTCGACTCGGCCGGCAATCTGTACGGCGTGGCAAGTGAGGGCGGAGCAGGGTTCTGCAACAGCGGGCAGGGCGTAGTTTTCGAGCTGGCCACCAGTGGCAACGAGACCGTGTTGCATACCTTTAGCGGTGGGTCGGACGGAGCTAATCCGGGATCGGCGCTGCTTCTTGATACGAAGGGCAATCTCTATGGAGCCACTGCACATGGTGGCAGTTCGGCGTGCGGAGGAACGGGTTGCGGTACTGTCTTTAAGGTGTCGTCTAAAGGGGCAGAATCCGTCTTGTACGCTTTCTGCTCTCTTTCAGGCTGTGCGGACGGGGAGACGCCGGTATATGGGCCGCTGCTCATGGATAAAGCAGGAAATCTCTACGGGACGACGATCTTCGGCGGTTCCTATAGCGACTGCAACGGTGGCACGTGTGGCGTCGTCTTCAAGTTAAGCCCGAGTGGCAAGGAAACCGTTCTACACAACTTCACAGGCGGAGCGGATGGCGCGTTTCCGTATGCGGGATTAACCAGCGACGCTTCCGGAAATCTCTATGGCACAGCCGGTTATGGAGGAGCAGAGTGTTACGGCTCCAACACCTGCGGCGTTGTCTTTATGCCCATTCCTTAGACCTTTTGCTTGGTCCTACTGGGCTTGAGTGGGCCACTCGCCCTATTTCAGCGACAACCGGAATATTTCTCCCCAGTTTGAAGCGCCCCCGGTTTGCGCGGTACCGAGAAGGTTCCCTTCTTTGTCCCAGATGAGACTATTCGGGCCTGTTCCATCGGTACCTTCGAAACGGTGCAGCACGGTCATTTTCCCCGCCTTACTTAGTTTGTAAATAATCCCGTATCCTCCCCTCGGGCCAATCCCGCCGCCCGCAGTTCCGTAAAGATCACCCTGCTTGTCTAACAGCAGTTGCCCGAAGGGGAACAACCCGTCCTTGTAAGTTTTTGCCGCCTTAAATCTGTAGAGCACTGTGTATTGTCCGTCTGCGGTCAGTTTGTAGATGACGCCGCAGCCATTGGAACCACATGCGGGGTCACTGTTGCCTTCCAGTGAAGCTACGCCGTAGAAGCTGCCTTTGTCATCTTGAATCAATGCTGAGGCAACGGGCTGCCATCCGTCCTTGCCCTGCGAGAAGTTATGCAAAATAGTTTCAGTCCAGTTACCTCCAGAATCAGGGGTAAGCTTGTAAATGATCCCGCATCCATAAATCGGCGCTCCAAAGCAATTCTTTCCACCCTTGGTTGCAGTTCCGTAGAGATTACCGGTTGCGTCGGAGATCAATGCGGAGGTTGGTTCGAAACCATCCGGGGAACCCGCAAAATTGTAAAGGATGCTTTCCTGCCCTTTTTCGTCAATCTCGAATACCGTTCCGCAATCGATGTTGTCAAAGCACGGATCGGCTCCTCCGTATACGGTCGTTCCGAAAAGGTTGTCTTTGGCGTCACGAAGAACTGCGCCCCACGGCCAGTACCCATCAGGGTTACCAGTGAAGTAATGCAATACGGTTTCGTTCCGTTTAGCATCTAACCTGAAGACGACTCCTGAGTTACTATCACCGCCGTTCTGCGTCGTTCCGTAAAGATTTCCACCCTTGTCAAGGACCACTCCAGCCGTAGAGTGCGCACCATCTCCACCGTTAAAGGTAAAGAGGGTTGTTAGGTGACCAGCACGAAACTTAAACACGGTTCCGGATCCCAATCCATTTCCCGTCCACGTTGTTGTGCCGTAATAATTCCCGGAGGCATCCATAACCAGTGGTCCGTTCGGCCATCCTCCATCCGAACCGCCGGTGAACGAATATAGAGTCGTCAATGTTTGCGCCTGAGCAGAACCCTGAAGCACCACTGCCAGTACACTCAGTCCAAGCAGGATAAACTTGTAAACGGCTTTCATTTTGATCCTCCGAACCAAGCTTCTGGGCCATGTTATAGCTTTTTTCCACGACTTGCACGGCGGGTGGCCCACTCAAGCCAAAACCGGGCTTGAGTGGGCCAGCTGCCAATGCGCGTAACCTCGGGGAACCCGCCCCGAGATGATTCCTCGTCCCCTTTTCTGTTAGTCTGTTGCTGCGTAAGTCTGGCCCGTACCGGGCCGCTTTCTGAGAAAACCGAATGGCTCTGCTGATTTTGCTGGTCTTGACCCTTATCCCGCTGCTGGGCGTCGCGTACATCGTGGTGTACGGTTCTCCCACAACTGTGGATGGCCTGTTCATGTCATTGATCCTGCTGGCGATCGCGGGCATTGTCGGTATGAACGCCCTGTATGAGCTGCGCAAAGGAAAAGCAGGATTGTCGCCCAAAGGTTCGTCCGCCGGTCGAGGCGCCACGTTGATGTCTTCTGGCGGGCTGGTCAGGCGCGGCAAGGTGGAGGAGGTTGTGTTCTTCGAATCCAACATCGGGCAGCCCAACAAATCCATTGTTACTCTTTCCGATGGCGGCGCCTCGCCCCAGACGCTGGTGCTGGAAGGGGACGCCAGAAACGCGCTTCCGGTAGGCCGGAAAGTGGAAATCACCTTGCGCAAAGATGGCGGACAGAACGTCAACGTGCTGCTAAACGTCAGTTATTCCTGATCTCTACTCCGGACCTGTGGCGTTCCTTGAAACGGTGCCGAAGCGGCCTCTGCGGATTACGATCGTAACCACCGGAAGTACTTTCCTCCTCGCCCCGCTTTGCCTTTTCGGTAGAGAATTGCCTGGGTACCAGTGTTCCGCGCGGATTTTGCCCGGGACCGGAGGGGGAATGCTGCAGACCTCAGAGGAACGAACCGAACAGCCTTCGATGTTGGTGCGTGCGGAACAAATCCAGCGCGAGATTCAGCAGCTTTCGGGGCGAGATCTGCAGCTATGGTCGATTGGCGTGCTGGTGATTCTAGTGCTCACCGGCGGCATCCTGGCCTTGGTTCTGCCCAACGTGATGTGGGCGGAACGTGTGATCCGCATCGAGCATGCTTACCTGCCGCAACTGTTCTTTGGATTGATTTCGCTCATCGTGCTGTTCAACATTTACTTGATCGGACAGAAACTGGCTTTGAACAGCACGCGGCGGGCGCTAATCAGTGAACTGGTACTGAATGAGCGGCTGGAAAGCCTTTCCCTGATCGACCCCCTGACCCAACTGATGAACCGGCGGGCGATGAACGAACTACTGCCCCGGGAAGTGGCCCGCGCCAACCGCTTGTCCAGCCCGCTCACATTCATGACGATTGACATCAAGGGGTTCCGCGCGATCAATGCCAAGTTAGGGGCGGTCGAGGGCAACCTGCTGTTACGGGAATTCGCCCGCATGCTCACCACCTGTTTTCGCGGCGGCGATGTCGTTTTCCGCCAGGGCGGAGACGAATTCCTGGTGGTCATGCCTGACACCACCGAAGAACAATCCGATTCGCCGGTCCGTCGCCTGCACCGCGCCGTCGAGCAGTGGAATGACCATAGCGGCAAAAGCTACGAACTCTTGTTTACCTGGGGTCTGGCGTCGTATGTCACCGGCAGCGATCTTGACGACGTGTTGCGAGCCTTAGACCGCAAGCTGTACCAGAAGAAGCACAACCTGCTGCCCGTGTTTTAGAGACAACCTTCAACCGCGGCATATCTGATTCGTAGCAAAACCCATACTTCAGAATCAGCGCCTGACGGTGTTTTCACAACTCAGCGCGTTCTGCTATGCCGTGGCTTTCACCATCGCACAACGAGCGGCTCCCATCAATGCGGCATTGTCATTGATGATAACTCGAACCGGCATGGCCTCCAGCAGCGGCCGCATGCGGCCTTTGTCCACAAAAGCCCGCATGAACAATGGCCCCGTCAATTTTGGCAACAACTTGGGCGCGATGCCGCCACCCAGATAAACTCCGCCGGTGGCCATCAGCTTTAATGCGAGATTGCCGGCTTCTGCTCCATAAACCGAGATGAAGAAATCGAGCGCCTGCTCAGCCAGCGGGGAGCTTCCGTCCAGAGCGGAGCGCGAGATGGCCGCAGCCGGATCGCCGTGTGACATTTCGTCCGTCAGCCATTGCGGTTCTTCGCCGCGGCCCGTGTCGCGCAGAAAATGAAATACGTTCACCAAGCCGGGGCCGGAAACGATGCGCTCATAACTGACGTGCTCGAATTGCGCAGAGAGATAGCGAAGCAGTTCGATCTCCAGATCATTGCGCGGGGCAAAATCGGTATGGCCGCCTTCGCAGGCGAAAATGTGGTGCTTCGATCCATCCCAGTACATGCCAGCCTCGCCCAGCCCGGTGCCGGCGGCGATCACCGCCTGATTGCCAGCGGGATTTCCTTGGTCTGATCCCCTTGAATCTGGTTCAGCGAAACCAGATCCTTCGGATCCAGAGTCCGCAATGCCCCAGGCGTTGGCCTCAAGATCGTTGATGAGGACGGCCCTTTCGAGCTTGAGCTCCTCGGCCAGGCGTTTGGACTCAACGACCCAGGGAAGGTTCGAGGCCTCGACCCGGCCGTTGCGAACCGGGCCCGCGACTCCGAAGCAGGCGGCATCAGGATGCAAGGTTGACGCCGCGACAAACTCGGTTCACGATTTCATCGAGGCCGGAGTATTCGCGGCTGGGAAAAACCGATGCCGAGACCAAGCGGAAATGGCCGTCGGCAACATCGAAGAACGCCAGCCTTGCATGGGTGCCTCCGATGTCGCCGGCCAGAATCATTTCTCGAAATTTCTCCAGTGGCGGCCGTCGCGCTCCAGCAGATCATCGGCCTCCTTCGGTCCCCAGGTGCCGGCGGCATAGTTGGGAAAATTGCGCGGCGGCAGCGCCTTCCAAACGTCCAGAACCGGACTGACCACGCACCAGCCGGCTTCGACCATATCGGCACGCTGGAACAGAGTCTGGTCGCCGATCATGCAATCGTGCAGCAGCCGCTCGTAACCGGTGCTGGGTTGGGTGCCGAAATAATCGGCGTACTCGAAATTCATGTCCACTGCGCCCAGCCGCATGATCGGCCCCGGAACCTTGGCGGCAAATTGCAGCGAGATGCCTTCCTCCGGCTGAATGTGCAGGACGAGCTGATTGGGCATCAGGTTTTCCACCGGCGTATCGCGGAACAGCACAAAGGGCGCTCGGCGGAACTGAATGACGATATGAGTGTTTTGCGCGCGCAAGCGTTTTCCGGTACGCAGATAAAAAGGAACGTCGGCCCAGCGCCAGTTGTCGATCAGCAGCTTCATGGCGACAAAGGTTTCGGTTTTCGAATCTGGCGGAACATCTTCTTCCTCGCGATAGCCAGGCACGTGCTGAGCATCCAGTGAGCCTGCGCCGTATTGCCCGCGCACGGTCCTGGTGAGAACTTCCTCGGAGGTCAGGGGCTGGATGGCGTGCAGAATCTTGGCTTGCTCATCGCGCACCGCGTCGGCGTGAAAGGAAACAGGCGGCTCCATCGAGGTCAGGCTGATGAGCTGCATGATGTGGTTGGGCACCATGTCGCGCAAGGCGCCGGCGTGATCGTAGTAACTGCCGCGCTGCTCCACGCCGACCGTTTCCGCGACGGAGATCTGCACGTGGTCAATATAGCGGCGGTTCCAGATCGGCTCGAAAATTCCGTTGGCGAAGCGAAAGGCCAAAATGTTCTGGACGGTTTCCTTGCCCAGATAGTGATCGATGCGATAGATCTGCTTCTCGGTGGCAACTTTCAGCAGTTGCTGGTTGAGCGGCTTCGCCGACTCCAGATCATGGCCGAAAGGCTTTTCGATGATGACGCGCCGCCAATGCTGATTGTCTTCTGCCATCAGCCCAGCCGTCGGCCAATTGCTCGACGATCGGGCCAAAAAAACTGCGGCGCAGTCGCCAGATAGAAGAAATAATTGCCGTGGGTGGTGTGATCCTGGTCGACTTTCTCCAGAGAAGTCTTTCAACTGGGAGTAGACGTTCTTGTCGTCGAACTCGCCGGTCACGTAATACAGACGCTTGCAGAAACCATTCGACGATGTCGGGATCGGCATCCCGCGCCTGCGTAGTGCTTCATGTCTTCAGCTGACCTTTTGGCGAAATTCATCGGTGCGACATGGCGCCATGCGACACGCCTACAACAGCGAACTCGCGTGAAAGCAATTCGGTCTTGGCGAGGTTGTAAAGCGCGGGAATGAGCTTGCGGCTGGTCAAATCTCCGGCCGCGCCAAAAATCACCATGACGCAAGGATCCGCGGGCCTTCCCGTGCGTCGCGGTTGCGTACCCGTCGCTACTTCTGCTTGCGCCATGATCCCTGCCTCGAGTCCCTTCGGGTGGCTGTGTATCCCTCGCGAGTACCAGGTATAAACCGCGAAGGACACGAAGGGATGAAACTTTAAGCTGTTTTCTTGCGCCGCGGCTGGTTCTACGTGGCCGCCGAATTTCTGCCGCATGGCGGAGAGAACTTTCTCCGCGAAGGTGTGCTCCTGGCGCGAACGGAAGCGGGTGAACAGCGCTGCCGAAAGCACATCCACCGGCACGGCTTCGTCAATCGCGGCCTGGATGGTCCAGCGGCCTTCGCCGGAGTCCTGAACGAATCCGGTGTACTCGGAGAGCGTGGGATTTTCCGCCAGAGCCATGGCCGTCAGATCGAGCAGCCACGAACTTACCACGCTTCCGCGGCGCCAGACTTCGGCGATATCCGCCAGATTCAAATCGTAGCGCTGCTCTTCCGGCAGTTCCTTGCTGGTGGCGTTGCGGAAGATGTCGAAGCCCTCGGCGTAGGCCTGCATCAGCCCATACTCGATGCCGTTGTGCACCATCTTGACGAAATGCCCGGCGCCCGATGGGCCGCAGTAAATGTATCCCTCTTCGGCCGTGCCCGGCATTTTTTCGCGACCGGGCGTGCGCGGAATGTCGCCCCGGCCGGGAGCCAGGGTTTTGAAAATCGGATCGAGGTGCTGCACGGCTTCTTTCGGCCCGCCGATCATCATGCAATAGCCGCGCTCCAGTCCCCACACGCCGCCGCTGGTGCCGACATCCACGTAGTGAATTCCTTTGTCCTTAAGTTGCTTGGAACGGCGAATGTCGTCTTTGAAATAAGAGTTTCCGCCGTCGATGAGAATGTCGCCCGGTTGAAACTTCTGCGCCAGAGTCTGCACGGTTTGTTCGGTGGGACCTCCCGCCGGAACCATCAGCCAGGCCACGCGCGGCTTTCCCAGTTTGCTGACGAAGTCGTCGAGCGAAGCCGAGGCGATGGCGCCCTTCGCCGGCGATTGTTTCACATTGTCGGCGCTCAGATCGGTGACCACTACTTCGTGCCCGCCCCGCATCAGGCGGCGCGTCATGTTCGCGCCCATCCTGCCCAGACCGACCATCCCCAGCTTCATACCCGCTCCTTGCCAATATTAAATCGTTTTTGTAGTTTCTGGCGAATTTCGATTCTCGCCGGCGAGGGCAAGATACGCTCAGAGGATCGCAGAGATGAAATTTCAGCTCAAGTGCTTGCACGGAACGCCTGCCTTCAACTTTGCTAGACCCGACTTCAGATCCTTGCCCAGATGGACGCGCAGGGCGCGGCGGCCGCGTTCGGCCAGCACCTGAAAATCTCCGCGCGCCTGGGCGGCTTTGACCACTCCGAAGGTGTACTTCTGCCCGGGCACGGGAAAGTCGGCGGCATCGTCGCACGTGATCTGCAGGAAGACTCCCGAATTCGGGCCGCCCTTGTAGGCCTGGCCGGTGGAATGCAGGAAGCGCGGGCCAAATCCCAGGCAGGTCGCGACGCGTTTCTTGTCGCGCACCGCGTGGCGGATTTCCTGCAAGCGCGCTTCGTGCTCAGAGTTCATCTCAATGAAGGCGAGCAGAGCGAAGTAGTCGCCCGCGCCGATGCGATTCAGATGCGCCCGCAGATAGCCTGTCAGCGACTTGTCGCTGCCCGCGGCTTTCGCCAACGCGTCTGCATTCTTGGGTCGGTGAACAGCTTGATGCCGCCGTCTTCGAAGACAGGCTTGTTCGGCGGGAAGGGAACCGGTCTTCTCGTATTCCGCGGTCAGGTTGCGAGTGGCAATTTTGCTGGCTTCGACATCGGGCTGATTGAACGCGTTGATGCCGAGGATCGATCCGGCCACCGCCGTGGCGATTTCCCAGCGGAAGAATTCCTGGCCCAGATCGTAACATATCGCCAACCGAAATGCGCACCACCGGCTGGCCGGCCTGCTCCAGTGCCGCGACCTTGGCGTCCTGTGCGGCGTCAGGCGCTGAGTCCAGACGCACATAGGCAAAGATGCGATCGTTGCCGTAGACATCGGGCGGTCCCAACTCCTCGCGATCCACCGGAATGATGCCGTTGCCCTGCTTTCCGGTGGATTCGGCCAGCAACTGCTCGAGCCACGCGCCGAGATCGGAAATGCCGGGTGAAGCAATGATCGTGACTTTGTCGCGGCCATTCTTGGCTGCCGTGCCCAAGATAATTCCCAGCACTGCACCCCGGATTCTCGTGCACCGGAACTGACGGGGCGCAGGCCTCGACCATTTCTTCGGTGCGGTCCAGAAACTTCGCGGTATCGAGACCCATCAGAGCGGCGGGCACCATGCCGAAATTCGACAGCGCTGAGTAGCGTCCGCCAATGCTGGGATCGCCGTAAAAGATGTGGCGGAAGTGGTCGGCCTCGGCCACCTGCTGCATCTTGGACCCGGGATCGGTGATGGCGATGAAGTGGCTGCCGGCCTTTTCCGCGCCAACGGCCTGCTTCACTCGCTCGAAGAAATATTGTTTGAAAATATTTGGTTCGAGCGTTGATGCCCGATTTGCTGGAGACCACGAACAAGTCTTCGCCGAGATTGATCTGGCTCTCGAAAGCCTTGATCTGCGCCGGATCAGTGGAGTCGAGCACATGCAACTGCGGAAAGCCGGCGACGTGGCCAAAGGTTTTCTCCAGCACTTCCGGGCAAAGGCTGGATCCACCCATGCCGAGCAAAAGAATGTCGGTGAACCTTCCGCTTCGCTTCTCGGCCAGGCGACTGCAAGATTGTCGCCGTGTGCGATCTGCTCTTCGGTGATGCCGAGCCAGCCCAGCCAGTTAGCTTCGTCCGTGCCCGTCCAAAGGGATGCATCGCGCTGCCACAGGCGGCGCACTTTTCCCGCGGCTCGCCAGTCATCGAGTTGTTCTTTACTGCATTCGCCAATGCTTCCGGCAGTTTGTAGATTTGCTGGCTGACCTTTGCCGTCGCTCTGCGATGTCGAGCTTTTCTCGACCGCCTTCAAGCAGCTTGTCGAAGGCTTCGGCGAAGAGGCGGACGCCGTCGTCGGTCAGCTTGTCGGTGACTTCTTTCATCGAAATTCCAAGCTTGGCCAGCGTTTCCATGGTTTGATTGGCCGCTTCGACGATCTTCGGTCAGGCTGGCCCGCGGATGGCCGTGATCGCGGAAGGCGTCCAACGTGGCGGGCGGAATCGTGTTCACCGTGTCCGGCCCGATCAGTTCTTCGACGTACAGCACGTCGCTGTAGCTGGGGTTCTTGGTGCTGGTGCTGGCCCACAGCACGCGCTGCGTCTGCGCGCCTTTGGCGGCTAGCGCCTTCCAGCGATCGCCGCTGAAAATCTTCTGATAGCTGCTGATAAGTCTGTTTGCCGTTGGCGATGGCGACCTTGCCCAGCAGGCTCTTCAATTGCTCCTGCTCGCGCGGATCTTTGGAGGTCTTCAGCCGTGCCGCGACGATGGCATCCACGGAATTATCAATGCGGCTGATGAAGAAGCTGGCCACGCTGGCGATCTTGCTGACGTCGCCGCCGTGGGCCGCCAGTTGTTCCAGGCCGGCGATGTAAGCCTCGGCGACGCGCTGATAAACTTCCTGGGAGAACAGCAGGGTGACGTTGATGTTGATGCCTTCGCTGATCAATTGCTGGAAGGCCGGAATGCCCTCGGCGGTGCCGGGAACCTTGATCATGACGTTTTCGCGGGCCGACGGCTTTCCATAGTCGCCGCGCTTCTTGCAAGCGTGCCTTGGGTGTCGCGCGCGAGATAGGGCGAGACTTCGAGGCTGACGTATCCGTCGCGGCGTTTGGTGCTGTCATAAACCGGGCGCAGAAAGTCGGCGGCGTCCTGAATGTCGCGGATGGCGAGGATCTCGTAGCGGGCCTTGGCATCGAGATCAGCTCTGCGATTGCAAGGACTTCAGGATGTCGGCGTAATCGTGCTGTCCGGCAATCGCTTTTTCGAAGATGGCAGGATTCGAGGTCATGCCGCGCAGGCCGTCTTCCTCGATCAGGCGCTTCAGTTCGCCGCTGGTTAGCAGGTCGCGGCGGATGTAATCCAGCCAGACGGATTGGCCAAACTTCTGCAGATCTTTCAGGGGGTTGGTGGCTTTTGCGGTTTCGAGAATTCCGGTTGCCATGCATGCATCTCCTCTTCGTTTCACTCGCGGCCCGGCGACGCCCGCAAGCTGCGTCGTTATTATTTCGATTGCGCGATTGCTTCCCGCGCCGCTTCGACTACCTTGTCCGCGGTGAAGCCGAACTTCTTTAGCAAATCCTTGATCGGCGCGGAGGCTCCGAAACGGTGCATGCCGATCATCTTGCCGCTCGGGCCGACATACTGCGACCAGCCGAAGCGTGGCCGCTGCCTCCACCGACACTCGCGCTTTCACATCCGGCGGCAGAACCTGCTTCTTGTATTCGTCGCTTTGCTTTTCAAAGATGTCCCAGGACGGCATGCTGACCACTCGCGCCTTGATTCCTTCGGACTTAAGCTGCTCGTAGGCGTTCACGCACAGGGAAACTTCGCTCCCGGTCGCCATCAGAATGACTTCCGGCTTGCCGTCGGCCGCATCGGCCAGAATGTAAGCGCCTTTCGCTACGCCAGAAGCGGAGGCGTATTTCGAGCGGTCAAACGTTGGGAGGGCTTGCCGGGTGAGGACCAGCGCGGCCGGTTCATGCCTCAGTTGCATGATGACTTTCCACGCCTCCACCACTTCGTTGGCGTCTGCCGGCCGCAACAGCATCAGGCCGGGCATGGCCCGCAACGCGGCCAATTGCTCGATGGGCTGGTGCGTGGGGCCGTCTTCGCCCAGGCCGATGGAGTCGTGGGTGTAAACGAAGATCGTCGGAATTTCCATGAGCGCGGCCAGACGAACCGCATGGCTTCATGTAATCGTTGAAGTTGAAAAAGGTTCCGCCATAAGGACGGATCTTGGATACCGCCAAGCCATTCAGTGCCGCGCCCATGCCGTGTTCACGAACCCCGAAGTGCAAATTGCGTCCGCCATAACTGCCCGGTTGAAAGTCTCCGGCGCCTTCAAACTTAAGCCGGGTGCGGTCGGAGGTCGCCAAGTCGGCCGAGCCGCCCATCAGCCAGGGCACATTCTGCGCCAGCACATTCAGAACTTTGCCGGAACTGTCGCGTGTCGCCATGCCTTTGGCGTCGGCGGGGAAGGTGGGCAGGTTCTTGTCCCATCCGTCAGGAAGTTCGCGGCGCTGCATGCGCATGATGTGGTCTGCCAGCTCGGGAAATTTCTTCGCGTACTCGGTCAAACAACGTTTCCCACTTCTGTCGCAGATCGTGTCCGCGTTTGCCGATTCCTTGCTGAAAATTCTCCCGCACCCCATCGGGTACCAGGAACTTCGCATCCTCCGGCCAGCCGTAAGACTTCTTTGCCAGCCGAACTTCTTCTTCGCCCAGCGGTTCGCCGTGAGCTTCGTTGGTGTCTTGCTTGTGGGGCGATCCGTATCCGATATGGCTGTTCACAATGATGAGAGTTGGGCGGTCGTTGGTCTGCAGGAAATTGTTGTAAGCATTTGCCAGCGCGTCCAGATCATTCGCGTCGCTAACATGAGTGACGTTCCAGCCATAGCCGCGGAAGCGTTCGCCCACATCTTCGGTGAACGACCACGCCGCGGGGCCATCGAGCGTGACCCGATTGTTGTCGTAGATCCAGCACAGATTGGGAAGCTTCAAATGGCCGGCCAGCGATGCCGCCTCGCTGCCCACGCCCTCCATCAGGTCGCCATCGCCGCAGAACGCGTACACGTTGTAGTCGAAGAGCTCGAAGCCAGGCCGGTTGAACTGCGCTCCCAGCCATGTAGCGGCGATCGCCATCCCCACGCTGTTTCCCACACCTTGGCCTAGAGGCCCGGTCGTGGTTTCAACGCCCGCGGTGACGCGATATTCGGGATGTCCCGGGGTGTTGCTGTCGATCTGGCGGAACCTCTTGATGTCATCCAAGGTGACCGCAAATTCGCCTCTCCGCTCGTTCTCCGGATTCACGCCGCGAACACCGGCCAGATATAGCATGGCATACAGCAGCATGGAGGCGTGTCCGTTGGAGAGGACGAAGCGGTCACGGTTGGGCCAGGTGGGGTCGGCGGGATCGAAGCGTAAGAAGTCCTGCCATAAACAGTAAATCACCGGAGCCAACGCCATGGGCGCGCCAGGATGCCCGGAGTTTGCCTTTTGCACGGCGTCAATCGCCAGAGTGCGGATGGTGTTGATGCTCAAAGTGTCCAGTTGCTTGCTGGTCAGCAACGTCTGCTCGCTCGCCACCATAGAAAGTCTCCCTCCTGGCGCCCGGATCAGAATTTCACAATCACATCAATCGGTAACTCCGCTGACCGCATACTTGTCGGAGATTTAACTCCTCGCGACGGTCAGTTTGAAGCTTCGCCATCCCTGCTCCTACGCAGTTTATCAAGTTCTCCTGCGTTGAGTGTGGCGGACCCAGAGAATCCACCGACCCGCGATCGAGTAACGAGAGCGAACATCGTGAGCCTGACACAAATAGGATGAATAAGATGAGACAAGGATTCACGGTCGTCTCGAGGGGGTGAATATTTGGCAAATGCAGACGTTGGTTTCGGCTTTTCGTGGTGTATACTTACTCCCCGCTGAAAGGGTCGCTTGAACTTCCTTTTCGTCCCATGTCTCTCATAGGAGGTTACTCCGCAATGCGGCGCAGAGGTTGGGTTTCGGGTTTGAGCTGGGCTGCGATGGTCCTTATTGCCCTAGTGCCGGTAGCAGGGGCTTGGGCGGCCAGCGGCAAAGTCCTTTACGCATTTCAAGGCGGAAATGACGGAGCGGTGCCCACTGGCAGCCTGATCTTTGACAGTTCGGGCAATTTATTTGGCACGGCGTCAATCGATGGGGCCTATCGCGCGGGCACTATTTTTGAGTTGACGCCTGCGAGGGATGGCCACTGGAAAGAGCAAGTAATTCACGCCTTTACCAGCGGCTGGGATGGAGCCTACCCGAGCGCGGGCCTGATCGCAGATAGTTACGGACATTTCTACGGCACGACCGAGTTCGGGGGTGGAGGGGGCTGCGGCTCTGGTTGCGGGGTCGTCTTCAAACTGGTTCCGGGGGCGGGTGGCAAGTGGAAGGAGACCGTTCTGCACCTCTTCCGCGCCAGCAGGGGAGGTTTTTATCCTGAGGCAAACTTAGTTTTCGACGTTGCGGGAAATCTCTACGGCACCACGACGGCGGGCGGCGGATTCTACATTGGCACCGTCTTTAAAATGTGGCCGGTCAAGGGTGATGTCTGGAGGGAGAGGGTGCTGAGAAGTTTTACGGAATGGGATGGACAGAGCTATCAAGCGAACCTTATTCCTGACACGTCCGGTAATCTCTACGGCACAACACTAGACGGAGGCGCCTATGGATATGGCACGGTGTTTGAATTGAAGCGTTCGTCAAATGGTAAGTGGGATGAGGTCGTGCTCCACAGCTTCCAGCAATCTGATGGGCAAAGCCCGCGAGGAGGTCTAATCTTTGACTCCAAAGGCGCCTTGTATGGCACCACTGAAGCGGGCGGGGCTAGAAACTACGGTGCGGTATTCAAACTGCTGCCGCGTAGTGACGGCACATGGAGCGAAACCGTGCTGTACAGCTTTGCCGGAGGTACCGACGGAGCTGGTCCTCAGGCGGCACTGATCTTCGATCCCAGCGGCAATCTTTACGGCACCACGCTGTACGGCGGTGGACCGGGGTGTTACGGAGGCTACGGCTGTGGAACGGTATTCAAACTCTCGCCAAGTTCGGGCGGCAGTTGGATTGAGGCCTTGCTGTACGCCCTGGACAATATAGCCGGGAACTACCCTGTCGCTGGTCTGATTTTGGACAGTTCGGGGAATCTGTATGGCACAACCGAATATGGTGGCAGCGGTACCGGGTGTGGTTATTCTCAGGGTTGCGGCATCGTGTTTGAGATCACACCTTGAACGATGTCGGCGGTACAGATCTCTTGGTGACCGGTGCGACAACGAGCCGTTCCACAACGCGCGTCACGCAGCGCGCCTCTTCCCCAGCGCAATCGCCGCCAGCGTCAATGCGCTGACCAGCACCGGGAACCACACTTGTGCGACCCACGGCACGGGGATAAGAAATAGGACATCGAGATCCTTGAACGAAGCGGGCCAGCGCACCGTGGCCCATAAACCTGCATAGTAAGTGATGTCCCAGACGGCAAAAGCCCAGAGGAAGGCCGCCCATCGTTCTCTGGCTTTCGGCGCCGCCAGCAAGGCAAAGCTGACCAGCATGACCAGAGTGGCTGCCTCACGAAACACCTCAATCGTGAGCAGACTCTGAGGAAACTGCGAGATCGACTTGGCCTGCTGATAGGTTTCTGAGGTGTGTTGCAGTTCCGACAACGTTCCCATGTAACCCGGTAACAAGCCAACGGCCGCGCGCAGGTATACCACTACGGCCGCTTCCACGAAGCCAAATGCTGTGGCAAAAATCCCGATCATAATCAGCCGTCGCCAGGTCAGCAGCAATCTCTTACTCCGCCAAGGCAGGAACACACCGATCGGAATGAAGATCAACAGGTTAACCCACCACGGTTGCGCCCAGATTTGAAACTCTTGCATGTCGAGAATTCTACAAGCCATCTCAGCTCTATTGAAAATGCGGTTTGAAGCCGGGTCTGGGGCCCGAATTCCGCGTCACCAGGCCAAAAATGACAGGCTTTTGACAAATCGCTGACATCCTGCTGACAGTCTGGCTACCTGAGCCCCATAGAGTTGGTCTCTGACGAGCGGGGAGCGATTACCGCCTGACGATCAAAGTCTCGCACCTGCTGATGCTCTGTTGCACCCAGGAGGAAAAACCGATGAAGGCCCATGATCTGTATTCGCACGCAGACCTTCGCACTCCGCGTGTTTTCGCGGTCATGCTGACGGTCATTCTGGCATTGGCCAGCGCCCAAGCTGGCACCATCAAGACTATCGCTTCTACAGTTCCCAGCAATGGCGATATCAATCCCTACGGAATCGTTCGGGTTCCAGCCACTACCGGGTCGCTGGTCAAGGGAAATATTTTAATCAGCAACTTTAACAACAGCAGCAATCTGCAGGGTACGGGCACCACCATCGTGCAGATTTCGCCGAGCGGAACGGTTAGCTTGTTTGCCCAGATTGATGCCAACAATCTGCCCGGACCGTGTCCGGGTGGAGTTGGCCTGACCACGGCGCTGGTCGCCTTGCACTCGGGGTGGGTGATCGTCGGAAGTTTGCCGACCACGGACGGAATGGCAGATACCGCGCAGGCGGGATGTTTGCTGGTGCTCGACAGCGATGGAAACGTAGCGGAGACCTTCTATGGTTCGCTGATCAATGGGCCCTGGGATATGGCTGCGCTGGATGGCGGGAATCGCGCCAGCCTTTTTGTCACCAACGTCCTGAACGGCACGGTCGCGGGTGGCGGCAACATCGTAAATCAAGGCACGGTTGTGCGCCTGGATCTGGAGATTTCCAAGAAATCCATGCCCAACTTGCAGCAGATGACCGTGATCGGTTCGGGTTTTGCTGAGCGGACCGATCCCGCAGCGCTGGTCATCGGGCCCACCGGAGTGGCCCTCAGCGAAGGCCATCGCCCAGACCACGGCGGCCAGCTGCTTTACGTGGCGGATAGTCTGAACAACCGCATCGTTGCCATCGAGGAGCCGCTGACCCGCAACACCTCGGATGGAACCCGCAGGACGGTTTCGAAGAATGGAGCGTTGAACGATCCCCTCGGTCTGACGCTTGCGCCCCATGGCGATATCCTGACCACGAACGGCAATGATGGCTACATGGTAGAAACCACACCCAACGGCCGCCAGGTCGTTAAGGTGCAATTGGATAACTCTGGTGGCAACGAAGCCGGCGCCCTCTTTGGACTGGTGGCCGTGTCCGGGCAAGGAGTCTACTTTGTGGATGATGCCACGAACACTCTGAACCTTTTCCACTGAGGTTGTGATCGAAGAATCCGCGCCGTGCTATCCCGAAAAGAACGCCCGGTGCGGAGTTGAATTTGGCCTCGCTTGACCACTCACCTGCAGTCCGGTTTCATGACCCAAGGTCAAACTGGCTCCCAAACGGCGGTTTCGGGGCGCTGTTCGTTTTTCGTAACAGTTTCCTCGGGGATGTTTGGACACCGCCGAATGGAGGTATCTTCGCGATAGGACGCTTGACAAAGAGGTCCGGGGCGGGCCAAAAGCCTCGTGCCCGGACCTCTGGTTAGGCGGCTCGAAACTACATCAACCCACAACCGGCATCCCAAAACGTCCAGCAGAGACGTGGGATGCCTTTTCCTACTGCAAGTTGGTATAAGCCGCGCAAGCCGCGTTGGTCACGACTGGAGCGGTGTTGCCCACGGCCGTAAAACGGATGACGCCGTCGTTGTTGGAGCAGAACCCGCGCACGCCCGTGGTGTTCAGCGCGGCCGGAATGCTGCCGACGGTGTAACCCAGGTTCAAGCCGCCCGCCGCGATCACGCCCAGGCCGAAGTAGTAGCCGCTCTTGGGAGCTGCTGGTACGGTGGCATTGGCCAGCACCCAGTCAATCAAGCAAGCGCTGGTCGAGGTCGGAGTCACGGTGACTGGACAACCGGTCGCCGCCGGAGGTCCTAAGGCCAGGATGGTGCCCGCATATCCTACGGTCGGATAGCTGGACAGATAAGCGACTTGGGATGTGTTAATGGTACGAACCGAGCTGACCGCGGACGATTCGTTGGCCGCAATACGCGCCCGCAGCAAGTTCGGAATCGCGATGGCGGCGATAATCAGAATAATCGCAACCACGATCAGCAACTCAATCAGTGAAAAACCCTTCTGTTTCCGCATCTCATTTTCCCCTTCGCTTTTTTCAGCTAAAGTCTCTAACATCTTCCAACCCGCGTGCCTACAACCGAACATGAGCAACTTTCACGATTCTGCGGAAAGCAACGTGGCACTAGCCGGGGAGCCGTCGGGAAGCTTCCTGGCATACATGTCACGATCAGCAGCGTCCAGCACTTGATCCAGAGTTCTTCCCTTCGACCATTCGGAGCGGCCGATACTGAGGCTCAACTCGAAGCCCTCGAGGTGCCCGGCGCCGTTCCAGTCACGAATGTAAGCTGCGACTCTCTCCACTACCCTACGAGCGTCTCGAAATGAAGTGTCAGCCAGGATAATCAGAAACTCGTCGCCGCCGTAGCGGATTACCGCATCGGAGCCGCGCACGGAACTCCGGAGCAATGTGGCAACCTCAGCGAGTACGAAATCGCCCGTCAAGTGCCCATAACGAGTGTTTACCTTCTTGAACCGGTCCACGTCGACCATCAAGAAGGTCAGCGGCTTATCGGTGCGTCGGGCGTGGCTGATGAAACGCCCCGCCATCTCTTCCAGAGAACGGCGGTTATAAACTTCAGTCAACGGATCGGTGAATGACTGCAAACGCATCAACTCGTTCTGAATGGTTGTGGAGATCACGGTTTCTCTGGCCCGCCGCAGTTCCAGACGGCGGGTGACCAGGTAGGTGTTGAGCAAGACCAGAAGAACGAACAGGCCAACCACCAGTTGCCGGGAAACGGTAATCTCGAAGTGGACGTTATCTTGCTTCAGAAAGGCGGCGGGAATGATGAGCGCGAGCAGTCCGACCCCGACCAGGACGCCGGCGAGGGACACAATGGTCCACAGTTCCCAATCCCGTTTTTCCAGTTTCGAGAGCTGCTGCGCGATTCCGGAGAAGATGTCGTTGGTATTCTGGCTCGCAGGCATGGTTTATTGATATCGGCAGTTTAGCCTCTGGGCGGGAAATACGCGTCGGTACGAAAGTAACGTCAAAAAGCCGCCCCGCATCGAAGCAGTGAGCCGGCTGTTCGCTCCCCGAAACAATTATGTGCTGTGACGACCGTCCTAGACACGCCCGCGGGAGGCCTGCTCCGTCGGGGGCGGAAGAAATCGCCCCGGGGCCTGAAACTTGGAATTTGAGGCAGTTTGCGTGCGGGCGAAGCGGAAGCCTGCTGGCGAAATCCTGAGAGTAGCGAAGGATCTGGAATGTCTGGCGCGCCCGGAGAGATTCGAACTCCCGACCTATTGCTCCGGAGGCAATCGCTCTATCCAGCTGAGCTACGGGCGCGCTCCTGGCAATTATACATTTCTCGGATATTTCCCAGCTTCCCGGCTTTTATCATTGCGGCGCCGTGGTCGTTGCGCGCATCCATCGCGCGCAAGTCCTCCGCGACGCTCTTCCGAAACGACAAATTCGCAGGAACCAAAAAATTCAGGACCCGAATACCAGGGCAAGCGGGGCGTTCAATTTCGCGGGTCCAGCCCTGGCAGCCGGACCTGGAAGCGCGTTTCGCCCGGCTTCGACGTGAAGGTAATGCTGCCGTGGTGTTTGCGGACAATGCGATGCACGGTGTCAAGTCCCAGCCCAGTGCCTTCTCCTACTTGTTTGGTGGTAAAAAAGGGTTCAAAGATGCGTGGCTGAATTTCGCGCGGAATCCCGGGGCCGGTGTCGCCAATCTCGACCACGATGCAGTCGTCTTCACGAAACGTCCGCAAGCTCAACTCGCCTTTGCCGCCCATGGCGTCAATTGCATTATCAATCAGGTTCGTCCAAACCTGGTTCAACTCACTGCCGTAGGAATTCACCAGCAACGGTGTGGGCTGGTAGTCGCGTTTTACCTCAACTCCTCGCTTCAATTTGTGGTTGAGAATAGTCAGCGTGTTCTCCAGGCTCTTAACGATGTCCACATCCTGCATGGCCGCCTGATCCATGTAGGTGTACTCTTTGATCGCGCGCACCAGGTCGGAAATCCTCGATGTGCTGTTTTCGATTTCTGTCAGCAGGCTCCAGATTTCTATGGATGTGGCGATGCGCGTCAGCGCGGCGCGGGCGGTGGCCAGATCGAAATCCGTAAATAAGGGTCGGATCGTCTCAGGCTGAACGCCGCGCTGCGCCAGGTCCGCGGCGAGTTGCCACATGTTGTTGAAGCCCTGGGCGCGAAATAGCCCGTCGATCTTTTCTTCGAGGTCGCTGGCGGTGAGCGAATCCGGGGGCGGGGCGCTGGTGTTCGTTACTTCCGATTCCAGTTTCTCGATCCTTGCCTTTTGCGTCGGGGTCAAATCGCGGGAGCCGAGTTCGTGGCTGGCGTCGCGAATTCTCTTCAGGGCCTCGCGAAGTTGGCTGGCCGAGCGTTTGGCAGCCGATGCCGGATTATTCAGTTCGTGCGCGAGCCCAGCAGAAAGTTTCCCCAGCGCGGCCAACTTGTCGCGCTGCTGCTCCTGACGGGTGGTCTCGCGAATTCGATCCGACATCAAGGCCACGAGTCTGCGAGCCAATTCCGGCAGGCGTTGGAGTAGTTCCGAAAATTGCGACGCCGGAAAACGCAGCAAGCGGAGCGTGGTCGTGGCGCGGATGGTCGCGCTGTACTGCGCAAGGCGCGAGAAAGGGAGGCGGCCGGTAACCTCTCCGGCGCCGGCGCTGAACACAAAACCGTCCTGGCCTGGGCCTTCGCGCCGGCCCTGCATCTCGCCCTCGAGAATCACCCACATGGCGTCGGCGGGATCGCCCGGGCGGATGAGAACTTGACCGGCGACGGCGTGAACCTCCTCGCACTGGCTGAGGAACCAATCGAGTTGCTCATCGGTCAGACCCTGGAACACCGCAATCTGTGCCAGTTCCGCGCGCATCACATTTGTCTGCTCAGCCGCCATAAGATCAGACTTTGCTCAGGTATTGATGAATGAATTGCACTGCTACTGAGCCTTCACCAACTCCGGAGGCGACTCGCTTGACCGATCCATGCCGCACATCGCCTACGGCGAAGACTCCTGGGACATTTGTCTCCAGAAGAAAGGGGTCGCGATCCAGGGTCCAGCCGGAAGGAGGTTTTCCATTATGAATCAAGTCAGGTCCGGAAAGAATGAAACCCCGCTCATCGCGCTCAATCACGTCGGCCAGCCAATCCGTGCGGGGAAGCGCACCGATGAAGACGAATACCGATGTCGCCGGAACGCGCTCCACTTTGCCCGTGTCAGAACACAAGACCGAGAGTTCCTCCAACCGCGTCTCGCCGTGAACCTCGGCTACTGAAGCGTGAGCCCAGAGTTCGATATTGGGGGTCTCCTTGATCTGGTCGATCAAATATTGCGACATGGTTGCAGACAGGGAAGCGCCCCTAACCAAGATCACAACCCTCTGCGCATATTTGGCAAAGTTGATTGCCGCTTGTCCCGCGGAATTGGCACCGCCCACGACGTACACCGTCTCGCCCTTACAAGTGATCGCTTCGGTCGCTCCACCTCCGTAGTACACTCCGGCTCCCTGAAGATGGTCCATGCCTGGGACCTCGAGCCGCCGCCACTGTACGCCGGTCGCGACTAGCAACGCGTGACAGGAGATTTCACTGCCGTCGGCAAGCCCAACCATCCGGTAGGGTCCCTCGATCCGAAGTCGGACCGCTTCCTGGGGAGAAAGAATCTCAACCCCAAAACGCTGGGCCTGCACCACGGCGCGCCGGGCCAGATCCGCGCCACTCAGCCCCGAAGGAAAGCCGAGATAATTTTCGATGCGTGAACTCAATCCGGCCTGCCCGCCTGGCGCTTCGCGCTCGATTATCACCGTGTGCAGACCCTCGGAAGCTCCATAAACAGCGGCCGCAAGCCCTGCCGGACCGCCTCCAATAATGGCCAGATCATAGAAACTGGTTTGCGCCTGGGTGCGGAGGCCGACCTTCTTGGCCACATCTTGGGGAAGGCTTTGCAGCAATCGGGTTCCGTCGGGAAACAGCACGACGGGAAGATCGGCGGCATCCGGTCCCAGCGCTTCCAGCAATTGTTTCGTCTCGGCATCGTTGGCGGAGTTCTCCACGTCAATCCACTGATACGGGACCTGATTGCGCGCCAGGAAATCGCGCAGATCGTAGGATTTTGGCGACCACCGCGTACCCAGCACTCGGATGCCCTCAAACCGCGGACGATAGGACGCCAGCCAATCATCGAGCAGGTCGTCCAGTGCCGGATAAAGGTGCTCGCTGGGCGGATCCCAGGGCTTCATGAAAAAGTAATGGATGTTGGCCTGATTAATCGCGCCGATGGCCGCATTGGTGTCGGCGTAGGCAGTGAGCAGGGCACGCTTGGCATCGGGATAAATCTGCATCGCCTCGCTCAGGAAGCCGACTCCGTCCATCTGTGGCATTCGTTGGTCGGCCAGCAGCAGCGCGACACTGTCATTACGCGTCTTCAACTGTCGCAGAACTTCCAACCCCGACACCGGCGACTCTGCTCCCAGCACGCGGTAACGGTCGCCATACTGCTTGCGCAGGTCTCGTTCAATCGCTCGCAGTACATCGGAATCGTCGTCCACGCTCAGCAAAACCGGTTTTGGCATACAGTTTGGTCCTGACTGTTACTTGGTAACGTTAGCAGCTCACTGAAAACACCCTCAAGTATTGTCATTCCGAGGAGCGCGAGCGACGAGGAATCCGCAGTTTTCTTGAGAATTCCTACGAACGACCTGCAGATCCCTCGCTTCGCTCGGGATGACAACAAAGAAGATCATTTTCAACAGCTGCCGCAGAAACAATGTTGATGATACAGATGACGGCAGGCGTCATTTGGTCGCGTGAACCAGCGATATTCGGTAGACTAAAGCACAAGACTAGCAGCACAGCCTTATAACCTAGCAAGCCGGTCCCGGTGAGGGAATAAGAACTTGTGTGGAATTGTCGGCTTTACTCACAAAAACTGGGCTCCTGACCCCGATCGAATTCGAAGGGCGACGGCCACGCTGATCCACCGCGGACCGGACCAGCAAGGTGTCTTCGAGTCAAGCATTTTCTCGATGGGCGCAACCCGCCTGAAGATCATCGACCTGGGCTCCGGCGACCAGCCTATCCTGACCGAAGACGGCGACACGGCCATCGTTTTCAACGGCGAAATCTACAACCACCTGGAACTGCGCGCCGAACTGGAGAAACTCGGTCACCGGTTCCGCTCGCACTGCGATACGGAAACTGTGCTTCACGCATTCATCGAATGGGACGCGGGCTGTTTTTCCCGTTTGCGCGGGATGTTTGCGATCGCGCTGTGGACGAAATCGACGAGGCGGCTGGTGCTGGCGCGCGATCGCATGGGAATCAAGCCGCTCTACTTCGCGCGGCGCGGGGAGACCTGTTTTTCGGCTCGGAACTGAAGGCCATTTTCGTCCACCCTGAGATCGAGCGCCGGTTGAGCCTCGAGGGTCTCGATTGTTACCTGTCGCTGAACTACGTGCCTTGCCCCTGGACGCTGGTGGAAGGGATCGAGAAGCTTCCCCCGGGCCACTGGCTGGAGTGGCGGGACGGCGAAGTCGGCTCCGAGGCCTACTGGCAACTGCCAGTTCGGCGCTGTCTCGCGGTCGGACCCAGGAATCTGCCCAGGAGGAACTGGATTCTCTGCTGCGGCAGTCGATTCGCGAGCACATGCTGTCCGACGTTCCGCTCGGCGTGTGGCTCAGCGGTGGCATCGATTCCTCCACCATTTTGCACTACGCCGCCACCGAATCCAGTGCGCCGCTCGAAGACGTTTTCGATTTCTTTCCGGGGTCGCAGCTTCGACGAGACCGCCTACATTCAGCGAAGTTGCAAAGCGCTACGGGACCGAGCACGAGCAAATGGATCTGAATCCGCGACGAAGAACCTTCAGGGCGCCATCGAGGAGTTCGCCTACTACTCCGACGAACCGAGCGCGGACGCGGGAGCGCTGCCGGTTTGGTTTCTCTCCAAGCTGAGCAAGACCAAGACAACGGTAGCCCTGAGCGGAGAAGGCGCCGACGAACTGTTCGGAGGCTATCTCACGTATCGGGCGAACCGATTCGCCCGTCCGCTGCGGCGGCTGCCGAGAAGCTTTGCTGCGACTGGCGCTCAGGGATTACGCCGCTGGCCGGTTTCGGACGAAAAGATCAGCTTCGAATACAAGCTGAAGCGATTTCTGGAAGGGTAGTCTGATGCCGCCGGAGCAGGCGCCATGTCTACTGGAACGGAACTTTTTCCGGGAGCGCAGAAGCGCGCTTTGCGTCCGGACTCGCAGCTTCCGAGCGCGCTCGATGACATCCTGGGCGAAGTTGCGCGAACTGCCCGCTGCCGGCGACGATCTGGCGCCCTACCTGTGGTTCGACCAGAAATATTATCTTCCCGACGACATCCTGAACAAGGCCGACCGCATGAGCATGGCGCACGCGCTCGAAGTGCGGCCGCCGTTTCTCGACCACCGGATTGTCGAGTTTGCCGCCACTCTCCCGGCGTCCCTCAAAATCCGCGGCTCGCAGTCAGAAGTTTCTCCTGAAGGAGTTAATGAAGGACAAGCTGCCGCCGGCCGTTTTGCGGCGAAAGAAAATCGGCTTCGATATTCCGGCGCACGAGTGGCTCCGCGGCCCGCTCCGGGCGTTGCTGGTGGAAACGTTGATCGCCGGGGCCTCGGAGCATGCCGGGCTGTTCCGGGCCGGTGCGATCGAGACCGCATCTGCGTTCTCACCTGGAAGGCGGGCAAATCTGGGATATCACCTTTGGGGTTTGATGGTTCTGTTCCTGTGGATGAAAAAATGGCGAATTCAGGCAGCGGCTTCTCCCGTGGCCAGAGATTGGGTACAGGAAAAAACTGGGCACGTATATCTAGGTGTCCTGCTGATCGCGGGGGCCGTTTATCTGGGCTGCATTGTTTCTCCTCCCTCTCTGATGGACGACGTGGACGCGGTGCAGGCGCAGATCGCCCGCAACATGCTCACTCAGGCGACTGGGTTACGGCCCGTCTCGACGGTGTGGTCTACCTCGAAAAAGCCCCCCTTATCTATTGGCTGATGGCGGTCTCCTACAAGATTTTCGGCGTGCACGACTGGGCAGCGCGCATTCCCGATGGCGCTCTCCGCCATCGCGCTTTGCTGGTGACGGCAGCTTTCGGCATCTGGGCGTTCGGCAAGCGGGCGGGATTCTACGCCGGCCTGTGCATGGCCACCTGCGTCGGCTTGTTTCTCTTCACCCGCATCCTGATTCCCGACGTGATGCTCACGCTCACCGTGGCCCTGGCCATGTGGGCGTTCCTGCGGGCGCTTGGACGAAGAGGAACCGCACCCGCGCTTCTGGGCCTTCGTGCTGGCCGCCAGCCTCGGCATCGGGCCTGCTGCTGAAGAGCCTGATCGGAGTTCTGTTTCCGGTGGCGCCGGCTTGATTTATCTCTTCCTCACGCACCAGCTTTTTTCCGCCAGAACCTGGAAGCGGCTGCATCCTTTCAGCGGGCTGCTGATCGTGCTTCTGATCGCCGCGCCCTGGCACGTGCTGGCCACGCTGCGCAATCCGCCCTATTTCGCCTTCACGCTGCACAGCGGTCCGGGCGAGTATCACGGTTTTCTCTGGTTCTTCTTCATCAACGAGCAGCTTCTGCGTTTTCTGAACCTGCGCTACCCGCGCGATTACAACACCGTGCCTCGCCTCTATTTCTGGCTGTTTCACTTGCTGTGGCTGTTTCCGTGGAGCGTCTATCTTCCCGGCCGTCGCCAAGCTTTCCTTCAAACCAGTCGACCGCGCCGGACGGACGCGGCTGCTGGCGCTGTGCTGGGCGGGTTTTGTGCTGGTCTTTTTTACATTCTCCACGACGCAGGAATATTACTCGATGCCGTGTTATCCGGCGCTGGCGTTGCTGCTGGGTTCGGCGATGGCGGCAGGAGGTGACTGGATCCGGCGCGGCACGCGGGTGCTTTCCGTGATTGCGGGATGCGCCGCGGTACGCGTTATTCTGTTCTTGCCTCAGCGCGCCACATGCCCACGCCAGGCGATATTTCCGCGGCGCTCAGCCAGCATCCTGAGGCCTACACGCTTTCGCTGGGGCACATGGAGGACCTGACGCTGACATCGTTCGCCTATCTGCGGCTGCCGTTGCTGGTGGCCGCATTGCATTTTGATCGGCGGCCTGGGAACTCTTAGCCACGGGCCAGCGGCCTTTCTGGCTACCGCGTTGATGATGGTGCTGTTCTTCCACGCCGCCGTCTGGCGATGGTGTCTTCGATCCGTACTTGTCTTCGCGCCCTCTGGCGGAGGCGCTCCTGAAATCTGCCGGAAGGGCCAGCTGATCGTGGACCGTCACTACTATTACTTCGCCTCCGTGTTCTTCTACACAGACCGGGCCGCGCTGCTGTTGAATGGCCGGTTCAACAACATGGAATACGGTTCCTACGCGCCGGGGCGCCCCGATGTCTTTATCAATGATGACCAATTCCGGGATCTGTGGCTGCAAGCCGGAGCGCGCTACATCGTGGCCAGGGAATCGGCCTAGCCGCGGCTTGAGGGCCTGGTCGGCCGCGAAACCTCAACCTGGTTGCCGTGAGCGGGGGAAAATGTCCTGACCAATCATCCACTCGCGCTTCCCGGCTGCCGCCGAGCCCTCTCGCAGTGCGGAACGAGCCAGCTCGCACGGTACAATGCATTAATCTGAACAGTGGCCGGGCAAGCACTATCCGCGAAAGTGCTGAACTGCTGTCCGGCGGAGATTGATCCGCCGAAGGACAGAATTTTTTTCCGTCATCAAACTTAGAGAAACATGCAGATCGAGATGTACAGATCTAAGGAGGCACATGAGGATTGCCGTACTGGGGGAGATGGTTATTGCGGATGGGCGACAGCTTTGTATCTGTCGAAAAAAGGGCACTCCGTCGCAATCGTCGACAACTTCTTGCGCCGCCAGTGGGACCATGAACTGGGTGCCCAGACCCTGACGCCCATTCGTCCCCTTTCGGAGCGATTGAGCGTCTGGCAGGAACTCACCGGCAACTTGATCGAGTTCTTTCGTCGGCGACGTGACCGACTACGATTTTCTCTCCTCGACGATTCGGGAGTTCGAGCCGGAAGCCGTGGTGCATTTCGCCGAGCAACGCTCGGCGCCCTATTCGATGATCGACCGCAAACACGCGGTCTTCACCCAGGTCAACAACGTGGTCGGCACGTTGAATTTGCTTTTCGCCCTGCGCGAGTTCTGGCCCGACTGCCATCTGATCAAGCTGGGAACCATGGGCGAATACGGCACCCCCAACATCGATATCGAAGAGGGCTACATCACCATCGAGCACAACGGCCGCAAGGATGTGCTCCCGTTTCCCAAGCAGCCCGGCTCCTTCTATCACCTGTCCAAGGTCCATGACAGCCACAACATGATGTTCGCCTGCAAGATTTGGGGACTGCGCGCCACCGATCTCAATCAGGGCGTGGTGTATGGAACCATGACCGAGGAGGCCGCTCTCGACGAGGCGCTGATCAACCGTTTCGACTACGATGAGGTCTTCGGCACCGTTCTCAACCGCTTCTGCGTCCAGGCCGCGATCGGCCATCCGCTCACCGTGTACGGCAAAGGGGGGCAGACGCGCGGCTTCCTGGATATCCGCGACACCGTGCGCTGCGTGGAGATCGCTTGTCTGAATCCTGCGGCCCGCGGCGAATGCCGCGTCTTCAACCAATTCACAGAGCAGTTTTCTGTTCTGGAGCTGGCGCGAAATGGTGCGGACGGCGGGGGCCGGAAACTGGGCCTGGCGGTGGAGATCGATCACCTGCCCGATCCCCGCGTTGAAGCCGAAGAGCATTATTACAACGCCAAACACTCGAAGCTGATCGATCTCGGGCTTGCAGCCCCATCTACTTGTCGGAGTCGCTGCTGGATTCGCTGATGAACATTGCCATGCGATACCGCGATCGGATCGATACCTCGCTGATTCTGCCGCGGGTCAATTGGCGGGAGCCGCACAATTATCGGCGTGCGCCCACTGAAGCGGCGATCCAAGTTCCGACGCTGGAGGTTGTCGGAACGGGCAAGAGCAACGGGGGCCGCAGCGTGGCGCGGAAGGCAACGGGAAAGGTACGACAGGCGGCGACGCACTAACACACAGCTCCAATGCTTCAGAATTGTCATCTTGAGCGGTGCAGTCGAAAGATCCCTACTGAGCATGAGCTATACCGCAGTCGCGGGGAATCTTGAATAATGCTTTGGCGCGTGGTTAGAATGGGTCGCCGCTCACCTTGTCCAAAGGGTTATCTCGAACAGTCGCTGAAGTCACGCCGAGCGAGTAGAATCTGCACGCATGAATCTACTAGGCGTCAAACTGAATGCGATGCTGCTGTGCGCGATTTGTGCACGCGTCGTTTTCGCACAAACCGCCTCGCCTGATTCCGTTGCTAAACCCGAATTCCCAGCATCTTCAAATGAGGTAGGCCGGAGCCTCTGACCAATCGACGTACTTAGCGATACGCATGGAGTGGACATAGGCTCGTATCTCGGGCGGCTCGTCTTGCCGGCTGTTCGCAAGAGTTGGTTCAATGTGATACCACGGCCCGCTGGTAAGTCTTTCCTTCAAGAAGGAAAAGTGTCGATCGAGTTCTCGATTCTCAGGAATGGCCGGGTCACCGAAATGAAACTGGTATCACGATCCGGTGACTCGTCGCTGGACCGGGCCGCCTGGGAAGGAATTTCTGCCTCAAGTCCGTTCGACCCTCTACCTAAAGAATTTGTCGGATCGTCTCTTACCCTGCGCTTCCAGTTCTTGTACAACATGGAATCCGGTTCATCGGGTAGGTCTTCAGTAGGCCGGGTGGGCTTGGACCCGGCTTCCAATGCGCGGATTAAGGTCACCATCTTTCCCCACCCAAGCATTACCTTAACCGTCGGTGGATCGAGAGTAGTCAGTGCCAGTGTTGACGGATCCACGAATACGTCCGTCAGTTGGAGCATCACAGGTCCGGGCTGCTCTGGCTCCTCCTGCGGCAAAGTGAGCGCCGGAGTGTATCTCGCTCCAACCGCAGCTGAGCTGAGGCGGCCACTTCCGCTGACCTTAAAACTGACCGCCACGTCAGAAGCCGATCCCACAGTGTCGGCCTACATTACAGTTCGTATCGTTCGCGCAGGGGATTGACTGAGTCCAAGACCGGCGTCAGACAGTGACAAAACAACCTAAGAAACCGAGTAGCGGATGCTGCGCGAATAACCACCCGTGTTGCGAGGCGGGCGGGACGCCCGCCCTCCACTGGCTCTTCAATTCGCCGTGCTCGTCGCTACCGGCACCAACCTGCCGTCTCGAATGTAATATTCGCCGTCGCGCCAGCGCACACTTTTTCGCCCAAAACTGATCAGCCAGATGCAGAAAGCCAGCGCGTCCCACACCGGGATCAGCGCCATCTTTTTCCAAAGAGCCCGATAATTCAACCCTCGGACGCCAACCATCCACGTCATGGCGAGCCGAAGTCCGGCATAGGCGCCGAGGTAGCCGAGCGCAATTCCGGCAGTCGGACGAATCGCAATCGCCACCAGCGACCAGGGCAGACCCTGCGTCAGAAACAATCCTAAGTGCCCCCAGGGGCGCATGTGACGCATCACCACGACCCAGCGCAGGCGCTTGTGAACTAAGTCCCGGATGGACTGATAGTCGGCAACGGTCAGGATGGTATAGGGCAATAGCTCAACTTTGTATCCCTGTTCAGCGATCAGGCGACCCACGAGAAGATCATCGCCGGGGCTGTTTTCAATCGCTTTGTAGCCGCCGAACCCGGCCAATCGCGTGCGAGTGGTCGCGATGGTTGGCCCCAGCGCGAATTTCACGCCGTCGAGCTGGCGGGCGACTAGAATGCCGACATAGAAGTCGGAAAACATGCCAATGGTTTGTAGACTCTCGGAGAGCGTTTTTTCGTCAATCGGCACATAGAAGCAAGTGACCGCTCCTACTTTGGCGTCGGCGAGAGGAGCAACGACAGTGCGCAAGTAATCGGGCCGGGCCCGAACATCGCTGTCACTGATTACTACAACTTCGTGCTGCGCCTCGCTCACCAGACGGGCAAGCTTGGCAACCTTGTCGTTGGTAGCGTTGCTGCCCGACCCGAACAGCACTCGAATCCGACGCTCGGGAAAATCGCGGGCCAGCTTTTCGAGGGTCGGAACCGCGGGATCGTCTTTTTCGCCGACGCAGAAAAGCAGTTCATAATCGGGATAGTCCTGGCGGCAGAAACTGGCGAAATTCTCGTACGCTTCGGGATCCAGTCCGCGGATCGGTTTCAGATTGCTGACGGGCGGGGTGAACGGTGGTTCTTGCGTGCTCGGGACGCGTCCAAAAAAACGCCACGAGCTGTAGACGGCAATCAGGTAATAAACAAAAGGGATGGCTGCTATGACAAGAAAGAAATCGCCGAGGATCCGAGGAATCATTGTACCGTTAGAAGCATAGCAAAACAGTAAAGATCTTAACCGCTAAGGACGCAAAGATTCCGCGAAGCACGCCAAGAAAATTGTCTCTGCGCGCATAGCGGTTTGCTGGCCGACGTTTTGCAGGTAGCCGCTTTGCAGACCAGCCTGCACACAAGTTGAAACCTCCAGATACCTGGGCGCATCTTTGGTGGAAGCCCGCCGCAAGGTCTTTCAAAGGACGAACGACTTGGCTGCCGAACCAGGACGAACCATCTCGAATCCGTGGCTGATCGCAGTCTCGGTCATGCTGGCGACCTTCATGGAGGTACTCGACACCTCCATCGCCGCCGTCGCCTTGCCCTACATTGCAGGCAGCCTCTCGGCTACCAATGACGAGGCGACCTGGGTGCTTACCAGCTATCTGGTGGCCAACGCGATCGTTCTGCCGGCGAGCAATTGGTTCTCCCTCAAATTCGGCCGCAAGCGTTTCCTGGTTACTTGCATTGCTATTTTCACGATCTCTTCCTTTATGTGCGGAGCAGCGACCAGCTTGGCGTTCATTCTGATCGCACGCGCGGTGCAAGGCGCCGGCGGTGGGGCGCTCCAACCTCTTTCGCAGTCCATCCTGCTGGAGAGCTTTCCACCGGATAAACGTGGTGTTGCCCTGGCGGTATTTGCATTGGGCGTCGTGGTGGCGCCAGTGCTTGGTCCTACCCTCGGCGGCTGGCTCACCGACACGTATTCCTGGCGCTGGGCGTTCTATATCAACATTCCTATCGGGATTTTCGCCATCTTCATGATCATGCGCTATGTCGAGGACCCGCCCTACATCAAGAACGCCAAGGCGGGCAAGATTGATGGCATCGGGCTCGGCTTGCTGGCCATCTGGCTCGGGTGCCTGCAGGTGATCCTCGATAAGGGTCAGGAAGACGACTGGTTCGGAGCCACTTGGATTCGCTGGGCCTTCGCCATTCTCTTGACCTCTTTCGTCTCGTTTCTCATCCGCCAGCTCCGCCATAAGAATCCGCTAGTGGATTTGCGCGTGTTCCGTCACCGCAACTTCGCGCTAGGTTGTCTGTTGATTGGGCTGTTCGGGGCGGCCATCTACGGTTTGATCACCCTACTGCCGCTTTTCTACCAGGAAGTCATGGGGTACACGGCGCTGGCGGCCGGTTGGGCGGTGAGCCCACGCGGAGTGGGAGCGATTATTGCCATGCCAATCATCGGCATCCTGACGGCCAAGCTGGATAACCGATGGCTGATCGCAAGCGGTTTCGTGCTGTTCGGGGTCAGCAGCTTGTGGTTTGGCGAAGTGAACCTGTCCATCTCGCAATGGACGTTTCTCTGGGCCATCATCATCAGCGGTTTTGGCACCGGTTTCGTCTTCGTGCCGCTTTCGGCGGCATCGGTCGCGGGCTTGCCCAACGAGGAGATCGGAAATGCCAGCGGCCTCTATAACCTGCTGCGCAATATCGGCGGGAGTATTGGGATTGCGGTGGTGAATACCATCGTGGTGCGGCACGCTCAATTGCATCGCAACGAACTGACGCACTCGCTCACAGCGGGCAACGCGAATGTGCACAACCAGTTGTCCGCGATGCAGCATTTCCTGGTCGCGCAAGGAGCCTCTCCGACCCTGGCAATCAGCCGCGCCTATGTCTTGCTTAACGGGATCTTGGACCGCCAGGCACTCCTGTGGTCGTACGTGGACGATTTTCGCTATATGGCGCTGGTCTGCTTCGGCTGTATTCCCATCGTGTTTACTCTGAGGAAGGTGGTCGGACGGGGTGGAATCAGCGCCGGGCATTAGTACAAAGCAATTGTGATCGAGCCCACGCGCTCAAAAGCCCGGAGCTGCGTGAACCTCATTCCCCGCCAATCGCGAAGGACCGTCCAGATTTCAGACGATTGTCCCGATTTGGGACAAAACTCAGCCACAGGAAAATGAAGCCTCACGAAAGGACGTCTTATCTCGTTACTTTGGTCTTACTTACAAGCGCTCGGCGATTGAAATGAGGATGGAACCTCGTATGCTGGAACGAGGCTGGATAGGTCTCCGTATGAAGCTAGCCGACACACGCCGCAACGGTGCGATCGCACCCCCGCATTCGCTGCTCTCCAGTATGAGAAGGGTTGAGCGCCGCGAATGGTGGCTCTGGTTATCCGCGGTCGTCATCACACTCCTTCTGACCCTGGGTCTGGTTTCCTTCATCGTTCCCTTGCTGCAAGCGGAGCATTGGGGCTGGATCGAACTCCCTCACTCCGCGCGCGGGCTGGTGGGGTTGGTGCTCCTGTTCGATGTTTATGTGCTTTATCAGCAAATGCAGATCTTCCGCATTCGAGAGCAGTTGATTCAACGGGAGGAGTTGTTTCGACTGATCACAGAGAACGCGGCCGACATGATTACGGTGGTGGACGACGAGGACCGGCGACTGTACACCAGTCCGTCCTACGAGAGAATTCTGGGCTACAGTCCGGAAGAAATGCAGAATACATCCGCCTTGGAGCACATACACCCGGAGGATCTGCAGCAGGTGGAGGAAGTCGCTAAGGAGGCACGCAGCGTGGGCGTGGGCCGGAGGATCGAATACCGGATGCGTCACAAGGATGGCAGTTGGCGATTGTTGGAATCTACCGCGAGCCGCATTCTCGATGCAGAAGGAAAATCGGGAAGGCTGGTGATTGTGAACCGCGACATCACGGGACGTCGGCGGCTGGAAGATCAATTCCGCCAAGCCCAGAAGATGGAAGCGGTGGGCCGCCTTTCCGGAGGCATCGCGCATGATTTCAACAACATTCTGGGAGTCATCATTGGGTATGGCGAAATCTTGCAGGACAGCGTGAAGGAGGCGGACCCTCTGGCAGGCTGTGTAAAGGAAATTCTGGGTGCCGGCAAACGGGCGGCGACCCTGACGCGCCAGCTTCTGGCCTTCAGCCGGCAGCAGGTTTTGGAGCCGAAGGTCATCGGCTTGAATGCCATCGTCACCGATACCGAGAAAATGCTGCGCCGTTTGATCGGGGAAGACATCGAGCTCTGTACTGTATTGGACCCAAATCTTGCCAGCGTGAAGGCTGACCAGGGGCAGATTGAGCAGGTGATCCTCAATCTTTCGGTCAACGCGCGCGACGCCATGCCCAATGGCGGCAAACTGACGATCAAGACCGAAAATGCTGAGATGACCGAGATGGATGTCCGGCGGTATTCGTATCCAGTCAAACCCGGCCGGTACGTCCTTCTAACCGTGACGGACACCGGGATCGGGATGGACGTCGCCACGCAAGCTCACATCTTCGAGCCGTTCTTCACTACCAAGGAAAAAGGAAAAGGTACTGGACTCGGGCTTGCGACTGTATATGGCGTGGTCAAACAGAGTGACGGCTACATCGAGGTGCACAGTGAAGTCGCCGCCGGAACCACTTTCAAAATTTATCTGCCACAAGTGGACGGGCCGGTCGAAGTGGAGAGGCGCTCGATCGGCGGCGCCCCGGCGATGCAGGGCCGAGAGACGGTTCTGCTCGTGGAAGATGAGGAAGCTCTCCGCAAACTCACGTGCAGTGTGCTGCAATCGTTGGGATATACGGTATTGGAAGCCGGCAATGGCGCGGAAGCCTGTGAAGTCAGCCAGCGGCACCAGGGAGACATCCACCTGGTGCTGAGCGATGTGGTTATGCCAGGCATGAACGGGCCGGCACTGGCTGCCCAATTGACGGCTCAACGCCCGGATATCCGGGTGCTCTACATGTCCGGCTACACCGGACAAGGCGTGGGTCAGGGAGTTCTGCCGGAGGGCAGTAATTTTCTCGGTAAGCCCTTCACGCGTGAAAACTTGGCGCTCAAGGTACGGGATGTGCTTAAGGCCGAGGCGGCGGCTTCGGCGGGATGATTCCTCCAGATTTCGATGCCCGAGGTAACGGCGATGAAGAAGTTATTGATTGTGGATGACGACAGCGCCATGCGTGGTTTGATGCGGATGCGCCTCTCCGACACCTACGAGGTCTTCGATACCGAAGATCCAGAGCAGGCTCTGGCCCTGGCCTTGGAGCACAAGCCCGACGCTGTGCTGATGGACCTGATGATGCCGAAGTTCTCCGGCTTTGAGCTCTGCCAGAGTTTTCATTCCTTGAGCTACACGTCCTACCTGCCCATTTTTGTGATCACTGGCGAAGCGGGAGCCAAGTACAAAGAACATTGCGCGAGTTTGGGCGCGACCGGATATTTCGAGAAGCCCGTGGATTTCAAGAAACTCAAAGAGAGGCTCGCGACCGAACTGGACAAGAGCCTGCGGAGCGCCGCTCGGAAGTGCGCGTCCGGATGAAGGTGCCGCTGAAATTGCGGGGCACCGATGCGAACGGGAAAAAGTTCGACGAGCTCGCCGAAACCGAGAACGTAAGCGCGAGCGGATTTCTCTGTAACTGCGCTCTGACCCTGGTCAAGGATTCGCTGCTGGACGTCTTTCTGGCTGGCGAAAAGGAACGCTACGTCGGGCGTGCCCGCGTCGTACGAAAGGATGCACCCGGCGCCCCGTGGCAGCGCTACGGATTCCGCTTTGAAGAGACGACCGCGGAGTGGGTGCTGCAAAAAGCCTAAGATCACCGCTCGAGTGAGAGCGCCACACCTGCGATCCGAATCCGCCTCCCCGCCCCGCCTTTATCTGCTGTCCAAATCCGCCGTATCTTGATTGAGCAGCCCTTTCCGCTTGGAACATGGAACGAGCATCTGCTACTCTGCCATGTTCGTGTCATGAGAGGACATCTTCCAGATGCGATATGCAAGGACCTGCTTTACTACAACCATTCTGCTTTTAGTTTTGCCATTTTCGATCGCTGCTGCCGACAAAAAGAAAGCCAGCCCGAATCCCGCGGAAACTCCGTCGTATGAACTGCCGCAGCCAGCGAAGGAGAACATTGATTACACGATGTATCAGCGCATCCGCGATGAGGGCTTGGGACACTCGCATGTGATGGAGTTTGCCTCCGCACTCGCGGATGGAATTGGGCCGCGCCTTACCGGCTCGCCGAATGTGAAGCGCGCCAACGAGTGGACCCGCGATCAACTGGCTGGCATGGGATGCAGCAATTCCCATCTCGAGGATTGGGGTGAATTCGGCATGGGCTGGCAGCAACTCAATACCTGGGTGCGCATGACCTCGCCCGACACCGCAGTGTTCATTGTGCAGGCGGCGCCCTGGTCGCCTTCCACGAAGGGCGCGGTCAACGGCCCAGCCGTATGGGTGGACATCAAGAAGGAAGGGGACCTTGAAAAGTACAAGGGAAAACTTGCGGGCAAGGTCGTTTTGCTTGGAGACATGCGTGAGGTCAAGCCGGTGGACAAGCCTCTGTTCGAGCGCATGGACGACAAAGAGCTGGCCAAGATCGCCGAGTATCCGTTGATTCCAGAAAATGAGTACGCACAGTATCTGCAGGACGCTCCTCAGCGGTACGAGCTGCGGAATAAGACCGCGAAAATGCTCGCCTCCGAGCATGTACTCGGAGTGATTCTTCCCAGCCGCGACGGCAGAAACGCCGGGGGCTCTGGAGGGACCCTCTTTGATGACCGTGGCCTGGGAATTGGAGTCTACAAGCGCGAAACCGCCATGCAGTTTCCTGTGGTTGTCGCGGCGATTGAGAACTACGGCCGGGTCTACCGCCTGCTCAAGGCCAACGTTCCGGTGAACATTGAATTGAATGTGGATACCATGTTTACCGGCGACCACGAACACGGCTTCAACACCATCGCTGAGATCGAGGGCACCGATCCGAAGTTGAAGGATGAAGTAGTCATACTCGGGGGACATTTGGATTCCTGGGCAGCAGCGACGGGTGCGACCGACGACGGAGCCGGTACCGCAGTGGCGATGGAAGTCATGCGCATCTTCAACGCGCTGCAGGTAAAGCCGCGTCGCACGATCCGTGTTGCGCTATGGACCGGAGAGGAGGAGGGCGATTTCGGATCGGTTGGTTACGTGAGGCAGCATTTCGGTGTCATCCCGCTCTCCACTGCTCCCGACCAGATGAAGCTGCCCGAATGGATGCGCAAAGCCGCCGGGCCGATCCAGCTCAAACCTGAGCAGTCCAGGATTTCCGCCTACTTCAATCTCGACAACGGCAGCGGCAAAATACTTGGTGTTTACTTGCAGGAGAACGCCGCTGTCGCTCCAATTTTCGCGCAATGGATCGGGCCGCTGAAGGACATCGGTGTCACCACGATTACGATGCGCGACACCAGCAGCACCGACCACGAATCTTTCGATGACGTCGGCGTGCCCGGCTTCCAGTTTCTGCAGGACAAGCTGGACTACGTTACACGCGCGCACCACTCGAATATGGACACCTACGAACGGCTGCAGCCAGGCGATCTTGCCCAAGCCGCCACAGTCGAGGCCATTTTTGTCTACAACACCGCCATGCGCGATCAGATGTTGCCGCGCAAACCGCTGCCGCATCCGGAACTGGAAGATCAGCGCTCGGCGCCACTCAAGAAGTTGATGCCTGGCGCCGAGGAAGAAAAGGAAAAGATGTAGCGGGAAACGTGGGCACTTTCACGACAAGTCTACTTCCTATCGCCAAACTTCCGCGAATGAAACTCCATAACCTCGCCTAGGTGCGCCAGAAAATACGACGCGCTGTGCTCACCTGGATAAAGATGGAATTCGTGCTTGATGCCCTCCTGCAGAAGTTGCTGGTCCAGAGCCTTGGCGCCTGCCGCAAAGCCGTATTCATCGTCCTTGCCACAATTGAAATAGAGAGCCAGTTTGGCAATCGAAGACCTGTTCTTTTTCGCCAGCTCAAACGGATGGTTTTCCTTCCAGTGAGAGACATTGATGGGGTTGCCGAAAACCGATCCCAGTAACCTGCCCAACGGCGCGTCGGAGCGTAAAGCGGCAGTGAGGTCTTGGGGAGACTCAGTCATCAGGGCTGCGCTTTCCGCGCTGACTGCCGAGAACATTTCAGGGTAAGCAAAGGCGAAACGAAGTGCGCCGTATCCGCCCATCGAGATTCCGCTGATCGCCCTGGCTTGGGCTTTCCCCCGAATCCGATAGTTGCCTTCGATGTAAGGCACGAATTCGCGAAGGAAAAAATCGCTGTACCGGACCTTTCCATCGGCGGAGTTCACGTAGAAGCTGGCCCTCGCCTCTGGAGTCACAATCAAAAAGTCACCGATTTTGTGCTGCTGCCGGAGGTCTTCGATCAGGTTCCATCCGCCGCTCTTGAGCAAGGTTCGTTCGTCATCGCCGAGGCCGTGCAAAAAATAGAGCACGGGATAACGCATGGAATGATGGCCAGACGCATCGTAATCCGAAGGCAATAACACGCAATAGTGGACAATGTCTCCCAGAATTCGACTCTTCAGCGCATTGCAATCGATCCGGCTCTGGCCGGAAGAAGGGATGGCAAACAGCAGCAACAGGAGAAAAAGTCGAATCATAAAATCAGTTTACTCGTAGCGCAGGGATTGCACCGGATCGAGCCTCGCCGCTCGGCTCGCCGGGTACAAGCCGGAAAGCAGACTGACCACGATCGCGAATGCAATGGCGCTGATGACCAACCACCAGGGCACAAACCAGATTTGTTCAGGAGGAAAATGCTGACGCTTCAAATAGACATTCGTTCCCAGATTGATGACCCGCCCGATGGTCCAGCCTAGAGCGACACCCACAACACCGCCAAAAGTCCCCATGGCCCCTGCTTCAGCGAAGAACAGCCCCTTAACATCGCTGTCACTTGCGCCGATGGCCTTCATGATCCCGATTTCGCGGCGGCGTTCCAGGATGGCCATCACCAGCGTATTAATGATTCCGATCGAAGCTACAGCCAGCGCCAGGCTGCCGAAAATTCCAAGAAAAAGATCCAGCACGGCAAAAAACTGCCGCAGGCTGCGCGTTGCGTCCACAATTGAGGAGGTATTGAATCCCATCTTCTTAATGGCGTCCTCTACCGATTGCACGCTGGTGGGGTTTTTCACCCGCACCTCCACGGTTGTGTAGGTGGTCGTGCCGCCGATGATGTTTGTGGTGTCGCGCAGGTCAGAAGGCTGCATGACATGGAAGCTTTCCGCAAGTTTCAGGGGCAAGAACACACGGGCCCGGGCCGCCCCGCGCATGCTATCTGGATCGAGATCGCAAACTCCGACGATTCTCACGGTTTGCTCGCGTGAGATCACCGAATAGGCGCTGGCATCGTTTCGCGCGCTTGCAGGCAAATCTTTCCCCGGCGTGGTCGCAGGAGATGCTATGCGTTGCGCATAGCGGAGCGTCACCATCTTGCCGAGCAGCGATATTGCGAGTTCGGCGACACTTGGCTCATCCCCACCTGCTTTCGGAGTTCTTCCCAGCAATTGTTCAGCGAAGGATTTCTGAACGATCATTTCTGCGGCCGTGTCAGAAGAGAAGAAGCCGCCCTGCATGCCGTCGAATGCATCGTTGCTCTTGGCGGAGGAAGGCAGGCCCGCTACCATCGTCAAGTGCGGCTTGTCTTCAAAACGGAGTTCGGTGACAAAGCGGATATCGGGATAAGCCTCGAGCACATTGGGCACTTGCTCAATCTTTTGGCGGGCAGGTTCATCGAGCGCGGGACTCTCGGCCGGCGCTGGGCCATTCTCGTCCTGCTCGCGGTTGAAACCGCGCAGGTCGCGGTGCGAGGTGACGACCACGGTGTCAAACAACCCGGACTTCTGCAGGCGTCGGCCTGCCAATTGCTGCAACCCGATCCCGAGTGAAAGCATGGCGACCAGTGAAGCCACGCCAACCGAGATGCCTACCGTCGTGAGCGAATTGCGCAGCAGGGACTCGCGCAGATTGCGCACCGCCAACTCTGCCATATCGTAGGCCTTCATAGGCGGCCTCGCGTAATTCCGGCGCCCGCCATCACCTGCTGATCGTCCACCAGTTTGCCATCTGCCAGAAAAATCATGCGTTGCGCGTAGCGTTCGGCGAGAGCGCGTTCATGAGTGACCATCACGATCGTCATCCCCAGGGATTCATTGAATTCGCGGATGAAATTCATGATTTCGGTGCCGGTGTGGCTGTCCAGATTGCCGGTGGGTTCATCGGCCAAAAGAGCTGCGGCTGATTGATCAGCGCGCGAGCCAAAGAGGCCCGCTGTTGCTCACCGCCGGAAAGTTCCGCCGGGCGATGGCGCCATCTCGCGTTCAGGCCGACGCGATCCAATGCTTGCTCTGGCGACAGCCCACGCTTTGCTGCGCTCCACCTCCGCAAAGCGCAAGGGCAGTTCTACATTTTCGAGCAGAGTCATGCTGGGGATCAGAGTTGAAAGACTGAAAAACCATGCCTACCGTGCGCAGACGGTACTTCGCCAGCTCCTCGCGCGACAATTTCGCCAAGTCGCTGCCTTGCACCAGCACTGTGCCGGAGGTTGGCCGGTCAAGCCCGGCGATCAGATTCAGCAGCGAAGATTTGCCCGATCCGGAGGCTCCGAGCAGAGCGCCACAAACTCTCCCGCACGACATCCGCAGGGAGATGCCATCCACGGCACGAATCAGCGCTTCACCCATCGGTAATGGCGGCAGAGATTTTCTGTCGGAGGGCGATGGAAGTTGTTGGCATGCGATCTCGCTTGGTCGGCGCTCATGAGTTAACGAATTTCTCCTCTCACCAGACGCAAAGCGTCGGCAAGTTCGAGGCGCTGGCGCCGCCCGCCTTGAGTTATTCTTCCTCCGTCAATGCGACGCGTCGCCCTCGCCGGGCGCCAGGAACAGATTGCTCTCGACGTCCATGCTGTTTCGTGTAGAGCTCGTAATAGCGGCCGCGCATGGCGTAGAGCTCTTCGTGCGTGCCGCGTTCCACAATCTCGCCTTGCTCGACCACCAGAATCTGGTCGGCGCGGCGGATGGTGGAGAGCCGGTGCGCGATCACAAACGTGGTGCGTCCCTGCATCAGGTACGACAGGCCTTGCTGGATCAAGCGCCTCGGATTCAGAATCGAGGCTGGAAGTGGCTTCGTCCAGAATCAGGATGCGCGGTTCGGCCAGAATTGCGCGGGCAATCGAGATCCGCTGCCGTTGCCCGCCGGAAAGCTTCACGCCGCGCTCGCCGACAACCGTGTCGTACTTGTCCGGAAAAGTCTCGGCGAATTCATCGACTCGGGCAATGCGGCAGGCCCGCAGGATCTCCTCTTCACTCGCGTCCGGCCGCGAAAAGGCGACATTTTCGCGAATCGTGCCGTCGAACAGGAACGACTCCTGCAAAACCACTCCCAACTGTGTGCGATACGAGTCGAGCCGGACGGTGCTCAGATCGATGCCATCGACCAGGACTCTGCCTTGGGTCGGCATGTGGAAAGCCGCGATCAGGCCGATGATGGTTGATTTTCCCGAACCGGAGGAGCCCACCAGCGCGGTCACCGTGCCCGGCTCGGCGTGGAAAGAAACATCATTCAGGACCGTACGGTTGCCATCGTAGCTGAAGCTGACATGGTCGAAATCGATGTTGCCGTAAATCTCGTCCAGAGCGCGAGTGCGCTTTCGGATCGTGATCTTCGCGCCGCTCGCTCAGGATTTCGTGGGTCCGCTCCAGACCGGCAAGGGCTTCGGTGAGCTGGGTTCCGATCTGAACGATCTGCATGATCGGGGCAATCAGGAAGCCAAGGAAAAGCGTGTAGGTGAAGAATCCGCCGATGGTCAGCGTGCCCGCCGGATCTGGCGCGCGCCGACGTACATGATGACCGCGCCGACCACGCCCATCAGCAGGCTTGCGGAAAGGCTCATGACCGAAGTTGCGGTCAGAGTGCGCAGCACGTTATCGAGCAGGCGCTGCACTCCGCCCGAAAAAACGTGCTCCTCGCGCTCTTCCGCGTGATAACCCTTGACGACCCGCACCCCGCCGAGCGATTCGGTAAGCCGGCCCGTGACCTCGGCGTTGATCTTGCCGCGCTCGCGAAAAATGGGACGGATGGTGCCAAACGCCTTTTTCAGAGCGAAGCGCAAAACACAGCAGGAATCCGAACGCCAGCCCGGTCATGATCGCGCTGATGCGGAACAGGACCACCAGCGCGATGCTTGCGGTGATCAGCCCGCCGACCAAGTCCACCAGCCCTGTGCCAATCAGATTGCGCACGCCTTCGACGTCGCTCATAATGCGCGAGACCAGCACGCCGCTCTTAGTGGAATCGTGGAAGGCAACCGGCAGGCGGCCAATGTGCGCCTGCACTTTTCGGCGAAGTTCCGCGATCAGACGTTGTGCAGCTTTGGACAACAACTGCGTCAGCGAAAACGACGTGATCCCTTGCGATGGCCGTCGCCAGCAGCACCAGCAGAACCAGCGGCTTCAGCAGCTCGAATGCGATGCTTGACGATGACGGTATCGATCAGGAACTTGGTGGAATAAGGAAGCACCAGCCCTGAAACGCGGTTGATGACCATCAGCACAAAGCCAATCGCCAGCAGGCCCCGACGCGGACGGATGAGCTCTCGGAGCACCGGAAAAATGAGACGTAGTTGCTCGCTCGCGGGTCGGCCTCCAGCCGGTTTGCGGTCAGAATTCACCGTCCTAATTAGACTCGCTCCAGATTGAGTGGGGTTCATTTTATGGGGACGGGCTTCGGTCATCTGTTCAGCGCAGCCAAATCGACCAGATCGCATCCACAGACGCATGCGTGATTGCCGATGCAGCGATTCTGTGCTGCTGCCGCCAGGCTCTCCCATAGAAAATGCCCGCGAGGGTTGCCAGCAATACATAGCGCCAGTTGAAGTGCACGGCTCGTTTGTTGAAATGGGAGAGGCCAAAGATCAGCGCGGTCAGGCACAATGACGTCCTGCGCCCTAAGCGGCGCTCTATCAGGTTCTGAATCCAACCGCGGAAATAAATTTCTTCCGGGATGGCAATGAACACAAGAGTGAAAATCCAGGCTGATGCAGCGCTATCGAGTTTCGGGAGGTAAGCGTGCCAGTGAAGAAAACCCAGTGCAAGTCCCAACGGAACAGCGATGGGCGCGTAGAACATCAGCTCCCGCAGGCCAATTTTCAGATCCTCACCGCGGACCTGCAAGTCGAAACCCACGCCAGTCAGTTGGCGGATGACCAAAAAGCCATAAAGACCCGAGTCGAGCAGAATCAGCTTGCTCACCACAGTGAGATGTGGGGGCCACGCGGACTCGAACCAGCGCAAATCAACCGCTAGCCCGAGGGCCAGGAGAACAGTAAGATCCAGAGAATCTCCTCGCTGCTGCGGATCGCTCAGCTTTGCCCGCCACAGAAGCACGGCCACCACAACCGGAAGCATGAAATAGAGCGCCAGCCAGCTTCCTTGAACGCTCGATGACGCATGCGCGACCAGGCAATAAGAAATGCCGAAAACCGATGGCAGCCCGAGTTGCACGCTGATCACCAAGCGCTGGACAGCCCGTATGATTCGATCGCCCGCGAAACCAAAAGCAAACAAGGGGAGAAGCGACCACATTAGAGCGATGATTACGGTCGGAGGCCAACCTTGCACGGTCCCATCCTAATAGAGGGGAGCGTCGGGGCGAGATTCAGAATACATTCCTGCGATTTCGTTTAAACTGATGGAAGGATTCAAGCGGCAAAACGAATTCTGAGTCCAAGTTGTGACCATGCAACTCTAAACAGCCTGAAGACGCCAATGTTTTCGCAGCCCAAGAGCCCTGATTCTCCCGGTGAACCGCGTCCGGTTCAGCAGTTGAAGACCGACGACCACGAACTCGATCTTCTGTTGCCCGAGAACTGGAACGTTCCTCTATGGAGAAGGTTGCTCGGCAATCTTCGGGACACTTTTGCGCCAGAGAAACTACCTCCGCTACAGCTCACGTCGCGGCCCGTGGAGGTTGGCATGCTGGCCGGCGACATGGTCAGCCTGCCCTGGTACCGTACCGTGTTCACAAACTTGGGCGATGTAATTTCGCCGGAGACTCAGCCGCCCTTGGAGTTAGAGTCGCGGCCGGTGGATGTGGGTGAGTTGATTGGCGACCAGATGAGTCACATGTGGTGGAGTTCGTTGCTGCGCAGCCTGGCCGATACGGTCGCGCCAGAGAGAATGCCTCCCCTGCAGTTGACCTCGAACCCCATGGACCCGGGCTCAACTTCTGGTTCGATGCTGCTGCCGCGCTGGTCCTCCGTGATCAGCACGCCCAAGGTTTTCTTGCCCGACAAACCCAGGCCAGCTTACGCACCAGCTCAACCAAGAGCCGCTGCGCCCAGACCGAAAGTGGACCCCGCGGAAGTTGAGTTCGTTCATGTGCTGGAAGCCGATCTGAAAAGAGACCTGCGGCGTTCTCGCTTTCGCCAACGGGTTTGGGTCTCGCTCGCAGTCCTCGAGGTGGTGGCCTTGATTGGCACTTCCTTCTGGTGGAAGTGAAATCGGTTTTCTTCTCTCGCCGCAACCCCCTCAGCTGTGCTTTAGGCCTGCTATTTCTGAGGTGTCTTGCTCGGCCGGCAGCCTCGACCAGCCTTTGCACCGACGGCGCCACCATGACGAGTAGTTGGGCCTCCGGTTTCTTCGCTTGCTCGATGTGCTCGAGCTGCTCTGTTTTCCACGTGTCTGGTGCGCCTTCGCCGCGATCCAAATAGTCCATTGCTTGCAACCCCGCGGCAGCCACTGCAGAAAGATTCCTGGATAGGGGAACGACTTCTTTCAACAGAAACGATTGTGCCTCTAGTGGCTGCAGAGACATCTGATTGTCCCGCCAGCGGATCAGCATGGTTCTGATTTCTTCCTTCGTGCCGGAATCTCTCCGGCCAGCCAGCAATGCGTTCACCAGATTTGCAAAATGGCGGGCTGTCGTACTTTCCGGCCGGGCCGCATCCACCAGGCGATTCAGTGGTGAGAGGCTTGTCGCTTCTACCCGAGCGACCTCTTCACGTGTGTAGTCCTTGACTGGTTCTACTGAATCGAGCAGGCGAAGCGCAGAAACATCATCTGAACCCCCGATGCGGCGGAGCATCGTTTCATAACTCGAGTTGTGGGTGAGTCCAAGCCAATTCAGCCACGGGCTGATTACATCGAGCCGCTGATACATCGAATCGTTGTCTTTCACATCCTGCGCCGACCACAGCCGTTCCGCGATCGCCGCCAACCGGGGCCAGATGCGCGAATCAATGTTTTCGGATGAAACATACTCCGACCACATGCAAGCTTCGCCTCCGAGGATGCGCTGTTTTTCATCCGGACTCAGATTCGCCGCGGCATCGCTCATGGGATCCCCCGCGTAATGTCTCGACGCCGGCCACATCAGATCCAAGTAATATCCAAAAGAAAGAAGTCCGCGATTGCCTTGTCTGGCTGCGTCGGCCAGAGCCGCCTGTCCGCGCCATGATTGTATGACCACGTTCTTCGGCAAATCCGGCCGCAGAACCTCGTCCCATCCGATCATGATCTTTCCGTGCTTGCTCACGATCTTCTGCAGGCGCTCATTGAAATAGCCTTGAAGATCCTGATTGTTCTTGAGCCCATGGGCGCGCATGAATTCCTGGATCTTCGGATTCGCGTCCCACTGCTTGCCATTGACTTCGTCGCCTCCAATGTGGAAGTAGGGGTCAGGAAAAAGCTTGGCCATCTCGCCGATGAATTCGTCAAGGAACTTGTAAGTGCGGTCTTGAGTCGGATCCATCGCCGCATCGAAGATGCCCCACTTCCGTTCGACATGATAAGGTCCTGGGCCGCTGGCCAGTTCGGGGTACCCCGCAAACCACGCAGTACTGTGTCCCGGCATGTCGAACTCAGGCACAATGCGAACACCGCGATCGCGCGCGTACCCAATCAGACCGCGGACCTCGTCTTGTGTGTAGTAAAGTCCGTCAGAACCTGCCTCCTGCAGCTTTGGGAATTTCTTGCTTTCAACGCGAAAGCCTTGGTCATCGGAAAGGTGCCAGTGGAATACGTTCAACTTTACGGCCGCCATCCCGTCCAGATTGCGCCGGAGCACGTCAAGCGGGATGAAGTGTCGGCTCACATCGATCATTAGTCCACGCCAGGGGAAACGCGGTTTGTCCCGGATTACCACCGCCGGCACGGAGAATCCGTCCGGAGAAACCTGCACCAACTGCAGATACGTCTGCAACCCATGCATGATTCCCAACGGCGTGCCTGCCTGGAGTTCCGCGCCCGAGTTCTTGATCTCCAGCGAGTAGGATTCATCCTCGCCGAGTTCCTGCGCATTCCGGCTCGCGTGCTCGCTGTTGACGACCAGTTTGGCCGCGGATGCATCTGTTACTTTCATGTCCAATGAAGGCATTCCCGTTTGACGCCTAAGGTTCTGCAGAAAGAGTTCTACCGCCCGCTGCACTTGCGGATCGGAGCGGCCGCTGATTCCCACTGAAAATGAAGAATTGATTAAGAGCTGCCCGGTGCCGATCCGCACGTCGGTCGGCATCGGCATGAGCTTCAGTTGTTGCGGCTGCGCCGATACAAGAGCTGTGCACAACATCACAACGACCAGAATAATCCGCACGATTAGTTCTCCTGCGATTTCACGTGGAAGGGGAAGAATAGTGGAAGCGCGCACAGGGAGCAACAGAGCTGCTGAGAACTCCTAACTGAGAACCGAGTTTTACAGGGTGCCGAGCTAATCGAGGTCCGGCATCGAGCATGCACCCGGGCCGCGCGGATCTCCGCAACTCCCGCAAGCGCCTTCGGCAGCGGATGCATGCCACTCGCAGAGCCCTTGGCTGAAACGGCAAACACCGAAAGTTGCTGCGCCAGTTTCTTGCCGTGGCATTGGGGCATTCGGCTTTCTGATTGCCGTAGACCAAAGCTTCAAATTCGTGATCGCATTGCTTGCAGACATATTCAAAAATGGGCATGGACGAACTCCTGCAACATTACGCTCGCAACTGCAATCTCCATTTAAAATCAAGATGTGGGGATTGCGCAAACTCGAAGCGGCGAATTCGTCCCGCGACGCTGCTTGCGAGGCGGCCATCTCCAAACCCTGGCGAATTTTTTCCTTCTGCGACGAATTCCTGCTGCCTCCGCGGAACGCTTAATCGAAGTCGAACCGGGCGTGCAGTGTGCTGTGCCATTGCCATTGGCAGCCTGACCGGGAAAACGCGCTGACCGTCATCGTTGTGCACGGGCTCGAGGGCTCGAGCGACTCGCAGTACATGCTGGGCATCGCGCCAAGGGCACGGCCGCAGGCATGAACGTCGTCCGCATGAACCAGCGCAATTGCGGCGGCACAGACGCCTTGTCGCCAACGCTCTATCATTCGGGGCGGTCGCAGCGATATGGCCGCGGTCGCCCGGAATCTGTTGCAGCAAGACCGAATTTCCCGGTTCGCATTCGCCGGATTTTCCATGGGCGGCAATCTGGTGCTGAAGCTCGCCGGGGAATGGGGAAGGGAAGGGCCGCCGCAATTCCGCGCAGTTACGGCGGTGTGTCCTTCGATGAATCTCGGCCGCATCCGCGGATGCGCTGCATCTGCCGGGCAATCGTCTCTATGAGTATTACTTTATGTGGAAGCTTCGCCGCCGACTTGCAGACAAAGGCCCGGCTGTTCCCAGGCAAGTTCGACACCTCGCGTCTGCGCGGCGTAACCAGCTTCGCGATTTCGACGACAAGATCACGGCTTATTATTGCGGTTTCAGCGGGCGCTGACGGATTACTACGCTCGCGCCGCGGCCGCCAATGTCGTGGAGCGAATTGCCGTGCCGGCCTTGATCCTGCACGCGGCCAACGATCCTTTTATCCGCATTCTTCCGGAAACGCGGCAGGAAGATTCTCGCCAACCCCAACATCAGTTTCGTCGAGACCGAGGACGGTGGCCATTGTTCGTTTCTCGCCGACGCCTGATGGCGACGACGGCCGCTGGGCGGAGCGGCAGCGTGATGGAATTTCTGCGAGCGTTCTGAAGTAATCTCGATCGCCTATGGTTTTCTCTCGCGCGGGCAGCCACCCTCGGCTGTCCCGTCGAGCGCAAACTTGACTTCTCTCCTATACAATCACTCTCGAAATGAAACTGGGCGCGAAAATCGCTTGTATCCGTCAGGTCATGTGTCTTCGCGCTGGCGCTTGCCCTGCGCTCCGAGCCGGTCTCGCAACTGCGGCCCACGGATTACGTCAACGACTTTGCTCATGTTCTGGACCAGAACACCATCGCGCAACTCGACAATATCTGCCAGCAGATCGATCAGAAGGCGCACGCCCAGATCGCGGTAGTCACAATCAAGTCGCTCGACGGATCGGATATCGAAAGCTATGCCGTGGATCTGTTCAAGCAATGGGGTATTGGCAGCAAAGCTCCTGAATCGCGGTGTGCTGATTCTGTTTGCCACACAGGACCGTCGTTACCGGATTGAAGTCGGCTACGGACTGGAACCGATTCTGCCCGATGGCAAAGTCGGCGGCTTCGGACGCGAAGCGTGCCCCTTCTCCACCAGAACGACTACAACGGCGCCGTACTGCTGATGACTTCGCGCGTCGCGGAGTGATCGCACAGGATGCGGGCATTCAGCTGACTGGCCACGTCCCTGCGCCCCGACGGCCGCAGGAGAACCGAGACAGGGACTTTCCGCTGTTGGGATTGTTGTCCTCATCGTTATTTTCCTGATTGTGGTGTCTCACGCCCTTGCGGAGCGGTGCTCTTCTGGTTCTGCATGCTATTAGGGGGCGCGGCGGTGGTGGCGGTGGCGGCTGGCGGCGGAGGTTCGGCGGCGGTGGCGGCGGTGGTTTCGGTGGTTTCGGCGGCGGAAGTTCGGGCGGTGGCGGCGCCAGCGGAAGCTGGTAGCGTCGAGTAGAAGAGGCGCTATGGTTGCAGAAAAACAAATCACCGAATTCGTCAGCCGGTTGCGTCAGGCAGCGGGCGAGAATCTACAAAGCGTGATTCTTTACGGCTCGGCTGCGGACGGGGAATTCCATCCCGAGTTTTCCAATATCAACCTGCTTTGCGTATTGCGCGAAAGCTCTTTCGCGACGGCTCGCGCGCAATAGCCCCGGCGGTGGAATGGTGGACTCGCCAGAAGCACCGTGTGCCGCTGCTGCTCACTCCGCGAGGAACTGGAGAGCTCCACGGATGTTTTCTCCATCGAGCTTGCTCGACATGCAGCAGCGCCATCGCGTGCTTTTCGGCGATGACGTCCTCAGCGGGCTTGCCGATTCCCATGCATTTGCATCGCGCCCAACTGGAGTACGAACTGCGCGAGAAGTTGATCCTTTTGCGCGAGCGCCTGCTGGTGGCAGCGAACAATAAAAAGCAGATTTGGGAGTTGTTGCTAGGGTCGCTGTCAACTTTTGCTACCCTGTTCCGGCACGCTCTGATTGCGCTGGGCGCAAAGCCTCCCAATTCCAAGCGGGAGACAATCCAGTTGCTGGCAGCTCGAATTCCCTTCGATCCTTCGGCGTTTTTACAGCTGTTCGATATTCGCGAGCACAAGGCGGACACGCAAGCAATACGATGTAGACGGCGTTTTACACGATATTTGGCCGCGGTGCAGCAGGTAACCGCGGCGGTGGATAAAATGTTAGATTCTCCGGGACCGCGCATCTCGTAACGCTGGCAGATTTTTCTGCAGGAGAGAAAAGATGAACAAAGGCTTGATCGTGATAGTTGTCCTGGTGCTGATTGCGCTGGTCGCATTCGGCCAGTATGTAGGCGTTCGCAACACTCTGGTGACCAAGAATGAAGCGGTCAAAGCCGCTTGGTCGCAGGTGGACATCGTGCTGCAACGCCGCGCCGACCTGATTCCCAATCTGGTCGAAACAGTGAAAGGGTATGCCCAGCAGGAACAGACGGTTTTCGGTGACATTGCCGAAAGCCCGTTCCGCCTTGCTCTCGGCGGGCACTCCCCAGGACAAAATCGCCGCCAACCAGCAACTGGACGGCGCTCTCGGACGCTTGCTGCTGATCGTGGAGAACTATCCGCAATTGAAGTCGAACGAGAATTTCCTGCGCCTGCAGGATGAGTTGGCGGGAACTGAGAATCGCATTGCGGTCGAGCGCAAGCGCTACAACGACACCCTGCAGGACTACAACACCTATGTCCAGAAATTTCCCAACAACATTTACGCCGGATGGGCCGGCTTCAAACCCAACGAAGCGTATTTTGCGGCCACCGAGGCAGTCCCGTCAGGTTCCCAAAGTGAATTTCTCTCCTTCGGGCGCGCCCCCGCAAGCGTCGCCACAGCCTGCACCCGCGAAGTAGCGTGCAGGCTGGACTTCGCAGTCGAACTCGGACCGGATGACGAAACCCTCGAAATACCTTGGGCCGCCGAGCCAGGCGGCCCACACTACTACGACTTGAAGCGCCATCCCGAGCATCTCGCGAATATCGAGGAAGCTCGCCGAGTGACAGAACTCGGCGAGTTTCTTGCTGCCGCCAACTCCCCTGCGAGCATCATCGAAACCGCCAAATGCGATGCCTGGCTCAGCACAGAGATGAATCCCGAAGAGGAGATCTTCCGCTCCGCCCACAAGTTTGGTTCTTACGTGGATATCTTGTTTTCCGATGAGCCGTCCCGTTTTTCATTCCCCGAGCATGAGCAACTGGCGAAGCGGCTCACCCAGCTTTTGAAGAGAGTACCCGAGATTCCTGCCGCCGCCGAGTTACTCATCCGCCGCTGCTATTACCATCGGGATGAGAAGATTCGCCAGGGCTTTTACATCACTTTTTATCTCTTTGGCTACGGCAATGACGAAATGCAATCGCGGCAGCGCTGGGCCATCGGATTGAAGCTGGTGGAGAACGCGATTCGGCAGTTGTCGGTGCGCTGAATCAGGCCCCGAACATGCACCTTTAGCTGGCTCTTGCCTGCCCACGGAACCATGCAAGTGCTTCTACCCCGCGCCCTTTGAGCCTGGTTCGTAACACGGACAGCAGAAGCATGGAAACAAAAATCGCCAGCAATCCCAGGGATGCCGTGCGAATGTCCTGGCCCCGTTTGGGCAGGATGGAGAACCGTCCATACACAAACTCGATGTGCACCCAATAGACCAGCAGGGAAGTCTGCCCCAACTGGATCAGCGGGCTGAAGCCCCACTGACCCGCTCCCCACCGGCACCACAGCATAAACCGCCGCCAGGATTACCAGCAGCAACCCCACTCGGATCAAGAAAAAATTAGGACTGGTGTGCCAGAAATCGTAAACCGCATAAAGCTGCCACGGACGGCGTCCAGCCATCGTGCGAGATAGATCAATCCCACACCTCCGCCGCCCGCCAGCAGACGAACGCCCGGCTCCGCGCTTCCGTGCCCAGGCGCCTAACAGAAACAATCCGACCGCCAGGCCGACGAAAGCGAAGCCGCTCCAGGGAAAAATCGGAAAGAGCCATGGCTGCGGCTGGCCCAGGTTGTGCACGCCGTTGATATAAGACTCAAGCGGCCAGGGCAGCCAGCGCGGGCGCCAGTTCGTCCAGAGCGGCGGGGTCAGCAACGAAATCGTCACACCGACGCCAGCCGCTGTCGCACCCAAAGCCACTCGGGTGCGAGGCCCGTGGCTGAAGGACAATACGATCCAGCAGACGAACCCCATCAGCATCATCGAGAGGCCGATGGTGTTGAGGATGTCCACGCGAAACAGATCGCTCCACGGCGCCCAGCCCCATGCAATCAAAAATTCCTGTAGGCGAAACAACAGCCCCAGCCCAAGAATTTCCGCACCACGGCGAATTGTGGTGCGCGCAATCTGCCGGGCGGGCAACTCTTTCTTGCTGTAACTTCTCGGTTACCAATGCAAAAGAGATCCCGGCTAGAAAAAGAAACAGCGGCGCCGGCAGAGTTCCGCCCAGCTGCGACCACATGAAGAATGTAGTTTTGCGCGCATCCCCGCCCAGCCAGGAGTCGTAACAATGCGTCTGAAACATCAGTAGACAAGCCAGCCCGCGCATCCAGTCGACATAGGCAAGGCGGGATGACGCGGAAGCAGGCATTCGCTTTGGTCCACCGGATGGTATCAAGAATTACTGGGGTTGGGTGTTGGTGTGCCTGCTTGCTGAAAAGACTTTATCTTACGCAACCCGGGGGATCGAAGTCCCGATTCCTCGACAATCCTCGATCAGGGAGTTTCCATGTCGGGGTCTTCGGGCACTCCTCTAAACGCCTTCAGATTAACGAAGTCGCTTTCCCGGAAATGCTGCACTCGGATGGGTACAAAGGCGCGTGGCTTCTGGCCTGCTTTGAATTGGAAGAAGTCGAACAATGAGTAGGGGCACAGGGTCCGCGTGCAGTTCCCGCTAAGGTAACTGTCAGGAGCCCAATAGTCATCGAAGGGCCACTCCACCGGGCCTATTCCACCCTGAGTTACACCGAATCCGGAAAACACATACTCAACGAAATTCAGAATGCTGCCGAAATCATGGATGTAGGGCGCGACCTCTCCCCCCTGGCTGGCGGCACCGGAGATGTATCCCGGCGGTGTATAGGCGGAAATCACCAGCAAGGGTACACGAAACCCGTACACGTAACCGCAGCCCCACTGTTCGCAGTTCTGTTTGTCGGTCTTTCGCAGAATCTTCCAAGGCGCCACGTGGTCGTAAAAGCCACCCCAGTCGTCCCAGGTGACGAAGATGGCGGTGCTGTTCCAATAGCTGCTGCCGTCTTTATTCAGGCATTTGCTTTTGCCGACATCATTGACAATACTCGCCACCCAGTCCGGCCCAGCGCTCCGGTTGCGGTGCCCGGGATGATCCGAATAACTCCCGTCCGGCATTACCCAGCTCACTGCGGCAAGCTTGCAATCCACCATGAGGTCGCCAAAGATATCCCAGTCGTGAAGATCCACGTCATGGTTTTGCCAATGAGCACCTTGGCACTTTCCTCCGGGACGATCCGGCCCACAGATGTGGTAGATCGTGTTGGGCGTATTCCACAGGGAGGAAGCCAGCGTGAAGCCGTAATACCGCCAACTGAGTCCGGCGCTATCGAGCAGGTCCGTCAGAGCCGCATGCTCGTAGCAAGGGAACCCCTTTCTGACGTGAGGTGGTTCTGGAGGTAGGTAATCGAAGGATTCCGTGCCGCGGGGATCAATGTCCTTGGCTCGCTGGTCGCGCAGAGCTATGCACCCAGAGTCGTTGTTGCCCCCCCGCCCCGGATTCTCGGAGTCGAAGTAGTTGTAGAGACCCGAGGGATCACCGTATGCCACCGGTGCCGCAGTCCCAGCGAAAAGGAACTGATGCGCGGCGAAGCTCGACCCCTCGTTGGTTTGGAACATGTAATTGGCGAAACCGTACTGTTCGGCCAGCTCCCAGTAAGGCTGAATCGTCCTGTCTTTCGGAGTGTTTTCAACATAGGTGTCTTGCGCACACTTGAGCTGCCTGCAGCCCGGTGGGTAGGTTACTGGGGGATCACAAGCGCCGAAACTGTACTGTTTTCGGAACGCTCCCAGGGCGTGGCCTGGGTCCCAGCAGACCGAAAGGGGCGTGGGCTGCGCGTCTTTAGCCTTTTTGATGTCCGCTCCATGACGTATCAAGATCGGGTCTTGAAACAGGTTGTCCGGGGAACGATTCTCCTGCACCAGGATGATTACATGTTCAATAGGCGTGACGAAGGTTTGCGCCGATGCGAGCGCTGCCGCGAGCATCAGCAAAAGCAGACTGAACGCAGCTTTGGGAGTACTGGTCATAGTTCCTCTTGGAATACTGCTTGCCTGGAAGATTCTGATGACTGTCTTCCAAGGCAAACCACCAACTTGCCGCTGGGAACGGCAACGACTCCAAAAACCCAGACCAGCAATACCACATTCAGGAGCTAAAACTGAATTCCCGCACCGGGGGGAGGGGAGTTCTTTATAACCTTCCACCATTCGAGTTGCAAGGAGAAAATCGGAAAGGAAGAATATTTGTCAACGGCTGGCCTCCGCCCCCTCTCCGTTGCAAATTACTGCACACTGACCGTGACGGTGGCTGTCGTGCGCCCGTATTGGTTGGTGGCATAGAGCGTGTACGTAGTGGTTTGCGCCGGAGTCACGGTGATGTTGCTGCCCCGAAACGCTCCCACCTGCGGCGAAATAATGAGGTAGGATGCGTTGCTCACACTCCAGCTAAGGGTGGAACTGCTTCCCTTGGAAACCGATGCCGGGCTTGCTGTAAAGCTGCTAACGGTCGGAGCAGCGCCCTGCGGAACATTCGACGCTGTGTAGATCGGGTTCATCTGTACAACCTCGAATACCGAGGCCGGCACCTGCGAAAGATTGTGCAGATCGTTGTTGTCCCAGCGGTCGTCCGGCGCGCCGCTGATGTACATGGCACTGCCGTTATCCGCCATGATCATTCCATACTTTTTCAGGGCGCTGAGGATGACCTGGACGTTGCTTGAGAATCCCGAAATATCGTAACTGGTTTTGAGACGCAAGCGCATGCCCATCGGAGCCGCCAGGGCGTTGCTGGAGGTCGCTGCCCAGTGCGAAGCCGGCGGAGTGAAAGCAGCCTGGCTTTGCGGCAGGGTGAAGCGCAGTGCATGTTGAATCTTCCCGGCTGCCACTTCGTCATAACGCACCAGCCCAGGAAAGATCGGCAGACCGGCTGCATCTGCTGACGTCCATGTCCACGGCCGCTGCTCGTCCATGGTTAGGTCCCACACTGCCGCGGAGCCGGCGTTCCAGCTTCCGTCGCTGTTCGGATAAGCGCTGTACAGTTCGTAGAGAAAACAATTGCCGTTGTCTAACACCAGCACATGCCGGTCGCCATTGCCCGGATTGGGATCGCCCTCAATGGGTGCGTTCGCCGGGATCGGCATTGGCCCAGGATCGCTTTCGTCGCCGTATGCCGTGAAGTTGATGTTCGCCAGGCCCTGCGAACCGTTGACGACAGAGTAAGGGATCCCCATGTCAGAGCCGTGGTATTCTCCCGCTCCGAAATCGGGATGCAATCCGATGTTCGAGCCGATGAAATTTATGATGGCGTCCGAGTTCGGATCGACTGACGAATTTGAAATATCTTTGTTCCAAAGATTGCTGGAGGTGAACGGTACAAATCCGTTCAAGCTGGCGCCAACTCCGGTACCCAATTGGCTGCAGGAGCTGTTCTGACCTCCGCCGCCCGAGTTGCCGCCGCCGCCCGATCCGTTGTTGCTGGAACCGGTAGAGGAAACTCCGCCACAACTGATGCAAACCAAGGCCAGTGCCAGCATACTAGGCAGGACAATTCCATGTTTCCTGGAACATCTCATAGCATGATTTTCGGGGAAAACTATGCCGCTCGAACCTGAAATCGGGTCAATCGTCGGGAGGAATCGGGACATGTACTTCGGAGGCCAAAACCGGCGGGAGAGCATATCCTCAACCGAAGCGTTTGATCGTGTTAAATTGCTGTTAAGGGCGCGTAGCTCAAACGGATAGAGCATCGGATTTCTAATCCGAGGGTTGCAGGTTCGATTCCTGCCGCGCCTACCATGCAGCGCCAGGCAGCGCGAAACGCCCGAGGTCCCTCGCTGCGCTCGGGATTTCGGCACGCGGCTCAGACGCCGCGTAGACGCCTCAAGTTCGATTCCTGCCGCGCCTACCATGCAGCGCCAGGCAGCGCGAAACGCCCGAGGTCCCTCGCTGCGCTCGGGATTTCGGCACGCGGCTCAGACGCCGCGTAGACGCCTCAAGTTCGATTCCTGCCGCGCCTACCATGCGGCGCCAGGCAGCGCGAAACGCCCGAGGTCCCTCGCTGCGCTCGGGATTTCGGCACGCGGCTCAGACGCCGCGTAGACGCCTCAAGTTCGATTCCTGCCGCGCCTACCATGCAGCGCTAGCCAGCGCGAAACGCCCGAGGTCCCTCGCTGCGCTCGGGATTTCGGCACGCGGCTCGGACGCCGCGTAGACGCCTCAAGTTCGATTCCTGCCGCGCCTACCATGCAGCGCTAGCCAGCGCGAAACGCCCGAGGTCCCTCGCTGCGCTCGGGATTTCGGCACGCGGCTCGGACGCCGCGTAGACGCCTCAAGTTCGATTCCTGCCGCGCCTACCATGCAGCGCTAGGCAGCGCGAAACGCCCGAGGTCCCTCGCTGCGCTCGGGATTTCGGCACGCGGCTCAGACGCCGCGTAGACGCCTCAAGTTCGATTCCTGCCGCGCCTACCATGCGATTTGCTCGGCCCCATGGAGCAATTGATAAAAAGAAGTTCTTTGCAGCGCATGGATCTCGGATCGCTGCTCGGAACTTAGCTTCTCCGTTCGGATCAAGCGATTCGTCCCTGCCGCACTGCAGCATAGACGGGGGCAAAATGAGCAACTTTATTGTGTCGGCGGGGCCGCGCAGGTATAAAATTATGGTTACAGCAAGAGATTGGCTGCTCAAAGCTTATTCACAAGGGAGGAGATTTATGGCAACACAGTCCTCGCATCCTGGTCTTCCTCCTACAAAAGAAAGTCTCGGATTGCTCTTCCTGGAAGAAACCGCAGAAGTCTACCTGCGCTCGTTCATACGCGCAGAGTATGACAAGGTCACCGTGACCGCTCGTTGCGTAAGCTTTAGGGAATTTGAAAACGAGATCCACCGTCTGCAGGAGGAGTTGGAACAGCTTCGAAAAATGGCCGACAAGAAATTTAGCGAACTGCACGATTTGAAGAAAACTGCCTGATTCGGGTTACCGCAGGGCAGCGTTTCTAATTCCAGTAACACCCATTGAGGTCGTCCACCTAAGACATCCGGGCGGCCCTCGTGTCTAAACGCCCAGCCTGAACGCAACCCAAAAATGCTGAGGGAATCACTGACCGCTTCCTGGAAGTCTGGTATCGAATCAGATGAACGGTTGGCTGTCTGCGCGCCTGACGAAGTTGTTGTACTTTGTGACGGACAGGCCCTCAATTGCAACCGAGTTAACGCGGAGGAAGTATGCCCATAAAGCATGACATGAGCAATAAGACCTGGAAAGAAATCGATCAACTGCTCCACAAAATTGCGGACCGCGCTGCGCAGATCCACGACAACGAGATTATCGGAGATGCAGATATGGCCACTGCGCTGCTGCGGAATATTGCTCTGGAACTGGACATAGAAGATGAGGAATCCGTTCCCGAAGGGAATCCTGTACTGATTTCATGAAATTCCGGTGCCGCCGGATTAACGGTCTGTTCCAGCGGGTGGCTCCGAGCGTTGGTCCTGAGCTGCCTGGCTTGCGGTCACTTTGACCTGTGCTGCCCGTCACTGCGGATTTGTCTGGTTCGCCGGAGAATTTAGGTGGGATCTGACGCGAAGTCAGCTCTGCCACATACGTGTATTTCACCTGGAAGGAGGCAGACAATGTTTCCGATCAGATTGATTCAGCTCATCGAAGCCCATGCGGATAACCTGTCCGAGGGATTGATGCACAAGCTCAAGAAATCGGACGAGTGCGGCGAACTGCTGCAAAGGGTGTGCGCTGACGAGTTGAGACGGCGTACCCACGAGATTTACCGCCATCTCGGCGATTGGTTGGTGGGCAAAACCCAGACGGAGATCGAGGAACGCTACATCGGCTTGGGAGTGCGGCGTGCCAAGCAAGGCGTGCCTTTCAGCGACGTGCTGTGGGCGGTCAGTGCGACCAAGGAATATCTCTGGGAGTATTTGCAGCAGGAAGGCCTGCTGGAAGAGCCAGTGGAGTTCTTTGGCGAAATGGAACTGCTGCAATCGTTAGAGCGTTTTTTCGATCGCGCCCTGTACTTTACGGCCATGGGGTACGAAAGCGTACAGCGAGGCGAGGTTGAACATGCGCCGCGGATCCATGCGGTTGCGCGAAGCTGAAGCGCATGAGACAGGAAGCTGGCACGCGCAAGGATGAGGAGATGGGGCAATGAAAATACTTAGTTTGCTGTATGGGATGGTCTTCGCGGTGGTGGTCATCGCCGTTTTGTTGTTGGTCTTGGGCGTCGGCTTCCATCGTCCCGTCACGGCTCAGGGTGCGGCGCTCTACAACCCTGCCACCGAGGTTGTGGTGAAGGGGATTGTTCAGGAAGAACAGGACTTTGACTGCCCAGTAAGCGAAGGAGAAGTTGGTAGCCACCTCATGCTGAAGACTTCAGAGGGAGTGCTGCAAGTACACTTGGCTCCCGTGCGGATCATGTCGAGCCAAAACCTGAGCTTCGCTCGAGGCGATCAGATCGAAGTGCGCGGCTCCTGGATCCAACTCGCCGGGAAGAACGGCGTGATTGCGCGCGAGATCACCCGGGGCAATGAGACCATAATCTTCCGTGATGACAAAGGGAAGCTCTTGTTGGTTCAATAGCTTTCCGGCACGTGACGCAAGTCCTATGGTTGTGGTGCGCCACTTCGGCCTGCTCGGGACGAGCCAGCGTGGTGCTTTCTTAGTGCTCGCTTACTGCGGGACCGCCAAGAACCTCCGGAATTGGCCGGATGTAGTGGCACGGGCCGGCTCGGAGCAGGTTTCACTTTAGCTTCCCCACCACCTTCTCCGCAGCTTCCAGGATCTCGCCTGCTTTCGCAATTCCAGCTAGGGTGTTGATGTCTTCGTGGAGCTGGCCGATCTTCCTCCAGCTTCTTGACGCGTTCGCGAATAACCTGGTGCACTGCATGGCATGCGGGGGACGGCTTCACCGGAGCGCGGAGATCGAACGCCTGCGCCGCCGCCATCAGTTCAATTGCCGCGACGTACCAAGCGTTCTCGATGATTTGCCGGGTCTTGATGGCCGTGGTCATGCCCATCGAGACGAAATCTTCCTGATCGGCGGCCGCTGGTATGGAGCCGGTCGCAGCGGGATGGCTCAATACGCGGTTCTCGCACACCAGTGCTCCGGCGGTGTATTGGGAAAGCATCAGCCCGGAGAACATTCCCGCTCCTTTCGTCAGGAAGGCCGGTAGTCCCATCGAAAGATGAGGATTCATCAGCCGGTTGAGTCTGCGCTCGGAGAGAGCGGCCACAGTGGTCAAGGACATACCGACCAACTCCAGTGCGAACGCCATCGGCGTGCCTTGGAAATTGGCGCCCGTCAGCACCAGATCTTCTTCCGGGAAGAAGGTGGGGTTGTCGGCTGCGTGGTTGAGTTCGATCTCCAGCATATACCGCGCCCATTTGAAGGCTTCGCGGGCCGCCCCGATCACCTGCGGGCTGGAGCGCAAAGAGTATGCATCCTGTACTTTCTTCCCCGGCAGCTTAAGCAGTTCCGATCCGTCGGTCAGTCTCCGGATGTTCTCAGCGCAATCCTGCGCACCGGCATAGCCTCGCACGAAGTGAATGCGGGGATCGTACGCTTTCATATTGGCATTCAGCGCCTCCAGGGTCATCGCGAGTGATACCTCCTGGGTCCTGAGCCATCGTTCCGCGTCATAGAGCTCGAGGGACCCCATCCCGGTAATGAAATCGGAGCCGTTGATGGCGGCCAATCCGTCCCTCTCGCGGAAGACGATGGTGGGGATCTCCGCTTTTTCCATCCCCTCTTTCGCGGACAACCTCTTGCCCTTGTAGAACACCTCGCCCTCACCCATGAGCGTGAGCGCCGCCTGTGCCATGGGTGACAGATCGCCGCACGCTCCTACCGACCCTTTTTGGCAGACGACGGGTGTGACGCCCTTGTTGAGCATTTCGATTTGCGTCTGGACGATCTCGAGCCTGATTCCCGAGTGGCCCCAGCAGTGGGTGTTCAGGCGAGAAAGCATCGCCGCACGGACGTTCTCCTCCGCACACGGCTCCCCGCAACCCGCCGCATGAGAGTACAGCAAGTATTTCTGGTACTTCTCCGCCTGTTCCGGCGTAAGCACTACTTCAGAAAGTTCCCCAATGCCGGTGTTGACGCCGTACATGATCTCGTGCGCCCGTATCTTACGTTCGAGAAGGTCTCGGCACTTCTCGATTCGATTGATGGCAAACGGGTGCAGTTCGATGGCCTGACGATCACGGGCGATTCTGACCACGTCCTCAATTGTCAAGGAATGCCCATCCAACACCGCCGTCGCACTAGCCTGGCGGCTGTGCACTTCATCCAACACGACTGTCATACTCTACCCTCGCAGCACAAGTAATAAGCTCCTTATTGAACATATTCCGCGGGCCCAGATTCCGATATGACCGGTGTCACCTCATGCCGTGACTTTTGGACAAGGAGGATGTATTAGACTCGGCAAACCGCGGGACGTTTGAGGAACACGACGGAATCTTGCCAAGGCAAACGTTCCTGTACCTGCATGGCCGGTGTGGGTTAATTGAGCTGATTTCGGACACTGCCGGAGTCCACAATGCTCTTGGCGGTCGTTTGCCCCATGATCACTATCCCGCACACAGGCTCTCGGCTCGCCGGGATCTTATCCCATTCGGCACGCGTCTTCCCTGACTCGTGGCAAGTTTCCCTTAAGAGAACTAGCGACCAATTCTGCCTGCCGACTGGCTCTCAATTTATCGATGACCGACACGAGCAGTCTTTCCTTACTCTTCAGTGCAAGCTTAAACTCGTGATGCTTGGTACGCGAAATTTCACGCAGAAACCCACGATGGTGTTCCTCGAGAACCTCCATCAGCAGTTCCCGTTCGTCAGAGGTGAGTGCTAATTCCATAAGTTTCCCTCCCTTTAATATTGCAACTCACACTCCCGTTCCGACGCTAGCGGGAGTGCGTCAGGCCGCTGTTGCGGCGGCTTTCCCCGCCGCTAGCTTCGCGATCCTGGGCTTGGCCAGGCTTTCGAAGTCCTGCCAGCTCAATCGAACCAGTTCTCGATGAGAGCCGGCATTAAATGCGATTTCCCTGTCATGCGACAGGCTCTCATCGGCAAACACGCTCATTTCGTAAAGATTTCCGAAGGGTGGCATCGCCCCAGTTTCGCAATCGGGGAACCTGCCTCTGAATTCTTCTTCTGAAGCAAGTTCCACAGTCGTGGCTCCAGCGGCTGCCTTCAAAAGCCAAAGATCAACGTGGCAGGAGGCGGGGATCACCGCCATAGCGAGCCTGCGGTCGAGCTTCACTACCACCGTCTTGGCCAATTCTTTTCCCGGAATATGTGCGAGCGCAGCGATTCCCTGAGCCGTGTAAGCGACCGAGTGAGAGATAACCACGTACTTGACATGGTGACTATCGAGGAACTCCTTGAGCCGGTTGAGCAACATAAGCAGTTCTCCTTGTCTTGCCTTTTGCCACAGCTCCGCCGTGGTAATGCATATTCTTTTCCCCCTTATTGTGAGCCACTGGGGGAGAAACGAAAGTGCACGGCGCACAGGTGGTTGTGACCTCCTGACCAGTCGGTTCGCGTTGACAAAGCCAGGGGACCTCGGCTCGTGTGAGCACCAACCCCTGTTTTTTTTCGGCTCTCACGGAGTTGAAAAGTGGGATAATCCACTTGAGAGATCAATCTCCGGGGAGCGTGACCCGTGAGAGTAGGAAGTTGCCGTTGGTCCGGCGTTATCTTCGCGCTTCTTTCCTTGCTGCCGATTTGTTCGGCGGTCCAGCAAGCTCCCGTAACACAAGAAGTCCTGGATAAATTCAACCTCGACATGAAGACTGCGGCCCAGTTGCGGCCGGGACTGCTGGCTCAGAGCACCCCCGCGGAGGGCCACTATGCAACAGGCCTCCGAGTGTTCGAGAAGCTGACCGCGCAGGTCAGTGCTCCGCGGACTGGGAAGTATTCCTGGGAACTTCGCATCGTCAACGACGCCCCGCTGAATGCTTACTCCACGCCCGATGGAACCGTCTATGTGGAGAGCGGACTCGCCACTCTCGCCGGCAAGAGCGCGGGATTATGGGCGGCGATCTTGTCGCACGAGGTCGCGCATGTGGTCCGACGGGATTGGGCGCGACGTTATCTCTATGAAGAGTCTCTGCGCAAAGGCGCGGGCTTGCCGGTTGTGCTGGGCGACCCGGGGCTTCCTTCGGCGGCGTGGATGGATTCGACCAAGGCTTCCGAAGATCTGGCGCGATTTTGCCGCCAAATCGAACTGGAAGCCGACCTTGAGAGCTTGATGCTGATGGCACGCGCGGGGTTTCACCCTGATTTTGTCCCTGCGCTCCATCACCTGCTGCACGCTCAGAGCCCAGACAAGGCTGCCCCTTCGATATTTGCGATGCATCCGTGCTGGGAGGAGCGAGATCGCGAATTGGAACATGCTTATGTCGTAGCCAGCATCGAGTTCGAGCACCGCTGGCCGGAAACATATGCCTCGCCGGGCGGGAATCCTCCGATTTTGGTGTTTGCCGACCGGCCTAGCGTGAAGAAGACACGCACGAAGGATTGGGAGATTCGAGTTCCCATGCGCTGCCAGAATCTGGCGGGGGCCGTGGAGGTTGTGTTGCAAACCTACACCGCCGCCGCGATGCCCCGATCTAGTCCCGAACAGCTTGCCACCGGCGTTCCTGCGAGCGATGAAGTGCGGCAGTTCACGGGATGCACGTCGCCCAAGACCACGATCACTCTTACCGTGGCGCATGATTCCCGTAGACAACTGAGGGCCGAGGTGCTCGTGCTGGATGGTCAGGGGGCGGTTCTCTCGCGTGCGCTCATTCCAAAGTTGCAGCCTTAGTTCCTCTGCGCTGAAGGCGATCCGCGATCAGAATTGTCCGGCTTTTATTTCCGCCGTTCACGGCCCTTCAGGAAACGCAATTCTGGCTGGACGGTCGGCTATTCTCAGATTGGGTATCTCCGCCTTGCCCGTGACTCGGGCATAGTGTTACATGAAAAATGACCTCAGGACTCCGAGTGGATCGGCCGAGTGCAGGGTTGAGTAAGGGAGTGAGGGTGGGCACCACGATGAGACGCATGCTTTCCATTCTGTGTGGCTTGGTCCTGATTGCGGTTTCGCAGGCACGGAGCATCCCCGAAGCCGATCGCCAGCCTGCCTCTACGACCCCAACGATCACCGGCAGACTCGACGGCTCACGCACCGCGGTTTTCAAGACGCCGCGAGATTCCTGTACACAGAACGATATTCCGGACGCAATGGCCCGGGCGTTTCGCGATTCCACCGGCACAGTCCATTTCGTCTCCGCCAGTTCCGATATGTTCCAAAGCCTTGGCCCTACTCTTGAGAGCGTACAGCACAATTGCCATCCGGCGTTCCGTTCCGCTAATGATGGGAATCCGGCGGACTTCAACGATCAGGTCTGGCTCGATTCCTTCTACACTCTTGACGGCAAAACCATCGCCGCTCTTTCTCACACGGAATATCACGGCTGGGCGCATCGCGGCGAATGCCATACACAGAACTACGGCGAGTGCGAGTATGATTCCGATACCTATCATCTTTCCAACGATGGTGGGTACCACTTCGAATCGTTCAAGGCGCCGGCGAACTTTCTAGCCGGAATTCCCTATAAGTATGAGATCGACCGGGGCCCCATGGGTTATAGCGTGGACACCAACGTCGTGAAATTCAATGGCTGGTATTACGCCGTAGCAACGGATTGGACTTGGCCTCCGAACTGTTTTGGGGACAAAGGGCCGCATCGTTGTCTGGTGCCAGGCGGAGGCGCGCCCATTCGCACAAGGAACGTTTTCGATCCATCCTCATGGCGCGGCTGGAACGGCACAGATTTCTCGGTATCGTTCGTCGATCCCTATCTGGGGCCGGTTCAGCATCCCAAAGAGCATGTCTACACGCCGGTTCCCTACATGTTTGCGGTGAACGCGATCAATGTTTACCAGTCCGCGGATATAGTTGTTGCCACATTGTGGGATTATTGGGACAACGAATTGGGACCGCCGGGCCTGTACCTGACCACTTCGAGAGATCTGGTCAACTGGACCAAGCCCAGGTTGGTGGTCACCGTAAAAGAGCTCGAAGCCAGAAGACCCCAAAAGGAGTTGGCTCTACGCTTACTTTTCCTTGATCGATCCGAACTCGCCGGACTTGAACTTTTCGATGATCGGCAACCATCCCTACCTGTACTATGTGCGCCTGAATACCAACCATGTGTACGATCGCGTCCTGTTCCGGCAAAAAATCAAATTGACGCTGCATCGGTGAGCGGCGCTCGAGGTCTTAGACGCCCAAGAACTGGGGCCCCTCGCCGCGCGCGGGATTTCGGCCCGCCGACAAGCTAATGACGCCAGCTCACACTGAAGAGTGACTAAGATCACTGATTCAAGGTACCAATTCGGGAGATAACCGATCTCGTCCATCCCGGATTGCTGCTGGAAGGGAGCTGGAACCGTCAGGGATACAGGTGGAGGGGAGAGAAACCGGACATCGCGCAGTCATGCATTAATTCTTAGTCTTAATCAGTTGGTAGCGCCGTAACCGTGTCGCCCTTGTTCTCCGGTTTCCCCGCCATTCACTGGGCGTTGCCACATTCCTTCCTCGGTCAGTCCACGGATAGAGCAGAGTCTCGGGTTGGCGTCGGAATCAGTCTCCTACGGCCTGGGGCAAGAGTATTTCCGGCCCCGGTTCTGCGGGCAATGCCGGATACAGGAAGGCGATCATGTCCAAGCATCCAACCATTGCAGAACACCTGGAGGCTAGCGGAGTCTCCCGGAGAAGCTTTATCCAGTTATGCGGCATGCTGATGGCCACCGCGCCGGTGGGACTGGCGCTTACCAGCAAGAACTCGGTCTTGCAGGTGGCGGAGGCGATCGGCAAGACCAAGCGGCCATCGGTGATCTGGCTGCACTTCCAGGATTGCACCGGCTGCACGGAGACTCTGCTGCGCACCTCCGCTCCCGATGTGGCTCACCTGATTCTCGACGTGATCTCCCTCGATTACCACGAAACCCTGATGGCGGCCTCTGGCGCGCAGGCCGAAGCGGCTTTGCGCTCGGCCGTCGCCGACAACGCCGGCAAGTATGTGCTGGTGGTCGAAGGCGCGATTCCGGCCAAAGACGACGGCGTTTACATGGAAATTGGCGGCAGGCCGGCGAGTTCAGGTGTTGAAGGAAGTCGCGGCCAAGGCGGCAGCGGTGATCGCCATCGGCTCCTGCGCCTCCTGGGGCGGGGTGCCGTCGGCCGATCCGAATCCCACCGGCGCGGTCGGAGTGGATTCGGTGGTCTCGGGCAAGCCGATCATCAATCTGCCGGGCTGCCCGCCGAATCCTTACAACCTGCTGGCGGTCGTTCTGGAATACGTCACCATGGGCAAGCTGCCGGAGTTGGACGAGTTCGGCCGTCCGAAGTTCGCCTACGACCGCGTGATCCACGAAAATTGTCCGCGCCGCGCGCACTTTGACGCCGGCCGGTTTGCGGCCGCGTTCGGCGACGAAGGACATCGCAAGGGCTGGTGTCTCTACAAGCTCGGCTGCAAGGGGCCGGTCACTCATGCGGCTTGCTCGACGCGCCATTTCAATGAGATTCCGGGCGTGTGGCCGATCGGGATCGGCGCTCCCTGCCTGGGCTGCACCGAAAAAGCCGTGGTTTGGCAGATGGGCACGTTCGAAACCGTTCCCATTCACCTGGCGACTCCGCCCGACACCTACCCGCCGATTTACAGCGCCGCGGGCAGATCAAAGTTGGCGCGGCAGCATTGGTAGGCGCGGTTGCCGGAGCGGTCGGCGGCGCTACCTGGGTGGCCTCGCAGCGATTCCAGAGCAGCCAACGAGGCGGGCATCGCGCGAGTCATGGTCGACCGCGCGTACGCAGAGAAACTAAAGCGACAACGGGTAAGCCAGTCGGATAAGAAAGAGGACTGATGTGGCCATCACTCGGCGAGAACTGATTACGACCATCGCCAAGGCCGGAGTGCCGGCGGCCGTGGCCATCACGGTCGGCAGCGAATCCGCTGCAGGCGGAGAACATTCCCGTTCCCAGCGCTGCCGTTGGGTTGCTCTATGACGCCAGCATCTGCATCGGCTGCAAGGCCTGCGTGGCGGCCTGTGCGGAGGCCAACGACACTCCGCCCGATACCCGCGGCGACGCATTGCATCAGGCGCCTTCCGACCTCAACGACCTCACCCGCAACATCATCAAGCTCTATAAGCCCGAAGATGGCTCCGCCTTTTCTTTTGTGAAACGCCAATGCATGCACTGCCTCGATCCGGCTTGCGCCGCGGGCTGTCCTTTCCAGGCTCTGCACAAGGATCCGGAAACCGGCATCGTGAGCTGGGACGGCGGACAAGTGCATCGGCTGCCGCTATTGCACCATCACCTGCCCCTATCACATCCCGCGTTTTCAGTGGCAGGGATACAATCCGCGCGTCACCAAGTGCGAGTTGTGCAGCCACCGGCTGGAGAAAGGGCTGAAGCCGGGATGCACCAGCGTGTGTCCCACCGGCGCGGTGATCTTTGGTCCGCGCACGGTGTTGCTGTCGGAGGCCAAGCGGCGCATCAAGAAAAATCCCGGCCGCTATTATCAGGAGCGCGTGTACGGGGAAACCGACAACGGCGGCACGCAAGCGCTGTATCTCTCGCGCGTCGCCTTTCGAAAAACTTGGCCTGCCGGAACTCGGACCGGAGTCGGTGCCCGCCAGGACGCTGCGCTGGCAGAGACGTCTTTATCAATACTTCGCGCTGCCGGCATTGTTGTATGTCGGGTTGGTGCAGGTGATTCGCAAGAGCTTGAAAGGTCACGAGCAGGAAGCCCATGAGCGCGAAAAAGCAGACCGGATTGAGAGCGCAACTATGAGCAGCGCAACGATAAGCAACGCGCCGACGCCGCCACAGTCAACTAATAAGACTCGCTGGGAGCGGGCCGTCCCCGTGTACGGGTTCCCCGTGGTGAACCGGTTCTTTCTCGCGCTGTTGGCCATGACTCTGCTGGCGTTTGTGTTGACCGCTTACCGCGAACTGGCGGGTCTGGGTCCGGTCAGCGGCATGAACGACGCGTTCGGCTGGGGGATCTGGAAAACCTTCAACGTGATGGTGCTGACGGCGATTGGGTTCCGGCGCATTCGCGGTGGGAATTGCCGCATGGGTGTTCCGCCGCAAGCGGCTGCATGCGCTGATGCGGATGGCGCTGCTGACCAGTTTTCTGGCTTATGCATGCGGTCTGCTTTTGCTGGGCATCGATGCCGGCCGTCCCTGGAACTTCTATTGGATCGTCTTTCCCTGGAAATGGAACATGCACTCGCCGCTGGCGGAGGTTGCGATCTGCATGTCGATTTACGCCATGATCCCACTGGCCATCGAAAATATTCCGCCGGTGCTGGAGCGGCTCTGGTACTTTGATTCGCGCCTGCGGCCGGGAGTGGAGAGAATCGAACGCCGGCTGCACTATTTTTTCCCCTGGATCATTGCAGCGGCCTACCTGTTGCCGGGCATGCACCAATCGTCGCTGGGCGCGTTGATGCTGCTGGCGGGAGAACGGGTCCATCCCTTGTGGCAGTCGCCGTGGCTGCCGTTGCTATACTTGGGCGCGGCTACCTTCATGTCGTTCGGGTGCGTCGCCGGAACCACCATGTTGTGCTGCGTGGTGTGGAAGCGGGCCATGGACATGGAGGTTCTTGACGAAGCCGCCCGCATCACCGCCTGGCTGATTTTCGGCTGGCTCGGCACTGCGCCTGCTCGACATCCTCTTCCGCGGAGCGCTGGGTACCGCCTTCCACTTCGACCGCTTTGCTGGCGTGTTCTGGCTGGAGATGTTGCTGACTTCGATCGGCGGCTGGATGCTTCGCCGTTCGCTGCGGACCCACGAAACGCGGTCGATGTTCCTGGGCTACGTGCTCAGTTCGCTGGGCGGCATGATCTACCGCTTCAGCCCCACGACCCTGGCCTTTCGGCCCAATCCCGAATCGCTGTATTTCCCGTCCACTATCGAAGTTCTGGTATCGCTGGGCTTCATTTGCATGGGCGTCGCGGGATTTCTTCTGGTGGTGAAGCGGTTTGGCATTCTTCCGGCTCCGCTCCAGGAATGGCACGACATGGCGAGCTACTTCCGGTTCCGCAGGCCGTACATTCGCTGGACCGGATATTTCAAGCATGGATATTTCGGCGAAGACGAACCCAAATCATAGACTCCGACTGACAGCAGGCATCTATGGCGAAACGAATCACCATCGACCCCATCACCAGAATTGAAGGCCACCTTCGCATCGACGTGGAAGTGGACAACAATGCGGTCAGCAATGCATGGGCTTCCTGCACCATGTGGCGCGGCATCGAGAAGATTCTCCGCGGCCGCGATCCGCGCGATGCCTGGCTGTTCACCCAGCGCTTCTGCGGCGTGTGCACCACGGTGCATGCCATGGCCAGCGTGCGCTCGGTGGAAGATGCGCTTGAAGCTGGAGATTCCGCTCAACGCCCAGTACATCCGCAATCTCATCCTGATTGCGCACGCGTTGCACGACCACATCGTGCACTTCTATCAACTGTCGGCGCTGGACTGGGTGGACATTCTGCAGATTCCCAAAGCCGATCCGGCGGCGACGGCGAAATTGGCGGAGAGCCTCTCGCCCTGGACGCGCAATTCCCGCAACGAGTTCAAGGCCGCGCAGGACCGGGTGAATGCCGTCGCCAGCCAGCGGACAGCTCGGCATTTTCATGAACGGCTACTGGGGCCATCCCGCGATGCGGCTCTCGCCCGAGGTAAACCTGCTGGCCTTCACGCATTACGTGCAGGCGCTGGAGTATCAGCGCAAAGCTCTGCAGGTGGTCGGAATCCTGGGATCGAAGACGCCGCACATTCAGAACCTGACGGTCGGCGGCGTGGCCAACGCCATCGACCTGGACAGCGCCAGCGCCCTCAACATGGATCGGCCTGGAGATGATCCGCGTGCTGCTGGACGAGGTCGTGCGGTTCATCAACGAGGTCTACTTCGTCGATGTCTGCGCCGTCGCGGCTATGTATCCCGGAGTGGTTCAAGATCGGCAGCGGCGTGAGCAATTACCTCGCCGTTCCCGATCTGCCGCTGGACAGCACGGGCACGGCTTACGACCTTCCCGGCGGCTACATCATGAATGGAAACATCGCGGGCGTGCATCCGTTCAAGACCGCCGTCGGACAAGGAATTTCGGGATGGCGGTCAGCGAAGATGTGACCCACGCCTACTATCAGGGCGACGAAGCCTCTGCATCCCTGGGTGGGAGAGACCGAGCCCGCCTTCACCGGTTGGGACGGCGAGCAGAAATATTCCTGGGTCAAGGCGCCGCGCTTCAACGGTCGATCCCATGCAGGTGGGTCCGCTGGCGCAGGTGCTGGTCGGTTACGCGCAGGGCCATCCGCTGACCCGCAAGTATACGGACCTCGCGATCGGCAAGATTCAGGCCGTCGGCGGGATTCACGTGACTCCGGACATGCTGCACTCCACGCTCGGCCGCCATGCGGCGCGCGCGATTCGCGCTGCCATGCTGGCGGAACTGGCGCAGAAGCACTGGCAGTTGCTCGTGGACAACATCGCTAAGGGCGATTACACGGTCCACAACCAGCCGGTGTTTTCCGGGCGCGAAGTGGAAGGCGTGGGAACGCATGAGGCGCCGCGCGGCACGTTGTCGCACTGGATCGTGATCAAGGACGAGAAAGATCAAGAACTACCAGGCGGTTGTGCCCTCGACCTGGAATGCCAGCCCGCGCGACCGCTCCGGCGCCCACGGTCCTTACGAAGCTTCGCTGCTGCACACGCCGCTGGCCCGCCCCGAGGAGCCGCTGGAGGTTTTGCGCACGGTGCACTCCTTCGATCCCTGCATGGCCTGCGCCTGCCACACCTTCGATCCATCGGGCCGACAGATTGCCAAAGTGAAGGTGCTATGAAGAAGGTGCTGATCGGCGGAATCGGAAACGTCTTGCTGGGGGATGACGGCGTCGGGCCGTACGTCGCGCGGCTTCTGGCCGCCCGCTACGAGTTCGAAGATGGCGTCGAAGTCGCCGACTTGGGGACTCCGGCCCTGGACTTGATCGATCAGATCTCCGGGAAAGATGCCGTCATCCTGATCGATTCCATCGACAACTGAAGCTGCTCCGGGAGCGGTGGTGCTCTACCGCAAAGCAGATATCATGCGCCATTGTCCCGGCCGTGCGCATGGATCCGCACTCGCCTGCGCTGGTCGACACGCTGCTCAGCGCCGACTTCTTCGGGGTCGCGCCCGCCGATGTGCTGCTGGTGGGAATTCCAGTGAGTCTTACGACGCGGGCTGCAGCTTAAGCGCCGCGGTAAACGCTTCCCTCGGGCGCGTCGTCGAGGAGGTTCTGCGTGAACTGGACCGACTGGGCGTGAACTACCAACGCAGACAGCACCCGGCCGATCCCGGCATTTGGTGGACCACGGCCGACAAGATAGAATCTCCACTGGCCACGTAAGCCGAAACAAGACACTACCCGTGGTGCACGGGACCTTGGCCGAAGGTCTGGACTGTAAGGATTTCCACGGTTGCACTTGCGGAACGGAAGGAAAAATGACGAGAACAATAGCATTAGTGTTACTCGCGTGCTGGGCCGGGTTGCTGCTTAGCGCTGTGCCGGCTTCAGCCCAAACGGGCCCGGATGGGATTATCACGATCAATGGGGGAAGAGACACAGTTTGGATGAAGGCTCCGGCACGAACCTTTACTCCGGCAGTCACACCGTCCTCGAAAGTAGTGAAAGTCTATAGCAACCTGGGAACGGGGAACCATGTGTACAACGGCGCTGCGGGGAACGGCATTCTCGGTAACAACGTCTCCGGCCAACTCTATCCGGAATGGGTGGCATGCGGCTTTCAGCCGAAAGCTGACCACACCGTGACTGAGATCCAGGTGGGCGCGACGTGGGTCAGCGGCTACAACTCTTTGATCATGAGCTTGAATGACAGCAGGAAGAACCGACCTGGAAAAGCTCTGCACACCTGGCACTTCAAGAACCTGCCGGATTTCGGAACCTGCTGCACGCTGCAGACTGGGAAATTAGGTGCCGGTATCCCCGTCAAGAAGGGAAAGATCTATTGGGTGGCGCTTCGCAACGAGCCGCAGCATCAGGACACTTGGGACGTCTGGGACTACGACATCAACGGTGAACAAGGGCTGTGGTCCAATAACATCGGGTCCGGTTGGACTAAAGCAAGTTACCAACAACTGAATGCGTTCGGGGTGTTTGGCAAGTAGTTTCAGACGACCGCCGCTTGCACCCATCGTTCGACCAGCACGATGTCCCAGAATTGGACGAACTGGAGAAGTCGTTTTTAGACGCGCTGCTTCTCCACCTTGAATCACAACCTCGGTTTCTGTTACAACCATACGAGAGTTATCGAATAGGTCCTCAAGTGAGCTGCCTGGATTTCCCAGGGGTGAACGGCAGCTTCGCTTAACCGTAGTCTTCGAGCTGGAACCTTTTTCTTGCCTGTGTCGCGGCAGGTTGCCAGAAAGATTTTCGCTCTTGTAAGGCGCGGGCGGAGGTTTCGTTGCTAAACGAATCCGCCTGCGCAAAACATCGAACCTCCTTTTCGCAAGATGTGGGGAGTTTCAGATGCGTCTTGATCGCAAGCCCGAAGTTTCCGACTCTGTTCGGCTTCGGGGTACGTTTGTGTCCTGCCGAACACCGCATTTCGCGGAAAGCGATGCCCCTCTCTGTCTTTGCCCATCTCAATCTCAAAAGACCGCACACGCCGGAGGAACATAATGGCGACGAAATTGGTCCAGATCGAAAATGACCTGGAAATCAAGCAGCGCCTGGCGGCGGAACGCATGCGCCTGCGCAAGATCGCTGGCCTGGATCAGCCCACTCACTTTCATCGGCCGATGGAGCGCGCCTTTACTGCCGAAGAGCGCGGCAACGCGTGACGATTCTTTTCGGCGGCTTTACCTGGAAGCACGAAGACCTGATCCGCGCCGTCTTCCAGGGCTGCGGCTACCGCTGCGAGAAGCTGCCCGTGCCTGATGTCCCGCATTCCAGACCGGTAAAGAATATGGCAACAACGGCCAGTGCAATCCCACTTATTTCACGGTCGGCAACCTGGTGCAATACCTCCAGTTCCTGGAGAAGGAGGGCATTCCGCGCCAGCAGATTCTGGACAATTACGTCTTCTTCACCGCCGGCTCCTGCGGTCCCTGCCGCTTCGGCATGTACGAAGCGGAGTATCGCTTCGCGCTGAAGAATGCGGGCTTCGACGGCTTCCGCGTGCTGCTGTTCAAGGACAGCGACGGCATCAAGGCAGCGTCGGGAGAGCCGGGCTGAAGTTCACCGTCGACTTCGGCTTCGGCATGCTAAACGCCATGCACCTGGGCGACGTGATCAACGATCTGATTTATCAGGTCCGCCCATTCGAAGTGAACAAGGGCGAAACGGACCGCGTCTTCCGCGAGACCGTGGACGGCTCTCTGCGAAGACTTGAAGAACCGCAAGTCTTTCGAGATCGAAGAGCGGGCGCCGAACTGGGCCAAGCCGAAATTCAAGAGCAACAAGGTCCTGCGCAACACTTTCAACGTGTTCGGCAAGTGGCACGAGCACATGTGGGGCAAGGATTATCTCAATGCGCTCCACGCTGCGCGCGACAGGATGAACTCGATTGAAGTGGATCGCACCAAGGTGAAGCCGGTGGTGAAAATCACCGGCGAGTTCTGGGCCCAGACTACCGAAGGCGACGGCAACTTCCACATGTTCGAGTTCCTCGAGCGCGAAGGGGCGCAGGTGATGGTGGAGCCGATCGCGACCTGGGTCGCTTATCTGATGTACCAGGCCAAAGCCCATGCCATCGCGAAGTGGCCGGTGAATCGTCCGCATCGCAATCCCGAATGGTATGAGTTGAAAAAGCATGCGGCAAACTATTTCGGCTTGCGCAAGAAGTTGTGGGGCATCGGCGCCGGCGCAGCGGATGTGGAATTTCTTCTACCACCGCACCATCGAGAACCTTGGCGGCATCACCCATCACCTGGTTCCGCAGAAGGAACTTGCCGAGTTGGCACATCCCTTTTACAACCAGTTCGCGCGCGGCGGAGAAGGCCACCTCGAAGTGGGCAAGAACGTCTACTACACCGTCCACAAACTCTGCCACATGGTGCTGGCGCTCAAGCCGTTCGGTTGCATGCCGTCTTCGCAATCGGACGGCGTTCAATCGGCAGTGATTAACAAGTTCAAAGACATGATCTTTCTGCCCATCGAAACTTCCGGCGAAGGCGAAGTCAATGCACACAGCCGCGTGCAGATGGCGTTGGGTGAGGCAAAAGTAAAGGCCAAGGCCGAATTCGAGCAGTGCCTGAAGTCAACGGGCAAGAGTCTTGACGACATTCGAGCCTACATCGCCGATCATCCCGAGTTGCGGCGGCCTTTCTATCACGTTCCGCATCGTGAAGGAGTCGCCGGTACAGCGGCGCAATTCATTCTGCACGTGAATGCTCGCATCGACAAGGGCACTCGCTTCAGGAAGCGCTCACGGGTGTCCGGAATCGCAGTGCCTGCAACCGCGAGCGGCGACTGAGAAAGAGCAGAAGCGAGTAGCTAGTAGCTTAGAACGAGGACGGAATGCACGACCACGAAGCACGACATGATCATCTGGCACATCAGCATCCGGTTTGCCCAACTCCGGGGCCGCAGGGACACCCCAAGCCGCATGGCCACCAGTCCAAGTTCCTGGTCGGCCTTGACGTAGGTTCTACGACGGTGAAGGCGACCGTCGTGGATGCCGCCACCGATCAGATCCTCTGGCAGGACTATCAGCGCCACGAAACCAAGCAGCCGGAGAAGACGCTGGAATTCCTGCGCCGCATGGAGGCCGAGGCCGGCATCAATCGCCATAATACGCGCATGTTCATGACCGGGTCGGGCGGCGGCTCGATTGCCGATCAGATCGGCGCCAAGTTCGTCCAGGAAGTCACCGCGGTCTCGCTAGCCGTGGAGAAGCTTCATCCCGAAGTGTATTCGGTCATCGAACTGGGCGGGCAGGACGCCAAGATCATCGTCTTCAAGGATGACGATGAGAGCGGGCGCAAGAAGAAGATTCCGTCCATGAATGACAAGTGCGCCGGCGGCACGGGCGCTGTCATCGACAAGATCAATGCCAAGCTGAAGATTCCGACCGAGGAACTTGCCAAACAGGGATACAACGGCATCAAGCTGCACAAAGTCGCCGGCAAGTGCGGCGTGTTTGCCGAGACCGACATCAACAGCCTGCAAAAAGTTGGCACTCCGCCCGATGAATTGATGGCTTCACTGTTCGAGGCCATCGTTCTGCAAAATCTCAGCGTTCTGACGCGCGGCCATACATTGCGCCCGCATGTCCTGCTGCTGGGCGGCCCGAACAGCTTCATTCAAGGTATGCGCGAGGCTTGGCAGGCCAATATTCCGCGCATGTGGCAGGAGCGCAAGGTAGCCGTTCCCGATGGCGCGAAGCCGGAAGAACTGATCAAAGTCCCGCAGAATGCCCAGTACTTCGCCGCCATGGGTGCCATTGAATTCGGCAGGAGTGAAGAAGACTGCGTTGGCTGCTATCAGGGGTACGATCGGCTCGTTCACTACATCGAGTATGGCCGCCAGGAAGAAAAGGCCAAGTCAGGCGCGAAAGGATTGATCAAAGACACGCCGGATTTGGACGCATTCAAAACCGCGTATCGCCGCAAGAAATTCACACCGGCCACCTTCCAGAAGAATTCGACCGTCGGCGGCTTTATTGGAATCGACGGCGGCTCAACATCCACGAAAGCAGTCTTGCTGGATGAGCAGGGCGACATTCTCTGCAAGGCGTACCAACTCTCGAATGGAAATCCGATCCAGGACACGATCGAGATGTTCGAGAACCTGCGCGGGCAAGTGGAAGCGCAAAACGCGAGGCTGGAAGTGTTAGGCGTGGCGACCACAGGTTACGCCAAAGATATTCTCAAGGACGTCCTGAACGCCGACGTTGCTCTGGTGGAAACCGTCGCCCACACCGAATCCGCGCTGAAATTCTACGACGATCCGCACGTGATCGTGGATGTCGGCGGGCAGGACATCAAGATCATCATCCTGCACAACGGCCGGGTGAAAGATTTCAAGCTGAACACGCAATGCTCCGCCGGCAATGGTTATTTTCTGCAGTCTACAGCCGAAGGTTTCGGGCTCACCGTCGAGCAGTACGCTGATCTCGCCTTTTCGGCTCAAGCGATGCCGGTCTTCGGCTACGGCTGCGCGGTGTTTATGCAATCGGACATCGTAAACTTCCAGCGCCAGGGCTGGCGCGCGGAGGAGATTCTTGCCGGTCTGGCCGCGGTTCTGCCGAAAAACGTTTTTCTCTACGTTGCCAGCATTCCGAACCTTGCCGCTCTCGGCTCACGTTTCGTTCTGCAGGGCGGAACGCAGAACAACATGGCTGTGGTCAAGGCGGAAGTGGACTTCATTCAAAACAGTTTCCGCGCTGCGGGCAGGAAACCGGAAATCATCGTGCACGAATTCTGCGGCGAGTCAGGCGCGATAGGCGCGGCCGCCGAGTCCCTGCGATTGTGGCGCAATGGCCTGCAGACCACCTTTGTCGGCTTGGATGCGGTTCGCAAGATCGAATATCGCACCACGCGTAACGAAGCCACGCGCTGCAATTTCTGCAAGAACAATTGCCTGCGCACTTTCATTGACATCAGGACCGAGCCCAAGACCGACCAGAGTTTCGTGCCAATTCAGAAAGTCACCAAGGTTCCGTTGATGCAGGGCGAACAGCGGCTCATCATCGCGACCTGCGAAAAAGGCACGGTTGAAGATGTCAACGAGATGAAGGAAATCAAGAAGGGCCTGGATCAGCTCAAAGACGCTCACCCTAACTTTGTCGATATGGCTTCGAAGGAAGTTTTCCGGCCGGTGAACCCGAACAGCGTAGCGGATCCGATCCCGGCGGCGAAATTCTGGAACAAGGCTGCCAAAGAGCGCATCCCGCTGATGGAGAACCGCAAGAAGATTCGCATTGGCATCCCGCGCGTTCTGAACATTTACACCTACGCGCCGCTGTTCAATGCTTACCTCGAAAGCCTGGGGGTGCAGCCGGAGAATATCATTTATTCCGATTACACCAGCTCTGAGCTTTATCGTGCGGGCGCTAATCGCGGCGCGATTGATCCTTGTTTTCCGGCGAAGATTGGCATTTCGCACGTCTACAACCTGATTCAGGAAAAGCACCGCAAGAAGCCGCTGAACGTCATCTTTTTTCCGATGTATGACGTGCTGACTTCTCCGCTGGTGAATATTGTGGGTGCGAACGCCTGTCCTACGGTGACCGCGACGCCGGAAACCGTGAAAGCCGCGTTTACCAAGGAAAATGACGTTTTCACCGAGCACAACGTCAAGTACGTGGATCCGATCCTGAATTTCAAAGAGCACAAGCTGTTCGCCCACCAGATGCTGCAGGCGTGGCAGCCCATCCTCGGGCTGTCACAGGAAGAAAACGACCGCGCCGTGGAAGTGGGTTACAAAGCGCTGGACGATTACGAAGCCAGCATCCGCCGCCGCGCCCGCCAGGTGCTCGATCAGCTTGAGCGTGAGGATCGCATCGGCATCGTGATGCTGGGCCGTCCCTATCATCACGATCCCGGCCTGAATCACGAGATCATGGAGGAATTCCAGAAACTGGGCTATCCCATCTTCTCGCAGAACACGCTGCCGCTCGATGAAGACATGCTGGAGCGGCTTTTCGGGGATGAAGTTCGCGCGGGTGTAATCAGCCACCCTCTCGACATTTCCGACGCCTGGAAGAATTCCTACTCCTGCAGCACCAACCACAAAGTTTGGGCGGCCAAGTTCACCGCCCGGCATCCGAACCTCGTGGCGCTGGAAATATCGAGTTTCAAATGCGGCCACGATGCGCCAATTTACGGAGTAGTCGAAGGGATCATCGAACAGTCGGGCACGCCCTATTTCTGCTTCAAGGATCTCGACGAAAACAAGCCGTCAGGATCGATCCGCATCCGCGTGGAGACCATTGATTATTTTCTCCGGCGCTACCGCGAGGAGATTATCAAGAAGCGCAAAGCTGTCGAGGAAATCGAAGCCCAATTGGCTGCCTTGGAAACGCAGTTACGCGGGCAGGTCCAACAGGGAATCAACGAATTTGAACAGGAGACCCAAGGCATGGCAGCGGACTGATCGTGCTGCGGCCCTAGCCGGGTCAACCTTGGCCAGGCAAGTGACGAGACCTGCCTTTGTGTACGGTCTCACTCCCCGCCGCGAACCGTCAGCACGGGGCAGTTGGCTTGGCAGACGATCTTGTAAGCTTTGGCCCAGGTCGTTGCGCCTCGTGAGGCTTCTTCCAGGTGCCGCAACCCCAGGACAATCAGATTTGCTTTCCACCGGGTTGCAGCTTCGAGAATTTTCTCCGGGGCCGAACCAAATTCCACGAAGAAAGCGGGTTCAGAGGGCAGAGGTGCGCTCGCTGGAATCAGCGCGCGAAGCCGCATCAGACGTTCGTCTCTCACCCGGTCCCTTGCCTCGCCGGCCAGATTGGAGTCGGTCACGACATTCATAAGGGCCAGGGGTGAATTCAGATCTTGGGCAAACTTCATCGCATACTTGACTGCCAATAAAGAGTGAGGAGCAAAGCCGGTGGCCGCAAGGATGCGGCCAGGGGCCGCTTTCCGGGTCCTGGTCCGCAATACTCGGCCCGACCGTGAGCACCGGGCATGGAGCCTGACGGAAGATGCTCTGCGCGGCCGACCCCAGGATAAATTTCTGAACTCCAGTGCGGCCGCGGGTCCCGACGACCACCAGGTCGATTGCCATCTCAGCAATGAGCTGCGACAGTACTGCCCAAAGATCGCCGGATCGTACGATTAACTGGTGTTCGATGCCATCCAGACGATTCGCCAGTAAGTGCCCCATGATTTCCGTCTGCCCGGCGCGCCATCCATCCATCAGGGCTCTTTCGGAACGGGAGGTAACCACGTGCGCCACAATGAGCTCTGCCCCGTGAAGGCGTGCGATTGCGGTCGCATACAGGACTGCCATCTTGGAGAAGGACGAGAAGTCGGTCGCCACCAGGACGTTGTTCAGCTTCAGCTGGAAAGCACCGTGTGTTGGCATGTGGACGCGCCAGTATAACGCTACACCCAAGGCTATCCCAAAACATCGTCCATAAATTGTCAGCGTGTTCGCTTTGCCGCCCGAGGTGCCAAACATAGGCCTGTGATCGGCGTCACTGCACGGCGGTTCATGCCGGCTCAGAATCGCGTCACCGCACTCTTGGGATCGGTTTCCACTGTTCGGGAGGAGCCCATGGGCATCCTGCTATGGATACCGGAGAATTTCAAACCTGTTGCCATTGATGAGCCAGGCCACGAGGCTGCCGTGGCAATGCTGGCTTGCGCACCTTTCGCGCCACATGATCCGTGGCGTATCCGGCTTCGAACACACAAGACAGAGGGCGGATCAGGGTATGCCGATTGCAAGAATGATAGTGTCTGCCAGAATGGGCAGGCCGGGAAACGCAAGGAATTGCTCGAACGGGCTGTAGAACGCATCTAGGCCGGCGATTTTGCCAAGTCCGAAAAGAAAACTTCGCCAGGTTTCAGGAGGACGTTATGGGCGAGACCATGAGACTCAGCTACGATGTCAGTTCGGCTGACCGGGCAGAAGGTGTCGTAGCTTATTCGGAGTACGTTGTGAGCTGTCCGATTACGGGCAAGCCCACCCACAATGTGTATCGCAACCGCACAAGCGGAAGATTGGTAGAGGCCTTTGACCAGGACGCTGCTGATAGGATCGGAGTGAGGGAGGCGGCCTAGACGAGCCCCAACTTCCGCCATAGCGGCAGAATCACAACAAACGGCGGCGCGGGGAGAGCTCTGTCCTCCCCGCCGTCTAACCAACCCCTGATATCCCTCGAAAGTCTGGACCTTTCCATCAGGTCAGACAGAACAAGCGGGCACTGACGGCAGAAAAGTGGAACTGGCTCGCAGTAGGTCGGCGGTTCAAACTCCTTGCAGCAGAATAATTTACTCATCGGCACCATGCGCGGCCCCATCTTCGAGTTGTTCTTACCGACTTTTTGTGTTGTAATGCAGTGCAGCAAGACTTTACGCTGCGCTGCACAATGTTCGGGCCGCGGCGGGCAGCTTGCGCGAAAAGCTGGAGGCAACTGAAACGAATGTCTTTTACTTTGGAAGGTAGAACGGCACTGGTCACGGAGCCAGCAGCGGTATCGGCAGGGCAATTGCGGAGAAGCTGGCGGGGTCGGGTGCCGCCGTGATGGTGAATGACCTCGATGAAAAAGCACTATGCGAGACCAGATGTTCGCTGCGCGACCTCGGCCATCGTGTCGAGCGCCTGGGCGGTGACCTCACGGAGCCGTCTTTTCCGGACAAACTGGTGAAGGCCACTCTCGAGGCTTTTGGTTCGGTGGACATCATCGTCAACAACGCCGGCTATAGCTGGGATAACGTCATTCAGAAGACCACTGATGAGCAATTCCTGGCCATGCTCGAAATCCATCTGGTGACGCCGTTCCGGGTGCTGCGGGCGGCTTCTGCGTACATTCGGGAAACGGCCAAGAGCGAGATGGCTGCCGGCAAGCGGGTAATGCGCAAGGTGGTCAACATTACTTCTATCGCGGGTACGGAGGGCAACGCCGGACAGGCAGGCTACTCATCCGGGAAAGCCGGAGTGCTCGGTCTGACCAGGACAATGGCCAAAGAATGGGGCCGCTATAACGTGAACGTCAACGCGGTCGGCTTCGGCTTGATCGAAACCCGGCTGGTTCAGCCACTCACCGGCGAGCAGGCCAACATCGAAATGCACGGGCACCAGATCCGGATTGGTGTACAACAGAGCATGCTCGACTCAGTGAAGAGCGCATGTCCACTCGGGCGCCTGGGTACTCCGGCGGAAGCTGCCAGCGCTGTGCTTTTCTTCTGCTCACCGCTGTCGGATTACGTTACGGGCGAAGTGCTCATCTGCGGCGGAGGGTATCATTTCTAGGGTTGTGCCGCGACCTTGTGATCAAGTTCCACTGGGCACGGGCGTCCCCGCCCGTGCGTCGCACCTTTACTTAGTCGGGGTCGCTTAAGCGGCTAATACGCCCCTGAGTTGCATCCGGGCCTGTTGCGGTTCTTGATCGGCCTCTTCAACCATGCGCCGGACTTCAATGAGATGTTCCAAACTGTGCTCAAAACCTGCGTCGTAAGAGGTGAGAGCGGGACGGAACCGGGATTCGGTTTCGACTAATGATTCCAGAACAGTCGCCATAACAGATTCCTCTTTCTTAGGATCGCCTCCCTGCTGCACTGCAGACAGCTGGGCCTGGGATCTCTCGCGGTTCTAAGCTTACCGCAATTCCTTCTTCTCCAGTATGTTTCCCATCACCGAATCGTGTGACAAGCAACCATGCCGGCCGTGACTCAGGACTTGCGGCGGGACGGCGCTTTGCTTCTGCGGGACCCCTTTTCCGCGCCCAGCTGTGAAACCAGAGACTCCAACTCTTCCAGTCGCCGCTTGAGTTCGCCGACGGCGGCCGGCCTATCTTGCTTTTGGCGCGGAGCGCGCGATTCGCGCGGGGGTTCTGGCGGTCGAGAAAACGGGGGCGGTTCCGGGGGAGCCTCCCGCGGCGCCAAGGGCCTGGGAATGAACTCGAAAGGACTGAGCGGCGGCGCCATGACGCGGTACGCGTTTTGGTACATGTCGAGGAGGGCCTTCATATACTTCAAGGTGGTCTCCTGGGTGGCCTTGCCGGAGGCGACCACCATCTGGCGCAAAATATCGAGCGGAAAAGCCGAATCGGGCGCCTTGGCCTGCTCCACAATGATTTGCGTCAGCACCAGGCGGGTAAGATCTTCGCCGGTGGCCGCGTCCACCACCTGCACATCATGACCATCCCGGACCATCTGGGCCACTTCGTCCTGGTTGATGTACCGGCTGTTGGTGGTGTCGTACAGGCGTCGGTTCTCGTACTTCTTAATAATCACCGTTTTGCGGTCCATATTTTTTTCTCATTTTTTGCTTGACATCAATCAGCGTCCGGGCTTAATCTGAACTTGCTGCAGTGCAGCATCAAATGCAGCATAGGGCGAGAGCCCCAGAGAGGAGCAGAACATGACTACCCCCCATAAGTCAACCCGACGTACAACCGAGAAGCCCGAAGTGATGGAAACCTTTGTTCCGTTCTATGCCAAGAACATGGAGCGTTTGGCGGAACTGCAGAAGAAGTCGCTCGACATGGCCGCCGAACAGAGCACCGAGCTGATGGGCGCCTGGAAGAGGGTTTTCCAGTATGTTCCCGACACCCCCGGAATGTTTCTGTTCGACCTGTTTGGCCAGATGTTCGAGCGCTATGTCGACACCCAGAAGGGCGCCATTGACATGACCGTGGAGCAGACTCACGCCATGACCGACCTGGCCAAAGAGCGGGGCGGCTCGATGGCGAAAATGACTGACGGAATGACCCACTTGTTCCAGCAGTCGGTGGAGCATTCTGTTGCAGCGCAAAAGAAAGCCCTGGATTATTATGCGGAGCAGCATAAAACCGCCTACGAGACTGCCAAGCGGCAGTTCCGCATGTCCAACCCCGCCGCGGAAGTGTTCCAAAGTGGCTTGGATACTCTGATTGAGACCCAGAAGGCGATGTTGGACATTGCCACAAAGCCGTTGAAGCATGCCGCAACCATGTAAGTGAGTTGTATACTTTGCTTTGGTAGACAGGCCGGGGCCACCGGCTTGTCTGGTGGAGGAGCGGCCGGAGGAATCAACCTCCGCGGCAGGCTCCGGCTGTATTCGTAGTTAGGGAAGGAGTCGCAAAATGGGCGATCAACAAGCGGCTAACGGCAAACCCTTCGACCCTATGGACCCCCTGCGGCAGATGCGGGATACTTACCTTGAGACTTGGGCGAAGGCCATGATTGACGCGGTTCATACGGATGCCTACGCCAAAGCTACGGGAGCCATGCTCGACACCTATCTTTCCGTGTCTTCACCGTTTCGCGAAGCCGTTGAGAAGGCGATGCTGCAAGCGCTGCAGCAGTTGAGCATGCCCTCCCGGGCTGACGTGCTGTCCCTGGCGGAGCGCTTCACCAATGTTGAAATGCGCCTTGATGACATGGACGCGAAGCTGGACCGAATCGAGAGACTGCTCACAAGACCCCCAGTCGCAAGAACAACGGCAAGACCAGCAGCGGCAACACGTGTTGTAAGGAAGGGGGCGAAATAGCCATGGCAGACGCTTGTAGTGTCATTGGCGAATTCACGGGCATGGAAGACAAAGTAACGGCGTTCACCAAAGCCGTCACCACGAAAATCAAAATAGACCAGACGCCCAGGCAGTTGATTTGGGCGCTCAACAAGACGAAACTCTATCGGTACTGTCCCGTCCTTCCGGAAGAAAAACGCCATCCTATTCCTCTGATGCTGGTCTTCGCGCTTATGAGCCGGCCCTCCATTCTGGATCTCCGGCCGGGACACAGCTACGTCGAGTGGATGCTCCAACACGGCTATGACGTGTATCTGCTGGACTGGGGAATTCCGGGTCCGGAAGACAAGAACCTTAAGTTTGACGACTATGTTCTCGAGTACCTGACCAGGGCGGTCCGCAAGCTGAAATCCTTCACGGGAGTCGAAGAATTCAGCATGCTGGGATGGTGCATCGGGGCCATTCTGGCGACGGCGTATGCCGCACTTCGTCCTGACGATGGGCTGCGCAACCTGATTCTGCTCACGGCTCCGCTGGACTTCTCGAATAAGGATATGACGTTCGCCAAGTGGACCGACGAAAAAAACTTCAATGTTGACCGAGTTTTGGAGACATTCGGGAACATGCCGGGAGAGATGATGGATGCCGGGGCACGGATGCTGAAGCCGGTGGACAACTACCTCCTCAACTATATGCGGCTCTGGGATATGTTGGACAACCCAGAGGCGGTACAAGGCTGGCAAGCCATGAACACCTGGGTGACCGACACCATTCCGCTGGCCGGCGGCGCCTTTCGGCAGTTGGTGGTGGATCTTTATCGCAACGATCGCCTGATCAAAGGAGAATGGTTTCTGCGGGGTGAGCGAGTGGATGTGAGCCGGATCAAGGCCAATCTGCTGACCATCATCGCGGAGGCCGACCACATTACGCCGCCCTGTATGTCGAAAGCGATCATGGACCACGTGAGCAGTGAAGACAAAGAAATGTTTTTGGTGCGCAGTGGGCATATCGGACTCATGGCGGGAAGCTCGGGACCCAAGGTGACTTGGCCCCACATGGATAGCTGGCTCGGCCCACGTTCCAAGTAAAACGGTGGGCAAAGGAGTTGGCTGGTTCGGCAGCGTTCGTGGAACCGCGGTTCGCCGGGTTCCACGGGCGCTTATCTGGCTTGGCGCCGCCAATGCCAGACACAAAAAGGAGCCCTCAGCCCCATCGAACCTACAGTTCGGTGGCTAAAGCCCCACGCCGAAGACCGGGCAAGAATCGCCTGGTTAGTCGCAGACCCTAAGGAGGGATTACGCGGACTTCTCGAGTCTCTCTCGTTCCGCGAACTTCCTGCGGGCCGTCTCTCGAAGGTGTTCCAGTTCCTTGTGAAGGCGCTCAATTTCTTGCTCAAAATCGGTGATGGTTCCGCAACGCAGAGTCACTGTAACCTTGTCATACTCAGCCCGTGTGAAAGAACGCAGGTAGATTTCCGCGCTGGCCCCGAGGTCAGCCGCCGGAAACTCTTCCTCCGACAGGAAAAGCAACCCGAAATTTTTGGGTTCTGCCTTGGCGGCGTTGATATACTGCGGAAACTGCGACATGTTTTTGACTCCTCTCTGGATAAGCCGAGATCCGTCCTTCAATTCGCCCTGCGACGGAGGCCCAAGCCTGATCCGATTAGTCTTAAGCCCTGTGCGCCATTACTCGGGGTTCCGATGCTCCCCGTCGTCCGAGCTCCGGGGTTAAGTTTTACCGGGACGCCAAATCCGGCGGGCAGGCAGAAGTTCATTGTGAAGTTCCGCTTGCCCGCCAGCTCTTGACGTGAATCCAGCGTCCGAGTTTCCCGTTTTACATGTACAAACCACCGTTCACGCTGATTTGTTGACCGGTGATGTAGTCCCCGTCACAAATCAGGAAAGCGGCAGCTTTTGCGATTTCCTCTGGCAGCGCCAGACGGCCTAACGGAATTCTGGTCTTGACCTGTTCCAGGATTTCGCTGGGGATGGTTTTCAGCATCTCGGTAGCGGTATAGCCCGGAGAAACCACGTTGCAAGTGATGTTGTACCGCGCCATCTCCAGGGCCACTACTTTAGAGAATCCCACCAGGCCGGCTTTCGCGGCCGCGTAGTTTGCCTGACCGAAGTTGGGAGTCTGTCCGGTCATGGAACTGATGTTGACGATGCGCCCATATTTGCGCTCGATCATGCCCGGCAGAGCCGCGCTGATCGTGTAGAACGCACTGTTCAGGTTGTTGTTGACGATGTCCACCCAATCCGAGTCGGTCATCTTCCTTAAAGATTTATCGCGGTTGATGGCGGCATTGTTCACCAGGATGTCGAGGTGCTTGTAGAAATCAATCGCGTCCTTGACCAGCCGCCGGGCGTCCTCGGCGTGCGACAGGTCAGCCTGGTAAATGGTTGCTTGGGTTCCGGCTTCGCGAAGCTGCTCGCGCAGCGTCTCAGCATCGCTCAAGCTGGAGCGGAAATTGATCGCGATCGAGGCGCCGCGATTGGCAAGTTCGATAGCAATTGCACGCCCAATGCCATGAGCGGCGCCGGTGACTAGGGCAACCTTGCCTAGCAGCGGTTTCGCCTGAGTAATTTCTTTCTGAATGAGTACTTCTGTTGCCATGACCGTATTCCTCCTTTTGCTCAGTTAAGAGCTTCGGATCTGGCCGCCATGCCTTGTCCACCGCCGATGCACATGGTCGCCAGTCCGTACCGTTTGCCGGTGCGGCGCAGTTCATGAATCAGTTTGACGCTGATGATCGCGCCGGTCGCGCCGACGGGGTGCCCCAGGGAAATGCCGCTGCCGTTGGGGTTGGTCTTGTCGGGGGGAAGGCCGAGCTCGCGAGCCACCGCGATCGCCTGCACCGCGAACGCCTCGTTGACTTCGAATACGTCGATGTCTTCGAGCTTGAATCCCGACTGCTTGAGCACCTTCTGGACCGCCGGAACTGGCCCGATGCCCATGAACTTCGGTTCCACGCCGACGATGGAATAGTCAATGAGCCGTGCGATCGGTTTCAGCCCACGCTCCTCGGCTGTTTTTCTGTCCGCCAGCACCACCGCCGCCGCGCCGTCGTTAACGCTGGAGGCGTTGCCGGCAGTCACCGTACCGTCTTTGCTGAAGGCAGGTTTTAGTTTCGCCAGGCTCTCCAGCGTGGTGTCCGCACGCGGACCCTCGTCCTTCTCGAACTTGATCGTGGTTTTCTTGTCTTTGATTTCAATCGGCACGATCTGGCTCTGGAAGAAGCAGCTCTGTACGGCCTTGCTGGCTCGTTGGTGGCTGACCACGGCCAGTTGGTCCTGTTCCTCGCGAGTGATGCCCCACTTTTTGGCAATACCCTCGACGCTGACGCCCATGTGAACGCCTTCGAAAGGATCCGTGAGCGCATTCACCATAATGTCCAGGGCTGCGGCGTCGTTCATGCGCTGGCCCCAGCGCATGCCGGTGAGCCAGTACGGCGCCCGGCTCATGCTCTCGGCGCCTCCGCCGATCGCAATTTTGGCATCGCCCATCCAAATGCACTGCGCCGCGGAAACGATCGCTTGCAGACCGCTCCCGCAAAGCCGGTTTAAAGTGAGGGCTGGCGATTCCACCGGAATGCCGGCGCGAAGCGCAGCCACCCTCGAGAGGTACATATCTTTGGGTTCGGTGTGGATCACGTTTCCGAATACAACGTGTTCCACATCAGTGGGAGCAATACCCGCGCGGGTAATGGCTTCCTTGGTCACGATCCCACCCAGTTCGGACATTGGCGTATCTTTCAGCGAACCGCCGTATCTCCCAACGGGAGTGCGTACGGCACTTAGCACGACCACTTCACGATCTTTGTCCACGTGATTCCTCCTGCCTTTAATTTTGCGATCGAAAATATTTCGTTATGAGACCTGGGATTCCAGCCGCCTGGGGGCAAGTGGAATCAGACCGGAACGGAGCAGGCACGAACGAGCGCTTTCTAACGGGGCTCCTTAGGGTGCTGTTTCCCGCTACGTGCCCAGCACTCCCGTTCCGGGACAATCGAATCGTGACACTCTCTTGCCACCCCCTTCTATGACCGTTATCACACGTCGATGGTTAGGCATCACCGGAGGGTGGTGACGACAGCCCCCGGGGGGTGTGATCGAGAGACGCCAGCGTGGCGAGCAGATCCGCAGGTTGGCAGAGTTTGGTTATTGAAACGGGTGGTCCTTCACCCGCTAACTGGTCGCCCAAGCGATAATGGAGAGGAGGTCGCCCATTACAGTCATTGGCCCGGAGCGCTCAGGTTGAAGACAATTGGGATGGTTGGGGGAATTAGTCCAGAGTCCACGGTTGATTATTACCGGCTGATGATTGCCGCTTATCGCGAACAGGTGCTGGATGGGAGTTATCCGTTGATCATCCTCAACAGCATCAACCTGAAGACACTGGTGGACTTGGTCACGGCTAACGATTGGGTCCGTTTGACCGAGTACATGCTGGGCGAAGTGCAACGCCTCGCCAGAGCGGGGGCGGAGTACGGGTTGCTGGCCGCCAATACCCCGCATATCGTTTTCGATGAAGTTCGCCGCCTGTCGCCGATCGCCCTGGTCAGCATCGTAGAAGCCACCTGCGAGGCGGCCAAAGCCATGGGGTTGAAAAGACTGGGCTTGTTTGGCACGCGCTTCACCATGCAAGGGCGATTCTACCCGGAGGTTTTTTCCCGGCAGGGGATTGCGCTAGTCGTCCCCGATCCGAATGACCAAGCCTATATTCACGAGAAGTACATGAATGAGTTGGTCAACGGAATTTTTCTGCCGGGGACGCGGGCCGGGCTGCTAACGATCGTAGACCGCATGCAGGAGCGGGACGGTATTGAGGGGCTGATCCTGGGCGGCACGGAACTGCCCTTGATCCTTCGGGATGAGGCTTCCCACGATGCGGCACCCGGGCGCATCCCCTTCCTGGACACGACCCGGATTCACGTGAGGGCGATTGTCGCGCGAGCATTGTCGTAGATGGCAGCGGCAGGCTCGTGCCGGGCCCTGGCGTCGGGTGCCGTAAGTTCACGGAATAAGCTGGCGAGTTTGTGGAAGCAGGTTTCCACAGGCCGACGAAGCACCCTGATTTTGGGTGGCGCACCGCTTCAGCGCTGCGATCACCGGTTTGCTTTCAGTACTGGCTTTAGCCGCTGAGGTCAAGATTGCAACATCGGGGAAGAGGTTTTTCAGCACCTGCAATCAAAACCCTCCGGCCGCGCCGTGCACAATGAGCGGAGCGGCCGGAGAACATGAATTACGGCGTGATCTCATAAACGACACCTGCGCCATAAGCGCCGCCAACCACCGTCGTGCCATAGACATTGTTGGCTGTATCGAGAGTCAACTCCGCCGGGGTTTGCGCCGTCCTGACCCTTGAACCGATAAATGTCGCGGAAAGTCCACTTGTTGTCCGCGCCGGGTGTCAGCTCGAAGACCACGCCGCAAGTTTGGTCATATGTGCACATACGATTGGAGTGCCCGCCAATATAGGCAGCGCCGTACAGGTTTCCGTTACCGTCGAATATCACGCCCGGGGCAGGGTCATTTCCATCCGAGCCTTTGAAGCGATGGAGGACCTGCTCCGTCCAAGTTCCGTTGGAATTCGGCGTTAGCTTGAATACCGTACCGCAGGACCTACATCTATGTCCGTAGTCCCCGGCACTCGTACCATAGAGAACACCTGACTGGTCGAAGGTCAGGGTATCCTCGGAATTGGGTTCTGATCGAGCGAAAGCGTGCAGCACTTTTTCCTTCCAGGCGCCTTTTGCTGTGGGCATCAACTCGTATGCAATTCCGTACCCGTGAGCACCGCCCCCATGGGTTGTTCCGTACAAATCGCCCGTCGCGTCAAAAATCAGGCCTGCGTGGTTGTAAGGCGTGCTTCCGTCCTTGCCGCCCGTGAACTCGTGAAGGACAATTTCAGTCCAGGTTCCGTCGGAATTTGGCGTTAGCTCGAATACGTTGCCGCGGCCATGCATGCCTCCGCCTTGGGCCGTGCCGTACAGGGCTCCCTGCTTGTCGAGGATCAAGCCGGCATGGGGATTAGCTCCGTCTTTACCCCCAGTGAAGGTGTAAAGCAGGTTTTCCGTCCAGGTCCCGTCAGAGTTCGGGGTTAGCTGATATACAACGCCGGCACCGTAAATGCCGCCGCCGGTGGTTGTGCCGTAGAGATTACCAGCAGGGTCGAAAACCACCCCGGCCCAAGGATTGGCGCCGTCTGAGCCACCGGCGAAACTGTAAAGCACGCTCTCGGTCCAGTTGCCGTCTGAGTTGAGCGTTAGCACGAAGACGGCTCCCGCTCCGTACAACCCCCCGCTGGTCGTCGTGCCATAAATGTTCCCTGATGGGTCAAAAATCAGCCGTGAAGCAGCAGGATTGCCGCCGTCGGTGCCGCCCGTGAAAGAATAGAGCACCTTCTCGGTAACCGCCGCCCAGGCGCCGGGCGCCAGGATTGAAGCCATGATTAGCGTTACTGTCATGACCGCCAAAACTTTGCTTACGGCGGCCCAGAATTGGTTCCTTTTCATGATTGCCTCCCGCCACTTGCGTGGGTGGTTATGATTGGTTGCGGTTTAGGTTTTCCGGCGGCCGGAGAGCAATGATGAGTGCAGGACTCGGGTTGGGGGAAAGCCCGCTATGTTTCCGAGTTGCCTTGATTTGGTCTTGCGGGGCCCGCTTGCGAATGAGGAAGGACTCGGAACCTCAGACCCAACCTACCGCGGTTGGGCTACGCCTGCCGTGACTGGCATCACTGTTCTAAGTGATAACCTGGGAAAGCCAGTTCTTGCAGCGGGGGACTCAGGCTTGGCGCAGGTGGCACAAACGATTTCCGCATTGCCCCGAATCCTACGGCATGATCTAATTGGCTTGACCCCGTCAGAATCGTCACAACTGAAAGGAATCAGAACTATGAGATCCAGATTGCTAGCATTCGTTGCTGTGTTGGTGATGGCAGTGAGCCCGCTCGCTTTTGGCCAAGGTGCCGCTTCCGATGTGGACAAAGGCGCCAAGGACACGGCCCACGTGACCAAAACCGCCGCCACCAAGACTGCCCATGGAACCGAAAAGGCGGCCGATGCCACCGCAGACACCACCGCCCACGCCGCCAAGAAAACCGGGCACGGCATCAAAAAAGGTGCGAAAGCCGTGGGCCACGGTGTGGACACGGGCGCCAAGAAAACCGCCGACGCCGTGAAATAGCTTCGGTTGTTCGAGGTCCAAATCCCGCTTGCTGATTTTTGATCCCGTGAGCACGGGCTCAAAGGTCGTGATGGGTTAGGAGCCAGGGGCACGACTTGAATCGTGCCCCTGCTGTTTACAACGCCAGTTCTAGTGTTGCGTGCTCAAATCCGCGTAGTGGCTGAAGTTTGAGAGCGCGACCTGATCATTGCCGGGAATGTAGAAGCCAAACTTGCCGGAGCTGAGATTGGTTCCGGCCACGCTCCATTTGTCCAGGACTACCCAAGCGTCTCCCGCTCGCGTCTGGTGAACAATCTCCGAAGGGGTGACGTGAATCTGCATGGTCCGAAAACTCTTCTTGTCCGTCTTGTGCGCAACCTTGAATTCGTCCCCCTTCTGTCCGTTGTGGACCACAGTGCGGTAGAAGTTGTTTTCGTCCATCTGGAACAGAACGTAATTGTTGGCGTCGAGGTAGTTGAGCACCCACTGTAGCCGATGCCCCTTGAGGAGCATCGCGGAGAAAGTGAACGTGCCCGATGAGGGCGACGCGCTATACAACACATAATCCCCACCCTTGTGAACAAATGAGCTCCTGTCCGGCTTCCAGCCTGCCGGGTCGTCCCACTTTGACATTCCGCTCGGCGCCAGGGGGAAATCCAGACTCTTGGACTGGCCAGCCACGACTTCTACCGTGGTTGTGCGGGTGAGATTCTCCGCGGTCTTGGCCGTAAGAATGTATGATCCCGGCGGCAGACTCAGAGTGCTGCCACTGGCCACCTTGATGGGAGCTTCTCCGGCTTTCGTGACATTCACCACGGCGTCAGCCGGTGTGAACGTGATTCGCACCTCGCCGGTTGCCGCCTCCAAGGCTGCGTCTGCGGCGGTCAGGGCGACGTTGACGCCCGCCACGAAGTGCTTCTGAAGACGTTTGGGTTTGAAGTGCTCTTTTCGCAGTTCAACGATGTGATCCCCCGGGCTGACGGTTGCAACGCTGAAAGATCCATCCGGCTGTACGGTTCCAAGTGCAGACTGGTCCATCAGAACCTGCGCTCCCGCAGGTCCACCTTGAATCGACAGGGTGGCAAGGTGTGGAATCGGTTGCAGGTTAAAGGTCAGCCTGCTTTGCTCGCCCTTGCGAATACGCACTCTTTGCTCCGGGAGTTCCTGAAACCCGCTCTTGGCCACTTTGACGACGTAATCTTTCGGTTCAAGGTTCGGAATGCGTAGCTGGCCACCCTGGGTAATATCCTTCTGGAGTTGGCCGTTGAGAAAGACTCGCACCTTGTCCTCGCCCGTTGCCACCACCAGAGTCCCGATGTTCTGCCCGGATTCCAGGAAAGTAGCGAGCGTTGGCACAGGTCCTACATCAACGTCCAGCTTGTATTGATCGTTGCCGTGGGTCAGGGCCAGCTCATGGGCGCCGGGCGAAACGGGCGGCAATTCCAGACCATCCTGACTCACATCGGCGGGCGTTTGCCCATCAAGGCTGATCCTCGCCCCAGGCTCGCTGCAATAGACATGGAGGTGGCTGCCCAGGTTGCCGACAATTACGGCCAGCACGCCCTTCGCAACGATCCGCCCGTTGATGACCGGCAGGGCAGCGGGATCGGCCGAGAAGGTAAAAGAAGCGTCTCCTTGCGGTCCATCAAATTTCAATTTGTGTTCCCCGAGCGCGATTTTGTCGAGCGCCCATTGCGCTCCCCCGAGTTCGACCGCGGGCTGGTCGTCAAACTGCACTTTTCCCGTGCCGGTATCGGAAGACAGTTTCAGAACTGGCAGTGCCGGTTCGAAGATGAGTTGGAGAGAGTTGGGAGAACCCGCCTTGGCCTCCAGCGAGCTGGTTTTGGGCGCGTAACCGTCCAACTGCGCCTCGACCTGATAGTTTCCCTCCGGCAATTCCACTTGAAGATCGGAGAGGCCACGCACTTCGTTGTTAATCCGCACCGTCGCGCCCGGGGGCGTGGTGTGAACGCGCACGGTGAATTTAGCCACCGGCGGCGTGGCGCCATGCCGGTGACCGGGTCTGACCAGAAGCAACGTAAAGGCTAAAAGCAGCGCAGCGCCAGCGGCCGAAGCCACGATCACTCTGCCTCGCGAGGTCTGCGCAAATGCCTTGAGCGAAGGGAGATTTGGCAACGAGAGTCCTGCGCCGAAGGAGCGGGCCGACGGTTTGGCCCTGGAGGCTGGTGACTTCGCCTGCGAGCCCGTCGAGGCAGCAAGTGCGCCAGTAACATCTGGAGAAGGTGGGGAAGCGGGTGGACGCTCAGCCAGCGAAGCTGGGACGTCCATCGTAGCCGGTGAATAGACGGACTGCGTCGCACCACTTCCTTCAGCAGAGCCAACCGCGCCCGAACCGGGGACGGGTTCTTTCCGGAGTCGTTCCTCTCCGACGATTTGACTCGGGTCTCCGGCGCGCACGGGAGCGATGTTCAAACGCTCCAAAAGCGCATTGGCCACAGGAAGAACTTCCTCGTCGTCCACATGCTTCCTGGCCAGGGCCTGCACGCGTTCCCCAAAAACCTGTTTCACCTTCGCATCCGTAATTGTTTCTGCCTCGCGCTCCATGCGCCGCAATTCCTCGAGGTCGCGGCGGCGCATCTGGCGGCGCTGGGACTGCAGCTCCCTTTGCACCGTTTCCTGGATCTGAATCAGCCTGGGCTCGCGGGGATACGCCGCGAGCCCTTCCTCGATGCGAGCCAACGCTCCGGCCAAATCGCCTCCGGCCTGCAGTTTGCGCGCTTGGGAGAGGCATTCCCCGACGATCTGTTCCCGCCTTTGATCCGAAATCAGGGTTCGAATCGTTTTGGCCAGCGGGTGGCCGGGATTCAATTCGAGAGCTTGTTGCGCCAACTGTTCCGCTTCCTGCCAGCTGCTCTCAGCTACGATGCGAGCCTGCTCGACTAAGGCATTAGCAAATACCGCACGCGTTAGAGAATTGTTCTCATCCAGTTCGTAGGCTTCGCGCAACATTTTGATTCCGTCCGCGAACTTATCCTGCGCACACAAATCCTGTCCTTCCGTCATCAACCGGTGTGCTTCCGCTAATCGCTGCACGCCGTCATTCGCGAGCTTCTCGAGTTCGCCCAGTTCGGCATCGTTGGGAAACTCCGCATGCGGCCTTTTGCAGCAGATCGAGCGCGCGGGCATAGTCGCTGGAGTGCAGACAAGAGTCAATCTGCTCTACCAGGTGCGTCTTGGATTCGATGCGGGCTTGCTGTTCGCGCCGCTTCTGTAGTCGTTCGACTTCAAATTTCAAGCCGGGATACTGGCTGTAGATGGTGCGCAGAATTTCCCAGTCATTGAGGGCATCGCTGAACGCACCCTGCTCTTCGTGATGCGTGGGCCTGGCCACGATCGAATTGACCAGGTCGCGCTTGTCCTTCACCAGCCGCAGCGCGCGCTCGAAGTGCGTTTCTCCGGGGTGGAGATCGAGGCTTCCTTGAGGATGTTCACTCGCTTGTCCAGATCGGGTTCGGCCTCTACTTGGCGGTCAACCGTGGCAATGAACGCGGAAAGTTCCTGCCGCTGCTGCTCCTCAATGTCGAACTTGAGCGCCTGAAAAAGCGCATTGTTCGGGTACTTGGCCAGGTAGGTATCGCAGATTCCGAGCGCTTTGTTGAAGTTGCGATCCGCTAGCTGCTTGCGGGCCTCCGCGTACGCCGTGTTCATGGCGTCATGCTCGGAGCGAACTTCGTTATAGAAGCTCTGATAGCTGGCGCTGCGCTCGGGGCTGGAAACATCTGGCGCGCGCCGATCCAGCTCCAGAACCACCGCCAGCTTGTAAGGGCGCTGCTGACGTCCCCTTTTTGCCAGGCATCCATCGCGGCGCGATGGATTTGCGCCTTCTCCTGGCGCAGCTTGTTGTACTCCTGCTCCTGGCGGTCAACCTCCGCAATCAACTGCAGCGCGCGGGCTTCCTTCGGCCTGAGCTGCAACACATTCTGCAAAGCTTCGCGCGCGTGGGGATAGGCATGATTGTCAATGTGCTGGCGCGCCAGGCGATACCAGTTTTCGATCTGCTTTTCGCTGCGCCGGTTTTCGATCTTGCTCTTCAGCGACAAGGCCTGCGCATTGTCCGGCTCCATCTCCAGCATTTCCTGAATCTTCTGCAGCGCCAGCGGATCTTCTTCCTCCTCGAAGCGGGCCTTGGCGGCATCCAGCAGTTGCGCGATCGTCTTGCGCCGGACCGTGGTATCCAGTTGATTGCGCAGAGAGCTGATGGAGGTGTCGATGTGGCCTTCGGCTTCTAGCTCGCCCAGGATCTCCCCGGCAAACTGGTAGTCGCCGGTTTCGAGCGCCTTGGTCGCGCGTTCCAAGCGAGGCCGGGTGCGGACGGGATCGAAGAATTCAATCGGCTCATTGCGCAAGGCCTTGTTGAGCGCGTCGCTGAACTCGCGCGCGCTGGAAAAACGGTGCCAGGGCTGCTTGGCCATGCCCTTGTGCACAACCCGGCCGATGGATCTGACTGACTGCCGGGTTGATCTCCGAAGCGGGAGGAGGGATCTGCTGCCGGATGGCCTCGACAATCTCGTCGGCGCGGGCGCGCTGGAAACGGCTGGCGTCCCGTGAGCGCCTCGTAGCAGACGACGCTCAACGAGAAAATGTCGGACAGCGGAGACAGCGGCTTCATCTCCACCTGCTCCGGAGACATATACAGCAGCGTGCCCTTTTGCGCCACGGGTGGAATGCGTGTCGGTCATGTGCGCGACGCCGAAATCGATGATCTTCACCGAGTCGTCTTCCATCACGAAGATGTTGCTGGGCTTCAGATCGCGGTGCACCAGGCCGCGCTCGTGCGCCGCCTGCAGGCCGCGGCAGGTCTGGGAAATGATTTCAATCGTGCGTTCCACGGTCAGGCGATGGCTGGCTTGGCGAATAAAAGTCTCCAAGGTCGTGCCAGGCAGAAGCGGCATGACGAAGTAAGGCTTCTTCTTGCCGTCTTCTTCGAACTCGCCAATATCGAAAATCTCAACGATGTTGGGATGGCTCATGGAGGCGAGCACATCGCATTCCTTGTAGAACAACTGCAGGGAGGCCGGGTCGGGAATATCGAGGATCGTCTTAACCGCTACTTCGCGACGAATAACGGTGTCGTAGGCCTGGTAAACCAGGCCCATGCCGCCGTGGCCCAGGACCTGCCGGACCTCGTAGCGGCCAGCCAATTTTCGCGGTACAACCGGACTCTCCATCGGGGTTCCCACCTCTGGGAGCCTAGAATATTAACGGTTTTGGCACAAAAAGACAGCCCTGTCGGTCGTGGCTCAGTTTGATTGTCGTCCCGAGCAAGTGTTCTTCGCCAGCGAGGGGTCTGGGCGAGCAGGCCCGGCGGCACACTGGCAGCTTAAGATTGCGGCAAATTCAACCCGCACTCCGAGACATGAAGGAATAGGGAGGCCGGGGACCCGTACATTCAATCTTTCGCGTCCCTTTCCACTCATTGGAAAAGCGTTTCAACAGGGTTTCCAATTTCTTCCGGTGGACGCGTTTGAGCAACAAGCAAGTCTGGTACAGCAGATCACGCCTGCCTCCGCTGATGTCCCCTTCCGTGGTGGCAACGGAAAGCTTTGCCAGCGCATTTGCTAGTCGGGCGATTTCTCCGCCCGCTGCTTCCGGCTTGCGCGTCCGCAGCCACACCGATTTCGCTTGCGGATACTCCTTAGAGCCGCGAGAGCGGGATATCTCGCCCTGCTGCACGCGAAGAGCGAAAACCCTTACGACCCACTCCTCATTTCCCTTGATGCGTTTCAGGTCGGACTGTAGAAGAGGTTTCCCCTTCTCGACGTTGGCTCGTAACGCTGACTCGTCGAGAAACACCGTGCCGAATCGAGCGGGCACAACATCATTCACCTCGGCGATCGCTGCAACGGCGCTGCGATGGCGGGTGCTCATGGCAGCTAACCAATCCAGGTTCTCCATGTTCCGGAAGAGATTGTCGGCGAACTCGGATTGCGGCACTTCGCTGACCCAGCAGACCAGCCCCGCGCAACGGACGGTTGCGATCGTCGCCTCGCCATCAACGCCGCTGATCTTGCGGGTAGGGGCTATGGACGTTTTGGTCACGCCGTACAGGTAAAGCACCGGCGCATCTTGGACCGTTTTCATGGCTGGCGCCACATTTGAGGTTGAAAGAGCAGAATTTCTACGCTGATTCGCTGAACGAGAGCCAGTTTACGGCCTGCCGCCAGAGTTTTCAACAATCGCTCCGCTGAGGCGGCCTCAACCCTCGAAGACCGAAAAACCCTAGCGTTTTGCGCGTTGGGGACGGCGAAACACCGCGGGCACCAGTTCCGGTCTTGCCGGCGTGATCTGGATCAGCGATCGATTCCCCACCCGAATGAAAGTCAGTTCGCGCGCGGCCAGCAGAGCATTGACTGCTTCTTTCACCCGCGAGCGCGGAACGAAATTGCCGAAAAATGCTTCCAGTTCCTGCTGATCGGCTGCGATCACACAGTCCAGATACTTGGAAAGCAGCGCGGTCAGCGCTTCCGCGACCGAAAGACCAATGCCTTCGCGCACCGCATCCGGTGACCAGCGGTACAGAACGTCCCAGAATGCCCCTTCCGCCGGGTTGTAGTCCACACGAGTGATGCGCAGCCTGGACCAGAGCTCACCCAGCGCGTGGTCGAGGGCAGGATAGGACACGCTGCCGCCGAGTTTTTCCTGCATCTTTTGTTTGGAGATGGGGCCCTCGCGGCGGATCAGTTCAAACGCGTCGCAGGCCAATTGCGTATATTCCGAATGCGGCTTGGGCCGGGGTGCCTGCTTGGGATTGCGCTCTCCCACCAACGCGTAAAAGTACGGAAAGATGGAACCGGCAATCAGGAAGGCGTTGTTCTCGTCAAACCGATTCGCTTCGTAAGCAGAGCGGTCGCGCAGCAGGCGAACCATAAGATCGGCTGCCTCTTGCGCCCGAGGGTCGGCGAACGCGTGCTGCCATGTAGGCAGGCGTTCGTCAGAACCCGCCCAGGCTCCCATGAAGGTTGGCACGATGACCTGCTGCCGCATGGGATATAACAGGCAGAATCCGACCGATTCGATGAACGCACGGGCGTCGTCGAGCGTGCGGACGGCATGTCCGTCGAGGTGCCATTTTTCACGCCGGAGCTGATCAAGTTCCTGGTCGGTCATACGAGCGATTAGCAGTCAGCACTCAGTCATGCCGGGCGAATCCGCACTGGTGGCTGAATGCTAAAGCTGATTGCTGACTGACTGCTTTTTCTCAAATCCTTTTGAACGCTTTCTGAATATCCTTCATCGAGTATCGCAGAACCACCGGCCGTCCATGCGGGCAAGACATGGGGCACTCGGTTTTCGACAGCTCTGCCAGCAGCCACTCCATTTTCTTTTGTTCCAGCGGCATGTTGACCTTGATGGCGGCGTGGCAGGCAATGGAAGCGGCGATGCGCGTCCGCACTTTCTCCATATTCAGGGTTTGCTCTTCGCGCGAAAGCTGGTCGAGCAGTTCGTGCAGCATGTGCTCAACTTGCGCCGCCTCCACTCCGGCCGGCGCGACTTTGATCGCGACACTTCGAGTTCCGAATGGTTCGGCTTCAAAACCGTTCTTGTTCAGCTCTTCCGAAATCTCGACAAACACTGCCTGTTGCGCCGGAGTCAGCTCAAGAACCAGCGGCATGAGCAACCGCTGGCTTTCCACTTTTTGTGTCGAGCGCTGCTTGAGGACTCTCTCAAACAGAACACGTTCGTGGGCCACGTGCTGGTCCACGATCCACAGGCCCTCGTGATTCACGGCCAGAATGAACGATTCGCGAATCTGTCCCAGCGGCTTGAGCGAAGCCAGCGACGGCGCGAGATTACTGGGCGCCTCCGGTTCCGCGGGAATCGGGGGCGTGCAGCCGTCATCCGGAACGAATGGCGCCGGTACCGGCGCCAGCGCAACGGCTGCGTTGGCTTCCACCGTGATCATTTCATTGCCGAACCGGAGCCGCTCTGTGGCGGGCGGGGGAATCGGTGGCTGCAGCATGAAGGCTGGCGGCGTGGCCGGGCCATACAGAGCACGCCAGGCGGCGATGTCCACGGCGCAGCGCGCGCCCCTGGCGTGAGCGAAGGGCTCGCGGTTGGGTGGGCGGCGATCTCCGTAGTGAATTGTGGAACGGGGCGTGCTTTCATCAGCGCCGCCCGCACCGAATCCCGCACAAAGTCATGCATAACCGTCTGCTGGCGGAAGCGCACCTCGGTTTTCGAGGGATGCACGTTCACATCCACTTCACCGCTGGGCAGCTCGAGAAACAGCAGCACCACTGGAAAAACTGTAGGCGGCAGGATATTGCGATACGCTTCGGTGAGCGCGTGCTGAATGAGCCGGTCGCGGATCAGCCGCCCATTCACGAACACGTAGATCGAATTGCGGTTGAGTTTCTGAATCTCAGGTTTGGAGACAAAGCCATGCGCGCGCATTTCACCGGGCTCCGTGGGGCCCTGCTCTTCGTCTTGTTCCTCCCGTCTCCACGGTGGCGGCTGAGGCAGGCCAATGCGGTCTAAGGGCTGCGTCGCGGCTACGGAAATAAGTTGGTCGAGAGTCTCTCTGCCGAACACCTGGTAGACGCGTTCGCTATATCCGGCGACCGGCGGCGCTATCAGCATCGCGTTGGTCGCCGAATGCAGCTCGAAATGCTTGTCCGGATGCGCCAGAGCATAATGTGTAACGAGCGATGCAATGTGTGAAAGCTCGGTGGACTCCGCCTTCAGAAATTTCTTCCGCGCGGGTGTGTTGAAAAAAAGATCGCGAACCGTGATCGACGTCCCCACCGGCAGACCGGCTTCCTCCACCTTAAAGATCTTGCCACCGTTGATTTCGAGCACGGTTCCGGATTCCTGGTCTGAAGCGCGGGTTTCCAATCGCAAACGTGAGACCGATGCAATCGAAGGCAGAGCTTCGCCGCGAAATCCCAGAGTTACGACACTCAACAGATCTTCTGCATTCTTGATCTTCGAAGTGGCATGACGCTCGAAAGCGAGCAGGGCATCGTCGCGAACCATACCGCATCCGTTGTCCGTGATCTGGATGAGTTTCTTGCCGCCCGCCTCAACCTGGATTTTGATGCGAGTAGAACCGGCATCGAGGGAATTCTCCAGCAGTTCCTTGACGACTGACGCAGGGCGTTCTACCACCTCACCGGCAGCGATCTTGTTGGCAACAGCCTCGGAGAGAACGTGAATCTTGCCCATGGTCAGTTACTAGTGGCTAATGGTCAGTTTGGCAGATGAGAGAGGAAAAGCAAAGCGGAGCTGAGTCCGGATCGCCCGGAACCGACGAACAAAGCGGTGCAGATTTGGGAATCTGAACAGTTAAGCAGACGCTTTTGGGTGGCGCAGCGGTTCACCGCTGCGATACGGTGCTGGCATAAGGAGCGGCTTCAGCCGCTGAGGTACATATGGCAGCCCCTCATAGAGGTAACACAGGGTATAGCACCTACTTCATCACTGCGTCTAGCTTCCAGAAGAGCAGCCTTTTTCAATCCGACAGGATGGCACGATTGTTGGTCGAGGTGCTGCTTCACTATCGCGAACAGAAGAAATATCTACTTCATGAGTTTGTGTTGATGCCCAACCACTTTCATCTGCTGATCACGCCAACTTTGAGCTTGGAAAGAGCTCTGCAGTTCATCAAAGGTGGCTTCTCTTATCGGGCGAAGAAGGAGCTAGGGTTTGGTGGCGAGATCTGGGAGAAGAGCTTTTATGATCACCGGATTAGGAACTTGGTGGAGTATGAAAGGTGCCGGAACTACATCCATCAGAATCCAGTGAAGCGAGGGCTGTCGGAGTCAGCCGACAGCTACCCCTACAGTTCCGCATCCGGGTTTGCGCTGGATGAAGTCCCGCGGCGGCTGAAGCCGGTCAATTTGATAGCCTGAGCCGCAGCTGTGAACCGCTGCGCCACCCCAAAACTTCTAGTGCTAACGGAAATCGTTGCAGATCACTTTTTGTGTGTTGATTTTGGGTGGCGCAGACCCTCAGGCCTGCGATTAAACCCTTTATGAGACGGGCTTCGGCCTCTGAGGTGCTACTAAGGCGTTTCTCAATCGCTCCTTTGGCCCGCTCGGAATCAGACTAGCGGTTCATACTTGCCGAGATAACCGTCAATTACGATATTCGCCCCTTCACCCGGCTCCAGCACGATTGTGGCTCCATCACGTTTAACGTCCAGCTCAATGCGCCCTTCGTCATCACGATTGAAGTCATCCCATAGCGGCGAGAACACGGAGCTCGGCAATACAAAATCCATCACTGTGCCGGCCTCGGTTTGGCAAAGCAAAACGATGACGTCGTACTGGCTCTCGGGAAGGCTGAGAGCCCAGCCGCCGTTTATCTCGCGCGCGAACGGTATTCCTACGCGGCCGTTCGACATCTGATACACGCGCCGATGTTTCTTCGTGAGCCTGATTTCAGGCGGAAGCTTGCTCAACCATGCCTCTCGCATAAAGATCCCGAGATCCTCCACATGAATGTGAAGATCCTTCAACTGAGATCGTCCCACCGGTGTTGGTGCATCCACCATCAGGTCCACGGCGCGTGCCGTCTTAGGAAACGGGATCACCTCCCGCAGGCTTTCGGCACCGGCGAGAATCATTACAATTCGATCCAGACCCAGCGCAATGCCACCGTGCGGAGGTGTGCCATACTCCAGCGCTTCAAGGAAAAAGCCGAAACGGGCACGAGCTTCGTCCTCGGTCATGCCGAGCGCGTGAAAGATTTTGCTTTGAATGTCCTGGCGGTGAATACGAATGGAGCCTGACCCAGTTCAGTGCCGTTGAGCACCACGTCATAGGCGAGCGCGCGCACAGCCGCCGGATCAGATTCCAGCTTCTCCATGTCATGCTCATGCGGCGACGTGAAAGGATGATGCGCTGCGGCCCAGCGCTGGCCTTCTTCGTCGTACTCAAACATAGGAAAGTCAGTGACCCAAAGAAAGCGATAGTCCCTTGTCGGATCGCCCGTCTTCTTGAACAAGCCATGCCGGTCCGTATACTTCTGCGCCAACGCGATGCGCAGCAGGCCAGCGGAAGTGTAGACAGCATGATCGTGTTGCTTGACCTCGGGCTTCACTCCGCCCTCGGATTTGTGCTCTCCCGGCTTGCCGTCGCCGGCCACAATCACAAGCAAATCGTCGGCTTCTGCGCCCGTCTTTTGACGAATCTTCGCCGCAGCCTCCGGGAAGTTTTTCTCCAGGCGCTTGAAATCTCCAAACAACTTTGGCGCCGCCCTTCGCGGTGAGAAGGGGCTTGATTTCGTCGCGCTCTTTTCGTGACAGTTCCCCGACCTTCGGGATGCGAATGGCCACCACAGGCAGCTTCGGACTCACCGCCAGGGTCGCGAGGTTTTCCGCGGCAAACACCTCCCGCACGTCGGTCATCGCGGGCAGGCGCATGTCGGGCTTATCGCTGCCGTAGAGCCGGATGGCCTCGTCGTAGCTCATGCGCGGGAAGGGCGTCCTGATTTCATACCCTGCGGCCTTGAATGCGGCGGTCAGAAATCCCTCCACCACGTCCCACACGCGCTCGGGCTGCGGATAGGACATTTCCAAATCAAGTTGTGTGAACTCAGGTTGGCGGTCGGCGCGCAAGTCTTCATCGCGAAAGCAGCGCACGATCTGAAAGTACTTATCAAAGCCCGAAATCATGAGAATCTGCTTAAACAGTTGCGGTGATTGGGGCAGAGCGTAGAAAGACCCCGGCTGCACCCGGCTGGGCACCAGATAATCCCGCGCTCCCTCGGGAGTGGAGCGCGTCATAAACGGAGTTTCGATTTCGAAAAATCCCTGCGCGGAAAGATAATCGCGAATTGCCAGAGCGACCTTGTGCCGCAGTTCGATGTTTTGCTGCATGGCGTCGCGGCGCAGATCAATGTAGCGGTACTTCAGGCGCATTTCCTCGTTGGGCAGAATCGTGTCGCCGGGCAGAAACGGCGGCTGTTTCGACTCGTTGAGGAGGCGCAGTTCCTCGGCGATCAGTCTCAATCTCGCCGGTGGCGATATTCTTGTTGACCGTGTCCGGGACGCGCTGTTTCACCTTTCCGATCACTGCGATCACATATTCGTTGCGCAGTTGACTGGCCTTTTCGTGAATCGCCGGATCACGTTCTTTGTTGAAGACCACCTGGGTCATGCCGAGCGGTCGCGGACATCAATGAAAATCAGGTTGCCGAGGTCGCGGCGGCGGTTCACCCAGCCCATGAGCACGGCCTTCTGCCCAGCATCGGAGCCGCGCAGAACGCCGCACATGTGAGTCCGTCGTAGGTCGCCTAGAAAGTCGAGCAATATCCTTCCGTGGAACGATGTGTGAAAGGAATTATAAATGCTGGGGAGATTCAAGTTCGTAATGGGGACATGAACCCCGGCGTGACTTCCCATTTAAGGAGCAGTACGGCTTTGACAGGATTTTCGCCCGCCAGTTCCGCGCGCGGCACCGACACCTGCTCGCCGCTGGCCAGATTCTTCAGCGCGAAGGCGCCGGCCTTCACTTCATTTTCGCCCACGATCAGGGATGAAGCGCGCGCCCGACTTGGTGGCGGTCTCAAACGATTTCTTCAGGCGGAAGCTCTCGTCGCCCAGGTCGACGATGATGTCGTGATGGCGCAGTTCGCGCGCCAGGCGGGCGGCTTCGCGATTCATGCCCGCGCCGAGCGGAGCGATGTAAACATCCGGCTTGTGCTGGACAACTCTTCCGCGGATTCTTGCTCAGCGCCAGCACCAGGCGGTCTTCGCCGATGGCGAAGCCGATGCCGGGCGCCTTGGGGCCGCCGAGCGATTCGGAAAGCCCGTCGTAGCGGCCTCCGCCGAGGATCGCGTTCTGCGCGCCCAGTGCGCCATGGGTGAACTCAAAGGCGGTGCGGGTGTAGTAGTCGAGGCCGCGGACCAGGCGGTCGTTGATGTGAAACTCGACGCCGACTGCTTTCAGAATTTCCTGCACCTGCTCGAAATGCTTGCGGCAAGGTTCGTCGAGAGAATTGGCTGATGCGCGGCAGCGTCTCGATGATGGGCTGGTCTTCGGGAACTTTGCAGTCGAACACGCGCAGCGGGATTGGTGACGGCGCGGCGCTGGCAGTCGGCGCACATCTTCGCCGCTACGGGCTCCAGCGCTTTGCGCAGGGCTTCGTTGTAGCCGGCGCGGTCGTTGGCGCAGCCGACGGAGTTCAATTCCAGAGTCCAATCCTTGATGCCGAGGCGGTCGAGCAACGTGGCCAGCAGCTCCAAAATTTCAGCATCGCGCGCGGGCGACTCGCTGCCTGCGCTGGCGGGGCCGATGACCTCGGCGCCGATCTGGTAGAACTGGCGGTAGCGTCCTTTCTGCGGACGCTCGCGGCGGAACTGCGGCCCGATGTAGATAGAGCTTGTTCAGCCCGCGCGGTCCCAGAGTTTGTGCTCGATGTAGGCGCGGACGACGCCGGCGGTGTTTTCGGGGCGCAGGGTGAGGGATTGGCCTTTCTCGCTCTCGGCACGGCTACGATCTTCCCACGTGTACATTTCCTTCGAGACGATATCCGTCTCTTCGCCCACGCTGCGGGCGAAGAGCTGCGTCTCCTCGAAAATCGGCGTGCGGATTTCGTGGAAGTTGTAGGCGCGGAAAACGTCGCGCACGGCGGCCTCGACGAAGTTCCACAGCGCCGTTTCCGGCGGGAGCAGATCGCGCGTTCCTCGGACGGCTTTGATCATGCGCTTCTGGCTTTGGCTACTGCTTAAAACCTGTCATCCTGAGCGAAGCATCGTGATTCGCAAAGCGAAGCGGCTGCGCAGTCGAAGGATCCCTACTCCTTCCCAATGCTGTCTGAGGGTGAGGATCACCTTGTAACGCCGGCGGCATCGGTATATGCTCAGGGATCCTTCGACTCCGTTTGATCTTCGCGTACCGCGAAGATCAGATTCCGCTCAGGATGACAGCTACTTTCTTTCCGCTCCAAATACGAGTCTTTGTATCCCAAATAATTGTTGGCGTAGCGCAGGATGCATTTCCTGATCCTTCTGGTCCAGCTTGCGGCGGAATTTGCCGGGAGAGCCCATCCACAGCGAACCCGGCTCGACGATCGTCTTCTCGGGAATCAGCGTGCCTGCGGCGATGATCGAGCCTGCGCCGATGCGCGCGCCATTCAGAATGATCGAGCCCATGCCGATCAGGCAGCGGTCTTCGATCACGCAGCCATGCAGCGTGACGAGTGGCCGACGGTGACATATTCGCCGACGAAAGACTCCGTACTGTTCTTTCATGCCGTGCAGCACGCTGCAATCCTGAATATTCGAATGCGCGCCCATGCGGATGGAATGCACATCGCCGCGCAGCACGGCGTTCATCCAGACGCTGGCGTGCTCGCCGAGCACCACATCGCCGATGATTTGCGCCGAGTCATCCACATAACAGGAAGCCGGAATGGCCGGCGTAATTCCTTTGTAAGAGCGGATCATTTCTCCAGGCTGTCCTGACGGCAAACTAATCTTCTGAAAGCGAAGAAACTGAACATAACACGGAGGCGGGTTGGGAGGTAAGGGGCGGTAATTGTCGGGAAGCACTCGGCAAGACAATCCGCAATCGATGGAGCGACACCGGCCGCTCCATCGAGTCCTCGGATCTGCTACACCTACTTCTCGTCAATCTTCACCGTAGCGCGTGTGTTCTCCCAGTCCAGATACATGTGGCAGCCGTTGCCCATTTCGTGAAACGAAATGGTGAAGTTCTCCACCAGCGACGATGTCTTCGACACACTCATGTCCGAGCGTCCGAGTTCATCGGACTCATACTTATAGGGGATGCCCCACTCGCCGGTTTTCTTGTTGATGATGAGCGTCCACTTGTCCTGGTTGGGAATCGTGAACATGGTGTAGCTGCCGGCGGGCACATTCAGGCTTCCGATCGTCACATTTGCCGTGGTCACAAAGGTTGTGGCTTCGTTGGCCCCGGTTCGCCAAACTTCGCCATAGGGCACCAGGTCACCGAAAATCTTGCGGCCCTTGGCGCGCGGACTGGAATAGTCAACTGTGATGCTCTTTCCATCCGAGAATTTGCACTGCGCCTGAGCGGAGGGGCTCGGGCGCTTGCTTTTGTCGTGCTGCGCCGAGGCCAGTGCGGCCGTGAGCATAAGCAGGGTGAGAAGGGCGATGTGTTTTTTCATAGAGTCTCCTTGGAGCAATCAGCACTCAGCTAACGATGGTTTCGGCGAACCTGCACCGATTCTTAGAATGCTGAGGGCGAGTTCTTAGACTACAGATAGGCCGCAATGGATAGCAACTCCCCTTGTTCGAATAGCCGTTCGGTTTGACGGAAACGAGACGGTTCAGTTGACTGCTGAATGCCGAGTGCTGACGGCCTCGCGTAAAGGTACAATCTCCCCATGCCCGTATTTAGCGAGAAGCAGGAAGAACTGGAACACTACGAAACCATGCTGGGCGTGCCGCGCGGGCGCCTCGCGGTAACCATGGACATGATCACAGACGCGATGGCCCTGGTAGGCCAGCACGGAGTTTACTGCCAGAGCCAGCGCTGGCCGGGCCTGCCGGTGATGGACGTCCAGATGGTGATGAAAAGTCTGACTGACGCAAAAGAGCTGATCCAGAGCGTAATGGAAGAACTGAAAAGGGAGCCCACTGACAGACCCTAGTGAATTCACGTAATTGCCTGCCTCGGGTATTCCAGCCTGCGCTTTCATGGTTCTACGCCAGCGTGTACCTTCCCCGCTCGATTACTTTCTGTGCGATTTGCTGGCGCAATTCGATCGTGTTGAACGGCTCGTACTTCACCAACCGCCGCAGAATCGCTAGTTGGGTCCGCAGCGTGTCTCCCATCCCACCGCCGCAATGACTTTTCTCGCGGCCGATTCGATCTTTTCTATCGCCTGCGACAAATACACCCGCGTCATGGCAATCGGAAGCTCAGCCGGCGTTTCGCCTTGGCCCTCCACCATCTTCTGTGTTCGCAACACAGCGGATTCCGCGGCGTAGATCTCGATCACCATGTCCGCAATCGCGCCCAGGATTTCCTGCTCGTCCTGCAAAGTCTGCGGGTATTTCTGCGTAGCCGCGCCGGCCGCAAATAGCGCAATCTTCTTCGCCTGCGCCACCAACTTCCGTTCTTCCGCCAAAGCCCCTTCGGAATCCTCGCCTGCGGAAGGTCCCGCCAACACTTCGTCCATCACTTTCTTGATTGCCGGCATCAGCGGCAATTGCCCCGACATCGCCCGTTTCAGCAGTGATCCCGCGATGATCAGCCGGTTGATTTCGTTCGTTCCTTCGAAAATCCGGTTGATCCGCGCATCCCGATACGTTCGCTCCGCCGGATACTCTTCCACGAATCCGTATCCGCCATAAATCTGTACCGTTTCATCCACCACGTAATCCAGCATCTCCGATCCCCAAACCTTGGCGATCGAACACTCTACGGCATACTCTTCAATCGCCTTGCGCGTTTCCCTTGCGCTTCAACGCCAGACTTGTCCACCCCGGCGAGCGCCGCGTCCATCATCCCCACCGTCCGATACACCAGCGCTTCACCCGCATAGATCAGCGCCGCCATGTTCGCCAGTTTTTCGCGCACCAATCCAAAGTCGGCGATGGTTTTCCCAAACGCCTTGCGTTGTTTGGCATACCCGGCGCGCATTTTGCAAAGCCACTCGCGCCCCGCCCAAACACATCGCGCCCAGCTTGAACCGTCCAATGTTCAGGATGTTGAACGCGATGACGTGGCCCCTGCCAATTTCGCCCAGCACGTTTTCTACCGGCACCCTGCAATCGTTGAGGACGATCGGGCAGGTGGATGATCCCCGGATCCCCATCTTGTGCTCTTCCGCGCCAATCGAAAATCCAGGAAAGGTCCTCTCCACGAGAAAAGCGGTGAACTTTTCGCCATCAACTTTGGCAAACACCGTGAACAGATCTGCGAAGTCCGGCGTTGGTGATCCACATCTTCTCGCCGTTCAGGAGGTAATGTTTGCCATCGGGCGAAAGCGCGGCGCGGGCGCGGCAATTCAGAGCGTCGGATCCGGACGAGGCTTCCGACAAAGCATAAGCGCCAACAATTTCTCCGGCCTCCAGCCGCGGCAAGTATTTCTTCTTCTGCTCCTCGGTTCCGAAATAGACGATGGGCAGCGTGCCAATACCCGTGTGCGCCGCCCCAGGTGGTCGCAAAGCCGGCGTACTTGGCGATGTGGTCAGCGATTACGGCGGCAGTGACTTTGTCCATCTCCAGCCCGCCGTAGGCTTCCGGAATCTCCACCGAACTGAGCCCCAGTTCGCCCGCCTTCTTCAGCAGGTCGCGGGTGACGGAGAAATCCTTGTGCTCGATCTTCTCGATGTTGGGGACGATCTCGTTGAGGGCGAACTCTTCCGCCGTCTGCCCGATAAGCCGGTGCTGCTCGGTGAAATCCTCAGGGGTGAAGACTTCGTCGGGGCGGCGATCTTCGAGCAGAAAACTGCCGCCGGAGATCGCTGCTTTAGGAACTGCTGTTATGCTCGCCATGGCACAGCCCTATGTAACCACGAAGGCGGCGGGGTACACCAAGGCAAAATGCGAGTGCGCAATTTTCACGTGCTATTTATTGTCCTTTATGGTTTATTGCTCTCACTTCCACCCTGTACCGTTCACGAAGCGCTTGATGCCATCCTTCAAGTGCACTACATTGAAGTTTAAAGCAGTCCAAGGGATTTTCCACTGAGTTTAAGGTAGGAGATCACTTGGGCGTGATGCAGCGGCGGAGATAGCGTCCACCGACTTTAATCTCCACAACCACCAGGTCCTCCACCAGCAGATCCACTCGATATCCAAGCTCTAGTTTGACTCCGCGTAAATGACGGGAAAGCCGACCTGCGCGGCGGATCGAACTCCGGTTTCAGGAGTTCATGTTGCAGGCAGGCGGCATAGGTGCTTTCGAGGAGCCAGGACCAAGCTCGGAGTGAACTTTCATCGCGGCCGTGATAACGGCATGACTGACTTGCTGAGCAGTAATCCTTGAAGTGGGTAGGGTCGCCATGGCACGATTGTGCCTCGCGAACGCTTAACAAAGACAACCGTCACAGAATACTGTCTGCTGGTATTACCTTCGTGGTACTTCGTGGTTAAAGGTATTTGAAACCGCGAAGGCAACACGAAGGAAGCTGTGATTGCGGAAATCGAATCAATTTCAGATATTCTCAAAGATCCCCGCTGCCCCCATACCGCCGCCCACGCACATCGTCACCATCCCATATCGTGCCTTCCGCCGCTTGAGTCTCGCGGATGATCGTTGCCGTCAACTTGGCGCCTGTGCAGCCCAGCGGATGCCCCAGCGCAATGGCTCCGCCATTCGGATTCACGCGCTCCGGATCGAGACCAGCTTCTTTGATCACCGCCAGCGACTGCGCCGCGAAGGCTTCGTTCAATTCGATCACGTCAATGTCGGAGAGCTTAAGACCGGCCATCTTCAGTGCTTTCGGAATGGCAAACACTGGCCCGAGCCCCATCTCTTCGGGCTTATATCCCGCGGTTGCAAACGACACATAGCGCGCCAGAGGCTCGATGCCGAGGCCTTTTGCCCGGTCGGCGGACATCACCACCGCCGCCGCCGCTCCATCCGACATCTGCGAGGAATTCCCCGCCGTCACCGTACCTTTAGCGTGAAACGCTGGCTTCAGCGCGAGCAACGCTTCGAGCGAAGTATCCGCTCGCGGCCCCTCGTCCACTTTGAAAGTGATTTCTTGCCGTCTTCGGCTTGGAACCATTCGGAGTCGTGAAGCTCACCGGAACGGGAACTGTTTCGTCGGCAAATTTGCCCGCCTGAATGGCCGCCAGCGCCTTCTGATGGCTGCGCAGAGAGAATTCGTCGGCGGCATCGCGCGTGATACCGAACCGCTGCGCCAACCGCTCTGCCGTGAGGCCCATCGAGAGATACGCATCCGGGTAATGGTCCACCAGCCAGGGATTGGGCGAAATTTTGTGCCCGCCCATCGGGATCATGGACATCGATTCCGTGCCACCCGCCACGATTACCTCCGCGCCGCCCTTCCGATGCGCTCCGCCGCCATGGCAATCGCCTGCAGGCCAGAAGAGCAGAAGCGGTTGATGGTCATGGCCGAAATCTCAACCGGGAGCCCTGCGCGCAAGCGACGCGATGCGCGCTACATTCATGCCCTGCTCGGCCTCGGGCATGGCGCAGCCCAGGATGACGTCTTCAATCTCTTTGGGATCAATCTGCGGCACGCGCTCAAGTGCAGCCTTGATGGCGACGGCGGCTAGTTCATCGGGACGCGTGGCGCGGAGCGTGCCTTTGAAGGCTCGCCCCACGGGAGTACGAACGGAAGAAACGATGACCACTTCACGCATGGGAAGCTCCACCGCTATTGTAGCGGACGACGCGGGGCATGTTTTTCTCTGCTATGTCGTTATGATTGACTTGTGTAACATGTATCGTTATACTATACAGTGATCAAAAGCTTCCGGCATCGGGGCGTGGAGAAATTCTTCCGTACCGGATCGAAAGCTGGGATTCAGCCAAAACATGCCAGCAAGCTGCGCTTGCAGTTGTTTGCGCTCGACAATGCCAAGCAGCCGGGCGACATGAACGCTCCGGGGTGGAGACTTCATCCGCTGGCTGGAGAACTCGACGATCACTGGGCTGTAAGTGTCAGCGGGAATTGGCGACTGACGTTCAAGTTTGAAGGTGAGGACGCGATTCTCCTCGACTATCAGGATTATCACTAGGAGGCCACCATGCCCATGCACAATCCGCCTCATCCCGGCCTGGTTCTTCGAGAATATCTCGGGGACCTGGCGGTATCCAAGGCTGCGGCACATCTGCGGGTTACACGCGTGACTCTGTCGCGCGTGCTGAATGGCAAGGCAGGAATCTCCGCCGCAATGGCGATTCGCCTGGGGGCTGCCCTGGGCACCACTCCGGAACTATGGATGAATATGCAGTCGCAGTACGACCTCTGGCGCGCCCGGCAAGCCCGGCAACCAATGGTGCGCAGGTTTGCGCACGCCTCAACCGATTGAGGCTGAGCCGTAGGCACAATCCATCTAGCCGGATTCTGTCGGACGCTAGCAAGCAATCTTGTTCCCATATCATACTGTAGACCATAGATGTTACTATGTGCCTGTCGTATCAGAAATCCATTATACGACAAGCGGCATTGACAAACGCCGCACGGAAGCGGCGCGATCGACTCGTTGACAAGGACACGAGAGCGCGCGCCACCGACAGTACTTCAACGGTCATGGCGTCGTTACTGACCTGTTTGCAGAGAGCAAGAGCGTATTCTGTACCCCCAAGGTTTACACGGGAGTCTTGCTGGCACAATCCGACGCCAACGGATTTCTAGCGATCCTTCGCTGTGCAACGCACTCGGCGAAGGTCGGTTTTGCTTGCTGAGGCGGTCGTTAATCGCTGGCCCGTCACACCCTTAGCCCGGGGCAATCAGGAGCACGCGCGAAGTCGCAGTGCTGAGATCACAAGCAGCGGCGATTTCGCTCAGCAGCGTCCGTGAACAAGCCGAGATTTCTGTGCCAAACAAGCGCACAGCAGCAGATAACGTGACGGTTAACAATGAATAGTTCGCTTGTAGTGTATTGTAGATAAATGACTTACCATATTACATTGCGGTGACAGGACAGAACACGATATCTCAGATTGCGGAACTTGCTATTTTCTCCACGTCTGGTACCATCCATTCCAAGGAGTAATTATGCCTGAATACCCACCGTATGTGAATGGTTACGGCGGCATTCCCAAGCTGTTTGCGGTGATCAAAAGCGCGTCCGTTCCCCCAAAGTTCACACAGGACTTCATGAGCACCGCCCTTGGGCTGAAGTCCTCCAGCTACCGGGCGATGATTCCGCTGCTGAAAAAACTTGGGTTTGTTGATCAAGCGAACGTTCCGACGCAAGCGTACAGGGACTACCGAGACGACACGATGTCGGGGCACGTCATGGCCCAGAGGATTAGGGAGGCATATGCGCCGCTCTTTGCCGCCAACGAGTACGCGTGGAGACTCGACAAGAAAGAACTCCAAGCCAAGCTCAAGAATGTTCAGGGGCCGGCGATGACGACTCTAACCTCTACGCCGTAGTCGGCACGTTCATGGAGCTCTCAAGACTGGCGAAATGGGAGGGGGTGGCGGAGCCGAGACGCGGAGAAGTGAATCAACCAGGTCCAGCAGGTGCAGAAGCAACAAATGGTGGGAGCGGCCCACAGCTACAGCTAGCCCAGGGCGCACGCATAGGGTTGGCTTATACGATCTATCTAAACCTACCGGCAACCACGGACATCGAGGTTTTCAACGCGATCTTCAAGAGCCTCCGTGAAAATCTGCTGAGGGAAGAATGAGCGTCGCGGACGATCTGAAGTTGTTCGGCATCCATAACCTGATCTTGGAATCCGAACTCCAGAAGCTGGAGGAGTCGGGGATCCAAATCGAACACGCAAGGACGATTCAGAGGGCGGAGGTCGTCGACGTTGAACTCTTCGAGAACGATATTCTGCAGCAGGCACGAAAAATGGCAGACTTCTACGCCATCTACTACTCGTTGGAAAACTCGATCCGGCGTTTGATCTCCGGACGACTTGCGGAGAAGCACGGCCCAAACTGGTGGAAGGACAAGGTTCCCGAGGGCGTGCAGAAAGTAGTTAGAGACAAGCAGCAAGACGAGCGCGATACCACGATGTCGATCCGGTCCGAGGACCCGCTGTCGTACACGAACTTTGGGGAACTGATCAGCGTCTTCGAGGCCAACTGGGACGACTTCTCTGACACTCTCCGCAGCAAGAAGGCGATGCAGTTGATCCTGTCCCAGTTCAACAAGATAAGAAACGTGGTTGCTCACAGCTGCGAGCTGAACGAGGATGAAATTACTCGTTTCAAGCTCCTAGTCAAGGACTGGTTCCGCATCCAGAGCTAGGGCGCTTCCCTAGTTTCAGGTTTGCGCCCGTAGCTCAGAAGGAATGTGGACTATCGTTACTGATACCACTATAGAGCACCGGAAGTCTAATCCGGAGGTCGCTAGTTCGAGTCTAGCCGGGCGCTCCCCATTCTTGTTGGCGGCGACGCCGAAGGGCAACAAGCAAGCCGGGCCGTTTCCGGCCCGGCCCATCAACCTGTCCAGCTATCAAGCTAACTATCGGCAGCGCGCCTGCGGAAATCAACGTTACTTGAGGAACCCGCCGGTCATACATGGGGCGCGGTCCCGTGTCACGCTCTCACGGGCACCTAATTCCTCAGCGTCTTTCCCGTCTTCAGCGTGTACTGGATTCGTTCTTGGGTTTTCTTCTCTCCGCACAGCGATTTGAACGCCTCCCGCTCCAGATCGAGGATGTATTGCTCGCTCGACCGGCGTGCCCGGCGAAACGTTTCCGCCGCACAGCACTTCGGCAATCTTGTTGCCATCTTGACCTCGTAGTCGGTGATGTAGTCGCCCTGGCGCATCAGGTGCACTCCCATCTTCAGCGTCGCCAGAATGTTTTCTCCGGGCGCGGGAATGTCGGTGCGCGGCATGGGCGGTTCGTAGCCCGCGCGGACCATCTCCAGCGCCCGCGCCTTGGCGTCGGCCAGCACGCGCTCGCGGTTCATGGTGATCTCGTCGCCTCGGAGAGGAAGCCGAGGCTGCGCGCCTCGTTGGCCGAAGTGGCGAGACCTTGGCCATGCCGATGGTCTCGAAGCTCTTCTTCATGGCTTCCATCATTTCGACGGAATCGCCGCTTCGCCAGCACCTGCGCCGCGAGCTGAACTGCCGCGCTGTCCACCGCGCGCAGCAGCATCTCTTTGCATCCGCCGCCGCCCGGCAGCAGCCCGACGCCGACTTCCACCAGTCCCATGTAAAGTTCGGCGTGCGGCTTGCGCGCGGCCGCGTGCAGCGAAATTTCGCAGCCTCCGCCCAGCGACATGCCCGAAAGGCGCGGCCACCACCGGCTTGGGCGAGAACTTAATGGCCTGGGTCATCCCCTGGAACTGGCGGATGGCGAGGTCAATGTCATCCCATTCTTCGTCCTGAATGCCGACATCAGCAGCAGCATCAGGTTGGCGCCGACGGAAAAATTCGTGGCGTCGTTGGTAATGACGAAGGCGTCAAAATGTCATCCCGGGCCGCCGGGTTTCAGCGTCTGCGAGATCAGTTGCACGATGTCGCTGCCGAGCGAGTTCATCTTGGAATGAAACTCAATGCAAGCGACGCCATCGCCGAGATCCACCAGCGACGCGCCGGAATTCTTCTTCACCACACCGTTGGATTTCTTCGCACCTCGACCGACCACACTCCGCTCGGGACTTGAACCGGTTCCCAGTTGCCAGTGCATAGATCCCAGTAGGCGCGGCCGGACGCGGCTTTCGTAGCGCTCCGCGTACCAGGAGCTCCTTGCCTGAGGCCAGCAGCTTCTCGACGTTGGCTGCGATCGGGCGGCCTTCCTTTCTTCATGCGCGCGACCGTGGTCTCGACGCCGGCCGCGTCCCACAGTTCGAACGGACCCAGTTCCCAGTTGAAGCCCAGGCGCATGGCGCGATCGATTTCGACCACGGAATCGGAAATCTCCGGAATGCGATTGGCGGAATAAGTCCACAGATCCGAGAGCGCCGTCCAGAGGAACGCGCGCGGCTCTGATCGCTTTTCTGCGGCGCGCTTCCATCAAGGCCAAGCAGCATGCGCAAGGCGCTCGCCGCGTTTCTTCGACGTTCTTGGCCATTTCGAGCGCGGCGAAATTTCGGTCTGCTGCTGCGGATGGTACTCCAGCGTCTTCCAGTCGAGCCCGAGGCGTTCTTCTTTGCCCGCGTGCCTTGATCTTCTTGTAAAAGCCGCCGTTGGTTTTGTCGCCCAGCCATTTGCGCTCCAGCATCTGGCGGAAAAAAATCAGGCAACTTGCCAGGTGGCGCGGACGCTCGTCGCGCACAGTTGCGCATGAAATTCTGACGACCATGCCCGAAGGATGTCGAGCCCGACCAGGTCGATGGTGCGGAAGGTCGCGGACCTCGGCCAGCCCACGGCCGACCCGGTGAGCGCGTCCACTTCCTCGATCGTGAGGTCGATCTCCTGCATCAGCCGCATGGCATTCAGCACCGAGAACGTGCCGATGCGGTTGCCGATGAAATTAGGCGTGTCTTTGGCAAACACCACGCCCTTGCCCAAGGCGCAGGTCGGCAAAGTGAGCGATGGCGTCGATGGCGGCGCGGTCAGCTTTCTGGCGGTGGGGATGATCTCCAGCAGGCGCATGTAGCGCGGCGGATTGAAAAAATGCGTGCCAAACCAGCAGCGGCGGAAATCCTCGGAGAAGCCTTCGGCGATCTTCGCCACCGGCAGGCCGCTGGTGTTGGTGGTGATGATGGTGCCAGGCCTGCGCATCGCTTCCACTTTCCTCAGCAGCGCGCGCTTGATCTCGAGATTCTCGACGACGACTTCGATGATCCAGTCGACTTCGGCAGCCGCTTGAGGTTGTCCTCGAAGTTGCCGATGGTGACCAGACCGCGCGAGCGACGGCTCCATGAAGGCCGCAGGCTTGGACTTGCTCGCGGCCTCCAGCCCGGCTGCGCGATCTTGTTGCGCGCTGTGCCATCGGCATCCGGGGGAACGATGTCGAGCAGGAAGACTGGCACACCGGCATTGGCCAAGTGGGCGGCGATGCGCGCCCCCATGGTTCCGGCGCCCAGGACAGCAACCTTGTGAATAGCGGTTCATGACAGAAAGACTCCGATGATCCCAATAGCAAAACGGAAAGCAACGAAAGCGGTAGTTGCGGAGTTTCAGTCGGGATCCATTAGTGCGGGAAAGCAAGGAAATGCGCCCTAAAAACACGCGGGCGCGCGCCGTAAGATGTGGGGTGAGGATGGCAACGACGCGCGCCCTATTAAGTTGAGCTTCATGCTAGACGCCGGGTTTCAGGAAGTCAAGCAAAATCTTTTTGATTCAATAACATACATGGATTTCTAGATCACAACTTCGGCTCGCGCGCAAGGTTATGGATCACACATGTGTGTGATGTCACTCAACCCTCCACCGCTAGAGCTGGGCGGTGATCTTTCACATACTCCTGGGCGCGGCGAACCATGTCCTTTTCCCCGCTGTAGGCCAGTTTCAACTCCGCTCCCTGCAATGGAATCCAAAGCGCGCGTTTGACCTCAATGCGCATCTCCGGCAGCGATTTCGTCGATCCGGCCCGAATTGTACCGCAGACAGATAAAAGCTGACAATCTTGAAGACCCGCTCCCCGTCTCCCCAGGTGCGCACATAAACGTACTTGATATCACCGAGCTTGGTGACGGGGATAGCAACGAGGCCCGTTTCTTCCAGAACCTCGCGGATGGCGGTTTGCTCGGGTTTTTCGCCCGGATCCACCAGCCCTTTGGGCAAAGCGAGTAACATTTTTTGCGATGTTTTCTTGTTGCCCTTTGCGGGAGGGGCTATGGGCGGCTCCTTTTGTGGCTCAATCGCCGCCATCTGCCAGCCTCGCTCTGTGCTCCGTACCACCACCCCTCCCGCCGAGATCTCCCGGGCCATGTGCTCCAAGTTATCAGAAACACGGGGGTTAGTCACTTGCGGCTGCAGCGCGAAGTAACCTCTCACCAGGTAACCATCGGCACGCTGCCAGCCGCGATCCCCTCGTTCTAAAATGGCATCTAAGTTGCTGAATGTGAAGTGGAAGTACCGGGCACGAACCGGGATGATTGTGGGGTCATCCATGAAGAGTCTGGGGAAGATCATTCGTTCGGTACAGGCATTCGGGCGCGAGCTGAGGATTTCCCCGATCCACGGCCCCGACGCGACCGGTGCCGGTATCGGTTTGGCGTTAGGCGGTGGCTTTGCCCGGGGCATCGCTCATGTAGGCGTCCTCAAAGTCCTCGAAGAAGAAAACATTCCCATCCGCTACATCGCCGGCACCAGCGTGGGTGCGCTCATTGGCGCCGCCTATTGCAGCGGGCTCTCGCCTGTGGAACTGGAGCATGTCGCCACCCACGTGCGTTTCAAGCATTTTGCCCGCTGGACGCTGTCGCGCTACGGATTCGCCAGCAACCAGCGCATGATCGGATTCCTGAACCAGCCTGCTGAAAGTCAAAACCTTCGAAGAATTGCGCATTCCGCTGGCGGTGACGGCCACCGATTTTTCGACCGGCGAAGGCGTCGTGTTTCATTCCGGCCCGCTGATCGATCCGGTGCGCGCCAGTTGCGCGTACCCGGGAATGTTTTTGCCGGTCAAGATTCGCGGACGTCTGCTGGTGGACGGCATGTTGTCCTACGCTGTGCCTGCCACTCGCCGCTGCGCCAAATGGGCGCGGATCGCGTGCTGGCGGTGCATCTGAAAGGAAAATGGACCAATGGCGAGGGCCCGCGCCACCTGTTCGATGTCATCGGCCAATGTTTTGCCATTGCCCAGGAAATGAACAGCAGCCAGTGGAGACAGGCCGCCGACCTGGCTATCGAGCCCGATGTCAACGGATTCAAGTACGATGCTTTTGAACACAGCGCTGCGCTGGTGCGTGCGGGAGAAGCAGTGACGCGGGCCGCGCTGCCGGAGATCCGCAAGTGGCTGCAGACCGAACCCGCCCGTACCGTGAAGTTGCCCAGATCAGCGTCGCCGCAGCCCGTCGTGATGCCCGCCGATTGAGTTGCTCGGCTGGAGCAGTTTCAGATTAAGCCGTGGCGCCCACATCGGGAACCTAGCCAGAGTCCCTACGTTTGCAGAACCCGCGCCTGGCATGCCGAACACAGCCAGCTTTCCTTTAGATCGATCCACTCCACGGCATGGGATGGAGCCATGGCGCAACGATAATCATCACAGTGGGTCAAGCTGATGGTGTGTCCAATTTCATGGACGGCTTCCTTCAGCAAGCGCTCCCGCACCAGATTCGGGTCCGCGGGCAGCCCGTAGAATTCCTCCCGCAGGCGGTGCAGCGAAACCACGGCGCACGGGCCCCCCATCTGGGCCTCGCCGAAAACAAAAGTCAAGATCGGGATGTAGAGATCTACCGCGGCGACGCCGAGGATCCGCCAGGAGCGCGGAGTGAGATGGCTTTGCATGCGGGCCAGGATTTCCGATGAATGATGCTGCTGGCGCTCGCCGTGAAAGGCAAATTCAGGGTCTAATGCTTGCGGGAGAAGCTCGCAAGGCACACCAAATGTGTTGGCCAGGCCGGGTGCGAGATCCAGCAGCAACCGGCCGTCGATCTTTCCGATCGGCAGCAGTTGAAGAGTTCATCGCGTCTCAACGCTTGGTCGGCTCCAGCCGTACTTCTTCAGCTTATGGTGCAAGGTGACGCGGTCAATGTCCAGCATTTCCGCGGCCCGGGTCTGGTTGCCGCCGCACTCCTCCAGCACGCGCAGAATATGCGCCTTTTCCATCTCGTCCAGGCTCATGGGCGCGCCTTGGGGGCGGCGTTCTTGAAGGTGAAGTCGTGCTCGCGCAGCTCCGGCTCCTGCGCCACCACCATGGCGCGCTCCACTGCGTTCTCCAGTTCGCGCACATTGCCCGGCCAGTGGTACTGCTGCAGCAGGTCCATGGCGCCGGGAGCCACGCGCACGATCTTCTTGTTCATCTGCGCGAGAACTTGCGCACGAAATGGTCCACCAGCAGCGGAATATCGTCCCGGCGCTCGCGCAAGGCCGGCAACTCAATGCGGAAGACGTTCAGCCGGTAGATACAGATCGGGACGGAAGTTTCCTTCTTCGATCAGCTTCTCCAGGTCTTTGTTGGTGGCGGCCACGCAGCGGAAGTCCACCTTGATGGGCTGGTTGCCGCCGACGCGCACGATCTCGCGCTCCTGCAGCACGCGCAGCAGGTCGGTCTGGGTCTTCAGGCTGATGTCGCCGATTTCGTCGAGGAAGACCGTGCCGCCCTCGGCGATCTCGAACTTGCCCTTCTTGCGATACTGCGCGCCGGTGAACGCGCCCTTCTCGTGGCCGAACAGCTCGCTCTCCAGCAGCGTCTCGGTCAAGCGCTCCGCAGTGGATGGCCACCAGCGGATTGAAGCGCCGCGGGCTCTGCGCGTGGATGGCGCGCGCCACCAGTTCTTTGCCGGTGCCGCTTTCGCCGGTGATGAGCACGGTGGCGTCGGTGGGGCCGACGGTCTCGATGGCCTCGAACACCTTCTTCATGGCCGCGCTCTGCCCCACCATCTCGTCCGGCCGCGCCACTTCGGCCACCGTCTCCCGCAGGCGCACATTCTCGTCCGCGCCATGCGCGGTGCGCCAGCGCGTTGTGCACAGATGCGCGATCTCGTCCGGGTCGAAGCGGCTTGGTCACGTAGTCGTAGGCGCCGTTCTTCAGCGCCGGCACCGCGGTCTCCACCGAGGCGTATCCGGTCATGATGATGACGATCAGCTCGGGATCGATCTCGTGGATGCCGCCGCTGCAGCTCGATGCCGTCGGTGCCGCGCATCTTGATGTCCACCAGCGCCACGTCCCAGGGGTGCTCGGCCAGGCGCTGCAGTGCCTCGCTGCGCGCTCTCCGCGGTGCCGACCTCGTAGCCTTCTTCGCGGAACCATTTGCCCAGCGAATCGCGCACGCTCCTTTCATCGTCCACCACCAGCAGGCTTGCTTTGCTACCAGTTGCCGTCATCACTCACCTCGCTTTTCCTGCCGTGGCAGCCGGGCGCTGCCGCCACTTCCGCGTACGCATCCACCGGCAGAGTGATGGTGAACTTGGTTCCCCGCCCAGGCTTCGGACTCGACGTCGATGCGCCCGCGGTGGCGCTCGGCGATGCCTTTGCTGATGGCCAGTCCCAGTCCCACTCCGTGGCCTTTTTCCTTGGTGGTAAAGAAGGGCTCGAACAGGTTGGGCAGAATCTCTGCGGGGATGCCCACGCCGTCGTCCTCGCACTTCCAATTGCACCGAGCTGACCTCCGGCACCATGCGGCTGCGCACCCACAGGTTGCCGCCGTGGGGCAGGGCGTCGATGGCATTCATCATCAGCGCCAGCAGCAGTTGCTCGATCTGCGCCGGGATCGCACTGCACCTGCGGCAGGTCTTCGGCCAGGTCTGCGGCTGGAGTTGCACGTTGTTCAGCTCGGTCTGGTGCTGCACCAGGCGCACGCAGCGGTCGATCACCTGGTTCAAGTCCAGCCCATTGCAGGTTCATGGGCGAGGAGCGGGAGAAGGTCAGCAGGTTGCGCACGATTTCGCCGCAGCGCCGGCTCTCGCTCTCGATCAGCTCCAGGCGATCCGCGCACCTCGTCGCGGCGCTTGGCGTCTCCAGCCGTCGCGGTCCAGCCATTTGCGCAGCAGCTTGGCGTAGGTCAGGATGCCGGCCAGCGGATTGTTGATCTCGTGCGCCACCGTGGCCGCCAGCTTGCCGATGGAGGCCATCTTTTCCGACTTGCATCACCTGCTGGTGGGCGTGCTTGAGCTCGCGGGTTTTGTCGCTCGACGCGAGCTTCCAGCGTCTGCGCCCAGGCGTCGATCTCCTCGCGCGCCTCGCGCAATTGCCGGCTCATCTGGTTGAAGGAAAGCGCCAGCTCGCCCAGTTCGTCGCGGGAGACGATATCGAGCTGATATCCGAGCTGGCCGTCGCGTCAACCGCTCGGTGCCGCGCTTTAAGCTTCTTCACCGGGATGTGCACCACCCGCCAGACGAAGATTCCGCTCAGCACCGCGATCAGCACCACCGCGAACACGGTGTAGGCCAGCATGCGGACGCTGCTTTCCGCGCAGGTCGGCATCGGCGCGCGCCAGCGACACATTCGGTGTCGAGCACGCCCAGCACTTGCTGCTCCGCCGGGTGCGCATGGCATTCTGCCGTCGAGCACGAAGGCTGGTTCTCGATGGGGGTGATGATCCCCAGCACGCGGTGTCCGTCAGGCTTGAAAATGCGGAAGCGATCGGGACGGTTGAGCTTGGTCAGCGGCTGCGCCTGCGCGTGGCAGGCGTAGCAGGATTCCGCGCTTTCTTGTCGACGTAGGTGTTGACCTCGGCGCTGTCGCTGGAAAAGCTGATCCGGCCTTCCTGATTGATGATGCGAATGCGCACCACCCCGGGCTCGCTGGCCATGGTGTTGATGGAGCGATAGAGCGCCTCGCGGTCATTGCGCAGCATGTGATAGGTGGTGGCGTGCTGGATGACGTCGCTCATGCGCTCGGCGGCGAGCAGCGTGGCCGCTTCCAGATGCCGGCGGTGCAGGCGGATGTTCAGATAGCCCAGCAGCGCGAAGATCACCACCATCCCCGCCAGCAGCAGCACGATCAGCTTGGCGCTCAGGGTGTTCCCAACCGCCTCCAGCGGATTCACTTGCCCGGCAACATCTCCGGACGCCATGGGATCAATCTCCTGCTACCGGCTTGTTCCAGCGCCCGCGCCGGAACTGCGACTCGCTGCCGGCTGTCGCGTGCTCGCCTTCCGCGGGGAAGATGGGCAAATACTTGGCCGCCAGGCCGAACAGCGCGAAGCCGCCGGCCACGATCATGGCGGTCACCGCCATCTCCGTCCACTTGGGGACGTAGTGCATGCCCGCGGCGCCTTCCATGCCGGTGATGCTCACGTTCAGCCGATTGGTGATGAAACCCAGCACGGTCAGCACCGCCGCCAGGTAGAGCCCGCCCGCGCTCTCCCGGATGCGGCGCGTGAACAGCATCGCGATGGGCAGCAGCAACCCCACCACCACCTCCAGCAGGAAGAGCTAGGTCTCATAGCGCGGCTGGAGCACCAGCTTCAGCACGCCGCGGTGGTAGAGGTCTTCGAAGCGCAGCACGGCGTAGACCGAAAGCACCACCGCCAGGATCCGCCCCAGATCGCTCAGCAGCGGCAACTCCAGTTGCCGGCGGAAGTATTTCGAGCTCATGTAGGACTCGAAGATGGTCATGGCCAGCCCGACGCCGATCGCGGAGATGAAGAAAAACACTGGCAGCAGGGGCGAATACCAGAAGGGATACAGCTTGTTGGGCATGATCAGATAGAGCGTGCCCAGCGACGACTGATGCAGCGTGGAAAGAATCACGCCCAGGATCACGATGCGGGATCCCCACCGCGTGCAGGATGCGCAGCGGCCGCTCCAGCCGCAGGCGCTCGAAGACGATGGGTGCGAACTCCAGCGAGAGCACCGCGGTGTAGAGCATCACGCAGTAGGCCACCTCGAACATCACCGAGTGCGGGTTGCGCATGATGAGCGGGTGCCAGATGCGGTAGTAGCGGCCCAGGTCGAAGATCAGCGCCACGATACCAGCAGGTAGCCGAGGAAGGCGGTGAGCACCGCCGGGCGGATGATGGGCTTGAAGCGCTCGATGTGGAAGATGTGCACCGCGGCCATCAGCGTGAAGCCGCCGGCCGCCAGCATCACTCCGCACAGTACGTCGAAGCCTGACCCAGATGCCCCAGGGGAACTGGTCGCTCAGGTTGGTCGAGGCGCCCAGGCCGCGAGTGAAGCGCAGCACGGTGGCGTAGAAGCCCCGCCGCCATGATGGCGAAGAAGACCACCTTCCACAGCGTGAACTTCATCAAGCTTCTGCTTCACGTTACTTCTCCTTCTCGTCTGTTTTCTTGCCTTCGGCGCCGGCGACTTTCTCGCGGCGGTTGGTGATCCACCAGATTCCGCCCAGCAGCACCCCGCCCAGCGCCACCAGGTCGGGAATGCGCGACAGCACGCGGAAGGTGTAGAGCGGCAGCGGCTCGCGCACCAGGTCGGTGCGATAGCCAAAAGTCTCGAAGGGCACCGAGGAGAGCAGCAAGACGCTGGTGCCGCCCACCTCTTCCAGGCCGTAGATGTGGTTCACATAGTTTCCGGGATTGTCGTGCAGGCGCTGCTTGGCTTCGGCGATCAACTCATCGCGATCGCCGAACTTCGTCGCGCCCGTGGGGCAGACTTCGGCGCAGGCGGTCATCTTGCCCGCCGCCAGCCGGTCGGCGCACATGTCGCACTTGCGGACCGCCGGCAGCGCCTTTTCCCACTCGTATTTGGGCACGCCGAAAGGACAAGCCGCCACGCAGTAGCGGCAGCCCATGCAGCGCACTTCTTCGTAGATCACCGGGCCGGCTTTGGTCTTGCGCAGCGCGCCCACCGGACACACCGAGGCGCAGGTCGGGTCCTCGCAGTTCATGCACAGGCGGCGCATGAACTTATCGCCCTTGGTCTGGACCACGTGAACTTGTGCGCCGACTGCACTTGCTCGGCGGCGATGGCGTCGTTGTAAGGCAGCTTGTTACGCTCCGCGCACGCCTGCTCGCAGGCTTTGCAGCCGATGCAGAGTCGTGGCGTCATATAGAATGGCTTTGCTCATGGAATTGTCTCCTCGCTGCTCCCAGGTAGGATTTCCGCTCCTGCGGAATAAGGAAAGAAGCGAGGCGAACCTCGCCCGAAATGGACCGGGGAACGGTGCACGACCGCTTGGGCGCGGCGGCTGAAAAGAAAGAACCGGGCCCGGGAACTTGGAAACTCAGACCGGTTTGGGCTCTTCCCGTGGGGAAAGCACACAGAGGGGATTCCCGGCTGGCTATGGATCGGCCGGTTTTCCGTTCCATTCGCCGAATTGCGCCGGGCATTTTCATGACTCACCGTCGCGCTTTCTGGGACCGCTGGCCGACAGTCGTGTCGCGCAACAGCGGGCCGTGCGCGTCAGGAACAGCCAATCTACTTTTTTTGCAGGTCCCGGATCGCGGACACCACGGCCTTGATCTGGTCGGGGGTCAAGCCCTTGCTGGCGAAAGCATGCATCGCCTTCTTGCTGGGGCCGCCGTTGGCGATCATGTCGGTCAGATCCGCATCCGACTTTGCCTTGGCCTCGTCGGAAACCAGGCTGGGGATTTTAGCTGCGGGTTTGCCGGCGCCGTCCACACCGTGGCAGGCCGCGCACTTCGCTTTATAAATGGTTGCCCCGTTGTCGGCCCAGGACAGGCTCGGGATCAGGATGAACAGTGCCACCGCGATGGTCAGCACCACAATTGCGAGCTTCGTCATCTTCATGATTGCTTTCCTTTCCGATAAGTGTGTTACATGTAAAGAAACCCAGCAGCATTTTGCTGCCACTGATGCGATTCTCTGCTCCCGAAATGATATCTGCTGTGATCTGAGTCACTTAGGATCGTGACCTGAACCGTGTGGAAATATGCCACAGCGCACAATCGCTGCTGAAAATCGCATCAATCAAAGGGGTTTATGGGTTTTACACCTGCAGTTTTGGGCCAATTTCAGGGTTACCGTGAACCGCGGGCGCTCTTGCGGAGGGCACGACATCACGGCCCGCGGGAAACGCGGATTTTGGGTGGCGCAGCGCTCCTTAGCGCTGCGATAAGTGCCCCAAAATGGATAAGGGCTTCAGCCCCCGGAGTAACAGAAACTAGTTTTCCCGCAGGCCGTTCCGTCGTGCCGCAAATGGCACTCTTGCTGGTCGTGTCCAGGCTGTCAATTCGCAGCAAGCCTTGTAATTGTCGCTGACGGACCTGCGCTGTTTGGCATTGCGGGCTTCGCCGGACTTCTTAGGAGACGCTCTCTGCTCTGGTCCGCTGGCCGGTTGGCCCCCTAATCACACGGACCTGTGATCCTTGTCGTTGTCAGCGGTGGCGAGGCCGAACTAGTGTGAGCGTGAGGTTCCGAGACCCTTCTTAGTTCGTAACCCGACCCCGTAGCCAAATCAAGGCAACTCGGAAACAGAGCGGGCTTTCCCCCAACCCGAGTTCTGCAATCATCATTGCTCTCCGGCCGTCGGAAAACCTGAACCACAACGAAATCATAACGAGCCACGCGATGTGGCGGGAGGCGAACATGAAAAGGAATCAAAATCAACTCTGGGCCGCCGTAAGCAAAGTCTTGGCGGTCACGGCAGCAACGCTGATCATGGCTGCAATGCTGGCGCCCGGCGCCTGGGCGGCGGGCGAGTACAAGGTTCTGTATAAGTTCACCGGAGGTACCGACGGCAGCCAGCCCGCAGCGGGGCTCATCCTCGACACCTCCGGTAATCTTTACGGCACGGCCCCCCAAGGAGGCGCATTTGGAGACGGCGTTGTTTTCAAGCTGACGAAGAACTCCGACGGAAGCTGGACCGAGAGCGTACTCTACGGCTTCGCCGGCGGCACCGACGGAGCCACTCCCCAGGCTGAAGTGACCTTCGACGCCAGCGGCAACCTGTATGGCACCACATACTCTGGGGGCGCTTCCTCAGCTGGCACCGTCTTCCAGTTGGCGCCAAACTCCGGCGGAACATGGACCGAAAGCTTGCTTTATAGCTTCACCGGCGGTAGCGATGGAGCAAATCCCTATGCCGGGGTGGTCTTCGACGCTACGGGAACTCTTTATGGCATGACAAATGGAGGCGGTACTCAAGGCATGGATGTCGTCTACAAGTTGACGCCGAACTCCAATGGGAGCTGGACGTATGGCACGCTCCATAGTTTCACGGGCGGCAAGGACGGGAGTCATCCACAGTTCGGGAACCTGACCTTCGACACAGCTGGCAACTTGTATGGCGCTACGAATGACGGCGTCGACGGTTACGGGAACTGCCCGAACGGCAACGATTGCGGGTCGATTGTCGAGCTGACGCCCCAATCGGACGGGAGCTGGAAGGAAAAAGTGATCTTCCGCTTTACGGGCGGTGGGACACGCAGGGGTATGACACGCAACCTTAATGGCACGTTGGTATTCGATTCGGCCGGCCGTCTCTACGGCAATTCATATGGCGGGGGCAGTGACTATGGCACCGTCTTTATGTTGACGCTTGGTGCAAAGGGCAAGTGGCACGAGCGCGTGCTCTATGTGTTCCAGGGTGACCAGGATGGAGCCTATCCTATCGGTGGCGTCGTCCTCGACACAGCCGGAAATTTGTACGGCACAACGGTCGCGGGCATCAATAGCCATGGAGGTGTCGGCCAGATGTTCAAGCTGGTTCGGCACTCGCGCGGCGGATGGAGCAAGCGGGTGCTCCATTATTTCGAGGGCCCTCCCCGGGACGGAGGCGATAGTCCCGCTCCGGTCGTGTTCGACGCTGCAGGAAACCTCTACGGCACTGCGTTTGACGGGTGGAACACCGGTTGCTGTGGCGTGGTGTTTGAGTACATGAAGTAACTCCGTCCTCCGGCCACTCGGCCTTGAGCATCCTGCACCGAGCGGCCGGGCTGGTTTTTATGCGAATTAGCACTATTAACGAATCACAACGCGCCACGCGATGTGGCAGGAGACGAATATGAAAAGAAATCGATTCTGGACCGCCGTAAGCAAAGTTCTGGCGGTCACGGCTGTAACTCTAATCATGGCTTCAATCCTGGCGCCCGGCGCCTGGGCAGCGGGCAAGTACAAAATTCTCTATAACTTCAGCGGCGGTACCGATGGCGGCGCGCCGGATGCGGGTCTTATCCTCGATGCTTCCGGTAATCTCTACGGTACGACTCAGATAGGCGGAGCATATGGAGATGGGACTGTTTTCGAGCTGACGAAGAACTCCAACGGAAGCTGGACCGAGAGCGTGCTCTATAGTTTCGCCGGCGGCAGCGATGGAGCCACTCCCGTGGACTATGTGACCTTCGATGCAAACGGCAATCTGTACGGCACCACGCAGTACGGCGGCGACTACTCGGCTGGCACCGTTTTCCAACTGGTCCCACACTCCGGCGGCACATGGACGGAGAGCGTGCTCTACAGTTTCACCGGTGGCAGCGATGGAGCAAACCCCTGGTATGGAGTGATCTTCGACGCCAAGGGCACTCTTTACGGGGTGACCTCGGGCGGAGGCACTCAAAGCATGGGTGCAGTCTACATGCTGACGCCGAACTCCGATGGGAACTGGACGTATGGTCCGCTCCACAGCTTCACGGGCGGCACAGACGGGAGTTATCCGCTGTACGGGGGGAACCTGACCTTCGACACAGCCGGCAATCTGTATGGCGCTACGTCTGATGGGGTCGACGCTTGGGGAAACTGCCCTTCTAGCAAAGATTGCGGGTCGATTTTCGAGCTGACGCCTAACTCGAACGGAACCTGGACTGAGCAGGTGATCTTCCGCTTCCTCGGCGATACGAAGGGCGCGTCCGGACGCAAGCCGCTCAGCCCGCTGATATTCGATTCCGCCGGTCGCCTCTACGGCCATGCGTGCGGCGGGGGCGGTTGGTATGGCGGCGTCTTCAGGCTGACGCCTACCAAGAACGGCCGCTGGAACCAGAGCGTGCTGCATGCGTTTAAGGGTAACCAGGATGGAGCGTATCCTGGCGACAAGATCGCCTTCGACGCAGCGGGAAGTCTGTACGGCACAACGGACCTGGGCGAGGATCTCAATGGAAATTGCTGTTACGGCCAGGTGTACAAGCTGATTCCGCACTCCCAGGGATGGAGCAAGCAGGCGCTTCAGTTCACCGGCCCTCCCCAGGACGGAAGCAATCCCGGTACAGGGGTCGTACTCGATACCGCAGGGAACCTATACGGCACGACGAGTAACGGTGGCACCAGCGGCAATGGCGTCGTGTTTGAGATCACGCCGTAACTCAATTCTCCGGCCACTCGGCCTTGAGCATCCTGCACCGAGCGGCCGGGCTGGTTTTTATGCGAATTAGCACTATTAACGAATCACAACGCGCCACGCGATGTGGCGGAGGCAAACATGAGAAGCAATCGATTCTGGGCCGCCGTAAGCAAAGCTTTGGCGGTCATTGCAGTAACGCTGGTCCTGGCTTCAACACTGGTGCCCGGTGCTTGGGCAGCGGGCAAGTACAAGGTGCTGCATCAGTTCAAGGGCCTGGACGGATCCAGTCCCTTTGGCCTGGTTTTCGACAAAGCCGGAAATCTATACGGGACAACCTACGGTGGTGGTGCCCAGGGGCTTGGGACAGTGTTTCAGTTGACCCGAGGTTCAGGTGGCGCCTGGACCGAGACTGTGCTCCACAGCTTCGCTGGCGGCGCGGACGGAGCAACCCCGTGGGCCGTTCTCGGCCCGGCCTTTGACGCCGCCGGCAATCTCTATGGCACCACATGGAACGGCGGCAATAATGTGTGCGACGAGTACTACAGTTGCGGAACAGTGTTCGAGCTAACCCCGAACGGGGACGGCACCTGGACGGAGAGCGTGATCTACAACTTCGCAGGTGATGCGACCGGTGACGGGGGCTGGCCTACGTCCACACCGGTCTTCGATGCCGCTGGGAATCTTTATGGTACGACTCCATTCGGCGGCGGTATGGGCGGGTGCAGCATGGGTTGCGGCGTCGTCTTCGAGCTAACCCCGAACGCGGATGGGAGCTGGGCGGAGAGTCTGCTCTACGAGTTCGGGGCTGAGCAGAGCCCGGGATACTTTCCGTGGGGTGGTGTCATCGTCGACACCTTGGGCAATCTGTATGGCACGACCGTGTATGGCGGTGAGACGAATAGCGGGACGGTATTCGAACTAACGCCGACTTCAGGCGGCTGGGAGGAAAGCGTGCTCTATAGCTTCAATGGCCAAGTAAACCCTCGTGGCGGCGTGATCTTCGATACGGCCGGAAATCTCTATGGCCGGGCGAAAAGCACCGTCTTCCAACTAACGCCGAACGGCGGCGGCACCTGGACCGAGACCGTGCTTCACCACTTTACGGGCGGTGAAAACTGGAGCACCTGGTCTGGGCTGAGCTTCGACAGCAAAGGGAATCTCTATGGCACAACTACCAACGGCGGTGCGGGTCATTGCAAGGGTGGTTGTGGGGTCGTGTTCAAGCTGACACTCGGGTTAGACGGCAAGTGGAGGGAGCGGGTCATTCACCAGTTCACAGGCGGCAAAGACGGGGGCAATCCCCAGGCCGGCGTGATCTTCGATGGAAATGGGAATCTCTATGGCACGACGGGCGGCGGAGGCATCAAGGGCGCCGGCGTTGTGTTCGAGATCACGCCCTAACTCCGCTTTCCGGCCCGCTTCCATGCAATGCGGAGGGCGGGCCGGAGAGATTGTCATGTTGAGCGGAACGATGGCTTTCGTTTGCGAAAGCCACCGCGCAGTCGAAACATCCCTATCGTGCACGGGCTGCGTCGTCGCAGCAGGGGATGCTGGCGGAAATTTCTTTTGAGTTCATAGTTAGAATGCTTGGCCAATTGTTCGGCAGCACATACGCAATAGGGGTCCTTCGACTCCGCGTCGCGATTCGCGAGCGAATCGCGTTGCTGCTCTCAGGATGACAGTTTCGGGGGAACACGTTGGACGGCTTAAGGAGAAGGTGACTCTTTCAGCCGAGGCTTTCGGCCTTGGCCTGCCGGGGATATCGCGCCATTGCCATGTCCACGATCTCGGCGATCAGTTGGGTGTAGTTTCGGCCGGACGCCTTGGCAGCCATGGCAAATTCATGCTTGCTGGAAAGCCAGGGGTTGGGATTTGCTTCAATCACATACACTTCGCCTTTGGGCGTGAGGCGCATGTCAATACGGCCATAGTCGCGCAGCTTAACCGCCTTATACGCCGCCAGGCCGACCTCCTGTAGCCGGGAAACAGTTTCCTCGTCAAGATCGGTGACCAGATCCGACTTGGTGAGTTTGTGGGCTGGGGTGTCCTTTTCAAACTTCACGTCATAACTGGCGATCTTGGGAGTGCCTTTAGGCAGACGTGAGAGGTCAAGTTCGACCAGCGGCAGCGCCTGCGCCTGCTCGTAGCTGCCCAGGATGGCGCTGTAGATCTCGCGGCCTGCGATGTATTCCTCAATCAGGGCGGGAGAATCAAACTCATTCTGGATGTACTCCACGCGTTCCATAAGTTCTTTGATACTGTTGACCACCGCATCCGCGTTAATGCCGATCGAGCCATCTTCGGAGATGGGCTTCACGATCAGGGGGAACGAAATGTCGTGCGCGTGCTCGATCCGGCCGCGATATGCGGTGGCGAAATACGGAGTCTTGATGCCGTGGAAGGCGAACATCTTCTTTGCCGTTGCCTTATCCTGCGCCAAGAAATGTGCATGCGGCCCTCCCCCCGTATAAGGCACTCCCAGCAGGTCGAGGTAGGCCGCAATATTCATGTCTTTGGTGTCGTCGCCGGCAAAAGACTCGGTCAGATTGAACACCAGGTCGGCGCCGCACTTGGCCAACGCAGTCAGGCACTGCGGGCTGCCGTCCAGCACTTGATAAGAGGGACGGTGGCCGAGCTTTTCCAGAGCCTCGAAGATCTCTTCCCGGTCTTCTTTCTCCCGTTTCGTCTTGCTCAACGGCTTCTTCTTTCGCGCAATCGCCTTCTCCTCCGCGACCTCCGCGGCGGCCGTGTCTTCTTGCCAGACGTCGTAAAGAATGGCGACTTTCAAATTGGCGCTAGTCATCGTGGCGCGCCCCCAGACTGCTTACAGCGTGTGTCGTATTCCGTCTCATGGATGTACGAACTTTCCTCGTGCCATGTAGTTCATGGCCAGCGCCGTGGCATAAACGGTGATCTGGATCAAGTGTTCTGCTTCCCGCTCGGCATCGGCAAACAAATGCAATTCCCCGATTCTTTGCTCTACCGACTCCATCAGCTTCTTGATCAAAGGACGCTGCGCTCCCGTCCAGTAGGCAACCTTGTCCACCACGGATTTGCGGTGGGTGTGCAGGAATTGTTGGGCGGGTAGGGCAGTCTTGCGCCTGGGGGACGCATCGAAGATATCCCGTAAATCCGTATCCAGCGCCAGATCCCCAATCGGGACCTGGTCACCGTTGCGCTGGTAAAACTCTGCCACCGTGGTTTCCATTTCCTCCACGGTGAGGTCCGTATGACCGCGTCGGCGAGCCGGATCGCTGCTGCCCAACTCGCGGGCGATCCGATCCATGTAGCGCAGCTTTGCCAGAGCACCCCAGCCACGGTAGCGTTTACGCCACGCGGAGCGCGGGGTGAGCCACACCGCGAAGGTCTCCGCGAAATCTTCATCCGGATGCTTCTGGGCATACCAGCCCGCCAGATGCCGGACATAATTCCGCGAAAAGGGAACCGGCCGGTAGTTATCGTGATAGGGCCGGCGAAACGGTCCAAACTGCTGTTTCCACTCCGGCGTGCGGTGCAGCTTGTAGGCGTAGTTGAAGGCATGCCCCGCTTCGTGCCGGAGGTACATCATGATCTCGCGCGCATCCTCCAGGTCATTCATTTCCTTTTCGAGTTGAGCCAGCTCGGAGTGGGCGAGATAAAAGGGAATGCCGATCACCGGTTCGCCCGACGGGCAACCCCATTCGTCGGTCAAATAGCAAGGCGGTCGGAATTTCGTCAGCTTTTTGCCCTCCAGTTCGCGATACAGTTGTTCCACAAAACGCTGCAAGGGCGAGCCCTCGATCTTCAGACCCAGGTCGCGAATAGGTTGGTTCAGGATTTCCTGCAACCCCGGCCGTTTTTTTTCAATTTCGTGCACCAGATCCGCTCAGAGGCGAAGGCAGAATATGCCGCGAAAAAATCGGGAGAGTATAGGAACAGTCTGCTCCAACTATCAACAATAACAAAGCGAATGCGACCCCTTGAAGGTCACGGCGGAACACTCACCAAAGATACCGGCATCATCCTGAGCGGGGTTTCACGCCCTGCTAAACGAGCATGACGAGTCCCTTTAGTTTCATAGACTCAACCCGGTTCTTACTGCAAGCCCGATTGCGTGAGCTTTACCGCGCAATAGGGATTTGCAGTTCCGCCTGATACATTGCACTTCTGCCCGTTCACCGATCCCACCGCTAAGGTCGAGAAGTAAATATTCGTCCCGCCGTTTGACAATTGGTTGTCGATCACGATCCCGCTGGTTCCTCCTAGAGCGCTCGGAGCCGTCACACAACTTGATGTCGGCGGGCTTACGCAGGACGGTGTTGACAAGGAACTCGTAATCGTCGAACTCTCCAGGTATCCGTCGGTTGAGCCCACTCCGAAAAACATCCGGTCCGTGGTTCCGTTGTAAAATTCGGTCAAGGGCGAGCACTCGTCACCTTTCGTGTTATTTACCACAAAGCTGGACGAACCCGTGCTCGTAATGATGTGACTCGCGAAAGGGAAGAAGTACATCTGTGGTTTCGCCGGTGCGCCTCCGTTGTTCACAAATCCGCACGCGATCATGTGGCCCGACGCCGATCCATTCACCCAGAACGCGTTATCAAACGCTCCCGAGTGCACGTTTTTCCCCGTGCAGTCCCCGTTCCCGCTTGCCGATCCAAGGTCCACGGTGTTGCTGGTTGTGGGCGCACCGGTCGTAAAGTTGGCCGCAAGCTGGCTGATTGCTCCGCCGATGCCCAGCACATAGCTGCATCCCGTGAAAGCGAACACCTGGTCAGTTGCAGGATTGGCGGGATCCGTCACCGCAATCGGAGGGTCCACAACCCCCGTCCCCGGTTTCCCGCTCCCATCATTGGTTCCGTCGTATGCCCACCCGATCGTCTGTTGCGCCGCGAATGTCTTACCCGGGCTGGTCAGTTTGACCGAGTACAAGTATCCCTCTCCGTCCCCGAGAAAAATCAGGCCGGCAACGTCATCGACAACCGGTGCTGTCAACACCGTGTTGTACGCGTTGGTCGAAACCGCGACCGGCCAGTTGCTCGGATCGTTGACCAGAGCCGGCGCGCCGCCGTCGAAAACCGGCGTGATCTTATATAGCAAGCCATTGTCGGCGCCCACATACGCCGTATCCGAGCCGTAGTCAACCCATGGCGAGGAATTCGAATTGGTTGCGGTGCTTTCAATCGTGAGCGTGGTCATGCAGCCCGGCGTCGTCGGAGTCGTGCACGAAGTCGGCGTCAACGGACTCAACACCGATCCCGACTGCGACGGCGGCGTCGGAATCGGATTGGGCAGCACCAGAACGTGGAAGTACGAAGCCCCGCTGGTGCTTTCCACGAACGCCACCTTCGTCCCGTCGGTCGAAAGCGCTGGCGATGTCCGGATCTGCCCGCCTGTCTGCGTTACCGTGTTGTACGCAAATGCCACCCACGGCGATCCGCTGTTGCACGGCGGAACCGCCTCCGTGTACAGGTTGTTGATCCCGACCAAATTGGCCTGCGTCCCCGAAGTCACAGTCAGCCCAAGCAGAACGTAATCGGAATTGCAATTCTCTCCGCCTATGCCAAACTGATATTTTGCCGGAAACTGGTTCTGCGGCACGTACCCGTTTTCCAGCGAAACCGCCCAGTCAATCTTGATGTGGCGCCGCCGCCGCGGCAACCGAATGCGTTCATTTTCCAGCGCGACTTGCCGCATCACCAGGTTGTAAACATAACGCGGGTCCCGCGCTCCCGCCGCCAGTACACGCTCCGGTCGCACGCCCGGCATCAACAGGTGTCGCGAACTCCAATCCTGCGGATACCCCAGGTGCGATCGCTCATCGCTGGCGCCAGCCGGGGAGGTCCTCTGCATGAACTGGCCCGAAAGCGGAATGCCACACAGGAGCAACCCAGCCCCTATGCAGAACCAACGGAATGCGTACTCTCGCATCGTGTCTCTCCTCAATTCCTAAATTCTTATCTTCGCCCACATTTTGGGAATCTGGAGCCTTACTTTCGTAACTGACTTGACCAACCGGATTCCCGCGCGGCGACGCGCGTGCCTGAGGGCGGCTTCCGCTCTCGTTCGCAAAGCGGCCTGTTCTCTGAAAATAGGTGCTTGCATTGAGTTAGGCGATGAAGCTATGCGATAGATTGAATTTGAATCAAGGGACCTGCAGCAACGGCTTCTGTGCGGAGCAGCATGTTGGCTGATGGGATCCCCGTCCTTTGGAATGACTTTTCGCAGTCGGCAGTGGATGGCCCGCGCATGCTGCCTTCCATGTACGCCAATCCTGGACAGCGCGTGCACGTCCCCACATGCGCGCAAGTCGAACAGGTAGTGAGGTCTTTAGCTCGGATCGATCGGACTTCTTCAAGTTGCCGGGAATGACGCCAGATATCGAGAAACTTCTGTTTCCGCACATTGCCGCTAGGCAGAGGAAACTGCACGCAGGGGAAAACATCCCCGTACGGAGAGATGTAGCAAGCCGTGTGCCCGGCGCTACAGGGGTAGCCCTCCATAATGTCTGGGTCCGGCGGAGGCGGCGGAGCACAGAATTCCTCTACGTTGCCGACAAGTTCGTGATTGCGGAAGACCTGTTGCAGCTCAGACCCCGGAATCCGCAGGCCAAGAATGGATGTGTCTCCATCCATCTTCGGCGTGATGGTTGGATCGACGGTGTAGGAAACTCCTAACTCTCCGGCCAGCGCGATGACCCCGCTGTTGTCGAACCGGTTCGCGGCCATAAGAACGTTGGCAATCGCGACTTTCAGACCCTGAGACTTCAGAAACCGAATGGCGGCGAGAGTTCGCTTCAGCGACCCGGGCAGCTTGGTGATCGCGTCATGAACCTCCGGCCGGTGAGAGTAGACGCTGATCTGCACCTGCTCGACGCCCAGTTCGCGAATTCTCCGGGCTTCTTCCTCTTGAATCATCACACCATTGGTCTTGATCTTCACATTGAACAGAAGGCGGCGCGCGCATTCCACAATGCGAAAGAAATCGCGGCGCATGAGAACTTCTCCGCCGCTGAGGGTCAGGAAGAAGACTCCGGCATCAGAGAGCTGGCAGAGAATATCTTCGATCTCGGCGGTCGTCATCTCGCCGTGATCGGCATGATCCAGGTAACAATGGACGCAACGTTCGTTGCAGCGATAGGTGATGTCCAGATGCACGCTGATGGGGACGCCCAAACGCAATGCCTTCTGGTTCATCTCCGCGAGAAGGCTCATCGGGTCTCCGGCGGCGAAGGGGGCGAGCTGGCAATCGGCTGCTCTGAGACCAGCAGGATGCCGTGTTGTGACAGTTCGTCCACGAACTGCTCGGCATCGCGCTCGGCCTGGTCCAGATTCACATCGAATTCGTGACAAATCTTGCCAGCCACAATTTCCGACAATGGCGTGCAGCCGTCGGCCGCCTGCCATATTGCAGTGGCCACCTCGTTGAGTGTGAAAAAAGTCGAGTCGGCTGCCGACATGACCATCATTTCACCGCCCAACAGGCGGGCGGCGATGGCGGAACTGCGCGCGATGTATTTCTTGGCTATGAGGCCTCTCTCCACGGAGCTGCGCATTTGCAAATCACATGCACAGATCCTTTGCTGCGCCCGGCATGACGCCTCTGCTACCGTATTATCTCCCAAACTCGTTGATCCGGAACGAAGATCAACCTGCGCACGGGTACCCGTTCGATAAACTCGCATGCGGACTGAAAAATCAGCCGCACCAGCTCGGCGTCCTCGGCAAAAAACAGAATATTCCGAAGCAGCGAGCGGACGGCCTCGGCCGCACTCACAGCTTCGATCCGGTTCTCCGGCCCCTTCTCCAGGAGAAAGAGCGTGATCAATGGCGCCGACCGGTTTTCGCCGACCTGGGCCAATTCCCCGGCGAAAGGGGTTCCGCACGCCAGGTACCGATTGCCTTCGCGCCGCACATAGGAAATCTCATCAGTCAGCAATTTCGCGTCGGGTGGAGCGAGGCGGGAAATCGTGGTCTTACCGGCGCCGGACACACCCGCGAAGAGGAATGCGCGGTCACCTCGAATGACGCTTGCGGCATGGACCAGGAATCCTCCTCGCTTTGCCTGAATCAGGGTGTGGACAATCCGCAACACGGAATCAATGGCGTAGGGATTGTGCGACTGCCGAATGCGGCCGCGCCCAGCCTTCGCATCCCACTGGGCGCGAAAGTCACCGCGCTGCAGCAACCACTGCCCGTCCTCGATGCTCACGCGCACATCTTCGTCAGCGCCGACTGTTTCCGAAGGCTCGAACAGATCGATGTCGAACTCGAACTGAGAATTGGAAGAAGACTTTACAAATCCGATATACCGATTCTCAAGCAGTTGACGAAACGCGGGATCCTGAGTGCGTAGCGCGATAGCCATGCCGCCAATCTCGATGGCGACGGATTCAGTAGCTGGCATCTTGCTGACTTCCCTCATTGGCGCCCGAGCCACACGAAACGGTCGAAAGGCCGGGAACCCGATCCCTGACTCCGCGGAAGGACACGTCGGCCCGCACCCGGTCTCGGCGGTTTTGCCAGGACGAGTAGATGCGCAGGGCAACGTTCCGGAACTGGTCGCAGTGGCACAGCATCCACGCCAGCATGCGGGTGAGCAACGAGATTCGCCGCCTGGGAATGATCATGTGGGTCCCACGGCGAATGCCAGAGACTCTGCCCAGCAGTTCAGGCGTTTCGGCGGGAGGATCGTTGCGGGGTAAGGCATCGCCCCGCGTGATCCAGCGATAGAGGTCCTTGCCATCACGTCGCTCGACCAGCCGATGGACGAAGAACCGGCTGCCGCGCATGATCAGTACGATGTCGCCGGGAACCATCTGTTCGGAAGGCCGGTTCTCTATGGAGAGCACATCGCCCGGCCAGATTGAGGGGAGCATGCTGGTTCCCAGGGCCCGCAGACGTACCGTTCCGCGGGAACGCAGGACCTCGGCCACAAGATCGAGCCTGGGATCTTCGCAGTCTTGTTTCATGAGTGCCATAAAGGGCTGCCAGTTACGAGTTCTTCCGGTTGAAACGGCACTGGAATTCGGTGGGGCTTTTTTTCCCGCAGGACAAGGCCATGGTCTCGAAAACCCGCTCATAGCGGAATGCGGGCTTTTGATATGGCTTCTTGCCCTCAGGTCGGCTCTGGTTCGTGATCTTCTGGTCAGCGCTTTCGTTCTTCCGCATCATCATGGGTGCATGCATCCACCGCCGGGGCTGACGGCCCGAACCACTATCGGAACACAAGCAGCATTATGGGCAGTGTACAACAATCGGCTGAACAATTGGTTGGAAGTGTTGATTCCGGCTCAGTTCATCGGGTTCGTGAGGCCGGGTACATAGATAAGGCTCTTGGTGAACCTGCTTTCCAAGACTTGGCAAGCCCGTCTAAAGGAGCGTAGAGTATCGTTTCCCGGGAAATCCCTGAATTTTCACATAGGAGCACGGTGCATGCGTCATTGCCTGGTGGTTCTGCTCGCAGTTTGTTGCCTCAGTCATGGTGCCTTATCCCAAACCGCCGACGAGTTGATTAATAAGAACATCGAAGCCAAGGGCGGCATGGAGAAGATCCAGGCCATTAAGACCCTGCGTATGACCGGCAAATTGGTTGCCGTCGGTGGTTTTACCGGAATGACCGGCCAGGAGAACATGCGTCCGAACCTGGTGCGCGAGACCTTCACTCTCCAGGGGATGACTTCGGTGCAGGCCTACGACGGTTCCACCGCCTGGCAAATTCAGCCCTTCCGTGGCCGGAAGGACCCCGAACTCATGGGAGACGATGATACGCGTGATCTTCTGATCGACGCGGACTTCGATGGGCCGCTGGTGAACTACAAAGAGAAGGGCAATGCCGTCGAGTACCTCGGGCATAACATCGTGGACGGAGACGATGCTCTCCGGCTGAAGGTCACGCTCAAGAACGGGGACATTGTTTATTACTACCTCGATCCAGATACCTATCTGGAGATTCGAAAGGAAACCCAGGAATTCATTCGCGGCTCGGTGCGGGAAAATGTGATCGATCTCGGTTCTTATAAGCCGGTTAACGGGGTGATGTATCCCTTTTCCATTGCTTCCGGGCCCGAGAACGATCCTACCTCTTGGCAAACCGTGACCATGGAAAAGATCGAAGCGAACGTGCCGCTGGAGCCTTCTGAGTTCGGGGTTCCGGCATCGCTCAAGAAGCCAGCGCAGAAATAAAAGAACCGACCGATGCGGCTGGCCGCATCCGTTGGCAACAAAATTGATTTTCTAAAGAGGACATTCCACCGATGATTGCACGTCCACGCTGCCTCCACTATCTGAAATCGTCCCTGAGGCTACTCGCGCTTACGTCGTCTCTACTGCTGATCGGTTTGCCGAATACCGCTCCCGCCCAGGAGGCGGTCAAGTTCGATGCCGCCACCATCTCCGGGCTGCCGATTCGCAATATCGGCTCCGCGACCATGAGCGGGCGCATCGCCGCGGTCACCGCGATGAATGAAAATGGCCGGCTGACCGTCTTTGTCGGCTCCGCCAGCGGCGGCGTATGGAAGTCGGTCAACGGTGGCACAACGTTCAAGCCAGTATTCGACCGTCAATCCGTGCAATCGATCGGCGCGGTCGCAATCGATCCCTCGAATCCGAAGATGGTCTGGGTGGGAACGGGCGAGGCGTGGACCCGAAACACAGTCTCCATTGGCGACGGAATTTACAAGTCCACCGACGGCGGCGAGAACTGGACCAACATGGGTTTGAAGGACTCGGAACACATCGCCAAGATCCTCATCGACCCCAAGGATAGCAGCACCGTCTATGCCTGCGCCGTCGGCCACATTTGGAATGACAATGACGAGCGCGGCGTCTTCAAGACCTCGGACGGCGGCAACACCTGGAGGAAAGTTCTGGCCGGAGCCAACAGTTCCACAGGTTGCGGCATGATCGCCATGAGCCCCGCGGAGCCCAAGACTCTATTTGCCTCGATGTGGGATTTCCGGCGTCAGGGCTGGACCTTCCGCTCCGGCGGACCCGGCAGCGGACTCTATCAGTCCACCGATGGTGGCGAGCATTGGACGGAATTGAACGACAGCAACAGCAAAGGCTTGCCCGAAAAACCCTGGGGACGAATCGCGCTGGCGGTCGCACCTTCCAAGCCTCAGGTGGTTTATGCCATGATCGAATCCAAGAAGAGCGCCCTGTTTCGCTCGGATGATGGCGGCAAAACCTGGAACCGCCTGGACGCCAGCCAATTCGTGATCTGGCGGCCTTTTTATTTTGCCAACCTGATTGTGGACCCCAGGAATGAGAACAAAATCTTCAAACCCGACGGCCCATTGCTGCTCAGCGTGAACGGCGGGAAGAGCTTTAGCTCTGTTGCCAACGCCCATGGCGATCACCACGACGTGTGGATCGATCCCGACAATCCCAACATCGTTTTCACCGGAGATGACGGCGGTTTGTGGCGCAGCGAGGACGGCGGAACCCGCTGGAAGCACCAACTCAACCTCCCGGTTTCGCAGTTCTACCACGTCAGCATAGACAATGCGAATCCCTATCACGTTTACGGCGGCCTGCAGGATAACAGTTCCTGGGTCGGAGACTCGTCTTATCCTGGCGGAATTCCCAACTCCCGCTGGGAAAATATGTACGGCGGCGATGGCTTCTGGATGTTCGAGGATACCGCCGATCCCGACTATATCTATGCCGAAAGCCAAGGTGGCGAGATTGGCCGCGTCAACCGCTACACCCACGAAAGCCGAAGTATCAAGCCTCTTCCCAACTACAACGAGAAGAAGTTGCGCTTCAACTGGAACACGCCGATTCACATGAGTCCTAATGAGAAAGGCACCATTTACATTGGGGCGCAGTTCCTGTTTCGATCGCGGGATCATGGACAGTCGTGGGAGCGCATCTCTCCCGACCTCACCACCAACGATCCGGAAAAGCAGAAGCAGGAAGAGTCTGGCGGCGTTACGGTGGACAACTCTTCGGCGGAGATGCATACCTCCATCTACTCCATTTCGGAATCTCCCAAGAACGGGCAGATCATCTGGGTGGGGACCGATGACGGCAATCTGCAGATCACCCGCGATGGCGCCAAGACTTGGGCTAATCTGGTGGGAAATGTCCAAGGACTTGCCAAGAACTCCTGGGTCTCTACCATCGAGGCCAGCCGCTTCGACGAAGCTACCGCGTATGCCACTTTCGACCGCCATACCTTCGGCGATATGAAGCCCTACGCTTACAAAACCACCGACTACGGGAAGACGTGGACTTCGCTGAATGTGCAGGAAAATGGCGTCCTCGGCTACGCGCACGTGATCAAGGAAGACACCGTCGATCCCAATCTGCTTTTCCTGGGAACGGAATTCGGTCTTTGGATCTCGGTGGACGGCGGCCAACGCTGGGCGCAGTATAAGAGCACCGATTTCCCGGCGGTTGCGGTGCGTGATCTGGTCGTACATCCGCGAGAATCGGATCTCGTGCTAGCGACCCATGGCCGCGGCATGTGGATTATTGACGACATTTCCCCCCTGCGTGCGCTCACGCCCGAGTTGATGGCCAAGGACGCCGCCCTCATCACCGGCCCACCGCTGGTCCAGTATTTGAATGCCAACGGAGGTTGGCCGGAAGGCGACGAAACTTTCACCGGCCCCCGCCGGCCGACCGATGCCTTCATCACCTACTATCAGAAACATCGGCACATCTTCGGCGACTTGAAGATTGAAATCTTCGATGAAGACGGCAAGCTGGTGGACACCATTCCCGGCACCAAACATCGCGGTCTTAACCGCGCCACCTGGTCCATGCAGCTCAAGCCGCCGATCGTTCCACCTGCGGCCACCGCACTGTTCTCCGCCTCCCAGGGTCCGCGCGTGCTTCCCGGCGCCTATACGGTCAAGATGACCAAGGGAGATCAGGTCTATACCGCGCCGCTCAAGGTCGTACTCGATCCCCGCGCCAAGTTCACCCTCGAAGACCGCAAGGCGCAATTCGACCTGGCCATGAAGCTCTACAAACTCCTTGGTCACATGAGTTACGCCGTGAACGCCATTGAAGGAGTACGCGACTCGGCCTCCGCAGGCGCTGCCAAGTTGCCGGAAAAGGATCCCCTGCGTGCCCGTCTTTTGCAGCTCTCCAAAGACCTCGATCAACTTCGTTCCAGAATTGTGGCCACCAAGGAGGGCGGCGGCATCACGGGAGAAGAGCGCATCCGGGAACACATCGGCAGGCTGTACGGCTACATCAACAGTTATGAGGGGCGTCCCGCCGATTACCAGGTCGCCCGGACGGACTCGCTTGCTCACGAACTGGAAGACGTCATTGCTGACTTCCGCAAGATGACGGACAAAGAGCTGTCCGGGATCAACGCCGCGCTGCAAAAGAAGAAACTCGATGCGATCTCGATATTGACCGAGGCAGACTGGCAAAGGCAGCACCAGTAAGGAACTTCGGCAACTCCGGAGGGCGCCGCTTATCGCGAGCCGGACTAAGCATGGCCCGGTACCCTCAAAAGTAAGCCAAACGGACAACCGGAGCTTAATGTTGACGTGGGCTCACCAAGCAGGCATTTAAGCGTCTAACTGGAAGTCAGTCCAATCGGAGGATCTTCGATGAAGCTCCTTTACCTCCTGACCGCATTGCTGGGGCTGAGCGCAGCCAGCATAGCGTTAGCCCAAGAGCAACCATCGCAACGGGCCGAGGACTTTTCCATCCTGCCCGGGCTGAACTTCAAGTCGCTGACCGATCGTGCCAGCCAATACCATCTGCCTCCAAATTCCTCAAACCGACGCGATCTCGCGAGCAGTCAATCAGCGGCGGACACCGTTTGCTATACCATGCGCAGCTACTTGGTCGAACGCGAAGATCCGCGGTCCGACGTCACCAGGTTTGCCGGCTACAAGAAATGCCTGCCAGCTTCCAAGGTGCAGTTGAAAACCACCCCGGCTGCCGCGCCTAATCCATGAACAAGCTGGACGCAGAAGTACAGGGCCAACCGGACAATTCCAAGTTGGCAGTCGGCCACGCGTAACCCAGTCTTTTGAACTCCCACGTCCGCCTCCCGGGCCTCAAGCTCCAACCAATCACGCCGATTATGTAATCCATTGGCCGTAATGCCATCGCTTGAGCTCAATGGCATCTTGGCGCGGTCGGGGTGAAACCGTCAGAACAGGAGGGAACCGAGCCTTTCACGGGCTGGAGAGCCAGTTCTGGGCGGGTTCGGGAATTTGCTTCACAAGGAGAAACCATGAGTGATCAACCGACCCATGTCCTGCTTATTGAAGACAACCCCGGCGATGCCGACCTGGTGCGCTTGCGCCTGGTGGAAGGCGACGCTGCCGTGAACGTGAACCGGGTGGAGCGGTTGTCCGACGGACTAGCGGCGATGGCCAAGCAGTCGCCCTCGGTCGTGCTGCTGGACCTGAATCTTCCCGACAGCCACGGCGCTGCGACTTTTCGCACCGTACTGGAGAAGGCGCCAAATGTGCCCGTCGTAATCCTGTCGGGGCAAGACGATGAAGCGCTGGCGATCAAGGCGGTTCATCAGGGGGTGCAGGACTACCTGGTTAAAGGCGACCTCACCAGCCACCATCTGGAACGCGCCATGCGCTACGCCATGGAACGGCAAGCGCTGCTCCGTTCGCTCGAAATCAGCCGGCGCGCAGCAACTGGAGTTCAAGAATCAATTCCTGTCCCATGTTTCGCACGAGCTGCGTACACCCCTGACTTGTATTCACCAGTTCGTGACCATCCTGCTGGACGGCATCGCCGGGGACCTGAATGCCGACCAGCGCGATCACCTGCGAACTGTTTTGAAAAGTGTGAACCAGTTGAGCGCCATGGTCCACGATCTGCTGGAGGCGACCCGGGCGGAATCTGGAAAACTCCGCATCGAACCTCATTGCATCGTGCTCGGCACGCTCATCCAGCAGGCAGTTTCCATGATGACCGCGACGGCCAAGGAAAAGCGCGTCGGCCTCGAAATGGCCTCGGACGCCAGGATTCCCTTGGTCTACGCCGATCCCGATCGTGTGCTCCAGGTGCTCATCAACCTTCTCGAAAACGGCATTAAGTTCACACCCCCCGACGGATCGGTCATGGTGAAAGCCTGCCTGGTGGATGCCGACCCGAATTTCGTCTACCTCTCGGTGTCCGACACCGGTCGTGGCATCAGCCAGGAAGCAAGGGCCTTGATCTTTGAGCGCCTGTACCAGGACCCCAATGCTGTGGACGACAATCGCGCCGGGCTGGGCCTGGGTCTGTATATCGCCAGGGAAATAGTCCAACGCCATGGGGGGCGAATTTGGGTTGCGAGTGAGCCCGGACACGGCAGCACCTTCTCCTTCACGTTGCCGTTGTACTCGCTGCCAAAACTGCTCTTCCCAGTCGCCACGCACCAGAACCAGTTGCGCGACACCTTTGTCCTGGTCAAGGTGGAAGTGACGCCGCTACTGACGCCTCTCCGGGGCAACTGGAAGGAGACCTGCCAAAAGTGTTTCGACATCCTGAGCCGTTGCGTTTATCTCGACAAGGATCTGGTCCTCCCCGCCATGGGAAATACAGGAACGGTCGAGACTTTTTTTGTGGTGGCATCCACCGATGTGGAACGCGCTGAAATCATGATGACCCGCATTCGGGAGCAGATTGAGGCGGGCGCGGACCTGAAGACCGGTGGTCTTTTAGAAGTATCGGCCACAGCCTTACCCAGGCCTTCCGCCGAGGCTGGCAAAACGCTGGAGGAACTGGTGGAGGCACTCGCGGATAGCGTTACCACGAATGTCCACCAGGCTCTTGCAGCAGAATGAAGTTCCGACAGGCAAGCAATCACGCACGACCGCAGTTAACCGGAAAAATGGAGGAAACATGGACAATCCAAAGATTCTGATCGTTGATGACGACCCCGATTTGAGGCGGGCTTTGAAAATCCGTCTGCGAGCCAACCACTACGACACTATTCACGCCGGCGATGGCTACTCGGCCATCGCGGTGGCCCAGAAAGAGCGCCCCAATCTGATTATTCTTGACCTCGGGCTGCAGGCAGGCGACGGTTTCGTGGTCCTGGAGAGGCTGCAGAACAGCGATGTCCTGTCACGCATCCCGGTCATTGTCTTGACCGCCCGCGACCCGCAATCCAACGAAAAAGAGACGCTGGCAGCGGGCGCGGCGGCTTTCTTTCAGAAGCCGGCAGACAACAACGAACTGTTGGAGGTAATTCGCGCCACCCTGGTGGATCCCCGCCCGGTGACGGCTTGGCCCTGCTAGCGGCTCGACGAAGTGAGCGTTGGTCCCGACGCGGAAGAAGTTGCTCGGGTCCCATTCTGCTGATCGTTCGGGAAGTCGTAGTTCTCCCAAGATCGCGCCCGCGAAACGATGCGTCGCGGCCCGCGATCAATGGGCGCCCGGGACAGAGCGTTAGCGAGTGTCTTTGCTGAATCAGCTTCGGTGCTCTTCAGTCAATAAGCCCGGGAGTGTCTTCACGGCGGTTGGGCCTTTGACGGGGATCAGCGTCGGTCCGCAACCAGGCGCGATGACGGTGCGCAAAAGTCTGCACATTGACTTGCAGTCTGCGCCGGGGCACAATTCCTGACTGGCATCCCATCCTGCCGCGTTTTGATCGGGGTAATTCCATGAGAATGGCGCGCACGACATTGTCTTTCGGCCTGCTCCTAGGAATCTCGCTGTCTGCAAACGCCACCGACCAGGGTGGCATGAGCGTGGCGAGTCTGCCGCCAAGCGCGCAGTCCAAAATTTGGGCCGCTATGGGACGTGACATCTCCGCTTACCACGTCCAAGCCACGAAGTCTGGTTTCGAGGTTGCGAACTCGAATCAGAAGCTGACTGCTGATTTCACCAAACGAGGCGTGAAAATACGCACCGGAAACGTGCGCTGGCAAATGAGGTTGCGCGGTTACGGTTATGGCTCAGCGCTTAAGACGGCAGGATTCATCGCCCCAAGCGCCAGTGTGAATCGTGTGGAGTACCGGCGTGGCGCGATGACGGAGTGGTATGTCAACGGTCCAGGTGGACTGGAACAAGGATTCACCCTGGCCGAGCCCCCAGGCCGCCGGGTCGGTGAGCCGCTGATGATCGCGTTGGCGACTTCGGGAGACTTGAAGGCCACGGTCGATCGAGACCGCGCGGGCGTAATCCTGACCGATCCTTCGCGGAGAGTGAGATTGCATTACAACGGCCTGACTGCTTGGGATGCGAGGGGAAGGGAGTTGCAGGCAAGCCTGCAAATGCGGGATGAACAGTTGCTGCTCGAGGTCAACGATACCGCAGCAACCTATCCGGTACGGGTTGATCCCTGGGTGCAACAGGCGAAGTTAACGGCATTGGACGGAATGACTGGCGACCAACTCGCGACCTCGGTTTCCATCGACGGGGATACGGTGGTGGTGGGAGCGTTTTCGGCCACCGTGGGCAGCAATTTCGCGCAAGGCGCGGCGTACGTATTCGTCATGCCGCCGAGCGGCTGGGCGAGCATAACCCAGACCGCCAAGCTGACCGCGTCGGATGGGTTGTCCAATGATCAGTTCGGCAGTTCGGTCGCGGTGAGCGGGAAGGTCGTGGTGGTGGGTTCCCCGTACGCGGCGATTTCCAGCACGAACTGCTCGAGCACCGGCAACGTGTGCTTTAACCAGGGTGCAGCTTACGTCTATGTAGAGCCGTCGGGCGGCTGGGCGGATACGACGGAGACGGCCAAACTGACCGCGTCGGATGGAGTAGCCGGCGATGAGTTGGGTTACTCGGTAGGCATTGACAGCAGCACGGGCACCATCGTGGCGGGTGCGCCGAATGCCGCCGTCGGTTCCGGATGTCCGGCCAGCCCGTGCACCTATGTGCAAGGGGCCGGGTATGTGTTTGTCCAGCCCCAGAGTGGGTGGGCCAACATGACCCAGACGGCCAAGCTTACCGCTTCTAACGGCAGTTCGGATGACGGTTTCGGCCAGTCCGTCGCCATCTCGGGCACTACCGCAGTGGTAGGAACGCCGTACGCGGGAATCGGTACCACGTACGCCCAGGGCGCCGCTTATGTGTATGTCGCACCGCAAGCCGGTTGGAGCAACATGACTGAGACGGCGGAACTAACCAATGAGACTGGGAAGGCCGGTGATCAGTTCGGCTGCTCGGTCAGTATTGACGGGAGTACGGCCACCGTCGCAGTGGGGGGATTGGGCTCGGCACTGGGCTCTTCTTATCAGCAGGGGGCCGCTTATGTGTATGTCATGCCTACAGGTGGCTGGACAACAACCTCGACTGCGACGGCCGATTTCACGGCTTCCGATGGGGCGATACGCGACCAGTTCGGCACCTCGATTTCAATTAACGGAGGCACGCTGGTGGTCGGTGCGCCGAACGCAACCATCGGTTCCAATGCCAGTCAGGGCGCAGGGTATGTATATCTTGAGCCCAGCGGCGGCTGGATAACTACGTCAACGTTCAATGCGAAGGTAAGCGCTGCGGACGGAGCGGCAGGAGACAGTCTGGGCACTTCGATCGCAGTCAGCGGCAGCACGCTGGTGGTGGGCGCGCCCTTGGCCACAGTTTCCGGCGGTCAATCCCAAGGTGCCGGCTATGTTTTCCAGTAGTCAGTTTTTCGCTGTTCGACGCAAGGGAGGTGGGGATTTGCGACGATTCCTGTTTCTGTTGTTGCTGGCAATCAGTAGTTCTGCGCGGACCATGCCCATCCAGCACGTCGTGATTATCATCAAGGAGAACCGCTCCTTTGATCACATGTTTGGAACTTTCCCCGGCGCCAACGGAGCCACCACGGGCATGGCAGGTTCCAAGAAAATCGCTTTGGGTCATGCCCAGCTAGTGCAGGGTAAGCTCGCTCACGGCTGGGGCAATTCCATAGCAGCCATAGACAGTGGCAAGATGGATGGCTTCTACCGTTACGCGCCACATTACGCCGCCTACGTTCAATTTCAACAGACTGACATTCCGAACTACTGGCTGTATGCGCAGAATTTCGTTTTGGCCGACAATTTCTTCTCCTCGATGTATGGCGGAAGCTTTCCCAATCATTTGTATTTTGCGGCGGCAGATTCAGACGACATTAGCGACAATCCCACGGGGGAGACGAACAAACCCGCAGCCTGGGGTTGCGATTCGAACCCGGGAACTACGGCTCCAACCAAAGACCCAGTCACAGGGCAGTACGGGCACGTATTTCCCTGTGTTGATATTCCGACTTTGCCCGATGAACTGAACGCCGCCGGGCGGACCTGGCGCTACTACTCGGCTACCTCGACCCAGTACGGTTACATCTGGTCGGTGCTGGATGCCATTAATCACATCCGCAATGGCGATCAGTGGGATACCAATGTTTTGCCGGTGAACAATTTCGCAGATGATGTGCAAACCCAACTGGCGGATGTGACCTGGATCACTCCGCCGGGCAACTATTCCGATCATCCGGGTCCCAAGCTCAACCTATGTGTGGGAGAGGGCTGGTCGGTGCAGATCATTAACGCCATCATGAACTCGCCGTTTTGGAATTCCACTGCGATTTTCCTGGTGTGGGACGATTTTGGCGGATTCTATGATCATGTTCCCCCGCCCACGGTGGATTATTTTGGCGTGGGAATCCGGGTTCCTTTGCTGGTGATCTCTCCGTATGTGAAAGCGGGAACGGTGCAGCACGGACTCACCGAGGTTAGCTCGCTACTGAGATTCTCGGAGAAGGTATTCAACTTGCCGCCTATCACCCAGCGCGACAAGCAAGCAAACGACCTGATGGACATGTTTAACTTCAACCAGCAGCCGCTGTCGCCCCTGATCCTTACCCCGCGGCAGTGTCCTCGACTGAGTGATTCAACGGCTGGGCAGATGCTCGAAGGTGATGACGGCGATGATGACGGAGATTAATGCTCGCCGGCAACCGGAGCCCAACCTGCGCACGGGAAAGAAAATATCCGCCATCTAGCCTTGACGAACCCCTACGGCAACGTGCCACCCCAATTTGCCAGTAGTGTGGGCTAAATCCATCGTTGACATAGGGCTATGACTTTCGTCAAGACGCTGGTTTGGGCCATTCTGAGGCTCAAATCGCGCCAAAATTAGTACGGAATCGTACAGCAAAGAGGCCGTGTTACCGAGCGGGGTAAGGGTGGATTATTCTAATGATTCCGCAAAGGCCTCTGCCGAACAGAAACCTGCAGATGTTTGGACTATGAGGCGGAAGCTAACGCGGTGTTTGCGCCACCACTCGCGCGGTAACCACGCTCTGAGGTGATGCGGGGAGATGTATTGCGTCTTCACGCGCATGAAATCGGAAACTTTATCGTCGAAGGCGACCACATCGTTGGGGCGGAAATTATCGCCGTTGATCTCCAGGGTCAAAAACTTAGGGCTTTGGAAATCCATCATGGGCACCGGGTATGGCGTGATGGTACGAATCACTGCCCCCAAGGGTTCTCGCTCAAACTTCCCAGCGGGCAGGACGCGGAGTTCCGCGGGAGCAGAAAGCTGCAAAGGGCCGTTCACCACCGTCAACATCAGCGGTGTCGCCCTTGCGTAACGCCCGCCCATATCTTTCAGTTTAAACCCTGGAATTGTAACGCGGAGCTTATCGGGAGACACGAAGTCGACCCCCGGATGAGTATATGTCTCATCTGCAAATGTCACCTCCGAATGTTCCGTGAATCCGCTGCCGCGCAAAACAACCGTCACATCCGATTCCCGAGATCCGCAGCAGCGCAAGGCATTCGGCTCGATCGAATTGATCACCGGGCTATCCTTGCTCGCCACGATGATCTTCTGCCCCTTTCGAGATGGCGCTGCCTCTGTTCGTTCCCATGAGTCCTTGGCATAAGCCGTGAGCACGCCGGGCTTTTCCAATAGATCAGAAGGTATCGTCACCTCGACATGGCGCAGGTCGAGGGTCCGGCTGTATAGATAGGTTAGCGGAGCCTTGTCCTTTGGTGGTGAGTTTTCGCCGAGCACATACACGCGGCTCGACTGAATCAGGTCCTCACCCGACAGCACAACATCTGTGCTTCCGGTTCCCTCGAGCACGCGAATCGGATCTCCGGTCAGGTCCGGATAGTCCACCAGATACGCAGGTTCCTCGCTTTCGTCGTAGTCTTCCTCTGGTTGTTTTCCTACTTGCAGTTCGGACACGTAAGCACCATTCATAGGAGTTCCGGGGGCGCAGTAGTCGATGCAGTACGAAGGTTCGTCGCCATCGAAGATCAAAAGACGAAGTTCTCTCGGAGTTTCGCCGGCCTCGAGGCAGTTGGTGCAAGCAGCTTCGCCTTCGAGCTTGAGTGGAATGGCCTGGCGTGACAGCCGCTTCGGGCGATCCCACACCTCAATCCACGCTCCGTGCACATCGCGCAGGCTCGAGATCGAATACCGAATTGGTTGAGCCGCCACATCCGAGGCAGCCATTGTCAACCCGAGTCGATCCCATTGAGATGCGATTTTGATGGTGCGACCGTCGGAACAACCCTTGGTCGCCTCCTGCGCCCGAGCAGTCGGGACCAGAAGCGCTACAAAGATGGTGACGTGGCTGGGCCTAGGCATCATCGATCCATTTTCTTGGTATCAGGACCACTTTGTCTTGACAACGCCTTCGGTGTTATCGAGGGCCACCCGTCCGAGTACCGGGTTGCCGGTGAAAATGGCGACATTGCAGTGCCCATGAAGAAGTTCCGCTTAGTTCTGAGGATTCGACCAGCCCAAATAAGTCCCACCCTCCGTGGATTGCATTCTTGTAAAAGCGAGCGCGGATCCACTAGCTTTGGGATTGATCTCGACGACAACGTGATCCCGGCGAGGATCGTTGGTCGGTTCGTTTTCATATTCTACTTGCAGGACGTAAGTTCCGCTCGGCACGCTGTCGAAAGCGAAGCCGCCATTCTCTGTGGAGGTCGTGGTATAGGACGCGCCGCTCGTGGCATTCTGCAAGGTCAGCCTAGCCCTGGGAATCGGCATTGATACAGGATTGTCGTGATTCCCAGCGGATGTGCCTTCGGTGCCTGCCCGTCGTTCCGTAAGTTCGCCCGCAAGCCGCGAAACCACCAGTGGGGTGTCGCCCCATGAGTACGTCAGCGCTCGCTTTGCCTTTCTAGATGGTCGATTGGTGACATAGAAGCAATCGGGGCCCGCTGCATGCACTCCAAGAAGCGTGACACCCAGCCAGTAATCCCCTGGACGCAAATCTGCCACGACAAACGTCCCGTCAGCTTTCGACTTACCCGACAGCAGCAGAACGCTTTCACCATTCTGGTCACTGGTGTAAACCTCAATCGTGACTCCCCCGAGCGGCTTCTTCTCGTGAGTTACCGAGGCTACAAAGTTTTTATGCATCTCCAAATTCTTCACCCACGCGCAAGGAACTTGTGAACAGAGGGCTGACGAACTCCATGCCAAAGGGAGAGCGGCTGAAGCCAAGACCAGTTCGATCAACTTTTTCACAGAGGTTTTCTCGTACACATCACCTTAGCACTCTTGGCCTTGTAATCAGGTGTGGGTGTTGAAAAAGTCACCCTGATTTGCAGTGGAATGGCGGGTGCGTCCAAGCTCCGCCTGGGCGAGGACTTCACTGGGGGAGTACGCGGGGCCACGCGAAAACTGGCGGAGAGAGTGGGATTCGAACCCACGTTACCCTTTCGAGTAAACACGCTTTCCAAGCGTGCGCCTTCAGCCACTCGGCCATCTCTCCCCGCAAACTCGTAACAGCAGGAAACAGACTTGGGAAGTTACCACGAGGATCGGCAGCCAAAACCCCGCCACATCGATTCTAGGGCCCACACCGCCAACCCCGCAACCCGGTACCAGAAGCCAGAAGGCGCTACGAGCTCTTCTCTTCATACAACTGCTGCGCCAGGTAGTTTTCGATGCCCATCTCGCTGATGGCGTGCAGTTGTGCCTCCAGCCAGTCCACATGCTCTTCCTCATCTCGCAGGATGCCTTCCAGGATTTCACGCGAGCCATTGTCTCCGGCCTTGACGCAGGTCTCAATGCCATCATTCAGGCGCTTGACGGCGTCGTACTCCACCTGCAAATCGTTCTGGATCTGCGCCTTCACGTTGGGTCCGATATTGATCTTGAAATAGTCGCTCATGTTGGGGGTGCCGTCGAGATAGAGAATGTGTTCCATCAGCTTCTCGGCATGCTGCATCTCTTCGATGGACTCCGCGCGAGTATGTTTGGCCAGCTTTTCATAGCCCCAGTTTTCACACATTTCGGCGTGCAGAAAATATTGGTTGATTGCGGTCAGTTCCGCCTTCAGCACCTGATTGAGCACTGCAATGACTTTCGGATCACCTTTCACGATTCGCCTCGCAAGCAGCAGTCAGCACTCAGCAGTCAGCACTGCAGCCCGCCACGGACTAGGATAAATACTCTACCCGGACTGATTGCGATAAGCTGGATGCTCTTAGCATGAAACTATAACACTGCAAAGGGGGGAACCCTGGCGTGAAATACCTGCATGATTGGGTAGGGAGCGTTCGATCAAGGTCCTAGTGAGAGCTATGTTCTGAGTGCTTGCGGCTTCAGGAGACTTTTTCGGGAGTTTCGGCGCTGGCCAGCGGCGTGGCGGCTGCGGCGCCATTGGCGGGCGAAGCTGGGACCGCGGTGGGCGGCTTGGCAGGGCGTTTCGAGCACCCGGTTGTTCAGGCAAAACAGCGCCAATTCCAAGCGGTCGGCGACGCCCAGCTTGTCATATACTTTGCGCAGATAATTCTTGACTACCTGCTCCGTCGTGCCGACGCGCACGGCAATTTCCTTGTTCTTCATGCCCTGGGTCACGCAGGAAACAATCAGCGATTCTTTGGGCGTGAGCTGTACTTTGGGACGAGATGATCCCGGGCGCGGGCCTCTGGGTGCGATAAGCCTCCATCACCCACTGAATTCCGCGGCTGTCCAGCCAGGGTTCGCCCTTGGATACTTTGCGCAGGCAATCCACCAGCAACTCCGGCTCGACTTCCCGCGATACAATGGCATGCGCGCCGCGGCGGAACAGTTCCAGCGTGAGTTCTTCTTCGGGCTCTGCGGTGACCACGACTAGCGCGAAGGGCTGGATTCTGCCGCAGCAGATCGGAAACCGCTTCCACCGGATTCGGTGCCAGGGCCGCTTCAAACAGCATCATGTCGGCGGAAAATTTCTTGGCGGCGGAAAAAGTTTGCGACAAGGTTTCGGCCTGGCCTACGACTCGAACATCATCTTCCAGAGCAAAAATCTTGCGCAGTCCGGCGCGGAAGATGGCCTGGGTGTCGGCCACGATTACGCGGATGAATTGACCGTTGACCTCGCCTTCCGGCGGCTGCCCGACATTTTCTTGCGCTTGAACTGGAATGCTTGCCATGAGTGTCCTCGCCGCTCAGTGGCGATCAAAACGATACTCATCAATGACCACGCCCACTCCGTGCCGGCCGGCTTCTTCAAAATTGCGCACCACGCGGCCTTTGCAATCCAGCCGCACATCCGCCTCCGCTCCCACGATATCGGCAGGCAGCGAGATCGTGAAGTCTACCATCGATCCCACCGGCATGTCCGCATCCACCACCTGAAACAGCACGCCGTTGGCGGAGATATTCTGCGGTCTCGGTACGGCTCTCGCCGGCTTCGGATTTCAGCGAGATCGGCAACTTGATGGGAAAACGCGGCGCACTCTGCATTTCCGTATAGCGCCTGCGCGCTGCTTCTTCCCCTCGGCCGTACCTGGCTCGGCGGATCGTGAGCCGCAGGAGACGCGGTTTCTTTCTGCGCGAGACGGTCCCGAATTCTGGTTCTCCTTAGAAGGGCCAGTATTGGACATCACGCCCGCAGATTACACCCCGGAATCTGAGGCGAAAGTTACCGAAGTCATGGAACTGGTAGTCGTAAATTCTTAAGGGTCATGGACTTGCGGGGAGAGGACGCGGGTGTTCATCGGTCACAGAGCAGTGACTGCCGAGCAGAGAGTATTCAGCATTCAGCACTCAGCCAAATGAAAGGGTTAGCAAACATGAAAAACTTCAGAGACCTGCAAGTATGGCAAAAGGCGCATTCGTTGACGCTGTCTTCTTACAAAGCTACCGACGCATTCCCGAAGAACGAAATGTACGGATTAACGATCCAGATCCGCGGGTGTGCTGCGTCAATTGCCGCCAATATCGCGGAAGGTTGCGGCAAACGTGGCAACGGCGAGTTTCAGCGCTTCTTGAATATCGCGTGCGGGTCGGCAAGTGAGCTTGAGTATCACTTTTTGCTCGCGCGGGATCTTGCCTTTCTGAGCGATCTAGATTACCAAAAGCTAAATCATGGTGTGGTTGAAGTGAAGCGAATGCTGGCATCGTTGGCCCGCAAGGTGGAGGCCGAGCGCCTCGCAGGCTGAGTGCTGAATGCTAACTGCTGAATGCTGCTTCTAGAACTTCGTGACTTCCGTAAAATTAAAGTCCCGCACCTTCATCGCTGGCACCACCATGTCAAACGATTCTTCGCCGCTGGCGCGGACTAGAGTTCCCATAGCTTCGACGTTTGACAGCATGTGGATCAGGCTCTGGTTGAAGCGGAAATTGCGCACGCCGTAACGAATCTTGCCCTTCTCCACGTAGAAAGTGCCGTCGCGGGTCATGCCGGTGAGAATTTTCTCGTAGGGATCGACTTCGCGGATGTACCAGAGCCGCGTCACCAGCACGCCGTGTTCGGTCGAGGCGACCATCTGATCCACGGTTTTCGGCTCTGGCGTCGCGCCAAACACAATATTCATGGGCGCTTCCCCCACTTCGTTGGGAAGGGGAAATCCGTGCCCGGTAGGCTCGATGAGTCCGACTTTGTCTCTATGCTCTGAGTGCTTCATCTTTTCGGCGGTCGCCCGGGCATAGACCAACCGCTTGACCACACCGTTCTCGACCAGTTGCAGTTTCTGGCGGGGTCCGCCTTCTCCGTCGAATGAGACACCGGATTGCAGGGGATGAGCGACGTCGTCCCAAATATTAATGTTGTCGCCGAACAATCGGGTGCCGACGCGATTGTTCAAGAACGACCGCTGATCGAGCACGGCCAGACCGCCAAAGTCAAAAAACATGAAGCCGACGATATCGAGCACTGCCGCCGGTTCCAGAATGACTGTGTACCTCCCAGGTGGAATTTCCTGCGGACCAACCGATTCGATTGCCTTGCGGGCTGCGATTTCCGCCAGCGTGACCGCGTCGAGATTAGCCACGTTGGGCGAATTGGCCTTTTGCCAGCCCGAGGAATCCGCCGCCAGCATAGTGATCGAGATTTCCGACGAACGTTTGTGTGTGCCAGTCCGTCAAGCCGCGAGAGTTGAAGATTCCCTCGATAGACTCTGAGTTTGCGAAAATGCCCGCCGTAGTGAGCTTATGCTTCTCGGCGATCGAAACAATCTTCTTCACCGTTTCCGCGCGCTCTTGAGGTGTGATGGCCGCCGATTCAGGGAAATGACGCTGGGGGATCCGTTCGCGGGCGGGGCGCTCGCGCCACACGAGGCCGGCATGGGAAGCAGGTCGGGATCAGGCTGCTGAACCTTGGCCAGGCTCTCCGATGCCTGCACCACTCGCTTCAGGCTGTCATCGTCGAGCTTATTGGTGGTGGCTCGGGCCGTGCGCTGGCCGATTGCCGTGCGCACGGAGACGACGTAGTTTTCTTCAGCAACGTTCTGGTGGATCGTGTTGTTGGCGAAACGCGTGAGCGCGCTCTTGCCGCCATAGAAGAGAACCTCGACCTCGTCGGCGGAGGAATGCTTCTGGATGCGTTCGAAGATGCTTGGCGGCTTTATCTCGATCTAGCATTCAGCACTTAGTACTTGGGACTTGACCATGAAAGCTGCGCGTCGGACCGCGGAGTAACGACGCTGGGCAAAGGGCTAACCGTTCGCACCCTTATACGCACTTCCCACCTTCACGCTTCGAAACCTCGCCGGACTCGCTCCGTGCCCAGTTCCCATGAGTTGCTGCGGCTGGCCTTTGCCGCAATGCGGAGTTCCCCAGACCACCCACTCGTCGCGCGAGCAGATTGCATCCATCGCGTTCCAGAATTCCGTTGTGATTCCGGAATACGACGGATTCTTCAGCATGCGGGTGCGCTTACCGTTCTTCATCTCCCAACCGACCTCGCAACCGAACTGGAAGTTGTAGCGTTTGTCGTCAATTGACCAGGAGCGGTTCGTCTCCATGTAGATGCCATCGGCCGTGTCCGCAATCAGTTGCTCACGTGTCAGCGGTTTCTCGCCAGGCAGAATGCTGACGTTGGTCATGCGGATAATCGGCAAGCGGTTCCAGCCCTCGGCGCGCAAGGTTCCTCCGGATCGGTCCAGGCCAATCGTTGGCGCAGTTTCGCGCGAACTCAGATATCCCGTGAACAGGCCGTTCGTGATGATGGGCGTGCACTGCGCCGGCACGCCTTCTTCGTCGAACCCGAATGTTCCCAGTCCAGGCCCGTGCTCCTGGCGAGCGTCGGCGACAACGTTGACCAGATCGCTGCCATAACGCAGCCTGCGCAATTTGTCGAGCGTAAGAAATGACGTTCCGGCAAAGTTGGCTTCCATGCCCAGCACGCGGTCGAGTTCAATGGGATGTCCCACCGACTCGTGGATCTGCAACCCGAGTTGCGAGCCATCCAGGATAATGTTGAACACGCCCTCCGGACACTGCTCGGCCTTGAGCAGCGCCACCGCCTCTTCGCCCACGCGGCGGGCGTTTTCGAGCAACTTGAGTTCGTGGATGAGCTCGTATCCCTTGTTCTGCCACTGCCCGCCGAAAGAATTCGGATACGAACGCTTCTGAATCTCGCTCCCGGCGAAGGCGTGGGCCGCGTAACCAACTCCGGTCGTAAATTTCGTCTGATGAATGTTCGCGCCTTCGGAAGATACAAACCACTGCTCCTCGCGCCGGAAATTCATGTTGGTTTCGGCCAGGGTGACGCCGGCGACTGAGCGCAGTTCAGAGTCGATCTTCAGCAGCAGTTCAAGATTTTGCTCAACCGAGGTTGTGAACGGATCGATCTGAATCGGAGTGGTCCATTCGGCCGTGACCGACTTCTCCGGAGCAAGCTGAATGTCGTGCTGCTTCACCCGCGAGGATGCTTTGGCAATATCTACGGCGCGCGCAGCCGTGGCCTCTACGGCGGCCCGAGTCAGATTATCCGACGCGGCGAAACCCCAGGCGCCGTCTGCAATGACACGAATGCCGATGCCGAAGGATTCTGAATCCGAAGCGCCGCCGACTTTGCCATTCTTGGTGGAAAGCGCGCGGCTGCGATCATCGGCAATGCGCGCGTCGGCGTAGGAGGTGCCGCGAAGCGCGGCGATGTTCAGGGCCCAGGCGGCGAGGTCATTCATGGCGGAGATTCAAATCTACCACAGAGGAAGCGGAGCAAGCCGTCGTCGAGGGGCGCAATGCATAGATCCTTCGTCGGGAGCCTTCGCAAAGCGAAGGCTCCGCTTCCTCAGGATGACAGTAGTCGTCTTGTTCATTTGTCACTTACACCTCTAGGTAGCGCTGTCATCCTGAGGGCGGTCTTCCGTTTGCGAAAGCAAGCGGAAGACAACCGAAGGATCTATGCATTCCTCGCCCAAGTTCTACTACGTTTATATTCTGACCAACCGGTCGAAGACGCTCTATACGGGCGTTACGAGCAGCTTGGAAAACCGCGTCTTTGACCACAAGCACCATACGCGGCCGGGATTCACTTCCAGGTACAAAGTGGATCGACTGGTGTACTTCGAGCGCTTCGGCGATGTGCACGCGGCCATCGCGCGCGAGAAACAACTCAAGGGACTCCTGCGGATCAAGAAAATGGCATTAATCGTTTCGATGAATCCCGAATGGAAGGACTTGAGCGCGGGCTGGTACGAGCGACACCAGTTTCAGCCGGAAAAAGCATAGATCCTTCGTCGGGAGCCTTCGCTCCGCGAAGGCTCCTCTTCCTCAGGATGACACCGAATGCTCACATGCCCCTGTGACCTTCCTCACAGACCCCGGCCCATGCCTGGGGCTTCAATAGACGGTTGGGCAAATCATGCGCGCGGCGGAGGACTCCATCGGCGAGGAGAGCATTCATGAGCACTCTGGTATTGGACAAGAAAGCCGATCTGGCTGGCCCCGGCATCGGCGACTATAAGGAATTAGAAAAGATTCTGCCGAAAGACTACCACTCCCTGCTGACCCCGAAGGAGACGCAGCAGGCCATCTTCCACGTGAAGCGCTACATCGAAGACAACCTGTGCCGGGAACTCAATCTGATGATGGTCGAAGTTCCGCTCATCGTCGACGTGGAAAGCGGCGTCAACGACATGCTGGATCGCGACGGCTCGCGTACCCCGATCCAGTTCCACATCTCGAACGATCGCAACCTGCACCCGATTGATGCGCAAGTCGTGCAGGCGGCTACCAAGTGGAAACGCGTCGCGCTGAAACAATTTGATTGCAAGCTCGGCGAGGGCATTTGCACCGACATGCGCGCCGTCCGCAAGGACTATTTCCTCGACCACGACCATTCCGCTTATGTGGACCAGTGGGATTGGGAGCGCGTAATCACCGCCGAGCAGCGCAATCTGGACTTTCTGAAGGCGATTGTCAGCAAAATCTGGAAAGTGCTGGTCGGAGCGGAGAAGTTTGCCCAATCCATGTTCCCGCAGCTAAAAGATTTTCGCTATCCCGATCTGCCCGAGGAGTTGAAGTTCCTGCACGCGGAAGAGCTTCTCGACATGTATCCCGACCTGCCGCGCAAGCAGCGCGAGACCGAGGTGCTGCAGAAATATCCGGCGATTTTCATCATCGGAATTGGCTGGCCGCTGAAGGATGGTTATCCGCACGAGATGCGCGCCGCCGACTACGACGATTGGGTCACCGATACCCACGACCAGACCAGCAAAGACACGCATGGACTGAATGGCGACATCCTGGTGTGGAACCACGTGACCAAGCGCCGTCATGAGCTGACATCGATGGGTGTTCGCGTGACTGCGGAAACGCTGAAAAAGCAATTGCAGCTATCGAACCAGCTCGACTTCATGAAGTTGCCCTATCACCAGGCAATTCTGAACAACCAGATTCCGCTTTCGATCGGCGGTGGAATCGGGCAGTCACGGACGTTGATGATGTTGCTGCGCAAGGCGCACTTAGGCGAAGTCAGCGTCACCGTGTGGCCGAAGATCCTGAAAGAGATGTGCGCCCGGAAGAATGTTTTTGTGCTGGAGTAGTCAGGAGTCGGTAGTCAGGGTTCAGCGGGCGCCCCATCCTTTGCGCGTCCTTCGCGCAAAGGGTGGGATTTTTGCTACGTAGCTCTGTCATCCCGAGCGTAGTCGAGGGATCTGCTGTTTGGGTGCGCAGGCCTCGCGATGTAGGCGCGAGCGTCCTCGCTCGTGTACTTAGTCCCCCTTGCGTTGGCATCCAACCCCACCAGGTAGAACACTTGACATCCCTTCTGGTTTCAGCTAGGATATCATTTGTCGTACCTGCCCGGCGGACATCGTGAGCAGAAAACGGGCAAAGAAAGCCGTCAAGCGGGAAAAAAGAGTTGATGAGACGCTCCATCTCTCCGGCCAAAGACGAGGTGCAGTGCTGAAAGAAGAAGTCTGGTTTGAGCAAGGTCGGGTGGTGAAGTACGGCCTGGCATACATTAATCCTCGGATTTGTGCTGTCGACAATGGCCGTGTTCTTGGCTATGACAACACTCATCAGTATCACCACCGGCATTTTAGGGGAAGCGCGGAGCAGATTGAGTTTCACGGCTACGCGGCCCTGGTTACAAGGTTCGAACGAGAACTATACGAACTCTGGAAGGCGGAAGATGAACAGAAAGACGAAAATCCGCATCAGTAACGACGGCGTCGAAGGGTTTTTCGACCGTGCCCGGGAGCATGCGCGAAAGTTGGATCGCAGCGAGGAACTCGCGCCGGAGATGACGATCTCCTTTGAGAACGCCAGTGACATGATGAGGATACTTTCTCCCCAGCGGGTTCGCGTCTTGCATGTTGTCCGGCAGGGAGCCGCGCCGGTTTCCGCGCTGGCGAGCGGCCTGAAGCGCGACACACGGGCGGTCAGCCGTGACATCGACTTGTTGGAACAGGTGGGATTGCTGCGCACCTGGTACCAGGCAAACCCCGGACATGGCAAACGAAGGATCGTCGAGCCTTGTGCCGCAAAGTTCCAGTTCGTCGCGACCGTTTAGTCCAAGCAAAACGGGGCGGCTTGCGCCGCCCCTGAATTCCTAGCTACTAACTATCAGCCCCTAGCTACTACGTTCCCTCGCTCCAGCCCGCCACGTACTCTTCCTGCTCCGGCGTCAGCTTGTCGATCTTAATGCCCATCGACTCCAGTTTCAGCTTCGCCACACGCTTGTCCAAGTCATCCGGCACTTTGTAGACTTTCTTCTCCAGCGACTTGTAGTTTTTCACCATGTACTCGACCGAGAGTGCCTGGTCGGCAAAGCTCATATCCATCACCGACGGCGGATGGCCTTCGGCGGCGGCCAGGTTGATCAGGCGGCCTTCGCCCAGCAGATTGATTTTGCGGCCATCTTTCAGCGAGTACTCTTCCACCGAAGTGCGCGTGGCGCGCTTCGATGACGACATTTTCTCCAGCGCCGGGATGTCAATCTCGACATTGAAGTGGCCCGAGTTCGAAATGATGGCGCCGTCTTTCATTACCTCGAAGTGCTCCTTGGCGAGCACGCTCTTGTTGCCGGTCACGGTGCAGAACACGTCACCCATTTTTGCTGCCTCGTTCATGGACATGACCCGGAAGCCGTCCATGACCGCTTCCAGAGCCTTCGTCGGATCGATCTCGGTGATAATGACCTCGGCCCCGGCGCCGCGAGCGCGACTAGCCAGTCCGCGTCCGCACCAGCCGTAGCCCGCGACCACGAACTTCGAGCCCGCAAGCAGGAAATTCGTGGCCCGGATAATGCCATCAATCGTGGACTGGCCCGTGCCGTAGCGGTTGTCAAACAGGTGCTTGGTGTCGGCATCATTGACCGCGACGATGGGGAAACGCAGCACGCCCTCCTTGGCCATGGCGCGCAAGCGGATGATGCCGGTTGTGGTCTCTTCCGTGCCGCCGATGACGCCAGTAAGCGCATCCTGCCGCTTGGTGTGGAGAACGGTGACCAGGTCCGCGCCATCATCCATGGTGATATGCGGCTTGTGATCAATGGCCGCGAGGATGTGGCTATAGTAGGTATCGTTGTCCTCTCCCTTGATCGCGAACACGGGAACGCCGTGATCGCGCACCAGGCTGGCGGCCACGTCGTCCTGGGTCGAGAGCGGGTTGGAGGCGCACAAAACTACATCCGCGCCGCCGTCGCGGAGCGCAATGGCCAGGTTCGCCGTCTCCGCCGTCACGTGCAGGCAGGCCGAAACGCGGATGCCGCGCAACGGCTGGTTCTTGATGAATTCTTTGCGGATGATCTGAAGAACTTTCATGGACTGGTTGGCCCAGTCAATGCGCTTTTTGCCGAGATCAGCCAATTCAACATTCTTGATGTCACAATTTGCTTGCGTTGGTGTCGTTGACATACTTCTCCTGTGGCGCTGTTTGCTCGGAATGTTAGTTCCAGTAGCCGTTGAAAAATCTAAACCTTGTCATTCCGAGGAGCGAGAGCGACGAGGAATCTGCAGTTTTCCTTAAGATTGTGAAGAACTGCAGATCCCTCGCTGCGCCCGGGATGACAAAACCCGTGGGTGCCCCCACCCAAGCCGGTTTTGCTTGGGTGGGAGAATCGGACGTTTACTTCCGAACCGCGTGCGCAACCGGCTCGCGCAGGCCGGCTTCGCTGGCCAGCTTGGCCGCCTTGTCCGTTGACTCCCATGTGAAGTCAGGATCGCTGCGCCCGAAATGTCCGTAGGCCGCGGTCTTGCAGTAGATCGGCCGGCGCAGCTTCAGCGATTCAATAATTCCCTTAGGCGTCAGCTTGAAATGCGCCCGCACCATATCCGGAATCATGCCCCTATCCACTTTCTCCGTGCCAAATGTATCCACCAGCACGCTCACCGGATCGGCTACGCCGATGGCGTAGGCGAGTTGCACTTCGCAGCGGTCGGCCAGTCCCGCCGCGACAATGTTCTTTGCGATGTGCCGCGCCATGTAGGCCGCTGAGCGATCCACTTTGGTCGGGTCCTTGCCGCTGAAAGCACCGCCGCCGTGCCGGCCCATGCCGCCGTAGGTGTCCACGATGATCTTGCGCCCGGTCAGGCCGGTATCGCCCATCGGCCCGCCAATCACGAACCGTCCCGTGGGATTGATGTGGTACTTGGTGTCTTCGTCGAGCAGGTGCGCCGGGATGGTGGCCTGGATCACATGCTTGAGGATGTCGCCGCGCAGTTCGTCGTTGGTCACCGTCTCGGCATGCTGGGTGGAAATTACCACCGTATCCACGCGAATCGGCTTGTGATGCTCGTCGTACTCCACCGTGACCTGTGATTTGCCATCCGGCCGGAGGTAAGGAAGTCGGCCGTGCTTACGAACTTCGGAGAGGCGCATGCAGAGTTTGTGCGCCAGCGAGATCGGCATGGGCATCAGTTCTTTGGTCTCGTTGCAGGCGTAGCCGAACATCATGCCCTGGTCGCCGGCGCCGCCGGTATCCACGCCCATGGCAATATCGCCCGATTGCTTGTTGATGCTGGAAATCACGGCGCAGGTATTGGCGTCAAAGCCGTAAAGCGCATTGTCGTAGCCGATGGAAGAAATCGTGCCGCGCACCAGCGTCTGGAAATCCACGTACGCCTTGGTGGTGATCTCGCCGGCAATTACGACCAGGCCGGTTGCGGTCAGCGTTTCGCAGGCCACGCGGCTCATGGGATCGTCGGTGAGGCAGGCGTCGAGAATGGCGTCGGAAATCTGGTCGGCAATCTTATCGGGATGGCCCTCGGTCACCGACTCGGACGTAAACAGGTAACGGTTCTTATGAGACAAGCGCGTTTCTCCTTCCAATCATCTGGGCGTTACGTCTGGCAGGAAATCAGAACACAACGGCCACGAAATGGCTACCTTTTTGGAGTCTTTAAAAAGCTACCAGAGAAGGCTTGCGGGCGCAATTGTTTTGGGTCCGGCGGCGGGAGGAAACAGCGAGAGAAACCCGACGTCTGGCAGGCGGGGAAAGGCCGGGGTCAAATGGGGAAAACCTGAACCACGAGGGTCGAGGGTCGCCCACACTTAGAGATTCGGTGCCACCTGTCACTCGTCCTTTCCTCTGGTTTTATCCGCGGACCGCCGGGGATTCTCGAACTGGCTGATCCCCAGGAACTGTGGTAGATGCCTCCGGACGCGCAACCTCCTGGTCTTGCCAGCGAAAAGGGTCGTGAAACCGATTATCCTTCGGGATGTCAAAGTCCCATTCTGTCAACGTTAATTGCTCGTCGCTCACTTCATCCTCCCGCTTTCGCTACACAGAATCGTGTGTACAAAATCAATTGTGTACTACTTATAGATTGTTTCTCTGTGGAAACGCCACAAAAAAAGGTGAACATTACCAATTTGGGCATCCCCAAACCAACCGCTTGTGCAAGTTCTTGCGACGTTCGGCACTTAACTAGCGCGCGCTGTATAAACTCCAGAATGCGTTTGTGAGAGTTTTGTTGTGAGTCACGACCCTGAAAGGGCTGTCAGAGATGCTCTCGACCAATGATGTGATGCCAGGCTCTCTCGTGCAATCGAATTTGAACTCGCAATCGTTCGTAAGTAGTCGAGACAGCAACTCTGCGCAGTCCTGCTCCGTGCGCACGACCAGAACGCCATTCGCCACGCCGGACTGTAAGTCGACCTGCAACGCGAGAGGATGCCGCTGCTGAAGCGTCTCAGCTCGAGAATCGAAGAGATTCTTTTCGGCCTCGGCGAGCACGTCGCACATCGAGCGTTTAGCTTCTATGAGCTTGTGCTCCTCTAGGAATCGGCTTTCTTCATCGCTGATGATTCGATAACAAGGCTGGTATGCGGAAACCTTGTCGAGAAACTTGAACACCTCGGAAACGTACTTCGAAGCGATCTTGCCCTCGGCTGTCAATTGGGCGAGCCTCTTTTGAAGATATGACACCGGCCGGCGTGCGGCAGTCTCCGAAGCGATCTTAAGGTCGATTTTGGGCAAGTAGGCGATCACTGGTTTGCCTTGCGCGAGCGTGGTGGCTAGTTCGGAATCCTTTCCGAACGTATCTGTTTCCTGAATGAGATAAACCGTGCAGCCAGACCTCTTGAGCATCAGGGCCTCCACCAGCCCTTTGTCGACCCGATTGTCCAGAAATGATTGGGTGGGATCGAAATACCGAAGTTTCAGCTTTGCAAGCTTCGCCTCCGCAAAGATGTTCTTCACTACCTTGTGAACGTCTTCAAACTCCCACCTTTCACGCATCGAGGTTGCGACATAAACGTCCATGCAGTCGGAAGCCAAATAGTGGCTTGTATTCCGCCAGCCATGGTGTCGCACCTCGCTAATCAAACCTCGAAGCTCCTTTATTTTCGAATTTATGGTGCGAAGGTCTTTGAATTGAGATTTCCATCCCGATTGAGTCTTGAGAAACTCCTTCCGAGGTTCGTACAGCTTCTTTTGCTCTGCGCTGAAGCCTTGGAGCAGGACCCCTTCGCTTTCGGTGCCGGCCAAGCACGCCATTGCAGCGTACGTTGCAAAATCCCTATCAGCATCGCTTTTGGCTATGTATCCAAGCAACCACGTCTGGTTGGCCGCTATCTCGTGAGGTAGTGCGACTGCGTTTCTCCGTTTCGAGTATTCTCGTTTCCTGACGGCCACCTCCGCGTACCATCTCCCCAAACGCTGCGAAAGGTCATCCTGCGATAGCTTGTACAAGGTCCTATAGGCGAACCTGACATTCCCGAATTCCAGAAGCGCAAAGCCCTTAAACCGAACAATTCCATCCTTCAGCTCCTGAAAACTTATTGCTTCTTGTCCCTCGGAAAGAAAGAACCGGAAAAATGCCTCCCCCAAGGGAAATTGATCCACCAGAAGCAATATGTCATTCAAGTCTTCGGGCGACAGGCTTGGTAGTTCTAGTCTTGAGGTGAGGACCGACCAGTTGACGCAAGCCTGACAGTTCTGACAGGGTTCCTTGGGATTGGTCGCGCACCCCAATGTTACTTTCTCCCCGCAGAGGTGTTCGAGAAGCGTTGCCAACCTGCTTTGACTCTTTGGGTCCAGTGTGGACAGTTCCTTGTCGACAAAGCGCATTCGAAATCCACCTCACATTCCTGATTCTTGATGCCAAGATCGAAAACAAAGGGGTCACAGCTTGCGCCGTGACCCCCCTCAGAGTCGAATACTTTGTACGCTTATTTTTTCATTTTGCCTAGGCCCTTTCGTGCTAGAAAACTCAGGGGCCGAGAGCCGCCAGTCTACTTGGATTCTGACGGATGGCCTGGACCAGTCGCGTCACGCCTAGCCTTGCGAGTGGCCGGTCCAAGCTCGGCCAGGGTGAGAAATGTTCGTTGGCCACAGAATCCGGTACGGTTCGAAAGCAGGAAAGCGTCCCCCCGGCTAAGGCTGGGGAGCGTCTTGTGCGGTCGGAGCCTGCAAACCGTTGGCGTCGAAGGTCAGGGTTTTGGCCTCCCCGAAATCTCCCTGGGCAGGCAACTTCTGGCCGTTGAATTCGAAATCCAGCGCGCCCATGTTACCGGCCCGGATCACAATCTCCTCGGCGGCGCGAACCGACTTTTCCGCCGGGGCCATCAAAGTTTCCTGACGGGTTACCTCGCCGTCCACGGTAATGGAGATCCAGCAATCCTGGCGAGCCTTGATGCGAAGCAGTAGCGGTGCCGCAGCACCCAAGTTCCGGCCTTCGCCCACAGTGTGCGGGGAGGGCTTCGCGAACGACGCGGGCTCGGTGCTGGCCAAAACCGCCAATTCGCCGGCTGGGGAGACGTTCGGAGCTGTACCGGTCGAACCGCTAGGGCTCACCGTTGGAGTGGAAATCGTAGCTGGCCGAGAATTGCTCGCGGCGGGCGCAGCCGCGGGTCGGCTTTCTCGGCCCGCGCCCCTTGAGTAGAGACCCCAGATTGCGAATCCCAGCCCCAAGACCAGCAGCACAACTGCAAACATCCCCCAAGGCAGGCCTGCGGTAGCGGGACTCTCTTCCCGGCCGCGTAGTTCGACTTGAGCCCGCAGCTCCGCCACCTGAGTCTGGTCATCGTTTGCAGGTTGCCTGCCGGGTGCGCTGGTCCCGGTGGCAGCCAGGTAATCGCCAATGGCTTGTTCTTCATCCAGGCCAAGGAAGCGTGCGTAGGCGCGGATAAAGCCCTTGTTGAAAATACCGCCCGGGAGCTGATCGAAATGTTCTTCTTCCAGGGCGCGCAGCATACGGGTGCCGATTTTGGTCGAGCGGGAGATTTCGTCCAGCGTGACGTTGCGCTTCTCCCGTTCCTGCTTCAGTTTGGCGCCCAATGATGCCACTCGACCGGTGTCCTCGCGTTGGGATCAACCACAGGTCAATTATTCACATTCAATATATGTTATGCGAGCGTTGTCAGGGAAGAACGGTAACATGTTGTGGGAGGGGAGCTAAACATCCGCGCTGGCTGCGGTTCGCCACGTATCTTCATGGGTTCGGGTTACCAAGGTTCATTGCCCGGGTTTCCGAACGCCGCATATAATTTCTAAACTTCTAGTTTTTGGACATCCGCTCGACACTCGAGGTTGACGTTTGATGACCAAGGCCACTGAGGCCGATCGTAATCGGCAGAGCCAGGAATTGACCATCTTTCACGATGTGGCCAAGGCCCTGACTTCGTCTTTGGACCTCGACTCCATTCTGCAGACAATTATGGAGAAGATGGCGGAATATTTCCGCCCCGACACCTGGTCGTTGCTCATGGTGGACGAGGAACGCGACGAGCTGTACTTCGCCATCGCGGTGGGAAGCGCCTCCGAGGCTCTGAAAAACGTGCGCCTGAAGGTGGGCGAAGGCATCGCCGGCTATGTCGCCAAACATGGCGAACGGCTGATTGTCCCCGACGTCATGACCGATCCGCGATTCGCCAGGCGCATTGATGAGATGACCAAGTGGGAGACGCAATCCATCATCTGTTACCCCTTGCGCTCGCGGCTCCGCGTGCTGGGCGTGATTCAGTTGGTGAATGTTGAGATGGAACACTTTGGCGATCAGGAGATGTTTTTCCTGCAATCGCTTTGTGATTATGCTGCCATCGCCATTGAGAATGCCCGTGCCGTCGAGAAGATTCAGGAACTCACCATCACCGATGACTGCACCGGCCTGTACAACGCGCGGCATCTCTATAAGACGCTGGAAACCGAGGTGTACCGCTCGTCGCGTTTTGGTTACGAGTTCACAGTGCTGTTCATCGATCTCGACCATTTCAAGCAGGTCAATGACACCCACGGGCACCTGATCGGAAGCAAGCTACTGGCTGAGATCGGCTACCTGATCAAAGCCCAGCTCCGCTTGATCGATTACGCTTTTCGCTACGGCGGCGACGAGTTCGTCGTTTTGTTGCCGCAAACTGGAAAGGATTCTGCGCTAGTGGTGGCCAAGCGTTTGCGCGACAGCCTGCGCACCAGCATGTTCTGCCGGGACGAAGGGCTCAACCTCAATATTCGGGCCTCCATGGGCGTGGCCACTTATCCGCACGACGCCAAGACGCCGCACGACGTCATCCGCCAAGCCGACGAAATGATGTACTTGGTCAAGAACACCAGCCGCGACAATATTGGAATTGCTCAGCGTGGCGTAATGAAGTAGGAATAGCTGCTGGACTTCCTAACGCTGGGCAGGCTTCTTTCTGGTCACCATTCGCAGAATGGGTAAGGGGAGCGGCAGAATCCGCGGCTGTATCTCTTTCTTCGACACCGCCTGGATCGCAATTCCATCGCCTTGAGGAAATGGATTGGAAACCACTTCGAACTCCTGGCCGTAGATGCGAATCCGTTTGGATTGGGCGTAGCCCATGTCCTTCAGACGGTCGCAAATTTCACAGAGTTCGTCGGATTCGTGGAAACTTTCCAAAGCGTTGCTTTTCACGATGGGCGAATTGTAGCCGATAACCAGAAAATAATCTTGCACAGGGATCAGTGCTTACCATGACTGCGGCGGTTCCCCCTGTACGCGATTGGACAGCCGATTCCCACAAACGGACACTCCAGATCCTCGCATGGGCCTGTAGGTTAATATTTTCAAAGGCTTAGCAGGCTTCTGATGGAAGGAGAATTGCCCCGTACGGCACGGAATACCCTGCTGTTCAGGAAGGCGAGACGATGCAAACGCTGCTCCAGGATCTTCGCTATGGACTCCGCATTCTGCGGAAGTCGCCCGGCTTTACGTCGGTGGCGGTGCTGACGCTCGCCCTGGGAATTGGGGCGAACACCGCCATCTTCAGCATCGTGAACAGCGTTTTACTGCGGCCGCTGCCGTTTCGCGATCCTCAGAAACTGGTCGCGCTGGGCGAATACGACACCCGCCGCGGGGAGGCGATTCCGGAAGGAAGCCTGTCCTATCCAGATTTTGCGGACATACGTTCACGCAATCACTCCTTTGAGGGTCTGGCTGCGTATGGCGAGAACGATCTCACCTTAACCGGCATAGGGCAGCCGTCGCACGTCAAGGTGGAAACCGTTTCCACCAACATGTTTGAGTTGCTCGGCATGCAACCGTCGCTGGGCCGGTCTTTTGTTCAGGGGGAAGATGAGCCGGGTCACCACGTGGCGATCTTGAGTGATGTTCTCTGGCATCGGCAGTTCGGCGCCGATCCTGGTGTCATCGGCCGGGCCGTCAACCTCAACGGCCGGGCTTACACGGTTGTCGGTGTCATGCCGCGAGGTTTTCAGTTCCCGGTGCAGTCGGAAGCTCGCGACCTGTGGGTAACTTTCTCGCGCGACGGGGAGGTGGACGACCCGAAAGACAAGCCTGCCACCGCCATGCGCGGTGACCACTACCTGAATGCAATCGCGAGGCTGAAAAGCAACGTCACCCTGGAGCAGGCCAATGCCGACCTGGCCTCCATCACACATGCTCTCGCAGTTGGGTATCCCGATAACAACTCGCACCAGGGCATCGGAGGGAGATCGGAACTCGACCAGATGGTCGGCGACACGCGGACCCCGCTGCTGATTCTCTTCGGCGCAGTCGGCCTGGTGCTCCTGATTGCCTGCGCCAATGTTGCTAATCTCCTGCTGGCGCGCGCGACGGGCCGGGGGCGCGAGATTGCAATCCGGGCTGCACTTGGCGCCACTCAAGGCCGCGTGATTCGTCAGTTGATCGCCGAGGCCCTGGTGCTCTCCCTCCTCGGCGCTGCACTTGGCATCGGCGCGGCTAGTTGGGCGCTTTCCGTGATCCTGAAGCTGTATCCCAGCAATCTGCCACGGGCGGCGGCGATCGGCATCGACTATCGCGTGCTGCTCTTTACCGTCGGACTAGGCATCGTTACCGGCCTCCTCTTCGGTCTTGTGCCGGCCTTGCAGGTTTCGAAGCCAAATCTGACTGAGGCAATGCGCGAAGGGGGACGCAGCTCGACGGCCGGCCCCGGCCACTACCGCTTACGCGCTGGACTGGTGATTGCGGAAACCGCCTTGGGAGTGATGCTTCTGGTTGGCGCCGGTCTCCTGCTCCGCAGTTTCGATCGTTTGTCTCATGTAGACCTGGGTCTCAATCCCGAGCACGTGCTCACCGCGAACTTCGATCTCTCGGAAGCACGTTACAATCCTGACCAGCAGGATCAATTTATTCGCGAACTGTTCAATCGGCTACGGGCTTTGCCCGCAGTCACCCGCGCCGCCGGTTCGATACCTCTGCCGCTCAGCGAATATAACTTCAGCGTCTCCTTCAATCCGCTCGACCACCCGGTCCCGGAGGCGAACGAGCCCACCGCTGGTTTCTATGATGTTGTGCCGGGTTTCTTTGAGACCATGCAGATTCCGCTGATCCGCGGCCGTGCCTTCGACGAGCGCGACCAGCGCAACTCGCCGCCAGTCATGATCGTCAACCAGGAATTCGCAAGAAAATTCTTCTCCAATGAGGATCCCATCGGCAAACGTGTAAAAATCGGTGCGGGTGACGGAGTCGCGCGAGCCAGCTACAAAACGCGCGAAATTGTTGGCGTGGTCGGCGACTTCCGGAAGAATAATCTGACCAGTGCGCCCAAGCCTGCCTACTTTGCACCGCTTCCACAACTCATCTGGGGGCCTCCCACCTTGCTGATTCGTACAGCCGGTGACCCGAATGCGATTGCCGGGGAAGTCCGCAAAGTGCTGGCGGCGATGGACCCCGAGGCGCCGCTATACAACGTCCGAACCATGGACGACTACCTGACCCTTGACCTGGGGCGCGCCCGTTTCCAAACCACGCTGCTCAGCCTGTTCGCCGTTATTGCGCTGGTTCTCACGGCGGTGGGCTTGTACGGAGTCATGGCCTATACAGTGCTCCAGCGCACGCAGGAAATCGGAATTCGAGTTGCGCTGGGCGCCAGTCGCAGAAATGTATTGCAGATGATTCTGCAAAAGAGTTTTGCCATGACCGGCTTCGGTTTACTGCTGGGTGTTGTGGGAGCTGCTGCGCTTACTCGGTTGCTATCGGATCTTCTCTATCAAGTGAAGCCGCTGGACCCTCTTACCTTCGTCGTCGTTCTTCTTACGCTTGCCGGGGTAAGCCTGCTGGCCAGCTACATTCCGGCCTGGCGCGCTGCGAGGATGGATCCGATGGTGGCGCTGCGCGAGGAGTAATGTGCCTGCTCAACTCATGATTCCACAGTTCAGTTGCGAGCGGCATGACCCTTTTGAAAGGCGGCAAGCAGACTAGTTGTACAGCCCGAGCAGCAGTAGCGCCGAAGCGGTTCGAATTCCAGATCGTCGCTGCTCACGTCGTATTCGAAGGACGCTGCTTGGGCGTCACACAACGAACAAACGGTCGGCGTTTTTCCAACCAAGCTATCGAAGGTGGAGAACATCACTGTCTCACACATGGCGTTCCCAAAAGCATAGCGGTTATCGAACAGAGCCGAAGTGACCCGGGTCACCCGCGAGGGTGATTAGGTTTCAAAAGGGGACGGCAATGGCGGCCGGTGGACAGGTCTACTTCCGCAGATCCTTCAATATCTCTCGTGCCGCATTCGCACCGGAGCCGCCCGTCAAGCCCGCTCCGGGATGCGTGCCCGAGCCGCACAGATACAGATTCCGGATCGGCGTGCGGTAGCGAGCCCAATCCAGCAAAGGCCGCATCGTGAAGAATTGATCCAGCGCCAGTTCTCCGTGAAAGAGGTGCCCTCCCGTGAGCCCGTAAGTATTCTCCAGATCCTGCGGCGTGATGATCTGGTGAGTCAGGATCAGCTCCGGCAGGTTGGGCGCATATTGCGCCAGGGTCTTTACTACCGCGTCGCCCAGAGGTACGCGTTGCTTTTCCCAGTCGCTGCTCTTCAGCTGTACGGCGCAAATTGCATGTAAACGGACATCACATGCTTGCCTGGCGGCGCAAGCGAGTCGGTCAGCGAAGGGATCGAATTCCAGGTAAGGCTGGCGGGAAAAGTTCCCGTACTTCGACTCGTCAAAAGCGCGCTCTAGATAATCGATCTCGGGCCGATATGGATACGGCCGTTCAAAGCCTTGCTGTCGCCTGCGCCATTCAGTGCTGTGAAACTGGGCAGTCCGCAAAGCGCTAGATTGACCTTCGCTACCGTGCCCGGCATGCGATAGTGCTGCAATTTCAGACGAAATCGGGCGAGAGGTGAATGGGATCAAGCAGTCTCAAAAACGTGCGCTTGGGATCGGCGTTTGAGACGATGCCTTGGGCAGGAATTTCTTCCCCGGTGGATAGGACCACGCCGGTGGCTGCATCATTCTTGGCGCGGATTTCGATGACTTCCGCTTCCTACGAATTGCAGCTCCTGCCTGGTTGGCTGCGGAGGCCATCGCCGCGTGAAGGCTCCCATCCCTCCCGCGCAAAGCAGGCCGAACCCGCTGGATGTGCGTATCCGGCGGCCGCAGAGAGAAGCACCAGAGCGTGCCCGCAGACCAGGGCCCCAGGAACGTCCCAAAAATGCCCCGAGCCGCAACGTCGCCCGCAAAAATTCGGTCTCGAAAAACTCGGCGGCGAGATCGGCGGCCGCCATGGGCGCCCACCGCAGCAGGCGATACATATCTTTCTTGCCGAGCCCGCGTAACTTGCGCCCAGTTTCCAGCATGCCCCACAGATCGTCGCGCTCGGGTTGTCGATGTCTGGCGGAGTGAGCGCCAACGCAGCGCCGATGACATTGCCGCCTTGGCGAGCGACGCCTGGAGTTCGGGATATTTCGATGCGTCCTTCTTCGAGAAGTTCTCAATTTCCTGGGGCCGACTTCGGGTCGTTGTACAGAATCAGGGCGCGTCCATCCGGCGAGGCAAAACAGCCGCAACTTCCGCCGTATCCTAAGCCAAATTTCTCAAGCTGCATATCGCGAACAATGGCCGGCTGCGGCGGTCCCCCTGAGTGCGCCAGAATGTCGAGCAGCGAAACCCCGGATGAAATTCTTCCGTAACCGCCGCGCCGCCAGATTGCGGGCGATGTTCAATACCAGCGGCTTTAGCCCCTTTGGCCAAGATAAAACGCAGTAACGAGACCGTTATGTCCACCACCGATAATGACGATTGCGCGCGTCAGCGCATGATCGTCTTCTCAACATCCGGCCGCTCTGAAGTCTTTCAGGATTTCCAGCGCCGCCAGACGGCCCGGGCCGCCCATGATTCCGCCGCCCGGATGCGTGGCCGATCCGCACATATAGAGGTTCTTGATCGGCGTCCGAAACCGCGCCTATCCCGGGACTGGGCGCAAAAAGAAAAGTTGCTCAAGCGAAAGCTCGCCCTGAAAAATATTGCCCTCGCTCAGGCCCCATTGGCGCTCCAGATCGAGCGGCGTAAGGACTTGTTATGCAGAATGATGTTCTTGAAATTGGGCGCGTGTTCGGCGATCGTGTCGATCACATTATTGCCGAAAGCCTCGCTCTGATCGTCCCAGTTGAGCCCTGGGCGCAACTTGTACGGCGCGTATTGCACGAAGCACGAGAGGACATGTTTGCCGGGCGGCGCGACCGAGGGATCGGTCAGCGAGGGAATGACCATGTCGATGTAGGGACGCCGCGAAAAGTTGCCGTACTTCGCATCGTCGTAGGCGCGCTCCATGTAGTCGACGTGGGCGAAATGGAAATCGCACCGCGCAGGTGGGCGCCGGGACCGGGCAGGCAGTTGAAATTCGGTAGCGCGTCGAGCGCGAGATTCACCTTGCCGGAAGAACCGCGGAATTTGTAGCGGCGGATATCGTCAGAAAATCGTCGGGCAGATGCCCGACTTCGATGAGATTGACGAACGTCTGCCGCGGATCAATGCTCGACGAAATGATGTCAGCGTAGATTTCGTCGCCGTTGGTCGAGCACGACGCCCTTAGCCTTGCCGTTTTTGACGATAATTTTCGCGATGCCCGCCTGGGTGCGGATTTCGGCTCCCGCCTCGCGCGCGGCATCGGCGATGGCGTTGGAAATGGCGCCGGTGCCGCCGCGGGCAAATCCCCAGGAGCGAAAGGCGCCGTCAATTTCGCCCATGTAGTGATGCAGCAGAACGTAGGCGGTTCCCGGCGAGCGCACCCCGAGAAAAGTTCCAATGATGCCCGACGCCGACATCGTGGCCTTGAGCACGTCGGTCTCGAACCACTGGTCGAGAAAATCGACGGCGCTCATGGTCATCAACTGCACCTGGTTGTATTTGTCGTCGCTCGCCAGGCCCTGAAAGCGGCGTCCGATGAATAGCAGCTTCATCAGTTCTCTGCGGATTCAGCGTGGCGGGATCGGGCGGGACCATGCCCAGGATCGGCTTCACGAAGCGGCACATCGCCTGCATGGCTTTGCCGAATTCGTCGTAAGCCTCGGCGTCCAGCTTGGAGTGGCGCGCGATTTCGCGGTGCGTTTTGCCGTGATCGTTCACGCGCCATAAATAATCGCCGTTCGGCATCGGCGTGAACGTGCCGTCGAGCGGAAGAATTTCCAGGCCGTGGCGGGGCAGATCGAGGTCGCGAATGATCTCCGGCCGCAGCAGCGAAACCACGTAGGAGCACACCGAGAATTTGAAGCCAGGGAAAACTTCTTCGGTGCAGGCGGCGCCGCCCAGCACGTGGCGGCGTTCAAGGACCAGAACTTTCTTGCCGGCACGCGCCAGATACGCGGCGTTGACCAGGCCGTTGTGGCCTCCGCCGATCACGATCACGTCGTATTTTGAAATTAGCCATTCGCTCTTGGCTCCTATTGGCTCAAGTTAGCTCAGGAAAAATGTATGATAGTCGCGGAAGCGGAGCATTGGCGCGGGGGCCGGATCAGAGGCCACTGGGCAGAACAGACCACGCTATGAGACGCTGCGCATAGCATATCAGGGCGCCCATTCTATCCGAGAGTTGCTCAGATTTGTCTAATGCGGAGCCGAGACGATTCTGCCTTCTAGCTTGTACAATGCGTCATCGAAATGATGTCGATTCGAGTCTAGCGCTTTTGATGAACTTCATCGTATCAGCTATCTCCGCTGAAACATGACGGTAGCTTTTTCAATTGAGGCATACCGTCAGGGCAATATCAGAGTCTACCGCCATAGTCGCAGGATATCCGCCTTATGTATCGGTAGATGTAAATAGGCTGGCTACGGAATCGATAGGTTTCTATGCTCGTAAGCATCGGAATCAGGTCACGTCGCCTCTGCTAGTCATTTACCTAGTTGTCGCGAGTTAGCGGACGCTAGGTTTTCGCTTCGGGAGCTATGCTGAGAGGCAGACAAAGCGACGAATGTTCAAGACCAGCAGACACCGGAGATAGTTTCGCGATGGCCGTTGTCCGCGACGTTTCTGCTGCATATAATTCCACCAATTCCAGCAAACTCAAAACGCGATTTGTGAAGCTCTCTGCGCGCATCTGCGATTAAGACTAACATTTAACCACAGGCACGAATGGTTCAAAATAAATCCGGCCTTCGAATTCGAGGTGACTCCCTTGCCGATCGGAACCGCGTTTCACGAAAGAACTTTCCCTCTGCCACAGCCTGAACTACCGCGAGTGGTCGGGCTACTACACGGTCAGCGTGTACGAAGTGCATCACGAGCATGAGTACAACGCCATCCGCAACGCCGCCGCGCTGATCGATATCACGCCGCTCTACAAGTATCTCGTCACTGGCAAAGACGCGACCAAACTGGTGAACCGCGTAATCACTCGAGACATCAAAAGTTGACAGTCGGCCAGGTGATTTATTGCTGCTGGTGCGACGAGGAGGGCAAAGTCATCGACGACGGCACAATCACGCGCCTGGAGGAGAACAAGTACCGCTGGACGGCCGCCGATCCCAGCCTGCGCTGGTTCCGCCAGAACGGCAACAATATGGATGTCCAGATCGAAGACATCTCGGAGAAAGTGGCGGCGCTGGCGCTGCAGGGGCCGACTTCGGGCAAACTGCTGAAGTCCGTGGCCGATGCGGAGATCGCTAACCTGAAGTATTTTCGCATGACCCGCGGCAAAATTGCCGGGGTTCCGGTGGACATTTCGCGGACCGGGTTACACCGGCGATTTGGGCTACGAGATCTGGGTTCCGTGGAATGACGCGGTGAAAGTCTGGGACGCGCTGATGGAGCAAGGCAAACAGTTCGATATTCACGCCGCCGGAATGCTGGCGTTGGACGTGGCGCGTGTGGAAGCCGGGTTGCTGCTGATTGAGGTGGACTACAGCAGCAGCAAGAAAGCGCTGATTCCGTCGCAGAAATATTCGCCCTTCGAGCTGGGATTCGGCAAGATGGTGCACCTGGATAAAGACAACTTTGTCGGCAAAGCGGCGCTGGAGCGCGACCAGAAAAACGGCGTGCCACGCCAGTTCGTGGGACTGGAGATTGATTGGACCGAGGTCGAACAGCGCTACGAGAAATTCGGCCTGGCGCCGGCGGCGCCCAGTCAGGCTTCACGCGTAGCCGTGCCGGTGTATTGCGGTGAGAAACAGGTGGGGAAGGCGACTACCACAACTTGGTCACCTGTGCTGAAGAAGATGATCGCACTGGCCAGCCTCGAGACGGATCACGCCAAACTGGGCACGCGGGTGCAGATGGAAATCACGATTGAAGCGGTGCGGCAGAGAGTCACAGCGAAAATAGTGGAGATGCCGTTTTTTAATCCCAAGAGAAAGACGGCAGTCCCGGTGTAGAAGTCCAGTGCACCACAGGCAGAACGAGAATGGTGCGGGCGCGGAAGCAACGAAAGCTCGTTGTTGCCAAGAAAATCTTCGGCAATCCTTCGCACACAGTCTGGCGTGCTCCGCTTCCAGCGCATATCGTTCAGCGGGGCGTCAATTCGGGTCCGGAAAAGTGCATTTAGGGTCTGGAACTGCTCCAAGAACTCGGGGGCGCACCGATCACCTAAAACCATGACGACCTTCCTTGTTTTTCCGGCTGAAATGGATTAATGTGCGGCATGCAAGACGAGTAAACTGTTCCCGTCGCCCTTGATTTTCAAAGCAAAAAGGCTCGTCAAGAAACGTCAGGAGGAATCCAATGAAAAAGCTGATTTTGTTAGCAACGCTGGTTGCGGCTCTCCTTCCGATGGCGGTGGCACAAAGCATTTCTGCTGCCGCAAGCTCTGCCGTACGTGGGAGTAGCATTTCCCAAGAACCTCACAATCTGCCGCCCAAAGCTCCGAAGTGGTGCAAGCCCTGTTTGTACTACTCGGGTGACATTGACACCACCAATCCAAACGCTGATGCCATTTTTGATGGGTACAACAGCGCTTACCGGATTAGCGCGCAGGTGTTCGGCGCCTTCAAGGACACCACGAAGACGGTGAAAGCGACCGGCGCGGCGATCAACGCCTTCAGCGACTCCGACCATGCCCTTACCAATCCGACTCCTTACCAGATCAACACCGGGATGTCGAACGGTAACTGCGGCGAGATTGTCTGCTCCGGCACAGCCAGGGCCAGCGTGATTCCGACCGGCCGCACCGATACGAACTGGGGCGTGCCGACCGAGTATACGATCTTCGAGAAGAAACTTGAAAAGGCATGCACGCTGAAGAAGGGCTCCTCCTACTGGCTCCTGATCTATCCGCAGAGCAAGAGCAGCTTGTGGTACGAGTCGGATGAGGTAAGCGATCCGCACCCGATCAACCACGTAGGCTGGAAGAACCAAGTCAACCAATCGATTTATAACGCGCCCACATTCGGGGACAATTGCCAGGTTGGTTCTGGTGACTTTTCGTTCGGACTGACCGGCAGGTAATCAGGAACCGGTTGGTTTGAGGCGGATGGTATCGTAGTTGTCCTCTAGGCCTCGTGTGTCAACCAGAGTCCGAGGTCCCTTGGAGTGGGCCGAAAGTCTCCGTTGACTTCGTGCGCCGGAAGGCTAGGATGGTAGGCGTTCGAGGGAGGCGATCATGGTGCCAGTCAGCCGCGGCTCGATCTCCACTCTACGCTCTCCGATGCTGAACGTCGCCATGGCCCTGGCGATCATCGTCGTGTTACTGGTCGCACCAGGCCAGTCACAGACCTACACCGTGCTCTATGCGTTCAAAGGGGCACCGGATGGGCAAACACCTTTGGCAGGGGTGGCTCTGGACAAGTCCGGGAACATCTATGGCACAACCTACGAGGCGGGTACGTCCAAGAATTGCACCGGTGGCTGCGGAATTGTGTTCAAACTCACCAACCTCGGCAGGGAGTCTGTGCTGCACGATTTTAGGGGCCGGTGAGGATGGAAACAGTCCATGGTTGTCCGGCGTTCTAGTCGACCCGATCGGGAATGTATACGGCACCACGGGTGTGGGCGGGGATTTCAACGCCGGAATCATATTCAAACTGAAGAGGGCTGGGAGGGAGACGATTCTGCACACGTTCTCTGGAGCACCGAACGACGGCAGCGGGCCATCTGGCAAATTAGTCAGGGATGACGCTGGCAATTTGTATGGCACTACAGGAAGCGGGGGATCTAATTATTCAGGGACGGTGTTTAAGTTGACCCCTGCTGGTAAAGAGACCATTCTGCACGCCTTTAACTTGACCGATGGTCTAGGGCCCAGCGGAGGCTTAATACGAGACAAAGCCGGTAATTTCTACGGCACAACGACGCAAGGTGGGACTGGGTGCTCAGGATCCGGTTGTGGAATCATGTTCGAGCTGACAAAGTGTGGAAAGTTCAAGGTGCTTTACAGGTTCAAAGGGAAGTCGGACGGGTTCGAACCGGGTGCCACTCTGGTGATGAATCACGAGGGCAGTCTCTTCGGTAGTACCGAGGCAGGGGGACGTTACGGATTCGGAACCGTGGTCAAACTGAGCGCGCGAGGAAAATTGACCGTCCTGCATGCCTTCAGCGGAGGGTCCGATGGGGCACAACCAACGGGGCAATTGGCTCTAGACAGCAACGGTACCCTTTACGGCACCGCCGAGTTCGGTGCATTTACTGGGTGCTACGACGGAAGAGGATGCGGGACCCTGTTCAGCATCACCGACAACGGCAGCTTCACTGTGCTGCATAGCTTCGCAGGAGGCGCTGATGGAGGGGGACCCGTAGGGGACTTGATGATGGACAAGGCGGGAAGCCTGTATGGTACGACCGCCATTGGCGGTGACATCACCTGCGTTTCGACGGAATTCGGCGAGGGTTGCGGCACCGTGTTCGAAAGCCACTCCGGCTCGGCAAAAAGGACGGACAGCCCTAGAGAAGACGGACAGGCCGCGATGACAGACCCGTCTCAGCATGGGGACTCGATTTTCGTGGCGCTTGTGGCGGGAATTCATCCCGCCGTGCTGCTTGGACTTGCACTCATGCTGGTGTGTAGTCACCAGTCCGCACTAGGGCAAACTTTCACCGTGCTCTACTCATTTGCTGGCGGGGCCGACGGGGCATACCCATATGCGGCTCTGCTCAGGGCTGACGACAGCATACTCTATGGGACCACTTACCTTGGGGGTGTGGCTGATGAGGGAACAGTTTTCAGGATTAACCTCGACGGGCAGGAAACGGTGCTGCACAGTTTTACTGGACGGCCGGACGGTGCGCATCCGTATGCTGGCCTCATTGGCGACCGACAGGGAAATATTTACGGGACCACCGACCGAGGTGGCATTGCCGATGGCGGAACCGTGTTCACACTGGATTCGAAGAACGATGAGCGCGTGCTCTATAGTTTCTGCAATGAGCGATACTGCAATGATGGAGTGGGCCCGCGTGCACGTTTGATCCGTGATGCGAAAGGCAATTTCTACGGCACAACTATAGGCGGAGGGGCTTTCAGCGGAGGGCTGGTATTTAAGCTAGACCAGACTGGCCGGGAAACCATCCTCTATAGCTTCGGCTTCTTTGATGGATTTCCCGGATACGCAACGCTGGTTCGGGACGCGGCCGGAAACATTTACGACACCACAGTCTATGGCGGGGACTTTGATTGCAGCTATTTTTATGTGGTTGACTGCGGTTCGGTATTCCGGTTGACTCCCCGCGGAGACTTCACAGTGTTGCACAGTTTCGAGGGTAAACGGAACGGGGACGGAGAGTTTCCTTACGCCGGTCTGCTTGCGGGCGGCAATGGCGAGTTTTATGGCACTACTTCCGCAGGCGGCAGCTATGGAGCCGGGACAGTATTCGAGGTGCATCGAGAAGGCAAAGAGTCCGTGCTCCATAGTTTCGGCGGAACTAAGAGGGACGGGGCGAATCCAGTTGCGGGTTTGATCGGAGACAAGCAGGGCAATCTTTACGGGACCACTTTGTATGGCGGCGCTCACAATATGGGGACAGTATACCGTCTGAACCGGCGCGGCAAGTTCACCGTGCTGCACAGCTTCAAAGGGATCGACGGAGAGAATCCTTTCGCTGGTTTGGTCTTGGACCGCGCCGGCGCACTCTATGGAACTGCTACGCTGGGCGGAGTCTCGGGAGCAGGCGCTGTCTTCAAGCTCACCCTTCGATGACGATGGCAAGAGCGCAGCAGTAGCGTAGTGCAGAACTCGGTGAGACCTCCTTGTGCCCCTGGTGCAGCCCGTTTTTTGCGAGGAAAGATCCCAGCTGACCAGAATCTACCTACCCTCGCCACTACTTCGAGACTCCCCGCCGGTCCTGGCTGATGCTACCCTGATCTCACGGTGCCACCATCTTTGTTTTTCGCGCGCGTGGGGCGCAGGAATCTTGTTCTCCTGCTGGGCGGAGTTCTGCTCGCCACGCCATCTCTCGCCGCAGGTCCGGCTGCTGCTAAAGCGCCGAAGAGCCAGGCTGTCAAGTCCTCATCGGTGCGTTGGCAGCCGTCAAGGCTGGTCAATGGATCGCCGATCGTGTTTCAAGTGGCTGCGCCGCAGTTGAAATCGCTTTCTGGAACATGGCTTGACCACCAAGTATTTTTCACCTTTGATCCTCAGAGCAAGGGCTGGTACGGAATCGCCGGCATCAGCCTGGAAACTCGTCCCGGGAAATATTCGCTGGAGCTGACCGGGACGGACGCGAAAGGAAAGACGATCTGGTTGCAGCGGAAGATCACCGTGGGGAAGGCGAAATACCGCAGCACCCGGGTGAGCGTCTCCACAGAGTTCACGGAGCCGAATCCCGAGCAACTGAAAAAAATCGCCGAGGAGAAGACACTCAAGGAACAAGTCTTTGCCCAGATGGATCCTCAACGCGAGTGGGCAGGTAAGTTTCTTCCGCCGGTGAGGGCGGAGATCTCCGATGTCTTTGGCACCACGCGCACCTTCAATGGCCAGGTGGAGAGCGTACATCAGGGACTCGATTACGCGGTGCGCGAGGGGACGCCGGTTTCCGCGCTCAATCGGGGCAAGGTTCTGCTGGCGCGGCCGCTGTTTTTCGAGGGCGGTTTCGTGGTTCTCGACCATGGGCAAGGTTTGCTGACGCTCTATATGCATCTTTCAAAGATCGAAGTGAAAGAGGACGATCCGGTGGCCCGCGGACAGGAAATCGGTTTGAGCGGCGGCAGCGGCAGAGCTACCGGGCCTCACCTGCACGTGGCTGTGCGCTGGCAGGGAATCTATTTGAATCCTGAAACGCTGTTAGGTCTCCAGTTGCCGTGATTCTTTACGCCGCGAGGGATTGGTTCCGCTGCGCGGGCCCGGCACACAACGAAGTGATTCCTTCAAATCCAGATTTCGAATCAGCCGGTGCAAATAGTTCACGTGCACGCCCAGGATGCGCGCCGCTTCGGTGTAATTCCCTTTCGTTTCCTCAAGCGCGTTGAGGATCAGATCCTTCTTCAGTTCCTTGACTTCGGCGTGATACTTTGCGCCATTCGCCCCGGCAGGCAACCCTCGCTCCAGAATGGACTCCGGCAAATCCTCGGGCTGGATTACATCGAGACTGGATCAACACCAGCGCCCGCTCGATGGCGTTCTCCAGTTCACGCACATTCCCCGGCCAGTCATAATTCACCAGGCACGCCATGGCTTCAGGAGAAATTCGCTTGGCTTTCGTCTTGCATTTCTGGCTGTACTTCGGCGAAGTAATTGGCCAGCAGCTGGATATCCTCGCGCCGCTCACGTAGCGGAGGCATGACGATGGAAAGCACATTCAGCCGATAGTACAGATCCTGGCGGAAGGTCCAGCTTTCATCGCCTCTTCGAGATTCTTGTTGGTGGCGGCGATCAGGCGAATATCCACGGAAATCGGCCGAGTGCCGCCCACTCGCTCGAACTCACGTTCCTGCAGTACTCGCAGCAGCTTGACTTGCAGTGCCGGCGCGAGTTCTCCAATTTCGTCCAGAAACACGACGCCGCCATTTGCCATTTCCAATCTGCCTTTTTTTTGCGCGACCGCATCGGTGAACGCGCCCCGTCTCGTGGCCAAACAACTCGCTCTCCAACAGACCCTCTGGGATGGCAGCGCAGTTAATGGCGACGAAAGGCTTGCCGAACGTGGACTATTGCGATGGATGGCCCGTGCCGCTAATTCCTTTCCGGTCCCGCTCTCGCCTTCATCAGGACGGTGGATTCGTCGGATGCAACTCGCGCCAGAAATTGGTAAACCGCTTCATGCGGGCGCTCTCGCCGACCATGTTGTGCTCCAGATTGATCTCCGTGGCCAGCCGCAGGTTTTCCTGCTCCAGCCATTGCAGTCGGCTGGCATTTTCCAGGGCTACAGCCGAAATGCCGGCTATGGCGGCGACGAGCTGCAGATGATCTTCGTCGAAACGCGCGCCGGCATTGGTTGTGTCCAGATATATGCAGCCGGTGGTTTTCTCGAACATCGCCAGCGGCACGCACAAAATGACCGAACATTGGACCTTACCAGACTCTCCACTCCGCCAGGCCACCGCCCGAACGTCGGTTCCTAGAAGGGCCAGACCCTGCTCCAGCACCTGGCGCGTAATAGTGCGGCTAACCAGTATCGGCAGCACGATCTTGGTGATGCGATGCCGCGCGAACACGGAGCCAAATGTTCGTCGCTCTTACTTTCCAGCAGGATGGCTCCCCGCTCCGCGGGAACTACCTCAAAAATAAGATTGAGAATTTGCTCTTGTAGCTCTTCGAGATCACGAATCGAGTGCACCAGGCGGCTGATTTTCAGCAGCGCATTCAGATTGCGTCGCTAGGCGGGAAGCTGGAAGGTAGCTGTTCAGAATCGGTCGGGTTGCAGATAGAGCACATCCTGAGGGCGGAGCTGGGCCGTGGCTTGGGCTGAACCTCCTCGAACTCAACCGCGGCCGCTGCAGACTCTCCGCGTCTTCTCTCAGCAACAAGACGAAAATCGAATCTCCCACGGAAATCTGGTCGCCATGTTGTAACCGGCTTTCTCACACTGCTGCCCCATTCACGAATGTGCCATTGCGACTATCCAGATCGCGGATCTTATACTCGTCCCCTTCCCGGCTGATCAGGCAATGTCGGCGCGACAGCGAAGGATCGCTGATCGCCAACACGTTGGACGACTCCCTGCCCACGGCAATCTCGTTGCCGGACAAGAGGGAAAATCGAGTGTTTCAAGGGACCGGAAACAACTAGCAGTCGTGGGTCCACCACAGCCCCCAAATGCGCAGCCACTGTTTAACACACTTGCCTGCGTTACGCACGGGTTTGATGGAGGGATTGGTTATCCGAAAAGATAAGGGCCTATCCGTTTGGATAGAGGTCCTAGCATCGAAGACTCATCCCGTCTCAACCAAGGCAAAGCTAGATCACACAGAATCATGAGGTTAGGCCACAAACTATTCCCTATAGCCGTGTCATTGCGGTGGCGAAGTACGTGCACAAGGAGGCGTGGCGCTTTGCTTGGCAAAAAGCGACGGGGGAAGCGCTTTCAGCAGTCCTGCCAAGCGATTGCCATCGGGAACCTGGAGACCCCCTCATCGGGTTCCCGATTAAGTTTTGTATCCAGATCATGTCTAGTATCCACCGGCCGCCGCCGTGGGGGGCAAGGTGAGCGGCTCTTCGCTCTGAACTGCGACTCCATCGTGGAAAGCAACGGTCCTTCCTGAGATCGCCGGAATCCGTTCCCCGGGCACCAGAATACCTACCAGGTTCAGCGGATCAGCCGCAGAAAGCATAACCGTTTCTCCGCCGGGTCGCAGCTTGCGGGTTGCCCGCAAGGATTCCACTGCGACGGGTAGAGCGAACTGTTCACCGAGGAATCCATCCACGAATCGTCCGCCGCGAATCTCCCCCCGGTCTTCCAGTCGCCGGAAAGCCATTTGCAGTTCGCGCCATTTCGGCAGGTTGGCCTCGCGCGCCAATAAATCGCGGAACACCACGCCGTAGCGTCTGAGCAGCATCCAGCACGTGGCCTCCAAGGCGCGATTGCGCTCCACTGCTTGTTCGGCGTAGAGCAAGGCCCAGCGCCCGGAGCTATGCCGCGGGCGGGCGCTGCGGCCACTGCCTTGTCCGGCACGGCGCTTGGGATCGATCAGCGAGCGCAGGTTATCGAAACCATCTGCCGTGACCACTCCCGCAGCCACCAGTTCCCACAGGGCAGTTTCGATCTCGGCCTTCAATTTACCGGTACCGCGGACAATGTCCGCGAAAAATGATGCTCCGCGCTGGCGGAGGAAGTCGAGCACTTGCCGTGCGCCCTGGCTCAGGCCGCGCGACTCTGGTTGGTCCGCTGCGGGATTGTGCGAAGTCATCCAGTCGGCCTCTTCGCGAACAAAGAATGTAATCGGAGCGACGCTGGTGGGAATCACCCGGCGCTTGCCTTGCGCCGAATCCTCCAACGTGGCGGGGTGCGGTGACAGACGGCCCCAGCCAACCGCGCCGGTCAGGCACAGCTGGTCGAGCCATTTGGGATCGTAGTCCGCGATGCGCCGCGCCAGAATCTGGCGTTCCCAGGCATTCGCCGGAATTTCGAAACCTTGCAACTGGCGGAGGACGTCGAGCGTGGCGCGTTCGCCCGCGACTTGGGTTCCCGGTGCGGCGTGCTGCCAGCGCAGCAGCCAGCGCATGAACTGCGCCGCCGTCGCCGGCTCGATTTGCTTGCGCAGCGTGGCAACCGTCAAGCCGGTGAATGCGAGCCAGGAGGCGGCGTTCACACCATTCGATTTCGTGCTCCTGTGTGGGGACGGCCGTCCCCGGCCGTCCGGTCGAGCGCAGCTCGACGGTCTTCCGTTCGTGGCGCGGGCACTCCTGTCCGTTCAGCCGCCCGTGAAGTTGCCACGAAGAATGCTGCCGCTAGCTTCCATGCGCAACAACGCCTTTTCAATCTCGGTGGCTGGAAGCCCAAGAATCTCTCCGATTGCTTCCGCCGTGGCCGGGCCGAGATGCTGCATCCATCCTGTGACCAGCGCCAGCAAGGCATCGTCCCTTGAGGGGAGTGCCTTCTCAATCTCGACCAGGTTCTGCTCGAACTTTGAGCCAGGGAAAAGTTGCAGAAAGCTCTTAGCGCGTTCTGCCGCAACCCAATAGGCATGCCCTCATGGACTGCTTCGGCGGCCCGGCCTTGCTCGGCGAGGCGGTTGAAGTAGTGACGCCAGGAAGAGGCTTCGCCGACGGAGTTTGTGCGGGGACCGGCTGCGGCGGGCGAGTCGCGCGCCTCCACGACCGAGTGAAGGCGACAACTGCCGGCAGAGCAATCAGGGTGTGCAGCACATCATGCAACTCGTCCGCATCGCGCACATCCGGCCAGGCCTCTTCGCGGACCTGGGCAATCGCGCCGGATCAAGCTTGCCGACTTCCTCCAGCACCGACTCCGGCAGAATCCGCCGCATCTCCACGGCGCGCGCCCGCCGTTCTTCGAGCGGCGCGTCGTCAAGATAGGCGTAGGGATTGGCATTCAGAATCTCGTGCGAGAACTGCGATGGCACGGGCGTATCCACCGCCACACAGCGGATTCGGCCCTCCTCGATCCCACGCAGTAAGTTCTTTCAGCCCTTCCAGATCCATCGCCTCGGTGAGCACATCTTTCATCACTTCATTGACCAGGGGATGGTCGGGAATCTGAATGTCGCCTACGATGTTTTCCTGGCAGGCGGCGACATCGGGAAATACCGAAGCCAGCAGATCGTCGGAGCGCATGCGCTGAATTTGCGGCGGAACTTTCTTGCCGCCCTGAAAGCGCAGCAACGCCAGCGCGCGATTGGCGTCCCAGCGCCAGCGGGTTCCGAAGATGGGCGAAGCCAGCGCCGCCTGCTCCAGGATGGGCTGCACGGTTTCGGCGTTCAGGAAATGAAAAACATCAGCCAGCGGGAAGCTGTGCTGCTCGGCCAGAGCGATGTTCAGGCCGTTATCGGTGGCAGCGGCTTGCAGTTCAAAATTGAAGCTGCGGCAAAAGCGTTTGCGCAAGAGCCAAGTCCCCAGGCCTTGTTGATGCGGCCGCCGAAAGGCGCATGGATGACCAGTTGCATCCCGCCGCCTTCATCGAAGAAACGTTCAGCAATTATGGTGCTCTTGCGTCGGCACCGTGCCCAGCACGGCGCGGCCCTGCACGATGTATTCGATCGCTTGCTCGGCGCCGGAATCGTCCAGTCCGCATTCTTGCTTCAGCCAGGCCACGGTCTCGGCGACCTCAGGCTGGCTCGGTGACATGCCAATCGGCGAAGTGTTGGGCAGCATGTCACTGATCCGTTGCCGCAGCTCGGCCACATGCAGCGAAAGTTCTTCGGTTCGCGCCGGCGCCTCGCCCAGCCAGAAGGGAATGCTCGGCGGCGCGCCGTGCGCATCTTCCACCAGCACGCCGTCCTGACTTGCCTTCCACACGGCGAATGCGCCAGGAACTGTTGCCCAGCAGCATCACTTCGCCGCCATTGCTCTCCACCGCGAAGTCTTCATCCAGGGTGCCGACCACAATCCCTTCCGGTTCCGCAACCACGGTAAACAGCGCCGTCTCCGGGATGGCTCCGCCGCTGGTAATCGCTGCCAATCGGGCTCCGCGCCGTGCCCGAAGCTTGTGGTTAACGCGGTCGCGATGAATGTAGGCGCCGTAGCGCCCACGGCGCGCAGCGATGCCTTCTGAGAGCATTTCGAGAACGGCTTCGTAGATCTCACGCGAGAGATTGCGATAGGGATAGGCTCGCTTCACCAACTCGAATAATTCGTCTTCGTCCCAGCCGGTATCATGTGGCGCGGGCGCCCCCGCCCGCGGGTCGAAAGAGTGCGCTTCCCTAGCGCGTTCGCCGTCGTCTGAGGAGCGAACAGAGGATCGAGCAGATTGCGTCGCCAAGGCCAAGTCAAGGTTGCTATCGTGTTGCGCGGGCAAGGGCACCCGCGTCACAAGGCCACCGCCAGCGGCGCAGATGGCGACGATCTGCTGGGCCAGAATATCGAGCGGCGCGTCGGGAATCACCAGACGGTCGAGATCGCCATGCTTAATCGCCCGGACCAGCGCTGCACATTCCAGAAGTTCATCGCGTGTGGTGACGAAAAATCGTCCTTTCGGAACCGCGCCCCGCCAATGGCCAGAACGTCCCACCCGCTGCAGCGCCACCGCAATGGCTCGCGGGGAACTGATCTGCACCACGAGATCTACCGTGCCGATATCGATTCCGAGTTCCAGCGAAGCGGTTGCCACCAGCACCTTGACCTGGCCTTCCTTGAGCTTCTTCTCCGCGGTCAGCCGCAGCTTGCGCGACAGACTGCCGTGGTGAGCGGCAACATTGTCCGGGCCAAGCCTTTCCGCCAGATGATGCGACACGCGCTCCGCCAACCGGCGGGTGTTCACAAAAACCAGCGTGGAGCGATGCTGATCGACCAGCTCCACCAGGCCGGTGTAGATCTCATCCCACATTTCGTTGGTCGCGATGGGGCCGAGTTGGCTGGCAGGGACTTCCACGGCAAGATCCAGCTGGCGCTTATGGCCGATGTTGACGATGACCGGTTCCGGCCTGCCGTTGCCGGTCAGGAAGTGCGCGACTTCCTCGATCGGCTTCTGCGTGGCGGAAAGGCCAATGCGGATCAAGGCGGGGAGACAGACCGGGGGTGGTGCAGACGGGAAGGGCACGACTTCAGTCGTGCCGCTTATTGGCTTACCTTCCCTTGTCATTCCGAGGAGCGATAGCGCCGAGGAATCTGCTGTTCCCTCGCTGCTGGCAAACTGCAGATCCCTCGCTGCGCTCGGGATGACAAGAGGAGGAGACAGTTTCCTCAGTCGCAGCGTCTCCTGTCGCAGCGCCTCCAGCCTTTCCAGCGAAAATGCCAAATGCGCTCCGCGCTTGTCGTCAGCGACCGCGTGGATTTCGTCAACAATCACCGTCTCCACGTCGCGCAGAATCGCCCGGCTCTTCTCCGCGGTCAGCAGGATGTAGAGCGACTCCGGCGTGGTCACCAGAATATGTGGAGGGCATTTCAGCATCGCCCGGCGCTCGTGCATCAGCGTGTCGCCGGTGCGGACCGCGGTGCGAATCTGCGGCATCAGCAGGCCGCGTTCGCCCGCCATCTGCAGAATTTCGCCCAGCGGGACCTCGAGGTTTTTCTGGATGTCGTTGCCCAGCGCCTTCAGCGGGGAGACGTAGAGAACTTCAGTCCGGTCCTGCAGATCGCCAGCCAGCGCCTTCCTCACCAGCCGGTCAATGCAGGCAAGAAACGCTGCCAGCGTTTTGCCGGAGCCGGTAGGCGCCGAGATCAGCGTGGTTCGCCCAGCCAGTATGTGCGGCCAGCCCTGCTCTTGCGGTTCGGTCGGCGTGCCAAAGCGCTGAACAAACCAATCCCTGACGAGAGGATGTGCCCAGGCGAGCGAGGCAGGGGAGGACGACATTGGCGGTATTCTATCGAGAAAGTGAGGCTTTCGCAAACCATTCGCCTGCGAAATCTGCGTCTGTCCCACGTGAGCAATGCTAGAATCGCGGCGATGCCTAAAACTCAATCTGCCAAGTCCCGCGCCAAGCGAATCAAACTCCTGCTCTTCGACGTGGATGGCGTCCTTACCGACGGCAAGCTGTACATCTTTCCCGCGCCCGCCGGAATCCAGCAATCCACTGACGATCATGCTGCCAAGCATGGAGGAGTGGGCGGTTTCGGCCTGGTGAGCCAGAACATGATCGAAGCCAAGGGCTTCCATGCTCACGACGGCACTGCCATTTCGCTAGCTCGCCTCGCTGGGATCAAGACTGGGCTGATCACCAAGCGCATTTCGGAGACAGTGGCACTTCGCGCCCGTGATCTGAAGCTGGAGCATGTTCACCAGGGCATCCAGGATAAGTTGACGGTTTTCGAGGAAGTATTGCAGCAGGAAGGACTTAGTTCCGGCGAGGCTGCCTTCGTGGGGGACGATGTCATCGACCTGCCGGTGATGCGGAATTGCGGTTTCGCGATTGCCGTCGCGAATGCGCGCGGCGAAGTCAAGCAGGAAGCCCACTACGTTACTCCTCGCGCCGGCGGAGAAGGCGCCCTGCGGGATGCCGTCGAGTACATCCTGAAAGCACAAGGCAAGTGGAAACGGGTGGTAAGCGAATATATCTGCGAAAGAAGCCCGAAGAAGGTCGGCTCTCAGCGAAATAAATCCACCGGGCTGAGTGATTTCGGCGGACAGGTCAGGCCAAAAGCTAAAGGCTAAGAGCTAACGGCTGTGTGTGTTGAAAAACCCTCGTTTGCGAAGCTGTCTTCCAGCCCAACTGCGGGGTGTTGCTTGCGAGTTCATTCTCGATCCCGCGATTACGCGGTCGCCAGTTCAGGTGCGGGCCGACTGCTGAGGAATCGCACCAGCCGTTTTAGGTTCTGCGCCGTTGCCGCCAAGTAGAACTGCTCGCGTACGAAGCGCATCCGGCGCAGCCTCAGTCGGCGTAGTCCGATGTAATTCTTCAGTTCTGCGAAAAGTGCTTCCACTTTCCGCCGAGCCCGTTGCGAGATCGCGAACGCGGGTGTCTGAGCGAGGGCGTGCGCACGCTGCCGCGCTGGCTCGCAGGTGTGGATGGCAAGGGTCCGATACTTGCCTCGCGTGCAGCGGCTCTTTTGCGAGCAGTCGCGACAGCGCTTCACCGTCGAGTAATAAACGTGAGTGCGGTTGCGCGCATTGATGCCGACGTACTTCAGTAGCTTGCCTTCTGGGCAGAGGTAGCAGTTCTCCTCGGGCACGTAGGTGAACTTGTCGATGCCATAGAGATCCGTCGGCCCATTGGGATTTTCTTTCACCCGGATGTAAGCAGCGATGCCGCGCTCATCCAGCCATTGCAGCAACTCGCCGTTGCCGTAGGTGGTATCCGCCGCCAGAGTTTGCGGCAGGGAGCCGTAACGGTCGCGATAGCGTTCGATCATATCTCGGGCGCCGCCACGCTCTCCTGACTCAATCGCGCTGGCGTAGCTTGCACGCCCACGATGACGCAACTAGCGTTGTCCACCAGATAGTTGTCGTAATAGCCGAGCCGTGCGGGGCCGCCTTTGGTCGCGTAGGTAGAATCCGGGTCTGTGGTCGAGACCTTCTCTTGCTGCGGAACGGGAGGTTCGACCGGGTTCTCCCGCTCCAGTTCGACTAGATACTCGCGCACCGTGTGGTTCACCTTAGCCACTTCCGCCAGTTGCTCGCGAGGAACGCGGCTGTGATGATCGGCATTGGCCTGGATGAAACTGCCGTCCACCGACATGTGCTCGCCCTTCACCATTCCGGCTTCGACGCAACGGGCGACAATCTCCTCAAACAGCTCCTGGAACAGATTCGATTCCTGGAATCGTCCATGCCGGTTCTTGGAAAACGTAGAGTGGTGCGGAATCTCCTGGTCGAACCCCAGTCCCGTGAACCATCGCCACGCCAGATGCATGCGTAGCTCTTCCACCAGTTTTCTTTCGCTCGTCACGCCGTAGAGATAGCCGACCAGCAGCATACGCAGCAGCAGTTCTGGGTCGATAGATGGCCTTCCTGTGTCGCTATAGGAGTCCTTCAACTTTGCCCGAACCGATTCCAAGTTGACGTAGCGATCGATCAGGCGCAGCAGATGATTTTCAGGAACCTGATCTTCGAGCCGGAAGTAGTAAAACAGCGACTCTCCGCGGGAATGGTGTCCCATCATGAGCAGCAGGCCTCCAAATGTAATGGTGAACAGTAGCATCGGGAACTCTGACCTGCTTATAACCTGAACGTTGCCCCGCCACAAGCATCAACTGAGGGACTTTTTCAACAGACACGGCTGATCTCAAAAAAACCCACCGGTTGTCTGCTTGGGGCGTGCTCGGGTCGACAACCGATGGGCTACCGTTTCTCCCTACTCACCCTGTGCTTTCAGGAGCATTTGCACACTATAAACCTCTTCCGCCAAGAAAGTTGCGCGGTCGCCCAAGATATTTTATGTTCTGTTAAACCTATGCGCCCGCGTACCTTACTCGGGGATTGCGGGCGGTCGCGCGGCCATAAGCTGGGTAAAACGGGCGTCGCTGCGTAAGCCGGCGAATTCGGGGTCCTTGTATACATCGCCGATTCCCTTGTACCCCTCTTCCATGCACCGCCGCAGGTACTGCAGGGAGCGGTCACGGTCGCCCTGCTTAGCATAAAGCTTGGCGACAACATAATCGAAGCGGGCCCGTTCTTCGGGCGACGGCAGTTGCGCCGTGACCCCGGTATGCGAGGTGCGTTCAAAGATGTCAGGATCCAACTGCAGAGCCTGACCGTACGCGATCGTCGCCTTGTCCCAGTCTTTCAGCAGGTAATAAGCTGCGCCCAGGTTGCTGTAGTAAGACGCAATATCGGGCTTAAGCTTGACGGCTCTCTGATATTGCTTGATGGCCTTCCCGTATTTGGTTTCTTTGTAGTAGACCACGCCCAAGTTATTGTAGGCATCGGCGAAGGCGCTCTCCAGTCTGATGGCGTGCTCGAAATCCTTTCGGCTTTCCTTATAACGCTGGGTTTGCAGTTCGGCGATACCGATCTTGTTGTAAAGACGTGCCACGTTTGGCGTCTTGGCTAAGGCGGCGCGGAGGTAGTCGACGGCATCGAGATAGGCTTTTTCAGCCCGCAGTTCGTCGCCGCGTCTTTCCAGTTCCTCAGCGGAGGCACTGTGAGAAGGAGGTTCCGCACGCCGCATCGGAGGCGGGTTGACCTGTACCAGTTCGGATGTGGGACCCTGCTGGGCTTGCAGTTGCAGCGGCGACACACCCGGCGCAGCTACTATTGCCATCGTCAGCAGGCTGGTCTGAAACAGACGCTCCATAAGCGCACCTCCTCGACGGCAGGCAAACCGCCCTCATCCATTGACACCCCCGGACCAGACAAGGTTCCAGTCAGTGAGGAGCGTCTCCAGCTTGGTCTGGTGGCTTGGATGGAGGGTTAGACGACTTGTCGTCCTTAAAGATACCCGCGATTTTGCCAAAGAACCCCTTTTTCTTCTTCGCGTTGTCGGCAGATGCGTTTGGGTCCTGGGTCGCGGCGGTACCCGGCGGCGGCAGCACCTTGTCGCCGCCCAGACCGAAGATGCGCGAGAAGATTCCCCTGATCCCGGACGCCTGATCGCACGTCTCGTTTGGTTCCGTGCCGGCGATGAAGGCCGCGGTGTAGGTTTCCGGGCAGGAGGGAGTCGCCAGCCGATTGGTCGCCTTGTCCAGTTGCACGTCCACCACTCCAACCGGTTGCGTGAACGGCTTCACATCCGAATACTCGCGGAGCGTGACCGCCTTCTTCATGAATTCCGCCCAGATGGGTGCCGCCGTCTGAGCTCCGCTCAAGCGAATGTCGCTGTAGTCGTCAAATCCCACCCAGACGATACAAAGCAGATTGCTGGTGTAGCCGGCAAACCAGCCATCATGCGAGGTTCCAGTCTTGCCTGCCGCTGGAGCAGTGAAGCCGCGAGTGCGCACTTCGTAGGCGGTTCCGAAGTTCAGCACCCCCTCCATCATGTTGGTCATGACGTAGGCCACGCGCGGATCCAGCACCGGTCGCTTGTCCGGCTTGAAGTCCAGGACCATGTCGCCAGCGGCATTGCGCACCGAGTTGACCATTACAGGGGAAACGCGCACGCCTGAATTGGCAAACACGGTGTAGGCCGCAGCCATGTCCAGGGGAGTGGCGTCGTAAGCGCCCAGCGCCATCGCTGGCGTGGCCTTGACCGAGGTGATGCCCGGCGGCCTTGGCCAGGTCCGCGACTTTGTCGTAGCCCACTTCTTCCGCCAGCTTCACCGTCGCATTGTTCAACGACATCGCCAGCGCGTAACGCGCGGTGACGTCGCCGTGATACTCCTCTTTGTAGTTTCGTGGCTCGTAGATCTGATCGCCATACGCGAAGGTGCGTGGGCTCGTCTGTCACCATGGAAGCGGGAGTGAAAACCGGATTGCCCCGTCCACTCGCGGTGTTGATGGCGGCGGCGTAGACAAACGGCTTGAAGATGGATCCGGTGGGACGTCGCGCCACGGCATGATCCAACTGGCTGAAGCCGTAGTTGCGGCCGCCGACCAAAGCCAGCACCTCTCCGCTGTGCGGGTCCATGGCCACGAGTGCCACCTGCGCTTGCGGCCCGGGTTCAACTGTGGTTTCGAATTTGCTCTGCCCACTTTCATCCGTTTGGTGCGCCGCTTGATCACTTGTTCGTCCACCAGCTTCATGCCCGTCTCCACCGCCTGCGCTGCGGCTTTCTGCAGATCGGGGTCGAGCGTGGTGTAGATGCGGTAGGAGTGCTCGTTCATTTCGCGTTCATTGAACCGGCTGATCACGGTATCGCGGACCAGGTCCACAAAATACGGGGCGTCGCTGGCCTCCACGTTCGGAGGCGCGAGTTTCAGCGGTGTAGCTTTGGCCTTGTCCGCTTGTTCCCGGGTAATCGCATGTGTGTCGGCCATGGAATCCAGCACCAGATTGCGGCGCTCCAGCGCGCGCTCGGGATGACGATAAGGGGACAAGATAACTCGGCGCGCTGGATCATGCCCCGCCAGCAGCGCCGCCTCGGGCAGGGTAATGTCCTTCAAGTCCTTGTTGAAGTACGCCTGCGAGGCCTCGCCAAACCCGCTGATGGTGAACGAGCCGCGCTGTCCCAGGTCACCCGAGTTGGCATAGAACTCGAAGATTTGTTGCTTGCTGAACTTTTGCTCCAGCTCCATCAGCGATGAGCATTTCCGCCAGCTTGCGCTTGATGGTTTTCTGCGGGGTGAGGAAGAAGCCGCGCGAGAGCTGCATGGTCAGAGTGGAGCCGCCCTGCTCGTGGCGCTCGATGCGTGAAATCAACCCAGGCCGCCTCCGCCAGGCGGACGAAATTCACGCCGCCGTGCTGGAAGAAGCGGCGGTCTTCGATGGCCAGCACGGCGTCCACCATGACCTTGGGAATCTCGTTGTAGGTTACCAGTTGCCGCTTGGAGCGCTGCTCCGCGTCGAAGAGCGCGGTGACCATTTGCGGTTCGAGTTCGTAGGCTTCCAGATCGCCGGATTTGTCCGGTGATGCTGGTCACCTGTCCGTCCTGCATGCGGATGGTCGCTGGCTCCGGGCTGTGGTAGGACTGGGAGCCGGGCCTGATTTCGATCCCGCCGTTCAGCAGGCGGTAGCTGCCCATCGGCGATGCGCCCGCATTCTCCGCGTAGCCCGCGTGGCGAAGTTGCGCTGCGATTTCGCGAGCGTCCATTTGCTGGCCGACCTTGACCACGCTGCGGTATGGCGTAGATCTTGGCTGAACTGCTGAATACGGGACCCTTGAAGCGCTGCTCAATGATGCGGTCGTACTTGATGTAGTAGTAGGAGAACAGCCCGCCGATGGCAACGGCCAGAACGACGAAACACTGCGAACGCGGCCCTGAGCACCGGATCGCGTGAGACCAGTCCCGCCGCGTTCTTGCCACCTGGCTCTTCTTTTCGGGATCTTTAGTTTAATGGCCACGTTGAATTGGCGAAGTACCCACCGTCCGCGCGCGACAGAATCGCCCCGCATTGTAGTGAGATGATGCCGGTATACCAATGCGTTATCTCGGAGCGGAGCTCCCAACGAGCTCCCAACTGAAATCACCGGCAATCTCCGCGTCGAACTCCCTCTATTCTAAATCACGCAGACTCTGCAGCCGTTAGCTAGAAGGGACTCTTGTTCTGGGTGGATGGATCGAAATGCAGATCCAGCGGATATCCGGGCAAGTCCACGTGCACTGTGTACGGGGCCAATGATCGACAGTGAGCCGGTCCCTTGGGTGCCACGACGCTGAACCTTGATTTGCTCCTTGGTCAGCGGGAATCTCGAGGTCCTGCGCTTTCTTGAAGATCATGTCCTGGATGTCGGTTTCCGGTTTTGTGGTGTAGGTTTCCAGCGTGGCTTCGGTCTTGATCACGTCCTGCGAATTGGTAATTGTTGTAGTAAACAGGGAACAATTCCGCGCCCAGATACACGGCCATGACAATCACGGACAAGCCAAGAATCAGTTTGATCGTTCCCATCGCGCGCTCCGGCTTCGGCCGCGCCGCTGTACAGCCATCAGTGCGCCGGCCGCAAGACTCTGAAATAGTCTGCTATTGCCGCTGATGCTAGCATCCTCGATTTTGCGTGTCGAGCGCTGAACCACCTCGACTTTGCCTTCGGTAACCTTCTTGCCAACAGTCACACGAAAGGGCATGCCCACTAGGTCAGCATCTTTGAACTTGACCCCTGGCCTTTCGTCCCGGTCGTCTAGTAACACATCAAAACCTGCGGCTTCCAGCCGCTGGGCGATGTCTTCGGCCGCTTCTTGATCTTCTCATCGCCGACGTTGGTGGGCGTGACGACGATCTCGAATGGCGCGATCTGCGGCGGCAGCCAGAAGCCATTTTCGTCATTGTTCTGCTCGATGGCCGCCGTCAGGATGCGCTCGATGCCGATGCCGTAGCTGCCCATAATGGGCGTGACTTCCTTGCCGTTCCTGGTCGAGCACCCGCGCGCCCATGGACTCCGAGTACTTGTAGCCCAGCTTGAAGATGTGTCCGATCTCGACGGCCTTGCCGATGCGAAGCGGCTGCCGCAATTCGGGCAGGCTTCGCCCGCGGTGACGGTGCGCAGATCGGCATAAGCCGTCGGCTGAAAATCGTGTCCCGGCGTTACATTCTGCAAGTGGTAGTCCTCTTTGTTCGCGCCGGAGATCAGGTTCTTGCGGCCTTCCAGGGCCTTGTCCACCAGCAGCACGGGCCGGCCGAGGTCCTTTATGTCTCTGGCCCAATCAATGCCGACCGGGCCCAGGAATCCGGCCGGGGAGCCGAAGAGTTCCTGGATTTCTTCCGCATGCATCGGACGAGACTGCTTTCCGGCCACGGCCGCCGCGAACTTTGCTTCATTCAACTGGTGATCGCCGCGCATGAGCACGATCGATCGCCTGCGTTCTGGACTTCCCGGTCTTGCCGTCTTTTTCTTCCGCCATGTAGGCCAGGGTCTTCATCTTCTTCTTCGGCGAGACGCCGAGAAACTTCGCCACATCTTCGATCGTCTTCAGCCCGGGCGTGTGAACCAGCTCGGGCTTGCCGTCGCCTTCGGGCGCAAGGTCCTGGACCGGCTCCGAGCTTCGACGTTGCCTTCTCCAGGTTCGCCGCGTAACCGCAGCTCTCGCAGCTCACGACTAGGTCTTCGCCCGCCGGTGTTCGCACCATGAACTCGTGCGACTGCGAGCCGCCCATCGCTCCCGAGTGCGCCTCGACGACCACGTACTTCAGTCCGCAGCGGTCAAAGATGCGGCGGTAGGCGTCATAGTGCTTCTTGTAAGAAACGTCGAGCCCGGCGGCGATCGATGTCGAACGAGTACGAATCCTTCATGGTGAATTGCCGCACCCGCAGCAGGCCGGACTTCGGCCGCGGCTCGTCGCGAAACTTCTACTGGATCTGGTACCAGATTTGCGGCAACTGCTTGTAGCTGCGCAGTTCCTTGCGCGCGATCTCGGTCATGACTTCTTCTTCGGTCATGCCCAGGCAGAGATCGGCGCCCTTGCGGTCCTTCAGGCGAAACATGTTCTCGCCCATCACCGACCAGCGGCCGCTGGCCTCCCAAAGCTCGCGCGGATGCAGCGCCGGCAGATAGAACTCCTGCCCGATCTTGTCCATTTCCTCGCGGACGATGCCCATGATCTTGTTAACGACCGGTGTCCCAGAAAAAGATACGAATAGATCCCGGCGGCAAGCTGGCGGATGTAGCCGGCCCGCACCAGGAACTTGTGGCTGGCGACCTCGGCATCGGCCGGGGCCTCGCGCAGCGTAGGAATAAACAGTTCTGACCAGCGATGCATAGTTAGGAATCCTGAGTAGCAGGGAATTCGCTATTGTAGCAGTCGTTTCCCCGGGGTGTCAGAGCACCCGAGGGGATTGGTAGTGGCTCAGTTTGAGTTGTCATCCCGAGCAAGCGTTCTTTGCGCAGAGAGGGATCTGGGCGAGCCGCGCGGAAGCGTCGCGTTTTTTGCGACGCAAGAATCGCGCGTTTGGCTCGCTTCCATATCAAACTGAGCCACTACCAGGGGATCGGGTTGTTGCTGAACTCCAGGAGTCACCGAGCGTGTGGCACAATGGTTGTGTGACCGACGCGCCGAGAAGCCAAGAATCCGCCCGGCCCCCAAAGGAGCAGAACTCCTAATTGGCATTTCTTACCCGGCGCAGGTTCCTTCAAGCCACTGCGGCAATCGCTGCCACTGGCGCTCTGGCGCTAGCGGAAACGGCATCGCTCGCGAGCCGAATCATCCCAGACTGGTGCGAGTCGAACTCTCACTCGCCCGCTGGCCCGCCGCCTTAGACGGCTTCACCATCGTTCAGCTAAGCGATTTCCATTACGACGAGTATTTCTCTGCGGCTCCGCTCCGAGCCGCGATCGGAATCGTCAAAAATCTGCATCCGGATCTGGTTGTGCTGACCGGAGATTTCGTGACGGTGCCGGTCTTAGGCGGTTTCCGGCACATTAAGAAGCGCGCCGCCTGGGTCATCGAGCCGTGCGCCGCCCTGTTGGCCCAACTGAAGCCTCGTCTCGGAATGTTCGCAATTCTCGGAAATCACGATGTGGACTCTGACGTGCCACGCATCGTGGCAACGCTTCAGTCACATGGGATCACTGTTCTACGCAATGGTTCGCTGCCGATCGAGCAGGCGAAGGCGCGATTTTGGCTTTCAGGTCTGGACTCGGCGATGGAAGGAAAGCCCAATCTGGACCTGGCTCTGCGCCAAGTGCCACGAAACGAACCTGTCGTCCTGCTGGTTCACGAGCCCGACTTTGCCGACCGCGCGGTTTTGCACTCCGTCGATCTCCAGCTTTCCGGTCACTCGCACGGAGGGCAAATCTGGCTTCCTGGAATTGGCGCTCCGTGGCTGCCGGAATTTGCGCGAAAATATCCGCGGGGACTTTATACCATCGGACCTTTGACTCTCTACACCAATTTTGGCCTGGGTACGATTCGTTTACCCGTGCGACTGAACGCTCCGCCTGAAGTTACGCTGTTTACTTTGCGTGCGGCAAAATAGCTTGCGAGTCCGGAAATCCAGCCCCAACCCCGGTTTTTTAGCTAGGCGCAGACACAAATTGTGTATTACAATCGGCGCAATCCGGCCCGGGGAAGATGCAACAAATTTCCCACCTGAAAAACCAGCGAAGTTTGATTACCAGGGCTGTTGGAGCGCGCCACTATGAGAAACGTGTATCAGTTGTTGCGACAAAAAGAGCTCGATCTGGAGCGTGTGCACCGTGAAGTCGAAGCGCTCCGCGCGGTTGTTCCCTTGCTTGCCGAACGGCACGACTCGGTTGTAAATCAGTCCGCGCCCGCGCCGCCTCCGGCTGATCAAGCTAACAAATGGCCGCTCACGGTGGAAGGGGCGTCGCAAGCCTCTTAACCTCATAAAAGCAGAGATTGGGGGCGGAACCGCGGGTATACTTTGCGGTTCGAGCCCTTCGTCTTTAGAATTCACTGAGTGAATAACCAACCCATTCTGGTCACCGGGGGAGGCGGCTTCATCGGCTCCAATTTCATCCTGCAGTGGCTGGCGGCAGAAGATACCCCGGTCGTGAACCTCGACAAGCTTACCTATGCCGGGAACCTCGGGAACCTGGAAACGGTCGCCGCTGATCCGCGCTATGGTTTCGTGCACGGCGATGTCTGCGACCGTAAGTTGCTGTGCGATCTGCTGCAGCGTCATCGCCCCCGCGCCGTGGTTCACTTTGCCGCGGAAAGCCACGTAGACCGTTCCATCCACGGACCTGATGATTTTGTGCGCACCAATGTGAATGGGACCTTCAGCCTTCTCGAAGAAGCGCGCGCGTTTTGGACAGCAATGGAGCAGGAGGAAAAAGGATCCTTCCGCTTCCTGCATGTTTCCACCGATGAAGTCTATGGATCTCTGGGACCCAACGATCCGCCATTTTCGGAAACGACACCGTACGCTCCCAATAGCCCGTATGCCGCGTCCAAGGCGGCTTCCGACCACCTGGTCCGCGCCTATCATCACACGTACGGATTGCCGGTGCTCACCACCAACTGCTCGAACAACTATGGGCCGTATCAGTTTCCGGAAAAACTGATCCCGCTGGCGATTCTCCATGCTATGAACGGCAAGCCCATCCCGGTTTATGGCGATGGCCAGAATGTCCGCGATTGGCTGTTTGTGCAGGATCATTGTGACGCGATCCGCGCCGTGCTGGCGCGCGGGCGAATCGGCGAAACCTACAACGTTGGCGGACGGAATGAGAAGCGAAACCTTGAGATCGTGCACACCATCTGCTCGATTCTCGACGAGTTGCGACCCGACGATCCAGTCGTTCCCCACAGCAGGCTGATCACATTTGTGCAGGATCGCCCTGGACACGACCGCCGCTACGCGATGAACGCCGGTAAAATTGAGCGCGAACTGAATTGGCGTCCCCGCGAAACGTTTGAAACCGGTATCCGCAAGACGATCGAATGGTATCTTGCCAATGAGGCCTGGATTCGCGAAGTGACCAGCGGAAATTACCGGCAGTGGATCGAGAAGCAGTACTCGATGTGAGTTTCAGGAATGGGTCTATTGGAGCGTTATGAATTGTCATCCCGAGCGGAGCGAGGGATCTGCAGTTTTGGAGGAATAGGGAAATGCAGATTCCTCGTCGCCTTTGCTCCTCGGAATGACAATAAAAGAAGTTTTCGTCGCACTGCTTGGTTTTGTGAAGTCGCAGAGCCGCTTGACAACAAACACGCCAACATTTAATTGCACATGACCTCAACTTCGAAGCCAAACTCTCTGTACAAAGGCATCATCCTCGCCGGGGATCGGGCACGCGCCTGTATCCCGTGACCCATGCGGTTTGCAAGAGCCTGCTGCCGATCTTCGACAAGCCCATGATTTACTACCCTCTGTCCACGCTCATGCTGGCCGGGATTCGGGAAATCCTCATCATCTCCACGCCCGAAGATGTGCCGCGCTTCCGTCAATTCTTGGGCGACGGATCGCGCTTCGGGCTCAGCTTGCAATACGTCGTCCAGCCCCGGCCCGAGGGCATTGCCCAGGCGTTTCTAGTGGGCCGGGAGTTCATCGGTTCTTCTTGCTGCGCTCTGGTCTTGGGCGACAACATTTTTTACGGGCACGATCTGGTGAAGTGTGTGAAGGAGGCCTCTGCAAAGAACGCAGGCGCACGGGTCTTCGCCTACCCGGTTCAAGATCCCGAGCGCTATGGCGTTGTCGAATTCGACTCAAGCGGTAGAGCCCTGAGCCTTGAGGAAAAGCCGAAGACGCCGAAGTCACGCTACGCCGTCACCGGACTCTATTTCTACGACAATCAAGTGGTCGAGATTGCGAAGTCCTTAAAGCCTTCTGCCCGCGGAGAACTGGAGATCACCGACGTCAACAAAGAGTACCTGAAGCGCGGGCAATTGGACGTTGTCGTCATGGGCCGAGGCATGGCGTGGCTCGATACCGGCACGCATGAAGCCATGCTCGAAGCGTCGTTATTCATTCAAACCATCGAAACCCGCCAGGGACTCATGGTTTCCTGTCCGGAAGAAATTGCTTACCGCTACGGCTACATCTCAGCCGCGCAACTGGAAGCCACCGCATCTTCCATGAAAAACAACCGCTACGGCTCCTACCTGCTGCAATTGCTGAAGGAAAGAGTGTTCTAGGAAACTGTGCAGTCTATTGCGTTTCACCGAGACTGTCATCTCGGCCGGGATGACAGGCCTATGCACAGATTGATGTCAGGGAAGGTCCATGAAGGTGAAGGTAGCGGGGAGCGCCCCTGGGTCGGTCAGATGCGCTCCCCAAAAAGTCAGAACTGACTAGCTACTCCGTCGCAATTCCCCAGCCCTTGTCGCCCTTGGCCAGCGCTAGCGTGACCCTGGTCGGCGCGTCGTGATAAAAGTTCGCGCCGTGCTTCTGGATCAGCGTCGCGCGATCCCACGTATTGAAGCTCTTCACGGTAGGTCCGGCCGCATCCAAGAGATCCCCCAGTTGGTTGGTGCTCCACTTCCAAGTCACATCGATCGTGGCCCGTGTGGGACTGAGCATCTTGATGTTCGAGACCTCAACCAGTTTCCGCTCCGCTACCGGAACCAGGTAGACTTCCGAGCCATCCTTCTCTTTGGACTGGCTGATTCCCGGGATGCGCTTGAAAAATTCCTCGCCCGCTGGAGTGAGCGCAACTGGAGTCGTTGTGCCGTACGTCCCGGTGTCCTTGCCCAGCTTGATCAGTCCTGCTTTTTCCAGCAGCCGGTAATGAGGAGCGTGGCCGCTGTCGTCCACGGAGGACTTGACCAGTCCCGTGTGGAAGCGGAGCATCACTGGTCCTTGCTCCTGCAGCACCGAGGCCGCGACCGTTGTGGCTTCTTGCATGCTGAGCACTTTGCGGTTCTCGATGATGTAGTAGCCCGCCACGCCGACAATCGCCAAAATAAGCGCCACAATCAGCAGCAGCGGCACGACCGAGGATGTGCGTTTTTCCAATTCGATCTCTTGTTCAAACATGACCATTCCTCCTCTTCAACCGCGCCGATCCAACCGCGGGACGATCGCCGGACCGATGATTCCGGTGTACCGTCGCTTCCATTGTCGGAAAAACGGTCATAGCAAGATGTGATCTGCCTCACACAGGAGTGTTCCCTGGGTCACCATGGAGGGCAAGCTGCGCCTCACATGCAAGTTCGGTTGAAAGTTGCAAGACTTTTGCACTGCGGCCTTCCATTCAGCCCGACCAACCGGGGTCAACTAACTTGTTGTCAATGACATACGTTTGTTTCCCCCTGGCACAGAGATTGCCAATGGGTAAGCTAACCCGGCAGCCGTGGCCGCTTTCCTTCTCCACCACGCTCCCGAACGGTGACAGGCATGCCGCTTCGCTCGTCATGGCCGCTGGTTCTGGTGGCTTCCGCGCCCGCCTTGTGTCTGGCGTCGGTGGCTGGGTCGTGCGTTCCAGCGCGGTCGGCATCGCTGGGGGCCCGCGAACATCAGGTCTGGACCTGGGCATTCCGTGACTCCAAGTTCGCAGCCGTGCCGCACACCACGGCACGCGCAAGTTGCGAGGCATCGGACCCGCCCGAAGCCCTGGCCACGCCGGATCCACTGCTCGACCTCGCCGGCAAAAGCTCCAAAGTGACGGTCAGCTTTATCATTGGAACGGACGGCCGCGTGCACTCCCCATTTATTCTCGAGAGTGCCGGCTTGCCCGAAGATCGTACGGTTCTGAATACCGTGCGTTCCTGGCGCTATCGTCCGGCAATGTGCAACGGCGTGCCCACCGAAGCGGAAGCTGAGATTCAGTTTTCCAGCCGCTAGAACCCTCTGATTGAGTTTCCAAACGAGGCGCGGATATCATGGCCGTGCGGATGCCGATTTTTTCGTCTAGAATGGCGCTTGCCGGACCGGAGCATGGACCAGGAAAAACACTCGGGCAAGCCCAGGAATAAAGACGCGCCTATGACGGGAGCTGGAAAACTGCCAGACGAGGACGAGTTCTTCAGCCCGGTGAAATCTGACCCACCGCTCCAAACTCGAACAGGACGCAATCGCAGCCGCCCTGCAAGCCGTTCAACAGCTCGGCCTGCAGGTGGATGCGGACGACTCCGTGAGCGCCGTTGCTGAGTCCGAAGAAGGCCGGAGATGCCATTCTTGTGGCAAGCCCAATCGTCCAGGAAACCGGTTCTGCTCCGCCTGCGGAGTTCCTTTGCAACCGGCTCCGGCGGAAGAACTCGGAGTTCCCGGCGCGAATCCTGGCGCCAGGCCAACACCAACGGCAGCGGGTCCGCACTACTACCATCACCATTACCATCACCACTATTTTTCTTCGACCGAGGGGATTGCGCCGGCCGCGGCACCGACCACTACGCGGCCAGTAGCGTTCCGGTCGCGCGCGATGCGTCGAGGGCGCGCACTCCATCCGCCGGAGGGTCGTTAAGCCGCGCGGAAACCGCGGTCCGCAAGCTGACGCAGGATTGGGCGCTGGCTTGTAATACCAAGCAACTCGACGATCTCGTAGAACTGTACGGACCCGATGCTATCGTGTTGCGGCCCAACGTTCCCCCTATGCGCGGCACAGCCTCGATTCGCGAATTCTTCTTTACTCAGCTCGATGCCGGCATGGGCGAGGTCGAGATGGAATCGCTGCGCACCGAGGTGTTCGGCGACATTGCCTACGAGGCCGGACGCTGCCAGATGCTGGTCCCGGTCGCCATGGGCCAGCGCCGCGAGGAGCGTGGTAAATACCTGATCACCCTCGCCCGGCAGGCCGGAGACTGGAAGATCCTCGCCGATTGCTGGTCCAGCGATCTGAGCTTGGGAGTCAGCGTCGAGCCCGGCCCCGCAAAGTCCACTGCACCCGCACCCGGCCCTCCGATTCTGCGGCCCCCTCGCAAGAGCGCGTGAGCAGCGGAAGGGAAGAGGGCACTGCAGGCCTATCGTGAGAAAAAACCAGCCAGCCACCCTGTCTACCCAAATGCGAACCGTCGCGATCTGTGTCTTCATCCTGGTGCTAACTCTCGTACTGTACAGACCAGCGATCGGGCATCCCTTTATCAATTACGACAACGATCTCTACGTAACCGACAAT
>CAVVEC010000007.1:0-527588 GCA_963747105.1 uncultured Acidobacteriota bacterium
GATCACCCGATGGATGCTCTTGAATCCGGACAGCGTAATGTCAATCATATAGTTGCCCGGGTTCAGGTAGAACTGCACGGGAGAACCTTTGTCGAGGATGCGATTGTTGACCGCGACCTGGGCGCCTTTCGGCTGTGTCTTAACGCTCACCGTACCCATTCCCGCGGTATCTGAGCCGCCAAACACCTTCTTGAATTTGCCGCCAAGCTTGATTTCATCGGTGCTGCCCAGGGCACGCAAAGTGGCCGCTAAATGTGAGGTCTGGCCGGTCTGCAGATTCACCGCAACCGTTTCGTCCAAATACCCCTGCTTTTTGAAAATAAAGCTGTGATTGCCGGGTTTGTCCACGGAGATCTGCGCTGGCGTCACTCGTCCGGTGTCTCTGCCATCCATCCATACCGCTGCACCGGGTGGATCGCTGTTCACCGCGGCCGTCGGCGAAACCTGAGCTAACTGCACGCTCATGAATGACTTGCTGCCCGAGCTCACCCCAATATTTCGCGTTTCTGGAGCATATCCTGGCTTACTGACTGTAACGCTATGCTGACCGGGAAGGAGCCCGGTGAGGTTATAGGGCGTAACCCAAGCCGAATTACTTTGTCCGTCAACCTGGACTTGGGCACCTGCCGGAGTGGAACTGATGTTTAACTGGCCGGGAACAATGGCGGGAGCGGCCGGCGCTCTCGACCTGGCCTTCTTCGCTTTACTGTACTTTGGCTTCACCGAGACGGCTGGCTTGTCTTGCTCGGGAACTACCTCCGCAACCGGGGCCTGAGGTGGGATAGCCGACTGGGCCGTTGTGCTTGCGTCCGGCTGGCTGGGCGCAGTGGCCGCCGCCGAAGATTGTGCTGGAGCGCCCTCGTCTTCAGCATTCTGGGAATGAATATGCCAGGCGATCGCGGCCACGACCAGCAGGATGACCCCAATGGCTGCCGCCATTGAAACCAGGAACAATTGGGGTGGTGTCTGCTTGATTTCCTTGACCGCCTTTTGCGCTACCTCGCGCGGTTTTACCCTCGGTTTTTCGGGCGGAGCGTTCTTGAGAATGCCGGTGTAAACCGGAGCGACGGGTTCAGGCTCGGCTACGGGAGGGGGTGCGGGCGCTACATAGACTTCCTTGAGAGGCGGCAATTCGTCAATTTCCGAGAAACTCCGGCCCTGACTATCCCCGGTTGACCTGCTTTCGTCCATCATCGGGTCCACGGCAATCTTCGGAGCCTCATACTCGGGCTCGACCACCGGCGCCGAAGACAGGGTTGCCTGTTCCGGCGAAAACCCTTCGGTGGAAACCGTTGTGTTGATGACGGGCGCAGCCAAGTCCAGGTTCGGGGTGATGAGTCCATCTGCGGTCTCAGACTTCGCGCTGCCACTACTCCGTCCCGCCGCGGCCGCGGCAGCTTTGGGTGGTGACAGAGGTGGCGCCGTAATGTCCTTCCTGGGAACAGCGGGTGTCGGCGGAGCCTGGAATGATTTGGCCGCAGGCGCCGCGGGCGAGGATGTTGCCTTCTGTTCGGTCCTTGCGGCGATGGTTTTTCCCGCAGCGGGAGCAGCCGCCGGACTCGTCTTCACGGTTTGCGTGCTCGCTGCGGGCATTTTCTGGGGAGTGGCCGCTCTCTGCGGAAGTTGGCTGGGTTTTGCTGTGGCTTTCGTTGCACTTTCCTTACATCGCTCCAGATCGTTCACCAACTCCTGTCCGGACTGGTAGCGCTCTTGGGGATCCTTCGACAGCGCCTTCATAACTACTTCGCTGAGCGCCGGATGGATTTTGCGATTGACCTGATCCGGCGCCACCGGCGTCGTTTCCGCAATCCCTTGCCGCACCTGGTCAGCATCTTCGCCGTCGAACGCTTTGCGCTCCGTGACCATCTCATAAAGAACCGCGCCCAGACTGAACAGGTTGGAGCGCGCGTCAAGAGGATCTCCGCGCAGTTGCTCAGGCGACATATAGTGCAGAACTTCGGGAGCTTTCCCGGAGGCTTGAGCCGCGAACGCGCTCATCATTGAGATTCCAAAGCCCAGGGTTTTCACCGTGCCGTCCCAGGTCACCATGATCTTGGCCGGCTCCAGCGTGTAGTGCACAATCTTCTTGGCGTGCGCGTGATCGAGACCCTGGCAGGTTTGGCGGGCGATGTCCTGCAGGTCCCAGATGGAGAAGCCTTCCTTGCGGGCCAGCATGGTGGCTACGCTGTTGCCCTGAACGTATTCCAGGCAGGCGCAGAAAACGCCGTCGACTTCTCCCGCGCCATAGAGCAAAGAGATGTTGTGACTGTTGAGAACCTTGCTGGCTTCGGCCTCTTCCAACAGGCTCTTCACCAATACCGCAGCCTGCTCGCCCAGCGGTTCCAACCTCACGGTCTTCAACGCCACGGTCTGGCCGCTCTCCGGGTCCGAGGCCTTGTAGACCGAACCTATGTCTGATTGCGTGATTTCACTGAGTATTTCGAAGCGCCCGATTTTGTTCGACATTTCTTCCTGGCCTCGTGCCGGCGAAGAACGACATCTCCCGTGGAGACGGGTGGCGTGGATTTCCTGAGGGAAGGGACAAGACATAGAATAGCCCTTTACACAGGGGCGAGGGGAGTTACGAAAGTGCTTGTAAATTGGAGTGGGCGTGAGAGTTAAGTCGAAAGTAACTCCTGGCTTCTCAGTTCGTCAAAGCTGTAGAGTCGCGGCTCCGTTACCCGATCGGGTTTTTCTTTCAGTCGAAACCCGAAGCCGGACGAGACCAGGTTGTCCGCGCCCGCGCTCCTCAGTTATGCTAAGGGTAATCGTAGGGTTCGCGCAGTCGCGAAATGTTTCTCCCGGAGTTCGATCATGACCCTAACCCGTTTTGTCAGCAAGAACGCCTTCCGCAACAAACGGCGCAGCATCCTGACCGTGCTGAGCATCGCCTTTTCTTTGCTGCTGCTGACGCTGATGATGACGCTATGGCGCACTTTTTATATGCCGGACGCCAGCGCCGAGTCCAACGAGCGGCTGCTTACCCGGCACAAGGTTTCCCTGACCTTCGCCCTGCCCATCTACTATCGCGAAAAGATTCGCGCCGTGCCGGGGGTGGTCTCCGTTGTGCCCCTCTCGTGGTTTGGCGGTCTCTACCTGGACGATAAGCCGGAACACTTCTTTGCTCAGTTCGGCACCGATCCCGAGGAGTTTTTCAAGGTTTATCGCGATGAGGAGATGCCCGCCGACCAGATTTCGGCCTGGCAACATGACCGCCAGGGGGCCATCGTGGACGATACGCTGGCCAAGAAATACGGGTGGAAGCTGGGCGACCGCATTGTGCTCAAGGGCACGATTTATCCCTTCAACCCCGAACTCAACATCCGGGGTATTTTTCATTCCAAGCCCGATGACCAGTCGGTCTATTTCAACGCAAAATATATGGAAGAGTCGGTCTCCTGGTTCAAGGGGACGGCAGGCATGTTCGGCACTCTTGCCGACACGCCGAACGACGTGACCAGGGTAGCCGCCTCCGTGGACGACATGTTCCGCAACTCTACCGCGCCTACCAAGACGGAAACCGAAAAAGCATTCGGCTTGGATTTTGTGGCGATGATGGGCAATGTGAAGGCTTTTATCCTCGGTATCTGCGGAGCCGTGGTATTTGCAACGTTGCTGGTCTCAGCCAATACCATGGCCATGTCCATTCGCGAGCGAACGCGTGAAGTAGCCGTGCTGAAGACCCTGGGTTTCACCAGGGGCACGGTGCTCGGACTATTTGTGGGCGAAGCAGTTGCGCTGTCGGTGACGGGAGGCTTCATCGGATCCCTCATTGCCTACCTGGCGGTGACTGCATTCAGTCATTCGGGGCAGGCTGCGGGATTCTTTCCCATCACTCCCGTGAATCTGGGACTGGTGCTGGTGTCCATGGGAATCGCGGGGCTGGTGGGTTTCGTGAGCGCGGTGATTCCGTCCTACCACGCTTCGCAAGTAAATATTGTGGACGGCTTGCGCCACATCGGCTGAAACTCAGGGTGCAAAACTTATGGCGATACCGCTGAACTACAACCTGCGGAATCTGAAGCTGCGCAAGGGCCTGACCGCCATGACTTCGCTGGGTATTGCGCTCACGGTTACGACCGCGATTTTCCTGATGGCGCTGATCAGCGGTCTCAATCGGGCGTTCGTCACCAGCGGCAACCCCCTGAACGTTCTGGTCTTGCGCAAGGGTGCGCAGGCCGAAGTGCAAAGCAACTTTGACGCCAGCCTTTTCCCTACCATCAAGAACCTGCCGGGCGTGGCCAAGGACAGCCATGGCGATCCGATGGCCTCGGCCGAGTGGGTGGTGGTGATCATGTTGCCGCGCTCCGATGGCACGGGTGAAGTAAATGTCACGGTACGGGGGATGATGCCGGACGGCCTCGAACTGCGCCCCAGCGTGAAGCTCGTCCAGGGGCGATGGTTCACGCCCGGGCAGCGTGAAGTGGTGGTGAGCCAGTCCATCCAAAAGCGCTTTGCCCACGCCAATGTTGGCGACAGCTTGCAGTTCGGCACGGGGCCGTGGACGGTTGTAGGCATCTTTGATGCCGGGGGTTCGGCGTATGAGTCGGAAATCTGGGGCGACGTGAACCAGATGGCATCGGATTTCGACCGCCAAGGCGCGTTTGCGTCGGCGTATTTGCGTGCCACCGATGCGGTGAGCGCTGACGCGCTCAAGCACCGGGTGAGCGACGATCAGCGGCTCAAGCTCGAAGGCGCGTTGGAAACCGAATACTATGCCAAGCAGACCAGTTCCGGCGCGCCCATCAAGTTCGTCGGCTTCCTGGTCGCCTTTGTTATGGCGATCGGTTCGATCTTTGCTGCCGCGAACACAATGTTCGCCGCGGTGGCGTACCGTTCTCGGGAAATTGCCACTCTGCGCGTCATCGGCTTTTCGCGTCCCAGTATCCTGACTTCGTTTGTGTTCGAATCCGTCATGTTATCGCTGCTCGGAGCTGTGGTCGGAATTGTACTCATGTTGCCCTTCAATGGCCTGACGACTGGAACATCCAACAATGTGACCTTCAGCGAGATCGTGTTTAGTTTGCGCATGACACCGCAAGTCATTGGGTACGCGATTCTGTTTGCCGTAGTCATGGGCACCCTGGGAGGAATATTCCCCGCTTGGCTCGCGGCGCGGCGGGAGATTCTGGCGGCGTTGCGGGATTAAGAGAATGCACCTGGTTACCGTCATTGTTACTGTCATTCCGAGCGTAGTCGAGGATCTGCTGTTCTGCTGGGCGGAAAGCAGGTTTCTCGACTTCGCAAGATGGTCCGCGAGCGGACCATCTTGTTACGCTCGAAATGACAAAACAATTGCTTGGAACTGCGCTTCATAATGCCGGCCGACACTAAACATTCCGATTTACAAGGCTTGCGGATTGATCGATCGGCTCCGGCGAGCGAACCGCCCTCGTGGGCGCGGCGCTATATCCTGATCGGAATCACGGTGGTGGCGATTCTAAGCGTGGGCGCTCTCGCCTACCGCTTTCTTTCGCCCGATGCCGCCGAGGTCGAAGTGGCCCGCGCCGCAGCGGAAAACAGTGATGTCGGCGGCATCGTCCTCTCCGCCACCGGCTACATTGTCGCGCATCACAAGATCAACGTGAATTCCAAAGTCACGGGACGGGTGGCGTGGATCGGAGTGGAAAAGGGCGACAAAGTGAAAGAAGGCCAGGTGCTGGTCCGCCTCGAAGATCAGGAATTCCGCGCTCAGTATGAGCAGGCCAAGGGCGCTGCCGATAACGCCCGGGCGTATTTGCAGGAACTCGAAAACGGCTCGCGTCCGGAAGAGATTCAGCAGGCGCAGCACAATCTCGATGAAGCCCGCGCCACGCTGGCCAATGACAAAATTACGCTCGATCGCACCCGTGAACTGTGGTCCCAGGGAGTGATGTCAAAACAGGCATTTGACGATGCCACCGCCAAATTCGAGGCGGACCAGGAGCGGACCAATTCGCTGGAGAAAGCTTTCCAGTTGGCGAAAATCGGGCCGCGAGTCGAGGATATCGAGCGCGCCAAAGGCGCGTTGTTGCAGGCCGAAGGCCAGGAAGCCTACGCCAAGTCCTGGTTGGATGCGACGGTGATTCGCGCGCCGGTAAATGGAACGATTCTTGAACGCACCGCGGAGAAAGGCGAGTTGATCACGTCCGGCTTCGCCAGCACGGCCGAGGGCGGGCCACAGGGCGAAGTTGTCGCGCTGGCGGACCTCAATGACATTCAGGTCGAACTCGACATTGCGCAGGACGATTTCTCGAAACTCGGACCCAATCAGAAGGGCGTCGTGACCGTGGACGCTTATCCGGATCGCAAATACGATGGCGTGATCGCCCAGATTTCTCCCGAGGCGAACCGGCAGAAGGCCACGGTGCAGGTGAAGGTGCAGATTCTGAATCCGGATGAATACCTGCGTCCGGAGATGAACGCCACGGTCAAGTTTCTAGCCAACGAGAAACAGAGTCCGCAATCCGGGACCGCGGCCGTTCTCGTGCCCACCACCGCGGTTCGCGATCACGATGGCAAGAAAGTCGTCCTTCTCGCATTCAACGGCAAAGCGCTGATGCGCGAGGTTCATGTCACTTCGCAACGCAGCGGCGGCCTGCTGGTGCAAGGCCTGGTCGGAGGCGAGAGCGTGATCACGGCCGGGCCGCAGAATTTGAAAGATGGAGACCGAATCAAAATCAAAGGACAATCATGAGCACAGCCATTGCCCCCAACACCGCTACGCAAACCAGAGTTGTGCAGGCGCGCAACGTCAGCAAAGTTTTCAAGCGCGACGCATTTGAGGTGAAGGCGCTGGACGATGTGTCCATCGAAATCGGCTCGGGAGAATTTCTGGCGCTCATGGGCCCGTCCGGTTCGGGCAAGACGACTTTGCTGAACATGATTGCGGCCATCGACCGGCCAACTGCCGGCGATCTGCTGGTGCTGGGAGAGAATGTGTTCCGCTTGAGCGATTCTCAGTCAGCGCACTGGCGCAACACGCATATCGGATATGTGTTTCAGACATTCAATCTGATCCCGGTTCTCACCGCGTTCGAGAATGTCGAGCTGCCGCTTTTGCTGACAAAATTGAATGCGCAACAGCGAAAAGACCACGTGATGACCGCTCTGAAACTGGTCGGGCTGGAGGACCGGGTGAACCATTTACCGAAGCAGCTCTCTGGCGGACAGGAGCAGCGCGTGGCCATCGCGCGTGCGATTGTCAGCGATCCGACGTTGCTGCTTGCCGATGAGCCGACTGGCGATCTCGACAGCCACTCGGCCACGGAAATTCTGGAAATCCTGAAGCGGCTGAATGACGATTTTCACAAGACGATTGTCATGGTGACGCACGATCCGCACGCGGCTTCTTATGCGCACCTGACCCGGCATCTGGAAAAGGGAATGTTGCTGCCGGCGTGAAGCGGAACCCGAGTCGCCCAGCGAGATTGTCATCTCGACCGGAGCATCCTCTTCCTCACGGAAGGGGATGCGAAGTGGAGAGACCTGCTGTTTCCAGGAGCGTTGCTTCCCCGTTTAACTCTTGTCATTCCGACCGGCTTTTAGCCGGGAGGAAACTGTTGTCTTCTCGTGAGAGAGCAAGCAGATTTTTCGGGGATGAATCCCCTCGAAATGACGAGTTGGGGAGAAAGTACCGCTCGGCCCGGCACCGTCGAACGCGGACCCCACAATCCGGCCCCGAAGGGGCGGAATAGGGTAGCCCCGGGCCGTAAGCCCTGGGCCGGAGTGGTATCGAAACAACCGCCGCCGAGCTTCGCTCCGGCTGGACGGGCGAGGGCGCCCGTCCCCACACGATCTCGAGGTGGATGAAAACTGCAAATCTTTGCCTAATCACAACTTAGCTATGTGACGGCGGTCACACCTGCTTGTGGCAAGGGTCACGGCTGGAATTCGCTGACAAGACGAGACTGAGCATAGAGGAAATGCACTAGGAGACGGTCATGATGCTCTTATACCGACTGGTCCGTCTGATCGAGACCCACTCCCAGGCGCTGGCCGCCAGTCTGCTGCTGAGAGTCCAGGAGTCTGACTACACGCAAGGCTATCAAAACGTCCCCCCGGAGGAATTGAAAGACCGGGTTTACGAAATCTATCGCCACTTGGGCGATTGGCTGCTGGGCAAAACTGAATTCGACATTGAGCAGCGCTATCTGGAAATTGGAGCGCGCCGGGCCCAGCAACAGGTGCCTTTCAGTCAACTGGCGATGGTCATTGTCCTGACCAAGGAAAACCTTTGGGAGTTCCTGAAAAAAGAATCAGTCATGGATCGCCCGGTGGAAGTGTTCGGAGAACTGGAAATGCTGCAACTCCTGGAGCAGTTCTTTGATCACGCCATTTTCTGGGCGGCGGTAGGCTATGAACGGGTGGCTGCCAAGTCGCTGGAAGCGACCGTGGCAAGCAAGACCACCTAGGGAGAGTAAGCGATGTCGTGGCAGATCGAATACAAGAAGAAGGTGCGGGCGGCTGACGAAGCATTGCGCATCGTGCATTCGGGCATGCGGGTTTACATCCAGCCGGGCTGCGCGGAACCGGAGACACTGGTGGAATCGCTTTGATGCGCGCGGCCGTTCGTTCACGATGTCGAGATGGTCCACTGATGACCTTGGGGAACGCCGGCTACGTCGCTCCGGAGATGGCAGGCCACTTCCGGCACAACGCGTTTTTCATCGGCGGCAACGTGCGCGAGGCCATCAACGAAGGGCGCGCGGATTACACTCCCATCTATTTGAGCGAGATTGAGGAGTTTGTTTGAAAGCGGGACGATGCCGTTGGATGCGGCGCTGATCGAGGTTTCGCCGCCCGGACGCGCACGGCTTCTGCAGTTTCGGCGTCGGCGTGGACACGTCGCTCACCGCCGCCAAGTGCGCCCGCTACGTGATGGCGCAGATGAATGACCAGATGCCGCGGACCTATCGGCGACAGCTTCATCCACGTCAGGACCTCGATGCCATCGTCGAGTCCTCGCGGCCCGCTGTGCGAATTGCCGCAAGCCGGAGATCACGCGACTTCACGTGGCCATCGCGTCGCAACGTGGCCGGCCTGATCGAGGATGGGCTCGTGCTGCAAACAGGAATCGGAGGGATTCCCGACGCGGTGCTGCCTTTCCTGAAGGATCGCAAAGATCTGGCGGTGCACAGCGAGACTGGTCTCGGATGGCGCGATCCGCTTGATCGAAGCCGGGCGTGATCACGGGGGCGCGCAAGAACTTCAAGCCGCGCAAGATCATTGTGGGTTTCGTGATCGGCACCAAGACGGATGTTCGACTTCGTGGATAACAACCCGATTTTCGAGTTTCATCCCAACGGCCTACACCAACGATCCTCGGACTGATTGCCCGCAACGACCAAATGGTGGCGATCAACTCGGCGCTTGCAGGTGGACCTTACCGGGCAGGTGTGTTCGGACTCGATCGGAACCAGTTCTACAGCGGCATCGGCGGGCAGGTGGACTTCCTGCGCGGAGCTTCGCGGTCGAAGGGTGGCAAGCCGATCATCGCCATTCCCTCGACCGCCAAGAACGGAGCGATCTCACGGATTTGTCCGATGCTGAGTCCGGGGGCGGGGGTGGTGACTTCGCGCGGCCTGGTTCGCTACGTGGTCACTGAGTATGGGGTGGCTTACTTGCACGGCAAGAGCATCCGGGAGCGCGCCAAGGCTTTGATTGAAATCGCGCATCCCAAGTTCCGCGATGAGCTTTACGAGTACTGCGAACAAACCAAGTGGCTGCAACGCCCTTTAGCGTCACAAGCAATGGTAACGAGGTGAAACATGGCGGGCCAAGCACGCGGTAAAGTCACGATCAGCGTAGAAGAATGCAAGGGCTGCGGGCTGTGTGTGGAATCGTGCCCGCCGAAGTGCCTGGTATTGGCGCCGGACCTGAGCGCCTACGGAGTGCATCCGGCGCACTACATCGGCGAGAGCTGCACGGGTTGCGGCATCTGCTTCTATTGCTGCCCGGAGCCGGGGGCGATCACGGTGTACCGCTTGTCGGCTCCTCACAAGCTGATCACCAAGGAACCAGGAGGCGAACATGCGGCAACTTTGTAAAGGCAATGTAGCAGTCATCAAGGGCGCGATTCTCGCCGGTTGCCGCGCCTACTATGGGTATCCCATTACTCCGGCCAGCGAAATCGCCGAGGCTGCGGCGCTGTATATCCCGCAGGTTGGCGGAACTTTTCTGCAGGCGGAGAGCGAAGTCGCCGCCATCAACATGGTGTACGGCGCAGCTGCGGCCGGGATTCGCGTCATGACCGCATCCTCTGGCCCCGGCCTCAGCTTGATGCAAGAAGGAATGTCGTACCTGGCGGGCGCGGAATTGCCGTGCGTAATCGTGGATGTAGTACGCGGCGGCCCGGGACTGGGCAACATCGCGCCCGAGCAGAGCGATTATTTTGCCATGGTGAAAGGCGGCGGGCATGGCAACTACCGCAATCTCGTGTTGGCTCCGGCCTCGGTGCAGGAGATGTCGGATTTCACCACGCTGGCTTTTGAACTTGCGGACCGATACCGCAATCCAGCCGTGGTGCTGACCGACGGCTTTGTCGGCCAAATGATGGAGCCGCTGGATCTGGAATACCGGGAGATTGTGGCCCCCGAGAAACCTTGGGCGGTGAAAGGAACGCCGGAGACCCGCAACAATCTGATCAGCTCCATCTATCTCGAGCCAGATGAACTGGAAAACCATGAACGCGAGTTGGAAGCCAAATACATTCGCGCGCAACAGGCGGAGCCGCGTCACGAGACGTATCAGACGGAAGACGCTGAAATCCTGCTCGTCGGATATGGCATCGTGTCACGCGTGCTGCGCTCCACGGTGGAAGCTTTGCGTAAAGATGGGGTGAAGGCCGGCTTGTTCCGGCCCATTACGTTGTGGCCGTATCCTTCGCAGGCATTGAAGGAAGTGGCGTCGCTGGTGCAGAAGGTTCTGGTCGTCGAATTGAGCAACGGCCAGATGGTGGAAGATGTACGGCTGGCGCTGGGCGACCGGGTGCCGGTGGAGTTTTACGGCCGGGTTGGCGGCAATGTGCCGTCGGTCGAGGAGTTGCATGCGGAGGTGATTGACCGCGTGGGCGCGTTGATTTGAGAAAAACAACTTCCCCACCCTAAATCGCAGAGAACGCGATTTAGGATGGGGCACCCAACGCAAGCATGGGAGAGACACACATGGAAAACGAAAACAAAGCCGCCGTGACAGAACTTGAGGCGAGTAAGAACGGCTACGAGGTCGTGCATGAAAAGTCGCCGGTATTTTATGACCTCTACGACCGCAAGGCGGAATTGAAGCAGCAGACTCACTATTGTCCGGGTTGCGGGCACGGGGTGGCGCACAAGCTGATCGCTGAAGCGTTGCAGGATCTGGGCGTGCAGGATAGGACCATCTTCGTCAGCCCCGTGGGCTGCTCGGTGTTTGCCTATTATTACTTCGACGTGGGCAACGTGCAGGTAGCGCACGGGCGCGCGCCGGCTGCAGCCACGGCGCTCAAGCGGGCATGCCCCGACCGGACGGTGATCTCGTACCAGGGCGACGGCGATCTGGCGGCCATCGGAACGGCCGAGATTGTGCACGCGGCCAATCGCGGCGAAAAAATCACCGTGTTTTTCGTGAACAACGCCATCTACGGCATGACCGGAGGGCAGATGGCGCCGACCACCCTGGTGGGGGAGAAGAGCACAACTTCTCCCTGGGGGCGCCGTCCTGCCAACGAGGGTTTCCCGTTGCACATGGCGGAAATGCTGGCCACGCTGGAGGCGCCGGTGTACATCGAGCGGGTAGCGCTTTCCGACAACAAGAACATCATGAAAGCCCGGCGGGCGGTTCGCAAAGCACTCGAGTTGCAGCGCGACGGAGCGGGATTTTCCTTCGTCGAGATTCTCTCCCCCTGTCCAACGATCTGGAATAAGGACCCGGTGGACGCCCGTCGCTGGATTGCCGAGAAGATGATCCCGACGTTTCCGCTGAATGTTTTTCGCGATCGCAAGCCGGAAATGCCGGTGAACAATGCGCCGCCGCAGCGGCCGGTGCCGGACGTGCTGGAAATCACGCCAAAAGAAAAGACAAATACGACCGAGCCGAAGCACCCACATCATCATCATTTCAAGGATTTCACCATTAAGATCGCCGGCTTCGGCGGGCAAGGTGTGCTGCTGCTGGGCCAGTTGCTCACTGAGATGGGAATGCGCGAAGGATTGGAAGTGAGCTGGCTGCCCTCGTATGGTCCGGAGATGCGTTCTGGCAGCGCGCATTGTCACGTGTGCCTGTCGAAAGAACGGGTCGGATCGCCGCTGATTTCGCATCCTGACGTACTGGTCGCCATGAATGAACTCTCGCTGCGCAAGTTCGCCCCGCAGGTGAAGAGCGGCGGATTCATCTTCTACAACGGAGAGAATCTTCCGGCGGACTTCACCGCGCCGCAGGTGCAGGTGGTGTGCATCCCGGCTGCGGAGATCGCGGACAAACTGGGCTCGGCGAAGGTTGCAAACGTGGTCATGTTAGGCGCGGTGCTGGAAGAAACCGAGTGCCTGGCATCGGCAACCGCGATGAGCGTGCTCGAAGACAAGGTCAAGAAAGTCGCTATGCTCGAGATTGACCGCAAGGCGCTGGCAGCGGGGCGCGTGTTCATCGACCACGAAGCACACGTTGGGGCAGTGAATCAGCCGGATGGGTTTGCTGGATAGTCGCTGGCGAGCCGCGGGCCATCCGGTCCGCGAGCTTCTGCAATCCTGGCATACAGCGGACACACTATTTCCGCGACACAGCGCGAAGCATCGTGGAGCTGGTGAGCCAAGCTTCCGCCAACCCCATCCCGCGCGAAGTCTGAAAAGAGGGCAGCCCGAATGCGGGTCGTTCCCTTCAGATCTAATTAAGATCCCTTCACCACAAGGTTTGGTTGCACGGCGCTGCGAGTTCCGGTGCGGCGTGTGCAGATTCCTGCGACTTCGCTCAGGACAGCCTCCGACCGCGCTCCATACAAGCCTCGGGGCGAGCCCCGTGTGCGGTCGCGTGCATGCCACATTTTTGCAGAGTCCATTACCTTTCCCGAATTTTTGCGTCTAACTAAATAATTAGCTTTGATGTGGGCCGGAGTCTATTTCGTCCCAGAAACGAACACCGGGCGCGGCTGAAATTTGGTTCGATGGAACGAGCCGACGCCAGTTTCCGTATCTAGTTTGCGTATCCGGGCGCGGAGTGCTGTGCAGAGCCCACAATGAACTCGACACAAATGCAGACCAAGAAAGCCGGAGGTGGTTTATGCAGTACGGGTCGAACGGCAGCAATGGAAAGGCCAGCGGAAGCCTCATGAACCAGGGAGATCCGCATGTCCAGGAAGTGGTGAAGACGGCACACGAGGAATTGCGGCAACTGCTGCGTCAACGGGCGGAGATCATGAAACGCATCGGGACGCTGAAGCAGACCATTTCCGGACTGGCCAACTTGTTTGGCGACGAGATCCTGGGTGAAGAGTTGCTGGAACTGGTGGACCGCAAGACCGGCGGACGGCAGCCAGGCTTCACCAAGGCATGCCGCATGGTATTGATGGAAGCCGGGCAGCCTTTGGCGGTTCGCGAGGTGTGTCAACAGATCCAGCAGCGCTTGCCGGCGGTACTGCTGCGGCACAAGGATCCCCTGGCTTCGGTGACAACTGTTCTCAACCGGCTGGTGGAGTACGGCGAGGCGCAGAGCCTGGTTCGCGAGAACGGCCGGAGAGCGTGGCAGTGGATTTCCGATCCCGCTCCGGTGCCGGCGATTCACGGGCAGGGTGAGGGAGCGGTTTCAGTATAGGGCGGCGCCAGCAGTCGCAAACCGTCTCAGGCCCTACCTCGCACGCGAGAAATGGGTCACTCTCCGGACTCAGAAAACGATCAGACTATCCCATCTATTTCGCCAGTCGTATCCAGTAATGCTATTTCCATCCCGCGTTGAAGTGCTCAAAATTCCCTGATTCCGCCTCAAACCCCTCGCTTCCCTGACTTACTTGCCGATCAGACCGAACGAAAAATCGTCCCCGCCGAGAGAACCTTGGGTGTTGCAATAAGAGTAGTTGGACGGGGCACTGCCGCAGAGAGACTTGTCGAGCACGTTCTTCCAGCCCACGTGATTGATCGGGCTGGGATCGCTCTCTTCATCCGACTCGTACCACAGGTTGCTGCTCTGCGGATAAATCAGCAGCCAATAGGAGCCCTTCTTCAGCGTGCATGCCTTCGTGAGCTTCTTGATCACGATCGAGTACTCGGTCGGAACGCCCCAGTTGGTATTGGTGCGGCCCGTCGCGGTCACTGTGGTGGTTTCGTTGCCCGAGCAAACAGTCTTCCCGCCGTTACCAACGCCCATCCCTTTGTTGATCGCATAAGGGGTAGGGTCAGTGGTCGTCGATCCGCCAAAGGAGTTGATGGCAGCACCAGTCACTTTCACAGTCTTGGTGGTGTTCTTGAAGACGCCGAAGACCTGGCCGTCAATGCCATACGAAGCGTTGTATTCATCCAAAAAGGCGTCAGCGTTTGGATTGGTGGTGTCGATGTCGCCTGAGTAGTACAAGCAGGGCTTGCACCAACTGGGGGCCTTCGGCGGCAGCTTGTAGGCTTGCTGGGAAACGCTCCCCCCACGTACGGCAGAGCTCGCCGCCAGAGAAACACTCTGTCCAGCAGCCATCGGAATGAGCGCCGCGAGAGTCGCTACCAGAATCATCTTTTTCACTGAATTCCTCCTGAAAATCTAACCAATCTGTTCCTTACTTACTTGCCGATCAGTCCGAACGAAAAGTCCGGAGGACCGGGATTTTGATAGTCGTAGCTGAAATAGGTGGAGTTAAAGAGCGCCTTGTTGAGCACGTTCTTCCAGCCCACGTGGTTGATCGGGTGCGGATCGCTTATCTCGTCCGCCTCATACCACAAGCTGCTGTCGCTCTGCGGATAGATCAGCAGCCAGTAGTAGGAGCCCTTGTTCAGGGTGCACGGCTCTTGCAGCTTCTTTATAACGATCGAGTACTCAATCGAACTGCCCATTGTGCGCCCCGTCGGAATTACCTTGGTGTTTGCTTGACCCGAGCACACCAACGTGCCACCGTTTCCGACCGACATCCCGGTGTTGATCTGATACGGAGTCGGATTGGTAAGCGTGTGGGCGGAGTCGCTGAAGGAGTTGATGGCCGCTCCGGTGACCATTACCGTCTTCGTAGTGTCCTTGAACGCACCGAAGAGTTGGCCGTCGACGCCGTACAAGCTGCTGTACTCATCCCAAATACCGGCAGCGTTGTGATTAGTGGTGTCAATGTCGCCCGAATAATACAAGCACGGCTTGCACCACTTCGGAGCTTTGGGCGGCAGGTTGTGAGTCTGTTGGGAAATGCCACTGCCACGGACGGCAGAGCTCGGCGCTGCGGAGATACTCTGTGCAGCCGCCATCGGAATGAGCCCTGCTAAAGCAGCCCCTAGAATGAGCTTTTTCATGGATTCCTCCTGGAGGTTTGTTCGATCAGCCTTCTTCGGAAACGACGGGCGACTGGGGCTAGTTTCCTGTCGGCCGAATGTCACACGGCCCGCGGACACGAATGGTAACTCGGCTTTGCCAAAAGTCAAGAGAGAAGATAATAGAAACCCCGGCAGGCTGGTTGACCTGCCGGGGTAGAACGGCGAGTGCCGGACGCCACAGGTCCGGCGCCGCGCGGCTTATGACAGAAAGAATTCCTTGGTCAGCACGGCCCAGTCTTGATCGGGGATGTGCGACGCTACGTTCTCAACCGCGACGCCGCCGTCCTGTGCCAGGGCCATTGCCGGCATGGCTCCAGCCAGCGTGGGCATCTTCATCCGCAAGCGGTTTGCGGACTCATCCGTCCACCAGCGAGCCAGCGCGCCGCTCAAGAGATTCTTGAAGTTGGTCTTGGCGTCGGGCGATTGCACGGTGATGAGCCAGCCTTCGCCGTAAGGATCCTTGCGGGCCAGTTCGGGATTCCGAGCGACGGACTCATTGATATCGGAAACGCTGCCTTCAATCGGAGAAACCATGTCTACAGCGATACCGTCCCGGTGCAGGGTGCAGACCTTCTGCCCTTGGCGCAGCCACTGTCCACGCTGCGGCAGGGTGATGCTCTCGACCTGGCCAGCCAGCTTGGAGGCGAAATCGTCCATGCCCACGCGTACCAGGCTGGGGCTCTCGCTCAGCGCCCAGGTATGGCCAGGGTGGTAACGGAGATTCTCAGGAACTTGGAACCCGCCGATCAGGCTTGGGGTCGGCCGGGGCAGGGCTACGCGCCCGGAAACCTGCAGTGCCGGCTGCACCACAACATGTTTGCGGCTGTAGAAATGATCGATCAGTAGAAATGTTATGAATGTGAAGAGAACCAGTACGACTGTCATAAGTCACCTCGCCGGAGGGCCGTTTCTTTTCGCCTGCCTTATTGGCCACTCGCACCCTTCCTAAAGGCAACTGCCGTGCCGAAGTCGAGAGCTGCCACGACTCAGAGCCCAATTCCACCTATGTGATTGAAAGCAGACAGGATGTTTGACATGGGAGGAGTTTGCGGCCAGAATTCTGGTGAATATCGCAACGCTCTCTTGAGGAGAATTGCAACAGCGCTTAGGCCGTGGTTTCAGCATTTTGGGAGGATCATGGGGGGAAAACGAGCTTTATCAAGGCTTTACGCGGGGCAAACACGACTGCTGAGGGTTGCAACAGGCAGTGATGCGGAAAACAACGATGAACGCGAGCTACCCGAGAAGCCGCTGACCGGGACTCCCCCGAGGCAGCCGGGGAACAGCAAGAAATGGCATCCTCACTAAGTACTCCTTGAGGTTCTTCCTCTTGACAAACCCGGCTAACCTGATAGAGTGCGGGCAATTGTTGTACCCGAACCCGTTTGTGACAGGTGCCCAAGTATGAAGAATGTCTATGAAGTGTTGAGGCAAAAAGAGCTTGAACTTTCGAGGTTAGAGAAGGAAGTGGAGGCTTTGCGAGTGGCCGCGCCCTTGCTGTCGGACGACAAGGAGTCCCTGGCAGAAGCCACCAACAATAAGCCGACGCTGGCAAGCTCCATACCAACGCAGCAGCCTATCCGCATTCCGCAACCAGCCGTAAGCGTGTCCGCGCAGCCGGCGGTGCGCGCGGCGGGATGGGAAGACACAGCCAAGCGCTGGCCGTAAGCGCGGCGCGAGGCAGTAACAACGTCCAGCCGCTTATCCCCCCAGGGGCGGCAAGAGATGCTTTTTGTCGGTCCGGAGCCTTGCTCCGGGCCGATTCATTTTGACAGGGCACAGAGATCCCTTATCTGGCTAACGTGCCTCCCGGGCGCGCTGATGTCGTGGTCCACGGTGTCTCCCGGAACTCATTTTCTTGGCATGGGCAACCCCAGCATCCGGTGTGATCAAACCGCTCCGGCTAACCGGCATTTGTCTTCCGGCAATCCGCGTTCTGAGTGCTATGGCCCGGTTATGCAAATTGACGCCCCAAACCACTTAACGAGAAAATCTCGTTCACGGGAGCTATAATCCGTGCCGTTCGACGGAGGATTCAATGAAACCGTTCGTGTGGCTGCCTAGAGCGTCTTCCGAGCTTCCTAGCTTCTGTGTTTGCTTGCTTCTCGTATGGGCGATGTTCTCAGGAGTTTCCAGCGCTGCCCCGGTGATCACTCTCTCCAGAGCTTCGGGACCGCCGACGATCCGGTTTCAGGTTTCGGGCCATGGGTTTACGCCTAACGTGCCAGTGGGCCTCTTCTTTGACAAGACGGAGGAGAAGAGGGTGTTCACCGATGACCATGGGAACTTCCAAGGCACACGAATCCATGCGCCTCGTGATGCGCGCCCTGGTGAACATAGAGTGGCCGGGGTCGAAGAGAAAAGTCGGAAAGGTGCCCACACAGCATTTCTGATCCAAACGGATTGGAAGGCCTTTCACAGAGGCAACATGACGCGGCGGAACCGATTTGAGAATGTGCTGAACGCGAGGAACGTCGCACATCTCGCCGTGAAGTGGACGCTTAGCACGGCCGGTCTAATGGAGTCCTCGGCAGCGGTTGTAGACGGCGTGCTCTACGTTGGATCGGGTTTCTACAACGACGCGGTCTATGCAGTAAACGCCAATACAGGCGATGGACTGTGGACGTTCGAGACCACCTTTTACGTGTTATCCTCGCCAGCCGTGGAAAATGGGATGGTCTATATCGGGTCGGACGACTACAAGGTCTACGCATTGGACGCGAGCACAGGCATGGAACGGTGGAGTTATATGACCGACCGCGACATCTACGCTTCCCCTGTGGTATCGAATGGTGTCCTCTACATCGGCGTGTTCAACTACTCCAAGCTTCATGATGGAGCGGTGTACGCGCTAGACGCGAATAATGGCAGCCTGCTTTGGAGCAATCCGCTGGGCGGTATCGACTGGTCCACTCCGGCCGTCGTGAATGGAGTCGTGTTTGTAGGCGCTGATGATCATCGCATGCACGCGTTGAATGCGAGCACAGGGGCTGAAATATGGAACTTTCAGGCGGGCAGTTATGTCGAAGGCTCCCCCTCTGTCGTGAACGAGATCGTGTACGTCGGTTCCAGTGACAAGAACCTGTATGCATTGGACGCTACGTCAGGCGTCAAAATGTGGAGCTATCCAACCGGGGATTCTGTGCTCTCAATGCCTGTTGTCGCTAATGGGAATGTTTACTTTGGGTCTTATGACGGCGCTGTTTATGCACTGAATGCCAAGAGCGGAACACTCCTCTGGACCTACCCGACCGGTGGATATGTGTTTTCTTCTCCCACAGTCGTGAATGGAGTCGTGTTCGTAGGTTCCACCGACAAGAATTTATACGCTTTGGATGCTGCCACAGGCGTCAAGCTGTGGAGCTACAGAACTGGCGGTCAGGTGGTTGCCTCGCCCACGATAGTCAACGGAATGGTCTATCTGGGCTCCGCGGATGGCAATCTCTACGCTTTCGGTCTGCCTGATACGGACGGGGCGAGGCGTGCCAGCCAGCACCTTGCATCATCGCGGTGAGACTGGAGGCTGGCCCAACCTTTCGCTTCCCTCGAACACAGAGGTTGCCCCACCCTTGTCCCTGAGCTTTTTGCAGGGACAGGCTGGGAGATGGAAGCTTCAGTCCCAATGAGTCCCACCCTTTCGCACAGAACGCGAAAAGGTTGGGGAAACCCCAGGCTCAAATCCGCGTAAGTTGGGCCGGCTATCCGCGCGGGGCTGGAGACCACCTTACTCTCTGAACCGGCAAGGAGAGAACTGGGAAGCTCACACAGGCTCAAGGTTCGAGTTCAAACACGGTTCCGCAGCCCTCCTGCTCGATGCCGCAATTCAAGTCCCCACCCTCGATATTAACGCCGAAAAATTCCCTGTTCGGACCAAGGACCACACCCAACGGGACGCCTCCCTGGGGCGAATTTTGGATCGGAAAATTGTAGAGGACGGTGTATTTGTCAGCTCGGTCCAGCACGGCCAGATAGCCCCCATTATGCGTGCCGCCGAGGGCGTTAGTGCCATAAAGGTTCCCCTTGGAGTCGCGAACCAGGCAACTGTGCGCGTCGTTATTCTCAGTAAAGGGAGGGAATTCGTAAAGCGTCTTTAACTTTCCGGTCTTGTCGATCCGGAATATGATTCCGCAACCGAACCCATAGCCGCAGCTAAGATCGCCGCCGCTGCCCGTTACGCCAACCAGGTTCCCAGAGCCGTCGTCGGTCACGCAGGCGGGAAAAGCCCCGTCCGATTTCCCAGTAAATTTGTGGAGGATTCTGTATTTGCCGGTGTGATCGAGTTCGTAGATAACCCCGCAACCGTTGGGGCGGTCGCAGCTGAGATCCCCGCCCAGCCCGGTGGTGCCGAAGAGGTTGCCTTGGGAATCTATCACCGGGCTTCCGACAGGCTCAATCCCATCCGCCAGCGAAGTAAAGGTATACAAAACGCGGAACTTGCCGTTTGCCTGGATTTCATACACGACGCCGCAGCCGTTCCCATTGAAACCGCAGGAAGAATCGCCACCATACCGGGTGTTGCCAAACAGATTGCCCTTTGAGTCCAATATCGGGGCCGAGTTGGCGGCTGCGCCATCCTTGAAATTAGCATTGCCAAGGTAGCGAAGTATCTTTTCCTCGCCGCTGCTCGTTATCTCGTAGATCGTGGAGGGAGCGCCATTGCCGCCTTCCGTTGTGCCGAACAGATTTCCCGCCGGATCTCGCGTCACCCCAGAAACGGGAAATCCGCCGTCACCGTTCCCGCCCTTGAAGCTATACAAAATGGTGTACTGGCCATCCTTGGTGACTTCGTAGACGACTCCACAGCCCCCCACCCCTTGTGGGCAACCCAGGAAGCCCCCGCTTGCTGTCGTGCCGTAAAGGTTCCCCTCCGCATCCCGGATCAGCGGGTTGGGATCGGCCCCATCCGCCCCCCCGGTGAATGCATGCAGAGTGTGAAGTTTTATGTGTTGCCCATGCGCAGACCGTGGAACGGTCACCGTGAGCGTCAACATGAGCAGCGGCAGGAAGAAAAACCGGGATGCTTGCATAACATCTCTTTCGACAGCGGGGGATTATACCACGCCCTATTCCTGGTGTTGTCTCCGGAAAGCCCACTACCGACTATTGCAATATCGCGGTTTCACTCATTGGCTGGGTCGTGGGCGTAAATGAGGCTTCTCAGAAGGAAATCGCAACGTTCGTCAAGCGTGTACTTCCTTGAACGCCCACGTTGGTAGTGGGCTACTTTGAAAAGTAACCCACTACCCTACGTTCATCCTGTGTGGGGAATTCGCAAGAGGGATGTTATACTCCCGGAAACACCCTTAACCCAGCGCCCTTTTCGTCGTGTCTCCAGCCGGAGGCAAGATGGGAATGTTCCATGCAGGTGGAGCGTACGCCATGAGTGCGGCAACGACGCAGGCTGCGGTCAACTCAACTTCCCGCCGGGCCCCCCGTTATCCGCTGAGTGTTCCAGTGGAAATCACAGTCCTGCGGTCGGGAATTCCTTACTCCATTCCTGGACGCACGCTGAACCTCGGCCAGTATGGGCTTGGCCTGGACCTGGCTGGTGAAGTTCTTTTGGGCGACGCTGTCGGTCTGGAATTCCGGCTGTCGGATGTGGGCGATGCCCTGCAGGCCAAGGCAGTGGTGCGGCACCAGGAGTTGTTGCGTTGCGGCCTGGAGTTTCTGAGTGCGTCGCCGGAACTGCAGATTATGATCCGGGGCTGGGCCCGAGAAAAATCGGCGACGCGAACTGTAAGTCAGTTGCCAGTTGTCTCCCAGTTGCCAGTTCCCGGGCACGGCCGAGTCTTTCGGCGGGCGCTGTGGGTCACGCTTGCGATATTTGCCGTGGTGGGCGGACTGGGCTGGTGGCAATGGTATCGGGCATGGAACGAATTGGAATCCGGGATCCAATCCCATCAAGCGCAGGCCCGTCAACCACGTCTGCAGGCACCGCAGGCTCAAGTTCCGGCCGAGGTCATGGAAAACCTCATCACGCATAAGACTGAGCCCATCTATCCGGAGGATGCGAAACAAGCCAACGTGCAGGGCGTGGTTGTCCTGGATACGTTGATCGGAGCGGATGGGAGCGTTGTTGAGTTGCGTCCGGTCAGCGGCCCCGACGCGCTCGCGCCGGCAGCCGTGGATGCGGTGAAATGGTGGCGCTTCCAGCCTTACCGGGTCAATGGCCGAGCCGTGTCCGTGGAGACCACGATCGCAGTTGAGTTCCGGGGGAATTGAAGGTCATTTGGGTGTGCTGCGATGCTTGCGAAAAGCATGCAGAATCATCGCCCCGCTGATCGCGAAGATGCTGATCGCCGCCAAAGCCATCATTTGGGCAAGCTCCGCCTTCAGGCGGAGACGATCAGCGAAGAGCGCAGCCATCGCGAACAGGATGCCCAGACCGTTCAGCCACCCGGGCGCATGTATGGGGTTGCTGCGCGCGCGATTGTAGAAGCGGAGTTGCAGCAGGACTGCAACCAGTCCGATCGCCGCCACCACGACCACCGCCAGCGGGCTGAAGAATGCGCTGCGCTTGGTGAACAACACAACCAGAGCCAGCCCGCAGCAGAGCAGGCCGGAAAGAATTACCGTCCAGCGGCGCGACTTCAGCCCGGAATTTGTCAGGTTGGTCTCTGGCACGAACTCTTATTGTAGTCAGAGTTGGGTATAGGTTGCGAGTATTGAGACGGCGCCCGGATCCACACGAATTGGATCTTCTAGTTTTCCCCGCCTGCGATCCACTCCGCTTCCCGGGTGCCCCCGTGACTTACGGCGTAGAGAACCAATTCCACCCGGCTGGAGATTCCCAGTTTGTCGAAAATGCGGAATAGGTATTTTTTCACCGTGTGTTCGCTGAGCCGGAGTTCGTGGGCTACTTCCCGATTGCTCAGCCCATCGGCAACCAAGGCCACCACCTGCTCTTCTCGCGGGGTCAGTAACTTGAGCCCGTGCGAATTCACCACCCGCAGGGAAGGCACCTGGGTTACGACTTCAATGAGGTACAGCAGTTGCTCGTTATTCACCCACACCTGCCCCTGATGAACGCTTTGGATGCATTTGCAGAACAGACGGAAGGGATAGTCCGAAAAGCAGAACAGGCCTTTGGCGCCAGAACGGAAGGCGCCCACCACGGAATCACGATCCGGAGCCTGCAGCAGGAGAACCTGGGCGATTTGGGGATGGGCAAGATGCAAGCGTCGGACGATGGACATCTTGTGGCCGCCATGAGGGTGGTGATCGGCGTTCATAATCGCGACATCAATTGAGGCACTTGCGGTAGCGCTGAGGATAGCCTCGATATCCATAGCGCAGGAAGCTACACGGAACTCTGGCCGCCGGCGGAGCGCACCGACCAGAAGCTGGCACTGCATATGGTTGGAATCGGCGACCAGGACGCCATGGCAGGAGAAGTCACGACGCTGGCAGATCGCATAATACTCCGGGGTAGGTCTGGCTCATGCTCATAGTAGGGGCTGGAGCGATCTGGTTCTGTGACATCTCGACATAGGAGCAAAGCTCATCGGTGTGGAAAACTTTGGAAGGAGCAGGAATTGGTCCCGATTCTGCACTCTCCTTGCGATACCACGCGACCTTAGCGGAAGCCAGAGTTTGAAGGAATTCCTTCTGACCCGTAGGCCTCCTTGGCAAGTCCACGTTGGAGGGCGCAACCAAGGTGGTAGTGGCGATTTTTGTGCAGACTGCGGGAGATGTGGCAACTTTGTGCCCTGGAAATCGGGTCCGCGCGGGCTGGCCAGTTGACAGAATTTCTCCAGTTCAGGAAAACCCTTAGAGTCTGTCTGCCTACCTTCGTAGGCAATACTTCCCATGTCTTGTCAGTCCAGCCATGGCGGGCTAAGTTGGACACGATCCGAGAGTTGAACCAAGATTGCGGCCCCGCAGTTGAGTCGAGGCGCAGATAGAACGATACATGAAGTGGGTGCCATATTCCGTCCTCGCTTTTGCCTGTTGCCTGATGCAACAGGGGCTGGTGGTAGCCGTCGCCCAGGAACAGCGGTCAATGTTAGCTGGCGAACAAACTGGACAGGCGGTGACCACAAAATCCGGTGTAGCGGACGGCGTCATGAGTCCAGCCCTGACGGGGGAACGCCGCCCGCTCTACCGGCTACGCAAGAGCGATGTGGTAGAGATCGATTTCACCTTCTCGCCGGAGTTCAATCAGACCTCCACTGTGCAACCGGACGGTTTTATCGCGTTGAAGGGCGTGCCACAGCTATATGCCGAGGGAATCACCGCTCCCGAACTGGAGGAAGCCATTCGCCGGGCCTACGCGACCATCCTGCACGATCCCGAGGTCACGATCGTACTTAAGGACTTTGACAAACCCTACTTCATTGCGACCGGCGAAGTCGGTCGTCCAGGCAAATACGAACTGCGCTCCGATACTACGGTGACCGAAGCTGTCGCCATTGCGGGAGGGGTTACGGGGAGAGCCAAGCACTCCCAAGTCGTGCTATTCCGGCGGGTTTCCAATGACCTGGTTGAATCCCGCATCTTGAATCTGAAAGCCATGCTGAACTCACGCACTTTGGGGGAGGATATTCACCTTAGGCCGGGGGACCTGTTGTTTGTGCCACAAAACCTGATTTCGAAAATCAGGCAGTACATGCCTGCATCCAGCCTCAGCCTATACGGGAACCCGACACAATTCTAGGGGCGGTGTCTGGATCGAACTCACCGCCCCCGGCCGAAGCTTGGACACGCATTGCGGTGCGAAACTCTTTATGCCGGAAGAACTTAGAGTCATCCCGAGACCTGCACACGTGCCTCCTCCCACGATGCGCGACCTGCTGGCCGTTCTGTTCCGCCAACGGCGATTGGTAATGATGTCGTTTGCAGCGATTTTTGTGGCGATTGTGCTTTATGGGTTGGTCGCAGCCCCCTACCAGGCAGAAATGAAAATCCTGGTGCGGCGGGGGCGGCTGGATCCGGTGGTGACTCCCACTCCGAGCCAAGCCGAATTTGAGCGCGAGGGTGTGACCGAGGAGGAACTGAACTCCGAAGCGGAACTGTTGCGCGACGACGAGATCTTGCGGGCGGTAGTACAGAATTCAGGCCTGGCCAGTGAGGAAGGCTCCCGGTTCTGGGGCTTGGTCGGTGGCAGCGATGAGAAGCGGCTGGCACGAGCCATACGGCGCGTGAGCCGGGGGCTGACGGTCGAACCAGTGCGAAAAGCAACGCTGATCACTGTACGTTACGAGTCTTCGGATCCGGCGCAGGCGGCGAAGGTCCTCCATTTTTTGGCCGGTGCCTACCTGGCGCGGCACCAGCAGGTGCGCCGGCCTTCGGGAGAGTTTGCTTTCTTCGAGCAGCAAGTAGCGCAGTCGCGCCGCGGCCTGGAGGAAGCGGAACTTCAGTTGATGGAGTTCACGCGCGATCAAGGCGTGGTTTCGGCCACACTGGAGCGCGATGCCACACTGCAGAAGCTGAGCCAGGCTGATGCCGATGAGCGTCAGACTCGAGTCGCCATCGCGGAGACCACCGAACGTATTCGGGCGCTGGAGTCGAAACTAAGCTCATTGCCCGAGCGCACGGTGACTGAGATTCGTAACTCCGACAATCCGGAGTTGATGGAGAAGATGAAAGCCCGGTTGCTCGAACTGCAACTCCAGCGTACCGAACTGCTCACCAAGTTCGAGCCTTCCTATCGTCCGGTCCGTGAACTGGATCAACAGATCGAAGAAACACAAGCGGCTATCGCAGCGGAGGATCAGGCGCCCATACGCCAGCAGACCAGCGACAAGGATCCGAATCACGAATGGGCGAAATCCGAACTGGTGAAAGCTCAGGTGGAGATGAAGGCCCTGGCGGCGCATGCCATAGCAGAAAGCGCCGTGCTGCTGAACTACCAGGAGGCGGCGCACCGCTTAGGCGATCGCGCCATCGAGCAGGAGCGTTTGCAGCAGGATCTCAAGGCAGTTGAGGACAAGTACTTGCTGTATGTCAACAAACGGGAGGAAGCCAGGATCGGGGATGCCTTGGACCAGGGTGGCATTCTCAATGTCACCATTGCGGAGCAACCGACGGTCCCGGCGCTCCCGAAACTTTCGATGTTGAGTTTCGGGCTGATCGGAGTGGTATTAGCGGGCACGGCGAGCACGAGCCTGGCTTTTGTGACCGATTACCTGAATCCGGCATTTCGAACTCCAGACGAGGTCCTCGCTTACTTGGGATCTCCCGTGCTAGCTTCGCTACCCCGCAGGAACGGGTAGGGATGCAGCCGAACAACACGCATGACATAGGCTGCTATTCAGTATGGATATGAATGGGTGCAAAGCGAAACAGGAAATCGCAGGCGCGGCGGCATTGGTCCGAGGAGAGTGCCCATGAGCACGTTGGTGGATTTGCTGCCGCGCACCGCAGAAGATGATGTCATCGCGGGAAGCGTGGTCGAACCCGACCCGGAACCATGCTTCCCGGTAGAAGCCGAGAGCTGGGACGCAGACTGCTTCGCCGAAGCTCAGATTCGCGGCATGGTGCGGCAACTGTATCTTCCGGGGTGGCCGAAACCCGCACATCAGGTGGTGTTCAGCCCAGTGGACCGGGACACAGATGTCGGCGGGATTTGCCTGCAGGTCGGGCAGGTGCTTTCGACACAAGTGTCGGGGATCACATGCGTGGTGGAGGCAACCCTGCCCCGCCTCAGGCCAGATCGAGTGCTCGAGAGCTGTGAACCGGTCTGCGGGCAAACCAGGTTTGGAGCGTTGCGAGACTCGTCGCACCAACTCTCCGACAAGCTCTGGCTCGTGCCGAGGACGGTTTTCTTAGGAGAAAGCGAAAACAGTTTCTCGGCTGCGCGGCTGCGCGGCCGGTTGGCGGAACTAAGTTTGGAATTTGACTACACCGTGCTCCAAGGGCCCGCAGCCGGATCGGGCAGCGAGGCCGCCCTGCTGGGCCATCTGTGCGACGGTGTGGTTCTGGTGCTGGAAGCAAATTCGACCCGGCGAGTGGCGGCGCAGAAAGCGAGAGAACGGTTGCATTCGGCAAAAGCCCGTCTGCTCGGAACCGTACTCAGCGAGCGCACATTCCCGATCCCGGAGGCGATCTATCGAAAGTTGTGATAGTGGCTCAGTTAGATATGGAAGCGAGCCCAACGCGCGATTATTGCGTCGCAAAGAACGCGAGGCTTTCGCGCGGCTCGCCCAGATCCCTCGCTGCGCAAAGAACGTTTGCTCGGGATGACAAATCAAACCTGGCCTCTGCCGAAGTTGTGATAAGAAATTAAGCGCCGCCCTTGAACTGAGACGTGAACTGTGAAAAAAGTCAACACAATGAGTTGGGACTCAATTAGCGGAGCTTTGGTCGGCGTAGAACCTGCCCGGTGACTGCCGCGCCTAGGCTCGCTGTCTTAAGCACTCTGGAACGGGCGCAGTGGTATGCGATTGAAACCCGTTACCGCTTCGAAAGGAAGGTAACGGCTCACCTGCAACGCAAGGGGCTGGAAACCTTTCTGCCGCTACTGGCCGAGATCCACCGCTGGAGCGACCGCCAGAGGCCGGTGGACATTCCTCTTTTCTCCGGCTACACGTTTGCCCGCTTCGACTTATCCTCCCGGTTGCGGCTGGAGATTCTGCGTACCGAAGGAGTGCTTGGATTGATCACCTTCGGGGGAGACGCAGCCCCGATTCCCGGTAAGCAGATCGAGGACTTGCAGGTGCTGCTGGCGAACAAGGTCCCGTGCGCACTTCATGGCTTCCTGAAAATCGGACAAGCGGTCCGGATTCGAGGCGGCTGTCTCGACGGCTTGGAGGGAATCCTGGAGCAGTCCGGAGACAAGAACCTGGTGATTTCGATCGAGTGCATCCAGCGTTCCGTCGCTATCAAGATTGAAGGATACGAACTGGAATTGATCTGAGTGTCCTCTGCCAGACACATCCAGACGACGATGCCTAAGCGCGGCGCTGCGGCTCCCGCACGTTTGATCCCCGGAGCGCGAGCGTCCAGCAGCAGTGTTCCCCGCAAGAGGCCTTCTTCGGTCGCCCCGGACGGACGCCCCTGGACGGGCCAAGACGTACTCGATTTTCCCGCTCCCGCGAGTGGTCTTCTGCAAGCCTTTCCCGAGGCTGTGTTGCCCAGACCCTCAGTCCGTGGCCAGCGCGGGAGGCTGACAGGTTGCGTGGCCGCCGACTTCCTCTTTATCGTCCTGGATTTTGTCGCCGTCCGCTATTTGGGTGTGCTGCTCCAGTTCGCCATCCGGCGCGACTTCGGAGCCCTACTCCTTCCCTCGCCCTTTCCGACGGCAGGCCTGGGGTTCCTGTTGCTCTACGGAGCCTTGTTCACCCTGCTCGGGTACTCGGAGCGGCTCTACCAACCGGAAATCCTGCGGTCGCCGCGGAAGGAACTTCTCGTACTGGGCAAGGTGATGTTCTGGTCGACGCTGCTGATGGGGGCGGCTATCGCATGGGCCAGAGTGCCCATAATCTCGATTGGAACACTGGCCGCCAGCGCGCCGCTCAATTTCCTGACGATGCTTGGGTGGAGAAATCAGTGGCGACGTCTGGCCACACAACATGCTCACAGCAGGCGCGACGTGCGGCACGCGCTGATTATTGGAGCCGGAATGCTGGGGCGCAAACTGGCAGCCTACCTCGGCGAAGACCCTGTCAGCAAATGCGTGGTGCAGGGATTCTTGGACGACGACGACCCTATCGGTGGAGATGTGCTTGGCCGATTGGAGGATCTGGCGCACATTGCGCGCACCGAATTCGTGGATGAAATCATTCTTGCAATTCCCCAGCAGCGGGAAGTAGCGCAGAGCGTGATCCGGGAAGCGCGGCCTAACCGGATCGACGTCAAGGTGGTTCCCGATTTCTTCGGATTTGAGCCCGGACCGATGATTTTCGAGAGATTTGGCAACGTACCCGTTCTCACCCTTCGCCAGGAGGAGATCCCAGCATTCGGCCTATTCCTCAAGCGCGCGGTGGATATCGTGTCTTCCGCAGTCGGGCTCCTGCTGGCCACGCCCTTGCTGGCAGCGATTGCGCTTGCGATTCGGCTGGAATCGCCGGGCCCTGTGTTTTATCAGGCGTCACGAGTGGGCTTGAAGGGAAGACGCTTCCGTTGCTACAAGTTCCGCACCATGGTCGCGGATGCCGACAGGTTGAAACAGCAGTTGCGGGTGCGCAACGAACGCCAGGGGCCGACCTTTAAAATTTCCGACGATCCGCGCATCACGCGAGTGGGCCGCCTTCTCCGCCGCTACAGTCTCGATGAACTGCCCCAACTCTGGAACGTGTTGAGGGGAGAGATGAGCCTCGTGGGCCCACGGCCGCATCCGCTCGACGATTTTGAGCGATACGAACTGGAGGACTTGCAGCGTCTGGAGGTTACACCGGGACTTACCGGGTTGTGGCAAGTCACAGCGCGCCGCGATCCATCGTTCGAACGCAATATGGCCCTCGACCTTGAATACATCGAACGCTGGACCCTGTGGACGGACCTCTGGATCTTGTACAAGACGGTTTCCGTGGTTCTGCAGGGAACCGGCGCATAGCATGTCTGCCATCGCCCACGTCGCAACACGAATTTCGACGATGGACGCGCTGGCCTGGACGATCCGAGCGTCGTTGCGCCCGTTACATGCCTTGATCGCCGCCCCCTCGCTAGTCTTCATCATCACACTGGGCCTGATGCTCTTCCACTCGCCGGATTTTCATTTTCATTCCATTGACCGGGTCGCTTTGGGGTTGCTGATCTTTGTCGTGCTGCTCCGCGCATGTGTGCTGCAGCGACCGCTGCGAGTCAGTGGACCAGTGACATTGCCGATGCTGGGACTGCTTCTGCTGGCGTTTCTCGGCGCGCTGGCCCAACCCTACGAACCGGAGACCTGGAGTCTGTTCGCAGCCAAATGGCTGGTGCCGTTCGTGCTCTTCCACCTGGCGGCATTCCTCTTTGATGACACGGCGTCTTTGCGCACATTTGAGACCTTCACGTTGGTGGTGCTTGGATATCTCAGCCTGATCGCGGTTTTCTTCCTGGTGGACGCGAAGCAACTTATTTTTCCACGGTTTATTTTGGATGAAGGGCTCGGGATCCACGCCGATCGCGCGCGTGGACCGTTTCTGCAGGCCGTCGCGAATGGCGTCACATTGAATTTGCTCGGCCTGGTTGCGCTCGATTCATTCCGCCGGAAACGCCTGCGCGCAGTGCCGGCGATCCTTTTCTTAACTGCGTTGCCGCTGGCGATTGTCGCGACCAAGACCCGCGCGGTCTGGCTCTCATTTGCGGCATCCATACTGGTCTTGCTCTTCGTTTCGCCCAGCCGGCGGTTGCGTCGCGCCTGCCTGTGTCTGGTGCTCGCGGGCGGTCTGGCGCTAGCTTCTTTGTTTGTTGCAGACCCCAATACGCCCTTGAGCGCCCGCCTGGAAGAACGAGGGCCGGTCATGTTCAGGATGGCGGTTTACGAAGCCGGATGGGAGATGTTTTTGCAGAAGCCTGTGTCCGGATGGGGCGCCACCCGCATGCAAGCAGAACTGTCGAACCGGATCAGTGATTTTCACCAGGCACAGTTCTTCTTTCACAACACCTATCTTGAGATTCTTGTCCAATACGGCCTGATCGGACTGGCTCTGTACCTGTGGGTCGTCATCGATCTGTTCCGCTTAGGCCGAAGGCGGCACGGGCTCACTTTCTCTGCCAACGGTATTTTTCTCGACGAGCAATTCCGCTCACTGTGGCCGTTGTTGGTCGGAGTGTACCTGGCAAACGGCTCCCTTGTGGTCATGAATTACCAGTTTGTGAATGGGTTCCTCTTCACCCTGGCCGGCATGCTGGTCGCGCAGAACCGGCGCAGTGCGGAACATCACGCTCATGCCCTCGCAAGCTGACGCCGGCCTGCTGCCCGCGATCGGCCTCGTGGCCGTAGCCAACCGCGCTGCCTCTACCGGTCGAGACTCGCAAGATGACTCGCCTCTTACGTCCGCCACCGTGCGGGGCGGCATTTACCTCGCCGGCCGATACGGGCTCGGCGTTATCGTCAGCCTGGGAAACATGCTGGTGATGACTTGGTGGATCGGGCCCCATGCTTACGGTTTGTTTGTGACCGCGATCGGCCTGGTTGCATTCTTGTCTACCGTGGCGCGAGGCGGCGTAGACACCTACCTGGTGCGAAGTGAAACCGCTCCCGACGCCGGCATGTATGACACCGCCACCACGCTCATTTTGGCTGCGTCAATCGCACTTGGACTAACTGCCACCGCGGTGACGCCATTGCTGGTTCGCTGGTATGGCAGTCGAGAATTTGTCACCCCTTACTTGGTGTTGCTGCTGACTATCCCCGTAACCGCACTGACAGGGGTCCCGATGGCCAAGCTCGAACGGGACATGAATTTTCGCAGCATCGCCGGGATTGAACTCGCAGGACAGTCTCTCGGGCTTTTAGTCGCAATACTTCTGGCCTGGACGCGAACGGGAGTCTGGGCACCCGTGGGGGGACTGGTCGCGTGGCAGACGTTCACGCTATTCGCGGCTGGCGCTTCCGCTGCGCTCGCCCCACGTCTTCAATGGGATTCAGAGCAGGCCCGAGCAATGCTGTCGTTTGGAATCGGGATGACTGCCTCGCTGCGCACCTGGCAGCTACGGACGCTGGTCAATCCATTGCTGGTCGGACGGTTCGCGGGCGCCGAAGGCGTGGCGTTCGTGGCCCTGGCCCTCCGGATTGCAGAATCGCTCGGACTTTTCCGCTTGGCTGCGGGAAGGATGGCCATTGCGGCGCTGGCGCGCTTGCAGGACCGGCGTGAAGAGTTCCGCAAAATGTTGGAACATGCACTGTATCTCCAGGTGATTACTCTGGGGCCACTGTTGTGTTCCTTTGCTTTGCTGGGCCCGTTCATGCTGCGCCACGTTATCGGGGTGAGATGGATGCCGAGTCTGGCACTCTATCCGTTCGTAGCCGCGGGAGTGCTGGTGAACTCGGTTTACAACCTGCAAGCGTCGGCGCTGTTCGTGGTGGGACAGCAATGGATCGTGATGCGATCCTATACTACTCACGTGGCCCTTCTAAGCGCGGGCACGCTGTTTCTGCTGCCCCGTTTCGGCATCGCCGGGTACGGCTGGGCCGAACTGCTGGCCTGCTGCGCTTATTTTCTGATTCATTCCGGCTTGGCGGGAACTATAAGAATTTCTTACCGGAAGCTCGTTCCATGGGTGGCGATCTGCGTTGTATTTCTCTTTCTGCCTCCGATATCTCATGTCCTGGCTATGGTCACGGCGAAATGAAGGGAGCGGCCACAAGAACGGATTTGTCATCCCGAGCAAGCCGCTTTTGCGCCGCAGTGGATCTGAGCGAACCGCGCGCTGCGTCGCGTTGTTTGCGACGCGCGTTGGGCTCGATTCCCTATCCAACTGCATAACTACCTTGAACTCTTCTTGCCTTCCCACTGTTGCCTACCTTACAAACTCGTTTCCTTCGCCGGTTGAACCGTATGTAGTGGAGGAGATTCAAGAACTGCGCAGGCGTGGAGTCACCGTCCTCCCCTGCAGCGCACGGCGGGTAAACTCCGCGCTCGACGATGGCCTTAAGCCCCTCGGCGCCGAAACGCTTTATTTGCAACCGCTGCGGCTCCGGTTGCTGATCCTCGCGGCCTGGCTGTGCTTGCAAGATTTCCCACGGTTAGAGGAGTTCCTCCGCCGCGCTCTTTTCATGGGGAAGGAGCGTCCGGTGCGCCGGTTGACCGCGCTTCTTCACACTTGGCTCGGAATCTACTACGCGCTGCTGCTGGATGGACGCGGCGTCGAACATATTCACGTGCACCACGGATATTTCTCGTCCTGGATCGCAATGGTGGCAGCCCGCTATCTCGAAATCGGCTTCAGCATGACACTGCATGGATCTGATTTGTTGCTCCATGCCGCGTTTCTCGATACGAAACTGACGAACTGCAAGTTTTGTGTGACGGTTTCCGAATTCAACCGCCGGCACATTCTCAAACTCTGCCCACAAATCGAGTTGGAGAAATTGATAGTGCAGCGCCTGGGAGTCGATCTGCACGAAAAAGCCCCCCCACGCCCGGAATCAAAATCCGCGGAGTCGGAACTGGTCATGCTGGCCGTAGGGCGATTGCATCCGGTAAAGGATCACGCCTTTTTGATAAGAGCATGCCATCAACTGAAGAAGCGTGATCTGCGTTTCACGTGCCTGATCGCAGGGGACGGTCCGGAACGGCTGTCGCTGGAACGGCTGATTCGTGACTTGGGTCTGCAGGCGGAGGTGAGGCTGCTCGGCCACTTGTCGCGTCAGCATCTCGACGCCTATTACGCCAGCGCCGACCTGGTTGCGCTCACCAGTCGCAGTGAGGGCATTCCGCTCGTTCTCATGGAAGCCATGGGGCACGGCAAGCCCGTACTTGCTCCCGCCATTACGGGCATCCCGGAGTTGGTACTACACGGCCAAACGGGATTCCTTTACTGTCCCGGTTCGCTGAACGACTTTGTGGCCCAAGTGGAACTGGTCCGTAACTCTCGATCCGCTCTGAGCCCACTGCGTCGCGCGGCGCTCCAGCACGTGCTGGAGCACTTCAATCGGGAAAAGAATCTTGCTGCCTTCAGCGAACTTTTTATCGCGCGCATCGGTCGCACTGTAGAAAGCAACTCTTATGAAAATCCTGTTCTGCAACAAATATAACTTCCCCTTCAGCGGAACCGAGGTTTATCTGTTCGAGCTTATGGACCTGCTGCGATTGCAGGGCCACGAGGTTGCCTTGTTCTCAATGAAAGACGCGCGCGGCCAGCCTACACCCTACGACCAATACTTCGTGCCCCATGCGGATTTCAAAGACCGCAACGAAAGCCTGTGGACGCGAGCCAAGCTGGCGGCCCACGCTGTCTATTCCACCCAGGCGCGTAGCCGGTTGCGAAAAATGATCGCGGCGTTTCAGCCGGATATAGCGCACGTCCGCAACATTTACCACCACCTCTCGCCGTCGGTTCTTTGGGAACTGAAAGCGCAGGGCATCCCTGTCCTCTATCACCTGAACGATTTCAAGATGCTGTGCCCCACTTACAACCTGGTGAACAATGGATGCGCTTGCGAACACCCTTGCACCGGGAAATTCTGGCATGTTCTGAGCGAAAACTGTTACACGGGCTCACGAAGTTCTGCTCTGGTGCTGGTGGCCGAAGCCTACCTCCACTACTATCTGGGGACTTACCGGAGATGCGTTGACCATTTTTTGACCCCGAGCCAGTTCGCCAAAGACAGGCTGGTACAGAACGGATTTGACGCGAACAAGATCACAGTACTTCCTCATTTCCAGAAATTGCCTGCCCAGGCCCCACCAAAGTCTGAGCCCGACGCAAGAATCCTCTATTTCGGACGGCTGTCCCCAGAGAAGGGAGTAGCTGATCTTCTGCGAGCCATGCAACATCTCCCCTTCAGCCATCTGCAAATTGCTGGCGATGGGCCGTTGCGGCTCCAACTCGAGAATCTGGCTCGCGAGCTATGTCTCACAAATGTGGTATTCACCGGTCATGTGGGGAATGCGGATCTCGATCGCATGATCGCGGCAGCTCGCTTCACTGTACTGCCTTCACGCGCTTATGAAACGCTGGGCAAAAGCATTCTCGAATCCTATGCCTGGGGACGGCCAGTAGTGGCATCTGACCTGGGCTAGCGGCGTGAACTTGTCCATCCGGGCAAGACAGGGTTGCTTTATGAAGTCGGAAATGTGGAACAGCTCGCAGAGGCGATGTCCTACTTGGCGGAGCTGGCCGCAACTGGCAGCGGAAATGGGCGCCGCCGGACGCGAAATCGTGGAAACCCAACACGCTCCAGAAACGCACTACCGGGCGATGACCCAGCTTTATGAGCAGATGAAGTCGCGGGCAAGGAAAACTCGCCGCGACCACACTCTTCCGGCGGCGAAGACGCCCCTGCGGATAGCCTTCATCGGGGCACGCGGCGTGGCCTCGAAGTACAGCGGAATTGAAACTTATTATGAAGAAGTCGGGGAGCGGCTGGCGGGCATGGGCTATGAAGTTACGGCTTACTGTCGCACATACTTCACGCCTCATCTGGAAACTTACAAGGGGATGCGGCTGGTCCGACTGCCGACCATCCGGTCCAAGCATCTGGAAACGCTCGTACACACATTTCTAAGTACCGCCCATGCCATGTTCAGCCGTTGCGACGTCGTGCACTATCATGCGCTGGGCCCGGCGCTGTTTTCGTTCTTTCCGCGTCTGCTCGGAAAAAAGACAGTCGTAACCGTGCAAGGATTGGATTGGCAAAGGAAAAAGTGGGGCCGCGCCGGCCGCGCTGGTTCTTCGCTGCGGAGAATTAGCATCGGCGCGGCTGCCGGACCGCACCATCGTTGTATCCCAGGTGCTGCAGGAGCGTTACCGCGCGCGTTACGCAGCCGAAACTACCTACCTGCCCAATGGCACCGTGATTCGTGAACGAAAAGTGTCGTCGCAGATTCTGGAATGGGGGCTCGAGCCGGACAACTATATTCTGTTTCTTGGACGTTTCTCACCGGAGAAGAATTGCCATTTGCTGATTGAGGCATATGAACGGCTCGATACCAGCGCGAAGCTGGTGCTGGCCGGGGGCTCAAGCCACACCAACGTATATGTCGACCACCTCCGCAAGCACCAGAGCAATAAGATCCTCTTCCTCGATTGGATTTCAGGCGACTCTCTGGATGAGTTGTTAACCAATGCAGCCCTGTTCGTCTTGCCCTCGGATCTCGAAGGACTCTCCCTGGCGCTGCTCGATGCGATGGGTGCCGGCGTTTGCGTGCTGACCAGTGACATCGCAGAAAACCTGGAGGTAATGGAGGGCGCGGGTTTCACCTTTCGGTGCGGCGACGCCCGCGCCCTGGAGCACATGTTGCGGCTGCTCCTTTCCGATGCCGAAGGCCGGGCGGCGGCGGGCCGGGCGGCGCAGCAGAGAGTCCGAGATCGCTATCTGTGGCCGCGGATCGCGGCTGAAGTCGGGCAAGTGTATGAAGAAGTGGTACGGCCGACAGGCGCGACCAAGGCGTACCCTCCGGAGAAAGTTGCGGCACGGGTAAAATCAGAACCACCCAACCGCGCCGCCTGACTCACCCCGGGGATTGGGCTGCGTAGGGGCGGACGCCCTCGCCCGCCCAGCGGAGCCAAGCTCCGCAGTTCGCCAAACGCTGGGTGGCCCAGGTTCGTGCCCTGATTTTGGGCGCCAACCCTGAGCGAAGGAAAATCTCCCTCACTCACCTCGCTTGCACAATCATAAAGTTTAGTAGATAATAATTGCTATCGTCTAATAAAGAATGCTTACTCCGGCCAATTTTCGGGCGCTGTGCCATCGGCACCGACTTGCCGCCACTCACCAGCGGCAGGTGATCTATGAGGCTGTCATGTCCCTGCCGGGGCATCCCAGCCCGGAAGACATCTATGACCGGGCAAAAAAGAAGGTTCCTGCGATTTCATTGGCAACGGTCTACAAGAATATTCGTACCTTCCTCGACAGCGGCATGCTGCGAGAAGTGAGCCTGCATCATGGATCGTTGCGGGTGGAGTCAAATCCTCAACCTCATCACCACTTGGTCTGTGTCGATTGCAAGACGATTATGGACCTGGACGAGGCCGGCCTGGAGCCACTGCGCTTTCGACGAAAACTTCCCCGAGGGTTCCAGGTGAAACGTATCGCTATAGACATCCTCGGGCTTTGTGCAACGTGCGCGTCCAAGCGGACGCGCAAAAACCGCGAACTTTGAATTCAGACTTTATTCTTAGGAGAGAAGAACATGTTAGGTGTAGGAGAAAAATTCCCATCATTCTCGCTGACTGCAACCGTCAGCATTGAAAAAGATCCGCAGAAGGCCTTCAAAACCATTACTGACCTCGACTATGCCGGAAAGTGGAAAGTATACTTTTTCTGGCCGAAGGACTTTACCTTCGTTTGCCCAACCGAAATCACCGGCTTTGCCAAGCTGAACAAACAATTCCGCGATCGGGATACGCAGATTCTCGGGGGAAGCATCGACTCCGAGTGGGTGCACCACGCGTGGCGCACGCACCACGCCGATCTGAAAGACCTGCCCTTTCCCATGCTGTCCGATATCAAGCGTGACCTGTGCGAACAGTTGGGCATACTGGATCCTCAGGGCGGCGTCGCGCAGCGCGCCACCTTCATCGTGGACCCGGATGGTGTAATCCGTTTCGTTTACGTGACCGATGGCGCCGTAGGCCGCAATCCGGATGAAGTCCTGCGCGTGCTGGATGCTCTGCAGACCGATGAACTCTGTCCCTGCAACTGGCATAAGGGTGAGGCCACGCTACAAATCGCGTAAACGTTCGGCGGTCGTGCAGTTTGATCTGTCACCCTGAGCAAGCCGCTCTTGCGCAGCGAAGAGCCTGTCCCGAGCGAAGTCGAGGGAATCCGGGCGAGCCGCGCGCTGCGTGGCGTTGTTGGTGACGAACAATCGCGCGTTTGGCTCGCTTGCTTTTCAAACTGCACCGCTGCACATAATTTGTAAGGAGATCTCGATGACTCTTAATGAACTGATGGAGACTATTCCGGCATACGCCCGGGACCTCAAGTTGAATTTCTCGACCTTAACCCAGCAGCCCGAACTCACCCAGCAGCAAATATGGGGAACTGCAGTGGCAGCAGCGGTGGCTTCGCGCAACGGGGAACTTACGCAGGCGGTGCTGGCGGAAGCCGGGGGCCATCTTTCTCCTCAAGCCTTGGAAGCGGCCAAGGGAGCAGGCCGCCATCATGGGCATGAACAACGTGTATTACCGGTTCATGCACCTGACCGCGAACCAGAACTACCGCAATATGCCAGCCCGGCTGCGCATGAACATCATTCGCTCGCATGGCGTGGAGGCGGCGGACTTCGAGCTCTGGTGCGCGGCGGTTTCGGCCATCAACGGCTGCTCGGCGTGCGTGGACTCGCACGAGAAAACAGTGCGGGAAAAAGGGTTGAGCGAGGAGGCCGTGCTTGCCGCGATTCGCCTGGCTTCGGTCGTTCATGCTCTGGCCACCGTGCTGGACGCGGAGAAGGTCGGCGCAATTCAGGCCGTCAGCGCATAAGCAGTTCTAGAATTAGTTGCGCTTAGGGGCCTCTCTTCACAAAGGAATCGCAGTATGCGAGTTACCATTTTCGGTGCCACTGGACTGCTCGGCAAGGCGCTGACACGAGAATGGCAGCAAGATGAGGTAGCCGGGCTGAGTTCGAAAGCGCTGACATTCGCGATGCCAGGCAGGTTCTCGCTGCAGTCCAGCACACGCGTCCCGAGTGGATCGTCCTTGCGGCGGCGTACACGGATGTGGACGCCTGCGAGACGAATCGTGAACTGGCCTTCGACGTGAACTGCCGCGGCGCGGCGAACGTTGCGCAAGCAGCGAAGCAGTGTGGTTCCCGCCTGCTCTTCCTGAGCACCGATTACGTCTTCGATGGCGCCAGCGCCAGTCCTTACGAAACCGGACATTCGCGCGCGCCGCGCAGTGTATATGGCAAGTCCAAGGCCGAGGCCGAACTGCAACTCAGCAGCATTTTGCCGGAATGCTGCATTACGCGAACTTCGTGGCTGTTTGGTGTGGGGGGAAAATGCTTCCCCGATACGATCCTTAAATTGGCCGCCAGCCGATCAGAAATTGATGTGGTCAACGACCAGCGTGGCTCTCCCACCTACGCGGTTGACCTGGCACGCGCCGTTATTCTGCTGTGCCAGCGTAATGCCACAGGCATCGTCCACGTAACCAACACCGCCGACTGCTCGTGGTTTGAGTTTGCCCGGGAGATCGTGCGCGGCGCCGGACTGAAAGCGCTCGTGCGGCAGACAACCAGCGACAAATTCGTCCGCCCCGCGCCCCGCCCAAAGTATTCGGTGCTGTCGCCGAAGAGTCGCGAGCATTACGGCATTCCAATGCCGACCTGGCAGGATGCGCTGCGGAATTATCTGTCCGAGAGAACTTCAAGCGGCTGCGAAGCGCCAAAACCCGCCATACTGTAACCACCGACAACGCCACATCACCGAGGATTCCGGGTTCTCGTCACCCGGCTGCGGAACGGGGGCGGACGAAAGCATCCGCCCTCCCCGCTTAGTCATCGTCGAAATCAGCTGCAGGTTTCTCGTCCTGATGCAGGAAGTAATCCGCATGCAGTGGCGCGGGGATGGTGTGGAAAGCCCGGGGCTTCTGGCTGAAGTTGAAGCAATCCGTGAGGTCGTCGGAAGTTTTATCCCCAAATCCCAGAGAAGGCAGATTGAAAACCGTTTCCACAAAGTGCACGATGCTGCCGAAATCATGCGTTGTATGCGATACGTAAGCCGTCTTTGCGTAGGGCGATATGACGAGCAGAGGCACGCGAAAACTGTACTCGTAGGAGTTAATGATCGGTGGCGCAACGTGGTCGTACCAACCTCCCCAGTCATCCCAGGTCACTATGATGGCGGTACTGTTCCAATACTTGCTCTTGCCGACGGCGTTCACGACGGACGCTATCCACGACGGCCCCGAACCATTGTTGCCATGCGGATGATCGGAGGCGCTTCCTGTAGGTATCGCCCAGGTCACGTTGGCCAACTTGCCCTTGGCGATATCGTTCAAGACCTGTTTCGGGTTCGCGATCACATTGGCCCAATCTTGGCCGTGGTAAATGTGGTCAATCACATTGGGGCCGGTCCAGATGTAGCTCAGCGATATCGTGTAGTACTTCCAACTGAGGCCCTGGTTGTCGAGCAGATCCATCAAGGTGCGATGCTCGAAACATGGAAAATTTATCAGGTTCTCCTGGCCCAAGGGGTTGATCAGGATGGTGTACACATAGGGAGGAGCGCCACAACCAGCGTGTCCAGCGGGCTTGTCAATTCCGAACGTATCTTCCCCGTCGAACAGTTCGCTGGTATCACTGGGAGCCGAGGTGGCGGCAATGATGAATTGATGCGCCGGGTAGCTCGGACCCTGATTGCTCTGGAACATCCGATCCCCGAAGGCATATTGTTCCGCCAACTGGAAGTAGGGCTTCACATCCGAAAGCTGAACGTACTTGAACTGCATGTTGGGAGGACACTTGGTGCCGCAGTCCCCAGGAATAAGGTCGGCGCCATCCATCTTCCCTCCGTCATACATTCGGATGAAGTCAGGGTGATAGTGGTCGAGGCCGTACTTGTTTGCCAGTGCCTGGGGCGTCAGCGTTATCTTCTGGCCCTTCGAATTTATGCCGTAATTGGCGGTGTCGGCGCCTTTCAGTCCATGAAACAGGTTATCGGTAGTGCGATTCTCCTGCATCATGATAATCACGTGTTGGATTTGCGTGATTCCGCCGGCTGAGTGTGTGTCCCCGGAATTGTTTGGCCGTGGGCTGGCAAACCCAAGGGGAGCCGAGAGGGCAAGCAGAAGCAGCGTGGAAATCAGGCGAAATGGCACACAATCCTCCAGGAGATCAGACTTGAAATGGGGAGAGGAACAGCAAAAGCCTAGAGAGAATGTAACCCAGAGACTTGCTGAATGCAACAGTCAGTCCGGCTATTTTTCGGGGCAAACCGGAGTCCGCGACGCAGGACTGTGTGCAATGATTTGCAGCTTTGAACACTGTCTCCACATTCTCGTCCCCACATTCTCCCCGCTCGGGTGAGTCAAAGATAGCCGACGTGACGGCACGGCTGAAGCCGTGCCCTTCCACCGAGCGGGATCCCCCATCCGGGACGTGGTTACTTTCGTCCCGTTTCGGGCAACAAAATTGCTCCCCGGCGTTTGACGCTGCTCTCCTTCTGTCTTTAAACTCAAGATTGTACGCCGGGTGATAAAGACAGTCGGATCAGGAGTTTTGAATCCTGGCGTCTGATCGAAAGGGAAACGTGAGCCCCACGGAAACGAGCAGCAGCACCAAGCGGGAGATCGAGGTCGAGGTTCCGGCGGAAGAAGTGACCCGCGAAACCGACACGCTGATCCAGCGATACCAGAAGCTTGCCCGCCTGCCCGGCTTCCGCAAAGGCCATGTGCCGGCCTCCGTCATGCGGCAGCGCTTTCCCGAAGACATCCGGAGCGAAGTGGTTGAGGCGCTGGTTCCCCGCTACTTCCGCCAGGAGGTGGAGAAGCGCGGGCTGCAGCCAGTCTCGCAACCGCGAGTCAGCGATCTGCGCCTGCGCGACGGTGAGCCGTTGCGCTTCAAAGCCAGCTTCGAAATCATGCCTGAGATCAAGGTCGAAGGATATAAAGAGTTACGTGCCGAAAAGACTGACATCAGCGTTACCGACCAGGAAGTAGAAGAGCGCTGAAGCGGCTCCAGGAGCAGCACGCTACTATCACGCGGTGGAAGGGCGCGCTGGCCGACGGCGATTTTGCCCAAGTCTCGCTGGATGGGCAGCCCAAAGACGGCGAAGGCAAGCCGGTCACATGGACGAAGTGCTAGTGGAGATCGGTGGCGCCAGTACCGTGCGCGAGTTCAGCGACCATCTGCGCGGTGCTCGTCCGGCGATGAACGCAACTTCGACGTCACTTATCCCGAGGATTTCTCAGACAAACGGCTGGCGGGCAAGACGCTTCACCTACACGGTGAAGGTGCAGGCCATCAAGCAGAAGACCTGCCGGAGCTCAACGACGACTTCGCCAAAGAGGTGGGCGAGTTCCACTCTCGACGAGGTCCGCAAGCAGATCCGCGAGGGCATGGAGGCGGAAAGCAGCACAGCGCCGAGCACGCCGCCAAGGACAAACTGGTGGCAGAACTGGTGCGGCGCAACGATTTCGAGATTCCGGAGGCGTTGGTGGAACGGCAAATCGACGTGCGGCTGGAGCGCGGGCTGCGGGCGCTGGCGGCGCAGGGCATGAGCACGGAGGACATGAAGAAGATGGATTTCCCGCGGCTGCGCGCCGGCCAGCGCGAGGCGCTTTGCGGGAAGTGAAGGCCGGGCTGATCCTGGAAAGGATTGCCGAGCAGGAAAAAATCGAGGTGGACGAGAGGAGATCGACCGCGAAATTGAGGCCCTGGCCAAGCAGACGCAGCAGACGGCGGAGGCGATCCGGGCTCGATTGACACGCGATGGAGCGCTGGATAGAATCCGGAACTAGAATCCGCAACGAGAAGACCCTCGATTTTCTTTATCGTCGGTCCGCGTGATGCGCTGGCCGACTTCCGAGCTCCCCCGAAGGCTAGGCTGGTCGGGCAGGAGTGTAAAGGTGAACGTGAAAGAGCAACACATGATGCTGGTTCCCATGGTGATTGAGCAAACCAGCCGGGGTGAACGCGCATACGACATTTATTCCCGGCTGCTGCGCGACAACATCATTTTCCTGGGCACACCGATCGACGACAACATCGCCAACCTGGTGATCGCGCAGATGCTGTTTCTGGCGCGGAAGACCCGGAGAAGGACATTCAGCTCTACATCAATTCGCCGGGTGGTTCGATTACGGCAGGCATGGCGATTTACGACACCATGCAGTATCCGTCCGGAAGAATGAGTACCACCATCTGCATCGGGCAGGCGGCCTCGATGGCGGCGCTGTTGCTTTCCGCGGGCGTGCCGAAGAAGCGTTATGCCCTGCCCAACTCGCGCATTCTGATCCACCAGCCGTCCATGGGCGGGCTTTCCGGACAGGCTACGGACATCGACATTCATGCTCGCGAGATCCTGCGCATGCGCGAGATTACCAACCAGTTTCTGGCGAAACACACCGGCCAGAAACTTGAAAAAGTAGAAAAGGACGTAGAGCGCGATTTCATCATGAACGCGCAACAGGGCAAGGAATACGGAATCATAGACGAGATCATCTACAAGACACGAGATAAAGGTATGATCGGCTTTCGCCGATCACATTTCTGGAGATCTCGGCGCAAAACGGTCTCCCGCTCCCCAGGGCCAACAGAGCGCGATCTAGCCGGGAGGTCAGGTAAAAGGAGTAACCGAGTGAAAACCAGATCCGGCTCGGAGGAAATCCTGCGCTGTTCGTTCTGCCATAAATCCCAGGATGCGGTCGCGAAGCTGATCTCCTCGCCCAGCGACTACCCCCGGGCCTACATCTGCGATGAGTGCGTGGCGGTCTGCAACTCGATCCTGGAAGACGACCGCGCGCGAGCCCCCGGCCGCCGCCCCCAACCACCTGCCCAAGCCGCAGGAGGTGAAACCTTCCTCGACGAATACGTCATCGGCCAGGAGCAGACCAAGAAGAAGCTGGCGGTCGCGGTTTACAACCACTACAAGCGCATCTACATGAACCGGCAGCGGGCCAGCGAAGATCGAGCTGACCAAGTCGAACATCCTGCTGATCGGTCCCACCGGAACGGGCAAGACCTTGTTGGCGCAGACCCTGGCCAGAATGCTGGATGTGCCCTTCGCCATCGTGGACGCCACCACGCTGACCGAAGCCGGCTACGTCGGCGAGGACGTCGAGAACATCATCCTCAAGCTGCTGCAGGCCGCCGACGGCGATGTGGGCCGCACCCAGACCGGCATCATCTACATCGACGAAGTGGACAAGATCGGCCGCAAGGACGAGAACCCATCCATCACCCGCGATGTCTCCGGCGAAGGCGTGCAGCAGGCGCTGCTGAAAATTCTGGAAGGCACGATCGCCAACGTTCCGCCGCAGGGCGGACGCAAGCATCCCCACCAGGAATTTACCCCGTCGACACCACCAACATTCTGTTCATCTGCGGCGGGGCGTTCGTCGGGACTGGAGAAGATTATCGGCGCCGCGTGGGTAAGAAGTCGCTGGGCTTCAAAGCGGGGCGAAGAAGCGGAAAGACCAGCCGGCAGTCCGGCCCGCAAGCGGGATATTGAAATGCTGAGCGAGGTGCAGCCGGAGGACCTGATCAAGTTCGGGCTGATTCCGGAATTTGTCGGCCGCCTGCCGGTGGTGGGCGTGCTGGACGACCTGGACGAGAACGCGCTGATCGAAATCCTCACCCGTCCCAAGAACGCCATCATCAAGCAGTATCAGCGGCTGTTCGAGTTTGAAAACGTGCGGCTGAAGTTCAGCGAGGAAGCGCTGAGCGGTCGCCCGGCAGGCCATGGTCCGCAAGGTGGGCGCCCGCGGCCTGCGCATGATTCTGGAAGAGCTGATGCTCGAACTGATGTACCACCTGCCCAGCCAGAAGAAAGTGAAGGAGTTCGAGGTGACCCGGGAGATGGTGGAGAAGCGCAACGTTTCCCTCGCCATGATGGAAAAAGCAGGGTAAGCTCTCACATAGGCTTCTAGGTGCTAGCTTCTGGCTTGAACCACGGGCTGCATGGGCCAAAGCGAGGAGCTAGAAGCTAAGAGCTAGAAGCCGCTTTTCGGAGACTCAGTGACCACATCCAAGGAAAAATTCGAGACCAAGAAGTTGCCCATGATGCCCATCCGGGATGTGGTCATCTTCCCCTACATGATGACGCCGTTCGTGGTAGGACGGGAATCGAGCGTGCGCGCGCTGGAAGAGGCGCTGGCCGCGGACAAGAAGATTTTCCTGGCCACGCAGCACGACGCCAGCGTGGACGAACCCAAGCCCAACGAGATTTATCAGGTGGGCACGGTCGTCAACATCGTGCAGAGCCTCAAGCTGCCCGACGGCAATATCAAAGTGCTGGTCGAAGGCATCGAGCGCGGCAAGATCCTGCAAGTGACCGAGACCGAGGGCTTCATGCAAGCGTCGGTCCGGCTGGCGCGCTATGCCACGGAGACCAATGCGCAGATTGAAGCGGGCATGCAGCGGGTCACTTCCCTGTTCGAACAATACGTGAAGCTGTGCCAGTCGCTGAACTACGAGACCATGATCGCGGCCGTGCGCATGGAAGATCCGGCCAAGCTGACCGACACCATCGCCGCCAACCTGCAGCTTTCCATCGAAGAAAAACAGGAACTGCTGGAGATTTTCGATCCGGCAGAGCGGTTGAGCCGCATCGGCGACGTGCTCGACATCGAGATCGAAAAGCTGAACATGGACCGCACCATCCAGTCGCGGGTGAAGCGGCAGATGGAGCGGGCGCAAAAAGAGTATTACCTCAACGAGAAAATCAAGGCCATCCAGAAGGAACTCGGCCGGGGCGAAAAGAGCGAGTTCGACGAGTTGAAAAAGAAGATTGAAGCTTCCGGCATGCCCAAGGACGTGCGCGACAAGGCGGTGCAGGAACTGAAGAAGCTCGAGGCCATGCCGCCGATGTCGGCGGAGTCTACGGTCTCGCGCAATTACCTCGACTGGCTGCTGGCTGTGCCCTGGAAGAAGCGCTCGAAAGAAATCCGCAACATCAGCCGTGCGGAAAAGGTTCTAAACGAAGATCATTACGGGCTGGAGAAGATCAAGGAGCGCATTCTTGAGTTTCTGGCGGTTCGCCAGCTGGTGAAGAATCCAAAGGGCTCGATTTTGTGTTTCGTTGGCCCTCCGGGAGTGGGCAAGACTTCGCTGGGCATGTCCATCGCCAAGGCCACGGGCCGTAAGTTCGTGCGCATGTCGTTGGGCGGAGTTCGCGATGAAGCGGAAATTCGCGGCCATCGCCGTACCTACATCGGCGCTTTGCCCGGGCAGATCATCCAGATGATGAAAAAGGCGGGAACGAAGAATCCCGTGTTCATGCTGGACGAAGTTGACAAAATGTCGATGGACTTCCGCGGCGATCCTTCGGCGGCGCTGCTGGAAGTGCTCGATCCGGAACAGAATTACATGTTCGTGGATCATTACCTGGACGTGGAGTACGATCTTTCTCAAGTCTTCTTCATCGCCACTGCCAACGTCATCCACACCATCCCGCCCGCGCTGCAGGACCGCATGGAAGTGCTGCGCCTGCACGGCTACACGGAACCTGAGAAAGTTGAAATCGCCAAGCAGTTCCTGGTGAAGAAGCAGATGGCGCAGGCGGGCCTGACCGACAAGAACATCAAGTTCTCGGATGAAGCGCTGACCGCTCTGATCCGGTCTTATACGCGGGAAGCGGGTGTGCGTAACCTGGAACGCGAAATCGGCAACATCTGCCGCAAAGTTGCGCGCAAAGTGGTGAAAGAAGGCGAAAGTTACAACGTCGCGATCACCGGGGAAAACGCGAATGATTTCCTGGGCGTGATCAAGTTCCGCGATACGCTGGCGCATGAGCGAAGCGAAATCGGCTTGGTGACCGGCTTAGCTTGGACCGAAGTCGGCGGCTCGATCCTGAGCACCGAAGCGACGGTGGTGGACGGTAAGGGCAAGCTCACGCTGACCGGCAAGCTGGGCGACGTGATGCAGGAATCAGCGCAAGCCGCCATGTCTTACGTGCGCTCGCGGGCGCAGCGGTTGGGATTGCCGCGCGACTTCTACCGCAACCTCGATATTCACGTGCATGTGCCGGAAGGAGCGATCCCCAAGGACGGTCCTTCAGCCGGCATCACCATCGCGACCGCCATCGCCAGCGCTTTAAGCAGGATTCCGGTGCGCCGCGATCTGGCCATGACCGGCGAAATCACACTGCGTGGTAAAGTACTGCCCATCGGCGGCCTGAAAGAGAAGCTGCTGGCCGCCCATCGTGCGGGATTGTTCGAGGTAATACTACCGCAGGAGAACGAAAAAGATCTGGCCGAAGTGCCGGAGAATCTTCGCAGCGCGATGAAGCTGCATTTCGTGGATACGATGGATCAGGTGCTGGCGGTGGCTTTGGAACAGCCGCTCCCCAAAGTGACGGAAGAAGATGCAGCCCAACCGATCGCGCCTTTGCCGCCGGCTCCGGCGGAAAGCCCAGCGGCCCATCAGTAGAACAGGTTAGCGCCAAAGAGCGGTGCGAACCCAAGCCACCCGGCGGAGAATACTTCTGTTCCCAGGTTAGCTCGCACACCCCGCTCGCGAACCTGGGCCACCGGCCCAGGGGCTGGCCCACCCTTTCGGAATCCGATAAATGCTACCTGGGTTGCCTGTAGATGCTCAAGACGTTGTACCTGGTTCGGAGCGGCTGATGGGCGGCTGGTAGAGAAGACTACCATGAGGACGGGCATGGTTGTAATAGTCGGTCCAGGGGGCGAGGGCAAGGTTGCGTTCCTGGGAGTCGGTCCAATGAGTGGCATAAGCCCACTCGCGCAAAGCGGTCTGGATGAAGCGCTCGGCTTGGCCGTTGGTCTGCGGGGAGTAAGGGCGAGTGCGGCGGTGTTTGAGGCCCATGTGGAGACAAGCACGACGAAACTGATGGGAGCGATAGCAGCTGCCGTTATCGGTGAGCAGGGCGCGGACGGTGATGCCATGGCGAGCGAAAAAGTCAACCGCCTCCTGGAGAAAGGCGATGGTGGTTGGGGTCTTCTGATCGGGGAGGATGCGGGTGAAGGCCATGCGGGAGTGGTCGTCGACGGCGACGTGCAAGGCCTGCCAGCCGGCGAACTGAGGGCGGCCACGGCGGCGTCCGTCGCCTCGCCAAGAGACCTGCTGGAAGCGGGTCATGGCCTTGATGTCGAGATGGAGGAGATCGCCGGGAGCCGCATATTCGTAGCGGACGACGGGCGGGGCAGGATGCAGATCGCGCCAGCGGCTGAGACGAGCGCGGCGCAGAATGCGGCTGATGGAAGCCGGACTGACGGTGGTGCGGCGGGCGATCTCATAGCCGGGAGTGTGATGGCGGCGCAGTTGGATGACGTGCTCAACCACTGCTTCCGGCAGCCGGCGCGGACTACGATGAGGCCGCGAAGAACGGTCATATAACCCGGCACTGCCTAGGGCGCGATAACGCCTCACCCACTTGGCGGCGGTCTTGGCAGTGACGCTGAAGGCGGTTGCGGCCGCCTTCAACGTCACCGCTTGTGCGACCACCTGCTGGACCAAAATCTCTCGACTGCGGAAGCTAAGTCGGGCATTCTTGTGAATGTCCATTCGATGGCACCTCGGAAACTGGATTGCTCGTCACAATCAGCTTCTCCGGTTCTGTTCGAATGGACAACCTCTTGAAAGATCACAGTTGCCCCACTCTTGTCGGGCTTTTTGCGACAGGGTGGGCAATCGATCTTTACGTGTCCGTCGGCCTTTTCTCCACCCACCCTATCCGCAAAGAACGCGGATAAGGGTGGGGCATCCCTCGGAAACGATTTGGGCGGAAAGGCTGGGCCAGCCCCCTTGAGTGACCACCCGTCCAGTTTTGAGTTGTCGATTGCCAGTTGTCAGGAGTCGGACTTTCGGCTCTCTCCCCTTGCGTCATTGCGCCGTAAGACTGCAAACTGATTCATGCGTGTCTTGGCCCGATTCATGATGGCGGCGACCGACGCCAATCACTTCCCTGCGCCTGTGCTTCCGGAAGTTGCTTTTCTTGGCCGGTCGAACGTGGGCAAGTCCAGCGTGATCAACTCGCTGGTGGGGACCAAGCTGGCCAAAACCAGTTCCACGCCCGGGCGAACGCGCAGCATTAATTTTTTCGAGCTGCGCTGGGCGGGTAAACCGCAACCAGAGCTGATCTTCACGGACTTGCCGGGTTACGGTTATGCCAAAATCTCGCGCGAGATTTCCAGCCAGTGGCCGAGCTTCATCGAGCCTTACCTGATCCACCGTCCTTCGTTGGCCCTGTGCCTGGTGCTGGTGGACGTCAACGTTGCGCCGCAGGAAAGCGACAAGCAACTCCTCGAATTTTTGACCGCGAGCGCACGCCCCTGCTTGATCGTCGGCACCAAAAGCGACCGGCTATCGGCCAATCAGTTACGCAACTCTCTGCAAGCGCTGGCCAGCGAATTTCCGCAGGCCAGGATTATTCCCTTCTCCGCCCGCAGCGGCGCCGGGCGCGAAGAGTTATGGCAGGAGATCCGTGCCGCAACCCAACATCCGCTATGATTGGAAATTCATGTCCACATATCTGATTACGGGCGTTGCCGGCTTCATTGGATCGGCGCTGGCGCGGGCGGTGTTGGCGCAAGGCGACCAGGTGCGCGGCATCGACAATTTTTCTACCGGGAAACACAAGAATCTTAGCGAGATTCGTAATGGGATTGATCTTCGTGAAGTGGACCTGCTCGATCTGAACGCGGTGCAGGCCGCCTGCCGCGGAGTGGATTATGTTTTGCACGAAGCCGCCATCCCCTCGGTGCCGCGGTCGGTGCTCGATCCGCTGGAAAGCAATCGCGCCAACATTGACGGCACGGTCAACCTGCTGGTCGCGACCCGCGACGCCAAGGTCAAGCGGGTCGTGTACGCGGCTTCGTCTTCGGCGTACGGCGATACGCCCACGTTGCCCAAGCGCGAAGATATGATTCCGAATCCGATTTCTCCTTACGCAGTGGCCAAACTCGCCGGCGAGCACTATATGGCGTCGTTCTGGCGCTGCTATGGCCTGGAGACGGTCGCGCTGCGATACTTCAATATTTTCGGGCCGCGCCAGGATCCCAGCTCTCCTTACTCCGGTGTGTTGGCCAAGTTCATTACCCAGATGCTTGGGGGAGAACAGCCCACCATTTTCGGAGATGGCCAGCAAAGCCGCGATTTTACCTACGTAGAAAACGTTGTGAACGCCAATCTCCTCGCTTGCAAGGCGCCGGCCGCCGAAGTCGCGGGACGGATGTTCAATATTGCCGCCGGCAAGCGGACCGATCTGAACGAAACTTTCCGGGTGCTAAAGAAGCTGACCGGCTACACAGGCGAGGTGAAATACGGCCCGGAGCGCGCCGGAGATGTGAAGCACTCGCTGGCGGATTTGTCGAGGGCAGAAAAGCATCTGGGATACGAGCCCACGGTGGACTTCGCAGAAGGCTTGCGGCGCACCGTGGACTGGTATCGAAGTCAGGAGTCGGTAGTCAGCAGTCCGTAGTCAGTGTCGGTTCTCCGGCACCCGTTGGAGCCTCAACACTAGCCCATGGAACCGCGCAGCAGGATGGGCCCTGACGTCAGGCCCATCCACGAATCTAGGGCTGAATCGGTGTGTTGCTGCGAACGATTCCTTCCCCAAAAGTGGCCATGTACACGTAGCCCTTCTGGTCCCAGGTCGCTCCGATGAAGTGATGGGCGATCGCGGCGGTGTCAATTCTTTTCCACGTCGTCCCCAAGTCCCGCGACAGGAAAGCGCCGAACCGAGTGGTCACGACCACGGCTGGATCGCCGCTTTGCGGTTCCGGATTGAACACCACGCGATTGCCGTAGAACCGAGTCGCATAGTAGTAGACATCCTTGGGCGGGCGCTTCTCCTCATTCGGAAGCATCAAGTTTGGCCAGGGCCGTTGCGGCTTTGGCTGTATGAAGGTGTGAATATGAGTAAAAGTTTGCCCGCCATCGGTGCTGCGGTACATCAGCACGTTGTCGGTCTTGGGATCATGATCGGCGAGCAGCACCGTCTGGGAATCCTTGGAATCGAAATCGGCGTAGAAGCGGTGGGTGGGAAAATAGATTTGTGCCGGCGACACCCACTGCGTTTTTGGCAGCCCACTGGATTGCTTCCAGGTCTTTCCCCCATCGTGGCTGTAGAACAGCTTCGAGGGCGTAGTGGACGTGCCAGTCGCCACTACGATGCTCTTGGCATCGCTCGGCGCCACCGCCACCTGGTAGGGGTTGGTAAAGTTCCATCCCGCAGATTTCCAAGTCAGTCCCTTGTCGGTGCTCCTTGACACTTGGTTGGCTGCGATGTCCACCACATACAGCGTACTGGCGTTGGCAGGGTCGAAGGTGAGTGATTCGGGAAGAATATTTCCATAGTCGGGGAACGTTGCACAACCGTCTTTGGAGATAAACAGCGCCTCATCCGGATGAGCGATGTAGCAGTACCCGGAGCCGTCCGGGTGATACCGGGTCTCCCCACCCTCGCCAGCGGGGCCGCTCACGGGCCACGCCTTACCGCCGTTCTGGCTGGATGTCGAAGCATTGTCTTGCAGCGGCGCCTCCACGTTCTTGCCGTCTGGCGAAACGGCCACATCGTAAACCAGGGTATTGTTCACCTGCAGGCTCAGCCCGGAAACGCTCCCTGAACTGCACGTCGGAGTGAACCACAATCCCTGGTCCTCCAGAACATAGCAGGCATCGTCCGATTTGTTCTTCCCCGGCACCGGCACGACGTATCTCACATCGGACGTTCCACGAGCGCCGTAGGAGATCTGCGGGTTCGAGTTTCCGTCGCCCTTGAAGTAGAGAATCGCTCCGCTCCCGTCATCGCCCGCAAACAGCCGGTGTGGAGTCACATTGCTGAACGCGATGGCCTGGGAGCCGATGGAGAACAGGCTGCAGTTGATGCCGGTCCAGCTAGTCCCGCCGTCGAGAGAGGCGTACAAACATTGATTCCATGTGGTCTTGTCGTCCACGTTGGCATAGACCACCTTGGTGTCAAAGGGATCGACGGCAAGATCATGGATGGCTCCCGTTCCCGGGTGCCCTAGCTTGGTCCACGAGGATCCGGAAAGCTGGTAGACGTCTCCGCTGGCTGATCCCGCGAAGGTAGTTCCGGCGGCGGTGACCACGGTGGTTGCGCCTTCCTTCAGAGACAGCGAGACTGTCCACGTGCTGCCATCATCAGTCGAGAGCAACACTCCCTTCCTGCTGGCTACATACAAGTTTTTCCCGGCCTGCGAGAAGCGGGTCGACTCGGAACGATCAACGTTCTTCCACGTCATCCCGCCGTCGGTGGACTTGAAGGTCCCGCCGAATTCAGTGGAGGCCAGCACCACCGATGGATTTTTCTGATCCAACCATAGGCTGTTGACCACCGAGGAGATGGTGCCATCCGGGTTGGTGAGCCCCTGGTTGGCCGCCGTCCAGTGTGCTCCGCCATCGGTGGTGCGGTAGATCCCCATCTGCGATGGCGATTCCTTCGGGGTGTTGCCCCATCCTCCAGCGATGTACATCACGGAAGGATTGCTCTTTACATAAGCAAAAGCGTTGATCTTACCGCTCGCCCCGCCGGCATCCCGCGGGCCGATGGAAGACCACTTTACTGGCGCGGCGGCCGGCGCCGTTGATCGCAGGAGCGCTCTGCGGCGCCGCGTTGACAATGGAACACATGAGCAGGGAAGCAATGCTAATTGAGGCCACAATCAGTGCGGCGCATGCCGCACCTTTGAGAGGTTTTCTTGTAAGTGACATGGATAACCTTCCTTCTGGGATATACGAGCGAAGGGGCCAGCGATGGTCCCATCATTTCGAGTTCGTCGTGAGGCGAGCCGGCGTTCGGGTGCCCAGGCTGCGCTTCTTGGAAGCATAAACGCACCGGCAAGACCCTGATCACAGGGCGGAGTATAGCACGAACTCTCACTCGCCCGCGCCCTCTGCGCGGAACGGATGTGCAGACTTTTGCAGTCGTAAAGCGGCTCTCGATTTTGGGCGCTGCGGTCTTAACCAACTTTCAGTTGACCTGACTGCTTTTCCCATTACCTTGGTGATCTGGGGCTGGGTTACGGGCCGGACTACAGTGGCCTTATGACACTTTCTTCCCTGGTGGTTTCTCGCGATTGGGCTGAAGTCAGCGTATTGGAGTGTGTTCTCGGTGGTTTGCATATTGGTGTAGAAGTAGAACCGGAACCGGAGCGGGCTCGCGCGAAGATGGCGAAGTCAAAAATCGACGCCTTGATCGTGGATTGCGACCTCGAGGGCACAAATAGTTTCCTGCGTGAACTGGAGAATGGATTGAACACGGTGCCGCTAGTCATCATCAGCGGCGCGAAACGGCAGAGGAGTAATGCCGACGCAGCACCGTTCGTGTTCGAAAAACCAATCTCAGTTGAGCAGGCGGTACGGACGCTTTCCGCGGCGCGCAACATGATCCTGGACGGCAGGCTGCGTTATCACCGCCAAACCTTGAACTTGCCGGTCTCCCTGACCAACGGTTCCAGCAAGCGGCTCGATGCGCATCTTCTCAATCTCAGCCAGGGAGGGGTGGGAATCCGGCTGCATCGGCCAGGCGTCGTTGGCGGGTGCGGTGCGACTCGGGTTCGCCCTTCCAGGTAGCAAGATCCTTCTGAAACTCCAAGGAGAAATCGCCTGGACTGACGGCCAGGGCAACATCGGAATTCGTTTCCTGGAGATGAATCATCGCGTAAGACAGAATTTGCAACTCTGGCTGGCACAACAATACTTAACGCATTAAATCAAGTCGTTGGTCCTTAGTCGTTGGTCGTTCGCGGAACAACCAACGCCCCGGCTATCGAAATCTCGTTCGGTCTTCTTCCTCGAAATGCATTCCGTCTGCGCAGTCGGAAGCCGCGAGCCGCGCCAGATGTTGGCCGGGCGTGGTTCCGATCCAGCCAACCGAGAGAACCAAGTACACGGCCACAAAGACCGCGGTGACTGTGCCTGCCAGAGCCAGCGCTACCGGCCAGGATGGGAGAATGTTGGTCATGGCCAGCGACATCACGGCGAAGAGCAGCACGGCGCACAATAAGATCAGACCATCCAATAATCTCGAAAGGGCATGGGTGGAGACGGACAGCGGACACCACAGGAGCCGCAGGCCGCGGGGTTGAGCTTTCCCGGCTCCTGGCTGGAGGGAACGGGCCGGGTGTGACTCCAATTGGATTGCCGGCCGGGGAGCAGCGGAGAACAGCAGCCCAGCGCCCTCACCGCAGCCGCCGTGAACGGAAATCGAATCGCATGGGGAGAACAGATAAGCCTCGGCCAGAACTTGCGTGAAGAGCCACTCTTTCAGCAGTCGCCGGGAGCGCAGCGGGAGATCGAGGAACTCAATTCCGGCTTGCCCCGAGGAATCGGTCCAGGCAACCCGGCCCGTAGCCTCGATGCGAACATGCGGATTCGCCAAAGCAAATCGCAGATGGACCTGGTGTTGGGAGCGGAGAGGCGAAGTAGCCTGCATGGCAATCCCGAACTCGCTGAGGTCGCGGAGAATACCGCCGTTGGTAGAATCCAAGTTGACGTATGCCAGGGTGCGAATTCTGTGCCGGTAGTGGCGCCGCTGATTGTCCGGAGGGGGACAAGGAGTAACGGCCGCGGTAGACGCAGCTTGACCCGGCTGAAAGTCCATCGACAAATCTTAAGCGTTGCCGCGAAGCTGTCTCAGTAACCGGGCTGGTTCCGGGCAGATCAGGATGCTGTGCGGTGTTGCGCCGATGCGGTTTCGGGATGGAGCTCGACGCGGCGGCTTTGGTCCATGCTGACGAGGCGATCCAGATCGTAGCTATAGGGTCCGTAGGCGCGGAAGGCTTTCTCGTCGAAGAGGCGCTTGATGCCGCAGCCGAGGCAGACCTGGTAGGAGTGATCTTTAAAGCGAACCGGCCAGCTCATCTTGCTGTGCCAGCAACCGCGAAAGATTACTACGCCGGCACCCGCCAATCCCGTGGCCAATAGACCCAGAGGCCACAGCCAGCCCGATTTCTTTTTTACTTCACTCACCCACCACAACCTGTAAGTCGTTCCAGAAGCTAAGGATATCCTCTTTTCGATGCTTGCGCAATGGGTTTCGGAACTGCTTGAATCGGCACCATTTCCGGTCGCTTACCAAAGAGCATGGAGCCGTTGCCCACCTTCGTGCGCCAGGCGAAGATTGCGCTCTCAACCGATCCCCTGTAATTTACGATTAACGATTACAGTCAGGCGGCAAGGTAGTTTGCGGCTTACGCTGGGTGAATTAACGAGCTGCCGCTTCGCTGTAAGATAGAGCGTTTCAAGAGAAGCCTTACGCCACGGGCATGAGCGCGAGTCCGAACAATGCGGGCCTGGAGTTAGTCGAAGTCACGGCGCCAAGCCCAACTTCGGAAGCCCGAACCGCAGCTCCAGCCAGCGAATGCCGCCACGAAGCTTTGCAAGCCCTTCTGGCTTTTTCTTCTCTGCACGAACAGATACGGCAGCGCCGCGCGCAGGAGAGACGCCTGGGCACGCGGCTCAACACTGAGGATACGTGGCAGCTTGAGCAATTTGTACTGGACGAAGTGCTGCAACTGGTCGCCGAGCGCGCACTGGCCATCACAGGAGCAGACGGGGTCGCCATTGCGCTTGCGGAAGGAAACGCGATCGTCTGTCGCGCGTCCGCGGGAAACGTTGCACCCGACGCGGGAGCGCGCCTGGACCCGAGCTCTGGATTTTCCGGAGCATGCCTGCTCTCTGGGCACATCGTACGCTGCGACAACTCGGAGAATGACCCACGAGTGGACGCCCTGGCATGCCGCCATCTGGGTGCGCGCTCCATGGTGGCTGTGCCCTTGTCGGCAAGACAGACGGTCATCGGTTTGCTGGAGGCCTTCTCCGGCGAAGCGTATGGGTTCAATGACAGCGATGTTCGGAGTCTGAATCTGCTGGCCGAATTGGTTCTGTCCGCCATGCGACCCGAAGAGGAAGACCGGCTGACGGAGATTTCTCAGCGTGTTGTCGGCCAAGTGAGCACCCCGGAGCCCGTGGCTGAAATCGAGACCGCGCCGGTTAAAGCGGACGCCCCTGATTTCCACGAGACAGCAGAGAGTGAGAGCGGCGGCACTCCCGCCACGATCCCAGAATTTGAAAAGGTGGGGAATTCGAGACCCGGCCTTGCCGTTGTGGTTGGGGTCGTACTGTTCGCGGTGGGCATGGGTGTGGGACTGTGGTGGATGATCCGCCATAAAGCAAACCCGGCGACAGTGAACCGGCCACCCAGCGCTTCAGTAGTTCCGCAGCAAGTGTTCCAGGTTCCGGCGCAAGCGCTGGATTCAGCACCAGATGCAAAACCAGTCGCCATCGCGGAAGCCACAGAGGTCCCGACCTTCACAACTTCAGAAGAGGCAGGGGTATTGCCAGAGGTCACTGGCGTTCGACACTGGTCTTCCGCGAATTCCAGCACGGTGGTGATTGACCTGCAAGACCAAGTCCAGTATGAGGCGCACCGTCTGCCACATCCAGAACGAATCTATTTTGACCTGCACGATACCAAACTGGTGGCTGCACTCTCGGGCAAAACGATTACGGTAGACGACGCGCTGGTCCAGCGAGTTCGGGTCGCACAACCCATGGCGGGAGTGACCCGGGTAGTGCTGGAAACGAAAGGCGAGTCGGATTACTCGGTGAGCTTGGAGACGAATCCATACCGCTTGGTGGTCGAGGTGCGGAAGCTGGGAACTAAGGCACAGCCTCGGGCAAAGATCGATCTCTTCGCCCCAATGAATCAGGCTTCGCCAAGTCAGGGCATGGCGAATCAAGTCGCGATGAATCAAAGCCCGCTTAGCCGGAGTGCACCCGAGCAGCCGCAATCCACGCAGAATCCGGAGAAGCCGCTGGCAGCATCCGCAAGACCCGCCGCCACAGCAGACGCACGAACCGGGGCGAACGCAGCGAAGTTTCGCATCGTACTCGATGCCGGCCATGGCGGCTGGGACCTGGGCACGGTGGGTCGCAAAGGATTGCTGGAAAAAGATCTGGTGCTGGACATCGTAGAACGGCTGGGAAACCTGATCGAGCGCCGGTTAGGCGCAGAGGTGATCTATACGCGCAAGGATGACAATTATCTCGCGCTGGAGAAACGGGCAGAAATCGCGAACCTGTCGCGGGCCAACTTGTTTATGTCCATTCACGCCAATTACAGCGATTACCCTTCCGCGCGCGGGGTTGAAACCTATTACAGCAACACCTATTCCTCGGTGAAGGCGAGGACGCGCGCCGATGAAGGGGAAGCGGCGGTGCAGGACGTGAACTGGACAAATGTTGACATTCGCGAAAAAGTTCATGAGTCGCGGCGCTTTGCCGCCAGCGTGCAGCACGCGCTCTACGGCACGCTGGCCCAAAAAAATCCCGGCCTTCCCAATCGCGGAGTGAAAGAGGCTCAATACGTGGTCCTGACCGGAACCTCCATGCCGGCGATTCTGGCCGAAGTCTCTTTCGTCAGCAGCCCGGATGATGAGAACAATCTGCAAAGGTCCACCTACCGTCAGCGGATCGCCGAAGCGCTCTACCAAGGTGTCGCTCGCTACGCCGCAGAATCCGACCGGGTGAAGATGGCCAGCATCTCAAGGAAACCTGTCGCGCGATGATTTTGGTGCCGGATCGGTAGCCCCCGGTGCTGAACCTCGACGCGTGTCAGCCCCGACATCGGCCACGCCACGCTGGAATCGGCTAGAATCGCTGCCCTAATTGCGTCTGACAGTAGTAGGTCACGCGTTTGGCGGTCGCGGCGGCAGATTCGGCGACGGCACTGCCCTTAACAAAAACCGCCGCCAGGGCCAGGGAACTGAAAAAGCGGAGACTGCGCCTTGTGATCATAGGTTTCACCGCCCGTCAAAATACTCGCGTGGAGCCCCTGGGTGTCAGCTCATTGCGTGGGTTCGGCGCTCTTCAGGGCGTCGTCGAGGCCCTGATCGTTCTTGGGAGCGCTGCCGTCGATCAAGCGCCAGCCGTCATCATATTGACGGAATGCGACCGTAGATTTGTATTGCACGCCGCCGGTATACAGCGCCGCGCCCACTTCGTTCAGCGGAATCCATTTCCAAAGGAAGTCCACGTCGGCGGCATTGCCGCTTTTGGAGATTCCGGTCACGGCTACCAATTGTCTTCGCGCCACGGGCACGCTGAAGTATTGCGAATTCTCCGCCGTGCTGGGGATCAGATCGCGAAAGGTCTCAACCCCGAGCGGCGTGAGAGCAACGTCCCAACACGGAGGAGGCGCCAGGTCCGGCGTGCAACGGGCATTGGTGCCCGTAATCCAGCCCCGGCGTTGCAAGAGCAGATACTCGGGTGAAATATAGTCCTTGTTGGAAATGATCCCGGTGCGAAGCCCGAATTGTTGTGTGGTCTTGAATGTATCGGAGGCATCAATCAGGTCTGATGCCAGGCGCCGAGTAAGAAAGTCGCGCGGCGAGCAGGCGCAGCAAAAAGAAAGGAGAGCCCAAGAGAGAAAGACTCGTGATCTGCGCATGATGGTTGGGCTGGTGGAAGGAAACTCCTTCAGCCAGTCGCTTCCCTTTCTAGAACTACTAAGAGACGCTCGGCATGTACCGAGGCCGCACGTACGCGATTCGGGTCGATCCGCTCGAGCAGGTCAAATCCGTGCCTCGTCTTGTGGTATTCACCCTTCTGCGTTTTCTTTGAGGCGTGCTGAAGCGCCGTGAGAACATCTTGCTTGGAAATTAGTTCGATGTTGGGTTGCCCCGGCAAGGAGCCAGCCAGAAACCCTTGGCCGTAGTAGTCGGTCAGCACCGATCGATCGGCGAGGAACCACGACTCCATGGCCTGCACCATGAGGTGAGCCTGGTCATCACTCGCTGCGGCTGGATAGGTCCACCTGTCTCCCTGCCGGTTCCTGAGGTGTTGCCAAGGGGCCGATGTAACAGCTTCTTCGGAATCTACTAGCAGGATAATGTAATCGTCCGGATGCCTTTTCAACGCGGCACAAAAATCCTGGAACGCATCACTGCGGCTTCCTGACGCGATCACTCTGAATGATCGCACCGGAACGAGCTTCCCAAAGAACGAGCGAAAGGACTGGCGGCAGTCGCTCTTCGTGCTGCCTTGTTCGCCGCCGCCTTCGACATAAATCCGAACGCTCACCAGCGATTCCCTCCAATTTCGCCGGTTCGCCAGAGCTGTCCAAGAGTGTATCGTTTCAGCCAATCCGAAAGTTGGTCGGCATCCAAGCGCTTTAGCGATGATGAGCCTTCATGCTTCTCGCAGACTATAACTGCGCTTGGGTTACCAGTAAGTTCATCAACCAGGGCGTCAGAGTGGGTAGTCACAACCAACTGCATTCGCTCAGATGCGCCTAGAAGTAGCTTCGCGAGAGGCCGGATCACATCTGGGTGCAAACCTAGCTCGGGCTCCTCTATACACACCAGCGGTGGCGGATCAGGGTGCAACAGAATCGTCAGAAGAGAAAGCCATCGAAGCGTGCCATCCGAGAGCCGCGAGGCGGGAATGGAAATCTCATTCTGTTCTTCAACTTGCAGATCGACGAGCCCACCGACGATCTTCGTGAAGATGTCCTCCGCCCCTTCGTAGAACATCTTCAGGTACTTCAGGAAATCTGTTTTGGACTCCGAACGGAGCCTGTTCAGCATAAGACCAAGGTTGCTGATGTCTTCTTCCAGAAAGTCGGTCTTGAGTCCTGAGCCGTACAAATCTCGGACTTCGGAATCGGGACCAAAAGTCCAGTTCCTATAGAGTCGGAAGCTGCCGAAGAACCTACCCAAATACGTCACTTCCGGATACTGATCCGGGTCTTGTCGTTGACACAAAATCGACTTTTGAGGGTCCACTCCCTCATGCTTAAGGGACCGCTCTTGCCCGGCCACGTTGAGAACGGGGTGTCCGCCGTTGTAATCGAAGTACAAATAAGGCTGATCGTGCCCTTTGTCTGGCTTCTCATTTTCGATCCGCTCGTCTACGATTTTTAGCTGGGCCCTTACTCCCGTAAATGCAAGCCGGTATCGGATCGTACGGTTAACCCCGGCAGGGCTGGCGACCGCTTCAAGCGTCGCGGTCGTACCCTTGACCTTCGACTTCCCTTTCCACAGCAATTCGGTGATACCTCCGCCATCGCCGACCTCCGCCGCAAGATCTTTCGGTGTGCTCCGAAGCAATCCGATTATTTCGACAAGGTTTGATTTGCCGGAGCCATTCGGGCCGATGAGCACATTGAGGTTACCGAGTTCGATTTCTGGGGAATCAGCGCCAAAAGACAGTAAATTCCGAATATGCAGGCTCTTGAGTGTGTTTTTCTTCATGTCCTGATTGACATCATTAGTTAGCAGCTTGACGTAGAGTTGCGATATTCCGCCGAATTTCTACACCGCCTCCCCGTCGTTTCTATAGGCATTCCGTAACAGGGTAATGCTATCTGCTAGTTGAGGATTGTAACCAAACGAGAGCGCTGGCGGGGCAAGAAAGGACGATCGGCGATCTGCCCCTCGAATTTCGCGGCCCAGCGGCCGGGGACGGCGGCCCCGCACGATGGGCAGCTCCCATCTGCGGTTAAACCATAATGTTCGATGAAATAACTGTGCCGCTTGATCAGCGTATGCCCGCAATGATGGCATTTTGTGTCTTCGTGATCGCCCACCCCGCCCGGCAGGTTCCCCGCATACACGAACCGCAGTCCAGCCTGCTTGCCGATCTCCGCCGCGCGCAGCAGGTCTTCCGGCCGCGTGTCTTCGGGATCGTCCATTTTGTAGTCTTTATGGAATGCGGTCACGTGCCAGGGAATTTCAGGGGAAACAGCGGCAATAAAATCCGTTAATTTGTGCAGTTCATCCTCGGAGTCGTTGAAACCAGGAATCAGAAGGGTGACGATCTCGATCCAGATATCCATCTGGTGCAAGCGGCGAATGGTATCGAGTATGGGCCCGATTCGTCCGCCCAGTTGGTGGTAATGACGGTCGTCGAAACTTTTCAGATCTACTTTATAAAGATCGATCCACGGGCGCAGGTATTCGAGCACCTGCGGCGTGCCGTTTCCGTTGGAAACGAAACCGGTGATCAACCCGGCGGCCTTGGCCTCCTTGAACACCGCCACGGCCCACTCGCTGGTGATGAGCGGCTCGTTATAGGTGCTTACAAGTACCTTCGCGCCCTGGCGAAGTGCATCTTGAACCAGTGCTTCCGGCGAGGCTTGGAGAGGCGGCGACACCGCGTTGGGATCGCGCAGAGCTTGCGACGTGACCCAGTTCTGGCAGTAAGCACAGTGGAGATCGCATCCCAGCATGCCGAAGCTGTAAGCCAGCGCCCCGGGGTAAGCGTGGAAGAAGGGTTTCTTCTCGATGGGATCGCACTGCACGCCGCCCACATAGCCCCAAGGCACGTAGAGCGTGCCGCCGCGGTTGTAACGCACCTTGCAGACGCCGGGCTGGCCGTCGGGGATCGGGCAACAGTGACCGCAGGCGTAGCAACGGACACGGTTGCGGTCGAGCTTTTCGTACAGCTCTCCTTCGCGGACGTTCTGGTAAACGATGTCGCGGAGGGTCGGCACAGCATTACCTCTATTTACATTCTAAACCCGAGGTCACTCTCCACGGGATTACACTCACAATGAGGATGGGGCACCTCGACCATGGGAAGCACACCGAAATCCTCGACGCTGCGAAGTATCCTGCGGCAGCGCTGCCCGCGTTGCCGTTCGGGGAGAATTTTTCGTTGCTCCATCGTTCAGGGCCTGCCGAGGATGCATGAACGATGCCCTGTGTGCAATCTGAAGTTTGAGCGGGAAGAAGGCTACTTTCTGGGAGCCATGTACATCAGCTATGGCGTGGCACTGCTGACGATCACCCTTATTGCAGGACTTTTGTGGGGCATCACGCGATGGTCGATCATGAAAGCGACAGGCTGGGCAATCGTGCTGTTTTTGCCGCTCGCGCCGGCGATCACGCTGTTGGCGCGAGTGCTGTGGATTTACCTGGACCGGGCCATCGATCCGGAAGAGTCCCGGTGAAAACCGTCTTACTTGAGCTTCACGAACAGCAGGACGAAGATTGCCCAGACCCCAACCGTCACCGGAAACTGCACCAAGGCGGCGTCGCGCACAGAGCCTCCTTTGGGCAACGCGTACGTCAGCAGCATCATGGCCAGAGCGGTCAATATGCCCAGGACCAACTTGCTTTTCCAGTTCATAAAAGGTTTCTCCTCGCCTTCAGCGTTGCCTGCCAGTCAGGCCAGATCGCATTGCGACATGGGTTTGCGGGTCGTGTCGAAGTATATATGAAAGCCGCCGAACTCGGGGCTGCATGGCGAACGGGCGTCCGACGGCGAGCCTTGGGGAATGCCCATCGCAGCGTCAGCGCACGACCGGCGAGTTCCTGCTCTCCTGCTGATGTTGCTTGATCCAGTCGTTGGCCTGCTGTTGGGCGGCAACGATCTGGCTGCGGCTCATGCGCGAGGCGAGGACAGCCACGCGGTATTTGCTGGCTTCGTCTCCACCGGCCTGGGCGAGAACTGACCACAGATACGCTTTGACCAGATCCTGAGGGACACCGCGGCCGGCCCAGTAGTAGGCGCCCAGCGTCGCCTGGGCCACGACGTGACCTTGTTCCGCCGCCAGCGAGAACCAGCGTACGGCCTCCGTGTAATCCTGGGGCACATCTTCCCCGGTAGCATAGCGAGCCCCAACCGCAAACTGGGCTATGGGATCTCCTTGCTCGGCTAATCTGCGAAGGCCCTCCACATTGCTGGCGGCGGCGACAGTTTCGGTTGCCGCGGGCGATTTAGGTAGAGCTGGCGAGGCCTGCCGCAAGGGGAGGCGAGCGGAGCCGCTCCTCCCGCTCACCGCCCAAGGCCCTAACAGCCAAGACACCGCCAATAGGACCGTAGCCGCCGCTGAGGCCAAAAGAATCTTGCGAAAATGAGAAATCTGGGGAAGCACGATGTCAGCGGGAGTCTCGACGGGAAATTCATCGTCCACGCTCACCGCCGGCAGCGGCGAGCTTGGTTCTGGAGAACCGGCACGATGAATGGCGGCAGCAACAACTTCCGCCAGGCGCAGGAGAACAACATCGTCGTTGGCGCTGAAGGCGCTGGGCTCCGGGGAAAATACCTCGAGCAGCCCGATGACGGCATCGCCCCAACGGACCGGCACGGCAATCATGGAGCGGATGCCGAGGGCGCGACAGCTCTCACGGTCCGCCCGGGGATCAACTTCGGAGTCTTCACAACGCAGCAATCTGCCGCTGCGAATACACTCCCCGGAGAAACCTGCGCCAATCTTAAGCCGAGCACCGAGGCCGGGGGCGTCGCGGCCAGCGCTGGCCCGGCAAATCATCTCGGTTCCTTCGGTTAACGCAATCGCAGCGCCGCTGGCGCGCGTGAAAACCTGGGCGCGGCTGGCGATCAGTTGCAAGGCGGCGTCAAGACCAGTTCCAAGCAATTCCACCTCCCGTTTGACTGCAGCCAGAGCTGCCAGAACCGATGTGTAGTCGGGCGGGGACGGTGGCGCGAGTTCCTCCAGCAAGGCGCCAGCTTGAGCAGTCCGATCTCCAACCAAGCCATCGGTGCGAGTTCGGGGAATCTCCGGAACTTGTTCAGCTCTGTAGTTCGCGCAGGCTACGATCGCGTTCACAAACAGCCACTCTTTGAGGCGGCGGAGAGGTACGTCAGGCATCTGCGGAAAGTGGATCCCGACTCGCCCGGCGCGGTTGGACCAGATCACTTCGCCCGTGGTGTGAAGGGAGGCCCTGGTTTCCGAAAGATCCAGGCACAGATTGACAATCCGGTTCACCTCGAGCGGAGATGAGGCCTGCATCGCCATGCCCTGTTCGCTGATGTCAACGATTTCGCTGAGGTCGTGCACCTGAGCGCTCGAAGTTCCGTTCAGGCTGGCGTAGGCAGGAGTGTGGACCTTGTGGCGCACTCGCTGCCGGCGATTGCGCATCGGATGTGGCGGTTCCGGGACGGTTGCAGCCGGGTTGGACCCCAGAGTCTCCATACTAAAGTCTCGGTACATATTACTCCAGCCAGGCTGGAAACAGGCATGGAATGAAGAATCAGGGCGCGGAATTATGCCGAATGGCGATGGACCGAGCGCAGATTGGAGATGCGAGCGATGGCGGCAACCATCAGGCTCGAGAGAAGCTGCATGGTGGCTACGTCGCGGTGGTCGAAGGCGTTAGGAGAGCCCGAGAGAACTTCAAATACGCCCAAGGTTCTGCGGAAATGGCGCAGGGGGGCGGCCAAGATGGAACGCACGCCCAGGCGACGGCAACTGGCCAGGTCGACCAGAGGGTTTCTTTCGGCGTCATGGCAAAGGACTACTTCGCCGGTGCGAACGCAATCGGCGGAGATGCCGGAATCAGTCTGCAGGCGAACACCCAGATCCGGCGCCGTGCGGCCAGCGCGCGCCCGGCAGACAATCTCATCGCCGTGGCGCAAAGCAATAGCGGCGCCTGTGGCGCCTGTCAAGGACTGAGCGCGTTCTGCAATCACGCTGATAGCGGGTTCCAGGTCGATCTCCGCTGTATGGATCTCAGAATCGGAACTGGAAGCGCGCATCATGGTGTGGACCGCGTCCAACCCAACGGCACGAGCGTGGTGGCGTGAAGGCGCGAGAACGGCAAAGGAAGCGGGCAGGTGACTTTCTGAACCGGATACGGGAACGGTGCGGAGCAACTCCCGCACGAGCCGATCCAACTCGGCATCCGCGATGAGGTGAGCGGTCTGTTGTCCACGCAATGATCCGCCCAGAAGCCGCGACAGACTCAGCACCGCCCGGCTTCCGCAGGCAAAACAATAGGGTGTGTTGTTCTTGCTGATCAACTCACATTCCACGCAAAACACCGCCGTCTGCAACTCGATGAAGTGAATGTCTTGCCCGGTGAGCGTTTCCGCCATCTCTCGGAGTTCCTCCAGTAATTCAGGAACTAGCAAAATATATGGGAGCGTCATCAACAAGAAGTGGCACGGCTGATTCGGGGCTGTGGATAAAAGCGCGGAGGGCAGCCAACACTCGCCGCGTTCGCTCAAAAGGGCCGGCGCTGCTCCATCTGCAATGCGATCTCACTTTCGGAGAAGCTACAGTTGCAGAGGGAGCATCTCTATCCTGCTTGTGCGGTAACCAACTTAGAGCTCCGATCCGAGGGCATGACATCTATTACGGGCGCCAAAGTGCGCTCCAATGCATCTGCCAACGCAACCGGGAAAACCGACGTGAACAAGTTGATGTCGCATTGCAAATCGCGCTGAGTATAGAGTCTGTAAATGCTCATGGAACCGCAGCGGCGGTTCCTGGTGGTCACCAGATCCAGAGTCAGGCACCAGGCAGTCGTCAGTTCCTTATTAAAGTGGCTGCCTGGCCTTCTCCAGCGCAGACAGACAGACTCTCCCCATCCGGAGACCAACTGCATACCACGGATCGCGGGAATCTGCGCAGGCAGGAAATGCAGCCGCAAGTCGAACGCATCAAAGTCATTGGTGGTCAGCACCGCCATCAGGATGCGACCAAGGTGAGCGGGATCACATGTGGCCTTTAGCTCTTCGGTAGCTCTTCGAATGGCTAGGTTATTAATGAGAAGCTGCCGTTCCATGGTCCGCTGCGCCACTCGCCGCAGTTCGCCGAACTCCAAGTAGCCGAGGTGCTGCACTCCCGTCCATACCCCCATGCCAAGCACGGCAAGGACCAGGCCAACCACGCCGCCAGTCGGCCATAGCAGAAACAGGCTGAGCAACGCAAACAACGCTGAGACAGCATAGAGAGTAACGGCAACCTGACGCTGAGAAAGACCGCGCTGCAAAAGCTTGTGGTGAATATGTTCTCGGTCGGCGATAAAAACCGCCGGCCACTGATGAACCGGCGCACCACGGAAAGGGCCGTCTCCAGGATGGGCAATCCAAAGGAGACCATGGGAATCGCAACCGCAATGATGGTGGGAGCTTTCTCTGCGCCTTGCAGAGCCAGCGCACTCAAGACGAAACCGATGAACAGACTTCCGCAGTCGCCAAGGAAGATGGTGGCCGGGCTAAAGTTGAATCGCAGGAACCCTAGAATTGCACCGGCGAGGCACAGAGCCATCAAAGACACTGAACTCGATCCGGTGATGAGTGCTACTGCAAACACCACCACAGTGGAAAAGAGGGCGGAACCAGCAGCCAGGCCGTCGAGGCCGTCAATCAGGTTGAAGGCATTGGTAACGGCAATGACCCAGACGATGGTCAGCGGGAGGTCGACAAACCATGAAAGATGGTGACTACCGAAAAGCAGAGGCAGACTAAGAATGCGAAGACCGCCGGCAAAGAGCATGGCCCCGGCGACCGCCTGCACTGCGAACTTGGTGTAAGGACCGATAGAACGAATGTCGTCGTAAAGGCCGAGAAAGAAAATCAGGGAACCCGGCAACAGAATAGTGAGCGTCGTTTTGAAGGGGAGCCCGAGACCGAGTTCAGGATAGTGCCAACGGAGCAGCCGTCTGACGGCAAAACTGAGAACGAACGAAAGAAAAATGGCTACGCCGCCCAATCGCGGAAGCGGCCTGCGGTGCAAATGACGATCCAGCGCCGGCGCGGCCACCCATCCGCGGGAGGTTGCCACATCACGCACATACTTGGTAAGGATGAACGAAAACAGCGTCGACGTCGCAAAAGTTCCGAGGTAGAAAAGAACCAACTCATTCCTCCATCTCACCCCACACCCGTCTCGACTCTGCCGAAAACATCCTCCACCCGTCGCCCAAGAACGCCAGGCGCACCTGGGTCCATCACTGAGTTGTCCAGTTTCTGGAATCGTACGACCAAATAGCGCAAGCGCCTATTCTCTTTCTTGGTACATCGGATACGGCCAATATTGATTTTTCTCCGAGAATTTGCCATGCGCATGGCGGATGTTTTCACTTTATAGACGGGGCTGGAACACTCGTCCGATGCTCGTCCATGCTGTGCTACACTCTGGCAAAATGGTGATTCGGCGTGCCATGTTGTCCTTCCGACTGGGCTCACGGGGACCTCTGCTTTTTCTCCTGACTCTGCTGTGGCCGTTCATCTCGGTGGTTGCGCCGGCAGCCCAGAGCCAATCAGAGGGTGCTGCGGCCGAGAACGCATATGCGGTGAGCCAGCCTGTGCAGCGGAACCCCAGCAATCCTGGAAGGTCCGATTCTTCCCTGCGACTCGGGACTGGAGATCTGATCGAAGTAAGTGTTTACAACGTTCCCGAGCTCACGACCAAGGCGCGTGTCAGCAGCGGCGGTGACGTTTATCTTCCGTTGATCGATTCTGTGCATGTGGGTGGTTCGACGGTCGAGGAAGCCGAGGCATTGATTCAGCATCGGCTTTCCGATGGTGGGTTCGTGAAAAATCCGCATGTCAGCGTGTTTGTGAATGAATATGCCTCGCAGGGAGCGAGCGTGTTGGGCGAAGTATCGAGGCCAGGTGTATATCGGGTCCTGGGCCAGCAGCGGCTGTTCGACCTGATTTCTGCCGCGGGTGGTCTTACGGAGAAGGCGGGCAGAAGCATTACCGTCATGCCTCGCGGTCAGCCGGATAAGCCGGTTACCCTTCCACTATCGCGGAATGTGAACGACAACGCTGAAAGCAACGTCCCGGTGTATCCGGGTGACACGATCATTGTGCGCAAGGCCGATGTGGTTTACGTTGTCGGGGACGTGGGAAGGCCGAGTGGTTTTCTAATGGAGAGTGAGCACTTGACGGTGCTGCAGGCGATCGCGTTGGCAGGTGGCACTACTCGGACTGCTAATCTTAGCGGGGCGAGAATCATTCGCAAGAGTCCCGCTGGAATGACCGAAACTCCCGTGCAGTTGAAAAATATCCTTCGAGCCAAGGCACCGGACATGCCTATGCAAGCCGACGATATTCTATTTGTCCCGACCAGTGCGGCCAAGCTTCTCGCAGGAAGGACGCTGGAAGCGGCGATGCAAGCCGCAACCGCGGCCAGCATTGTAGCGGTACCGTAACCGCAGTTTCAGGCGGCCGCCACGGCATAGCGCTGTTCTTCCCCTAGCAAGTCTTCCAGCAGGTCCAGGTATGCCTTGGCAGTGCGTTGGTAGGAGAAGCGTTGCTGGACGTAGCGTCGTCCATTGCGTCCGAGTGACGCACCCCATGCCGGATCGGCGGCTAAGCGCATCACCGCAGTTGCCAAATGCCTTGAATTCCCGGGTTCGACGAAAATTCCTGCGTTCGCTTCCTGCACGATCTGCCGCGCGTGACCGTCCACTCCCAGAATCACTGGACGGGCACACGACATGAATTCCAGAAGCTTCGTTGGAAGAACGGTGTTGAAGAGTTCTTTTTTCTTGAGAAGAACCAGACATGCGTCGGAAGCGCAGATGTAAGCCGGAACCTTCTCCCGCGGTTGCTGGTCCACGAAACGCAGATTCGTCAGACCTCGTGAGCGCGCCATGGCGCGGATTCTCTGTTTCTCGGTGCCCTCGCCGGCCAGAACGAACAGCACTGCGGGTGCAGTTTGCTGCAGGCGGGACGCTGCTTCCACGACAGTTTCCAAGCCGTGAGCCATGCCCAGGGTGCCGATGTAGGAGACGACGAATCTTCCTTCAGCACCAAGGTCCCGCCGCAGATCCGCGTGCGGAATGTGCGGGGTGAAGAGATCCGCCCTCACTGCATGTTCAACGACGCTGATCTTCTCCCGCGGAACACTCCAGTGCTCGATCAGGTACTCCTTGAAGGCGGGTGTAACAACGACCACGCGGTCGGAATTCCGATAGAGGAATCTCGCAATCTCTGCCAGCACGCGATGAAGCAGTGAATTGGCGCTCCCCGCACCGACCGCAGCCAGCGACTCCGGCCACAGGTCGCGAACCTCGAAAACAAAGGGCACACGCTTGAGCCAGGCCAGCCACCAACCGGAGAGTGCAACCAGAAGTTGAGGCGAAGTGGCGATTACAGCGTCGGGTCGCGACAAGAAAAGCCCCGTACTCGCAGACGAGAGGAAGAATGAGCTGTAATTCAGCACGCGCTCGTGCGCCCGGCGATTGGGGAATGGAAACAACCAAGTGCGGACAAGATTCACTCCCTCGATCTTCTCGCGCGTCACCAGGCGGCGAAACTTGTTGCGATACTCGTGCGGCACGACGCCTGTGGGGTGGTTGGGGAATCCGGTCAGCACCGTGACCTCGTGTCCCTCTCTCGCCCACAGACGCGACAACTCGGCAACCCTGCCAGCAGGTGCTCCCATCTCCGGCGGAAAGTATTGCGACAGGTAGAGTACCTTCACGGGCTCCTAGTAGTAGCAAAGCTTGAATGCGCTTTTGTAGCAAAGCGCGCGCGTACGCTTTGCAACGCTGTGCGCGTACACCTCCCATTTGTCGGCACACTTGGCAAAAGTTATGTCCCCGGTGATGCGATGCATCACACGCAACTGCACCACATGCAGCCGGTGATAGAAAGGACTTGCCACCATCGGCAACAGCGTGCCGGATTGCTCGTACAACGACCAGAAACCGAGATCATAGCGATCCAGGTTTGATCGAAGAGTATCCACGGCATCCTCGAACAGACGCTGAACGGTGTTGCTTTGTGTCGCCAGGAAATAGTCGTAGACGCCCCAGGCGGCCCAGATAAATCCGTTGAGAATGTGCGTCGGTGGCGAAACGATGTATTCCTCAAACCAAACCTTGCCATTCTCGTCCGTGAGCGTGACACCACCTTCACGCGGTGATTTGAGAAAACTGGCGAACGCACGGTTTGCGGCGTCCAGATACGCAACAGTGCCGGTTTCGCGATATGCCCGGACTAGCAGGGAAATCCCTTGGCCTTGGGCCAGCGCGGAGTACCAGGGAGCCTTCAGCGGTGTGCGGTATTCCCAGTCGAAGTGGTGATTCCATACCCCCAGGCCGAAGGAGTTCGGTTCCAAATGAGCGCAAAGCCAGTCCGCGGCAGCCAGGAATTTCGTCTTTCGTTCTTCGCGCTCCGTGCGGCAAAAAAAGTTGTAATTCCCGAGTCCCCACTGTGCAATCGCAATCGGGTTGTACTGCAAGCCGATCCGGCCGCGGTAGTTGAGCATCGGGATCCCAGCCGCGTCGTAACGGCCAGGATAGTCGGCTTTCTCAGCGAACGACATGTAGTACTCACCGAGTTGATGGACGCTCGCACGCGGGTTGGCTTCCGGTAATTCATGCCAGAAAGTGAGTTGGCTTTCTCCTGGAAAAATGTACGCACTGACAATGCGCCGGTAGTATTGCAGGCGACTCACAAGCGGACATTAGCATGAGAATGGTGCAGGGCTGATGCCACTTCGGATACCCTTGCTTTAGTCGTTGATCAGAGCTTCACCGCGGAAAGAAACGCCGAGGTGATCCTAGACTCGCCAGACGCTGGTTTCCATATCCGTATGTTCTACCGCCACGGTCGTGATCGCGAGCAGATCCGTCGTGTTACAACCGTCGGGCAAATAGGCGTTTCCGTATTGAAAAATCTTCATCGGCCAGCGATCTTTGTTCCATTGCCGCAACTTTTGCCAGTGCGCGCCGTCTGGGCTTCCATAAAGGCACACCTGGCGCTGGTCGTTGACCTCGCTCGGTTCAACCATTGTGGAAAAGAAACTCGAATCCCCGACCCGGCAGCCGCAAATGGAGGAACTGTTCAGCGCGGCCACCTGGGACAGATTGCCCCTCCGATCGAGGCGGTAGAGGTGATTAGTTTCTAATGGCGTGTCAGTAGAAAAATACAGCCCCTCGGCGGTGGGAACCAGCGCAGCCGCCCGCACTTGCTGGTTGCCGGCCAGAACTGCGTCCACATTTCTGAAATCGCAGGAGGCGCGGATGATCTGGCATTCTGCATCACTGTCGCCGGTAAGCATCCAAAAACAGTTCTCCCACTCGTCGTACACGATGTTGTGCACGTGGCGGATTGCGCCTTTGGCAAATGCGTAGGCCACGTCCCAATGAGAACCCCGGTCCGTGGAAGTGTACACGCACACCTCGTCGCGCTGCGGGTTATCGAAATATTCGCCCCAAAACGCGTGATCGTTGGGCGTGACAGCAATGTGCAGAGGGCGTGTGCCGCGAAGCACTCGATGGGCAACACGAAATTCATTTTCTCCGGTGGCCAGAGTCACGATCGCGCCGGGCACGGCGCCGATCAACTCCCCCGAAGACAAAGCGGTGAGCGCGTGAAAACCATCGCGGAAGAGACGGGAAGTCAGGCGGAAAGACGAACTAACGCTTCGCCACCATACAGGCCGGTACTGCCCGGCGTGTTCCCACTCGACGCGGCTTGCGCCCGGCTCGACTCTGGTCCGAAGCAGCGTGTAACCTCGGCAGGCGTAAAGCACGTCGTTGCGCCAGGCCAGCACACGCAAGCGGGGGAAAACCGCGATCCGCACCGGATTCCATCCGGCCTCCCGCCGCTCCGAATTGCCAAAGTTGGATGGGCCGCCATATTTAGGTTCTCGCTTCTTCGCTCTCAGTCCTCAGCCTTCAAAACCAAATATGACCCGATAGCCAGGGTATCCATGCGCGTGCGTTTGAAGCAGTCGATGGCTTCCTCGGGTGCGCAAACAATCGGTTCGTTCTCATTGAAGCTGGTGTTCAAAACCACCGGAATTCCGGTCCGGCGTTCGAAAGCCTGAATCAAATCGTAGTAAAGCGGATTCTCCTCGTGCGCGACGCTTTGCAGCCGGCCTGTGTTGTCCACGTGATTGACCGCACAAAGCTGGGCGCGTTTCTCGGGACGGATTTTGTACACATGCAGCATGAACGGAGAGGGATGGTCGTGTTCGAAATACTCATGCTGGCGTTCTGCCAGGATGGAAGGCGCAAATGGACGAAACCACTCGCGGTGCTTGATGCGGGCGTTCAAGATGTCTTTCATGCCGGGGAGACCGGGATGAGCCAGTATGGAGCGATTCCCCAGTGCGCGTGGACCCCATTCCATGCGTCCCTGAAACCAGCCTACGACATTCCCCCGTGCAATCTGTTCCGCTACGGCGTCGAGCAACGGCGCACGGTCCAGCTTGCGGTAGCGCAGGCCTGCCCGGTTCAGCGCTGACTTGATTCGTTCATCGGTAAAATCGCGGCCCAAGATACGAATTCTTCATCACGTAACTGCGCGGCTGGTTAAGCACGGAGTGGTAAGTGTGCAGGGCGGCGCCGATGGCCAATCCTTCGTCCCCGGCAGCGGGTTGAATCCATGAGCGCCGAAACGGCGTCTGCGCAAAGAGTTTCCCGTTGGCAACGCTGTTGAGCGCGCACCCGCCCGCCATCGCCAGTTCCTCCACCGGAACGCGCTTATGCAGTTTGATGAGAAGATGGAAGACGACCTCCTCGAAGCGATGCTGCATGGCATAGGCGAGATCCATCTCGCGCTGGGTAATTTCTGCGTGCGGCTCCCGTGGCTCACCGAACATTTTCACCATGCGATCGGAAAAGTGCCGCGCCAAACGAACCGTGCCATCAGCCGAAATCTGCATTCCTTCATTGCTCCCCAGCGGCTTGAAGTAGCTGAGGTCGAGCTCGAAAGCTGCCGTCTTGCAAGCCCACCACATCACGCATGCGCTCACAATACGGGTCCTTGCCGTAAGGCGCCAGACCCATCACCTTGCCTTCGTCCCCGTACTGCTTGTAGCCGATGAACTCACAGATCATGCTGTAAAAAATGCCCAGCGAGTCCGGGAGGAAAACGCGATCGAGTACCTCGACTTGATTGCCTTCGCACCGGGCCATCATCGTGGAAACAAAGTCGCCGGAACCGTCATAACTGAAGCCTGCGGCCTTCTCCCACGGCGAACAGTAATACGCGCTGGCAATGTGGGCGATATGGTGCTCGAGGTGGTGTTCCCGAAAGCCGAGCGTCTGCGGATCAACGGTGAGCGCCTTCGCCACCAGGGAGCGCAGATCTCGCATCGGTTGCTTACGTTGGCGCAAGCGGATGAAATTAAGAATCTTGGCGGGGTTCGCGAGCGCATATTGGACTTTCTTCGCTAAGTTTGCGTCGCTGTCCTGGCCAATGGCGACGTGCTCAACATCATTGATCTTGGCGCCTACAAAATCCAGGCAAGCGTTGATCGCGAGAGAAGGGAAACCTGCGTAGTGCTTGATTCGATTCAAGCGCTCTTCCGCAATGGCAAATACGACCTCGCCATCCTGCACAATGGCAGCCGAGGCGTCGGCATGAAACATGTTCAGGCCCAGAATCAGCATCGTCAGTGGTAGCCGTCTCGGTAGGAATGGATTGTGGGGAGGCACGGCATAGGATGAGTCAGTCCTTGTGGATGCATAACTCGTAAATCTTGGCCTTGGTATGAAAGAGCTGAATGCCCTGAAAGGCGCAGTAAATCAGGCCTGGGACACCGTCCAGAAATCCCAGACGAAACAGATAGCGATAAACAAAAAGCAGGAGCGGAGATCCTGGCAAACGGAACAGTTTCCCTTTGAGCCAACGGCGGCGCTGCGCCTGAATTCCGAAAGGCGAGGCTGGCAGGGTTTCAGATTTCGCTTCCTTCTTCAAAAGCACACGCGACTCCCAGTTGGAGTATTCATCGTGCTTCCGAATATAGCTGGAAAGCGACTCGAGGTTATGGTGCAGGAGCGGATTGGCCAGTTTTGCGGCAGGCCCGCTGACTAGCACGTGCTCGTGCACTTCCATATCGCCCATCGCGGCATTCTGATCCGGCAGACGACACTCGAACCGTCCCTTGCCCTGGCGAAAAAGCGCGAGCTTATAGAACCGGGCGCCTCCGCGGCGCAGCGCCCGTCCCAGAAAATGCAAGCGCAAGGCAATGTAATAGCCGTCAATGCCGGGCCGCCGGATGGCTTGCCGGATCTCTTCCGCCAGTTCGGGAGTAAGCGCTTCGTCAGCGTCCAACAGAAGGATCCAATCGTAAGCGAGCGGAAGCGTGTCCATGGCCCACTGTCGCTTCTTGGGCCAACCACCGTGGTAGCGAAATTGAACTACCTTTGCGCCAAAGGAGCGAGCGATCTCTACCGTGTCGTCCGTGCTGTCTGAATCGATTACATAGACCTCGCCGGCGCCGCGCAAAGACTCCAAGCAGCGAGGCAGGTTCCGCGCTTCGTTGCGCACCGGGACGATTACGCTCACGGGCAAGGAGAGAGTCCATGTTGTCGGCTGCAATAGCCCGGGTTCCTCTATGGTTTGCATCGTGCGTATCACTTGATGAAGACATACTATCGCCGAACCTCGGCTCGCCCCTATGACACAAGAGGCACTCTGGTCTGTGGCAGATCAAAGCGCGCAATGAAATGCAAGCCCGGCTCCAAAAACAAAGTCGGCTGGCACCGGGTACAGCCCGAGTCGCCGGACTTCGACACTCTTCTTCAATCCCGCCAAGTGCTCGGCCTGCTCCCATTCTTCGGGCGTCCAGTAGCTGTAGGGTAGGGCGACACGATATCGTTTGTTCCCCACGTAATCCATGAACCGCAGCCGCACGCCGGAAAGCAAACCTTTGCGGAAGTGGTCTTTGATCAACAGGCAACTCCGCGCCACTCGAACCGCCTCCCGCATCAGCATCATGGGATCTGCGGCATGGTGCAGGACATCGATGAACATGATGGCGTCAAAACTTCTGTCTGCAAAGGGCAAGCGCGAGCCGTCAAACTGGGTAACAGGTATTTCTGTTTGATCTCGAACCAGTACGTCCGCGCCCTGGATACGCAAATCGGGGCGCTTTTGCAAGAGCCGTGAATCAATGTGGCCATCGCCACAGCCGACATCGAGCACACTGCAATTGGCCGGAACCAAGTCGGCCAACAGAGTGGAAAGGCGATGAACACGGCGTGGAATGACGCTGCGCTCGTGGAGGAAGTCCAGGATATTCATTTGCGGGCCAGGCCCAGAATACTCAAGAAGAAACTGGACAGAACAATTTCCACGCCCAAGGTGAGGGACACCATGGCAGCAGCCACCACACGCACCAAGTGCGCAGGATTCAGCGACTCGATACCCGCGCGGCTCCAACTCAGCGAAGAATAGACAGCCAACCCCAGGCCGAGAGCGATCAACCCAGCTCCGAACGCGAGTCCTCTCTCGAGATTAAGGACACGGAACGCTCGATTGAGCCGGGGGTCCTCGGGAAGCAATCCTTCCGTGATTGCAAAAATCTTGCTGAAGAATGCGAAGGCAATCGCCTGAAAACCGGCCATGACGGCCGTCGCGGCATACAAGAGGGTGTGAATGTCGAAGGACAAGTCCCGCCCGCGTCGAGGCTCAGGCAACAGCCAGAGTCCCACCATCAGTCCAGCGAGCATCAGAGCCAGCCCTGGGTAGAGGAACAGCCATCGTGGACTGTAAAGGAGAAAAAAGCGCAGCGTTCTCCACCCGTCCCGCCAAGTGCGAAGATGGGATGGGCGACCTCGTCCCGCGGGCGAGAGGGTAGTGGGAATTTCAGTGATCCTCATTCCGAGAAGAGTAGCTTTGACGACCATCTCGGTCGCGAACTCCATGCCGGTGGTGCGCAAACCCAGGCCATCGTAAGCTTCCTTGGTAAAACCCCGCAGTCCACAGTAGAAGTCCCCACAACTTGCCCCGAAAAACAAACGGCCAATGCCGGTCAGAGCTGGATTTCCCACGTATCGGTGTAATGCGGGCATGGCTCCCGGCCGGACACCACCGCGAAAACGATTCCCCATCACCAGTGCATAACCCGCTCGGAGTTTTTCCAGGAAAAGTGGAATGATGCTGAAGTCGTAACTGGCGTCGGAGTCCCCCATGACGATGTACCTTCCCCGCGCCGCTGCAATTCCACCCATCAGGGCACTGCCGTAGCCTTTGCGATCCACCGAAACGACGCGCACGCCCAATCTGGCCGCAATCTCAGCGGAACCATCGCTGCTGCCGTTATCCGCAACGATGACTTCCCCTATGATATTGGCTAGATCGAGCGCTTCTTGTGCTTGAACAATGCAGCTTCCCAGGGTTTCCGCCTCGTTCAAGCAAGGCATGACCACGGACAGCTCGATCCCTTTCCCGTCTTGCCCGGATAGTTCCAGAGAAGCGTGTTCCGGCGGTGAAACAACGGACGGCTTCATGAGTTCATCCTACGACGAACTTTCGTGATCCGTTAACGCTCTTAATAACATGCGTAGCCGTTCAGCGCAAAGGATTTTTGCGAGCGCTGGATCGAAGTTCCCGTCCCGCGTTTGCGTTTTCCTTGCGGGCTTGGCCGGGTCTCACTAAATCCTGGGCTAAAGTTACGATGCGTTCGACATGAGTTTGCCATGAGAAATCATGCGACCGTTTCACTCCAGCCGCGATGCTCTGTTTCTGGAGTACCGAAGATCGATCTAACTGCACAACGCGATCAGCCAGTGATTCGGGAGAAAAGCGCGGAAAATACAGGGCTGCGTCACCACAGATTTCGCGGTGCACGGGCAGGTCGGACGCCACCACGGGCAAACCGCTAGCCATGGCTTCAACCAAGGGATGGGCGAATGTTTCCGCGTAGGCGGGGGTTACATAGATGTCGCACCTACGGTACAGCTGATGCAGGAGATGGTAGGGGATTGCGCCAAGTTCGAGAACTTGATCTGTAACCCCAAGGTTACGAACCAGGGCGGCGGCGGTCTCCGCACGATATGTGCCCGGATTCCCTTCCGAACGTAAGCTGCAGGTTAGGAACAGCATCACCCGGCGACCCGCCATACGCTCCTGCAAGAGTGGAATTGCCCGAAGCAGGGTCTCGAAATTCCGGTAATAGTTGTAATGGCTGACGAACAGCAGTCGTAGTGTATCCCTGCCGGAATCCAGCTTTTGCAGAATGTCGTCTGGCAGTGGCGTACTGTCGGCGGAAAATGTTTGGTGGTCGAAACCGTGGTGGACGACCACGACAGAAGCGCCCGTCCATTCGCGCAGTTCCTGGGCAAAAGACTCGCTAGGCGCCACCGTGCAATCCGCCCAGCGAACAGACCTCTTTGCGATTGTGCCCTTAAAGCATGTATCCAGCAGGAGGCGATAGTCCCGGCGCGAACGAAGGTCGCGGGAAAAATCGGCGGAAGCGTAAAGGGAGTTTCCCGAGAGGAGAATCTGCGGCACCGGAGACTTGCGCAAGGCAAAATTGCCGGCGGAGACTAAGACGTCCGCATTCCAGTTGCGAATCACGTCCGGCAGCCGAGTTTGTTCCTGCCAGAACCGCCGTCCCACGCCGCGCGGCGGGTCGAGACTGGCCCACGAAAGATTGGGCAATTCCCCGATTTCACGTTTCAGGCGAGCGCTGGCTGCGACCATGGTTTGCACGTCAGTTCGGACGGAAAGATGCGGAACTACATTGCGCAGGTAGGTCAACCCACCACCAGCGCTGGCTGCCAGGCAATTGAGGAAGAGGCGCATCATCGGCCGGCAATGGCGACACGAAAAGTATCGGCCCTCGCGGGCGCAAGCCTGCCAGGGTGGGGCGCGGGGCTCGGAGCGCCAGGAAGAATATCCACCAGGATAAAAGCAAGCGCCCAGAAGAAAACGCATAAGTAATAGCCCACAGCGAAGAGCCAGTCCTCAAACGCCGCGTGGACCAAGCCCGCCGCCAAAACTGCGGCCAGTGGAACTGCGGGAGAACGTGCATTGCCAGTGTGGCCCATCCACAGGAAAACACGACCGATCTTCACGGCGATCAGCACCAGCAGAGCAAGAAAAGGGATATCTCCCAGAAAGCCGACCCATTCGGTGATTTCCAGATAGCTGTTGCCGTGTTCGCGGCGGGCCTGGGGTGCCGATTCGTAACTCCCGAACGGTTGAACTACTTCATCACTGGTCAGACTGGTGCCAAATCCGCTGCCGAACCAGGGGTGTTCCTGAATTACCGAAACCGTCCGGTCCCAAACAGATTTTCGGGAACCAAGAATTCCATCCTGCCGCCGCCCCTTATAAAGAAAGACGGAGGTGAGCGACTCCGATGAATGATCCGGCAGAGGGACGGTGGCGGCTGCCAAGGTGGCCACAAGCAAGGCGGCCGCCGCACCCTTCATCAGCAATCGATAACGGCGCAGAGCCACGCATAGCAAGACGCAGGAAACGACCGCCGCAGCAAAGCCGGCTCGGGCATAACTACTGAACAGCAGCATCAGCGAAAGCAAAAACGCGAAGGTACGGCGGCGACGGACCAGCCCGTTTTCACTTACAAGAATTCCCCAGAGCATAATGGGCGTTGCGGCGACTCCCATTACCGCACCCAGGGAGTTGGGATTGTCGAAGATTTCCTGGCGAAGAACGAGATAAGCCATCGCGCTGAAATATACGAGCAGTTCACAACCAACGAGTAATCCCGCAACAAATCTCGCCTCCCTGCCCGCCACCGCGAGCCGCGCGCCAAAGGAACCGTAAAGAAACAGCAGTAGCAAGCTCAGCGCCTTGAGAACGGCCAGATTGGGATAGGCTGACACCTCAGCAGACACCAGAGCTGCCACAACGCAAAAGAACGCCACAAAATGGAACCGCGAAAAGCAGGGCTGCCGAGCTCTCATGTAGACGACCGCACCCGCAAGCGCCCCCGCCGCCAACACAACCCACCGGCCGGAGGTCCAAACCATATTCAGAGGCAGGGCCATGCCGGCCCAAAGAAAGACCGCGAGCAGGACGGGCAGAAATCTCGCCCGATAATTCCAAATCGCTGCGAGCAGGACCTGCAAGAAGAGTAGCGTCCCAAGATCTCTCGAACTGCTGAAGTATGCCGGACGGAAGACCGCCATGTACCCCCCGACCACAGCGCAGACGGACATCACAGCCAGCAAGACGATCTTAGGCAAGCGATCGCTCACGAAGTTGCCACTCCCTGCGATAGCACTGCTTGAGCCATACCGGCGGCCCAGGCTTCCGGCGAGTATTGCGCCACGCGTTGCCGGCTGCGTTGGCTCATGAGCGTCCGCAGCTCAGCGTTACACGCCAGTTCTTCCATGACGGAAGCGAGCTGGCTGATCTCACCAGCACAAACCACGCGACCGTTCCAACGATCTTCAACCAGGTCTGCGACACAGCCTGCTACGTTGGAACAGATTACAGGCACGCCACACGCCATGGCTTCATTGACCACCAATCCCCAGGGATCGGTGTGGGTCGGAAACACAAAGACATCGGCCAGTGCGTAATAAGCAGCCAACTGTTCGCGCTGTGCGAAACCGCCGACCTGAACCCATCCCGGTCTGACGGCAGCGGAACGCCGGGTAAGTTCCGATCGAGCGTCGCCGTCTCCCACAAAAACCAGGCCCACTTCCCTTCTGAGTTCCAGAGCCAGCGCGGCATACGCCTCCAAAAGATCAAAAACGCCCTTTTCGGCGAGGAGCCGTCCCGCGAAGAGGAAGAAGTGTTCGGGCAAGTGCAACGCCCGCCGTTGCATCGCAGCGTCCCGGCGGACTATTTCGGCTCGCTGCACAAAGAACTGTGAATCCACCGCATTCGGTGCGGTGAAAACGATTTCTTCCGCAGCCTCGTAATTTCTCAAGTACTCGAACGAGGATATTCCCGGGACTACAAAACCGTCACAATGGTGCAGAAAACGTGATTTCATGGATTCTATCAAGCGGTATCGGCTACGGAAGTCTTTAGTCGTGCTCTCCAGCCAAAGCAAAAATGGCACGCGATTCCGCCTCGCCCAACCCATCGCCTTCCAGGAGGCAACATAGTTGTACCCACCGCAGACGATGACATCTGGGCGGGCATGCCGCAGCGCCCCACTCATTCCCCAATTGAGCAGGAGATTGTGTTTGCCGACTCTTCGCCTCCAGCCGGGAAGGACATGGTAGGAAAACCGGATTTCATTTTTGTAAACCGGCCACTGCCGCTGAGTCGGGTCATTTTCCGCCAGGAAAATCACGTGCAGGTGGATTCCGTCCTGCTGCGCCAGAGCGTTGAAGACCGGGATGCGGTAGGGCGCAATAATCTCAGTAACGATCACAAGCCGGGTCATGCCACGCACCCCCGGTAGAGTTCAGCGAGCCGCCCAGCCTGGTGAGCCAGGGTCAGGCCTTGCAGTATTGTGCGGCGCGCCGCAGCGCCCATCTGCTGCCGAAGCTGATTGCTTTGCAATAGCTGGGAGAGTCCATCGATTAACCCTGGCAGGTCGTCTGGACCAACAAGCCAGCCGTTGGTTGCGTGCCGGATGATCTCTTCAATGCCCTGCTCTCGGCAGGCAATCACGGGCTTTTCTGCGGACATCGCCTCCAGATACACACACCCCAAGCCTTCATAGCGGCTGGGCAAAGCAAACACGGCGCAGCGGCGCATGGCGTCCACAACCTGGTTTCTGCTTTGACGGCCGAGAAAACGAACTTTGCCAGCGATGTTGAGTTCGCCCGCCAATCCGGTCAATCGGGAACGTTCGGGACCGTCCCCGATGATCTCACAGGAAAGATTCGGGTATCGCTGCTGAAGAGCGGCCAGGGCACGCAGCAGAAGTTCGTGGCCTTTAATCGGGATGAGATTTCCGATACTGAGAATGGTGCCCGCGGGCAGGTTGTTTGCTGCCGGCGAGAATAGCTCCGGATCCACCCCGTTGTAGATAACCGAGGTGTTGACCGACGCTGTGGCTTTTTGCCGGACCTGGTTCGCAACCCTGTCACTGATGCAAATCACTCGCGAGGCGGAACGATAAACGAACTGCGACACGCGCTCGCAGCACTCCCCGGAATATCCCCGAACCTGGTTGGTAAAGAACGCATCCAGTCCGTGAACGCTAACGACGCAAGGAATTTGCAATTCCTGGCTCAACAGTATCGCCGCGTGGCCGCAGGGCAGCGCAGAGTGGGCATGGATCAGATCAATATGCTGTGACCGATGCAGTTTCCGCACACTCGAGATCAACCTCGCGTACAGAAATACCCCCGCCGAAGCCAAACCGATTCCGCTCGGTGCGCAGGGGTAGCGGACCCAGCTTGCGGAGGGAGCGATCGGGTTCGGATGAACCCGGCCTCGATGGAAAGCCCGCGCCGGCACGATGCATGACTCGACTCCGAAATCCTCCAACGCGCGGAGCGGTTCCGCGATGAAGCAACCGGCAGCATCGTCGGAAGCGGTCGGATAGAAAGGCGTCAGAGTCAGGACCCGCATGGTGCTGGAAATGTATCTCTCTGGGACGGAATCTGCCCCATCAAGTACAAGGAACCACAATGGAATGCGCAGCGCAATGGTCAGCTAGGTTCGCCATTCAGCGGGCGACGCCGGCTGATGGACAAGTCGGCTGCTCACTGCAAGCTTTCCAACTGTTCGCGCAGCCACTTCCTGACGAACCAGCCGCAGCTCGCGACGTAAACAAGAACCCCGACGGAAACGACCACGAAAACACTTGAAGAATGGGCGTTGGCGAATCTGACTGTGATGACCATTAGCACGGTGCCGGCCAGCGCGACCCCGACCATCGGGCTCGGCCAGAGGCCTCGGAGGTCGTGCGGAAGTAACGCGTATGCAATCGCGGCAACAAAGAATTCGGCCAGCACGAACGCCAGACAGGCCCCAGGCAGACCCAGGGCAGGGATCAGCGTCAGATAGAGAACCACGCCAGCCACAGCACCGCCTGCCGTGGACATCAGGTAGGCGCGGTGGCGTCCCATTGCGTACAGGATGGTCCCCGCTAATAGGGACGCCGCCGGTGTGGTCAGCAGATAGGGGGACATCCATTTCAGTAAGGAGATATCCTGCAGGTACTTTGTCCCAAGGATCCAAGGCACAAATAGATGAGCGGTACTGATCAAGCCGGCGGTCAGAGGGATGCCGATCAGGGCCACAACCGCTACCGCAAATCGCGACAGACGCTTGAGTGCGGCCCCGGATTTGGCGGCGAGCGCCATTCGGGGCGTCAAAACGTAAAGCACCAACGTTACGAACTGAGCCAACAGATCGACGAAACGAGCGGCAGCGGCATACAAGCCCAGTGCATGGTCACCCAGGAACCAGCGAACCGCGAGATATCCGGTGCGGTGGTAGAGAGTCGACATAAATGATGAGAAACCGTAGTGAGCACTGGGAACGAGGATTCCCCTCCATCGCTGTGGCCGAATGGCTCGCGGCAGCTTAAATCCACGGCGCCACATCAGGGTCCAGCCAATTAAGCCAGTCAGCGCGGAGGAACCAAGGATGCAGACCGGCAGCCAGACCACATCTTTCGGAACGTGCACAAAAGCAAAAATCCCCAGCGCATAGATGGCTTGTTGAGCAACGATCAGGAGTGACCGCGCATGAAACATCTCCACGGCCGAGAGGAAACGGTCGGCCGACAGCAGGCTCACGAACAGCAAGCCGATGCCATAGAGCCGCAATAGCTGCCGAACATCGGGACGGCCTTCGAAGAAGATAATGGCGAGGAGAATGACGAGTGCGATCGAGGAGCTGAGGAGGCGAAGGATCAGTACATCGGGAACCAACTCAAACCCCTCCTCGCGCCGGGCTGCCACCTGTTGAGTGGCGTACGTTGTAAGCCCCGGGTCAGCAATAATGCCCAGAAAGGCACACACCGCGATCACGTAGCTCCAAAGCCCATACATCTCAACCCCGAGATGGCGGACTACATAGGGGAATGTCAGCGAAGTGATCAGAATTCCAACTACGCGCGCGCCTCCAACCGAAAAGACAAAACCGCTGTAGCGCAGCAGTGGCTCGGCAGGTTTCACGCCAGGTCCCACGGCTCTCGTAGTTGGCTTCCGCGCAAGATCAACTGAGATTGGGTGGGCATGAGCAAGAGCCTGTGGGCGCGCGAATAGTTAAGAAAGCTGCACGCGATGAAATGAAGGTCTTTCCCCCTCGGCGACAACATTTCGAAAGATGTCCGCCCATTGCTCGACGATCGTTTCCCAATCAAACTTTTGAGCATGCCTGGCAGCGGCTTCCGACATCCTTTGCCGGAGGGAACTATTCTCCAGAAGCAGGTCCAACCGGGCAGAGAGTTCCTCATCAGATTCGACCAGAAAGCCCGTCTTCCCGTTCACCACATACTCCGGACGATAGACCTTCATGGCAATCGCCGGTAATCCACAGGCAGCCGCCTGTCCGAGGACTTGGGGATGCCCCTCAACCATACTGGGAAAGAAAAAGACTTGCGCGCTCCGCATTTCTTCCCCCAGTTGTGCCAGAGTTAGTTGACCGAGGAAACGAATGTTGCGACAACCGAGTTCCTCGGCCAATTGACGGCACGCTTGTTCTCCTTCTCCGCTCCCGGCAATGTGAAACTCGACTCGTGGCAGCCTTGCGGCCTCGCGCACCACAAGGTCCACCCGCTTGTAGGAACGGAAGGATCCGGCGTACAACACGGTCAGGCGGGATTCGCCGGACTTCTGTCGCGGAAAAAAGAAACGCCGATCAATGCCGTCGTAGACCGTGGAGGCCCGCACCAGCAGGCTCCGCCGGAGGATTTCCGTGAGATAAGCGCTGTTGCCCAGCACTACCTCAGCTTCGCGTACGTTGCGGATGCGCGAGGCCGGCGCGTATCCCCGTTCTAACCCACCTGATACGACGTACGTGACCAGGGCGGTCCGCAGTCGAAAGCACTTGCGAAGGAAAAGGAAGGCGCTGTCGAGCGGCCCCTCGCGAGGGAAGAAATAAATGTCAGGAAAGGACTCGAGCAATCCCGTCAATAGGCGCGCGGCGTTTCCGTGCTTGCGATAGGGCAACAGCTTCGTGTTTTTCCGCGTGGCAATGCGGGGATCAGGGTTGCCCCCGCAAATCATGACAACACGAAACAACTCCGGCGGCAGACGAGCAACAATCTCCTTCGCGGTAAGATTCTGGGCATTCGTGTTAGCCTCATCGGCAAACGAAGGAGTAAAGATCGTGATGGGGCGGGTTGACCTCTTAGCGCTCATGTTTCAACTGTGGCTCGCAACCGGCAACAAATAATTTCCAGAAAACAGATCACCTAACGTTGCAGACTCGGTTGTTTTCCATGGAGCAGTCCGCAAATGCCGCTCTCCGCCTTGCTTTTCGAGCAACCACGGAATCTCCGGGATCTCTTCCGGAGAGCGCAACACGTGCCCTATGCCGAATCGCGCGTATTGCTCGACGTATCCTGAATAAGCATCCCGCAGCCAGGCGCACAAGAAAACAGGAATCCCCAGAGTGGTGCACTCCAAAGCCGTTGAAGACTGCACCGTCAAAGCAAATCGAATATTCTTCCAGAGCTGATCTGACGGTGTCCCTGCAATAACTTGGACCTCGCGCTCCCGTTCTCCCAACTGTCGGCGCAACATCCGCCGGTGGCTCTTGATGCTTTCAAAGGGATGCAGCTTGAAAACAAGCTCCAGCCGGCAACTTTGTGCCAACGAACACAGGCGTGGCAAGAGATCTTGGTAAACTTCTTCACTGCGCCAGCCAGCATTCGAGTACGGCTCGGTGAAAAAAACCAGCCAAGGCCTGCCGCCTCGGCGAAGTGTCGGCCTCGGCGGTGATGCATTCAAGGACAGAGTCACGATCTTTTCCGGCGTCACCTGGCAGATGCGTCGCAAGTAACCTTGCTCCATCTCGCTTTTGGCGAGATAGAAATCTGCGCGGTGTGTCTTGAATGCCATGCTGTAATCCAGGGCCCCGTGATGGCACGCCACCGCGGGGAGCCCGCGGTTCTTAGCCAAGAGCAGAGGGATCCGCGTGGGAGGATTGCTGTCATCGGTGCAGAGACAGCCAATCACCTTCTCCGAGTCGAAGACCTGGTTCCAGGCATCGCGGAGAGCGATCCCCCAGCGCAGAAGAGCCGGCATTCTCCTGAACAGGCCTGCCGTATCCGCCATTCTGAAGAGCTCGGCGCTGAAAATCAGATACTCTCTCAGATTCTCCCAGGCTTCAATCAGGGAGGCTAGTTTCGTTTTGTCCATCGAAACGAAATACGGACTCAGCGATCTCACGCCGACGTTTTGGGGAATCGATACCGACGAGTCGCTAGTCCGTGCGCAAACCAACATGAATTCACGGTCCGGCAGCAGCGTGGCATAGGCCAGCGCCGTGCGCGAACCGTTGATATATGCGGTGGGTAATAAGATCGAGGAACGGCCAGAACTTTGATCGCGAATCGTGAGGCGCCGTCGAATCCGATGCAGGGCATCGAATTTGTCCTGAATCACTTGTGCGAACTGGATGGCATCAAGATGCGATAAGGCATTGCAGTAGTGGCGCACCCGATGCAGTACTGGTTGAAGGCGGCGTCCCGGCATAGTAAGCGAGACACCTAGAAGTCCTTGGAGAGCCGTAGCCAAGGGATGAGGCCGGCTTGAATACAGCTTGCATTGGGCGCCGAGTTTTTTGGCTAATCGGCCGGCCAACATGAACTGCTGAAGCTCGGACGCAATTTCGAGCGAGAGCACGTCCCACCAGTCAATCCCCCAGCGATCCACCATATGCCCCATTCCGAGGCGAAGAAGTTCCCGAAGGCGATGAAGATCCTCGATCTCTTCAGCGAAGTCATAGACGCTGAGCACCCGACAAGCCGATTGATGACTCCATCGCTGATAAGTAGCAGCGGGCGCGCGACCAAGATCCACGATCAAATCCCAACCGGTCGTTGAACGCGGCCGCGGAAATGGGTCCTCGGGATGGAGCAGAAGGACTCTCATCCGTGCCCCCCCGCCGGACTATGCCCCAGCAAACACCGGGCGTAATTTTCGATCCGCGGAGAAGACTTGATGACGGATGCCGCGTGGTAGCGCGCACTCTCTTTGAGATACCGAAGAGTGGAAGTGGTCACGGTAACATGCAGCGTTTGCCGAACGGCGGTGGCGAATCGCTGCTTGTAGGTCTCCGCGCCCAGTCCCAAATCAACCCGCTCGATTTCCGGGCGGTCGCAGGCAGATTCCAGAATTTTCGACAGAAGACAGAATCCCGGGGAAAACTGTTGCAGGCCGCCGTCAAACGTAGGTTGGTAGTAAGACCAACTGCCACGGAATCGAAACCCGTAACTCCAAGCCACTGGCCGTTCCCCGGCTCGAAGGCGGCTGAGCACCATCCCACCTGTGGCGCAGAGTAGCTCGGCCAATGCGGTCAGGAAGTCCTGCCGTTCCGGGTGAACTAGACTGCTGGTCCTGCCAACCGCGCCAAACCGTGTGATATGAGCCTGGATGAATTGTGGCAACGCCGTCTGAATCGAATCCCACGACGTGAGATGATCGGCGTGAACCGGACCGTGCTTTCCTAGGCCCTTAAGGCAGTAGCGGAGCGCCTTTCGTTTGCCCACGGACAGCTTCACGCTCTGCCGCTCCAGCGAGGAACCCAACGCAATCTGGGCGCAGGAATATGCTGGCCGGGAAAAAATCAAGCACCCATTCAGGTCAGCAGCTAGTCTGAGCGCGCGAGGAGTAGCGGAATCGGCAGGAAGATTTGCAAGAACGAGCATCAGTGTCCGGAGTCCTTGCAACTCCGCGAGCACCAGTTTGACAAACTCCAGCCGGCGTTCCGGATGGGAAACGAAATCGCAATAGTCCGCCGTCGCACCTGCCAGGAAAAACGTCTTCTGTCGCCCATTGTCAATCGCGAGTGCAGCGATTCCCACCAGCGAATCCTGCTCGTACGCCAGAAACAACAGGGGCGTAAGCGTTGCGCGATAGGCCCAACTAACGGCACTCGCCCATTCGTAGGTGTAGAAAATCTCCGGACACTCCATCTGCTGCACCAGTTCATTCCACTGGCGGCCGAGGTTTTCATCGTCCGGGATTTGGGTGTACAGAACTAATCGCAAGATATCTGCTCTCAAAGACTTGAAATTAACTCTCGCTAACAGCCAGCCGTTCATTTCGAGGTATGAACCATTGCCGCAAGGACCGATGAAAACCCGAAAGGTGAGCCTCGAATTCCGTAATACTCATTTCTGCCGTGACGTGGACTCGCGGCAATGCAAATCGAGAAGTCTGAGCCCCAAAGCCGCCACCGAAGTTTACGAAGGCGCATGTGAAGCCGGCCTGTTTAGCGAGTTGCGATTCTCGCGAGGTCACCGACGATGAATCGCCGAACGGGTAGGCCAGCGCCCATATTTGCTTGCCCAGAGCCTGTTCGAGGCCGCACCGGCTCTCTGAAATCTCGTTCCACGCCAGCTCCGCGGATGATTGCGACAACACCGGATGAGATTTGGTATGTGCGCCAATGCACATTCCTGCGGCGGCCAATTGAAACAGTTCGTTCCGATTCAACGGGAGAAAACGACGGACGCACGCAGAGTTTTCGCGGTATTGTGCATCCCATCGTTCGGAGAGCCCAAGCTGCATCCTAATTTGATCGAGAGCGGCACGCCGAGTGTATCCGTCGAACCGAGAAAGTTTCCTTACCCAATGCCACCACGAAGTGCGTTTCTCACTGCGGGTTGCAACGCGAGTGTTCGCACCAATCTCGAGCCCGTAAGGCGCTGCCAAGAACATCAGATACAGTTCCTCGTACCACAGCATTGCAGGTGTGTCGCATAGAGAAGCACCCGTGACAAAGAACAGGCAAGAGAACCCGAATTCATGGAGGATGGGCAGCACATCGGTGAGCGCGTTCCGCAAGCCATCGTCACAGGTCAGCAGCACCGAGCGCGGGCGCAATTCATGCTTGCCCTCGCTCCAAAGCAAGAATTCTTCCGGAGAAATTACGTTGCACTGGTCGCTCAGAAATCGCAGTTGTTGGCGAAATGATTCCACCCGGACAAAGCTGCCGTCCAAATCAGGATCGATGACTTCGTACCCCGCAGGAAGTATGCCATGGTAGGTCACAACCGCGGGCCCCGTGGAAGCGACACGGCGCAGATATCCCGAACGGGAAAGGCCCGGATATAGCACGTGCTTCAATAAGGGGCTGACCAGTCTCATGACTCGGCCACCAGATCCCAGCTGAGTGGCGTACCACGCTCGATGTCACGGGCAGCACGTTTGCCTACGACCTGCAGAAGATGTCTGGTATGCAACCCGGCGCTGGGTCGAATTGAGCGCACGTTTTCTCCGGTGAAGGCATCTCCCCGGCATACGTCTTCCACCACGAACAGTGACCGCCGAAGAGTCCGGCTGCTTCGTTCGCTCTCGGTCAGGCCGAAATGGATTTCTCCTAATGCTTTTTCTGCGACTCGAACTCCTTTGACCATGGCTTTGAACTCATGCGGTTCTAGCGAAAAGCCGCTGTCGGGACCTGTGAGCGATCGGGACAAAGTGAGATGTTTTTCGACGATGCTGGCGCCCAGAGTTACGGCTGCGATTGGAACTGCCATCTCCATGCTGTGATCCGACAATCCAACCGGAACCTCAAACCTTCGCGCCAGCTCGGGGATCGTCCGCAGGTTCATTTCGTCAGGCCGAGCAGGGTAGGAACTGGTGCACTTGAGCAATGCGATTTGCTTGGCGCCTGCGCCACGGGCGGTCACCACTGCTTCTTCGATCTCTTCAACCGTGGCCATTCCGGTTGAAATGATGAGCGGCTTTCCGGTGCGGGACATTCTTTGAATAAGAGGAATGTCCACCACTTCGCAAGAAGCAAGCTTGTAAGCCGACACACCCATCGTCTCCAGAAGATCCACGGCCGTCGAATCGAATGGCGAGGAAAACAGTTCCAGCCCGAGGTCGCTGGCAACCGCTTTCAGCTTGGGTTGCCATTCCCAAGGGGTGTAGGCCTCTGTATAGAGGTCGTACAGCGTGCGGCCATCCCAGAGCGTGCCTCCGCCAATGCGAAATTCCTGGGAATCGCTCGCGATCGTGATCGTGTCTGGCTTGTAGGTCTGCAATTTGACCGCGTCAGCGCCTGACTCCTTGGCGGCCTCGATCAGTCGGACAGCCCGGTCGAAGTCCTGGTTGTGATTCGCGGAAATCTCAGAGACTACGTAGACCGGCTGACCGGGTCCAATTTGGCGGTCTCCGATCTTGAAAGGTGTTGTCATCGGACTCGCGTCTCCGCCAAAACCAAGCCGCCGACTTCGGCCGGCAAGAAAGGAACCCGTCGCCCACTACGCAGGATTTTCAGGGAGTCCTCCCCTTCATTGAAAATCAGATCCAGAACTGAGGCCTGCGGACAAAATGGAGGAAACAATTGCCGATAACACGGATGCTCGAAGTGCTGGAAACTCAACTCAACATCTGTACCGAGGGGGAAATCTGTTTGCTCCAGCAGGTACGCCGCCGAACCCAGAGGTGAAATGTATTGGGTGACGTCGAGAAGGTTGCAGATATTGGCCAACAACTCCGTCCGCTTGCCGGCTTGCTCCAGACGGGAAGAAATCAGCAGCGGAGTCTGAATTCCCAGCGCGTCCATAAACCATTCGATTAAGCGAATGTTCAGATCCACCAGCCGCGTTCCCTCCGTGCACCTCAACCGGAAACCCAGCTCCTCAAAGTACCGATCGAAGAATCGGGCTCGGCGATAGTTCAGTTCGATGGAGCGGAGATGCGTGCGCCAGAATCCAGAGTCCCGGATTTCAACTTCGTTGATCGGCTGGCCAAACCGCCCACGGAATATCACTGGGGCGGTAAGCCATTGCAGTCCGGTCGGAGTCTTGATGCGATTGCGCTGCTGCCACGACTGTTTCTCAAACTGTACATCGTCCAGAAAAACAAACGCATCCACTTGGTCGATCAAGTCGAAGTAGCCGATCCACGGCAAGTACGTTGGTTGGGAAATGGCGATTTTCATTCCCTCACGCAGCCCTTTTCCGCCAGAACGAGACGCTCACTGACTCTGCGGAAGCCGAGGGATCCCCAGAGTTCGGCCGCTGCGAGATTGCCTACCATCACTTCGAGCTGAATCTTCGAGATCGACAACTCTTGCAGTTGGCCGATCACTTGTTGTGCACAAGCACGGGCAATTCCCTGTTTTCGCTGGGCTGGAACCACGTACAGCTCGTAGATTGCTCCGGTCCTGCGGGGCAGAAACCGATGCTCCTCCACACCGAAAATAATGAACCCTGCGTGATGTCCGTCCACGACGATCCAGCGCAGTGAATACTCAGGATTTCCCTGGATGTTCTCGAAGTAGGAATTCCTCCAATCGTGGGCCGGGGTAAACGCCGGATTCAGCTCGCGGAAATGCTGCTCTGCCATTGCGAGGAAATCCCCACGCTCCTGGGTTTCGATCGGCACCAAGCTGAGCCCCGGACTCAAGCCAGGCCTCCCGGCGCAAGCTGCTGAAGGATTCGAGCGACTCCCTCGCCATCCACCAGTCTTCTTCCCTGGCGAGCCATCCTTTTTCTGCGCTCCTGCGACGCGACCAGCTCTTCCACGGCAACGGCCAGCAAACCTTCTTCAAAATCCTCGACTGAACCCATACTGCCCACCGCCCCGGCGGACTTGAGTTCCGCAACAATGGCCGTCTGAACCGGAGTTCTCGAATAGCTTAAGGTCGGACAGCCCATGTACAGAAGTTCCCACAGAGTTCCCCCCGCGCAAATTATGGCGACATCGGATTGCGCCATCAGTTGGGGCATGTTGTTCGTGTTACTGATAAGGTGGATCTGGCCTCCTATTGCGGAAGCTTGCTGTAACTCGGCCAGATGCGGATTACTGCCACCTGCGACCACCGTGATCTCAATCTTTGAGGCGGAAATTTCTGGCAAGGCTTGGATTATTCGAAGAGTCAGTTTGTCCGGATCACTGCCGCCCATGGTGACCAGCAATCTCTGCGCGAACTCGGGAATCCGGCGCTCCCACTGGCGCCAAGGCTGAAAATCGCGCCGCAGCATGGCGAATCGGGAGCCCAGCAGAAGCTGGGTGTAACGTTCACGACTTGCATACATCTCGGCGCTCGCATGAGGATTCTGATCCAGTACGAGATCGGCATAGTAGTGCTCACATTGGCCGCAGTCATCCACGAACAACAGCTTCAGTCCGGTGTTCTTGAGATTGCGCTGATACTCGGAGTCGAAGTGATAGCCGTCCACAACTATCCACGCTGCGCAAACATCTTGTGCGAGTTTCGAGACCTCTCGAGCGTCCTCGGTCCGGTGGAGAGAGGATTTCAGTTTTGCGACTTGCACGCCTTCAGCGCGAAGATGCCGGTCGATTGCGGGAGTCGATTCGGCCATGGCGAGCATGACGTTTCCACCCCGTTCTCGCCAGCGCTGGGCCAAGGCCAGGCAGCGCATCACATGACCTGTTCCCATCGCAAAGCTGGCGTCTGCCCGAATGATGAGAGTACCGGCAGGCATCAGATAGCGCGCATCTCTTTCTGCAAAACGTGTGAGTTCAGTTCAGCAAGGTCCGGCTCACGCTTAATCACCTCGATCGCCTCGCGCCAGCTGAAATCCTCTCTCTTGCCCAGACGGGCGTAGATTGCCCGCAGCAGATCAAGATCTTCGGCCGTGTCCAGCGTCCAACGGTAGTGGCTGTAGTCGGTCTGGCCACGCAGCGAAAGCAATCGGAATCGTTCCGGATGTTCGTAGAAGTAGGGCGTTACATGCTCGCGTTGGTACGGTTCGTCGGCCTCTCGCCATGCCCGTTCAAGTGCGGGCGCGCTGAAAACTTCAGTATCCAAGCCGCGGGGATAGGTTCGTGGAAACACGTTGCTGGCATAGTCGCCATCCGCGTCCCGGAAAAGGCGGATTGTCTCGTTCACCAGTTCTGGGTCGATCAGGGGGCAGTCAGAGGTGATGCGCACGATGGCCTCGGCTCCGCGCCCGCTCGCGGCCCGGTAGTAGCGGTCCAGAACATCGTTTTCCGAGCCTCGAAAGGCAACTACATCCAGCCACTCGCACTCGCGGACAATCACATCGTCGGCCGCGGAGCTGGTGGTGGCGACTACAATTTCGTCAACCAGCGCGGCTTGGCGCAATCGGCGAACGACACGGCCCAGGACAGTTTCGCCCCCGAGTTCCATCAGCACCTTGCCCGGTAACCGAGTGCTGCCCATACGGGCTTGCACGATGGCCACGACCTTCACTGCTTTTCTCCCCTCGCATCCATGGCGGACATCATCTCTCGAAGTGCGACAGAACTTTATCTACGGCGCGAATCACATCTTCCACATCGCCGTCCGTCATGCCGTGAAACATCGGCAGGCTGATCAGGCGTTCATATGCGGCTTCCGCTACGGGATACTCTCCGCCCTTGTATCCAAATCGCTCACGATAGTAGGGATGCCGATGGACAGGGATATAGTGAACGTTCACTCCGATGTTTTCGGCGCGGAGGGCTTCAAACATTTCGCCTCGGCTCGCGGAAAGCCTGCTTAGCTCCAGACGGATGGGAAACAAGTGCCAAGCCGGATTGACGTCGTCTCGCACTTGTGGCAGGAGCACTCCCCTCACATCGCGCAACTCCGTCGTATACCGCGCGGCGATCTGCCGGCGGCGTGCAAGGTTCGCTTCCAGCTTCTTAAGCTGCGGAAGGCCAAGAGCACAAGCAATGTCAGTCAAGCGGTAGTTGAAACCCAGCAGCACCATTTCGTAGTGCCATTGACCGGAAGTCTGCCGCTCTCGGGCGTCGCTACTGATCCCGTGATTGCGAAACCGGCGCAGCGTTTCAGCGAAGGCCGGACTGTCTGTCGTGACCATGCCGCCCTCGCCCGTCGTGAGATGTTTTACGGGATGAAAACTGAAAACGGTCATGTCCGCCAGGCTGCCCGTGCGGCGTCCGCGGTACTCCGCGCCCAAGGCATGGCAGGCGTCTTCGATCACGATCAGGCCGTGACGCGCAGCTAACTGCAAAATGGAGTCCATGTCCGCCGGATGGCCAGCATAGTCAACGGGAAGAATCGCCTTGGTCCGCGGCGTGATCCGCGCCGCGGCTTGTTCGGGATCGAGGTTCAGCGTGTCCGCTTGAACATCGGCAAAGACCGGCGTCGCGCCCTGATAGAGCACGCAGTTCGCCGTGGCCGCGAAGGTCAGGGGAGAGGTGATCGCCTCGTCGCCGGCCTGCAGTCCGACGGCAAATGCAGCCGCATGCAACGCCGCGGTACCGGAACTGAAACTGACGGCATATTTGGCGCCGACCCGTGCGGCAATGGCTTCTTCGAATTCCGCAACTTTGGGGCCGGTGGTCAGCCAGTCAGAACGCAGCGTCTCCGCCACTGCGTGAATGTCACTCTCTTCAATGGATTGACGTCCATAGGGCAGCAGCGCCTTCCTCACGGGAGGCCCGCCGTGAATGGCCAGCATTTCGTCGCTCGCCGAGATTACAGTCATGTGTTTGGCTCAAGCCCGGACACGTAATTCCTGTTCCCGGGGCAAGGGGACCAACACCGGATAGCTCTCGCCCACGAGTTCATACAACTCCTCCGGAGTGAGCCACTGCGGGTTACTTTCGCTGCTGTAACGGAATCCCTCTGGAAGCGGAACGCGCCTGCGTTCCAGTTTTCTCTCCGCCACCAGGAGTGCGCCGGTTGGATCACATACATGTCGTCGAGCTCCAGCGTGTTGCGAGCTTCATCCTCGGAGACCAACACCTCGTGCAGTTTTTCCCCGGGCCGAATTCCGATGGCCTCCACCTCGCAACCGGGCGCTAGAGCCAGCGCCATCTCTGCCAGCTTCATGCTGGGGATTTTGGGGACAAAAATCTCGCCGCCATGCATCTGCTCGACGCAGCGAACTACAAACCTGACTCCCTGCTCCAGCGAGATCCAAAAGCGAGTCATGCGCGGATCAGTAATTGTAATCTTGCCGCGTTTGCGTTGTTCCAGAAACATCGGGATCACGCTGCCGCGGCTGCCCATCACATTTCCGTAGCGCGCGCAACTGAATCGCGTGGACTGCGCGCCGGAGTAGGCGTTGGCCTGCACCAACATTTTTTCGGCGCAGAGTTTGGTGGCTCCGTACAAATTGATGGGGTTGACGGCTTTGTCGGTGCTCAGGGCCAGGATACGACGCACACCCTGGTTGATGGCAGCATCCACGACATTGCGGCCGCCGATGATGTTGGTTTGAATCGCTTCGAAGGGGTTGTATTCGCAGGCCGGAACTTGCTTGAGCGCAGCGGCGTGAACGACAATCGTCACCCCAGAAAACGCCCTCTCCAGACGCTGCTGGTCGCGCACGTCTCCGATAAAATAGCGCAGGCTCGGGTGGTCGAAGTCCCGAAGCCCGCATATCGTGCTGCTTTAATTCGTCACGGCTGAAGATGATGAGCTTGTGCGGGCGGTATTCGCGCAGCATCAACTCCACGAATTTCCTGCCGAAGGAGCCGGTTCCGCCGGTCACCAGCACGACTTGCTCCGACCAGTTCATCAATGGCTATCCTCAAGGTGAAAATCAAAGAAATTTGTAAGCGCCAGTATAAGCGCGGAACAGCCTGAGCCCGCTCGGAGGAACCCTCGTTAACACTAAGGAACCAGCAGAATTAGTAGCAATGACTTCGTATCGTGCGATGCTAAGCTGTGCGCGATCTCATAGGTAATAACAGGGCGACAAGAAGTCACAACACAGCCACTTTGACTTCAGAAACAAGTGATCGTGGTAAACGTGGTCAGCCTCGCCCGACGGTCAGGTTCTCGAGCGAGGAATATTGATGGATTCGGGGGCGCTGACATCGCTGGATGGCCAGATCCTGCGAAACGTTCAAGCCACTTTCCCGACTGAGTTCAACCGGCGAGAAACACCATACGTCTACCCTTCACCTCCAGTCCAGGATTCTCTGCTGCAGGAATACCTGCGAGTTTTAATCAGGCGCAAGTGGATCGTGATCAGCAGTTTGGTACTGATCCTCGGGGTCGTCGCTATTTCCACATTGCGCACCACGGCCATTTACGACGCTGTGGGCAGCATCGCCATCAACAAGACGGATCCGGTGATGTTGAACCTCAGGGACCCCGCGAGCAGTGGAAGCGACTACTATGACCCCACCGACCTCGACACCGAAGTGCGAATCTTGAGGAGCGATCTCCTCGCGCTGCAGGTCATCCGGCAGTTGGATCTCGACCGGCAGCCGGGATTGACAACGGAAGGCAAGTCGTCCTCCGCATCTTTGGAACTGGCTACCGACACTCTGCAGCCTGATTCTGAAAAAACGTCGTCCGTCCTGGCGAGCTTAAAGGGGAGTCTCCAGGTCGCTCTGGTCCCCAACACGCGAATCATCGAAATTCACTACCGCAGTCCGGACAAGAATCTCGCCGCTAGTGTTGTGAACGTCCTGATCAGCACCTATGTAGAGCAGAATTTCAAGAGCCGATTTGAATCCACTATGCAGGCTTCCGACTGGCTTTCCAAACAATTAGTCGATCTGCAGATGAAAGTCGAGACCTCCCAGGAAAAGCTGGTCAAGTACCAGAAGGAACACGAAATTCTTGGGATCGACGAGAAGCAGAACATCACCACCTCCAAGCTGGACGAATTGAATCGCGAACTAACCTCCGCGGAATCGGTACGGATGGAGAAGGAATCCATTTATCACCTGGTGCAGTCCGGGGATTCGGATTCCATCACCGCCGCCGCTACCACAGACAGCGACGGAAAGGCGCAGCAGCAAATTCATGCCTACTGGAGAAATTGCGGGAGCAGGAAGCCGATCTGAAGATCCAGGTGGCACAACTGAGCACGCAATTTGGGCCCGGCCTATCCCAAATTGGCCCAGCTGAACAGCCAAGTTAAGGAGGTGGATGCGCAGATTCAGGTGGAAATGCAGGAAAGTGGCCGGCCGCGTGCGCGGCGAGTACATGGCCTCCCTACAGCGTGAGAAGCTGCTCCGCGAACGCCATGGAGACAGCAGAAGCAGGAGGCGAACCAGTTCAACGAGAGTGCCATCGAATACAGCCTGCTGAAGCGCGACGTCGACACTAACCGGACGCTTTACGAAGGGTTGCTGGAAAAGCTGAAGGAGGCCGGCGTTACTGCTGGGTTGCGTTCTAACAACTTTCGCATTGTGGATGTGGCCCGGGTTCCCACTACTCCCGTGGAGCCGAATGTTCCGCGAAATCTGGTATTCGCACTGGCCTTGGGCCTTAGCACTGGCGTCGGACTTGCTTTCTTATTGGAGGGACTGGACAACACAGTGCGAACCCCGGAGCAGGCACAAACTATCTCCGCGCTGCCTTCACTGGGCATGATTCCTCTGGGCTCCAAGAAGCGGCGGCGGAGTGGCCACAGGCAGCGGCTTTCGCCGTGACGTCTTCAAGAGAAGCGGTGGAATTGATAACCCAGTCCCGTCCGCAGTCGCAGATGGCGGAATCCTACCGCGCCTTGCGCACTTCCCTGCTACTCACCTCCCTGGGAGGCCCCCCCAAGGTCATTCTGATCACCAGCGCTCTTCCCCAGGAGGGCAAGACCACGACCAGCCTCAATTGCAGCAATTGTGCTGGCGCAAAAGGGAACGCGGGTTCATATTGATTGATGCGGATCTTCGCCGGCCCAGCATTCACAAAACGCTGGGCATGGGACCGGGAAACGGATTTGAGTAACGTATTGACCGGCAGCGCGACCTTGAGCAGGCCACGTTCGATCGCCGGTGCTGCCTCGATCTCTTTGTGCTTCCGGCGGGAACGCCGCCGCCGAATCCGGCTGAGCTTCTCGCCTCCACCAACATGAAGGAGATTCTTGACGGAACTGCGGGAGCAGTATGACCACATTGTGATCGACTCTCCGCCGACTTTGTCGGTCACCGATGCCGTGGCATTATGTCCACCAGCGCCGACCGGGTCGTCCTCGTGATTCGCTCCGGACACACCACGAAGCAGGCTCTTACGTCGCGCTCGCGACATTTTGCTGTCGGGTGAACGCCGAGTGCTATGCGGCGTGCTGCTGAACGCGGCCGACCTCCGCTCTCCCGACTATTACTACTACTACGAATACCAGGGGAAATATGCCCACCGCTACTACGTAGAGGAGGACTTTGTCAGCGCGAAAACCGTTTCCAAGGCCACCTCTAGCGGAGCATAGCTGACTGGGTGTTCCTGGCATAAGCAAAAGAACTTGCATGCAGATTGCTCTTCCAAATCCAGCGGCAAAAAGCTCCTTTCTATGCATCTGTCTGCTGATAGCGGCAACTTATTTCGGATTCAGCACCAAGCAGTTTCTGGCCGCTTACTTTTCTGAGAAACTCGACCTGACAAGCTTGCAAAAGGCAATCCTTTTGAAGCCGACACGAGCCGAATATCAATACCGGCTCGGACAATACCTCTTGCACCGTGACCCTGAAACTGCGGTGCGCTACTACAAGTCCGCCGCCGAATTGAACCCCCACGGGGCGATCTATTGGCTTGGCCTTGCGACAGCCTATCAGTTGCTCGGAAACTCAACCCAGCAAAGAGAAGCCCTGGAGCACGCGATCGTGGCCGACCCGACCACTCCGGACGTCGCCTGGGAGGCTGCCAATTTGTATTGGGTTCAAGGCGACGCGGATAAAGCGTTGCGGGAATTCCGGGTGGTTGTGGAGAATGATCCTTATCTGCCCGCGGCCCTGGAGCGTTGCTGGCGGATAAAGCCCGACGCGGATGCCCTCCTGCGCGACGTGATCCCGCGCAGATCTTACAGCCATTCGGCTTTCTTGGAGTTCCTGGTTTCCAAAAAAGAGACGCCTGCCGCAGCAAAAGTCTGGGGTCAAATGGCGAACCTTCAGCAACCGGTGGAGAGCGCGCCACGTCTTCGATTACGTCCAATACCTGGTCGAACAGCGGGAGATTGCGCAAGCCCGCCTGGTTTGGCAACAAGCCGCGCTCCTGTCCGATCTCTCTGATTATCAACCCTCGCCGGAGAATCTGGTCGTAAACGGCGATTTCAGTCTGCCTGTGCTCAATGGCGGCTTCGACTGGCTTTACGAAAAATCACCAGATGTTTCCCTGGCCTTGGACCCGACCGAGCCGCATTCTGGGCAGAGCTCTCTTTCCATCGCTTTCGACAGCCGGGGGATCGAAGACGCAGGCATTCGGCAACTGATTCCTGTCGAGCCGAATGCGCGGTATGAGTTTTCTGCGTACTTCAAGGCGGAAAACATGCAGGGCGCCGGCGGACCGCGATTCACAATTCAGGACCAGTTCACTGGAACCGCCTACTTCGCCAGCGACGAACTCAAGAACGCAGACTTCTGGAAGCGAGTAGGAGGGGCTTTCGACACCGCTCCGGATGCGAAGCTGGTGGTGTTGCGCATACAGCGCGTGCCGGCGGGAAATGCGATTCGTGGCAAGCTCTGGATTGACGGTATCCGCCTGGTCCAAGAGCAACTCGCGGAGGATGGCCGGTGACCTCTCCCATACCGCTCTCGCCAGTGCTTGATGTAGTCATACACCGGCAACCCTCTCCCTCGCGGCTGGAGTCGGTGCTCCTCTATGGGGTCTTCGGCCTGCTCCTGTTTGAGCCGCTGGCATTCGGCGCGGTGGAACCGTGGTCGATTTTCATTCTTGAGGCGGGCGCGGCTGTGCTTTTTGTGATCTGGGCTGTAGAACAAGCCGTCTCAGGTAAGCTGCAAATTATGAGCAGCCCCTTGTTCTTACCCATGCTCGTTTTTGCCATTCTGATTGGGTTGCAGCTTGCAACCGGGCAAACTGCCTATCGGTCCGAAACTTTCTCCAGCGCCTTGCTGTACTGCGCTTATGGTTTGATCTGTTTTCTTCTGGTGCAGTGCCTGCGTCGAACATCGCAGGTTAAGACACTGGCGCTGGCATTTTCCTCATACGGCCTTGCGTTTGCTGTGTTCGCCCTGGCCCAGAGCCTCTCCTCCAACGGCAAGCTGTATTGGCTGAGGGCTCCGCGTTCCGGAGGCTGGATCTACGGCTCGTACGTAAACCACAACCACTACGCCGGATTGATGGAGATGCTGGCGCCGATCCCGCTGGTCGCCCTGCTCTCCCATCAGGTCCGAGGCTCACGCAAAGCGATGGCGGCGCTTGCCGCAGCCGTGATGGCGAGCACAATTTTCCTGTCGGGCTCGCGGGGCGGCATGGCGGCCTTTTTGGTGCAGATGGGCGTGCTCGCCGCAGTTTTGATTAGACGCGAGAAAAACCGCAGAACGGCTTTGGCATTCGCCGTTTTTCTGCTGATCGCATTTGGACTTACCGCTTGGCTGGGTAGTGCAGAACTCGCTGAGCGCGTTGCGAGCATTCACGGCGAAACCAGGACCGAGCTAGCCGCAGAAACCCGGCTCAACATCGACCGTGATGGGTTAAAAATGTTTGCCAGCGAGCCCGTCTTGGGATGGGGACTAGGTACGTTCGCGGAGGTCTATCCTCAGTTTCGTACGTTCTACACCAACCTGTCGGTGGATCGAGCCCATAACGACTATTTGCAACTAATGGTGGAAACCGGAGCGCTTGGATTCGTCACGATGTTGTGGTTTTTGACGGTGGTGTATCGCCGTGCGATCAAGAAACTAGAACATCCGGATGCCAACGCCACGACAACATTGGCAAGCCTCCTGGGCGTTACCGGAATCCTGGTGCACAGCTTCGTGGATTTCAACCTGCAGATTCCCGCGAACGCTGCCCTCTTCTACGTGCTTTGCGTTGTTGCGGCTATGGAGCCGCGCTTCAGCTTGCACCGCCACAGGCATCACAGGCACTACTCCGTAGGACATTTATCCAGCCTCGACCGCAGATCTGAGAATCCTGCTACGGTTGCCACGCACTAACGGGCGGGATCGGAGGCTGAGGGGAAGGCAAACATAGCCAGAAAATACACATCGCTCCAACTCCGCCTCCTATCAGCATGTACCGATTGGTCAGGAGGTCGCCGCCGGTGGGCGGGTACGCTCCGCCTTTTTTTCGGCTGCATTTTCCCGACTCTTCGCGAGTGGCTTGCTGTCCCTCGGGTAGAGTCACACTATCCTTCCCACATTGAACGTTGACGTCCCCCTTGCGGGCGACGATCTGTACAGCCCCATCCACATCGGTCACTTCAAACTCGGTCCACGCGTTCGAAACCGGGGCCACCGTGACCTCAATGGCACGAACAGCCATGCGCATGGAGGTAGTTACGCTGACGCTTCCATGCTCCAGCGAAACCGCAGCGCCTTCAAACTTGACGATGGAGTCGCTCTGAATGATGACGTTGGCCCCCGAAGCATTGAGGTTAGCCATCGATTCGCGCTCGGTGCGGATCAAGTCAGCCGGAAAAATCGCAGAAGAACGCGGCAACGGGCTGTTGTTGAGCCAGACCGTGCCTTTGCCATAGAGCATCGCGCCGCCCGAATCGGCCGTGAAAGAGAAAGGCCGGAAGAACCCCGACCATCGCCCAACAAACCATGCCCCGAAGGAGCTGCATTCTCATGTCACATGCCTTTCGGCATAATGCTATCTTCCGCGCAAGGAGCGGACAATTGCCTTATCTGGTCACCGTGAGAGACGAGCCTGAGCCGTCGGATTGCTAGCGCCAGCGTTCCACCACTTCCCACCAGATCAATTTCAACCACTCATCGAAATTCATCTTGGCCCACTCGCGGCGCCGCCACCATTGCACGCCGAACTCTCGCGGATCAAACACAGCCGCGATGCTGTAGTCGTAACCCGGGAGTTCCCGATGAAAGGTGCTGAGGGCCCGCCGTGTGTGGAAATCAGAAGTCACCAGCAAAACCCTCCGTCCGCCGACGCCCTGCAGGCAGCGGAATACGTCATGAGCTTCGTCCCGCGTGGAATGTCCGTACACCGGGCAGACCGAAACCGACTTTGCCTCGGGTAGTCCCTCGACATATTTTTGTGCCAGCTCCGCCTGTTTCCACTGGTAGATTCTGGCCTCGGCGGGAACATCAAGAATCAGCCGAGGCGCGTAACCCTGATCGAGCAACTCCATTCCCCGTGCCGGGCGCCGGTCCGTTTCTCCGGCCAGGACCACGATTACGTCGGCATTACGCACTTCATTCACGACCAGAAATCTCCCCGAGGTTGCAACCAGCGCAACCAGGAACAGCGCGCCCAAGATGGAAATAAGCCGAAGCTTTCTCATGGATTAGCGGTCCTCCCTCCAAATTCACTGCCGGAGGCAGCCGGCAAGCTGTCAGAAGAATCAAGACTACGCGAAATACGGAATCGGCCAAGCGCAAAACCTTCTGTTCCGCACAGGTCTGTTCGGATTTCGTAACGAACCGCACTCCTTTGGGCCACCCTTTAGAATTGCTTATAGAATCTCCGCGTTGTTGGTTCCGATCCCTGGGCGCTCTCTCTACTCTTCAACATCCAGTCCACCCCACCCAAAATTGTCGAGAAGGAGGATTCCAACATGAAAAGCTTCGCAAAGACTTTCTCGCTGCCCCTGGCCTTGCTCGCGGCAACGCTCACATTCGCTCAAACCTTACACCACTTCGACCACATCATCATCGTATTCCAGGAAAACCGCACGCCCGACAACCTGTTTGGGAGCTCTGCTGGATCGTCGCCCATCTGCGGTTCGGGCGATCCGTTTGAACACGGCGTGGACATTGAAGACTGCGGCAAAGACAAGAGCGGCACCATGCATTGGCTAGCTCCCAGGGACCTAGATGACAGAATGTTTGACCCGTTTCATAACCACGACGACTGGGTGAAGCAGTGCGATCTCCAGAATGGGGCCTGCAAAATGGACGACGCCTGCCACAACGACACCAACAACCCGACCGGATGCTACTCCTACGTGCCCGAGTCGGAGGTGGACCCGTATTTCCAGATCGCCAAGAACTACGGCTTCGCGAATTATTTTTTTCAAACGAATCAGGGGCCCAGCTTTCCGGCTCATCAATTCATTTTTTCCGGAACTTCAGCGCCGGTTCCCTACAATGACGTTAGCGGAGAGTGGACCTGGTTTGCCGCAGAGAACCCTGCTGGAATTAATATGCCAGGCCAGAATACCGGCTGCACCGCGCCCGCAACTGAGTACGTGCAGCTAATCGATAACCAAAACAGCGAGGGCACTTGCCCCGCCATCGAGAACAACGACCCGCACTGTGCACGTCCGTGCTACGAGCACGTCTCCGGTCCCCCCTACAACAATGGAACGCTGGCTGACTTGCTTATGGCGAACAACATTGGCTGGAAGTACTACACGCCGATGGTTGACCAACAGAGCGGCATTTTCACTTATGGGCTCTGGGTGGCGCCCATTGCGATCAATCACCTCTGCGGCGAGCAAGACAACAGCGGAAAATGCGATGCGTTACTTCCGGGAGGCACCTACGCTGCCAACATGAGGTATGAAACCAAGGCGGAGTCGTATCCTCTGAAAAACGACATCGTCAACTGCAATCTCGCAGCCGTGAACTGGGGGATACCAGACGCACGATGGTCTGACCATGGCAAGGAGAACAACGGCACCGGGCCATCCTATGTCGCCGATATCGTGAACGCCCTTGGCGCCAGCGCCAACTGCGACGGCGGGAAGGGCTATTGGAAGAATACCGCCCTGTTCATCACGTGGGATGACTGGGGCGGCTGGTGGGACCACGTGCCCTCGTTCAAGACTAACGGGCAGACCAATGGCTGGGGCCAGTATTACACCTACGGATTCCGGGTCCCGCTGTTAGTGGTCTCAGCTTACACGCCACCGGGGTATGTCTCAGGGGCGCTGCCGCCCTACGGCAATGGTGAGGATCCAACCCACACGCATGACTTCGGCAGCATTCTTGCGTTCATTGAAAACAACTTCCTGGGGTACAATGCGATCGGAACGATCGGGCCGTCCCAGTACCAGTTTGCGGATGCCTTTGCTCCGGACTTTGTCCGCGGGAACGTTCCGCTGTCGGACTTCTTCACTCTCACACAACCACAAGCCTTCGCGCCGATCACTGTACCTACCGGTTACGGCCCGAGTTACTTCGACAATTACTTCATCAGCAACCCGAGCGAGTCTCCGATTGGTCCGGACGGCAACGATAGTGAGGACCAGTAGCAACGCGTGGTATGATAGGCGGGTGTTGGCTCGCTTCCGAGTCAGCACCCGTCGCAGACGCCCCTCGCCAGCGATGTGCATGTTCCCCCGGCGGTTGCGTCAGGCCCACTCTCTTTGGCTGTGAGGTGTCGTATGAAACGCCGTCAACTAAGCCCCCGACCAAAATGGGTTCTGCTGTTACCTCTGGCGGGTGTACTCCTATCGAGCGCCTCCGCCAGCCCCAAGTTCAAAGTACTACACCGCTTCTACGCAGGCCAGAATCAGAACGGCGGCGTGTGGGGTGGCCTGACTCTTGATCGGGAGGGTAACTTATATGGAACAACGTGGGGAGGCGGCGTCAACGGGGAGGGTACGGTCTTCGAATTGATGCCTTCTGCCAGAGGCCGGTGGGCAATGAAGGTGTTGTACAGCTTGGATCGGAAGACGGACGGAGGGGACCCATGGGGCACACTGCTCCTCGATCCTGACACCACCATTTATGGAACAACAAGCGCCGGCGCTAACCGCGGCGGCACAGTCTTCGAGATGACGCGCACTTCCGGGGGCTGGGCTTTTAGCGTCATCGACGACTACGGCTCGGCCGCTGGTGTGGTGGCGGATCAGGCCGGCAATCTCTACGGCAGTATAGGCCCAGGCGAATATGAGGAGGGTGCGGTGACAGAATTGATGCCCGGTTCGCAGGGCTGGACACAGAGTTACCTTTACAGCTTCTGTGCCGAGGCCCATTGCCCGGACGGGTCGATCCCGTATTCTGGAGTCACCTTCGATGGCGCAGGGAACCTCTATGGCACTACCGAGTACGGTGGAACCGGCCAAGCCGGCGGCCTCGGAGGAGGAACTGCCTACGAACTGAAACATAAGCCCGACGGCACGTGGAAGCACCTAGTCCTGCACAGCTTCCCCGCATACGATGGCGATGGGATGACCTTATACGCTGGCCTGGCGCTAGACGAGTCAGGGAATCTTTATGGGGCGACCTTCGGGGGCGGCAAAACCAACTGTGGCACGATATTCGAACTGACACACGGCGCCAAAGGCTGGAAAGAGGCCCTGCTTCACGATTTCACGCAGCCCAAGAACGGCTGTGCGCCTAGCGGAGTCACGTTCGATCGGGCCGGAAATCTGTACGGTACGACGGTAAGCGGCGGAATCGGCGACTGCAGTGGAGGCTGCGGCGTGGTGTTCAAACTGACACCAGGCGTGGGTGAAAAATGGAAGTACAACGTGCTGCACCGGTTCGACAACTACGATGGGGCTGTACCGGCCTCTGGCGTGATCTTAGACGGTAAAGGTAACCTCTATGGTACTACCGGACTCGGCGGCGGTGGTACCAGCGTCGGCGTGGTCTTCGAAATCACGCCATAGTATCAAAGTCGGTCGGGCCCGTGGCACCGTCTTCAAGAGCCTGCCCTGATCCCAGCGGCCGTCCGCCGCGGAATCCGAACCGCATCATGCTAAAATCCAAGTGCAACCTTACTTTCAAATATGACCACTCAAACCGCGTCAGCCACCTTGTTTTCCGAGCTGAAGAGCAAAATCGAACAGAAACAAGCCCGAGTAGCGGTCATCGGACTCGGCTATGTCGGCCTGCCTTTGGCCCTGCTTTACACGGAGCAGAGATTCCCCGTAACCGGGTTCGACATCGACGCCCGCAAGGTTTCAACGCTCGATCAGGGTGGATCCTACATTTTCCGCATTCCGGCGACAGAAATTCAGGCGGCGAAAGCCCAGGGATTCAGCGCCACTGCCGACTATTCGCGATTGACCGCGATGGACGCGATCATCGTTTGCGTCCCCACGCCGCTGGACGAATATCGGGAACCTGACCTGAGTTACATCACCGACACGGCGAAGGCCATCGCTCCCCACTTGCGCCCGGGACATCTGGTGATCCTGGAGAGCACAACTTATCCCGGCACTACTGAAGAAGTGCTGATCCCGATCCTGGAGAAGGGCAATCGCCAGGGCCTCAAAGCCTCCCGCGGCGGCGCCGCAAGCCCGCTGGAGTTCTACGTGGCGTTCTCGCCGGAGCGGGAGGATCCCGGCAACACCAGCGTAGCGCGGCAGGATATTCCGAAGGTGGTGGGTGGGCTGGATGCGAAAGCGTCCGAACTGTCGGGTGCTTTGTACGGCGCCATCTTCAACCGGATCGTTCCCGTTTCTTCACCCGCGGCCGCAGAGATGACCAAGCTGCTCGAGAACATTTACCGCTGCGTGAATATTGCCATGGTCAACGAGCTGAAGCTGCTATCGCTGCGCATGGGAATCAACATCTGGGAAGTGATTGAGGCCGCCGCCACCAAGCCGTTTGGGTTCCAGCCCTTCTACCCGGGGCCGGGGCTGGGCGGTCACTGCATTCCGGTGGATCCGTTCTACCTGTCGTGGAAAGCCAAGGAGTGGGATTTCAACACTCGCTTCATCGAATTGGCCGGCGAGATCAACACCAGCATGCCCTACCATGTGCTGGAGTCGGTCGCCAAGGCCCTGAACCGGCACAAGAAAGCGCTTAACGGCGCCAGAGTACTCGTCCTCGGGCTCGCCTACAAGAAGGACATTGACGATTTGCGCGAGTCGCCTTCCCTGACCATTATCGAACTGCTGCAGAAAGAAGGCGCCCAAGTCAGCTACAACGATCCCTACTTCCCGACCGTGGGCAAAGGCCGCAAGTACGACCTGCAGATGAAATGCACCCCGCTGGAGAATCTTGGCCAATATGATTGCGTGCTGATCGTCACCGATCACTCCGACTACGACTACGCCCGCATCGTGCAAGAGTCGCAGTTGGTGGTGGATACGCGCAACGCCACGCGGGGCATTCAAAGTCCGAAAATCGTGCCCTGCTGAGAAAATCCGCTCCAGCCGCACCTGGCCTCGGGTTCAAACCTGAACGTGTCGCACATTCCAGTCAGGTAGTGATCCCAACTGTGCAACCCCGGGGTTCCTGTCCCTTGTTAACATCCTTTGTGTGCCAATAAAGAGCGGGTGAAACTACTTGCTGCCATTTTCTCGCGCGATAAGAACCGCTTCGAGCACCCTTGCACTTGAAACCAGGATGCCGCTTCTGCTGTGTTTTGTTCTGATCTTGCTTTCGCTCTCAGCCCTGGGCCAGGTAGTCGATTCCACCTCGACACCGCAGAAGCATGATTCCAACGCCCCGCAATCAACAAATGCCGGGTCTGCGCCCGAGTCGCTCGACAAGTTGATTGATCGGATCGTCGAGCGACAGCATCTGTTCCTGGGTGAGATGCGGCAATTTCACCCCCTGGTCGAGACCTACATTCAGAATCTCCACCCCGGCAAGCACGCTGCTGCAGAGCCCGTCAACGATCAATACTTCCTGGGCCGGCTTGATCTCACGGATAGGATAAAAGACCGGTCTTTGCTGGGCCAAGCCGATCTGAGTCACCGCATCGTGTCGAAGCTGCCCACTCTGTACAGACTAGAGTTTCTGCCTCTCGGCTTTGCTCAGATGGCTCTTCTCGATGACGACTTTGAACGCAAGTACTACACGTTCACCTTTGTCCGATGGGAATTCCTGGGCGAGATCCGCTGCCTAATCCTGAATGTGACACCGAAGAGAAACTCCGGCCAGGGAAGATTCCTGGGACGAATCTGGGTGGAGGATCACGACTACAACATTGTGCGATTTGAGGGCACATATACACCTCGGCCCCGGTTCGGTTATTTCCTTCATTTTGACAGTTGGCGGCTGAATCTCCAGCCCGGCCTGTGGTTCCCCGCTTTCATCTACACCGAAGAATCTCCTCTACAACACGGGATAGGGCAAAGACTCCATCTCAAGGCGCAAACGCGATTGTGGGGCTATGAACCCGATCAGTTGAAGCAGATGCAGGAATTCACTCACATCGTGGTCGAGTCGCCGGGAGTGACAGATCAGGCCGATGCCCCGCGCGAGAACCTACCGGTAGAGAGTGAGCGCCAGTGGGAGAGCGAAGCGGCAGATAACGCGATCGCGCGACTGGAAAAGATTGGCCTGATTGCCCCCGAAGGCGAGGTTGACAAGGTTCTGCAAACCGTGGTCAATAATCTCCTCGTCCCCAACGAACTGAAAATTCAGCCCGAAGTGCGCATCCGGGTACTGCTGATTTCACCGTTGGAGTCCTTCACCATCGGACACACGATTGTGCTAAGCCGCGGCTTGCTGGACGTTCTGCCCGACGAGGCATCCTTGGCTGTGATCCTGGCCCACGAGTTGGGCCATATAGTGTTGGGGCATAACTTGGATTCCAAGTTTGCGTTTAGCGACCGCATGTTCTTCCCGGACGAAGATACCTTCGAGCGCTTGAATTTCATGCACAATCCTAAGGACGAGGACGCGGCCGATAAGAAGGCGTCAGCGCTGCTTGCCAACTCGCCCTATCACGGGGGCCTCGCAAATGCGAGATTGTTCCTACAGGCGGTACGGACCTGCGCCCCGCAACTGAAAAGCCTGATTCGCCCTCACCTGGGTGATAGCGTCGCGAATGGAGACTATCTGCGAATTCCGACGCTCCTGAACTCGGCCGTGGGAGCGGGAATGCAGCGAACCAGTCAAATGGCGGCTCTCCCTCTCGGCACACGCATCAAGGTGAATCCGTGGAGCAACCGGATCGAGTTAATGAGGACGAAGCCTGTCATCGCCAGCGCGTCGCCAGCAGTCACTCCGTTTGAACTGACGCCGTTCTTTCCGAATCTCACGCGGCTCTCCAGCGGCGAGTCCGACAAAGTCGCCACCCAAGCCCCGCTTAACTAGCCACAGTCCAGTGCAATCGAATAATTCACCGCACAGACATAGACACTCGGAGAAATGATCGGTGATTACTCTGCGGAAACAAAGAGTCTTGCAGCGGCCAACGTCTCTAATTAAGAGGATGTGCGAGAGAGGGATACGGCGTTGGATTGCAGGTTGAATGCGAACGTGCCTTAACCGCCGCGCTCCGAAACTACTGCCCGATGGAGCTGGAAACCGACGAAAACACGTTGTTGGCGTTCGAGCCGATTAGCCGGATCGTGCCCACCACAATCACCAGCACTACCGCCAGCATGACCGCATATTCGGCGACGTCCTGGCCTTGTTGGTTACGCCAGAGTTGATGAAGCCATCTTGCCACTGGCTTTCTCCTTGGGACTTTCCGATTGCCGCTTAGGTCCAAAATCGAGCCCCTACCTGGTAATTGTCTAGGGACACCCCACGTCCACTGCGACAGGTTAAGCCTAGTTGTAGAGAGAGTCCCAGACAATAGCCCGGATGGGGGGGGCGTGTGGCACGAACGTGCCATCCCAGAAATTCCACTCAGGCGATCGGTTTTAAGGGCAAGGACTGATTGACCGCGAAAAGCGCGAGTTCCAGCCGCGTGGAGACCCCCAGTTTGTCGAAAATATTGCTGAGATGATGCTTTACCGTGTCTTCGCTGATCTTAAAGTATTCCGCGATTTCTTTGTTGGAGTAGCCAGCGACGACCGCGGAAACGATTTCCAGTTCCCGCGGCGTAAGCCCGAATTTCTTCTGCCGGGCCTCTTCGCCGGAGGATTGCACCAGGGTTCTCAGATATTGCACCAGGTTGGAGACGCTTTCCCGCCCTACCCAGTATTCTCCGGCCATCACGGTGTGGATGCTTTCAGAAGAAGCTGGGTGGCGGAGTCTTTCAGGACCACGCCGCGAGCGCCAAGTTGCAGCGCTTCCACGATCTGATTCTTCTCGGCGGCCGCGGTGAGCAAATGACGCGGACGCCGTTCGATCCCGTGGCCGTGAACTCATCTCGCGCAGGGCCTCCAGCCCGGGATGTCGAGGCATAGCGAGATCCAGCAGCAGAATATCCGGCTTGAGCTGGCGTGCGAGTTTAACCGCCTCGGCGCCGTCGCAGGCTTCTCCCATCACTTTGAGATCGGCTTCCGTCTCCAGAAGCCTGCGCAAACCATCACGAAAAATGGGATGGTCATCGGCAATCACAATGCGAATCGGTTGCAATCGTCTATTATCCATAGTCTGCGTCCCTGCCGTTGCGGGATCGTGATCTCCAAACGCGAACCCCGGCCCGGATTTGATTCTACCGTGAGTTCGCCTTCAATCACACGGACCCGTTCTTTAATTACCAGGGGCCCTTTCCCAGGCATCCAGTTCGTCTTGCGACAGCCGCCCGGCGAACGGGAAACCGCGGCCATCGTCCTCGATCACCATCTTCCAGCTGCCGTTGTTCGCAGCCAAGCGCACCAGCACTTGCCGTGCCTGGCTGTGCTTGCGCACGTTGACCAGGGCCTCTTGCACGATGCGAGCCAGTTCACGGCACACCGGCTGTGGCATATCTAACTCCTCCAAGTCGGAAAAAAATCGGGCGGAGATGCCGGTTTCGCGCTGGAACCTCTCGACCGTATCGTGCCAGTAAACCCAGAAGCTTCTTGGAGTCCACATCCAGGGTTTTCATTTGCTGCATGAGTTCCCGCAGTTTGAAAACTTCTTCCCGCAGCAGGCCCTGGATTCGCCCAAGTTCTTCGGTAACCACGCCGGCTTTATGGCGGATTGGCGGCGCAGCACATCGACCTGCATTTCCACGGCGATCAGCGACTGCACCGCGCCATCGTGCAGCTCGCGGGCAAAACGCGCGCGCTCGACTGCTCCTGCCCGCAATCGCAAACGGCGCAGCAGCAAAACGTTATACACGGCCGGCCCCACCTGCCGCACCAACTCCTGCAGGAAACGTAGTTCCTCCTCCGTCTCACCCGCCAGTGCGGGATCCAGCAGAAAAATCCGCCCCACGCCACTCTTGCCCAAACACAAACGACACCATCATGCAGGCTGCGAAACTCATACTTTTCTGACCAGGCCGTCCAAAAACTCTGCACTGAGGTCGTGAACCTTGCCGCCGTTCTCATCCAATCCCAGAGCGGAAAACTGTCCTTCTCGGTCCAGCCGCTTCGCCAGGCATAGCTGGTGCTGCGGGGCATTCGTAGAGATAGGTCTGCCGGTCGCCGGCCAATGGATCGAGCCAGCGGAAGACGCTTCCCGCCGCCGCGACCGCTCAATTCACCCACGAACAAATGGTGGCTTTTGACTTCCTGAGAGACCAGCATGAGATGCTTGGCCCCGAACATGGAAACCAGTTCGCCGGCAATGCCCTGGAGCGTTCCGGTAAACCGGTTTCGACTCGGGCTCTGACTCAGGGTCCGCGCGATCACCGCTTTTTCGCCGCGCAACTGCTTCTGCTGTTCGGCCAGATACCCCAGCAGAAGACCCAGCACCAGCAGATAGACCGAGCGCATGAAAAGATGCTTGGCTTCGAAGGGCGTGGTGTCCACGCTGCAAAGCCGGCAATTGGTGGCGCTGAAGCAATCCCTCCATCCACGACATGAGTCCTAAATGGAAGCTGAGGCTCTCCACCCACATCAACGAAACTGCTGCAGCGGCGGTTCCCACCGTTTCCCGAAGACCCCAGCGGTAAGCGGCGGCGGCAAGAACGAAAATGAAAAACAGAAAGAACGGGTTGCTCTGCCCAGTCGCGAAAATTGAAATCACGGCCGGCCAAACCACATCCGCGCCATGGACCAGCAGACGAAACGAGACGCGTGTCGATTCCTGCCGCATTCGCAGCAGGAAAATGGTGAGCACACCCTGGCCGATATAGAAGGCGAACAATCCGGAGACCCAAACCGAATAGCGGATTCGCCCCGGGTCCATCAGGATGGCGACTAGAGCGCGGTTGACAGGAAGACCCGCGCCGAGGCCAGCCACCGCTCGGTCCGGCGTACTTCGCCCGGACTCATGGGGGCCCGAAGTCTCCAAAGGAACCGATCTCGAACCGCTCGGAATGACACTCGATTGCGACCACGCAAGCAGAAATGCTGCCACGGATATTATTGAGAATGCGACCGCAGAGCAAGCGAAACTTCCGTCAGTTGCGTCCAAAGTCAACATCGGAGGGAACTTAGAACCGAGCTGGGCATCGGGCGCCGCGCTCCGGTTTCAGCAGGTTACTGAAGTAACTTTCCGGGTTTTGCCGATTGCCTAAGAATTGGTAACGGATGAATCTCTCTCAGCGTTCCAAGTTATGGATCTTCCGCCGCCGGGTTGGTGTGTGCGCAGACCGTGGCATCCCTGGTTTTGCATCGCGGCTTTACCCTCATTGCGCTCAGCGATCTTACACAGCTCATTCTGCTGCTTTCCGGAACCCTTGCCCTTCTCCCCGTCGTACTGGCCTCACGTGGTCGAACCCGGCTGTTCTGGGGATTGATGATGCTGGGGGTGGCATTCTGGTTCTCCTACCAGGCTCTCTGGTCTTATTTCGAAGTCTTTCTTCGCCGCGATGTTCCCAACCCATTTGCCGGCGATGTAGTGCTTTTCCTCCACTTGGTGCCGATGACGGCGGCGCTGGCCATGCAACCCCACATGCAGCAGGACGGGCGCGCCACCCGCTTAGGGTCGCTTGATTTCGTCATGCTGCTGGTCTGGTGGCTTTATCTCTACTTGTTCACCGTGATTCCCTGGCAATACGTTTACCGGAACGAGACCATCTATGAACACAATCTGAACAGTCTTTATCTCACCGAAAAGGCGGTATTTCTGGTTGGCCTGGCGCTGCTCTGGTACCGCAGTCAGGGTTCGTGGAGAATGATTTACGCAAACTGGTTTGGCGCCAGCCTCACCTATAGCCTGAGTTCCTATCTGGCAAACTGGGCCATTGAGCGGAAAGTCTATTTCTCCGGCAGCATCTACGATGTTCCGCTGGCGGCCTCCATGGCGTGGATTACCACGGATTGCCTTATTCGCGTTTCACTCTTCGCCGAGACAACTGCCGGCCAAGAGCTCCGCGAGCCACGGCGTCTGGGTGACTCGCCTCGGCATGATTGCTGTCTTTTCTCTTCCCTCCTTCTGCGTGGTCCGTGTTCGACTCCGGCACCCCGCAACCAGTACGCATGTTCCGGCTGGTCCTTACCCTGGCAAGCATGCTGGTCATGGCTGCTTTGGTCTTCCTCAAGCAACATTTCCTGGATCGCGAGATTCTCCAGTTACTGAATGCCTCGCAGAACTCATTTGAGAATCTCAGGCGGGTGCAGGCGCAGCTCGTGCAGTCGGAAAAACTGGCATCGCTCGGGCAGTTGGTGGGCGGCGCGGCTCACGAATTGAATAACCCTCTTACTGCTATGCTGGGCTATTCTGATCTGCTGGCGGCCACACCCCTCACTGCGGACCAGCGCCTGTTAATGCAGAAGATTGAATACCAGGTGCGTCGCACCCGGACACTGGTTTCCAGCCTGCTCAGTTTTGCCAAACAGGTCCCTGCCGAGAAGACCCTGTTGGACGTGAACGCCCTGGTGCAGACCGCAGTGAAGTTAGGGCAGCCCCTATTGCGCGGTCCAAATTTCCAGGTCCACACCGACCTGGCCAGTGGGCTGCCACGAGTTCTCGGCGATTCCAATCAACTTTTGCAGGTTTGCTTGCACATCACCAACAACGCTCTGCACGCCATGAGCGAAAAAGGCGGCACACTCACGGTAAGTACGCGATTGCAGGACGGCTTCGTCCTGCTGGAGTTTGTGGATAGTGGCCCGGGCATGCAGGAACCAGATCGGGTTTTCGATCCCTTCTACACCACTCGCCCGGTGGGTCAGGGAACCGGTCTGGGGCTCAGCGTCTGCTATGGCATTATTCAGGAGCACAATGGAAAGATCATGTGTCAGAACCTGCCCGAAGGCGGCGCGACATTCCGAATCGAACTGCCCGTGCTCACCGATTCCCTCGAGGCCCCGGTTTCGCAGACCTACACTTCTTCCGACTTGAGCCCGGAACCGAATCCCGCTTCCACCCGTTGACCCTGCTGCTCAGCAAGCAACCGGTTCAACCGTACGCTTCAGTTGCCCGCAGGCCGCGTAGATGTCCCGCCCGCGGGGCCGCCGCACAAATGTGGGTATCTGAGCCGCCGTCAGGATTCTCTGGAATCGCGCAACGTGGTCGTCCGCTGGAGTCTGAAATACAATTCCCGGACCGGGATTTAGAGCGATCAGGTTCACCTTGGCCCGCAGGCCCCGGATCAACTCGACCAACTCGCGTGCATTCTGTGTCGAGTCGTTGACCCCGTCCAGCAGGACGTATTCGAAAGTCAATTTTTCGCGGCTCCGCAAAGGAAAATCACGCGCGGCAGCAATCAACTTCTCCAGATTCCACTTGCGATTCAACGGCATCAACCTGGTTCGCAATTCGTCGTTGGACGCGTTCAGCGAAATGGCTAGTTTCGGCCGCACCGGCTCAGATCCAAGATCATAAATGCGCGGCACGATTCCTGCCGTCGAGACCGTCATCCGCGACTCCGGAATTCCCACTCCTTCCACAAGCAGGCTGACTGCCTTCGTGAAATTGTCGTAGTTCAAGAAAGGCTCACCCATGCCCATGAACACTACGTTCACGCGGTCCTGCGGCGGAGAGACCTGACGGTCGTTGAGCACGGCACAGATCTGTCCCACGATCTCACCGGCCGTGAGATTGCGTTTCACTCCCAGCAGCGCGGTCAGGCAGAACTGGCAATCCACCGCGCAGCCGACCTGGCTGGAAACGCAAATCGTGGCTGCGATCCCACGCACGTCCGGCTCGTTTCTCCGTCTCGTTCCCAGCTTCACTGCCGTCTCCCGCTTCTCCGCCGTCGCCTTCTGGCATCCAGACCGTTTCCACAGTTTGCCCGTCGGCAAATTCCATCAGGTAGCGCACCGTGCCGTCACTGGACACGAACTTCTTTTCGATTCTCGGAAGCCCAATTGAGAACCCTCCTTCCGCCAAGCTGCGGCGAAAGTCTTGCGGCAACGTAGAGATCTGGTCGCCCGATTCGACCCGTCTGGCTGTAAATGGCCTCGAAAAGCTGACGGCCGCGGTAGGAGGGTTCGCCCGACGCTTCCGCAATGTGGGTAAGCTCTTGAAGGGTAAGGCCTAAAAGCGCGGCTTGTTTCGTTTCGTTCACGCGTCGAACCAGAGGCTGGACTGCCCGTTCTTGATTGTAGAAGAGATTGTTCCGGCTCGCGCCATAGACCGGGCCTTTACCGGCAGTCCGCCCATAACTAATTGATTATACAGGACTAACGATCCGTTCGCTAAGCTACCTCCAGTATGTAACAATAGTTAGAGTCCTCGGCTCCAAGCTCTCCACGTCGGAGCCCGCTGGGTGAGATAGTCATGGTTGAAGAATCGCGCAACATCCGCCGCGAAGTGTTGCCCAACGGGCTGACCATCATTACCGAACAGATGCAGCACATTCGTTCCGTCTCCATCGGCATCTGGATCAAGACCGGATCGCGGGATGAAGACCCGCAATGGAATGGCATCTCGCATTTTGTCGAGCACATGGTCTTTAAGGGGACGAAGCATCGCTCGGCGGAAGACATTGCTCGCCAGGTGGATTCCATCGGCGGAAACATGGATGCCTTCACCGCCAAGGAGTGCATCTGCTTCAACGTGAAGGTGCTCGACGAACACCTGCCCATCGCCATGGACGTGCTGAGCGATCTGGTGCTCAACCCGGTGTTCGATATCCAGGACATCAGTCGCGAACGGGGCGTGATCCTGGAGGAAATCAAAATGGATGAGGACAGCCCCGATTATCTCGTCCACGAAATTTTCACCCAGAACTTCTGGAAAGATCACCCGCTCGGCAAGCCGATCATGGGCACCAAGGATACCGTGAAGAAATTCGAGCGCGATCCCGTGATGGGTTTCTATGGTCAACGGTTTGCTCCCGGTAACCTGATCATCTGCGCGGCCGGTAATCTGAAGCACGAGCAGTTCGTGGCGCTGGTGGCCAAGCACTTCCAGCACATGAAGCCGATGAAGAACGGCTTTCACAGTCCGCAACCCAAGATTGTTCCCCGCATCATCATGCGCAACAAGAAGGCTCTCGAGCAGGTGCAGATCTGCGTGGGCGTGCCTTCGCACCCCATTGCCCATGAGAAACGGCATGCGTCCTATATTCTGAACACCCTCCTGGGCGGGGGAATGAGTTCGCGCCTGTTTCAGAACATCCGCGAACGCCAGGGGCTGGCCTACGCAATCTACAGCGATCTCAACCCTTATCGCGATACCGGATGCCTTTCCGTTTACGCCGGCACCTCACGGGAGTCAGCCGGCAAGGTGGTGCAGTGCATCGTTTCCGAGTTCTGCAAGCTCAAGTCGGAAGAGGTTCCGGCAGAAGAACTTCGCCGCTCCAAGGACCAGTTGAAAGGCAGTCTGATGCTGTCGCTCGAGTCCTCGACTGCGCGCATGTCCAACCTGGCGCGGCAGGAGATGTATTTCGATCGCTTCTACAGCATGGATGAACTGCTCGAGAAAATCGAGAGCGTTACCGCTGAAGAAGTGAAGGAACTCGCAAACGAGTTCTTCCACACCGAATCCATCGCGGTCACTGTGCTGGGTAACTTGAACGGCCTGAAGCTCAACCGCGAACAACTCACCTGCTAGGAACCGCAAGCCAGCCCACGTTCGACCTCAGGATTCGCGCGAAGCACGCTACTCGGTGTCTTGTAGTTCAGCCTCGAGTGCTTTTAAATCCGCGATGACCACGCTGCGTTCGTCCATGTGAATCAGGCCCTCGGCTTGCAACCGGCTCAGATTCCTCGAAACCAGTTCGCGCACAGTGCCAATTTGCGACGCCAATTCCTGATTGCTCGCCGGCAGCGTAATTTCAGTGCCAGCGGCCACGCGCTTTCCCTCGCGCTGCGCCAGGCGCAACAGGAACGATGCCAGCCTGTGGCGCACGGTCGTAAACGACAGCTCCTCGATGATGCCCACCAGACGCCGCAACCGCGCTCCCACCACGCGCAATACTTTAAGAGCAACCTGGGGATGCGTAAGACATAAGGACTGGAAGTCTTGCTTGCTGACAAATAGCAACGTGGCTTCGTCAACCGCCGTCACCGACGCCGGATAATTGCCGCCGTCAAATACTGGCAGCTCCGCCACTGAACTTCCCGGGCCGTCGATGTTCAACACCTGTTCCCGACCGCTGGCAGAACTCTTGAAGATACGGACATGTCCGGACTCAACCACATAAAGCCCGGAGCACGGCTCGCCTTCACTGAAAACAAGTTGGCCTGGAGTGTAACGCCGCGGCACAGCGCGCTGTGCGAGAAAACTCAGCTCGCTTTCGGTGAGCCCGGAAAAGATCGCCACTTTCGAGAGGGTAATCGCATGGTTGGTCTTCGCCTCCGGCACGCAGGTATTGTACCGGAGGCTGCGCCTTCGTCAGCTGATGCCAACAGGAGAGTTCTGCTTCTTCTCTTTGTCTTGCGGGTTCGTCGTGCGTGGCTGGTAAATGCAGAACGGTTCTTCATCCAGATAGTCGCCGGTCGCCGCAAAGGCCCGGGCGCGGCAACCCATGCAGACGTTGCGAAACTCGCAGCACCCGCATTTCCCTTTCAGATTGCCGGTGTCGCGCAGCGCGTTGAACACTTCCGCGTTTTGCCAGATATCGGCGAATGTTTGTTTCCGCAAATCGCCAGCGATGACTGGCAAATATCCGCAGGGGAATACCTCGCCCTCATGCGAGATGAAGCAAACACCAGTCCCCGCCAAGCATCCCTTTGTCATGGCGTTCATGTCGGAAGGATGGCCGCTGGGATGACCGGTATGGTTGCCGCTGGGATGCCCCTGAGGCTTCAACACAATTCCCGTTCCTCCCGGCATCATCATTTCCGCCGGGCCAATGCCAGCTAAGTCGGGCGCACTTCGCGCAGTCGAAGCTGCGGCTTTCGCCGCAGCTTCCGCTGATCGCCCCTCCGCTGCCCGTCTCTGCCGAACCACGCGGAAATAGTGAGGTGCGCAGGTCGCTTTCAACTCGATGCCTCCCTTAAGCGACTCGTCGTAGAACCAGTTCAACATTCTTTCGTATTCTTCGGGGGGCACCATCTGTTCGGCGGCGATGTCCACTCCGCAACCGACAGGCACCAGCAGGAATGTGTGCAGCGCGTCCGCGCCCAGCGACTTCGCCAACTGCAGCACGTCCGGCAACTGCTTCGCATTGTGCCGCGCAATCGTCATATTGATCTGCACCGACATGCCCAGCGCCTTCAGGTTGCGCAGGCCCTGCGTGGCCGCATCAAATGCCCCTGGGATACCTCGGAAAGTGTCGTGAGTGGCCGCATCGGCTCCATCCAGGCTGATGGAAACCCGCTTCACGCCAGAGTCCACGATCATGCGGGCGACGTCCTTGGTCACCAGTGTCCCGTTCGTCGCCAGCGCCACCCGGAGGCCCTTATCCGTACCGTAGCGCGCCAGTTGAAAAATGTCAGAGCGATAGAGCGGTTCGCCACCGCTCAAAACCAGGATAGGGTTCGCCGCTTCTGCGATCTGGTCGATGATGCCGAGTGCAGTGTGCGTGGGCAGGTCGCTGGGAGAGCTCAGCTCCGTGGCGCTGGCCCGGCAATGGATGCAGCGAAGATTACAGCCCTTGGTGACTTCCCAGAAAACCAAACGCGGCTTGTTTTCACCTGCCTGGTTGTGCCCATTGCCATTGCCCGAAGCCATCAGCGATCTCCTTCTCACCCACCCCGGGGAGCTTGCTTTTTCACCCCTGGATGCAACGATAAAGAAGGAGTGAACATACAGGCCGTGACTGGTGTCACGCGGAGTTGTGATGTCGGTCACCAAGGTAAGGCGTTGAAAATGTGGGTCCCCGACGCAAGTTTTCGATCTGAATCGGACCTACAGCATGTATGATGTGCCGTTGCGTTGCAATTCGCAGTGGCTGGCCCGCGTGCGCATCGGCCAGACCAGGGTGCGCAATCCATCGAAGAGGCAACTATGGCAACCAGTGACCACCGCATGGCCGGCGATCGGCTGACGGCGCCGATCCCGCGAAGGCGTTTTGCGGAGGCGTTGCTGGCCGGCGGATTTCTGGCAACCGCCGCCGCCTTCATCTATCCACTATTCCGGTACCTCATTCCGCCTAAGGCATCTGATCTGGGAAGCGATTCGGTCGTGGCAGGCCGGGTCGGAGAGCTGAAGCCGAATAGCGGAAAGATCTTCCGCTTTGGCAGCCGCCCGGGGCTGCTGATCCGCACCGCTAGCGGTGAGTACCGCGCCATGTCGGCTACTTGTACGCACCTCTCCTGCACGGTGCAGTATCGCGACAACCTGCATGAGGTTTGGTGCGCCTGCCATAACGGTATGTACGACCTGAACGGTCGCAACCTATCTGGCCCTCCGCCGCGCCCTTTGGCAAGCTTCGAAGTGCAGGTTCACGGCGAGGAAATCTTCGTCCGGCGTCGCCGGGAGGCCTGAGATGAGTCTCTTACGCAACGCGCGGAACTGGCTGGATGAGCGCTTGGAATGGGATGATTTGATCGCCCCGTTGCGCAAGAAAACTGTTCCCCTGCACCGGCTCTCTTATTGGTACTTCCTCGGAGGCATTACTCTTTTCCTGTTTGTCATCCAGGTGCTGACCGGGATTTTGCTTCTGCTTTACTATCGCCCCGGGGCGAACGAAGCCTTCGAGAGCGTTCAATACATAATGACGCAGGTGCAGTTTGGCTGGCTGATTCGTTCCATTCACTCCTGGTCCGCCAACTTGATGATCTTCACCGCCTTTGCCCACATGTTCAGCGTGTTGTTCCTCAAGGCGTACCGCAAACCGCGCGAACTCACCTGGGTCAGTGGAATGATCCTGCTGTTTCTGGTCATGGGATTCGGCTTCAGCGGCTACCTGCTGCCGTGGAACACGCTGGCCTTTTTCGCCACCAAGGTCGGCACCGAGATCACCGGTCAGGTGCCGGTTATCGGAAAGCCGATGATGATTTTTCTCCGCGGCGGCGAAGATGTGACCGGCGCTACCCTGACCCGCTTCTTCGGATTTCACGTTGCCGTTCTACCCGGCCTGGCAACTTTGTTGATCCTCCTGCACCTTTTGCTGGTTCAGCGTCTGGGCATGAGCGTGCCTCCGAAGCTCGAAGCGGAGTGGAGCGCGAATCCGGCCGCGAAACGTGAAATGAAGTTTTTTCCCAACTTCGCGCTGCGCGAACTGATGGCTTGGTACGTAGCTCTGGGAGTGCTGGGAGCGCTCGCGGCCATTTTCCCGTGGAACCTCGGGGTGAAGGCCGATCCATTCGTGCCCGCGCCGGCGGGAATCAAGCCCGAGTGGTACTTCCTCTTTATGTTCCAGACGCTGAAGCTGATTCCTCCCAAAGTGTGGTTCGTCGACGGGGAAATTCTGGGCGTGCTGGGTTTCGGATTGATTGGATTGCTCTGGCTGTTGCTGCCGTTTTTCGAGAGCGAATACCCCTCGCCTCCCAGACGCTGGATTACCGGACTTGCAATCTTTGCTCTGGCTTACGTCGCAGGGATGAGTGTTTATGGACACTTGGCTAAATAGAAAACAAGTTGTCATTTCGAGGGGATTCATTCCCGAGAAATCTGCTTTCCAGTATCGCCCGCGAACAGCAGCTTCCTCCCGGCTGAGGCTGGTCGGAATGACAACGGCGCGGTCAGCCGCCACAACCCGCTTGCTCCCACTGGCCGCCCTCCTGTTGCTCGGCACTTTTGGCCTCGCACAAAACAAGAATTCCTGCCTCGACTGCCATTCCGCCCTGCCTGATCCCCTGGGAGTGACTCCGGAGAAATTCAGCGAGGACATCCACGCCCAGAAGGGCCTGACCTGTGTCAACTGTCACGGTGGCGATCCGGCCAGCGACGATCCTGACCAGGCCATGAGCCCCAAGAAAGGTTGGAAGGGCAAGATCGATCGCAAACAGATCCCGCAGTTGTGCGGAAGTTGCCACTCCGATCCCGCGTACATGCGGCAATTCAATCCCAGCCTGCGCACGGATCAATTGAACCAGTACCACACCAGCGTCCACGGCAAGCGCTTCGCCGCCGGTGACACCAAGGTTGCAGTCTGCACCGACTGTCACAGCGTTCATGACATCCGAGCGCCCAGCGATCCGCGTTCGACGGTGAATCCCGTGAATATCGCGACAACTTGCTCGCGCTGCCACGCTGATGCCAGCTACATGAGCGGCTATAAAATTCCCACCAACCAATTCGCCGAGTACAGTAAGAGCGTCCACCACGAGGCGCTGACGGTGCGCGGAGACCTGAGCGCTCCGACTTGCACGACATGCCACGGCAACCATGGCGCGGCGCCGCCGGGAGTGGACAGGGTTCAGAATGTATGCTCAACCTGTCACGTTTTCCAAGCCCAGATGTATGAAAAAAGTACGCACAAAGCGGCCTTTGAAGCGGCCTCCCTTCCAGGATGCGTCGTCTGTCATGGCAATCATGGCATCAGGCATGCGACGGACGCCAAGCTCGGCACTGGTCCTGACGCCGTTTGCATGCAGTGTCATACTCCAGGGGACACCTGCGATCAAGCCCGGGCAGGATTATTGAGCGGCTTGACCCGGTTGGACCAAGCCATCAAGAGCGCAGACCAGGTTCTCGCTGTCGCCGAGTCTTCCGGCATGGAGGTGAGCGAGGCTCGGCTGGGACAGGATCAGGCGCGAGATTCGCTGACCAAGGCTCGAGTCACGATCCATAGCTTCCGGACGGACCTGGTGGATCAGGATATTCAAGCCGGCCTGAAAGTCGCCGCTAAAAATCTGCAGGCGGGGAAGCAAGCCATGGTTGAGCGCAACTATCGGCGTTTCGGGTTGGCGATTTCGCTTATCGCCATTGGCCTGGTTTTGGCCGGACTCCGGCTGTACATCAAGCAGATCGAAAGCTAGGGTGTGGGGCGGACACTCTTGTCCGCCAAAAGCCCAGCGGCACAGTCATCGATTCATCAGCAGAATTGTCATCCCGAGCGGAGTTCAATCGTTCGCGCAGCGAGCGATTGAACGCAGTCGAGGGACCTGCTTTTCTCGGCCCGCAGTACAATCAATCAGTGGACGAGTAGAAGATGAAACGCACAGAACCGCAGTTTGTGGTCTGCACCCGGAACAGGGACTATCCGGCTTCGCTGGAATTGAGAAAACTGTATCGAGTGATTCCCGACCCCGAAGCCGCCAAACATCACCAGATCCGGGTGGTCGATGAGTCTGGCGAGGACTACCTCTACCCAGAGGACCACTTCATTGCCGTTCCCTTGCCGCAAGCTGCCGAGCGCGCTGTCTTGCGAGCAACATAGAATCTCTTCTGCACGGCCCACTTCTCGCAAAGAACGCGAGAAATGGGGCACCCGGCTTTGGTAGAATCCCGGCATGCCGACTGTCCTCCGGTCCGGCCCGTATCGCTTCTACTTCTATAGCCACGAGCCTAACGAGCCGCCACATATTCACGCAGACCGCGACGATCTTTCGGCCAAGTTTTGGCTCAATCCGGTTCAATTGGCAGGCAACTTCGGATTTCGCGCCCATGAACTGCGCGATATACAATCAATCGTGATAGAGAACCAGAAAGAATTCTTGGAGGCATGGAATGAGTTTTTCGGCGTCAGTGGCAGATGAGCGAGTCTTAGGCGTCGAGTTCTCCGACGACGCGCTCAGTGTGACTCTGCGCGACGGTCGTGTGATTTCCGTGCCCCTGGTCTGGTATCCCCGCCTGCTCAACGCCACACCCGCGCAGCGCCAGAACTGGAAGATTGCCGGCGGCGGTTACGGAATTCATTGGCCCGACTTGGACGAGGATTTGAGCTCAGAAGGATTGCTGCGCGGCGCGCCCGCGCCCAAGGTTTCCGTTCCGGCGAAGTAGATTTGGCGGCTCTTGCAGCGAACGTGGTATCGCGATGTTTCAAACCTGAGAGAAGTGCTGACCCCACTGTCCAGACAATAAACGATCGAGTCGCTCCGAGAGTCGGCTCTGGTGTTTGTCATTTGGAAGGATGTAATAGATTCTGACTGAGAGCCTATGGAAACTCACGGCGCAGCACTTTGTCGTCCGGCTAAGCTCCTTCCGCTGCTCTGCGATCTGCTCGCTCAGGGTTTTTCGCCGTTGGTGCTGGTACAAGACGATACTCTGGCCACGATCCAACCACGGCGCAATTTCATGCCCAAACACGTATTTCACGCTACTGCGATGGTGTTCTTTAACCCGAGTTGGCGCGAATCCCGTGTCTGGATCAAGAAAAACTAGCTGTGCTTCCGCCAGTTTCTCGAATCCTTCCTTGAACCACGATTCTCTTGCCAGAGTTTGTGCGCTTCGAGTAGCGGCGCCGAAACAAGGACGCTCGGGAGCTGGCACCGGGTTGCTGCAAAAAAGCGTCGAGGCCGGCAGGATTTCTCTTTTTTCGATTTCAGCAATGGTGCGTCGGTTACTCTGTAAGATTTGCGACAAGCTGTCGTATAACTCGGCGTCGCAGCTCCTGAGTCGAGGATATTCCGTGAACCGACCGTGTCGCGTTGACTCCTCCAGTACGTTCCGGTACCAAACCACCCCTAGGCGCAGATCATTTCCAGCAAGTGCGTTCAAGAGAGCGTACTTGCCAAAATCGCCTATATCCGCCACGTAAGAATCTTTCATCCCGCTCGCGCCTACATCTACGGTCCCACGCCCCCCGTATGGCAGTCGCTGCAACTGACCTGGGTCAGGTCGCCGATATCCACTGGATGTTTAAACGGCGCTCCCTCTGCCGCGATCAGTCTCGTGGCCCCCTCCTGCTGCCCCAGGATGCTGTGGCAGATGTCGCAATCCTTGCGTATCATGCGCCCATCGGAACTCACGTGCTGGCCGTCGTGGCAGCGAAAGCATCCGGTGAAATAAAAGTGTCCGATGTTGTTAGGATGCGTTTTCCAATCCAGCTTCATCTCCGGAAAGGTCGTGCTGCGATAGATGCGCTGCACTTCCGCGATGGCGTTGCGGATGTCGTTCTGGCGATTCTTGTCTATGTCCGGATACTTGGTTAAGTAAAACTTGTGTAGCTCGGTGGCGATGCCTTCCATGGCCGCTTCAGTCGTGCCGTACGGGTTGGCTAACACCGTGACTGCCTGCTGCTTGATGTAAGGAAGCGAAACGTCTAATCTCCCCGCCAGCAGGGAGTCGTCCACCGCGCGGTCCGGCGGAATATAAATGTGGGTGGGGCGGTTGTGGCAATCCACGCAGTCCATGCGGCGCCGGGGCAATTTCTCGATCTGCTGCGGCGTGAGCGGCGCATCCTTCGCCATGTAGTCGGTGATCCGCCCCTGCATGTCCTTGACGTGGATGTAGGGAATCACCTGCCGCTTGTCGTCGGTCGAGATGTAGGTAATCTCATTGGAAATGTTCATGTGCCAGTGGATGCCGGACGCTGCTCCCGTGCTCGGGTCGCCACCGCCCGTCCTGAGCAGCATACGAATCTGCTGCGGAGTATTTTTCTCGTCAGTGCCGTAGTGGGTGAAAACCTTAAGCTGGGCGCCGTAAAACCTTCTCGGCCAGTGACACTCCTCGCAGGTCTCCGGAGCCGGACGCAAGTCGTGAACCGGCGTCGGAATGGGGCGCGGGTAAGTTTTGAAAGTCGTGGCAAACACCTGGCGTACTCCCGAGAGTTTTGATTTCACGTACCAGCCGGCGCCCGCCCCCACATGGCACTCGACACATGCGACCCGCGCGTGCGGCGAGAGTTGATAAGCCGTGAACTCCGGATTCATCACCGAATGGCAAAGCTGTCCGCAGAACTGCACCGAATCGGTAAACTCGTAGGCCTTGTAGCTGCCTACCGCACTCAACATCACGAACACCACCAGAAAGCTGGCAAAGAAGGCCACCGCGCCGCGCTGATTGGGATCATTCAGATCAATGCGCGGATAGAGAGGGACGTCCAAAACCTCCTTCTTCTTTCGCCGCTCCCAGATTAGTCCGCCCGCGATGAGCACAAGCCCGAGGATCAGAAATGCCGGCGCCACCATGTAAGCGAGAATATCGACATAGGGACTGGGTCTTTCGGAGACGAGATCAATCAGAAACAGGAAAAAAAAGTTGGCCAGACTGACCAAGGCCAGCGCCACGCCCGCCAGGCTGATAGGGTTATGCAAAATGAGGCGCAGTTGATTTCGCAATAGGTGCCCGCCCGACGTCGGCTTGGAATCCTCAGGACTCATTCTTCCTCTCCGATCAACTTCAGTTTATTCAAATCTGCCAAGGGACGAAGTTCTGGGCGTACGTCTTTCCGAATGTTTGCCGGGAGAAGGACGATTGTCCTCCATGCAGGCTGGAAATCCAAGTCTTTCGCTGGACTCATTTCCGGGAATCCGCAGGCTCGGAGTCCGCTTCCGTCACTTCAGGTCGCGCCGGCTCATCCGCGGCATGGGACTCGCTTGCCTCAGTTTGCTCTGCAGCTTCCGACCGCGCGGCTTCCAGCAGGGTCTCCGTATCCAAAGCGTGCTCTTCGCGATAGTGTTCGAAGGCCATTTTCCCGTCCCACCACGCCCAGTTCATGGGATACACATCAGGATCGAGAAATACCTGATAGAAGTGCCAAACCACGATGGCCAGCGTTGCCAGAACCGCCTCGTAGAAGTGAATCGCGGTGGCCACGTCCAGCCACCAGCGCGGCAGCAGATTCCCGAAGAAAACCTTGGCCCAGAGCATGACGCCAGTGCCCGCCATCACGAACAGTCCCCAGACCAGAGCCCAGTACTCCGCCTTCTCGGCGTAGTTGAAGCGGGCATATTCCGGCTTCTCCGCACCTAGCCCAAGGTAGTACGCCAGGGTTCTCCACACGTCAGACGCATCTCTGGGCACGGGCAGAAAGTCGCGTAACAAGCGGCGTCCATCGCGGCTCAAAGCAATGTAAAAGAGGTGGTACAAGCCGCTTCCAATCAGGATCACGGCGGCGACTCGATGCGTAATTCTTCGCACGGTCTCACCCATTCCCAGCAACTCCGCGAACCAGGAGTCAGGGAACTTAAGCGCAAAACCAGTCAACACCAGCACGATGAAAGTGGTGAAGAGCAGAATGTGCTGAGCGCGCTGGTTCCTGCTCATGCGGGTCACCAGGCGATGTTCGGTTTGGCGGCGCAGGATTGCCTTCCGTCGCCAGATGATCAGGTTGTGCGCCAACATTCCGCCGATCACCAGCACAATCAGGCTCACATAAAACTTCCGTATCCAGCGCACCGCTTTGCTGCCGATATCGGCCGAGAGCGGCGCATCCACGTGGACCTTGGCCAGCACGAATTTCTCAGTCACACCGGGATGGCACTGTCCGCAAGTCTTCACCAGATTCGCGCGATTGATGGTGGAACGCGGATCGCTGGAGGGAAGAATGTTGTGCACACCGTGACAACTCGCGCAGTTCGCCACGATTTGCGAGCCCAGCTTCGATGCCAGCCCGTGATAGCTCGCCAGGTAGGTTGTCGATCGGCGTCCCTCGAAACCGAACTCTTGCGAAAGCCGCACGCCCTCATGACATCGGGCACAGGTGATCAATGCCAGATTCTGCGCGGAAACCGATGAGTTCGGATCAACATGCGACTTGATGGAATGAATGCCGTGGCAATCGGTGCAGACTGGCGCCTGCCAGTCGCCCCGGGTGATCGCCTGCCCGTGGATGCTCTGCATGAACTCCTGTTTCACCGGTTCATGACATTTGGCGCAGGTCGCCGGCACGTTGAACTTGAAAATCGATGACTTGGGATCGTTGGCCGATAGAATTTCGTGGCTGCCGTGGCAGTCGGTACATACGGCTGCTTTCTCCGAGCCTGCAGCCACAGCGCGCCCGTGTACGCTCTCCTGGTAAGAAAGAAATGGCTGGGCACTGTGCCCGCTGGCCTCCATCACGAACTTCTGGCCGTGACACGTGCCGCAGGTCGCTGGAATATTCACGTGGTTGACGCGTGACTTTGGGTCGCTGGCCGGCAGCAGTTCATGCGGGCTGCCGTGACAGTCCGTGCAGGTAGCGGCTTGTCCATCCCCTGCCTTTATCGCTTTCGCGTGGAAGCTCCGGTCGTACGCAGCCTGCTCGTCAGCATGGCAGGTCGCGCACAAAACCTTGGCGGGCGGGCTCTCGTGGGGCGAGGCTTTCAGGTCGGTATGGCAATCCACGCAGGCAAACATGCCGCCGTGAATCGAGTCTTTAAACTTGTCCGGATTCACGTACAAACTGGCGGGCTTGCCATTTACGACATGGACCAAAGTCGAGTCCCCGTGGCAGGCCAGGCAGTCAGCGTTGGTGGGCTTGGACAGGGGCTTCTGCCCGGCAGTCGCCATTTCCACACAAAGTAGAAAAGAGATGAGAGCCGTGATCGGCGCCAGCCTTCTTCTTGTTTTTTCCGTGAGCCGAATCTGGTCGCCGATTCCCATCACCTCTTCTAGCCTCTTCATTACGGACCTCCGCCGTACCTTCATTCTTCGTGGGCGAGGTTCCAAGCGGCAATGAGTGACCTCACTCGCAGTTGTGACATGTGTCACAGGAAACTTACACCGTTCCGCGAAACCTGGCTACCACATTCTCCACCAGCAGACTCAGGCGCGCGACAGGGATGCAGCATTACTGTGAATGGTACGGGCAGTTGACACCTGTGAACTAGCAATGTGAGATCAGGACCCGCGTCCGTCGGCTCCGACCCAATCCGACCGAGCGCACCCGGTCATAGGCAATGTGCAAATCCTGGCTAAGCAGGCTCACGACTTGCAGGCATGCCTCCGTGTGCTCGTGCAGGAAACGCAACAGATCCCGGCGTTTGACCAGGGCTACTTGAGCATTGTCCAGCAACTCCGCCGTCATTTCGTGCGGACGGCCCGACAGGGAAGCACTAAGGCCGAGGATTTCTCCGGGTCCTGCGATGCGAAGGGTCATACGTCGGCCCGATTCCGAGCATACCGCAAGCCTTACCCGGCCATTGCACAGTACAAACACGTTATGCGCGGGATGGCCTTCGCGAAACAGCGTTGTGCCGCGGGGATATTGGTTGACTGACTTCAGGACGTCAAAGTCTTTCAATGCTTCGGCCGGCAGGTCACAGAAAGCCGGCCCCGGCGCCTGACGCATTCGAGGCAACTCACTTGGGTGGCGCTCTCCATGCTGCTGTGATAGCGCAATCAAAAGCAGAAAACAGTGATTGCAGTCACCGCTCAGCGTGATCGTGCTACGTTCGTCCCTAATTGTTGCTGGCGATCAGTTTCAGTGCCACCTTGTTACGAATCACCAGGGTCGAGCCTTTCGTTTGTACAATTTGCCGCTTTTTTAAGTCTGCGAAGAGGCGGGTCACCGTTTCGCGCGAGGTTCCAATCATTTGCGCGATTTCCTCGTGGGTCAACGCCAGTTTCAGGTGCGGTTCCTGCTTGGCGGCTTCTCCGTTCCTCGAACTCCACTCCAAAAGAAGTTTGGCCAGTTTCTCGCCCGCTGAATGCGACAGCCCCAGGGAGCGAACTTCATGGCAGGCGGTGTTGTACTTCTCGCTCAACTGCTCGGCCACTTTGAAGCAAGCCTCGGAGTGCTCCTTGAGAAAACGCAGGAAATCGTCGCGCTTTACGAAGTTGACTTGGCACGGATCGATGGTTTCTGCTGTCAGTTCGTAGGGCTTGCCGGAAACCGTGGCGCTCAGTCCCAGTACTTCCCCCGGTTCGGCGATCTTCACGATCAGGGTCTTGCCGTCCGTGGCGCAAATGGAAAGCTTCACCCGCCCCTTGCACAACACAAAGATGCCGCGCGGCGCCTGGCCTTCGACAAACAGCACCGCCCCTTTGGGATAGGCCGTGGCATACTTGATGCTTTCGAAGGCTTGCAGAGCCGCAGCCGGCAGGTCACAGAAAAGTCGCTCGGTCCGCGTCTTACAAGTAAGGCAGCTTTCGATGATATCTAGTCCGTATGGTGAGAGCACGAATCACCCCCCTTGCGACGCTGGTCTTTGCACCCGGCATGCGCGCCCCTGTGGGCCAAAGCGTGTGACCTGCGTCACATGACCAGTGTCCGTCCGAGGGCAAACCCTAAGCTGTGACATGGGGCACAGCCAGTTGTGATAGGCCTCACAGGGCAGGAAGGTACAGCTAGCGCTAGCTTTGGTGGCGGTTTCGAGGCATACTAGGCAACGAGTCCCGGTCCACCGGCAGTGGAGTTTCGTATCGTGCCTACAGTTCAGAACAACCGCACTAGCGAGATCGGAGCGCCGCCGCCCGGTGCCCTCTTCGAACAACAACAGCGCCGCCGTATGCTGATTGCTTTGGCAGTGCTGCTTGTTGCCCTGATTCTGGTATTGATCAAGGATCGCCAGTTCTGGATTCCACCGAGTCCATCCTCTGAATCTGAAACCACGGAGCCTAATGCCCCGGTAGCGGCCAACCCGGTCACAGTCCCGCAGGCAGCGACGCCAACCCTGTCGCTGAAGTCCGCCGCACCGGCATCTGTGCCTACACACCCGAAATCGAAGCATCCGGCGCCACCCCCCGCGCGGGCGAAATCTGCGCCGCAGCCATCCGATTCTCCCACGATTACGGCCACCAATCGCGCCGTTCTCCCACCGCTGGAGGTGGAAGTGGTGGCGGGGAATCAGCACCGGACGATTGCCTCCGCCAACAATCCGGTCAGCGTCCAACTGCAACCTATCGCGCCTGAAACCCCGGATCAAGCCACGCCCCCGCCGCAAGGCCCGGACAGCGCGACCGTGGCTCCGAACGCCGCGGCCAGAGTCCAGCTTTCACCCGGCACAGCGCAAATCGTCTCCCGTCCCGTGGACCCCCGCTACCCGCTGCTCGCCAAACAGATGAAGGTTCAGGGCGCGGTCGTGCTCCAGGCGCTGATCAGTAAAACCGGGAGCATCCAGGATATTCAGGTGCTCAGCGGGCCGGCCATTCTATCCGCCGCCGCCCGCGAAGCAGTGCAGCAGTGGCGGTTCAAGCCGTACTTACAGTCAGGCCGGCCGGTCGAGACCGAAGCCCGCATCACGGTGAACTTCACGATCTCAACCTACTGATCCGCGTCCCCAAATTCGAAGTCGCCGAGTTCGAGGTACAAAATGAACCTGAACCATCCGTTCCCGCTGTGGTGGTTTTGGACGTTCGCACTCTCGACGCTGCTTTTCATTCCTGGCACATCAGCACCGTGTGACGAAACAAACAACGGTAGCACCGGTGCTCTCATTCACCAGCCACTTATTGGCAGACAAGGAGCACGCACAATGACGTTTGCCATTTCCAGCACAAGCTTTCAAAATGGCGGGGCAATTCCAAAGAAGTTCACTTGCGATGGGGCCGATGTTTCTCCTGAGCTTGCGTGGACGAACCCACCCGCCGAACCCAGAGTTTTGCGCTTATTGCAGACGATCCCGACGCCCCCGTCGGAACCTGGACTCACTGGGTGCTTTTCGATCTGCGCGGGCAAACCGCCAGTTTGTCAGAGGGCATGGCCAAGGTGGACGAAGTGCCCGGCGGCGGACGTCAAGGGCGCAATGACTTCCGCAAAATCGGTTACGGAGGACCCTGCCCGCCTCCCGGCAAACCGCATCGTTACTTCTTCAAGCTTTACGCCCTCGACCGGATATTGAACCTGAAGGCCGGCGCAAGTAAACAGGAACTCGAGCAGGCCATGCAGGGCCACATCCTGGGCAACGCCGAACTGATGGGCACGTATCGCCGCTAACGTCCAGAGTCACCAAATCAACGGATGTAGGCGCGAGCGTCTCGCTCGTGCCGCCGAATGTTTCGCCCAAAAATTAACAGGCGTCCCGACTCTTTCGAGTCATGGACGCCCGGGCAGCCCTCCCCCAGAACTGCTCGCTTACGAAAGTAATTCCTCTATGCGCTTTTGAAAATAGCCCGTCCGTGCCAGCTTGTCCACGAACGTGCCATCGGTCAATGGTTATTGAGGTTATGGCACTCGTCTTGAAGCGGAAACCCTCGCAGGGCAGCCGCGGCCGTTCAGGCGCCTGCAGCCTGCGCCGCCGGAGCAACCGCTACCCGATTCCGACCTTCGGCTTTGGCCGTGTACAACGCTGCATCAGCGGCGCGCAGCAGATCCTCGCAGTCCCGAGGCCCCCGCCCACCCCGTGGAATGGAAGCAATTCCCAGGCTTAGAGTGACGAAGGTCTGACCAACGGGTCGATCCGCAATGGAACGGCGCAGCCTTTCCGCGCTCGCAGCGAGATCCGGGGCATCACATCCGGCAAGAATAATCAGGAATTCCTCTCCACCGTAGCGGCCGACGAAGTCATAGCTGCGAACCGCCGCGGCCAACCGGCGGGCCGTTTCTTGCAGTACAGCGTCCCCTACCAGGTGACCCTGCGTGTCATTGATTTTCTTGAAGTAGTCGAGGTCCGCCATCACGATGCCGAGAGGTTCCCCGGTTCGCAAACTACGCTGGACTTCTCTTTGCAGCGCATCCACGATAGCGCCGCGGTTCCAAAGTCCGGTGAGCCGGTCGTGAGCAGCTTCAAATTCCAAAGCACCATGGGCGCGAATCAAGGCCTCCTGCAGCTCCAGAATTCGCTTGCCCGCGCGCACCCGCGCGCGCAATTCGTCCACGTCAAACGGTTTCGTCAAGTAGTCGTCCGCGCCCGCTTCGAGACCGGCTACTACATCTTGTTTGTCATCTTTGGCCGTCAACAGCAGAACGTAGCGATACGGGCTCTGCCCGCGACTCCGAATCTTGTGACACAGCTCGATACCGTCCATTCCCGGCATCATCCAATCCAGAATCACCATTTGCGGAGCATCTTCTCTTTGCAGGGCATTCCAGGCATCCAGGCCGTTGTCCACAGCGGTGACGCCATAGTCCCAACGCTGCAGCCAGCTCTGCAGAATGCGGCGGAAGATCGGATCGTCCTCGGCGATCAGCACCGTGTCCAGGGCGGATGTGTTTTGATCGAGGCTGAGCTTTGGTTCGTTGGTCATTCTCTTTACCGCTGCACCGCCGCCATGCCTTTGAGCAAGAGATTGAGATCGGCGACTTCACGCGCCAGCACCGTGAAAATCTTTGTAACCTCGGCCTGGTTCCCTGCCCGCCCGAGTTGCTCAATCTGTCGCGCCGCTTGGGATGCCCGGGCCGCGCCTAGATAGCTGGCCTCGCCTTTGAGGCTGTGAGCGGTTTTCACCACCGTCTCGAAGTCACCGGCGGTTACGGCCCGCTCCAGTTTTTCCAGTAATTTCGGGGACTCTTGCAGAAAAATCTGGCATAGCTCGGCGAGCAGGTCCTCATCGCCTCCGATCCGGGCGAGAGCCTCCGTTTTGTTCCAGGAAGTGTTTGCAGCCGGGGGGTGCGCGGCCACGACAGACGGGCTCGCCGACTTCGCATTCGCCACGAGGGCCAGGGTCTGTTCAATGTCGCTGAAACGCACCGGCTTGGCGATGTAGCCGTCCATGCCGGCTTCCAGACAGCGCTCGCGATCGCCCTTCATGGCATGCGCGGTCATGGCAAATATTGGGAGATGGGCGCTACCGGCTTTTTCCGCTTCCCGGATCTCCGCAGTCGCGGCCAGACCGTCCATCTCTGGCATCTGAACGTCCATGAAGGCCAAATCGAACTTACGGCTGTGGGCGAGCACGAGGGCTTCCTTGCCGTTGTGCGCTACCACCGTAGCGTGTCCCAGCTTCTCCAGCAGGCGAACAATCAGCACTTCGTTAATGGGGTTATCTTCCGCGACCAAGACCTGCAGTCGCCAGGGCGATTCGCGCAACGTGTGCCGCGTAACCAGCGGAGGAGCAGTGCCAGGTTCTGACGCAGCGCAGTTTAGCGCCTTAAGAATCGCGGCCAGCAGATCGGATTTCAAAACTGGTTTGAGCAGGTAAGCGCGGATCCCCAGTTGCCGGCAACGGTTGGCGTCACCAGGTTGCCCGCCCGAAGTCAGCATCAGGATGACGGTTCCCGCCAGGCCTTGCTGGCCGTGGATCTCTTCCGCCAACTCGAACCCATTCATATGGGGCATCTGTCCGTCAATCAGCATGAGGCGAAAGGCATCGTCTCGCTGTTTAGCCTCTTCGATTGCAGCCAGCGCGGCCTCCCCACTTGCCACCGCCGTCGGTCGCAGTTTCCATCCTCGGGTCATTTCGCAGAGAATCCGGCGGTTGGTTTCATTGTCATCGACGATTAGCACATTCAAGCCTTGCAACTCCGCTTCGAGCGCCAGAGGAGAGGGTTGCGCGCTTGCCGGGGCAACCCTGAAGCGCGCCGTGAAGTGAAAGACACTGCCCTTACCCTGCTCACTCTCCAGCCACATCCCTCCTCCCATCATGTTCACCAGGCGCACCGAGATTGCCAGGCCCAGGCCGGTACCGCCATACTTGCGCGTGGTACTGCTGTCAGCTTGCGAAAATGCCCTGAAGAGCAACTCGTGTTTTTCCGGCGGAATTCCGATACCGGTGTCGGTCACCTTGAAATGGAGTTCCACACTCCGATCGTCCAGAGATTGGTTTTGAATCTCGACCAGAACCTCTCCCTGCTGGGTAAACTTGATGGCATTGCCGACCAGGTTCACCAGAATCTGCCGCAAGCGCCCCGGATCGCCGAGCAGTCGAGGGGGCGCTTCCGGATCCGCATCGTAGGCAAGTTCCAGCCCCTTCTGGTGCGCCCGTAGCGCCAAACCCTTCATGGTGTCGCCCACGCAGTCGTATAGGTTGAACTCAATGGCCTCCAGTTCCAGTTTGCCGGCTTCCACCTTGGAAAAATCCAGAATGTCGTTGATGACGGATAACAACGACTCTCCCGAGGATCTCACCATCAGCAAATAATCGCGCTGCTCCGGCCTCAGTTCCGTGTCCAGGGCAAGCTCGGTCATGCCCAGGATCCCATTGATCGGTGTGCGGATTTCGTGGCTCATGTTAGCCAGAAACTCGCCCTTGGCGCGGTTGGCGGCTTCCGCCGCATCCTTGGCGGCCGCGAGTTGCACGTTCAAAGCCCGCAACTCGGCGGTGCGAGCCGCTATCTCGTTTTCCAGGTTGTCGCGGTGACGCTGAAGTTCTTCATCCCGGCGTTCGATTTGGCTCAGCATCTCGTTGAAGCCGGCCACCAGTTGTCCCCATTCATTGCGGCTGGCCGTGTGCGCCCGGATGGCGTAGTCGCCGCGAGCCGAAACGCTCTTGGTCGTCTCCAGAAGCTCGAACACGGGGCAGGTTAACAAACGTTGCAAGCGGGCAGCTGTCATGAAGGCCAAAAACAGCGTAAACGCCAGCGTGATCACGAAAGTGATGTTGTATCCCAGGAATCGCGCACGCAGCCCCTCCAGGTCCGATTCCAGGTAGAGCGTGCCGACGATATCGCCCGCGAGGATAATCTTGCGGTACGACACCAGGCGTTCGCCCTCGAACTGGGTGGTTTCTGCCTGCGGTCTTGGAGGAATGAAATGCGCCGCATCCCCGTCCCGCACATACTTGGCAAAAGGTTTACCGTCAGCGGTGTAGATACACGCCGCGGCTACATTCGGTTCAGCCTGCAGAGCCCGCAAAACCTCGCGCGCCGCTTCTGCGTCGTGAAATGTCAGCGCCGCCGTACTATTGCCGGCCAGCACGTCCCCCAGGATGGCCAGGTCCTGCGCCATGGCGCGCTTGAATGCCCTTATGTCATACGTGGCCATGGGCAAGGAGACGGCGGTTGCCGTAATGCAGCTCATCACCATGAACAAGCCCGTCAGCTTGTGTCGAATCGACAGGTCCCGAAAATATCGCATCAACGCCGCTCCTGAACCACTCTTACACGATCGCGCCCTTGGCCACGCTTAACAGCTTGGAACTGATCTTCAATCCCGCTTCCTCAGCAGCCCTTTGGTTCACTTCGAACGTCACCCGGTCATTGTCCAGCACAAAATTGATCATTCCACCCCGCTCGGTGAAACCTTTGGTGTCCCCGACGGTCAGAACACTGGTTCCACGCAGGCTGTCGAGAATCGGCTTCAACTGAGTTTTTTCAGACAAGGCGATAAAGAGAATGTGGCAACTCCGGGCCTGCTGCGTATCCGCCACGTGTTGCACCTCCAGCCGACGCCCGTTCACTGCCTTGTCCTGGGTGATGTCCCGCAATTCTTGGCCGAAAGGGTCCCGCCCCAGGACACAGATCTGAAGGGGCGCGCTCGCGCTGGGGAAGCTGGCCGGCGGCCACTCCACAAATTTTGCGAAGTTGTAGAGGAATGCCGCCTTGACCTGATACTCGGTCGCAGTCGCCGAGGGAGGCTGGCCCATAGCCCTGGCAGGGAACAGTAACATCGCGGCCAGCACGCCCAGCAGCAACCCGGGTAAGAATGCATTGCCGGTCATTCCCCCCGTTGGAAGCTCGGTTCTTTTCTCCTTCCACATAGCGAGCTCAGAATCTCCACGTGGCTTTTAGAAAGACATTCCGCCGCACTTCCGTGGGCGCGACTCCAAGCACCGAGCGGAACTCGGGGTGCTGGTCCCGCAGCATGTTCTGCCCCCCTAGGCTTAGCGCCAACCTCTCCCCCACATTCCATCCCAGACGCGCATCCAGCCGGGTGTAGCTAGAAATCTGTTGTTGCGGTAGGCGACCTACGTAGTAGCTGGCTACATCGGCTTCCAGGTGATGCGGCAAGTGCAATTCGGAACGCACACCCCACTGCTGCTCTGGACTTTCCGACCCCAGGCCCGCCGGTGCGGACCAGGGAGAGTACTGTGATACGCGCAACGGGCTGTCTGTGACGGAGACCCGCCAATACCGCGTCACCTCCAGGTTGAAAGCCGCTTCTCCCCCATAGGTATGGGCGTGCGACTGGTTGGTACTAGCCAAGGGAATCACAATGTGGGGGGGACCGGGATCATCACCGGTGAGCCGGGTACGACCGCGTCCATATCGTGGTAGAAATCGTAAAATCCCGCCAGATCGAGCGAAATCCGCGACGTGGCTTCCCAACGATAGCCGCCGTCATAGGCCAGTAATTGCTCAGAGGACAGCCTCGGATTCCCCATGAAGTTCACCAGGGTCGCAATGCCCGAAGGCGTCGTGAAACTACTCACGCACAAATCAGTGTTCCGCTCGGCCTGCGAGGGTGTACTGACCGCCCGGGAAACTGCCGCCCACAAACGATGCTTGGGGGTGAGTGCGAATAGAGCTCGGGCGCTGGGTTGAACCTCAAAGCCGGTGTAATCGTTGTGCTCGACCTTCGATCCCAGGATTACTCTCAGACGATGACTAAGCAGCCCAATCTCATCCTGCACAAATCCCCCGAACAGATTCGTGCCTTCGTGGTTTTGCCCAAAAGTCACGGTGGGACTACCGCGGAGTGAATCCTCCACCCGGCGATAGTTGAGGCCCCATAGAATTTCCTGGTGCTCTCCCAGCAGCCGATGATGCTGAAACTCCAGGTCGAAGGTACTGACTCTTGCCCCGAGCAGATATTCTTCGCGCTGGGTGTTATCAAAGTACGCTTGCAGGGAGAAATCCGAACGCGCCGAAGAAACGTGCTTCCAGCGGCCCAACAGATTTCCGCCTTCGACTTGCACCAGGTCATTGGCGGAATAGATCATGGGGTCGAGCGCAGAGAAAGTGACATGCTCGCCCTCGTTCCCGTGGTAGAAATCGCCTTGCGCGGTTAAGCTGTCGGAGCCGGAGATCTGAAGGTCGCTGCGGAAACCGCCACGCGCCGCATCCCAACCGTCCGCCGAGGGGCTACCATCGGAATAGACCAAGCCGTCTCGCTTGAGGAATTTTCCATACACTCGGAAATACCTCCCAGACCCCAGGGTGCCGCCATACCTCACCGCAGCCGAACGTTGTTCCCCGGTGGACGCCGCGGTGCTGATTAATCCACCCTGCGTATCCTGAGCCGGCTTGGTGATGACGTTGATCACTCCATTCACCGCATTCGCGCCCCACACCGCCGCCCCTGGCCCACGGATGACCTCGATGCGGTCCACATCTTCCAGCATCAAATCTTGCACATCCCAGTACACGCCCGAGTACAGCGGCGTGTAGACGGTTCGCCCGTCAATCAGCACCAGCAGGTCGGAGGCGAACTGGCTGTTGAATCCCCGCGAACTCACCGCCCACAGATTGCCGTCAATCTGCGCCACATTCAATCCCGGAACCATGCGCAATAGTTCGGGAATGCTGGTCATCCCGGAGTGGCGGATATCTTCCTGGCTGATGACGTAAATCGCCGCTGCGCTATCCCCCAGCTTCTGCTCTTTCTTGGAGACCGAGGTGACTTTCACGTTCATCAGGTCTTCGATGCTGAGCTGCGAAAGGTCTCTCTCCTGGGCAAAGCATCCCGCGCTCAACACAACGAGCATTAGTCCTAGCCTGATTCGCTTTCCTCTACCTCCCCTTGTCACAATGGTCATTGGGTCCTCTTGCGCTTCCGGCAGCAACCGCAACACCCCAGAGCACAGGGCTACTCCAAACTCTTCGGCCAGAAGTGAGTTCTTCTTTACTTGCGAACAGTTACGTCCCCAAAACCGCCGGTAGAAACCATTGCCACTTGCGAGACTCGGGGTTCGCAAGGGCACGTCCATTCGGGCAATCCGCAGAGCCCGGGCGAAGGTTGTCGGGCTCAAGCACTCAGCAACTCGAACTCTGAAGTTCGCCCGCCGCCTGCCGATGGAACTTCAGACGACGTTCGAAGCTCACCATGTCTGAATTTCAGAACCCAGAGATCTTCCGCACCGTGTTGGACAGCCTGCAGACTGGGGTCAATGTGGTGGATCGAAGTGGGAAGATTTTCTTTTGGAACCAGGGCGCGGAACGCATTACCGGTCACATGCGCCACGACGTGGTGGGGCGTCCCTGCCACGACAATGTTCTGGTGCACTGTAACCAACAGGGCTGCGTGGACTGCGGCGCTTCCTGCCCCTTCCGCCGCACTATGCACGATGGTAAGTCCCGAGAGGTCCGCATGCGGTTACGCCACAAAGCCGGACATCCGGTTCCTGTCCTTATACGGATCGTTGCCCTCCGCGACGCGCACGGCTCGATCATCGGTTTGGCGGAAAGTTTCGAGGAGCAGAGGTTGGCGTCGGACCGGGATCGCCGCCAGCAAAGCCTGGCTGCCTCCGGCTGCATGGACGAAACCAGCGGCGTCGCCAATCACGAATTCACTCAATTCCGCTTGCGCGAGAATCTGGCGAGCCTCGCGCAATATCACCTTCCGTTCGGCATCACTTGCATCCAGGTGGACCATGTGCAGGACTTCCGGGCTACTTATGGCCGGCAGGCGGGCGATGCCATTCTGCGCCTTGTTGCCCAGACCATGCGGGATAGCCTGCGCCCCAGTGACCTCGTCGGACGCTGGGGGGAAGACGAATTCCTCGCCATCCTGATGGACTGCGAAAGCGGCGGGGTGCAACGAACAGCCGAACGCATTCGCAAGGTGGTTGCCTGCGCCGGGCTGCGCTGGTGGGGCGACGACTTATCGGTTAGTACCTCCATAGGATGGGCAGTCGCTCAAGCCGGAGATACCATCGAAGCCCTGGTGCAGCGGGCGCGGAGCTCATTGCAACAGGCTTCACGCCAACCGGAGGCTGCGACAGCCGCCAAGAAAAACCCGGCGAGTCCAAAGAGCTGAATCACTATATGTTTGCGATTATTGGAATTCTGGTCGTCTTCGGGGCGGTGCTGGGCGGCTACCTCATGGAACATGGGCACGTGCGGGTGCTGTTGCAGCCGGCCGAACTTCTGATCATCGGAGGCGCCGCGATCGGAACTGTGTTAATCGCCAATCCGCTGCATATTCTCAAGCAGATCGTCGCCGGAGTCGGCGGCGTCTTCGGGGGATCCAAATTCACCAAACAACGCTACCTGGATTCCTTGAAGATGACCTACGAACTCCTGAACAAGGCGCGCCGCGAAGGCTTGATGGCCTTGGAAAGCGACGTGGAAGAACCGGAGAAAAGTCCGATCTTCGCCAAAAACCCGGCCTTCCTGAAAGACCACCACACCCTGGCTTACTTCTGTGACACCCTGCGCATGGCCATCAGCGGCGTGGAAGCCTTCGACCTTGACCAACTTCTCGACCTCGATCTGGAAGTCCACCACCACGACGCCAGCCAACCCATTGCCTCGCTGAGCACCACTGCCGATTCACTGCCCGGCCTGGGGATTGTCGCCGCTGTGTTGGGCGTCGTCATCACCATGCAGGCGCTGGGCGGACCGCCCGAGGAAATTGGGCAAAAGGTCGCCGCCGCGCTAGTCGGCACCTTTCTTGGAATTCTGCTTTGTTATGGCCTGGTGGGGCCGGTTGCCTCGAACATGGCAAAGATCGCCGAAGATGAGCGCGCCTACCTCCACGTTCTGCGGGTCGTGATGATTTCTTTTCTCAAGGGAACTGCCCCGATCATGGCAGTGGAATTTGCTCGCCGGGCAATTCCCGGACATGTCCGGCCCTCCTTCCAGGAAGTAGAAAGCGTCTGCCGCGGGCGCACCGAAGGCGAGGCCGCTGCCGCCCCGGCGGAACCCCCCGCGGAAACCTCGGCGCAAGCGCCCGCCTGAAGGGAAAAGAGATTTTATGGGCACTCGTCCTCTCATCATCGTCAAGAAGAAAGCTGGACACGGCGGACACCACGGCGGCGCTTGGAAAGTCGCTTATGCCGATTTCGTCACCGCCATGATGGCTCTTTTCATCGTGCTCTGGTTGCTCAACAGCAGCAAGAAAATTCAGGAGGCTGTCGGAGGTTATTTTAAAGATCCCTCCGGAAAATCAAACAAAGTGGGCACTGCCCTGGCCGGCTCGGGAGAAAACTTTACGCTCTCCAAAGACAATATGCCGGAGCTCAAGCAGGAATTGGAAAAGCGCATTCGCACTATGAGTAATTTCGAGAAACTCAAAGATCAGATTGACATGACAGTAACCGCAGAGGGACTGCGCATCGAACTGCTGGAAACCGACACGGGAACGTTCTTCAATGTTGGCAGTCCGACACCCAGCGACAACGGGAAAGAACTGCTCTCCCTGATGGCGCAAGAGTTAGGCAAACTTCCCAACCAGATCTCCATCGAAGGTCACACCGATTCCAAACCCTATTCGCGAGGCGGGGACTACAGCAATTGGGAACTTTCCGCGGACCGCGCCAACGCCGCCCGTCGCCTGATGCAGCGCGACGGTCTGCGCGCCGACCAGATTACGCAAATTCGCGGCTACGCCGATCAGATGCTCCGCAAACGTGACCAACCCATGGCTGCTTCCAACCGGCGCATCTCGGTCATCGTGCAATACATCGAAAAGAAACACGAGGAACCGGAGGAGGACGAGACACCGAAACGACCGGTTCAATCCTCGAAGTCGAAGTGACCTCAGGTATTGCAGAATTGTGCCGATTTGAAATTGGGAGGAACTGCCGAATTTTGGGTCGCGGCTCAGTTTGATTTGTCATCCCGAGCAAGCGTTCTTTGCGCAGCGAGGGATCTGGGCGAGCCGCGCGAAGCGTCGCGTCCTTTGCGACGCAAATCGCGCGCTCGGCTCGCTTCCTTGTCACACTGAGACACTGCCGAATTTCAGCGCACCCGCGCCATTCCATCCCCTCATCCGCTACAATAACCCGTTCGCCTTTTAACTAAATTCAAGAGGAACCGAACTCCGTGATGATTGGTGTGCCCAAGGAAAGTTATCCGGGGGAGCGGCGGGTTGCCCTCGTCCCCATGGTGATCCCGAACCTGATGAAGGCGGGATTTGAGGTTGTCGTCCAGGCTGGCGCGGGTGTAGAAGCCGGCTATCCGGACGCGCTTTACATTGAAAAGGGCGCAAAGATTCTTCCCGACCGCAGCGCCGTCTTTGCCCAGGCCGACATTGTCATCCAGGTCCTTTGTTACGGATCCAATGACATCACCGGCAAAGCCGACCTGCCGCTGTTGCGCCGTGGGCAAGTGCTCATCGGGTTTCTGCGGCCGCTCGGGTCGGCGGAAGTCTTGCAGCAGGTTGCGCAAACCGGCGTTACTTCTTTCTCTGTCGAACTGATGCCGCGAAGCACACGCGCGCAAAGCATGGATGCGCTTTCCTCCATGGGCACCATCTGCGGCTACAAAGCGGTTCTGATGGCCGCCGATGCCCTGCCCCGGCTTTTCCCCATGCTTACCACCGCCGCGGGAACCGTCACCCCCGCGCGCGTTCTCATCATTGGCGCTGGAGTGGCCGGCCTGCAGGCCATCGCCACGGCGCGCCGTCTGGGCGCTGTCATCTCGGCCTACGACATGCGTCCGGCGTCCAAAGAGCAGGTGCAGAGCCTGGGCGGCCGCTTCGTCGAACTCCCCATCGAAGCCAAGAATGCTCAGGATGCGCGCGGCTACGGCACCGCGCAGGACGAAAGCTTCTATGCCCGGCAGCGCGAATTGCTCGGCCGGGTGATCGCGGAAAGTGATGTCGTGATCACTACTGCCGTCGTGCCCGGCAAGAAAGCGCCCGTTCTGATCACGGCGGAGATGGTGAAAGGAATGGCGCCCGGTTCGGTAATCCTTGATCTTGCCTCCGAGCGCGGCGGAAACTGCGAGCTGACCCAGTCGGGAAAAATCGTGGTCGAGTATGGAGTCACAATCATCGGCCGGATCAACATCGCCACCGAAGTTCCTTACCACGCCAGCCAGATGTATGCGCGCAATATCACAGCATTTCTTTTGCACCTGGTGAAGGATGGAAAACTGCAGCTCGATTTGCAGGACGAGATTACGCGCGAGACTTTGTTGACGCGGGACGGTGAAATCGTGAATCAGCGGGTGCGTGAATTTTTGTCTTTGCCGGCGCTGGTTTCGCAGGGCGCTTAGAACTGGAAGCTTTCTATCTCATAAATCGTTTTGGGAAGGGCACGACTTCAGTCGTGCCAATCAGGGTCACTGAGAATCCGGGCTTTAGCCCCTGAGGTAAGGTTCACAGTTCAACGTCTGCAGGAGGGAAGATGAGTTCTGCCCTAATCAACGGACTATTTGTTTTCATGCTGGCGGCTTTCATCGGATTTGAAGTCATCCGGCGAATTTCGCCTTTGCTGCACACGCCTCTGATGTCGCTGACTAATGCACTCGACGCCATCGCCGTAGTGGGCGCCATCGTGCTGGTGGGCGAGCACAAGAGCAATTTCTCCTTCGTGCTCGGCGTGCTGGCCGTGATCGCCGCCACCAGCAACGTGGTGGGCGGCTTCCTGATCACCGACCGCATGCTCAAGATGTTTAAATCCAGCCGTCCGACAAAACCATGAACCCCGACTTCGCCGGAAATCAAGTCATCATCGAGTTCACCTATCTCATTGCCAGCGTTCTTTTCATTCTCTCGCTGAAGTGGATGAGCACGCCGCGCACCGCCCGGCGCGGCATCCGGGCCGGCGAGATCGGCATGGTCCTGGCCATCGCCGGCACCTTGTTGCATCACGGCCTGGTGGACTACAAGTGGATCGCCATCGCGCTCGTGCTCGGCACCGGCATCGGAATCCCCCTGGGCCTGGTGCAGATGACCGCCGTCCCGCAGCGGACCGCGCTCAGCCACGCTTTCGGCGCATTCTGCGTTACCCTGGTCGGCACCGCGGAATTCTATCTGCGCTCGCCCGACGTTCCCCGCTTCATGATGGCCGTTCTCTCCATGGAGGTCATTCTTGGTTCGCTGACTTTCACCGGCAGCTTGATGGCCGCAGGAAAACTCCAGGAAATTTTGCCGCAGCGCCCAATCACCTATAAGGGACAAAACATCGTCAACCTGACCTTGCTGGCCATTTCGATTGCCGTGGCAGTCTATCTGGTCTTGCATCCGGGCGCCAAGCAACTGTTTCCCGTGATGGTGATTGTTCCACTTATTTTCGGCGTCTTCATGATTATTCCCATCGGCGGCGCGGACATGCCGACAGTCATTTCCTTGCTCAACTCCTACGCCGGTCTTTCCGCCGCGGCCATGGGATTCGTTTTGGAAAGCAAGCTTCTGATCATTGCCGGCGCGCTCGACGGCTCTTCCGGTTTCATTCTCTCGGTCATCATGTCGAAAGCCATGAACCGTTCGTTCACCAACGTTCTGTTCGGAGCTTTCGGCCAGGTGCAGCCTGCCGCCGCAGCCGGACAGGAGGAGAAGCCCGTTCACAGCGCCTCGGCTGAGGAAGCCGCGGGAATTCTCGCCGCTGCGAATAAAGTCGTGGTGGTTCCGGGTTATGGCATGGCTGTCGCGCAGGCCCAGCACAAGGTACGCGAGCTCTATGACGCGCTCACCAAGAAGGGAGTGGACGTCCGTTTCGCCATCCATCCGGTCGCCGGTCGTATGCCGGGCCACATGAACGTTCTCCTTGCCGAAGCCGATATTCCTTATGACCGGCTGATCGAAATGGACGACATCAACGGCGACTTTCCCCAGACCGACGTTGCCCTGGTGATCGGCGCCAACGACGTTACCAATCCGGCGGCGCGCTCCGACAAGTCCAGCCCCATCTATGGCATGCCGATTCTCGATGTGGACAAGGCCCGCACCGTCATGGTGATCAAGCGCAGCATGAATCCCGGCTTCGCGGGTATTGATAACCCGCTCTACTATCTTGATAGGACTTTAATGCTCTTCGGCGATGCCAAGTCTTTCGTGAACAGCATCGTTCACGAATTATCCGGAGCCGGACATTAGCTGTGAAAGAGTCTTCCGAGAATAATCCGAGGAATCGCAGCACTGGGCAGGGTTGGATGCCTTATTCGACTTCGCTCAGCCCCGGGGTAGGTGAGAGCTAGTTCAGTTCCCGCCGAATAGCCTCTTAGCCTTCCACCCGTCGCGCATCGCGAATCTCCGCCGCGCTGTACTCGTGAGCGTTCCCGCACTGGGGGCAGGTGATCTTGCCGTTGTGCTCGGCCATCTGACTCAGGAACGCGACAAAGGCACCGCTGCAGCCCTTGCACATCAGTTCGATCTTTTCGTCAGCCATGCTGTTTCTGTCGCCTCTCGAGAAGGCAGTCTCGAAGACTGCTATCGTCCATATTCAGCCGATTGTACTCGAATCCCCATAGCGGTCCGGTAAAACGCCCAAGATGTCTGGCAACGGAGACAATTGTTTGACAAAGAAGTGACAACTGGTCTGCTTCCCAATCCGCCATCCGAGAATCCAACCTTCATAAGGTTCGAAAAACTTTCGAACTTCCTCCACGTTGGTAAGGGTGATGGACCGAACGCAGAGCACACGGGAGCGAACCTGTTCCCGTGTAATGCGGCAGCCCGGTTGCAAGCCCGGGACGATCGAGCCAATCTGATCGCCCAAGCCCAGCGCTTCCGCCCCTAGCGAGTTGGCAGAGACCATGGCGGCCATCGGCTCCAACCCTTTTATTTTGGCTTGACCAGGATCTTGTGCATCATGCCCAGATCCTCGTGCAGCAGAATATGGCAATGAAACACAAAGGTGCCGGCAATCGTCGGATCACGGAAATCCATGCGCAGTTTGACGCTGTGATAGGGACGTCCCGGCCCTTCCCAATAGGGAATCTGAATCGTATCCCGCAGATCCTGATTCTCGGCTTTCTTGCCATCCACTTCCAAAACCTTGAAGTGAATCTGGTGGATGTGAAACGCATGCGTCTCGAAAGCGCGATTCTCAATCGTCCAGTCTTCCACCGCCCCCACTCTGGTTGTGATGGCGGGTTTCTCATTCGGTTCAAACACCTTTTGTTTTTGGCCGTCCACGGTGATGTAGAACTGAATGGGGCCGTTCGTTCCACCGAATTCCTCTGAAAAGTACAGTTTTCGGTTTGCCGTGATTTTCTGCGTGCTCAAGTCGGCAAACTTGAGGTGCTCCACCGCACTTGAAGGCGGCTGTTCGATGGTCGTTGGGGCGTCCCCTTCATCTACATCGTCACCGCTAACCTGCACGTCCGCCAGGGTTTGCTCCAGATCAGGATTGCCGGTGGGCCCAGTCGAATACGTTCGGGTCTGAAAGATCGCAAAATCTCGCTTGGGCGGTGCCTGTACGATAAATTCCGCGCGGCTTGCGGGTGGAAGCAGAATGATGTCTTCGAATCGCGGGTTGGCCAGTGGATAACCGTCGAGGGCGATTAACTCCAGTTTCTGTGGCTTCCCCCTCGCCAGAAGCTCCAGTTGCAGGAAATCCTGGAGCGTAGCATTTGCTACCCGCCAGAACTGCTTTTCGCCGGGTTTCATCTGGATGATGGGAGAGGGAGAACGAGGGTAATCCGCCAGTTGATAATTGATCGTTAATTGATAGGGTCCAGGTACCCACGGAACTAAGAATTGTTGACGAATGACAAACACGCGTTGCTTGAGTCCAGCCACCTCCGGACGCACCTTGTCCATTCCTTCGACAATGATCGCACCCGCGGCGCCGCCATTGACCTGAAACTCCGTAAACCCATGCACATGGGGATGGTACCAATACAGCCCGGGAGGTTCGTCTTTCGGAATCTGCATTTTGAACTGAAAACCCGGAGTGTTTGGTTGGATTAACGTGGTGAGCACATCATCTTGATGGCATACAGGAGGAACATTTAATCCGTGAAAGTGAACGTTGGTGGAATTCAGAGTCGCATTACCGCCGTCTCCACAAATCTTGCCTGGCAGAGACATATCCATGCCCGTCCCCACCGGGTCGCCCTCCTTGATGCGGTCTTTGACATCCAGTACTAAGGTGTCTCCCGGATTGAGCCGCAATGTCGGAGCTTCCACTTCCCCGGCACTCGTCCTGTAGTCATAGCAGTAGTGAGTGTAGCCGCCGGAATCGACCGAGTGCCGCAGGGCGAACTCGGCGCTCAGAACTCCGTTCTTGCTGCTCAGACTGAGCGGGTCTTGAACGATCGTTCCAGGACCGGGGCGTTTTGGGCACTGTGCGACGGCGTTGCCGAAGCTCAATCCGCACACCAGAAACAGCAAAACTTTGCGAACGATGCACATATCACGACTCCTGAATCTCCGGTAGGAGATCTGTTGCGTCAGAACGGCCGAGGCGGAAAATTGCCAATAGACAACAGCCCGGCGCTGCTCCGGTCCGTGACCGGCGAATTCGAAGACTCCTTCAACGTGCACTTGCCGCGGTTCGATTGCACATCAATTACGCCGATTGAGGAGGGCGAGCCATATTCGGCAACATACACCATTCCGCCAATCCCGGTGGTGTTTTGCAGGGCTAGCGCTGCCGAATATACCCAACTGCCGTATCCTTTCAGCTTATTCGAGACACAACCTTTGGAGAGTTTGCCATTGGCTTTGTCGAAGAAGGCCGCACTGACAGTACCGCCTTGATTGTTGCTGATAAAGAGAAGAGTTTCATCCGGGCTGAGAAGAATGTTGCTGGAGCCGATCCCCTTCCCCAGGCGATAGACGACCGTTTTAGTCAGCTGGCCGGACGAAATGTCGGAGACTTCGACGATGGTGGAAGTGGCGACGTCTCCGAAGATGGCAAAATGTCCGTCCGACGTGATATCTACTCCGCCGGGATATGCGGAACCGCCCTTGGAGCCCGTAGAATTCTGCTCATCCCCATTGGAAACTGGAACTCCGTTCGCGATGTTGAACGATTCGATTGAGCCGTCTCCGTATGTGGCAACCATCATGTCATTATGTATGGCCATGCCGTCGATCACGCCGCCGTTCAAGCCGCCCACGTGGACATCGCTGATGAATTGGACTCTGCAGTCGGGCTGAACCTGAAAGGTACCGATCGTGTCAGGGTCGGAAAAACTGGCGTACAAGTAGTTGCTATTCACCGCCAAGCCAATGCCGTTGGTAGCGCCGAGATCCTTTTTGGAACCCTTCGCGCTCCCCTCCGTGTTCAGAGTGGAAACATCAATGCTTACGATCTGTCCGGTGACAGCGTCGGAAACGTACACGCAATTCGAACCTCCACTCTGCAGCGCGACAATCCGGTTCATGGCGAAGAATCCCCCCGCGATTCCATTCCATTTCGTACGGATGACCTTTTTTGCGGTCAAGTTACCGTCGCTCGCAACGCTGTAAAAAGTCGCGGAGTTGCCTTCGCTGGTGACGTCGTCATTGGTAAAAACATAGTGAGCGGAAGGCGCCGCGGCGAATTCGTTTGTCGGCCACGCGAGGACCAGGGGCATAATCATCAGGAGCAAGGAAATACACCGGAACTTTTTCATGGCTTGTTACCTGCCGGCAATCGCCGTCTGCTCGGCGGAGTTTATCACGGGGGTTTCGGAGCATCAACGGGTTATTCTTGGCTTGACTGGAACATGCGCATCGTCCCCTGTTGCCGCAATGTTTTGCATCTACTGCGCCGGGCCGTCGGCTAATCGCAAGGTACGGTGACCGGCTGGACCATCCAAATGTCAGTAGATTGAGGCGGCAACGGCGATTATTCCTATCGTGGTAAACTGTAACTCCGCACGCCGGAGAGGTGGCAGAGTGGCCGAATGCGGCGGTTTGCTAAACCGTTGTACGGGCTAACACCTGTACCGAGGGTTCGAATCCCTCCCTCTCCGCCATTACTTTTGTTATCTGGCACTTGCGACATGGTGATACCTACACTGATACCAAAATCAGGAAGGATCACTCATGGCAAACCGGGAAGTCAATCTCACTAAGCGAATCCAAACGCCGCACGGAATGCGCTATTGCCGCGTCGTGCTGTCCGCAAACGGTCGGGTCAAGCCGGATCAAATCCACATCAACGGACACCAAGAACGGCACCCGGAAGGTGCGTATTACCTCGAATGGCGCGAAAATGGTAAGCGAATCCGCCTCTCGGTCGGCAAGGACGCCGCTGATGCCAGTGGCAGACGGCTCCGCAAAGAGGCGGAATTGAACGCCAGGAATGCTGGCGTTTCTGTAATGCCTGAGAATGGCAACTCACAGCGCTCAATCTCCGCTACTGTGGCGGAATATTTGGAAGAAATCAGGATCAGCAAAAAGCCAAAAACATACGCTGCTTACTGCACCGCTCTGGCTTATTTCACCGAATCCTGCCCGAAGATTTTCCTGGCCGAAATCGAACGGAAAGACCTGCTCAAGTTTTCCGCGTTTCTACGGGGGGAGAAACATCAATCACCCCGTAGTGTCTACAACAAGTTCGAGAATCTGATGACTTTCTTAAAGGCGAACGGCATTCGCGGACTGGTCGGCAAGAACGATTGGCCCCGATTCGTCGAAGAGGAACCGGAAATCTACAGCAAAGCGGAACTGAAAACCTTCTTTGACGCTTGCGAACCACATGAAAAAGTCTGGTTTGAATTTTTCCTGATGACCGGCGAGCGGGAGCAGGAAGTGATGCATACCCATTGGTGCGATATCAAATTCGCCGACTCGATTGTCCGCGTTACGCATAAACCCGATAGGAATTGGACCCCCAAGGCGTACAAAGAGCGGGAGATTCCCATTCCGACAAAGCTGCTCAAGAGCCTAAAGACATTCAAGCCGAAATCTGACAAAACCTGCAATCTCGTATTCCCGACATCCGGTTGCAATCCCAAGCTGGATTTTCTCGACTGCTGTAAGGCTATCGCAAAGCGAGCAGGCCTCGACCCGGATATCTTCTGGTTGCACAAATTCCGTGCTACGTTCGCAACCTGGAGTTTATGGGCCGGTGTTGATCTACGCACGGTGCAAGAATGGCTGGGGCATTCAGACATGGAAAGCACCATGCGCTATCTCAAACCCGCCCGCAATCAAACGGTGCGCGAAAAGATGAGCAAGGTTTTCAGTGCTTTATGACAACCACATGAGACTCTAAGTTTTGCTGGGCTTTCGTTTAAGAATGTCCCGTGCTGCTAACCTTGCCAGCCCTAAAATAATGGCAGAGTTGCTGAGAATAGCGTCGGGCCAGAGCGCATTCGCGGCCTTCTGTAGCGTCGCAAAATCGTCAGCGCTCATTTTGACGTTGACCTGGACAGTACGTTTTCCGCTGGTTTCCATCCTCCCTATGGTTACGTTGGTACTGTTCCGCAGCAGCACTACTGTTGATACTGTTAGTACCATGACATTGGAGGGCTGACTTATGTTCGACAAGCAAAAAGCCGTGTGGTTCCTGACCGTGGCAGCAACCCTAAGCCTGCCGGTCGTAGCACAAAACGAGAGGCCTGAGCCAAGGCTACTCTGTGGAACTGCTTTCACAATCGCTGCTCACTCTTCAAAGGACTGCGCATTTACGGTGACTCAAGCCATGGGCGCGGCCAAGATCGAAGGGCGTTTCAGAGCAACTGGCGGTCCCCGTAACTCAATTGAGGTTTGGGTCCTGGATGACGATGCCTTTGTGAATTGGCGAAACCATCATCATGTAACGCCACTTTACAATAGCGAGAAGGTCACGCAGGGAACTCTTGATCTTGTTCTGCCGCGCCCAGGCAGGTACCACATCATTTTCAACAACGACTTCTCGGTGATGACGCCAAAAGCGATCGAAGCGAATGTCACGCTGGAATCAAAGCTGCCACCGGTTGAAAACAATTAGCCACCTTTGGAACCGTGATGGGGCTACATATCGTTGAGCAGGTAGCCAGCATTGGTTCGGACGTGGCTTCCAAGAATTACTGTGAACGAAGCCAGTTTGCGACCGCTCGCGGATCAAATCTGAGGCAGGCCCCTACTCGAAAGGAAGGAATCTTGCCCGCTGCGGCCTGCTTGAAGATCGTCACCCTGGAGACAGACAGCAGCTTCGCCAATTCCTCGGCGGTCAACGCCCGTCCTATGCGCTCGATTTGTTCCGCCAATCCCATCTTTGAATTCCAGTGTCAAATTGCAAATTCCCAACCAGCAGGAAACGAGGGCAACTTTCAAATTCGTTGCTGTAGACGAAAGAACCTCAATCGCTCCATTCCACGTGGCGTTATCCGGTACGCGACCCGATGCCAATGTCCTGCTCGTTCTAGCAATCCTTGTCTACAGAGCCGCGACAAATAACTGTAGACAGAACTCCGCTGATAATTGTTCTGTAGACATTTCCGTATTTCATCCGGTGTCATGAATCTCGAATTCATCGCAAGTATCTCAAGCACTCTTCTTTTGTTCATGGTTTTCCGCTAGTGTGTAACGGCCTCCGATCTTGACCGCAATCAGGCGTTTGCCGTAATAGCCGTGCAAAATGATTCGGCTGTAGACAGAAACCGAAATATGGAACCGCGCCGATTCCGCACGAATTCGTTCCACAAGTTCGGCGGGCAGTCGAACGTCAAGTTTGCATTCCAAGGATTGCGGAGCATCGGGGAATTGCCCCAATCGGAGGTCGCTGTCTACCGCCCATTGCAGAATGAGGCGAACAAGGTTGGCAACACCCATGTTGTTAGAATTGGCCGCGTGGGCACGGATTGTTCGTTCCAGGATCGTTGGCAAGCGGAGCGAAATTACCCGAGTCATTTGTTTCCACCCGTAATGTTTTTGAGACTCTTCAGCGCCCTGGTGCTGCTCTTTTCGTCGGCTTCCTCGGTAGCCCGGATTTGTTCTTGCAACAGTTGCATGGAGCGGGAGCCGTTGTAGAAGATACGAGCCGAACAGTATCCACAATTGATAAACGGGCGTTTGGTTCGCGTAACGAACACTGCGACTCGATGTCCGCATACCGGGCAGGGAGCCGTGCCAAGCTCTGGCATGGCCGGTAGAAACTCAGGCTCAGGTTTCTCGGGCTGGGCCTTTTCGGCACGTTTTAGCGCGAGTTTGCGGAAGATACTGCCGGGTGGTTTATCTTTAGGTTCGTCCATCTGTCAATTCACCTTTCCTGTGGCTATCGGTGCGCCTTTAGAGATAAATCTCTAAAGGCAGCTTCAAATTTAGCGGGAAGCGAGTTCGGTGTCAGTTTCACGAAGGTGATAGTTCATGAAACGTTCCTGGAAGGACAAGCTGAATGCAAAGGGGCTGGCATTCATTGAAGCCAGTGCGAAGGCACGTGAGGTCAAGCCAATGGCTCACTTTGACCCAGATGAAATCGGCCGCTGGCTCAAGGAGTTCAAGAGAGTTTTCTCAGCGCATCCTCAGCTTGACGAAAGAAGAAAGGTCAAGCTGGACCCAGGGTTTGTGCAGCTCTACCTCCGTGCGACGCAGGGTATCGAATTCGGGGAAAAGCGGACTCAGTTCTTGTTGGAGAATGAAGAATTTCCGGTATTACGGGCTGAAGAATTGGAATGGACCGAGCGCATAATGACATTCCTGGAAGACCACCAAAGCGCTCGGATCGAAGTCTACGAAGCCATCGCGTTTGCGATTGTATGGCTACCGAAAATGTTCTCTGGTGGGTTGAAAAAGCAATTCGGAACGAAGACTCCCAGTCGGTCCGAATTCTTCACGGCCATAGCGCAGAACCTAGAGTGGGCAACGGACATGTTTCGCGGCGACGTGAGCGAACCTCCGGGCCGATTTAACGTCAAGCTGGCAGACCTTGTAAACAAAATCCTGAAGTATCAGAAGAAGCCTCTGACGCAGGTGGAACTTTACGACGCCCTAGAGGCGGCAGGGGCAGAATTGCCTGATGATCCAGAGGCTTTTAGGGTCTGGCTATATCGTGCACGAAGAGACGGCCTGGTCGTGCCGACGAAACCATAACAGGCTGCAACCTATCGCATTATCCACATGGCAATCGGTCGGCGATGATAACGACGCTATGGCTTGACTCATCCATTGGTTTAAGATGGGATTGAAACGTTGCGCTGAAAAAAAGCTAACAAGGGTTGATTGCTGGGAAAGCGAGCAATGAATCCCGCTGTTAATACAGAGGAGTGCGAAGCCGTTTGTGCTGTGGCTAGCGGCAGGCGGGGTGCCCGACTCGATTGTTTTTGGGGGGAGAGTTCGATTTGGCCGTAGTCCTCAAAGCGTGCTGCGACGAAACTGGAACTCACAGTGGTGCACCTATTACCTGCATGGGTGGCTATGTTTTCGATGAAGAAGGCGAGCGAAACTTCACCACGGAGTGGATAGATGTATTAGGGCCATTCAAAGAGCATGGCATCAAGCTCTTCCATGCGAACAAGTGCTATCACTTGAAGGGCGACTTCCAAAATATCACCGAGGCCGAGAAGAAACTCTTGTTCGACGCACTCATCTCGCTTACTAGGAGAACCGCCAGGTTCGGAATGGCCTCTTGGATCAAAGATGAAGTTTTTGAGCGAGGGGTAAAGCGTAATAAATTTCAGAGCTTCACTGGTAGCAAGTACACTGTTTGCGCTCTCCGTTCGCTGAATTTAATTGAACAGTGGGCGAATGAGAACAATTTTGACGGTAAGGTCATCTACTTGTTTGAATCTGGCAATGAATATCAGGGGCGAAGCAGATGTGATGATGCAAAAGGTCAAGGAGAATCCCCAACTGCGGGCGGCTTTTCGTTACGAGGATCACGCATTTATTGATAAATCTCTGCTTCCTGTTTTGCAGGCGGCAGATATGTTTGTCTGGTTATTGCAGAAGTGGTTCGCAGAGAACAGGCGAGACCAATTTTTGCGCGATCTCTTAAAGGAAGGCGGTGTGTGCCATTGGCGCCAGCAGATAAGCGATTTGTCGTTCGGGATGCTTGCGCTCGCAAATATGCACTACGGTGTCAAGTCGAATCGCAAGTATGAAAGCCAGCAAGGGAAAATCAAAAAGTACACTATATGACATCAACGGAGTTCGAGACATTCGACGTTACAGGTCGGGCACGACCACGCCATCGAACCAGCGGCGCACGGGGCAAAGTAGTCAATGCAGTTGTCGGCATTCGAGAAGCATGATTGCTTCTTGCAGGCTCTTTGGTTCGGTCATGGACTTGTTCTCCGTGCACAAACTTTAGCAAACTAACGTGGATGAGTCACGTCAGTTATTGCCTAAAATTGACTACTCTGTGGGCTGGCCTACAAAACCAACATTCTTGCATCCGCCGTTGAGACAAGGAAGTGGAAACTGGTTGCCCTGTCAGAAGCATCAGGCTATACTTGCTCAGCGGCGCGGCCCAGCAACAGTACCTTTCTCCAAAGCCTCACCCCATCGAATGTGGAGGTAAACGGTCGGATGCGAAACTGGCGATTCTCTCTTGATGCGCGAAATGCAGCATTCGTAACAACGCTTGTGGTGGTGGTCGCGTCAAGTCAACCGGCACAAGCAAAGCCGAAGTTCAAAGTTGTGCACACGTTTCATGGACAAAATGGGGCGTATCCGGTAACACAGCTGACACTCGATCCATCGGGCAACTTGTACGGTACCACATCGGAGGGCGGGACTGGCGTATGCACATTTGGGAACTCAAAGGTGAGCTGTGGGACGGCGTTCAAGCTGAACAAGGCCGGCAAACAGGTGTGGTTGCATAGTTTTCACTATGGCGGTGGAGAATCACCTATGGCTGGCCTGCTACGAGGCGCTGCTGGAAATCTGTATGGTACAACGGTGTACGGCGGTACACACGGTGCTTCCTGCGGCTCCATAGACATTGGCTGCGGCGTTCTATTCAAGCTAGATAAAACAGGGAGAGAGACCGTACTCCATCGCTTCAAGGGTGGCGATTCTGATGGCGACGAGCCGGAAGCGCTCCTGATTGAAGATTCGATGGGAAACCTATATGGCAGCACCATACAGGGCGGCCAATACGAAGAGGGAATGATTTTCAAGTTGGACACAGCTGGTGTCGAGACCGTACTCTTCACGTTTGACTATACGGACGGCGGTGAGCCGTTTCCAGGGGTGATCTCGGACGCCTCCGGAAACCTCTATGGGGCGGCCTCGGTCGGAGGGACGTGCGGTTACGGAACGGTCTTCGAGTTGGACACGGCCGGCACGGAAACAGTGCTATACAATTTCTGCGGCGCGAATGGTGCCTACCCCTCGTCAGTCCTGATCTGGGACGGAGCCGGGAACCTCTACGGTACTACCCAGGCTGGAGGCACGAGCACTGTGTGCGGCGGCGGGTGCGGCACGGTTTTTGAGCTCTCGCCCGGCTCACGCGGAAGCTGGACGGAGAAGGTCCTGTACAGTTTCTGCTCAATCTCCGGTTGCGCTGATGGCATGGAACCTCTTTCTGGGCCCTTGGTGCGAGACGCGACCGGAAACCTTTACGGGACCACGGTTTTCGGAGGTTCTTATCGCAATTGTAACGGAGACGCTTGCGGAGTCGTCTTCAAGCTGGATGCAGCCGGCAAGGAAACCGTGCTCCATAGCTTCACCGGAGGCGCAGATGGGGCCCTTCCCGAGGCGGGCCTCGTGGCCGACAGCTCCCACACCCTATACGGCGCCGCGAGGCAGGGAGGCGACACGAAATGCGGGGCCTCATATGGATGCGGAACCGTCTTCAAGATCACTCCTTAACGACCACGTTACCAAAAGGGTTGCTCAATCGGGGTTCCCTTTTGATCTCGCCCACAGACTGCGTGTCGCACCTCCGTGTAGGATTCGGCGGTGTCCGATTCGGTAACCAGCACAGTTAATGCTTTCAGGTTTGCCGTGCAGTACGATTCTGTCGGTGCGGCTACGTGGCGAATCGGAGTCCAGAAATCCACAACGCCGCGATCAGGAGGCAAATCTTATGAAAAAGTGTTTCCCCTTTCTGCTCGTGTTGCTCGCGGTACCCGCAGCGGCAACGTTATCCAAAGTGCAATCGGCTTCAACGTGGAACTCTTCTGGCTCAACCTGCAATGTAAGTCTCGCCGGCACTTCGGCCGGTAACTTGATCGTGCTGTGGCTCACGTGGTCACCGAGTTCGCTTACGCTGGACCTGACCTACAAAGACCCGACCAACAATACGTATGCCAGCGCGGTCGGTCCGACCATTCAGTCGGTGACCAACACCGCAGCTCAGATCGTCTACGCCAAGAATCTCCCCACCGGCGGCAACGACAACATCCACTTTCCATTCGCTAACGGCGGATCGGCGACCTCGGTGAGCTGCGTAGCCGTCGAGTACACTGGTGCGGACGCTCAGTATCCACTGGATAGCGTCTCTGCTGGGTATGTCTACAGTGGCAACCCGAGTAATATGTTGGACAGCGGTAATGCAGCACCGGCCAATACCAACCTGATGGTGTTCGCCGCGGGAGTTGCCGACACAAACAGCGAACTGATTGCGGTCTCTGGCAATGGCCTCATGCGTATTGAACACTCCAACGGTACATGGGGAACAGGGATTGCAGAAACGAGTCCGACAGCGATAAGCGGCAATAACATATTGCAACGAGCGACGGCGTGCTTTGGTACCGGTTCAACTTGCTCTGGAACAACTGGCAACTGGCTTATTCAGATGGCGATCTTGCGAGACGCCTCTTGGACCGTCGCTGGAGGCTGGAGCCCAACCCGGCTTCCGCAATACGTAAATGCCGCTCAGTATCCAGGTGCTGACATTTGCGTGCAGGCCCAGAATGCAGCGTTAGTCAACCCTCACGCCACAATCTTGGTTCCTGTGAACGGCACTCAGCCCTGCTCGGTTGACCCTACTGGCGCATTCTCGAACACGGCGATCACCACGCAGCCCACGTTTTTCGGATACATGGACTTCTATGGCGTTGGCCCTGGAGGAGTAGGTACGCTGATCGTGGATACCCCGTGGCTGTTGGCAAACAGCGGCCGTTACGCCTTTCATGACGTGCACGTCACTGTTTCCAATCACTTCCGCCAAAATGTCTCCGGCAATCGTTGCTGGACGGAAAACTCTAGCCCGGTCACCAATGGCAGCGAGGGCACCTGCCTGAACGGCAATGAAGGATTTAACATCTCCATCCAAGCTGGGGCGGCAACCGCAAACTGTGCGCTGGTTACCTATCCCAGCGTCGGCTCGAATTTGCAATATCAGATTCACGGTGGAGAGTACGTTGATCTCATCGGATTCACCGCGGTCGGCAACAACGGAAAATTCCGTGTTATCCCTAACGTTGGCGGCTCAGGAGAACCCTGCGGGAACCCTGCTGGTCCAATAGCCAATCAGTTCTACATCTGGGCGCCGAATGCAGTTTCGTGCAACAACGCAGGAGTGAATAATTGCGGGGCCAAAGCCACCATAGCCGCTCCGACGCCGGTTTTCTACATGGGACCGAGGTCGTTCGATCAGCTTGCGAGCGAGGGATCATTGGATGACTGGAAAATGCATAATCCGTACGTCTATGGCAAAGAGATCGGACCCCAGACAGGGAACAGCGGAAACTACGTTTTTGAAGCCACTGTAGCTGGTACGTCTGGTGGCGGCCCTGTAACTTGGCCCCAAACACCGGGAGCGACCGTTGGCGACGGCGGAGTTACGTGGAAGAATATTGGCACCACTGCCTACTGCATTGATATCGCGGGTGTGCCCAACCAAGGCTGTCAAATCTTCGGTTTAAAAATACTGGATTTGGGTGAACTGGATGCTTGGGGCTACGGATTGGAAGGTTTTGATAATAGCGAGTGCATGGAGCAGTGCATCGTGGATAACCGCGATTCGCGCTTGCAAGCCCGCGTGTCTTCCGTTACCTACAGCGTCTGGACCTCCGAGGCGCAGAATGGTTCACTCATTCGGCACGGAGAGGACTATTGCAACAACAATTTGAAAAATGGCGTCCAGTTCCAATGCATTAGTAACCAACCAAGTTCGGGCACAGATCTCTACGGCGCATTCCACGTGGGCATCTGGCTTCGTGATACTTGGGCTCATCAATCTGTTGACGATTGGACAATCAACGAGACTTCCCATTGCGGCATTATGGTGGATGGCGTAGGCGGGAACGGGACGAGCTTTAGTGCGGGAAATGGAATCACGGGTATCCACTTCCAGAAGGGTGCGAATCTGGGCCATATCTGCATCGGGTCTCAGTCTCCCGCGTCAGACGTTTATGTCGGACTGATTCAAACAGATGGTATGCCTGCACCCACGGCGAACATCTTGATAGCGGGCTCCAATGCTAGTCCGGTGAGTTTATTACAGGACTGGGCTGCGACCAAGAGCTACGACTACGCCACCGTTATCTACCCTAATCCAGCCATGCACAATACCGGGAAAAACGTGTTCTTCGCAACGGTCGGAGGTACATCCGGCACTTCGATGAATGAACCGAATTGGGATTCAAATTGCGCAACTACTTGCACCGATGGCACCGGGGGAACACAAATTACTTGGACCAACGCGGGCACTTCATTTCCCAACTCCACTGGGCCGGGAGGGAACGTCGTCCATGCATGGATGCTGGCAAACGATCACACGCAGGCGGCAACCATCTATAACGGCGAAACCAACAAAACGTGGACCGAGAATCAGATCGCTGATTATACATACGACGCCCAAGGGACAACCTACGAGGCCTCTTCCAGCGATACCTACCCAGCTAACTTCGGGCAAGGATTGACGGTTGGCAGCTCGCTCGCGATGAGCGGTGCACCAGTCCAGGCTGCTATCAATTCGCAAGTTGCTCCCTCGTCCTCCACCGTTATGCTGGACATGAGCAGGGGTAATATCCAGCAGTTGCACTGCACTGGCTCTGGTGTGGCCATTACGTTAGCGGATACTAACTTGAAACCTGGCGAAACGATGACGTTTATTTTTGTGCAGACCAGTTCACTCACGCCGTGCACACTCACTTATGCTGCCAATATGCACGGGGGCACGACTGTGCCTAGCGCTGCGAATGGCGTTCTGACTCAAGAGTTCGCTGTGTCGAACAGTGGAACCGATCTGTATGCGAAGGCTGACGGGAAGACTTGCACATCCTCATGCGGCACGCCCTGATTACGCGTCGAAAGAGAAGCTCTCGGTAGTGCATCCAGCGACTAAGTACACAATTGGTGTTTGACTTGGGTCATTTCAGGCAGTAGACGACAGGCTTCAGGGTGGCAAAGGGGGACTCCCCTTGGCACCAAAGTTACTGAACTCGCAGCACGCGATGGTGATACCACTGATACCGTTTTCTGGGGAATTGCAGCGAATAGCAGAAACCAGGGAAACTCCGGCTTTAGAGTCGAATCTGCTTGTACGACGCATAAACACAAGCTAAGGTGTGTACGTGCAGGCTTCACCGCGACTTGCAGGTGTTGGCGGCAATCGAATCCCTCCCTCTCCGCCAGTCCCCTAGTTTTGCTATTTAGTGCCCTGACTGCCAACCGACTACCAAATTCCCATCATTTCGCATTCCGCGCGGTATTCAGCACTGGAGGCAACATGGCACTCAGACTCTACCAGCAGGCCGGCAAAGGCAAAGCTCGGCGCTACCAGAGGTAAGGCTGCGGGTCGCACACCGATTCGTTGCGCTTCAGATGAAAGTCTTTTCACAGTGTTGCCAGCAGGCGAGATAAGTGTAGACTGGGCGCGGTTCTTGAAGTCAAAAAGGAACCTCCCGATTCGCGTTGCTTTCGGACTGCAAGCAGCAGATTCCAACTTCTCAGGAGAAACAAATGTCGCGCTTGCCATTCTCTCGACTTTCCTTCGCACTCATCCTCGGCGCTGCTCTAAGCTCAATTGGTCAGGGTCAAGATTTGCCGCCGACAGCAGGTAGCCCGGTTCAACCTGTGGGGACGGTCCCTTCTGTGTCCGCGCGTAAGTTGCGCTTCAAGAGCACCGACTATTCGACGGGCAGCAACCCGCAGTCGATCGTCGTTGGCGATTTCAACAAGGACGGGAAACTCGACTTTGCCCAGGTGAATTACAGCGGCGGTGGCTCCGGGTCCGTAAGTGTTTTTCTGGGCAATGGTGACGGAACGTTCCAGGCGAGAGCGGATTATGCGACGGGGAGCGGTCCGGATGCGCTCGCCGTGGGTGACGTGAATGGCGATGGGAATCTGGATTTGATCGTAGGTAACGATACGGGAGCTGCCATAAGCGTGCTTCTCGGGAACGGCGATGGCACTTTTCAAGCCCATAAGGACTATACGGTGGGCAGCTATCCCCACTGGGTCGCTCTGGCGGACTTCAATGGCGACAAGAAACTGGATATCGCGGTGACGAATGAAGGAGACAACACGGTCGGCATATTGCTCAACAACGGCGATGGGACATTCAGCAAGATGCGCACGTTCGCAACCGGATTGGAGCCGATCTCGGTTGTGGCGGCAGACTTCAATCACGACGGCAACATCGACCTCGCCGTCACCGGCTACTACAACAGCATCGTGAGCATCTTGCTCGGCAAGGGAGACGGCACTTTCAAGAGCCATGTGGACTACACCACAGGGACGGCGCCTGCCGTGGTTGCTGCCGGTGACTTTAACCGGGATGGCGTCATCGACCTGGTCACAGCCAATTACAACAACGGCCAAACCGGCAGCGTGAGCATTCTGCTGGGCAAGGGAGACGGGACGTTCGAGAGCCACGTGGAGTATCAGGCAGGCGCGGGGCCTGATGGTCTCGCCATCGGGGACTTCAACGGCGACGGCATCGCCGATCTTGCGGTCGCCAACCTGATCGGCGACAGTATGAGCATCTTGCCAGGAAACGGTGACGGCAGCTTCGGCGCCGCCGTGAATTTTACAACTGAATCCTACCCACTTGGCGTGGCTGTGGGCCAATTCACCGGAAATGGGCCGTCGTCGCAGGATTTGGTCATCACCAACGATCTCAGCGCTGCAGCGATTGTCTTCCTGAACGAAGCCGCGGTCCGAATGAGCCTGAAGAGTTCCCCGAATCCTTCGAAGAAGGGACAGCCTGTGACGTTCACGGCCACGGTGAAGGCGGCAGTAAAACAAAAGAGCCAGCCCAGCGGCACGGCGACTTTGGAAAGACGGGTCGAAGAAGCTAAGCACGGTCAAGCTGACGAATGGCGTCGCAAAGTTCACCACCTCGAAACTGGGGGTTGGCAAACACAAGATTAGCGCGGCTTACTCCGGGGACGGCAATTTCAACCCCGATCAGTCGCCAGTGCTGGTGCAGAAGGTCAATCCTTAGCCGCATCGCAAGCATCGCAATTTGTATCGAAGCGAAGTAGAAAGCTGTCCAGCAGTCCAACTTCCCCACTCAAGCCAAAACCGGGCTGTGGGCCGCCCTACAACCTGCGCGCTCTGAGCGGTCATAGCGAAGGGTCAGTCAGCCGCGTTGGGGAGGTACGTCGCCTCATCGGCGGCTGTCCACCGATGCGGGATGGATGGTGACTTTCGATTGCAATCGGGCCTTTTCCTCTAGGGACGCTCCGTGCTTTAAGGACATAATGACGGCGACAACGCCCCAAGAGGGTACGTGTGAATGATGGATGTAAGAAGTGCGTTTCCGGAATTTGGGGCGTGGTTCGCAAGAATTCAAGGGAATTCCGACCAACTCGGCATTCACCAACGGAGAGTTTGGAGATGATCAGAGTGATGGACGAAACATGCAAAGAGGCGATGCGTTGGATGGGCGCGCTGCTCGTCGTGGCGCTTGTGAGTATAACCTTGGCGCCGCGAGCCGCTGCCCAAGACCAAGCCCAAGACGAAGACCAAAATCAACGCCAGTATCAGAATCGCGACCAGAGCCAGAATCAAGACCAGGACGATCCGCCCAGCCGGGTGGCGCGACTCGGATACATGGAGGGTTCGGTCTCGTTCCAACCCGCCGGAGAATCAGAGTGGGTGTCGGCGGTTCCGAACCGCCCGATGACTACCGGAGACAAGCTCTGGACCGACCAGAATTCGCGGGTTGAGGTGCAACTCGGATCCGCCGTAATTCGTCTCACCGCTAACACCGGCTTCTCGTTTCTCAACCTGGATGACCACACGGTTCAGGTGCAGCTTTCGTCCGGCTCCGTCAATATCCGCATACGGCGGCTGGGCCACGACGAGAATTTCGAGATTGATACACCCAACCTGGCATTCTCCGCCTTTGAGCCTGGCAGCTACCGCGTGGACGCCAGTGAGGACGGAAACTACACCGTTGTGACCATCCGCGATGGCGGAGGCGGCGAAGCGACTGGCAATGGCCAGACCTTTAAACTGCATCCCGGACAACGGGCCACATTCGACGGCACACAGTCGCTGAACGCCGATATTGTGGAGGTCGGCGATCCCGACGCATTCGATACCTGGGCGTTCAGCCGCGATCGGCGTTCCGAGGAGTCGCCATCAGCACGATACGTCTCCCACGAGGTTGTCGGATACGAGGATCTCGACCAGTACGGCGAGTGGCGCGACGATCCGAGCTACGGACATGTCTGGTACCCCACCCAGGTCTCTGCCGAGTGGGCTCCTTATCGCAACGGCCATTGGGCCTGGATTTCTCCCTGGGGCTGGACCTGGGTTGACGATGCACCTTGGGGCTACGCGCCGTTCCACTACGGGCGCTGGGTCTCGGTGGAAGGCCGTTGGGGTTGGGTCGCTGGTCCGCCGGAGGTCCAACCCGTGTATGCTCCGGCTCTGGTGGTCTTCGTGGGAGGTGGAGGCCCTGCGGTCGGCGGCAACGTGGCGTGGTTTCCGCTGGGGCCGCGGGAAGTTTATGTGCCGTCCTACCACGTTGGCCCCGAGTACGTGAACCGGGTCAACGTCAGCAACACCAATGTCAACACCACGACCGTCACCAACGTTTACAACACAACCATCATCAACAACACCACCACGAATAACACCAACATCAACAACGTGAAATACGTAAACCGAAGTGTGAACGGCGCTGTGACTGCCGTGCCCCAGCGTGCCTTCACTAGTGCCCAGCCGGTGGCTCGGGCTGCCGTTCCCGTGAGCGCCAGGCAGATCGCCTCGGCCCCGGTGAGCCTAAGGGCTGACGTCGCTCCCACGCAGAACAGCGTATTAGGAGTGCACGCGAACACGGCCAGTCACGTGGCTGCACCGCCGGCAGCGATAGCCAACCGCGCGGTTGTCGCCAAGGCAGTGCCCCCACCGCCGCCAATACCCTTTGCCAAGCAGCAGCAAGCCTTGGCTGCTCATCCGGGACAGCCTTTGGCCCGTCAGGAAGTGCAGACCCTTCGCCCCGCTAATGCTGCCGCTGCGCAGCCCCTGGTGAAGCAGGCGACTCCCGCCCGGCCTGCAGCCCCGAATATGGCACGGCCGGCCAGTCAACCGAGCCAACCGGCCAATTTCAGGCCAGCAAGCCAGCCGGAGAACCATCCTGCGGTCCAGCCTGCTCTGAATGAGCGTTCCGGCGCGAGTTCTGCTCCGCCGAGTCGGCCCGTTCCGATTAATCAACCGGCGTCCAATGCTCGCCCGAACGGCAATCGCCCGCAGCCGAACAATCGTTCGCAGAACAGTCGTCCGGAGCCGAACCAGCCCGCGACTGCTCGTCCGGAGACAAATCGTCCACAGGTTACTCCGTCCGCGTTCAGTCGCCCCGCACAACCCGCGATGCGGAGTGACCGTCCGGCCGCGGCGCAACCGAACAATCATCCGAGCCCTCCGCCGCACCAGCAGGCGCCGGAAGAAAAGAAGCGTCAGGACGAACAGCACAAGGGGGACGAGAAGCCTCAGAAGTAAAGGAGAGTTTCGTTTCGCGGATCGAACATTAGAGCGTCCGAGAGTAATCTCGGACGCTTGTTAGTCTGCAATGCCCTTGGTTGACCCCTGAACCTCGAATGGCCGTGTTGTCAAACCTGACGGGCTCGGCCCAGATCACTTGCCGGCCGCTGCACCGGCGTGCACTGCGGCTGGCGCCGTGATCGCAACTGAGTCGGGCTGGGTCCACACGGCCTTTCCGTTAGCCAGTTCCAGGCGATTCATGGTAATTTTCAGCTCGCCCCCGTCCACCTTAATAAGAAGGTAATGGTAGTTCACATCCTTGCTCTGGAACGGGTCGTCCGGGGCCCGTTCGATGGGATAGGCATGGGCGCCCGCTCCGCCGGTAACGAAATAGGTAACGCCTCCGTGCTCGTGACGCTCGTAGTTGTGCACGTGTCCGGAGAAAACGACAATTCGGGCGCGGAGATTCTGCTGCCGTGCTTCCAGCGTCTTGGCCAGTTCTTTCTCCTGGGGACGGGCTGAGTGTCCACCTCCGAACTTCTTAGCATCCGATGAACTGGTGTAGGGAGGATGATGAAGCACCAGGAAAACGAAATCCACATCGCCAGGAACATGGTCCAGCTTCTGGGCGAGCCATTGCCCTTGCGGGCCGGAGGTCTCGTCGAGCGAGCTGTCAAGCACCAGCAAGAGCGTGTTGGCGGCGCGGACGGAATAGTAGAGGCTGTTCTTCAGGTCGGGAAAACGCTGGAAATAGTTGGCCAGGGCGACCTTTTCAGCGCCGTGGAGATCATGGTTGCCCAATGCCGGGTAGATTGGGATTTTGTTTGCACGCCACACTGCAGTTTCGCTGTCCCACACCTTCCAATCGTTAACATCGTAGCCGTTGTAGACGATGTCGCCTCCAAAGGAGATAAATGCAGGGCTGGCCTCGGCGATAGCCTGTACCAGCGTCTGGCGCACGAGCGGATTCGCCGCCTCGGCGTCCTTGGGATCATGGAAGCGCGAATCTCCATAGGCGACGAAGTGGAAGGCCTTGCCCACCTGTAGTTGCAGTTCCACCGGCTGGCTTTCCGGCGGCGTCATCTGCGAGTGTGAGCGCGAGCAGGCAGCAAAGCCGACTAAAAGAACGACGATCGGCAATTTTCGGAAACGTTTCATTTAGCGCCCCACAACCAGCACTTCAAATTGCCCCGATTCCGCGGTGGACAGGAAGAGCTGATGCGTTTTGGAATCAAGCGCCATGGTCTTCGCGCGGGGGAGAGTCTTCACATTCTCCACCACGGAGTACTGATCCGGGCTGTCCTGATGAATCACTGTTATTGTTCCTTCTCCGTTCGAGTTGAAGATCAACCGGGTCTCAGGGTCGAAAGCGGTGGCATCCACGTGGTCACCGATGGGGAGCGTAGTGATGACCCGGCCAGTATCCGCATTCATCACGGCCATGACATGACTTCTGCACCCGATAAACAACCTCCGATCCGGCCGATCCATAGCCATGCTGGAAGGCGAAGCGCAAGGAGCCGTCGGCCAGCGTTGCTCAACTTTCAATGAGCGGGCGTTAATTTCCACGACCAGGCTCTCGTCCTCAAGGTTATCGTAAACATGACCTGATCCGTCGGCTACAGCAAACTCTGGACCCCCGCCGAGATCAACCGTGCCCGCCACTTTTCCATCCTTGGCTTCGATCACCGTAGCACTGTTACTGTCCCCGTTGAATGCGAAAACCCTTGACGTCGCCGGATCAAAAATAATGGCGTCGGGTTTCTTGCCGGTCGGGACTTCCGAGATCGTTTTCAGCGTCTTCAAATCGAAGATCGTGACCGTTGAGGACTGCCCATTGCTGACAAATCCTCGTCCCGCATCCGGGGCAATGGCAATTCCGTGCACGCCCGGAGTGTTTGCGATCTTGCCGACGATGGCCCCCGAATCTACGTCAAGCACCTCGACTTGGGTTCCGTGAGAAACGTACAGGCGGCGGGCCGCTTCATCAACGGTGAGATAGTCCCAACTACCCTGGCCGGGGATGGAAATCTTCTTTTTTATGCCGTGGCTGCTGTTGGCGGCAGTTGAAGCCAGAGAAACGAGGCAGAGGGCAACCGCGACCAGCGCCTTGCACAGCTTTGCAAAAATATTTGCGTGAGCAGTAGCCATAAGAAAAGCTGTTCCTTTCGGGGTGATGATCTGCGCGAGCGTTTCCGAGCGAAACTGAGCCCGGCACCGCGAAACTATAGCTCGCCTTCAGATACTAACGCCAGTTCAGATCCTGCGAAACTCCCTAATTCCGCGACATAGCCGTCTCGCGAGGCTAGAACTCAAAGCGAAGCATCAGTTGGAGCTGGCGTGGCAATCCGGTACCGGTGTTCGGAGAAGCGGCGTTGTCATTGTTGTTATTGAAATTGTTGGTCGTGGTGATTTGACCCAGATTCCCTGCCGGTTGCAGTCCCCAGGTGCCGTTGCTTAGCTGAGTGTAATTAAGAGCCAGGTTGTCCGTGCTCGGATCCCCGAGTTGAACGTGATTGAAAATATTGAACACCTGCACGCCGAATTCCACCGAAACCCGCTCCGTTATTTTGGTTGTCTTCATGAGCGCCATGTCAATCTGCCAGGAGTTCAGCGCTCGAACCAGTCCGTTGGGAGCGTCGCCAAATCGGCTCACGAGGCCGCAGGAAAGTTGGCAGGTGACGCCATCGCTTTCGAATGCGCCGCCTGGATCAAGCGGGGGTGGGGCGAATGCTGCGGGATTGATCGGGATCGTATGATTCTGCACGCCTCCCGGCAACAATATCGGCACTCCGGGAACCAGGTCCGGTCGTTGCGTCGTTTGGTCGTTGCCATCGGGCAACTGAGCCGCGTTGATGTTCATCGTGATGGTCAAGGGATGGCCAGTGTGCCATAGACCAATACTGCTGAAGGTCCAGCCGCCAACGATTTTGTCCAGGACGCCTCCTTCATTCAGGAAGCGTTTCCCGGCTCCAAAGGGGAATTCGTAGACCGCATCCGCGGTGAAATTACTGCGGACATCGAACACGCTGGGGCCCTTGTCGCACGGCAGGCAATTCACGTTTTCCGGCCCGTTGGACTCCCCGCCGCCGACCGACCCGTCATTGATGGAATGAGACCAGGTATAGCGGCTTTGAAAGGACAGACCGCTAGTGAAACGACGGTCCAGACTGAGCATCAGCGCATGGTAGGTGCTCGCACCGATATCGGACTTGTAGTCTACCGAGCCGTAAGGGTCACCGCCGGGATAATACTGGTCAAGAGCCCGCGTGCAGATGAGGTTGCCGTTGCCGCTCGGGTCAAATTGCGGCTTGGTAAGGCAGAAGTTGACGCCTCCGCGGGAGAACAACCTCACGCCGCGCGACCCGACATACTGGCCAGATGCCATGAAGTTCGCGGGCAGTTCGTGATCGATGGTAAGACCCCAGGTCTCAACATACAGGTCGCGGCGCCCGTGGCGTTGCAAGGCGCGAGGTTGCTGCTGGGTTGCCACGGGCAAACCACTTAGGTCTGGGATAGCCTGCTGATATGCCGTTTGCAGGGGCACGCCCCGGCCGGTTGGGTTGAGATTGACGAACGCCGTGTACCGGTCGCTTTCGAGGCCTGCATTCAAGTCGTCGTTCTGAGCCGCTCCGTGGTAGATTCCAAACCCCGACCGAATCACTGTCTTTCCGTGAAACATGTTGGGGGCCCAGGCAAAGCCGATGCGGGGATCAAAATTCCGGTAATCGGCATTGTAGAGAGCGGGATTGCTGGGGCAAGGTGGCGTGTTGATGGGGGTCGGGAAAGGACCGTTGGTCGAACCTGATCCCAGGCAGACTCCGTGAAATTGATTGACATCGAAAACCGTGGTGCGATTGTCGGCCTCATTTGCCACTCCGTAATACTCCCAGCGCAATCCCGCGTTGAGGGTGAAGTTGGGAGTCACTTTCCACTCATCCTGAAAATAGGGAAGGTAAAAAGTTCGCCGATATTTGTGGCAGCACCAGGGAGCGGTAAAGTTAATCTGATAGAGAGCGGCGTTCACGAAACCCGTATCCAAGGGCCCGCTGTTATCGGAAAAATAGAGGTTGTTGTCGGCGGTCTTGCCCTGGTTCAGTCGAATGCGCCGAATCTCCATTCCGGTTTTGAAGGTGTGGCGGCCGCGAACCCAGGTCAGGTTGTCAATCACCCCATAGGTTGTGCCCACCTCGTGATCGGCGTTGTCGTTGTTGATGGTGGCCCAGTCGTTGGTATGGACGGCGTAGTTCAAGGGGCTAGCCTGAGGATTAATGAAAGGAGCCCGGTTCACGAAGACTTTAGCCTCATTCAAGAGTCTGGGTGAAATCGTGCGTTGCAAGGCGATGAAGTAGTTCGCGGGATGGTTGATGGTCTGGATCAGATCGTAAGGCAGCGCACCGCTGCCGTTGGTGCCGCTTACCAGGCTAATGTCTCGCTGGGCACGTCCGTACAAGGTTGTCTTGTTGTCAATCTGGTAGTCCAGTCGCACCAGCCAGGTGTCTTCGTGGACCGTGGTGGGGGCAGGGCTAGTGAATAGATCGGAGTCGGGGAGTGGGTTTTGCGGATTATTGCTCTGATCGGCGAATCCGCCGTCGGGATAAACGAATACGGGATTGCATTTTCCGATGGGGCCCGTGGAGGCCCGCCACGGAAAAGCCTGAAGGATGGAACACATCTGCGGCGACGCGGCTAAAGTTTGCCGTTGGATGCTCGGGTTAGGCACCAGCAGTTGATTGGTCGTCGCAGCGTATTGACGTAGTCCTTCGTAGTTGAGGAAAAAGAACAGCTTGTCCTTGGCGATGGGCCCGCCGAACGTCATTCCGTACTGCCCCATGCGAAAAGGCGGAATGGCGGGATTGCCGTAGACGTCGAAATCATTGAAGTTGCGCGCATCGAAGACGGAATTTCTTAAGTAGCCAAAGACTGAACCATGAAAATCGTTGGTGCCGGACTTGGTGACCACGTCAATCTGGCCACCCGCTTGGGTGCCGTATTCCGCATCGTACAACGCGCTGCTGACGCGATACTCGGCGATTGCGTCCTGGGATATCTGTAAGCGGGTCTGTGATTTTTGAGCCTGCTCCTGAATACCGCCGGCGTCAACCCCGTCAAACTGAAAATTGTTATCATCGCGCGCGCGACCCGCGAAGCGAATCGTACGCTGATCGCCGCCACCATCGTCCTGGGCAAATGGAGCGAGCAGCGTGAAACTTGCCCAGTCGCGCCCGTTGTTGGGCAGGTAAGCGATCTGATCTGTATTAATGACCGTGGAGGCGTCAGCCGAACTGCGATCCACCGGTTCGGCGGATGCTTTGACTTCAATTTTCTCCGCAACCGCGCCGACGTCAAGCTTGATGTTCAAAGTGTGCGTCTGCCCCACTAGCAGCACGACGTCGTTGACGACCTTGGTCGCAAACTTGGGGTTCGTCGCAGTCACCGTGTACCGCCCAACCGCCAGGCCCGGGAACCGGTAATAGCCGTTCGAACCGGTCTGCTGTTGTTGGCTGATGCCGGTATCTACCGCCAAGACTTGCACGCTGGCGCCACGAATCACTGCTCCCGTTGGATCCGTCACTGTACCTTCCAGCACGGCACGATCGATTTGAGCGGATGCTCCTACGCAAGCGATCATCAGGAGGAACAGGGCCGGAAGAGTGGATTGCATCAGAGCAAAGAGTGAGGGTGAGAGAGAGGAGCAACGTGGCCGCATAAGCCTCCGATCCCAGGAAAGATTGTTCTCGTCAAATACTTCAGTTCTTGGTTTGCTGGTAAGCAGCGATTCTAGGAAGGCATTGTGACTGCGATGTTAAAAGCAGGTTAAATCTTTTCTCACACTTCTGTCGCAGTTCACAGCCACGGGAAAGAGAAGGCGGGCGACCGCAGGTCAGAACGAAATTCGTGCCGCACTCGGTCTAGTAGGTAAGCCGCAGTGTCAGACAAGATTAGGCCCAGCAGCCTGTTCCGGCATGCTCAGGCCCCAATCACATCCGGCCGTGGGTGGCCAGCCTGGCGGCACTGGGCGAGGTAGATTTCCAGCGCAGCGGCGGCGTCGAGGACAGTTTCGACATTGCCCTTTTCGTCGAGATTCAGGTTCGCTCCGCGTATGGCAAACCAGGCGTCCGTGATTTCTTTGTTCCTCTCCAGTACGTGCAGGGTGTGCACCGATCCGGCGGGCTCGTAGAGGTACGATCCGGCGGTATTGATCTCGGGGTATTCGAGATACTTCCAAGCACCCTGCAGGGTGAAACCGAAGACTTCGCCGGTATGCTTGTGGCGCTGAATGGTCACGCCCGGCTCAAAGCGCACCCGGATGACCCACAGTCCGGCTTCGACGTCGGCCTGGAGCAGTTGAAAAGTCACACCCTCCTGGTAAGGAACAAACGGCAATTCGTCCTCGCCGCGATGCGGCGCGCTGGGAACGGGAAAAGCTATGGGCTTCGTGGTCATGGCAGCGGAATCTCCTTTTTGACTTCAAACACGGTGCCGAGTTTATACCATCCGACCCGATTCGCGGCATTGGCAAACGGCCCTCATCCACCAAACAGTTGTTGTTGTAGGCAGGCCATAGCCCTCAAAACCCCGGTCAATCAGGGGAAAGGCGATTTCTTCCACGCCTGACGCGTAACGTTCCACCCTGCACTTCGATCAGCCGCGGACGGCTTACCGCAGAACGATCACCCCATTTCGGAAGCGTCGCTCTCCGACTAGATCGAGATCCAACCGCACACCATCCGGGAGAATCACTGGGCCGAAACTCGGGTTGCATGAAATCGCCGCACCGCCAGGCGCTGGCGGGAAGGGGAGAAATGCCAGGCGGCGGCTTCACGACTTCTTGGATATGCTTATCCTATTGATCTACGCGTTGGTTCTTACCAGCGAATGGATCGGGAACGACTTCGCTTGAGTTTCGGATGAAGGTACCCGCCAAAGCCGACGACGAACGATTCCAGGGCGGTGCGCAGGACTATGCCGCCTACCTCGAGACACCGGAGGGGCGGTTGCGCCCCGACTTGGCCTTTGCCAACCTGCAGGAGTTCCTTCCTCGGTCGCCGGTCGAGAGGCCGTTGCGTGCGCTGGATGTCGGGTGCGGCACGGGAGCGACGGCGGTTCGCCTGGCGCGCCTTGGCATGGGTGTTACGCTGCTAGATTCGTCTCCGGCGATGCTGGACATAGCAAAACGCACAGCTCAGGAAGCAGGTGTTACGGACAAAGTCATCCTGCAACATGGGGACGCGACGCGGTTGAGGAACTTGTCTCACACCGCATCGTTCGATGTAATTCTGTGCCACAACGTACTGGAATATCTCGACGACCCGATTGCTGTGTTGTGCGGCGCGGCTCGCGCCTTGCAGGATTCATCAGCGATACTTTCAGTCCTTGTGCGGAACCGGGCCGGCGAAGTATTCAAGGCCGCGATCCAGGCGGGCGATCTGGCGGTTGCGGAAAATAATCTGACCGCTGAGTGGGGACAAGAGTCTTTGTACGGAGGCCGGGTACGACTATTTACGTCATCTAGCCTGCGAGCCATGATGCTCGAATCGTCACTCGCGGTAACTGCGGAGCGTGGCGTGCGGGTCCTTGCGGATTACTTGCCGTCGCGGATTTCTCGCAACGCAGACTACGAACGGATTTTTGAATTGGAGCAGAAGCTGGGCAGCCGGCCAGAGTATGCCGCAGTCGCTCGCTACACGCAATGCTTCGCGCGTTTGCCTTGATCGTTGATGGAGAATTGATCCATGAATAACGTCGCCGGCAAATCCTCATCCATCCCAACCGGCGCGAGGGCGCCTGATACCACGATTGCGCTTGGGCTCGGGCTCACCAACGAATGTAATCTTGCCTGCGCCTTCTGCTACCGCGATCCGACTCGCGCGGATCGTCTCTCCCTGGATCAAGTGAAGGCAGTCATGGAACGCCTACCCGCGCGCTCGGTGAATCTGGGCACCGGTGAGAACGGTATGCACCCGGATTTCAGGGCCATCTTGGCCTACCTGAGAACGAAGCCGCTCAAGCTCACCATCACTTCCAATGGCCATAGTGTTGCTGGGTTGGAAGACGACGAGTTGCGTGCCTTTCACGACATCGAGTTTTCTCTTGATTACGCCACGCAGGCCGAACAGGATGCACAGCGCGGAAACGGCAATTGGGAACTGATCCACGCGCAGGCAGAACGATGTCTCAGGCTGCGTATTCCTGTAACCATCATCGCCGTGATGATGAAGGCGAACTACCTGCGTCTGGCGGACGTGGCGCGTGTTGCCAAACAGTTTGACGCTCCTTTGCGAGTGAACGTGTACCAGGCGGTGCGATCCGACATCTATGCGTTGTCCTACGGAGAGTATTGGGAAGGGTTTCGGCGTCTCTTTGCGGAGACCGACGTAATCGCTATTGGCGAGCCGCTGGTGCGAGCGATGGCGGGCCTCCCGCCGCTTCGCGGAGGATGCGGCGTCAGCACCGTGAGGGTTACGCCGCGCGCCACCACGCAGCCTTGTGTTTACTGGCCAGGATCTGGGGAGCCGCTATCGGACTTGATCTCGATGGGGCTCGACATTCTAGACTCCGCGCCCTTCGAGCAAGCGCGCACGCTTCCCGAGGTTTGCCTGCCGTGCGAGTTCCGCGAGTCGTGCCACGGCGGCTGTGCCGGACGGCGGCGCTTGCAAGGCGCACTATTACAACCTGACTCTTATTGTCCAATCATTCGGGGCGAGCGGCCACGGCTCGAAATTCGCATGGCAGGAAGTCGGGATATGCCGAAGGTCGGCAGCTCCTGTACGACCGTGGTGATTGCGAGAAACTGATTCGGGTTGCAATCTCCGCAGATGACCGAGTCGGTTGTGGCCGGATGACACAAAGGGCCTTACGGATGCTTGCATTTTGTGCCTGCACTGCCTATAATCTGTGCATGCAATACACCATCCGCAATATACCGGGAACCCTGGACCAAGCTCTTCGCAGGGCTGCGCGGGAGCGGGGCAAGAGCCTGAATGAAGTAGCGATTGAAGCCCTGGCCCGTGGGGCTGGCGTTACTGGGGAGCGCAGCCGGCAACGCGATCTCGGCGACATCGCCGGCACCTGGCGCAAAGATGCCGCTTTCGATAGCGCCTTGGCCGCGCAGGATGCGATCGATGAAGAGATGTGGCGGTGAAGCTGGCGCTCGACACGAATCGTTATACCGACCTGTGCCGGGGTGATGTATCGGTTGTCGAAACCATCGAACTCGCTGAAGAAGTCTGGCTGCCCTTCATCGTGCTCGGAGAATTGCGGGCCGGATTTGCTGTGGGTAGTCAGGGCCCGCGCAACGAAGCGGCCCTGCGGCGGTTTCTGCTGAAACCCGGCATTGCTGTGCTGTTTGCTGACGAACAGACCGCGCATCATTACGGCGCTGTTTACCGGCAACTGCGAAAGCAAGGCACTCCCATCCCGACAAACGATATGTGGATCGCGGCCCTCGTCCTGCAGCATTCGCTCATTTTGTTTGCCCGCGACCCGCATTTTGATGCCCTTCCCCAGCTTCCGCGCGCCTAGGGACCGAAACGGCTCGTTTGTCTCCAGTTAGGCCCCCAGGCTCCTCCGCAGATTCACAACCGGGCAGAATTAATCTGAAATCCAAATGAAAAGGGGCCGAGCGGCCCTCCGTGCTTCACTTGTGCCTTCTGATAGAGAAGCGTCGCTATCTGCTCAACATCCTCTTTCGCCCTGACGGCATTGTCCTCAGTGCCGAATAGCTCCCAATCAGCGGGAACCACCTGCCCTCGCTTCCCGTCTAGAAATTCGTTCAAGTCCTCCACGCTCTCCGTTTTTAAGCTCTCAGGTTTTCCGTGCGCAAGATAGTTTCTGAAAGCAAAAAGGTCCTTCACAATCTGCCACGGACGCGAGCCGTAATCAGGAGTTACGCGTATCAAATCACTTAGCAAATCCAATTTCTCCTTCGGCTTTAGTCGCTCTAGGTAGCTCCAGTGAGGCACAAGGTACTGTCCCAACCAGTTCAGAAGAGCCTCGATATAGAATGCTCGGAAGACCAAGCTGGCCCTGAATTGATGTGCTGATGCTGTTTTCTCCGTCCGACCTGCGTCAAGCAGGCAGTTGGACGCGTGCCAGAGCTCCGCGTGAATCCTCACGTCCCTTTCCTTCGATACGCGAGCTTTTCTAGCGACCGATCGGTTCATAAGTGTAATTTATCCACGAGTGCGAACGAAAATCAATAAATTCCGTCCCCATATCGGCACGGCTTCCGGGCCACTGGTTGCATGTCCCACTCAAGCTTTAATGGTGAAAGTTACTCTGTGCCAGTCTCAGCAAAAATCTGCGCCACGGTCTTCATAGCCATGAACAGCCGATTCGGCCGATTCGGAATATCGATGAAGCCATAGCGTCTGTAGAAGGCACGCGCGTTTTCGTCGATGGCGTCCACCACAACGGCGACAGAGGCGATGTTCCGGCTGTGCTCAAGTGCCCTCTTCAAGGCCCCCATGAGCAGGAGTTCCCCAAAACCGCGTCCCTTGAACTGCTGGCTTCTCGCCAATCGTCCGAGCAACGTCGCAGGCAGTTTATCGTACCTGGGAAGGTGCAACTGTTGAACTGGCGCGATATTACAACTACACGGTCTCCTCTTTTAATCGCCGCGACGCCACAATTGCTCTCCCAGTCGGCTTACCCGGATTCAGCAGTGCTTCGATAAAAAGGCGACGCGCTTCCGCGGTCAAAATCAGTGTTCGCTCCGTGCCTTTGCCGTTCCCGTGTTGGCCGCGACTCGCCATGACTAATTTTAACTCGCTGTCATTTCGAGCGGAGCGGGATTGTGAGCGGGAGCGAACAAACACGCGTAGTCGAGAAACCTGCTTTATTGCCGATCCCAGCAGAACAGCAGGTTCCTCGACTGCGCTTCCTCGTCCGCTGCGCGTCCGAGCAAACTTCGCTCGGAATGACAGTGTTTACGATTTCCTTCAGGGAGAAGCCAGACGCGAGATCCACCTTATATGTTTATTGTGCCGGCACCCACGTATCCGATCCCGTCAGCTTAACCGCTACATCCGTAATCCAAATGTGCAGGGGCTTGCCATCGGCGGTGCCGCGATGCTCGGTTGAGAACAGAATTGGACCCGCCTTTTTGTAGCCTGCCCAGGTTGCGAAGACGCGGCTCGGCGGCTTGGCCCCGCCACGGTGGTAGACAAAGTACACCACGCGGTTGTCTTTACCGACGTAGAGATCCCAGGTGTCGCCAGGCGTGTAGCCGCCATCCGCGGGATACTTTATGGGGATTAGTTCGGCCATGCCGGGGCCCACCGGCAGGTTAAACTTGCCCTGATCAATCGCGCTGGCGCTCTTGTCCCAATAAGCGTGAAACGGGAAGAGAGCCCAATAATTGTCGTTGACGAAAGCCGGCTCGACTTCGTTCTTCACCTGGTCGGATTGACTGCTGAGCTGAGAGCTGTCGTACGTAACCTTCACCGGCTTGCCGTCTTTGTCGGTACTCTCGAAGGTGATTTTGCCGGTCTTGGGCTCCCACTCCCACTTGTGAGCAAGTTTGAAGAGCCCGGGTATTTCCCCGTTCCAAGTGTAGCGGATGGCCTCAACCTTGTCCCACGAATCGATACCGTAGGTCTTGGCGACTTGATCGAGAATTGGCGCGCGCGTCGGCGCCGGCGGGTTTTGAGCAAGGACCAGCACTCCGCAAAGCAAAAGACCGAGCATGGTTAAACGGCGGGCATTTCTCATAGAGTTCGCTCCTCGGTGAATTGAACGGATGAAGTCTTGGATGACGGATGAAAGCATTAGGATACACAAGTCGCACCTCGGCGCTGTCGCCACGCCAGCCACTCACAGCGCTTCCTCGGCTGGCCGCGAGATTATACCGCACACCGCGGGCGATTGTGTCCCGGATGCTCATGCGGTCGCGGGCTAATTGTCGGTTTTCTTGCCCGGATACAGTAGCATCATCAACAAAGAGAATGCGGCAATACAGATAACCGCCAGCCACCACGGCCTAAACACAATCGGAAACAGAACAAAGAAAATAATGAATATGACCCAGCGCCATGCGGACGGTTTGTTGTCGCCACTCGTTGCAGGTTCCACTTCTATTGCACCTCACGCCGCTGTTTCCGCCTTTTGCGCTCGTACCCACCACCTGCCTATGCTGCGATACTCGAAGGTCGCGCAAGTTTGCACTCGCAACGGGCGATTATCGGTATTGGGCTCTTGCTCCTGCGGCCCTCTTCGGAATGAAAACATCTGCCGGGAGCCTGAACCGAGCGCTCAATCTCCGCACTTGCTCAATAGTTAGATTCCGCTGTCCCGAAAGAAACATCGAAACCGCACTCTCCGAACCGAATTGAGGAATCAGGTCGCGTTGCGTGAGCTTCTGCTGTTCAATGAGAAACCGCACAACCGAAGCCGGGTCCGCCGCTGGAATCGGATAATGCTCCTGCTCGTAACGTTCCACGAGCAACGTGAGGAGTTCGATTGCTTCTAATTCAGAGCGAGAGGGGCTTTCCAGCGCCGTTAGTTGGAAGAGAGCGTTGGTATAAGCCTCAAGTTCCGCGTCGTTGTGTATCACGCGGGGAGCGCCGCGCGCGATCATTTCCGCCGGGTTCGCCAGAACTTTGTTCATTTCGTCCCAAACCTCCTATCCCAGTTACTGCGGTTGTTGTATTCCTTATGCGTCAAGAAAGATCGGACGTAAACATGTCCCTTGGTCTGTATTTCTTTCGTCGTTTTTGCATAGTGGATAACGGTGATCAGCCGATAACGGTTCCGTCTGATATCAAAGATTACATAGCCATTCACGTTATCGGCATCCTTGAACATGCCGCGAACTTCGTCAAAGTTGTGCCAGCGGACCCCCTCGACGATACTCACCCACGCTCTGATTTCGTTGGCCGCATCCGGGTAGCGTTCCATCGCCTCGCTCAGGTGCTTTCGCGTAACGATGACCACCTATCGAGAATACTTCACAACATGTGAAGTTGTCAACCCAGCAAAATCAAACCAAGGCAGCTCTCTAAGTGGCTGTAGTTAAATGCTTTACGTTCTAGCCCCTCCGAGCGCCCGGAAATTCTTAACGGTTGAATTGCTAGAATGTGATAATTGGAACAATGCGCGACAAAATCCGACTTTTTGTCGTTGTCGGCAAAGCGGCCCTGATAACTACCGCTGGATGTCTCGTGCCAGTCTTGACACTTAAGCTTGGGCTAACACGCAGCGAGCTAGGAGCCTTAACCCTAGTGGCCATCATTCTCGCAACTGGGATTGCAACTTGGTGGATATTTCGAAAGCTTCAAACGAATTACTCGCGACGTGAGGCGCGGGCCGTCGCCACTGCATTCGCGATATTGACTCCGGTATCGCTGGCCGTGGCAATGCCGCTTTCCCTGATACCAGGAGGCTACACTGAGATGCTTCTGGGTTCGCCCTTCGCTCCAGTAGGCGCATTTGCGGGAATCGCTGCGATGACCGCCATCCTAGATTCCCTGCTGTGCCTGCTTACATTGTGGATGACGCGTCGAATCGTCGAATTAGAATCAACGCACCAATAAGGACTGATGGGCTAAGATCGACCGGGAGTGCGATCAGCCGAACTTGTCACCGATCTTCTTTGCGCCGCTCGGCTTGCTCCGATCGCCTGAGCCGGCGCAAACCGATGATTGCACCGGCCGCTGCCAGGCATCCGTATTCCAGCAGCATGATCCAACCAGGAAGCGCCCCCCAAGCATGCCCAAGTGCGCGCAAGTGCCACATCACGTAAGTCGGAAAAATGCTCACGGTCCAGATGATGATCAGCAGCGTCGAGGCCGACGTGAGGAATGGCAGCAGCCACAGAAGATACCATGGGAATACTGCGGGTGCGCACAAAAGAGATGCTGCCATGGGCCAGGCAAATTGGTCCGGAGAGAGCTCAGGAGTTCGCCTTTTCAGCCAGGTTGCAGTCGCTAATCCGACGAGCACCGCGAGGCCTGCCAGCAACTGCGGAGGCGCCACTCGATCAAGCACCGCAAACACGGGACCATTGAAGCGGAAACTCTGCACATACGTACCCAGCGAGCCGATCGGAATGCGACCGTGATTCAGAAATGGCACGTACAGAAGTACGACCACCGCTGTCGCCAGCGCTGCGTCACGAACGCGAACCCGCTTCCAGTAGAGGGGTAAGAGCACGACCGGCAGAAATTTCACTGCTATAGCCAGCCCAAGTGCGACGGCCGCAGTCGTCCGCCATCGGCGCAGTAGCGCAGCGGCGGACACCACCAGCAATAGCGCGCCAACAATATCAATGTGGCCGCTTCCCGCCACCTCGACGGCCAACAACGGGTTCCAGGCGAATGCCAGAACCAGGTGCGCTCTTTGTTCCTGCCCGGTACAACGCAAGACATCGAGCAACACGAAAACAATCGCGAACTCGCAAACCACAAATGCTACTTTCATCGCGAATGTAGACTCGTGAATCGCGGTTACGGCGCGAAAGAATAGCTGCGCTCCTGGTGGATATGGGCTCGGCAGATCCGGGTTGTTCAAGTTGCGGGTTTCCGCAGTATGCAGCCCTTTAACGGCAGGATCGCTGGGAACGACAAGATAAGGGTTGTAGCCGAGCCGCTGCAGGCGGCCATCCCAGACATAGCGATGAATATCGTCGTCATTGTTGGCGCCCGCGGGCACCCGAAGAAATTCAACGTGCCACACCGCAGCCAGGGCGAGCCCAATGACGACAACGCGTCGCGGAAATCCTTGTGTGGCGCGGGCGCCTCGCCCGCGAAAGAACTCCCGGACCGCCAAGAGATACGCGATGCCCGCAAGCGTCAACGAGGCCATGAAGTGTGGCCCACCCCGATCGCCGAAGTTGCGCGAGCAGATCGTCAGCGCCACGCACAATGTGACGCCGAGCACGCACACTCTCCACGCAGGGGTGATTTTCATTATTACTATTCTCCCACGGGTGGCCCACTCAAGCCTGCGTTTGGCTTGAGTGGAGATGCTCAGATCTTTTCAACTCTGTCATCCCGTCTATAACCACGACGGCTCTGTCAACTGTTTTTTTGGCAACACGAGGGCGTGGCCGCGGCAAGGATGGTTTGCCGTTGCTTTTCCCCTTATTAGCAGGGGTTGCTGTTGCTCTTGCTGTTGGTGTTGCTGTTGTCTTAAGATCAAGCCGCTCGTCCTCTGCATTCGAATCATCGATGGGTACCGATGCCGGCCGGTGGCCCAGGTTCGCGAGCGGGGTTGGCGAGCTAACCTGGGACATGTTCAGACATCACTGCATTCGCGGACGCAAGCGCCTTACCTCATCTCATGCCTACAGGTCTGCGGCGTTTCCAGCAGTCCGGACAGTCCCATTTTGTAACTTTCACTTGCTATCATCGGCAAGCTCACTTCAATCTTCCTGATGCCTGCGATCTATTCGTTCAGTGCCTGGAGGACATGCGCTGCCGCTTCGCGATGTGCGTCTTCGGATACGTCGTCATGCCGGAACATGTTCACCTGTTGGTCAACGAGCCGAAGCAGGGAATGCTGGCGGATGCAATCCACTTTCTGAAATTGTCGTTTGCGAAACGCGTGCGCTGGCTGAGGGACGATTCGCACGCCGGCGTATTCCGGCAAAAGCGTTACTACGACCGGAACGTCAGGGATGAGCGAGAGTTCCCGGAAAAATTACGCTATCTGCACCGGAATCCTGTGACGCGAGGGCTGGTGAAACAACCGGGAGACTGGAAGTGGAGCAGCTTTCGTCATTATGCGCTACGGGAAGTCGGAGTGGTCGAGATCGAGTCGGAATGGACGGCGAGAGATCGCGAGAGAGCAGCCCAGGGCGGGGCTGCGAGGGTATTTCTGTCCCCAGGTTAGCTCGCACAATCCGCTCGCGAACCTGGGCCACCGGCCCAGTCGCAACTCCTCCGCCAAGCAAGTCAGATCGTCGGCTACCCGTCCGGAACCGTGCCGTCACACCCGCCCATAATTGGACAGACTCGGCCGGCTCTCACTCACTGTTGGATGGTTGCCCGCCGAGCAGCCGGCGAAAGGCCAGCCCAAATCCTAGACCGACTGCTGTAACCACAAAGCTGAAGGCCCCGAGCTTCAGAATCGAAGGATAAGTGTTTGGGTGAATTGTGTCTGGCAGACCCATCGTATGTTTCAACACGTGCGCCATTGGCAAACAGACCCAAACGATTGCAGCCGCAACTGCAGCGCGAACTCCCCAGATCCTTCCGGCAGCAGCACCAAAAACGAGAAGCATTCCTACGATCACGATTGGACTGACCTCTCCCCCGAATGCGAAGTTATCTACGGCAGCGATTCCAGCGCCCACTATCAGTCCGACTCCGGCACGTGTCACAACATCCTTTTGCGTTTTCATGCGAATTTACTTTGCGTTACCAAGTCACCCAGAGTCAACCTAAACTGTTGTAGACAGGCCACAGCGCTCATTGAGAATTGGCCGACTGACCGCCCGGGTCAATGAGCGGTTGAATCCCACTCTTTCACCCACGCCGCCGTGCGTGGCGCCCTGGCCGGAGCCAGCCGCAACTCCTCCGCGAGCCGACTCAAATCGTCGGCGGTGTCGATGTCATAGAAACGATCAGCGAAACCTACGGATAGCTCAAGCGCTCGTGCGCGCGCCAGGAGCCTCTCCAGCGCGCTGCTGGTGCCCATCCCGTCGCTTGCGAAAAGCGTAGGATGAAAAGCCTTTGCCCCGACGAGATAATAGCCTCCATCGTGGGTCGGCCCAACGACTACGTCATGCGCGGACAGCGTTTCGAACGCGTCTTCGAGAACAGAACGCGGCAGATGTGGGCTGTCGCTATTGAAGGCAATGATGCGTCGTCGGTGTGCATTCGTTCGAGGTGCGTTCGCTCGACAACCTTCCGCGAAGTGCGCAAACACCGACGTAAGGCCTGCAGCAAGGCCCTCACCTTTCTGCGCAACTACGCTCGCTTGGTTGCCGGCCAACCGCGCCAGTTCGTCGACGTCCGAGTCCGGGCACATGACGGCAACTTCCACACCGACCACTTCTAGTGACCGCGCCAGCGCCAGCGTGTCGTCCAGAAGACAGCAATAGAAATCAGTGACAGCCTCAGGAGAAAGGCTGGAAGCCAGGCGGGTCTTCACCGCACCCGGCCTCGGCGCTTTCGCCATGATGACCAGCACACGGTCACTATCCGACGAACCCATGGCCTTCTCGCTTGGAGACTTCATAGATTGTTGGGGCAATAATAATACGATGGGTGGCTGTAGATGCCCCACCCTTATCCGCGTTCTTTGCGAAATATAGAGCGGGGATGTTGAGGGAACGGCTGGCCCTCTCAAGCCGATCTTGGTTTCAGTGGGGATGCTCCGATCTCCCCAGTTCTGTCATCCCGACTGGCTGGCGCATCGTCTCCTCTGAAACTCGCTACTTGGGTTGCCCCACCCTTGTCGCGCTTTTTGCGACAGGGTGGGCAATCGATCTTTACGTGTCCGTCGGTCTCTTCTCCACCCACCCTATCCGCAAAGAACGCGGATAAGGGTGGGGCATCCCTCGGAAACGATTTGGGCGAAAAGGATGGGCCAGCCCGCATCGGCAGTTCCCTTCGCTTCGATCCGAAGGCCGTCGCCGAATGGCTCCGCGCTCGGTGAAGCTGACCCCTCCTACCTCGACCGTGGTCTCGACGCTCCCGCTGCTAACGCTCCCAGGCTGCCCGGTTCCAGGGTGATGACATCCGACCCTTTCGTCTTACCCGCGATGATCGGCTTATTGGGGATGGTTTCGTATGCGTAGCCGGTCAACGTGGTCGTCATCAACGGATTTTTCCCGGCATGGATTTTCGTGGTCAATCGCGCCCAGCCAAAGCGATTCTGGTTGTGGATCGTGAACTTCAGCCCCAGATAGCGGTCCTTGACGCCTTTCCCTCCATTGACCCACTTCCCAAAAAAAAATACTTGCTGCTGGCTTTTCACATCCACCACCGCCCCCATGAAGTTCGCGTTAGCGGCGAATGGCCCGCCCGGTCCGATTTTGGTGCCTGCCTTTAGCGCAGACGCGAAGGGATATGCCCCTCCCATCTGGGCCGCTCCATTTGGATAGTTGGTCCCCGGAAAAACTGCGCGCGATGAGGCCGACCGGTCGAATGAGCTGTATCTGGAACCGTTCAAAATGAAGTTGGCGTTCCCGTTGTGGGTCAGGTCGATCAGGTACGTGTCCTTTCCCTGAAGCCTCACCTTCGCGGGGGTGTAAACCACCTTCGCCTCGGCGGACTTCGCTAGCGTTAGCAAGCCCACTCCCGCCGCGCTGGCCGCGAGCGCATACGTGTTAAGCCGCTGATGCAGTGAGTCGGTAAGGTCAGAGGGCTTTCTGGACGTGCGTTTCATCGTTCCTCCAAAAATGGCAGCTCCGAGTATCGTTCCAACTTCGCAGGCGAGTCAAAGGAAATCGTAATGAAGTGCCTGGTGCCCCAGGTCCCGCGAGCGGTTTTGCGAGCTGACCTGGGGGCAAACAATGTTCGCGCATCACAGCCATCCAATTCCGGTGAGTCTAAGCTCTTCTGATGACGCAAGGGCTTCGTCGTTTCCATCAATCGCGACAGACGCACTTCCTCACCTTCAGCTGTTACCATCGGCAAGCCAGATTCGATTCTCGCGACACCTACGATCTCTTCCTGCAATCTCTGGAAGACATGCGACGACGCTTCGCTATGTGTGTCTATGGCTATGTGGTGATGGCCGAGCATGTTCACCTGCTGGTCAGCGAGCCAGACCGGTTCTGCCCGGCTAACGTTCCAGGATCTCAGCCGAAACGGGACGTCACACTGGCCGACGCGGTTCGTGATCTGAAACTGTCATTCACTAAGCGATTGAGCAAGCGGAGAGGAATTGGCGAGGCGAGTTCGTTCTGGCAGAAACGCTACTATGATCGAAACATTCGCGACGAGCAAGAGTTTAGGGTGAAACTGCGCTATTTGCATCGCAATCCCATTAAGCGCCGATTGGTGCAGGCACCCGGCGATTGGAAGTGGAGCAGCTTTCGACATTACGCGCTGCGAGAGATGGGAACCGTAGAAATCGAGTCGGAATGGACGGCGAGAGATCGGGAAGCGAACGGGCGAGCCCGGGTGTTCCTTTGCCCAGGTTAGCTCGCAAAACCGCTCGCGGAACCTGGGGCACCGTGCTTACGCGAGGATCGACATCGCTTGTCGAGAATCCTATTGACGTCCGTCACAGACCTACGCTGACCTTGCTGTCCCAACTCTTCTTCGCCGGAAATAATAGCGCACGATCAAGCTGAGAATGAACCAGGCGGCCCCGACCGTGCCCTTCAGCGTACCGCTGATCTTCGATTTGCCGATACGCCGGTGGTAGCTCACCGGGACTTCGACCACGCGGAATCCGGCCAGCGCGCCTTTGAGGATCATCTCAACCGCCCAGCCATAGGTGGTCTCTTCGAGCGCGAGCGCACGTAGTACGTCGGCGCGCCCGGCGCGAAACGGGCCGAGGTCGTTTATCTTTAAGCCATAAAGGCGCCTAATTAGGCTGGCGGCGAGACGATTCCCAAACGCCTGATGCCAAGGCATAGCCCTGGCAGAACGCCGCCCCTGCAACCGGGAACCGAGCGTGATGTCCGCACGGCCCTCGGCAGGCCCGTCAATGATTGGAGCTAAGAGAATCGGCAGTTCGGAGGGCCGATCGCTGTAGTCGCCATCGAGGAACACAACCACGTCTGGGGAATTTGCCGCGGCCAGACCCGTAAGGCACGCTTGCCCGTAGCCGCGGCGCGGTTCCTGAACCACACGGGCTCCCATTCTTGCGGCGATCTCGGGCGTCCCGTCGGTTGAATTGCTGTCTACAACCAGGATCTCAGTGACAATGTCGGCTGGGAGATCAGCCAAGACGCGGCCGATGGACTGCGCTTCGTTATGGGTGGGAATGACGACCGACACGCGCACTTGATTTTGGACCAAGTCACCACCATGGGGAGGACGGCCAGCGCCGCGCCAGCCACGCGTCAACACCCCAGGCTCGGCCGGCCCGCCCCACCGCGAGCGCAAGCGACGCCATCACTGGAACCAACAGTTCCCAGATCCACGCCGTGCCCCACTCCGAAATCCAAAGGCTGCCGAGATACAGAAAAGCCACAAATGCGACCGGGCGGGTAAGCAGACCGATGACGAGCAGGATACCGAGAGAAATCTCGGTCATGGCTTGCATAGGAGCCGCCATCGCGGCGTGGCTTGCCGCCAGTGCCATGACCGACTTCCATATGGCCGGGGAATGACTGTTCTTGATGTAGTAATTGATCAGGCCCGCGTAACCCGCCGGTGTGTAGAGGCCCTTTCCCAAGTTCTCGAAGAAGACCCACACCAACATTGCGCCGATCGTGACACGAACGATTGCCAGCCCACATGCCGCGGGCGGTTGGTTGTCCACATTTTGCGTTGGGCTTGCGTTCGTCATCATCGTGAACCTCGTACCCAATGGATACCGTGCCAGTTTGCGACGGGAAGAAAGGGAATGGACATCTTAAACGGTTCCTCCTGTTCCTGCTAGTGGATGCGCAAAATCTACGCCGGAAACCAGCATGAATACTGCTTAGAGATGGTGAGCGCGGTAGGAATCGAACCTACAACCTACTGATTAAGAGTCAGTTGCTCTGCCAATTGAGCTACGCGCCCGGTCTTCACTTGCGGAGAGGTGTGCAGAAAAGTGTAACGGAAAACAACAGCCAGTAGCGGCCCATTTCTCGTTTCTGATCTGGTCTCGAGAGCCTGCTGCTCCGGCCATCGCATCACGACACGGGAAACAGCGAAGGACTTCGCAGCACGTTTCCTTATAATGCCCGAATAATGCCCAAGCAACCCGGAATTCTTGTTACCAAATCGAGTGTAACATGAACTCCCTGGAAAACTTCAATTCGCGCGGACGTTCCGACCTGGCGCTACGCAACATTTGATGATGAGCGAAACCCGCGCCGAATGGCCTTGGCTCACAAATTTGCTGCAAACTTCGTGCGGCATCAGCCCGAATGGGCTATGATTATGGTCGCTAATATTTAATAGCAAAGGCTGTTGCTGTTTGGTTTGGGAGGCAGGCCATGGGTAACCGTCGTCGTTTTGCTTGTTCCTCTTTTCTTATCGCCATCCTTGTCCTGGCTTTATCTGCGTTGGCCAACGCAGATACCGTGCACATGAAGTTCCTCAGTCACGGGGGTACCCAGAAGGACGCCGTCTATCCCTGGAACTTCGATGTTAACGGCGCTCCCATGACTTTAATGTGCGATACATTCCTGAACCAGAACATCAAAGGCGAAACCTGGCAAGCGAATGTCACCAACATTCTCAGTGGTCAGGGCTTGTTTGGAAATAAGCTGCTCGATTACAAAGCGGCCGCCTGGCTTTTCAGCGAAGTGCTGTTCGACGGAGCCAACGCGCACGACGCCAATTGGGCGATCTGGGCGCTGTTCACGCCGAGCGCCAAGCACGGAATCGGGTGGGATTCCAATGCCGAGACGCTCTACAAAGAAGCCCTGGCGATCGCGGGAACATTGCCCAAGAGCTTCTTCGCTCCTTACTTCCTATACACCCCGATCCCGGGGACCCAATCCTGCAAGAAGTGCGGATTGCCGCAGGAGTTCATCGGTTACATCCCAGTGGTTCCTGAGCCCGGCACGCTGACATTGCTGGGGACCGGGATTCTCTTCTTGGCGGGCGCCATTCGAAGGAAATTGGCCCACTCGTGAAACCGGGTTGGTTGCCGCAGAGCTGGTATCGAAAATGCCTGCCACCCGTGCCCTAGATTCCCCGCTGGTGAAGCAGGCGGCTCACGCCGCCGGTTTCGACTTGGCTGGAATCGCCTCTGTGGGCGACTTCCCTGAGTTGGATCGCTTCCCCGAGTGGATTGCCGCCGGGCACGCTGGCGAAATGAAATACATGGAGGCGCGAGATGGTGCGGGACATCTCAAGCGTGCGTCTCTACGCTCGGTCGCGCCGTGGGCGCGCAGTGTGATCGTTTGCGCGATCAACTACAACACCGCGCATCCTTATTCGACCGAGGTGCACGAATCCGGGCGCGGATGGATTTCGCGCTACGCCTGGAGTCGCGAGGACTATCACGAAGCGGTGATGCGGCGGCTGCGAGTGGTGGAGTCTGGCTTGCAGCAGGAATTCGGGGAATTGATCAGCCGCTGCTACGTTGATACGGGTCCTCTCGTCGAGCGCGTTTATGCGAAGTACGCAGGTATAGGATGGATCGGGAAGAACACCTGCATCCTGAATCAGAAGCTGGGGTCGTGGCTGTTTCTCGGCGTGATTCTCACTTCCCTCGAACTTGAGCCTGACCTGCCCCCGCCCGACCGTTGCGGCACCTGCACCCGCTGCATTGAAGCCTGCCCTACGGATGCGCTGATCGCGCCCTACCAGCTCGATTCCAATCAGTGCATCTCGTACTTGACCATCGAAAAGCGCGGCTCCGTTCCCGAAGAATTGAGAGAGGGCATGGGACGGCACGTGTTCGGTTGCGACATCTGCCAGGATGTTTGCCCGTGGAACCGCAAGGCGCCCGTCACAGCGGAGGCGGAATTTCAGCCACGTGAGGGGTTGGTGAATCCGGCGCTGGAGTGGCTGGCGCAAATCAGCGCGGAGGAGTTCCGGGAACATTTTCGCGGATCGCCGATCCGCCGCGCCAAGCGCAGCGGCCTGCGGCGGAATGCGGTCATTGCGATGGGCAACAGCGGAAATCGCGCATTTCTGCCCACGCTGAACAAGCTGTCGGAGGACGAAGATCCCTCGCTGGCCGAACACGCGCGCTGGGCGGCGCGAAGGCTGAAGCCCCCGAACTGAGACCGGAAACCGGAGATTTCACCGAGCCTCCGCTGCTGCGTGATAGCATTTTCATTGGACTGAATCTTTTCGGCAGCCATGGCGGTAACAATGGATATTCTTCGACAACGCCTGTTCGTCGTTTGCCTGTTCTACGAATTGCTGTTTTCCCCGGAATCAGTCCTCGCCGCCGAACCGCATTGGATCCGCATCAGCTCCGGCCACTTTTCTGTGCTCACCGATGCCGACGAAAAAAGCGGCCGCAAGGTCGTGGTGCGCTTCGAGCAGATGCGCTCGGTGTTCGCTCAATTGCTGATGAGGGCCCGGCTCAACATGCCGGAACCGCTGGAGATCATCGCTCTAAGCAGCGATGAGGAGTATGCGAAGGTCGCTCCTCTCCGCCACGGCCAACCCATCACTGATTCCGGGTTCTACGTTCCTGGCGAAGACCGCAATTATATCGTCCTGAATCTGTTCGAGGATGAAAGCTGGCGGACCATTTCCCGCGAGTTTGCCCACTTCTTTCTCAATTACAACTACCCGCCCACGCAGGGCTGGTTCGACGAAGGCTTTGCCGAATATTTCTCCAGCGTGCGCCTGGATAACAAACAGATTCACATCGGCGGCGACCCGGAATCGCCGCCACCTGCTCGCCAAAACCTGGCGGCCAACAAGATTGAGGATCGCAACCCGCCCAAGTCGTTCGTCGAATTGCTGAGCGGGCCGGTTTGGCTTTCGATGCCGGACCTCTTCACCATGCACCATGAGAGTTCGGACTACCAGGAAAATGCGCGCCACACTTTGTTCTACGCGCAGTCATGGATGGTGCTGCATTACCTGCTCAACAAGGAGAAGATGCCCGAGACTGGCACATATTTCGATCTGGTCGAGAACCAGAAACTGCCGGTCGAAGAGGCCATTCAAAAGGCCTATGGCATGACGCCCGCACAGTTCGAACAGGCAGTGAAGGATTACTTCCACTCGCTGACACCTCTGTTTCAGGCGCAGGGATCCGGACAAGCAGCGGCGGGCAATCGCGGGAGCGAGGTATATAGCTTTCCCTCTCCGGTAGCACCCGACAACATCGGCGCCAGCACGCAGCCGCTATCTGAAGAGGACGCGCAAGCGTTGCTGGCTGAAATGGAAATCCGTCTGCCCGAGCACCGTGACTCTGCGGTGCAGGAACTCGAGTCCATCGTAAGCCAGCCCAAGGCGGAAAACGCCATTGCGCACCGTGCGCTGGCCTGGGCCCACCTGGAGCGAAAGGAGTTCGACGAGGCGGCCCAGGACCTAAACAGGGCAGTGGATCTCGACCCTAAGGATCCGTGGCCACATTATTACTCAGCGCTGGCCAAGTATCGCGCGGCACAATCCAGCGGACAGTCTCTGCATGGGATTGCAAATATGATGGTGGATCTGCGGTTCGTCCTGGACTGGGATGCGGAATTTGCCGAGGCCTACAACCTCCTTGGCCTGGCGCGGATGGAAGGTGGCGGAATCAGTTCGGCGATGGAGACAATGCGAGCCGCCATTCGACTCAGCCCGCGCAATGAAACCTACCAGTTGAACATGGCGCAGATTTACGTGGCGGCCAAGCAATGGGACGCCGCTACCGCGCTGCTGGAGCGGCTGAAAGCCAGCCAGAATCCTCAGATCGCCAGCGCCTCGCGCACAAAACTGGATGATCTGCCTACGCTGAAGAAGTATGGTCTGCTTCCTCAACGCGAAACACCACCGCAGCCCGCCGCAGGCGGATCGCCGCCTGCAACGAAACCAGCGGCGCCCGCGCCGGTCGCACAGAAGCAGAATCCCCAGTCGGCGGAGGAAACGGCTGCCGATCACGCTGATGAGCCTCCGGCCCAACCTCAGCCCGACAAACGTCCGATTCTGTTCTTGAAGGGAAAATTGAGTACGGTCGATTGCTCCCAGGCCCCAGCAGCGGTCTTGACCGTCTCAGCGGGAACGAGAGTCATAAGACTACGCGCGCCGGATTACAAATCACTGACGCTCATCGGGGCTGACGAGTTCTCCTGCGAATGGAAGAACCGCCCGGTCGCCGTGAACTACAAAGCCGGGGGGAAAGCGGACGGAGACTTGGTTTCGGTCGAGATCCAATGAGCCTCTGCAGCACTACGCCTACGGTCTAAGTTTAAATACGGTTCCCCAGGCGTATGCGCCGCCGCCGTCGGTTGCACCATAAAGGTTCCCAACGCTATCCAGGATCAGGGTCGCAAGCGGGTCTTGCCCGTCCTTGGTCCCCTGAAAGCTGTGGAGTATGGTTTCCTTGCCGGTCTTGCTCAGCTCAAACACCGTCCCAAGACCGTACTTACCGCCTTCGAGCGTGGTCCCATAGAGGTTGCCTGCCGTATCGCGAGCCAGGCCGCCGTGAGGAAAAGTTCCATCTGAGCGGGCCTTGAAGCTGTGCAGGACAGTAAACTTGCCGTTCGCCGCCAGCCTGAACACGGTCCCGTTATTCGCGCGTCCGCCCTCCAGGGCGGCGCCGTAGAGATTACCGGCGGAGTCTCGCACCAGACCTGCAAGCGGAAACGCTCCATCGTTGCCTCCGCTGAAGCTGTACAGCACGGTTTCATTGCCGGCACTGTCCAGTTTGAATACCACTCCTGCGCCGGAATTCCCGCCTTCCGCCGCGGTGCCATAGAGATTACCTGCGTCATCAGAGACCAGAGGCGCGGCGGGCAGAGCCCCATCCGTGCCGCCCGAGAAACTGTAGAGGACGGTCTCGTGGCCGGCGCTGTCCAGCTTGAACACAACGCCATTGCCGGAAGTGCCGCCGGCAGATGCGGTTCCATAAAAATTGCCTGCCGAGTCGCGGATCACGCCTGCGTCCGGGACTCCTCCGTCGGAACCTCCGGTGAAATTGTGGAGTATAGTCTCATGCCCGCTGCTGCTGAGCTCGAACACCGTGCCGGCGTTATGAGTGCCGCCCGCGGAGGTAGTGCCGTAGATGTTGCCGTCGCTGTCGAGGATCAGGTCGGAAAACGGAATACCGCCGTCCTTGTGGTCGGTGAAATTATGCAGGACGGTCTCTTTGCCGCCGGAATCGATCTTATATACCGTTCCAAAGTACTGCGAGTTGTCGCCGCTGGTGGTGCCATAGAGAGTGCCCTGCTTATCCAGCACCAGGCCAGCATCGCCATGTGCGCCGTCCTTTTTCCCTTTAAAGCTGTGGAGCACGGTGAAGGTCTGCGCTCCTGCCATCGGTGCGGCCACAGCGATGGAAAGAAGTACGGCTGCAAGCAGCAATGCAGCATTTACGGTTTCTCGTCTTAGGTTCGAAGTCCAGCACCCATGTTGCGTTGTGTCAGCCACGACAAGCTCCCTTATTCACGCGAGTTTCCTCTTGGGGTCCGGTATGGCAGCTCCAAGCGGGCAGTAATTGTACCCCGAAATGGCCCCGGCAGGTGTCACGGGCAAAACCGGGTTCCCTTCAATCACATCGACCTGCGACGGCTGTTCGATGGAAGAGCCGGGCCACCTCAGGCTGGTCCTCAGCCGAATCTGGCAGGGCCCGGCTTTTTGTCCGCCAACAATAAACCCTCTCAGTGGGAGCTGAGAGGGTTCGCGAAATGTCGGAATCAAGGCTCTTAGGCGCGTACCACATTGCCCGCCTGGAACCCCTTGGGTCCCTTAAGCAGGTCAAACTCCACGGTTTCGCCCTCGTTCAGTGTGCGGTACCCGTTCTCCTGGATGGCGGAGAAGTGAACGAAGACATCCTCCCCGGTTGACCGCTGAATAAAACCATACCCCTTCGCTCCGTTGAACCACTTTACTGTACCCTTCTCTCTCACAAGAAACTCCTTTCGCCTCTGTTCAGAATAGAATTCCCATCCCTCGTGAAGCCTATGCTTCGCACTACCCCCTCAAAGGATGGTGGGTGAAACCGGCCGATACCCCGCGAACCGCAGACCTGGATCCAACAAGAGAGGCTCCTGAGTTTTGCGTCGTTGGCAGAAAGAACGGCGCAAAGCTCCGGAGCCCGTCGTGGTGGCGCGATTTAGGACTGCAATACACGAAACATCAACCTAAACTTCAAACTTCGTCACCGAAATCGGCAACGGGACAGAATAATATTCAGGAACCTCCTTTCTGGCAAGAGGATAAAAGCAATAAAGTGAAACGACTTAAATGTGACCCGAGGTTCACGGCGAAGCGGTTGGAGAACCGGAGCGCGACAGACCGCGGTTCGGCGGCTTGTGGACCATCCGCAACTCTCTGATAATATTGGCGTAACATTGGCTGATCGTTCTCCATCTTCGACCTCCGTCGTGCCCAGAGCAACGGTTTCCGGGGCTGCCGCTGGCGGCGCAAAGTCTTATTCCGGGTTGCTCGCTTCGACGGTCAGATATTTGTTGCGCACCGAGGTACACACCTTCGCATTCTCGGTAGCGGCGAATGCCATCCTCTCTTTCTTCCCCTTCGTGCTGTTGTTAATGACGCTGATCCGGCGCGTCTTCCGATCGGCGGCCATGTACGAAGTCGTGGTGCAACTGCTGCGCGACTACCTTCCCGCCGGACAGGATTTCGTGATTCGCAATCTCAACGCGCTGGTCGGAGCACGGCATCGCGCGCAAGTGTTCTCGCTGTTGATTTTGCTGGTGACCTCCACAGGAATCTTTCTGCCGCTCGAGGTAGCGCTGAACCGGGTGTGGCGCTTTCCCAACAACCGGTCTTACCTGGGCAACCAGTTGATCTCTCTCGGGCTAGCGTTTGGCTGCGGCGTGCTGGCGCTGCTTTCGATTGCGTTGACCGCGGAAAACGTGGTGCTGCTGAAATCGCTGACGTTCGGCCACGATATCTTCGTTATCCGGTGGGCGGGTTTTCTGGTCATGAAGGTCTCTGCCATCGTTGCCAGCATTGCGATTTTCTTTTTGATTTACTGGCTGTTGCCCAACGGCAAAGTTCCGGCTCGCGCCGTGCTGCCCGCGGCCATAATCATGGGCTTGCTCTCGGAAATCCTCAAGTACGCCTACATCGTGGCCCTGCCTCATTTGAATTTCCAGGAGGTGTACGGACCGTTTGCCCTGTCGGTCAGCCTGATGTTCTGGGCATTTCTCTCAGGATTGCTGCTGCTGACGGGAGCCTATCTTTCGGCGCAACGGCAGGAGAGGAAGAGAAAGCCAGCCGCACCGTAATCGGCTTTCGCCCGGTGGCCCAGGTTCGAGGAGCGGAGTTCGCGAGCTTGCCCAGGTTCCCCGAGCGGTTTCGCGAGTTAACCTGGGGCGGCGGGCGAAAATGTTCCACATGGAACACATCGTCATCACGGCGAGAGCTATACAATACTGTCATGACACCTACGCCCAAGAGAGCAAAGGGTAAAAAGGCCGGTACGCGAAAGGGGAGAATCGCGCGGCTGCTCGCGTCGGTGTCGGTTGAGGATGAGCTGTTCCGGCTTGCGGAGGAGAATGCGGGGTCTGAGTCGAGGTGGAGCCGTCCGCGCAAGCAACGAATCTTCCTGCGGGTGGATTGCGAGGTCGTGGACTGGTTGAAGTCCAGGGGGCCGGGTTACCAGACGCGTATCAACCGGATCCTGCGGAGAGTGATGGTAGAGAGCAAGAAAAGAAAGGAAGAGAAGTAGCGGCGCGTGTAGGGTTTAAACAGTTTCCCCTCGGCAGGAGAGAATCTTGCTACCATTTTGGACGCAACAATATGGTGAACGTCCCGTCTGTTCCCCGGTTTTCCCGTCCCCCGGTTTTCCGTCCATGGCGGCACGACGATACGCTATTTCGCCTTTTGTTCGCTATAGAAATTTGCCACGCTGAAGCATGACAGTTGCCGAACAGTTGAGGCGAGATGCGCTCCGGCGATACTTCGTCTTCAGGATGAAACTAGTTGAACTGTTCCATTTTCACCTTTTGATGGAGGCTCTCGTTGACGAGAAGTTCGTTCCTGAAAATGTTATGGGGCATGAGGGCCGAGACTTCGCGTACACCGTCAGAACCGCACTCCTGAGTTGGTACTGCACAATCGTTGATCGAAGTGAGGGCGGCTTGAACATTTTCAATGTGTGGCGAGAACTCTTTCCGAATCACCGCGACGAAATCGAGCAAGTGAGAGCAAGAGTCGAGCCGGACTGGGTTGCCCCACCCTTGTCGCGCTTTTTGCGACAGGGTGGGCAATGGATCTTTACGTGTCCGTCGGCCTTTTCTCCACCCACCCTATCCGCAAAGAACGCGGATAAGGGTGGGGCATCCCTAGGAAACTATTTGGGCGGAAAGGATGGGCCAGCCCCCAGCAAGATACGCCTCACGGACGCGATGATTCAGCGAGTCCTGAAACATCTGCCCCTCAAATTTGAACGGGTCAAAGTTCAGCCAAACCATATCGCTAGGATACGCGAGCCGGGTGGCTCAGGTTCGCGAGCGGGGTTGGCGAGCTAACCTGCGGCCCAGTGGCCGGATGGCCCGGGCTTTTGATCTTGCGGGTATTACCAGCACAGTGGGAATGGTGCGCGCAAAGATCGTTAAGGGCGGGCCATCCGCCGCCGCTCACCCAGCCCGGCTCACCCAGCCCGGCTCAACCAACCAAAGTCCAGTCTTCAATCGCTAACCTGCTAACCCGTCGAAACTCCTGTGTGTTGTGGGTGACGAGCGTCAAGCCCAGGCTGCGAGCGTGGGCGGCGATGAACAGATCGTTGGCTCCAATCATCTTTCCGGACTTCTTCAACTGCGCGCGAATCTGCGCATAGTGCGAAGACGCGTTGTCGGGGAAATCCAGCACTTCTACGTAATTCAGAAAGGCATTCAGCGCCGCTTCGTCCTGCTGGCGCCGAGGAGAGACTTCAACGCCATAGAGCAACTCAGACTTGGCAACCACAGAGACACACACGTCGCTGACCGGGACCTTTTGCAGCCGCCGCAGAAGCGCGTCATGGGAACGCTTCATGACATAGGAGCAAATATCCGTATCCAGCATGTAGCGGAGCATTACCGCTCACGCTCCTGCACGGGCAGATCTTCCACGCCTTCCATGAAGCTTGCCGAGGCGGCAGGCGCGTCAGCCAGATAGGAACTCCAATCAAACAGCCGAGGCGACAACCGACCTCGCTCCCCTCTTTGCGAATGAACACCTCCTGCGTGCGGAACTGAAACTCCTTGGGCAGGCGGACCGCTTGACTGCGGTTGTTCATGAAGACTTTCGCCTTGCGCGTAGTGGATTGGTCTCTGGATCGTGGCATATACATAAGTATATGCCAAGTGAGAGGCGAAGGCAAGAGATGGGCTGGTGGCCCAGGTTCGCGAGCGGGGTTGGCGAGCTAACCTGGGTCTCAGTGGGAACTGGATAATCCCACGTTAGCGCCAAAAAGAAAGAACTGGCGCGAACGTGGGCCACCGGCGACTCGTTCGCGTTTTCGCGCTGTTCATGCTGGCTCCATCACCGCAATCTTCGGCCTAAAAAACAGCAGGTCCCTCCACTGCGCAGATCATCGCTTTGCGATGATCTGCTGCGGTCGGGATGACAGGGTTGAGAATGGGGCGCAATGCGTCCAACGGTCAAGAGTCAAAATCCCCACCCTAACGTCGCAAAACCAGAGTGAGGTTGGGATGGGACTATTTCCGCGACGTTAGGATGGGGCACCCGCAAGGAACGGGATCGGTCGCTTGTCCCGCTTCAGCTTCGTCGTCTCGCTAAATCTGGTAGTCGCCGGCGACATGGCATTCTCGCCTCCCACCCCCATCTCGGCCACAGCCGGCTACCGCGCCGACCAGACCTTTAACACGTTGCCCGAGCTGCTGGTGAGCAGCAGACGCCCGTCCGGCACAAATCCAGCGCCATTGGGCGTGACATCTGGTTGCAAGATCGTGGTCTGCACTTTCTGGGTCGCGATGTTCCAGATCAAAACCGGAGCGGGATTTCGCATATTGGTCTGGTCAAAGTACGCGGCGGCAAGAAATTTGCCATCGTGCGAGGTTTGCAACTGCTGAACCACGAATGCTTGCTTGGGGAATGTGCCGGTCACTTTGCCGCTGGCCGCGTCCATGACTGAGATGGTTCTATCGGCGCCGCCGGCGAATACTGACTTTCCGTCGGCGGAGAACGCCAGCGCGAATGTTTCCAGCAGAAAGTCATCGTTGGTCGCACGTATGGCGCCGGTCTGAGCCTCGAAGATTCGTACCTCGGTGTCGGCGTCAGCGACCGCCAGCCGTTGACTATCGGGAGAAAAGGCCAGGGCCAGCGATCCCCCAAACTTGGCTGGAAGATCGGTTACCTCCTTCCCTATAGTGAGGTCCCAGAGTTCGGCTGGTGCGGCCAGATTCGGAAGAGGGCGCCAATGCGAGCAGTTCCCGATTGGGGGAAATCGCCAGAGCGTCCACGTGGCCCGCAGCTCTAAACTCCAGCTTCAGCTTGCCCGACGGGAGCTGCCAGATCCTTACGCCTCCCCTGGTGCCGCCGACCGCTAACAAACTCCCGTCATTCGAGAACCATACGCCGGAAATTTTTTCGTCCTTCAGATCGAATGCCTGCCTCAGTTCTCCAGACGGAAAACTCCATAGTCGTACTCGCGCGTCCTTGCAAGCCCCAGCGATAAAATCGCCATTGGAAGAAACGGCTGTGAATCGAACAGCCGTATCGGCAGTCAAGGAGATTGTCTTTTCCAGCTTGAGGCTCTGCGCAAACAATCCCGGCACAAGCAACTGCACGATTCCGCTAAAAACCAGCCACCGCCGCATCAGAGTGGCTCCAGGGCAAGCTCAAAGCGCACCGCGGCCACAACGTCGTGCGGATCGCCGGTCAGCATCACCGGCCGAACCAGTTCGCGGCTGTGAATGAGGGGGTCGCGGGTGAAATTATGGTCCGGGTCGCCGTCGAACACCGGGTCAGTGGCGAAGTACAACTGCGTGATCAGCGGCTTGTGGCCCGGCGCAGTTACTAAGTAATGCACGTGCTGACATACGCGATCGGGGTAATGTCCTGGCATGACCGAGTCGAATTTGTACGCCGCGGAACTGTCTACAACCAGCTTGCCGCGGTAGCGATAGCCGTCCAGATCGTAGTGACCCAAATGGTCGGTCTGCCAAACTTCCACGACCGCATTGGCAAGCGCATCTCCGCGAGTGTTGAAGACTTGCCCCGAAACAGTGAGCGGCATGCCGGGATCGCCCGGCGCCCTGAGCAGCGCAGTCTGCGGGGCGCGCTTCTTGTAGAAAGGCCCAAGGTCATTAGGCGGAGTTGGCTTGCGGGGCCGCTTTTCTTGCTCTGCAAAAGCAGCGGCCATCGCACCCGCTGAATAAGAGGAAGCAACCACGACCGTGCCCAGCGCAATGCACTTTTCGAGGACCTCACGACGGGTGAGTGCAGGTTGACTCATTGTGGCCATTAGACCCTCCATACGACTCGGTCACGATACTCCAAGTGCTATGAAAGCGACAAGTCGTAAGCCTCGGGCTGACGGTCCAAGTCCTCCTGTGGAAATGTCCATTCGTCACGACCTTTCGTGACCGCGCGCACTGCCATTGTTCCGGTGGCGCTCTAGTATCGGCTTCTCCCGTCCGAGGCTGGCCTCGAAAGTGAGGCTCGCTATGCCGCCGTCATTTTGTAAGCTCTTTCTGGTTGGTCTGATTCTGCTTTCGCATTCGCAGACGGTCGTCGGCGAACAACTGCGCTCCGCTCCCGACCCGCCCCGCACACCGGTTGTATCTCCTTTGACCCTGCAAGCCGGCTACATCTTCGCCGGCACGGTGAAGGCGGTACGACGGGTCACGCCCCACGCGCGCGGCGTGACCACGGTGCAGATCACCTTTCACGTAGACAAAGCGATCCGCGGCGTGCACGCCGGGCAGAACCTCGACGTTCGTGAGTGGGCGGGCCTGTGGGAGGCGGGCGAGCGCTATCGTCCCGGCGAACGAGTTCTGCTGTTTCTTTATCGCCCCAGCAAGCTAGGACTGACCAGCCCAATTGGAGGTCCGGCGGGACGGTTCAAGCTCGATGACGAGGGTCAGGTGATTCTCGATCCGGGACGAGCCGAGGCCCTGTCGTCGAGCCTGTCTCCAACCTCCCGTTTCCTGGGAAAAACGCGCATCAGCATGCAGGAGTTGCTACACAATCTTCGCCTCGTAGGAGGGGAGTAAGCCATGGCGACCCACTTGTTTTCTCGCGGCACAAGCACGGCGGATGCGCTGTCTTATCTGTGGGGCGAAAATCGCTCTGGAGATTCCGCAGATGAGCGGCCCGCCCATCGCTTGCTCCGCCTGCTCTACGCGGTTCTGGCGACGATCGCATTGTGCATCGTACTGGTGCAATTGGCGCGCGCCGGTGGCCCGAAATACGTCGCCGGCATCAGCTATTTCAATCAAGGCACAGCCGGTACGCCGTTGACCTGGTCGCAAGGAACGGTCAATTACTACACCGATCAGGGCGATCTCAGCGGAATCCTTCCCGGTGCCAGCGCGGACGCCTTTGTGGCCGACGCGTTCAGCCAGTGGACTTCGATCGCGACCGCGGGCTTGTCCGTCACGCACGCCGGACAACTCGCTGAAGACGTGAACGGCACCAACGTCTACCGCAACAGCAACGGCAGCATCACCATGCCCGCCGACATTATGCCAACCGCCGTGAATACGCCCGTAGGCATCGTGTACGACGAGGATGGCACAGTTACTGACGCGTTTCTAGGCCAAGGGGCCGGGGATCCCTCGGCGTGTTTCTACAACGCGGCATACGGCGGGCCCGACAATTTCGGCGCCGACGCCCATTTTCTTCATGCGCTGGTGGTTCTGAATGGAAACTGCGCCCAGAATTCGTCCCAGTTGCTGGATGTGGAATACCGGCTGGTGCGAGTGCTGGGACGAGTGCTGGGACTGGACTGGTCGCAGGCCAACCTCAATGTGCTGACGGGCAACCCGCGGCCGACCCAGGACGACTACGCCGGTTTCACCATTATGCACGCTACCGATCCGCAGAACTGTGTTCCGATCACGCTGTGCTATCCGAATCCTTATCAGCCCAAGATGGACGATCAGGCAGCGCTGTCGCGCTTATACCCGGCAACCAACTTCTCAGCAAACACCGCTCGTATTCGCGGAACGCTATATTTCAGCACTGCAAACGGACAGGCTGGCCAAGGGATGCAGGGGGTGAATGTAGTCGCACGGTGGATCGATCCTGCGACTGGTCTGCCCTCCCGCGCCTATGTCGCCACTTCCGTCTCCGGTTTTCTGTTTTGTGGGAATGCAGGCACCACGGTCACCGGCTTCAACGACAGCGGCGGACTGCCGTTCAACCGCTGGGGATCGAACGATCTCACGGTCGAAGGATTCTTCGACTTGGCCGGATTGCAGATTCCGAACGGCGGAAACAGCGCGCAGTATCAATTAACGGTAGAAGCGGTCGATCCCTTTTGGTCGGAGCCGGTAGGACCGTACGGGCCCTGGCAAGTGCGGCCCTCCGGCCTGACATCGCCAATCGTCGTGAACGTAACCTTGGGCGGCGATATTCAGCAGGACATCGTGATGCAAGGCAGCGCGGTGCAAAAGTCGGATTGGTTTGAGCCTACAACCTACCAGTCGCCCGCGGCTTTGCCGGCCGTAGGCGACTGGGCGGGTTCGCTCAGCCCGTACGACAATATTGATTACTTCTGGTTCTCCGGGCAGGCGAACCGAACGCTTTCCGTGATCGTGACCGCGCTGGATGAATCCGGCGCGGCGTCGGAGAGTAAGGCTCAACCGGTGGTTGGGATGTGGGCGCTCTCCGACCAAGGGACGTATCCCGCACCGGCGAATACGCCATCGGCATTCAACAGCCCATATTTTGGCATCACGATGCTGAACGCGCAGTTACTGGATTCGACCAACTTCCGGATCGGGATCGCGGACATTCGAGGCGATGGCCGACCGGATTACCGTTATCACGCGCGCGTGTTTTACGGCGACCACATCAATCCGGCGCGGGCCAGCGTCGCTGGCGGGACTCCATTCGCCATTCAGGGTTACGGGTTCCAGGCGAATACACAGGTCAACATCGCCAGCGTGAAGGCTCCGGCCCTGGCGGTAGCGGCAAACCAGATCGTGGCGACCGCACCCGCCATCGCCGACGGAGTCCAAGACGTTGCGCTCGTGGATCCACCCACACAGGGAGGCTCGGCTCTAAGCGGCGTCTTGACCTACGGGGCTGGACCAAACGATCTTCTGCACTTGATTGCGGGGTCGAATCCTTCCACACCAGTGGGCGGACAGGCGCCAAATCCAATCCTTGTAGAAGTTGTCGCTGCTGACGGAGTCACGCCTGTACCCGGAGCCAGCGTGTTCCTGACCTCGTCGCCGGCAGTCGCCTTCTCGGCTTGTTCGGGAGGCACTAGCTGCACGGTGCTCAGCGACCAAACCGGACAGGTGTCCACACTCGCGACCGTGCTGACAGCGGGCACGATCACCATCACGGCGCAACTGGCGCCCGCTTCCTATACCAACCCTCAACAGGTGCAGACGACATTGTTGGGCACGGAATCTGCGCTTGACCTGGCGCTGGCCCCGCAATACAGCTGGATTGCGCAAGGCGCCACTATTAGTGTGCCGCTTACCGCACGGGTGCTCTCCAATGGAATGCCGGTGAGCGGACGAACCGTCAACTTCTATTTGACCAAGGGCTCGGGCACGCTCAACCCTGCGACCAACAAAACCGACAGCAACGGGTACGCAAGCAGTTCCTTGCAGCTTTCGTCCCTGTCCGGAGACGTGCAAGTGGCCGTCTGCGTGGAACCCGGCGACGCACCCTGCAAGACCTTCTATGGAACCGCTGTGTCTCCTTCCACGCTGCACATTCAACCCGTAGCCGGCAACATTCAGATCGCTGCTGTCGGTCAGAATTTCCAGAATGTGGTCATGCGGGTCACCGACTCGTCAAAGACCCCGAATCCCGTGCTAGGCGTGAGCGTTATGGTTGAGTCGGTGATCGGGCGCACGGACAACAACGCGACAATCATTTCGGCAGGAGATACAAACATCACCAGAAATCCCATGCCAATCATTCTTTCATCATCGCAGGCCTACCTGAACTCCGATGCGAACGGCTTGGTGAGCTTCCAGCCGACCACCGGCGCTTTTCAGGGTGCTTTGTTAGTTCTGGGCACGGCCACCGCGGGACCAGGCAACCTGCAGTTTGAGTTGCAATCGTTGTGGCCGGTGGAGAACTAGAAAGGAGGCGGCGAAAGAACGTTCATTAACTCGGCGTCATCCTGAATCGGATTCACGCGTGTGAGTAATCTTCCGCACGATCGAAAACGCTCACCGCGCAAGATCCTTCGCGGCCAAGGCCACTCAGGATGACGCCTCGGATACTGGACGTTACGAGGGACGGCATTCCTCGACAAAACCCAGCACGGCGTCATCCTGAACCGGCTTCAGCCGGTGAAGGATCTCGCGCGCAGAACGAAAACCGCATTGGCTAAAACACTTCCCCGAGCCATTATTTCTTCACCCACTGATCCACCCAGGCATTCACCGTCTTGTACCAGAGCCGGCTGTTCTGCGGTTTGAGCACCCAGTGGCCTTCGTCTGGGAAATACAGCATCTCTGACGGTACCCCCAGCCGTTGCAGCGTGGTGAAGAGCTGAAATGCCTCCGACACATCCAGCCGGTAGTCGAGCTGGCCGTGAACCACCAGCGTTGGCGTCTTGAAGTTGGTCGCTGACAGGTGGGGCGACCATTTGCGATAGAGCTCTCGATTGCTATACAGCGGGCCTTTGAACTCCCACTCGTTGAACCAAAGTTCTTCGGTCGTGCCCCAGGCCGACTCAGTATTGAAGGTGCCGTCGTGCGACACGATGCACTTGAACCGATTGGTATGCCCGAGAATCCAGTTCGCCATATAGCCGCCATAGCTCGCGCCCAGCGCGCACTCGCGGTCTTTGTCTACGAACGAATAGGTCCGCTCCGCATAATCCAAGCCCTTCATCAGGTCTTCAAACGGAGCGCCACCCCAATCACCGTTGATCGAGTCAACGAACTTCTGTCCGTATCCCGGCGAGCCGTGGAAATTGATCATGATAACAACGTATCCGCTGGCCGCGAAAAGCTCTGCGTTCCAGCGGTAAGTCCATTCGTCCCCCATTGGAACCTCGGGTCCGCCGTGAAGGATGAACTTCACCGGGTACTTTTTGTGGGGATCGAAGTTCGGCGGCTTGACCAGGAATCCTTGCACCATCGCATCCGCAGCCCCGGTGAACCAGAAGGGCTCAAGCGGAGACATGGCGACTGAGGCGAGAACGCGGTCGTTGAGATGGGTAAGCTGGGAAGCTTCTTCAAAGTTCGTACCTTTACACCCACCAGGCTTGATTTTCCCAGTTGCATCTGTGCAGACCTCCTGAGTTTCGAACGCAGAGGGCGCTTCCGCTCCCGGCGCAGCCAGCGATGCACGGAAAATTTCCTTGGGCGTTTTAATGGACATGCGAGTGAACAGGAGAGTTTTGCCGTCAGCAGTGACGGCGAGGTCATCGTTGAACCCTCCGATCAGTGGCGTGGCGTTCGCCTTGGCGCCGTGGACGTGGATTTCCGTTCCTTTTTCTCCTTCTACGAGTTCGCTCTTGACTTCCAGGGAGTAAATCGGAGATTCGCCCTCATGCTCGGACGCAAAGTAGATCTTGGAAGAGTCGGGAGCCCATGTGAACGTCCCTACCCACTGGTCAAACTGCTCAGTCAGGCTTCTTCTTTGTCCAGAACGCCGGTTGTACACCATCAAGCGGAAGCGATCGCTCTCATTGCCGGGACGAACCTGCGCCCGATAGGCGATGTATTTTCCATCCGGCGAATACAGCGGCGAAGAATCGCTCGCCGGATTATCAGTGATTTTCTTCGCCGGCCCGCCATTCACCGCCACGACAAACAGGTCATTGTTGGTGCTGAGAGCTTCAACTTTATCGTGATTTGAGGTGTAGCAAACTTCCTGGCCATCGGGCGAGAAGGCGTAGTCGTCCTGGCCGCCGAGGCTGAATGGCGGAACATCATAGTCGCCGGGAGTGAGATCGCGGCTGGCCCCGCCCTCGGCCGGAATCACCAGCAGGTGGTCGCGCTTGCCTCTTTTGTAGGCATTCCAGTGGCGATAAAGCAGGTGAGTGAAGACCAGAGCCTTGACCTGCGACCTCTCCGCTTCTTCCAGCTTTTTCGCGTTGCAAGCTTCGTCGGGACATTCCGGAAAAACATTGGAAACGAACAGAATGTACTTGCCATCCGGTGACCAGAGCGGGCCGCTGGCCTCAGTAGCGATGGAGGTTAGCTTATGGGTGCCGGTGACCGTACCCTTTGCGGGGTCAACATCCGCGACCCAGATCTGGGATCCGCCTTCCTTGGTTGACACAAACAAGAAGCGCTTGCCTTCCGGCGCCCAGCGCGGGCGGTCCGCGTCCTGGGTGGAAATGATCTCTCTCGCGTCGCCGCCAGCCGTCGGCACTATCCAAACATGCGGCGTCTTGGTGTTGGCTTCGAGGTTGACGTCAACCGCGCTGAACAAAACCCACTTGCCATCCGGTGACACGATGGGCTCGCTGATGCGTTTGAGGGCCATCATTTCTTCGAATGTAAAAGGATGCTTGGCTTGGGCGAAGAGGGGAACAGCCAGGGACACAGCAATCGTCAAAATAATGAGACGGCGCATGGTTCTCCTCCGGGGAACGGGTAAGTGTAAATCAAACTGAACTCCCCTGCTGAGTCTATAGAAACCATGTTATCCGGAGCGGAGTCGCCGTGCGCGAAGCGTGCGGCAACGCAGTCGAAGCACCCCGAGTTTGCCAGTGCTGGCATGCTACTTCGGGGAGTTTTCCCGAACATCCCGGACATGGTGAGAATTCCCTGAAACTCCGTTCCTGAGAGCTGGAGTCGCAGAGATCCTTCGACTTCGCCGGCTCATTCGCTGCGCGAATGAACCGGGCTTCGCTCAGGATGACAACGCGCCAAAGGGCAGTATCAGCGCGCAGCCGCCCGCTCCACACATTCCAGAATCTCGGCTTCGCTGAGCGTGTGGTCAGATGCTTTGGCCTGCTTGTAGATGCTTTCCACGACGTCGTCGGAGGCGGGAATCCCGCGCCGCTCCAGCCAGAATAGGATGTTCGACTTGCCACTCATCGGTCCGACGTCGATCACCTGCTCCAGGCCGAACACATGCGAGGGCACGCCGGAGTAGACGGTGTTCGCCAACTCGATGTCATTCTTCTTGAATGCCTTGATAACGGCGGCCGCATGCACGCCAGTAGCGGTGCGGAAAGCATCTTCGCCTACTACCGGATAATTGGCCGGAATCGGCACTCCCGTGGCCCGTGACACCGCCTGGCAATAATCCTTCAATTTGGTGAGATCCTGCTCGGCCCACGGCGCAATGTCCATCAGCTTCAGGTTCACCAGCATCTGATCCATCTGCGTGTTGCCGACTCGCTCTCCGATCCCTAACGCAGTGGCATGCACGCACTCGGCGCCTGCCACCAGCGCCGCCATGGAATTGGCGATAGCCAGACCACGGTCACAATGCCCGTGCCAGTCCACGCGAACTTTCGCGCCTGAAGGTTTCACGACCTCTTCCATGACGAACCGTACCAGGGCGAATGTTCCCATCGGCGTGGCGTGCCCGGCGGTGTCGCAGATGACAATGGAGCGGGCACCGCCCTGGATCGCGGCCGAGTAGAGCCTCTTCACCATCTCGGGATCGCAGCGTGTGGTGTCTTCGGTCACATACATCACGTCGAGCCCCAGCGACACCCCGTACTTCACCGCACTCTCGGTTGTCTGTAGCAGGAAGTCGTCAGTCCAGCCTTCGGTATAGCGGCGGATGGGGCTGGAGCCCAGGAACATCGCAACCTCGATGTTCAATCCGGTGCGCTGCACAATCTCGGCGATGGGCCGGATGTCGTTCTGGTGAGTGCGGGCCGCGCAGTTGGCCCGAATCTTCATTTTGTGGTGCACGATCTCGCGGGCGAGCGCCTCGGTATGCTCCACCGCGCGTGGGCCTGCTCCCGGCAAACCCAGGTCGAGCGAGTTAATGCCCAAAGCCTCCATCAGATGAAGTATGGGGAGCTTTTCATCAATCGAGGGATCGCGCACCGAAGGGGACTGCAGACCGTCGCGCAGAGTTTCATCGTTGAGCAGAACCTGGCCCAACGGCCGTAGCGATGCGGGATGAATACGGTTCCAGTCGTAGATGAGCTCTGAAGATTTCATGCAGAATTGTCATCCTGAAGCCGCCGCTTTTGCGGCTGAAGGATCTGGGCGAGTCACGGCGCGCAATCGCGCACCCAGCGCGATTGCAATAACGCGCTAGACGAGCATCCTTATTCCCCTCCCCACATTCTTCGTAGCCCTATTTCTCTTTCGGCGGTACCGTCAGCCCGAAAACCGAAGTCTGTCCCTGCCCGGCCACATTCAAGCCCCGCGACTCTTCGGCATTCGGCAAATACAGTGTTTTGCAATGCTCGCAGCGATAGACTTCCGCATCTGGCCCCCAGGCTTTTTCCACATCGCCGCACGCCTGCTCCAAAACGTCGGTCATGTAAAACCAGCGTTTGAGATGGCCGCCGCAGAACTTGCCCTTGGCGTCCTTCTCGTTGCAGGCCCGCTGCCCCAACCTCTTGATTTTTACTTTGTGATGAGGAAGTTGCGCAGGAGTCTGTGTTCCAGAGGCTACAGTTGTGGCCAAACGATCTACCCTCGTCAGAGCGGACGGATTGCCGCCGGATTCGGCTGAACTCTCATTCTAACCGAAGGGTTTTGCGGGATGCCAGAGCTGGAGAGAAGCGTGGCAGTTTCCGACTCTGCCCCCGCCGGTGATCGGGTCGGGTGGTCGCATTGTGAGCGTAATCGCGATTTAACATCAATTACCAACTCAGGGCGATAATACATTGTGATGAGCCATTCACTTCGCGATGTCAAACGGCAAAGGTGGCTATGGGCAGTGCTTTCTGTAGTCGCGTTTCTCGTGGCCTCCGCTTTTGGTCAAAGCCCTCCGATCAGGCATTGGGAACTGAGCCTAGCCGCAACGGACGCTGACCTTTCGCCAGATGACCGTCTCCTCGCAGTCACGCTGGAGACCCCGGGCGCTCCCAAGAACGGCCACACTCAGACTATTGAGTCTGCTCAGGTCTGGGACTATCGGGAAAACCGCAAGATCAGCAGCGCGGAATTGGCAACTTATCCCGAGATCGCGCCTACGCCAAATCGTGTTCGCTTTACAGCAGATGGTGCCTTGCTAGTGGCCTCCGAGCCAACACGGTTGCATGTACTTGACCCATCAAGCTTGAAATCGCTACGCCTCATTGAGCCGGAGTTAGGCCCGAATTTTCGCATCTTCCACATCGAAACGGCCCCAATCGGCCACGTTGCGATTCTTGGCGCAAACTGGTACGTGACCGGAATCTTATTCGCTTACGATCTGGATACCGGCAAACTGCTCTTCAAATGGGAGTCGCAGTACGGGGTAAGCTCGATTACCTGGAATCAGGACGGGACACAATTTGCAGCCGCAACGCCCATGCTCTGCACGCGTGTTCACGATACCGTACAGGTGTTCGGTACAAATCCGTGGTCGCACTTGCGCACGATGAGGGCGAGAAACCCCACATCTCTCGCGTTCTCACGGGACCGCCTGTTTTTGGTCGAGTCTGGATTCTGCAAGGGTTCGCTGTTCGACCGTCATTTGGGTTTAGAGTCATTCGATGCACGCGCCTGGCATCGACAAGAAACAGTGTTCTTGCGAGACCGGGATATCCACGACTCGGTTTCGTTCGCAAACGGCAGACTTGTCGCGGACACGGGAGAGCTGAAAACCAGGCACGATTGGCTGGATGCCACGACCTGGGGCGACTCCGTCGATATGCAGTTCACGCTTTGGGTGGGTGAACCTCCATCTGTTGAGTTCACATCGCGATCATGGTCGGTTCCGTCTAACCCACCGCCAGCTATGTCGGTATTGCGGTTGAGCAGGACGGGAAAGACGACAGTCCTCATCTATCACCAAAATCCTCAAGTCTTTGAGATACCGTAGCCGTGCTTCTGACCCTTGGCGGTTGCTAACAGCCCATTGCGCTCGTTGTTGTGGTTGGAGAAAGGCAAAAGAAAACCGGGATGTCTTAAGAGTTAGACGACGCCAACCTCGTCGTTCCGATTGGCGGCTGGATTTTCACCAGCATTTGATCCCGGCACAACACGATCCTATCTTAGGTTTCTCAAAGCGACAATTTGGACAGTCAATTGGCGCAACCAGGCCATTACACGTTTTGACCGCTGGTCAATGAGCGATATGGCGATTTTTCGCTCGTTGAGCGGTCGCTGTTGGGGGACGTGTTCTGCCGGATGGGCTACTTTCTTCCCGCTGCCAACGCTCCGAGGCTGCCGGGTTCCAGCGTGATGACATCCGGCCCCTTGGTCTTGCCGGTGATGATTGCCTTGCCGGGACGGTTTCGTAGGCGTAGCCGGTTAGGGTGGCTTTCACTTGATCACCGCTGCAGGCCACATTGAGCCGCGCCCAGCCAAAATGTGTCTTGCCGCTGACTGCAAACCTCAGCCCTAGGTAACGCTTTGAAACGTTGCACCACTGACCCGAACTTGTCGCGGGGCGGAACTCTTCTGTGAAGGCCATGTGCGCGGCACCAACGACGAAGCGGCCTCCGGGCCCAACTCGCTCACCTGCCGGCAAAGCCGAGGCTTGGTTGGTTCCAGCAGGATTTCCGTATCCCCAAACAGCATTCATGCGATCAGGGACAGCCGATAGCGAATCATGCGAGCCGCTACCAACGTTGTTTAGCCTAAAATCAGCGACGCCGTCGCGGTTGAGGTCGAGATGAAAGTCAGTGCCACGAAAGATGTGTTTGTGCGCGGGGATATATATGATCTTGGCCTCGGCGCGCGTCGCTAAAGCGAGCATTCCCACTCCCGCCGCACTGGCCGCCAGAGCGTAGGCGTTCAGGTGCCGTTGCAGCGAGTCCGAAAGGTCGGATGGCGTCCTAGGCGACTGCACAGACGGTTTCATACATCCCTCCGTCGAACGCCAACATTGTACGCCCGGTGGTGCGGAAGATCGGTCAACTTCCGTAACCAGGCCATTTCAATCACGCCAGGCTTCGACGGTTCAGTGGTTGAGTGGAGTCACGGGAGCGAGCCACCGCTCTCATTCAAAACTCCTGCTTGGGCTTGGCCTGATCCGGGCCCACGCGGCCGACTTCCATCTCGGCGACAAAGTAATTCTCGCCAGAGATGGCAACTCCTGCCATACGGCGCAACATGGCGAGTTGCCCTACATGCGTGAGCGCATCGGCAACCGGTCCCTGAAAGAGCTTTTCCACTGGCGCGTGCAAGGGCTCGGCGGAAGCCAGATAGTCGTCGAAGCGATTCAGTGCGGAGAAGAAGCGCTCGACCTCTTTATCCCACGGCAGCAGTTTCGAGTCGTGCCATTCCTGTTTTCCCCTGGCCATGGACAGCGCCCAATCCATGAGGTCGCCGATGTGAGCCAGGATCTGCCCTGCGGTTCGCCCGCTGTCGCCAATGCGGAAATCGGCGAAGCTTGCAGGTGCGTTGCGCACGGTCTTGCCGCCGCGGTAGGCCACTGTGGCCAAGGTGTGGCGCAATAATTCACGTTTCGGATCGGCAATTGCCATGCTAGAGCCTCCCCCTTTTCGCTCGATTACTACCGCGGACCGAGTCGGCCAATCAGCGGGCCTTCGCCCTGGCATCCCGAATTTGTTGCATTAGAATGTCGCGGACGTAATGCCAGTACGGAACCATCCTCAGTGCGGCCTCTGCATACTCCTGTGCGGCGTTCAGGTCTGGCGTCGTCCGGTTCAGGTTAGACCAGGCAAGATTCGCCAGCAACTCTGGCTCTCCCCACGACGGTTCCAGGGGATCGCTGGCGGCGCCTTTCTGCTTCCGGATCGCTTCCAGGCCCTGCTGGTAGGTTGCGATAGCTTTGTCCTGGCCGCCTCCACGTTCCGGGGGAATGTTCCACTGGTTTGGACCCACCACCCATAGAAGGCGGGGATTTTCCGGCGCTTCAGCCTTGGCCTCCTTCAGCAGTTGCGACGCAGGCGCCATGATTTCCTTGAGACGCGTCGGGTCTTTCACTTTGGAGAAAGCCCCTTCCAGGAACATCCGGAGGAGCATACACGATACAGCTCCGACCTTCGCATCCACAAAACCTGGATCCCGCTGAATCGCCGCGTCGAATTCGCTTTCCCCTTCTGTCAGGTCTTCTGCCAGATCCCTTGGAGTAGGGGTTTCATTGAATCCGTTAATGCCGCTGCGCCATTTCGCAAACCCGCGCCAATATCGGACGCGAGATGAAACTTCAGGCTCATCCACAAACGGCGTCAGTTGTTCATATAGGTTGGTCAGGGCTGGACGATCGCCTTCATAGTCGGCCCGCTGAATTTGAGTGACGATCCTGACGACCGATTCGTGCGCTGTGCTGTCTGCCGACGCTCCCAAGGTAGCACAGGCTGAGATGATGATGAGAGTAAGCAAGACTTTGAGCGCTCTTATCCTGCCAGGCGTTAGCCGCCCCAGGCAATGCTGGTGAGGGGCTACCGGAATGTACGCCATGCTTCCTGTCATGGTTTCGCCTCCAACCCAAATGCAATCTTGGGCCTCAATCCCTACCAATTGACGAACCCCTGCTCAGGCTGGATAGCATTCTGCCCCTAATTAATTCTCCCTCAGTACTCGACGCTTACCAGGTACAGTCCGCCGGCTGGCACCGTCGCGCCTGCTGCCGAGCGATCGCGCGCTGCCAGGATCCTGGCTATATCTGCTGGCTTCAATGTTCCCTTCCCCACCACCACGAACGTCCCCACCAGATTCCGCACCATGTGGTGAAGAAACCCGCTGCCCCGCACGGTGTAGACGAATTCCATTCCCTCCCGCTCCCAACCTGACAAGAAAATCTGCCGGACATTGGAAGCAGGTTCCTCTTCGGATCTTCGTTCCGGGTCGACTGCGGCAAAAGAAGTGAAATCATGCTCCCCAATCACCAAAGCAGCCGCTTCCTGCATGACATCTTCGTCCAGCGGGTAGGGGTAATGCCAGACGTAGCGCGCCAGGAACGGCGGACAGATCGCCTGGCGATGCATGCGGTAGCGGTAAGTTTTTGCCTTTGCCGACTTGCGCGCGTGAAAATCGGACGGCGCTCCGGAGGCTTGGAGCACCCGAATCGAGGGCGGCAGGATGTCGTTCAGCGCCTTTACTATGTTCTCCGCAGGTATGGGCGAGGCGGTTGCAAACGTGGCCACTTGAGCGAGGGCATGAACTCCAGCGTCGGTGCGTCCTGAGCCCTGGGGCAAGACCTTTTCTCCCGTGATGCGTCCAATAGCAGAGGCCAGTGTGCCCTGGATGGTGGCTGCGTCCGGTTGCACCTGCCATCCGGAGAACCCCGAGCCGTCGTAAGCCAGAATGATCTTGAGATTACGCATGACGATGGTTTTTTCGCCTGTCTGCTCCGCGCTATCGGCCATCCGGATGCGCGTCTTTACGATGCTTTGCGCCATTGCCCGGTACCCGAACACGGTATCGCGTCAGCTATACTATTGCATTCCGTCTGACGCGTTGGGATGAAAAGCAGCCGTGCCCGGCATCACAAAAATGAAACCCGGGGCTGCGGTATTGCGTAGTAACTCTTGACCTGGGAAAGCCTTTGCCATTTTCAGCGGCAGCTTTTATGCATGGAGAGAAACGAATGTCATTGCCTGGTTTGAACTCTGCTGCCCGGCTGGTTGCGGCCATCGCGCTGGCGGGCTCGCTGGCCCTGAGCAGTTGGGCACAAGATGCAGTACAGCCCGCCGCACCGGCATCCTCACAAGCGACGCCAGCGCCGACGCCACAACCAAACCGGTTCGTGCTAGGAGACTACGCCAAGGGGCGCTCTCACTTCCCCAATCCGATCGCGCCTTATACGGCGCGACACCTGCCACCGCCTGATCTGAGCAACACGCCGCGCATTGACCAGTTATTGCAGAATGGCAAGCTCATGATTTCCATGGACGACGCGGTCGCGCTGGCTCTGGAAAATAATCTCGATATCGGGATCGCGCGTTACAACCTGAACATCGCCGACACCGATGTGCTCCGCGCCAAGGCTGGTGCGCCCATTCTCGGTGTAAATGCGGGCGTGGTACAGAACACGCCGGGCGGCGACGTGGGTGGCCTGGGATCGCAAGTCGGTTCGGGCACCGGCGGTACCAGCGCCGGAGCAGGAGGCGCGGGCACGGGCGCGGGCGGCATCGTCGGGTCTACCCTGGGTATCGGTCCCAATATCACCAGTTTCGACCCCGTCCTCACCGGCACGCTGCAATGGGATCACTACAATCAACTGGCCAGCAGCGCATTTACCGGCGTGCCTGTGCTCGCCCAGAACACGCAAACCTACAATTTTTCCTACGTGCAGGGTTTCCAGTCCGGCACCAATATGTCGGTCGGCTTTAACAACAGTCGTGTTACCACTAACGTCCCGTTCACTACCTTGAGCCCGGTGCTTAACACGGGTTTCCAGTTCCGGCTTACGCAGCACCTGCTCCAGGGTCTGGGTTTCGCAGCCAACAACCGTTTCATTCGCATCGCCAAGAATAACCGCGAGATTACCGACGTCGCCTTCCGCCTGCAGGTTATCAGTACGGTGGATCAGATCGAGAACCTCTATTGGAACCTGGTCTATGCTTACGAAAATGTAAGGGTGCAGAAGGAATCGTTGGCCTTTGCCCAGAAGACACTTTCGGACACTCAGAAACAAGTGCAGATCGGCAGCCTGGCTCCAATCGAAGTCGTGCGCGCGCAGAACACCGTTGCCACGGATCAGCAACAATTGACGGTTGCTCAGACCAACCTACAGCTACAGCAACTGCTGATGAAGAACGCGCTCAGCCGGACCCTGGTTGATCCCCGGCTGGCGGACGCCGAGGTGATTCCTACCTCGACCACACTAATCCCCCAGCAGGAGGATGTCATTCCTACTCAGGATTTGGTAAATGACGCGCTCAGTCATCGCGCTGAGCTCGCCGAGGCACGCATCAACCTGGCGAACACCGAAATCAGCAACAAGGCAGTCCGCAGTGCGCTCCTGCCTACTCTCGACCTGTTCGCTTACTATGGAGGTTCGGGTTTGGGCGGCTCACAGAACCCGGGAAATCTCTGCGCCAATCAGCTGGCGCCGACCTTTGGTTGTGCAGGACCGCCTCTTACGCCCCCCAACTACATCCCGCCGGCTTCCCCGGTGAGTTATGGGACTGCCTTGAATCAATTGGTTGATTCATCCGCGCCTGACAAGGGTATGGGTTTGACTCTTAACATTCCGCTGCGCAACCGTGCTGGTCAGGCCGCGCAGGTGCGCTCCGAAATGGAGTACCGGCAGGCGCAGATGCGCGTGCAGCAACTGGAAAACCAGGTCCGCATCGAGGTGCGCAGTGCGCAGTTCACGGTGCAGCAGAACCGGGCCAGCGTGGCCGCTGCTCAAGCCGCCGTGGAATTGGGACGCCAGTCGTTGGACGCTGAGCAAAAAAAGTATGCATTGGGCGCCTCCACCACGACCCTGGTGCTGCAGAACCAATCGGCCCTGGCGACGGCGGAGTCCACTCTAGTATCCGCGATGGCGGCATACGAGAAGTCGCGAGTGGAACTGGACCGCTCCATCGGCCTGACACTGGATCATGCAGGGATCGTCATGGCCGATGCCGAACGTGGGCAAGTCACGCACATGCCCAACATTCCCTACGTCGCGCCGCGTTCGAACCCGGAATCGCTGATTTCGCCGGCCCCGCAGCCGTAGGCACAGCAATCGTACCGGCTAACCGGGACAGCAAATTTACCGCCCGCGATTCAAATTGATCCAACCTGAATCGCGGGCATCAGCACGACCATTCCTGAGGTCCAAACATCCGCGATCGCTCGACCTCTCCCTCTTCATAAATCTTTACAATTTGTACCTGTACCATTCATCTGAGTGGACCTACTCTAGCTTGTACCCGGGATTCTGCAGACGCATGCCTGATGCGATTAGCATCCAATCCCGATATCAAGAATCTCGGCAATACTTACTAAACTTTTCATGAAGGAGAACGAACAATGTCATTGCCTGGTTTGAATTTCACCATTCGGCTGGTCGGTGCTCTCGCGCTAGCTAGTGCGCTACCCCTTGGAGCTTGGGCGCGCGAATCCGAGTCCGCAACCCCGGTTACGCAAGTCGAGGCCGCCCCATCCACCCTGCCTCAGCCAGTTCCTCCGACGCCACAACCGCAGCGACTCACGACCGACTACTCCAAGTCGCGTTCACAATTTCCCAATGTGCTCGCGCCTTACACACCGCGCGAAATCCCAACGCCGAACCTGAGCAACACTCCGCGCATGGACCAGTTGATGCATGACGGCAAGATCCTGCTTTCGATCAACGATGCGGTAGCGTTAGCTTTGGAAAACAACCTCGACATCGTGCTGGCGCGCTACAACCTCAACATCGCCGACACCGATATTCTGAGGGCGAAGGCCGGGGCCAACGTCCTCGGTGTGAACACGGGCATTGTGCAGAACACTCCCGGTGGAGGCGTGGGCGGCCTCAACGGGACCGTGGGTTCCGGGACTGGCGGTACCAGTGTGGCCGCAGGCGGCGTGGGGACGGGCACAAATGGTTTGGTGAATTCGACCTTGGGCATCGGCGCTCCGATTACCAGCTTCGATCCGGTTCTCAGCAGCACCTTGCAAATGGACCGCAACAACATCGAGTCCACCAGCATATTCACTCAGGTACCGAATGGTGTGGCCAACACCAATACGGGCACGGCCAATTTTTCCTATCTGCAGGGTTTCCACTGGGGCACTGATCTCTCAGTCGGGTTCAACAACACCCACACCACCTCCAATAACAGAACGACAACTTATACGCCGGCGCTGAACTCCGGATTCCAGGTCCGGGTTACACAGGAACTCTTGCAGGGTCTTGGATTCTTGCCAACACGCGGTTTATCCGCATCGCGAAAAACAACCGTGAAATTTCCGACGTAGCCTTCCGCTTGCAGGTCATCACCACCGTGGACCAGATCGAGAACCTGTATTGGAATTTGGTCTATGCATACGAAAACGTAAAGGTTCAGCAGGAGGCGCTCGCATTTGCGCAGCGAACCTTGGAGGACAACAAGAAGCAAGTGCAAGTTTGGCACTTTGCCGCCCGATTCAGGTAGTCAGCGCGCTGAGCACGGTCTCCACCGATCAGCAGAACCTCATCCTGGCCCAGACAAACCTGGAATTCAAGAACTCCTCATGAAAAATGCTCTCAGCCGTAACCTCGAGGATCCGGTGCTGGCCGGGGCTGAGGTGATTCCAACTTCGACCATGCAGTTGCCGCCGCAAGAACCCATTCGTCCGACACAGGATCTGATCAATGATGCCCTCGGCCATCGCGCCGAACTCGCCGAGTCGCGCATCGACCTGAATAGCCGCGAACTCAATAATAAAGCAGTCCGCAACGCAATGCTTCCCACGTTGGATTTGTATGCTTATTACGGTGGGTTCGGGCATCGGCGGCGACGTCAATAGTCTGGTGCCCCTTCCGCGTTGTGTTAAGGGCGCGGTACCAACTTCTGCTTTGCGCCAAGTACCGCCGCACCTCCGTTTCGCGGCGGTGGGCCGGTCGGTTACGGCGGGACGCTGGATCAGCTGGTTACATCGGTCGCGCCCGACAAGGGGATCGGGCTTGACGCTCAACATCCCTATGCGAAATCGGCAGGCACAGGCCGACCAGGTGCGCGCCGAACTGGAGTATCGCCAGGCGCAAGTTCGTCTACAGCAACTGGAAAACCAGGTTCGGATCGAAGTCCGGAACGCGCAGTTCGACGTTCAGCAGAGCCGGGCCAGCGTGGATGCTGCGCAGGCCGCCGTCGATTTTGCCCGCGAGACATTGGACGCTGAGCAGCAGAAACTGGCTGCCGGCGTCTGCAACCTTACTGCCGTGTCTGCAGGATCAGGCTGCCTTGACTGCGGCTGGAGTCTAACCTGGTGTCGGCCAAGGCGGCATACGAAAAGGCGCGAGTCGAAATGGATCGGGCGACCTGGCTTATTGCTGGATCGTGCCGGAATCGTGATGGCGACGCGGAAAGCGGCCAAGTAACCCACATGCCGAATGTGCGTTATGTCGCGCGCGTCCGGATGTGGAGCCAGTGATGCCGCTTCAACCGCTGGAACGGCAGCAGCAGCCTAGCGATTATCGGCATAAGCCCGCTGGCGTACTAGCTTGCGACGAACTGCCCTTACCTATTTTCGACAGCACCTCAAGCGTCATTTCGGCCGGGCACTTCTCGGTTTATCCTTTCCGCGTGATGCTTTCCGTCGTTTTGATCACGCAGAACGAAGAAGCCAATCTTCCGCGCACCCTGGAAAGCGTGATGCCGCTGGTGCGGGATGGGCGTGGAGAAATCATCGTAGTGGATTCTGGGTCAACGGATCGCACGCTGGAGATCGCGCGGTCGTATCGGTGCGAAGGTCTTCGTCGAGCAGTGGAAAGGCTTCGCGGCGCAAAAGAACTCCGCAATGGAGAAGGCATCTGGCGACTGGGTGTTGCAATTGGACGCGGATGAGGCCCTTGAGCCGGAACTGATTACCGAAGTAGAGAGAGCGTTAGAGGACGGCACCGGCGGTGAATGGTTTCTGGATTCCGCGCAAGAACTTCTTCCTGGGCCGCTGGATTCGGCATGGCGGCTTCTATCCGGATCCCAAGTTACGCCTGATTCGTCGCGGCGCGGGCAAGTTCGAAGAATACGGTGCCCATCCCACGATGAAGATCAACGGAGCCAACCGGACGATCTGAAGCATGCGCTGCATGCACACGCCTATCCCACGCTGCGCGGATACATCGATCACATGAACAGCTATTCGTCGATCCGGAGCAGCCATCGCGGCAGCCCAAGGCCATCGCAGTTTCAGTCGTGATCAACATCGTGGTCCGCCCACTTCTCACCTTTCATTTACAACTACTTCATCCGCCTCGGCTTTCTTGATGGGCGCGAGGGTTGCTGCTGCACCTCTACCATGCGGTATATGTCTCCTGGAAGTACGCAAAAGCCTGGGAGTTGGCGCGCAAATCTAGCAAAGGCTCCATGGCGATCTGAGTGAAGATTAGACCCATTCGCGGCGCGATAGCAGTCCTCCGGATGACGGGCTGCGCAAGTACTTCGAACGATAGTGCCTTGCCGCGCACTGCCCCGACTCCTCCTATCATCAAATGACGGGGTGTGCATGGCCGACGAGAAACCACAAGTCGCGGAAGGCCGGTCTGCAGACGTTTTCGAGGATCGCCATCCTTCCGATTGCGAGAAACAATGGGCAGAAAAAACCCTCGCGCCCACTTTGGAAAAGACTCCCGAACGGCCGATCGGCGCACCGACCGGCATCAATCTGGACGAGAACGGACACGCGCGATTCACCACTATTTCCGGCGTGCCCATTCGCCGTCTCTACACGCAAGCCGACCTTCCGGCGGACTGGGACTACGATCAATATCTCGGCTATCCCGGCCAACCGCCCTATACGCGCGGCATTCACGCCACCGGATATCGCGGCAAACTTTTCACCATGCGCCAGTTTTCCGGCTTCGCCTCGCCGGAGGAAACTAATCAGCGCTACAAATACTTGCTGGAACATGGTGGCGGAGGGCTCTCGGTCGCCTTCGATCTGCCCACGCTGATGGGTTACGACTCCGATCATGCCGCCAGCGAAGGCGAGGTCGGCAAATGCGGCGTCGCGATTGACTCGCTGGAGGACATGGAGATCCTGTTTAGCGGGATCGATCTCGAGAAGACTACGGTCTCGATGACCATCAACTCGCCGGCTTCCGTTCTGTGGGCGATGTACCTTGTGGTTGCGGAAAAACAGGGCGCGGACTGGAAGAAGATTTCCGGCACGATTCAGAACGACATTCTCAAGGAATATATCGCGCAGAAAGAATACATCTACCCGCCAGCAGCCTTCGATGCGGCTGGTGGTGGACACTTTCGAGTTCGGCTCGAAGTACACGCCGCGCTTCAACACGATTTCGATCAGCGGCTACCACATCCGCGAAGCTGGCTCGACCGCGCTTCAGGAGTTGGCATTTACGCTCTATGACGGCGTGGAGTATGTCGAATGGGCGCGCCGGCGCGGGCTTGATGTGGATGAATTCGGTCCCCGGCTCAGCTTCTTCTTCAACGCCCACAACGATTTCTTCGAGGAGATCGCCAAATACCGCGCGGCGCGCAAGATCTGGTATCAGGTGACGAAAGACCGATTCCAGGCGAAGAACGAGCGCACGCGGCTGATGCGATTTCACACGCAAACCGCAGGCGTTTCTCTGACGGCGCAACAGCCGTTGAACAACATCGGGCGGGCGGCGCTTCAGGCTCTGGCAGCGGTGCTGGGCGGAACGCAATCCTTGCACATTGACGGATACGACGAAGCGCTCGCCCTGCCCACAGAAGAAGCGGCACGCATTGCGCTGCGCACCCAGCAGATCATTGGATATGAATCCGGCGTGGCCCAAACTGTCGATCCGCTGGGTGGATCTTACTTTCTCGAAAATCTGACCCTGCAAATGGAAGAAGGCGCGTTCGATTACTTTGGCAAGCTGGACGCGATGGGCGGCATGGTGAAAGCCATCGAGCGCGGCTATCCGCAGAAGGAAATCGCCGAGGCGTCATACCAGTTTCAGCGGGCGGCGGAAGCGAAGGAAAAAATCATTGTCGGCGCGAATGAGTTTGTCATCGAAGAAGAGTCGCCGAACATTCTTTACATTGATGAAAGCGTAAGCCGCCACCAATCGGCGAAGCTCAAAGCCCTGCGGGCGCGGCGTTCGAACGACGAAGTCCGCCGCCGTTTGGACGCGCTGAAGAAAGCGGCAGGCCAGGCGCCCCGGGCCGAGTCGAACGGGAATGTTTCGTCCGCCAATACGATGCCGTATATCGTGGACGCCGTGCGCGCGTACGCCACCGTGGGTGAAATCTGCGACGCGTTGCGCGAGGTATACGGGACGTACACCGAAGCGAGCTTTACATAAGGCGTTGCGAAGCAGCAAAGTTTGATCTCTGCTACAAGAATCGAGCGTGAGTTGAGTACGCCGCATCAGCAACTCGAAGAGCGTGGGTACATTTTAGTTAACAACGCAGCGGCAAGAGCAGTGTTGGACAACCTCGAGACGAAACTTGAGTGCCAGTCTGCCGGGAAAAGAAATCTCCTGTCGGTGCCGGCCGTTCGCGAGTCGGCATCCTCAAAGTGGGTTCACGACCTAATAGACCCCGTTTGGGGGCCCAAGGCTTTCGCGGTTCGCAGCATACTGTTCAACAAGCGACCAAGCACGAATTGGAAAGTGGCGTGGCATCAAGACTGCATGGTCGCAGTTCGGCAGAAAACAATCGTATCCGGTTGGGGGCCTTGGTCGGTTAAAGAGGGGGTGCATCACGTACGTCCGCCTGCCGAGGTGCTGACTCGGATGGTGGCGCTTCGGATTCATCTGGACGACTGTGGTGTACTAAATGGCCCTCTGCGCGTTCTGCCAGGCTCCCATCGGCACAAGTTTTTGTCAGACGAGCAAATATCATGCTGGCCAAAGGAAAACGCCGCCACTTGCATCGCTGCTCGCGGTGACGCCATCCTGATGCGTCCGTTGCTCCTTCACGCGTCTTCGGCGGCAACCGTCCCCACAAACCGCCGGGTCGTTCACATTGAGTTTGCTGTCGAAGACCTACCGGATGGTATCGAGTGGTACCAACGGATCTGATGCTCGGAAATAGGGATCACGCAAGGAGGCAGATACCATGGTATAGTGGTATAGGGCAGGAATTTATGTCACGAACATTCAACGGCCAGATTCATGTCCGCGTTTCCTCTAGCGTTCACGAGGAGGTTGCCAAAGAAGCGTTTGAGATGGGGACATCCATCAGCGGAATTTTCTCCCAGGCTTTGATCGTCAGAAGAGCCCTCAGAAATATTGACCCGTGGAAATCAATTTCTGAAGTGCAGTCGGCCAACCGTGACGTCCCCGAGGCAGAAGTCGAGCGAACGGTCGGGAAGGCAGTGAAGGCGGTCCGACAGAGCCGGCGTGGCTGATGACAAGCTTCGCCCGCGCTTGGTCATTGACACGAATGTCTTCGTGAGCGGGCTGATCTCTGGGGCAGGTTCGCCTGCCCAGATTCTGAAAGCTATCCGGCACCGGAAACTCATCCACCTGGTTTCAGACCCTGTCGTCGAAGAGTACCTGCGTGTCCTCGACTATCCTCAAATCCGGCGATTCAAGAAAATCACGGACGAATTCGTTGCCGATATCGCCGCTTACCTGGTCTATCAAACCGAGCGCGTCGAACTTGTTTCGACCTTCCGGCTGAGCCCCGATCCAGACGATGACGTCTTCCTGCAAACTGCAGTGGATGGTCAGGCAGACTGGCTGGTTACGAACGATAAGGCTGACTTGCTGTCGTTAGGGGAGGTAGAGGGAATTCCGATCGTTTCGGCCAGGGACGCCGCAACCCGGCTCGGGCTTTAGAGGGCTTGGATCGGTTGTGCTTGCCCGAATTGCGCAGGGCGGTGTACCCTCAGCCTGCTCGAAAAGGGGTACCCGCGTCGCATTGATCCGCTATCCTCTTGGTTCTGACTTTCGTCAAATATTCGCATGCGAAAAGCCGTCAATCACCTGAAGAAATCCGATCCCGTCATGCGAGCCATCATTGAGCGCGTCGGCCCTTTCCGAATGGAGTACAGCCCTCCCGAGTTTCACAGCCTGGCCGAAGCTATCGTTTATCAGCAGTTGAATGGTAAAGCCGCAGTCACCATCTTCAAGCGATTTGCGGCATTGGCCGGTGATCCCCTCATGCCGGAAGGCATCCTGAGGCTCAAGGCTGAGCAACTGCGCTCCGTTGGCTTGTCCAAGCAAAAATCGTCTTATCTTTTCGACATGGCAGAGCGCGCCCAGCGCGGCGAACTCGATTTCAGCAAACTGCCGAATCAATCCGACGATGAAGTCATCGCGCACTTGACGCAGGTCAAGGGCGTCGGCGTCTGGACGGCGCACATGTTCCTGATGTTCGCCCTGCGTCGGCAGAACGTCCTGCCCACCGGGGACTTCGGCATCCGTATGGCGATCAAGAAGCACTACAACAAGCGCAAGCTGCCCAAGCCCGCACAGATGGAAAAAATCGCCAAGCCCTGGGAGCCCTACCGCAGCGCGGCCTGCTGGTATCTGTGGCGCAGCCTGGATGTGAAGACGGTGGGGGGGAAAAGTAAGAAGAAAAAGAATGGCCCGGCCGCCTGCTAGCCGCACGAGGCGGCGACACGGTAACCGTTGCCCGCGCCAGAGGGATTAGGCTATACTTCGCGCAGCGGTGTGGCTCAGATTTTAATCCCTCCCTCCCGGCCTCGCCCCATCGAACACGGAGGTTACAAGTCATGCGACGCGGGCAATCTTCCTTTGGACTAACGGCGCTTTTCACAGTTTTCATAACCCTGTTCAAAGCCACCAGCGTCGTTGCCCAAAGCGCGAAGCCGTGGAAGTTCAAGGTGCTGCACACGTTTCATGGGAAGAATGGCGCAAACCCCGAAGCTGCGCTGATCCGTGACTCCGCCGGTAATCTCTATGGGAGCACAACCAGCGGTGGGGCGGGGACATGTAGCCAGTACGGGTGTGGGACGATCTTCAAGCTCGATAAGGCTGGAAGGCAGACCTGGCTTTACAATTTTCATGGCAAGGACGGGAACTTTGCGAGCTCCCCGTTGTTGCGGGCGGCAACGGGAAGCTTGCTGGGCGCTACTGCCGAGGGGGACCTCAACGACTGCGGCGGCGCGCCAGGATGTGGGGTCGTATTTAGGATAAACGGGGCTGGTAAGAAGGAGACTGTGCTGCACAAGTTCGACGGCGCGGATGGACAAGGACCCGGTAGCCCTCTGACAAAGGATGCGGCCGGGAACATCTACGGTACGGTGTCAGTAGGTGCGGCGGACGGTGCGGTCTACAGGTTGGACAAGTCCGGCAACGAGACCATCCTGTATGCATTCAGCGGGTGGTCCGATGGAGGTGTTCCGGTCGGCGGGGTGGTTCGTGATTCTCATGGGAACTTGTACGGCGTCACCATGTATGGTGGAGTTGGTTTTGGTAATAGCGGGTACGGTGTGGTGTACGAGGTAGACACTGCGGGCAACGAGACGGTACCTCACGCGTTTGCGGGCGGCTCTGACGGGGCATATCCCGCGTCAACGCTGATATTTGACGAGCAGGGAAACTTGTACGGAACGACGGAGGGCGGTGGCATCTCAGAATGCGGTGCCACGGGTTGCGGCACGATCTTCAAGCTTTCCCCGCGATCGGGTGGTGCCTGGACAGAAAGCGTACTCTACGCTTTTTGTTCCGTATCCGGGTGTGCGGACGGCGAAGAACCATTGGTCGGCCCGCTGGTGATGGATGCAGCGGGTGAGTTATTCGGTACGACATACTTTGGAGGTACCGATAACTATGGTGTCGTGTTTAAGTTGGATACCGCCGGTAACGAGACAGTGCTTCACAGCTTTTCCGGCGGAAGCGATGGTGCCGGGCCTGTTGCAGGTTTGCTCATCGACAACCACAGGAATCTTTATGGTACGACCCAGGGCGGTGGAGCGATCTGCTACATCCGCTATACGTGCGGCGTCGTTTTTCAAATCATTCCGTAGCACCATCTCCGTTTGGTTCGCATCAGCTTAGTTAAACTCCTAATCCCAAACCAACCGTGATACTCTCCTTTATGTAATAGGAATAGCACAGAGCGAGGTGAACATGAAGAAGTGCTATTTGCTACCAATATTGCTTTGCGACGCCCATCGCGTTTGCCACAATCACGAAAGTTCACAGCGCCGGGAACTGGAACCCCTGCTCTTCTTACTCTGGGAATACCGTGACGTGCACGGTCGCCCTCCCTGCCACCGCGAGCCATAACCTTCTAGCGGTTTGGGCGGTGTGGCAGACGAACTTTCCCTATACAACTCAGGTGAGCGATCCGATCTCAGGCGGTGGTGCCAATAATCAGTGGTACAGCGCCGTAGGTCCAACCTTGCAACCGATTCAGTCCTCGGGTATCCCCGCCAGTGCACAAATTTTCTATGCCCAGAATATCAATTCCAGTGGGACCGGAGGGGAAACGATAACAATAACCTTCAGTTGTCCGACCACGGTTGCGGCTTGTATTGTCACGACTCCAACGATTTCGTCGGCTGGCCTCGTCGCCGTCGAATACAACGGCTTGGACACCGTTTTCCCACTTGACAGCGTATCGCAGGCTATCAGCAGCAGTGGAAGCCCCAGCAACAGCCTAAGACAGTGGTACAGTGGCTCCCGCAAACGCGAGCGTACTGCTCTTCGGGGCCGCCACTTGGGATCAAGGGGCACTGGTTGCGGGCACGGGGTTCACAACCATTCAAGCAAACGGCGGCAGCATCACCGAGCAGGACATTCCCACCAGTCCGAACAATACGCTCCAGCGGGCCACCGCCGGTCCGCCCATTCCCACACCCGGCGGCGGCAACTGGATCACACAGCTAGCGGTCTTTCGCGCTGCCAGTTGGTATGTTGCCAATGGATGGAGTCCCGAACGAACTGCGGAGGTCATCAATGCGGGTCAGTATCCCGGTAGCGATCCTTGCATACAAGCCCAAAACGCCGAAAGCGGCAATAGCGGAGCAAATGTAATCTTCCCAATTGTTGGTACAGGCGAAGCGGCCCAGGCGCCGTGCTCTGTCGATCCGCTAAGCGGTTTCACGAGTGGCAACAGCGGAGTGTTGAAGATTACGAACCTCGGTGCCAACGCAAATGTAGTTCTTGCTATGGATGGACCCATTCATCAGACCGGAACCAGTCTAATTGCCGAACCCCAGCGGGCGAGCGACAACGGCGGTGTGATGCTCGCGGCGAGTTCTGCCTTCGGAACACTCGCGGCACATAGAATTTTCACGAGCGGGATCTCAGTCAACTTGGATACAAGTGCCACGACGTGCGGCACTGGCGGGACTACTCAGTGCCCATGCTATATCGTTTCATACGCTGATCCCACCTATAAGTATGTCATTCGTGGAACGGAGCCGGGCATTCAGTTTTCTGGGTTTACGGCGACAGGCCTAAGCTCGCTTAACAGTCTTCCCCGTCGGGCAATCGCAGGCAACGGCAATGATGTGGGGCCAAGTTTCCACTGGGGCGACTCGTTCTGCGTAGACTCGGGAGCGAGCTATGCGGAGGGGCCAACAGAGGGAGGCGGAACCGCAACGTTCAAGATTTATGCCCCCGACATCCCCACCTCGTTCGCTGGCTGCGGCGGCGGCTTGGGGACCTGCGGCGGCAGCGCTCAAATCACAGCATGGACGTATATGGTTTACCAAGGGCACGCGCCGACCGATTCGGTCAACAGCGGCACCTGTGGTTCTGGTGGCAATGATCAATACTGCGCGCTTACGTTGCAAGGCCAGCCTGCTCCAGGCACTAACATCACGCAGGGAGCTACTCTCAAGAACATCGGTCTGACGGCGAATGCTTACCCCGGAGTCGCCGCAGTTGCGTGCATCTTCTGCGAAGAGGGCTCTGCTTGGGATAACGATTCCAGCGTTGTGGTTCGGGTGCCGGGTCCTGCATACGCGGTGTGGTCGGGCGGCGCGCAGACGCCAGCTAATTTTCCACCAGGCGGCAACAGTTCCCAGAACTTCACCGGCGCTCGCCGCATTGAGGACTATTGCAATGAGAGCACATGGCCGGGTGACAAAATGGGTTACACATGCTGGAGCGCAGCCAATTACGCGCGCGTGGCTTTCATACTGAACGACAACTGGGGTCGCCTTGGTCTTACAGACGTGACGACCAACACTTGCTCTTCAAATACCGGGGGGCCGTGCCCATCGGGCAAACAAAACCCGAACCCGGCGGTAATGATCGATGGGATTTCGGCTCCAGCTAGCAAGGGATTACCGAGCGGCGCGTCTGGGCCAATGCGGATTGGTCCAATCCACGCACAGAGTTGGCCTTCTCTTTTTCTAATCGGATCGCAAGAGCCGACGAAGGACGTCGAAATTGACGGCCCGCACGTGAACGCGACCGGGGCAAACTACGCGGTGCACATTTCTTGCAACTTCCACAGTGGCGCCACGTGTAAAGCGTCGAATCAACCAACGCCGAACGGTCCGGGTAATCGAACTTCGGACATCACCGTTATGCATGCAAACGGCGGCGGTAACGCAACGATCTGGGATGAATTCGAGAACGCCAGTAGCATGACAGATTGTCCGACCGCTAATGTCAGTAGCACAACCAAGGGTTGCTGGCAAGATAATTCGATCGCTTTTTGGGCGATGACTAATTGTGTCAGCGACGCAGGCGGCGGGAACGCTTCGAGTTGCTTCGGACCCGGTGTCTCGGTCATTACGACCTCAAATCAATTCCCAAATAGATTTGCCGGTGGATTGGAGCTGACGGCTGGCGCGCATGTCGGAACCACGGCCGCGAACACGGATTTCAGTGGAACTTGCACATTGGGATCAACCTCATGTTCCATCACGTTCGTAAATCCCTTTGTCTCAAACCCGGTTTGCACCGTGGCATGGGAGTCTGGAACCCTAACCGGGATTTTGAAAGCAGCGGTAAGTACAACGACCCTGACCATCACGTCGACCGTTGGGACTGACAGCGGAGTAGTAGGCTACATCTGCGCAGGGAATCCAAACTGAGCGAACACTGTCAGGGTATCTCACAAAGAACAACGACGCCGTTGCTCGGGAGTTTGCTCCTGCCGATTGAGTTCTTTCGCCGCCCACCTTGATCTTGACTTCTTACCTCTGCCCATCCGTCACTGCCTTTTTGCCGCCGGCTGTGGTTAAATGGAGGCCATGGCTGAGCAGAAAATCCGCGTGCTGGTGGCCAAGCCCGGCCTGGACGGACACGATCGCGGGGCCAAGGTCATCGCCCGCGCTCTGCGCGATGCTGGCATGGAGGTCATTTACACCGGCCTGCGCCAGACCCCGGAGATGGTGGTGAACGCCGCGCTGCAGGAGGATGTAAACGTCATCGGACTCTCGATTCTGTCTGGCGCACACAATGCCATCGTCCCCCGCGTCATGGATCTGCTCAAGCAGAACAAAATGGATGATGTGCTGGTGGTAGTCGGCGGAATCATTCCCGATCAGGACGTGGACAACCTTAAGAAGATCGGGGTGGCTGCCATTTTCCAGCCGGGCACGGCGATGGACGATATCGTCAAATTCATCCGCGCTAACATTAAGCCGCGCACTGTGCCGACGGCAGGCTGATGGCCGAGATCAGCAGGTCCCACCTGTCCGTTTTTCGTTTCCCTGCGAACTAAATGCCGCCTGCTGATGGCTAGATATTCATGCCCTCGTCATTGTTTCAACTCGAACAACTCACCGGCATTCGCCTGTTGCGCCTCTGTTCTGACGACGCCACCAACCGGCTGACAAGGGCGTGCGTGCTGGCGCTGATCGACGTCGTCCATGAACTGCGGCGCAAACCTGAGGCCCTGATCATCACCGGAAATCAGAAATTCTTTTCCGCCGGAGCCGACCTGGCGGAGATTGCGGCCCTGACCGGGCCAGCGCATACGAATTCTCTGCGATAGGGCAGACGTTGATGGACGCGATCGAGCGTTACCCTGCTCCGGTGTTCGCTGCGATCTCTGGATATTGCATGGGCGGCGGACTGGACCTGGCGCTGGCTTGCCATCAGCGAATCGCCTCGCCGCACGCCATTTTCGGACACCGGGGCGCAGCTCTGGGCCTGATCACGGGTTGGGGCGGAACGCAGCGGCTGCCGCGATTGGTGGGAAAAGCCAAAGCACTGGAAATGTTCGTGGCCGCAGAGAAGATTCACGCGCAAGATGCGTTGCAATGGGGCCTGGTGAACGCCGTAGGGGAGGATCCGCTCGCCGAGACAATCAGTCGCATTTTGACGCCAATGGAAATCCGCCATCAGGACACCGAGGTGCAGAGATAAGGGAAGTTTAGATTCTGGATTGTTTGCGTTTCTCAAAGTCTGCGTGATTCCGTGGCAGAAATGGGCAGTGGATCAGTTTGATATGGAAGCGAGCCGAACGCGCGATTATGGTGTCGCAAAGAACGCGACACATCGCGCGGCTCGCCCAGATCCCTCGCTGTGCAAAGAACGCTTGCTCGGGATGACAAATCAAAGTGAGCCACTACCCAGAAATGGCCGGTTTGCCTTCGCGGCTCCGCTGTTATACCGTAAGTAGTTTCTGGTTCCTTCCCTTCATGGCCGACCGTATCGAATCCAGCACGCCCTCGACTTCCAGCGTCCTCGAAACGCGCGTGGATCCTACGTCTGCCGCGCTTCGAAGCTAACATGCGTTTTCTGGCCGACATGGTTTCGCAGGTGCGTAACGAGGAGGAAAAAATCCGCGAGGGCGGCGGGCCGAAGGCCATCGAGAGCCAGCACAGCAAGGGCCGGCTGACGGCCCGGGAACGCATCAATCTGTTGGTGGATGCGGGCAGTTTCTTTGAGCTTGGCTCCTACGCGGCGTACGGCATGTATGAAGAGTGGGGTGGGGCGCCGGCGGCGGGCGTAATCACCGGTCTGGGGCGCATCCACACCGGCTGGTGATGATCATCGCCAACGACGCCACGGTGAAGGCCGGCGCGTTCTTTCCGATGACGTCGAAGAAGGTGATTCGGGCGCAAAACATCGCCATTGAAAATCGTATTCCGACGATGTATCTGGTGGATTCCGCGGGCGTGTTTCTTCCGTTGCAGGAGGATGTATTTCCCGACACCGACGATTTCGGACGGGTGTTCCGCAATAACGCCGTGATGTCGGCCATGGGCATTCCGCAAATCGCCGCCATCATGGGCATGTGCGTGGCGGGCGGCGGATATCTTCCGGTGATGTGCGATCACGTGCTCATGACCGATGGCAGCGGGCTTTTTCTCGCCGGGCCGGCGCTGGTGCAGGCGGCGATTGGCCAGAAAGTTTCTGCCGAAGAGCTGGGCGGCGCGGCCATGCATCGGCGATCAGCGGCACGGTCGATTTCCGCGAACCGAATGACGAAGCCTGCCTGGCGCGGATTCGCGCCATCGTCGAGAAGTGGGGCTACCGGCGGCAATCTCCGTGGGACCGCAAGAAGCCGGAGGAACCGGCGCTGGCCGCGGAAGAAATTTACGGCATCTACGATTCCTCCCCGGCGCGCCCGTACGACATGAAGGAAATTATCGCGCGCGTTGTGGATGGCAGCCGCTTCGACGAATACAAGCCGGAATACGGGAAAACTTTGCTTTGCGGTTACGCGCGCATTGGCGGCTTTGCGGTGGGGATTGTCGCCAATCAGAAACTGCATGCCCAGGCGACCGACCACGAAGGCCACAAGCGGATGGAGTTTGGCGGCGTGATTTATACCGAATCGGCGGAGAAGGCCGCGCGCTTCATCATGGATTGCAACCAGAACCTGATTCCGCTGGTTTTTTTCCACGATGTGAATGGATTCATGGTGGGGCGCGACGCGGAGTGGAGCGGCATCATTAAAGCCGGCGCGAAGATGGTGAATGCGGTGTCGAATTCGGTGGTGCCGAAGATTACGGTGATCATTGGCGGTTCGTTCGGCGCCGGGCATTACGCAATGTGCGGCAAGGCGTACGATCCGCGCTTTGTGTTTGCCTGGCCAACGGCGCGCTACGCGGTGATGAGCGGCGATGCGGCGGCGGGAACGCTGGTGGAGATCAAGATCAAGCAACTGGAGCGCAGCGGCAAGAAGTTGAGCGAGGAAGAAAAGAAGGAGCTGTACGAGTCGGTGAAGCGCACCTACGACGAGCAGACGGATCCGCGCTACGGCGCGGCCCGGTTGTGGATCGACAAGATCATCGATCCCGGCGAAACGCGGGACGCGATTACGCAGGCGCTCGAGGCCGCGGCGCTGAATCCGGACGTGCCGGAGTTCAAGGTGGGGGTGCTGCAAACGTAGCCATTGAGTCATTGAGTGATTGAGCCGTTGAGTCATTTGCTTTCGTGCTGCAACGCCTCGATGGATCAATGACTCAATGAGTCAATGAACAGGGGCGAATGTCGATCGGTCAAACTGATCGAATGTCCGCGCGATGCCTGGCAAGGGCTGAAGGGGCAGATTCCTGCGCATATCAAGACTGGACTACTTGGGGCCTTGATCAGCGCTGGATTCAAGCATATCGATGCGGTGTCATTTGTTTCGCCCAAGGCTGTGCCGCAGATGGCGGACTCGGAAGAAGTTCTGAAGGAACTCGATCCGCCGGACGATGTTGAAATTATCGGCATAGTGGTCAACGAAAAAGGCGCGCAACGGGCGATCAACACGAACGCAGTGCGCACTCTGGGATTTCCCTATTCGGTTTCGCCGACTTTCCTGCGGAACAACCAGCGCCAGACGCTGGAAGAGGCCATCGATGAACTGGAGAAGATCAAAGACAAGGGCGAAGAGGCCGGACTGGATACGGTGGTGTATATTTCGATGGCATTCGGCAATCCGTACGGCGACCAGTGGAGATCGGGCGAAGTGGTCGATGCCGTCGACCTGCTGGAATCTTATGGACATTCGCACGATTTCGCTGGCGGACACGGTTGGGATGGCCGGGCCGGAGCAGATTCGGGAGCTGGTTTCGGCGGTGATGGCGAAGTACGACTATCTGGAAATTGGCGTGCATCTGCACAGCCGGCCCGACCAAGCTGTGGCGAAAATAACTGCCGCGTATGACGCCGGCTGCCGCCGATTCGATTCTGCGCTGGGCGGCCTGGGTGGGTGTCCGTTCGCTCAGGATGCTCTGGTCGGCAATATTCCGACGGAGAAGGTGATCGAGGCGCTTGCGCGCGCGCGGCGCGGCTTTGCCGTCGCTGAAGCCACTCGACGTGCTGCTGCGGGCGACGGCCGAGATCGGCAGCGAGGTATACGAATTCCGCGGCTGCGGATTGAACGGGTACGAGATTGCATGGACTATAAGACCATTCAACTGCGACATCGACTCTGGCATGGCCACCGTCACGCTGAACCGGCCCGACAAGCGCAACGCCATCAGCTATCGAACTGATTGACGAGTTGCTGGCGGCGTTGGATGAAGTTGCCCAATCCTCGGCCCTGGTGTCTGATTCTCACTGGCGCCGGCAAAGCATTTTGCTCCGGGATGGACCTGGACAATCTGAAGTCACTTATCGGACGTTCACCCGAGCAGACACTGAAAGATTCCGAAACGATGGCGCGGTCTGTTTCGCTCGCTTTATGATTTCCCCAAGCCGACGATCGCGGCGGTGAACGGGGCAGCCATCGCCGGGGGCAGTGGGTTGGCCACGCTCTGCGATTTCACGCTGGCTGTGCCCGAAGCCAAGTTCGGTTATACCGAAGTGCGAATTGGATTCGTCCCGGCGATTGTCTCGACTTTTCTGTTGCGCCAGATCGGAGAAAAACATGCCCGCGACCTGTTGCTGACCGGGAGAATCATCGCGCGCCGGCGAGGCGTATCGCATTGGCTTGATCAACGAGATGGTCGCGCCGGAGAAGCTTGCTGCGCGGGCGCGCGAACTGGCGGCGCAACTGATGGAAAACAGCCCGGCTTCGCTGGCCTGCACCAAGCGACTGCTGAGCGATCATGCCCGCCGGGAACTCGATGCGCAGATCCAGCCGGCGGTTCGGGAGAACGCGCGCATCCGCAGCCACCGCACGATTTCCGCGAAGGTATCTCGTCGTTTCTGGAAAAGCGCAAACCGCGTTGGAGCGGCAAGTGAGCCCGGCGAAGGCAATCACATATCCTGTGGTCAACGAGAGCCGGCTGCGCGTGCGCTACGCGGAGACCGACCAGATGGGCGTGGTCTATCACTCCAATCACTTCATCTGGTTCGAAGTCGGGCGCGTAGAATTGCTGCGGCAACTCGGGTTCTCCTATCGCGACATGGAGCAGGACGAGATGTCTTATCGCGGTCGTGGATGCGCGCTGCCGCTACAGGGTCCCGGCGCGTTTACGACGACGAAATCATCGTGCGCACTCATCATGAAGAATATTCGCGAGTCGCTGGTGCACTTTGGCTACGAACTGCGTGCGGGCGGCAGATGGAACACTGCTCGCCGAGGGCGAGACCACGCACATCGTGGTCGACTCAAACAAGAAGACACGACATTTCCGGAGAAGTACCTGAGGCTTTGCGTGGGGCAATGGGAAGATAGTTGTTGCTGGAGACTTTAGCTTGCAAGCACTTCACATCAACGGCAACGATCTGACTCTGGAAGCCGTGCGCGAAGTTGCGGTCGAGCACCGGCCGGTGCTTCTCGATCCTGATGCGCGCGGCGCAGTGCAGCGCGCGCGCGCGGTGGTGGATGCGCTGGTCGCCGGCAACAAGGTTTCCTATGCCATCACCACCGGCGTGGGCAAACTCAGCGATGTGCGCATCGCCGGCGAGCAGATTCGCGAAATGCAGGTCAATCTGGTGCGCTCGCACGCCGTGGGCGTGGGCGAGCCGCTCTCCGCCGCCGAAACCCGCGCCATGATGTTGCTGCGCGCCAATTCCCTTTCCAAAGGCTACTCCGGCGTGCGCACCGAGACTATCGACACGCTTTGCGAGATGCTCAACCGCGGCGTCACGCCGTTCGTGCCGTCGCAGGGCAGCGTGGGAGCGAGCGGCGACCTGGCGCCACTGGCGCATCTGGCGCTGGTGCTGATCGGCGAAGGCGAATGCATCGACGACAACGGCACGCGGATTCCCGGCGCCGAAGCGATGCGGCGGGCGCAGGTCAAGCCGCTGGTCTGGAGGCCAAGGAAGCGGTTTCGCTGATTAACGGCACGCAAGGCATGCTGGCAGTGGGGATTCTGGCGCTGCTGGCGGCGGAAACGCTGGTGGACTCGGCCGACGTGATCGGCGCGCTCACTCTGGACGCGCTGCACGGAACCGATGTGGCTTTCGACGAGCGCATTCATCAGGCGCGCCCCCACCGGGGACAGTTGAACACCGCGGCGAATCTGCGACGCATGCTCGAAGGCAGCCAGATTCGCGAGTCGCATCGTGACTGCGACCGGGTGCAGGACGCCTATTCGCTGCGCTGCATGCCGCAAGTGCACGGCGCCGTGCGCGACACGCTGGCTCATTGCCGCGAGGTGATGGAGACCGAGATCAATTCCGCAGTGGACAATCCGCTGGTGTTTGTAGCTCGGGTGGGGACGGGCGCCCCACCTGTCCCGGAGCGAGCTCCGGAGAAGGCGACGTGACTGCTCTCGGGCGGCAATTTTCATGGCGAGCCGGTGGCGTTCGCACTCGATTTTCTTGGGATCGCGCTGAGCGCGCTGGCGGGAATTTCCGAGCGAAGACTGGAGCGACTGGTAAATCCGTGCGCTGAACGAAGGCCTGCCGCCGTTTCTGGCTGCCGGGCGCGGGCCTGAATTCAGGTTTCATGATGCCGCAGGTCACGGCGGCGGCGCTGGTCAGCGAGAACAAAGTGCTGGCGCATCCCGCGTCGGTGGATTCGATCACCACCTCCGGCAACAAGGAAGACTTCGTTTCCATGGGAATGACGGCGGCGCTGAAGCTGAAGCGGATCGTGGAGAACACCCGCAACGTGCTGGCGATCGAGGCCATGGCGGCGGCGCAGGCGCTGGATTTTCTGGCGCCCCTGAAGCCCTGCAAGCGCGGACAGGCGGCGCATGCGGCGATTCGCTCGGTGTGTCCGACGATGGACAAAGACCGCGTGATGTATCAGGATTTTGCGCGGCTTGCGGAGTTGATTGCCAGCGGGAAGGTGGCGGAGGCGCTGAGGTAGTTCGTGCCTGCAAAAGTGCTCGAGTGTTCCACGTGGAACATCCCAAAATGGGAAACCGTGGACTCAGCTGGGGTTACCGACTTGCGCGCGTTTGTCGCTCCTCGCCGACGAGTTCCAGAACGGGAATCCACGGCGATTGTCCAGAATCCGACAGGAGACTGGGCACTCAGAACCGGGGCACAGACCTGGGGCACCAGACCGAACCGGGATGTGGCCGCGCGGCTTGCAAATCGCTGATAATCAAGGCGCGTGCGGTTATATAAGTTTTTATATACAACTCTCCCCAACTCTGCTATCTTCTAACCATGACAGGCGGCTCACCTCCGCCGGATGTGGTTTTCGAGGGGGACTCAAGAGCCGTCATCAAGTCCTTCCCCGAGGATGTGCGAGAGAACCTTGGAGGCGATCTCCGGAGAGTGCAAAACGGAGAGAAGCCTCTGGATTCCGGTTCAATGGCCCCAACCCTCCCAAGAGTTTTTGAGTTGCGAGACGAGGATCGGGACAAGTGGTATCGAGTGCTGTATATCAAGCTTGAGGGTGTGGTTTACGTTCTGCACTGCTTCACGAAGAAGACCAACGAGACTCCCCAGAAAGACATCAACACGGCACGAGGACGCCTCACTGCCTTGCAGCAACGACTCGCAACCCAGAGGAAGAAGGCGAAGAAAGAGTTCCAGTAAGAAGGTTGTCAGTTAAGGGTCCAGGACCCGGAAAAGAGAATAGGCCAATGACACCCAAGCTGTTCGAGGATCTCGGGTTCTCGCCTGAGAAGGCCGCGGCGTTGAAGCTCAAGGCTGATCTGCATACCAAGATCGTGAAGGCCGCATCCCGCTATTCGCAGCGAGAACTGGCGACAATCCTGCGAACGTCGCAGCCGAGGATCAGTGATCTATTGAGGGGCAAGATGTCCAAATTCAGTTTGGAGATGCTGGTGTCCTTTGCAGAGCAGTTGGGATTGGAGACCAGTATCAAGACACGCGCTCGTACGCGGGGAGCGTCCGCTGGCACCGCGAATTTCGTGCGCTAGCAGCCAGTACAAATCTCACCGTGACCATCCTACTTTCTTGGATGGTTTCTTAGTCAGGTCGCGTGGCCCACCCAAGCCCGATTCTGGCTTAAGTTGGGCAATTCCGTAGGTTTTGATTTTGCCGGCAACGCCCAAGATGGGGGTGCCCCATCCTTGCGCGGTTTTCGCAAGGGTGGGAGACGAGAATGCCATGTCGCCCCTCGACAACACTATCAGACCGCTCCCGAAAGGCTGATCCCCATCCTAATGTTGACAGAACGACCAAGCTGCGTGATGATGACTATGCGTACCGTAGGAGGTTCCGCGTTTTGCCTGAAAAGATCGGTCCCTTCGACTGCGATACCGTCGCCGCCGGCGATTGCCGGGAGCTCATCGGCAGCTTGCCCGACGAAAGCATCGATGCGCTGATTACCTCGCCCCCCTACTGGGGTCAGCGCCTTTCCATGGGCCACGGTGTCGAAGAAGATCCTCGCGACTACGTCCGCCGCCTGGCCGAAATCTTCACAGCCTTTCTGCCCAAGCTGAAACAGACCGGGCTCGTGTGGATCAACATCGGCGACGCCTACAACACGCCCGTGAACTGGCGCTTGGACGATCGCAAGTATAGCTCTCTCGGCCCCGACAAGAACGGGCTGGCAGGTCATAAGTCTGCTTACGTTAAGCCGCGCGCCAAGCGGAGCGCATTCATCGATTGCGGCGCAACGTGGCTCCGTTACGGCAATCTATTAGCCCTTCCAAACCGACTCGTCATTGCGTTGTGCGATGCGGGTTTCCTATTCAGGGGCGAGATCATCTGGCGCAAGCGTAATCCCATGCCCGAAGGTCGCTGTCGCCGGCCGCACCGTCACCACGAGCCTATTTTTGTGCTTGCCCGGCGCGAGGATCACGAGTTCCGAATCGTCCCCCCAGTGCCGACAGTTTGGGAGTTCCCGAACGAGAAGATCGACGGCGCTGCCCATTACTCGCGCTTCCCGGAAGAACTGCCGCGCCGCTGCATCGAAGCGTATGGAAAAATGGGACCGGACGTGGTGATTTTCGATCCCTTTTCCGGCTCCGGCACCACCGGCATAGCCGCGCTGAAGCTAGGTTGCTCCTACATCGGCTTTGAGATTGACCCCGAGCAGGTCGCGGCCTCTAACGAGCGCTTGGCTGCCATCAAACGGAATTTCCAGCCCTCGCTCAATCTTTCGGAAGCGTCTGCCAACGCCGGATGATGAAACGCGAGAACTCGTCGTCGGGATTGCTGAAATCAGCAACACGAATACGCCGTTCCTCCGGTAGCTCGACGGGGCTCGGTCGTGTGTTCTTGTTGTATGAAAAACAGCCGGTGAAATAACCCTCGTTCTCGATGTCCTTCCGCTTGGCGCTGCGCCGACCTTCCACAACACCCAGTTCTCCGCGGTTCAGAGGCTGCGCTGCGGGCATGCTCTTGCAGTCCATCGTCCACAGCGGTGACGTGTAGCCAGCTCTCGTCAGAGCGATGCTCATCGGCACATCGTCAGTTCGCCGTTCGGCAAAACTGGCCTTGACGTGAATCACGCCGAAAAACTTCGGGCCCTGCGGCGTATCGCCGGTCAGAACCACGTCAACTTTATCGCAGCTCGGCGCCCGTCTCGTGCAAAATGGCGAGCATCATGTCGATACTTGGAACGGTTTCACCGTTTTCGAAACGTGTGATCCAACCCGGGCCCAGGATAAGCCGTTCCTCAAGCTGCGCCTGGCCGTCAGGCCGACCTTCTCCCGGACCAGACGGATATTTCTTAGGAGCGCCCGCAGGTAACCGAAGGCCTCGGGCACTAGAATAACTCCCGAACAGGAACACCGAGCGCATCGGCAATCTTCCTGATATTCAGCAGGCTGACATTGCGTTCCCCGCGTTCGACGCCCCCGATATAGGTTCGGTCGAGTTCGCATGCCAGGGCTAGAGCCTCCTGGGAGAGGCCTTTCTTCGTTCGTAATTCCCGCACGCGCTGACCGAACGCGGCCTTTATTACCTCGGCAGCCTTTCGCCCCATGCGGAGCAGCGAATCACAGATGATGACCTTAAGTCCACGGACTTTAAGTATCATCCCGCGAGGGGGAGCGGGTTAGCCCACCCTACCGCGCCTTTCGCGGAGTGGGGCGTTCAACGGTCAAAACAACTCATCTGTCCTTCCCCCAATCCTCCCAGCTCAAACCCTTGACTCGCGCAAACTCCCTCGAGTTCGCGGTAACCAAGGTGAGTTTGTGGCGCAAAGCCTGTCCTGCGATGAGCAGATCATAAGCTCCGATGGGTCTTCCTGCTGCTTCCAGGACGGCGCGGACCGCGCCCGAGATCTTGGCGTCCTCGTCATCGAAAGCCAGCAGACCCACGGGCCCGGCGAAGAAGGTGGTCAGCAGTTGCGCATTGGCGGCGGGACGAGCGCTCTTGGCGGCACCATACCAGAGTTCGAAGGCGACAACGGCCTGGCGCAAACACCTTCGCCTTGGCATCGAGTTCCTTCTGAAGCCTCACTCGCACCGACTGCGGTTTGCCGTTGATGATCGCGATGCAGGCGTTGGTATCGAGCAGGTACATTACTCAAAGATTTTGCGGCGCGGAGTCCTAGGCTGGTTGCGGGTTTCACGCTTGAATTCTGCGGAATTCAGGCGGTCCAGTTCGGCGAACCATTTCGCGGGATCAGAGATGAGAGGCTCGAGCAAGACTCCCTCTGCGACCTGGCGCACGCGGACCTGGCTGCCCTCGAAGCGGAACTCGCGGGGAAGGCGCACTGCCTGGCTGCGGCCGTTGCGAAACAATTTGGCGATCCCTGCTCCAGCCATGAAAACCCTCCCTTGATATATACCATAAATATATATCCGAGCGCAAGATTTAAGATTGTCGGGGGTTGGCTCAGTTTGATAAGGAAGCGAGCCAAACGCGCGATTATTGCGTCGCAAAAGTACGCGACGCTTCGCGCGGCTCGCCAGATCCCTCGCTGCGCAAAGAGCGCTTGCTCGGGATGACAATTCGTGACGGGAGCACGGGCCGGACACCCGCGCCTACATCCTGCCGAGCTGCGCTCGGCCTGGACGGGCGAGGGCTGCCCGTCCCCACACAAGCAATGCGACTGCTCGCGAACGACGCACGACGAAGGACGTACGACTGTCCTCAAATCACCACAGCTTCTTTATACTCCCCGAATACCTTGCGCAGGGTGTCGGAGATTTCGCCGACGGTGGCATTGGCTTCCACAGCGGCGAGGATGTGCGGCATCAGATTGGCGCCGGAGCGGGCAGCGCCTTCCACTTTCTCCAGTGAATTCCTCCAGGGCTGAGGGTCGCGGCGAGCGCGGAGGGCGCGCAGGCGCTCCACCTGTTTGAGCTCCAGGGATTCGTCCAGGTGCAAAGTCGGGATGGGTTTTTCCTCGTCCACCGTGAAACGGTTCACGCCCACCACTACGGCCTCGGCGCGATCCACCTGCCGCTGATAATCGTAAGCCGCGTTCTGGATTTCCTGCTGCACGTAGCCGCGTTCGATGGCTTTGAGCATGCCGCCGAGGGCGTCGATCTTGTCCAGATAATCGGAAGCGCGCTTTTCGATTTCGTTGGTCAGCGTTTCGATGTAGTAGGAGCCGGCCAGCGGATCAATGGTCTGGGGCGTACCCGATTCGAAAGCCACAATCTGCTGTGTGCGCAAAGCAATGCGCGCCGCCTGCTCGGTAGGCAAGGCCAGCGCTTCGTCGTAGGAGTTGGTGTGCAGCGACTGCGTGCCGCCGAGCACCGCAGCCATGGCCTGAATCGCGGTGCGGACAATGTTATTTTCCGGCTGCTGTGCGGTCAGCGTCGAGCCGGCCGTCTGGGTATGAAAGCGCAGCATCCAGGATTTGGGATTCTTTGCCTTGAAGTGGTCGCGCATGATCTTGGCCCACATGCGCCGCGCCGCCCGGAACTTGGCGACTTCTTCCAGAAAATTGCTGTGCGCGTTGAAGAAGAACGAAAGGCGTGGGGCAAATTTGTCCACATCGAGCCCGGCGTTGATCGCGGCCTGCACGTATGCGATGCCATTGGCCAGCGTGAACGCGACTTCCTGCACCGCGGTCGAGCCCGCTTCCCGCATGTGATAACCAGAGATGGAAATCGTATTCCAGTCGGGAACGTTCTCATGGGTCCAGGCGAACATATCGGTGATGATCCGCATGGCCTCGTGTGGACGATAAATGTAGGTGCCGCGAGCGATGTATTCCTTGAGCACGTCGTTCTGGACGGTGCCCGAGAGCTTGCGGATGTCGCCACCCTGGCGGCGCGCGACCGCGACATAGAGCGCCAGCAGGATCGAGGCGGTGGCGTTGATGGTCATCGAGGTGGAGATTTTGGTGAGTTCGATGCCGTCAAAGAGGCGTTGCATGTCTTCAATGGAATCGATGGCGACGCCGACTTTGCCCACTTCGCCCACGGCTAGCGGGTTATCGGAGTCGAGGCCGATTTGGGTGGGCAGGTCGAAAGCCACCGAGAGCCCCGTGGTGCCGTTGGCCAGCAGGTATTTGTAGCGCTTGTTGGATTCCTCGGCATCCCCCATTCCGGCATACTGCCGCATGGTCCAGAGGCGGCCGCGATACATCGTACTTTGGACGCCGCGGGTGAAGGGAAATTCGCCGGGGAAGCCGACTTGCCGGTCGTAGTCCCAGCCCTCGAGATCAGCCGGCGTATACAGCGGACGAATGACAATGTGGGAGGCAGTCTCCGGGTCAGTGAGCGTAACAGTGTTGCCCGGGTTCTTGGATTTGTGCGTCATCCTTCCCTCCCAAAGGCGGTGTCAGCGAGGGTCAGCCCTTTGTTCTCTTGATGCGCCAAAAGGAGCTTACGCCGAACCAGCCGAACAGCACAGTAAAGCACACGGCGAGGGCGGGGCGGCTGGAAGTTGCGTGCCCCGCGTGAAATTTCGCATATTCGCGAAAGAAGGCCAAGACCCCGATTCCAGCTAAGGCTAAGAAAACAAACCCGGTAACCTCAAGCCAGAGCTGCCCGAGCACTCGCCCAAAGTGGGACAGCGTGGCCCGCCCAGCTTTCAGCACTGAGTCCAAAGTTCGATTGCGCCGGGCGTGCTGAGCAGCGACCCGGGACGCGACCCGAGCCACGATACCCAGCTTACGGGCAGTGGAAATGTTTGCCATAGCCGTATTTATCAAGCTGATTTTATCAAGCTTCAGGGTTACAATAACGCGGCGCGAGGAGTTTGGTCACGAAGCCCTGTGATGCGTGACCGCATCTAAGGGGATGAGACATCGTATCCGAGACGGCGCTTCTTAACCGGCTCAACGGCGGTTAGACACGGCAATGGCGATCCTGGAAGGGGGTTCTGTGGACCAGCAACTGAAGCAACTGATGAAAGAGCTAGGCGAGGCCATCAACGAGTCGCTGGCCGACTCCGACCAAATCAGCGAAGTTGTTTCCAGGATCAAAGAGGGAGGATACGACATCTTCCTGGTGCTGGAAGCCACCATCGGGGTGAGCAAGCCGGGCGAGAAGGGGAACGACAAAGCGTCCCTGGTGACCACCCTGACCAGTAATCCCGAGTTCAAGATCAGCGACCAGGATCTGAAGTTTCTCAAGTCGCTGCGCATCAAGATCGAGGACGACGCCGCCTGATCCTGCAATGTATGGAGGCCATGTCGGGAGGGCAGCCTGGAAGCTCGGTCCGCATCCCCGTCTTTTGTTTCTCCGTAAAGCGCATTTCCGACCTGAAAGCCTCAATGGAGGAGAGAAGGTGAAAAAGTTACTCCTGGTATTGGTGGTCAGCCTGGTTCTGGCCAGCGCCGGCGTGGTGGCACAGGAGGCCATCACCATCAACGGCGGCCGCGAAACGGTTCTGGTTCAGGCGCCATCGGTAGAGGTCCAGCGCACATACCATGCTCCAAAGCTGAAGACGATTTACAGCAATCTGGGCAACGGAAAGTCCATTTACCAAAAGGACGCCGGCTGGACAATCTCCGGCTCCGACTCGCAGGAGGGTGAGTGGATACAGGCGTGCGCCTTCACGCCCAAGGCGGATGCAATCATCACCGAGGTGAAAGTCGGATTCACCTGGATGAGCGGCCCGAACAAAGGCACGATCGCGGTTTATGGCGACAGCGGCGGACTCCCGGGCAAAGTGCTTTACACATTCAAGCCGGTGAAAAATCTGCCCACGTTTGGTCAGACGACTTCCATCCTGCAGACGGTGAAGTATTCCACGGGCATCAAAGTTAAGAAAAACAAGCAGTATTGGGTGGTTCTCTCCTCTCCGGCCGCCACTTGGGACGTCTGGAACTGGCAGGGCTATGCGATGGGCCCGCAAGCCTACAATAATGGCGAAGGGTGGAGTGTGCGTCAATACTTGCTGGGAGCCTTTGGCGTGTTTGGCAAGTAAGAACCGACAGTGACTCCGTTGCCTTCACGATTCGAGGGAAGCGCTCAACTCCCGACATTTCTTGCACTCGTCTGTTCGCATCGGATAGCGTAACCTTTTCCCATCCCCGCAGTTTCTATATTCAGAGGCACGATGGTCGCGAGAGCGCCGGCATCGAGGGTCCGGGAGGAAGCAGACGAACGTCTGCTGATCGAAGCTGCGCAAAAGGACCCCACCCGCTTTGCCGACCTCTATGAGAATCACTTTGAGCGGGTGTACGCGTTTATCGTGCGGCGGGTGGGCGGCCGCGAAGTGGCTGAGGACCTGACCTCGGATGTATTTCACAAGGCGCTGGCCAATCTCAAACAATTTCAGTGGCGTGGAGCGCCGTTCGCGGCATGGCTGCTGCGAATCGCAACCAACGCTATTGCCGATCACGCGAAAGGCACCGGCAAGGAGCTGTCAGTTGCGGATCCTCCCGATGTTTTGGTGAAACCGGCGGTGGAAGGGGTGGAGGACTCGGCGCGGCTGTTTCGCCTGGTGGAGGAGCTCCCGACAGAGCAGCGCCGGGTGATCGCGATGCGCTTTGCGGAAGAAAAGAGTCTCGCAGAAATCGCCAAAGAAATCGGCCGCAGTGAAGGGGCGGTGAAGCAATTGCAGTTTCGTGGCCTGAAGGCCCTGCGGCAACGATTGGACGAGGCACAGGGGACGCAGAAAACAAAGAGAAGGAAGCAGTGAGGAGCGGCAATGTCGCGGCGTAGTTTGACCGAACAACTCGACGATGCAGTGCAGGCGGTGATGGCCGGGCGCGATGCAGGAGTCTCTGCTGGAAGCGTGGAGATCGTGTCCCTGGCCCGTCTGGCCGCCGGACTGCGCAATCTGCCGCGGCAGGAATTCAAGAAACAGCTAAGGAAAGATTTGCAAAGGAGAGCCACGATGGCAACAGCGACGGAACCGATTTCCCGCACTCACACAGTGGCCGCGCCGAGATTGACCTTCAGAGACGCGGCCAAGGCCATGGATTTTTATGCGAAAGCTCTGGGGGCAAAAGAAACATTTCGCTTTGATACGCCAGGGGGGATCGCCCACGCCGAAATCATGATTGGCGACTCGCTCATCATGCTGGCGGAGGAGTGGCCGGAAGGCGGCGGCTTCAGCGCGGAAACCCTGGGTCAGTCCCCGGTGAGCCTGTCTTTGAATGTCGCCGATGTAGATGCTGTTGCGGCGCGCGCCCTGGCAGCAGGCATGAAAGTCGCGATTCCCATCAAAGATCAGTTTTACGGCCATCGCGATGGCACCCTGGTTGATCCCTTTGGCTACAACTGGCACATTTTCACCGTGAAGGAGGAAATGAAGGTCGAGGAGATGCATCGTCGCATGCACGCGATGATGCAGGAGGAACCGAAGGAGCCTGCCGTGAATCCGATTCCCAAGGGCTATCGTACGGTGACTCCGTATTTGGTCGCCCGGGATGGTCCGGCCCTGCTGGAGTTTGCCAAGCAGGCTTTCGGCGCCGAAGAAACTTTCCGCACCGTGGGATCGGCGGGCGGGCTGCACGCCGAGGCGCGCATTGGCGATTCCATGCTGATGATAGGAGGGGGCATCCCCGGCCGGGAGTTCCGCTCCACGCCGCACACCCACGCTCTTCACCTCTACGTGGAAGATGCGGATGCCGTGTACCAGAGGGCGCTGGCAGCGGGAGCGGAATCGATTGACGCAGTGCGCGATCAGGAATACGGCGAGCGCTCCGGCGGCGTCAAAGATCCAGCAGGCAATTTCTGGTATATCGCCACGCACAAGGGCGACACTTATATTCCCAAAGGCCTGAACAATGTCAATGCTTACCTGCTTCCGCTGCGGGCCGAGCCCGTCATCGCGTTCTTAAAGCGGGCCTTCGGCGCACAGGAGATTGGGAAATACGCCTCGCCCAACGGGGTTGTTCATCACGCTGAGATCCGCGTTGGTAATTCAGTGGTGGAGATGGGCGAGGCGCACGGGAAATATTCGCCGATGCCGACGATGTTCTATCTCTACGTTCCCGACTGCGATGCGGTTTATCGTCGCGCGCTGGCGGCTGGAGCGACATCAATCTCCGAGCCGTCCGATCAGCCTTACGGCGATCGGACAGCGGCGGTAAAAGACACATTCGGGAATCAGTGGTACATCGCCACGCACGTCAAAGACGTAGCGATGTAGCAGCCACCGAGAACAGAGCTGGGGGCTGTGCACGCACGACTTCAGAATGACGGAAGCAATCGGCCAGATGGTCGTTCACCATCCCCATGGCTTGCATAAAGGCGTAGCAGATGGTGCTGCCGACGAAGGTGAATCCGCGCTTCTTCAGGTCTTTGCTCATGGCATCCGATTCCGGCGTCCTGGCCGGGACTTGCTTGGGCGAGCGCCACGAGTTGACCATGGGCCTTCCACCGACAAACTGCCAGATGTAGGTGTCGAACGAACCAAACTCTTTCTGCAGGGCGAGAAAGGCTCTGGCATTTTGGACGGCCGAGGCGATCTTCAGCTGGTTGCGAATGATGCCGGAATCGCGCAGCAGGGTTCGGATCTTACGACGGTCGTACCGTGCAATCACCTCGGGATCGAAGCCGTCGAAGGCCGCCCGGTAATTCTCGCGCTTTTTGAGGATGGTGTCCCAGCTCAGGCCGGCTTGCGCGCCCTCGAGCAGCAGGAATTCGAAAAGCCTTCGATCGTCGTGCGCAGGCACGCCCCATTCTTGATCGTGGTAGGGAATGGAAAGTTCATTACGTGCCCAAGGGCAGCGGACCGGCGTTGTTTCGCTTTGTTTGGGCATGTAGGCAGTGAGACGAAAAAGGCGGGCAAGAATGCCCGCCCCCCACAGTCTTATTGCAGCGATTTGGGATCGGAGCGGTTCTTGGGACTCTTCTTGTCCAAAAGCGATACCAGTTCCTGAGCGCAAGCAGGCGTTCTTCACCTTGCCCAAACGAATGATATCTTTCGCGCTCACCTTCTGTCCGTAAAGTTTTTCGTTGGCACTTCCGTCGGAACGCAACGTCGAACCTTCGAGCGAGATGCCCGCGAACAATCCCTTGGTGCGTGAATACGAGAGAATCTCGGCGTTCATCACCACATCGGTTGCGCCCTCTGCGGTGCGTCCCTTGGGCCAGCGGCGGCGGAGGCATCTGCACCCAGCTTTACTTTGCTGCTCAGCAGCGATCGAGCGCCTTTGGGATTCATCACCAGCAAGACGAAGTCGGTGGCTTCACCGCCGAGTTGGAAACCAATGTTGACGCCTTCCAAGGCATACAACGCCGGCGGTCCCCAAGGGCCAGTGTAGTGCTGTCCGCTGCGGCAAACCATGACGCCTCGGCCGTAACTGCCGCCGATGCCAAACGCGCCCTTTTTCACCGAAGGAAGCACGACCACGCATTCGGCCTTGTCGAGCAGGTCCTGGGGAATGTCGTCGGGAATGTTCAAAATTTCTTTCAGAACTTCGCCAGATTCGTTAACGCGTTCTTGTTCTTTCTCACTGTCAGCCCCGAAGGCGGGCAGGAGCAGCGCACACACCAGCACGAGTGCCATTACGGTTTTCATGGAGTCTCCCTATTTTTCCGGTACTGCTATTTTAACCTGTGATACCGAGCTTTGCTTTCAAGTAGCAACCGGCTTGCCGTAAGCCGAAGGAGGCGGGGGAGTTTACTGGTATGACCATGCGTGTGCTCCTTTTGTAACTTGGCAGTGGCGGAAGGGTCTCCTAGAGTGAGACGAGCAAAGAGCCCGTCTACTGGGGTCTTCGGCCCGTGGCATGCATCTATATAGCGGGAAGGAGCCAATAGACAAGGGTTAACCAAAGAAGTACGTCCGGGACGTGGAATGAAGTACGCAAGGTGGTATTTTTTTCTCGGTGCATGGCTATGGGTGGCGAGCGCGTTGCCGCTGCTGGCGCAGTCTGGCTATCTCGCGCTGGGGAACTCTTTTGTCTCCTCTGCCCCGTCCAGCCCGGACTCAGACCAGCCGACTGACCCGGTTCTCACCATCAAGAAGCGCGTGGACGAAGTCAATGTTCTGTTTATTGCCACCGACAAGCATGGCAAGTTCGTGCGCGACTTGAACGAGCGCGACTTTTCCTTTCTCGATGATCACAAGCCGCCACAATCCATCGTGAATTTCCGGCGCGAAACCGATCTGCCCATCGAACTGGGGCTGCTGATCGATACCAGCGGTTCGGTGCGCAGCCGTTTTGATTTTGAGCAGGAGGCAGCTGTAAGTTTTCTGCAGAACACCATTCGCCGCAAGTTCGATAAAGCCTTCGTCATGGGTTTCAACGACCACAGCCAAGTAACGCAAGACTTTACCGACAGCGCCACATTACTGGCTGCGGGCGTGCACCAGCTTCAGGCGGGCGGCGGGACTGCCCTTTACGAGGCCATTTACCGCGCCTGCCACAACAAGCTCATCAAGGAGCAGGACGATCATCCAGTGCGCCGCGCTATTGTGGTGGTGAGCGATGGCGAAGACAATCAGAGTGAGGTCAGCGAGGCACAGGCGATTGAAATGGCGGAACGCGCGGAGGTAATCGTCTATGCCATTTCGACCGATGACAGCGGCTTGGTCCTGCGGGGCGACAGGGTTTTGCAGCAACTGGCAGAGTCCACCGGCGGCCGGGCCTTCTTCCCGTTCAAGATGAAGGACATCAAGAACTCGTTCGCAGCCATTGAAGACGAGTTGCGCAGCCAGTACGTGGTCTCCTATCATCCGGCGAACTTCGAGGCGGATGGCCGCTTCCGCCCCATTGAGATCACCGCATTGAGGAAGAACCTCCAGGTGCGGGCCCGCAAGGGTTACTACGCGCCCCGTCAGTAGTCGCACTCCGGGCGAAGCCACTCATAAACACAACATTCTTTTTGAGATAGCGGGGAGCGCCGAATAGGCGGCCTTCGGCGAGAGCTGGTGCTACAATTCTAGGGAGAGCATGTACGATTTGCCGCAAGACTGCCCGGCGCGGACGTTCTTTCATGCGAGGTGGACTTTGAAGCGCGAACTCTTTCCCATTGCCGTCGTCCTGTGCCTAGTGGTGGCAGGTCCGTGCCACGCTGACGGGCGTTCTACAAAAAAGACAGAGCAGACTGCGGCGCAGCCAGTGACGGTCCCTCCACCCACCCTGGAGGAAATGCCGGCGTCCCCCTCCCCAAGTTACGTTCCGTAACGGTCAATTGACCATTGCCGCGACCAATTCCACGCTCGCAGACATCCTGAAAGCTGTGCGAACCCAGACCGGTGCTGCCGTGGACGTTCCCGGCAACCCGACCGAACGCGTGGTGGGACAGTTCGGGCCTGGCCCGGCGCGAGACGTGCTAACTTCGCTGCTAAACGGATCACATTTCAACTACCTCTTGTTGGGTTCGCCGACCAACCCCAGCGCACTGGATCGGGTAATCCTGATAGCGAAGTCGGGGGGAACGGTGGAGCAGTCCAGTGCCCCTGAACAGCCGAATGGCGGCTTTGTGCCGGGTCGGCCACCGATTCAAAACCCGATGTCGGCTCCCGGTTTTGCGGCCCAGGCCCAACCTGCAGACGGCGCGGACGCGACAGACGCGGACTCGGACGACACACAGGACGCCGACGCAGAGGACTCAACGGACGATTCGGATACGGACCAGACTGACCAGGCTGATCAAACCGGAGATCAGCAGCAGGGGGCGGCGGAAGCGCAGGATAATGGGCAGCAGCAGGTCAAGACTCCAGAGCAACTCCTGCAAGAGCTGCAACAGCAAAACCAGCAGCAACAGGGAATGCCCCCGGGTGCTGTCCCTCCAGGCGTAAATCCGCGTCAGTTCCCGCCCGGTGCCCAACTGCCCCACTAGTCGATTGCCGTTCTCCAGGCTCTGTCTCGGGTGGAGATGGCTTCCCGGGCAGGTGGGGGGTCGCCAGAGCAGCGCCCGCATAGGCGTAGCACGGCAATCCCCGGCGGCGGAATAAGGAGCTTAGCTTGGTGTTTCACCTGGCAATGGCTGCGGCCATACCTCCCACGCTGTGTTCCGGCGTACGGTCGGGAATGCAGGTTACGCTAGTCTCCGCTGGCATGGGCTGCGCGGGCCTGACCGTGCACGAGCGCAGGCTGCATACCACCAGGTTGCTGAGATTGCCGGGCAAAGGTAAGCAGAATTCCGATGACGGCACCGTATGCGGTGAGGATGCCTATTGCTACGGCTACGACCACAGTGAAAGAGAGGATGAAGATACCCAACAAACTACTCAAGTTCCCGCCTTCTTCCGAATTGCCGCAGTTGCAATTCCCGCATTTTGCTTCGGCATGACTGGCTGTTGCCGCCGCGTTCCCTCAATCTACCCGCGTTGACGCTTGCATCTGTTAGCAAGTAAGATACGTGAGTAAAGCTGCGCACTCCCACTGTCCAACATTTCTGAGGACCCGTCCACATTACGGAAGGGCATTAAAGGGTATTACTTTCGCGGTTTATGGCAATTACCAAGATCACGGTGCGCGGGGCGCGCCAGCACAATCTGAAGAACATTGACGTCGAAATTCCTCGCAACAGCCTGACCGTCATCACCGGCTTGAGCGGGTCGGGCAAGTCCTCTCTGGCTTTTGACACGATCTATGCCGAGGGCCAGCGGCGCTATGTAGAGACGTTGTCCGCCTACGCGCGTCAGTTCCTGGACCAGATGGAGCGTCCCGACGTAGATGCCATTGACGGCCTGAGCCCGTCCATTTCGATTGAGCAGAAAACCACCAGCCGCAGCCCTCGCTCGACCGTGGGAACGATTACCGAGATTTATGATTACCTTCGTCTCCTGTTCGCCTCGGTAGGTGTGCCGCACTGTCCCAAATGCGGGCGCTCCATCAGCCGCCAGACGGCGGATCAGATCGTGCAGCGGGTGATGTCGTTAACGCCCGAAGATCGGGTTATGGTGCTGGCGCCGATCGTCCGCGGACGCAAAGGCGAGTTCAAGAAGGAGATGGAGAAGTTAGTGGAGCACGGATTCAGCCGGGCGCGGATTGACGGCGAACTCGTGAACCTGGAGGATGACATTGCGCTCGACAAGCGGAAGAACCACACCATCGAAGTAGTGATTGATCGTTTGCTGGTGAAGCCGGGGATTGAACATCGGCTCGGACTTTCGATTGGACTGGCGATGAAGCTGGCCGGAGGATTGGTGCAAGTGGCCGTGGTGGGGGGCGAGGAGCAGCTTTACTCGGAACGGCTGGCCTGTCCGGATTGCGGCATCAACGTGCCCCAACTGGAACCCCGGTCGTTCTCATTCAATAGTGCTTACGGCGCCTGCCCCGAGTGTCACGGATTGGGCAGCCGATATGACTTTGACCCTGCCAAAGTGATTGTGGACTGGTCCAAGCCCCTCCTGGACGGGGGCCTGGGGCCGGGATCGGCCTCGGCCAATCTGGTTCACATGCTGCAGATCGCGGCTACGGCACACGGTCTCGATCTGAGCACCCCCTTTGAGAAATTGCCGGAGAAGATTCAGAATCTGTTGCTCTACGGAGAAGCGGGCAAGGGCGGGAAGACGGGCTTCGGCGGAATTCTCGCGTATCTCAAGCGAGCCTTGGAGGAGTCCACATCGGATGGCTACCGCGACTGGTTGTTGGATTACATGTCCGCGACGGAATGCCCAGCCTGCCACGGGCAACGGTTGCGTCCGGAGAGTCTGGCGGTGAAGGTGAACGGCATGTCCATCGCGGACTTTACCGGGCTGCCGGTTTCCCGGTCGTTGGAGATGGCGCGGAAGATCCAGCTCGCGGGACGCGAGCAGCTTATCGCCGGCCGGATTGTGCACGAGATCATCGAACGGCTGCAGTTTCTGAGCGCGGTGGGACTGGGCTACATCTCACTGAACCGCTCGGCGGCGACGCTTTCTGGAGGCGAGGGGCAGCGTATCCGGCTGGCCACGCAGATCGGGTCAAAACTGAGGGGCGTGCTGTACGTGCTCGACGAACCTTCCATCGGCCTGCATCACCGCGACAACAGCCGCTTGCTGCAAGCGCTGGAAGAACTGCGCGATCTGGGCAATACGGTGCTGGTCGTGGAGCACGACGAAGAAACCATCCGCCGCGCTGACTACGTGATCGACCTTGGCCCCGGCGCTGGCCGCCATGGAGGGGAGCTGGTTGCGCACGGCACACCGGGAGAAATCGTGAATGTGCCAGCATCGCTTACTGGAGCCTATCTGTCGGGCAAAGCTCAGATCGAGATGCGCTCCGAGCGCCGGCAGTCGAATGGAGCAGGCATCAGCATTTTGGGCGCACGGGAAAATAATCTGAAGAATCTTGATGTCACTTTTCCGCTCGGCGTAATGACGGTAGTGACGGGCGTCTCGGGTTCCGGCAAATCGACTTTGGTCAATGACATTCTATATAGCGCCTTGGCCCGGCAGCTTTACCGCTCGCGGGAAGAACCCGGCGCCCACAAAGCGATCTCAGGCGCGGAGAATGTGGACAAGGTCATCCGCATTGATCAGTCGCCGATCGGGCGTACCCCGCGTTCGAATCCCGCGACCTATACCGGAGTTTTCGCCCAGATTCGTGATCTGTACGCCATGCTGCCGGAGTCGCGCGAACGAGGTTACAAACCGGGGCGGTTTTCTTTCAATGTCTCGGGCGGGCGTTGCGAGGCGTGCCAGGGCGAGGGTCAGCGTCGAATCGAGATGAATTTTCTGCCGGACGTGTACGTGCTTTGCGAGGTGTGCGGCGGCAGGCGCTACAACCATGAAACGTTGGCGGTGAAATACAAGGGATATTCCATCGCGGACCTGCTGGAAATGCCGGCTTCGGATGCCTTGCCAATCCTGGAAAACATCCCGCAGGTAAAGCAGAAGCTGCAGACGCTGGTGGATGTAGGCCTGGGATACATTCACCTTGGACAGTCGGCGGTGACGCTTTCGGGCGGCGAGGCCCAGCGCATTAAACTGGCGCGCGAGCTGAGCAAGCGGCAAACCGGGAAGACTCTGTATTTGCTGGATGAGCCCACGACCGGCTTGCACTTCGAGGATGTCAAGAAGCTGCTCGACGTGTTGCATCGGCTTTCGGATCTAGGCAACACGATCGTGATCATCGAACATAATCTGGACGTGATTCGCAATGCCGATTGGATCATCGACCTTGGCCCGGAGGGCGGTGAAGAAGGCGGGCGGATCGTAGCTCAGGGCACGCCTGAGCAAGTGGCGCGGAATAAGAAGTCGTACACCGGGCAGGCGTTGGCGCACTATTTCGGCGGGAACGGACAGATGAAGAAGCTGCTCACGGGATAGTGGCTTTCTGCATTCCGTTTCTTTTTCGTGTAAATTCAAAGAGTCCCAGCGGTAACTCTGAATCGCGTGTCCTCACCACAAAATCCGTGGCTTGAGCCCGGTTCCCCACCGCCGGCGGAATCGCTTATTCCGGTCCCGGTCGAACCTTCCGAGAATCCTCCTTGGAGCGGGTGGGACGTGCTGCAGATCGCGGTTCTTACCTTCGTGTCTATCGTCGTCTTCCTGCTGGCGACTACGCTGGCAGCGCAACGCCTGGTCTATCCCAAGCTGGCCATCGTTGAAGTGGCAAAATATCCCCTGGTAACTGTGCTGGCGCAATTCCTCGCCTATTTGTTGGTGCTGGGGTTTATGGTTTCGCTGGTAAAACGCGCCCCTGGCCAACGATTCTGGCAAGCGGTCCGTTGGAACTGGCCCAGGAACTGGTTCGCCTACCTGGTCGCGGGCCTGGTGCTGTCGGTGGGATTGCAAGGCTTCGCACATCTGCTGCCTATGCCAAAGGAACTACCCATAGACCGTTTCTTCCAGACGCGGAATGAAGCGTGGGCACTGTCACTGTTTGGAATGACTCTGGCGCCGCTGCTCGAAGAGCTTTTTTTTCGGGGATTTCTTTATCCCGTACTGGTCCGCCGGCTTGGAACTGTGACGGCTATAGTGCTTACCGCAGCCAGTTTTGGCCTGGTTCATGCGCCGCAACTAGGACGAGCCTGGGGCCCTGTGCTGGTAATATTCGCGGTCGGGCTGGCCTTGACCATCACTCGTGCCGTAACCAAGTCGGTCGCGCCAGGCTTCTTGATGCACGTCGCTTATAACGGCACGATTTCGGTGTTGATCTTTGTAGTCACGGACGGATTCCGCCATCTGGAGAAGTTGAATCAGTAGCGACTAGCTAGGGGCTGGTAGCTAGGAGCTAGGCCCTCATGAACCGTTGACGAGCACTTTCGATATTGGGACCACCGCCCCAGGACCCCTAGCTACTAGCCCCTAGCTACTCGCTACTGTTATCTTGAGTATTCATGTCTTCTCCACGTCAGAAACTCCTTCATCTGCTGGCGACGAAGTCTTTCCGTCTGGGAGAGTTCAAGCTCTCGTCGGGCGGTAAGAGCGATTATTACGTGGATTGCCGCACCACGACTCTGGACGCTCGCGGTTCGCAACTCACCGGGCAGGTGTTCCTGGACGAAATAGAAGAGCGCGGATGGCGGCCGCAGGCGGTCGGCGGATTGACGCTCGGGGCCGATCCTATCGTTACGGCGGTTGCGGTTACGAGCGGCAGAATCCACGGATTTCTCGTCCGCAAAGCCGAGAAGCAGCATGGCACGGGACAGCGAATCGAAGGCTTTCGGGAGGAAGGCGCACGCGTGGTGATTGTGGATGATGTCTGCACCACGGGCGCTTCCACCATTCAGGCGATCGAGGTGGCACGGGAGTTTGGTTTTGAGATTGTCGGCGTAATGTGTTTGGTAGAGCGCGAGGAAGCCAAGGGACGCCCGAAGGTCGAGAAAGCCGCTGCGCCTGCGCCCTTTGTTTCGATCTTTACCGCCAATGACGTTCGTCGGGAGCACGTGAAACGGCCCCGGCTACCGTCGCCGACAGTGTTTGCCGTGGCTGGCGGTTGCGAACTGTGCGGACGGCCAGCAGTTACGAATATGCCGAGGAACCGCTGCGAAGTGCATAGGGTGTGATGATGAGTCGATCACAATTCTGTCATCCTGAGCGCAGCGGATGCAGCGCGTAGCGCGGCAGCCGCGGAGTCGAAGGACCCCGGAGATGCAGGGGATTGCGAGAAACGCGGAAAGGCGTTCTCTCGCGCTGAAAGTTCTGGGAGAACTCCCTGTGATGCAATTGCTGGGACTGGCTGGCTCGGGTCCTTCGACTGCGTTGCCCTCGCTGCGCGACGGCAGCTTCGCTCAGGATGACAGCGGTTGAGCTGAGAACCGGACCATGATCCAAACCCTCGAATGGACTGACAAAGGCGTACGCTTCATCGATCAGACGAAGCTGCCCACAGAAGAAGCCTACGTCACCTGCAAGACCTCCGAGCAGGTCGCGGACGTGATCCGCAACATGGTGGTGCGGGGCGCGCCGGCCATTGGCGTGGCTGCAGCCATGGGGATCGCGCTGGCGGTAAAGAACTCGAAAGCTGAAACCGTCGGCGAACTGAAGCGGGAGTTTGATCAAGCCTGTGAGGTGATCGGCAAGACCCGGCCCACCGCAGTGAATCTTTTCTGGGCCATTCGCCGTATGCGGGACAAATTCGAGTTGCTCAGGATCCGGCCTCTTCCGCAGATCAAGCAGGCGCTCATCGAGGAAGCGCAGCGTATGCACGCCGAAGATATCGCTGCCAACCAAGCCATGGGGCGCCATGGCGCTACTCTCATGCCTGCCAGCGGCGGCGTGCTCACGCACTGCAACGCCGGAGCGCTGGCGACTTGCGGATATGGCACGGCGCTCGGCGTGATCCGGGCTGCTGTCGAGCAGGGGAAGAAGATTCACGTCTATGCAGACGAGACGCGGCCTTTTCTGCAGGGTTCACGACTGACCGCCTGGGAATTGATGAAGGACGGGATTCCCACTACCGTCATTGCCGATAACATGGCGGGCGCTTTGATGAAACAGGGCAAGATTGGCGCGATTGTCGTGGGTGCGGATCGCATTACGGCCAACGGTGACGTGGCTAACAAGATCGGAACTTACACGCTGGCGGTGCTGGCGAAGGAACACGGTATTCCGTTCTATGTGGCTGCGCCTTTGTCGACTATCGATTTCGAAATGCCGGACGGCAGCAAAATTCCAATTGAGCAGCGCAATGCGAAGGAAGTCACGCACATTGCCGGCAAGCAGATGGTTCCGGATGGAGTGCAGGTGGAGAATCCGGCGTTCGATGTCACGCCCGCGAAATACGTGGCGGCGATTGTCACGGAGCGTGGGATTGCGCAGGCACCATACCCGGAATCGCTCAGGAAGCTTGTTGGAGCCGAGCGGGCAGCGACCAGCACTTAGCACCCAGTGATTCTAGATTTGCCGGGGTGGCGGTGCGTTGCGGCTGATTGCTGAGCGCTGATGGCTGGCTTTTCATGTACCCCGTTACCCATTCCCAAGCTTCGTTCGAGAGCGGTGGCAAGGACATCCGTCTCGATTGCTTCTTGCCGGACGCCAATGGACTGCGCCTTCCCGCCGTGATCGGGCTGCACGGTTCCGGGGGCGGACATGCCACGATGTCTGAACCTGCGACCCTGCTGGCGGAGCAGGGATTCGCAGTTTACGTGCTACATTACTTCGACCGGACGGGGACTGCCGAAATCGAAGGGCTTCAGACTATCTTCCTTCATTTCCCGGTGTGGATGAAGGCCTTGTGGGACGCGGTCAGCTTCGTGGCCCGGCAACCGCAGGTGGATCCCGAACGCATTGGGTTGCTCGGGTTCTCTTTAGGCGCGTATCTGGCACTGTCGGCCGCGGCCATCGATTCTCGTATCCAAGCCGTGGTTGAGTTTTTCGGCGGTTTGCCCAAGGAGATGAAGCTGTTCATGCGGCGGCTCTGCCCGGTGCTGATCCTGCACGGCGAGCAGGACAAGACCGTGCCGGTGGAAGAGGCCTATCATCTGCAGCAGGTTCTGGAGAAGAAGAGGGTCCCCTACGAAATGCAGATCTACGCCGGAGCGGGGCACGGTTTCAGCGGGGAGGTCTGGCGCGACGCGGGATTGCGCACGTTAGTTTTTCTGCAAAAGCACTTGGTTTCGCCCTCACCAGGAAACCCGTAGCCTATTGAAGCTGGCAAGATGTTGTGACACTCAACCAACTTGTCATTCCGAGCGCAGCGAGGAATCTGCCGTTGCTTGGAGTCGCCAAGAATGCAGATTCCTCGCGCCAAAGCGGGCGCACGGAATGACAAGGTTCTTACTGCATTACGTCCCTACAATACCTAACTCTCTATAGTTCCTTGTCCACCCACGCCCGATTCGTTTGAACTTCTTGGTGGAGTTGCTCGTAGAATAGATCAGAGGTAAGGAGGTCTCGCGATGTTCACGTTCCTCCTGTGGTGTGTTTTGTTCGTGATCTGCTGGCCGGTAGCTCTGCTGGCGCTGATACTCTACCCGTTTGTGTGGCTGCTGTTGTTGCCGTTCCGGCTGGTTGGGATTGCGGTCGAGGGAGTTTTGCAGCTTGTGTGGGCGGTGGTGACGCTCCCGGCTCGGCTGCTGACGGCGCCGTTCCGGCTGTAAGTTGCCTGACTTCAGGAAATGCTCGTTATTCCACGCCTTTTGTTGGTGTCGCCAGCCCCAACTCCTTCATCACCCTCTGCAAATCCTTCCACGCTTCTTTCTTCTGGCGGGGATCACGCAGCAGGAACGCCGGGTGATACGTCACGGCGAGTTTTGTCCCACGGAAGTCGTACCACCGGCCGCGAAATTCTGACATGGGTGCGTTGATCGCCAGCAACGTCTTTGCCGCTACCGCTCCCAACGCGACAATTACCTTCGGCTTGATAACGGAAATCTGGCGCATGAGGAACGGAGAACAGGTGTCGCACTCATCGCGCTCCGGGGTGCGGTTTCCGGGCGGACGGCACTTGATGATGTTGGCAATATAAACATCTTCCCGCTGCAGACCCATGGCCTTGATCATGTTGTTGAGCAACTGTCCGGCGCGGCCCACGAAGGGTTCGCCCCGCTGGTCTTCATCCGCGCCCGGAGCCTCGCCGATAAACATAAGGTCGGCCTTCGGATTGCCCACGCCGAAGACGATCTGCTTGCGTCCCTGCTTGTGCAGGCGGCAACGTGTACAGTCGCCGAGATCTTCGCGGATGAGGTGAAGGGCTTTCGCCGGATCGGTAACTGCTGCCTCAGGCTTGGGCGCGGCAAACAAGTCGTCTTCGACGACAACGGCGGCCGCAGCTCTGGCGGTTCGCGTCATTTCCTCTCGCTGTTCTGGCTGGGTTTCGCGAATCGTAGATGTACTCGATTCGGGGCTGATGTCTGACTCGCCGCTTGGAGTTCCGCGACGGTAGAAGTCGTAAAGGCCGAGTTCGTGATAGAAGCGCAGGCGTTCGGCCAAGGCCTTTTTGAGCTGAGGATCTAACGCTGAAGGCATCTGCGAATGAGCTTATCAGGAAAGGCGGTGGAAAAAGCAGAAGCGGGCGAACTGAAATCCGACGGGCACGGACATGGGTCTGACCCCGGTTCTCGGTCTTGAGATCCCGGTTCTCAGTTCTGAAGGGCGGGTTTGCGATCGCGGAGGCGAATGACCTGATCCAGCACCCGTTGCGCGACTTCCCACTTGGTGGTCTCAGGAACCTCGACGACTTCGTTCTGAGTAATGATCGTGACCGCGTTGCGATCGGAGTCGAAGCCCACACCTTGGCGCGAGACGTCATTCACCACGATAGCGTCCAGCGATTTCGAGGCCAGCTTCTTGCGTGCGTTCTCCAGCACGTTCTGGGTCTCGGCGGCAAAGCCGACGACGATCTGGGATTGCTTGTGGCGTGCCACTTCGCCGAGAATGTCCGCCGTAGGCTCGAGTTCGAGCGTCATCGGGCCGCTGCGCTTGATTTTTTGCGGAGCTGGCGATTTCGGCCGATAATCGGATACAGCCGCGGTCTTAATCACGATGGTCGCCTGCGGCAAAAGCCTGAGCACCGCTTGGCGCATCTCCTCGGCGGATTCCACCCTGGTGACTTCAGCGGCGCCGGGTGGCGTGAGCGCCGTCGGACCGCTGACCAGCAACACGCGCGCGCCCCGACGCAACGCGGCTTCGGCCAATGCATATCCCATGCGGCCGCTGGAGCGATTGGTGAGATAGCGCACCGGATCAATTTTCTCGCGCGTCGGGCCGGCGGTGATCAGAACGGTTTCGCCCGACAATTCCTGCGACGCACCCAGGGCTTCGAGCGTGGCAGCGACGATGGCTTCGTTCTCCGCCAGCCGGCCCGGGCCGGTCATGCCGCATGCCAGATAGCCTTCCCCGGGTTCCACCACTCTCACGCCGCGCTTCTTCAGAATCTCGAGATTGGCCTGCGTGGCCGGGTGGTTCCACATGTTCACATTCATCGCGGGCGCGACGACAACCGGCGCCGTGGTAGCCAGATAGAGCGTGGTCAGGAAATCGGTTGCGATGCCCTGCGCAAATTTGGCCAGAACGTCGGCGGTGGCCGGCGCGACCAGCAGCGCATCAATGGATTGCGCGACGGCGATGTGTTCCACCGCCGAATCGATATTCGGCGGCTCGTTGCCCGTGCGGGAACATGTCGGTGATGACTTTTTCACCGGAGAGGGCGGCAAAGGTGAGAGGCCGGACGAACTCCTGCGCGGCCTGGGTCATGACGACTTGCACGCGGATGCCGCGGTCCTGCAGCAGGCGGACAATTTCCGCCGCCTTGTAGGCCGCAATCCCGCCGCTGACGCCCAGAGCAATTTTCATAACTGCCGATTCTCAGTTTCCAATAGCCGCTGGTATCGAGGGAAAGAATTGCCAATTGGCGGCTGCAACTTCTATTCCTGTCCCAAAGCCTTGTCCAGCATTTCGCTGGCAACTTCGGCGCGGACTTGGGCGTTTCGGGAATCATCCATTTGACCTTGCCGGCCTTGATTTCATCCTGCGCGATTCTGCAGGGTTTGCGCGAATGTGTTTCGATCACTGGAGGCGCGCCGCCCTGCAATTGCCGCGCCCGCCGCGCCGCCACCAGGATGTAGCGATAGTTGCTGTCGAATCCGTCCATCAACTTCATCGTCTTCTCCCCTGTCGCTAGCGTCCGCCCGGAGTCGCTGCCGCTGCAAACGAGGCCAGGATGGGTTGCAATCGTTCTCGAACATTCCTCAGTTCGCAGCGTTCGGCCCTAGCCAGTATTTCTGCATCAGCAGCGGATCGTGGACCTCCCGAGCGCTTCAGCCGTTCTGCAAGAAGGATCGCTTGCAGCGCTTCGATGGATTCTTCCAGACGGTCGTTAATCAAAATATAGTCGTATTTTCCGTAATTCTCAATCTCACGGCTGGCCGTGACCAACCGGCGCTGGATGACCTCTTCGGCGTCCTGGCTGCGGTTCCTGCAGGCGTGCTTCCAGCGTCTTGCGGTTGGGAGGCAGAATGAAAATGCTCACCGCGTCAGGCAGTTTGCGCTTGATCTGCTCGCACCCTGCACGTCGATGTCGAGCAGCAGGTCGTTGCCCTTTCGTTCAGCCTGGCGCAGAAAACGTCTCGCCGTGCCGTAGTAATTGCCAAAGACCTCGGCGTGCTCCAGGAACTCATCGTGACGGACCATGTCCTCGAACTCCTGGCGCGACACGAAGAAATATTCCCGGCCATTCTGCTCGCTGCCGCGCGGCGGGCCGCGTGGTGTAGGAGATGGAAAAATCCAGGTCAGGAACAATCTGGCGCACTTTGTCCACCAGCGTGGATTTTCCCGAACCGGAGGGCGCCGAGATAATGATAGACGGTGGTCATTCGAGGTTCTGCACCTGCTCGCGCGCTTTCTCGATTTCGGCTTTCATGGCCAGTCCCAACTCAGTGATCTTCAGGGCTTCGCCGGCCAGCCCGAGGTCTTGGAGAGCAGCGTGTTGGCCTCGCGATTCATCTCCTGCAGCAGGAAGTCCAGCTTCTTGCCGACTTCTCCGCCCTGGTCGAGCAGGCCGAGAAAATGCTTCACATGTTGATCCAGGCGCACCAGTTCCTCCTGAATGTCGCTGCGATCCACCAGCAGGGCGGCTTCCTGCAGGATGCGTTCCGGTTCGACCTGCGACCGATCAGCTCCTGCATCCGTGCCCTCAACCTGTCGGCATAAGTCTGGAGTACCGCATGGCGAAGCTTCTCGACTTCGGCGTGGCCTCCCGCACATGCGCCATGCGCTGCCGCAGTTCTCGCTCGATGCCGCGTCCTTCCTCCTCGCGCATCTGGTTCGGGCTGGCCGAGCGCCTCTTCCATCTGGGAGAGGACTGCCGCTTCCAGATCGTCATCGGCGGGCAGAGCCGCAGACTCGAGCGCGCCCGGCATGCGGAGAATCGCATTGAGGTCGGGCTCGGCCGCCAAGCCGAACTCCGCGGCCGCGGCCGAAAGGCCTGAACGTATCCGCCGACCAATTCCCGGTTCAAAGAAACGTTGCTCATTGGCGCTGCGCTCAATGTTCAGAGTCAGCTCCACATGGCCGCGCGCCAAACCTTCCTTTAAGCAGGCGGCGCAGCTTCATTTCCAGACCGTCACTGTCCGATGGCATGCGGAAATGCAGATCCAGAAAGCGATGATTCACCGACTTGAGCGACAGCGTGAAACCGCAGCCGGCCGTTCACCTGCCCTTTCACCTGGGCGAATCCGGTCATGGAGCGGATGGGCATAGAATCTTGCGTTACGCATTACCTCTGAATTGCCAATTGCCGATCTTCGTTCGCCGATTCAGAAATGTTCGCAAATGCTTGTACTTCAAGGCACTCGACAATTGAATATTGATCATCTTCATCGTGCCGGCACTCCCGCTTTCACCTGGCCTACCTCCACGAACTGCAAATCGTACAGCCGGCGATAGGTGCCCAACCGGTTCATCAGATCTTCGTGGGCGCCGATATCGGCAATCGTCCCATTTTCCAGCACCACGATGCGGTCGGCGCGCCGCACGGTCGAGAGCCGGTGCGCGATCACGAACACCGTGCGTCCTGCCATCAGGTTCTGCAGCGCCGACTGCACCAGGGCTTCCGACTCGCTGTCCAGCGCCGAGGTGGCTTCGTCGAGAATCAGAATGGGCGCATTCTTCAGCAGCGCGCGGGCGATGGCGATGCGCTGGCGCTCTCCGCCGGAGAGCCGCACGCCGCGCTCGCCGATCACGGTGTCGTAGCCGGCGGGCAGCTTCAGGATGAAGTCGTGCGCCAGCGCGGCTTGGGCGGCGGCTTCCACTGCTTTTGAGAGACGTGCGGCTGTCCGTAGGCGATGTTGTTGCGCACCGTGTCGTTGAACAGCACGGTGTCCTGCGTGACGATGCCGATCTGCGACCGCAGCGAGGCTAGCGTGACCTCGCGCACATCGTGGCCATCGATCAGCAGGCGCCCGCCGGTCACGTCGAAGAAGCGGGGGATCAGGTGCACCAGCGTGCTCTTGCCGGCGCCGCTCGAGCCCACGATGGCCAGAACCTCGCCCTCCTTCACTTCCAGATTGATGTCGCGCAAAACCTCGCGCGCCTCGTCCCATTGGCTCCGTAGGAGAAGCTCACGTGCTCGAAGCGGACGCTGCTGCGAAAACGGCGGCAGGGGCTTGGCGCCCGGACTTCTCGTGCACATCGTCTTTCTTATCCATGAACTGAAAATATCGGACGATGCGCCCAGCGCCTGCTGGAAGTTGTTGTTGAACAGCGCGAACTTGCGCACCGGATCGTAGAGCTTGAAGACGGCGACGATGAAGGCCAGGAAAGTTCCCGGCGTGAAGACGTGATGGTTGATTCGTTCGCGTCCCAGCAGCAGCAGCAGGGCGATGGCGATGGCGCCGAACAGGTCCATCAGCGGCGAACTCAGGGCCGCCGCCGCCACCGAGCGCATGTTGGCGCGGAACAGGCGCTGCGCGGCTTCGTGGAAGCGCGCGGCTCTCCCAGATTCTCCATGCTGAAGGCCTTCACGATGCGATTGCCGGTGATGGTCTCGTGCAGAATGTTCTGAATGTCGGCCAGTTTGTCCTGGCCGCGCCGGGTGGTGTGGCGCACGCGTCGTCCGATTTTCCCCGCGGAATAGATAATGAAGGGCACAAACAACAGCAGCACCCAGGCCAGACTTGCCGCCCAGCAACACCACCACGAACGCCGTAAACAGCAGCGTGAACAGCTGCTGCAGGAACTCCGCCAGCACGCTCGACATGGCGATTGCACGCGCTCCATGTCGTTGACGATGGTGGAAAGCAGCGTGCCCGTGGTGTGCTTCTGAAAAAAGGCCGCCGAGCGCCGCAGGATGGAGTCGTAAAGATCATTGCGCAGGTCGGTGATCATGCCGAAGCCGGCGATAGTTCACCAGATAGGTGCTGGCATAATCGAAGATTCCCTTGATCACCGTGGACAGCGACCAGCGCGAAAGCCACAATGGTCCAGGCGATTGTTGAAAATGTGAGGGAACAAACTGCTGCAGATAGACCGTTCGGTGAGCTGCCGGGAATGGTGAAAAGCTGGATCTGGTCGTGACTGCGGGCACCGGGTTCAGAACGCGGTCGAGAGATGGGCCCGATCAGCAGCAACGCGGAAGGCGTCCAGCAGGCCGACGCCGGCCAGCAGCAACACGATGACAGCAATTGCCACCAATACGGCGCGACATAGCGGATGAGGCGGGTCAGTTGCCGCATTGGGGGCCCCGATGCGCACAAGGGCGCGGCTTGCCGCGGATGAAATCGCCATGGGTCGCAAGTTCTTATTCTACTTTAGGTGGACGTTCGTGGCCGTCGTTCGTCATCGAACGACTACGAGCTTCCTACCCTGGACTGTCGCGGTGGATCACCTTCACCCGGTATCCCGCCTTGGGCAGCCGTTTGCACACTTCTTCCGCAATCATCACCGAGCGGTGCTGGCCGCCGGTGCAGCCGAAGGCGATGGTCAGATAACTCTTGCCTTCGCGGATGTAGTGCGGCAGCAGATAGATCAGCAGCTCGGAAATGCGCTAGATGAATTCTTTGGTCTGCGGAAACGAGCGAATGTACTTCGCCACCTTGGGATCGCGTCCGGTAAGGGACGGAACTCCGGCACAAAGTGCGGATTGGGCAGAAAGCGCACATCGAACACCAGGTCGGCATCCTCGGGCACGCCATGCCTGAAGCCGAAGCTCACGCAGGAAACCAGAATGTTCTTGTCCGACGCCTGCCTCTGAAAGCGCTCCGTGATGTGCGCGCGGAGTTCGTGCACATTGAACTTGGAGGTGTCGATGCACCAGGTCGGCGATGGCGCGAATGTGGTGCAAAGTCGGCGGCGCTCGGCGGCGAGCGAAGCCTTCACCGGTGACGCGGTGCCCAGCGGATGCGGCCGGCGGGTCTCGCTGAAGCGGCGCAGCAGCACAGCGTCGGCGGCTTCCAGAAAAATCATCTGCGTGGGCAAGCATGCGCTTGACCGAGTTCACGATGGCCGGCAGCTCGTCCAGTTGCGCGCCTTCGCGAACATCCACCACCAGCGCCGTGCGCTCGATCTCGGAAGACTGCCCCACCAGCTCGGCGAAGCGGGGAATCAGGTCGACCGGCAGGTTGTCCACGCAGTAGTAGCCCAGATCCTCGAAGGCCTTGAGCACCGAGGCTTTCCCCGAGCCGCTCATGCCGGTAATAATGACCAGCTCAGCGGGCAGGCGGGCATCGGGCGAGGACCCTACGCGAGTGGCCTGACGCGGGCGCGGTTCCCTCCGCTTAACCAGTTTGCGATGCGGCATTTCTTGCGATGTTAGCAGGGACGAGCGGCGGTCGCTAGTTACAGTTGGGTCGCCCACGGGAAGGTGCGAAGAAGCCGGACGGTCTCTCGAAAAGAGAGAACCCTCCGGCCTCCATTTGCGGCTATGAGGTTGGGTGACTTACTTACTTGGCTGCGATTACGCCGAACAGGCCGTTTGCACTGTTTTTCGGACCCGCCGTGAAATAAAGCTGGTTCTTTTTGCCGTTGGCAGAAGATCCGCCGCCGAACTCGATCCCCCAAAGTTGATCAATCTCGATGGCCTTGCCGGACTTGTCCTTGATGGTGCCGACGAACCTGCCAGTCTTCGGGTTGAAGGCGTTGATGGTGCTGCTCTTATTATTGTCGTTGCCGACGAGCAGGGTGTTGCTTAGCTGGCCAAAATTCTTTGGCGCCATGGCAAGGCCCCAGGGCTGGTTCAACGGTTTGCCGTGAATTAGTTGCTTCACCAGCGTGCCATCTTCTTTGAAGATATCGACGTACCCGCCTGGTCCCCCGGAAGTCGCGGCGTACGTGACATAGAGCTGGCCATTGATGTCTTGAATGTTGAAAGGTGCGAAACCCTTCGGGATACCGGAATCGGTAAAGGACGTGACGAACTTGAAGTTTCCGTCGTAGACATCAATCTTGTTGTTGGCGAAGTCGCCAGCGTACACAAAGTTTCCAGAGCTCTTGCTGGTTACGGCCACGCCGGTATAGCTGGACCCGGAACCGGAATTGTTGACCCCGATTAGGGTTGTCGAAGAGTCGAAATGTGACCACCCTTGGATGGTGCCGTCGAGCGTGGCAAACAGGAAGAGCGAAGTCCAGTTGTCAATCTTGAACTCCGATGAGCCGTTATACGCAATTCCTGTGGGCGTACCCGCGCCTTTTCCATTGGCCGATGGAACGACTACTTGGAGTGACTGCGGTTTTCCCGAGCTGTCGTACAGAGTGGACCAGCCATTGCCTTCGTCACTGACCCAGAATGGAGCTCCAGGCGCGTAGGTGAGCCCCCAGGAGTTGACCAGCAATGGGTCGCTATGTTTTGCCGCACCCTTCTGATTGGAAGTAAGGTTGGTGAGTGAGTACTGTGCCAGAGCCGTGCTGCAGGCGGATACGAGCACCAGTGCCAAGAATGCCGCCAAAGCAAGCGAGCGGCCGAAAGTCCGTTGCATGTTTGAATCTCCCTTTGTTTAGAGGTTTTGATACGGGTCGGTACCCGAATTGTTTTGCGCGGGTCGTGCACTCACTTCGAGTTGGGCCTGCGCATGTAAGCAACCTACTTTCGGTGCACACTGCGCTTGTCATGGAAATGTAATAGGTTTGTAGAATCCAATGCGGTCCTGCGGGAAAGGTTCCGACAACACAAGTCTCGCGGCGTGGCGGCAACGGGCTCTTCTTTATATGGCTGAATTCTGTAATGTGACGCTGGCGGTTCCGCTTGACATCGCATTTACCTATCGTGTGCCTGAGGGCTTGCATCCGGTGATCGGCGGACGCGTGCTGGTTCCCTTTCGCCAGCAACGCTTGTCTGGAATCGTCACCGAATTGCATGATCGCGCGCCGAAAGTTCAAGCCAAGAACATCCTCAGCGTGCTTGACTCTTCGCCGGTGCTCGATGAGCAACTCATTCAGCTGGGCAAATGGATCTCCGATTATTATCTAGCACCCTTAGGCGATGTTCTTCGCACCATGCTGCCACTGGCGGCGGAATTCAAGCGCGTCACCGCGTATCGCATCACCGAAGCAGGACACATGGCGCTGCACCTGGCGGGCATGTCAGGATCATCGGCTCGTTCTCGGAAGACTCCGGAAGAGCAGTTGGTCGAGTTTCGCGTGTTGGACTATCTCGCCGAGCGGGAGACAACGCGGGAAGAAAGTTTGCGCGGCGCAACCCGGGCTTCGAAATCGGTGCTTGCGAGCATGGTGAGAAAGAAGTGGATTGGGCGAGAGGACTTGTCCGACGCACGCGATGCCTCTCGCAGTGTAAAGATTGCTCTGCTGAAAGCGGTCGAAGGGAAACTCAATGCTAACCAGAAGATGCTGATCGATACTCTGGTGGCTGCCGGTGGAAGACTCTCGGTGGAAACCTTGCAAACGCTGGACGTCCCGCGCACAACTCTCGGGACGCTGGTCAAGCGTGGATTGATCGAGATCATCGAAGTGCCGGCCGAGTTTACCGTATCGAGCGTCAAAGCCAGGTTTTCCCCTTTGGATTTTCAGTTCAACCCTGCACAACTGCAGGCACTGACGAAGATTCAGGATGGCGTGAGGGCTGGCAAATTTTCAGGCCTGTTGCTGCACGGGGTCACCGGGTCCGGCAAGACGGCGGTTTATCTCGCGGCCATGCGCGCAGTGCTTCAGGCAGGACGGTCAGCGGTCCTGCTGGTCCCTGAGATCGGGCTCACGCCCGCGGTTGCCGCCGACCTGCACCAGGTTTTCGGAGATGAAGTCGCAATCTTGCATTCGGCATTATCGGATCAGGAGCGAGCCGAGCAATGGCATCGCATTAAACGCGGTGAGGCGCGCATGGTGGTGGGCACACGCTCGGCCGTGTTCGCCCCAGTATCGGATCTAGCGCTGATGATCGTGGATGAGGAGCAGGACCACTCCTACAAACAGGAAGAGACGCCGCGCTACCACGCCCGTGACGTAGCGGTGATGCGGGCCAAAATGGCGGATGCGGTTGTCGTGCTGGGCTCGGCTACACCGTCGCTGGAATCGTATTTCAACGCCAAAAAGAAGAAGTATGCGCTGCTGGAATTGCCGGACCGGGTTGAGCAGCGGCCTCTGCCCGAAGTCGAGATCATTGATATGCGACAGGAGTTTCAGGAGACCGGACATGAGCAAGTCATTTCTCGAAAGCTCGCGGAAGAAATCACGCAGCGGCTGGATCGCAAAGAGCAGGTGATGGTGCTGCTCAATCGCCGCGGCTACTCGCCAGTGGTATTGTGCCGCGCCTGCGGAAGCAGGCTGGAATGCCGCAATTGCGCCATTGCCATGACGCACCATAAGCGCTCCAGCCGAATGGTATGCCACTACTGCGGATTCATGGCGCCGGTTCCGAAAGTATGCGGCGAGTGTGGCAGCGAGTATGTGTATTTTCTCGGAACCGGGTCAGAGAAGCTGGAAGAGTTGCTGCACGGCATGTTTCCCCAGGCACGCATCGGACGGCTGGACCGCGACACGGTGCGCAGCCACGAGGATTTTGAGCGGGCATTGAATGCGCTGAACGAAGGCGAGCTTGATCTGCTGGTGGGCACGCAGATGATTGCCAAGGGGCATGACATTCATGGCGTCACGTTGGTCGGCGTGGTGGGCGCCGACGCCGCGTTAGGGTTTCCGGATTTTCGCGCGGCGGAGCGCACGTTTCAGTTGCTCACCCAGGTGGCAGGACGCGCAGGGCGCGGGCAAACTCCGGGCAAGGTTATCTTTCAGACTTATTTTCCAGATCACTACGCGGTGCAGTATGCAGCGCAGCACGACTTCATCGGCTTCTACGAAAAAGAACTGCGCTTCCGCAGTTGGATGCACTATCCTCCGTACAGCGCACTGGCCAATGTGCTGATACGCAGCGACAAGCTGGATGAGGCTCTGCGGTGGTCCGGCATATTGGGGAAGTGGTTCGAGGCGGCGCGGCACGAAGGCATCCGCGTGCTGGGTCCGGCGGCGGCGCCGATTCTGCGTCTGAAGCGCGATTACCGCTACCATTTTGTTTTGAAGTCGCCCAGCCGGGAGAAGCTCAACGCTCTGCTGCGGGCGATGCTCGTCTATGCAGCGCAACAGAAAATTCCGCGAACGCAGGTGATCGTGGATGTGGATGCAGTGTGGCTGATGTGAAAAGAAGTTCGTAGCTCTGGTGCTGAGTCGGGGATGAAAGGACGCGCAGATTTGTTTGTATCGCTCTGGGAGGCGATCTATCATCATTGCAGAATCTAACAATATTCAGGCAATTGACCGATGGGCTACAAGAAGGGCGACACACTCAAGACGGCCTTCGACACTTATACGATTCAAGGCCAAAAGGGCGCCGGCGGCGCGGGTGAGGTTTACGAAGTCCGCGATTCTGAAGGCTCAGCCTACGCGGTCAAGATCCTCAATGCGACAAAAGCAAGTTCTGCGCGGCTGAAGCGATTCAAGAACGAGATTCATTTCTGCACAAAAAACACGCACCGGAACGTCATTCAAGTACTGGCAAGTGGCATCACCGGGAGTGGCGCAACCTTCTATGTGATGCCCTTATATTCCGGTACACTCCGCGATCTTATATCAAAGGGGATAGTATCAAAGGCCGTATTGTCGTACTTCGGCCAAATCTTGGATGGTGTGGAAGCTGCCCATTTGCAGGGGGTTTGGCATAGGGATATCAAACCGGACAATATATTGTTCTCTGCGGCGACTGATACGTTGGTAGTGGCCGATTTCGGGATAGCGCACTTTGAGGAGGAAGATCTGCTAACGGCTGTGGAAACGAAGAACGACGAAAGACTCGCGAATTTCCTATACTCAGCTCCTGAACAGAGAACCCGCGGGCAGCGTGTTGATGCGAAGGCAGACATATATGCCCTCGGCCTGACCCTAAACGAGATGTTCACCAGAGCCGTTCCACAGGGCACGGCGTTCCGAAGGGTGTCCGAGGTTGCTCCCGATTATGCGTATCTGGACGGGTTGATTGACCTAATGCTCCGCCAGGATCCCGCCTCGCGTCCCTCGGTTGGTGACATAAAACGCGAACTGATCGCGCGAGGTAGCGAGTTCCTGTCCCTTCAGCGTCTGAATTCTCTTAAGTCAGAGGTTATCCCCGAGACGGAAGTGGACGATCCGGTCGTTAGAAATCCTATAACCTTGCTGGGAGTGGACTATCGGGAGGGGGACATGGTCTTCACGCTCAGCGCCGTGCCGCCGCCGAACTGGATAATGGCGTTTAAAAACCCAAGAGCTTCTTCGTGGTCCTACCTCCAAGGAGCTGGACCAGAGTATTTCAGCTTCAGGGGTAATGAGGCCAGGGTTAGCCTCAGCCAGGAGACGTTGGCCCAGCGACTGGTGGAGTACACGAAGTCTTACATCGAGCTTGCAAACCAACAATACCAGGGGATAGTGACGGCAGAACATCGGGAGAGGCTCGCCGCAGAGCGGGAACAACTCCGCAGGCAGATTGCGGAAGAGGAGCGTCGTAAGAAGATACTCAGCGAGCTCAAGATCTGATCCATCCTAAGATACCCCCCCAACCTCCTCGCACTGGCCGGTAGGCGGGCGCCCGTGCGGGGCGTTGCCACTATCCTCGTCGCTACCCAGGGCTTACCCCCTGGGCTATTATCTGCCGCCTATCGGGGCTGACGATTTACCCGACGGCCTTATCAAGACAGCCGTCCAATCCCCGGAAAGCCGTCAAATCCCGAATCGAAGCTCAGGATTTGCTCGATGCCGTGCTGTTCCATCACAGCCAGGTGCACGGCGTCACGAGCGGAGAGGCGCTGGTAGCCAAGGACAATCTGTTTGGCGCGCTCGGCAACGGCCCGGTCGACCGGCAGGACTTCGTCCACCACGCTCAGAAGTGCGTCGAAGGCGGGCTGAATGTCGTGGCGGCGATTGATCGCGACGTAGCGATGCAGGATTTCCTGCAGCACCTCGGCATCGGTCACCAGCCGCTGGCGCTCACTGATCAGCCTTTCCAGCAGCCGTTGGGCGTCGGTCTTGTGAGGACTGGGCGTACCCACCAGATACATCGGGATATTAGAGTCAATCAGAATCACGGCTTCTGACCGGCGGCGTATCCCCGCTCAATTTCCGCGAGCATGGTATCGATATCGGAGGTCGGCGATTCATGCCGAGCAGCGGCGCGAATGGCTTCAAGCTTTTTCTCTACTCCCCCGAGGGGTTGACGGCGGCGAGCGTGGTCCAGCGCTTGCCGGACCCACTCCGCCAGCGACATGCGCCGCGCGCGCGCCATGCGTTGAATCTCGCGGTATTCTGGATCCTGCAGGATCACTTGCAGTCGTTTAGCCATAATATGAGTCTACATGACTCATTAGGATGAGTCAAACTACAGTCCTTTATTCCGCAGGAACTCGCGCACAACGTCTTTCACATCTCGATGCTGGCCATCCACCGCGTAATTGAGCGCACGCATGTCAGCATCAGAAATCTTGCCGGCAAGTTCGGCGAGCGCTTCGCCCACTTCCGGATGGCGTGCCAGCGTCTCCTGGCGAATAATTGGGACCGCCTCATAGGGCGGAAAGTAGTGACGGTCGTCGTCCAGAACGAATAGGTCGAGCGCTGGGATAAGGCCGTCGGTGGCGTTGCCCGCGATCAGGTCCACCCGTTTGTCTTTCAAAGCGCGATCCAGGAGGCCAAGGTCCATGATGCGCGGCGGTTCGGCGAAATGCAGGCCGTAGGTTGACGCCAATCCTTTGTAGCCGTCAGCGCGCTCCATGAATTCGTAACCGAATCCGGCGCGCCAGCTTGGGGTGTAGGTTGCGGCTTGCGAGATCGTCTTCAGCCCCAGCCGGCGGGCATCCGTACCGCGAATCTCGATGGCGAAGGTATCGTCGAAGCCGAAAGTCGCGCCCAGCGCGAGATTGAACCGTTTCTCATATTCGGTTTTGACTTGGTCGTACACACTCTTGCGATCGCCCTGTGGCTTTTCCTTCAACACTGCGGTCAGCGCCGTGCCGGTGTACTCCGGGTAGATATCGATTCGTCCTCCGAGAATCGCCTGCTGGCAAATATAGGTGCCTGCGAGATAGAAGCGGCGTTCGACCAGCAAGTGGGTTCTAGTTTCGAGTTGCTGCGCGATCAGTTCGCCGAGAATAAGTTGCTCGGTGAAGTTCTTGGAGCCGACAACGATGCTGTTCTCGCGCGAGGGGCCGCAAGCGGCGAGCAGTACGACTAAGAGAACTAATACCTGCGGAATCACACGTCTGGTTGCGTGCCAATTGCGATGTGAGCGCAGGGTCATGGCAAGATCAGTTTTCAGTTCGCAGTTCTCGGTTCTGAGCGCGGGCTCAACCGTTTTTCCAGCCATCCCAGGCTGACGTCAGCGAGCAAAGCCATTGCGGCGGCGGGAATCGCGCCCGCCAGAATAACCTGGTTGTTCACCATCGCCAGCCCACGAAAAATGTATTCGCCCAGGCCACCCGCGCCGATGGCAGCGGCAATAGTTGCGAGACCTACCGAGATGACCGTTGCGACCCGAACGCCGGCAATAATAACCCCCATCGCGAGCGGGAGTTCCACTTGAAAGAGAAGTTGGCGGCCGGTCATGCCCATGCCTTTCCCGGCTTCAAGCACCGCGCCATCCACACCTTTGATGCCGGCGTAGGTATTGCGAATCAGCGGCAGCAGAGCGTACAGCATCAGGGCCAGGATCGCCAACCTGTCAGCGCGAGTTCCAATCCACGGTGCGGGCAGAAGAAATCCGAAGAGCGCGAGACTGGGAATGGTTTGAATAATATTGGCGCTGCCCAGTACAGGCTTGTTGAGCGCTGGCCAGCGGGTGATCAAAATTCCCAGTGGAATGCCGACCAGTACCGCCATCAGGGTTGAAACTCCGACGAGCCATAAATGCTCGAGTGTGAGTTCCAGTACTTCCGTGTGATTCTGCAGCATGAATTGCCAGACATTCATGAACGGCCTCGTTTTCCCTGAGCTTCGCAGTCGGCGCCAAAGGCGTCTTTGTAGGCGACAACGAGCGGTTCTGTAGAACTCAGAAATTCTTCTGGGGTATGCAACGTAACCAACCGGCCCGCTTCCATCAGCGCGATGCGAGTGCCGAGCAACAAAGCCTCGCGCAGGTCGTGAGTGACGAATACCACGGTTTTCCGCAGACGTTTCTGCAACTCGAGAAATTCACGTTGCAATTCGGCGCGGGTGATGGGATCGAGCGCGCCGAATGGTTCGTCCATCAAGAGAATGGGGGGGTCGGCCGCGAGCGCGCGGGCAACGCCGACTCTCTGTCGCTGTCCGCCAGAAAGCTCTCTGGGATAGCGTGAGGCGATCTGAGGGTCGAGACCCACAAGTCTCATGAGTTCCTGAACGCGTTCGTGGATGCGTTCGGCCGGCCAGTTCTCAATCTTCGGAACTAATCCGATGTTGCGTTCCACCGTGAAGTGCGGAAAGAGCCCAACCTCCTGGATGACATAGCCGATCATGCGGCGCAGGCAGATCACGTCCCACTCGCCCATCGGACAGCCATTCACGCATAGTTCGCCGGCGCTTGGCGTGAGCAGGCGATTGATGAGTTTTAGAGTTGTGGTTTTGCCGGAACCGCTGCGTCCCAACAACACGAGGGTTTCCCCAGAGTGCACTTCAAGATTCAGGTCGTTGAGGATCTCACTGCCGCCCTTCGGCCGGTATGAGACGTTGCGAAACTCGATGGCGGGGCGGTTGTCCGGGAGAGTGTCCATGGTGGTTGCAGGATGCCGCGTTGCCTCGCCGATCGTATACCCCAGAGGTACACGGAGAAAGCGTTGCTCACAACGAGTTGTAGGCAGCCGCTGGCAGGCCCGTGATGCGAATGCCCGAGCGTCCCTTATGACGAATATTGAGCCCGATCAGCAACGCCGTGATCTGTTCCAGAATGCGAGCGTTCTCCAGTTTGCCGCCATCAATGGCGCGGACGCCTGGAATTTTCGCGGCCAATTGCAGGGCGGTCTGGCTGGCGTTCGGATCGTCACTGCATACGATGACATCGCAGTCCACAAGGCCCTCTGAATTCAGCAGTTCCGCGCCGACATTTTGAAAGGCCGCCACAACGGCGATTTCTTTGGGGAGAAGTTCGGCCGTTTCTTGTGCCGCCGAACCCTGCCACACACCAAGAGTGCGTGTCGCGCGGCCGCCGACGCTTGCGGCCAACGGCACGGTAGCGTCAATCACGACGGTGCCAGGATGAATCGCTGGCTTGATCTGCTTAAGCAGAGCGGCATGACCTTCGAACGGAACGGTAAGTACCACCAGATCGGTGGCTGTGCAGGCGGCGGTATTTTCCTGGCCGGAAATCTTCGCATTCGCGCCCATTCTCTGTTTGATCTTGTCGGCGGCATCCTGCGCACGTTGGGCATCGCGCGATCCGATGATCACGGTTTCGCCAGCCTGCGCCCACCGCCGCGCCAGGCCAGAACCCTCCGGGCCAGTGCCCCCGAGGATCGCGATCGAGCGCACTCACGCGAACTCCGGTTCGAGTACCTGCTCGGCAATGTATTCTTCGGGCCGCAGCTTGATGCTGATCCGCGTATAAGTCGTGTTGCGCTCAGCTGGAATGCGGCCTGCTTCCAGAATCAAAGACTGAAAATCCTCCGGGCTGGTGTATTGTCCAGCGGTCGCTCCCGCCTCGCGAGAAATATTTTCCTCCATCAGAGTTCCGCCGTAGTCGTTGGCGCCGGCGTGCAGGCAAAGTTGGGACAAGGCGCGATTCAGCTTCACCCACGAGACTTGAATATTGTTAATGGCGCCAGCCAGCAAAACCCGTGCCAGAGCGTGGATCTTGAGGTGCTCTGCCAGCGTCGGGCCCGGCCGCGATATCCCCTGGTAAAAGAGCAGCGTATTCTGATGCACGAATCCCAGCGGCACGAACTCGGTGAAGCCGCCGGTTTCCCGCTGAATCTCGCGCAACAGCAAAAGTTGATTGGCCCAATGCTCCGGAGTTTCGACGTGCCCGTACATAAGTGTGGACGTGCTGCGAATGCCGCAGCGGTGCGCGGTGCGGATGACTTGCTTCCACTGTTCGGTGGAGAGCTTGTTGCGTGAAAGGACGAAGCGAACGTCGTCATCGAGGATTTCCGCGGCGGTTCCGGGCAAAGTGTCGAGACCGTTGTCGCGCAACATGCGAAGGTAGTCGCCGAGCCGCATTCCCGTGAGCTCGACGCCGTAAACGATCTCCATGGGCGAGAAGGCGTGAATGTGCATCTTCGGCACAGCTTGTTTCACGGCCCGCAGGATGTCGCGATAGTAGAAACGGTGGCAGACCGTGCGGCAGTCCGCCCTGAATGCAAACCTCGGTAGCGCCCATTCCCCACGCTTCGACTTGCCTTCCGAGCAACTTGGTCAGGACTCAGGAAGTAGGTGTCGGACTCCCGCGGACCACGGCTGAAGGCACAGAACTTGCAACCCACGAAGCAGACGTTGGTGAAATTGATATTGCGGTTTACGACGTACGTCACAATGTTGCCGGCCAATTCGCGACGCAAGGAATCGGCGGCAACCAGCAGACCGAGCAGGTCGTCTCCTTCGGCATTCGCCAGCGTTAAGCACTGGCCGCGAATCAGCACGCCGCCATCAGAGGTCTCCATCACATGATCGAGCGGTGTGCGCAAGTTGCGGCTCATACGCGGAGCGATGTCCGTCCACTCCAGGGACGGAAAGCTCTCCAGTTCCGATTGGGTTAGAACGCGAGTCACAAGCCCTCCTCAACGAAACAAATCCGTAGCCGGCGGACGGATCAGATCGCGAGCACGCCCGCGGCCCGGCCGGTAATGGAATCCTCGAATGATACACATGGGCGCGCGATTTAGCTTGCCGCAAACCAGGCCGGCAGCGCAAGCCAGTTCGTCGGCGACAGCCTCCATGCTCACGCGCAGCGGGTAGCCGTAAGGATCGCGATCCCCCCGAAAATCGTGCACCGCCTGCATGCCGGCCACACCAATCGCAACTTCGGTAAGCCCCTCGCGCCAAGGCCTCCCAAAACTATCCGTGATGATCACGGGGATGGAGAGTTGCAAACGTTTTTTCAGCTCACGATGCAGACTGCGCCGCCGAGCGATCCGGATCTTCGGGAAGCAGAAGCGCATGGCGACCGCCATCAACATTGGAAACATCCACTCCGCTGTTGGCGCAGATCAGGCCGTGACGCGTTTCCGTGATCAGCACACCCCGCCTCCGGCGCACGACTCGCCTGCTTTCCGCCAGAGCTAATTCGATGACGCGTGCGTCTAGATTGTAACGCCGGGCCCAAGCGCGTGACCTGGCCGAGGGGTTGATCTTATCCAGATCCACCAACCTGCCCTTCCGCCTTGGAAACGATCTTGTGCTTCACGACCAGGATGTCGCCTTTCACAAGCGCAAGGTTGGAACGCTTGAGCATCTGAAGAAGCTTGTCGGCTAGCGAATCGCCCGGACGGATCTCGGCAGCGAATCGATAAGGGCATGATCTGCAACTCCTCGGCCTGGGCAGCCTCACTCATTTATTCGTTTGCGGCCAAGGAAAGATCGGACAGGTCCCACTGCCGGGCCAGGCGCTGGGCGCGGGTTTCGCCGGGAGCTTCTGCAAGTTGCTTCAAATCGGAAGGATTATCCACATCCAGCGCGATGCCGGGCAGCGTCAGAACCACGCAGGGCTTGTGGGTGGCTCGCGCGGCGGCCAAATGTGGTCTGAAGCTATCGTTTCCAAAACGAAGGGGAAACAACCCCGCGGGACGCCGCCAAGCGGCATTGGTGCCGCGCCGGTCGGCGGCTGGAACCAGAACGGAGCCCTGCGACGGCGCGACCTCCAGAATCTTCTCGAGTTCCCAAGCCTGTATCAAAGGGATATCGCCGGGAATCACCAATGTGCTCTCCACTTCCGCGTGATTCGCAAATCTGCGTCGCCATCGCGACTGGCCTCGGTTTCGCTGCGGTTCGCGTTGTCCACGATGACTTGGAAATCAAACCTTCGGGCCAAATCGACTGCAAAAGGATCGTTCGTGACCAGGCTAACTTCCGGACGATCCAGACCAAGCGCCCAACACCTCGAGCACATCAAACAGCATGGCTTGCGCCAGTTCCGTGCGGCACGTTTGGTCGAGCACCGACGCCAGTCGCTGTTTGGCATGGAGAGATTCTTGACCGGAACCAGAATCATGGCGCTTCCGACGCCGCCCGGGTTGCGCTCCGCGCTCAGTAACGTAAGCACAGTGCGCGCCAGCTTGGCTTTATCGTCAGACGTTTGCATAATGGTGTTGGTGCAGTGAACGCGCAGTTTCGAGGTCTGCAGTAGTTTCGCTGCCTCAGCGTCGCGGACATCGCGCAATCAGAATATCGAGAAAGTCTTCGATAGGCCTGGGCTACGCCGGCGATCGACACTGGCAGCCCTTGCGCTGCCATCAAAACTCCTGCCGGCCCTGAGACCGCGGCGCTGCCGACAATTGGACTCATGGCAGCGACTGTGGCCGGGGTCTCACGCAACGCCTCGCGGATGCCCGGAACCTCGAGAATCGGGCCGATGCTGGTGATGGGGTTGCTCGGGGCCAAGATCACGGCACTCGCGCGAAAGGATGGCGTCAATCACGCCGGGCGCGGGCTCGGCCTCCGCCGCTCCTGCAAAACGCACCGAGCTTCACCGGGTCCTGATACCAGCGCTGCACAAAATATTCCTGGAAGCTGAGTTCTCCAATCGGAGTGCTGACCCGGGTTTCGACTCGCGAGTTGCTCATGGGCAGGATGCGCGCCTGCAACCCCCAGCTTGCTGCAGATTTCTGTGGTAGCTTCGGTCAGAGTCTTTCCCTGAGCCAGCATTTCGGAGCGCAGCAAGTGAACCGCCAGATCGCGGTCGCCGACCTGGAACCAGATCGGCTCGCCCAACTCTCCCATCGCCTGCAGACAGAAGAAAGTGTCGCCCTTCACGCCCCAGCCGCGCTCCCGGCTGAGCAGGCCGGCGAGAGCGTAGGTGATCGAGTCCAGGTCGGGCGAGACGTGCAGAGCCCCACCACTCGAAGATCGTCCCCGGTATTCACGATGAACGTGAGTTCCTCCGCGGCGAGCGACTCTGCCGCAAGCCGTCCACGAACTTTGGCGCCTCCGGTGCCGCCGGTGAGCACGACGATCATGCCGCTCCTCCGAGCGAAGCCCTGGGGATCGGCCGCAGCTCTGACTCTTTCCGCTAACAGTCCCAGGCCGAGCGGTCGACAGCCGGCAAGAACTCCGGATAAACCGGCAGACGTTGGCGCAGAGATGTATCCTTTGGCTTCAGTTCGTAACTTCAATTGCTCCAGATGCGGCCAGGGCTTCTCCGGATTGATGAAATCCGGCGTAAGCGGCGAGATTCCGCCCCAGTCGTTGATGCCAGCGTCCAGCAAATCTTCATAGTAGGGCGCGGAAAGATTGGGCGGCGCCTGAATGTTGACCTCCGGCATCAGCAAGCGCGCCACCGCAATGGTGCGCAGCATTTCATCCTCGCGTGGGTTCTGGCCAGTCCTGCATGGGGATCGTCGGGCTTGGCGCGAAAATTCTGAACAATGACTTCCTGAATGTGCCCGTAACGGCGATGCAGTTCGCGGATGGCGAGCAGCGTATCCACGCGATCTTCGAGAGTTTCCCCGATCCCGATCAACAGGCCGGTGGTAAAAGGCACATTTTGTTTGCCCGCCTCCTCGATCGTGCGCAGACGCTTGCGCGGGAACTTTGTCGGGCGCGTTGTCATGTGCCGCCCCGGCCGCCAGAAAGCGAAGTGTTGGTGGTTTCCAGCATCAGCCCCATGCTGGGTGAGACCGCGGCCAGGCGCGCGATCCATTCCGCGCTCAACAATCCGGGATTGGGATGCGGCAGCAGAGTGGTTTCGACGCAGCACCAGTTCGCACATCGCTTCCAGATATTGCAGCGTCGAGTTGTACCCCAGCCGGCGCAGGGTTTCGCGCATCTCCGGAAATACGAGTTCGGGTTTGTCGCCCAGGCTGAAAAGAGCTTCGGTGCACCCCAATTTTTCGCCCGCCTGCGCTACTTCCAGCACTTCCTCGGGCGTCATGGTGTGCGCGCCGGGCTGGCCCGGATCGCGGCGGAAGGTGCAGTAGCCGCAATAGTCGCGACATAGGTTGGTCAGCGGAATGAAAACTTTGCGCGAGTAGGTGATCACATCCGGCTTGAAACGCTGTCCGACCTCTACAGCGGCGGCGCAGAAGCTCGGCAATTCCTCGTCCGGACAGCGGACCAGCTGGCAGGCGGCTTCCCGCGGAAGTGCCTGCCCGGAACGCATTTCATCCAGGTACAAGCCTGAGCTGCGGCCGAAGGCAACTTGTTGGTCCTACCGCCAAGATCAGATCCTCCGCTGATTGTAGAAGGTCATGAGCAGGCTCTTGAGCCGAGACCCCAGAAGATTATATATCTTCATAACCGCCTTCGGAAATAGCGGAATGACACAACAGGCTGATTTTTCGCAGCGGCGGATACAATTCAGTCGCTTTACGTGATAAAACTCGAAAAAGGGCGGATCCCTAATCTATAACCATCGGCGACTTCAGCGTTCTTATGACGGTCAATCAGGCAGACTTTCGCAAGGCAATGGGCAGTTTTGCCACCGGAGTTACGGTCATCAGCGTGGATCATGAAGGCGAAGTCCACGGGATGACGGCCAATGCCTTTACCTCGGTGTCGCTGGATCCCTTGCTGGTGCTGGTATGCGTGGACCATAAGGCGCGAACGCATGCTCACCTGCACGCGAAGAAACGTTTTGGAGTGAACATTCTGGCGGAAAACCAGCGCGCTATTTCCGAGTACTACGCGCTCCCGGCACGGGCGCACCAGAACGCTGAGCGGCAAGCAGGGCACGCTTCGATCGTACGAAGCACGGCACTCCGGTGTTGCACGGCGCGCTGGCTTATCTGGAGTGCCGGCTGCATACCGCGCAGGATGCTGGAGACCACACAATTTTCATCGCGGAAGTGGAGGAAGTGGTGGTGCGGGAGGGCGACCCCCTGCTTTACTTCCGAGGGGAGTATGGGGGGATCGGGGCAGAGCGTTAGGAGCGAGTGCGCGCGAACTCCTTCGGCCTGGAGGATTGGCGCCAGTCGAAGTGAGTTCGGTCGCTGTGGTCGTCAGACCAGCACCTTTGTTAAGCTTATTCGCCCAGCCCAAACCTCAATCAGAGAACGGCAGGGTCGCAAGGACAGAAGTGTATCCCCGAGCGTTTCATTATCACCGAGCTGGTTCGCTGAAGGAAGCGGCAACCATGCTGTCCCAGCTTGGCGGCGAGGCCAAGCTGCTGGCCGGCGGGCAGAGTCTCATCCCGCTGATGAAGCTCCGTTTCGCGAACCCCGCCCACCTAGTGGACCTGAACTTCATCTCCGGAGCATCCTACGTCAGGGAAGACAACGGCGCGCTTCGCTTCGGCCCGCTGACTCGGCACGCAGAGATCGAACGCTCGGCGGCGTCGGCGAGAATTCCTATCATTCATGATTGCGCAGCGGGGATTGCCGACGTCCAGGTGCGCAATCGCGGCACAATTGGGGGCTCGCTTGCCGAGGCTGATCCCAGCGGTGATTGGGCAGCGGTACTGTTGACCCTTTCGACAGAGGTCCGTTGCTTCGGCACAAAGGGTGAGCGGATGGTGGCTCTAACTGACTTCATTCGAGATGCCTATACCACAGCACTGGACCACGACGAGTTGCTCAGCGAAGTGCTTGTGAAAATCCCGCCGAAGGGAAGCGGAGGCGCATATTTGGCGTTCAAACGCTCCGCCCCGGTGTATCCCACCGCCAGCGCCGCGGTGCAGCTCACCATGAGCGGCGATGTGTGCCAGGATGCCGGGATCGCTCTGGGCTGTGTCGGTCTGACTCCGATCAGGCCGAAGGAAGCCGAAGCCGCTCTCCGAGGACAACCTCTCACCGTGAAAACCATCGCGGCCGCCGTGGAAGCGGCGCGGCTGGCGGCTGATCCGCAATCCGACGTGCGCGGTTCGGCCGATTACAAACGCATGCTGGCCGGGGCGCTGGTTAAGCGGGCGATTGAAATCGCAGCGCAGCGGGCTCGCGGCGAGCTGGTTGAGGTCAGTCACATCTATGCCTGAAACGATCGAAAAGATTTCGATTCAGCTCAAGGTGAATGGCAAGCCATACTCGTTGAAAGTCGAACCACGGATGCTGCTGGTCGAGTTGCTGCGGGAAGAACTTGATCTCACGGGCACGCACGTAGGCTGCGATACCACGTACTGCGGCGCCTGCACGGTGCTGATGAATGGCGCAGCAGTGAAGGCGTGCACCATCTTTGCAGTGCAGGCCGATGGAGCGGATCTCCTAACGGTGGAGGGACTGGAGAAGGACGGCCAGCTCCATCCTATTCAGAAGGCTTTCGGCGGTTCCTACGGTCTGCAATGCGGGTACTGCACCCCGGGGCTCCTGCTTTCCACATTGCAGCTGCTTTCGCAAAACCGGCAGCCGAGCGAGAAAGAAATGCGCAAGGCGATTGCGGGAAACACGTGCCGCTGCACGGGGTACCAGAACATTTTCAGGGCGATTCAATTGGCCGCACAGAACATGAAAGGTGCTTGAAGCGTGGCGATCAAGTTTGGTGGGGAGTTTGAAGTCAAGCGCACGATAGAAGAGGTTTATGACTTTCTTACTGACCCAAACCAGTTTGCGCCGCTCCTGCCGGATTTTCAAAGCGTGGCCGTGCAGGACGCGACGCGTTTCGCGGTGAAACTAAATGTCGGGATCTCCTACATCAAAGGTACCGCGGACGTGAAAATGGAACTGACGCAGGCCGAAGGCCCAAAACGCGCGCAGTACAGGGGACAGGGGAGTGTGGCCGGGGGAAATGTTTCGGTGACCGCCGGGTTTGACTTGTCGCCAGTAGACGGTGGCACAAAAGTGGTTTGGCAGGGCGAGGCGCAAATCTTCGGACGCCTGACTTCGGTCGCGGGCGGTTTATTGGAACCTCTGGGGAGAAAAAACGTGCAGAAGCTGATCGATGGATTGCAGGCGGCGCTGTCATAGCCGAAGGTTGCCTTAGCGTCCTTTGCGGTCATGAGCTTTAGAAGCTATGAATTGAAGGTCGCAAAGAGCGCAAAGATATTGAAGGGCCGCGGCCAGGAGTGAGCGCGACGAAAAATAACGGTGCTAATCATTGGGTGGGGCAATCCCTTCCGCGCAAGGAAGAGAACCGCTTATTGCGCGGGCGGGGCAAGTTTGCCGACGATATCAAGCTGCGCGATATGCTCTATCTGCGCTTTGTGCGTTCGCCCTATGCTCACGCGAAGATTGTCAGTATTGATATGTCCGCGGCGGAGGCTCTGCAAGGTGTGGCCTGCGTATTAACTGGCGCCGAGGTCGCCTCACAAACTCAGCCCTTTATTGAAATCGGTCCGGATCCCTGCGCCAGGATCAAGGATTATCCGCTGGCCGTCTCGAAAGTGCGTTATCAGGGCGAACCTTTGGCCGCGGTTGCCGCACAGTCACCCGCCATCGCCGACGATGCGGCCGAACTGGTCGAGGTCGGGTATGAAGCTCTTGCGCCTGTCGTGGATGCGGAAGAAGCCCTGAGCGACAAAAGCATTCTTCACCAAGAAGCCGCCACTAACCGCGTCTGGACCGGAGTGTTCGAATACGGAGATGTCGACAAAGCCTTCCAAGAAGCTGCCTATGTCGTCAATATTGACCGGTTGCATTTCCACCGCTTTTCCAGCACGCCGCTGGAGAACAATGTTGTCATCGCTCAGTGGAATCCGAAAGACGACCGCATCTACTATTCGTGCAACAATTCTTTCCCATCCTTCGCCATTCAGTTCCTGGCGGCGCACCTGAACGTGCACATTGATCGCATCCGGGTGGAGACATCGGACATCGGCGGCAGCTTCGGCATCAAGATCACCAGTTATCCGCAGATGGCGGTGTGCGCGCTGGCGTCGAAGAAGGCTGGTGGGCGCCCGATCAAGTGGGTGGAAACGCGCTCCGAGCACATCACATCGAGCGCTCACGGCAACGAAAGAACTTTCCGTGACACCCGGGTCGCCTTGGACAAGGACGGTGTGATCACCGCGCTCGTGTCACGACATATTGATGATTGCGGCGCGTATCCGCGCTATGAACCGCTGGGCTGTGTGATCTGGTCGCAAGTGTTTCCCGGCGTGTACCGTTTTAAGAATGCTCGCATCGATTTCACTCAGGCGGTGACGAACAAATGCCCGGTCGGCCCGAATCGCGGCTATTCGCGCATGCAGCATCTTTGGTTTCTGGAGCGCGTGGTGGACATTTGCGCCCACGAATTGGGGATTCCATCCGACAACATGCGCCTGCGCAACTACATTCGCTCAGAAGAGTTTCCTTACACCACTCCCAATGGCTGCGTGTACGACTCAGGAAACTACTCGAAAATGCTGCAAGTGGCGAAGGAGCGGATTGGCTGGGACGGATGGAAGAAGAGACAAACCGCGGGGCGTAAAGAAGGTCGCCTGATCGGAATCGGCATTGGCACGACGCTGGATTCCGGGACAAATAATTTCGGCCAGTCGCAGATAGTGAATCCTGGCGCGCCCTTTTCGGGCAACTCGCAAGGCGCGAACTGCAAGTTGGATATTTACGGAGAAGTTGTGGTCGCTGTCGGTTCTTGCCCACAGGGCCAGGGGCACGAGACTACGGCAGCGCAAGTTGTTGCCGATGTGCTGAACATCCATCCGGATCTGATCACGGTGCGCACGGGATTCGACACCGAACGCAACGTGCACACCGGATTTTCCGGTACCTATGCCAGCCAGTTCGCGGTGTCGGGACTCTCGGCCGTGCACGGCGCCACGCAGAAACTGAAAGCTGAAATGAAGCGTCTGGCGGCGTTTGTGCTCGAAACGAAAGAAGATGATCTCGAGTTTGGCACCGGCGCGCAAGGGCCGGAAGTTCGCGCGAAAAGCACGGGTAAGTCGGTCAATTACTGGGGACTCGCGAACATCGTGAACGTGAATAGCGCCGTTTTGCCGCCCGAGATGCACGACGTCACGTTGAATTGCCGCTACATCTGGCGCGCGCCGTTTAAAGTGCCCGACAAGAAAAGAAAATACGGGAACCTGACTCTGACCTACGCATCCCAGCTTCACATCGCGGTGATCGAAGTCGAGCGGGACACATTCATTCCGCGTATTCTCGACTATGCGGCAGTGGACGATTGCGGCAAAGTGATCAATCCGCCGATCGTGGAAGGCCAGGTGTATGGCGCAACCGCACATGGAATTGGGGCGGCCCTGATGGAGAATTGCGTGTATGACGCGGTCGGAAATATGCTCACCAGCACCTTCAGCGACTACACTCCCATCACGGCGATGAATATGCCGATAGTTAAGTACGATCACATCGAGACGCCGTCGCCGCATAGTTACAGCGGGGCGAAGGGCATGGGCGAAGGAGGGGCCGCTCCTATTCATACCATCTCTGCAGCTTTGCAGGATGCTTTGTTTGCGAATGGAATCATCATTGACGATTCGTTCAACAACGCCGACAGCCTGTTCCGTGCGATGGTGCGGAAAGAGATTGGGCAGGAGGAGAAGTTGGTGCGGGTGGAAAAGAAAGCGTAGCCGACGCGCCGCATGAAACGTGTTTGCATTATCGGTTGTGGAGCGATTGGCAGCCTGTATGCGGCGCACCTGGCGCGGGTCGCGGAGGTATGGGCCTTTGTCCGCCGCGAGGAACACGCGCGCGCTCTCAACCATGAAGGGCTGCAAGTTTCCGGCAGGCATGAATTTCACGTGCCGCTCAAGGCGACGATACAGCCGGATGAGCTTCCCGACTGCGACCTCGGCATTGTGGCGACCAAGGCGACTCAGGTGGGGGACTCCATCGCGCTGGTAGGCTGCCGCTTCAATCGAGGCGCAATCATTTCCGCGCAGAATGGGCTGGGCAGCGAAGAGATCATTGCTTCCCACAGCCGGGGGCAAGTGATCAGGGGCACAACTTTCATGAGCGGCACCAAGCACAGCGACACGCATGTGCAATACGAATTGGACACGGCCACCTGGATCGGCCCATTCGAGCCACGGCACACTCCGTATGCACTGGTGAAAGAGGCCGCTGACCTGATTAACGCGGGCGGCCTGAAGGCGGAGGCATTGCAGGATGCACGCCCCGCACAGTGGTCGAAGCTAATCTTCAATGCCTCGGTCAACGGAGTTTCGGCATTAACCGGGCTGCCGCATTCGCCCCATTTTGCGGACGAGTCTGAATTTACAAGCCTCGGCCGCCTCCTTCACGATTTGATTACAGAAGGTAAAGAGGTGGCGGCTGCGGTGGGCGTGGAACTGCACGAGGATCCGTGGACGATGAACCAGATCGGCGCTATGACCAATCATCCGCCCTCGATGCTGTATGACGTGCGCAACCGGTTAGCGACCGAAGTAGAGTTCTTAAGCGGCGCCATCGCCCGCGAGGCCGAGCGGGTTGGCGTGCCTGCCCCCCTTCATACAGCCATCTATCGCTTGATCAAGGGCAAGGAAGCGTCGTGGACGTTCAAGGATGAAAATCGAGCGGTGATGGAGCACAGAAATGCCCGGTGACAAGCCTGTCGATCCGGATGAAGTTGTGACGAGGGCTGCCAACAAACAGGATTTCTTTCAATCCGTACTCGACGATAAGCTCGACGATTGGAAGCTGGCAAAGGACTTCGGCGAATTCCTGCTTCGTGTTGCCCCGGGGGAGGCTTTGGCTCACGCACTGTTGGCGAGGGCATGCAGACACCTCGGAGAAGCAGATCGTGCCCGGGACGAACTGGAGCGATGTCGGTTTCAAATCGCACAGCCGTCAGCTGCGCCGATGGAGAAGGAACTCTTCACCCAGTTCTTGGCGGACGAAGAACAGTTCCTGGATAGCGGGCGATAACGTTATGTCCTGGCCAATTGACGAATCCAAACTGAAGCGAGTGCGCGACCTTATGAAAGATCAGGAACTGAGCGCGCTGGTGGTGCGGGCGCCCGACAATATCGTGTATCTCACCAGCTACTGGTGCATGAAGGGATACGATGCGGTCGTTTTTCCCTGCGAGGGAGAACCGACGCTGATCGCCATCGAGCCACAACTTGCGGACGCGCAGCGTAACTCCTGGACGAAGGACATTCGGCTCTTCAAAAGCTATCATGAGAGCGATCCTCGGCCACCGCAATACCGCGCCCTCGATCTGGTGCTGCAAGTTCTGAAGCAACGCGGTTTCACGGAGAGAGTCGCGATCGAGTTGAATATGGGCACGCAGGCGACCGACCGCATGGTGGGCGAGCCCACAACCCCCACCCTAACCTACTTCGATGCGTTCGGTGAAGTTGCCGGTGCGGTAGTGGACGCCACGCCGCTGCTGAATGAAGCACGCGCCATCAAAACGCCGCAGGAAATCGAGCGCATGCGCCTCGCCAATGAACTGGCAGGGCTGGCGATGGAGCATACCCGCGAGCACATGCGCCCCGGAATGAAAGAAAGCGAAGTAGGCGGCATGTATGAAAGCTTCGTACATGGCCTGGGCGTGGGCTACAAGGGAAAGGTCGAGATGGCGCGCGCGTTCACCTTGGTCTGGTCCGGGAAAGGCATCGCTACGTTTACGGCAACCGGGGATCGTGCCATTCAGAAGAACGAGCCGACCTTATTCGAGATTTGGGTGTGCGTGGACGGCTACTGGACCGACCTCACTAAGAATGTCTGTCCCGGCAAACTTACGCCTGAATATCACAAGCTGCTTGATTTGCTGCTCGGGGTATTCAACGAAGCGGTTGTCTTTGCCCGCGATGGCGCAAGCTTCCCCGAGCTCGACCGTCTGATTCGCGCCCGCATTGCAGAAGGCGGATATCCAGGCCAGCCCTCACATCCCATCTGTCACGGGGTTGGTGCTCGTGCGCATGAGCCGCCCTACGCGCATCAGGCAGGAAGCGGCACGATCAAAAGGGGGATGGTGCTCGCCATCGAACCGGGGATCTACTGGCCTGGCGGCGGGGGTCTGCGCCTGGAGGATGATTTTCTGATCACAGAGGAGGGTAACGAGAAACTCTGCAGTTATCCGGATGATTTTCGGTTGGTATAGCGTCGGCAGAAAACATTTTGTCCATACCCCTGGAACCGAGTACCGAGAGCGGAACACTGTGTCCAAATTAACGTCGAAGCTGGATCCCAAGCTAGTCGAGAAAATCCTCGCCGCGGTCAACGAAGACGAGATCGTAGCCATGTGTCGCGACGTCATCAATATTCCCAGTCCTACCGGTGAAGAGCTGCAGATGGGGCAGTACATGCACAACGCGCTGCGGCAGCTTGGGCTTCAGGTCACGTGGCAGGAGGTGGAGGCCGGTCGTGCCAATGTTGTAGGCCGTTGGTCCGGCGCTGGCGGTGGGAAGAATTTGATGTTTAACGGCCACATGGATACTTCCAACACCGGCCGCGAAGAATTTTTGACCGGCATCGGATACAAACCCAATGCGGTGGTGAAGGACGGTTTCGTTTACGGTCTCGGAATTTACAACATGAAGGGCGCGCTGGTCTGCTACACGCACGCTGTGAAGGCGCTGCAGCGGGTTGGTGTCAAGCTCAAAGGGGACGTGATCATCGCGGCAGTCGCTGGCGAGATTGAGAAGACACAGTGGGCTGAATTCAGGGGAAACGAATATCGCGGCTACGGAGCCGGTACGCACTATCTCGTCAACCATGGAGTGCTGCCTGACATGTGCATTCTGGGGGAGCCCACGGATATGCACCTCGTGCTGGAACACTTTGGCTCGATGTGGGTGCGAATCTCCTGCAGCGGAATCTACGTGCATACCGCGTTCTGCGAGGGGCGCGAGGAGATGAATTCCATCCGCCGGATGTATGAGCTGATGGACCCGATCATGAAATGGATTGCCGCCTGGGAAAAGAATGCCTCGCACGGAGGAAAGAAAGCACTGGTGAATCTTGGGGCGATCCGGGGCGGGCATGCGTGGCGCGCCAGCCGCACGCCGGAGAAGACGGACTTGTTTCTGGACGTGCGCGTGCCGCCGACCATTCCGATGAGCGAAGCCCGGCGCAACATCCAGCAGATGTTTTTAGAGTTGGAAAAGAAGCATCCCGACTGGGGTCTGGAGTTCGAAACCTACGTTTCCGTCCCCGGCGCGCGCATCAGCGAAGAACACGAGATGATCAAGGCCATTGAAACCAACCACGAGTTGATTATGGGAAAGCGTCCGGATCGAGAAGTGGTGACCTGGTGCTCCGACGCCAGCGTGCTCAGCCGCTATGGGATTGAGACCGTGAACTATGGTCCTTCCAGCGGGCCCCGCGACGCCGAAGGAGAGAAAGTTTCGATCAAGACTCTCGTGGACATCACCAAGATTTACGCGTTAACGGCGGCGGAGATCTGTGGCGTCCAATCTTAACCCGAGACTAAAGAGCGACCTTTTGCCAAGTCAGCAGGAAATCGAGCGTCGCTACAAGAACCTCCGCGCCAGCATGGAGCGCGAGGATCTGGATGCTCTCATCGTTTGCGGCAACCAATATGCCGGTTTCGAGGGCGCTGTGTTGTACGTCTCAGGTTTCGAGATCGTGCACCGCTATGTGTATGTTGTGCTGCCGCTCGAAGGTGATCCGACGCTGGTGTTTCCCCGGGAAGCGCGCTGGATCGGTGACAAGAGCAAACCCTGGGTTAAGGAACATGTCTGGCCCGATATTCCCGGACAGTGGATTTGTGACCGCGGACGCGAACGCCAGTGGAAACGGGTTGGCGTGTATGGCATGAATTTCATCATGCCCGTGCGTGACTATCGGGAACTGACGGGCGGCCCCTATGAACTGGTTCCGTTCGACTTTCAATTCGACATGGCACGCGCGGTTAAGAGCCAAGAAGAACTCGCCGAAGTGCGGGATGCAATGGAAATCATCGTGGATGGATTTTGGGCGCTAGTGGCGGCCTACGAACCTGGAAAGACGGAAGCAGAAATTATGGCGCCGGCGGTGGAGCGATTTTTTGCCCGAGGCGCGGGACCGCGGATGATGAATATTCTTCTCTCAGGGACGAACGGTGAAGCAGAGGCTTCCTTCAAAGTACCGGGGCACCGCGTGGTTGCGACCGACGACTTGTTACTCTACTCGCTTGAGATTACGGGAGCGGGCGGCTATTGGGTGGAGTTTTCCCGGCCGCTGATTCGCGGCGCGCTGAGTTCGACAACACAAAAGATGGCGGATGCCTATCCGCAGGCGCTGGCAGCTGCACGCAAAATGATGCGGGCGGGCGAGTTGGCTAGCGACGTTCACCGCGCGGTCGCAGAGACGTTCGCCAAACATGGATTTTCGCTTGGCCATTTATCCGGCCATAGCATAGGGACGACCATGCTCGAGCATCCCGCGATCGGTGCGAAGAGCGAAGTACGGCTGCAGGAAAATATGATTTTCTCGCTCCATCCGCAGGTGGTGGATAGAGATGGCAAGAGTTTGCCTCTATACGCAGGATACGTATCGCATCGGCAAAACTGAAGGCGAATGTCTGGCGGACGTGGAGTGGAAGTTTTTCAGCGGCACTGAACGAAGGCCCAACCGGGAACTGAGAACTGGGAACTGACAACCGGGTGTGTATCTGTCTGGGTAGATGTTAAGCGCCATGAAGGATTGTGCGAGTGATCAAGATTTGCATAATTGGTTGCGGCGCGGTGGGCAGTTTGTTCGCTGCCCATCTGGCTCAAGCGGGCGAAGCAGAAGTCTGGGCGTACGACGTGTGGAAGGAGCACACTGAGGCGATCCGCCAGAATGGGCTGCGACTTTCGGGAGCCGCCGACTTTACAGCAACGCTCAATGCGACCAGCGACGCCAAGGAGTTGCCCCACTGTGATTACGGCATTGTCGCGACTAAGGCGATCCACACCGCAGACTGCCATCGCCGAGGCTGCCCACATATTCGACGAGAACAGCGCCGTGTGTTCGGTGCAAAATGGCGTGGGCAACGAAGAAATCATCGCTGAGCACGTGAAGTATGTCATTCGGGGCACAACGTTTCCTGCCGGACATCCGATTGCGCCTGGGCACGTCGGCTACGACATTAAAGGGGATACCTGGATCGGGCCATTCGAACCGAGCCAGACGCCAATGAGCAAGAGTGCAGGAATTAGCGGGATTGATCACCCGATCCGGGATGAACACAATCGCTCTGAATGATGCTCGCGGCGCGCAGTGGACCAAAGCTGATCTTCAACGCGTCGACAAATCCGGTAGGGGCGCTGACTTTACTACATCACGGCGCGGCAACGCGGTTTCGGGCCACTGGACAACTGTTCAACGACCTGATCGCTGAGGGCGAAGCCGTCGCAAAGAAGCTGGGCATCGAGTTACACGGCGATCCACGAACTCTGGTACAGAAAGGCGCGAACGCACCCGGGAAACACCGCGCCAGCATGCTGCAAGATGTGCTCGCCAAGCGCCAGACCGAAGTCGATTTCATGAACGGTGCGATCGTGCAGTGGGGCGAGAAAGTAGGGGTACCCACTCCGCTCAACAAAGCCATGTGGGAGCTGATCAAAGGCCTGGAGCATTCGTGGACAGATCCAGATTAAACAGTAGCTAGGAGCCAGCAGCTAGGAGCTAGGAAACGCTCATGCCAATCCCATTCAACATCGGCGTTTTGCAACTCAGCATGGAGCCGGTCGCGCGAAACCGTCGCCATGGCGAAAGCCTGCGAGCACGCGGGTTTTGACGCCTTCTGGATTGCCGAAGCGTATCCTTGGTGGCGCAAACATTCTTTCGAAGCACGCTCGTCAACTGCGATCCTCGCAGTGATCGCCGCTCAGACCCGCCGCATCCAGCTGGGATGGGGAATTATTTCGCCTTATACTCGTCATCCGGTGCAGATCGCGATGGAAGCCCGAGTCATGCAGGATCTTGCCGGCGATCGTTTTCTGCTCGGGCTCGGCGCCTCAAAAATTTTCATGAAGGAGATCGGCGAAGGCGAAGGCGAGAAGGTCGGGCCCGGCGACCGTGATGCGCGAGAGCATCGAGATCATAAAGGGAGTGCTCGCCGGCGCCGCATTCCGACTATCAGGGACAAGTGTTCGCTGCTGACGTGCCGCCACTCAAGCCTGACGCGCACACGCCCCGCGGTATTCCGCCTATTTACATCGCCGGAACCGGGCCGATGCTGCAGAAGATGTCTGGGTCCATCGGCGACGGCTTGCTCACTGCCAGCATCACAACGCCGGAGTTCGTGCGTTACTCGCGCAAGAATATGGAGGAGGGCGCGCGCAAGGCAGGGAAGGATGCCTCGAGTCTTGTGCTCGGCTCGGTAATCGTCGGAAGCATCAGCCGGGATTCGGCAAAAGGCAAAGAAGGTGCGCGTGAGCAGGCTGCGATGTATCTAGCGAACAAGGTGCAGAACATCAAGGGTCGGCCGACGTGCTGCTCCAATGTGCTGGCCTAACGCTTCGATGAGTTGCGCCCTGTCGCGGATGCCATGGAAAAGGGCGGACGGAAGGCAGCCGCCAACGCAGTGACCGATGAAATCCTGCGCAAAGTTTGCCCGATTGCTGGAACTCCGGAAGAATGCATTGCACGCATCGAGCAATATCGCGCCGCCGGCTGCACTCACATCATGCTGGAAATCTGGGGTGACGACCGCACGGGTCAGGCCAAGTTGTTCGGCGAAACGGTGCTGCCGCATTTCAAAAACTAGCCACGGACGGTCACCGATTCACACCTTGCCGCAGAATCTGCCGGAATTCTTCATCTGTGAGTAATCCGCGCTTGGCAATGGCAAGCGCCTTCACCGCGGCCAGGGTCGTCGTGCGCTCGTCTGGCGCGATGTAGCCCGAGTTCCTTGCACTTCAGATCGATGCTGTCAAGGCCGCTTTTCTTCCCTAAGACAATGCCGCGGCGGGCCTTGACCAGTTCGGAGGAATACGGCTCGATGGCTTCGGGGATGTGAAATTGGCTGGCGACGGCGCCGCTCTCGCGCATGAAGAGGTTTTCTCCAACCAGCGGCTTCCAGGCTTCCAGCCGTATATCCTGCGGCGTTTTGCACGGCTTCGGAAACCTCGCGGGCTTTCGTCAAATCCAAATCAATCGGAACGTTATAGAGACAGCGCAGGGCAAAAGCGATCTCGCAGATGTCGGCGTTCCCGGCCCGTTCGCCCATGCCGTTGATCGTCCCCTGAATCCGGGAAGCCCCGGCGCGAACCGCAGCGACGGCACAAGCTGTGGCCATGCCAAAATCGTTGTGGCCATGCCAATGCACCGGAACTGAGCCGCCAACCCAACCGCACACTTGAGCGACAAGAAACTCGGCCGCCTCGGGTCCGCAGGCGCCGATGGTATCTACGACCACGATCTCTGCGGCGCCCGCTTCGAGCGCGGCGAGATAGATCTTCTTCAGAAAATCGAGCTCGGTGCGCGTGCCGTCCACGGCAAAGAAAGCCACGGTGATTCGGTTCCGCTTCGCGCTTGACACGCCTCGACTACCCGACGAACAACCTCATCGCGCGAGATGCCGTAGGCTCTGAGCTTGATGTCGCTGGTCGGCGCTTCAATGACGGAGGCGCGCAGACCTAAGCGCACCAACTCGTCGACATCGGCCTTGACGGCTCGAGAGAAACCCCACAGTTCAGCCTTCAGCTTGGCCTTCTGCATCAACTGAATGGCCTCCGCATCTTCAGGCGAGACCGGGGAAACCCGGCTTCGATGCGACTCACGCCCAGCTCATCCAACTTGCGGGCGATTTCCAGTTTTTGCTGCGGCGAGAACACCACACCCACCGTCTGCTCGCCATCGCGCAGCGTGGTGTCGTAGAAACGAATCGCGGTGCGAGGAAATGCTGGCCGAATTTCCGGGCGGGCATTCAGTTCACTGACCCAGATTTTGGAATTGCTACTCATGACATATCGCGTTCACCGCAGTCCATGAAGAAAGCGCGTCAAGCTGCTTCTGACTTTGTAGTATTAGGAAACAATCTACTTCAGCGTCTCTTGCGTGGCCATCGCCGCAGGTTTGCGGCCATACGCTTCTTCCCAGGAGATCACGCGGATTACGCAAGACACCGATCTTTTCGATCTCGCATTCCATCACATCTCCAGGCTTGAGGTACCAGGCCTTGCGGATCACCGCTAAAAGCTGCCACGCCGGAAACTGTGCCAGTGGAGACCACATCACCGGCACTATAGCCCATAGGCGAGTAATGGGAGAGGATTTCCGGAATTTTCACCGACATTTTGCTGGAGTGTGAACGTTGCCGCGATTCCCCATTGACGCGCAGCTCCATTGCCAGGTTGTGCGGGTTGGGAATTTCGTCAGCGGTCACGATCCACGGCCCCAAGGGGCAAAACGTATCAATCCCTTTGCAGAAGCTGAACACGCCTGATTTCATCTCCCGCCGCTGAATGTCGCGCGCCGTGATGTCGTTGAAAATCACGTAGCCGCCGACATAGTCCGCAGCCAATTCTCGGAGAGAAGTGCTTGCCTCCCTTTTTCAGGACGACGGCCAGTTCGAGTTCGTAGTCCAGTTCGCGGGTAAGATGCTCCGGATAAATCACCGGTTCTTCGTGCCCGACAATGGCATCCACGTTCTGGAAGAAAACAATCCAAGGCAGTACCGGATGCGAAAAGCCGGCCTTGGAGGCTTCTTCGTGGTGCTCGCGAAAGTTGCCTGCGGTGTGAAAGAACTTCTTAGGAACAATCGGAGCTTTTAGTTTTACATCACCGGCGGAGTAGAAAATAGTCTCGCCGCGCGGGCCGGTTGCAGCATCATTGTGCTGCGCATACTCAAACGCCTTCCGCGCGGCTTCCAGGCTGGTGTCTCCGCCCTCGAACAGAGCCAGCATGTTGGCAGGAACCAGCGCGTCCGCCAGCCGATAGAACATGCTTTCGTTTTCCACGTCCCGCAAGTAAAGCGCGCATGCGGCGTTCAGATCAACGATCCCTCCAGCACCAGTCACAGCGCCAATGCGGGAGCGCGCGGCATCATCCTCGAAGGTAACCAGTCGCATAGAGTGCCTGCAGCAATAGAAGTGTATTAAGCGGGACCGGGGTTGTCCATCGGCTGAGCGTCTCGAAACTTTTCTCCGCCTGGAAACTCTAATCATTGACACCAGGAAATGGGTCATGGAGGTATCGTCTTGCTTAGCTCTTCTGTTCGCGTTTTTCTAGTGCTCCTAATTGTGCTCTTCGGCCAGTCTGCATACAGCTCGGGGATTGGGGCAGGTGCTGCTTTCCCCACTCCCGCAGTTGACGACCCGATAGCTAAGACTGCCAGCCAAGAGACAGCCGTCGTCGCCGGAGGCTGTTTCTGGGGTATTCAGGCTGTCTTCCAACACGTGAAGGGCGTAATCAACGCTGCCTCGGGCTATTCAGGAGGCGCGAGCAACACTGCGGAATATGAAACTGTCAGCACGGGCGAGACCGGCCATGCAGAATCGGTGAAGATCACTTATGACCCGTCGCAGATCACCTATGGCGAACTTCTTCGGGTGTTCTTCTCCGTGGCGCACGATCCCACGCAGTTGAACCGGCAAGGCCCCGACGAAGGAAGCCAGTATCGCTCGGCGATTTTCTATAACAGCGATGAGCAGAAGCGGATTGCCGAGGCCTATATCAGCCAGCTCGACACGGCCAAAGTTTTTCCGCGCCCAATCGTGACTCAAGTAGTCGCCCTGAAGGCTTTTTATGCGGCCGAAGCCTACCATCAGAATTATGCCGCCAACCATCCCAATAGTCCGTACATCATGTTCAATGATGCACCGAAGGTGACGCATCTTCGACAGCAGGTACCAGAACTCTACACGGGCAAATAGGAGCGCAGTTTATGTTCGAGCTTGATCCTGATCGCGATGCATCGTCGGGCAAGTCACGCCGCGCATTCTTAGCAACCTCGGCCTCCGCATTTGCGGGCATGGTCCTGTGGCTATTGCGTAAGCCGCGCCTGTTAGAAGCAGCCACCTCGAAAGGTGCGCCGCAGCAAGTGACGATTGTTGAGTTTTCCGATTCAGGGCAGCGATTGAAGAAGGCATCCGTCCCCAAGGTGGTCAAAACCGAAGGCGAATGGTGGAAGCAACTATCGCCGGGCGTTTTCGACATCACGCGGCACGCGGATACCGAAATCGCTTTCAGCGGAAAGTACTGGAATCTGCATGACAGCGGCCTCTATCGCTGCATCTGCTGTGACAACGCGCTGTTCAGCTCGGAGACCAAGTTTGAGTCGGGGACCGGCTGGCCCAGCTTCTGGGCGCCCATTGCACCGGAGAATATTCGCACCCTAAACGATGCCAGTTACGGCATGGTGAGGACGGCGGTCTCTTGTACCGAATGCGACGCGCATTTGGGCCATGTGTTCGACGATGGTCCCGAGCCTACACATCTGCGCTATTGCATGAATTCCGCATCGCTCCGGTTCGTCAAGAAATCATGAGAGCTCCTTGGATTGTGAAGAACTGCAGACCCGCTTTGCTCGGGATGACAACAAGATAGGATCGTTCACCAGCTGGCTTAGCTGGATTTGCGAGCGAACATGTAGGCTCGTCGGCTCTGATACTCCACTTCGGGCGCATAGGGCTCACGCTCGACAATCTCTTCAACCGTCAAGCCCGCTCTTTCAAGATGGAGTCGGATTTCTGCGACTGGCCATAGGAAAAAATCCATCGAGATTCTATGTCCCCACAATTCGTCCTCGTGAAGAACTTCATCGCCGATGTGAAATGCGAGTAAAAGGAGCCCGCGCCGCTGCAACACTCTAGCCATTTCGCGGAAGACCGCCGGCAGCGACTCCTTGGGAAGATTCACAATCGCGTAGAAAGCAGCGATGCCGGCCAGTGATCCGTCGGGGAGATCCAGAGCCAGCATGTTTCCCTGGCGAAAGGAAATGCCAGGATTAAGCTTGCGTGCTTGTTCCAGCATCCCCGGCGATAGATCCAGTCCAAACACCGCAGCGCCCGCACTGTGCAGATATCGCGCCACATGGCCTGGGCCGCAACCCATGTCGCACACCTCGCCTTGCCCGCGCGTCTCGCGCGCAAAGCGGTCGAGTAGTTCCCGGTCGAGCGGCTTGTGCTGGAGCTCGTCGGCGATGTGGCGCGCATACTCTTCCGCGAGCCGGTCGTAGCTCTCCTGAATCGAGCGCGTGAGGTCGTCGTTCATTTGAGCCCTGCGCCTACTCCAGCACGCTGTCGTCCAATTTCTTTCTTCCCCAATCGGCGGCGGCCTGCACGAATGCCAGCACCAGCGGATGAGGATTCTTGGCTTTGGACGAAAGCTGAGGCTGAAACAGCGTGGCGATATAAAAGCGGTGCGTGGGCGATTCGATGGCGCGAATTTCGCCATGCGCTCCACGCGCCACCACCGGGAAACCGGCTTCCATGGCTGCCCATTCGTAGTCAGGGTTGACCTCGAAATTGCAGAAGAATTCTTCGCTGACCACATCCTTCGTGTAGAAAGAATGCAAATACGATCCCGGCCGCAAGCGGATTTCTGGAATCGGCCCGGAGAGTTTGGGGCGCCTCTTTCGCGTGCTCGGGCACGGCGCACGCCACCGGGTAAATGACGATGTTCTTCGATCCGGAATTGTTTTCCGCCGAGTCCGCGTCCTTGATGCCGAGCACATTGCGGGCACACTCGATCAGCGCATATTGAAACCCGCCGCAGGTGCCCAGAAACGGCCAATCGCGCCGCCGTGCAAACTCAATCCCCTTGAGCATGCCATCGAAGCTCTTGTAGGGACTGCCAGGCGCTGCCCAAATTCCGTCGAAGCTCTCCAGCAGTTTCTGCGCGCCGGGCTCGACCAGAGAGGGTGTGGGAATCCACTGCGACTCGACGGGCAAGTTCAGCTTGGCGGCGGCGTGCTGCAGCGATTTCTCGATCGCGCAGGCAGAGTCGGGGACTTCAGGATCGAAGTCGCCCAGAATAGCGATGCGAACGGCGTCAGCCACGGGTCAATTCTAATTGAGAAGGTCGGGTTGCAGAAGGTTACGGAGGTGAGAAGGCTGGTAGCCAAGGTGGGTTGCACCGACTTGCCAGCCGATGTTGCGCCTATTGACTGTGCCGCATGCCCCAAAGCTCATCTGCACATCGGCCTTGTCCGCTTCCTCCACCTTGAACATGGGCTCGGCTTCAGGTTCATGAAAGCGGCAATGAAGGTATCCGGCATCTGCTGGATGCGAATGTTGAACGTGTTCACCGAATCGTTATAGAACTCGCGCCGGTCGGCGATTTCGCTTTCCAGTTCGGTGATCCGGTTCTGCAGCTTGCATGAAATTGTCGTTGGCTTTCAGTTGCAGGATAATTCTCCGCCACCGCAAACAAGTCCGCGCAGCGCCGACGTCATGCTCTGGTCGGCCTGCGCTTTCTGGTCCACCGACGACCGCCTGCTGATACTGGCTGCGCGCCTGCGTGATTTTCTCCAGCGTGTCGCGCTCGTAGTTCATGTAGCCTTTGCAGACTTCCAGCAGCTTGGGCAACTCGTCGTGGCGCTGTTTGAGCAGGATGTCAATATTCGCCCAGGCCTTGGCGATGTCGTTCTTCAGCGCGATCAGCCCGTTGAAGATCATGACGACATACACGACCAGCGCCAATCATCGCAAACAGGAATGCCAGCGAGATGATGTTGTCCATTAGGTTCTCTTTCTCCAGTTCTTCACAGCCAGTCGAGATCTGCAGCGCCAGAGACATGTAAACACTCAGCAGAGTAAGCGCAGGTCCGCCCCAGATCATCAGAGGCGGATTTCCATCCCAGCGAATTCACCACATCCCGCTGGCTGCGCCAGGAAATGAAAAATGCCGGGTCATGCGTGCCTTTCATCAGCACGACCGAAGGATGCGGATCGAACTGCTCCGGGGCTGGAGCTGCACCAGCTGCGCTGCCCGGCAGTCGCAACTGGATGCTGGTGTCACGCACGACTGCCGTGCTCACGCCCGCTGCCGCCCAAGCCGCCGGATTCGTGATGCCAGCTTTCATCAGGGCCGCGATGATCTTCTCCGGCTGGCTGCACCGCTGGCGAAGTGGCGACTTGCCGCCGGACACCGCCGGCGATCCCTTCGGCGGCGCTGTCGCTCTCGAACGCGGCAAACCTCATGGTTCCTGTGGTGGAGAGCGCGCCAAGGGACAAGCTTCCGAGCGCATCCGGTAGTGAAACGAGACTGCATGCTGGTCAGCAGTCAAGCTGCGCACCGGCGTTGCGCTCACGTTCAGACCTGGATTTTCGGCCAGCGTTCCCAGCACAAACAGCGCATTCTTGGGCTTGATGCAATATTCGTCGATTTTGAGTTTCTTGTCGCTGGAGACGCCGTGTCGCGACCAGGAAGTCGGAACATATTCGCAGGAATATCCAGATGGCTGGAGAAAATCGAGCTGCCGAATTCGTCGTGGAAGTCGCGATGAATGTCCATCTCCGCGCCCTGCGGGTTCACCAGCATGCGGCCGGTGTTGTCCTCGAGAAAGAACGGAACGTGCAAGCTCTCGTCCGCGACTTTCACCCACTCACTGCTCTTGCCACGCTCGCTGCCATTGCCACGCCATGGTGCGGTAGTAGTAGCAGGGCATGCCGGTGATGGGGGCAGCCATGGTGTAAGGACCAGTCGCCAAGCCGCTGATTTCGACCAGTCCCATGGCAGCGCTGCGAATCTTTGATGCGGGTGTGTTCAGGATCAGCCGCTTGCGCTGCAACATGCGGAAGCCGCGATAGAAAAGGTACACGCCGGCGAGTGCGCCGACCGCGGCGACGATCCAGTGATTATCGTCCCCCAGGGAGACCATCAAAGCCAATGACCATGACAAAGTCACATGATTCGTCCGGACGCGCTCATCTGAAGCACTGCAGTAGGCGTCGGCCCGAGCGTAACCGAGGGGAAAGTCGTGACGCAGCACAAAACTGCGGCTAAGGCTTACGTAGGTAATCCCGAAAGACAAGCAGTAAAGAGAAGTTCCATGAGAACACGGCCACGGTGGGGCAACCGACGCTAACTTTTACAGCAACCCCTCGTCCGAATGGTAAGGAGGATTCCATGAGATCGTCCACTGCCGTCCGGTTAACCGCTTTTGCACTTTTATCCATAGCCCCGATACTCAATGCTTCAGCCGAGTCGGAGCAGCATGAGACTCTACCCGCGTCCGATATGTCCAGCATCCGGGCAGTTCTGGCGCGGTATCGAAGCGGCTGGCTGGCGAATGATGCCAATGTTGTGCGCGGTACCTTTACGAAAGACGCGGTGCTTATGCCACATCACGGCCTTGCCCCAGTGGTGGGGATGGCGGCCATTAACGAGTTCTGGTGGCCTGCCAGCGTGAGCAAGATCGTCATTACGAGATTCGTGCAAACCGTTGACGAGATCGGTGGCGACGGCAAACTCGCGTATATGCGCGGGAAAAGTGAAGTTGCATGGAACGTCGAAGATCACGGCAAGGTTGAACACTGGCATAACCACGGCAACTTCATGGCAATTCTTAAGAAGCAAGCCGACGGCAAATGGCTCATGTCGCATCTCATTTGGGATGACCCGCCGAACCAGTTGGAGTAGCTAAGTGGATTCTTATCTGATCGTGACGGCGCGTTCTTTCAATATCTCTTCCACCGCGCCGATCGCAGTCTCGACTTCCTGGTATCGTATTGTAGAAATGCGGTGACATGCGCACACCCGCCTTGGGCCGCCAATCCACCAGGATCTCGCGTTTCAGCAACTCGCGGCTGACCTCCTGAGAGTCGGGCATATCAATGGAAACGGTGCCGCCGCGTTTTTCGGGATCGCGCGGCGAGTTCACCCGCCAGCCCTGTTTGTCGGCCAGTTCGATCAATCGCGCCGTCTGCTTCTTTGATTTTTCGCGAATCCGCTCGAATGCCAACTTCCGCAATGATCTTCAGCCCCGGCCTCGCCGCTTCGAGCGCCGGGATGTGCGAAGTGCCGTTCATGAAACGGAACGGCGCATCGGTGTAGCGGATCGGTCCGACCTCGAAGGCCATAGGGTTCTGGTGGGCAAACCATCCGGTAAACTTCGGCTCCAGCTTCTTGCCCAGGTCCGGGCGCACATACAGATAACCCACGCCCGGCCCTCCGCAGAGCCACTTCAAAACCCCACCGCAGGCAAAGTCAACGTTCAAGGCTTGCACATCCACGGGACACGGTGCCGAGCGACTGGAAAATATCCAGCACCACATGCGCGCCTACTTTGTGAGCTTTCTCAATGATGGCCTTGGCGTCGTTGATATACGCGCTGCGGAAGATCACGTGCGAAACCGGCACCAGTAGCGTTGTTTCGTCAATGGCGGCCAGCAGGCGTTCGGTGGGCACGGTGATTCCGTCATCGGTTTTCACCATGTGGACTCGCGCTCCCGCGCCCGCTGCGCCTCCCAGAAATACATCACCGAAGGAAAATTCATATCGGTGTAAACGACCTTGTTGCGTTTGCCGGAAAAATCGAAGCAGGACGCGACCACCGCCTGGCAGGTGGTGACATTCTGGTGAGTGGAGACCGATCCCTTGGGCGCATTCATCAGCGCGCCAATCTCGTCGCCAACTTCGACGGCCAGCATCCACCAGCGCTCTTCCCAGGCGCGCACGCCGCGGGTCGCCCAGATGTCGGCATAGCCTTTCATCGCGTCATAGACGCCGCGTGGCATGGCGCCCAGCGAATTGCTGATCATATACGTGGTGCGTTCGAGGATGGGAAACTCGGAACGGTAGCGAAGCAGGGAGTCGGTCATAGCGTTATTGTACTTCGTTGGAATGACCGCGCGTGTCGCGGCCTGGCCTGGTGCCCCAGGTTCCGCGAGCGGCTACGCGAGCTAACCTGGGAGACACAAAGACATTCTCTTAGCTCCTCGATGCTCTGCTCCCAGGTTAGCGCCCGGACGTCTGAGTGTCGTTGGAACGAGAATGTGAGGTGGGGCGCGAACCTGGGGCACCAGCTCGGTGGTCAGCGGATTGAAGTTGCTCGGCTGCGCCCAGCCGGGGGTTCTGCCCAGGGTGAATTCGGCAACGCTGTTTGTGCCGTTGTCCTGGTACACGTTTGAAAGCAACCTGTCAACCCAGCCGAAGTTGAAGTTGAGCAGGCAGTTATTTGTGCCGCATGGCGCACTCTGGATATCTGGCCATGACGCCTTGTACACATTCCAGTTCCTGACGTTCCCGTAGTGAACCTGAACTGGGAAGCTGTCACCGTTCCTGTTCGGCTGGTTTACGTGCAGCCCAAAAAATTGGCTGGGAATCGCTTGCTGAGCAAGCACGGACCCACAGCTAAAGAAAACTGTGAGCAGAGCTAGGGCGTACCCCCCCCGACCTGAAGTTTCTTCATACACGTCTCCTGATATTTTGGAATTGGGCTGAGCGCTAGCCCCCTCGACGTGTTATCCACGCAAGCGCTCGGCGGCACACGAATTTTACAACGGTTGAGTTACTGAGCGAAGGGAGAGATTTCCACAAGCGCAAGAAAGAGTAACTCCGCCCAAAACCTAATGAGCGGCGGCGGCGGGCGTCTTTCCTCGCCAGCCGGTGAGAGCGCTCGCGCCCATTGCCAGATGCCCAAGTGTGGCATTCTCCGCGACAACCTGTACACCTTTTGTCTTGCCGGCGATGATTGCCCTGTTGGGCACGGTCTCGTACGCGTAGCCGGTGAGGGTGGCGGTCATGCTAACTATGTACTTATCCCGTACCTTGACGTTGAGCCGCGCCCAACCGTAGTGAACCTTGCCGTTGATCACAAACTTCAGACCAAGATACCGGTCTGTGACGCCCTTCCCGCCGTTCACCCATGGACCGTGGAAGCCCGCGTGGCGGGCGCTGGTGAAATACGTGACCGATCCCATGAACTCAATTCTGCGGCTGAAAGGTCCACGGAGGCCAATCCTGACGCCTTGGCGTAGCGCCGACGCCGAGCCGGAGTGACTTCCCCAAACCATATTGCTGGCTGCGGTCCCGGGGAAACACGATGCGAACGCACGATTGCCGCTCTGGAAGAAGTCGTTCCCGGCAAATAACTTGAAGTCATCAATGCCATCGTGGTTAAGATCAACTTTGTACGAGCACGAACCGAGCGAACACGATCCGTGTCCCACCGTGGTCAACACGACATGGACCGGCGTGTAGATAACCTTGGCCTCAGCTGGCGCCGCCAACACCAGGGCTCCCGTTGCCCCAGCGGCGGCAGCGGCGTACATGGCTAGCCTCTTCTCGATCCCAGGACTTTGCCGTCCCTTTTGACGTTTGGGGGCAGCCTTTATGGATTCCGTGCATTCCGGGGCCATCTCGATCTCCTTCGTTGGGGAGACTGCCTGCAGTGAGGGAACGGCGACATCCCGAGTATCCCTCGCCGGGTGCGGCCAGTCAAGGTGCAAACAATTGCTATCGCTTGCGCGCGATCCAATAGCCGACGCTCAAAATAGCCAGATAAGGCAGCCCGCTCAGAATCGTGATGCGGGTTTGCGGAACCCACCAGGTGGAGGCGATCGCCAGGAGAATCCCGGCGAATCCGATGGCGGAGAGCACGGCGCCGCCGGGGGCGCGCATCGGCAAGGCAGCCAACTGCGCTGGCGAGAGCCGCCGCCGGAACGAGATATGAGCCGCCAGCCCGACCCACCAAGCCAGCATTCCACCGAACAGTGAAGCTCCCAGAATGTAAAGGAATGCCGATTGCGGCCACCATCGCTCGGTCACCAACGCGAGCGGGACGCCCAGGGCCGAGACCAGCAACGCCGCGCGAGGCGACCCCGCCTCATTCAGGTGTCCGAAGATCGCCGGGGCATAACCTCCTCGCGCCAGAGAGAATAACATTCGGCTGGCGGCGTACATGTTCGCATTCGCGCTCGAGAGTGCCGCCGTCAAGACAACCAGATTTATCAAGGCTGAAGCAGCGGGAATCCCCGCGATATCGAACACCGTCACGAACGGGCTCTGCGTAACATTGCTCGATTCCACGGGGAGGACCCCAACCAGTACCGCAGTCGCGCCAACGTACACGAACATCAGCAGCGCAAAAGTAAGCTTTGCCGCACGCGGGATGTCCTTCGCTGCCTTCGCCTCTCCCGACGAGACGGCGAGCATTTCGACTCCCAGAAAGCTGAACAACGCAAACGAAACTGCCATCAGCGGCGAAATGGGCCCGTGGGGAAAGAAACCGCCACTTGCCCGGTATTGAGGCGCCACTCCGCCCCCCGCCAGAAGCACTGTGCCGGCCAGGACAAATACCACAATTGTGACCAGCTTCACCATGGCGAACCAATATTCGAAGCGGCCGAATTCTCCTACCGATCCGAAATTGACCAGGAGAAGAAGCACCGAATAGATGGCCACCCAGACCACTCCGGGAACGCTGGGAAACCAATAGCGCGAATACGTGGATGCGGCTACCAGGCTGGCGCCGACCGCAGTGACCAGCGCGAACCAGAGGCCATAGCGCGCTACGAATCCTGCCCACGGATTCAGATAAAGCTCGGCGTAGAGGCCAAATGATCCTGCCGCCGGATGCGAGCTGGCCAGTTCGCCCAGCGCATTGGTCACGATCCAGGCCAGAAATGCTCCCATGACGTAGCTAAGGATCACGGCTGGCCCGGCAATGTGTACCGCCGCGCCCGAGCCTAACAGCAGGCCGGTGCCGATTGAACTGCCGACCGTCATCATCGCGATCTGGCCGACGCTGAGTTGCTGACGAAGGCCGTGCTCCGGGTTGATTTCGTCCTTCTCAGGCATTCCGGCACATATACCAGAAAGTTCTTCATTCCCAAAGAGTTATTCCACGGATGACCTTCGTAATCGCGGGTAGGCCTTACTTCGTTGCTGCCGGGGTAACCTCCTCCTAGAATTCCTATGGGTTACTCCGCGCAGCGCTGGCTCTCATGGCAGACACCGTCAAGCGAATGGACCGGACCGAGATCGCCAAGCGCGTGGAGCGGGCCGAAAAGCTGCTGCAAAAAGGCAAAACCGCCGAAGCGCTGGAAGACTATTTGCAAGTCCTCGCGGCGGAGCCCGGCAATGATACGGTGTGCCAGATGGCCGCCGATCTCTGCCTTTCCCTGCAGCGTATCCCACAGGCGGTTAAGCTCTTAGGCGATTTGTTCGAGCGTCAGATCGAGACCGGGGACGCCACCCGCGCCAGCCTCACCTACAAGAAACTGTCCCGGTTTGTGAATCCGACCTGGGAGCAGAAACTGCGCTTCGGCCAACTGCTGGAGGATTCTCATCGCAAGCAGGCGTTGGAAACCTATGAATCCGTGCTGGAAGAGCTCGCCAAGCAGGGGCGCAAGCAGGACTCTCTCTTGGTATTGCAGCGGATCCTGACCCTCGATTCCAACGAGCGAAACTTGCTGCGTTTGGGTGAACTCTCGTCCGAGCTAAAAGACGGCAAAGCTGCCGCAGCCGCGTTTCTGAAACTTGCAGAACTTGCGCAGACCTCCGGCCAGAACGCGGCCCAGTGGATCGAGCGCGCCTATTCCGAAGATCCTGCAGATTCGCAGATCGCTCTGGCCTACAGCAAGAACTTGATCGAGCAAGGCCAGGTGGGAGCTGCAATTTTTGTCCTCGAGCCCCTGGTCATTGCGGGCTCAGCCCCGGAGGAGTTGCGGGAGATCTACGGGAAGGCTCTCGTGGCGGCCAAACGGTTGAGCGACGCCGAGCCCGTGCTCTGGCAATTGTTCGAGGAAAAGCCTTCCCGCATCCAGGAGATCGCAAACCTCGTCGGAATTTTCATTGATAGCCAGCAGGATGCCGAAGCTGTCGCGCTCGGCCGGAAACTAGAGCAGTACCAGCGCCGCAAAGGCGATCGCCGCGCTTTCCTGACTTTGATGCAAGAGATCATGGCCGGGCACCGCGCGTCCTCCGAAATGCTCGAGTTCATGAGCGAGCAGTTCAACGCCTCCAATCGCGAGACCGATTACTGCCAGACCTTGCTCAAACTGTTCGATCTCTATTGCAGCATGGGGAACTTTGCCAAAGCGGCGGACTCTTTGGATCGGGCCGCCGAGGTGGATGCCTATGAACCCGGGCACCACAAGCGTCTGGAAATGTTGCGCGGGAAAATTGACGAGAACCGGTTCAAGGTCATTTCCTCCCGTTTCTCCAGTATGGGCGAGTCGGCCAGCGCGCCGGTTCGCAATGAAGAGAAACTGCTAGGTGCGGCGGCTCTGCAGGATCTTATGCTCCAGGCGGAAATCCTGGTGCAGTATGGAATGCGCTCCAAAGCCATCGAGCGCTTGCAACGCATCCAGGAACTCTTCCCTCACGAAGAGGAGCGCAACCCGGACCTGCAACAGTTGTACCTGACGGCCGGATTGGTTCCCCAGTACGCGGGCTCGGCGCCAGCCCCGCCGGTCGTGTCCTCCGCGCCGGCCGAAGCGCGCGCGTCTGCGCCAGCCTCGAACGATGCTGCCGATGTCAGCAGTTTCACCCGCGTAGCCGAAATCACCCGCAAGCTCTACCGCCAGAGCAACGCAGATGCGGTGATGTCCACGACAGCCAAGGAAATCGGCGCGCAATGGAAGGTGAGTCGCTGTGTGGTCGCCATGCGCAAACCCGGACTGCTCGCCACCGCCATCAAAGAGTATTGCCCCGATGGCAGGCCCGCCGAGACCAGCGTGCTGGCAAAAATCGTGCCTACGATGCATGATCTGGCCGTCAACCGCGGCACGCTGACCGTGGCCGATGCGCAGTCGGCTCCCGAGATGCAGACCATCCGCGAAATCCTCGTCCAGTTAGCCATCAAATCGGTGCTGGCCTTGCCACTGAGCGATGGATCAGAACAGGTGGGCGTCCTGTTGCTGTTTGACAGCTCGCCGCGCAGCTGGAATTCCAACGATGTGATGGTGCTCAAAACCATCAGTGATCAGATCGTAATCGCCCTGAACAATGCCGGACTTCGGCGTCTGGTGAAGAATCTTTCGGTGACTGACGAGCGCTCGGGACTGCTCAAGCGCGCTTCCTATCTCGATCTTTTGATGGCGGAGACCCGCCGCAACGTTCAGCAGAGCACTCCGGTTACGGTTTTGCTGATGCAGTTCGGTGAAAAGGCAGCCATGGTGAAGGAGTTCGGCGACGCCGCGATCGAATCGATGATGCAGCAAATCGGCCAACTTTTCGCCGCCAATATCCGGCAGAACGACCTGGCATTCCGTTACGAGACGACGACCATTGCCATTGTTCTCGGGGAAACCTCTGAAAAAGAGGGCGTGATGGCGGCGGAGAAACTGCAGAAGCTGTTGGCTCAAGTGCGGCTGCCGGAGAAGCAAGACGCGATCCGCTACAACGCAGGTCTGGCCGAAGCCGTGGTGCGCGGGGAGTACGACCCCGTGGACATCGTCACCGAGGTGATCAATCGCGCCGAGCTGGCTCTGCATTCCTCGGTTGTCCAGGGCGCGGGCAAGATCGTCGCCTTGGCCGCTTCATTCGCCAGCGCCGCGGTAGCATAAAATATCGGCTCCGCCGCGTGCTCTCAATGATCAGTTCCGTAGCCGCCGCGTTAACAACATTCCTGCGCCGACCCTGAAAACTTCAACCACTCGGCAACCATCGTCTCCCTTGCATGTTCTAACGGGTAGTGGCTCGGTTGGGAAATGCCGTCTCTTATGGACGGCGTCATCCTGAGCTTGCGAAGGATCTGGCCTGGAGCGGATCTGCACTTTGACTGGGCAACAGCGCCGGTGCGCGCAAGATCCTTCGGGACCGGAAGTCCCTCTGGATGACGCAGTGTCGAATATTTGCCTAAGCTGAGACACTACCTTCTACCGGCTCAGCTTGCTCAAAAGATTTCGACCCTCTACACTGGAAATTTCCCAGTAAAGGGCGTGCTCGCGCCGTGGGCGACCATGGAGGCGGGGAGGATGCATGGGTAGGTCCGGTTCGGTCGGGTTCGCAGTTCTTATTCCTGTGTTTATGTTCTTGGTTGCCGGGGCGACCGGCTGCGGCAGCCAAGCTGTAACCACCGCCTCCAACGCGGTCCCCGCCAGCATCAGGCTTACGCCCAGTCCTAGCGCCTCCATGGAACTGGGCACCTACCAGGCATTTACGGCCACCCCTGTGGACAGCGCCAATAGAGCGGTCACGACTGAGATCTCGTTCCAGTCCAGCAACACGGCGGTGGTGACCGTAGCCGTGAACGGAATGGTTTGTGCCGGCGCCTGGGATTCGCTGACCAACCCGCAAATATGCACACCGGGCCCGGTAGGAGTGGCTCAGGTGTCGGCGACCGCGCAAGGAGTCAGCAGCCCTCCCACCGCGGTTTACGTTCACCAGCACATAGACAAGATGGTGCTGGCAGATATCTGCGCCGTGGCTGGGCCACCAACTCCCTGCACTCTGCCACGAAATGTATGCCAGTCTCTCAACCAGAATTCAGCTCCGCAGAACACCGTCTATGAAGCCAGAGCATACAGCGGGGGGACCGATATCACTTCCACGGCAGGACAATTTAACTGGCAGGCGGCCAACTCTTCTGTAGTCACTCTCAGCAATACGGCCGCTGGTCTGAGCAACATGGTGAACAGTGTTTCGCTAAACCAGGTGGAGGGAACTGCCACAACCCCGGGCGTGAGTCCGGTATTTGCCACGATTGGCACCGCCACCAGTGTCCCCGTAAATTTCACGACCTGTCCCGTCCAGGCGATCTCGCTAACCGTCACGAATGCCACGAAAACTTCGGAGACCATTGTGCCGACGGTAACCGACACAGCGGGCAACGTCATCATGTCACAGGGATCTAAGACGTCGGTTCCGCTAACCTGGAGTTCTTCCGAGCCTGCATCAGTGACCGTCACCAGCAGTGGCGCGGCAACCGGATCGGCGACGGGCGGTGGTGCGGCTATCATTGCGTCGTGTACCCCTCCGACCTGCAACGTCGGATTTCTGCCGACTCAGCCGATCTATCCCGAGAAAGTAGTTACTCTAACGGTAGCCGGCACCGGGAACCCCCAGAATTCAACTACGTACATCAGCAGCACGGGTTGCGGCACGGCCGATGGTTGCGTCAGCACGGTTGTGGCGGTAACGGCGCCCGCCAACACTCTGGGGAACACCTTCATTTTGCCGGCCACGCCAAACTCGCTCGTCTTCAACCGGCAAGGGACCAAAGCTTACCTGGGAACCAATTCCGGACTGCTGGGCAGCAAGGGTCTGATGGTGTTTGACCCCTCGGCTGGCTCCATCACCCAATTCACTTCGATGCCCGGCAACGTGTTGGCCGTTTCCCCCGACGGAAGCAAAATCATCGTGTCCGACACGACCGACACACCGAACCAGGTATACATCTTTGACACGACGACCAATGGACGTGCGATATTTTCGATCACGGGGGCTACAGCCGCTGATTTTTCGCCGGACAGCCTGAAAGCCCACATTCTGGCCGACAACGGCAACACGCTTTACGTCTACTCGAAGCTGGAAGCCTTGCGGAAAATTCCGTTGAGCGCTCCCGCCAACGATGTGACCTTCCTCTCGGAGGGCGCATTTGCCTACTTGGCGGGCGGCGTTCCGAACGCCGTGACGGTATGGAGAACCTGCGATAATTTCGGGCCCGCCGACACCATCGGCACTCCGGCCACGCCGGCCTTTATAAAGACTCTCCCGGATGCGGCCCATGTGCTGGCGCTGGACCCGCCCGGTATCGACATTATCAGCGTGAACACGACCCCGACGGGCTGTGCACCCAGCGTGAGTGACAGCGTTTCATCCTTCAACCTGGGCCAAGGCAATTTCACGGCTAAGCAGCTGATCATTTCGGAGGACGGCTCGACCGCGTATGTGGTCGCTTCGAGCCTGGCCAGCATCCTGACCTTCAATATCTCCGCTGAGACAACGGCAGCTCTTCCGTTGTTTGGGAATGCAAACCCCATCCGGGCCACCCTTACTCCGGACGGCACGCTGCTCTATGTCGCCGCGAGCGACGGCACGGTACACGTCGTCAACACCGTGGCGGGTGGAGACATTCAGCAGATCTCGTTTCCCCTGAACCTCTGCCAAAACTCAGCCGGACAACCGTGGTCAACTCCCTGCAAGCCGGACCTGGTTGCGGTCCAACCCTAGGGAAGCGGTGGATGGTCGTTGGTCCTTCTAGGCTTTGGCCTTCTCCAACTCCCGGCCGATGCTGTCCAGGACTCCGTTGATGAATTGCACGGATTCGGGGCTGGAAAACTTGCGCGCGATCTCCAGCGCCTCGTTGATAACAACGGCACGGGGGGTAGAGGGGAAACCCATCAGTTCCGCCACCGCGGAGCGCATGACGTTGCGGTCGACGGCCGCCATGCGGTCCATGCGCCAGTGTTCGGCATGACGCTCGATGAGGCCGTCAATGTCGGCGCCGCGATCGCTAGCCACCCGGAAAAGATCCTCCGCGAAATCGCGCACGTCTTTATGCGCGGAACTGTGCTCGCTCCAGAAGGTACGACGGACCTCCTCGGGAGTCTGCCGCCCCATATCTGCCTGGAACAGCATTTGCAGCGCGAGTTCGCGGGATTTGCGGCGGGTGCCCATAAGAACCGGTAGCTAGTAGTTAGTAGGTGGTAGCTGGTAGTCAGTAGTCAGTTTACTGTAGGCGCGCTATCTGCGTTTGCGCTTTTGACTGAAAGTTCGGCCTTTGGTGAGTTTGTCATTCCGAGCAGCGCGAGGAATCTGCTTTTTGCTGAAAGCTGACGGCTGAGAGCGGACGGCTTGCTTGCGTTTGCTGACTCCTGACTCCTGACCACTGACTACTTTCTTCAGGTTCGCCATCTCCACTGCGGCCAGCGCGGCTTCGAAACCCTTGTTGCCCATCTTCAGGCCAGCGCGATCGATGGCTTGCTCCAGCGTCTCGCAGGTAAGGACGCCAAATGCGTGAGGAACACCGGTTTCCTGTGCGGACTGGCCGATGCCGCGCGTGACCTCGTTGACAATCACGTCGTAGTGAGCGGTGTCGCCGCGCAGCAGACAGCCAAGGCAGATGATCGCGTCGTACTTCTTCGTTTCAGCCAGCGTGCGGCCCGCGGAGGGGATTTCAAAGGCGCCGGGAACGCGGACGATGTGGAGGTCGCGAGTCCCGCCACATCGTGTTAGCCCGTCAATTGTGCCGGCAAGCAGCCTTTCCGTGACGAACGAGTTGAAGCGAGACACAACAATCGCGAAACGCTTTCCCTTGGCATCCAGACTGCCTTCAAAACCGGCGTCGGCTCGCGCGGCGGCCACGGTCGTTCGAAATCCGGTGAAGTCAATGCGGGTGCCCCCGGGCAACTCCACCCTGAAACTTCGCACGGCATGGCCCGGTTCTGGACCGGAGTCGTCCCCCACCGTCTTTAGACCCATCTTCTTCACGACTTCCACCGCAGAATCCGGATCAGAGATCATGATTTCGAGGTCCGCGTAATCACGGAAGTTCTTGCGGTGGACGACCTCCAATGTCGAAACCGCAGGTCGGAACGGCTGCAGGCGATAGTGCCCGTAATTTTCCAACTCCTTACTTTCAAGGCCTAGGGCGTCGAGCAGCGTAGTCAGCAAGTCGAAGTCGTCCGAACTCCGAACCTGAACCGTGAGATGAATAGAGTTGATCACTTATGAAATGCCGCCGCCCTGCGGGGCGTGCGTTGGGCCTTGACCTTACCCAGGGCTTACGCCCTGGGCTAAACTATGCCGCTCCTTCGGAGCTGAGCTCGTTTCTCTGTGGCTCTGTGTCTCCGTGGTGAGTTCTTGAGCTCTGCGAAATCTGCGTCAATCTGCGGCTAAGCTATTTCCCTTTGAACTGCGCCGCCCGCTTCTCCAGGAACGCGGTCGTGCCCTCTTTCTTGTCTTCGGTGGCGCAGCACACGCCGAATAGGGTCGCCTCGAGATACAGGCCTTCCGCCAGGGTCATCTCCATGCCCTTGTTCACTGCCTCCATGACATACTGCACAGCCAGCGGAGCGTTAGCGATGATCTTCTGTGCGATGGCCTCGGCGCGCGGGATCAGTTCGGCGGCAGCCGTGACCTCGTTGACCAACCCTATGCGGTGCGCCTCCTGCGCGGTGATCATCTCGCCCACCAGCAAAATCTGCATAGCGATTCCCTTCCCGACAAGGCGCGGCAGACGCTGCGTGCCGCCGTAGCCTGGCATAACTCCGAGCTTGACCTCGGGCTGGCCGAGCTTGGCATTCTCGCTCGCAAGACGCATGGTGCACGCCATCGCCATTTCGCATCCGCCGCCGAGGGCAAAGCCGTTGATGCAGGCGATCACCGGCTTGCCCAGGTTTTCGATTAAATCAAGAACGCTCTGGCCGCGGTGAGTGTATTCCTTGCCGCTGACCGCGTCGTGTTTGGCCAGTTCGGCAATGTCGGCGCCCGCGATGAATGCCTTCTCGCCCGCTCCAGTCAGGATGGCAACTCGGATGTTCGCGTCGTCTTTGATGTCAGTGAAGGCGGCGCGCAGCTCTTCCATGGTGGCCATGTTGAGCGCGTTGAGGACTTTCGGCCGGTTGACGGTGACGTAGGCGATCGAGGATTTCTTTTCGAGGATGAGGTTTTCGTAGGTCATAATGATCGCGCCCATACTGCGGCAACTAGACGACAAAATCAAGTCTCGGTCGGTGGCTCGGAATCGGCAAGCTATATGGCTGCTATCTCTTGTAGCTCTTCTTGTGGCTCTTCTTCTTGACCGGTTTACTCTCACTCTTCCGGTACACGGTCGGGCTGCCAGCCACAGCCTTTAAGTGTTCGCGTTTCGCGTCGGGTCCTTTGCCACTGGCGGGGCCCGGTCGTGCCCTCATCTCCGTCCCACACATTACGCAGTCCCTGCTTCGACGTAGATATACTGTACTGTAGAGCACGAGCACGCCGTATGCGGTACACCCTTGCTTCCGACAAACATAGTGAGTGACCATCAGTTTCCTTGCGGCGAGCCTTGAGGTATGCCAAGTCCAGCCATCATTCTATAGCCCGCCAGCCGTCGTCGTATTTCCGGAACGTCATTGTTCCCTTCGTTTCTTGTGGGTCCGGGTTTGGATCATTCGGTTTCAAACGCCATGTAAACTCAACTCGCTTTACGTTGTCGCTCATGTCGGCGATACCTGTAATTTCCACCACCTCAGCGCCTTCGTACCCGCTTGATTCTGTGACCTTGTGCAGAGCGCATGTTCTACTCAGGCTGCCCGACTCGTCGTCGATCCAACACTTGATCGAGGGCCAATACTCTTGTATCCCAACAACCAGGAGTCCCCCTACGACGATAACAATAGTGGCGGCCAATGCCTTCTTCACAACCTCGCCGATGAGGCGCAAAAACAATGCCACACGTCTCTTGGGCGACTCAGTCATCATCACGATGGATTTGTCCGGGCCAGGCATGCCTCAAAGTCAATGTTGGGCGTCGTTCAGCGACAACCAAAATCCGCTCTGCTATAATTGTATAGCACGAGGTGACCCATGCTGGCTATTCGGCTTCCCGCAACCATTGAAAAGCGCCTCGACCGTCTCGCCAAGCGCACCGGCCGCACTAAAACCTACTACGCCCGCGAAGCCATCCTACAATATCTCGACGATTTGGAAGACATCTATCTGGCAGAGAAGGCATTGGAGGACATTCGCTCGGGGCGCAGCAAGCCCATTCCGCTCGAAAAAATAATGCGGCGCTATGGCATGGAAGATTGAGATTTCGCCAACCGCACAGAAGCAACTAGGCCAACTCGATAAGCCCGTACGTCGCCGCATTCTGAAATTCCTCCACGAACGGGTCAGCAAGCTAGACGATCCCCGCAAGATCGGCGCAAGGCTTCAAGGCCCGCTGGGCGAGTTCTGGAGATATCGCGTCGGCGATTACCGCCTCATTTGCTCCCTGGAAGACGACCGGCTTGTGGTACTGGTTCTCCGCATCGGCCACCGCCGGGAAGATTATCGGCGCTAACTGCATAGTTTCTTCGTCGGAGACGTTCGCCGTTCGAATGTCTCGCTTCCTCAGAATGACACATCAAGAAAATCGGTGTAGATCCGTGTGAATCCGTGGCCCGGCTTTACAATTTGTTCGGCTTCGGATTGTTCGGGTCCGAATAGTCGTAAAAGCCCTTCCCGGTTTTGCGTCCGTACCAGCCCGCCATCACCAGCCGCTTCAGCAGCGGAGGCGAGGCGAAGCGACGTTCTTTGAACTCGTCGTACATCACGTGCGTGATGTAGTAGGTTGTATCGAGGCCAACGAAATCCAGAAGGGTGAACGGGCCCATGGGATAGCCGCAGCCCAGCTTCATGGAAGTATCTATGTCTTCGATTGAGCCGACGCCCTCTTCGTACGCGCGGATGGCGTCGAGCATATACGGCACCAGCAGCCGATTGACGATAAACCCGGTCTTGTCGCTGGTTCGAACTGGCACTTTTCCCAGCTTTTTGCCGAACTCGTAAGCCGTCTCGTACACATCGTCGGCGGTCGCGATCGTGCGCACGACTTCGACCAGCTTCATCAGCGGAACCGGATTGAAAAAGTGCAGGCCGACAAACCGTTCGGGCCGTTTGGTCGCGGTCAGCAGTTCCGTGATCGAAATCGAAGACGTGTTCGAGGCAAAGATCGCGTCTTTCTTCACGATACCGTCGAGAGACGAGTACATCTTTTTCTTTTCGCCGACATTCTCAATGACGGCTTCGACGATGATGTCGCAGTCAGCCAGGTCTTGTTTGTTGGTCGTCCCCTTCAATCGGGCGCGGACCGCTTGCGGCGTATCCTTCAGCGTTCCCTTCTCCGCGAACTTGGCAAGGGACTTCTCAATCCCGGCGAACCCCTTGTCGAGAAATTTCTGCTCGACTTCGAGTACGGTGACATCGAAACCGGCGGTGGCAGCTATTTGAGCGATGCCAGATCCCATCAGCCCGCAACCGAGGACCCCAACTTTCTTTATTTCCATCAGACACCTGCCTAGCTAAAATGTTTGGTTTTCAATGGCTGACGCCAACAGCAGATCCCTCGACTTCGCTCGGGATGGCAATCAGTGGTTAAGGTTTTCCCCGTGCCTCTGTGCCTCCGTGGTAAAAACTAGTTCAAACTCTCCACCACCATGGCTATCCCCTGCCCGCCCCCGATGCATGCTGTCGCAAGACCGTATTTTTTCTTACGCCGCCGCAGCTCATAGAGCAGCGTGATCACCAGCCGCGTGCCGGTCGCGCCCAGAGGATGCCCCAGCGCGATCGCGCCGCCGTTGACGTTGACTTTCTCGCGCTCCAGGCCGAGTTCTTTCTCCACCGCCAAATACTGTGCCGCGAAGGCCTCATTCACCTCGATCAGGTCAATGTAATCGAGTGTCAGCCCGGCCTTCTGCAGCGCGATCTTCGTCGCCGGCACCGGGCCGCGGCCCATGAGCTTGGGCTCGACCCCAGCGATCCCCCAGCCTACAATCCGTCCCAGCGGATGAATGCCCCGCTTGCCCGCTTCCTCCAGCGACATCACAACGACCGCTGCGCCTCCGTCCACGATCCCACTGGCGTTCCCGGCCGTCACCGTGCCGTTCTTGCCGAACGCCGGCTTCAATTTGGCCAGCCCTTCCATCGTAGTCTGTGACCGGCGATGATCGTCCTCGGTAAACATTTCGCCAGTGGGCTCACCCTTGCGATCGCGCAACGGCACTGGAACCAGCTCTTCCTGCATCCGGCCTTCTTTGTAAGCCGCGTCCGCGGCGTGCTGGGAGCGCAAGGAGAATTCATCCTGCATCTCGCGCGTGATCCCCTGCTGCGAACCATACAACTCTGCCGTATTTGCCATATACGAACCGCAATAGCTGTCGAGCAGCGCGACCATGAGCGAGTCTTCCAGCTTTCCCCCCGGAGCAAGGGTAAAACCATCACGCCCGCGGATCACAAATGGCGCTTGCGACATCGCTTCCATCCCTCCAGCCAGCACGATTTTGGCCTCATCGAGCTGAACCATCTGGGCAGCATTCACGATGGCCTGCATGCCGCTTCCGCACAGACGATTCACGGTCAGCGCAGGCGTTTCAATGGGCAGGCCGGCGCGCAATCCCACATGGCGTGCGCCATAGAGAGCGTCGCCGGAAGTCTGCTGCGCGTTGCCGAAAACGGCGTGGTCGAACTCCTTGGCATCCAACCCAGACCGTTCAATCGCCGCTTTGCCCGCTACGGCGCCCAGTTCCTGGGCAGTAAAATCTTTCAGCTTGCCGCAATAACGCCCAAAAGGCGTACGCGCCCCGCTGACAATGGCAATGTCTCCTGGCTTCAGCATTGGCTTCCTGGTAATGACTTCATGGGATCAGAATGGTTCCGAATGGGCTAACCAAACTTGTCAGTGTAACAGCGGGAAATGGAAGCGGCAAACCACGGGACTAAGTGGTAGAGCCTGCTCGCATCGTATGCCATGGCGAGGCGAATCGAAGAAATGTTCCACGTTGAACATTGTCAATACAGATACGTATGTATATTGTTGTAATTAAACTATTGGTAAGCCTATCTCGCTGTTGAACTTATGTGCAAATCTCCCATTCGACCAATTTGGCTTGAGCGGAGCGAGAAGCAGGTTACAGACAAATCCCACAACGGGAACGCCTCCAAAGAGGGCGGAGCACCCGCCATCGCGTGAAAAGAATCCTCACGGATTGAAGACCCAATAGGTCAGCTGTTGCAGGTTTTCTGCGTGCATCCCAAAGCGGTGGCCCGGAGGCGAGCCACTCTGGATGACTTCGAACATATCCGTCAGGATGGAGCGTCTGTCACCGAAATAAGCGTGTCCTATCAGTCCCGTGTCCACTGCCGTGGCATCGATCGTGTCGACCTTGGGCACCACGCAGATGTGGGTGGAATCGCCAACGCGATCGGCCTCGTGAATCTTCTCCGATGCCTTGATTGCCTCGTCACGTGAGGACGCGTACAACGTTACATCCTTCGCCGCTGACGGAAAGGTCGCCGCGAGTTGCTTGAACACTCCGACACCAATGTCGGGAGCCGCCAGAAACACGTGCGTGAACATAGGGGGACCTCCTGCGTGCTTCGACGCGATCTCCGACAGCGCTCGCGTTAGCGCACGGTTCCCCATGCTGTGCGCGATCAGGTGCACGGTGGTTGCATGCGACTGCACGGCCACGGCGCGCCAGAAACTTCTCGAGGTGTGGCGTCGCCCAGTCGACGGTGTCTTCATCGGCCGTGTACGCCGCCAACTGCCCCTTCGAGGGCCAGGAGTACATGATGGGCGCACCTTGAAACCCAAGATCGTAGGAAAGTTGGGCCGTGCGCCAGGCTGCTTGCTCAAACGTGTTGTCAAAGCCGTGGACGAAAACAAAGGCATTCTTGCTGGCCGACGACGCCACCTTGCTCGCAAGTTCGGAGTAAAAGTCCTGCTCCGATTTCGGTACGACGCTGAGCAACACGATATGCTTGTCGGGATCCTGGCGAAACTCCAGTCTCCAGATCGAGGGCCGCTCGATACGTCCCATGCGATGGTCGCGCGGGATGCTGACGTCCAGCGTGCCCAAATGCAGCGACTCATCCAGTTGCCGATCTCCGCCATAGAACTTGCCGGGGGCGGGGTCGCCCGTGGGCTGGCGGTCGGTGGCGTAGAAAACCCGCACCACCGCGTAATTCTCGTTCGGTGGCGCGGCTTTCGCAGCGAACTTATTCGTAAGATTTCTGCTGGTGGGAGGAGGCGGTGGAGGCGCCCCTTGCGAAACCGTAGGCGGCGCTGCTCCTGCAGCGGACGTGCCCGTCTGATCGCTGGCGGCGGGAGGAGGTGGCGGAGGCGGCGGAGGTTCCGCTTGCGAAGGGGGATTAGATTCCGTATCCCGAGCCGGAGCCGGAACCGGCGCGGCTGTCGGGTGGCTACCCGGTTTGCTGCTGCAGCCAAGGTAAAGAAAGAGAAGGGCCAGCAACGCTGGCAAAATAACCCGCAAGCGCTTGGATACTTTCATCGGAGCCTCCACTCAGCCGGCCGCTTCTCTTTTATTGTCCCCAGGTTCCATGCAAAGCGAAGGGGTCACGGCGCGCGCCGTGACCCCCCTCAGAGTCGAATAATTTTATACTCCCTTTTATCGGTTTTGCCTAGGCAATTTCGTGCCAGGAGCCGGGGGTGCACCATCCTAACGGAACGCTCTTTGCGACGTTAGGGTCGGACAACTGTGATGTTGGCGCGAGCGTCTCGCTTGTGCGCTCCCGAAATCCATGGGAAGGGCACGGCTTTAGCCGTGCCGTAAGCGGCGGAAAAGATTCACGCCCCGCATGGGCGCCACGATGGTCGTACCACGACTCTCTAACCAACGAAAACGAAATACTCCGCCGGATACAGATAGTCCTCGCCCGACTCATCGATCACTCGCAATTGATGCCGTCTGGAAGGCTGCTCATCGGCCAGCACCCGATAGACTTTCCGCAACTCCAAGCCAGCAGGATAGCCCTGGTTCCGCACGCAAAGGACGAAGCGTGTCTGGCCTCTGTTCGCCTCATCCGACGATCCGCGTGATCTCGTGTTCCTTCTCAATCCCATGAACTAGCCGTTCTGGCCCGCTTGCTGATGGACGCTCAACAACTGAGCCGCCAGGCAATCGGACACCAGTTCTTCCATCGCTGACACGTCCAGCCTGTTGTTCCGGTCGGATGCATCAGCCGCTTGCAAAGCCCGGTAATAGCGGTTTCTATTTCTTGGATTGTCAGCGATCTGCTGGGGAACAGTCGGTTCTCCTGGGAGGTAGTATCCAAGCCTGACACACAGCACCAAGTACGAAGTTGCGCGAGAAACCCTTCCATTGCCGCCAAGAAATGGATGAATCCAATTGTGCCGCCACATCACATAAGCCGCGAGGTGGATTGCAGACTTTCCAAAGTTGCCATTCACGTACGCGCACATTTCCTCGACCAACGGCATCACCTGCTCCCAAGGCGGAGGCTGATGAAGGGTGTTGTCGATCACGCCGGCACGCTGCAGATACACGGGACTCATTCGGAAAGTTCCCGCACACGCGTAAATATCGCGTATCGCAAAATTGTGAAGTCGAGCGAGGGTAGCCGGTTTGAGGGCGAACTCGGGAATTGACTCCGCGACCATCTGCTTTACCGCGTCAAATTGTAAAAGGCCGTTCCTCGATTCGAGGACGGCCTTTTGTTCAAGCGTGTCGTAAAGTTGATAAGCGGGGCGTGGCACTAGCGAGCGCTCACTTCTCTTTCTTTAGGTCCTCTGCTGCCCGGTTGATTGTGTCCCAAGTGATGGAGTCATTCTCGATCTTGGTGTTGCCGTAGGCAAAGCTGCGCCGCTGCCTCTCAGCCTGCTCCGGCGTCATTTCTACCTTTCGCGCCATTTCTATAAGTTTGTTCAGTTCTTCTGACATGGGCTCCCCTCCGTGATACGACCTAACGCGGTCGAATCTAGAGCTTGGAGATGATGATAGCGCGGCTTCGGGTTGTCAACAAAGAAATAGCAGCGAAACGGAATTCGCTGTACTTGAATGGTTCTTTTGTGGGACTGCTAGCGGTAGGTCGAACGAAGCTCGTGTGGCGCGGGCGAACTCGCCCGTGAGGGTTCGTGGAAGGGAACGACTTCAGTCGTGCCATACGCGGCAGAAAAAGACCCAGGCACCGCAACCCCGTCAGACCAGCCAAAAATCATTCCGCCCACTCATTTCTCTTTCGACAACCGCTCCGTGGCCCGGTCAATCATCTCCCAAGTCCTGTCATCCCGAGCGAAGTCGAGGGACCTTGTGTGTTGCCGTAGGCAAACCCCGCGCCGCGGGTGCCCGATGTCTCGCTCCTCTCGAGACATGGGATTCCCCGCTCCGGCGTCATCCGTATCGTCCTCACCATTTCGATCAATCCGTCCAATACTTCCGACACGGGAGCTCTCAAACAAACCTTGACATGACGACGACGTCCTGCCCCGGTACGTAGGGCGCTCGCAGGAGACCTTCCGCCCGAAAGCCGTGCGACTTCAAAAACACAACCGCGTTTGCGTCCGCAACCGGATGAAGAAAATACAGCTTTCGTCCTTTCAACTGGGTTACTTCTGCTAGCGCCCTGTCGCACAACGCTCCCAGGCTCGATTCGTGGCCCGTGGCGCGAAGCAGGAGCCCCTTAACAGCGCCGCCCCTCTTTGGCAAAAGAACGATCGCGGCGCTGCATGAGCTCCCTGTTCGGAGACAAACCAATCGTTTGGGTTTCTCGTGGTGCCGGGTGGCCATCTCTTCGACCGCCTGCTGCAGAAGAGCTCTTACGAACGCGGCAGAAACTGAGCACCACGTTTTTTCGAAACATTGACCTGATGTCATTTACGAGCGCATCGCGCCTAAAGGAACTCGGGTCGGCAACCCCACCCGCGACAGCCCGCGGAGCCGCCACTGACGGGACGGAGTTCTCGTCGCTCACGATTAACTTACCGAATACAAGCTCATTGTGCGTCGTCGCGTAATGGCGCTCCAGGTGCGCTTCTACGCGCATGCCCGATGCGAACAGATACTTAACCGTTTCCTCCGAGCCCTCAGGGCAGGTGCAGTAAATCTTGCGGATACCAAAGCTTCTTGCCCTCTCCTCAATAGCCTTCCGCGTTGCCTGGCCGTACCCGCCGCCCCGATAGCGTCTGAGGATGATCGTTGGACCCGTTTTGACACACTGGCCGCTCTTGTACGTGAGCGTCGTGAAGCCGATACAAGCCCCGCGCTTGTTAGAAATGCTCAGGACCTCCTTCTTTGTAGTGAAGAATCCTGCAGGGTCAAAACCCAGATCATGGACGCGGAGCGTCGCATTCGCGAAAGTCTCGTCTATGTCCTCGTAATGCGCGCTAATGTGTTTCAGAACCAGCTTCTTATAAATTTCGCGCTGACTCGCTCTGATCTTCTTGAGCGTCACCCGCGGAAGGTCGGTACGAATTGTCGCTTGGCGCTCAGCCTCAAGCAGCGTGTACAAGGGCTGCCCCCGCTCCAATAGGATGAAGCTCTGAGGCGGGAGGAGCTTTAATCGATCACCATTCAACCTGGAGGCGTCTATAGCACGAGTGAACCGGTGGGCATCTCGAATTTCAATAGCAAATCCCTCCTTGACATTGGCGAAATAGCTGTAGAACGCCTCCCGCGTGGTGGCGGCGGTCCCCACCGACGCCCATAGCGCATCGATGGGCTTGTTGATCAGCTCTCCAGCGTCGAACCATCCCACGATTCCTGTGCCGCCCGTTTCGTACAGAAACACCCGGTTGAAGTTCGAGACTGGCAGTACCTTTCGCAGCTCGAAGTGCTTTGATCCCTCAAAGATTCGGTGCGCGTGCTGCGGGCGAATTGACAACAAGAGAGCAATGGGCTTTTTGCTTTGTTCGCGGCGGTGCGCGACGTGCTTCATAGCTCGGACCCCACTATCAGTTTCAGCCCATCCTCAGTTACTCTCCCGTGATCCAGGACAACCACGGACTTTGACCAGATACGGTCGTAATACTCACTCATCGCGGTGCCGACATCAGGATTCTCGATGTAGACATCTCGGAAGCTTCGAGTTGTTTGGTGGGAACCGGCGGCAACGAACCAGACCTTGTCGCTGTCCACGACCTGCACGCTCAGGGCCAGAGGCATCTCATCTCCGGGAGGTAGATCGCAGGCCAGAACGCCGATGTCCACATTTGGCTTGCCGCGAAGATGTTCTAGCAATTCCGCAACCCATTCGTCGTTCTTCGGGCTCTGGCGAATGAGCCTCCTGAAGCTGACTTTCTCGCGGCGTTTCATTAGGCCCAAGATTTCGTTGTCGTACCTTTTCCTCTCCCTGGAAGCAACCTCGCTCGGCGGGTAAGGAGCCAAGTATGCGATCCAAACGGAGTGCTCCGCTCGCTCGATCGCGTTCCGGAAGTGGACGTAAAACTCATAATCCTTCAATGGCGTGACTGCCGTCCCATGCAGAGCCGTCGCCAATGTGTTGAGGCGATGCCTTGCATCGCCTGACTCCTTCAGCAGGATTAGCGTTATCGCAGCAGTTAGCAGAATTAGCTGAAGGCCCACAAACGCGGCAAAAACACCGTAAAACTGCTGCGGATCATTTGTCTTCCAGTAATTCGCTGTCACCGGAAAGAAGGGCGTGGCCGCCAGGAGAACCTGCGCGATCAGTACACCTACCGTTACCCAGATACTAAATCTCACTTATCGCCCCCTAAGAACTTCCTCACGAACTCAAACGATTGTCTATGTCGAGCTTGATTCTCTGCCGTGTTTAGCCACCGATTGAGGCCGCTAGGATGTGGCCAGTGCAAGAGGCTGAAGTGGAACCCAAATGGCGTGACCAAAACGACATCCGCTGAATAGCACGGATTGCACAACGCCGCCTCGTAGTCCTCCTCAATAATCCTTAACGCCTCATATGCCCGTTTCCCCAACGTGACAATCAGATGAGGATGAATCTCGAGAATTTGGCGCGCTAGGAACGGCGCGCAGTTCTGGGCCATCCGCGCAAAGCAATTATCCTTCGAGCTGACGCACTTAATGACCGAAGTGAAGTAAATACCTCTGCGGGGATCTGCCGGGTCAGCCCCACAAGACTGCAGCCATACATCCAGCGTGCGCCCGGACTGCCCCGCAAAGGCGCGCGTTCCTCCAAGCTCGGCCCTACCCGGGCCTTGGCCTATGACCATCACGCTGCCCAGCTGTCCCCTGTCGAGGCTGGGGGGCTTTTCGTAACCATCGACCTGGTCCTCACAGATGCGGCAACGAATGATCTCGTCGTGCAAGTTCTGAATGCCGACCGGGTCCTTCTTTGCCGAATTGTTTTCCAAATCGACTCTTTCGCAAGCAAGAAGCCCGGCATTGTGCCGGGCTCCCGTGGCCTAAAATCCGCCGCTCACAACCCTGCTCAAAAGGGCTCTACGAACACCCGCTCGTACTGCCGCAGCTCATGCAGCGGTAGCAACTGCCGTTGCGCGTCATGATCGAGCCGCAGAAGCTGCAGGTCGGCGCGTCGCCCAGGTCGACGATTTCGGCTAGGGCATCGGCGGCGTGGATCGGAACCCGTCGTTCGTCCGAGCGTCGTTCGACGTTGGCAAGCTCGAAGACCCATTCAGATCGCCGACTTCTCGCGGCAGCGTGAACGCCAGCTTCAGGCCGCAGGTTCTCGAACAGCAACTGCTGCTGGCCGGTGAGGAAGCGCAACTGCAGCCAGCGGAAGATGTAGTCCATGATGGATTTGGCGAAGCCGATGTCGGGCATTGTGCTCCAGCCGCTGGGCTCGAAGCGGGTGTGGGCGAACTTTTCGCACAGCAGCTTCAGCGGCACGCCGTGTTGCAGCGCGATGGAAACGGCGCAGGCAAAGCTGTCCATCAGGCCGCTGACCGTCGAGCCTTCTTTGGCCATGGTGATGAAGATTTCGCCGGGCTCGCCGTCGGGATAGAGGCCGACGATGATGTAGCCCTCGTGCCCGCCCACGTCGAATTTGTGCGTGATCGACGTGCGCTCATCCGGCAGGCGATGGCGCACGGCGCGCGGCGGCGCGTTCAGGTCTTCTTCTGCCTCGGGCGGGCGAGGGCGCCCGCTCTACACGAGATTCGCGCCGTCTTGCGTGCCCGCGGCGCTCGAGCGGCTGCGACTTCTTGCAGCCATCGCGATAGACGGCGACGGCTTTCAGTCCCAGCTTCCAGGCCTGGAGGTAGGCCTCCATGATGTCTTCGACCGAGGCGTTCTCGGGCAGGTTCACGGTCTTCGAAATCGCGCCGGAGATGAACGGCTGCGTCGCCGCCATCATCTTCAGGTGTCCCATGTAAGTGAATGGAGCGCGTGCCCTTAGCCGGCTTGAACGAGCAATCGAACACCGGCCAGATGCTCGTCTTTGATGTGCGGGCGCGCCTTCGATGGTGCCGGTCGCGTCAATGTAGCTGACAATCGTGTCCGCCTGCTCGTGATCGTAGCCCAGCTTGAACAGCGCCGTAGGCACGGTGTTGTTCACGATCTTGATCATGCCGCCGCCGACCAGCTTCTTGTACTTCACCAGCGCCAGGTCGGGCTCGATGCCGGTGGTATCGCAATCCATCATGAAGCCGATGGTGCCGGTGGGGGCGAGGACGGTGACTTGGGAGTTGCGGTAGCCGAATTTTTCGCCGTGGGCGAGGGCTTCGTCCCAGCAGCTCTTGGAGGCTTCGTAGATGGAAGCGGGAACGTTGGTCTTGTTGATGTTGTTGACCGAGGCGCGGTGCATGCGGATGACGTCGAGGAACGGCTCGCGGTTGATGTACCAGCCGGGGCAGGCGGCGCCGGGCATAGCGACGAGTGCTCGCTAGCCGAGGTTGGTTTCGGCCAGGCCTTTTTTTGTCGGCTCGGTTGCGGGCGCGAGCGGCTGGCAAAGTTCGGCGATGCGCGAAGACTGCAAATAGGCTTCGCCGCACATGATGGCGGTGACGCAGGCGGCATAGTCGCGGCCGGCGTCGGAGTCGTAGGGCAGGCCGGCGGCCATGAGCAGCGCGCCGAGATTGGCGTAGCCCAGGCCGAGCGGACGATAGTCATGCGAGTTGCTGCATGATCATCTCCGTCGGATAGCCGGCGTTGTCCACGATGATTTCCTGCGCGGTGATCAGCACATCGACGGCGTGGCGATAGGCCTCCACGTCAAACGTGCCGTTGGGCGCGAACTTCAGCAGATTCAGGCTGGCCAGGTTGCAGGCGGAGTCGTCGAGGAACATGTACTCGCTGCACGGGTTCGAGGCATTGATGCGGGCCGTGTTCTTCGAGGTGTGCCAGCGGTTGACCGTGGTGTCGAATTGCATGCCGGGATCGCCGCAGTGCCAGGTGGCGTCGGAGATCTTGCGCAGCAGTTCTTTGGCTTTGTAGGTCTTCATGGGCCGGCCGTCGCTAACGGCGCGGGTGGAGAAATCGGTGTCGCGCAGCACGGCGTACATGAAGTCGTCGGTCACGCGGACGGAGTTGTTGGCGTTCTGGAAGAAGATGGACGAATAGGCTTCGGAGTCGGGTGACGAGCCGTCGTAGCCCATGGCGACCAGGGCGTGGGCCTTGGCTTCTTCTTTCTGACTTGCACAGGATGAAGTCATCGATGTCGGGATGGTCGACGTTGAGGATGACCATCTTGGCGGCGCGCCGCGTCTTGCCGCCAGACTTGATGACGCCGGCAAAGGCGTCAAAGCCCTTCATGAAGCTGAGCGGGCCGCTGGCGGTGCCGCCGCCGCTCAGACCTTCGGTCGAAGAGCGCAGCGAAGAAAGATTGGTGCCGGTGCCCGATCCCCACTTGAAGAGCATGCCTTCGGTCTTGGCCAGGGTGAGGATGGAGTCGAGCGAGTCCTTGCACCGAGTTGATGAAGCAGGCGGAGCACTGCGGCTTCTTGTAGCCGGTGACGCCGAACTCGACGCGTTGGGTTTGCGGATTCCAGTGCCAGTTGCGGGCGTCGGAGTTGGGCTCGATGCGGTCGCAGCCCACGTTGAACCAGACCGGCGAATTGAACGCGGCGTATTGGCGGAGCAGGATGTGCACCAGTTCGTCGTGAAAAATGGCGCCGTCTTCGGGCGTCTTGAAGTAGCCCTGCGCCAAGCCCCAGTCGCGAATGGTCTCGGCGACGCGGCTCACAAGCGCGCGCACGCCGGTTTCGCGCTCGGGCGTGCCGAGGGTGCCATGCAGATACTTGCTGGCCACGATGTTGGTCGCGGTCATCGACCAGTCTTTGGGGACCTCGACGTCTTTCTGCTCGAAGATGATGTTGCCCTGGGCGTCGGTGATCTGCAGCGGTGCGAAGCTCCCATTCGATCTCGTCGTAGGGCGAGACGCCGGGCTTGGTGAAAAAGCGGCGGAAGGTCAGGCCGGGGGCCTTGTTCAGGGTGGCGGCAATTGTCGTCGGGATCGCGCTGGGGGCAGCCGTGGTCTGGGCGACGCTGGGGGCTCTCTTCTCAGTGACTTCCGACATTTCTTTCCTTCTCCCGCGGAGTCTGTGCTCCGCTGTAGCTCTCAAAATCGGATGGCAAATTCCTCGGGGAAAAGGACTCCGAGTCCTCTCGGCGAGGCATTTTCCACACCTAAGGTTATCAACTGTCGTCGTTCCCTCTGGGGGGAGGGCCGGCTAATCCGACTCAAGCAACGGCCACCGCACAACTGCCCTTCATTTTGGCGGGGCGGCGCTAGCCCCATCCCGCGCAAAATGAGCACGTGATGGGCACTCCGGGGTCACCTCGGCCACGGTGTCCGCCCCTGTTTTCCTACCTTCTACCTTGCATCACCCGCCGCTGTTTCCAGAGGCGTTTACAGCTCCACTGGGATGCAAACAGTACTCCCGTATGTTGTGGCTGTCAAGGGGTAATCCCTATATATTGTATCCCAAAGCAATTAACTGCGCAGATGCCCATTTTCCCTCCCACTTTTCCACAGGTACACGTCCGCAGAGCCTAGGCTGTCGCAACCGATCTGGAAGGGATCCGCTGTTTCGGCGTCGGCGAGGGCACAATGCGGCGCAATGAAGGTGGCCCGCTTCCTGCTCCGGGGCCCATGGCTACGTAAACATCTTCAAAAATTTCTCGCGGCGCGATGCGCCAGGTTCCGTCCGAGGATTCCACCACATAGTCGCCAGCCTGGCCACAATGTTCCCGCCCGAGGGCATCCACGAATACGAGCGGCCCAGTGAGTTGCTTGGCCTTGACGAGAAAACGTGTGCGATAGATATTCCATTCCGTTGCCATTCTCTTCACGGATACACCCTTGGTGGAGCGACGGTTGCAATTTCCGTTTTCACACCTGCGATCTAAATGAATGCGACTTCCTGCCGCATCCCGGTTCCTTTGCTTGGGACCGAGGATGATGGTCGACCGGGTTTCTTTGCTGAGGGTGAAAGGACTCTAATCGCCGGGAGCGTCTGGGTCAATTCCCAAAGAATTGTGCACTGCAAGAAAAGCAAGCCTCGATTTTCGCGGATTGAAAGCCGACGAGTGACACTTGAAAAGACGTGTTGCAAGCGGCGTTTGATGCGGTAGCGGGTCCGGTGAATCGTAATCGTCAAACCTGTTGAGTGCCGGGCGTCGGAATTTCCACATCGCTGCACAGGGGATCTGTTCGTCGCAGATTGGTTTCGATGACCACGAATTTGGGCAAGAAGAATAGACGGCTTAACAAACTTCTTACCTCGCCGTGACAAGTGCTTCTTCACTCGTGGTAGAGTCGTGACGCTTGCAGGAGCGGTTCGACAGGGCCACTTCTCCGAGAGAACGCTTGAACACTTCCTGACAGACCACAATCCCGCAACGAACACGGCAGGGGAAACGGCGAATAACGACAAAACCGACGGACCAGCTCTCCAAGGGTGCAACGTCGGCCTAGGGGCTGAAGCTCGGGATACATCAAGGTGCAAATTGTTTCACACTGTTGCCAACTGGCAAAAGAGCATATACTACCGCGGATAGTTTTTCGATCTTATAAAGGAAGTTCTGCCTTAATGAACTTGATAGGAGTACGAGTCGCTCTTCGCATCTTCTTGGCTGGAGTTCTGGCTGGCGTAGTCTACGGGCAAGAAGCTCTCAGCCCACACTCTGCTGCGCCCTTGTCGGGGGTCTCCACCGCGACGCCAGCGGAGAAAGCATCATCCTCCACCGACCGAGTCATACTGAAAGTTGGGAACGCACAAGTGACCCAGGAGGAGTTTCGAAGCCGGCTTCTTCAATGTTGGGAAGGAAGGCGATTTTGAGGCGGAGAAAGAGGGTCCCCCCAAACAGGATCGTCAAACCCTCGGCGACAACTACGCGTCGGTGCTCATGCTTTCCCAAAAGGCCATCGCCGATCACCTGGACTTGACCCCCGAGGTCAGCCGCGAATTGGCGTTGAACCGGCTCCAGGTGCTGTCCAACGCAGAATTCGCCGACCTGATGAGTAAGGCCAAGCCGACCTCCGAGGAAATCAAGCAGTTTTACTCTACTCACCCGTCTGAATATGACGAGGTGCGAATTCGCAGGCTCTTCATTTGGAAGCAACACGAAGGTGGGCAGGGCTTGAGTCCGCTAGAGGCCACAGCCCGCGCCGATAAGATTCGCCAGGCTATTATCTCTGGAACCAGCCCTAAGAAAATTGCGGCAGAGCTCAACAACTCCAATGACGGATTGCTTGATCCGGACCCTCTCACTTTTCCGCGTGGAGAGTTGCCGGCAACAATGGAGAAGGTGGCGTTCGCACTCAAGGGGGGTGAGTGGGGCGTGGTTGAAGACACGCCGGCCCGCCTGGTTCTGGTTCAGTTGGTCAAGCACGACCAGCGAGACTTCGAGGAAGTATCTTCGTTAATCGAAGATCGCTTGCAAGGGCAGAAGATGCAAGCCATGTTGAACGATCTGAAGAAGAAGGCCGGTATTTGGATGGATAAGGAATACTTTGCGACGGCGGGGGCTCCCATCCCTGGCGCACAGACGCCTCTTTCCAGTCCACCGCCGGAGCAGTAGAAAACGAGTAACCCAAATTAAGGAGAAACCTAATGAAGATGCACGACAGAAGTAGAATGCTCTGGTATCTTGCGCTTCCAATCCTGTTAGTGGCAGCGTGCGTCATTCAGCCAGCACCGGCCCTCGCCCAAATGACCTCGGTGGGCATCGACTGCTCACAGATTCAAGCTCTGGGAGTCCTGAAGCAGGAGAATATGCGCGCTGGCCGAGCGTTGATTGAGTGCGGGATCTTACCCGGAGGCCAGCCAGCCAATGGCAAGGATGAGCCCCCTTCTCCGCCTAACGTTCTAGCTAGCAACCGCTCGTGCACCGGACCCACCGCATGCACGAAGAGCGAAAGCTCGGCGTGGGCCAGCACCAAGAATAATGGCAAGACCGTTGTCGTCAACTATAACGACCACAACCCTACCTACGGCAGCTATTCGGGTACGTCCGTCTCCACCAATGGCGGCTCGACCTTTAAGGAAATTGAGCCACCGCCCTTTGCGAGCGGCCACGGCAGCAACTACGGTGACCCGATCGTGGTTTTCAACTCCAAGATGAACCTGTGGTTTGCGGGCGACTTGGCGTATGGAGGGGGAGGGTGTACTGCCGGTCTTGGCATCGGTTTGTGGACCTCTAAGAACGGCAAGACCTGGACTGCCGGAGCTTGCGCCCATAACGGTGCTTCTGACGACCGCGAGTCGTTCTGGGTGGACAACGAGCCAACCAGCGGAACGTACGGACGGATGTACATCTCCTTCAATGACTTTGGCAACAACGGAGCCCTTTCCTTGGTCTACTCGGATGACGGATCGACTTGGTCTTCCCCGGTCGTACTCAGCTCGAGCTTCATTCGCGACGTGCAGGTTACGGGTACGCCTGCAGGCACGACGCGGTACGAAGGCAACAACAGCACGGTGTTTGTCGCCGGAATGGACGAGGGCAGCGGGGACTGCGACACGCGCCAGAACCTCATGTTCAAATCCCTTGATGGGGGCAAGACTTGGACGTCGGCCACTCTGGGTGCGCGATTCGACTCCATCTGTGACTCGACCTGTGGATACTTCGCAGTTGTCAATCCAATCTGGCGGCACATGGGTTGGGGACAGCCGGCCGTTGGCCCCAGCGGCGTAGTGCACTACGACTATGCTGGAAAAGGCCTGAGCAACAATGACCCAGGGGACATCTTTTACGTCCGTTCGACCGATAACGGTAAAACCTGGTCCACACCCATCAAGCTGAACACGGACAAGGACGCGCAATACAAAATGCAGTGGATGCCTTCTCTGAACGCCGACTTGAACGGCAACGTAACCGCTTCCTGGTACGATCGTCGCAAAGCCAAGAGCGCATGCAGCGGCGTCACCGATCCAGGATGTAAGTACGAGCGCGTGGGCATTCAGTCGAAAACCAACGGGGCCTCTTTCCTGAAGGAATTCGCAATCAGTAACACCGTGATTAAGGAGCCCACCCAAGAGGATGGCGGCGTTGTGAGCTGCTATGCGGGTGATTACGATTACAGCACGGCTCTGGATGGAAATGCCTACGTTACCTGGACCGACGGGCGGGTTGCGGTTGGGGGCGCACAAGTGCAGAACGTGGAATTTGCCAAGGTCCCCGAGCCTAAATAAGAGCTGTTGAACCAATCAAAAAAGAGGGCAGCTTGTCTGCCCTCTTTCTTCTTCTCGGAGTGAGTTCCCTAAGGGGGGCGTGTTCAAAGGTTAGCGACCCGCCAGCGCCGGTTCATGGTGTGACTTGAACGTTGCCAGGCGCTTGTTGATCTCATCCCAGTTCACCACGTTCCACCAGGCTGCAAGGTATTCAGGGCGGCGATTGTTGTACTTCAGATAGTAGGCGTGCTCCCATACATCGTTGCCCAGGATTGGGAACAAACCTTGGGAGATGGGGTTGTCCTGGTTCGGCGTGGTAACGATCTGCACTTCACCGCTCTGCTTGCCCACCAGCCATACCCAGCCGCTGCCGAACAGCTTGGCGCCCGCGTCGTTGAACTTGGTCTTGAGGTCGCCAAAGGTGCCGAAAGTTTCCTTAATCACTTCGACGATCGGGCCACTGGGATCCCCGCCGCCCTTGGGCTTCATGATCTTCCAGAACATGGTGTGATTCATGTGCCCACCGCCGTTGTTGCGGACAGTGGCGCGGATGTCTTCCGGGACGGCATTGAGATCGCGGAGCAGCTCTTCCACTTTCTTTGATTGCAGATTGGGATATTTTTCCAGGGCGGCGTTCAGGTTCTTAACGTACGTTCCGTGATGCATATCATGATGCAACTTCATGGTCTGCGCATCGATGACGGGCTCAAGAGCGGAATAGTCGTAGGGTAAAGGGGGTAGTTCATGGGGCATAAGATTTCCTCCTGCTGTAAAGATGCTGAAGGAACAGACAAGGTTTCACTATGTCGTGTGACGATATGATGGCAGGGTAGTGGCTTAGTTTGATATGGAAGCGAGCCAAACGCGCGATTCTTGCGCCGCAAAGAACGCGACGCTTCCGCGCGGCTCGCCCAGATCCCTCGCTGCGCAAAGGACGCTGGCTCGGGATGACAAATCAAACTGAGCCACTACCGACGGGAGATACCGCTACTTCCGCCCCAGAAACCGGATGCGGGAAGTGAAAGCGCGGCGATCAAAGGCGCTGAAGGTCAAGAACTGCGGCGAGTTGATGTCGTTATTCACGACGACAGGATTCGAATGGTCGGTGATGTTGTCGAATCCACCCCGCACCGCCCAATAATATCCGAACAAGTGAAAGCGCTTTTCCAGGTGCACGTTGAAGGTGAAGAATGCCGGGAAGCGGCGTGATCCGGGGGGCTCAACCAGTTGCTGCAGATCGTTGATTACATTAAAAGGAAAACCGGTGCGCGCTTCGGTGGAATAGGCAAGGTCAAGGTCGTGGATGAGGGGCAGCTTAAAGAACGGGAGAAACCCCCAGGAAAGAAGGCGATTGGGAGCATCCCACGGATAAGGACCGGCACCCTGCGGGCTCAGGATGGGGGTATCCACGTTGAAGTCGAGCACCTGGTTCGAGCGGGCGCGGGAACGCGTGTAGGAGCCCATGACCATATAGCGCTGTCGAAAACTGCGGCGCAGGCTCACCTGGAATGCATCGTATCGATCTTGCCGCGTGTTCTGGAGGGCGAAGTTACCGCCGGATTGGCCGTTCAGCGTGCTGTAGACAAAACCGTGAGACCCGCGCTTCTGCAGGAACTCCGCCTTTAGGAAGATGGCAGCAGGTAATTTCTTTTCCAGTCCAATGCTCCAGTTCACGAAGCGCGGCGCGTCGAGCCTGCTTCGGTTTGCCGAGAAAGTAGTCAACACCGGCGAACCTACCGCATTCCCGTTTGGGTCAAAGAAGTAATCGAGCCTCTGCCCCGCGTATGGACGCGCAATCAGGTATATGGGTGTAGCATCATAAACAATTCCGCCACCGGCGGAAAGCTTGGTATTGCCCGAATTGTCGAGAACGTAAGTGCCAGGCCAGACGCGGGAAAACAAAGCCCCGCGGACGATCTCGTCCCAGTCAAGGCGAACGCCGGGCTCGATCAGGAAGCGATTGGTGACTAGCCAGCGATCCTCGGCATAGGCACTGGTTTCGAAGTTGTGCGTGGTGGAATAGTTCCCACCGGCAAACACCGAATAACGCACACACGGCGAAGGCGTCCCCGTCAGACATGTGCCGCTGGCAGGAAGGGTTTGACCCTCGCGCAGAAAAGAGACGGGTTGGCGCTGGAACTTCGCATCATAGTCCAGGCGGTCCAGATCAACACCCACTTTAGCGTCGTGGCGGCGGTGCCATTGGTGCGGTGGAAGGTACAAGTTGGCGAGCGCCTGCCAACGGCGTGCGTGCGTGCGCATATCAAGGTAGTAGTTTCCTCCCGCGGCCTCGGGCGTCACGAAGTATGCCGCCGTACCGGCTGGCGTCAACGACAAGTTGTATTGATCGGCGTTGAATCCGGTTTCCAGCAGTTCGCCACCGGCAAAATAGTGCTGATCTTTCACAGTGCCGAAATAGCCGGTCTCGGCATCCTCCGCCGTGGCTTGAATCGGGTTCAGGGGCGAAAGCCCCAGGTGCTCGTCATCCAGGTAGTTGACCAGGAAAGCGGTAGTAAGGATGTTGCGCGAACTTAGGTTGGCCTGAACCTTGGCCAGATTGCTGGCTCGCCAGATTGGATCGGTGTCGGCCCCGTTGGGCAATTGCGGAACGATGAAGTTGTCGAACTCGCCGTCTGCCGCGTCGAAAAACCACATCTTTCTTTTGCGGATCGGACCCGAAACGGTGAACCGGGGGGTCCACTGATCCAGGGCGAGGCCTTTCTTATTCTGTATCGAGGGGATGAAATTTGTAGAAATGAAGCGGTAATGATCGTCGCCGATGCCGGTATTCAAGCTGAGCACGCCACCGGAACCTTTGCCGTACTCAGCGGACTCGCGACTGGGTTCGACGTTGATGGAGCGAAACGCGTCCGTACTTACACGCACCAGCAGCAACCCGTTCGCCGGCTGGGTAACGTTGAAGCCGTCAAGTAAGGTCAGGTTTTGGTAAGTCTCAGCTCCGGCGACATGAGGCTGCCCGGAATTGTCCTGCACAACTCCGGGGATAAAATTCAGAACGTTGCGGTAGTCGTGCGTCGCCGGATACGGAATGTCAATGATGTCCAACCCGGTGATTTCTTCCTTCGAAGATACCTGTGCGGGATCGATGGCAGGCGGGGATTCGGTCACGTTCACCACCTCGCGTACTTCCTGCTGGTGGGAAAGGGTCACATCGACATTGCTGGTAGCGCTCACCTGTACGGTGGGCAACAGCAGGGCATAGAAACCCTGTTTTTCCACGCGGAGCTGGTAGGATGCCAGAGCCAGACTCGTAAATTCACAGCGTCCCGCGAAATCCGTTTCGCAACGGAGCAGATTGGTTGGCCGCGGATCCTGCAGCAAGACAAGGGCGGAGGGAACGGCCACTCCGTTTTCGTCACTCACGGTCACCAGCAGTTTCTGCGGTTGCGTTTTTGGCGGCGTTGGAGAGGAATGAATTTGGGCGACCGAGAGTCGCGCCAGAAGCGCACAGAAGGCAAACCAGACTGCGATCTTCTGCATAATCTTGCCGCTGTCCATAGCTCGCCGGTTTCCCTGTGTATTTTCTCTCAGTTAAGACGCGTGAATTCCTTGACTTGTTCTACTCTTTTGCGCGTGAAAATGCGCTTCCTCACCCTCTCGTAGCATTCTAGTGAAGAGCGTCCACAGGCAGATGGCTTCTTGAGCCACGGCTCCGGCAACTGTCTGTTGTCTCCACTGGTACATAACCCTTCTGGTCATTGAGCCGCTGGCTCGCTTCGAAAGAGAATCAGAGACACTGGCATTACTCGACTCGAATTTCGGAGGAGCTGTGCCCGGTCCACGTGTTCTTGCGCTTGCGCTGAGCATTCTGAGCACAACGTCGCTGGTTGCGGCGAAGGATATGGCGCTGATTTCCAACAAATCGAACCATGGGTCGGCGATCACGATGCCCGACCTCATCAAAATCTGCAGAGGCCAGACCTGCCGCTGGCCCGACGGCAAACCAGTCAGCCTGGTTACCCGCGACCCCGCCTCACCCGAGATGAGGCTGGTGCTGGAGAAAATCTACGCTATGCCGAAGGAGCAGGTAAGAGCTTTGATTGATAACGCCAACCACGGACGGACTGACCACCCAGCCGTCGTCATCGTTGACTCAGACCAGGCCGTGGTTAGAAAAGTTGAATCGACTCCTGGTGCAGTTGGTCTGGTGGATGTGTATTCGATCAGCAGCGGAGTAACCGTATTACGGTTAGGGAGCAAACTGCCATTGGAGCCCGGATACCCACTGCACGGAAATTAGCCACGTGCGTCTTTCAAAGCGATTCGAGCCTGACAGTTGATGTACGGAAACTTGAGAGCCAAGAAAAATGACCGATTCGGTTGCTAAGTCCAATTCTCTACCCCAGAATCCTCGCCGGTTTCCGCGCTATCCTGTGGACATTCGCCTCTCGGTGCAGGTATTTCGCTCCGGTGAGACCACTTCGTTCTGGGGACGGTCCAGCGAGTTGGGCGAAGACGGCGTTGGCGGAACCATGACCGGAGAGCTGGAGCCGGGGGAAGTCGTTTCCATGGAATTGTCTCTCCCCCTCGCGGCCCGTCCGATGAAACTTCGGGCGCTGGTGCGTTACCGCATGGGGTTACGGCATGGTTTTGAGTTTCTCACGCTCGACGCGCCGCAACGCGACATCCTTCGCCGCGTCTGCGAGATGCTGGCCAGCGGGGGATAGGTGTAAATTTCTTCTCTTGGGTCCAGCCTCTCTGATCTCAATTACCTCCGTAACTTTCGGGTAACAAGCGGGCCATCTAACATCCTGAATTGGCTCTGGTTTTTAACCAGGAGGGGGTTAGATGGGTGACAAAATCACCCGGCCAGCAAAGTCTGCTGAGCTTGCGCGCGCGCAGTTTCTGAGAGACGCACTTCAGCGCGGCAAACCGGCCCTTTCCCTTCCGCCCGAAGACCCTGCCCTAGCCGCGGAGAAAATCGCTTCCGCTTCCGCTTTCGCTCCCGACAGTCCTGAACTCCAAAAAGCCTACCTTGAGCAATTAGTGGAGTGTGCGCCGGAAGCCATCAGTATTCTGGATACGGAATACCGGATTACGCGCCTGAATAGCGAGTTCACTCGGGTTTTTGGCTTCCGCCCCGAGGAGGCGCTGGGAAAACGCTCGATCCGCTGATCGTCCCGCCTGATCGACAGCGCCGAGACCTGCTGGATTCAGGAAGCCTTGGCCAAGGGGCAGAAAGTTGTTCTCGAAACCAAGCGGCAGCGCAAGGACGGAGCCTGGTGGATGTTCTTATCTCCAGCGCTCCAGTGGTGATCGACGGCAACAGGTGGGGTGTGCGCTACTGTATCGCGACATCTCGGAACAGAAACGGGCCGAGGCTCTGCATTCGGCGTTTTGCGCATCACCCAAAAAACCAGCTCCGCCGACGACCTGCAGCAGTTTTATACGGCGGTTCACAGCATCGTCGGTGAACTGATGTATGCCCGCAATTTCTACATCGCCTTGTATGATCCGCTGACGCAGCTCGTCAGCTTTCCCTTATTTTGTGGACGAAGAGGATACCCGGCCCGCTCCCAAGAAGCTGGGCAAAGGTCTGACCGAATATGTGCTGCGGACCGGGGAGCCGCTGCTGTGTACCCCCGAAGTCTTTGACCGCTTGGTGAAACAGGGAGAGGTCGAATTGATCGGCGCGTCGTCGCTGGACTGGCTCGGCGTCCCGCTGCAAGCCGGCAACAATACCTTCGGCGTGCTGGTGGTGCAGAGCTACAGCGGCAACATGCGTTTCGCGGAGAAAGAAAAACAGATTCTGCAGTTCGTCTCGCAGCAACTCGCCAGTGCCATTGAACACAAACGCAACGAGGAGGCTCTGCGCCGTTCCGAAGCCCGCTACCGCTCGCTGGTGCAGAGCGCGGTTTACGGCATTTACCGTTCCAGCCTGGAGGGGCAGATTCTTCGACGTGAACCCCGCCCTGATCGCCATGCTCGGCTACGATTCGGCGGAAGAAGTGCTAGCTCTGGATCCAAAATCGGATGTGTTTCTGGATCCCAGCGAGCAGGCACGGGTCATGGGCGAATTTCAGCGAGGGGCGCGCTTGGACAACGTTGAAGTCCGCTGGAAGTGCAAGGATGGCAACGCGATTACGGTGCGCTTGAGCGGTCGCGTCGTTAACAGCCCCGAGGAGACTGCCGAGGTGCTGGAAATCATCGCCGAGGATGTTACGGAACGGCGCGTGCTGGAAAACCAGTTCCGCCAGGCGCAAAAAATGGAAGCGGTGGGACGCCTGGCAGGCGGCGTCGCGCATGACTTCAACAACCTGCTGATGGTGATCAGCGGTTACACCGAAGTGTTGCTCGAGCAACCCGGAAGAGCAATCCGCTGTATCCGAAAATTGAGGCCATTCACCAGGCGACCGAGCGCGCTACCACCCTGACTCGTCAGCTCCTGGCTTTCAGCCGCAAGCAAATGCTGGAACTGAAAGTGGTCGACGTGAACATCATCGTGGCGGACATGGAACGCCTGCTGCGTCCGCTGATCGGAGAGAACATCGAGCTGCAGACCCAGCTCGCGCCGGATCTGGGCCGCACCCGCGCCGACGCGGACAGATCGAGCAAGTAATCATGAATCTGGTGGTGAATTCCAAAGACGCCATGCCCAATGGCGGGAAAATCACCATCCAGACGCGCCAATGTCAACCTGCAGAACGATGACCTTCGCCGCGAATACAGCTACATCCAGCCCGGTCGATTACGTCATGCTTTCGGTCAGCGACACCGGCCACGGCATGGATAAGGAAACCCAGGCGCGCATCTTTGAGCCTTTCTTCACCACCAAGGAAAAAGGAAAAGGTACAGGGCTCGGGCTTTCAACGGTCTACGGAATCATCAAGCAGAGCGGCGGGTACGTTCTGGTCGCAGAGCGAGCCGGGGCAAGGCACGACTTTCCGCATCTATCTGCCCCGCGTCGAAGATGCGCTGCGGAACCGCGCGGTCCGGTTCGCGTTTCGAAATCGCAGAGCGGCGGCTCGGAAACCGTGTTGCTGGTGGAGGACGAAGAATCGGTGCGGCAACTGGTTCGCGAAACTCTGGAAGCCAAAGGGATACAAGGTCCTTGAAGCTGACAACGGGGAAGCTGCTCTGCGCCTCGCTGCTCACCATGCCGGACGCAATCGATATGCTGATCACGGATGTGGTGATGCCGGGCATGAGCGGCCGCGAGTTATCCGCCCAGCTCTGTGCATTGTACCCGCAGACCAAGGTGCTTTACCTTTCCGGCTACACCGAGGATGCCATTGTCGCACGAGGGCGTGCTGGAACCGGGAACCGCATTCCTGCAGAAACCGTTTACCCTGCAGATGCTGTCGCGGAAGGTCCGCGAAGTGCTGGGAAACAACGGCGGGTGAAGGCCGGGATCTCCGCGGCTTTCGCCAACTGGTTGCAAAACCGATCTCCTTTTCTCACCCACCGCCATCGTGCAACTTTTCCCGCCTACCTGCGTCTTATCTAGCAAGATTCAAGCTGGTTGCAGTTGCCGGACGGCAATTTCCGTACACTAAGGTGGGGATGTTTTCATGCTGATCAAGAAGTCGGCCAACATTCCATCGTCGGAAATAACACCAAAGAGTTTGTACTGAATCGCCGCAAGTTTCTGGCCGACGGTGGCTGGCGGGGGCTGCTGGCGTAGTGGGCGCAGCTTGCCAGATCTGACTTTCCCACCAATGTCGTACAGGCCAACACGAAAATTGGCGGCATTCAAAAGAGTTCGTTTTCACCACCGAAAGATCACGCCCTACCAGGACGTCACAAACTACAACAACTATTACGAATTCTCCACCGACAAGTATGAGCCCGCCGGGCTGGCCAAGAATTTCAAGACGCGTCCCTGGACGGTTACGATCGACGGGCTGGTGAGACAAGAAGCAGGTGCTTGACGTGGACACCATCATCAAAATGGCTGCTCCCGAGGAGCGCATCTACCGTCATCGCTGCGTGGAGGGCTGGTCGATCGTTGTGCCCTGGATTGGCTTTTCCCTCAAGCGAACTGATCAAGCGAGCCAAGCCCCTGGGCAAGGCGAATTACGTGGAGTTCACCACCGTCTACGATCCCAAGCAGATGCCGGGTCAGCGGGACCGAGTGCTCGACTGGCCTTACGTTGAAGGCCTGCGAATGGACGAAGCCATGCACCCGCTGGCACTGCTTTGCTTCGGCATGTATGGCGAAGCGCTGCCCAACCAGGATGGCGCACCGCTGCGCATCGTGGTGCCGTGGAAGTACGGTTTCAAGAGCGCTAAAGCCATTGTGCGGATCCGCTTCACCGACACTCAGCCGCAGAACACGTGGAACAAGATGGCGCCGCAACGAATACGGTTTCTACTCCAACGTAAATCCCAATGTGGATCATCCGCGTTGGAGCCAGGCCAAAGAGCGCCGGCTTGGGGGAATTCCTGAAACGTCCAACTTTGATGTTCAATGGATATGACCAGGTGGCGAGCCTGTACAGCGGGATGGATTTGAAGAAGAATTTCTAGATGTCATTCGACTGGCTTCAGACCTGGAGCAGACGTTGTCGGCAACGAAATTAACTGCAGATCCCTCGACTTGCTCTCGCCGCGCCGGCGCAGCCTGACCGGCGCTCGGGATGACAAGCGAATAATGTGATTCTTTGAATGGCAATGATCCGCTGGTTCAAACCCGTAGTCTTTCTGGCCTGCCTGGGCCCGCTAGCACGCTTGGGGTGGAAGGCCTACAACAGCGCCCTCGGGGCGAACCCCATCGAGGTCATCACCCATTCGACGGGTGACTGGACTCTGATTTTTCTGTTGGTGACCTTGGCCATCACCCCGTTGCGCAAGCTGACCGGGCAACTCTGGCTGATCCGCTTCCGGCGCATGTTTGGGCTGTTTGCTTTCTTCTACGTGGCGTTGCATTTCCTTACCTACATCTGGTTGGACAAGTTTTTCGATCTCCACGAAATGCTGAAGGACATGGCCAAACGTAGATTCATCACGGTCGGATTCACCGGATTCGTACTTCTTGTCCCGCTTGCCATCACCTCAACCACCGGCTGGATTCGTCGTCTCGGCGGCAAACGCTGGCAGTCGGTTCATCGCCTGATCTATTTCAGCGCGGTTGCGGGAGTCATTCATTACTATTGGCTGGTAAAGGCCGACGTTCGCAAGCCGCTGGAGTATGCCCTTGTGCTGGCGTTGCTAATGGGATATCGGGTTGCAGTTTCAGCGGGTCCGAAACTCACCGCTAAAGCCAGACTCTTTCGCCAGCCTCAGTTGGAACTGCCTCCGAACCGGAATGTTTCCTAATGCATCAGCGGTGAGGAACTTTCTTCCCGCGGCAGGGTTAGAGCGAGAATCCGGTGCAACCGGCGTACGTTTCCAAACTTCGCCGGGGAGCAGGCAAAATGTACGGCCTTGCTATGCGAAAACTGTTTCTGGTTTCTGGTTTGCTTTCGGTTGTGTTTTGTGTAGCTTGCGGGTCGAACGGAGGCTTCCACACTCCCACCGGCACGGGAACGGGCACTTTCTCCAATTCGAGCCTCAACGGCCAATACGTGTATCAGATAGCGGGAACCGACTTCAGTTCTGGTTCCGCCGCGCCATACCGGGAAGCGGGGGTTTTCATGGCCGACGGGGCCGGGAACATCACCGGCGGCACGGATGATTTTTGCGAGGGCAACACCTGCACATCGGCCAACCCGATCAACGGTTCTTACAGCATCGGTAACGACGGCACCGGCAATCTGAATCTCAGCGTCGCTAACCTGGCGGTAACACTGGTGAGTCCGTCCAAGGTCTATCTCATGGAAACGGACAACGCCAATGCCAGCGGGATCGCCGAGTTACAAAACCCCTCTGTATTGTCGTCGCCCCCAAGCGGAACGTTCGCCTTCCGCATGCACACCACCAGCTCAGCCCAGGGATCTTCATCGGTAGTGGGGGCGCTTACGATTACCAGCGGAGTGGTCTCCGGCAACGATGACGTGGAGCGCGGGGGAGTCTTCGATAACGCAGGCAATAGTCCGCTGACCTTGACCGGCTCATTCGTTGCGCCGGCCAGCAACGGCCGCGGCACGGCATCCATTACCGATAGCTCGAATGTTACCTCTGATTTTGTCTATTACATTGTGGACGCCAACAATCTGCGCTGGCTCTCGACGGACTCCGGCATCCTCGGACTGGGCCGCGCGGAAAAACAGACGGGCGGACCCTTTACTGCAGCCTCGCTCTCCGGCGGCTATGCCTTTGGCAGCAGGGCTGACGACAATACCTATCTCAGCGGAGTCAACACCGTGGGTAGCTTCAGCACGGCCGGCACTGGCGCCATCAGTGCTGGAGCCTACGACTCAGTCCAGGACGGCAATTCCTTTGTGGACGTCCCCTTCGCCGGAAGTTACACCATGGCTTCCAACGGACGGGCTGCGGTGACTCTGAATCCATCCGGCGGCACCGCGGTGCAACAGGTGTTCTGGATGGTCAACAAGACGCGCGCCTTCCTCATCACCAACGATTCGACCAAGTTTGAAGACGGCACCCTCGACCAGCAGCAGGGAACTTTCTCTAATGGCAGCCTGAACGGCCAATTCGGCTTCGTGATGGATGGATTCAATCTGAACACGAGTCTCTACGTGGACCGGATCGGCTGGATCCAGTGGAACGGATCTGGGAACGTGACCTGGAATGAACTCGTGAGCGATTCGGGAGTGACTCAACAACCTCCCTTCCTTTCGGGAACCTATTCCGTTGCGAGCAACGGACGGGTAACCGCATCAGTCAACAATCTTTCGATCAATGCGAACGACCTGATCTTCTATCTGGTTTCCGGCAGCACTGCCTACATCCTGCAAAATGACCCGGGAGTGGAAATTATTGGGGCGATGAACGCGCAAGCACAATAAGCAGGAGTCAGGAGTCGGTGGTCAGTACCAGTCACGACCGAACCCTGACTACTTTCATCCCACCTGCCACACCGTATCCAGCACCGTTCCGTCAACCCATTTCACTACGGCGACCGGACGGTCTCCTGGTTTCGGTCGCGCGGGTTTGCCTCCGCAGATACGCTCTACTTCGGCCTTGATGTCCTGTATGGGACGGATCGGCAGGCTCGAACCCTTCACCGCATCGAGCAAATCTTGGCGCCGCGGATTGATTGCAATCCCCCGTTCAGTTGCTACGACGTCGATCAATTCGCCAGGGCCGGTCAGCGTTGTAACTTCGTCCACGATCACCGGAATGCGGTCGCGGAACGAAGGCACGGCGAGAATCGTGCAACCGGCAGCCAGGCAATTTTGCCAGCCGCCAATTCCGTGCAACAGGCGACCGTCGGAATGCGTGACCACATTGCCGTTAAAGTTCACATCGACTTCAGTCGCACCCAGTACGACCGCATCTACCAGGGAAGCAAAGTGTCCCTTGCCGTGATAGTTGTACGAAGTGAAAGGCGAGGTGGCGACATGACGCGGATCGCTGGCGATGGATTTCACGCCGTCGAGATCAAATGTCTGTCCATCGAGGATGTAATCGGTCAAGCCTTCCTGAAGCATTTCCACCAGGTAGCGCGTGGATCCGCCGCGCACGAAGCGGGCTTTCACGCCATCTTCTTTCATCATGCGGCGGAGGTAGTCTACGAACGCCAGCGCGATCCCGCCCGCGCCCGCCTGGAAAGAAAATCCGTTGCGCATGATGCCGGAATCGCGCAGGAAACGCGCCACGAACTGCGCGATACGCAGGCGGTCAGGAGAACGCGTGATCTGGGTCGTGCCGGAAACAATCTTTGTGGGATCACCAATCGACTCCACCTCGACTACGTAATCCACGTTGTTGCCCTGGATTTGCCACGGAATGCAGGGGAACGGCACGAGACTGTCGGTGACCACGATAACGTAGTCGGCATACAATGAGTCGGCCAGTGCGAAGCCAAGAGATCCGCAGGCCGACTTGCCGTGCGAGCCGTCGGCGTTGCCAAAAGCGTCGGCCGTGGGAGACGCAATCACGGCAATATCAATATGAACTTCGCCGTCCTGAATGGCTTGCCAGCGTCCTCCGTGCGAGCGTAGCACCCCCGTTCCGCGCATCTTGCCCTGCGTGCAATAGTCGCCCAGCGGACCGTTCATGCTGCCTTCGATGTGGTGAATGACGCCGTTTTCCATCAGTTCGATGGCACTCTTCTGTGAAGGAAAAGACGCGCTGGGAAACCACATCAAATCTTTGACGCCGATCCTGGCCGCAGCTTCGAGTGCCATGAGCGCGACGCGATCCCCGTCGCGCAAGTGGTGATGGTTCGAGATGACCATGCCGTCGCGCAGGCCGCAGTTGCGTAGCGCGCTTTCCAGGCTGGCAACTCGCTTATCGCCGTTATCCGCATAATCTTTGCTCGATCGCACTGGCGGGGCAGTCTTGCGACCGCGTGGTTGAAACTTTGCGACGCCCAGATACGGGATCTGGGGCTTGCCGTTGACCATGGCCGGGACCATGCGCCCGGCGGCGTTTTGTGCCAGTTCGATGCGTTCGGTCATTCCGTTCCTGTGTACGCGTGGGGACAGCCGCCCAACCCTGCCCTGAGCGCAGTCGAAGGGGCTGTCCGGCCGAGCAAACTCGGCAGTTTCCTTATGCTTTCCCCATTTCCCTTGCTGTCGCTACCAGCTTCCGTGCACGTTCGACTACCGGCGGATCAATCATCTTAGAGCCCAGGCTGACCACCCCAAGCCCGCGTCGCTGTGCGTCTTCGAACGCTGCGACAATCTTGAGCGCTTTTTCGATTTCCGCCTGCGCCGGCGCAAACGCTTCATGGATCACCGGGATCTGCGAGGGATGAATGCATCCCATGCCTTCGAAATCCCAAAGCGCGGGAATTTTTGCCCCATCGGCGTAGGCCCTCCGCATCGGCGACATCTCCGAACACGGAGTCAATCGCCTGAACGCCGGCTGCCTTGGCCGCGTTCACCAGACGTGAGCGCGCATATAACGATTCGCTACCCTCCGATGTTTTCGCCACGCCCATATCAGCCGTGTAATCTTCCAGTCCCATGGTGAGGGCGGCGACGTTTCTGCTCACCGTCGCGATCGCGAAGGCGTTTTCGATGCCCAGCGCAGATTCCAGGATGGGCATGAGCCAGATCGGGCGCTGCACTCCGCTGGCCGCTTTCAGTTCGCCGATCCTGCGATCGACTTCGCCCACCTGGTCGGGACGTTCTAGTTTCGGAATCAGGACGAGGTCGGGCGCTTCGGGAATAATTTCCGCCAAATCTTCGAGCCCTAAAGGTAGCTGGTTAATGCGCACCATGCGCTCACAGCCGTCGAAATCCACGGCGCGAAGCGCGTTGCGGGCCAGGATTCGGGCCGCGTCCTTCTCCGCGGGGTGAACGGAATCCTCCAGGTCGAGAATGACCGCGTCCGGCCCGTGCAATCCAGCGTTGATGAAGTACTTGGGCTCTGAACCAGGCAGGTAAAGCCGGGAGCGTCGCAGCCGATCGCGCGCGGAAGGCCCAGGCAGTGAAACTCTTTCCGGCAACGCCTTCTGCCCGTCACCTAGGCCAGTTCGTTTCACCGCCGTTTCGATCCGAGCGGAAATCACGAAGGGCAATGCGCCCTCGTCGCGGATGGAAACCTTTGCGTGCTTCACGCCCAGAGACTCAAGAACTTCGCGCGCCTGAGCCAGGATGGACTTACCGTAATAGAGGCCGACGCGAGACTCCAGCGCGATTTGCAGCCCGCCGCCATCCCGCGGTTCCATCGCCACGTGCAGGTCGGAGCGGATGTCTTTGCCGTAGTGGCCCGCTTCAGCGGCGTGCGCGCTCGTGGGTGTGGTGCCGTTGCTCATCAAAGAATCCTCAAACACAAAGGGCACGAAGGCTCACGAAAAGCATCGATCATTGGCTAAGCGATCATCCTTCGTGCTCCTTCGTATCCTTCGTGGTTAATTCAGCTTTTCCAAAATCGCGTCCGCCATCTGAATGGTCGAAGCCGCGCCCTGGCTGAGCGACTTCGAGCCGCCAGAAATGCGCATCATGTCATAGGTCCGCACTTTGCCTTCCTTGACTACGGCAGCAATAGCTTCGCGGATGCGATCAGCCTTGGCACCTTCATTTATGTGGTCGAGCATCATCGCTCCGGAAAGAATCATAGCAATCGGATTCACAATTGGCGGATTCAGTTCCGCATATTTGGGCGCAGACCCATGGGTAGGTTCAAACACAGCAACCTGATCACCGATGTTGCCTGAGGCCGCGAATCCTAACCCGCCCACCAGCCCGGCGAACGCATCTGACAGGATATCCCCAAAAAGATTCGAGGCCACGATCACGTTGTAGTCCTCGGGATTCTTGTTCAGCCACATCAACTGCGCGTCAATGTTGGTGGACCAGAGCGCAATTCCGGGATAATTCTCCGCCACTTCCTTTGCAGTCTCTTCCATCAGGCCTGAGGTTTCGCGGACGACATTGGGCTTTTCGCAGATGGTCACGCCTTTAAATCCGCGTTTCTTGGCATATTCGAATGCAGCAGTCACGATGCGGCGTGCAGCCGGACGAGTGATGATGCGTACGCTAACTGCCAGGTCGGGACCGGGCACACCGGCAAAAGCCTTGAACTTCGGATGGGAATTGAGCGCAGCGCGCACATTCTCCGGAGGATTTGTCCACTCGATACCGGCGTACATGCCCTCGGTGTTCTGGCGGAACACCGTGGTGTCAATCTGTGGCTCGTCGAAGCCGCCATCCAGCCGTTTGCGAATGTAGTTCAGCGGATTGCTCTTGAATCCGATGCAGGGCCGCATGCAGATATCCAGGTTGAACTTCTGACGCATGGTCACGATCGGGCTGTAGTACACCAGGCCCTTGCCTTGCAATTCCGGTTTCAGCTCGGCTTGAGCCGCTTTGTTCGGCTTGGAAGTGATGGCGCCGAACAATCCCAGCTTGTGCTTGGTCAGCAGATCAATGGTGCGCTGCGGTAGTGCATTGCCTTCGTTGCGCCAGCACTCCCAACCGATGTCGGCGTGAATGTATTCAGCGTCCAAGCCAGCGCTTTTTAGAACCCGCAGTGCCTCAGGGAGAACCTGGTTGCCGATCCCGTCCCCGGGCATGGTGACTACGGTGTGTTTAGGCATTCAAACTCCCCAAATTTCTTCAACACAGAGAACAAAGAGTCCTTCGTGTCCTCGGTGAATTTCTTCAAGACAATCCCAAGCGCTTTGCCACTAAATTCTCTACGCCCTGCGCGATCACTAGCGACTGCGGCACGCTCCCCAGCGCCGGAAAAGCGAAGGTTTCTTTTCGCCAGTGAATCAGTCCGGATGTGAAATCGATATCAATTTCATCTCCGGGGATGAGCGTCTTTTCTTTGGAAGCAATCTCTCTCTCGAACTGCTCGCGCAAACGCTTCACCAACTCCGGCACTTCCACGCACAGAAAACCGTTGTTGTACGCATTGCGTAGGTAGGTTTGCGAAAAACTGGCCGCGATCACCAGCGGAATGCCCTTCGCCTTAAGGCAGGTGACGGCCTGCTCTCGGCTTGATCCGGTGCCGAAGTTGAACCCACCGACGATCACGTCGCCCTTCCGCGCGCGCGCGCCGAACTGCGGATCATAGTTCTCCATGACGACCTCGGCCATCATCTCCGCGGTCATGTCGTCGCGGTAGGTGTAATCTTTCCCATAAATTGCGTCGGTGTTGACGTTGTCCTGGGGGATGAATACAAGCCGGCCGCGCACTCGCTCGGGAAAACCAGGGAGGATATCCACTTTCTCCACCGCTGCGGTCGCCGCAAACTCGGTATAGCTGCGCCCCGGCTCGCGGTCATTCATCTCGTGCGGCCCGCGGATGTACCCTGCTACAGCGGAGGCAGCGACAACTTCTGGGCTCGCCAAGTAACATTGGGCATCGCGCGATCCCATACGGCCTTTGAAATTGCGATTGGTGGCCGAAATTCCAACCTCTCCAGGCTCCAGGAGGCCTACGCCCAGACCGATGCACGGACCGCAACCCGACGGCAGCGGATTGGCTCCGGCATCAAGCAGCGTCTGCCAGATGCCGCGCCGCTCAGCTTCTTCCTGCACCCATTTGCTGGCTGCCGCAAGATAGAATTTTACCCCGGGTGCGACTTTTTTCCCTTTGAACACCTTGGCTGCAGCGTCCAGGTCTTCGACACGCGAGTTGACGCACGAAATCAGGTACGCCTTTTGGATCGCGACCTTCTTCTTTTCAACCTCTGCCAGCGAGCTCATCACCTGAACTGTGTCGGGGCCCGATACATGAGGCGTGACCTGGCTAAGATCGAGCACGATGCGCGCCGCATACACTGCATCGGTATCGGGGCGTGGAGGGTTCTTCGCCCAGCTTTCGATGTCCTTCTGTGAGAACCGCTCAATGCCGATTGCCTTCAGCCGCTGATGCAAGCCTCTGAGGTAATTGATTGTGACTTCATCCACCGGAAACCAGCCCACCAGCGGTCCCCACTCAGTCGTCATGTTGGAGATCGAAAGGCGCGCATCCATGGAGAGGCTGGCAACGCCGGGACCACCGAATTCGATGGCTGCATTCAGAACTTCATCGTGGTTGTACAGGCCGCATAAGGAAATGATGACGTCCTTGCCCGTCGCGCCTTCGGGAAGCTTGCCTTCGAGAACAACTTGGATGGACCGAGGAATCTGCCACCAGAATTCGCCGGTCGCCCAGACTGCGGCGGCGTCGGTGCGCACGATGGGCGTTCCAATTGCTCCCAGCGCGCCATACATGTTGGAATGCGAGTCGGAAGCAACGACGAATGATCCGGGCACGACGTATCCGCGCTCCACCATGATCTGGTGGCCAATGCCTGAGCCGGCGGGATAAAAATCGACCCCGTGCTCTTTGGCGAAGGCCTCGATGGAGCGATATTTCTTCTGGTTGGCTTCGTCTTTGTTCTGGATGTCGTGGTCCAGGGCGAAAACGAGTTGATTGGGATCGTGAATCTTCTTTGCGCCGATGCCCTTAAACTTGGCCATGACGGCGGAGGTGTTGTCGTGGGTCATGACGTGATGCGGGCGTATGGAAACAAAGTCGCCGGTGCGCAGCGGGCGCTTCGGACCTTCGGCGAGGTGGCTCTGTGCGATTTTTTCAACGATGGTCTGGGGCATATGCTGCTACCAGCGAATCTTCAGAGTTTCAATCGGTCCGGACGGGTTCTTTCGGCCTCGCTCAGGACAGGCTCCGACCCGTCCCTGCACAGCCATTGCCTACCTACGCTTCTTGCTCCTGGTTACTTTCCGGAGTGCGGGCTTTCGCGAACGCTCGTCTGCTTTCATTAGCGCCATCAACTTCGACACCGATCCGATTTTCTCCAGGTTCCAGATGGCGTCTTTCAGCTTCTTTTGCGCCCCGGCCGACAATACGCCTTCCGCCAGCGCCGCGAACTTTTCTTCCACTTCCTGGTCGGTCAACGGATTGCGGGGATCGCCTTTCGGATAATCGAGCTGCTTGGTGAAAGTCGCGCCATCGGCGGTGATTATGTTCACAATCACCCTCTGCAGCGCTGGAAACACTTTTTCTATCTCGGGATCGGCAACCACCTCAACTTTCCTTAACTGCGCACGAATGGTCGGACCCATGATCTTTTCCATCGTGAACTGCACGGGCGTGACCTGCCGCTCCGCCAACGCAGCGGCGATGACGTAGGGCAACGAATGGTCGGCAGTCTCTTTGCTTCGTGGATCATACTTGCTCGGATCAGAGAGAATGTCCGCCGCTCGGGCCAGCGATCGAATTTGAATTTTCACGACATCGTCCGGTTTCAGGTCGTTTCCTTTTACCAGATCGAGCACAGCGGAGATCGGCGTGTGCGTGAGCGCCTCGGTGGGAAACGCCTTCATGCCGCATTGTGTGATCCGCCACGACTCTCCTAAACCGTCGGTCAGCAGATTCAGCTTCCATCCCGGTCCGAAACAATGCGTCAGTCCCTCCTTGCCGTCCACCACGTGTTCGGGCCCGGTGTAACCCTTCTCCGCCAGAAGCGCCGCCAGCACGCCGCTTTGCGTGGCCAAAGGATCGACGGTGTTCTTCATCATCGTCAGTTTGCCGGCAGTGACCGCGCCCAGCGTTGCGTGACGGCTGGCGGAAATGCCCACCGCGTGCTGAATCTGCTCCCATCGGAGACGCAAAGCACGTCCAGCTACGATCGGCGACACGAATGCCGTGAGTGTGGCGTGATGCCATCCGCGTTCGCGGATGCCTGGAAAAGCCGCTTCGCAAAAGCGCATCTCAAACTCGTGCCCGAGCACGAGCCCGACGATTAGCTCTTTTCCGTCACTCTTCGCGCGCTCGCAGCCTGCCAAGGCCGCAGGAAAAATGTCCGAGGGATGCGACGGATCCTGTTTCCAGTAAATATCGTTGTAGTCCATGCAGCGGATCATGAGCGCGTTGGCGAGCGACGCGGAAACTGGATCGAGGCGCTTTCCCGTGCCAATGACTGTGGCCGAGCCGCGGCCGGCAATTTCATCGAGCACTTCAAGCGCGATCTTCACATCGTGCTGCTGGTAACCGCCAAGCGCACAACCTACCGAATCCAGCAGGAAGCGCTTCGCCTGGTAGACAGCCTCCTGCGAAAGATGCTTGTATTCCAGGCCAGCGGCCCAGCGCGCCATTCTCGCTGTGATGAGTTCCTTCGATGCAACGGCTTCCTTAGTGGCGGACAAGATGCGCTCCTCTATTTCCCCTTCACATTCTTCGGATTCTTAAACGGCAGGAATGCCATAAAGTCGGCATGGTGCACGATATAAGCTTCCGTCGTGCGCTTCACCAAATCTCCCTCCGCGGCGTGCGCGGCGATGATGTGGCAGACTTCATCGGGCACGCCAGACTCCAGAGCAAGCGCAACTCCGGTAAATGGGTGCCGCAATGCCTCGCCACGCTCGCTCTGGCGGCTCTTGCCGTCGGGGCCGAGTTCGTATTCCAGCAACTTGCCCACGTCAGCCAGAATTGCGCCTGCGATCACCGTATCCAGGTCAATCGGCAGGCTCCGGCCCATGAACTCCTGCATGGCTTCAGCGCTCTGACGCGCTATGTGCACCACGCAACGCTTGTGCTCCATGAAGGTGATGGGACAGTTGGGCACGAGCAGGGTAAACGGAATGCGATTCAGATCCTCAGGTTTCAACGGGCTGCGCTCCAGGGCCTTGATCCAGGTCTGGGTGACCTGCTCGCGCAACTTCGGCTTTTCGATCCACCGAATCTCCGGCCAAAGTTTGGCCACTACCTCACGCATGCTTCCAACCTCCACCGGGAAACTATTTAGCTTATCGTGCGGGCGGCAGGGCCGTCGAGGGGTGACGCTCTCGGGTAGTGGGTCAGTTTGATAAGGAAGCAAGCCAAACGCGCGATTTTTGCGCCGCAAAGTATGCGACGCTCGCGCGCCTCGCCCAGATCCCTCGCTACGCAAAGAACAATTGCTCGAGATGACAATCCAAACTAAGCCCTTAGCCACTCTCGTACCGGGTTGCTCATGACCCGGCCCGCGGATTACGATAGCCGGGCCATGAAAAACCTCAGACTTTTCTTAATCGTTCTAGGCGTGACAGGATTCTTAACCTCAGCCAGCGCTCAGGCCAGCAAGTCGTCCCACCCACGCGTAGTTTCGACCTCCAATGTTTATCCCCTGCAAGAAGGACTTGTGGACGCCAACGGCGTCATGATTTACTACCTGACCGTCGGACGGGGTGAGCCGCTCATGATTGTGCATGGCGGCCCGGGCGCGTCGCACGACTATTTCTTGCCCTATCTTCTGCCTCTGGCTCGGCACAACAAGGTCATTTTCATTGATGAGCGCGGCTCCGGTCGCTCGCAAAAGCTCGAGGATCCCTCCGGCTACACCATCGAAAACATGGTGGAAGATATCGAGGCAGTGCGCCGAGCGCTTGGCCTGGGCAAGATTAACCTGCTCGGTCACTCCTACGGCGGAGCACTGGTGGAGGCCTACGCGCTCAAGTATCAAGCCAATCTGACTCACCTGATCCTGGCCAGCACGTGGTCGAGCACCAAGGCGCTGAACGAAGTTTTCGTGCGTATGAAACAGAATATGACTCCTGAATTGCGCCAGCGCATCGACGATCTCGAAGTGGCTGGACTTTTCGGGCAGGGCAAGGACTATCGCAAGAACCGCTATACCGACGCGTATATGGTCGCGGCTTGGGGCGAAGGCTATTTCCCTTACCTCTATCAGAATCATCCGGACCCGAACTATGATCCCGTTGATAACGGCAAAATGTCGTGGGAGCTGTACCGCGAAATGTGGGGCGAGCACGGCGAGTTCATCATTGACGGCAACTTGAAATCGGTCGAATATACCGATCGGCTTGCGACGATCAAGGTCCCGACGCTGATTTTGGTCGGCGATCACGATGAGTCCGATCCTTCGATGTCGCAGGTCATGCATGAAAAGATCGCGGGATCGAAACTCGTGATTTTCCCCAAATCCGGGCACATGACCTTCGTGGACCAGCCGGGAATGTTTATCACGGCGGTGGATGAATTCTTGCGCGGATCCAAGTAAGGTCACGGACTCTTGGCAGCCCGTTTCGCAATCCGCGCGCAGTTTTTCAAGAGGCGCCCCGCTATAATTTCATCTATGCCAGTGCCGTCCAGGACGCGCCTTACCACTTGGCGGGCGTGCGCTCGCCTTCTCTTACTCTGCGTTGCATGCCTCTTTGTCAGCGTCGCTTCTGCACAGCAGAGCGCTGCGACCAGCGAGCCGCTCGTCATTCGGACCGTAACCCTTCCCAAGGCCTACCTCCGACAGCATTATGAAACTCGTTTGCAGGCTCAGGGCGGAATCATGCCCCTTGCCTGGGAGGTCACGGAGGGCGGGCTGCCTGCCGGCGTCACGCTCAACCGGGAAGGAGTCCTTAGCGGGGCTCCGACCGAAGCCGGCGAGTTTCGTTTCGTAGTCACCGTGACGGACAGCGGAAAACCGGCCTATCAGAAGAAGCAGCCGCTGGTGCTGACCGTGGTAGCTCCTCTGCTAGCGCGCTGGGGCCGCTATCCCGAGGTCAAAGGCCAGAGAGTCGAAGGTTCAATCGTCGTTTCCAACCAGACGGAGCAGGATTTCGACCTAACGCTGATCGTGTTAGCGGTGAATGAAGTCGGACGAGCCACCGCGATCGGCTATCAGCACTTCTTGCTGAAGAACAACACCCTCGATCAGGAAGTTCCGTTCGGCGACAACCTACCGTACGGGGAGTACGAACTCAACGCGGATGTGGTGGCTGAGGTCGCCGCGACCAACTCGATTTATCGTACCCGGCTGGTGCCGAGTCAGAAGCTGCACGTTCTGCAAGGGCCGTGAGAACACGAGTCTAGTGAGCAGTGGCTAGCGGTCCGAGATTTGGCCATGACATGTTCCGTTTGGGGGAGAGCTGCCTTAGCCGCCGCCGACCGCCAGTCACTGGCCACCGACCAAACAAATACAAATAAGAGCCCCGAGGTGATGTTGGGATCATTCGTCTCGGCCAGTAGCTCGCTTTAGACCCTTGCCGACCTGCCCTCATTGCTTCCTTGCGGGTCGCAATGCGCGATCGTTGCTCGGGCTCCGGGCTTACCGCCAACCGGATAAATCAACCCAACGCCTCGGGACTCTATCCTGCCTTCGACCATTCTTCTTGTTCGCCTCAACCAGCGCTTTGCTATAGACCCTTGCTCGCCCTCCCCCCTCATCTTGCGATGTGGAGGGTGACTTCGCTCGAGCCCCGGACGCCGCACCAACCGGGAAAACTTCAGAAGCGGTCAAAGAACGACTATGGTTTTACTCTCCCTATTTTCACAGTCAATAAAAAACCTATCACTGTATCTGCTTGACCTTCAATCGAGTGCAGGCAGTTCACAGGCATGTGCCACAAGACTGGTGCAGCTTGAAGGAAAGCGGTTTTCGCCAACCCTCGGCTCGTCCGCGATTCTTGCGGAGTTTCCTTCTTCAATGGCTTCGTCAGAAGCTAACACCCCCAATCGTGAGTTGTGAAAATCGAAGGAGAAACCACAAGGTGCGCTGGTTTCATGGATTTTGGGAGACACGGCGATCTGCGTCTATACGCCCAGCCTTCCACCAATGAGAGTAAAATGCCGATTTCCAGGAGCAAAGGAGACCCTCGTGGTGCGAACTGCTGGTGTGATTCTTCTTCTGATCATGGCCTGGTTCCCTGCCACCGCTGGCCCGCGGTCGAGACCCGGCGCCGAGCAGCGAACCGGGCGATATCTGAAATTGGTCCAGCGGCAGCCGTCTCTTCTGCTGGCATTCCTGCGCGAGATGCCGAAAGGAGGCGACTTGCACGTGCACTTGAGCGGTGCAATTTACGCAGAGAGCTTGATCGACTTCGCCGTGAGCGACAACCTGTGCGTGGACCGAACGACCGCACTTCTGATCGCTCCGCCCTGCGATGATTCTTGCGAAAAGTACACGAACAAACCGGCCGTCCGTTGCGCTTATGGGGATCACGTGCTTTACAACACGATGATCGACGCCTGGTCCATGCGCAACTGGGAACCGGGCGAAGAATCCGGGCACGATCATTTCTTTGCAACGTTCGACAAATTCTCTTTGGCGACGCACAACCACACCGCGGATGCTTTGGCCCAGGCCGCCTCCCGCGCGGCGGAAGACCACCTGCAGTACCTTGAATTGATGCACACTGCGGATCGAGCGCAATCCGGCCAATTGGGCGCAAAATTGGGGTGGAACGACGACTTCGCGCGCATGCGCGAAAACCTTTGGGCCAACGGTCTGAAAGACATTGCCGCATCCACAATCAGGCAGCTCGCTGCGGACGAGGGGCAGATGCATTCCATGCTCAAGTGCGAGACGCCCGAGGCGGATCCCGGATGCGGTGTCAAGATTCGTTATTTGTACCAGGTGCTGCGCGGACTGCCTCGTGAAGCCGTCTTCGCCCAGATGCTGATGGGGTTCGAACTGGCACAGGCGGATGCGCGTTTTGTGGGACTAAACCTGGTGATGCCGGAAGACTGGTACGTGCCCATGCATGATTTCGACCTGCACATGAAGATGCTGAATTATTTGCACGAAATGTACCCTAAGGTGCACATCAGCCTCCATGCCGGAGAGTTGGCCATGGGGTTGGTGCCGCCCGCGGGCTTACGGTTCCATATTCGTGACTCAGTTGAACGCGGGCACGCAGAACGGATCGGGCATGGCGTAGACGTGATGGAGGAAGATCATCCGCTGGATTTGGTGAGGGAGATGGCCCAGCGCAAGGTTCTGGTGGAAACCTGTTTGACCTCGAATGACCTGATTTTAGGCATCAGGGGAGACGATCATCCATTGCCGACGTACTTGCGTTATGGCGTGCCCGTGGCGCTGGCGACCGATGATGAGGGCGTATCGCGATCCGATATGACGCACGAGTATTTGCGCGCCGTTCAGACCTACGACCTGGCGTATGAAGACATCAAGCGCATGGCGCGCCAGAGCCTGGAACATAGCTTTTTGCCGGGCGCCAGCCTGTGGGCCACGATCAAACCGTTTCGTGCAGCCACTGCCTGCCTGGGGGATCGCCCCGCGGACCAGATGTCGCGCAGTTGCCGAAGTTTCCTCGATGCCAACGAGCGGGCCCGCCTGCAGTGGCAATTGGAAACCGAATTTGCCAAATTTGAAAGCAATTATTAGGACACTTCGCAGTTCCCCGTTTGGAAGTTCTCGGTAGAGAAGGCGGGGCCTACGCTATCAGCCTGATAGAATCTGTCTTCCCGCATTCTCAGAGCTGAGGAGGACTTTTGGGCCGATTGACTGGCATTCTCGGGCTCGCCACCATGGTTGTCCTGGCGTATGTGTTCTCCACTAATCGGCGAGCCATTCGCATCCGCACCGTAGCCTGGGGACTCACCTTACAAATTGTGTTCGCGTTTCTGGTTCTGCGCGTGGAAGCCGGGCGCCGGCTGTTCGCCTGGCTCGGTGATGTCATTACAACTTTTCTTGGCTATTCCTACGCCGGGTTGTCGTTCGTTTTCGGTGATCTGGGAAAGAAAGGCCCGCCATTTTATATTGCGTTCCAGGTCCTCCCCACGATCATTTTCGTCGCCGCATTTTTTGCCATTCTTTATCACTATGGCGTGATGCAGTGGATTATCCGGCAGATGGCGCGCGTCATGATGGGCTTCATGGGCACCAGCGGGGCTGAGTCCATGAACGTTGCCGCCAGCATTTTTCTGGGATGCACGGAGGCTCCGCTGACCATCCGTCCGTTTCTGGCGAAACTCACGCGCTCCGAGTTGATGACCATCATGACCAGCGGGATGGCGCACATCAGCGGCGCTGTGATGGCAGCGTACATCCTCTTCGGAATTCCGGCCAAGCACCTGTTGACCGCCGTAATCATGACCGCGCCGGGCACTCTGCTTATCGCCAAGATGCTGGTGCCGGAAACCGAACAACCCGCCACTGCCGGCCGTGTCGCAATGAGCGACGAAGAAATGGGCGAGGACCGCTCGGAGAACTTGCTGGGCGCGGTGGCCAAAGGCACAACCGACGGGCTGTACATGTCGCTGAACGTCGCAGCTATGCTGATCACTTTTATTGCACTGATCGCTCTTGCCAACGGGATTCTGGGTGGCCTTCACAACGGGCTGGCGCATTACTTCGGCTGGGGCTGGTTCCCTTCCAGCTTTGAGCGCATCTTCGGCGTGTTGTTCGCACCCGTGGCGTGGGTCATCGGTGTGCCGTGGAAGGATTGTGCGGCGATTGGAAACCTTCTGGGCACACGCATGATCCTCAATGAGTTTGTTGCCTTCTCGATGCTGGCCGGACAGAAAGCCGCGCTCGACCCACGCTCCTACACCATCGCCACGTTCGCCTTGTGCGGGTTCGCAAATCTGGGGAACATTGGAATCGAAATCGGCGGCATTGGCTCGTTAGCGCCTAATAAAAGAGGCGAACTGGCCAAGCTCGGGATCCGCGCCATGCTCGCCGGAACCATGGCGAACCTGATGGCGGCATCGATTGCAGGAATGCTGCTGTGAAAAAGAGACTCCTAGCTCACGACTCGCATGGGCTCCCCGCTCTGATGCAAAAATGAACTCACAGCAAGACTTTAAAGCTAGGAGCTAGGAGCTAGGAGCCAGAAGCTTTTTTATGGACGACTTCGCACGCGCCGAATCCGCCGCCCAATTCCTGCTCTCGCAGACACCGCTGCGCCCCAAGATTGGTGTTGTGCTGGGCTCAGGGCTTGGCGCTTTTGCCGACGAGCTCTCCGGCGCGATTCGAATCCCCTACGTCCACATCCCTTCTTTCCCGCGCTCGACCGCGATCGGACACGCCGGACACTTGGTAATCGGGAAGGCTGGCGACAATCCGGTCGCAGTCATGCAAGGGCGGGTTCATCTTTATGAGGGTTATTCGCCGAGTGAAGTTGCGTTCCCGACTCGCGTGCTCGGCCGGATGGGCATTCGCGCCCTGATCGTGACCAATGCGGCGGGAGGGATTAACCTTGAATATAAGCAGGGCTCGCTGGTAGTCATTACGGACCACATCAATCTGCAAGGGCACAATCCCCTCGTGGGTGCAAACGACGACCGCTTCGGCCCTCGGTTTCCGGACATGACACAAGCCTACTCCAAGCGCTATCGCAAGATCGCGCTCGAAGCCGCACCCAAGCTGGGCAAGATGGTTTATCAAGGCGTGTATGCCGGTTTACTGGGCCCGAACTATGAAACTCCGGCCGAGATCCGGTACCTGCGCTCGATCGGAGCCGATCTCGTAGGGATGTCCACGATTCCGGAAGTGATCGCGGCGCGGCACATGGGGATGAAGGTCCTGGCCATTTCCTGCGTCACCAACATGGCAGCGGGGATCCTTGACCAAGTGCTCAATCACGAAGAGGTGCTAAGAACTGCTGAGCAGGTCAAGGGAGATTTCGTGGCCCTATTGCTGGCGGTGCTGCCGGAGATCGCCGCCGACGTGAAAAACGAATAGAAGACGAATGGAGGACGGGCGTCCCCGCCCTTCCCTCCTCAGAACGTAACCTTCGCCGCCAACTGAATCACACGCGGGCCGCCACCGCCCAGGCCAGGATTGGTTTGGGCCTGGTCGGGAGTTTGGGTGATCAATCCTTCCGGAACCGAGCCTGGGGTCACGAACCAGTTGGGTAAAGCAAAATTCGGATGATTGAAAAGGTTGAAGAACTCCGCCCGAAGCTGCAGGTTCACACGTTCTGTGATCGGCGTATTCTTGCCCACCGCGAAATCCAAGTCCCAATATTTCGGACCGTAGATGGCATTACGGCCAAGATCGCCGAATGTACCGGGAGCGGGCTGCGAGAACGCGTTGGCGTTTAAATAACCGATTGTGTCCGGCGCTGATTCCCAGTTGGAATTGATTGGGTTGAACCCGGGCACGACGTTCGGCCGCTGATGGTAGTTGGACTGGGTCAGGAAGTTCGAGTTGGGAAATGAGCTGGTATCGTTGGAACTTACGATCGGCACCGGGCGTCCGCTCTGAGCGGTGAAAATCGTGTTGAACTGCCAACCCTCGGTCAGCCGCTTGGGGCCTCCGAAACGCGGGACCTGGTAGGTGAATGCCACAGTGAAGCGATGGCGGGTGTCGAAGTTGGAAGGGCCATATTCGGCCGCTAAATCGTGGGAATTTTGCGGCAGAGCGACCGTCGAAAAATTGTAGTCAATGCCGTCGGAAGCGTCGTCCAGTGATTTGGAAAAAGTGTAGCCGGTGAAGCCGGTGAGGCCGTGCCATCCCTGCACGCGCAAGGTGGCCTGAAGCGCGCTATAGTTCGACGCGCTGACGGTGGCAAACTCGTCCATGAAACCATATTTCTGATTGGGGCGGTTTCCGTTCACATCGGGCTGGTTGGCGTCGAGCAAGCGCACCAGCTTGGTGCCTTTGCTGCCGACGTAGCCAACCTGCAGAGCGACATTCTTGGTCATTTCCTGCTGCAAATTCAGGTTCCAACTCTGGGAATACGGAGTGACCAGATTGCGGGGCGTAAAGAAAATGTCAAACGGTCCCGTCGAGGGGGTAAGGACGGGACCCGCCGCACCGCTCCACTGAGCGGAATTGAAGTTGAGTGGCTGAACCGGCTTTGGACCGATGGGAGGCGTGACTAGCCCCGCATCATTGGTGAAGTTGGCAATCATCAGGTCCTGCGGAATGTAATCGTAAAAAACCCCATAGCCGCCGCGGACAATCGTTTTGGGAAGCGGGTTCCAGGCAAATCCAAGGCGCGGGCCAAAATTATTCAGGTCGCCATTGTAGGCGCTGTTCACCCCGCCGGTGCCGACCACGTGAAGAAGTGAGTCGGACCCGAGGTTGGCCAGAATATTGTTCTGCTCGCTGACGGGGCCAAAGTATTCCCAGCGCACGCCGAGGTTTAAGGTGAGATGCGAGGTGACGCGGAAATCGTCCTGCCCGAAAAACGCCAGGCCATTGTTGTAGGTGGTTCGCTGCGTGTTGCCGGCGTTGGCGCTGACGAAGGAGTCGTAGCCGAGGTAGTAAGCGGCCAGGATATCGGTGCCCGGGTCAGGATCGAAACCGTTGTTGGTTCCGAACACAAAGTCGCCACGCTCCAGGTTGTCGTTGAACGCGCTGATCGCCGCGCGGCGGTACTCTCCGCCAAACTTGACGGTGTGGCGTCCCGCAAGCCAGCTGAAGTTGTCCAGAATCTGGTAACTCTCACTCACGCGGCCGCGAGGAATACTGTAGGCAGTGGCGCCCAGATTGTCGAAAAGTCCTCCAAAATCAATTTCCGGGAGTCCCAGCTTGCCGGTTCCGAAATCGATTCCGTAGCCGGATGGATCAAAATTCGAGTCCAGTGACGTGAACGAGGTGCGGTAGCGGCTATAGCCAAAACGTACTTCATTCAGCTTTTGCGAGCTCAACGTGGAAAGCAGACTGATTGAGACCACCTGCACTCGCGTGGGCGACTGCTGGGCAAATTGCGGCAGCCGCGAACCGGCGCCGCTGCCCAGCCCGCCGAGGGGAAAGACCTGCTGGCTGCTGGCAAAAGCATAGCGGCCGGAGAGTTGCTCGGTGTCGCTCAAATTCTGGTCCAGCTTCACGATCAGGCTATCCACATCGTTCTTGTCTTTCACGGTTCCCGCCAGCGTTCCACTGGTTCCGTTAAAGCCAGTGGGCTGGGGAAACAACCCCAGAATCTTCGTGAGGGCAGGATTCGGGGTTACGCCATTGTTGATCGCATCCTGCTGGGCGTTTGCGATCTGTGTGGAGGTGGGCACCAGCAAACTAAAGTCCGAGCCGACGCGTTCGCGCTGTCCCTCATACGCGCCGAAAAAGAAGGTCTTATCCTTGATGATGGGGCCGCCGAGCGATGCACCGAACTGGTTGTTGCGAAACGCACTCTGCGGTGCTGGAGCACGATTGAAATAGTTGCGGGCATCGAAGAAATCATTGCGCACAAATTCAAAAGCGCTGCCATGAAAGTGGTTCGTGCCCGATTTGGTAATGATGTTGATCACTGCGCCGCTGTTGCGGCCGTACTCCGCCGGAAACTGCGATTGCAAATTGAATTCCTGAATGGCATCGATTGGAAGCAAGGATGCCGGCGCGCCGCCGATCCCAGTCTGATTCAGTGCGGAATTGTTGAAGAACGGATCGTTGTTGTCAGTTCCGTCAAGGGTGTAGTTGTTGGAGCGGTCGCGATTCCCGTTAATGCTGAACTGGCCGAATCCGCTCTGCACCGCGGCCACTCCGGAAGGCTCCACGGTCGCGCCCGGCACCAGCGCCACCAGTTTGCCGAAATCCCGTCCATTCAACGGCAAATCGCTGACCAGCTTTCGCTCTACTACTTCGCCCAGCACGTCGCGTGTTTCGTCGATGACTGGCGCGCTAGCCGTGATGGTGACCTGCTCGATCTTGCTCTCGACTTTGGTCAGGTCGAAGTCCGCGGTAGTGTCAACGCCTACGTTCACCACGACATTCTGGGCCACGGGCGACAGTCCGGCCGACGACGCCGTAACCACGTACTCCCCAGCGGGCAACTCGGCCAGCACATAGTCGCCGTCCGCGCCGGTTACGGTCTTGCGCTCTTGTCCAGTCGCGCTGTTCTTTGCCGTGACCTCGGCTCCGGCGATGACGCTGCCCTGAGGATCTACGACCCTCCCCCGAATCGAACCGCGGAAGCTCTGCCCAAAAAGCAGGCAGGGCAGGAGCAGCGAAGCGGTGAAAAGAACGAAATGCTGGAGCCGGCGATTGTTGGTGGTTGACTGGCAGCTACTCATGTCTCCCTCCTGCCGAACCTCAGGGCCAAAGCCCTCGTTTTCGCGTGCTTGAACCCAATGCGTTGATCGCTCCGCCATCCAGGAAATCTTGATCACTTCCCTGCCCGCGGAATGAACAGGGCTACAGGTGGCTTGATGGCGTAAGTCGCGGCGAAACTTCCCTGGTTGACTGCGATTCCCAACCGCCCACGCGAATCGATGTAGAGCAGCGGTTGTTCCAGCGGCACGTCGCTAAAGGTGCGCACGAATGGAATGTTCATCTTATTGCCCGCCAGCACGATGGAAACCGTCTGCCCACGGGTGTAGCCCAGTGTAAGAAAATCATCACCCCTGATGTTCGTAACCAGATTGCCGAACGGTCCGTCGGTGGCGATCACTTCCCCGGTCAGTCCCCGGTCATCCAGCTTGGCCGCCGCAACCTCCAACCGTACAAGTCTGGCCACATCAAGTTCCGGGCCCACCTTGGTCCAATCCTCGCCATGCGCCAGATGGGCGCCGACGGGAGAGAAGATATCGCGTCCATGGAAAGTGGACGAGAGCGCCGCGCCGATCATCCAGTCGCGATTCGTGATTTCGCGAGCGCTGTCGAGCCCGTCGCGATCCTCGACCAGAGTCATCAAGCCGTTATCTGGCAGCACAAAGTACTGCCCCCGTTTTGATTTCACGACGACGGCTTTGCGCGTGCTGCCCACCGTGGGGTCGACTACAACAACGAATACGGTACCCGCCGGATAATACGGGGTCGCGCCGTAAAGAAATCGCGCCCCGTCGAGAATGGAAAACGGCGTCACCTGGTGGGTTAGGTCCACAATGCGCAACTCGGGGGCAATGGAATACATCACCCCTTTGCAGATGGAGACGGAATCATCCACGGTCCCGAAGTCGGTCATGAAAACGATGGTCGGTTTCGGCGGCGTGGGGTCGGTGGCATGGGCATGCCCTTGAGCGCAAAGAAGCAGTAGAAAGCACGCGACGATAAATCGCGGAACTTTCCGCCCGTAGGTAGTGTTGCGCATGGTGCGTTCGACAAAGCTGCCAGATTTCGATTGAAGCCAAAATTGTAAACGTTGCAGGCTCAAACTAGAAGGGGCACGCACCACCGCAGCAGGAAACTTCCGTGCCGTCTATAATCCAATCCATCCCAGTTGGTAGCAAGACTGCAAGGAGGTTGGAATGGCTGGAGCTATCCCGGAGAAGTATCGTGATCTGTTCAGTAAACGAGCATTCGCCAGTTTAGCCACAATCATGCCCGACGGTCGCCCGCAAGTGACCCCGGTTTGGTGCGATGTGGAAGGTGATCTCGTAATTTTCAATTCCGCCAAAGGCCGGCAGAAAGATCGCAACGTCCGCCGCGATCCGCGCGTGGCGATGGCAATCGTCGACCCGGATAATCCCTACCGCTACCTGGAAATACGCGGGCGCGTGGTGGAAATCACCGAACAGGGCGCCGATGCGCACATCGATAAGATGGCCAAGAAGTATCTGGGTGTGGATAAATATCCCTACCGGCAGCCTGGAGAGGTGCGCGTGATGTACAAGATTCAGCCCGAACACACCACGACGATGGGATAGGGAAAAGCGCTGCCCCTGAAATCGGCGAAAGCACCCGCCCGTGCCGAGCCTGGCTCGGGGGTTTTCAGCGGCTGCAACCCTGCCCCTCCACCAATCGGACGATGCTCCTGCCTACTACACAGCGCGAAACGGCGCCTGCCCTCGACCTGGCTTGGGTTCGGGGCCAATTCCCGTCTCTGGCGCAAACCGTCAACCGACAACCGGCCACATTTTTCGACGGACCCGGCGGCACGCAAGTCCCGCAGCGCGTCATCGACGCCATCTCCGATTATTTTAAACACAATAACGCCAACACGGGTGGTGCCTATGCCACCAGTCGCAATACCGATGCCATGATTGCCTCCGCGCGTGCGGCCATGGCGGACTTACTTCATTGCGATGCCGACGAAATCGTCTTCGGCCCCAACATGACCGCATTGACGTTTGCCGTAAGCCGCTCGATCGGACGTGAACTTGGTCCAGGGGACGAAATCGTGCTCACGCATCTCGACCACGACGCCAATATCTCTCCCTGGCAGGCCCTCGAAGAGCGCGGCATAACCATCCGAATGGTGGAAATCAACGAACAAGACTGCACGCTGAACATGGAAGATCTGGCGGACAAAATCACGAACCGGGCCAAGCTGGTTGCGGTCGGATACGCTTCGAACGCGGTAGGCACGATTAATGACGTGAAGAAAATCGTCCGCCTCGCGCATCAGCGCGGGGCGATGGCTTACCTCGATGCAGTCCACTACGCGCCGCACGGGCCGATTGATGTTCGCGCGCTCGACTGCGATTTTCTGGCTTGCTCCACCTATAAGTTCTTCGGGCCACACATGGGTGTGTTGTACGGCAGGCGAGAGCATTTGCAGCGGCTGCAGCCTTACAAAGTTCGCGCCAATAGCAATGCCATACCCAACCGCTGGGAATGGGGCACGCTGAACCACGAATTGATCGCCGGAATTACGGCTTGCGTTGACTATCTGGCAGATCTGGGACGACACGTCAGCCCGTCTGCGTCCACTCGCCGCGCTTCGCTGCTCGCCGCTTACGACGCGATTCAAAGACACGAGCGCGGTTTGACGGAAAAACTCATCCCCGGCCTGCTTGCTATACGCGGTCTGAGGCTCTACGGGATCAGCGATCCGAAGCGCTTCGATCAGCGCTGCCCCACGTTTGCGGTGCGGATCGAGGGTCGCGCGCCGCTCGAACTGGCTGCCAAGCTCGGAGAGCGCGGCTTCTTCACCTGGGACGGCAATTACTATGCACTGAATCTCACCGAGCGGTTAGGCGTAGAGAAAGACGGCGGGTTCCTGCGCATTGGGCTCGCGCATTACAACACGGCGGAAGAAGTTGAGCGACTGTTGGTGGCACTGCGAGAAGTCGCGGGTTGAACCGTGCTCCCCGTAGAAACTCATGCCGACCGCGTGCATGGTCAGGACGGTCGGAGTGCCATCGGGCCCAAAATCTCTTTGACATCTTGCCTGGCGAAATAGATGATTGGCCCTTAGTATGGAGGCCTTGTGACGAACACGGTGCAATACCTGATCTGGATTTCTGGACCGCGCCTGCGGGCGGTAGTCGCCGCTCTCGCGCTGCTGATGGGCGTGCTTGCGCCAGCGATGGTCGCGGCCCAACCGGCGCCCGAAACTGCCAATGGTTTTAAGGTACTTTACGACTTTTGCTCTTTGACCAATTGCACGGACGGGGAAGTTCCCTCGGCCGGGTTGATTCCGGACGCGCAGGGCAACTTGTATGGTACTACGCTCTATGACGTGTTCAAGTTGACCCCAGCCGGAAATGAAACCGCCTTGTACACCTTTACCGGCGGGACCGACGGAGGGTTTTCAACCTCGGCGTTGCTCCTGGATTCCGCGGGAAATCTCTATGGCACCACCCAGTCCGGAGGTGATCTGAGTTGCAACGCTCCCTATGGCTGCGGAACTGTGTTCAAACTGGACAGCGCCGGCAATGAGACGGTGCTGCATAATTTTACGGGTGGCACGGACGGGATGAGACCCTATGCCGGTCTGATCCAGGATTCCTCGGGAAACTTCTACGGCACAACCGCGTTCGGCGGCAGCAACCACTACTGCGGTTTTACCAAGCAGGGCTGCGGAACCGTCTTCAAACTGGACAGCGCCGGCAATGAGACTGTGCTGCACAGCTTTAAGGGGGGAGCGGATGGCGGTATACCCGAAGGAGGTTTGATCCTGGATGCGAAGGGGAACCTCTACGGCACCACCTATGGAAACGGCGCTGCTGTCCCTGGAACGGTGTTCAAGCTGCCTCCGAGTGGCAAGGAAACAGTGCTGCATACCTTTCGTGGCGGCAAAGACGGTGAAAATCCCGCGGCCGGTCTGGTTATGGATGTCAGCGGGAATCTTTACGGTACAACTTCGGGAATCGGCGGCGGCTCGCTCGGAACGGTATTCAAGGTAAGCCCAACCGGCAAGGAGACCGTCTTATGGACCTTCAAGGGGCCACCGGACGGCGCAATTCCGTTCGCTGGCGTCATCATGGATGTGGCGGGGAATCTCTATGGCACGACTTACATCGGCGGCGACGCCCGTTGCTCGGATGGTCAAGGGGGAGGGTGCGGAACGGTGTTTGAACTGGCCCGGAACGGCAAGGAGACTGTGCTCCACAGGTTTAGGGGTTCGGACGGGCTGAATCCTGTCGCCGGCTTGCTCCAGGACGCTAAGGGCAATCTGTATGGTACAACTGAGTACGGCGGCCATTCCAGTTCCTGCACCTTGTATTACGGCTGTGGAGTGGTGTTCAAACTAACCCCTAAATGACGACGGCAGGTTTCCCGCTGCCATAGACCTAAACCGAGCGGTCGTCGCGGCCGCTGCTCGCAGGGCTTTACGGGCTGTGGTTTCGTCAGACGCTAATAGAATTACGCTGATGTCCGCAGGAAGTGCCACCGACATTTTCGATAATGTCCTAGTCCGCCATGTTTCTGGTGGACTTCTCACGGTGCAACTCCACTATCTGGCTGCCTCTCGCAATCAGCGCCACGCTCGCCATACCGATGAAGAGGCCATGCTCGACAATGCCGGGCATCACTTCAAGTTTGCGCGCCAAAGCGGGGGGATCGGCAATCTGGCCGAAGCTGCAATCCAGGATGTGATGACCTTCATCCGTTACAAAGGGATTGCCGTCGCCCGACCGACGAAGTTTCACCGAGGCTCCCAGCGATGCGATCTCCTTGGCGATCAAAGCCTGGGCAAACGGAATGACCTCGACCGGCAAGGGAAACATGCCCAACGCCGCAACCTGCTTGCTGGAATCGGCGATGATGACGAGTCGCCCCGAGGCCGAAGCGATGATCTTTTCTCGGAGGAGCGCGCCACCGCCACCCTTGATCAGATTCAGGTGCGGATCGACCTCATCAGCGCCGTCAATCGTAACGTCGATCTGCTGGAATTCATCGAGGGTGGCGAGCGGAATTCCTTCACTGATGGCCAGATCTCTGGTTTGAACAGAAGTCGGGATGCCGCGTATCTTCAATCCTGCCCGGACCCGCTCACCGAGAAACCGCACGGCATGGGCCGCGGTCGAACCTGTGCCCAGCCCTACAATGTTGCCGTCTTGCACGAAGCGCAAGCTGGCGTGGGCAGCGGCTTCCTTTTCCTGATCGTTGGCCATGTCGAACTCGCGATTCCTGCGACGGACTACTCTACCGCTTTCTCGATTAATGCACCAACGGTAAGGAAAAGAATGCGGGGAAGCCATGTTGGGCTTCCCCGCGCGTGGCGCCGGATGAGTAAGAGAGGTTTATGAACCGGTCGCCTGTCCCTTAATGTGTTGCTTCGCCTTCGCGATGAAGTCTTCCACCTGTTGCTTATGTGGATAATCAGGGTTGGCCTTCAACAGTTGCTGCCAGGAAACGATTGCAGCCGCCGGGTCCGCCTTGCCCTGCCACTCCACCACACCCAGGTTGAATAGGGTTCCAGCGTGATTCGGGCGCATCTGCAGTGAGTTCTTGAATTCTGCAATGGCTTTATCGGCGTCGCCCGTATACCAGTATGCCGTGCCCATGTCCGTGACCACATCGGCGTTCCGGGGCTGGATCTTCAATGCTTGGCTATAATATTCGATGGCTTGGGTGTACTGTTTGCTGTCGTAATACAGGTTGCCCAACTGGACGATGCTGTCAAAATCATTGCGGTTCTTCTTCAGCGCGTCGAGCAAGGGTGCGGCGGCGCGCTCCAGCATTTCCTTCGACTGAGCCGCATCCGGTTGTGCCGAGGCCTCCCCTGAAGTTCCTTGGGCAACGCTCGCGCTTTTGGTTGAGGCGTCCGCAGTCCCCCGGGTGGGGGATGCTGAACCGCGAAACAGGTATCCGAGTGTGACCCCTAAAACCAGGCAGAATGCGGCCAGCACGTAGGCTTGAGTGCTGGTCCACGGGGTGTCGGCTCGGCTCGAAATTTGTGCTGTTTTGGCCATGGTCTTCTCCAACTCGCTTCAGATTCTGGTGCCGGCAAGTGCCGCTTGAGGCGTTTCCAGGTGGAACAGACGTTGTACTGCTACTGTCATCTGCTCCTGCTGCACCTGTTCTGGAAGTTCCTTGAGTTCACGGGCGAGCGATCCAGCAATCCTTTGTGTCATCCGGGACGTCACCGCTATCAACATCTCGTCCTGATCCTTGGAAAAAGGCCCGCACTCTTCGATGAAGGACTCCAGTTCTTCCAGGCAAATCTCGTCTAACCGGTTGCGCAACGCGATGATGGTGGGCACGACCCGTTCCGCCAGCAGCTTGCAACGGAAGCCCTGGGCTTCAGCAGCCACGATCTTCTGGGCCTCGGCGGCCAGCGCCTTCGCGTTCTCCGGCGTTGTGTCGCACGACCTTCTCCAGGTCGTCAATGTCGTAAAGAAAGATTCCCGCCACTCCCCGCACGCTGGGTTCGACGTCTCTGGGCAGCGCAATATCCACGAGCACAAGCGGCCGGTGGTTGCGTTCGCGAGCAATGATCTCCGCTTCTTCGCGGCTGAGGATGGTGTGCGGACACGAAGTCGAGGTGATCACGATGTCGGCGTCCGCCAGGTGCTGCCGCAAGTCATCGAGGGGAGCAGCTTTGCCACCCAGCTTTGTGGCCAGTTCCACGGCATGCTCGTAAGTGCGATTGATTACATGGATTTGGGCAGCGCCGTTCTTGATCAACCCTCGGGCAGAGAGTTCGCTCATCTGGCCCGCGCCCAGCAGGAGAACCTTCTTGTTTTCAAGTGATCCGAGAATCTCCCTGGCGAGTTGCACGGCCGCGTAGGGTACAGAGACCGCCGAATTGCCGATCGCGGTTTCGCTGCGCACCCTCTTGGAGACCGTAAGCGCCTTTTGGATTACCGCGTCTAGAAAGTGCCCAGTGCTGCCGGTTTTTTTTGCCTGCTCCCACGCAGCCTTGAGCTGGGAAACGATTTGCGGCTCCCCGATCACCATCGAGTCCAAGCTGGAGGCCACCCGGAAAATGTGGAGGAGGGCGGCATCGTCAAGCAGGCGATAAAAGTGCTGCCATTCGCACATCTTCAGGCCGTATTCCGCGCTGAGGAGGCGAAAAACCGAGTTGGCAGCCAATTCGGCGTTACTGGCCCAAAGCAAGAATTCGGTGCGGTTGCAGGTGGCCAGGACAATGACTTCCTCGATGCCTTCGGCGCCGACCAACTGCCCCAAGGCTTCGGAGCGGCGGCTCTCGCTGATCCAGAACCGCTCTCGCACCGCAACCGATGCGCTGCGGTGATTCAGGCCGACAACCATCAAACTGGGATCCAAGGCAATCTCCCTGAGAACAGCTATGGCACCTGCCCTGCCAAAGCCGAGGCCTTGGCGGAGTTCAAACTCCCATTGTGTTTTCATTGACTTGCGGACGTATTGTCGAAACAGCGGGCACGGCGGCGGCAGTAAGCTTGTGTCATATCGCGCTCCTGAGCGTGTTTTCCCACTCGGCACTCTTTGCCACATTGATGCGGGATCGACAGGGCGGGAGGTCGGGAACCGGAGCAGCAACCAGTGTAAAGAGCCCAAAACCCGCTTGCGCCGGCTACGAAAAAAGACTAACGTGTGGTTCATTCCTGTTTCCAGGCGCTGATAGGACGAGTGGCAGAGCTGATTCATTCCTGCCACCCCAGGGGGCGCTTATTGGCAGGTATGTGCTGTCCCTGTTCATGGAGGAGTTAGGAACCTCACTACTTTCTTAGGAGAAAAAAGAATGAAGAATGTTATGAAAGCATTCCTGGCAGTTCTGGCGTTCGCAATGATGTTTTCCACCTGGTCATTGGCCGACGGCGGCGCCGACACTTTCAAAGGGAAATGCGCCATGTGTCATGGGGCTGATGGCAAAGGCGAAACTGCTATGGGCAAGAACCTCAAGATCCGTGATCTTGGGTCTGCTGACGTGCAAAGTCAATCCGATGCCGACCTGACCAACATCATCGCCAACGGCAAAAGCAAAATGCCCAAGTACGACGGCAAGTTGACCAAAGACCAGATTGCAGACGTGGTGAAGTACATCCGCACGCTGAAACACTAAAACATTCGAGGGCTATCCAGACCGTTGGCCGACTGGGGACCTAAGTCATCCAGGTCGGCCAACGTTTGCTTGCAATTACCCTCTTTAAGCACGACGAATGGAACCAGCAACGCAGGTGGTCGCGCCTGCAGCCTTCTAACCGAAGCATTGCTGACGCGTCCAACCCTTTCACCAGACAGGCATCAAACCCGGCAGTGGCACGGGACGAGTTCCTGTCACTCGGAGATCAGGAATGCAAGAGGACGATCCGACAAAACCAGTTGAGCAGAACTCCGGCCTTTCCCGCCGCGACTTTTTGAAGATTTCCGGCATTTCGGCGGCGGCGCTACCGATACTGGGGACGAAGGTGGTGGCAGGCCGGCGCGCCGGTTAAGGTCTATGGGCCGGGTAAAGTGCCCGTCGAACTGACGGTGAATGGCAAGAGGTACAATTTACAGCTTGAGCCGCGCGTCACGTTGCTGGATGCGCTGCGTGACCAACTTGAGATTACCGGCGCCAAGCGGGTTTGCGATCGGGCCGAGTGTGGTGCATGCACCGTGCTCATGGATGGCAAAGCCGTCTATGCCTGCTCGGTGCTGGCCATCGAGGCGCAGGGTAAGGCGATCACTACGATGGAGGCTTCATGCAAGGCGAGAACCTGCATCCCATCCAGCAGGCGTTCGTTGAGAACGACGCCTCGCAATGCGGATTCTGCACGCCGGGTTTCGTCGTTGCGACAAAAGCGTTTCTGGACAAGCATCCGAATCGCGATCGGCGGAAGATATTCGCCGAGGCTTGAGCGGGAACCTTTGCCGCTGCGGCACCTATCATGGCATTCAAATGGCGGTTGCGCAGATGGCGCAGAAGGGAGCCTGACCCATGCCGGACTACAGTTGGCCGGATGCGGAACACAGCAATCTGATCGGCAAGCGCGTCTCGCGCGTGGACTCGCCATTCAAGGTGTCGGGCCGGGCGAAGTATACCTACGACTATCACGGCGCCAACCAGCTGTTTGGCAAGATTGTGCGCTCGCCTTACGCCAAGGCGAAGATTGTCAGCATCGATACCAGCGCCGCTGAGAACGATTCCCGGAGTGAAGGCCATCGAGATCATTCAGAAGCCGGGAACAGCACAGTGCAGTGGGCGGGGGACGAAGTTGTCGCGATGGCTGCGGTGGATGAGTCGACAGCGGAAGATGCGGCCCGCCTGATCAAGGATTCAATATCAGCCGATTGCCGCTCCTGGTGAGCGATGCCGAGCCACCGGCCGGCGCGGCCGAGACCGCCGGCCCAATGAGCGAAGACGACGTCTGGGATGCGATCGACAACCAGATGCCGGACGCGGCATTTCGTTCAGTACGTGCAGGATCACGGCGTAAGTTTCCAAGTCGAAGAGGATATGCTGAAGGAGTGTAAAGGTGAAGGACGCATCGGATGCAGTGATCGATGCTATGCGCAAGGCGCAGTATCACGGTCTGGGAGAAAGGCTTCGCACTCTTCCTATCAGAAGGCAGCGACGCAAACCGCGCGGTGATCCCGACAAGGCGTTTGCGGATGCCGAGGTGATTTCTGAGGGTCTATACGGGGCGCCGGTGATTGTCCATTGCTGTCTGGAACCGCACGGTTCGGTTTCGGAGTGGCCGGACAAAGATCACCTGTTCACTCATATTTCCACCCAGAATCTCTCCGGAATCGCGGCGCAAATGGCCGAACCTCTGGGATTTCGGCGGCGAATATTCGCGTTCATCAGGACCACATTGGCGGTGGATTCGGCAGCAAATTTGCCGCCGATCGCTGGGACATCACCGCCGCTCGGCTTTCGAAGAAGGCGGGCGGCAAACCGGTGCGCATGATGCTGGAGCGTGACTGCTGAGCTTCAGGTCGCCGGGAGCTCGGCCTTCGGCCTACGCACGCGTGAAAGTCGCCGCCAAGAAAGACGGCACACTCACGGCATGGCAGTCGCAATCATGGGGAACGGGCGGGCCGGGCGGAGGGGGCGCGCCGCCGATTCCGTATGTTTTCAGCATCCCGAATGCAAAGAAAGAACATACCGCCATCCGCAACAATATTGGCCCGGCGCGGGCATGGCGGGCTCCCAGCCATCCACAGGCGGCGGCCATCACCATGGGCGCGCTGGATGATCTGGCGGCCAAGCTCAATATGGACCCGCTCGAGCTGTGGCTCAAGAATCTCGACATTGCCGGGCCCCGGAAGGAAACGTATGGCGAGGAACTCGCCATCGGCGCCGAGTTGATGGGCTGGAAGGACAAGTGGCGTCCGCGCGGGCAGAATGTTTCCGGGAATCTCGCGCGTGGACTAGGGCTGTCGCTTCACACTTGGGGTGGACGTGGGCACAACAGCGATTGCGATCTGACCATTCATCCGGATGGCTCGGTCGACGTGAAGCTGGGCAGTCAGGACATCGGGACTGGAACGCGTACCCTCATTGTCGTGGTGGCGGCGGAAACCTTGGGCGTTGCCGATTGAGGCTATCAATCTCTACATCGGAGATTCGATGTATCCGCCATCGGGCGGCTCGGGAGGCTCGACTACTCCGGGTGGTGTGAGTTCTTCCACCCGGCGGGCGGCGGTCGATGCCCGTGAAGGATTATTCGAGAAAGTGGCGCCGGCCCTCAATGCGCAGCCTGCAGATCTGGAATGCGTCAACGGCAGCGTGCGGGTAAGAAGTGATCCCAGCCGGTCGTTGAGCTGGAAGCAAGCCTGCTCCAAGCTGGGGGCGGTGCCACTGACGGCGCGCGGCAAGAATCCCGATAAGAGCAAGCCTCCGGATCTCACCAACAGCGGTGTCGGCGGCGTAGGCATGGCCGATGTGGAAGTCGATCTGGAAACCGGCATTGTGAAAGTGAAGAAGATGGTCGCCGTCCAGGATTGCGGTTTGATCATCGACTTGAAAACGGCCGAGAGCAGTTGTTACGGCGCTATGATCATGGGCATCAGCACGCGCTGTTCGAAGAGAAAATGATGGACCAGAACAGCGGGAGGATGCTGAATCCGAACATGGAATTCTACCGGCTGGCGGGATTGAACGACATTCCGGAGCTGGTGGTTCACATGATGACCGGTCCGGGCTACGATGAGCGCGGAGTCATCGGACTGGGTGAGCCGCCGGTTATTTCTCCGGGAGCTGCCATCTCCAATGCTGTAGCCAACGCGATCGGGGTGCGCGTTCCATTCTTACCGATCACCCCGGACAAAGTGCTCGCTGCTCTCGAGCAGAAGAATGCGAGCGGGAAGGCAGGCGCCTGATGAGACCGTTTGAATATGCCAGCCCAACTACCAAGGAACAGGCGGTCGGCTTGCTCGGTACCAATTGGGGACAGGCGGAAATTCTGGCTGGCGGCACGGACCTGCTGGCCTTGATGAAAGATGATGTCGTTCATCCTAAGCGGCTCGTGAACATCAAGGACATTAAGGATCTTCGACGGCGTCGCGCTCGAATGCGCAAGGGACTTCGCATTGGGGCGCTCACCACACTCGGTGATTTGGCCGACAATGCGGATGTGATTCAAGACTATCCCGCGTTGGCGGATGCACTGAACGAGGCCGCCAGCCCGCAAATTCGCAACATGGCGACACTCGGTGGCAATCTGTGCCAGCGTCCGCGGTGCTGGTATTTCCGCGGCGGCTTCGGTCTGCTGCCGAAAGATGAGTCCGGTAAGGATCTTGTCAGCGCAAGGGGAAAACCGTTTCCACGCGATTCTGGGCAACAACGGTCTGGCGAAGTTCGTCAGCCCCTCGACGATTGCTCCCGTGCTGATTGCTTACGGGGCTTCGCTGCGGATGGTCGGGCCCAAAGGAACGCGCGAGCTTCCTCTGGAGAAGTTTTTCTGATCCCTAGAACTGATAGCGAGCGCGAGCACAATCTTAGGCCCAACGAGATCATCTCTGAGGTGGTTGATCCCCGCGCCCGGGAGTCAGCGTGTCGCGCACTATGAAGTGCGGCAGAAGCGGCGTTCGATTGGCCGCTCGCCGTGGCGGCGGTCGCGCTCAAGATGAATGGATCAAGGGTACAATCGGCGCGAGTTGTCATGGGACACGTTGCGCCGGTGCCATGGATTTCTGCCGAGGCTGAGGAAATCTTGGTGGGACAAAGCAATTTCCGAAGTACAGCCAAAGCCGCCGCCGATGCCGCGCTGGAAAATGCCAGGCCCCTCCGCCACAATGCTTACAAGGTTCAGCTGGCACGAGTCGCTGTGAAACGAGCCATTCTGAAAGCTGCGGGAGGTATCGCATGATGGCGACACGAAAACGCGGAAGTCCGATCGCTTCAATACCATCATCCGGAACTTTGTTCATCTTTGCGCTGGAAAGGGCAGTTTATTTTGGCCGAGTCCGATCCGACGGTGCCTTCATCCAATGAAGGCTTGTTCTGGTGTATCCACACTCAGACCTGCATCGGGCCGGACGGTAAGTTGGCGGAGCCGGGTAATTGTTCGTCCTCCCGCCGAAAATGTCATGGTACGGGGAAGTGCGGTAGCGAGTAGCTGGTAGCGAGGAGTTGGTAGTCAGGAGGCAGGGCTAGCTGCCAGCCACTGGCCCCTAGCTACTGCACTTTCGCGTACTCGGCCTTGGCCTCGCGCAACAAGGGAACGTCAGGGTCGGCATCTTTCCACATGGCGAGGAAGTTCTGATACTCGATCCGACTGCGAGGCTTGTCATCTTGCAGGGCGTAGGCCCGCCGAGCCCCAGATGGGCTAAAGGCACCGAGATATCAATGCCAATAAAGCCTTGTAAGTCCAGAATCTTCTGGAATTCCTTGGCCGCCTCGCCGCCCTGCCGGGCCTCCAGGTAGGAAATGCCGCGGGCATAAAGCACTCCGGAATTGGCGCGCGCGTACAATTCTGCCGTGTCCAGAAGATCGATGGCCTTTGCCGCATCCCCATGACGGAGATCCACGACGGCGCGAATCAACGGAGCGGTTACGAACTGGGCCAGAGTGTCGTTAGGACGCCTCTGCGCGATATCATCAGCTAAAGCCAACGCCCTCTTTTCTTCTTTCAAGAGTGCGAAGACGATCCCGGCATTGGATTCCAGGCTGATGGAATGAGAGAGCTTGAGCGTTTCCTCCGCCATGCTCAGCGCCGGTGCCCGGTTTCCCACAACCGCTTCCCAGACCGCCTGACTGGCGACGGCATTGACTCCCGATTCCGTCAGCCCCAGCCCGTTCGCCTCCTCCTGTGCCTTGTGCGTGAGGTCACGGGCCTTGCTCATCTGTCCGCGAGCCCCGGCCAAGCTCGCCTCAGTAGTCAGAGCAGCAAATTCTCCTCCCGGGACCGCTCTCGTCAGTTCCAGTTCTCGATCCATGGCTGCGGTATCGTTTTGCGCCCATGCGAGATTTGCCAACGGTAAATAGACCCCTGGCCCACCGAGTTTGTGCTGCACCGCCTGATTCAAGACGGCTTTGGCCTCTTCGAGTCGGTTCAGGCCCGCGTAAGCGGCCGCGGCGTTGGCATAGCCGCTCACATTGTCGGGATCGATCTCGAGTGCCTGCTGCGTATTCCGCAGCGCGTTTTCGAACTGACCCAGCGTCAGGTAGATGCTGGCCAGGTTGTTATACGGAATCGAATCGCGGGGATAAGTCTGCTTGTAGAGTTCCAGCGCTGTGATCCCTTTGTCCAGTTGCCCGGAATCCGCGTAATAGTGCGACATAATATAAAGCTTTTCGTGCTCGCTGGCCCGGTCCCGCAACTCGAATGCCTTCTGCCGGTTTTGTTCGGAAAGATCGGTCTGGCCCAGGTTGCCGTAGACCGAGCCCAGGCGGGCATAGGCCATGGCGAAATTAGGGTCGAGTTCCACAGCGCGTTGATAAAGCGGCAGCGCCCCCAGTTCGTCGCCCGCCAGATGTTTAGGGTCGGCGAGGCTGAATGCCTTTAGCGCTTCCAATGAAGAGGTCGTGGCCATGGACAAAGGCTTGTCGTAATTCCGCACTGAAGCCAGAGACTCACCCAACTTTCTGCGCAGGCTGGAAGTCGCCGTGTGCAGTGAGTTCAGCACGTCCTCTTTATTGCTTGCCTGCGCCTGTTCCTGAGCCAAAGACTCACCCGTGCCGGCGTTGACTGCTTCCAGCGTGATCACGTATTGGGTGCCCAGGCCGGCGATTGAGCCGGTCAGCATGGCTTTGATTCCGTCCCTCTGACAAATCTCCCGGCCCACTTCGCTGGTGATGCGTTCCTCCGGTGGCCGCCCCATGTATTGCAAAGTCTGCTTCACCTTCTGATCGGGGAAAACATTGAGATACGGGGACTGTCCCAAGTCGACTTCGACGGCCTTCTTCAGGGTGCCATCAAAGACGGAATCCGCGGTCGTGTTGACGAAGTCGGTGACCAGAATGGCGTCTTTATCCGTCATCATCGCCCGGCCTCGCCGCGCGAAGAAAGTGGTCGCGAGCCCCGCGATCGCCAGCATGACGATGGCTGCCACAGCATAATTCCAAAGCCGGCGCGATTTCTGAGATGAATCCGCCGCCCGCACCCGGCTCGAAGAACTGGTCATGGCGGCGACTGCCCCCGATTCGGTATCACGCTTCAAACGCTTTAGATCGGCGCGCACCTCGGCGGCGCTCTGATAGCGAAGCTCCCGGTCTTTCTCCAGCAATTTCGTAATGATCACTTCCAGTTGCACGGGCACGTCAGGATTCAACCGCACCGGTGGCACCGGCGTGCGATTCAGAATCGCTTCGAACAGGACTGCCGGGGTCTCACCCCGGAATGGCAACGCTCCCGTCGCCATCTCATACAGCACCGCCCCAAAGGAAAACAGATCCGTTCGCGGGTCCAGATCTTTTCCCCGCGCTTGCTCGGGCGACATGTAGGCAACCGTACCCACGGTTGACCCAGGGCTGGTCAGCAGACTTTCACCCACGGTAACGGCCGCACCCAAAGTTGTCCCGCCCAGTACAGTTTCTGGCTTGAGTAAGTGCTTGGCCAAGCCAAAGTCGAGCAACTTGGCCTGATTTCGCGTGGTGACAAAAATGTTGGCCGGCTTGATGTCGCGATGGATGATCCCCTTGGCATGTGCGGCGTCCAATGCATCCGCCGTCTGGATGCTAAGGTCCAGCAATTGATCCATTTCCATCGGCTGCGATCCGATGAGCTGCTTGAGGGTTTGTCCTTCGAGCAGTTCCATGGCGATGAAGTAACGCCCCTCGACCTTTCCAATTTCGTAGATGGTGCAGATATTGGGATGGTTCAGGGCCGAGGCCGCCCGCGCCTCTGCCTGGAAGCGTTCCATGGCCGCCGAATCCTTCTCCAGTTCTCCTGGCAGGAACTTTAGCGCGACATGGCGCCCGAGGTTGAGATCCTCCGCCTCATACACCACACCCATGCCACCACCGCCGAGCTGGCGCAGGATGCGGTAGTGGGAAATGCTTTCACCAATCATGTACTCAGCCGTCCCGGGGGGAACTTTGATGGTAGGCTGCGCTCGGCGCTCAAGTCAACGCGGGGGAGTCGCACAGAAACACAAGTTGGCTGGCTCCTGGAAGCTGACGATACGGCGCCATTCCCTTCCGTAGTAAGCTAGTCATCAACAATGCCCGCCGAGAAAATCATGGTAGTGGACGACGAACGCCTGGTGCGCTGGTCGCTGCGCCAAAAGTGTGAGGAGTGGGGGTATCACGTGGTCGAGGCAGAAGCTGGGGAGCCGGCGCTAAAGCTGGCGCAGCACGAGTCTCCCGACCTCGTCCTGCTGGACGTCCGTCTGCCCGATATCAGCGGCATCGAGGTGCTGGGGCAGCTCAAGAAAAATGGCGATGCTCGCGCTGTCATCATGATCACGGCGGACCCGCAACTCGATGACGTTAAGACGGCGCTCAAGCTTGGGGCGTACGACTTCGTCGGCAAGCCGCTCGATTTCGACGAGCTCAATGTCGCCATCAAGAATGCCCTGGAGACTACGCGGCTGCGCAGCGAGGTGCAGTCACTTCGCGGTGAAGTGCGGCGGCGCGCCGGTTATCACGAAGTGATTGGCTCGTCGGCCAAGATGACGGAACTGATGGCGTTCGTCCGCAAAGTTGCCGCCAGCGAGGCTACGACCATTCTTATTCAAGGTGAAAGCGGCACCGGCAAGGACTTGATCGCCAAGGCCATCCACTACGAGAGCACGCGCCAGGAAAAGCCCTTTGTGGCCATCAACTGTTCAGCCATTCCTGAGACGCTGATGGAAGCGGAACTGTTCGGTCATGAAAAGGGCGCCTTCACCGATGCCAAGCAGATGAAAAAGGGCCTCTTTGAGACGGCCGACGGCGGGACGCTTTTCCTCGACGAGATTGGCGAGCTCTCACCCTTACTGCAAGCCAAACTTCTGCGGGTGCTGGAAGACCAGATGATCCGGCGGGTGGGTGGCGTGCGCGATATGCAGGTGGATGTGCGCGTGATTGCCGCTTCCAACCGGGATTTGGAGAAGGCGGTGCGCGAGGGCCAGTTTCGCCAGGATCTTTATTACCGGCTGGCCATCATTGCCATTTTCATTCCGCCCCTGCGTGACAGGAAGGAAGACGTTCAGCCGTTAGTGGACTTCTTTATCGAGCTCTACAACCGCAAATTCAAGAAGACGGTGCGCGGGATCACCGACGATACCAAGCGTTTGCTGCTAAGCCACAACTGGCCGGGCAATGTTCGCGAATTGAAGAATTCCATCGAGCGGGCCATGATCCTGGAGGATGAGCAGCTTCTGCATTCCGTCTATTTGCCGTTTTCCGTCGCCGAATCGGGTGGGCTCACCGCCTTCGAGCGGACCTCCCCGGCTGAGACCTCTCAGCAACTTCCGGACGGACGCACTCTCCCCCGGCTGTACATCCCGGAAGGAGGCACTTCGCTCGAAGAAGTGGAACGGGCGATGGTCGAACTGGCGATGCGACAGGCGAACAACAATCAGACGCACGCTGCCCGCTTGCTCGACATCTCCCGCGATGCCCTGCGCTATAAGCTGAAGAAATTCGGCCTCATTCGCGGCGACGACGAAGAGAGCGAACCGCCTCTCGATCGAGCGGAGAACTAAGGAAAGTCTGATGTAGTCTCCCATGCAGGTGCGGGGCTCCCCGCTTGTGCGGAGTCTCAAAACTGGGGCTCCCGGCTGGGGGTGCCCCATTTCTCGCGTTCTGTGCGAGAAGTGGGGCCTTGCCTGTCCACCGATCTACCGCTAGAAACCAGGCTCACTCGTCACATCTCCCAATCCGGACTGAGCCTACAATTTTCACGTGCCCAGAGGCGGGGGGCCCGGCCTTTCGCGTTCTGTGCGAAGGCTGGGGCTGTTGAGGCGTGCTCAATACGAAAATCCCCGCCCTGTCGCTCCAAAACCGGGAGCGACAAGGACGGGCCACCCTCGGGAGTAAAATCGGAAAGAAAGGCTGGGCCAGCCCCGAGCGGACCGCCCCGACCGAGACCTCGCAGCAACTCCCAAACGGACGCACGCTCCCGCGGCTATACATCCCGGAGGGAGGCACTTCGCTCGAGGAAGTGGAGCGGGCGATGGTGGAATTGGCCATGCGACAGGCCAATAACAATCAGACTCACGCTGCCCGGCTGCTCGACATTTCCCGCGATGCCCTGCGCTACAAGCTGAAGAAATTCGGCCTCATTCGCGCCGACGACGAAGACGATCGAGCGGCGGAGCGCAAGACTCACTTCCCGCGCAAGCTCATGATCTCGCGCCGGATTTCAGGAAACACACAACAGGCGCTGGCGCGAGTTTCGCCTCGCACTCCGGGCTCTCGAGGTGATGTGAATTGTGGACAATGAAACTTCGCCGCACGAGGGATGACCTGCAGGTATCGCTTGCTATTTCGGCGAGAGCTTGTACACCTCTCCCCACCCGTAAGCACCCCCGCCACCAGGGCCGTATAGATTCCCTGCATTGTCCCGCAGCAAGCCAACCACGCCAGCGCCGTCTGCTCCGTGAAACCGGTACAAGATCGTCAACTTTCCACTCTTACTCAGCTTATATATGATCCCATTTCCACCTCGGCTGCCATAACCTCCGCCGGCTGTCCCATACAGGTTCCCGTCCTTGTCGGACACAAGGTTGCCAGCGGGTTCGTACCCGTTCTTGTAAGTCTTAGCGGCCTTGAATTTATGCAGCACGGTAAACTGCCCGCCTGGACTTAGTTTGACAATGGTTCCGCAGCCCAGACCGCCGCACACTCCTCCGGTGTTTCCTCCCAGCGAGGCGGTCCCGTAGAGGTTTTCATCGGCGTCCCGGAGAACGGGCCCCTCGGGCTGCCATCCATCTCCAAAAGAAAAGCGGTGCAGAACCGTCTCGCTCCAGCTTCCGTTGGAGTTCGGTGCGAGTTTGAAGACGGTACCGCAGCCATAGTACTGCGAACAACTCTGCCCGCCCTGCTCGGTGGTACCATAGAGGTTGCCGTTCGCGTCAGAAGTCAATTCGGCTAGCGGCCGGGAACCATCCGGGGAACCAGCGAAACTGTACAGCACGGTTTCGTGGCCTTTGCCATCCACCGCAAACACCGTTCCGCAACTGGCGCCGTCACCACACCGATTAGCTCCGCCTACCGGCGTAATGCCGTAGAGATTGCCTGCGGGGTCGCGAACTAGCTCCCCGAATGGCTCGAACCCGTCCGGACTCCCCTGAAAATGATGCAGCACCGTCTCTTTGTCATTTTTCCCCACCTTGAACACGACCCCGTAGTTCTTGATGCCGCCATAGAAGATTGTACCGTAGAGGCTCCCGTACGGGCCGCGAATTACGCCCGCAGAAGGGTTGGCGCCGTCAGGGCAGGCAAAACTGTGCAGCGTAGTCAACTCACCGCTCGAGCTCAATTTGAACACCGTGCCATAGCCGGCGCCGTTCCCGGAAAACTCCGTAGTGCCATAGAGCGCGCCGGAAGTGTCCATGACCAGCGGCCCCCCGGGCGATCCGCCGTCCCCACCTCCTGTGAAGGAGTACAGAACCGTCAGCGTTTGCCCCTGGGCCACTCCGGATAAAGCGAGAAGTAAGCCAAATGACGCTGCGCCCAAAGCGAATCTTCCAGACAGTTCATGGAATGCCGAGGCAACTTTAGATTGGAGGTTGGAGGTGGGTTTCATGGTATCTCCTGGGGAAAGAAATATTACGCTGAAGTATAGCGCGAGAAGCGGTCCCGGAATCCGTGATCGCCGTCACGCGCATCAGTGACCGCTGTCGTCGACAGGCTGCACCGCAGGGAACAAGAGAGAGATTATAAGCACACACACACTCTTCATGGAGGAAAGGAATGATTACATGAGAAAACTAATGTTTGTCCCGCTGTTCGTCTTCGCGGCATTCGCTGTTGCCGCCGCCCAAGCCCCTCTTCCCATGCCACAGATTGTCGACCACCAGATCGTCTCGACCACGTACAACAGCAGCTACCTGGTAGTTACCGAAAACATTCAGGCAGCCCATAACGTCGTGGTCGTTTACCTGACGTGCCATTACGACTCTATCAATTGGCAATACCATGTCCCTTGCGTTTACACAGTTACCGACACGCAGGGCAGTTCATTCACCCAAACTGGGATTTGGCGGAACGATTCTGCGTACTGGGAGGAACAAGCTTTCTACGCAGTAATCCCGGCCACGGGTTCGGATGTGATTAATGCGACCGCCGTGGGAGGCCAATGTGGTGTATGCCAGTGGTCAATGATGGCGGAGCAGGTCAATGGCATTCTCGCAGATGATGCGTTCTAGCCCTTGTCCGGCAGGGATGTGATTCATGAATGGCTACGTTTTCCACAGCCGGGGCCACCGCGCCCCGGCTTTTCGTTGGTGGTTATATGTCGCCCCTTCCGCGCGCTCTTTGCAGAGTCGCCGAACACCCTCTGTGCCACCAGGGAAAAACTACCCCGCATGGCTGGGAGTTCCACCCCGCAACCATGGCCAGCCCACCACTGGGCAGGCACGATGAATCTGCCGCGAATCGCCGCTCATCCATTATCATTAGCGAACCTATGGCTGCACGTTCCAAGGCAGTTTCCGGCAATTCCATCGCAGTTCTCGACCCTCCCAACGGCGAACGCGACCGCGTGTTCGATGCCTTTCGCCGCTGGGGGTATCTGGAAGCGGACCTCGATCCGCTTGGTTTCTTCCGCCCTGCGCCGCATCCCGAACTGAGGATCGAAAGCGAGTTCGCCCGCGAGGCGCGCCTTGCCTACTGCGGCACGATCGGTGCGGAGTTCATGCACATTCCCGACCTTGAGCGGCGACGCTGGATTCAAGAGCGCATGGAAGGACCGCAATCCGCTGTTGACCAAGAGGCGGCGCTGGACCAACTGATCCGCGCCAAGCTGTTCGAAGAGGTTTTGCAGCAGCGTTATCTGGGCACCAAGCGGTTCTCGCTGGAAGGCGTGACCGCGCTCATTCCCCTGGTGGATGAAGTTCTGGAAGCGGCCGGCCAGCTTGGCGCCGTCGAGCTGGTGATGGGCATGAGCCACCGCGGGCGGCTGAACGTGATCGTCCATGTCGCCAGGCGAGCGCCGGAGGAAGTCTTTGCCGGATTCGAAGATGTGGATCCGCGGAGTGTCCTGGGCAGTGGTGATGTGAAATATCACATGGGCGCGACCGGCGAGTACATCACTCGTACAGGTGCGAGAGTTCACATCCACCTGGTTTCCAATCCGAGTCATCTGGAAGCCGTTGATCCAGTCACAATGGGGCGCACCCGTGCCAAGCACGACCGAACGGGAGAAGCGGGGCCGCAGAAATATCTGCCGCTGCTGGTTCATGGCGATGCGGCTTTTGCTGGTCAGGGAATTGTGGCAGAGACTCTGAACTATGCCGACTTGCCCGGTTACACGGTGGGTGGGACGATTCACATAATCGCCAACAATTTGATCGGGTTCACGACGTTGCCGCGGGAATCGCATTCCTCTCGTTTCTCAGCGCAGCTCGCGCGGCGGCAATCCATCCCGATCTTCCACGTGAATGGAGAGGATGTGGAAGCGGTAATCCGCGTGGGACGCATGGCTGTCGAGTATCGCTATCGATTCGGCAGCGATGTCGTGGTGGATTTGATTGGCTTTCGCCGCCACGGGCACAGCGAAGTGGATGATCCCACCATCACCCAGCCACTGCTCTACAAAGCGATCAAGGATCATCCCCCGCTGTGGAAGATCTACGCCGAAGATATTGGCGTGGACGGCGTGCAGGAGCGAGTACAAGCGATCCGAGCCGAACTGGAAGCGGCACACAAGAAAGCTGGTTCCATCACCCAGAAACCTACACTTCGCGCCTTGCCAACCTACTGGGATCATTACGTGGGAGGCCGCTATAAGGCAGAGTATGAAGTTGAAACCGGGCTGCCGGCGGAAGAGTTGCACGAAATCACGGAGCAGTTGACGAGCTGCCCTGCAGATTTTCACATCCATCCCAAAGTCAAGAAGTTGCTCGAACAGCGCGCCGAGATGGGAAGCGGGAGGCGTCCGGTGGATTACGGCATGGCTGAAGCTCTCGCCCTCGGTAGCTTGGTCAAATCCGGCGTGCCGGTTCGGCTAAGTGGGCAAGATAGCCGCCGCGGCACTTTCAATCAGCGCCACTCCGTGCTGGTTGATGTTGAAAATGAACGGGAATACGTTCCACTGCAGCACATTTCTGCGGACCAGGCGCGCTGCGAGATTTACAACTCCACGCTGTCCGAAGCGGGAGTGCTGGGTTTTGAATACGGCTACAGCCGCGATTATCCGGAAGCGCTGGTGCTCTGGGAGGCGCAGTTCGGCGACTTCGTGAACGTCGCACAGGCGGTGATTGATCAATTCATCAGCGCGGGAGAAGATAAGTGGGGCCTGCTCTCGGGTGTGGTTTTGCTGCTTCCCCACGGTTACGAAGGCCAGGGACCGGAACATTCGAGCGCACGCATCGAACGCTTTCTGCAGCTTGCTGCGCGGGATAATTTCCAGATCTGCCAGCCCTCGAACGCGGCGCAGTACTTTCACCTGCTGCGGCGGCAGGCGTTGCGGCATTGGCGGAAACCGCTGATCGTGTTCACCCCCAAGAGCATGTTGCGGCATCCGGATGCCTCTTCGCCCATCGAGGATTTCAGCCGCCAGCATTTTCTGAATGTGATGCCCGATACCGAAGTGAATGACTCCACGCGCATTCTGCTTTGCAGCGGAAAAATTGGCCACGAATTGCGCGAGGAGCGCAAGAAGAGGAAAGATCATTCAACCGCGATCGTTTTTGTGGAACAGCTCTATCCCTTCCCCGAGGAAGAGATTGTTGCTGCCATCGAACAACATGCTGCGGCGCGGGAAATCGTCTGGGTTCAGGAAGAACCGGCGAATATGGGGGCGCTGTTTTACGTTCTGCCGCGCCTGCGCCACATTGCGGGAGAGCGTTCCGTGCTTTCCGTAAAGCGTTCCGCCAGCGCCAGTCCGGCGACGGGATCGGCCAAAGCGCATGAGATGGAGCAGAAGACGCTGCTGACGCTGGCCTTCACCACAAAGGGTTGAGAGAAGTAGGATTATTGCCGCCGAATCAGTGGAGTTTCTTGGGCATCCGTCGCAGTCCTGATAAGATTCTTTCGAAAGGCGTCTCGATGCATTACAAGAATGCCCCGATCACCGAAGCACTCATTGACATCAGGGTCGAGCTACCCGGCGAACTTGGGTTTGAGCGGCTGCAAGGGATAAAAAGTCTTGTTGCCCATGAGTATCCGCGGGAGGAAACCATCGCCATGGGGATGGCGAAGATCTCTTTCGTTCCTGAGATTCAGGCCTCGACTCAGCACAAGAAAATGGGCCTCAAGCTGTGGAGTGTAGGCGATAAGCAAGTATTTCAAGCTCGTTTGGATGGGTTCACCTTCAGTCGCTTGGAGCCCTACGAAACGTGGGAGCGCCTGCGCGATGAGGCAAGACGGTTGTGGGATGTCTATCGAGGATTCGTAAAGCCGACTAGAATCACGAGAGTGGCAGTTCGGTACGTCAATCAGCTGAATTTTCCAGGCGACCGCATCGAGCCGCAGGATTACTTCAAAACCTTTCCGTCCCTCACTCCCGACTTGCCTAAAGAACTCCGTGATTTTGGCCCCTTCGTCATGAGCTTGCACCTGCCCCAGCCGGATTTGAAGGGTACGCTGGTAATCAACGAAGCCTCCGCTCAACCCAAGAGACCAGATACACTTTCCACTATCTTGGATATTGACCTGTTCGTGGAACGGCCAGGAGGTCACGGACGAGGATAGTTTGTGGAAATTCTTCCAGAAGTTACGCGACAGAAAGAACCTGTACTTTGAGGCGTGCATCACGGATAGAACGCGGGAGCTAATAAGCTAATGCCGATGACCTACGAAGAACCCGTGCAGCAAGATGAGTACATCTTCATTCAGAGCAATGCGGTCGGACCGACAGCGGAGGAGCTGACTAGGCGCAGGAAAGAGGACCTAGCCAAGATATACGAAAGCATCTACAGGGGTGCCAAACTTCGTATTGATCAGAACCGACGGAGCGTTCATGCACTGGCGAAGATCCGCCCGAATTGGGACAGCTATGGGGCTCCTCCTCCCAATGAGAGATCTATTGCCAATGCAATGCGTGTTCTCAACCTCCTCGAATCATTGAATTTGGATCCGACAAGAATCTTGCCATCTGCAGAAGGAGGCGTTGGTATCTGTTTCGTTCGAGAGGACCGCTACGCAGACATTGAGTGCTCAAATGAAGGCGAGGTGCTTGGCGTCTATTATGTTGGCTCGCAGATGCCAGCGTTGTTAGAGACTGATGCTACCGACGCTTCCATCAGTACCGCACTAGAACGGATACGCAATCACATCCGTGGCTGACCTTCCAGACAGACTAAGACGCAACGGGCGCCCCGAGGACCAGGAGTTCTTGCCAGAGGAGCGATTGTTCCGGCGCTACAGACTTGACGATTACGTCGACAATCTTTTCTCGCCCCTGGGGTTTGCTTTTCCAAAGCAATCGGTAAACCGCGGAAAATATAGCGTCTCCGGCGACGTATTGTTTTCGAGCACCGATGAGTTCCAGGGGTTGGGAGTTCTGTATTTTAGGGTCCAAGACCTACCGGTTGAATTCCCTTCGGATAGTCGGCAGTACACCTTTTTCCCGAAGCACGTGCCGGAAGATGAGATGTACCCGCATTCGGAAGTCTGGTGCGACAAACTTCCTCGCACGGCGACTATGTTGAGCCTAGCAAAGGCATGAAAAAGCTATTTCGTGCATTTCTCAGCCAACACGTACAGATTGAGATTGTAGCTACTGTTTAAGGCCAGGGCGCCAACTGCTACGGCCGCTCGGTAACGGGCTTACCGCCAGAACCCGGCAACGTAGCTTTCGCTCCTCCCGTCGCTTCTCCTTTGAATAAGGCATCGAGGCTCGGATAAGCGTAGATCGTCGGCGCGTGATTTTGCATTAGTCCGCCGGTATCTCGCCGTGGGACCGTAGTTACTGTGCAGGTCGCGTCCGAGCATCCGAAGCATAGCCATCAGTTGCCCGCGATGATGCGAGGTATGGGTCATCCGCCGGGTCATCACCCAAGCGCGAGAGCGTTGCACATCGAAAAACTTTGTGTTCTCCTCCCACCAAGCCTCGTTCTTCTCGCGGAGTGCTGCCAGCCGTTTTCCGCTGTCCTCGGCGTACTGTTTCATGAACTGCAGGCGAGTTTCCTGCCTGGGTAAGGGCGGCGCATTTACGTCGATTGCAAGCATGTTACGGAACCACAAATCCTCACTCACGCATTGATGCACCATCTGCTCATAAACGCTGCGTCCGCGAGAATCGTTTGGGCGTGGACGCACGGGGAGATCCTCGTCCCGGAACTCACTCCACACACTGACGACCTTAATTCGCTCGGTGGCGTAGGTTTCGACTAAGAAGTCGTATCTCATAACTATTCCTCCTGTATGGGTGAGACCTAAGGATCTTGAAATGTTAACCTAGCGTTCCAGATCAACGCACATGAAACGTCGGCCTCCAACTCAGCCGCTCCGCATCGCCATCGACACTGGCGGCACCTTTACTGATTGCGTGTGGGTAGAGCGCGGCCGCATCCGCATGTTGAAAGTGTTTTCCACACCAGAAGATCCGTCGCAGGCAATCGCGCAAGCTTTAGAAAAGACCGGAGCCCGAAGTGCGATCACACTGCTTCACGGCACCACGGTCGGCACCAACACCTTGTTGCAGCGCAAGGGGGCGCGGGTGGCGCTCGTTACTACGTCCGGTTTCGAGGATGCGATTGAGATCGGGCGGCAGGCCCGCCCCAAACTCTACGACTTCTCCTTCGACCGCGTGGAACCGCTAGTGTCGGGTGATCTGCGCTTCGGTGTGGATGAACGAACCGGCAGCGATGGCGAGATTCTGCGCAAGCCTTCGCAATCAGTTTTGCAGGATCTGGAAAATAAGTTGCGTCAGAAGAAGCCCGAGGCGATCGCGATCTCATTACTCTTTTCGTTTGCCAATCCGCAGAACGAAGAATGCGTCATGGCTGTACTGCAACGGATCGGCGTGCCTCTCTCGGTTTCCCATCAAATTCTGCCGGAATTCCGTGAATTCGAACGCACCAGCACGGTAGTTGTAAACGCTTATCTGCAACCGATCATGCAGAGCTATTTGGAAAAACTAGCCTTTCTAACGGCAGGCGCTGAGGCGCCTGATGATAAGGGGGCGGTTATCGCAGCGCTGAAGAGCTGCGCCGCCCAAAATCAGATTTTCTCGGCAGCCCCTCAGGCCATGCCCTTCCGCGACGCCGGCAGAACGGCTGCCAGGGTCTTTGTGATGCAATCCAGCGGGGGGATCACCGCGCTGAGCGCTGCCACTCGGGAACCGGTTCGCACAGTTCTCTCCGGTCCTGCGGGAGGAGTTGTGGGTGCTGTCGCGGCGGCGCGTCGCAGCGGATACGAACGAATCATTTCGTTCGACATGGGTGGTACTTCGACCGATGTAGCCCTGGTGGACCGCGAAGTGCGCGCCGGCACGCAAGCCGAAGTCGCAGGTCTGCCGGTTGGCGTCCCCATGCTCGACATTCACACCGTGGGCGCCGGCGGAGGCTCCATTGCGCGTTTCGATGCGGCCGGTGCCCTCCGAGTCGGGCCCGAGTCCGCTGGGGCCGAACCCGGCCCCATCTGTTACGGGCGAGGCACGCAGCCGACGGTCACAGACGCCAACCTGATCCTAGGACGCCTGCAGGCACATCGCTTTCTGGGTGGGAACTTCACCCTGGACCTCGAGCGCACACGCCGGATCATCGCGGAATGGCTGAAGAAAGAACGCTCCTGCCTTTCCCTCAAGCAGTTCGCCGCCGGAATCCTCCGCGTGGTGAATGCGACCATGGAGAGAGCTATTCGCGTGGTCTCGATCGAGTGCGGCCATGATCCGCGAGAGTTCGCATTGGTGGCCTTCGGCGGGGCAGGAGGTTTGCACGCCTGCGAATTGGCCGAGGCGCTGGGTATTCCGCGCGTGATTGTGCCCGCGATGCCGGGTGCGCTTTCCGCTTTCGGAATCCTGTTCAGCGACGTTGTAAAGGACTATTCGCGAACCGTGCTTTGGAAAACTGTGGACCAGCTTCCGCGGAAGGGTCTGGACAGAGAATTCATGAGATTGCGTGGCAAGGCAGAGTTAGATTTCCGTACAGAAGGCTGGCCGGGCGTGATCCGCTTTCAGCCCAGCGTAGACGTTCGTTACCGCGGGCAAGGCTACGAACTCAATGTTCCCTACACTTCGACACTCATCGGCGCGTTCCACCGCGATCATCAACGCCGCTACGGCTACAACTATCCGTCGCGGGAGGTGGAGCTCGTCACGCTGCGCCTGCGCGCCACGGTGAAATCTCCGCCCTCCAAAACTTCACCCATTGGCGTAGCGACCACTTCTGACCGTTCAGAGGCGAACCGAGGCAGGGCTTCTCGGGATCGAGTCTCCATCTTTTTCGGTGACCGGGAAATTGTCGCGGCGATTTACGATCGTGAATCCCTGCAGTCCGGCAAAACTTTTCGTGGTCCCGCCGTGGTCACCGAATACAGCGGGACTACATTTGTGCCGCCTGGGGGGCGCTTCCGGCAGGATCATGCGGGCAACCTGCTGATTCAAGTCTGAAACCGGTACGCCTCAAATCCAAATGTTTCAATCAGGTTACAATCAAGACAATACTTTGAACTCCCGGCTACAATACCCGTGTGAAACCCAGCATCTTTGTGGTTGAAGACGATCCGGATATCTCGCGCCTGGTGCGGCATCATCTGGAGGGCGCGGGATTCTCGGTCAAAGTATTCGCCACCGGGAACACGGTGGTCATGGAGTCGGAACGGCAACGTCCCACGCTTTTCATTCTCGACATCATGGTTCCGGGAAAGGACGGCCTCGAACTCTGCCGGCAGATTCGGCAGACGCAGGCGCTGGCCTCGATCCCCGTTATGTTTCTGACCGCGAAAAGCGGCGAAGCAGACCGCATCCTGGGCCTGGAACTCGGCGCCGATGACTACATTCCCAAGCCGTTCAGCCCACGGGAACTAGTCGCCAGGGTCAAAGCCGTGTTGCGGCGCTTTGAACGCCCGCTCCCCCAGTCGCCGCTGCGGGTGGGAGAGATAGAAATCGACCCGGGTGCGATGACGCTTACAGCCCGTGGCCAGCCGGTCACAACCACCGCGACCGAGTTTCGCCTGCTTGACTATTTCGCCCGCCATATTGGCCGTGTTTTCACCCGTGATCAACTGCTCGACGCGGTGTGGCGCGACACCGCTTATGTCACCCCCCGCTCGGTGGACGTCTATGTCCGCCGTATCCGCGAGAAGATCGAGCCCGATCCTGAGAACCCACGCTATCTCAAGACCGTGCGCGGGGCGGGATACCGCTTCGAGGCTCCCAAGTGAGCAACCGGATTTTCTTCAAGTTGCTGGCCGCCTTTGTACTGGTGATCGTGGCGGCTACGGCAACGCTGGATTTTTCCATTCGCCGTGCCTGGGAGAGTTCTCTGCGGCAGGAAATCGAGCGCGACCTGAGGCAGAAGGCGGTGATGCTGGCGAACCGCGTCAATACGGACCGGGAGCACGACGTGCAGGACATCGTCTCCCAGGAAGGTCAGGCTGCCGGGGCACGAGCTACGGTAATTGACCTAACGGGCAAAGTCCTGGCCGACTCGGAAGCCTCGGCCGGGTCCATGGAAAACTATGCTGCTCGGCCCGAGTTTGTCGCGGCTTTGAAGGGAGAGGTGGGAACCGATACCCGCCGCAGCCGCACCTTGGGCGTTCCTTTCCTCTACGTCGCCGCACCCATCTCTGGGGGCGCCGTCCGCCTAGCGTACCCGCTGTCCGATATCGAGGCGGCTACCTCACAGGTTCGAAGGACGCTATGGCTAGGTTCGGCCATAGCATTCCTGGCGGCACTCCTGGTTGCGGGAATCGTGGCACAGTTCACAGCACGCCGGCTGCAACGGATCGTGGGGTTCGCGGATCGCATCGCCGGGGGTGACCTGACCGCGCGAATCGCCTTGTCCTCTGGGGATGAAATTGGACAGGTCGCGGCCGGCATTGGACAAGACTGCGCGCCATCTGGAACAGAACTTTGCCACCCTGCAGACCAGCCAGCATCAGCTCGAGACCTTGCTCAACAGCATGCAGGACGCGGTCATCGCCGTCGGCCCCGATGATCGCGTGCAGTGGGCCAACCACAGTATGGACGCCCTGGTTCCGCAGGGCACGCGGTTGAATGCTCCCCTGGTCGAGACGGTACGCGACCCCGATTTCCTGCGCACCGTGCGCGGAGCCAGTACGGCGCGAAATGTGTTGACTGCCCGGGCGACCTCCATTGTTCGAGCCCGTACCTTCGACGTGACAGCCGCCCCGATGCCCGGGGGAGGCGCGGTCGCGGTTCTCCGCGATCTGACCGAAACCGAACGAGTGGAGAAAACCCGCCGCGACTTCATCGCCAACGTTTCGCACGAATTGCGCACTCCGCTGACTTCGATTCAGGGCTACGCTGAAACCTTGCTGGACAGCGCTCCGGAGAGCAACCACTCCCGCGAATTCCTGGAAATTATCCGTAAGAACGCCGGTCGCATGTCCCGCCTGACCGAGGACTTGCTCACTCTGGCCAGAGTGGAATCCGGCGAGCACCGCTTTGATGTCCAGCCGGTGACTCCGGCCGAGCTTGTGCAGGAAGCTGTTGACAGCTTCCGGGAGCTGGCGCGCGCGCATGGGATTGAGTTGCAGGTCGAGGAATCAGCGCCCGACCCGGTGAATGCCGACCGCGAAGCCATCCATCAGGTTTTCTCCAATCTTATCGATAACGCCTTCAAATACGCCGCCGCGGGAGGCCGGCTGGTGCTGGGCGCCCGGCCTTCGGAACGCGGAGTCGAGTTCTATGTCCGCGATTTCGGACCTGGAATTCCGTCCGAACATTTGCCCCGTCTGTTCGAGCGCTTCTACCGCGTGGACAAAGCCCGTTCCCGTGAATCGGGAGGCACCGGGCTGGGCCTGGCCATTGCCAAACACATCGTGCTGGCCCACGGTGGCGCCATCCGCGCCGAAAGCGAGCTCAATCATGGCTCTGCATTCTTGTTCACGCTGCCATTGGCTCCCAGTACTGCGCCTGCTTAGAACCATTTCTCCAGGCTGTAGCGAATATTCGGTGCAGCGTCCCGTCTCCACATCGCAGTACACCCTCTCCGAGGCGCCCGCCAATCCCCCGGCGGGAAAGCGGTTCCTCGCGTCCCGCTGGCTGGTTTGTGACCCAGCACATTTGCAAAATTTACATCCTTTTAACAAAGTTATCTTATGAAAGCACCTATGCTTGCCTTGTGATCGCCAATTCGAAGCGGCGGCCAAGAAGGCCGCAGGCAGCGCATCCGCCATTGCTTACGCGAAGGGAGGTTCGAATGAGTACCGCTGCCGCGGACCGGCAAATTCCCGAACACGCCTACTCGCACCTGGTAAAGCGAACGATTGAGGCCTGCGGAGTGGCGAAAGACGCTGCCGCCACCGCGGCCGAAGGTATCGCCACCGGCTCTTCCCCGCTGCTCGTCACTATCCGGGAACGCGAAAAGGAACTCGACGCGATGGACCGCGAGATTGATGATGGGGTTACGCTCGCCATCACGCGCGTGACCGAGCCTGAAGCTCGCGAACTGCTGGCCTGTATGAAATTCATGATCGGCCTGGAGCGTATTGGCGATTTGCTGCTCAGTTTTGCCAGCAGCGCACAGGCCGTCGCGCGGCCGCCTCGATTCCCAGGACACGCGCGATCTGACCCACATGGCAACCGTTCTGGAAAAAATGCTGGCCGACGTGGGTGCGGCATTCTCCACTCGTGATGTGAAGAAAGCCGTTGATGTGCTGCGCGCCGACGCCGAGATGGACCGCCTGCGAAATTTGATTTTCCTGCGCCATATCGAGAATCCAGAAAGCCTGCAACGCCAAGCCAGTCTGCAGGTCATCTTTATGACGCAGTCGCTCGAACGTGCCGGTGATCACGCCAAGAACCTAGCCGAGGAAGTCTGCCACTTCGTGAGCGGCCACACCATCCGCCACGTGATGATGGGATACGACAAACCGATTGAGCAGATGTTTCTCGATTGGCTCAGACACCGCGACGAAAAACGCGACCCCGCTTAGGATATTTTCCCGGGTTGCTCCTCAGCGCTCCGGGATCGATGCTCTCCGGCATCATCCGGTCTTCTGTCGCTGATAATAACTCCTAGCCTTTGTCGCGGTTGCCGCTGGTTTTTCATCACCCTGACCATTCCGAGCACGGTTTGCTTTTGTATGGTGTCCGTGCCGCCTGCTATGCTGCTGCAAGTTGGAGGCGTACCGTGTGGAACCGCATCTTGGCTGTCTGTGCCCTGATTGGTGGTGTGCAGATCGCTCTGGGGCAAAGCGTATCAGGCAATGTCGTAACGTACCACGCCACAATCAACGACGTGAAATACGTGTACGCCTCGGCGAAGTCCGTAGCTCGCCTGAAGTCGGGCGACATCCTCGACACCAATACGCTGGACTGCTTCGGCAACGCAATTCGCAAACCCGGCGACACACTGGCCATGTCCAAGGGCGACAATCCGCTGACCGGCCCGTTCTACATCGAGGGCGCTGAGCCGGGCGACACGCTGGCGGTGAAGATCCTTGATCTCGAAGTGGACGGCGATCAAGGCGTGGGCGCGACTGCGCCCGGGTTCGGCGCGCTCAACTCGACAAACTACACGCCCATGCTGGCGCCGCCGTTGCCGGAGAAAATCTGGTTTTACTCGATTGACCATGCCACAAACACCGCGACCTTTCAGGCGCTGGATTCGAAGTTCTCGGTCAAGATCCCACTGCATCCGTTTTTGGGATGTATTGGCGTTGCGCCCGCCGGGGGTGAAGCGCGCAGTTCGATCGTCCCGGCGGAGTTTGGCGGCAACATGGATTCTCCCGAAGCCAGCGTCGGCAATATCGTTTATTTCCCGGTCAATGTGCCCGGCGGGATGTTGTATATGGGCGACGGACATGCCGCCATGGGCGATGGGGAAGTGGCCGGCACGGCGATTGAGGTCCCGCTGCACGCGCGGGTGCAGGTCAGCGTAATCAAAGGCCAAAAGATCAACTGGCCACGCTTCGAGAATGATGACGCAATCATGACCGTCGGGGCTTATCGTCCCCTCGATGATTGCCTGCGGATCGCTTTCACCGAGCTAGTCGGATGGATCCACCAGGACTACGGCTTGTCGGAGTTGGACGCGTATGAGTTGCTGTCGGAAGTTGCGAAAATCCATCTGAACGAAATGGTGGATCCGAACTACGTGGTGGTGGCATCGATCGAAAAGAAGTATTTGCCTCAGAAAAAAAGGAACTGAGCGACGCGGATTTGGATCGGATTCACCATTTTTCTTTCACACTTTGGGGATGGAACTTTCGCGGGTGGCGGCACCAAGAAACGTTATTTGCGGAAGACACGACTCCGGCGATAATACCTTCATACTCAAGTCAATTCTTGTATGGACCACTATTCCATTCTCGATCAGCCCGAATCGGGCAGCACTCCTCAAGTCCCGAGTGCTGCGGGAAGACAGGACTTCGCTGCAACGGCGCCGGTTTCACCGAAGCCATTGCGCTTTCCAGGAGATGACGCTGGCGCGTCGCTGGCAGAGATGGCGCAGCGGGATCTGGACGCCACGCTGCACTTGCTGACCGAACGCGCGCAATACATTACCGGGGCGTCGGGCGCGGCCATCGCGTTGCGCGAGGGCGGCGAAATGATTTGCCGGGCCAGCGCCGGTCCGTCGGCGCCAGAAGTGGGATCTGAGCTGCACATGAACTCGGGATTGACCGGCGAAAGCGTGCGCACGCGCCAGATCCTGCGCTGCGATGATGCGGAAAGCGATTTTCGCGTAAACCGGGAGAGTTGCCAGGCGCTGGGCATCAAGTCGGTGATGGTGATGCCACTGGTTCGCGAAACGGACGTGATCGGAGTGTTCGAATTGCTTGCCGACAGGACCTACGCTTTCGAGCAACGGGACGTCACTGCCTTGGATCGTCTGGCAGAAATGGTCTTGACCGCACTGGAGCATGCGGATGCAGCCGGGCGTGCCTTAAATGAGATCGCAACCAGGATGGATCAGGCGCCACCAGGAAGCGAGCAATCGCAGCCTCCGTCGGTGTTGACGGAGGGTAAGCAAAGCCTTTCCCCGGTGGAGCAGCCATCCTCCAAGGTACCCAAAGAAGTGGCCGTTGACGCCGATCCGCCTGAGCCGGACCTCGTGCGCGAGCTCGACAATATCCGTGAATGTGAGGGGTGCGGATTCCCAGTTTCCGAAGGCCGCACAATCTGCCTGGATTGCGAGGCCGCTCAAAGTCCAGATTCGATGCCGGCGGCGAGTGGCGAAGCTCCCGTTTTTCTTTCGCAGCTCGCTGCGCAAAGCAGAGGAGAGAGCTGGCTGCGATCTCACATTTATACCATCGGAGCGGTGCTGGTGGCGGCTTTGACCGTTGCGGTCGCGCTCTCCCGGCTGCGCTAGAAGCAGCGAGCTGCGCTCGCCCGCCCGGGTCCTGAGCGAAGTCGAAGGAGGGCGTCCGGGCTTACGTGGTTCCCGATGCGCCTAACACTGTCATCCCGACCGAAGCGGAGTGGAGAGCCTGCTTCTTGAGCACACCTTATGTTCAACCATGAGACAAACTCCTGATTCAGCGGCCTAGCGCGCAAACATTCCTACAAAAGCACTGCGCCTGCCATGCGACTCCCAAGCAGCATCTAGTCCGGGGCCTCGGTACGAATCGGTCAACGCCACCGCCGGCGTCGAGTGTTGCACTTGCGTGAGCGGCGGATAGAAAGTCACTTCATTCCCGCATAGATGGTCTTCTCCGTTTATGGCCCGCGTCTGCACCGTGGCAAATTCGGCCGGCACGAAGCAACGCCACGCCGTGGTGCCCTGGGTTGACCACCAGTTCCATCGGCGCTGAAATCACCTGCTGCACGTGATGCAGAAGTTCGCCTCCCATTTGCTGGGCAAATGCGACGAGGGCGTCGCGCTGCGACTCGCTGGCCTGGTCATCCACGATCAGGACCGCCCGCGCCGGGTATGGGTCGGCGTAGGGATCACCCAATGTGGCATGCGCCTTTACGGCGGCGGCGACCGTCAAGCCGTCCAGCGGCACGCCATCCCAGTTCCCGGCCTGGACATGCCACGCCAGGATCGCCTCGTCCCCTACAAGATTGACTTCGCCGTTGGCGAAGCACTGGCCGGTGTACACGTCGGCGCTACGCGTCTCAATATAGTCGCCGCGAATCTGTTGCGCGAGAGCAGAAGCTGCCAGAACCACGATGCAGAGGGCAAGAAACAAACGATATCGCATAGAAACCTCACCCCGGAAACTGTCCGGCTTGGTTGCATATATTGTCCTCCAAACTCCCGGAGTAAGAAAGGGGCAGGGCGAACTTTGCTGGGTCAGGCAGCGCACATCTGCGCTACTTCATTCTCAGCCACGTGAAGGGCATTCCGAAGAAGAGCATGTTTGTTCTAATACTACCAATCGACCTTGTGCCTCACCTGCGGTGATCACATTCATTCTGGAATGCCCGCGCAGGATCAAAGTTCCCGTCACAACCGCGCAGACCAGCATGACCACTCTCAGGTACAGGCCCGCATACTGCGGGTCGCCGAAGAGCAGCCGCATCAATCCGAGAGCGGCACTGGCCGAACAGAAACCGAAGTAGAGCTTCTCGCGCAGACAGCGCGAGATGCGAACCAGTTGCAGCAGAATGCTGGTAACCCCCAGAAACACGCACAACAGCACAATAGACGCCGCCGAGACGGAAACTCTCATCCAGATTGGACTCACTATCGGAATTACGGCAAAGCCCCTCAGCGCAATCAGGAGAAAAACAATTGAATGAACGAGAGCAATGACTGCCCGCTTCCGATTCGTGATCAGTGCGAAGTCATTCACTGGCGTCAACGACAGTCTCGGCGAGTGGCCGCCGCAGCGGGAGGATCACTACGAACTTGGTCCCTTTCCCGACCGAACTGGTCACATCAATGCGGCCGTGGTGCTCCTCCACGATGCGGCGCGCCAGCGACAACCCCAATCCCGTACCGTTGCCCTTAGTCGTATAGAACGGCCGAAAAATGTTGGGCAGATGTTCGGGTGTAATTCCGCGCCCAGTGTCGGTGACGATAATTGCCGCGGATTCGTCTTCATCACGCGGCTCGATTTCCACCGTGACCCTGCCTTGTCCTTCAATTGCCTGGATGGAATTCAGCAGCAGGTTAAGCAGAACCTGGTGAATCTGATCGCTGTCGTGTTCCACTTCCAACGCGGCGCGCTTCTTCAACACGATTTCGATGGGCTTCGAAAGCGCTTGCTGGCGAGCCAGCATGACCGCATGCTCCACCGTAGTATTCAGCTCACTGCGGCGTATTTCGGGCGGATGCGGACGGGCGGTCTGCAACAGGTCGGTGAGGATGTGATTGATCTGCGCAATCTCCAGTCGGACATCCTTCACCACGGCTCGCGCTGGGCTCGTGGCTGGGAGGTCACGACCGATGATCTCCACCACTCCGGCGATCCCGGCCAGTGGATTGCGGATTTCATGGGCCAGGCCCGTAGCTAACTCGCCCAAGGTTGCGAGATGCTCCGCCCGCGACATCTGGGTGCGATGCAGGTGTTCGATCAGGTCACGGCTTTCGCGCAATTGGGCCACCATGCGGTTGAAGTTGCGCCCTAGATCTCCGATCTCGTCGTTGCGGTGGGCAAAGCCTACCGATACCTTCAAGTCGCCCTCGCCCAGTTGGGCAATCTTCTCCTGCAACTCAATCATGGGCCGTTGAATGACGTAGGTGAGGACAAGCAACAGCGCAGCGCAGATGGCAACTGCGCCGGCTCCGGCAACCACCAGCACGATGTGGCGCTGCGGATCCTGCCATGAAACTGTCGCCAATGTAAACAGCAGCAGTCCATTCAGCAGGACGAAGACGATGGGAAGCACCGCCTTGATCTGCCAGTTGATGCGTACCTGCGACACGTCAGGGTCCTCCGCGCCGGACTGAACGGCGGCTTTGATTATCTTCCCCTTGGTCGCCGGGTCACAAGCTGGCATGGTTGCCGCCTTCTGGCCTGTGCTTTTTGAGTTCGCGCGAGCGATATCAGAACCATCGGGTCGAGCGGAAGCGGTGGCCAGAACCGCCTCCGTCTGGGGCCTCGTGTGGATTCTTTCCTTCACCGTATCAGGCATAAGCATGCAGTCCAGGCAGCAAATACGTCACACCAAAGAAAGTGAACATCACCACGGCAAAGCCGAGAATGGCAAAGTAGGCGGCCCGCCTGCCGCGCCATCCCCGGGTGATGCGCATGTGCAGATACCCGGCATAGACCAGCCAGGTAATCGCGGCCCAGGTTTCCTTTGGATCCCAACTCCAGTACGAACCCCAGGTGCGATTCGCCCAGTACGCGCCCGCCGCGATCATCAGGGTGAGTAAGGGAAAAGCGATGGCGATGGTGCGATACGTAATCCGGTCCAGTTCATCCGCGGCGGGCAGCATACGCTCCAGATCTTCGCGCCGCCACAGAAGCAGAAGGTAGAGCAGTGACACGAAGATCCCGCCCACCAGCCCCGAAAGGATGAACGGGCTGGCCGCCAGGCTGGTGGCGAACAAGCCGTCTGCATCCAGCGAACCATACTGGCCGTCCCGCGCACGGAGCAAAAAGAATACCAGCGCCAACACCTGCAGCAGGATGCCCACGAACACAGCGCGATTGGCCATGTTGATGAATCCTTCGTCATCGGTCTTACGCCACACAAGATACAAGGCGAGCGGCGCCGCAACCGCCGCAAGCACTACCAGCATGAGCCAGCCAAGATCAGGAATCACTACAAACAGGCGTACCCCCTTGGCTAGAAACACTTCCGACTTCTCTTCCGGATTCCACGCCGCCACGCTCAAGCCACCCCACTTCTCGAAGCGGGTCAGGACACCGAGGTAGGTGGCAATTCCGAACAAACTGGTGGCCGCTAAGAAGGTCTCCGTCTTCATCCTGTCCTGGATGAGAAACATCATGGCTAAGGCGAAGCTGAGGGCACAAGCGGCATACGCCAGCATGGCCAGCGTGACGTGCACATGCAGCCAGGTGGATTGCAGCGCGGGCACGAGCGGGTGAACCTCGGTGCGCAACAACTGCATGAGCACTACTCCAACGATCGCCACTGGCATGGTCACCGTGCCGATCACTTTCACGCCGTAGCGTTTCTCCGCGATCAGGGTGAGCACGGCGAGCGTCCACACGAAACTGAGCAGCATTTCGTAGATACTTGCGAACGGCGGGTGTCCAGCCTCGTACCAGCGATGAACCACGGCGCCGGTATTGGCCAGCAGCCCGGCCCAGGTCGCCAGCGAGGCGAAGCGCACATAGGATGGAATCCCAGTGACCCCGAAACCCAGATAGAGCGTTCCCGCGCCCGAATAAAAAATCAGCGCGGCGTAAAGCAGATTGGACTCGTTCCACAGACTGCCGCTCTTGACTACGTTCAGGAATGCCATGAACAGCAGGAACGCAACGCTCAGCCCGACCATCACGACGAGTGCGGTGCCGGTCGCTGCGGGTTGCTGTTCCACTCGTGCACGTGCCATAACTATCCTCCTATACCGGACTCAGTTTCCGGCCAGTGAAGTAACCTGCGTGGGAGCGCATTCCTCCGATCGCAGCTTGATCTCCGATTCGATTTCTTGTACGAGCTTCCGGAAACGTTGCTCGAACACATCCTTGTTCTTGTTGGCAGTCCCGCCCACCCAAAGCACCAGCCGGCCGCGGGCGTTACGAACCGGGACCGCCCAGAAGCGCATGTGAACCAGGTAGAAAACAATCACCAGGCCCAGTCCCATCAGGATCACGCCTGTCCAAACCGCCCACTGGCCGGGTTCGTGAGAAACCTGCAGACCGGTGAAATAGGCCATCTGCAGGTCGCGCGCTTCAAACCGGTAGGGAGAAGACCCATTCTGCTCAAAGCCCTGGATTGGAGGCAGCCACACGTTCGCCAGCTTGCCTGATTTCCTGGACTCGACCGCCAGGTGTACCGCAGGGTTCACCACTTGTTCAGAACGAGCGTAAATCTGGCCGTCACGCACCACATAGTCTGGGATGAACTCGGCTATGCGCACGGAAGTGTCGGCATCGAGCGGCAAAGTTTCGTCCATTCCCAATGCAATTTCTTTGCTGTCGCCCGGTCCGGTCGCTGGAGTCGCAGCGAGGATCAGCTTGTCCACTTTGCCGGTGCTGCCGTAGCTGGCCTGATAAAAACGGATGCCGTTGTAAACCAGCGGATCGTTGACCACGATCTCTTTGCGTACGATTTCTCGGCCGGCTTCGACCACGGCCAACTTCGACCACCATCGCTTGGGCGTACCGTCAGCATATCTTTCCTCGCCGGCGCCATCGCAGCGAACGGCGAAGGGAAGCGTGCGCTGCGAGCCGTTGCGCAGCGCTACCTGGCTCGAGGAGCCTCCACGGGTGAGCGCCACGAAGCCGCTCCATCCGTAGATCGCATCCACGATGCCGCCCAGAAAGATGAGGAGTAAGCTGGTGTGCACGATGTAAACCGCCAGTTCCGAGATACGGCTGCGCTCGCCGAACAAAGAAAAACTGCTTGCCCGCACCATGCGTTCCGGGTTGAGCCCGGCGCGCTGAAAAACGCGCTCGGCCGCAGCCAAGCCGGCTTCTTCATCCCCGATTGGAATTTCGACTTGCGTAGCCAGCGCCTTTTGGAAGCTTTCGTCGGGACTCTTATAAGGACGCGAGAAATAGCGCCACGAGTTCGGGAAGCGCTGGATGGATGCGGCTACGATGCTCGCGCTCACCAGCACCAGGAGCAATACGAACCACCATGCGTGAAAGACATTGGTCAGTCCCAGCCCGTCCAGCAGGCGCAGCATTTGCGGCGAATATGCACGCTGCATTTCTTCGGCGTCGGTCGCGGGACGCTGCAGGACGACGGTCCCTGCGGCGGAGACGATCACGACCACGATCAACAAAATGACACCCGTTTTGATCGAGCCGAGGGTCTGCCAGACTTTGCGGGAGGCGGACGGATGAGTTGCGGTCATAATCTTGGCCTTTCCAGAACATGAGAAAAGCACTTTGTGCGCCATCGTGAACAGAATTGCCGAAGGTGTTGAAAATCATCGCGATAGCTCCAGTCGGTGGGGCAGCACAGACTTCGGGCTTTGGGCGATATCACACAGCAGCAGTGACGTAAACCGGCATTTGGCGCAGCTTCGCTGCAGTGCCAGACGGCGAGGATGCTCCACTCCAAGCGGCAATGGGCCGGCCCTGGCAAGCAGATTCCAAGTAGATCTTAAGAAGCGACGCTCGCCACGCTGTGATGCAAATCACAACAGAATGTGAGGTTGCTCATGGAGGCGAGACCCTGCAAAGGAGTTCCATATCCCTTAAGATGTCGCAAGGAAATCCCATTTCGGCGCTGCTGAAAAACACCACACAAAAGAAGCGGTTACTTGCGTCTTTTCACCAGTTCCACTGTGGCAGAAGGCCCAATTGCGGAAATTCGCCACAACCTCAAGATTCCGCCCGATACCCCCATGACCGCTGCAAGTCGCTGTTGATACAGGTACTTACAGTTTCCGCAAACGAAATCACTGCCCCGCTGTGCATCGGTGAGGTTCGTGCAAAAGTACTTACTGAGGCGGTCGCTAAAGTGGCATGGAGCGGATCCAATTCGAGAACGGTGCCCCTAACCAGGATGCTCGCTTACCTGGTGGTCGCGGTGACCCTCGTTGGAACCGCTTTCGCCGCAAGGCATCCGGTGCCACTCGACCCGAAGGCCGATTCCTCCACCTGCATCGCCTGTCACGAAGATAAGACAAAAGGCAAAGCCGTCCACTCTGCGATGGCGATGGGCTGCATCAGTTGTCATGAAATTCGCGTCAACAAGGATGTCACGCGGGTAAAGCTGACGACGACGTCTCCTTACGCGCTATGCATTTCGTGCCACGCTGACAAAAACGCAGCCGACCTCAAAGGCACAGTCCATAGCCCTGCGGTTCGGGACTGCCTCACCTGCCACGACCCGCACAGTTCAGACAACAAGAATCAGTTGCTCAAACCCGTGTCCGGTGGCGAAAAAGAGAATCTCTGTCTGAGCTGCCACAAGACCGGCCTGAATGTGCCGGAAAAGGGCAGCCGGCACGCGGCGCTCGACATGGGCTGTGATACCTGCCACACCACTCATAAGACGGGAGAAGCGGGGAAAGCTGAATTTGATTTCCATTTGACGAAGGCGGCTCCGGCGCTTTGTCTTGATTGCCACGATGCCAAGGATGCCGATCTGGCCAAAGCGCACCAGAACCAGCCGTTTGCTACTGCGAACTGCCTGGGTTGCCACGATCCTCACCAGTCAGCCGCTCCGAAGCTGATGGCCAAGTTCATGCATCCGCCTTTTGCCGATAAACAGTGTGACGTTTGCCACGCTCCAGCGAAAGACGGGAAAGTGGTGCTGACGCAGGCCGATGCCAAGTCGCTCTGCGTGACTTGCCACGACGATAAAGCCAAACTGATCGAAAGCGCCAAGGTTCAGCACCCCGGGGCAGCGGCCGACTGCACTGACTGCCATAGCCCCCATGCCAGCAGGCAGCCGGGTCTTCCCAAAACGAATGCCGTCAACATCTGCCTGGACTGCCACAGCGAGATCGCCGACCTCCAGAAGAAAGCGGTGCATCACCAGCCGGCTTTCGGCCAGGGATGCGCCACCTGTCACGAACCGCACGGAGGCGAGAACGACCACCTGCTGCGCGCAAAAGGCAATGCTCTCTGTCTGGAGTGCCATGGGCCGGATTCGGCTCCCCAGAAACTAGAAGCCGAACATGTGCTGACCATTTTCAGCGGGAAAGTGAAGCTGCCCGAGGACTATTACCAGCGGAACAAGGTGGCGATCCTGCCCTTGAAGTACGGCTTGGGCCACCCGGTGGATTATCACCCGGTCTCCGACGTCATGGATCCCGCGAACATCACCAAGGTCAAGACTCCGATGAGCTGCCTGACTTGCCATCAGCCGCATGCTTCGGCGAAACCCGGCCTGCTGGTCAAGGATCAGGAAAACAACATGGCATTCTGCGATAGCTGCCACAAGAACCGAATCACGATGGGAGCGCAATAATGCCGGCAAAGGAGAGCAGAAAAGTGCTGACATTTCATCAAAACCCGATCCGCTTGACCCGGGGCACGGCGGCGCTTGTGGTGCTGCTCGCCCTGGCGCTGGTTTCGCCGGTCTCCGTGTATGGCAAGAAGAAGAAGACAGCCGACGCCACTCCGCAGCCAGCGGCCGCGCCCAAGGCGGAGATTGATACTTCCAAGCTGGTCTGGCCCAACCCGCCTAACATCGCGCGCGTCCGCTGGTTGAACTACTACGCGGGCATGAAGATCGACTACACTCCGGGGCCGACCAAAAAAAAGAAGCAGAGCTGGATGGACCGCGTAGCCGGCACCAAGCAGCTGGACAACACCGATAAAATCAAAACTTTCCCCTTCCAGTTGCTGGGCCCTTACGGAATCGCCATCGACTCCAAAGGCCTGGTCTACGTCGCTGATCAAAAAGTGGGAGCGGTTTTCATCTTCAACACTGAGACCCGCGACGCCACGCTCATTCGCAACGGCTACGAAGCGCATTTCGGCTTGATCAATGGCGTGGCCATCGACGACAGCGATCGCCTGTTCGTCTCCGATGGCAAGATGCGCCGGGTTCTGGTCTTCAGCCCCAAACACGAAGTCGAGGGCCAGATCGCCGAGGGATTGGTGGATCCGGTGGGACTGGCGGTCGACAACGAAAACCGGCTTCTCTATGTTGTCGACGAGCAGCAGGACTTGGTCTTCGTCTATGACGCTGACACCCTCAAACTGCTGCGCCGCATTGGAACCCCAGGCAAGAAGCACACGACTCTCACCACCCCGGGCGAATTCGGCGGCGCCACGAACGTAGCCTTGGACAAGGAAGGTAACGTTTACGTTACCGACACCATGAACAGTCGCGTCGAAATCTTCGATGCCGACGGTCACTTCGTCAGCCAGTTCGGCAAGGCCGGCGATGGTCCGGGATTCTTGTTCCGGCCCAAGGGCATCGCGGTGGATTGTGACGGCCACATCTGGGTGGCCGACGAGTACCAGGACCGGGTGCAGGTGTTCAACCGCGAAGGGCAATTGCTGACCTTCATGGGCGACGTACACGCAACTGTTCCGGGCCAGTTCAAAGCGCTGGTTGGAATTGCCATCGACAAACAAAATCGTGTGTTCACGACCGAGCAATACCCCGGCCGCATGCAGATGTTCCGCTACATCACCGATGCCGAAGCGGCAGCAGAAAAAGCTCGCCGCGAGGCGGAATTGCAGAAAGCGGCGGACGCGCGGGCGCAGGTTTCAACGGACAATGCGCAGAAGGCGGCTGAGGAGCCAGCACAGAAACCGGAAGCGGTTCCAGCGCAAAAGGAGGCTGGACCGGGCAAGACGCAAGGTTCCGCGGCCCAATGAGCCGCGAAAAGGTTTTTGGCTTCCTTCGGGCAGCCAAAACCGGAGATGCGAGAGCCGGCATTACTCATCTCCGGGCAGTGCAAGGAGGAAGTAAATAACGGAAGTACGCAATAGAAGTGACGTGTTGCAACACATCATAGGAGGTTTTACCAATGAAAAAGCACTTGCTAGTTCTAACGATGGTACTGGCTGTGGCGGGGTTCGCCGCAGCACAGATCCAACCGCCGACGCAAGACGTCCTCGGCGCACACCTTAACTACGGCCGTGGCTGCGCAGCCTGCCACGCTCCGCACAGCGGCGCATACGGCAACGGCGCCGCCAAAACCGCCGACCCCAACGCCGGCGGCGATGCTCTGTGGGGACAGGATGTGGGTAGTCTCTACGGCAAAACCATTACCACTGGCAATACCGACCGCGGGAACTACGTCGAAGTTCTGCCCTCCAGTCTTACGGCTGGGACCCCCGACGTTCTCGGCCTCTTGACCTGCCTGAGCTGCCACGACGGCAACTGGGCGGAAGGCGCCATGATGAAGAACCAGGTCTATGAGACCCTGCCGCCTACCTACGGAGGCTTCAACAAGATTCCGACCCTGCTCGGAAACGACGGCAGCACCGTAGGCAACTACCTGAATGACCACCCGGTTGGCCTCAACGCCACAGTTGGTTGCGGCGGACAGTACAACTGGGACTGCGTAATTGATGCTAAGGGCAATATTGACATGACTGGCCCGAACTCATCTGCTTTTGTGCAGAACTATGGCTTCTTCGTCGCCACTCAACCCTACAATAACCTGCCTACCGTCCAGTGCACGACCTGCCACAACCAGCACCTGATGAATGTGAAGGCCGTGAAGAACGACGGTGGAAGCTGCACCCTTGGCAAGAGCGGTTCGCAAGGTTGCAGCGGGCTGCCGACCGGCTACTACGCCGCCATGTTCTTTATTGGTTCGCCGTACAACCCGGCCAGCGGCAACGCCGGCGCGAACCAGACGGCGCAATTCTGCCGTCAGTGCCACGGTGGTGAGGCCAACGAGTCGAACGGAAGCTACAGCATCCCGACGACCTTCTAACTTGTCACGGGGGAGAGAGCCAATTCTCTCCCCTCATTTAAACCGCTGGAGAAGGAGCAAGACATGAAAAACCAATGGCTAGCCTGGGTGGTGGTTCTGGTGACCATCTCTCCCGTGTCGTCCCAGTTGGTCGCCTCCCATGCCCCGACGCAGGTTGCCAGGCCATCCAGCCTCAGTGTTCAACCCGTGGGCCGGCCGGTTGCCCGGGTGAACGGAGCCGTTCTTACCGACCGTGACCTGCTGCGCGAGATGTACACAATTTTCCCCTACGCCCGCCAGCACAATGGCGGGGTTCCCAAGGAGATGGAGGGGCAGATTCGAAATGGCGCGATGCAGATGATCATCTTTGAGGAACTGGTGTACCAGGAAGCGGTGCGACGGAAGATGACTGTGCCGCCGGCCAGGATGCAACGCGCAGAAGCAGATTTCCGCGCGCAGTTCAGCACCCCGGAAGAGTATCAGCAGCTTGTGCAAAGCGAGTTTGGTGGTTCTCAGCAATTGTTGCGCGGCAAAATCCGGCGCTCTTTGCTGATTGAAGCCCTGCTCAAGACCGAGGTCGAGAGCAAGTCGGTCGTCCCGGTGGCGGAGGTCAAGGAGTATTACGACAAGAATCCGGCGCGCTTTGAATACCCGGAGGCCTTTGCCTTTCAAACCATTTCGGTCCTGCCTCCGGCGAAGGCGACCCCGGAACAACTGGAAGAGGGGCACAAGCGAGCCGAGGATGCGCTGCGCCAGGCCAAGGCAACGAAAAACTATGAGGAGTTCGGTATGCTCGCGGAGAAAATCTCCGATGACGACTACCGCGTAATGATGGGCGACCACAAGGAGGTTGATCGGGAAAAATTGGCGCCAGCCGTGGTTCAGGCACTCCTGGCGATGCAACCCGGCCAGGTCAGCGGCCTGATTCAGATGGAACAGGCCTACACTATCCTGCGCCTGAACCAGCACGTCCCTGCGGGAAAGAGAACGTTCGCAGAGGTAAAGGATTCGCTGCAGAAGGAACTGGCAAGGAGAAAGACCAACGACGTCCGCGCCGCCCTCGACAAGAAGTTGCGGCAAAACGCAAAGATCGAAGTGTTGTGAGGATGGCAAAAAGGTGGGTAAGCAGTGGGCAGGCATTCTCAAATCGCGTGCGCTACGCTGACCGGGCTTCTTCTGCTGGTGTTGCCAGCTAGAGGACAGGTCCAGGCTGGCGACTTCAGCATGAACCTGAACGGCACGCTTTCGGCAGGATACAACGCAGACTATGGGAACCTGGTCACTTCGAGCCACAGCTTAGCCCTGGGAGGCGCCGGCACGCTCTCCGGTTATTACTACGATCCCAATTTTGTCTCCTTTAACCTTTCGCCCTACTACAACCAATCGCGGGCGAATTCCAGCTACCAATCCATTTCCGATGCCAGCGGGTTTAATTTTTCCAGCGGGATCTTTGGCGGAAGCCACTTTCCCGGGTCAATTAACTATGCCAAGGCTTACAACAGCGAAGGGAATTATGCCATTCCTGGCCTGGCCAACTTCACGACCCACGGGAACAGCGACACGTTTGGGATTAACTGGAGCGAGAGCCTGCCCGATATGCCCAGCCTCTCGGCGGGTTTTCAGATGGGCAGCAGCCAGTATTCGGTCTATGGGACGAATGACGAAGGCAATTCCGCTTTTCATTCCTTCAATTTGCATTCCGCATACACCCTCGTTGGCTTCCACCTGGGTGCGTATTATTCACAAGGAGCTGCTCACTCGCTGATTCCGCAGGTGGTGGAGGGCCAGCCGCAAACGGAAACGCATTCGGACAGTAGCGGGTACGGGTTCAATGTCGCGCACGCGTTGCCTTTGCGGGGCTCGTTCCAGGCCGGCATTAACCGATCCGAGGTTGGTAGTGATTTTGCGGGCTACAGTTACAACGGAAACGTCGACACCATAACCACTGCCGCCAGCGTGCAGCCCACCAATAAGCTGCACCTTTCCGTAAACGCAGATTACTCCGACAATCTGACGGGAGTTTTGTACCAGGCGCTCCTCGGGGCCGGCGGTGTGGTTCCGGGGCTCACCCCCAACCAGGAGTCGCACTCCATGGACTTTACCGGCAGCGCCAGTTACGCCTTTTTGCCGAATCTGCAAACCCAGGCTTTCGCCGAGCGCCGGGTGCAGTACTTTCTGGGAAAGAATTACGGAGGAAATTCCTACGGCGGAAGCGCGACTTATGGACACGGGCTTCTTGGCGGTACCGTCAACGCTGCCCTCACCGTCTCGGACAACACCGTCGACAACGCCAACATCAATGCGCTGGGTCTCTCGACCACCGTCAATTACTCGCGGCGAATCCTGGGGTGGAACGTGGTGGGATCTTTCGGCTATGCGCAGAATGTGCAGACTCTGCTGGTGACCTACATGAGTTCGTTTTACAACTACTCAGGCAGCGTGAGGCGGCGCTTCGGGAAACTTACCTTCAGCGCAGGCGCGAGCGCGGCGCGGACCGGGCTTACGGCTCAACCCGGAACCGAGAGCAGCAGCCAGGGTTACAACAGCAGTGTCGGCTACACCCGGTGGATTACGCTCAGCGGCAGCTATTCCAAATCGAGTGGAAACGCGCTTCAGACTGCCGCCGGTTTGGCCACGGTGCCGATACCTTCGCCCCTCCTGCCTTCCGGCCTCCTGGTTCTCTACGGCGGGAAGAGTTATTCCGTTGGGCTGGGAAGTTCTCCCCTGAGAAGGCTTACGGTTTCCGCGAGCTACGGCAAGGCGAACAGCAATACCTTCAGTGATTCGCTTGCATCCTGGAATCAAAGCGAGATCTTTAATACCCTGTTCCAATACCAATTCCGTAAGATGTACTTGACGGGCGGGTACAGCAGGCTGGAACAGGGCTTCAGTGCATCAGGAGTTCCTCCATCTAACGTCTCCTCGTTTTATATTGGAGTGTCGAGATGGTTCAACTTCTTCTAAGAGGAGCCCGGACGAAAAGCCTGCCCACAATCCTCGCGATATGCTGCACCATTCTGCTGGTGCTGACCCCGGTTTGGGGATCCCGTCGCCCCAAGGTATCGAATGAGCCAGCCCCTCCCGATCTGTTGCTGGAGGGCGGTCGCAAGCTTACCTACGAACGCAGCATCAACTGGGAACGTGAGGTGAAGCCGAAGCGCGGCTTCTGGAACCGGCTGTTGGACGTAGTCGCCGGCGAACCTGAGTTTCATGTCCTCATTCGTCCCTACGACGTGGTTACGGATTCGCGTGGACGTGTGATTGTGACCGATCCTGGGGCGGCCGGCGTTCACATCTTCGACTTCGCGCAACAAAAGTACAAGTTCCTCTCGCGCCAGGACAAAGGGAAGGATGCGATGGTCGCGCCGCAGTGCGTCGCTGTGGATGCACAGGACAATATCTACGTGACCGATTCGGAATCGGGCAAGATCTTTGTCTTCGACTCCGGCGGAAAATATCAGCGAGCCATCGGCAGCCTGAAAGGTGGCGAAGGATATTTCAAGCGCCCCACCGGAATTGCGGTGGATTCCGTTGCGCAACGGATTTACGTCACCGATACGCTACGCAACCAGATTTTCATGCTGGATATGCAGGGTAGCGTCCTGCAGAAGATCGGGAAGAATGGCAACGGCGATGGTGAATTTAACTTCCCCACCGAGCTGCGGCTGGATGGCCAGGACCTGATTGTGGTGGATGCGATGAACTTCCGCGTTGAGATCGTTGACCGGTCTGGGTCTTTCCGCTATGCCATTGGAAAGATCGGCGATGGCCCGGCGGCGATGTTTCGGCCGAAAGGAGTGGCGGTTGATTCCGAAGGTGATCTCTACGTGGTCGACGGATTATGGGGCATAGTGCAGGTGTTCAACCGCCAGGGCGATCTGTTGTACTACTTCGGAAACCACGGCACCGGCGCCGGACAATTCCAACTGCCCACCGGTCTGTTCATCGATCATAACGATCGTATCTATGTAGTGGATTCCTTCAACCATCGAATCCAGGTCTTTCATTACTTCGGAATACCTAAGCGGGCCAAGGAAGGAATGTAGTGAAGCTTAGATTCCTAATGGCGTGCCTGATGATCGTGCTGGCTGGGACCACCCTGCTGGCCCAGATCACCGGGGATGTAATCGGAACCCATGATTTGGGACCGGGAAGCAAATCCCCTATCACCGGCGCGCGACCCGACTTCTGCTTGTACTGCCATGCTCCTCATTCCGGCCTCTCAAGCAAAGCGCCTCTATGGAATCAGACGCTGACGACCCAGACCTACACCACCTACACCAGCACCTCCGAGCAGAACAAGGGCGTTCAACCCATGCTGGGGGCGGATAGCAATCTCTGCCTGAGCTGCCATGACGGAACGGTGGCGCCGGGAGAAACCGTCGTCTTCGGCCAAGTCACCATGACCGGGTCGATGTACACTCGGGACGTATTCGGATCCAATCTGCAACCGTCGCATCCCTTCAGCCTGGCCCTTCCGCTGAAGGACTCTATTGATCTGATTGCATCCCTGGTTGCGCAGGGCAAAACGGGCGACCCGGCCATAAAGTTGGTCAATGGAAACATCGAGTGCACTACGTGTCACAACCCTCATGTTCAGGCGAAAGATCTGATCTCGCAGAACTTCCTGGTGCGCGACAGCTCGAGCGGCAGGATGTGCCTGGCTTGCCACGATCCGACCCGGACCATAGCGGGTCAGGTGAATCCTCTAGCCGGCTGGTCCACCAGCATCCACGCCATGGCGACGAACAAGACGGCCCCCCAGGCCAACATTGGAAGCTACGTCACGGTGGCGCAAAATGCGTGTATTTCTTGTCACACACCCCATGACGCGCCGGGACCGGTGCGACTGCTCCGCGGAGCCAATGAGCAGGATTGCAGCGCCTGCCATAGCGGCGGCACGAATATCAGTCCCCCTGCCCCCAACGTCTTCGTGGAGTTTGCCAAGGTTGGGCATCCTTTCCCGGCCTGGCAACAATCTGCATGACGCTGCCGAAGCGCCGCTGCTCAACAACAACCGCCATGCCACCTGCGTGGACTGCCACAACGGGCATTCGTCAAACCAGGTGCTCTCATTCCCCCCGCCTCCAGCGATCCGGGTCTCGCAGAATGGCATCGCGGGAATCAGCGCGCTCGACGGCGTCAGCGTGATTGATCCGGCAATCAATCAGTATGAAAGCTGTTTGCGCTGCCATGGCACAAGTTCCGGGAAGGCTGCGAATCCCATCTTCGGGTACTTGCCCGTACGAGCGGTTTCCGCAGGTGATCCTCTGAATGTGATTCCGCAGTTCGCCGCCACCTCCACATCGAGCCATCCCGTAACTCATGACCGCAGCAGTCCGTTCGCTCAGCCCAGCCTGCTCAATAACATGCTGAATCTGGACGGAACCACTCAGGGTCGGCCGATGGGCCTCCGGACTTTCTGCACCGATTGCCACAACAGCGATGACGACCGCGAATTCGGAGGCACGGGCGCAAACGGTCCGCACGGATCAAGGTGGACACATATTCTGGAGCGCCGCTACGAATTCAGCCAGGCCCCGGCGCCGGGCCAGTTGATTACCAATCTTTTCCCGAATCCTGATCTCAGCGTGAACGGTCCTTACGCGCTTTGTGGCAAGTGTCACGACCTGCCCAACCAGATCATGAAGAACACCAGCTTCCTGCAGCACTATGACCACATCAACACCGGTTTCTCATGTTCGGTTTGCCATACGGCGCACGGCATGGGTGGAACCAACGGGAACATCTCAGGCGAACGCTTAGTGAACTTTGACGTCAATGTGGTGGCTCCGAACGGCAGCTACCCGATCTCCTACACCCGCAGCGCGAACACCTGCACGCTCACTTGCCACGGCACTGCGCACAACCCGAACGGCACCGTCGCTGCCGTCAACAATGGCGCCGGGGCCCGCGGGAAAAAGAAGTAGCGACACGAAGGCGGCCGGATCGGGCTTCCGCCTCACAGTGAGGGATTACCGCGAGGCCCCGATAAACATTGCAGGGTCGGGATGGCGGCGCGTCGGACTGCTGGTCTCATCCTGGGTGTACCGGTCACGTTCCCAGGCGGATCGAAGCGTCATTTCTCTCACAGCGAAGCGGGTTTCGTGCCGGGCATCGTCAATGCGGACCAGGAGTTCATTGTTCTTGAACCGAAAGTCAATGTTCTCCGCAAGCGGGATGAGCTGATTCGACGTCTTCCCAACAATGAGGTATACAACTCTTTCCGTCACCAAAGTGTATTCCGGGCAGAGTTCGTCACTTTGTGATACGGAGTTGCCGGAGAGCGCCGCCATGAATCCGCGTTGGGGCGCCAGGCACTCCTCCATACGCATTCTGACGACCGTGCCCTGCTGATAAATCCCCGTCTGTGCGGCTACAAAAGTTAGCGGACTGCAAAGTATCAGAATCAGCAACAATATGCGTTTCATAAGCTCCTAATCAGCGAACGCTCCCTTGATCGCGGTAACTTCGCCGGCAATGAAATTGTAAGTTCAGGTTATGAGTGGGCAGGATGCGAACCGAGTGGAACCCCTCCCCATGTTTTGGTGGTTTATAGGTTGCGACGTAGATTGCATGCAAATCCTCGAACACGGCTTCCAGTACTTTGACCGAACCCTCCCGCCCGGGAAAGTAGCGTCCGCCGGTGGCGTCTGCCAACTGTTGAAGCGTGCGGGCGCCCTCAGAGAGCCGCTCCGGATCGTTCACGTCCACAGCGTAAATCTGGGTATCGCTGCCCAGGGCGGCTTCAACCGCCTCGGAAAACGAATCCCTGCTGATGGTGTCCTGGCCGTCCGAGAAGAGAATGAGCACCGGCCGGGCCCGTGGATCGCGACGTTGCGACAGCAGTCTGGCCGCAAATACGACGGCGTCAAACAAGGGCGTCGAACCACGCGCCGGCGCGGCGAGAAGCCGGTCTACGGCAGGCGCGCTCCGGCAGTTCCCGGCACAGATAATCTTGGGGTTCGGACCGTCGAACGACAGGACCGAAATATTGTCATCCGCAATCCATCGCGACTGCGATATCAACTGCAGCACGTCCGCAATCTCATAGCGAAAGCGGGAAACGACGGATTCACTCGAATCCACCAGGACGACGACATCGAGGCTGGTCACGTCGGACCGGACGAAGCTGCTGAACTCCCGAATCACCAGGCCATCGTCCACCACGGCAAAGTCGCCTGGTTGAAGAGTGCGTATGGTCTGATTGTGTTCATCGGTCACGAAGAACGTCAGGCGCACTTCGGCAACTGTGCTGCGATAGGTTAAGTCTTGAGCTTCGGCGGACTTGCCGAAAGCGAAGGCGCAGAAAAGAAGCAAGAACGCCAGCGCTGGTGGCAGGTTGCGGTGGTCGGTTGGCGACAGCTTCCGCATTCCGTAACTATCGGCACTTGAGCGCGGCGCAGCACTCCTAGGGCTCGGGTGGGGTTACGTTGGTCATGGAAGGCGCAGCTTTGGCCGGATAGTGGGCCGAAAGTCTCTTTCCGGTAGTGAGTGCGTTGCCTTAGCGAGCCCGAGTTCCGCAGTGCGGGAATGAGGGCGAGTCGTAGGATCCCTATGGCAAGTCATCGACGAGACTTTGCCCGGGAATTTCCCCTGGTTCGCGGTTCTCATCGACCGGCCTTCGGGCGCGAATACCCCCACCCGGTACCGCCGAAGGCTAGAGGTAGGGATGCTTCGACTCGCGGTCGCATTCGCTCTCACTCGCTCAGCATGACAGTTTTGTAGGGGGCGACTCGCGCTGGCGTTCGCTCATGCTCGCTCAGCATGACAGTAACCCGCCGCATGGCCGCCCGTCACGCCATGATCGTTAATTCCCGCCCCCGTGCTGCTGCGCCTCGGCAATCAATTTTTTCACCTGCGCTTTTTTGTCGGCTTCGAGGTCAGGATTCGATTTCAGCAATTGTTCCCATGCGGCCACAGCGCCCTGGGCGTCCTCTTTGCCCTTCCATCGGATCATGCCCAGATTAAACAGCGCGTTGGCGTCCTTGGAGTCATCCTTTAACAACTGCTCGAGCTGGCTGATGGCTCCATCCGCGTCGCCCGCGTAATACAGGCAGGAGGCCATTTCGGTGCGGATGGCCTTGTTCTTGGGATCGATCCCCAGCGATTTGCCAAAATACGTGGCGGCTTCTTTGAACTGATGCGTGGATTCGTAGATCTTGCCGATCTGGATCAGCAGGGCAGCATTGTTGGGATCGCTTTTGAGTTGCGTCAGCAGAGGTTCGGCCTGCTTGTCGGCCATCTGCTTCATCTGCTCGAGCGTGGGCATCTGTTGCGGAGCACCGCCAGGCATCGAGGGCTGCGACTGCGCGCTGGCGGCAATTGCCGCGGCCGGTTTTGCCTCCGACCCGCGGAACAAATATCCCAGCGCCAGGCCCAACACCAGGCAGATCACCGCCATGGCGTAAACCTGCGTGGTCTGCCAACCTGATCCGGATGATTTGTCCGCCATTACTTTGCCCGCCTCCGATGCAAAGCGATTTTAGCGCGAATGCGCAAACCAAACACAGATTTCCGGTCCAGGCAGTCGGTCAGACCGGTACATTTCCCATTGCGACGGTTACGGCTGTTTTCATCATTTCCTGAAACTCTCTCGTCCTGAATTGGAACCGCTCTTAGCTTTCTTTTCAGAATCTCCATTCTGGCAGCGATGCTCCAGTGATCGGTTTCCGATGTAGGTCACGAGAGCGTTTAGCAATGCAAGATACACAAGCTCAACAGCCTTTCGACCGGACGATCCGCTTGTTGCTCGTGGGAGACGACGACAACGGCTTTACCCGCCTGCGCGATCTGCTCATGCGGGATATGGGCGAGCGCTTGCATCTCGACCGCGCCCGCTCGCGCGAAGAAGCGTTCACGCGGCTGGAGGGAGAAAAGTATGACCTGGTGCTCTGCGATCTCAAGTCCAACGATGAGGCCGCCCCGTCGTGGGCAGATCAACTGCCAGCGGACGCTCCTCGGAGCCCCGTCATCCTTCTCGGTGACAATGATGTGACGGTCGAGGCCCTGATTCAGGCCGTGGCTTGTGACTGCATGTCCGGGTGCAACCGCCGGAGGGTGTGCATGGCGCTTCCGATTCTTAGTGCGATTCACGTTTACCGCAAGCAGAGGCAGCACCAGAACTCGGACGAAATGTTGCGCAAACTCAGGCGCACCGTGGAGCAATCTCCGGATTTGGTGATGATTACCGACTCCTCGGAGTCCTGGAATACGTCAACCCCGCCTTCGAGACTCTAACCGGGTACTCGCGGGAAGAAGCAGTCGGACAAACGCTGGGCATTCTTAAATCGGAGCAAGAGGCTGGCGAATTGTACGAAGAGATGTGGGACACGGTGCTTTCCGGCAACGCCTTCCGTGGCATTGTGATGAACCGCAAGAAGAATGGCGAAACCATCCTGATCCAAAAGACAATCACGCCACTGCGGGATGGGGAAGGGCGAATCACACACTTCATTTCCACTGACCGTGACATCACTGAACAGCGCCGACTGGAGGCGCAGCTGCAGCAGGCGCAAAAAATGGATGCGATCGGCAGGCTGGCTGGCGGGGTCGCGCATGACTTCAACAACTTGCTCATGGTGATCAGCGCCTACGCCGAATTGATGCTGGATTCGCTGGCTGATTGAGCATCCCCTGCGGCGAAATGTGGCGGAAATCATCAATGGATTGGGCGGGCATCTGACCTGACGCGGCAGTTGCTGGCATTCGGCCGCAAGCAGATGCAGGCTCTGCGTGTTCTCGACCTGAACGCCGTGATTCGGGACATCAGCCGAATGCTTCCCGATTGATCGGCGAAGACATTCAGTTGGTGGTCGTCCTGGCGGACGACTTGGGAAAAGTGAAAGCCGACTCGGTTCAAATCGAGCAAGTAGTCATGAACCTGGCGGGTAACGCGCGCGACGCGATGCCGCATGGCGGCAAACTCACGATCGAAACCGCCAACGCTACATTTGGATGAAGTCTATTTGCAGCGTCACTCGATGGTGCCTGCTGGAGATTACGTTCTGCTGGCGGTGACGCGACTCGGGCCAAGGGCATCGCACCCCAACACATGGCGCACATCTTTGAGCCTTTTTACACCACCAAAAAAGCAGGTAAAGGCACCGGACTGGGTCTGGCCACGGTCTATGGCATCGTCAAGCAGAGTGGTGGTTTTATATGGGTGTACAGCGAGCTGGGGATGGGAACCAGGTTCAAAATCTATCTTCCCCGAGTGCGCCAAGGGAGCAGTGAGGCTGCCGCAATCGCAGCCGGTCGAGGCATCCTCCGCAGGGGTGCGAGACACTATTGCTGGTCGAAGACGAAGTGGCAGTTCGGCATTCTGAGCGCGAATTCCTTGAGCTCAACGGTTACACCGTGCTGGAGGCGGAGAATGGCGAGGACGCGTTGCGCGTCGCCCAGGGCTACTCCGGAGCCATCCATCTGATGATTACCGACGTGGTGATGCCGCACATGGGCGGCGCCAAACTCGCGGAGCGATTGGAGCTCGAACGGCCGCACATGCGAGTGCTGTTCGTCTCCGGCTATGCCGAGAACACGGTTTTGCAACACGGGGCCATCGATGTGCTCGGCCGTTTTCTGCAGAAGCCCTTCAGTCTGAAGTCGCTGGCGCGAAAAATCCGGGAAGTCCTGCGAATGGAAGAAGCCGCCGCGCTGGCTGTGACTTCTTCCGGTTAATTCCGCGTGCTTAGCTCCTCCCGTATAATCACTTTCCGGAACCTTGCATGAATTTGCCCGCTGCCTCTGAGAACGAGAGCGACGTTCTCGCATTCCCCACCAGTTCCTGCTCCAACGGTAATTTTCGCATCATCTTTCTGGTTGCGATCACTGTGCTCTGGGCCGTGATTTACGTGGCGGGGATGTTCACTCCTGCATTGCTCGATGATGTCGACACCGTGCACGCCGAGGCGGCGCGTGAGATGCTGCTGCGCCATGATTGGGTAACGCTGCATATCAACGGTATCCGCTATCTAGAAAAGGCGCCTCTGCTGTATTGGCAAATAGCCGCCAGTTACAAATTGTTCGGAGTTTCCGATTGGAGCACCCGGCTGCCCTTGGTGCTCGGCATTCTTTTCTGGCTCCTGGCGTTGTATGCCCTTGGACGCTACGCCTATGGGGAGAGAGGCGGCTTCTACTCGGCCGTTGTGTTGGCCACCGCGCTGGGACCCTATCTCTTCACCCGCTTTCTGATTCCCGATGCGTTGGTCGGGCTGTGGCTTACACTCAGCTTCTACTTTTTCTTGCGATCGCTCGACGAGGCTACTCCCTCGCGCTTCACTTGTTGGGGACTGGCGGCTGCCTGCGCCCTGAACGTGCTGACCAAAGGTCTCATCGGGTTGGTATTTCCGGCAGGCGTGATCGGGCTATACCTGCTGCTTACCGGGAATCTGCGCCATTTGTGGCGCCTGCGGCTTGTATCCAGCACAGTAGTTCTGCTGGTAATTGCGGCGCCCTGGCACATCCTTGCGGCGATCCGCAATCCGGACCAGGGCGCCACCCGCGGGTTTCTTTGGTTCTATTTCGTAAATGAACAGTTCCTGCGGTACTTGAACAAGCGTGTGCCGCCAGGCTACGACACCGTGCCTCTGCTGATTTTCTGGGGCCTGCTGATTCTGTGGCTGGTGCCCTGGGCGTGTTTCTTCCGCAGGCCGCTCGCGGAAGATTCCGTGGCGCTGGCGTCAATTGCGAAGTCCGCTGGAGCGCGGCGGCAGAGAGCCAATTTGCTCTTCGCTCTCTGGGTGCTGGTGATCGTGATTTTTTTTAGCTTCTCGACCCGCCAGGAGTACTACACGATCCCTGCCTTGCCGGGTATGGCGCTGCTGGTTGGGGGGTGGCTCGAACGCGAGTCGAACTCAGGATTAGCAAGTCCCGAGCGCGGGGCTGGAAGGATTTCTTCCGCCGTGCTATTTGCAATGGGCGCCGCCGCATTTTTTGTTGGCGGATTTCTTCTTGATGTCAACGTCGCCGGCTGCGGGAACCGATCTAGCCGACTTGCTGAAAAAGAATCCTCAAGACTACGCTCTCTCCTTCGGACACTTCCTCGATCTCACGCCACAAGCCATGGGAGCGTTTCGAGGCCCGTTGCTGGGATTTTCACTCGCCTTTTTTCTTGGCACGGGACTGAATTGGATTTTCCGCAGGCGAAGGATGCCCGAGCGCGGCAATTTGGCGTTAGCGTTGATGATGGTAGCGCTATTAGCGTGCGTTCATTCCGCATTTGTGACCTTTTCTCCGATTCTTTCTTCCCGGCAGCTCGCGCTGGGAATCCAAAGGCATTTCCGTCCGGGAGATGTCGTGGTCGTGGATGGAGAGTATGAGAACGCCTCAAGCCTGAACTTCTATACCGGCATTCCCCTGCGCATCCTGCATCAGCCCAGCGGCAACCTGTGGTATGGGATGCGATTTCCGGATGCGCCACAAGTCTGGAAACGCAATCTTCCTTTGACGCGCTGTGGTCAGGGCCCGATCGCGTGTTTCTTTGGACTGACCAGGAAGACCCAAAAGAACTGCATGGAATGCAACGGTATGCCTTGGCGCGCAGCGGGGGTAAAGCGATCCTGAGCAACCGAGTGATCGGACCCTGAGACAGCGCCGTTGCATGGGCCCGCATAGTCACCTAACCATCCTGTAATCAATCGGGTACAAAGTATACCTAGCAACCCTGAAGAAAATCACATTCGGCTCACCGAGTGATAAGCCCTCCGGACCAAAGCGCGCATTCAGAAAATGCTTGCATTTGATCTAGTGTTATAGTTAACTATATCACTGTGCTGTTGGCGTGCGTTCTTGAAGCTGGTCTGGCAAGCGAGCCTTGCCAAGATTGGAAGCTCTTGAAACCGAGTACGCCAAAGAGATTTCCGGAACTCTATCGAAAGGAAGAAAAGGAGAACACTGAACATGAAATCACGCATCGCACTTTCTCTTCTATTCGTTCTGATCGCCGCCACCGCTTTGGCAGCGGACGCCCCGCGGCCCAGTCCGACGCGCAAAAATCCTTCGACACAATGAAAACCCTGGCAGGAGATTGGGAAGGCCCGGTGACAATCGTGCCGCCGCAACCCGAAATGTCCACGACAAGCCGATGCACATCTCGATGCGCGTGACCTCTCGCGGAAACGCGCTGGTCCACGAAATGCAGGAAGCGGGAACGCCGTTGGATCGCGACCAAGTACGACCATCCGGTCACCATGCTTTACCTGGACGGTGACCGCCTGACGCTGGTTCATTATTGTGACGCCGGAAATCGGCCGCGCATGGTCGCCCGGACGTCGGCCGACGGCAAGACGGTGGAGTTCGATTTTGTCGATCTTTCCGGCGGCACGGAGTACGGACACATGCACCATGCCGTGTTCACCCTCATCGACGCCAACCATCACACCGAGGACTGGACTTACATGATGCCAGGAGACAAGCCGATGCACGCGCACTTCGACTTGCAGCGGGCGAAGTGACACCGTTTTGCGGGCCGGAGTCGACGGAGCTCGCTCGCTGAGTTACGTCAGGGCAGGCTAGGAACTGAGCGCGCAGAGCCTGCCCTGAGCTTGTCGCAGGGCGATCTATCCGGAGGAGAGCTTCAGCTTGACGAGGCATTCCCGCTTCGAGCCACGGACTTATCGACGATTGAAGGAGTATCTGGAAGCCCATGATGGACCGTGAGTGGAACGACAGTCAGCCGATTTACCGCCAGCTTCGCGACCGCGTCGTCGCGATGATACTCGACGGCGTGCTCAAGGAAGGCGATCCGCTGCCGTCGGTGCGCAATGTCGCGGCCGAATATCGGGTCAATCCGCTCACGGTTCTGAAGGGCTATCAGCAACTGGTGGACGAGGAGCTGGTGGAGAACAGGCGAGGCCGCGGCATGTTCATCAATGCCGGCGCGCGCAATCTGCTGCTGCAGGGCGAACGCCAGAAGTTTCTTGCGGAAGAATGGCCGAGGGTCTACGCCACCATTCAGCGGCTCGGCCTGACGCCGGAAGAACTGCTGAATGATGCAGCGGCGCAACCCGCCGAGCCGGCGCAAATCGCCGACAGAGGAGGAGCGCTGAAGCCATGACAGTGCATAGAAGCACGCGGCCTGCGCAAGGCCTTCGGCACAACCATCGCGCTGGACGGCATCGATCTGCGTGTCGAAGAGGGCCGCATCCTCGGACTCATCGGCCCCAACGGCGCAGGCAAGACCACCGCGCTCAACGCGATTCTCGGCCTCACCCCCTATCAGGGAGAACTGAGGGTGCTCGGACGCGACCCCTGGAGCGAGCGCGATCAGCTGATGCGCGATGTCTGCTTCATTGCCGATGTCGCCGTGCTGCCGCGCTGGATGCGGGTTTCGCAGGCGCTCGACTACGTCGCCGGCGTGCATCCGCGATTCGATCGCGCCAAGGCGGAAGGTTTTCTGGCCAAGACCGACATCCGGCGCACCAGCAAGGTCAGGGAATTGTCGAAGGGCATGGTGACCCAGCTGCACCTCGCTCTGGTCATGGCCATTGACGCGAGATTGCTGGTGCTGGACGAGCCGACGCTTGGCCTCGACATCCTGTATCGCAAGCAGTTCTACGATTCGCTGCTGAACGACTACTTCGATCGCAGCCGCACCATCGTCGTGACCACGCATCAGGTGGAAGAGATCCAGCACGTCCTCACCGATCTCATGTTCATCAACCGCGGCCGCATCGTGCTCAGATTGCAGCATGGAAGAGTTCGAGTCGCGCTATCTGGAAGTGATGGTGCATCCCGAGCAGGTCGCCGCGGCGCGGGCGCTCAAGCCGATTCACGAGCGCCAGGTGTTCGGCCGCAGCATCCTGCTGTTCGATCGGCGTCGATCGCCAGCAACTCGCCGCGCTCGGCGAGGTGCGCACGCCCAGCATCGCCGACCTGTTCGTTGCCGTGATGGGCAATCAGAGCGGCCAGGCACAAGGAGCAGCTAAATGAATACTCAATCGAACGCCATGCCCGAATCCTCCGACTCGCAGGCATCGCGCCCGCGGTCATGTCGGCGACTCGGCCACTGTACTGGTCGGTGCGGCGCGAACTGTGGGAGAACCGCTCGATCTATATCGCGCCGCTGGCCGTCGCCGCCGTCGCTCTGTTCGGCTTCCTGATCAGCCGTCGATCTGCCGGGCGATCTGCGGAAAGCCGCTGAGGCTCAATCCTGCGCACGCGAACGTCGAGGCCAGCCGTACGACATCGCGGCAGGTCTGATCATGCTCACCACGTATCGTCGTGAGTGTGTTTTATTGTCTCGACGCGCTGCACGGCGAGCGCCGCGATCGCAGCATCCTGTTCTGGAAGTCGCTGCCGGTTTCCGATCTCACCACCGTGCTCGCGAAGGCGAGCATTCCGCTCGTCGTTCTGCCGCTGCTCACCTTCGCGATCACCGTTGCCATGCAGTTGATCATGCTGCTGCTGAGCAGCGTCGGTACTGCTGGCGAGCGGTATGAGTGTGGCGGCGCTGTGGACGAATTGTCGTTGTTCCAGATGTCGCTGCTGCTGCTCTACCACCTGGTGACGGCCCATGCGCTCTGGCCTCGCCCTCTATTGCTGGCTGCTGCTGGTGTCCGGCTGGGCGCGGCGCGCGACATTTCTATGGGCGGCATTGCCGCTGGTCGCGATTGCCGGCGTCGAGAAGATAGTCTTCCACACTTGGCATTTCGCCGCCTTGGTGGGGTCCCGATTGATCGGCGACGCGCCAACTGTCGCCATGACAACGCCAGACATTTTCCCAACGGATCCAATGACACATCTCACCCCAGGGACATTCCTGAGCACGCCGGGTCTGTGGATCGGGCTGGCAGTCGCCGCGGCATTTCTCGCGGCGGCGGTCCGGCTGCGCCGCTATCAAGGGCCGATCTAATTCGCATGCAGTTGATCAAGCGCCCGCATAAGGGGGCAGATAGATGAATACTCAATCGAACGCCATGCCGGATTCTTCCCTCGACGCGCAGGGAATCGCGCCCGCGGCCATGTCGGCGATTCGGCCAATGTACTGGTCGGTGCGGCGGGAATTGTGGGAGAACCGTTCCATCTATGTCGCGCCGCTGACCGCCGCTGCCGTCTATTTGTTCGGCTTCCTGATCAGCCTGTTTTGGGTGCCGCGCAGCATGCGAGCAATGGGAGCGTCCCACTCGGCGCCTCCGCTCATCGTGCTTGGCCATGCCGTACGCCCACGCCGCGATGCTGCTCATGCTGACCGGGTTCCTCGTCGGGATCTTTTACTCGCTCGACGCGCTGCACGGCGAACGTCGCGAGCGCAGCATCCTGTTCTGGAAGTCGCTGCCGGTTTCGGATCTTACGACTGTGCTCTCGAAGGCAAGCATTCCTCTCGTGATTCTGCCGGTGATCGTCTTCGTGATCACCGTTGCCCTGCAAATCGTCATGCGGCTGGTGAGCGCGCGCGGTCCTGTTGCTGAGCGGTGCCAGCGCGGCGACGCTGTGACACCTCCCATTGTTCGAGATGCAATTGGTGCTGCTCTACAGCCTGATCGTGCTTGCGCTCTGGCATGCGCCCATCTACTGCTGGATGCTGCTGGTCTCTGGCTGGGCGCGGCGCGCGACATTTCTATGGGCCGTGTTGCCGCCACTGGCGATTGCCGCCCTCGAGTACATTGCGTTCCACACTTCGTATTTGGCTTACTGCTGAAAGACCGCTTGTTTGGATTCGCTGCGAGCGCTTTCGACCTCAAGGACAAGAATGGCGTCCCGATCGATGCGCATTTTATTCCGCTGGCACAACTCGCTCCGGGGAGGTTCCTGAGCAGCCCGAGTCTGTGGCTCGGGCTGATAGTCGCCGCGATATGCCTCGCCGCGGCGGTCCGGCTACGCCGCTATCGCGAACCAATTTGATTCGTACGCACTTGATTCAATAACTCGCGCAAGGAGAAAGGTTATGAGCACCGCTGTATGGACGAACGAATTGGAGTGGAACTCTGTCGCGGACAAAGTTCTGAAAGCGGCCGCGCGGTTTTGGTTTGTGGCGACCGTCGTCGGCCAATTGCTGTTCGGGTTTACGGTAGCGTCGTTCTACGCTCTTACGGCGCTGCGAGGGGACTACCACAAGTGGAATTTCACCAACGGTTACGTTCCCAGTTTTTCCCTGGGAAATACCGCCGTGGCCATGCACGTTGCTTCTGCCGCTATCATCATGCTCGCCGGGGCGGTTCAATTGGTTCCGCAAGTCCGCAACCGCTTTCCGGTCTTCCACCGCTGGAATGGCCGTATCTACATGTTGACCGCCGTCACCCTCAGCGTGGCCGGCCTTTACATGACCTGGTTCCGGGGAAGCGTTGGCGATCTTTCCATACACCTGGGTTCTACTCTGAACGCCGTCCTGATCTGGCTTTGCGGCGGCATGGCGCTGCGTTATGCGCTGGCTCGTGATTTCAAGACTCATCGCCGCTGGGCTCTGCGCTTCTTTCTTGTGGTAAGTGCATCGTGGTTTTTCCGAATCGGTTTTTTCTTGTCGTTTCTCGTGTTCAAGGGTCCCTTTGGCTTCAATCCGGTCACGTTTACCGGCCCCTTCCTTACTTTCATGGCTTTCGGTCAATACCTGGTGCCGCTTGCGTTTCTCGAAATTTACTTGCGGGCGCAGGACTCGCCCAGGCGCGCTGCGGCGCATGGCTACGGCCGGCATGCTCTTTGTTTTGACCCTGGTGATGGGCGCTGGAATTTTTGCGGTCGCCACGGCTCAATGGGTGCCTCAGGTGAAAGCCGCGTATGATCCTCGCAAATCCATTGCGGAAACTCTCTCTGCAACTATCAAATCCAGCGGCCTCGACGCCGCCGCTAAGCAATACCATGATCTCAAGGCCGTCGCACCCTCCACCTACAACTTCGATGAAGACGAACTCAACAATTTGGGCTACGAGCTCATTCGGGCGAAAAAGTTCAAGGAAGCTATCCGCATTCTCCAGCTCAACGTCGAAGCCTATCCGCAATCCAGCAATGTCTACGACAGCCTCGGGGAGGCTTACATGGACGACGGCGACAAAGTGCTTGCCATCGCCAACTATGAGAGATCTCTCCAGCTAAATGCGAAGAACCGCGGCGCCGTCGAAATGCTTCGGAAACTCAATGCTCCCCAACCAGCGTAGTGAGCCCCAGGTTAGCGCCCAAAACCGGGAACCTGGGGCGCCAGGCACCAGGCCCTGGCGACATCCGAAAGGTATAATTTCTTCCAGTCATGAGCATGCTGATTCCTGGCCTGGCGATTGGCTTTTTGTGGCGTGTCCTGCTGGCGGTCGCCCTGATCGGCACGATAAGTTCTACGATTTTCCTGCTCATGGTGCTCGCCGCCGCGATCCGCTACCGCCGCAGCGCCGGTTCAGCCAGGAATTCAGCTCTCGCGATTCCCGACTCTTCCCTGCCGGCGGTCACAATCCTGAAGCCGGTCCACGGGATGGAACCTCGCCTCGCCGAGAATCTCGAAAGCTTTTTTCAGCAAGACTACCCGGACTTTGAGATTCTCTTCGGAGCGCGTGAGGCGGACAATGGGGCGCTGCAAGTGGCCGAAGAGGTTCGGAAGCGCTATCCCCAGGTCAAATCGCGGATCATCCTTTCCGGACCGCCCGCCTGGCCGAATGCCAAGGTATTCTCGCTGGACCGAATGATCGCAACGGCCGGCAACGATTACTTCGTCATCAGCGACAGCGACATCCGGGTATCGCGCGATTTTCTACGCAATGTCATTCCCCCGCTTTTAAATCCCAAGGTGGGTTTGGTTACTTGTCCCTATCGGGGCATTCCGGCAGCCGATCCGTGGTCGTCGCTGGAGGCACTTGGCATGTCGGTGGAAATGCCCTCGGGCGTGTTGGTCGCGGACATGATGGAAGGCATGCGCTTTGCCCTGGGCGCAGCTATGGCCACGCGGCGGGACGCGCTGAAAAAAATCGGCGGCATTGCCTCTACCGCGGACTATTACTCTGACGATTTTGTGCTGGGCAGCGAGGTTTGGGCCGCGGGATACCGGATTGTCTTGTCCCACTACCTCGTGGAACACGTGCTCGTCCCTCGGTCATTCCAGCAGACTTTCGGCGATCAACTGCGCTGGATGAAGAGCACGCGTCACTCCCGCCCCAAGGGACATTTGGGCACGGGCCTCACCTTTGCCATGCCCTTCGGGTTGCTCGGACTTCTATCTGCCATGGCGTTGGGCCATCCCCGTTTGGGAATTGCCTTGTTTGTGGCAGCGTTCGTCAACCGGATGATTCAATCGCTCGCGGTGGGATGGGGGGTGGTTCGGGATTCGCGAGCCTTGCGTTATTGCTGGCTTTATCCCTTGCGGGACTTGATCGGATTCTTTGTCTGGCTGGGCAGCTTCACCAGCCGTCGTTTTTTCTGGCGCGGCGAAATCTACCGTTTCAGCGATCGGGGAAGAATCATTCCCCAGCACCGGCACGCAGAGAGTGCGGCCGCAGATCCGCTGTGACCGGCAGCGCCACGGATTCCATCATTTCGCTCCGTTTACTTTCGATCACGCGCGTGATAATTTCGCGCAACTTCAGCTTGGGCATATAACCCACCAGCCTGAAGATCTTAGTGATGTCGGGAATCCGCCGCTGCATGTCCTCAAAGCCCGCCTGGTAAGCCTCATCGTAGGGGATGAATCGGATTTCCGAGTCGCTCCTCGCCACCTTCTTCACCAGAAGCGCCAATTCTCCTATGGACACTTCCTCAGGGTTGCCAACGTTGAATACCTGGCCGATTGCCGCCGGGTGGTCCACCAGAAGCAGCAGGGCGCGAACCACATCGCTGACATCAGCAAAGCAGCGCGTCTGCCGGCCGTCGCCAAATACGGTAATCGGTTCTCCCTGCAGCGCCTGATCCACGAAACGGGGCAACACCATACCGTAGCGCCCCGTCTGCCGCGGTCCAATGGTATTGAACAGGCGGGCAATCACCACCGGCAGATCTTGGGTATTGTGATAAGCCAAGCCCAGGAATTCATCGACCGCTTTCGAACAGGCGTAACTCCAGCGGTTCCTGGTAGTCGGACCATAGACTACATCATCATCTTCGGCGAAAGGATACTTCGTGCTCTTACCGTACACCTCCGAGGTGGAGGCCAGCAGGCTGAGTTTATGGTAACGAGCCGCCAGATTCAGCACGTTAAGGCTGCCCAGGATGTTAATCTCGATGGTATCGACGGGTGCGGCGATGATCTTTTGCACCCCAACCGCGGCCGCCAAATGGAACACCAGATCCACTTGCTTGACCAGCGGTTGCAGCGATGAAGAATCGAGGATGGAGCCCTCCATAAAATGAAAAGACTTGTTATTTGCGAGGTGGGCGATGTTCTCAATACGACCCGTAGACAGGTCATCAATCACCCATACCTCATCGCCGCAACGAAGCAAGGCCTCGCATAAATGGCTGCCAATAAACCCGGCCCCGCCCGTGACCAAAACTTTCCTCATTCACTTAACCTCTTGTAAGTTGTAACCCCTGCGAAATGCAAAAGACTTCCCCCTCCTGCTCCCGGGACTCAAAAATTGAAGGCTTAATGTTGAAGCCCTATTGTAACTGACGCAGCAACTTAGGGGCTGATTCGCACCAATTTGCCATCTCGCAGCCGAAAGGAGACCCCGCGCCACGCAACGGTGTGTCCTGCAAAACTGACCAGCCAGACCACCAAGGCTAACACGTCGCGTAGAGGAATCAATGCAAGGAATCGCACGACTTGCCGGTCGCCAAGCACCAACCTGCCAACAATGATCGCCACGGCGGCACGCGTTCCCGTCGTAAGTACAAGCAATGTCCAGGCCCAGCCCGCGCCACGAGAGAGGACTAAACACAGCACCGCCCAAGGCAGACCAAATGTGAACCCGAGCCCGACGTATCCCCAAAACCGCGAATCGCGAACCGTTCGGGCCCAGCGCAACTGGTGATCGAAAAAACCACGCAAGGTGTATCGCGGCAGGAAGGTCTCGACCACTACATCGGACAATTTCACCTCTCGCCCGAGCCCAGCGATGCGGTTCCCAATCTGATAATCATCGGCAAGATAATCCACGAAGGCTTCGAATCCACCAATGGCCTGCAGATCGCGGCGGCGAACGGCGAGCGTGGAGCCCAGGCCGAAACGGAGGCCGCCTTCCAGTTGCCGGGCTGCCAGGATTCCAGCGCAGAAATCCGTGCTGATGCCGAGCGATTCCAGGCGCGAGCCCAGAGTCGAATTCGCCTCACCGCGGTACAGGCAGGTGACCAGACCGACCTTCGCATCGCTCAGAGGAGCAAGAACGCGGTGAAGATAGTCCGGTGCAACCCGGATATCGCTGTCGTTAACAAAAAGATGTTCGTATCGTGCCTCGCGCAGCATTTGCGCCAGACAACTCACCTTGGCATTGGCGCCCATGTTCTCGCGGCAAACCAGCAACCGGATGGCTCGTTGCGGGAACTCAGCCTTCAATCGCTCGACCAATTCTATCGACGGATCCTTCGCGTCGCTGACCCCGAAAATGATTTCGTACTCCGGGTAATCTTGCAGGCAGTGGCTGCGGAAGCTTTCATACATCTCGGGATCAGTGCCCTTGAGCGGCTTCAGGATCGAAACTGGAGGCAGGTCTCGTGTGGGGCGGACACTCTTGTCCGCCGCTTTTCGCTGTCGTAGAAATCTCGCCCCGCTCCACAGGCACAACCCGTAGTAACCCAGGCTCGAAAATGTGCCCAACAGAGCGGCGATTTCGACGATCCTGACGGCCTGATGGATCATGCAAAGGTGATTATTGCACCTTCCGTAATCGAAACGTTCGTAGCATATAATGACATTGTAGGCAGCTGGACCGGACGGTCGCTCTCGGCGCTTCGGTGGCGAGGGAGGAAAGTCCGAACTCCGCAGAGCAGTGTGCCGGATAACGTCCGGGAGGGCGGATTGAAGTCCGTCCGACGGAAAGTGCCACAGAAAATATACCGCCTTGGCGGCAACGCCGGGGTAAGGGTGAAAAGGTGCGGTAAGAGCGCACCGCCGTCGCAGCGATGCGGCGGGCAGGGCAAACCCCACACGGAGCAAGACCAAATAGGGAGGGACCCGGGTTCGGAGTGAAAGCTTCGCCTGGGAGAACGTGCTGGCTCGGCGCGTCACCACCTCCGGGTAGGTCGCTTGAGCCCCGCAGCAATGCGCGGCCCAGAGGAATGGCCGTCCTGCCGGAGCAATCCGGCAGACAGAATTCGGCTTACAGGTCCGGCTGCTGATTCTATTGCACTTGGGGCGGGTTGGCTGTTGAGTGTGCCGTTTTTGTGCCACTCGATTCCAGCCCGCTTCCATTTTCCATAATTCGCCGCACGCGCTCACGCAGCGCAGGCACAAAGGGTGCGTAGTGGCGCTCCACGGTTTCCACGGTATCACCCAACATTCTCGCAACGTCGTAAACACCGGCCCCGGCGCACAGCAAATCCACGGCAAAGGTATCGCGGAATCTGTGCGGATGCGCGTGGCTCACGCCTGCACGTGCTCCTAGCGATTGAATTTTGGCATACAGCCGTGGTCGCCTGAGCGGTTCACCAGTATTCGGATTCAAAAGCACGCGCTCGTGTGGCTGCGGGTTCCGGCGCGCGTATTCGGCCTCAAGCACAAACATCAGTTCCGTGTGAATCGGCAGCACAACAAGTTTCTTTCGCTTCTGAGTGCGCCGTTCGATTTCGCGCCTGTCGAAATGAATCTCCTGCCACGTTAACTGCACGGCATCCGAACCGCGTAAGCCCGTATGTCGCAATAGGAGAAACGCAAACAAATCATCCGCCGCGTGGATACGCATCAGTTTCAATTCGTCGCCGCTGAAAGGCTGCGCTCCTCGCGTTGGCTCCGCACCCGGTTTGCCTTCCATCCGCACAGGATTCTTCACAATCATTTCGGCTTCCAAGGCGAAAGCAAAAACCCTGTGTACAATCGCAGCGTCCAGCACGATTGATGTAGCGCCGCGAGCGAATTTCTTTTTGTTGATTCGGCCAACACGCCACACCTTGAAAGCCTCAACAAATGGCCGTGTGATGTCTTTCAGGTTTGAAACCTTCCGCTCCGATAGAAACAGCGTGAACTCAGCAAGCGTTTGCCGGTACCGGTCGGCTGTACTTGGTTGGAGCTTTCCCAACGCGATTCGCTGGCGCATTTCGCATTCAAAGGCCGCCGATAATTCCAGCCACGTTGGCTCCGGCTTCTCTGTTGGCTCACGCCAGCCAATCAAGCTTGCCAGCGCCGGAAATGTATCTGGCGGCAGCACACCGCGCAATTCCATCCACAGCGGCGAATCAGCACCTTCCGATAGCGCACGCTCCGCTCGATTCAGCAACCGGCGCGCCGAATCCGCATCGCGCGTGCCAAGCGAAATCCTGAGCCGTTTTCCTCCAACGAAACCAACAGCACGGTAAACCTTGCCACGTTTCTGGATACTCAGCATAGAACCTTTGTTTTCCTATTTTCGATTTGAAATACAACACCGGCGGCCACGGCTTTTTTGCTCCGCCTCCCCCGCGCAGTCGCGAAGTCTAGCACTTTTGCCCCTGAAGCTCGCAGTCTATTTCTCACCGTGCCTCGGCTACAGCGCCAGCGGTCGGCCAGCTCTGGAATGCTGAAAAATTCCTGTGCTGCGCCACGGCTGGCGATTCTGGCACGCACGGCGGATTCTGGTATTCCAAACAGTGCGGCGCATTCGGCTACGGATAGCGAATCGGTCATCGAACACTCCTTCTTGCGAGGGTTCGACCGTGGGGCGCAGCATTCCATTTGGATGGCGCACGCACCCCGCGTTTCCTTTTCAGGAACCTGTGTTGAAACTTTTGTGGATTCAGGAAACGCTTTATTGGTCGGCAACCTCAATCGGCTGCGACTTGGCACGCGCGTGTGACAGGTACTACGCCAGCAAATCGTCGAGAATTGCCTGTGCGACCTTATCCGAAATACTTGAATCAAGCTGCTTGACAGCATCAATGGCAGGAAACGCGGCCTCTAGTTTCGCGGCGCGCAGGTTTCTGAAGAAACGATACACAGGTAGCTTTTTGAAATAGATTCTTTTCGGACGCGGTGGGCACGGAATACCGGGATGCTTTGTTTCCCAAAGGTCTTGCCGCCAAGTCTCCTGTTGAATGTATTCCACGACGTACTCTTTGGGCTTTCGCTTTCGTGGCGGGCGCGATAGCAGGTGGTTGGCGATAAGACGGAATGCTCGCAAAACGTGGGTCATTTCTTTGTCAATCCGTCCGGGCCTTGTGAAATTGGTGGTACTGAAATCAACATTCTCCGGCAACGAAAAAAGGCGACGGAAATCTTCTTTCTGCCTGTGCGTACCTATCCGCTGGTAGGCCTCCCACAGTGCGGCGTTTTCTCCCTCGGTTAGTTGCCGTCGCAGCAAAAACGAACCAAGCGTTTTGGTCTGAGGGCGTCCGCCGCGCTTTCCGTTGGCTATGGATGCGCGTCGTTTCCGCGCGGTTTTCGCCGCGCCGCCTTTTCTTCCGAAATCAACCGCGTCCCATGTGTTATCAATCATGCCTTGGGTTTAACGTACAATCGCTTGAAACCTAAGCTTCATTCTACACGGGTTAGGTTTCACACACAACTGCATGAAACCTAAGCTTGCAGAAATGAGCAAACCTTTGCCCATCAACCAAGTAACACGCATGTGGGATACTGGTGTGCCGCAAGAGCAACAATCCGGTTTTCCTTTACTGCTGAATAATCGCCAGCGCCGCTGTTGAAGGAATCAAGCACAGCCGTCACACACGCCGGTAAGCATGGCGAAAGAATTAAATGTGTGCGAACACAATCCGCAACACACAATTTCCGTAAAACAAGCTTCAACTGCTTCGCGCACTGAAGATTCCTTTCGCCGGGAATGCTGGGGCCGCTAACCACGGCCCCGCAGATTTTTCACAATGGCGAACTACGACAACATTCCGGGGGAGCTGCGCGATTCTGGCCGCTGGATACGTGCGAACGGCAAGACGGCCATTCAAACGTATGCGACCGATGAGGACAAGGCCGCGCACATGAAGCCGTTCGCGGAGGCCTTCAAGAACAAAAGGCCGAAGGAGAATCTTGCTCGACTGATAGATAAGGCTGAAGGATTTGTTTTCGTTGACCTCGACAAAGTTCGGAATGCGGAAACCGGCGAAGTCCAACAGTGGGCAATTGACCTAATCACATGGCTAGATACCTTTTGCTTATCCGGTTGTTTCAGCCGACCACAAGCGGTAGTGTAAGTGGGTGCCTCGCCCGTCGTTTCCGAAAACTTTGCGCGAATTCCAGTCGAAGTTTGCCACCGAGGACGGTTGCCAGCAGTATTTGGCCGCCTGCCGCTGGCCGGACGGCTTCGTGTGTCCGCGATGTGGGAACCAGCGCGCCTATGCAATGCTGAAGCTCAAACGCTGGCAATGCACCGGCTGTCGCCACCAGGTTTCGCTGACCGCTGGGACGATTCTGCACAATACGAAGACACCGCTAACAGTTTGGTTCTGGGCAGCGTACCTGATGACTACGGATAAGCGTGGCATTTCCGCATTACTGTTGCAGCGCCAGCTTGCCCTGGAACGGTATGAAACAGCGTGGATGATGCTGCACAAATTCCGGCGAGCGATGATCAACTTGGCACGTGAGCCGTTACGGGGCGAAGTGGAAGTCGATGAGACGTGGGTTGGAGGGACGCAGGCCGGTTTACGCGGGAGCCGGCAACTCAAAGGTCGTAAAGCGGCACTGATCCTCGTAGCGGTGGAGAAACGCGGTCGCGCCAGCGGGCGCGCTCGCATGGCCGTCATCCCGGATTTCAAAAGTACAACGTTGATCGCCTTCCTTAAACAAAACGTGGAGGCAGGCTCCACGGTATATACCGACGGCCTGAAGAGCTTCACAGGATTGCCAGAAGCTGGTTTTCAACACGTCCCCCGCAGCCAACCCCTGCGAATCGAGCTGCGGCAAGGCGCGAAGTCGGCGGTGCCCTTGGCAGACCGCGCAATCGGGAATCTGCAGCAATGGCTGATCGGGACCTAGCACGGCGTGAGCCGCGATCAGCTCCAGGTTTATCTCGATGAATTTGTTTTTCGCCACAATCGCCGCAGGCAACCCATGGCCGCGTTCCAGACCCTGCTCGGCCTTGGAACCGGGCGCAAACCTACAACTTATAAACAAATACGCGGCGCCGTGGACCTTTCCACTCGTCCGACAACGCCCGACCCCAAGCTATTGCGTGTTGCTGAAACAACCGGATAAGCAAAAGATACCTACACCGAAATCAGCGGCTCCGGAACGGGCTTTCACCTTGTGGCGCGCGGCACCCTCCCCGAGGACTACGTCAAAGATTATCCCGACCCAGACAGGCCGGGGCATACCAAAGGCGTTCCGGTAGAGCTGAAATCCGGCAACGTTAATAATCGACTTTTCACGCTTACCGGCGACGTTTACGGAATAGAACCCACGATTCAAAACCGCCAGAAGGAACTCGAACAACTATTGCAACGCTGCAAGGCCGGGGAATTCCTAAAACCGGGCGCGGCAGATAGCTCCGAATGGCGCAAGGAATTCCGCGACCCCAACACTTTGCAAACCGGCGACATTCCGATGCTTATCAAAGGCATCCTGCCGGAAGGCGTTTCACTTTTCGGTTCCCCAAGCGGCGTAGGCAAAACTTGGATGGCTATTTCCGCGCTCAAGGCACTTACAACTGGTGAACCCTATCTTGGCGTGTTTGAAGTGCCAGAAATCCGCAACTGCATTTACCTGATACCGGAAGTGGGCGACCGTTCGTTGCGCTACCGGCTGGAACGATTGCACGTGCCCTTGAATCCGGAACGTTTTTTGGTACGCACATTGCGTGATGGAGCTATGCGATTAGGAGACCCGGCATTGCTGAAATGCGTAGAGGAATTGAAGCCGGTTGTTTTCCTCGATACTGCCATCCGATTTGCAACCGCAAAAGATGAAAACAGCGCGGCAGAAAACAGCGCGCTTGCAGATGCTCTTTTCAACCTGATTAGGTTAGGTGCGCCCGGCGTGATTGGCTTGCACCACAGTCCGAAAAGTACAGCCAACAGCGATGAGCTATCGCTGGAAAACGTTTTGCGCGGCACAGGCGACCTTGGCGCTATGTGCGATGCAGTTTGGGGCTTACAGCACGATAGAGGCGGCAAAGGCGACGGCGAGGAATATCTGGAAGAAAGCAAGGATTTGACCCGCATCTTTGTGAAATGCGTAAAACCCCGCGATTTTGAAGCCGCAGAACCTTTCCGCATACAAGGTCGCCCGTACATCGATGAGCGTGGCGATTTTATTGTGCTAACAGAAGGCGTCGCGCCGCGCGATGAAAGGCTGGCAGCAAAACTAGTCGAAATGGTCGCCAAGAATCCGAAGATTTCGCAAAGTGCGCTTGGTAAGGCTACCGGCGTTAGCCGAAATCGTGTTGCCGAGATTCTAGCGCCGCTTGGTTGGGCGTGGGTGCCTACCAGTCGCACATCAGGCGAATGGAAGCACTCAGGCATGTTGAATGGCGGGGATAATCCGTTTTGAAACTGCGTCTTGCACAACCCGCCACTTGTTGCACTGACAGAACCTCTAGGTTCTGCTGTCAGTGCAAGCAAGTGGGCTTGGCCAGTTGCACTGTAGTGCAAGCCGATGCAAGGCCAGTGCAAGTATCAGTGCAAGTGCATTCGGAAAACGGAAAACAACGGTAGAGATAAACAAATGCCAAACGAAACACCAACACGTAAGCGACGTACACGATGGCAGATGATTGCCAGCCGAAAGCTTCCCTACAGCCTACACGCTGGCGGCGATGGCCCGTTTGTCGTGTTGTCGCGCTCTACAGGCCGCCAGACTAAGCACTGGCGCTATTGGCTGTTTGAGACCGTCATCGCCGCGACAAGCTACCGCGCCGCGCTGGACAAGAATGGTTGCCACAGTGAGTGCAAGGGTAAGCATGAGCACGCACAGTGGCGATTGATGCCTTGGGACGCACCACCGCCGCGCCGCCAGCCGCACACACCGACGCTATCGTTGCCGCAAGGATTGGATGCATCGGAAATCGACTGGAGTTGATGAATGCGACACGTACTAGGAATCCATCAATTTATGGTTGCGAAACAGCGCACGCAATTAGGCACGACAAAGCAACGACAAGCCGCACGTCGTCAGGAGGATAGGCGCCTCGAAAGCATCCCACACGAATTTTCCCAAGGCGCTCGCCAGTTTTTCGTATGCATTCCCGGTATGAACCGTGGTTGGAATTTATGTGCTGGTAATCGAATCGAAAGGAACCAGAAAGCCGCGTGAGCCGACGCCAATCATTATCGGAAAGTCGCCAGCACTTAACTGCGGCTGAAGAAGCGCGCCGTGCCAAGCAAGAAGCAAAGGCGTTTGAGCTTGGCGTTCCCGCTTGCCCGAATCAGTACCTTTACAACCACAAAAAGCTGTACGCGATTTGGAAGCAAAACGTGGAGCGACTTCTAGCCGCAAGAAAGCTGGCGTTTTCTGATGGGGAAGCCTTGCTGGAGTTTTGCAAGGCGCAGCTTAACGACCAAGCGGAAGTGATGGCGGCAATTTTCTCCGCTACTTGGGCGCACAGAGAACCGTTTCCGGACCAGAATCCAGAACCATCCGCCTGTTCGTTGCCAGATTTCATTGCTGCTGTACGCGCCGAGCGCGATTCCTTCCAATCACGAATGCGCGAAGGCAGCACCATGTGCTTTGATTCAACCGGCGCGACCTACACATGGCCGGAGGGCGATGCCACCACGGTCGCGCGCCAGTATTGCAGCGAGGTCCGGCAAGGAAAGATTGCAGCCGGGGAACTGATACAGCGCGCGTGCGACAGGTTTCTGAAATTCCTTGAGGAAGGCGCAACGCGCGGCTTTCATTTTGACCCTGTTGCTGCACGGAACGCTGTGGCCTTCGCAAAGAACTTTTGTGGCCTCGAAAACTTGATGCCGTGGCAAACGTGGGTTCTGTGCGCGATATTCGCCTTCAAAAAGCCGTGGGGCGGAAGGCTGGTGACTGAGGCGTGGGTTTCGATGGGTCGCAAGAATGGCAAAACCAGATTCGCCAGCACGGTTGGCCTTTTCATGTTGATTGCCGATTGTGAAAAGTACCCAGAACTTTATGCCGCCAGTTGCGCCAAGGAACAATCGCGCATTGTGTGGAAAGATGCACGGCGCGCCGTTACCGACAACGCGGAGCTTGCGGCGTATGTACAAAAGTTCGCGGGAGAGCTTGCAATCAAAGAGACGGACGGTACGTTTAAGCCGCTGGCCAGCGAGGAGAAATCATTTCTAGGTACGCGCCCCAGTGGTGTAATTGCCGATGAGGTGGCCGCGTGGACAGACCGGCTGGCATGGGACACGCTGATACAGGGGCAAGTCTCCAAGTTGCAGCCCCTGATTCTGGCAATCACCACGGCTGGCGAAACCAAGCAATCGTTTGGCTTCGAGAAGTTTTCATGGGCTGAAAAGATTTTGCGAGGAATCGTCCAAGCGGACCATGTGTTCGCAGCTATCTATTCGATTGATACCACCGATTCCTACAAAGATTTGGCCGCGCTTCGGAAAGCAAATCCATCGCTGGGGATTCGTTTTCAACGAGGAGAACCTTGCAAAACAAATCGCGGCACTGGACGACAATCCTTCAGCGGTAAACAACTTTCTTCAATTCCACGCGAATGTATATCCAGAAAAAGCGCTGTCACGAGCTGGCTCGATTTCAGCAACAAAGTGGGATGCCTGCGCGCAACTGGATTTGATAGGCGAGAAGAGTCCCTACAACGCTTGCATCAAATTCATGCAACTGAATCGCACAGTTCCCCTCCATGCTGGCCTTGATGTTGGTCTTACATCGGATACCAGCGTTTTTGCTGCGCTGTGGCCACGCGCACGGTTTGATGAAGGCCAAGAGCCGGTTGATAAGAAAGTTGTAATCGCACAGTGCTTCATGCCAGAAGCCGGTTTGCTTGAAAAGGAGCGCGCGTGGCAGGTACCGCTTTCGCAATGGGCGCGTGAAGGTTGGATTCAGCTTTGCCCTGGCGACCTCCAAGACCCGCGAGAAATCAGAAAGTGGATTGTCGATTTTTGTTCCCGCTTTTTCGTGCGTGAACTGGGGTTCGATAACTGGAATGCACAAGTGCTGGCAGCAGAGCTGAACGAAAGCGGCGCTGTGAAGTGTGTGGCCGTGCCGCAAACCGCGAAGGAATTGACAACGCCGGTGCGCGAATTGCTGGCCGCGATACACAACGGAAGCCTCGTACATTTTGGCAACCCAGTGTTGTCGTGGATGGCTGGCAACGTTGTATTCGTGGAAAACGATAAGCACGGCGGCACAAAACCCGAAAAGCTTTCACCGAATGAAAAGATTGATGGAATTTCTGCACTTTGCAACGCTTGGCATCGCGTTGTTTCAACCCCAATCATAACCCCGCGCGTCATCGTTTTGGATACGCGGTATCCGTACAAAGGAGAAACGAAATGACTTCGCTCTTAGATAGTTTCAAGCAATCCATCATCCGCGCCCTTGACCCTCAGCACAACCGCAAGGAAACCGAGCTGTCCTACTTGCGGCAAGTGTACAACAATGCACCGGGCATAAAACGAAACCAGTGGTACAGAATTGCAACTGAGGTAGGCAACTTGGTTGGCTTTTCTTTTTCGTGTGCGTGCGGACAGGAATACCAGTTGCTTTCCATAAACGACTGGCTGCGTGATTATCACTGTCCACAGTGCAAAACGGAATTTGACCTTCTGAAAACAGTTGGCATCACTTCGGAAATCTCACCGACGCGCTGGCCGGAATTCTTCGCCAAGCTTCCGGTTCGTCCCCGACTAGCCGGAATCAAGCAGCCGCGCGTGATTGATACGTGGTCAAGCTCGGATGAAGGTGTCGGCTATGAACGCACTGACCCCGGCACGAGCGGGCTGTTTTAATGTGGGCTGCGCCTAAACCTTGCCGGGAATGTGGCAAGCTGGCCGAGCGAGGAGGCGTGTTCTGTAAAGAGCACGCGGACAAGCACGAGGCTTTCGATGCACAGCACAAACGGGCGCACGATGAAGTTGATTTGCTTTATGGACGCCGCCGCTGGCTTAACTTCCGGGACTTCATTTTGCATCGGCGGCCAATGTGCCAGCGGATTGTGAAGGGCTCCCCATGCCGGAATCCGGCGCGAATTGTTCACCACGTGATTTCGCCCCGCGCGGATATTTCCAAGTTTGTTGACCCTGACAACGTGCTGGCACTTTGCGAAACGTGTCACACGCCGGAAGAGGGTACGCCGCACTGGCGGCCGGGAATCGACTACACGTATCTTCCAACTGACGCGCCTCGCATTGCGTGAGACCCGTAACAGCCCATTGAAATATTGAGGACGTTTTCAAAACGTTTTGTGAGTTGCCGCAATGGCAACTGGGAGGAATTCATATGGCAGACATTCGCTGCACAGCCACAAACAAGGTTTTCTATCGTATCGACAACAGCGTGGCCGCCATGCTTTTGGAGGCTTTGCCTTCCGTGTTTGAGAGAGCCAGCGAAGGAAAGACAACTCCAGTTGCGCGGCAAGTAATTCCATCGCTTGCGCCAACGCCGCCGCGCTGGAATGTTGGCCAGCTTCCACAATCTGGCGACTATTTCATTCGCCTTAGTACGGGCCGGTCGGAGATTTTCTACACTGGCGCACCGGAAAACGCGGCTGAACATTTCCGACGTGGTGGGCAAGCAGTCCCGGAAGAAATCGTCGCACAGTACGCAGCCATAAAAAGCAACCAACCGAACCCCGAATGGCCGGCAGAAAAAGAGTTACAAGCTCGAAATGATTTGGAAGCCAAGCAAAAGCGATAGGGTTAACACGCGTCGGAGAACAGTAGAGGGGTAAAACGATGAAACCAGAGATTCGCACCACAACCGCAACAAGCTTGCGTACCGCCGTTGGCAAGGCCATGTCGATTGAAGGAACAGCCGCAAGCTTTAACGTGCTTTCCAGCGACTTAGGAGGATTCCGCGAGATGATTGCGCCGGGAGCCTTTGATTTGACGCTGGCCGACCCGAATCAAGATGTGAAGATGCTCCTCCAGCATTCACCTGACAAAATCCTTGGCCGCAAGAAGAATGGCACGCTGAAGGTTTGGAGCGATGCGCGCGGCTTGCAATGCAGTTGCACACTCGACCCCAACAATTCAGAACACACTAACGCCTATGCGCTAATCAAGCGCGGCGACCTAAGCGAAATGAGTTTCGCTTTCACAGTTCCAGATGGTGGTGATAGCTGGGATTCAGCGAGCGACCCGAAAACCGGAGTTACATTCGCGCGACGCACTTTGCGGAACGTTACTTTGCTAGATTGCTCCGCCGTCACTTTTCCGGCGTATAGCGCTGAAGGTGCAACGCAGATTTCCGCTCGCGCAGCTTCTATGGCAGCCCGTGCGCGAAATAAACCCGCGCCAGTCTCCGATGCAATTGGCGATGTGATTCGCCGCCACAAATGCGCCATGTTGGCGGACGTGGTTTCCGCTGACCGTCGCACACTTACGCAAGAATCGGTTTCCAGTTTGCATTCCTACATGCACGGCAGGCTAACCACGGCATTGGCTGCCAAAGGCACCGGCTGGCGGCTCGTCGCGTTCAGTTCTGATGACGATGGCGACTATTGTTTGGCATGTCCAAGCGAAACCGACGTTGAGGACAACGCTTTCCCGCCGGTTGGAAGATTCAATTACCAAATTGATAACAAATCTGGCGAGGTCATCCTTGGCGCGTATAGCCGGTACGTGTACGAAATGGGTCCAGACGGTCCAATCATGCCAGCGAACGCACGGAATGCTTGGCAACTTGGCGGCCCGAGGTTCGCGGCGCTGGTTTCGGAGTTGCGCTTGGCCACGAATGTGCGCCGGAAAATGCGCAGTTCGGCGGGCATCTTCACGCGGCGGTAAGGAGCAAACACATGGCGGATTTCCACAATACGAAATCGCTGCCAAGCAAGGGCATTGCTGGTGACGTTTATCGTGTCAGCACAACCGGCGATATGTACCTCGCTGTTGGCGATGGCACTTTGATTTTGCTCAAGGACTTGCTTTCCACGCGCGACCGCGTGGTAGCGGTTGGCCCGGCTGGCGAAACTGGCCGCCAAGGCGAGCCGGGACGCAATGGCCGCGATGGAGTTGACGGCCGCAACGGCAAAGATGGAGCCGATGGCATGGCTGGCTCCAAAGGAGAGCGCGGTCCACAAGGCGCACAAGGTATCCCAGGCAAAAACGGCACCAACGGCGTTGACGGAAAAAGCATTGTTGGCCCGCAAGGTCCGAAAGGCGACAAAGGCGACCCCGGAGAAGTTTTGTACGTTGGACCGGCTGAATTGGAAGCCGCTGTAAAACAGTTGCGCGAAGAAAAAGCGCGCGTGCGCGCCGCGTTGCTCAGCAACATTTTGGGTAGCGAAGTTATCCATCCAACTGTGCGACAACTTTTGAAATCCCATCTGGAACGTGTGCAGCGCGAAGCAGGTTTGCTGTAAAGGAGAAACAACAATGGCAACACTAACACCGTCCGAGCAAGACGCTATTGCTTTATTGCCGCCAGCACAACGCGAAAAAGCACTGGCCGAAATCAACGCACGGCCAACCGCAACGTCGCTGGATGACAGACCATATTGGGGCGGATTGCCCGATAGGCTTGTGAAGAAGATTCGGCAAACTGGATGCATCGGCAATTTGTCGCGGCACGGAAAATGATTTTTGCGCCATTTCCGCGCGGCTGTGCACCGCGTGGAAGCGTGGCCGCTGGCGTTTAGGGTTTTGCCCCAGCGGCCACCATTTGTGGAGACCGGCTTGTGAAGAACCTGTCCAACCGGCCCACATTTCTTTTCAAGTTTTCCACCCACCGGGGAACAACGCGGTAAGCGGCCAGTGGAACGTTGACGAGAATCGGCGTTCGGAACCCGCCACCGCCATATCCTGTGCATATGCGCGCGTCTCGTGGCAGGTCACGGCGCGCGCGCACAGCCTTCACACGCGCCGGATAGTCTGTAAGGTAGCGAACCCTTGCATACCAGTGCCGCCGTGGATTGGACACCGCAGCGGCGCTGGCCCCTTTGAATACCTTATGGCCACAACCACAGCACTCGCGACAATCGACAAAACCGAACGCTGGTCAGACAAAAGCTTGGTCGAATTTCGTGCCTAGAAGGGAAAGCGCAGCGATGCGTGCATTCAAAAGCATGTCGCTATTCTTGAAAAGCTGGCGGTGTCCAACGACGGGATTGTGCCATCGCACACGTGGTTGCGTGACAACGGCTATTGGACCAGCTACGAGATTATGTGCCAGTACCCGGCAGCCTTCGGGCATTTGCGATATGCATCTGACAAGAAGTTTGAAATCTACCAAACGCACAACGAGTGTAAATCCGGCACGCCGGAAATTCTGCCGCCTGTAAAGAAAAACGTCCTTGCGCCTGCGAATTACAAAACCATCGCTGACTATGACGTGCCGTGCGCTCGTTTTTCTCCCACAGAATGTCGAATTAACGAAGGAGTCAGTGAGCAGGAATGGCTCGCGGTTGGCGGCGCAATCTCACATGTCCAACAAAGCTGTTTCTTCTGGGTTGGCGACTGGGCCTTGGCTGGTTTCCGTTTATTCGGCAAGAAAGTTACTGGCGATTTGGCACAACAGGCAACAGGCTACAGCCGCCAAATGTTGCATATATGCGTGCGCGTGGCGCGCCGGTTTCCGCCAGAGCGCCGCCGCGATGAGGTGACCTTTTTCCACCACCTCGTGCTTTGCAAATTCCTTCCAGAATTGGCCGACCAGCTTTTAGCGGAAGCCTGTGAATACGGATACACGGCGAAGCAGATTCGCGCAATGGCAGATGAAGCAATCGGCAAAAAGAAGGACACCCATTACCACACGGTTACGCTCCGGCTTTCGGATGAAATGTTCAACCAACTGAAGGATTGCGCGCCGGGACCGTTGAGGTGGTGGATTCCGCAAGTCATCATCCACGAATTTTTGCAAGCCAAGAAGGAGGCAGCGGAATGAGCCAACAACTTTGGCAATCCATGAAACTGACCAGTGCCGCCGATATGGTCGGCAACGCTGATGCCCTGGCTGAATTGAAAGCCGCGCCGAGCGGCATGATTTGCATCCACGGTCCGATGGGATGCGGTAAGACCAGCTTGGCGCTGGCGCTGTGCTATGAGCGCACGGGTCTCAAGATTGAAGAAAACCAAACGCGGCACCACATGGGCGATGCTTACGCCAGCCACGTCCACGCAATCGACTTCGATTTAGGCGAGGCTACCAAGCCAAAGTTCTTCTTCTACATGCGCGATAAAGTGTTCATCGTCGTTGATGAGGCACAGTGCCTTACCAACATTCGCCAGCAAACGCGGCTGAAAACTTTACCGGCGCGACCAGACCTGACGCTTTGCTTTTGCACAACGAATCCCGAGAAACTGGACGCCGCGCTGTTCGATAGATGCATCAAGATTCGTCTTGGGCCGCTATCAGCGCGTGAATTGCCAGTGCTGGTACAGAAAGCGTGCGCGGCACGCGGCATCCCGTTCGATGCGGAAATTGTGAAGGCGCTGAATCGCTCCGGCATATTCAGGCCACGCGCAATCATCAGCGCGGTGGATGCCGTGGCCGCTGGCAAGTCCATCGTTGAATCCGTAGCTGGCCAGCATGTATGAAGGCCAACTACCATGTCGGGAGGCGAATAGTGTTGCTCGATTGACCCCGAGGTAGTAACGGCAATGTATCTTGATGGACTTACCCCTAAGGAAATAGGTGAGGCGCTTTGCCACTCCGCCAAGAACCGCGTGCGCGAAGTCTTGCGCCGCACTGGCGTGCTCGCGCCGGTTTTCAAGGCGCAGCACTTGGCCGCATGGAAAAATCGCCAGCTTCAAAACTGCTCAACAAAACCAGACGGTGGAGCTTCAGTAGTGCTTCTGAGTTGCATATCGCCACGTGAGTAGCTATGCGTTTCGCCGCAGTTTTCACATGGCATATTGAAAGTTAGCATCCAAGGAGGGAGGTCTGGAACAACAACTTCTTTTCCGTCACCTGTCCCAAGATACTTCAATCTCGCAACGTCGTAAACCCCAGCGCCAGCACAACGTAAGTCCACAGCGAAGGTATCGCGGAATCTGTGCGGATGCGCGTGGCCCACACCTGCACGTGCGGCCACGGCACGGGTAAACTTATCCGTATGAGCTCCGAGGAGGGCGTGAGTCTCGTATCTAACACCCACGGGATCGCCTCCCAGCGCTCCCTCTCGGCCTTGCTTTCGCAGGTGCTGGTTGCGTTTACGGTCGAGTTCGATAACGAGTTCGAGCGGCGGATGGGCGAGGCGGGTTACCCCGGCGCGCGATTGTCATTGGTGGTGTGGGCTAACCTGATGCGATTCGTCGGCCAGGGCGTATCGGTGCGCGACTTGGCAGCGCAGGCTCTGGCGCCCGACAATCAGATAAAATTTGAGCTGGGGTGTCTGGAGAGATGGGGATTCGTCGTGCTGCGGCCAGATCCGTCGGGCGACCGACCGGTTCTGTCTCGCGCGCACCGGCAATCCGGCCGCGAACGGCGCGGCGGGTGGGGCAGCGGGCGCGGCATTCGTGCAGACTGGATGGTTCGCCTCACTTCCAGGGGTCTCACAGCGAGCCAAATTTGGCCGCCGTTGTTCGGCGAGATCGAGCAGCGCTGGGAGACGCGGTTTGGCAAGGACTGAGATCAGCCGCCTGCGAGCAGACTTTGCAGGGCGTCGCAGACAAACTGGACGTCGAGCTGCCACACGGCCTGCCGGGCGGGTGGGAAGGGACTGAGGAGTTTCCGCCCCGAGTCGAGCGCGGCAGCGGGAGTCTTCCTTTGCCAACGCTGCTCTCCCGGTTGTTGCTGACGTTCCGAGTTGAGTTCGATCGCGAGTCGCCGGTACCGCTGATCTACTGCGCCAACACGCTGCGGGTGCTGGGCGAGAAGCCGATACGCGCGGCGGAGATTCCGCGCCTGACGGGGGGATCTCCGGAGACCAGCGACATTGGATGGCAGATCAAGCTATACGTAGTGGTCACGTCCGATCCCACAGCCAGCCGGGGAAAGGTGGTTCGCCTGTCTCCGCGAGGCCTGAGGGCGCAGCAGGTGTACCACCGGCTGATTTGGGAGATCGAGAAACGCTGGGAGGAGAGATTCGGCAAGGAGGAGATCGGCGGTGCTCCGCGAGTCGTTGCAGGGATTGTTCGAGCGGCATCGTGGGGGTGCGCCACTACTTTCGGAAGGCTTGGTTCCACCTCAAGGTACAGCGCGGGCGGGCGACCAGGCGCCAGCGCTTGGCCGCCAGGATGTGGGGCCCGCGGCGCGGCAGCGAATGCGCGATCTGGTCGCGCAGACCGAGGCTTTCGTACGCGACCCGGCGGGAAGTTTGCCGCACTATCCGTCATGGGACATGAACCGGGGTTTCGGGCCTTGACTTCGATCGCGAGATTCCTTCAGTGCGACTGTTCCATGGCAATCGCTCGGGGAAACAGGATGTTGTTTTCCAGGTGAATGTGCTGGTGCAGGTCCGCTTCGAATTCAGCCAGGGCCTTGTAGAGCGTCTGGTAGCTGACGCACGCGTCGGATGGCGGAGTGTACCCGCCACTGGCTTCACGCATGGCGCGCAGTGCGTTACCGGCGGAATCGTGTTCGTGCTCCATCATCGCAACTGGGTTTTGCACACTGCCGAAAGGCGGCGGCAGCACAGGTTCATTCTGAATGACGGCCTCCTCCATCCTGACTATGTACGGGAACAGAACCATCTCTTCCTTCATCATGTGCATGGTCAGTTCCTGGGCCAGGCCGGCGAAGGTTGCTTTCATCTGCGGCAGTTCAGGATGGTTCTTGCCATGTACGGAGCAGACCTTATCAAACAAAGGACCCAGGCGGGCAATCTCCTCGCGCGTGTACTTGTGATGAGTGCTGTTGACGTGCGCAACCAGATCGGCCAAGGGCTCGCTCTGCCAGTCACGGTTCTTCTGGGCTGTCCGAGTCGCTTCTTCGGCCGTGTCGAGCGAATCCAGCACCTTGTCCATTGAGAGCTTGGCCGCGCGGCAGGCTTGTTCAAGGGACTTATTGCCGCCGCAGCAATAGTCGATGCCCAGTTTCTCAAACACTCTCGTGGCGGCGGGTTTTCCAGGGCTAATTCCCGCACAGTTTTCTCAGTGGTTACGCTCATCGCATCCTCCTTACAGCGTGGGTCCATGCCTTCACGACTCAGTTGCTGTTCTGAGGTTAGCGGAGGGGCGGCGGTCTGCCGATGACTTTTGTCACAGCGGTGACAAAGGCTTGTACAGCCCATCTCGACGCAAGTTTCGGCTGGTCTAGCCCGAGGTTGAAAATGCCTTTGCCGCCGTCTGGCGCAGCGGCGCACATCACAGACAAGTCCGGAGCCAGAGCGATAACATTTGATCTGAATCAGTCTAGAAGTTCAGCCACCGGCTGAGCGCTGGTTCGGAGTTACTCGTAGGCTTGGGATTTGCCTATGTTGGATCCATCCCTCATCGAAGCAGGCTTGCGCCAGTTGCCGCCGGAACAGTTGCAGGCTGCCGCCGACAGCTTTCTGCGGGAGTGTGCCACAACCGCCGAACCGATCCGCGCGGTCGAGACGGTGCTGAAAAGCCGCGCTGGTCCGCTCTTGCGCGAGAAGATGGGAAAATGGATCGTCGAACTGTTACCGGTCGAAATAATTGTCCCCGAAGTTTACGCGCAGTGGCGCCCGCTGGTTCGAGATGCGATGCTTTTTGTCGTGTCGCGGCTGTCTGATGCCCGTCTAGCTCCCAAGTTAGTTGAACAACTCGAACTTCCCGCGCATACGCCGCCCGAGTCGCGTTTGCTGCGGCTCATCGCCAAGATGCCTGGTCTTCAAAAGCTGGGGCAGGTCCTGGCGCGAAACCGCCACCTCCATCCTTCTTTGCGAGGCGCGCTCTCAGTGCTGGAGAACGGCATCTCCGACGTGAATCCAGAGGAAATCCACGCAATCATTCTCGAACAATTGGGGCCACGGCTGAAAACCTGCGCGGTTGAGGTCGAAACCGTCATATTCTCCGAAGCGAGTGTCAGCGCGGTGGTGCGTTTTACCTGGTGGAACCCCGACATCCGGCAGCGTGAACGGGGCGTCTTCAAAGTCCTGAAGCCCCACATCCCCACCTGCTTCGCGGAGGATATGGAATTACTCCAGCAACTGACTGAATTCCTGGCACACAAGCACCACGAATACGGGTTTGCCAAGCGGGTTCTTCCGGACACTTTTAGCGAAGTCCGGCTATTGCTCCAGCACGAAGTAACCTTCCTGGGGGAACAGACCACTCTGGTGAAAGCGGCGCGGCTCTATCGCTCCGTGCCTGGGGTTCGTGTGCCGCGGCTGATTCAGCCACTATGTACGTCCAACATCACCGCCATCACTAAGGAGCGCGGTGAAGATCACCGACGCGGTTGCCAACATGTCCGGTTGGCGGCGAAGCCGTGTTTCGCAGCAACTGATTGAAGCGCTGATTGCCGTTCCTCTGTTTGGATCGGAAGAGCAAGCGATGTTTCACGCCGACCCTCATGCCGGCAATCTACTGTACGACGAGCGAAACGGAGAACTCATAATTCTCGACTGGGCCCTGACAGAGCGCCTGAGCCGCGCTCAGCGACGGCATCTTTCAATTCTGGCCCTGATGATCGGTTTGCGGGACCCGGTGTCTGTCTGCCAGCAGATCCAGGTTCTCAGCCATGCTGGCGTCAGGCGCAGCCTGCGCCAGGCACGCATCATCCGTGAGTGTGTGAACCACTTCATGGGCGAACTACCCTTCGCTCGCCTGCCGGGCGTGGTAGATGCCTTGCGCCTCTTGGATCGTATCGTCCTGAAAGGAATTCGCTTCCCCGCGCCCCTGCTTATGTTGCGCAAGGTGTTGTTCACGCTGGATGGCGTCCTTCACGATATTGGAACGTCCGATGTGCGCATGGAACAAATTCTTGCGCGCCATCTTATGCAACGGTGGATGACAAGTTCCACACCGTTCGGTTCGCCGCTGTGGCTCACAGACTGGTTTGCCGTGCAGTCCAGTGCTCTCTTTTACGGCAGCCGGCTGTGGCTGCAGTGGGCAGGGACAACCGCGGATAAACCGGTGCATGCCGGGGCGGGATCAAGCCTTCCGGGATCGACACCATCTTCCCCCGATTGCTTCGATCCTGACCGCGAAACGGGTGGTGGGTCAGTTTGACTCTCGTTCTAAGAGGGCGTCATCCCGACGCCCCGCGCTTTCACTAGCGGGGTGACGGCTGGCCGCGGGGGATCTTGGCGGCAGCCCGGCAGGTTGGCTGCTACAATCTTCACATCACAGATTAGGAGTGGACACACATGTCAGGTTTCAGCCGGGGGCCCGAGATTCGTCGCCGCCGTACCCGTAAAGAGAAAATCGTCAAACTCCGTAAACGCCTGGCTGCCGCATCGTCAGACGCTGACCGCGACCGCATCCGCGGAAAGTTACAGCGTCTGAGCCTCGCATCGCCGGGGAATCCGTTGCTCAAGAACGCCTGAGTGGCTGCACGCGGAAGGCGCGGGAAGCTTCAGGCTGGAACGGGTTCGGTTAGGGAGTTGCGACTTTCTCCTGCTTTTCCTGTCCGTCGTACGGCGGTCTTTGCCAGCGGCGCTCCCCCACTTGTTCATACACATCGAGGATCTGACGAGCCGAAGTCTCCCAAGAAAACTTGCTTGACTGTTCATATCCCCGCTGCTTGAGTTTCTCCCGCAACGCCTGGTCGAGCAGCACCCGGTGCAGCGCCCGCATGATCTCGAAGACGTTTTCCGGATTCACCAAAACCGCGGCGTTACCCACTACTTCGGGCAGCGAGGACGTGTTCGAAGTCACGACCGGCGTACCGTGCGCCATGGCTTCCATGGGGGGCAGTCCGAAACCCTCATAGAGCGAGGGGAAAACGAAAATCTTGGCGGCGTCATAAAACACGCGGAGCATCTCGATGGGAACAAACCCCATGAAGCGCACATCGTTCTGCACTCCGCTGCGGATGACGGTGCGCCGCAGGTCGGGATGTTTGGAAAGCTCGTCGCCAATGATGATGAGCTTCAAATCCGGGAATCTCCCGTCCTTCTCCAACTCGGCTTTCAACGCGGAAAAGGCTTCGATAATCCGAACCAGGTTCTTGTGCGGGCTGATCCGTCCGGCATACAGCAGAAAAGGATAAGTGACCAGATAGCGTTCGGCGAGCATTTGGCGATCGGCTTCGGAAGCGTGCCCGCATAGAAAGCGCTCATCAATGGCGTTGTACACCACTTCAATATGCGAGCCGGGAATGCCGAACAGTTTTTCGATCTCGCCTTTGGTGTACCGGGAGACCGCCAGAATTCGCCGCGCCCCTTTCAGCACCCGGCGCGTCAGGTGAAAATGCAGCGAGCGCCTCAGGCTCGAACGATCATGAGCGCGGTACATGTGTTCCAGAACATCATGTACAGTCATTACATAAGGACACGGGAGAGTGCGAGGCATCCAGAACAAGTGTGGGATATGGACCAGATCGCAGCGCAGGCGTTTGAGAATAGCGCGGCATTCGAGATACCCCTTCGCGGTGGTTCCGTCGTCCAGCAAGGGAATTGGCTGAAAGTTCGGCGGCAGCGGGCCGATCTCGAGGACCTTCTGCTGGGAACCGATAAGAACGTATTCGTTCGAGTGGTCCAGCCGGCTCAGCGCCCGCACCACATTGCGGGTGTAAGTGCCCACGCCGAAGTCGGTCATCCGCCGGATATCAATGGCGACCTTCACGGAAGTGATTTAAGCACATCTGTGAAACCGGCGGCTACGTCAAGGGCTCTTGTGACACACCTTCTGGTTAGCTCTGGGGTTTCCACCGCAAAACCGGCTTCCTGGCTGCCGCAACTTCATCCAGACGCGACACTCGGGTCGTATGCGGAGCGGCCAGCACCATCTCCGGGTCTTCTTCCACTTCTTCCGCAATGAAGCGCATCGCCTCGATGAACAAGTCCATTTCTTCTTTGGATTCGCTTTCCGTCGGTTCGATCATCAGCGCGCCCGGCACAATTAGCGGGAATGCCGTGGTATACGGATGGAAGCCGTAGTCAATGAGCCGCTTGGCAATGTCCATGGTCCGCACACCTTTTTTCGCCTGCAACTTGTCGCTGAAGACGACTTCGTGCATGCTCGGCGTGGAGTAGGGAAGATCGTACGCGCCTTCCAATCCTTTGCGGATGTAATTGGCGTTGAGCACGGCGTCTTCGGTGGTCTGGCGCAGGCCATCGGGGCCATTGGCCAGCGATGTAAGCCAGGGCGCGGACAAACATCCCGAAGTTTCCATAAAACGCGCGCACCCGGCCCACCGATTGCGGCCGGTTGTATTCGAACCCCAGCGTGCCATCGGGCTTGGTAATGACGATAGGAATGGGAAGAAACGGTTCAATAGGTTTCTTGACGGCCACCGGGCCCGAGCCCGGACCGCCGCCGCCATGGGGCGTAGAGAACGTCTTGTGCAGATTCAGGTGCATCAGGTCCACGCCGAAGTCACCAGGGCGCACTTTTCCGACCAGCGCATTCATGTTGGCGCCGTCCATGTAGAGCAGGCCACCCTTGGCGTGCATGATTTCGGCGATCTTCGCGATCTCGCTGCTCGAATACTCCCAGCGTGTTGGGATTGGTGAGCATGAGGGCGGCGACTTCTTCGTTCATCTGCGCTGCCAATGCGGTGACGATCGACCATGCCGCGGTCGTTGGATTTGAGATTCTCAACCGCATAGCCGACGGTGGCTGCGGTGGCGGGGTTCGTGCCATGAGCGGAGTCGGGGATCAGAATTTTCTTGCGCGGGTGCCTTTTGACTGGTGGTAGGCCCGCACCATCAGCAGGCCGGTGAGTTCGCCGTGCGCTCCGGCCGCGGGCTGAAGCGTGATCGCGTCCATGCCGGTGATTTCGATGAAGCATCGCTGAGCGTCTTGATGATGCGCAGCGCGCCCTGCGAAAGCTTTCTCCGGCTGATAAGGATGCGCGTTGGCCAGTCCGTCCAGGCGCGCCACTACTTCGTTCACCCGCGGGTTGTACTTCATGGTGCAGGAGCCGAGCGGGTACATCCCGAGATCGATGGCGTAATTCCAGGTGGAAAGCCGGGTGAAGTGGCGGATGATTTCAATTTCGCTCACCTCGGGCATGCGGCCCAGGTCTTTTCTTTCGCATGGCATCCCAAAAGCTTTGCGCGCATCCACGTCGGGCACGTCGAGCGGCGGCAGTTCCATGCGGCCTTCCCTGCCGAAGAGTTCTCAAAGATCAGTCCTTCGTTCTGGTTGACGTGGCGGGTGGCTTTGCGGGTCATGTGCGTCATCGCGCCACCTCCTGAACGTCGGCTTCTGCGTTGGCGGATTTCACGGAGCGCTCGCTTTCAGCGACCAACCCGCGGCGGTGTCGATCGGCACCGCGCGTGGTCAGTTCGGTGCAGCACCATAGGGCGGCGTTGCCGAGTTCGGGATAGAACTTCTTGAGCGGAAACCCGCCGATGATTTTGTGTCCCGAGAAGCCGGCCGTTGATCGCGTAGGGATCTTCGCTGGTCTGGACCACGAATTCATTGAAGCGCGGCGCACCTCGGAAACAGCACCTTTGCATGTTTGCCCGAATTGCTGCGCGGCGTAGGCCGCTCTTGGCCAAGATTCTGCTTCGCCAGCTCCCGCAAGCCAACCTTGCCGTAGATCGTCATGAAGATGTTGACCATCAGCGCGACCAGAGCCTGGTTGGTGCAGATATTGGACGTTGCCTTCTCGCGCCGGATGTGCTGCTCGCGGGTGGCGAGAGTCAGGACGAAACCGCGCTTGCCGTTGCTGTCGGTGGTTTGACCCACCAGGCGGCCGGGCATCTGGCGCACGAATTGCTCACGCGTGGCGATCACGCCGCAGTAGGGCCCGCCGAAGCCAAGCGGCACGCCGAACGATTGCGCTTCCATGGCGACATATCGGCCTGGCGCGGGCGGTCGCACGATGCCGAGCGACACCGCTTCCGCGATGGAGACGACCAGCATCGCGCCCTTGCTGTGGGCGATTTCGGCAATCGCGGCTACGTCTTCAATGGTTCCGAAGAAGTTCGGTGACTGGATGAGCACGCATGCGGTTTCCGGCGTAATCGATTTTTCCAGCTCTTGCAGATCGACCCGGCCGTTGTCAGCGAACGCCACATTCGGTCAGCGGCAGGCCCTGGTGAATGGCGTAGGTGGCGAGGACCTCGCGGTACTCGGGATGAACGCTGCGAGCGATCACCACGGAGCGGCGCCCGGTGAGGCGCACGGCCATCATCACCGCTTCGGCGGCGCGCGGTAGAGCCGTCGTACATGGAGGCGTTCGCGACTTCCATCCCGGTGAGTTCGCAGATCATGGTCTGGAACTCGAAGATGGACTGCAGCGTGCCTTGCGCAATCTCGGCCTGATACGGCGTGTAGGCGGTGAGGAATTCGCCGCGCGAAATCAGTGAGTCAATAATGACCGGCCGATAGTGAAGGTAAGCGCCGGCGCCGAGGAAGCTGATGTAGCCGTCGGCGTTTTCGCGCGAGCGCTCGCGGAACCAGTCCACGATTTCGCGACTCGGCCATCTGACGCGGAACCTTGAGATCGCGATTGAGCCGGTACTCGGCCGGGATGGGCGCGAACAGGTCGTCAATCGAGCGCGCGCCAATGGCTTTGAGAATGGCCTCGCGGTCGGCAGGAGATTTGGGTAAATAACGCATAGGGACCTTGTCTTTAGAAGACTATTGAAAAACCTAAAGTCTTGTCATTCCGAGGAGCGAGAGCGACGAGGAATCTGCAGTGTGTCTTCGATTGGGTAGAACTGCACATCCCTCGCTCCGCTCGGGATGACAACGAAATAGGGATTTCTCAACAAGCTGTCAGTAACCTAAACTCGTTGCGACGTGCTTAAAGCGCTTCGGCGGCAGCACAGGCTAGTGCCCGCCTTCTTCCGCCACGAACTTCTCATAGTCGGCGGCCGAGAGCAGTCCGTTCAACTCGGCCGGATTCTTCAACGTCAGCTTCACCATCCAGGCGCCGTGCGCATCTTTATTGATCTTTCCGGAGCAGTCGCCAGTTCGCCGTTTACCTCGGTCACAGTGCCGGAGACCGGGGCGTACAGATCCGACACCGCTTTGACGGATTCTACCGAGCCAAACGTCTTGCCCGCTGTGATTTCGGCCCCGGGCTTGGGCAAGTCCACGAAAACAATGTCGCCCAGAGACTCCTGGGCGTAGTGGGTGATGCCGATGGTCGCAGTCTTGCCGTCGGATTTGATCCACTCGTGCTCTTTGGTGTACTTGAAATCTGTGGGATAAGACATGGTCTCGCTTTCCTTCGTGTAACTTCGTGTCCTTGGTGGTTCAAGCTTTTTTCGGTCTCTTATAAAACGGCGTTGGCACTACCTGGGCCTTCACACCCTGCCCGCGAATCTCGACCCTAACCGTCGAACCTACATTCCCGAATTCCGGCGGCACATACGCCAGGGCAATGTTCTTCTTCAAGAAAGGCGCGTAGGAACCGCTGGTGACGTATCCAATCTCGCGCCCGCCGTCGTCCAGAACCTTATATCCATCGCGGGCGATGCCTCGCTCAATCATCTCCAAGCCGACGAGGGTTCGCTTCAAGCCTGCGGATTTCGCCTTCTCCAGTGCATCGCGTCCGAGGAAGTTCAGTTTCTCCATCTTGCAGAAGCGATCGAGACCAGCCTCCCACACATTGATCGTATCGGAAATCTCATGGCCGTAGAGGGGCAACTTGCCTTCCAGTCGCAGCGTGTTGCGCGCCCCCAAGCCGCAAGGCACAACTCCAAATTCTTTCCCGGCTTCCAGAACCTTATTCCACACCATGGCGCTCGTGGCTTCGTCTGCGGGCACGTAGATTTCGAAATCCGTCCTCGGCCGTGTAGCCGGTGCGTGCGATCAGAATGTTCTTCAGGCCGCAGACGGTTCCGCGTGTCACCCAATAGAACTTCACTGCGGACAAATCAGCGTCCGTCAACTTCTGCAGCAGGTTCACGCCTTTCGGCCCCTGGATCGCAATCTGAGTAAAATCGTCCGAAAGATTCTCCACTTTACAGTTGAACTGGCGGGTGTTGTCGCGCACCCAATTGAAGTCTTTCTCCCGCGTGCCCGCGTTGATCACCAGCAGGTAGTCGTCTTCGCCGAGGCGATGCACAATCACATCATCCACAAACGTTCCTTGCGGATAGAGCAGCGCCGAATACTGAGCTTGGCCAGTCGCCAACCGCGCGGCATCATTCATCGAAATACGCTGGACGGCGGCCAGGGCCTGCGAACCCTGCAGGCGGATGTCGCCCATGTGGCTCACATCGAAGATGCCCACACCGGCGCGCACCGCATTATGCTCGGCAATAATGCCGCCAGGCAGACGGGTACTCGACCGGCATGTCCCAGCCATTGAATTCGACCATTTTTGCGCCCATCTGGCGATGGACGGAGTTCAGCGCGGTTTTGCGAACGGTCGGCGTGGTCATTTCAACGGCTGACAATGGTTCCTCGATCGGAAGCAGTGGCTGGACTGCTGGACGGTGAAACTCATTACCCTAACACGCGGGCGGTGAAAGCATCAACCGAGGGGGGACTGGTAGTGGTGCGGTTTGATCAATGTTAACGATTGGGTCATCCTGAGCGGAGCATCTCGATTCGCTTGCGAAGCGAGATGCGAACTCGAACGATCCCTACGCGCCCATAGCTAAGTTGCCTCGCCTGTGGGAAACTTGCTTTATGCCAAAGCGCAGTCTTCGGATCGTAAAACGGATCAGAAACGTTCCCGTGATTGGAATCTGCGAATCTTGCAACGCGCAGTTTTCCGGTGACCCCAACATGGGCAATGCCCAGTCTGCCATTCAAGAGCAATTCAATGCTCACAAATGCAAGCCCGGGGACGCGAGCCAAGCCGCTGCCCGGATCGTGAAAGAAGCGACGGAAAAACAAGTGAAACTCCCCTGAAGTTCGACGCCAAACAGGGCTAGTAGTTCTAGGGTGACGGGATCGCCCATGAGTTGCATTTTTGCTGGCGTTTGTCCATATTCCTTATTCCTTGGCATCCGGAACCCCAAGCCCCTCCCAGTTACCAACGGCACTTTCCCCGCTCCCGCCCGCCGCGCTAAAGTTCGCCCATGGCCACAATCAGCAAGAAAAAGTACCGTTGCATGCAGTGCGAGATGACCGAGGATCGGTGTGACTGCGAAAAATACTGCTGCCTCTGCCAGTCGCAAATGGATATTCGTCTTTGTGAAGATGGTTTGTACTATTGCCCGCCCTGCCGGGAAGCCTGCGATTACCAAGTGTCGGACCAGGCCGCGGACCGCTAGTTGTCGGCGTCGGCCGCGTGCTCGCCTGTCGAAAGATGGGAGACATTCCTACGGGCTCGTTACTGGCCATCGTGATAGATCACACCCAGCGTGAAACGAGTCCCGCGTTCTAACCGGCTCACACCGTGCCGCAAGTTCGTCCTGTAGTATCCGCGGGCGCCTTTCACCGGACGATAACGCGTAGCAAAGATAAGTGCCTGCCCTTGCGTCGCGGTGATGACCTCAGCCTTTGACTGAGCGCGAGGCTGTTGTTCCACCAGTACAAACTCCCCGCCTTCATAGTCGGTGCCCGGCTGGCTGAGAAAACACGTCAACTGCAGAGGGAAAGCGATCGCGCCGTACAAATCCTGATGAAGACAATTGAAATCGCCGGCCTCGTAGTGCAGCAGCAACGGTGTGGCCCGCGACTGCCCCTTCTTCTTGCAAGCCGCAAGAAAGGCGGAGTGCTGCTCGGGAAGCACTTCGGGCAGGCCCAGGGCTTTGTTCCACTCATTCGCGAGCGGAACCAGATAAGAATAGGTGCGTTCCCGCAACTCCTGAACGATTGCTGGCAGAGGATAGTCGAAGTATTTGTAATCGCCGCGGCCGAACCGGTAGCGGGACATGATGATGTGATTTCGGAACGCCGAATCGGAGTGTACATCTTGGCGAGAGTCGTACACTCCAGGTCGGTCAGGAGCGGAGGAGTGAGAGCGTGGCCGTATTCCCACAGGGATTGCCGAATCGCAGGCCAATCCAGACCGGCAAGCCTTTTTGCGACGGATCTTTCCATGATTCTGTGCCGCCTTCTCGACGTTTTGCCGACTGGTCGGCAGTTTAGCGCAAAGCCGGCACCGCCGTGCAATCCGGATGTTGCGGGCAAACCTCTGTTCCGGCCGGAGTGGCAAAGGAGGAGCAATTGCGGCGATACCCCAGGCTAGTCATACATCTCCCGCAGTCCGGGATCTAAGGAGACTTCCTGTGAAGAATCGAGTGCTTTGGCTAAGTCTTTTGCTGCCCGTGTTTATGGGCCGAAGTTCTGTACCCCCTGTCACCTCTGCCTCGGCGACGCATTCCTACAATGGCACCGCGTCCATCGGCGATTTCTTCACCATAACCGTCGATCCAGTGGCCTACACGTTAACTTACACCGACCTGTCCAACGGCGACAGCGGAACTGTTTCCTATCAGGTGAATTCGGATGGGACTTACCAACTTGACGATCCCAATCGCAACTTGGTTGGGGCCTATGAGATACCGAATTATGCCTTGCTTGTCCAAGCCACCAACACCGGCCCAGATCACGAAGCGCCCGCGATTATCATGGCCACGCAAACCGCAAACATCTCCGTTCCAAAATGGGCCAGCCACAATTACAACTATATGCAGTTCAGTAACGGCTCGGGAGGCGTAGAGGTAGGTTTCATAAAAGCCGACGGGCAGGGCAACGTCAGTACCACGGCATATTGGCCGCTTGGGGCTCTTAATCAGGGAGCAAGGGCTTTTCATCGCGGTGGCTTTGGTAGCCGCAGCCTCCAGCAGGACGCATCGGGAACCTTTTTCCGGCTGCCCGCCAACGACGGCGATTCCCACTACGTTTTCGGAACTGGCAGCGAGACTCTTGCCCTGGACACGCCAAACGGCACAATCCTGGGTGTCAAGAAGGCTACCAGCAAGGATTTCGATCCCTCCTTCGCTGGAACGTACAAGGGGATCTACTATCAGAAAACTGGCGCCAAGACCGAGCCGGAAGATTTCGAAACGGGCACACCGATCCTGGGCGACGCCACGATCGTCATTGGCGGCAGCGGGCAAGTCTCGGCGCGGGATCCTCGTGGCAACCTGCTGTTGGAGGCGACGCTCACGCCAGTTGCCGACGCCGCTTACCTCTATGGGGCCGATAAACTTCAAGACCCTTGCTTCGGCCTTTTCACTTCTCGGGCGAGCAACCACGATTCGCAGAACGATGTATTCGTGACTTTCACGGATCGCGGCGTTCTGTTCTCTTCCTTTAAAGCCAACCTGCCGTGGGGGCCCGGCAGCACCTATGACTACTTGTATGGGGTTGGACTCAGATGATCAAGTAGCCGCCTTTTTGCAGACGGCAAACCCGCGTGCTTAGTTGCCTTGCAACTCCTCCAGAAGATCGGTTTTCAGTTTTTTCTGCTGATCGCGGCCGAGCTTCGCCCCGTTTGCCGTGAGATAGAACACGTCGATCGCCATTTGTCCTTCGGTATCAATCAGCGCAATCTCGATGTTGCAGTTGTGATGGGCAAACCGCGAGCTGATGCGGTGCAGCAGTCCGGGCCGGTCCTGGGCGATGACTTGCACCAGCGTGCTGTGAGAGGAGCAATAATCGTCAAAGTCAATCTGGGTGTCGATCTTCACTTTGGCGGCGCGACTTTTTTCCGGCTCGCATGCGGTCCTGCAGCATGCGATCCAGATCGGCTTCTCCGGTAAGTACGTCCGCGACGCTGCGTTTGAAGCGGTCCCACTCCGGCAGATTCAGTTCCAGGGTGCGGAAGCGGTCGGTGAAGTAGAACGTGTCCACCACCTTCCCGGCCTGATTGGAAAATGCATTAGCCTTGACGATATTCATTCCCCAGGCGGCCAGCGCTCCGGCCATGGTGGCGAAAAGAAAGGGCGATCGGTAGTGACCAGGGTCACTTCAAACCAGTGCCGGCCGCGTTGCAGATCGCAGTTGCACGGGATCTTTCGGCCAGACGATGCGCCATGTCGAGATGGTGCAACACTTCCTCTGGCGGATAGACTCGCAAATAGCGCTTGGGCAGGCCTTCAAGAAAAGCCTTGATCTTCTTGCCGACAACCGGCGCAAGGGTTTGCGACGCGGCAGAGGTTTTCGCCATCCGCATCAGCATGCAGGCGCTGATCGGCACTGGCGATCAGGTGATTGCTGGCTGCGATGTAGAGCTGCCAGACATTTTCCGCTTTCCACGGGGTGAGGGCTTCGGGGTTCACCGACTTTGATATCGGCATAGGTCAGCAGGCAGAGCATTTTCAAGCGCTCCGGCGTGCCCACCTTTTCGGCGAAGGCGCGGACGTGTTTCCGGGTCGAAGATGTCGCGGCGCAGCGCCGCGGACATTTCCAGATGACTGCCGATCAGGAACAGAACCGTCTCCCGGTCCTCGGGGCTCAGATCGAGCCGGTCCAGGCAGCGCGCCGCGATTTCCAGACTGCGTCAACGTGATTTCTCCGGGCACGCCTCTTGCCCGTGTCGTGCAAGCAGCAAGGAAAGATAGAGCAATTCCGGCTGCTCCAATTCTTCAATAATGCGGCCGTAGCGCTGGTCCCATTCCGAAGGCGACCGGCAAGGCGCGATGCAAGCTTTCGATGGCGAGGAAAGGAATGCTCATCCACGGTGAAGCGATGATAGAAATCGCGCACCACCAGTGAATCGATGCAGCTTCAGTTCGGGCAGGAGCAAGGTGAGCAGGCGCAAGGAGTGCATGGCCCGCAAAGCGTCGGCGGCGTGCGGTTCGATGCAGAATTACCTGCAGATACTGCCAGAGTTCGGCGCCCTTGGGCGGGGTTGCGGCGAGCGACGGGCAAAACCTGCTCAATGCGGTATTCGGTGGTCGTGCTCAGTTTCAGGCCGTGATGGGCCATGAAGTCGAACATGCCGCAGGAGCAATTCCGGATCCTGCAGCGCAGTCGGCTGCTGCAGAAAGATGAGGCCGTCCACCACGGAAAAATCCGCGTTGGAGAGCCGCGAGCGCCAATTTTGGAATTGCCGGTAGAGCGAGGAGCGGGCGGCTGGGATTTCCTCCAACAACTGCGAGTCGAGTACGCGATGAATGGCGCGCGCATGGCCGAAGTAGGCCCGCATCCAGTCCGCGGCGTTCACGATCTCGGCTTCTGTGGCGTCCCGATCTTCCGCGCCGCGGCCTCGTCCTGGGCTTCCCAGGTCAGCGCGTTGTCGTCGCGCCCGTGGCGGAAGTGCAGGAAACATCGCACCGACATCAGAAATTCCAGCGCGGGCTCGAATTGCCGGCGCACCGACGCGGGCAGCAGCGACTTCGGATCGGGCCAGTCGCGCAGCTTGTCCATGGAGGAAATCAGGGCCAGCCAGCAGGCCACGTTGTAATCGCGCAGTCCGCCGGGCGTTTCTTTGACGTTGGGCTCGAGGTGGAAAACCGTGTCGCCGTACTTGCCGTGACGGTCGCGGGTAACCTCGGCCAGGCGTTGCACCAGCGATTGCGACTTCCCGCATGACCAGCTTGGGAATCAGCTTGTCGTGCAGGCGCGAGAACAGCTCCCGATCGCCCGCCAGGTAACGGCAGTCGAGCAAGCGAGATGGTGAATTCGACATTATCGGGATCGAAGCGGTCGCACTCCGAAAGCAGGCGCGTGGCGGGACTCAGCTTCATGCGCAGGTCCCAGAGTTCTTGCGAGAAAGCGTCGCACTGGATCCTTGTATGCTTTCTTCGATTTCGCGGTCTGCGTAGAGGAAGAGGAGGTCAATATCGGAGTAGGGAAACAGCCAGCCGCGGCCGAACCCGCCCAGCGCCACGAGCGAGAAATTCTTGGGCTCGCCTTCCTCGGCGCGATCATTTCCTTCCACAGCCGGAGGGCGATGCTCTCCACCAGTGCAGTGCGCTCGCGCCAAGGCGGCGCGGCCATCGCCCGGTGGCGTCGAATTCCCGCTGAATGCGCGCCGATTCCTCGCTGTAAAGGTCGCGCAACGTTGCCGTTGGGTCGTCGCTGGGAGACTTCAGATGACGGTAGGTCAGTGCTTCGGCTATAACTTGCTCGCGGCACGCCGGTTTCACAGAGCTCCTTCGCCGCGCTCATCGTTGCGGATGCGAATGGCCTCATCACGGGAAGAAAAATCTTGCCGTCACCGATCTTGCCGTGCGGGCAGCCGTGACAATGGCTTGCACCGTTTCACCATGTTATCGGCAGCACCATCTCGAGCTTGATCTTCGGAATCAGATCAACGGTGTACTCGCGCCCGATAGAACTCGTGTGGCCTTCTGCGGCCGTGGCCGCGCACTTCAAGCACGGTCATACCTTCGACGCCGATCTCGTGAAAGCGCTCTTGACGCTTCCAACTTGGATTCTGAATGATTGCTTCGATTTATCATCTCATCAGGACTTGTTCATCCGGCTGAGCGAGATCTGCAGATTATGACAAGCAAAGCTGCAGATTCTCGTCGTCCCGCTCCTCGGCGTGACAATACTCTGACGCTTACGCCGAGACCTCCCAGACATAGCCTTCTTCGCCATGCTGGGAAAGATCCAGTCCTTGGATTTCCTGTTCTTCGCGTGACCCGCAGCCCGACCGTCACATCCACAAGCTTGAGAATGAGCAGTGTGCCTACAATCGCGAGCCCCCAGGCAATCAGCACACCCACGCAACTGATTGAGCAGTTGATGCGCGTTGCCCTCGAGCAGGCCGGAAGGCAGCGGTATTCCCTTGCGCATCTTTGAAAATCGGGTTGATCGCGCTCGAGGCAAAAACGCCGGTCAGCAGCGCGCCCAGTGTACCGCCGGCGCCGTGCACGCCGAAGGCGTCGAGCGAATCGTCATAGCCGAATCGCGCTTTCACCTTCGTGACCATCCAGATAGCAGAACACCCCGGCGATCAAGCCAATGGCCAGGGCGGGCATCGGGTCCGACGAAACCCGCAGGCGGGAGTGATGGCCACCAGTCCCGCGACCGCGCCGGAAATCGCTCCCAGCGCACTGGGCTTGCCGTTGCGCATCCACTCCGCTCCGCCCCATCCCACGACCGCGGCCGCCGCGGCAAAATGCGTGGCCACAAAAGCGCTGGTCGCCAAGGCTGCCGGCGGCGAGCGCGCTGCCCGCGTTGAATCCAAACCAGCCGACCCACAGCAGGCACGCGCCGATGAAACTCAGCACCACGCTGTGCGGAGGCATCGGCTCTTGCGGATAGCCGAGACGGCGTCCCAGATAAAGCGCGCACACCAGCGCCGAAACTCCTGAGGTGACATGCACCACCGTGCCGCCGGCAAAATCCAGCGTGGGGAAACGCCCGCCCAGAGCCGCATTCAGCAAGTCCGCCTTTGCCCCACACCATGTGCGCCATCGGGTCATAGACCAGGATCGACCACAGCACCATGAACAGCACCATGGCGCTGAATTTCATGCGCTCGGCAAAAGCGCCGGTGATCAGCGCGGGCGTGATGATGGCGAACATCAACTGATAGATCATGAAAGTCTGTTGCGGGAATGGTGGCGGCGTAAGCCGGGTCGGGCTGCCGATCCCACGCCGTGCAGAAACAGATGATGCAAGACCGCCGATGAAGCTGTTTCCCGGCCCAAACGCCAGGCTGTAGCCGACCATCGCCCACAGCACCGTGACCAGCGCCATCATGGCGAAGCTCTGCATCATGGTGGCCAGCACATTCTTCTTCCGCACCAGGCCGCCGTAAAACAGCGCCAGGCCGGGGCCGGTCATCATCAGCACCAGGGCGGCGCTGGTCAGCATCCAGGCATTGTCGGCGGAGCTTTTGGCGTCGGCGATTTGCTGCTCCAGCTTGGCGAGGCGGGCGCTCTGGGCATCCACAGCGGCCCGCAACACGGTCGCAGTTTGTGACCCTGGCGCCATCTGCGCCAGCAGGCTGGGCGTGCAAATCAAAATTAGAAGGGGGAGGACGATTGACCAAGCAGCGTAACTCTTTCCCATGAACATCAACCCTGTTCGACGCGAAGTCGCACTTAAGCCGATCACTCTACCTGCCGGAGCCGGTTCATGGAAATTGAAACTATTTATGGGAGGGATCAGGAATTGTTATGGAGAATCTCCAGCGCGCAGACGTGGTTACCACTGACCGTGTTCTGAGCGGAATGGGCTGGTCACATCAACAATCAATCAGCCGGCGCCTGTCTTAGCGGTTCTCACGTGAGTCGTGAGCCACAGCCATACCACCCTTAGCCCGAGCACGATAACGGTAGTCGCCATGGTTAAAAGGCCAAGCATGGCAAGTCCCATCAGAATGATAAAGGCGAACTTAAAGAATGAGGCTTCCATTGCAAAACCTCCACTGACCAAAGTGGTGAAGCCCTATCTTGCTTCGAGGAGTGCAATTATGTTCCCGCCTAAGCACCGGGACTGTGACGTGCAATACCTATCCATGTGATCGCCTACCAGAAACATAAAATGCATTACGCCCGATCCAGGCTACTTGCTTGGCGCCGGTCTTGGCGTTCAGGGCGTACTGGGCGTCGGAGCTGACATACACCACGCCATTGGCCACCGCGGGCGAGGACCACACCCAGCCGCCGGTGGTGTAGCTCCACAGCTTGGCGCCGGTGCTGGCGTTCAGCGCGTACACGTTGTTGTCAAACGAGCCGACATAAACCACCCCATTCGCCACGGCAGGCGAAGAATCCACAGGTCCTGCGGTGGGGTAGCTCCACAGCTTGGCACCGGTCTTGGCGTTCAGGGCGTACACGTTGCCGTCTTCCGAGCCGACATACACCACCCCATTGGCCACCGCAGGCGAGGAATCCACATAGTTGCCGGTGGGGTAGCTCCACACCAGGGCGCCGGTGCTGGCGTTCAGCGCGTAGACGTTGTTGTCAAATGAGCCGACATACACCACCCCATTCGCCACGGCGGGCGAGGAGCCCACAACGCCCGCGGGGTAACTCCACAGCAGGGCGCCGGTCTTGGCGTTCAGGGCGTACACGTTGCCGTCGTTCGAGCCGACATAAACCACCCCATTCGCCACGGAGGGGGAGGATTGCCAATTGGCGCCGGTGGTGTAGCTCCACAGCTTGGCGCCGGTCTTGGCGTTCAGCGCGATCACTCCGCTACGGCAATACAAAACACAACCCCAGACGACATAAACCACTCCGTTCGCCACGGCGGGGTCTCCACGAAGCCTCTGGTCGTGTAGCTCCACAGCTTCTTGCCGGTTTTGGCGTTCAGCGCGTACAGGTTGTTGTCGTCCGAGCCGACATAGACCACCCCATTGGCCACGGCGGGCGAGGAGCCCACACCATCGCCAGTGGTGTAGCTCCATTCCAAGCCGAGCTTCCCAACATTCTTGACGTTAAGGACCTTTTCACACGGGTTCCAGCGCTTCATGTTGGCGCGGTGGAACTCGCTCCAGTTGTTGATGCACTTGCCCGCTGGCTGCTGCCCCCATGCCACGGACACGAAGCACGCGCAGAGAATCAAAACCGAGATACGGATGCGTTTCATAATTGCCTCCATGAAATGAGCTTTCTCTTGCACCTCCCAGTTCGGAAATCCACCAAGCCGCCCAAACATCGGGCGGCTTGGGTATTGTTTGCAATTCGTTTCAAGGTTTGGCACAGAGATCAATTTTCACGATATTTGGCGCGTCCGTCACATACAAGTTCGTCACGTAGGCGATGTGACCCACGATCACGATGCTGGCCGAGTTCTGGAGACCGCCGGTTATTCGACCGACCCACGGTTCTTCGTCGGCGCCATCGAGGCGGACGCTAACCAGCTTTGCTGGGCCTGTATTTGGAAAACCCTTGCCCCAATGAAGACCACCAAAATCTACGACAAAAAGATGCCCACGGTGGTCGAGCCCCAGGCCGTCCGGCACAAGAATGAGATTGTCACTCAGGAAGACCTGCGGCTGACCGGCTTTGCCATCATTCAATACCGGAACGGTGACAACCGGGTAGTTGCTGCCCCGCTCCTCAGGCAGCAGTCCATACCCCGCATCGGTGACCGCAACATAGAACATTCCGTTCACATAGGCGATGCCGTTTGCCCCAGCAGGACCGGTAGGATCGCCCCACCAGATGAGCAGGTCACTTTGAATCCACATTTCTACTGTGCGGTCTGGCCACACCTTCCAAATTGCCCCAAGGGTAGTGTCCGTCACAAACAGATTGCCTTGGCCATCAAACGTCATTTCATTGAGGTATGAGCCGGTTGGGGGAATGGCGGCATACAGTTCGAATGTGCCGTTTGGGTGAACCCGCCACACTCCGTGGGTCAAGGGGTCCCAAGTGTTTGCCAACACATACAGGTCGCCCTCGCGTCCGAGCAACACACCCAGACACTGGAGATTCGGGTATTTTCCCTTAGGAAAGAGGCGGGCAATGACCTTATACGTGCCATCAGGCCTGATGCGATAGATTTTCCCAGAGTACATTTCCGCGGTGAGCACATCTCCTTTGCGTGTTATGGCCGGGCATTCGGTGTCTTCTCCAGGGGGAGCGGTAAATACAGGTTGAGGCGCTCCGGGCACACAACGATCCATAGGTTGGCCGTGGGCCGACGCCGAAAGTAAGGACTCATCCCGAAGTGCCAGATTGTTTTCATCTGCTTGCAGCCACTGGACTGAAACGACACAGGTGAAAAGGATCAACAGCAGAAGACTAATGCGTTTCATAAATTCCTCCTTGAAATAAGCTTTCTCTTGCACCTCCCAGTTCAAAAATCCACCAAGCCGCCCAGAACCTCGGGGGGCTTGGTGATGGTTGCGATTTACCTTACTTCCGCAGGAAGCCGTGGTACACACCTTTGGCGTCTACGGAGAATCCCGCGATCACCCCCGCCGGATTGATCGCAAGGGGGTCTTCGCTCTCGCCGGAGGTTTTGCCCGCGCCCGGGACATCGAACTCCGTGATTTTGCCGTCAGGAGCGCGCACGTAGCTGTGCCATACATCCCTGTCGTCGATGCGCGGCCCAATGATTGTCCGCTTCGTATTGATATCAAAGCCTCCAGTACCTTGTTGATAGCCTCTGCCTGCGCCCGGAACCTCAAACTCTTGGAAGCTACCATCGGGCCGACGCACAAAGGCGTGATACCTGTAATGCACGTCCATGTAGGTTCCGGTGATCCATCCCTGAGGGTTGATGCTATTGACATGTACGATCCGGTTGGGGCCTTTGCCTGCGCCCGGCGGGTCCCACTCCGTGATCTTGCCGTGGGGGTCGCGCAGGAAGCCGTGATAAGCGTTGCTGCTGTCGATATAAAATCCTGCGATCTTACCGGCTGGATTGATGTCGTGCGCAAACCAAAACATCTGCACGCCTTGGCCGGAACCCTTGCCTGCGTCCGGCGGGTCAAACTCTTCTATCGTGCCGTCGGGGTGACGCAGGAAGCCGTGATTCACATTGTTCGAGTCTGTGTAAAATCCCGCGATCGCTCCCTTCGTGTTGATACTCGGGGCATTCGTGCCCTGGCCGGAGCTATGGCCTGCGTCTGGAGCGTCAAACTCGGTGATCGTGCCATTGGGGTCACGCACGAATCCGTGCGCCGCATTGTTCTTGTCCCAGTAGGTTCCGGTGATCCACCCCGCCGAGTTAATGTTCTCGGCCTGCGTGCCCTGGCCGGGCCCCTTGCCTGCGTCTGGACAATCGATCGGTGCCGTGAAATTGCTGTGGGGGTCAAGCAGGAAGCCGTGAGAAATGTTGCTGCTGTCGGCGTAATATCCCGTGATCCACCCCTTAGGGTTGATGCTGCTCGCCACGGTGCCTTGGCCGGATCCCGTGCCCGCGCCCGGAGCGTCGAATGTGGTGATTTTGTGCTTTCCTTGTGGCTGCGTTTGCGGCCACACAGGCAAAGCAAACGTGCAGAAAACCAACAGCAGAATGCTGATGCGTTTCATAATTGCCTCCATGAAATAAGCTTTCTCTTGCACCTCCTGGTTCGGAAATCCACAAGCCGCCCAGACCTCGGGCGGCTCGGTGATAGTTGCGATTCGTTTTAGGGCAGGCACAGGAAGCCGTGATCTACATTGCTCGTGTCTACGTAGTAGCCCGTGATCGCGCCTGCTGGGTTGCTGGCGTAGGCCCAAGTGCCGCCTGGGCCTGCCCCGGGAGCGTCAAGCTTCGTGATCTTGCCGTGGGGAGCGCGCAGGAAGCCGTGAGTCCCGTTCATGTAGTAATATCCCGCCACCGCGTGTTTCGAATCGATGGTGGTAGCATAGGTGCCGCTCGCGCCCTTAACATCGAACTTCGCGATGGTTCCGCCGGGAGAGCGCAGGAAGCCGTGCACGACGCTGTGCGCGTCAGAGTAAATTCCCGAGGTGTATCCCGCCGCGTTGATGCCGCCATAAACGTTGGTGCCCTGGCCGGCGCCTTTGCCAGCGCCTTTAACATCGAACTTCGTGAAGGTGCCGTCAGGAGAACGAATGTAGCCGTGCCCGACATTGCTCGAGTCAATGTACTCTCCCGTGATCTTCCCCACTGAGTTAATGCCTTCGGGATATTCGATCCCGGTGCCCTGGTCGCCGCCTTTGCCCGCGCCCGGAACGTCAACCTTGATCTTGCCGTTGGGGTAGAGCAAGAAGGTGTGATAGGCATTGCTCGAGTCTAAGTAGTATCCCGCGATCGTCCCTGCCGGGTTGATGTTCTGAGTTGCTGTGCCTTGGTGGTAGCCTGTGCCCGCGCCCTTAACATCGATTGGAGGGGCGAACGTACCGTCGGGGTGACGCCGGAAGCCGTGCATGACATTGCTCGAATCATAGTAGGCTCCCACGATCACGCCTTTCGGGTTGATGGCATCGCCAGCGGTGCCCTGGCCCGCGCCCGCGCCCGGAGCGTCAAACGTCGTGATGGTACCATCCGGAGCGCGCAGGAAGCCGTGATAGACGTTGCTCGAGTCAATGTAGGCACCCGTGATCGCGCGTGCCGGGTTGACGTCGTAAGCTTGCGTGCCTTGGCCAGCGCCTTTGCCCGCGCCGGGAACGTCGAATGTGGTCCATCGTGACTGTGCTTGCGGCCAGGCGGTTAAAGCAAAACACGTGCAGAAAACCAACAGCAGAATGCTGATGCGTTTCATAATTCCCTCCATGAAATGAGCTTTCTTGCATTCGTCTCAGGGGGTGGGCGTCTCAACTGGCGGGATCTGCTCTTCGGAGAGACGGAACGACTTGTCGCACAAAACCTTACTCTCTCGGCCAATCTTTGCAATAGCAGGCATCACAGTTCGATGTGATGGATTGGCGAAACCCGGTTTTAGCGGCCGGAGTTGAGAGCCCGTCCGCGACTGCGCGTGGGGAACGGCAACTCTATTCTGGAATGGACTTGGCTTAGGTCAATTGGCGATAAATCAACAGCCACTCCCCATTACACTCAAAATCCCCGAGGTAAGGGGACGAACAGACGGCGCAAGCTTGTGCTATCGCCTGTTTGCAGAAACTGACTCTTCCATAACCGTGTCAATCCCGTGATATACTCCGTGCAGTGTGGGGATTTCAGCCCTGCGCCCCCTGCGCGGGCATCCTCGGAGAAGGTGGCGTGCAGTGCGAGCGAAACGAACGTCCTGGGGTGTGATCAGCCTGCTTGTCGCCCTGGTTGGCATGTCATTTCCCTCCCGCCTTTGCGCCAAGCCGAAATTCAAAGTGCTGGCAAATATTCCCGGAGGCCTCTGGAGCGGCCTGACGTTTGACAAGCAGGGCAACCTGTATGGCGTAACGACCGGAGGGGGCGCAAACCAGGTCGGTTCAATTTTCGAGATGACGCGGCAATCGAATGGCAAGTGGGCCGTAACCATACTGCACAGCTTCAACTTCAACCCTGACGGGGAGGCGCCGAACGGTGACTTAATCTTTGATGCGAAGGGAAATTTATACGGCACAACCCCGGTGGGCGGCGCCTACGATGGTGGCACGGTGTTCGAGCTTAGCCCGGGCTCGAACGGCTGGACCTTCACCGTGCTGCACGCCTTTTGCGAGGATGGCTGCCCAGAAGGGAGCCTGCCGGTGGCTGGGTTAGTTCAGGACAAGAATGGGAACCTGTTGGGCACCGCCGGTGGGGGCCAGTATGACATGGGGGTCGTTTTCGAACTAACGCCTGCCGCGAGCGGCTGGACTTACAGTCTGCTGTACAACTTTGGCTCCCGACCGCACGATGGCTATGAACTGCTGGACGCTCCGGTCTTGGACGCCAAAGGCAATATCTACGGAAATACTTACCTCGGAGGTCGAGATGGCTTCGGGACAGTATTCGAGTTGAACAGCAAGGCTGGCAATTGGAAGGAAAGACTTCTGCTGCAGTTCAATTCGAAGGGCGGGGCGAACCCTGAGGGCGATGTGGCGTTCGACGCCAGAAAGAATTTGTACGGCATAGCGAACGGTCGCGTCAACAACATATTCAGGTTGACGCCCGAGGTCAACGGCCACTGGAAAGAAACCGTGCTATATGATTTCCACAATCCTCAGGAGGGGTTCGCGCCGACAACTGGGCCCGTTATTGGAAATAAGGGGACTATTTACGGCACCACTGCCTTAGGCGGGACGGGATCGTGCTACGACGGCTGTGGCGTGGTTTACAAGCTATCTCCTCGTGCAGGTGATAAGTGGAAATATACCGTGTTGTACAAGTTCATGAACCCCGACGAGAGTCCGCCCGATGGCCGGCTGAATTATGGACTCCAAAGGCAACTTGTACGGTACGGCCTTCAGCATCGTCTACGAGGTCACGCCGTAGATTAAGCGAGGCAGCCGGTTGAGCTGCCCGGCTGCCTTCCGAATTCGTAAGCCTCTCAGTTATTGTCGGCGTCTGTGGCGCCTCCCGGATAATTGATGAAACAGGACGGGCTGCACTGGCATGCTCCGTTCTGGTTGCATTGGGTGGCCCCGCAGCCGTTCGGCGGCTGAGCTGAGGTGCATGCTGGCGAATACTGCAGGGTAATCGGAGTAGTGAATTGTCGCGGATTCTGGCATCCGTCACTCGGGTAGCAGAAGAAGTCCCGTAACGGGCCAGTTGAGTTGTCCGGCGCGAAGAAATCAGCGTACTCATAGGTCGAGTAGATGTTGCCCAACCCGTAGACCCCCTCAATAAAGCTCAGGATGCTTCCGAAGTCATGCGTGACGTTGGAAATGTAGCCTGACCAATTGCCCGCACTGTACGTGCCCGTGTAGCGGGAAACAACGAGCAGCGGCACACGGAAGCCGTATACGTATTGGGAGCCGGTGCCGTTGCTATATCCGCCCTTCCCGCCGTTCGCTTGATAATTATAGGGTTCTTCGTGGTCGTACCAGCCTCCCCAATCATCCCAAGTGATCAGGATGACGGTGTTGCTCCAGTTGGGCTTGCTCCCGGTGCAAGTACTCTGCCCAACGGCATTGACAATGTTCGCTACCCAGCTAGGCCCCATCTCTTTGGTGTTCTGCGGGTGATCGGACCAGCGTCCGTCGGGAGCAATGAAGATCACACCGCCGTTTTGGGACCAGTTCGCGAACTGTGTGTTGCAGTATTGCATGTCATAGAGGAACGGGGCAAGCGTCGGCTGGTTGCGTCCGTTTACGTTCCTAGAGGCTCCTTCAAGGTACGGTGACACATAGTTGTCCCAGTCCTGGTTACCCTGTTGAGTGTTCGAGCCGCAGAATCCGCCGCCGTCATGCGAAGTGTTATTGCATAGGTGGTCGATGGCGTTGGGCGCCGTCCAAAAGCCATTTGCCACACCGCTGTAATATCTCCAGGAAACTCCCGCTGTGTCGAGAAGATCCACGAGAGTATTGTGTTCGAAGCAAGGATAGATGTGATCTGAAGTGTCGCCGGTTGGGGTAATCAGGTCCACAAGCTCGGTTGAAGGGGCGGCGCAACCCGCGTTTTCGTTGTTGCTGCAGCCTTGGCCCGTACAACCCGTGGTGTTGTCCATTGCGAAGTAGGTGTAATCCGGAGACATCTTATTGCTGGGCGCCGATGTCCCTGACAGCAGAAACTGGTGCGCAGGGAAGCTGGGGCCCTGGTTCGTCTGGTACATGTAATTGGCCCAACCGTACTGTGTGGCGATGTCGAGATAGGGCTGAATGGTTGATGTAGAGTTGTCCACGTAGGAGTAACGCGTGCAGTCCAGCGAGTTGTTGAAGCCGCACGCGTACTGGCTCTTGCATCCCGTCGACGCGGCGTGACACGCGCCATCCAATCCCCCGCCGTCGTACATCGTGGTCCAATCGAGGTGGAGGTGCCCAGGGTCGCAATTTAGGACCAAGGGCGTAGATACAAGTGGGACCTGCTGTTGGTAGCCTTGACAGTAGCCGTACGACCGGATATCGAATTGGTTCTGCCCGGTGCCGCAGTTCGTTCCGTTACACAGGGCTTGGAACAGGTTGTCGGGCGAGCGATTTTCCTGGATGACCACGATCACGTTCTGAAAATAGGCGTTTGATGCTGACGCTAGCGTGCTCGCCAGCGCAAGGGCTAACAGCAGCGTGGCTGTGCGCCTCATGGGGAGCCTCCTTAACTGAATTTGAATTTTGAGTTGTGTACCTAGGGTCCCGGCCACGGCTGAGCGGGTACCGCGCGGAGTCGCAGCGCCTGCAACTATCCTGCTAGTGGTTTCGCGTGTCAAGCGGAATTTCGAGTTTTGCACAGAGATCTTCTCGCACTCCAAAATCTGTCTGAATTTCAGAAAAAACTCGGCCTGATTCGATTTAGGAACTGGGATTATGACCGTTCCCGTTTTTTGCCTTCGAATGACTAATGAAACATCGCGATAACACTCAAAATAACACTCAAAATCTCGGTCGAGGATTTCGTTATTGCCGCTTACCGAACTGTGAATCCAAATCGGACGGTTTATCAACGCCCTTAATGTAAATGCCCGTGTCGCACACCTTAAGGCCAAGTGTGACCTCGATCTTTGGGGAACACTTTTCCTCATCGCCACTGGTGACACGGATTTCGCGCTCAGCGACGTAGTAACCGGTTGCTTCGACGTGTAGCGTATAGCCTCCCTTTGGAATTGAGCCAAACGAGAAAGAACCCATGCTGTCCGATCTCGTGGTGGAGAACACAGAATCAGCTTCAGTCGTTAGAGTGAGTTCCACATGGCCCAGCTTTTCACCCGCTATGTTGATGACACGTCCGCATACTGCTCTCATCGGTGCGCGTTTGTGGAATCTAAGACACTCATCGGCATGTGCAGCAGCCGAGCATTGCAGCAAGGCACCCAAAACAAGTAGACGCAGAGCAAAGGAGGTGCGGAAAAACGGCAACGAGAGCATGAGGCCATTCTAACGGTGTCTGGTCTGGTCTGAGGCTGTCCCTAGGGAAACTGTCGTAACATCTCGCTTTCACTCATTGGCTGGGTCGTGGGCGTAAATGAGGCTTCTCAGAAGGAAAATCGCAAAGTTGGTCCACTCTAACGCTCACGCTGGAGGAGCCCCATCTGGATCGGTGTGCTCGTTCAGTTCTCGACTGCGCTTGGCTTCGGTTGAGATGACAATAGTCTAGGGAGGAACGGGGGGGCTCACAACACTAGTTCTTCTTTTCCGCCACGTCCAGGCGGGTCTCGGCGCGCTGCAATGCGCCTTGGCACGCGGGAAATCCACATCGGTGCTGCCGCTCTTAAGGCGCTCTTCCGCCCGCTGCTTGCCTTCCGGCGCGCTTCACGTCAATTTCATCAGGACGTTCGCAGGTTTCGGCCAGGATGGTCACTTTATCCGGCAACACTTCGGCGAATCCCCAGGCCACTGCCAGGCATGGCTGTCACTGCCGTTACGGTAGGTGATTTCGCCGACGGCCAGTTCGGTGATCAGCGGAGCGTGGCCGGGCAGGATGCCGAGATATCCGCTCTTGCCGGGAATCTGCATCTCTTCGGCGACGTCGCGCACCACCATTTTTTCCGGGGTGACGATTTCGAGTTGGAAAGTATCTGCCATTGCGTCGTTCGTCGTTGGTCCTGGTCGTTCGCCAAAGCCCGTGAGACGTCCGTCGCTGCGTAGGACCAACGACCGAACGACCAACGACGTGCTTCTACGCTGCCGCCTTCAACTTCTCCGCCGCTTCGAGCACTTCATCAATCGTGCCTTTCATGTAAAACGCCTGCTCGGGGATGTCGTCGTACTTGCCTTCGATGATGTCCTTGAAGCCCTTCACCGTGTCGGCGATCTTCACGTAGCGTCCCGGGGCGCCGGTGAATTGTTCGGCCACGTGGAACGGCTGCGAGAGGAATCGCTGGATCTTGCGGGCGCGCGCCACGGTCAGCTTCTGGTCTTCGCTCAGTTCGTCGATGCCCAGAATCGCGATGATGTCCTGCAGATCTTTGTAGCTCTGCAGCGTCTTCTTTACCGCCTGCGCTACGTCGTAGTGTTCCTGGCCGACGATGCGCGGATCGAGAATGCGCGAGGTCGAAGCCAGCGGATCGACCGCCGGATAGATTCCGATTTCGGTCAGCGCGCGGGAAAGCACCGTGGTCGCATCCAGGTGAGCAAACGTCGTGGCCGGAGCGGGATCGGTCAAGTCGTCGGCCGGCACATAAATCGCCTGCACCGAAGTGACGGACCCTTTCTTGGTGGAAGTAATGCGCTCCTGCAGCTCGCCCATCTCCGTCGCCAGATTCGGCTGGTAACCGACGGCGCTGGGCATGCGGCCCAGCAGCGCCGAAACTTCCGATCCCGCCTGGGTGAAACGGAAAATGTTGTCGATGAAAAGCAGCGTGTCGGCGCCTTCGACATCGCGGAAGTATTCGGCGACGGTCAGCGCCGTCAGAGCCACGCGCAAACGCGCTCCGGGCGGTTCGGTCATCTGGCCATAGATCAGCGCGGCTTTGGATTTCGACGGATCGCCCGGCTTGATGACGCCCGACTCGGTCATTTCCAGCCACAGGTCGTTGCCTTCGCGGGTGCGCTCGCCGACGCCGGCAAACACCGAGAATCCGCCGTGCTGCTTGGCGACGTTGTTGATCAGCTCCATGATGACGACGGTCTTGCCCACGCCGGCGCCGCCGAACAGGCCGATCTTGCCGCCTTTCAAGAAATGGCTGGATGAGGTCGATGACCTTGACGCCGGTTTCGAACATTTCCGCCGTCGTGGCCTGCTCCTCGAAGAGCGGCGCGGGACGGTGGATCGGCATGGTCTCGGTGTGCTGCGATGGGCCCGAGTTGGTCCACCGGTTCGCCGATCACATTCATCACCCGGCCCAGCGTGCCGCGCCCCACGGGCACGGAAATCGGCCCGCCCTGGTCGATGGCCTTCATGCCGCGCACCATGCCGTCGGTCGGCCTCCATGGCGACGCAGCGCACCCGGCCTTCGCCCAGATGCTGCTGCACTTCCAGAATGACGTTGATGGGCGTCGGCACCTGAAGCCGTCGCTGACCACGCGCAACGCCTCGTAGATGGGCGGCATCGAGCCTTCTACGAATTGCACGTCCACGGCGGGGCCGGCGATTTGAATTACGTGTCCGATGTTTTCTGGCATAAGATCCTTATTGCTCTCATTCAGCGAGTCTAGGCATCTCTAGCTTCTAGCAATTACCCGTGCTAAGGACGCTTGCTACGATCGCTTGCTACGATCTTGTGCTGCGCTAAAGACAATTGCTAACTGCAACGCTGCTTACACGCTGCCGCTGCTCCGCTCACGATCTCGATAATCTCTTTCGTAATCTTCGCCTGGCGGGCGCGGTTCATGGCCAGCGTCAGCGAATCGATCATGTCGGTGGCGTTGCTGGTGGCGGCGTCCATGGCCGTCATGCGCGCGGCGTGCTCCGCCGCCACCGATTCCAGCAGCGCGCGAAAAATCTGCACGCCCACATACTTCGGCAACAGCGAGCGAAACAATTCTCGGCCGGCTGCTCATAGATGTAGTCCACCGGAGCGGCGGCGAACTTCGCGGCGGCGGCATCGATCCGCGTGTCGGCCGGACGAATGCCGACACCTGCACCCTTTGCCGCTTCCAAGGCCCGCTTACTTCTCCTTCGCCCATCTCTTCCGCCTGCGCGATGCCGATCTCGCCGACCTGCTCGATCGGCAACACCTGCTCCACGACCAGCCGCTGGGCGATCACCGACTTGAATTCGTTGTAGAGCAGAGTAGACCGAATCGATTTCGTCATTGCTGTAGCGATCGATCACGCGCTCCGCCAGTTCCGGACGCCATCGCATATTCAACTTTGTTCAGCACTCCGATGTGCTCGCCGACCAGCGTGATGCGCGAGGCGGTTCCTGTGGAGTCCGCGGTTCGCGGCGCGGCCACCGGATAGCGCCGGCGCAGGAAGTCGCGGCCCTTTGCGTCCGATGGCTTCGATTTCGATATTCTTCCCCGCTTTCGACTCAAGGAACCGCGATCGCAGCTTTCAGAATATTGGTGTTGAACGCGCCCGCCAGGCCTTTGTCGCCGGTGACCACAATCAACAGCACTCTTATTCTCCGGACGCTGCGCCAGCAACGGATGCTTGGGTTCGCCCGGTCTCAGGATCGTAAATTTCCGCGCGCGAGACCAGCGACTTCAGCACATTGGTCAACATCTGCGCATAGGGACGCGCGGCCAGGGCGCGCTCCTGCGCGCGGCGCAGCTTGGCCGCCGAGACCATTTTCATGGCCTTGGTGATTTGCCGCGTGTTGATCACGCTGCGGATACGGCGCCGGATGTCGAGAATGTTGGCCATGTTCAGTCTTGGCTTAGTCGTACGTTAGCTTTGCTACGTCTTAGCTCGCTCAGCTGCTTTCAACTGCGTCTCGCGGTCTACGTCCGCTTGCGCAGTCTCAAAGAACGGAGCCGAGCTACGTCTCTACTTCGCCACTGCTTGCCGCTGCTACGAACTGCTCTTTGCACTGCTTGATCACTTCGACATCTCGGCCTTCAGCCCATCGTCGAGAATCTTTTTCTCCATGATCGAGCGCAGCAAGCCGGATTGGTTGCGTCCACGAACTTGTAAAGCTCCGCTTCGAAGTCGCGCACCTGGTCAACCGGCAGATCGTCGAGGAAGCCGCCGGTGCCGGCAAAGATGATCAGAATCTGCTTGGAGAACGGCAGCGGCGAAAACTGCTTTTGCTTCAGCACCTCCACCAAGCGCTGGCCGCGATTGAGCTGGGCCTGCGTGGCTTTGTCGAGATCGCTGCCGAACTGGGCGAAAGCCGCCAGTTCGCGGTACTGCGCCAGTTCCAGTTTCAGGCTTCCGGCCACCTGCCGCATGGCTTTGATCTGGGCGCTGCCGCCGACGCGGCTTACCGAAAGTCCCACGTTCACCGCCGGGCGCACGCCCTGATTGAACAGATCGGTCTCCAGATAGATCTGGCCGTCGGTAATCGAAATCACGTTGGTCGGGAATGTAGGCGGAAACGTCGCCCGCCTGAGTCTCGATGATGGGCAGCGCGGTGAGCGATCCGCCGCCTTTCTTGTCGCTGACCTTGGCCGCGCGCTCCAGCAGGCGGGAGTGGAGATAGAAAACGTCTCCGGGATAGGCTTCGCGGCCGGGCGGACGGCGCAGCAGCAGCGAAATTTCGCGATACGACGCCGCATGCTTGGAAAGATCGTCGTAGATGACCAGCGCATGGCGTTTGGTGTCGCGGAAATATTCGCCCATGGCGCAAGCCGCGTAGGGCGCGATGTACTGCATGGGCGCGGGCTCGGAGGCCGAGGCCGCAACAACAATGGTGTACTCCATGGCGCCGGCGTCTTCGCAGAATCTTCACCACCTGGGCAATCGAAGAACGCTTCTGGCCGATCGGCGTTGTAAATACAGATCAGGTCGTTGCCCTTGTTGTTGATGATGGTATCGAGCGCAACCGCGGTCTTTCCCGTCTGGCGGTCGCCGATGATCAGTTCGCGCTGGCCGCGGCCGATGGGGATCATGCTGTCGATCGCTTTGAGCCCAGTCGCCATGGGTTCGCGCACCGGTTGGCGGTCAATCACGCCCGGGGCCAGACGTTCCAGAGGCAATGAATTTGTCGGTGGCGATGGGGCCCTTGTCGTCGATGGGCTGGCCGAGCGCATTGACCACGCGGCCGACCAGGGCGTCGCCGACCGGCACGCTCATGATGCGGCCGGTGCGCTTGACCTCGTCGCCTTCGCTGATTTCGGTGTACTCGCCGAGCAGCACCACGCCGACCTGGTCTTCTTCCAGGTTCATGGCGATGCCGGCAACGTCGTGGGGAAAGGAGAGCAGTTCGCCGGCCATGACTTTGTCCAGGCCGTGGACGCGGGCAATGCCGTCGCCCAGGGTGATGACCGTGCCGACTTCATCGACCGCAATCTTGGATTCGTAGTTCTCGATCTGTTGCCGGATCAGCTGCGTGATCTCGTCTGCTTTGATTTGTGCCATAGAGTTCAGTTTCAGACTTCTAGTTTCGATCTGAGCATTCTAGCACTTGCAATTAGCACTTAGCCCCTCGGTTTCACGTGGCGAACTCCCGAACCCACCCCGGCTAAATGCTCAGTGCTAGCTGCTAAGCGCTTGCCTTATCCTCTCCAACTGTCCCTGCACCGAGCCGTCATAAATCGTGCTGCCGACTTTCACGATCGCGCCGCCCAGAATGAGCATCGCTGCGAATAGCGCGCGCGCACTTTTTTGCCGGTCAAGTTTGCGACCAGCGCTTCGAGCGACCGCCGCTCCGTTCGGTCAGATCGCGGGCGCTGGTGATTTCCGCTTCAGCAAATCCCATCCGCTGATTCAGTTCCAGCTCGAACTGTTTGACGATCGGGGCGAGAAAGTCGATCCGCCGATGATCAATCAGCACCGCCATAAAATTCCGCACCGTGCGCGAGATTTCCTGCCGGGTGACGATTGCATCCAGCACCGCCCGCTTCTGCTCGGCGGGAATCGACGGAGTCTCCCACACCTCCCGGAGCGGTTTGCTGGCAGCGACCAATTCGGCGAGCGACTGCGCTTCCTGCAGGGTCTTGGCGGGATCAAGATGACCGTCGAAAACCGCATCGGCGAAAGCGCGAGCGTAGGTGTTGGTGACTGAGGCCATCTACTGTCTCCCTTTCCGCGGGTCGCCGTTGCCGGAGATTTGTTGCGCGAAGTTGCGAACCAAAGCCTGGTCGGTTGCGGCGTCAACGTGGATCTGCTTGGCGGCCAGCGATACCGCCAGATCGGCGGCATACACGGTCAGTTCCCGGCGTGCAGCTTTGGCCGCCGCAGCGATCTCCTGCTCCGCTGACTCCACAATTTTTCGGGCGTCCTCTGTCGCAGCAGCCTTAATCCTCAGTTCTTCCGCAACAGCCTCTTTCTCCGCCAAGGCGCGCATTTCGCCGATCTCCGCATCCAGCCGGGATAGCCGCGCTTCAACGTCGGCGAGGCGGCGATTGGCGTCCGCGCTGGCTTGCCGCGCCTCTTCCAACTCCTTCTGGATAGAAGCCGTGCGGTCGCGGAACAGGCCGGGCAGCTTTGTCTTTGAGAGCCAAATGATTGCTCCGGCGATCACCGCGAAGTTGAGCACGACACAAAACCGGTAGGCATTTTCCAGACTCCAACCGGTCAACTTGGCTACAAACTGCACTGACGCCGAGTGCTTAAACTGACCGGTTTCATCTTCGCCGGCAGCTTCGCGCGTTTCCTTTGCCAGTTGCTGGCTCAGCGAGCCCGGCCCGCCGGACTTACTCTTAGGCTGCTGAGCGGAAGTCTGGGTTGATGTTGCCTGCTGCGCTGCGTGTCCAGAAACCGCAAAACAGGTAAGTAGTACAAATGTCGTAACCGCGACAAGCCTTAGACTCCGCTTCATTGACTACCCCCTGGAGGGGACAGCGCCGGCTGCAGAACCGCGCGGACGATGTCGGCAGCGAGCCTGCCGCTCTCCGCCTGGAGAACTGTTTGTGCGGCGGTCTTGTCTTTTTCAATCGCAGCCCGCGCCTGTTGCACCTGCACCTGGGCCTTGCTACGCGCTTCCGCCACAGCCGCAGCCCTCGTCTGCAACGCCTGCTGCCGGCGCGATTCCTGACTCTTGAACACGACCACGCGAGCCTCCCGCAGACGCTGCTCGTATTCCGCGGTCCGCGCTTCGGCGGCGGCAATATCAGCGCGGGCGTTCTCGATCGCCCCTTCGGTTTTGCTGCGCCGCTCCGCCAAAACCCTGGTTAGAGGCTTGTGGACGAGCACGGCGTAGGACCCATACAGCAGGACCACAAAGACAATGGTCGGTACGGATCCGAGCAGTAATTCCCCTACTTGTCTGAGCGTCTCGTCCATGCGTTTTACTTGATATGACTTTGAGCGAAAGAGGGCTTAAGAAACCATCAAACCTAACATCCTACAGGGCTTAGTGTCAACGCGAACCTTGTCCCGCGGGGAGATGAAGTTCCACGCTGGAACGCGCCTTCGGACGATTTGTCAAGCCCGCCCAGTTCTTGGGGAAAGAATACTTGACTTCTGCCCTGAGGGGACTAGCATATAGGTATCACCTCCGATCCAATTCAGGATCGAGTGGGCCGATAGCCAAGGAATGTCACCGCTTCTTGGTTGCCGGCCCATTTTAGATTTTCGGCTCGCCAGGAATTCAGGTGGGCGACGAGTGTCTGCTCCACGATCGCTTCACGGTCACCTGGGAAAATCCTCTTGTTGTTTGTTGTATTTGCTCGGTTGTGACGGCAGCTTGAGTCAGTTTCCCGTCTGCCTGCCGCTGATCTCTTTGAAAATGCTCTCTTTGAAAGCCTTGCGGCAAATCGCAGGAGGGGCGCGGGAGGAGCTGCGGACCTGGGTGCGGATTTTTCTGCCTACGGACCGTATTCCTGTGCTAACATCGTCGCCCGGCAACTTATCCTTACGATCAGCCCTCCCTACTGGTCTGGGGTGAAAAATACTACAGCTTCGCGGAAAGACGGCGGCATTTCCCTGTCCGCTGGCTTTCAAGAAAGGTGGTTCGTCTTGCTAAAGAAATCATGGCTGGTAATCGCGCTTGTGATCGCTGTCTCTGGAGTCTCGCTGGCACAATCGCTGACCCCACTCGCTAACCAACCGCCGGACGGCGCCGGGATCGGATATTTGCTGACCGATGGCACGGTAATTTTTCAGGGCAACAACGAATCCGATTGGATCAAGCTGACTCCTGATAATAAGGGAAGCTACGTAAAAGGAACGTGGTCATCCGTTGCCAGTCTGCCTTCCGGGTACGTGCCGCTGTACTTCGCGGGCGCGGTGCTGGCCGACGGCCGCGTAGTGATTTCGGGCGGTGAATACCTCAACAACCAGTTTGCACTTACTAATCTGGGTGCGATTTACGATCCCAAAGCCGATACCTGGACCAAGCTGGGGCACCCGAAGAATTGGGGATGGATTGGCGACTCGCCCTCGGCCGTGCTGCCCGATGGCAGGTGGCTGATGGGAAGGAAACTTGATGAGCGCATCGCGGCTCTGGATCCTTCGACTCTGCAGTGGACCGAACTGAACGACACGGGCAAAAGCGACTTCAATGCCGAGGAGGGTTGGACTCTCTTGCCCGACGGCTCGGTGTTGACGGCGGATGTGAAGCACGCTCCGCACTCCGAGCGCTACGATTCTTCGCAACAAAAATGGGTGAGCGCGGGCAGCACGATCGTGGACTTGCACTCGCCTTACCAGGGAAGCTGCCTTCCTTATGACAACGGCAAGAAGTGTTATCACCCGCCGGGGGAGATAGGTCCGGCTATACTTCGTCCCGACGGCACCGTCTTCTATACTGGCTCCTATTCGAGCACCGGCGCTGGACACACCGCCATCTATGATCCTTCCACGGGCAAGTGGACGGTTGGCCCCGACTTTCCCAACGGCGACAGCGCCGGCGATTCCTTCGCCGTGCTTTTGCCCAACGGGAACGTGGTGGTGCTGGGGTCCTCGGGCTCGCTTTACGAGTGGGACGGCAAGAAGCTGACGGTGGATCCGGTGGGAGGTGTCGCTCCCATTCTGATGCTGCCGACCGGCCAGGTGATTGTCATCGGGAACCAGGTCGAGGTTTACAATCCCAAGGGGAAATACAACTCTTCGTGGGCTCCGGTCATCACGGATTGTCCGTCGAGCGTCACCCTCGGCTCAACTTACAAAATCTCCGGCCAGCAGTTCAACGGCTTGTCGCAGGCAGCTTCCTACGGGGACGAAAATGAAACCGCGACCAACTATCCTTTGGTGCGGATCACCAATAACAGCAGCGGTCACGTCTTCTACGCCAAAACGCACGACCACAGCACCATGGGCGTTGCCACGGGCCAGGCCACGGTTTCAACCAACTTTGATGTCCCCGCAAAAATGGAGACGGGAGCCAGTTCGCTGGTAGTAGTGGCGAACGGAATTCCTTCCAAGGCGGTCAGCATCACGGTCAACTGATCTCAGGAGTCAGGAGTCGGTAGTCAGGAGTGAGTTCTCGGCGGGTGCCCCATCCTAACGTCGCGCTTTTTGCGACGTTAGGGTGGGGAAGTTGCGAACTTCGAGAACCACGACATCCGGAGATTGGGTTGTCATTGAGAGTTCGAGGACCTATTTCTTCTGCGCCACCCCGGTCAGAAACATAATCAAAACTCCGGCGACGGCAGCGACATCTCGGAATAATTTTGCGTGTCCGGTGTTACAGGTTGCGGAGTTTGGCACGCCCTGGCCGAGTCTTGCACTGTGCCAACCAACTGCGGAGCTTCGCTCCGCCGGGCGGGTGCGGGCACCCGCCCCTACGTGCGCATCGGTGGCGCCAAATCACGACTGCCTATGTGATCACCCACTCCCTTACCCTCCTTACCACCGACTCCGGTGCTTCCGCCTCCAGTTCCACCAGACCATCTCGATACGCCCGCGAATAAATCCGCGCCCGCGCTTCGAGCAGCGCCAGCGCCTTGCCTTCTTTCTGAGGCACGCGCAGACGCACGCGGCTCACCGCGTCTTCCTGCAGCATCTGGTCAATCCGGTCGAGCAGCGTACTCATGCCGCTGGCCCTCGCCGCCGAGACATGAACCGTGCTGGCATCATCGCGCAAACTGTCGCGCTGCCGAGGCGGCAAAAGATCAATCTTGTTCATAACCCGCAAGCGCGGTTTCGCGTCCGCTTCCAGTTCTTTCAGCACCTTGTCCACCTGGGCGTCCTGTTCCGCCGAGAGTGGGCTGCTGGCGTCGGACACGTGCAGGATCAGCGCCGCGCGCTGGACTTCTTCCAAAGTAGCGCGGAAGGCGGAAACCAGCGTGTGCGGCAGGTTGCGGATGAATCCCACGGTATCGGAAAGCAGAGCCTGGCGACGCGAAGGCAGCGTGACCGCGCGAATGGTGGGATCGAGCGTGGCAAACATCTTGGGCGATTCCAGCACGGCGGCCTGGGTCAGAGCATTGAACAATGTGGATTTCCCGGCGTTGGTGTAACCCACCAGCGCGACCGTGGCCACGGGAACCGATTCGCGCCGCTTCCGCTGTTGCGCCCGAATGCGCCGGACATTTTCGATTTGTTCCTTGACGTGCCGAATCCGCCGGTGGATTTTTCGCCGGTCGGTTTCGAGCTGGGTTTCACCCGGTCCGCGCGTGCCGATTCCGCCGCCCAGTTGCGACATCTCTATGCCTCGCCCGCTGAGCCGCGGCAGCATGTACTCGAGTTGAGCTAACTCCACCTGCAACTGGCCTTCGCGGGTTCGGGCGTGACGTGGCAAAAATGTCGAGGATGAGCTGGGTGCGGTCAATCACCCGTGTGTGGACGACTTTCTCGATATTGCGCTGTTGGGAAGCGGTCAGATCGTGATCGAACAAAAGAAGATCAGCGGAGACTGACAGCTGCGGCGCCCGCAATCTCCTCCAGTTTGCCTCGCCCGATCAGCGTGGCCGGATCGGGGTGGTCGCGATGCTGCAGGAATTCGCCGGCAATCTGCGCGCCGGCGCTGGTGGCCAGGGAGCGCAACTCCTCCAGCGACTCCTCTGCTGTGAACTCCGGCACGCGAGGCGCTTTCGCAGCTCCAGCCGCGCTGCTGGCACTATCGCGCGCCGCCTGAGCGCCGCTGGTCAGAGAGCCTTTCGCGGTCTTGGCTCCGGAAACCGCCCGCGAGCGCACGCGGTAATCGATCCCAACCAGAAATGCGCGTTCCGCAGAGGCACGGTTCTCTGCCTTTGCGGCGCGCAGCTGCCGTCGTTCTTCCGGGAAACTCGCAATCCACTGCTCAATGGACAAATTCTCTACAGCAAAATTCAGGATTCACTCAACTCGCAGATAAACACAGGAATCGCACCTGCGGCTTTCGAATCCCTTGGTCCTGCCCTGCGATCAAAAAGGCACTGTTCTATCCGTCCGTACCCGAGGCGCTCGATGCCGGTTCAGACTCGGCGACCGGACTCGGAGCTGGAACCACGGTCGGTTTCTCGCCATGACTGTGAGCCACTCTCCCCATAGCTATGGTGGAAATCGCATGCTTAAAAATCAACTGCTCCTGATTGTTGGTCTCCAGCACCACGGAATACTTGTCAAATGAGCGAATGCGCCCGGTTAGCTTGACGCCGCTCAACAAATAAAGAGTAATGTTCATTCTCTCTTTGCGGGCGGTGTTGAGGAAGGAATCCTGAATGTTCTGCGCCGGCTTGGTTTCCATGCCGATCTCCTTAGCTCTCTCAACGGCAAGAGCTTTCTGAACTGTGACGAATCAACAATTCCTTACGCGATTGTTTTGCGCGAGGAACAGGGGGGAAACTTGTGCGCCGCAAGCGCCCATCCATTGCGCAGACGCGCACAAACAACTATCGGTACAATACGGCCTTACTCCCCACTTTTCAACCTCCCGGGAGAATTGTTCCAGAATCCGAACACCTTCTTAGTTGCACTTTCTTGCATCTTGCCGGGTCCCGCAGCTTGTGGTCGGGCATGGAGTGGACGGCGAAGTCTGATGGTCCCCTTGAACGCCCCTAGACCCGGCACCCATCCAGTGCTCGTCGCCCCGGCTCGCCAGTTGACATAAACCCAACAAAATGCAAACATTCGTGGCACCGTACAAAAGCAGCAAAAAAATCGGACACGGATGTCGCAACTTAGGTTTGCTTAACGGGCCCGAATTTCTCTGGCATTGCTGCCCTCCCTGAGCCGAGGGCGCCACGGGCTCACAACTTTAGCGTTGGCGGAGGAACTTCGATGCACTATCTGACTGCTTTTGCAGCCTCCTGGGTGATGCCTACACACACGGGCAAGGAAGCGTTGGCGCTCATTCTGCGCTGGTTTCATTTCATCGCCGGGATCACCTGGATTGGATTGCTCTACTTTTTCAATCTCGTCAATGTCCCCTTCATGAAGCAAGTGGACGCGGGCATGAAGCCGAAGGTATTTCAGTACATGACCCTGCCTGCTCTGAATTTGTTCCGCTGGAGCGCGCTGCTGACGGTATTTTTCGGCTTCTGGTACTGGGCCGAGATGTACGTCGGCCCCGATGCCGACCGCATGGGCACCGGCGCTGGGAGCACGATCGGCCTGTTTCTGCTGATCTGGATTGTGGCTTGGGCGATCCTCTACTTCGTCATCTCCAAAGCGCCAAGTGGATACGTTCTTGGCGTTATCGTTACCATTGTCGTCATTGCCGCCGCTTGCTTGTTCTTGCGATATACCCCCGTAGGCCAGGACGACAACCATGTGCTCTCGATCGGGGTGGGCGGTGGCTTCGGCATCATCATGCTGTTCAATGTCTGGGGGATCATCTGGCCTAACCAGAAGAAGATTATTAACGGAACTCTGGCCGGGACTCCGCCAGCGAACGCTGCAGCCTTGGCCCGTCAGGCTTTTCTCGCATCACGAACCAATACTTTCCTCTCGGTGCCTCTCCTTTTCTTCATGGCGACGGCGTCGCACTATGTAATCTTCGGCAGATAATACATCCTTGTCCTCAACACCTCGCGCCGCGGCGCGAGGTTTATTTTTGCTTGTGTCAGAATAGGACGTGGACCGCGACGGCTTTCTTCATGGAATCGGCCTGTTCAACCGTGCCGAGTTTTTCGACGCACACGAGGTTCTGGAAGACGTCTGGCGAGCGGCAACTGGGGAAGAAAAGAAATTTCTCCAGGGACTGATCCAGGTTGCCGTGGCATTCCACCACCATTCCACCGGCAATAAAGTGGGGGCATGCTCTTTGCTCCGGCGCTCGGCGGGGAATCTGGCCGGTTATCCAGAGAATTTCGGCGGCATACAGTTGGCATCGCTGCTGAAATCGCTCGCCCAGTGGCGCGACGCTCTGGACAACGGCTCCGCGCTGCCGGCATTGCCTCGCATAGAGACGCTTGAAAAGAGACACTAACTGCAAAGTTCGGTAGTGACCTAATTAACCACAAGAGGCACTAAGGAAAATGCAGGGATTCATACCCTTTGTGTGACTTCGTGTCCTTTGTGGTTGATGAACGATTCTACTCAAGGTTCGCCAAAGTGGCGCGCAGGACCCGAAGATCTTGCGATCGCCCCATCGCTTTCTTTGCGGTCTTGTTCTCCGCGCTCTCCGCGAATCCTTCGCGTACTTTGCGGTTACAGGCTTTGCTGAAAGCTGAGTGCTGATAGCCGATAGCTGACGGCTGAGTGTTAGAATCGCTACTTCGGTGACCCAGTCTTTCACTGCAAAACCGCGCACTTCGGCGAAGACCTTCGACGCCGTGCCCCTGCTTGACCTGCACCGCCAGTACAGCCAGATTCGCGGGGAAGTGCTGGCGGCCGTCGAACGAGTGTGCTCCTCGCAGCAGTTTGTTTTAGGCGCGGAAGTGGAAGCGCTGGAGCGTGAAATCTCCGCTTTCACCGGGGCCGCGGCAGCAGTGGGCTGCTCTTCGGGCACGGATGCTCTTTGGCTGGCGTTGCTCGCTGCGGGCGTTCAACCGGGCGACGCGGTGCTCACAACTGCATTCAGCTTTTTCGCTTCTGCCAGCGCCATCGCCCGCGCTGGTGCCAGGCCCATATTCGTCGACGTCGATCCGCAAACCCTGAACCTTGAGCTGTCGCAGGTGGAAGCAAAGCTGCAAAACGGCGGATCCTACAAAGTCCGCGCCCTGCTGCCGGTTCACCTTTACGGCCAATGCGCGGACATGGACGCCCTGCAGCGCGTCGCGGATGAATTCCAGTTGCCCATCATTGAAGACGCGGCGCAAGCCATCGGAGCCAAATGGCGGAACCGGAGTGCAGGGTCACTCGGCGCGGCCGCCGCATTCAGTTTCTATCCCACGAAGAATCTCAGCGCTTACGGCGATGCGGGCCTGGTGACGGCGCGCGATGCTGACGCCGCCGAACACATGCGGCGCCTGCGCAATCACGGCATGCCGCGACGCTATCATCATGAAGAACTGGGCTGGAATTGCCGCATGGACGCTATTCAGGCCGCCATCCTGCGAGTGAAGCTCCCGCACATCGAAAAGTGGAATCAACAGCGCCGGGAGCGCGCCGCGGCCTATGACCGGCTGTTTAGCAATTCTGGACTGTTCTCGGCGAGAGGCGACGGGCCCATCCGGCTGCTGCAGACTTCTCCATACGCATTTCACGTGTTTCATCAGTACGTGATCCGGGCCAATCGCCGCGACGAACTACGCCAGTTTCTCAGCGACCGCAAGATTGGAACTGAGATTTACTATCCGGTGCCGCTGCATCTGCAACCCTGCTTTGCTTACTTGGGTTATAGCCCAGGAGATCTGCCAGAATCAGAACGCGCCGCGCGCGAAGTGCTGGCGCTGCCCATGTTCCCCGAACTGACCGAGGACGAGCAGAAGTGGGTAGTGGAGAGTATTGCGGAGTTTTACTCGTAGGCGGTGGTCGTTGGTACGCCCAGCGTGCTCCAAGTCATCGCGACCAGGTGAGCCCGCGGCCAAGTACGAAGATAAACAACAGGCTGGCGACGGCGCCCGCAGCGATCCACGCAGCGCTACGACCGATGGGCCCAACTTGGTCCTCTTGGCTCATGCTCCATCGGCGCATCATGCCAGGCAGGCTCAGCAGGCCGGCATTTGCGCCTAAAGTAGATGGCAACGCCGACACTATAACATAAAACAGTCCTAAGGGATTTAACAAACCTCCCAGCCCGGCCAGAATCCCGTCCGTGAAGTACGGAGTCCAGCACAGCCCACGCAGCCGTGAATTTTCCTCCTTCGCTCGAAACGGCTTCAGTTTGGCGCCTACCACCAGCATGGATGCATAGTACGAAGCCGCGCCCAGCACAACCAGCCCAAGTTGCCACGCCCAGTGCGGCTGCAGGCCCCGGATCACCGCCGCCCAGTCGCCAAAATTGGTGACGCCAGAAAAGAGAAAATAACCGGTGCCGGTAAAAAGATTGCCTGCCATCGCCAGCACCAGGAAGTAGCGAGTGGCCGGTTTACAGTGCTGCGGTCTGAGCAGGAGGAAGATCGCCCCGAAAAGAAGATTCACGATCGTGCCGTTCGCCGAAATCCAGCGCGTATCAAGATCGCTCTGCAGCGCAACCGTGCTCATGGTCACGCGATGCGCTCCGCTCAGCCACGCGGTCACACCGTGGCCCAGGCCTTCATGCAGAACATCCTGGAGCATACAGGCCAGCGCGGAGATGGCAATCATCGTGAAGCGATCGTCTTTGGCGGAAACCACGCTGACGGGCATGGGTTATCTTATAGCGGCGATTATTGGAAAAGGAAATAGAGTCTATGGATGGCGCGTCTTTTTCTTCGGCGTGGAGGCTTCCTTTGCTTCCCCCGGCGCCAGCACCCGACGCACGATCGGAGTGTTCAGCTTGTATTTGCGCTCGGTCACGTTGCCGTCATCATCTCTTACCCGCAGCACAAATACCGGCAGCATGCCTTCCTTATCAAAATCCTCCTGAGAAACGGTGACCGGCAGCACTCCATTCAAGTTCCGTTCGCGGTAGGCGGTTTCATAGCGATGCTTTTTCACGTTCCAGGTGAACACGCGGAACTGGTTGTAGTCGAACGGTAAGCCGTCTTTGGGCTCGGTGAGCAACACAAGATACTGCGCAACTTTCTTGTCTCCATCGTTTACTTCATTCAGCACGAAAAACGCCACGATGCGCTGCCCTTCCGCATATTGTGCGATTTCGAGAGGGGCGTCGAGATCCACCATGCGCGCCAGCACCCATCCCACGTGTCCATCAGGATCGCGGACGAGCCACCAGTCCTCCAGGATGGGAGTCACCGGCCTGGATGACTGGCTCTGGTCGCTGACATGCGTGGGAATCGCACCGGGCAAACTCTTTTCCGCGGTGTCACGTTTCAGAATAAAAACTTTCGCTCCCTGGTTGAGCTGATAAAGATGTTCAGTTTCGCGTCCGGGCTCGAGGTGGAGATTCGTATCATTGCGTGTGGTGCCTGGGGCTTGTAGCGGAAGATCTTTCGACTGCTGCGCCAGCTTCTGAAATCCGTCGTACACCTGCTGCGTGACCAGATAACGCTGCTCCAGCCAGCCTTCGGCGCCGGCTGCGGTTCGCACCCGGGCAAAGCGGCGGTCGCGCCCCAGTATCTGGACACGATCTCCGTTTTTCACCACACCTGTTTTGTTATAGACGGCAGCGACACGGTCTCGCAGCACGGCCTGCGCCGCGGAAACGTAGGCGATCTCCTGCACCTTGCCTCGGCCGCGGCAGCCGACGGATAAAAAAACCGCCATCAGCGCCAGCATCAGCCCGGACAGGAATCGCCGACCGAGTTTCACGGGGAGCACAACCCAATATAGCGCAGGGTCGGGTCAAAAAGCTTAAGTCGCATCGGACGAGTGAGATTCGGCGAGGAGGCTTCGCCGTATCCTTTTATTCGTATGCCTGGAACCCCAAGACATACCCCACTAGAAGCTGGCCTGCTTTTGCTCCATTTCCAGCAAGGCCTTCTTGCGGTCCATGCCCCAGCGATAGCCTCCCATGTCTCCGCTCTTCCGGACCACACGATGGCAAGGGATGGCGACGGCAACCGGGTTGGTTGCACAGGCTCGGGCCACGGCTCGTGTTGCTGTAGGCTGTCCAATGGCCTTTGCCACCGCGGCATAGGAACGAGTAGAGCCAAACGGGATGGACTGAAGATGCGACCACACCCGACGCTGAAAGGCGGTCGCCTGAATGTCAAGAGGAATCGCGGAATTCAGGCTCTGGCCGCGCATCTGGCGGAGCAAGTCTTCCTTCCAGGCCTGCATGGCATCGTCATCGCGACGCCGGATCGCAAAAGGAAACTCATGTTTCAGTCCTTGCTCCAGTTCGTCATCCGAGTCGGCGAATTGAATCGCGCAAATTCCCTTGTCGGTCGCCGCAACCAACATGCGGCCCAGAGGAGAGTCGGTGCAGGTGTAGCGAATGGGCGCGGCAATCGCTCCCCGGCGGTACTTGTCCGGAGTCATGCCGAGCTGGGAGGCGGTACGCTCGTACAATCGGCTGCTGGAGCTGTAGCCCGCGTCGTACAGGGCGCGAGTCACCGAATGCCCGGCGCGCAGGTTGTTCTTAAGCTGGTTCATGCGGCAGGAATCGGCATAGGCGCGCGGCGAAATGCCCAAAACCGCCTTGAACTTGCGCTGCAGATGGAACGGGCTCTGGCGAAATTCAGAACCCAGTCGTGCCAGCGTAAGCGGTTCATCCAGGTGCTGCTCGATGTAGCGGCACACCGCTCGTACCATTTCCGTCTGGCCCTTGCCTCCGGCCGACTTGGGCCGGCAGCGCAAGCAGGCACGATAACCGGCTCTTTCCGCCTCATCGGGTCTGTGGAAAAAGGAGACGTTGGTGCGACGGGGACGCTTGGACGGGCAGGAAGGCCGGCAATACACGCCAGTTGAGGACACCGCGAACACAAACTTTCCATCCTCGCTGGCATCTCGCGCCAGGACTGCCTGCCAGCGGGTCTCGTCGTGGCTTTGGTTGGTTCGGGCCATCTCCGTAGCTTCCGTCAAGTTGAGTATCGCATTGGCTGTCATAATGTGAAAAGCTTAGGACAGCCCTCAAAGACGGACCATCCGGTTCTTGCGGTCAAAGCAAGTTTTCTTAACAGTGCTGTAAATTCAATAAACCACCAAGGACACGAAGTTACACGAAGGGGCTAGACGGATTCCTTTGTGTTACTTCGTGGCCTTTGTGGTTAAACTAGTTTCCGGTTCTCGGTTCTCAGACTAGATGATCAACGACGCTGCCGAGATCGTAGCCAATTACATTATTGACGATGCGGCTCCTCTCGCCGCGGAATGGAACAGAGCCAACCCAATCTCTTTCTGCTCAGACTGGCAGGGAAAAAACCCGGATGCCGCTCGGGACACCGAAGTCCGCGCCTTATGGTCACGACTAGCGCTCTATTTGCGATTCGAGTGCCGCTATCGGGAGCTGCACACGTTCCAAGACAGCGCTCCGAACGGCCGCCGCGATCATTTATGGGATCGTGATGTGGCGGAAGCGTTTCTGCAACCCGATCCCTCCCAGGAAGGGTTCTACAAGGAATTTGAAATCAGTCCCAACGGGATGTGGATTGACCTCGACATCTTTCCCGGCGGCCGGGCTGATTTGAAGAGCGGTTTGCAGCGATCAGTTGTGCTGAACGAAGGAGCACACACTTGGATCGCCGAGTTGGCCATCCCCATAAAATCTCTGACTGCACACTTCGATCCCGCTGCCGTCTGGCGGGCCAATTTCTATCGAGTCGAAGGGAAGAAAGAGCCGCGGGCTTATCTGGCATGGCAGCCGACAAACACGCCACAACCAAATTTTCATGTTCCGAGCGCGTTCGGGAGATTGCGATTTGTGGCTTAATCCGTCAGAGGCTGCAGCAACCCGAAGATGGGTGTAACCCCGGAGCGTTTGCGTAACTCCGCCAGCAGTGCGTGTGCGGCGTTCTGGTAGGTCTTGCTGGAGTCAGTCGGATCCGCCCAGACCGCGTCATAAACGATCTGCGCTGCTTCCTTTAGATCCATGTGCAGCGCGGCTTCCAACACATCCACGCGCTCCTGCAGGCGGTCGTAACAAGCCTGGCACACGACAGCCGGTTCCGGGCTACCCTGGTGGTTTTCGTGCTTAATGCAGTGCAGATTCGCAGTCGGGTTGATCTGCGCCTGCGAGGCGAACACCTGCGCTTTGAACTCTCGCAAGAAACGCTCGCGTTCCTCTTCGAGCGCGATCGGATCCGGCAGCTCTTCGACTGTGGATACATTGGAAGGTGAAGCTGCCAGAGGAGAAACGCGCTCTGCAGCCTTACAGACCGGACATGCCTTTAGATCGGCGGCGTAATAAGTCTTACACTTGGCGCAGGGGAGGCCGTAGCCCGCCGGCTTGGTGATCGGTTGCCCTGAACTTGGCCGGACCGTGTGCTCGCTGGCGTGGGCGTCACTCACTTGTGGGAGGACCGCGCGAGCGGCCTGTTTTTCATTCCCCACAGACGGAGATGATGTCGAATTCATAAATGCGCTCCCGGTGAATCTGTGATGGAGAACCCTGAGCCTCAAGTCATTCTAGGACCAGCAGTCTCGCCTGCCGACAGCACGAAGGTTCATGCCCACAACGTCGAACTGATGGACAAAGCAGTTATCCGGCCAAAAACAAGCACTTTACAATGAGGGAGTTACAAGAGAGAACCCGTCTTTCTCCGCGACATTGCTCAAGCGTTTGTTCAAAGTGAGACGCAAACCGTCCACGCCTGTCCGTGTTCGTTGACCGGAATGCAATCTCATTCTGCGGTTGACGGAATAATGGGGCTCCAGTAAGGTTAAAAACGAGTAGTTGTGTTGAGATGGAGGTTCTTATGTTAGACGGCCTTTTTCAGCCCATGCATCTTCTGGTGATCTTCTTCATTGCTCTGCTCGTGTTCGGTCCCAAGAAACTGCCGGAACTGGGTAAGGGCATCGGCGAAGGTATTCGCGCTCTGAAGGAGGGCATGAAGGAAGGCACCTCTGACCAAGCCAAGACTACAGAAACAAAGACCACCGAAGTGAAGAATCCTGAAGTGAAGAGCTAGTCTGGCCAGCCATTCGGCAGATTGAGTCTGCTGCCGCATCATATCTTCTTCTTGAAATAGTGCGCCCATCAATCGTCTGAGCTTCAATTAGATTTTCTGGCTTTTGAAAGCGAATCCCGTTGCATCGCTTGGGCGGTGGCGGAATTTTTGTATCTCAGGTAAGTTGATCGTTCCAAGAATAGTGTCGCCTCAGCCGAGCCCAGGAAGAAGAGCGAACTGATTCGGATCATAACGGAGGAATGCTATGCGTAAAGTGCAACTGTTGGCGGTATTGTCTGTCCTCGTATTTTGTCCCACGCTCTTCGCGGATCAAATTGTGCTGAACAACGGGGATCGGCTCACCGGAACTATTACGAAATCAGACGGCAAAACCCTGATGATTAAGACTGATCTTGCCGGTGACGTCACCGTCAAGTGGCCTGCCGTAAAGGAGATCAATTCCGTCCAGCCTCTACATGTAGTCCAGCAAAACGGCCAGACCGTGGTGGGCGCGGTCAGCACTACAGACGGCAATTTCGCGGTAACGACCGCAAGCACCGGAACCGTAAATGTCCCCAAGGCTGAGGTGACCGCACTGCGCAGCGACTCGGAGCAGACTGCCTACGAGAAGTCGCTTCATCCCGGCCTTTTGCAGAGCTGGACGGTCGGAGCAAATATTGGTTTCGCCCTGACCCGCGGCAACAGCGAGACCAAGAACCTTGCTCTGGCCTTCACGGCCGACCGAAAAACCCTGCACGACGACATCTCGATGTACGCGAACAGTGTTTATGCCACCAACGATGTCCCAGGTGCGTTGCCCGGCACGACGGCGGACACGACTCAGGGCGGCGCCCGGTACAGCCGGAACTTTGGCCCCAGAATGTTCGGTTTCGGCGCCGCTGATTTCCAGACCGATGCTTTGCAGGAGCTGAATCTGCGATCTGTTCTCACGGGTGGCCTGGGGTATCACCTTATAAAGAACGATCGCACCACGCTTGACCTACTCGGCGGTCCGAACTATACGCGGGAGAGCTATTCGGCGTACTCCGATCAGTACGTTGGGCTTACGCTCGGAGAGGAACTCTCCCAGAAGCTTGGCAAATCGACTGTGGTGACGCAAAAGCTGTATTTCTTTCCAGAGCTCAGCGGCAATATCCCGAACAGCCAGAACAGCGGGAAGTTCAATTATCGCGGAACCTTCAATTTTGGCACCGTGACCAAGCTCAGCAAGTGGCTGGGATGGCAAAATGCGTTTGGCGACATTTATGTGAGCAATCCGCCGCTTGGCACGAAACAGAATGACATTATTTTGACGACGGGCCTGAATGTCTCGTTTACGCACTAGCAGCTTGTTGAAGCATCCCTTGTCGTCATCCCGAGCGCATTGCAGGATCTGCAGTTCTTCACCAGCCCGGAAAACGCGGATTCCTCGTCGCTCTCGCTCCTCGGAATGACAAGACTATGAGTAGCATACTTCTGGTTCCATCCGTGGTGTTGGAGCATCATAAGAACGGAGGATAGCTCCATGCAGGCACCATGGACCAGAGGCGCGCGGGATCCGGAAGATCGCCAGATTGATGAGACCAATCCGCAAGAGAGAAAAGATAAAATGCTGGACAAGACGATCGCGGACACATTTCCCGCCAGCGATCCTCCCTCTTCGCTCCCCGATCCAGCCGAAGACTCGTTCGCCGCGATGAGGTGGGGTGGCGGAGGCTGAGGTTGATTCCGCTAGGAGTTGCAGCAGCACACTACTCTCGCGTGACCGATTTCACCAGGTTGCGCGGACGGTCCACGTCCAGCCCCTTCTTCACCGCCACGTAGTAGGCGAACAGTTGCAGAGGCACAATTTCCAAAATCGGAGACAGTAATTCGAGTGTCTGCGGAACCAAAACCGTGTGGTCGGCGAGCTTGCCGAGTTCCTGATCACCATCAGACGCGATCGCAAGTACCCGCGCTGACTGCTGCTTGAACCCCCCGACGTTGGCAAGGCTCTTCTCATATCGCAGCGTTGATCCGGCGTCATTGTGGTCACACGTTGCAATGATGACCACCGGCAGATTCTCGTCAATCAGGGCGTTCGGACCGTGCTTGGTTTCTCCGGTGGGATAGCCCTCGGCGTGGACGTAGGAAACCTCCTTCAACTTGAGGGCGCCATCCATGGCGATCGGATAATGAATCGCCCGGCCGAGATAGAGAAAATCCTGCACCTGGTGGTACTTGTCGGCGAGCCGTTCGCAGTGGGGCGCGGACGCCAGCGCGATTTCTACTTTCGCTGGCAGATCGAGCAGTTCCCGAATGTAATGCCGCACCTGTTCTTTGGTGAGCTTGCCGCGGACCTGACCTAAGTAAACTGCAAACAGAAACAGCACGGCCATCTGCGCTGTGAAAGCTTTGGTCGAAGCGATGCTGATCTCCGGTCCCGCGTGGGTATACAGCACGCCGTCGGCCTCGCGGGCAATTGTGGAATCCATCACATTCGAGATCGCAATGGTGCGGGAGCCCCGGGCTTTGGCCAGGCGCTGTGCGGCGGTCGTATCCGCTGTCTCCCCGGATTGTGTGATCACGATGGTGAGTTCGCCCCGGCCGATCAACGGGTTGCGATATTCAAATTCGCTGGCGTAATCCACATCCACGGGGATGTTCACCAGGTCCTGGATCATGTACTGGCCTGCCATCCCCGCGTGACGGCTGGTCCCTGAGGCTACGATGTTGATGCGGCACACCGAGCACAATTCGTCGGCGGTAATGCGCACATCGTCCAGCCGCACCAATCCTTGCTCGAGCGCCACTCGTGGTGAAATCGTGTCGCGCAAGCCCCGTGGCTGCTCGAAAATCTCTTTCAGCATGTAGTGGGGAAATCCGCCCTTATCGGCCATTCTCTTTCCTCAAGGCTTGCCGACAGCTTCAGAAACCACGCCACGGACAATTGTGTTTCTTACTTCGCCGCTCGGACTCAGCACCACAATGTCAGCCACAGAGCCGGCTTCCAGCTTGCCCCGATTGGTCAGCCCCGTTACCCGCGCCGGGTTTACAGTGGCAAGGCGCACTGCTTGTTGCAGGTCCGAGTGCGCGAACTGCATCACGTTGCGAACGGCGCGATCCATGGTTAACACACTTCCAGCCAGTTTTCCGCCGGCCAGACACTTACCGTGTTTGACTTCCACCTCGATCGTCCCCAGCCGATAGCGCCCGTCCGGCATGCCGGTTGCGGCAGTCGCATCCGTGATGAGCACGGCGGCATCCGGCCCTTTCGCTTTCAGAAACAGTTCGACAATCACAGGATCCAGGTGAACTCCGTCAGCGATGATGTCGGCCGAGAGCCGGGAATCGGTAAGCATCGCGCCGGTGATGCCGGGCTCCCGGTGGTCAAGCGTCCGCATGGCATTGAATGCATGCGTGGCATGCCGGGCCCCTGCCGCAATCCCGGCTCGCGCGGCGTTCAGATCGGCATCCGAATGTCCCAGGCTGACACAGACGCCGCGCCCGGATGCCTCCGCGATTACTTCCTGCGCGCCTTCCAGTTCGGGGGCGATCGTCATCACGCGAATGCGGCCGCGCGATGCCTGCCAAAAGCGCTCAAACATCGGCAGCGTTGGCAGCAGAAGGTTCTCCGGCGGATGCACTCCTCGTCGAACGTGGCTGAGGAACGGGCCTTCCAGGTGAATGCCAAGCGGCTGAGCGCGTTTGCCACTTGCGCCTGTGCCAGCTTCAGCTTGTTCAGTCTCGGCCTGCTCAATTGCAGTGGCTAGGCGGTCCAGCGCGGACAAGGTCTGATCGATGGGAGCGGTAACCGTAGTGGGGAAATAAGCGGTGACGCCATGCGTGGCGAGGAGTTGCTCGATGGCGGGCAACCCGGCTGGGCCAGCCTCCATCACGTCATGGCCGGCGCCGCCATGAATGTGGATGTCCACAAATCCCGGGGCCAGGACGGAGTCGCCAAAGTCCACGAACCGGACTCCCTGCGGCATCTCACGCGCGGCGCGTGTGCTGATTGCCACGACAAGGCCGCCTTCCGCGAGAAGCACCGGCTGTGCGACCCGCTCGAGCGGGGTATACAAACAGTTTGCGGTGAAGGCGATCATCTATTGAAACGTTACTCTAACCAGAAATTTGCGGGAATTCCCGGAATACGGTTGCGGCTCGCAGACTCGGGAACTATACCCTTTTATACGACAGTTTCCCCACGCGGCGTGCTTATTTCGTATCACTGCCTAAACCAGGCACGAGCGAGCGCGGCGGGAATCGATGAGATTTCGGAGCCCGGCAATGAGCGTTGCTAGATAGAGTCGCGCAGACCACAGAATGCTATAATTGCAATCGGTTGTCGCCTCAGCCGCCTGCGTGTGCCTGCTTTTCCTTTCCTCTCTCGCGGGGCCGGATGAGTTCGTCGGGGAGTGGCTCAGCCTGGTAGAGCACCTGGTTCGGGACCAGGGGGTCGGAGGTTCAAATCCTCTCTCCCCGACCAATGTCTTCAACTAGATACAAGAGACGTGAATCAACCCCCTGGTTTTGGCCCAGGTGGTCTACCCCTGAAACCCGCATAAACTCGGTAATTTTCGTACTGAGCCAGACGCACACTCGTCTACAAAATCGTCTACATTCCGCTTCGGAATTCCGATCCCGTGCTATATTGCTACTCGGCACTTGTGGCCTCGACTCCCCCGTTAGCGTCCCACCCGAAGTGAGGTGACAACGATGCGTTCCGATAGGATCTGCTACACCGCAAAAGCGCTCAGCACATTCCTGGCCCTGTCACTGGCTGCAACCGTCGCGACCCAACCGACGCAGGCGAAGACGAAGTTCAAGGTGCTGCATATTTTTCACGGGAAGGACGGCGCAGATCCCGTGGGCGTGTTGGTCCGGGACAATGCCGGAAACCTTTACGGTACAACCGGGTTGGGCGGGAACGGAAAATGCAGCCAATACGGCTGCGGGACTGTGTTCAAGCTGAATAAGGCGGGTAACCAGGTCTGGTTGCACAGCTTCAAGGGTGGAAACGGGTATATCCCCTATGCTGGTCTGCTACGGGACGTGGCGGGGAACTTGTTTGGAACTACCGCTAACGGCGGCAAGATCAACGATACCTGCGGAGGCTCCCAGGCAGGGGGGTGCGGGGTGGTTTTTGAGTTGGGCAAGACGGGGAAGAAGGAGACCGTGTTGTACAAGTTCAAGGGTACACCGGACGGTTTTTTCCCGGAGGCACTCTTGGTGAAGGATGCTACGGGCAATCTTTATGGGACCACCTACGTGGGTGGCGGCTTCGGCGATGGTACTGTGTTCAAAGTGGACACGGCGGGTAGGGAGGCGGTGATTTACAACTTCACGGGCGGGTCCGACGGTTGCTTCCCGTATCCGGGCGTGACTCTCGACTCGGCGGGCAATTTGTATGGTGTGACTTCGCTTGGGGGCGCTGGCTTGTGCAATAGCGGATATGGCGTGGTCTTCAAGGTGGACACCGCCGGCAACGAGACGGTGCTGCATACGTTTGGAGGATCGGATGGGGACGATCCCGACTCCGTACTGCTTTTTGAGTCGAGGGGCAATCTCTATGGAACGACCGGTTATGGGGGCACCGGTTCGGGATGTGGAAACACAGGCTGTGGCGTGGTCTTTGAGCTGACGCCGCAATCAGGGGGAGAGTGGTCGGAAAGCGTACTTTACGATTTCTGCTCCCTCTCGGGCTGCACCGACGGGGAATCACCTGGCACCGGTCCGCTGGTTCGGGACCTGGAAGGAAATCTGTACGGAACCACGTCCTTTGGCGGCGCTTACCGGAACTGCAATGGGGATGCTTGCGGCGTCGTTTTCAAGCTGGACACGAATGGCAAGGAGACCGTACTCCATAGCTTTACTGGTGGGAAAGACGGAGCGAATCCATTCGCTGGACTTGTCATGGATAATCATGGCAACCTCTATGGGACCACTCAGGCAGGCGGTGCGATATGCATTCAGTCCTTTAGCTGTGGCGTAATCTTCAAGGTCACGCCGTAACTGCTAAATGTCGCGACCTCCCGTGAGCCTGGGCATTCCCCGTCTTAGACGCGCCAGCGTCCTTTTGGGGGCTGGCCCATCCTTTCGCTTTAGTCTAACCACAGAGGTTGCCCCACCCTTGTCCCTGCGTTTTTTGCGGGGACAGGGTGGGAGATGGAAGCTTCAGTCCCATTCAATCCCACCCTTTCGCACAGAACGCGAAAAGGGTGGGGCAACCCCTATGAAAAGAACTACTCAGAAGGGATGGGCCAGCCCCCCGGATGCACAGTCGGCTACAAAATCGTCTACATTCTGCTGGGGAATTCCGATCCCGTGCTATATTGCTAATCGCCACTTGTGGCCTCGGCTCCCCCGTTACCGACCCACCTGAAGTGAGGTAACAACGATGTGTTCGAAGAGGATCTGGTACACCGCAAAAGTGTTAAGGATACTCCTAGCCCTGTTGCTAACGACAACCGTCGCGGCGCAAGCGCAGAAGTTCAAAGTGCTGCACACGTTTCACGGTGCTCCAAGTGACGGGGCGTTCCCTTGGACCCAGTTGATCCAGGACGATGCCGGAAACTTCTACGGAACAACCGAACAGGGCGGAAATGGTAAAGGGGTGTGCGTCACCTTTTTCTCTGGATGCGGAACGGCGTTCAAGCTGAACAAAAATGGGAAGCTAATCTCGCTACATAGCTTCGATAGCACGGACGGAACTGAGCCGATGGCAGGCGTGCTCCGCGACAAAGCAGGAAACCTCTACGGGACTACCTTGTTGGGCGGCGATACAAAGTGTTTTGAGTACGGCTGTGGCACGGTGTTCAAGCTGGACAAAACGTGGAAGGAGACGGTGCTGCACAAATTCATCGGGAGCCCTGACGGTGAAATGCCGGAGGCTTTGCTGGTAGAGGATCGGACCGGGAATCTCTATGGGACCGCTTATTTGGGGGGCAGCTACGGATACGGTGAAGTGTTCAAGCTGAACAAGAGCGGCAAAGAGACTATCCTGCACAGCTTTGCGGGGCCGCCAACCGGGGGCGGAGACGGAGCATACTCCTATATGGGCGTGATTCGCGATGCCACAGGCAATCTTTACGGGGTGACCGGCGCTGGTGGCACTGACGGTCTTGGTACGGTGTACAAGATAGACACCGCAGGAAAGGAGACTGTGCTCTATAGCTTCGGTGGGGGTTCGGATGGCCTTGGGCCCGATTCGGTGTTAGTGGCCGACGCAGCAGGAAATCTCTACGGTACTACCTCCGGCGGTGGCAATGAGCAGTGCGGCGGTTCGGGCTGTGGCACGGTATTCAAGCTTGCCCAGCAATCTCGTGGAGGCTGGGCGGAAAGCGTTCTCTACGTTTTCTGCTCCCTCGCCAATTGTGCGGACGGGCAAAGGCCCGAGGATGGCCCGCTTATCATGGATTCCGCTGGAAATTTATATGGCACAACCCTTTTTGGCGGCGCGTCTGGCGGTTGCTCTGGGGAGGGTTGCGGCGTTGCTTTTAAGCTCGGTACCTCAGGCAAGGAGACCGTGCTTCACAGTTTCACTGGCGGCGCGGATGGTGGGAACCCGACGACCGGCTTGGTTATCGACCGGGGCGGCAATCTGTACGGCACCACTGTTGCTGGTGGCGATCTGAACTGCGCTGCCGGAGTGGGGCAGGGTTGCGGGGTGCTTTTCAGGCTGAAGCCGTGAAATGGCGACATAACCGTATGCCGAAGGGTCAGTTGCCTGAAAAATAGGCTTACGCCGTGCAATTTCATCGGCTGTTCGTTTTTCGTAACAAACTTCCGTCTCTTCCCGCGAAAAATCGTAGTGTATTGTTGTACGGCCGAGAAGGGGATAAGCGGGCACGGTGCTGTGTCTGAGGGGGCTGGCCCATCCTTTCCCAGTTTGGAATTCGGGTAGCCCCACCCTTGTCGCTCCCGGTTTTGGAGCGACAGGGTGGGCATACAATGTAGGCGATGCCGCCCAAGCGACTTGCTGCTTTGTGTCACATGGGATCTGAACGAAGGCCTGGCTTTCCCCCTCAGCAACCGAAACTCGCCCCCGCATCGATTTGCTTCTTTCCTGATTACGCCAATGGAGATTCGGAACCGCGCGGCAGTCTGCGATGAGTATTGGGTTTCGCCCCGCACCCTGGACTATCCCAAACGAACTCGGGCATGCCGAGCGCTAGGTTGCAGAGCCAAGCCAGCCGGAGGTTGCCATGCTACATTGACGGGAATGCGTTCTGAAATCGAACGAGCCGTCCAACTCTTGCAACGGGGTGACGATGCTGCGTTGGAGGAGGCACTGACTCTACTTCAGAGTACCGTGTTCTCTTTTAGCATGCGCGTCTGCGGTCAACGCCAGGATGCGGAAGACACCATGCAGGAAGTGCTGCTCAAGTCGGTTCCGCATTTGCCCAAATTCGCCAGTCCCAAAGCGCTGGTTGTGTGGCTCTACAAGGTGGCTAAGAACCGTTGCCTGATCAGCCAGGCGTCGAAGCAGGTTTGCTCCGAAGCCAGACCTTTCCCTGGAAGAACTCATGCCTGATCGGAAGCAACTGGAGCGGCTGAGGACTGACAACCGTATCAACCCCGAAGCATTCGCCATCCGGAGTGAGGAAGCGGGACGGCTGCGAGACACAATTCAGCGGCTGCCTCCGCAATATCGCATCGTTTTGGTGTTGCGCGACATGGAGGGGCTGACTGACGAAGAAGTTGCCGAGATTACCGGTTTGCGTTCTGGAACAGTTCGGGTTCGCCTACACCGGGCACGACTGTTCGTGCGACGGGAACTGATGAAGACACGAAAAGTGCGCCCTGCCAGGATGATCAAGACGGTCGTGTCGCGATCCACGGCAACCGGGCAGCCCAGTCCAGCTCGGTGTAAGGCGATGTTTGCCGAGCTGTCAGACTATTTAGATGAACAACTGGACGATTCACTGTGCGAAGAACTGGAGAGGCACCTTGATGGTTGTGGGCCCTGCCGAGCATTTGTCGCCAGCTTGGAAGCCACGATAGAGGATTGTCGCCGATTGCCGAGCCCGGCCGTGGATCGCGCCAAGGCCGCCAAGCTGTTGAAGGAAGTCATGTCGCGCTATCAGCGGGCAATGGCGAATCGGGCTGAGTAAGCTTACTTTCTTGCGCCCTGACCTGAAGTATTACCTTTGTAATTGTGCCTCGATCTCGCGCTCCAGAGACGACAAGTCGGTTGCGCCCATGTGTTTGGAATAGATACGGCCGTCACGGCCGATGAGGAATGCGATCGGCAATCCTAGAACTCCTCCATAGAGTTCACCTGATTTAGCATCGCCAATCACAACCGGGTAGTTCAGCTTGAAGCGCTGGTAGAAGTCACGAACAGGTTCCGGTCCATCATCCATGGAAACCCCGATGATCTGCAGCCCCCGGGTGCCATACTTGTTTTGCAGTTCGACGAAGTGAGGGATCTCGTCCCGGCACGGATCGCACCAGGTTGCCCAGAAGTCGAGCAGGACGACCTTGCCACGATAGGATGAGAGAACGAGTTTTCGACCGCTCAACTCTGGGAGTGAAAAATCCGGGGCCAGCGGATGCTGCGTGGTGGAGACCCCCAGGCTAGGGGAGATGCCACGATGACGAGCTAGTACATAAACCCCGACTATGGCTGCGACGACAGCAATGCCGACCACAACCTTTCTCTGCCATTCTCTTTGATTCGCCACAGAGGCCAGGGTTCATTCTCCCTTGGCAACCGGATAGCCTTTATCCACCCAGTCAATGCCAAAGTTGCCTGCAATGTAGAGGACCCTCACATTGGTGAAGCCCATGGCACGCAACGCGTCGTCGGCAGGCTTAACGTTCGGACAATGGCTCCACGGGCAGCACCCGCAATAAAGGACGATGAACTTATTTTGCGGCAACGATTCCACTCGCTTCCGCAAGGACTGCAACCCAGTCTCACTGGAGGCTGGGCCAATGTATTCCGAGCCGGGAATGTGCGCCTGCGTGTAAAGAACGTGGGAACCCACTTGAATGATCAGTGGTTTCTTGCTCTTGGCAGACTGAAGGATCTTGACCAGGAGATCGTCTTTCGGGTGATCAGCTCCTACTACGACGTTCTCCTGGCAGCCAGGCAAGTGGAAGTCGCCGAGCAGTCCGCTAAAACTGCCCAATCCACCATGGACAGCAGCCAGGCAAGATTCGACAGCGGTCTGGTGGTTGAGTCGGATGTGCTGACTGCGAAAGTGCGTATGGCGGCGCGACGGCAGGAAGTGATCCGGGCCAGGAACACTCTGGAGGAGGCGCAAGCAGAACTGAACACGGCCATGGGTATGCCGCTTGATTCTCCGTTTCAACTCACCGAAGAGTTGGCAGAGCGCACGCTTCCCGCCCCTGTGCTTGGGGATGTCGAGAAGCAGGCGCTTACAAATCGCCCCGACTTGAAGCGCATTGCCTCCGAGGAGGCAGCCCAGCGGCAAAGCCTGGCGATTGCCAAGTCGTCATTCGGTCCGCGGGTGAACGCCTTTGCAGGCTGGGAAATGGATAACCCCACGTTCGTGGCCGGCGGCGGAGGCAACAACTGGCTGGGCGGGATCGAAGTGCAATTCGACATCTTCCAAGGCGGCGCGAAACGGGCGGAACTCTCGCGGCAGCGAGCCCTCGAAGAAAAGGTCGTGGCCATGAAACAGGCAGCGAGCGATGCAGTCCGCCTCGAAGTCAGGCGAGCCTACTACGAGACGGATGCGAACCGGCAGCAGATCGAAGTGGCCCGAACTGCAATCGCTCAGGCGCAGGAGAGTCTGCGCATTAACCAGGACCGATACGACACCGGCCTGACCACGATTACCGACCTGTTGGGCGCTGAAGAAGCGGCGCGCCGCAGCCAGTCCGACTATTGGCAGGCGGTTTATCACTTCCACACCAGCTACGCCAACCTGGAGTTGGCGAGCGGCAGTTTGACTCCGCAATCTCCCGTGGTGATGCCATGATTCGCATGAATACTGGACCCAAACTTTCGCTTCTGGTGCTCCTCGCGGTGGTTAGTCTCGCCGGCTGCTCTAGCGAGCAGAGCCGCACGGCTCCATCGCCGGAAATCGTGCGGAGCGTTCCCGTGCTCGCTGCGCAACAGGCCAGTGTTCCCGATTTGCTGGAAACCGTGGGAACGGTACGAGCCGCCCAAAGCTGCGATCTCGCCAGCCAGGTGACAGGGAACATCGTCGAGATCCGCGCCCACGAAGGCGACCGCGTTCAGCGAGGTCAGGTACTCGCGGTGATCGACAACTCGCAGCCGCGAGCCGCGGTGGACCGCGCGACCGCAGCTGACATGTCGGCTCAGCAGCAACTCGTCGCAGCGGATTCCGACCTGGCACTGGCCGAATCGACCTTGAAACGTTACCAAAATCTATTCGAAAGGAAATCGGTCAGCCCCCAGGAGTTCGATGAGGTGAAAGCCCGTCGGCAAGCCGCTCTCGCTCGTCGCGACATGGCACAAGCAGGCCAAGCCCAGGCGCAAGCAGCATTGAAGCAGGCACGCACCTCTCTTGAGTACACGCGGATTCGAGCGCCGTTTGATGGCGTGGTGACGCAGAGGAAAGCCGATCCCGGGACGTTAGCTTCGCCCGGCATGCCGATATTCACCATCGAAGATGTGCGTCGCTATCGCCTGGAAGCCGCGGTCAACGAGAGCGATCTCCGGTATGTACGAACAGGACAGCAGGTTTCGGTTGCGATCGATGTCCTCGACAGCGCCATGCTGAACGGCAAGGTGGCACAGATCGTGCCGGCCGCCGATGCCGCGACTCGCACGTTTTTGGTGAAGATCGAGCTGCCCACAGATACGCGGCTGCGTTCGGGGCTGTTCGGGCGGGCCCAGTTTTCTCGTGGTGAGCGGCAGACGCTTTTGATTCCGCGCGCGGCGGTGGTCGAACGCGGGCAATTGCAGGGCGTTTACGTACTTGACCAAAACAGGGTTGCGAGCCTGCGCTACGTCACGTTGGGAAAGTCCTCCGGGTCTCAGGTCGAAGTCCTGGCCGGCCTCCAGGACGGCGAGCGGCTTGTGGCCAAGCCGGGTGCGGTCGACCTGAATGGCAAACGCATTGAGCTCCAGCAATGACTGACAGAGAGTCCAAGTCGGCGATTCAACCCGCGAAGGACTTGCGCCTAGCCGGCCGCATTGCCCACGGTTTCATTGATTCGAAACTGACGCCGCTGGTGATCGTCGCGGCGCTGCTTCTGGGCGCGTTCAGCATTCTCAAGACCCCACGGGAAGAAGAGCCCCAGATCGTGGTGCCTATGCTCGACGTGTTTGTGCAGATGCCGGGTGGATCGTCTGAAGAAGTCGCGCAACGGGTCAGTCTTCCCATGGAGAAATTACTGCGCGAGGTACCGGGCGTCGAGTACATCTACTCCATCAGTCATCCGGGCGTGAGCATGTTGGTTGTGCGTTTCTACGTCGGCACCAAAGAAGAAGACGCGATCGTAGAGACCTACAACAAGCTCTACTCCAACTTCGATCGTATCCCACCCGGCGTGTCGCAACCGATCATCAAGATTCGCTCCATTGATGACGTGCCGATCATGGCGCTGACATTGTGGGGGAAAGACTATGACTCGTACCGCCTGCGGAGGATCGCGGGTGAACTGGAAAACTCGCTCAAGCAGCTCGACGATGTTTCTGAGACCAAGATCATCGGCGGGCAGCCCCGGCAACTACGAGTGGTGCTCGATGCACAACGGCTCGCGGCATACGGCTTTTCACCGGGCGCGATCGTGGGGCAGCTTCAGAATGCGAACAGCCGCGGCCAGGCGGGTAGTTTTGCGCGGGAGAATCGCGAGTTTCTAGTCGAGGCAGGCACATTCTTTACGAGTCTCGAAGACGTGCGACAGGTGGTCGTAGGGGTTCACGCTGGACGTCCCGTTTACTTGCGCGACATAGCGGAGAAATTAGAAGACGGCCCCGCCGAGCCGAACACCTACGTCCTCTTTGCCAATGCCCGTGGCGGCGCAGGACAGAAAGCCGGAGAAGAATATCCCGCGGTGACCATCACACTTTCCAAGCGAAAAGGCACCAACGCTACAGATATTTCCGACCGCGTGCTGGACAAGATCAATGTCCTGCGCGGTTATGTGCTTCCCAGTGACTTGAGCATCATCGTCACGCGCAACTATGGCGAGACCGCGAAAGATAAGTCCGACGAACTTCTCAAACACCTGTTGATCGCGACCTTGTCGGTCACCTTGCTGATTGCGCTGGCGCTAGGTTGGCGAGAGTCAGGAGTCGTACTGCTGGCGGTGCCGGTCACGCTCGCCCTCACACTCGCCGTGTTCTACCTGTATGGCTACACGTTGAACCGGGTGACATTGTTCGCGCTGATCTTTTCCATCGGCATCCTGGTTGACGACGCCATTGTGGTGGTCGAGAACATCGTGCGCCATTTTCGGCTGCCGGAAAACCGAGGACGATCCCTGTCCGAAGTCGCGGTCGAGGCGGTGGACGAAGTCGGCAATCCTACGATTCTTGCCACCTTTGCAGTAATCGGCGCGATCCTGCCCATGGCCTTCGTGCGCGGCCTGATGGGTCCATACATGCGTCCAATCCCGGTGGGCGCCTCAGCAGCCATGCTGTTTTCCTTGATGGTGGCCTTCGTCGTTTCGCCGTGGGCGGCGTTGAGGCTACTGAGGAATTACGCGGGCGAGGGCGCCCGCGCCACACACGAGACCGAAGGCTGGACCACTCGTCTGTACCGCCGGATGATGAATCCGCTTATCCTCAACGCGCATCGCCGATGGATGTTTCTCGGCGGCGTCGTGCTTCTGTTGCTCGCGGCGGTAATTTTCGTCCCGCTGAAGTGGGTCCGCGTAAAAATGCTCCCGTTCGACAACAAGAGTGAGTTCCAGGTAATCATTGACATGCCCGATGGCACGCCGCTGGAACAGACAACGCGCGTGGCGCAAGCCTTGGGACAGTATCTCGGCCAGCAATCCGAGGTCATCAACTATCAGATCTATGCCGGGACCTCTGGCCCTTACAACTTCAACGGCCTGGTGCGGCACTATTTCTTGCGCAGTCAACCCAATCAGGCCGACATCCAGGTCAATCTGCTCTCGCGGCACGATCGCAAGGCGCAGAGCCACGAGATCGCGCGACGATTGCGGCCGGAGTTGGACAAGATTGCCGCGCCTTTCAGTGCGCGCATTAAGGTGGCCGAAGTCCCACCCGGTCCGCCCGTGCTGCAAACCCTGGTTGCCGAGGTTTACGGACCCAATTACAAAGGCCAGATCGAGTTGGCAGGTCGGATCAAGAGGGTCTTCCAGCAGACACCTGGCGTCGTGGATGTGGACTGGTACGTCGAAGACCCACAGATCAAGTACGACATGAAAGTGGATCTGGACAATGCAGCGCTGCACGGCATCTCACCCGCCGATGTGACGCGGACGCTGCAGGTGGGGCTGGGCGGCGCCAATGCCGGGTTGCTGCACGATCCTCATTCCCGCGAAGACATCCCCATCGAAGTGCGGTTGACGCGCCCGGATCGCTCGGGAATCGAAGACCTTGGCAACCTGAAGCTGCCGACGCCGTCCGGTGGCCAAATAGCCCTGCAGGAAGTAACGAACCTACAACAAACGACGCTCGACACCAGCGTATATCGCAAGAATCTGCAGCCAGTCGTCTACGTGACGGGAGATGTTGCGGGCGGAGAAGAGAGCCCTGTTTATGCCATCATGAAGATGAGCGAAGCCATCGACAAAATTAAGTTGCCCGATGGCTACGCGTTGAAGCAGTACAAGGGCACGACCATGCCCGAGCGCACCGACCGCTTCTCCTTGAAGTGGGATGGCGAGTGGCACATCACCGTGGAAGTCTTCCGCGACCTGGGACTCGCGTTTGCGGCTGTCCTTGTATTGATCTACGTGCTGGTCGTGGGCTGGTTCCGCTCGTTCCTCACGCCGCTGGTCATCATGGCGCCGATTCCGCTCACGCTGGTCGGCATTCTACCCGCTCATGCTCTGATGAGAGCTTTTTTCACAGCCACCTCGATGATCGGCTTCATCGCTGGCGCAGGAATCATCGTGCGCAATTCCATCATTCTCGTCGATTTCATTGAATTGCGCCGTGTCCAGGGGATGCCGCTGGAAGACGCTGTTGTCGATGCCGGTGCGGTGCGCTTCCGGCCAATGCTGCTGACGGCTGCCGCAGTCGTAGTCGGAGCCAGCGTGATTCTGTTCGATCCGATTTTCCAGGGGTTGGCACTGTCGTTGATGGCGGGAGAAGTAGCGTCCACCGTTCTGTCGCGGATGGCAGTGCCGGTACTTTATTACCTCTCTCAGAGAAGGCACTCGCTTCCACCCGTGCATCCGCATTCGTCAGAAAATCTTGCGGAAGGCGAAACACCGTAATGTGAAATTATGCAAAACAGCTTGTAGTTCGGAAGGAGAACTCATTATGACGGTAGAACGTGCTCTTCGCTTGATCGCTGGCAGCTTTATTCTGTTGTCCCTGGCACTTGGGCACTACGTAAACCCGTACTGGTACTTGTTCACGGCTTTTGTTGGCCTGAATCTGTTTCAGTCTGGATTCACCAACTGGTGCCCGATGATGACGTTCTTGCGTAAACTTGGGGTCGGGAAATAGGGAGAGTGTGAAAATGCCGGATTGGGGTTGGGGAGTGGCGGTTCTTGTCGCTTACGTAGTTGTGACGCAATGGCTTCTGCCAAAGCTCGGGGTTCCGACCTGAAGGAGACAAGGCTGCGTCGAGTCTCGCCGCAAAACCCCCGGGTCCCCCAATCACTGAGGACAAAGCCGCACTGGCTCCCCTTACATCGGCCAATGAAGAAGAAGTTGCTGTTCCTTCGTCTCGGAACATCGGTAGAAACGTAGGCCGTCAGGTTTGCCGCACCGCCCCTGCGGCTGCTCGTTTAACAACACTTTTACAATTCGATGACATGTGCTCGCGGAAGCTGGTTTAACGTGCCACCGGAGTGCGAGAGGCTCAGCGCACCCTTAGGAAAGTGGAGAACAACATGCGCTACATCACGATACCGCAACGCCTGTCGCTGTTCGCACTCGCCACTCTGCTTTGCGTCGCCCCACAGGCACATGCCAAGGCGGGCGATCTCGACAAAGCCTTTGCTAACAAAGGCATTTTTGCCGCAACCAGTCTGTTAGAGGCGAATGCAGTCGCCATCCAAAGCGACGGCAAAATTGTTGTCGCCGGCGCCGGGGCTTCCAATGGCGACACGCTGATTCGCCTGAACACCGACGGCACCCTCGACAGCGGCTTCGGCTCTGGAGGCATTGCGAATTTCACGCCTCAGCAAATCAGCTTTGGCTTTTTCGCTCTCTCGATCCAATCCGACGGCAAGATTGTTGCGGCTGCTGACGGCGCCTCAACGGCAGGCAGCCCGTCATGCAGGTCGCGCGGGTAAACACCGACGGCAGCCTTGATAGTTCATTCGGCAGCGGAGGCTTCAGTGGCGCCGTGGTATTTCCGCTTGAGTCCGGGAATCTGGCGTTGCAACCCGACGGAAAGATTTTGGTGGCGGCCGGTGTGGACAATCCGAATGGGGTACCGAGTGAAATGGCCCGCTTTACCGCCAGCGGTCGCAGGATACGAACTTCGGCAGCAGCGGTGTCGTCAACTTGGCGTATCCAGGGCCGACCCAAATCGCGGTGCAATCCAGCGGCAAGATCCTGGTCGCGTCCGGCCTGGCTTCGAGACTTGTATTCCAGGCGCAACCCGCCCCACAGCCCGGTTCCATCACTCGCTACAACGCCAACGGCTCAGTGGACAAGACTTTTGGTTCCTCCGGAACGGCGGCCTCGGTGGCCTCGGCCTCGGCTCTGGTGCTGCAAAGCGACGGCAAAATCGTGGTCGCCGGTTCGCTCACCAGCAAGATCAGTGCGCCTGCGTCAATCAACGATGTCGGCTTCGGGATCGCTCGCTATAGCTCCAACGGCGTCCTCGATGGCAGTTTCGGTACCCGGGGAGTTGCTCTTGTAGATTTCGGAGTGAATGCTCCGATTTCGGCGCCTTCGCGCTCGCCATCCAATCCAACGGCGATTTCGTCGCCGCGGGGGCTGCTGGAGGCACCATATTCCAGAACAAGATCGTGTCTGCTTTCGGCCTGGCTCGCTTCACCAGCGCCGGCAAACTGGACACTACATTTGGATCGAAAGGAACTGTAATCACCACTGTGGCCAGCTGGCCAATATTCCTGGGTGGACAGTCTGGCGATTCAGAGCGATGGCAAGATCGTAGCCGCAGGCACTTCGCAGTTTAATACGTCTAGCAGCGAAGCCTATGTGGCTCGATATCTCGCCCAGTAACAAGAGCGGAGGGGCCAGCAAGATTGCTTTGTAACGGACGCAGTTCAAGAATGAGAAAGCCGGGCTGGCTAGCCCAGCCCGGCACTCGCAATCAAGCATCCATCCTCACAAACACGAACGAACTCACCGCGTGTAGGCCGTAAAACCACCCCGTCAGATAGACACCAGCAGCACCGAACTGGAAGGCTGCGCCGAATCTCGGATGTTCAGGAACCCGATTGGGCCTTAACATAACACCTGGCCGCTTTATTGGAGAAAGCGTGGACGACCGTAATCATGCGATATTAGTGTTTCCTGCATCACAATCAGCGGCTTCGATCGGTGCAACTCTTGAAAGGAATGGGCCCCATGTTATCCAGTTTCCCTGTCCCGGTTCGGCACACCCTGCAATGGCGTACAGCGTTGACTCTCATCATCATCGGAATCGCTGTTCTTTCCCTCAGTCTGTCGGCGCAAACTACTGTCTCCACCGGCAGCATTCAGGGCACGGTGAGTGATCCCAGCGGCGCTCTCGTCGGCGGCGCAAAAGTCACGATCAGCCACAAATCCACGGGGCGGGTCATCACCGTGCCCACGACCTCTGCCGGAGCTTACACCTCCGGCGCGCTCACCCCGGGCGACTACACGGTGCGCGTCGAAGCGCAGGGCTTTAAGACCAGCGAGGCCGCCCTAACCGTGCAAGTGGGCGTGACTACACCGGGCAACGTGAAGTTGCAAGTAGGGCAGGCTTCGCAGATCGTCGAAGTGCAGGCCACCCAGGTGACCGTCAACACGGAACAGGCGACCGTGCAAGGGGTCCTCACGACACAGCAAATTGAAAACCTTCCCATCAACGGCCGCAACTTCCTCGATCTGGCGCAACTCGAGCCCGGAGTACAGATTCAAGACGGGGGAAACTTCGATCCCACCAAGAACGGGTTCTCGTCCATATCTTTTGGCGGCCGCTTCGGACGGACGGCCCGCGTTGAAGTGGACGGCGTGGACATCAGCGATGAAACCGTCGGTACCACCACGCAGAACGTTCCTGAGGGCGCCATCCAGGAATTCCAGATCCAGCAGTCATCGCTGGATCTTTCCACGGAACTGACTTCCTCCGGCTCAGTCAATGTAACCACGAGGTCGGGAACCAACTCGTATCACGGAGAGGGCTATTACGATTTCCGCGATCAGTCGCTCGACGCAAACCTGCCCGGCGGAACGCACAATCCGTTTCAGCGAAACCAATACGGCGGTAGCTTCGGGGGACCGATTCTCAAGGACAAGCTGTTTTTCTTCATGGATGCTGAGCGAACGAAGCAGGACTTACTGAACCCGGTTCTGCCGGGCGGCTTATTTCAAGCTCTCACGGGAACTTTTGATTCTCCTTTCCGCGAAGTGGAAGGACTGGGCCGGCTCGACTGGCAGATCAACAATAATTACAAGTTGTTTTACCGTTTCTCCTACGATCAGAATCGCAGCGTTCTCGCGACGATTCCAAATTCATTTCAACCTTTCGGTAACGTGAATCACACGCCGGTACACGCGCTGGGACTGGACTTTAACACCGGCAGTTTCACCCACAGCATTCGTTTCGGGTACACGAAATTTCGCAACGGAATTGTCGATGCAGTCGCGGGATCATCGATTTTCAATCCGGCGCCCGGGATCGAACTTGCGATCGGCAGCGACCCGGATTGCCAAACCTCGGGGGCGGACACTTTCTGCTCCGGACCCAGCTACCTGGCGCCCCAGCAAACCTACCAGTCCGACCGTCAGATCAAGTATGACGGCAGCAAGGCGGTTGGGGTCCACATCCTACGCTACGGCGGCGGATTGAATCACATTTTCGGTGGCGGTTTTGCCAGCTTCTTGAAGCTGGGACCGGCAGTATCCGCCGGCGTATCTGACTGCAATGCACTTTGCCTGTCGCTACCCGGGGGCGCATCCAATCCTCTCAATTACCCAGCGAACACGGTGCAACTGGGCAACGGACAAGGTTTCTCCTCGGAGATTCCAGCCTTCGGGTTTCCCGCCGGCGGCCAAGGACCCGATAATCGCTTGTCCTTTTATTTCGGCGACGCCTGGAAGATCAGACCAAATCTGACCTTGACCTATGGGCTGCGCTACGTGCGTGATACTGGACGCACGGACAGCGATCTGGCGCCGATTCCGGCCTTGAACCAGTTCGGCCCGGGACTTGGTAACCGGGTAAACCAACCTAACAAGAACTTCGCTCCCCAACTCGGGATCGCCTGGGATCCGAACCATAGCGGCAAGACTGTGCTTCGCGGCGGCATCGGGCTGTTCTACGAGAACTCGATCTGGAACAACGTCTTGTTTGACCGTCCCGCGCGATTAGCGGATGGGCTATTCCTGGCCAATCCGACGGTCTGCTCGGGCGGCAACTCCACCGGGCAAGTGGGTAATCCAACCTTCTGCGGCCAGCCGATCGGTCGCGTAGCCAGTCAGATCGTTCAGTTCCAGGCGCAATACCAGGCTGCCACGGCAGCAGTCGGTTCGGCGGCCCCGAATCCTTCGTTCATTGGGACCACTCTTTCGGACGGGCTGGACGTCACCGGAACCAACCTGCTGGCGCCAAACTACGTGAGCCCTCGTTCCGTGCAGATGAACTTCGGCATCCAGCATGAGATTCGCAAGGGAATGGTTTTCACGGCGGATTATCTGCGCAACATCGAGACGCATACCCTGTTGGCAATTGACACCAATCACGTGGGAGATGCGCGTTTCTTCAACCTGGCTGCGGCACGGAACGCTATCGCGATTACCACCGGACAATTTGGTTGTACCGGAGGTTATTCTTCGGCGGCAATTAACTGTGCGATCGCGGCCGGGGCCACCATCATGGACTTCGCATCGCCGAAATTCGATGCCAACGGCAACCCGCTTTCGGGCGGACTGGATTCGGGATACTCCTCTTTTGGCGGATTTCCGGCGGCCTCCGCTTGCGGACCGAGTCTATGTCTTACACCGGCAACGGGTGCGGCTTTCCCCGGCATTAATCCCAACCTGGGCGCCAATCAGATGCTATCTCCCAGCGGCCGTGCGGAATACAACGGATTGCAACTTTCTCTCAAGCAGGATCTGCAAAATCCTTTCCGCTATATTCGCAGCCTGAACCTGCAGGTCTCGTATTCGTTCTCGAAGTACATCGCGCCGGCGCAGGATAACGATTTCATCAGTGTTGCCACGGACTTCAACAACCCCCTGCATTACCTGGGTCCGAACGGGCTGGACCGCAAACATCAAGTATCGTTTGGTGGCTCCATGGACCTGCCCTGGAAATTCCGTCTCGGCATGATTGGCCACTTCTACAGCCCGTTGCCGGTAACGCTGACTCTCAATCCCACGGGAAATGCGGGAGGCATCTTCGTGACCGACATCACCGGTGACGGCACCGGCGATGGCAGCTTCGCCGACAACGGGGGGTTGGGAGATGTATTGCCTGGAACTAACGTCGGCTCCTTTGCGCGGAGCGTCAACGCCGGCAGCATCAACAACGTGATTCAGAATTACAACCAGAACTTTGCCGGGAAGCCCACGCCCGCGGGCCAAGTGCTCATTCAAAACGGCCTGTTCACGCTGGGCCAACTGGCGGCGCTGGGGGGAGTGCTGCAACCGGTTCCTCTGGCGCCTCCGAATGAAGCCAACATGGGTTGGCTGCGCGCGCTGGACATCAGCCTGAACTGGATCTACAAGGTGAAAGAGAGGGTCGACGTTCAGCCCGGAATCTCATTCTACAATCTGCTGAACTTCGCCAATTTCGACGGGCCGGCGAATCCGCTGAGCGGTGTGTTGAGTGGCACTCCCGGCGCGGTCAATGGCACTCAAGGAGTACAACCTGCCAGCAACCGGCTGGGCTTGGGTTCCGGCGTGTTTGCGCTGGGCTCGCCTCGCGCGCTCGAATTCTCGCTAAAGCTTACGTTCTAAGGGAAAACGCCAAAAAAGCGGGCAGAGTCAGTACCGACAAGAGAAGGCGTCTACTAACTCTGGCTAATCTAAAGCGGGCGGATATGATTCGTTAGGTTCCACGTCCCAAATCGAGGAGTTCAAACGAAGCAGGCGCGTTCTCCTCAAAAATAAGTTCCCTGTCAATCTCTTCTGCCTCTTCTGTCCCCTTAGGGGTTCGGGACAGGAAGTATCCTGAAAAGAGCCCAATCGCGATTAACGCGGCCATCAAAACCGGATTTGACAATCCCCAGTACTCTACCTTCGACGTCAGCACCACAAACAGGAAAAACCCCAGGACATAAAACAGTGCGAGGACGACGGCGGAATCCCGGAATGGCGGATAGGAACAAGTGAAGGGGATCTTGCGAAACCGAAGAAGCAAGATTTCCGTAAGAAGGAAAGACCAGAGTGTGACAACGGCGGCATGCAGAATACCCACTCGCCAACCCCACAGGCATCCGTACAGCGGAAGGACGATCGCCAGGACCCAGGGAAGAACGAAGGTCAATATGAGTTTGCGCGCCAAAGGAATGCACTCATGCCTAGTTTTGTCGAGACCAATTCGGAAGATCCAATTGGCCCGCATCTCGGTGGGGATGTCGAAGACAAAACGCATGCCGAGGATGATGCAATAGCTTAAGATCAGCGGAATCGCCAGGACTTCAGGCGAGGGAGAACTGCCAGTCTCTATCTGCCTGCCGTTAAATGCTGCAAACAGAAATTGAGAGGCCATAACAATTCCCAGGCCCAAGAATCCTCCAAGCACCAACCCGTGATGTTCGCTGCGCAGCAGAGTTTTCATGGCGAAGCGGTAACCGGCGCGCTGAAATGGGCTGGTAAGCATCGTGTGGTCAAGCGCGGGGAAGATCCATGGGAACCGTGCGCAGCGGCGCGCCGGAGCCATGCCAGCGATCTCCGGGATTCGGACAAAACACCTCCGGTAGCTCAAGGCGTAGATTACAACAGCAGCCACGATGATGGTGGCTGAGCCGATGAGGGCTACCCGTCCCAGCGATGCGAGGGGCGGACTTGCGCGACCGCGAACCAATTGGCATAGCCCAAGAAACCACACCGGGGGCAAGAACCTCACCGGGGTTCCCGGCAACTGCTTAAGCATTGAAGGAACCGCGAAGCTGGTCGCCAGCATCGCTACCAGGCAGGCAATAACTGTGCCACGCAGGTAGAGTGAGAGCCGCCGAAAGGCCGTGTGCGGCATTGTGATCATGAGTAACCCGATGGTTACGAATACTGCAAAGAAACTGAAGATGCTCGCCAGCACTACCACAAGGGCGTGCACCCACAAGACTTGAGCGAAGAAAGTGAACGTGTTCTCCGAGGCGCTCACGACCAGGGGAAACAGAACCGTGGAAGCTGCGTTCACATCGAATGCGAGGACCACGGTCAGGAAAAGAATGGCCGCGAGGTTGGCAAGAAAAATAGTCCGCATCGAGATGGGAAGGGGAACCAGATTGGAATAGTCGCGGCGATCGGGAAATATGCTGTCCCAGCGCCATACGGCTACGACGCCTGTGACGGTCATTGAGAGCACAATGAAGAAGTACTCATCCGGAAGCGCTGCCGCGAGCGGATCGAAGTCGTGCTGGCCACGCATCCATTGAAGCAGGGTGGAGTACTTGCCCAATAAGAGAATTGAGTAGAACCCCCCAGGCAAGGCAAGGAGAGCGAGAACCAGTCCCATGCCGAGGTCGAGTTCATCCTCCGCAGATTCACCGCTTCCGTGAAAGACACGGTTGAGGAAGAGGCGCGCCAGTTGGACGAAAGACTCTTGGGAATGAGCGTCCCAGTTCCGACGCACCGCGGCCGCGGGAAAAAGAGTCACACGGCCTCCATTGCGCCGATGATGTCGCGCGCGATTTTGTCCGCGTCCACCTCCTCAACCAGATGCATGAATGTTTTCTCCAGCGAGGAGTGCTCGATGTCACTGTGAATTGCGTCCGTCGTGTCACAGGCGAGCACGTCGCCCTTTCGCAAAATCAGGAGATGGGAGCACACCTGCTCCACCACCTCCAGGACGTGAGAGCAATAGAAAACAGCTTTCCCTTGCTGCCCCAACGCCTTGATCAGGTTCTTCACAACCAGCGCAGTTGTCACATCGAGGCCGGAAAGCGGCTCATCGAAGATCAACAATTTCGGGTCGTCCATCAGTGCGGCAATGAGCAGGATGCGCTGCCGCATTCCCTTCGAGTAGGATGCAATCGAGGCGTGCCGGTGGGGGTAGAGCGAGAACAGATCGAGAAGCGCATCCATTTTTCGCTCCAAGCTTGAACGCGGTATTCCACGCAGCGTTCCCACCAATTCCAGGTATTCGCGGCCGCTCAGGTAGGGGTAGAGGTTGGGCTCCTCGGGCACATAGCCGAGACATTTCCTGAAGCTGACCAGGTCCTCCCGAATGTCTTCACCATTGAATAGAACTTTTCCGCGAGTGGGCTCGAGCAGTCCAGTCAACATCTTCACGGTTGTGCTCTTCCCCGATCCGTTAGGGCCCAGGCAGCCCAGCACCTGTCCCGGCGCCAGCGAGAAGGTAACGTCCTTCACCGCAGGCACAGACGCGTAGGACTTGGTCAGCTCTCTGGCCTCAAGCATAAAAATTCTTGGATAGGGTATCCCGCTCTCGTTTAGGACACCACCGGCGACTGAAAAGTTCCACGGGGACACCGAGCTTTGCCCGGGGCAGGATGACGAACTTCTTGACAGACTAATACGGGCAGGATGCGTTGCTACTTTCCGCGGATGACGGTCTTCGCGGAGCTCATGTTGTCGTAGCGATCGTAAACTCGCACGACAACCACGTGTTCGAGTTGGCCAGGGGGGGCGCTCTTGTCTAACGCGGCTGCCTTAGCCGACTCCGCCGCCAGCGACACCCGAAAATCATACTTTTCCGTTTTCGCATCAGAGATCTGCCCCACTGGCTCCACAAACTGCCACTCGCCCGCGTCCACCGAGTATTCGGCGCGCTTGATGGACGAAAAGACGTCCACGGCAAGGCAGGTGACGTGAAGCTGGCCGCCTTCGACCGAGCCGGCGAGATTCTCGATCCGTGGCGGCGTCGTGTCCACTTCGAAGCGCTGGCCTTCTCTCTCCGCGGTCAGGGCCTGGCCGGGAGAATGGGAGGGAGCATCTGAAGCCACTACTTTGACGGTGTATCCGCCATCCGGCAAAAGCGAGGCGTCAAAGGAATAGAACTTGTCGGTCAGATTGTCCTTGAGCAACAGCCATCGGGTTTCACCGTCGCCTCGATAGTAAATTGAGTAAACCATCTGATCGTCGTTCTCATCGTGAACGCTCCACCTCACGCCGATGGAATCGCGGTCATGCATGGCTGGCGCAGGCGCTTCGAAGCGCGGCTGCTGGGCGCCCCCGGCGCTCATATCCGGGACGGCAGGCTTGGGCAGGGATTGGTAGCGTACCCCGACCTGCACCGTGACATCATCAAAGTCGGGCGCAACGTTCTTGGGCAGATAGTTGAGGGTGACACTATCCACGCGCGGCGCAGGATCGCCCGAATGCAACACCGCTTTCCACTGGATGAATCGCGCCGGGGGAACGCCGACCTGCCCGTCCTTCTGCAACTCGATTTTCTTCCACGGACTCCAGTTGCGATCGGGATTGTCCACATTGCCACTGCGGGCAAACAGTTCGACGTTGCCGGTTCCCCGGAATTCGGCGCGTCCCCAGCGGGAAAAGATATGAGCATCAAGAACATCACTCTCATAGCTGCCTTCGGAAGCGGGAGCCGCATCCAGCAGAAACACCTTGCCCAGGTTGCTGGTCGAAGCATAAAGGCCGCCCTCGCGAGCATTGGCGAAAGCCGTGACTTGAGTCGCGCTGGCCTTGAGCAGGTCGGTGAATTCATCTTCCCCGCTGATGGCGAGGATGCTCCCGCGATTGCCAGTGCCGGCCAGCAGACGCCCATGGTGATCAAAGGCGAGGGCGTAAACCAGGTCTTCGCGGGAACTCCAAACCCGGCTGGGAGATCCGTCGGGCGCAATCCGGTAAATCTCCGAGCCTCCGGTTGCACTGGCTCCGGGCCCGGCAAAGCTGATGGCTGTTGATGGCATGCCGGGGGGAGCAGCGGAAATCACGATCCCGGTCTGCGCTCCGGGGCTCGATGGAGACGTTGCAATGGAAATCGGTGCGGAAGCGAAAGCGGGCGGAGTCGCTCCCGCATGTTTCTCACCTGCACCCGCTGCGTAAATGTTGTCCGCTTTGTCAATGGCCAGCGCGGTGATTTCCTTCTTGGGAGCGCTGTATAGAACGAATCCTGCTCCGTTCGGCGAGATTCGATAGACCAGACCGCTGCCGTCGGACCCAGCAATCAGATTGCCCATGGAATCGAAGGCCAGCTCACGTATGTGGGCCTCGTCGCTCTTGAAGAAGACGGAATGATCGCTCTTGGGCGTGACCCGGAAGATTTCGCCGTGGTCCCCGGTGGCCACATATAGATTCCCGGCGTCGTCGAGGGCAAGGTCCCAGATGTATTTTGTGCCAGGCTCAAAATACGCTGAAGAACTCCACGAGGAATCTACGGTGGACTTTACCTTCTCCGGTGATTCGTTCCCCTTAGCTGTCGTGTTTTTATCTGCCGCGGCAGCGCGACGCTCGATTTTATAAACCTTGCCATCCGGGTTGGTGGCTGCGTAAATTACGCCGCTCTTGTCCACCACCAGCGCTTGCACCTGCAGTTCCTGCGGCTCGAAAATGACGCTCGATTTGCCATCCGGAGTAATTCGGTACATGCGCGCGGGTGATCCGGCCGCCGCATACAGGTTGCCATCGCGATCCGCGGCAATCGCCCAGATGTAAGTGGAAGGTGTTGTGGACAGCGCCTTGAAAGCCGGAGCGAGCTCGAGGCCACCCGCGCTGCGCACGGCGACGCCCTCCGCGGTGCCCTTGATCAGGTCCTCAAATTTCGATTGTTCCCAGGTGCGCGTGCCTTCCGCGAAAACGAAACCGGAGAGCAGGAGAAAACCAAAAAGAAAAGTGAGTAGCCGTCGCAGACGAGTTAGCAAGTCGTTACCTCGCGGATAAGGATTCAAGGAGGAAAATTCAGGGTAGCACAGTGAGGGAGTCGGTTGTCAGGGTAGTGTCCTATTAGTGCGTCGAATACCCTATTCATCATCGGGTGACGCTGGAGAGCCGTTGGGGACAAATGGATCGCAGGTGACCACCGTCGATTTGCGAGCCAGTTCTCCAGCTACAATCATCGCTTGCTCGCGCTGACTATCTGAGATTGTCATTAGCGGAAGATTGCAAATAAATGCGTGACTCGGATCATCCTTGGCGCTCCTCACTTGGAGGCCATAGGGCAGGGCGTGGACAGCGGCCACAGCGATGGAGCAATATCCGTAATTTCTTTCTAGGTATTTGACCGCGTCTCTGGGGGTAAGGCCCACGGAGAGACCGTCGGCGGCCTCATCTTCGCGGAGATAATATGCTCCAGCGCGGACCTTGTTCTTTTTTCTGTTGCGATAACTCTTGTCAGAAAATGCACGGGACACTTCGCAATCTTCGCTGAGTAGATCGCCTACGTTGTTGGCGGCAGAGATTGGCATTCAATCATTGGAAAAACCATCGCAGTCTCTCGGAAATATCGACGGGACTCGTGGTGTTTACCAATTTGTGCTCCGCGACAGCGCCATTCTGGACCAACTCATGGTAAATCTTCAGTTGGTTTGGTGCCGGAAAGAAGACCACAACTCTTTTGCCCTTTTCGTCGTTCTCCCACGTAGCGTGAATTTCGCGTTCAAAGGCACTGATTCCCGCACCAATTAGGTATTTACGGGGCAAGACTCGCAGTAGCACCCACCTTGCCCATTCAACGGTGTCAGCTGGCGGTCCGCCGGGCGGTTCCGTCCCATTTGGCGAAAGCAGCTCCAACTGCCTAAACACTTCGTACATTTCGTGAACGAACGGTTCCCGTAGCCGTGTCGTTGACGACTTGTATGTCGGTGTCGCAAACACCATTTTTGGAACAGCTGTCATGGCTCTTTTCCGGACGATGTACTGCCCTTGGGAATCGGTTTGCTCTCCTCTAGCAGCCTTGCCTGCTCCATTAGGAATTTGGCAATCTCTCGTGCCACTGGCGCGGTCAGGACGATACCTACTTCCATTTCCCGGAAAACTCCAGTCTTACCCTCTCTGGAGATTTCGTCTCCGAGCGTGCCATCAGCACAAAAGCGCTGCTCTATCAGCGTAGGCAGCGGTGTGCGCTGATTGTAAAGGGACACAAAAATATTGCGGGAGGGCGTGATCCCGCCGAACACACCGTCAACGTGAACCACCCTGAAGAAATTTGCCTTGTGGTAATGAATCTTGATACTAGATGGTTGTATGCTCTCGGCCATCACGCTACCAACCTATGCTCATTGCGAGTCCTGGAATCCCGCAAGGCAAAACGCACAGCGGGGCCTTACGAAAGTGACCTCTATCCAGTGACTATAATTGTGGAAAACTCAGAAGTCAATGAAAATAAGGGGGTTGTCGCAATTTAGTTGCAGTTTTGTCCCAGTTTCGTTTTTTCTGCGCCTTACGCAATCATTTCTTTGATGTTCCAGGCATGGTCGGGGATTCCTGCTTCCGTTGCTGGCGTGATCCCTCAAGGAAGTATGAACGCGGCACAGGTTGTAGCTAAGCAAAGTGCAGAGCCGTAGCCGCTTTCAGGTTTAAGAGTCGTTCTGAAAGTGCATTCGTGAGTCGCGTGAATCTGCGGCTCATCGTTCCTAGCGTGAGCCAATGTAGCTTGTGCTCCCGAATGTGGGATCAGGATTGCCAGTAACGACCTTGGATACGGCCATCCAACAACCGTGATGGAGCATAGCCCTCTCGGACTGCTGGAAGACTGCCATAAATCTTGAACAGCTCGGCGTAATCCGCGGAATCACGGGACGTCTCGCATTGGTCGCTCCGATGTACGGACCCGAAGCTCATCAATAAGGCTCTGCCGCGTTATAAGCCCGTCCCGCTGTTTGATGAACCTGTTTTGGAGTTCAGACGCATGAGACTGTGGCGGCCTTTCTTCCTGACGCCGCTGCCGGTGCAAGGATACCGCCGTAGTCGGGGTTCGGGAGGGGGCGCCGGATGCTGACCGCTGACTCCCGACTCCTGACCGCTGACTACTTAATGTTGATGGTGAGCACCTGAGCGCCGGCGACGACGTAGTCCAGCGCCGCGCCGGCAGACTCGCTTACCGACGACTCGCTGGAGACTACCATGTCCTGGGTTCCGCGCATCCCGTCCATCACATTCATGATGGAGAGCGGGAGCGTCGGCATAACTTTGTCCGCAATCATCGCTTCAGGATCGGCTTGCAGCAACGAAACGTAGACCCGATTGTTGACGTGCTCCTTGTTAAGGAATGCAATGGTGGCAGCCAGGTCAAGCTTGCGTCCCATCAGCGGCGAGCCACGACGCAAGTGATCGAGCGTCTCCCCATCACTGACCAGAATCCGCAGAGGTCCCTTGGAAGTGGAAGTCGGGATGTGAATGGGGATTTGTTGCACCACGCCGTCACCGCGATAGGGCCGCAACATGGCTTCGATCATGATGCCGTCGCCGGGACGGGCTTCCGTGATGTCGGTACGCGCGCTTTCCAGCCGGGCCCAGCGGCGTTCGCGAACGATATCGAAGTCAAGCTGCACGCCGGCAATCGCGGGCACGCTGTAGGGATTGTCAAAGATGCGGCTGAAACGATCGCCGAGCGAGGCGGCAGCCAGCAAAGCTCCGGGTGGTCCGCCATCGACCGCAGCGAAGATATTCTGCATGGTCACGTCCGGATAGCCCTGCACACTGATGCGGCCATTCATGCGATAAGTGGTTTCCTCCCCATACTCATTCACGCCGTGCAGCGCGTTGAATACAGTCGCCATCATTGCCACAGGGCTGAGACGGGCGTTGTTGAGCACCTCGTAGTGAAACTGTTTGTCGGCGGATCCGCCATGCGTGGATTCGCCATGAATGGTCAGCGTAACCGGAATCATCTCGGGCTTCTTGCCAAACTCGCCCAAAATGCCGTTGTGGCGGTCCTGCACAAAGGCGCCAACCGCTTCGGTCGCATTCACGATCTTGAAGGCATTGAGCGGTGAAGGCACGGTGGCCAGTACCTGGGCTTTGGTCATGGGCAAGTCAATCATGCCGAACTGCATCAGCGGATGGCCACAGGCCAGCAGGTGGTCTGCATCCATGTAAGTGACGGTGCAGGTCGCGGCAATATCCATGTCGCCGCGTACCAGAACCGCACTCACCGCCGACCCCGGCTCCATGGGTTCAGGCTGCTTGTCATCGCTCACCGATCCCGCGCCCATCACCGGGACGATTCCAGCGGCGGAGAATTGTGCCGCGAACCGCTGAACCGCGTCCTCGGAAAATCCGCTGAACACCAGCGGCGTCTCGATCGGCTTCAGATAGTTGGCAAAATTTCGATTTGGGGAATTCTGGTTTGCGGAATCGAGAGCCGCCATCGCTGAAACACCGGGGCTGCCGGTCTTGCCAGGCGACTGAGCCGCCGCTTTGGCCTCGATTGGCTCGGGCGCCGGACTGTGATCCATAGCACTGATTTCGAGCATCTCGGCAATCGGCGTGACTCCAGCGATGGGTTCCTTGGAAAACTCTCCGATGCGGAAGGCCAGGGCCCCCGCCAGTTTGCCATTGAAATACACCGGGCTCCCACTCATGCCGGCGACTACGCCGGTGTATTCCGCCTTGGCGCCGCCCAGTCGGACCAAGATGACATCGCCCTTGGGACCATTGGCATTCTTCAAAATGCCGAGCACTTCCACGTCCATGGATTCCGGCTTGGTACCCTGGAACACGGTGTAAGCCACGCCGCGCATTCCCGCATGAATCTGGTTAATGGGAATCGTTTCAATCGGTTTCGGAGGTTGCGCCGGGCTTGCGGCGGGCAGCAGAAGGCAGAGTACCAGCGCGGTGAGAACTGCTTGTCTCATTCCAATTTCCCCAGAGGACCGCCAACTGGCCCTCGAACAGCACACCTACACTCCGCGTTTTGTACTCGATTTACCGGGGAGAGGAGTAGCAACAGCCAAGTAAAACATCCCAATCGCGAAGCTCTGCGTCTATACTAGCACAAGGGTTTCCGAGGATCTCAATGTTTTCTTTCCGTTTTGCGCCCGCTCTTGGTCCGATCCGGGGGCGTGTTTCGCACGTCGCGGTGTTGATTCTTGCCGTGGGAGTGATTGCAGGGCAAGGGCTTCCGGTCCAGGCACAGAACCAGTCGCCTTCCGCGCCGAGTAGCCAGCAGACCCCGCCTCCACCGGAGGCCGGCGGTCCGCAGGGCGATGTGGGACCTTATGCTGTTCCCAAGAAGAAGGACGAGCCCCCGCCCCCTCCGCCACCTGAGAAGCCAAAGAAGATCGAGGGCATGCCCGATTATTCCATCCGCGTGGATGTGCCTCTGGTGACCGTGCCGGTCATGGTTACAACCAAGGACGGGCAGTTCATTTCCAGCCTGCAGAAGGAGAACTTCCGCGTTTACGAAGATGGCGTGGAACAGAAGATCACCGGCTTCAACGTTTCAGAAGCACCAATTACGGCTGTGCTGCTGGTAGAGTTTGCCTCTACGAACTACGGATTCATGGTCGAAGCCCTGAACGCTTCCTATAGCTTTGCGCAGACTTTGAAGAAGGACGACTGGGTCGCGGTGATTTCCTATGACATGAAGCCCCACATCCTGGCGGACTTCACTCAGGACAAGGCGGAGATCTATGGTGCCCTGGGCCAGTTGCGAATCCCTGGTTTTGAGGAGACGAACCTTTTCGATGCTCTCTACGACACACTCGACCGGGTGGACGGGATCGAAGGTCACAAATACATCATCCTGATCACGACCGGGGTAGATACTTTCAGCAAGCTGAACCTGGACCAGATTACAAAGAAGGTCAAGGCTAGCCACGATGTAACCATTTTCCCGATCAGTGTGGGCTGGGCAGTGCGGGAATGGTTCGAATCGCAAGGAGGCGCAGCTCCACGCGGTGCCATTCCGATCACCGAGATGGATTACCTGCAGGCGGACAACGAGATGAACACATTCGCTCGTCTGACGGGAGGACGCGCCTACTTTCCCCGATTTGAAGCGGAACTGCCAGAGATCTTTCACCAAATTGCCGGCGACATCCGCAACCAGTACAACATCGCTTATCACCCCAGCAATGCGAAGCTCGATGCCACCTACCGCAAGCTGAAAGTGGAAGTGGTCGCGCCCGATGGAGGTCCTTTGAAAGTTCACGACCAAAAAGGCAAAGATGTGAAATACCAGGTCATCGCCCGGGAAGGTTACACGGCCAAGCATACCGTGGAATGATGCCATCGCATCAATGAACGTGGAAGACCTGATCCAGGGCAAACAGCAGTCCGACTCCCAGAAAAACTACCAGCGCCATTCCCACTCCTGGTTCGCGATTTACTTCCGGCATCAGGTCGGAGGCAGCAACGTAGATCGTTACGCCCGCCGACAGCGGCAGTCCGAAGCTAACCTCGCGCCGCAACAGAGCCATGGTCAGCACGCCGGCGAATGTTGCCGCGCCCAGCAATACCGACGCCCCCCAGGCCACCTTTCGGGTCTGACCGCTTGCCAACATGACTGACGTGATGGTGAACCCTTCGGGAATCTTGTGCAGGAAGATGGCGAGAAAGATGATCCATCCCAGCCAGTTGGAAACAAGAAAGCCCGAAGCGATGGCGATGCCATCGAAAAATGTGTGAATGATTAAGCCGATTAGAATCGAGTACGCTCTGTGGCCGTGAACAAATTGGTCTTTGTGCGTCTCCTCTCCGAAGTGGAAATGGGGCGTAACCGTGTGTTCGAAGAAATGAATGATCAGGTAGCCCACCAGCACCAGGAAAGCAGCGCTCTTGCCGCGCAATTCCAGGGCGGCTGGGAAAACTTCCACGATGGCTGTGGCAAGCATGAATCCCGCGCCCAGGGCGACGAAGTACTTGAGGTAGGAGCGTTCCCAGCGCTTTTGCACGATGATCGCGCCGCCGAAGACATTGGCGGCGGCCGCGGTTAGGCCGAGCAGAAGACTGAGGAGAATGGGATGCATGCTCTTTTCGAGTGCCCAGCACCGAGTACCCGGTTGAAATCACGTTGACAAACGCGCTGCTGAGACTACAGCTTCGAGGGCGCAGAGTCCAGTGTCATCAGATTCGGCGCTCGGTACTCGCATCAGCCACTATGCCTGATATGCATCACATCCCCGTCCTTCACGATGTAGTCTTTCCCTTCCAGTCGGAGCGTGCCGCGGGTGCGGGCATTGGCCTCCGAGCCGGCCTCGAGCAGTTGGTCCCAGCGGATGGTTTCGGCGCGGATAAAGTGTTTCTCCAGATCCGAGTGAATGGCGCCTGCGCCTTCGACCGCGCGGGTGTGGACGGGGACGGTCCAGGCGCGGCATTCGTCCTCGCCGGCGGTGAAAAAGGAAATCAATCCGAGCAAAGCGTAGGTGGTGCGAATCAGGCGCACCAGGCCGCTTTCTTTGAGTCCATAGCTGGACAGAAACTCGGCAGCGTCGGCATCACTCATCTCCGCCAGTTCGGCCTCTACCTTTCCGCAGATGGCGGCAGCCGCGGCATTCGGGCGCGAAGCAACTTCCGACAACTTGTATTTGCCGACCGCAGTTTCAAGTTCCTTCCCTAGTTCTGCCGTTTCGCTTATGTTCAACACATAGAGAATCGGTTTTTCGCTGAGGAACATGAATCCGCGGAGACGCTTTTTGTCCTCGGGCGTCATTTCTAACTCACGCAACGGGCGCTCCGACCCCAAATGAGCGTTGGCGCGCTGGAGCAACTCAAATTCTTTCTCCAGATCGGCTGAGCGCATTTTCTTGAGATCCTTCTCTACGCGCTCCAGCCGCTTTTCAATCTGTCCGAGATCACTGACCATCAGATCGAACTCGACATTCTTAATATCGCGCAGAGGATCGATGGACCCGACGTGCGGAATCGCAGGATCGTTAAACGCCCGCACCACATGGGCCAGCGCATCCACCGTTCGCAAGTGGCCGAGGTAAGCACTCTCCTTGAGTGCTTCCTGGCCGATGGCGCCTACGTCCACGTATTCCACGGAAGCATGGGTCAACTTCTTCGGATTGTAGAGAGCCGCCAGGCGGTCGAGGCGGTCGTCGGGCACTTTGGCCACGCCGACGTGCGCCTCTCGCGGATTGGCGTAGGCCTGGGCCGAAAGATGCGCCTTGGTCAATATGCGAAATAAGGATGTCTTGCCTACCTGGGGCAGGCCAATGATGCCAGTTTTCATAAGAAGAGCTTCTAGCTGCTAGCTTCTAGCGAGCCCTTGTGAGGATAAATGATGATGTGCGCGTTACAGAAATTGATTCGTGCGACAGCGTTGAAAGCTCGGAGCTAGAGGCTAGCTGTTAGATACGCAACCACCAACCCCAAAAGAAGAACACTACCTTCCACCCGGGTTGACCAGACATGCAGAGCGTCGAACTGCATGCGGACGGGATTATCGGGAGGCACGGAGTCGATCTCCCCGATCGAGGCGCGCAAGGCGTCCATGCGGGGAATGATGCCGAACTGCGAGATGAGCGTCAGCGCAAGCATGATGCAAATAAGCAGGTTGCGCGCTGCGAAGACGTGAGCGGTTCCGGTGCGGAATCGGCTGTACGCTAAAGAAGTGACCAGGAAAACGATGCCCGAGACCATCCCCATCCAATGCAGAATGCCGAGCGACCGCCCCACCACCGTTCCTGCCAGGTGGCGCGTGGGGAGCACGGAGAAAGCCGTTTGCGCGACCACCGGGAAGAAAATCAGCCCGCCCACCCAAACGACCAGAGACAACAGCATCAGATAGCGAAGAAACGACATGACGGAATTATAGCTTTCGCGGCCAGTTGGCGATGACGATCACTCTACCCTGTCATCCTGAGCGCCGTGGCTGCAGCGCAGAGCGCGGCGGCCATGGAGTCGAAGGACCCCTCAGACACAGGGGACGACGTCAGGAAAACAGCTGGGCGTTCTCGACGACGCTCTGAACGGACCGGGGCAGAACTCCTTCAACGCTCCGTCTCGGAAACGGCGTGCTCGGGATCCTTCGACTGCGTTGCCGGCGCTGCGCGACGGCAACTTCGCTCAGGATGGCACGATTGACCCTACACCGGCACTGACGTGCTCCCCACGATTTCCTGAATCACCTGCTCCGCCTGCTCCGATTTTTTCAGGGTAGAAGAGTACAGTCCGTTTACCACCACGCGATGGGCAAAAACCGGCACGACCAGTGGCTTGAAATCCTCCGGCGTGCAGAAGTTGCGGCCATCGAGAAATGCCATAGCTTGCGCCGCGCGATAGAGCATTTGCGAGCCGCGGGGCGAAACCCCCAGAGAGAAATGCTCCGACTCGCGCGTTTTTCTGACAATCGCGAGCGCATAGCTGACCAGCGAATCATCCACCCGCACTTGCATGACCGCGTGTTGCATTTCCAGCACATCGGCGCCAGTGAGAACAGGCTGCATGGCTTCCAACTGTGCAGTCCCCGCCTCGGAGCGCAGAATCTCGCGCTCGGCGCTGCTGTCCGGGTAGCCCATCCGCACCCGCATCAGAAAACGATCGAGCTGTGATTCCGGCAAAGGATAAGTTCCGTGATGCTCCACCGGGTTCTGCGTGGCAATGACCAGGAATGGCTGCGGCAGTTGATACGAGTGAGCGTCTACCGTGACCTGTCCCTCGTTCATGGCTTCGAGCAGTGCAGATTGCGTCTTCGGCGTGGTGCGGTTGATCTCATCGGCCAGCAGCACGTTGGTGAAGACCGGGCCTCGCTTGAACTCGAACTGCTGCTCGATGGCGGAGTATATCGAGATCCCAATCACGTCCGAAGGCAGCATGTCGCTGGTGAACTGCACCCGCTGAAAACTGCAATCCAGAGCGCGTGCCAGTGCCTGGCCAAGCGTAGTCTTGCCCACGCCGGGCACGCCTTCGATCAGCAAATGCCCGCGCGCGATGAGCGCGACCACGGCCAGACGGACGATATCGTCCTTACCGCGAATGACCTTGCGTAGAGCGTTTTCCAGCTGAGCCGCACGATGAGAAACGGCGCTGGCGGTTTCGGGAGACATTAGCACGATTCTACTATGCGAGGTCAGATGCGAGCGGTTACGGAGGTTACAGATAGCTGTCAGCTCTCAGCCGTCAGCTACCAGCTAGGACAATCCATGCTCTTGCGTTCAGGCTTAGCTGAGAGCTGAGAGCTTCTATTGCGTAAACTCCGCCGGCCTTCCCGTCAGCCGCTCGATGCGCTTGGCGATCGGAGGATGGGTCGAGAACAAGTTGCCGAAGCTCACACCGCCCAGTAGAGGCTGGATGATGAACAAATGCGCGGTCGAAGGCGAGGCCTGCATGGGCAAGCGGCGCGAATAAGCGTCGAGCTTCGATAAAGCACTCGCCAAGGCGTACGGGTTTCCGGTGAAATGCGCGCCGGTGGCGTCGGCCTGGTATTCGCGCGAGCGGGAGACGGCAAGCTGGATCAGCGACGCCGCGATGGGTGCCAGGATCAGCATGAAAAGCGCCCCGATTCCGCCACCCCGGCGGTCGTCGCGGCTCCCCATCCCACCGAAAATCATGGCCCAGCGTCCCATGCTGGCCAGCATAGTAATCGCTCCGGCAATAGTCGCGGCGACTGAACTGATCAGAATATCCCGGTTATTCACGTGGCCGAGTTCGTGCGCCAGCACGCCTTCCAGTTCTTCGTCGTTGAGCAGATTCAGAATTCCCTCGGTCACGGCCACCGACGCATGGCTGGGGTTGCGGCCTGTGGCAAAGGCATTGGGAGACTGATTAGGGATCACGTAAATCTTCGGCATGGGGATGCCGATCTTCTGCGTCAGCCGCTCGACGGCGTCATACGCTCGCGGCAGTTGCTCGCGCGTGACTGGCTGGGCGCGGTACATCGCCAGCGCGATCTTGTCGGAGTAGAAATAAGAAACGAAGTTCATGACGACGGCTAGTCCCAGTGCCAGGATCATGCCGTTCTGGCCACCGAAGACGCGGCCGATGAACATCAACAACAACGTAAGCAACGTCAACAGAAACGCGGTTTTGAAGGTATTTCCCATAGGAATTCTCAGTAAATTAGATGGTGCGAACGGCCCGGAGATTCAACCCCGGAGGTATGCCACACCGCTGGGCTCCGACGGGCGAGGACGCCCGTCCTCCATTACTCCTACGTTGCTTTCGCCATCCCCCGCTTCACCGCTCGTTCCAGCGTTTGATCCAGCGCTGCTTTGGCCTTGGCATACTCCTGCTGCGAGATGCGGCCTTGCTTGTGTTCGACTTCGAGCTGAAACATCTCTTCCTTCAAAGCCTCGAGCAGCAAAGCCGAGCGGTCTGCCGGTTTGGGCTTGGGGGCAGGAGGAATGTTGGCGACTTCCAGGTCAGAAGGCGCGAAGTCAGCAACAGTGGCAGTCCTAGATCGTCTGGCAATGTAGACCGCTCCTGCCGCGAGCACAACCGCGAAGCCACCCAGAATGTACCAGCGATATTTTTCCAGCGGGTCAGGAGCATCAATCGGCGGGCCCAGCCCGCCGCCGGGACGCGAGTCGCGTCCCGCCACAGCGCCGCTGGCCTGAGCACTGCCGCCTTCGGCGCCGCCACCTTGGTTCTCCTCTGGCAAAACTCCGGTGCCGGAAATCTTGAAGCTAAGCGGCTGGCCGACCGTGGTGTTGGAAGCTACTTGTACCACGGCATCGGACTGGCGCGGGTCCTGCATGGATTGAAACGCCGTGCCTGGCGCGGCCACGAACTGCATGCTCTTCGGCAACATCACGACAAAATGCTCAGCTCCATAGATCGCCTTGGGATCAATGCTGGCCTCGCCGCTATAGGGCAGGTGGAAGGAAACCTGGAACTGGGTTTCGCCGGGGCGCAGCGGGAAAATGAAGGTGTAGCGATTCTTTTCTTTCTCCGGAACCGGAGCCGAAGTGATGGGCTGGCCACCCGCCGTCATCGCCATGCTTTGATCGATCTGCGCGCCGGCGGGCAGATAAAATTCGAAGCTCTGATCGCTCATCTGGGTGCGCGGCGGTTGCGAAGCGTTATTGACCGCAAAAAGGCGGATGCCGGCGAGTTCGTTGTCCTTGGCCTGAAACCGCATCACGTCGGCGGTTACGCTCACAGCGTCAAGCTTCTTGGAAACATCGTAGACTTCCACCTCGACCGAGGTCGTTCCCGGAGGCGCCATGTGGTGGTACGTCACCCCTTGATGGATGGCGCGAATCAGGTGGGGACTGCCGGCGTCGTCGAGCTTCAACGTGAAATTGCCTTTGGCGTCGGTGGTGGTGCGGCCGGCTTCCTGCATGCCCTGCGCGAGGCTGAGAAGGACAACGTCGTCGCCGACGGCAGGCTTGTTCGTCGTGCCGTTCTTGACCGTACCGGTGAGGGTTTGGGCAGAAGCGAGGGCGGCGAAAAAGACGGCAGTAAGTATTGCAATAAGGAGGCTCGCGTCGCGCTTCATTGCAATCGCGCCAGGGCGCGATTGCGGCGCGGTCGCTCGCCCAGATCCTTCGCTCGGACAAAAAACGTCCGACCTCAGGATGACAATTGGGTAAGGTTTCAAACTCGAGCTCCCTTCCGGTTCCGGAGGCTCGAACTGGCCGCGGCCTCTTCCAGCCGCGCGATCTCAGCCAGCACTGCGGCGGCCTCCTCTTCGAGAGATGTCTTCATCGCCTGATAATCAGCGTCGGGAAACTTGCCCGCCTTATATTCGAAATTCAGGTCGCGAAGGTTTTCGTAAATCGCTTCCTTACGCTCGCGCAGGTAAATGACACGGGTCTTTTCCGGCCCCATGTACAGTTTTCCGGGAAGATAAAAGACATAGACCAGCGAGCCAAACGTGATCAGCATGCAGGCGAGGATCGCAACCGTCATAGTTCCGTATCCTTCCTCGCCTGCTCGCGGAAGTGCTCGAGCTCCGCTCCATGAACCGGAGCGGGCGCATCAGCGGGCAGAAGAAGGGGACGTGATCTCCAGGCTCGTACGATCAGTGTGACCATGGTCAGCCCGCCCGCCAGGGCAAGGTAGGGCATGATCCAAGCCACACGGTTGAAGCCTGTCTTAGTGGGCGCAGCCAGAACCGTCGGGCCGTATTTCTGCACGAACGCTTGCAAAGTCAGGTCGTCGCTGTCCGCTCGATCCACCGCGGCGATAAGCTCGCCCCGCATGCGGTCGGAATAGGAGCAACCGACGTGATTGCATTCCAGCAGAATTTGGTTGCAGCCGCAGGCGCACATCAGGCGATGGCCAAGATCATTGACCCGGGCGGATTCGTCGCCCGCCCCCAGCAGGGCAAACACGGCCAGCGCCAGCATGATCAGTTGGGCACCACGTCTAAAGAAAAATGCCTTTGTCCTTACGACCGTGCTACCAATCAGAGTGGAAGGACAAAACCCTGTCATCCTGAGCGGAGGCGACGTTCGCGAAGCGAGCGTCGCCGTAGTCGAAGGACCCCGGCGTTGCGGGTGCAGGCAAAAAAGCGTCAGGGAATTCTTCCAACGAAGTCCCGCGGATGGTCTGGCCGGAATGCCTTTCCGCTTTGTCGCGCTGCAATCATTTGTGGGGTCCTTCGACTCCGCAGATTCTCCGCTTCGCGGAGAATCTGCCGCGCTCAGGCTGACAGATCTTTGAGATGTCAAATCTGGGGTTCGCATCAGTCCCCCGCGCCCACCGGCGCCGCCTGCATCCGGGCAGGAACCGCAACCCGCACCGGAGCTGCGTTTGGAATCAACGCTACGACTGTGCCGGCAATGATGATCCATACCCCGACCCAAATCCACATCACAAGCGGATTCAGGTGCGCCTTAATAATAGGACGCCCGGTGTCCTGGTTCTGGCCCTCGTACACGAGGTAAAGGTCTTCTCGCGGTGTGGAGCGGTTGGCGACGATGGTCGAAGTCTGCTGGCTGGCATGAAAAAAACGCCGCTCGGGATTGAGTGTGGCGATCTGCTTTCCGCCCTTGAACACGTTGATTACAGCCCACTCGCTGCCGTAATTCGGATTGTCGTCCTGCGTGTAAGACTGGCAGACCAGCGTGTAGGGCCCGATGGTCATCTTGTCGCCGAAGCCCATCTCCTGCTCTTTATCCTGATTGAACGCAGCTCCGGCGAATCCGATCATGATCACGATCACGCCAAAGTGAACGATGTAGCCGCCATAGCGGCGCGTGTTGCGGTGCGCCAGCTGCACCATCGAAGCCAACAGGTTCTGACCCGTGTGCCTGCCGATCACCCGGCCGCCGCGGACGAACTCCGAGATCACGGTCAGCGCCACCAGCACCGACAGCATGATCGTCATCAGCGCATAGAAGTACGATGCGTCGTTCCAGGGACGCATCCCAAGTGCCACCAGCAATACGCCTGTGCCGAGCGCCCCGATGGCCGGCCACAGGAAATTGCGCTTCAAGCTTTCTACCGAGGTCTTGCGCCAGGCCAGCAGCGGTCCGACCGCGGTCAGCAACAGCAGGAGTAGCGCAACGGGTATGTTCACGCGATTGAAAAACGGCGGGCCGACGGTGACCTTATTTCCCTGGACCCATTCCGAGAGCACCGGAAAAAGCGTCCCCCAGAGCACGGTGAAGCAAGCCACGAGCAGCAGCAGATTGTTGAACAGGAAGCTGGACTCACGCGAAACCAGGGATTCCAGCTTGTGCTCGCTGCGCAGGTGCGAGCGGTTCTTCACGTAGAAAAAGACGCAGGTCGCGAAAATCAGCGCCAGGAAACCAACGAACCAGTCGCCGATGGAGGATTGCGCGAAGGCATGCACCGAACTGACCACGCCGCTGCGGGTCAGAAACGTCCCGAAGATGGAAAGCATGAAGGTAGAGAAGATCAGCCACATGTTCCAGGTCTTTAACATGCCGCGTTTTTCCTGCATCATCACCGAGTGCAGAAACGCGGTTCCGGTCAGCCAGGGCATGAGCGAGGCGTTCTCCACCGGATCCCATCCCCAGTAGCCGCCCCAGCCCAGCACGGAATACGCCCAGTGCGCGCCCAGAAAGACTCCGCACGTCAGAAATCCCCACGTCACCATGGTCCAGCGGCGAGTGATCTGGATCCACTTTTCTCCCGGATAACGCATGATCAACGCGGCCAGGGCGAAGGCAAATGGCACGGTGAACCCGACGTACCCCAAGTACAGCATGGGTGGGTGAATTACCATCTCGGGATATTGCAGCAGCGGGTTGAGGCCGTTGCCGTCGGCCGGCAGCGAGCCTTGCATGATGGCGAAAGGATGAGCGGCAAAATTCAGCAGCAGGAGAAAGAAAACTTGGACCGCTGCGATGATGACGGAAGCATAGGCGAACAGACGAGGGTCCGTCTTGTAACGCAATCTAAGGACCAGGCCATACGCCGAGAGCAGCAGCGACCAGAACAGCAGCGAGCCTTCCTGTCCCGACCAAAGTGTGGCGAACTTGTACGGGGCGGGCAGATCGCGATTGCTGTGATGAAAAATGTAGGCGATGGAAAAGTCGTTCTGGAAAGCGGCGACAACCAGCACCACCGCCGCCAGGAAAACCACCGCAAAGGTGGCGATACCCGCGCGCCGCGCGGTTTCCCCCAGTCGCTCCGAACCTGGGTTCTTACCCGTGAGGGCCAACAACCCGGCTAAGAACGAGTATGCGCTCAATGCCAACGCGAGCAGAAGCGCAAAACTGCCTATTTGTGACATGAAGGGAAACCCTTTGGTTATTTTTTCAGAAACCCTTCACTGAGGCAACCCCAAAGCTGGCAACCGACCGCTGGATTCCAAAGCGTTGCTAAGTTCCGAAGACTGCCTCAGCGGGTTTTGCTTCTCCAGGAGGCCGAGCAATTCCAAGGCCAACCCAGAACCTGGCTTGCGTTAGGGCTTGCTTTGCAGAGCGGCGCGGACGCGCGCTATTAATTCCTCGGGCGGGCAGGGTTTGTTCAGAAAACTGACGCTCAGCCCCTCGTACTCGTCCTCGGCTTCGGCCAAACCGGTCACCACTATGACAGGCACATCAGGGCTGAAGCGCCGGAGTTCGCGCACGAAGGTAGCGCCGCTGGCGCCGGGCATGACATGGTCGGTAACGATCAGCCGCAAGCTGTTGCCGAGTTCCGGATCCCGCAAGAGATCGAGACCCTCGTCCGCCGTTTTGGCGCTGCAGACAGCAATCCCGGATTTGCGCAATACCGCCTCGCGAACGCGCAACTGTACGGGATCGTTGTCGATGAGCAGAACTTCAGGCATAGGGACCTCCGTTGCGGCCAAAGCCCACAACTAAACGGCGCAAACCAGCGTTGGCGGAGTCCCCGGACCTACGCACTATGCTGGCGATTGTGCCGGGCGCGGACTTCGCGCTCGGCCCGCAGCCAATCCTCTTTTTCCTGTCCGGAATTGCATCCCCGCTCCTGGTACAACTCGTACGCGCGCTGGCGGATCTGGGATTCCAGATCAACCGCGGAGGAATTGACCGGGGAAGCTTTTCGGATCGGAGTAATCGAGCCGGCTTCGGGCATGGTGATGACCTGTTTGTTGGGTGGGTTGCTGTTGCGGGGAGTCTTTGCTTTCGCCATTATTGGTACTCCTTAACTGATAAGTTCAATGAATGAACTGAATTTATGTCGCCCCATACACGTAGACCCCGGCTGATTCGGGGTCCGCATAAGATGTGTGGCAGATATGAATCAATAATAAACCGATCGCCTGTGGATGTGGGAGGAATCGATAAAAAATTAATTGATTTGAAACATAAGTTTCTTTAATAGAAGTCATGCGAATCGGTGGGGGCGCGGGTGATGAAAAGCGGCAGCACGCGCGCCGCCTTCACTGAAATGACATGATCCTGGTTCTGCAGGATTCCTTCCACCATGAGGAACTGCTCGGAACTCACCAGTAATCGGTTTTTCTGAAACAGATCGGGAGTAATGATGGCATTGGCCACCCCGGTTTCGTCCTCCAGGCTTAGGAAGACAAAACCCTTCGCGGTTCCGGGACGCTGGCGGGCAATGACGCATCCTCCGATGCGCAAATACTGTCCATGGGGAATGTGGCAGAGGTCGCTGGCTTTGCGTATGCCAAGCGCTTGCATCCGTGCGCGGTGATACGCCATGGGATGCGGCCCGACTGTCAGGCCAGTACCGCGGAAATCCGCCCCCAACCGCTCTTCCTGATTCATGGGGCGCAGGGGAGAACGGGAATCGGGCTCGGGCAATTCGTCGAGCAAGGGGCCCGAATGACGGACGGCGCGTTCCACTTGCCAAAGAGCATGGCGGCGGTGAAGTTGAATTTCACGATGGTTGATGGTTGATTCTTGATTGTTGAATTGATCCGTGTGAATCCGTGTGGATCCGTGGCTGCCTTTTATTGAATTCAGCGCGCCAATCTCCGCCAGGATATTCAACTCGTCTTTGCGCAACTCAGGCACCCGATGGACTAGATCGCGAATGGATGCAAATGGAGCAAGGCTGCGTTGCCGGACCAGCGCCCGCGCAACTTCTTCGCGCAATCCACGGGCATAACGCAGGCCGAGGCGGAGAGCCAGAGGCGAGTGGCGAGTGGTCAATGGCCAGTGGCCGGTCAAAAGCAGGTCCCTCGACTCGATTTCTTCTTTGCTTTGCAAAGAAGAAGTCTCGCTCGGGATGACTGGCGGTTTAGCTGAATGCTCGGTGCTGAGCGCTGAGTGCTCCAGCGTGCAGTTCCACTCCGACTTCATCACATCAATGGGCAGCACTTTCAGCCCGTGCCGTTGCGCGTCTTTCACAATCGTGGCCGGATGATAAAAGCCCATGGGCTGGTTGTTGAGCAGGGCGGCGGTGAAGGCAGCCAGGTAATGACATTTCAAGTACGCGCTGGCGTAGGCGATCAGCGCGAAGCTGGCCGCATGCGACTCGGGAAATCCGTAGAGAGCGAACGAAGTAATCGAAAGAATAATCTGTTCCTGGGCTTCGCGTGCAATGCCATTCTCTTCCATGCCGCTGCGCAGCCTGGCCTCGATTTCCTTCATGCGGGCCTGCGAGCGCTTGAATCCCATGGCGCGGCGCAGTTCTTCGGCTTCGCCACCGCTGAAGTTGGCAGCCACCATCGCGATGCGCAACAATTGCTCCTGGAAAAGCGGCACACCCAGAGTGCGCGCCAGCACCGGTTCCAGCGAAGGATGCAGGTGGGTAACCGGTTCGCGTCCCATGCGGCGCTGCAGATAAGGATTCACCATCTTGCCCACGATCGGCCCCGGACGAATGATGGCAACTTCGCACCACGATGTCATAGAAACATTTTGGACGCAGGCGCGGCAGGCACGACATTTGTGCCCGGCTCTCCACCTGAAACATCCCGATGGTATCGGCATTTTGCAGGGCGGAATACACGGCAGGATCGTTTTGGGGCAAATGCGCCAGATCAATTTCTTCATTCTGATGATTGCGGATGAGCCAGAGAGAATCTTCCAGCACCGCCATCATCCCCAAACCGAGCAGGTCCACTTTGACGATGCCCAAATCGGCGCAGTCTTCTTTATCCCACTGCAACACAACTCGGCCCGGCATGGACGCAGGTTCCAGCGGCACGACCGAATCAAGTTGTCCCTGGCAGATCACCATGCCGCCGGAATGCTGGCCGAGGTGGCGCGGCAAATCCTGCACCGCAACACACAGCTCGAAATACTTGCGCAAGCGGGGATGATTCAAATCCAGGCCAGCATCGCGGAAATGATGGTCAAGCGTGTCGTTTGCGTCCCGATACTCCCAGTGGGCAACCGCCGCCGAAACTTTATTCAGCGTCTCCGGATCGAAGCCCAAAACCTTGCCCATTTCGCGTGAAGCCATGCGGCTGCGATAGGTGATGACATTAGCCGTCATAGCGGCGCCGCGTTCGCCGTAGCGTTTATACAAATACTGAATGACCCGTTCGCGCTGATCGCCGCTGGGAAGGTCGAGATCAATGTCGGGCCACTCGCCGCGCTCCTCGGAAAGAAAGCGTTCGAAGAGCAGATCCATGCCGACAGGATCGATGGCAGTGATGCCCAGCGAATAGCAGACGGCGCTGTTAGCCGCCGATCCGCGTCCCTGCACCAGGATGTTCTGCTCACGACAGAAACGAACCAGGTCCCAGACAATAAGAAAGTAACCGGAGAGGTCGAGTTTCTCGATCAATTTCAGTTCGCGCTCAATCTGGCGGCGCGCGCGACTCTGTAATTCGGCTTCCGCCCGGCCATAACGCTGCTGAAAACCTTCGCGCGTTCGCTCCCGCAGAAACGACATCATGGTCTCGCCTTCAGGCACGGAATATTTAGGAAATTCATATCCCAGATCCTTGAGCGTGAACTGGAGGCGGGAAGAAAGTTCCACCGTGTTCGCAACGGCTTCGGGAAGGTCAGCAAAAAGTTCGTCCATCTCCTGCGGCGATTTCAAATAGCGTTCGGAGTTGCGCGCCAGCAAACGTCCCGCGCTGGCCAGTGTGCGGTGGTGGCGGATGGCAGTGAAAACGTCGCACAGTTCCCGCTCACGAGCGGTGGCGCAGCAGACGCCGTTAGTGGCCAGCAAGGGAAGCTGCAGCGAACGGGCAATCTCGACGGCGGCGCGATTGCGTGCCTCCTGCTCACGATGAAAATGGCGCTGCAATTCCACGTAAACGTTGCCGCGGCCAAAGATGTCCGCCAGGCGCTCGACCCGGCGGCGCGCTTCTTCCCTAGCCCCGTGATCGAGGGCACGCGCCAGTGGGCCGCCGTCGCCGTCGCCTGTGAGACAGATCAGCCCATCCGCATGTTCGCGTAATTCATCTTCTCGTACCGCGCCTTCCCCTTTGGCGGCACGCAGCTTCATTTTCGTAATCAGGCGGCAGAGGTTTTGATAGCCGAGGCGGGACTGCACTAAAAGAGGTAGCCGATAGAAACTGCCATTCCGAGTGGACTTTAGTCCACGAGGAATCCCTACCTTCTCAGAGTATTGCCGGGAATAGAGATCCTTCGACTCGTCTTCCTCGCGCCAGCGCGCGGAAGAATCGTTCAGGATGACAGGTTTGAATGATTCGCATGTGATCTCCGCTCCAATATGCGCCTTGATCCTCGCTTTTCTCGCCGCCATGTGAAAGCGCGGCGAACCATAGACCCCATCGCGGTCCAGCAACGCCATTGCCGGCATGTTCAGATGGGCGCAGGTTGCGACCAGATCCTCGGGCAGAGAAGCACCTTCGAGAAAGCTGAAAGCAGAACGGGCGTGCAGCTCGATGTACATATAGCAATTAGCACTCAGCACTCAGTCGCTAGACGTGCAATCAAAACTCAATGGCTGACCGCTGAATGCTGAGTACGGAATGCTAATCGTAGGTTCCTTCCAGCAGCCATCGCCCGCTCAGCAGATCGCGAACCAGACGATATAAAGCAATGCTGGTTTCTTCCTGCACCGCGATGTCCCACTCGTCACGCGCCCATCCTTCCTGCTCCCACCAGTCGCCGGACGAACGCCAGGGCCCTGCCGCCCATAGAATTTCTCCTTGTATTTCTCTGCGTTTGGGGCAAGTGATGCTCGCCGGCTTGCCGTCGCGCATGGTTATTGTGGCGCTGACCAACGGGCGAAAGACGCGCAGCGCGGTAACGAGATCTTCAGGACTCTCATCATTTTGCTTTTGGGCAGAGCAGAGCTCCAGCAGACTAGGGAAAAACTCTGACTTCACTGTGTCTTGGGAAGGGCACGACTTCAGTCGCGCCGATACGTCCTTTATTCTTGAATTCCCCAAGCGGGCACCAGCCCGCGAGGATTCTGTTCTCAGATCTTTTTCGCCTCTTCTCATCCCTTGAGGTTCACTGGGCGCAAAGCGCTGCATGCGGAATCCCTCGGGACGATGCGTATCCAGCAATTCCAGTGAACCTATCTTGTCTTCCCCGACGATCCCCGCAATCCTCGCCAGCGTGAGCTCAAGTTTCTCCGGCTCGGGCGAAGGAGGAAGAAAAAGTCCGTTTTGTGCCGCCCGCGGCCGCACCGGTTCTGCCGCCAGATGAATTTTGACGATGGGAGCGCCGGGGGGATGTGCCCTCAAATCAAGCTGCAACAATTTGAGAAAAGTTTTGGGATCGAGCAGAGGAATGGGCAGATGGAGGGTGCGGCGAAACAGACTGTGTGGGGACGGGCGCCCTCGCTCGTCCGGGCCGAGCGCAAGCTCGGCGGAATCATGCTCAATAAGGCATCCTTTCTGCAATTCCAACTCCAACCGCAATTCCTGCGTTGCCAACGCACGCGCGCCCAGACGAGCACATATCTGTTCCAACAACCGGTCCAGCAGAAACGCCAACGGCTCCAGCAGCACAAGTGGATATTCCAACTCGATCACTTCTTCGAAAATCAGCAGCGGCTCGACCGGAACCAGCGTGCGTGAAGTGGCGCCATGTGCCAGTTTTTGTAAATGAATTCCGGCCTGTCCCAGGCGCTCGCTCAGCTCTACATCTGGCAATGCAGCCAAGTCGCGCAGAGTGCGAATTCCCCAGCGGTGGAATGTTTCCAAAAGCTGCTCGGCTTCCGGCTCGCCACGGCAGATTTGAAAACTCCCCCCCAACAGCACTTCCACGGGTAAGCCGCCCAACTGTTCCGCTTCTTTTCCCTCGGCAATCACGGTCACGCCGGAAAATCCGCGGGCCGCGAGCATGGCCGCATCCGGATTGCACGCCACCGCAATGTCGGCTTCAAGTCCGAGATCCGCAGCGCGGCGTGCCAAAGCGCGCGCGATTTTGGGCAACGGACCAAAAAGCGGTTCCAGCCCGGCAAGGTCGAGGACCAGCGTGTCGCAACCCGCATCTTCCACGCGCGGCGAAAACGATTGCGCACAATCCAGCAGCGCGGCGTGGGCGGCGGCTTCCTGCAACCGAGAGCGGGGCCGCACCACCAGACCCGGACAGGCCTCCACCTGCGGCTTGGTCATTTCCAGAGTCACCCCGGCGCGGCGGGCTTTTTCATTGACCGCAAAAACCTTTTGCAGCGGAGCTTTGCCCTCGAGCACAGCCAGTGGTTGCGCGCGCAACTCCGGTTCAGTGCGCAGTATCGCTGCCACCGAAAAGTCAGGCACGAAGATGCAGGCATAGGCGGGCATGGACGCACCACCGCTACGAAATTCGCAGTGCTTTGGTCGTGAACGCGGCCGTAACCGATCGGACCGGTTTGCGTTCCAGCCGCGAACGCAACAGTTCTCCTTCTATATGAAGTTCATCCAAAAGCTGCGCGTGAGTCGGAGATATTTTCCCCGCCAGATCTTTTTCCGAGAGCTGAGAGCTGGCGGCTGCCAGCTTTTTGGCCAATGACGGAAAGCTGTTCTTAGCCTGCCCTGAGCAAAGCGAAGGGACCGACAACTGTTTTTGCACTTTCAGCAGCAGTGCGGCGCAGGTCTGCGCACAAGGCGCCTGGGTGACGACGAACAGTACCGTGGGGGTGCGCTCCACCGCACGCTGAAAACGAAACCATGAGGCCAGCGGGATGCGCCGCGCAATTTTCAGAGAGACATCGCCAAGATCGATCATCACCAGCCCAAAGCCGCCGCTTTGCAGCAGCAGGTCCGTCACGCGCAACGCCTGCTCGACCGGACTTGCCATTTGCCTGTGATATTTCTTGCTCTCTGTGTCAGAGCCTGCCCTGGGCGTAGTCGAAGGGCGACTCTGTGGTGAACCTGACTTTCGCATATGCATCCCGCACCGTACCCACAGCAATCTTTCGAAATTCACTCCCGCAACTGCGGCAGACAGGGGATGAAAAGTATCGCTTGCATCCACCAGAGCGCACACTTCTTGCCGCTGAGTCGCTGCCGCCAGAGTCGCCAGCAATACACTGGTACGTCCGGAAGAGGCTGCCCCGCACACCTCGGTCAGGCATCCGCGGGGAATGCCGCCGGTCAGCGCATTGATTTCGCGGATCCCGCTGGAAACCATCTCCGGCATGGGGCGCACTTCAAGCCGTGACGCAGGAACCACACCCGCGAGTTTGGGCATTGCAGATAGAGACGTTGCCAGCAATGTCTCTACACGAATTTTCCGTAGAGACGCAGCTTGCTGCGTCCCGGCAACGGGACGGCGCGCAGCGGCAGTCGAAAAAAGCGCAAAAGATGACATGAGAACCTCAATTTCAGGAACATCAGGGAGGGTCAAAACCCCGGGGCGAAGGCGAGCGTATTCGCTTTTTATTCGCCTTTCAAAATTCTGCTCCCACCATAGGAGCCTTGTCAAGAGAATTACCAATACTAAGAAATCATTAAGATATTCCTGGATGACCCGCCTCCGGCGCTGGCGCACGCGGCTTTGCTATAATCGCTGCCGGTCCTATTGGCGCTATCGTCTAGGGGTTAGGACGGAAGATTCTCAATGGTATTTTCCACAATCTAAACCTAGCATTTTCAGTAGTTTGCGAAAGTTTACACTAAGATAGGTGATACGCCTCGTGTTTTTCCTGTAAGTGGCGGCCTATCAGTTGGTTGCAAGGAAATTTTGCGGCGCGCCTCGTGAATTTCAGTGCAAAGAAAGTGCAAATTTTAGTGTAAAGTGAAGTGGCCGTGGCCCTGTCATCTAACGGTTAGGATACTGCCCTCTCAAGGCAGGTATACGGGTTCGATTCCCGTCAGGGCTACCAACCTATCGGCCACTGATCGCCCATACTGTTTCCAGCCGCGCGCATTAGTGTTGTGTCCGGCGTACCTAGTGCTGCTCCCTTCGTGCATACCGAATCACTTACTTGAAGCGGTGTTTCCCACGAAACTTGGCCTGCGCCACAAGGAGGGCGCACACCAATGGAAGGCACAGCAACGGCAACGGCCAAAGTTCCTGCATCCACGCCAGCCGAAAAGATCATGGCTTCAACTGCCCCGGCGCGGCCAACATGGATAAAGCAACTGGATAAGTGGCAACGGAAAGGCGCAGAAATCGCCAAGCAAGACAAAAAGCATCAATGGCAAATTGCGGATTGGATGTTGCAAGGCGTGGAAATCGGCGAACAGGCCGGTAAGCAAAAGCACAAAGCCACCACGGAAATGTTCAACCGCGCCGAGCAAGCAACCGGCTTGGATCGTAGCACGCTGAAAACATGGGCCAGTGTTGCGCGCAACATGCCACGGTTGTTACGTGACAACCGGCTATCGTTCTACCACCACAAAGAAGTTGCGGATTTGAAAACGGATGCCGAAAAAAAGCAATGGCTGAAAAAGGCCATTGATGAAAAGCTATCCGTGGCCGCTTTCCGAAAAGCAATCCACGCAACACAGGGCACGCCAGATCCCGAGCCGGCTCCCGTAACCGCAACTAAAAGCGTGCGGCCACAATTCAGTGCCGAGCAAATGGCAAAAATAGCCAAGCTCGCCAAAGCCGCGAACAAATCCGAGGATGATTTCGTGCGCGACGTTGTGGTGGCATACCTAGCCAAATGCCAATAGCCTTCACAGCTACCGTATTACGAACAAGCCTTGCAACCGCCACTGACCGTATTGCGCGGTTGCATCCCCAGCTTGTTCGCCTTTCGGTCGAACATGGCCAAGCATGGTTATCCGCGCAAGCGCGCGATAACGACCTGTACCTATCGTGCAAATTGAAAGGCAAAGTCGCTGGGCACGGTGCCGTCATACTATCTAAGTTTACTTTGCTACGAGCGCACGCCAACAGTAGCGCCGATACCATAATTTTCAAAGCCGCTGATAACGTGCTGGAAATAACCGCCGGGCGCGCGCGATCAAAGCACAGTGCAAGTCCAGATGATGGCGCGTATGTTTGGCCGAAATGCGATGAATTGTGTGCCCTATCTTTGCCGCTGTTTCAAGACTTGGTGCGGCACGTTGCTTTCGCTTGCCCGAACCAGGTCAACAAATTCCAGCAACCATATATTTTGGTTGAAAGCACCGGCACAGTTGTGCGTGCGGTTGCAACCGATAGTTTTCGGATAGCAATTTATGAACCGCCGTTTCCCGCGACGGTTTGTGCATTTTTGATTGGCCCGGGAGCCACACGCATAGTGGCTGGATTATCGGGCCTGATCCTTCAAATCTCTGCCAGTGAAACGCATTTGTTTTTCGCAACCGATGATTCCGTATTGATGACGGAGCTTGTGCCAGTTTCTCAATTTATGCCGTATCAGCATGTGTTGCCACAAATGTACTTAACTGGTCTCATTGTTGTGGAAAAACGGGCGTTGCGACAAGCCATCAGATACGTCCTTGTTAACGCCGAAAAACAATATTCCCCGATTGTTTTTGCCGTAGCGGAAAACAGCGCGGCGCTTATGGTGCAAGCCACTCGCACGGAATGGGCAAATCAATTTGTCAACGATGATCTGCTTACGTTATCAGCGGATAATGAAATTGAGGCCACTGTAATTGGTCCCTCTGTCAGCTTCGCACTTAACGGCAAATATCTGTTGGAATATCTAAACCGTGCGCCGGATCGGTTTGCGATTCGCGTCGCGCGCTTTAAAACAACCTTGATGGTGGATTTTTTCACTGATAGGGAACCCTTTCGGTATCTGCAAATGGTGCTAGAATAGGCCGTCCGGGGCCAGTTCTTAACTTTTTGGAGTTGCTTTTTGGAGGCATGATCCTATAAGCTATACCAATGCGGGCCGTTTCGGCGGCCCGCAATTCGCTTTTAGAAGGGAAAAGCGGCACTGGCGGGCTGTAACACGTACGTGCGAGATTAGAGGCTTTCCCAGCCTTTAGAGGACTTGGCATGTGGCCTGTTCGCAACATTTCACAATCCGAGGGCTTCGATTTCGCTGTTGCTTGATGGTGGGGCGCGCAACCACATAAACGCGCAACACAGTGTGGCCAACACTGTGCAAAAGATTAAAGGCGTTGTGCCAGCAATTGGAACCTCAAGCCCGGTTGCTGGCCACGCTTTTTGCTTGAGGAAAATATGGAAACCAAAAAACCCATCCGTGGAAAGCAAAGCTTCACGAAGAAAGTTCCGCTGAAACCCGGCGAGATCTGCAGCAGCCTGAAACGCCATTACGAATTCTGTGCCCGTGAAGTTGTCGGCTATCTGGATATGCTAGCAACCAACGATCCAGAACGTTTTGTTTGGCCGCATGTGCCCACGATTGTTGAGAATTGCAATCTCCGCCGAAAAACCAAAAAGGAATATGGCCGCCGTCAGGTCAATTACGTGCTTGCCCTTTTACGCCTTCAGCGCGTGCTAACTGATGCCGAGCGTGTGCGCGGCGGCGTGCTTAGGCAAGGCTGGATTGTGGCCCCGCACAACGCTGTTACCGTTGTAGAAGATAACTGTTGCGACTTGCAAGGCCAGCATCATTGGGAGCGCGAAATCGAAACGGAACAGGATTCAACCGGCCAGTGGCGATTGAAGAAAATCGGCCCTGTTATCTGGTCCGCTGTGCAAGGCACTGTGCAAGGGAAAGCCCCAAATGTGCAAGGCACTGTGCAAGGGAAAGCCCCAAATGTGCAAGGCACTGTGCAATGGCAAAGTAGTAAACTCAGCGCCCAACAGATTGAAAAAGAAACTACTTGCGAAAGCGCCGCGCCGCCTAGCCTTTTGAGCCTTTCTGAGCCTAATGAACCTACCGAACCAAAACCAGCCTGCCAGCCTAAAAACGCCGCACCAAAAAACGGTGCGGATGATAAAAGCAAAGCGGCAGGCGGGCAGGCCGGGGTTGGTTTGGGTGATTTTGCTCTTCAAAAAGCAACAACAACCCCAAAGGCCCGTTGGAGAAATTCATAAGCGAAATTGGTTCCGCTATTTCGGACACAATGGTTTTTGCTGTACCAACCGAACAAGAAAGGGACGGAGTTTTAGCACAACTTGAAAGCCTTGGCGGCGATTCCGAAGAACTGGCGTCAGAAATATCCAAGTGGGAAGAAAACAGATGCCCACCGATTGGTGGCCGCTCATTTGGGCGCTGGGTGTATGGTTGAAAGAAGGCAAAACCAGCTTTGAGGGAATTGCTGGAATATAAAACCTCGCTCGCAAAGTCACGGAAATTACGCGGCCTGAAGCCATAACACGCCACAGGTAAATTGATGGCTGAAAATGTCCAAACCGAATGGCAACGCTTGGCCCGCGAAAGAGTTACCAGCCGATTTATGTCTCGAGGAAGCGGCCATTCGCGGTTCTGGATTGCTCCACAGGAACTGTCCTGCTTTTCAATTTCCGGCTTGAGGCTTCCACCAAAGGTCACGTCATAGAATTGCAACCGCCAGCGCCCCGGCCCAGATTCCGCCAGCCGTTCCTTCGAGACTAAGAAGCAAGCAATGTGGCGCTTGTGCTCACGACCGGGGTCAATAAGTGTAATCGGGATTTTGCAACAGTTAAGCCGAGATGTCCTTTGATATCAGCGCAGTAACCGGACGATGCCACACAAAATGGGCCGTCTGCATTAGGGCGTGATCTTGAACACCACGCCGCAACCGCCGTATGAGGGTTCGCAGTTAAGATCGCCGCCAAACACGGTAGTTCCATAGAAGTTCCCGGACCTGTCCACGACTAAGCCCGCGAACGGAACCGCTCCATCCGCTCCGCCGGTAAAAGTGTGTAGCACGGTTTCCTTGCCAGTTGAGTCCAGCTTGTAAACCACTCCGTCGTCATAAGTGCCGCCGAAGTAGGTCGATACCGTAAAGATTTCCGGCAGCATCTCTAACGAGCGGCCCATCAGCGGGCCGTTCCCCGTCCGCACAATTCGACTGCGAGCAAAAAGTGTAAAGGACGGTTTCTGTCCAGCTTCCGTTCGATTGTGGTGAGAGTTCAAAAACTACCCCACACCCTGTACCGCCGCACCCGGAGTTGCCGCCGTACTCCGTTGTGCCATAAAGATTTCCAGCGGCGGCGGCCACCAAGACTGAACTGGGACCGACCCCATCTTCCCCGCCAAAGCTGTTCAACAGGGTCTCGTTGCCTGCACTGTCCAGTTTGTACGCCGTCCCATCTCCGTAGGTGCCTCCGTAGCCCGTCGTGCCATAGATGTTGCCCGACGCATCCCGAATCACGCCCGAATAGGGGAACGCCCCATCTCCCCCTCCCGTTGGCGGGCCTTTGAAACGGTATATAACAGTTTCCTTGCCTGCCTTACTTATTTTGAATACCGTCCCATAAACAGCCCCACCTTCGTAGGTGGTGCCATACAGGTTGCCCAAAGCATCCGCCACCAGAAGGGACTCGGGTACTCGCCATCGCTTTCACCCTTGAAGAGGTGTAACACCGTCTCCTTGCCAGTCGCATCCAGTTTGAAAACCAACCCGCAGCCGTACTGACAATTGCTCGTAATTTTGCCGCCCTCGAGAGTGGTTCCGTACAGTCTTCCTGCGTTGTCTCGCAGCAAGCCCGCAAAGGAACCCGAACCATTTACGCCGTTGAAACTGTGCTGCCAAACCCGCTTGCCGTTCTTGTCAAGCTTGAACGCGGTTCCGCATCCGGTGTTGCTGCATTGCCCGCGACCGCCGGACTCCGCAGTCCATAGAGATTTCCTTCCGAGTCCCGGATTACCACGCCGTGGGGGAATGCGCCGTCTTTAGGCGCTCCGTGAAACGTGTGTAGCACCTTGAACTTTTGCGCCTGTGCCGGTTGAGCCACAAACACAGACAATACGAGCGTGGCGGCCAACACTATCGAGTTCCGGTGTCGCAAAGAGTTGTCCATGACACATCCTCCCCACTAAACCACCGATCATCCTAGCCCTCGAACCACAACACGGGGAAGAGAGTTCGGCCCCGTCTTGGGGAATGAATGGGATAACTGTTGCTATCAGATGGGATGAGAAAGCCGGTCTCCGACGGGATGCGATACGCTCCCAAGTTATCGACGCGCTCGAAGCGCAAGAGATAAAGGAGACCGGCAATGAAGAAGATTAGCACCGCAGCGGCAAAGGATGGAAAAATTGAAGGTCAGAAACTGACGATCGGGCTGGACCTGGGAGATCGATCGAGCTGGTATTGCGTTCTGAATGAGGCGGGGGAAGTAGTTCTGGAACAAAAGCTGAGCACGACGCCGAAGGCAATGAAGGAAGTTTTCGGCGGGATGCCGCGCAGCCGGGTCGCACTGGAAACGGGGATGCATTCGCCGTGGGTGAGCCGGCTGTTGAGCGAGTTGGGGCACGAAGTGATCGTGGCGCATGCCCGCAACGTGCGCTTGATCGGGGAGAGTCGCAGAAAGGATGATCGGTTCGATGCCCGAACGCTGGCTCGGCTGGCGAGAATCGATCCGCAGCTGTTGGGGCCGGTGAAACATCGCAGCGAAAAGCGCAAGCGGATCTGACGGTCATCCGGGCGCGAGCAGGACTGGTGCGAGCGCGGACGTCGCTGATCAATACAGCGCGCGGACTGACGAAGTCGTACGGCGAACGGTTGCGCGGGTGCAACCCGCGGAAGATGAACCCGGAAAAGGCCCAGGGGCTGAGTCCGGAGTTGCAGATCGCGCTCCAGCCGTTGCTGGATGAGATCGAATCGCTCAGCGAACGCATCCGCGAATACAACGAGCGGATCAAGCAAGTGGCCAGGAGAGTTACCCGGAGGTGGCTCGGCTGAAACAGGTGAAAGGGGTCGGAACGCTGATCGCGCTGACCTACGTGCTAACGCTGGAAGATCCACGTCGTTTTCGCAAGAGCCGCGACGTGGGTTGTTATCTTGGGCTACGACCCGGGCGGCAGAAACTCGGGGCAGAGCGAGCCGCAGCTCCACATCAGCAAGGAAGGAGATCCCTATCTAAGAACGATGATGGTGCAGGGCGCGCACCACATTCTGGGGCCGTTCGGAGCGGACAGCGATCTGCGACGTTGGGGTCTGAAACTGGCCGAGCGAGGAGGAAAGAATGGGAAGAAACGAGCGGTGATGGCGGTGGCGCGAAAGTTGGCCGTCCTGCTGCATCGACTGTGGGTGAGCGGAGAAACTTACGAGCCGCTGCGCAACCAGCACGTGTGCATTACCGCAGCCGCGTATTAGATCCAGGATTAGAAAAAGCAGGCGAGAAGTCCAAATCCAACCGCCGAGTTCCGGTGACTGCGATAATCGCCTGGCCCAACCTCCCTGTTAAAGACGGAAGAGAGGTCGAAAATCAGGTGGCAGCACCGACTGAAACGAGAACGCCCAACTGGCACCGAGCGAACATCGCTCAACGAAGAGTGCGGATGGAAGGATGGCGGCAGTAGGAGGGCGGAAAGCGGGCTTTGGGCAACGCGACCAGACAGAGTCAGAGGGTCGGCTTTCTTTCTTCCGGCGGAATGGTGGCCGAGCGGTCTTCGCCGTCAAGGGTTCGCTGGCGCCGCAAAGAACGCGCCCTTGACCGCTCCGGGCCGCCCGGCAAACCGCTCCGCCATGAAGGAAAGAAAGAGAGAAAAACAAGCAAGATCCCACTTGACACCGACCGGCCTTCTCATGGAAGGCGATTACACTCAAAACCCCCTCGTTCGGGGTCAAAATCGGTGTAAACTCTCCCGGTTTCCGGCCAGCAACCACGGTAGAGAAAAGCAATAC
>CAVVEC010000008.1:0-430000 GCA_963747105.1 uncultured Acidobacteriota bacterium
CGAAGACAACCGCTTTCGCGCTGCGCACGCCGGAGCGGCAGTGGGCGACGATCTCGCGGCTGGAGTCCAGTTCGTGCACGCGCTTGGGCAGATCGCCCAGCGGAATCAGATATCCGCCGAGGTTGCAGATCTGGTATTCGTGCGGCTCGCGCACGTCGAGGACGAAAATATCGTCGCCCGCATCGAGGCGCCGCTTCAGTTCTTCGGCCTGGATCTCGGGAATTCTCGGCTTCCACTGGCTCTCCTCGCCGCGAATGCCGCAGAACTGCTCGTAGTCGATCAGCTTGGTGATGGTCGGATGCGTGCCGCAGACAGGGCAATCGGGATTCTTGCGCAACTTTAGCTCGCGGAACTTCATGCCCAGAGCGTCGACCAGCAGCAACCGCCCGATCAGCGGATCGCCCTTGCCGAGAATCAGCTTGATCACCTCCGTGGCCTGGATCACGCCCACCAGTCCGGGCAGAATGCCCAGCACGCCGCCTTCGGCGCACGAGGGAACCAGCCCCGGCGGCGGCGGCTCCGGATACAGGCAGCGATAGCACGGGCCCTCTTTCGTCGCGAACACACTGGCTTGCCCTTCGAAGCGGAAGATGGAGCCATAGACATTGGGCTTGCCGGTCAGCACGCAGGCGTCGTTGACCAGATAGCGAGTGGGAAAATTGTCGGTGCCGTCGACGATGATGTCGAAGTCGCGGAATAGCTCGAGCGCGTTTTCGCTGCTGAGGCGCGTCTCGAACTTGCGAACCTCGACGAAGGGATTGATCGCCTTCAGCTTTTCCGCGGCGGAATCGAGCTTCTTGCGGCCAACGTCGTCGGTGGAGTGGATGATCTGCCGCTGCAGGTTGGTGAAGTCCACCACGTCGAAATCCACAATGCCCAGCGTTCCCACGCCGGCTGCGGCCAGATACAGCGCCAGCGGCGAGCCCAGGCCGCCCGCGCCGATGCACAGCACCTTGGCCGCTTTCAGCTTCAGCTGCCCCTCCATGCCCACCTCGGGCATGATCAGGTGGCGCGAGTAGCGCAGAATCTCTTCGTTGTCAGGGCGACGGGTTGCGGGTTCAGTTGAGTGATGGTAGCCATAATAACCTCAGTTTTAGATTTGGATTGCGGGATCGCGAATAGGACGACTAGCGACAACAACAACAGCAGAGCGCAGACAGGCGATGGCAGGATTTGCGCGGCAAATCATGATCACGGCCTCCGGCGATCGAAGGCACGATGGAAATACTGTCGCCGTCCTTTACCGCCGTGTCTTCCTTCTGCAGGTAGCGGATGTCTTCGTCGTTAAGGTACACATTGACAAAAGCGCGCAGCTTGCCATCGTCGGTGTAGAGATGGCGGCGCAAGTCCGGATGCTGGGAGATCAGGCCGGAAAGGCCTCGCCAACGCTGCCGGCTTTGACGTCCACCGTCGCCTGTTTGCCGGCGTATTGCCGCAACGGCGTTGGGATCAGGATCTTAGTCATACCTGTTCGATGCATGTCTGTAGATGCACTGCGTGGCAGGTCGCCGAAACGATTCAACTGGCCGCGTGGGGACAGCCGCCCTCGGCTGTCCCTACATGATTTGTGCAGATTTCCCTGGCGGACAGGAGTTCCGCCCCACACGCTCTAGCCGATGTCGATCTTCTCGTCCGCAAGCTTCTTGTCCTCTTCCTCCGTACCGGTCAGCTCGAAAGAGTTCGTCACCGCCGCTTTGCCCTTCTCCACGCTGGTGATCACGTAAGAGCAGCCGACCCAGTGGGCTTCGGCCAAGTCGGTTTGCGACCAGCGCGCCGGATGATCGGGATGCGAATGGTAGAAGCCGACAATGTCCACACCGCGCTCGCGCGCCTCCCGCTGGATGCGCACCAGCTCGCGGGGGTCGATATGGTAGCGGTTATGCGGCGAATCGACACGCGTGTTGCCGCAGCGCGCGATCGATGTCACCGTGCGCTGGTCGCCCTCCATCTGTCCCAGCAGCACGCCGCAGCACTCGTGCGGATAGGTCTCCTCGCCGTGGCGGCGGAGATCGTCAAGTTGAGCCTGCGGATTTTCAACATGAGGCGCTTTATGGCTTTTGATCCCTTAACCCTTAGCTAAAAGCCAAGAGCTAACTGCTAATAGCCCGTGTCTCATCCTTCGTCCCAAAATCTCTCGCTCAGATATTTGTCGCCGGAGTCGGAAAGATGGTCACGAACACCGCGCGTTCGTGCTTCATTGAGTTGCCGCGCCAACTGCAGGCAGCCGGCTACCGCGGCGGCCGCCGAGATCCCCACCAGCAGGCCTTCTTCGCGGGCCAGGCGCTTGACCATGGCGTAAGCGGCTTCGGTCGCGATGCCCCGGTCTTCGTCGGCAAGCTTGGGATCGTAAATTTCGGGCACGATGGCCTAGGCCATGTGCTTGGCGCCTTCGATTCCATGAAACGGCGAATCGGGCTGCAAGCGAGATGCAGCGGATCTGTGGATTCAGTTCCTTCAGTCGCCGCGTGGTGCCGACGAAAGTTCCGCTGGTGCCCATCATGGCGACGAAGTGCGTCATGCGTCCCTCGGTCTGTTGCCAGATCTCGTTGGCGGTGCCATGGTAGTGGGCCTGCCAGTTGGCGTCGTTGGAATACTGGTCGGCGTAGAAATACTTGTCCGGGGCTTGGCGGCGAGTTCGCGCGCCACGTCGGATGGCGCCATCGGAACCTTCGCCGGGATCGGTATAAATGATGTTCGCGCCATAGGCGTGCAGGATGCGCTTGCGCTCGACCGAAACATTCGCCGGCATGCACAACGTGACCGGGAAACCCCGAGCGGCGCCGATCATGGCGTAGGCGATCCCGGTATTGCCGCTGGTGGAATCGAGCAGAGTTTTGCCGGCGGTAGCTTGCCGCTGCGCGAGCCTGCGCCACGATGTTGCGGCGGCGCGGTCCTTCACCGAGCCTCCGGGGTTGAACCACTCCGCCTTGGCGAGAATTTCGGCTCCGGGCAGCTCTTCGGTCATGCTGCGAAGCGCAGCAGGGGAGTATGGCCAATGCGGTCCAGACTGATCTGGCCGAAACTCGGGCCGAGGGTTGAGGTCGCTTGAAGCGTGAGCGTCGCGGGTCACCGAGGGGGGTGCCACTGGGCACCTCCGCTCTGCGCATGTGTCGGAGAACTAGAGACTTCGCTGTTTTTTGATCGAAAGTTGCATGAGATTCCAGGCTCAACGGCCGTGACCAACGTAATGTGAGTGATCGAAACATTCGGCGACGGCAACTTGGTATAGATTATAAGAAAGGCTGATTGGTTCCACGACTTGAAGATGCGGAGGCATTTGGCGGGAATCCGCATCTAACGCTAAATGAGAACGAAGGAAGAAATGGCTAAAGGTAGAACAACGCAGTTACGAAGACGCGCTCAATTGGCTGCGCGATCACGGTTTTGACCTGATCGAAGCGCCGGGCACGCACGGCGCGTGTGTTCCTGAAGAAGTACAACGTCTCAGCCGCAATCCAGAAAAATGGTGACGACGGCGTGAAGATTTTCGCCTACCCCGGTTATCTGATGGGCAGTGAAATTTCGAAGTTGGTCAACCAGGGATACCAGCAATTCCTCAAGACCGCCAAGACTGAGGTTCCGGCTACCGCGGACCACCTGAAAGCCCTGCAACAATTCACCGAAGAGCTCAAAGAGGGCCTGGGACTTCCCAGCTTGTATAACGAGTCGCTGGGCACAGTCAGCGAATCGTATCACTACGACCGCATTGAGAACCGCGACAAACCTGCGGCGGAACGGCCCAAGCGGCCTTGGGAAAAAGCGGGAGTCATAGCGGCAGCCGCGAAAAAGGGACGCGCATAGGCTCGAGCTCCATCAGACCCCTGGTTGTGAATGCAAAGCGCCTGGCTGCGTCACTTATCCTTATCCCGATTGTGAATAAAACCAGTTTTCGCTAGCCGGGTTACTGCCGGTTTTCCGATCATCCACCTATCATTGCCAACCGACCGGTGCTGCCCCCACTTGCGGTGATGAGGGTGGTTAGCGGTCGGAGCAGGTTTGGACTCAAGAGTTACATGTGTGTTCGTTCTATATGCAGTAGGATTTCAAACGTGACGAAGCGACACCAGCCGTTATGCGCGTTAGCCGGCAGTCTAGGGCTTGTTCAGTCTTGGACAGGCATCGTTGTTCTCATCGCCTTAGTGTTGCATTGCCGCTCCGGCGTCAGCGCAAAATTGCACTGCGGGCAACCCGCAACTTGCGGTCACTGTTCTCGAGAGAGTCCTAGACGCGTGCTCGTCGCACGACGAGTTCCAGGCACTGGAATCCAAATACGGGTTCGATGTGATTCTTGTGCAAGCCTTGGTTGCAAGGAAGCTCGCTATTCCCGTGCTTCTTGAATTCGCCAGCCCTGCCAAAGCACAACGAGTGCACGTTCGTCGACCTTTGATGCCGCAGCCCGGACAGCTCTCGCGAAGTTCGGCGACGAAAGTGCCTACGCAGTGATTAAGAAACAATGGGCCCAACACCGCGCCGGGCCATACCCAGCCAGGATTGATTTCATTGGCGATGATTGGGCGCTTGAGACGCTGATCGAACATCTGATTCAACACGTGAACGATCCTAGAATGAGGGTACAGTTCGGACCGTCCGACGCGCCTTACGACGGTCGCAAGGGATTACTTGCGCAAATCAGGGGAATTGCCCGCCGACACATTGTCCCCGACCTTCCCGACGCCGACTATTCACCCTCCGGAATTGCGCAGTGGAAGGCATGGCTCGAGAAATACAAAGGGCAGCACCTGAGCACACCAGTCTTCGGAAAGCGTGTCCGATCCTTATCTTCAATGTCTGGCCCGAAGAGTCGAGTGGGGTCACCCTGACGCCATTCTCGACATCGCAACTTTCGGCGGGCCGCCAGCGGAAGCGATTCTCAAGCAGTTTCCCGCTCCGCATGCCGGCGAAGTAATGGGCGCGCGCGAGCTATTCCCAGAGATACTTCAGAATGAGGATAGACTCCCCGATCTGTACAGCCAGATTCAGGGGAATCTTCAAGCCGCCTTACTGCGCTTTGGAGATCAGAAAATTGCCGCTCAAGTTGCGACGGAATTGAATGAGCTACCGATTTATCCCGGCTACTACTTTCCGCTCGAGGCAATTCGCAAGCTCAGGTTCGCTGGAGGCAAGACAGCCGTTGGAATCCTCATCGATGGATTGGGCAGCTCGAATCGGGTAACTCACGACGCTCAGAAGAACTTTGACGAGTGCCTGGGGAGAGTCATGCCCGTGAACCAAGCGTCGAAGGAGCAAAAGGAAGCCACCCAGAAAGCATGTGCCGGATTTTTCTCCTGGTCAGACCGCCGCACAGGTCTGATCCTAAGCGCCCTTGCAGAAATGGTGAAAGACCCACCACTCCCCGCAGACGCGCCTCCAACCTCGGAGAACGCTCAAAAGTGGAAGGACTGGTGGCTGGGAAATCGGGACAAGGCCGTCTTCGTTATCCCGCCGCGTGCGTCCTACGATTGGCACTAACCTGCACGGATGAAAAATTCAGAGCCGCGAGGTGCCAGCGCGAAGTCCTCAACGCCCGCTCATGTGGCATCAAGCTGTCTCGCAGTGGATGGGCGGCGAACCGGGAACCAGGCGGTTGTTGGCGACAAATAGCGATTACACGCGGAGCGTCGGTCAATGGTGAAATCGCTGTCAGTAGAGTTGATTTAGTCAGCTTGTTTCGGCGCGTTGTTGCAAATAGAACTTCAGTCCGCTCTAGGAACACTCATGACTCCCTAAGGGAGAGTAAATTTTTGCGATCCGCCCGCACAATTGATCAACTTCACTTTGGTAATCACGAAGCCTCTTCCGCGATTCGCTAACTGGCTTTATGCTGTCTAAGACATTGTGACCCTTGACTGCGCCGTTTCTTTCCAGAAGTCATGATTCCAATTCGTCTCTACACTATGATCTTCGGCGGAGCGGGCGCCTTGCTGGCCGCGTATCTCCTGCTGCGTCGCAAGCCCAAAGGGCCGGAGGAATTCGAGCGGCAACGCCGTGCATGGCTCGACCGTGTGGGCCGCATCACCGATGGTACCGTCATCGACGTCCAGGAAATCCAGCCCGATGGGCGCAAGCCTTCGACTTTGTTGATTTTCCAGTACGACGTGGCTGGCGTTTCCTACGAAGCCTCCCAGGACGTTACCTACCTGCGCCAACTCATCAACCTGCATTCCTGCCGCCTTGGCCTGCCCACCTCGGTGCGGTACGACCCGCAGAACCCGGGGAACTCGATCGTGGTTTCCGAGCGTTGGATGGGATTGAGGCAGTAGCCAGGGGTAAGGAGGCAGTAGTCAGCGCTCGGCACCGAGGCAAGAGTTGGTACTCTTGAACTCGCGTAAACAGCTCAGATTCTTCTGGAAAGTGGTCAGTGGGTACTGACTCCTGACTACTAGCTACTGACTGCTGCTTTTTCTAGCTTCCCGCGGCGAATCCGCCGACGTGCGCGAAGGTCAGGCGCAGGTACTTGTAAGGATTGACCGGAGTATCGTTGATGCGAACTTCGTAATGCAGGTGGGGACCCGTGCTGCGCCCGCTCAACCCAACGTATCCAATGGTATCGCCACGGCGAACGTACTGGCCGGGTACTACAGCAAAGTTCGCCAGATGCCCGTAGCGGGTAGTGATTCCGTGGCCGTGGTCGAGCACGATGGCGCGGCCATATCCACCCATGAAATCCGCCCCCACCACCATGCCATCCGCTGGCGCGATGACCGGCTGCCCGTAGGAGGCCGAGATATCCACTCCGCTGTGGAACGCGCCCTCACCATTGAAGGGGTCGATTCGTTCCCCGAATGACCCGGTCACCGGGCCTTCCACCGGCCACAGGTTCGGAGCCGAGTTGGCCCGCAACCAGTCCGCCGTGGTTACATTGCGCGTAAGCCCCAGAGAAATGCCGGTTGCTGTCGCTCCGCTCAAAGCCGTGTCTTTCAAAGCATAAAGGCGATCGAGGGAGGAGCTTACTTGGGCGTCCTGAATTGTGTCAGAAGATCCGGTCACCAACGTGGCGTCGGACTTCAGGCCGTACAGGGAAGAAACTTCGCTGGCCAGCGAGCCCAGCGACGCCACCTGAATGTCCCTTTCTTTGGCCACCTGCTCCAGCCGGGAATAGCTGTTCTTCAATTCCTCTTTTTGGGTCCGCAGTTCGTTGTAGTGCGAGACCTTCAGCAGCATGCGCATGTAGGAACTGGCAATTCCGGTGAGGCTCAGAACCCCGATCGCTGCCCCCGCCATCAACACGTACAGGTAGTGGACCGGAATCGGAATCTTCCGCAGTTGCCCGTCTTCACCGCGCGCTACAAATAAAATGTAGAAACGCTTGCGCAATAGCGACCTTTCTTTACGGATCAGGATCGAGCTATCGCCACAGGTTCGTGGCTTTGAAACTTCGCCTGCTTCCTGATCCCAGCGTACCTTCCCTTCTTGGGAATAAGGGCCGGTGCATCGCTTTGTCCTACCAGAACCAGGTCAGTGCCGATACCCATGTAACTGCAATTTATACCGCTTGCAGCACTTAGCTCGGCCAAAGGTGTTAGGAAACAGCTTCGCAACGGTAACAAAGTAGGTTCCCTCCTGTCAACGACACCGGACACACTTCTTTGGTTACGAAAGGTTGGGTCACCGCCACCGTACTTTGGGGAGGTTACGAGGTGGTTACCTTTCCTGAGATCCCCTTTCTCGGTTACCGCACGTGCAGCCATGGTTGGCGTTTCGAAAAACATAGGGCAGATGACCGGGCAGCCCACGTTTTCCCCGGCAAGACTGCGCGGTAGTGGCTCGGTTTGAAGTGCTTCGCGGTTTGGCTGACGAGTGGCTGATTCTTATATAGTGAATCCGCATTGCCTCTCGCAGAAAAGTCGCTGATCGCGCGCGTCCGGGCTAAGGCCGCGCGGGGAGCCGGTGTGACGACCGGGATCGGTGACGATTGCGCCGTCCTTCGAATTCCCGCCAACCACGAGGCACTGGTCACAACTGATTTCAGCCTGGAAGGCGTGCATTTCCGCCGGGAGTGGCACGATCCGGAAACGGTGGGCCATCGCTGCCTCACTCGCGGACTCAGCGACATCGCCGCCATGGGAGGCGAACCCATCGCGGCGTTTCTCTCCTTGGCTGTGCCGCGAAATCTCCCCCAAAGTTGGGTGGACCGGTTTCTGAAGGGTCTGCTGAAGCTGGCAGACGGGTCCGGCGTGAGCCTGGCGGGTGGGGACACCGCCGAATCTCCCGCCGGCGTCCTGGCAGACATTGTTCTCGTTGGCTCCGTGCCCCGAGGGAAGGCTGTGCGGCGCTCCGGCGCTCGTCCCAACGACTGCATTTACGTGACTGGAAACCTGGGTGGTTCTGCGGCGACCCTGATGTTTTTGTTCTCTGGCGCCAAGCTTCGCCGCGCCGATTTTCCGCAGCATTTTCATCCCCTGCCACGGATCGGAGTTGGCCGGTTTCTGCGCGAAAAAGGCTTGGCATCTGCGATGATCGATATTAGCGATGGTCTTTCGACCGATCTCGCGCACATCTGCGAGGAGAGCGGTGTTGGCGCAGAAATCCAGGCCGAAGCTATCCCGCTCGCCCGCATTGGCAGACCTGCACATAGGGTCGCTCCGCAATTCGCGTTGCATGGCGGTGAGGATTACGAGTTGCTGTTCACAGCGCCGCGGGGCAGGCGCGTCCCCACTCGCATTGCTGGTGTTCCGATCACCCAGATTGGCCACATCACTCCAGGCAAGCACATCCTTCTGATGAAGGACGGGGCCGAATCCGAGTTGCTCCCACAAGGCTGGGAGCACTTCAAACCGGAAGACTAACGAGCAGCGACGAACGACCAAGGACCTCCAACCAGTGACTTTAGTGCTGCCTCCGCGATTACTTTTTGCGCTTGCCGGTGCCTGGCCAGTCTAAAGTAGTTCTATGCTGTTCCCACGAATTACTCTTCTGCTTGCGATGTTGTCCCTGTGGCCAAGCTCCATTCTGGTCGCACAACAAATGCCCGCACATCCACCCTCCACCGAACCGGTAGTGGACAATGACTTCGTCCAGAAGGAATTCGGCTCGACCTGCGCTCTGATCGGGCTTCCGTCCGTCGCCGATCTGAATGGCGATGGCATTGACGACATTGTCATGCCGGCCCGCTGCACCAACCCGATGATGGATCAAGCGGAAGAAAACTTTCAGGTGGTGGATCCCTACAACAGATTCTTCGGTTACGGCAATCCAAAAATCACCACACAGTTCGCCTCCGACGATCCCGACCGGCGTGGTTTGGCCCTGCTGATCATTCACGGAGCCTGCCGGGAGGCTTGGCATTCTGCCACTCCCAAAGCGAAGTTCCTCATCGTGAATCTGCCGTTCAAGCAGATCGTGGTAAAGAAGATGACGTCGAAAACGAAAAAACCGATGATGGGAATCTTCGCCGAAGAAACCGGCGGCGACAACGCGGTCTCGGTGATCTTCTGGGATGGCAGGAAGTATAAGTACCAGCCCCTCGGCTCCAGCATGGAATAATCAGGCGGAGATCTAACATTCATTTTGCTCTTCAGGGTGCCCCGTCCAAGCTCCGCTTGGGCGGGGATGTTCGTTCCCCACAGAATGCAGGACTGGGGGTGCCCCGCTCCTTGCGTTTTGTGCAAGGGGCGGGAGGGACGGACGGGTGGGCTACTCAATCCCGGTTTTGGCTTGAGTGGGGCGGTTCCCATTGCCCGCGCCCCACAGTCACTCCGCTTGCCGCTCGGATATCATGTGGTCCAGTCTGCCATTGTCATCCCGAGCCGCCCGCTTTTGGCGTCGAGGGATCTGGGCGAGCCGCGCGAAGCGTCGCGTACTTTGCGACGCAATAATCGCGCGTTTGGCTCGCTTCCCTATCAAACTGAGGCACTATCGTGCAAGCACACAAACTGCGTAAGCACCTTAACCAAGGGCAGATTGTGATCCATCCGTTCATCATTGCGGAACTTGCGCTGGGCTCTCTAAAGGAACGGACGAAGACGCTTGCCCTGCTGGATCTTTTGCCACAGGTGCGGGTGGCGCAGCTGAGCGAAGTGCGGCTGATGATTGAGGCTCGCCGTTTGTACAGCCTGGGCATCGGTCTCACCGATGCCCACCTGATCGCCTCTGTCTTTCTCAATCCGCCCACGCTTCTTTAGACTAGAGATAAGCGACTCTGCACCGCCGCCGAAGCTCTCGGCATTCCACGCCGGACTGGCTTAGGAAAACTCGGGGTGGGAATGCGCCGCACAGCCATCAGCGCTTGGCGAGAGCCGCTTACCTCTTTGGAACGGGAGGCGAAGAGATGCAGTGGGAAGATTTCTCCGCCCCGCAGTGGTGCTAGAACCACTGCTCATCCCGCAACCTGCGCCATGCTCCATTGACGCGAGAGGGACTAAAAGTTCTCTGCTTGTGATCATTCCAGGACACTACTCCTGCAATCGCACGCTCAGGATCAGTCTTGGCACTTGAATCCTCGTGCATCGCCACCCAGTGCACGGTGGAAAGCAGCTCCAGGCCATAAGGGGTCTCGTAGCCTTCAATCAATTTGGAGACACGAGCGAGTCGCTCCAGTGTCACCGATTTACCGCTGAGAAACTCCTGTGCCTCGCGAACCGCATCCGGGTACAAGTGAAGGGAAACGTCGCGGCTGCGGTCTCCGTACCCCCGAACGAAGTGGCCCTCCATTCTTTGCAGAACAAAGTGCATGTTCTCAGCGTAGGGGCCGTATCGTTGTTTCTGGAAGTCGAGCTTTAGGGGCTCTCCGGCCTCTTGGAGGAAATATGCCAGCTTCTGAATTTCGAGTAGTGTCAACCTGTAGCCCGGCAATGTGTATCGGCTAAGTAACTCTAGGATGACCGCTCGTCCAAGGGTCCAGCCCGGCCGTTTGGTGGCAATCCTCATTTCATCTGATTTCGGCGCGCCCTCTGGGTAAAACAACTGAACGGTAACTTCAGGAACCTCCGCAAATGCCTTCTCAATAAGAGGTCGAACCTCGCTCCAATCGAGACCCCCGTTTCCGCAGCCAAGCGGCGGCACAGCTATCGAGCGCACTCCTTCGTCTCTGGCAACCTCGATGAGTGCTCGGAGTCCGGATTTTATGTCCTTAATCTTGGATTTACCCCGCCAGTGCTTCTTCGTCGGAAAGTTGATTATTATGCGTGGATTGTTTGTAGGATGTCGGTGGAATACAAACATCTTTCCCAGTTTTACTTCACCACGCGTGCAAGCGCCCTCGTACGCGGAATAGTTGTCGGGGAAAGCTTGCTTGAATTGCAGAGCAATCCCCTTGCCCATTACCCCAACGGTATTTACAGTGTTGACGAGCGCCTCGGCGTTGGTGCCGAGAAGATCGCCCTCTGCCCTAAAAATCATCAGTAATACCAACCTGTTTCAATTCCAACTTCCGGATTGTCTCCCTTTAGTACCTTGCCCACGACTTCTGCTGCTGAATGATCGTACACGCCGACGTAAGACACCAACTTCCAGGGGAAGAACTCGTGCACCAGAAACTCTGCTTGCCGCCTGCGCTTCCGATCCGGGTCGTCGTTCGTGTCGTTCCAATATTTCGCTTTCATTAGATTCCAGTCTATCTTGTCTAAGTCTTCAAGATCATCGAAAAAATCTGTAAAATCCATGTCCGCGTGCCCCTCAGTAAACACCCAACGGAGCCCAGCTTTTTCGACCGCCTCGGCGGTTGAACAAATATAAATCACCGGTCTTTGTCCTTCCGCGTACCCTTCAACTGCTCCCCGACTGATCGCGAATAGCATCGGCGAACGAGGTGCGAAGTAAAAAGGAAACTAGTCCCCGACGGTCCCCTTTGCGCCTACTGGCACAATTCTGCGCAACCTGCGTTCTTTGATGTGCATATGACCGATGTTGACCGATTTCAGCTTTTGCGCAGTCCTGTCACAGTGTAGCCCTCCCTGAGCGAAGATGCGTTCCAGATTCATCAGGTGGGTGATGTGGTAGATGGGCGTCACGCACCAATCCTAACTTATTGGATTCGGGCTTACCACGCGATCTCAAAAGCAAAGTGAACGTGTAACTCCCAACAATTCGTGGACAGTGAAAACATCCCTCTGAATGGCCGGGCCCGGTTCCACAGAGTCCGCGACCCGCGGTTTTGGGCGCTAACCGGGAACAAAGCGCCCCTGCCTGTCAAGTCTACTTTCGTAGCTACTGCAAATTGCCGCACCCAGCCCCGCACGCCCCGCTAACCCACGCCGCATCAACGCTTTCCCATTTTGGGATGTTCCACGTGGAACACTCCGCGCATTTTTTCGAAATGTTCCACGCGGAACATTCCTGTAACTGAACCCCAGCTTTCCAACCCGCTATAATCATCCGCGATGAATCTGGAACAGAAGCTGGCTGAACTGAAGAAGCGCGACCACCTCGCTGAGGACGGCGGCGGCGCGCCGCGCCGCGAGCGGCAACACAAAGAGGGCAAGATGTCGGCCCGCGAGCGCATCGAATTCCTGCTCGACGAGGGCACGTTCGAAGAGACCGACAAGCTGGTCACGCACCGCTGCAACGACTTCGGCATGGCCGAGCAGAAATTTTATGGCGACGGCTTCATCACCGGATACGGCCGCATCGAGGGCCGGCTGGTCTTTCTGTTTGCCCAGGATTTCACCGTCTTCGGCGGATCGCTCTCCGAAGCCAACGCGGGCAAGATCGTAAAGATTATGGATCTGGCCGCCAAGATGGGTGCGCCCGTGATCGGGCTGAACGATTCCGGCGGCGCCCGCATCCAGGAAGGCGTGATGTCGCTGGCCGGCTATGCCGATATTTTTCTGCGCAACACGCTCTACAGCGGCGTGGTGCCGCAGATTTCCGCAATCATGGGCCCTTGCGCCGGCGGCGCCGTGTACTCGCCCGCGATCACCGATTTCATTCTCATGGTGGACAAAACTTCCTACATGTTTATCACCGGGCCGGACGTGATCAAGACCGTCACCCACGAGGAAGTCACGAAAGATCAGCTAGGCGGAGCGGCCACTCACAACGAAACGTCGGGCGTTGCTCATTTCATGGCGCACGACGACGCCGAGTGTTTATCCATGGTGCGCGAACTGCTGAGCTTCATGCCTTCGAATAATCTCGACGACCCGCCGCGCAAGCCGTGTACCGACCCGGCAGACCGGGCCGAATCGAAGCTGGACAAAATCGTTCCCGATCAATCGAACTTGCCCTACGACATGAAAGACGTGATTCACGGCGTGGTGGACGACGGCTACTTTTTCGAGGTGCAGGAACATTACGCGAAAAACATCGTAGTGGGATTTGCGCGGCTGAACGGGCGTTCCGTAGGCATTGTAGCGAACCAGCCGGCATTTCTTGCGGGCACGCTGGACATCAACGCCTCGATCAAAGGAGCGCGCTTCGTGCGCTTCTGCGACTGCTTCAACATTCCACTGGTGACCTTCGAAGATGTCCCCGGCTTCCTGCCCGGCACCAATCAGGAATACGGAGGAATTATCAAGCATGGCGCCAAGCTGCTTTTCGCGTTCGCCGAGGCGACCGTGCCGAAGATCACGGTGATTACACGCAAAGCCTATGGCGGAGCCTACTGCGTGATGTCATCGAAGCACATTCGCACCGACGTGAACTATGCCTGGCCGACGGCGGAAATTGCGGTCATGGGGCCCGAAGGCGCGGTGGACATTGTGTATAAGCGCGAACTGGATCGGGCCGAGAACCGCGCAGCGGTTCGCCAAAAGAAGATCGAAGAATTTCGTGAGCGCTTTGCCAACCCCTACGTAGCAGCCGATCGCGGCTTTGTGGACGCGGTCATCCAGCCGCGCGAGACCCGCAAGAAACTGATCCAGGCGCTGGAAATGCTGGAAACCAAGCGCGACAAGAACCCGCCGAAGAAGCACGGGAATATACCGCTGTGAAGCGGTGTGGCGCGGGCACTCCCGTCCGCGAAAGGTCATTCGTCCGCTGAGAGCGGGAGCATTGATCCATGCCGAACGTGGAGTATGTAAACCGACTTGTCGAGTACAACGAATAGGAAACGATATGTTCCCCGGTTTCCTGAGCCAAAGAACAGTTCGCGGATGGGTTCGTCAAATGAAGCGCTCTCGGGAGCGAGCGGACAACGCGCGGGATGGCGGGCCAGAGTTTTCGCGCTGCGGCGCGCGCGCCTAATCCACTCGCGGTCCGCACCGGGCGCTTGGCTGCGAAGGTAGCGATAAGCTGTCCTGAGATCGTTCTCGGCCTCAGGAGTGACGATGACGCGGTAAGTCATCTATCGAATCAGGCTTCCTGTTCCAGTTCGTCAAACACCTCGTCTGCCAGGCCGTCCCGCGCCTTTGCGCGCTTGGGCCAGACCTCGGCGGATGCTGGCCACCGCGTCCAGTTGACTGGCCACCTCCTGATACGTCGCGGCATCGAGCAGCACGGCTTCAGCTTTGCCTTTTACCGTGAGCACCAGCGGACGCCCGGTCTTCTTCATGCGCTTCATCAGGCCCGAGGAGTTGCGCTTGAACGTGGTCAGCGAATGGATGTCCTGCGTCACATCGATCATGGTGCGATTATAGCATCATTTAAGCATCTTATTTGATGCTTAGCAAACAGCCGAACTACCTCGCCGCGGCGGCAACTTTGAAACGAACTCGTTCTTTGCGCTGTAGATACTCCACAATCTCGAACAGGTTGCGCGCCTGCGGATTGCCGGACGGGCTCAGCATCCGCATCAGGCTTTTGCCGGAGTGGTGGGTGACTTCTGCAAGTTCTGCAAAACCGACGGTGGCGTTAATGTAGTCGCGCAGCACAGCCTTGCCAGTCTCAATGTCTCCCAGGACGAAACATTCGACACTTTCGCGCAAGAGCTCCTTGCGGAACGCGGCGTCACGCCGCACGCGGGCTTGGATGGTCTGTTTGAAATCACGGGTTAGGGGCATAATTGAATTACTCGTGTGATTTTCTCTTCTTGTAGTCCTGCCATCCGGCCTTTGCGTCCTCAATGTCCTTCTGCTGCCGTTTCTTGGTCCCCCCAGCGAGCAGGATGACCAGGCGCTCTCCATCCTTCCCGAGATAAATCCGGAAGCCGGGTCCGAAGTCGACGCGACACTCGTAAACCCCGCGGCCCACGCCCTTAACATTGGAGAAGTTGCCCTGCGCCAGTCTCGTAACCGCGACAGCCACCTTGGCTGCCGCTTGTGCGCTCAGGCTGTCGAACCACCCAGCGTATGGGCTGCGGCCGCTCCAGTCGAGATATTCGAGAATCTCAACTGAGTGCAATGGTAACATAAATGATACCTTTGTCAAGTGCCAAACCGTGCGTGACAGGGCCAGCACAAGCGCTTCCTTAAGGCTGACCCTCTAATCGTAATTCAGGCGATACAGGTGTTGGAAAAAGGCGTGACAGCAACCCGCCGAAAAGGCATGGGAATATACTGCTGTGAGCTGCAATGACTGAGTCTCTCGAAACCGACACTTTACGGTTTCTGCTCCGCACGCTGATGCAGAAAATTGCTGCGGAGGCCAAAATGTGGAGGGACTCCGGCAGACTTGTCATCGCGAAGCAAAAGTACATCCTGCGTCCCGACTTTAGTCTCCTATACACCGTCGATCCGACGATGCTGAACTTTCCAATCCAGGAAATTGAAGAGGAGGTCTGGGACGGCGATAACTTTGACATGTTTGTGAACGAGCGGATCAGGCCCTTATCCGGCTATGGCGCGATAGTTGAAATTGCAAAAGCCAGCAGTCGGGCCGACAGGATCCTCGAGTTGTTTGCGTGGCGGGTGGCGCAAGATGTAGTTCTCGGCAAGGACCAACCGGCGGACCGATATCTTGAGGCAATTGTACGGGACGTAAGCGGTGGCGAAACAGAATACAGCGTCTGCATTTGGCTCAATGGTGTAACACTCTCACGAGATGATCTGCGCATCTCAGAACGACTCACGCTTCGCAGGGCAACACGAGAGGATGTGCACGAGAAGGTGCCTGCCCATGCGGTTTCTTATGCTCACATCGGACATTGGAGTACATCGTTCTCGTGTATTGCGGAGTTTCGTGTCCGTGCTCGGGGACCTGCGGATATGCAGCGGGAAGTAGATCGACTCGTTACTTCCTTGCGATTATTTCGCCTCGGATCGGTTTCATCGGGGCGCTACGAATTTCTGACGGAGTCGTTCTCGCCATTTGGAAGCGGTCGGCTCGGAGGGCTGGCTCTGGCGGCGCGCACTACATACGCACTCTCGCCAGATGATGTTCCCAGTTTGCAGCGTTTCCTCGAGGTGCTTCCCCCCGTACTGCCTAGTCCGTACGAACTCCCACAGCAGAAGCCCGACTTTCTATCGACGGCGCTGCGGTGGTACGGCGAGGCGATGCTGGCGATGGCACCCATCGAAGGCGCGATTGCCTGGGCAATTGCCTGCCTTGAAGCACTTTTCTTAGGTGATAACCCACCTAGCGAACTCCTATACCGCCTGATCGCTCGGACTGTTTCACTCCTGAGATGTTTCGGCTGGTCGCCGTTGGAGATTCGAAAGGTGATAAAGACAGCTTACGACATTCGTAGTAGATATGTTCATGGCGCCATCCCCAAGAAACTTCCACGCGAGGAACTGACGAAGCTCTTTCAGGAGGTTGCCGATTACGCAAGGGTCAGTTGTCTCGTCTGGGTCCAGCTTTTTGCCGTGCACGGGCATAGACGCGAGGACATCCTCAAAGGTCTGGAGAACGCCCTAATCGATGACAACGCTGGAGCACAATTAGAGCGCTGGTGCAATCGCGTCGATTTCGCGAGGAGACCCTGACAGCGTGTCTCTGAACTCTTTCATCGAGTGGACTGACGCAACCTGGAACCCGGTCAGGGGCTGCACGAAGATCAGTCCCGGATGCAAGCACTGTTACGCGGAAACTTTTGCTGAGCGCTTTCGCGGGGTGAAGGGACATCCGTACGAGCAGGGATTCGACTTGCGCTTGGTTCCCAAGAAACTGACCGAGCCACTCACCTGGCGGTCGCCCAAGCTGGTTTTCGTTAACTCGATGAGCGATCTGTTTCAAGACGGTGTTCCCGACGGCTACGTCGCAGCCGTCGCCCAGGTGATGGCTACAGCGAACTGGCACACTTACCAGGTACTGACCAAGCGGTCCGAAAGGCTGCGGGAGATGCTCAGCGGCAAGCTCCGTTTTGCGGCGGATCAGGAAAACATCTGGTGGGGTGTGAGCGTTGAGGACCGCAAATATGGCTTGCCCAGAATCGATCACCTGCGCGAGGCTCCCGCCAAAGTACGCTTCCTTTCCATCGAGCCGCTGCTCGAAGACCTTGGCAGAGTTGACTTGTCTGGCATCAGTTGGGTGATCGTCGGCGGGGAAAGCGGGCCCGGAGCTCGCCCGATGAGAAAAGAATGGGTCATCTCGATTCGCGATCAGTGTTGTGAACAGAGGGTGCCGTTCTTCTTCAAACAATGGGGCGGAGTGAGAAAGGCCAAGAACGGCAGACGATTGGACGGTCGTACCTACGACGAATACCCGCGGCGCGTTGCCGCGCCTGTTCCTGATCGAATCCCGGTTCCGGATCGAATCGGTGCTGTCCGGCGACGAGGGGGAGAATTCCCTACGGCCACGCTGCCGGAATCGGCACGTTGGCGGTCCTTCGATTCAGGATGACAGTTGTAGGAGGAATTCTGTTTGTTTATTGCAACGCGACTCAGGATAATAGTTGTAGAGGGGAATTCTGTGTTCATTGCAACGCGGCCCGGGATTATTCGTCGTTTTTAGGTTCCTGCCACTGCATGAGTTCACATCGCAGTGATAGGACGGGGCCGGGGTAGCGTTTCTGCACGGGCCCACTGGCGCCGCCTGCCGCGGGGTCCGAGCTCGCGGCCAAACCCGGCTTTAGAGGCTTTAGAACTGTCAAAGGTGGAGGGAGACTAACTGCCTGGCGAGCAATTGCGAGTTGGCGTGGCTTGAGCGACACGAAGGCGAGCACCAAATAAGAGTCCCGAGGTGGTGTTGATCTCATTCGTCTCGGCCAGTAGCTCGCTTTAGACCCTTGCTCACCTGCGGTCGTCGCTCGCCTTGCGGACTCGCAACCGTTGCGGATGTTGCTCGGGCTCCGGGCTTACCGCCAACCGGATAAACCAGTTCAACGCCTCGGGACTCTATCCTGCCTTTGACATAGTGTTCTTGTTCGCCTCGACCAGCGCTTTGCTATAGACCCTTGCTCGCCTCTCCCTGCCTCATCTTGCGATGTGGCCGAGTGACTTCGCTTGAGCCCCGGAACGCCGCACCAACCGGAAAAACTTAGAACGTGTCAAAGAACGATTATGTTTTTACTCCTTCCTATTCTGGAGTCAATGAAAAATGCGGAACGTGTATCTGCTTTGCATGCAGTCGAGTGCAGCCGCTCCACAAGCCACTGACCAGATTTGGTGCAAGCCGGTCCGAGAGCCAACTGCTGGCGCTGTTCGCCAGAGACGTTGATTCAGAGCGCTGTTAAATTCAAGCGATCTTGCAGGGGGCAACGACGACATTTTAATGTGCAAAATCCGACGGAATCCGCGTTGGGAGCGGGATCCGAGATTTCGCAAAAACACTGCCGCGGAGAAAAAGAAGCCGCCAACACCGAGATGCTGGCGGCTTGACGTCGAACTTCACTGCTGCGTTGACGGCGGTGTCTGCTTCTCCGGCGGGATGGGAATTCTGCCCTCGGTATCGTAGAACTGCCTGGGTCCATGATCCGACTTGGCATTGGGCAGACGGCTGTTCGCCGACCGAACTGAAGTACGGTCCGTTTCCTTCCTCAATCTCGGCCAGCCCCATCGCGGGCGTGTACATCGCTTCGTTGAACTTTGAGTTGACGGGCTTGAAGCGCTTTCGCGAAAACTCCAAATGCTTTTCCATTAATGTAGGAGGTAGAAATGTAATCTCCCACCATGTAGCCCAGCGTGGTATTGGGCAGCCAAAGCACATTCATTCCGCCGGCGAGCTTCTTGGCGGAGGTCCAAGTCTTGCCGTTATCGGTGGAGGAAACAAACCCGGCTCCCAATTTACAGGTTGACGTTGTGCAGTTGGCAACGGGATAGAAGTAGTAGGTCAGTCCCAGATGAGTGCTGTTGCCGGAAGTGGATTGATCCACGGCAATGCCGGGAAGAAAGTGGTCCACCGTGCTGGACATAGGATCAATCGGAATGCGGCTCATCCTTCGACCAGCTCTTCCCATCCTTTGAACTGCTCATCACGATATCGTTGGAGGAGCAGTTCTGGCGGAAACTGCAGTCCCACCAAGCCACGTAGACTGTGCCATCGCTACCCACCTCCGCCGAAGGCAATACGTAGACCGCCCTCAAATTGCCAGCGATGGCGTGATCGTTCTGGTTGGCAATGGTGCCCACGTTGCCCCAGGTTTTGCCGCCGTCTGTGGAAGTGTAGAACTGTATTCCGTTGCCAAGAAAGGGCACAACGACAGTACCATTGGTCTGAACCACGGGCTGGCCGCCCAGTCCGATGGCGTTGTTCACACTGTAGGCAGAACTCCAGGTCTGGCCGCCATCGGTCGAAGTGGTCATCATCACCTGATCCCCGATGCCCGCATCTTCCCATTCGATATAGCAGTGGCCATAGTACTTGCTGGTGGAAGTGTTGTCGCAGGTAATCCAGTCCTTGTCGGCGAACGAACTCGTGCTGTTCGCGGTAACCGGCTTATTCCAGTTGATACCGTCGGCGGAACTGCTCACCAGAAGAATGGTGTTGCCATTGGCATCGGAAATGCCGAGCGAACTGATGAGCCAGACCCCGTGATGGGAGTCATAGACGACCGAGGCATCGCTCGCTGCGTTGAACTTTCCGCCTTTGTAAAACGTCGTCAGGCCCGGCAGGAAGCCGTTTTTCCAGGATGAGCCGCCGTCGGTTGAAGTGGCGAATCCAATATCGGAGGCGCCTCCGTTAGCGTAGCGCCTTCCTACCTGGAAGGCGGAAACGAACATAGAACCGAACGAGTAAGTGTCAGGTTCAACTTCGGTGGCGTGTTGCATGCCCGAGTTCTTGAACGTATCGGTGCTGAGCTTCTGCAGCTTGACTTGCGCTTGTGCGGCACCGTTCAGCGCGACCAAAACCGCGAGGGCCAGGACCGGGGTTAGAAGAGCAAATACAGAACCTGCGTAGAGACGGGGAATTTTTCGATTCATCAGAGTTTCCTTATAAGTTCAGATTTGGACGCGCGGGCTGGTGCGACCTTAAGGGGAGCGCATCAGGTCCACCGGCGCGGCGCCTGACTGCCGTTCGTCTGGGCAATATATGCCGGCGATCCAAGGCTGTCTGTGAGAAACATCACATTGGCCGCCGGACAGGCCACATCCAGAAACCCCAGCCCAAAGAGCAGAAAGCCGCCAACTAGAACTCCGTTGGCGGCTTCCCTTAAAGCGATGACTACTTCTGCCTCTGAGGCGGAGTCAGCTTCTCCGGCGGAATCTGGACGCGGCCTTCGTCGTCGTAGTAGAACTTCATTACGTGATCTGACTTCGCGCCGGGCACGGGCTTCTCGCCTTGAGAGCTGAAGCGTCGGGCGCCAGGAGCTGGCAGCAGAGGATCCTTGGTGGTGTACATAGCCTCGTCAAGCAACCCGTGGGAGGGCGCGTGAGCCACCGCGAATATGCCGAACGGGTTGCTATTCGTATAGGTAACCCCAATGTAGTCGGCGACCATATATCCTGCGTCGGAGAGCGGCAGCCAGGTCAACTGCATGGGGCCCGCCAGTTGTTGTCCCGCAGTCCAGGTATTGCCGCCATCTTGCGAATTGGTAAAACCTACTTCCAACTTGCAGGAACTTCCACAGGCTGAGACCGGGTAATAGTAATAAACCACAGTAAGGTTCGCGGTGCCGCCGGAAGTAGACGGGTCCGCCCCGATTCCGGGTAGGAAATGGTCCACTGTGCTGGTTTTGGGGTCAATCGGGATGCGGGTAACGGAACTCCAGTTCTTTCCGTCGGTGGAGGTACTCATCACAACATCATTGGCGGGGCAGCCGTTGCGAAAACGGCAATCCGACCATACGACATAAACGGTCCCGGCGCCGTCAATTGTTACCCCAGGCAGGTCAAAACCAGTGCGGATGTTCCCATCTTCTCCGTGGTTTGTGATGCTCGCCACGGTTACCGTTGTGCTCCACGTCTTGCCTCCATCGGTCGAACGAAAGGCATCGATGCCGCCGCCCTGGAAGGGGACAATGACCGTACCATTGGGCTGAACTACGGGTTCCGCCCCAAGTCCGCCGGCATGGTCGGCCGATGATTTACCGGCGCTCCAGGTCTTGCCGCCGTCGCTGGAGACGCTCATCAAGACCTCTCCACTGCCATAGGCCTGATCCCATTCCGTATAGCAGTTGCCATAGTACGGACTCGTGGAGGTGTTATCGCAGGTGGTCCAATTCTTGTCGTCCTCATGGGTGGAATCAATGACGACCGGTTTGCCCCAGTGGATGCCGTCTGCGGAGCGGCTCACGGCTACGTCTCCGATGACGCCTGAGTTTTCCTGGCCGATGAGGGGAAGCGTCGAAATCAGCCATTCTCCGTGTTTAGCGTCGTAGGCAACCGAGGGGTCTGCTGCCCACCCGTATGGCGTTTTGCCACGCTTGTAGTTCTTGGTCAGGCCGGGAAGGACGCCGTACGTCCATGTCTTACCTCCATCCGTCGAGGTAGACCACCCAATGTCACCGCTGCCCCATCCGATTGAGCCGGGTACGCGGGCTACGTGGAAAGTGCCCACGATGGTGTTCCCCCAAGCAAAGAAGTCGGGCTCCACTTCGGTCCGATGGACGCTGTCGGAGTTGTGAAGCGTGTCAACGCTGATCTTAACCAGAGGGTATTTTGCCTGCGCCTGCGCCGACGTGACCAGTAGCAGGGGAATCGCGAGCAGCAGCGTCAAAATTGCAAAGGGGGTATTTCCTGCATGAAAACTGTGGAATCTTCGATTCATCAGATTTTCCTCGCTAAGCTGAAGTTTCAAGTCCGCAGGTCATTCGTTTCCTGTGGCCGCCACCAGGGGCGACGGCCACCTTCACAGTTCTATTTCTGCCTCGTCGAGGGAATACGCCTCCGCGACAGCAGTTGCTTGGACGGAGGGATCGGGTACTCCCCATCGTCGTCATAGTACTTCCACACGTAGCGTCCCTTCACGTTCGACAGAGGTTTCTCCCCCTTGGAACTGAAGCGTTGTCCATTTCTCGCCGCGACCAGAGGATTCTTGGTGGTGTACATGGCTTCGTTAAACAAGCCCTTGGAAGGGGCTTTGGCCACGGCGAATACGCCGAATGGATTTCCGTTGGCGAACGCCACCGCGAGGTAGTCGGCCACCATCAGCCCGTTCTGCGATTGCGGCAACCAGCTTAGCTGCATCGGTCCGGCCAGTTCCTGTCCTTTGGTCCAAGTCTGGCCTCCATCCTGCGAGGTGGTAAATCCAACGAACAGTTTGCAGGAACCTCCGCAGCTCGCGACCGGATAATAATAGTAGGTCAGGGCGAGGTGAGCGGTTTTTCCGGACGTGGCGAGGTCAACCCCAATACCAGGGATAAAGTGGTCCACCGTGCTCTTGAGTGGGTCGATCGGAATACGGCTGATCTTGCTCCAGGTCTTGCCATCGGTCGAGGTGCTCATCACTATGTCATCGGTGGGGCAGCCGCTCCCGCGAAAACTGCAATCCGGCCACACTACGTAGATCTTCCCCGCGCCATCGATAGTTGCGGAAGGCAACCCGGGGCTGCGCAGCCCGCCATCCTCGCCGCGAAACTGTTGGTTGGCAATTAGCACGGTGCTGCCCCAACTCTTGCCGCCGTTCGTCGAACTAAAGGCGACCATGCCACCGAAGCCATCGATCGGCACCACGACCGTACCGTTGGGCTGAACCAGCGGCTGCCCGCCGAGTCCGGCCCCCCCGTCCGCCGTGTTCTGGCCAGCGCTCCAGGTCTTACCTCCGTCGGTGGACGTGCTCATGATAAATTAGTCGCCTGTCTCGGTTCGTCCCATTCCACATAGCAATTGCCATAATGGGGGCTGGTGGAAGTGGTGTCGCAGGTGACCCATTCTTTATCGTCGGAGCCGCTCTGGTCGACGATGACTGGCTTTCCCCAGTGAAGCCCATCGTTGGAGATGCTAATACCGACAGCTTCTCCGTTGTTGTTCACGATAGGCAGAGTCGAGATCAGCCAGACTCCATGCTTTGGGTCGTAAGCCGCGGCGGGATCGCTCGCCGCTGTGAAGCTGCCTCCCTTGTAATTATCCGTGAGGCCTGGAAGAAGGCCATGGGTCCAAGTCTTGCCTGCGTCGGTGGAAGTCGCAAATCCCACGTCAGCGCCGCCGCCGTCAGGAACGCGAGCTACCTGAAAGGTACTGACAATGGTAGAGCCCCAGGAGTATGTATCCGGTTCGACCTCGGTTTTGTGCTCGCTGTCAGAGTTGTGGAAGGTATCGGTACTGAGCTTCACCAGTGGGAATGACGATTGTGCCGGAGCTACCATTGCGGTCGCGATTGCAAACGCCAGCACGGCTACGATGAGAGCGAGTTTATTCTTCGCATGTTCAGAACGACAGGGGATTCGATTCATCAGATTTTCCTCATACGCTGGGAGTTTTACCGCCTGCAAAACCGCTGCGGTTGGAATGGGGAGGTCATTCGCCGACGCAACGAGGCGCGGTAGTAGTAACGCGTGTGCCGAAGATACACCAGGAACTGAGCGCTGTCAACGGGAAGCATGCCTATAACAAAGACACCGCCGGCACCTGATGCCGGCGGTGACAATTCAGGCCAAGTTACTTCCTCGAGGAGCTGTCAGGAGGCCGCTTGGCTGGCTCTCTCTCCGTATCGTGGAACTTTGTCCACGGGTGCTCAGAGGAAGTAATGCGCAGCCGTTTCTCTCCCTTAGAGCTGAATCGAGGCTCGTCCGCCGCCACCAGAAGAGGATCTTTGGTCGTGTAGGCGGCCTCGTTGAGCAGGTTCTTCGACGGCGCTTTCGCCACCATAAATACTCCAAACGGTTTGCCGTCCACGTAGGAGGAAGAAATGTAGTCGGCAACCATCGGTCCTGAAAATGTCTGCGGAAGCCAGCTTATTTTCATTGGGCCAGCCAGTTGCTTGCCCCCGGTCCAAGTCTGGCCGCCGTCTTGCGAGGTGGTAAATCCTACGTCCAAGTCGCAGGTGCTGTCCGTGCAGCTGGCGTCAGGGTAGTAATAGTAAGTGACAGTGAGGTGAGCCGTCTTACCGGAGGTAGAGCGGTCCACAGCCAATCCCGGGAAGAAGTGATCTACAGTGCTCTTGAGCGAATCAATTGGAATGCGCACCACCTTGCTCCATTTCTGGCCGTCCGTGGAGGTGCTCATCACGATGTCATTGGGAGCGCTATTCGGGCAGCCTGAACGGAAACTGCAATCGGACCATACCACGTAAAGCTTGCCGCCTCCATCAATACCGGTGGAGGGGAAAGGCAATCCTACGCTGCGCAGGCTGCTGTTTCCGTTGTAGGTATTGACCTGGGAAATCGTCACCGTATTGCCCCAACTCTTGCCGCCATCGGTGGACGTGAACGCCTGCATCGCGCTCCCCAGGAATGGGACCACGGCCGTGCCGTTCGGCAGCACCAGTTGTTCCGCTCCGGTACCGTAGGCCCCGTTGGCAGTCTTGGGTGCTCCCCAAGTCAACCCGCCATCCGTAGAGGTACTCATGTAGACGCCGGCCCACTCTGTATAGCAGTTGCCATAGTAGGGGCTGGTCGAGGTGTTGTCGCACGTGATCCAGTTCTTGTCGTCGCCGCCGCTGCTGTCCACCATGATTACCTTGCCCCAATGGAGCCCGTCTTTGGAGCGGCTGACCCCCACGTCGACCGATCCGTCGCTGGCGATGGGCAGGCTGGAATATAACCAGTAGCCGTGTTTAGCGTCGTAAACAATCGAAGCGTCGCTGGCCGCGGAAAAGCTGCCGCCTTTGTAATTGTCGGTCAGGCCCGGAAGATAGCCCTGCGTCCAGGTTTTGCCGGCGTCGATGGTCGTGGAAAAGCCCAGGTCCGCGCCTCCACCACCAAAAACACGCGCCACCTGAAAAGCAGCGACCATCGTCGAACCCCAGGAGTAAGTGTCCGGTTCGACTTCGGTTTTATGCTGGCTGGCTGAGTTGTGAAACATGTCTACACTGATCTTTACCAGCGGATACTGCGCCTGTGCCCCGGCGGCCCCGACTAGCGAAAGAGCCAATGCCAATACCGCGATAAAGAAAGCAAACCCCTGACTTTGCGACCTGCAAGAAGCTCGATTCATGAGGATTGTCCTGGCAAGCTAGAAATTTACCGCCCGCCGCGACTGGAATGGGGAGGTCATTGCCGACGCAACGAGGCGCGGTAGTAGTACGGCCCGGACGATACATCGGGAGTTCGGGTGTTGTCAATGTGCAGAATTTTTCACCTTTTTGTAAACCACCACCCAGAAGCCACCCGCCCCGGTCTCGGTTAGTCACTTAGCACGCCAAACTCCTGGCCATACAATCGAGCTGGGAGGAAATCTTCAATGGCCATCTTCAATGAGGGGCGCGGCAAGGTCATTAATGCCGATGGCAGCCCGGCACTTCGCTTGATCGGGATCGCTATCGTGGCATTTGTGGTGGTGGTTCTGCTGTTCGCTTCCGTGGCCAGGGTAGGATCCGGTCACGTCGGCGTGCTCACGCTATTTGGCCGCGTGACCGGTGAGGTTCTGCCCGAAGGCATTCACCTGGTGAATCCCTTCAAGGAAAATAACGAGATGTCCATCCGCACGCAGGAAATCAAGGAGTCGGCCAGTGTGCCCTCCAGTGAAGGCCTGGTCATGAATCTTGACACGTCCCTGATCTACCATGTGGACCCCGGGAAGGCTTCGGACGTGTACCAGAAGATCGGCCCTACTTATGAGACCACGCTGATTGAACCCAATTTGCGCGCGGCGATTCGCGAAGCTACCGCCTCGCACTCGGCCAACGCTCTTTACACGGGCGAACGCGAGATGGTGGCGAAGCAAATCTACGATCGGCTCGCCGGGCTACTCGGTCAGCGGGGATTTATTGTGGAAAGCATTTTGTTGCGAGACATTCAGTTGCCTGCGACATTGAAGACCTCGATTGAAGCCAAGCAGCAGGCTGAGCAGGAGGCCCTCGCCATGAGCTTTCGCCTGCAGAAGGAAACCCAGGAAGCGCAGCGCAAGCGCATTGAAGCCGAAGGTATTCGAGACTTCCAGAAGATCGTGGCCGAGGGCATCAGCCCGCAACTTCTGGAGTGGAAGGGCATTGAGGCAACTGAGACCCTCGCCAAGAGTGCGAACAGCAAGGTGGTGGTGATTGGAAACAGCAAGAACGGCCTGCCGCTGATTCTGGGACAGTAGACTGCTCGGCTCGACCCTAGGTTGGTCTAGACGGGCGGGGACGCCCGTCCTCCATCGGATGAAACAGTCCCGCTGATACCATAGCTTCGTGCCCCCGCTGCTCGATGTCCGCCATCTGACAGTTGAATTTGCTGCAAAATCAAAGACGGGAGCACCAGCGCCCGCGGATTCATCGAGAAGCGCGAACGACCCCACCCAAGCAAAACCGGATTGGGTGGGGCACCCCGCATCAACCGCAGCGGTTCGGAATCTCAGTCTCACCATTGCTCCCCGTGAAGTTCTTGGATTAGTCGGTGAATCCGGCTCCGGCAAGTCCGTGACTTCGCTCGCCCTGATGCGCCTGCTCCCGCCACAGGCACGGGCCACGGGTGAAATCCTGTACACGGATGAGAACGGAGCCTGCCGCGATCTGTTACGGATTCCCGACGAAGAGATGCGCAGCCTGCGCGGATCAAACATCGCCATGATTTTTCAGGAGCCCATGACGGCGCTCAACCCGGTGATGCGCGTGGGTGATCAGATTGCAGAGGCCGTCAGCGTGCACGGCCGGGCAACAAGGAAAGAAGCATGGGATCGAGCCGTGGCGGCCATGGAGGACGTTGCCATTCCGGACCCGGCTCATCGCGCTCGTGACTATCCGCATCAACTCTCCGGCGGCATGCGCCAGCGGGTCATGATCGCTATGGCCATCGTAAATCGTCCGCAAATATTGATTGCCGACGAGCCTACCACCGCGCTCGATGTCACGATTCAGGCGCAGATTCTCGATCTTCTGGCGGAGCTGCGAACAAAATTTGGCCTCGCTATGCTCTTTATCTCTCACGATCTGGCGGTGGTCTCGCATGTCGCCGACCGGGTCGCCGTGATGTACGCGGGCAACCTGGTAGAACTGGGATCGAAGCGCGACATCTTTCATGCTCCGGCGCACCCCTACACGCGCGGGTTGCTGGAGGCTGTGCCGACGTTGAAGACAGATCGCGGTCGTCCGCTGCGAACGATCGAAGGGACGGTGCCTCCGCTCCAAGCCGTTCCCGCGGGATGCCCGTTCGAACCGCGCTGCGAGTTTCGCATTGCGGAGTGCGCACGCAGCCTGCCGCCGCTGCAGGAAGTGGTGTCTGGGCACTGGGCCAGGTGCCCGGTCATCAATCGCAAGTAGCGCCGCCATCCGGCGGCTGTCGTGCGCCGGAATTACCTGGTAATGGCTCGGTTTGAAATGCTGCCTTATGGACGGCGTGATCCTGAGCTTGCGCAGGATCTTGCGTGGAGCGGATAGGCACTTTGGTTGGCCAATCGTACCGCTGCGCGCGAGAATCCTTCGGGGCTGGAAGTCCCTCAGGATGACGCAGGGTTGAATATTTGCCGAAACTGAGCCACTACTAATTATCCGGATGCCGCCGCAGCAGCCCTGGCGCCGGGAGGTCTATAATCGCAATTTTGCCCGGTGATCCGTGCGCGTTCTTGTACTCAGCGACATTCACAGCAACCTCGAAGCTTTGGAGGCCTGCCTGGCCGCCGCGCCTGCCTACGACGTGGTCGTGAATCTCGGCGACATCGTAGGCTATGGGGCTAACCCCAACGAGGTCATCGAGCGATCCCGCCAGTTGGGGAAATACTTTGTCCGCGGCAATCACGACAAAGCGGCTTGCGGCCTTATCGAGCTCAAGGATTTCAATCCCGTTGCCGCGCTGGCAGCTTTGTGGACTCGCGATCAGCTCACCACGGAAAATCTGGAATGGCTTCGTTCCCTGCCGCAGGGGCCCCTTCAAATCGAGGGACTTCCCGATGCGCAGTTTGTGCACGGCTCGCCAGTTGATGAGGATGAATACGTGGTCACGGCGCGGGACGCGGTGGCACCGCTGACGGCGACGGTACCTTCGGTGACCTTCTTCGGGCACACGCATCTGCAGGGAAGTTTTGCGAGCAACAACGTTCATCTCGATAGCATTCATCCCAGCTACAAGACAGTGGCGAAAAGCGAAAGCAGCGATTTTCCGTTGAAAGAGGGATCGCGGTATCTGGTGAATCCGGGATCGGTGGGACAGCCTCGCGATGGGGATTGGCGCGCGAGCTTTGCGCTTTACGACTCGGAGGCGCGGATCGTGACCTTCTGCCGTGCTCCGTACAATGTCAAAGCGGCGCAGGATCGAATCCTCGCCGCCAACCTTCCCCAGCGCTTGGCCACGCGCCTGGCCGCAGGCAGATGATGACGTTGGGTGTGAACTTTCGCCATGCTTGAGAAATCTCCCGAACATTACCTGTTGGCCTACACGGATGGCGGCGCGCGCGGCAATCCCGGTCCCTCCGGATACGGCGTCTTGATCCAGGATGAGGCGGGACGAAAAGTCGCGGCGCTGAGCCAATATCTTGGCCACCAGACCAACAATTTTGCCGAGTACCAGGGACTGATCGCGGCGCTGGAGTATGCGATTGCGCACGGGCACAAGGCGCTCAAGGTGATCACCGACTCTGAACTGCTGGAGCGGCAGATCAAGGGCGTTTACAAGGTGAAGAACGCGACCCTGAAGGACCTGCACGCTCGCGCCAAAGAGTTGATTGGCCAACTCGCTTGGTTTTCCATTGGCCACGTGCTGCGGGGAAAGAATCAGGAAGCCGACCGCCTGGCGAATGAGGCCATGGATAAAGGCATGGGACGGGCGCGTTGAAAAGGGGCGCAGGTGGAAAATGGCGAAAAAAAAGAAATCTGGCAATCGCAGTCCTGGGGCGAAAGGTAACGTCGTTCCGAAAAACGTCGACGAATACCTTGCTCGTGTCCCGGAGCCCGCTCGCAGCGCCTTGAACAAGCTCCGCGCGGCGATTCGGTCCGCCGTGCCCCCGGAGGCCACCGAGGCCATCAGTTACCGCATCCCAGCGTTCAAGCACAAAGGCGTGCTGGTATGGTTCGCCGCGTTTTCCAGCCACTGCAGCTTGTTCCCCGGTGCTTCGGTTATCGAAGCGTTTAAGAGCGACCTTAAAGGGTTCTCCACATCCAAAGGGACCATCCATTTCCCTACGGGCAAGCCACTACCGATTGCCCTTGTTAAGAAACTGGTGAAGGCGCGAGTCGCGCAGAATGAGAGCAAGAAACGGCACTGAACAGATTCCGATTCGAGACTTGTCCTGACTTCCGATGAAGCCGGCAGGCGTCCCACGCTCGTCCTCCATCGAGAGGGTTCTTAGTCATCCACCACGGGATTTCGCAGCGTTCCCACGCCTTCCACGCTCACCTCGACCACATCACCGGCGACCAGGGCGCCGACGCCCTTGGGCGTGCCGGTGGCAATCAGATCGCCGGGGGAAAGCGTCATCACCTGCGAGATGTAGCGCAGGATGACATCGAGCGCGAAGATGAAGTCTTTGGTATTGCCGTCCTGGCGGACTTCTCCATTGACTCGCGTCTCAACCCCGACACCGGCCCAGGGATCAATCTCATCCGTCACCAGGGGACCAACGGGACAAAAAGTGTCAAAGCCCTTGGCGCGGGTCCACTGGCCATCTTTATTCTGCAGATCACGGGCGGTCACGTCGTTCACGCAGGTGTAGCCAAGAATGTAAGGCCGAACATCCTGGTCGGCGGAGAGTTTGAAACACGCCTTGCCGATAACGACGCCCAACTCTCCTTCGTAGTCCACACGCTGAGAAAGCTTCGGCCGGCGGATTTCACGACCCGGCGCCAGCAGCGAAGACGGCGGTTTAAAAAAGATGAGCGGTTCCGTAGGCACTTCGTTGCCAAGTTCGGCCGCGTGTTCGCGATAATTGCGGCCGACACAGACGACCTTCGACGGGTGAACCGGCGCGAGTAACGTGGCCTCGGCCAAGGAAACAGAATCCATCCGTTTGCTGGGGACATCTCCGATGTCCCCGCCGCTTTGCTCTGGCGACTTCAGCAGCACCCGGGTGATCTGCTGCTTACCCGCGACCGATTCGATCAATCCGTGTTGCGAGTCGGTGCCAAGTTGGAATCGGCAATATTTCATAGAAAGCAATCAGCATTTAGCACTTAGCACTTAGTCCCTGAACATTCTTGCCAGCAGCCCTTCCGACCGCGCCCGGTCCAATTGGTAAGTGCTGAATGCTGCTCTTATGGTACCGCTTCGCTCGCCTCCTCCGAACACGCGCTTTCATTCCCGCGCACGTCCACCGCTGACACCGAATAGAAATAGCTGTGTCCTGATGCGACGTTCGGGTCGCGGAAGGCCGGTGTCTTCAACGGCTCGGAATTGATTTTCGCGGGCTCACCCGCCGATTCACGACGGAAGACATTGTATCCGGCAAGATCGGCGTCGGTGTCTGGAGCCCAGATCAAATCAATGAAGGTTGGCTGGCCCGCTCCCGAAAATGCTGCCTGCAGGCCGGAAGGAACGGCAGGAGGGAAAATATCATGGGCGAAGACACTAACTGACGGCGTGTCGTCGCCTTCAAACCAGCTCTCTTTTTTCCCCGCTGCGTGGATCAGCGTCACGACGGTCGCCCGATAGAAATATGTCCTCTCCCACTCGAAGCTATGGTCCAGAAGCACATAGGATCGCAAGGTTCCCAACGGCAACTCCCCGGCGACCATGTCTGCCTGAGAGCCTCCCTCCCGACGATACACGCGGTAAATGCGGCGTAAACCCGGGGATTCGGGAGGGTGTGGAATTCCCGTCCAGCTTAGGATCACCCCATCCGCCGTCACCTGGTACCGGAAATCATCTGGCGGAGGCAGTGCAGCAACCGCGGGCACTTGTACCGTGTTCGAAAGGCCCGCGCTGCGCCCATTTTCATTTTGCACGGAAACCGCATAAGAAATCTGTGCGGCAGGATCTTGGCTGAGAAGTGTGCGCGGAAGAGTGTCGGTATAGGCAGCCTGAATGTTTACGGCGGACTGCGCCTTGGACCGACTGGATTGAACCAACGGCAGCAGCACGGCGGCTTGGGTTGCCGGGTCGGCGCAATCGCGGATTTCGGTATCGAGGCTTCTGCAAATGCGCGTCGCGCCCAAATGACGGATTCTGCCGTGATCCGTGGTTTCGGCAGGCACGGTCCAGGCCAAATAAACACTGTCACCCTTGCGTACGGCCCGAAGATCGGTAACCGGCTGGGGCAGATCGAGCGATGGAGGCTTAGGAATACCAGGAACGCCGCAGCCCACGAGCACAACCAACAAGAATCCGCAAAGCAGGCCGTCGAAAGAGCGCGCGAGTTTCATCGGGTGAAGAGGTTCAGCGTAACACGAACTTATTAAGCAATGGAGGATGGGCGTCCTCGCCCGTCTAATGCCTGGTAGCTTCCGTGTCCCTCCAAATCCACCGATAGTCCAACGGATTTGAAGCCAGCCCCGCCCCGACCGGATTTCCGAGTATGTACTCAACCTTGTCGATGATGCTTTCCTCGCGACGTAACGCCCGGTCGAACGACTCCTGTTCCCACACTTTGCCTTTGCGCCCGAGAGCGTGATTGATCCGATGAGCTGACGCGCCTTTGATCGCCTGCATAATCTCTGCGATGCTGATGGGCCCGCGCTCGTCTGAAAGAGGAATCAAGACGAGATGCACATGGTCCGGCATGACTACGAGCCCATACAAGTGGAACTTCTTATCATTTCCTGTGAGGCAGGTTTCGACCACAATATCGCGCGCAGTTTCCGGTAGGATCCACCGCTGATAGGTGGGGAATGTAACGAAGAAGGCCTTGTGGTCGGGTTGATAGTGGGGGAGCTTACGACGGTATTCGTATTTTCTGAGCACGACGCGCTCAGATTAGCATCACTAACCTTAACTAGGCAGAGTCGGCTGCTCTTTTATGTTGCTAAAATTCCCGAATGTGGACCATGGCCAGACGGGCGAGGACGCCCGTCCTCCATTGCTGAGGGAAGTTACAGGATGTAGCGCGACAGATCCTGGTCCTTCACAATGTCCGCCAGCATGTGGCGGACGTAGTCGGCGTCTACTTTGATGTGCTCGCCTTTTTTATCGGGCGCGTCGAAGCTGATCTCATCCAGCACGCGCTCCATGATCGTATGCAGGCGGCGGGCGCCGATGTTTTCCGTGCCTTCGTTCACGCGGAAAGCGAAGCGGGCAATCTCGTCCAGGGACTCCTTGGTAAATTCCAGCTTCACGCCCTCGGTTTCGAGCAGAGCCGTGTACTGCTTCACCAGCGAAGACTTGGGCTCGGTCAGGATGCGGATGAAGTCGTCCATGGTGAGCGACTGCAGTTCCACACGGATCGGAAATCTTCCCTGCAGTTCGGGGATCAAGTCGCTGGGTTTGGAGACATGGAAAGCGCCCGCCGCAACGAACAAAATGTGGTCGGTGCGAACCATGCCGTAACGAGTATTGACGGTAGTCCCTTCCACGATGGGCAGAATGTCGCGTTGCACACCCTCGCGTGAAACGTCCGGCCCGTGACCGCTTTCCCGGCCGGCGATCTTGTCGATCTCGTCGAGGAAGATGATGCCCGAATCCTCCACCCGATCGATGGCGATGCGCGTCACCTGGTCCATATCAATGAGGCGCTGCTCTTCTTCCTGGATCAGGTACTCGAAAGCCTCGTTCACCTTCATCTTCCGCTTCTTGGTGCGCTGGCCGAAGATGTTGGGCAACATGTCCTTGATGTTGACGTCCATCTCCTCGACGCCCTGGTTGGAAATAATCTCGAACGATGGGAAATTGCGTTCGCGGACATCAATTTCCACCATGCGCTCGTCCAGTTTGCCTTCGCGCAGTTGCTGGCGCAGCTTCTCCCGCGTGCGGCTTTGCGACTCGCCCGTAGTAGTTCCTTCAAGGATCAGCCCGCTGTGCCCGGTGTCTGCCGCGCGCGGCGGAGGGGGCGGCGGCAGAAGAATATCTAACAGGCGCTCCTCGGCGTTGAGCTCGGCTTTGTCCGCCACATCTTCCAGCTTTTCTTCGCGCACCATCTCAATCGCGATCTCAACCAGGTCTCGGATCATGGACTCAACATCGCGCCCAACATATCCAACCTCGGTGAACTTCGACGCTTCCACTTTGAGGAAGGGTGAGTTGGCCAGTTTGGCCAGGCGGCGGGCAATCTCGGTTTTGCCCACGCCCGTGGGCCCGATCATGATGATGTTCTTGGGAATGATTTCTTCCGCCAGATCAGGGGCAAGCTTCTGGCGCCGCATACGATTGCGCAGGGCAATGGCTACGGCACGCTTTGCGTCTTTCTGTCCGACGACGTGCTTATCCAGTTCGGCTACGATCTCACGCGGCGTGAGCTCGTCCAGAGCGATCTGTTCTTCTTCGACGGTTCCGGGTAAGTAGATGGCCATGTTAGTAGTGAGGAGTCAGTGCTGGGAGCTGACTCCTGACTACTGACCCCTCATAATTCCTCGATCGTTACCTTGTCATTGGTATAAATGCACATTTTTCCCGCGATCTTCATCGCCTCTTCGGCAATCTGGCGGGCGGATAGCTGGGTGTGCTCCGCCAGTGCCTGGGCCGCGGCTTGCGCATACGGCCCGCCACTGCCGATGGCGGCAATGCCGCCGTCCGGCTCAATCACATCGCCTTGGCCGCTGAGTAGGAATGTCTGCTCTTTGTCGGAGACCAGCAGCAATGCTTCCAAATGTCGCAGAAACTTGTCTGTCCGCCAATCCTTGGCTAGCTCCACTGCCGCCCGGCCGATATTGCCATGATATTGCTCCAGCTTCGATTCGAAACGGCTGAAGAGGGAAAACGCATCCGCGGTTGAACCGGCAAATCCGGCCAGAATCTTATCCTGATACAAACGGCGGATTTTCTTGGCGGAATGTTTGATGATGCCTTCGCCGAGCGTGACCTGTCCGTCGCCAGCCATCACCACATTGCCGTTGCGGCGCACACAAAGAACCGTGGTGGAGCGGACTAATCGCTTCGTTGGCATGAGCGCAATTCCTTATTATAGCAGTGCTCAACGGCGAACGATGGCGGCTCGGTAGCGGCTCAGTTTGGATGAACCTTCCACCCAGCGTCATCCTAAGGGACTTTCAGTCCCGAAGGATCTCGCGCACAGCGGTGCGGTTGCCCAGCCAAAGTGCATATCCGCTAAACGCAGGATCCTTCGCAAGCCCAGGATGACGCCGTCTAAGAGACGGCATTTCAAACTGAGCGGCTATCTCTGCCTTCGCGATCTTTGTCGTGGCGTTCCTTGCCGCACAAATGACGACGAATCCTCAGCCCACCACCACGTCCGCCATCCGCACTGCGTCGGCACAGGCCCGGACGTCATGCGTGCGAATGATGTGTGCGCCTTTCAAAATGACTGCCGTCTCGGCGGCGATAGTGCCGTAGAGACGGCCGGTCACGGGAGCATCCTGGCCGTCGCGCGCCAGCGCGCGTCCGATAAACGACTTCCGCGACACCCCTGCCAGCAACGGATAACGCAGCTCATGGAATTCGTCGAACCGCTTGAGCAGGGGATAATTCTCCTGAAAACTCTTGCCGAATCCAAAACCAGGATCGAGCACAAGCCGCTCGCGCTTCACGCCCGCCATCACAGCAACGTCCGCCCATTGCCGCAGTTCGCGCTTCACCAGGGTCACGATATCGGAGACCGGAGGCAAGCTGCGCCACTCCTCTGGACGCCCGCGCATGTGCATCAGCACGGCTCCGCATTTCAGCGCAGCCAGCGTCTTCGCCATCTGCGGATCCCAGCGAAAGCCGCTTACATCGTTTACGATCTCGGCGCCGGCTTCGACGGCCGCGCGCGCCACGTTCGACTTGTAGGTATCCACTGAAATCACGGTTTCGGGACGTTTTTGCTTCAGCGATGCAATCACCGGGATGACTCGCTCCAGCTCTTCTTTCTCGCTGACCGGCATCTCGCCGGCTGGGCTCTCTCGCGACAGATTTGCCGCAGACGCGGTGCCTCCTGCGGCGGTTCCGGCGGAACTGAGAACTTGTGCTCCCGGGCGCGTGGATTCTCCGCCCACGTCAATGATGTCGGCGCCATCCTGCAATAGCTGAAGAGCGTATTCCACCGCGCGGTCGCGGTCGAAGTGCAGGCCTCCGTCGGAAAACGAGTCAGGCGTCACGTTGACCACGCCCATGATCAGCGTGCGCTTCCCCAACTGCAGGCAGCGCGTGGTTGTGTTCCATTCGAAGACCGGACGCATGCGCCCGATTCTAAACCTGGATAGCGCCCTGTAAGAATCGCCGCAGGACTGACCCCGGCTCCGGTCCCGAGGGGTGCTTATCAATGTGGCCTGTTAGGAGTTTGCGCAATAGTCGCAAGTTCTTGCAACTGTCGCCCAGAAGGATACGATTTCCGCGCTGGAAGCGCGATTCCCTCTTGACTTTCGCCAAAGGTAAGGTAGGATTCCACTCCGTGGGCTGCATGTCGTTCGGCATGCTAGATAGGAAACTGGCCCCATCACCCTTTAGTTTTGAAACAAGCTTGTTAAACAAACTTTCAGGAGGAATCTAGTGAAAAAGCTGATTTTAGTAGCGGCGCTGGTTGCAGCGCTCATTCCGTTGGCGGTGGCACAGAGCATTTCCACGGCGGCAAGCTCTGCCGTTCGTGGTGGGAGCGTTTCCCAGCAGACCCACAACCTGCCGCCGAAGGCTCCCAGCTGGTGCAAGCCCTGCTTGTACTACTCGGGCGACATTGACACCACCAACCCAAACGCTGACGGCATTTGGGATGAATACAACGCGTCATACGGCGTTGACGGCCAGATCTACGGCGCCTTCAAGAACACCACCAAGACTGTGAAGGCGACGGGCGTTGCCATCAACTCCTTTGGCGGATCGACGACCACCGACCCGACTCCTTATGCCATCAACAAGGGCATGGGCGTTGGCAAAGGCGGCAAGGCAGTTTGCTCGGGCAGCGGCACCACCAAGCTGACTGCGACGGGCCGCACCGATACGAACTGGGGCGTTCCGACCGAGTACTCGATCGTCGAGAAGATTAAGAGCTGCTCGCTGAAAAAGGGATCCTACTGGCTCCTGGTCTATCCGCAGAGCAGCAACCTGTGGTATGAGTCGGATGAACAGAGCGATCCGAGCCCAATCAACCACGTGGGCTGGAAGAACGTCATCGACAAGTCGCTCTTCAACTCGACCTACTTCGGCTTCAACTACGCCTATGCTAACACCATTGGCGATCCGGGCGGGGATGACTTCTCGTTCGGTCTGGTCGGCAAATAAGTAAGAGACCGGTTAGTTTGAACTTTCGGGAGAAGATTAGGGGCTTTGCTCTTGACCTTCTCCCGTTTTTTTGCCCGCAATTTGTGAACAGTGAGGGTTCTGCCTGGTTTTCCCGGCGTAAGCACGACCGACGCACACCCGTGTTACGATTTACATTAACCATACAATCTGGAGGCTTGGTACAAATGCTGCAACGTTTTTGGGCTTTCGTTGTTTGTTTCCCCATCGTGTTCGGGCTGGCTTTTGCTCAGGGGCAGAGCGCCCCGGCTCCGCAGGATAAAACCGGATCGGCCGCGGTGTCCCAACTCCCGCCCGACGCACCTGTAATCACCATTGAGGGCTTGTGCGCCCAGGACCTGGTGACGGGCGCGGGAGTGCACTTTCCCCAGGCGGCGGAGCAATCTGCCGGAGAGGCGGCTGCGGGATCCCCTGCAGCCAAGGCGCAAGAAAAAGCTTCCTGCAAGACCGTGGTCACGCGTGCCCAGATGGACAAACTGGTGTATGCCATGGATCCCAGGGGCCCTGTCACCTTCAAAATGCGGTTCCTGAAGCAGTATCCGGAGATGCTTATATTTGCCGAAACCGCGCGCGAGCACGGTGAGGAAAAGCAGCCTGATTTCCAGGAGCGGTTGCGATTCAACTACATTGAGGGGCTGGGAAAAACTCAGCTCGGCCAGCTCAGACAGGAGTCACAGAACGTTTCCGACGCGGAAGCCGAAAAGTACTACAACGAACATCCCGAGCGATATGTCGAGTTAGCTCTGTTGAAAATCTCGATACCCAAGGACAAAGTCCACGCTGCCGCTGCGGCCTCCAAGACCTCTCCCAAATCGGATCCCGAGGCGGACGAAAAGGAAATGGAGCAAGTGGCGCAGAACATCCGCAAGCAAGCGGTGGCCGGGGGAAATTTCAACCGCCTTCAAGAAAAGGCATACGGCCTCTCGGGCCGGAACAAGGAGGATGCTCCCGACACCGATGTGGGAGATAAATGGACCATCGACATCCTGCCTAAAGAATTTGCGAAAGCCATCTTCGACCTCAAGCCGGGAGAAGTTTCTCCAGTCATAGATACGAAGTCCGTTTACTTGATCTACAAACTTGTTTCCAGACACACGATTCCGTTGAAGGAAGCCCGTCCGAAAACCATGCAATTGCTCTACAATGACGCCTACCAGAAAATTCGCGATAGCGTCAACGTCACGGTAAATGAGGAGTACCTCGAAGCACCTGCCGGCGCGGAGCCGCCTCAGAAAGAGCCCCCTAGCGGCAACGCGGGGCCGTAGGGCTAACCAAAACGTGGGCTCGTAAGCGTGTGCAAAGTATTGCAGTTGGTGGTAATTCTTTGCCGAAAATTCCATCCGGTGGCAGGCCCGAAAAATGGTATGATTCAGCGCTCGTTCATCTTTTCGGGGGTTGCAGTTATGTTGGACAATCGGCTCGGACGAATTCTCACATTCCTGGGATCGCTCATCCTGATGTTGGGAATTGCGCAGGACATTGCTTTCGCCCAATACACCGTGACCAACCTGGTCGCGAACAAGAAAGGAAAGGCGAAGTACGTGGACTCGGAGCTCGTGGATGCATGGGGTATCGCGTACGCTCCGAGGGGACCCTTTTGGATTGGGGATTCCAATAGCGGTATGTCCACATACTATACGGCTGCCGGCGTCAGAATCGGCGGCATCACCATACCGCCGGGTTACCCGGGCACCTTAGGACAGCCGACCGGCGTGCTCTACAATCCGACGGCGGACTTTCAGATTTCGCAGAACGGCAATACCGGACCGGCAGAATTCCTGTTTGCAACCTGGGACGGAACCATCAGTGGCTGGAACGCGTCGGTGAATTACACCAGCGCCGTCATCATCGTCAATCGCTCATTTAACTATTCGTGGTTTGGCGGCCTCGCCCTCGGTAAGCTCAATGGAGCCAACTATCTTTACGCGGCCGACAACACCTACAGCAAAGTACGCATGTACGACGGTTCGTTCAATGAACTGCAGCCCTTCGGCGATGACAAACTCACCGGTTTTGATCCGTACAACATACAGAATATTAAGGGCAAGCTGTACGTGACCTGGGTAGACAATCAGGGACACAGCGCAGTGGACGTGTTCGACACGGCCGGGAATCTGATCAAACCATTTACCAGGGATAAACATCTTCAGTACCCTTGGGGAATGGCCCTGGCTCCGAAGAATTTCGGTCCGGCCAGTAAGACGCTGCTGATCGCAGATTTCGGCACGGGTTACATCAATGAGTTCGATTTTAAGACCGGAAAGCTCTTGGGACAGCTGAAGGATAAGAACGGCAAGGTGATCAAGATCGGCGGGCTCTGGGGGATCACGTTCGGCGATGGAGGCGGCCAGAATGGCTTCTCCAACCAGCTCTTTTTTGCTGCCGGCCCGAACGATGAGGAGGACGGCCTGTTCGGAGTGATCGAGTTCAAGTAAGCCTGCCCATCAGGCGTTTTTTCAGTTGTGGTGGCCGCAAGGGAAAATCACGATGAAGAGACCGGGAGTCACGCCTTGGCTGGCCTGCTCGCAACGATCAAGCCGGACGCTGGCCCGCCAAATAATGTGGGTAGTTTTAGCCTTGGCGTTCGGAAACTACGCCGCGGCTCAGTCTAAGTGTCCACGGTTCCCGGTGGGGAGCGTTGTCCAAGACCCGGAGAATCTATTCAGCGCCAACGGCCTCCTGCAGGTCAGCTTCAGCTACCAGAGTGAGGTGGATGGAAGCGGAAATACCCGTTTTTGTTTCATCAATTCAGACGGCGCCGAATCGCCTACGCTTCATGTCCGCCCGGGCGACACCCTGATCCTCAAGCTTACCAACCAATTGTCCGCCCCCTCCAGCGCCTCGATGTTGATGGCGATGCCTCCGGGAGCGGAGGTGTGCGGGGCAGCGGAGATGGACCCTTCTTCTGTTAACCTGCACTACCACGGTGCGAATATCTCGCCCACATGTGGTTCCGACGAGGTGATCCACACATTGATCAATTCCGGCCAGAGTTTTACCTACACGGTGAAATTCCCCGCAAATGAGCCCCCTGGCTTGTATTGGTACCACCCGCACGTGCACGGCATAGCAGAGGCGGCCCTGCAAGGTGGAGCTTCAGGAGCTATTGTGGTAGGGGGCATCGCTAAGCTTCAGCCCAAAGTCGCTGGGCTGCGCCAGCGGATTCTGATTGTTCGGGACTATCCACTTCCGGCGGATATAGTGCTTCCGAAATACAACGCTCCCGCATGGGATCTGTCACTGAACTACATCCCGGTTCCTTATCCAAAATACACGCCGGCGATACTGAAGTGTAAGCCACGGGAAAAACAATTCTGGCGAGTTGCGAATGCCTCCTCCGACACGATTCTCGATATTCAGCTTCAGTACGACGGCAAACCGCAGGTTTTGCAGGTGGTTGGCTTCGATGGCGTGCCCACGGGATCGCAGGATGGCAGCCGGAAGGGAAAAATAGTTCGGCTCAGCAATATTTTGCTGCCGCCCGCGGCGCGAGCCGAATTCATCATCACCGGTCCGGGGAAGGGAGTGAAAAAAGCCATATTGCTGACCCGGCGGATTGACACCGGCTCGCAAGGCGAAACAGACCCGACTCGGCCCTTGGCGAAACTGGAGTTCGGTGCGAATGAACCGGGGGCAGCGTGGGCAAAGCGTTCAGATGACGGGCCCGCCACCGCTCAGCGTTTCGAAGGTCTGGCGCAGGCCAAGACGAATGCGAAACGGGAGCTCTACTTCATAGAAAATACCCGCTTGTCGCAGTTCTACATTGTTGTCAAAGGGCAAGCAGCCAAACTCTTCAACCCCGACAATCCCCCCTCGATCGTTACCAAGCAGGGCTCAGTAGAAGAATGGACCATTCAGAACCGTACTTCGGAACCCCACGAATTCCATATCCACCAGATTCATTTCCTGGTCGTCTCTCAGAACCATTTCCAGATCAACGGCAGTGAACCTGTCCCCGGCATTGACGGACAGTTTCTTGATACGATCCAAGTCCCCTACTGGGATGGCAACCCTGGTCACCCGTTTCCCAGTGTTACGCTGCGCATGGACTTCCGTGGGCCGGATATCGGCGATTTTGTCTATCACTGCCACATTCTCAAACATGAGGACAAGGGCATGATGGCCATCATTCGCGTAAAGCCCGCAGGAGAGTAACCATCGGACCCTTAGATGAAGGGTAACCGCGCAAAATTCACCATCTTTTCTTCCCTCTTGCTTGTGGTCGCGACCGCAGCCTTGTACTTTCCAGTCGAAAATCATCCCTTCGTCAATTACGACGACGACCGCTACGTAACCGACAATATTCACGTACGAGCAGGACTGACTTGGAGCACATTCACATGGGCCTGGACAGCGACTGAGGCCTCGAATTGGCATCCCCTCACCTGGCTCTCGCATGCCGCGGATTGCCAGCTATATGGACTGAATCCGGCGGGTCATCATCTGACCAGCGTAGCGCTCCATTGCCTGAACGTAGTGCTGCTTTTTCTGTTGCTGGTATGGGTCACGGGCAAGGCGGGACGGAGTGTAATGGTCGCTGCCCTGTTTGCCATCCATCCCTTGAACGTGGAATCGGTGGCGTGGGTTGCGGAGCGCAAGAACGTTCTTAGCACACTATTTTTCCTGCTGGCGCTCAGCGCCTATAGCTGGTATGCAAGAAGACCCAGCGTTCAGCGATACCTGCTGGTTTCGACGATGTTCGCTCTGGGGCTCGCCTCCAAGCCCATGGTAATTACCCTTCCCTTCGTGCTCCTGCTGCTCGATTGCTGGCCTCTGAAAAGAATTGAAGAGTGGAGTCCACGGCCTTCGATGCCTGAATTCAAAGGTCGCAAGAATCGCAAAATACCTGGGAACCCGCTTGCCAACGAGCCTTGCTTCGTTACGTCTCAGTTGCCCTTCACAAAGCTCATCGTGGAGAAGTTACCGCTTTTGGCGTTCTCGGCGGGGAGCGCGGTCATCACGTTGATCGCACAGCGCGGAGCGGTCCGTTCTCTGATGAGAATACCGTTGTGGGTGCGAGTGGCGAACGCCATCTATTCTTACGCGATGTACCTCTGGAAGGCGTTCTGGCCGGTTCACTTGGCGGTGTTCTATCCTCATCCTTCGCATCGGCTCACCGGAGGGCAACTCGGGCTGGCGCTAGTATTCCTCGCGGGCCTGAGCGCGCTGGTGTGGAAAATGGGAAGGGGCCGGCCATATTTGGTCACCGGATGGCTTTGGTACCTGGGAACCCTGGTTCCGGTGATTGGTATTGTTCAGGTAGGCGATCAAGCTATGGCGGACCGCTATACCTACCTGCCCCTGATCGGCATATTTGTCATGGTGATCTGGAGCGCTGCGGAGTGCTCTGATGCCAGCGCGTTCAGTTTTCCGATTTTTGCCGCGATAGCTGCCACAATTCTTGCCCTGCTCGCATTCCTGACATGGCGGCAGATTGGCTACTGGCGCACCAACGAGGAGTTATGGACACACACGCTGCAAGTGACCGACCACAACATTGTGGCCGAAAACAACTTGGCGGACACCCTGCGCGCCGACGGACGTCTGGACGAGGCTTTGCCCCACTTTCAGAACGCCGCATGGCTCCAACCGAATAACCCGACTGCCCACGTCAACCTGGGCGCTGCTCTGGCCGAGAGCGGGCGCCTGCAGGATGCGATTGGGGAATATGCAATCGCCATTGAGCGAACCTCTGATCCCAAAGTGCAGGCCCGCACTTATGAAAGTATCGCGGCGTTATCCGCCGGACTCGGAGATTACGCAAGAGTCCGGGAAAGTTATAAGCGGGCGTTTCAGCTCGATCCGGAACAGGCGGCCGCGATGGCCGCCCACCTTTCCCAGAGTATTGCCGCTCAACCCACTGGCGAAGGCTATTTGCAGCTTGGGTTGTTGCAGGAGCAGGCTGGTAATTCCTCCGAGGCTCGGGCTGCTTACGAGCAAGCGCTAAGACTCGATCCCAACCTTGGCGAGGCAAGAGACTCTTTGGATGGATTGGGACGAGATCGAAAGTGATGTCGCGTCGTGCCCTTGTTGAGACATTTTCAGGGACTTTCTACTCCTTGCGATTTGTCGCGGAGTGGGGTAGTGTGGAGAGCTGTTTCGGGCAACCAATGAACAGGATTTTCGACTTGCTTCGGCCGTCTCGCAGAATCCAGCTAGGGCCGCTGGAGCAGCAACTGCTTAACGCGTTGTGGCTGCGTGGAAGCGCGACGGTTCGCGAGTTACTCGACGATGGTAGCGCGAAACTCGCTTACACGACCGTGATGACGACGTTGGACCGGCTTTACAAGAAGCAAGTGCTGAACCGGGTGGCCGAGGGACGGGCGTTTCGCTACTCCCCGAGGCATACGCAGGCGGAGTTGGAAAGGGCTGCAGCCGGCGAAGCGATCCGGCAACTGCTCGGCTCGGATCGCGAAACATCCCTGCCGCTTTCCTATTTGGTGGAAGCCGTAAGCAAGCATGATGTCGGCTTGCTCGACGAGCTGCAACAACTGCTGGAGCAAAAGCGTCGGGAACTGCGCGGCAAGGAGAAGCGCTGATGTTTGCCGCGCGCTGTCTCGGAGTCTCGCTGGCGGTGTTCGTCCTGCTCTACGTCTCGCTGTCTCTCGCGGTTGGCCGTGGGTGGAAGCTGGCGTTGCGCATCTTCAAGCCGCGATCGGCGCACGGTTCGGCGGATTTATTGTTCGCTTTGAGGATCCTCCCGTTCGCGTTGTCTTGCGCTTTCACTCTGGCCTTCACCCTGCCCTCTTTCTTGCTGCTGGAGCCGCGCGGAACCGACGAGGCTATCGGCACCGCCCCGATTGCGCTGGGGCTTTGCTGCCTGGCGTTATTTACGATGGGTATTCTGCGGGCCTACCGGGCCCAGTTGAAAACTTCGCGGGCTATGGCGGAATGGCTCAGTGGCGCCAGTGTCATGGAGTCCAGCCCGGAGGCAACGGTCTTACAGACCGGCAAACATGCTCCGAGTCTCACGGTCGCGGGCGTCTGTGCACCCAAGGTATTAGTTTCTGAGGAAGCTGTCGCCACTCTTACCGCGGCTGAACTGCGGACGGCGCTGCGGCATGAAATGGCTCATGTTCGTCGCTACGACAACCTGAAAAAGCTGCTTTTCCGTTTCTCGGTTTTTCCAGGAATGCGGAATTTGGAGCGCGCCTGGTCGGAAGAAGCCGAGATGGCCTCCGATGATGCTGCCGTGTCCAGCTTCCGAGACGCGCTTGACTTGGCGGCTGCTTTGATTAAGGTCTCGAGACTGGGTCCAATCCAAGCCTCGGCGGAGCTGACTACGGGCCTGCTCCACAGTTCGACCGCGCTGAGTGCGCGTATCCAGCGGCTGTTTGCGTGGGACAAGACGCAAGTGCGGCAGCCAGACGGCCCGCGCTGGAAATATGCGCTGGCTCCTGCGGTGGTGACGGTGATCTGTGTGGTCACCAGCTACGGTTCCGTGCTCACCCAGATGCACGCCGTAACCGAGTGGCTGGTGCGGTGAAAGCACCGGGACGCTAGCACGAACTGCGCTATTTACTTCCCGTTCAGCAACCCGTAGACCGTTAAGCGCTTCACCGCGGGAACATATACCTTGCCGTTGGCCACGGTTGGGACGGTGAATTTCACAGCGCCTCCAGGGTCGTCGCGGTCGGAATTCTGGCCAGTGTTGTAGAACTCATTCGCGATATTGGTCGCATCGTACGCGTGTAAAGTCGCTGAACCGTTTCCATAGTCGTCAGTTTGCAGCACCCACACGATGGCGTCGGTGGTGCCATTCGCGGAGATTGAAGGTGTTGGGCCGGGGAAACCAAAATAAGTTGGCGAGACGGCAAACGCGCTGGTCGAGAGTAACCCGGTCGTTGGATCGAAGGTAAACTGCCGCAAGTAATCGCCGGCGCCACCAAAGTAGACATTGTTGTTCCACCACGCGGGAGTGGCCCACAAACCTCCGATCGCAGCCTCCAGATCCTCCACAATCTGACTGTTGTTATTCGGATTGAACTGCCCCATATTGTCGCAATCGATCAGATAAATGGATCCTGATTTACCCACCTGCACGAGCAAATACTCGTGAGGAGCACCGTTGCCCTGGTCGGGCAATAACAGCACTCCACCGGATCCGACGTCGATATCATAGGTATTAAAGTAATCCTGATCGTAGGGAGTGAACCAGTCCACCACCGGAAAGCGGTTGCCGGAGGGAAGGCCAAGTCTGAGGATGGAGTCGCCGAAATCATTTCCGCCGGTTTTGCCATCGTAGGTTCCATTGCCGGTAGCCAGAAAAACATTGAAGTTACTATCGGCGGCCAGTCCAGTTCCACTTTGCCAGACGCCACCCAATCCGCCGTTGGGAGTTGAGTTCCAGACCGCGATCTTCGCCAATGTGGTCTCGTCGTATGACATCAACCAGCCGTGGTACGGTCCATTGTCGCAGTGCGAAGCCCAACCGATGTAGACGCTTCCGTTTTGAAGAAGCAGGCCAGGACGCTGCGCCTCGGTGAGCGGGTTAAAGCTAACCCATCCATTGACGGATCCATCGCCCGTTCCCCGCACTTTGGCATGAATAACCACCGGCGAGCCGGGCCGTTCCTTCCCGGTTGTGATATCGAGAGCGTGCAGACGCTGGAAGAACTTACCGTTCTCTTTGGTTTTCGCCAGCACGAACATGGTTCCCGTGTTCGTGTCAATAACGGGCGTGCTGGTGATGCCGATCTCGGGCACAAGATCGCCGCAATTGACATCGCCACTCGAAACCGTAGTGATTCCGCGTCTGGGATGAATGAAACTCGTGTGCCACAGCGGGGAAGCATTCAGTCCTGTGTTGGTATCGGCGTCGAATGCATAGACGCTGTCGTGCTCGGTCGCCACATACACCACGTTATGAGTCCCAAGGCCTGGGATGGAGACGTTGGGAACGTAGAGCGGCTGGGCGTAAACGTAACCGTTCACGTAGTGCGAAAACAGCTTGCCGAAACCTGTGACATTGACGTTGTCGGGCGTCAAAATCGTCTCGCTGAGGTTTTGTCCGTCGCGACTGTTGTCGTTGCGAGAGGTAGTAACACTAACTTGAGCGAACGCAGAAAATGCCAGAAACAGGGTCAAGACTATCCCGACGAGTGCCTTCATGCGTCCCCCAAAGTAAGAATTTGACAGCGTGCGGAACCCGGTGCGGCCTGACAGATGCCTCTTTCAAGGCGGCGGGCGTGGCTGTAGTCTCCTATCCGGAGCAGCCAGATGTCAAGAAGCCCTTAAGGAGAGGACTTTTTTCTCTGGTTGACGACCATTTCGAGCGATTTGGAAACTGGTTCCGGGGCGGACCGGCTGCCCGGCAATTCCCTCCCGCCCCCAACCCGTATCGTGTGACCTCACAGCCTCGCGGTGATTTTCCTCCGCCAGAGTATCGTGCCAGGCACGTCTTCCTGTGATGGCCGTCACCGACGCCACAAACCGCCAGACGGTATTCATCGTAAGTACCTGTGGAGGGCACCATGCGTGGATTGGTGTCGGCGACAAGCGGTGTAAAACTCCTATCGTTTCTCAAGTCGAAAACGGATCCCGAGTGACCTTCGAGTGGCAGTTCAAACCGGCAGCAGGCCTCGCCGTTTGTTAGGAACGGCTAAACAGGCAGGGAGGACAAGTCGATGCGTCATCATTCCCGAGTGATAGGGGCTACAATTCTTGCGTTAGTGGTCGTTGTTTGCCTTCCATCCATAGCAGCCAAGAAGTCGGACTATGCTATTACTTCGTTTGCGAGGTATGTGCAGATTCCAGGCGCCACACCGGTCGGCGCTGAAGCGTGCACGACCTGCCACTCCGACGTCGCGGCGAACTTCCGGCACGCCTTCCACGCACAACAGGGTCTGGATTGCGAAGCGTGCCATGGCCCGGGCAGTCTGCACGTGCAAGGTGGCGGAGATATTTCCAAGATCATTTCCTTCTCTCACAGCTCCGCCAACGATGCGAACGGCGTTTGTCTGAGTTGTCACGCGCGGGACGCGCGAATTCGTAACTGGATGTCGGGTCCTCATGCTTCGAATAAAGTCCGCTGCATTGACTGCCATCAGACCCACAGCTATGGCACCAAATCCAAGCCCAAGAGCGAAGCTTTCGTTGATGTGACGAGCCTCGGTCGTACCACAGGAGTAGAAGACCTCGTCCCGGAAACCAAAGTGATGATGCAACCCAAGTGGCAGGCAAATGACGCTTGCCTGCGATGCCACCAGACCGAGCGCGGCCAGATGAGCTTGCCGTACCACCATCCGCTGCGTGAAGGGAAGATGAGTTGCGCGGATTGCCACGATCCACACGGAGGAGACACCGGCAACAATCTCCGTATGGCGAATACGAATCAGCTCTGCCTGAGCTGTCACGCACAGTATCGCGGCCCGTTTGCCTACCAGCATCCCCCGGTCACCGAAAACTGCATGACGTGCCACACCCCGCACGGTTCACCGAATACGAACCTGTTGACGATCAGTGAGCCCGCCTTATGCTTGCAATGCCATGCAGGGCACCACGACGGAGGCAGTCTGCCGTTAGCGGATCGCTGCACCAACTGTCACGGTTCGATTCATGGCACGGATGTCCCAACTCCAAGCGGTGGCAGTAGGTTCATCGACAAAGGGCCTTCCGAGCCAGCCCTGCGTGCGCAAGGCGCAGGAGCGGCAGTTGCTTCTTCGCATCCTGCGATGGCCGCTTCCTCGATGGTCCAACCGGTCCCTTCTCACGCGTCAACGTATGCGGCGGGGTATGCCGCGGGCGCTGCGGGCGGCGCGCTGGGCATGTTGTCTTCCGGATCTATGGCTCCGCTAGGTGGAGAGATGCAGGGCGGCGGCGCGAATCCTGGCGAAATGCAGACCCAGGCCAGCTATGGGGCTTACTCCATCACTCCAGGTTCCTATCGCTTCGTTGACCAAACGGGTTTTGGTGGGCGCGTGGGAGAGTACGATACGCTGCAACAGTCGGCGGGAGCCGATGTGGCAACCGCGTATGTCTCAACGCAAAACCATCTCACTGTGGTTTCCCGAGCCAATGTGCTCAGCGGCGACGACTACCAGGCGGCATCTCAGGTTACTGCCGGAGGATGGGGCAAGTTTGGCTTTGACATGCGCAGCTTCGTGCAACAGCAGGACAATTATCCTTTCTACGCGTTTCCAGCGCTGGACCTCCAAAGATCGCCTCTCTATCCGCTGCAGCCTTTCTCGAATTGCGCGCCCGCCTACGACTGCACCACGCAGCTCATACCCTCTCATGACGTCTTCGGCGTGAAGAGAAGGCTGGGGAATGCGTACGCGCAGATCAAGGTGCCGAAGTGGCCGGTCCATCTGTTTGTAAAGGGCGACTGGCAGGCGCGGGCAGGCGCAACCCAGTTCGCCTATCTGGATGAGAACTCTTTTGTGCCTAACGTTCCCCAAGCCTGCGGCAACCAATGCCACTTCCAATCCCAGTTTCAGCCGGTGAACTACACTACGCGGAACATCGCTGGCGGTGCGGACGTTGACGTGGGCCCCGTACGCCTGACTTACCAGCACAAGTTCAGCAGCTTTAATGACCGGCTCGTGTTTCCCAACGCTACCTTTACCGGGGCTTTTACTCCGGAATCCGACACGTTCGGGTATTCGAGTTTATTTCCCGTTCCGCCTGGGAAGGGCCCCACGCCGATCGATGTTAACGCCGGAAACTACTACACTGATGTTACCCCGCCGAGCCAGTCGTCTACCGACAGCTTGAACCTGAACTGGACGGCGTCACCTAAACTCACCTACAACGGAAGCGTGAGCTACGACCGCTTGCGCGATACCTACACCAACTATCTGCAGAACGGCTTCGATTCGGACAACACGCTGACCTGGCTTCCGATCAATCGGTTGCGGGTGACCGCGGATTATCACCAGCAGAACTTGATCAACGCTTTCACCCCGTATTACACACAGTACGGTAATGTTTCGTACCACAATCATTGGGAGGGCGTGCGGGCAGGTTACGAGTTGCCAAAGGGCTTCGAGGCGGAGGCCTATTATAAGCGCAGCGGCATAACTCGCTCCAATGCATTCCTATGGCCGCAGTTCTATTCCGTCGACAACACCGATTTACTGACAGTGGTCGGTTCGTCATTCGCCAATACTGCTGGACTGTCGTTGCGCTATCATGATCGAGGCCTGTGGAGCGCACGCACGGGATACGAATGGACGGGCACGCATGATCCTGGTTACTTGACCGTTCCGCGCAGCGACAACCGGGTCTTTGCGAATGCCTCGCTTACCCCTGCCAAGTGGCTGGTTTTCACGGACGACATTAACGTCATCGTGCAGAACGCCTTTCCGGCTGTTCCACTGCCGAGTACTGTCGGAGTCACGCTCCCTCCGCCGCCGGCGTCGCAATCATTCGGCCTGAACATCGCCGGCCTGCCTCCCAGTTTTCAGCGGCGTAACCGTTTCTATACCGAGACCGCTAGCGCGACCTTGCAGTGCGTGCCGGGCTGGAATTTGGGGCTCGGGTACTCCTACGAGCAGAACAACCTGAACACATACATGGCATTTCAAAACGATGTTGGTCCGGGCTACATACTGGACGAGCCACTTGTCCCGTACAAGCAAATCAGCCAAAGCTACTGGGGCGACTCGAGCTACACATTTAAGCAGCGTTTAGCACTTAGTCTCAGGGTAACGTACAATTCGGCGCGCAGCGGAATGCGGCCGGATGTAAATCCGGCCGATGCTGCCAAGCTCGGCAACCAGTATTTAATGCAGTCCGGCACATTCGATCCTTTTGGCTTGTTCCCGTATGCTCTGAGTAATTTGCAATATGCGTCCACGCAAGTCTCGGAGGTGGTCGTGCCGCAATGGATCGGGCAGTCGAAAGCTTCCTACCTGTTCCCGCACAAGGTAGAAGGAGGGCTTCTCTTCTATTACGGCAGCTATAGAGATTTCTGGAATCCGGACTTAAACGGAGTGCTGCGAACGTTCAATGTTTACGTTGGACGGTCGTGGTAGAGAGCGAAGACAGGCACGAAGTTTGACATCTCACCGCGGCGCTGGTGGATACTGGCAAGGTGAAACCCGGGCTGACAGCGCGCAGGCTTGTCGCAATTCTCTTAGGCACAACTCTTTCTCCGGCTCTTTGGTCGCAGTCTCAGCCTATCGATGCTCAGCGTTCCATCATTACCATCCGCGTCTTCAAATCCGGCTTATTCTCCGCGTTCGCCGACAACCACGAAATACAGGCCCCAATCTCAGAAGGCTCGGTGGATGAGTCCAAGCGCGAAGTCAGCCTGGTGATCGAGGCAAAGCAACTCCAAGTACTCGATCCCGGCCTGCCGCCCGAGAAGCGCGCCGAGGTGCAGACACGTATGCTCGGTCCCGAGGTTCTCGATTCCAGCAAGTTCGCGCAGATTCGATTTCGCTCTACGAGTGTTGAGCCGGTGAGCGGAAACAGCTTCCGCGTGCGCGGTGATCTTTCTCTACACGGTCAAACGGCGCCAATCTCACTGGAGGTGGCTGGGCGGGATGGATCGTATCGTGGGCAATGCGTCCTGAAACAGCGAACTTTCGGCATCGAACCGATCAGGATTGCCGGGGGAACGGTGAAAGTGAAAGATGAAGTGAAGATCGAGTTTACGATCGTGACCGTGGGCACCCGGCAGGCAACGAACCGTTAGGGCTTGCCTCTGCGCATTGGAGGCAGAGTAGGATTGACCCGCATTATTCCTGCTGCCCCAAGGCACTGTCATCCCGAGGCAGCCGAGCCGCGCTTGCGCGGTAAGGCAATCAAGGGATCTAGGTTTTGGTCAGATTCATGGGAACGCATTAGCACGGCCAGCAGAAACCGAGATCCCTCGACAACTTTTCTCCACTGCGCGGAGAAAAAGTTGCTCGGGATGACAAAGCTATTTTTCAAACGAGATTAGGTGCAAAACGAAATGTTTCAGGTTGGTCCCACTCGCGGGTGAGATCGTTCCACTTCGGATTCTTTGACTCGATCAAGGCAACACGCTTGGCTCGCGTCCATGACTTGATTTTCTTTTCCCGGTCAATTGTATTGCGCACATCTTCGAAGACCTCGAACCAGACAAGGCGATTGATATTGTATCGTGCGGTGAAGCCGGGAATGACTTTTCGCTTGTGCTCTTCGACCCGGCGGCGAAGGCGATTTGTGATGCCAGTGTAAAGAGTGCCGGAAGGATTACTCAGGATGTAGACGTAATAATGCTTCTCCCGACGCATAAGTGCCACTCCTAAATGCACTGTCATCCCGAGGCAGCCAGCCGCGCTTGCGCGGTAAGGCAATCGAGGGATCTGGGTCTTCGTCGAGGGCTGGAAACGCACTGGTACGCTTAGCAGAAACCTAGATCCCTCGACAACTTTTCTCCGCAGCGCGGGGAAAAGGTTGCTCGGGATGACAAAAGTCTAAGTTGTTCCTACCTTCGTGCCGCTGGTACCTTCGCGGGTTCCGGAGCCGCACTCGGCATGGTGGCGACCTTGGCGCCTTGAGCGGCTGCCTGTACAGTGGCAACTGGAGGGGTGGCGGGAGCCAATCCCAACTGCTTGCGCACCTCGGCTTCCAGCTTGATGAGGGTGTCTTTGTTTTCTTTCAGAAATGCGCGGGCGTTTTCGCGGCCCTGGCCGATGCGTTCGCCCTTGTAGCTGAACCAGGCGCCGGATTTCTCGACGATATTCTGGGCTACCGCGATGTCAAGCAAATCACCTTCCCGGGAAATGCCTTCGCCATACATGATGTCGAACTCGGCCTCGCGGAAAGGCGCGGCCACTTTGTTTTTCACGACCTTGATTTTCGTGCGCGACCCGGTGACTACATCGCCTTCTTTGATGGCTGCAATGCGGCGAATATCAATGCGCACCGAGGAATAAAACTTCAACGCGCGGCCGCCGGTGGTGGTCTCCGGGTTACCGAACATGACGCCGATCTTCTCGCGAATCTGGTTGATGAAGATCAGGCAGGTGCGCGACTTGGAAACCGTTCCGGTCAGCTTGCGCAAAGCCTGCGACATCAGCCGGGCCTGCAATCCCATGTGGCTGTCGCCCATCTCGCCATCGAGCTCGGCCTTGGGCACCAGCGCGGCGACGGAGTCCACGACCAGCACGTCGATCGCGCCCGAGCGCACCAGCGTCTCGGTAATTTCCAGCGCCTGCTCGCCGTAGTCGGGCTGCGAGACCAGCAGGTTGTCCACATCCACGCCGAGCTTCTTGGCGTACCCGGGATCGAGCGCATGCTCGGCGTCCACGAAGGCCGCCATGCCGCCCATCTTCTGCGCCTCGGCAATCACTTGCAGCGTGATGGTGGTTTTACCTGAGGATTCTGGTCCGAACACTTCAACCACGCGACCGCGCGGAAAACCGCCAACGCCCAGCGCCGCGTCGAAAGAGATCGCGCCGGTGGGAATTACGGCGATGGGAACGATGGCTTCCTTCGATCCCAACCGCATGATCGAGCCTTTACCAAACTGCTTTTCGATCTGCGCAAAAGCCAGATCAATCGCTTTTGTCCGTTCGTCGGCCATTTGAGGCGGCTCCTTCGATCAGTTCAAGATGATTTCAGGGCGGATTATACACTGTTATCGGAGCGAAGAAAAGGCGAATTACATCACAAACTGTGGAAACGTTCCCGAATTGGAGAGTGAGCAGCGCGCAGTTGGCGGCCGTGACACCCAGATTGCGCTATCGTTCTGCCTTCGGTTCACGTGTTTTACAAGGGAATTTCGTCCGCGGCTGGTACGAAGGTGCGGATTCCTGCGCAATTTAGGGATGGAGTTCTCCGTTCAGGCAGCCGATATATTTCACTATCGTGAAGTGTATGCAGCCGCTGCGCAAGGCCTGGAAACATGCGCTTGAGCGAGTTCAAATGGGGCCGCATCCCCCGTATGCTTTGATGTCGGGGTGCTTCGCCCCACTGGGTGTTTTCGCGTTCTTGATACGGGTCTTTCAAAAGTCCGCGCCTTCCCTTCTTCCGGTGAGTCTGCTAACCCTCACTCTGTTGGGAATCATCGCGGTCCTAGCTGGCATCTCAGTGTATCAGCAGTTCTGCGTACGTCAGATTAAGCACCGAACGACAACCCGCGAAGAGTTGTTCCGAATCATCGGGGAAAATGCCGCCGATATGATTGCCGTGGTGAACGTTGACGGCAAACGCCTGTACAACAGCCCCTCCTATCAGAGGACACTGGGATACTCGCCCGAGGAACTGGGATCCACGTCGGCTTTCGCCCAAATTCATCCTGAGGACCGCCAGAAAGTGCTGACCGCCGCGGAACAGGCCCGTACGACCGGGATAGGGAAAAGGCTGGAATACCGTATACGGCACAAGGACGGTTCATGGCTGGTTTTCGAGTCTTCGGCGAACGCGGTCCGGAACGCCCAGGGCGCGGTGGAGAAACTGGTCATCGTCAATCGTGACATCAGCGAGCGCAAGCGGTTTGAAGACAAGCTGGAACACAATGCCTTCCATGATTCCCTGACCGATCTGCCGAACCGTGCTCTTTTGTTGGACCGGTTGCGGCAGGCGTATGAAAGTGCGAAACGAGATCCGCGCCGTAAGTATGCCGTGCTGTTAATTGATCTCGACGGCTTCAAAATATTCAATGACACCATGGGCTACACCACCGGCGACCAGCTGATCGTTGATGTCGGCCACCGGCTGGCGGACTGTCTCCGGCAGCACGACACGATTTCCAGCCCGGTGGAGGAATTCAGCACTCACCAGCCCGGCGGCAACGAGTTGCTGGCGCGGCTTGGTGGAGACGTGTTCACCGTCCTGCTGGACCCGATCCGCGACCCCAGTGACGCCATGCGAGTCGCGAAACGGATCCAGGCGGCGCTTGCCCTTCCCTGGCAGTGCGGGAACGCAAGGTGTTCACCTCAGCCAGTATCGGGATTGCTTTGGGTTCGGACACCTACACCAAAGCGGAGGAAATTCTCCGCGATGCGGCCATTGCCATGTACCGGGCCAAGGTTCTGGGCAGATCCCATTGTCAGCTGTTCGACAAGGAGATGCACACCCGGGTGGTGAACCGCCTGAAACTGGAAACCGACCTGCACCTCGCCATGGAGCGCAAGGAGTTCCGCATTCACTACCAACCCATCGTTCATCTGCAACCGGGCCGTATCGCCGGTTTCGAGGCGCTCCTGCGCTGGCAACATCCGGAAATGGGCATCCTTTCTCCTTACAAGTTTATTGATCTGGCTGAGGAAACAGGGATGATCGTTCCCATCGGAAGATGGGTATTGCGCGAGGCTTGCCGGCAGGCGCAAACGTGGCATGCCAGGTATCCGTCGGGCATGCCTTTAACCATCACGGTGAATGTCTCCGCCAAGCAATTCGCGCATGCCAGCCTGGTCAACGACGTTGAAGCGGCGATAGAGGACACCGGAGTTGATCCCTGCATGCTGCAATTGGAAATCACAGAAAGTTTGGGCATGGCGGATCCGGAGCGGACGAAGCGAGTCCTTCTGCGGCTGAAGCGTCTGGGCGTTCGCATCAGCATTGACGACTTTGGCACTGGCCATTCCTCTCTGAGCCGTCTGCAGGGGTTTCCCGCAGATGGACTCAAAATCGATCGCTCTTTCGTGGCCAACATGGAGGAGAGCGCCGGGAACCTGGAAGTGCTGCGCCTCATCATCAATCTGGCCCACACCTTCGGCCTGAAAGTCATTGCGGAAAGCGTGGAAACGCCGACTCAGCAAGAACAGCTCAAAGCTCTGGGTTGTGAGTTTGGCCAGGGATACTTCTTTTCCCGGCCCATAGACCCGGAGAGTGCAGAACACCTGTTGGAAACGAAGACATTGGAAAGCGACCGACCGGTGCCGCAAGATGATTCGGGACCGCGTGGCCTCGCTGCCGGAGCACCGTAAATGCGGAATCTGGATGCTCTTTCCGGTCGCGGCCAAGTGTCTGCAGATCACTCTGCTTTACTCGGATTCGGCCCGTGCTCTGTAGCGGGCAACTCCCACCGCCCGCCGCGGGAAGCTAATCACACGGGAGTGTGATCCCTCTCCTTTCCATCTGTGGCGAACCTGAACTAGTGTGAGCGTGAGGTTCCGAGACCCTTCTTAGTTCGTAACCCGACCCCGTAGCCAAATCAAGGCAACTCGGAAACAGAGCGGGCTTTCCCCCAACCCGAGTCCTGCAGTTCGCATCGCTCTCCGGCCGCTGGAAAACCTAGACCCCAACGAATCATAAGCGTGCCACGCGATGTGGCGGGAGGCGAACATGAAAACAAATAAATTCTGGGCCGCTATAAGCAAAGGTTTGGCGGTCACGGCAGCAACGCTGATCATGGCTGCAATGCTGGCGCCCGGCGCCTGGGCGGCGGGCAAGTACAAGGTTCTGTATAAGTTCACCGGAGGTACCGACGGCAGCCAGCCCTTAGCGGGGCTCATCCTCGACGCCTCCGGCAATCTTTACGGCACAACCTACCAAGGTGGCCCATCTGGAGATGGCACCGTTTTCAAGCTGACGAAGAACTCCGACGGAAGCTGGACCGAGACCGTGCTCTATAGTTTCGCCGGCGGCACCGACGGAGCCACTCCCTACGCCGGTGTGACCTTCGATGCCAGCGGCAATCTGTATGGCACCACATACTCTGGGGGTGCTTTCTCAGCTGGCGCCGTCTTCCAGTTGGCGCCGAACTCCGACGGAAGCTGGACCGAGAGCTTACCTTATAGTTTCACCGGCGGTAGCGATGGAGCAAATCCTTTTGCTGGAGTGATCTTCGACGCCAGCGGCAATCTGTATGGCGCCACGTATCTGGGCGGCGCCTCCGGCGACGGAGCGGTCTACAAGCTGACGCCGACTTCGGGCGGAGCCTGGACCGAGAGTGTGCTCCATACCTTCACGGGCGGCCAGGACGGGAGCAATCCGGAGTTTGGAAACCTGATCTTCGACCTAACCGGCAATTTGTATGGCACAACTCAGTACGGCGGCGGCTCCGGCGCTGGAGTGGTGTACAAGCTGACGCCGAATTCGGACGGAACCTGGACCGAGAGTGTGATCTATGCCTTCGCGGGAAGGAACGGAGCGGAACCGGCTGGCTCCCTGACATTCGATTCCGTCGGCCGTCTCTACGGAACTACACAAAGCGGGGACGACGAAGGGTTAGGCGGCGTTTTCAAGTTGACACTTGGCGCGAAGGGCATATGGCACGAGCGCGTACTCTATAGGTTCCATGGCAACCAGGATGGGGCCTATCCTGTCGGCGGCGTCGTCCTCGACACAGCCGGAAACCTGTACGGCACAACGAACGCGGGCATCAATACCCATGGAGGTGTCGGCCAGTTGTTCAAGCTGGTTCCGCATCGGGGGTTATGGAAAAAGTATGTGCCTCATTACTTCGAGGGCCCTCCCCGGGACGGAGGCGATAGTCTCGCTCCCGTCGTGTTCGACGCTGCAGGAAACCTCTACGGCACGGCGTATGACGGGTGGAATACCGGTTGCTGTGGCGTGGTGTTTGAGTACATAAAGTAACTCCGCCCTCCGGCCACTCGGCCCTGAAGTATCCCGTGCCGAGTTGCCGGGCTAGTTTTTGTGCGAATCCGCACTGTTCACGCATCATAACGGGCCACGCGATGTGGCGGGAGGGCAACATGAAAAATCATAAATTCTGGGCCGCTATAAGCAAGGCTTTGGCGGTCATGGCAGTAACGCTAATCGTGGCTCTAATCCTGGCGCCCGGCGCTTCGGCAACGGTCACCTACAAGGTGTTACACCAGTTTAACGGCACGGACGGCGCGCTCCCAGATGATACTTCCGGCCTGATCTTCGATGCGTCCGGCAATCTGTATGGCACCACTACGACGGGCGGTGCATACGGATATGGCACGGTTTTCCAATTGACGCCCAACGCGGACGGCAGCTGGACCGAAAGTCTGCTTTACAGTTTTACCGGCGGCAGTGACGGGGCAAATCCCGTCGTTGGTGTGATCTTCGACGCCAGTGGCAATCTGTACGGCGCCGCAAATTCCGGCGGCGATTACGGATCGGGCGCGGTCTTTAAGCTCACGCCCAACATGGATGGAACCTGGACCGAGAGCGTGCTTTACAGTTTCACTGGCGGCGCCGACGGACTATGGCCCGGCATCTGGATCGTCGACGCGACCGGCGCTATCTACGGCACGTCGATGGGTGGCGCGTACGGATGCGGCGACGGGATCGGATGTGGCGCGGTCTTTAAACTTACGCCAAACTCCGACGGAACTTGGACCGAGAGCGTGCTCCATAGCTTCAAAACCAGAGGCAACGGCGACCCTGCCGGTGGCCTGATCTTCGACACGGCCGGTAATCTGTATGGCGCGACAAACGGCGAGGATTACTCACAGTGTTGCGGCCTGGTTTATGAACTGATTCCCCAACAGAACGGAAGTTGGCAGTATAAAGTGCTCCACCGCTTCACATCGGGCGATCACGCCGGATTCTCTCCAGGCGGTTCCCAGCTCGTGTTTGACCAGGCCGGCAGCCTCTACGCCGCAACGGCGCACGGGGGCGGCGGCAACGGCTGCGGTTGGGGCGGATGCGGCACGGTGTTCAAGCTCACCCCCGGTCCCGACGGCAAGTGGAGCGAGCACGTGCTCTATCGCTTCAAGGGTGGAATGGATGCAGAGCAGGCAACGGCCAACGTCATCTTCGACGCCGCAGGAAGTATCTGGGGCACCACATTGCACGGAGGCGGTGGGTCGTGCGCGACCTTCTGGGGCGGTTCAGGCTGTGGCACGGTTTACAAGCTGACCCCGAACTCAAAGGGAGGATGGACCGAGCACGTGGTGCATCGCTTCCGAGGCCCCGCCGGGGGCAACCCCTGGGGCGGTTTAGTCAAGGATGGAAATGGCAACATCTACGGCGCGGCCTCCGGGGAGGGCACCAGCGGCTCTTCCGGGTCTGTGTTTGAAATCACGCCGTAACTTAACTCTCCGGCCACTCGGCCTTCAAGCGCCGAGTGGCCGGGCTAGTTTTTGTGCGAATCAGCACTATTAACACGTCATAACGCGCCACGCGATGTGGCGGGAGGCGAACGTGAAAAGAAATCAATTCTGGGCCGCTATAAGCGAAGTCTTGGCGGTCATGACAGTAACGATAATCATGGCTTCAATGCTTGCGCCCGGCGCCTCGGCGGCGGGCAAACCCTGGGTACAACTGGCGAAGCTGACGCCGTCGGACTGCCCGGATCTCTGGGACTGTGACACCTCCGTGGCCATTAGCGGCGACACCGTTGTCGTCTCAGGCGGGGATTCCGAACCCGAAGCTTACGTATATGTGAAGCCGGCAACTGGCTGGGCCGATATGACGGAGACAGCCAAGTTGACGACTTCCGATGGGGCTACCCTGTGGTCCGTGGCCATTGACGGCGACACTGTGGTAGCGGCTTCATTCACATCGAATCTGGCTTATGTATTTGTCAAACCAGCGGGCGGCTGGGTTGATATGACCGAGACGGCGACGCTGACCCTCACGGGGTCAGGAGAGGCTGGCTCGCAAGCCTCCATCAGCGGCGATACGGTGGTTGTCGCGAGCGATTACGGGGTTGATGGAGTGTTCCTGTTCGTGAAACCGGCAAGCGGCTGGACCAACATGACCGAGACAGCAAAGCTAACCGCCTCTGGCTCAGGATGTGGACGCTATTTTGCGGAGTGGTTAGCCATTAGCGGCGATACCGTTGTGGCAACAGGAGGGGGTGGCCCCGCTTGCGTGTTCGTCAAACCGGCTGGTGGGTGGACCGATATGACCGAGACGGCCCAGCTCACCGCTTCGCATTCACAACCGTTGTTCGCTGTATCCGTTAGCGGTGATACCGTTGTCGCCGGCGACACTGGCGCCAAGATCGGCTCCCACAAGAATCAGGGTGCGGTTTATGTTTTCGTCAAACCCGCTGGCGGCTGGACCAATATGAAGGAGACGGCCAGACTGACGGTATTCAATGGTAAGGCGTGGGACCAGCTCGGCTTCGCCGTGGCCGTCACTCCCACCAGAGTGGCCGTGACGGCAGAGTACTCTTCACAGATTCCGGGGGTGGTGTACGTGTACCACAAGCCGGCCAGCGGTTGGAAAACAACGAATAAGTTTAATGCCAAGCTGCAACCCGATTGCTGCTGGGCTTACTCCGTGGCCGCTGAGGACAGCCCGCCCACGGTTGTGGACGGTCAGCGCGAACATCCGGCGTATGTGTTCGGTACGCAGTAATGTTGGCTCGATGTGACTGCGCTCTCTACTACCGTCAGGAGCTTTCCTCCTGACCGGGAGCAGCAGTGTGGGCGCGAGCATCGCGCATACGAAAGGCCGACGGGCGAGAGCCTGCCCCGAGCGAAGCCGAAGGGACGCCCGTCGCTACATCGCCATACACTGTCCAGCGAGCCTCTCTAGTTCGGGACTTACACCCGAAGCTCGGCCCGCACGGTGTTGTCCTGCATATCGGGCTGCAACTGGAAGCCGAGCTTCTCGCAAATGGTGAGCATGTCGCGGTTCTCGGTCAAGATGGTGGAAACCACCAGCTGTAGCTTCTCGTCGTGCGCCACCGCAATCAGTCGACGGTAGAGTTCGGTGCCCATTCCCAGATGTTGGTAGCGGTCGTCCACCAACACAGCCAGTTCGGCGGCGTTGCGCCCGCGCAGCTTGCTCAAGCGCCCGATGGCGATGATTTCCGGAGTGCCGTCCGCCAGCTTATGTTCCACCACCAGCGCCATCTCGCGGTCATAGTCAATAAAACAGATGCGGGTCAGCCGGTCGTGCGCGGTGCGCTGGCTCAGCTTCAAGGGCTGAAAGTAGCGCATGTAAACAGTATGGTCGGAAAGTGCCTGATGCAGTTTGATCAGTAGCGGTTCATCCTCCGGCCGGATGGGGCGGATCGTCACCGCTGCGCCGTTCTTCATCGCCCACGGCTTCGCATACTGGATGGGGTAAGGGCGGATCGCGAGGCGCGGTAACTGTTCGGGTTGAACCTCCGGCCCGTACACGACCACGCGCGCATCCAGCGCCAGCAGCCGCTCGGGCGAGGCCAGCAGCGGATTGATGTCAATTTCCCGGATCCAGGGCTGCTCCACCACCAACTGGCTGAAGCGCACCAGCAATTCCTCGAGTGCAGCTAGGTCTACCGTCTTGCGGCCGCGCACACCTTGCAGAGCCTCGAATACCTTGGTTTGCTCCATCATCCGCCGGGCGAGAGTCGTGTTCAGCGGCGGCAGGGCTAGCGCTCGGTCCTTAAGCACTTCGACCAGTTGCCCGCCCGCGCCAAACAGCAGCACCGGGCCGAACTGGGGGTCGACGCTGCTGCCTACGATGACTTCATACCCGTCCAGCTTCACCATGGGTTGAACGGTCACGCCCTGGAAATGCCCAGCGCCGGCTTTCTCCTCGACCGCGTGTTCAATCTGCCGGTACGCTGCCCGAACCGCGTCGGCATCGCGCAAGTTCAGTTGCACGCCGCCGACATCGGTTTTGTGGGTAATGGTCTTGGAAAACAGCTTGGCCACGACCGGATAACCAATCCTCTCGGCTTGTTCGACCGCCTCGTTTTCCGTCGGCGCCGTGACGGTTTCGACGGTGGGAATTCCATAGGCAGCCAGTAGCTGTTTCGATTCAACTTCGGTAAGGATCGTGCGTCCGCTCCGCCGGGCACAGCGCAGGATATGTTCCGCCCGGGCGCGATCCGGCCCGGCTTCGGATTCAGTGCGAAGACTCGGGGTTTCATACAGTCCGCGCAGGTTATAGCTGTACCGCCACATGTAGTTAAAAACTTTCGCGGCTGTGTCAGGAAAGGGAAAGGTCGGAATCCCAGCGCGCTGCAGGATCTCGATACCAGCGTTCATTTCGGCGCCGCCCATCCAGCTTGCCAGCACCGGCTTGCCCGTGGTTTGCGCATAAGACTTGAGACGCTCGGCAGTCTGGGTAGGCTCGGACATGCCTTGCGGGCAGAGAATCATCAGCAGTCCGTCCACATTCTCGTCGTGAGCGACGATATCCACGACCTTGGTATAGGTGTCGGTCAGCACGCTGCCCAGAATGTCGACCGGGTTGCCGTGACTCCAGTAGGGCGGCAGGATCTTATCGAGTTCTGCCATGGATTTCGGGGAAAGTTGCGCTAACTGGCCGCCAGTCGCGATGGCGGAGTCCGCCGCCAGTACGCCAGGTCCGCCGGCATTGGTCACGATGGCTAGCCGCGGCCCGCGCGGCCGCGGCTGCTTGGCCAGCACTTCGGCCATGTAGAAGAGATCTGCGATGGTAGTGACTCGCAAGACCCCGCAACGCCGGAAGGCGGCCTCCAGTACTTCGTCGCTTCCGGCCAGCGATCCGGTGTGCGATGCCGCGGCTTGCGCCGCCGCTTCGGTGCGGCCCGCCTTGATCACAATCACGGGCTTGTTCAGAGTGACTTCCCGCGCCGCCGATAGAAAGGATCGCGCATCGCCCACCGACTCCATGTACATCACAATGCTGTGGGTGCGGGGATCGTTTCCCAGATAATCAATCAGGTCGCCCCAGCCCACATCCAACATCGAGCCCACGGAAACGAAGGCGCTGAAGCCGACCATTTGCTGCTGGCACCAGTCCAAAACTGCGGTGCACAAGGCGCCACTTTGGCTGATGAAGGCGACACTGCCCGGCCGGGCAACATGGGGTGCAAAGGTCGCATTCAATCCGCCGATCGGATTCATGACCCCCATGCAGTTTGGCCCCAGCAGCCGCAGCCGGCTTCCCTGCATGCGTTCGAGGATCTGCCGCTCCAGTTCCTTCCCTTTTTCGCCGTGTTCCTTGAACCCGGACGAAATCACAATCACCCCGCGAACCCCGGCCTCTACGCATTGGGTAATGATGTCGGGTACCGCAGCCGCCGGAGTCACCACCATCGCCAGGTCCACGGGCTCGGGGATATCCGCGATCTGTGGGTAGGCTTTGATTCCGAGCACGCTGGTGCGCTTGTCGTTGACCGGATAGACCGTCCCGCCAAATGGGCTGCTGAGCAAGCTCCAGACGACGGCACGACCGATGCTGCCCGGCTTCTCGGTGGCCCCGATTACGGCTACGCTGCGCGGAGCAAAGATGGCATCCAGGGGGTGTGCGTCGGAACGAAGGGGATCATACGCCCGGTCATGATTGGGTGCGAGGTTACTGATCTTGCTGAGAGGATCCGAAGCGATCATAGTAAACCCAGTTTACCCCGCGATGAAAAGGTTCGTCTGCGACGGAGATCACAGGGTTCGTGGTTAAGTTGCCGGGATGGGCCCAGATGCGGTACTGGCGGGTTGGGGCCTTTCGGGGGACGACAGTGGCAAAGTTGGCATGGATTTTGCAAAATTCGTGCTCCCGCGACCTCAGAATTGTAGTAATATTCTGCGCATTCAAACCTGCCCATTGGGCAGTGTGGGGTAAACGTGGCGCCTCCCGCGCCACGATGTTCCGAACTCGGAGGTTTTGCATTGGAACAGCAGGCTCTTGGTAACTCTTCTGCGGATGCACCCAGTTCCTCATCTTCCGTAACCATCCGGCGCGAAGGCCGTGGCGTCTGGGTCTTGACCGCGTACGGAATTTCGGGCTTGGCACTGTTTGGTGTCTTGATCTATTACTTGTCAACCTACGTGACCAAATAGCTCGAGCGGCGCGCCGGGGTATGTGGAACAGCGGCCCTTGATCGCGTGAACGGACCGGGTGCAGCGTGGCGGACCTTGCATATTCGATATGCTCGTGGGCCCATTTCACCAAAGAGAGACGCACCTCATGGACACAACTCCTAGCCCCCCAGCCAGTTTACCCGCTGCAACGCCTCCTAACCTCCTATCGATCCAGCAGAAGTACGCCTGGGATTGGTTCAGTTACCACGCAGCCCAGCGTATGACGGCGCTGAACTACTTCTTCGTAACCGTGGGGATCTTTGCTGTAGCCTATTCCAAGTGTGTAGGAAACAAATGGAGTGGGTTTGGGTTCCTGGTAGGCGCGCTGGGGGCACTGTCCTCCGTTGCATTCTGGTTCCTCGATGTCAGGAACGAGGAGTTGGTGAATTGTGGACGCGAGGCCCTCGACACGGTTGAAAAACAGCTACAAATGAAGTTGCGCTGGGATGATCACAACCGCACGTTCTTGCTTGCCTCCACAGATAAGCTTTCGGGGAGATTATTTGGGGTCCTGAAGGTTCCGTTTCCGGAGACCCGGAAGAACGTGCTCGCGAAGAGCGGGAGACCCAAGTTCTGGGCCGGGGATGTGTTTGCACATCATTTCTGGTTGCGCGTTTTGCAGGTTCTCTCCTTTGCCGCGTTCGCAGGAGGATCTCTTTTCGCGGCGAAGCACTATCCACCAGTTGACTCTTGGCGGGCTTGGCAGTGGTTGCAGGGCTGGCGCTTTTGGTGAATAGCACTGGTGAGGGTTTTCACCCTTTAGTGGCGCAATCGGCGCGCTGCGAGATGTAGCGATGGATGTCGGAGACGTTTCCCACAACGGGGAAATTCCTGTCCTGGTCAGATATCCCCCAGCCGTAAGCCACTCCTAGAAAGTTTGTTCTCGCAACCTTAGCGGCTTGCCAATCTGCCGGTTGGTCTCCGACATAAACCGTCTCCGCGGGATTAACCCGGAGGTTAGTCATGGCAAAAACAAGTGCTTCGCTCTTAGGCGTGCTGCCAATGTTGTCTTTTGTAAAAATACAATCCGGTCGAAAGAACGCGATGCTTTGACCGAGTGCCCCTACGACGTTCGATTTGACGTTCGAGGTAACAATTCCCATTCGCACGCCGCAATCGTGTAAAGCCTGGAGGGTCTGATGAACATTTGGAAATGGAGCAGGCGCGTATGCGCGCATGAAAATCTCTTGGTATTGTAGGTCCGCCTTTTCGGCAAATTCATCGGGAAACCCTACTGCCAGGAAAAAGTATTTCATCGGGCTGATCCGGGTTCCTCTGCGTACAATTTCCTTGAACGCCGTTGCACTGGGTATCCGCAACCCAAGGCCGTATTCCTTATTCTTGTCCTCGCAGATCCTAAGGTGTGGCGTCAGGGAGTCCAGAAGAACGCCGTCCACGTCGAACAATGCAGCTTTCAGTACAGTCATTGGGAATTTCGAGGCCGCCGACCGAGCTTTGCAAAAGTATACTACCGGGTCGAAAGGAATGCGTCAGCCTCTCCCGAGACACGACAGTTTCGGAGCGGGGAGGCTACAAATCGCGATATGAATGTCGGGTCGTCGCCATCGGACGTGCTACAATGAGCCGCACTTAAACGTTTCTTCCGAATAGACAACCAGCGATTCCCCACAACTCTGAGGTATGGAATAGGCACCCGTGGCTCAGGATTCCGCAAACAACGAGATCATCACCTATGCCGATGCCGGGGTAGATATTGACCGCGCCAATCGCACCAAGAAACGCATCAAATATCTCGCCCATAAGACGTTCACCCGGGGGGTGCTCAGCGAAATCGGCGGGTTCGGGGGATTGTTTGCCATTGATAAGCAGAAATATGTGGATCCCGTGCTGGTCTCGAGCGTGGACGGCGTTGGCACCAAGCTGAAAGTCGCTTTCGAGATGAGGTGCATCACACCATTGGAGCGGATCTGGTCAACCACTGCGTCAACGACATTGCCGTGCAGGGCGCGGCGCCCATGTTCTTTCATGGACTACCTGGCGACCGGCAAACTCGAGCCGGAAGTTGCGGAGAAGGTCGTGGAAGGGCTGGCGCGAGGCCTGCAAGCAAAACGGCTGCGCCCTGATCGGTGGTGAAACCGCCGAAATGCCCGGCTTCTATCCCGACGGCGAATACGACCTGGCGGGCTTCATCGTTGGTGTAGTCGAGCGAGAACGCATTATTACCGGCAAAAGTGTCGAGGCCGGCGACGTGATCCTGGGCCTGGCCTCGAACGGCCTGCACACCAACGGCTATTCGCTCGCCCGCAAGTTGCTTTTTGAGGTGGCCCACTATACTCCCGAATACCTACGTCAACGAACTCAAAGGTAAGGTCGGAAACGAACTCATGAAGAACCACAAAAGCTACTGGCCTGCCATCAAAAGTCTGGTGGAGGCGAAGCCGTGTCGGCCATGGCTCACATCACGGGCGGCGGGATCACCGGAGAATCTGCCCCGGGTGCTTCCGCGGGGCGTTGCGGCGGTCATCGAAATCGGCTCCTGGCCGGCGCAGCCCATCTTCGAGCACCTGCAAAAACTCGGCAACGTGCCACAGGACGAGATGCTCCGCACCTTCAACATGGGATTGGGCATGCTGCTGGTAGTGCCATCGGCGAAATTCAAGAAGGCCAATACCTTGCTGGAGCGTGCGGGAGAGAAAGCCTACACGGTGGGCAGGATTGTAAAGGGCGACAGGAAAGTGATGTACACGTAGCTCGTCTGGCAGCAGGCGGCCCCGCCTGCGAGGGTCTGGAGCAACAACTGCACGGGAGCGAAGCTGATCACTGCGTCGGTAAATGCTACTCATCCACCGCAACCAACTTGGCCCTTCCACACGATCAAAGTGTTTCCGATTGCGGGTCAACAATGGCAAGTCGTTTACCAGCGCAATTCCCGCGATCAGAGCTGTCGGCCATGCCAATAGAAAGTCCGCTTTGCGCCATCCTTGACGCACAGTAGCCGCCCGTGTAGCTGCCTCGCGGTCTAGCGGAGAGACGGAACGCGGCAACCAAACGGCGGACGCGTCTCCGCGTCTGCCCTCCCATGCGCCACTTAGCAGCTCGAAGCAGGTATCGCGGTGGTCTGCAGGCTGTCAGACTGGAGTACTCCAGCACCTGATCCGTCGACCGGTTGCGCTCCCGCAAGGTAGTCAATTAGTACATCAGTGTCGGCAAGGATCAACGCCAGTTCTCCCGCAAAGCCGCTGAGGCGTTGCGAAGTTCGTTAGCGTCTTTGCTGAAAGTGATCCGGCAAGGGAGCGCAATTCCTTTCGTCGCTGGGCGCGATCCGTTCGCCATCGAGATACACTTCGATCGCTTCTGCCAGGACAGAGAGAAACCTTTCTGCCCGCGGCGTGCCGCAAGGCAAGCAAGGCGCTGCGATGCTCGCGTTTCATTTCCACAGTGGTTCGCATGTCATCAATCCTAACATGCATGTGCATGCATGTGACGTGGATGCGGCCGCGCCGCTAGAGATCACCCTTATCTCTGTAGCAATCCACAGGCTGCCGCACATCGGTGACTCTCAAAATACTTTCCCAACGCGGGATACTTCTGCGCCACAGCTTCATACATCGCATACGCCACGTTGCGGTATGAGAAGTGCCCTGCAGGCGCCGTTCTAAGCTCGGAAATGTACACCACCTCGGCGAAATCCATCTTGAAGAGCGTCCGCTTGCGGAAAGCCAAGGGAATTGCATATTGCGGATTCTCTTTCGCTTCTGCCCCGGCCTTTGCGCCAATTTTCCACTGCGTCTGCCGCTCGCCGCATGGCGGCATCGTAGTTTTCCCGTACCCCTGCCGCTCAACCTCTCCAGGCGCATCGTAGCCATGGTTGGTGGTGAACTCCTGCCCAATCTGGATGCAACGCCGGTGCCGATGCATGTCGCGGAAGCCGCCGATATCCATCAAAATGTCGAAGCGGAAGTGTTGTCCGGAGCAGAACGCCCGCAGCATTTCATCATGTTTGCCGCGGTGGCGTAATCCGAGGTCAATAATCTCACGTCGGATGCGCTCTCCCGCTGCCTCGATTGCCAGCCGAATCTGCCGGTAAGGATAGTGGCTGTGTTCGTAAACTAGCGTAGCGGCCAACTCCACTTCCAAGGGTTCTTCATCCAGCAGATCCACCAGTGGCGCCGCTGCAATCGGCAAATCTCCCATCAACTCTGCCGCAACTTGCCGTAGTTCGCGCCGGGTTTCGATTTCGTAGGGATTGGGGTCGGCATACTTCACCAAGGTTGGCGCCACACGGACTTCGCGCAGCAACTCTTGCTCGGCCCGCGCTCCCAGTTCCGGCGAGACTGCACGGATCTGCTCGACTAACTCCCGCAACGCTCCTTCATTTGCATTGTAGGCAGGGGACGTGGCTGCGCGTTTCAGCAACTCCCCCAGATTGCGGACTTCTTTGTGCGCGTGCGAGAGCAAATGTGAAACTTGGGTCTCCAGCGTGCGGGCGTTCACGATTTCGCCCAATGAGGTGATGGTCGAGAGCGGCAGCAGATAGCGCGAGATATCAAAAGCGCGAGCCTTCAAAGTGCGCTCGTAAGCATCCTGCTTCATCTCGGATGGCCTGGGTACGATGCCGGACAGGTACAGCAACATTTTTTCGGAAAGCGATTCGTATTCTGAGAACAGATTTCCGATTGTTTCTCTATACCAACTGAGGGCCTGCCGGTCATCGCCGAAGTCGGGCGTGAAATAACCGCTCTTTTTGAAGTCCTGATAGCGGGTGGAACGCTCCTGACCGTCCCAGCGCTGCTCGTCGGCGACCGCAATCGCGGCCAGGATCGAAAGCCGCTCAACGGCTAACGCGACGTGCGCCAGGTCCGCGATTGACCGATGCCCATATTGGAAGTAGAACGTGTTGAGAAACTTCTCCGCCTTTTGCTGGCTGACCTCCCGGAGCGATTCCTTCATCGAAAGAGCCGAGCGCGAGTACTTGGCCATGGCATAGGCCTGAATTTCGGGTTCTACGCCATACACGGCGTAGACCTCTACTGATGGCGTATCCGGAGATGCATGGCTTGCAATTGCTGGGCGTGGCGTGGCGCTGACCTCAGACATGTGGCAATCGTCCTCTATGGAAGATTTCGTACATAACGATACACGACCGGGTTCCCAAGAACACTCGTAAAGACGGAGACAGGCGTCCCTGGGCCGTCGGACGCGGCAGGCTTGATCCGGCGGGGCGCAGGTAACGAACGGGCCCACATTGCGTGCGATTCCGCCTTGCCATATCCTTCCTCTTGACCCATGCCGCACGGTCCCGACCAACTCCTGCTCGAACTTTTTGCGATCTTCGTGTCTGCGAAGGTGGTGGGGGAGATATTCGAACGCTTTCGCTTGCCTTCCGTTCTTGGTGAAATCCTGGCCGGAGTCGCTTTCGGTCCCTACGCCTTGGGTTGGATTCAGCCCAGCGATACGATTTATTCCGTCGCCGAACTGGGAGCCATCTTTGTGCTGTTCAGCGCCGGGCTCGAGACCAGTCCCCGCGACTTGATCCGCGTGGGAGGCAAAGCTGGCCAGGTCGCGGTCGCAGGCATCGTCGTACCTTTCATTCTCGGCTTCGGCTATATGAAGCTACGCGGAGATGCCTCCAGCGAGGCGGTTTTTGTGGGCGCGGCCATGGTGGCCACCAGCGTCGGGATCACGGCACGCGTCCTCGCTGATTTGCATGTGCTTTCGACCCGCACGGCGAAAATCATCCTGGGCGCAGCCGTCTTCGACAACATTCTGGGTATGGTGCTATTGGCGCTAGTAGCGGGTCTCACGGACGGCGGCCGGACGCAATGGCTGCGCCTGGGTGTCCTGATCGCCGAGGCCTTTGCCTTTGCGCTCTTCATGATCTTCGTCGCACCCCGGATCGTGCGCCGCCTGGAACCGCAGGTGGAGCAGCTTTCCACTCAGAATGGCTCTCTGATTGTCGCTTTGGCGATCTGCCTGTTCCTGTCCTGGCTGGCGGCTAAGATCGGAATGGCCGCCATCATTGGCGCCTTCTTCGCCGGCCTGATGTTCGCCGACTACGCCCCCCGCTGGAATCTGCTGCCGAGGGTGGGCGGCATTACCGGGTTCCTTGCTCCCTATTTCTTCTTTGCCATCGGCGCACGTTTGAACATGAAACTGTTCACCGGAAATCTTCTGGCGGCCGCCATCATTGTCTCCTTGCTGGCCATTGTTTCCAAGGTGATCGGCTGCGGGTTGCCCCTGCTCGGGGAAGGCTGGCGGGCGGTGTTCCGCGTCGGAGTCGGGATGACGCCCCGTGGCGAAGTTGCCTTGATTGTCGCGCTGATGGGACTCGAATCACGGATAGTTCTTCAGTCCACTTACGCCATCGTTGTGTTCATGACCGCGGTCACAACGCTGATGGCGCCGCCCCTGCTGCGTGTTCTATATCGCGGTGAGATGCCGACAGTCAGTAGTGGATCAGTTTCCGAGTAGCGGGCGATCCCCCGGAAACCTCATTCGGCGCTTCCCAGAAACCCGTTTCAAAACAGAAACGTCCCCGCTATCATGCCTGCAACTTGTCGATCAATCCGCTTTCTGGAAAGTGATGCCGCGTGCCGGTTGTGAGAAGAGGGTCAGTCCACGGCCGAGATTATTACCAGCACCTTGGAACACGACGGTTCCAAGATCTCCGGCCTGGAACTCATTGGGCGCGACCGGATTCAGGTTCACCGGCGGGTTATCGCCATTCTTCAATTTCAGCGCCCCTTGGACCAGCGACAACTTGTAGGTTGCCTGTAGCTCCTCACTGTGGTAATCGCCCGTGAGCCCGCTGAGCGCAGATTCGCTCAGATGAAGTTCAGGCACCCTATCGCCCGAAAAGTATGTTTCCCCTTGTAATGTGAGCGTGGCCGTCATCGTGCTATTGGCAGTTCTAAACGCGATGGGGTTTCCGACAAGATCGGAGAACTCATTTGCGCCTAAGCGCCGCAATTTTGCACCCCATGCCATCAAGTTCCCGTTCACCGCAGTGAACGTGTAGGTCATGTGTGTACGCGGGTCGAGATAGGTGCCGGCGAAGAGCGCGGGATCGGAGAGAGCTTCGGACCGTAGGGTGTCACTTACTTCGGCTTTTAGCTGCTTTTCGAGATAGAGATCGGAGACTGTGCGCGCGAGACCTTCGACATCGGCGTTCGCGACGTTGCAAAGAACGGTCACGCTGAATCGCTGGTCAGGAAAGCGCAGAAGTTCGGTACGGTATCCAAACGTTCCACCGCTGTGTTCGACAGTCCTCAGACCGCGGTACTCACTCAGCCAAAGCCCCAGTCCGTAGTTGATCTGGTGGCCGTTGTTCAAAACGCCATGACTTTCGAGTTCCCTGACAAGCGTTCCTCTCCCAACCTGGTTGGAGTAGAAGTTCCGATCCCACAGGATGAGGTCGTCCACATTGCTCATTAGCCCGCCGCTCCCGACTGTCGAAAAGGGTGGACCAGTCGACGAGAAACTTGCCATCCTTTCCGGGATCGTACGCTGCGACTCGGTTAGGCACGACAACGGTGTTGTCGTCATAGAAGAGCGTATGCGTCATGCCGAGCGGCTGGAAGATGTTTGCGCGAGAGAATTCGGCGAGAGATTTTCCGGTCGCGCGTTTTATGACTACGCCAAGCAAAAAATAATTCGAGTTACTGTAAACGAACTCTTCCCCAGGCGCGTTGTTCAGCCCTTTCTGACGGGCGATCAGTTTAAGAACACTATCGGGTGAGGATAGAGCTGAGGTGCCCCGGCCCGAAAGATAGGTCAGGGCTAAGAAATCGCGGAAGCCGCTGGTCTGGTGCAGCATCTGCCGCAGCGTGATGGGGCGACCGTAGTCGGGGAGTTCTGGAATGTACTTGCGGACGTCGTCATCCAGCGACAGAAAGCCTTGCTCGGCGGCCAGGACGATACTTGCGGCCGTGAATTGTTTCGATACTGAGGCCATGTAGAAGACCGACTGCGATGTCAGTGGAGCCCCGAGTTCCAGGCTCGCTTCCCCATAGGACTTCCGAAAGATGAAACTGCCATCACGAATCACGCCAACGGAGCATCCTGGTGAGCGCGGGTTATTGTAAGTCGCGAAGAGTTCATCCATCTTCTGCTGCGCAACATCGGGTGAAGAAGCGGAAATGCTCGGCATGAGGAAAAGGAAGAGTGCGATTGTGGTCCGCATGAAAAGGTGCTTTCTCCGCAACTGAGTATAAACGTCGAATCCCCGAGTAGCGTTGCGTACAGAGAAAACGTGATCCCGCACCCGCCGCCTCACCAGCTATAATTCCCGATTCATCTAAAAGGAGAAGACACATGACCCTATCTGGCCGGGTTGCGCTAGTTACCGGCGCTTCTCAGGGCATCGGCCGTGCGTGCGCGCTCAGGCTGGCGACTTCCGGGGCCACTGTGGCGGTCGCGGCCCGCAATCAGGAAAAGTTGGTGGAACTTGTCCAGGAAATCGACGCCAAGGGAGGAAAGGCTGCGGCCTTTCCCATGGATGTAGCCAATGAAGAACAAATCAAGGCCACTTTCAAGGCTGCGCTCTCTCAGTTCGGCAAAATCGATATTCTCGTCAACAACGCCGGGATCACCCGTGACCAGCTCGTTATGCGCATGAAGCGCGCCGACTGGGATGCCGTGCTCAACACCAACCTGACGTCGGCTTATCTCTGCATCCAACAGGTGATCGGCTCGATGCTCAAGCAGCGTTGGGGACGGATCATCAACATAACATCGGTTTTTGGTCAGATGGGGCAGGCAGGGCAGGCCAACTATGCGGCGTCGAAGGCCGGTTTGATCGGATTAACCATGGCCATCGCCCGCGAAGTGGGATCGCGTCACATAACTTGTAACGCGGTAGCTCCTGGATTCATCGAAACCGCTATGACTTCCGCACTCGGCGAGGAATTCCGCCAGAACGCTATGAAGCTGATTCCACTGGGGCGCGTCGGCACCCCCGAGGAAATAGCCAACTCAGTGGCGTTCCTGGCCTCGGACGAGGCTTCGTACATCACCGGACACGTGTTGAATGTGAACGGTGGGATGTTGATGGGGTGATCGGAGATTCGATTCCAAATGAGAACGAGGAAACAGGGCCAGTGACGAGGGACGGCAAAGGAGCAGGCTTGCAATCGTCCTCCGTGCTCTCGGTGGCCTCAGTCCCGGGGCTTTCCATCTTGCAGGCCCAATCGCCGGCGCAGATCGCCCAGGCCCGCGAACTTTTCCTGGAGTACGCACAGTCTCTCGGTTTCAGCCTCTGTTTCCAGAATTTTGATCAGGAACTCGCCGGCTTGCCTGGCGACTACGCTCCACCAGACGGACGCCTATTATTGGCAGAATTCGAAAGCGCCTTGGCCGGGTGTGTTGCGTTGCACAGCATCGAGCGGGACATTTGTGAGATGAAGCGGCTATACTTGCGTCCGCGGTTCCGAGGAAGAGGCTGGGGCCGGGGTCTGGCCGAAATCGTCATTGGAGAAGCTCGAAAGATCCGCTATCAGAGCATGCGGTTGGACACGGTCGAGCCGGTCATGAAAGACGCGGTGGCGATGTACCGCACATTAGGTTTTCGCGAGATTGCGCCCTATCGCCCGAATCCGATGGAAGGAACACTTTACATGGAGCTGACGTTGTAGCATCAGCGCTACGGAGGAACGTTGAAATCCCTTTTCCTAATTTTCACTCTGCTGTTTACTCTTTCCGCCTTCGCTGCCAATGCCAAGAGCATTTCCTACAAGAGCGGTGACGACACCGTGCAAGCCGTCCTTTACGCGCCGGACGGAAAAGGATCATTTCCGGGCATAGTGGTTATCCACGAGTGGTGGGGGCTGAACGATTGGGTGAAAGAGCAGGCCGGGAAACTCGCCGACCAGGGCTACGTCACGCTGGCTATCGATCTCTATCGCGGCAAAGTGGCAACCACCCCCGAGGAAGCGCATGAAATCATGCGCGGTGTGCCCGAAGACCGCGCCAAACGCGACCTGCATGCCGCCGTGGAGTTCCTCAAGTCGCAATCGAATGTTAAGCAAGACCGCATTGCGTCGATTGGGTGGTGCATGGGCGGAGGTTACTCGCTGGACGTCGCGATGCAGGAACCCACACTCACGGCAACTGTGATCAACTACGGCCATCTTGCCAGTGACCCCGAGTCAATCAAGTCCATCCACGCTTCCATCCTGGGACTCTTCGGCGGTCAAGATCGCGGCATCCCGGTCGGACGACGTCAAGAAATTCGAGCAAGCGTTGAAGCAGCAGGGCAAGCGAGTGGAAATCATGATTTACCCCGACGCCGGCCACGGATTCGAAAATCCCAACAACAAAGACGGCTATCGCGCCGCCGACGCAGCCGACGCCTGGAAGCGGACGGTCAGCTTCCTCGCCAGCACACTCAAGTAGCTGTAGGAAGTCAGCATCCGCGTTCCCAATACCTCGTGCCCTTGCGGGATTTCCGATAATCCGATGGCTAAGTGCTGAGTGCAAATGCTGGTGTCATTTCCGACTATCGCATTGGCAAAAATTTCCACTTGCCAGACGGTACTAGTCTGATTACTATTCAGCATCTCGGAGAAACTGATTGGCTGCCTTCTCTATGAACATCGGCGAGACGATTCGGAACTACCGGCTGCAGAAAGGTATGTCTCAGGGCGATATTGAAAAGCGCACCGGGCTGCTGCGCTGCTATCTCTCCCGCGTAGAGAACGGGCACACCATCCCTTCGCTAGACACACTTTCCAAGATCGCGGGCGCGATGGAGCTTCCTCTGTCACAATTCTTCTCCGATGCCGGACACAGCAATGGGGCCAAGGGCTTGCCCCAGCTTTCCGATGACGAAGTCCGTTTCCTGAGCCAGATCCGCCGCTATTCCGTAAGCTTGAACGACAGTGATCGCAAACTGGTTCTGGCCATGGTGAAGAAGATGGCGTCCAGTTCGGGGAAATAGCTCTCACCTCACAGTGGAAACCGAGGCTCAACGCCCTCGACCTCACCTGGCGCGACCTCCCGGATTCTGCCAGTTCCGACCAGTTCCGACCTCAAAACGGGAACCGGATGGACAAGATTGCATTGTGATTAGTTGTGTGAAAGTGAGTCGTGGCGATCTGGTAGCCACCACCGAAGGTGAAGCCAACTCTGTTCCAAAGATGGAGACGTCCAATCACCAGGCCCGGGGTCACAAAGTTCTGTTTCATCCCATCGTTCTTGCCATCCTGAAAGAAGGTTGAGTTGAGTTCCACTTCGGGCCAGAATTTGCGAAGCATGTGGTACTGAAAGGTGTTGTTCCAGGCATAGGTCCGACCTACAAGGTTCGTATCCGCTACGGGCAACCCAATTCCGAAGGTTCCCTGGGCATCAAAGTGGCCAAGCCCCTTACCATAGGCGATGGTTGGCGTGATGACCGCGTGCAAAGCGCCGTTGGTGTGAGAGCCGGTGGGCACGCTCCAGCCTAAGAATGCTGTCAGGATGTAGTTGCCATGCTGCTCGTTCGCAGAGAGCAACCGGTACTTCACCAGGAAAGCCACATCGCCGAATCCGTTCTTGTCGGCGGGATTGTTGTGGTCAATGTACGGAGGCAGGTTGAAAATCACTTCGACTTTCTCGAAGGGAATCAATTCCAGCCCCTTGCCGCCGTCGTAGTTGTCGGTGGTCAAACCTTTGGCGTTCTCCTGCCACAACTGGTCGTAGCGGAATTCCTCTTCAAGGCGGGGTGTCGTGGTTGCGAGTGGTGTGATCCAGTGCGGCTGCTCAGCCTGTGTTTTGTCCACCCGGCTGAACCAATCGGCAAGATATCCGTCCTGGGCCCAGGTCAACGTGGATGAGAAACCGAGGACGGCCGCCACAACAAGCAGAGCAGGGTTGCGCATTGAGCCTCCAAATGAATGGGTATCTGGAAAAGAAATCAGAAGTGTATATTACGTACGGTTATCATGTCCAATGCAATGCAGTTCTATACTTTTCAAGACTCATTGACGGCATCCTGGGTTAACGGTACGATTTCGTTCCGATGCCGAGGACTGGCAAATCCGGACGCAACAATGAAGCCTTACTGAGGCTCCGGGACGCAGCTTTGCAACTCGGGATCAGCTTTCCCACGATCAAGCAGTGGATTTACAAGAAGAGAATTCGCAGCGTCCAAACGGCGGGTGGGCATCACCGCATCCCCCAGAGCGAACTCGACAGGCTGCTTTTCAGAACCCGAGGCCGAACCGAGAAGGAACGCCAGCAGATCGTCCGCCGCTGCAGTGGACGCAATCAGTTAGTCGGGCGCATCGACGCTGTCCGCATTAGCGGTCTCATGGCGGAAATAGAAATTTCGATCGGGGGCCAGCAAATCACATCCATCATCACCGCCCGTTCCGCACGGGAGATGCAACTGAAACCGGGCCAGACGGCCGCAGCTCTCATAAAAGCGACGGAAGTTATGATCCTGCGAGTGTGACCTGGAACAACACCCCTCCCTCCCCACCGTCGGAATCTCAGGCCCTTGAAATCCCAGAACGCTTCCCTCAGGGTAACTTTCGTTCTAGCCCTCCGGTGACCCGCAGGAATCTCGCCCGCGCGCGTCATTCCTCTTAGACTGTCGGTTGGAGAACCCGCGGTGACCATCGACGAAGAACTGACTCTGCTGGAGTCGCAACTGCGCCGCCTCAAGATCGAGTACGAGGTCTATTTCAGCAACCCCACCAAGAAGCCGCCCACCGATGTCGAATGGAAGGTGCTCAGCCTGCTGCGCAAGTTCAGCGATGGCGGACGGATGAGTTTTCACCAGCGTTTCCGCTACAACGAAATGGCGCAGCGCTATGCCATCTACAGCGACCTCTGGCGCAAGAAGGGGCGCATTCGAGAGGAAGGTTACCGCCGTCCGCAGGACGCGTTGCTTTCCGTGCAAGGCGTTCGTCCCGATGAGGAGCATGAAGCGCAGCACCATCCGGTGTATGGAGTAGGGCACCGGGCGCTGCCGCTGCCGCCGCTGTAGCGGAGGAGCCGCTTACCGTGCAGTGCTCCGATGCGCGCGCGGAACGCGGCCAGGTGGAAAAGCTCTACCATGCGCTCACCGAAGCCAAGAAGAAAAGCCGGCGAGTCGGTCGCCGGCAACCTCGACAGTTTCACCTCTTTTGTGCAGAAAAAAACGGACCAGATCCGAAAAGAACACGGCTGCCAGGCCGTCGAATACACAGTTGAGATGGAAGGCGGCAAGGTCCGGCTGAAGGCAAAAGCGAAGATCTAGTCGTTGGCTGCTCGTCGTTGTTCAGTGCGATCCGCCTGAGACTCCCTAATGCCGCACAAATTTTGAGTTGCTCTGCGAGATTGGCGAGTTAATCGCTTGAGTCCGAACACCCCCTAACCGACCAGCGATGAACGACCAGCGACGGCCCACCACTGGTAGAATTTTCCTTTACACGTCATTGTTAAGAGGCCGTCATGCCCAAGATTCAGCGCGCCATTCTCAGCGTCACCGATAAGACCGGGCTGGTCGAGTTCGCCCGCAAGCTCTCCGGCCTAGGCGTGGAGTTAGTCTCGACGGGAGGCACGGCCAAGCTCCTGCGCGATTCAGGCATCGCGGTGAAAGACATTTCCGAGTTGACTGGCTTTCCCGAGATGCTGGACGGCCGGGTCAAGACCCTCCATCCCAAAGTGCACGGCGGAATCCTGCACCGGCGCGAGAACCCGGCGCACCGTAACGCCGTCGCTGAGCATGGAATTCAGCCGATAGACATGGTGGTCGTCAATCTCTACGCATTCGAGAAGACTGCGGCCAAGCCCGGAGTGCATTTTGACGAGGTCATCGAGAACATTGATATCGGCGGACCCTCGATGATCCGTTCTGCGGCGAAGAATTTCCAGGACGTTGCTGTGGTTACCTCGCCTAGCGATTACGACGCGATTGCGGAAGAACTGGCTAAGTCCGACGGTGAATTGTCCTCCGCAACCAAGTGGCGGCTGGCGCAGAAAGCTTTTGCGACCACCGCAGCCTACGACTCCGCCATTGCTTCCACGCTGGAGCGGGCCAGCGCCAACGGCCAGCTTCGACCTTCGTCTGGATTCCGGATTTCCCCAGACCCTGCGCCTGTCATTTCACAAGGTCATGGATCTGCGCTACGGCGAAAACCCGCACCAGAAGGCGGCCATGTACTCCGATGGCTCCGGCAAGGGCGTAGCGAACGGGCGCCAGATTCAAGGCAAAGAGCTTTCCTACAACAACATTGTGGACTTGCATGCAGCGTGGGATTTGGCTCAGGAATTTGACGAGCCGGTTTGCGTAATTATTAAGCACACCAATCCTTCTGGTGCGGCTACCGGCAAGACCTTGGCGGAGGCTTCAAAAAAGCGCTGGAGTGTGATCCCGTGTCGGCGTTTGGGGGAGTGATTGGAGCGAACCGCCCGCTGGACAGCGACGCTGCAGAGGAGATGGCAAAGCTCTTTCTTGAAGTCATTGCCGCCCCGGCATTCGACAAAGCGGCGAAGGCCAAGTTCGCGGCGAAGAAAAATCTGCGCTTAGTCGAAGTCACCGATGCGCCCCAGAAATGGGTGCTGAAGAACGTTTCCGGCGGAGTTCTGCTCCAGGATGCCGATGTGCGCCCGCTCGAGGAATCCGAACTGAAAGTTGTCACCGAACGCCAGCCTTCTGCGGAGGAAAAACGTGCCCTGCTCTTCGCCTGGAAAGTTTGCAAACACGTCAAATCGAACGCCATCGTTTACGCTCGCGATGGGCAGACCGTGGGCGTGGGCGCGGGGCAAATGAGCCGCGTGGATTCCTGTAAAGTCGGTGCCATGAAAGCCGTGCTGCCTCTGAAGGGAACCGTTGCTGCCTCGGATGCCTTTTTTCCGTTTCCCGATGGAGTTGAGGAGATCGCCAAAGCCGGCGCCACCGCGATCATCCAGCCCGGCGGCTCCATGCGCGACCAGGAAGTGATCGAAGCCGCCGACCGGTTCGGGCTGGCCATGATCTTCACCGGAGTGAGGCACTTCCGGCATTAAAATGAGCATTCACCACGCAGCGGCTGGCATTTAGCCGAATCCGTGTTTGCCCAGGCCTAGCAAGAGCCGGCGGCCAGGCTGAATGCTAGATGCTGAGTGCCAAATGCTAAGTATAAGTGCCAAGTGCTTTCACGCAGTTTCGTTCCACTGGTCCCTGTACCTCCGAATCTTGTTTCAGGCGGTTCCTCGGCCTCTTTTTCGCTATCCTTGTTGACGAAGGTTTACAATAATGTGAGCACCCGCAGGTAGCAGTCCGGCATCCAATCGCTATGGTTTTGGGAATCCGAAGGTCCTCGATGAAAAGCATGCGCAGGATTGTTTTTGTATTTTTGATGGCCGCAATCGCAATTGCCCAGCAACCCCCTGCTTCCGCAGCCTCCAAGCCGGCAACTCCGACTGGCTCTCGCAAGGTGGACCGCGCCGCCGCTTACTATCACTACGCTCTGGCTCACATGTACGAGGAGCAGGTGGCGATGTATGGCCGAAGTGATCTGGCCACCAAAGCCATCGAGGAATACCGGCTGGCCATCGAGGCGGACCCTACCTCCGAATACCTGACGTCAGGCTTGGCCGAGTTGTATGCCAAAACCGGACGGATCCGCGATGCGGTACTTGAAGCTCAGGACATCCTCAAACGTGACCCCAATAACCTCGAGGCCCACAAGCTGCTGGGGAGCATTTACCTGCGCTCGCTCGGCGATGTCCAGAGCGGAACCGGCTCGGACAATGTCCTTAAGCTGGCCATCGAGCAGTACCAGGAAATCATAAAGATCGAACCCGATAGCGTGGACGACCACCTGCTTCTGGGCCGGCTGTACCGGTTGAACAACGATCTGCAGAAGGCGGAGAGCGTGTTCAAGATCGCGGTGAAGCTGCAGCCTGATTCCGAGGAGGCCGTTACTACCCTTGCGATTCTCTACAGCGAGGAGGGTGATACCTCCCGCGCAGTCGAGGTCCTAAGCGCCGTCCCGGATGCGACTCGTTCAGCCAAACTTTATTCCGCGCTGGGCTACACTTACGAGCAGCAGAAGGAATACAAGAAGGCTATTGCGGCCTATCAGAAAGCAATTGACCTTGATCGCGACAATCTCGACGCCATTCGCGGCCTGGCGCAGAATCTGATGAACGACGGCCAGACCGACGCTGCGCTCGAGCAGTACAAGATCATTGCCGAAGCCAATCCCGAGGATGCGCAAACCTACCTCCGCATGGCCGATATCTACCGCAAGACCGGGAAATTCGACCTGGCTCTGGAAAATCTGAAGAAAGCCGAGTCCATGGTGCAAGACTCGATGGAAGTGCCGTACAGCATGGCTGCGGTTTACCAGGCGCAAGGCCGCTACGATGAGGCCGCTCAGGTCCTGCAGGACCTGCTGAAGAAAACGGATAAGCCGGACAACAGCTACAACCAGAGCGAGAAAAATAACCGCGCGGTTTTTCTGGAGCGTCTGGGCACGGTTTATCGCGAGAACAGCAACGAACCGCTGGCGCTGGAAACATTCCGCAAAATGCTAACGCTGGGGGACGACAACGCCGAGCGCGGCTACCAGCAACTCATCGACACCTACCGGGAGGGCAAGCAGTGGCAGCAGGCTACGGACGCGGCCAAAGAAGCCACCGAGAAACTGCCCAAAGATCGCGGCCTGAAAATGGTGTACGCGGCACAACTCGCGGATATGGGGCAGGTGGACGAAGGCCTGCAGCAAGTGAGGTCTCTGCTCAAGGGGACTCCCGACGATCGCGAGGTTTACGTCACGCTGGCTCAGATGTACAGCCGGCTGAAACGTTGGCCGGAGGCGGAAGAGGCTCTCGACAAGGCAGAGCAACTGTCCAGTAAAGATGACGAGAAGCAGTACGTCGAGTTCCTGCGCGGATCCACCTATGAACGCCAGAAGAAGTACGACCAATCGGAAGAAGCATTCCGCAAAGTTCTGGCTGCGGATCCGCAGAATGCCGCCGTGCTCAACTATTTGGGATACATGCTGGCCGACCGCGGCGTCAAGCTGGACGAAGCGCTCATCATGATCAAGAAAGCCGTCGACCTCGAGCCGGCCAACGGCGCCTATCTGGACTCGCTGGGGTGGGCGTACTTCAAACTCGGCAAGTTTGACTTGGCGGAAGACAACCTGACCAAGGCTTCCCAGCACATGGGCGCGGATCCTACGGTGCAGGACCACCTCGGCGACCTGTACCAGAAGACAGGGCATCTGCGGCTGGCCGCGGCGCACTGGGAGCGGGCGCTCGACGAGTGGAACAAGACCGTGGCTGCGGAAGTGGACACTGAGCTAATGGCCAAGGTGACCAAGAAACTGGAATCTGCCAAGGTCAAGCTGGCAAAGGAAGAGCCGGGAAATAAGTAGTAGCGGCAAGTGGAAGTACAGCGTGGTCCACAAGCTCACCGGCCCCGAAGGCGAGGACCCTCTGGGCCTGACCATTGATGGAAAGGGCAACCTGTTCGGGACTACATTCCTGTTCGGTAAGTATTACGCCGGCACCGCCTTCGAGATCACGCCATAGCGTCGCCATCTGCTTCTTTTCGTCTCTAGTAACCTGCGGCTCGGCCTCTGGTTTAGAATCTACCCATGCTGGCCGACTACGCCGTGCGCGTGGAACAATCCCGCGGACGCCGTTATCCGGAGCCCCCGCATCCCTACCGCAACGACTTTCAGCGCGATCGCGACCGGGTCATCCATTCCCGGGCGTTTCGCCGCCTGGAAGCCAAGACGCAGGTCTTCACCCGCCGTTACTCCGACCATTTCCGCAACCGCTTGACCCACACGATTGAAGTCGCGCAGATCGCGCGCACCATCGCCGCCCAACTCGGCCTGAACGTTGACTTGGTGGAGGCGCTCGCCCTGGTGCACGATGTTGGCCATCCGCCGTTCGGCCACGCCGGCGAGAAGGCGCTCGATGCCGCCATGCGCCAGCACGGCTATTTCTTTCGATCACAATCTGCACGCCTTGCGCATTGTCGAGGACTTCGAGCTGCGCTATGCCGCCTTTCGCGGGCTCAATCTGACCTTCGAAGTGCGCGAGGGCATCATCAAACACTCGCACGACTATCGTGCTGATCAATTCCACGAACTGGCGGAATACTTACTTGACCACCGCCCGCCGCTCGAGGCTCAACTCATCGATATGGCCGACGAAATCGCCTACAGCAGCGCCGACCTCGATGACGGGTTTGAGGCCCGCCTGCTTTCCCTGGAAGAAATCCGCGACGGCATTCCCAGATTCGATCGCTTTTACCGCGACGTTGAGCAGTTGTATCCGGGAGCTGTCGCAAAGCTGAAATTTAACGAGGCGCTCAAGCGCCTGCTCGACCGCTGGGTCGGAGATCTCATCCGCAATACGCAAGAGCAAATCCAGGCTGCCGGCGTCACCACCCTCGACGATGTGCGCGCTTGTACGCGGCGTCTGGTCCGACTCAGTGCGCAGTCGAGGAAGAACGGAAAGCAGCCAAGGAATTTCTGCATCAGCATCTTTACTTCAGCCCGGCGCTGGATCCGGAAAAGAATGACGCCGAACGGGTGGTCAGCAGAACTGTTCGGGTTTTGGATGGCGAAGCCCGAGAATCTGCCGTCCAACTATCAGGAGAAGGCTGGTCAGGACCCGTTGCCGCGCGTGATCTGCGACTATATCGCCGGCATGACCGACAACTACATCTACCAGCAATACGAGAAGCACTGTGGATCGTGAGGAAGGTGCCGGATCTCACGAATCGTGCGGATCGAAGAAAAGTAAAGAAAAGAGAAAAGGCTATCCGTGAAGGTCCGTGTAAATCGGTGGCAAGTGAGCCTGGGTTTTGCCCTGCGCAGTTTTTATACCGGTTTCGCCAAAATTACCCTGGCAATTGGTTTCTGCACTCCATAAGCCGAGTTCCGGAGCTCCAATGTTATTGCAAACCAAAGAGTTAGCTTTCTCGCAGTTTGGCATTGAACCTGTTATACAAAACAGCAGATGCCACAGCAAACTGGTGTCGAGGATTTCAAAATCACGCAGCACGCCCGTGAGGCGTGCTGGAGTGGAGCCCCCAATATGCTCCCCCACCCGGAGGAAGTGGAAATGAAGAACCGCGCATTCGTTGCATTGCTCGTCGCGGTTGCGCTTGCTCTCCCAGCATTCGCGCAACAGACGAGTTCTACCTCTCAGGATCAATCTGCCAGCAGCAAGCCGGCACAGAGTTCACAAACTGCCTCGGCCGATCAGGCTGCCGCCATCGGCGCCACTGGCAAACAGCCCTTGCAGCCGGAGACCCACGAAGGTTTCTGGGGCCATAGTAAATCCGTTCGCCCGCAAGAAGTACGTGCAGCGGCAGGTTCAGCCCATCCAGGACCGCGTGAACGAGCTCGACGAGCTCACCGCGGCCAACAGCAAAATGATCAAGGACGTTGACTCCCGCGCCCAGCAAGGCATCCAGATGGCTTCGGCCAAAGCCAACGAAGCCGATCAGCACGCCATCGACGCCGGCAATAAGGCACAAACGGCGCAACAGACCGCCACCCAGGCCAACACCCGCCTCTCCACCGTCGAGCAGGTGGTCGGCAACATTGACCAGTACAAAGCCACCACTCAGACCGAGATTCGCTTCCGTCCCGGCCAGAGCGTGCTGAGCAAGAAAGCCAAGGCCGCGCTGGATGACATGGCCACTCCGCTGAAGGATCAGCGTGGCTACATCATCGAAGTGCAGGGCTTCTCCTCCGGACGCGGCCAGGCCGCCATCGCCACCTCGCAGAAGATGGCCGATTCGGTGGTCCGATACCTCGTGCTCAACCACGAGATTCCGGTCTACCGCATCTACGTGGTTGGCATGGGCAACGCCCCGGCTCCGAACGCCGATGAGGACCAGCAAAACCAAGCGGACCAGCGGCGGCCGCGTCGAAATCAGCCTGCTGAAGAACGACCTGGAGCAGCTGGCGTCAAGTTCGGCAGCGGACCAGCAATCCCAGCCGAAATAGGTTTTCAGGACGACGGGCTCACCGCCCGAAGCCCTCCCCCAGAAAAGCCTCCTGCGTAAGCAGGAGGCTTTTTGATTCTGAGAGCTGAGAACCGATAACTGACAACTGGTTTTTTCAAGAATGCCTTCGGGGTCGTGAAGGTTAAGGGGAAGAGAAGCGACCTGGGCGGGGCTGCTTACACCACGCTGGCGGTTTCCTGTTTCAGCTTTTCTGCCTGGTAGTGCGTTCCCAGCGCTTCGACCAACGGCTGCAGCTTTCCGTCCATGACTTCTTGCAGTTGGTGAATGGTCAGGCCGATGCGGTGATCGGTGACGCGATTCTGAGGAAAGTTGTAGGTGCGAATCTTCTCGCTGCGATCCCCGAGCCCACCATCGCCTTGCGTTCCTTGGCCAGGGCGTCCTGCTGCTTTTGCATCTCCATCTCATAGAGCCGGGAGCGCAGCACGCGCATGCCTTTTTCGCGGTTCTTGATCTGCGACTTTTCGTCCTGACAGCTCACCACGGTATTGGTGGGAATGTGAGTGATGCGAACCGCGGAGTACGTCGTGTTCACCGATTGTCCGCCGGGCCCTGACGAACAGAACGTATCAATGCGCAGATCTTTGGCTTCGATTTTGACATCGACTTCTTCAGCTTCGGGCAAAACCGCCACCGTCACCGCCGAAGTGTGTATCCGTCCCTGCTGCTCGGTGGCGGGCACGCGCTGCACGCGGTGTACGCCGCTCTCGTATTTCAAACGCGAGTAAACCCGCTGGCCCTGGATCATGGCGATGACTTCTTTCAGGCCGCCGGCTGCTGACTCCGACGTCGAAAGCACCTCCACCTTCCAGCCTTGAGTCTCGGCGTACCTGCGTGTACATGCGAAACAGTTCCGCCGCGAACAGCGTGGCCTCATCACCTCCGGTGCCGGCTCGGATTTCGAGGATCACATCCTTTTCGTCGTTGGGATCTTTGGGCAGGAGCAGGACTTTGAGCTCTTCCTCCACCGTCGTAACGCGCGCCTGCAACTTGTCCAGCTCTTCCTGCGCGTAGGCCCGCATCTCGGGATCTTTCTCATCGGCCAGGACGGCCTTGCTCTCGGCGATGCCGCGCGTCAGATCTTTGTACTCGCGATATCTTTCGACGACGAGCGAGATCTCGCTGTGCGCCTTGGCAGCCTTCTGGTATTTGGCCGAGTCGTTAATCGATCTCCGGCGAGGCCAGCGCCTGCGTCAGTTCTTCGTATCGGGCTTCGATTTGGTTTAAGCGTTCAAACATGGGCTCTTCCTGGAACGCCGGGAATCGGCAGTGCCAGTGTGGGGCGGACATTCCTGTCCGCCGATTTTGCGGTAAATCTTGTTGCTGTGGTCCCACCCTTGGAAAATTGTTTCCGCCGAGGTCTCCTTTGGGAGGACGAATCCTAAAGCAAACCCAAAGGCGGCGGACAAGAGTGTCCGCCCCACACCTGACGAAGCACAGACGACTACGCAATCACCAATTCACCGCCGCGCTGCTTTTCCAGCGACATCGCCTGCTCCAGCGCAACGATGGCGCATTGCGCCTGGTCGTCGGATGGAGGCTGGGTGGTGATGCGCTGCAGCCACAAGCCGGGCGCGGTCATCAAGGCGAAAAGCGATCCGCGGTGTTTGGCGGCGAAGCGGATGATCTCGTACGACAAGCCGGTAATCACCGGCAGCAGCGCAATGCGGACGGCAAAGCGCGCCCAGAAAGTGGTGACCGGGATCAGCATATACACCAGAATCGAGATGATCATCACCGTCATCAGGAAGCTGGTACCGCAGCGCGGGTGATAGGTCGAGTACTTCTGCACCGCCGCGCGTGTCTAGAGGATCGCCGTTCTCGAAAGCGAAAACCGTTTTGTGCTCGGCTCCGTGGTACTCATACACCCGGCGAATGTCCTTCCACAACGAGGTTCCCCAGATGAACAGCAGGAAAAGCCGAGACGAATGATGCCATCCACCAGGTTGAAAACAACCTGCTCACCGAATACCGGATTCACGCGTTTCAGTTCGGTGGTCGCCACCAGGGGCAGAAACTTGTACATGAAAATGAAAAAGCCGACCGAAAAAACGATGTTGACCGCGGCGATCCAGCCGCTGATTTCCAGCTTCTTCCCGGGCTGCCCTTTCTGGGGCTCGGGCTGCAACTCGTCCAGTGCGACATTAGCGGAGAACTTCAGCGCCCGGAACCCCAGCGACATGGCATGGCCCAAGGTGATGATTCCGCGCAACACCGGACAGCCCATCCATTTGTGCTTCTCAGAAAGCCGTTCCAGCGGTTCGCTGTGGGTTGAGACTTCGCCCGAAGGCTTGCGGCAAGCGATCCCCCAGGCGTGCGGCGATCGCATCATTACACCCTCGAGCACAGCTTGCCCGCCGACCAGAGTTTCCTCCCCGCTCTCCAGCGCCGGCAGAAGCTGGATGGCCACGAAGAATCGCGACAATGTTCGCAAGAACCGCATGTTGATTGGATGTTCCTTCGTTCGCTGAAGTGCCAAGGGTAAGAGTACCACACCCAGGCACAGAAATTAGGATGGCGTAAGTGGTCGAATTTGTTTAGCTTAGAGCTGGGAGAAACGGCGCAGACCAGCCATCGAAGTAATTTCCGATGAACCACGGCGAAAAGACCCTCGCTCTCGATTCCCGCCGCTCGGCCAGGGTAAGCCTGTACTGTCAAGGTTACCGTGGGGCACAATTTCAGCGCAGCAAAACGGAAAAAAGAGGCATCCAAGAGGATATAATGAGAACACTTCCCTGGGAAGTGACCTCCTTTCCGAAAAGACGAATCTGATGTCTATGAAAACCAAAGCCGCAATTCTCGTTTGCTCTGCTGCAATCTTGCTGTTCATGGTAGTGGGTGGGCTGGACGGCGTTCGTGCCTCCAACAACGATGGCGCTTACCGCCAGCTCCAGGTGTACAGCGAAGTGCTCTCGCGAGTGCGAAGTGAGTACGTGGAAGAGCCCAATATTCCGGCGGTGACGGATGGCGCTCTGCACGGGCTGCTCGAATCGCTCGATGCCAATTCCAGCTACCTGAGCCCAGCCGAGTACAAAGAATACAAGACTCATCAATCAGAGGCGAAAGCCGATATCGGAGCCGCGGTGTCGAAGCGCTTTGGCTACGCTGCGGTGGTGGCAGTGATCCCCGGTGGCCCGGCGGATAAGGCTGGCCTTCAGGACACCGACATCATCGAAGCTATCGAGGGCAAGAGCACGCGGGAGATGTCGCTCGCCGAAGTGCGTAATCTGCTGGCCGGCCAGCCGGGTTCAAATTTGACCGTTTCGGTCGTGCGCTCCCGTCGCGCCGAGCCCCAGAAGATCGTGATCACCCGCGATATTGTCGCCATTCCGCCCGTGTCCGACAAAATGGTGGACGAGAGTATTGGTGAAATCCAGGTGGATGCCTTCACCAAGGGCAAATCGCAGGAAGTCGCCAACAAGGTTAAGGCGCTGCAAAAGTCAGGGGCGAAGAAGTTGATCCTGGATCTGCGGAACTGCGCCGAGGGTGACGAAGCAGAAGGCATCGCGACCGCCAATCTTTTCCTGAATCACGGAACCATCACATACCTGCAAGGGCAGAAGTATCCTCGTGAAGCCTTTAACGCCGACCCCTCTAAAGCGATCACGAACCTGCCGGTGGTCGTGCTGGTGAATCGAGGAACGGCGGGGCCGGCGGAGATTGTGGCCGCTGCCATTTTGGAAAACGCCCGCGGCGATGTTGTAGGGGATAAAACATTCGGCGACGGCTCGGTTCAGAAGGTAATCGACTTGCCCGATGGATCCGCGCTGATTCTCTCGGTAGCCAAGTACTACACGCCCAGCGGCAAGGCGATTCAGGACGCAGCGGTGACGCCTAACGTTTTGGTGGCCGATAGCGATGATGACAGTCTGGTACCGGACGAGGACGAGAACGCCGCTCCGCCCGACGACACCAAGAAACCACAGTCTCCGCAGCCCGATCTGCAGATGCAAAAAGCGATCGAGGTGTTGAAAAGCCGTAGCAGCTAAGTGCATGGCGCGGGCGCCTGTCCACGTCATGCAACTCCCTAACGTTTTGTCATTCCGAGGAGCCAAGGCGACGAGGAATCTGCAGTTTTCCTCGATTGCGGAGAATTGCAGATCCCTCGCTCCGCTCCGGATGACAACAAGATAGGGTTTTTCAACGAGCACCTCAGAACCCCGACTTCCTCAGCATCGGCTTGAAAGGAATCATCACCACCGCCTGCAGCGCCACGGGATTGCCGTTCTTCGTAGCGGGGCGGAATCGCCAGCGGGAAAGCGCCATGCGGGCATACTCGTCCAGGCGGTCATCCACTCCGTTGAGCACCCGCACGTCGCCCACCGATCCATCACTTTGAATTACCGCAGAGAGTGTCACCGTGCCCTGCACGTTGCGGCGCATCAACTCCAGCGGATATCCGGGATCGACCGCTTGGGTGGCTACCGGAGCGACCAGATCGCCCGGTTTCTCCCCCTCCTTCAGTTCGACGAAGTGCATCACCCAGCTTCCGCCGGCTGAGTTCAGGTTCGGAACATTCAGCATCATGGAATAAGACTTCCGGCCCGCAAAAACCTTGCGTTCGAGTTCGGTCACATTATTGGGGGACGTTTCGGAAGCGGAGCGCGGCAGTGAAGTGACTCGCGGCGGAGTGGCGCTGGCCATGAGCCGCGAGTTATCGAAAGGCGACGCTTTCGAGCCGCTGCCGCTCGAAGTGCCCGCAACCGCAGAAGTGTTTTCCGGCTTGTTGCCAGCGCCCACAAAAAGTCCGGGGCGGAATGCCGTTGGTGCTCTTGCTGGATGCCGCACCGTTTCCGCTGCTGTGCCCATCGGAGCCGTTTGTGGCCGCATGCGGGATCGGGAATGTCAGGCGTTCCGGGAGCGCCGGGCTTTCCCTCGGGCGTTGCGGCAAATGTGCCGCGGCGGTTGCCATTAGGAACTTCAACCGGCCCGCCCGCCACCACGGGATGAAGGTTCAAGGCGATCAGGCGTCCATCCTGGTTCGACGCGCCTGTGCCCGAAAGTGAAGGTGGAGGCGGGACCACGGTTGGTCCGGGATCACTCCGGCCGACTTGCACCACGCTCGCCAGAGCGCGCTGCTCTCCGACTGGCAACTGCGGCGCTGGCTCGACCACCGGTGGTTGACCGATGTTGATGTCACTCAGCCTGCGGCTGGAAGCGGCGCCAACGTCGGGAGGCGGCTCGACAATGGCGGGCTGGGGAGCGCGGACGCTGCGTCTCGACTCGGCCGCATTGATCTCCGGCGGCGGCGCGACTACGGATTCGGTCATGGCCGGAGCCCGATCCAGTTTGCTCCGGCTCACCTCGGGAGCAGGCGCGATTACCGGCGTCGGCAGCGCGGGCAACTTCAGGTTTGCTGGCGGGTCCGCAACCACTGCGCGCGGAATTGTGGGCGTGGGGCGCCCCCAGGCCACGATGTTGGGGAGGGGCACGTCCTGATTCAACTTCAGTTTCGGAGGAGTGACGATGGTCTGCGAACGATTATCCGCCTCCGGGGGCACGGAAATGATCGGCTGCGGAGCGTACTCCGGTTCACCCTTCTTCGCCGCTTGAGGGTGGGCGTCGCCGGTATCGAGCGGAGGCAGGTATTCGGAAGCCTGGTAATAAACCACGTCCGAGTTATGAAAGACGGGCTGCTCCGCGAGGCGCACCGGTCGCGGCCAGAAATTGGCGAAAGCCCACAGACCAGTGATCACCGCCGCGTGATAGAACGCCGATTCGAGAAAGCGTCCCCACGGCAGGCGCGGCGTGACGAGGACATCCGGCCAAAACCGCCCCGGGCGGGAGGACAACTTGAGCGGAGGTTGTCGCCGCGGCCAAACCAGGTCTGCCAGGTTGCGAAAAAACACCCGATGCCAGGGGTCGAGGGTGACCAGCAATCGGGGCGCAGCGGCCACGAGTCTGGGCTTCGGTTTCAACGCGGTTTCGATGCGCAGCGGGCCCTTTTTCATACAGACACGTCAAGACGGGGGCGGGGTTGCCTCAATTATAGCTGGGAGGGAGCTGGACGCTAAGGAAAAGACGTGTGGGTAATGCCTCAGTTTGGACAAAATCTCGACACTCCGTCATCCTGAGGGACTCTCAGTCCCGGAGGATCTCGCGCGGACTGACCCACTACCGAGGCGTTGCGGGAACTGCCGCATGATCATTTTGGGGAGTGAGCTGGAATACCACGCCGCTGCCATGGCCCGCCAATTACCACGGAACTGCGGACCTTCGCTGCTTTCTTGCACGCATGCTGGAGCCGTCAAGTGGCTCGCCGTGGTCTAATAGCGGTATGAATCTGATGACCGCGAGAGCCTCGGTCGCCAAGCTGGCAACGCGGCTTTCCTCTCTGCTCCTGATTTGCACGTCCCTGCTAGCCGCGCAGAACGCTCCACAGAGCCCGCCCGCGGCACAACCAGCCGAGGACTACTCCGGCATGTACACCTTCCTGAAAGATGGGGAATTCGTACAGATCACGGTCGAAGATGAAGGGCGAGTCACCGGCTTCGTCTCCCGCTACGGCGACTCGGAGAGCGATCGCGGCGCCTTTCTGGATCAGTTCTTCAAGCAGGGCAAGCTCGACGGGAAGAAACTCAGCTTCACCACCGAAACCGTGCACGGCGTGTGGTATGAGTTCAAAGGAACGGTGGAGCGCGGCGAGGGCAAGAATCCGCCGGATGAGGCCTACTACCTGTTGAAGGGAACGCTGATCGAATCCCGTACCGACGCCGACAGGAAAACTTCCTCGAAATCACGCGAAGTAACGTTCAGATCTTTCCCCAAGGATTTGGACAGCGCTCCGCCAAAGCGCGATTAGGGCCTGCTGAGAAACTAGAGTTCTTCTCATTCCGAGGAGCAGCGACGAGGAATCTGCAGTTTTTCCTTTGGATTGTGAGAAACTGCAGACCCCTCCCCCTCGTCTTCGCTCGGGGCTCGACCTTCGTTCTCGGCAAAGACGACAACAAGAGAGGATCCTTGTTTTACGCCACCTCGCGCTTGTTCTCCGGTTTCTCGTGCGGTGTGGCCGCGGGCAGTCCAAGGCGAAGCGGACGCGTGACGACGATCCCATTTTCCAGAACCACTTTGTGAGTCCGGGCGCACTCTTCGCAGAGCCAGAAGTGTTCGATCCTGGAGACTTGGGCCTGGCGGCGGTTGCCCCAAGCCGCAGTCATATCGATATTGAAGATTCTGCCCGCGTGCAAATAACGGAAGCGTGCAAAGCAGGTGGGATTCGCGCATTTGGAAAGCATGGGGGAGCTTCCTGGCGACGTTTGCTACTGTCACCTCTCTTGAATTATTAAGACGATTATAGACTGATTGGCGTCAACAGGAACAGACGCAGGAAAGAACTGCAGAACTAAAGATTCCGCGGCGGAAAACTTAGGAAGCCGGCGTCGCGGCCGCGCGCCGGCGTCTTGGTCGCTCGCTCCTGTTCAATGCGCTGGATGGTTTGACGCAGCCACGCCTTTACCGCTTCTTCCATCTCGATCTGCACTCGCTGCCGCTCCATCGTGTACACGGTCTCGCCCTCGGCATTCAGCGGAATATGGTGACAGGGAACCTCGTCACTTTGGGCGTCCGCGGGAACGAAATCGCTGAGCAGGCATTCATTGCAGGGATGCGGCGCGCTCCGGATCATTAAAATTGATGCAGGAGAGAGAGTCCTGAAAAATCGAGGTCGGCTTCCACGGAGTGCGCACCGAGCGCCCATAGCCACCCTGTTCGAGAAAATTGAGTTCAAACCTGAGGACCTCCAGGATATCGCGCTTGTCGTCGGACATGGTTGCCTCCTGTGGCGGGACTCACATCGCCGGATGCCCCACCTGCATTGCCAACTATTGTCGGTTTTTCGCCAACCCTAACGCCGTGACCCATCTCACGGTCGTTGGTGACATTGATCACAACCGGGATGGCAAGTCTCGTGACCTTAGTCACATAACTGTGCGGAAAACCCTAAACTTCCCGGCTGCGCATGACTCATGCGCCGCACTTTCCACGGCCTTCGACCCACTGTTCTCCCTCGGCAACCGGGAAAGATCACCAAACCAGGTGACGGCGTTCACAGCCGCCATCCACACCGGTGGTTAGGCTCAAAGCAGGAGACGGAACCCATGGAAACCAAATACACGTATCACGCCAGCGCGCAATGGCATCAGCACGATCGTAGCGTCGTGGAACACGAACACGGCGCCCCACGCACCATCCACTTTTCGGCTCCGCCGGAGTTTGGCGGCGAGCCCGGCTTTTGGACACCGGAACATTTCCTGCTGGCCGCCGTAGCCAGCTGCTTCGTTGCCACCTTTCGAGCTGTAGCCACTGCGTCGAAGTTGGAACTCCAGGGAATCGAAATCGGAGTCGATGGCGTCCTCGAAAAGGAGGCCGGCGGCTTCCGCTTCACGAAAATGATTCTGCGGCGGGTGGCCATCGTTTTTGGAGAACAGGAGCGCGAACGCACTCAGCGCCTGCTGGAAAAAGCAGAAAAATTGTGTCTGGTGACGCGCTCGCTCTCCAGCGCCATCGCGTTCGAGCCCAAGATCCTGGTGGAAAACCCGGTTGGGGTTTAGCTGGACCGCGCGGAATAGATCATCGCTTCCCAATCCTGGACGCCTGACTGTCTAAAAGTCGGACATTCTTGCGATCAAGATTAAGGTCTTGTGAACAAATCGAAAATTCCTGCTGACAAGCGAAATTCTTGCAGGATAATTTCTGTGGCCGCGACTCAGCTTGACCGCCGATCACAGGCATGCCCCAGGGAATCCGTCCGAAAACTTATTAGTAAGGTTCCTTGCGAAATTTGAGCCACAACGAAAGTAGAAGCGAGCGAGATCAGGAAGAGCAGCCTGAATGCGACCTTCATGGGAAGACCTCCATCTCTGTGGCGAGCAAAACAACAGCGGAAAGTGCGATGCATTGCTTCCGGGAGGCACTTACGCTGCCAACATGGGCTACGAGACCAAGGAGCGTCCTTTCCCGCTGTTGGACGATATCAACATCTGCAATCTTGCTGCTGTAAGCTGGGCCATCCCCGATAAATATTGGTCCGACCACGCAGGCGAAAACAACGGCTCGAGGCCATACTACGTTGCAAACATTGTGGACGCTATCGGCAACAGCGGCTGTTACGACGTCGTGGGCAATACCCATGTGCCTTACTGGAAAACACGAGTTCACGGGCAGCGATGGGGCGCTGCCCTCGGCCGCCGTGATCTTCGACAAGAACGGCAATCTATACGGAACGACCGTGCTGGGCGGCCCCGGTCACAGCGTCGGCGTGGTGTTCGAGATCACGCCGTAGCGGTGGACGAAATTCATTCCGAGCTCCGACTCGCAAGCGATAGCGTGACCTCCACATCCCCAACCGCTTCCACCCCGGTGCATTCCCCTCCCTTCCGAAACGGTATAATGTCAAAAGCACTGAACCACCCGGAGGAAGTCAATTTATGGAACCGCGCGCAAGCGGCTATTGGGGTCGCCTGAAGGCGAATCGCCCGGCGTACACCCTGACCATTCTGGCCACGCTGACCTCGGCATTCTGATTGGGACTGTGATCTCCAAGAGCGTCAAAGGTCAGGAAAGCAAGAAAGCTCGGACGCGACTCCCTTGACCATCCCCTCACCACAACAACTCTCCAGCCAGTTCTCGCAGATTTCCAAGCAACTGGAGCCGACGGTAGTCAATATCAATACCGAATCCACCATCAAGAATCCGCACCGTCGCCGCGGAATGCCGGATCAGGGCGGCGGCGACGATCAGAATCCCTTCGACGATTTCTTCGACCACTTTTTTGGCGGCCCGCAGAACCAGGGCCCGATTCGCGAGCGCTCGCTGGGCTCCGGAGTCATTGTTGATTCCAAGGGCTACATCGTTACCAATCGGCATGTGGTCGAGAAGGCCGACCGCATCCGGGTGAAGGTGCAGGATGATCCGCCGGGAGTCCTGCATGACGCGAAGGTAATCGGTACCGACCAGGAAACCGATCTGGCCGTGATCAAGATTGATACCGAGAAGCCCTTGCCCATCGCCAAGCTGGGCAACTCCGATAGCATGCAGGTCGGGGATTGGGTGCTGGCCGTGGGCAGTCCCTTCGGATTGTCGGAAACCGTCACTGCGGGCATTGTGTCGGCCAAGGGGCGCAACATTGTGCCCAATCGCCAATTCCAATCGTTCATCCAGACGGATGCAGCCATCAACCCGGGCAATTCGGGCGGCCCGCTGGTGAATATGGCGGGCGAGGTGATCGGCATCAACACCGCGATCCTCACCGATACTAACGCCTATGCTGGCGTCGGCTTCGCACTGCCTTCGAACACGGTGGTGACGGTTTACAACCAGTTGATCGGTCCCGAGCACCGGGTACAGCGGGGCTCGATCGGCATCATGTTCAGCGCGCAGGAAAATCCTGCCATTGCGCGTGTCTATGGCATGGGCGCAGGGGGCGTGACGGTTTCCGATGTCACTGCCGGCAGTCCGGCCGAGCAGGCGGGACTGAAAGTCGGTGACACCATCATTTCGGTAGACGGCAAGGCGGTCAAGAACGGAGACGACCTGGTGTCCGACATCGCCAGCCGCCGACCGGGGACGAAAGTGGTTCTCGGCTTCGTGCGCAACGGCAAGCAGCAGGAGGCCGCAGTCACCGTCACCGATCGAGCCAAACTCTTTGCCGCGCGGCTCGGAGAAGAAGATGAAGGCGGCGAGGACGCGGCCCCGAAAGAGAGCAAGCTGGGCCTGACCGTGCGCGCCGTCACTTCCGACATGGCCGACCGGCTGGACATTCCTGCCGGCAAGGGCGTGATCGTGCAGGACGTCAAACCGGGATCATTTGCGGACGACACGGGCTTGACCCGTGGCGATGTCATCCTTGAGATCAACAAGCAGCCGATGAACTCGGAGGACGACTTCAAACGCATCACCTCCTCCCTCCGGAGCGGGCAGGATGTGGTATTCCTGGTGCGCCAGAGGGGCGCTGGCCGTCAGGACGGCACCATCTTCATGGCCGGTACACTTCCGTAATCTTACGTACAGCTACCATAGAGACTGGCACTGAGTACCTCGTTCGAGGATCATTACTCAGTGCCGGCTCTACTTATGAGGTGAATTTTTGCGCTCGTTTTTGCGATCCTGGACGGGAATGGTTTCAGCAACAGGTTGCGCCGTGCTAACGGTGGCCATGCTGGCGCACGCCCGGCCAAGCGAGTCCGCGAACCAGACGGCTCCTGCCAAGACCGCGGCGTCGGCGCACAAGACTTCCGGCAAGCACAAGAAATCACGCAAAAGCGCCAACTGGCGGACCCGCGGCCAGAAGAAGATTGACCCCCAGCGCGCCCATCAGATTCAGGAAGCCTTGATTCGCGAGCACTACCTGAACGGAAAAGCCTCCGGCGTCTGGGACAACGCCACCCAGGAGGCGATGCAGAAATACCAGGCCGACCACGGCTGGCAATCCAAGACCACTCCCGATGCGCGCGCGCTGATCCAATTGGGACTCGGCCCCGACCATGAGCATCTGCTCAATCCCGAAAGCGCGATGACCTCTCAGCCGGAACCGGCTCACAGCGTCTCCGCCGCGACACCCGCAACCCCGGGTAATTCTTCCGGCCCCAAACAACCGCAACGGTAAGACGCTCGTTCCTTGGCCTTTGCATGCGGTGTCATCCCGACCGAAGCGAAGCGTAGTGGAGGGACCTGCTTTCCGTGGGTCCAGCCTAGAGTGGGATTACAGTCGGTGTGCACGAACGGTGAACTGCGGAGCTGCGCTCCGCTTCGGCGGACCCTTCGGCTTCGCTCAGGGCAGGCTACGGATGCCCGCCCCTGAGCAGGCAAATCCACTGCCGGGATTTTTCTGGGTATCAGTAAAACTGACCTATCCCTTCATCACCGGCTCCGGGAAATAAGGCAGCGGCTGTCCCCTGACGATGGCGCGAGGATTGTCGTCCACCAGCGCTCGTGCCACGTCTTCTCCGCAAAGTTCTGCCGCCGCCGCCCGAGCCGAGGACAGAACCGGCGGACGATGTTGGGTGTCATGGGCGTCGCTGGCGAGCACGTGGACGGCTTCCCGCTTGAGCAACCACTGAGCGGTACGCCACGCCGGCTCTCCCCAGCGTCCGGTCAACGCCGATCCGGTGACCTGCACCACGCAACCCTGTTCCACCCACTGCAGAATCCGCTGCGCGGTTCGCTGCAGAATCGGATTGCGCTCCGGATGCGTGATCACTGGCGTAATTCCCTTCTCTTGCAGCCGGGTGAAGTGCTCTTCGATCTGTACCGGAACGCTGTAATTGCTCAACTCCACCAGCAAGTAGCGGCTGCCTTCGATCAGATAACGCTCGGGAACGGCCATCACGTCCTGCAGATTTTCATACGAGAGATGGAAATCGCAGCCCAGGCTCAGGCGGGGAACGTCTCCGATCCGTTGCCGCAAATAGTCCAGCAGCTTGCTCAGATACTCGCGGTCGTAAGGATAGCGGTCGTTGGCGTGCGGCGTGGCCACGATGTGCTCGATGCCGTCGGCCACCGCCATACGACACATCTCGTCCGCCACGTCCCACGACTTGGGACCGTCGTCCACTTCGGCCAGGATGTGGCAATGAATGTCGACCATTAGGGAAGGCGAACCTCTCAGCTTTGAGTATATCCGCTCGTTGTCATCCCGAGCGTAGCGAGGGATCTGCAGTCTCAAGGTCTCAGAACACTGCAGATTCCTCGTCGCTTCGCTCCTCGGAATGACAATACGGTGGGTTGCAGCAGAGAATTTAAGCAGATTCGCGGGCAAAGACCAAGCCGGGGCGAAGGAGATGAGCCAGTGGATCGCTTCGCGCTTTCTCTGTGGAGACGCCGCGCTTTCGCCTCAACAGAACAGCAAGGTCTGAATCCTGGAACTAGGGCAGCCGCTCACTTCATCGGGTGATCGCGGTCACTGCGATCTGCTTTCCGAGACCGTAAAAGGAAGCGACGCTCCTTATCGAGCCTGGGCCCCTGTCACAAATCCTTTGGGGTGATGTTATGTGGCGCAGCATTTCCTCGATCCGTGTCCCCGAACAAAAACCACATCCTCTCATCCCTGCCGTTGAGTTACTTGCCAGGAAATCCGAGGTAACTAAACAACGGTTTTAATTTCGGCCGAGTTTCGTTCGGCGGCGGTCATGCGCTGTCGAACGAACAAGCAACATCCGAGGAGGATAAAATGAAAACCGCATTCAAATGTCTATTTAGCGTCTGTGTGCTCGCTTCGCTCACGACTGCCCTGGCGTCCGCGCAAACGTACAACACTCCGATCTAGCACGTGATCATCATCATCCAGGAAAACCGCAGCCCAGATAATCTATTTCAAGACCCAAATCTGATAAGGAGCGGCGCTGACATCCAGAAGGCATATGATTCAGTCGGAGTGCCGCTGGCTAGCTGTTGGGACCCCGGCCACGCTCATGGCTCATGGAATACGGAGTACCTCGATCAACAAAATGGTCGGAGTTTTTGCGATGTTGGGGTCAACTACTCCGCCTGTCAAACCCACCCCGCATGTCCGCCAGACACGTATGTACAAGGCCCCCCGGCGGACAACACTATCAAGCCGTATTGGGACATCGCGGAAGCCTATGGCTTCGCAAATTATTTCTTTCAAACGAACGAGGGCCCGAGCTTCCCGGCCCATCAGTTCCTTTTTTCAGGAACCTCGGCACCAGACGCTTATTCGACTACGTACTACAATTACTTCGACTCCGAGAATCCTGGGAACGGAGCCAACAAGAACGCGGGCTGCACTGCGCCGATCACTTGGCTGGCCAAGGACATCACACCGGCTGGTCATGAGGATTTCTACTACACGCCGCCGTATCCAGCCCCAGTTCCGGCGGGTTACCCATGCTACGAACACGCAACCTTGGTGGACCAGATGACGAACGGCACTACCTGGCGGTATTACGGGTACGATCTAGACGAGTCCATTTGGAATTCGCCAAACGCGTTCTACCACATTTGTATGCCGTCGGGTCCGGGCGGCTCATGCCAAGGTGCAGATTGGAGAGACGGCCACGTGGACTTGCACGACTGGGATATCTTCAATGACATCACAGTGAACTGCAATCTGCCGAACGTCGCCTGGGTCATCCCAGACGGAAACTATTCCGACCACCCGGGCGACAACAATTCGGGCGGGCCCGACTGGGTGGCGGACATTATCAACGCTGTCGGCCAAAGCACCTGCACGAATCCTGACCGCAGCAGCTATTGGAATAGCACCGCCATTTTTGTTCTTTGGGATGACTGGGGAGGCTTCTACGATCACGTCTCACCATACAAGGTCGTCACAGATCAAGTCAGTTGGGGCTCGGGCTACACGTGGGGTTTTCGGGTCCCTCTGCTGGTGGTTTCCGCTTACACTGGCACCAACACGGCAGGTTATATCTCCGGCGCGTGCCAAGGTGGATCCTGTCAAAATGATAAGGCACCATATCAGCATGATTTCGGAAGTATATTGAACTTTATCCAGTATGCATTCGGGATGCCCCAGGGCGAAATCGGGCCGCAGAACTGGCTTTTTGATGACTACTGGGCTCCCGACTACTATGGGAATGGCAGTTGTCAGCAAACTACTTGTCCCTATGGGTTGTCTGACTTCTTTCACTTCGGTCAATCGCGGTCGTTCAAGCACATCTCACCGCAGAGGTATCAACCGAGCGATTTCGTCAATCTGAGTGCCTTCGGAGGACTATCTAACAGCGTTGTCCCGGATGATGAGACCCCGTAGTCGTCGGTTTCTGGTTGGCACCGCACCTAGAAGGTCGGTGCCAGCCTTTGCTACGGGGCTAACTCGAACACTACACCGTAGAGGTACCTCCCACCCCATAGCGTTGTGCCATAAAGATTGCCACGGCTATCCGCCGTAAGCCCAGCCTCAGGCATGCCGCCGTCTGTGCCTCTAAAATGGTGAACGGCGCTATAGACCCATTTGTTCCCGGCTCCTCGGGTCAGTTTAAATATGACTCCGCAGCCTCCGTAGCAAGGTCCAGTGCCGCCTCCGGCGGTACCATAAATGTTACCCTGTTTGTCCACAATAAGAACGCTGCTCGGGTAGGCGCCGTTCTTCTCGTTCGGGAAGTCAAAAAGAATAGTCTCAGCCCAGTGGCCGTCCGTCCCTCTTGCAAGCTTGAACACCGTGCCACACCCTACAATGCAGTTCCCATCCCTATGACTTCCACCCTCTAATGTAGACCCGTAGAGTGTTCCATCCTTGTCAATGGCTAAACCCGCATATGGAAGCTGGCCGTCGTTCCGGAACTGTGCGAATCGGTGCAGGACGTGTTCCCTCCACTCGCCGCGAGGTGAACGGATAAGCTCGAATGCTGTTCCGCACCCGCCTGAGCCGCCGCACAAGGAATAATTCCCTCCCAGCTCAGTAGCCCCGTACAGATGTCCCTCTGCGTCCGCAATCAGTGCACCCACCGCGTGGTAACCATCGGTTCCGTCCTTGCCGCCCGTTGGATGAAATGTGTATAGGACGCTCTGCTGCCAGCCGCCAGAATACGGGGAGACCTCATAAACTCCGCCTCCATCCTGACCGTAAAGGTTATCCGCCTTGTCCATCAATAGGGTTGCCAGAGAGCCTCCGTCGGGCAGCAGATACTCGTTCCAACCTCCGGATTGGGTCACTTGGAACAGGTAACTACCGTCAGCTGTTTGTATGGTGCCATACAGGTTGCCTATAGCATCGGCCACCAGGCCCCCGAACAGGTCGGCAGAAGTATCAAAACTGTGGATTACCTTCTCGTCCCAACTCCCCCCACTGTTCTTCCTCAAGGTGTATACTGTCCCGCAACCTCCGTTGCATTGCCCCCCGCCACCTCCGGGCGTCGTCCCGTATATGCGGCCCTGGCGGATGGTGACCCCAGCCCACGGGCCCGCACCGTCCATCCCTCCCTTAAAGTTGTACAGCACCTTGAACTTGGGCTTGGCGGAGGCACCGGGCACCAGAACCAGCGTCAGCACAACCACCAGGGCGTGGATCAAAGCGAAAAACCATTCTCTCCGTCGCATGGGAGACCACCTTGTTCGAGGAGACTCGCATAGGGGATGCGAGCGCGGGAGTCCTCGATGCCCATGAAGTATAGCACGATAGTCTCGCCGTACGAGCCTTTTCGGCAGCTTATCCCGGCCTCGTTTCGATGCTAGACTCGGGATGAAATGCGCACCGATATCCTGCCGCTGTGCGACCAGCACTACCGAACCATGGAGCCTTGCCTCGCCCCGTTCAGCGCCGATTATTCCATTGATTTTTTCCGCTGCACCGACAAGTTTTGCGGGCGCTGTTTCAGCGAACGGTTGGGATACGTGACACCAAAGAGAGATGAGCCGCCGGAGTTCTCTACCAGCCAGCCGCGTTGCGAGAAGCACGGCCGGCCTATGTTCATCGCCGGTCTAGACCGGCAACGCAACATCATCCGGTATGCGTGCCCTGAGCCGGGGTGCCAGGAAAGCATGCTGAAAGGGCAGGCCGGGTCCCGATCACTTGTTTAAGAGCTTCTCGTAGTAACTTTTGTCGTAAAACGTGGTAGTGTTCTGCACGTATTCCAGAATGCGATGCATGGTGTTCCGGTCTTCCCGATTCAGTTCCTTGAACTGCACCGCAACCCCGGATCCGGGATCGATTCTCGCCACATAGCCCTCGGCGTGGAGTTGGCCGTCGTCAATGGAGAAAACCAGCTTGAGCTTCGAGCCAGGAACCAGGATGACGCTGGTTTCCACGTAGCAACCGCCCAGGCTGAGATCCGTCAGCGTGCCAAAAACCGGGCTGTCGCTACCCTCGGGATGCAGTTCGATGGTGACCCGGCAATTCATGCGGGCGTGGAGACGGCGATTCTTCCGCGAAGGTTGCTGCTGTTTCTCCAAGTACATGCGGCGGTCAGCTTCCGCCAACAGTTCTTCCGCATCTTGTCCATCTTCGGGATACATGGCTTGTCCTACGCTGAGCGAAAGAATGTCTTCGGCGCAAACTTCGACCCCAGCCTGCTTGGCGAGCTCTCGTAACTGGTCCGCTTTCTTGGCGGCAGCTTCTGTCGGCAGACCGGGGGCAATGACCACAAATTCGTCTCCACCCATGCGAGCCACGTAGTCGTACTCTCGGCAGGTCTCTTTCAGAGCCTGCGCGAACAGGCGCAGCACCCGGTTGCCTTCCAAGTGGCCGAAGCGGTCGTTGATTTGCTTAAAGCCATCCATGTCACAAACCATCACGACCAGGGGAGAAGTGTCGCGCTTGCAGCGGGCCAACTCGCGGTCCAGTTGCAAAAACAGAGATCGGGCATTGGGCAGTCCGGTGAGGTAGTCCGTGGTGGCGGAACTCTCCGCCTGTTGATATTTCAATGCGTTCTCAATGGCCAGCGCCATCTTGGAACTGATCGCCAGAAGAATGCGCAGGTGATCGGAAGTGAATGCGTCCCGCTCTCCACGATACAGAGCGAGTACGCCGATCACGCCATTCAGGCCTTCCAACGGGATGGCCAGAGCCGAGCGCAAGGTGCTGAACTTTGTGGGATCGTTGAGGTATCCCGGTTCCACCGAGGGATTGCCGTTGATAATCGGCTTCTTGTTGTGGGCCACCCATCCGGAAAGTCCCTGCCCCAACGGAATGCGCAGCGAGGAGAACAAGCGGAAGTTGTCGCCGTTCACATATTCCGGGATCAATTCGTCGCTGCGCTGGACGTAGATTGCGATGGCGTCATACGGCACCAGAGACCTGAGTTTTAGCGAAAACACCGAGAGCGTTTCGCCCAGACTGAGCGACGCGCCCAAGTCCTGGCTTAACTCAAACAAGGTCTGCGCTTCCTGCCGGGCCGCCGCAATGGATGAGAGGAAGGTAGTTTCCCGGCCCGGTGTGTCTTTTGCCGTAGCGTCTTCGAATCCAGCCGCCGGCGCGAGCCCGCGTTCGATCTTGACCGCAGTGGAAAGCTGCGAGGTTACCTCTTTGCCGAACTGCGCCAATGCCATCTTTTCGAGATGGAGATGGCGTTTCTTGAGAATCTCAACTACTCGGGGATCAAAGGATTTTCCCGACTCCGCCTGCAAGCGTTGCATGACATCATCCAGCGGAAGGGCACGCCGGTACTGGCGATCGGAGGCCAGAGCATCCAGGTAGTCGACGGCGGAGAGGATGCGCGCGCCAATGGGAATCTCGTCGCCGCGCAGTCCCAACGGGTATCCCGATCCGTCCCATTTCTCATGGTGCGCCCGTACGATTGGCACAACCGGATAGGGGAAGCGCACGCGCTCCAGAATCTCCGCCCCCACTACCGGATGAATCTTCATCTTTTCGAATTCTTCCGGCGTCAGCCGGCCGGGCTTGGAGATAATGTGCTCGGGGACAGCGAGCTTGCCAATGTCGTGCAGGAGGGCTGCCGCGTGCAGGGCCTCCATCTCATCGTGGGTCACGCTCAGTTCCTTAGCGACCTCGACGGCGTAGACCCGGACGCGCTGCAAGTGGTCGTGAGTGGTCTGATCCTTAGCTTCGATCGCCATCGCCAGCGCCTCGATGGTGCGGAGGTGCAGGTTGGCCATTTCCTCGACGTGGCGCTTCTCATCTTCCAGTTTGCCCAAATACAGTCGGTACGAGCGGTAGATCAGGTAAATGATGGGCACCAGAAGCAGTGAGGTTTCCCAGTAGAAAGTGTGATTGAACCAGCCAATCATGCCGGCAATCGCGGCCCCCACCAGGTAATAGGGGAAGGACCAGAAATAACACTCCACCATGATCTTCTTGAGCGGTTTCCCCTCGGTGAGCGATATGACGGTGGCAATCGAACCGCTATTAGCTATGAAGTAAGTGGTCGCCGCTACGCCGAGCAACAATGGCTTGCTACCCACCAAAAGGTCGAAGAGCGCGTTGTGATACACGGCATACGCTAAGGCCGTCGAGAACGCACTGGAGCATATGTTGAAGGTGATCTGGATGGCGCTGGGCCGGTCCCGGTAGACGCATTGCACCAGAATGGCGGTACAACCGAGAGCCAATGTTTCCGCGAAGCTCAGTTCCAAAATGCCGAGCAGAATGAACAGGAAGTTCACCGACATCGTGCCCGTGATCCCGGGCAGATTCACTTTGAGCCTGGAAGCGAGAATCGCAATACCCAGGTAGCAAATGAACTCGGCGATGTTCTTGCTGGTCTGGTGGACAGCGCCAAAGACGAGCACACCGGTGCCTACGATGACAACCAGGCCAATAAACACCTTGGCGCCGAAGGTCAGGTCTCGCCACGACTGTGAGCGGCCAGCCATTTCTCTGGGCACACCTCTGTGTCGTCCCGCAGGACGGCTGGTTAAGAAATAGCAGCTAATCTGTTTAGGAACAACGATTTACGAGCTTTAAGCGAAACTTCGGTAACTGCGGTAATGCGACCCGAGAGAACGATAAACAAGGCCGATCGAACGCGGAAATCTAGGGTGGACTGACACTTGCGGGCAGAGGGGGCACTTTCGTGCTATGCGAATCTGTGGCCGGGAATCTGGCATTGCCGACCGGTCAACTCGTCGATATGCCAGCATGTACCAATGAGTGAAATTGAGACGTAAGCTTCGTGATAACTTCTTTGGCCGAGTCCAAAAAGGCTTCCTCCGCGAGGTCATTCATGCGGCGCACTGGAGTTCTACTCGTCGTATTTTCTGGGGTGTTGCTTGCTTTTTCCGTGTTCGCGCAGGCCCAGTCTTGTAGCGCTATGGGCTTGGGCCGCGAGGCCAATCTGAACGGCTTTATCCCCTTTCCCGCCGACAACGCCTGGAATCAGGACATTTCTAACGCGCAAGTCGATCCGAACTCGGATGCAATCATCAACTTCATCGGCGGCAATGTTCCCTTACATCCAGACTTCGGCCAGGGCCTATACAACGGTTCGTCCATCGGGATTCCCTACGTTGTGGTCAGTGGGTCGCCATTCGTGAAGATTAAGTTCACCGCCTATGGCAGCGAGAGTGACCCCGGTCCGATGCCGATTGCCAAGAATGCCCAAGTCGAGGGCTTCCCCCATTCCGGCAATGGCGACCGACACGTGTTGGTGCTCGACCGCGACAACTGCTGGCTGTACGAGCTGTACCATTCCTATCGCCGAAAAAACGGAAGCTGGAAGGCGGATTCAGCCGCGGTCTGGGATTTGCTGAATGACGAGCAGCGTCCCTACACCTGGACTTCGGCGGATGCCGCAGGCTTGCCCATTTTTCCCGGCTTGGCGCGCTACGATGAGGTGGCAAGCGGCCAGATCCAACATGCTTTGCGCTTCACTTTGCAATATAGCCGGCAAGCGTTTACGCCCCCGGCGTCGCACTGGGCGCCGAACTCAAACAATTCTTACGCCGCGCCCATGGGCATGCGGTTGCGGCTGAAGGCCACTTACGACATTTCTTCCTTTCCACCGCAGGCGAAGATAATCCTGGCGGCTTTGAAGCAATACGGCATGATCATGGCCGACAACGGCAGTTCGATGTATATAAGCGGAAACCCGGATAAAGGCTGGGACAACAATGATTTGGGCGCTCTCAAGCAGGTGCCAGCGTCGGCCTTTGAAGTGCTCTTGCTGGATCCGATCTACACGCCGGATAACCTTCCCCACGGCAAGGCTCCCGCAATCAGCAGTTTTTCCGCTGATCCGCCCACCATTTCCAAGGGACAATCTTCGACGTTGAGTTGGACCGTCACTGGCGCTTCCTACTTCGTAGTATCGCCGCAGGTCGGCGCAATCCGCGGCAACAGCGTGGTGGTTTACCCGCCCAAGACTACGACCTACACCCTTTACGCGACTAATCAGTACAAGCGGTCCAGGGCGAAAGTGACGGTAACCGTTCAGTGATGCCCAGGCCCAAGTCGAGTTGTGCCCTGCTGAAATTGGCCCGATTGCAGCTTGGGTCGCGGCTTACGACATCCTTCACATGTACTATTTCCACATTGACATCGGCGAGAGCCGGGCTCACAATCGTTAACCATTGCGTTCCCGGGGCCCTGTCGTTCTGGAGGGTGAGAAGGCTCTGCGGTCGCCTGGGTGAGGATCTTCTGTAGTTGCATTGCGTTGCGCCGCCGCTACCAAACCAAGTCTGAGGAGAATCGATTGCTATGAAGACACGTTGGTTACACCAGTTCCAGCTCATTGGATTCACCGTGCTGGCATGTTGTAGTTTGATCGGCCTGGTCTTTGCGCAGAACGGCGGCTCTGAAATGCAGTTGAGCAAGGAACCGCCGCAGGCGCGGTTTGTGGTCCTGCAGCCGCACCTGCAGCCCCGCTCCTACTATCGCCAGAGACAGAAACGGCCGCAGACTTCGTTGCAGACTTGGAATGGTTCGTTTGCCTACAACGGAACGAACTACCCGTACAACATGGTGGGGACAGCCCCCTCGACGAACAGCTCGACAACGGTCACGGCATACATTGTCCCGATCAAGATCGTCGTCTCGCGCCGGAGGACGAAATACACGTTTGATCCCGCGCACAAGCTCTCGAACGGAAACACGGTGACGCAGAACACGGTGGTGTCCCCGATCTTCGATTCCACCACTACCTACGATCAGGGCGGAGTGGATGTCGGAACGACTCAGTACATTGACGCCTTCCAGCGTGCCAATTTCTGGGGCACGGTGCAGACCAATCAGAACTACCATCTGCTGCTGGGCGGGCCAACGGTGCTGACGGAACAGACGCTGACGGTTCCGTCGTCGTATGGAACCGTGGGGTCGCCATTCGGGCACACGGCGGGCCTGGTGGACATCAACTATTTTGATGCGCAACTGCATAGCATCATCAGCAAGTTCAGCCAGATTCAGCCAAACACCTTCCCCATTTTCCTCACTTACGATGTTTACCTGACCCAGGGCGGACAATGCTGCATTGGCGGCTACCACAGCTCGGAAGGCAGCCTGAGCAACCCCCAGGCGTACGCGCATTTCACCTACGTGGACCATCCGGGCGACTTCGCCCAGGATGTGTCGGCGTTATCGCACGAAACAGGCGAGTGGGCGGACGATCCGCTGGTGGTGAATGTCAATGGTAACAACACACCATGCGGCATCCTGGAAGTGGGAGATCCGGAGGAGGGCTTTGCCAACTACGGGTCTTATCACTACGTGCTGAATGGCTTCACCTACAACCTGCAGGACCTGGTGACTCTGCCCTACTTCGGAGCGCCGACCAGTACGTCGGTAAACGGGTGGTTGAGTTTCCAGGGTAATTCGTCGCTTTCGGTCTGCTCCAACGGCCCGTAGGGAAAGGGAATTGAACTTCGCTTGCGAGCCCGCTCTTTGTGGAGCGGGCTCTGGTTTCTTAGAAAGCACATTTGGTATCTGGCCATCGCCGCGATGCCGATGCCGCGAAATGGGCTACGTTAAGCGCTATTCGTCATACGGCGGCGACGAAGCGACGGCTCGGGCATCCGCTCCTGTTCGCGACTGGGTATGCTAGATTGAGCGCAGGGACCCGTAGCTCAACGGCTAGAGCAGCAGACCCATAAACGGCTTGTTGTCAATACGTTACCTGTGTTATCAACACCTTGGATGGTGTAAGGATACGTCGTTTTGGGTGGAAAAACGACCTTCCGACACTCTTTCTTGTTAACAGGCACTCAGGTGGGCACTCAATCGGACACCAAGTTCACAACCTGGTGGGCAGGGCCGCTCATGTGGATAATCAGATGATTGAACTTTCCATCCTCCCACATGTACCCTGAATCTAAGGGTGAAGGAGGCGTCATGTTCGTCGATGAATACCGAAGGCCATTACCTGGCGGAACCGCTTTGAGAGTCGTCGGTCCAGCCGACCACGAAGGAATCGTCGCTTATACCCAGTTTGGTGAGCAGGTCATGTTGCACAACTCCAAGAAGCTCGGACGCGCGTAAGCGTTCGGTGTAAGCCGTATTGACCAGGTGCGGGACTCGTTCTAACTAAGCTGCGGATTGGCTTGCGAGAGTTAGGCTTGCGGCGATGTTCCAAGGCAGTAATTCCTCGATGCGAGTGATGGGGTGATCGGCGATCCGCGACAGCACTTCGTGCAGATAGGCTTCCGGATCCAGGCCGTTGAGTTTGGCCGAGCCGATTAAGCTGTAGATGGCAGCCGCCCGCTCACCTCCAGTATCTGATCCCGCAAACAAGTAATTCTTTCGACCGAGAGCAACCGCACGTAGAGCACGTTCTGCGGCGTTGTTGTCGATCTCGATGTGTCCGTCGTCGCAATAACGCAGTAATGCGTCCCAGCGTGAGAGGGCGTAGCGAATCGCTGCCGTCGTATCCGACTTGCGCGAAAGCTTGGGGAGCGTCGCCTCGAACCACTGTCGCAGAGATTCGAGCAAGGGTCGCGCACGGGCGTTGCGAACTTGTTGTCGCTCTTCTGCTGGCCGACCGCGAATCTCTTTCTCGATCCCATACAGGGCTGCGATTCGCTCCAGGGCTTCGCTCGCTACCGGCGACGCATGCGCCTGTTGCAGATCGAAGAACTTGCGCCGCACGTGCGCCCAACACGCCGCTTCTTGGATGCGGCCGTCTTCGTAGAGTTGATTGAATCCGGCGTAGGCGTCGGCTTGCAGCGTTCCGCGAAACTCGCGCAGGTGCCGCTCGGGATGTTCCCCTTTGCGATCCGGCGAGTAGGCAAACCACACTGCCGGTGCCGCCAGCTCACCCGCAGGCCGGTCATCGCGGACATAGGTCCACAACCGCCCGGTCTTGGTCTTGCCATTCCCCGGAGCCAGCACCGGCACGGGCGTGTCGTCGGCGTGCAGTTTTCCGGAGGCCGTCACGTAACGGCGCAGCACTTCAAGCAGTGGTTCTAACAACTGGCTGGTTCCACCCACCCAGTCGGCCAGGGTCGAGCGCTCCAACTCAATGCCCTGGCGCCCATAAATCTCCGACTGGCGATACAACGGCAAATGGTCGGCATACTTCGAGACCAGTACGTGAGCCAACAGTCCAGGCCCGGCTACCCCGCGTTCGATAGGTCGGCTTGGCGCCGACGCTTGCACGATGTGGTCACACTTCGTACAGCTCAACTTGGGCCGCACGTGGCGAACCACGAAGAAGCTCGCCGGCACGTACTCCAGCATCTCGGAAACGTCCTCGCCCAACTTACTCAGCGCACCGCCACAATCCGGACAAGCCGATTCTTTCGGTTCGTGCCTCTGCGTTTGACGGGGCAGATGATCGGGTAACGGCCGACGGGCTGGTTTCGCAACAGTACTACTACTAATAAGGAGGGGAGATGTCGTGGCCCCAGGCTTACTCTCCGGCTGGCTTGCGCTCTCGACGGGTTTCGCTTGCAGATCTTCCAGCCGTAACTCCAATTGCTCGATCTGCCGCGCCAGCTTCTCCGACTTCCGCCCAAACTGCATGCGCTGCAGCTTGGCGATCAGCAGCTTGAGATGCTCGATCTCGCTTTCGCGCCAGAGCAGTTGCTCATGTTGCGCCAGAACTAGCGCTTTCAACGCTTCCGTCGGAAGCAGGTTCAGATCCGGAAGCGGGTTGCCTGACATGCGCGGAGTATCGCATGAATCTTCGCGCCACGATCTTCTCCGCGCAAAAAAAGTTGTGCAAAAGAACCTCGTGCGTTACACCGACAGTTGCGGATCCCAGGCGCGCTCCGGTCGCCGCCAGTCAATGCCTTCCAGCAGCATGGATAACTGCGCCCGCGTCAGCGAAACCGTACCGCTCGCCGCTTGCGGCCACACGAAACGTCCGCGCTCTAAACGCTTCGAAAATAGACAAAGCCCATCGCCATCGAACCACAAAACCTTGATCAAATCGCCGCGCCGCCCGCGAAACACGAACACATGACCCGAGAACGGACTCTGCTCCAGTTGGGTTTGTACCAGCGAGCTCAGCCCGGTGAAACCCCGCCGCAGATCGGTCACGCCCGCTGCAATCCAAACCCGCGTGTTAGTGGGTGGCCCGATCATGCCCGCAGGCACTCCAACAACACCCGCAGCAAAACCGGATCGGCGCTGCCCTCGATGCGCACCTGCGCGTGTCGAAGTTTGATGTGAACCGTGCCCGCCAAACAAGTCGAAGAGCTCCCGCCACTCGACGATGTCATCAGCGACGGCGAGCTCTCGCTTACGCTGACCGGCAACAGCTTCATCGCACCGCTGCCTCCCAGTCGCCTTGCCAGATACAGCTTGCGCCAGTTGAAAACCAGGTTAGCGTTGACCCCGTGCGCCCGTGCCACTCTTGCTACCGATGCACCCTTCGCCAACGTCTCTTCGACAATCCCTCGCTTCTCCTCCAACGTCCGGTACCGCCGTTTAGGTGGGGTGGTTTGAGTGTATGTGTCCATCATCGCTCCAAGTGGACACTATCGCTGGTGTCCACATCCAGAGCATGACTCCCACTTACACCTCTGTCCAGACGGCCACCAGCGGACGCTTACGGACGCGCCGCAATGACCACCACTAAGGAGTTCAACAACGGCCATCTTCAAGTAGTGGTCAGCCGCAACCCACGAAACTCAGAGCACGCAAGTCTGATTGTGCAGAGGGCTTGGCAAGACATACAGAGCGGGAGGCGTTGGACCGCATTCGATAACTGCCAGGATTTCGTCAGTCGCGCCTATGAGGGTAAAGATGGGTCCATGACGAGAAATGCCATCTTCGGTGCGCTCGCTGTGAGTGGGGTGTTGCTCGCACTTTCTGGAGACAGAGGGTAAATGGCCAGCGGAAAATTGAAAGACAAGCAATGTGTCTATTGCGTATCGGCGCCTGCCATTACTAGCGATCACGTGATCGCCAAGGGGTTCTTCCTCAAAGATCGGCGAGATGACCTCCCGCAAGCTCCTGCCTGTAAGCAATGCAACGGAGAGAAGTCCAAGTTGGAGGAGTATTTGATGACGGTTTTTCCGTTTGGTGCTCGCCATTCGGATGCAACCGAGAACCTTCGGACAATGGTTCCTCCGCGATTGGCGAACAATGCCAAACGTGATGCGGAACTGACAAAAGCGTTCGAGGAGAGTGGTGGAGCAACCCTCCCGATTGATTACACTCGCTTGAACAGGCTCTTCACGATGATCGCAACGGGATTGGTGTGGTCTAACTGGAAGGTTCTTTTGGGGCCTGGTTTCTCTGCGACCGCAGGCACGTTCCATGATTCAGGGTGGGATTTCTTTAGGCAGATGATCGCTAAGTGGAACACACCCAAACACGTAGTGGAGAACTTAGGGAACGGCACCTTCTCTTACGAAGGTTTTGAGGCTACCGACGTTCCGCAAATGACAATCTGGAGATTTTCACTGTATGGCCCCGTGGTCTTGGTGGGTGATCCTAAGATGCCTGGCCCTGTGTCACTCTTCGTTGCGGTGACGGGTCCCGATGCCATAATCAAGAACCTCCACACCCATATTGCCGCCTAAGGGGGCTGCCCAGCCTTTCTTGCTCATCTTACCCCCGAGGGTGCCCTGCCCTTGTCCCTCCGTTTCTAGAGGGACAGGGCGGGGGTTTTCATCCAGCCCCGTCCGAGACCGGGTATGTTAGATTGAGCGCAGGGGCCCGTAGCTCAACGGTTAGAGCAGCAGACTCATAATCTGTTGGTTGTAGGTTCAAATCCTACCGGGCCCACCAGCCGGCACGCTTCCCGTCGTCAAGCAATCCCCAGCTTCTTCTGCATCTCTTCCAGAGAAAGACCCTTGGTTTCGGGATAGATGAATAGGACCACAAAGAACTGCAGCACCATCATCAGCGAGAAGAAGATGAACGGATAGCCGCCGGAAGAGGCTGCCATGGACGGAAATATTCCGGAGATCATCGCGTTCATGAACCAGTGCGAAAAACTGCCCAGGCTTTGCCCTTTCGCCCTCACGGCATTGGGGAAAACTTCCGCAAGGTAAACCCAGATGACCGCGCCCTGCGAGAAGGCGAAGCAGGCGATGTAGCCGATCAGCAGCCAAAGCAGAAGATTCTGATGCTGGGCGGTGAAGAAGATTGCCGCGACACCGGCCAGGCATGCCGCCATCCCTACCGCGCCCACCAGAAGCAGGATTTTGCGGCCGATCCGGTCAATCACGGACATGGCAAGAATGGTGAAAAGCAGATTCGTGCCTCCCACCGCGACCGCCTGCAGGTTGCCGGACAGCTTGCTGAAACCGGCGTGGGCAAAAATGTCGTTCAGGTAATAGAGGATGGCATTGATGCCGGAAAGCTGGTTGAACATTCCGATGGTTACGGCCAGGAAGATCGGAAAAAGATACTTTCGCGAGAACAGCGTTTCGGCCGCCTGCTTTTGCTCGAAGTGAATGGACTCGACGATCTCCTGCAGTTCTTGCTCGAAGTTCAGCTCGCCAGTCATCTCAAGGACAGTTCTGGCTTCGGGGATACGCCCCTTTTTCACCAGCCAGCGCGGACTGCGAGGAATTCCGAACAGCATCAGGAAGAACAGCGCCGCGGGAATGGCCGATACACCCAGCTCCCAGCGCCATTCTGAAGCCCCGAAGCGTTGCAGCCCGATCAGGTAATTGGAAAAGTAGGCGAGCAGAATCCCGAAGACGATGTTGAACTGAAAGAAGCCCACCAGACGACCGCGAAGCTTCGCGGGCGCGATCTCGGCAATATACATGGGGCCGAGAACGGACGAGCCTCCGATGCCCAAGCCACCGATAATGCGAAACACGACCAGCGCATTCCAGTTCCACGCGGCCGCGCAGCCTAAGGCGGAGATCAGGTACAGAATAGCCATTGCCCGCAGACTGTCACGGCGGCCATAGCGTTCGCCCGGAAGTCCGGCCAGCATCGCCCCCAGGATCGTTCCCCAAAGAGCGCTGGCCACGGTCACGCCTAGGAATGCAGGCGAAAGCTGGTAGGTTTGCGTCAGAGCAGCCGTGGTTCCAGAAATGACGGCAGTGTCGAATCCAAACAGAAGGCCGCCCAGGGCCGCGACTGCCGTACTCTTCGCCAAGCAAGGGTTCAGCTTCATGCCGGTAACCTGGGGTTCCAAGCCAAGTGCCAAGCATTATACCCAGACACAGTATGAGATAATTTTTGCGAGGAACCCATGGCAGAGCACAAGGTTTTCTGCGTCAAGTTGCAGAAGGAACTCCCCGGTCTCGACGAGCCTCCTTTTGATACGGAACTGGGGAAAAAGATTTATGAGAACGTTTCGCAACAGGCCTGGGGCATGTGGGGAGATTTCTGCAAGATGCTGCTGAACGAGTATCGTCTGAACCCGGCTCGTCGAGAGGACCAGGAAGCCATCGTCAAGCAAATGGAGCAGTTCTTTTTTGGTGAAGGAGTTGCCCCGCCCGCCCAGTACCTACCGCCCACCCAGAAGTAGCCCGCCCAGCATTTGCGAGCTTCGACACGCTTGTGCCAGAGCTGGCAGTGGTGCAGATTGGTATGGAAGCGAGCCAAACGCGCGATTCTTGCGTCGCAAAGTAGGCGACGCTTCGCGCGGCTCGCCCAGATCCCTCGCTACGCAAAGAACGCTTGCTCGGGATGACAAATCAAGCTGAGCCACTACTCCAGAGCCGCCTTCGTTGACTCGCGGACGCCCCCTCAATAAGATGAAGTCTCCCCCGAAAGTTAGGTGCCTTCGAATGATCGACCAGATCATTTCGCACTACCGCATTGTCGAGAAGCTCGGTGGCGGCGGGATGGGCGTCGTATACAAGGCTGAGGATCTGAAGCTTGGCCGCTTTGTCGCGCTGAAGTTCCTGCCGGACGAACTCGCCAACGATCCGTTAAGCCTGGAGCGTTTCCAGCGCGAGGCTCGCACTGCCTCGGCCCTGGACCACCCAAACATCTGCACTACCTATGAAATCGGTGAGCATGAGGGCCGGCCCTTCATTGCTATGCAGTATCTGGACGGTGTGACCCTGAAGCATCGAATCGCCGGACGGGCGCTCGATCCGGAGATGGTGATCGAACTGGGGATCCAGCTCGCCGACGCTCTCGACGCCGCGCATGCCAAGGGCATTATCCACCGCGACATCAAGCCGGGGAATATTTTTGTGACGCCGCGAGGGCAGGCAAAGATTCTCGACTTCGGGCTGGCAAAAGTCGCTTCCCATTTCGCCCCCAGCTCGGGTTCGTCCGCAACTTCGGGGCTAAGCCTTACGCAGGAGCATTTGACGAGTCCGGGCTCGACTTTGGGAACCGTAGCCTTTATGTCACCGGAGCAGGCGTTGGGAAAAGCGCTGGACGCGCGCACCGACCTGTTTTCCTTCGGCGCCGTGCTCTACGAAATGGTGACGGGATCTCCGCCTTTCCGAGGCGACACGACTGCGGCGATCTTTGATTCCATCCTCCATCGCGCTCCGGTCGCGCCGGTGCGGCTGAGTCCGGAAGTGCCCGCGGAACTCGAGCGCATCATCAACAAGGCATTGGAGAAAGACCGGGGCTTACGCTACCAGCACGCGGCAGACATTCGCGCCGACCTGCAACGGCTGAAACGAGACAGCGACTCGAAGCGGATCGCCGCGGCCCACGGAGGGGCGGCCACCGACCCATTGGCGGAGCCAAGCTCCGCAGAGCTGGCGATCACTCCCTTACCTGCCCAGACGGGCGCGTCTGGGCCTTTGGGTGGCGATGGAGAGACGGGCGTCCCCGCCCGTCCAAGCCGAGCGAAGCTCGGCAGATATGTCGTTGCGGCTTCCCTGGCCGCAATACTGACCGCCGCCAGCCTCTATTTCCACTCCCGCTCCACCGCGGTCCACCTCACCGACAAGGACGTTATTGTGATCGCGGACTTCGCCAACACCACCGGCGATCCCGTATTTGACAGCACTTTGAAAGAGGCCTTGGCGGTGGATCTGGAGCAATCGCCTTTTCTCAACGTCATTTCGGACCGCAAGCTGAGCGAAACCCTGAAGCTGATGGGCAGAAGTTCGGGCGAACGTGTGACGCGGGATGTAGGGCGCGAAGTTTGCATGCGCACGGGCAGCAAGGCTTTGCTGGTGGGATCGATTGCCAGCCTGGGGAGCCACTATGCGATCGGCCTGAAGGCGGTGAACTGCCGGACCGGCGATGTGCTGGGAGCAGCGCAGGCGGAGGCAGAGAGTCGCGAGAAGATTCTGCAGACGCTGGGACAGGCAGCCGCTACTTTGCGCGGCAAGCTGGGCGAATCATTAGCGTCGGTGCAGAAGTTTGACAAGCCGCTTGACGAAGCGACCACTTCGTCTCTCGAGGCTCTTCAAGCGTACACCGAGGGGGACAGACTGGCCCGCGAAAAAGGTGACACCGACGCTCTTCCCTTCCTCAAGCGCGCCGTGGAACTCGATCCCAATTTTGCCCGTGCTTACGCCTCATTGGGCGTGCGTTACAACAATCTCGGCCAAGCCAGCCTGGCGATTGAGAACGTCCATAGAGCGTACGAATTGCGCGACCGCGTCAGCGAGCGGGAAAAGTACTACATCTCCTGTACCTATTTCACGCTGGTCACGGGCGAGTTGGAAAAAGCAATTCAGCAATACGAATTGTGGATTCAGGATTATCCCAGGGATTACGTCGCCCAAACCAATCTCGGAGTGAATTACTTCACGCTGGGGCAGTTCGAGAGAGCGGCGGCCGTAACCCGGGAAGCTTTGCTTTTGGAACCCGCTTCCATTCTCGGGTACAACAATCTGGGGGTGGCTTATTTTTCCATGAACCGGCTGGATGAGGCCAAGTCCACGTTCGATGAAGCGCTGGCTCGAAAGCTGGATGGTCCCTACCTGCGCCAATCCATTTATTACCTCGACTTCCTGCGTAAAGATGCGGCCGGCATGCAGCAGCAGTTCGCGTGGGCTATGGGCAAGCCGGGTGCTGAGGACATTTTGCTGTCGACTGAGTCTGATACGCAAGCCGATCACGGTCACTTGCAGAAGGCACGGCAGCTATCAGCGCAAGCAGAAGAATCAGCCAAGCGGGACGACTCCAAAGAGACGGCGGCGTTCTGGCAAGGGAATGAAGCACTGAGGGAGGCCGAGTTCGGCAACGCAGCCGACGCCCTCAAGCAGGCTCGCGAGGCTCTGACCCTGGCGCCTGGACGAGATGTAAAGGTGGAAGCTGCGCTGGCATTGGCGCGCGGTGGCGATGCCATTACGGCAGAGAAACTGGTGGACGCGCTCAATCAAGAGTTCCCGCTCGATACGCTCATGCAAAATTATTGGATTCCTACGGTGCGGGCAGCGATTGCGTTGCAGCGACACGATTCCGCCGAGGCCATCGAGATTCTCCACGCATCCATCCCGTATGAATTAGCGGATCCGCCGCCGTTTTCGGCGGGGACAATGTATCCGGTTTACCTCCGCGGCGAAGCGTATTTGAGTGCCGGAAATGCGAGCGTAGGAAATGGTGCGCTGGCTGCCGCGGAGTTCCAGAAGATCCTCGATCATCCCGGCGTGATTGTGAACTTTCCGTTGAGTGCCCTATCGCATCTCGGTTTGGGGCGAGCCCGCGCGCTCTCCGGCGACTCGGCCGGTGCGCGCACCGCTTACCAGGATTTCTTCGCTTTCTGGAAAGACGGCGATTCAGACATTCCCATTCTGAAGCAAGCCAAGGCAGAGTACGCGAAGCTGAAGTGATTGCGACGCTCAAACCTCAAGAGCAAATAGGCATTTGCCAGTCGTCCGCCACACGAGGAAACGATTTTCGCAACCAACGGGAGGCTGTGCAAATGCTGCCTGCCGGCTGCTTCAAAATTCATTAGATTTTCACAGTCTTACAACCAGCCCGAAACCTCAAACCGGTATCATTCAATCCATACCACCTAGATGAAGCTGAGGAGACTCGGGCCAGCGGCAAGTCATTGCCCGCCGGAAAGGGGAGAAGGTGAAGTTAAACCTGGAAACCCGCGCCATCGATGATGTCACTGTTCTTTATTGCAAGGGCCGCTTCACTTATCTGGATGAAGCCACGATGTTTTCCAGCAGAATTGCTGAACTCCTGCCGCACACACGCCGGCTCGTCCTCGAGCTCAGTGACTTGGAGGTGATCGACGGCGCCGGCCTGGGTGAGTTGGTGGTTGTGCATATGTGGGCCCGGGCCAGCGGGTGCACAATGAAGCTGGCCGCTGCCGGTGATCGCGTACAACAATTATTTGAGCATACCAACCTGGTCTCGGTGCTCGACGTTCATCCCACGTTAGACGACGCGTTACTGTCCTTTCGCGAGCAGATTGCGCCAAAGAAGAAGGCATTCCACGCTGCCTAAAGCGCTCAAAAGAAACGGAAAGGTCCGCGAAAGAAGCGAAGAGAGTCGCCGACCCAAGGCAGGATGATCCAGTCGTTGTGAAGTTCCCATTTCTGCACTGCGGCGCAAAATACTTCCCCGAGCTTGTTCCAACTGTAGATCGCACGTTTTCATCCATAGTAAGATTTTGTTTCCACGGGAGTTTTCTCACTCGCCCGAAGAAGTAAATGCTTTCGAAGTGCGCGAACCCGGTCTGCTCGGAACGTTTTCTTTACTTGCGTAACGGAAAGCTGTTTCGCTGGGAAATCGGAACGGAGCGCGGAAACGGTTCGAGCTTCGGCGAAGATCCTGCCGTCAAGAAGCCAAGTCGCAAAACCGAGTACTTCTGGCTATGCGATGAATGTGCCGCCAGAATGACCTTGGTGTTCACCAAAGGAATGGGAATCACGGCCAGATCTCTGGCTCGCGCTAAGAAGGCGAGTTCATAGCGTCTCGGAAACACTGTTCGAGCCGGTGTATTTCCTGGTCACGGCATTCCAGCGAATGTACAGGACTTCCCCGAACATGCGAATGCCGTCGCGCAGGGGATTGATGCGGGTTCCTTCACGATGGGACCATGCAACCGCGACTTCCTTGACCGTGAACCCAAATCTTCGCGCCAGGTAAAGCAATTCCGGGTCGAATCCCCAGCGCTCGATCTTCTGTAGGGGGAAAATAGTCTGCGCAGCGTTGCGGGTAAACGCCTTGAAACCGCATTGCGTATCTTTGAAGTTCAAGCCCAAGATCATCCGCAACGCCAGGTTGAAAATTCTCCCAAAAAGCTGACGGTAAAGCGGCTGCCTATGGATCTGCAACTCGCTTTTCAACCAGCGCGAGCCCATAGCAATATCCGCGCCTTCCGCGATGGCTGCGAACAGCTTGTCGGCTTCCGGTATAGGCGAGGAGAGATCGGCGTCACTGAAGAGCACAATGTCCCCGCGAGCGTGCAGAACCCCGTTGCGGACGCTGTATCCCTTGCCGCGGTTGCCGGGATTCTCCAGCAACTGCAGAGTGGGATGCCTCTCCCCATACTCACGAACAATTTCTGCCGTGTTGTCGGTCGAACCGTCATTCACTACGAGGATCTCAGCGTTCCAACCGCGCTGCGCGGCATAAGCGAGGATCTTGTCGAGCGTGGCTGCAATGCGCGCGCTTTCGTTGTAGGCCGGCAGAACAATGCTGTAAGTGAGTGGTTGCAACCGGGGCTCTCAGCTGTCAGCTTTCAGCATGAGACGCTAGTCTCAAGGATTGTTCTCTGCGAGTCAAACCTGGCAGAAGGGACGGCAGAATAAACCAGAACAAAGCGCCATGGCCCAACAGGTTTATGCCACTTGCCGGTGCTTCTTCAGCATCGAGAAGAACTCGGCCACCAGTTCTTCGTCCCAGAGCCCGGCGCGGGCTTCCTGGAGCATGGTCACAGCGGCCTGATCGTGGCCCATGGCAGGTTTGTAGGGGCGTGCCGTACGCAGGGCATCGTAGACATCCCCAACCTGCAGAATGCGCGAGAGCAGGGGAATCTCCGCCTTTTGCAGACCGTCGGGGTACCCGCTGCCGTCCGAGTGCTCATGATGATTGCGGATAATGGGCAGCACCAGCCGAAGCGACTTCAGTGGGCGGCAGATATTCTCTCCGGTGAGCGGGTGCTGCTTCATAACTGCCCATTCCTCCGCGGTGAGGTTGCTGCCCTTTTTCAGAATCTCGTCGGGAACCGCGATTTTCCCCAGGTCGTGCAAGTACCCGCCGCGCCGTAAGGCCACGATCGATTCGTCGCTCAAGCCCAGGTGGCGTCCCAGATTGCTGGCGTTCTGTGCCAGGCGTTCGCAGTGACCCTCGGTGTAGGGATCGCGACTTTCCACGCTCAGACCCAATGTACACAGAACGGACTCGGCAGTTTCCAACTCATCGGTAAACTCTTTGAGTTTGAGCAGAGATTTCACCCGGGCAAATAATTCTTCCGCAAAGATGGGTTTATTGAGAAAGTCGTCGGCGCCGGCCTCGATGCCCCGCAGTCGATCCTCGCGATCCGTGAGGCCGGTAATCAGGACAAACGGAATCAGCCGGGTGGCCGCATCCTCTTTGAGTTCGCGGCACAACTCGTAACCGGACTTGCCGGGCATGATCACGTCGGAAAGGATTACATCCGGCGCCTGGCGGCGAATCTCCGCTTCCGCCTGGGTCGCATCGGGCAGCGCCACCACGTCATACCCGCGCGTGGCCAGCAGTTCACGCATCAGCACCATCGTGTCCGGATTATCATCCACCACCAGCACCCGCGGAGCCCGCCGGCGGGCAGAAGCTTCGCTGATCTGCTTATCAGGCTGGGAGCGGGTGGAAAAAGTGGGTCGGATTTGGCGCGGCGGGTTCATCGCTAGGGGAAGAGCGGCAAAATTCATTGTAATGGATTCGAGAGCCGGGGAAAGATCGCAGGCAGAGAGAAATTCGTTTTCTTAGAAAATGGGCTCTGCATTCGACAGTGTCCGGAATACAAAAACCCTTTAACACAAGGCTTTCGGCCTTGTCACCGCGCTTTCCCGGTTGGGGAATTCGAGATAGAAAGTGTGCGCTGTGACCTTGTCTTCTAACCCTGGCGATGTTTAGCTCGCTGGTATGCGTCTTCTTTCTCGCATTGTCGTCAGCCTGCTACTTTTCGCCAACACAACTTTGGCTGCCTCCAAACCACATGTGATTACCTTTGGTAAATGGACATCTGCGAAGTGGTTCAACGGCCCAGATGAGAGCAAAGCAATCGACTTGAAGGTCAGAGCGTTGTACGTGGATGGCCGGTCAAAGGAATTTACTTTCGGCCCTCCTCACGAGGTCACCGACCGGCTGTTCGTAGTGCGGCGAATTGTGCGCGTGAACGACAGTCTGCCCCAGGAAACGGTGGCGAACCCGCGCTGGAGTTGGCAGCCAGGCGGATGGTTGGTGGTGGACCGAGCCAGCGGCCACGTTTCGCAAGCCAGACTCCCTGAGTTCGATCCGGAATGCTCTTCCGCGAGCTGGTACCGAGACTACGCTGCCTACTGCGGCGTCTCAGACGATGGCAAAAAACTCACGGCAGTGGTCGCTCAGCTCGGCCGCCGCAAGCCTGTTCTGAAGAAACCGCTTGGGGAAGTGAGCGGCGAAGGGATCTCTGCGTCGGACTGCTCGGAACCCACCTGGCAGCGTCAGCCGGCGCGCGTCACCTTCGTTTCGAAAGCAGGATCAGAAAGTTACTTACTCAGTCCGCGGGCACGCACTGGAGGTAGTGAGCGATAACGATCAGGAAGAAGGAACAGAGTAAGCAGCCGGCAGTCAGCACTCAGCAGCATCTAGCATTTAGCACTTGGCACTTGGCATTTAGCTCTCGCGTTCCGTACTAGGACCACAACGTTATGTTTTGACGGCGTGTGTTCGAGAGCTTCGGATGCATACTGTTTCAGTTGCGAGAGCTGAGTGCTGAATGCTAGGTGCTCTCGGCCATAGCCATCTCCTCCGCGGCGGGCTTTTTGGTGACCTGCGCGCTCGTCACCAGGATCACGGACGCGATCACGATCGCACTACCTGCGAGAATGTAAACGTCCACCGGCTCATGGAGAATCAACCAACCAAGAAATACAGCCACCACAGGATTGACATACGCGTAGGTGGAAACCTTCGAGATTGGCACGTGACCTAGCAGCCAGATGTAGGCGGTGTAGCCAATCCACGATCCGCACACGACTAGATACACCGTCGCGCCGACGCCGCGGGACGTCCAGACCGCTCGCGAAAAGTCCCCTGCCCCGACCGCAATCAGCAAGTTGGCCGCGCCCGCTGCAACCATCTGCCAGGCTGTGGCCGAGAATGGATCTACATCCGGAGACTTCCATTTCTTCGCCAGCACCGAACCCAACGCCCAGCTGAACGCACCGCCCAGCAGGCTGAGCGATGCCCAGAGTTGCTCGCGTCCGAACGAAGTGGTGGCCATCAATTGCGGCCACAGCAACACGATCAGCCCGGCAATACCCAGTCCGATCCCGATTTTTCCTCGCCGCGAGACATGATGGTCGCCAAGCAAGAGCGAATCGAGCACCAGGAACCAGAGCGGTATGACAGCGACGATCAAAGCCGCCAAGCCCGACGCGATGTGCGTCTCCGCATAAGCGAGAGTGAGGTTGCCTCCCACCAGCAGAAGCAGGCCGACGATTGCCATTTCCCCTGATTGGCGTCGGCTGTACCAGATCTTGCGTCCACGCAGCCCGCAAAATGCCAGCATGAAAACCCCGGCAATCAGGAACCGTGCGCCGCACATCAGCGCCGGCGGGATGCGCTCCACCGCAATATCAATAGCCAAATAGGTCGAGCCCCAAAAGAAATAGACCAGCCCGAAGGCAAGGATCACACTAAAACGGAGCTGGCGTTGGGCGGCGGTCATGGCGACGGCTGGCGTTAAGCTATCAGACGCAAGTGGAAGGACCGGGGATTCGATTTGTGTTCGAAGCCGCAGGTCAACTGCGCCTGACTGTTCTGTTTCCCCCGGGGAAGGTCGGTAGTCGCAGGGGAAACCATGACCAACGGCCCACGACGATTGGGGGTTACGCGACGATAGACAAAGAGCTATAATCAATCTGGTTATGAATCCCGATGCGTTTCCAGGGCTCCAATTCGCATCTGCCGGTGTGCTGGCTGCACTCTCTGGTGTGCCCACGCCGCTATCGCGCTGTGCTGCCTTCGCGTCTGCGTCCTAGTCTGTTTGGTAGCGACTAGTTTCTAATCCTCCCCGTCTGATTCTTGGCCAAGAGTTGAGATCCAGTTGTCTCCGGCCAATGACCAACGACGAAAGACCAACGACCAAATTGGAGGATCCCATGTCAACCACTACTCTTATCGGTCCCAGGATCAAGACGGCACTGCCGGGGCCGAACGCGAAGCGCATTCTTGAAGGCGATAGCAAGTATATTTCGCCGTCCTACACCCGCTCCTATCCTATGGTCGCCAAGCAGGGCCGCGGCCTCGTGGTCACGGACGTGGACGGAAACGAATTCTTCGACTTCTCGGCCGGCATTGCTGTGACTTCCACCGGCCACTGCCATCCTCATGTGGTCGCTGCCATTCAAAAGCAAGCGGGCGAGTTGATCCACATGTCGGGCACCGACTTCTACTACGAGAGTATGGTCACTCTGGCGGAACGGCTCTCAAAGATCGCGCCCATGCCCGGCCCGCACAAGATCTACTACGGAAACTCCGGCACGGAAGCGATTGAGTGCGCGCTGAAGCTGGCCCGCTATCACACCAGGCGGCAGAACATCATCGCCTTCTACGGCGCCTTCCATGGGCGCACCATGGGCGCACTTTCGTTGACCGCCTCCAAACCGCAGCAGAAGCGGCGATTCGCTCCGCTGGTTCCCGGGGTCACGCACGTGCGCTATCCCGATGTCTATCGCGGCTGCGAGGGCGGCTCACAGGATGCCGAGGCCTTTGCGCTCGGCTGCGCCCGCTTCATCGAAGATAAGTTGTTCAAGACCACGCTCCCGCCGGAGGAAGTGGCGGCCATCTTCGTTGAGCCGATTCAGGGCGAAGGCGGATACGTGATCGCCCCAACTGCGTTCATGCAAGAACTGCGCCGCATTTGTGACCGCAACGGCATTCTGCTGGTGGTGGACGAAGTGCAGAGCGGTGTCGGCCGCACCGGCAAATGGTGGGCCGTCGAACATACCGGCGTACATCCCGATATCGTCTGCTCGGCCAAGGGTATCGCCTCCGGCATGCCGCTGGGCGTAACCATCAGCAAGGCCGAAATCATGGATTGGGCTCCCGGCTCGCATGCTTCCACGTTCGGGGGCAATCCGGTTTGCATCGCGGCGGCACTGGCGACGCTCGATGTGATCGAACGCGAAGACCTGAAACGGAATGCCACCGCAGTCGGCAATCACATGCTGAAGCGCATGGCGGACTGGCCGAGTAAGTACAAGCTGGTCGGCGACGTGCGCGGCCGAGGGCTCATGATTGGCGTGGAAATCGTCAAGGATAAAAAGACCAAGGAGTACGGCGCCGCGGAACGCGACCGCATCGTGCAACTGGCCTTTGAACGGGGAATCCTTTTCCTGGGCTGTGGTCCGAGCACCATCCGCATCGCGCCGCCGCTCATCGTCACCAAAGACGAAGCTGATGCAGCCATTGAGGCGCTTGAGGAGTCGATCTCCATCGCAAACCGGGGCAATTGAAGCGCCTGGCCAGGGACGGGCCTCCTCCCCCGTCCCTGGATTTGTCGGAAGTGTCCTGAATTTAACCACGAAGGCCACGAAGTAACACGAAGGAAGTCCTCGAGATTCACGCCTTTGTGTAACTTCGTGTACTTCGTGGTTAACGGGGTTTAGGACGCTACTGGTTTTTCAAGCGCTTATGTCCGCCATTTGCGCCCTGCGATAGAATGAGCCAGGTGAGGTAGTCATGGCACAAATGACGCCACGCGTTGCGGAGATGCTTGAGAAAGCACTGACGCTCTCCACTCAGGATCGCGGTCTGTTAATCGATCGCCTGATTGAGAGCCTCGATGAAGGGCCGGCTGAAGAAGGAGTGGAAGAGGCCTGGGCAGACGAGATCAAGCGCCGGGTGGATGATATTCGATCTGGCAAAGCCAAAATGATCCCGTACGGAGAAGTACGCCGCCGTCTCAGGACCCGGTTACGGAATGCGGGGAAGTAAGCGGTATCGCGCCCATCCGCAAGCTTGGCTCGAAGTTGAAGCTGCCGACGATTGGTATTTGGCACGCAGTTTGGACGCGAGTATCACTTTTCTTACGGACGTCTACGACGCGCTCGACATCGTCACCGACGCACGCCAGCGCTGGCCGAAGTACTTGTATGGAACCCGGCGGTACGTGCTTCGCCGCTTTCCGTTTTCGATCATCTACCTGGATGACCCTGACGTAGTGAACGTCGTCGCCGTAGCGCATAACAAGCGAAAGCCGGGATACTGGAAAGAGCGGCTCTGATCAGTGCCATCTTTGCCACCCAAAGCGAAGGGCGGCCTTCTCTCGAAGCTGGCGTCCCGCACCTCTTTCACTTAGACCAACGGTTGTCGGTTCCCCCTGCGCCTTGGTCTTTTCCTGCTCGCGCCTGTCTTGCGTGTACCTGGCGAATCATAAAGAACCAAAGCGCGGCCAGCAGAATGAGCGGCACAAGGTTCAGTAGCCAGGCCGGCCAACTTCCGTTAACAGCATCGTCCCTGAACCAGATTTCCACGTTCTTTTGGTGCAGAGCCAGTAGCATTCCTTCCTGGCTTGTTGGTGCAGTCACACGAAATGAACTGCCGCTGCGGTACTCGCCATAGACCTGAGTCTTCGAGATCGTTACCTTGGTGACATTTCCGCCCTCAACCCGCGATAGGAACTCGGAATAGCTGATCTCCGGCGTCCTCTGCTGATTGTGGTCGCCCTTAACCACCTGCCAAAGCAGGAAGGCCGAAAGAACAATCACAAGCCAAAACACCACCGTTTTGATCGTCGCATTCACTCAAGAAACTCCGCACGCTCCAGACGAGATTTCTGGAGGATCGTCGAGCGTTCCGGGAGAAGTATATCCCTAAGCGGGAGCGAATCCGGAATCCGGCGGCTCTGGATGTGAATTAGTTGCAGCGTGCACGTCGGCATGATGAGTGCAGAGCCGATTCCCATTCGCGGACAACCACCTGCCCCCACGCCGTTTTTGTGACCGCAGTCACATCCCGCCGCTGAGCTAGGCCCCTAAGCTGATTCCCACACTCATGTTCTCCGGCCGCCTCACTCACGCAGTAGTCCGCTCTCTCGATTGGCTCGCCCAGCATACGCTTCCGCCTGACAAATCTGCTGAACACCAGCGCACTGGTCGTCGGGGCGAGGAAGCCGCCTACTTCTACCTGCGCCGCCGTGGCTACGTGATGGTGGCCCGCAATTTTCGCTCACCACGCCGCCGGGGAGAGATCGACCTGATCGGCTGGGACCAGGATGTGCTGTGTTTTATTGAGGTTAAGACTCGCACCACGCGTGACGTGAAGCCCGCACAGGCGGCCGTCGATGGCGATAAGCAACGCGCATTGGCCGCCGTCGCCGGTGAATACCTTCGTCACCTGCCACCTTCGTGCCAGTGGCGCTTTGACGTGGTCAGCGTATACTATGATACGCAGTCCAGCCAGCCGCTGATCGAGCTATTTCAGAATGCCTTCCCCGTGGCGTAGAATAAGACTTTACTTTCGGCCCTCATTGAAAGGATTTAGTCCTTGCCTGAGCTTAGAAAAGACCCAATTGTAGGCCGGTGGGTGATTATTTCCACCGACCGTGCCAAGCGTCCCTCGGACTTCGCCCGCGATGCCGTCAAAATCAAGGGTGGCTTTTGCCCGTTTTGTTATGGCAATGAAAGCAAGACCCCGCCTGAGATTCAGGCCTACCGTCCAAATCCGAATGGCGGACCTCTGCCGCAGCGCGATGCGTCGGGATGGACCGTGCGGGTGGTTCCCAACAAATTTCCCGCCCTCGGCATCGAGGGCAGCATGAACCGCCAAGCCGAGGGTATGTTCGACCGGATGAACGGCATTGGGGCCCACGAGGTAATTATTGAGACCCCCGATCACAACGCCAGCCTGGCCACGCTGCCCCCCAAGCGAATTGAAGATGTGCTCTGGACCTTCCGCGACCGTATTCTCGATCTGAAGAAAGACCGCCGCTTCAAGTACATCCTGATATTCAAGAACCACGGCGAGGCCGCCGGGGCATCGTTGGAGCATGCGCACTCCCAGTTGATCGCCCTGCCCATTCTGCCCATCTATGTGGTCGAGGAATTGGAAGGCGCGAAGCAGTACTACATCTACAAAGAACGCTGCGTTTTCTGCGATGTAATCCGGCAGGAGACCGAGTCGGGCATTCGAGTGGTCGCGGAGAACGAAGACTTCATCACCCTGGCTCCCTATGCGCCGCGTTTTCCGTTCGAGACCTGGATTCTACCCAAGCAGCACGAGTCGGCGTTTGAGAACTCCTCCTCCCAGATGTTTGAGAATCTGGCCAAGGCGCTCAAGACGCTGCTGGCCAAAGCTGACCGCGTGCTCGACAATCCGCCGTACAATTTGGTCATCCACACCTCCCCGGTGCAGGATCCGACCAACGATCACTACCACTGGCACATCGAGTTCATGCCCAAGCTGACCAAAACGGCGGGATTTGAATGGGGCACGGGTTTTTACATCAATCCGACTCCACCGGAGGAAGCGGCCAAGTTCCTGCGGGAGGCCAGCGTGGATGAGCCGGTCGCCGCTTCGGTGGGATAGGTCGCGGGGATCTAAGCGCTGATTTCATCAGGTATCAAGTAAAATCTCTGTCGCCGTCCGTGTCCGAACCCAGCCCCTGCGGCTCCGCACATCACGATGTGACCCACGCCCTTGCGCTGACGCAAACTTAAAGCGCAGGGTTGACACGCAAGGTGCCTCGCCTCTCGAAGAGCACTTCCCCACCACGCGTGGGAAACAACCCCTCAGGCGAGTCTCGAATTTCCTCGGAGGAGAATGCACATGAAATCTCTTAGAAGAACTACATCGGTTTTATTCAAATGGTTGCTTCTGGCTCTCGCTCTGGGCCTGGCCTCAGCTGCGTCGGCCACCAACATATGGTATGTGGACGGAATGAACGGCAGTGACAACAACGACTGCAAGTCGCCTCAGACGGCCTGCCAGACCATCGGGCACGCCATCTCGCTGGCTTCGTCGGGGGATTCCATCACGGTCGCCGCCGCGACCTATACAGAGAAGCTCACTATCGGCTTCAACTTGAAGATTCTTGGTGCCGATGCCACTTCGACCATCATCGATGGCGGGGGCAAAGGTAGGGTAGTCAAAATTTCCGGTAGGCATTCCCATGTCACTCTTTCCAAGCTGACCATCAGTAAGGGCCATTCAGGCGGCGGCAATGGAGGCGGTATCTCCAACAACGGGACGCTGACGATCAGCGACAGCACCATCAGCGGGAATTACGCGGCGAATGGCGGCGGAGTCTACAACGCGGGGACACTGACAATCAACAACAGCACCATCAGTGGGAATTCCTGCAAACAGGGGGGCGGCGGAATCAACAACGCCGGCAAGATCTTGACGATCAACAACAGCACCCTCAGCGGGAATGGCGCGATACGCGGCGGCGGAATCTACGGAGGTCCCTCGACGATCAACAAGAGCACATTCAGCGGGAATAGCGCGTCCTATGGTGGCGGAATCTACGGAGGTTCGACGATCAACAACAGCACCTTCAATGGGAATAGCGCGGGGCTTTACGGCGGCGGAATCTACACATTGTCCTCGACGATCAACAACAGCACCTTCAGCGGGAATAGTGCGGGGTGGGGCGGCGGCGGAATCGAAAACGACCACGGCACAGCGACACTTCAGAACAGCATTATCGCGAATAGCACTTCTGGCGGAAACTGCCACGGCACTATGACCTCCAATGGCTACAACCTCAGCGACGATAATACCTGCAATTTCGGCGGCCCCGGCGATTTCAACAACTCCAATCCCGAACTGGGCACTTTAGGTAACTACGGCGGTCCCACCCAGACCATCCCGCTGCTCGTTGGCAGCCCGGCGATTAATGCTGGCAACCCGAATGGCTGTACGGACGGCAAAGGTCATCTGCTGAAGACCGATCAGCGCGGCAAGCCGCGCCCTGATAAGCAATCTGGAATTTGCGACATGGGCGCGTTTGAACGGCAGACCGATTGATGGAATGATCCGGTGTTACAAGCCGCCCGATGTTGTGGGCGGCTTCGCTTTTGTGACCCTTAAGGGCGATCCGTTGCCGCGGTATCCGATTTGGGGAATTTTGAGTGAAATCACGATTTGTCGTTAGTTGACAGATGAGCCTTGACAACGCCCTCTGTGAGGTCAAGTTCAAACTATAAAAAGTTAACCCTGAGTCTTGTCCTGATACTCCTCGTGCCATGCCATCTGAATCGCTTCCAGCTTGCTTTCGTTGGATTGTTTGGGATCGCCCTTGAACTCGGGCAACTCGATCACATAGCGGTGCAGATCGGTAAATCGGACAGCCAGCGGATCTAGCTGCGGGTGCACTTCTGAAAGCATGATTCCGATGTCTTCTGCGTTGTCCCAGGTGAGGTCTTTTGGCATGAAGAGGTTCTCCTTGCGTCGTTGGTCCTTGGTCGTTGGCCTACGACGAGCGACGAACGACCAACGACTGCATTCAGTGTTCCTCCGAAACGTAATTCCGGTTCCACGCGGGAATCTCGACCACCACTTTGCCCGGCTTCGTGATTACGGCCTGGCAACCTAGACGTGAGTTCAACTGCAGATCCGCTGCCATGTCGAGGCGGTCCGCCTCGTCGTCGTCCATCTCGGAAAGATTCTCGGCGCCTTCCTTCACCCACACGTGGCAGGTGGTGCAGGCACAATTGCCGCCGCAAGCGTGGTCCAGACGAACGCCGTAGTTCAGTGCGACGTCGAGGATGGACTTTTGTTTGCCATGATCTTTGTAAGGAAGCTTGTCGTGCTCGAATTCCACGGTCTTGCCTTCAGGCAGAAACGTCACCTGGACCGTGTTTTCGTCCGGTGCGTCTGCCGTCGCGGCGCCCGCGCTTTGTATCTTTTCCTCAGACATATTGCTCCCACCCTCTCCCTAGCTTGCCCCCACGCTCACATGCGCGCCTTCCGAATCCTCAAATTGCGCCAGCGTTCCGCCGAAGTCCTGTTTAGTTGGAGGCATGGGGAATCGCACACCTTTGCCTTGCATGTCTTCATAGAATTGCAGCAGGTCGGCCACGTTGAAACCAAGCTCAACTTTTCCCGCGGGATTTTTCTGCGAAGCGGGATGCAGAGCCAGAGTGGTTTCGCCGGTAGCGAACTCGCTCCAACCGGGGGACTCAAACTTGAGCGGAAGCCCGATTATGTCCCGGTAAAACTTTACGGCGCGATTCATGTCCGCCACGAACTCGATTGCATAGCTGAGCTTAGTCTGCATGTTCTCGTCCCTCGGGGTATCGGTCATTGGAAATCCGCCTTGGCCACGGGATGCCCTGCCGTGGGCCCTTCGCCCAAGTCGGCTTCGTCCATGGTCTTTCCTTTCAAAGCCGTGCTCACAGCGCTATCCATCATCAGCTCGGCCAGCCGCATGGTGCCCTGGTTCAAGGCATCGATAGCTTTCCGGATCGCCGCATAAGCGTCTTCAGTTTTCACCTGATTCAGGGCCTTTTCGAGCTTTGCAATCTGCTTCTTCTCATCGCTGGTGAGCTGGCTCCAGGCCGGACTCTTCTTGCCTTTCTCCAAAGCAGCCAGAATTGTCTCTGCCTCGTTGCGCGCCTCAATCACTTGCCTTCGCCGGAAGTCCTCTTCAGCGTAGTCGAATGAATCGAGAATCATGCTTTCGACTTGATCGTCGGTGAGGCCATAGCTGGGCTGAACTTCAATCTCGGCTTCTTTGCCGCTTCGCTGTTCGCGTGCCGAAACGTGCAGGATGCCGTTGGCGTCAATGAGAAACCTAACCTCGACGCGCGGCATTCCCGCCACCATCGGCGGAATTCCTTTTAGATCGAAGCGTGCCAGGGAGCGGCAATCATTCGCCAGTTCGCGCTCGCCCTGCAGCACATGGATGGCGACGTTGGCCTGGCCATCGATCTGAGTTGTGTAGTACTGCGTGGCCGAGGCCGGAATGGTCGAGTTGCGCAGGATGATCTTGTCGGTCACACCGCCGGCCACTTCAATCCCCAATGACAGCGGCGTGACGTCCAGCAGCAACATGTTCTCGGTGGCTTCCGAACCGCCGCCGAGAATATTGGCCTGCACAGCCGCGCCCAGAGCCACCACCTCGTCGGGATTGAGGTCGGTGTGCGGCTTTCGCTGAAATAATTCCTCGACTAGCCCCCGCACCCTGGGAATGCGAGTCGAACCTCCGACCAGCACGACTTCGTCAATCTGCTCTGGCTTCAGCTTGGCGTCTTTCAAGGCCTGCTTGCAAGGACCAACCGTCCGATCCACGATGGGCTGGATCAACCGCTCGAACTGCTCCCGGGTAATCTCGCGTTGATAGCGTCCCCCCCGGGCAATTCGATATCCAGCCTGGTTGTGGCCTGCGAGGACAGTGCGATTTTCGCCTCGATCACGGCTTTGCGGATGGTCGCGACCATCTCTCCATTGCGGGACAAATCCAAGCCCATATCGCCGCGAATGTCGTCGAGCGCGATCCGGATCAGCAGATTGTCAATATCGTCGCCGCCGAGATGCGTGTCGCCGTTGGTAGCGATCACTTCGAAAATTCCATCATGCAGCTTGAGGATAGAAATATCGAACGTTCCGCCGCCCAGATCGTAAACCGCTACGATGCCATTCTGTTTCTTGTCCAGGCCGTAGGCCAGCGAAGCGGCTGTCGGCTCGTTCACCAGGCGTAGCACTTCGAGCCCGGCGATGCGTCCGGCATCTTTCGTCGCCTGACGCTGGGCGTCGTTGAAATACGCCGGTACCGTAATGACCGCTTTGGTGACTGGTGCGGCGAAGAAGCGCTCGGCGTTACGTTTGAGCTGGCGCAGGATGAACGCCGAGATTTCTGGCGGGGTAAAGGTTTTCTGGCCAAGTTGGATGCGCAGAACTTCGCCCGGCTGCATATCTTCCGCCAGACGGAACGGAAAAAGCTTCAGCTCTTCCCGAATGTCTTCCACGCCACGTCCCATCAGGCGTTTGATCGAATACACCGCGCGCTCGGGAGTCTCGATCAGATACTTTCGCGCGGCGTTGCCGACGATGATCTGATCGCGCTCGTCGAGGGCAACAACGGAGGGCACGAGATTCGACCCATCTTCGCCGGAAATCACGACAGGACTCTCCTCCTGCATGAACGCCACCAGGGAGTTGGTGGTGCCCAGATCGATTCCGACGATGCGATCGGTAGCCATTAGCATTCAGCAATTAGCATTCAGCATTCAGCCAATCGGATTCTGCTAATCCCGGCACAAAACCCACAGGGCTGAGTGCTGATGGCTGACTGCTGAATGCTAGCTTTCAAGCACTTCATTCACATCCCTCACCAGATTCCTGATGTAATTCCGCCGATTCAGCAGGTCCAGCATTTTGTCGCGTACCTGTCGCCGGTCCGCTTCAGTCCCCGTATCCACGGCTTTGTCCCACTGGTTCCAGTGGCCCTTCAACTCGTTGAGCAACGTCTCGTACTTCTCTTCCAGTTCCAGCTTTTGCCGGCCGATTTCTTCAATCAGCGCCGGATCGTCTTCGCCCATCTTCCTTTGGCCGCGCAACTCCTCGAGTTGAACATTCAGCTCGAAAACCTCCTCAAGCAAATCCGGAGGTACAACCTGTTTCTTTAGTTCCCCGGTCGCGCGCGCTTTTTCGGTCGCGGTCTTGGACTGCTCTTCAAGTTCTACGCCTTCCAGCCGCAACAGGTACTCGGTGCGCTTGATCGGATCTTTCAAGGTACGATAAGCGTCATTCAGCAGCGAGCTCTGCTCCATGCTCCACTCCTGTTCCTGTTTGCCAGCGCGGGCGTACACGTCGGGATGAAGCTTCCGGCTTAGCTCATAAAATTCCTGCTCCAGGATCGCGGGATCGAGGTTCAGCTTCCGGGGCAGGTTGAAGAAGGTAAAATAATCCACCGGCACCGGAGGCTGGACCTTGCCGCATGCGCTGCAGAAGTGGACTGCGCGCATGGTGCCGCAGGACCAGCAGGTGGCAGTCGCCTCGCCGGGCATGATCAGGGACGAACTCGAGTTGGATTCCGGATTCGTCATAAAACACACCCACCACCGCCCGCTGACTACTTAGGAGAAAGCACGCCGTGGTGAAAGCCACGCGGGCGAGGGCGCCCGCGCCACACGATCAACCCGAAAACGACGTGCCGCATCCGCAGGACTTCGACGAATTCGGGTTTACGAACACGAAGCCTTGTTGCATGAGCGTCTCCTGGTAATCGAGAGTCATGCCATGCAGGTAAATGAACGACTTGGGGTCGACAAAGACCCGCACATCGCCAAACTGGAAGACGCGATCGCGTTCGCGGGGCTGAGTGTCGAAGCGAATGTTGTAGCTCAGCCCCGAGCATCCGCCACCCTGCACCCCCAGGCGCAACCCGCCCTGCTCGGGCGAAATGCCTTCCTTGACGATGGCCGTGCGAATCTTGGCCAGCGCCTTTTCCGTCACGTTGATGCCTTTAGCCGGAGCTGTGCTCGTTGGTTCCGCTGTAATCATTTGTCATCCTGAGGCGCTTGTATTTGGCGCCGAAGGATCTGGGCGGCCCGCGACGAGCGCTTGGCCGCGCGGCGGCCGGAGTAAGCGCGATCGGCGCGTTCGGGCCGCATCCCTGTTACTTCGCCTCCACCGCGACAGGCTTGGCCACATCCTGCTTCTTCTTCCAGTCGTGGATGGCGGCCCGGATGGCGTCTTCCGCGAGAACCGAGCAGTGAATCTTCACCGGAGGCAGCGAAAGCTCTTTCACAATCTCCGTGTTCTTGATCGCCAGCGCCTCGTCCACAGTTTTGCCCTTCACCCACTCGGTGGCGAGCGAAGACGACGCGATGGCCGAACCGCAGCCAAATGTCTTGAATTTTGCGTCTTCAATCACATTGGTCTGCGGATTGACTTTGATCTGCAGCTTCATCACGTCGCCGCATTCCGGAGCGCCCACCAGGCCGGTGCCAACCGTAGAGCTGTTCTTGTCCAACGAACCGACGTTACGCGGGTTGGAATAATGGTCGAGAACCTTATCGCTATATGCCATCTTGCTTTCTCCTGTAAAGCTAAATTGTCATCCTGAGGCGCGTGCTTTTGGCGCCGAAGGATCTGAGCGACCGCGCGTCATCGCGCGCAAGCGCGATGACAATAAAGCGCGACGCGAACATCCCTATTCTGCCGCCCACTTCACACTCTTCAAATCCACGCCTTCTTTCGCCATCTCATAGAGCGGCGAAAGCTCGCGCAGGCGCTGCACTGTTTCCACCACGCGGTCGGCGACGTAATCCACTTCCGCTTCCGTGTTGAATCGGCCAATGCCGAAGCGAATCGAACTGTGCGCCAGATCGTCCCCGGTGCCGAGAGCCTTTAATACATAAGATGGTTCCAGAGTCGCCGAGGTGCAGGCCGAACCGCTGGAAACGGCAATATCGTTGATTCCCATCAGCAACGATTCGCCTTCTACGTACGCAAAACTGATGTTCAGATTCCCCGGCAGACGATGCTCCATCGAGCCGTTGATGTAGACCTCGTCCAGCCGGCCCATGATGTTGTCGCGGAGCCGGTTACGCAGGCCCGCGAGGTGGCAGGCTTCCTTGGGCATTTCTTCCGACGCAATCGCGCACGCTTTGCCCAGCCCTACGATGCCGGGGACGTTGAGTGTTCCCGACCGCATGCCGCGCTCGTGTCCGCCGCCATCAATGATCGCGGAGATCTGCACCCGCGGATTCTTGCGCCGGACGTACAAAGCGCCTACGCCTTTGGGGCCATACATCTTGTGCGCGGAAATCGAGGCCAGATCGATGTTCTGTTTGACCACATCCACCGGAACTTTGCCAACCGCCTGGGTCGCATCCGTATGGAAAATCACGCCACGCTCATGGCAAAGCTTGCCGATCTCCGTCACCGACTGCAGCACGCCAATTTCGTTATTGGCGAACATGATCGTGACCAGGATGGTCTTATCGTCCATGGCCCGCTTCAAGTCTTCGAGATCGATGAGACCATCCTTCTGCACCGGCAAGTACGTGACGCGGTAGCCGTACTTCTCCAGCCGCTTGCAGGTATCGAGCACAGCTTTGTGCTCGGTCACGGCCGTGATGATGTGGTTCCCTTTCTCTCTATACATCTCGGCGACGCCCTTGATGGCCAGGTTGTCGCTCTCCGTCGCGCCTGAGGTAAAGATGATTTCCTTCGCAGTCGCGCCCACCAGCTTGGCAATCCGCTCGCGGGCAGTCTCAACGCCCTCCTCGGCAACCCAGCCGAAAGCGTGATTGCGGCTGGCGGCATTGCCGAACTTCTCCATGAAATAGGGCAGCATCTCCTCCAGCACCCGAGGATCCATGGGCGTGGTGGCGTGGTTATCCATATAAATAGGCAGCTTGATGCCTTTCGGGGCCACATGCGGCTGCTCTTGCGTGTGAACCTGGGGGATCGTCTTTACATCCGTGCTCATGATTGCTCTCCTCAAACTCTAGCTGGTGATGGTCACCAGTTCGGCCGGTTTCTTTGATTCCGGTTCCTCGTGCAAATGGGTTTCTTCTTTCATCTCCGCAATACTAATGCGCCGCAAAACCTGTTCGATGCTCTCATTGACCCGGCGCAATGGTTCCCGAATCGTGCAGCGGTCCGTCTGATCACACTCGCCACGCACGGTAATGCAAGAAGTGATGAACAACGGACCGTCGATGGCACGGATCACCTCAAACGCGCTGATCTGTCCCGGATCACGTGCCAGCGTATAGCCGCCATTCATCCCGTGCTGCGAGTGCAGCAACCCGGCCTTAACCAACCTCTGCAGAATCTTTGCCAGCGCCTCTGGCGGAATGCCGTAGGCGTCGGCTACATCCTTCGCACTGCACGCGCCGCGGTGCACATGTTCGGCCAGATGCTTCATGGCCATCAGGCCGTAATCCGCTTTCTTGGTCAGCTTCAGCATTCGCGAACTCAGGTTGAATCTTGAATCCGACCTTTTCAGTCGGATATTGCTATTCTAACCGGTAGGTGAACCCGAACGCAAGCCTTACCAGTCAACGGTAAGGAATGGGATTTAATGGTAAATCTATGTCATTAAGCAGGTTATGGGTTTACGACTGTTTCGGTCGTATTTCTCGGTAGGAGGCGCATCTGCAGCTAAACCCGGAGGCCTGGGATCAGCCATCGGGCTGAGCGACCTGCACCCAAGGCGGAAAGGGTATTGATTTCGAGGGACTTGACAAGCCAACCAGTGAGGCTAAAATACCCGAAAATTTCGCGCAAATTTCACTGTGGCCTGCTCGGGCCAAAGTGACACCTCCGTTTTATGAATTCAACGCCGCCGCCGCAACTCCCCGAGAAGAGAAGCACTATGAGTGATTGCAAGCACGCCCGTGCGCAGGTCGTGGCCCGCGAGCAGGACGCCGAATTCGTCGAATGCCTCGATTGCGGCGACATCTTCGATTCCAGTGAATTAAAAGACATACGCATCGAAGAGACCAGGCTCTCGGACGAATCCTGATCCTCCCGCCGCATTCGCCGGTGGTCCTTGGAACCGAGCCTCGGCAGGCTCGGATGCACCAGGGATTCACTGAGCAACGGTCCAAGGTGTGACGATAGTAACCAATATTCAGGCCTTTCTGTTGTGTGCACGATCCACAGTTTGATAGTTTCAGCCCTGGGGATACTGCGCCCACGGAGAGGTCATGTCAGTTATGGCTTTGGTAGTGGACGATTCCATGCTCATCCGGCATACCGTATGCCGCTTCCTGGAGGCGCGCGGATATGCCGTGGAATCAGCAACCAACGGATGGGAGGCAGTCGAAGTCCTCAAACGGGTCCAGCCCGACATCGTCATCACCGACATGCAAATGCCAAGAATGAGCGGGAGCGAGCTGATCACCGCGCTGAAGAATCAACCCGCGACCGCCCATATTCCCATCGTGATTGTTGCCGGGAAACAGAGTGGATTCGAGCAGACCGAGAAGCGCGCCAACTTCACGATCTTCAAGGACATTGACATTGAAGAACAACTGGGCAGGGCACTTCACGCGCTCCTGGGAACTAAAGCTGTCAAGGGACATGCGGCGGGAAAGTAAGCCATCAGCCTTCAGCTCTCAGCTGGAACCAAGCGGATCGGAATTAATCGTTCTCATCCAATTGTGAGACAGGCGTTGGCTGCCGCTTTTCAGCGATCCAGCTGAGAGCCGAAGGCTGATGGCTGAAAGCTGTTCTACTTCAGCCCCATTCCCGCTTCCGCGGAAAGATCCATAGGCGCGAAATCGCGGGCTAAAAACTTGGGATAAGCCGCAGCCGCAATCATAGCCGCGTTGTCCGTCGAGAGCGCACGCGAAGGAAAGTACACAGGCAGGCCATCCATTGCCGCATCTTTTTCGAAGCGTTGCCGCAACTCCTGATTGGCGGCTACACCTCCGGTGACGAACAGCGTAGCTACATCATAAGCGCGGGCCGCGGCCAGGGTCTTTCCGACCAAGTCTTCTACCATCGCTCGCTGGAACGACGCCACCAGATTGAGAGTCTTCGGGTCACAGCGCGATAGGTAGTCTTCCAGCTTTGCCTGCGGGATAGCCAAGAGCTCTCGGCGCCGCGCTTCGATGGACTCTCGCATCTGGTGAGTCTCCACGTAGCGCAGGACGGCGGTCTTGATCCCGCTGTAAGAGAAATCAAAGCGCAACGTGTCCTCTTCCTGCGGGCCGCCCCGGTCATTGCGATCCCGGTGCTTGATCTGTGCTGGCGGAAACTTCACATCCGAAGGGTCGCCATGGGAGGAGAGCTTATCGATCGCTGGCCCGCCGGGATATCCCAGGCCGAGCAGCTTTGCGACCTTATCGAAAGCTTCACCGGCAGCGTCGTCGCGCGTGTGGCCAATGTTCTGGTAGGACCAGGCCTCGCCGCGCTGCTCCGCCAAGTAAAGATGCGTGTGCCCGCCGGATACGACGAGGGCCAACACCGGAAAATTCACTTCATGATTTCCCTTCTGCCGCTCCTCCAGCAGAACCGCGTGAATATGGCCTTCCAGGTGGTTGACCGCGATCAGCGGCTTGTCGAGGGCAAACGCCAGAGCTTTGGCAAAACTGATGCCGACCAGAAGGGCGCCGGCGAGTCCGGGTCCCTGGGTTACGGCCAGCGCGTCAATGGACTGATAAGTCTGCCCGGCTTCGGCCAGCGCCTGACGAACCACGGGAATGATCGCCCGCAAATGCTCGCGGGAAGCCAGCTCCGGCACCACGCCGCCATAGGGCTGGTGGGTGGCAATCTGCGAAAACACCACGTTGGAAACGATCTCCTCCCCCGAGCGCACCACCGCCGCCGCGGTTTCGTCGCAGGAACTCTCGATGCCGAGGATGTAAGCGTCAGACATCACTTGTCATAGTGCACGTTGCAAGCGTCAAACCCTAAGTATACTTTTTGGTGCAGAAGTATCGTTAGAAAGCTGGAAACGCACAAAAGCATCTTCGGACAGGTTCGATTTACGACGAGGGGTTACGACCACCACGTGGGGACAGCCGCCCCGCCTGCCCTGAGCGCAGTCGAAGGGGCTGTCCGGCCGTCCATAGGGCGCTAGCATGGTACGAGATTCATGCTCAAAGACTTCGCCATCTCGATCATTCGGACCTTGCGCGGTGATGGCCACAGCGCCTATCTAGTTGGTGGCTGTGTGCGCGATCTGCTGCTCAAGCGCGAACCCGCGGATTACGACGTTGCCACCGACGCGACTCCAGAAGAAGTCATGCGCATCTTCCCCGAGACGTACGCTGTGGGAGCGCAGTTCGGGGTCGTGCTGGTGCCGGGCTCCCGAGGAACAGCAGGTCCCTCGACTTCGCCCGGATTTCGCCGAGCGAAGTTCGGACTCCGCTCGGGAAGACAGAACTGTGGGAGTGGTCGAGGTAGCCACGTTTCGCTCCGACATCGGCTATTCCGATGGTCGCCATCCCGACCAGGTTCGCTTCAGCAAAGACCCGCGCGAAGACGTGCTCCGACGCGATTTCACCATCAACGGCTTGTTGCTCGATCCTCTGAGCAACCAAGTCCTCGACTATGTCAACGGACAAAAAGATCTCGAGGCCGGGATCATTCGAGCTATCGGCGAACCCGAACGCCGCTTTGCCGAAGACAAACTCCGAATGCTGCGAGCCGCGCGCTTCGCTGCACGCTTCAGCTACAACATCGAGCCGGGAACGATGCGTGCAATTCAGAAGCTGTCATCACAGATTCATCAGGTGTCCTGCGAGCGCGTTCGAGATGAACTCACCAAGATGCTGACCGAAGACCAGGCGCGGCGGGCTTTCCTTTTGCTGGACGAGACTGGCTTGCTCCACGAGCTTCTGCCCGAGATCGAGGCGATGAAGGGAGTCGAGCAACCGCCCCAGTTCCATCCGGAAGGCGATGTCTTCGTGCACACGATGTTATTGCTCGACAAGTTGCCGCATCCCTGTTCAGCCACTTTGGCCTGGGGCGCGCTCTTGCACGATGTGGGCAAGCCGCCGACCTTTCGGGTAGCGCCGGACCGAATTCGCTTTGACGGGCACGTTGATGTCGGAGTCAAAATGGCGGAAGAGATCTGCCGTCGCCTGCGGTTTTCCAACGACGATACTCAGCAGATTCTTGCCTTGGTGGATAATCACATGCGTTTCGCGCACGCCACCCGCATGAGCCAATCTACGTTCAAGAAGTTTGTGCGTATGCCACGCTTCGAGGAACACCTTGAACTACATCGTATTGATTGCCAGGCCAGCCACGGCGATCTGACGACCTACAATTTCACCCGCGGAAAAATGGTTGCCATGCCGCCCGAGGTCATGCAGCCCGCGCCACTCGTCTCGGGAGATGACCTGATTGCTGCGGGGTACGCGCCCGGGCCACGTTTCAAGGAAATCCTTTCCGCCGTGGAAGATGAGCAACTCGAAGGACGATTGAGCGGAAGAAATGAGGCGATGGAGTTTGTGCAACGTACGTTTCCGCGCGCGGAATAGTCAGGTCTCGGAAGCCAACCTTAGAGCCCTCGGTTCGCCGAGAAAAAGCTCGGTTCACGCCTGGGGGAAGCGGCAAAGCAGAAGACGCGGAGATTCCCCCAAAAAAGCGCACAAACCCGGAGCCGGAGGAAATCTTGTCAAGCCCTCTCGCGGGGCGAAATTTGTCTAAGCTGCTGAATACAACCGGAATATATTGTCGCAAACCGTGGCATACTTACCCCACTGAAACTGCTATTCTGGAAATAAGAGAGCAATAGCGCAGGTTTTCGGAGAGCCGAACGCGCGTTTTCACGCAGACAATAATCAATGAAAGTCACCGAAAAGGATGTTGCTTACGTTGCCGAGCTGGCCAATCTGGAGTTGACTGAAGCCGAGCGCGAACGCATGCTGCGCGACCTCAACTCGATTCTCGAGTACATCGGTCGGCTGAATGAGTTGGATACGACGTATGTGCAGCCGATGGCGCAGGTGTCGGACCAGCACGGTGTGGATCCGTCGAAGCAAGGCAGCGAGCGCTTTGCCTACGCCAGCCGTGAAGACATTCTCGAAGGCCTGCGGAAATCACTGCCACACCAAGTAGCCCTGCAGAACGCGCCAGATTCGGATGGAGCTTTCTTCGAGGTTCCCAAAGTGATTGAAAGGTGAAAAAACAGTGGCTAGTGGCTAGTGACTAGCCCCATCCCCAACTTGGAAGTTGCTGGCCACTATCCACTAGCCACTGATTCTCATGGATTTCAAATCACTCACCATCGCTGCTGCGCGCTCCGCGGTGCAGGAGCGCAAAATCACGGCAGACGCACTGGCCGAAGCCTTCTACGCCAGGATCGAGAAAGATGATCCGCAGATTGGCGCGTTCCTGACCCTTTCGAAAGATACGGGCGCTGGAGCAGGCAGCGCTCGTGGACGCACTCGCCGCAAAAGGCGAGGAGTTGCCGCCGCTCGGTGGAGTGCCGGTCGGGATCAAAGATGTGATGGCGACGCGCGGTGTGCGCACCACAGCGGGATCGAAGATCCTGGGCAACTACATTCCACCGTATGACTGCACGGCGGTGGCACGCATGGAGGCCGCCGGCGCCGTCGTGCTGGGCAAACTGAACTGCGACGAGTTTGCGATGGGGTCGTCGAACGAGAATTCGGCCTGGCGGCCGGTGCACAATCCGCGCGATCTCAGCCGCGTGCCGGGCGGTTCTTCCGGCGGATCGGCGGCTGCGGTGGCGGCGGATATGGCGGTGGCGGCGCTCGGATCCGATACCGGTGGTTCGATTCGTCAGCCGGCATCGTTCTGCGGCGTGGTTGGCCTGATGCCGACGTATGGACGCGTGTCGCGCTATGGTCTGATCGCGTTTGCTTCGTCGCTCGATCACATTGGGCCGCTCACGAAGACGGTGAAGGATGCTGCCATCGTGCTGGGTGTGATCGCGGGCCGCGATCCGATGGATTCGACGTCGGCCGATGTTCCGGTTCCCGACTATGTGGCTGAGCTCGAAAAGCCAGTGCGCGGGCTGAGGCTGGGGTTGCGCGCGAATATTTCGGCGAAGGCTTGGACACGGAAGTGCGAAACGCGGTGGAAGCTGCGATCCAGAAGCTGGCAGAATTGGGCTGCGAGATTGTGGAGGTCTCGCTGCCGCACACGCAGTACGCGATTCCGGCGTACTACATTGTGGCGACGGCAGAAGCTTCATCGAACCTGGCCCGCTATGATGGCGTGCGTTACGGATACCGCGCTCGCGATGTGCACACGCTTTCCGAAATGTATCGCCGCAGCCGCGATCAAGGATTCGGGGCGGAGGTGAAGCGCCGCATCATGCTGGGAACGTACGCATTGAGCGCTGGGTATTACGACGCGTATTACTTGAAGGCTCAGAAAGTCCGCACGTTATTGACGCAGGATTTTGAGGAAGCGTTCAAGCAAGTGGACGCAATTGTGACCCCGACCAGTCCGACGGCGGCATTCAAGCTGGGCGAGAAAGCAGACGATCCGCTGGCGATGTATCTCGCGGACATCTATACGGTAACGGCGGATCTGGCAGGGATTCCGGGGATTTCTGTCCCTTGCGGAGAGACGCGAGAGAAGCTGCCGATCGGATTGCAGATTCTGGGCAAGCACTTCGACGAGGCGACGATCCTGCGGGTGGCGCATGCTTATGAACAGGCAATGACCGTGTAGGGACGGGTCGGAGCCTGTCCTGAGCGAAGCCGAAGAAACCCGTCCAGGCCGAGCGAAGCTCGGCTAGCTTTCCGACCGTTTGTAAAGCGCATCATACCGGATTGTAGTAGCTCTCCCCGGCGCAACTGCGGCAGAGCACTTTCCCGTCACGGCGGACTTCGCGGCGGAAGTTGATGCCTTCGCCACAGACGTCGCAGATAATGCGTTCGCCTTTGTATCCGGGAAATTCTTCCGGCGGTAATTCGATTTTCACCCATTGCGTGGTGAACAGGTCGTCATCCGACATTTCGCGGTAGGCCAGCATCTGCTGCTGGTTCTTGTCCGCGAGTTCCGGGTGCATTTGCCGCGCCACGGCCTTCGATGATTCCTTGGCCGCGATGCGCACCGCTTTACCGCTGCTGACATCGACAAATGTCGCCGCGACCTTGCCCCAATCGCGAAACTTGAGCGCCCGCTTACCGAGACGGCAACCGGTAACGACGGCGACCGCATCGGTCGCGCAACGATCGATTTCCACAAAAGTGACCAGGCGCTTCCGGTCCTTTCCGCGAGGATCGTCAATGCCCAGCTTCACCAACCCGAGCATGGCGAGGCGAACGCCGAGAACCTGCCCAGCGCAAAGATGGTCGTGCGCTTGCTCGGCATCGCGGAGATATTCGTCCAGAGATTTCATGAGAGCAGTAGTCAGTAGCTGGTAGTTACTAGTTAGGAAAAACAAAACAAGCCAGTTTTCTACACACACACCAACGGAGAAATGTCATGCACGTTTATTCTAGACTGAAAATCGTGTTAGTGATCCTGTTATCCACCTCTTTGTTCACCACGGGCTGCAGCGCGCAGTGGATCGGCGTCGCGCTCGCCGATCTGCCGGTGCTGGTACAGATGGCCCTCAACATCGGCACTCTGGTCACAACCCTGCAATCGGGACAGCAACTCAGCCCTGCGGAGGCTGCAGCCATTCAGCAGATTTCAGCCGAGGCCAGCAAGGATCTGAACCTGCTGCAGGCGCTCTATAACGATTACAAAGCCAACCCGAGCGCGACCGCCATCCAGAAGATCCAGAATGCAATTGCCGACATCAACCAGAACCTGCCCGCAGTTTTGCAGACGGCGCACATCAGCAATCCCATGCTATCGGCGCGAGTCGTGGCGGCGGTCAACTTGATCCTGACCACGGTGGCCAGCTTTGCATCCCTGATCCCGCAGACTGGACCGCCGCACATGGCAAGGATCCCGGTCAAACAAGTTGCCATTCCCCATGCTGCCGACTTGAAGAAGCAGTGGAATCAGCAGGTCTGCGCCCCGATGGGCAACTCCGGGTTCGACTCTGCTCTCATAGACTGTGCCGTGCGCTAGCACGTTCATTTCCGGCGCCAGCGCACGCCGTCCTTAGTGATCTCAACGATGATGCCTGCGGCGGCGAGGCCGGCTCGAGTTGCGTCCGAAACCTTAAAATTACGCGCGCGGCGCGCGACTTCCATCTCGGCAATTCTCTTTTCGATGGCAGCGTCCGAGAGTTGTTGCGCGCCGGCGGCCTCAAGCAGTTCCTGGCTGATTTCTTGCTCGCGGCCTTCAGCCTTGGCCCAATCCACAATGTTCTTTATCTTGGGCGCATCGTCATCTTTGAGCACCGCGAACAGCTCATCAAAACATTGCAAGGCGGCAAGCAGAGGGGCTGAGTCGTCTCTCTTGAATTGGCCCGCGTCCATCGCGGCGTTGGCTTTACGGACCATGTCGAAAATGGCCGCTTGCGCTTGTGCCGTGTTCAGATCGTCGTTCATACCGGCGCGCATTCGCTCGGTGGTCTCGCGGGCGAGGTCCGCCATGTTTTTAGTTGCGCCTGCAGGGAAATGGCCGGCGATCAGCCTTTGTTGAAAATTGCGCAGCCGCTCTACCGACACAGCCGCCTGCTTCAGTCCGTCGAATGTGAAGTTGAGCTGATTGCGATAAGGAACCGAGGCCAGCAGAAATCGGATGGACGACGGCTTATGCCCTTTAAGCACCAGGTCGCGCAAAGTAAAAAAATTGCCCAGGCTCTTGGACATCTTCTCGCCTTCCACCAGCAGAAAACGCGCATGAAACCAGAAGTGGGCAAACGGCTTTCCCGTGAGCGCTTCCGATTGCGCAATCTCGTTCTCGTGGTGGGGGAAAATCAGGTCCTCACCCCCAGCGTGCAAGTCGATGCTTTCTCCCAATTCCTCCATTGACATGACCGAGCACTCAATGTGCCAGCCCGGACGTCCCGGCCCGATCGTAGTATCCCACGAGGCTTCTCCGGGCTTCGGCGCTTTCCACAGGGCGAAGTCACGGGCGCTATCTTTCTCGTATTCGTCCACGTCCACGCGCGCGCCGTCTTCCAGGCCGGCGAAATCTTTTTTCGAGAGTTTGCCGTAAGCGGGAAACTTCGCGATGCGGAAATAGTACGATCCGTCTTCCGTGCGATAGGCGAATCCTTTCTTCTGCAGCTCAGCAATGAACTGCGCCATCTCCGGAATGTGATCGGTGGCGCGCACCAGGACCGGCTGCTCGATGTTAAGCGTCGCAGCATCTTCGAGAAAGGCCTTCTCATATTTGGCCGTGTATTGCTTGACGCTGACGCCATCGCGCGCTGCATTGCGAATGATCTTGTCATCCACATCGGTGATGTTCATGACATGGTGGACCTTGTATCCACTCTGGCGCAGGAAGCGGCGCAGGATATCCACGGCAACAAACGTCCTGAAGTTCCCAATGTGCCCATAGTCGTAGACGGTCGGGCCGCAAGCATACATGCGGACTTCGTTGTCCTCTAGTGGACGGAACTCCTCCACCTTGCCGGACAGCGTGTTATACAGTTCGAGCGCCATAGGTAAGCGACGGGACGAAAAGAAGAATCCATCATTCTAGGGGGACGAAAGAAAGAGGGTCAACTCCTGCTACTGGGCGCAGCCGCGGCACTCGGTGAAGTGTGAACATTCCCGTGCAGTCGCTGTCCCACCAGCAACACGTAGTGCACCGCCGAAATGATGGTAAAGGCAAAAGTCGCGCGCAGGCATGTCAGGCGGGCAATGCTGATCCAGCGTGCGTGTTTGATTTCGAGAAGCAGCACAAAAAATACAGCCGCCACTTGGGCAAAGGTGTTGGCCTTGCCAAAAATACTGGGACGGAAATCGCGCAGCCCGGCAATCGCGTAGAGCACAGCGCTGGCGCATAAAATGGAAATATCGCGGCTGAAAACCAGCACGGTAAATTTCCATGGAATTTTGTGCAGAATCGAGAGCACCAGAAACACCGTGCTGAGCAGAAGTTTGTCGGCAATCGGGTCGAGATACTGTCCCAGGATGGTCTGCTGCTTCAGTGCGCGCGCCAGCAGGCCGTCCAGCCCGTCACTGAATCCCGCCAGCATAAATAAGATCAGCGCGGAGCTGTAGTGTCCCTCCACCAGTTTAATCACGATGAAAGGCAGAAACATCATGCGCAGCAAGGTCAGCTGGTTGGGCGCGCTCAAAAGTTGTGAGAGCTTCACTGCTGCTCCTCGCGCGCCTGAGCATGATCTGCGCTGTGACGCAGAAGTACGGTCGCCGGATCAAGACCAGTTTTGCTGGTGAAACGCTGCCCAAGGGAAGGAATATTGCCGTCCGGCAAATCGAGTTCCATGCGTTCCAGGCGATGCATGGGAAAGAAGACCACGCTGGGAGAAAAAGGCTCGCCCTCCCTGATCAGCGAGACCAGATCCTCGAAGGAAGCCAATTCGATACCGCACAGGCTCAGACCTTCCGCCGAGAGGGCAAGAATCGCGCCCCAAAATTTCTCCCGCGGATTGCCCAGCGTAACTACCGCCATGGTTCCCGGTTGAAAGGGATTGCCACGCGCGAGCGGAACGACCCCGCGTTGTTCTGCGTTCTCCATCACAGCGATTGTCTCCGGGTGGGGGACACTTTGCAACTGCACTTGCCGCCGCGATCACGGCGTTGCCGGGAGCTGACGCGCCCGGTACAATGAATCCTGCGTGTAGGCGCGTAGCTTAGTTGGTTAGAGCGCTCCCTTGACAGGATAGCGTGGTGGATGGTTTGCTGAATGCGGGCACTGTTGGTAGCAGTAGCCGCACCGCACGATATAGGCCCGTAGCTCAGTCTGGTTAGAGCGCTTCCTTGACACGGAAGAGGTCGATGGTTCGAGTCCATTCGGGCCTACCATCTATGTTATTGAATCTGCTGAGTGGTTCCCGGCAGTTCGCCCGCGCGTTGGCCCAACTCGTCACCATTCGTCACCAAACGCGCCAGGTTTTCGACCGCCGCCCGCTGATGCGCGGGAATCGGCACGGTGTAGATTTCGAGCGTAGTCGATAGTTTCGTGTGTCCTAACTGAGCCTGAGCATCCTTGAGCGAACCTCCCGCTACTTGCAGCAACGTGGCATGAGTTCGCCGCAGCGTGTGCCAGCTGAGCCAGGGGGTACCGATGGTTCGGCCCGCAGGCTTCAGCTCTCGGTGAAGCAGGTTGGTATCGCTGAGTGGAGTGCCCTTGCTCGTCGAGAACACAAGGTCCAAGTCTGATTTCCCCAAGCGCCGCTCGTGTAATATGAGCAAGGCCTGGAGAATAGGTTGAGGTAAGGGCAACATACGTCGGCTGCCTTGGGTCTTGGGAGAGCTTGTCGTTCCACGATAGATGGTCTGCTCGACTCGCAACTGGCCGGAGATTAAATCGATGTCCTTCCAGCGCAGGCCGAGGATTTCCCCGATCCGCAGACCGGTTAGCAATCCGAGAAGAACCATCGTTCGACATGGTTCCTTGAGCAGTGCCAGCAGTCGCAAGATCTGGGATGGAGTCAGAACATGTTTTTCGCGAACCGCCTTCCTTTCGGGTAACTCCACTCCCAAAGCAGGGTTTTGCCCCAAAAAGAAATTCCATTTCTTCGCGGTCGTGAATATCTTGGACATCAAGTTGCGAAAGTGATCGCAAGACGCCCAGCTTAAGCCTCCCTCCATCTTCTGTAGAACGAAGTGCTGAAGATCGATGGTTCCGATATCGCACAGCCGCGATTCGCCAAAGGCAGGTAATAGGTGAATGTCGAGTGTGCAGCGATAATGCCCTTGGGTAGAGAGTTTCAGGGTGGGAAAGACATTCGGGACGAAGTGCCGTTCTATGAATACCCGAAAAGGCAGATTCGAGAGCGGCATGACCTTGCCCAAATTCAAAGGACGAAGATGCTCTTCGGCGCGCTTGTGTGCTTGCCGCCGAGTGAGTTCCGACACATAACCGAGAATCGTAGACTCCCGTCTGCGCCCAAGCGTTCCGTCCGCATTGATGCAGTCTGTCCACCATTGCAGTTCCCATACCGGATTGCGTTTGCCGCGTTTGCGTAGATTTCCCTTCTGATAACGTCGGCGAGCCATGTCTTTTTGCCAGCCTCCTAACTGGGCTAGCTCGCCTTGCTTTTCCGCGCTGTGAAGTATATCCATATCGAGAGTCGCAATCCAGGCTGCAATTCGCGAATCGGTAAAAGTCGCCCTAAACGGCCTTTTGCGTGGCCCTTTTGCGACCTGTAAGGCCCATCGTAGGGACCACCCCCAGACTTGTCAGGTACGCGCAATTATTTTTCGCGTCCCGATTTCGCAATCGGTTGTAAGCTCCGAAATATGAGTCGGACACCAGATTCCTGGAAGAAAAAAGTACGTCCTGCTTTTTGTGAGATTGCCGCGATGTACCGTGCCCTGACTGTTGCGCAGAAACTACCAGACCGCGAGCAGCGGGCTGGAGAGGTGCGAAGGATCCTCAGTTTGTCCTTCCAAAAACGGCGTGAATTGTTTGCCCACCATCCCGAGAATTCTCCAGGAACGCCTTGGCAGCAGGTCACGGCCACGGGCTACATGCCACCGTCACCTGCGGAAAAGCTGGAACAAGTGCTGGACTGGTTCTTTTTCAAGCGAAATAGGACACCGCGCTGGCTGGCACAGGAAAAGGAAAAGGAGGGAGACTTAAAGGCCCATAAGCAGCTGCTGCGGGCGAATGATGAGTTCTGGCGCATGCTAAACGGTCACGGACGGGTACCGTCGTTTAAGGTAGATCACTTCCATACTGACTTGTTGGAACTTGGTCTTCATTTGGGCTTACAAGTGCTAAGTTCGGAAGAACTGGCGGATTGCTTCGAGGAACTATGCGGCTGCGGAAAGTTTCACGATGCCGATGCTTTGAAGAAGCAGAGATCGCGGGTTCTCAAAGACCTTGAAAGGGGCCTTCAGCAGGGTTTGCGATATGTCTTGCGTAAGCCTTCGTGGGAGCGATTTGCGGTCTACGGTGCTGATGGATTTATTGCCAAGGGATATCGTCCGCGAGATGGAAGCAAGTATGTTGAGATATCTCGGAGAGGAAAAGGTTTCGAGTGCGTTGTTGAACTGGATGCCGTCACCGGATTCAGAGAGGATACGGAAGTCGGCTATCCAGAAGTTCTACATCACATTCCAGGAGCGTTCTTTGTGTTGACGATTGAACAACTATTCAAGATGTTTTTCCCAGAAGGTTGATCCAACACTTATTTTCAAATCCCCAAAATCTATAATAGCACGATCGTTCGTGCTATTATTGGGCTATGAATCTATCTGGAACCGACGGATTCCAAGAAACCAAGAAGAAAAGTCGATCTTTGAAAGGGGCGGAAACCAGGAGGAAGATCCTGGCCCATGCGATGGGAATTGCCGCCAGGGAAGGATTAGCTGGTTTGACTATTGGGCGATTAGCCCGAGATCTTAGAATGAGTAAGAGTGGCTTATTTGCCCATTTCCGTTCCAAACGTGCGCTCGAAATAGCCACGATTAACGAAGCCGGAAAGGTTTTCTCTAGCCAAGTATTGTCGCCCGCGAAATCTGCTAACGATGGTATCGGGCAAGTATGGGTATTGTGCAATTCATGGTTGGCGCATATCGAGCATCGGGTCTTCCCCGGGGGGTATTTCTTTACAGGAGCATTCTTTGAATGTGCGGAAAGATCTGGCGCCATCGAAGACGAAATCAATCGCATGGCACAAGAATGGTGGGGAATGCTAAGGAACGCGGTTCAAAAAGCGCAAGATCGCAAGGAAATTAATTCAAATGTAGACGTAAGACGGATCAGTTTCGATTTGAATGGAATATTGATGGCGACGTATTGGACTCATTTGGTAGAAAAGAATGACGAAATCTTTGAGGAAGCAAGAAGCGCCGTATTAGCCAAGCTGAAAAAGTTGGCTACGGTCCTAATCCCGGCCAATACCTTCAAGTCCGAGAACTCCTGGAAAGGATACCTGGAGCGACATATAAATAAGGACGAGTCCGCTAACCCTGCCCGGCCTCACGGACGAACAGAAGCAGCACCCAGCCGCCTTTCCCCGCCAGCTCCTTTGCCATTAACCCAGTCTCCCCCAAAGCCCCGAAGTGTTCTCCGCAATTTAGAAAGGCTTTTCAAACGATGATTTCCGATTGAAGTTGGCTTGGAAACGCGGGTTGAGCAAAAAGAGTCTCAACGGCAAGATGAGAAATGTCTTCAACAGTCATTTTCCAGGGGACCGACTGTTGAAACCAGGCCGTTTCGCTCATTGAGAATTGGCCGACCCCTCGGGTCGATGAGTGGAGTCGAGAACAGGCGCAGTAGCGGTAGTCTCCCGGTGGCATGCGTACGCGCTGCTTTCGCAGAGCGCGCCTCAGTCCGGTTGGACATGGCTCTGTTTCCTGTTCCCGCTCATCGAACCGGACAGGCGCATCTCGCGCATCCGGCTCTGGGAGAAAGGTTCACGGTTTTGCCCACGGAAAGCTGCTGGTCCGAGTAGTAAGTTCGACCAGGCCCAACACCTGATGCATTCCGCTGGCTTGCGGATCAGCACGCGGCATTCATCATGCTGGAAAGGGACGGGAAGGTACTTGCTGTCACTGGCCCCGTCCGCCCGTCCGATGCCCGGCTTCGCCGCGCTCAGGCGCTAGCGATCCAGTCCGACGCTGCGTTGCAGATTGCACGTGAACTGATCGCTCGAAAACTGGCTGGGCAAGAGCAGGTCGCACGTCACAAGCTGCTCGATTCCAGAACTGCCGACAGGATTGCTCAATTTCGGGTTGAAATATCCAGCGCTGACAGCATCGCAACCGTTCGGCTGATTGAGTCGCAGGCTGCCTTAGCGTACTGGTCGGCATGGCGAACACTCCCGATCACTTTCCCGAAGAATGATCTGAAGCGAGTTCCCGATCATTGGCTTAGCTTCGGCGCTCGCATATCACCACTCACGGGGTCGCCACGGCTGGCTTCCAATCCGCCGAACGCAATCCTGAATTACCTCTATGCCGTGCTTGAGTCCGAGGCCCGGCTTGCGGCTGCCACTCTCGGTCTTGATCCGGGTCTGGGCGTTCTCCACGTTGACGCACCGAATCGTGACAGTCTCGCGCTCGATCTTTTGGAACCGGTTCGCCCGCAGATTGATGCCTACTTGCTCGACTGGATCACACGGCAACCGCTAAAGCGTGAGTGGTTTTTCGAGCAGCGGGACGGCAACTGCCGACTGATGGGACCATTCGCAGCGCGGCTCTCCGAAACAGCGCCGACCTGGGGGCGGGCCGTAGCGCCGATTGCTGAGTGGGTCGCACAGGCTTTTTGGAACTCAGTACGCAAACCCACCCGTAAGGACAGAACCTTACCGACTCGCCTTACCCAGCAACGGAGAAGCGAAGGCAGAGGAAGGGAGTTTCGACTCGAAATTACACCAGCTCCACCCCCTGAAAAGATTTGCGCGGGTTGTGGTGCGGACACTCGGCGAGGTCGGCTTTGCCCAAAATGTGGACGCGACGTATCAAGGGTAAAGTTGATTGAACTGGCAAAAATTGGACGAATAGCCGCTCAGAGTCCAGAAGCCCGGAAGAAACAAGCCGCGACCCAACGAAGACATGAGGCTGCGAAACGGGCCTGGCGTTCGGCCCCGACCCCGGCTTGGCCGGACACAAAAACCTATGTCGAATTGATTCACCCTCGGCTCACTGCGGTCAACATTTCTGCCCTTGCCTCGACCCTCGACATCTCCGAATCTTACGCCGCCGACATCCTCGCTGGCCCGCGCCGCCCGCATCCGAGGCACTGGCAGGCGCTGGCGAAATTAGTTAATGTTTCGGGCGGGCCGGGCTGTTTATAAGAAGGGCTGCCCGTCCGTCACCGGAATCTTTGATCTCCTTAACTAGTGGTAAAATCGCGCTCACAGGCTTGGAGAACCTATTATGCTTCTCAGAGCATTGGCCGCGCTTCTCATCGCAGCGTCAACGATGAGTCCCATTTCAACATCAAGCAGTGCTGACCGGACTAAGTGCTGTCATGGTTGTGGCGGTTATTATTGCAACGAGAAAAACTGCGGAGATAAGTGCCAACGTGGTCCTCATTGCAGCGGATGCTGGAAAGACTGCGTGAAATGATGCGGTAGCAGCGCCTCACCGCACATGTCCCGTGGAGCTGACATCCTTGCGCAGGTCGCCGCCGACTGCATCCGAGGCATTGGCAGATTCTGGCGCACTTCGTGAGAGTGCCCCCCTTTTCCCCCATTCCATAATTGCTGCATTCCTTTCATGGCGTTGTGCTCACATCCGATAGGTCGTCATAGTTGTAAACCGCGTAGACGCTGGTCGGCACAACCGTGCTCCAAATTGGCTTCACGGAAACCACGGCGGGATTCGCATTAGTGATCGAAAAAGTTGCGGACAAGCCGTCGGAACCAGTGCAGACCGAGGACTGGTCGGTTCCCGTGCTTGTTCCGATAAAGCCCTTGCTTGCGCCGCTGGAGTTGGTCTCGGCTACTGCGGTCACGACGCCATTTAATACGCAGGTATCGGTCGCGCTCTTGGCGATGATGACATAACGGAGAATCACGCCGGCGGCTTGGCCATTACCGACGTTAAGCGACAAAAGAGTTGTATTGGTGTTGCTTGTCGTGCTCAGGGCCTTAGTATCGTTAATGACCTGGCGGTGCACTTGGAGATTCGGCGAGGTTCCCGAGGTTGAACTCTTTTGCCCGCCATCCTGAAAGAACAAGCCGGGTGTACCGTTTCCGGTGCTGATCCCCCCCGACACAGTGATATTTGATCCAGGGCTATTTATGCCGCTTGCCGGGAGCGGAGAGATTGCATTGAGGTTGATTCCTTGATCGATGCGGCAGGGATGCTCCGACTCAGAGGCGCATTCATAGATCGAGCCGGAGTCATTCTGGTAGCTGTATTCTGCAATGCTGGCATCGGTCCATTTGTTATTCGTGCCTCCGTTGAAAATAGTCGGTGTATCCCCTTTATTGTTGGTAATCTGGACGGCCTTCACGACGTTGCCGCCTGGGCCGGTGGAATTGGGCAGGCTGCTACCAACATTGCACCAGGTGACCAGTCCTGTGCCTTCAGATACGCAGGTGCCCGGTGAGGTTGATGACCACGAAGGATGCGACGAACCGGAGCCTCCCGGAACGGATACCTTAAAGACGCAACCGCTCCCGCCGCATCCAGTGTTGCCAGTTGTCGGAAAAATCGCTGCATAGACCGGATACGTAAAGCAAACGCTCGGCGGCCCGGAGCATGATCCTGAATTGCTGCTTGCTTGCCACGCTGGAAGATTCAGCGGGGGCGCATTCGAGCCCGAGATCAAAATATTCGCCGCCACTCCCGCATCTTTGTTACCCTCGATCTGCTCGATATAGACTGAGCTTGCACTCGCCTGCGCTCCGATTGCGATGTTAGCAAGACTGCCGCCGTAGTTACCTTCGGTTGGAGGGTTTGCATCCCCGCCATTCTGAAAGTGAATGCCCTTGATCGAACTGCCGGACAGGTTACCGCCCATGCCGTCGAGCATGATTCCGGCGTAGGCAGACTCGTTGATGGTAGCGTCTTGCACTGAGCCATGATTCCAAGTGTCGCGCAGCCAGATGCCGACGTGAAACGTGCCGTATAGATAAGAACCAGAGGGGGAGGTGACGCAATAGAAATTAACGTTGTTATTATTACCATTATTGCAGTAATCCTCGAAGTGCTGGATGGCCGCGTTGTTCTGTGACACCGGACTCCACTGTCCATACGTGAGCATTGAGGTACGGTAGATGGTGCGTGAGCCGTAAGAATTGATGGCACACTGCTCCATGCACTGTGAGTTGTCGATGCCTTCAAGGCCGTAGCCCCAGCCGTCCAGTTCGCCCAAGTTGAGCAGCTTGACGCCATACGTGCTGCACTTTTCCCCACCGCTGCCGTATGAGGTGCCACCGGGGAGGGTGATGCAGGAACCCCCGGTGTTGTTGGGATCGTCAAAAGTCCTCGGCCCCATGTAGAACATGGCGGTCTGTGCGGCGAGCGTGACGCTTGAACCACAACCGGACGACCCGGAAGACCCGGTGCAGTTCTGAGCCGAGGGTGCCCAGATGTAGAACTGAGTTGCTGTAGGCCCCGAAGTGCCGGTGCAAGTTCCGTCATTAACCGGAATGACGCGGAATATCCCATTGTTCCGAAGGTCGCTTGCTCCTGTAATCGAGATGATTTCCCCACCGCGAATCTCGTAAGGTTTTGTGGAGCCGGGATAAGTAACGAGAGCACAGCTCGTGCCGGTCGGAGTATTGTTCGCAATCGAAAAGCTTCCCCCACTTCCCCCCAAACCGCCGTTGGCGCAGGCTCCGAAGTCAGTAGTATCCGCCGTGCCCGCTGTCCAGCAACGCTGCCCGCTCCAGTTATTACGGAAGTTCTGGGTGATTATGAATTGGACGCTCCCAGCGTCCAGCGTCATTGAACTGTTGAAGAATACCCAAGGCGTATCCATGTTCAGCTGCGCCGGAGAGCCACCAACAGTTACTAACTTCAGCTTGCCTTGGAATACCGGCGCTGAAGTAATTGGGGAAGTCGAGGCTGCCCCAGTCGGGTCTACAGAACAGGCCATCGTGCCACTGATCGGCATGAGAATCGTGGCGTTAGGATTGCCAGTAGCCGCATTCTGGGCCTGGACGCAAATATCAACACCCGGATACTGAGCAGCGTTGACAACGTCAGGCGGTCGCGCCGGGCTCCACCCTCCGGCAACAGTCCACGACGCGTCACGGAAGATCGCCATTAGCATCACCCAATTGCTATTCATGCCGGCGCTACCTGCGGTAGCCCGCTGCAAGGTATTGTTCTGAGTTGGACTATTGATGAATTCCTCGGTGATGCTGCCAGCATTCGATTGGATCAACGTGAAGCTGCTACCAGCGCTTACGACCCCAGCATCGGTATTTCCGCCCGCGAAGACGAGTAGGTTTGCGTTCGCCGGAGCCGTCGTTCCGCTGTCCAGCAGGTTCGTTGGGTTGCCGCTAGTGCTGTACCCTGCAGAGACGCTGTCCAGCGGGTTGCTGGGGTCCGCGCCCTGATACTCGACAAAGACGCAGCCTGACGAGACCGCTGAACCACTGTACGTCACCGTCAGCGTGTCCTTCTGCCCGGTGACTGTCGTGATATTTGCAGCGTAGAAAATCTGGGCGTAGGTGTTGGAAGCCGATTGTAGCGTCGGCCCCACAGCACTCACGAAGGTGTTGCCAAAGGTCGTCAAATCCGAAACTTGCGCTGTGAGTTGATTTGGTGACGAGCTTGTCTTCCAGAAAGTCCATACAACAAACAAGTCGTGTGCGTTTGATGTCGAACCGAAGTTAGCAGAACAGGTTGATGAGGCACTGCTGTTCCACTGGTAAACAGGGCTCTGTTGGTGGGAGATCGTCGCAAAGGCAGGCAGGGTACACAGCAGGATAACGCAGAGGGCATAATTCTTCACATCTCACCTCCGGACGGTGATTTATTGGTGGTGGCCCCTCTTCCAACACCGAAACAACTCACATAAAAGTGTAAGCGCGATGCAAACATCTGAACAAGTAACCAAAGATGTACCGAATAGCGGATTCCGTGCCCCAGGAATCGGGGAACGTAAGGTGGAACAAGTCGAGCACGTTTTACTCGAGTGGATGCGCTACGGACTGGATCTCGAATACGGTTCCATCTCCGCGACCACCGCCGTCCGTTGCAGTGCCATACAGATTGCCTGCCACGTCCAGGGTCACGCCGACCAAGGGGTAGTATCCGTCGGCTCCACCGGTGAAGTTATGCACAACAGTTTCGGCACCGCTCGCGTCCAGTTCGAAAACCACCCCGCCCGCGTACGCCCCACCCTCGATAGTGGTGCCATAGAGGTTCCCGGCAGAGTCTTGAATCAGCCCCCCCGCGCTGGGGAATTGTCCGTCAGCGCAATTCGACGCCGAGCAGAACGTGTAGAGCACCGTCTCTGCCCAGGTTCCGTTAGAATTTGGGGATAGCTTATACGCCACGCCGCATCCCAGGCCCCCTTGGCAGTCCAGGTTTCCGCCCTTTTGCGTGGTCCCGTAAAGGTTTCCGGCTGAATCTAGGAGCAACGGCGACCAGGGGTTCGCGCCATCGGAGCCCTCGAAGACATGCAGCACCGTCTCATGGCCCCCGGTATCGACCTTGAACACCTCTCCGCAGCCTTGCCCCGGGTTGCAGTTCAGATCGCCGCCGATAAAGGTTGTCCCATAGATGTTGTCCACTGCGTCCAGGATAACGCCCGCACCAGGGTCGCACCCATGATGAGAGCCGCAGCCAAAGCTGTACAAAACGGTTTCTCTCCCCCTCTTATCCAACTTGAAAACCACTCCCCCATCGCTGCCGTATTGCGTTGCGCCGTAAAGATTGCCTCCCTGATCCTCAACTAAAGGCCCCACCGGGGGCCACCCGTCGACACCGCTAAACTTATGCAGAACGGTCTCCTTACCATTCTTATTCAACTTGAACACGACCCCGCACCCGGCTGACGGGCAGGGATGACTGGTCTTGCCACCATACGCCGTGGTTCCATAGAGATTTCCTGCAGCGTCTCGCAGCAGTCCAGGAAAGGGCTGCCACCCATCCTCTCCCCAGAAACTGTGCACCCAAACTAGCTTGCCGGTTTTATCCATCTTAAAGGCGGTGCCGCAGCCGGGGTTGCCGCATTTCCCCGTTCCGCCCCCTCCCGCAGTCCCGTACAAGTTGCCCGACGAGTCCCGGACCAACTGGGCGTCGGGGCCAATTCCATCGCTCCCCTTGAACGTGTGCAGCACCTTGAACTTCTGCGCCTGCGCCGGTTGAGTAATGACTGCTGTTGCCAGCAAGAGTGGGGCCAGAATTGCAAAGGCTGCCTTGGTTTTGGAGCGGGAGTGTTTGTACCGCATGGCTTGTTACCTCTTTTCAAGGGCCGGGGAAGGGAGCGATTGCGCAGGCCGTATCTGCCGGAAAGTATAGCACGAGAATCTGGTGGTAGCAGTTCTTCCCCGTTTCCCCGAGGAGGGGGGGGCAACTTTGGATCGCCATATCCCCTATCCCTGAGCCGCATTGACACCCACACCGCCCGCCCCTAGACTGGATTGTCGAAGCCCACTGCGCCGCGCGGTCCGGTCAATCCATCGCGAGGGCCCTTCGATTTCGCCAAAATTCCCGATCGGGGTTTCGTCCACTACCACGTGGCCTTTTCCGTCGCTCCACTCAGCGCGGAACTTCTCATAGCGAAACGTCGGCGCAAAACCCAGCGCGCGCAAAATGGCTTCCATCTTCATGCCATCGGCGACCTGAGTTTCGTTTTCTACCCTCGTCTTGTGGCGCCCGAGTTTGCCTTTGGCTTTGTGGGTCAGCACCCATTCGGATCCGTACTTGCGCAGGCGTAGCAGTTCGCCGCGTTTGCGTAAGGGCTGCCCGGGTAAATCGTAGAGCATGTTCATTTCATAAGTGCGCGGTGTGATCATGGCGCATGCCCGCAACGTGCGCTTGATCGGGGAGAGTCGCAAGAAGGACGATCGGCTGGATGCCAGGACGCTGGCTCGGTTGGCGCGCATCGATCCGCAGCTGTTGTGTCCGGTGAAGCATCGCAGCGCGAGAGCGCAGGCGGACTTGACGGTGATCCGGGCGCGAGCCGGACTGGTACGCGCACGGACGGCGCTGGTGAACACGGCGCGCGGTCTGGCCAAGAGTTACGGGGAGCGGTTGCGCGGGTGCAACGCGCGCAATATGAACCCGGAGAAAGCCGAAGGCTTGAGCCCAGAGCTGCAGATCGCGCTGCAGCCGTTGCTGGCCGCCATCGAATCGTTGAGTGAGCGCATCCGCGAGTACAACCAGCAGATCGAGCAGTTGGCGGAGAGTCGCTATCCGCCAGTGGCGTTGCTGAAGCAGGTGAAGGGAGTCGGTACGCTGATCGCGCTGACCTTCCTGCTGACGCTGGAAGATGCAGCATCAGCAAGGAAGGCGATCCCTATCTACGAACGCTGCTGGTGCAGGGTGCGCACCACATACTGGGGCCGTTCGGGGCGGACAGCGATCTGCGACGCTGGGGTCTGAAGCTGGCCGAGCGTGGCGGGAAGAACGGGAAGAAACGAGCGGTGATTGCGACCGCACGAAAGCTAGCAGTCTTGCTGCACCGCTTGTGGGTGAGCGGCGAAGTTTACGAACCGCTGCGCAACAGCCGACCGGTGCCATTGCCGGCCGCCGCATAGTTCAGGTTCATGGAATCGGAAACACCAAGCCCAAGCGCCGAGTTCCGGTGACTGCGTTAATCGCCTGGCCCAACTTCCATCGCGAGATGGAACGGGAGGTCGAAAATCAGGTGGCAGCACCGGCTGAAACGAGAACACCCAACTGGCACCGAGCGACGAAATGCTCATCGAGAGTGCGGATGGAAGGGTGGCGACAGTGGTAGCGCGAAAAGGGCTTTGGGGAACAGCGTTGGACTGGACAAAACCACCCAGCGCACATCGGCCCACCTTTCTTCCTAGCGGAAGTGTGGCCGAGCGGTCCTCGCCGTCAAGGGTTCGCTGCGCCGCACAGAACGCGCCCTTGACCGCTCCGGGCCGCTCTGCAAACTGCTCCGCTAGGAAGAAAGGTGGATTTTAGGAAGGGCAAAATCAAAATCTACTTGACCTGGACCGGCCTTCTCATGGAAGGCCATTTCGCTCATCGAGGGGTTTTGAGCGTAAACGCGATTTTGGAACAGTTATCGGCTAGGGGCAACGTAGTCAAAACCAACTTCGTCGCCGCAGCCGATGCTTTGTACTTCGGCGCGACGCTGGAGAACACCTTGGGAAGCCAGGTCATCCAGAAAGCCTGCGATCCGCTTTAGCACGATTTTCCGCTCTTCGTAATCCAGTTCTTCCACGCGCTTCCACAAAGCTGCTTCTCTTGGGGTTCCCCCGGCCTTCCGAGGCTAGTTGACGGGCCGGCCCCAACTGTGGAAGTTATGGCTGCGGGACGATATGGTCGTACGTACCCTAAGCAAATTGCTGCAAGCCGGGCCAGAATCCATGAGACGGGCGGCTAACTAACGATAAATCCCGATTTCACGCAATTGACCGGAGAGAGGTATTAAGGTGGAGATGTGCCCAAGTAATTGTACTCAGTGCCACGACAAAAACTCGTCACCAACTTGTCACCAAAAGTAGGCTGTTTTTGGGGTGTATTGAGATAGATAGCATGCGGAAAAGCAAGACAAGCAAAGGGTTTTAGGTTATTGACCTCAGAATTGACACGGAAGAGGTCGATGGTTCGAGTCCATTCGGGCCTACCATTTCAAGTTGTCGCCGCATTTTCTACCTGTGATTCCGCACCTGTGATTGCTGGTTTCATTGACCTGTGACTTTTCCAAGCGTACGATTCGCGTCATGAGGAATGCTCACAAATGAATTCCAATCGCAGAACGCTCATGAAAGTGGGTGGGACCGGAATTTTTGCGCATTTTCTGAACAGTGGGATTGCAGGGTTGCCGTTTGCTCAAGTCGCACAACAAAGTGGGTTTCCGTCTGCTGAGATCATGATGAGCGACCGCACTTGCGGAGCATGGGCACGCACTACTCTCCACGTTTGGCCCGAAAAATACGTGCTCGTGAGCTTGCCCACCTCGTCGCTGACTCGGGCAGCAAATATTGTGGCGTTCAGTACGCGAACTTTCGCCGCCTTGGTGCTAGAGCGTGATGAGGTATCGCTCACTCTGCCTGAGGAAGTGTGGAAGGCACATGCGCTCAAGGCGAACTCCCAAGACGGTCCGTACCGAGCTGTAACCTTCGACTTGAGCCTCGATTTGGAGGTGTTCGGCTACTTTGCCCCAGCGGCTGTCCGCTTAGCGAATGCGGGCATATCGATTGTCCCTCAGAGTGCATATCTCAAAGATCATTTGCTTGTTCACGAGAAAGACTTGGACCAGACAGTTTCAACTCTTGAAAAACTGATTAAAGATTGTCAGATCGCCGTCCAAAAGAAGTGACTCCAACACCGCGCGGAGCATCCGATACCCGCTACCCGCTCATGCATTCGAGTCCTCCCGGGCCTACCATTTCAGACAAATCTAGGGACAGACAGGAATTTCACCCGAGGTTGCAGGTTACGCTGAGTGCAGCTAAATTAAGTGCGAGAGGAAGCCATACATGAAAAGGCCCGACCCGATGGAATCTGCCTCTGCATTCATCGACGAGAAGATCAAGGAACTTGGAGACTGGCGCGGGAAGATGCTCGCGAAAGTGCGCACAAGCATACACGAGGCCGACCCTGAGATCGTCGAAGAGCGGAAGTGGGCCAGGGCGACATCGCCGGGGACTCCCGTCTTTTCCCATGGCGGCATCGTCTGCACCGGAGAGACCTACAAGAACGTCGTCAAGATGACATTTGCCAAGGGAGCTGCGTTGAAGGATCCTAAAGGTCTATTCAACTCCAGCCTCGACGGGAATGTCAGGCGCGCCATCGACATCCACGAAGGCGACAAGCTCGATGAGGCGGCCTTGAAGGATCTCATCCGCGCTGCCGTGGCGCTCAATCTCAAGGGCAAGAGCAAGCCGAAGCCCAAGTCGAAGCCCCGGCGAAAATCCCCACTCTAAATTTCGCAAAGAACGCGCAATTTAGAATTGGGGCACCCACCAGCAAGCGTGCCGACTAGAGGTCAGGAGTTCGAGTCTCCTCGTGCCTACCATTTCTTTCTCTGGCTTGAGCTTTGAATTCCCGATCACGCCCGCCCCGCCAACTCCGTGAACTTCTCTAGATCTATGTTGCCGCCGGATACGATAGCCACAATCCTGCTCGAACCGGCGCGGCCCGACAGGGCCGCCGCCACGGCGCATGCTGCGGCGCCTTCAATAATCACGCGATTCCGCTCGGCCAGCAATTTCAGGGCGCGCGCCGCTTCCGCCAGGGTCACCACCAAAGATCCATCCAGCAGCTTGCGGGCATGTTCGAACATGTTAGGGAAGACCGTTTTGCTGCCGATCCCGTCCACGAAGGACGGTTTGTATTCGACCGTGCATGGCTTGCCCGCAGCTAAGGATGCTGCCAGCGGCGCTGCAGTTTTGATCTCGGCAGCGTAGATCCGCACGCGGGGGGAGCGCTCCCGTAACACGGCCGCGATGCCGCACGACAAGCCTCCGCCACCCCAGGGGATCACGACAGCGTCCAAGTCGGACAGATCCTCCAACAGTTCCAGGGCGATCGTGCCATTTCCCGCCATCACATCAGGATCGTCAAAGGCATGAATGAAGGTAGCGTCGACACCGGGGTAGGAACGCGTTTCGAAGGTTCGCCACCAGTCGGCGAAGGGCACCTTGATCACACGCCCACCCATGCGCTCGACCGCGCGAATTTTGGTTGCAGGAGCGGTGTCGGGGGCAACAATAGTGGCCGGAACACCCATACGCTGCGCGCAGAATGCCACGCCTTGCGCCATATTGCCGGCCGAGGCCGTCAACACTCCGCGTTCCAGCCGCTCCCGCGGAGTGCGTGCCATAACGTTGCTCGCGCCACGGATCTTGAACGATCCGATCGGCTGCAGGTTTTCCAGCTTCAGGTACAAACCCGCAGGAGTTTCCACATTGCACCGGACCAGCGGAGTCCGTAGGACAACCGGCGCTATGTTGCGCCGCGCTTCTTCCACCTGAGCGAGGGTGATGGGCATTGGGTTATCTTAACCGCGAGTGGCTCCTGCCCGTTAGCTCGGCTTTCGACGGATTCTGGCGGGCGAAGAAAACCTGCCACTGGAGCCAACCCTTGTCATTCCGAGGAGCGCAGCGACGAGGAATCTGCATTTTCACAACGTTGCGAAACTGCAGATCCCTCGGCTTCGCACGGGATGACAACAGGAAGCATTTGTTCGCGAAATCTCCAGGCGCGCAGCCTCACGCGACTCCATGCTCCCGCAGCATTCGGTACACCAGCGACACCGGCAATCCCACAACGTTGAAATAGTCCCCCTCGATGCGGGAAATCCAGCGCGAGGCGATGCCCTGGATGGCGTATGCGCCGGCCTTGTCCATGGGTTCGACCGTTGCCACGTAGGCGCGAATCTCGTCATCGTTCAAGGCATTCATAGTGACGAGTGTAGTTTCGGAGCGAACATCTTCAAAAGCAGTGGTCAGATCCCGGTTCTCAGTTCTCAAGCCGACCAGGCAGACTCCAGTGATCACCTGATGAGTTCGACCCGAGAGCAGGCGCAACATGCGCGTGGCATCGGCAGCGTCGCGGGGCTTGCCGAGGATTTGGCCACCCACGATAACAATGGTGTCCGCGCCCAGAACAACGTCATGCGGCCGGTCATGGGGCACCGCCTGCGCTTTCTCTCGCGCCAGGCGTTCGGCGCAAGCTCGGGGGGACTCCCCTGCCTGCGGCGCCTCGGGAATATCGGTGGGTTGCGCCACGAATGGAATGCCCGCATTGCGGAGAAGTTCCTGGCGGCGCGGAGAAGCGGAGGCGAGAACCAGCATGCGAGTCTGATTCTAGTCGATCAGGTCAGTTTGATTAGTTCGCTTCGCAGCGATTCAAGAAATAGCTTGCCGGAGGTTTCCAGTTTCTGCTCCAGCCGCTGGGTGCAATCACAATCGCCGCACGCCCACGGTTCCTCCCCGTTCTGGTCCCGGCAACGGCGGCGATCATGCGCATCCTGCACCCGCGAGGGTTCGAAATACTCCTCCCAATAAGACCGCTCCTCTTGCAACGGAGTCGGGCAGTAGCAAACCTCGACCCAGCGGATCGTTCCATCTGGGCGGAGCCTCGCGTGCTGCATATTGCGCAAATACTCGCCTTCGGCAACCGATCCTCGGCCCAGGCTGCCATCTTCGATTGCGTCAAGCAGGGACTGTTCGCAGCCTCGTTTCACTCGCGCCCGGACCAGATAACGCATGCAGCGTATTCTACGCTCTCCGCAGTCCCGTGGATTATTTCGCGTTCCGTCGTGCGGCGCCTGAAGCCTACCCACCGCCTGTTAGAATCGAGAGTCAACCGCCATGGACGCTGCTTTCATCCGCAATTTCGCGATCATTGCCCATATTGATCACGGCAAATCCACGCTGGCCGACCGCTTGCTGGAGTTGACCGGGTCGCTGACGGCGCGCGAAATGCAGGCCCAGGTGCTCGATTCCATGGACCTGGAGCGGGAGCGCGGCATCACCATTAAAGCCCACGCCGTGCGCATGATGTATACCGCTCACGATGGCCAAGTCTATCAGCTCAACTTGATTGACACTCCCGGCCACGTTGATTTTTCTTACGAAGTCTCGCGCGCGCTGGCCTCGTGTGAAGGCGCGCTATTGGTGGTGGATGCCTCGCAGGGCGTCGAGGCCCAGACTTTGGCCAATTCTTATCTGGCTATCAATCATGGGCTCGAGATTATTCCCGTCATCAACAAAATTGACCTGCCCAGCGCCGACATTGCGCGCACCAAGGAGATGATCGAAAGTACCGTCGGCCTCGATGCCACCGACGCCATTCCGATCAGCGCTAAGACCGGCCAGGGCGTGCCCGACGTTCTGGAAGCCATCGTCAAGCGCATTCCGCCTCCGAAAGGCGATCCCGAAAAGCGTCTGCAGGCGCTCATCTTCGACTCCTGGTTCGACTCTTACCGCGGCGTGATTGTCCTGACGCGCGTGTTCCAGGGCACGCTGCGCAAAGGGCAAAAAATACGCCTGATGTGGAACGGACGCGTGCTGGATGTGGAGACGCTCGGGGTTCTCACGCCGAAACCGGTGGAAATCGACGAACTGAAGGCGGGTGAGGTCGGGTTCCTGATCGCGAACATCAAGAACGTCGCCGACACAAAAATCGGGGACACAATTACTGAAGAGAACAATCCCGCCATCGAACCGCTGCCCGGCTTTGAAGAAATCAAGCCCATGGTCTTTGCCGGGCTCTACACCGTGGATGCGCATGAACACACCCAGCTTCGCGAGGCGCTGGAGAAACTGCGCCTCAACGACTCCTCATTCTTTTTCGAGCCGGAAAGTTCGGTCGCGCTCGGATTCGGCTTCCGCTGCGGCTTTCTCGGCCTGCTTCACATGGAAATCATCCAGGAGCGCCTGGAGCGCGAATTCAATCTGGAGCTGATCACCACCGCGCCCGGCGTGAGATACAAGATATACAAGACGGACGGAGAAATGATCGAAGTGGACAATCCGTCGCGCTGGCTTTCCCCAAGCGAAATTGCCAAGATCGAAGAGCCGGTGATCCTGGCTACCATTTTGACCAACGAAGAATACGTTGGCGGAATTCTGGCGCTGGTGGAAGAGAAGCGCGGCAAACAGAAGAGCTTCGAATATGTGAGTTCTTCACGGGTGATGCTGCAGTACGAGCTGCCTTTGAACGAAATTGTGTTGGATTTCTATGACCGCCTGAAAACCGTTTCCCGCGGCTACGCCTCGCTCGATTATCACTTGGCTGACTACTGGGAATCGCCCATGGTGAAGCTTGACATTCTGGTGGCGGGTGACCCGGTGGACGCGCTGTCGGTCATCGTGCACCGTGACTTCGCTTATGAACGGGGCAAGGCCTTGGTCTCCAAGATGAGGCAACTCATTCCCCGGCAGATGTTCGAGGTCGCGATTCAGGCCTCGATCGGCGCCAAGATCATCGCCCGCGAGACCGTCCACGCCATGCGCAAGAACGTGCTCGCCAAGTGCTACGGCGGCGACATTACCCGTAAACGCAAGCTGCTGGAAAAGCAAAAAGAAGGCAAGAAGCGCATGAAGCGCATCGGCCGCGTTGACATTCCTCAGGAGGCGTTCCTCGCCGTGCTCAAAGTGGGCGAAGACAGTAATTAGCCTGTGTGGGTCGGACACTCCTGTCCGACAGATCTTTGGGTTCGGGTGCCCTTCCTAACGTCCGCTTTTTGCGACGTTAGGAAGGGGACCTTGACTTTCCAATTGGGGGTTACGCGGGTGGGTCTAGGCTCGTGTGGGTCGGACACTCCTGTCCGACAGATCTTTGGGTTCGGGTAGCCCATCCTAACATCGCGCTCTTGCGACGTTAGGAAGGGGAAGTTGTTCACTCGGCGGCCCAAGAACGTGCGGACCTGTCCTCGGAATGTGCAAATCTCAAAGGTTGCTTGGAATTATCGAACTCCCCAATGGGGCCTCGCATACATCTTTACAAACTGGTAACGTCACAGGATCGTGTGACTTAGCAGGATTTTGGTGCCATCAGAGGGTTACCCACGCAGCCGCTACTGCAGGCAATGGTTCGACCTGGACCACCCTTCCACAAGATTTTCCACAGCTCCTAGTGAGAAGGATCACACGGGACGAACCGGCAACAAATCACTCACTCCGGCTCCGAGTCCCCCTGCATTAGCGACTCAAACCGGGTCGAATTCTTCAAAAATGCCAGCTTTACCCTGCCCGTAGGCCCATTGCGTTGTTTGGCAATAATCAGTTCCGCTTTGCCTTGCAAGTCGGGATCATCCTGCTTGTAGACCTCTTCCCGGAAAATGAAGGTCACAACATCCGCGTCCTGCTCGATCGAGCCAGACTCCCGCAGGTCCGCCAGTTGCGGACGGTGATCGCCGCCCCGGCTCTCCGGCGCCCGGCTTAACTGGGAGAGGGCTACCACCGGCACAGCTAACTCCTTCGCCAACGCCTTCAAGCCGCGCGAGATTGCCGACACTTCCTGGGTGCGGTTTTCATAACGCCGGCTTCCGCCCGACATGAGCTGCAAATAATCCACGATGAGCAGGTCGAGTTTGCCTTGCGACTGCTGCAGGCGGCGGGCTTTGGCCCGCATTTCGCTCAGTGCGATGCCCGGGGTATCGTCGATGAAAATCGGGGCATGGGCCAGCTTCTCTGCAGCCTCCAGGATCTTGCGCGTGTCGTCCTTCCACAGTGAGCCGGTTCGGAACTTGTGAGAATCGACTCGCGCCACCGAGCACAACAACCTCTGCAGCAGGGCCTCTTTTGACATTTCCAGGGAAAACATTCCGACCACTCTTTGATCTTCGATGGCGGCATTCTCGGCAATGTTCATGGCGAACGCCGTCTTCCCCATCGATGGGCGGCCGGCAATGATGACCAGATCGGAGCGTTGCAGGCCGCTGGTCATTTCGTCCAGATCGGCGTAGTGCGTAGCAATGCCGGTGATGCGCTGGCCACGTTGTAGCAGGGCATCGACCGATCCGAAGGATTCTTTTACGATCTCCTGCACGCCCATGAAGCCGCGGCCGATGCGCTTCTCCGAAATCTGGAAGATCGCGGCTTCGGCGTCATTGAGAATTTCTTCTGCCGGATCGCTCTGCTCCGCCGCCCGCGCAATCGCGGAATTAGCCGCGTGAATCAGCCCGCGCAGCAACGCCTTGTCGCGGACGATCTTGATGTAATGCTCAATGCTCGGCCGGTCCGGAACTCCATCCACCAAACCCGAAATGTAGGCGACGTCGCCAATTGCCTCCAGTTCCTTGCGCCGGTCCAGTTCTTCGACCAGCGTGATCATGTCAATCGGCCGCGAGGACTCGGCCAGATCCATCATGCGGGTGTAGACGCGGCGGTGCGAATCGAGCGAAAAATCTTCCGGCTTCAGATGCTCGGCGGCCTGATTGTAGGCCAGATTGTCGAGCAGGATTGCGCCCAGGATCGAGCGCTCGGCTTCGACGTTGGCCGGCAGAGTGTGCGCGAGACTGTAGTCAGTGGTGGCCAAAGTTCTTCAATCTGTTAGGAAAAATTGGTTTGAGAACGCGAACGCGATACTACTCGCAAGTGACTTGTGGATGCGCGGCAACAACTTCGGAAAACGCGGAACTAATCGATTTTTTCCGGTCGAGTAGTTGCTCACCTTGAACTGCGATTTCATTCACCGCCAGTATAGGGGAATAAAAAGCGAAGATCAATCGGGCAACATCGAATAGCTTCGAAACGTCTTGATCAGTGCCGATCGGGGCTGGCCCAACCCTTCCGGCTCAGCTTCCAAATTGGGGTTGCCCCACCCTTCTCGCGCTTTTTGCGAGAGGGTGGGCTTGCAGAGATGCTGCTAGTCGTGAGGATCCCACCCTTCGCCAAAACCGGGCGAAAGGGTCGGGCAACCACTTGAACGCAGGTTCTATGAGAAACATTGGGCCAGCCCCCTCAAAAAATAGATGCGGCCTGGGCCAGCCACCCAAGCCGCATTTGCTCGTAGGATGTCCCGCCTGCTCTCTCACCGCACAAGGCAGTCAGCGCGCGTTTCGAAACCGCATTCTCGAAGGAATACTCGTTTCTCCACGCACCCTGCGGATCACAGATCCGCGGGCTTGGAGCCGTGGACCCCGATCCGCAGTGATTGCTCGAGCCGACGGCTCAGTCCTACCAGTCAGGAGGACTTTGAGGAGGCCGCAACGCCCGGTGTTCCCAACCACGCGCCATGACCCATTTGCCATGACACATTCTGGGAAACCTCCAGCAGTTCACCCTCGAGAACCACTGGGACCGTCCGCTCGTTGGCAATCTGTGGCAGCGCTCGTAAGGCACCCCACGAATGCACTGGCGGTACTGTCATCCATGGACAAAAGCCCTGCAACAAAAAACTAACGCCCGATTGTGCAGAAGCTGTGGAGGACGGGAATTGTTTGTGGAAAGCGATGGAAAAGACAGAAAAAATCGGCACGGATTTCACGGATCAGCACCGATCGCGCACACTCGTGTGGGGCGGACACTCTTGTCCGCCGCCTTTGATTTTGTTTGTGTAGAGCGGACATTCCTTGCCGCCCCGCACGTCGAGGAGCCTCGAATTGTTCATCCGTCACAGACACCGAACTCGTGTGGGGCGGACACTCTTATCCACTGCCTTTGATTTTGTTTGTGTAGAGCGGACATTCCTGCCGCCCCGCACGTCGAGGAGCCTCGAATTGTTCATCCGTCACAGACACCGAACTCGTGTGGGGCGGACACTCTTATCCACTGCCTTTGATTTTGTTTGTGTAGAGCGGACATTCCTGCCGCCCCGCACGTCGAGGAGCCTCGAATTGTTCATCCGTCACAGACACCGAACTCGTGTGGGGCGGACACTCTTGTCCGCCGCTCTTGATTTTGACTATCAGATGGCCAAATCGACCGTCGTCGACAGGAAGTACGAATACCGTCGGAAGCTGCCGCACTATCAGAAAGCCGGACGAGCGCTATTCGTGACCTTTTGCAAGAACGACCAATACCCTCTCCCGCCGGAGGCCCGAGATGCCGTGCTCCGGCACTGTTTGCATGATCACGGGAAACGCTATCAACTTCACGCGGCAGTTGTGATGCCAGACCACGTGCATCTCCTGCTTACTCCGTTATGCGATGAAAACGGCTGGCCTTACCCTCTGCCATCAATTCTGAAGCTGCTCAAGGGGACCTCAGCCCGGAGTATCAATAGGCTCTTGAATTCATGCGGGCCAATCTGGCAGGAAGAATCATTTGACCACGTGCTGCGGTCGCAGGAAAGTCTCAGAGAAAAACTGGAGTACCTCCGGCAAAATCCCGTACGGCGAGGACTGGCGAGAAAACCTGAGGACTATCCCTGGCTGTGGGTCGAGCAAACAACGTGTGGGGCGGACATTCTTGTCCGCCGCTCTTGATTTTGCTTTGAAGTTGGGAGCTGCGGTCCTCAGCTTCGGTCGAAGGCAAGCTTGGCGCACGCTTCCCCCAACTGCAAAAGAAAGAACAACTCCAAAGGCGGCGGACAAGAGTGTCCGCCCCACAAAAGCCTAGTCGTGCACGCCGTCCATGAACGCCGGGAAAGGGTGGGCCAGCCCCCACCATCGTCTTCCAAAAGTCCCCGCTCTTCCCAAAACCGGCGAAGAATGCGGTACCCCAATTGCACGGGCCAAACGGAACACTTCAACGAATCAAACAGATGAGACAATCACTTGGACTCGAACGGCGTTGTGCAGCCAATTCCTGCGAATGCAGCGGCACCCGCTCCGGCCATGTTTTCGCGTTCGCCGGGTGGCCCAGGTTCGCGTCCGTTCTTTGGACGCCAAACCTGGCGGGCCGCCCAAAGCAAAAGCCCCGGATTTATCCGGGGCCTTTTATCGGCACTGAAGCGCCGCCTGCGAAGCAATATCAGAATAACTCCCTCTGCCGGACCGTCAAGTAACCAAAGGCGGCGAGGAGTGTCCGCCCCACACGAACCTAGTCCCGCACCCCATCCATGAACGCTCGCAGCTTGCGCGAGCGCGAGGGATGCCGCAGCTTGCGCAGCGCTTTAGCTTCAATCTGGCGGATGCGTTCGCGAGTCACGGCAAACGACTGGCCGACTTCTTCGAGCGTATGCTCGCTGCCATCTTCGAGCCCAAAGCGCATCTTGATGACCTTCTCCTCGCGCGGCGTCAGCGTGCGCAGCACCTGCGAGGTCTGGTCTTTCAGAGTTGACATTGATCACGGCCTCGGCCGGCGAGACCACGGCGCGGTCCTCGATGAAGTCGCCTAAGATGCGAATCTTCTTCTTCGCCGATGGGCGTTTCGAGCGAAATCGGCTCCTGCGCGATCTTGAGCACCTTGCGCACTTTCGCCACCGGAATATCCATGCGCTTGGCGATTTCTTCCGACGTAGGTTCGCGTCCCAGTTCCTGCACCAGCTGCCGCGAGGTGCGGATCAGCTTGTTGATGGTCTCGATCATGTGCACCGGAATGCGAATCGTACGCGCCTGATCGGCGATGGCACGAGTAATCGCCTGCCGAATCCACCACGTGGCGTAGGTGGAGAACTTATAACCGCGGCGATATTCGAATTTGTCCACGGCCTTCATCAAGCCGATGTTGCCTTCCTGAATCAGGTCGAGAAACTGCAGGCCGCGGTTGGTGTACTTCTTGGCGATCGAAACCACCAGGCGCAGGTTGGCTTCGATCAGCTCCCGCTTGGCCTGCTCCGCATCCATGTCGCCCTGGATGATCTCGCGCTGGGTGCGCTTGAGCTCCTGAAACGACACGCCAGCTTCGAGTTCGAGCTTCTCCAGTTCGGCGCGGATGGCGCGCGACTGCCGGCGGTATTCCTTGCGCTGCTCTTCGCTGCGGGTGGCGTCCGCTTTTTTTTCGAGGTTCTGCGACTGGCGGTCGAGCGAGCGCATGGTGTCGACCGTCTTGTTGACCCGGTCGATCAGCCGCTTGCGTTCGGTGTTGGTGAAACCCAGCTTGCGGACGCACAGCGACAACGTCCACGATCGGCGCGCGCCAGCGCCAGCCGATAGCGCCGGTAGTCCTTGGGCCGCTTTTTCTGATTAACCGCGGCGAACTTTTCGATCAGACCGATTGGCCTTCTTGTAGGCCTTGGCCAGATCGTCGATCTTGCCGGTGAATTCCTTCAGCCGGTTCTGCAGGATTTCATCGGTGATCTCTTCCTCGTCGAAGGTGACCACTTCCTTGATGGAGCGGACACTTTTTTTGAGGTCTTCGCCCATAGCCAGCAGTTCGTTGATGACGATGGGCGAGCGGGAAAGCGCCTTCAGAACGCGGATCTGTCCCCGCTCGATGCGCTTGGCGATTTCGACTTCGCCTTCGCGCGTGAGCAGCGGAACGGTTCCCATCTCGCGCAAATACATGCGAACGGGATCGTTGGTTTTTTCCAGTGCGCCGGGCGTGAGGTCGAGTTCGACATCCTCGCCGACTCTCGTCTTCTTCGAATTTCTTGTCGAGAGCGGCCGAGGGAAGCTTCGGTCCCTCCAGCACATCGATGCCTTGCGTACCGATAGTTGTCAGCAGATCGTCGAGGTCTTCGGGAGAGTGCACATCGTGCGGGATCAGGTCGTTGACCTGATCGTAGGTGAGATATCCCTTCTCTTTCCCCGTGTCGATCAGCTTTTTAAGTCATCGTACTTGTCGTCAAGAGCCAAGACGGATTACCCTCAGTCGTCCCAACGCTGGGACGTTCGAACGTCTTAAGAATGGTGGGAACGTAAGTTGGCGGAACCTAGCGCCGACACAAACTTTCAAAGTATAGCACTGTGGAAGCATTCCGCCCAGTGACCTGCTCGCGCCCAATTCTTGCCGCCGCCCTATGTTCCTCGCCGCTAATAACTTAGATGGCTAAACCAGCGTAATAAGTTTCACGTCCTCACGGCTCAAGCGGCAGGCGGAGAAACCTCCGCTCTCCGGCAGCCCAGGGTCCATCAGCGCGCGTTTGAGGCGGACCTTTTCCTGCAACAATTCGTGCAATCGGGAGGGTTCATGCTTCGCTTCTGGCTGCAACTCCCGCTGCACCTGCTCCAGCCTGCGCCGGAGCTGGATGCGCCGCAACGCCCGCACCGCTCCCTCCACTCGTTCCGCGGTTAGTTCCTCGTCTTCTTTCATGAGGATCGCTGCCAGCAGGTTGCGATCGCCTTCGGGCACAGAAAGTGACATCACATCGGCAGACTCCGGCGCTGCCAACAGGATCTCGATGAGCGCTTCCGTGGCCAGCCCAGAGATGAAGCTGTTCGCTGCTAAGCGCAAACTGCGCCTGCCGTGCGGGATCGAACTCCTCCTCGGCGCCGTCGCGCGCCGAAAGATGCTCCTCGGAAGCTCTGCATCTCCCCGCCCGAGGTCAGCGCCCGGATCAGGACCTTCTCCGCATCCGTGACCTGGGACTTCAACCGGGGCCTTGAGTGCAGCCGAAGACCGGCTGCCGGCGGCATGCTTCAGCTCCTGCCGCAGTACCGCCGAATCAATAGTTCAGCTTCTGGGCGATCTCGCGCGACAGTTCATCACGCACGATGCGGCTGGGAACCCGCTGGATGTGCGGCAGCAGATAATTCACGTGCCTTCACTTTGCCCTCGGCGCTGCGCGCCGGAAACTGCGCCCGGGCACGTTCAATCAGGTAGGCGAAATAAGGCTGCGAATTTTTGAGCGCTGCTGCATAGGCGTCTTTGCCCTTGCGGCGGATGAAGAGGTCGGGATCAAAGCCCGGCTCCAGGGTCAGCACCTGAATCTTGAACTCTTCTTCCACCAGCAGGCCCAGGGTGCGCTCGGTCGCTCTTCGCTCCGGCGGTGTCGGGGTCGAAGTTCACCACGATCTTCTTGCTGAAGCGGCCCAGCAATCTGGCCTGCAGTTCGGTAAACGCCGTCCCTGAACTGGCAATCACATTGTGAAAGCCGGCGGCGTACACCGAAATGCAGTCCATTTGTCCCTCGACCAGAATGGCGTAGTCCAGTTTCCGAATGGCTTCCTTCGCCTGATCAAGATTGAACAGCACACGCGACTTGGAATAAATCGCCGTCTCGGGAGAGTTCAGGTACTTGGGGCCGGCCTTTTCGTCGGTGGCAAGCGTCCGTCCGGTGAAACGCAATCACGCGCCCGGTCTCGTTGGCGATGGGAAACATCACTCGGTTGCGGAACTTGGAGTAGATCGAGGTAGTCGTTGGCCGTTGGTTCGTTGGTCGTTGGCTCTGCTGTGGGTCGATGTTGGTCTGCCGCCGTTCCTTTGCCGTCATCCCCGCGCATCTGCACCCTTATCAGCATCTGTCATCCCGAGCGAAGTCGAGGGACCTTGCTGTTTTGCTGAGAGCTGACCGCTGACGGCTGAGAGCTTTCTTTCCACGAAAACAATCCGCTCTCCCGCAACACCTCTTCCTCGTACTCTCCCCGCAGCCGGTCGCGCAGCAGGAACCCCGAATCCGGCGCGTAGCCGATGCGAAAAGCCTTGATCATCTCTTCATTCAACCCGCGCCCGGCCAGATACTCCCGCGCCCGCGCGCCCTCAGGCCGCCGCAGACATTCCTGAAAAAATGCCACACGCCCGCTCGTGGATTTCCAGCAGCACCGTCCGTAGCTTGGCTTCCCTGGCTTCCGCCGGACTGCTGTAGCTGGCCTTGGGCAGCGCAATTCCCAGCTTCTGCGCGACTGCTCGGACCGCTTCGGGAGAAAGTAATGTTCTCGATTTTCTGCACGAAGCTGAAGACGTCGCCGGAGGTGCTGCATCCAAAGCAGTGAAAGAACTGCCGCGTGGCATGCACCGAAAACGACGGCGTCTTTTCGTTATGAAACGGGCAAAGCCCGGAATAGTTCTGCGCCCCGGCCTTTTTCAGCTTGACGTATTCGCCGACGATGCGGACGATATCCGCCTGCTGCTTGACGGTGTACGCGAAATCGCCAGGGTTGGCCATGAGTGGAGACAGTTGTCCGCAGGAATTGTGCGCCAGAGAGCGGCTGAAGGGAATATAGCAGCGTGATCGCTGTTTGGAAATCCTGTGAATTTCAGAGGATTCCCGTTGAGAGCGTCGGAAAACTGGTCGAATCAGTTTTCAGCGCTGGCTTCTGCCGCGTCCAGCAACCGGAGAATCGGCAATCTCGGTGGCTGGAGGTGTGCTGAACGTAGGGATTCTTCGACTCCGCCTGCCCTGCGCGTTGCGCAGGACATGCTCTGCTCAGAATGACCGGGTTAGGGTCTGAGTTGCAGGGCGTGCTTCGCTCAGAAGGACAGGATATGGCTCTGGCGCAAGCGTACGCGGGATGCCGGGGTTCGAATTATTTCTCTCGGCAAGCCGTCATGCTGAGCGAAGGCTGTCCGGTCGCTTGCGACCGGGCAGGCGTAGTCGAAGCATCCCTACCTGGGCCACATTCCTCCATCCATGGATACCGGTCTTTGCTTAGGTCCAGCCAGCTTGCATTCATAGATTCGATCAGTACAACTTTCTTTTGGCGGCGCCAGCCTTTTAGTTGCTTCTCGCGAGCAATCGCCTTGTGGACATCGTCGAAGGACTCCCAGTAGAGCAGGCGCTCCACATCGTATTTATCCGTGAAGCCTTCCACGCGGTGAAATCTGTGCTCGAACACGCGCTTGTGCAAGTTACCGGTAACGCCAACGTATAGCGTTCCGGAAAGGCTGCCCATGACGTATGCGCAGTAGCTGTGCTGTCTAGCCATGGCGAGGGTAGGGGCCCTTCGACTTCCATGCCTTGCGTTTCGCAAGGCATGGTTCGCTCAGGGTGACAGTATTGCCGGGAATCAACAGTGATTGCCGTCACAATCGCCTGCTCGCTTGAGCCCAAAATAGATTCGCGTCAGCCCGTCTGTGGCCCCTCAGACACAGTGTCTCTGGCGAAACACAATCCACCTTCAGAGTCCATCGAGCAAGCAGCGCAAAATCAGCGACATACGCTTTGGTCCCCGCCCTGCCATTGAGTTGGCGTGAGCGCACGAGCGAACGCGAGGAGGTGGGGGAAAAGCAGATTCCTCCCTGCGCTTCGCTCCGGTCGGAATGACAAATCGATGCTGGTCGGCGTGACAAGTTCACGCGGCGGCCGGTGTCTCAGCGCGCCAGGAGGATGCAATGCAAATCGTAATGACATTCATTTCCGTAATCGCCGGGATGACCTTCTCCCTGGCAATCGCCATTCTCGTAGAAGAGTGGATTTTCGGAAAAGTGTTCTGCCCGCTTTTTGCCCGGCAGGCAGTGCGCATGAAATCCGGGCAGCAGCGCTAAGGCGCGGAAGGAGAAACGTATGTTGTTCCTGAAATACTTGCTGATGTGGGGCGGCATCGGAATGATGGCGGTGGCCGCGGGAATTCTGGGCTATGACCTTTATCTCGAGATGCGATACCGGGGAGCGGTTGCGGCGGCCGGTCCGGGGCCGTTGCCGGCAGTTCCGCAGGTGCGCTGGCGGAGCGCGGTCGCGCTGGCGCTGCTGGCTTGGGGGCCGATCCTGTTGGCGCTGGGCATTATCGTGGTGCCCAGCGGGATGGCGGGGGTTCGGGTAAGCCAGACCAGCGGCACGCTGCCTGGGACGCTTTATCCGGGGGCGCACTTTGTGACGCCGCTGGCGGAAAACGTCGCGCTCTTCGACACTCGTGACGAGTTGTTCACCACTGGCGAACTCGAAGATGGAAAAGCTGAATTGAAAACCAGCCGCAAGGCTGAACCGCTCAACGTGCAGGCGAAGGAAGGGCTGACGATGGGCTTGGCGATCACCGTGCGCTACCGGCTCGATCCCCGGCGACTGGACTACATTCAGAGCAACTTGCCGCAACCGGTGGAAAAAGAAATTGTCCCGTCGGTGGTGGCGAGCGCCTGGCGCGAACTTGTGCCGAACTACACGGTGCGCGATGTATTTGCCACGAAGCGCGAAGAAGTTCGCAAGCGCGCCTCTGACGTCATCACGCAGAAGCTGGCTACGGACGGAATTATCGTAAAAGAGGTCATGCTGCGCGATATCCAGTTGCCTCCGGAGTACGCGAAAGGGCTGGAAAGTCTGTTGCTGAAGGAGCAAGAGAACGATCAGATGGGCGTGGAAACCGAAATCCAGGCTAAGCAGGTGAGAATTGCGGAACTCGAAGCAGAAGCGACGAAAGCGCAGCAGGTAAAACAGGCGGAGGGGGAGGCGCCGTGCGAGTGCTGCAGGCCAAAGGCGAAGCTGATGCCATGCAGTACACCTTGCCTCTGAAACAGAAGCAGATTGAGCAATCGAAGCTGGAAGCGGAAGCTCGCAAGGAAACCACGGTGAAGAATGCGGAAGCCCAGGCCGAGGCCAAGGTGATCGACAGCAAAGCGGAGATGGAGCGGCGAAAGTTGCTGGCTCAGGCCGAAGCCGACCGCATCCGCGTGACTGCCGCGGCGGATGCTGAACGAATGCAGAGCGAAGGCGCGATCCTGAAACAGAATCCGCTGCTGATTAATAAGATCGTGGCGGAACGGCTCTCCGACAAGCTGCAAATCATGATGGTGCCGGCGGACGGGAAGTTTTTCTTTGCCAATGACGTCCTGCGCAGCATGAACGTGTCGAACCACGCCAGTCAGGCGGAAGAACCGGAGAATGAACCAAAATGAGGCTTGCGTAGCGCCGCCGTCCTACAGGAGGCTCCTTCGGCTTGCCTCAGGGCGGCGGGGAAGACGCCACCCGGCGGCGCTCGGTGTCTACAACCAGTACAGGGGCTATATGCCGAGTACGACTTACAATGCGGCTTATACTTTGCGCGTTCTGAATATGCTCGTTCCCCGGTCACGTTTTTGGCGCGCCGCCTGCTTGGTGCTGTTGATGACGCTGCTCGCGCCAGCGTCCGTGGCAAGCAGTTGGCGCGCGCCGGTCGAGCAACTGGCGCGAAAGATCGCGGTGGCCACGGGACCGGGCGCGGTTGCGATGAATGTGGCGAACCGCTCGTCTCTCAGCAATAGCGAAGTCGAGCAAGTTCGCCGCGACGTTCTCAGCGAGCTTGGAGCTCTGGGCGTGCATTTTGTAAATCCAGATCAGGCGGCAGCCACGGTGCAAGTTTCGCTCTCCGAAAATTTGCGGGACTATGTGTGGGTCGCGGAGATTCATCAGGGCGCCAATCAATCTTCCGTGGTCATGGTTACCGCGCCACGATCGGAAACGGCGGTGGCCGACCGACCGCCCACAGGGCTGACGATTCACAAGGCGCTGCTTTGGACGGATGAAAATCGCATCCTCGACGTTGCGATGGTAAGTGCAAATCCGCAGCACATGATTCTTCTCGAACCCGCGAGCATCTTGCTTTACCGGCTTCAAGACAGCCGCTGGCAGCAGGAACAAGAACTTCCCATTACTCACTTGCGTCCCTGGCCACGCGATCTGCGGGGCCGATTGGTACTGAGGAAGGATCACCTGTTCGACGCCTACCTGCCGGGGATCTTTTGTCGCAGCACCGCGACCGCGCCGCTTGCTGTTAACTGCTATGAGAGCGACGATCCTTGGCCGTTAGCGACAGAATCGTCCGGCTTGAGCGCGTTCTTTGCTCCCACGAGGAATTTCTTTACCGGCGCACTTTCGCCCGGAATCGACAAAGAACCGACTGCTCCGGCCTTTTATTCAGCCGCGGCGCTACCGCGAAGCAAATACACGCTCTGGCTCTTTACCGCCGTGGATGGTCGAGTCCACTTGCTGGATGGCGTCTCGGACCAATCTGCCGGAAAACTGGGCTGGGGCAGCGATATCGCCAGCGTGAAAAGCGGATGCGGTCTGGGATGGCAAATTCTAGTCGCCGGAAATGGCGATGGCATGAGCGACACGGTGCGGGCATTCGAGATCGCGGATCGCGAGCCGGCGGCGGCAAGCCAGCCGGGCAGAGTTTGCCGGCAACATCACGGCACTTTGGACGGAATCAGACGCAACCAGCGTGATCGCGATCTCGCAGAATTCGGAAACGGGGAGATATGAGGCTTACCGGCTTTCCATTACTTGTGGCATGTAGTCTGCTTGCGGCTACCGCTGCCAGCGCTGCCACTCGCCCGCGTTACGGCGGAACTTTGCACGTAACCATGCGAGCCGCGCCCGCTTCTCTCGACCCCGCGGATCCCAATCAGCCCGACTGGGCTGGGTCCCGCAACTTGTTTGGTCTGATTTTTGACACCTTGGTCTCCCTGGACGAGCAGGGCCGGCCGAAACCGGCGCTGGCAAATTCCTGGCAGGCCGAGCCCGGCTACCAACGCTGGCAATTGTTCTTGCGGCGCGGGATCACTTTCAACGATGGAACGCCACTGACGGCGGATGCTGCAGCCGCTTCCCTGCGCGCCGTGAACCCAACCTGGAAAGTATTTCCCGCCGGGGATGCAGTTACGATCGAGCGTGATTCCCCAGCCCCGGACCTTCCGGCCGAATTGGCTTTGCCTCGCAACAGCATCGTGAAGCGGGAGAGTGGGAAAATCGTGGGCACGGGCCCGTTTGCGGTTGCCCAGTGGGACGCAGCGAAGAAACTTGCCCTGGTGGCGCGCGACGATTATTGGGGCGGACGCGCCGTTTCCGGATTCCGTCGAAATTGAAATAGGGAAAAGTTTCCGCGACCAAATGATCTCTTTCGATCTGGGTAAGGCACAGGTGATCGAGGTGGCGCCAGAGCAAGCGCATCGAGCGTCGGCAGAAGGCTGGCGGGTAGAGCGTTCGGCTCCGATGGAACTGATGGCGCTCGTCTTCAGTCACGATCCACAATCGCCCGCAGATGGACGACAGCGACAGGTTCTGGCGCTGAGTATTGATCGCGAGCTGCTGAATAATGTCGTGCTGCAAGGCAGCGGCGAGCCTGCCGGCGGACTGCTGCCGAACTGGCTGACCGGGTACGAATTTGCTTTCCCGGCGAGTGCGAACCTGGCACTTGCCCAACAGGAACGCGCGGAGGTGCAACAGGCAACCTTGTGGAGTCTTGGCTTCGATGCCAGTGATCCTGTGCAGCGGTTGCTGGCCGAGCGAATCGCGCTGAGCGCACGCGATGCCGGACTTCGGCTGCAGCTTGCCAACGGAAACGCCGCAGATGTGCGGCTGGTCCGGGTTCCGTTGGCTTCGCTCGACGCTCGCGTTGCTCTTGAGGAGCTGGCAGCGGCGTTGGGACTTCCGCCGCCCAAGTTCGGCGGCAATTCCGTTGCCGGCAATTCCGTGGACGATCTTTACGCCGCAGAAAATACCTTGCTGCAATCGCAGCGCGTCATTCCTTTGCTGCATCTGCGGACGGCCTGCGGCGTGTCGGCGACGGTGAGGAATTGGAGTGAAATCCGCGATGGCAGGTGGCGCTTGCCGGATGTCTGGCTCGCCGCGGAGAAACCATGAGTCTCCGGCGCAAGCTTCTAATCGTATTTGCGCTGACCGTATTCTTGTCTGTGGCAGCGGTCGCCTGGATCATCTCTTCGCTTACCCGTCGCGCTTTTGAAAAGGCCAACGAGGAGCGCACGTCGGCTCTGGTGGCGCAATTCCGGCGGGAGTTCGATCGGCGGGGCGCGGAAGTCGCACAGCATGTGGAGACCAGCGCATCGAGCGAAGCGGCCACGCACATGGCTCTCGCACTGAGCCACGGTGCGCCAGACTACGGCGCCTATCTGAACGAAGCAAAGGCGCTGGCAGAAAGTCAGCAACTCGACTTTCTTGAATTCGTGGACAGCCAGGGCACCATCATTTCGTCCGCGCAATGGCCGGCGAAATTCGGCTACAAGGAAGCTTCCTTGCCCACAGGAACCTTTCCCGAACAGGCCTTCCTGCGGCAGGAAGAGCTGCCGGACGGAGCAGCCTTGGGTTTGTGTGCGATCAGAACAGTGAGCGTGGGAGATAAGCCGCTGTTCGTGGTAGGAGGTCGGCGGCTGGACAAGAATTTCCTCGCTGGCCTCGAACTCCCAGCCGGCATGCGAGCCATGTTTTACCAGAATCTCACATCGCAGTTTGCTCCCGAACTCTTGATCGATTCTACCGGTCCAGTAAAACAGGCAGTTCAGATTGCGCCGTTGATCCAGCAGGTCCAGCAACAGCGGCAGGAGATCACAAACCTGGTTCACTGGTCCTCGAACCCGGCCGATGACGAAACTATTGATGCGATTCCGCTGACTGGGCGGGATGGTCAGCTTCTGGGAATACTCCTGGTGGGGAACTCCCGCCGGCCTTACGTTGAGCTGCGCCAGCGCATCCGCTCCGCCGCCTTGTTGTCCGGAAGCGCAGGCGTGTTGTTGGCAATTCTGCTCGGCAACTGGGCAGCCGCCCGCGTTACTCGCCCCGTGGAACAACTCGCGCAAGCCGCGCGGGAAGTGGCTTCTGGCAACTTGAATGCGCAGGTCGCGGTCACTTCCTCGGACGAGTTGGGCGAGTTAGCCGACTCCTTCAACCGTATGACTCGCGAACTGCTGGAACAACGAGAGCATTTGCTGCAGGCGGAACGAGTGGCGGCTTGGCGCGAACTGGCCCGGCGCCTGGCGCATGAGCTGAAAAATCCTCTGTTCCCGCTGCAGTTGACGGTCGAGAACCTGCTGCGAGCCCGCCAGCAGAGCCCGGAGCAATTCGACGAGATCTTCAAGGAAAGCTCATCCACGCTGCTCGCCGAGATTGCGAATCTCAAAATCATCATCTCGCGTTTCAGCGAGTTCTCCAAGATGCCTCAGCCGCAGTTCCAGGCGGTACAACTGAATGACGTGGTGCAGAATGTGGCTCGGCTGTTTCAGGTGCAATTGCGCGCGCCGGAGCGCGTCCCGATCGAATGTAAACTGGAACTTGCCGAACCGATGGAGCCGGTTGCCGCCGATGCGGAACTTTTGCACCGTGCGCTCTCAAACCTGATGTTGAATGCGATGGATGCCATGCCCCAGGGTGGAACACTCACATTACGCACGCGCCAGGAGGGCGATCGTGCTTACGTTGAGATTTCGGACACTGGAATCGGGCTTACGCCAGAGGAGTGCGAACGTATCTTCGCTCCTTATTATACGAGTAAGGCGCATGGCACTGGCCTCGGGCTCGCCATCGTTCAGTCGGTGATCAGCGATCATGGTGGCAGAATCAATGTTCGAAGCGAACCCGGGCATGGAACAACATTCGTAATTGAATTGCCGGGCAATGCCGACAAGCTGCGAGCCGCTGATCCGGCTCGGAGCCCATTTCGCGCTGCAACGTGAGGAGCAATTTTGGCGCCGCAGAAAGCAAACCTCCTGATCGTGGACGACGAGCCTAACACGCTGGCGTCGCTCGCACGCGCGTTTCGCCTGGCGGGCCATGAGGCCACAGTGTGTGACAACGCGGTCAAAGCACTCGAACTGGCCAAGGCTCAAAACTTCGACCTCATCTTTTCCGACGTCGTCATGCCCGGCAAGGATGGGCTTTCTCTCCTGGAAGATCTCCGGGCGCAGGGGATTACGGTTCCAGTGGTCATGATGTCGGGCCAGGCGCACATCGAAATGGCCGTGCGAGCCACACGGCTTGGCGCACTCGACTTCCTGGAAAAACCGATCTCCTCGGAAAAACTGTTGCTCACGGTGGAAAACGCGCTCAAGCTGCAGCGCCTGGAATCAGAGAACCGCCAGCTTCGGCAGCGCCTGGGCAAACACGAGATCATCTGGACCGGGGAAGTCATGCGGAAAATCATGACCCAGGTAGAACGCGTGGCCGCCAGCGAGTCCCGCGTCTGTATCCTGGGGGAAACCGGCACCGGAAAAGAACTGGTCGCCCGCACCCTGCATGAACGGAGTCCGCGCGCGTCGGGCCCGTTCATCACTCTGAACTGTGCCGCAGTTCCGGCTGAACTGATCGAATCCGAACTGTTCGGGCATGAGAAAGGTTCTTTCACCGGCGCCGCCGGGCGTCACGTGGGAAAGTTCGAACAAGCCGAACACGGCACAATTTTTCTGGACGAAATCGGAGACATGCCCTTGCCCATGCAAGCCAAACTGTTGCGGGTGCTTGAGGAAGGCGAAGTCGAACGCATCGGCGGCGACAAGCCAATTCCCGTAGACGTGCGCGTGTTGGTCGCCACCCACCGCAACCTGGAGAGTCTGGTGCGGGAGGGCAAGTTCCGTCAGGATCTGTTTCACCGCGTCTATGTATTTCCGCTGGCGCTGCCGCCTCTGCGCGAACGTCGCGAAGATATTCCAGCGCTCGTGGAACATTTCGTCGAGCAAGTTTGCGCCCAGAATAATTGGAAGCCGATCGCCTTCACTCCGGAAGCCATCGAGGCGCTGACCGTTTATCTTTGGCCCGGCAACGTGCGTGAACTGCGCAATGTGGTGGAGCGCCTCATGTTGTTGGCGACGGAAGAACGGGTGACCCTTGAAACCGTACGCTCTGCCTTGCCTGCTGCTCGGGACCTTACTCCCGCACTGGGAATTGGCTCAGGACCGCTGGCCGATCGCGTGCAGAACTTCGAGCGCGAGACTATTCTTGGGGAACTCAAGCGCAGTAACTACCACATGACTAACGCCGCCAAGGCGTTGGGGCTGGAGCGCAGTCATCTCTACAAGAAAGCGGAGCAACTGGGGATCGACATCCAAAAGCACCGTCGCGAAGAAGAGTCGGATGCTGGTTGAACACCCAGCCACTCAGTTGCGGGTCAATTCGCCTTCTTGTTGGCCAGCTATCGTAACGAGTCGCACAACGCCCTCGTTGTCCTCGAAAACCAAACCAGTCCCTTGAGAGTTCACGACCGCGGTCACGAGATGACCATAAGACTTAGGCAGCCCCCCGTGAGTCGGGGTCTGGTCATAGCGTACGAGTTCTCCTTCTTTCATTCCGGTCATACTGACAAAACGAATTGTGCCCTCGCTATCCTCGAAAACCAGGCCGGTTCCGATATTGTCCGCGATCGCCGCAACCAAACGACCATAGGACTTCGGCACCTTGCCGTGAGTCGGCGGCGCATGTTCCCCGCCCTGATTTCCTGCCGCGTATCCACCCATCGTTTGAGTTCGCGCCGAATATCCGGCCACAAACAAGAACACGCTACCCAGGACCAGCAATATCCTCTTTCGCATCTGTCACACCTTTCTTTGTCTGAGCTTTTAGCCGGAATGGCTTATTAGAGTCTACTTCGGATCAAACCGAGGTGAAATGAGAATATCTTTGCGTCACCCACGTCTCGCAAAAGCTGCGAGACTTGGGCACCCGGCACGAAGCGGTAACTCCTCGTGTTTATTTTGGCAAGACCAGGATCTTGTGCATCATGCCAAGGTCCTCGTGCAGCAGAATGTGGCAATGAAACACGAAGGTACCGGCAATCGTGGGATCGCGGAAATCCATGCGCACCTTCACACTGTGGAAAGGACCCTTGCCATCCCAATAGGGAATCTCAATGGTGTCGCGGAGATCCTGATGTTCGACCGGTTTCCCGTCCACCTCCAACATCATGAAGTGGATCTGGTGTATGTGAAAGTCGTGCGTTTCTAAGGCCCGGTTCTCAATCGTCCAGTCTTCCACCGCGCCGACGTGCGTCACAATCACCGGCTTCTCGTTGGCTTCGAAAACCTTGGGCTTCTGTCCATCCACGGTGATGTAGAACTCGATCGGCCCGCCGGTTCCGCCGAATTTCTCCGAGAAATAGAGCTTGCGCTCTTTCGTTGGCTTCTGCGAAGCAATGCCGGCGAAGCGAAGCTGGTCCATCGAGCCGGAGCCCGCATCTGTGGTGGGCATGATCACCGCGTTTGGGTCGTTGTCCTTGCTGAGCTCGATCACGGCCAGGAGTTGGGCGGGGTCAGGGTTGCCAGTGATGCCGGTGTCATAAGCATCATTCAGGAACTCCGCCTGCGCTCCCTCCGGTGGAGCCTCGACGATAAATTCGGCCCGCCCGGCGGGAGGCACCAGAATGTTCTCCACGAACCTGGGCTTGGCTAGAGGATAGCCATCGAGAGCGATTAATTGCAGTTTCTGCGGCTTGCCGTTGTAATTCACGTGGATCGGCATGAAATCCTGCAGGGTGGAATTGGACAGCCGCCAGAACTCCCTCTGTTTGGGTTTCATCTTGATGATGGGCGAAGGGAACGTGGGATACGCGGCTACCTGGTAGTTTATGGTGTACTGAAAGGACCCCGGAATCCAAGGCACCAGAAACTGCTGGCGGATGACGAACACACGCTCCGGAAGCCCCGCGACCTCGGGCCGGAACCTTTCCATGCCTTGAACCACCAGCGCTCCCGCCGCCCCGCCATTCACCTGGAATTCAGTGAACCCGTGCGGATGAGGATGGTACCAATAGAGGCCGGGCGGCTGGTTCCGCGGCATCTGAATCCGGAACGGAAAAGCCGGTTTGTCGGGCTGAATTACAGTGGTGAGCACGTCATCCTGATGGCATACCGGTGGAACATTCAACCCGTGAAAATGGACATTGGTCGAGGATAGGGTCAAGTTTCCGGTGTCGCCGCAAACCTTGCCGGGCATCGCCATGGAATCCATCGCGTTCATATCGGAGTTGTCATCGAGGTGAATGCGGTTCTTGACGTCCAAAGCCAGCTTATCGCCCTGATTCAGGCGCAAGGTCGGAGACTCCACCTCGCCAGCCGCCGTGTTGTAGCCATAGCAATAGTGGGTGTAGCCGAATTCATCCACCGAGTGTCGCATGGTCAACTCGGCGGCAAGAGTGCCGTTAGTGCTGTTGAGACTCAGCGCGTCATGAATGACGCTACCGGGACTGGGCCGCGTGGGACACTGAGCCGCCGCGCTCAGGAAGGCCGCACCATATAGGAGAATCAGGAGCAGTGATTTCGAAACCGTTCGCATACCGGACTCCTTTCTACAAGTCTCACCACGCATTCATGACCGTCAGTTGTCGTTATAGGAGTTCCTCCCTGTGCGCTAAAAAGGCCGCGGTGGATAAATCCCGATTGATAGCAGCCCCTGGCTGTTACTGTCGCTGACCGGGGAATAAGGCGCTTCTTTGAGGGTACATTTTCCACCGCTCACTTTTGCCTGCGCGATGCCGATCGAGGAAGGAGATCCATACTCAGCTACATAAATCCGGCCCCCGGTGCCGGAGTTGGTTTGCGTGAGCAGCGTTCCCAGGTATGCCCACGAAGTGCCGAAGCCTTTCAGAGAAGGAGATGTGCACCCAAGTGAGATTTTTCCTGTCGCCTTATCAAAGAAAGCAGCTTTAAGCGTGCCGCTTTGCGTGTTCGAAATATAGAGAAGACTCTCGTCTGGACTGAGCAAGACCGTGCTGGCACTGAGCTCTGACCCCAAGTGGTAGATCACGGTCTTACTGAGCTTGCCGGAAGAGAGGTCAGAAACTTCGACAACGGTGGATGTGGAGACGTCGCCGAAAATCGCATAATGACCATCCTTCGTGATATCAACCCCACCAGGATAATTCTGCCCGCGATAGCCGCTCGCATTCTGCTGATCGTTGTTCGAGACCGGCTCGCCTCCGGAGATGTCGAAAGATTGAATGGAACCATCGTCGTAGGTGACGACTAACAAGCTGCCGCTGATTGCCATGCCGTCCACCGGTCCGCCTTGCAAACCGACAGTGTTGACATCAGCTACGAATTGCAGCTTGCAGCCCGACTGCACTTGAAAAGTCCCAATGTTGTTGGAAGCGGTGAAGCTGGCGTAGAGATAATTCTTGTTCATTGCCAGGCCGACGCCATAGATCCCGCCTTGATCGCCGCTCTTGCCGGTGAACACGCCGGTGAGACTTATCGTGGCCAGGTCGAACCCAGCGATCTCTCCAGACCCCGAGGAGGTGACAAAGACGCACTGTTCACTACCGTTCTGCAGCACGCTCACCTTCTTCGCGCCGAAATATCCGCCGGCGATCCCCACCGTGCCTCCGCGAACGGTCGTTTTCTCCTTCAGGTTGCCATTCGACTGGAGGTTATAGAAGGTCGCGGTATTCGGGAGTTTCCCGCTGATATCGTCATCGGTAAACACGTAATGGAGGGCAGGCTTGCGCGCCGCAAACGCACTCAAAACGCAAGCCGTGCATACGATGACCAGGAAAAGAGATCGGAGGGCACTCATCGTAATTGTTCCTTATCTACCAGCGGAGGGGAGCACCAATTGCGGGAGGCTACCACGCCAAGCGGGAGGATTTCAACGAAATTCTGCTTGCAGCACGCCAGCAGACAAGACGACCTGTTTGTAACCTCCCTGCATCCCTGCAATTAGCCGTTCAGCCTGCATGCGTGATAGTAGGCATGAAATTTCCTGCCTGCTGACATTCTCAATCCCATCTCATACAGGAAAAAGACGTTAAAGCTCCGACAGTTCGCTGCTTGCAATGACAAAAGAGGAGAACCCGGGCCATGGTTCCAACCGCAGTCGCGCACGCGGTCGATGAACTCCTCGCCGGGTGGCGCACTCAGGCCCGTGCGGCGCTCTATCACGGATAGACTGGTCGCTGGAGAGACTGCCGAAATGAGGGCAAGGGCTTTTCGGCCTGCACATGGACGTTGGACGAAGCATTTGTGGACGCTGTCCCTGTGGTTTGAGCTGACGCGAATGTGGCGAGAACCGAGGACAACAGAAACCTGGTCAGTCGGAGGCAATTGTGCCGAGGCATGGGGGCTGGCCCATCCTTTCCGCCCAAATCGTTTCCGAGGGATGCCCCACCCTTATCCGCGTTCTTTGCGGATAGGGTGGGTGGAGAAGAGACCGACGGACACGTAAAGATCGATTGCCCACCCTGTCGCAAAAAGCGCGACAAGGGTGGGGCAACCTCGGTTTCAAAGCGGGGAAGGATGGGCCAGCCCCCTACGCAGCCTATTCAACTCCTTACAGGCCAAGCGTAACGATACGACAGCCACCCGTCAATTAACATGTAAGTACCACCGGCGATTGGTACACAGGGGCGAGTGCGCGCAGAGACTCATTGACTGATCTTGAAAACTACGCCACAGCCGCCGTACTTGGGCTGACACTTCAGGTCGCCGCCGTCCTCGGTCGTGCCGTAAAGATTGTTCCGACTATCAAGGATCACGCCCACTTCCGGGAATGCCCCGTCCGCCCCACCCGTAAAGCTGTGCAAGACAGTCTCCTTGCCAGCGAGGTCCAACTTGAATACGACGCCGTCGCCGTTGGCACCGCCAAAGTACGTCGTACCGTAGATATTCCCGGCGGAGTCACGAACCAAGGGGCCCTCGCGTGGCTCTTCGCCGTCCTCACAGCGGTTAGCTGAGCAGAAGGCGTAAAGCACAGCCTCGGCCCAGTTGCCGCCTGATTGCGGCATCAACTCAAAGACCACGCCGCAGCCCGTGCCGCCGCATTGACCGTTCCCTCCCGCCTGCGCCGTTCCATACAGGTTCCCCTGGGAATCCAGAAGCAATGTGGAAAGAGGGTGCGCCCCGTCGGAGCCGCCCGAAAAGCTGTGTAGCAGCGTTTCCTGGCCGCTGCTGCTGAGTTCATATATCGCACCCGCGCCGTACGCCCCGCCGTCGAAAGCTGCGCCGTAAAGGTTACCGGCAGCGTCCCGGATAATGCCTGGCCCCGGGAACGCACCGTCTCCGCCCTCCGGCGGGCCTGTGAAACTGTAAAGGGTTGTCTCCTTGCTCGCAGTATCAATCTTAAACACCGTGCCCAGACCCTCAGTCCCGCCATAAACGGTGACGCCGTAGAGGTTCCCAGACGGGTCACGGGAGAGGGGGGGAAGGGGGAGTTCCCGTCCGGGGAGTCGGTGAACTTGTGCAGCACGGTTTCCTTCTGGCCCGTTTTATCTAACTCAAAAACCACCCCGCATCCGTACGGCGCGTTACAACTGAGATCCCCGCCGTATCCTGTCCCCCCGAACAGATTCCCCGATGCGTCGCGCACCAGCGCCCCACCTGGAGTAACGCCGTTGTGCTGATTGAATTTGTGCAGCCAAATCTGCTCGCCATTCTTATTAAGCTTGAACGCCGTCCCGCAGCCATTGTCCCGGCAACCGCCGCCCTCTGCCGTCGTGCCGTAGATGTTCCCAGCGGCATCCCTGATCACCCCACCAACCGGCACAGCGCCGTTCGGACCGTGAAACGTGTGCAGCACCTTGAACTTCTGCGCCTGTGCGTGTTGGGTCGCCAGTGTCGCCGCTAGCAAGAACGTTAGGAAGACCGGGGAAAGTGCCTTTGCTCGGGAGCAGAACTTCTTGGACTGCATACTCTTACCTCGCTTCAAGCGGTGGGCCGGGAGGAAGGGGGAAATCTAGGCCGCTTTGCCGCAAAGTATACCATGGGGGCTGGCCCATCCTTTCCGCCCAAATCGTTTCCGAGGGATGCCCCACCCTTATCCGCGTTCTTTGCGGATAGGGTGGGTGGAGAAAAGACCGACGGACACGTAAAGATCGATTGCCCACCCTGTCGCAAAAAGCGCGACAAGGGTGGGGCAACCCAGGTAGCATTTATCGGATTCCGAAAGGGTGGGCCAGCTGCGTAAATGAAACAAAGGGCGGATTTTAGAATGGCTCCTCAGGTAGGACTCGAACGATGCCCTGAGTTTCTGACCGCCGAAACAATCCTACTCAAATTTCTCAAGAATACAAGGAAAACCAGCACTGACGCGGGTTTTGGCTGCGTCCGTGATCTTCCGTGACAAACGCGGAAAACCCCGCGAATCGTCGTTTGGCGGTACAAAAAGCAGTACAAATTTTGTGGGATGAAATCGAGATCGCATGTGTGCGGTGAGTGGCTACGTTCCCACGCCGCGCCACTCCCCGACCTTCGTCACGCGCACGCTCCCGTCCGGCAGTCCGCGCACTGACACTCTGTCTAGCCGCACAGCAGCATACAAGCCGGAGCGGAATCGGTTGCGGCTCCGCTCGTCGGTGCCGACACCCCGAACAATGAAATGCTGACCCACTTTCAGCCTGTGGACGCGGTCGGCGATCTTTCGGTACTTGCGCGGTTGCTCGACGCGTGGACGGAGGTAGGCATGCCCCAGCGCGATGCAGCACTTGTTGCCACATGAGGCATCGACAACTTGCCCAGCAGGGACAGCACCGTGCGCGTCGATCCAGTTGCGCCGCCGCCGACCGTAAGCGGTGGATGGGTTGGCGATCTCCTCGCAGTCGCCGTGTTGCTTTGTCGGTGAGAACTTTCCCATCGCGACGATTCTACGGCGATTTGGCTGCCGAATGGTGTTCAGGGTCATCCCGTTGTCTCCAGCCCTTGTTTTCGACCTTTGTCACCACGTACAAAGCCCTTTGGTCTCGGCTCCGGCATCGCAGACCTCCCTCTCAGGGAGCCAGCTTCAACGCGACGCCGACATAATAGCGAATATAAGGCGAAACTGCTAGACTGCGAAAGTGGACGAAGGTCGAAAGCGCGTGCTGCTGATCGCCGCCTCGATTTTGGCGGCCCGCAAACTGGCACAGTATGACAGCGGAGCGCGGGTTCCTGCCACTGTCGCTGCCATTGCAGATGGCGTCCGATGGGCTGAGCGGATCATGGAGGAGATTGATAGGCGGCACCCTTCGAAGCCTTCGTCCCAGCAATCGGCTTCATAGTCATGCGTCATGGGCGAAGTCTCGGTCGTATCGCCAGTTGTGTGATGCCAGCACTTGCGCGACGTGATTTCAGAGGCGCACAATGACGGGTCTTACTTCATCCGATCTTTGTTAGATGCGTAGGGGCGCGTTTCCCACTTAGGCGTCACCACTGTATGGGTGTTTCCGTCCTTGATGTGATTGATGGCGGCAAGTGGCAAAGAGCGTTGTTCACGACCTATGCGCTCAGCCTCAGTTTCTTCGAGTCGATTCTATTGAGGTCGTTACGCCGCGTTGGTTGTCAGGAAACTTGGGTCATCACGGACGTTCAGGGATACAGAGACTCCCTAATAGAGCGCCGCTCACAAGGCGTAGGTCAAGAATTCCGGCTGGTTCCCGTGTCGCTCAAGGAAGGTGTTTTTCATCCCAAGTGCATTTACCTTGTGGGCGAACAGGTCGATGTCCTGCTCGTCGGGAGCGGCAATCTCACGTTCGGTGGGTTTGGGAGAAACCTCGAAGTCATCGAAGTTTTGCTCTCAACCACTGCTTCGTCAGCGTTTGGGGATTTCGCAGGTTTTCTGACATCTATCGAGAATCGCGCTGGTAAAGACCTACATTGCCCTGACCTCGCTTGGACAAAGACTTTTCGCGACTGCGCAATACGGTCGTCGCAGTTGCTTCCGAACTCGCCGCTGGAACAACCGCGACTTATCCATACCGTTGATACATCCGTCATAAGCCAGTTGCCAACTCAGATTACGCACCTCAATCCACGTGAACTGACAATCATGTCGCCGTTCTTTGACAACGATGGGAATGCCGTCCGCAGCCTCGCGGATGCGCTGGGATGTACAAGCGTGAGAATCGCAGTTCGTCCAAACGAGCACAAGAGCAACTTCCCGTTCAAAGAAGCTCTTAGATGGAAACAGTCAAAGGTTGTGGCGGTGTGGCCCGAGGCAAGCGCACTCAAGCGCCCCCTTCACGCCAAGTGGATCGAAGCGCGAGGCGAGGCGGGCACCGCCGTTCTGACCGGAAGCATTAACGCAACAACTGCTGCCCTCTGTACCACGCGCAACGTCGAAGTTGGGGTGCTACGAATATCTTCCGGAAACAAGGAATGGGTGTCATGGGCTGCGTCAACTGTTCCTAAGCACTTTGAGCCTGCGAAGTACGAGTCTACTTCAGTCGATGAACTGCTTGTGTACGCCTATCTCGCGGGAGACGGTGATCTATCGGGAACGATTTTAGGGCCGCAACTTCCTTCAGGACGTTGGAAAGGAACCCTCATTAAGCCTAGCGGTGACATGAAGCCGTTCGAAGTGGACGTGCGATCCGATGGACGGTTTCGGGCGATGTTGCCACAAGCTGCTGAGTTCTCCCTGACTTCAGGTTTGCAGTTGAGTCTGCGTCACGGTTCCACCATTGCCAGAGGATGGGTTCACGTCGAAGACATCCTGCGCATGCCTCGCCTCCCCCGGCTGAACATTCCGGCAATGTTGCGCCTCATTTCAAGGGAAGACACAGAGGATGACGAGATCGCGTTGCTTGAATACTTGGCTGTCAACGCGACCAAGCACCTAGCGACCTTTTCCCGCCGAATCACACAAGCTGTCCATCCCTCAGGGCACCCTTCGGGTGAGCAGCATGGTACCGTTCACGTCGCACTTGCCGATCTAGCTCCTACTCCAACTCCACTTTTCACACCCGGTTCCGGTCACTCGATGTCTCAAGTCGAGCTTTTCACTCTGGATCGAGTGTTTGCGCAACTGCGAAAGCGACTCCTCGGACATGGCGAAGACGACCAAACGTCAAAGCCTCAAGCCCTTGGCAAGCGTCGCAGCGTAGAAGTCGAGAATGGCGAGCCTGATCCTCCCGAAGATGTGAAGCGCTTCGAGGATGCACTTTTCGTTTTCGCCCATCAAATGAGAACCCTCGTTGATTCGACCGATGTCGAGCCGAAGGACGTGCGCGGGCTATATGTCATCTGGTTCGAAGTTAAAATGAACATGCTTCTGGCGAGACGTGGCGACGTAGGCGAGGCGAAACAATTCATGAGGGAGTGGTCAGCAAAAGTTGGTAATTCGATGAAAGCTGCCGCTGAAGTGGATGCTCTCGAACAACATTTCGTAACGTGCACTGCGACTGTCAGCATTCAAGGCGACGGTAGGGATGTGAATACCGTGATGCACGAATTGCTAGAGAACTACTATGACGGCGAAGTGGACGTTAAGCGTGCGCAGAGCGCTCTGTTGCCAGCTATCGGCGTTCCTTTTGGGATTCTGCTCTCGCAAATCAGAGAGCCTGACCGTGCGCTCGCGGATTCCCTCGCATCTGTCGTTGCCAGCAAGACGCTCAGACAACATCTGTCGCAGGTAGTCGAAGATGTAAAGAACGGAACCCGAATCGACGCATCGTTACCCATATTCCAAAGAGAGGCTGGCAGAACTGTCTTGCAGGAGCTTGGATCAACTCTCCGGAAACCCCGGTTCAAAGAACAGATGGACGACAGACTCGTTTGCGCAAACTGCTTCACGTACTACCCAGCAGAGATGGAACGCCAACTGGAGGATCGCCGGATCGCATATTGCTCCCGCTCCGGTTGCGGCTGGTTTACGATTCGGACGAGAAGATGACAGTCCTCGGAACTGAAGTCCCCGTTTTCGTTTCTCCGTACCGTCCTGAACAAGGCGGCACCGACTTCCTTGGGCTTCGACAGGTCAACGTGGATTTGATGGACGAGTGTCTGCCGGGTTTCAACAACGTGAGCAGCTACGTTCGTCCGTTTTCCGTGATTAGCTGGATTTACTGGAAGTTCCACGATCTTGCCGCTGCCGCCCACATTGATGAGCCTGACCTCAAACAACAGCAAGTCTGGCAGCAGAAGGCGGAAATTCTCTTTACTTGGGGACACATCGCAAATGGCGTGAGTGGAATACCCGGTACTGATTCACGTCCTCCGGGGTCTGGGGCTGTCTCCCTAGACTTTGAAAGTTGGAAACGTATTCCCACGAGCACCAGCCTTATGGCTGCCGTGCAGTACGGCCCTGCGGCAAAAGTAAGTGATGGTCTTGGATTCATCGAACCAGTGCCAGACGCGAGGGGGATGTTTCGGACAACGGGAATTGGAATTCAGCTTGCCGAGGGTCTGGAGAGTTCTTTGCAGGGTAGAGACACCCGGAAGTTGCTTAGCTCCCTAGTGCGAGCGACCGGGACTGAGAATGATGCCAATAAGCTCTTTCCGGGTTGGTCGATCCTGACGCCCAGCAGAAAGGAGAAAAACGCATTCCAACTCGCCTTTTTTGACAAGAATGCAAGCGATCCCAAAGATGCCTTAGGGCGGCGCAGTTCGACCCAGAGACTCATCTTGTCCGCGCTTGACCATGCTTCGCATCCCTTGACTGTGGAGGAGGTCAGGTCTGCAATGTTTCATAAGTCAGGTCGGCGAAAAGCCTTCGGAGATGGGCGGGACGAAGCGAGTTGGCATAAATGGCTCGTGCTACAGGTAAGACAGGCTCATCGACTCGCGATGGAAGTAATTCTGTTCTGGATTGAAGAAAGACTCAACCGTGCGCGTGATCGGGAAACGGGCAGCATGATCAAGAGAGCTATGGAAGTGCGTGCTCTCTACCCTGCGATCCTTCCGTCCGGCTCTACGGCGCATGATGTCCGCAAACGGCTGTTTCCCACGATGCCAATGTCCCTCGATGCGTTAGTCACACTCTCTCAGCGAAACGGGGACTACTCCATATTTGAACGCATGGATCGAATTCTCACGACCATCGCTGATAGCACCGAAGAATCCCTCATGCACGCCTTTCGGATTCTTTTCTTGTGCGCTGAATACACCGATGCCTTCGAGGCACTCGAAACAGTCAACAAGCTACTGCGCCACGGAGGATCAGAGCGCATATCACTCGCATACTGGCGGGACTTCTTGAGGCGATGCGCCAGCCTTCCGTTTGACGAATTCTTGCAGCTAGTGTTTGAGCAACACATAATCAGCCAGCATCTCTCAGTAGCAGCGAGGCGGTTCGATGGCGGCACTCAGAGGCTTCGGATCACGATTGAGGAGGAAGGATTGACCCCGCTCATCGCAACTCCACTGCCGCTGCGGGTGACGCCTGACCGACTGGCGACAGCCCTCAGCTTGATGTCCGACTGTGACCTAATCAAACACACCGCCGACTGGCGATACACTGCGAAGCAGTGACTCGAAGGCAGTATGACATTAGATGAATTTCGCCAATCGCTGACCGCGACCGAACCCCCAGCGGGCCTCACCCGCGCCCTCGCCGGGCTATGGTGGGATGGCAAAGGCGACTGGACGCGGGCGCACGAATCCGCGCAGCAGGACGAAGGCGCGGAGGGTTCGTGGGTTCACGCGTACCTGCACCGCAAGGAAGGCGATCAAGCGAACGCAGGCTATTGGTACAAGCGGGCAGGTAAGCCTGCTTGCCGGGAGCCGCTCGACGCAGAGTGGGTCAGCATTGTGACTACGTTGCTGCGATAGAAACTTTCCTAATTGCGAATCGTCGCGGAGGGATTATACCGGAGCATCTTTGCCTTCAGGTTTGTGATATTTCTTCCGTCGGTTGTCAAACGCCCGATACGTACCTTCGAGAACATCAACAGCGGTTTTGTTGATGGGATTATCCTCAATAGCTCCCGATTCGTAGGAAATCTGATTGCCGTTGCCCTTGTCGATGTAAGTGCGAACTATTTGGTCAGCGTCGCAAACGACCGCAAGATTCGGGTTGTGGGTAACAATGACCACTTGACGCCGCGCCGCTGCCCGACGAATGCAGTCAACCAGCAATTGCACAACAGATTCATTGTCGAGATTTTGTTCGGGCTGATCAATGATAATGGGAATCTCTTCGCGGTCTAGAAGCAAATAAAACACAAGCAAGAGCGCCCCTTTTTCCCCCGGTGATAGTTGCGAGATGTCCTTGCCTCCGAGCTTAAGAGTGTAGCGAGGCTCGACGTACTGAAGTCCGAAGAGAAAATCGTACAAATCTGGAACCTTCTTCTTGTCTTTTAGTTGAGACTGTATAGTTACCGCTTCAACCAGACCATCTCGTTCGATGACGGTTAGCGCCTTCATCAAATCGTCGAGGAACGCGACAACCTCTTCGGTGGAGTTGAAATCGTGCTTCTTCACAAGTTCTCGGACGGCTTTCCTACTCTCGTCTTCACCGTAAAAGTTTCCTTTGCGGTTGCGATGAATAAAATCGAGGAAATTATCCTCGAAGCGAGATGGCGTGAGGAACGCATCGAAGTTCAGATGCAGAGACTCCTTCGCGAAATTACTCGTGGCTGCCATATCCTGAACGGGCTTATAAAGCTCTTGGTACACTCCGCGAATCTTAAGAAGCTCGCCGTGAATCTCTCGGACACGTTGCCTTCGCTGCTCTCGTAGTTCGAGGATTCTCTGTGGAAGGACTGTTTCCGCATTGCTAATGCGTGCTTTTAGAAATTCAATGGTGTTGGGCTTTTCAACAGTTCCTACAATCTCGCTGCGCCGGGTCTGCCAACGATTTAATTCGGTCAGGTATGCTTGGTAACGCCTTTGTGGGGCACCAAGTTCTCGCTGCAATTCTTCTACTCTTACACGAGCGTCAGCACTCAAGTTTTCAAGACCCTTTTCCTCGTTCTTCCCATTCATCAATGCTGCAACTTCCGCGAGTTTGTCGGAAGTCTCGACAATAGCAAGAGCTACAGGCTCACTGGTGACCGTAAGTGTGACAAGCTGTGTGACGTTGAAGCCGCCCGATTTGAATTCATCCGTCGTTTCTTCGATGAATGCCTTGTACGCGTCTCCGAAGTTTGCTATGTGTCCCTCAAGGCGGGTCAGCAAGGCTGCGCGAGCCACAAAAGCGCTGCGCTCAGTTTTTGCGGTCTCCAACTTCGTGTTGGTCTCGTCGAGTTGCTGCTGCGCAAGAAGCAAGGCTTCGGTGATCTGCTTGGCTTGCGGGTTTGTTGGATCGTCCCCCGGCTCATGAACCTCCTCAGGACGTGTCTTGTCGTGCGCTTCCAGTTCGGTCTGTTTCAGGCTTAACGCGGTTCGATTCGCCTTGATGGTGTCCTCGTTCAGTTCTCGCTCTACACCAAGAATCTCAGTATTGACGGAATGGAGCTTCGCTTGGAGTTGGGAGATCGCTTTTCGGTGCCCTCCAACGATGTAGTCAAGAAGCTCGTCAAGGCTTGCCTTTTGAAGACGCTTGTCCTCTTGAACATGCGAGTAGATAACCTTTTTTAGCTCTTGATCGAAATCTGTATCATTCCCACTAGCGATTTCATTACAGAGATTCTCGATGAATTGCTGAGGCAAATAGCGTACTCGCTCAGGCTTATCAGCATCGGGGTCTTCGTCGAGGGTAACCTCTGCGGCGGTCTGATCTGCCCAGACGAGCGTAGCTTTGAAATGTGCTGCCTTGTTTATGCCTCGCCGGAAACGTTTGTCATTTAGAAATTCCATTTCTCCGCAATGCGTATTCCCAGCAAGGGCCAAAACATCAGCCAACGCGCTCTTGCCGCTCCCCTTGTTCCCAATGATTGCGATAAGCCCGGTGTTAAGGTCTAGAGTCATGCCATCGAACCAGTGTTCGTCGAGGGTCGAGTTACTGATCTTCTCAATGTGAAGCCGCTGCATGTATTTTGTCGGGTTCTGAGCAATGTGCTCTCGTTTCGGCGGATTTTCACCGATGAAGCATCGGAGGGCGGGTTCATAGCACACTTGCCGGAGTCCGGCGAATGTCGGCTGCGCTTTGAGCCATGTGATGCGATCACTTGGATATACGCCGTAATCAGCAATCCGGTGGGCGTCACTGCCACTCACGACGGGCTTAGGATAGCCCCCAAGATTCTCAATGAATTCCTTCCCCACACTTGGCTTCTTGGGATGCCCAAACCCCAAGAACAGATCGACATGCAGTTGGTCTCGCGTTTCGAACATGTCCGCCCATTTCATCAACGTTGAGTCCGTATATGGGTGTCGTTTCCAATCGAGGTCTTCTAGTCCATCACTCGTGTCGTAGGGTTGGACGATGAGACAGTGCTCATCGCCCACGATTTCTATAGCCTGATGGAGTGATTCACGGGTAACTACCGCGGTGCTCAGACCTAAATGGAACATCTTTCCGTCGTCGGCTCTATCCGCAACGGTCATACCGTGATGTTTCAGCTTGCCCGGATCGTAACTCTTCGCAATCTCAATGAAGTTTTCTCGTGACGGAGGTCTCCCCTGCGGGCCGCCGAACTTCAGGTGTGCCAAGAAATGCCCCAGCCTTTCATTCGATACGAGATCATCGAAGAGTACATGTGTGTTGAGACGATAATCGGTTGGAGCTTCGAGTCGAAGTTCGATGCCGGGAAAAACACGTTTTACGGTTGCGGTAGGGTTTCTGCAGAGATAGTCACGAAGCTCCAAAAATCCATCAAAAGTCCAGTAATCCATTATGCAGAATGCGTCAACGTCAAGAGCGCCCATTCTTTCTAAGACGCTCTTGCATGTGTCATCTCTTTCCGTGGTGGTTTGATCTCGGAGCTTCTTGCCCCCCTTCCAGATGAAAGAAGCAGGTGTATGGACGTGTAAGTCCCACTTGCGCCAGATTGAGCCGACTGATTTCATTTCAGCCTCGACAAACATTCATGCTTAACCGAAGTCTATCGCTGTTGGGTATTCGTGTCTGTGACTCAAAACGCCGATGGCTTATGCAAACAGAGTCAAATCCTGAGCGAGAGCGCAGCGAGAATGGGGGTTGCATTGGTGCTCTCCAGTCAGAGCGCCTTGCTCCCCCTCGAAGCAAGGTTGGACGGCGATTAGCCTCTCTTGCAGATCATATATTAGAGAGAACTGATAGGGAACATCAACGAAGTTGCGGAAATAACAATAAAATCGCTACCGATTAATTTTGAGAGAAGCCGCTGATCGTCTTGAAATCTAAGCCATGCTGCGTCAGACCTGACGAGCCATTTCAAGATAGCGACAAAATGCGTTGGCAAGCTCGATCTGGCGCGGCGTCTTGCACTGCACTTGGAACAGAGCCGGGCTGGCGACAATCACAGCCACGCATCGAGCACGCGAGACCGCGACGTTCAGGCGGTTTAGGCTGTACAGGAATTCCATGCCCCTTGGGGCGTCCTCCGGCGTCGATGTCGCCATCGAGTACAGGACAATGGGCGCTTCCTGCCCTTGGAACTTGTCCACGGTTCCCACCCTCGATCCTGCGGGGAGTCTTTCTATAAGCGCCGCGACCTGCGCGTTGTAAGGAGCCACGATGAGGATGTCCTCCAGCGTGAGGGCATGCGTTTCTCCCTTCTTATTCGTCCAAGTTGCCCCGGTTTGCAACAGGCCATCGACCGCCGCCGCAACCTTCTCGACTTCTTCCGGCGATTCGTTCTGGTTGCCAGAGTGCTCAACGGGGGCAAAGCGCAGCCCAGTCCCGCCGAGCGGATCGGCCAGCGTTGAGCCGCTGCTGCGCATTTTCTGGGCGTGCCACGAGCCGACCCTCGTAAAAAGCTCCGATGTGAACGCGCAAACATCTGGATGCAGACGGCGAGTTTCAGTCAAGAAAATGCCTTGGTCGGCGGCGATGGTCGCACGCCCATTTAGCAGGTGACCGAGCGCCGAGACATCCGCGCCGGGTGGATGAACACCCTTCTGCGGCTGGTCGAGTTGCTGCGGATCGCCAAGCAGCACGATGCTGGTCGCGGCTGGGGACGCAGCCAGCACGTTCGCGAGAGACATCTGACCCGCCTCGTCCACGAAGAGCACGTCCACGGAGTTTGCCATCTCCTCGCGTGCCCACAGCCATGCCGATCCTGCCGCGACCTTTGCGGAGCCTTTCGTCAGGGCATCCAGCACTGCTTCGTTGCTTTCCGCCTGTATGACCGATGCGTCATCGCATTCGTCGCCTTCGCTTGCTTTCTGGATCATGCGCACGCGAACGCCGGATTGTTTGGCGGCGCTGCAAACCTCGCGAAGCAGAGTGCTGATCACCTTGTGGCTGGCGGCAGTGACTCCGACCCGTCGCCCCTGCCTGACAAGCTCGACGATCATGCGAGCCCCGGTGAACGTCTTGCCCGAACCCGGCGGCCCTTGGATAGGAAGCACCGAAGTCTCGCGTGCGAGGGAGCGAACGAGAGCCTTTGCGGCTTCGCGTCAGTTGACCATCCTCGCCGATCAAGGTTCTCTCAAATTTCCCCAGCGCTCTGGGGCGCTGTCGAAGCAGAAGCTCCCGCGCAGGTTGAAACTGCCCCGCCCCGGTGATGCCGTGTTCTGCCACCCAAGACGCGAGGCGAAACAGGCTGTCGCTCAAGACTGTCGAATCCACGATGTCGAAGGGCACAAGAGCGGTCGGATGCGGAACGTGAGAAGCCGCGCCGCGCTTGAGATCAATCGTCCGATTGTGGTCGTCAATGGCAACCACCTCCCCCGCGCTGTGCCCGAGTTCTCGGATCGTGGACTTCGTGCGCCCGGTCAATGGCATGGTCTTGGGGCGGAGAAGCTGTACCTGTGGACTATCGACCGCTTGATGTGATCGACCTCTCCGACATACAGCGAGTCCGCCCAAGGCGTTCCTGTCCTCTTGGAGTTCATCGTCGGATAGCTCGCAAAGGCGGAAGTATTCCCACCAAGACGACTTTTCTTCGCGGCGATGCCATTCCAACATCTGCGCGAGAAGCCAGAACGCCCGGTGTTCGTCCGTCCACTGGGCTTCGTCTTCAGGGAGCGCGGCAAGCAGCCGAGCCGCGAGCGCCCTTATCTCCTGCAAGCCGGGCGCTCAGTTTCTCGCTCGCCTCGCCGGACTTGAACGGCTGGTCTGGGCAAGGCACGACCGCTTCTTGGCTTCCAGTTCCTTGCGCCGATCTTCAAGCCAATCCCGCAGCCGCAGCGCCGAAACGCAGTCGTCCCGGTTGTAGCCCTCGACGGTCTTGAGAAGATCGCCGATTTCTTCTTGACCGTTCCCAAGCGCCATCGCCGCCTCGAAGGACTGGAGGGCGACGTTCGCGTCACGGAGCGGCACGGCGCGGGCTAAAGCCGTAGAGCGGTTCAAGCCGCTTGATGGAATAGCTCTCCACCGACGCTCGGATGCCTTGCCGGACGGCGCGGTAGAGATCGACGAAGACCCCAGCCCTCAGCAGTTCGTCCACTTCATCGACGCACGTCCCGTGCCTTCCGACCAGCCGCTTGATGGCGGTCGGCTCGTATGGGGCGTAGTGGTAGATGTGCATCTCCGGGTTCTGACGCCAACGCTCCATCACCTTTGCTATGAACGTCTCGAATGCTTTCTTCTCTTCCGAGCGGGTCAGCGCCCAGAGGGACTCGTAGATCGGCTCGCCGCCCGAATTCGCTGGAAGCGTCACCATGCCGATGAGGTACTCCAAGCCTTCGTCAAGCACGTAGGGATTCGCTTCGAGGTCGAGGAACAAGTCCGCAGGCGACGGGAGGGGCAAAATGGCAAGACCTTTGCCCTCTTCCAGCGTCGTCGATCAACTCGTAAACGAGGCGACCCTCCTCGCGACCTTGCACCTGAAGGCGTGCCTGCTCGCGGATTCGCAGCAGAGCGGCGTCTCCGATGCGCTCGATCTTCGGCTTTGGGGGAAGAGCGAGCTTCGCGAGGGCGGCTACGGTGTTCACGCCGCGCCCAGCCAACGCCTTCCGCTGGTTCCGCGAGATTCCGGCGACGAGCGACGAGGTGGTCGTCAGTCCCTGCGGCGTTTGTCGCATAGCGGGAACCACGAGCACACTTCGCAGTGCTCCGTGGGTTCGGGGTAGGTATTCGTTTCGAGCTTCCACGCCTTTTCGAACTCGCTTCTGACCTTGCGGAAATAAGCGATGTAGCGCTGAACTTGGAATCGTTCGGGACTGGCAGTGCCTCCCAGCACAACGTGCATCCACTGCGGCTCCACACCTTGAATCCGCGACAGCAAGTCCGAATAGAAGCAAAGCTGAACCAGCGCGGTCGCCTTGGTGGAGCGTGCGAGCTTGGTTTCCACTACCTCGTAAGACCACGACCCGAGGGCGCTGGGCTTGTTGACCCGAACAAGGAAGTCGGACCGACCACCCCACGGTCCGTCCAGAAACGTCGCTTGATAGACGGCATCGACGCCTTCGCGCAGCGCTCGGACTGTCTGCAGCGACGGCGTCTTCCCAACAGCCCGTTGACGTCGATCTGGGCAATCGCGAGACCGTCCTTCTCAGCCAGTTCGCGCAGGTATCGCTGCTCGTGCTCAAGCCCCAGCTTTCTGCAGCAGATCGACTGCCGGGTCTTTGAAGAAGGGCTTGGCGATCTCGTTCCTGCGACTCGGCGCGGGCGAGCGTCGCCGTGTGCGGGCAGGCAAGAAAGCTCGCTATGTCAGTTGCGGAAAACATACTGTCGTCTGCGAGTCATCACTTTTAATGTCGCTGCAACGTCGTCGTTGAACTGCTCAACCAGTGCGCACAGCTGGTTGCACCAAATTATTCGTCCAGCCAAACGCAAACGGCTTCAGCGGTAGCTTCTTCCCGATTCGAGAAAGGTTGATCGCCAGCGTTCCGTCCTCCAGCGTGTTGAGCGCAACGTGCCAGTATGATTTGTCGCCTCGATCCGTCATGTTGAGGCTCTTTTTGTGCTTGTCCAATACCGAATAGGGCACGGCGTAGGCTTCTGCGCGGTCCATGCAGGAGAGCACAAAATAGCTGTCATTCCCTTCGCTAAGAAAACGATCCCAGTTGGGGTGAAAGGCATACCAGTAAGGCTGGTAGTCGCCTTCATAGCGTTTGGATACGGCGCAGCAGACTCGGAACGTCTTATCGGAACTCCAGAACAGCGTCCGGCTGTATCGCACTAGTTCTTGCCCCTCAGACCGTGCAAAGGCTTCAACAGCCTCCAGTCGCTTTGCATTAAGCAATTCGGGGTCGGTGCGATCCTGCTTGAACGTGCCCTGTTCTTTGTCACCCTCTTCGACAGGTGGGTGCTCAGCAATCTGCTCCTCGACGTCTACCGCAGTCGTGAATATGACGTCGATGATCCGGTCGATCTTTGTATACTCGAACGGGCGAAGCAACTGTCGAATCTGAGCAAGCGTTGCTGGATCGTCCGACTTTTCCTTTATCTGAACGAGCTTGATCAGCCGTTCCACGCTGATGAGACGCATATCCCATGCGTAGCGGGAACCACGCACCTGCGCCTCAAGCCCTCCCGTGTCCTCCCGCCCCACGACAACCAGCATGGAGGCGTTCGGTTCGATCCTGTGCTCTGCATAAAGCCGTTGTCTGTATTCCGCGATTTTCTCCAGCGAAACAGCGACGTAATCTGTCGTCTTCACTTCAACCAAAATGTCTGGATCGCTGTGTGATCGCCAAATACCATCGAAGCCGACCACTGTTTTCTTGCCCTGATAAAGCCCATCCTCGACGTCGAAGTCCAACCTTCGACCCAATTCATTAACGACGTCTTGGAGGACGACACCACCCTTCTCGAATGAGTTCTCTAGGCAGTACCTCGCGTAAGCAAAGAGCGATTCGCTTGGGCAGACACGGAGATAACCACGGAATTCCTTGGAAGCCTCGGAGCCGTCTCGTAAATGACCGTCGCCAGCACTGGAGACAACTTGTTCGACCGTCATCTTCAACACTTCATCACGGCTACTCTTCCAGAAGCTCATTAGCGGCATGGGCACATGATAAAGCAGATCGTCAAGAATTGACTGTGATTTGGATCGAAGAATGTTCAGAGTTCTGTGGGCGCGTATCAGTGATGGAAGAAGCGGAGGAGTTTTGCGGTACTGACCTACTCTTCCCCGTCCTTTTCGACTGGAATGTCGGCTACGATCTCATCGAGACGTTGCTTGCTAAGCGACTCGATACGTCGAGCCTGTTGATAGAGAGTTCGACGAAGTCCCTTGGAGACTTTGCGTTCAGTGACAATTTTCGCAAGCTCGGCAGCTTGAGCGGCCCTTCGAGCGATTCTGATGTCAGGGTGTTTGCGATGACTGTAAGTCGGTTCGGGAACGATCTTCGCCCGGTGCGATTTCGGCAATGTGATTATCTTCGTGACGGGGATGTCCTTCTCGTTCAGGACTGCCTTGAGTTTCGATTCATCGAAGACCTTCCTGTACACGGTATATTCAGCCTGCGCGAGAATCTGTTTTTGCTCTTCGGCACTCTTTCCCGTGAAGTCAAATGCCCAAACCTCGATCTCAGCGACCTCCTGCGGATCAAGCACGCGCATCGCGACTGCGTCGGTTCGCTGGTTGGTCAGATGTCGCCCGATCCTCGCTCCAAGACTCTCTTCACTTTGCCCGACATAGATCGGTTCACCGAAGTAGTCGTAGAAGACGTAGACGCCAAGCCTCGTTCCAATCTTCTTCCCATCCTTGCCAATCATCGAGAAGAAGGCGCTAATCTCTTTTCTGATCGCGACTGTCTCAGGAACAAGTTCGGGAGCCTTCGTTTTCTTGGGAGTTTTCTGCACTCTTGCCATTCTGGTCTGTCTACGTCCCAGAGTGCTAGCGATGAATGTTGACAGACTAGATTCCCACAGGCGCAAACGTGGTAAAGTTCGCGCAGACTATTCTCCAAGAAGATCACCCGATGGCAGCTTCGACAGCAATCCTCAGCCAAGCCAGTTCCAGAATTGACGGCTCGCTGCCCGTGGAGCAAGCGTCCTCTCATGAACTCGCATGTATCGAGTTCTTCGCAGGCATTGGTCTGACCCACTTGGGACTATCCGCGCACGGCTGGACGTGCGTGTATGCGAATGACATTGAACCCAAGAAGAAAGCGATGTACGAAGACCAGTTTGGTCGAGCCGATTATTATCACGTCGAGGATGTCTGGGAAACGGACGAAATCATTGCGAGAATTCCAAAGCGTCGGGTTAATCTCGCGACAGCGTCGTTCCCGTGCGTCGATCTGTCGTTGGCTGGCAATCTCAAGGGTTTCGCCGGGAATGACTCAGGCGCATTTTATGGATTTCTCAAGGTTCTGAAACAGCTACGACAACGACGGCGAGTTCCTAGGGCCGTTCTCGTTGAGAACGTGATGGGATTCTTGAGTTCCCATGAAGGAAAGTTCTTCCGTCTTGCCCTTCACAAACTCTCGGAGCTTGGGTACTACGTCGATGCCTTCACCGTGGACGCTAAGCACTTCACACCGCAGAGTCGTCCGCGTATCTTCATCGTCGGATTCCAGCGCGACCTATTACCCCGCCAGCCCAATGGGTTTTGGAGTTTGGAAGAACCTGAGAGCGCTCTGCGCCCGGCGAAACTGCTGAATGCGTTGCAAGGTTGCGAGTTGAAGACGGGATGGGTGCCCTTACGCCTGCCGGATTTGCCCGCTGAGAATCGAACCCTGCATAAGGTCATAGATACGGACGCCGCGCAAGATTGGTGGGATGAAAAACGGGTAAGGAAACATCTGGACGAGATGCATTCGTACCATCGTGAACGGATAGAGCGTCTGAAAAGAGCTTCAGACTACACCGTTGGAACGATCTACCGTCGCGTCCGCGAGGGAAGCTCGAAGTCGGAGATTCGCACAGACGGTCTGGCTGGATGCCTACGCACTCCGCGAGGCGGTAGTAGCAAGCAGATCGTTTTCGTCGTCGGTCGAGGAAAGATCAGGATGCGATGGATGACTCCGCGTGAATACGCTCGCCTCCAAGGATGTCCGAACTTTCCGATCAACGTCGAACGTAACGACGCGCTTTTTGGATTCGGCGATGCCGTCTGCGTCCCGGTCATCGATTGGATTGCGCAGAATGTCCTCAGCCAATTATTTCCCGTCGTGACTCGTCAACTTCAGCAAGCGGCGTGTGACTGAGTCGGCGTCTCGTAGCTTGCACTCCCAAATGACGGCAGTTCTCCAGCCCAACTTCCTAATCGCCTGCCGTACTCGTCTGTCCCGTCTTTGGTTTCGAGCGAGCTTTGCCGACCAGTACTCAATGTTGGATGTTGGGGCAGCGGCGTTTTTGCAGCCAGCGTGGGAATGCCAGAAGCAGCCGTGAACGAAGACGACCAACCGGGATGATTTGAGAACAAAGTCGGGCTTTCCCGGCAGGTTCGCTGCATTACGGGTGAACTTGATTTTGAGAGAGCGTAGAACGGCTTCGCACCGCCGCTCGGCGCTTGTACCAGTCGAACGAACTGACCTCATAATCTGGCTGCGCTGAGACTTTGAGAAAGTGTCAGACATCGAAGATCACTGCTTTATGAACTCAGAAGGCTTCTTGTGCTCACGCACCTTTTTATAGCTGATGGCAAGTTCCGATCCGAGCTTCACCTTGCCGCCGTAGTCATTGAGCGGCTCGTTATCCAGCGTTCCATACACAATCCGCTTCTGGTCATCGCGGCTCTGCACGATCACCCACATCCATTCTCCGGGCATCCCGTTCTCGCCCTCAAATTCAACTTTGATGTGGTCGCCCGGCTCGTAGTCGGGCTGGCATTCGCCTTGGTGCCCTCGCGGAAGCCAGCAGCCCGGAATCTTCTCGCAGGCACGCCCGATGGACTTGTTTTGCTTGCTCCACCAGAAACGATTCGCTTTCATCGCCGCAGCGTCGGGAATCGTGCCCTTTTCGTATTCGGCAGCGAAGTCGAACGCCCAAATCTTCTGCCAGTCCTCCATCGGCATGTTGATCGAGCGCAGGGCGTCCCTGACCTGATCCAGCCAGACCTCGTATGCGTCAGCCATCAGCCTCAATTGTAGCCTCCGGTGATCTTGGATAGGCACTCGTCGAACTTTACTGCCTATTTTCTGAGTAGGCGTTCGGTTTCCGATCTCAGCTTTTCTAAGAGCCTGACCATCGCCCGCGTGTCGAGCGCACAGTAATCGAGCAGAGCCTTCCTGATCCGGTCGCGCTCGGCGCAGTCCAACTGCCCACGCACGAGTGCCTCCCACGCAAGCCCGGCATCCTGCCCGTTCGCACGGCCATGCCGTCATAGCTCATCTCTGGCACGAGCGCAGGCAATACCGATTTGATCGAGTACGAGCCTGCGTATGCCGGATGATAGGTGTGTTCCCGGACGACTGGCAGCAAATCGAAGAGGCGGGCTTGGATCGCCTTAATCCGCTCTGCAATGTTCCGGCAACCACGCTGCAAGTTCTGAGAGCCTTTGCGATTCAAACGCCGAGTACACAACGATGTTCCCGCTCTCGCCGAGCGCGTTGCGCAACGACTCGATGAACTCGCGGCGCGGATCGCTCGCATCTGTGGCTAGGAATTCATAGTGCTCGTGCTCGGCTCCGGGCTGCCTTTGGACATCTACTGAGAATTGGAAAGGCAAATGATCGTAGGGCCGCATGCCCGCGAAACGGTGGGATCGCCCGATTCACTGTTTCAAAATCTGCAAAGTACAACGGGCACTCCAGCCCACCCAGCACGTCACGAAGTTCCGGGCTGAACCACGGCTCGCCTGTCTGCACACATGTGAGCAGCACGCCGCTGAATCTCGGTCAATTCGAAATCGTCGGGAATGTCGTGGATGGACTCGATGCCCATCTCCTCAAGCTCCGTCGCGCTGGCATGGATTCTTGGCAGGTAGCCGATGTGGTGGTCTGGGCGCGGCGGATTGCAGCGGTCGTAGAACTCGCAGGTGACGGGCACGACACAATGACGACCCGGAGCGATGTCTGGTGCATTTGGCATTCCGAGGATCGTGAATTGCGAGCGTAGCTGGAACGTGAGCTTCGGCTGCAACCGATTTACCCGCCGAGTGAGATTTCTGATCTTGAAAAATCGCTTCGCATCAATGGATTCAGCCCGAACGTAATTGCGATTCACATGCGCCAAACAGACGGATGCAACATCCACTCCCGAACGGGAAACGACGCGGTACTGGATCGCGACATCCTCGTAATGGTGATCCTTAACGTCGCTCGTGGACTTGACTTCGATGAGACGCCAGCGACCGTCTCGCCGCCGATGCAGAACGTCCACTTTCACGAGCACGCTGCCGTGCTCGAACACCGCCTCGAAAATCGCCGGAACTTCAGGGTTGGCGACTAGCTCGCGAGTTGCGCGGATCGCCTGATCGAGACTGCGCTCGCAGACTTCAACTCCACCGGGAAAAAGCTGCCGGGCGAGCATGCCGACCTCGTGTCCTTGCTCGATGATCGCCTCTGCGGCAGCATCGGGCTGCTCCGCGAGTTCCGGCGAGTGAACCTGCAAGTAAAGGCGTTTTGGGCACTGCACGCCTGCGCAGAATTTGCTCTTGCTGATTCTCATGCTCATCCCAGCGCCTCCTCGTGCATTAAGGGCTTCATTTCAGCCCCGCTTTCACGACCCGCAAGTACAACGCTTTCGCGTGATCAAACAACCCCTGCTGCAAATAAATGTCTGCCAGCAGTTCGAGGTTCTCCGGCGTCGGCTCCGTCTCGATCAGCTTCATCATCAAGCCTGCCGCTCTTACCGTCTGTTTTTGCGACAGGTAATGACGGGCAAGTTCGTGAATACTCACTGATCCTCCTGATTCTGCCACGCACCATTTCTCGAAGGTCGCGGAGGGCTTTGAACCAAATTCGATTGTTCTGCATCCTCGCGCCAGTCGCCCGGCACAACAAAAACGTCATATTCGTGCTCGACGCCTCTGTTTCGGTGATCTTCTGCTTCAAACAAATCAAACGTCACAGCGACATTCCGGCGTTTGACATCGCCATTTTCATCAATAGACAAGGACGTCAGCACGAACACATGGCAATAATCGTCCATCATCAATTCCTCCCTGTCATCATGACCCTGTTGTCAGTGCGCGTTCTGGCTTCGCATGCTCTTGGCTTGGAGCGAGATCGCGTGCAACGTTTCCCGCAGTTCGCGGTCGCCCTTCGCCCGGCTGATGAAGTCCCCACGTTTCCTGCTTCGCATCCAGCGGCACAACAGCACCAACCAAATGGGCGCAAACACCGCGAACGGTGCCATCGCGAAGAACTCCAACCGACCCGTAGTGCTGTGGAGCAGGTTTCCTGCCGCACCGCAGAAAGCGAATTCCGCCAGTGCCGACCCGAACCAACCCATCACCATAAACCCGAAGGACTTTCCAACCGTACACACCATGCCGCCTTCGGCTATCGCGCCAATTTCCAACCGACCCTCGCGCTGTGCCTTCCGAACCGTTTGCCAATGGCAGATCAAGTCATCCAGAACCCGCAAACGAACGGACCGGTCAGCATGTAGATCGTAATCATGTCCGCCACGCTCTTGTGCGTCAGGATGACCCAAAACGGCACGGTCACGTAGAGAAGGGGAGCCGAGGCGAAGAACAGAATCAACGCGATGTTAATAGCGACCAACCGAACGATGCTGTGAATCAGGCTCTTGATGATTCTCATAGCTCCTCTGTATGTGTGTCCTTTTCCGACTGACTTCTTCCGCGCCGTTGGGGAGGTGGTGACGGTGTTGCGGTGGGGGAACTACCGTAGATTCGGTCTAGTGGATAGCAGTCTCCGCTTCCTGCAATCCCTCCGACTCGGCGGCGAACTTTGACTTGCCATTCGATCCTCCCCTGACTATCGCCCTAATCTGCGCATCGACCTCGCGGTAGCGATTCTCGATCCGTTCGTGAATTTTGGCTTCCGCCTGCCAAGCGTTCTCATGCCACGTGCGCTCCTTCTGCTGCTGCTCCCGCAGGGACGCGACACCCTCGGCTATCTCGCGGAACCGGGTGCAGAACTTGTCACCGACGATGTATTCGAAAAGTTCCTGCGACTTCTCGTCACGGAACTTACCACTGAGACGGAGGCGAGCGATGTCGATTATTCCCTCGCGGATGACCGTCGCCAGAGCGACCACAACCCGCTTTTCGACGACGGGGATGCCATTGAGCACACAAAGACCCTTGAGCTTCAGCGGGAATACGCGTGTAACGACCATGACGTGCGGCGTCTCGTACTGGGTCTGGTACTTCTTTGCCTGAGCGATGAATCCATTCTGCCAAATCGACGTATTCTTGCTCTCATAGACGATTCGACCCGCGACCTTCGTTCCGTCCATCACTTGGTGGACGATGTCAGCGCCCTTCACGCCCCGACCGACCCTCTCGAACCGGTCGGCGGGAAACGCGTGCCGAAGTTCAGTGAAAAGGTCTAGCTCAGCTTCAGCGCCTAACTGCTCGCCGCTTTGCTTCTCCAGCTTGCGGGAAAGGTCGTCGAGCTTCCCTTGCAGTTTCGCCGATTCAGTCTCGTGCCGAACCTTCTCCCGTTCACGCTCGGCTTGTAGCTTCTCCAGCTTGGCTTCGTTTTCGCGAGCAGCCAGCCTGACTGTCTTCGCCACTTCCTCTTGGGCTTGTCCCTTGGCTGCGCGAAGCTCTCGCTCGAATTGCCGCTCTGCCCTTTGCCTCGCCATCTCGCGCTCCGCAACCAACTGGGTTTCGAACTCTTCCTTCAGCCTCTTCTTCTCGACGGCGAGCGTGGGGGAAGCGAGCCTTTGTATGCGTGCTTGAAGTTCACTTTCATTGATCCCTTCAGGGAGAGGTTGACGGCACAACGGACATTGAGCGGGCATAGTCGATCCTCCTAGTTTCGTCGAGATGCAAGAAGACACAATTCCAGACGAAAGCAATTCACCTCGGCATGCGCAGGAGCAGTGCGTCGAGTGAATAACTCACCGCAGACCAGACATTCGCGCAAGCCGTGATACCGCACGACGAACACCTTACCGATCTGGTCGGGGCTGCCTTGGTCGTTGGTGCTCATGGTCTATAGCCTCAAAAACTATTGTCTTGCGGACAGCCTTATGCCCTCGAAATCGGCGATGCGAGGTCGATTATTTTCTCTACGTTACGAGCCGCGACCGAAGACATCTGTTCGAAGCCTCTGGAGACAGCCTCGCGTTCCTGCTTTAGAACTCGGCAGACGCTCGCTTTCGAGATTCCGTGAGCCTTCGCCAGTTGATTCAGACTCAAGCCACGTTCACGATCCCGCAGCAGCAAAGCGAGATTTACTTGCAAGGGTGCTCTGCCGAGCCGCTTTCCTTCCAGCTTTGCCCGACGCATGCCTGCCCGGACACGTTCGATGATGATGCACCGCTCCAGTTCCGCCATCGCCGACACGATGACGATGATGGCTCTGCCAAGCGGACCCTCCGTGTCAATCGCCTCTCTTTGCGAGAGGAACTGAATGCCAAATCCATTTAGCTCGTCAAGGGTCTGAAGCAGGTGTTTCGTGCTCCGCGCAAGCCTGTCGCACGCCCAGACCATCAGCACGTCGAATTTGTGGCGGCGGGCGTCCTCCATCATCCGGTCGAGTTGCGGTCTTCGCGCTCTCGCCCCGCAGAATCCGTGATCCACGTACTCCTGCACAATCTGAAGCCCGCGCTGGGCAGCAAACTGGCGAAGGTCATGCAATTGGGTCTCTGGGTGCTGGTCAACGGTCGAAACGCGGACATACAATGCGGCTCTTTTCATTGGCTCAGTTCCTCCTTTTGTTGGTCGGCTTGTTTGGCGAAGTCGATCCGCAGCCACGAGACAAATGGTCGATTCGGGAGCGAGCAGGTTCAGATTCCACCAGACCTCATCCTCCAGCAGTTGCCCAAGATTGAAATCACTGAGGTCGCGTAGTCGCTGTGCCAGCACGCCGGGGATGAGAAGCGCCGCCGCAAGTCGCTCTGCTGGATTGCTGGATCGCATTCGCCTCCGCTGCTCTGCGATGAGTTCCCGGATGGTCAATTGAACTCCCCTAGCTTAGTAATAGGAGAATTTACGCAGCATCGTCCAGAAATCGAGGGGGAAAATGGTAAGCCTTACCAAAGATATTTGGGGGATTACTGCTCGCTTCAGAGATGCGCGAGTCGATTGAGTGCGGGAGCTATTGCAGCTTCGCGTATTCGGCTTTGGCTTCCTTCAGGATGGGGATGTCGGGGTCGGCGTCTTTCCAGAGGGTGAGAAGCCCAGTTGCCTTCGCCTTCGCTACTGCGGCAACCCCACTTTCCGCACCAACTCAGCAAACCGTGGGTCGGAACGCAGGGGGTCGAGTGAGAAGTCAGTCTTCAAACCCATCCAGCAGCCAATCGTGCTCCTGATAAGCGGTGTTGAGCCACTGGAAAGCTTGATCTTTGTCTCCCAAGTCGGCATAAGGCTCAGCAATCCTGTACGCAGACGAGTAGCCGGTCTTGCGTTGCGCTTGCCGGGCTTCAATGCCTTTGTGAGAGCGCCCTTCCAGCCCGCTGAACGAAATCCTTGTTCCAGAGCAGAAGCGAATTCAGATTCGTTTCGGTCGCCGGAAAGCTGGCCATAGGCCTTCCATTCTTCAATGACCTGCGGGTACATGCGTTTCCCCCAATAGGCTTGGCTAAACAAGAGTGCGCCATGAGCGAATGTCGGGTTCTCATTTGCCACCTTCTTGCAGACGACAATGGCCTCGTCGTATTGTCGTGCCCAGATGTGAATAATTCCGACCTCAAAGCTGATGGTCGGTGACAGCGGATCGAGCTGGTGGGCACGATTGACTTTCAGCAAGGGCTTCCTGCTCCCTGCCGCCAATCATGCCAATATCGTCCGCATACCACTGGTGCGCCGTGGCATCGTTGGGGTCGAGTTCGAAAGCCTTCTTGTACTCAGCCTCTCCTCCGGCAAAATCCCAGTCGTACTCCATCTCGTTGCTGCCCAGAACGGCATGGGGATGAGCCAAGGTCGAGTCCAACTCCAGCGCCTTGCGGGCGGCGGCATTCGACTTCGGATAGTCTTCGCTGGCGAATGCCACCAAAGTTAGGCAAGTCGGCATAGGCATCGGCCAGACCCGAATACGCCAGAGCGTAGCCGGGGTCTTTGGCGATGGCTTGATTGAAATAGGAGATTGCGGTGGCGATGTCCGAAGGGTTCGTTTGTTCCAGTAGTAACGCCCCTTCAAATACAACTCATAGGCTTCTGGATTTTGCGTGCCTTGCTTGGTGACCTGCTGCTTTTCTGAAGTGCTGAGCTTGGAACGCAACTTTTCCGCGATGTCGCCCGCAATCTGCTGCTGCAACGAGATGATGTCTGCGCTCTTGCCGCTGTAGTGCTGCCCCCAGATTTCGGTGTTGTCCCGAACATCGGTAAGCTCCGCACTCACTTCGATGTTGTCTCCTCGCGGCACCACTCGCCCGCTCACCAGCGCAGGTACGCCTAAGCTCATTGCCGACCTTCTGCACGTCAACATCCTTCCCTTTGTAGCGGAATACAGAGTTGCGGGACTTCACCTTGAGCTGCGGCACATGTGCGAGATTGTCGATCAATGATTCGGTGATGCCGTCGCTGAGATAGTCGGTATTGGCATCTCCACCGCCGTTGGTGAAGGGCAGCACGGCAATGGAATCAATCTGAGCGCTGTTCTGCCAGATCGCAAGTACCAAGTACCAACAGCCGCCAGCCCGATGACCGCGATACAGGCGGCTAGGACAACCCAGAGCTTGCGACGTTTGAGCGTCTTGTCAGGCGATGCTTGCGTGGCAACGATCTTGCTGGTCTCGGTATCCCGTTTCAGCCGTTTGCAGATCGCGTGCGAATGTCGGAGGCGTGCTGGTATCGAAGATTGCGATCTTTCTCCAGAGCCTTGTTAATAATCTCTTCCAGCTTCGGCGGAAGATCAGGATTCAGCCGAACCGCTGGCGTTGGCGTTCGATTCAGAATGGCGTTGAAGATCACACCCGAAGTGTCGCCCCGAAACGGCAGCGTGCCCGTGCACATCTCGTACAGCACCGCGCCGAACGAGAACAGGTCGGTGCGAGCATCGAGTTCCTTTCCCCGTACTTGTTCCGGCGACATGTAGGCGACCGTTCCCAACGCACTGCCGGGACTCGTCAGATGTTCCTCGGACTCGATGGTCGGGGCACTCAGGGCAACGCTCTCCGGCTTCAGCGATGACCTTCGCCAGCCCGAAGTCGAGAATCTTTGCCTGACCTCGATTCGTGACGAAGATGTTCGCGGGCTTGATGTCCCGGTGGACGATTCCTTTCGAGTGTGCGGCATCGAGCGCGTCGGCGATCTGGATGCCCAGATCGAGCACCGTTTCGATCTCCAGCGGCTTGCCAGCGATCCGGTGCCGGAGCGTCTGCCCCTCCAGCAGTTCCATGGCGATGAAGGTTCGCCCATCGGCCTCGTCGATCTCGTAGATCGTGCAGATGTTCGGGTGGTTCAAGGAGGACGCAGCTTTGGCCTCCCGCTGGAAACGGCTGAGAGCTTGCGCGTCGTGGGCGAGTTCGTCGGGAAGGAACTTCAGGGCGACGTGGCGACCGAGCTTCAGGTCTTCCGCCTCGTAGACCACACCCATGCCCGCCGCCGCCGATCTTGCTGAGGATGCGGTAATGGGAAACCGTCTGCCCCACGGGTTGGGAGGGCGTGGACACTGGCGAGACATGTTAGGTGGGGATAAGGGGAAGGTCAACGTTAGGGCGGCTCGGTGGGAGAAATTCGCGTGCAGGCTGGTCAGCCAACATTACCTCTTGACCACGTCTAGCGAGAAGGGCTAGGTCGAGCCGACTCTAATCGACAAAGGGCTGAGGCTGACCAATCACTTGGGTTAATGAGATCGCCCTGAATGTTCGCACCCCAGCTATCCGTGAAGTCCCATTGCTCTGCAACCTTGCCGTTCAAGAGGCGATGCACTGCCAATTCAGGGAACCGCTGGAATTTCCCGTTGGCGGGAACCATCGGTTGATACCCCGGAATCGCGGCGAGGTCGCCCTTCTGAGTGCCAGTTGTCAGGAAGCGTGTCATGACCATGTTCCCCTCGGCCACAACATCCAAGACCTCCTCATTCGAGTCAGGGAATACGGCACGATTTTCGGTGACACCTTTCTTTACCTCGCCGACGCCGTGAGAATCTCCTGTCCAGTCGTGCAAAACGAAATCGGGAGTGTACAGTTCGTCGGCGGCTTTCATTGCCGCATTGAGGTCGGGGTTGCTCCAGACCTCTTTGTGAACACGTCGGAGAATCTGCTTATTGTGTTCCAAGCGGCTGTGCTCGCGGACAAGGGCGGTTTTGAACCCGGCTGCGAATCCTGCGACCACACAGATGACTATCGCAAGCACTGCACCGAACCTTTTCATTTTGGTCGTCTCCCGTCGGTTCGCTCACTCACTTTGCCATCACGTCCTGATACAAAACAGGCACCCACTTCCCGCTGCGGTTGACATAAGAAGCCGAGCCATTGATGTGCCACTCGAATGGTTTGCCGTTCTGCACACCATCAACGGTTTCCCGCATTACTAGCGTGGCAGCAGAAGCTCCATAGCGGACGAGCCGCAGGTCATCCATCTTGAAATCCGTGAACAGAAGCCCCGTTTTCTTCTGCTCCTCGAATTCCTTCAACCATATTGGTTTGGTGTGAATCCCGTCGTCTTCAACCATAATCACGTCTTCTGGCAACATCTTCCCAAATGCGGTGATGTCGTTCCGCCTGAGGGTTTCAAAAATCTTCTGTTCATTGGCAATTATTGCTTTCATGACGGATTCGTCCGGCTCGCTGCTTGTCGCCGTCGTGTCTTGGCTGAAAAGATCAAGCCAACCGCCGTCTCGCTCAACCCAAAGGTCTGAAATCCGTGAGGCGTGAGAGCAGAACTCTGACCATTCGCCAGTACCCTTGCACGTGGACGTGTAAAGGAGCAATGCCGTGGTCGGACTTGGATGAAGAACTTTCGGGTTCATGATGGTGTAGTCATCCACGGTGTACTGATCGTCAATCTGCTTGACCCATTCCGATTTGTTGAAGAAGCCAAAATCGTACATGCCCACGAAATCGTCAGCGAGCAAACGGTTAGCCGCCGCTTTGTCCTTGTGCTTGAGGGCTTCCCAGACCTCTTTTTCCTTCTCGATGAAGAACTGATCGGCGGGAGGCTTTGACGAAACGGTTGCAGGCAAACTCTCTTTCTCGCCCCTGTCGGCTTGCTGCGCGTGCAGTGGGAGGCAAGCCAAGAAAATAAAGAACGACAGGTAGGTGTATGTTCTCATCGCAGTTGACCCCGATTGCAGTCGCTAATTGGCGTATTGTACACAGCAGAGATGCGGTTCACTGCCTCGAATCGCTAATCGCTAGGTCAAGCCGCCCGTGGGTTTACAATTTCGGTCAATGCGACTTGCAATTACTTTCTTTGTCATGCTGCTCTCCGTTGTTGATGCACAGGCAGCATCCCCCATCGTCATCACTCACGTCACCGTCATAGACGTGCGGACTGGCGAGCATCAGCGTGACATGGTGGTTTGGCGACCGACAACAGGATCACTGCCGTGGAACCCGCAAGAGGGCATCATCCCGCGCCGGGCGCTCGCGTGGTGAACGGTACGGGCAAGTTTTTGATACCCGGCTTGTGGGATATGCATCACCACTCTGGGAGTGACGCAGATACGCGGAAGTTGCTATTTCCGCTTGAAATCGCAAATGGTGTAACGGGTGTGAGGGATTGCTGGGGCGACTGTTGGGGTAACTGTCCGGACGACAGTTTACCCATTGACAAGGGTACGATGCGCTGGCGGGCAGAGATTGCCGCAGGAACTCTCGTCGGCCCGAAGATCGTGGCATCCAGTCCACTCATCGACGGCCCGCGTCCTTTCTGGCCGGGAGCAGTGGCGATCCACTCCGCTGAGGAAGCGCGGCTGGCCGTAGACAAGGCAATCGCTCGCCGCGATGATTTCGTCAAGGTGTACTCGTTCCTTCACCGGGACGCCTACTTTGCGCTTGCCGAGGAAGCCAAGCGCAAGAAGATGGTCTTCGCTGGTCACGTTTCCGTCTTCCTGCGTGTAACAGAAGTGTCGGACGCGGGACAGGGGAGCATCGAGCACATGTTGGACAACTTCAGCATCGCTTGTTCCACCGACGAGCAGCAGCTTTTCCAGCAACGCCTCTCCGCCGCTGAAGACTATGAAGCTGGTGTGGACAGTGATGAGAAGCGGCATAAATTCTTTGCGCTTACGCTGAATCACCCAATTCCACGTTGGCTCGCAACCTATGACCCGGCGAAATGCCAGTCCGTTGCACGTCATCTGGCGTCCAACCACACATGGGTTACGCCAACATTGGTCTTGAGCCGGGGCTGGGCATTCGGATGGGAAAGCTACAAACGGGATGATCCCCGGCTCCAATATGTGAAGAACGATCAAATTCAAGATTGGTCGTCACCGGACAGTATCATTCTGGGCGGTCGCTCGTCTGAGGATTGGAAGAATTGGCACGCCTTTTTTGAGCAACAAGTGGAGGCCGTGCGCGTTCTGCACGAGGCAGGAGTACCGCTGTTGGCGGGCACAGATGATGGTGACCCATACGTCATCGCTGGATTTAGTCTTCATGACGAACTGGCGCTGCTTGTTAAAGCGGGACTCTCTCCCCTAGAAGCATTGCAAACCGCCACGGTCAACCCAGCGAAGTATCTCGATGAGGAAAAGGACTACGGCGACGTGGCACCGGGCAAGGTCGCCGACTTGGTGCTGCTTGATGCAGACCCAACGGTGGACATCCACAATACGAGCAAGATTCGTGCGGTGGTAGCGAACGGGCGGCTGTTCTCACGTGACGATCTGGATGAAATCCTGAAGTCCGTGAAGCATGAGGCGACGCAGTAGGACAGGCACCTCCAGCAGCTTCGGATGGGGTATCGTAAAAAACCGATGAACATGCGACATTACTTTGCCTTCGCATCGGTGCTGCTTTCGTGCGTGGCGGTTAGCCAATCACCGCCATCAATCACTCCGCAGATCGTTGTGGTTCCAAGTGGCAACCTGCGACTCAAAGGCTACCTCTGGAGACCTGCCGGAGAGGCTCCATCTCCCGCTGTCCTTTTCGTTCATGGCTCCGGCAGCACCGATGCCTCGCATACTAGCGGCTTCGCGATTACTGAAGCAGCCGAAAGACTCGCGCCGACTTTCATCAAACATGGCTATGCTTTCCTTTATCTGTTCCGGCGAGGACAGGGACTTTCCGCCGACCAAGGATTATTTATGCAGGACATGTTGCAGCGGGAAAAGGATACCAAGGGAGAGGAAGCTCGTAAGCGTTTGCAGTTCGTTTTACTGACGACGGATCATCTCGACGATGTCACCGCAGGCTTGTCGTTTTTGAAAAACCTACCCGGAGTCGATTCCCGCCGCATTGCGGTCATAGGGCACTCGTTCGGTGGTCAACTCACCCTCCTCGCAGCAGAGCGCGATAGCAGCTTGCGAGCCGCCGTTACTTTCTCCGCTGCTGCTAGTTCTTGGGAGAGTTCGTCCGAGGTACGTGAGCGGATGCTGACGGCAGTGCGGAAGACAACCGTTCCCATTATGCTGCTTCATGCGGAGAACGACTACTCCACCGCACCCGGCAAGGCGATGGCTGACGAACTGGCGAGGCTCGGCAAGCCGCACGTTCTGAAGATTTATCCTCCGGTCGGTAGAACGGCGGATGATGGGCACAATTTCGTGTACACGGCTGTCACTGAATGGGAGGCCGATGTTTTCGGATTCCTTGACCAATACGTCCGACGTTGAGAAAAGTATCGTCTCGGATGTGCAGCTAACTTTTTGCGGTCGTGGACGCTCAGATCAGCAACAACCGCAGGCTTTCCCGCGCATGGCTTCCCGACCCTCCCAAACGATGAGCGGCAGAATCGCTAAAGCCGCAATCGGGTCTGCCCACTTTACGTGCCAGATCGCGTTGATCGCCAGTCCCGCCAAGGCGATGAGCGAGAGGTAAGCGCACAGCGCCGACTGTGCGGCGTCCGCCCTCAACGCAGCACTGCCCGTAGCTCCTGACAGCCGCCGCTTCTCTTTCGCAAGCCATGGCATGACGGCGGCGGCTGCGACCAAAATGGCTATCCCCAGAAACGTTGGTTTGGGTTCGCTATAGCCCAGCAGACTCGTGACGGAAGTGACGGCGACAAATGCAGCCAGCGCGAACAACAAGGCTCCCGCGACACGGGCTGCCCGCTGTTCCGCGTCCTCGTGTGCATCGCACTGGCGCGAAATCTCCACAGCACTACTACCGCCGAGAAGAGTTCGATGGCGCTGTCACCGCCGAAGGCAAGCAGATGCGGGACTCCGTGCCCGCCAAGCCGCGAGGAGGGACACCGCCGCCTCCACGCTCATCCAAACGATTGTGATTGCCTGAAACCGATGGATGCGGCGAACAGCATAAGACGGAACTTGTGGAATGGAGACCACGATTCAACAATTATGCCAGTTGAGATGCGTCAGGTGTCTGCTGTCACTGCTAACCAGTCCCAATCACTTATTTCCCGACCTTCCTGCAACTCTCCTCTTCCCACTCCATCGGTTTGCCTTCTGCGCCTGTCACCACGAGGGTGCAATCGTAGGCCGCATCGCCTTTCTTCGTGAAGGTCTGCTGGATGGGCAGCTTCTCATCATTCGCGATCATGTCGCCCGTGAAGACTAGCTTGTCGCCGTCCCATCCGAGCGCGGTCACGTCCACGCGTGAGCCGCCTATGTTCATGTCGCGGCGGATGTGCAGCTTCGCATTGGCATCCCAAGTACCCCAGCCGACCAGCGTCCGTTTGCCACGCAGCGGGCCTTGCATCTGATCTATGTGGTAGGTGAGCCAAGAACCGTCAAGTGCCATTTTGAAGGTGAACTTGTCGGTGAACTGCACTGCGACGGCCTTCGGGGAAGCGTGCTGCTCTCCCTCGCATATCCACTCCCCGACGAACCACTTCTCCACAGACAGTTGGTCTGGCAGCGTCGGTGTCGCCGATGGCGCGGCATTCACGGCTGGGGTCTCTCCGGCACTCAGCGCAAAGTGCTGCACAATCTTCCACTCCCCGCCAATCTTCTCCATCACGATCAAGTATTGTCCCAGATGAATGACGGAGCCAACGTGCCTTCTCGTTCGCCCTGTCCCATAGGCGAGCGTTCCAGAAGTCTTTTCCATGCTCGGCTCGATCACCAACGTGCTCCCTTGATCCAATCCCGACTTGACCCACTGCCGAATCGCATCCCGTCCTCTGAAGGTACCGCCATCGCTCACCAGCGTGGCGTCCTCGGCGTACAGTGCCACGACTGCATCCGTGTCCTTCGCGTTGTACGCTCGAAGGAATTCCTGCCTCACCTGCACACCCGGCTCTGGGTTTGACGGCGGCTTCACTACCGAATGCTGTGCCCATGTATTTAGGCTGAATATCAACAATGCGGTTGCTATGAGGTTCCTCATCTGTTCGTCTCCAATGCTGCTTGATCTGGGCGGGGATCACGAACACTCACGGGCAAATGTTAGCAGCGTCGGCTTGATGCTCAAACGCTGGGCTGGGCAAACTGATTGTAGAGCCAAGCAAAGACAGCGCCAGCGATGAGACCATCCACCGCTCCGTAGAGAGTCCCGACGATGACTCCCGCGATGCTACGAGTTGCATGGTAGCCGAAGTAGACCGACGACATTGTCTGGAGGAACTGCTGACCGTAGCCGCCCCAGATCAAATTCGCCAGACCCATGCCCAGCATCGCCAATCCCCATAGGATTCCAGATGCCAGTGCCAGACCTTTCACGTTGATTTTCATGGCTTGATCCTTTCCCTAATCTTTAAGACTCGAAAGCTACGTCCGAACGGTTGGCTATCGAGGTTGTGGGCATCTAAACGTCCTTCAGTTGCTCCTCGGTCATCCCAAAATAATGACCGAGTTCATGTATGAGAGTCTGGCGAATTTGATGTCGGACTTCAGCCTCATTCGAGCAGACCGCCTCAATGTTTTTCTGGTAAAGCACGATGTGGGCAGGACCGACTGAGAAGTCAAAGACGCTCTTCTGGGTAGCGGGCACGCCGTGAAAGATGCCTAGAAGCAAACGCCTTTGCTGTCCGAGACGCGGGGATGGTTGGTTCGCTGGAAAATCTTCAACGAGGATCGCGACGTTCTGGATACCGCTGCGGAACTCTTCCGGCAAGGAATCCAATGTTTCTTCAGCAACGTTGATGAAGTCTTCGCGCTTCATCCTCCACCCACGGAAACAGTGGCACGCTCACTCCGAGTAGCCGTCGTCGGTTTCGTCGCCATCATCGTCATCTTCTTTGCCGTCGTTCTCGTCTTCCTCTTCGTCTTCTTCCTCGTCTGGCTCTTCTCGCAGGAGGACATCGGCAGGCAACCGCATCAGAAGGGCGCGAGTCGCGGCATTCTGGATTCATTCTACTCATGCTCAATGTTACGCCTCGTGACCCATGTGCAAACGCGGCGACAATGGGCGACGCACCCAGAGACAGGAGTTCGCCCGGCGACTGATCGGCGGCTCTTCAGTGCGTGCGGGGCGCTCTCGCAGACAGTCATTGATGCCGTCCGTTTGACCGTTGCAGTGCTTATGTTGGATATTGAGACGGAATGGACGTTGAACGCATTATTGACGACATCGAGCAGCTACAGGAAATGTTCGAAGCGCCGGACATTAGACCACTCAGCGCAAGCGACATCTCTGCTGCCAATCGAAGGCACGACGAGATGCTTGCGCATAGCCCGTGGTTTCGGCTGTGGCAGCGATATGGCGTTTGTTGCCGACACGAATCCCCAGTGCTCAGACTGGGCGAAATCGAAACCTAGAGGTCATACAGCCTCACTCGCCCTACCAGTTAGGTTTGCTCTGTGAAGTTGCGGCGCTGCGATTGAGTCCGCCTAACAAACGCTGGAACTCCCGATGGACTGCGCCTCATTGACTGCGATTTCGCTCGAAATCTGTTCAGCACCAACTCACGGTTGTTGACCTTAAATCCGTAGAGCGCGTCGATTGCTTTCTGCGCCGCGTCTGAGCTCTCCAGCCAAACAACCGCATACTTTGCCGCTGAACCCGGTCGCTTATCGAAGCCAGTGATTATTTTCCTTACCGTACCGAATCTCTGGAATACACCTCGGAGATCATGCTCTGTTGTTTCATTGCCCAGATTCCCGACAAAAACTCCAGTTTCCTCAGGGAAGAGTTCTCGCCGGATCAGACTGCTTGCCTTAAGCACCGCTCCGGGTTGAGCAGCAGCAGCTTTGCCTGTCTGGGACACAACACGAAATCTCGGAATCTTACCCTTCGGGACGCGCTTAGTCCGCGCCATCTGTTGGGCTGCGCTGGTGCTTCTAATCTGCTGAAGGATGCCTGACTTCCGCAAACCTGTGACTTCCAGATCGTATGTATCGCGGTCCTCCGTATTCATAGCACGGTAGATGTCATCAGGGGATAGCTCTTTGCCCCCAATGCCTGCCGCCACTATTCTTTTCTGCAACCGCGAAAGACTGGCTGATTGAAAGACGCTTAGCCAGTCCTCTGCTTTTTGGTCAAAGAGAGATTTATTCGAGAGCAACATGGAAAATGACTGTCCATCTGACAGCAACCTAGGCTTCTCCAAGTCGTTTTGCTCCATCGCTTCGAAAATCCGCCGCATCCCTTCGCCCAACTCGCGCATATAACGATGTTCCCGCAACAGGCGAGCTATTACTGGATTCCTTGATTCGTGAGCACCCTTTAGCTCTTCCAAATCGCTAAGCCGCAAGGTACTCAAGAGACCGCCCGGACTCTTCACTTCCATGCGGTCGTCATACACGAATATATCGATGCCGCTTTGCACGCCGTAGTCACGATGTGCGATGGCATTAATCAGTGCTTCCCGGCAAGCCTGTTCGGGGTAGACAAACTTCGGCTCGAACCTTGCTCCCTCTGCAAACTCAGTTCGTCGCACAAGAAATGTGGAGCGCAGCAAATCCCAGCCCCGCACCAGAAGTTTGAAGATGTTCCCCTCCTCAGTTATATCCTCTTTTACGTTGTAGCTTGCACCGTGACCGAGGGTTGTACCTAAGACTCGCAGGATTCTGATCTGACATCGCGGATGCCAACGTCGAATGTCCTTCGCGAACAGAAGCAGGGCTGCCATTCGAAGCCGTAGACCGCCCGGAGAATACTCACTCAACCCAACCTGTTGGAGGTATCTTTCTACGGACAGACCCTTCAAGTAAGAGTTCGCCGCGATTTGAAGTTCTTCCAAATCCAAGTCTGTCACGGTCGCGCCGTCCACGAACTGGCGTTCGAACTCTCGCGAATGCACTTCTTGTCGCTCGAACTGAATGTCGTTGAATGACACTGGAAGACATTCTTTGTCCTTCCTCCGCATGCAGCGACCGTCAGGCAACTGGTAAATCAAATGTGTTCCCTTAGTCACAGCGAAGAAAAGCACTGTTTTGCCCCGTAGGGTGACGGCTGTGGCATACGTCAGTGGCAGAACTTGACCTGCGTAAATATGAGTTCTGACGGCGGCTAGGATCGTCTGGATCGCGCTTTCATCGAATGGAACTCCGGTCAGCGTCCCGTCGTCCTCGACGCCGATTAGTAAGTCACCGCCATCTGCATTCGCAAACCCAACTAGCTGTTCACCTACTTCCCGGCAAACATCCTTAACTGAGCGAGGCTTCTTTCCGTCCGGCGGGCCCTCGTAGGCGGATTTGAATTCGCGAATGTGGCTTTCGCCAAGCTGAATGCTGTTGGCTACCCGCTCGGATAAGAGTAACGCTGTGCTGTCCATAAACTTCGTCGTATCGTAGCAGATTTTGATACAAGTGCTGGGACGGAATTGTCACCTCGGCGAGCAGCGCCGAAGCGTTCTTCGATGATCTGCTTTCGTCGCGACAATCTGTACCGACCGCATCGGAAAAGACTGTGCCAGATCGTTCGTGGAGCCAATCTGGGTGCAGCTAACTTCTATTCCAGCGTGGAACCTTGAATGACAGCGAGAAAATTGCCATCTCGACGTCGGCAGTGCGTGGCAGACATCCGTTTCGTTTGGCTCTGTAGGTCGCGTTCAGGTCCAGTGTCAACCAGTCATTGATCTCGATGTAGGTGATCCACGGCTTTTCATCATGTGGTGGACGGCGTAGGGCTTCATCGACATTCCAATCGGTTAGTTCCAACTGTTTCAGCATTGCCGCCACTCTCCAATCGACCACGCCCCAGTCGTTCGGCTTGAAGATTCGCAGCACAGCGGACGCTCTCTTCGCCGTCTTTGAAGTTTTGCCAAAGCCTTCCAGCGTCATGATTGCGTGTAAGGCTTCAAGGTCTTTGGTAGCTTTCATTGCACGACCGAAAGCGTCCCACACATCTGATGGTGAATTTCTTATCGCGTAATTGCCCTTCTTTTCCTCGTCGCAATCTGCTTTCCACGTTTCAATCTCATCCAAGAGATGATGCGCCTTCCTTTTGTCCACATCAGTTGGCTGGTAGTTGTCATCCACAAGCAGCTTCAGCATCTCTGCGGCGGTTCTTTCGAGTCGCAATGTAAACTCCCAGAAGTTTGCATCCGACTTGTAGATGCCCAACCCGTCCTCTAGCTTCACCTTCCGCCTCCGATTTGGCCGCCTCGCACTCACGAAGCAGCGATCTCGACTTGCCAGCCAAGATACCACTTCGTGACCTCCGTAATCTGGGCGTTTGGGCCTGCCTGCCAGACACTTTGTGTATGGGCACCGCCCTCATCAAATACGACGCCGCACGCAAAGCTATCGCGTCTGCCTACCGTGTTGACGAGGCCAAGAAAATTCGCGACAAAGCGGAAGCAGTCCGAACCTATGCCAAATTGGCTGGCGATCTCCAAATGCAAAACCATGCCTGCGAAATCCGGCTTCGCGCCGAACGGCGGGCAGGTCAACTGCTGTCTGACATGGAGAAGAACCCCGGCACGCGAGGGAGAGGGGCGACCACGAAAAGATGGCACCAAAATAAGGCGGTCTGTCGATACGACCGCCTATCCACCGAAACTCGAAGAAATCGGCGTTTCAAAGGACCAAACCTCCAAATGGCAGCGCCTCGCATTGCTTGTCGATGAATCCACATTCGAAAAGGCGCTCGTTCAGGCTCGTGAGAAAAATGGTGAGTTGACCAATGCAGCTTTACTTCGCGAGATCAGGGAGATCGTCACGCCGACAGAGGTGCTCACAGACCCGGACGTGAACGTCATTGCGTCAGAGTTGATTCGCGACATCGAGTCAGCGAGCCGAAGAGAAAAGCTGGAGACCGCAGTTAGACTCAGAAAACGGTTAAACCCCACACTCACCAAGAAGCTAGTTTTGGCATTAACCAATTCGGCGAATCACTTGGCGCGATGTGAAAAGCAACTCTCGAAGGACTTCGAGGATTTCCCAGCCAACGGCAAAGCATTCCAGCGCGTGATTCGAGAGCGGATGGCAGAACAACCTGATCCCCTCCTAGCCGAAAAAGTGGCACTCGCAGCTGACTTCACAATGCCAGTGTGCGAGAGATTTCTCTGGCAGATGCCCGCAACGTCATCATGGGGCACGAATACTTAGGGACGCTCGGCAGTGCTGAATTCGCTATGGATTATTCTTCGGCAATCATCTCGCTGGTGCGTTTGCTTTTGGGAGCACGGCAGGCACGGCTGTCAAGAAAATCGGTATGCGGGACGGAACACGCGAATAAGGTTATTTCGCTGACACGGGGCTGCTGCCTGCCTTGGGCTGATCCGCCCAGAAAGTCATCGGATGGCAGGATGCATGCAGGTTCGGCGGCTTCGTTTCTTGGTCAGCGCAGCATGTCGAGAAATGACCAAGAAGGGCTACACGTTTTCGTCGCCTACGCTGATCCGCAGGCAGGCGAACGAGGCGTGATTTTTAGGGCTTGCAATTTCTTATATTGCGGGACGACCAGTCCAACCGAAAAGTTCAGGCGACCGGACGGTAAGGTCTACGATGCGAGAAACGTACATCTACTGACACGTGATCGTCGGTTCGGGATGCTGAGGTACAAACGTAGCCGTGCCCAGCAAAAGGAAATCCTCATTGAACAAGGGTGCGAATTTTTCAAGGACAGCGGATTTAAGCATCGCTTCGTTGGGATATTTGGTGACCGCCGAACGAAGCGGATTTTGCGAACCTCCCTGCGATGGCAGGTGATGGAGTACCCGAAGCAAGCACCTGAACATTGCGTTGATGTCGTTGATCTTAATCCGAAGGCGTTTGCTGCGTCCGTGTCTTAGTCGAAAGAATGAACGACAGAAAACCGCTCACAAGCACTGGAGGCAAGAGCAATGAACAAACAGGATCGCGATGCACTGCTCGTCATTTGCGAAAGTCTGAAGGGGGTTATTCAAACTGTTTCTTACATTCAAGGCCAAGTTGATGCGCTGAGAAAACGTCAGCCTATTGAGGTCGAGGACGCAACTCGGATAAAGATCGAGAAAGCCGCCTTAGCTGAAGATCAAGTGCCCGTAATCCTTGAGCAATCGCAGAAAGCGCTGAACGATATAATTCGTCGTCTGAAAGTACCTCGTCGGCGTCCAAAGAAATAGTGTTGTTTGGTGCTTGTCTATCCGTTCGATTTCTCATTAGAAACATTCATCGACAAGCTCTGGGTAGCAGTGCCGCACCTCACGGCTCAAATCTCGGGCCGTCTCCAGCCCAAGCGGTTCGCCTGAAAAAACGATGTCTATCGCTACAAGCATCACTCGCGCAAGCATGATCTCTCTGCGCCTGCGTTCCGCTGCCGATGGTAGGGGAACGACCGCGAGCACCTCTGGTTCGTCGCTGTTCTTTAGGTGTGCCATCAGAACACATCCGTTTCCCGCAAGCCGTGGCGTTCAGCGAGCGCACTGTGCTTCCGCACGAGAAACCAGAAGTTTCGCCGCGCTCTCCATTTTGGACATTGGGTCGAGTATCGTGCGCGTGACAACCACCGCTTCATTCGCTCGACCAGTAAGGCGTCTTTAATTGCAGCCCCAGCATTCATTTTTCTGAGAATCCTCCACGAAAGGCGCTCGCGCCCCAGTTTAGGCAAGAATCGAGGAACGGTTCGCTGAAAGCAAAGAACTTGCCTCCTGTGACGCCCCGAAACTGCCTTCCTACCGTGAATTTGAAAGTTGGGGAACATGCGATGGATGCAGATCAATGGCGCTGAAGATTGCTTTTGGCGGCGGGAACTTCTGCGCCTTGGACTTTTTCTTACTCATTCCAACCGCGCCCCACTTTTGCGGTTGTGGTTCTTCTGGCAGCCCAATCAGATCCTCGGTGTTTTTAGCGAGCAAGTCAAAACCTCAAGGGTTTATTGACTGGAGACCAAGAACCTCGATCTGAACTCCTGAACTTCTGGTTTTCTGAACTCCTGTAGACAGGAAACCAGAAGACCAGAAGACCAGAAAACCTTTTATATATACTTGGACTCCTGTCCTCATAGCTCTTCGCCCGCCGCCAGCGCCATACTGACCTGATTACGCCCAACAACATCCGCAGGAAATGGTGCGTCCGGCGTCAAGGTCATCCAGTAGCCTTCGTGCTGATTTCTTCGGTCGATGTGGTCGCCGCCGATGTTCTTGAGTGCTCGCTTAACCGTGCTCTTGCCAAATTCCTGCATCTTGGCGGCGTCGTAGACATCTGGCGACCGCACAGGGCCTTTAGCCAAGTACGTCCGCAAGAACGCCTCGCATCGAGCAATCTGGCGGTCATCTTCAGCTTTGCGGCTGTTCTGCTTCACCAGCACGTCGTCGGCGGTCATGTTGCATTCTTCCTTAGACCAACTGATCTTGACGATGGCGATTTCCTTGCCGTTTTCGTCCTTCACGACGGCGGGCACCGTGGTGTACTTCATGCCCTTCTTGTTCCCCGTCAGGTTGCCCTTGATGATGGTCATCACATGATCGTGATCGCCGTCCGAATCTGGGTCTTGGCTGAGCATGAACGCAGCGCGGCACTTTCCAGCGACGGCAGAACCGCCGCTGATCTTCTCGATAGCTGAGTTGGTCTGACGCTTCGGCGTGTGGCTGATGCCCACGAAGGTCAGCCCAGTCTGCTGGCACAGATCGACTAGCTCCTCAAGGATAGGGTTGACTTCCTCGTCCTTGGTGATCTTCTTGCTGCCGAAGATACCAGTGATGGGATCGCAGATGAGGAGCTTGAAGTCCGGGTTAGCCTTGATTATCTGCATCAGCGTCTCCATGTCCTGACTCAGGTCGATGGAGCGCCCCGGCACCTTGGACTCACCCACGGTGCCACGGAAAGCCTTGTTGTCGAGGAAGCCTACATTCTCAAGGTTTGCGCCCGCAGCCATAAGTCGCGGGATGACGGTCGTGGCTAGGTCATCTTCGCCGCAGAACATAAGAACCTTCATGGGTCCGTTCGTGTTCTTCGAGCCATCCGGCCAGTCTTTGCCTGTGGTAGCCGCCGCCGTGATCTCAATCGTCAGGAGGCTCTTAGCGTTGCCCGGCTGCCCGACGATCCACGTGATCGCGCCCTTGGGAATGCGATCCTGCCAGAGCCATTCCTGCGGGCGGGGTTTGATGCTTGTAGCCTTACGCATGACGACCTGCCGCACAATCTGGTCAGCCTTGTTGCCGACGTTGCCGCGCCATAGCTCGACCTCGCCGGGGTTCAATCCGTACTGCTGACGCCAGAATTCCTCGTGGCATTCCGGGCAGCGGTCGCCGCGCACGGTTTTTCCGCACCCGCCCACGCACTTGCCCAGCGCGTCGTCTTCTTCTCTTAATCTGTCGCGCCCCTGACGCGCCTTGATCTTGGCGCGGGCTTTGGGCGGCAGCTTGGCGAGCACCGCTTCGGATAATGGCTTTGCTCCGGTAGCGATCATGCCCGTGCTGCGCATGTAACAGTCGCGGCACAGTTCGATTGGCGCGTCTCCGGGTCTGACCACGCCCATCTGGGGATGCTTGCAGTTGGGGGTCTTGCATCTCTGGTCAGCCATCACAGCACCGCTTCGGCGTCGGCTGACGTTGCGATTTCCAGAAACGTAGGCATCAGAGCCTCGGTTCGGTCATCGCAGGGAAATTCGCAATCGTGCTGTAGATTTTCATGCTCTTACCTTCAAAGTTGGATTCGGGTGGTGATCCCGCCATGCCTCGGTGAAACCAACTGGGGCTGGCGGCATGACAGCCAGCCCCACGAATCTTCTAGCGAAGACCCTCACCACTAAATGAATACTGAAGTCAGGCGATTTACGGCCCTTTTACGCGGTATCCACCTATTGCGGCGCGGGCCTCCCCTTCTCCGTGGCAATCCCATTTCCCGCGCCCAATTGCTTGCCGTGCGCAGGCTGATCCCAAGTTGCTGGCAAATGTTCCTGTACAAGACGCCAGCCAAGTAGCGCTCGCAAAACATCTGCCTTATCGCATCCGACTTCATGCTCGATTGCCTTCCTCTAGGCATGGTTTTCGTAGTCGGCAGACTTGCAGCGATTGTTGCTTTCGAAATTGCCGCTATCAGAATCCTATTTAGGTGGACGTGGCAGACCGCGATCCCGCAAGTAGCAGGATTGACCCTCGCAACTTCAACGCCCGCCAAAAAGAAAAGCCCCGGTGTCAGCCGGGGCGTGAGGTGTTTATGGATACAACGCTAGATACCAATACTCGATCCGGTCGCCTTGTGCGCAAAAACGGCATCCTTTATCGGGAATGCAACGGGCGGTACGAGGACTCGGACCTGCCGACCGGGAATCCGCATATACCGTTTTTCAAGGTGTGGGTCGTGGACATGGTTCCAGTAGAAGAAGCCGAGATTCAGCGCCCGCGCTGCGAACACAAGGGGTCAGTGCCGCATCCTGCAACCTGCGTGCTGGTTTGGGAACTACTGTCGGGCCGCGTCGCCAAGTACTTTTGCGACGAGCACTCGCGGGATGCCAGCCTTCAGCCGTACTTCGTGTCGAAGTTGGTCGGTTATCACGAACGGGCGAAAGCTGCGACTGAAGAAGAACGAACTGCTGATCAGTTGGAGGCGGAAGGCATGGTCACGATCCAGCGCACGTACTCGCTCGCAGAGGAGCAGCCTGCGGCATTAGCTGATCCCACGTCGGCTCCTTCCTCCCAGTCAAGTTCCGCCAGGGAATGAGTCTCCTCGTCGGGCTTGACCCGCTGCCACTGCCGAGCATTGTTCGTGTGCCCAGTAACGAGGGGCGGCACCCGTCCGTGGCTTCTTCATAGGCTCCTGCCGCTTCTTCTGTGAGCATGTTCACTCTTCTGAAGCCTTGGTTGTAGTTACTGTTGCGTCCACAAATTCTATGAGCGCCGCGTAGTACAAATCGTTCTCCTCCGAAGCAGCAGCGAGGAATGTTTTGAATGAGGGCCAGTACATGTTCCACTTATCCCGGAACCCACTATTGACTCTGAAATAATCTCGGCTGATTTCCATCGTCCCGGCTTGTTCTGTTAACCGCAGGAGTTCCGCCAAAACGGCGACCTTTGACGGTCGCTTCGAGCTTTGCACGATCTCTGATTTTTGGCGCTCAGGTTGCTTGCCCATTCCCCAACCCCTTTGCCGTATCGCTCGTGCCGTCGGGCAACAGACTCGTGCAATTCGTAGGCTTCGTACTGCCGCTCTTCAAATTCCTTGGCTTCGTCTTCTGTTGCCGGACGGACTTCTCCTTGCCAAACTCGATTTTCTAGCAAGTCGAGCAATTTCTGCCGTAGCTTCGTCCTCCGTTTCAGCCTCGATGACAAGGCGGTTTTCGCCAGACATTCCTATGGCTTGGACACTCATTACGTCTGTCATCCCTGTAAGGGGCATTGCCTCGAAATGAAATCTCATGGTTCCATCCTTCTCCGTTTGTGAAGCTCGTCTATCTCTTAATACCCGGTTGCAGGCGAGAAGCCTGCACCAGCTTTCGCCAATTCGGTTTGACGTATCGCTGCTTGCTCGCATCCCACTCTTTACGGTTAGTCGGGCAAATCTCGTCGCTGCATTGATAGCTGCCCTTGCGATACCGAGTAATGCCATCAGCCCTCTCTAGCCCAGACTGTAGGTTTCCGCAGTGGCGGCTGCCACAGACGCGGCACTCCATGATTCCAGAACTTGCGTCGATCAATTTCATCGGTCCCTTCATACGTTTTTCTCCTCGAACGAATTTGCCTTGCACGTTCCTAATACTCGATCCCGTCCACTTCCGATGGATCGGTGTTCTCTCCGCTCTCATCGTCTTCAGCACCCCAACAGTTTTTGTCCCTGCGAGTGGATGTCTCTTTATTCTTTGCCATGTGATTCTTCATTCCCCAACCCCTTTGTGCTGTATTGCTCGTGGAGTCGGGCAGCAAACGCTTCACATACAGCCTCCTCTTTGGCGTCAGTTTCCCCGCTTCGAAACCACGCCTGTCGAGGAAACTCCATCAAGATTTCCTCGGTCGACGGATCAGAGATGATCATTGCTGTTATTCCGTAAAGGCGAAGCGATGCGAACATCGCCTTGCCGAAAAACTTTGCGAAAAACACAAGTAGACGTTTAATCGAATCTTTCATTTTGTAGTTTCTCCTCTACTTCTCTAATACCCATCTTCACAGCTTCGGCTGCCATTTCTTTGTTCCGCCTGCGCGTGACAGCCGCCCGCTTCGCATCACGGCTGCGCTTGCCCGCCCATATCGTTTGCGTCTCGCGGTCGTCGATCACCAGCTTGCGGCAATCCGCTTCAAGCTCGTCACGCCACATGTTCAGCCGCGTGAGGATGTCGCGCAGCTTGGCGAGCAATGCTTCTGTCACGGCATCCTCGTCGCCGCCCTCGACGAACATGGCGCACAAAACCCCGTCGCTCTTCGCTTGCGCCTTTCCTTTTGCTCTCGCCATACTGCTCATCTCCTGTGCCCGTGTTGGGCGTTCAGTTCAAAAACAAAAAGCTCCGCGAGCCTTATACCCGCGAACCGAGGTTCGCTGGCTAAGACCACGGAGCTACGGTCTGCTTTCTTTGACCGTCCTGACTTGTTCTCGCCTTGCGGCGGCTCGTCTTAGGAGCAGGGATAAGTCGGTATTACTCTACGGATGGAGCTATTCCCCATCGAATTGTTAGATGCATCCCATTCAGGCAAGGTCGCAGGATGGCGGATTCGCATCGCCCAGATGCCCTGCTGGGCGCGGCTTTGGCATTCTGAAAGGGTGCAACAAACGCCGCCCGGAAGAATCGGTGAGGCAGTGCGGAACTCTTAGAAGTCATCTTCGACCTCGTCGGGTTCTTCCTTGTCGCACTCGCGGAACAGCAGCCTCGTGTCGGGCGGCACGATGAGGCTGCCATCGCCGCCGAGCACAATTACGTAATCTTCGCGCCCGCACGCGGCGCATTCTGGTCACAGAGCCCGGCACGACGCTTAAGGCGTCAGGCTGGTATCTGGACAAGGCACTAAGCGGCGACAAGCGCGGAACCCGGTTCGGTAAGAACAGGAAGGACAACCTTCAGCGCCAAGAGGCAGGGCACGAGCTTATAAGGAAGCAACGCTGGACCTCATAAAGACGGAGTAGAATAACCCCGATTTCTCTGGCGGCGGTATTAGACGGCATGCGAATGTCGTCTAACGTAGGATGCCCGACCCAATCGGGAGATGGTGGTTCGACACCAGCCCGTTCGCTCCAATATCAGCCGATTGACAAGAAGGTCGCAATCGCGCTCATTATCAAGCATCATTACCTCCATCGACGCTGTCCGATTAGCTGGGCATTCGGCATCATACGAGACGGGGAAATCGTGGGCGTGCTGACCATAGGCAAGCCCAACTCATGGTCTCTATGCTGTGGCGCTGTGCGCGAAACCAAGGCTAAGCTCAATCATGGGCGCAACCAAGATGTTTATGAGTTGAATCGCTTGTGGTTGGATGACAGCTTGCCAAGGAACTCGGAGTCGCACTTCATCGGCTGGGTGCTGCGTAGGCTTCGCAAGGAACGACCGAATCTCATTCTGGTCAGCTATGCCGACAGCGGACAAGGACACATCGGCACGGTCTATCAGGCGAGCGGCTGGATGTATACGGGATTCAACAAACCGTGGAAGGACATTACGCTCGCTGGCTTCTCGAACTACAAATCGCCAGCAAAGCGAGCCATACAGGGCGAGAAGATCAATGGCAGATACGCGTGGGGGTCAAACCCAGATGCGGTTCGGGTCCCGCGCAGCAGGAAGCATCGGTATGTCTGGTGCGCAAACAAAACCGATTACAGCCTGATCGCATGGACTCGACAGCCGTATCCGTCAGTTTAACCTCAGTTACTCCCAAGCCACTTCGACCGCAGCCTGTCAGCCTGTCCACGCAGAACCGCAGAATCCGCAAAAAGACGAAAAATGCAGTAACTAAGAAGAAGGTTGACCGGGGCGGGAGTCGCGGCAATGGACTAAGAAGGTGAAGCCAACAATGCAAGAGCAGTTCTATACCGTAGCGGAGGCTGCGGAGATTCTCAAGGTTAGTACGGACAAGGTCACAAGAATGTTTGAGGATGAACCGGGTGTACTCGATTTGGGGTCGCCGGAACAGTTGAACAAACGCAGGTATCGTGTCCTGCGTATCCCCCATTCGGTATTCAACCGCGTGCTTCATAAGAAGCGAATCCAATGATTGCCTTGGCAGATTAGCTTCGACCCACGACGTCTCGCAGGCACGGAATCGGCAAATCGCTCATTGCAGTTCGTCTTTGACGGGAAAATCGCGGTTGGCAGTTTCATTTTCTTCCACGCATCTTTGACCTCGATCTCCAGCTTCTGTTGCCGCTCCTTCACCCAAGCGGAATAGTATTTCTCGGTCGTCCGTACCGTTTGATGGCCAAGCAGTCTGCTGACTTTTTCGATGCCGACGCCAGCCAGAAGCATTTCGATAGCGAATGTGTGGCGGAATCGGTGGCTTAGCATTTCGGACACCCCGTGTGTCACACCAGCCTTGTCGAACACAGTCCTCAGCCAATCCCCGAACATGCAGACGATGGAGGTCTTCTTCATCCGACCGGGATTCCAGAAGAAATATTCCGGGTGATCGTTGGGAAGCATTCGGAGCATCTCAGCTACTGCCGGGGGAATTGGAACAAAAACGCCGCTGTTTGTTTTGTTGCGCTCCCGCGAGATGTTGTTATCGCCGCTCAGGGAGGAACGCTTTAGGGTTGCTGCGTCCATGCACGACAGGCCAGACCAGCGTTGCAGGAGGATGAACGCCTTGACACGATATGCAACCTCAGGCAGGAACCCGCAATCGTCGGCCGCAGCCAGAATCCGATCCATCTCATCCGCGGTAAGCGGAAGGACTTGGGTGCGGTGGCAAGGCAACGACTTGAGCTTTGCGCTTTGGTCAGCCGGGACGAGGTCAATCGAGAACGCCCACCTGAAGAAGGTCTTGACTACTGACCAGTGGACAGCCGGACTTGAACTATCCAGTCTGAGCTTCCACCCGGAACGCCACTCCGTCAGAAGCAGCGGGGTGACATCCTTGAGCAGCACAACCCCCCGTGAGTTCGCAAAATCGCGCAACCGGGTCAGCATTCGGCGGGCCTTGCTGGTGTCCTTGATTCCGTTCTGAACCATCTCAGCCAAGTAGAGATTGACCGCGTTTTCAATGGTTTTATGCTCTATTTTCTTGGGTGGCTCGATACCGAGGGCGCGGAGTTCAAGCTCCTCTTCGAGCTTGCGTGCCTTCTTGGTGGCAATCTCCCACGACCTCGTGTGTGCGGATTTCTTGCCGTCTTTGCCCCACCGCATCCACAGTGGGCATTTGCACCGTTTGTACTGCCCTGCCAGCTTCTCTTTGTTCTTGGGGCACTTCTCTGAGTGCCTTGCGTAAACCGTCACGGCCGCCATGCTGGAATTCCTCTTCCCGCTTAATACTGTCGGGGCCGGAAAACCCCCGAAACGGCTCGGGCAGTACAAAAGCGGTACAAAATTTTCGGGATTCCACGTAAGCGGTTGGGATTTCAGGGCAAAAGAATGGCTCCTCAGGTAGGACTCGAACCTACAACCCTCCGGTTAACAGCCGGATGCTCTGCCATTGAGCTACTGAGGAGTGTCGGAGGCGCCGTGACGGCACGCCGCTTCTATCCTCATAATATCATTCGCGGGGGTTGCTGAAAAGTTCCGCTCCATCGTCTTCGGATGGGGTGACCCGCCTTGCTCGTCGGCGGGAGCGCAGCGCTGGTGGGCGGCTACCAAGGCCTGCCCCAGGCTCAATCCGCCATCACCCGGCGGTACCTCATTTTGCGCGAACACTTCGAACCCGGCCGCCGACAACTGCGATTCCACCTGCTGCGACAGATAGACGTTGTGGAAGGTCCCGCCGCTCAGGCATATGCGGTTCAGGGCGGTTTTTTCTCGTAGAAGCGTGGCAAGCCGTACGAATCCCTGAACCAGGCCGTTGTGGAAACGCCGGCTGAGTGTTCCAGTGGGAAGATCTCTGCCTAAATCACGAAGCAGCGTTTCAAACATCGCCCAAGTACAGATGATCCAGTGACCACCGTCGGATGTAAGCTCCACGGGGTAGCTGGTGTTGTCGTCTTCGGCCGGCAATCGCCATTTCCAGTTCGATCGCAGCCTGGGCTTCGTAATTCACCTGCTGGCGGATTCCGATCAATGCCGCGACCGCGTCGAACAGGCGTCCGCAACTGGAGGTGAGCGGAGAGTTCACTTTCTGTTCCATCATTCTCAACAGAAGGTCAGTCTTGTGGCGGTCAAGCTGGCGAACGAAGGGGACTCGGCAAGTCCAGAAATTACTGGCCGAAGTGATGAGCCAGGTAGCTGACGGCCATGCGCCCGGGTTCCCGGATCGCGGCAGCCCCGCCGGGCAGAGGGACATATTCCAGGTGAGCCGCGCGTTCAAAGCGCTCATAGTCGGCGATCAGAACTTCTCCGCCCCAGATGCAACCATCGGTACCGTAGCCGGTTCCGTCCAGCGCGAGACCGATTACGGGTCCCTCCAAATGATTTTCTGCCATGCAGCTCGCGATGTGCGCATGATGGTGCTGGACGGCAACCATGCGTGCTTTACTCTGCCGCCGTGCCCACTTGGTCGAGAAATAGTCAGGATGCAGGTCGTGGGCGATGATTTGCGGCTCAATCTCGAGAATTCTTTCGAGATGCTCGATGGCTTCACCGAAAAACTGGTGACTTTCGACGTTCTCCAGGTCTCCGATGTGCTGGCTGAGAAATGCGTGATTACCTTTCGTCAGACAGATCGTGTTCTTCAATTCACCGCCGACCGCCAACACTGGGGGCAGTTCGTGCTTGAGGAAAACCGGCACGGGAACAAAGCCACGGGAGCGGCGCAAGTGCTTCGTCGTCCCGCCCGTAACTCGCACCACGGAATCGTCGCAGCGCAGCAGGATGTCGCGATTGTGGACCAGGAAATAATCGGCGAGGCCGTGCAGCCGCGTAATGGCCTCGCGATTGTCAATGGCAATGGGTTCTTCGCTCAGGTTTCCGCTGGTCATCACCAGAGCTTTGAATTTTCCTTCCGCGAGCAGCAGGTAATGCAGCGTGTGTAGGGGAGAAAAACTCCCAGATAGCGGTTGAAGGGCGCAACTTCGTCGGAAATGGCGACTGGGATGTTTCTTGGGAAACAAAACAATGGGCCGCTGCACAGAGTCCAGAACGCGGCGTCCCGCACAATCCACATCACAAATCTGCCGGGCGGTTTCCGCATCGGGAACCATAATCGCGAACGGCTTTTCCACCCGCCGCTTGCGCTCGCGCAGAAGAGCTACGGCAGCGGTGCTGGTAGCGTCCGCCGCCAGATGAAATCCGCCCAGACCTTTCACCGCTACCACTAATCCGGCGTGCAGCCCGAGAGCCGCCTCGGCGATCGGGTCGCGGCATTCAATTCGGCGTCCGGACTTATCCCAGAGTTCCACGCGCGGACCGCACTCCCAGCAAGCGTTGGGCTGAGCATGAAAGCGGCGGTTGAGCGGATCTTCGTACTCCGACTGGCACGCGGGGCACATGGGAAACCCAGCCATGGATGTGCTCGGACGGTCGTAAGGGATATCGCGCACGATGGTGAAGCGTGGCCCGCAATTGGTGCAGTTGATAAAAGGATAGTGGTAGCGCCGGTCGGCGGGTCGAACAATTCGCGCAGGCAATCGGGGCAAATGGCGACGTCCGGCGAGATCAGGGTGCGGACTGCCTCCCTGCCCTGGCTGTGAATTATGCGGAAGTCCTGGTCACCGTTACACGGCACCTCATGGACTGCGAAGCTCGTGATCCGGGCGAGCGGCGGAGCCTGGACGGGCAAGTGTTCGACAAACTCCTCGACAGTTTCGGCGGGGCCTTCGACTTCGATGGTAACGCCTGCCGGTGTGTTGCGAACTGTTCCTGTCAGACGGCGGCCCGTCGCGAGGCGATAGACGTAAGGCCGAAAGCCAACTCCCTGAACGATGCCCGACACTTCGATCTGCCGGCGAACTTCCATAACCTAACCCACAGGTTGTACAGCTCCGGCTTTGCTGGCATGGCGGCGCTGCTCCAGCCACATCAGCCACTCGTGCAGGCCGTTGCCGGTAAGACACGACACTTTTACGATCTCCATGCCCGGATGAACGCGCCGCGCATTTTCCGCCGCTGCCGCGATGTCGAAGGGCACGTAGGGAAGCAGGTCAACCTTATTCAGGATGAGCAGATCCGATTTGAAAAAGATGGACGGGTATTTCAGCGGTTTATCCTCGCCCTCGGTGACGCTCAGCACCACAATCTTGGCGGCTTCGCCCAAATCGTAGCTTGCAGGACAAACCAGGTTCCCGACGTTTTCAATGAACAGAATATCGAGGTCCTCAAGGCGCCAGTCCGCCAAATGGCGCTCGATCATGCGGGCATCCAAATGGCACGTACCGCCGGTGGTGATCTGCTTCACCGGAAAATGGAAGCGCTTCAGGCGGGCGGCATCGTTGTCCGTTTGGATGTCGCCGGTCAGCACCGCGACGCGGTCGTGCCGCGGAAGATTCTCCAGCGTGCACTCCAGCAGGCAGGTCTTGCCTGAGCCTGGCGAACTGATGAAATTCAGGCACAGGACGCCATGCTCTTGGAATCGGTCGCGCAGTTCGGCCGCAATGCGGTCATTCTCACTCAGTACTTTTTGCTCCAGCGGAACTCGTTCCATACTCTTCCACCTCCAGATAAGCCAGATCCAATTCCTCGTCCGCCAATGCACTCGGTTTCAGATCGGCGCACTGCGGGCATTGGATCTCGTAGTCGCGCACCACGAACTCATGCCCGCAACCCAGGCAGCGGTAGCGCGTGGGCAAATTTCAATTTCCAGCTTCAACGATTCCATATCGGTGTCGCGGGTGATCGCTTCGAAACAGAAGCGCAAGGCTTCCGGATCGACGAGCGGAAAGTTCTCCAACGCGCACCCCAACCTTGCCCGGAATCGTGTCCGGATGGCGCTTCATCTCCGTTCTGACCGCGTCGAGCACCGAATTTGCAATCCCCATTTCGTGCATGTTCCCTCAGCAGATGCGCGGCAATTGGTCGCCCGCCAGCATATCCACAATCCGCGTGGTCCCAAGGCGGTCCGCATCGTGACCAGGCCTGCATTCTCTTCTTTCACCGTGCCGATGATTCGCGCCTCCGCCCCAGCGGATGCTGCCGCATAGCCTGCAGTACCGCATCGGCGGCACTCCGGCGCGACGATGGCGATCAGCTTGCCTTCATTCGCCACATACAGCGGGTCGAGCCCCAGCAACTCGCACGCGCCTCGACTTCTCGCGCACCGGAATGGCGATCTCCTCCAGTTCGATCCCCACATGCGACTGCGCCGCAATTTCGTTGAGCGCGCTGGAGAGCCCGCCGCGGGTGGGATCGCGCATGCAGCGAATTTCGCCGCGTGGCTGCGAAGCATCGCGGCTACCAGCGTGTGCAGGGCGGCGCTGTCGCTCTGCGATTGGACTTTCGAACTCCAGTCCCTCGCGCTGCGCCAGAATGGCGATGCCATGCTCGCCGATCGACCCGCTCAGCAGCACTTTGTCGCCGGGCCGGGCGCGATCGGCCGAAAGATCGAACCTTCCGGGACGATTCCGATTCCGGTGGTATTGATAAACAGCCCGTCGCCTTTGCCTTTTTCCACCACTTTCGTATCGCCGGTCACCACTTGCACGCCCGCCGCTTCCGCGGCCTGCGCGCATGGAACTCACCACTCGCCGCAGGTCTTCCATGGGGAAGCCTTCTTCGATGATGAAGGCGGCGCTGAGAAACAGCGGCGTTGCGCCGCCCATCGCCAGATCGTTGATGGTGCCGTGCACCGCGAGCGAACCAATATCGCCGCCGGGAAAAAACAGCGGCTTGACCACAAACGAATCTGTCGTGAAGGCCAGCCGCGTGCCGTTGACGTTCACGATGGCCTGATCGTCCAGGCGCGCCAGCACCGGATTGTGCAAGCGCGGGCAGAAAAACATCGCGGAGTAGTTCCGCGCTCAGCTTGCCGCCGCTGCCATGACCGAGCAGCACAGTATCCTTGGCCGGAAGGGGCGCGGGACAGATCAGTTCGCGAGCTTTGTTGATCCGGTGATTCCGGGTGCTGCATGTGGCATACTTTCTCCTAACTCGCGACCGCGTGCCGCCGGTAGTGGTAGTAGGCGGCGCACGCTCCCTCCGAGGAAACCATGGGCGCGCCCAGCGGATTCTCCGGCGTGCAGCGCATCCCGAACACCGGGCAGTCCGGCGGCTTCTTCAGTCCTTGCAACACTTGTGCGCTGATGCACTCGGCGGGTTCGTCCACCGTGATTCCGCCAAGTCGAAAACGCCGTTGGCGTCGTAGATGGCGAACTCCTCCCGCAGCCGCAAACCGCTCTGCGGAATCGCGCCGATGCCGCGCCACTTCTGGTCCGCAACCTCAAATACCTCATCCATGACTTGCTGTGCCGGCAAGTTTCCCAGATAGCTGACGGAACGCACATACTGGTTCTCCAACTTTGCTGCGCCCGCTTCCAGTTGCTTGACCAGCATGAGGATGGCTTCCAGCAGGTCTACCGGCTCGAATCCGCCAACCACGATGGGCACGTGAAAATCCGCACCAGAGCTTCATATTCGCTACATCCCATGACTGTGCAAACATGCCCGGGAGCGATAAAACCTTGCACCCGGTTGCTTGGCGACACCATCAACGCTCGAATCGCCGGCGGGACCAGCACGTGTGAGACTAACATCGAGAAATTCGTGAGGGCCTCACGCTTCGCCTGCCAGGCGGCCATGGCGTTAGCAGGAGCGGTGGTCTCAAAACCGATGGCCAGAAAGACCACTTTGCGGTTGGGATGCGAACGGGCAATTTTCACCGCTTCGGTCGGAGAGTAGGCAATGCGAACGTCCGCGCCTTGAGCCTTGGCGCGAAACAGATCGGAGCGCGATCCGGGCACGCGCAACATGTCTCCGTAGGAGACCAAGATCACGTCCGGCCGCGAAGCAAGTCTCGATTGCCTTGTCAATGGTTTCGAGCGGGGTTACGCAAACCGGACATCCTGGGCCGTGCACCAGCTCGAGACCACGCGGAAGCAGTTCATCAATTCCATAGCGCATGATGGTGTGAGTCTGGCCGCCGCAGATCTCCATCAGCACCCAGGGCCGGGTCGTGCACTGGCCGATTTCAGACGCCAGGGCGCGAGCGATACGCGCGTCGCGGTACTCGTCAAGATATTTCATAGCGTCGGCTGGAGCATCACCGGCGAAGCCCCTTATGGCGCCCTTACCAGCCAGTGGGCCGGGCCTCACTGCCATGACTCTAAGACCTGATGAACCGTCTATCGGTGACGGAGATCACAAGGGGCTGTGAGCGAGGGGTTGAAGGGCAAGCAATCAGGAAAGGCCTTTGAGGGGTCAATGCGCTGAAGCCTTGGAGCGGAAGCTCCCCGGCCATATCTTCAGGGAGGGGTAAGTTCATGATCCGCCGGCGGCAGTTCGCCCTCGAGCGCTCCCATTTCTTGCAGGAGCTTGTAGGTGCGCTCCGCTTCGACGGCATCAACTCGGCTGATGGCGAACCCGACATGAACCATGACGTAGTCGCCCACCCCGGCTTCAGGCACGAAGTCCAGCGAGACTTGGCGCACGATTCCGCCGAATTGCACGCGCCCCACGCGCAGGCTTCCCTGCTCTTGGGTTGCGAGGATCTTTCCCGGAATTGCCAGGCACACGGTGACTCTCCCTGCCAGCCATGACACCACGGCTGGTTACTGCGGTCTGTGATGCCCGACACACCGCGAAGTGACGCAACATCAGCAAAGAGGTCCGGCTCCCCGGGTTTGAGCCGATCCTGGTATCGGGGCGCAACGCGAAGGCGCGACACCAGCGCAGTGACCCTGTTTACTGGCAACTATCAAACTTAAATGCAAGGATCCGCGTGCTCCAGTCGCCACTGGAAGCGCCGCCGTGCTTCTTGTTGTAATACATCTGGCTGTACCAGAATGTGCAGTCGTCGCTGGGATCAATGCTCATGCTGCTGTAATCTCCCCAGCGCGCCGAGTCCCCGATCTGCACGGCCGTACCTTTCCTCGCGATGGTCGGCGTTTCCATCTTACCCAGAGGGTCGCCCGCGAGGCGGCCCGTGTACCAAATGCTGGGCTTCACCGTGCTGCTGGATGCGCTCATCCCCAGGGCTATGTCGCCGGCCTTATCCATGCCCACAGCGCCCATCCACAGGCTCGTGGATTTATCCTGGAACGTTCCCGCTTGATAAAGCGAAAAACTGCCGCCCACAGGCGTGGATCGCAATTCGTACCAGCGCATGGCGGAAACCGCGGAGGAATTCTTGCCCGGCGTCACGGCGTGCGTCAGCACCATGGACTCATGATCCCCAAAGTTGCGGTACGCCAGACGGAAGAGCAGGCGATCTCCGAGAGATTCCACTTGCTCCCCAGGAGACGGTTGGGGAAATGCAGGACCCGCCTGCGCAGGCCAGCGAAAAGGAAGGGACGGTGATGTTGTTCGGCCCGGTGAAGGTTGATTTCTTGGTGTGCGCGAAGTCCACGTGAAAATCGTATTCCGCCAACTGGTTGGTGGTGTTTCCCAGCTCCACATAATGATTCGGAGCCCCATTGGGAGGCGCGGTGGCGCCATCCAGATCCGAAGGAAGGAAGCTGAGGTTATTGTTATTCGGGGTGAAGCAGACGGCGGCCGCTTTCTTCCCCGCCAGCATCGCGGTGCGGTCGTAGGCGCACGGTTCGGCGGCCCCGCTGCCGAACGCGTTTACCGTGCCGTAGTATGCGTCCGGCCAGACGGCATATTTGGGATAGTCTGGCAGCGTTCCTCCGTAATCGAATTCGTAGCGGCTGTAACTGCCGGTCGCGTCCTCGGAAGTGGACACGGCGATGCAGAGGGCGTTGTTCCCGGAATAATTCAGGTAAGTGACCAGCCAACGCTGGGCGAGATGATCCCAGAGTACGACGGGGTCGCCGGGGCTCGTCCCCTCGCACAATCCGCCGAAGCCGTGGAAGATCGTGTTGGTGTTGGTCGGCTTCAAAATGACCTTGCCGGTGGTCTTATCGAACACTTCGTAATCGAAATTGGTGATCTCGACAAACTGAGTCGCGCCGATTGCGCCATTGGTATCGGGCACCTGCGCGTTTCCCTGGTCTTCTCGCGTGCCCTCAAGACTCAGCACCTGCTGGGTGTGAATCGCCGGAAGATAGATGTCCTGCACCGTGGTGTCTTCGCCGGGCAGTCCCACCGTCAAACCCAGATTCCGTTCCGGCTCAATCATCGCCGCACCAGAGGCTTGGCGCGTAGCGCTCTTCGCCATGTCGCGAAGCGGCAATGAAACATCGTGTCTGGTGTCATAGCTGACCTTGGGGTCGGTTTGTACCTCTTGGGAGAAAGACGGAACAATCCCCAGGGTTAGGAAAACGGACAGAAGCGCGGATGCCAGAATTGCCAAGCGCTCAGATTTCATGTTTTTCTCCAGACTCGTATGAAGCCGTGAATTGTGAATTGCGCCGCGAAAGCCCATCCCGGCTTGGCTTCCGCAGTGCGCGATTCCTTCGCAAATGCCAGACAATCTTACATCACCAGGCGCCGATTGCCACAAACAAATCCCTCCCATTAACGGAGGCGCTGGGTAGCGGCTCAGTTGGATAGGGAAGCGAGCTGAAGATGCGATTATTGCGTCGCAAAGAACGCTGGCTCGGGATGACAATCAAGCTGAGCCACCACCGGGCGCGGCATTTCGTTGACTGGGTAACAAACCTGGAGGATAATGACACCGCCTTCGAGGAGGTTTTGTCATGCACCAGTCACAGCCGCGCAGTAGCGTCCCTCTTTCTGAACCACTGCTTCGTCGCCTGAACCTGTACGCAGTCGGCGCGACCGCTGCTGGAGTGGGTATGCTGGCTTTTGCCCAACCGGCTGAAGCCAGGATCGTCTACACGCACGCGAACCTCCCCATTAAGGTCGACGGCGGGATGGTCGAACTGGATCTCAATCACGATGGGATCAACGATTTCCAATTCATTAATGTCTTCAGCGTACAAGACCGGCAGGGCCATTTTCCGTCGGATGCGTACTCCTTTTCCTACTTGAACGTTGGTCCCGTCCAGCCGTCGGGCCGGATTTATGCGGTGCAAAGTAACGGCAGGCTCTGTGCTGCTGCGGTGCAGAAGGGTGTCAAAGTCGGACCTCACAGCCCTTTTGAGCTGGGCGCTTCCACTTTGAACATGGCTGCCGGATCTAACGGTGGCGCGGCTTCCTGTCCCTGGCGGCCGGTAATGCACGCCTACCTCGGATTCAAGTTTGTTATCAAGGCGAAGGTCCACTTTGGCTGGGCACGCATTAAACGATTGAGCTCACAATACGGAGCTGGATTTCCCGCGGTCATCACCGGCTACGCTTACGAAACGATTTCGAACAAGCCAATCATCGCGGGCAAGACCAAGGGGCCCGATGTCGTCACAGTTGAGCCTGCAAGCCTCGGCCACCTGGCGCGAGGGGCGTCGGCAATTCCGACTTGGCGGAAGCAATCAGTCGGGGCTACTCGCTGACGGAGGATGCGATGAAGCAACGTTCGGACTCTGGTAAAAGGAGCGCGCAGCAACTTTCCGAATCTCTACATCACCTGCTCAACTCGTATGCCCTGGCCGCCAGCGCTGCCGGCGTGAGCCTGCTCGCGCTGGCGCAGCCGTCGGAAGCGGAGATCGTTTATACGCCGGCTCACAAGAGCATTACTCCGAATCACACCATCCCTCTCGATCTCAACCACGACCGAACCGCAGACTTCCGTTTCAAGGACATCCATTTCACAACCACATACGGGTCCGATCACAGGGGAGTTCTATCGGTGGTTGGGGCGCGTCCGTCCGGCAGGATTCAGGGATATACAAGGTACAACCGGCACTATGCCTCGGCCCTCAGCGCAGGAGAACTGATCGGGCCTAAGGGACCATTCACGGCCGGGCCTAAGCTGATGGCCAGTGTGTACAGCCATACGACTGCCCGCCGGTATTCCGCCAGCGTGTGCGATGGCCCGTGGGCCAATGCCGTGAATCGCTACCTCGGTTTGAAGTTCCTCATTCGCGGGAAGGCGCATTTCGGATGGGCGCGGTTGAATGTCAATTGTCCGCAGACGAACGTGAATGCTGAGTTGACCGGCTACGCCTACGAGACGATCCCCAACAAACCGATCATCGCAGGCAAAACCAAGGGGAAAGATGTCATCACAGTGCAACCCGCCAGCCTCGGCCACTTGGCGCGAGGGGCATCCGCGATTCCGACGTGGAGAACCAAGGAGAGCCAATGAAGCGTCAATCGAAAATGCTGCCTGCTTCTTTAGAACATCGGCTGAGCGGATATGCGCTGGCGGCCAGTGCGGCGGGAGTGGGGATGCTGGGCGTTCTTTCGCCAGTCGAGTTTCTGGTACCGAGCGGAGTTGCCGTAGCGAGCCTGTTTTCCCTATCAGAGTCCGCTCAGGCGAAGATTGTTTACACCCCGACCAATGTTCGGGTCACTTACTCAGGGTACGATCTGGACCTGAACCATGACGGGGTAGTAGATTTTGGTTTGTTTGTTTCGGCGTCATGCACCACCGGGGGCTGCTTTGGGTCATGGCTGTTCATAACAGACCGACGGAGAAATCGGGTATTAGTCACTGAATCATCCTTCGCGTCGGCATTGATGCGTGGTGCTCACATCGGGCGGAAAGACAAGTTTTCTTTGCGAAACAGGGCCACGCCGATGGTGACGTGCCCGACAATCGGCTGCTCGACCAGTCACATTCGTGGACCCTGGAGAAACGTCAACAATCGTTACCTCGGTCTGAAATTTGTCATCCACAGAAAACTGCATTACGGCTGGGCGCGGTTGAACGTTTCCCTTGAGCAAGGAATTCACGGCACCCTGACTGGCTACGCCTACGAAACCATCGCCAACAAACCCATTATCGCGGGCAAGACCAAGGGCAAGGATGTCATCACTGTTAAGTCTGCCAGTCTCGGTCATCTGGCCCGTGGCGCATCCGCGCTTCCAGCCTGGCGGAAGGAATCGGCAGACGTGAGTCACTAGCAATCGCCTAGATCGCGCTTTCAGGAGATCATCAGGAGAATCCTTCGTGTCAATCGAAGCGCCAGTAAACCCCAGCATCACGAGCGATCCTCAGAAGACGGGCGCGATGGGCGCGTGGGTGGGTTGGATTGTGCTGGCGCTGGCGCTGGTGGGATTCCTGGGGGTCACGATCTTTCTGAACTTCCACGTGCGCACCGAACAGCAGTTTGCCTTTCTGGCGCGCTCCTTCCTGCATGGAGATTTGGCGTTCCAGGAGGTCCCTGGGAACAGTTGGGCCGACACCTCGCCTTTCAATGAGCGCTACTATTGGCCGCTGGGACCGCTTCCGGCAGTCGTCTTGATGCCGTTCGCGTTTGTGGCCGGCAAGTTCGGCACGTTTTTCTATCAGGGCTACCTGCAGCCGGTTTTAGTTCTTGCGGTTCTGGTCATCGGGTATCGCATTGCGCGGGATACAGGGTACAAGGCCGAGGATTCGGCCTACCTCGCGTTCGGCTTCGCGTTTGCGACGGCCTTCCTTGGAGTGGCGATGTGGCCATGGGGCTGGTATTTCTCCCACGTGATCACGTGCGCGCTGCTGTTTGCGGCGATCGCCGAAACGGCCAGGAAGCGCCGCCCCTGGGTGCTGGGTGTTCTTTTCGCGCTGGTTCTGGCTACCCGCGCGACCGCGGTGCTGGGAGCGCTCTGGTGCGTTGGGGAAATCCTGCGCGCGCGCAGCTCCTCGGAGAAGAAAATGGCCTCACTGACCGCCATTGCTGTACCGATCTTTATCGTGGCGGCCGCGTTGATGGCCTATAACTATGCCCGCTTCGGCGACGTATTCGACCAGGGATACCAGGAGCAGATGGTTTCGCCGATATCGGCGGCGGGGCGGTCCCTGGGCATGCTGAGTCTGCAACACGTTCCCGGAAACCTGTATAACCTGCTGCTGGCGGCGCCGATTCCGGTTCGACGCGATCACGAGTCGGTGGTCCTGGCATTTCCTTACCTCGTCGCCAACCCGTGGGGAATGAGTCTCTGGGTTACCTCGCCAGTGTTTCTGTATCTGCTGGGCCTGAGGTACCGCGACGGCACCAGTTGGTTGCTGCTCCTGACTACTTTTGTGATTGCCGTGCCGATCCTGTTGTACTATGGCATCGGCTTCCGTCAGTTCGGTTACCGGTACTCGTTAGACTTTCTGCCCTTCCTTTATTACTTGTTGCTGCGCAACTACCGTCAGCAGCGGGGTGACCTGACGGTGACCTTCAAGGCTGTGGTTCTGCTTTCCGCGATGCTGAACCTGTACCTCTTCCTCGGGCATTTCGTCTGGGGGGTCGGCCCCTTCGGGACAGTGCAGTCCTGAGGAAATGTTGGGCCTCATGCCCCAGCGACGTGGGCCGAAAGTCTCTTTGATGTTCCGTGCCGGAGGGGTAGCATGGTTGGCGCTTACACAGGTGGCTGGCCCACCTTTACGTTCTTTGTAAAGGTGGGGACTATGCTGCCGGCTTCGGGATTGTCAGCTTTATCTCGCCCCACTGATTGATTCGCACCGCGCCCTTTTCCCCGAAAGCATAACTCCGATAGCTGCTCCACGGCCACTGCCCCGGCTCTTGCACCAACCCCCGCGCCACCGGATTGCGGTGCATATAGCGCAGCTTCTCGATCCGCTTGCGCGGGGGCTGGCCCATCCTTTCCGCCCAAATCGTTTCCAAGGGATGCCCTACCCTTATCCGCGTTCTTTGCGGATAGGGTGGGTGGAGAAAAGACCGACGGACACGTAAGATGATCTATTGCCCACCCTGTCACAAAAAGCGCGACAAGGGTGGGGCAACCCCTCTGAGAGTGATCGGAAAGGGTGGGCCAGCCCCCTTTTGATCCTTCCCGATATGTACCTACTGCGAATTTCTGCTAATCAGCCGGCGGAGGATCAGCAAAGTTTCGGAGCAAAGAACCACAACGCAGATCGCAGCAGCATAGGAAAGGTTCGCCCGGATCGCAGTAACAAGAGCGGAGATGCCAAAGGCTATTGCCATGAAAAACCAGAAGGCTGCGCCCATGCGGGCTCGCAACCCTAGATCCTGGTAACCGCTTAGCAGTAGCACCCCCGAAGCGAGCAACTGCCCCCCCACCGACTGCCAGCTAGCTCCCATACCTGCTATATACGTGGTTATTGGCACATCTTCTTCCCGCGTGAGACTTGTTTACTGAGGGGCAGGCATAAAGCAGGGTGCGTCCATCAGCGTTGACCCTAGTACAACGAGGGAGCCGATACCGCCAGTGGCTGCCTCGAAAGTGGCAAGACCGGGTGAGGTCTGCTCCGGCCGATGCCCCCCATTTTTCGGCCCCCTTGAGGGCTCCATATTTCAAGGCACCTCCGATCGCCCATTCCTTCCAGCTATCACTAAGTCTCAGTATGCTGAAATACCTTATTCCTCTGTCCATAAGGGAATTGCTGTCGCACCCAAGCGAGTGTTGCCACTGCTGCTGCGCTGTCGGGACGTTAGAGCAGCCCGGTGTGAGAGGCGTGCAGCTGGTCCCGTTGTTTGCGGCATCTATCTATCTGAGCCATCCTCCGACACGAACAAGGTCCCAGACCATTGCCGCACCTATGACGACCGCCCCCAACCCGAGCAACCTGTACTCCATCTTCTCCACATTCATTCGCCATGACGCGGTCTTGCCCACGTAATCTCCCCGGTTCCAGAAGTCATAAAATTTTAGGAAGCGTGCAGGCCAGAACGCCAGCAGTACTCCATTCGCGATTATGAACAGCCCGACTAGCACGCCAACTGAAAGGAGAAGCATACGCACGCCGTTTCCTCGCTTAGCTGCCACCCCAGCATTTAGACCAAGTGACAGCACCCCCTGCACCGGGAACTCCGAACGTGTTTCCGCTTGCGGCCCCACTGGAGTTGGCCGAACCTCCACCACCCAGCCAAGGAGTGAAGTTGTAGCCACCAGAGACACTCCAACTCGGTGGCTGGCCCACCTTTACGTTCTTTGTAAAGGTGGGGACTCGATGCTGCCGGCTTCGGGATTGTCAGCTTTATCTCGCCCCACTGATTGATTCGCACCGCGCCCTTTTCCCCGAAAGCATAACTCCGATAGCTGCTCCATGGCCACTGCTCCGGTTCTTGCACCAACCCCCTTGCTACGGGATTGCGGTGCATGTAGCGCAGCTTCTCGATCCGCTTGCGCGCCGCCCATACGTTGAAATCGTAGAAGCGTCGCTGCCACACGTGCTCGGAGCCGAGCGCAAATAGCTCTTGCTGGGCAGCCTCGCAGCGCTGGCGCAGAAACTTCAAGACCCGACGCGAAAAGCCCTGTTTGATGGCCTGCATGACCCGCGACGGATCGCCTTTCTCCGGTTCGCTGATCAGCAAATGAATGTGATCGGGCATAACCACATAACCCACCACCACGAAGCCATAACGCTGGCGGACTTGTTCGAACACGGCCAGAAACAGATCGCGCCGCTGCGGGCTTGCCAGCCAGCGTTGGCGATGGTAACAACTGCAAGTGATGAAGTGCAGCTCGTTCGTGCCGTAGTAGCGCCGCGGATGCTTGGACACCCCGCCAGCTTATTCGCGGCACACACAGAAAAGCTGTGACATCCGACCTTGACGTCCCCACCTTTACACAGAACGTAAAGGTGGGCCAGCCCCCATCGGCCATCTCAGCTCTCATGCGTTCCGCAACGCATACCGGACTTGGCTTGACGCCATCGAAACTCCGGTAGGTGTGCAACAGAAAATGATGAGGCACGCGGACATCCGCACCACGATGAATTACTACGGGACCGCGCTTAAGGCGTAAGCGTCCGCTGGTGGCCGTCTGGACAGAGGTGTAAGTGGGAGTCATGCTCTGGATGTGGACACCAGCGATAGTGTCCACTTGGAGCGATGATGGACACATACACTCAAACCACCCCACCTAAACGGCGGTACCGGACGTTGGAGGAGAAGCGAGGGATTGTCGAAGAGACGTTGGCGAAGGGTGCATCGGTAGCAAGAGTGGCACGGGCGCACGGGGTCAACGCTAACCTGGTTTTCAACTGGCGCAAGCTGTATCTGGCAAGGCGACTGGGAGGCAGCGGTGCGATGAAGCTGTTGCCGGTCAGCGTAAGCGAGAGCTCGCCGTCGCTGATGACATCGTCGAGTGGCGGGAGCTCTTCGACTTGTTTGGCGGGCACGGTTCACATCAAACTTCGACACGCGCAGGTGCGCATCGAGGGCAGCGCCGATCCGGTTTTGCTGCGGGTGTTGTTGGAGTGCCTGCGGGCATGATCGGGCCACCCACTAACACGCGGGTTTGGATTGCAGCGGGCGTGACCGATCTGCGGCGGGGTTTCACCGGGCTGAGCTCGCTGGTACAAACCCAACTGGAGCAGAGTCCGTTCTCGGGTCATGTGTTCGTGTTTCGCGGGCGGCGCGGCGATTTGATCAAGGTTTTGTGGTTCGATGGCGATGGGCTTTGTTTATTTTCGAAGCGTTTAGAGCGCGGACGTTTCGTGTGGCCGCAAGCGGCGAGCGGTACGGTTTCGCTGACGCGGGCGCAGTTATCCATGCTGCTGGAAGGCATTGACTGGCGGCGACCGGAGCGCGCCTGGGATCCGCAACTGTCGGTGTAACGCACGAGGTTCTTTTGCACAACTTTTTTTGCGCGGAGAAGATCGTGGCGCGAAGATTCATGCGATACTCCGCGCATGTCAGGCAACCCGCTTCCGGATCTGAACCTGCTTCCGACGGAAGCGTTGAAAGCGCTGAGTTCTGGCGCAACATGAGCAACTGCTCTGGCGCGAAAGCGAGATCGAGCATCTCAAGCTGCTGATCGCCAAGCTGCAGCGCATGCAGTTTGGGCGGAAGTCGGAGAAGCTGGCGCGGCAGATCGAGCAATTGGAGTTACGGCTGGAAGATCTGCAAGCGAAACCCGTCGAGAGCGCAAGCCAGCCGGAGAGTAAGCCTGGGGCCACGACATCTCCCCTCCTTATTAGTAGTAGTACTGTTGCGAAACCAGCCCGTCGCCGTTACCCGATCATCTGCCCCGTCAAACGCAGAGGCACGAACCGAAAGAATCGGCTTGTCCGGATTGTGGCGGTGCGCTGAGTAAGTTGGGCGAGGACGTTTCCGAGATGCTGGAGTACGTGCCGGCGAGCTTCTTCGTGGTTCGCCACGTGCGGCCCAAGTTGAGCTGTACGAAGTGTGACCACATCGTGCAAGCGTCGGCGCCAAGCCGACCTATCGAACGCGGGGTAGCCGGGCCTGGACTGTTGGCTCACGTACTGGTCTCGAAGTATGCCGACCATTTGCCGTTGTATCGCCAGTCGGAGATTTATGGGCGCCAGGGCATTGAGTTGGAGCGCTCGACCCTGGCCGACTGGGTGGGTGGAACCAGCCAGTTGTTAGAACCACTGCTTGAAGTGCTGCGCCGTTACGTGACGGCCTCCGGAAAACTGCACGCCGACAACACGCCCGTGCCGGTGCTGGCTCCGGGGAATGGCAAGACCAAGACCGGGCGGTTGTGGACCTATGTCCGCGATGACCGGCCTGCGGGTGAGCTGGCGGCACCGGCAGTGTGGTTTGCCTACTCGCCGGATCGCAAAGGGGAACATCCCGAGCGGCACCTGCGCGAGTTTCGCGGAACGCTGCAAGCCGACGCCTACGCCGGATTCAATCAACTCTACGAAGACGGCCGCATCCAAGAAGCGGCGTGTTGGGCGCACGTGCGGCGCAAGTTCTTCGATCTGCAACAGGCGCATGCGTCGCCGGTAGCGAGCGAAGCCCTGGAGCGAATCGCAGCCCTGTATGGGATCGAGAAAGAGATTCGCGGTCGGCCAGCAGAAGAGCGGCAACAAGTTCGCAACGCCCGTGCGCGACCCTTGCTCGAATCTCTGCGACAGTGGTTCGAGGCGACGCTCCCCAAGCTTTCGCGCAAGTCGGATACGACGGCAGCGATTCGCTACGCCCTCTCACGCTGGGACGCATTACTGCGTTATTGCGACGACGGACACATCGAGATCGACAACAACGCCGCAGAACGTGCTCTACGTGCGGTTGCTCTCGGTCGAAAGAATTACTTGTTTGCGGGATCAGATACTGGAGGTGAGCGGGCGGCTGCCATCTACAGCTTAATCGGCTCGGCCAAACTCAACGGCCTGGATCCGGAAGCCTATCTGCACGAAGTGCTGTCGCGGATCGCCGATCACCCCATCACTCGCATCGAGGAATTACTGCCTTGGAACATCGCCGCAAGCCTAACTCTCGCAAGCCAATCCGCAGCTTAGTTAGAACAGTCCGCACCTGGTCAATACGGCTTACACCGAACGCTTACCTTAAGGCTGACATGCGAAAAGCATCGGATGCCGTTGGCCGGGTTTCAGCAGGTTTCAAAGCAAGCTAAGTGCTTTAATTCTGGGGTGGGTGATGGGAATCGAACCCAGCCTAAAACATACATTCAACAACATAGAGCGATCCAGACAGCAATCTTCAGCAACGTAAGTCCTTCAAAAACCTAGCGACCGATTTCCACGGATTTCCGAACGGATTTCCAGGCTCGCCGGACCCCCTTAACTACTCAGTAAGTTTTCTCACTGCCGATCTGAATGACAAATTTCGTCATGTGTAACCCGATTCGCGCCCACCAACGCACGGGCAGCGGTAAAATCGCGACCTATGATCATCGGACAGAGAACTGGACGCTATCCGGGGAAGATGGGCTCGATGTGGTCAGCGTACTTTCATCCATTTCTGAGCTAACCGAGGCTCACGATTATGGAACCCGCCTAAAGCACACCCCAAACCTGAACGATCCGAACGCATTCACCGAACGATATTGAAGTGCCGCGCAACCCAAGCAGGCAGTCTCCCGCGCGGACCACTGTTTTCGCCCCACGTTGCGCGGGCTGCGGGTGTTGAAACTGCTGCGCCAGCGCGAAGCGAGGCAATCCGCTGCCGGAACCCAATAGCACCACACGCGACTCTTTCGGCAGCAACCGTACCCAGGCGTCGAGGTTGCCTCACCATTGTGCCGAAAACACCCCTTGAACGCAGACGCCAGGCCGTTGATTTGATTGCCACAATTCAGCGGTTCTCAGCGCGGTTCAAAATCACATGGTTTCCACAGTAAAGCTCAGTCTCCGGGATACGCCGTGATTCATCCGCAAATCAGAGGCAAGCTCCAAACTGCGCATCCGCAGGCCACTATGTAATTGAGAAGATGGTGGGCGCGGAAGGAATCGAATCCGCGTGAAAACGTAAATTCAACAACATGTAGGGCCACGGATGGCACACAAGTACATGGAAAGCAGTGGTAGAACGACAAACGGATAAACGGATTGCAGATCGCTGCCGGTTGCGTTTTGACGCCGACGCAAGGAGTCCGTTAAGTCTCATTCGGTTATTGAGTCTGGGCTTGGCGGAGATTGAAGCATTCGTCAATGCGAGAGGACTGAGCAACTCCAGTTCATCAAATACGCCAAGGCGAAGCATAACGGGGGAACCGCCAGGCCTGGCCTCACGAGATCGCAGGACTGACGAAAAAATCGTGACCCTCCAGCAGTCCCAGATAGCCAGATAGTCGGACCTGGCGGCAGTCGGATTTCGGAGCTACTGCTTCGGCTTGTCGGCCAGAATCGGGCTCTTTGCAGGTGCAGGCTAACGTCCCTTCCGGGCCACGGTCTTGGTACGCTCGGCGGGCTGGACCGGCACGGAACAAACCGAGACTTTGCGGTCGTTCAGGATCGCCAGCTCGGACCCGTCCGGGGACAGCGCAAAGTCGTAGTCGTTCTTGGGCAAGGGAGCAACGTCCACGGTAAGAACGGGCTTCTTCAGAGACAGATCGTATACAACGAGACGTGTCGCGACCAGACGAATGCCTTTGCCCGTATCCCAGAAATCAGTGCCCTTCCTACGGTTGGCAGAAACAGCAACCGCCTGGCCGTTCTGGGCAATTGCGATCTTTCGGTCCAGAGATTCCCCCTTGTCGAAGCCATCCGTCATGAGAACCTGGCCCTTGGTTGTCACCAACGAAAGCTGTCTGCAGCCATATACGAATAGGCCGTCTGTGACAAAAGTGGGGCTGCAATTCTGTTCAGACTCTTTCCAAACAGGGCTCCATAACTTGCTGCCGAACTCGTGTGATAAGCACCATGCTCGTACTGATCTGTAGCCATTGCGGTGTCCGAGATTGAGTACAAGTTTCCCTTCAAAGCGGGGGACTCTACCCAAGATTGCTTGAGCTTAAATGTGCTTCCGTCGAGTAAGTCGAAGTGGCTGACATCCAACTTTCGCGCACTTTCCTGGAAGTAGTGATTGACCAGTACCGTCTTTCCACTGGCAGATGTGCGTACGTCCCATCCCTCATAGGGATCAGGATGGGGCAGGAGTATCTGTTGAGTTTCCTGAAGATCCTTGGAGTGGAGCCTTAACGAGTCTCCGGTTCGTACTAAGACCCCTCCGCTTGTCACCTGGACAAAAGACTCATGAGCACGGGTTTCCCACTCTTTGGAGAGACAGACACACTACGGCGTGATTTCGAACACCACGCCGACGCTATGCCCGGAGCCACCCAGCTCCGTTGTCCCGTACAGGTTGCCGTGCTTGTCGAAAATCATCGCAGCGGCGGGAACGGCTCCATCGCTGCCTGTGAAATTATGCACCACGCTGTAATTCCAGTTACCCTTCGCGCCGGGCGTCATCTTGAAAACTACACCGCAACCGCCCGCGCATTGCTTCCCCGTGCCGCCTTGGGCCGTCCCCCAAAGATTGCCCTTCTTGTCGAAGGTCAACGGGTTCGCGCCGCAGCCCTCCGTCGTATTGGTGAAGTCGTGGAGCACGGTCTCGTCCCACTTGCCGTCTGCTTTGCGGGTCAGCTTAAAGATCACGCCGCAACCCGTGCTGCCGCCTTTGGCAGTCGCGCCGTAAGCGCTCCCCGATTTATCGAGGACCACCCCGTCATACAACACGGAGCCGTCACCATTGAATGCCGGGAAAAAATGCAGAACAGTCTCTTTCCACGAGCCGGTCTTCTCTGGCTTCAGTTCGTAAACGACGCCGCAGCCGGTATTACCGCAGTAGGGGGAGTCGCCGCCATACAGGGTCGTGCCATATAGCTCTCCGGCAGGGCCCCAGGTTACTCCGGCGAACGGGCCCCAGCCATCGAGACACAGCCCCTTCTGGTCTCGGTGGGAGCAGAAACTATAGAGCCATTTCTCCTTCCAGCCTTGATCCCGCACCAATTCGCTAATGGCACCTTGGCCGTGTTCGCCCTTGTCTAGAGGGGCATAGAGATTGCCTGCATGGTCGAGGAGCAGGTTAGCTGGCCCGCCACCATTATGGAGGACGTTGAACCTCCAGCCCTGCGAGTTATGTTTAAGTTCGAAGACGCCGCCGAGTCCGCTGCTCGCCTTTCCAAATATGTTGCCAGAAGTATCAAAAGCAACACCCGCCTCTGGAGTGCAGCTCCCGACTTTGCAGTTGAAGTCGTGGAGGATTGTCTCGGTCCAATCGGACTTGGAATGCGGTGTCAGCTCAAACACCGTGCCATCATCGTACTGTCCACCGCCTCTTGTTGTGCCATACAGGTTGCCTTTCGAGTCCAGAGCTAAGCTATCGTAAAGTCCGCCGCCGTCATGCTTGCTTGGGTCAAAAGCGTGCAAGACCCTGTACTTAGCGGCCTGAGCACTGCTCACCAGGACCCACACCGCAAAAGTAAGAAGGAGTAAGGTCTCATTGCTACCGCGCCTCGTTGCCATCACTCGATACCTCCAAACCCGTTTCCAGTGGGGCGCTGGCGGCTCGGAGGGGGAGCCAAGCCAGCGCCCTCGGTTGTTTCCGTGTCACGAGCCTCAATAGTCAGCATCCGGCCCGCTCGGACTCTGGCCGGGATTGCTCGTAAAGTAAGTCTGAAAGTAATTCGCGTTATACGAAGGGGGTACGATGATCTGTGTGAACGATCTCGGCGTCGTGAGCGGGAAGAAATCGAGCAGCGGGACAGTCCCTAACCCCTGCTGCCACTCAGGTGCGTACTCGTCCGCAAAAGGATACTGGGGATCAATCGTCCCAATAGCGCTCCGACCAAGGAAGTTCCACTCGATGAACGCTAGAATGCTGCCGAAGTCATGGACGTACGGCGGATTCAGATTCGGGCAGGTCGGCTGTCCGCCGCAGGCACCAGAGATGTAGGGGCTGTAGCTGCCATCGTTGTTCTTAATTCCGGTGTAGGCCGAAACCACCAGCAGTGGCACGCGGAGGCCGTAGGTGTACCAGTTGCCCCAGGCGGCGTTTCCCTGCCACACCCCCGGATACGGATTGGGGTTGACGTGATCGACCCACCCGCCCCAGTCGTCCCACACGATAAAGATGGCCGTGTCCTTCCAGTAGGGCACGTTCTGGCCATTGATGGGGTCGGTGCAAACGCTGTTGCCGACCGTATTCACGATGTTCGCTACGTAGTACGGTCCCAGTCCGTTCGGCTCCTCGCTGCCGTGGTCGGACCAAAGCGCGTCCGGAATCGCCCAGCTCACCGCAGCAAGGCTGCAGGTGCTGATGTCGTCGTACAGGGGGTACGGGTGTGCGTCGGTTTCGTAGCGCATGTTGGCGGAATACGTGCCCTGGCCGCGCAGGCCCCGACATATGTAGTTGTTGTGGCTGTCATAGCCTGCATCGCAGAAGTGGTTGATGGCGATTGGCGCAACCCAGAGACCACTTTCAACGTTATCGGTGTTCGGGTCCCATTCCGGCGTGTAGTACTCCCAATTGATGCCGTTGTAATGGAGCAGGTCCGCGAGACTGCCGTAGCTATAGGGAGAAGGGGCGCGCTCGTAACAGGTCCTCAAGCAGTAGGGGGTGCCTTGGTTCGTGTCGCAGTGCATCGCCGATTTCTCATTGCCCGAAGAGTCAATCGTGCGGGCGAATTCATTCGGTTCAGTAACAAGGGTCGTGCATCCGGTGTTCTGGCCTGCCTTGTTTATCCCGTCCGGGTTCTCGGCTACAAACCAAGTCCACTGCCCGCTTGAGTCATTGTAAGCGACGGGCGCTGAGGTGCCCGCAAAAAGGAATTGATGCGCCGGAAAACTCGGGCCCTCATTCGTTTGGAAGAAATAATTGGCGAATCCATACGTGCTGGCGATCTCGAAATAGGGAAGCACGTCTGCTTTGGGAACGTAGGCGTACTGTGGGCAGGTTCCGCTGCACGTCCCCCCGGTAAGGTTGTTGCAAGCCCCGTCCATTTTGCAGTTCCCGTTGCTGTCGAGATCGCACTGGGTCGTGAAATCGATGTGGTCATGCTTGGGGTCACAGCCGTCGGACAGGTGTGTCGAGACGTTGCAGGTCGGGTTCTGCTGCCCCTGCTTGTTGTTTGGCGCGCCGTTGTCGATGTCGACGCCGGGTTCGAAGTCATGCTCCGAGCCACAGGTAGGGGACGGGCCTGCCGCGTCACCGAACAGATTGTCAGGCGTGCGGTTCTCCTGCACGACGATAATGATGTGCTTGAAAGTTCCTTGCGCAATCTGGGCAACGGCGAACGGCACTATAAGGGAAATCAGCATTAGCAGCTTGGCTGCGGTTTTCATGGGGAGGACCTCCTTTATTCAAGTCGGATTTTGGCGAACATGTCCTTCGGGGTCGGCTGTGATTCGGGGTAGAAATCGCTCGGATACGCAGTCACAGAAATTTATCGTTGAAGGATTTTGCTTGTCAACAGGATTTTCGAGTTTTGCACAAGATTTTTGATCTGTGATCGTCGGCATGTCTCATTCCTGGACAAACCGAGGGCCACGAGGGCGGGGCTTACACCGCAAAGTTAAGCGCCGGGTGCCCGGCGCTGGTTAGTTTAGTAGGTTTGCCCCTACCGTGGCGAAAGAAACATCCCGAGATAACCGGGGCGCTGTTAGGCGTGTACTTCCGGTTTAGGTTCAGGTGGCGCTGGCGGCAAATGGGAAGACGCCTTGATGTAATCGGAAAATTTCGGCTGCCCATAGTGCAGGGTTTGTTCTTCAAGTTCGTCCTCGCTGATTGTCTCGAACATGGTATCCAGCAGTGTGGTGAATGCCGTGACGAAATGGTCGTTTGCTGTTTTCACTTCTGGACTCTTTAAGTTTCTCAGCCGCATTTCGGGAAGACGGCCAACCTGAATGCAGATGGACTGCACAAGGTCAATCATTCCGCTGCGGGCAGTTTCCCACGCCAGTGCTTCTCCGTAGGTGATGCCTTTGAGATATATATTGACGTTGCCGACAATCGTTGAGCGCACCTCGCGGATTCGCTTTGTCCTACTATCCGGCGTGCGGGCTTTCCGATTGTGAAAGGAACCCTTACGTGTAATACTGCGTGTTGCCGTTGGGATCGGTGTAGGCGAACTGGCCGGTGCTGACGGTGCCCACTGTGGTGTTGAGCGAATCGGTAATCGTGCCTGAGACGTTCTTTATCGTGTACCCGTCCGGGTCATACAGCACGCCGTTCAGCGGACAGGTGTTTGTCGCAATACTGCAAGTCCCCGAAATATAGTTTCCGCTCCTGCTGTAGACGGTGGGGTTTCCGCTGGTGATGACCAACGTGTACCCAGAGCCATCGGCGGAAACAGCCGAGGCGGAGGTGGTTACGCATGTGCCAGTGCCCGACTTCCAACTAAAGCCAGGGGTAAACCCGTGCTTCGCACCTGTCAAATCAACGACCTGGGGAACGCTGAAGGTTTCAATCGTCCCGCCACCGCAGCTTTGTGGCAGGGAATGCTGAACGCTTAGCGCCAGACTGGTCGGGTCCGCATACGAAAACCCATTGAGTAGCGATGGAGTCCACGTCCAAGTGCCGCCGGACTTGGCTTGGGACTGGCCACTCCCGGCTGGTGCCTACAATGCTACTAACGAAAGGTATCTTCCCACCCTTCGACCGCAGCGGGAACGAAAGGACCACGTTGGTGGAAGCCAAATCCACGCCGTACTGCGTGGTGGCGTATGGCAATGCGCCAAGACCGGGATCGGTCTGCGCGAATCCGAGAGAGGCAAGCAGTAAGAAAAAGGGATGCACTTAGCGCGTAGCGAGCCATAGGCTCCTCCCGACCGCATTCAGCTCCCCCCTCAGAAAGCTAAAGCTCTTCGAGCGATGCTATATGAAGGTTATCGCTCAAAACAAGAAAAAAATTCCAGTCTGGGTGCATCGGACGATCATCCGACTTCCTCACGCTTCAAAGGCAGGGATGATCCGGCAGCCAGCCCCTCGCTGCACTGTCACCGAGTTGATCTTCCGTTGCTATGCGGTTCGTTTTCGCGAACTACCCCATGTTTCTTGGCCCGGTGCAGCCATAGCCGAAAGGCCTCGGGGTCGTCGGGCACTTCCGCGCCTGCCGCTTTGACGGCTTCGTAAAGTTCCGTCTGTGTTAAGGGCTCTTTCTGGTACTTCAGAATTTCATTTACGAGGTCTGCCGGTTTGACGTTGAACCGGCCCGGCGGTTCACTGACATTACCGCGAAGCATGTCTGCCGCCCACTCCAGGTTCTGTGCTATGGCGACGAAGAGTTCTGGCATGGTCGGAGTCTTCGTTCCCAGTTGCTTCTTTAAGCCCCCAGCAAATATCTGCGGCAGCCATACAATCGCGCAAGCGATGGCCTCATAAACCCTGATCCGGGCGTTTTGGTCAGCTTCGAGCAGTTCCGCAATGCGCTCGGTCCATTCCAATTCCTCGGCACGCAGTACCGGGACTTCTTCGTTCTTCAAGAAGAACCGTGTCCGCTTTTCCCCGAATTCGACCCCTTGCGTCGCACGCAAATACAGTTGCACGAACTCCGGGTCCAGCTTCGCCTTTCGCTTTTCCTCTAGCTCGGGATACGCAGAGAACACTTCCCTGAACTCTTTAAGCCGACGGCCTATCTCGTCGGCGTTGAAGCCTGCCATCGGCCTGATTTGCTTTGCCTTGGCAGCAGCTTCGATAAATGCCAACCCTTTTTCCTCGAGCTTCTCAATCCAGGAATGTGTCATGGACTACCTCCTTCGTGAAACTGACAGCGACTTCGCTTGCGGCTAGAGTCATTACTGTCTTTAGAGATCTCTAAAGGCGGGCACGAAACCTGCAATCGGGGTGAATTGAAAATGGACGAACCTAAAGCGAAACCACCAGTCAGTATCTTCCGCAGACTCGCGCTGAAGCGTTCCGAGGAAGCCCGGACTGAGAAACCCGAGCCTGAGCTTCTACCGGCCATGCCCGAGCTTGGCACGGCTCCCTGCCCGGTATGCGGACATCGGGTCGCGGTGTTCGTCACTCGTACCAAGCGGCCCTTTATCAACTGTGGGTTCTGCTCTGCCCGCATTTTCTACAACGGCTCCCGCTCGATGCAACTTCTGCAAGAACAAATCCAGGCCGCCAAGGAAACCGATGAAAAAAGCGGTCCCAAGGTGCTGAATAGTCTGAAACACATTACCGGGGGAAGCAAATGACGCAGGTAATTTCGCTCCGCTTGCCCTCGGTGCTGGAACGGGCGATCCGCAGCAATGCGGTCAACTCCAAGATGCGCGTTGCGGATTGCATTTGCCTGATTCTGGAGTGTGCCGTCAATAGCGACCTTCGGTTATCAGAACTCCCTGATACGCCACAATCGTTGGATTGCAAACTTGATGTTCGTTTGCCCGCAGAACTGGTGGCACGAGTTCGTACGGAATCATCGCGGTTTCAATATTTCGGTTTCTGTCTACAGCCGAGTTATTTTGTGACGCCTATTACCGAAAACGGCTGGTATTTGTGGAAATCGAAGGCCGTTACACACTAGCGGAAAACCATGAACAAAAGAAGAGTGCTTGAGATGTTTGCCGCCAATTCGAGATTTATGACGCCCGATGAAATAAGAATTTGTCTACAGATCAATTGGCAACGCAGTTCTGTCTACAGTTATTTATCTCGCTTATGTAGACAAGGGCTGCTCGAACGTGCACAAGGCTGGACAACTGTTGCTTATCGAATCACGCAACGTGGAATGGAGCGACTGAGATATTTCCGATCACAACCGAGATAACGCTTTTTTTTGCGCGAAACCAACAGTAACGGGACCTGATAATGAACACGAACTTCCAACCCGAATGGCTGACAGTAGCGGAGGCGGCGGGATACCTGAGAGTCAAACCTCGCACGTTGTTGCTCTGGGTCCGGCAGGGCAAGATTCCGGCATACGCTCTTTCGGGGACCCGTCGCCGGGTGTGGCGATTCCGCAAAGAGGACCTCGACTCTACTCTTTTGTCTCGACCCGTTGTCAGCGAAGAAAAAAGAGCAGCTTTATGAGATTCCAGACCACACACGGAATGACTGAGACTGCCGAGTACGAGGCTTACACGGCGGCGAAACAACGGTGTGTCAATCCCAGGCGTAAGGAGTTCCCGAACTACGGCGGTCGCGGGATCGAGTTCCGCTTCACCTGCTTCGAGCAGTTCTTCGCGGAGCTGGGTCCCCGACCTGAAGGAATGTCACTCGACCGGATCAACAACGACGGCCACTATGAACCCGGTAACGTGCGGTGGACCACTAAGAAACAACAGCAACAGAACAGACGCTTCTATGGGCGGTTGGCGCAAACCACCTACTTCTGTGGTAAGCTCGTCGCCGCTGTCTGGACGCTCGGAAATGGAGGCTTAGAGTGAGAGCGTCTGGGTCTGTAGTTTTCAATCGAAGGAAAGGAACATGGAATTTCTTGTGGTGGGAGCGGGGCCACAGAAGGTCGAAGCTGCTCGGAACGATACGCGAACTGCCAACACAGGCAGACGCGGAGCGAGCGGCCAAACCGTACCGCAACCTGCTACATCGGCCCGTGACGATCGCACCGACCGTCAACGAACTGATCGCGTGCTATCGGAAAGAAGAGATGCCGGAACGGTTATCAACACGTCGCGGCTATGAGGCTTGGCTGAAGAATCACATCTTGCCTCGATGGGGTGAATCACGGATCACCGAGCTTCAACCCCACCCGGTGCAGTTGTGGTTGCGAGCCTTGCCACTGGCACCGAAGAGCCGGTTCCATATTCGCGAGGTGCTCAGCATCCTGTGGAACCTCGCAATGCGACGCGGCGACGTGCCGGTCCAAGAGAACCCGATGGAGCTGGTCGAGGTGAAGGGTATCAAGAAGCGGCGTCACCGCGTTCTGACGGCGGCTGAGTTTCACTCGCTGTTAGAAGCCTTAAGCGAGGATGTCGCGTTGCGAACGATGGTCATGGTCGCAGTGACCTTCGGACTCCGTATCAGCGAGTGCCTCGGCCTGAAGTGGAAGGACGTGGATTGGCTTCGTCGGACGCTCATGATTGAGCGCGGCGTCGTGAAGCAGATCGTGGACGACGTGAAGACCGAGGAATCAGCTCGGTCGATGGCAATCGCGCCGGAGCTGATCGAGGTGCTGTCGCGCTGGAAGCAAGCGTCACAGTTTACCGGCCTGGAGGATTGGGTTTTTGCCAGTCCCACGGCACTCGGTCGGCAACCGCTGAGCTATAACCACGTCTGGGGCCGTCTGGGTGAGGCAGGAAAGGCCGCTGGTATAGGGCACATCAGTTCGCATTGCTTCCGTCACACCTATCGCTCCTGGCTCGATTCTGTGGGCACTCCGGTCGGTGTACAGCAGAAGATGATGCGGCACGCCGACATCAGGACGACGATGAACATCTACGGCGACGCGCTGACCGACGACATGCGTGAAGCCGGTCAGAGAGTGGCTCGGATCGCAGTAGGCAGGACTTAGAACGGATTTCTACGGATTTCCAAACCGCTAAGTCCTTTGAGATGTGGGGTGGGTGATGGGAATCGAATCCGCACGACAATGTAAACTCAACAACATGCAAGGCCACGGATGGCGCAGAAGTCTATGGAAAGCAGTGGTAGAACAACTAACGGATTGCCAACGGATCGCAAGACGATTTGAGAAGTGAGGCCCTTAAACCACTTGTGTCGTTGGGAGTAAGTAACCTAACGCACGCCTGGCAGAGCAGAAATCCTCCTTACCCGTACTCTCCGTCATTCGCAAAAAATCCCCGCCCAAGCAAAACCGGCTTGGACGGGGCACCCCAGAAAAGGTTAGGCTGGGCCAGCCCCCCCAGAAAATGGGTTCGGTTCATTTGGTCCCAAAAATCATACTCAGTTTGTGCCGAAAGAGGGATCAGGTCACACCCGGCCAGCCCCCTACTTGTGACCGTTGCGCGCATAACCGACTCCCTTATTAAAGCCGCCTGATTCCCAATGTTGGAAAAACCCGATCAGTAGTCCTACGAAGAAAACACCACCCGATAAGTACTCCGCGGCGCTCAGCAACCAGCGTTCCTCGGGTGTTTGATACGTGATAATCCCATGCATATTTGGGGGGTAAACTCTTCCTGTCGCCGGATCAGGGGAACGCGGAAGTGTGTGGAAGTAATGTGTCCAAATGCCCTGACTCAACCCTTGACCGATCAGCCCCACAAACATCAAGACAATAGCGACAGTTTTGACAATACCAAGAGCCTTTGGAGTCATTTTATCTGCCCACCGGTGCACGAGTGGCCTCCAACCGGATTCACGGTGGTCCACGTCCTCTGCACAGATGCGGCACCTCCGCCTCCGACACCCAGCGTAGCTCCCCCGCCTTGAACGACACCACCCGGCGCGTCTCCAGCCCCTTGGAAATAGTCGCCGGTGCCAGCCACCTCATACCCAGCGGTACCGCTTACATTTGTGAACGGACCGCCGAGCGCGCAAACGCTGTTTCCATTGGAGCCAGCAACCTGGACACCGCCGGAGAATCCAGCGCCCTCCCCAACGCCCACACCTCTTCCATGGTAAAGGGCAACGTGACCGTGAAGAGTCCACGGCCACTCCGGCGAAAGCAAACACCCGGCAGAAGCAGTCCTGAAGGATCAGTGTAACTCACCGAGTTGTTGCCCACATACGCATAGCGGTTCCAGGTCTGCGGGTGGATGGCCCACCTTTACGTTCTTTGTAAAGGTGGGGACTCATGCTGCCGGTCAGCTTTATCTCGCCCCACTGATTGATTCGCACCGCGCCCTTTTCCCCGAAAGCATAACTCCGATAGCTGCTCCACGGCCACTGCCCCGGCTCTTGCACCAACCCTCGCGCCACCGGATTGCGGTGCATATAGCGCAGCTTCTCGATCCGCTTGCGCGCCGTCCATACGTTGAAATCGGTGTAGCTGTGGAAGCCGTCACTGTCCAGATTTCCGGCGGCATCGGTGTTCGAGCCCACCATGTGGTTGTTGGCATTGAAGGAATAACTGGTATTCCAGCCGGTTCCCTGGGAATTTGTCGAAATCGAGTCGGAGAAAGTGCGGGGCAGGGCAGTGGTACGCGAATCTCTGTGCGCCCAGGGTTAGCTCGCAAACCGCGCTCGCCGAACCTGGGCCACCAGCCCCGCTCAATTGCACGGGGTTGCGTCGCTTCGAGGGGACGTAATTATCCTTCCAGAAGCTAAGAAGCGTGAAGCCACAAGATGGAATGGCTCAGGTTGCGTGACAAAGCGGCACGAACTTGGCGGAACCCGGACCAATGAGGCAACCTCCTTACGCACCAAGTTTGATTCCGGGGAACCGATTTTCAATCAGCTCGGCAAGACCTTCGCCCTGTACGCCGCTACGTGCCAAGCTCAGCTCGTACGACTCGCATGCGACCTTCCTTGCGCGTTGGGCTTCCCCCTGCAGGTCGAGGCAGTCGGCTAGTTTGTAGAGCGCCATCGCGTCGTTCGGATTACATGCAACTCGTTGTTCGCAGTAGCGTCTAGCTAAGTCGAAATCCCCTATTGTCCGAGCGATGACGGACGCAATTGGAATTAAACTCCACATCATCCGATTCCGGTCTAGGCTTGGGTCCGCGATAGCATCATCCACCAGCTTCAGTGCGCCTTGGTGGTCATTCAGTCGAAAGAGCTCGAGCAGGCGTACCTCCAACTCGTACAGCTTACGGTCAGCTGGGGATAGGTCGGCTTCAGCATTGGTTGTCTGCGGAGCAGGCTCCCCGGTTGCTTTCTGGACAGTTCGCATTTGCTCTCGAAGGTAGTCAATCGAGAGGCCATTCCGCCGAAGCACTTGAGCCGCAAAACAGTTCTCTATGCGCAAGAGTCCGAGCAGTATGTGATGGTTGCTCACGCGGCGATGGGCAAGTCTCTTGGCTTCCTCCTCTGCGGCCGCTAACACGTTTTGCGAGTCCTGGCTCAAAGACAGCTCCGCACGCGGCGATTGCTTTTCGTGCTGCGCGAGGTAAGCCAAGATCTCGTCTCGAATCTGTTGCGCGGAGACGCTACTTATCACCTCCCTTGCCCAGGTGAGACCATCTCCGAAGAGACCGAGCAAGATGTGTTCGGGGACAATTTCCGATGACCCGAGCTGAGCGGCCTCGTATCTAGCAAAGAAGATTGTCCTCCTTGCGCTTTCGATGTAGCGCTCGAACATATATCGTTCTCCTGTTGCATCAAGGCAAATGAGGCCCCGGAGGGAGACGGTTTATGCAACGCTGAAGATTCTCCTCTGCCTGAGCATAGCATGCCTCTCGTTTCGCTAAGTCATGTGGATATTTCTCCAGACATTCCGCCAAATCTGCCTTAAAACCCTCGGTGCAGATGGGGTCAACACGTGGCAGCGGCGGAAGCGGAAGCGGTAGCTGGGACGCACGGCCCGGATGGAAGACCTCGTAAAGGATACCCCACGCAGCTAGACTCTCCCACAATGATATGGTGGCACCAGCTACCTCGACAGGCCCCCCCTGAAACCCGCCCCCAATCGGCACGCACACGCCAAAGTCGCACTCCGTGCCCGGCGTAAGGCCGAGCAAGCTGCCCAGGTCAAGCGGGCCGTACACCACCCGTGGCGGAAGCCCGAAGGTGTCCTTTTCCTGCCAAACTCCCAGCGGAGGGCCAGCCGGGCCTCCAGGGCTACCGCTTCCAGCACCCCCGCCACTCCCGCCTCCATTTCCACCACCACCTCCGTGTCCGCGATCACCAGGATCAATAATCGGCAATTCCCACTCAAACGGGCCACAGGCAAGGCCTGGGTATCCTAGGCTGGTGGTTTTTTCAAAGCCGTAATCGAAACCGCCTCCCCACGGATCTTCACAAAGCATCAGGTATTGACCAGTCGGGTCAACTGCGCTGAGCGGATTGTTGCCCACGTAGGCATAGCGGTTCCAGGTCTGCGGATTGCTTGGGTCGGCAGCCGACATCCCTGCCGGGTCAGGCGAAATCCAGCGGCCTTGCGTGGCATGATATTCCCGGTATGTGGCGTCCCATAAATCGGCTTCGATGTTCTGCCCGATCCCTGCAAAGTAGTTAAGCACGTTGTTGCCGTGCGCCACGGTGTATTGCTCTCCGTAGGGCGCACGATAGCTGCCTCCGACATAAGTTTGCGAAGCGCTTGAAGTCAGAAGCAAGCTGCCCAGCCAGTCCGCGTGCCCATAGTTCTGCAGGGCTCCGCCATCGTACAGTACGCGCCCCCCTCCCGGCACGCCAATCATAGCAAAAGCGTTCGCCCCGGCACGCGATTCTCCGTACTCATAACCGTTCTCATCGTAAAGGTACTGCGCCAGCCAGCCCGTCTGGCTCAGTTCCACCATGTTTCCCAGAGCATCGTAGGTCTGAGTGGAACTGCTGTCGATCCCAATCGGATGTCCTTCCGCGTCCCACTGGTATTGATGGAACGTGTCGTTCGTGAGGTTACCGTCATTGTCGTAGGTGATTTGACCGTTGAGAGTAGTGTTGTAGTGGTTCGTTGTCTGGTCGTAGCACGTTGCGCATCCCCAAGAACTGCTTCCACTCTTCGTCACGTTGCCGAAGACATCGGGGCTGAAGGTCTGCTGCCAAGTAGTAAGACTTCCGTCCACACAACTCACGCCTCCGGTCCCACCGACTCTGGCAAGATCGTCATAGTTATAAGTGCAGGTTTGATTCTGGATCGCTGGACTCGTAGCAAAAGGGTCCACAAGATTCAGTTTTTGCAGAGTGCCGTTCTGGTTCCAGGTTAGAGTCCCGATCATCGCCAGCCCCGCGTTCCCGACATTAAACTGGAAGCCCATCATGCGACCGGTATTGGTATCATAACTAAATTGATCGGAGTCCCCGGAGCCGTAAGTGACTTGAGTCAGAGAGCCAATCGGCTCCGTAGTCCCGCTTGTCGTATAGGTGACCGAGGTCACTGGATTCTGCCCGCTGGATGCACTCACTTTTGTGACGCGCCCTTCCCCATCTAAGCCTGACCCGTCGCTTGCTCCATAGTAGAGCGTGGGCACTCCCGGTATGTTCCCCAGAGTTGCCAAGGCGCCTTGCGGCCAATAGGATTTCGTTATGTGATAGTACCCTGAGGAATTCGTAGTGGAACTGTAAATGTCGGTGATCTCGCCGCGTACCGAGTACCCATAGCCACGGTCCGTAATTTTGCTGCTGCTACTTCCGGTATATGCCTCTGCTAACCTCCCCCCAGCATTGGGCATTGTTTGGTTGTTAACCGTAGCCGAATCGTACACGAAATTCTTTGTCGGGGTATTGGAGTGATTTGGCCCACTCGGGTAGGTGATTGTTGTCACACGGTGAAGCAGATCGTACGCGTAGCAGGTGACGTTGGTAGCATTATCTGTGCGTTTCACCTGATTACCATTGTAGGTTCCACAAGTTGAGTCGGCGTCGTAGACGTACGCCGTGGTGCCATTCTCTGGATTAGTTTCAGAGGTCAATCTGCCCAGCATATCGTAGACATAGGAGCGGGCTTGCTGAGTTGTGCCCTGCGCGTTCTGCGTCACGCCCGTCAGGTCTGCGAGTGCATCATAGGCGTACTTTGTCCAATAACCGGTCTTACTGTTCTTTTGCGAACATGTTCCCCCGCCATTTGTGGTGCCCGTGATCTCGCACACAGAAGCCAATCGCCCCAGACCGTCGTACTCGAACTGTTTCTGTTTAGTGTTTTCACCGGTTGGCGCTGGCCCGATGGTTTGATAAGCATCATTGTTGGTGTAGGTATAAGTTGCGGAGCCGCTACCGCTGTCAGAAACACCCACTACGCGGTTAAGAGCGTCATAGGCTGTGCTCTTGCCTGGACAGGACCCTGAACAGGATGCGCCCTTCCCTGCCGCGTACGGCAAGGTAACGAAAACAACCCGGCCAAGGGAATCGTACGTCGTTTGAACCGAGTCATAACTGGAGGAACCAGGCCCTTGCTCGGTTTGACTGATGATAACCCTACCCAGCCCATCGAGGGTTGTCACATGGTCGACGACGGAACTGTTGAACGCAAGGTGAGGATTCGGACTGGGTCGCACTAGGATAGGTGAAATAAGTCGTATTGGTGCCTGTTTGATCGGTCGTGCTGTAAGGCCGCCAAAAGACATTGTCGTAATTCGCGCCTTGGTAGGCGGTGCTGGACGTTTTGCCGTTTTCGTCCTTAAGTGACAGCAGCACACCTCCATTGCAATCCCAGGTCATTGAGCGGGATAGGCTGACCGGCTCAGTGATGGAGGCTGGAAATGCGAAATCGCAAGAAGCTCCCGTTGTTGAATAGTTGTATGTCGTCAGATTGGTGCCGGTGTTGCTGGTGCTAACGTCTGACGAGGTCAGCAACATTCCAGTATCGTAATAGGTGAATTTCCGGTAGAGCGTAGTCGATCCGCTAGCTTGGCTAGCAACGGTGGTTAGGTTACCTCTTGATCCAGTCACGCTCACGTGCTGCGTCGCGTTGGACGTCGTAACGGAACCTTCGTCGTAGGTGTACTGGGTATATGCAGCTAGATTACTTCCACCATCGTATATCTTGACCGTAGCGGGGTGATCTATGATCCCATTGCCAAGAGACGCATAGGTCGTCGCGGTGTGGCGAAGCAGGCTTCCTACTCCTGCGCTGCCATAGTCATAATCGTATACATCTGTGACTAAGCCATAGCCATTGTTGTCATAGTGGATATCGGTCTCAGATTGAGACCCCGCAGAAGTCGGAAGATAGTGAAATATTGTTTGTTGCGTGATGGGGGAACTCACTGCGGTGCTGGCGCAACTGGAATTGTGGTTGTTGTAACAGGTAACGGTCGTGCTCAACGGCGTGCCCCCAGCGCTCCCCTGATACACCTTGCGTTGGGTCTCGTAAAAGTTGTATGTGGGGTTGGTTGAGTTGCCATCCTGCTCAAAATCAATAACCGTGTCGTCGCCAACACTAGGATCGGGGGGGCTGGTGACTTTTGTTTGCCAGTGATTGCCAGCGACTTGTGTGCGAGTGTAAGTCCATTGACCCCCTGGTGAGACAGTTCGTTTGAGAATCGGAACGGTTCCATCGGCGCAGTTAATCCCGTTGTTTCCGGTAGTATCGCTGTATTGGTAGGAGATCGAGCCCCCGGTGGGAAGCGTAATCGATGCTATCCGCCCGGTGACATGGCTGGAGTTGTTCGGATTCTTCTCGTAAGTGATGGAGTACGAGCTGCCGTCCGGAAGACCGATGGTTTTGATCAACGAAACGTTGTTGATGGTCACGTCCGTAACTGTAGCGCAATTGAAGGCCGTCTGGACGGTCACGTTCTGGTAGTAGGTCAGAGTCACGTCGGCATATTGACCCGAGGGTTTGATATAGCTGAACTTGGATGGATTTGTCGTACCAACTACCTTGAGGGCCACTACTCCTAAGGTATCTGTGAAGTTGGTCCCGTCGGTCGTAATTTGGTTTCCGTTGCTGTCAGTGAAAGTCGCGCTGCCGTTGCCAATCTGATTTTCCTGGAGCACCGGCGGATTGACAATCGCTCCTGACGACGTATTTATTGTGACACACTGCGTTTCACCAATGGCACAAGTTATGGTCATTGAATAGCCGGAACCATCCTGGGCTGGAATCGTTACAGGGAGTGTGGTTCCATCTGCGCACGCGCTATGCCCGGTGATCATAATTACCATGCTGTGCTTGGTTCCCAGCTTCTCCGAATAGTACATATATAATTGTCTTGGTGTAAGGCCTTCGCCACAGTCGGTAGAAACATCGAGATAACGAACGTATCCACTCAGGACCTCGGTCTGCGCCCTCCAGCCCCAGTTCGCGACATTGGTCCAGACGCCCGATTTCGGGTACCAGATGGAACTGTCGTAGCCCCAGATAAAATTGAAGGGTATGCCACGACCCTCCTTCGTCACAATCGGAATGCCAAAATGCACGTTTAAATTACCCAAGTTTACGCTGTCGAAATCGCCGCCAAACGACCCAAACGGTGGCGTTCCGGTCGCTGGTTCCGGCACCGGAGTGAACTGCCCGAAAGCAAATTGAGCAAAAAGCAGAACCATAGTTGTCAGAAAGCATAGGCGGTTCATCGGTCATTCCTCCTTTGGGCTCTTCATCGAATGCTGAGTACCCGAGGCACAATTGCTCGTTCCTTCAATGTTCCCGAGGGCGTGGTTCTGGTTCTCGTGTCGCCCATTCTCTAGCTGGACTGCGAACGCCTTCACCAGCGGCGGATCGGCCCCTCGGAGGCCGTCCTTCGCGGCCAAACGCCAGAGGCATTTGGTGGGCGTGCGCCTGTCGAAGACTCTGATCACATCTCGGTTGGCTCGGCTGCTGACCACCACGATGATGTCCGCCTTCTCCCGCGTGTACACAATTCCTAACTGATGGCTTTTTGTCAGGGCTCTGCGCGTCGCAACGAGCGACTCTTTGTCCTCAGGGAGAGGGAACATGCCGAATTCGTCACCTGAAGGGCTTGTGAGGTAAACGGAACTGGCAAATCGGGACAGTTCGGGGGTTGCGGTTGGCGTATTATCTCTACCGAGCGCAAGCGGAACGGCGGCGAGAACCAGTGAGAAAACAACATGCAGACGAGGCATACAAGGCTACCCCTTCTTTTTTGTCGTTTCCCCCTCAAGAAACTCCAACAGCTTTGTAGACCTCGCCGTGCCCAGAAGTCAAGCGAAATTATCACCGATGATCACCGATCATTGTGATAGAAATCACCCCAATCCAAAATGTCCAGCGAATGGTATTACTTGGCGGGCGTAGAAAACCCTTGCGATGATTCCGGCGATTTGAAACGGTGTCCAAGGCTTGGACAATTATCATCAGTTTCCAGAATTCTGATGGTCACCAGGTCGAATCGACGACCATTCCTCGGCCAAGCGTTTTTATGGTTGTTCTAGGCCTAGACACGCACACACCGTTCTCCGATAAGCACAGGTTCGGCGGCTCATTTTCAGACGCGGGGTGTTTTTGTGCGTCCGGAATGAAAGCCTTTAACTAAGCCCTGTTTCCTTGCTCGGTGCAGCCATAGCCGAAAAGCCTCCGGGTCTTCCGGCAGTTGCGCACCTGCTGCCGAAAGCGCTTCATAGAGGTCCATCTGTGTCAGAGGTTCCTTCTGATGCTCCAGAATAGCGTCTACCAAGCCCGCCAACCCGACGTTGAACCTGCCGGGTGTTTCCGTGACGTTTCCCCGAAACATCTTAGCGGCCCATTCGAGGTTCTGCGCTACTGCCCAAAATAACTCAAAAAGGCGGGGAGTCTTCGTACCGAGTTGCTTTTTCAACCCCCCGGAAAACATTTGCCGCAGCCATACCATCCCGCACGCCAGAGCCTCGTAGGCCTCGATCCGCTTGTTCTGGTCAGCTTCCAGGGCCAGGGCTATGCGCTCCGTCCACTCCAATTCCTCGGCCCGCAACAAGGGAAATTCCTCGTTCTCCAACAACAGCCGTGTCTTTTCTTCGTCCAGTTCAACGTCCCGACAGGCACGGAGATACAGTCGAGCGAACTTTGGGTCCAGCTTGACTTTTCGCTTTTGCTCTAGTTGGGGAGAGGCGGACAAGACGGCCCTTAACTCCTTGAACCAACGGGCTATCTCGTTGAAATCCGTGTTTGCAAGGGGTTTGATCTTCCGTACTTTAGCGCTCGCCTCTACCAAATTCACGCCCTTTTCGTCGAGCTTCTCCTTCCAGGAACGTTTCATCTCCTTCCCCTTCCGTGAAACTGAAGGCGAAACAGCTTGGAGCTAGAGTCAGGGTGCCTTTAGAGATCTCTAAAGGCGGACTGACAAGGATCGCCAATTTCGCCAACGGTGAATTGAACATGGGTGAAAACAAAGATAAACCACGCCAGACCATTTTCCGAAAGCTGGCGATGAAACGCTCGCAGGAAACCGACAAGGAGAAGCCTGAGCCAGAGCTTGTACCCGCCATGCCGGAGCTGGGGACTGCTCCCTGCCCGGTGTGCGGGCATCGTGTCGCGGTCTTTGTAACCCGGACCAAACGGCCTTTTGTTAACTGTGGCTTCTGCTCGGCTCGCATCTTCTACAACGGGTCGCGTTCCCAGCGCATTCTACAAAAACAAATCGAGCCTCCCGAGGAACCCGACCGCAAGGGCGGCTCCCCTGTGCTGAACGGCCTCCAATCCTTGGTTCGAGGAAAGCCATGACCAGAGTCCTTTCAATTCGTTTGCCAGCGGTTCTGGAACGGGTCATCCGCAATAACGCGGCCCAGTCAAACATGGCTGTCGCGGATATCGTCCGTTTGATCCTAATGCACTCGTCGGGCGGTCAGTACAGTTTTTCTGCCCTGCCAGATGTTCAACAATGCCTGGACACCAAACTTGATGTCCGGTTGCCCGAAGAGCTTGTTTCACACCTTCGCGCCGAATCGGAACGATTACGAATTTCAGTTTCTGTCTACAGCCGAGTCATTTTGTATGCCTATTACACCAAGCGGCTGGTTTTTGTCGAAATAGGAGACCGTTACACACTAGCGGAAAACCATGACCAAAAGAAGAGTGCTTGAGATATTCGCAGCGAACGCAACATTTATGACGCCGGATGAGATTCAGAAATGTCTACAACGCAACTGGCAACGCAGTTCTGTCTACAGCTATTTGTCCCGACTTTGTGGACAAGGACTTCTGGAACGAGCGCACGGCTGGTCTCGTGTTGCTTACCGGATAACGCCGCGTGGAATCGAGCGTTTGCGGTTCTTCCAGTCGAAACGAGTGGCTTCAGCTAAGGGACAAGGCGGACTGCAATGACAATGAATTTCCAATCGGAATGGCTGACCGTCCAGGAAGGCGCAAAATATCTGAAGATCAAACCGCGCACGCTGCTGCTCTGGGTCCGCCAAGGCAAGGTGAAAGGTTTTGCACTCTCGGGCACGAAGCGCCGGGTCTGGCGCTTCCGGCAGGCGGACTTAGACGCGGCCCTTCTGGAATCCTCCGTGCTACCATCCACTACGCCATCCGTGCGCCCTGCGGAAAGGATGGAGCAATGAAAAGGGCAGCACGGCACAAAACCGGAAGTGTAGTTTTCGACAAACGACGAAATGCGTGGAATCTGCTGCAATGGGTCGAGGGCAAAAGACGATCCAGAGTCATCGGCACAAAGCAGGAGTTCCCAACCAAAAGTGCAGCTCGGCAGGCTGCCGAGTCACTTCGTTATCTGCCAACTGCAACACCACCAATCAGGACGGTGCCAATGGTGAACACGCTAGTAGAAAAGTATCGAGTTGAGAAGATGCCGAAGCGGATGAGCACACGACGCGGGTATGAGGGCTGGCTCAACAACTACATCGTGCCTAAGTGGGGTGACTGTGAACTGACGGAGCTACAAGCGCGTCCCGTCGAAATATGGTTGGATTCACTGGCACTAGCACCGAAGAGCAAGGTTCACATACGAGGCTTGCTTCACGTCCTCTGGGACTTCGCTATGTGGAGCGGTGACATTCCAACCGCACGTAACCCGATGGAACTGGTCAGTGTGAAGAACGCATCGCACCGTGTACGAAGGACCCGCAGCCTCACTGTTGAACAATTCCAGTTGCTACTGGAAGCGTTCGGCGGAGATGCCTGCTGGCGCACCATCCTGCTATTGGCTGTCAGCTTCGGACTTCGCATATCTGAAGTGCTCGGGCTGAAGTGGAAGGATGTTGACTGGCGAGCCAAAACCATCCGCATTGAACGCGGAGTCGTTAAGCAGGTCGTGGACGACGTGAAGTCTTCATGCTCTGCTAGAACGATGGCGTGTGCGGATGAACTGCTCGATGTTCTCACCTTCTGGCGACAGACTACGCAGTTCTCGCAAGCTGAGGACTGGGTATTTGCCTCGGCTTATAAACTCGGGCGTCAGCCGTTGAGCTACACGTTCGTGTGGGAAAACCTAGGCAACGCTGCCCAGAAAGCTGGGATAGGCCACGTCAGTTCTCACATGTTCCGGCATACCCATAGAACGTGGTTGGATTCGGTCGGTACCCCTGTCGGTGTGCAGCAGAAACTCATGCGGCACGCGGACATTAGGACCACGATGAACATTTACGGAGATGCAGCGACGGCGGATATGCGAGAGGCGCACGAAAAGGTGGTTAGGCTTGCACTACCGCAATAAAGGATCGCTGTGTGGATCGCAGCGGGTGTAAGTGCTTTAAATTCTGGGGTGGGTGACGGGAATCGAACCCACAACGTCCGGAGCCACAGTCCGGTGCTCTGCCAAGTTGAGCTACTCCCACCGTATCCCAACGATTATAACAATTCGGTAGAGTGCTGTCAGAGCGGGTCCGTTCGCGAGAATTGCCTTACGGCGAACGATGTGCCAGAAAACAGAGGAGGGGAGGGCTGCTCCGACCTAGCCGCGGCCTACGCCGACGTATTCAAATCCCATGGCGCGCAAGCCGCACGGAGTCGAGCAGATTCTTGGTGTCCACAATGAGAGGACGGCTGCAGCAGGTGCTTGATGCGGCCGAAATCCAGCCCACGAAACTCCGGCCAGCCCGTGCCCACGACCAAAGCATCCACGCCTTCGGCAGCGCCGTAGGGCGAGTCGCAATAATGGACCGTGCCATTCAATTCCATCCGCGCTTCCGGAATCGCAACCGGATCGTAGGCCCGCACCCGAGCGCCTTTCGCGATCAGGCTCTGCGCCAGGCGCACGGAGGAAGAACCCGCCACGGAATTGGTATTGGGTTTGAACGCCAGGCCCAGAGATCCGACATCCTTGTTCTGCACCGACTGCACATAATCTCGGAAATCTTGCTCCACCACGTTGTCGGCGAGGCTGTGATTGACTTCGCGCGCCGCGCTCAGCATCTTCAGCGACACGCCATTTTCCTGCGCCAGCTCCGCCAGCGAATCCATGTCCGACTCGGCAAACAGCCCGCCCATGCCGGCGCCGGGTTGCAGGCAGCGGGGCGCGATTTTCTTGTCGAGCCGAGAGCCAGCGAAAGGTTGACGGCATCTGCGTTCACCCGCTCGCACAGGCTGGCCACTTCATTGATGAACGAAATTTTGGTGGCGACGAACGCGGTAGCTGCTTCCCGCACCAACTCCGCGGTTTCGTGATTGGTGACGATGACCGGAACTCCGCGCATCACCAAGGGATGAAAAATCTGTTTGACAGCCAGCACCGCTTCGTTCGAAGACGTCCCCAGGATAATGCGGTCTGGCCAATTGAAATCTTCGACCGCGCAGCCGGGGGTGAAGAAAATGGGTTGCGAAACGAGAGTGGCTTTCACCCCGGCTTCTTGAGGCGCTGCTCGACCGCCGAGCGCCGTCCCCACTGGAACCGGAGTCACAATGGAGAGAATCAGAGGCTTGGTGGCCGGCGCGCGCGATGCGGATGGCCAGATCGCGGCAGAGCTTGCGGCGTAGTCCTCCGCCAGGAAAATGAACTGGGCTTTGCGGGCAAACGATTCGATATCGGTGGAGTACGCCAGCCGTCCGCAACGCACATTGCGTTTGATCACTTCATTCAGATTTTTCTCGTGAAAATGGGATGTTGCCCTGGGCCATCTCCACCATGCGCGAGCTATCCGGATGGCAGCAGGTCACCGGAGTTCCGAAGTCCGCCAGGCAGGCGGAGACTGACCGTTCCCAGGTATCCAGCCCCATAAACCCCAATCTGCATGAGCCGATCTCCCGTGCCTGACCCAGAACTGCTGCTGGGCGCGGATCCGCACGCTTGCCCGCAGCAACCCAACTTCTTATGTACGCTTGCACTTCGAGCCTTGTGCAACGCACGGGAGGGACATGTACTTCGGGAATGGAACAAGGGCGTGGTAGGGAACGAGGACAGGCCGAGCAGGACGCGCTGGCCACCAAATGTACGAACGCTCAGCGCTGGACCAGGCTGCGCCCAGGGGAACTCCGGCCACGATCCACCCAGCAATTCTCTTCCTGCTCGCGCACAAAGGTCAGCTCTTCTGACCGGATGCGGCGGCTGCCGTCGAAACTGCGCCCAGCGGTCGCGGGCAAGATGTAGGCCTGCTGCGCCTGCTCCTCGCTGCTCATCTTCACGATGGTGAGGTGCGGCATGTACGGCCACTCTTCTTCCGCCGCCAGAGGGCGCTGGCATTCAGCCGGTCGTGCAGCTCGCGCATGCGGTAGGCCGCGTGCGCCACGCGGATGAAAACCGTAGGCGTGACGGGCATGAAGGTTTCCACCTCGCCCAGAACGACTTCGAAGGGTTCCACATGGCTGCAGATATCTTCGAGCGTCTCCAAGCGCGGACGATCTCGCTCCCTGCAAGGACGCGGTGGGAGGACGGTGAGATGAGCTGGTAAATGGGGCAGATCGGGATGCAGTTCCTGCCGGAGATGCTCGACAAACTCGCCGACCGGATCTCCTACGTAAGCCACAAGGGCATAACGGGGATTCTGCATGATCGAATCGAAATTATACGCCGCCGCCGACGCGCGCGTAGCGACGGTACCCAACCGACCGGAAGTGGTCGGCTATAATCGAGGTGAACCTTGGTGGAGTCGGGGCGTAGCGCAGCCTGGTAGCGCACCTGCCTTGGGCGCAGGGGGTCCGCGGTTCAAATCCGCGCGCCCCGACCAACTTTTGCTCTTCAGCGTTTTGATTGGTCGGGGCGCGCGGATTTGAACCGCGGACCCCCTAGTTCTGTTGTTTCCGAGACCCGGAAACAGACCCATTTTTTGAACCGCCGCTTCTGATGGCTCGCGTTGCCGCTGTTTTCGTCAAGTATCTGTTCGAATCACCCAGAACGCACCGTAGGTTCCGCCATGCCAGATCACCAAAGGTCTAGATCGCGGGGGCTAGACCTAAAGCAACTGTCCGGGTCAGCCCCTCCCCGCTAGACTATGCAAATCCGGCCTTGACCGCGGGAGTACAGGAGGATCCACCTTCGATGCACCTGCAATGGCTCAGCCAGCACAGTATCCCGTTTAACCTGATTTTGGCTTACATCCCGCTAATTGCCACGGTGGCGACCACGATCCTCAGCCTGGTCCTGGCTCGCGCCACGCTCCGTTACGCTGAGGCCAGCGACAAAAGCCTGGCGCTGGCGCGCGAGGAGTTCGAACGCCAATGGGCGCCGGAGCTGCACATCAAGCTGGAGAAAGTTTCCACCCGCGAGGCGAGACTTGTCGTCACCAATCTCGCCAAGATTTCCGTGCTGTTGCAGATGGTGCAACTGCGCAGGCTTTCCATGGCGGTGCCTTCTTTGCGCTACTTCCTGAACGAACCGCTGGTCGGCGGCACCACCTGGACCGACGAACTGGGGAAGCGGCTGTTTGCCTGCACCGGCGACGACTTTGAGGGCCAGGTCGCAGTGTCCATCACGTTTTATGTCTCCGGCCGTCTTTTCCGAACCGACTGGTTCCGCTTCCAAATCCAGGCCAGCCACGGAGAGATTTTCCGGCTGGACCCGGTGAACATCGCCGCACGGCGCGTGCGCGTGCTTGACAGCACGGCCAAGACCCGGCGCGAGATGGTGCGGGATGTGGTGGGAGTCGCTGCTGATAGCGACGGAAACTCAGCCAGCTAAGCCAGCGCCCGCTTCGGAGAAAACAAGAGACGCGAGGCGTTATTTTCTGCCCGGATGGGCTTCTCCTTTGCTGGAGAAAATGGAATAGGGCCATTCCTCTTTCTTCTTGGGCAAAGGAACGGCTTCAGCGATGGGCTTGGAACCCAGTCCCCAATCGGCTGGGGCTGGGTGAATGCACCAAACATTTCCCTTCTGCTCCAGCGCCAGTCCCACTAACCAGTATTTGCCCTCTGTACCCAAGGGCACGCAGTTGGCAACGCGGGCCGCCGCACTCTGCCCTCCCGGAAGTTCAGCGAGAGAAACGGGCAAGCCGGGTTCGAGAGCCTGGGTCGTGCGCACGCCGCATCCCTCGGTGTTGACCACCAGAGTGTGGCAGTGTTCGCTGAATGGAAACGCCGGGTCTAAGCTAATCAGGCGAAACGGGATCTGCGCACGAATGCGGGTGCTTCGCCGGGCGGCTTCGTAGGATTTTGCGGTCGAACTCACAGTGGGGCTCTGCTTGAATTCTACGTCCGCTGGGAGACCTTGGTTCGCCTCCCGCTGCTCGAAATCAGAACTAAAGTAACCATCGGGCTCCCTGATTTACTGGCGCGATCGGGACACAAGCACGTGGCCGGCAGAAACGCCTAACCGGCTTGCTGACGGAGTCGAGACGACAGTGTCCACTGGTAGACAGGTGCCGAACTGTGGACCTTGACGCCAGTTTTGAAAGAAATGGTGAAAGTCCTTTGTATGATAGGGGTCGGTTGGAGGGTTTATCCCCTGACTGGTTTTGTTGCCTGGAAAAGAAAACTACTTCCTCGGCATGTCAACTGCAACCCAGCCACGACCGATTTCCGTCGAGCCTGTGATTCCGCGCCGAGGGCAGGCTCCGGGGTCCCGCTCCGAGTTTGATTTGTTAGTGGCATGCTGCGCGGATGCCCCAGGCCCGGAGCGTGCCGACCGAATCCGTCAAATCGTTTCAGGCCCGCTGAATTGGGAGCAAGTGCTGGAGCTGACTGAACACCACTGTGTAGTTTCGCAGGTGTATGGCCAACTATCCGCTGTCTCAGAACTGGTGCCGGATCAGCCATTCCACGCCCTCCGCTCCCGTTACGAAGGAAATGCCCGCAGAGCGCTGTGGTTTGGCAGTGAACTGGTTCGCATTCTCACTCATCTGGAATCGGCGGGAATTCAGGCCTTGCCCGTTAAGGGTCCGGCTCTCGCCGAGATTTTGTACGGCAGGATCACACGGCGTGAATTTAGCGATCTCGATGTGCTGATCCACGCGGACGACGTAGCCAAAGCCAAAGCCGCGCTAGTTCCCTTGGGATATGAAACCGGAATCAGGCTTACGCAGCGCGAAGAGCAGGCTTATATTCGCACGGGGTACGAGTATTCGTTCAGCAGCGCGCGCGCTTGCAACCTGCTGGAGATGCAGTGGCAGATCTTGCCCCGTTTCTACTCAGTTGACTTCGAGGTAGCGCACTTGTTTGAAAGAGCCGAAGAAGTCAGCCTTGGCGGACGCCCGTTCCGGACGCTTTGCGCTCAGGATCTCTTGCTTGTGCTTTGCGTCCACGCCGCTAAGCATGCATGGGCACAGCTTTCGTTGTTGTGCGACATAGCGCAGCTTGCGAAAGACTCCCGGCTCGACTGGGACGCTCTCCACGTGGAGGCTAGGCGGTTGGGGATTGAACGGATACTCCTTTTGAACTTGTGGTTGGTTCATCGGTTGCTCGGCTCAACCCTGCCGGATGCAATCGAGCGACGGTTGCGGGAAGATCGCAGAACGAAAGTTCTTGCGGATGAAATTCTTCGCATCATCGAGCGCAATGCGCACTACGACACGGAATCGATCGCTTATTTTCGCTTGATGATGCGGGTAAGGGAGCGTCGGAGCGATCAGATACGGTTCCTGTGGCGCCTTTTGGTCACCCCAAACCTGGGAGAATGGTCCGCGTTCTCGCTGCCGGAGGCCTTTTTCCGGTTGTATCCTCTGGTGCGGACTTTCCGGTTGGCGAGAAGGCTGGTCCGCGTCAGCTAGGCCAGACCGTGTTTTTTTGCGCACGCCATCCCCGCGGTCGGGGCCTCGACCACTTCCTTGCACCTTGCGAGGTCCATCACCTCCAGAGCTGCTGCAGGTCGCCACCGCGGAAACGACAAAAAAGTGACCGGAAGTACCGTTCGAGTGGTACACTCCCCGCGTCGTCTCCTGTCCTCGTTTGAAAATTCACTGTGGAGGTGGGGTATGGGCTTGAACCGCAGTCGCGTTTGGATCGGAGGCTTAGCCGGGGGCGTGGTCTGGGTAATCTGGAGCTTTCTAATCAACCAGTTCATCGTCACCAATGCGCGTTATCAGGCTGCTCAGAATCTGGGGCTGTTTCTCAAAGAGCCACGATATCCGTTTTTCGTTGGGCAGTGGATCGTGATCCTCCTCATTCTGGGGATTGTTATGGCACACCTTTACGCTTGGTCGCGCCAAACCCTCGGACCGGGGCCCGGAACTGCACTGAAGATCGGTTTTCTCGTGGGATTCGCAGCCGGTTTCCCGGAGAACTTCGCCCACGCCACCTGGTCTGCGGTTGAGCGGGTATTTCCTCTCGGCTGGATGCTGGAGATGTGGGTGGGGGCGATCCTGGCGACGATGGTCGCGGGTTGGTTGTACAAAGAATGACCTAAAGCGCCCTGCCGAGGGACACTTCGCCCGCCGGTGCTACCTTACCGGCTCGACCACCACCGCTGTTCCATACGCCAGCACTTCGGTGACGCCTTGCATGATTTCGGTCGCGTCATAGCGCGCGCCCACCACGGCGTTTCCGCCTAGCTCGGAGGCGTGCTGCAGCATCAGATCAAAAGCTTCTGCCCGCGTCTTTTCGCAAAGATTAGTCAACAGAGTGATGTTGCCGCCAAAGATGGTCTGCAAGGCCGCTCCAACCGTGCCGAAGATCGAACGTGAGCGAACGATGATGCCTCGCACCACCCCCAGGGTGCGGACGATACGAAAACCGTTCAACTCAAACTGCGTGGTCACCATATTGTGAGCGACGATCTTGCCCGGCGCACTGTAGCTTATGCCCATCGCGTTCATCCTTCCCTGCCGCCAGACCGGCCCACGGCAGCCGCAGCGTTCTCGCAATACGTTATTCCAATTCAGCAGCAATCACAAATTGCCGCTCGAGTGGATCGTATTCGACCTGCCAGCGGCCAGCCGACTCGTCGATTGCGGTGTGATTCCACTCCCCGCAACTGCACATTGAAAACTGGACTCCATCCACTTGTCATCATCCTCCAGGAATGCTACAAGTCAACTCGCTGACACGGTGCGGCGGGATGGAAATTGGGAACGGGAAACCTGCTCCGCCAGCTTTGGAGGTCTGATGGCGCTGCCCGCACGCGGTGCGGCTTTCTATATTTGTCCGGCGTCTGAAGAGCCTCAGACTGTTCTTGCCCTTCCCTTACACGTGCACTGCGTGCAATTGTTCCAGTTGCTGTTTCACCGCAAGCGCCAAGCGCCGGATGCCCTCGCGAATCTGTTCCGGTTGTCCGTAGGAGAAATTCAGGCGCATGTGGCGGCAGCCTTCTTCCCCGAAACCATTTCCCGCATAGAAGCAATCGCCGGGCACGAAAGCCACGTTCTCTTTCAGCGCGACCTGGAACAGACTCTTGCAGTTCATGCCCTCGGGCAGCGTCACCCACAAAAACAGGCCGCCCTTGGGATGGGTCCAGGTCACTTCTGGCGGGAAGTATCTCTTGAGTGATTCCAGCATCACGTCGCGACGCTCGCGATAAACCTTGCGAATCAGCTTTACGTGCTCGTCCAGGAAGCCATCCTTCGCCACTTCGTACGCGATTACCTGGGTGAAGGTGGAGGTGTGCAGATCGGCCCCCTGTTTGAGCTGCACAAATTTTGAGATCACATCCGGTGGAGCAACGATCCAGCCCAGACGCAAGCCGGGAGCCAGCGTCTTGGAGAAGGTGCTCAGGTAAATAACATTGCCGATGGAATAACCATCGTCGCGCCGCAGATTCTCGCGGTCGATCACGACCAATGGCTGCAGGTGCTCGCCTTCATAACGGAGCTGACCATAAGGATCGTCTTCGATGATCGGAACCCCATACTTATCCGCGAGCAACACGAGTTGGTGGCGCCGCCCTTCGGAAAGTGTCGTCCCGCCGGGATTCTGGAAGTTGGGCAACACATACATAAACTTTGGCCCGGAGCGCAGCGGCTCCTCCAGAAGATCGGTTCGCAGACCATCGTCATCGCTCGGCACACTCACGTATTCCGCGCCATAGACACTGAACGCCTGCAATGCGCCGAGGTAGGTGGGAGCTTCAACCAGCACGCGATCTCCTGGATTGATCAGAAGCTTTCCGATGAGATCGAGCGCTTGCTGCGAGCCGGAAGTGATGAGCACATTTTCCGCCTTCGCCTTAATGCCGTAGCGGGCGATGTGGCGCGCAATCATTTCGCGCAGGGGCTCATAGCCCTCGGTGGCGCCATATTGCAAGGCTTGATGGCCGTTCAACTCCAGCACCCTGCGGCAAGCTTCCTGAAAGCGGTCGAGGGGAAACACATCGGGCGCGGGCAGGCCGCCGGCAAAAGAAATCATCTCCGGTTTTTGCGTGATCTTCAGCAGTTCGCGGATGGCCGAACTCTTTATGTCCTTGGTGCGCTGGGCATAACGGGATTTCCAGGCAGTTGACATCGCTTGTTTCCTCCACCCATCGACTTTAGAGGATTGCCGCCGGATCGGCTGTGACTGGGCGACAACTCAGAAGTGACGAGGGTCACTGACTGGGTGTGACGATCGTTGGGTCCGGTTAAGAGCGGGCGCGTGGCTGGAAGAATTGGCGGAGCGTTCCCAGTGAAGATTCGGCGGGCTGCGCAAAGTGTTCCAGGTGGAACATATCGTCATCACGCCGCTGTACAGACATTCAAGTTATAGTGGTCGTGGTACTTAGACGAGAGCCAGAGCGAAGCCAGCTTAGCTTCGAACTCCCAGTCAAGCCGAAACCGGGCTTGGGTGGGCCACCGTCGAGCCTTGACATTGCAACTATTTGCAGATTGACGGCGCCGCAGGCGACGTGGCATAGTTCCCCCCACGTCTTGGGCGCGCCTGCCTTGGCTGCTCGGAGCCTCATTTCAGTGCCAGTTTTATAGAAGCATTCGGCTTTATCTGGAACGACAAATTCCGTCCCAAGGAGAAGTCTTGTATGAAGCTCCCAGTCCTGTGTGTGGTCGTGGTGCTTCTGTTGTCAGCGCTTTCCCTGACCGCTCAGACTCCGGGCAGCAGTGCGGTATCGGCCCAGGTGCCGCCGCCGCTGTTGAGTTTCAGCGGCGTGTTGACCAACCGCAACGGCAAGCCGCTGACTGCCATCACCGGCGCCACTTTCTCTCTTTACGCCGAGCAGGAAGGCGGCGCGCCGCTCTGGCTGGAGACGCAAAACGTCCAACCGGACAAGACCGGCCATTACACGGTGCAACTCGGCTCGACCACCAGCCAGGGCTTGCCTGCAAGCCTGTTCGCTTCCGGCCAGGCGCGCTGGCTGGGCGTGCAGGCGCAAGGTGAAGCGGAGCAACCGCGCATCATGCTGCTGAGCGTGCCCTACGCTTTGAAGGCCGGAGATGCGGAGACCCTGGGCGGGAAGCCGCCTTCGGCGTTCATGACGGCGTCCTCGAATGGCGCCTCCGGCAACAACGTGACTGCCAACACCATAACTGGAGGGGGCACGAAGGACTACGTTCCGCTATGGCTGAGTAAGACCAAGCTGGGAAATTCAAACCTGTTCCAGAGCACGGCGGGAGACCTGGGCATTGGCACGACTGCGCCAGCCGCTAATCTTGACGTGAACGGCACGAGCGACATCCGCAACACACTAACGCTGTTTCCCGACGGCAGCGCGCCGACGCTGTCAGTTAGCGGCACGGCGTTCAACGTCAGCAATGCCGGGCAGGTGAGCTTTGTGAGCGGTCAGACCTTTCCTGGCACGGCCACGCTGGGAGCCAACACGTTCAGCGGGAATCAGACGGTAAACGGGAACGTGAGCTCGACCGGAGTAGTAACGGGCAACAGCTTCCAGATCGGAGGCAACCTGTTCGGCTTCGGCAACTACGGGAACGGAAATGCGTTTTTGGGTTTTGCCGGTAACTCCACTATGACAGGCACGATCAACACTGGCGTGGGGGTCGAGGCGCTCGTCAACAACACCACGGGCAGCTACAACACGGCCACCGGCTTTGGAACGCTTCTCTTCAACACGACAGGCAGCAATAACACGGCCACCGGCCAGTCCGCGCTCTCCGGCAACACTACGGGCAACTACAACACGGCCACCGGCTATTATGCGCTCCTCTCGAACAACAACAACTACAACACGGCCACCGGTTACAAGGCACTGCAGGCGAACTCCGCCGACTACAACACTGCGACTGGCGCCCAGGCACTCTCTTTCAACACCACGGGCAACTTCAACACAGCCAACGGCTCCTTGGCGCTGAACCGCAACACCACGGGCGCTCTGATACCGGCCGTCGGGGAATATGCTCTCTACGACAACACCACGGGCTCCTGCAACGACGCTACGGGTGTGCAGGCTCTCTACGCCAATACTACGGGCATCGGCAACACAGCCACCGGGCTTAACGCCCTCTACGTCAACACCACGAGCTCTAACAGCACAGCAACGGGTATAACGCCCTCTCCGCCAACACCACCGGCAGCTTCAAGACACGGCCACCGGATCAGTAGCGCTCTTCAGCAACACCACGGGCATCTACAACACGGCCAGCGGCTTCACCGCGCTCTTGAAAAACACCACAGGCAACTACAACACGGCCGATGGCCAATCGGTGCTCACCAGCAACACCACGGGATCCAACAACACGGCCACCGGCTCACTATGCGCTCTCCATCAACAGCACGGGCAATTACAACACGGCCATCGGCACAAATGCGCTCGCCTCCAACAGTACGGGCACCAATCTCACTTGCATCGGTTACGGCTGCGACGTGCAGCCGACGGCCTGTTCAATGCCACAGCCATCGGCGCCGGTGCGGTCATCGCCCAGAGCAACACCCTGGTGCTGGGAAGCAGCACAGGTAACCAGGTCAACGTGGGCATCGGGACATCTACCCCATCGAATGTGTTGACCGTTGCGCGAGGCTTTGGCGCCGTCCTCGCTGATAGCTATGCCATCTACAGCTCGCGCCGATGGAAAACCAACATTCACACCCTGCAAGGCGCGCTGCAGAGGGTCGAGCAGTTACGCGGCGTGACCTACGACCTGAAAGACAGCGGCAAGCACGAAGTAGGTGTGATTGCCGAGGAAGTGGGAGCAGTGGTGCCGGAAGTGGTCACCTACGAGGAAAACGGAAAAGACGCTCGCGGAGTGGACTACAGCCGCCTGACGGCGCTATTGATTGAGGCCACCAAGGAACAACAGCACGAGATCCGGAAGGAGCAGGCTGTTAACGAGGAGCAACAGCGGGAACTGGCCAAGGCTTTGAGTCAGATCCGACAACAGCAGAATCTGCTTCGCACCCAGGCTGCAGCCATGGAAAGCTTAAAAGCTGAGGTTCGTGAGGATCGCGAGACCCTACGCAAGGTGAAAGCGCAGGCAGATGCCACCCAGCCAACTTTGGTAGCGGCTCAGTAGGGCCGCGAGTCAAACCGCACAGGCCGGTGGCCCAGGTTCGCGAGCGGGTTGTGCGAGCTAACCTGGGGACAGAAATACCTTCGCAGTCCCGCCCTGGGCCGCTGTCTCGGCGGGTGGCCCAACGGCAAGCGCGAAGGGTGGGGCACCGCGCACTAGACGGACTACTCTCGCTGCGCGCCGGAGGCCTTCAAATCGGCGGCCAACAAGCGATGGAACAAATGCTCCCCCGCTTCGCGGCGAACAGAAAGTCTGCCTGCACCGTACGCGTGGGATTTCAGTCCGCCCTGCACTGCCTCGCAGATCCCCAGGTCTTCCTCCTGCACCCGCGCCCCTACCGCAACGCTCTGCTGGTTGTGCTCGCGGCGTGCTTCGCTCACGTCGGCAAAATAGAAGTCGAAGAGCACGCGGCAGTGATCAACATCCACCGGCAGCACCAGATTCGTATCCATGTAACCCTCGTAGCAATTGATCATGAGATTGGGATAGAGCCAGAAGTACCAGGCGCGGTCGCCCTTGCGGGTCGCTCCGGTGGCCGCGTCCGAGCTCGAAGTCACCATGGGGCTCGATTGCAGGCAGTAACGATCTTCGATCTCAATGGTGTATTCCTTGTAATCCAAGACCGAGTTCAATCCTTTATGCAGATGAGGAACGTGATAGCCGCCGTCGAGGTAGTTATCAATGAAGACCTTCCAGTTGCAATGAATGTCATAGCTCCGGCTATCGAAATAGTGCAGCTTGCTTACGCCGAGCGGCGCCATGCGAGTCGCCAGGCGTCCGAGAAAATCGCGCAGGGGCACGCCTTGAGGATCGAGATTGACGAACACAAATTTCTCCCACGTGTCCACCTTCAGCGGAACCAAGCCATTCTGGCTGCGCTCGAAGTTCTTGACGCCATCGAACTCGGGTGTTCCCTTGAGCGAACCGTCGAGCCCGTAATTCCATCCGTGGTAAGGACAACGCAGGAGCGAAGCCTGCCCGCAGGGCTCGGTCATCACCGCCGCCGCGTGGTGACGGCATACGTTATAAAAAGCTCGCAAGATGGTATCGTTGCCGCGCACGGCGACGATGGGCTCGCCCGCGACGCTCGCAGCAACGAATTGGCCGGGTTTCTCCACCTGCTCGATGCGCCCGACCATTTGCCAAGTCTTGCCGAATACGGCCTTGGATTCGAGTTCCGCGATGCGGGAATCCACGTACCAGGGCGCGGGAATGGTCGAGGCTTCCGCGAGTGGCGCCTTGTCGTCGTAACTGGCGAGAATGTCTTGCAGTGGAGTTGTCATCAATTCTCCAACCTCAGACCGATCAACGAGGAGGTTTGCGCAATACCGCGACAGTTACCAGCTTGTGTCATTTCGAGCGCAGCCAGAGGGTCCGCTAACGGGCCATCTGGCGGAGTCGAGAAACCTGCTTTTGATCGTGTGAACAGCAGGTTCCTCGACTGCGTCCTGCCATCCGCAAGGCGGATGGCAGAACTTCGCTCTGAATGACAACTGGGGAATAGTTTCTCGCAATAATGTGCGAGTCTCCATAGTTGCATTATCGCCTTGTCGACTCGGAATCGTTGGTCAGCCCCACAAAGCTTTTATGCAACGATTGTATGATGCGATTGAGGTCCCCTTGCGAAACAGCAACAAGGCTTTGGTAATCCTTTTGAACCATCGTAAAGTCGATGTTACCTTGATCTGAGAAAAGCGCCACGTTGACCGTTGAACGAGCTTGCGGGTTGCCCTGCTGAAATCCGCGGTATTCCTGGTTCTGAATGTTGAAGAATCCAGTTTCGGCGAAGGGCAACACCGCAGCGGACTTCATGGAGAGCAGGAAGACCTCCCGATAGTGGATGTCCGGGGAGATAGCCCAGCAATGCAGCTTGTCGGGAGTGAACCCGTACAGCTTCTTGAGAAAATCATAATCCGACTGCGTCGCTTTGCGTCCAAACACCGATTCGATGGCCTTCGGCGACGTCTTGAGGCCGGATGCGAACCCGCCGATCCACAGTTTGGCGGGGGCCACGCCGAACATCAAACGCAGTCCGGAACGGAACGTGAGAATCACTTGGTTGGAATACAGTTTGGTCTGCGCCTCGTCGACGTCGCTCCACGGAACCTCAAAGTTGTAGCCGAAGTATGAGAGCTTAGTCCCGGGAGTCGGCGAGATGAAGAGGTCTTTCAGATCGCTCGGAACCAATCGGGCGGTGGGGGGAGCACTTCTCGCCGTGGAGATGGAGAGCCAAACCGGTGAGATCCAGTACAGGCCGACCCCGATAACCGCGAGCGTGACCACCGCAACAAGCAAAAGTCGACGCAGTTTTCTCAAGGCTGTGATCCCGGAGTCTGACCGCTTACACTCGTTCCGTCCCGATCGCCCTTCGCAGCACGTCCAGGAACTGCGCGATGCGCGCTTCCTTCTTCTCCGGCGGGGCGCCCTGGCGCCGAAAAAGTCCGGGATCGAGTTCCTCGATCAGTAGAGCATCCTGGAATCGTTCGACCACCCAGTCGAGAATGGAAACCACGGTCTCCACGTCAACATCACGGCGAAGCTCACCGCGCTCCAGGCCGAAGCGCACGAAAGCCACCCGTCCGTAAGGATCCTCGGCAATCAGGAAACGGTTGATTTCCCGCTTCAAGGCCAGGTCGGTTCCGTAATTTCCCAGCAGATAAACCCGGTAGGGAATCCAGTCTTCGCGCAGCATGTGCTCGGTGCGCACCAGCCAATACTGCAGCACTTCGAAGAAGCCGCGCTCCCGAACCTCAGCGGGCACATTCAGGTACGGAGAGAACGAGCGAACCGCTTTCTTGTAGGCTTCAAAGAAAAGCCCATTCTTGCTGCCGAAGTGCTGGAAAATCGAGCCCTTGGCAATGCCCAGAATCGCGGCTATGTCGCCGATGCGCGCGGCTTCATAACCCTGTTCGGCAAAATGGCGCATCGCGGCATCGATGATCTTGGTTCGCTTGCCCTCGGAACGCGGCCGGGGAGGCAGGTGACGATAACGAGGCGGAGAAACAACGCTGCTGCTGATCCCACTCATGGTCTGACCTCAGGTCAGCAAACTGTACGCAAAAAGCCTGCGAATTTCAATTCAAATATTCCGCGATCCCCGCGAATTTATCCTATGCAGAACCAGCGACTCATTGACCTCAAGTCATCTTTATGGGGCGACTGCTGGCTTGGCATCGGATGGTATCGAATAAAAAAGGGCCAGCGAAGGACTCGAACTGGCCCACAAGCTTCATCGGAGGAGACGAAGTACCTTTAAGCTCTTACAGAACCGGCCCCACTGTTGGAAAGCCACAACTGAAGGGTCGGGGTGAACTGCCCGAAAACTGTTGCTCAAGCTAGCCAGGTTGAACCATTGAGGTCCCGCGGGACCACCGGGAACGGGGCAGCAGCGGATCACCCGTTCGCATTATGAGCAATGCTAGTGTGGCGCACGAGCGCAGTTGTCACCAGGGATTCACGGAAATGTAATTTCTTTGTTACAAGGATGAGATCCGGTGCGGGCATCCCGGCGCCGTTCCACTTTCGTTACGGCCTTTCGTAGGTCGAACTATCCGGGTTGGGCGGGGGATAATCGCGGCCATACATATTCTTGTGAGCCTGTGGCTCTGCGGCGACGGGGAGCCGCAGCAGTCCGAGCGTGGGCGTGCTTGCTGAGATCGTAACCTCCCGCATCAAGCTTTTCAGCACCTCCGGCGTGGCCGCTTCGTACCAGAACCGGAGCATGTAACGTCCGGGAGGCACGTGGGGAATCTCCACCTGGCCCCGCCTATCCGAAATCCCGTAATACGGAGCTTCCACTGCGACCACCACCGCGCTCATCTCGGCGTGAATATTGCAGAAAATGTAGGAAATCCCGGGCTTGTCAAAAAGCACATCACGCGTGCTTCCTGCCTCATACAGACCGAGATCGAAGCGCTTGCCCTCGAACAGAGAGAACACATTGTGAAAGAAGGGATCCCTGTTGGGAAACTGCACCACGGAGCCCACCGGTACAGCCAAGACATGAGGCTCGAAGCTCTTGTTCTTCTGAACCAGACGCAGCCGGGGAGGACCTCATGCGTGGGCAAAGTCGCAGGGGTCGAACCGGCTGCCGGAGTGAGCCAGAGCACGACGTTGCTCGCCTCCACTGCTTTGCTCCTTTTCCGCCGCTCATCTTCCTGTTGGTCTTGCCGCTGTTCATCAAGGCGACGTTCGCCGTCACAGTAACTTCCTGCGCGGACGCCAGGCCGCCGCAAATCACCAGCACCGACAAGCAGCGAGAAAGGGCGGAGCTTTTCATTTCAGAACAGAATCCCCATCATCAGATTGAACTGGTTGGCCGCTATTGTTGACGTTGTAGAGCTGAAACGATTGCAGGTGCCGGTATTCCGTCGAAAACAGCAGGTTCGAGCGGGGCCGGAAGATAAAGTTCGCCAGACGCGCCGCGATTTTGCACCAACAGAGAACCCAGATAAGCTTGGCTCGCTTCCCCTACCCGCAGCTCGGATGCGGTCGGGTTGTCCAGCCCAAAGGCAGCATTGAACTCCAGCTTGCTGGTAGCCTTGAATTTCAACTGCGACCATCCGCCGATGGAATCCAAGGGCTGCGCACCGATGTGGAAGGGAGAGTAGGATCGCCGTTGAATACCACGCTGCGGCTGATCCCTCCGCTCAATGCCACCGATCGCTCGTCCGCGATAGAACTCGCCCGAAAGACTGACGCGGGGCGACAGAGGAATCGCCCAGTCTGCCATGCCGGCCCAGCCGTCGGCGTAGTGGTCGAAGCCCCAGTCCTGACGGCTGTAATAGCCGGCCACGCCGAAGGTCAATGGCAGACCAAAGACACTCTTGGTCCAGGCGGTCCGCAACCCATAACTGGGCTGCCCCGAGCTCTCGCCGGGACCCGGCGAGCGGAAATACGGGTCTGCGGGAAACTCTCCGGCAAGATTGTCGAAAATGCCACCCTGAAGTGTGATCCTCTGAGTGTCACTGAATCTCGAAGCGATGCTCGACCATTACCTGAGGAGTCCACGACCACAGGTTCCCGGCATAATTCAGCGCCGGGACGGCGAGAGACGCGAACGAGGTGGGCGAATTGGGCGAGAGAAACAGGTTATCCTGCCCAACGAGGATGGACGTGTGCTCCCAATCCAGGCGCGCACTCGCGATCCGCAGCCGGAAAATGCCAGAGCTGACTCCGTTCCACGTGTTCGAGAATCCGCCTGCAAAATCAGCCTGCACCTTGCCCGACGTCTTAGCGCCCGCCAAAGTAGGTCCGAACACCTCCAGACCAATTTCGGACTGCCGGAGGGTTGCGCCGAAGTCTCCGTTCCCCACATTCGGCCCCGTCACATAACTGGGGAAGTCCTGTATGTCCGTGGTTCCCCGATTGCTGAACAGGTTCATCAGGACGATGCCGGAGAGCCGCACCCGGTACTTGGAAGCGCTCTCGACCTTGGTCTGATATTGATCGTCGAGCTTGCTGTTCAACAGTTGGGTTGAATCTTCAAGCGAGGCGATACGGTCCTCCAACGATGTGGCCTGCTTTGCTGGGAGAGTCGCCTGTTCGGCGGGATTGGCTCGGTCGGTGTTCGCGCCAGCGGCAGGGGTTGGGTCGTACGAGTTCGCCGGCGGTGTATCGCCAGCCCCGGACTGGCGCTGCGCGGTCTGAAGCTCACGCCGCAGGGCTGCGTTCTCGGAGCGATACTGCGCAGCCTCGGAACGCATCTCCGCCATAGCCGCGCGAAGTTCGCTGACCTGTTGCTGGAGATCATGAATCGCAGCCGCCATCGAATCGTTCGCCGATGATGCCACGACCGGGGCCGATTCCTGTGCCCACCCAGAAACACTCCCGATCAGCAGAAGCAATCCAACCAGGCTGAACTCCTGGATCCAAACAGGCAAACCATTCCCCTGCTTCACGAATCGCCCTCCCGACACAGACTGTGGAAGTACCCGAACGATCTTTAGTGAACCCGTGAGACGGTCTTAAACCTTCCCGGCCAGGCTGCGGCATACTCCCGATTGGAAATCCTACTCCGACTCCACCCTTTTTGCCCGGGCAAGGGGTGGAAGCACTGGCTTCCCCTCGCCGCCGCTATCGGTACTGGACGAGGAGTGAAGGGGGAGGATCAGACGGAATACGGTTCCCTCCTCAGAAGTCTTCTCTACCGTGACGTCGCCCCCGTGATCTTGCACAATCTTCTGCACCACAGTCAGACCGAGGCCCGTGCCGTTTTCTTTGCCATAACTAATGAACGGCTCGAAGAGCTTAGCGCGAATGGACTCCGGAATGCCACGGCCATTGTCCGCCACGCGAATGTGCAGCCCGTCTGCCACTTCGCGCAACTCAATATTGATCCGCCCTTCATCGCCAGAGATTGCTTCACAGGCGTTCAGTAGGAGGTTATAGAAGGCTCGTTCTAACTTCTTAGTGTCGAACCACCCGATGCTGTTCCCCTCTTGCCGGATGGTGAACCGCACGGGACGAAAATCGGGGCGAGCGCGGATCGCTTGCACTACACGCTCGATGGATTCCTTGACACTTCCATAGGTTCGGCGGAGCGATTCCCGGGTTCGCGAGAACTCCAACAAGGAGTCAATCAACTCGGTCATCTGGTTCACCGCGATCCGAATCTCCTGGTACAGCTCCTCGCGTTGTTCGGCGGACAAGCGAACTTCACAGAGGAACTCGGCGTTGGCAACAATGGCCGCCAGCGAGTGCCGGAGGTCGTGGGAAATGGAGCTGGCCATTCGTCCGATGGTGGCCAGGCGTTCCGCCTCCAGCAACTCCTGCTGCGTTTTCAGAAGGCTATCCCGCATGCGGTTGAACGCGCCTGTCACCTCCGCGACTTCGTCGCTGCCATGAGGATCGAGTTCATAGTGGAAATCTCCCCTCCCCAAGGCTCGCACGCCGGCGACCAGGTGTCCCAAAGGACGGGTGAAGGTATGGGAGATGAAAAACACCAGCGCGCTTCCACCCAGAATCGCAGTCAGTCCGACCGCGAGTAGAAGATGATTCAGGCTGTCAAGAAAGGCCGTTGCCTCATCGTAGGATTTCAGCACGGTCAAACGAACCGAAGGCGTCTTCTCCGCCGCCAGTACCAGGGACGTACCTAGAAAATGTTCATCCCCCAGTTGCACCTGTTCGGGCTCGGCGATGCCCGGAGTGGAGTATGGAAAGGGATGCCGGCCAAGTTCCGCTTCATGGGCGGGGTCAAGAGTGCTTCGAACCAGCGTGTCGCCGTAGTAGAAAGCGACCTGGCTGGCGGCGATACGGCTGACTTGCGACGCCACGCTGTCATCAATTTCGTAGCCGATGATCAGGAATCCCAGCAGCCGGCCCTCGGCCGCCGTACCGAAATAGATGGGCTTGATGAAGACCTGATACAGATGATGCGCGCCGAACCACCACTGACCAGAACCTTCCTGATTGAACGGAGTGTTGAGTGAATCCTGCGCCATTTCGCGGGTGAAACCGGAGGTGACGGTGTGCAGCGCCACCACTCTGCCGCCTCGGTCCGCGAGCACAAACAGATCGCTGCCCGCCAGCCGCCATAAGTCGGTAGATCCGTCCTGGATGGTGGCTTCGTGCTCGGTCGTCATGAGCGCCCGCAGGTTGGGCAGGTCGGCGAGCAACTCTGCGGAGTGGGAGAGAGTAAGCTCGCGTTCGCGTTGAAAGTTCTGAAAGGTGCTGACGGAGTTTTGCAGGTCAGCGAAGATGCTCTTCTTGACCTGCGCCTGCACGCTGCGCCGTACCAGCAACAAGCTGCTGCAGGTCAGACCCGCCGTGATCAGGAGCATGGAGAGCAGAAACTTGGTGCGCATCCGAAGTTTCATTATGCTCGCCTCTCCTCAGATTCCAGCTCTTCGCAGTTTACCGCTCCTCCCATCGCGATCAACGTACAAACTTGTATCCCATGCCGTGGACAGTACGAAAATGGATGGGATTCGCCGGGTCGCGCTCCAGCTTCTGTCGCAGCTTCAGGATATGATTGTCCACTGTACGGGTCGAGGGATAGTTCTGATATCCCCAGACCTCATTCAGCAACTCATCCCGCGAGATCACGCGCTCCGCGTTCTGCACCAGGAATTTCAGCGTCTTGAATTCCTGGGCCGTGAGCACAACCTGCTCCCCGTTGCGCACGACCTCCATTTTGGTAAGGTCTACAGAGATGCCGTCGAAGGTTATCAGTTCCCCGGTGGGCGTCCGGACGGTGCGCCGCAACGCCGCTCGCACCCGCGCCAGCAGTTCGCGCGGACTGAAAGGCTTGGTGACATAATCATCCGCGCCCAGTTCCAGCAGCAGCACTTTGTCGGAGACGTCGCTCGCCGCGCTGAGGACAATGATGGGCATCCCGGGCGCTTGCTGCTTGATCTCCCGGCAAACATCCCGGCCCGACATCATCGGCAAACGCAAGTCGAGCACGATGGCCGACGGAGCGGCTTTGTGAAAAGCCTCCAGGCCCGCCTTGCCGTCGGAGCAGATTTCGATCTCGAACCCTTCCGTCTCAAACAAGCGCCGCAGCGCCTTCTGCACTGCACGATCATCTTCAACGACCAGAATCCGCTCCATCGTGTTCGCCCCCGGACTAAGGTGTGGGACCTCTTTGCGCAGTGTGCCTGGGGCACGCTGAAAAGCCGCATCTCGGTTTGTCTCTACCTGAATCATAATTGCTCCACAGTCGGCAGGTCACCGCGCCAACACTGCACAAGCTTACTACTAAGTTGTTGAGAAACCAGCCAATAGACCAAGTGTTGACAATGTTTTTACAAGCTGGAGACATTTGCGCGACTTCGGCGGAGGGCTGGCCCGGCCCAACGCTCGTAGATTAGGGGCTTAACCGGGCAAGCCCCCCAAATCGGAATCTAAAAGGATTCAGAACGGTTTCCGCAGTCCCGCAAAGGTGCCCTCCAGCCCTGTCCATTATCGAGTTAGGGCCCTGACCGGAAGAGAGGCTTGTGCTCAGGCGCGGCTTGGGTTTAACTAGCCTTGCCCTCCCCCAAAATCCGAGGGACTGGTCTGTGCGGAGCTGAATTGATCGAGGATCCGAAGTGGGAGTTAGCGATTCTGGCCACCGTCCAGGGCTTCTATGAGAAGCTCCTGCAGGAGCCGGTTGGCGGCGAGGTTCCGGTCCCGGCGGGGCTCGAGATTGTCTCCCTGCAAGAGAGCGGCGGTAATGTGCTCGGAACCCTCTCCAGCATGCGTCGCTGGCTGCGCTTGCTCGACATGGCCATCACGCCCGCCATGCTGCGCCGGGCGTTTACTCCCGATACCGACGCCGAGATCGCCGAAGCGATGCTGCGCTACTTGACCCGCAACAAGGATTTTAGCGATGCCAATCGCGACAAGACCGACCTGATCGCGACCTTTCTGTACCGCCATCCCCGCGTTCCGGGCCAGTGGGAGCGCCGTGGGTACGGCCTCGATGGTTCCCTTCCGCTGCCGCCCTTCGAGATCGCGATGATTGAGATCCTCACCGACAGCGATACACTCCTTTTGTCCGAGGAGCAATTGCAGGTGCTGCGCCGGTTCGATCACCTGCAGCAAGAAGCGGAAAGCTTTGGCCACCTTGATGCGCTGCTCGACTCCGGTATTATTCCCCGCGTCCGTGAACTCAAGCAGGCGCTCGATGCTTCGTTCTACCATCCCAGCGTTCTGGCCACGATCGCTCCATACAACGTTTCGTTTGGCAGAAAATTTGACCAGTTGTTCCATCGCGCGGCCAGAGAGATAAAAACCTTCGCGGAAGCGCTTGACGAACAAGGTGGCAGCATTCTGGGCACCGTAGATGGCATTGATGTCACCGTAGAGCATGTCGCGGCTCTGGAGGAAAGCGAACTGCTGAGGATTGACTACGGCACGGCGTTGGTAAAGTTCCGGCGCGTATCCGAGCTGCGAAAGACTCTGGAACAGCATCCGCCCATTCGCCTGACACCCCGTCTTGTGCGTCCGGTCACGGCCGCGAAGGGCGGCAGCGCTTCGCCGGCAAGGGTATCTTCCTGGCGTCCTGTGCTTGATCTGCAGACCATGCGCTCGGCGGTGACTCCGCAGCAGATTTCGACCGAGGAAGGCAAGCTGCTGCGGATCGAGGAATCCATCCGCGCCTTTGTGCGCGCGGCCGATCCGAGATTCCGCCAGGTAGTCCCCATGCGCTTTTTTAACCTCACATTGACTCCGGCCGAGGCAGACGCCTATAGCGCTGACTATCTGGAGGAGAAAAGCATTCGATCGGGGGTGGCGCGCGTGCTGTTGCGTCTGGTCGCTGTGGTCGCGCGCATGAGCACGGAACTGCAGGAACTGAAGCGCGCCGAGAATTCCCACTCGTTGTGGAAACTGCACGCCGACGCCCTGGCAGTCCTGTCGGAAATCGGCTACACCGTGAGCCAGAGTGCCGGACGGGTGATGGCGCTGGCTGGACAGAACGCCGGCAGCCCGGAAGTGAGTGCGCTCCAGGCCTCGCTGGAAAAGCTCCACGACTGCTCCGAACGGGCGGAGAACGCGCTGATGGCTGCTCCCACGCTCAAGAGCGTGGGCGCCAGCGCGAATTAGGAACTGGCCCTTGAGCTGGCCGGCAGGCTTGCAAAGGCCTGCGCACCGGGCCAACAAAAAGACGGGCTCATGGCCCGTCTTGACTGAAAGCTGAAGGCTGGCAGCTAATTGATATCGAACTGCTCCTGGTGCAGCGCGGGATCGCTTTTCACGATCACCGTCTTCTTGGTCAGCTCTTCCATTTCGGTGAGGTAGCGGCCGTTGTTGGCCTTCAGCACCTTGGCTACTTCGGGATTCACCCGCAACATCACATCGGAGTGCTCCAGGTGCTTGGCCAGTTTGCGCATCTCGATGTAGATCTCGTCGCACACCGTCGGCACCGACTTTACGAAGCCGGTGGCCTGGCAATACGGACAGGGCGAACCAATGGTCCGCTCCAGCGACTGCTTCACCCGTTTGCGGGTGATGGCGACCAGTCCGAAATCATTGAACTGTAGAACCTTGGATGGAGCGCGGTCGCTGCGCAGAGCCTCCTCCAGCGCCTGCATGACTTTCTGGCGGTTGCGGCGCTCGTCCATGTCAATGAAGTCGATGATGATAATTCCGCCCAGGTCGCGCAGCCGGACTTGACGCACGATCTCCTTGATGGCATCCACGTTGGTCTTGACGATAGTATCTTCGAGGCGGGCGGTCTTGCCGACGTATTTGCCGGTGTTCACGTCGATGGCCACCAGCGCTTCGGTTTGATTGATCACGATATAGCCGCCGCTTTTCAGCCAGACCTTCGACTTGAGCGCCTTATTGATCTCCTCATTCAGCCCGAACTGCTCGAAGAGCGGGACTTCCTTGCTGTAGAGCTTGACCCGCTTGACCAACGGCGGCTGAAAACGGTTGGCGAAGCGCAGGATGCGTTCATATTCCTGTTCTGTATCCACCCAAATGGCGGAGAAATCCGAAGTGACCTGGTCGCGGAGAATGCGTTCGACCACGTTGAGATCGTGATAGATCAGGGCCGGCGCCTTGCCGCTCTCGGCGCGAGCTTTAATCTCGGACCACAGATTCTTCAGGAAGCGGATGTCGGCGCGGAGTTCCTCTTCCGATGCGCCTTGGGCGGCCGTGCGCACGATAAAACCTCCATGCCCGTTCTCGCGTTCGCTGATGATAATGTGCTTCAGCCGCTGGCGTTCCTCCTCGGAAGAGATCTTGCGCGAAACACCGGTGTGGTTCACCGTCGGCATGTACACCAGGAAGCGGCCGGGCAGCGCGATATGACTGGTAATGCGGGCGCCCTTTTTGCCGATGGGTTCCTTGGCGATCTGCACCAGGATTTCCTGGCCTTCCTTCAGCAGGTCGGTAATTTGGGGTACGTTTTGTGGTTCACGGCGGCGGAAGCGTCGTCCGCCGCGCCGCCCTCGTGGACCGCGGCGATCGAAGCCGGGACGCTGTGCCCGCTGTGTGTAGGCAGCGGTACCGGCAGGGGCGCGAACTTCAGCCCTGGCATCCACCGTTCCATCACCCCGGGCCTCCGCGTCGAGAAGAGCTTCCGCTTCGGCTTGGGCTTCCTCCAGTTCGGCTTCTTCCGCTTCCTTTTCTTCCTGCTCGACCACAGCTTCGTCCACTTCTTCTTCGCCTGCAGCGTTTTCTTCCGCGGCGGCAAGCGATTCGGCAGCTCCAGTCTCGACCGGGCCAAGCGCCGGTTCGCTGGACGCGGCGATATCGCTGACGCCGGGTTGACGATAGTCCTCGGCGTCTCGAGTTTCCTCCTCGAGTTCTTCTTCTTCGAATGCCGCGTCTTCGTCGAGATCCTCCACGTAGGAAGCGAGATCAGTTTCTTCCTCTTCGATCTCTTCCTCCTCTACCGTTCCCACGGACGCAGCCGGCGAAGTCTGAAGAGTCTGATCGAAGCGCTCAGGCACTGGGGCAGGGGTCTCGCCTGAGTCACCGACTCCAACCTCCTGTTCTTCAGCCTCTTCTCCACCGAATACGGCGGCTACATTCATTTGGTGCAGCCTTTTCTGCTCGCGATCCCAGTCGGCGGACCCGACCGCGGCGCCTTTTGCGCGAGGCGCTTCCGCCGTCTCTTCCTGGCGTTCCTGTTTCGGAGACTCGGCTTTTGCAAACAGCGGTTCATCCTCGGAAAAAGCTTGAGCAAGGGGGGCTGGTGTAGCCGGAAAGGGTGCGGCTGGCTGAGTGCGTGAGGAAGCGGTTTGAGCCTGCGCCAGCTTTTGGTATTTCGAGATGGACTCGCCCGGAAGCAGGATCGGTTTGTAGCCCGGTGGCGGGCCGTAATCGGCGCGTTCAGCGCGCTCCGGGCGGTCAGCAGTTGGCGATTCTGAAGTTGGCCGGGCAAACTTGGTTTCCGGCATGCGTTCCCCGCGGCGTCCACGCCGCCGGCGGCGGCTGCGCCAGTCGCCACGCCCGTCGCCGCGCTCTCCGCCATTGGGTTTTTCGCGTTCTCCAAGCGGTTGAGATGCTGCCTCGGCGGATTGCTCCCCTGAAGCGTGCGGCTCGGCTGCGGACGCCACGCTCTCGCTTTCGGCCGCCATAGGCGGAGCCTCCGCCCGCGGCTGCAATTGATAGGGAGGCACCTGCCGATTGGCGGGAATCTCCTCTACGTCATCCTCGTCTTGCAACTCCATGAAGTCGGAAACGTAGAGGAAGGCATCCCGTTCGAGGCCAATGTCCACGAATGCGGATTGCATGCCCGGGAGAACCCGGGTAACGCGACCTTTGTAGATGGAACCAGCCAGGGTGTATTCGTTCTCGCGCTCCAGATAGATTTCCGCGAGCAGATCGTCTTCCACCAGCCCCACCTTGGTTTCGTGAGGCGTGGAAGACACAAACAATTCTCTTGTCATACGGACTCCGGTCTGCGCCGCTCAGCGGCGGCAGTATTCACCGGAACATAGACAGAAAAAGGCCGGGAGGATCGAGCGTTGCGATTGCCGCCCCCGACAAGGGACAGCGATAGCCGCGAAGTTTTCTCCGCGACCGGACTCGTTGCAGAAGCTTGAGAATCTTTTTCACTTATCGCATTGCGCTTGCCTGGTTTGTGACCGCTCTCTCACATCTGAGGGGGCCGTTACCCGCCTGGCAGCGCCTAGCTTCAATCCTGCCCGGCCTCTTACCTCTGTCCTGGCCGGTGAGTGCCCTCTTTACGCGAGGGCGATCGTAATCTTGTTTTCCGCCGCGCATGGCAAACGCGGCAACTCCTTCGATTTCCTCCTCCTGCTTCAGTTCACAAAGCGGCGCATGCGGACATTCATCACAATGCCTAGCGCCAGAAACATAAACAGGACAGAAGAGCCGCCATAACTCATTAAAGGCAAAGGTATTCCGGTAACCGGCATAAAGCCGACCACCATGCCGACGTTGACCAGGACGTGAAAGCTAAGCACAGCCACCACACCCATCACCACGAATGTGCCGGCGCGGTCGGGCGCCGTCTGCGCATTCTGCGTCAAACGCATCAGCACGATAAAGTATAACAGCATTACCCCCAGAGCGCCGACAAATCCGTGCTCCTCGGCAAAGGCGGCAAAGATGAAGTCGGTCTGGGGAACGGGAAGAAACGCCAGGTGGGTCTGGGAGCCGGCACTGCTGCCCCATAAGCCGCCTGAACCTACCGCAATCAGGGATTGAATAACTTGGTACCCGGAGCCCTGACTGTCGGCTTCGGGCTCCAGGAAACTGGTCAGCCGTTCGCGCTGATAGGGTTTCAGCACATGCCACGCCATGGGCATCATCAGTCCCGCTAACAGCACAACGGCTAGAGCTTGCTTCATGCGAACTCCGCCCAGAAAGAGTCCCATGATTGCAATGGGAATATAGGTGAGGGCGGTCCCGAGATCGGGTTGGGCCAACACCATAAGCATGGGCACACCTACGATGGCTCCGGCTTTTATAAAGTCAGACCAGGAAAGCTCCCTCTGATGCAAGTCGGCAAAATACTTGGCCACCGCCAGAATCAGAATCAGCTTCACCCACTCCGACGGCTGGAAATGCCATCCGCCCGGCATCTTGATCCAGCGCCGGGCGCCCAAGTATTTCTGGCCGAAAATCATCACCGTCATCAGTGAGGCAACGGCGGCAATGTACATCCAGTGAACCCGGTCCAGCAGCGCCTGGTAGTTCACAAAACTCATCAGGAACATGCAGCCAATCCCGGCCCCGATCCAGTAGAGTTGCTTGATGTGCGCCCCGGCAAACTTGGTGTGGGCGGTGGCGCTGCGGATTTCCGTCACCCCGAGCGCGCTGAGCAGCAGTACGAAGCTGAACAGCACCCAGTCAAAATCGCGGAATGAAATGTAGCGTGACATCAGTAGTTAGTAGTTAGTAGTTAGTAGCTAGGAGCCAGGAAAACCGATGCATCTGATTCCCAGCTACTAGCCCCTCAATATTCAATTCACCCCCGGCGCCGCGGTCGCCAGCGGCAGAGGTTCTTTCGCAATGTCGATCAAAACACGTCCACCTTGCAGACCGTCATCTTCGGAACCGTCCGGCGAAGCTGCACTCCACACCGCTCCGATTTCCACCTTCGGTGTGCCTTCCGCCACCTTCGTGGGCTGACGGCGCTCCTTCTCGACGTAGGCTTTGATCACCTGCGCTACGGTGCGAGCCGCCAAATAGCCGTGCTCGCCTTCCTCGAGCAGGGCGCACACTACAATCTCCGGGTTTCTGCGCGGTTCCACGCCGACAAACCAGCCATTATCCTTGAAGTTGGCCTTGCCCTTGGCCCCCAGCTTTGCCTTCAGCGCATTGCTGATGGTCTGCGCGCTCCCGGTTTTGCCCGCGAAATCGATCCCCTGGAGATGCGCGCTGGGGGCCGTTCCGCCGGGGTTCACCACTCCTGCCATCGCGTCCGTGATGATCTCCCAGTTATGGGGATCGATCGGGATCCGGACCGGCGCCGGCGGGTTCGAGGCGGGCATCACGCTAGCCGGCAAGTCACTCGGATTCGCCACGTGCGGCCGCACCATTAGACCGCCGCTGGCGATGGACCCGATGGCCCGCGCCAACTGGATCGGGGTCACGGTCACGGCGCCCTGCCCGATGCCCACCGAAATGGTTTCGCCCGCGTACCATTTCTGCTTGAAGTTGCGAATCTTCCACTCTTCCGAGGGCATAAGGCCGGTAACTTCCTGCGGCAAGTCGATGCCCGTTTTCTGTCCCAATCCGAACATGGTGGCGTATTTCGCGATGCGCTCAATCCCCAGTTTCTCCGCCAGCGTGTAGAAGAAAACGTCGCATGATTGATAGATTGCCTTGCTGATTTCCACCGCACCGTGGGTACGATGCTCCGCTGTTACCCAGCATTTGAAGTATCGGCCATAGAAAACCGCGCCGCCGTTGCAGATCACGTGCATGTCCTGGGCAATGCCTTCCTGCAGTCCGGCCGTCGCCATGATGATCTTGAAGGTTGAGCCCGGAGCGAGCTGCGCTTGAATCGCTTTGTTCAACAAGGGATGATCCTCGTCATCCACCAGCTTCTGCCACTCATCGCGCGAAACCCGCACCGCAAAATCGTTGGGATCGAATGTGGGGCGGCTCACCATGGCCAGGATTTCGCCATTGCGCGGGTTCATGGCCACGATGGCGCCATTTCTGCCTTCCAAAGCCTGTTCGGCCGCAATCTGCAGATCGAGGTCTACCGTCAGCTTGAGCGCTTTGCCGGGTTCAGCGGAAGTTTCGTCGAGCCGTTTAACCTCTCTGCCGCGGCTGTTGACCATGGTGCGGCGAGAACCGTTCTTGCCCATCAGAATCGGGTTGTACTCCAGTTCCACACCCGACTTCCCCACCACGTCGCCGGGATTGTACAGCTCCCAGCGCGGCTGGTTCAGCATTTCTTCGCTCACCTCGCCCACGTAGCCGATCAGATGAGCCATGAAGCCGTGGCGCGGGTAGAGCCGCCGGTGAGCCATGATCGTATCCAGTTCGGGCAACTCATTGCGGTGCGACTCGACAAAGGCCAGCTCATCCGGCGTGATGTCGTCCTTCAGGTAAATCGGCTGGTACTGCGGCATGGCGGCGAAGTGCCGGATGCGATCTTTCACATCCTTGGGATCAAGATGCAGGCCTTGGGCAATGAGATCCGCGTCGGCGGTGAGATCCCGCGAGGAATCGCGCAGCAGGAGAGCGGTGAAGGACGGATAATTGTCCACGATGATGCGCCCTTCGCGATCGAAAATCTTGCCGCGTGGCGCGAGGATCGGAACATTGCGAACGCGATTCTTCTCGGCCAGCGACGCGTAGAAATCGCTCTGCACCACCTGCAGCCGCCACAATCCGTAAGCCAAAATCAAAAAAATGGCCAGGATGACGTACTGCACCGCGGTCAGGCGCATGGGCGATACTTTTTCGTCGCGGCCGAACATCAGCTGTCACGCTCCGAGCCTGCTGCTGGAAGAACTCTCAACCCTTGTGATTCCGAGGAGCGGAGCGACGAGGAATCTGCAGTTTTCCTGGAGACTTGAAGAACTGCAGATCCCTCGCGATACCCGGGATGACAACGAGAAAGCATCTTCCAACAAAACGCCGGAGCCTAGTCCTTTCAGGAAGTTGACTTGATTGTAATCCGCCAGGCAACCGGCTGCACACCTCGGTTCCAGGAAGAGGTTACCTTCGTTCGTCTTTTTGAGAGGCACATCACTGAGACTGTCCTGCGCCTTCCGACATACTCCCTATACCCCGAAATCTCCATGAGAAATGGTCGCAACCATGATTGACCGCCGGCAGGAGCCTCGCGCCGAATCCAGCCTCAGAGTCCAGATCTGGGGCCTGGATGCACAGGGGCTGCGCTTCTCGCAAGATGCTATCGCTCGCAACATCAGCGGGAGCGGAGCCTTGTTATCCGGAGTCGAACGGCAATTGCGATCAGGAGACCTGATCGGATTGCAGTACGGCGACCTCCGCGCTCGCTTTCGAGTGGTGTGGATGCGCGAATCCGGCAACGGAGAGAAAATACGGGTTGCGGTACAAAAGCTGGAAACCGAAACCTGCCCCTGGCAAGAGGAGCTATACCGAGTCATTACCCGGCTGACGCCCAGTAACGATAGGGCACCACTCCTACAGGTGGCGGTGCCCAAGTCCTGAACGCCGCAACAGCTATCACTTCTGCAGAAAGAGATGGGTGTGTCCTTCGGATAGCTCCTGCTCCAGGATCAAATCCAACTTCCCGTCATTGTTGAAATCCCCCATTAGGAACCCGTAACGATGCAATCGGGGATTGAGCCCGCCTACAAATTCAATTGGGGTCTGAAATGTGCCGTCGCCGTTCCCCAATAGAATCGCGATGGTCTGCCTGCCATTTTTGTCCACGGCAACAACCGCGACATCTAGCTGGCCATCGCCGTTGAAGTCCCCAACATTCACGTTTTGAAAGGCGGGGGAGACACTTGCAACTTGGATGCTGTTTGCCACAGTGAATGTACCGTCACCGTTCCCTAGTAAGACCGATACACCGTCGGTGACTAGGTCCAATATCCCGTCGCCATTGAGGTCCACAGCAGCGATCCCCGACACAACGTAGGGAGTCGTATACGTGGCCGTTTGCGTAAAGGTACCATCTCCGTTACCCAAGTAGATACTCACCGACGTCCTGCCATAGCCCCAGCTAGAGGCTTGGGCTAAATCTAAGATCCCATCGCCGTTGAAGTCGCCCACGGCTAGTTGGCTACCATAGTCCTCGCCACCCGGACCGTTCATAGTAGAGAATGTGCCGTCGCCATTCCCGAGCGAAAAGTACAGGTCAGGGTCGCCGTACCAGTTGGAATCATCGGCCAAGTCCAACTTGCCGTCCGCATTCAAATCGGCTGGAGTAAGGACATAGCCTCCGTCGGAGCTCCCTGCCACGGCGCCGAACGTACCGTCACCATTGCCAAGGAAGGTATTCAGGAATGCCCTTTTATAATCCTGTGAGGTTACAAGATCGAGATTCCCATCGCCGTTGAAGTCTCCGGTTACCATCGTGGTCGGGAACGCAACGTGAGGAAGCTTCCGAGGCGGCTCGAACGTTCCATTTCCCTTACCCAGGTAGGTCTCGATGGCTGCCTTGTAAATGCCTCCTCCCTTTCTGGTGTAACCCACGACGACGTCGAGTTTGCCGTCGTTGTTGAAGTCACCGACCGTAACCGCACCGGGCAAAATCGAATGCGTTCCGTCTTTCATCGTCACCGTTGTTGAACTGTTGCGGATGGGAAAATAGAGCACGTTCGAGCCGCCACCACCAGGTGCGGGATTCACGACCACCACTGACGCGGTCGAGGCCTTGGCTACATCTTTGGCGCTGATGGACGCCTGAATCTTGCTGCTGGAAACGAAAGTGGTTTTTCGCGATGAGCCGTTCCACTTGACTACCGCTCCCGAAGCGAAGCCTGTTCCGGCAATGGTCAGCGTAAATGCCTTGCTACCCGGCTTGGTGCTTACTGGGGAAGTCTGATAAATCAGGGGAACTGAATTTGATTGCGCCAGCACGCTCGCAGCGGCCAGCAGCAGGAAAACGCAGATGGAGGCAGGACGGTTTCTCATTGGCGACTCCTGGACAATAGAGATTCGGACTCTCGGGCGATCTGAGTTCCACAGGAGGGAAACGAAGCACTTCAGCCTCGTCGAGCAGGAGAAGATATATACGACCTTAAACTCGTTGTCAAGGTCAAGTTCTCTGCTTGAACCGGTCCAGCAGGATAAACAATGGCACCGCCAGCAGCGCGTTGGCGAATGCCGAGCCTAGTTCGTGCCCCCAGCTCCACTGCATGGTCAAGCCCACCAGCCCGCGCGCTACCGTGAAGTACACGACCTCGTGTGCCACGTAAAAGAACAGCGTCACCAGAAACCGGGAGCCGGCATTCTCGACATCCAGCTTTACACCCAGCGACGATGCCCCATACCCCACGACGGTTTTGGCGATTCCGTAGAGCCCGATGGGATGGCCGGCGAGTGAGTCCTGCAACAGGCCAATAGCGGCGCCGCTTAAGAGGCCAGTGACCTGGCTCCGGCGCGCTACCGCAAAAAAAATCACAACCAGCAGCGGCAGATCGAAAATGGAAAAGAAATGCAACCGCAATGGTATGAAGGCCTGTAAGAACAATGCACTCAGCGGAATCAGGATGGCTGCAGGGACGCTGAACCGGTAAACCTCAACCTGCTCATTCGATGTGTAAGTGATGGGCACGCTATTGAGGCTGATCCTCCGGCTGAGGCTGATCCTGCGGAGGCGCGGGTTTGGGCTGAATTTGCGGTGCGGGCGGGTTGAGTGCGGGTTGAGTTGTGACTTCCGGGACCGGCATCGTCGGAGATGGATGTTTGGACGCCGCTCCCGGCTTCACGATGGCCGGACCGCTGGCTGGTTGGCTGGCGGGAGAATTACTCACGGGCTTGATCGGAGGTCCAGTCGAGCCGGCACGCGGTCTCGGGCTCGCGGATACGATCTGTCCCATGGCTGCGCCAGGGCTGCCTGGTTTGGGAATCTCCGTTCCAGTCGCTCCCGGTTTGGCAGGCGAGGCTGGCAGAGTTGTCTGCAATGCAGCTGCGGAAGGCGACAGCTTGTTCGGCTCCGGCGCAGGTTTGTCCGGGACGGAAGGCAGCCGTTGCGCCAGGATGTCCGCAGCCCGCACTCTCACGCTATCAGCTACCGCAGGTTCCCGTTCTTCCTGCTGGGTAACGACCAGCACTTCTTCCAGCCGGCTCAGGTTGGCGACAGGTTTGACGCGGATGTTAAGGAAGAGATCCGCGCCCGGCGAAACCTTCGTGACCGTGCCCACGGGCAGGCCCTTGGGAAAAATCCGGTCACCGCCGCTGGTCAGCACCTTCTCCCGGGCTGGACCGGCTCATCGCGACATGACTTTCTCCAGCACAACTTCGCCCGCCGGCGTCCCCCGCAATACTCCCTGCAACCGCGACTTCTCCAGGATCGCGCCCACGCCGCTGGTCTGATCGTTGATCAGCAGCACCTGCGAAGTAGACTTGAACACGCGCAGCACCTTGCCCACAACTCCGTCGGCGGTGATCACCGCCATGTCCGGCTTGATCCCGTCGCGCGCGCCTTTGTCGATGTAGACGGACCGGGACTGCTCGCTGCCGCTGGAGCCGATCACCTGCGCGGCCAAGGTCTGCGAAATAAACTGTTCCTTGAAGCCCAGCAGCGCCTGCAGCCGGTGGGCCTGCTCGGCATCCTCGCTCAGACGCACCTGCTCGATCCGCAGCCGCTCGATCTCCTGCTTCAGGTCGCGGTTCTCCTGCCTCACCCCGCGCAGGTAAAAGTAGTTGCGCCAGAGATTGCCGACGCCGCTCTGCAGCCAGAGAATCCCTTTCTCCAACGGTGTCACCGCGTCCACCGCCCAGATGCGGATCAGGCGGGTGGACGATCCTCGCTGGTGCGCTTGACCTGGACCGCCAGCCCCAGTACCTGCGCAAACAGGACGCCCACCAGAACGGTGACGTTGCGGTGGCGGCTGAAGAGGTTTTCCATAAACCAGGCTATTAGCCTCTAGCTGCAGCTTCCAGCGATTCTGCTACTGCAAGTCATCGCTCAAGGGTCGAGCAGCATACAGGCATGGGGAAAACGTGCAGTTCGTTGCCAGGAGCTAGAAGCCAGAAGCTAGCAGCCGCTACTCGATCGAAATCTTCCGCAGCAGCTTGAAGTCGCTGAGCATCTTGCCGGTGCCCAGCACCACGCTGCAGAGCGGATCGTCGGCAATCGAAACCGGCAGCCCGGTTTCCTCGCGGATGCGCTTGTCGAGATTCTTCAGCAGCGCGCCGCCGCCGGTGAGCACGATGCCGCGGTCGCTGATGTCGGCGGAAAGTTCCGGAGGCGTGCGTTCCAGCGCCACGCGAATGGCGTTCATGATGGTGGAAACACATTCGCTCAGGGCTTCGCGAATTTCGCTGTCGTCCACGGTGATGGTCTTGGGCACGCCTTCGATCAGGTTGCGGCCCTTGATCTCCATGGTCAGGGGCTTGTCCAGCGGATAAGCGGAACCGATTTCGATCTTGATCTGCTCGGCCGTGCGCTCGCCGATCAGCAGGTTATATTTGCGCTTCAGGTAATTCATGATGGCTTCGTCCATCTGGTTGCCGGCCATGCGCACGGAACGCGAATAGACGATGCCGCTGAGAGAAATCACCGCGATGTCGGTGGTGCCGCCGCCGATGTCCACCACCATGTTGCCGCTGGGCTCGGTGATGGGCAGGCCGGCGCCGATGGCCGCCACCATGGCCTGCTCCACCAGATGCACTTCGCTGGCCTTGGCGCGATAGGCGGAGTCCATGACCGCGCGCTTTTCCACCTGCGTGATCTCTGAAGGCACGCCGATCACGATGCGCGGGATGCACCAGCATCTTGCGGTTGTGCGCCTTCTGGATGAAGTAGTTCAGCATCTTCTCGGTGACTTTGAAGTCGGCGATCACGCCGTCTTTCATGGGCTTGATGGCGACGATGTTGCCGGGCGTGCGGCCCAGCATCTCCTTGGCTTCTTTGCCCACGGCTTCCACTTCGCCGGTGTTCTTGTTGATGGCCACGATGGAAGGCTCGTTCACCACGATGCCTTTGCCGCGCGCATACACCAGCGTGTTGGCCGTGCCCAGGTCGATGGCGAGATCGCTGGAGAAAACGCTGAACAGCGACCGCAGGTTGTGCCAGCGGGATGCGCCGGAATGAAAACCGTTGCGATGACATACGCGAAACTTCTCTCTCTGCTTAGAACTCGGTTTTGTCCCGGTTTTGCCACCGGTTATTGCCGGTTATCGGAGCACTGTCTCTTAATTCTATGAGAATTCCGGATTCGGCTTCAGCAACGAAAGTTCCTGCCCCTCGGGGAGTTTCGACTTGCCCGGCTCCTACTACTGAATCACCACTTTCTTCTGCAGGGTGTTGACGCCGCCCTTGGCGTTCTGCGCCGTGACCGTGATCACGCTCTCCCCGGTCGGCAGGGGCGGCGTGAAGTAATGAAAGCTGCCGTCGGCCGCCAATCAATGGTACCTCCGGCCCGTTGACCATCACCCGGGCTCCCGGCTCGGTCTTGCCGGTCAACTCCAGGACGTGTCCATGCTGAATCAAGGGATCCAAGTCCAGGCCGATGGCGTCGTTGTCTTGTCCCTTGGGAATGATGGTAAAGCGGTTCTTTTCGCTTTCCACCGACTGCTTTCCCGGCGGCGTCCTGCGGACTGCACCAGCCAGTAGTACGCGCCCTGTCAGCCCGGAGACCAGCACGTCCGCCGTATTCACCCTGCGGTCCACAATGGTCGAAGAAAAGTACGGATTGCGCGAGATTCGCAGCCGATAGCCCTTGGCGTTGGCCATCGGGGTCCAGGAAAACTCGACTGGGCTTGGCGTCGTCCGAGACAAAATGCGGCACCATGTTGGCAGGTGAGATCGGCGTGGGCGGACCGATTTCCTTCACCTTCTCCATGTGCTGCGATTGCCTGGAAGTTGACTTTCTCCCAATCGGCCAGGCGGACTGTCTCGCCATTGCGTTCGATGTCGCCGGTGCCTTTCTTCACCAGGATCTCGTGCTGATCGCCTTTCGGATCGTTGTGCACCATGGCCGCGCTTTCCGGGGCCAAGCGACGCGGTGGCGCCGGCGACGATCACCTGGGACTTCGAACCCTGCACATAAGTCGCTGTGGCCAGATCCACCGTGCCCGTGCTCACCGCCACCGCGACATTGGTCTGCTGCTGGTCATTGGCCGAGTTCTCTTCGATCACAATCAGCGAATCCTGCTTTACAGTGTAGTTGGTGCCATCATTGAATACGATCTTGGCCATACCTTCAGAGCTGGTTTGTACCACGTCGCCCTTTTCCAGCGGGACGCTATAGTCGGCTGTAACCCAGCTGTTGCTGTTTGCCTTCTTCACCCGTACCCCTCCGTCCAAGGCGGTGAAGTGCGCCTGCTGGGAGCTCATGGCGCCGGACTTGGCCGGGCCGGCAGCTCCGGCCACCGCCTCGAGCAGATGCGTCCCAAAGCCGCCGGCGGCCTTAAGGCCGCTTTCCGTGAACTGGGGAAACGCCAGGCGCAAGCCAAGAAGGAACGCCAGCAGGACTGCCAATATCAGCAGCGCCACGCTGCGGTAGGTTACTGTCTTCCACGCAATGTGGATTCCCGGCTTCTGACTCGGAGACACCAAGGCCACGAGAAAACCCAGTCAAACTCTAGAGAATATGGGGTAGTTTCGAGAGTACCACAAGCGAAATAGGCTCGGAACAGGTAATTAATTTGAGACGTTACCATGGTGCCGACGTCGGGCGAGTTTGGTCTCGGGAGGAACGAGTCGGCCGCGAGTTGCGACCAATGGGCCAGCCGACTTAGCCCCGCAGTCCAGTTCGGTTGGTCGCAGCAGCCCAGATTTGCATAACTGGGGAAACAGACACCTCACAGAGGTTATGCCGTAACCAGCGTGTGCCGCGCGGTGCAGGCAGAGCAGATCGCTGGTTCACAACTTCTTCCTGCTCGCCATCCGGCTCTGCAAGGGCTTCGGCCTCGGCCGATAGAATTCGCGCGCAGTTGTCACAGACAAAGCGCGCTGCGTGTGCTATAGTGCGCAGCCATCCGGTGAAAGAATTGACAGATGCGTTGACACGAGTCGCTGGGCGTGCTCGCGTGGCGCTGTGTACAAATTCTGCTCAGCAAACTGGAACTGGATATTAAAGGAGCCCTCCCATGAAGAAACTGGTTCTGCTGTCGCTGTTCATGTTCACGCTGGCAGCCTGCCTCTGGGCGCAAACGACGACCGGAAGCATCAACGGAACGATCTTCGATTCCCAAGGCGCGGCTATCGCCAAGGCACAGATTACTGTTACCAATCCCGCTACCGGTTTTACCCGCAGTGCGGTTTCTAACGAAACCGGTGGCTATAGCGTGCCACTGCTGCCGCCCGGGACTTACACCATGCGGGTGCAGGCGCCGAGTTTCTCGACCGTGGAGCAGAAGGAAATTACGCTCCTGGTCGGCCAGGTGCTCACCCTTAATCAGACTCTGAAGCCCGGCGGTGCGAGTGAGGTCTTAGAGGTGACTGGCGAAGCGCCCCTGATCGAGACCTCCAGTTCACAGGTGGTTGGTTCCGTGTCCCCAACCGAGGTCGCGTCTTTACCCATATTGGATCGTAACTTCGCTGGACTGGAAACGCTGATTCCTGGCGTCCGTCAAGCGGAGGGCTTTGATCCCACAAAGTCGCGCGTGGGCAATATCAGCGTGAACGGTGGCGATGGCCGCCAAGTCGATACCAACGTCGACGGCGGCGACAACAAGGACTTGGTGGTCGGGGGATTGGTGCAGAATTTCACCATGGAGGGCATCCAGGAGTTCAACGTGCTCACCGATCACTACAGTGCCGAGGCTGGCCATTCCGTGGCTGCGGTGGTAAATGTGATCAGCAAATCGGGCACCAATACGCTGCACGGTTCCCTGTTTGGCCTGTTCCAGAACAGTTCGCTGAACAAGAATGACTATTTTACCCTGAAGGGCTGCGAAGCCCAGGGTCTCACCGACGGCCAATGTCCCAAGCCGGTGTTCCATCGCTATCACTTCGGCGGCTCGGTCGGCGGACCGGTCATCAAGGACAAATTTTTCTTCTTCGGAGCTTTCGAACAGAAACGCGAACCCGGCTCGCTGGTTGTAAACCCATTCGCATTCACCGACTTGACGAGCTTTGCGAGCCTCACCCAGGGCTATCCCGGCGGACCCTACGCTTTTCCGGTCACCACGCTTCCTTCGCCTTACATTGACGACTTGGCGACCGTCAAACTGGACTACAAGATCAACGATCGGCAGAATATGTTTTTGCGCTACGGGCGGCAGAAATGGACCGCTCCGAACGACCAACTGGGCGCGGTTTTCACCACCGACGGTACGCAGTCGAATACGGACATCAATAACTTCCACGACCTGACCATCGGCCACAACTGGACGGTTGCGCCCAACAAAGTGAACTCGCTGAACCTCCACTTTCAAGATATGGTGAATATCATTCCGGCGTCGCCAATTCATACCTTCACCTACCCGGTGCTTGGCGGGGGCACGGTCACCAACCCCAACATCTCTTTTGCGGATGGCTCGAATGTCGGCATCAACGCCAACGTTCCTCAGGAAACTCTGATTCGAAAGTATCAGTTCCGCGACGACTTCAACTGGACGCATGGCAAACACAACATGAAGTTCGGCGGGAACGAGATCTACTTCGCCAAGATGGGTGGGTACTTCTACTCGCAGGAGGGCTACACCCTGACCTTCTGGGATAATCCGGGTTGCATCGCCAACAATACCTGTGCGGCTGGCGGCAGCGGCGGCGCGTATCCCGCGGGTCTCCAAACCCCGGGCGCCATAAAGGAGATTCTACTGAACGGTGGTAGCGGTTCAACCGCGCAGCCGCCGTGGCATTCCCTCGGGTTGTACTATCAGGATGATTACAAAGTGACACCGCACCTGACCTTGAACCTTGGGCTGCGTTGGGATGCCAATATCAACTTTCTGCGGTCACAACTGGGCAGCAGTCTGACCGACAGTAACAAGGGAATCTGGGATTTGCGACAAGTGATGGCGAGCCCCGGATTTCCCACCAGTGATCCGGGAGCGCAGCGGATCGAGCAAATCGTAGGCAACAGCGGCGATCTCTCGCGTTCCACGGCCGACCTGAAGGAATTCCAGCCACGTCTTGGCTTCGCCTGGGACGTCACCGGTTCAGGCAAGCACGTGCTTCGTGGCGGTTACGGCATCTCGCGTGATCAAATCTTCCAGAACATTACGCTTTGGTCGATTCAGCAGTCTCAGCCTACCATTTACCAAGCGGTGTTCGATGCCGTGGGATCCAATCCACCCGGGCTTGGCTGCACGGCTGTGGGCACCGGCCCCGTCAACACTTGTACCTTCCGCTTCGGCGTTGACCCATTGCCGGTCCCGCCGCCGCCAACAACCGACCTCCTCGGCGGGGCAACTCCCAGAATCACAAATCCCAAAATTACTGATCCTTGGTCGCAGCAATGGTCAGTTGGATATGCCTGGCAGGTGGCGCCAGACTATGCGTTCTCAGTCGACTACCACCACATCCTTGGCACGCACGAAGAGCGCGTGCTGAACATGAATCCGGTAATCGGCACGGTTTGCGATCCTGCGTTTGGGGGAAATCTCGCGGATCCGCGATGCGTGGCCGGCACCGGTACGCGTTTGATGGATTATGCATTTTCTCAGGTCTATGCGGCGACGGGGACGACGCCTTGCAGCCCGGATGGGGTTTGCGGAGCCGGCCGTTTCAATAAGCTCTACGACTACAGTACCAACAACCGCTCGATGTACGATGGGATCAACTTCCAGTTGCGGAAGCGCATGAGCCACCGCCTGACCTTCCAGACCAGCTACGTGCTCTCCTGGTCGAGATCCTGGGGTGGGTTTCCAGTCGCTTCTTATGGAGGCAGCGGCTTGGCTGTGGCTCCTGAGCAGCAGTTCCAGCCCAACGAGTTCAACCGCACCAACTTTGACGAGCGCAGCCGATTCGTCTTCAGCGGCGTGTTCCAGCTGCCCGCGGGTTTCCAGTTGGCCCCAATCTTCCAGGCGGCGTCGGCCCGGCCCTACAGTTTCCTGGCGGGCACGGATATTGACGGCGACGGCCGTGTGGTCATTGATCGGGTTTGCGTGGGCAGCACGGTGACCGACCCAATCACCACGCCCGGTTGCACGATGATCAAACCCAATACGCTGACCGGCAAGCCTTACGTCGAAATGGATCTCCGGGTCGACAAGTCATTCAAGCTTGGCGAGAGGGCGCGCCTGGCGCTTGACTGGGAGTTCTACAACTTGTTCAACCGGGCGAACTTCTGCAACAGCTACGAAGAGAGCGTCGCAGCTGGTCTCCCGCCGAACGGCACCTTCAACACTCCCCAGTCATACTGCAACGGTCCGAGTAATGCTCAATTTGGTGGCGTCTCCGGTTACACACCGGCGGCCAACCCCTCGTTCCGCAACCAGTTCGGCTTTCGTTTTGAATTTTGAGCCCGCAAGGGCTTGACGCAGTTCGAGGGCGCTCACAATGGGCGCCCTTCTTCTTTCACAATCGGAAAACATTCCGCACCCGCGAGGTGGATTATGAGAATCGTCACCGGTCCGGCCTGCGTACTGCTCCTGTGCTGTTGCCTTGCTCTGTCGCAGCGCGGCCATCACGATCCCACTCCGGAAGACCGGAACCCCAGCCCGGATCGCCAACTGGCAACTCCGCCGGTTGATCCCACCCAAATCCGGCACGACGCTGCTGAACTGGCTCAACTAGCTAGTACGGTCCCGCCAGACATAGAACGGGCGGCCAATGGCGTTCTTGCCAAGGACCTCAAAGACAGGCTGAAGCGGATCGAGAAGTTATCGAAACGGCTGCGCAGCGAGCTCGCACTGGAGTAGACGATCTGCTGAGGGCAGTGTATCGCTTCGCTTGCCTGGCTTCACCCCGCCCCTGTAGCATAGATAGTTCGCAGGATTTTCCCCGGCGGTCTTTCCTCGCAGTCCCAGGAGGCTTTATGGCAACCGATGTCTTAACCGGCCCGACCATCCTCGGCACGGCCACGCGTAACAAGGTTCATAAGAACTTCATTGACGGCGAATGGGTCGAGTCTTCGACCGGACAGACCTTCGAGAACCGCAACCCCGCCGACACGCGCGATGTGGTCGGGATCTTTCAGAAATCCGGCAAGGCGGACGTGGAGGCTGCCATTGCCGCTGCGAAACATGCTTTTGCGAAGTGGCGTCTGGTGCCCGCGCCGCGGCGCGCCGAGATCGTCTATCGTGCCGCCGAAATGCTGATGGAGCGCAAGGAAGATTACGCCCGCGACATGACCCGCGAGATGGGCAAGGTGCTGAAAGAAACTCGCGGCGATGTGCAGGAAGCCGTGGACACGGCTTACTACATGGCTGGCGAAGGGCGCCGCATGTTCGGGCCGACCACGCCTTCGGAGCTGCCCAACAAATTTGCCATGGCGGTGCGCCAGCCGATCGGCGTCTGCGCCATGATTACGCCGTGGAATTTTCCCATGGCGATTCCGTCGTGGAAGCTGCTGCCGGCCCTGGTTTGCGGCAACACCTGTGTGATCAAGCCCGCGCAGGATACGCCTCTGTCGACATTTAATCTTGTGCGCGTGCTGGCGGATGCCGGACTGCCCAAAGGCGTGATCAACATTGTGACCGGCTTCGGGTCGAGCGTTGGCGGGCCGCTGACGGAGCATCCCGACGTGCGGGCGGTTTCGCTTACGGGTTCGACGGAGGTTGGCCGCATCGTGGGCACGACCGCAGCCAAGAGCTTCAAACATTGTTCGCTTGAACTTGGCGGCAAGAATCCCATGATCGTGCTCGACGATGCCAACCTCGATCTCGCCATCGAAGGAGGCCTGTGGGGCGGCTTTGGAACGACCGGACAACGCTGCACTGCGACCAGCCGCATCATTGTGCAGAAGGGCATCTACGGTGAATTCGTGGAGCAGTATGTCGAGCGGGCGAAGCGGCTGAAGGTCGGCAACGGGCTGGATGAAACCGTCGAGATGGGTCCGGCCATTAACGAGAACCAGCTCAAGACCGACCACAATTACGTTGAGATCGGCAAGGCTGAGGGCGCGCGGCTGAAGTGTGGCGGCAACATTCTGAACCAAGGCGAGTATCAGTACGGCTTCTTCCTTGAACCGACGGTGTTCGTGGATGTCGATCCGAAGATGCGCATTGCGCAGGAAGAAATCTTCGGGCCGGTGGTTTCGATCATTCCGTGTGATGACCTGGAGAATGCGATCGAAATCGCCAATGGCATTGAGTACGGATTATCCTCTGCGCTCTATACCAAAGACGTGAACAAGGCATTTGCAGCGATGCGCGACCTGCATGCCGGAATTACGTACATCAACGCGCCGACAATTGGGGCGGAAGTGCATCTGCCCTTTGGCGGCGTGAAGGCCACCGGCAACGGGCACCGCGAAGGCGGCATCGGCGCCATTGACTTCTACAGCGAATGGAAATCAGTTTACGTGGATTATTCCGACAAACTGCAGAAGGCGCAGATCGACCGGGGAGAGTAGTCCCAGGCGAACGGTCAAATAAGACTATGACCATTGCATTGGGAGTCAGAGCGACGGACGGAATTGTCGTTGCCGCCGACCGCCAAGAGACAGTCGGCTATCAGAAGAGTGACACGGGCAAGATCGTTGCAAGTTGGAAGCAAAATCCTACTGGCTCGTTGATTGTCACGGGCGCCGGCACGGGCGCCTACCTGGATTCGATTGCGCAGCAATTGCAAGCTTGGTTCGCGGACGACAAGGCGAGCAGGACTCCGAAGGAGATCGGAGATGTAATTAATGCCGCGAACCGTAAGTTCTACTCTGAAGCGGTGATCCCGCTTTCGGGATATCCCGACCACGAATCGACCCGACTATTCGTTGCTCGTTGGCTGTGACGTCTCAACAGATTGGCCTGTTTTCTTCACCACCGAAAAACTAGCGTTGAAATCGACTCCAGACTACGACGCAGTTGGTCTTGGAGCAGCGACGGCCAAGGCGCTTCTGAGCAAATTCTATGTCCGGCTCCCAGTGGCAATGGCGATAAACCTGGTTGCGTTTGTCATGTATGAGGTCAAGGCATCTATCGAAGGATGTGGTCTTGGAACCGACATTCTCTACACATGGCAACACGTGCCGACTTACGTTGGAGATGATGAGGTCCAACAAATGGAGGAGGCGTTTCGCGACTACCACCGAAGTGAGCGCGAGAACCTCCATCATTGCATTGCCAGTGACCTGTCGCACGATTCCAGGCCGCTGGTGAACGACAAACAACAGCGGGACAAACTGAGAGCTCTATTCTCTCGACTGAACCGCGAAAGACTCAGGAAAATGTCCCTCCCTGGCGCGTCGAACCTGTAGAATCTGGCAGCGGAAGAACCGCCTGACGGCTGGTATAATGCAAGCATGTCTTTTACCGCGATAGTCAAGAAGACTGGTCAACTTTTTGACGCCACGAATGAGGTAGGTCCGGGAGGGGGCCTAGGCCGGGACGCTCACGACCTACAGCAGGGCAAGTCGTACATGGGCCACCTCTTCGATGCCTATCCTACACCGGAATCAACCACCGTCACGTTTAGCAATGCGGAGTGGGCAGTATTCCGGGCCGAAGAACTGGAGAAGTTTGATGTGCCCCGGATACGCCTGATTCCCGTTCGGCGAGACCGGGACGTGAATGTTCCATAGAACGCTCACCCCCATGCCCATTACCCAAACCCGCGAAATTGCTGCCGCCACCCGTCTCGAAAATGTTCACTATGCTATCCGCGACCTGGTCTGCTTCGCTGACGAAGTTATCAAGCAGGGCCACAAGGTCCTGGCGCTGAACGTTGGCGATCCTAACATTTTCGACTTCGAAACTCCCCCGCATCTGATCGAAGCGGTGTACAAGGCCATGCGCGAGGGCAGGAACGGCTATGCTCCCTCGCAGGGAATCAAAGAAGCGCTGGACGCGATTCGGGGCGAGGCAGCACGCAAGGGCATCACGTCGGTGCAAGATGTGTTCGTCACCACGGGCGTGAGCGAGACGGTGGATGTGTGTTTAGCAGCTCTGCTAAATCCCGGAGAAGATATTCTGACCCCCTGCCCGGATTACCCGCTGTACTCGGCGGTGCTGGCGAAGCTGGGCATCGGCGTAAACACTTATTTTCTGAACGAAGAGAATGGCTGGCAGCCTGACCTTGACGATATCAAGCGCAAGATCACGCCGCGCACGCGCGGCATCGTGGTGATCAATCCCAACAATCCCACCGGTTCGGTCTGCACGCGGCCTATGCTCGAAGAGATTGCCGAACTGGCGCGGCAGCACAACTTGCTCGTCCTGGCGGACGAAATTTATGACAAGCTGATCCTTGACGATGATCCGCATGTCTGCTTCGCCGCCGTAGCGCCTGACGTGCCGGCAGTGACGTTCGGAGGGCTGTCGAAAAATTATCTGGCTCCCGGATGGCGGATCGGATGGGGTATCGTAAGTGGCGAACCCGCAGCGGTTAAACCATACAACGACGGAATTCAGAAACTGCTGCGGGCCCGCCTGAGCGCCAACCATCCTGAGCAGTACGCTATCAAGCCGGCGCTCGAAGGCCCGCAAGATCACCTCATCGAAGTGCGCAAGAAACTTCGCAGCCGCCGCGATCTGACCGTACAGTGGGCCAATTCAACCGCGCGTGTCAGTTGCGTCCCACCGCGCGGGGCGTTCTATGCCTTTCCTCGAATCGATATTCCGGAAGGTGACGACGTCTTCGTGAGGGAATTGATCCTGCAGAAGCACGTCATGGCGGTGCACGGTTCCGGCTTCGGCCAGAAGCCCGGGACACAACATTTCCGCATCGTGTTCCTGCCGGATGAGAAAACGCTGTCCCGAGCCTACGCGGCGATTGGGGAGTTTATAAAGGAAAGGTATCGCTAGGGGGCATTGCAGCTTAGATCGAACGAAGTCAGCCACGAGTATCAAGGTGCCGACTCGCGATTACGTTGTTTGCTTCTCGGCGTGTCAGGTATGCCCTTCGTAGCGAGCTGCAGAGCTATATCCTGTACTTGCGACACGGCCTCTGCCAGGGCCGCCCTTGATTCCACGGATATGAACCTCTCCCAGCGGAGCCTCACGCGCACGATCTCAGAGGTAAGATCCCGCCCCCTCAAACTTGCACCCACAGCATCGCCGCCCTCGACCATCGCCAACAGTTCTGTAGCTCTCGCTCCCAGGTTACGCCATATTATCGTGTTTGATAAGGACCGCAGACGCGGGCGACGACCAACCTGTGGGCTGTGTGAGGTTTGGCGTGGCCCAGTGCCTCCGGCTTCCATAACTTGAACACCGCGTATACGATCATTCCGGCAATCCTCCATGACCGTCACAACTGAAAACCCGCCACCGGCGGCGCAGCAATCGGCAGTCATGCCGGCAATCACCGTCGCTGGCATGTTGTTGTTTGCGGCGGGAGCGTCGTTGCCAATCTTCGTTTCCGGGCAGCATTGGATGGCAGCGCTGCGCTGGATCGCTCTCGGCTCAATTGCGCTGACCGGGTTAAGAAGACAATCGCTGACCCGCTGGATTTTCTTTTCCATGCTGCTAGGCGGGGAGATCGGCCTGGACCGGCCACAGTTGGCCGAACATTTGCGGGTGTTCAGCGAGATCTTTTTGCGGCTGATCAAAGTCATCGTGGCTCCCCTCATCTTCGGAACGCTGGTCACGGGTGTTGCCGGACATGGGAATCTGCGCAGCGTTGGACGCATCGGCGTCAAGAGCCTGATCTACTTTGAAGTGGTAACGACTCTGGCGTTGTTCATTGGGCTGGGCGCCATCAACCTTAGCCGCGCAGGCGAAGGGCTGGCGATCTCGGAGGCGGCTGCGGCTGTGCCAGCGCAGAGCACAACTCAACTTCATTGGGACGATTTCCTTTTGCACATCTTCCCGGAAAATATTGCGAAATCGGTCGCCGAGAACCAGATCTTGCAGGTGGCCGTGTTCGCGGTTCTTTTCGGAATCGCGCTGGCACGCCTGACCGACGCAAAACGCGCTCCGATGTTGAAATTCTGCGAATCGTTGACCGAGACCATGTTCTCCTTTACCAACCTGGTGATGTATTACGCGCCGGTCGGTGTGGGAGCAGCCATGGCGTATACCGTCGGTCACATGGGAATTGGCGTGTTGCTGCCGCTGGGGAAACTGTTGTTGACGGGCTACGGCGCTCTGATCGCGTTTCTGCTGCTGATCCTTCTGCCGATCACGTGGATTGCGCGCCTGCCGCTTCGCCGATTGGTAAAAGCAATCGCCGAGCCGGCCACTATTGCGTTCGCCACCAGCACATCCGAGGCGGCGCTTCCCCGCGCCATGGAGGCGATGGAAGCCTTCGGCGTGCCCCGGCGGATTGTAGCGTTTGTGATCCCGGCGGGGTACAGCTTCAACATGGACGGCTCGTCTCTCTACCTTTCACTTGCTTCTGTTTTCGTAGCCCAAGCCGCCGGAATTCACCTGGGGTGGTCTGGGCAACTGCTTATGGTTTTCACGTTAATGCTCACCAGCAAGGGCGTGGCTGGAGTGCCGCGTGCGGTGCTGGTTGTGTTGCTGGCTACCGCGGCCACATTCCACCTGCCGACCGAGCCCATCTTCATTATCCTGGGCATTGATGCCTTGATGGATATGGCCCGCACCGGCACTAACGTGATTGGGAATTGCCTGGCCTGTGCCGTGATCGCGCGCTGGGAGGGCGAACTTGCCACGGCGCCCGCAGTCCCATCCGGATAGTGTGGAGCGGACATTCTTATCTGCCGTTGTTGATCTTCAACTTTTTCTGACGGACGGGAATGTGCGCCCTACGCGAGCTTCACGCTGGTTGCAGCTTCCGGCAGAGGCTCCGGATGGATTCGCGCACCTCGGACGGCAGGGCAATGAACTCAAAACCGTGCAAGAAGCCCATGCGGTGACGCACCACCGCCTTCACCCCAAGAGGTTCGGGCAAGTTAGGGACAGAAAACTCCAAAGAAACCATTTCCCCTGCCTTGAGTTCACTCGTGATGACCGCCCCCAGACCAGCCTCGGCGATCTCGAAGCAGCGGCCGTGAACACGAAAGTATCCGTTCTGGCCGAGGACCTTCACAATCAGCGGCAGGTCCGTGCGATACCTGGCAAAGCGGCGCGTGGCAGACTTATGCATTCATCGGTACCTTGAGAAGCGCTTCCCTCTTACGATAGCCGAGGCGGCGAATTCTGAATACCTGTCTTTGGTTGCATCCCCGGTATGGAACCACGGTACGCAATCACCGATCCACCGGTGTGCCAAGAACCAGGTCCGCGCAAGGGCAAGCAGACAAACGGTTTGTGGAAATCGCCAAACGCAATTCAGCGTGGAAAATGATAGTAGACATCCTGCTTGGAGGGGATCGGAACGCCATTCCGGGAGGCAGGAGTAAAATGCCATTTCTCCAAAGCTGCGAGCACGCTCTGGTCGATGGCAGCACCAAGGCTCTGAAGCACGATGGCTTGGATGATGTTCCCCTGCGCGTCGATTGTTACTTCCACGATGACATCACCTTGGGCACTGCTCCGAACCTCGGGGTCGAGAATCGGATCGGGCGAGGAAATCGGGAGCGCAGGTCGAACCTCAGGGCCGAAAAACGTTCCGTAAGAAAGCGATCCATAGGGAGAGCCTGCCGGATGCTCGTTAGGCGCAAGGGATGCTCGGATTTCGTTGCCCGACTCCGACTTAGCCGGAAGCGGTGTCGGGCGGTGCGCCTTTTCGAGCTTTGACGATCGCTGCCACGTAAAGTGAGAGGGATGCTCCTGTGTCACCCCAGCCTGACCTCCGAAATAAATAGGAGTCGAGGAACTGCCGGAGTAGCCTTGCGCTACCGCCGACGGCGCCACGAAAATAGGCGCAGGCGAGTGAAGAACCCACCCGAGAAACAGGAAATGAAAAGCCAGGGAAATAGATAGCGAGGCGGCCTGTCTTCTGGCGTTGGCGGGATGGACTGGCGTAAACATCGGTTCTGCTGATCCGGGCCTCTGGTTCCGGAAGGGCGCTAGGCTTTCAGTCACTCTACAGCATTTTAGACGTTTGAGGGTACCCAGAGGTAATCAGTCTCGGTCTGGCCACATCACAATGTTCCACATCACAATGTTGCATCCACAGGGCAGAATCCAGAATCAACATTAGTTTGCCGGGTGGTTTGTGCCGTTTTCTTACCCGAGGTCATCTAAATGACGATTTCAGCGTGAGGAAGCTATTGCGGCGGAAAATGACAATCTTCCCATCCCAGAATGTGGTTTGCGTGGTCGCCGGCTTTTCTTCTTCTCGCCCCATCGGCGCTGAGCCAGACCACCGCCGGGCAATCCAGCATTCCCCAAGGCCCGTTTTCCGGCAGCGTCCCCGAAGGCAAAGCGACGGCGGCAGTTTTGCCGCTCTCTTTCAAAGACGCCATCGAGCGCGGCCTCAGAAACAATCTCGGTCTCTTGTTACAAAGTGACAACACACTCACTGCCCGTGGCGAGAAGTGGAAAGAGCTCAGCGCGCTGCTGCCCAACGTGAGTGGCGCGGTCAATGAGACTGCCGAGCAGATCGACCTCGCCGCCCAGGGATTACGCTTTCACGCGCCGGGAATCCCAACGATCGTTGGCCCGATCGGCGTCTTTCAGACGGGGGTGAGTCTGACGCAATCCCTGCTCGACTACTCTGCGATCGAGCGTAAGCGCGGCGCCACAAGCAACGAAAACGCCGCTCAGCACTCGTTGAAGAATGCGCGTGAGTTGGTGGTGCTGGCGGTCGCAAACACCTATCTGAAGGCGCTCGCAGGAGCGTCCAGAGTGGACACGGCGGTGGCCGAGGCGCAAACCGCGCAGGCCCTTTATGACAAGGCGTCGGATCAGCAAAACGCCGGAGTGAGCCCGGCGATTGACACTCTCCGTGCCCACGTAGAATTGCAGAGCCGGCAGCAGCAACTCATCGTTGCCCGCAACGATTATGCGATCGAGAAACTCACACTGGCGCGAGTGATTGGATTGCCTTCGGGACAGGAGTTTGCCCTCACGACCGAAGCCCCCTACGAACCGCTGGCCACGGCCGGAGTGGAAGAGGATTTGCGGCGCGCCTACCTGTCGCGCCCGGATTACCTGGCTGCCGCGGAGCAATTGCGGGGGGCGGAAGAATTCCGCAGAGCAGCGGCTGCGGAGAATTATCCCAGCCTCAGCATGGCGGGAGACTATGGCGCTGCCGGCATCCGCCCCGGCAGTTCGCACGGGGTATTTCAAGTGGGCGCCACCTTGAGCATCCCGGTTTTTGCCGGCGGAAGAATCCACGGCGATGTCCTCGAAGCGGAAGCGGCGCTGCGGCAGAGCCGCCAGCAACTGGAGAATTTGCGCGGCCAGATTGATTACGAAGTGCGCACCGCTCTTTTGGACCTCAACGCCGCCGCCGATCAGGTCGAGGTGGCGCGCAGCTCGGTGGACCTGGCAAATCAAACGCTGGAACAGGCCCGCGACCGCTTTACCGCGGGCGTCACCGACAATCTGGAGGTGGTTCAGGCGCAGGAATCCGTCGCAGCCGCCAATGAGAGCTATATTTCCAGCCTTTACGCCCACAACTTGGCCAAAGTACAGTTAGCGCAGGCCATCGGATTTGCTGAAGAAGGCGTAAAGCAATACCTTCACGGTAAATAAACATGGCAGAAAATGCAGATACCGTCGTGCGCGATAGTCCGGCGCAAACCCAGCCTGAACCTGCCAGCCAGCAAGCCCCGCTGCCGGCTTCCGACAGAGACCTCCGCGGGCAGCGCTTTCGGAGCCGCAGTCCACTGTTTCGCCTGCTTTTGATCGCTGGGATTGTGGCGCTGCTGGTGGCTGGCGTGTTTCTCTGGCGTTACTTCAACAGCTATGAGGACACTGATGACGCTCAGATTGACGGTCACCTGAACTCGATCAGCGCCCGCGTCTCCGGCCATGTCTTAAAGCTCCTGGTGGACGATAACCAGTACGTACCGGCCGGAGCTCCGTTGGTCGAGATCGATCCCAAGGATTACCAGGTGATCGTGGACCGGGCGAAGGCCGACTATGCGGACTCCCAAGCCACGGCGGACGCCGCACGGGTGAACATTCCCATCACGTCAGTGAATACCAGCAGCCAACTGTCAGCGGCGGATGCGGATGTCGAGAATGCGCAAGCCGGAATTGCCGCCGCCCACCAGCAGTATGCGGCGGCAGTGGCGCAATTGGCGGAGGCTGAAGCCAACAACGTCCGAGCGCAAAATGATCTGGTACGCTACAAGCAACTGGTAGATAAGCTGGAGATTTCACAGCAGCAGTATGACCAGGCCTTGGCTACGGCCAAGGCAAGCGCTGCCGCGGTGGATGCCGGACAGGCCTCGGCTTCGGCGGCGGAGCACCAGGTCGCCCAGGCGGAAAGCAGGTTGGTACAGGCGCAAGCCAACGCTCGTTACGCCGGCACGCGTCCGGAGCAACTAGCAGCCACTCGCTCCCGCGCGCAAGCCGCGCAAGCCCAGGCCGACCTCAAGCGAGCTGCGCTCGAGCAAGCCGAACTGAACCTACAGTACACGCTTGTTGTCGCTCCTATCAATGGAGCCGTGACCTGCCGCACCGTCGAAGTGGGCCAGAACGTTCAGGTCAGCCAGGAGATGATGCGCCTGATCAACCTGGACGACATCTGGGTCACCGCCAACTTCAAGGAAACCCAGCTTAAGCATATGCAGGTCGGCCAATCCGTGACCATTCAAGTGGACGCCAATGGCAAGGATTACAAAGGGCACGTGCAGAGTATCGCCGGGGCGAGCGGCGCAGTCACCAGTTTGCTGCCTCCGGAAAATGCCACCGGCAATTACGTCAAGGTGGTGCAGCGAATTCCCGTGAAGATTACGTTCGATGCGGGCGAGACCAAGGAGCATGTGCTGCGCCCGGGAATGTCGGTGGAACCCAAGGTGTGGATAAGATAAGGACGGCCAATGTGGGCGCGGGCGTCCTCGCCCGTGCGGAGTTCAAGAGGAGGGCTGGTGTATCGCATCATTACGATCGAACGGGAATACGGATGCGGAGGCGGCGAGATTGCCCGCGAAATTGCCAACCGCCTCGGCTGGACGCTGTGGGACCGGGCCCTGACCGAGGAAATTGCCAAGCGGTCCAATGTGGAATGTTCCGCGGTCGAGCGTTGCGAGGAACGCGTGGACAGCGCGTTTCAGCGGCTGGTCAAAGTATTCTGGCGGGGCAGCTACGAGCACAGCATGGCTGGCGAGGAACTGTTCAACACCGACCGCTTTGTCGCGGTGGGAAAGCAAGTCATGGAAAAGGCCGCCCAGGCCGGAAATTGCGTGATCGTAGGCCGCGGAGCTCCTTATTTTCTGCGCGAGCACGGCGATGCATTTCACGTCTTCCTTTACGCCCCTTACACTGAAAAGCTGCGCCGGTTGCAGGAACTGGGCAAGAGCGAAGCTGAAGCAGAGGATCTGTTGAACACTGTAGACCACGACCGGATTACGTTTGTGAAGCGCTATTTCAACGCCGACTGGCCCACGCGCTGTTTGTATCATGTGATGCTTAATACTGCTGTTGGAAATCGGATTGTCATCTCGACCATCCTGGATACGATGCACACGCTCGAGCAGGCTCCGATGAGTCAGTTGCCCACGTGCTCCAATGGATAAGATCCTGCAAGGCAAGATTGCACTGGTCCCCGGGGCCGATGGAGGGTTGGGAGTTCACGTGACCCGAGCCTTGCTGGACGCCGGAGCGACAGTCATTGGCGTGTCCCGGAACGTTGGGCCGTCGGATTTTGATCATCCCTCCCTCACCGCGATGGCAGGGGATCTTTCCAACCCCGACGCCGCCAGGAAAGTGGTGGACGAAGCCGCCGCGCGATTCGGCCGGCTCGACATTCTGGCCCATCTGGTAGGCGGATTTACCGGCGGGAAGACGATTGCTGAAACCGATGACGCAACCTTTCAGCGCATGCTCGACCTGAATCTCAACAGCGCGTTTTACGTATTGCGCGCCGTGATTCCGCACATGCGCCGCGCCGGCGCGGGCCGTATTGTCGCGATTGGGAGCCGAGCCGCCGAAGACCCGGGGCCGGGAGTGGGCGCCTACAGCGCCTCGAAAGCGGCGCTGGTCTCTCTGACCAAGACCGTGGCACTTGAGAATAAAGATCTTGGTATCACCGCCAACGTCCTTCTCCCCGGAACGATGGACACGCCCGCTAACCGTAAAGCCATGCCGGCTGCCGACACCTCGCAGTGGGTCCAGCCCGCGTCGGTTGCGTCGTTGATCGTGTGGCTGGCCAGCGAAGCCGGCAAAGACATGAACGGGGCGGTGATTCCTGTGTATGGTCGCGGGCTATAATCCCTTATTCCTTCGGCATTTTCACTCTTCGACAAGCTTTTCCCATTCCTGCCTTTGGTAACCTAGAAATTGCACCCTTTTTGCTGCAATTTAACATTCCTGAAATATTCTCCAACTATGATTTAGGAAGCGAACGATTGCGTTCAGGAACCGCCGATGGCCTCAGCCCGTTTCTTACGTTCTGCCCTACCGCTGCAGGTGGCGGCAGTGTGCTACCGGCAAAATGGTCGAGGCATAGAGTTTCTGCTGGTGAACACTAACGGCGGAGGCAAGTGGACCTTCCCCAAGGGCGCGCCCGAGCCGGCGATGTCGCACAGCCACTCCGCAGAGCGCGAAGCCTGGGAAGAAGCCGGCGTTCGCGGACATATCGAGCCCCGGCATTTCCATCTCTATCTCCACTCTAAGGGCGTGTTCTGGAAACCTCCGGGAGTGCGGGAATTCGTGGTGAAAGCTTTCCTGCTGGAAGTGGAACAGACGGAACCGGGCCACGAACCGGAGCGCAACCCGACCTGGTTTTCTCCCGACGAAGCGAAGAAGACTCTCGCCAAAGGCCGCGAAGTGAAGTACGCCCGTGAGATGCAGGCGGTGATTGACAGAGCGGTTGAACACCTGGACACGAAGGTCGCGCCCGCTCGCTAGAGTCATCTCAGGAATCGGGATGTCATGCTGAGCGTAGAATCAGGTTCGCGGCAGCGAATCTGGTTCGAAGTCGAAGCGTCCCAACACCGAGATTGTTGCCGGAGTAGGGATTCCTCGCTTTGCTCGGAATGGCAACTTTGACATTCAAGAGACGTCCCCGATCCGTTCGGTACTGATTGGCGCAGTTCACTTGGTCCAGTCCTCAATCTTCAGACCCTTCACTCGCCGGAAAACAGCATCACTAGACACCACTACCAGATCTGAAGCAAGGGCTTGTGCGGCGATCATCAAGTCCAGGTTGCCCATCGGTTCTCCGCCGCCCTCCAGCGCGGCGCGTATCCTCGCATATTGCCGGGCCGCTTCGGAGTCCCAGGGTAACACCTCCACGCGGAGCAAGAACTCCTCTACTACGGTCTTCAGTTTCGTGGCGTCGGGCCTTCGGGCCAACCCAAAGAGGAGTTCGGCCTCGCTGATCACACTGATTCCAACCTCAGCCATCGCCACGCGCAGCAGCCGCTCGCGGATGCGTGGGCGATTCCCCTTGATGAGGTAGCTGACGGTGTTGGTGTCGAGCAGGTAGCGGACCGGCATTTAGAACAGGTCCCGCTCTTGCGGTAGCGCGTCTTGACGATCGCTGAGAAAATCCTTCGGCACAGCGGCGGTTTTGGCCAACGCGAAAAAATCCTGCCAGGATTCCGGTCGCCGGGACAGAATGACATCCCCAGTGACCTCGTCACGGCGGACGTAAACCTGCGAACCTTCAAACCGCAGGTCAGCGGGCAGCCGGACGGCTTGGCTGCGCCCATTACGAAAGAGTTTGGCGATTCGAGGCATGGTATATACTATGGTATATGACATCCATTTGTCAAGTGCGTCGCCCGGAACGATGACGACAAAACTACCAACTGAGCCGTGGTCCAAGCTGCGATAGGATAGCGGAGGGAAAGGTCGAACAAACCGAGTGCATCAATCTTGGCTGACGGCAGCTCGTGGCATTGGCATTGTCGCTTTGTACGTTTGGTCTCTCTGGCGACTCTTCCGCACGAGTTCAGGGAACAGGGTTATTCAAAGTGGCAGCCTAGCTCTCTTGGTATTTGTTGCATTGGCGGTCTTGATTAAGTTCCCAAACACACCGGACTGGGTTCTTGGCTCGGTGGGAATGTTGCTGCTGTTGATGTGCCTCCTTACCATGGCGTTCTTGTTTCAGCACGGTTATCGAGGCATACGCCGTCGGCTGTCAAAATCGGGTTGAGCATCAGCCAAATTTTCCTCTTCATGTCGTCGCGTCCTCTCGCCCTCGTTCGTGATTAGTCATCCCTTCTTCTTAAATCCTCCTTCTCATGAGACGATTGAACTGACGCCATGATTCAGTTGTCCTCCGCCGGAAAACGCTACGGTCACAAGCTCCTGTTCGAGGGAACGGACTGGCTGATCACGCCCCGGGACCGCATCGGCCTGGTGGGCGCGAACGGCACCGGCAAATCCACGCTGATGAAGATCCTGGCCGGGCTCGAAACTCTCGACTACGGCTCTGTCAGCACGGCCAAGGGCATCAGCGCGGGCTATCTGCCGCAGGATGGCCTCACGCTTTCCGGACGAACCGTGTTCGCCGAGTGCATGTCGGTTTTTTCTGAAGTGCGCGCCATGGAACAGGAGATGGAAGATCTGACCGGGCGCATGTCGGAACTGGATCATGCGTCCGCGGAATATTCGCAGGTCGCCGAACGGTATCAGCGCCTCGAACATGAGTTTCAGACTCACGACGGATACGCGATCGAGGCGAAAGTCGGCACTGTGCTGATGGGGTTGGGTTTTACTAAAGAAGACTGGCAGCGACCGACCGAAGAATTCTCCGGCGGCTGGCAGATGCGCATCGCGCTGGCCAAACTGCTGCTGCAAAAGCCGAACCTGTTGCTGCTGGACGAGCCCACCAATCATCTTGATCTGGAGGCGCGCAACTGGCTGGAAGAGTATCTCACGCACTATCCCAACGCTTTCGTGCTGATTTCGCACGACCGCTATTTTCTCGACGTCACTGTCAACAAGATTGTCGAAATCTGGAACAAGCGAATTCATTTTTATCCCGGCAACTACGAAAAGTATCTGACAGCAGAAGACGCAGCGCAGGGAGCAACTCGAAGCCGCCTATCGAAACCAGCGCGAGCGCATCGAGCAGTTGGAAGTATTCATCAACCGCTTCCGCTATCAGGCCACCAAAGCCAAGCAGGTGCAAAGCCGCATCAAGGAACTGGAAAAGATGGAGCGCATCGAGTTGCCGGAAGAAGAAAAAACCATCCACTTCTCCTTCCCGCAGCCCAAAGCCAGCGGCCGGATCGTGGCTGAATTCTCTGGCGTGGCGAAATCATATGGCGAGAAAGAAGTATTCCGCGATGTCAGCTTCATGATCGAGCGCGGCGACCGCATCGCGCTGGTGGGCGTGAATGGGGCGGGCAAATCCACACTGATCAAGCTGCTGGCCGCTGAGGAGCCGCTGAGCGGCGGCGACTTACAAGCTGGGCCACAACGTGCAGGCGGACTATTTCGCGCAGGATCAGTACAAGGAACTGAACCCGGACGCGCGCATTCTGGACGACATCGGCGAGATTTCTCCCCGTTCCACCGCAGACCGAACTGCGCAGCCTGCTGGGCTGTTTTTTGTTTTCCGCGGACGATGTTTTCAAGCGCATTGGCGTGCTCTCGGGCGGCGAGCGCAATCGTTACGCGCTGCTGCGCATGTTGCTGCACCCGGCGAATTTTCTGCTGCTCGATGAGCCCACCAACCACCTCGACATGCGCGCCAAGGATGTCCTGCTGGAAGCGTGATGGAAGTACACCGGCACCGTGGTTTTTGTCTCCCATGACCGCTACTTCATCGATAAGCTGGCCACGCGGGTTTTCGAAATTGGCGACGGACGGGTCGAAGTCTATCCCGGGAACTACGAAGACTATCGCTGGCGGAAGGAAGGCGGCGCTGAGAAATTGCAGGAGGCCGTCCGAGGTTCGACGGCTTCTTCCCAGCCCACCAACGGCAATAAGCCGCAGGTCGTCGCAGAACCTGCAGAACCAAGATCCAAGCGCCTGAATCCCATCAAGCGCAAGCAAATGGAAGAACGGGTGCGCGAACTCGAAGCCGAAATCAGCCGCACGGAATCAGCCATCGCGGGTTGCGAGGCCGCGCTGCAGAACTTCGTCAGCGCCGAGGAAACCGCGCGCCAGACACAAGAACTGGCGGCTCATCGCACCGCCCTGCAGAGCCATCTGAGCGAGTGGGAAGACTTGGCGCAGGCATTGCAAGCATAGAAGCCTGTACCCCTGCTTTGTTCCAAAGCCGTGCGGCGGACCTGTTCGTCAAAACGGCCGCGGCGGATAAGCTCCGATCGACTCCAACCCCGGCGCATTCGGGTCGCTGGCCGGTGACTTCTTCGATTCGGTTAACGTGCAACTCCCACCACTGGAACTGACCTTGAGAATCCCCACCGAAGACGGACTGCCAATCACTGCATATTCCGCAACCCACAGCACGTTGCCGGTGCCGGCAGCTTGTTGCGTGGCGAGCCCCATGGTGTACGCCCACGCCGAGCCGTAGCCGTTCAGGGGACCAGAGTTGCAACCATACTTGAGAGTTCCCTTCGTCTGGTCAAAAGAAGCAGCCGTAACTTCGCCCGAGAAGTTCACGCTGATGTAAAGCAAGGAGTCGTCCGGGCTCAGCCAGATATTGTTGGAATTCTCACCCGAGCCCAGACCTCCGCCTGAGCCGCCGTAGTCAACTGTCTGGGTGAGCTTTCCCGAGGAGATATCGGACACCTCGACTTCCACGTAGTAACCGCCATCGCCGAAGATGGCGTAATGCCCGTCTTTGCTGATGTCAACGCCCGCTGGCACGGCGCCATCTTTGCCGTATCCGGTCGAGTCTTGCGCATCGCCATTCGATACCGGCGCGCCTTTGGAGATGTTGAACGACTCAATGGACCCGTCCGCGTAAGCCACAACCAGAATGCTGCCATGAAGCGCCATGCCGTCCACCGGCCCCCCCTGTAGTCCGCGTGCTGACACATCGCTGACAAACTTCAGCTTGCATCCTGGAAGCACCTTGAAGGTCCCAATGGTGTTGGACAAAGTGAAAGCCGCGTACAGGTACTTCGCGTTCATGGCAACGCCGATGCCGTTGAGATCACCGCTGTCGCCGCTGGAGCCCTTGAAGTTCCCCGCTACCTTTTGCGTGCGGACGACAATGCCTGCGATGTCGTTCGTTCCGGAATCGGAGACGTAGACACACTCGTCCTTGCTATCGTGTATCACCGCTACTCGGGCAGCGGCGAACCCCTCGGGACCTCGTCCGGATCCGCCCGTCTTGACCGTCTTGTAGAGCGTCAGCTTGGGCTCTGAACCGGTGCCTCCCGCGACGTAGAAAGTCGCCGTATTCGGCCCGAATTGATCATCATTGGTCACGACGTAGTGAGTTACAGGTTTGCCCGATGCAAACGAGTGGGAGTTGCAGACCAACGAGGCAACGACGATAGCCACGGCGAAGAACAGGTTTTTAGAGTCTTTCATAGTGCCCCCGGTGTGAACAGAAAAAACCTAAGGACGCGCACGTTATCACAAAACCGCCACTTTCCTCAACCGTTGTCCGTTCTGGCACTGAGGCCTAGTTCTTTGTCGTCTAGCGCTGTGCACACCTGGGTTCCGTTTCGGCAACCGTACAGGCTCTTCCGTAACCTGCCAAAGGTACTAACTCCCGTGCGATATTCAGCTTGGCCCATGGCCACGATCTCAGACCCGCCGCCTGCGCCTCCGGCGCTATAAGCCGCGCGGAACAAGGAAGGCCAAAAACGATGTTGCAGCCAGCACAGAACCTAGCCAACCCACAAAAATTCCCCCCGAACCCAACCCCTTACACCCCGCCAAAAACCATCAGCGCACCCATGGAGCAGGCTACGATCGGGCGCTCCCTGGTCATTAAAGGCGAGGTCAGCGGCGCGGAACCGCTCTATATTGACGGCCGCGTCGAGGGCAGCATCACGCTGGCCGACAACCGCGTTACCATCGGCCGCAATGGCAGCGTCGTAGCCAACATCAGCGCCCGCGAAGTGGTCATCATGGGCAACGTGAAGGGCAACATTCAGTGCACCGACCGCCTGGACATCCGCAGTGAAGGCTCGCTCACCGGAGATGTCGAGACCCAGCGCATCAGCGTGGAGGACGGAGCCGTGGTGAAGGGCAGCGTCGAAGTGCGCCATGGGGCGCAAAAGAACGAGAAGTCGCAAGCTCATGCCAAGTCGAGTGAATCCGCGAAGTCTGGTTCGACGGAACAGCCCAAGGCAGCAGCGGCTGCGGCAGGCGCGGGGACCTCAGTAAACCTGTTGCCGGGCAGCAAAGTCATGTACGAAGAAACGCACTAGGGCAAGCAAACTACAAAGTTCAACGGGCACGGTCTTCTCCGTGCCTTATTTTTTCCCTTCGCCCGTCTTGAGATCTTCCTTCCTTAGATCTTCCTTCCTTAGATCCAGCGCGGCCGAATTCATGCAGTAGCGCAGACCGGTCGGCGCAGGTCCATCGGGAAAGACGTGCCCCAGATGGGCGTCGCAGCGCGCGCAACGCGCTTCGGTTCGAATCATGCCATGGCTGCTGTCGGTTTCTTCCACGATGGCGGAGCTCTCTACCGGCTTCCAGAAGCTGGGCCAGCCGGTGCCGGATTCAAACTTGGTCTCCGAGCTGAACAGCGGCTGCCCGCAGCAGACGCAGGTGTAGGTACCCTGATCTTTGGTCTTGTAGTACTTGCCGGTAAAGGCTGGTTCGGTTCCTGCCTTGCGCGCGACGTAGTACTCCTCAGGCGATAACTGTTTTTTCCATTCTTCTTCGGTCTTGGTGATTTTGTTGGGCATGGGCGATCCTCGCGAATCATCATAAGCCTTATTGATTCTCTGCGAGCATAGGACGATCCAATAGGGTGCAGCCTGAATTTGCTGAACGTCCCCCAGCCCTGACGGACCGCGGGCTCGAAGATTCCTCGGGAAGATTGGTTGTCTCCGCGCGCCTGCGGCTGGTCTCCGCTACCTCCGCGATTTAAGACCTTGTGTTCGAGAGTCCGTCAAACCCTTGAATCGCTGAGACCACTGAGAACAGCCGCAGAGTGCGCGGAGAGGACCAGCAGAGGGCAAACTGAGACACGTCCTTAACGGACTTTCACCTCCTGGTTGAGGTGACCTGGGGTGGACACGGCAGTTTGCTGCGAGAATAACGCGTCGCTCCCAAAACAGCCACGCCCAAAAGGACGATACCGGCGGAAAGGCACGCCAGCGCCAAACGTCGTTGGCCTTGGGGCGGGGAACAGACTTCGCTTAGTTGACCCTTAAGGTCAGGTCCGACCTCGCCCAGCGAGGCAGTGAAGCTCGCGATCGCTTCTTTATATGCGCTCCAAAACATCCATATCAACAGGAGAAAGGTCAGCAAAACAAACAAAGAGATCCCAATCGAAGCCGCCAACTTGCTTCGCAGGGGAGTCCCGCTGCCGTAAACATTTAGGATCAGACTAGGAATGTAAATGCACGGATATACCAGCATGGAAATCCGCGAGGAAGCGCTCCGGTACATCTTGACCAACGCTCTGATCTTTTCTTCATCGGGTTTCGAGTCAACGAAGTAGGCCTTCTTGTTGGGACCGAAGGGAAGAAACACCAACCGTCCGTTCGGATCCTTCCGGAACTGACGATCCACGTGATAGTCGATCGCTCTGGAGAAAATAGACATGACAGCTGCTCTATTTGTACTTGGTGGATTCGATTATGGCAGACAGCCTGGAGGCACGCGGAAAACTTAGGTAATTGTCCCGCAGCGTCAACGTAATCGAGAGAAGTGGGCGTGACACGAAAGTCGTTGACTTCGCCTTTCGTTCGCTTACAATGATGCTATGGCGATCACCAGACGGCAACGGCAAGTGTACGACTTCATCTCCGAGTTTGTGCAGAAGAACGGCTACTCTCCCTCATTCGAGGAAATCGGCGAAGGCCTGGGGCTGAGTTCATCGGCGACAGTGCACAAGCACATCTCGAATCTCGAGAAAAAAGGACTGCTCACGCGGGACTACAACCGCAGTCGCTCCATTGACCTGGTCCCCCCAAAGGGCCGGTTAAAGCAGGCCATGAGCGTGAACAGCACGATGGTTCTGCCCCTGATGGGCAGGATCGCTGCCGGCCAACCGATTGAGGCAATCGAGAATCCGGAGACGATCTCCCTGGCGGATTTCGTGCGCTCCAAGGAAGTGTTTGTGCTCGAAGTGCGCGGCGATTCCATGCAGGACGAGCACATCCTGAATGGAGATTACGTGCTGGTGGAAAAGGCCAAGACAGCCCATAACGGCGACATCGTCGTGGCGCTGGTCAAAGGCTCGGAAGCGACCCTCAAGCGTTTCTACCGTGAAGGCGACAACATCCGCCTGCAACCCTCCAACGTCAACATGCAGCCGATTGTGGAGCATGCATCGTTGGTTGACATTCAGGGGAGGGTGATTGGCGTGCTGAGGAAGTACTGATGAGATTATCGGCATTCGGCCAGCGCCTAGTCCGGTAGTTTTGCGGCAAGAACAAAAATGCCCGGGGAAGCTTTCCCGGGCTGTTATTGGCTGAGTGCTGAATGCTCATCCAACGTGCTTGTTCAGTGCCTGCTGGATTGCCGCCTTATCCCTGTAGCCAACCAGTTGTTCGACAACCTGGCCACCCTTAAACACCAGTAGTGTCGGAATGCCAGTCACCTTATAGCGCATGGGAGTCGCACTATTGCGATCAACGTCCATTTTGCCGACCGTCAGCTTGCCCTGGTAGTCCTTGGCCAACTCGTCCACAATGGGAGCGAGAGCGCGGCAGGGTCCACACCACGCCGCCCAGAAGTCCACCAGGACCGGGGTCTCGGACTTGAGAACGTTCTGGTCAAAATTCGAATCCGTTACTTCCAAAATTCCGTTGCCTGCCATGATTTCCTCCCTCGGGCCCACGTGTTGGAAGCCCGCAGCCAAACCGTATGAATACTAACTTATCCTAGCATTCGATGCGCGGGAACCGCGAGAAGTCGCAAGAGCAGGGGTTAGTGGTCAGTGGATAGTGCGGCTGGCGGCTTGGAACAGCCGCCGTTGCGGCGGCCAAGAAACGCGGAGACTTTCTAGGTTGGTGACTGGCCACTAATCACCGAACCACTCGTCACTGCAACAAAAAAGCGCCCCAAACTTTTCAGTTCAGGACGCCTCGGCAGCCCTCCCCCAGAACTGCCAAACCACGAGTGGATAGTAGCTTGGCACCCTTTTCGTGTAAACGTCACTTTGGTAATCCGCGGTCCTTGGCGAGTAACGTTCAGAAGTAATCGGCGGGTTCACACATCGGCGGTTGGGGTCGTGGCTAATCGATTGTCAGCAATAGGTGAACGTCTTTGATCGGGGACTCCTGCTTTGGGTGACGTTAATCGGGCATGGATTCTTGCACAGGCAGCGCGAGTCGCGCCGGTCCCCTACTGTTGCTTCTGCCAGGTTTGACCGGAGTCCGCGGTGGTCCAGCTTTCCTGGTTGGACGTGGTCAGTTTGCCATGCAGAGCATCAGTGAATTCGACCCCAATGATGTCAGCCGTGAGGGTTTCGCCACTCGCTACCGGTTGCACTCGCATCCAGTGCTCGCCGGCATCAGAAGAGTGGTAGAGAGCACCGCCCGATCCCGCGACCCAAATGTCGAGCCCGCTGGCCGCGAGCGCGCGAAAGATGGTGCGGTTGGAGACTGTGATTGTCTTCCAGCTTCTACCGGAGTCCAGGGAACGCTGCAGCGTGCCGTCCGCGCTCAATGTCCAGCGCGGGGCAAGGTTGGGTACGGTGCGGAGTGAAGCTCCGTTCATGACCTGCGGCGCGGCGGCCGCTATGTCTGAACCGGATACCATCGCGCCGCCTGTCGCCGCTTTCGCTTTGGCACTTTGCGCTTCCTCGGGAGCATCCTTGGCTCTCCCGGGCACAAGTTCGCTCAGTTCGGCGCTTGGTCTCGCATCTGCCATTTCGGACAGATTCGAATCAGCCACGGCACTCTGTTCCGCCGTTTTGGGAGTCCTCGCCAACATGGATCCAGCACGCTGTGAAGGCGATGGGAGCTTGGGCCTTGCGAAATCTCCCACCGCCGCCGAACTCGCAGCGCCGCTGGGATTCACCGGCTTGGACGCGAGCCGCTTTGTCGCCGGGGAAGCATCCGCATCGCTCCTCGCCTCAGACAGGCTCGGCGGTGCCAGGTTTGCCGTCAGGCTACTAGCGCTGGGTTGGGCGATTTGGGCTCCCATTGCCGGCTTCCCTTCTGCGACCGTGTCAGGTTGGCGAGCCACATTAGAGGGCTGCGCAGTCTCCGTTCCCGGATGACGAAGCGTGACGGCGACACCCACCACAACGACGCACGCCGCTAACGCACCCCATCGCAGCATGGGCCACGACAGCCATCCGGAAATGCCTCGCGCCGTGGTGACAACGGCTGTGTCTTCGAGCTGGGGAATCGAGAGCGACACGATTTCACGGCAGTCGGCACATTGCGCCAAATGATCCATGACCCGCAGCCGCTCGGGCCTCGCTAACGAGCGCTCGGCGAAGGCAGCGATCAGGTTCGGATCAGGATGGACGTCGGCCTTCGCCGTCGCCCGCAGCCGTTGACCTACGATTTTGAGAATTTCCGCCACAATGTTTCCAAGTCTTAAATGCGTATCTCGCTCATCCCGGACCATCGCCAGCCGGGGCTTCCACTTTCTTCTTAGAGAACGCTGGGGTCGGGTGTTCTTGCGTCAATCGGCTTCGAATATTGAGCCGCAGATCACGAACGTCCACATCCAGCGCTTCCTGCGCCTGCCGACGGCTCATGCCGCGCCTGCCTAATCCTGCCAAGATCTGCTTGCGCAATGACTTAGCCAGTTTGTCGAGCTTGCGGCTAATGGTGGATTCGTGCACTCCCAGGGTGCTCGCAATCTCGGCCAGGGTGCGTCCATCGAGAAAGTACGACGCCAGCACGAAACCGTCTTCCGAAGACAGAGCCGCAAGTGCTTCGTCGGTCGCCGCCTCCACCCTTGGATCGACGGAAATCACCGGTTCAGCCTCAGTCGTGGCGAACTGCGTACCCTCTTCGCTCTCTTCGTCCAGGCTCACCAGACGCCGCTGGCGGCGATATCGGTTGACGTGTTCTTGCGCCATCACCGTGCGCAGCCATCCTTCTAACGAACCGCGACCGGTGTAGGAGGCCAGCTTGGAAATGCGCCGGCCTTCGCGCTCGTTCGTACCGTAGAGATCGGCATAAAGCGAATCGGCCAATTCGCGCGCCGCCGACGTTTCCTTGGCGATGTAACCCGCGATGTTGTAGAGCTTCTCGCGGTAGCGGGTTAGAAAAACCTCCCAGGCGCGTTCCTGGCCGGCGGCACAGGCGCGGGCCAAAGCGAGATCCTCCACCCGCAAGCTGGCGCATAGTTCGCGCACGTCATTTTGCCCTGCGCCCGCGGGCAGGTATTTCCGGGAAATTTCCTGAAGGATGCCGTCAAACTGCTCGCGCGTCAGCCCAAACTCTTCGGCTCGGCTCTTTTGATATAGCTCGGTCACCATAGATCCCAACCCTGCAGCGAACTCCACTACGGATTGGACACCGGGTTTGGGCATCACGGGCGCAGCCTTTCTGAATCGTACCAATGTTTTTAGACGCAAGCAGCCGGAATTTTGCCGTTCACTAATTAGTCAGCGTAGGAAGCGAGGACGCTTCGGAGAAGGGCTCATTCCCCGCATCTCTGAAGCGTCCCCGAGGACGGGAGGCGCATTATGCGCGCCAGTTTAGTCGTACTGATGTTGGTAGTAGTGGCAATTGCCGGGCTGGCGTTCTTCGCGCCTTCTGTGGCTCCGGCTGGAGAAGTCTCTTCGAACTCTCCGTACAAGGTATTGGCTCCTATTCGGCACGGGAATCTGACCGTGTTTCCCGAAGTCGCCACGGCCTCCCACGATACGCAGCAATTTCTCACCTTGGACGAAGGCCTGCGCTCCGGCGACGTGATTGTAAGCGAGACCGGGAATATCGAGCCATTGGTGCGCCCCCGTCGCGGCGGGGCTCCCTTGCCACCGCCCCGCAACGGCCCGCAGGTGAACCAGTTGGTGCTGGTAAATAGCTCGAAACGCCCGCTGATCCTGCTGGCCGGCGAGATCGTGACCGGTGGGAAACAAGATCGCGTGATTGGCAAAGATCGCCTCGTGCCCGCGGAAAGCGATCCCATTGACCTGAGCGTTTTTTGTGTTGAACCTGGACGCTGGACTGCGACTAAAGCGAATTTCGGCTCGGTCGGCGCGCCCATGGCGCAGCCCGCGGTGCGCTCCAAGGCTATGGCAGACAAGAATCAGGAAATGGTCTGGTCGGAGGTGAGGAAGGCGCAGGGCTCGGTTGCCGCGCAGCTCTCCCCGCCCATGGCCGCTATGGTCGGTGGCACGAGTTCGTACGCCAGGGTAATGCAGAACGACGAAGTGAAGCAGAAAGTCGACTCCGTAGCCGAACCCATCCAGCGCGACTATCAAAGCGTGATCAAGCAATTGCGCGACCCGGAATGCGGTCGGCGTAGTCGTCGCCGTAAACGGTGAAATTATTTGGGCGGATATTTTCGCCAGCGCCAGCCTGCTGGAGAAGTACTGGCCCAAGCTGGTTCGCTCTTATGCAACGGAGGCAATTGTGAGCCGCACCAAGTACCAGGAGGCGGATGTGAGGTCGGCTCAGCAATTTCTTGACGACCTGGAATCCCGACGCGAGATCGTCGAAACCGAACCCGGCTTGTATCGCCACACGGAAATCACCGGAGACGGCTTCAAAGCGTTCGAACTGACGTCATTGCTGCCGAAAACAGGATTTGATCTGCACCTGGCAAAAATGGCGGAGTGAGAGAGCAGCTAAGGCGAGTGGACATTCATTCGTGTTCTGGGAGAACTATCTTTTGGGTTGCGTGGTGGTGTCGAACCGCCGCAATCCAACTCCGGGACTACGAGAATGCCGTGTTCTATCCCGAAGATGACAAGTTCCTTCTGGAACGCGGGCCGAAGGTGATGCATTGCGAGGTGTTGTCCAGTCCGATTGGATAGGCTAGTCACCGCCTCAGGTGACTGTGCGCACTGACGAAGCGGTCTTGAGCGACTATCTTTCCCTTGTCTTGAGAACGGGGATTTCTGTTCAGTTTCGACATGCTGCGAACTACATCCGAGGAGAAATGCCATGATGAAGATCAGGCTGGTGGTTGTGGCTTTGATGTCGTTGGCGCTGGCTCTGCCGGCGTTCGGCAAGACCTCCAAGAATACCTATCCCGCTGCTTGTAGCGAGCTGTGGGGCGCGGTCAAAGACGTCCTTGGCCATCCGGAGAACTACAACGTCGAGGAGAGTGACGACACCCTAATGACCGCTGCCTACAAGGTGAAGCACAACGTTCATGTCACTGTTACCGGAGCGGTCCTCCAGCGCACCAACCACGTCGCCCTGGTATCGAAGGGTGCAGAATGCGAGATGCAAGTCAAGTCGAACTATAGCGGATTTGAGCACGACAACAGTGGCGACTTCCGCAAGCGCGTGGAGGAATCTTTTGGCAAGCTGAAAGCCGGGACACCCGCTCAACCCGCTCAGCCGGTAGTCCCAGTTCAGCCCGCTCAACCGGCGATTGCGGTCCCGCCTGCTCAATCTGCGGCTGCGGCCAAGTGATTCGGCTGGACGGCAAGTTGGCTCCGCGCGGCGCGAGGATCGAAACGTAGCCACGGCCTAGCGCGACCCGGGTCAGCCCCAACACCCGGGCGCGAACCTATCGCACCCGGCCTGGTCACCCGCCGGGAATCGTGCGCATTAACTTTCGGGAGTGGCCGCTGGAGATCAAGGAGTGTCAGCGGGAAACCTTTCGGCGGGCCCCAGCCTCAGCGCGTCCCTCCCGCAACCCCCTGCAAACACGCCACATCCAGTTCTTGACATCAATCACATATTGCAATATAAATATCCCGATACGCAATATGAAACTGGGCGAGAAAATCCGCTACCTCCGCGAAGTCGAAGGCTCGCTGCGCGATTTAGGCCGTCCCATGACTCAACAGGAACTCATCCGCGCCGTCAAGAAAGAGCAGCACAAATCCATCAGCCAGTCTTATATCTCGCAGATCGAGAACGGAACTCGCCCGCACATGACGCAATCGACGCGCAACCTGCTGGCCAAGTTCTTCAAAGTTCATCCCGGCTTCCTGGTGGACGATCCCGAGGGCTACCACAACGAGCTGGTCTCCGATTTGCGCACCACGGAGGGCAAACTCGACGTCTGGCTGTTGCAGGGCTCGGAGCGCTTCGCCAGCGACCCCGAGGTCAGCGAAGTCCTGATCAAGGCGGCCAGAGAAAAAGATACGCGGCGGTGTTTCCTTCTGCTGGGCGCGATTCTGGATACACCCGGCCTCGCTGAGCGATTACTCGAAGCGCTGAAACCGGAAGCGGCGCGGGCGACGACAGACCGCCCGGCAGGAGGGAGGTGCGCGCAATGACCTGGGCAACCTTTTACCTGGTTTGTTTTGCGCTGGGATTTGTTTTCAGCTTGCTGTCGTTCTTGCTCGGCGGATTTCGCTGGCACCTGCCGCACGCTCTTGGCGGCGGGCACGTTCACGCCGGACCGCACGTCCACGTAGGACATACCCCAGGCAAAGCCGGCTTGGTGCGCGCCAGCCGGGCCGAGGCTCCGCTGTTGAATCCGGTTTCGCTTGCCGCTTTCCTGGCTTGGTTTGGCGGCGTGGGCTACCTGCTGTCGCGATTCTCCTCGCTGTGGTTTGTGGTTGGCCTGGGGATTGCGCTGCTCAGCGGCGTCACCGGGGCCGGGATTATCTACCTGTTCCTCAGCCGCGTGCTGATGTCCGCGGACGAGAACATGGATCCTGCGGACTACGACATGGTCGGCGTGCTCGGACATATTTCTATGCCCATCCGCGAAGGTGGCACGGGGGAAATCATTTATTCGCAGGCCGGCACTCGCCAGACCTGTGGAGCGCGCGCCGAAAATGGTGGCGCAATCGCAAAAGGAACCGAAGTTGTTGTGACTCGCTACGAGAAGGGAATTACGTACGTTCGCTTGTGGTCGGAGATGGCGGGGGAAGAACCTACGATGTAGGCGTGGACGATGTCGGCAGATGAGAGAAGCAGGCCGCTTTGATAGGAGGCGATATGTTCGGCATGGCAATTGAAATTTGGGTGATTCTGGGGCTGATGGTTCTGGCCGTCATGCTCCTGATGAGCATGTTAGCAAGGCTCTACCGCAAAGCTGGGCCGCACGAAGCGCTGGTGGTGTACGGCTTCCGCGGCACCCGCGTGGTGAAGGGACACGGCACGATCATCTTTCCAATGATCGAAAATTGCCGCGGCCTTTCGCTGGAACTAATGTCCTTCGACGTTGCGCCGCAGCAGGACTTGTACACCAAACAGGGTGTCGCGGTCACCGTTGAAGCCGTGGCGCAGATCAAAGTGAAGTCGGATACGGAATCCATCTTGACCGCGTCGGAGCAGTTCCTCACCAAGTCCGATCAGGAGCGCGAAGGCCTGATCCGGCTGGTCATGGAAGGCCACCTGCGCGGCATTATCGGGCAGCTCACGGTGGAAGAAATCGTCAAGCAGCCGGAGATGGTTTCCGACCGCATGCGCTCCACCTGCGCCGACGACATGAACAAGATGGGGCTCGAAGTTATCTCGTTCACAATTAAAGAAGTGCGCGACAAGAACGAGTACATCACCAACATGGGGCGGCCGGATGTGGCGCGCATCAAGCGTGACGCCGACGTTGCCGCCGCCGAAGCCGATCGCGACACCGCCATCAAACGCGCTCTGGCAGCGCGAGAAGCAGCCGTTGCACGCGCTCAGGCGGACCAGGAAACTGTCCTTGCGCAGACCCTTTCGCAGGCTAAGCAAGCCGAGGCCACGCGCGATCTCGAAGTAAAGAAAGCTCAGTTCCTGGAAGTCACCAAGCGGCAGCAGGCGCAGGCCGACAAAGCCTACGACATCCAGACCAACATTATGCAGCAGCAGGTCGTCGCTGAACAGGTGAAGGTACAGCAAGTCGAAAAAGAGCAGCAGGTCAAAGTGCAAGAAGCCGAAATCAACCGCCGCGAGAAAGAACTGATCGCGACCGTGCTGAAGCAGGCTGAGATCGAGCGCCAGCGCATCGAGACTCTGGCTGCCGCCGAGAAGCAGCGCCTGATCGCGGAAGCCGAGGGGCATGCTTCGTCGATCCGCGCCCAGGGCGAGGCCGAAGCCGAGATCATCTTCAAGAAAGGCGAGTCGGAAGCCAAAGCCATGAACGTGAAAGCCGAGGCTTACCAGGAATACAACCAGGCCGCGGTCATCGACAAGCTGTTTGCCAGCTTGCCGGAGATCGTCCGTGCCTTGGCCAGCCCGCTGGCCAACGTAGACAAGATCACCGTGGTCTCGACCGGCAACGGCGACGCCGCCGGCATGAACAAAATCACCGGCGACATCACCAAGATGGCGGCGCAGGTTCCGGCGCTGTTCGAAACATTATCGGGAATGAGCATGACGGATCTGTTCTCGAAAGTGCGCACGATTGGCGACAAGACGGCGAAGCCGGATGCGCTGCCGCCGTCAAAGTAACAACGGGTGCCCCACCCTTTTCGCGTTCGTTGCGAAAGGGTGGGAGCGACGGAGTAGAGATATGAAAAGGCCATCCATGCAAATCGGGCTCGGCATCGCGTTCGGAGCGGGACTTGGAGCAGCTCTATCCGTCGCTCTCGGCACCGGAAGCGTGTGGCTCGCGCTAGGGATTGCTGTGGGCATCGCGATTGGCGCCGCTATGAACCGCACGAGTTCTCACAAGATCAAGGACCGACTAACGACTAACGACTGAATCAAAGGAGTTCACTATGGCATTACTAGAGAGAGTTTCGACACTGGTCCGGGCCAACCTCAATGACCTGATTGATAAGGCCGAGCACCCGGAGAAAATGATTAAGCAAGTCATTCTCGACATGCAGAACCAGCTTCTGCAGGTGAAGACGCAGGTGGCCATCGCCATCGCCGATCAGCATCTGCTGGAAAAGAAACGGAAGGAGAATGAAGACAAGGTGGCCGAGTGGATGCGCAAAGCCGAACTGGCCGTGGACAAGAAACAGGACGACTTGGCGCGCGTGGCTCTCGAACGCGTGGAGAGCTACCGCGAACTGAGCGAGGGCTTCGCGCAACAGGTCACCGATCAGAAAGCGCAGGTGGAAAACTTGAAGACTGCACTGCGGCAACTCGAGCAAAAGCTCACCGAAGCCCAGGCCAAGGCTGACCTGCTGATTGCGCAGCATCGCCGGGCGCGGGCGGTGTCGAAAGCCAGCGATGCAAAAATGGCCGGGGGCAATGGCTCCAGCGCCGCCGCCTTTGATCGCATGAAGCACAAAGTGGCGCATGCGGATGCGACCGCACAGGCGAAATCCGAACTTGCCGCCGACAATATGGAAGACCGCCTGGCCGCGCTGGAGAAAGAAGACCGCATCGAGCAGTTGCTGGCGGAGATGAAAACCAAGCGAGGGACGTAACGGCTTGCGGGGGGGCAGCCGTCCTCGGCTGTCCGGCCAAGCGCAGTTCGGCTTTTGCGGTTGATGCTTCGTGTTCTCACGCCTCGAACAACCGCGAGACGTGGGGCACCCGACGAAGAAGCGTTGCACTGCTGGGCCCTCGCCAATACAAGAACTGATTCCCCCCAATTGGGGACACAAGGGGCATTCGCATGATGATCAAAGCGACACGAATCGAAACGAAGTTGATGTCCACTCTCTTGTTTGTGGCTCTATTCATGGGCATATCCGCGCAAGTCCGCGCCCAAGACAAGCCTGAACAACTCGCCCAGCAGTCGGCGGAGTCGTGGTTAGCTTTCGTGGACTCCGGCAAATACGCGGACAGCTGGCAGCAAGCGGCCGAATATTTCAAGAATGCCGTCACCCAGGACAAGTGGGAAGACACGATGCGCAGCCGGCGCGAACCGCTGGGCAAGCTGGTTTCGAGGAAGCTGAGCAGCGCGGAATACACGACCGCCCTGCCCGGCGCGCCCGACGGCGAATACGTCGTGATTCAGTTCGACACCAGCTTTGAGCACAAACAAACGGCGGTCGAGACGATTACTCCCATGCTCGACAAAGATGGGAAGTGGCGGGTCTGCGGGTACTTCATCAAGTGAGACGAGAAAGGAAGACGATTTCACTCTTCCGCGATGAAGACGAGCAGGGTGCGCCGACCGTTTGTGTGGGGACAGGTCGGAGCCTGTCCTGAGCGAAGCCGAAGGAACCCGTCCCTGACGAGGTTAGCTCGGTAGGGTTTCAATTGGCCGCCGTGGCACCCGAGGTTTGGTTTATTTTATGGACAAACTCTTCCATTTTGACTCACCGCCCGAGCCCTATGTGGCCGACGCCGCCGTGCTTTGTTGCTTCGACCAGCGCATTCGTTTGGTGACACATAAGTTTCTTAAGCGTCAGGGAATCCTTCGGCCCGACATGATCGTCGTAGCCGGCGGGGCGAAAACGTTGGCCTCGCCGCGCAACGACTTCGAGCGCGACTTTATCCTCGAGCAGGTGCGGATGTCGATCCGGCTCCATGGCACCACGACGATGTTCCTGACGAGTCACTCCGATTGCGCGACCTACGGAGGCCTGGCAGCCTTTGACGGAGATCGGGCGCGGGAAGCCAATCATCACCAAACCGAGCTCCAGCGGGCGGCGGAACTGGTAAGAGCGAATTTCCCCGACCTCACAGTGAAATGTTTCTTCATCACTTTTGACGGCGTGCATGCGGCGAACGCGGAAGCAGCGGGGTAAACGCTGCTCCCACCCTTTCGCAAATTACGCGGCTGCGTTATTTCTGTTCGGCCTTCTTATCTGCGGCTTTCTTCTGCGCCTCCACCGTCCAGGGCGGGACGATGCCGTTTTCACGCGCGTACGCCACCGACTGGCCGAGGTGCTCGTGCGCATCGGCGACCAGGATGTAGACCACGTCGCCCGCATTCGCCTGGGGGCCAAGTTTCGGAAGAAGCTTCGCGAAATCGGCGTTGGTCATGCCGTTGATCGCCTTCTGCGCGAAGTCCCAGGACTTGTTCAATTCCTCAACGATCTGGGCTTTGTCGGTCGTCGATTTTTCAAAAGTCTTGTCATCGAATCCGGCTGGAGGCACGGCTCCCATGAGGGCCATAATCTGGTAGCGCTCACCTGCTACGTGGAGAAAGACCTCGGCGAAGGAGCGCGAGTCCGCCGTGGGACGCCAAGTGAGTTTGTCGGTGGGGAGAGAGTTAGCCAGGTTCACAAATTTCGTCTGCACGACTTGCAGGTCGGCCAAAGACTGGCCCTTCATGTCATAGCTTGGAGCCGTGTGATCGGTGGTGGCGTCTGAACTCTGCGCCGATGCGTCGATCGCCCCAGCACTCAGGCCCATCGAAAGAAACAATACTGCCAGAAACACTTTGTTCATGTCCGATCCTCCTTGGAAAAGCGGCTCGGATAAGTGCTCAGAAAAGCCGCTCGGATAAGCTGCTGATCCCCTTAGACGAGCCCACGGAGAAAATAGCCCTCCCCAGCGTACGAGATTTTACAAGGATGGAACGCGTCTGAACCAACCCCAACGGAACCCTGTTAAGCTTGGCTTCAGCTTGCTCGCGTTAGTATAGGTGTTTGTCCTGCAGACCTGATCTTCGAAAAGCGAGGCATACCCCCTATGAAGCGTTTGTACGCGACAGCGTTGCGGTTAGGCCTTTTTGTTCTATTGGCGATGACGTTAGCCGGCGCGGGTGATTCTGGCTACCGCGTGATCCAGACCTACAAACTCGGCGGCGATGGCGGCTGGGACTATCTGAACTTCGACAGCTCCTCGCGGCGGCTTTTTATCTCCCGCGCCACCCATGTCATTGTGATTGACGCGGATTCGGGCAAGCCGGTGGGAGACATCCCGGATACGACCGGCGTGCACGGCATCGCTTTTGCTCCGGAACTCGGACGAGGCTTTACCAGCAATGGCCGCGAAGGCACGGTCACGATCTTCGATCTGCAAACGCTGAAGCCGATCACCAAAGTGAAGGCGGGCGAGAATCCCGACGCAATTCTCTACGATCCTGCCACGAAACGCGTTTTTACTTTCAACGGCCGGAGCCAGGACTCGACTGCGATCGACGCCGCCAAGGGCACGGTCGTCGGCACGATCAAGCTGGAGGGGAAGCCGGAGTTCGCGGTGAGCGATGGCAAAGGCGAGCTCTTCGTCAACATTGAAGACAAGAGCCAGTTGGTCGCGATCGACCCCAACAAGCTGGAGGTGAAATCGCGCTGGCCGCTGGCACCTTGTGAAGAACCAAGCGGGCTGGCGATGGATCGCAAGAATCGGCGTCTTTTCTCCGGCTGCGATAATAAAATGATGGCGGTTGTGGATGCCGACAGCGGCAAGGTCATCACCACGCTTCCCATCGGCGACGGTGTGGATGCCACGGCGTTCGATGAAGAAACCGGGCTTGCTTTCGCGTCCTGTGGCGAGGGCGTGCTCACGGTGGTGCGGGAGGAGTCGCCGAACAAATTCGGCGTCGTCGAAAACGTCAAGACACAAGAAGGGGCGCGCACTCTGGCGCTTGATTCCAAGACGCATAACGTTTTTGTGGTGACGGCAAAATTCGGGCCGCCTCCGGCGCCAACAGCGGAGCAACCGCATCCCCGGCACACGATCTTGCCGGATTCATTTGTGGTGCTGGTGGTGGGCAAGTAGCGACCGACGGCTCTGCTGCAGGGCACGTCTTCTTGGCCGGGCGAGGATTCGCTTCGACTACTCTGGGGACAGGCCGCGCCCTCGCGGCAAATCGGCTGGTTTTGTTATGTGCTTTGCTATGGGCTCTCCGCGGGCGCAAAAAACACCAGCACTACCAGTTCGTCTTCGATGTCGTGGAAGCGATGCTCCACACCTGCCCCCACGAAAATGACGCTGCCTTCGCCTATAGCTCGATCCTCGGCGCCGACTCGCATGCGCGCCCGGCCGCGGACGATGTAATACATTTCGTCTTCTTTGTGCGGCGATTGCGGGTCTGTGCCGCCGGCGGGCAGCACGTACACCCCCGCGCTCATCGCAGGAACTCTCAGAAATTCCAGGTAGAGTTTCCCTGCCTGTTCGCGCTGTTCTTCTAATTCGGCCATCGTGAAAAAGTTTGCTGCCTGCATTACTGAAACGCTCCCCCAAAGAAGACGTCGGCGTACTGGCGCGCCAATTGCTCCGCCTGTAGAGATCCTTCCGGCCGATGCCATTGGTAAATCCAGTTGATCATTCCCAGCAGAGCAAAAGCCGCCGCCCGCGGCGTGACGACTCGTTTGGACTGCCGCGTGTCCTGCACCTCGGCGACCAGACTCTCCACAAAATGGACATACTCTTTTTTCCGCCGGTTGATGCGTTTGCGCAATCCTGGCGGCAGCGGATGGTTTTCGTGCAGCATGACCGTGATCTCCCTGTCGCGCGCGCTCAGAACCAGTTCAACGTGCCGGCAAATCAGCGCCCGCAACCGCTCTTCCGGATTCGTGATCCCGAGCACCGGATGAATCACCCGTTCCTGTGTGATCTCCATCGCATGTTCCATCAGGTTGAACAGAATTTCGTCCTTACCCCGAAAATGATGATAGAGCCCGCCTTTGCTCAGCTTGAGCGCGGCTGCCACATCGCTCATCGAAGTCGCGTCATAGCCCCGCTTATGGAAAAGACGGGCAGCGGCACGCAGGATTTCCTGCCGGGAGTCGGTAACAGTTTCGCGGGTCATCGACGGAGCGAGCATCTTTTCTTCAGGTTCCCCTGATTGTGCGTACCACCCAATTCGGCTTCGATTTTATGACTCATCACCCCTACTCTCCGCTCTTGCTTCCCGCTCCAGCGCAGTTCGCAGTTCCTCCGGCTTGAAGCCAAACGGGCCGGGCCTGCTCTTGTAGGCGATCCGCCCGTTGGCGTCAATCAGGTAAATCCGGTCCGGCCAGCCGGTGTACGCCTTCTCCGTCACATTGTCGAAGCCATCGAGCACAGCGGGAAACTTGATCCCCAATTTCCGCATGCAGGTCCCCGCCACCAGCGCGCGTTCTTCCGAATCCTTCGGGCTGGCGAAAACAATCTTGTCTCTTAGGTTGCTCTGCATCTGCCAGACATCGCTGGGATGCGCCTCCAGAATGTACACCACGAGAAACGCCACTCGGTCGCCATACTTTTCGTAAAGTTCATTAAGGGCGGGAACCTCCCGCCGAAACGGGGGTCAAGTGTAACTCCCAAACACCAGCACAACCGGCTGTCGCGAATTCAACGAAGACAACTGGATGGTCGCGCTCTTGTCCACTCTCATCAATGAGAAGTCGGGCGCAAGGTCGCCGATCTGCAACTGGCCGGCGCGTGCGCGTGTCCACAAGGTTTCAAAAGGAAGGATCAAGTAAGCCACAACTGGCATTTTGGCCATGACCCGCCCAAAAGCTTCCGGCGGCTGACGCATGGACCTCCAGATAAACGCGACGAACGCCGCGTAAGCGGCCAGCAGGACAATTAGAATTCGAAGCAGCAACTTTCGCATCGGTACGCTCAATGCCATAGGCTCGGGTTACCAGCATAGCATCGTATGATGGCGGGCAGCGGTCGAACACTCACCTGCGCAATTGCCTAACTTTACTTTCCTTTGTCAGTCTATGATTACCATTCCAGGAGCCGCCGATGCGAACCTTGCTCGCTGCCATTCTGCTGATCGCCACTGCACCTTCGTCCGACCAGAACGCTGAGATTCTCCGCCATTTTGATTACGACCAGAAAGCGCCGCTCGATCTTCAGGAGGCCGGCGTCGAACACCGAGGCGATGTCGCTGTCCACGATATCTCTTATGCAAGCCCCAAAGGCGGGCGTGTTCCGGCGTTTCTCGTGGTGCCGGACGGAAAAGGGCCGTTTGCGGCGGTGATCTGGGGCCACTGGTATATGCCGGGGTCGGCATTCCTCAATCGCAAGGAGTTTTTGGAGGAAGCTGTCGCGCTCGCACCGGCTGGGGTGGCCTCATTGCTCACCGATGGACCGATTGCTCGCCCTGGATATGTGGAGGACAAGGATCCGTTCAGCACGCAACAGATCACCGACCGCATTCAGCAGATTGTGGACATGCGGCGCGGCGCCGATCTGCTTCTGACCCGTCCGGATGTGGATCCTAAGCGCCTGGCCTATGTGGGCCACAGCTACAATGCGGACGTGGGCGGATTTCTCAGCGGCATTGATAAACGCTTCAATGCGTTTGTACTGATGGCGGGCGACCTGTCCGATGAACAGGATCTGCAGTCGAAAGAAGAGCAGGAGTATCGCAGGAAGGTCGGCGCCGAAAAATATGACGCGTTCGTCGCCAAGTATGGCTGGCTCGATCCCGGCAAGTTTGTCACCCACGCGGCGCCGGCCTTCGTGTTTCTGCAGTACGCCACGCAAGAGGAGTTTCTCAACGCTGACCGCGCTCGGGGATATGCTGCGATCGTCAGCGAGCCCAAGCGTCTCAAACTTTACGACGCGCCTCATGCTTTGAATGCTGAGGCTCGCCGCGACCGCATAGCTTTTCTCACTGAGCAACTTAAGCTGAAGCCGGTCGATCCGGCCGTGATCGCGCGGATACCGGATCTGGTGCAGCCGCCGGAGCCGAAGCAGTAGTGCCGGCGCGTCCTGAGAACTGAGAACTAACAACTGGCAACTGGTTGAATCACAGTGCTTGTGCCGTTATGCTCGAGTCGCAAGTTAAGTTGAATCTCCAAACAGCTGTATCGGCAGCGTACCATATAGCAAGACCCTGGAGGCCACCATGAGAATCGCAGCCTTGTCGTGGACGGCCTTCCTGGCACTGGTCATCGCCCAACCAGCGATTTCAAATACCGCAGCCCAGCCAGGAAAGTCAATCACGTACGTGAATAAAAAGTACAGATTCAGCTTTTCGCTACCGATAACGTGGAGGGGATACTCTGTTACCGAGGGTATCTGGGAGGGTTTTGAAGAAAAAGAGGGCTCCGGAGACGTCGTTGTTGAGCGTGGTCCGCAAATTCGGATTATCAATCCTCAATCGACCAAGGCAAAACCATACCAGGATATTTACATCATGGTCTTTAGCCTTGCTCAGTGGGACTTACTTCAACGAGGAAAGTTCTTCGTCAGCGCCGCCGGTGTGGGGCCGGGAGAGATCGGGCGCAGCCACAAGTACGTATTCGCTGAGCCGCCACGAATGATCAACGATAGTGCCTATGGATACGAGGAAGTCGTGAAGATTATCCACAGCAACCCGCTGCATGCATTCTGAATGGCTGCTTCCCCACGAAAGAAGCACGCCGCTTAAGACTAGTTAGTCGCTCGTCACATCCTGTCACTGTTTCTCCACCTTGATCACGTTGTCGTCGGGATTGCGGTCGATCAGCTTGTCTACCGGATCGATTCCCGCCTGTGCCGGAAGCTTGTCGACTTGCACTTTGAATTCCATTTGTTCCTTGTCGAGTTTTTGCTTTTGCAGGTAAAGGTAGTTCCCCCTGGCATCCAATACCCCGATATCGATCAAATCATGTACTGCGATCGGATGCTCCTGGCCCTTGGCATCAGCGCGATACTTCTTGGCCTCGACCACAAGATCAACCTGATATTTACCATCAGGTTGTTGCGCGTACGTCGCGGTTCGAGCGCGGTTGTCGTATAGAGTGATGTTCTCCCAAAGGTCGTCATACAGATACAAATACTCCGGCGGCGTGTATTTCTTCAGATAGCCAATAAGATCGAGTGACACCGGGTACGGCGGGCCTTTGAAGGCGAACTGCTTCACAAATTCCGCCAGGGCTCTGTTCACATTGTCTTCGCCAATGTAATCCTGCAGCGCGTACATTACTACGGCGCCTTTGCCGTAGTGAATGTACCCCTGGTTCACATCCACGCGGTAGAGCGGAGTCTCTTCATTGCGCTCCTGCGCCCGCCCGCGGAGATAATTATTCAGTTCCAGGCGCAGGAATTTCTTCATCGACTCCCTTCCGTAGCGGTGCTGCATCACCATGAGCGCCGTGTATTGGGCCAGCGTTTCCACAATCGATGTGCCGCCTTCCACGTTCGCGCTCATGACCTGGTGCGCCCACCACTGGTGCGCGGTCTCATGCGAAGTGACGTAGAAGGGGATGTCTATTCTTCGACCGTTTTGGGGTCCACGTAAGTGATAAAGCCAATGGACTCGGAGAACGGAATCGTATTGGCGAAGGATTCCGCAAAAGTGTCGTAGCGGGGGAATTCGATGATGCGCAACTGATGAAACTGAAATGGACTGAAATTCGTGCTGCAGTAATCCAGGCTGGCCTTCATGCCGTCCATCATGCGATCCAGGTTGAATTCATGTCCTGCGTGGTAGTAGATCTCAAGATTCACGTCGTGCCAGTGGTCCCGTCGCACGGTGTAGCGCGCGGAATTCAGCGAATAAATGTTCAGGATGGGCGCATCCATCTTGTAGTGGAAGTATCGCCGGCCGTTTTCGGTCCATTCTTTTTGCAAATATCCCGGCATGATGGCGATCTGGTCGGGGCTGGTGCTTACCGTCGATTCGAGGTGAATCCAGTCGGCTTCGCTGTCAATCCCATTCTCGTTGCGCGCCGCCAAGTCCTCGAGTTTGGGCATGCGTTTGGCTTTGTCCAGTCCGTGTTTGTGCCGCGTGCTGTCGTCGGTCAGTTCGATGTCGGCGGCATATCCAATAAAAGGCGCGTAACGGTCGTTCAGAAACGTTCCGTTATAAGTGATGTCGAGGTTCGGTGTGTTGTTGACGAAGCCGATGTTCTTGTAGCTAACGTCATAGTCGAGCGCGATTCGGGCGTGCGGCGGCAGCGGCTGATTCAAGCGATACAGGTAGAAACCGAGAGCGTTGTCTTCAAGCAGAGAAGTTTGCCCACCGGCGAAACCTAACTTGTGGATCTCGCGGTGCGGCGGCGGCGTGGGTGCAAGGTCCACCGGCAACACGGTGATCGCCACACGATCAATATTGGAGCTGGTCTTGTTTTCCAGCATCATCCTGCCCCGTATTTCCACACTGCGGTTCGCCGGATCAAGATCGATCTGTGTGTTGATATCGGTGATCTTGGGCTGAGGAATATCCTTGTATTGCCGGTATTTCTTCTCGTACTGGGCGCGGGCTTCGTCGATGGCACTGGTGGTGAGGTAAGGGTTCAGAATATTCGTGTTGTAAAAGATGTATCCGCCCACTGCCAGCAGCAGCACAGCGCAAGTCGCCAAGCCAGCGATCGCAGGACGAGTAAACCGGGAGGCCGCGACTCCGAGCCTGATCCGCCCACTGCCCTCGGTGCCGCGCACCCACAGCATATTCGTTAGGATCGCCAGCGCCACTGCGGCAATCGCCCAGTAGAAGTGAAACCAAAACAGTGGCGCGGCAAACGGTCCGTAGCCGTTCATGTCCGAGTAGATGTAAGGCGGAGCCTGTCCGAACCGGTAGAGGTAATGCTGCAAGCCGATCGCGGGCAGCGCCAGAGTGCTCACGTAGTAGAGCACCATCACGAAGTGCCCGAAATATTTCTGGTTCACCAGCGTATGAACAAAGAAGGCCAGAACGCAGAGTGTCCAGTAGCTGACCAGACGAATGCCGAACAGGTCGGTGAAGTACAATCCCAGCTCAAAGTGATGGTAGCCGTGGGCGATTTGCACCAATATTCCCGCCGCCATGATTACCAGCACCAGAATGATCTGCACCAGCATCAGCGCTGCCAGCTTGGAACTGAACAACACCCACCGCTGCACTGGCAATGCGTCCACAATCTGATCAAGCCCGGCATCACGCTCGCGCCAAACCAACTCACCGGCGTAGAAGGTGATGATCGCCAGCGCAAAGACGAGCAAACCTATGCCCGCTTCCTGCAGCATCTGGTAAGTGACGGGATAGGTGTGGGTGCCAAATGGATTGTTAACCTGATTGGCCGCCAGAATCGCGAACAACCCTCCGGCCAGAAGAAGCACGATGAAGAAGACATTCTTCACGGTCTCGGTGAACTGAAGTCGCGTCAGAGAGAAGAACTGGCGCCACGAAGCTCCTGCCGAAAAAGCGGGATGAGCAATGGGCAATGCCTGGGTGGATGAAACAGGCATTTCTTCCTCCGGGGTGATCTGCGCTTTCGCTTTTCCGCCTCGCAGGGGAGATGTGAATGAGAACTTGGCATAGGTAATCGCGAGAATAACCGCGCCCAGGCACAACCAGAGGACACGGTTCAGCAGCAGAACTCCGCCCAAAGGAATCAACTGGGTGTTGCGCTGAAACGGGCTCCAGTACTGCGTGAGCCGATCCACCGCGGTGGCGCCAAACGGATCCGCCAAAGCTGCGGTCGTGTTGACGGCCAGGTTGGTCGAAAATTGCGCGGCGGCGAAGTAGCCGATCAGCAGGATAATGCTGCCCGCGTACACCGGCAGCATCTTTCTGGACAGAGCGGCAAGGCCAAAGAAGATTGCCGTGGTCAGAATAAGGTTGGGCAGTACCAGAATCAAGTAAGGTTGCAGGTAGGCCGCAGCATTGTTCGGCCCCAGCCGCGTGGGGTCAAGCCACGGCAACCGCATGCCCACGTACGCGCCCAGGCCCACGCTGGAAAAAATTAGAAGCTGCGCCGCCAACGCCCCGAGAAACCGCCCCGCGAGGTAATCGAACTTGGTGATGGGCGCGGTATAAAAAAGATCGGCCGTGTGGTTGTCAGTATCCTGGAACGTGGCCTGCCCGGCGATGGCGCCCGTGATTACAATGCCGAGGAATGTGATGTACATCATGATGACGTTCAGGGCATAGGGAGAATTGAGCCAGATTTTGCCTCCGGTTCCGAAATCCACAGTGGCATTCGGAATCGCTCCGCCCGCCATGCATGTGAACAGGACGCCGAGCCCGAAAAAAATCGAAAAGTAAACATAAGTGGAGATCCGCCGCAACCGTTGGCGAAGTTCGAAACTTGCGATCGTGAAGACCATGGGAATCAGTTCACCTGCCCGATGTTCGCGGAATGGACGAAACCATGAATCGTCGCGAAGTACAGATCTTCGAGATCAGGTGTGACCGGCTCGAATCCGGCTTCGGGCTGATCGCTCAGGACGTGAATCAGCGTTTTTCCGGCGAATAGGCGGGCCAGAATCACCCTGGACCGTTCGCGGTGTGTGGCCAGTTCGGATGCATGAATGACTTTCTTCCATACTTTGCCGTTCAACTCAGCTACCAACGCCGCCGGTTCGCCCGTAACCAGTACACGGCCCCGATGGATGATCGCCATCCGCCCGCAAAGATCGCTGACATCAGAAACAATATGGGTGGAAAGGATGACGATGATATTTTCCCCGATGGCGCTCAGCAGGTTGTGAAAGCGCACACGCTCTTCAGGGTCAAGACCGGCAGTGGGCTCGTCGACAATGATCAGGCGCGGATTTCCCAGCAAGGCCTGCGCAATCCCGAAGCGCTGCTTCATTCCTCCCGAAAAACTGCCCAGGGCTTTTTTGCGATGCTCGAAAAGATTGGTCTGCTGCAGCAGCGCCCGCACCACCTCGCGCCGTTCCTTGGGATTCTCGATTCCTTTTAGAGCGGCAAAGTGCGAGAGCAAAGCCTCCGCCGAAACCTTGGGATACAGGCCGAACTCCTGAGGCAGATAGCCCAGCACCTTGCGGACCGCGTCTTTTTGCCTCAGCACATCGATGCCATCCAGCGACGCGCTGCCGCTATCAGCCTCCTGCAGGGTAGCCAGGGTCCGCATCAGCGTGGATTTACCCGCGCCGTTCGGGCCCAATAGGCCGAACATGCCGAGCGGAACATTGAGGGAAACATCGTACAGCGCCTGGACCCCGTTGGGGTAGCGTTTCGAAAGCCTGTCAATGCGAAGTTCCATGCGGGCCTTTCCCGGACTTAAACTGATACGAGCCCGAGAACCAACAAGTTCCAATCTTCGTATCAGTGTATTGAGTTGCAGGATCAATGCTGTGTATTCTCACCTTTTCTCAAGGAAGAACAAAATGAAGAACATGAGCACACGGAAATGGCCGCAGGCGGTGCTAGCGACCACATTCCTTGCAGCGTCACTGGCAGGCATCCTGCATAGCCAGAACACGTCGCCGGCAGCGCAACCAAGTCCCATCGTCATCGAGCACGGTAAATTTCGCCTGCACAAGTTCGAACAGGCCATCGGTGAAGAGACATACGAGATCGCTGGCGACGGCAACTCACTCGCCGTAAAGATGGATTTCAAGTTCACCGATCGTGGAACGCCGGTCCCTCTCTCAGCCACCTTCCGTTCCGCTCAAGACCTCACGCCACAAGCCTTTGAGGTCAAGGGCAAGACTGCTCGGCCAGTGGAGATTGATGAGGCAGTACGAAGTTCTGCCTGACAAAATACGCTTGCGCAATCGTGACAAATGGACCGAGAGCGCGTTGCCGCGGCTTCGTTCTTCACGATCGCCGGCTATGCCCCAACCACAATGCAAATGCTGCTGGTGCGATATTGGGCCAGTCACGGTTTTCCGTCCGAACTCGCAACTCTGCCGAGCGGCGCGTAAAGGTCGAACCGCCGCGGGCAGGACACATTCACAATCAATGGACACAACGAAAAGCTCGACCGCTACACCATCGAAGGCCTGATCTGGGGCCGTGAGACGCTGTGGTTCGACTCCAAGCTGAACCTGGTCGCTGCCGTCACCGTGGACGCAGAATTCGATCACTTCGAAGCGATTCGCGAGGGCTACGAGACTGCGTCGGCGATTTCGTCGGGCGCGCCGGCACCGATGAGATGGCCGCTCTAGCTACCCTGTCCAAGGGAATTTCGGGCAGTCGGGCGCAGACCCTCGCCTTGGTTGGCGGAACCCTGATTGACGGCACCGGGGACGCGCCGGTTCCCGACGCAGCCGTTGTCGTCCAAAGCGGTCGCATCGTGGCAGCCGGACCGCGCTCGAAGGTGAAGATCCCGAAGCAGGCAAAGATCGTCGACGCTACCGGCAAGACGATCCTTCCCGGTCTTTGGGATATGCACGCCCACTTCGAGCAGGTGGAGTGGGGACCCATCTATCTGGCGGCGGGCGTGACCACCGTCCGCGATTGTGGCAACGAACTGGAATTCGTCACTGCGGTGCGCGACGCCATCGACAACGGCCGTGGCCTCGGTCCGCGGATCCTTGCAGCGGGAGTGGTGGACGGGACAGGACCGCTCGCAATTGGTGTCGAGCGGGTGGATACTCCTGAGCAAGCCAAAATGGGTCGGACCGCTATCACGCTGCGGGTTTCCAGCAGATGAAAATTTACAGCTCCGTAAAGCTGGAACAGGTCAGAGCCGTTGCTGATGAAGCGCATCGCCTGGGAATGACCGTAACCGGCCATGTACCGGAGGGATTGAATGCTTATCAGGCGATTGAAGCGGGACAGGATCAGATCAATCACATCCACTATATCGCCGACATCATGCACGCGCCGCTTCCCGCTGGCTGCGAAAAGGCTGGACGAAGATGAAAGCGGATGCTGAGATTGATCTGAATTCTCCGGATGCGCAGAAAGGCGATTGCGTTTCTGAAGGAACATAACACCGTCATCGACCCCACTGTCGCGCTGTATGAGTTTTTCACCGCGACCACGGCCAAGCCGCCGGCCAGCTTCGAACCCGGCGTTACCAAGATTGCGCCGGAACTCGCCGAACAGCTCACCGATGTCGGGCCGCCCTCAGAACTGTCGGAGTGGCGGGAGAAAATATTCGAAAAGGACCTGGCCATCGTGGGAGCCTTGCATCGTGCGGGTATCCGAATCGTCGCCGGAACCGATCAAACCGTCCCCGGCTATAGTTTGCACCGTGAGATTGAACTCTATGTGCAATCAGGTTTCACGCCGATGGAAGCGATTCAGGCGGCGACCATCGTGCCCGCGCGCGTGATGGGGTTCGACAAGGAAACCGGGACCATTGAAAAAGGAAAGCGCGCGGACATGATTCTGATAAATGGCAACCCGTTGGACGACATTCATAACACGCGCAATGTGGAATACGTCATTACTAACGGCACGATGTACAACAGCGCTGAACTCTGGCGCAGCGCCGGCTTCAAACCTTAATCGGCGCTGTCGCCGGCGAGGTGTAAGCATGGTGCTGTTATTGAAGAAACTTCGATGAAAAGAGAGTCCACAAATGTGAATTTGGCGAGTATTGCTTATGCGATCGCTTCAGTCGCGAGTGCCATTGTCCTGTGGCGACGCTCCTAAACAAGAGGTCCGCAGCGCCCTTCGCGGGTATTCGATCGCGGTCACTTTGGCACGGCTAGTCGCCGCCGCATTGACCTCATGCGGCGGGTTGGCCTGCCGCCATAGCCGCGGAACCGTCCTGATCCTTTTGCTCCCACGAGCTTTCTCGCCAGATCCCCAAGGCCCGCCCAGGGCTTTTGCTACGCGGAGCGCGGCGACAACATCTCCCTGGTTCGGCCCGATCCTGCCGCTCGGCTGCTGTTCAGGATTGACTCCGGTCCACGGGCGGAGTTATATTGCCCCGCAAAGGGGTATTGATACAACTTGGCCGTCTGCGTGGGGTCACACAACGGCCGAACTTTTAACAGCGGTCTCACATCCTAGATTCGTTAGGTTCGCTGACTTTCAAGGTTGGCTGTTCGAGCACGTTTTGCCAATTTGCCGGAGGTCGCAAAGATGGAGCTCTCTCGCCGCACTTTCATTAAGAGCACAATCGCTGGAGGAGTCGGTCTATCCGCCCTGGGATTTGATCTGGCTCCGGTCTACGCCCAAACCCAGAGCCTGAAAATCTCGCGAGCGAGCGAAACCCGCAGCACCTGTCCGTATTGCTCGGTCAGTTGCGGCGTCATTATTTACACGCTCGGAGATAAGGCGAAGAATGCGATCCCGCAGGTGGTGCACGTCGAGGGTGACCCCGACCATCCCATCAATCGCGGCACGCTGTGCCCAAAGGGCTCGTCGCTCGAACAGGACATTCTGAACGATCGCCGCTTGCTCAAGCCTCAGGTGCGGCGGCCAGGAGCGACCGATTGGGAAGACATCTCCTGGGAGCAGGCTTACAGCGAAATTGCGCAGCGCGTGAAGAAGACCCGCGACGACACCTTCGTGGAAAAAGACGCTCAAGGCAGAACCGTGAACCGCTGCGAAGGGTTCGCCTTTACTGGCGGCTGCACCGACACCAACGAGTTCAATTATCTGGTGGTCAAGAGCATGCGCAGCCTGGGGGTCTGCTACCTGGAAAACCAGGCCCGGGTTTGACACGGCCCTACGGTCTCCAGTTTGGGGCCCACCTTCGGACGCGGCGCAATGACCAATGGCTGGATCGACATCAAGAACACCGACATGATGTTGATCATGGGTGGAAATCCAGCCGAAAACCATCCTTGCGGCTTCAAATGGGCGATTGAAGCCAAGATTCACCGTAATGCGAAAACCATCGTGGTCGATCCGCGCCTCACCCGGACGGCGGCGACCGCTGATCTTTATCTGCAGATTCGTGCCGGCGCCGATATTGCTTTCCTCGGCGGGTTGATCAACTACGCCATTGCGAACAACCGCATCGCGCACGACTACCTGGTCAATTACACCAACGCCGCGTTCATCATTAAGGATGGATTCAAACTGCCGGAAGATGGCTTGTACTCCGGTTTTGATCCAGAGAAGAAGGCGTACGACAAGAACAACCTGGAATTATGAGGAAGGCGGCGATCTAAGCGGCAAGCCGGTAACCGGCTCGCCGCCTGAGAAAACTCCGCCACCTGCGAAGCAGGAAATGCCGCCTCCGCCGCCGCTGTTGCCGCCAAAGACCGCGTTTGATCTCTCACTGCAGCATCCGCGCTGCGTGTTCCAGTTATGAAGAAGCAGTATTCCCGCTACACGCCGGAGATGGTCGAGCGCATCACCGGCATTCCGAAAGATCAATTTCTGAAAGCTGCCGACTTGTTCACGTCCGTCCGCAAAGACGGCGACATGAAGAAAGTCGCCACCATTATTTATGCAGTGGGCTGGACGCAGCACAGCTTCGGAACACAGATCATCCGCACTGCGGCCATGCTGCAGTTGCTGATGGGCAACGTGGGTCGCGCCGGCGGCGGGGTGAACGCTCTTCGCGGACATTCGAATATTCAGGGCGCGACCGACATGGCGGGAGTGTTCGATATTCTGCCGGGCTATTTGAAAATGCCGAATCCCGCGGACACAGACCTTGGCGCATATCTGAAGCGAATCACCCCGAACGCGGCCAAGCCTGATCCCTGGGACTCGTTCAACTATTGGTCGAATACCCCCAAGTTCGCGGTTTCGTTTCTCAAGGCGATGTACGGTCCCGCAGCGACCAAAGAAAACGACTGGGCGTTTCACTATCTGCCCAAAATCGACCGCAACTATTCCTGGGTGAATATCTGGAATGACATGTACGAAGGCAAAGTGAAAGGCATATTCGCCTTCGGCATGAACGGCGTAATGATTGGCCCCGACTCGGCGAAGAATATCGAGGCCCTTAAGAAGGCCGACTGGCTGGTGGTCTGCGAGATCTATCCCGATGAGACCAGCGAGTTCTGGCGCGCGCCGGGCATCTCTGCCGAGGATCAGAAGAAGATCAATACCACCGTCTACCGTCTGCCGGGTGCGGGCTTCGCGGAAAAAGACGGAACATTCGTGAACTCCGCGCGCTGGCTGCAATGGAAGAACGTCGCGCTGCCGCCGCCGGGAGAGGCCCGGCTCGATCAGGAAATCCTGGCGACGATTTTCCTGAAAGTGCGCGAGCTCTATCAGAAGGAGGGCGGGAAGTTCCCCGACCCGGTTCTGAACGCGTCGTTCGCCTACACCAATCCCGTATTACTCCCTCGTTGGCGGAAGTTGCAAAGGAGATTAACGGCAAAGCGCTCGCCGACATCACCGATCCGAAGACCAACATTACGATCAAGGCCGGCCAGCAGCTTCCGGGATTTGCGTGGCTCAAAGACGACGGTACAACTCTATCCGGCAATTGGCTCTACTGCGGTTCCTGGACCGAGGCCGGCGCCATGATCCAGCGCCGCGGAACCGAAGATCCATCGGGGCTGGGGATTTATCCGAACTGGGCGTGGTCGTGGCCGGCGAATCGCCGCGTCCTTTACAACCGCGCCTCGTGCGACGCCGAATGGCAAGCCCTGGGATCCCTCGCGCCGCCAAGTCTGGTGGGACGAAGCCAAGCAAGTCCTGGGTGGGCAACGACGTGCCTGACTTCAAGCCCGACTCCGCGCCGAAAGATCACATGGGCCCCTTCATCATGAATCCCGAGGGCGTGGGACGATTGTTCGTGCCGCTGGGCGCGATGGCCGATGGCCCGTTCCCGGAATATTACGAGCCCATCGAGAGCCCGATCGCGAATCTGTTGCACCCGAATCAGTCGAACAATCCAGTAGTCAAGAAATACAAGACCGACATGGACAAGTACGGCACGGTGGAGCAGGGATTCAACGTCATCTGCACGACGTATCGGCTCACCGAGCACTATCACTACTGGACCAAGAACAATCCCATGAACGTGCAGCTGGTGCCGGAGCCGTTCGTCGAAGTGCCGTACGAACTCGCCGAGCGCATGCAATTGCAAGGCGGGGAGAAGGTCAAAGTCACCAGCGCGCGCAGCCATTACATCGCCAAGGCGATGGTGACGCGGCGCATTCGGCCGATGAAGATCGACGGCAAAGAAATGTTCCAGATCGGCATTCCCGATTCATTGGGGATTCCGCGGCATTGCCGAAGACGAGGGCAAGACGGCCAGAGACTCTGGCGAACCAGCTGACTCCGACCGTGATCGACCCGAACGCGTACACTCCGGAGTTCAAGGGGTTTCTGGTGAAGATCGAGAAAGCGTAGCGCAGCTATCAGCTTTCAGCCGTCAGCTCTCAGCCGACGGCCGGAAAACTGATGGCTGACAGCTGAAAGCTGACGGCCAAAATGAGCGACCGCAAAACACTTCAGATCAAGCAAATCTCGGGACACTCCGGAGCGGCTCCGGGTTTCGATATGCAGCGCGACTACGAAGTCTGCAAGCTGGTCGACACCACGACCTGCATCGGCTGCAAGGCGTGCGAGGTGGCGTGCGTCGAGTGGAACGACATGCCGTTCAGTCGCCGACCACCTTCGACAACACTTACCAGACGATGCCCGAAACGCGCTGGAATTTCTGGAACCTGATCAAGTTCAACGAGCACCAGAAAGAAGATGGCACGATCCAGTGGCTCATGCGCAAAGATCAGTGCATGCACTGCGCCGATCCCGGCTGCCTGCGCGCCTGCCCAGCCGATGGCGCCATCGTGCAATACACCAACGGCATCGTCGATTTCCAGCAGGAGAACTGCATCGGCTGCGAGTTCTGCGTCTCGGGATGTCCCGTATAACATTCCCAAGTTCAATCCGGCGACGAAGAAGGTCTACAAGTGCACGCTGTGCTCGGACCGCGTTGGTCAGGGGCTGGAGCCGGCATGCATCAAGGCTTGTCCGACCGGCTGCCTGAAGTTCGGCAGCAAGGACGACATGAAGTTCATCGCCGAAGAGCGCTCGAAGCAGCTGCGCGAGAATTTCGGATTTGAGAAAGCCGGCGTTTACGATCCGCAATCGATTGGCGGTACGCATGTGATTTATGTTCTGCACGATGCCACGGACCCGGAGCGCTATGGTGGGCTGCCGAAGGATCCGCAGATTCCTGGGCTTACACGGTTTGGAAATGGCTGTTCAAGCCGGTGCTGGGAACCTTCGCGCTGTTCGGGCTTCTTGGAGTGTGCCTGCATTACGTGACGGTCGGTCCGCGCCGACCGCAGCCGGAGCCGCCACAGAAGGAGAATGCCAATGGCAACCGCGGTTGAACGTTTCGACGAGAAGGCCCGCCGCGCCTTCGATCGCTTCGGGCGCACCGAGGTTTACGTCGGCGAGTTGCTGCGCCATCCGGTGTACACGCGCTTCCTCCACTGGATGGTTGCGCTTTTCTTTTTTCTCGCCTTGTTCTCCGGATTCGGCATTTACCTTCCCTGGCTTTTCCGCTGGTTTACGCCCATCTTCGGCGGCGGACCACTGGCCCGCGCCATGCATCCCTGGTTCGGTCTGGGATTCGTCGTCTTTTTCGGACTGCAGATGCTGAACTGGCTGAGGCCGATGGCTTGGAAGAAAGCCGACACGCAACTGGATGCGAAACATCAAGGGAGTTGTGTCGGGAGAGGATAAACTCGAACCGCCTGACACAGGCTTCTTCAATGCCGGCCAGAAAGTACAGTTCTGGGAGATCGTCGACGGCTGCGCCGTCTACCTGATCACCGGCATCATTCTCTGGGCAGGCGCCCCGACTTTCGGACGCTGGCCTGTGGCAATCAGCTACGTTCTGCACGACATCTCTGCGTTGATCATGCTGGGCGGAATTTTCATCCACATTTACCTCAGCACGATCGGTGAGCCGGGCACTTTCCAGGCCATGACCCGTGGCTCGGTCAGCGAGTCCTGGGCTTGGACTTTCCATCCTGCCTGGTTTAAGGAAGCTACCGGTCGCGATCCCCGACAGGCTTACGAGGCAGCGCGGCAAGCCGAGAAGAAATAGTCAAATTCGGTGGTGGCGCAGTTTGATTTGTCATCCCGAGCAAGCGTTCTTTGCGCGGCGGGAGCCTGCCCTGAGCGACGACGAAGGGGATCTGCGCGAGCCGCGCGCACGCGTCGCGTTCTTTGCGACGCGACAACCGCGCGTTTGGCTCGCTTCTCTGTCAAACTGGGCCGGTTCGCCCACGTTGCCTCGGACATCGGCTCGCTTGATAATCAGATGATGAGAGTTTCTCCCTGGCAGCAGCGGATCAAGCGCGCGGAGAATTTGGCGAGGCAGTATCCGTTCGCGGCGGAAATTCTTGGCTTCTACGCGACAATCGCCCGCTTCCAGGAAGAATTCTACGGTCGGCTGGAAGCCGCGGCGGAGAGGCCTTCTACGGTCTCCTCTGGAGGCCAGAGCTTCAGCCCTCCGGAGTCGCCGGAGCTCCACGCCAGCTTCGGACCCTTCCTGTCGCTGGTCGAAAAGCTAGGTCCGGCGCGACTTGCAGCACTGGCACGAGAGCTGCGACAGTCCTCGCCCGAGTCCTGGTCTGAGCTGCTGGATGCCAGCTGGAGCGCGACCGAATTCTCCTCGGATGAACCACCGGAAGAATTTCTGGCTCGTGCATTTCTTCAGCCCTATGCCGAATTTGTACGCTCCCGTCTCGCCATGAAATCGGACGGATACATTCATTCACTTTGCCCGTTCTGCAATCGCAAGCCGGGCCTGGGCGTGCTCCGACAGCAGGGGGACGGAGCGCGGCGGTCATTGATGTGTTCATTCTGCCTGGCGGAGTGGGAGTTTCGACGCATCGTTTGTGCAGGCTGCGGGGAAGAGAACAACGCGAAGCTGCCTGTGTATACGGCGAGTGATTTCGATTACATCCGTGTGGAATGTTGTGACACTTGCCATGTGTATCTCAAAGCGGTTGATCTCACCAAGAACGGTTTGGCCGAGCCGATGGTGGATGAAATCGCCGCGGCACCGCTCGATCTGTGGGCGCAAGAGCATGGATATGCGAAATTGCAGCGAAATCTGATGGGAATGTGATCTTGCCGAGGAAATTGTCTCACCCTGCTTTTCGGCCGCCGGATTTCAGGCTCCGGCGACTCCTAGGGGAATCGCGCCCATCCGGGATCAGCGCTTGCGCCGTTTAGAATTTTCGGGTGAATGGTATAGTTGCGCAACATTAACGGGGCGGCCAGTCCCCCTTCGACGAACGCCGCGTTGGACCATGGTGCCGGGAGGGGGAGTTGAACCCCCAAGGTACTAAGTACCGGCGGATTTTGAGTCCGCTGCGTCTGCCAGTTCCGCCATCCCGGCCTGGTGTTCAACCTGCGAAGAAGATTAGCTTAATCGAGCCGGTAGCCCTTTGCAACCGGCTCGCAGCGGAGTTCGCATCTCGCGACGGGCCTGGCGCCATCAGCCCGAACCGTAATAGGGTCCGCCCGTCAAGCCTATCCTATACTTCGACGGAGTTCTCGTTCACGAGCGGCAAGTTCGCTGCCTGCCAGGCGTCGAAGCCACCGATCACGTTGATCACGTTCTGGAAACCGGCTCGTTGCAGCAGACTGCAGGCGACCATACTGCGATATCCGCTCTTGCAATGAACCGCAAGCGGAGCGTTGCTTTCGATCTCCGGCGGAGAGGTGTTGAAATTGTCGAGCGGCCACCACGAGGCGCCCGCGATGTGTCCGGCCTGCCACTCCGGCTCGCGGCGCACATCGAGCACGCGGAATGGGTGAGACAGCATCCGTTCATGCAAAGCCTGCACCGTGATTTGCGGCAATTCGGCGTACTCGAATCCCGCCTGCTTCCATCCTTCAATGCCACCCTGCAAGTATCCACGCTCGCTTTCGATGCCTACCCGCGCCAGGCGCATGCGGGCTTCGGACAGCTGCTCCGGCATTCCCGCAATCAGTACCGGACGCGAAGACAGGCCCAGAATTGTTCCTGCCCAAGTGGCAAATTGTCCGGAAAGAGCAATGCTGATGGAACCGGGCACGTGCCCGGCGGCAAACTGGTCGCTGGGGCGGACATCCAATGCAATCACTCCTTCATCCAGCAGGGCCTTCAGTTCGGGCGCCGAAATCGGGGGTAGTGGGGGCAACTCCGATAGCGCGGGCGCACCCGCGCGGTTGATTTCGGCGTCTTGGAGAAAATATTCGGGGCGGGCAGGCAAATTTGCAGTCAGTCGCCGGATAAATTCCTCCCGGCTCTTGATTTGAAGCGCGTAATTGGTGAGCCGCTCGGTGCCGATGGTCGAGGAACGCTCGGCCCGCATATTGCGCCCACAGAGCGAACCCGCCCCGTGCGCCGGATAAACCAGAACATCGTCTGTCAGCTTGAGCAGTTTGTGGTGCAGGCTGTCGTAGAGCATGCCCGCCAGTTGCGCTGGCGTGTGCGTCTTCGACAAGTCGGGACGGCCAACATCACCGAGAAAAAGTGTGTCTCCGGTCAGAACCGCCCAAGGCCGCGGCGACTTTTCCTCATCCGTAATCACCAGACAAACGCTTTCCGGCGTGTGCCCGGGGGTCTCCAGCACTTTGATGCGTGCTGTACCCACTCGCAACTCGAAACCCTCGTTCACAGCCACATGGGGGAACGCGGCGCGGGCCCGCGTGCCAATGTAAATCTTCGCTCCGGTGCGCGTAGCCAGCTCTTTGTGGCCAGACACAAAGTCGGCGTGCAGGTGGGTTTCAAAGACGTGACGGATCTTCGCACCGTGCTCTTCAGCGGCCTTGAGGTAAATGTCTACGTCCCGCTGAGGATCAACCACTATTGCTTCGCCCTGCGACGCCAGCATGTAAGAAGCGTGAGCCAGACAGCCGAGGTAAAACTGTTCAAAGTACATGATCGTGGCCCCTTGAGCGTAAACGGAATCATAGAACAACTCTCAGCAATGGCCTAGCGACGCGTGGGGGAAGTACGATTCGCGTTTTGCCTCTGGAAAAGTCGGAATTTTCGCATTCGGTTTTTGCGCTACAATGCAGTGTGGATGCGCTATCCCGCCCTCACGACCGAGGTCGGGTGGCAAACCGAAGAATTACCCTGTTCCCCCCAGGAGGTAGTGCGATGTACCGGCCCATGGGCAGTGGTGTCCCTGGCTCCAGTCCGTTCCTGGACGCGGAGTCTGCGATTCGCGGCCTCACCCAGGATTTCTGCACCGCGTTCAATACCGGCAACTACGACCAGGTCGCGGCGCTATTTGCCGCGGACGGACTTTACCTGGCCCCGAACCGGGAGGCGGCCCAGGGTCCCAAAGCGATCGAACAAGTTTTGGGGCAGTACGGCGACGCGGGGTATCAAGGCCTGCGTTTTGAAACCACCCGTGTAGACCACTCGGACGACATGGCGATTGAAATCGGCCGCTATACCGTCACCATACAGATGGGACATGCTGACCACACTGACCGGGGAAAGTTCATGCGCGCGTGGCGACGCCTGGGAACTTGGCGAATCATCGCCGATTCCTGGAATAGCAGCCTGCCACGTGTCGGGAACATCTCTCCCGCCAGCGAAACAAAAGTGGCCTAGCTCGGCATCAGAACTCGCGAACAAGCGGAAGACCACGGAAGAGAAGCGAAAGCTGCAATTGTACGCTGCGCTTGCTGGTGCTATGTTTTCGGGATGAAGGAACAGCCGGGCGATCCGGCGTCCGCGCCTGCGGCCGAGCTCAGCGGTGCTGGCGCAGTTCCGGCTGCCGCCGCCTCGATGAATCGAGGCAACCCTTCCCGCTTCTGTCCCAATTGCTCCGCGCAGCTCAAAGAACATCGCTGCAAGTTGAGCTGTCCACGCTGCGGATTCTATCTGAGCTGCTCGGACTTCTACTGATCGCAGACTGGCAAGGGCCGGCGCCGTCAAGCCGACTCATGGCGAAACAATATCGTAAATCTTGCGCGCAAGACCGATAAAATCCAGCGAACTTTGCTCTCCTTCCAAGTTTGAGAGGATCACCACGCCAAACTCTTTTTCCGGCAGGAGGTACAGCACACTGCTGACGCCCTGTTGATCCCCGCCGTGGCCGGCCTCTTGCAGTCCGTGGTATTCGCCAATGGGGCCTCCTCGAAAATAGCCGAAGCCATAGATTGTTGGCTTTCCGTCACGAGTTTTCGCCGGCGTGAGCATCTGGTTCAAAGTCGGCTTCGAAACCAATTTTCCCGCATAGAGCGCTGTCACAAAAGCGCCCATGTCCCGCGCGCTGGCATTGATGCCGCTCCCCGGAGGCTTGTTGCTGACGTCAACGAATACGGCATTTTGCAATCCCCCGCTGGGAGCGACTCTATACCCATGCGCCCGGTGCGGGATAATCGCGAAGACATCATCGAGGTGAGTGGTCGCCATCTGAGCCGGCTCGAAGATCGCCTGATGCATATAGCGCTCGTAGCTGGTTCCCGAGGCGCCCTCCATCACACAACCAAGCACGATGTAGCCATAGCTGGTGTACAGCATCCTGGTGGCGGGCTCAAACTCCAGAGGGTCGGCGGCGAATTGGGTCAATGCTTCCTTGATGCTCGCGTAGTGCCGGGTGTTGATGCTCTCTTCTTCATTCCTGTAGTCGCGGATGCCGCTCTGATGGGAAAGCAGTTCTCTGGTGGTAATGGGCCAAGGCTTCTGGGGAAAGTCCGGACAGTATTTCTGAATTGGCGCATCCAGATCGAGCTTCCCGGATTCGACGAGCTTCATGGCCGCGGTTGCCGTGACCGGTTTGGATATTGATGCGATGCGGTAAACAGTATCGGCGCTGGCAGGCACGCTGTTTTCGACGTCGGCAAGACCGTAGCCCTGGGTAAGGACAACCCGTCCGCGATCAATTACCGCAAGCGATAGGCCCGGCACACGGTGCTCGGAAACGTAGGCACTGACCAGGCGGTCAATGGACTGCGCAGGGTCAGCCGCGATTTGCGCAACCGCTGGAAGACTGCACGCTGCCAGGAATACAAGGGTAGAACAGGTGGTTTTTTGGAAAGTCATAGTTCGAGCCGAAGATCAAGGATCGGGGCGGCGTACCGCTCTCCCAATTGAGATTAGCATTCGGAATCTCCGGTGTGTGAGCGGGATGCGCGAATTTCCGACGGCTGTTCGAGGGCCGGCTTCAGAGCGCAGACAAAAACTTCTAGAGCAGAGTCTGCACCACCTGACACCTGGGTGCTGTCCTAATAGTGGGTTGTCAGGATCGGCCCATCCGCCTAGCAAGAGCTTGGGACTTTTCGTTGAGTTCCTTATCCTGCTTTTTCTTGCCAAGGACGAATACGATGGTGAGTGCAGTCAAACTGGAAATTATTGCCACCAAACCTTGGACGCTCTTGCCAATGGCTATTAGGTAAACGCCGCCCAAGATTGCGGTCATTGAAATAATGAATCCAAAATACGATCCTCTGGTTTGACTCCTGACGCCAGCATTTATGACAGTTGCTTCCAAGGTCTCACGATGCAGACTTTGCCTTTCTGCCATTGTTAGGATGCGATTGGCTGCATCAGGAACCGCCTCATTATATTTTATGAGCATCCCCGGTGGTGGGAGAGGTCCAGTATAGGATGCTTCTAGGCGAGTGATCTCGGCAGTCGCAGGGTCTGGCCGTTGCATGAATGGGGCACTCGGTTTCTTGTATCGCCTACCGCCCACAGTTAAGTATTATGCAGCGTTTTCGATTTGCGCCTGAAATTCGTTGATTGCTTCTTGAAGGTCTTGGCCGGTGATAATCCAATCAGATGCGATCGCACGAGTATCGGCCTCTAACGGCGTAGTGCTTATGTTATAGGCGTCATATAGACCGTGCAAATCGAGGGTGCGGGCCGCCCCGGACAGGAAAGACGGATCAGAATACAGAAATCCGCTTTTTACTTTGCTAGACATATTCCCCTATCGTGAGAATGAGATGCTACCACAGGATTCAGATGGCTGGATGTGACGTTAGGTTTCGTCCCTCGGTGACGGCCTGCGCTGCTACCCACATCAACTACTTTAAATGCAGATACTTACAAAGTCAATGACGCCTTGTAAAATTTTTTATCCGAGCAATTCAGCCGCCACCAAGTCAACGCAGTGTTAGGACACCCACCTGACACCTTTCCCCGTTCCATCTACAATGGCAAAGGTCTGCGACTTCATCCCTTGAGGAGAGACGAATGCAACGCAAGGCAAGTGCAGTGTGGAAAGGCGGGCTTAAGGATGGCAAGGGCGCGGTTTCGTCATCCAGCGGCGTGCTGAACGGTACTCCCTATTCATTTACCACACGCTTTGAGAACACCCCCGGCACCAATCCTGAGGAATTGATCGCGGCAGCGCATGCCGCCTGCTTTTCCATGGCGCTTTCCGCACAATTGGGTGCGGCCAATCTGACGCCTTCGAGCATCGAGACTGCGGCCACCCTCACCATGGAAAAGCTCGACGCCGGATGGACCATCACGGCCGTTCATCTCGACGTCGTGGGTCGAGTGCCCGGCGCCGATCAGGCGGCTTTCCAGAAGGCGGCGGAGAACGCCAAGAGCGGTTGCCCGGTATCGAAGGTGCTCAAAGCCAACATCACGATGACTGCCAAGCTCGAAGGATAGGTACGAGAACTCAGGCGGGGGCTGAATCCGCCCGCCGCCCGGCAAGCAGCAAACCGACCCAGCAACTCACCGGCCAGGTGAGCAGCCAGGACAACCAGTACCAGTGCGGCCAGCCCTTGCTCCAGTTGGGAATAGTCGCGCCGATGCCCATCGCTTCCCCGAGGATGAAGAACCAGAACACATGACGCGCGGCGCGGCGCGGAGCCAAGCGGGCGCAGAGCCAGGCACATAGGATCGAGACCACGACGAAGAGCGCCGTGCTCGCGATGAGAGCGGTGTCGGAGGGGACACGGCCTCGGACGAAGTCGCCCGGGAATAAGCGCGAGAGCAACGGGTCCGTTGCCAGGACAAGAACAACCGAGAGCAGGTAGCTGCCGACAACGACGGCGATGGACTTGAACATCGGTTACACCTCCGTGTAAGGCATGAAAATAAATGGACTCGTGCGAGGGCACCGCTTTCGGCAGCCTGTCCTGAGCGGCGTCGACGGGGCCGCTCCGCCCCAATCAGAACTTAACCCGGCGCCTAACTTTGCGACTTCAGGATCTCCCGGATTTCGCGGTTCAAGCGTGCGGCATCTTTGGCGGCGGTGTCAATCAGTTCTGTCCATTTCTTGCCGTTGCCGTCCAACTTGGCCTGCCCCAAAAGATAGGAGGCCTGGAGAATCGTCTCCAGCGAATTGCTCAGATCGTGGGCCAGAGCTCGCAGGTGACTTGTGACGTTGCTCGGGAGCTTGCCAGAATTTTCCATTACGATTTTCGTCACTGTCGTAGGGCCTCAAAAACTCAGCCGTTCGATAACCAGGAAGCCGGCTCTCCCGGTTGGATGCTGCTTTCCGAAGAGCGGCACCTGCTGACACGAGAATACGCTACTCGCCGCGCTTCGTGCTCCCGCTTTGACACTCGGCGATGCCCCTGTAGAATATTACTTGTCGTTCTTTCCTGAAAGGTGGCCTGCGAGGGTCGCCCTGCAATACTTTTGTGCCATCGTGGCGGAATTGGCAGACGCGCATGGTTCAGGTCCATGTACCCGCAAGGGTGTGGGGGTTCGAGTCCCTTCGATGGCACCAGACTTCATCATCGGTCCTTCGCGGCGCTCAGGATTTCGCCCGCTGGCTCCCGCTGCCCTCACGCCCGCAAAACGGCTCAAGTTCGAGTCCCTTCGATGGCACAAAAGACTCAGAAGCCCAACGATACCGCACAGAATCCTGTCGCACCCACGAATTCCTCTCGGTCGCGTAAACGTGCCAACGTGACGGAAGTCACAGTTTTTTCACCGTAGGGATAGTAAATTGGCGGTGGAACGGAGTTCTACCTATGGCTACCGAACCCAAAAGGCGCGGCCACGCTTCCCTGGATGATTGCTTCAGCCACCTGCACGAAGCCCGGGACCTATCTGTTTACGATGCTATCGAGAGGCTGGTGCAGGCGGCGGAACAAGCCGGCTTCAGCGTCGAGGATCTGATCCAGATGCTCGATCGGGGGATGACCCTTTCTGCGCTGTTCGACTTGATTGAAGAGAGAATGGCGTCCCATGCCGGCTCGGATGCCCTCATCCCGACGCAGCGCGCCGCTTGATGGCAAAGCCGTTGTGACTCGGTCACCCGCAGCTGTGACGAGCCTCACAGAGTTTTCCTCCAACAAGGCACAATCTGCTTCATTGAGGAGGACTGAGGTCCTCCTTGGTCTCGGCAAGTCATGCAACGGCCTGGCCGCTGGCATCCTGTTCCAGTTGCTAGTTCAGCGACCTGGGCGACGGGTTCGTTCTTAGGCATCTTCTTTGTTTCAGGTCATAGATATTTTGGTGCCTCCGGCCTGCGCGTGATGCGATTCATGCCGTCTCTGTCGGCGTTTTTGTTCATTGGTTCCGAGCGAGAGCGGTAACTAGTTCTTAACTTTTCGTTCCAGGGGAGGTTTCCATGCTGCATCTCGATACTGGCAACACAGGCTTCATGATTTTATGCACCAGCCTGGTCATGCTGATGACGCCGGGTCTCGCCTTCTTCTACGGCGGCCTGGTAGGGCGCAAAAACGTCCTCGCCATCATGATTCAGAGCTTTGTCTCCATGGGCTGGACGACGGTGATCTGGTATTTATACGGCTATTCTCTGTGCTTCAGCGGCGACTGGCACGGGGTCATCGGCAATTTCCACAACGCCTTTCTGCGCGGGGTCGACCTCAATACCCCGTCGCCGAATATTACGATCCCGGCATTTGTGTTCATTGCGTACCAGATGATGTTCGCGATCATCACTCCCGCGCTCATTTCGGGCGCCTTCACCAATCGGGTGACTTTCAAGGCGTACATGCTGTTCCTCACCGGTTGGCTAACCTTCGTTTATTTCCCGTTTGTGCATATGGTCTGGGGTGGAGGCTTTCTGCAGCAATGGGGTGTGAAGGACTTTGCCGGTGGCATCGTGGTGCACAACATTGCCGGCATCGCGGCCCTGGCTTCCGTGATCTATGTGGGCAAGCGCCGTGTGGCAGACCGCGGACCGCACAGTATTCCGCTGGTGGCTCTTGGCACCGGTTTGCTCTGGTTTGGATGGTATGGATTTAATGCCGGCAGCGAAATGAGAGTCGATTCGGTAACCGCCACGGCGTTTCTCAATACCGATGTGGCAGCTTCGTTCGCGGCGATCGCCTGGATGCTGGTAGCGTGGTTTAACGAAAAGAAGCCTAAGTTCCTCGGCTTGCTGACCGGAGCCGTTGCCGGACTGGCCACCGTCACTCCCGCGGCCGGGTATGTTTCTCCCACCACCGCGGTCATTATCGGCTGTGTTTCTGGGGTGGTTTGCTATTACGCTGTCGAGATGAAAAACAAGCTGCAATGGGATGACGCCCTGGATGTCTGGGGAGTCCACGGGGTAGGGGGATTCCTTGGCATCGTTATGCTGGGAATCTTCGCCAGCAAGGCCTATAACCCTGCCGGCGCGGATGGCTTGCTCAACGGGGACCCGACGTTTCTGTTGAAACAAGTCGTTGCCGTGACCTTCTCGTCGGTGTGGGCCTTCGTCTTTACCTACGGGATGTTGCGAATCATCGATGCCTTCACGCCAGTGAAAGTCAGCGAGATGAGCGAGGAAATAGGCCTGGATGAATCCATCCACGGTGAGCACGCGTACGAAGATGTCTTCCACAGCGATGACCTGGCGCGTGCCGTAAACCAGGCTCATGCGGAGGAGCTTCTAGCTGCCCGGAAATGAGCTGCAAGGGGCTTTGGCGAGCATCCTGCCGGTCCCTGGCGAAACTGGTTGTGGCAGGGGTGACGGTGACCTCACCCCTGCTTGCACCTGCGCAGGCCAGTGCTCCCGTTCCGGCCGCTGATCCAGTTATTGGGGTCGGGGAGGAAAAACCCTGGTGGAAGGGAATCTCCACCAACGGATTCCTGTCTCTCTCCTATACCTATAACCAGAACGGCCCCAGTCCACGCCTGAACCAGTTTCGAGTTTTCGACTTCAATGATGACGATCCCCAGTTGGATGTGGCGCAACTGGTCATTCAACGTTCGATCAGCGAACCCAAGCAGTTCGGGTTCCGCTTCGATCTGATCGCGGGCTCTGGCGTCCCCGAGATTACCGCTGCCTATGGGATGTTTCGTGACACCCACACCGGCGTGGCGCACCACTTGGATATCCCGCAACTGTTCGTAAGTTACATCGTGCCGGTGGGGAAAGGTCTGCGCCTTGATCTAGGGAAGTTTGCCACCCACATGGGGTATGAGGTGATCGGCGGCTACGACGGGTACAACGACAATTTCAGCCGCAGCTTCATCTTTGGATATGGCATTCCGTTCACCCATACCGGTTTGCGGGCGACGTATTCCTTCAGCCGCAAGATTGCGGCAATGGTTTCCGTGACCAACGGGTGGGACGATGTGCAGAGACTGAACCACGCCTACACAATTGGGACACAACTGGCGCTGACCCCGACCAAAACCACCAGCATTTCTCTCAACTTTATCCATGGGCCAGAGCGGCGGAACGATAGTCAAGACCAACGCAGTGTCTACGAACTGGTCGCGACATGGAAACCGGTCTCGAAGCTCGCCCTGGGCGGCGACGGGCTCTACGGCCACGAGCAGAATGGCATTGCCATTGGTCACGATGCGCTTTGGAGAGGGCTGGCCGGTTACGCCAAGTACAGTCCTAATAACAGCTTTTCGCTCGCTTTCCGGGGAGAGGTCTTCAATGACGGTGGTGGCACGCGAACCGGAGTCGATCAAACTCTGCGGGGGTTCACCTTTACTCCTGAGTACACCGTGGGCGCAAGGTTTTCGCGCCTGAATTCACACTTCAGAAAGGCAGACGGGAAGTTTGTGCTCCGCGGTGATCTGCGTCTGGATCTTTCGGATCGAGACGTATTTCTGGTGGGCAGTAATCCCACCGGGAAACGGCAGTTCACTTCTGCGATCAATTTGATCTACTTGTTCTGACCGGGATTCGCGCCCTACTTCCCGGCGGCCACCACAATTACCCTGCGTCAGAACCCGTCCCGTGATACCTTGCTAGGGATGATCGCCTGGGTTCTTCGCTCTCTCGTCCCATTTTGCCTTCTGGTACTCCTAACGGTTTCCGCTTGTTTCGGGCAACAGGCCAGTTACAAACCGGAACCGCCGCAGGACAACACTGAGCCGCAGGCCAAGCCGGCATCAACTCTGGAAAAGGTTCGCGATGTGCCCATCGAGTGGCTGATCGGACCGTACATCCCCAGCAGCGAACCGCTGCAGCCTCTCAGCAACCAAGAGCGACAGAAGGTCTATGTTCATCAGACTTTCTTTACCGCCGGGGCATACATCGAGAGAATGTTCACGGCTGGCATTGATCAGGCGCGGGGCGCGCCTTCGCAATGGGGCGGGGGCATGGCCGGATACGGCCGCCGCTTCGGCAACCGTTATGGCCAGTTCGTGATCGCGAATACTCTTCAGTCGGTGGGAAATGCTGCTTTCGGCTATGAATCCCGCTATGATCTGTGCCGCTGCACCGGATTTTGGCCTCGGACCCGGCACGCCATCGTGAGAAATTTTGTCACCTACAATCGCACCGAGCGGGAGCGCCGGCCTGCGATTCCACTTTATGTGGGATCATTCGGCGCGGGTATGCTGGCGACGGTCTGGCTGCCAGGGCAACATACCGTGTGGAAACAAGGCAGCTACTCCGCGCTCGAACAGGCTGGTTTCGGCAGCGCCTACAACTGGGTAAGCGAGTTTGCCATTGATATTCTCCACAAGCTCACGAACAAGCGATATCCCAAAGGGCGCTGATCGCCCTTCCCGCGCAGTCCTGTGCGTTTGGGACTGCAACTAATGCAAAGGCCCCAGAACAAGAAAGCCGCAGCTTAACCTGCGGCTTAACCTTGCTGCTTGGAGGGCTTGACTGTCGCCGAACCGCCCTACTTGGGATGCTTGTCGTTGTGGATTTGGCGGCTCAGTTTGTTCTGCGCGCGCTGGAAGTGCTGCTTTTCCTGCTGGGTCAGATGCCCGCCGTGCTCAGACTCGTCCTTCGCTTCGCGCTCCTGGATCTGGTTTTCCCGGTTTTCCAAGTGCGCGGCCTGGCCGGAACTCAGTTGGCCGTTCTTGATTCCGTTGCCAATCCGGTTCTGCTGGCGCTGCTCGCGATTGTTTATGTGGTTCTCCCAGCTATGGCCAGCCTCATGGCTTCCAGGTCCGGCATTTAGCGGTTTGGCCGTAGATCCTCCTGGCACTGTACCCGAACCGACGTTAGACGGTGTCTGCGCAGCCGGAGCAGCGGGGGCGGCGGGGGCGGCGGGCTCTGTGGTCGTGGTGGTTGTCTGGGCGATGGCCGAGCCCGCAAAAATCATACCTCCCACCGCCAGGACCAGGAGCAACTTCGTAATTTTGCTTGTCATTCTCATTCACCTCGTTTGGGGATTTCTTATGGCAACGGTTCCTAAAACCCGAACCAGCCTCGTTAGTTGCGAAAATCCGTTCAAGCCTTGATTTATCAGAGGCTTAGACGGTAAACACAGGGGTAACTCTGTGGCGAGATTATCCGAAGATGAGGGGTTCCGTCAAGCGCCGACCCGGCGCCCTGTTGCCTAAGGAACTCGCCACTGCCCTGATGAGGGGCAGTGCCTTGCATCCCTTATAATCGCTGGATTCGGCTATGCCCACCGGCCTTCACCAGATCGTTGCCGCGACCCGCCGCCATGTCGCTGAGATCCTGCATGCGGCCGACTTACGGGCACTTGAGCGTCGAGCCCAGGAACACACCCCCCGCGGCTTCCGGCGCGCATTGGAGTTCCACAGTCGCGCGGGAACGGCCGTAATCGCGGAGTTGAAGAAGGCCTCCCCGTCACGTGGCTTGATTCGCGCCGATTTCGATCCCGAGACTCTGGCTAAAGAACTGGAGGAGGCCGGCGCGGCGGCCCTGTCAGTGCTGACCGACGCGGAGTTTTTTCAGGGGTCGCTCGAAAACCTGAAACGCGCGTCGGCCAGCGTGAGGCTGCCGTGCTTGCGGAAAGACTTCATCGTCGACGAATTGCAAATCATGGAAGCGCGCGCCAACGGCGCCGATGCGGTTCTGCTGATCGTGGCCGCATTGTCACAAACGGAGTTAACAGCGCTCGCTCGCCGGGCGGGTGAGTACCTTCTCGATGTTCTTTGCGAAGTGCACGATGAAGCAGAACTGCAACGGGCGATTGAGGCAGGATGCGATCTCATTGGCGTGAACAGCCGGGATTTGCGGACATTCAAAGTTGATCTGGAAACGGCCTTCCGCCTGGCGGACTCGATTCCCGACAACGTATTGCGGGTCGCGGAAAGCGGCATCCACAGCGGAGCAGACGTTGCCCGTCTGCGCGACGCGGGTTATCGGGCATTTCTGATCGGCGAATCGCTGATGAAGGCGGAATCGCCGGGGAAGGCGCTGCGGGAGCTATTGGCAGAATCCGCCACCACCATTCCGGGGCGCGAACGGCGAACGGCCAACGGCCGACGACGAGATTTATGACCTGGGTTAAGATTTGCGGAATCACGAATCTCCAAGATGCTTCGATCGCTGTCGAAGCCGGCGCTGACGCGCTGGGGTTCGTGTTCTATGAGAAGAGCCCGAGAAACATTGATCGGGAAGTTGCACGCGAGATCGTGCAGCAATTGCCGGAAGGTGTAGAAAAAGTGGGCGTGTTCGTCGGCAATTATTCAGATGACTGGCTTGATCTTATCCGGAACGTCGGCTTGACTGCCACGCAAATTCACATCGAGCCTCATCTTGGGACGGTGTCTGACAATAAGGCTTATGGCGCGGGGGCCTTTCCGCCGGGATTCAAGAGCTATCTTTCGCTGTCGGCGGAATGGTTTATCGAAAATCAAGAGGGCGCGGTAAGTTTCATTGAAAACATCGAACGAGCAAGAGAGTTCATGCAATCTGGCCGAGAACAATCCAGCTTCGACACCAGGCCGACTATCTTCCTGGATTCCGGCACGCTCCAACAGCCGGGTGGCACGGGGACGGCGTTTGATTGGCAGAAGGCCGCAACCATTGTGGAATATATGAAACGGACCGTGAGAGTTATCGTCGCCGGCGGTCTCAGTCCCAACAACGTCGGCGAGGCAATCCGTATACTGAAGCCTTGGGGCGTGGACGTCTCTTCCGGTGTCGAAGCCAAACCCGGGAAAAAAGATCCAGAGAAGGTGCGAGCATTCGTCAGCGCGGTGCGGGGAGCGGGCGCATAATCGAATGGCGACAGCAAAGATCAAAAGCGAGGCGGGGAAGAGCAGGTCCCTCGACTCAGAACCTCGCCTGCGGCGCAGCCGAGTTTCCTTGCTCGGGATGACAGGTAAGAGCCAGAACGGCAAAGGCCGTTTCGGCGCCTACGGCGGGCGCTACGTTCCAGAGACGCTCATGGCCGCGCTCGAGGAACTGGAGCGCGAATACGAGAAGGCAAAGCGCGATCGCAAGTTCCAGCGGCGGCTGGACGAACTCTTGCGCACGTATGCCGGCCGCCCCACGCCATTGTTTTTCGCCCAGCGGCTTACGCAGAAACTTGGCGGGGCCAAAATCTACCTCAAGCGCGAAGATCTGCTCCACACCGGCGCGCACAAAATCAACAACTGCCTGGGGCAGGCGCTGCTCGTGGAACGCATGGGCAAGCACCGTGTCATCGCGGAAACTGGCGCCGGACAGCATGGGGTGGCAACGGCAACGGTCTGCGCGCTGCTCGGTTTCGATTGCGTAGTGTACATGGGCACCGAGGACATGCGGCGGCAGGAGCTGAACGTTTTCCGCATGCGCCTGCTCGGAGCCAAGGTGCGCGGCGTGGGGTCCGGCTCACGCACCTTGAAGGATGCGATCAACGAGGCCATGCGCGACTGGGTGACCAACGTCCGCAGCACGCATTATCTTCTGGGCAGTGTGCTTGGCGCTCATCCCTATCCCACCATGGTGCGCGATTTTCATCGGGTCATCGGTCGCGAAGCCCGCGCCCAGATTCTCAAAGCTGAGGGTAAACTGCCTGCTGCGATCATCGCTTGCGTTGGCGGCGGCTCGAATTCCATCGGGATTTTTTACGAATTCATCAAAGACAAGCGGGTGAAGCTCATCGGCGTGGAAGCTGGTGGGCGCGGCGAAGCGCTCGGCGAACACGCCGCTCGCTTTCACGGCGGGTCGCCGGGCGTTCTGCAGGGAACGTATTCTTATGTTTTGCAGGATGCTGGCGGACAGATCGCAAATACACATTCCATTTCCGCGGGACTGGACTATCCTTCCATCGGCCCAGAGCACGCCGCCCTCCACGATTCTGGCCGGGCGGAGTATGTTTCCGCCTCAGACAAGGAAGCGCTCGAAGCGTGCACGCTGCTCGCCCGGACCGAAGGCATTATTCCGGCGCTGGAGTCGGCGCACGCGGTCGCCGAAGTGATGAAGCGCGCGCCCAAAATGAAGAAGTCGGAGGTGGTAATCGTGAACATCTCCGGGCGCGGGGATAAAGACATCGGAATCCTGCGGGAAAACCTGAAGTTGGACTAGGCGCGGGTCAATCGACGTTTACCGAAGGACAGCTACCGTGGAAGCAACCATCGCAAGAGCAAAGATGAATCCGCCCATAGGTCACGCATGAACGACTTCGCGCCGCTCGAGTTTGGGCAGAGCTTGAATGGATTTCCCTGCCTTCTTCGCGGCGAGCCGTAATTCATACAGGCTTTGCAGATTCAGCCAAAACTCCGCACTTGTGCCAAAAAAATGAGCGAGACGCAGGGCGGTGTCCCCCGTGATGGCGCGTGTTCCGTTCAAGATTTGCGTGACCCGATTGGTGGGAACCTTCATCTTACGGGCCAGCTCAGCCGCGCTCATATTAAGCACTTTGAGCTCTTCGGCCAGGTGTACGCCCGGATGGATCGCGGTCAATGCCATAATATCAATTCCTTAGTCGTACACTTCTCGCCGATGTGCTATCCGGGTCACACTGACGAGTTTCGCGCTGTCATCGATGGCATACACGATCCGCCAGTCGCCCACCCGAATTCGCCATAGATCCTTGTAACCCTTCAGTTTTTTACACCCCGCCGGCCTTCGGATTTTCTCTGAGAGATTCCATTTTCTGCACCGCGCGCCTTAGCACGCCATCAGGCAAGTCTTCGAGTTCTTTTCTCGCCGAAGGTTTTACCTCGACGAGATAGCTACGCACGAAGCCGTCCGCTTCGGATCAAGTCCGCCCTGATCTTCTCGATAGGTATGCCCTTTTCCCTGCGCCGCGACTCCGAGATAAGCCCATCCCAAAAATCCCGCAACCTGGCTCCATGCCTTTTCAGGTCAATCAGAACCGCGACCTTGCGGCCCTTGTGGTCGGTAACGAACTGAACGCCGGTCATGACCTCATTGTCCATCAAGCGCTACGTCAGCGCAATCCTCTTAGGCACTTAACTTTCGATTCGGATCCTGGCTAGGCTCATGATTTCGAGCCTCACGCTCGCACGAAACGCTCGCTTACGTCTCGCCTCAATTTCTTAAATCTGACCCCACAATCTAGAATGTTTCGATGCCCTTCCACTTCGAATCGAAACCGTCGCTCGTGGCCTATGCCACTTGCGGCGATCCTGATCTCGCCACCACGCGAGAAATCGTGCTGGCAGCCATTGACGCTGGCGCAGCGATGATCGAACTGGGCGTGCCGTTCAGCGATCCGCTGGCCGACGGTCCCGTAATCCAGCGCGCCAGCCAGCGAGCGTTATGCCATGGGACCACGCTGGAGCAAGTTCTGCGGTTGGCAAAGGATGTACGCCGGCGCTCGCAAGCTGGGCTTATTATGTTTTCTTACTTGAACCCGATCCTGCGCATGGGGTTGGACAAGTTCAGCACTGCTGCCCAGGACGCCGGCATTGACGGTGCCTTGATCACCGACTTGCCCATCGAAGAGGCGAGCAGCTATCTGAACGCGATGCGAAAACGGAATCTTGCTACTGTGTTTCTGGCCGCGCCCACCAGCACCGACGAGCGGCTCAAACTTGTGGCGGAGGCCTCGACCGGATTCGTGTACGCGGTTTCCCGCACGGGAGTAACCGGCGCGCGCAAGCAGTTGACCGAAGACGCGCAAAAGCTGGTGCGCCGCCTGCGTAAGTATACGAAGCTTCCCATCGCGGTCGGCTTCGGCATTTCAACGCCGGAGCAATTCGCCACCGTGGGAAAGTTCGCGGACGCAGGTGTCGTGGGCAGCGCTATCGTCGAAATCATCGAGCGCAACCCCGGCAAAGAAGCCCAATCTGTGGCAGAATTCGTGAGAAGGCTGATAGCGAGCAGCTAGGGCTAGGGCACCAGAGTGGCGAGAATGACCGCGTTGTCCTAGCTGCCAACTTCTAGCTACTAGCTACTGTCGGTTTTATGGATATTTCCGACTGGCGTAAGAGAATCGACGAACTTGACCGCAAGCTGGTGGAACTGCTTAGCGAGCGGGCCCAGGCTGCCCACGAGATCGGCAAGCTGAAACGTGGCGTCGGTATGCCCATCTATGAGCCGGATCGTGAGCAAGCGGTGTTCAACAACGTTCGAAGCGTTAACCCAGGACCACTGCCGGATCACGACCTGCTGAATATTTACGAACGCATCATGGATATCATGCGCCAGATTCAGCAGGAAGAGATGGCGCCGAAGACTACGATCGCAAAGCGTCCCGGCGATACAGAATTGGATTCGGATGTGAATGACTGAAGAACCAAGCTTCTAGCTGCTAGCTCCTAGCTAGGAGCCAGAAGCTAGAAGCTCCCCTATGATTGTTGCCATGCAAGAATCCGCGACTGAGCAGCAAATCAACCAGGTGATTGAGCACCTGGTGCGGATGGGCTTCTCAGTGCATCGCTCCACGGGCGCCCGGCAGACCGTGGTGGCGGCAGTGGGCGCGCGCGGCGACTTCGACATCCGCAATCTCGAAGTGCTGGCGGGCGTCGAACAAGTTCATCGCATCAGTGCCCCTTACAAGCTGGCTGGACGAAGTTTCCGTCCGCAGGGCACGGTGGTCGAGTTTGCCAACGGCGTGAAAATCGGCGGCCCGGAAGTGGTGGTGATGGCCGGCCCGTGCTCGGTGGAATCGCGCGACCAGCTTTTCACGGTGGCTGAGCAAGTTGCCAAAGCTGGCGCCCGCGCGTTGCGCGGCGGCGCCTTCAAGCCGCGCAGCTCTCCCTATTCTTTCCAAGGACTGGGGCTGGACGGATTGAAACTGTTGCGCGAAGCCGGCGACCGCTTCGGATTGCTCGTGATCAGCGAAGTGATGGAGATCTCGCAGATTGAGCCTATGCTGTCCTACGTGGATATTCTGCAGGTGGGCGCGCGCAATATGCAGAATTTCAATTTGCTGCGTGAACTGGGCAAGGTCAGAAACGGCGGTTTTGCTCAAACGTGGCATTGCCGCAACTCTGGAAGAATTGCTGCTCTCGGCGGAATACATCATGGCGGGCGGAAACTACGAGATCATCCTATGCGAGCGCGGCATCCGCACCTTCGAGACCTACACGCGCAATACGCTCGATATCTCGGCGATCCCGATTATCCAGAAGCTCTCCCACCTGCCTATGGCGTCCGATCCTTCGCACGGCACTGGGCGCCGCGACAAAGTTGCCCCCATGGCGCGAGCATCGGTCGCCGCGGGCGCGGATGCGCTTTTGATCGAAGTGCACCATGACCCCGATAAGGCCCTTTCGGATGGCGCACAATCTCTCTATCCCGCGCAGTTCGCCGAACTGATGGATCAGTTGCGGATTATTGCGCCCGCAGTCGGCCGCAAGATGGCCTGAGTCCAGATTGAACAGTGGGAAGAAAGCTCAACCACGGAGACACGGAGGCATCGAGGAGAAAAGGAGAGTGTGAAACAACAACTCGCGATTTTCTTGGCTTGTATGCTTTTCGGTTTCTCCGCGACTCTGTGCCTCCGTGGTGAAAATGCCTGATGCCTATTCGTCAAATCACCATTATCGGCACCGGCCTGATTGGCGGCTCGTTCGCTTTGGCCTTGAAGAAGCGTCGCTTCCCCGGCCGAATCATCGGCTGCGATCGCGCTCCGGTGCTGGAGCGCGCCCGCCACAGAGGCGCAATTGACGCTGGCCACACTCTTCCCGCCGACGCCGCTCGCGGCAGCCAGATTATTCTTCTCGCCACACCGGTCAGCGGGATTATCGACATGATCGCGAGCCTCGGCCCTGCGCTTCCCGCGAACACGCTGCTCACCGATGTCGGCAGCACCAAGGCTGAAATTCTGGCGCGCGCGAAGGCAGTTTTCGGCAAGAACACCGGCACTCGCTTTCTTGCTGGACATCCCATGGCCGGCAAAGAACAAGCGGGCATCGAGTTCGCTGACCCCGATTTGTTCCAGGGAGCCGCATGGTTTCTGACTCCGGTGGCAGGCCAGAGAGTCTATGACGGCCTGAGTGGAGAGTTTCTGGAGTGGGTGGAAGCCACTGGCGCGCGCATTGCCAGCATGGATGCCCGCCAACACGATCAGCTTTGCGCCTGGATCAGCCATCTCCCGCAGATGATCTCAACCGCGCTGGCGGCGGCTCTGGTGGACGAATTCGGCGAGGATGCGCCGCTGCTCGAGGCTGCGGGCCGGAACCTCCGCGATATGACCCGCACCTCCAGCAGCCCGTACTCTGTTTGGCGCGACATTGCCCTCACCAACCGGAAGAACATTCAGAATGCTCTGCTGCAACTGGAACAGCGCCTGGCGCATATCCGCGAGAATCTCGATACGCGCGAGCTTGCCATGGAGTTCGAACGCGCGCATCAGTTCAGAAAGATTGCACCACAGAGACACAGAGCCACAGAGAAGCCGCGATAACGTCTTTTTGTTTAGGGCGGTGTGGACTCTCTTAAACAAGCTAGGTCTTGTGGAGTGGCAAATGAAATTCAGCACTTTCTCTGTGTCTCTGTGTCTCGGTGGTGAATTTGTTTTAGAATCGCAATCTTATGAACAAAGTTGTGGCCAGCGCGGATCAGGCGGTGTGCGATGTGTTCGACGGCGCCACAATCATGCTGGGCGGCTTCGGGCTCTGCGGCATCCCGGAGAATCTCATCCGCGCGCTGGTTCGCAAGGGCGTGAAGAATCTCACCACCATCAGCAACAACGTCGGCGTGGACGGCCTCGGCATGGGATTGCTACTTTCCGCCGGTCAGATTCGCAAACATATCGGAACCTACGTTGGCGAAAACAAACTCCTGGAGCAGATGGTTCTGCAAGGCAAAATCGAGCTGGATCTGGTTCCGCAAGGAACTTTTGCCGAACGGATTCGCGCCGGTGGCGCGGGCATTCCCGCGTTTTATACCCCCACCGGCGTCGGTACGGTCGTGGCCGAAAACAAAGAGACCCGCGAATTCGATGGGCGCATGTATTTGATGGAACATGCGCTGCGAGCCGACTTTGCGCTGGTGAGGGCTTGGAAGGGCGACCGCTGGGGCAATCTGGTCTATCGCAAGACGGCACGCAACTTTAATCCTATGATGGCCTCCGCGGCCAAAGTAACCATCGCGGAAGTCGAGCATCTGGTTGAGGTGGGCGAACTCGAGCCTGATATGGTCCACACGCCCAGCGTGTTCGTGAACCGCATCTTTCAGGGAGAGCTGTATGAGAAGCGTATTGAGAAAAGAACGGTAAGAAAAGCAAGTTAGCACAAACAGAGAACGATGGAGGGACGCGCGTCCTCGCGAGCCTGCCCTGAGCGACGTCGAAGGGTCCAGGCTGAGCGTAGCTCGGCAGCGGATCAAATTCTATGTCAACCGTTTCAAAAGTCGGTAAAGATCTCGACAAGCGCGAGCGCATCGTCAAGCGCATCGCCCGTGAACTGCGCGACGGCTTCTACGTCAATCTGGGCATCGGCATGCCCACACTCGTCGCCAACTATGTCCCTGCCGGCATGGACGTGATCCTGCAAAGTGAGAACGGCATGCTCGGCATTGGCCCGTATCCAGTCGAGGGTGAGGAGGATTCCGACCTGATCAACGCCGGCAAGGAAACGATCAGCGAGATTGCCGGCACCGCTTATTTTTCCAGCGCCGATTCGTTTGGTATGATCCGCGGCGGCCACGTTGATCTGAGCGTGCTGGGCGCGATGGAAGTGGACGAGGAAGGCAACCTGGCCAACTGGATGGTCCCCGGAAAAACGGTGAAAGGCATGGGCGGCGCCATGGATCTGGTCGCCGGAGCGCGCCGCGTAATCATCGCCATGGAGCACACGACCCGTGAAGGGCCGGCCCAAAATATTAAGAAAATGCACGCTGCCGCTGACCGGCGTGCGCGTGGTGGACACCATCGTCACCGACATGGCGCTCATCCAGGTTAACCCTACGGGCCTTGTGCTGGAAGAAATCGCCCCCGGCCTCACTGCCGACGATGTGCAGCGCGCCACCGAGCCGGAATTGATCCTCAGCCCCGACCTCAAAACGATGGAAGGTTAACTATCGGCTACGGAAGTCCCGCCGCGCTCTTGGTTCTGGCTGGTTCGAACTCGTCTCCTTTTTTCCAGCCTATAGTCGGCAACTGCGCGGCCGCTTCCCATCCCAGCGCAAATCCGAACCGGGCCATCGCTGCGTCGCCGGTGAAATCCATGCTCGCATGGTATTGGTCGCTGGGCTGGTGGTAGTGTTTCTGCGTGAATTCTTCGGCCTGCTGCAAGCCCCAGGTAACATCGTGGCCCTTGTATTTCACGCCTTCGTTAATCGAGAACGCTGGAATTCCCACCCGCGCCAGGCTGAAGTGATCAGAGCGGTAGTAGTGTCCGGCTTCGGGGCGGGAATCGGGGCGAATGGTCAAGCGGAACGTATTCGCTAGAGCCTCAACGATGGGATAAAACGTGGTCCGCTCTGCCCCGGAAACTTCCACTTCTTGGGGCGCGCCGAGAGGCGGCACATCGTCATAATTCAGGTCAAGCGTAATCCGGTCGGCTGGAATGGGCGGATGCCGCGCCAGATATTCTGACCCAAGCAATCCCTGCTCCTCCGCTGTCACCGAAGCAAACAGAATGGACCGTCGAGGCTTCTGCGTGGCCTCCGCGTAGGCCCGCGCGACTTCCAGCAAGATGCCGCAACCGGTCGCATTGTCGTTTGCGCCGTTATAAATGTTGTCGCCGGGAAGGTCCGGACGAATGCCCAGGTGGTCGTAGTGCGCCGTGTACATGACCGCTTCGGCTTTCAGCGCGCGGTCCGCTCCCGGCAAAAGAGCGAGCACGTTGTTCGAGGAAAAGGGACGAACCTTGCTCACCATGCGCGCCTTTAACTTAACAGGCAGAGTTACAGGGTGGAAGTCACGTGAGCGCGCCTCGATCATCATTCGGTCGAGGTCCATGTCGGCCATCGTGGCCAGTTGCTTGGCCACGTCGGACTGAATCCAGCCCGCGACCTTCAGCTTGGGCGCCGTATCGAGCTTCAAGAATGATTTCTCCCCGGAATTCGAGTTGCGCACCACCTCCCAGGGATAACTGGCCATATCGGTTTTATGAATCAGAACTGCGCCCACGGCGCCTTTGCGCGCCGCTTCTTCGTACTTGTAGGTCCAACGACCGTAATACGTGAGCGCCTTTCCCTTGAAAAAATTCACATCATCGGAGGGAGGCTCATTCACCAGCATGAGCAGAATCTTGCCTCGCACGTCAACGCCCTTATAGTCGTCCCACTTGTACTCTGTAGCCTCAATGCCATAGCCGACGTAGACCACCTCAGCGTTCACCTCGGAGCGCGCTTGCTGGGTTTCGTCATAGGCAACGTACTGATCGAGCGGCTTCAAATCCAGCGCAGCGCCCTTAGCAGGGACAAAAGAGAATGTGGTCTCCGGCTCAGGCGTGATGCCTACCAGCGGAACCTTCTGCATGTAGGTGCCACTGTCGCCCGCTGGTTTGAGCCCGTAGATCGCGAACTGGGTCGCGATGTATTCTGCCGCAATGTCCCCGCCGCGCTGTCCTGTTCCGCGGCCCTCCAGCAGATCATGCGAGAGAAAGCGCACATGCGCCCGGATCCGTTCTGGATCAATCTTCTGCATGGCTGCGATGGCGGTGCCGGGCAGCCGCGCGGTTGAAGATCGTGCCGTTTTGTGCGTGCCTTGCGCGGCGGAAAGGCCAGAGATCAAGCAAATCCCAAAGAACAAAATCGTGCCAACGCGCATCCTGTGAGGCTCCTAGGCGATGTCAGAAAGAAGGCCTTATTGTACGGGACGCGAAAAAAAGGCGGGAATTACCAAAGGCACAAGACACGCGGAGCCACCTGACCCTTGCCGCGTCCGGGCCTAAGAGGCCCTCAGTGTCCTTTGTGTCCTCTTTAACCTGTCTTTGCCCGCGACCGCGGGCTAGTTTTTCGAGCTTCAACCAGCGCGGAAATCGGGCACTTCCTCATCTGGATGAAATACCGGCTTGGGCCCGACGCGCGTGATCTCAGCCGCCTTGTGGCTGATCTCTTCGACGTCACTTCGCACCCAGCCCACGCTCGAAATCTCAATCTCACCATCCTGCGCGATCCAAAAGATCGTCGGCACATTGGTCAGGCCGTAGGCATTCGACACCGGATACTTGCTGGTGTCCTCGAGCAGCACCGGGAACGTCACGCCGTACTCCTTGAGGAACGCTGCTGTCTCTTTCTTGTCGTTCTGCGATATGCCCACGATCGTCACATTCCGCTTGCCGTAGGTTTCGTAAATACGCTGGAGAAAGGGAAAAGTATATTGGCACACCGGGCAGGAGATTTTGAAGAAAGCCAGCATCACCGGCCCGCGAGCGAGCGTCTCCTGCAAGGAAAATTCCTTTCCATCCATCCCGCGTAAGGTGAAATCGGGCGCTGCCCTTCCGGTCGTCAGAGTAGCCATGCTTGGTCCTCCGAAAATGTTGCGAAACCACCTCATGCCGCAACCCTATTTTAGATGACCTCAGCGGCCCGCAGGATTTTCCGCGTCAGCCCCGTCAAAGGCAACGCCGTGATCCGAGATCGCGCCACCCATCGCCCTTTCACTCCTTCCGGCGCCGGGCTCTGCATTACCCGGACCACATAGTCGGTCACGGTGATCGAGTGTCGCAGCGTCAGCCACGGTTCGAGCGCGCCATTCGTTCCTGTAACTTCGGGCAACTCCCACATCCCCGGCATCAGCGAAGCCGCTTTCGGACGCTGTACCAGGAATATCGAACCGTCGCGGCGGTCAAGTGCATAATGAATTTCACACCGTTGCTGACGAGTTCCCTTCCTAAGCTGCTGCAGTTCTCCGCGGGTCGCGCACAACCCGGCGACCGGGCAGATCAAACACTTGGGCTGCCGCGGCAGGCAGATCGTCGCGCCCAACTCCATCATGGCTTGATTGAAATCGCCTGGCCTCTGCCGCTCGAGCAACTCCCCGGCAGCCTGCCACAGGCGCTCGCCAGCAATATTTTTTCCCTGAACCCGCTGCAACACGCGTTCCACGTTGCCATCCACCACTGCCACCGGCTGGCCGAATGCGATGCTGGCAATGGCGGCTGAGGTGTAGCGTCCGATCCCGGGAAGCGCGCATAATTCTTCCGCGCTCGCCGGAAATTTTCCGCCGAACTCCCTCACAATCTTCCGGGCCGTCGCGTGCAGCATGCGCGCTCGCCGGTAATACCCAAGGCCGCTCCACGCCGCGAGCACCGCCGATTCCCGTGCCGCCGCCAGCTTTTCAACCGTTGGAAACCGCTGCAGAAATCTCTGATAGTGCTCCAGCACGGCGGCCACGCGGGTTTGCTGCAGCATGATTTCCGATAGCCACACACGGTACGGATCGCAGTCCCGCCGCCAGGGCAAATCGCGCTTGTGCCCGTCAAACCATTGGAGCAGGCGCCGCCGAAACCGGCGGTTCCCGGCCAAATCCTCGTTTCTCAAGCTGCGTTGTACCAAGGTCATCTTTTCAAACCGGACAGCCCTGATGCACGATACCTGCACCAAGCAATAAAACCGCCAAGCCGGAGGATTGCAGCATGGCGCGATTTTACCCCAGGGCTCAGGACGCGAGAAAACAGATTCATTTCGCGCACGAAGGTGTGACTCCAGATTCTTCCCGGTTGACCCGCGCGGCGAAGCAGGCAATAATGGGCGCGCCTGGTATCCGCAAACACCGAGTGGCCGTTTTCGCACTCACGAAAGTGAACGAGCGCCATGAACGACTTCAACCGCAAGGTGGAAGAGACCTCGGCCCGTGTCAACAAATCCGTGGCCGAGGCAGCCGATTGCATGGAGAAGGAAGCGGCGGAGTTGATCACCTACCTGAACGACGAGGTGGTACCGGCCGTGCGCCAGCATTCGACCAAGGCGCTCCGCATCGCCGCCCGGAAGCTTACGCGGCTGGCCGACTACATGGAGCAGCATGTGCCCCCGCGCAAATGAGACAACGACTCATCAACTGGTTGTTGGCGGTCACAATCTTGCCGTTCCTGCTCACCAGTTGCGGTGAACATAAACAGGCGCGCGTCAATGTGCCGCCACCGCCGTCGCTCAGCGAACCCGAATCCGGAGCTGCGGCCAATCCTGAATCTCCCGCCGAGACGCAGCCTCCGGAAGAGGAAGAAGCTCTCAAAATTCCCGCCGGCACGAAACCCATTCTGGTGGAAACGGGCTTGGCCAGTTGGTACGGACCTCCCTACCACAACCGGCGCAGCTCGAATGGCAAGGTCTATAACATGCACGCCATGACCGCCGCCCATCGCACGCTTCCGCTCGGCTCCATCGTGCGCGTCACCAACGTCAGGACCGGGCGTGCGGCTCTGGTGCGCATCACCGACCGCGGGCCGTTCATCGAAGGGCGCATCCTGGATCTCTCGCTGGCTGCGGCCAAGAAAGTAGACGTCTGGGGGCCAGGCGTGGCCACGGTTCGAGTGGAAGTGTTGCAAGCCCCCGCATCGCTCGACACAGGCGGGCGCTGGGCGGTGCAGATCGGCGCCTTCGAGCAACAACAGGCTGCTGACAAGCTTGCCGACCACCTTTCCCATCGTTATCAAAGCGCCAAAGTGCTGTGCTTCAGCAGTCCGATGGGCAACTGGTGGCTGCGCGTACGCGTGCCCGATGACGATCGCGAGCGCGCGGAAGAAGTCGCACACGAGACCCGGACTCCCGAGGGTTCCATTTTTCTGGTTCGATTGGATTAGGAGCATAGGAGTCGGGAGTCGGAGGTCTGGACTCGGAGATGGTGTAGAACGATTAGCGACGCCGGGCCCCCCGTCACCAATCCGTTAACCACGGCACTGCAAATCCTTTGTGCCATCAGGTATAGTAAGCGAGCGCTCCCTCCCAAAGCTGCAGAGGCTATTTGTGTCTGGCCGGCTGCCAACTCAAGACGGGAACGTGAAATGAAAGACTGTCTGTTCTGCCGCATTATCAGCGGCGAAATACCTTCCAAGAAAATCTACGAGGACGAGCACACCTACGCTTTCGAAGACATTAATCCCCAGGCTCCAACCCACGTGCTGGTCGTCCCCAAGAAACATATCCGCGGGCTGAAGGAAGCTACCGCTGAGGATAGCCAACTGATCGGCCATTGCCATCTGGCCGCCGCCAACATTGCTCGCCAGCGCGGCATTGAAGACGGCTATCGTACCGTGCTGAATGTCGGCCCGCATGCCGGGCAGTCGGTGTTTCACCTGCATGTGCACCTGATTGGAGGGCGCAACTTGCAATGGCCTCCGGGGTAAAGAACGCTTACGAATAGCTCATAGATACCTACCCGCGCCGCCCCCCAAGCGCCTGCCGAGGCGGGCGCAAGGGCGCTTGACCCAAGGCTGGCCCCGGGGGATAATTTGACCACGTTCGACCCCGGCTCTGATACGGCCGGTCTTCCCCTCGCGAAGGTAGTGTCAAGATGTCCTCGTATGTCGCCAACAAGGAGATTCCTGTGAATGCGAAATCAAATCGCCGTGGCGCCACGCTGATGGGCTTGCTGCTGCTGGTCGCGCTACTTGGCAGTGCCTGGGCGAGCTCGGAGAAGGTTCTGTACCGCTTTCACGGCAAGGACGGACGGGGCGGGGGCAGCGTGGTTCTCGATTCACGGGGCGCTCTGTACGGCGCGACAGTTTACGGGGGCAGCGCTTGTCCCGGCTTGGGCTGTGGTGTGGTTTTCCAGTTGACGCGTGACGCTAAGGGCAAGTGGCACGAGACCGTGCTCCACGACTTCGCGGGAACTGACGGGGACAACCCCGTCGGGAGCCTGGTCGCCGACAAGGCGGGGAACCTGTACGGGACTACGGCCTATGGTGGCGCGAACGGCTGCACCGGCCTGGGCTGCGGCGTGGCATTTGAGCTGGTGAAGGGCAAGGGAGGCAGCTGGACCTACGCGATACTGCATTACTTTACCGGGCAGGAAGGCGATGGGTTATGGCCCTACGCTGGCATGATTTTCGACTCTCAAGGCAATCTGTACGGCACAACGTCCGGGGGAGGCAACTATTCGGCTTGCTCAAACGAGGGCGGCTGCGGAGTGGTGTTTGAACTGACGCCGGACGGAAAAGGCAGCTGGGCCGAGACCGTGGTCTATGCGTTTGACGGGAGCGATGGTGGCGGACCGGACGGTAAGTTGACTTTTGACTCGTTGGGCAACCTATATGGAACAACCTACTATGGCGGTGCTCACCAGTCCGGAACAGTTTTCAAGCTCACTCCTGGGAAGCAGGGCCAGTGGACAGAAAACGTTCTGCACTCGTTCAGCTATGGCACCAAGGACGGCGATGCGCCGTTCAACGGTGTGGTTTTCGACACGGCGGGCAACCTGTATGGAACCACGCCATCCGGCGGCATGAACGGACCCCAGGGCTGGGGCACTGCCTTCAAGCTCACGCCGGAGTCAGGCGGCAAGTGGAGGGAGACCATCCTGCACGCCTTCGATCGCGCCAAGTTTGGGGGAGGCGACGTCTCGTCCGAACCGGTGCTAGATCCAGAGGGCAACTTTTATGGAACTGCAGAGTGGGGGGGCAGTTACGATTGCCCCGACGGCGGCGGTTTCGGCTGTGGAGTCGTGTTCAAGTTGACGCCGCGAGCCAAGGGCAAGTGGAAGGAAACCGTGCTTCACTCCTTCGGCAAAGGAAGGGACGGCGCAGCCCCTGGAAGCTTCGCCCGCGACCCAGCGGGGCATCTGTTTGGCACGACAGGCGCCGGCGGCTATGTTGGAGGCACGTGCGGGCAGGACGGTTGCGGCGTGGTTTTTGAGGTCTCGCGGTAGCTGTTGTGTCGCGACCTGTGGATTATCCAACGCCTACGAGTCTAACGATCGGCCTGAATCCCATCCTGTTGGAAACGCCTTAGCCATCGTGTCTTTTCTGAAGCCGTGGCGACAAACGCCACGGCTTTTTTGTGCCGCACGCGCGAGATGCGCCCCGCCTACATTAATTGCTCGGCTGTTCCCCGGCCGCTTCCTCTTCCGGAGCGCCGTGGCGGCGCAATAACTGTGGCAGGTTCTGCGAGAACGCCGAGCGCGGCAACACCATGTCACATCCCACTTCGTGGGCTTTCTGTTTCAAGTCTCCCTGCACGTGGGAAAGAAATCCGATAATCGAAGTTCGCTTCAGCTTGGTCTTGAGCTTGGGAATCAAGGTCAGGGGCTTGGCGTTGGCGTTGTTCAGGTCGAAGATGATCAGCGAGGGCTTCTCTTCCCCATTCTGCTTCATGCGCTCGCCCAGGTCTTTGTCGGTTTTGACGAACTCGACTTTCACGTTGAGCTTGCGCGCGGTTTCCTGAATCTTGGCCTGAAAAAACATGTCCTCGACGAAGGCAAAGATGCGCGAGGATGCATCCTCGTTGGGCGGCAGCGGTTCCGGTTCCACCGGAGCATAGGCGGGAGCGAAGCCGGGACGGGAGCGCCCGCGGGGCGCCTTGTCGCCGCCCAGCGTGGCGCGATAGCTGTGATCCATGGGCGCGGTGTAAATCCCGCTGTGTTGCTGGCGATCGCGGCCGAGACCGCCTGAGCGATTGGATGGGCGGCGTCCCCGACGCCGTCTGCCTCTTCCTCCGCTGCCGGAGGGTTGTCCGGGTCCAACATTCATATAAGGTTTCTCGTTGTGTAGTCTGCCGTTTCAGTCCGCCCCGAGAGGGACTTGCCTTTCCTGCCTCGGTGCTACCGCTTTCCGGTTGGTGCTTCGCCTCGCGCACATGCACGAAGCGCGCGTTGAAACCCGATGCGGTTGGAATTCATTCGCGAATGATCGTTGTCCGTTTAGGCGCCTGGAGCACGAAGGGCGCGGGAGGCCAGCTAGGGAGCATGGCCGCTTGGGAACACTTTCATGGTATCCCTCATCACGGATGGAACGCAAGTGCAAAGTAGATGTAATTTTGCACAGAGGTAACTGTAGGGCTGTCCGAGACTCCGATTCGGATGCGGGGTCAGTTGGAGGTCAACCACAAAGGACACGAAGTCGCACGAAGGAACCCGCCGAACTTGGGACGCCCGCGCCTCCATCGGAAACTAGTCCCTAGCTTCCCGCGTTCATTTGCCGCGCCCACTGCATGGCTTGCCAGTGGCTCTCCGCAACTTCGCTTTCGCTGAGACGGAGTTCTTTCCCCAGTTCCGCCGCTTGCTCCCACTCGCCGGATTCTCTTGCCAGCATCAAACGATACAGCGGCCGCAGGCGGCTGGCTCCGCCCAGCAGTACCGCTTTGCTTTCGTGATCCAGTGGAACGCTCTCCAGCACCCGGTCCATCGGGGTTTCCAGAATCACGTCCATCAGGGAAAGCAGGCCCATGAGGAACAAATCCGAGTCGCCATGCTGGATTTTCGGCGAAAGCAGCTCACAGAAGCGGGCCCGGACCAGCGCCGAGAGCACCAGTTCGCTGGACTTGTTTTGGCCCGCGCCCAGCGTTGCTACCAGGCGCACCCAGCGGCGCACTTCGCGTTCCCCCAGAATCGCCAGGGCATGGCGCACGGAGTGGATCTCATTACCAAATCCAAAAGCCGCGGAGTTCATGTAACGCAGCAAGCGGTAGCACAGCGAGGCCTCGCTTTTGATCACGTTCTCGATTTCGCGCACGTCCAACTCCGGCTGCGAGACCACTTGTAGCATGCGCAGGTAATTGAGGCGATTGGCCGGGATTTCTCTCGCCGTCAGGGTCTCGGGCTTGCGAAAAAAGTAGCCCTGAAAATACAGGAAACCAGCCTTCCGCGCGGCGATAAACTCCTCGCGGGTCTCCACTTTCTCCGCCAACATGCGGCTGCGCCAAGGGCCGTAGCGTTTGACCAGCGCTTCCCCTGTCCATGGGGGTCCGGCGCAGATCCACTTTGATGATGTCGGCCAGATCGGTCAGCGGCTCGCGCGGGTCGTTCACCGTGAAGTCGTCGAGCGCAATCAGATATCCGGCTTCCTTCAGATGACGACACGCCGCGATCACCAGGTCATCCACGGCGACCGACTCCAGAACCTCGACCACGGTCTGGGAGGAGGGCAGCAAAGTAATGTAATCCTTGAGCAGCACGTCGCGGGTGCAGTTGATGAAGGCGCGGCGTCCATCACAGAGGACGTCGAGCCCCATCAGCATGGAAGTGCTCAAAGTGTTGCGCGAAGCCGCGTCAGCATCCGCGTGACAGAAATAATCCTCCACGCCGTCGCGGAAGAGCAGTTCGTAGCCGAAAACCTTCTCGTCGGCGCTAAGAATCGGCTGCCGCGCCACAAACTGGGTTCCGGGTTTGGGGGCTGGCTTCGCTTCACCGGGGCCGAGGGCAGGAACAGGGGCGTTCATGCTTAGTCTATCGGCAGAATACTCGGGAAGATTACTTTCTACGTCCAGGCGTGCCGGCAGTTCGGCTCTTCAGCCGGATGGCGGAATTACTCCTCGACCCACTCTACCCCGCAGGTGTAGCACTTCCAGCTATTCTTGCGAACCGGCAGGGGAAATTGCAGCAGCAGCCACAGGCCATAGGTCCAGAAGCGATCGATTTTTTCGAAACCAATATCGAGCGAATAGCAGCGCGGACAGCGGGGCTGGATGTAGTCTTCGCCAACCTCGGCTTCGCTGAACTCGGGCGGGATGGGCTCGTCGAGCAGGGAGCGTGCTGATTCAGCGTCTTGCCGGCTGACCTGCAGCCGGATGCCGCCAATGGCATTGGACAGCAGCCAGTCCATCCGTACCAGGTTACCGTCCGCCAGCACACATGCAATTCCCGCCGACTCCAGCTTGCCCTTGGCCAGCAGAGCTTCGGGAACGTCGCGGAAGTGTTGCAGAGTGACGAGTTCAGTCGGCATTTTTTGCGAACGGGACCGCAGCCACGCTGACCATATTCTTCAGAGATTCCTCGGTCAAAGTCTTCGGGCCGCAGGGTCAGGATACTACGATGGCTCCGGGTCCCGCTACAGGTGTGGCTTTCGGGCAGTGGGTGAGTATGAGTTTGTCCACTGCCTTTCTTTGCGGCCTTTGCGAATTCTTGGCGCACTTTGCGGTTAAAGCCTTTTACCGCGAAGCTCGCTAAGAAATACCGCGAAGTCCGCAAAGCAAGAAGCCGGCGACAATTTCAATAGCGCGCCATGGGCGAGGGCGCCCGAGCCACAAACCCTGCCGCAAAAAGAAATGCGCTCCGTTTTTCGCGGAGCGCATCGAGCATACTGAAACTTCAGCAGCCTGACCGGTCTGCTATTGGACGTTTAAGGTGACGGTCACCGGATGGCTGAGGGGATTGGCGCCGCTGGTTGCAGCCGTGATCGTCACCGTAGTGCTGCCGGTCGGCGTTCCCGGATTGGTTGGCGTGCTGCTACCCCCGCCGCAGGCCACCATCCACAGCGTCGAACCGGCTAGCACCGCAAACAGGCTCAGCAGGAGCATCCTCCGCAAGGTCCGCTTGCGCCCGGTTGCCGGAACCACCAACCCCATCAGGCCGGGCAGCAGCAAAGCATAGAATATCCTTCGGCCGCGCCCAAACGGATGCCGCAATTCCGAAGCCGCCGTCGTGTTGAAAGTGACGGTATAGCTGGTTGTCGTGTTCTTCGTGGCCGTGCAAGTGGTCTCCGAGGGCAGCGGCGAGCAAGTGAAACTAAGCGCCTGGTTAAAGCCGCCCAGCGGCGTGATGGTGAGCGTGGTCTCCCCGCTCAGCCCGGGAGAACTCACAGTGACGCTTGTGGGGTTGGCCGCAATCGTGAAGTCCTCCACGTCCAACGACGCTGATCCGGTCGAGGGGTTGAAGTTTGTATCTCCGCTGTAGTCTGCATTGATCGTGTAGATCGCCGCCGTGAGCGCGCTGGTGTTGTAGCTGACGCTCGCAGTGCCGTTGCTCAAGTTCTGCGGCGTGCCGATTTGAGTGGACCCATTGTAAAAGGTCACGGTTCCAGTCGGTGTGCCGCTGCCGCCGCCGCAAACATGTTTTACGGTAGCAGTGAGGGTCACGCTGACATTGGCCTGGTAGTTCACCCCGGTGGGCACTACAGTGAGCACTGTAGCGCTGGGTGCTTTCCCTCCGGAGACACTCGAGTTCGTCACGAAATTGCACGCATCCACCGAACCCCACCCGGTCACCTGGTCATAGCCCGTACCCGCGTTGTATCCGAATTGATAAGGAGGGGTGGATGGGCAATTCGGTGTGCCCTTCGTGCAGGGAACGATATTGCTCCCGGTGGTGACGTCGTGAAAAGCAGCCGGGTTGGTCGCCGCTAATGGGTAAAGAATGGGATTGATGTTGCCCTGCTTGTTTCCCAGATACTGATTCTGCAAGGTCACGATCCCGGCAAAGACAGGCGTCGAGGCAGAAGTCCCGCCGACGATGTCGAAATTGCCGCCGGTGCAACTGCCGCTATCGCACAAAATGTAGCCGTCGTGATCCGCCGAGGCAGTCATTGCGATATCGGGCACGTCGCGAACACCGTCATTGGGCACGCCCACACCAGTCTGCCATGAGGGCTTGGGAAAGCCTTTGCAGCTACCGCCGTTGGCGACGGCACAACTGCTGGCGCCGCCGCCGCTAGCCACCAGCGAGTTATCGGCGACCGAATCGTTCCACGCCATTTCGGGGATGTAGGAAATCGCCGACTCACCGTTTCCGTTGTTGCTTGTATTCCAGTAGGTTCCGCCACCTTCGTCAAACTCGTTGCCGCCCACGCCGGTGACTTCCGGGCTGCTGGCGGGATAGTTCACAGCCAAGCCATACTTGGCAACCATGTTGCCGTAATCACAAGCCGCCGCACCCGTATCGCCCGAGGAGGCGAAAAAAGTGATGCCTTCGGTGTTCGCTTTCACCAGTTCCAGTTCGTTCGCCGAAATGAAAGAAAGCGGTGTCTGGGCTTCGCATAAGCCATAGCTCATGCTGATGACTGGCGCCAGATTATTGTCAATCGCATACTGGGCCGAGGTGTTCACTCCCCCGTGGTTGGCGTCACACTTGACAAAGTAGATGTTGGCGCTCCGCGCCACCGCACCCGACCATTCGAGATCCAGATCAGCCTCGATCAGATCACCAGTGGTTCCAGGGTCAACACAGCCTGTGGCGAGGACCTGGGTGGGATCGTTCTTAGACAGCTTGAACATCGAACGGAAGGTGTCAATGTCCGAGGTCGCAATGTCGGTTTGCCCCACGATCACCAACTTCTGCCCGCTGCCGTTGTAGCCCGCAGCGTAAAGCGAGCTGATATCGTAGATGGTCGCCAGATCATCCGGCGCCAGAAAGTGTTGCCCGCCGCTCGTGTATTGGTGGTGGAAAATGTCAGGCCGCATGGCGCCACCGGGATTAAGTTTTCTCACTCCCATCGGTTTCAAGCCGAAATTGTCCAGGCCGCGGAAGGCCAACACCACGTCCGCCAGCGCCTTGGGGATAGAGGGATCGGTCACGTTGGCAAAGTGCATCTCTCCGTCTACCTTGTAGCGATGGATTTCGGTGTGGAAAACGCTCTGCACTTGCCCCGCGGTTCCCCGGAATGCAATCCAGTCATGGCCGCGGGCGACTTGCACGATGCCGAATCCCTGCGACCGCAGCCAGGTGGCGATCCTGTGAAGATCCCCGGTGCTCATGCCAAAACGCGCGGCATACTGTTCCGGAGTCAGCCAGTTGTGATAATTCGGCGAGTGCGGGTCTTGCTGCTCGGCCAGAAACTGCGTCAGGTCGGCTTGCTGGCTGGCCGAGGGCTGGAAGATCATGGTGATGTAGCCCAGCTTGAACGACGGCTCAACCGGACCCTGGTCGTACTCCGTCCGGGCCTGGGGCGAAACGTGGCCTTTAAGAACTACGGTCTGGCTATTGTCTATGGTGGTGAGGACACGGTCGGGCTGTGCCGCCCAAGCGGAAACAGTCCCTAACACCAGCAAAGCAGGAAGCATCCGCAGCGATAATTTCATAGGTTCTCCTTGGGGCAACGCGGGTTTCTACTCCCGGATTGGATGGTTGCCCATAACGATACGAACGCCCCAAAGACCGTCAAAAGGTCACCAAAGTACATAAGATGCAGGAGAAAGCGGTTGGCTGGAACGTACCACAACTTGCATCCGCGAGTACAGAGGGAGTTCCGAAGCGGTTAAGCCTTGTGGACATCCGTTCAGAGGGCCGTTGTCCGGGAGCCAATGCTCTAGTCCGCATTCGCCGCATGGGGCGTCGAGGCTGGAACCGAGGCGCCCGACAGAGTGGCCCACCCGCGGCGGGAAAGATCCCAGAAGATCAGATAGCCGGCAACACTTGCCACCAGCAAGAGCACAACTCCCCAGAGCCACTGTTGGAAAACCAGCTTGCCGATCCCGAACAAACATCCGTAAACCAGGATCACGCCCATCACCCAATTAAACGCGTTGCTGGCCACGTCGCGCACCTCCGGCAGCTCCGGAACCAGGCTGCGCGATCCGCTTCCAGCCATGCACAGTGGGATGCACTCGTTTGTAGAACGCTACCAGTGTCGGCTCCGATTCCGGCTTGGTCACAAAAGTCGCAATCAGCCAGACAACGGTCGTGATCGCGCCGGTGATGAGCGCGCTCTTCGCGTACACCACAGCGCTATTGCCTGAGAATTGCAGGCGGTGGAGCCCGAAAGTCACAGCGGCGGCCGCGATCATGGCGGAAATCTCGCTCCAGGCGTTGATCCGCCACCAATACCAGCGCAGGATGTAAACCGCCCCGGTTCCGAAGCCGATGTTCAGCACCAGGTCCCAGCCCTGCTTGATGGAAGTCAACTGCATCGCGGTGTACCCGCTCACCAGCACCAGACAACAAGGTGAAAACTTTGCTGACCAGCACGTAATGCCGTTCTCGGTCGAACCGCGCACCATGAATCGTTTGTAGAGATCGTTGACCAGGTAGGAGCAGCCCCAGTTCAGTTGGGTTCCTACGGTGGACATGAAAGCCGCCAGGAACGCCGCGACCATCAGGCCGCGAAGCGCGGGGGGTAGATAATCGCGCAACACCATGACATAGCCTTGCTCGGGATTTTGCGCGAAGGCCGCGCTGGGATGAAGCCCTCCATTGGGCGAATATACGACGATAGCCACAAGGGCGGTGACAATCCACGGCCAGGGGCGCAGCGCATAATGCGCGATGTTGAACCACAGGGTTGCGCCCAGGGAATTCTTTTCGTCTTTCGCGCTGAACATGCGCTGGGCGACGTAGCCGCCGCCGCCGGGCTCGGCTCCCGGATACCAGGCCAGCCACCACTGCATGCACAAATAGACGAAGAACGTCAGCAGCGGCAGCGTCCAAAGCGCATCGGTGGTCCAGCCCAGATGAAAGTCGGGCAGAAACGCAACTGGGTCGGCGGTTTGCACGCCGGTTTGGCGGACGTTGTTCTCGATGGTTTGCAACTGGATCTGCAGAGCTTGCATGCCGCCAATTTTCGCCACGGCTACCCAGGCCAGCACGATGATCATGGTCATCTTGAGCGCGAATTGAAACAGGTCCGTCACCAGCACACCCCAAACCCGCCGATGAAGGTGTAAATCCCGGTGAAAGGAATGATGACGAAAATGCAGATCAGCAGCGCCGTGGTGTGCGGATCGCCCAGCGTGTACTGGAAGACGTGGCCCGCCGACGGCAGCTTGCAGCACGCGCCCTTCGGCGATCGCCGGACCCAGCAGAACGGTGATGATGTTGGTCATGGCCTGAGTAACCCATCCCAGGATGAAGCAGTTCATGAACAGGCCCAGATAGACGGCTTTAAAGCCGCGCAGAAACGCGGCTGGCTTGCCGCCGTAGCGGATTTCGACAAATTGCACATCGGTCAGAGATCTCAGCACGGCGCCAATAGCGCGCGAAGAAGAACACGGTCAACATGCCGCCGACGCACAGGCCCCACCAGATCCAGTTGCCGGCAATGCCAGACTTGGCCACCAGCCCGCACACTAATAAAGGAGTGTCGGCGGCGAACGTGGTCGCCACCATCGAGGTTCCGGCCAGCCACCAGGAAACATCGCGGCCGGAGACGAAGAATTCCTCTGTATTTCCGCTGGCCCGGCGGCGGTAGTAAATGCCGATCAGCAGATTGATCAGCAGGTAGCCGGCGATGACGATCCAATCGGTCGAAGTAAGAGGCATCGCGTAGTCCGTTTCGCGGACTCTCCTGATCCTTCTGCCTGGGATTTACTCCCTGCATCTTACCGCGAGTGACAAGGGCAAATTGGGCACGTCGCAGTTAATTGGCGCAAACCGTCCGAATCTGCTACACTGTAGGTGCGTTTGATATGAATCGGTTGTTGAGCAGCTTCTCGCTACACCAGCAAGTCCTGCCCTTAGTACCTCCGACTCACCCTTCAGCGTAAATAATTTGAAAAGGACACAAGCAACAACATGGCAGAACAAGGAACAGTAAAGTGGTTTAACGACGCCAAAGGCTACGGCTTCATCAGCCGCCAGACTGGCGAAGACGTATTCGTGCACTTCTCGGCGATTCAAGCAGGCGGCTTTCGCAGCCTGCAAGAAGGCCAGAGTGTGGAATTCGATGTGACCAAGGGACCCAAGGGCTGGCAAGCTGAGAACGTTCGCCCGCTGTAAAACCGGCGACGTCGCGATAAGAATACGTGCCCGCCAACCGCAACAAGGGGCGGGCACGTTCCTAAGAGTTAACCCTAAACGCTCCCCTAAGAGTTACAATAAGGACATCGCATTGGAGTTCTCCATGTCAGGTGACTCGAAGGGCTCGTTCGCTGTCATCCGCTACAACTTACGAACCTATGAATCCGGCGGCGTCATGGCCGTCATCCGGGGCCGGGAAAGCGCCGAGTCCATCCTGAAGCAATTCGAGAAAAGCCAGAGCTCGGAAGATCGTCACATCGGCTGGCGTTATTTTCTGGAAAAAACCGACTTGAGACCGGGCATGGACCCCGCCGAAGCCACCAGCCTCCGCCAGACGCGTCTGGAAATTCGCGAGTCGCAAGCCTAGCAGCGTTCCGGCATTCGTACGATCTCCTAAGAAACCTTCCCGCCTGCTCCGCACGTGCGCGGAGAATCCGGCGCAGATGAAATCAGTGCTGGCGTTCCGTCTCCATCAAGATGGTGGCGAAGTTGCGCCCGCCGAGCGCAAATCCTTGTTGCACATGCCCGGTCACGGCCACTTTCGCGCCGTTACCAGGAATTCCATAGCGTTTACTGAAAACCCACATGGTTCCCGTGCCATCATCAATTTCAAATACGCCGCTCCCGAGCGCTCCGAAGGAATCGACGACATGCCCGGCAATGGTCACTTCTTTGCCCGCGAACCGGCCGGGATCGCGATTGATCTTCTCGATGCTTTCGCGCGGAGGGCAACCTGCGAGAAGCAGGCTGGCAAGAATCACCAACCACGGGGAAGGAATGCTGGTATGCATTTTCGGCACAGATCCTCTCCGATCTGCAAAGTACGGTACACGCTACTAACCCGAGCGCTTGCGGAAAGTTGTCCGTTTCAGCAAGCCGCCGATTTGCCTATGCCACACAATCCAACATAGAGTAATTCGTTCGGCCCGGGATCGGGGCTTTCGCCATGGAGATGATTCAACACATCCAACGGCTCCTCCGCTACGACGATTGGGCCAACCGGGAGGTGTTCACCTCACTCCAGGGAGTGCAGGAACCGCCCCCACGCTCGCTGAAACTGCTGGCACACATCCTCTCCGCCGAGAGGCTATGGCTGGAGCGCCTGCGTCTCCAGAAGCAGACCTACCCGGTTTGGCCGCAATTCAGGCTGGCGCAATGCAAACTTGAAGTCGCCGAACTGCCCGGGCTGTGGAAGAACTATCTGGCTGCGCTGGGCGAGTCCGGTCTCTCCCGCTCCCTCACCTACAAGAACACGAAGGGAGAGAGCTTTACCAGCACGAAGCAGGATATTGTGCTGCACGTGGTCATGCACTCGGCTTATCATCGCGGCCAGATTGCTGCCGACATGCGCGCCGCGGGATTCACTCCAGCTTACACCGACTTCATTCACGCCGTGCGGCAGGAGTTTGTAGAATAGAAGCTGGTAAGCGGTTCCTCGAGCCGCGTGATATTTTGTCTTTGTCCAGATTCGTATTGGAATCCATGAAAAAGCTTGGCGCATTCTTCTTACTGCTTCTGTTGGGCGGATTGTCTTTAGCGGCCTCCCCGCCTAGGTTCGATCCCCTCCCCGATCCGGTCTCCGATAACGCGGTGGCGAGCCTGAGAATCCACGGCGTGCTGGTGCTGTTCTCCCTCATGGGTATCGGCCCGAAGAAGACCTGGGACGCAATCACCAGCGCGTCTTACTCCCTTGACACGGACTCGGGCAAGTGGTCCAACCTGCAGCCGGTGCCCGGACCGGCCGGCCGCATCGCCGCCATGGCGGCGGGCGCACGGGATTACGTCTTCGTATTCGGCGGCTACGTGGTAGACGCGCGAGGCTTGGGCATGGCCGTCCCTGATGTCGGGATTTACCAGCCCAATCACGACCGCTGGTTCCGCGGCGCCGATATCCCCGTGCCAGTGGGCGATTCGGTGGTCGGTGTCTATCGCGACCGTTACATCTATCTGGTCGGCGGACGCACCAACAATGAGGTAACGCGCAACGTTCAGGTATACGACGCGCAGAAAAACAAATGGTCGCAAGCCACCCCAATTGCTGGTACGCCGGTGTTCGGCCACGCCGGCTCGCTGGTCGGAGACACCATCGTCTACGTGGATGGAGCCTACCGGAACCCTTCCGGAAACACGCCAAAGTACGTTGCCTCGGAGGAATGCTGGATGGGTAAAATCGATCATCACGATCTGAAAAAGATCCAGTGGACGAAGCTGCCGAATCATCCGGGGCCGGCGCACTATCGCATCGCGGCCGGCGAGTCGGAGCGAGAACAGAAGATCTACTTCACCGGCGGGACTGACAATCCGTACGACTTCAACGGCATCGGCTATAACGGAAAGCCTTCCGAACCGTCTCCCGTGACCTTTGCCTTCAACCTTCGCACCGCAAAGTGGGAAACGATGAACGAGAACACCCCGGACCCGACCATGGATCATCGCGGATTGCTGGCCACGTATGATGGCCTGGCGCTGATCGGCGGGATGGAAAAAGGACAGCAGGTGACTCCCCGAGTGACGCTATTGCCAATGCGGGCGAAATAGCCAGCGTAGGGTTGAGTTCCGGAAAACACTGTCATCCGCTTCTTGACAGGCCGGCATCCGCCGAGTAAGCTGCCCGGGAAGGGTTTGGGGGCTTTGTATGAAGCGGTGGCGCTGGGGGCTTCTTTTCTTCGAGCTGTTCTTGTTCGCCCTGATTCTGATCCTGCCCCAGGTTGACCTGCCCGATTTCACGTTTCATAACGGTACGGCTCCGGTCGTCGCTAAGGCACGCATTTCTCCCGTGCCGGTGCGTGCCATGTCAGCCTCTCTACACACACCTGCTCCAGGACACGTTGTTTGCGGGACAGTGAATCCGACGGTGGTCGCGGTCTCACCCAGTTCCGATTCTCGTCTCTCCTTGTTATGTACGCTGATCTGCTAAACCTCCCGACTTTCCTGGCTTGATTCTTCCATTTTGTTTTGTTGCCGAAAAGTTTGCTCCGTGCGGGCGTGCTCGCCAACTGAGGGGTGCGCGGAGCACTCGGGGCAACCGAACCGGTTGAGGGTTCCACTGAGGTCTGGAGTGGAACAACTTGGCCCCTATGCTGGTGCCTCCGTCCCCAACTGTTGAGCGGTTGCCCCGTTTTCAAACAAATGAGCGATGGTCATCGTGCAATTGCGGTTGGCGGTTTCCGAAGTTACGCGGGAGTAGCATTGTTTGGCAATGCGCCGGGTTTCCAACCCGGAGAAGGCGGTTCGACCCCGTCCCTCCCGCTCCAGTTCCACAGTCCGGCGGCAATGGTTATCTTGCTCGCGCCAGGACCAGGGTTACGTCGTCCGGTTGTTCGTTGGCGCCAATCCAGTCATCCACGGCCGCGGTAACAATCTCGGTGATGCGCGCCAGCGGCAAATCTCGATTTTCGCGCAACAGTTCGATCAGCCGCTGCTCTCCGAATTCGCCAAAATCATTTTCCGGTTCGGTGACGCCGTCGCTATAGGCCAGAAATACCTCGCCCGGCCGAAGCGGAACCGAGCCTTCTTCGTAACTCTGGTGATCAAACAGCCCCACTACCGTCCCGCCACAATCCAGCCGCCGGATGCTGCCGTCTTTGCTCATGATAATCGGCGGCAGGTGCCCGCCATTGCTGTACGTTAGTTTCCGTTGCGCCCCGTTGTAGATCGCCAGAAACAAAGTTGCGTACTTCTCCGGGGGGGTGCTCTCGAAAAGTTGATGATTCAACAGAGAAAGCAAGGCGCCGGGCGTAACCCCATTGGCTGGCGAATCCGAATCCATCAACGTGCCCGACCGCAGCCCCACGCCCACGGGCTCGCCCAGGATGGGAGTACTCTCCAGACTATACGCGCGCACTGCCGAGTGAATGGTCGCCATGAGCAGCGCCGCGGAAATTCCCTTTCCGCTGATGTCGCCTACCGCCAGGATCATCCGTTCCGGGCCCAGAGTCAGGAAATCATAATAGTCGCCGCTTACGGTACGCGCCGGCAGGCAGAAGCCGTGAACCTCCAGCGAGGCCAGTTGTGAAATCTCCCGGGGAAATAGTTGCGCCTGCACTTCCTGTGCGATCACCAGTTCGTTTTCCAGCCGCTGCTTTTCTTTTTGCTCCTCGATCAGCTTTTCCAGCGACGCGGTCATCGAGTTAAAGGAATTGGCCAAGGTCGCGACCTGGTCATTGGATTTCACTGGAATGCGATGGCTGAAGTCACCGCGGTTGATGTGCTTGGTGCCGTCGTAAAGCTGGGCCACCGCACCGGTTACGGTGCGGGTCAGGCGGGTGCCGATCAACAGAGCCGCGACTTCAATGACCGCAAAAATCACAAGGGCCACGAGCAGAGCAAATTCCGCCGCAGGCGCAAAGTCCCCCTGGGCGGCAAATAATTCTTCATACAGCTTGGAAACCCGGGTTTGCACGCTGATGCCGCTCGGGTTGGATGTGTTACCTGTATCCCAATCGACCACAGACACGGAAGTTCCAAACAGCACTTGAGGGTCGAACCGGCGGCTGGGAGGCGGGATGGTGCCCGCGGTCAAGGTCGGGGTTGCTTTGCTCGTGTCGAGAACAAATGTTTGTCCTTTGCCAGTTTCCAGCGCGAACCCACTGGAGGGGAGCTCGGAGGACGCTTTGTCGCCTCCTCCCTGCGAGGAACCGGGCCGCGACAGAGTCAGCCCCTCATACAGGGTCACTTCACCGAAATTCGCGGCCAGCCGCTGCAGCAGGCGCTGATCCAGCGGCTCGCTGGAGACGACGGACAGAGTCTTGCCGCTTACAGGAACCTTCTCCATCACCCGCAGAAAGAGCTTATCGTGATCACGGACCACGTCCCGGAACGAGCTCTTGAGATGGGATGGGAGCATCGGCGGCGAAGAGGCCACTCCTGGCGGAGAACTGTTCAGAACCAGGTTCTGGTTCAGCCAAACGCAGATTTGGCGGTCCGCCCACTCCTTGTCCGCCTGTTGCAGGCTCTCGATCGCCGCCGTGTCACTACTCGCGCCTCGGCGCATCGAGGACGCCAGATGATGGGCAATCGCGGCGTTGGCAGCATCAAGGCTATTTAGTTGAGAATCAAGCGCGCTGGTCACGATGAACGTAGCAAACTGGCCGGCAAATAAATAAAAAGAAAGCAGCGTCAGCGCCACCAGCATGACCACTGGAATTACGCCGATGAAAACGTAGGTGACGATCAGCCGGTTGCGCAGCCGCCACAGCATCTTGGCCTTCAGCCAGCGGAACGCCAGAACCGAAAAAAGGACGGCGACAATAAACGTTAAGAAACTGACCCATCCGCCCAGACCCTGGCCCCAGGAAAGCTTAAGCGCCGCCATTAACTTCTGCAGCACAGACAACAGCAAATCCAGGCCCAGGAGATACCACGCGATCAGCGCTACTTTGCCGGTGGGCCAGAGACCGGCATGGGTCAGCCGCAGACGGAGATTACGGTAGAACAGCTTCATGACCTGGCGCCTTGTTGAAAAAATCCTGTCTTGTTGTCGTCCCGAGCCTAGCGAGGGATCTGCAGCTCTTCACAATCCCAAGAAAAACCGCAGATTCCTCGTCGCTCTCGCTCCTCGGAATGACAAGACTTTAGGGTTTCAACACCCTCCTAAGGTCGAATTATAGATGGAGAGGCAGGCCTCGGCGTCGCTGTCAGGAATCTGGGGTTCAGGAGTCAGGCATCAGGCCTGAAGCCCCTCTTTCAGATCTCCGGATAGAAATCGAAGAACGCCTCCAGGCTGGTCTTCAACTGTTTCTCGATATCGTCTTTACTTCCTTCGAGCACGTGCATCGTAACCTGGGCCTCGCGCCCGTTCCTCAGCTTGAGGGTTGCATCTCCCACTTCCGCAACTTCGTCGGATGGCAGCAATCGCAATCCGTAAACCAATGTCAGATTTGCCATGGGAGAATCTTACCTCCCTCAACGGGTGAGCGCGGCGCAGCATCCATGTCCCGAGCTCGAACCCTTGACGCGCGCTAGCGCCCTCCGCACTTTAGGAATTTTTCGTTTAGAATGCCCTCGTGCTCCCAAATAGATTGGTTCTCCTGATCGGCATCAGCGTGGCGCAGTTGGCCCTCGCGCAGCAGCCCTCGCAGCCGCAGGTCAAGGTCAATGTGCTGAATGTCTGCACCCCATCGCCCGAGGAGCAAAAAGAGATCGCATCCGCGCTCGACCAAATTCCCAAGCAACCGCTGTTCAGCCCGGATTTTGAAGTTGACCGGGGGCGCTCCACCCTCGAGCAGCGCCCGGATTTTCTCAGGACAGGCGCCAGCGCCCAATTCTCATCCGACTCTGGAACCGCCGCCTGGGTCCGCATCCGGCGTGAGTTTTCTGTGCAGGCCCTGTTTGCAACCGTGCAGTACTCGTTCAGCCAAGACCCGACAAATATGGTGGAAACCCTGGCGTTTCACGTGCGCGATCCCAAGGACCTGCTGCAAGTTTCCATTGAAGACAGTGCTTCAGCGGTGACCACAGCGGCGGCGATGCTGGGCACAAACACGCCCGCCAGCCGGATCCACTTGGAGCGTTTCGGAAAATCGTCAATTGTGCTGGCTCGCTGTTCAGCTTCGGAAGACAAGCCAGCGCCCGACCAAAGCGCCTATGAACCGCTGTTCCGGAGCGCGTCGGCCATTGTAGCCAACTATCGCGCTCTCCTGGGCGCGGGCCACACGGTGCCGGAGGAATTGACAAGAGTTGCCTCTGTGGGAGCAAGCAAATCGAAGCCTAAGAGCGCGGCGAAGAAGCCGGCCTCGGGAAATCGGTGAACTTTGTCCCTTCGGTAAAATATCCGCGCCCCCTTCGGCTAGGGAGTTTCGTCCGGCCACACGAGTGCAACTGTACCTGAGGCTGAACCCAAATCGTGAGATCCGCAATCTAAACTGATTCCTATGGAAGATATTCGCAACGTCGTGATCATTGGTTCCGGCTGTGCCGGGCACACTGCAGCGCTATACACCGCCCGCGCCAACCTGAAGCCGCTGGTATTCGAGGGCCGCGAACCGGGCGGCCAGCTTTCGCTCACTACCTTGGTGGAAAACTTCCCCGGCTTCCCCGAAGGCATACAAGGGCCCGAACTGATCGAGAACATGCGCAAGCAAGCTTCACGCTTCGGCGCGGAATATAAGCACGGGCATGTGACCAGCGTGGACCTCAGCCAGCGTCCGTTCAAGCTTCACATCAGCCACGAAGTCATTCACACCCGCTCGTTGATCATCGCCAGTGGCGCGTCGGCGCGGTGGCTTGGGTTGCCCCACGAGCAGCAGCTTATCGGGCACGGTGTGTCGTCCTGTGCGACTTGTGATGGGTTCTTTTTTTCGGGGAAAGAGATCGTCGTGATCGGCGGCGGCGATTCCGCTATGGAAGAGGCGATCTTCCTGACTCGCTTTGCCACCAAGGTGACGGTCATCCATCGCCGCGACCAGTTCCGCGCCTCCAAAATCATGCTGGAACGCGCCCAGCGCAACGAGAAGATTCACTTTCTGACCAACACTGTGGTGGAAGACGTGTATGACGCTCCCCAGAAAGAAGTTACCGGGTTGAAGCTTCGCAATTTGAAGACCCACGACGTCTGGGACTTCCCCACCAGCGCCATGTTTCTGGGCATTGGCCACATCCCCAACGCCAAAATGTTTGAAGGCCAACTCGACATGGATCAGGACGGCTATCTGAAGACTCACAACAACGTTTTCACCAAAGTTCACGGCGTCTACGCCTGCGGAGACGTCCAAGACCGCCGCTATCGCCAGGCGGTTACCGCCGCCGGCACCGGATGCATGGCGGCGTTGGAAGTAGAGAGGTTCTTGGAAAAGCAAGAAGAGTAGCCAGAAGCCAGTAGCTAGGAGATCACTTTATGCCGCAAACGACTTGTCCGCACGTCAAAGAAATCCGCCACGTGACTCCGTCCGGCAAAGGCTGCAAGGAGTGCCTGGAAATGGGCGACACCTGGGTCCATCTCAGAGAATGCCTGATCTGTGGTCACGTCGGCTGCTGTGATTCGTCCAAGAACAAGCACGCCACCAAGCACTTTCATCAGACTAAGCATCCCATCATGCAGTCGTTCGAACCGGGTGAGAACTGGCGCTGGTGCTACGTGGACGAAATTTTCCTGCCTTAGCGGCATCAGCATTGATCTGCGCAATCTGCGGCGATTTGCCCCGGTTTGTGATACAAATTCCTGTGGTCTTCTTGATGCACCTCGAAGGCGCTCAAAATTCCATCTTCTATCTGTGCGCGGGCATCCCGTGCTGAGGGCGATCTTCATCTCTCTTTCCGAGAGCCGCTGGCTGCGCGGTGTGGCCGAGCGTTCCTCGATCGGCCAGAAGTTCTCCAGCCGCTTTGTCGCCGGCACTCAGGTGGAAGACGTGCTGCGAGCCACCAAGGCGGTCAACCAGGCTGGCCTCAGCGTCTCCATCGACAACCTCGGCGAGAACGTTACCAATGCCGATGAAGCCCGCGCCAGCGCCCAACTCTATCACCAATTGCTGGACGACATTGCCGCTCAGCAACTGAACGCCAACATCAGCTTGAAGCTTACTCACATGGGGCTGGACGTGGACGAAAAACTTGCCCGCGAGCAGGTCTCGAGTCTGGTGGCAAAAGCCGCCGCCATGAATCCACCCAACTTTGTCCGCGTGGATATGGAAGGCTCACCCTACACCCAGCGCACCCTCGACTTCGTCCACGAATTGCACCGCGTTCCTGCCAATCGGGGATGTGTAGGAGCCGTCATCCAATCCTATATGCGGCGGGCTGAGAGCGACATTGAGAAGTTGCTGGCGGAAGGTATCCGCATCCGCCTGTGCAAGGGCGCCTACAAAGAGCCCCCCGAGATTGCGTTTCAGAAGAAGTCGGAAGTGGATGCTAACTACGTCAGGCTGATGAAGATCTTAATGAAGAGCACGATTTATCATGGCCTCGCCACGCACGACGAGAATATTATCAACCAGGCGAAAGCCTTCGCTCTCAGTGAAAAAATCCCTCGCGATGCCTTTGAATTTCAGATGCTCAACGGCATCCGCCGCGACCTGCAGCAGAGCCTGGTGCAGAACGGATGGCGCATGCGGGTCTACATCCCGTTCGGCAGCGAGTGGTATCCCTACCTGATGCGCCGCCTTGCGGAACGCCCGGCGAATGTGCTGTTCATCGCGAAGAACTTGCTGCGCAAGTAAGCCTCATTTGCTCACGTCACGGCGCCCGCTCAATTCTCGCTCGGCAAGCCGATTCGCCTCAGCAAATCGCGGTACCCCGGCTCGTTGTGCAGGCTATCGAATGCGGGAAAGTTCTGGACCGACAGAATCCACTCGTCATGCCGGTCGTAGGCGGTTTTCAGATAGCGTAAAGATTCGTTCTTGTCGTCGAGCAAAGCGTAGGTTTGAGCCATAATCGTGGGCGGGACCAATTTCTGGGCGTAATACTTCTTTTGCGCCGCCAGCATGTGCAGGAACATCTGTCTGGCGTCGCCGGTGGCAAAGCCTTTCTCGGCGGCCGTCGTGACTGCCAGGGCGACGTTATCGCGCAGCAACTGCGCGTCTTCTCTCGATTCGAGCAGGAAATCCGGGTAATCGGCTTCGGCCAGATAGAAGGTTTTCAGATACAGATGCGGAGAGCGAAACGCCGGATCTGTGGCTTCCATCTGCCTCAACAGCCCGATGCCCTCGTCGCGGCGGCCTGCCTGGAAGAGAACGTCACCCTTGTCCGCGAGAATTGAGGTAGAAGTGGGATCGAGCGCCTGCGCCCGCTCGATTTCGGCGAGCGATTCGGGCATCCGGCGCAGCGTCAGCAGATAAGTGGCGTACCAGTGGTGAGCCACGGCGTTGTTTGGATCAAGGTCAATGGAGCGCCGGAATTCCGCATCCGCGGCGGCCACATCCCACTTCCCGTAGAACAAGACGAAGGCCAGCGAGGCGTGGGCGGAGGAGGACTGATCGTCGAGTTCAACCGCTTTTTTCGCCGCGGCGAAGGCGCGTGCATAGGCTTCGTCGGCGGGCATCCTGGTGTATTCCCGTAACAGGTTGTAACAATCTGCGAGTCCTACATAAGCCGCCGCATAACTGGGATCGCGCACAATGGCCTGCGTGAAGTAATCTACGGCTTTGTTCAGGTCGTCTGGCGTTCTCTTGTTCCAGTAATACCTTCCCCTGAGGTAAAGCTGCTCGGCTTCGGGACTATGCGCAGGGGACGAGGCCTGCACTACTCCGCGTGACGAGCCCTGTGAACTGGTTGCCGTATTTGTGCCGGGGTTGAGGTTCGCGTTCCGACGATAGAGCATCAGAGCCAAGGCGGCCACGATGATCAGGCCCACTGGCACCAACCAGCCGGCATTCTTATGCCCGGCATCGCCATGACTGGCATGCCGGACGCCGGAAGGTTTGGGCAGTGTTTCTAGTGGAGCGGCGCAGGGGGACGCCGGGATCACAGGGGATGTTTGCCCGCTTACGACCTTGAGGCTCGCGCTTGCACCCTCCGCCAAAGCCGCTCCGGCATTGCGAGGCGTTGCCAGCCAGGCAGACAGTTCGTCCGCGTAGGCGTAAACCCGCCCTTTGGTTCCCGGCAAGCGATGGACGGGCAGGCCGAGTTCCTTTTCCCAACGATTGACCGTGCGCTCGTCCCGGCCAAAGAAGGCTGCGATCTCTTTCCAGGAATCGAGGCGCTGACGGCTGATTGACGCGTTGCTCCCCACCATAATGTCGCGAAGTGTCAGATTCTGTCAGGTAATGCCTGTTGCAGGTTGGGGAAGGGCTACTCATTATATGGCCGGGTGGGGGTATCGGGGAAGGCCTGTTCACAATTTTTCAGGTTTCTCGCAACTGCCGCAGATCCAAACGGGCAGGCAAGTGGGCGTGGCTGGGCAAGCCACAAGGAGACTTCAGGTGAAGACCAAACAACGACTCATGGTGTGCATCAGCGCTATGTGCTTGATTTTGCTGGACATTTGCTTTGTTTGTCCGGCACGGGCCCAGACTTCAACTCCGGCAGTCTACAACATCACGTGTTCCTCCGGGACGGCGTGCAAGAAGGGATCAATTCCTCTATTTGCTACCGCTGGCGGTGCCGCTAAAGTGGATAGCTCGATCGTGACCCAGTCCGGGACGAGCCTGAATGTTGCCGGCACTGTCAACGCCTCAACCAGCTACGACATCGGAGGCGCCCCGTTCGCCTTCGGTTCGGTCTCGAATCTGAACGCGCTTCTGGGATTCGCTGGGAACTCGACCATGACGGGCGCCAGCAACACCGCGGTTGGCGTTTCCGCGCTCAGTGCCAATACGACCGGCAAGAACAACTCTGCCCTTGGCGCTTCCGCGCTCACCGTCAACACAACAGGTTACGGCAACTCGGCCTTCGGCGATATCGCGCTCAGCGCCAACACCACCGGCAACCAAAACTCGGCCTTCGGCAACGGCGCGATGTACTCGAATACGACGGGATCGTCGAGCGCCGCTTTCGGCCTGGCCGCTCTCTACACCAACACGACCGGCTATAACGACTCCAGTTTTGGCTATGCCGCGCTCTACGGCAACACCACCGGCTATCAGAACCAGGCCTTCGGCTATGAAGCGATGTTCAAGAATACGACCGGAAACGGCAATGCTGCCTTCGGCACCGGCGCGCTCTATACCAACACGACCGGCGGTTCTTCGTCCAAGACAGGCGGCAACTCTGCCTTCGGCAACTCCGCGCTCAGGGCCAACACGACCGGCTGGAACGCCGCCTTCGGCTTCAGCGCCTTACGCCAACACGACGGCCAATAACTCCGCCTTCGGCTCCCCGCGCTGCCTAGCCTCAGTGGTGGACAGGCAACGTCGCGATCGGCTCCGGGGCGGACGGCAACCTCACGGGGGCCGAAAGCAACAACATCTACATCGGCAACACGGCATGGCCGGCGAATCAAATACCATCCGCATCGGCACCGATGCACAGCAGACAGCGACCTTCATCGCCGGGATCTACGGGGCCACCAGTGCCAGCGGTGTGGAGGTCTTCGTCAACTCCTCCGGCCAGCTCGGCACCATGACCTCCTCGCGCCGGTTCAAGCACCAGATCGCCGACATAGGCGCGGAGAGCGACCTGCTGATGAAGCTGCGTCCGGTGGCCTTCTATTACAAGCCCGAATTCGACGAGGCGCAGACGCGGCAGTACGGGCTGGTGGCCGAAGAGGTGGCCCAGGTGGCCCCGCAACTGGTCGTCTTCGACAAAGACGGCGCCCCGCAGACGGTGCGCTATCACTTCGTCAACGCCATGCTCCTGAACGCGGTCCAGAAGCAACAGCGGCTGATCGAGGAACAGCGGACACGATCACGCGACAGCAAGAAGAGATGCAGCGCCTGGCAGAGCGCCTGGACCGGATCGAGGCGTTACTGGCTGCAAAACGATAAGCGGATTACGAAACCCAAAGACGATCGCCGTTCTCGAGGTGTATTGGAGGAAACAAATGAAAACTCAACAGATGTCTCGACATTCTGAAGCGACGTGGCTTGAAGTTAGCCGCCTTCGCCACGCGCCTCTCCTTGGCGCTGCCGGTACTTTCCGCGCTGTTGCTGGTTGCCATTCAGCCAGCGCACGCCCAAACCGAGACGGTGATCCACAACTTCGGGGGATCCGGAGACGGAATTCAGCCCTATACGGCCCTGATCATGGACAATAAGAGCAATTTCTATGGCACCACAATCAATGGTGGAGCGGTGAACGCGGGCACGGTCTTCAAAGTCACTTCGTCCGGAAACGAAACCGTCCTCTATAGCTTCGGGACTCAATCCGGGGACGGCCTTAACCCTTACGGCGGCCTGATCAGCGACCCGAAGGGCAATTTCTATGGCACCACCGTAACCGGGGGCGCGCACGGCGCCGGCACCGTGTTTGAGCTCACCTCGAAAGGAAAAGAGAGCGTAGTCTACAGCTTCGGGAGCCAGTCCGAGGACGGCAACTCCCTTGGGATACGCTTTTCATGGACGCGAAAGGCACCCTCTATGGCACTACCACCGCGGGCGGGACGAAGAACGGCGGCACCGTATTTAAGCTCACCTCGACCGGGAAAGAAACTGTGCTCTACAGTTTTGGGACTCAATCCGGAGACGGATCTGTTCCATACGCGGGCGTGATTCTGGACAACAAGGGCAATATCTATGGCACCACAAACTTCGGCGGCGCGCACGGGAACGGCACGATATTCAAGCTTACCTCGCGGGGGAAAGAACTCGTGCTTTACAGCTTCTGTGCCGAGCAGAACTGCGATGACGGGAACTACCCCTACGCGGGTTTGATCAGAGATGGGAAAGGCAACTTCTATGGTACTACGGTAAACGGCGGCGTGCAAAACAACTCCGGCGCCGTGTTTGAGCTTACCTCAGCCGGGAAAGAAAAGGTGCTTTACAGCTTCGTGAACGGCGGTGATGGACTTGACCCCTACGCGGGGTTGGTTAGGGACAAGAAAGGCAACCTGTACGGCGCCTCGGTGAATGGCAGCTCTAACGCGGGAGCGGCGTTCGAGCTTTCGCCAGGCAAGGGAGGAGTCTGGACCTTCACTGTTCTCCATGATTTCAGTGGCGGCAGCGGGGACGGGGCGTATCCATTCGGGACGCCGATCCTGGACAAGCAGGGCAATTTGTATGGCACCACAGAGAACGGGGGCACTTACGGTGACGGCACGGTCTATAAGGTGACCCCATAGAAGAAATCGGTGTGAGTAAGCGCCAGCAAGTTAGGAGGACACAAATGAAAATCAAACATATGTCTGCAGGGTATAAGCGAAGCCTAAATGGGTTGAAGTTGCCCGCACTGTTGCTCCCCGTGCTTTGTCTGGCGATACTGAGCACGCCAACTGCGCTGGGGCAAGGCTTCCAAATGACGGAGATCAACGTTTCCGGCAACGTCAATGGGACGTTTCCCAATGCCCTGAACACAAGCCAAGCTGTGGTTGGCGACTACACCAATAGCTCCGGAGCCGTTGTTGGTTTCTTATATGCCAAGGGCAAATACACCAGCCTCACCTTCCCGGGATCGGAGAACTTCACCCGTGCTGTCGGTATTAACGATTCCGCTGAGATCGTCGGCGACTTCTTCGGTTCAGACGGGTCCTACCATGGCTACACCTATGTGAACGGAAGCTACACCCAGTACGACGTAGATAAGGGCAAGGCCTCGACTTCGCTGTTCGGAATTAACAACGCTGGAGATCTCGTTGGCGTCGTCAACCCTAGCGGCGTTGTGGAGGGTTTTACCGACATCGGTGGCAATGTCACAGAATTCTATGCCAGCGGAACAGATGCCACGTATGCCTATTCCATCAACAGCTCCGATGAAGTCGTGGGCCAGTACTTCGATGGCAGCGGCAACTCTCACGGCTTTTACCGGGACGCCTCTGGAACCATCACTGAGATCGCGTACCCCGGCGCGAACCAAACCGGATGCCTTGGGATCAATGACGCGGGCGAAATCACCGGTTATTACGTAGACAGTTCAGGAAATAGTCATGGCTTCAGCGATGTCAAAGGCAAGTTCGCGAGTAACGACTTTCCCTCCACCGATGGGGTCAACAGCAAAGGCGCCTATGTTGGATATTATGTCGGCCCCGACGGCGTGGTGTTCGGATATTTGGCCTCGCCGCAGGCGTTTAAGTTATCTGAGGTGAAGATTTCAAAAGAGCAGCAAGGCTTCCTCTATGGCGTCAACAAGGCGGGCGTGATGGTCGGCAACTACGTCACCTCCACTGGAACCCCGCATGGCATGATGATTTCCGGTACCAAAGTGACCAATATCGATGATCCCAAGGGCGCCACGGGTACGACCGTTTGCTTCAACATTAACTCCAGCGGCGTGATCGTCGGCTATTATTTGGACACAGGCGGCAACCCGCACGGATTTCAATACAAAGCAAAGAAATTCACAGACATTCCGGGTCCTAAGGGGGCAACTTCCAGCGAAGCCAGCGGCATCAACGACGCCGGTGATATCGCCGGAAACTTCTCAGATGCATCCGGAAACTATCACGGATTCGTCCTCAAAGGCGGCAAATACACGCAGCTCGATGTGCCGGGGGCAACCGAAAGCTTCGCCTGGGGCATCAACCAAGCCGGCGAGGTCACAATGCAGTGGGCTGACTCCCAAGGCTACCTGCAGTCTTCCCTCTACAACGGAAAGAACTACTCCACGATCGACGTTCCCGGAGCCTTGACCACCGGAGTGCATTCCATCAACACGGCCGGCGAGATCGTGTTCAGCTGGGAAGACCTTTACGGCACCCAGCACGGCGCTTTGAAGAAAGGAAGTTCGTACTTCATCTTTGACTATCCCAAGAGTTCAAACACCGGGGCCGAGGGGATCAATGACAGCGGCCTGCTGGTTGGACACTATATACCCGCTGGTAAGACCTACGCCCAGCCCTACAAGGGCACGGAGTAGGAAGAGCAAGGTCGCGACGGCCGGCAGGATACAGGCGCTACTGAAAAATGTCCGAGATGGGCGTGAGCATCGCTCACGCCCCAACCGTTAGTTGGGGGTTTGAGTCGAAGAAGGGTCGGTCAGTGCGATCAGTTTTCCCGGGGGATAATCTTCCTCGGTCAGCGGGGTTTCAGAGTCCGCATTGGTGATCCTCAACACGTCCCCGCTGCGCACTCCTCGCAGCAGCAGACCTTGCTGGTCAACCGCGATCACTCTGTAATTCTCCTCAAATATCGCTGTTTCTTCCATGATGATTAGATGCAAATTATAAATCAGCGACTCGGACGCGGCGGGCCGATTTATCTGCGGATTCAGAACGAAAGGTGCAGACCCTTCGGTTGATCCAGGCTTTGCGATTTCATTGCCCAGGAGGCTTGGCAACGTTGGATTCCGGGGGCGCCAAAGGCAACTTGGACGCGCCGCCGAGGATATCCCGTTCCTGCGGTGAAAACTGTCTCTTATAAATGTCGGAGTCGATTTCGCGCTGGCGTGCCTCGGGCGGCATTCCGCGCAGCGCCTTGATGGCGTTGTTCACCGCCTGGCGGCGTTCCGGCGGGAGTTGTTGCATCTGGGAATGAACTTGCCGCGCCTGATCTTTCTGCTGCGGAGTCAGGTGCTCCCAGGTTTCCATGCGGCTCAAGATGCGCTGTTGTTCTTCCGGCGGTCTGCTGTTGAAGTGCTGCAGACGCTGTTCCAACTGCTGCTGCCGCTGCGGCGGAAGGCGGCGGAACTGGGGATCATTTTGCAGCGCTTTTCGCTGTTGCTCAAGAGGCTTGTCCTTGTACTGGCGCAACCACTGTCCGGAGTGATGCCCCTGCCGCGGCTGCGGGTGCTGTCCACCGGGATGGCGTCCGCCCTGTGCCAGCGACGGAGCGGCGCTGGCCAGCGCCACCGCGAGGGCGGCCACTCCCACCCACACCGTCATGGACCTCAACCGCACCTTTCCCCCGTTCCGCTCCCCGTTTGACAATCCCGCCAACCTCATTACTACGGATTGGCGGTCACATCCTGCTGTACTTGCAAATCATCGAGCACATCGAAATCCGAGTACATCTCGTTATTCTTGTCCAAAGCCTGCAAGTCTCCCACCGCCGTACCCGGTTCGGCCGTGGCCGCGATCTGTTCGCTGCGATAACCCGCATCGCTGCGGAACAAAGTGAGGCCCGCCACCAGGCATACAGCCAGTGAAACCGCCAGCGCCGGCTTGCGAACCCAGTGCAACCATCCGGCGGGCTTGGCTATTTCCTCCCGCAAGCGAGCGCGGAGCCGCACGTCAAAGTATGGCGAAGGTTCTGGCGCCTGCCATTCGTCCAGCAGCGCCATCGTCTGGCGGAATTTCTCCAGCTTGCCTGCGCAATCCGCGCAAGCCCGCAGATGTTCATTCATCTCAGGTGTGGCCGCGTCCAAGCCGGTGGCCAGGTCCGGCATCAGTTCGCGAATTTCTTGGCACTTCATATCGTTCTTCCTTCAAAATACTTACACAAACTCTTTCAGCTGTTCGCGCAACGTTTCGTAGGCGCGAAACAACAGTGACTTCGTGGCAGACTCACTCAGCTTCAGCACTTCCCCAATCTGGCTTGTAGTCCATCTGCTGATACTTATGCATCACCACGGCCATCCGCTGCCGTTCAGGCAACGCTTGCACCTTTTGCCGGATCGCCGCCAGCCGCTCTCTTCGCAAAATAGCTTCTTCCGCGCTCAGCGTAGCGTCCGGCACATCCATCGTCAGCCCAGTATCCTGATCCGGCTCATCCAGGCTGACCGTGACTTCTCCGGCCGTTCGTTGCGCGTATCGCGCACATGATTCACGGCCAGGTTAGTCGCAATCCGGTACAGCCAGGTCGTAAACTTCGCGCTGGCTTCGTACTTTTCGCGCGAGCGATACACTCGCAAGAAAACTTCTTGCGCCAGATCTTCGGCCGCGGCGGAATTGCGCGCCATGCGATACATAAAGCTCACCATCGGCCGCCGGTATTTTTCCACCAGATATTCAAACGCCGAATGGTCGCCGGCCTTCACCCGCAACATGATTTCGGCATCGTTCAGCCCGTCGCCGGAAGAACATTCCCCGCAGGTTCGGCGCGAACTGACCCGCCCGCCATCGCGAGCAACCCACGATCCATGGCTACGCTGCTCACATCTGAATGAACCCGTCCCGCCTCTGAAAGTTGCGCTTCGGAAGGACCAGGAGATGGCCTGGAAGTCCCCTCGGTAGAGGCAGCTACAGGCGCTTTGACGGGGGTGGTTTTGCCTGGCATCCGGACCTCGGCGCAGCTCCTCTTGACCCCAAGCGGCGGGGTGCAGCGGAACTACGGAAAATCTAGGCTATCACGGACCGAGCCCGCCCAAAAACGGTTTCTTTGCTACAGCATAGCAGCGGGCCGCGGGGTGACAGAAGGCGGCCTCCCGCGCCGTAACTCCTCCCAGCAGTGAAATGGACCAGAGCCACAGACGAGTCGGACGGGCGCGTGGTCATCTCTCCGGCGGTAACCTGCGTAACCCTTGCCTGGTGCGGAAAGTAATCAATCTAAAGCGGTTAATAGCACGAACAGGCCATTCACTCTCCTCTCCGAATCCAGTAGTACTAGTACCACGGGCCGATGTCGAGCCACTACTAAAGTCATGCAGACAACCTGGTTTCAAGCCGTGCTCAAGCCAGCGGCCAAAGCGCTGCTACTCGCCTCTACCCTTTGCCCAGCCGCCTTTTCCCAGCAGACTTTTGCTCAGCGGGACTGGGCCATGCTCGATTCCGAGGCCATCGAACTCGCGCCCGCTGTAACCGCAAACGGACCGCGAGTTCTGCCGGAAGCGCCCAGCCAGCACAAGTTCTGGGATACCGAGAATCGCGCCCTTTTCTCGGCCGTGGCCATGTCCAGTATGGCCGATTTCGCTGTGACTCATGCCAACCTGCAGAACGGCGGAAAAGAGCTGAATCCGGTAACTCGTATTTTCAGCGGCAGCACGGCCGGACTGGCTGTGAATTTCGCAGGCGAAACCGCGGGTGTGATCGGCCTCAGCTACTTTTTCCACAAGACCGGACACCATCGACTGGAACGGATCGTGCCCCTGGTCAACTTTGGCGCCTCCGCGGTGGCCGTGACCTACGGCCTCACCCATCGATAAGAGTTAGGACTCCGCTTTTCTTGGCAGGCTTCTGCCTGCGACCATGGATGAGACCGGAGATTTTGTTTCTTTGCTAAAATGTAGCAACTCATCGCACGGGCGCTTAACTCAGCGGTAGAGTGCCATCTTCACACGGTGGAAGTCATAGGTTCGAATCCTATAGCGCCCACCATCTTCAACTTCGTACCGTGCAGGCACTTGGGGGTTGCTCCCTGTTTTACCCGTTCGAGACTTCAACCCGATGCCCCGGTCACCTAGCATGCGGTGCGTCCGCGCTTTCCGCGTGGCGCAGAAACTCCGTCGCGGCGACCCACTAGCCGTGGGCACTCGGCGGGGACAACCGCTCCAAGAATTCACCTTCAATTTACACTCGCGGCAAAGGCCAAAGCGTAAAATGATCGAACTTGCTGCCAGATGTCGCACTTAGGGCCGGCAAATCTCTTACTGGCGGGCAATCTTCAGCTTTCCCACGAGGAGGAGCCAATGATTCGCAATCACATTCGCAACTTGTTTACTTCGCTGATTTCGGCAGGTCTGGTCCTGGCTGGTGCGGGCAGTTTGCGAGCCGCCGCCCCGAGCACCGCCGCCACGGATGACCCATCTACTCATCACATCCAGACCGTGTTCATCATCCTGATGGAGAATCACAACTGGACCGGCGACGGCAATCTGGATATCAAGAATAATCCTGCGGCTCCCTACATCAACAAGACGCTGGTCCCCATGGGGTCGCATGCGGAACAGTATTACAACCCTCCGAACCTCCATCCCAGCCTGCCCAACTATTTGTGGCTGGAAGCCGGAACCAACTTCGGCATCCTCGACGATGGCCCTCCCAGCCAGCATCCTCTGCCCTCAAAAAAGCACCTCGTCACCCTGCTGAGGAATGCGAACATTTCGTGGAAGGCCTACCTGGAGAACATTACCGGCAAAGTATGCCCGCTCACGGACGATGGTGAATACGCTGTCCGGCACGAACCCTTCGCCTACTTTGACGACGTCAGCAATCATCAGAACCCCAACTCCAAGTACTGCATTGAGCATCTGCGGCCCTACGGGGAGTTGGCGCAGGACCTGCAGAACGGCACGGTCGCGCAATACAACTGGATCACGCCAAATCTCTGCGATGACATGCACGACGCTTGCGGCGGCAACCCGATCGCTCATGGCGACACTTGGCTCTCCCAGAATGTGCCGGCCATCCTCAATTCTTCCGTGTTCCAGAAAGGTGGGGCGCTCTTCATCGTCTGGGACGAAGCAGACAAGGGCGACGGACCCATACCTATGCTCGTGCTTTCGCCTTTCGCCAAGGGCAATAGCTACTCGAACAGCGTGCACTACACGCATGGCTCTATGCTGCGCACCATGCAGGAAATCTTCTCCGTGAAGCCGTTGCTGCGAGATGCGGGCAAGGAAAAAGACTTGAGTGACATGTTCACCGTGTTCCCGTAAGAGCTAGCTGCAAGACCAGTCAATACTCGCGTTCGGCGTCTTGGGTCATGGATGCCGGTGCAGGACGTGCGTGGCGATATCCGGCCAGAATTCACGAAAGGTATTGGTGAGGGCGTCACGCCCCATCGCGTATCCATACTTAACCGCCAGCGCACCCAGAGTCCGGTCGTGGCTGGGATAATAAGTTGTCGAGATACCCTGAGCAATAGCGCGGCCCAAAATCTCGGATGCGTTGAAGCTGTTATGGCCGTGGTAGTCGGGCGTGATCAGGATGCGGGTGGCCGCGTAAATACCGCGCTTCCAGAACCCGCCCTCGCCTCTGGCGTAGTAACGCTCGTCCTGGTGAAAGATCGTCGGCAAAGCGAAGATCACCAGGTAGTTGCCGTCCGTTTTGTCGACGAAGCCGCGCCAGTAATATCTCCCGAAGCTGGCGCATGCCTTTCCCCAGTTGCGGATGTGCATTCGTTCCCTCCGCCATCGCTGAGGTGACCCCCACGAAAATAAAGGACGAGTCGTCAAAGCTATTCTGCGTGGCGATCTTGAAGGCCTGTTTGGGTGTGGGCGGCGGCGGGATCGCTCCAGCGCTGACCGCACGGTAATTAGGCATGATGCCGAGAATTCGTTTGGGTTGCTGTTTCGACAGCGGAATCGCCGAATCCGCAGGCTTGGTGCTGGACTGGCTCGGATCGCTGGCAACTCCGGATGCGCTGGACTGGGCCGGTTGCGGACTCCCTTGCCGGCTTTGCGCCTCGGGGGATGGCTTAGTCGCTTCGGCTGCGTGGCCCCAGTTGCACGGGAATCGTCTTGTTGGCAGAATGCGCGAGTTGCTGACAAGATGAGTACTACGGACAGAAGAAAACGCAAGATATCCCTCCACTATCTCCTATTGATTAGCCGGCACCCCCATTTTGGTCACCCGGCACTTGGAGGAGATTTTACGCGAAATCGAGCACTGCGGGCGACCACCGACCCCGGTCCTTTCTGTTCGGTCGGGTCTTTGTTTGTTAATCTAGTCAGACGGAACCGGCGGCTGCGAAATACGATAGCGTCGCGCCTCGGATCAAGATTGTGATCCGGCGGCATCCCAGGAGACCTGATAACTTTGAAGCCTGCGCTGGCCAGCTCTCTTATTCTCGCAAGCCTGCTCGCTGCTAATTTGGCGGCGCAGCAAACCCCACCCCCGCATCAGGAAACGCCGCCGTCGGTACAGCCATCCCAACCGACGGTTCGGAAGACGGACAGTCACGACGAGAACCATAAGGGCCAGGAAAATGGCACATCGAATGACCGGCTTTTCTTTGCCTTGCCCAACTTCCTTACGCTGGAGAATGCGGGTCAGGTCCCGCCGCTCACCAACGGGCAAAAATTCAGGGTTGTTGCCCGAAGTTCGTTTGATCCGGTTGTGTTCGTTTGGTACGGTTTTCTCGCCGGAGTCAGCCAGGCGCAAGACAGTGAACCGGGCTACGGGCAGGGCGCTGAGGGATACGGAAAGCGCTTCGGAGCCTATTTCGCCGACGGCACCATTGAGAACTACATGACAGGAGCGGTCCTTCCCTCTTTGCTGCGTCAGGATCCCCGTTACTTTCAGTCGGGCAAAGGAGGGTTCTGGCATCGTACCGGTTACTCGATCAGCAGGATTTTTGTTACCCGCACCGATTCGGGAGGCGAACAGTTTAATTTCTCTGAGATTTTCGGCAGCGCGATTTCGGCTGGCATCTCCACCTATAGTTACCATCCTCGCGGCGATCGCAACCTGCCCAACACGGCCAGTGTATGGGGAACCCAGGTTGGCTACGACACCATCACTCTGGTGGTGAAAGAATTCTGGCCTGACATTCGCCGCAAGCTGAGCAAGAAGAAACAAGCCTCGCAGCGCTGAGGCCCGAGTCATCGTCGCTACGTCTGTCAAGTGAAGCAAATTCCAGCTCGGCCTGAATTACAATCACTGACTCGATCCGATTCACGCAAAGGCAGAGGCTGCCATGTTCCAATCCGACCTGTTGCACGAAAAACGCATTCTCATCACCGGTGGCGGAACCGGCCTGGGCAAAGGCATGGCCCGCCGCTTCCTCGAACTGGGCGCAACGGTTTACATCTGCGGACGCCGTAAGGACGTCTTGGCTAAGGCTGTGGCAGAACTGGGCCATTCCGCACAAACCAAGATTCAGGCTGTCCCCTGTGACGTTCGCGATCTGCCGCGGGTAGAAGAAATGATCGCGACCATCTGGAAAGATGGCCCGCTCGACATTGTGGTGAATAATGCCGCGGGAAATTTTCTGGCGCGTACCGAAGATCTTTCTGCGGGCGCATTTGAAGCTGTGATCGGCATCGTGCTGATGGGTACGATCAACGTCACCATGGCTTGCGGACGCAGATGGCTGCATGCCGGCCATCGCGGGGTTATGCTGAACATCGCGGCGACCTACACCTCAAGTGGTTCGGCTTACGTGGTCCCTTCCGCCATGGCGAAAGCCGGAGTAGTGGCTCTGACCCGGAGTCTCGCCGTCGAATGGGGAGACCGGGGCATTCGCATGAACGCCATCGCTCCCGGACCGATTCCAACCGAGGGCGCGTTTTCCCGTTTGCTCCCTGGTCCGGAGTTCGAAGAGTTTGTCCGGCAACGCAATCCTCTAGGCCGCTTCGGCACGATTGAAGAATTGGCGAACCTCGCGGCCTTTCTGGTCAGCGACGGATCGAGTTACATCAACGGCGATGTAGTTGTGATGGATGGTGGCGAACAGATCCAGGGCGCGGGAGAATTCAGCTCATTGGGAAAATCACTAAGCGAGCAGGATTGGAAATCCCTCAAGCCGCCCAAGCCCAAACAATAACCACGTAGCGGCGGACGCCTCGTCCGCGCGGCCGAGCGAAGCTCGGCAAATCCGCAGCGCGGTCTCACACCCGGTTTCTCGGCGGCATCACCAACCACTTGAGCAGCATGTTCACCAGAGTTAGCACGATCCCGCCCCAAAACGCGGCGGCAAAACTTCGGATATGGAAACCGGGAACCAATGCCGAGGCGAGTTCAATCATCACCGCATTGATGACGAACCAGAATAGCCCCAGGGTAAGAACAGTGAGGGGAAAGGTAACGACCTTCAGGAAAAGTCCGAGGGTCGCGTTGACCAATCCGATGACGATCGCGGCAATCAGCGCCGCCGCGGCGCCATCCACGTAGAAGCCCGGGACCAGCTTAGATGTAATCCACACCGCCAGCGCCGTTACGATCCAATGCAAGAGCATTCGCATGAGAATCCTCCGGACTGCAAACCGACTATACGGGGGGCAAGCCCGGCCTAGCAACCACCCGTGTGGTGCGGACACTCCTGTCCGCTGCCTTCGACTCGCGGGACAGTTGCGAGTGACAACGCTCGTTTCCAGGATTACTTCGCGCCTACTGCGGCCTGGCTCTCCATTTTTTCGAAGACATCCTCGGCACGCCGCAGTGCGGCCTGCACATTGTCGCAGATGTTCTCCCGGCCGATGACTTCTTCAAACTCAGCCTGGCGGATGAGTTTTGCCGGCTGCTCCCGCGCGCCACACAGAATGAGAGTCCGCTTGGTGGCATGCAGTTCCCGTGCAATCCCTTCCAGCGCGAACAGACCCGTAGCGTCCATCGCGGTCATGTTGCGCAAGCGCAGAATGACTACCGGGGGCAGTTCATGGATTTTCTCGGTTACCACGGAGATCTTGTCCGTCGCGCCAAACAGAAAAGGCCCATGAATGCGGAAGATGGTCGCGTAGTACGGGATGTCCTTGTCTTGCAGGATGTGCACGCGACCGTCCTCCACGTAGTCGTCGGTGACCTGGGATACAGTGGTCGTGTTGGCCACCCTGCCGATAAAGAGCAGCGCCGCCAAAATCATGCCGGCTTCCACCGCAACCGTGAGGTCGGCAAACACGGTGAGCGCGAAGGTAACCAGCCAAATGCTGATATCGGTCTTGGTCAGTTTGAGTAGTTGTGGAATTTCCCGCCACTCCCCCATGTTGTAGGCAACAATCATCAGAATTCCGGCCAGCGCCGCCATCGGGATAAAGCTGGCCAGAGGCGCGGCGAACAACAGGATGCAGACCAGAGTCAGCGCGTGAACAATTCCAGCCACCGGAGACTTGGCCCCAGCACGGATGTTGGTCGCGGTTCGTGCGATCGCGCCCGTGGCGGGCAGCCCTCCAAACATGGGAGAAACAATGTTGGCCACTCCCTGCGCCATAAGTTCGACATTGGGATTGTGATGGTCATTGCTCATGCGGTCCGCCACCACCGCCGACATGAGAGACTCAATCGCTCCCAGCATGGCGACGGTGAAAGCGGGACCGAGCAGTCCGTGAATGAGATCAGCGCGGAAGTGTGGTATCGCGATGTGCGGCAGGCCACTGGGAATCCCCCCGAAACGCGTCCCAATGGTTTCAACCGGCAGTTTGAACACGACCACGCCAGCGGTGGCTGCGAGCATGGCCACAATCGGTCCCGGAATTCGGTTCGAGACTGCTCGGCAGATCAGCATCGTCGCCACTGTGCCCACGGCTATAGCAGTCGCTGTGTAAGACAGAGTGTGGAAGTTGGCGGCCAGCGCCTCCATCCGCAGCCAGAATACGCCCGGAACCTTTTCTATTTGCAGCCCGAAAAAGTCTTTGATCTGAGTGCTGGCGATGAGAACCGCGATGCCGTTGGTGAATCCGATCACAATCGGCCGGGGAATATACTTCACGGCCGTGCCCATTCCCGTCGCCCCAAGAATGATCAACAGAATCCCGGCCATCACCGTGCACATGAACAGGCCATCGACTCCGTGCACCGCGACAATTCCGGCTACCACGACCACGAATGCGCCGGTCGGGCCGCCGATCTGCGTTTTCGATCCACCCAACGCCGAAATCAGGAAGCCAGTCACCACCGCGCAATAGATCCCTGCCTGCGGCGTCAGCCCTGAAGCTATGGCAAAGGCCATGGCCAGCGGCAACGCCACCAAGCCGACGGTCACGCCCGCAATCAGGTCGTGCAGAAACTTGTTCAGGTTGTAACCGCGCAGGCAGAGAACAGATTTGGGCAGCCAGCGATCTTCCAAGTTTGCACTCAATGAGCTTGTAGCCAGGGAGTATGCTCCGTCTTCATTGTTATTATGACAGCAATGGTCGCAACGTTTCGTGAGGTACGTCACACCGAAGGCAATGGCCTACTGCCGTACTTTGCCACGGCCGCTTACTCCCACCCCGCTGCGTCCATTCGCTTTCCTGTCTGCAGATAGTGATTGATCGCCGCCTCCCAGCTTTGCATCTTGTGCACGAACCATTTCTGATCGTAACGTTCGACCTCCCGATTTCCCTCCGTCGAGAGCCCCGTGTAACTGTACCGGATGTGTGCCTGCGTGGAATCGGGGGACTTTTTAGAAAGCGAAATCCGGATCTGAGCCGCCACCAGTCCGGGATTCACCCAGGCAAATGCAATACGGAACGATCCCGGATCATAGTCTGTCACCACCCAGGTAGTCTCGGTGCTGTCTTCGTTCGGAGTAATGAAAACGCACCCGTACTCAGCCACGCCGGATTGCGAGTAAACCAAACGATACTGCCATCCCGGAACCCAGTCCGCCTCGCGCACCGGACAGAGCAGCGGGAAGACTTTCTCCGGCGGTGCCACGTTCGTCTGCGTGTATTCGTGGGTGACGCGCTTGCCCTGAAACTCTGCCATTATGTTCCCTCCAAGAAGAAATGGCCCGCGCCGTTGAAGCACGAGCCTGGTTTCGTGACAAAAGACTTCGTGACAAAAGACCTCGTGACAAAGACTTCGTTGCAAAAGAAATGGCCGGATTGATTGCGCAATCCAGCCCGGCCTTCTATTTACATTTTCTCACATGCCTTGCCGCCGCACAACCTGGGGTCGCGAGTGCCATTGGTGCAACTTGGGAACTCAGATGCGGCATCGCTCTCGCCCACCCTCATCCTGAGAGCGGCGACAGCCTTCTTGACCGCTGTCGTCCTGAGCGAAGGGACTACTTCGCAATGCGAAGTAGTCCCGCAGTCGAAGGATCCCTACCAAGCTGGCACCGCATAGCTGCGTCCAGGCATTCTCCCGGAGGCCTGCTGCCGACTCATCCCTCAGAACTCTCCGCGCACTAGAACAGATTCCACAAAAACTGGTTGTACACATCGTGGTGATACTGCACTTCGGGAGCCTTCACAAACGTTCCCAGCAAGCGCGGGCAGCGATCGGCCGAAGCCTGCTTCAAATCGGCGTAGCGCGCCTTCACATCCTCGCCCAGAAGTTTCGTCGTCCAGCCCGCCTTGCGGAAGTTCGCCAGCGCATCGTAAATGTTGTCCGGCAAATAGCGCTGCGCCTGGCGCAGGTTCTTGATCTTCGCGGTCTCGCCGTCGATCCCGGTCTTGAAGATCGAATGCATGACCAGGTATGGGTTCGCATCCGGGGCGACCGAGCGAACCTCCACCCGCATGCTTTTTTCGTTGCCGATGGGAATACGAATCATTGACCCGCGATCGACCGCCGAAGCCTTGAGCTGGTTGGGCGCCTCGAAGTGCGGATCGAGGCGGCGGTAGGCATTCACACTGGCGTTCAGCAGCAGGCAGATGTCATTGCCATGGGTGAGGATGCGGTCAACGAACTCCCAGCCCATCTTGCTCAGCTTCTCCTCGCCCTTCGCGTCCCAGAAAAGATTCTTGCCGCCCTTGCTGATGGAAACATTCGTGTGCATACCGCTGCCGTTCACGCCCACAACCGGCTTGGGTAAAAAAGACGCCGTACAACCCATCTTCGTCGCCACCTGCCGGCAAACCAGCTTGTAGAGCTGAATCTGGTCCGCCGCCGCCACGACTTCTCCATAGCCGTAATTGATTTCGAACTGCGAGGGCGCCACTTCCGGGTGATCTTTCTCGTTCTGGAAACCCATGGCCCGCTGCACTTCGGCGGTCGTGTCAATGAACGTGCGCAGCGGATCGCTGGGCAGCGAGTGATAGTATCCGCCCGTGTTAACGTACTCGAATTTTCCGGTCTCGTGGTAGCGGCGCTCGGCGTCCGGCCCCTGAAAAAGAAAGCCTTCAATCTCGTTGGCCGCGTTCAGCGTATAGCCCTGCTTCTTGTGCAGCCCCTCGGCATAGCCCTTCAAAATGCCGCGAATGTCGGCGCTGTACGGCGTGCCGCCCTTATCAATCACATCGCCGAACACCAGCACCTTGCCGGGACCGAACACATCCGCCGGGCCCCAATAGAAAGCCGCCCAATCGATGCCCAGCCGTAGATCGCTTTCCCGCTGGGCGGTAAATCCGCGAATCGACGAACCATCAAACGTGAGATTGTCCCAGCTCTTGATGAGAAATTTCTTGTCGTAGTCGAGCATGTGCAGGCGGCCTTCCAGATCGCTGAACAGCACGGTCACGGCCTTGATCCGCGTTTCGTCGGTCAGGTATTTCAGCCGCTCTTCCTGAATCCTGTGAGCGGCGACCCGGTTCTTGCGTTGCTCTTTCGCGTTAAGGTTCATTTCTTCCAGTTCGTCGTATGAAAGCGCGAGAAAACTTCTCAGTTCGTTTGGCATGGATCTCCTAAAGTTTGCGCAAAGTCCGGTCCAGCGGTGAGATTCGGGGAATGGTCGGGAACCTGTCAGGGTATCGCGGAGTTCCGTCGCCAGCCAATCAAAAAACCTTATAGGACGGATCAAAGGGATTTATCAGGGGCAGATTAGAACCGGTCAACATTGTCCCATTGATAGAAGGGCACAGCTTCACAGGCTGCGGAAAACTCGATGCCGCATTTGATTTTGGGGCGGCGCAGCGCTTCAGTTGCGATAACCGCATTGCTTTGAATCCGGTTTTGGCCGCTCAGGTGAGACTTTCTGCTCGGGACCTAGTTTTTCCGCAACCGCTTCAGCCGTACCGCCCAGAGTTCGCAAAGATTGGGCTTTAGCCCCTGAGGTCCCCTGGCGCTGAGACTCGCAAGGCCGCCGCCGTGTCCGGCCGGCAACAACGTGTCCCACCCAGCACGGTCTTGTCCAGCGCGCCTTTACTTAACCTCCGCCAAATCAATGGGCTCCGCAACGGTTCACATCGTGCTTCTACCGCCTCCGACTGGGAAACCCAGCACAGGAGGCCAATATGGCGCAGTTCACACAGCTCAACCTATCCGCAAATCCCGAGAAGAAACCTGAAAGCAATCGGGAGGGAAAGACATCGCAGACCAACTCGCGGACCGACCAACGTCCGCAACCGAAGGGAACAAAGTTTGGCGACAAGCAAAAAGCGGCAGCACTCGCCGGGTCGCTGATCGCGTCGTCCCTGTTAGTAGTTTTTTTGTTGCAGACCAGCGGTTGCTCAAAAGGAACCGCGAAATCCGATCAGTCTGCTTCGAATCAGGCCACATTGAATCAGATTAGCTCCAACCAGCAGGCTATACAGGTTTCGAGCCTGCCGCCTACACCATTCACGGCCGCAAGCCAGGCGCCAGTGCAAAAACCGGCGCAGAAAAAGTCGCGTCAACGGAAGCTCTCGGCTTCCACTTACACCAATCCTGCCTATGGAATCTCCTTCCGCTATCCGAAATATGACAGCCTGAAGGAAGGCGACAAGGCGAGCCTGCAGTGGGACGGCCTGGGCCCGGTGGAAATGAATTTCGTTCAGCCCGGCGGAACGACGGTTAGCGCGGTCGAACTGCCCCACCGCTTGTATTCGGGCACAGACTTCTCCACCGCGTTCTTCAATGTCAGCGTGAACCCCAAGCTGACGGCTGAGCAATGTGAGCAGTTCGCGTTCCCGGACACGAGTGGCCCGCAGGCAGACTCGGCCGCATCGTCGAAAGTCAGAGTCGGAGCGACCGAGTTCAGCCAAATGGAAGGCATCGGCGGAAAAGATACCAAGCAAGCGGATGCCAAGTACTACCACGTATTTGAAAACGGCACGTGCTACGAATTCGCGCTGGGTCTGGAAACGGCGTTAGATGACACGGCGACTGACGCCAAGGCGGAAACAAAGCCCGTCAACCGCAACGAAGTATTTCGCAAGTTGAATTGGATCCTCTCCACGGTGAAGATCGAGCAGGTGGCCGCTCCGAAAGAAGCGGTTTCCGAAACTGGCCGCGACGGAACCGACCGCACCCGAGAACGTAGTTTCGGAAAAAGCTGCCTCTGAAAAAGCGATCCCCGAAAAGGCTCCGACGGAACAACCCGTTCCCGCAGTCGCTGCGGATGGGTCCAGCCTGCCCACAGATGAACCCAACCAACAGTGAACACAAAAGGCTGGGTGCCCCATTTCTCGCGCGCTCTTTGCGCGAGAAGTGGGGACGAGCCCTGAAAGGGCGCCGAGGCTTGCCTCGCCCCTTCGCGATTTTTCGAAGGGTGGGAGACAATAGGCTTCAAGAGCCTGCCCTGTTTTGCCAAAGCCCCGACCGCATAAATTAAAGTCTCTTGGCCTTTCCGCCGATGAAGAAAGCTGGAGGATGACACCGATGATTTCCCCGATTACTAACGTAACCCATGCCCAAGCTGCAAATCAGCCGGCGGCCGCACGTCAACCGTCACCACAATCGAAACCGCAGCCCGCCCCGACGGATACGCTTACGCTAAGTGCTGCTGCCGCGCTTCGACAGGAACTCACCGAAACCGCTGCCCAAACCGCCCGAGAAGCCAGCCAAGGCGATATTCAAGCGAAGAATCTTCTGGCCAGAGAGGCTGCGGAGAAGGCCACTGGTCGATAAGGCCCGTGTGGGGCGGACACTCTTGTCCGCCCCTTTGATCTTGATTGTTGGCGATAGGTTTTAGCAACGCCGATGATTTTCTGAATTCTAGGTCAAACGTCAAAGACAGCGGACAGGAGTGTCCGCCCTACACATTTATCGCAAAACGGAACCTCACGTGTGGCGCGGGGGACCTCGCCCGCGAAAAAGCCGGTTGAGCCAGAAATCCCCATGCTTGGAAGAGGTTTGTCGAGGGTGTTCATGGGTCACTGACATGAGGTCCTGCTCGACGAAGACCTCAGCACCGCAAGCCTGCTCCGCGGCATCTGCTGGACTGACGATCGTTGCCGGAATCATTTCACCGGTTTATCCCGTAAATATGGTAATATGGGAGTGTGAAAACAACCTTGGAGATCCCCGATTTTTTGTTCCGCCGCGCAAAGTCGGCGGCCGCCGAACGCGGGATTCCTCTGCGCCAGTTGGTCACCGAAGCTGTCCAGGAGAAATTGAGGACCACGTCCCGGGAAAAGCCCTGGATGAAACACCTGGGAAAGCTCAAACATCTCCATAAGGAAAGAAAGCAAGTCGAGCAGCGCGTGGAAGAGGCCTTCGAGCAAATCGACCGGGACCTCTGGCAATGATTGTCCGGAAATGATTCTTGACACCAATGCCCTGTCTGCCGCGGCCGACGATGATCCGGCAGTCATCGCCCTGCTGGCTCGCGCCGACCAGCTGGCGATCCCCGTGATTGTGCTCGGCGAGTATCGCTACGGCATCGCCCAGTCGCGCAACCGGGCCAGCTATGCAAACTGGTTGAAGGGCCTGCTGCAGGACTGCCTGGTGCTGGACATCTATGAGCCGACCACGCATTATTACGCGGAGATCACTCTCGAACTAAAGCGCCAAGGTAAGCCAATTCCAACCAATGATGTCTGGATCGCCGCCCTTTGCCGCCAGCACGGGCTTCCGTTACTGAGCCGCGATCGCCATTTCGATCTGGTAGCGGGAACCAAACGGATCGGGTGGTAATCGCGTCTTGTGGCGCGGACCTGCCTGGGCCTTCGATTTCGTCCGTGGCCTCTAGGAATTCTGGAAATGCCGGCAACGACCTACTCTCCCACTCACGTGTGGCGCGGGCGCCCTCGCCCGCGAAAAAAGGCACATTCAGCCGACAATCCCGTTCTGGCAACGAACTTGCCAAACATGTTCGGTCGTCACTGACATCCAGTTTTCCGGCAATTAACTCTGCAACCAGCTGTGGCGGGCGAGGCCGCCCGCCCTACACGTCCCATGTCCAGCAAAGTTCCGTTGCCAGCGAAATACTGCTATCGCCGTCGCCTCCCTCACTTGCAGAAAGCGGACGCGGCGCTGTTCGTCACCTTCTGTACTGGCGTGCGCCTGATCTTGCCGGATCAGGCCCGCGATCTTGTTTTTGAACACTGTCTGCGGGAGGGTGGCCTGGCAAGTGTGGCGCGGGCGCCCTCGCCCGCGAAAGGTCAGCCCCCGCGAATTCACTTGTACGCAGTCGTAATCATTCCGGACCACGTCCATCTGCTGTTTTCGCCCTTGCGGAACGGGAACGGTTGGCCCTTCCCCCTGGTGGACATCCTGCAATCCTTGAAAAGCGCCACGGCACATCGCATGAACAAGCTTCTCCATAACTCAGGTCCGGTCTGGGAGGAAGAGTCGTTCGATCATGTGTTGCGGTCCGGTGAAAGCTTGAAGGAGAAATGCGAGTACATCCGGCAGAATCCGGTAGAAGCAGGGCTGGTGAAAAGGCCTGAAGACTATCCCTGGCTGTGGATCGAGCCCGAGGTGAAAGATTGACCGGTGTGGCGCGGGCGCCCTCGCCCGCGGCTTCTGACTTTGCTGGCACTGTCAAAAGAACCGTTAACAGCGGGCAAAATGGCAGACTTTAATTGCGGACTCCGGCCTCTCGCGGGCGAGGGCGCCCGCGCCACACGTTAGAACGTGGCCTTTATTTATGCTGGCAACCTGCGGCGTTTGCGCGGCGTCTGAGCCGCGCGCCGCAGTCCTGAGCGAGCGAAGCGAGTCGAAGGATCTCTTGAGCCGCTTTGCGGGCGTGACCCTGAGCGTAGTCGAAGGGGGAGCCCGCAGCCGAAATCCCGAGCGTTCTGTGCGAGGAATCTGCTACGGTTCCAGGTTAGCGTCCGAAAGGCGTGGACGCGAACCTGGGCCATGAGCCTTAGTGACCGTGGTCGCCCGAATCCGCCGGCGTTCCGTCCGACCACTTGCTTACCGGAACGTCAATTGTGGTATAGCGGCCTATTTTTTCTTCGTGCGCGTCCAACGGGACGTCGTCCCCCAGGTCGGATCCCAAGGCTTTAGGGTCGATTTCGGAAACAAAAAACATCACGTGGGGAAGCCACGGTCCTTTGACGCCGGCATTCAAATACCCTTGCTTTGACAACATGTAGGACATCGAACCGGGTTCGGGTGTGGGCAGCTCACCTTTCGCGATGCCGTCTATTATGGCGTCTTCTATTTGGGTGTTCGAACGTCCGGCAATCGCTAGTTCAGTCTTCTTGAAGTAGATCGGAAGAAATGACCGCGCACCCGGAGCGCTGAGGCAGATCGGACCATGTATCTTTGGGTCCCAAAAAGCCGGATTGTTCTTCGGTAAGTCCCATGATCGTCCCACCGCGCATACGAAACCGTTCTTCCCCTCCACGGCAGTTTCATAGCCATGCCTTCCGAGGACCATAACCGTGGCGTCCTTGGCAACCGATGGCGGAGCCGCGCTGCGGGCCATCGCAATCTCCGCATCGCGGTCCATCAGATAGCGATCGATTGAGGCCATGGTGCTGGTGGGATACGAATTCCGGGCGTCCGCTGCCCGTGCTGGCCCCGCCGCGCCTAGCGCGACCACCAGCGTGAAGCCTTCCAGGGCGATAGTCCTAGCTAAGTTGCGGATCATGGAGTTTCCTTTCGATACCAATTCTCTACCTTCACACCTTGATGCGGCGGCCACGGCGGATCGTTGTATCCTCAAAGCTCAACCCGGTTGGTATGCTGGGGAGGTGGGGCGGGAGTGCCATCGGCCTTGCGGGGCTTAACTTGCGCTGTTTGCGCGGCGTCCGAGCCGCGCTGCGCAATCCCGAGCGAAGCGTGGCGGAGTCGAGGGATCTCTTGCGACGCTTTCCGGGCGTGACCCTGAGCGCAGTCGAAGGGGGGAGCCCGCAGCCGAAATCCTGAGCGAAGTGGAAGGATCTTCCGTGTTCCAGCTGTTTCTGTCGCCGTCGACCGGCAACCCTCAAGCGTGGACGATCTTGGCCGACTCGCGTTCCCGCGCAACCCAGCGCTGGCGCAGGCGCTCCAGCGGGTCGAGCGCCAGGCTGACGAGCCACGAGACCACCGCCGCAACACCGAGGCTGACCGCGATAGTGAGAGAAACCACCTTGAACACTTCCATCTAAGCTGCTCCCCAAATCACGATTCCGCAAATCAAACTTATCGCAAACATGCCCAGAAAGCAATTTGTCCAAGCCCTCTCGCGTGCGCTCATCTGCGATCGGTTCACATGGATCGAGACACCGGCCAGGGTTACAGTGGCCAGCACAATCAGGATGCTGGTGAGCACCATCCACTCCGGACCGAACCTCTCATGCAGCTTGTGATTGATAAACATGCTGCCCGTCGCGCCAATTGCCAGGATGCACAAGTCCGTCCCGCCTTCCGCCACCTGCGTCGGGATGGTGGTGTTCTTGTCAAAACTGAATCACTCCTACCGCAACCAAGGCGATCAGCGGAACAAAAATGTGCGCACAGAGGGAGAGCAGCACCAACCACCTCACAAGCGTGAGCTGATTATAGTGTCCGTGCCGTCCGTCCCTTCCATTGAGAAAAGAAAAATGACAAAGCTTCCCAAAACGGAAAAGGCCACGCTCATTTCTGAACGTGGCCTTTACTTAATGCTGGCAACCTGCGGCGTTTGCGCGGCGTCTGAGCCGCGCGCCGCAGTCCTGAGCGAGCGAAGCGAGTCGAAGGATCTCTTGAGGCGCTTTGCGGGCGTGAGCGAAGCGGGGAGCCCGCAGCCGAAATCCCGAAGCGTTTCTGTGCGAGGGATCTCTGACTGCTTATACTACTGCCAGTGACGTTTTTCGATCGAAACGGCAACCCGGCCTCGTACCATCAATGGCTCGCCACTTACGAGCCATCGTATTTCCTCGGCGGGATGCAGTTCGGACGTAGAGTCAACCAGCGAAACCAGAGCAGCCTGTTTATTGAGAATCAGGCTGACGCTCTCTTGACTCAACCGAGGGCGCTTTCGCAAACGGATCTAACCTTAGCCTTGGCATGGAAAATCGGAGCCATCGATCATGGCGCCTCGACAGCGAGTCTAGTATGGAATCCGGCGAACTTCCCGACGGCACTGATCGGCCCACGATACAACTGGGACTTCTCGCTGAGCATTCCTTGCTTGGCGACAAATATGGCCGCGATTGTCCAACGGCTAGCGGCTGATCCTGCATATCTGCTTGGCTTGAAATTGCCGGGCACAGGCTTCGGTCCCACGAACAGGCTGGCGATTCAGTTTTTCGTTACCCACGGTAGCGAGCCGCTCTATGACCAGTTCGCCTACAAAGGGGCGCTGGCAATTGACCAGAATCTTCAACCGTGCGTGGGAGCGCCCGTAACAGGCTATAAGGAGGTTCAAAATTGGGGCGATTAGCAGACCTTTAAGTCCCTGCTGAGGAGGATTGGCCTTCAGGCGCATGGGAACATGTTCATTTCTCGCGAGGATGACAGGGCGCTCTGGGTATACGGGCATCTTTTCAAGTAGAGACAAACTCCTTTGGCGAACTGTCCTACATACCCTTTTTCGGAAGCGGCTTAATGGAAGCTGAATTGACAGGCGGCCGGAAGTTCATCTCTTTCACTCTAGCTTGGTACCTCTTCTTCTTGGTATGGCGGAGACCTTCTTGATAGAGAATCGCCTTGTTCGTTAAGGGGCGCTGCCGTCGCTGCTCATCGCTCGCCGAATGAGGAAGGCCTTCAACCTGCGCTTGCAAGTCTCGCTTGTTTTTCGCCACTCGGTCCCAGTTCATTTTGGCCATGAGTACTCCAGCGTTCACAACCCGCATCTAGTCTATCCTAACCCTTATGGCGCGAACTTTCGTAAGCGTTCGGTGTAAGCCGTATTGACCAGGTGCGGGACTCGTTCTAACTAAGCTGCGGATTGGCTTGCGAGAGTTAGGCTTGCGGCGATGTTCCAAGGCAGTAATTCCTCGATGCGAGTGATGGGGTGATCGGCGATCCGCGACAGCACTTCGTGCAGATAGGCTTCCGGATCCAGGCCGTTGAGTTTGGCCGAGCCGATTAAGCTGTAGATGGCAGCCGCCCGCTCACCTCCAGTATCTGATCCCGCAAACAAGTAATTCTTTCGACCGAGAGCAACCGCACGTAGAGCACGTTCTGCGGCGTTGTTGTCGATCTCGATGTGTCCGTCGTCGCAATAACGCAGTAATGCGTCCCAGCGTGAGAGGGCGTAGCGAATCGCTGCCGTCGTATCCGACTTGCGCGAAAGCTTGGGGAGCGTCGCCTCGAACCACTGTCGCAGAGATTCGAGCAAGGGTCGCGCACGGGCGTTGCGAACTTGTTGTCGCTCTTCTGCTGGCCGACCGCGAATCTCTTTCTCGATCCCATACAGGGCTGCGATTCGCTCCAGGGCTTCGCTCGCTACCGGCGACGCATGCGCCTGTTGCAGATCGAAGAACTTGCGCCGCACGTGCGCCCAACACGCCGCTTCTTGGATGCGGCCGTCTTCGTAGAGTTGATTGAATCCGGCGTAGGCGTCGGCTTGCAGCGTTCCGCGAAACTCGCGCAGGTGCCGCTCGGGATGTTCCCCTTTGCGATCCGGCGAGTAGGCAAACCACACTGCCGGTGCCGCCAGCTCACCCGCAGGCCGGTCATCGCGGACATAGGTCCACAACCGCCCGGTCTTGGTCTTGCCATTCCCCGGAGCCAGCACCGGCACGGGCGTGTCGTCGGCGTGCAGTTTTCCGGAGGCCGTCACGTAACGGCGCAGCACTTCAAGCAGTGGTTCTAACAACTGGCTGGTTCCACCCACCCAGTCGGCCAGGGTCGAGCGCTCCAACTCAATGCCCTGGCGCCCATAAATCTCCGACTGGCGATACAACGGCAAATGGTCGGCATACTTCGAGACCAGTACGTGAGCCAACAGTCCAGGCCCGGCTACCCCGCGTTCGATAGGTCGGCTTGGCGCCGACGCTTGCACGATGTGGTCACACTTCGTACAGCTCAACTTGGGCCGCACGTGGCGAACCACGAAGAAGCTCGCCGGCACGTACTCCAGCATCTCGGAAACGTCCTCGCCCAACTTACTCAGCGCACCGCCACAATCCGGACAAGCCGATTCTTTCGGTTCGTGCCTCTGCGTTTGACGGGGCAGATGATCGGGTAACGGCCGACGGGCTGGTTTCGCAACAGTACTACTACTAATAAGGAGGGGAGATGTCGTGGCCCCAGGCTTACTCTCCGGCTGGCTTGCGCTCTCGACGGGTTTCGCTTGCAGATCTTCCAGCCGTAACTCCAATTGCTCGATCTGCCGCGCCAGCTTCTCCGACTTCCGCCCAAACTGCATGCGCTGCAGCTTGGCGATCAGCAGCTTGAGATGCTCGATCTCGCTTTCGCGCCAGAGCAGTTGCTCATGTTGCGCCAGAACTAGCGCTTTCAACGCTTCCGTCGGAAGCAGGTTCAGATCCGGAAGCGGGTTGCCTGACATGCGCGGAGTATCGCATGAATCTTCGCGCCACGATCTTCTCCGCGCAAAAAAAGTTGTGCAAAAGAACCTCGTGCGTTACACCGACAGTTGCGGATCCCAGGCGCGCTCCGGTCGCCGCCAGTCAATGCCTTCCAGCAGCATGGATAACTGCGCCCGCGTCAGCGAAACCGTACCGCTCGCCGCTTGCGGCCACACGAAACGTCCGCGCTCTAAACGCTTCGAAAATAGACAAAGCCCATCGCCATCGAACCACAAAACCTTGATCAAATCGCCGCGCCGCCCGCGAAACACGAACACATGACCCGAGAACGGACTCTGCTCCAGTTGGGTTTGTACCAGCGAGCTCAGCCCGGTGAAACCCCGCCGCAGATCGGTCACGCCCGCTGCAATCCAAACCCGCGTGTTAGTGGGTGGCCCGATCATGCCCGCAGGCACTCCAACAACACCCGCAGCAAAACCGGATCGGCGCTGCCCTCGATGCGCACCTGCGCGTGTCGAAGTTTGATGTGAACCGTGCCCGCCAAACAAGTCGAAGAGCTCCCGCCACTCGACGATGTCATCAGCGACGGCGAGCTCTCGCTTACGCTGACCGGCAACAGCTTCATCGCACCGCTGCCTCCCAGTCGCCTTGCCAGATACAGCTTGCGCCAGTTGAAAACCAGGTTAGCGTTGACCCCGTGCGCCCGTGCCACTCTTGCTACCGATGCACCCTTCGCCAACGTCTCTTCGACAATCCCTCGCTTCTCCTCCAACGTCCGGTACCGCCGTTTAGGTGGGGTGGTTTGAGTGTATGTGTCCATCATCGCTCCAAGTGGACACTATCGCTGGTGTCCACATCCAGAGCATGACTCCCACTTACACCTCTGTCCAGACGGCCACCAGCGGACGCTTACGAACTTTCGAACTTTCGCGGGGCAGGAGTGCCCGCGCCACACAAGACAAGCGGAAAAGGCCACGCTCATTTCTGAACGTGGCCTTTATTTATGCCGGCAACGACCTACTCTCCCACACACTTTCGCGTGCAGTACAATCGGCCCTGCGGGGCTTAACTTCCGTGTTCGGGATGGGAACGGGTGGACCCCCGCGGTAAGATCACCGACAACTTGAAGCAGCTTCTAGCTACTAGCTCCTGGCTACTAGCTTGATTCTTCCGGCGCGGACTTCATCGCCATCCCTGGGAGAACCACGGCTGCAAACTTTCAAAGATCGTGAGGACGATGCCTCACAACTGAATAGATTGGGTGAGACGTTGCAAGCAATGTCTCTACAGCATTACTTCGGCTTTTCGTCGGCGCCCAGCGTCAGTATCTAATTTTTGTTCCCGCCCAAGTTCTGGTGGAACAAATCTTGCTCTCGCCTCAACTCAGGTTCTAGCTGAGAGCTGAAGGCTGATAGCTGACTGCTGGTTTTTCTGCACCGAGTAAATTTTATGGTCAAGCCGAACGGGCGATTAGTACGGGTAAGCTACGTGAGTTACCTCACTTCGACTTCCCGCCTATCAACCAGGTAGTCTTCCTGGGCCCTTCTTATCCCTTACGGGTTGGGAGATCTCATCTTGAGGAGTGCTTCCCGCTTATATGCATTCAGCGGTTATCACAACCGAACTTCGCTACCCAGCTATGCCATTGGCATGACAGCTGGAACACAAGAGGTTCGTCCATCCCGGTCCTCTCGTACTAAGGACAGGTCCTCTCAAATCTCCTGCGCCCACAACAGATAGGGACCGAACTGTCTCGCGACGTTCTGAACCCAGCTCACGTACCGCTTTAATAGGCGAACAGCCTAACCCTTGGAACCTTCTACAGCTCCAGGATGCGATGAGCCGACATCGAGGTGCCAAACCGGAGCGTCGATATGAACTCTTGGCTCCGATCAGCCTGTTATCCCCGGCGTACCTTTTATCCGTTGAGCGATGGCCCTTCCATGCAGAACCACCGGATCACTAAAGCCTACTTTCGTATCTGCTCGACTTGTAGGTCTCGCAGTTAACCACGCTTATGCTTTTGCACTCGTCGGCTGATTTCCAAACAGCCTGAGCGTAGCTTCGCGCGCCTCCGTTACTATTTAGGAGGCGACCGCCCCAGTCAAACTACCCGCCTTACTATGTCCCTTTCCCGGTTCACGGGAATAGGTTAGAACCACAGAACTCGCAGGGTGGTATCTCACCGGTGGCTCCCCCAAGTCCGAGAACCTGGGTTCAAAGCCTCCCACCTATCCTGCGCAGCAAGTGCCATAGTTCATAGTAAAGGTGTAGTAAAGGTGCACGGGGTCTTTCCGTCTAGTTGCGGGCAACCGGCATCTTCACCGGCACTACAAGTTCGCCGTGTCGCTCATTAAGACAGTCGCACTTTCGTTACGCCATTCGTGCAGGTCGGAACTTACCCGACAAGGAATTTCGCTCGCATTGTTACTGCCTCGCAATCAAATCATTTCGATGTCGATATTGGATGTCGATGTCGATCTTGATTTGAAGGGGCACGGCTTTAGCCGCGCCACACGAGCCGCCTTGCCCTCGGCTTTAGCCGCTGAGGGAAGACTTTCGTGCGAAGAGGAGTGGACATTTCTGCCACTCTCTGCATGTCGCCATGCAGTCCGGACTATATCTTTTCCAATATTGAGTTGGAATCTGGCATATAGTCTCTGAGGATTCCAGCAGGATTCGGAAGCGCAACCTCAGGGGCTAAAGCCCTCGAGATTTTGCCACCGTTACGGCACGACTGAAGTCGTGCCCTTCCCAAAATCTTGCATCCCTAACCTCGTTCCGTTCGAAGATACAAGATCTTGTTTCCCACTGGCCTTTCCTGCTGATTATCTGCACCCAGCGCATTGTCACGCGAAGTTGCCTTCGCGTAGCGTGGGATACTCAGACCTTCCAGCATATAGCCAGATTTTACTAAGGCTAGCGAATCGTTAACCTTAGGACCGTTATAGTTACGGCCGCCGTTCACCGGGGCTTCAGTTCGAAGCTTCACCTTGCGGTTGACCTCTCCCTTTAACCTTCCGGCACCGGGCAGGCGTCAGCCCCTATACGTCGTTTTCGACTTTGCAGAGACCTGTGTTTTTGTTAAACAGTCGCAGTGCGCATTTCTCTGCGGCCGCTTCGGGCTATAAACCCTACCGCGGCACCCCTTCTTCCGAAGTTACGGGGTTAATTTGCCGAGTTCCTTAACAAGCGTTCTCACGAGCGCCTTTGGATATTCTCCTCGTCTACCTGTGTCGGTTTGAGGTACGGTTCCCTTACATTCTCCTTAGAGGTTTTTCTTGGCAGTGTGGAATCGGCAGCTTTCACCCATACGGGTTACTGCTTTGCGTCTCAGTGATAACTCCCCGGCGGATTTGCCTACCGGAGACACCTTACACGCATCGACCGTCATAGCCATAGGACGGCCTGCTTATCCTGCTGCGTCACCCCATCGTGATAACGAACACAAGGGAGGTCCGGAATGTTAACCGGATGTCCATCAGCTACGCCTTTCGGCCTCGCCTTAGGGACCGCCTGACCCTGAGCGGATTAACCTTTCTCAGGAAACCTTAGACTTTCGGCGCGGAGGGTTCCCACCTCCGTTATCGCTACTTATGCCGGCAGGGTCTCTTCTCAACTGTCGACCAGTCTTTTCAGTCTGGCTTCAAACTGTTGGGAATGCTCTCCTACCACGCACGCTTGCGCGTGCATTCGCTGCTTCGGTACCAAGCTTGAGCCCCGTTATATTGTCGGCACCGGACCGCTTGACCAGTGAGCTATTACGCTTTCTTTAAAGGATGGCTGCTTCTAAGCCAACCTCCTGGCTGTCTGGGCGTTCCGACTTCCTTTTCCACTTAGCTTGGATTTGGGGACCTTAGCAGGCGATCTGGACTGTTTTCCTCTCGACAACGAAGCTTAGCCCCCGCCGTCTGACTCCCGGATTGGTTGTTCAATGGCATTCTGAGTTTCGTTGGATTCTGTAAGCTGGAAAGCCCCATAGTCCATCGAGTACTTTACCACCACGACAAATCATCCGAGGCTAGCCCTAAAGCTATTTCGGAGAGAACGAGCTATCACGGAATTTGATTAGCCTTTCACCCCTACCCTCAGCTCATCGGAGCTTTTTTCAACAAACACCCGTTCGGCCCTCCAGTAGGT
>CAVVEC010000008.1:435000-484249 GCA_963747105.1 uncultured Acidobacteriota bacterium
CACTCTGAGGACAGCGACCTCGCGTTCGAGCTTCCGACTGGAACAGGAAAGACGACGGTTGGACTAGTAATTGCCGACTGGAAGCGCCGGGAAGGAATGCGTTGTGCATACCTCGCTCTTACAAACCAGCTAGCAGGGCAAGTGCTCGCTGAGGGGGATCGCCTGGGCATTGAGTGTGCCGATCTACGCGGCAGGAAGGGGGAGAGGGATCCGGCGGAGGAAGGTCGGTTTCTTACAAGTGCCGCAACAGGGGTCTCCGTTTACTCGAACCTGTTTAACGTTAAGCCAGTCATCAATGGCTGCGACTTTCTGATCTTCGATGATGCGCATGGTGGAGAACAGTATGTCTCCGGCATGTGGACCCTCTCAATCGACACGGAAAAGATGCCAGACCTCTACAACGAAGTTCTGATTGCACTAAAGCCGGTCCTCTCAGAGTCGCAGAGCCGGTCATTGCTGGACCGTTCAGCCGGTTCCGTCGAGCTGGCGGACGTATGGAGCGATACGCGGGTCTGGCCGAAGCTGGCAGGAGTCCTCGAAGATGGCACGAAGAACACCGATCTCGCGTATGCGTGGTGGAAGATCCGAGATCGGCTTCACTCATGCCTAGTTCTCCTGTCCTCTTACGAGATCGCTATAAGACCATACGTTGCGCCGACGCACACACATGAGCCATTTGTAGCCGCGAGCCAGCGCGTCTACATGTCTGCGACGCTGGGAGGTGAGAGCGACCTGCAAAGAGCGTACGGGATCCAGAAGCTCGCGATCGTCCGCGCCCAAGGAGCCCAATGGGGTAAGCGCTACGTTTTCATCCCGCAGCTCTACACCGATCAAGGGACGTCGGTCCAGATATTTGCTTCTGTCTGGAATCGAATGAAGACCCGCAGAGCAGTACTTCTGGCGCCGTCTGATCGCTCCATGAACCGAGCGTTCGACGTACTTAGCAGAGACATGTCTCCCGCGCCCGCGCGAATGCTTGCGGCCGATATTACCGACAGCCTCGACGGGTTTACCTCAGGTTCCGATGTGGTGCTAACGTTGGCTGGCAGATACGACGGGCTTGACCTGCCCGATGAGCACTGCCGCCTTCTCCTGCTAGTGGGCTCGCCGGCGGCGACGAACAGCCTCGAGCGACATCTGAGCGACAAGTGGAAAATGGGCCCCGTTCTTCGAGGCCGCGAGCGCACGCGCTTGATACAAGGGATGGGCAGGGCAACCCGAAACGCGGCTGACTTTGCAGTCATCTTTTGGATGGGTCAGGCATTGGTGAACGCGAGCACCAACAAAGACCTTCTCGCGGGAATGCCTAGCGAGCTATCCGCCGAGATTCGTTGGGGCGCGCAGCAGTCGCAACTCGGAGAAGAGGGTCACGGACCGCTGGCGGAGATGATCCTGACACTGCTGGAGAGCGCGGCTTACAGGGAGGAGGCAAACGCACAGATCGCGACCATGAGTAGGTCACAGAATACCCAAGGCCTCCCGGACTACGAGCAAACGGGTGCGCGAGAGGTTCGCTTTTCGCGTGCTATGTGGGACGAGGACTACCAAGACGCTCTGCAGACGGCGCGGGAGATTGCCGACCACCTCAACAGTCCGGCCCTTGCTGGCTACCGGGCATGGTGGCTGTACCTTGCAAGCGTTGCCGCTGCGCTGCTGAAGCAGCCGATGCCGGCGGCAGACTCGCTGGGCCGAGCGGCGAACTGCAAGGTCAACACAGGGTGGTTGAAAAGAGTAATTCAGCAAAGGCGGTTATTAATGCCGACTGAGGGCAGAGCCTCGTCGACAACCTCGAACTCGGAAGGCATCTGGGATACGATCACAAATTGGGGCTGGGCAGGACCGGCTTTTGCGCAGAAATTGCGCGAGATGGGCAACCTAGTGCAAGCAACAGAGTACAAGCGATTTCACGAGGGTTGTGACCTGCTCGGCTCGGCCCTTGGTGCCGAGGTGACGAGAACCACGGAGCCCGGGGCTCCGGACGTCGTCTGGTCCTTTGAGGGTGATGAACATCTCACGATAGAAGCCAAGACAGAGAAAGACTCTGAGGAGATTTCCAAACGCGACGCCCTGGAGGCTCGGGGGCACGCTGACTGGGTGAGATCGAAGTTATGCAGCGGTAACAAAGAAGCCAGTATACGCACGCTGATCGTGGCTCCAACACCCAAGCTGCACAGTCTCGCTGCTCCATTTGTCTCCGGTCTCTGGTACGTGGCCCCGGGAGACCTCATCGCAATTGCACAGACGGTAACAGAAGTCCTGCCGACACTCCGTGCGCGGTTCGCTGGACGAGACTTCGCCGAGGCCGTGGACGAATTCTCTTATGAATTGATCAAAAACGGATTGGATCTTGAGTCGATTAAGAGGAAGCTCCTTACGCATTCTTTAGCTGGTTAGAATGGCGTGTAGGTCGGGGATACCTCATTCGGTTCTTCCCCTGATCCTCAGCGTCGCGCGGGGCAGCCTGTCGGCGACGTTAGATCGATAGTTTGACGCGGCCCTGAAGGGCCGCGCCACCACGTGAAGGGGAAGGCCGCGCCACAAGAAAAGCAGGTCCCTCGACTCCGTGTGATCTTGCGCGAGCGCAAGATCACACTCCGCTCGGGATGACAGGGTTAGAGAGCTTATTGGCACCGCGAAGCGTAGGGCCCCCGCGCTGGCGCGGCTGTGCGTCGAGATTCGTGCTGGATCGGCATGGCTGAAGCTGTGCCCTTCCCAAGATCTACGCGGGCGAGGGAGAGTGCGCCACTACCGCCCTGTAGAGTTGCCCGAGTGAACCCAAAGATGTCCGGTTCGGGATGGCGGATCGTCGTCTTAACTGGACAGGAGTGTCCGCGCCACGCGAAAAACAGATTCCTCGACACATCCTCGCTACGCGAGCGTGGCTACGGACGGCTCGGAATGACAATGAATAAGAATGCTTTTTCGGAGTGGGTAAAGTCGTGCCCTAACACGGCGCGCTGCACTCTTCCCACGTTTCGAAAAAAATGTGGGGCACGCGCGCTGGCGCGGCCGTGGGTCGAGATTCGCGCTGGATCGGCATGGCTGAAGCCATGCCCTCCCCAAATCTTTCGCGGGCGAGGGAGACCGGGCCACTATCGCTCGGTAGAGCTGCCCGAGTGAACCCAAAGATGTCCGGTTCGGGATGGCGGATCGTTGTCTTAACTTCCCCACCCTAACGTCGCAAAGAACGCTCCGTTAGGATGGGGCACCCGCTGTCCCCACGTGAGAAGATTCGCAGAAAACAGATTCCTCAAGGCCATTCGGCTCACTTTCGGTGGCGGGGTGGCGGCGATCGCAGGGCTGTGGTCGCCGCCCACCACCTTAACGTCCGCCGTTCAGACCAAAACGACGCTATGGCTTAATGACGATCTCCGAATCCAGCATGATCTTCTCGCCGACCCAGATTTCGTATTTGTAATGTTCGGGGTGTCCCCGGACTGGCGACTCGTAAGAACACCGCTCGCACGCCTCGGCTTTCGCCAGCGGCGGTCCGGACAAAGCACAGTCGTTGGCAGGCACATGAAACTCATGGGCGTGAAATGGAGTGCGTTTGTGGAAGCGCACGCTGTAGTTCACATTGTCTTCCGAAACCCATTCGACCTCGTCCTTGTTGCGCTTGCTCAGTACCACGACTTCTCGATCGACAAGCTTCTTTGCTGTATGGATCCGGATTTGAACCGCGGTTACTGTGGTCATGATCACGACCTCCTAATGGGGATGACTCACTACTCGATGTTCACTTGCTCACGCTCAGATTGATTCGCGTATACACGCTTCAGGGCTTGATGACGATCGCTGAAGGTATCGGTGCTCTGAGGCACTGCCCATGGTGAACACCAGCGATTGCCCGTCAGAATGACGCTCGGGAGGAAACCCCGCGTGTCTCCGAGTCGCTTCGACTTGGTCTGACGGGGCCGATAGTTAATTTGTAAACTTTTGCAGTTTAAAAGCTATTCCGGTTGGGTGGGTCTGGCAAGGAGAATTGTCACTGTTGCGTGTGACGTGAGTTTCGCACACGCACCTTACTGCAGACGCTGCAAATCCTTTTGGGCGGGCTCCATCGTGGGATCGAGATTCACGGCTTGTTGCAGCTCTTGTTTGGCCTGATCCTTGTGTCCCTCTTTTTCCAGGATGAGGGCGAGACGCCAGTGGGCCGCCGCGAGGCTGGGCTCGTTTCCTTCAGCGGGCTGGCTTAGATAGGTGCGCATGTATTTTTCCGCGCGAGGCAGTTCCTGAGTTTGATTGCTGACGAAAATGACTCGGGCTGCCTGATAGAGCGGCGCCAGATCATCCGGGACGTTATGCTGCGCGTCGGCGAGCGCGGAGTCCAGATCCTTCCAGCGGCTTTGTTGCGCGTAAATGATCGCCAGCGTGTTGTAGGCGCGAGCCCGCCCGGGGTCGAGCCGGATGGCCTGCTTCGCCTGCTCTTCTGCTTGCGGGTAACTCGACGCTCCCTTGTCCGCGTAGAAACTCGCGGCCTGCACGCGGCCCTCGTAGTTCTTGGGGTCGGCGTTGATGGCCTGCTGGACAATCTGCTCCAGTTCTCCGCTTCGCTTTTCGTGGGTGGCCAACTCAAGCTTCATCAGATATCCCTGCACCGGGTTGATGCGAACCATGTGATCAGCAAGGTCGGCGGCCTTCTTTTTGTCGCCGCCGACCAGGCCGGGCGCATCCAGGTGGAACTCCATCAAATCCTCGTTGGCGTCCACATTGTTGGGGTCGAGTTGCAGGGCAAGCTCGGCTTCCTTCTTGAAGCGGCGCGCCAGCGATGCTTGCGCGAAAAAGCCCATGTGGGCTCCCGAAAGCTTGGAGCCGACGGCGTCGGCGAGCGCGGCCTGAAACTCGGGATTCTTGCTGTCCAGAGACACGGCCTTCTCGGCCTGCTTTATGGCGTCGTCCCAGCGCTGAAAGGCTTCGGAGACTTTGGACATTTTACAGTAGCTTCGCGCGTCGTTTGGATTTGCCTTGAGGCGTTCCGTGAGGATTGCCTGAGCGCGCCGGTAATGACCTTGCTCGATCAGCGCTGCGGTGGAGGGTTCGGCAGCGTTCAATGGGACCGAAAGAAGAGCACACAGTGCCAAAGTAAAGATGAGCCGGTTAAGCATGCGCAGAACCTAAACTCGGTTTGCGGTGATTTGTCGCGGAGCGTTGCTCCACGGCGTCATTGCGATTGGACATCTTCTGTACATAACGCACAACATCGGTGGAACTGTCACTGAAATTCCAAAGTCACGAACTTCGCTCCCTGCTTACCCACATTGGTGAGCGTGTGCGTGTATCCACCGGGCAGCCACTTCACCTCGCCGGACTTGAAATGGCCAGGCATCGGTCCCATGCCCTCGACGTCGCTGCGCACATCCAGATCGCTGACCGCGACCACCAGATGCGGCCCCGTATGGTGGTGCCTGGGCACGACGCCGCCGGGCTGCAGTTCGACCTCGGACACGCGCACACCGTCTTTCACAAAGATGATGTCCTGGGTACCGCCGGCGAAGACGTGCAAGCCGCGTTCTTCGTCCCACACTGGTGGTGGGGTCTGGTGGGCGGCTTGGTCTTGTAACAATTCGACCGCCACGGCGCGGAATGGAGTGCTGGCGAGGTCGCGCGCGATGTGAGCAAATCCGCCGGGAGCAAATCGTGTCTCGCCATCCTGCAGCTTGAGCGTGACCGGCGCCTTGCCCTCGACTTCATTTGAGATGTTGGCCTCCCCGAGGGAAACGAAAACATAGTCATGGATATGGCGATGCATCAGCGTCGCATCATGCGGAGCGACCTCCGCCAGGAACACCCGGACCTGGCTGTTTTCGAGAAGAAGATGGTGGTGAGGCTCGGCGGTGATCTCAACTTCGGATGTGTTTTGCGCGGTCAGCGCGATGGTGGTAAATAAGAACGCAGAGAGTATCAGACGGATTCTCATGAGAGCAGATTCTAGCACTCTCCGATGCAGGTAGTGGCTCAGTTTTGAAATGGAAGCGAGCCGAACGCGCGATTATGGCGTCGCAAAGAACGCGACGCTTCCCCCACCCCATCACGCCAAAACCGGGCGTGCTGGGGACCCCGGTCCGCGCGGCTCGCCCAGATCCCTCGCTGCGCAAAGAACGCTGGCTCGAGATGACAAAGCTGAACGCGGCCCTGATTTAGACTCTTGGGATGGCGGACCTGAGATGACGGACATCGGGAAACTGCTGGTGGGGGTAGGAGCGCTGATCATCATCGCCGGATTGGCGCTGATGGTCGTCGGACGCGCGAATCTTCCTATCGGGCGCTTGCCGGGCGATATCGTTTATCGCGGCAAGCACACCACCTTCTATTTTCCGCTCGCTACGTCGATCCTTCTCAGTGTGGTGCTGACGGTTTTGCTTTACGTGATCGGGAGAATGAGGCGGTGACACATGCCCGGCAGCGTGCACAGGCCCATTGAGCATCAAGGGGTCAGCTTGAATATCACCCCACAGCCCGGATCGGCCCCGCCGCAGGATGAACCGCCGCCGTTGGGCGCAGTGCCGTAGAGGCTTCCCGACTCGTCCAGGACAATTCCGTCTGTGGGAACAGCGCCGTCACTGCCCCCGGTGAAGGCATGCAGCACAGTCTCATTGCCGCTGGTGTCCAACTTGAAAACGGTTCCACAGCCTATGTTGTAGCAGCCTGTGGTGCCACCTCTCCAGGTAGTGCCGTAAAGGGTGCCTGATTGATCTCGGGTCACGCCGGCAGAGGGATAAGCCCCGTCGGGGCTTCCGTGGAAGCTATACAAGACCGTTATTTTACCCGTCTTGTCCAGCATGAACACCAGGCCACAGGAGCAAGCGGACGCTCCGCCGGTGCCTGCTGTGCCATAAAGGTTGCCGTCTTCATCCCGCACTAATGGTCCATCCGGATACCCGCCGTCAATCCCTCCCGTAAAGTTGTGTAGCACAGTTTCCCTGCCGGAGGGGTCCAACTTGAACACCGTCCCCCATCCAAAGGTCCCGCCAAAGGCCCCGCCAAACGACGTGATCCCATAAAGATTGCCCTCGCTGTCCCGAATCAGGTCTCCGCTAGGCCACGAACCGTCCGTACCGGCGAAGGCATGGAGCACAGTTTCCTTGCCCTTCTTATCGATCTTGAACGCCACGCCGCATCCGGGAAATCCCTGTATCGAACAGCTCAGATTGCCGCCTACTGTAGTTGTGCCATAGAGGTTCCCTGCCTCATCCTGGACAAGTCCGAACTCCGGCTGTCCTCCATCCGTCCCGCCGGTGAAGGCATGGAGCACGGTGAGTTTGCCAGTCGTATCCAGTTTGAACACTGTTCCGCAGCCGTATTGGCACCGACCGCGCTTAGGGGTGCCGCCGCGATAGGTGGTGCCATAGAGGTTGCCCGCGTTATCGCGGATCAAACCAGCCTCAGGCCCCAGGCCATCCCCGCCCCAGAAGTTATGCAGAACCGTCTTCTTGCCGTGGGCGTCGATCTGAAAGACGGTCCCGTAGTCGAAAGCCCCGCCGAACAAGGTAGTGCTATAGAGGGTGCCCGCGTTATCAAAGAGCACACGAGCCTCAGGATATTTCCCGTCAGCTTTGCCTGTAAAGGTATGGAGCACGACGAAGGTCTGCGTCTGCGCGGAAGGCGGCGCGAGCAGCAGAAAGATGGCGAGCAGAGGCAACGCCATGACGGCGTGCCGCCGGCGCCAGCGGGAGCGAGCGTGCATGCTGGTCATTTTCATGGCTCCCTCTGAAAAGAAATGCCTCTGGCGCCGAGTGCCAACCGCCCGAGGGCGGCCGCTTCGCTGACGGTATGGCCTGCGCGGATGCCTTTGTTCTCGATGGTTTCGTAGGCGTAGCCGGTCAGCGTGGCAGTAATCTTGTGATCTTGTTGCAGTTTGACACTGAGCCGCGCCCACCCGTAATGGGTCTTTCCACGAATCTGGAATTTCAGTCCGAGGTAGCGAGCAGTTAACGTTCACCCATTGGCCAGCCGTCGAGCAGCCGGATTCGCCGCTACAGTAAACCCTAACCATCAGTTCCCCGGCCTAGCTGGTGCCGGTGGTGATGAAGTGTTGACCCGGACCGATGGGCGCGCCCCTGTTTAGGGCGGCAGCGGAATAGCGGCTGCCTTCAACGGCGTTGCCGTATGCTTCCCTGGCTTCAAGTAAGTTGCTGCCGCTCCTGGTGAAAGGATATCCCCGCTCCCGGAGAACGAAGTCCATCGTGCCATCGTGGTTGAGGTCGAGACCGTAGATGTCTCTGGTTCCGATGACCTGGTGAGTTTTGGTGTAAACAATCTTCGCCTGGGATGGCTGCGCCAAGGCCAGCAGGCTTACTCCCGCTGCGCTAGCCGCTAGGGCGTAGAGGTCGAGGTGATGATTCAGAGGTGCAGACACTCTTGAAGGAGATTGGGAGCGCCCGGAGAATCCTGTCATAAAGTCCCCCCTTACGCGCGGCATCATTATAGCTAAATGCGTAGCTAGCCAACGTTTCAAGCCGCCTAAGGTAAACTTCCCAGGATGGCTTCTGCCGACCAGCTTGGGTTCAGCTTCCGGCCCGCGGACCGCCACACCTGGACAGTGCGCGCGCTGGTCGCCGCCGTCCGCACTCATGTGGAGCGAGAATACGCAGACACGTGGGTGGAAGGCGAGATCTCCAACTTCCGGGCGCACGAGTCGGGTCATCTTTATTTCACGCTGAAGGACGAAAGCGCGCAGATCCGCGTTGTGATGTTCCGCTCTTCGGCGCGGCTGCTCCGGTTCCGTCCTGACAATGGCATGCAGGTGGTGGTGCGCGGACGGGTGACGATCTATGAAGATCGCGGGGAACTGCAAATCTCCGCGGAATACCTTGAGCCTAAGGGCGCGGGCGCGCTGCAGATTGCCTTTGAACAGCTCAAAGCGAAGCTCGAAGCGGAAGGGCTGTTTGATTCGGCGCGTAAGAAACCGATTCCCACATTGCCGGGCAGAATCGGGATTGTGACTTCGCCGCAAGGGGCGGTACTGCGCGACATTCTGAATATTCTGCAGCGCCGGCACCATAGCGTGAACGTTCTGATTTTTCCTGCGCAGGTTCAGGGAGAAGCCGCGCCCGTCGAGGTCAGCGCCGGTATCCGCTACTTCAATAAGACGGGCGGCGTGGATGTGATTATCGTGGCTCGCGGCGGAGGATCAGCAGAAGACCTGGCTGCGTTCAACCACGAGGGGCTCGCGCGCGCGGTTGCCGGTTCCGCGATTCCGGTGATCTCGGCCGTCGGCCACGAGACTGACTTCACCATCATTGATTTTGTTTCTGACCTGCGCGCGCCTACGCCGTCGGCGGCGGCGGAGATGGTGATTCGCTCGCGTCAGGAAATAGAAGAGCAGTTGGAGGGTTTACATCAGCGGCTGGCAAAGGCGGTGCGCTACCACCTGCTGATCGCGCGCCAGAACCTGACGGAACTGGCGCGGCACGGCGCTTTCGCCCGCATGATGGACGGGATTCATCGGCGGCAGCAGAAACTAGACGACTTGGTGTACCGGCTGGCCCAGGCCCAGCGCGGCCTGATCGAGAAACAGCGGCGGCGTTTCGAGGCTTTGTCGGCTGCGGTTCGCCACTACGACGTACGGCGCGTCCTCTCCGGAATGAAAAAGGACTTGGACGCTCAGGTTACGGCGATGATTTCAGCTTTTCGCAACCTGCTTTTGGAGCGCAAGGTGCGTTTGGACCGCATGGATACGGCTCTGCAGGCATTGTCTCCGTTGGCGATTCTGGAGCGCGGCTATGCGCTGGTGTTTGATTCTTCGGGAAAGCTGTTGAAGGATGCGGCGCAGGTGAAGGCCGGGGATGAGATTTCGGCAAGGCTGGCGAAGGGGACGGTGGAGGCGAGGGTGAAGAAGAGGCGAGGGTGAATGGTACTGGTCGGCTTTGCCTGGAAGGTGAGTGCCGGGGACGCCCAACGTCTATTTGGGACTAAATACTCAACAAGCTGGGGTGGATGTGACGGTCGTCACAACTTGGTGGCGTTCTAAAGCATGAATATGGGAAAGCCGCAGCTGGGACGGGCGGGGGCGCCCGTCCTCCATCGAACTGGGCGAAGTGCCGCACTCAGACCCTCCAACTTGCCTCACTGCTCTCCGCTGCTTATACTTCTGAAACTGCCGCACAAAGCCGGGAAATTGGTCCGGCTGCCGGCCAGTATCTCAGCATCGGAGTGCGCATCGGAGACCGCCATGACTGCCACGACCGTAAACACCATTTCCATTGAACGCGAATTCAACCCCATGGAGGCGCAGGCCGCGCGCTTCGATCTGGCTGCGCACAAGCTCAACCTCGACGAGGGATTGTGGAAGGTACTCCGCTATCCCAACCGCGAGATTACCGTGCACATCCCGGTCGCCATGGATAACGGCAAGCTGGAGGTGTTCACCGGTTTCCGGGTGCAGCACTCAATCGCCCGCGGCCCTTCCAAAGGCGGGATTCGCTATGCTCCGGATGTAACTTTGGATGAGGTCCGCGCTCTGGCCGCCTGGATGACGTGGAAGTGCGCGGTGGTGAATATTCCCTTCGGCGGCGCCAAGGGCGGCGTGATTTGCGATCCGCACAAGATGTCGATGGGCGAACTGGAGCGCATGACCCGGCGCTACACGGCGGAGTTGTTCGAATTCATTGGCCCGGAGAAAGACGTGCCCGCGCCCGATGTCAACACCAACGAACAGATCATGGCGTGGATGATGGACACCTACTCCATGCACATGCGCCAGACCGTGACCGCGGTGGTCACGGGCAAGCCGATTAATATTGGCGGATCGCGAGGCCGCCGCGAAGCTACCGGCCGCGGCATCATGATTGTGTGTGCTGAAGCGATCAAAAAGCTGGGAATGTCGCGCGATTCGACGCGAGTGATCGTGCAGGGTTTCGGCAACGTGGGCTCCAATGCCGCGTTGCTCATGGCGGAGGCGGGTTACAGAATCATTGGCATTATTGAGGTAGATGGCAGCTTGTATAACCGCAACGGAATTGACGTGAAGGCGCTTTCGGAATTCCGGCAGCGCAACCGCACCGTAGCTGGATTTCCGGGGGCCGAGAAGGCCGATCCCGCCGAACTGCTCATCACGGACTGCGACATCCTGATTCCGGCGGCGACCGAGAACCAGATCACCAGCCGCAACGCTGACCAGGTGAAGTGCAAGATTCTGGCGGAAGGCGCCAACGGTCCCACCACCGCAAGCGCCGACGAAATTCTGGCCGACAAGCACGTGTTCGTGATTCCTGACATCCTGTGCAATGCCGGCGGCGTCACGACTTCTTACTTTGAGTGGGTGCAGGATCGCCAGGGATACTTCTGGAAAGAGTCAGTGGTCAACGAACAGTTGGAGACAATCATGGTGGAGGCCTTCAACGATGTGGTGCGCTACGCCGAGACCCACCACGTCAACAACCGGATCGCAGCGTATATGCTGGCCATCGACCGCGTGGCCTATACCATTCGCCAGCGTGGGATTTACGCGTAGAAGTTCGTTCAGGGCGGGAGAGTTTCATGCCGGAGCGGAAGAACTGCAGATCCCTCGCTTCGCTCGGGATGACAACAAATAAACCGCACCTGACATTAGTAAAGAGATAGTGAAGAGGGTTCGCCATGAAAAAAGCGGGCACAGGGTGCGCAGTTTGGCTCTGCCTGTTCTTCGCGTTGTCTGTGGCGACTGTCTCCGCCAACTCTCAAGACCACTCCTCTACCAGCCAGGCCGCTCCAGCCAGCAATTCAGCCCCGACGAAAGCTTCTTCACCGAAAACAACCTCCGCTTCCGATATCGCGGCCGCCAAGGCAAGTCACAAAGTCTGGGTGAACCTCGATAGCGGCGTCTACCACAAGGGCGGGCGCTGGTATGGCAAGACGAAGGACGGCAAGTTCATGACCGAGGACGAGGCCAAGAAAGCGGGCTACAAAGCCGCCAAAAGAGATTAGCCCGCGGATCCGAAAAAACGATCAACCACAAAGGGCACGAAGTATCACGAAGGTCTTAGCTTCGCTGGATTCCTTCGGGTTACCTTGTGGGCAAGATCGCCAACTGGTCTACTCTGCACTTTCCTGGATTGCTTTCACCGTTCCCACTGGAGGATAATTTGATGTCGTTGGCACGCGGCATTTCGTGTCCCCGGTGAATCTTCCCAACTCCATCACGCTCACCCGCATCGCCAGCATCCCGCTGCTGATCTGGATTCTTTCTACTAGCCGGTTTGAAAGCACCGGCGGCGAGAAGGAACTCTTGGCTTCGGCGCTGTTCATCGCGGCCTCGATCACCGACGGGATTGACGGATATCTGGCCCGCAAGCGCGGCCAGATCACGACCATGGGAGTGCTGCTCGATCCCCTGGCCGACAAATTGCTGATTGCCGCCGCGTTCGTCACGCTGGTGCAGTTCAATCCCCGACTGGTTCCGGCGTGGATGGCGGTCGTCATTATTGGCCGCGAGTTTCTGGTGAGCGGGTTGCGTTCGATCGCGGCCTCCGAAGGATTCGCGATTGAAGCCAGCGAACTGGGCAAGTTCAAGATGCTGGTGCAAATCGTTTCCGTGGTCGCAGTCATCCTGGATCATCGCTGGAAAGAATGGCCGATCTACGGTCCCTACTTCTTCCCGGTGGAATGGATCGCGCGGCTGGCTGTCTGGTTCATGGTGCTGTTGTCGCTGGTCTCGGCTGGCGATTACTTCATCGCTTTCTGGTCGAAGATTGACCGGCAAGTGGTGAAGCGGCGCCGCCGCGCTTTCGTCCTCAGCAGGCGGAGGAAGCGCGATGTCGCCGCAACCTGAAGAGCCGTCTGCGGAGCCACGTGCCAAGGACGCACGCAGGAGTGATTCGTGTGCGATCGACAGCCCTCGCAGGGCCAGTTCCACTCAGAATGAATTCACTCCGGAAGAACGCAGAATCTTGTTGAAGCTGGCCCATGAGGCCATTTTGTCGGCTCTGGAAAAGCGTGAGATTTCCCTGGACTCGCCGTCGCCGCGCCTCGCCGAACCGCGCGGAGCTTTCACCACGATTTTCTTTCACGGCGAGCTGCGCGGCTGTGTCGGCTACGTGTTTCCGGTCGCTTCGCTATATCGCACGGTGGCCGAGACGGCGCGCTCCGCCGCTTTCGAAGACACCCGGTTCTTGCCGATCACCCGGGAGGAAGCTCCGAACCTGGAGGTCTCTCTCAGCATTCTTTCCCTGCTTAAGGTGATCCAAGCGGAGGAAGTAGAAGTCGGGCGGCACGGACTGTTGGTCGGGCAGCACGGACATCGTGGCCTGCTGCTGCCGCAAGTGCCGGTCGAGCATGGATGGGATCGCGTGACTTTCCTCGAACAAACCTGCCGCAAGGCGGGCTTGCCGCTCGATGCGTGGCAGAAGGGCGCAACGCTGGAAGCGTTCACGGCAGAAGTGTTTAGGGATGGAGATACACACTAAGAGCTGGGTTGATGTTTACGGACTAATTTCGAATACTGTCCCATCTCCGTGGACGCCGCCGCCCGATGCGGTGCCGTAGAGGTTACGGGCCGAGTCCATCGTGAGTCCCGTAACGGGCTCATAACCATCCGTGGCACCGTTGAAGCTATGTAGGACCGTCTCATTACTGCTACTGTCGAGCTTGAACGCGACGCCGCATCCGTTTCCGGCGTTACAACCCGTCTTAGCCCCGCCCCAGTCTGTTGTGCCATAAAGGTTGCCCGCTGAATCGCGAACGAGCGGCCCCTCGCCTGGTGCCCTTCCGTCGGCGCAGTTTGAGAGCGAGCAAAAGGTGTAAAGCACTGTCTCCGCCCGCGTTCCGCCGGATTGAGGCGACAGCTCAAAGACGACCCCGCATCCCAGCCCGCCCTGGCACGACAGATTGCCACCGTAAACGGTGGTCCCGTAGAGGTTTCCTGCCGCATCGAATAGCAACACCGAAGCAGGATTCGCACCGTCCGACCCTTCGAACGTATGCAGCACCGTCTCGCTGCCGGCGGTGTCGATCTTGAAAACGATGCCGCATCCTTGCCCTGGGTTGCAATTCAGGTCACCGCCGAGAAAAGTTACCCCGTAGATGTTGCCTGCCGCGTCGAGGACGACGCCGGCGCTGACGCCGCAGCCGTCCGAGCCGCAGCTAAACCTGTGCAGGACGGTCTCCCTGCCCGCCCTAGACAGCTTGAAAACCGTTCCCCCATCGTTGTAGTCTGACGTCACCCCATAGAGGTTGCCCGCTCCGTCTTCAATCAAAGGCCCACCCGGTGCGGCCCCGTCAACGCCGTTAAACTTACGCAAAACTGTTTCCTTACCATTTTTCTCCAGCTTGAAGACAACGCCGCATCCGTTTGATGGGCAGAAACGGCTGGTCTTCCCACCATAGGCGGTCGTGCCGTAAAGATTTCCTGACGCGTCCCGCAGCAGGCCGCCGAATGGGGCTTCGCCATTTGCGCCCTTGAAACTATGCAGCCATAAGACTTTGCCGCTCTTGTCCATCTTAAAGGCCGTGCCGCAACCATACGTGCACTTTCCCCCGCTCCCACCAGCCCCGGCGGTCCCGTAGAGGTTTCCTGCCGCGTCACGGACCAGCCGGGCGTCAGGACCTATTCCGTCGCTGCCTTTGAACGCATGCAGCACTTTGAACTTCTGCGCCTGCGCCGAGTGGGGTGCAGCCAGCGCGATCAGGAAGAGGGCAAGGGTCGCGAAAGGCGCGGAGCGGAGGTGGGGTGAGCGCATGGTCGTTACCTCATCGAAGCGACGGCCGGGGGATGGGCTGGGCCGCTTCGTGCGGGAAGCTTAGCATGGCAGGTAGGGGAGAACAACGGGAATTCCGCGATGCAAACGAGGAGCCTGAAGCCAAAAAAAACAGGTTTCTCGACTTCGCCAAATGGCTTGCAAGCAAGCCATTTCGCTGCGCTCGAAATGACAGGGGAAAGAGTTGTCAATTCGAGGGATTTATCCCCGAGAAGTCTGCTTTTCTTCGCCTCGGGGAACAGCAGATTCCTCCCGGCTGAAGCCGGTCGGAATGACAATTTTAATGCGGAAGCCGGGGTTCTTCGACTCGCGCTCGCATTGCTGGCGCTCGCTCAGAGTGACAGCCCTACAGCGGAGGCTGCCGCATCGCCACTATAATTGGTGCGGTTATCAAGATCACGACGATCCCTTGCACGAGTCCTTCACAACCGACAAGCCGGTGAGCCACGCCTCGCTGCTCGCGCTGGCCCGGCTCTTTCTCAAGCTGGGGGCGATTGCTTTCGGCGGGCCGCCAGCGCATGTCGCCATGATGGAGGACGAAGTCGTTTCACGCCGAGGCTGGCTCACGCGCGAACAGTTTCTCGATTTTCTGGGCGCGGCGAACTTGATCCCTGGGCCAACTTCGACCGAGATGGCCATCCACATTGGCCGAATGAAAGCCGGATGGCCGGGACTGCTGGTTGCCGGCGGCAGCTTCATTCTCCCTTCGGCTCTCATGGTGACCGCGCTGGCGTGGGCCTACGTGCGCTTTGGATCGCTGCCGCAGGTCGCGGGCGTGCTCTACGGCGTGAAGCCCGTAGTGATCGCGGTGATTGCGCAGGCGGTTTTCAAGCTGGCTAAGACCGCGGTCAAGTCCACCTGGCTTGCGGCCGTAGGCGCGCTTGCGGTCCTGGCAACGGCTCTGCGGACGGATGAGCTCCTCGTACTCGCAGGCGGAGGCTTGTTGACCGGGTTCGTCCATTGGGCGCGTTCCCGCGAAAAAAGCAAACCGTCGTCTGCTCTGGCTTTTCTCGGTTCCGGAAGCGGCCTTTGGGCTGGACTGGAAGCCGGCACGTCATTCAGTCTTGGGGCTCTTTTCCTGGTCTTTCTGAAGATCGGGGCGATTCTTTTCGGCGGGGGCTATGTGCTGGTGGCCCTGATTCGATCCAACCTGGTGGCCAGACTGGGCTGGATCAGCGAACGGCAACTGCTCGATGCCGTGGCCATGGGGCAAGTGACTCCCGGCCCGATCTCGACCGCAGCGACCTTTATCGGTTATGTGCTGGGAGGTTTTTCCGGAGCGGCGGTCGCGACGATCGCGATTTTTCTGCCCGCATTCTTTCTGGTTGCGATCAGCGGGCCGCTGGTGCCGCGTTTGCGGCAGTCGGCTCTGGCCGGCGCGATCCTTGACGGAGTGAATGTTGCTGCCTTGGCCTTGATCACGGTGGTGACCTGGCAACTTTTCCGCGCGGCCGTAGTGGACGGGACCACGCTGGTTCTGGCGTTGCTGAGTCTTTTCCTGCTGGTGTGCTACCGGGTCAATTCGGTATGGCTGGTGCTGGGCGGAGCGATGCTGGGTGTCGGAGCGACCTGGCTGCATTTCTGAACCCATGGTGGTAAATGTCACCTTCTAACCAGCAGCATATAAAATTGTTCGATCGTCAGACAGGAGATCGCGGTTCCCCGTCCAATAGCCCATGTGGGACTGGTAGGTGTGGGGCGGACACTCTTGTCCGCCGCCGTTGACCTTGACTTTTTTTGTTTACTGGGAAATCGTGCAATGACTTACCCCTAGTCCCAGGTGCGGACGACTCCCAGCCTCAAGAGCAGAGTCAAAAGCGGCGGACAGGAGTGTCCGCCCCACACAAGCATTGGGGCCAAACAAAACCAGGGAGAAGCGGTTCGCTTCTCCCCGGATGATTTGCGGCTGCGGTGACAAAACTCTGCTGGAAACCCTACTGGGGTGGATCCAGTTCCACGCCGTCGCCCACGTGGACGCTTTCCATGGCAAATACGATCATGCCGGTGCTGGTGGTTGGCGTGGTCGAAAGGATGACGACTTCGCCCACGGCGCGGCGCGGCAGGTCGGCGACATGGATGACTGGCCCGCCGGTCTTGGTAAATATGTTGGTATCAATCGAGGCCTGTTTCTTCTGCGTATCCTCGTTGGTGGAGGCTTTAAAAGAGAGCGAATCCACCGGATCATGCAGATCAGCTTCGTAGGAACGGACGGCGCGGAAGTAGTCTCCCGGCTTCACGCCCTGGTTTGAGCCGATATTCATATAGACTTTCATGCTGGGTCCCAGTTCTTCCGCAAAATCCCGGGCCAACAGAATCCGGCCGCTGATTTTTCCATTGGGGGGCAGGAAACGATCAAAGCGCAACGGAGGACGGAAGGTAATCGGTGGTTTTTCCACCCAGGGAATGGCAATGTCGCCGGGATTCACGGGATCGCAACTGACCTCGACTTCTGCGATGGCCATCCGGCTCCGGGTATCCACGATGCGTACCCTGGCCAACTCGGAGTAGGGCTGGCCCATGGCATCCAACAGGGCGTGCTGGCCGGCGAACAGTTCAAAGCGGTTGGGATCGCGCAATTCGCGCACAATCGTGTACTCCTGGCCGACTTCGTAGCCCTTTCCCGCCAGGTACACGAGTTCGCCATTGGTGTACTTGGTGGTACTGGGCGTTTGCAATCCCCCTGCCACGAAATTGGCATTGGGCAGAAGTTGTTTGCTGACGAATCCGGCGCAGACCAGGTCGATCTTGGTCGGTGTCTGCACGCGCTCGAAGGGAAAGCTAGCCGTGGTGGGCCGGGTTCCTGCTGGGGCCACCAGTTCTGCGGCATCCGCCGCCTGCGTAGGGTTGGATTGCTGGGCGGGCGCGGCGGCCGCCAGGCACAGAATCAGCAATAGTCCTGTTTTCTTCATGTTACCTCCAAAGCGAGAGCCCAAAGATCAGCCCGGCTCGTTTCCCGTTAAGTACAGAAAATAAAAGGGCTTCCAGCCCGGACAGTAACAACTGGGGTACTCCGGGTCAAGGTTACGCTGGTGTCATGCCGGATACGTTAAAAAGTTTTCCCAGTAATAATTGATAATCCGTTGTTGCATCTGGAATTACGTGCCTGTAATATCGCGCCACTCTCATAAAATGATGACAGCTGAATCGAACAGCTATGTGCCTCGTCTTCGGCCTCTGCGATTGCCGCGTGTCTGCGTGGCCGTGATCGGCTCCGATCCCGCGGAAATGATCCAAAAGGCCGAGGCTTTGGTTCGCGATAACACCTTTCTTGAGTTCAGGTTAGATTACTTGCCACGTCCCGCGCTGGCGCTTCCCAGGATCAAGCAATTCACCGAATACCATCCCCACGTGGCGGCCATCGCCACCTGCCGCCGGGCCGCGAGCGGGGGCAAGTTCCGGGGCTCGATTGCCTCCCAGTTGGAGATCCTGACCAGGGCTTCGGCCGCGGGCTGCCAACTGGTTGACCTCGAACTGCAGAGTGCGGCGCACTGCAAGCCCGCGCAACTGCAACGACTGCGCGGCCATGCCGCCCTTATCCTCTCTTATCACGATTTCCGGGCTACCAAGAAACTGGAAGAGACGCTGCAGAAGATGGTTGCGCTCTCCGCCGACTTCTACAAGATCGTCACCACCGCCACCACTCTTTACGACAACGTGCTGATGATGAAGTTCCTGGAGAAGAACGGCGACCGGCATTCGCTGATCGGGCTGTGCATGGGGGAACAGGGCATCATCAGCCGGGTGCTCGGCGTGCGCGCCGGCAGCGTGTTCACCTTCGGCGCCGTCAGCGAGGATGAAAAAACGGCCCCAGGCCAGGTCACCGCGCAGGAGTTGCGCAGCACCTATCGCATCGAGCAAGTGGATGCGGCCACGCGAGTGTACGGCGTAGCGGGCGATCCCGTAGCGCACTCGCTTTCACCCGCGATTATGAACGCGGCTCTACGGCGTGAAACGGTCAATGGCGTTTATCTCGCACTGCATGCCAAGACTCTGAAGGATCTTCTGGGCTGCGTCCGTGACATCCCCATTCATGGGCTTTCCATCACCATGCCGTACAAGCAGGCGATTGTTTCCCACCTTGACAACACGGATACGCAGACCACCAAGATCGGCGCCTGCAATACGGTGGTGCGGGCTCAGGACGGGAAGCTCTACGGCTTCAATACCGACTCCGCCGGTGTGGTGCGTCCGCTGCAGGAGCGGATTACGCTGGAGCAAGCCAAAATACTGGTCCTCGGCGCTGGAGGCGCGGCGCGGGCCGCAGTTTACTCGCTCAAGGAACGCGGCGCCGAAGTTTACATTTTGAATCGCACGCCAGGCCCGGCTCAAAAGCTTGCCCGGTCCGCCCGGGCCCGCCTGCTGAAGCGCGCCGACCTGAAGAAATTGAGCTTCGATGTGATCATCAACGCCACTCCCGTGGGCATGGGCAATACCCGCGAGTCTCCTTTGAATGAAAACGAAATCAAGGCGCGTTATGTTTTCGATATGATCTACGACCCGCCTGAAACTCGGCTCATGAAGCTGGCCAAAGCGGCGGGCGCGCAAGTGATCCCGGGAATCGAGATGTTCGTGCATCAGGCCGCCCGCCAATTCGAGATCTGGACCGGCAAACCCGCGCCTCGAGATGAAATGCTCTTCGTAGTAACCCGGGCGCTCGAGGAGCGCGCGGCTGCTGCAACCAAGAACGGGAGCAACGAAAAGAAGAAGTAGGAACTGCAGGGGTCTCGCGCCCTCGACTCCTCTTTTCTGATCGCACGCGAGAAAACCCGCTCAGGCGGCTGGCTTCGTAGTATACTTGCTCCCCGTCGAGAGTATCCGACTCGCACTTCCCTCCTGTCCAAACTTCTCGACCAAGGTGGTGCCCAATGGTACGGAAACCGCAGCGCCTGGATCTAATCCAGTACGTGGTGGTCCTTGCGCTCACTCTGGTGCTTGCCCCTGGCGCTTGGGCGGCGAGCAAGTATGAGGTCCTGTATTCCTTCCAAGGCGGAAGTGATGGTGCATCTCCTTCCGGTAGGCTGACTTTCGACGCAGCCGGGAATCTCTATGGGGCGACATACTTCGGCGGTATTGACGAGGCAAACTGCGGCAGCGGCGGGTTGGGCTGCGGCACCGCGTTTAAGCTGACCCCCGGAGCTGGCGGCTGGAAGAAGAGTTTGCTTTACACCTTCTGTTCCCAGAGCAGTTGCGCCGACGGAGCCCTTCCCACCGGCGACTTGGTGCTTGACGCGACCGGAGCTTTGTATGGCACGACTGCCTACGGCGGGGGCTGCCCCAGTTACTACGGCTGTGGCACGGCATTCGAGCTGGCTCCAGACTCCAAAGGACACTGGCAGCACACCGTGCTCTACCAGTTTCAAGGAGGCAGCGACGCGGTCAATCCCGATGGCGGCCTGGTTTTCGACCGGAAGGGAAATCTTTACGGCACCGGGGGTGGCGTCACCTTGTTTCAGATCTATATTCAGTTCGGAGCGGTTTTTGTCCTGACTCCGGCTTCGGGAAGTTGGACGGAGAAGGTTCTTTATAACTTTTGCCCTCGCGACCTTAACTGCAGTAACGGTTTTAGCCCGACGGCGGCGTTGGTTTGGGGCGCTGATGGCGATCTATATGGCGCGACCTACTATGGCGGCCAAGAGTCCTTTGCCTGCGACAACGAGTGCGGCGTCTTGTTCAAGCTCACGCATAACTCCAAGGACGAGTGGAAGGAGAACGTACTTCACAGGCTTGTGGGCGCGGATGGCGCCCACCCCATGAGCGGCTTGATATCGGACGGTCACGGCAATCTGTATGGCACCACCACCGCCGACGGAGCATTTGGGGATGGCACTGCATTCAGTTTGGCGTCCGACTCGAATGGCCATTGGAAGTATAGTGTGCTGCATGAATTCAGCACCGGGTACTTGGGTGGAGGCTTGTTCCGGAGCGGATTAGTTCTGGACGCCAAAGGAAATCTCTATGGCACCACGTGGACGGGTGGCAGGGGTAATTGCGGAGGATCGGGTTGTGGTTTGGTCTACAAGTTGACTCGTGAGCCGCACGGGAGATGGAAATACAGCGAGCTCTACAAGTTTACGGGTGGCCAAGACGGTGGCTTGCCGAGCAGCGGCTTGATTCCTGACAAGAAAGGAAACCTGTACGGCCTGACCGAATTTGGCGGCGCGGACGGATACGGGGTTGTGTTTGAGATGACGCCATGAAGAGCGGGCCGTCCGAACGCGGAAACATTGTAGGCTTCGCCCGTGCCTGGTTGAGAATGCCCATTCGCAGCAGGAGGGCCGTATGAATCGCTCTATGGGTCCGAGAACGGTGTCAACGCTGTCCGAGTCAACCCACCGCCGACTGAACGCCTATGCGCTTGCCGCGACTGCAGCCGGGGTCGGAATGCTAGCCTTGGTTCCGCCAAGCGAGGCTAAAATCGTCTATACCCCTACCCATCGCATCATCAAGGAGGGCAGGAGCTACAAGCTCGACCTCAACCACGATGGGGTGATCGACTTCACGCTCGTAGACTTCGCCTGCAAGAGCTGTGGCGGGGGCGCGGTGTTGTCTGCGCTGCCCGCCGCAGGCAATGGGGCCAGCGGGTTCGGGACCACGCAGGGCACTGGTTGGGCTTCGGCCCTGAAACGCGGAGCAGTAATCGGCACCCGGCGATATTTCCCCGGCAAGAACATGGCTTGGGTAGGTACAACCGGCGACGGTGCCACCGTCAGTGGCGGTAGCTGGGTTAACGTCAAGAACCGCTATCTGGGGCTGAAATTCAAGATCAATGGAAAAACGCACTATGGGTGGGCGCGGTTAAACGTTCTAATCCAGAATCTTTCGATCACTGCGACTCTGACCGGCTACGCGTATGAAACCAACGCACGCAAGCCGATCAGAGCCGGGCAGACAAAAGGACCAGACGACCTCACAGTAGGCAGCGCGAAGCCCCTTTCTTATATTCCCGGCGCCGGGTCGCTCGGCCAGCTTGCGATCGGCGCAGCATGGAGTGTCCCCGGGCAGGCAAACAAGTGAGCAGAATGTTGGCGAGGCGTCCACGCCTCACCCCCTATGCAATTTTTACTCACTTCGGATGGCCGAATGATGCCGCATGCAACGAAATGGTTGCATTTTTAGGTACCCCGAAGTAAGATGTTACCCGAGCGCGGCTGTAGGCGTTCGATCCAATCGTAGTACCGCCCTTTCATCCAGGTTCAGAGCCGTAACCAAACTGTCTCGTCGCGAGGCGGCTACTTTCGCCTCGGACCAGGTTCGGAGAGACTCGATATGGCGTGGTACGCTTATTGCCTCACTGAGCAACAAAACCTTACCAACGGAATACGCACCCGGCGTCCTTTTCTCCTTGAAGGCATTCAAGGCGTGAACGGATCCCCAGTCCTGAGCTATCCCAGTGGCGAATTTGGGGTGGTGGTCAGCGAGTACGACCGCGCCGCCGAAGGCGCAAAGCTGGAAGAGAAGCATGTTCTGGAGCACGCGCGCGTGGTCAGCGTGTGCTTCCGCAACGGCACGGTGCTTCCCTTCCGCTTTGGCACCATCTTCGACACCGACGACGCCTTGCGCCAGGCGGTGCGGACCAACCGGCGAGCCTTCGGCCAGAGCGTGGCCCGGCTGCGCGGCAAGTCCGAGATGCACTTAAAGCTGCTGGTCAAGGGCGGGTCGCTGCGGGAGGCCATGGCCGAGGTCGTGCTCCCGGATACGGTGGGCGGCGATTATCTGATCAAGCTGCGGGAAAAAGCTTCCAAGGATCGCGAACGCCAGACCAAGGCGCGGGCGCTCTCGGTTCAGGTGCACAAGATGTTCAATCCTCTGGAAGAGGAGATCAGTTGCAAGCGGGTGCAGACCGACGGGATGCTGATTGATATCGCCCACTTGATTGACTCCAAATCGGTGGAAAGATATCAGAACCGGTACAGCACCGCCGCCAAACAACTGAAGAACTGCGAACTGGTCATCAGCGGGCCCTGGCCGCCGTATCATTTTCTGCCGGGCAAGCTGCGCACGGTAGCGGGCAATTCGTAGCCGGCAACCCCCAGGGCAAGTTTTCCACATCCAAGGACGAAGCAGTGGCCTGCAGTCAATGTGCAGGAATCTGCATGTTCTCTTTTTCCGTTGCGCCTGCAAGGCCCGCCGTTGGGGTTCCAAGTGCTCCACAAGCCTATTACTTGCAATAGATTGCGGCAGCTTGATCACAGCGGCTTGTGAGCTGGGATTTTGGCCGGGCAAATGCTCCTCTACCCGCTAAGAAAAGAGGCCGCTGACGATTGACCTTCACTCTCTGTTCTCGACATCTACATTTGAGCCGTTCCGGCTGGCGGATCGGCCCCTTGCATCGCCTACCCTGACTTCCTTCCTTCGCCTCTTTTGAATTGTGGCCCCAGCAATGGGGCCCTTTTTATTTTGATGGTTTGAGCTATAGACGATTCCTTCGGAATCCGTAAATCAACCCGGCCAGCGGTGCGAAACCGTCGGTGCAGTTCGACAAAGAACAAAAGAACAGGAGTTGTACAGCACCTTCCCGTCGCAGGCGTGATTTTCGTGGTATACTCCGTTCCCAACTGAAGGCTGTGTGTCCCTGGAAGTTCCCCACTGCTGATGACGCTGCGCCCGGCGGTATCAATTGCGCGCGGCGCAAAGGGAGGGTTTATGAAGTCACCTACACGTCCGCCCAAAGTCCGTTCTGAACTGTCTGGCTCACTTCAGCATCGCCTCAACATGTATGCGCTGGCGGCCAGTGCAGCGGGAGTAAGCGCTCTGGCCTTAGGGCAAAGCGCGGAGGCAAAAGTCGTTTACACTCCGGCTTCTGTCACGCTTTTGCCGGGAGGCACCTACCGGCTTGATCTCAATCATGATGGAAGGACTGATTTCTCCATCCTGAACCGCACTTGTGTCCCTGTTAGCTCCGGTTCTTGTATCTCCTTTGTTGCTGAAAAGGCGAATACGGGCAACTCCGTAATGGGCACGATTGGCCACCCTCCATTTGCCCAGGCTCTTCGACTGGGATCACTGATCGGAGGATCCAGCGCGCATCTTTACCCCGGAAAAGCTTTGCTGGCCGGAATCTGGAATCCCGGCACCTACTGTTCCGGCGGAGTATTCGGTCCATGGAGAGAAGCCGTAAACAGCTACCTCGGTTGCAAATTTAAGATCAAACACAAGACCCACTATGGTTGGGCGCGTCTGAGCGTTTATTTTCTGCATGGTGGTCCTTTCCAGGCTGTTTTGACCGGCTACGCTTATGAAACCATCCCGAATAAGCCGATCAGCGCAGGCCAAACCAAGGGCAAGGACGTAACCACCGTGGAACCGGCCACGCTGGGCAGGCTGGCGCTGGGCAGAAAGTAGAGCAGGACTCGCCTGCGGGGAGGAATTACTGCAATGAGAGTCAAGTATTTGGCGCTGGCATTGACGGCCATGTTTCTGCATGTGGTTCTGGCGCAAGCCCAGGGAAGTTTCACCACAGTTTATAACTTTACCGGTGGCTCCGACGGGGGTAACCCCTGGGCGGGCCTGGCGCAGGACTTATCCGGCAACCCATACGGAACCACAACCGTGGGCGGCTTCATCTACAACGGCTACAACTACAATTGCGGCGCGGTTTACGAGCTGAACACTGCCGGAACGGAAACCGTGCTCTTCGACTTTTGCCCGTATGGGGATTGGCGCAGCGGGACAAATCCCCTGGCGCCGGTGACTCTGGATGACGCTGGCAACATTTATGGGACCGCGACCTATGGAGGCGTCAACGGCTATGGCACCGCCTTCAAGATCGACACCGCTGGGAACGAGACGGTGCTGTACGGCTTTCTCGGCGAAGCGGATGGCTGCTTCCCATCGCAAGGCCCGGTCAGGGACAACGCCGGAAACTTGTACGGTACCGCTTCGGATTTGGGGTGCGGCGCTTATGGGTACGGGGCGATATTCAAGATTGACACCGCGGGGAACTTTTCCGTTGTCCACGACTTCATCGGGTCGGACGGCGCCTTCCCACAGTATGGACACCTGACAATGGATCCGGCTGGCAACATCTACGGCGTGACCGAATACGGTGGAGCATCCAACAACGGCGTGCTGTACAAGCTGAATAAGAACGGAAAGCTTACCGTACTGCACAGCTTTGAAGGCGGCTCGGACGGTTGCTGGCCGTACGGATCGGTAGTGCACGATAAACACGGAAACCTCTATGGGACCACCAGCTACTGCGGCTCCAAGAATGACGGGACGATATGGAAGGTGAGCGAGAAAGGCAAGGAAACGATCCTGCACAACTTCGCCGGCGGGTCGAGCGACGGCTGCTTTCCCTATGGCGGCGTGGCGCGGGACCCGAAGGGCAATCTGTACGGGGCTACTTACTCGTGCGGCGCTCACAGTTATTACGGAGCATTGTACGAGTTGAGCGCGAGCGGCAGGCTCACTCTGCTGCACAGTTTTGACAAGTCAGACGGTAGGTATCCTTCTGGCGAAGTGTTGCGGAATGCCACGGGCACACTGTCCGGCACCACCTACGAGGGCGGGACCGATAACTACGGGACGGTGTGGTCGTACGTGCCCTGAGCCATGGCCACAAGTTCCGATTCCGCTGTACCGAAGAAAATTGATACTCGGGCTGGACGCGGACATCTGGAAAACAGCTTGATGGGGAAAAACTTCCCCGCGTCCCCAACGCCTCCCATCACACCCGCCATCGGGCCCGCGGTGCGAATTGCCCAGCGCTCGTTTATACTGACGAGTTTCCCCGCGATGAGCGCGAAGTCGGGCCGGGAAGTGCTTGGAGCATCCCCGGCATAGGAGAAGATTCGCTTGAAGATTCTGGTTTGCATGAAGCAGGTGCCGCAGAAGGATGCCCCGCTCAAGCTCAACGAATCCGGCACCTGGATTCGCGAAGACGTCTCTTATGAGGTCAATGAGCCGGACGCCTTCGCGCTGGAAGAGGCGCTGCGTCAGAAAGAGAAGCACACCGGAGAAGTGGTCGTGATCACCGCGGGCCCGGCGCGGGCGCAGCAAGTGCTGCGGGAAGCGCTGGCCAAGGGCGCCGATCGCGCCATTCATCTGGAGGACAATGCTTTCGTCGGTCTGGATGGTTTGAACACCGCCCGGGCGTTCGCGGCCGCGATCAAAGATGAGCAATTCGATCTTATCTTCACCGGATTGCAGTCCGACGATTACGGCTATGCGCAAACCGGCGTGGTGCTGGCTGAACTTGCTCGGCTGGCCCCACGCCACAATCATCATGCAGATTGAAAAAAGCGATGCTGGAATCCGGGTGAAGCGCGAGCTCGAAGCAGGATATTTCCAGTTCGTCGACATGCCGCTGCCGGCGGTGTTGACGATTCAGTCTGGCATCAATAAATTGCGCTATGCCACGCTGATCGGTATCAAGCAGGCAAAAAACAAGCCGCTGCGCAAGGTCGCGATGGCGGAGGTTCAATCGGCGGTGAGCGCGAACTTGCAGAAGATCGAGCGCCTGTACGTGCCGCAGAAGACCAAGAACACCGAGTTTATTGAGGGCTCAGCCGGCGAAGTGGCGAAGAAACTGGTGGACAAGCTGCGCAACGAAGTAAGCGTGATCTATGCCGGCTTGAGGTTCTCGCAAAGAGTATCTATGGCAGAGGACAATTAATTGTAGTCGCGTTGAACAGCGCGAAGGAAAACTGAACCGCGTCTCGTGGGAGACGCTGACCGCCGGGCAGGCGCTGTCGGCTGACACCGGATGGACGCTGGAAGCGGCGGTCGTGGGCAGCGGGGTGGTGAATTTCGGCAATGAAGTCGCCGCGAAAAAAGTGGCGAAGGTCTATGCCATCGAGTCAGTCCGGCTCGAGCCTTACACGCCCGATGGCTTCGCGGCAGTCTCAAGCAGTTCTCGAATCGCGGCAGCCGAAGCTCGTCCTGATGCCGCACACTTATCAGGTGCGCGATTTGTCCCCAAGCTGGCAACGGCTATGGGACGAACGGCAATTAGCGACTGCATCGGATACAAAAAAGACGGTGGCAAGCTGCTCTTCACTCGCCAGATGTTCCAGGGCAAGCTGGCCGCCGATGTCAGCTTCTCCTGCCACGCGCCCTGGTTCGTCACTTTTCAGAATGGGGCGTTTCGCGGAGACAAAGCGGAAGCCGGAGCCAGCCGCTGCTCCGATTGAGACGGTGAACGTTGAAATTGCCGACGGAGCACCATCCGCAACAAGCCGCAGGAAGTTTTCAAAGAAGCGAAGCAGGCGGTTGACCTGACGCAGGCCGAGATCATCGTGTCCATCGGCCGCGGAATCAAAGAGCAGAAGAATATCGAACTCGCCAAGCAACTTGCGGAGGCGCTGGGCGGAGAGCTTGCGGCGTCGCGTCCCATTTGCGACTCCGGTTGGCTGCCGATGGATCGCCAGATCGGATCCTCGGGTCAGACCGTCGCGCCCAAGCTGTATCTGGCCCTCGGTATCAGCGGCGCCATTCAGCACATCGTCGGCATGAAAGGTTCGCGCACAATTATTGCGGTGAACAAAGATTCGGAAGCGCCAATCTTCGAAATCGCCGACTACGCCGTGGTCGGGAACCTGTTCGACATCGTGCCGCCGCTGATCGAGGAAGTGAAGAAGGCGAAGGCGAGGGATAGGTCGGCCTCATTCTGCTCGTGTTTACCGGGTTTCGGAGAGTGATTGCGAATTGACTAGTTTATTGACCATAGATAAAATAGTGGTCATGAATGATGTTTCTATCTCCGAATTCAAAGCCAAGTGTCTTGGCCTGATTGAACGAGTGCACAAAACGCGCCAGCCTTTGCGGATTACGCGTCATGGCCGTCCAGTTGCGGAGGTCATTCCGGCCGGACCCGACCGCAAGCGAAAGTTCTTGGGAGACATGATCGGGACCGCCGAAATCGTGGGCGACATCGTTTCCCCAGTCATCGATCTGGAAGACATCGAGGCCTACCGCGATTGAACCTGCTTCTCGACACTCATATCTGGATTTGGAGCAAATTGGATCCGAAACGGATAGGAAAAGGTGCAGCGCGAGAGTTGTCGAACCATGACAACGATCTCTGGCTGTCTCCGGTCAGTGTTTGGGAAGCTCTCGCGCTGATGCAAAAGGGCCGCATTCGGGTGCGGGATCCGTTGGCTTGGGTCGAGCGCGCTGCTGATCAACTACGAGAAGCGCCGCTGACTCAGGAAATTGTTCGCGCTGGCTTCGCGCTGTCCTTGCCCCACGCCGATCCGGCAGATCGATTCCTGGCGGCTACCGCCAAGGTTCTGAAGCTAACTTTGGTGACGGCGGACCAAAGGTTGCTCGGCTTGGGCGAGATAGCCAGTCTGGCGAACCGCTAGCTAGCTTTTACTTATCCGGTTGTTTCAGCCGACCACAAGCGGTAGTGTAAGTGGGTGCCTCGCCCGTCGTTTCCGAAAACTTTGCGCGAATTCCAGTCGAAGTTTGCCACCGAGGACGGTTGCCAGCAGTATTTGGCCGCCTGCCGCTGGCCGGACGGCTTCGTGTGTCCGCGATGTGGGAACCAGCGCGCCTATGCAATGCTGAAGCTCAAACGCTGGCAATGCACCGGCTGTCGCCACCAGGTTTCGCTGACCGCTGGGACGATTCTGCACAATACGAAGACACCGCTAACAGTTTGGTTCTGGGCAGCGTACCTGATGACTACGGATAAGCGTGGCATTTCGCGCATTACTGTTGCAGCGCCAGCTTGCCCTGGAACGGTATGAAACAGCGTGGATGATGCTGCACAAATTCCGGCGAGCGATGATCAACTTGGCACGTGAGCCGTTACGGGGCGAAGTGGAAGTCGATGAGACGTGGGTTGGAGGGACGCAGGCCGGTTTACGAGGAAGCCGGCAACTCAAAGGTCGTAAAGCGGCACTGGTCCTCGTAGCGGTGGAGAAACGCGGTCGCGCCAGCGGGCGCGCTCGCATGGCCGTCATCCCGGATTTCAAAAGTACAACGTTGATCGCCTTCCTTAAACAAAACGTGGAGGCAGGCTCCACGGTATATACCGACGGCCTGAAGAGCTTCACCGGATTGCCAGAAGCTGGTTTTCAACACGTCCCCCGCAGCCAACCCCTGCGAATCGAGCTGCGGCAAGGCGCGAAGTCGGCGGTGCCCTTGGCAGACCGCGCAATCGGGAATCTGCAGCAATGGCTGATCGGGACCTAGCACGGCGTGAGCCGCGATCAGCTCCAGGTTTATCTCGATGAATTTGTTTTTCGCCACAATCGCCGCAGGCAACCCATGGCCGCGTTCCAGACCCTGCTCGGCCTTGGAACCGGGCGCAAACCTACAACTTATAAACAAATACGCGGCGCCGTGGACCTTTCCACTCGTCCGACAACGCCCGACCCCAAGCTATTGCGTGTTGCTGAAACAACCGGATAAGCAAAAGCTAGCTAGACTTCGACGCTCCGGCTCGATTAGGGCATTTGGATAAATTCTTGCCGCAAGAATTGGCATCTTCAATTCCAACTTCGGGTGCCCGGTTTTCGTCAAGTAGCAGCGTCCCTTGCTTCCCTTGTACCTGAAGATTGCCGCTTCCGTTGTAAGTCGAGGGTTGGAAGAAAGCGCCGGAAGAAGCCACGGATTGATCCCGCTGATGTCCACGAGTTTGTATTCGTACTTGAAAACCATGCCGCTTCTGTCGAGTACCAAGAAATTGTTATTTCTCCATGACACGGTGTCTCCTACGGACAACGGCCACATTCCAGCCCACAGGGCGCTGAAATTCGGCAAAACCCTTCTTGTCAGCCATATGATCAAGCCAGACAGGGGCGAAACCAAAACTGAGGTAAGAACTGCTTTGAGTGCCATGGCCACCTCACCATCAATATTATGCCAAATCCTAAGCGCCATGCCCCAGGCGATCTTCAATAAGGGTACTTTGGTAATCTTCAGGACGGGTATTGGTGAACTGACCGAACGGAGGTAGGATGGAATACACGCGTAGAACAATCAAACAAGCTGCGAATGGAAAGTCCGGGAAAACCCAGATCCGTGGCCGCACTCGCATTCTGCTGGACCGCATTCGCCGCCGCCGCGAACAGATTCGAGAACGCGTGGGCTTGCTGTCAGATAGCTCCGAGTTGATCCGGGAAGAGAGAGACCGCTAAACTGGACACGCGTTCTACAATATTCCTCATGGACATGACTCTTACGGCCGCCTTCGAGGAAGTTCCCGAATCCGATGGCGGCGGCTACGTCGCCTACGCCGAAGAATTGCCCGGCGCCATCTCCGAAGGCGAAACCATGGAAGAAGCCCGAGACAATCTGCGGGATGCGATCGAAATTCTGTTGGAAGCCAACCGCGAACTAACCGGCAAACGAAGTCCGGGCAGGAAGGTGACTCGGGAAAAAATCAAGGTCTCCGTAGCGTGACATGTGAAGCGCGTCGATCTGGTCCGCCACCTGGAAGCGCACGGTTGCGTGCTGTTGCGCGATGGCGCGAAACACAGCGTTTATTACAATGCAGCTGCCCAACGCACCAGCACCGTGCCGCGGCATAGCGAAGTCAAAAATCCCACGGCAATCCGGATCTGCAAACAACTTGGCGTACCCGACCCGCTTCGCTGAAGTGTCACGAGACGTTTATCATAGCCAGTCGCTATCCGCGTTGATTTGTGTGAATCTACGGCGAGGAATTTGTTGCGCTAAGCGCTAAAGGCTGACGTCCAAATGCTGATCTTTCGCAAACCTCTCGAAGGCATCGATCGCCCGCAGATGCCGGCGGATGTTGTCATCGTTGGCGGCGGGCAGGCGGGCATGGCGTGTGCGCTGCGGCTTTCTCAACTGATTGACCAGCACAACACGCAGCATCCTGAGTCGCCGCTAAGCAAGGAGAATATCTACGTCCTCGAAAAAGCCCGCGAAATCGGCCAGCACTGCCTCTCCGGAGCACTGCTCGATCCGCGATCGATGCGTGAACTGTTGCCGGGCTTCGAGAAAGAGGCACCGCTCGATGCCGAAGTCAGCAAAGAGGCGGTTTACTTCTTAACTGAAAAAAGCAATTTCAAGTTTCCCATCACGCCGCCGCCGCTGCGCGATCACGGCAATTACGTCATTTCGCTCAATCGTTTTGTGAAGTGGCTGGGCAGCAAGGTGGAAGAAACTGGGATCACGATCTTCACCGGATTCGCCGGATCAGAACTGCTATTTGACGGTGATCGCGTCACCGGCGTCCGCACGGACGACAAAGGTGTGGATAAGGAAGGGCACCAGAAATCCAATTTCGAACCGGGATACGATCTGCAAGCAAAAGTCGTGATCCTGGCCGAAGGCACGCGCGGTTCGCTGACCAAGCAACTCATCGCTCGCTTCAATCTTGCTCGCGACCGTAATCCGCAGACCTACGGCCAGGGCGTAAAAGAATTGTGGGAGGTGCCGTCGGGCCGCATCGCGCCGGGCGAGGTGATCTATACGATGGGCTGGCCGCTGACCTCGAAGGAATATGGCGGCGCCTGGATCTACGGCGGCAAGGACTACATTGTCTCGCTTGGCTTCGTCACTGGCCTTGACTATCCCGACCCACGACTCGATCCCCAGCGGGTGCTGCAGGATTTCAAGCAGCATCCCTTCGTCGCCAAGCTCCTTGCCGGCGGCAAGATGATTCGCTACGGCGCGAAGTCGCTGCCCTACGGCGGCTGGTGGGCGATTCCGCCGGTCGCGGGCGATGGCTGGATGATTCTCGGCGACTCGGCAGGCTTCCTGAATTCGCAGCGGCTGAAAGGAATTCATCTCGCCATCAAGAGCGGCATGCTTGCCGCGGAGACTGCGTTCGAGGCGCTTAGAAAAGAGGATTCTTCCGCGGCCACCTTGGGCGAATTCCAGCAGAAAGTTGAAACGAGCTGGATTAAAGATGAGCTCTGGAAAGTCCGCAACTTCCATCAGGGATTTGAGCACGGATTCTGGGCGGGAATGTTCCACGCCGGATTGCAGCAAATCACCGGCGGTCGCGGCCTGCGCAATCGCTATCCCGGGACTGCGGGCTATCAGCACATGAAGAAGCTCGCCGAATTGCCCGCCGACGGCGGCGATGAGGCCCACCTGCTCGGCCCGACCAAGGGCGATGGCAAGCTCACTTTCGACAAGCTTACTGATCTCTATCACTCCGGTACGAAGCACGAAGAAGATCAGCCCGCGCATCTCGTCATTCACGACACCAACATCTGCAACGCGCGTTGCGTGAGAGAATTCGGCAATCCTTGCCAGAATTTTTGTCCCGCGAACGTGTATGAGATGGTGGACGACGCCGCGCAGCCCAACGGCAAGCGCATCAGCCTGAATCCGTCGAATTGCGTACATTGCAAGACCTGCGACATCGCCGACCCCTACCAGATCATCACCTGGGTCCCTCCCGAAGGCGGCGGCGGGCCGAATTATGATGGGATGTAGCAACGCAACAAAGTCTTTGGCCGCAGATTTGCACGGATTGACGGATCAGAAACGATTTTCTGGCGCCTGACGTTCAACCCACCCGAGGTCTATAATTGCAGTGAGTTTCCGACCGCCGCAGCCTCCGGGCATACCCTGGCTGGGACGGCGAGGGAAAGCGTCGCGGGCGAGGGCGCCGGCGCCACACTTTCCCGAGGGCATGGATGGAAACGTCCTTGCCTCCCGTGCTTCGCGAGGAGCACATTGGAAAGGAAACGCCAGCTGGGAGTATCCCGCCTGCGTCTCTTTTCCATTCGAGGTTTAAAAGCTAGCAGCTAGGAGCTAGAAGCTGGCCCTCATCGACAAATTCGGCCGGCCATCACCGATCTGCGCATCTCCATCACAGATCGCTGCAACTACAAGTGTGTCTACTGCCGTACCGGCAATGAGGGCGCGCTCTACGGCGATCTGCCGTTTGCCGACTACCTGCGCATGGCGCGTATTCTCGCTGGCATCGGGATCAAGAAAATCCGGCTCACCGGCGGTGAGCCCCTGCTGCGCAAAGGCGTCGTGGATTTCGTCCGCGAGTTATCGAAGCTGAGCGCATCGGACGGAGAGCCGCTCGATCTCGCGATGACTACCAACGGTCATCTGCTGGCTGAGATGGCAGAGCCCCTCAAAAACGCCGGACTCAATCGCGTAACTGTCAGCATGGACGCGGTTGATCCCGACCGCTTCGCCCGCATTACCCGCGTAGCCAACGGATACGACAACGTGCTCGCGGGAATTCGGGCGGCCCGCCGCGCCGGATTGTGGCCGGTCAAAGTCAATTGCGTGCTGATGCGCGGCTTCAACGAAGACCAGATCATCCCCTTCGGCATGTTCGCCCGCGAGGAAGGCGTGATCGTGCGCTTCATCGAGTTCATGCCGCTCGAAGAGGGCCGAACCTGGTCCCCCGCCACGGTGGTGACGCTGGAGGAAATTGTCCATCGCATGGCAGAGTACCGGCCGCTGGTCGAGATTCCGCACGCCCGCAGCGAAACAGCGCGGCGCTACCATTTCGCCGACGGCATCGGAGAGATTGGAATCATTCCTCCGGTGTCGCATCCCTTTTGCGGACACTGCAGCCGGATTCGCATCACCTCGGATGGCAAGATTCGGACATGCTTATTCTCGGTGTGGGATCACGATCTACATGAATTGATGCGCCGCGGCGCTTCTGACCAAGAGCTGGTCGAATTCATTATTGGCGTGGTGCAGAAAAAAGAGGAACGCCACCATATTGGAGAACCGGATTTCGTGCCGGCGTCGAGGACCATGGTGCATATCGGAGGATGAGTGTCGGCTGGCCGCAGTGAGGCTTGACTTGATGTTCATCGGCTTCGTCTCTTCCGCTTTTGGTATCCGGGTCCCCGAACGCCCTTCAACTGCGGCCACCGCTTGTAGACTTCTTGGATGATCTCTGCGCTTCCGTAATCGGGACCGCCATGCGGCCGTATCGGGGCGAAGACACCCAATCTTCGCTTGGGCAGTATCCAACTCTTGATCTTTTTTTCGCTCACAGCAATATCTCTATCGAAAATGATCTCGGCACCATGCTCCAGTTCATCATGTATGACATTTAGGTCTCGCAGCCCTCGAAACCTTATCGTCACCATTTTTCCTTCAGCATTTTTGTACCTGGTATTTCCTTTTTTACCTAGCGCCACTGCCTTCTCGTACGCTTCGTCGGGAGCATCCGCGCGAACTAAGACTAGATTTCTGTGAACGACGTTGCGGCGATCGCCTTCGACGCGAATCTCCTCGACTATGTCGGCGACATACCATTTCGCGTCTTTTGGAATGAAGCCCATGTCAGCTAGTCTAATCGCGAAGCACGGCTAAAATAACATATGTTCCTCAGACGAACTACGCGCACTGCCGCACCTGCCCCGCGCATCTCTGGGAAGGGCACGACTTCCAGTCGTGCCGATTCAGCCTTATTCAACGACGGCTTTAGCCGCTGGGGTTGCGGCATCTAAGTTGAACCCGGGAAACGCAGAGCAATAGCGATAGTCAGCTGAACTCACGGCCAATCCTCGCTTGACTGGATTCTGATGAATGTAGTCCCGATGCCTGTCAAAGTCTTCGCTATCGCGGATGCGGTGATCGGTAAACCCTCGTTGCCAAACTTCACTGCAGCCAAACTCCAATCCGAATGCGTGCGAAAACCCGCCCTTGATTAGCTGTATGACCCGCTCCAGCGTCACGTCTTCGGTTGGAGTCAAAAGCAAGTGAACATGCTCGGGCATCAAAACAAATGCATGTAGTTGGAGCTTGCCTTGTCTTCGATAGGCGTAGAGAGTTCTCAAGAACAGTCTTGCATAGTTCTCCACGACAAACAGTCTTCTTCGTTGCCAAACCGAAAAAGTCACGAAGTAAGTTCCTGGAGGCGACATGATTCGCGTAGGCTTCACGGCAGACCTCAGCGGCTGAAGCCGCATGTCTTCTAGCCTACGGCGGCACGAGTGAACTCGTGCCCTTCCCATTACCAGAATTTCAGGGCGGTGCCGCTCTGGGAATTATGTGACGCTTCGAGTCCACATCGGATAGTTTACTTCTCGCGGACAGCCGGCCTTCACCAACCAACCGCAGCGCGGCCACCGCTCCCTCTGGTATCCTTCCGTGAAGTTCGTGAGAAACATGGTTTGGATCCTGTTGGCTTTGGTCCTTTCCTCCGGAAGGGCAGCCCTGCAACCCGAAGCAAGTGCAGCTCAGGCGGCCTACCTCGGCTTCGATCGCAACAACTATCCCGGCGACGCGAACCTGAAAGTGTTGCGCCAGACTTTTTCCTTCACCGGATACTGGCTGAACGCGCCGCCGAGCGCGAAAACCAACACCTGGAGCGGCAAGCGGAAGAAGCTGCAATCCGCCGGATTCGGATTCCTGGTGCTCTTCAACGGACGCCTCTTTAACGAACTGAAGACAGTCTCGAACGCGGGCAAACTGGGCGCGTCCGATGCGCGCTCGGCCGTTACGGCGGCGCGGCGCGAAGGTTTCCCCGGCGAAACCGTCATCTTCCTCGACCAGGAGCAGGGGGGACGCATGCTGCCCGAGCAGAAGGCCTACATCTATGCCTGGGTAGACGGAGTTGTCGCCGCGGGTTTTCGCGCCGGCATTTATTGTTCTGGGATTTCGGCGGAGAAGGAAGGCGGAGAGAATATCGTCACCGCCAACGACATTCGCCAGAATGCCGCAGGCAGAAAAATTGTGTTCTGGGTCACGAACGATGCCTGTCCGCCTTCACCAGGATGCGCATTTCCCAAGAAGCCGCCAAGCCCGGCGGAGAGTGGTATCGGCTTTGCCGATGTGTGGCAGTATGCGCAATCGCCCAAGAGAAAAGACGTCGCAGCGGCGTGCCCGGCAAACTACAATCCCGACGGCAACTGCTACCCGCCGGGAATTGAGACGGCGAAACGCCTGCACGTGGATGTGGATTCGGCGACGACACCGGACCCGTCGCAAGGAAGAAGTCAGTGAAAGAGCTCTCAGCTTGCAGGGGGAATCTTTCACGGCTGGAGGTCACAGAGGATGCATTCTTGGCGGGCGAGGGCGCCCGCCCCACACGGGTATTGCGTTCTGCGCCCTCACAGTGCACAATACCTGTGGATTCTCAGTCACTTGCGGATGTGACTTAAGTCGCATAAAAAGGCGACACTTTCTGCCGCCGCTGAGCATCTTAACTGTTATGAAGAATTGCTGACGGCTTCAACATCCCCGCCGGTTGGGCGCGTTGAGCTTGAAAACGCGCAGTGAATCGGCTGGAGCCGCTGAGGCTTTCAACATCCCCGTTCCAGTCTGAGCGGAGTGCGCGCTGAGCGCGCCTGCCCATGTTTGGAGCTGAAGGCGAGACATGACAATGGCTACAGCAGCACCAATTTGCAGTCTGGAAAATTATCTCGTCCTGCCCGACCACACCATGGACGAGCGCATTGCCGCTGCCCGCGAGGCTTTGGGCCGCGAATGCGTCGTTCTCGGGCACCACTATCAGCGCGATGAAGTCATTCGCTTCGCCGATTTTCGCGGCGACTCCTACAAGCTCGCGCAGGAAGCCGCGCGCGCCGGAGGCAAATACATCGTCTTCTGCGGCGTGCATTTTATGGCGGAAAGCGCCGACATTCTCAGCCGCCCCGGCCAGGTGACTATCCTTCCCGATCTCAACGCGGGCTGCTCCATGGCCGACATGGCGGAGATCACCCAGGTGGAGAATTGCTGGGAGCATCTGGTGGCGGCCGGATTGACCGGTGATAGCGGCGAGGGCGTTACGCCGATCACCTACATGAATTCCGCGGCGGCGATCAAAGCGTTCTGCGGCGAACGTGGCGGCGTGGTTTGCACTTCTTCGAATGCGGCCGGCGCGTTCCAGTGGGGTTTCGCGAAAACTCCTAAGATTCTTTTTCTCCCCGATCAGCACCTCGGCCGCAACACCGGTTACCGCATGGGCATTCCGCTCAGCGACATGGTGGTCTGGGATCCTTATCTGCTCAACGGCGGCCTGACTCCGGAACGGTTGCGCGCCGCGAAAGTGATTCTCTGGAAAGGCCACTGCTCCGTGCACCAGCGTTTTCTGCCTGAGCATGTGGACAACGTTCGCGCGAAATATCCCGGCATTCGCGTGATCGTGCATCCCGAGTGCCGCTGGGAGGTTTGCCAGAAAGCCGACGGCATCGGCTCGACCGAAGGCCTGCTGAAGATGATTCCGCAGGCCTCGCCGGGCACGATGTTTGCCGTGGGCACGGAAATTCATCTGGTCAATCGCATGGGCAAGGAATTCGCCGCAGAAGGAAAGAAAGTCATCACGCTGGATGATTCCGGCTGCCTGTGCACGACTATGTTCCGCATCTCGCCGCAGCATTTTGCTGGGCGCTGGAAAACCTGGCGGAAGGCAACGTGGTCAACCAGATCAAAGTGAAAGACGACGTGAAGCACTGGGCGCGGGTGGCGCTGGACCGGATGCTGGAAATTCAATGATCGTCGTGGCGTCGGGCGCCCTCGCCCGCGAAGGGTCGTTGGTCGTTCGTCCCTTCGCTCGGATTCCAGCGTGCAGGCTAAGAACGACCAACGACGAACGACGATCGGTCGCTGTGATGCTAAAATAGTTCCAACTCCTATGGCCGACCGCACTTTCACTCTCGAAGAAGCTCAATCCCTTCTGCCCGTGCTGGAATCGCTCCTGCGCGCCGCCCTCGATGGCAAGAAGCTGATCGAATCCGTAGACACCGAACTCCAGGAACTCGCCCACCAGGTCTTCCTTCGTGGCGGAATGCTGGTGAACGTGGTCCACATGGCGCGCCGCAAAGCGGAGCGCGAAAAGACCATCCAGCGCGTGAAAGACGCGCTAGCCGAAATTGACGCGACCGGCGTGCAAGTCAAAGATCTCGATATCGGATTACTCGATTTCCCCTGCAAGGTGGACGGCCACGTCGTATTGCTGTGCTGGAAACTGGGCGAGAATGGGATCACGCACTGGCATGGCACCGACGAAGGCTTCGCCGGCCGCAAACCCATCGACGAGAAAATCGCCAAGGCAAAGCGAGCGAACTAACAGTGGCTAGTACCTAGTAGCTAGTGATTCGAGCGTTTAGCCCCTGAGGGGACTTTTTCCTCGCCCTCGCTCAACAAAAAATGTCTGCAACTTCAGCCGAGCCAGAGCGTTCCTAAGATTGGCGGTTGGCAGGGAAGGTTCTGGCTGGGTCTTTGGTGTGGTTACGGGCGGGAATTTTCTCTGCTACAATTTATCTGCGCCGCCAGCGGACCGCCAGCGTAGGGTTCCTCGGAGCTTTGCTAACATGCTGAGCCGTAAGCAGAAACTTCAACTCGTAGCCTCGTTCACCACGCTCTTGTTGTTTGCCCTGGGGGTGGGTTGCAGCGGCTTTTTCGTTGACCCGACGCTCACCTCCATTGCGGTCGGGCCGCAGGCCTCGATTCAGACGGGTGGCACCGTTCAGATGCAGGCGGTCGGGACTTACAACGACGGCACCCAGAGTAAGATAACGTCCGGTATCTTTTGGAGCAGCTCGGTTACAACGGTAGCGACTATCAGCTCCACGGGGCTGGTGACCGGAGTTGGAATTGGGCAAACGACCATTGCCCGCGCCTCCGGCTCGGTCAACGGTTCGACCACCGTCACGGTCACGCTGGCGGGCCTGTCCAGTATCCAGATCACTCCCATCACGACTTCGATTACCGCTGGCAATCAGCAACAATACCTGGCAATAGGGACCGCGAATGGGAAGCAGGTCAACCTGAATGGCGCGGGCGACCTGAACTGGTCCATCGACAACACCGATGGCAGCTTGATCGGCATTGACAATACCGGGCTGGTCGCCACCGATTCTACGATTACGGGGCAACAGATTGTTCATGTAACCGCGAGTGACCCCACGACCGGTATCAAATCGAACACGGCCACGTTGACGGTCAACGGCGGTTAGCGGAAGCGCCGCCATGTCTGAAATCCGCGGTATCGAGCACAAGGCTCACGGACGGGCCCTATCCCGTTCTTCCTTCAACGAATTCCAGTCAAACTTGGCGCCCTGCATATGCTGCGCGCGGTCACGAATACGCTGTAAGGCCGCTTGAGTCTGGCTCTGGTCGATCTTGCCGGCATTTGGGACCAGGCGGGCGACGGGCTGGCCGTGTCGAGTGATGATTATTTCTTCGCCACGCTGCACGCGGTCAAGCAGGGCACCAAACGTGTTCTTAGCCTCAAATGCTCCGATTTTCGGCATAATTAAATGGTATATAAGCTAGACCAGTCTAGCTTAACTGTGGAGGATGAGCCGACCCCTTTGTCCATGGATACGACTACTTGTAACTGTCAAGTTGGCGGGGCAAAAAGGTATCATCGAAGGTTGGCCGGAAAATAGCATTCCGGCCAATTCATATAAGAATTCGTCATTACTGGCTTCAATCATGGCTGACATTCGTTGTATTGGGATCTGTACCGGGGGCGGAGACGCTCCCGGCCTGAATGCCGTCATTCGCGCCGCGGTCAAATCTGCCATCCTCAAGTACAAGTGGAAGGTGATCGGCATTCCCGATGGCTTCGACGGGCTGATCTGGCCGGAGAAATCAATTGAACTCGGGCTGAAGGACGTGAGCGGCATCCTGCCCCGCGGCGGCACCATCCTCGGCACCACCAACCGCGGCAATCCGTTTCACTACAAGACGACGGAGAACGGCGTCGAAGTCATCCGCGATATTTCCGACGAAGTCATGGCCAATGGCCGTAAGCTCGGAATCGATGCCGTGATCAGCATCGGCGGCGACGGCTCGCAGAAGATCGCGCACGAGCTGTTTGAAAAAGGGATGAAGATCGTAGGCGTGCCCAAGACGATTGACAACGATCTTTCCGCCACCGAGATCACGTTCGGTTTCGACACCGCGCTGCACACCGCTACCGACGCCATCGACAAGATTCACACTACGGCGGAGTCGCACCATCGCGTGATGGTGGTTGAAGTCATGGGACGTGACGCCGGCTGGATCGCGCTGGAGGCGGGCATTGCCGGTGGCGCGCACGTCATTCTGATTCCCGAAATTCCCTTCACTCTGCAGCGGCTTTGCACTTACATCGGCGAGCGCGAAGGTTACGGCAAGCGGTTCACGATTGTGGTGGTGGCGGAAGGGATCAAGCTGCCCACGGAATTGAAGCAACTTTCACGCGGCGGCGCGGTCGGGAACCTGATCGCGGACGGAATCGCCTTAGTGGCTCACAAGGAAGTGCGCGTCAGCGTGCTCGGCCACATCCAGCGCGGCGGTTCGCCTTCACCCTTCGATCGCATCCTGGGCACGCGCTTTGGAGTCGCCGCCGTGGATCTGATCGCCCGGGGCGAATTCGGCAAAATGGTCTGCCTGCGCAACGCTACCATCGAAGCGGTCAACATTGCCGATGCGGTCGGCAAATTAAAGACTGTAGATCCCAACGGGGAAATGGTGCGCACCGCCCGCGCCATCGGTATTTGCTTCGGAGATTAACGATTCAGCCAGTTGGGCCGATGCGAACTACTTAACACCCGAAATCTCGAAAACTGTACCCCACCCGTATTTACCACCCCCGGAGGTCGTGCCAAACCAGTTGCCCCTGTGGTCGGTCACCATCCCAGCCTGCGAGCCACAGCCGTCGCTGCCGTTAAAGGAGTGCAGGGTTGTCTCCTGCCATGCACCATTCTTGTGGATCAGTTCGTACACCGTGCCGCAGCCGAGAGCCCCCTGACCATAGGTTGTGCCCAAAAAATGCCCTTGTTTATCTAACCGCACCCGGCCATAGACTAAACATCCGTCGTTGCCGCCCGTGAACTGATAGGCCACAATAGGGGCGTAGTCGTTCGCCTTCTGTAGTCCGTAAACCAAGCCACAGTTATTGTAACCACCCGAAGTGCCGAACGCTGTGCCGAACACATTGCCCTGCCTGCCGAACACGGTTCGGGACTGCGGCGCAAGAATGCCGGTGGAGTTGAAATCCAGAACGGGGGTGAATGTTCCTGAAGACGGATCGTAGCTCCACACCGTGCCGTCACCGCAGTAATAGCAATTGGGGCCCACGTCTGTCGTCCCCCAGACCACTCCGTTTTGATCGACATTCGGACCCGCGGGCAAAAGTCCGCCGTCATCCCCGTCGGAGAATCCATGCAATACCTTAAAACGCTTTGACGACGGAGAATATTCCCACAGAGTGCCGCTCCCGCCGGGTCCCCAGGTGTATGCCGTACCATAAATATTGCCCGACGCATCGAACACCACGCTGTCCTGCGGTTCCATGCCATCGCCGGGTCCGTCAAAACTGTGCAGCACGGTCAACTTGCCTTTGGTGGAGTACTCCCAGAGCGTACCGTCGTTGCTGACTCCGCCTTTGCACACCCCGAAAACGTTCCCCAATCTGTCGACCGTAGGAGTGGTGGTACACAGCCTATTTACGGAGGAAAATGTCTGAAGCACGCGAAACCGGTAGCCCTGCCTGGTGCGCGTGAGTTTGAAGAGAACGCTGTTGCCGGAATAGCAATCACTAAGGTACGCTACGCCGTACAGGCTGCCGCTCCGGTCGCGAGCCAGGCCGCCATAGATGCCGCAGCCATCGTTGCCGCCGGTAAAGCTGTGGAGAGTTTTGAAAGCATGGCCCGGCTTTTCTCGGGTTTGCGCTTGGCCGACTGCCGAGGCCGCGTTGCCCAGAATCAGAGCGATCAGAATGAGTGTAAGGACCTTGCCTTTCACACTTGTGTCCTCCTGTATCGAAAGAGGTTGACCGCCAACCATCCTATTCCACCGGAGCAGCGTGTCAATGGAGACTTTCGACCCACTCCGAAAATCGGATTGACACGCGGTTTCGGGGAGAAGAGAATGGTGCCGCCCGCCTAGGAGGACTTCATGCAACGCCCCCGGACACCTTTCAAGCTTTCTGAATCACTGCATCAGCGGCTCAACTCGTATGCGCTGGCGGCGAGTGCGGCGGGAGTGGGAATGGTGGCACTTGCACAGCCCGTCGAGGCGAAGATTGTTTACACGAAGACCCACGTGAAAATCTTCGGATATGGAAACCACGCGATCTACCATCTCGACCTCAACCGTGACAAACAGATTGACTTTACGATCCTCAACATCAGCGGGTCGAGTGGCGTCTCGTTTACCAAGGATTTTCTCTACGCCAAAGGAAAGGGCAGTAACGGGGTCGAATGTAACCAAAGCGGTCGCTTTGGTCTGGCTTTAGCACTGCCGAAGAGCTCACGAGTCAGCTCCGGCGAGAAATTTTGTCAAGGTGGAGAACTGGAATCAGTGAGGTCGTCCGGTGCTACGTCTAGACGTTCCTATGGCGGGTATTGGAAAAACGTCTCGAACCGCTATCTCGGTCTGAAATTCACGATCAAAGGACTACTTCACTACGGATGGGCCCGGTTAAGTGTTCAGATTAAGCACGCGTCCCGCAAGAACCCAGAAAGTCACTCAGAGCTTATTACCGCAACTTTGACCGGCTATGCCTACGAAACCATCCCCAACAAATCCATCATCGCGGGCAAGACCAAGGGTGCAGACGAGCAGGACGGAGCGAGTCTGGGAGCACTGGCAGCAGGTTCGCCCGTGCTGTCCAGGTCGCGCAAGAAAGCGGGCGGCAAATGAAACGGCAAGTATATAATCTGTCCTCATCGTTCCTCGTGTTGGCGGTCATGCTTGGACAGGCGGCCGTCACCACCGGCTCGGCGCAAGCGCAGACCTACAGGGTTGTCTACTCATTCCAGGGCGGAACGGACGGGGCGCATCCTTTCGGAGGTCTGATCCGTGACTCCGCTGGCACTCACTATGGCACAACGTACCGCGGTGGGACTCACGGCTACGGGACGGTGTTCGAGCTCAACAAAAACGGTAAGGAGCGGATACTGCATAGCTTCGGCGAGAATGGTGGCGACGGCGAATTCCCGAGAGACGGCTGGTTAGCCCGCGACAAGGCTGGCAATCTTTATGGGACGACGTACCAAGGGGGTGCGTACGGTTACGGAACGGTGTTCAAACTGGACAAGACCGGCAAAGAGACCGTGTTGTACAGTTTCACCGGCGGAGCGGATGGGAAACAGCCCAGCTGGGGAGGATTGAATCTAGATGCTGCGGGCAATCTCTATGGCACCACCTGGGTAGGCGGCTCTTCCGGATACGGAACCGTGTTCAAGGTGGATAAGAGCGGCGTGGAGAGCGTGCTTTACAGCTTTGCAGGTGGAGAGTTCGGACCGGACGGAGCGTATCCATACAAGGGGCTGACCGGGGATGCATCGGACAACCTTTATGGCGCCACAGCCTATGGTGGCGCCTTTGGCTACGAGCACGGCTACGGAACGGTGTTCAAGGTGGAACAGACGGGCAAGGAGACCGTGCTCTATAGCTTTGGTCCCTATCCGGACGGGGCATTTCCCACCTCGGGCTTGATTCGGGATGCCGTGGGCAACATTTACGGCACTACTAACGGAGGCGGGAATGCCGGCGCGTGCGGCTTCGACATCGGCTGTGGAACGGTCTTCATGCTGAATACGAGCGGCAAGGAGACCGTACTGCACAGCTTCAACGGAGGGGCAGAGGGGGCACATCCGTGGGGCGCCTTGGTCCGAGACGATACAGGGACGCTCTACGGCACCGCTAATGAAGCCGGCGCTTACGGGTACGGAACCGTGTTCAAACTGGACAAGCACGGTACGTTTACCGTTCTTCACACCTTCACGGGTGGAGCAGACGGGGGGTATCCGGACGCCGGCTTAAACCCGGACGAGAAGGGTAATTTCTACGGAACTACCTACAAGGGCGGGGCTGATGGTTTGGGAACTGTGTTCAGACTCACTCCTTGAATCCGGGTTCGTGCCGCAGAGTAGGAGTCAATCGATGAAGCGCGGGCGCAAGAGTTTATCTTCGTCGTTGGAACACGGCCTCAGTTCGTACGCCCTGGCTGCCAGCGCAGCAGGAGTGAACTTGTTGGCCTTGGTGCCGCCTTGTGAGGCGAAAATTGTGTACACGTCATCTCACCATGTCATTCCTCCAGGCCACACTTGTCGGCTCGATTTAAACCATGATGGCGAGACTGACTTTGCAATTCAAAACCGGATTGTTAGCACGGGCACGTTCAGTCACGATGTTCTGTCCGCTGCTCCGTTCGACAAAAATGGGGTCGAGGGTAGAACCTTCGCCTACGTACTTCATCGCGGTGCGCTGATTGGTGCGAAGAAGCCGTTTTCCGCACAACTTATGACCACGTGCACTCTTGACAACATTTGCTCTGGGCCTTGGCTCGATGCTAAGGGCGCCTACTTGGGCCTCAAGTTTCACGTCAATGGCGAAGTTCACTACGGGTGGGCGCGATTCAATCTGACAACATCCGACGGCGAGATCACCGCGACCCTGACTGGCTACGCCTACGAAACCACCCCCAACAAGCCCATCATCGCGGGCAAGACTCATGGTAAAGATGTCATCACTGTCGAACCCGCGACACTGGGCCACCTGGCGCTTGGCTCGCCTGCGCTTTCCACCTGGCGCAGGAAGCCGTGACCCCTCTGGCCTCGCTCCGGGCTTCGGCAAAACAGGGCAGGCTCACCGGTCACGCCCGTTCCCCCACCAGCGTTGGCTCGGTTTACCTCTGTGCTACTATATGTTTCCCGTGGGCGATGCGAACCAAGCCAGTGTCCGCAAGCCTGCGTAACATCTAGAGGGCCCGTAATCTCGTCCAAGCGGAAGCCTGATGAAAGACACGCTGGGAGTCTTATTAGCCGGAGGAGCAGGCGAGCGCCTGTATCCCCTGACCCGCGACCGGGCCAAGCCCGCCGTCACTTTCGGCGGCATCTACCGCATTATTGACATCACGCTCTCCAACTGCGTGAACTCCGGCCTGCGCCGGGTTTACATTCTGACCCAGTACAAGGCGCTCTCGCTCAACCGCCACGTCCGCGAAGGCTGGGGAAATATTGTCGGAAGGGAACTGGGAGAGTTTATTGAGGTGCTGCCGCCCATGAAACGGGTGAGCGAAGAGTGGTATCAGGGCACGGCCGACGCGGTCTACCAGAACATATACTCCATCGGCTCGGAGCAGCCGCAGCATGTGCTCATCCTCTCCGGCGATCACATTTACAAGATGAATTACGGGCTGATGCTCAAGCAGCATCGCGATTCCGGGGCGGACGTTACCCTGGCCACCATTCAAGTCCATCCTGACGAAGTTCACCGCTTCGGAGTGGTGGAGGTAGACCACGACAGCCGGGTGAACGGGTTTCTGGAAAAGCCGCAGCAAACCGACCTGCGCTCGCCCTACAACCCGGAAAAGGTCTCGGCCTCGATGGGCATTTACATCTTCAACACGGATGTCCTCATCCCGGTGCTGCTCAAGGATGCGGAAGATCCGGATTCCAGCCACGACTTTGGTAAGGATATCCTGCCCAAAATGGTGGACGAGTACCGGGTGTACTCCTTCGATTTCGTGGACGAGAACAAGAAAGAGGCGCTCTACTGGCGCGATGTCGGCACGCTCGAGGCTTACTACGAGGCCAACATGGACATCGTTTCGGTGTCGCCGGTGTTCAACTTGTATGACGCGGCCTGGCCCATCCGCACCCACCAGCGGCAGTATCCGCCGGCGAAATTCGTGTTTGCCGAGGCTGGACGCACCGGCACGGCGCTCGACTCTATCGTATCCGCGGGCTGCATCGTGTCCGGCGGCTCGGTGAGCAACAGCGTGCTCTCCCCTGATGTGCGCATCAATTCCTACACGGAAGTGGACGCCAGCATCCTGTTCACGCACGTGAATGTGGGCCGCCATTGCCGCATCCGCAAGGCCATTCTCGACCGCGATGTGCACGTTCCCGAAGGCACCACCATTGGCTTTGATCCCGAAGCCGACCGGCAACGCTACTTTGTCACCGATAGCGGAATCACGGTGGTGACGCGCGATTACTCGCTGTTCGAAAATCCGGTGACGGTGGATTACTTCACCAGCGAGTAAGACGCGGCTCGCGTGATAACATTTGGCAGTGGCCCTTACCGATACCAGCCCGGCGGCGCAAGCCGTCCAGTTGCAAGTTCAGCGGACACTGTCGGGAGAACAGCGCCTGCTCCTGGCCTTTGAAATGAGCCAGTTTGCGCGGGAATTGGCCAGGGAAGGAATCCGGCGCGAGCATCCGGAGTGGCCCGAGACGCAGGTTGCCCGAGAACTGATCCGACTGGCATTTCTACCGGCGCCACTGCCCGCACGGCTGCGATGAGCATCGCAGAAGTCTTCCAACGACTCACACAAGGGCTCGATCGAGCTGGAGTTGCCTACATGCTTTCCGGATCGTTTGCCAGCGCCTACTACGGTGCGGCGCGCTCAACACAAGACATTGATCTTGTAATCGACAGCACTCCGGTGCAGTTGCGCGCATTCGTCCAAAGCCTGCCTTCAGATCAATATTACGTCGATTTGGATGCGGCGCTCGATGCTTACAAGCGTCGGTCGCTATTTAATGTCATTGATCTAGTGACAGGTTGGAAAATCGACCTGATCATCCGCAAGTCCCGCGCCTTCAGCGAGAAGGAGTTCAGTCGGCGCCAACTGGTGGACCTGCAGGGTATACCGCTTTTTATCGCGAGCGCCGAGGATGTCGTGATTTCAAAGCTGGAATGGTCGAAGCTGGCGCAATCCGGGCGGCAGGTTGAGGACGTCGCGGCAATTCTCAGAGTACGGTGGAAAGGGTTGGACCGCTCGTATTTAGAAAGCTGGATCCGGGAATTGGGTCTGACAAGGGAATGGAAGGAAGCACAGCTTGCGGCCGGGGTTTCGGACTGAGTTCAACCGGGCAGGTGAAAAAGACCCGGTTCGCCGCGATTTCCGGCGATCCCCACTGGGCTCTCCGGCCTCAGGTTTCCCGGACAAAAGCGCCCGCGCCACATCCTCCTCTGAAATGTCATCCCGAGCGAAGCCGGATCGTTCGCTCGCGAACGAATCCCGTGAAGTCGAGGGACCCCGAAGCCGCCGATGCCCGGCTGGGGCGCGAAAGGCAGTTCGCACCAAGAACCGCGTCCGGTGGGGCACATGGTGAGAATTCCCCTTCGCAGCAGTCGGCAGCCCGGGCAGACACGGGGTCTTTTCGACTCCGTGAAGGGACTCGCGAGCGAGTCCCTTCGCTCCGCTCAAGATGACAAACAATCTGCTGTACGCCAGCCGGTATACTCAGGCAGTGATGCAGCTTAAACTACACCACTACCTATATTCGGGTAGTGGGCTACTTTGAATAATAGGAGTAAAGCAGGATAAGAACTTGGCACACAACAAGTGAGGTTTGTAAAAACCATCCTTTCTTCGTCTTCGGCGTCCACAACATCACACAAATGAATATTAGAATCCACGGAATGGTCATCCAATTGGGCCACCATGTGGTCGTCCTATTCACGCTGCTCTTTCCGCTCTCCGCTGCTCGTAGGCTTCCCAGAGGGCCACAAGGTCTTCTAAGCTCCACAGCCTGTCAGTCACGCCAGCAGCCATTGCTGGGGACATGCGCAGCGTCCGGTGAATCTTGATGAAATTGTACGCGAAGTAGTTTAGCGCGGTCGCAGCCGCATGGTTCTCTAGCTTGCGCGAGAAGCCATTAGAGAGCCTAGTATAACGCCGCATATTCGTGCGAACTGTCCAATTTTGGCGCTCCACGAATGACGTGGAAACATGCTTAGGGTCGGGCCGTCCATTAATCTCTTTCATCTCACAGCCGTGCAAGTCTCAAAATGAAAGTAGCCCACTACTCATATTCGCTATCCGTTCGCTTTATTGCGGGCCCCTGTTACAATGCCTTGTTTCATAGATTGCAAGAACTTTTGGGGCCACAAAAACGTATCTCTTGCTGTGGTGTTGAGGCCGGATGCGGCGTTAGGCTGCGTCCGGTGAGAAGCCAGGAGTTCCGGGGAGTGAGGGTTGGAAGACGCCCAAGTCGCGGCTATGCTCGTCCGTCGCTGCGTTGCCGGCGATGCGGCTGCCTGGGAGGAAATCGCACAGCGCTATCACCGGCGGATTTACAACATCTGCTATCGCTTTGCCGGGTCGGCGGACGACGCGCAGGACCTGACCCAGGAGGTCTTTATCAAGATGTACCGCACCCTCAAGACCTATGACGATCGGACGGGGCGCGTTCATGACCTGGGTCACCACCATCACCCGGAACCTGCTGGTGGACCACTTCCGCAAGACCAAGCAGGACCGCGATGACGGATTCGCTCGATGCCGCGTCCGTCGGAGCACGAAGACGCTATGCCGCTTGAGCGAGCGGATCAGGACCAAGCGGCGACCCCGGATGCGCGGGCCCAGAGCCAGCAGGTGAGGGAGACGGTGCATCGCGCCTTGCAGAAGCTGTCGCCTGACCTGCGGGAAGCCGTGATTCTGCGGGACCTGCAAGATATGGATTACAGAGAAATTGCCACGGTACTAAAGGTACCGGAGGGAACCGTAAAATCGAGAATAAACCGCGGGCGGGCGGAACTTGCGCGCCTGCTCCAACGTACATATAGGCAGGTAATGTAATGGCAGCGGAAAACAAAAACGGTATGCAATGCGCCGAGTTCGATGCTCTTCTGAGCGACGCCCTTGACGAGAGGCTGACTGGGCCGAAGCTGGAGAGCTTCCAGGCCCACGCCAGGGTTTGCCCGACCTGCGGGCCGCTGTTGGCGGAAGCCGACGCCGGGCTCCGCTGGCTCGATCAACTGGTGGAGGTTGAGCCTCCCGCCAGCCTGGTGCAGAACATCCTGGTGGCCACGACGGGAATCGACACCGTCCGCTGCATCGAGCCGCTGAGCCCCAGATTTCGTGGCTTGACCGGATTACGGCTTGGGCGGGTCCGTTGGTCAGCCCGGTCATCGCGGTGGCGCGGCAGCCGCGTTTTGCCATGTCATTCGGAATGGCATTCTTCTCGCTGTCGATTTCGTTGAGCTTGGCGGGGGTGAAGTTGAGCGATCTGCGCCACGCCGATTTGCGGCCCAGCGCCATCCGCCGCAGCTATTATGAGACGACCGGCAAGGTAGTGAAATATTACGAGAATATCCGGTTTGTGTATGAGATCGAATCGCGGGTGCGCGAATTCAAACGGGCAACCACGCCCGCCGAACCCGCACCCGAAAAGAAAGATCACAATCAGAGGAATGACAATACCAGTGGACAACCCGAGCAAAAACAGGAACGCAATTACAGTCAGGGAGAGAACCAGGTGATTCTTGCTTCGCTCCCCGAGAACCGACCTGTAGTGACGGTGACCACGTACAGGAGGTTTTCATGAACTGCCCCAACCATCCCGATACTGCGCCGGTAGCCTATTGCCGCACCTGTGGCAAGCCACTGTGCTCCAACTGCACCCGCGATGTGAAGGGTGTGATCTATTGCGAGAATTGCTTAGCCGACCGGCTGCAAGGGGTGCAGCCTCCGACTGCGCAACCCGTGGCAGGATTCGTTTCGCCATCGCCGATTGGAGCCGGGCCGAGTTCCGGTCCGAATCCAACCGTGGCGGGCATTCTGGCCGGATTCTTCCCCTTTGGAGTGGGTGCGGTGTACACCGGACAGTATGCCAAGGGTCTGGCCCATCTGCTTATTTTTGTGGCGCTGATTTTCGGCCTGGACCAGCACGGGCCCGTAGACACAATTTGCGGAATCGTCTTCGCATTTTTCTATGTGTGGCAGATTATCGACTCGGTACGTACAGCCAAGGCAATCCATG
>CAVVEC010000009.1:0-80552 GCA_963747105.1 uncultured Acidobacteriota bacterium
ACTTTCTTCGACTCGTCTCTATTCCTTGGGCGGGTAGCTGCGGAAGATCTTCTGAACAACTTCGTGGATCTTCTTGTCGTGTTTTTCAGGGCTGGCGTTCGCGTCGACCTTGCCGCTCGCCATGCCGCGCCACACCATCGCACCGGTACCCGAGTCTACGAGATTAACCACAAGCATGCCCATAAGAACATCATGGGAACCGCTCCTCCAACGCAGGTTCCGCAAACCGTCCCTGAAACCCATGCCGCGAATGTCGCGGTCGAAGACAACGCCATAGGAGACCAGTACATCTGGATTCTCTCCGGGGCTGACCTTCGTCAGTCCTTTGGCCGACAGTTGCCCGTCGATGGAGCTGACGATGCTCTGGTTCAGGGGTTCGTCCGCCACACGATGGCCGCTCGCCCAGGCATATGTTTTGAAGTGCGCGAAGTCTGCCTTGCTGTAATCATTGCTGATTTCCTGCGCCGCGGCACCCGTGCCCAGCAGGATGAGAGCTGTTACTGCGATGAATGCGATTCGCATTGCGGTTCTACTCTCCTTTGTGCGGACAAGCGTTCCTCTCCGACCTCTTCATAGGCATTTCACCTTCCAAACAGAATCGTTGCTCCTTCGTTCACCTGATTGTTGAGTTGTTGATTTTGCGGACCTGGGCGGTAAGATTCCCCATTTTCGTTTGCCTTTTTGTCGCATCGGTAGCGCCCCATCTTGGCGGGTGACCTTATCAGGGCGGGCGGCTGCACCTTCTGAGTTCCTGATGCGCCAGACTGCGCCCGAATTTGGGCACGCATGCCCATTCCTTGCCCATGTGTACACCCGATAGAAATCTGGCTTGCTCGCAACCAGCTTCGTTAGCGGCTTTTGTTGGCGATTGACGGTGGCATCGAGATTGCTTGCCCCATGCTGAGCGAGGGGGCAGCACGAGACGCATGAACGGACTCCGCAGCCAACCAGTTCGGAGCGTCACAAAGCGCACAAAACCCGCGCAGCATACCTCCGTCATTCTGCCCCCGTTTCTGCCCCTCGCCGGATCTCGGGGAGACTTCGAACATGATCACCATTGACGCACCACCGGGCGAATTGAACGTACGCATCCTCTCGTCAATTCTCAACCTGGTCTGTCCACAATGCGGCGGAAGAATGTCGGAATACCAATGTGAAGGAAGATGCGGCAGAAACTGGCTTCCAGAATGGGAGTGGGCAAATCGGCGGCGAAAAGCTCTATGTGCCGGCAAGCGTCATCCCATTAGGTAGCGGGACTTGACGGGCGCCTTCAGAGTTCTTCCATTTGGCACCCAAGCCGATCCGCAAGGAAGCGGGCACGGTCGGCATTCCATCTATCGTAGTGAAAGCGGCAAACCCACTGCGGATTAAATCTGTCAATGGTGTGTTTGCCCTGACGTTTACTGCCGTCCGGCATCATTCTGTAACAAACGACGTCCGCCGACACCGTTTGATATCAATCAGTTACATCTCGTTGCTCCCTGTTACGGCAGCACGAAGGAAACCGGCAGAGTAGCGACGGGCTCCAGGTGCGCAATGCTTCCAGAACGTCCGTCTGGAGCGGCTTTTGGATGCACGCGATCTAAATATTTGTTAGGTCTCCCAGAAACTTCCCGAAACCGGCCGGGTTCCAAGCTCATAACCACTCGTCGCTTTACACAAATGCAGGGCGAAATTCCTGGTGTTACCGAACTCTTGGGCGGGGGTTGGAGCAGTGTTTCCCAACGTCGAAGTACGCCACTTGCACGCCGTCATTGCCTTGGGCGAAGAGTTGCACTTTACCAAGGCTGCCCTCAGATTGAACCTTACCCAATCTGCGCTCAGCAGACAGATCACTGAGATCGAAAAGCAGCTCAGATTTCGTTTATTCACTCGTGACAATCGACGGGTTGTCCGTGTTGAGCTCACCGATGCTGGGCAAGTCTTTGTCGCAGAGGCACGATCTTCGCTCTTACATATAGAGCGGGCTTTTCATCTCGCTCGTACCGCCCATGATGGAGCAGACAGCGTTCTGACGATTGGGCACTCGCACGAGGCAGACCAAGCCTGGGTTTCGGACCTTCTTGCGGTTCGTCTCCCCCTGTACCCCAACCTCGCCATTCGACTAATCAGTCAGTTCTCAATCGAGTTGGTCCGGAGTGTTCTAGCAGGTGAACTAAACCTGGCCCTTGTGACGGCGCCGCCAAAGGACTCTCAGATCGAGGCTTCACCATTCGTTCTGACGCCGCTCTATGCGGTTCTTCCGGAAGGCCACGCGGCCGCTGAAAAGGAACAACTCGTGCTCCAAGACTTGGCAAAAGATGAATGGATTCTGTTCACGCGCCGAGTTCACCCCATCGTTCACGACGCAATCATGGACGCGGCTCGACGTGAGGGAATCACTCCGAATCGCGGGCACGACATCATTGCGCCGCAAGAAGCGGTTCACCTAGTATCTGAGCACGTCGGGGTGGCCATTCTCACGAAACCTACGGCCCTTGGGTTTCGCGCCGAAGGTGTAGTTGTAAGGCCGCTTTCTGATGCCTCATTGTGTTTCCAAACGTGTGTGATTATGAGAAAAGACGACGATTCTCGATTGACGAACGAATTCGTTAGGTCCTTCCTCCGCAGATATGCAGATCAGCGGCGTCCACCAAAGCCAATCGGATCGCCCGCGTCCGCCCGAGTAGTCGCCATGAAAAAGGCAAATCCGCCGACTCGCGGTTGACCACGACAATCCGAGTTCAGCCCGCCGAGACGACCTCGATTAGACATCCAGCGATTGTTGTGATTTCAGTTAGGGATTACTCGCGACATGGAGGGAAGAAGTCTGCATTGGGGGTCTCAATCGCGACCCGAAGGGCCCCCACAAAGCGGCTCTGCGAGTGGTTGTTTTCAGCCATCTATTCCCGTTGAGAATGGATGTCGGCTGAGAATTCATTGGACAATCAAAGCGGTCGGAATCAAGTTGGTAAACAACGCAGCAATGGTTGGAGTCATGCCATGTCTGAATTTGCTCGAAAACCAGCCGAGTCCTCCCACGCCCTCCACACGGTTTCCGGCCCTTCGGCTGGGCCGGCGATTGAACTAGCTCGCGAGAAGCACTACTCGATCATCGAGATCGCCGAACTTTGGGCACTCAGCGAGAAGACCGTTCGTAAAATATTTGAAAGGGAACCAGGGGTGATTCACTGGAGCACAGAAGAAAAGTTGCACAAGCGTGGATACCGGACGCTCCGAGTGCCGGAGACGGTCCTTCACCGCGTTCATCGAAAGCTACGCAGAGCAAGCTAGAGATCAACTACTCAGCAGAAGACGGGAGCAGTCCCCGTCAGGCACTTTTCGCGCGCTTCGGCGATTTGCGTTTTCCCGTTTGGTTGCCCGCATCAAGTACAGTCCAAGACTTTCGGACGTTGACCGCAAGCTGCTCCTGCCGCGCCTTGACCCATGGCGCGTAGTGCTTCTCTGTGATCTTCACGCTCTTATGACCAAGCAACATTGCGACCTGTTCCAGCGGAACTCCGGCAAGCAGCATCTCGACCGCGAATGTGTCCCGAAACATATGCGGATGGCAACGCTTGGGTGATCCGTCGTCGCTGCGCAAGTCTGCGATTTTGAAGAGGCGTCGGAAACTCCGCTGCCAATTGCCGACCACCGACTTCGGTGAGCCGTTGCCAGACCAGAAGAAATATCGCGGATTGGGACTGGGGCCTGGCGGAATATTTCTCAATTCCTCTGCCACATCCGGAGGCAGTGGAACGTAAACAGGGCTGCCGGTTTTTGCGCGATATAGGAACAACTCGCCATTTTCGTTCAGACGGCGCCTCTCCAAAGTCACGGCATCCCTAATTGCAAGTCCACTCCAGCGCATGAGCAACGTCAGAATCCGCAGCCGTGTTGCTTGGTTCCGGCATTCCACCCAACCTTTGGGCTGATAGATGTAAGTTGCGTCCATGATCTTGGCGAACTCGGGCGCAGGGAAGTAATCCGTCGGAGGACCGTCTGCTCTGATTCGACCCAGCAGAACAGCAGGATTGGCCTTAATCCAGCCGAGTCGCAGGCCGTAATAAAAGAAGCCGATCAACCGCTCCTGTTTCTTTTTCTTCGCGAGGGGGCCATCGGTCCAAGTGTCACGAAAGCCTTCCAGGTCGGCAGTCGTGATCTCAGTGATGTGTACGAATCCGTAGGACGTGGCCCACGCGAGGAACTGCTTCTCGAAGATCGTGGTCAGCTTATCGAGAGTCGAGTCAGCCAGATTCTCGTTGCGCTTGCTGTTCAGAAAACGTGACACGGCCTCTTTGACCGTTACGAGAGCAGGCTTCGGACGGGAGGCCTCTTCAAGTCCTTGCTGCTTCGCCTCATATTCCTCTTCGAGCTTGCGTTTGAAATCCTCAGCCTTTTCCCAACTGCGGGTCTTGGCGCTACGACGGATGAAGGGACCATCCGATCCGAGAATGCCGTTGATCCACTTGGGGCAACGGCAGCGCTTGTAGTTAATGTCGTCGGAAGGGCAGGGCGAATAGTGGCGGGAGTAAACCGAGAGCATGGAATCAGCACCTTTGCCGAATCCATTGTACGTTTATTGTACGATTTTTTCTATCATTTTTGTAACTTGTTTATTATCAGTAGTTTATAGTGGTGGAGGCGGCGGGAGTCGAACCCGCGTCCGAAAATGTTACTGGTCAAGAGACTACATGCTTATTCGCGTTCATGCCCCAGGCATTACCCTGGGACGTTCGCGGCCCGCGCTCAGAACGGACAAGAAACGCGTATCCGCTAGCCTGATGATCTTATCCTCCCTACCCAGACGTAGCAGGGAAGAGCAGCCCGCTGTGTGACGTTCGCTCGCCGCCCACGGGCGAAGCGGTGGAGAGACGGCTGCCTAATTAATTAGGCTGCGTATGCCATTTTTTGATTGGCAATTATCATTTTGCCCACGATTACGGGTGTGTGCACCCCGGCATGCCTCTTGGCCGCAAGCATCTCCGTCGAAGCCGTGACGCCCCCACTGTGGGATGGACCAATCAAAGATCTACTTCCAATCTAGGTCGCGCCAGAAGGGAAGTCAAACATTTTATTAGATGACAGAAGTCCGGCGGGGGAATCATGGTCGATTCCAGCGTCATAGATTCGCCTGTTAGAAGCGGATGCCGCCGCTTCAGTTCCGAAGGAGCGGTATAGCTTAGCCCGGCACTTGAGTGCCGGGTAGGAAGAGTGGAATAAGATCACGCCCCGCAGGGCGCTTATACTCCTCAGCGAGCTCAGAAGCGGAACGGGTCTACCACTCGCACGCCATCGATCTCCCGCGCGTCCTGAAAATCCTCAGAAAAGAGCACGCTGCATCCCGCCTGCTGCGCGGCTCGCAGGACGAGCGCATCCCAGAAGGAAAAGCCGTGCAAGCCGGTGAAGGTCAATGGCGGCCAGGATATCGCGGAACTCGCGGTGCGGCAACATCGAACTCGGCCAGCAGTTCGACTTTGCGGCGGGCCGTGCGCGGATCAACGTCCAACTTCCGCGTCACGGTGACAAAATACTCCTGCAGCACCTGCAGCGATACCACGCCGGTCCCGCGCGCCGGTGTTCGGCCACCAATCCACGGCCCGTCGTTGCTTGGCCGGCGCTGCCTTGTCGTCCGCATACACAAGCACATTCGTATCGAAGAAGCTACGAGCGCTCATGAATCTCGTCTCGATTGAAACGCCAGCCGCGCGAGTGGCCTTGCCCGGAGAGCTTGCCTGAACTCCTCGATGCTCTCTCTCCGGATCATCGCCGCCGGCTAGTTTTTGCAGGTAGTCGCGGATCAGTTGATTCAGGCTCTTCCCCATGGCCTCAGCCTTTTTTCGCGCACGGGCCACCGTCTGCTCATCGATGGATAGGGTGACATTCATAGACACAGTATACGTGCGCACATAATAAGTGTAAACACATTAATAGTATCTCTTCCATTCTATTCCTTTCCATGCTATTCTCTCTTTGAAGAGATGTCTATGAAGAATGCCGACAAGATTCGATTGCATGGAAGAGAGAAATACGTGCAGCCCGCGCGTGCCCGGAAACAGACCAGGTTTTCGATCAGAGCTGGCGATGTTGTTCGGGACCTCAAACTCATCGACCAGATTCCTGCAGTTTGCAGCGCCCTGAAGACTCGAGAATTCCTTCAGGAAACAACCTGCGACTAGTCGCCAAGTCCGGCCCTCCTTCCGGCAAGAGCACAACGGTCATCTACACCTACGAGTTCCTCGAAGCCCAGCCTTCGCCGGATGGCCAGGAGGATGCTTGGTCCCGCCTCCGTGGCGCGTTGAAAGACGTCTTCGCCGAGTTGGGTGGCGGCGAAGCCTATCTGCGCAATGAACGGGACAATTTCTACCCGCCAAGGGAGAGCAAGTGAGCCGCATCTATTGGGACACGATGCTCTTCATTTATTGGCTGGAGGATCATCCGCAGTTCGCCAAGCGCGTGAACGCGATTCGCTCTCGCATGGAGGAGCGCCATGACCAACTCCTCACAGGAGCCTTCACCTTCGGCGAGGTGCTTGCCGGGGTCTATCGCAGCGGGACGCCGTCTTGCCGATGAAACCAAACGCTTGCTGCAAAATGTAGTTTCCGAAGTGGTGCCGTTCACGGTTGAGACTGCGGATCGCTACGGGCGGATTCGAGGGTCCTTGGGCCTGGCAGCGGCCGATGCCATTCATCTGGCGTCGGCCGCCCAGGCAGGCGCCGATTTATTCTTGACCAACGACCAGCGACTCGTGGGGAAGTTTGTGCCGGGAATTCAGTTTATCGCTTCGTTGGATACGCAGCTGTTGTGAACACCACAATGGCGCTGGAATTTCTTGGTGGAGGCGGCGGAAGTCGGGTTATTCGGGGCATTGAAAGCAGGGGTTATTGATTTGTGACGACTCTTGATACCCGGAAGACGCAGGAAGACCGGTTTCTCCACACGCAATCCACACATGGAAAATCACCCTGTATCATCACCAACAAATCCCTCGTCGCCCGCGATGAATCTCATATTCTTCTTATTGCAATCCGTCCACTCGCCGCATTTAGGGCACTGCACTTTATTCCCGATCAGAGTAGACGTGAAAAACGACTCCGCGTCGCCAAATTGAATCGGCGAATTGAAAACAGCCTTGCATTTCAAACAATGAATCCTACATGACGCCATAGCCGACCTCCGCCTAATCGCTCATTGTGCTGACGATATTGATAAGGGCGAGAAAGCACAATAGTCCGGGAACCAAAAACAAAATCCAGAAGCCAACCTCCCAATTTAATGGCATCGTGTTCAGGGATATCTTCACCTTAAAAAATTAGCAATCCAGCTGTATACCACGAGCTCAATTGCCAGGATCACGAACGCCATCGCGGTGAGCGCCGCCGCTCGCATGTAAGGGCCTGGGGATTTCTTATCATTTACTTCTTCGTGGGGCACAAGCTCAGGTTTCACCGTCTCATTTTCACGATGCGCTTTGGTTTTGTCGGTTTCTTTGCCGCAAAATACAGCTGATACGCAGGTATCAGGCCCAACAGTGTTCCCACCGCCGCGATCAACGCAATCCAATCAGACCTCGTCATATCTGCGGCTCATTCTAGCTGGAAATCAGCCTGTGGATGGCGGGTTTTGCGTCGGAGTTTCAATTTGAAATACCGTGCAATAGGTGAAACCTGGAACGGGCTGACAGATGAGGTTGAAGGGGGCTACTTTTGCATCCCGCTGCCGCATCCCGCATCTGATATGAACCAGTGCCTGTAGAATGAGGACGTTGACTTTACATGAACCGCATCGTCCAACGCTGTCAGGAGAACTGCCGGTGAAGTCGGAGTGTTTGCCGTTCAGCCAAATTCCGCATACGACGCGGCTGTTCGCCGACTTCCTCGCAGATTTCCCCAAGGTGCAGCAGTTTTATCCCCGGTCTTCTCATTTCAACGAGTGGTTTAAGGATGAGGCGGCGACCATAGTGTATGACACGGAGCGCCGGGAGGCTGTTTCTGCGATCCTCGAGCGCCAGAATCAATCCTGGGGCGCTTCGCTCGAAGTCCTGAAAAACATCGCCCGGCTTCGCGCCGGCGCCGCAGCGGTGGTTACCGGTCAGCAAGTCGGACTCCTCGGCGGCCCGCTGTTTGCGATTTTCAAGGCGTTGACTGCGGTTAAATTGGCCGACCAGGCGACTCAGGTTGGCGTGGACTGTGTGCCTGTATTCTGGCTGGCTACGGAAGATCACGATCTCGCCGAGGTCAATCAGGTTGCCATTCCCGCAGCCGACGCCGCTCTGCAGAAGTTAACCGCGCCAGTGCAAGGCGTGCCCGATGCGCCGGTTGGAAGCGTAACCTTCGGCCCGGAAATTCAGCCGATCGTGGACGCGGCCATCGCTTTGTTGGGAGATACCGAGCTTACGACTTTTCTGCGCGAAGCCTACCGCCCGGGGGAAAATTTCGGCAGCGCCTTCGCCCGTTTGTTCGCCCGCCTGTTTGCCGACTGGGGCGTGATTCTGCTGGATGCCTCGGACCCCGAACTCCACCGCATTGCCGAACCAATGTACCGCAAAGCAATCGAGCACGCCGCCAGCCTGGATGACGCTCTGCTCGCTCGCGGCCAGCGACTGGAAGCGGCGGGCTACCATCAGCAAGTTAAGGTTACACCCTCTTCAACGTTGCTGTTCACGCGCCGCGACGGGGCGCGTGTCCCGGTTCACCGCCGCGTGAACGGAAACGGAAGCACCGATTTTCTGGTTGAGGACGAAAGAATTTCTCAGACCGAGCTGTCGCGTCGCATCGGATCAGTGCCGCACGAGTTCAGTCCCAACGTCTTGCTGCGGCCGGTTGTCCAGGACTATCTGCTGCCGACTCTGGCCTACACCGGCGGCGCCGCCGAGGTCGCCTACTTCGCGCAGGCGTCGGTCGTTTACCAGGCACTGTTGGGCAGAGTCACGCCGGTGGTTCCGCGCTTCTCTGCCACTATTGTGGAGCCAAAGCCCCATTCCCTATTGCAGCGCTACGGACTTGGCCTGCCTGACCTTTTTCAGGGCCCCGACCAGTTGCGTGAGCGTCTGGCGGCTCAGACGCTGCCCCCCGAGCTACAGGCAGCTTTCGACCACGCGGAGGCTTCTCTGGACGAATCTCTAGGGGCGGTCAGCGACGCACTCACCCGCCTGGACAAGACTTTAGTCGAAGCCGCCACTAATGCCGGATCCAAGATGCGCCACCAGCTCGACGGCTTGCGTTCACGGGCCGCACGTGCCGAGTTGCGCCAAAGCGAAGTCCTCGCTCGCCACGCCGCGCTGTGGAGTAACGCGCTGTATCCCAACAAAACTCTGCAAGAACGCGAGATCGCCGGGATCTATTTCGTCGCGCGCCACGGGCTGGACCTTCTGCGCACCCTTTACGATGCCATGCACACCGATTGCCTGGATCACCAGGTGATCTCACTCTAAGTCAACCCAATTGTCATTCCGAGCGTAGCGAGGAATCTGCAGTTGCTTGGAGCCACCGAAAATGCAGATTCCTCGCGCCAAGTGTGCGCGCTCGGAATATGCATTCTCAACGGAAGTGTTCCAACAGCTTCGCTTCCAACTCCTCCAGCGACTCGACGCGTGGCAGGCCGGATTCCCGGTACGCCCCGGCCACATCAAACAACATGGCTTGCATGCCCACTCGGGTTGCGCCCAGATAATCCACCGAATACACGTCGCCCACGTACAGGCTTTGCTCCGCCACTGTGTTCATTTCGCGCAGCGCTGCCTCGAAAATAGCGGGATGCGGCTTCTCGTACCCCACCACGCCCGAATCAATGATGGCGTCGAAACAATCAGCGATCCCGTAGCGCTCGAGAAGCGCAACGATCTTGCCATCGGCATTGGAAATTACGCCGAGCGGGAAGCGCCGCCGAACACGTTGCAGAATCTCTCGCGTGCCGGGACGCATGTCGCCCCAGTTGGCGGAAATGCGCGTGGCATTCAGCAGGACATCGCGCAGAGCGTCATCCTGGATGCGAAGTTCATCAAGCAGGTGCGAGTAGAAGATGTACCAGAAGCTGTGATCGGCCTTGCCTTCCCGCATGATCGTGTCGAATTCTTGTTTGGTTCTGCGCTCGATGGCGTGCAGTTGCTCCAGACTCGGCGTCAGCTTTCGTTCGTGCAAGGGAGCCAGAATAATGCGCCGGTCAGGGAAGAGCAGAGTATTGCCGACGTCGAAGAAGATTGCTTTCAGCTCGGTGGGCATGCCCTCTCATATTCCCATGCCGCACGGATGAATGGCTACTTGAAACGAAGTGGCGCTTCCCAGGGGACAACACAAGCCAATCAGTGGCGCGGAGCATGGCTCCGTCTACGAATCCAGAGGCTCGATGTTTTCCACGTGAATCAGGTTGGTGTTCATATCGAGCTTGCCGGTGACCTTCACCCGCTTGCCCTCAAACTGCTTGGCCTTGTCTTGATCATCGAGTTCGTAGTTGATGTTCCCGGCCGAATCCTTCAACACAAGTTTATTGGCCACCTTGACGATGGTGCCGGTATAAGCGTTATCGGCCTGGGCTTGTGGGTCAGTTTGCTGGGGAGCGGTGGATGGCTGCTGCGGATCGGCTTGTTGCGCCTTCGCACGAGGCGCGAGGGACAGCACGCTCACGGTGACTGCCACGGCGAGCGAAAGACGCAGTAAAAAATTCCTCATCACGAACCTCCAATAGTTTTGAATTTGTGTTACAGCCGTAGGAGAGAGCAACAACTGTGCCATTCCCGCAAGGCGAGCGGTTTGTTGCAGATGGGATTACGAGCGTCGCCCGCGACCGCAAGCCCAGCGTGGAAATTTTCACCAGCGAGGGAAGTTCTTCGCATGAAGCGGAACTGGTGAGCGACACGAGGAGGCACGAAAAAAGTACATTGCACCTGGAAGAGAGGTGCAGTCGAAAACACCGCAGGCAGGATGCGGGCTAAGCTTCGGAGTCGTGGTCTCGGTCGCGACGCGTGCCATATCGGATCGCTATCCCCATGCCTAGCGTCATAAACCCCACCGGCGGAACCAGCAAAACCAGAACTCCGCGGCTGATGGCGCGCTGGCCCGTCTTTGGTTGTGCCGGCTGGCGGTGCTGTAGCACATGGCGCAGCCCTGGCCGAAAGCGGGACCGGCCCAGAGCAGCAAAAACCCACAGCATCAGACCAGGCGTAGTTTCATCGCACTCCCAGTTGCACGATGCGCTGCGGCATCCGCGAAAAAGATGCACATCAGGCACAGGCAGAGCGCACACCGCGATCATCATCACCCACTTCATGGCGGCGATCTCATACTTCAAGTGCATGAAGTAGCCGATGATCAGCGCCGATTTGATGACCGAAAGCACCATCAGCGCTTCCAGCATCTGCACGGGCTGAAAGACCTGCTGGTAGGCCAGCACCACCTCCACCGCGGTCAGCAGGAGCAGCACTCCCCAGACCCAGAAATATTGCCCCTTGCCTTCATCATGCGTCGTTGCGACGTCGTGCATCGTGAAATCTCTCCCTCTTAGCCTCTTGCGTTACTTCACCCGCGTGGACATCAAGTACACCAGCGGGAAGATGAACATCCACACCAAATCCACAAAGTGCCAGTACAGGCCCGCGATCTCCACGTCGTGCGCGTCGTAGTCTTTCGGCTTAAGAAACAGAATCACCGCCGCGACGACGCGCCGATCAGCAGCACATGGGCGCCCATGTGAAACACATTGTCCGCCGGAGTGGCCAACCACGCCAGCCAGCCAGAGTACCAGCAGAATCGGCAGAAACTTCTTGCGCAGCGCAACCACGCCCAGATAGATCACGCCGATGGTCACGTGCAGCATGTGCATGCCGGTCAGAGTAAAAAATGTCCCGCCGAACTGCGGGCACCGTCGCGGCCCAGGGATTTCTTGAATGGCGTCATGCCTTCGGCGATCAGCTTGGCTCCATTCCATGCCGTGCAGCACGATGAAAGCCGAGCCGAACAGCATAGTGAACAGAATCCAGTTGCGCGTCCAGCTGCGGTCGCCGCGCCGCGCCGCCAGCACTGCCAGCACCATGGTCAGCGAACTGGAGAGCAGGCACGCCGGTCATGATCGTGGCATTGATGATGCTCTCTTTGCCGAAAGGCGTGGGCCAGTCCGGGATTGGAAATGCGTCCGTAGCTGTAGGCAAACAGCAGCGCTCCGAAGGTCAGCGTGTCGGAGAGCAGGAACAGCCACATCCCAATTTTCTTGGAATAGGTGCCAAACAGCGATGGCTCGTAAACTTCCGCCACCCCGTGCTGCACCGCAATGTCAGCCATGTTTTCGGTCTCCTCTGAGTTTCGTGTGGCGCGGGCGCCCCCGTCCCGCGTGTTCTTGCTTACCTACCGCATAAACCACAGCAGCGCAAAAATATAGACCCACAGCAAAAACATGAAATGCCAGTACCAGGCGGTGACATCCACCACAATCCGCCGCGCTTCCACCGGCTTGTGCAACAGCGAAACGGTCGCCGCGTATAGCAGCACCAACAATGCCGCCCGTCAGGTGGACCCCGTGAGCCGCCGTCAGCAGATAGACGAACGAACTGCTCGGCGCTGGTGGCCACATAAAATCCACGGTCCGCCAATTCCCGCCAGGCCATCCACTGTCCGGCCAGGAATCCGACTCCCAACACAACCGTCACTGCCAGCCAGGGAAAACCGCTTTCCCGGCCCAGCGAAACTCCTGGAATCGACTCGCACCGGAGCCAGAGCCGCCTGCCGCGTAATCTGCCGCCGCGCCAGTTCCGCCGTGACACTGCTCGGCAACAGCAGCCGGGTATTCATCAGCAACATCGCCAGCGGCAGATTCACCGTGAATCCAGTCGCGAACATAAGTGCTGGTGCGTTCGTCAAAAGTTGGCAATCCCTGGCGAACAATATAGGCGCTGGTCAGCGACACAAAAAGCATGGTGATCGGAGACGCTTGCCACCGCCAGCCCCAAACGGGCCCGCCGCAGGCGCTGCTCCATAGTCGGGAGAGCCATCGCCCCGCGGCCGCCATCGCCGCCGCCACGATAACCGGAGGGAGGCGTATGCCTCCACCCTGCCCGGCTTCGCCGACGCGCACCGAAATGTGGGGATTGAAAGTTGCCATAATGCCTCGTGTGGCGCGGGCGCCCCGCCCGTGCGGTTGTTCGCTAATGCGCTGGCCACCTCGCCGGATCCGTCTGCATCACGTAATCCTCGGCCGCGCCCGGCACACTGTACTCATACGGCCCGTGGTACACCACCGGCGTATGTCCGCCAAAATTGTCATGCGGAGGCGGCGTCGCCGTCGTCCACTCCAGCGTCGTCGCTTCCCAGGGATTGTCGCTCGCCTTCGGCCCCTTGAACATGCTCCAGAACAAATTGATGACAGAAGATGAACTGCGCCGACGATGGTAATAATCGCCGCATAGGTGATGAACGTGTTCAGCGGGATCAGATGGTGCAGATAAGCCAACTCGGTAAACTGTGAATAGCGCCGCGGCTGTCCCGCCATCCCCAGATAGTGCATCGGCATGAAGATGGCAGTAAGTGCCGATCAGCGTGATCACGAAGTGAACCTTGCCCAGCGTCTCGTTCATCATCCGGCCAAACATCTTGGGGAACCAGTAGTAAGTCCCGGCAAAAATGCCGAAGATCGCCGCCACGCCCATGATCAGGTGGAAATGCGCCACCACGAAGGCGGTATCGTGCAGAGGAATATCCAGCACCGGCTGCGCCAGGAATGGCCCGCTCAGTCCGCCGGAAACGAACAGCGAAACGAAGCCGATGGCAAACAGCATCGGGGTTTGGAAGCGAATCTTAGCGTGATAAAGCGTGCCCAGCCAGTTGAACGTCTTGATCGCCGAGGGCACGCCGATCGCCATGGTCATGATGGAGAAGGCAAACGCCGAGTAGGGGCTCATGCCCGCTCATGAACATGTGGTGTCCCCACACCATGAAGCCCAGAATGCCGATGGCCATGATGGCGTACACCATGGCCTCGATATCCGAAAATCGGCTTGCGCGCGAAAGTGGACAGCAACTGCGACGCCACGCCCATGCCCGGCAGAATGGCGATGTAAACCTCCGGATGTCCGAAGAACCAGAACAGGTGCTGCCACAACAACGGTGAGCCGCCTTTGTGCCCCATCACCTGCCCATTCACCACCACCAGGGGAACGTAGAAACTGGTGCCGAGATTGCGGTCGAGCAGCAACAGAATGCCCGCCGAGAGCAGCACGCCAAACGCCAGCAGCCCCAGAATCGCCGTGATGAACCATGCCCAGCACGTCAGCGGCATGCGCATCATGGTCATGCCCTTGGCGCGCAGGTCGAGCGTGGTGGTGATGAAGTTCAGCGCGCCCATCAGCGACGCAATGCAGAAGATGGCGATGCTGGTGATCCACAAATCCGCGCCCAGTTGTTCACCTGGCCCCGAATTGGTCAGCGCGCTGAGCGGCGCGTATCCCGTCCAGCCATGCAGCGGAGCGCCGCCGGTCACGAAGAACGCCGCCAGCATCACCACGAAAGCCACAAACGTCGTCCAGAACGAAAGCATGTTCAGGACAGGAAACGCCATATCCGGCGCGCCGATCTGAATCGGCAGAAAATAATTTCCAAATCCGCCCTGCGGCGCCGTGGTCAGCACGAAGAACACCATGATGGTGCCGTGCATGGTCAGCAGGCTGAGGTAGGTCTCGGGCTTGATCTCACCCACCAGCGGCAGAACCGCCGTCGGCCAAATCAGGTGGATGCGCATCAGCAGCGACAAGAACATCCCGACAAACACCGCCATCAACGCCAGAAAGTAGTACTGAAGCCCGATGACTTTGTGGTCCAGACTGAAAACGTATTTGCGAATGAAGCCCTGCGGGGCGGCGTGCGCGTGTACCGTAGCCGAGGTCGCCATTATTGTTTCTCTGCCTCCCGTGCTGCCAGCCATTTGTCGAAGTCTTCCTGGCTCACGACGTGAACCATGCCGTGCATCTTGTAGTGCCCCAGCCCGCACAGCTCGGCGCAGGCAATCTCGTACTCGCCAATTTCCGTGGGCGTGAAGTGCATGTGGATTGCCAGTCCCGGCACTGCATCCTGCTTGAAGCGGAACGGACGGAACAAAGAAGCTGTGGATCACATCAACCGCCCGCAGCGTCAGATCGACTTGCCGGTTCACCGGCAAATACATCGTGCCGGTGACCACATCGTCCTTGGACTGCTGGGTCGGTAGTGTCCAGCCCCACCGCGGCTTCATTTCCCGCCGAGGGATCCATCAGCTTGGGATCGGTTCGCGCCGAATTTCCCGTCGCGCCCGGATAGCGGAAGTACCAGGCAAACTGCATCCCGGTAACCTCAACCGGGACCGAGCCCGCCTGCGCCGGCTCAAAGCGCTCGCTCGCCCAGACTGGCTTCCCATCAGATTCAGCCCAATAAAGAGGATGGCGGTCAAGCGTCGTCCACAGCAGCTCCAGCGTGGTATTGCCGTGGGAATACTCGAACCGGCGCGGCGACGGGCGGTCGCGATATTTCCATACCAGCCAGCCCAGCGCCCCCTGCGCCGCCACAAACACAACTCCCATCAGCACATAGGTCAATGCGAACTGATGGTCAATCCAGGGCGCGGCGTGGAAACCCCATGCGGCAACCACCAGGTTTTTGCGGCGAAGAAGTAGGTGCTGAAGAAGGTAATCAGCCAGATAATCAGCCAGCAGTGCCAGGCCCATCTACCAGACCTCCCCAGGATAGTGGTTTGGGCATTCGTTGCACCCCAATTCCAGAAACACAAAGAAATGGTTGGCCCCGGAGTCTATCACAGGAGGATGTGACGTATGCAAGCACCGATTGTGATGCTTGCTCGCTTGAACGACCCTTGCTTGTCATCCCGAAAACTGTCGAGAGCCTGCTTTCCTGCTGTAGCGGCTGAATCTTGCGCCTTCAGCCGTCATTCTGTTCCCGCTCTGCTGTGTTCTGCAGTTCTCGACGCGGTACAATCCTCCCTTCATGCCGAGAAAAACTCACGGCCACGGCCACAGCACCCGTTACGTCCGTCATGCAGAAGAACTACTGCTTCGCCTGCGGCAAGAACAATGCCGAAGGCATGCGCCTGAAGTTCACCTACGACGAAGAGCGCGATTGCTTTGTCTGCCGCTTCCGCCTGCAGCAAGCGCTACACCGGCCCGCCCGGACACGCCCACGGCGGAATTATCGCCACCATCCTCGACGAAGCCATGGGCAAGGTGAACAAGCTGCGCCACGTGGTCGCGCTGACCTCGCAAATCACGGTGGACTATTTGAAGCCCGTGCCGCTGAACCGGCCCCTCCGCGTGGAGTCGCGCGAAGTCAGGGTGAAGGGCCGGCGGCACATCAACATGGCAGAAATCCTCAATCAGAAAGGTGAAGTCCTCGCCAAAAGCCGCGGGCTGTTCATCTCGATTGATCCGCACAAGATGTTTGCCAAGTTCGTGGACCGCTGATCGTGATATCCGTTTGGGTCGCTCTCCGTCTAAGAGCAGACGAGAGTCGGGGCAAAGCGGTCTTTTGAGGAGGGCTGTATGCGATGCCGGAACTGCACAGTGCTGCTGGTCGTGCTGGCAACATTAAGTGCCAACGCAGGCGCGGCTCAACTGCCCATCGACAAGAATCACTCTAGCATCGCCTTCCACGTCCCCATTATGAATGGGATGTCGAAAGTCCATGGTAAGTTTACCGACTTCGACATCGAGCTTAACTACAACGATACCGATGTCGCCAAGTCCACCGTAAAGGCCACGATTAAGGTTCAGAGCATTGATACCGGCATCAAGGATCGCGATGACGATCTGCGGAGCGACGATTTCTTTGATGTGTCCAAGTTTCCGGACATTTCCTTCGAAAGCACGCGTGTCGAAAAACAGGATGGCCACCTGCTCGCCACCGGGACACTCACGATGCACGGGGTTTCCCATGAAATTGCCTTACCGGTCACCCAAACCGGCAGCTTCACTGATCCGAAGACCGGCAAGCAAGTGAGCGGTTTTGCGGCGAGCATCACCTTGAATCGGCGTGATTACGGAATTAACTGGACGCACTCGGTGCTGGCGAATTTTGTGGGCGACGCAGTGGAGGTCGAACTTGAGGTGCTGACCAAACTGCACTGATCTGGCTTCGCGCCGACGCTGGAAGTCACTTGCACTCCTCTAACGCCCGTGCCAATCCCTCGACGCCGCGCCTCAATTCCCGGCCATCCACTGCCGCGAAGCCCAGGACCAGCCCGTTGCGCGAGGACCGCCCGTACGCATAGCGAGACAGTGGAAGCACTTCAACCTCGTGTCTTGCCGCAGCTTGCGCGGCGCGCTCGGCGGAGATTCCACCCTTCAGCCATCCGACCGTCCGCAGGCCAGCTTCCACAAGTGGAATTTCCAGCAGCCCCGCGAGCCGCTGACGGGCGCATTCCACCAGCACCGACAACCGCTCGGCGTACAATTCCCGCATCCGCCGGACATGGCGCGCAAAATGACCCTGGCGCATAAAGTCACACAGAATGGCTTGATCGATCAGCGGCGGGTGATGTGTGCTCACCGATTCAGCAGCGGCGAAGATGTCCACCATATCCGAGGGAACAACCAGATATCCCAGGCGCAGGGCAGGGAACAGCGCGTCGGTGAAGCTACCGGCAAAGATCACGACCTGGGCGCGGTCCAGGCCCTGCAGCGCCGGGATAGGGCGGCCTGAGTACCGGTATTCGCTGTCATAGTCGTCTTCGAAGATGATCGTGTTCGACCGCCGCGCCCACTCAAGCAACGACAAGCGCCGGCGCAGGCTCATGGTCACGCCCAGGGGAAATTGATGTGCCGGGGTCACGTAAACCAGCCGGGGCCGCTGCCAGCGCTGCTGGCCTGCTTCGAGATTCAACCCTTCGGAATCAACCGGCACGGGGCAGATTTCCGCGCCGACCGCGCCGAATGTCAGTGCAGCCCGAGGATATCCCGGCTCCTCCATCCAAACCGTATCGCCCGCATCCAGCAAAATATGGGCGGCGCGATCCAGCGCCTGCTGCACGCCAGAGATGATCAGCACCTGCTCCGCCGAGCACTTCACGCCTCGGGAGGTGTTCAGATACTCAGCCACCGCTTCCCGCAGCGGGCGGTAGCCCAGCGCGTCGCCGCCGGCAAGCAGGCTGGCCGAAACTCGTCGTAAGCGCCGCGCCGCCACCTGCGCCCAGAGATCTGTGGGAAAGGCATCGAGCGCCGGTTGGCCCGCCCGAAATGCCCTTGCCGGACGAAACTTGCTGTGAATTGCGAGCCCGCGAGGAATCGTTCGTTCCTCCTCCCGCGAAAGATCTCGCAGTCGCCGCCCATAGGCCGAAAGCGGAATACTGCGCCGCCGCCCCTTCTTGGCAGCCTTCGTCCGTGGCGCCTGCAGCAACTCATCCGGCAAAGTCTCGCTGACATACGTGCCCGATCCCACTTTCCCTTCCACGTAGCCCTCCGACCGCAACTGTTCGAAGGCGGTCACGATCGTAGGACGAGAAAGCGCGTACTGCGCGGCCAGGTCGCGGGTCGCAGGCAGCCGGGCCCCCGGATGCAAGTGCCCGGCGAGGATGGCGGAGCGCAATTCTTCGTACAGCCAGCGATAGAGCGCGGTTCCCCGCGCCGGTTCCCGCAGGTTCAGAGGCAGCGTACTGGATTTTTTGGCCACGGCTTCTCTCTGCGACCTCTGCCAGCGCTTTGCGATCTCTGCGGTTAAAGGCTTTTGACCCAAAGGCCGCGAAAACATTCCACAAAGTGGTATGTACAGAATACACTATATGGACATTCTTCACTGTCCACTCTTCGGATATGCTGAGTTACGAAAGGGAGGCAATTATGTCGCAGAACAATGGAAACTCCACCAGCCTTCGTCTGAAGACCGGCTTGGCGGAAATGCTGAAGGGCGGCGTAATCATGGATGTGACGAACGCCGAGCAGGCTGTGATTGCCGAAAAGGCCGGCGCGGTCGCCGTAATGGCCTTGGAGCGCGTGCCCGCGCAGATTCGCGCCGAAGGCGGCGTGGCCCGCATGGCCTCGCCCAAAAAGATTCGCGAAATCATGGCCTCGGTCTCGATTCCAGTAATGGCCAAGTGCCGCATCGGGCATTTTGCGGAAGCCCAGATTTTGCAGGAGTTGGGCGTCGATTACATCGACGAATCCGAAGTACTGACCCCCGCCGACGAAGCCCACCATGTAGACAAACACGCCTTCAGCGTTCCGTTTGTCTGCGGCGCGCGCAATCTGGGCGAGGCGCTTCGCCGAATCGCCGAGGGTGCAGCCATGATTCGTACCAAAGGCGAAGCCGGCACCGGCGACGTGGTCCACGCCGTCAAGCACATCCGGCAGATTGTGCAGGAGATGAAGATTCTGACCGTGCTCAGCGAGCAGGAACTTTACGCGAAAGCCAAAGAGCACGGCGCTCCGTATGAACTGGTAAAGATGGTCGCTAGAGAAGGGAAGCTGCCGGTACCGAATTTTTCTGCCGGAGGCATCGCCACCCCCGCGGACGCTTCGCTCGTGATGCAACTGGGCGCCGAAGCGGTATTCGTCGGATCGGGCATTTTCATGAAGGATTCGACCACCTTCGCCGATCCGGAAGAAGCCGGGAAGCGCGCCAAGGCCATCGTGCAAGCCGCAACGCACTATCAAGACCCTAAAGTATTACTTGAAGTCAGCGAAGATTTGGCAGGCGCCATGAAGGGGCTGGCAGTGGCCGGGTTGGATGAAGCGCACATGCTGCAAACGCGGGGATGGTGAATGAACTGCGCCAATTCAACCATGTGACCGCGGACTCAAGGGTTTCCGCGCTGACAGGCGGATGGGATTTCCCGGGTGCCCGTAATATAGGCTTTTGGGTGGCGCAGCGCTTTCAGCGCTGCGATTCAAGCGCCAAGACGGCGTACCAACTGGCATTTGCCGAGCCCCGGATGACTACCGGGGCTTTAGCTTTTTCTAGTCGTTAGCTAATTGCTAGGAGCTGATACTCATTACCATTGGTGTTCTTGCCCTCCAGGGCGACTTTGACGCGCACCGCAAACGGCTCGAAGAGCTGGGTGCTGAAGTTGTGCTCATCAAAAGGCCCGAGCAACTCGACGAGATCGACGGCCTGGTCATCCCCGGCGGCGAGTCCAGCACGTTTCTCAAACTCCTGGGCCAAACCGGATTCGAGAAGCTCAAGCAATTCGTTCGCGCCAAGCCGACATTCGGCACCTGCGCTGGCGCAATTCTGCTGGCCCATGAAGTCGAGAATCCCACGCAGAAAGGGCTGGGCGTGCTTGATATTGCCATTCGCCGCAACGCCTACGGCCTGCAAGTTGACAGCTCGATCCGCGAGGGCAAGTTCCGCGGCGAACCCGCAGAAATGGTCTTCATCCGCGCCCCCAAAATCGAGCGCGTCGGCCCCGGCGTCGAAGTGATCGCCACTGAAGGCGGTGATCCGGTCGCCGTCCGGCAGGGAAGAGTGATGGCCGCGACCTTCCACCCCGAACTCTCCGATGACACCCGTTTACATGAAGCTTTTCTCGATCTCGTCGGGAACGGTGCAGATGGCAAAAAATCTCGTTAAATGCTTTGCTTCTTTTCAGCCCGCTTATTTCTCTGTCTTCCGCCGCGGCTTTTGCTTCGCCGAAATCGACCGGATGATGACTTTTCCCTTGCCACTCGCCGCGAAAGGCGTTTTGGCCCGATCAAAGGCAGCAGTGATCAGCGCTTTGACTTCGGGACGGCCCAAGGTCTTTGCCGACTCCAGACGGATAAACCGATTCTGACTGCCGGAGCCGAGCAGAATTTTGTGCGGATCGGGAAGCGTAGCCCCGCGATAGAAGGCCAGTCCCACGCCATTCGCCGCGGCAGCGATTGTGACGATGCTGTCAGAGGGCCGTTCCGTGGCAGAGTAACCGATGACAAAGAAGTTGTAGTTGTCCCAAACCAGTTCGTTCGCGCTCGGCAGTCGCTTCTGTAAGGCTCTGCGCACGGCGCGAATCAAGACCTGGTGCTTCGGATCGAACTTCGCGATAAAACTCTGGAGCTGCTTTTCGGCGTCAGGCGACGCTCCCCGTGCCTTCTTGGCGGTTGCTTTCATCCGATTTCTCCACGTGCTTGGCGGCTATTCTATAGCCCGACCGCCGGCCTCGCCAGTGCACGACGTTACGCACTCGCGTAATGCGATTCCTACTTCCTCGGCAAGAACTCGATCTTGACATCGCGCGCCGCGGCTTTGAGGTCGAAGTCGGCAGTGACCAAGACATGGTCGGCAGAATCTGACACCAGCTCGATGCCAAACGCATCCGCATAGGGGATATCGCGTTTGAACCTGATGAGAGAAGCACGCACCGCCCGTTCCGCCGTGGCTGGCACAATCTCGAATCCGAACGCCAATAGCCGGGCAAGGACCAACTCGACCGCCTGGCGCCCGTGTCCTTTAGCGGTTATGAGCGCTATTTCTCCCCAATGAATCGCCGAGATGATTACTTTGTGCCGGTCGGCAAGGTGGCCTTTAATGATCTCCGCCACCCGCGCCGCTCCGGCCTCACGGTCGAGATAGCGAAGAACTACGCTGGAATCGAGCGCGTAGGTCACCATCGGTCCTTGTCGCGTTCCTTCTTCAGAAGCTTCGACAGCGACGGGCCGCCGGCCAGCATTCCGCAGGTTTCGTCCACGAGCTTCTCCGAAACCGGCTCAAGGATGATGCGGGACTCCTGCAAGGTGACGGCAATGCGCGTGCCCGGACCGATGCCCAGCGATTCCCGCATTTCCGCGGGAATCACGAACTGTCCCTTTGTGCTTACTGTTGTAATCTGAGTCATATAGTCTTACGCTATTATATGATGTAAGACCAAACATTGCACTTGACACCCCCTGATACGTAACCCTATCGTTACATATTATGCGTCACTGTTCGGTTACACATTCCGCCGAAGCGGCTTTCAGCGCTCTCGCCGATCCCACCCGCCGCGCCGTGCTCGACCTGCTGCGGCAGGGACGCCAGCCCGCCGGTAAGATTGCGCAGGCCTTCCCCCTGTCGCGCCCGGCGATCTCCAAACATCTGAGTCTGTTGCGCCGGGCACATCTGGTTGAGGAACGGCGTGAAGGCCGGCACAGGTTTTACCAACTCAATCCGGGACCGCTGAAGGCGGTGGATGCGTGGCTGGAACAGTACCGTGTCTTCTGGCGCGCCAATCTCGCCGGCCTGAAGACGTTCGTTGAAGCCGAGCACGCCCGGGAAGAAACCGAGACCCGAGGAAGGAACAAATAATGTTTCAACTAAGGAGGAACGATGCCCGAGATCACTTACAAACTGACCATTAACGTTGCCCCGGAACAGGTTTTCCATGCGCTGATTGACCCGAAGCACATTGCCGGCTGGTGGACTCCCGACTGCACCACCGACCAGAAAGCGGGCGGCTTCGTCAACCTTGAGTTTAAGGGGCGCAACGGCCATCTGGACGGCTTTGGGCGAATGCGCATCGAGAAGCTCGTTCCCGGCCAACTGGTCGAGTGGAAGTGTGTAGACCAGGATTATGGTGGCATCAACGATTGGATTGGAACTACCCTCCGCTTCCGCCTCTCGGGAAACGGCCGAGGCGGGACCGATCTGGATTTTGCTCACACCGACTGGAAGAGCACCGGAGGTTCTTATCATCGTTGTACCGATGGCTGGGAGCACGTGCTTCGAACCAGCCTGAAGAGCTACTTGGAGACGGGCAAAGGGGAACCGTATCTGGTTGCGCTCGAGAGGGAAGCGGCGCGCAAGGCCAAACCGTGAAGCAACCCTTTTTCCGTGGAAAGCCCTGTCAAGCCCCCGGACGACCGCCATTTCGCGTAACCGCCACATTCGGAAGAAGAAATAAACCTCGAATTGTTGGCATACTAGCTATAGTAAGTGTGATACACTATACTTAAAGATAAACAATTGCAGGCGCGGCCCACGGGCTGCGCTTTTTTCATTTATGCGAACAGAAAAGAAAAAATCGGGCATTTCATATTCTTTCAACCAGGTGCGTCTTCCACCGGAACTTCCCGAAGAGCGCTTCGCAATCCATGCCGTCGGCCTCACCACTCCCAAACGCCTTGGAGAAGTCGCCGAGGCCGCCTTTCTCGCCAAAGCCGCCAGCTTCGGCTTCGGCGTGGCCAAACCCTGGGGAGACAGCGAGCGCTACGACTTCATCCTCGACTCCGGCCACCACCTCTGGCGCGTCCAACTCAAATCCACCGGACGCTACGCCGAGTCGCGCTACCAGGTGAAAGCCGGGGGATCGAACGCGACCTACACCCGCGACGAGATCGATTTCCTGGTCGCCTACCTCATCCCCGAAAATCTGTGGTATGTCGTGCCCATTGAGGCCTTCCCCCCGGCCAAGACCCTGCGCTTCTATCCCCACAGCGGAGGCAATCCGCAGTTGGAAAAATATCGCGAGGCCTGGTGCCAGATGGCATGCCCTCGTAACGAAAAGAGCGCCAGCCAGATCCTGGTCGCGCGCCGCTGCGAGAAAGCCTCCGTGGCATGCAGTGGTTGTCCGCTTGTGCGGCTGATCCGGCGGGTCCGTGTGGCGCGGACCCTCTCCACAATCTGCAATGATCACGTGGGGACAGCCGCCCTCGGCTGTCCAGTGGAGCGAAGCTCCACAGCGGGTGCCCCATGTCTCGCCGCCTTCGCGAGACATGGGACGACACCGCGGTACTACAGTCAGTAGCGATGATCCTCAAGCCGCCTGCGGTCGAACTCTTATCTCCAGAATGTCCGTGTCGTTGATGCGTACCGGCCCTGCCTCCCCGGTAAGGTAGAAACGGAAACTGCTCCAGGGCCACTGTTCCGGCGAGGACACCAATCCCCGCTTAACCGGATTCCGATGCATGTAGCGTAGTTTCTCGATCCGCTTGCGTTCGGTCCATACATTGAAGTCGTAGAAGCGCGCTTGCCAGATGCGGTCTGAGCTAGACAGGAGACTGGTCTGTCGGAGCGCGCATCCCGGCGTCAACATGCGTCGAACGAAGCCAAGCTTGAGGGCCTGCATGACGGCGGATAGGCTATCCCGCCGAATTTCGCTGAGGAGCAAATGGACATGTTCCGGCATGACTACGTATCCCAGAACGACGAAGCGATAGCGGCGACGCGTCCGCTCCAGGACACTGAGGAACAGGTCGCGCCTCTCGGAGGTGTCGAGCAAGGGCCGACGCTGATGACAACTGGCCGTGATGAAGTGCAAATCGCCGGAGCCGTAATAGCGCTTGAGATTTCTGGGCATGAGGGGAAGGGTAGGTCGGATCGTCGTTGTAGGTCGGGGATGGATGAACGGTGCTCACCGGTGGACGCGGAAAACTACAGCGCCGGGTGCCCCATGTCTCGCCGCCTTCGCCGGGTGCCCATGTCTCGCCGATTTTGCGAGACGTGGGAATCCATCCCAAGCGCATGTCATTCCGAATCCGCTCCCAACCTTTTGTCATTCCGAGGAGCGCGAGCGACGAGGAATCTGCAGTTGTCTGACGAATAGCACGAACGTGGCCGGGTGCCCCATGTCTCGCCGCCTTTGCGAGACATGGGACAGCACCAACCGCGCTGCAGTCGGGATCGTCAGACGACGCGCAGGCCGAAACTCTCATCTCCAGAGGTGTCTGGGCCGTTGAAGGACGCGTCCTTCCTCTCGCCGCGACAGGCCGAGTCACTGGTATGGCGCCTTGACAGCCCTCACCGGTGGAGCGCTGCAGACGGACACGCCCCACGTCTCGCAAAAGCGGCGAGACGTGGGGCACCCCCTATCCGCCATCCCCCCTGCGTTATACTTGACCCAGGATGGCGGACGGCTCCGACAAGACGTTTTACCTCGAAACCTTTGGTTGCCAGATGAATGTGCATGACTCGGAAAAGGTCGTCGGCACGCTCGTTTCCGAGGGATACCGCCAGGTTCCGACCGTCGAGGAAGCCGGGCTGATCCTCTACAACACCTGCTCCATCCGCGACAAAGCCGAGCAGAAAGTCTTTCACCGGCTCGCCGACTACAAGAAGCTTCAGGCCCAGGGCAAGAAATTCGGCGTGCTGGGCTGCGTGGCGCAGCAGGAAGGCGAAAAGATTTTCGAGCGCGCGCCGCATGTTTCGCTGGTATGCGGATCGGCGTCGTATCGCAATCTGCCGCAGATGCTGATCCAAATCGAAGAGGTGCAAATCGAGGCAGGGAAGCCGTTGCGCGTCACCGGACTCGACGACCGCGAAACTGACGAATGCTTCGAAACCGAATTCACCGCCCGCACCAATCCGCATCGCGGTTACATCACCATCATTGAAGGCTGCGACAAGTTCTGCGCTTACTGCGTCGTGCCCTTTACCCGCGGCAAAGAGCGCAGCCGGACCTCGGAGTCGGTGCTGGCCGAAGCCCGCCAGATGGCCGATCTGGGCTATACCGAAATCCAGTTGCTCGGCCAGAACGTGAATTCCTACAAAGATCCGGCAGGGAAGCAAGACCTTCGCCGAATTGCTGGCGGCGGTCGGCGAGGTTCCGGGCATCAGGCGGGTGCGGTTTACCACTTCGCATCCCAGAGATTTTGGCCGTGACATTATCGACGCCATCGACGCCGTTCCCACGCTCTGCGACCACGTCCATCTGCCGGTGCAGAGCGGCTCCACCCGCGTGCTGGATGCCATGCAGCGGCTTTACACCCGCGAGCAATATCTGGAACGCATCGCATGGATAAAGGCGGCGCAGCGGGAGATCAGCATTACCAGCGACATCATCGTCGGGTTTCCGGGCGAGACCGAGGCCGACTTCGAGGAAACTTTGTCGCTGCTCGACGAAGTCGAATACGATAGCATCTTCGGGTTCAAGTATTCGCCCCGGCCCAACACTCCGTCGCTGACGCCTGGAGGACGCCATCCCCGACGAGGAGAAAGCCCGCCGCCTGGCGGTGCTGAACGAGAAGCAGCGCGAGATCCAAAGCAGGCGCAATCGAAAGCATCTGGGGAAGATTGTTGAAGTAATGGTTGAAGGGAAGAACGAAGCCCGCGCCCAGTGGATCGGCCGGACCTCCCAGAATAAGGTCTTGAATTTCACGGCTCCGGCAGGCGCGGTGCCGAGTGTCGGCGGCTACGTAACGGTGGTTACTACCGGCTGTTTTCCCAACAGCCTTCTGGGCGAAATGGTGGTATAAAGCACAGTTGCAATTTCGGGAGATCACGATGGAAGTCGAAATGAAAATCCGCGGACTGATGATGGATCCCGTCACGAATATGCCGATCGTGATCCTGAAGGATGCGGGCAGCGACACCGTGCTGCCGATCTGGGTGGGGATTTACGAGGCCAATGCGATCGCGCTGGAGATTGAGAAGGTCAGCACGCCGCGGCCCGATGACCCATGACCTGATCAAGAATGTTCTGGTGGGGCTGGATGCGCAGGTGCATAAGGTGGTGGTGACCGAACTGCGGGAAGATACGTTTTATGCGGTGATCTGGCTGGAGCGCGAGGGGCAGATTATCAGCATCGATTCGCGGCCGTCGGATGCGCTGGCCCTGGCGTTGCGCGTGGATTGCCCGATCTTTGTGGAAGATGAGGTTCTGAAGAATTCCAAGCTGGCGGCTACCGCTTCCGACCGCGTCACCAGCGAAGAGCTGCGCAAGTGGCTGGAAGGCCTGAACGACGAGGATCTGGGGCGATATAAGATGTACGGAATTTGTAATTTGGTAATTGACAACCTGCAATTTGAAGCCCGCGGGCGCCGATAGTTTTCGCGGATGAAGATCACCAAATTGCCGATCACTCAATTTATCAATCTTCATGGATGCCGGCCGAACAACTGCAGCAAATCTACCTGGCGGGATTCGAACTCAAGACCTTTGACCGTTTTCCCAAATGCGTGGGAGTGGTGCGGGACGACTGCATCGCGCTGCTGGTGCCCTCGCCCGACGGCTTGCAGATGCTCGGGACGCCCGGCTGGCAAATTGGGGAAGTCATGGGCGTTCTGACCGAAGTCGGCGGGCGGCAGGTGTTCCAGGCCAAGCAGGAAATCGTCGAAGCCACGCCGGAAAGGCTGGAGGCGCTGGACGGCTTCCGACGCGACCTGAAGGAGCTGATCGGAAGGGAATTGTAAGTCGTTCCCAAAGAGTAAGGGGACGGCGCGCGGAAGGCTACCGGCGGATTCAAAGTCGTGGGTTCACTCAAGACTTGTGGCCGCCCTGCCGATAACTCAGGGGTGCGAGGGATTTTCCATGCTATCTCTCGATAAAACCATCAAACCGGCGACTCGCCAGCAGTTGTTGTTCAGCCAGGAATTGCTGACAGATTCCGATTATCGGAATTCCACTGCCGAGGAGCTGCATCGGTTGGCGCATGACGTCATCCTCTCCGATGATGCCGCCGAACTCGCCGTGGCCGCCATCTGCAACCAGTTCGGCTGGGCCGCGCACACTCGCCGGCCCTCGGTAACGGATTACTTTGGGTGGCTCGGTCAACGGTCGGGTTCCGTCGGCTCGGTTCCGGGAGTGGATTACCTCACCGAGTTGCATAAAACGCGCATGAATTTACAGCACCGGTTCGTCCTCCCGGATCCCAAGCGATGGGGAGGAGTGAAGGAGGCCACTCTGGGATTTATCGGCACATGGTGCGGAAAATATCTGCATGCCCATTTCAGAAAGCCGGACCTGAAGGAGCCTGCGCCAAAGCCGAGAGCTCAGACGGATGGGGCAACGACGTTGCAGGAGCGGAACAGGAGTGCTCACAGCCAGCCGGTGTTGTCGGGCGGCGAAGTCGAAGACGTCCAATCCGCTGTCGAAGAATGCAAGTTGCCCGCGCCGGACGACCGCCGTCGCAACGCTCGCTACGATTGCGAGGGCACCGGACAGACCCGCATTGCAGGCATCTGGAAACCGGTTGAAGTTCGAGTGCTGAACCTGAGCTTAGGAGGGTGCTACGTTGAGACCGACTGGCCCTCCGACGTCGGCACCCGATTGGAAGTGTTGCTGCGCGTGAATGGCTTGCCGTTCCGCTCCATGGGAGTGGTAAGAGCAGTCTACGGATCGTCGGGAGTAGGCGTTGAATTTATCGGGATGAGCGCTGTCCGGCAGCGGCAATTGCGGGACCTTCTGGTGGAATTAGAAGAACGCAGCGTAAAGGAGGAAGCCGGCAAGGGCGGGCCCGGGATGGGCGGGAGTTGAGGCGTGGAGACCGGTTTGGCGCAGTTTACATAATACCTGTTATCGGACATTATTCAGCACCGCATAAACACTTTCGACACCGACGGCAGAGTCAGGAGGTCCTTCGCTGGGAGCCGGGTGCCCCATGTTTCGCGGTCTTTGCGAAACGTGGGCGGGCGTTGGGACGGGGTTTTCGGGCCACCCATGCGGGGCGTGATCTTTGTTCGATGCCGACCCAGGACTTACGTCCTGGGCTATTGGCTATCGCCCCTCCAGAGCTGGTGCTTCAGGAACGCCGCAATCTTGCGTGACCCTTTCAAAGCTGCTCCGGAGGCCTAAGGCAGCGGTTCTTCGCTGGGAGCCGCTCGTTCCCACGTCTCGCAAAAGCGGCGAGACATGGGGCACCCCGCTGCCTCAGGATGACAAGTTTGGATGAGGGGGTTCATTTCCACGTTTCACGAAAGGCGCGCGAAACATGGGGCACCCGGCGAACCACTCCGCTTCCTGATGACAATGGCAAATTGCACCATTGTCAGCGGGCTGCGTGCGTACAAGAGTCTTTACGCAGTTGTGTCGGATAGAGCCCTCGGATGTTACGGGTAGCCTGGAAGACACTTAGCCTCAAGGTTCTTCCGGGCCTCCTTTTCTTTCCCTTCGTCATCTACGCTTAGAAAAGAGGCTCACACAAAACATCATGAAAGTGAATAGTCTGACGATCATCGCGCTCTATTCGTGCCTTTTGCCGGCTTCGTTGTCCTCTTTTGCGCAATCGGCTAACACTGCGCCAGCAGCAACTGCCCAGGACCAGAAGACCACACCGGCGGCACAGGATCAGACAACCCAGGACAAGACCAGACAGGAGAAGACGCCGGCACCGGCGGAGAATCTACCCAATGCTCCTTCCAGCACCGCAGCCGCGCCTTCCCTGACAGATCTGGGATTTCCCCCGGAGGCGACCCAGGGAAATGCAAAGATTCAGGCGTTGCTCGACAAGCGGACACACATGCTCAAGATTCATCAGCGGCTGGGCTTGATTACGACCATTCCTCTGGTGGCGGCGATCTTCTCATCTGCGGGCGCCGGTGGCCACAACAGCAGCTCGACGGGCCGCGACGTGCACCTTGCGTTGGGGGCAGTGGCGGGCGACCTGTATTGCATCACCGCTTATTATGCGATCCGTGCGCCCAAGCCGCCGGGCACGGTGACCCGCGGGCCGATCAAGTTCCACAAAGCGATGGCCTGGATTCATGGGCCAGGCATGATTCTGACTCCAATCCTGGGAGCGATGGCCTATTCCCAGAAGAGCAACGGTGAGAAGGTGCATGGGATTGCGTCGGCGCACATGCCGGTGGCGATCGTGACGGCGGGGGCGTTTGGGGCCGCTCTGCTGTCGGTTTCTTTTAAGTTCTAGGAGCACTGATGAAGAAAATCCTGATCGCCCTCGTGCTTCTGGCGACTCTTGCGTTTGCCGGAACGGATGGCCAATGGGTGCTGGAACAATGCACTCTCACCTATCATGCCGCGCACCCGCTGCACGAGAGCGAAGGTGTGAGCCACGCGGCCCGAGGCAAGGGCGTTTGCCACGCAGGAGAGTGCGATTTCCTGATCGCGGTGCCGGTGAAGTCGTTTGACTCAGGGGACAGCAATCGCGATCTGCACATGCTGCAAGTGACGCGCGGGGCGCAGTTTCCCATGGTCATGGTGCGAACCCGAATCCCCGAATCCGAACTCACATCAGCAACGATCCATCTTGATCTGGAAATCGAGTTCGCGGGTCAGACCGCCCACTACAAGGAGGTTCCCTTCCACTTGGTGACCCAAGGCAACCAGACTCGAATGTCAGGAACGATTCCAGCCACGTTGCCGGATTTCAAAATCGAGCCGCCGTCGCTCTTAACGATCCCCATCAAGAATGACATCCCGGTGCGGGTGGAGATGACCTGGCATCCCCTGTGAACAGAGGGCGGATCTCCGCGCTGCAAGTTCTTATTTAGCGGTGCGACTCGCCAGTTGTGGCGCAGGGTCTGCTGCCAGCACGATCTTGGGGTGGAACAGGGTTCCGGCGATGCGGGTGGCAATGGCGATCAGTTCCCTCTGCCCGTAAAAGACCTTCACCTGCCGCGCGCGGGAGAGTTCGGGAAGGTTGACGGCGCGGCCGGTGCGGATCATCGCGGCGGTTTCGTCGGTGGTGGTCACGCTGGGAAACTGAGGTAGGATTTCGCGGGGATGGACGAACACATTGTCGATCCTGCCATCTTGCACGGCTTGTTCCAGATCCTCAAGAGTATGGGCGTCGGCCAGTTGGAATTCGGCAACTGCCGTGCGGCGCAAGGATTCGAGGTGAGCGCCGCATCCCATGTGTTGACCCATGTCGTGGGCCACGGAGCGCATGTAGGTTCCGGACGCGACCCGGGCGCGAAAACTGGCGCGGTTTTTATTTGCGCTGTCCGCGCTGTCCACGCTTAGAATCTCAAATTCTTTGACCTCGACTTGTACCGGCTTGAGCGGCACGTCTTTGCGTTGGCGGGCGAGCTTATAGGCAGGGACGCCCTGAATCTTCTTGGCGGAAAACGGCGGCGGCATCTGCTCGATCACGCCCTCAAAGCGGCGGGCGAGTTCGCGCACCTCTTCAAGTGATACGTGAACTGTCTGGGCCGGGCTGCTGGGCTCGCCCTGCGCATCATAGGTATCGGTGGCAAAGCCAAAGCGGATCACGCCCTCATAGGCTTTCTCCGAAGACACATAGAACTGGGCCAACCGGGTGAGGTTGCCGACCAGGAGCGGCAGGACGCCGGTCGCCAGGGGGTCGAGGGTGCCCAGGTGACCGACTGAGCGCTCGTGCAGGATGCGGCGCACTCGGTTGACCACGTCGTGGGAAGTCAGGCCGGCAGGCTTGTCGATGATGAGAACGCCGTTCATGGATATTTGGTAATTTGTAGTTGGGTAATTTGTAATTGAGTAACGTGCGAGGCATCCTTCATGCGATACTCGCCGCTCTTTTAGAAATTAGCAAATTGTCAATTACAAATCACCAAATTGCAAATCACTGAATCTCGTAATCCCTTATGATTCCTATCCGCGACGACACGCCCCGGTTCAGCACGCCGTATGTCACATACTTCATTATCGCGCTGAATACGCTGGTGTTCCTGTTTGAATTGTCGGTAGGAGGGGAGGGTCATCGGGCGCTGAACAGCTTGATGTATCAGTTTGGCGTGGTGCCGATGCGCTTTGAGCGGGCGCTGGCGGGGTCGGGTCACTATTCTTTACCCGGCCTGTTACTTACTATCCTGACCTCGATGTTTCTGCACGCCTCATGGCTGCACATTATCGGCAATATGTGGGTGCTGTGGATTTTCGGCGACAACATTGAAGATTATCTCGGCCACTTCCCGTACCTGCTGTTTTATCTGGTGAGCGGATTCGCCGCCATGTTCACGCACATTCTGCTGAATGCGGGGTCCAACGTGCCCAGCGTGGGGGCGAGCGGGGCAATTGCCGGAGTGATGGGCGGATATTTTGTGTTGTATCCCAGGGCCCGTGTGATGACGTGGTTTCCTCCTATATTTTTCTTCCATCTGCCCGCTTGGTTGGTTCTGGGATATTGGTTCTTTATGCAATTCTTGAGCGGAGCCGCGACTTCGATCGCGGAAACCAGCCAGACCAGCGGCGGGGTTGCGTTCTGGGCACACGTGGGGGGCTTCGTTGCGGGCATTGTGCTGATTAAGGTCATGCCGGAGCGGCCGCGGCGGTATCGGTATGCGTCGTGGTAGGCGTCGGCTCGCACGGGCGAGAGGGTCGCGCCTACACCGTATCCGCAGGCGGGAAGCCGCTATAATCGTTGGGTGAGTTCAGTTTCTGTCAAACAAATAGCGTCGGCAGATTTCCCTACCCGCTGGGGCAAGTTTCGTATTTTCGGATTTCAGGGAGAATTTGGCCAAGGCAAGCAGCGGCAGAAGGAAGAAGCCGTGGCCCTGGTGATGGGAGAAGTGCAATCCGGGGCTCCGCTGGTGCGCATTCATTCGCAGTGCCTCACCGGAGACGTGTTCGGCTCGCTGCGCTGCGACTGCCGCCAGCAACTGGAGATGGCGCTCGCCATGATCGCCGAGCAAGGCGCGGGCGTGCTCATCTACGAACAGCAGGAGGGGCGCGGCATTGGCCTGATGGCGAAGCTGCAAGCCTATGCACTGCAGGACTCTGGGCTGGACACGGTGGAGGCGAATGAGCGCCTGGGCTTTAAGGCGGATCAGCGCGAGTTCGCCATGCCTGCGGAGATTTTGAAGGCGCTTGGCGTGAGTCGGGTCCGGCTGCTGTCCAACAATCCCGATAAAGTGGCGGCGCTCGAGCGGGGAGGGATTGAGGTCACCGAGCGAGTGCCTTGCGAAGTCTTGCCCAGCATCCACGCCGAGGATTACCTCAAAACGAAAAAAGAGAAGATGGGGCATCTGTTCACGTCGCGCTAGACACCTTGCAGATTGCATAGGGCGGCCGTCCTTGTGTGCGCGTGACTGGAGCACGGGGCGGGAGTTTTCGCGCCTACATTGGCCAGATGCCCAGCGCGGTTCCGCTGAGAATCTGCTTGCGGGTTTCTTCCTTCAACGCCAGAGCGCGAAATTCGTCGAGATTTTTCTTGATGTCCGGTACGCCGGGCCCTGGCCAGTCGGTGCCGAAGAGAGTCTTGTGAGCGATTTCTTCCAGCCGGGGGAAATACTTCAGCAAGGTCTTGGGGGGAATTCCGCTGATGTCGAGAAACACATTGGGATGCCGGCGTACCAGGAAGAAGGCGGTGTGCATCCACAGCGGGCGCCCGCCATGCGCGAGCAGGATTTTGAGCTTAGGGAAGTCCACGGCTACATCGTCGATGTGGATCGGATCACCGTACTTGTTGCGGGCCCCGGGAAATACCGACGTCCCGGTGTGAAACATCACCGGAATGCCATTGGCCTCGGCGGCGCGGTAGATGATCTCCAACTCTTTCATTCCGGTCAGGTAATCGTTGGGAAAAAGCAACTGGTGGGGGGGATGGATTTTGATCAGCCGAATCTGGAGCCGGAGCAGTTGCTCCATGTCCGCCAGCACATTGGACGTGTGCCGGGGATGCAGGCTACCGCAGGAGATCAGGCGCTTGGGACTTTCTTTGACGTAGTCGGCGACAAATTGGTTGACGCCGGAAGTGAACCCGATGATTTCGGGCGCGACGTAGTTGATAAGCACCGCCCGTTCGACGCCAGCTTCGTCGAGGAACTTCAGGAAGGCCTTTGGAGAACGGCAGAATTCGACGATCTGGTCGTAGTTGGGGCGCCTTCGCTTCATCAATTCCAGCGCCTGCGGCTTGAACATTTCAATCGGCTGGATATGAATGTGGCAGTCAGTGATCATACAGTCGTTGGCCGTTCGTCGTTAATCGCGCGCTAAATCTTAACAGCGGTGTCATCCTGAGCGATCAATTGCTTGCTGCCGCCAGCACCGCGCGCTTGGTAAACACGCGAATCATCTCGCGCCGATACTCCGGTGTCAGTGCGGAGGTGGTCAGGGGTTTGGCGGTTTTCGCTGCCAAATCGCCGACAGCTTCTGCCAGCGCTTCATTGAGAACCTTTCCCGTCAGCAGATCCGTTGCGCCTTTTACCAAGAGAGGCGCGGGATTTACTGCGGTGATCGCCACACGTGCATCGGCGACATGGCCGTTCGAGCGCTTCATGGCGATGGCCACTCCCGCCAGCGGGTAATCAATCGATCCCCGAACGCGCAGTTTGCGGTAAATTCCGTGATAGCCGGCAGACGATTCCGGCAGCAAGACACGAGTCAGGATCTCGTCAGGCTGCAATTTGCGGTAGACATCGCCAAGCCCGGTGTAGAACTCGCGCACGGGTATGCGGCGTACGCCGGACGCACCGACGATCTCTACCTCGGCATTCAAGCACAGCAGAGCGGGAGGAGTGTCGCCGGAGAAGACCGCCCAGCACTTAGTTCCGCCGGGAGCGACGTGACACAGATCGCCGTCTTTCTTGATGCAGAACCCGCAGGCTTTGCGCCAAGTGAGGGACTGGTTGTACCACAGGCAGCGTGTGTCCAGGCAAATGTTGCCGCCGATCGTGCCCATGTTGCGGAGCACGGGTGAAGCGACAGTTGCCGCCGCCTCCGTCAGCACAGGGTAGCAACGGCGGAGCAGTTCGGAATTCTCCATCGCGCTGAGCGACGTCAGCGCGCCGATTTCGATGCCGCTTCCCTTCCGCTCACGGATTCCCTTCAAATCGGCGATGTGGCGGATGTCGAGCACGAACTCGGGCTCGAATAATTTCTGGCGCATGGAGGGGAGAAGGTCGGTTCCACCGGCGAGGATGCGAATGTTGCCGGCGTGCTTCGCCAGGTCGGCCACCGCTTCGTCCACGGCATGGGGTCTTAGCAACCTGAACTGCGGGAGACTCAATCATCACCTCCCGCTTGAGCGGGCGCTTCCCGTCGAGAAGGATCCAGCGCATGCCGCTCCGGCCCCTTGCCACGGAACCACAGCGAACCGCCATGCTCGCGAAAACCCGCGGGCTGCGTCGGATCGACTCCCTCGGTGAGGTCGATTTTCTTTTCGGCGTTTTTCGCGCGCAAGGCGGCCAGCACGCGTTCCGGCGTAAACGGCGATTCGTGCAAGCCGGACTCCAACCGCGTCGTAAATGGCATTGGCAATCGCCGGAATGGTCGCGGCCAGCGAACCTTCGCTGCATTCTTTCGCGCCGAACGGACCTTCGGGATCAATGCTCTCGACGATGATGGGTTCGACCTCCGGCGATTCGACGGAAGACGGGCTGCGATATTCGAGCAGTCCGGGATTCATCAGCATGCCGTCTTTCCAGACCATTTCTTCGGTCAGCGCCTGGCCCATGCCCATCCAGACCGATCCGATGATCTGGCCCTCGACTGAAACCGGGTTCAGGGCGCGGCCACAATCGTGCGCGGCCCAGACTTTGTGGACGGTGACTTCGCCGGTATCTTCGTCCACGCTGACCTCCGCGACCTGCGCGGAGTAGGAATAAGCCGGGGAGGGGCCGACTCCGGCGCCTTTGTGTTTGCCGCCGCGGGCCTCGACAGGCGGCGCGTAGGAGCCAGTTCCGGTGAGCGCGCCGTGGAAATCGATGGCGGCGACCACGGCTTCTTCGAAGGACAGTTGAGTCTTTGGGACCTTCGTCTTTGCGTTTCTGCTGAAGCGAGCCGCGCAGGATTTGTCCTTCGACATGGCCGGAAACGGACGTTGCTCGAGGTTGGCTCGAACCGGGCGGACGAGGGCGTCCGCCCCTACGTGACCATTTTTCGGCAATGACGGAATCATCGCGGAAGATCAGTTCCTCCGGCGGGCAATTCATGCTTTCCGGGCAGCAGCCGAGGCAATTTGTTTCTTAACGTCATTTGCGGCGCGCAGAGTAGCGTTGCCGTTCATGAAGGTGACGCGGCTGGAGTAGGAGCCAATGTCGATCGGCGTGAGATCGGTGTCAGCCGCAATGATTTTCACCCGTGCCAGCGAGCAGCCCAGGGTCTCGGCTGCAATTTGCGCGACCATCGTGTCCGATCCCTGCCCGATATCCGACGCGCCGGTGTACACCACCACTCCGCCGTCACGATCAATCTTGATGTTCACCGTAGAGTGGGGCATGTCTGAGCGGATGATCGAGTTGGCCGCGCCACTCACGTAGTGACTGCAAGCGATGCCGAGGCCGCGGATTTTGGAAAGTTTGCCCTTACGCTTTTTCCAGCCCGAACGCTCGACCACTTTCTCGATGCACTCGGGCAGGCCATAACTCTGCACGCGCAGGCCATTCACCGTGATGCAGGGCGGCTGGAGCAGATTGCGTTGGCGGATTTCGGCGGGATCGATGCCGATGTTGGCTGCGAGTTCGTCGAGTTGCGATTCGAACGCGAAACGCACATTGACCGTGCCGTGGCCACGCATCGCGCCGCAAACCGGCTTGTTGGTCAGCACGCGATAGCCGTCATATTGAATGTTGGGAATATCGTAGAGCGCGCCCAGCAGCGCGCCCGAATAAAGAATGGTTACGACTCCGTAGGAACAGTAAGCGCCGCCATCCTGAACGACGCGCGCCTTGACGGCGATGATCCGGCCGTCATTCTTCACGCCGGTTTTGAGATCAATGATGGTGCGCGGGCGACCGCGATGTGCCCAGAAGACTTCTTCACGCGAGTAGGTGATCTTAACCGGGGCCAGTGCTTTACGCGCTGCAACGGCAGCGATGATTTCAAGGGGAATCACTTCACTCTTGCCGCCGAAGCCGCCGCCCACCAGCGGCTTGATGACGCGAATCTGCGACATCGGCATCTCGAGCACCAGCGACAGCTTGTGTTGCAAGTAGTACGGAACCTGGGTGGAGGACCAGACGGTCAGGCGGCCGCGATTGCCGGTGTGCGGATCGATTTCGAACGCGGCCAAGGTGCGAGTGCGGCTCCATGGCAGCGTGGGTCACTTCGTTGGCGATGAAGCGCGCTTCGGCAACATGGTCGGCTTCCGCAAAGCCTCTCTCGGGATCGCCGAAGACGTGGTGATAGTCCTTTTCGATATTGTGCGGCTTGTTGTCGTGGATGAGGTCGGTCTCCGCCTTCATGGAGTCTTCAGGATCGAAATAGGCGGGCAGAACTTCGTACTCGACGTCGATCAATTCCAGCGCCTTATCGGCAGTAGCTTCGTCTATGGCTGCGACGCAAGCCACGTTGTCGCCGACGTAGCGGACTTTGTCAGTAGCCAGCGCGTGCTCATCGTGGCCGACGGGAAGAATGCCGTAGGGGTTGGGCGCGTCCTTGCCAGTGACCACGGTGATGACGCCGTCGAGATTCTCGGCGCGGCTGGTGTCGATACGCTTGATGCGGGCATGCGGATAAGGCGAATGGAGAATCTTGCCAACGAGCATGCCGGGAAGGCTGAGGTCGTCGGCGTACTTGCCGGCGCCGGTGGTTTTACCGGCGGCGTCGACCATGGCGATGGATTTGCCGATGATTGAGAAGTCGTCAGTCATTGGTCGTTCGCCATTAGGGAACTACATTTCTCGTTGAATCAGGAACCCAAACAGCAGGTCCCTCGACTGCGCGTCATCATCCTTCGGACGATGACGCTCCGCTCGGGATGACAATGTTTCTAAGATCGTCCGGAGGAATTCACTTTGCCGCTGCCATTCCCTTCTGCTCGGCCTCGATGGCCGCTCTGATCGCCTGGTACATCTGGCTGTAGCCGGTGCAGCGGCACAGATTGCTGCTGAGTGCGCTGCGGATCTCGTCGTCGGTCGGACTGTGGTTGTGTGCCAGCAGATGCTTTACCGTCATCATGAAACCGGGCGTGCAGTAACCGCATTGCGAACCGCCCCAGTCGCCATAAGCTTTCTGGATGGCGGCCAGGCTGCCGTGTTCGCTGACGCCTTCGACGGTGGTGATCTCCTGCCCCTCGCAACTCGCGGCGAGCATGGTGCAGGAAAGCATGGGCACACCATCGATCTGCACAGTGCAGGCGCCACAGGAAGAATCGTCACAGCCGCGCTTGGATCCAGTGAGTTGCAAGTCCTGACGCAGAGACATCGAGCAGCAGCTTGCTGGGCTCGAAAGCGAGCTCGTGGGAGCGGCCGTTGACGCGGAGTTCGATGAGTTCTTTTTTCATTTGCTCCTAAAGCTCTTAGCCCTTCGCTCTTAGCTGTTAGCTGTATCTTGAGGTCCAAAGCCAAGGGCCCAGAGCGAACGGCGAAGAGCTGTTTCACTTCCCTTTCCACACCGGTGGCCGCTTTTCGAGAAACGCATTAACTCCCTCGTGCGCGTCCTCAGTTTTCATTAACTCGTCGAAGTAGATCTTTTCCGCGCGGGCCAGGCCTTTGTCGAAGTGGATCGAATCCCAAGCGTAGAACGCTTTCTTGGCCAAGGCGAGTGCCGCCGGACTGAGTTTCGACAGATGCTGGACGGTCTCGTGAATCGCCGCTTCGAGGTCCACTTCCGGCACTACCGCGTTCGCCAGCCCGATGTTGGCCGCTTCCCTGCCCGTGATGCTGCGGCCGGTCAGCACAAGATCAGCGGCGTGCTTCTGCCCCACGAGCGCGGCTAAAGCAGTCGCCGCAACCGGCGGGTAGCACGCCAGTTTGATTTCCGGAAATCCCCAAGTTGCGAGTTCCGAGGTGAAGACCAGATCGCACACCATTGCGAGCTCCGCGCCTCCGCCCAGGCAGTGGCCGTGCACGGCAGCAATGCTGACCTTCTTCCGAACTAACCAGCGCCCGGATGACGACGTGGAACTTGGTGAGCATCTCTTCTACCTTGTCCGGGGTGTGAGCGGACACATCAACGCCCACGGAGAAGGCTTTCTGGGAACCGGAGAGGATGACGACTGTGATCTCGGGGCGCGCTTCGATCTCGGTCAGCGCTTCCGCCAGTTCTTGCATCATCGGAATGTCGATGACATTGAGAGGCGGATGCTGCAGCGTGATGCGGGCCACGGGTGGGTGAAGGTCGAGCGCGATGCGATAGAAGCTGGTTGTTGTCCCTATGCCCAAGTGATTTCAGCTCTTCTTTCGTCTGTCATTTCGAGCGCAGCGAGTCGAGAAACCTGCTCTTTGGGGCCGTCGAACTTACAAGCAGATCCCTGACTGCACCTTGTGACCCGCAAAGCGGATCACAAGATTTCGTTCGGGATGACAATGCTGTTAACACCAACCTAATCACGCATTACAAGTTGATCGCCGACTTGCGCACTTCACCGATGGTCGCGAGCGGGTCGCGTGCTCCTTCTTTAGGGGCGATCCACTTCTTCTCATTGCCGATAATGTCAAGCAGCAGCCTCTTGTCTTCCGCCGTTGGCATATAGTCTTTCACGTGCTGTTGGTAGCTCCCGTCGTCCAGTGCCTCGCCCGTCTTGGCGTGGAACTTCTGCCCCGCCCATCGCCCAATATTGCGATTGAATCTTATGTCAGGGGCATACAGCTTGGGCTCGCCAGATTTCAACGCAAGGTTGAAGCGCTCAATCAGGCCGGCAACCTCGTCGCGGTAAAGATGGCGGTTGTAATCATTCAATTCGTCGACCTTGGCTTCCTTAACGTTCTTGGGCTCATCGTAACGGCCCTTAACGCCCCAGACGTAGGCCCAGTGAGCCGATCCCGAGTTATCTGTGCCGAATAGATCGTAGGAACTCGAGATCCACTTGTTCAGGTATTTCTGAATCAGCCAGGCGGGAATCACGCCCGCCTCCACGATGCGGCGCAGTCCGTCATTGCCGGTGCCCATGTGGAAAGCTTCTTCGCGCAGCATGTACGACATGGAGCGGCCCAGCGGCGCGAAGGCCGAGTATTTCAGCATCTGCAACTGAAATTTGCCGTCGCGATCAACGAAATCGGTGTAGGTGAAAAAGTCCATCCAGTTGTCAACATCAACGTTGAAAGCCCCGAGTAGCCGCTTGTTCTCAAACGCGCGGCGCTCCAGCATTTTTTGGGCTTCGACTTTGCCCGAATATCCAAAATGCTCGACCAGCAGCGCGCACATCTGCCAGCCATGCCGCATCTCTTCGATCATGACGCGGGTGAGCGCCTTGCGATCCCAGTCGGTAGGCGCCATTTCGAACAGGTGGCGCTGCTGCTCGACGCTGGCGAATTCGGTGTCGCCTTGGTACACGATCAGGTTGATGAGCGCGTCCCGCATCTGCTGCGTCGGCACCTGGCGCAGGGTTTCCCACTTGCGGCGGCCTTTGAAGGCGCCGAACTGGATCTCGTCGGTTTCGATCGCACCATAAAGCGTGTCGAACTTGAAATTGGCAATCTCGTCGTGATTGACGCCGATGTCTTTTCGCCAATCGTCAAACAATCCGACCCAATCGCTGAAGGTACCGATTTTTGCGACTTTTCCGGGCATTTTGATTTCCTGATTAGTACAGTTTCAAGAGTAATCAGCACTTGGCCATCAAGCATTTAGTCGTCGAAGCCTGGCGCTTAACTGATTGCTAAATTCCAAATGCTGATTGCTGCCTTCTATCCTATGTTCAGCCAAACCGTTTTCATTTCCGTGTAATGCTCGATGGCGTGTATGCCCAAGCTCGCGGCCCAGGCCACTTTGCTTATAGCCACCGAACCCCATGGCGGCATCCATTAAGCCGTAGGTGTTGATCCACACGGTGCCGGCTTTAAGTTGCCGAGAGACGTAGTGGGCCTTCTTCACATCACGAGTCCAGACCGCGGACGCCAGGCCGTAAGGATTCTTATTCGCCTGCTCGATCACTTGATCTACGTCGTCAAAACTGAGGGTCGCGAGCACCGGACCGAAGATTTCCTCTTGGGCAATCTTCATGTCATTGTTGACGCCGCGGAAAATCGTGGGCTCGAGAAAACATCCCTTGCCACCATCCACCGAAACGCGGTTTCCGCCGGCAATCAGCTTCGCTCCCTCTTTCTTGCCAGCCTCAATGTAGCCGAGCACGGTTTGCATCTGTTCCTGGCTGACGATCGCGCCCATGCGGGTCTTGGGATCGAGAGGATCGGCAGGCTGCATCTTCTTGGCCCGCGCGACCAGCTTCTCCAGGAATTCGTCCTGCACTTTGCTCTCGACGAACAGGCGCGAGCCGGCATTGCAGACCTCGCCTTTGCCGTAGAAAATTCCGGTGATCGCGCCTTTCACGGCGTTATCAATATCGGAATCGGCAAAGACGATGTTGGGCGACTTGCCGCCAAGTTCAAGCGTGATCCGCTTCATCGTATCGGCGGCGCTACGCATAATCTCTTTACCGACTTCGGTTGATCCGGTGAATGCGATCTTGTCGATTCCCGGATGGCGCACCATGGTTTTTCCGACTTCAGAGCGTCCGGTCACGATGTTCAGCACGCCCGCAGGCACTCCGGCTTCCACCGCCAGTTCGCCGAATCGCAGCGCGGTCAGCGAGGTCAGGCTGGCGGGTTTCCACACAATGGTGTTGCCACAAGCCAACGCCGGCCCCAGTTTCCAGGACGACAGAAGCAACGGGAAGTTCCAGGGAACGATCATGCCGACCACGCCCACCGGTTCGCGCAGCGTGTAGGTGAAAGCAGTTTCAAACGTGTTGACGGTTTCGCCATGAATCTTCGTCGCCCAGCCCGCATAGTAGCGCAGGACGTCAATGACCATCGGCATGTCAACGTAACGCGACTCGAAAATGGGTTTGCCGTTGTCGAGGGTTTCGAGTTCGGCCAATTCGTCGATGTTCTTTTCGACCAGATCGGCGAGCCGCCAGATCAGGCGCCCGCGCTCGCTGGCCGACATCTTGCGCCAGGGCCCGGTGCGATCTTCGAAGGCACGGCGGGCGGCTTCCACAGCGCGGTCAATGTCGCCAGTTGACGCTTCCGCAATCTGCGTCAAAACCTCGCCGGTGGCTGGATTGATAGTGTCGAATTTCTTCGAGCTGTCGATCCACTGGCCGTCGATGAGGAGTCGGCCAGGAGAGAGCTTGGTTTTCGTGGCTGCGATCATTCTATTCTTCCAAGTCAGATTTCTGTTTGCTCACTGGAAATCGGGCGTCACCTGCTGGCGGGGGCCCGTCCCCACACGAGCTATTTCCCCTTGAACACCGCCGGACGCTTCTCTACATAAGCCGCCAGGCCTTCTTTGGCGTCTTCGCTTTGGAACAGCAGTTGCTGGTTCTCGCGTTCCACGGCCAGCGCCGACTCCATCGGAATCTCCCAGCCGGTTTGCACCGCGCGCTTGATGCGTCCCACAGCCTTGGCCGCCTTGTTCGGCGGGCAGAACTGGCGGGCGTATTCCATGATGTTTTCCATGAAGCCATCGCGGTCGAAAATGTCGTTGACGATCCCCAGTTCTTTCGCTTCTTCAAAGGAGAATGTGTTCCCCGTGACCATCAGCTCGATGGCTTTGCTCTTGCCCACCATTCGCGAAAGCCGTTGCGTGCCGCCGGTTCCGGGCAGCACACCGAGGTTTACTTCCGGCAGGCCGATCTTCCCCGCATCCTGGCGCGCGATGCGAATGTCCGCGGCCATGGCGATCTCCAGTCCGCCGCCCACGCAGTGTCCGTTGATGGCCGCAATTACCAGCTTGGGCGTGTGCTCCAGGCGCAGCAGGGTTTCGTTGGCATGCAGGCAGAAGTAGTATTTGAAGGTGGGATCGACGCTGGCCAGCATCTTGATGTTGGCGCCGGCGGAGAAAAACTTGTCGCCCGACCCCGTCAGCACGATGACGTAAACATCGTTGTCCATGCGCGCCTTGCAGAATGGCGTCGTCGAGCTGGCGGTTCATTTCATAAGTGTAGGTGTTGGCAGGAGGGTCAAACATCTCGATCACCGCGACCCCAGCTTCGGTGCGGTAGTTGATCAGTTGCCGCGTGCTCTCGCCAGCTTCATGTTCCACGACAGTAGCCATGTCCAAGACTCCTTTTTCGCAATGGTTAAAATCTGAATCAGTTTGATCCGAATTTCTTTTTCTGCGGTTTCCTCGCCGGGCCCGCATTGCTCTGGGTCGCGGCGCAAATGCCGCGCAGGAAAATGTCGCCCATCTCGCCGGACAATTCTTCAGCCCCGGCGTCCACCCGAGGGTTATACCAGGTGTAAATCCAGTTCATCATGCCAAACAAACTGAGCACGGCCATTCGATTGGAAAATTCTAGTCTCTTTGCCTGTTTAAAGTCGTCCAGCAGCCAATGCAGATCCGGTAGTACTCGCGTTTAATGGCGGCGATTTCAGCGCCAAAGCCGTTCTTCAGCACATCATCTTCGTGGGAAAGAACCTTCATGGCTTTTCGATTCGCCAGAAAATACTCCAAGTGATTGAGAATGAAAATGCGAATGCGCTGCTTCCGGATCGGAAACCGCATCGAGCCGCTCCCGCAGCCGCGCCACAATGGTGGTGAAAGTGTGCTTCTGGATCAGGTAGAGCAGCTTCTCTTTGGATTCGAAATAGTAGTAAAGCCCAGCCAGCGACATGCCGCTGGAACGCGAAAGGTCGCGCATCGAAGCGCCCGCGTAGCCTTTTTCATAAAAGACGTCAGTGCCGTGCGCCAGAATCTTGCTCAGCCGGCGGTCGAAACGGGTTTCGGGAGTTGAGGTCGCGCCGGCGGAGCGGCGGCGGGCTGCAACCGGGGACACAACTGGGGAAGACGAGGTCATGTTCGAACGTTCGTTCTACTGAAGATGATAATAGCGCAAGGTGGCGCAAATCACAAGGCAGCCGTGACAGTTGCTTAAGCGGCAGCCTCAAACGCCCGTTGCAGCCAGACAAGCGCTTCACGAAGGTCGGCGTCGGTGGCCAGTTCAAAGGTGAACCAGCGGGCTTTCCGCATTTCGGTAACGCCGAGACGAGGGTTCTGCTCAATGCGAGGTCGAATGCGCGGCGAGGCAGATTCCAATTTGAAGGCAATTGAACTGAGCTCTTCAACTGGGCTCCTCATCAGTTGCGAATGTCGGCCATCAGTTGTTCGACCTCGGCCTTAAGATCGGCAGTGAGCGGCAGGAGTGGCAAGCGCACCGGCCCTCCGAAGTAGCCATTGAAATCCGTGGCATATTTCACTCCGGGGATGCCCAATTCGCCTACGACTCGCTGCGCGGCATTGGCGATCCGCTCCTGTTTTAGGCGGGCCAGTTCAAAGTCGCCTTCTTTCCAGGCGGCGTAGATTTCGTAGCACGCGGTTGGCGCAGGATCGGCGAAGGCCAGAATCGCACCCACTGCCCCGGCCTGCAAGGAAGGCTCGAGTTTCTGGGCCGCACCCACCAGCACCTGAAAGCCGACTTCCTTTTGGCGAGTCTTGAGGCCACCGACCACACTGACGGCGGATGACGACGGCTTGGTTGCGACGGGCGAGGACGCCCGTCCTCCATCGCTCTGCACGGCAGCAATGGATACCAGTTCCCTGCCTTGCCCGTTGCCCTCGGCGGCTTTCAACATGCGGGGCGTGACTGCGGCAAAAGTGTCCGTGACTGTGGCGCTGCGCTTCACGTGCCGAGTTCCTTCGACCATACGGCGGACTTTCTCCACGTCGCCGCTCGATTCCTTGATGCCAATCAGGTTGGAATGCTCGGCGAGTTCGATCACGATTTCAGCCGGGATGTCATACCCGGTAGCTTGCGGAAAGTTGTATATGATCACCGGAAGTGGGGAGCGGTCGGAGACGAAGCGATAGAACGCCAGCATATTTGCCGGTTGCATCTGCTTCTTGTAATAGTGTGGCGTGCGCACCATGGCAACGTCGTACCCCAGCTTGGCAGCGTGCTCCGTGAGCTGCAGAGTTTCGTCAGCCGATTCCATTCCGGTGCCAGCGATCAGGACTTTGCTCGGCGCGGCAGCTTCGCGGGCAGCTTGTAGAACGTCTCGCCGCTCCAGGTCGGAAAGCAGAATCGCCTCGCCGGTGGAGCCGAGCACGACGATACCCGCAACCGGAGTCTTCGAGTAGCGCTCGACATTGTGTTCGAGCTTCTTGAGATACAGGTTTCCTGCAGGATAAAACGGCGTCGTGATGGGGGGAAAAATGCCGTGAAGCAGCATAGGCTAACCTTGGCTATCAGCTATCAGCCTTCAGCTTACCAGTTTCGGCCGGATGGAGCAGCGAGTGGCAAGCCCGCTTACGATGCTCCGAAAGACCGATCATTTCTTAGGCGGACAGAGCAGTGGAATCGCTTCCCGTTTGTTGCGCCGGTAGACGCGAAAATCGTCCTCGTCGACTGTGATCACCGCATGGCGCGGGTACAGTTCGCTCATGCGGATCAGACAGAGGTCGGCCAAGTCGGGATGCCGGTCCGCGTATCGAATGGCAAGATCGCGAAGATGTTCAAGATGGCGAGGGAGATCTAACGCCAGGCGAAGCATTCCATCCTCCACCATCTTGAGCGTCACGGCGCTGGAACGGACATGAAAGGCGGTCTCCGACAAAACCGACTCGCAGGTCAAAGCCGGCCAGTTGATGCCCTCCGCAAGTTCTACGGCCCAGGCGTGGTGCGGGTCGCGGGCTTGGAGCAGGGCCACCAGAAACCCTGTGTCTGCAATCGCATTCATTTGCGCGAGTATCCCCGGCGCGAAGAAAGGTCGGGTGGACCATCTTTTAGAGTGCCGGCGTATTTTCTCCAAACCTGATTTACATCAGGCTCAAGCGCGGACTCGAGTGATTCGCGGACCACGTGGCCCATGGGGAGCCCGGTACGCCGGGATTTCTCTCGGAGGCGATCTAGTAGTTCCTTGGGAAGCCGTATGGTGAGTGTGTTACTCATTTGAAAGTATTGTAACACACCGCTGTCGGGGGAGAAAGGCGTCTGATGGGAGGAAAAATGCCCTGAAATAGCACGGGGCAGCTCTAGCTTCTGGCTGCAGTTTAGCTTAACAGTTTTTTCAAGGTCTGCCCTGATACAAGCGGAGGGCGCGAGCACTCTACCGTCGTGTCAAGTGCCTTTCCGCGTGCAGCTTTTGCAGCGCCTGCACCTTGATCTGGCCGCGTTGCAGGGCGGCAATGCCTTCGGCGGCGGCCTTGGCGGCGGAAAGCGTGGTAATGGTGGGGATGCGGGCGCTGACCGCGGCGCGGCGAATGGCCTTCTCGTCAAAAAAAGGATCAACACCATGCGGTGTGTTGACGATGAGCTGGATACGCTCGCCCTTGATTAAATCCACCACGTTGGGGCGGCCTTCTTTCACCTTATATACACGTTCCACGCTCATTCCGGCATCCTCGAGCACGTCGGCAGTGCCGGCCGTGGCCACGAGCTTGAATCCCATATCCACGAATTTGCGCGCTAACTCCGCCACCTGAGGCTTGTCGTGATCGGTCACGCTGATGAAGACTGTGCCTTGCGGGGGCAACTTCTGCCCCGCCGCGGTCTGCGCCTTGGCAAAAGCCTCGCCAAAATTGTCGGCTACGCCCATCACTTCGCCGGTGGACTTCATCTCCGGGCCAAGAACCGTATCCACACCGGGAAACTTATTCCATGGGAAGACCGGAGACTTCACGTAATAACAATGCCCGGTGTCAAGATCGGCGCGGCGCTCGATGAATTCCGGCAGAAATTCGCGCAGCTTGCGCCCCGTCATCAGTCGGGCGGCAATCTTCGCGAGGGGCACGCCTGTTGCTTTGGAGACGTACGGAACGGTCCGCGATGCGCGCGGATTGACCTCCAGCACGTAAACCTTGCTCCCTTCTCCGGAGTTTCCATTGCCGCGCGGGATGGCAAACTGAATATTCATCAGGCCGACCACTTTCAACGCTCGCGCCAGCTTAAAGGTGTAGTCGCGCATGCGATTCAATAGAGGCTCGGGAATATCCACAGCCGGCAGCACGCAGGACGAATCGCCGGAGTGGATGCCGGCTTCTTCGATGTGCTGCATAATGCCGCCGATCACCACGTCTTCGCCGTCGGAAAGCGCGTCCACATCCACCTCGATGGCGTCCTCGAGAAAGTGATCAATCAGCACCGGCCGGTCCTGGGAATATTCCACCGCTTCTTTCATGTACCGGACGACCGTCTCTTCGTCGTAGGCAATCACCATGGCACGGCCACCCAGAACGTAGGACGGTCGAACCAGCACCGGGTAGCCAACGCGCGTAGCCCCCGCTGCCGCCTCTTCGATGGAAGCGGCCATCGCGCCGGGCGCCTGGGGAATCTCCAGCTCTTCGAGCAGCTTGCCGAAGCGTTTGCGATCTTCGGCCAGGTCAATGGATTCGGGCGACGTTCCAATGATGCTGACACCCGCAGCCTTCAGCGGCAGCGAGAGATTGAGCGGAGTCTGCCCACCGAACTGCACGATCACTCCGACCGGCGAGCCCGACGCAGCCTCGTGTTCGTATATCGCCAACACATCCTCGAGAGTGAGCGGTTCGAAGTACAGGCGGTCGCTGGTATCGTAATCGGTCGAAACCGTCTCCGGATTGCAGTTAATCATGATGGTTTCGTAGCCGTCGTCGCGCAGGGCAAAAGCCGCGTGGCAGCAACAGTAGTCGAATTCAATTCCCTGCCCGATGCGGTTCGGTCCGCTGCCCAGAATGATGACTTTCTTTTTCTGCGTGGGCGCCGCTTCGTCTTCTTCTTCGTAGGTGGAATAAAGATACGGGGTGTAGCTTTCAAACTCGGCGGCGCAGGTGTCCACCCGCTTATACACTGGCATGATGCCGTGCTTCTTGCGCAGGTGACGAACCTTCTCCTGAGCGCCCCGCCCATTGAGTCGCCAAACCCCCGCCAGACGGCCGTCAGAGAAGCCCATGCGCTTGGCCTCGCGCAGTACTTCGGTCGGGATCGACTCCATGGGGTGCTTCTCCAGTTCGAGCTGCATGTCGTTAATCTCTTTGAGCTGGTAGAGAAACCAGGGATCAATCGAGGTCATCTTCGCCAGTTGCTTGACGGTATGACCCTGACGCAATGCATAACGCACGTAGGAAAGCCGCTCCGGATGCGGTGTCACCAGGCGTTGCGTCAGGATCTTTGGCTCAATTTTTTCCGACCCGACTTTTTTGCCAGTGTCGAGCGCGCGCACGCCTTTCAACAAAGCTTCTTTGAAGGTGCGGCCGATGGCCATGACTTCACCCACGGATTTCATCTGCGGACCCAGACTTTCATCGGCGCCGGGAAATTTTTCGAACTGCCATTTGGGAATTTTGACTACCACATAGTCGAGCGTGGGCTCGAAGCAGGCCGGCGTTTTACGCGTGATGTCATTGCGAATCTCATCCAACGTGTAACCCACGGCGAGCTTGGCGGCAATCTTGGCGATGGGGAAACCTGTGGCCTTCGAGGCCAGCGCCGAAGAGCGCGATACGCGCGGATTCATCTCGATGACCACCATGCGACCGGTGCCGGGGTGCACGCCAAACTGGATATTCGACCCGCCGGTTTCGACGCCAATCTCGCGAATCACCGCGATGGCGGCGTCGCGCATGGCCTGGTATTCGCGATCGGTCAGAGTTTGTGCCGGAGCAACAGTGATGGAATCGCCCGTGTGCACGCCCATGGGATCGAAGTTCTCAATCGAGCAGATGATGATGACGTTGTCTTTGAGATCGCGCATCACCTCCAGTTCGTATTCTTTCCAGCCCAGCACCGATTCTTCGATCAGAGCTTCGTGAACGGGTGAGAAATCGAGGCCGCGAGCCAAGACTTCCAGCAGTTCTTCGCGGTTGTAAGCGATGCCCCCGCCGCTGCCGCCGAGGGTAAACGACGGGCGCACAATAACCGGGAACCCGATCTTGCCGGCGAATTCCAGGCCATCTTTGAGATTGCTGACCAGGGCCGACTTGGGTACGTCGAGGCCGATCTTCTGCATTGCGTCTTTGAAAAACAGCCGGTCTTCGGCCTTCTTGATGGCGGCAATGTTGGCGCCGATGAGTTGTGCCTCGTATTTGTCCAGAACACCGCCATCGGCAAGTTCGACGGCAAGATTGAGCGCCGTTTGTCCGCCGACCGTGGGCAACACCGCAAAACCGGCGCTGGGCGACATTTCGCGCTCAGCGCGAATAATCTCTTCCAGATATTCGCGGGTCAGCGGCTCGATGTAGGTGCGGTCAGCAACCTCTGGATCGGTCATGATGGTAGCTGGGTTGGAGTTGGCCAGCACCACTTCAAAGCCCTCGGACTTGAGCGCCTTGCAAGCCTGCGTGCCGGAGTAATCGAACTCCGCCGACTGGCCAATGATGATAGGGCCAGAGCCGAGGATCAGGATTTTCGAAATGTCGGTGCGTTTGGGCATTTATGCAAGCTGTCTCTAAACTCTGTCATCCCGACCGAGTCAGTTGATTGGCAGAGCCAATCAACTGGCGAGTGGAGGGACCTGCTTTCCCGGCGCGTAGCAATGGCGTTGATCTTCCGCAAGATCCTCCCATGTCGGGTTCGTGTGCTCGATCATCCAGATCTTCTTGGCTCGATTCCATCGCTTTAACTGCTTCTCTCGATCAATCGCTTTTCTAACATCGTCGAACGACTCGTAATATACAAGACGGTGGCAACGATACTGCTTGCTGAAGCCATCGATCAAGCCGTGCTTATGCTCGAAAACGCGACGATCCAAGCTGTTTGTCATCCCGATGTACAGCACTCTGGACCTGCTCGCCACCATGTACACGAAATAGCTATGGCGCTTCACCGCAGCAGCCCTCTTCTCAACGCTCGCTCAACAGCAGATCCCTCGACTCCGCATTGCGATTCGCGAGCGAATCGTAATGCTCCGCTCGGGATGACAAATTGCTCTTGCCGGCGCGCCCAAAGGCGCGCCCTTTCAAGGCTCTTCATTCCTCTTCGGTCTCGTGCGTCTCTCCGGAAACAGCCAGGCCAGAGTGCCGCCGAATATCCCGGCTTCAGCAACGGTGACAGGCCAGAACCAAATCACGCGCCAGTCCGGATATATCCGTAAGATAGCGACGAATGCAAGACAGTGAATCGTGAGCAGACAGGCGATCACAAACCAGAAACTCCAGTGGTGCCACCGTCGTCGCGATTGCCGCACCGTGATCCAGAACAGCAAAGCGGTGTAAGCCAAGAATCCGATCCAACCGCGTTCAAACCAACCGTTAATTTTGTCTGTAACACCTAGCCGAATACTCAGCCCGAAAAACAAGGTAAACACCGTGAGCGCGGCGAACGCCAAACCGATATAGAGCAACAGCCGTCGAGCAACCCAGCTGAAAGTTTGCCCCTTGATCCCGGTGTCCGCGACTGACGAAGTCCTCACCCTTTCCACTCCTCCATCATCTTCACGAAATCCTTGAACAAATAGTGCGAGTCGTGCGGGCCGGGCGACGCCTCCGGATGATATTGCACTGTGAACAGCGGCAGGTTCCGGTGGCGCATGCCTTCGAGCGTGTTGTCGTTCAGATCCAAATGGGTCAGTTCGACTTCGCTCTGCGGCAGTGAGTCAGGATCAACCGCGAAATTGTGATTGTGCGCCGTGATCTCGACTTTCCCGGTATGCAGTTGCTTCACCGGATGATTGCCGCCGTGGTGACCGAATTTCAGCTTGTAGGTTTTCCCACCCAGCGCGATTCCAGTAAGCTGATGACCAAGGCAGATTCCAAAAATCGGCTGCCGCCCCATCAGGCGCTTGATATTGTCCACCGCGTAGGTGCAGGGCTCAGGGTCGCCTGGCCCATTCGATAGAAATACGCCATCTGGTTTCAGGGCGAGCACGTCTTCCGCCGCAGTCTGGGCCGGCACGACTGTCACTTTGCAGCCCTCGCCGCGCAGCTTGCGCAAAATATTTTGTTTGATTCCGTAATCGTAAGCCACGACGTGGAATCGCTCGGGTGTGTCTTTCACGCCTACAACTTCGTCCGGCAGGTGCGACCGTTCGCCGGTTTCCCAGACGTAGGTGTGCTTGGTGCTAACGACTTTCGCCAGGTCGGTCCCGTCCATCTTAGGAATTGAGCGCGCTTTAGCGGTTAGTTTGTCGGTGTCCGCTTCGAGCGTGGAGATCACCCCACGCATCACGCCATGGTCGCGCAGATGGCGCACCAGAGAGCGCGTGTCAATATCCCCTAACACCGGAATCTTGAACTGCTCAAGGTATTCTTCCGCCACTTGTTGCGAGCGCCAGTTGGAACTCACGCGGGAAAACTCGCGTACGATCAAACCCTCGATATAGGGCCGCGTGGCTTCGTTGTCTTCGGGGTTGGTGCCGTAATTGCCGATTTCAGGGTTGGTGAGAACTACGATTTGGCCAGCGTAGGAAGGATCGGTAAAAATCTCCTGATAGCCGGTGATGGAAGTATTAAAAACTACTTCCCCGTAACATTCGCCTTTGGCGCCGTAGCCTTTGCCGCGGAAGACCCTGCCGTCTTCCAGCGCAAGGATTGCCTGCATCTTTGCTCCAAGGAGTAGATTTTTTAGATTCTAGCAGGCAAGAGGAAATACGGAAAGAAAACTATTCGCCTAGATTGAGTTCCTCGAGATTCTTGACGATCTCCTTTCCCGTCGGCGTCAGGAAGAAGTATAGTTCCCTCAATTTCTCGGTGGCGTAACTGACTGGCGTGGTGTGTGGCGGATGCGGTGAGAGCACATAGGCCTGCGCAAGACCTGCGGCAAGCACGTTCTCTAGAGCTTGCTGCACCTCGTTTCGGGTTAGCTGCAAGCCGCGACGGGAACCCCAATATGTCACCTCATCAAGCACAGTCCTGAAGTCCTCGTAGTCGTCCGCCATTGAGTTCAGGACAAGGTCCTGAACAAATGCAGCGCGGTTTTCCACGGGCCGAGGTGAGGTCATGCAGTCCCGCTCGCTAATGGCTGTATCGAACGAGTCTCCACACCACGGCCAGGATTGCAAGCACAAGGCCAACGGCGTATCCGAGCAAACGTCCCTTGCTCGCCTTCTCGTGCATGTTGCCACTCGGTACAATCATGTCAGCGAACCCTTCCCATTTTATCCACCGGCCAGTAGCCGAAGACCGCCTTGCCGTAAATGTAGCTCTGATCCACTGCGCCGAAATCGCGGCTGTCGTTGGACAAGCTGCGGTGATCGCCCAGCACGAAATAACTGCTCGGCGGGACGACCGTAACCGGATAGGAGCGTTCGTCCTCGTAGGCTCGCGGCACGTAATCTTCGTCCAGCGGGTGCCCGTTGACGAACACCCGGCCAGCATCAATGCGGATCCGGTCGCCGGCAAGCCCGACAACGCGTTTGATGAAGCTCTTCGAGGGATCGCGGGGATAGCGAAACACCACGATGTCCCCGCGCTGGATGGGTTCCAACCGGTAAACAAACTTGTTCACGAAAATGCGTTCCTGGTCCTCCAGCGAGGGCATCATGCTCGTGCCTTCCACCTTCACCGGTTGGTAGAGGAAGATGATGATGAAGCAGGAAATGGCCAGCGAGATGATGAGATCGCGCAGCCAGACTGAGAGCACAATGGCGCGCGAACGCGGGGCAGGACCTACCTCGCTCTTGAGTATCGTGTCCGGTTGTGTGGTCTCCGCTTGCTCCGCCATGTTTTCTGTCATTTTATACGGATCGGACTCCCCATGTGAGTGCTCCTTGGGAGAACAGGCCGCGCTCGCCCTCTAGACTACAACCGATGCAGGATTCAGGTTACAATATCCGTTGGGAAAACGGTATTATGTTGAAACGCGGATTTGTCCTGGCCTTTGTATTCTTGCTCGCGTTGGTGGTGTCGGCTCCGTGGGCCAGTTCCCAACAGGAGGGTTCGGTTCCTGCCTATAATGCGGGCCCACCGGCCAAAGGCGCGAAACTACCCGCCATTCTGAGTAAAGATCAGTTATGGCAGGACGACACTCAGAGCCCATATCAGACGCATGCGTATGAGTTGGCTGCCAAGATACAGGCCGTTCTGCATCAGCAGCCCTGTTACTGTTACTGCGACCGGATGGGACACAATAGCCTGCATAGTTGCTTCGAGAATACCCATGGCGCTCGCTGCGATATCTGCCTGAAGGAGCTGTACTACGCGTATTCCGAGCATCAGAGAGGCAGGACGGCGGCACAAATCCGCAAAGGGATCATCCGCGGCGACTGGCGGCAGGTAAACCTGGAGAAGGCTGCTTGCATTAACTAGCCGGGTCCGCAGACGGTTATCCGATGGCTCTGGAGGACGTGGCGAGTTGACGCGGTGTCGCAGAGCCGCGTATAACGTCTTTTCATAGCTGACAGGTTTTTCCACAACCAAGAGTTCGGCATCCAGAACTGTCGGCTGCCAGCGCGCACACGGACGGAGGCAGATTCGCCAGCAAAGGTTTAGAGAATTCCACTGAAGATATAGATAATAGGAGTACTTACGAAGAGTAAGGGAAGAGTTTTGCAGATGGCACAGAAGACCCCACCCAAGAAGTCGTTTGCCGACGACCCCCGTTTTGCACAAGCTGTGCAAAACTATGAGGCCGGATTGCGCGCCATGCAGGAGCACAAGTTCGACAAGGCCCGCACCCACCTGCAGAAGGTTGTCTCCGGTCCGAGTAAAGAGCTGGCCGATCGTGCCTCCGTCCACCTCAACGCATGCAATCAGCAAACCGAACGAGTGGCCACCCAGTTCAAGAGTCCGGAAGAGCACTACGATTACGCCGTCTCGCTGATGAACGTCGGGGATTACGTCAGGCGCCCGCGAGCACTTGGACAAGCTGTCCAAGCAGATGCCCAAAGCCGATTACGTGGCCTACGGGCTGGCGGCTCTGGATTGCCTGACTGGACACGTGGAAGACTCGCTGCGACATCTGGCCGAGGCCATTCGGCTGAATACCGCGCTTCGTTTCCAGGCTCGCAACGACTCCGATTTTCAGAATCTGGCGGAGGATCCACGTTTCACCGAACTGTTGTATCCCGACCCCGGGGCCGAGTTGCTCGTCTGCCACAGGTTCCGACGAGGATCGCTAGGCCCCCATGGGCTACTCCCACGATCAACCCAAGGTTTCGCCCGGCGAAAGGCGTGGTGGCGACACCCTTCGCGTAGTGGCGATCGGCGGCGGCACCGGTCTCTCTACCCTGCTGAAAGGTCTGAAGCGCTACGTCGCCGGTCCCGGAGAACGACCCTCCGCCCAATCGGTCGAATCTGTAGTCTCTAATCTCTGCGCCGTGGTGACGGTGAGCGATGACGGCGGTTCCAGCGGCCGGCTGCGCAAGGAACTGAACATGTTGCCTCCCGGCGACGTGCGCAACTGCATCGTGGCTCTGTCGGAGGACGAAGCCCTTCTCTCCCGCCTGTTTCAGCATCGCTTCGTGAAGGGCTCTGGGCTCGAGGGCCACAGCTTCGGCAATCTCTTTCTCGCGGCTCTTACCTCCATCACCAGCGATTTCAGCGAGGCCGTGCGGTTGTCTTCGGAAATTCTGGTTACGCGCGGCCATATTTATCCGGCAACGACTTCCAATGTTGAACTGGAAGCCCTGATGGAGGACGGGACGCGGGTGCGCGGAGAAACTAAAATCACCGCCAGCAAGGGCCGGATCAAAGAGCTATTTCTGGTGCCGCCGGACGTGGAGCCCTTGCCTCAGACCTTAGAGGCGATCGCCAGCGCTGATTTGATCACCATCGGCCCGGGTTCGTTATTTACCAGCCTCATTCCCAACCTGCTGGTGCGCGGCATTTCTCAAGCCATTGCGACTTCTTCGGCGATCAAGGTTTACATCTGCAACCTGATGACCCAGGCGAATGAAAGTCTGGGACGCACCGCGGCGGATCACATTCGCGCCCTGCAGCGCCATGCCCAGGACCGCATCTTCGACTACGCTTTGCTCAACGGCAAACCCGCGTCTCCTCAGCTAAAGGCCAAGTACGCGCTTGAAGGGGCGAACCAGGTGGTCGCGGACGTGGAAGCGATCAAGGAACTGGGGGTCAACCCGGTGCTGGGCGATTATCTGGACGAAGGCGAAGTCGCACGCCACGCTACGGATCGAATCGCGCGGGACTTGCTGCGACTAGCCCGGCAAGCGCAGTCGGCCGGTGGCGCGAAGAGTATGGCACAAAAGACGTAGAGAACCTCTGCTTAAGTATCAACTTTCGGGCGCCCCGCACAGGCGAGGACGCCCGCGCCGACATTGGAAACTCAATTTCCTTACATGCCTACCGCGACGACGGCGCTACCCTCGCGGTATATTGGGTCGAATGCCAAAACCCAAAAGCAAGAGTTCACCTCGCTCTCCGCGTGTCGCGGTCGCGATCATGGCCGCCGGCAAAGGCACCCGTCTGAAGTCCAAACATCCGAAGGTTCTGCATGAAGTCGGCGGCAAGTCCCTGCTGGCGCACGTGATCGCGGCGGCAACGAAGGTGGTTCCAGCGCAGGACGTGTACGCCATCGTCGGCCATGAAGCGGATCGCGTCCGCCAAGCCGTCGCGCCCACAGGAGTGAACTTCATATTGCAGCAACCCCAGCGCGGCACCGGCCACGCGCTGATGGTCGCCCGCGAGGCACTGGCGGCCTACGACCAGATCATTGTGCTCTCCGGCGATGCGCCGTTAATCACGCCACAAACCATCGAAAAGCTTCGCCAATTCCATGCGGCCAAGAATCCGGCGATGACGATCCTTAGCGCGCGATTGCAAGATCCAACGGGCTATGGGCGAGTGATTCGCAAGAGTCGCGGCAGTGCTGACGTGCAAGCCATTGTGGAAGAAAAATCGGCCACGTCTGCCCAGCGGAAAATTGCCGAGATCAATTCTGGGATTTACGCATTCGCCGCAGAGCCGCTGTTCCGCTGCATCGGCAAGCTCCGCACGGACAATCCCCACGGCGAGTACTATCTCACCGACATGGCATCCATCCTGGCTAAAGGCAAAGAGCGCGTGGTCGCAGTGGAGGCCGATGATCCTCACGAGATTTTGGGAAGCAATACCCGCGCCGAATTGGTGGACCTCGACCAGCGCATTCGTCTGACCAAATGTCAGCAACTCATGACTGACGGTGTGACCATTTTTTATCCGCAGACTTGCGTGATCGACTCCGACGCAGAGATCGGCGCCGACACCGTCATCGAACCCTTTGTACAAATTCTCGGGAAGACGCGGGTGGGCAGCGATTGCCGCGTCAGTTCCTACAGCGTGATTCGCGATTCCGTAATCGAGGACCGGGTACTGATCCTCCCCGGCTGCGTTCTCGACGAAGCTCACGTGGAGGCCGGAGCGAGGCTGGGACCCTATTCGCGCTTGCGGCCGGGCAGCGAGATCGGTGAAGGCGCGCACGTGGGAAATTTTGTCGAGACCAAGAAAATCCGCCTGGGAAAAGGCTCCAAGGCCAATCATCTTACGTATCTCGGAAATGCCGAAATCGGCGAAGGCGTGAATATTGGCGCGGGAACGATCACCTGTAACTACGATGGCAAGCACAAGCACACTACGGTCATCGAAGACGGCGTATTCATTGGCAGCGATTCGACCCTGGTCGCGCCAGTTCGCATCGGAAAGCGCGCCTACATAGCGGCTGCATCGTGTGTTACCAACGATGTGCCGCCGGATTCGCTGGCCCTGGCCCGCGCCCGTCAGATCGTCAAAGAAGGCTGGGTGAAGGAGAGAGGCGCAGGCCGCGCCAAGGCCGAGAAGGCGAAGTAGTCGAGCCCGCAGGGCTATTCTCCGCGCTTTGTTTCTCAAGAACATAGGCCGAAAGTCTCTATATCATTTCCCGTTGACAGGGTATGATGCTCGACGTTCTGGGGAAGGTATCTTGACGGGCGCGAAGCTACCGTGGACTTCGAGGGTGGGCGTGCGAGCGACAATCGGCACGACGATGCTCGTGCTGGCACTTATGGCCACAGCCACGCAATCGGCGCGGTCGCAGACCCTCACGACACTCCACAACTTCAAAGGGCCGCCGGATGGACAGAATCCCTACGCAGTCTTGCTCAGCGACCCGGCTGGTAACCTCTATGGCACTACTCTGTATGGTGGAGGCGCCGACTTTGACTGCCCGGGTGCCGATACCTGTGGAGCGGTGTTTAAGGTGAGTGCCAGCGATAAGGAAACCGTGCTGCACAGGTTTACGGGAGGAAGCGACGGAGGCAATCCTTACTCAGGCTTGGTTCGGGATGCGGCGGGGAATCTCTATGGCGCCAGTTACGACGGTGGCAGTGTCAACTGTCAGGCTGGCTGTGGCGTGGTTTTCAAGATGAGCAAGAACGGCAAGGAGACAGTGCTCCATGCCTTCGAAGGTGGGACGACGGACGGGTGTGACCCCGCTGGGGAGTTGCTTCGTGACAACGCAGGCAATCTGTACGGGATTGCTGGATGCGGCGCGTACAACTATGGATTGGTATACAAGCTGGATAGCAAGGGCCACGAGAAGATTTTGTACAACTTCAGTGCATATCCGGGTGGTGGATTGTTGCTTGCTGGGCGCGGCAATTTCTATGGTTTGATTGCCGGGGGCGGCAATGACACTTGGGGAGCAGTGTACACGTTGACGAAGAGCGGTAGGCTATCCATACTTTACAGTTTTAATGGTGGGACAAACGACGGGTGTTTTCCACTCGGAACCCCGGCAATGGACGCGAATGGTAACCTCTATGGCACCACAAATCAATGTGGTTCGGCCAACTACGGAACCGTGTGGAAGCTGAACACCGATCATACCGAAACGGTGTTGCACAACTTCACAGACGAACCATCAGATGGGGCGCTTCCTTTTGCAGGAGTGATTCTTGACACAGATGTGAACATCTACGGCGGTACGTTCGCAGGCGGGGCCTCTAATTACGGAACCGTGTATCGACTGGATGCGAATGGCAATTTCACGCTGCTGCACAGCTTCGCCGGCTCGGATGGCGCGTCGCCTCGCGGAGGCGTGATTCGGGATAAGAAGGGCAATCTTTATGGCACCTCCGTGGGAGGAGGTACGGGGCCATGCCGCGAAGGCTGCGGCACGGTGTGGGAACTGAAGCCGTAGCCACAGGGCCGGGAGCAACGCGCAGAGCTTTTCGCGGGCGAGGGCGCCCGCGCCACATTGGTTCGGGGTTTCGCTAAGCCTGGCCGGCGTTGGTGAACGCCGCGACGGCATCATCCAAGGTAGGGAAAATCAGGAAGAGCGACTCCACCCGGGTAATTTCAAATAACTTCAAAACCCGATCGTTCACTCCGCTCAAGGCCACCCGTCGCCCCGCTTTCTGGCGGGATACGGAGGCGCTAACCAGCGACCCGAGCCCCGAAGAATCGATGTAGGGAACGTCCGTCAGGTCAAGAATCACAGTTGAGGAATTTTCTTCGCGGCGCAGCGCGTTTTGAAACTGAAACAGATTCTCCATCGTTAGCGGACCTTTCAACCAGAGCACACCCTGCCCTCCTACCGCCTCCAGCCGCTCGACCTCCAACGGGTTTGGAACCATCGTGGGATTCTATGGCAGACCTGGGACGCTGGGCAAGCCCAGCCCCGCCTCACAATAGGGCCTGCAGAGTCTGCATCGGAAAGAAACTGACGTGCTCTGCGGACGACGTACGAAAGTACCCTTGACCAAAAGCGCGGAATATAGGATTCCTATATTCAGCATGAGGCAACGCATCCGATCACAAATTGCCCGGGGCAGCGCCGAGCTGGCCATTCTCACGTTGCTCAATGAGCAGCCGCTCTACGGCTTCGAGATCGCCAGGCGGATCGAGGAGAGAACCGCCGGGGCGCTGCGCTTTACCCTGGCGTCCCTCTATCCCATGCTTTATGACCTGGAAAAGCGCGGCTGGGTGAAAGGCCGATGGCAAGCGAATCAGGCTGGGCGCGACCGCCGCTATTATTCCCTGACGCGGCACGGCAAGAAGCAACTGGCGCCTCTGCGGCAGGAGTGGCAAGGATTTTTTCAGGCGCTCAACAGCCTGGCGGGGGTGAGCCATGCCTGACTGGAATGCGCTGGTGCGTGAGCGACTGGGTGGGCTTGGCCTCGATCCGGCACAGCAGGAACAAATCGTAACGGAGCTCGCCAGCCATTTACAGGATCGCTACGAAGAGCTGTACGCACGAGGACTCTGCGAGTCTGAGGCGATGCAGCGTTCTCTGCTCCAGGTGGCGAACTGGCACCGGTTGGCGCGGCAGATCCAACACGCGAAGCGCGAGGAGGAAATTATGAACACACGTACAAAGCAGCTCTGGTTTCCCGGGTTCGTCAGCCTGGCATCCGCCATGGTAGTTTGGGCCATCCTGGAGACGATGGCCTTGCAAACTCATGACGGCCTGTTGACCAGCATCACGAATCATCTCTCCTCCGACCCCGTGGATCGGACGGCGCTGGCGATCTATCTTCCCTGGGTAGTTCTGCTGCCCTGCAGCGGGGCCGCAGGAGCGTATTTATCCCGGCGTGCCGGAGGCTCACGCTTGGCACGCCTAGCTAGCGGTCTGCTGCCCTCGATTATGCTGATTGTCTTGTTCGCCCTGATCCTGCCCCTCGAATTTCTTTACGGCCACACACCTTTTGTCATCCACCATCCGTTCCTCTTCCTGGGAAAGGCGCTCGGTTCGACCGTGATCCCCAGCGTGGCGCTGCTGCTCGGCGCCGCACCGTTCCTGAGGACATCGAGCCCCCAAGCGTGCTGACGAGGTCCCAGCGCGGATCAAGGAAGCGGGCTACCTCTTGCGCTGGCGGATTCGCACTTCAAAGCTGACTACGCCGTTGTAGTCGCGGACCGCGAGGATGGAGACGTTGCGGGTCACATTGTATTCGGCTTGAATGATCTGCTGCGAGGTCTGCGAAACATTCGTGGTGTAGGTGACGGTGAGGTTGTCCTTGACCTGCTGCTCGATGGTGACCGGGCGTGCGAGGTGGTAGGAGAGGTCTCCGTGTTCAATACCCTGAGGATCGATCTTGATATGGCTGATCCCGAACAGGCTTTGCGAGCGGCTGCTGAGCGCGGAATTCAAAGCTTCGGCTAGAACCGCGCTGGAAGCTTGCTGGGCAAAGGGGGACTGTCCGGACTGCTGCAACTGAGCGGACTGCTGCTGGGTCTGGCCCAGGGCTAGCAAACTGATGATATCGGCAGTCGCCAGCGGCGGCTCGGAGTGGTAGGTCATATTCAGTTTGTCAACCCCGCCATTCAGATTGACCGTGATGTCGTAGTCGCGAACGTGGGTAGAAGCCTGCAGATCGAGCACCGGCGTGGTCGTGACTGGATTGGTGAAGGTCACGTCACCGCGTTCCATGCGGTACTTGGTCCCGTTGAAGTACACCTGACCCTCAATAATGTCGGCGCGCCCGAGCAGAACAGGTTTAGCGGCGGTGCCCCGAAGGCGCAAATCCGCATCGCCGGAAAGCCGGACCACCGCGGTTTGCATCTGCAGCTCGGGGGTCGTGACGATATGCACGTCCATCCGGATGCGGTTCAACAGCGGGTTGGTTTGTGGCAAAGCCGAACTCTGGGCGCTGCGCTCCAGATACGCACCAAAGTCAAAACCGGGTGTTACGGCGAGCTTCGTGACGGTTATGTTTCCAGAAAGCACCGAGGCGGATTGTGTCCCTGCGAAACGCAGTTCGGCATTCGTCATGGAACTGACGCCTGGGGGGTAGCGTAAACGCACGTCCTGCGTGGTTAGCGTGAGATTGAAATTGAGCTGACGGTTATAGGCGGTAGCATAGCCGCCGAACGTGACCAGGCCGCCGCCGACATGCGCGGTCAGAGTTTCAATTTGCAACCGGTCCTGATTGAACACCAGGGACCCGTTGATATCACTTAATGCGCTGGGAAGATCCTTGTAAGCCACCGAGCCGCTGGTGATCTGCAACCGGCCTTGAGTGGTAGGCCGGGAGGCCGTGCCGCCAACCGCCACGTCAACCGCGACCACCCCGGATGACGTGAAGTCGGGGTTATTGCTCTCAATAAGCTGCAGGTCCGAATGACCGACGGCGTGCAAGTCGAGTTGGTGCTCCCCGCTCAGCTGCACCATGCCGCCAACCGTAAGGTCGGTGCCTTCCCCGATCAGGTCGAATTGATCGAGCTTGAGGAATTGGCGGTTGACCTCAAACCGTATCGGGCCACTGTTGCGCACTTTAATGTTCTCGATATCAGCCGAGAGGTCGCTGAGATTGCCTGCGACTTGCAGTTCCCTAGGATTGCGCAGTGGTCCTTGCAAACGCAGGTCGCCCGCAGTCGCAGAGTGTCCGGTCACGCGACCCCGCAGATAGGTTCGGATCACCGGATCCACATCGAGATGATCGAAATGGAGGTACACCGTGGCGGGCCAATCTCCGCGCAGATGAACATTGCCATCGAGGTCGAGCTGGGCATCCTTGAATTGTGAGCGTCCGGTAAGATGGAGTTCCGAACCCTGGGTTATCGCATCGAACGTGTATCCCCCAGCGGGTTCGTGGTCCAACTCAAGGTCGCGGAGCCGGATCTTGGCGTCAACCGTTGGCGCTTCCAGCGTTCCCGAGCCCTCGGCGCTGAAGTCCATCTGCCCATCCACGCTAACACGGCTGGCCTGAAGCTGCGGAATGCGGGCCAGATCGAAGTTATCTCCGCTCAAGTTGAATCGGTAGGCATGGGTGGAAAAGTTATAGGTTCCCGTACCGGCGACCCGCGCCTCATAGTGTGCGAGATGAACGTTGTTCAACGATACCTGTTCACCGTTGAACGCCAGCCCGGAGTCGAAGTGCTGCACCGGTTCGCCGCGAACCGTTGCGTTGGAGAGCTCGATCCGGCCTTCTCCGCGGGGCTGCGCTCGCGTCCCCGTGGCCCGGAGAGCAAGATTCATCGTGCCAGTGAGGGGGTAGTCATCGCCGCCAAAGCCAGAACTCCGACTACATCGGTGTTGCGCATATCTACACGCGCCGTGAAGGGGCTGGTGTCGAGGAAGCGTCTTTGTTGCAGGCTCATGGTGAGGTCGAAATTTATGGCAGTGTCACCGTGACGCAGCACGCCGTTGTGGGCGGCGAAGATGTGTGGCGAGAGCTGAATGTCCGCAGCCAACGAGTCCCATTGCACCTGTTTTTCGGGTAGGTTCGCGGTTGCGGGGAAGAGGAAGTCGAAGTCCTGCGATTGCAGTCTGCCGGTAAAAGCGATATCGGAGAGTTTCCCGGTCGCCATGCCCTCGAAGGATGCGTGCCCCTGCAGCCTGACCGGCACGCGCTCCTGGTATCCCAGTGCTTCAAGAATAGGTTGCCACTCGCCCAGATCGTTTGTGCTGACGAATAACTTCAGAGCCGCGGTCGAAGAAAGCGTGCCAGGCGCCACGAACCTGGGTGGCGCGGGTGGCGATCTGGAACTCGCTGACTTCCAACTCCGCGGGTGCATTCCGATAGATCGCATGGGCATGCACATTCAACGGTAATTGTCCCGGCTTGAGTCGAGCGGGGGCCGTAACCTCCAGCGCAATTTCAGCCTCCGCGTTGCGGGGCGCACCCCGCCAGCGGGTTTCGATACTCCCGCTGGCCAAGCCGGCCAGGTTCATGCGACCTAGCGGCCGGGCTGAGGAAGACAGAGCCGCCGCGATCTCGTAAGCAGAAAGATCCTTCATCCGCAGGCGCACGCTTCCCTTCTGCTCCTCGAGGCCCTTTCCTGTGGCTACTTGATTTTTGGATGATGAGCTGAGCCAGTTGACGATCTCGGCATCACCCTTGACATCGCCCGCCAGGAGTTTCGCCTGAATCTGAGAAAGCGTGAGCCTCTGGGAAGTAACGGTGAAGTCGCTGCTCCAGCTCGCGTTCCGCAGGGCGATGGATTGGTCGCGCCACTCGAAATCCTTCACCGAGAGTTTACCGGTGGCGGAAAACTCCCGCATGCTCCACGTGCCCTGCCCATCGGCTTGCACAACACCACGGCGCAGCTCTGGCTGCCGGGCGATTGCGCTGGCTTCTCCGAGATCAAGGGCCACGCTGTAGGTGCCGGCTATCTTCGGCTGGCTAAAATTCTCCAGACGACCGCTGGCTTCAAGACGAGAACGTCCAGAAGTCGCTTTCAGCGACCTCACCACAACATAGTCTTGGCCCAGACTGAAATGCGCTTCCACCATCCACGCCAAGGGACGGTAATCCTTGAATTTGGTGTCCACTTTGCCAAGCAGGAGGCTGCTGTCGTAGCGCCGATGCAAAATGGAGTAGCTCATATCGGCGGAGACGTCGTTAACGATGCAGTCGAGCGGAATGGTTCGGTCATTCCACAGGAATTCACCTTTTCGCATCTCCAGCCGGTTGATGGAAAGCGAGAATAGTTTTTCGATCGAGGTCTTTCCCGAAGTTTGCTTCACTTCAGGTTCAGGCTGGTTGGTGGTTCCGTCCGGATAGACGATGATGTGAACTACGGGCCGATCAAGCACCACAGACCGGAATCCGAACTCAGCTCCTAGAACGGAGATCAGTTTGACTTCCGCCACCAATCGGTCCACGTGCGCGTAAGGAATTTCGCCTGGCGCTTCGCGCCCATGGACGGTGAGGCCACGTACATCCACCTGGAAACGAAAGGGAATGGTGTGGAAGCCGCCCAATTCCACGCGTCCGCCTGTGATCCGCTCCAACTCAGCCACCAGCCGGCGGCGGACCATGTACTGGAAAGAATCAGTGGTGGTGTACCAAAGTGCGAAGCCCAGCAAGACCCAGCCCGCGGCTGTCGCGAGCAGAAGATATTTCCCGAACCGGCGCCAACGCGGCTTGGCGCTGGGCTCTGTCATCGCAACTGACCCCCGGAATCCGACGCTGCCGGCTCAGTGCGGATTTCGCTGCCGGAGCGCAGATTTTGCAGCCAGGCAACCAGCAGCTGATTCATCTTCCGCTGGGTGAGCAGTTCCTTGATTTGGGTGCTGGCTTCGTCGAGCGCAGGTTGTTGCGCCCCGGCTTGCCGCAGCTGTGGCAGAAGTTCCTGGTTGTAGTAACTCTCGATGGTCTTGGAGTCAATGTTGACATTGGGGCGCAGGCGGGCATCCACCAGGCGCATCAGGTCGAACTGGAGCGCAACGCGCCGTTTCAATTCCTCCGCGGTTAGGCCATAGCTTCCCAGCACAGCGGCCAACCCTGCTCCGTGTCCGTACCCGGGTACTGCTTGCGAATGTCCTGAATGCGCCTGGCTACTTCCTGGTCCGCCGCGTGCGGGAAAATCTGAGGCACGCATTTGCTCACGCAGCAATTCCTGGTCGATCGAGCTGATCCAGAACAGCCTTGCGATCCTCGGTGCGGACTTGATTCAGAGGATGGCCATCTACGAAAGCCTCGTAGCGATGGGCGTCGTCCCAATCGCTCTGCAGAATGATATGGCCGTTCACAACGGCCACAATGCGGTCGAGAACATCGCCCGCGCTGGCCGCCGAAGGCAATACAAGGAATGCCAGAACGCAGAAAAATAGCGGAAATTTGCGATTCATCAGAAGCTCTGTCCAATACTAAAGTACACGTTGAAATGGCTCGCGTGTTGGGGTACGAAAGTGCTTGTCTGTTGGCCTTGCTTATTGGTGACCGTTTGGAAACTTGGAAATGCCGGCGGATTTACATTGTATCCGAAATCGAAGCGCACCGGGCCGATCGGCGTCTTGTACCGCACCCCAACCCCCACTGGCGTTCGAGATATAGCTGTAGTCGCACTGAGTGTAGGTGGTTTGCTGCAGGCAGAGTTGCGGGTTCTTCTGCCGCCAACGCAGCAGGTTGTTCAGCATGGTGCGGCCATCGGTAAAAACGTTGCCCGCATCTTCGAATAGGGCAAAGCTGACGTTGTCCTGAACCCAGGGCAGCGAGGCCGGGGGAAAGCGCAGTTCCACGTTATTCAGCAAAAGGGCGCTGCCTCCCAAGGGAAATCCCGTGGTAGGGTCGCGCGGTCCCGCCTGATTTAACCCGAAACCGCGATGGGAGTTTCCGCCACCTGTGAAGAAGCGCTCGGCCAACGGGATGATCGTAGTGGAAGGACAAGTGGTTTGTGCAGGGTTCGGACAAGCCTGCCCGGGCGGCAAAATGACGGTATTGCCAAAGGCGGTTTCCACCCCGACACGAAGCGAACGCGCAATCACAAACTTCCTCTCCCTCGGCCGGTTCTTGCCGAACGCGTAGTAGGTGGAGTTCTGGGTCAGGATGCGGCTGAAATCCGCCTCGGAACCAAAGTAGCTTGCGGCGACTCCGGCGTCTACCGTGGTGTAGTTACCGCGGGTGGTCTCCAGATCGTTGTCCCGCTTGTTGCGAATGTAGCTGAAGCCCGGCTCACCCACGCGCACAGGCAACGACAGCAGGGGAATTTCCGCCGGGCTGATGGCGATATCGCTGGCTTTGACCCGCCGATAAGTAAAGCGATAATCGATTGTTGTAGCTTTGCTAACGATCTGCTCGGCCTGTACCGATCCCTCCAGGCGCTGGGAGGTGAAGGTGGTGACGTCGAGAGTGTTGTCGTAAAAGGCAGTAAAGGATAGCTTCCAGTCCGGATTGTTGAACCAGCGCGGCGCGGTGTAGCTGACCAGACCGCGTTGCTCCAGACTGCCGACATCAGCCTTGAAGGTGATGGTGTGGTTGCGGCCGCGGAAGTTGATCCGGGTCGCCTCCAGCGAGACGCGCGGGCTCACTCCCGTATTTCCCTTTGCCTGATTGGTGCCGACTGCCGAAGGCTGGCCGGTCTGAAATTCCAGTCCCACGCCGTAGTTGAAGGTGTAGCGCTTGGCTTCTTGAACGTCGATCAGGACGTTCTTTTGCGGCTGGGCGCCATCGGGATTCTGCACCGCCGTTTCCACCTGGCTGAAGATACCCAGATCGTACAGCCGCCGCTGCGTGTCCAGCATGTCAATCTGGCTGAGCGGGTCGCCGGGGTCGGTTTGTATTTCGCGTTGCACCACATAAGGCCGGGTGAAATTCAACCCTGACGTGAACACCCGGTCCACAAAAACCTGATCCCCTTCGTGGATGGTGAAGGTGACGTCCACGCGATTAGACCCATCAGCAGCGGGTTTTGCCGCAGCTTCAAAACTGGCGCGGGGAAATCCGTGGTTGTAGTAGTAATTCAAAAGGTTGTCACGGTCCTGTCCGATCGTGGACTCGGAAAAAGGTTGCCCGGGGGCCGTCTGGATCACATCGGGACGAAGTTGTTCCTCGGAGAAAGTCCGGTTCCCCGCGATATGGAATGCGCCCACCCGCGTTTGGGAACCCTCGTCCACCACGATTGTGATTGCCAGGTCATTCTCCCGTCCCTGGTAGTCGTCAATTACATGAGGGGTCACCTTGACCTGTTGAAACCCGTTGGAGCGGTAAAGCTCTTCCAAGGCGCTGACATCGTTGTTGAGCAAGGCCTGGCTGAAGCGGCCATGGGAAAACCAGCGCCCGGCGGGCTGTACCTGCATGCGCGGGCGGAGCTTGTCGGTCAAGAAATACTGGTTCCCGCTGATCTCGACTTTCATCAATTTGTGGCGCGCGCCTGGCTCGATGACATAAATGATCTGCAGTGCGTTCCCAGCAGCGTCGGAATGCCTTTTCAGCCCGACCTTAGCCCCGAAGTAGCCCCGGCTTTGCAGATAATTGAGCAGGTTGCGCCGGCCTTCGTTCAAAAGGTCTTCGTCGACGGCGTTCTCTTCAAAAATCGGCACGTTCTTCTTCAGCACTCTGTGGCTGATCTTGAAACCTTCCGCGACCACCTCAACCGTAGGCCCGGGAGTAATGTCAAATGTATAGTCCACTGCATTGGCCGCCGGGCGGTAAGATTTCCCGGCAATCAGCACTTGAGCCAGTAGCCGGTTTTGCTTCTGATACCTCTTGCGCAGCCGGTCCAGCGCATTCGAAACACGTTGCACCGAGACGAGATCACCGGGCTCCATTTTCGCGATGCGCTGAATCTCTCCAGCGGAATATCCCGAATTCCCAGTAAGGTTTCGCCGGCCGATGTGGGCCTGTGGACCGGCGTCAATACGAAAGCGGATGGCGATCTGCTGCTGGTCAGCATTCTGCTGCTCTTGGTCGCTGACCGAGGAGCGGTAGTACCCATTCTGCTCCATCAGCTGTTTAATGTTGGTCAAGGCACGAGCGAGCTTGTCGTGCGTGAACAACTCTCCCAACTGGAACTTGGAGGCGTTGACCACCTGGCTGGCGGTGGGTCGGCTGGGAACACCTTCCACGCGAATGTCGCCCACGAAATAATTCGGCGTCGTGACAAACGACAGCGCGACTCTGCCGTCCTGAGTTCTTTGGGCCTCGACGCTGATGTCAGCAAAACGACCCGTGGCATAGAGACGCTGGATGCTTTGGCGGATGAGATCGCGGTCCAGCGGTTCGCCCGTGCGCTGCGGAATGAGCTGCCGGAGCCGCTGCTGATCGGCCTCGGCCGGGATGCCGGACATGCGGATATCTGCAACGGCCAGACCCTGGTAGAAGGCCATGCTGTCCTGCATGAGCAGAGCCTGAGATCTTGCATTCTCAGATTGGTTCTGTTCCTGTTCCGCGGCCATGAAGGGCCGAGCCGACGCGGTGACGGCATACGTAGCCGTCAGCGTCAGCGCAGTCAAGGCCATGAGCCAAGTTCCCCTCAATTGCAAACACGCTCCTCCACGCGGGTTTTGTTGATCACTAGGTTCGATGAAACGGTTGCGGGCAATGTTGTATTCCTAGCCTCTCGTCCCGCCCCGACCCGCTGGCGATGCAGTTTTATTTTCATCCTGAGCGTTCTTTGGCGCAGTTGACTGGCACCTATAATAATGGTTTGTACGCTGGGAACTGGTGATCTCTTTGGAACCGGACGAAAGATATTCGCGTCAGGCGCTTTTCCCCGGCATTGGAGCGGAAGGCCAAAGCAGGCTGGCGGCGTCGCGCATAGCGATTGTCGGTTGTGGCGCCACTGGCTCGGCGCTGGCCTCTTTGCTGGCCCGCGCTGGCGTGGGCACAGTTCGAATTGTTGATCGGGATTACGTCGAACTCAGCAATCTGCAGCGGCAATCGCTGTTCGACGAGGCCGACGCTGCTGAGTCCCTTCCCAAGGCCATCGCCGCCGCAAGGAAAATCGCGGCTTTCAATTCTCAGATTGTCGTCGAGCCTCACGTCGCTGATCTGACGCCGGCGAATATCGAAGTTCTGCTCCGGGACATGCAGCTCATTCTGGACGGCACCGATAATTTCGAGACCCGATACCTGATCAATGACTTCGCGGTGAAGGGTGCCCTGCCCTGGATCTACACCGCCGCCGTGGGCAGCTACGGCGTTACGCTGAACGTGCTGCCCGGCCGGACCGCGTGCTTGGCGTGCATTTTCCCCGATCCTCCGCAAGGGACGTTTGAGACCTGCGAGACGGCAGGAATCCTGAATTCAGCGGTCAACGCCGTGGCTTCGATCGCAGCCACTGAGGCAGTCAAGTTTTTGGTTGGTGCGGAAGACCGTCTCCGGCACACACTGCTTTCTTTCGATGTCTGGTGCAACCAGCGCGCCGAACTGGCAGCCGACCAACCACGCCCCGCATGCCGAGCCTGCGGCCGCCACGACTTCCCTCACCTGGCTGGCCAGGGGCGGCCGCATATCACTCTGTGTGGCCGGAACTCGGTGCAGATCCACGAGCGACACCGGCCAGTTGACCTGGCCCAGATGAGCGAACGTTTGAAGCCGCATGGCGCCGTACGGCACAATGACTTCGTCCTGAAGTTCTGGCAAGAACCCTACGAAATGACCCTCTTCCCCGACGGCCGGGCCATTATTAAGGGGACAAGCGATCCGGCAGTGGCCAGAAGTCTCTATGCCCGCTACGTCGGAACCTGACAAAAGCCGCGCCCAGAGCCGGGTTTCGGGTGTATGATGCGGGCAGCAGGTTTCGCGGGCGGCCTCGCCGGGTGCCAAGTCAGGACTTTCGCACTCTCCCAGGATGGCGTCCTGAGCAGCGGCCCTCTGGAATCTCATTACCCTAGGTTTGTGGAGGATGTATGCGTCTACTCACTGCTCTATGCACGGTTGTTTTATTGTCTGGTTTAGCGGCGGCGCAAGCCACCATCATCGCCGGAACAGCCAGCAACTGGGCCCCCGTTTATGGCGTCTATGCCGCGCCATTTGTGCCCCTCGTGGTCACTCCGTCGGTAACACTCGCGACCGTCTCGCCCTCGGCGGCAGGGGCTAGCAACGCCACCTTTGGCAACGTAGCCGGCGCCACCAACGGCACTCTTTCCAGCGAGTTCGTTTCACAGCCCCCGGTCGGCGTGTATACGCAACCAGTCTGGTACGGCCCGTCGGCAGCCCCCGAGATGCCCGCCGAGTCCGTGGCCGAGGCAAGACACATGCAAAAAGCGCAGGGCTTAGACTTCGGAATGGCATCGTGGCAGAGCAGTCATGGTGCCGCCCAGTTGATGGCCAGTGCGGGCCCTGCGGCCAAAGCATCGCGGACCTACACCAACCAGGACATTGATAAGGTGAATCAGAAGACAGGCATGGTCAAGTTCGGCGGCAAGACCGAACATTTCTGAGAATTGTGCAGTGTCTCAGTTCGGGCTTCTCGGCTCACTCTGCTGCTTTCTCGGCGGCCTCCGCGTTTTAAGGTTTTGATCTCCAGCAAACAAAATCTTAAATCGCGGAGGTCGCAGAGAACAGCGCGGAGTGGCGGAGCCAGCACCTCGCTTCTAAGGATCATCGAGTTTACACACGCTGAACCAGCGGGCCCCTTCTCCTTTCAAGGAGACCGCATCCCCATCACTTTCACTTTACAAACTCCCCCTGCCGGCCGTCCGCCCAGGGATCATACGTGAGCGCGAAGCGAACCCGGTCACGGATCGGCGGATGCGTAAAGAACAAAAATACATCCACCGGATTCGGGTTCGGATCGTCCAGGTAGGTTTCGCCTAACTTCTGAAAAGCCTGCGCCCCGACTTGACTTGAATCCGGAATGAGCCCATGGGTCACCTCCAGACCGTATTGATCAGCCTGATGCTCAACATGACGGCTGAACGCGTTGAAGACGGGATTGGCCACGAAGCCAAACACCGACAGCAGAAGCAGCAAAGCCGGCAGGGATGCCCAGTCATCCACGCCTCGAATTCCCCATTTGTCGCCGGCCTGGGCAAGCAGCCATCCGATGGTGCGATATCCCAGGTAAAGCAAGACCAGCAGCAATACCGCGAAAAAAGCGAGGCCCTTGGGAATGTGCTCCAAAACATAATGTCCCATCTCGTGGCCGGCCACGTACACGATTTGGGGCGTAGTCATCTTGGCGATGGTCGTATCCCAAACCACGATTCGCTTCGATGCTCCTATGCCCGTCACGTACGCGTTCACCCCGGTGGTTTTCTCGCCTGCTCCCATCCAGAACATCCGCTCGGGCGGAATGTTTTCTCCGGCGCGCTGCACCATTTGCTCCAGGCTTGCCGTCAGCACAGGGTCTTTCTGCTGCAGAGGCTCGAACCTATGGAACATCGGGTCGATTACCCAAGGTTCAAGGAAAAACAGGAACACGCCGATCGGAAGCGCAATCAGCCAGAAATAAAACCACCAGCGGCGCGGGCCGCGGCGGATGACAGCATAGAGGAGCCAGATCAGCATGGTTCCGATCACGACCGCTATCAGCTCGCCTTTCACCCAATCCCAACTCCACGAACCCCAACCCTGCACCGAAATCCCGTACTTGCGCTCCACCCAGTTTTCGAAAATGTCGCTGGGCAGGGTGAGCACTGCCATGGTCAAGAGCAGCAGAGGGGAGAAGACAACACTCTGCAGTAAGCGTTTGGATGAAAACCTCTCTGCCCAGTCGCGATACTTCGGCGTCAGCTTCCAGCGCAGGATCAGCCAGAGAACCGCCAGCCCATACACGAAGCCGATCAAATTGAAGGCAAAGCGAATCTGGGTCAGGTCATGGGCTTTCTTATACAGATCGGGAGGAAGAGTGTAGTCCGTAATCTTCTCGAATGTTGAAGGCTGAGTCGCGGCCATCGAGGCGCGAGCTGCGGGTGCGCTGGATGACGACGATTGCGCGCTTAACGAAGTGTCGACCACTGGGGCCACGAACGCCACAAAAGCCAAACCTGCGAGGGCAAGCCGACACCTTCTCATTTGTGACTCCTTGACTCTTATCGTTGAAGCAACGATTCCAAAACCGCAAAAAATCTCGGATAGGAAATGACAGCCGCATCCGCCCCGTGGATACTCGTTTCTCCGTCGGCCCGCAGGGCAGCCACCGCAAACGCCATGGCAATTCTGTGATCACCAAAGGAACTGATTTCGTCGCCATGCAACTTCTGTCCGCCGGGAATCCTTAATCCGTCGTCCCTCTCTTCAACCACCGCCCCCAAGGCTTTGAGATTGGTTGCTATAGCGGCGATCCGGTCGGATTCTTTCACCCGCAACTCCCGCGCGTCGCGGACTTCAATTCCGCTCTCGGTGTACGGAGCAATCGCTGCCAGCACGGGGATTTCATCGATGAGCGCGGCCGTGTCCGCACCCGAAATAGTCGCGCCTTTCAGAGCGCCACCCTGGACCCGCACCGTGCCGACAAGTTCTCCGTGCTTTTCCTCCAGTTCCGCGACCGTGATTCCCACGCCCATCGCAATCAGCACCTCGAGCAGCCGCGCCCGGGTGGGGTTCAGAAGCAAATGATGGATCATCAGTTGCGATCCGGGAAACAGGGCCGCAGCACAAAGGAAAAACGCCGCGCTGGAAAGATCCCCTGGAATCGCCGCCTCGATGGCATGCAGTTTCTGCCCGCCTTGGATCGTCGCCCGATTTCCCTCGCGCTTCACTTCTGCGCCGAAAGCCCGCAAAGCCAGCTCTCCGTGATCGCGTGTGCGCATCGGCTCTTCGACACCGGTTTCTCCTTCAGCGAACAAGCCGGCGAACAACAGCGCCGACTTCACCTGCGCGCTGGCCACCGGCATCTTGTAGTCGATCGCCTTCAAATGCGTACCGGCGATGCGCAGCGGCGGACGGCCTCCATCCGCGGCCGCGATCTCGGCTCCCATGGACGCCAGCGGCGCAATGATCCGCGCCATGGGGCGCTGCGACAGCGATTCATCACCGATCAGCTCGCTGCGGAATTCCTGCCCCGCCACAATCCCGCTCAGCATCCGCATCGTCGAGCCGGAGTTGCCACAGTCCAGCGGCATCGTTGGCGCTCGCAATTTCAAGCCGTGGCCGTGGATCACAATTTCGTTTTCATTGCGCTCCCACTCTATTCCCAGCGTCTTGAGGCAGCGCAGCGTGCTGGCGCAGTCCGCGCCTGTAGAAAAATTTCCCAGCCGCGTCGTTCCCTCCGCAATCGCGCCCAGCATAGCGTAGCGGTGGGAGATGGACTTGTCCCCCGGCAGGCGCACCGTTCCCGACAAGTTCCGAGCAGGACGAACCACGACCGTGGAACCTTGGCGCATCTTGCATCAAATATAACGGAATGGCTTCAACCGATGAGTGGGGTTAGTGTTTCACTCTTGATTCAGAAACCTTGTTAGTCAGCACCCAGAGGTCAGGGTCGAGCGCAACTTTTTTCGGCTCCTGGGGCAATACGATATTCACCACCGTCTGCGAGCCTTGGGCATAGATCACTGCCTGCGCCTGTTTCTTGTCAGCAAATTCGAAAGCGACGGGAAGAGGCATGAACCAATCAGCGGGCACATCTGCCTGATAAATGGTGCCGGTGAGCGTCACGCCGCCCTGGGGTCGCGGAACAACATCATATTCCAAGCGGTAACTTGGAATCTCCGCCCGGTAGACCCATTGTTGCAAGAACCAGTTCAAGTCCTTCAATCCATACTTGTGTGCGACGGGCGTTCGGGCGAAATATGCGGATGCGCCTGCAAAGAACTGTTCTGTGGTAGCCGCCTTGCCCCGATTAGCCTGAACGAACTCCCTCATCATCTGATAGAACGCATCGTCGTTGCCGTTGGCAGGGTCAGTGAACAAAAAGTGGAGCATGCGCAACGTCAGCGCACCTTTTTCGTAGATGAGGGCGTTATAGCCGCCGCCGGTTAGCCGGGACGATAACCTGTGACCCATGATGAGGGGGCCGACTTCGTACAGCTTGCCACCAGCAACTCCGAGATCAGTCCTGGGGGGATATTGCAACACTTGCCGCATGTCCTTGACTAATTCAAGGGCCTTCTTAGGATTCTCGCGGCTGGAAGCGTAAAGGGCTGCCGAGTATTGAGCAAAACCTTCGCTCAGCCACTGGTCGCGATAGGACTGCCACGCCACTAGACCGCCCCACCACTGGTGCGATACCTCGTGGGCGATGAAGGCGAAATCGCGCAAGCTAGACCTCCCCTCCACCGGCAATAGGAGCATCGTGGGAAAACCTTGGCCGAAGTCGGAGGGCAGGTAGGCCGCACCCAATCTTTGGTAGGGGTAATCTCCAAACATCTTGCTAAAGAACTTGACCGCATTCCCGAGTTCGGCCAGAACGAAATCTTCCTTGATGGCACCGTACCGAGCAGGGGCCGAGTAGAAGTCAAGGGGAATTCTCCGGTTGTTGACCTCGACACTGCCCGAATGCCGTTCGAAGGGACCCACTGCGAAAGAAACGAGGGGCAACAGATCCTGGGTTCTCCATTCGGTAAGCATCTCTTTACCGTTCTCGTCGTGTCGCTCCGCCAAAAGCTCCCCCCCTGAGATCACCAGGGTTTTCGGTTTGTGCAGAAACTTCAGATCAAAACGCGAGCGCCGCAGGTATCCGTGACGTGGGTACCAACTTTCAGTGGAGAGGGGGTAGTGAAAGGCATCCTCCCAGTCAAAGAAGGCGTGTTCCGCCTCCGCGTACAGCCGGACGGTAATCTTTTGCCCCTTGTTTAACGCCTGAGGCAGAATGATGCTAAGCCCTATCTCCAACGGATCCTGAATCACCGTCACAGGCGTACCGTCGGATAAGGATGCGGATGTGATGTGCGTACCCCTCTGCTCGCGCCCTTTGTTGTCGAGCGGAAGTCCCTCATTGAGCGTCATTGGAATGAATTGCACGCCATCCCGCAATGCGATCAAATCCAACTCCATGGTCGCGCGCATCCAATGACCGGCCTCACGTAGGTCAATTTCCATGCGATAGTCTGGAGTGTCCACCAAGTCAAAATGGCTCGCATAATAGACACGGCCGCTGCGATAGTCCTGCTGATCGTAAAAAGCAGTCCAAATGTCGCTGGTCCTTGAATCGCCGCGGCCCTGGAACAACATTCCCTTTTCCCCGCCGTTGATTCCAAAGACGCTTCCGATACTGCGCGTCTGATGATCGAGCAGAGCGGCAAAACGGTCGTGAGCGCCACCGGAAAACTCGGCAAAAAATACGCCGGGATCGTCTCCATTCGCAATGGCGCATGCCAGTCGTGCGCTCAGATTCAGGCCGGTGTTGCGCAGGAGCTGGCCGTCCAGTTGCGACCACAGTTTCTGTGCGTTGGCCGGGACAGAACCCGAATTGTGCGGGAGATTCGCAATCAGCGCATAGGTGTCGTCGGTAAAGCGAAGAACCGCTGCGGTAAAATCCACGTCCACCCGGTCACCGTGCAGAAACCTTCGCACGCTGTCTTTCTCGAATGAACTCGAAGGCTCAACCGTCAGGTGGCCCCGGCCCAGGAAAACCGCCCCATAAACCTCCCGGCGATTGACGTCGCGAGGTAGAAATCCCCAGTCCACTGCAGGGAGATCCGGTCCCGGCTCATCGCCAGATGTTCGGTGTGGATTACTTCGCTACTGAGTTGAAGCGTACGGAGCTGTTCATATAAAGCCGGCGGAGAGATCTGGTTCTGAACCAGCGCCGACGAGGAATGGCCAAGCAGGCTCAGCAACAAGAGCACGGCAATTCGTACGGTTCGACGGGGCAGCGCTTCCGGTCTGCAAACCACGCGTGACCTCAATGATCAGATGGGAAGGCAGTGTGCCCTCTTTTGTGCGGGACCGTCAATGCTAAGGACATGCCTTCAGTCTCGCCAGCTGGATTGCGCTCCGCATTCGGACAATCAGCACCAACTGGATCTCACGCTAACGCCTTCGCCTCCGCCGTGGCTTCTTTCAGAATGTCGGCCGGCACTTCCTTGATGGTCACGTGGAACTCGAACATCGGGGTTTCGCTGCCCCGTCCCCAGCGGCCAACCTCCCAGTGCGCGCGTACGAACTTCACATCCGGGTGTCCGGTAAGATCCAGCAGCAGCGGATGCTGCGCGCGATAAAACTTCTGTGGAAAATTCGTTAGCGGCTTCGCCCCCCACGCCGCGCCGTCCGCCGATCCGTAAATGCTCACGTCGAGCGATTCCTGCTCGACGATATTGGTGATATTCAGGCTCAGCAGGAACACACGGTTGGCCGCGACGCTCACATCCACCGCCGGTCCATCACCCTTGGCGTTGACCACGGTTTTCTCTGCAACCAGGAAGGCATCAATCATGGCGAGAGAATTGTAGCAAATCCTGGAATGTCATCCCGACCGGCCTTCAGGCCGGGAAGGATCTATGTATCTGATGTGGCAATGCACAGATCCTTCGCTCCGCTCTGGATGACAACTCCTGACTTATCTCGCGTGCTTGCGGGAAACGATATTAGCCACCATACACGGTATCCACAAACTGCCGCACCATCTTTCCCACCTCCTCCGGCTGTTCCCACGGAGAATAGTGCCCCGCCTTAGCCACCACCTTCATCTGGCTGCCGGGAATGTTCTGTCGCATCAACTCCGCCTCCGCCACGCCCGTCGCGACATCTTCGTCACCAGTTACGATCAGCGTCGGCACGCTGATCGTCTTCAGCGTCTCCATCGAATCCGGACGCTCCGCCATGCCGCGCTGCACCAGCGCAACGTCCTCGGAAGCCATCTTGCGCATCATGCGCAACGCACCTTCGACCAGATCAGGACGCGTCCGCCGCGTGGTCTCCCCCAGCAACTTGGGAACCATGCTTTCGAAGAACGGCTCGGTCCCGCGCTCCAGCACGTCCGCTGCGGCCTGCAGCCGCTGGGCACGTGCCTCGGGAGTGTCGGCTTGTGCCTTGGTATTGCATAACATCAGGGCCGTCACCCGCCCGCGGTACTTTCGCCAGAATTCAAACAACACATATCCGCCTATCGAAACTCCCACCAGCGGAGCGTGCCCTACTTCTTCGTGATCCAAAATTCGCGCCACATCCTCGGCATGTTTCGCCATTGTGGCCGGTCCTTCGCCCACGCCTGAATCTCCGTGTCCGCGCAGATCAGGGAGAATCACCCGATACCGCGCGACCAGCGCCTGCGCCGCCGGTTCCCACAGTTCGTGATGTGCCGGAAAAGGGTGCAGCAGAACTACCGGTGGTCCGCTCCCCAGAACGTCATAGAAGATTTCCGTGTCGCCGCTCGTGATTCGAGGCATCGCCCGATTTAAACACATGTCGGAGTTGGAATCGACTGGACTGTCCACGTTTAATGCTGTTCGAAACGTGGGTGCTCGTGTACAAAGAGAGATCGAGCAGCGCGCGGTCCTACGGATTGGTGGCCTGCTGTCCCGCTGGCATTGGCAGCGCCAGCGGTTCATCCGGCATCACGATCCAGGCGATCACATAGGCGATCAGGCTCAGGCCCGCGCCGAGGAATACCGAAATCAGCCACACTACGCGCACCAGCGTGACGTCGAGATCGAAGTACTCGGCGAATCCCGCGCACACCCCCGCAATCTTGCGCCCGACCCGCGGACGGATCAGCCGCTTGCGCGCCAGCACTGCGCCGACCCGAATGCCGCAATAGGCGCAGACATTGGCATCGTCCTGAATGACTTTTCCGCAGTAGTTGCAATACATGATCTTCTCCTCCGCCTGATCTAGGATACGCGCTTTGCGGGAAAATGGTTCCGCGCGGTTGAAACTTGAAGCCTCATGAGAATTGCATATTATTATGATGCGATCCCGCAAGCACATTGTCATTCCGAGTGCGGCTCCTGGCGCGAGGAATCTGCATTTTCGCAACTGCGAGCAACTGCAGATTCCTCGCTACGCTCGGAATGACAATTTGGTTAAAGTGTCAGGGTATCCTGAGGTGTCAATTAATCTGTCTTTAGTATGTGCAGGAGGGTATGGGCAGGCGGCGCCTGGACGGGGCACCCGCGACTACCTTGAGGACTGACTAACGTCCGTCCCTAATCGCTCCGATACGGCTCTTTCATGCGCTTGTTCGCCGTCTCCGCCAACGGAGTCTTCGCGTCACCGGCCAGGACTGCCTGGTATTTTTTCATAGCGAGTTCGCGCTTCTGCAGTATGTCGTACATCTCTCCAGCGCCGAGATTTGCCTTCTGCAGGATTTCCGGATCGGGTTGCGGAGCCTCGCTGACCTGTTCATAAGCCGCCGCTGCGACTGCGTAGTCTTTCTGGCTGCGCAGCAGATCGCCCAGGCTGAGTGCGGCGATTTCATAATGCAAGCCATCGTAGTGTCCTTCGCGCCCCGCCTGCCAGACCTTTCTGTAGACTGCCGCGGCTTCCTGATCGTGTCCGTCCGCTCGCAGCAAGTTCCCTTCTTCGAGCGCCATCAGCACGTCCCGAGGGTAGCTTGCGATCAGGCCACGCGCTAGCGGCAGGGCTTCTTCGTAGCGATGTTCGCGCCGCAAGAACAGCACCAGCAGAATCTTGCCATCAACGCTGGTCTCGCCGCTTCCCTGCGAGCACTCGCGGAGATACTGGAATCCTTTCTCTTTATTTCCTCCGATTCCGAGGACAGTGACACCGGCGCGCAGCGCCAGCGGCAGGCTGCCCATGACGTAATTGTGGGCGCCGACGATTAGCTTTGCCAGCGTCGCATCAGGAGCCAGTTCGAGCACGCGTTCGTGGTCGCGCCGCGCTCCCACTGCGTTGCGCAACGCCGAAAACCAGGCGTGTTCCACCATCGCGGTGTAGGTGGCAAACTGGGCGCGGGTCACGCCTCGGGCATAGAGCGCATCCACGTCTTTGGGGTTTGTATCCAGACGTTTTTCTTCCAGCTGAAACGCTCTCTGGGCCAGGTCTTTGATCCGTTGCTTCACCTTGGGATCGGCGGGGCGATGCGCGGCTTGGATGAAAGTATCGTTCGCGTACTCCCCCGTGTTCAACGCTCCCATGCTGTAGAGCTCGCGAAACAGAACTGCGGTCAGCAAATGGTTGACCGCGAACGGGTCGTCCGGATGCCTCTGCAAAACCTGATCGAACTCCTGCACCGCGCGGTCGTAATCCAGATTGTAAAAATGATCGAAGGCGGTGCGATTCAGAGGATCATTGGGGCGAAAGGACAACCTGTCGGCGGCGGAAGCGGCGGGGTCGCCGGGCTTGAGCAGGCGCAACCGCGGAATTCAGGACCAGCAGACATAGAACCAAAGTGCAATGGGCCATCCGGCGGGCAGACAAATGGGCGTTCCTCGGGTTCAGTGTAATGTCTTGAGTCTACCCGATGCGTGCATGTGGAAGGCCGAACCAAGAACATCAATTCCGGTCAACATTTGTGTGATGAAAACTGGTCCTCGAAACGCGCATAATTCCAGCCAACGATAATCTTTGCCGGGAACGCGGTAATTCTTGCTCGCCGGCGAGGCGAGGGGCCATTTGTAGCTGTCAAAGTTAAGGTTTTATAACAACTTACAACGGCTCGGGCTTTGGTCACTGGCTTGCGGCGAAAACCCGGCAGGGAGTTCCACATGTCGGAGGTAATGCAAGACGCGCCGCAGGAGTTCTGGCGTCCCCCCACCGTTCAGCCTGCCGCCGCTGCTTCAACCCTGGTAGAAGTCTGTGATCGCTGTGAGGCCGAGTTCATGGTCGGAGCGCGATTCTGCCATATTTGCGGGGCCGATCGCCAGGCAAAGACCGCGTCGCCTGCCGAACCCATTTGGATGCGCGCTTTGGAATTCCTGAAGGTGTTGGAATTTCAAAGCGTGAAGGAGAGGCTTGCTCTCTCCACCGCATCGCTGATCGCGTTCTTCGCCGGATTGGGTTGTATTCTGGCGGCGATTGCCGTCGGCTTCATCTACTCCGCTCAGAACCTCGCTGACTTTCAGGCAATTCAACTCTGGCGGGTGCAATGGTTGCTGGCGGCAGTAGCGGCGTTTGTGGCCGCAATTCTGCTGAAACGGTCCAGCACGGCAGAAAAGTAGATTCGGTTCACAACGATTGTTCGGATCGGAATCCCTCCCCCTTCGATCTCCCTTTTGCAGTTCGTTCCGAACTGCAATTCCTTGCACAATTGACAAGCCGCAGAAAGCGGACAGAATTGCCCCACGTTTCAAGCGCGCATTCCCCGGCGAAATCCATTCGCGGCTTGAACGAGGAGGGAATATGTCCGACCCTCGGGAACTCTCTCAGCCAATCAACTCTTTTGCTTTTCTGTTTCTTGCGTGTTTACTGCTCTGCGGGATCGCCGCTGCTGCGCCTGCCATCGCTCTCTCCAGGAAATCCGGCCCGCCGACCAGCAAGATTCTCGTTTCGGGGCGCGGATTCCAACCCAACGTTGGGGTGGATATTTACTTCGGCACGAAGGATGAAGCGCTGGTCGTTACCAATGGCGGAGGAGGATTCGAGAACGCAAAGATTTACGCGCCCCGTAGCGCTCACCCTGGCAAGCATTGGGTCACGGCTCTGGAGCGGAATAACGACAAGGGTGCGCAGGAGCCCTTTCTGGTGCAGACAAATTGGAGGCAGTTCCACAGGGCCGACATGATGCGCCTGAACCCATATGAGAATGTGCTGAATCCCACCACGGTTGGGCGCCTCCAGTTGAAGTGGAGCTTTGCCGTGATCAACGGTATCCCTTCTTCACCGGCGATTGCGAACGGAGTGGTTTACTTTTCCTCCGGCTTTTCTGACTACAAGGTGTACGCGTTGAACGCCCGCACCGGTGCCAAGCTGTGGAGCAGCAGCTATGGGATCGGCGACACGCCGCCCGCCGTGGCGAACGGAGTGGTTTATGTCGGCGGTGGCTGGAATGTGTACGCGTTGAACGCCCGCACCGGTGCCAAGCTGTGGAGCTACGCCACTGGATACGATGTAGTTGCCCCGCCCACCGTGGCGAATGGTGTAGTTTATATCGGTTCCTATGACGGCAACGTCTACGCACTCGATGCGAGCACTGGCGCCGAGCTTTGGATCTACACGATTGGCGGCGGCACTGGCGGTTATGTGGCTGCCTCTGGCCGCTGTGGCCAATGGTACTGTCTATGTCCCCTCCGGGGGTGTCTTGTACGCATTGAACGCCCGCACTGGCATGCTGCTTTGGAGCTACGTCATTGGCAGCGGCAGGGGCAACTCGGATTCCTCGCCCGCAGTGGCAAATGGGGTGGTGTATGTCGGCTCGGGGAACGACAACGTCTACGCACTCAGCGCCAGCACCGGCACCCTGCTGTGGAGCTATGCCACGAGCGGCGGGATATACTCGTCGCCCGCGGTGGCGAACGGAGTAGTTTATATCGGTTCGTGGGATGGCAACGTGTACGCACTTAACGCCAGCACCGGGGCTTCACTGTGGAGCAACAGTACGGGCAATCGTGTACAGTCGTCACCTGCGGTGGCCACCGGAGTAGTTTATGTCGGCTCGTGGGATGGCAACGTGTACGCACTTAACGCCAGCACCGGGGCTTCACTGTGGAGCTATGCCACCGGCTACGAGGTGGATGCTTCGCCCGCGGTCGCCAATGGTACGGTATACGTCGGCTCCGGCTACGCTAACGACAATGCCTACGCTTTCGGTCTGCCCCATGGTGAGGAGGCGGATTCCTCACGCCCCGCCCTGAAGACGCTTCACCCCGATTTCACCCTCAAGGTGTCCACGCCGGGCGCAACAGCGCCGCGTGCGGAACGCTGAGACACGCGGATCTTCGCTAATTCACCGGCTCGGGATCGCCAGCGGCAGGCCGCCGCTGCTGGTGCATGCGATAAAAACGGCGCACGGTCTTCCGCCGAAGTGGGTCGAAAGTCTCCGTTGACATCTTTCGCCGGAAGCGTACAGTAGATGGCGTTCAACGGAGGACTTCATGACGAACTCAGTGCAACGCTGGGGCTGGATTTCGAGGAACAGCCTGGGAGCGGCAAGTGCCCTGCTGACGTTCGCAGTCGCGCTTGGGTTAGGGGCCATCGCGACCCAATCGGCGCAAGCGCAGACTTTCACTGTACTTTACAACTTCACAGGGTCGCCGGACGGGGCGTATCCATACGCAGGTTTGCTCCGGGATACCGCGGGTAACCTCTACGGCACCACCACCGTGGGCGGCTCTTCCAACCAGGGAACGGTGTTCGTGGTGGATACCAGCGGCACCGAGACCGTCCTGCACAGCTTCAGTGGAGCAGATGGGATCAGCCCATACGCGGGTGTGATCATGGATGCGAAGGGAAATCTTTATGGCACCACCCAGA
>CAVVEC010000010.1:0-70389 GCA_963747105.1 uncultured Acidobacteriota bacterium
TGCATGCCGACCACCTCGCCTTCGCGGAAGGAGGTGATTTCGAGCTCGTGGCCGGAGGCATCTTTGATGATGTTCTGCAGCACAGAGGCTGTGCCGGAGGGCGCATCGAGCTTATGGACGTGATGGCGCTCGAAAATCTGGCCGGAATATTCGTGCTTCAGCGCGGCCGCGGCGGCGCGGGCGATGTCATAAAACAGATTCACCCCGACCGAGAAATTACCCGCGTAGAGAAAGCCGATTCCGCTCTCCTCCACCAAGCGGCCGGACGGCAGGCAGTTCGCCGTACCAGCCCGTAGAACCAACCACGATGTTCTTGCCTGCCTTGGCGCAGGCTGCGATGTTTTCCAGGGCAGCTTCCGGCGTGGTGAAGTCGACGGCCACATCAAAGGCGCTGAGCGTCTCCGCGGTCAACGCGCAGGCATGAGGGTTGTCGTTGATATCGAAGGAGTGAACCTGGTGCTTGCGCTCGCGGCCCACCTCTGCCACCAGCGATCCCGTCTTGCCTCGGCCGAGAATAAGAATGTTCATGGGGGCGGTACTACTTTAACGCAGAGGGCGGCTGAGCGGAACAAATCTACAGGCTTGTCTTGTCATTCCGAGGAGTGGAGCGACGAGGAATCTGCAGTTGTGCTTGACTGCGAGGAACTGCAGATCCCTCGCTTCCCTCGGGATGACAACCAGGCCTTACGCGAACACTTCCGGATCCAGATCGGAGAAGAACGTCTTATGCAGGCGGCGCACCGCCTGGGGCACGGCGTCTTCCTCGATCACAAACGTGATGTTGATCTCCGACGCGCCTTGCGAAATCATGCGGATGTTCACATCCCGCAACTCGCCAAACACGCTGGCCGCGATTCCCGGCGTTTCCCGCAGGTTGTCGCCGACCACGCAGACGATGGCTTTGCGCCCCTCATACTTTACATCCGCCAGTTTGGCCAAATCCGCCGCCAGGGCTGGAATGGACTCGTTCGAATCCACGGTCAACGAAACACTCACCTCGGAGGTAGAAACCACATCCACGGCAATGCGGTGCCGGTCGAAGGCCTCAAAAATCGCCTTCAGAAAGCCATGCGCCAGCAGCATGCGGGGGGCGGCGACATCCACGATGGTGATCCGCTTCTTGACGGCAATGGCCTTGAAGGAGTTCTTGCAGGGCGGAGCCTGGGCGGTAATGCGCGTGCCCTCGCAGCTGGGATTGCGTGAATTCAGGATGTAGACGGGAATATTCTTCTGCACCGCCGGCAGCACGGTCGCGGGATGCAGCACTTTGGCCCCGAAATATGCCAGTTCCGCCGCTTCCTCAAAGCTGATGACCTTGATGCGCCGGGCTTCGGGGCAAAGGTTGGGGTCGGTGGTCATCATGCCATCGACGTCGGTCCAAATTTCGATCCGCTCGGCATTCAGCCCGGCGCCCACGATGGCGGCGGAATAATCCGAGCCGCCGCGGCCAATGGTGGTGGTGACGCCCGCTCTTGGTGGCGCCGATGAAGCCTCCCATCACCGGGACCCGGCCGGCATCGACCAGAGGCTGCACCTTGGACGCGCAGCCGCTCGTTGGTTTCCTCGAACAGGGGAGCGGCTTTGGTATGGGCGTCGTCGGTGACGATGCACTCGCGCGAGTCCACCAGCGCCGAAGCCACCCCAGCGCTGAAAACGCCGCGGCGACAATCTTGCTGGAGAGAATTTCTCCGTAGGCGGCAACGTGATCGGTGGTCCGCGGGGTCAATTCGCCGACCGCCGCAATGCCGCGCAGCAGTTCTTCCAGGTTTCAAAGTAGACTCCCTAATTCGCTGTGGAAATTGGTGAACAGCGGCGGTCCCCAGCAGTTCGCCGGCAGTGTTGTAGTGGCGCTCGCGCAGGGCGCGCGACAGATCGCAGCGCGGTCTTGCGATCGCCGTGCCCCGGCGGCGCGTGCCATGGCCAGCAACTGATCGGTGACCTTGGCCATGGCGCTGACCACAACCACCGGCTTCTGCGGCAGCCGCTCTTTGACGATGGCGGCGGCACGCTCGATGGCCTTGGCATCCTGCACCGAGGTGCCGCCAAATTTCATGACGATCATGGAAGATGCCCGTGGCCGCGAATCAGAATCGGAGAAACGCGCAGCCTGGCGACATGATCAAAGCTTCAATCGAGATATCCCTGGACTTTGAGCAGTTCCGCATTCAGCAGGGCAGCTCCGGCGGCGCCTCGAATCGTATTGTGGGAAAGCACGGTAAACTTCCAGTCGAGCACGCTGCAGGGACGCAAGCGGCCCACCGTGGCCGTCATACCTTCGCCGGCATCCACGTCGAAGCGCGGCTGCGGCCGGTCGGCGGTTCCCAGGTAGCGAACCGGCTGCGCGGGGGCGCTGGGCAGCTGCAATTCTTGCGGCTCGCTGCGGAAATCGTTCCACGCCTGGATGATTTCTTCGGCTGTTGGGCTGCTTCTTCAGCTTGATCGAAACCGATTCCGTATGCCCGTCTTCAACGGCAACGCGGTTGCAGTGCGCGCTCATGGCGAAGCCAGCCGGAATGATCCCGGAGCCGTTGAGTTTTCCCAGCAGCTTGAGCGTCTCCTCTTCCATTTTTTCTTCTTCCTTCGCGATGTAGGGAATTACGTTCCCCAGGATATCGAGCGAAGCCACTCCCGGATATCCCGCGCCGCTCACCGCTTGCATGGTGACGGCCATCACCGTCTCGATGCCGAATTGCTGTTGCAAGGGGCCAGGGCCATGCACCAGCCCGATGGCCGAGCAGTTGGGGTTGGTGACCACAAAGCCGCCGGATTTCTTGCGCCAGCTCTGGCATTCGATCAATTTGATGTGGCCGGAGTTGACCTCAGGAATCACCAGCGGCACGTCGCTCTTCATGCGCAGGGCGCTGGAGTTGGTGACCACGGCGCATCCGGCGTCGGCGAAGCGCGGTTCGAGATCGGCCGCGATAGAGGCATCCAGGGCGGCAAAAATAACTTTGGGAGCGCCGTCCGGTTGCGCAGGAGCAACGCGCATTTCCGCCACACGGCCGGGCATGGGCGTTTTCATCCGCCAGCGTGCCGCTTCGCCATACGACGGCCTTCGGAGCGGTCGGAAGCCGCCAGCCAGGCGACTTCGAACCACGGATGATGTTCCAGCATCTGGACAAAGCGCTGCCCCACAATGCCGGTTGCGCCCAGGATCCCTACAGGAGTCTTCGCTGCATAAGTAGCTTGGATTTTACAACAGCGGTCGGATTCCAAACTGGCACGGGCCGCAGGGCGATTCCAGGATGGGTCTGGTGCCAGCTCAAGAAATGCTCATTGGCTGCGCCGTTTCCCGGAACGGGGCCACTAACAGAAAATTCGACCTTCTGCCGATAGAAGAACCGAGGAGTAAATATGCCCGAGCTACGCCAGAACTATTTCACCAAGGAATGGGTCATCATCGCCACCGAGCGGGCCAAGCGCCCAGAAGACCTGGTCATACCATCGTCCCGCCAAGGACGGTGCCCCCATTTGTGGAAACTTGCCCGTTTTGCCCGGGCAACGAAGACAAAACCCCGCCAGAAGTGATGCGGGTTCCGACCGACCGGCAGCGGGCCCTGGCAGGTGCGGGTAGTCCCCAACAAGTTCGCGGCCCTGGCGCCGGACGCCAGCCCACGCGTACCATCCATCGTTCCCGCCGCAGCATGGATGGTTTTGGCGTGCACGACGTCATCATCGAGACCCCCGACCACTCGCACGTCATTGCGCTGATGCCGGACGCCCACGTTGGCCAACGTGCTGCGCGCCTATAAGTCTCGCTACGACGCACTCAGCCACGATCCGCGCATCGCCCACATCACCATTTTCAAGAACCACGGCTGGACGCGGGGCCAGCCTGGAGCATCCGCATTCCCAGTTGATTGCCACTCCGGTGATCTCGAGCCAGGTGCGGGAACGGTTCCAGTAGGCGTTGCAGCCACTACGACGAATACGGCGAGTGCATGTTCTGCCAATCACTGGAAGAGGAAATCGCGGAACAGCAACGATCGTGCTTGCGACCGAACATTTCGTGGCCTTGGAGCCTTTTGCCTCGCCCACGCCGTTTGCACCCACATTTATCCGCGCCGCCACATGGCCAGCTTCGGCGACATCAGCGCCGCTGAGATCGCGGATCTGGCGCGGATGCTGCGAACGTTGTACTGGCCAAGCTCTATCACGGACTGGGAAATCCGGACTTCAACTACACCTGCGCTGCGCGCCCGCCGAGTTGGCAGGAGTGAAGTATTTCCATTGGTATGTGAGCATCATTCCGCGCCTAACCCGCGTCGCCGGGTTTCGAACTCGGTTCCGGGATGTTCATCAACAGCATGCTCCCGGAAGCGGCGGCGAATTTTTGCGCAACGTGAAGGTCGAATCCGCGGCTGGAGTGGGCGGAGCAGGGAACTAAGGGCAGAGACAGCCGCGAGTAGCCACAACAGCAAAAGTCTGAATCTTGGAATCAGGGCAGTCGCTCACTTCATCGGGTGATCACGGTCACGGCGATCTGCCTTCCGAGACCGTAAAAAGAAGTGACGCTCCTTATCGAGCCTGGGCCCCTGTCACAAATCCTTTGGGGGTGATGTTATGTGGCGCAGCATTTTCTCGATCCAGGTCCCCGAACAAAAACCACATCCTCTCATCCCTACCGTTGACTTATTTGCCGAGGAATCCAAGGTAATCAAACAACGGTTTTAATTTCGGCTGAGTTTCGTTCGACAACAACCCGTGCGCCGTCGAACGAACAGCAACATCCGAGGAGGATAAAATGAAAACCGCATTCAAATGTGTATTTGGTTTCTATTTGTTCGCCGCGCTGGCGGCGACGCTGGCGTACGCTGAAACCTACTCGACCCAGATCAAGAATGTAATTGTGGTCATCCAAGAGAACCGCACGCCTGACAACCTATTCCAAGATTCGACCCTGATTACGGCCGGCGCGGACATCCAACAGCCCAGTACGGGAGGGTTGTGTGGCACCACATCCCAGCCTCTCGGAGCCCGTCCCCTGGATGACTGCGCTGACCCGGACCACTCCCACCAGCCCTCGTGGAACAACAGCTATGACGGCGGGGCCATGGACGGGGCCTGCACAGTGGCGATTACCTACGGACCGAGCTGTTCATTCCAAAACAATGGATTTCCTTGCAAACAGAACTCGAAGGGCGCGACAGACTGCACACAGTATGCGTATGTGTCCGACCCACTCATTCAGCCCTACTGGCAAATCGCCGAAAATTATGGGTTTGCCAACTACTTTTTTCAGACGAATCAAGGCCCGAGTTTCCCCGCCCACCAGTTGCTGTTTTCCGGAACCTCGGCGCCATACGCGGACACCAATCCCTATTACTCGTATTTCGCCGCGGAGAATACCTCGACGGGCGCTTACGACGCCGGTTGCATTGCGAGTTCAGGCTCGCTCGTGCCGTTACTGAACCCGTCCAACATTGAGATCACGCAAGTGTACCCGTGCTTTTCGCACCCCACATTGGCGACACTGCTCAACAACGCAGGCGTCCCGTGGAGGTATTACAGCGGTCTGGCTGCTGGAATCTGGACCGCACCCAATGCGATTTCCGACATATGCCCAGAAAACCCAGGAGGCTCCTGCGGCACCACGGCTTGGAACAGCAACGTGGCGCCCTACTTGGAAGGCAGCTCCCGTTACATCAACGGACAGAACCAACCAACCCTCGCCCCGTTCCTCTACGACCTCCAAAACTGCAATTTCCCAACCTCCGGCGGAGGAGTGTACTTCGTTGTGCCCGACGGACGATGGTCCGATCACGCCTTGGATAACTGGGGCATAGGGCCTGACTACGTAGCCGACATCGTCAACCTCGTTGGGAAATCTACTTGCAGCGACCCGCAGCCCAACTGGAACAATACCGCCATCCTGATTGTCTGGGACGACTGGGGCGGCTGGTATGATCACATCAGTCCTTCAGACCCTAAATACGGCCCCGGCATCGGCTACCCTAACAATACCGGCGGACAATACGTGTATGGCTTCCGCGTGCCATTCCTCGTCGTCTCCGCCTATGTGAAGGAGACCAACGACAATCCGGGCTACATCTCAGGGACCAAGCAAAAGCCTATCATCTACGACTTCGGCAGCATACTGCAGTTCATTGAAAATACGTACACCATAAGCGGTGACATCGACCCCGGTTACCACTACGCTGACTATTTCGCCGGCCTGCGCCAGCCCGCGGCGGACCTGTCTGATTTTTTCCTGTTTTGCAAAACGTGCGCCCGTCCGTTTCAGTCCATCACTTTGCAGTACTCAAATCACTGCCTATCCGGCAGAACAGGCAAGTATGGATGCCAGGCGACTCAATGCAACAGCGGCGGAAGCGAATGTCTGTGCGATGTCTCGTGCCTCATCAACTACCCGGGCCCCGCGAAAGACCCGGACACCGAATAAGCGTCATGGTTCTGCTGCCGCGGCAGGTACCGGTTTGGTCGTAATCGGCGACTGTCGCGGCAGTCGGTTAGGTTTCGATACGGGCCGGCACCAAATACCTGGTGAAGCTAAGGCGTGATTTCATACGCCACAGTGACAGAATACGCCGACTACTCCTCGGACCAGCGCAGCAAGGGCGATCTGTCTGACTTTTTCTTGTTTTGCAACACGTGCGCTAGTCCGTTTATTTCGATCAACCTTGTCAAAAACCCAACCTACTGCAATGACACCCAGGGATCGAAGGGGGATTGCGGGCAGACTGGGCCCAATCGTGCAACGTAGCTTGCCTCATTAACTATCCCGGCAGCGCAAAGGATACTGACGATGAGTAATTAGAGGGGAGATAGTGCCCGCTCTCACCACAAGCGGGGTAGACCGCAAACGGACACCGCCCCTGGGACTACGGGGTAACCTCAAACACAGTGCTATATGCGACGCCGTAGAGGTTACCCCGCTGGTCGCGAATTACGCCACCGTCAGGCAGTCCCCCATCAGAGCCGTTAAACCTGTGGAGCACGGTGTATGTCCATTTTTGGTTCCTGTGGGGTGACAGCTCGAAGACCACGCCGCAGCCCCCCGTGCAGTGATCGTCGCCACCCAGGGCACCTGTACCATAAAGATGGCCGGCATCATCTGTTGCGAGGGGACTAACGGGCTCGAAACCACTTTGCGGTTTCGCAAAATCGTAGGGAATTGTCTCTTTCCAACGTCCCTGTCCGGTTAGGGTCAGCTGGAAGAGAACACCGCAGTGGTACCCATCACACTTGTTGCTGCCCCCCTGGAGAGCTGTGCCGTAAAAACCTCCCAGTGCGCCAGGAATTATTCCGTCGACGTACCAGCCCCGCTTGCCGCCATCGTTGCCAAAGCCGTACAAGACCTGCTCCTGCCAGCCCCCGGGAAGGTGCGTCAATTTGAACAACGTTCCGCCACCGTACCTGCCGCCCCGCTGTCCCGCGCCGTAGAGATCGCCGTCCTTGGTGAGAATCAAGGGGGCGGTTGAAGCCGTCGAATCATACGGCTTGGAGCCGAAATTATAGAGAACGCCTTCGTTCCAGCCGCCCGAAGCGGGCGTCAGCTCATAGGCGACGCCATAATCGTTACTCCCCCCTCCCCCGGCAGTTCCGTACAGATTCCCGACTTTGTCCAAGACTAAGCCATCTCCAGGGTCTTCCCCGTACGGGCAGTTGTACTGCGGGCAGAAGTCGTAAAGGACGCTGAACGTCCAGCCGCTGGAACCCGGTGAGAGCTCAAATACCGTTCCGCGAACGTACACGCCGCCTTCGAGGGTAGTGCCATACAAATGCCCCGCCGCATCAAAGATCAGGTTGCCGTTAGGCGACGAGCCATCCTTCCCGTCGAAGCTGTGCAATGTCGTGACCGTCCACTTGCCCTTAGCATCAGGCGTCAATTGGAAGACGGAGCCTTCGCCGTAGTCGCCTCCGCCGCTGGTCACGCCGTACAAATTGCCCCTAGCATCAAGCGTCAGCCCGGTCCACAGTCCGCCGGGAACGCTCGCCAGCACTTTGAACTTGGGCTTGGCGGAAGCGCCGGGCACCAGAACCAGCGTCAGCACAACCACCAGAGCGTGGATCAAAGCGAAAAACCATTCTCTCCGTCGCATGGGAGACCACCTTGTTCGAGGAGACTCGCATAGGAGATGCGAGCGGGAGCGTCCTCAATCAGGACTCAGTATATCACTGAGGCTCCGAGTGTTAGGAGCCCCACCTCCGGGGGCTGGCCCAGGTTTTTCTGGTTTTCTTACCGAGGGTGACCTGCCGATGGGTCTCCGGTTTTGGAGATTCAGGGGGCCGGGATTTACTGGTTCTACTGCCTGGGCGTAATCTCGGTTCCAAACGAATACTCATTCAGCGGGCCGAAACGCTTCTTCTCCGCGTACAGGCGCCAGCGCCGCCATACGATGCGCAGGCTGGCCATCACCGGGATGGAAAGATACACGCCCAACACTCCAGCAATTTCTCCGCCGGCGAGTACGCCAAAGATCGCCGCCAGCGGATGCAGTTCCATACTCTTTCCCATGATGCGAGGCGAGACCACATAATCCTGAATCATCCGCCAGGCAGCGAGAAAAATCAGCAGCACCAGCCAGTGTGGATAACTCATCAGCAGCGCGACCCCGAGAATTACCACCGCCGCCACCAGCGGTCCGACCACCGGAATGAATTCCATGATTCCGCCCGCCGTTCCCAGCACCAGGGCATAGGGGACTCGCATGGCCGACATAAATGCGATGTAAACCACCAGCGAAAACGCAGCCAGGGTGAGTTGCGCGCGGATGAATTGTGCCAGCATCTGATTCAGGTCGCCCAGCACGCCTTCCAGCAACTCGCGCTGCGGCCGGGCATGCACAAAGGAAAGCAAAACTTCGGTGAAGCCCCGTCCATCTTTCAGAAAAAATATCGCCAGGATAGGCACCACGATCAGCAGCCAGGCTTGCTGCGCCACCTCCGCCACACGGATCCCGACTCTTTGTGCGATGTCCGCAAGCTCGCCCTTCTGATTTATCAGAAAATCCTTCAAATGCTGAATGGTGAAGCTGCTCCAGCCGTGCTGCTGGCCGAGCTGTTCGGCAATCTGTCCGGATCCGACGTTCTCCAGCAGCTTGGGCAGCGACTCGCTCAAGCGTTGTGCCTGGCGCCCAACCTGCGGTCCCACGAAGAAGAAAAACGTAATCAGAAGAATGATGAGCAGCAAATAGATGGCAGCTACGGCACGTCCCCGCCCGCGAACCCATTTCTCCACCCGCGACACCGCGGGATCCACCAGATAGGCGAAAAAGATAGCGAAGAGAAATGCGATCAGCGAGCGTCGTGCGACGTACAGAAAGCCCAATCCCAGAGCGAACAGCAGCACCGTGAAAAGAACGCGCGTTGTGCGTGTGTCAATCAAGGACAACATGCAACTAGTCCCGCACCACTTCGGTGTTGTCGCCTGGGATCAAGATCCGCTGCAGCTTAAACTGGTCGTCCAGCCAAAGCGTCCAGTCGCCCGAGTCACTCTTCAGATCCAGCCGGTTGAGCTGGCGTTCCGCTCCGTGAATCGAAACTTTTTCGCGCCCGGCAAACTCCACACTGACCGGCATCGAGGCTCGCGCATGCGGGTTCAATGTGCCGAATTGCGCGCGCTCTTTAAGCGGGCATTTCAGCTCGCCCTTTTCTTGCTTGCAACTCGTGGCCAGGAATTTCCAGGCCAGAACCTCGCGCTGAATGAAAAAGTAATCGTCCAGGATGCTGGTGGAAGCCGGCAAGAGAAACGGTTGTTCGTGCTGTTTCTCTTGGGGACTGTTGGAGAAGCGCTCGGTCAGAAAGCTTTCATTGGGTACGACTACGGCTTGCGATTGTCCCGGGCTGATTTCCTTCCATTCGTACTTCTTCAACTCTCCGGCATTATTCAGCTCCAGCTCGGAGGACTGCGCCGCTTTATCCGTTCCCGCCTCGGACTTGAACTCGGAAGTAATCGAACTTCCGCTGCCAGCCTGCTGGATGGAGAAGGTCTCGGTAGCGATTCGACGTCCATTCATGAATACGCCGAACGATCCGGAGTCCACCATTTGGTCAGAGGGACCCTTGGCCGAGGCTGCCGCCGGCATCAGAAGCAGGCACAACGCTGCCGGCACCAACCAGGACCCTCTCTTGATTGCTTTATCTTCTAAGATTCGTGCTGTCACCGGCCTCCCAGACTGCATGCCACCTCCGCCGCAACCGCGTCTACGTCTTTGCCCTTGGTCTCGATGCGCAGCTTAGCCTTCATATAAGACGCTCGCCGCTTCTCATAAAGTTCGCGAAACTGTTTGACATTCTGACGCAATGGACGCGCCCGCTGCTCCAGTTCACAGCGCCGGAACAACTCTTCCACCGGCGCGTCCAGGAAAACCGCATGCAGTCCTGCCGCTTCGATCAGCGCCGCGTTCTCCGCCTGCACAAAAGCTCCGCCTCCCAAAGCCACCACTCGCGGTGACCGCCCCAACTCGCCCAGCACCTCGCGCAATGCCGCGCTTTCCGCGCGCCGGAATTCCGTCTCTCCGGAATCCCGAAAAATTTCCTCGATGGGTCGCCCCTCGCGCGTCACAATTCGGTCATCCAGATCTTCAAAGGGCCAACCCAGGCGCCGGTTCAAAGCCCGGCCGACGCTGGTCTTCCCGGCGCCCATGAAGCCCACGAGAAATATCGCCCGGACCTGCGCCACGCCTTTGCGCGCAGCCAGATGGACCACGCGGCGCGAACCGGCTCTGGTTCTCATGGATATCAATTGCCGGGCGCGCCTTAAGCCTGCCCGGTCAGATTGTTCAGCGTTTCTTGAGGTGGATTTTACCACTGAAGGAGAGCAGCTTAACCGAAGAAGCGGCCTTGCCCATCGTACCTGCAAAGGCACTCCCGGCTCCGGTTATGAAAGAATAGCGTTCGGGTTGCAATAGGAAGTCGTTCTCCACCTTTCCCTGAATCGGAGTGAGCCACCACCTCAATCGAAGCGTAAGCAGGAGCCGTCGCGTCGATGTCGCCGGTATGACTGGTCAGCGAATATAGCCCGCCTCCGCTAAAATCGCCGTCGTAACTGATTTTGCCGCTACCAGAGTTCACTTGAACCAGTGGTCCATTCACGGCATTGAGCGCAATATCGCCACTCACCGAAGTGATCTCCACGTGTCCATCGTTGACATTGGTAAGGGTTACGGGCCCGTTCAGGGTCTTGACGTGAACATGCCCCTCGCTCAAGTCGCGCGCATCAACTGTGGCGGTGTTGCCCTCCAGAAGCACGTCTCCCCGGAGTTTTTCGGCATGCAGAGGACCGGTTGCCGAATGCAAGGTCACGCTGGCATTGGCCGGAACCAGGACTTCATAGTCCACCCGTCCGCTTTCGGCATCTGCCCCCGGAAGCAAATGAGAAGACACCGAAACCCGATTCCCATTCTGACTCTCGTCAACTTCAACCTTGTCGGAATGAAGGATTGCGGTGATCACTACCTGTTTGCCGCCGACAGGCTTCACTGAGATCGGCCCGTACTGATTGATTATGGAAACGCTGGCCCGGCGACGGACCTTGAAATGAAATTCCTTGCGAGTCTCGCCGGCGGCAACGACTGCCCCGACCAGGATCATCACCAGAACGAATCTTGCGGCGCACTGCCTGCGATACATAATCCCATCTCCCCCAACGTCGGCGGCTTGATCCCCGCCAACCCCGACCCTACTTATTATTGCAGAGAACGGTCCAAAGCCATCTCATAAACCATGGACCGTTGCTCATAGGCGCTCATCAGGTACTCTTGTGCTATTTCATCGTTCGGGTTGCTCTTCGCTGATTGCTCGGCATCCCGCACGTATGCATCCACGCTTCTTAGATCGGCCTCAATCGCGGAACGCATGGCCGGGGTTCGCTGCGCCACCAGCCTGAGTAGTTGCGCTTCGTCATTGGCAAGGGCCGCCGCCGGGGATTGGAACACGGGCTGCTGCTCCGCGAACTGCGGCGGACGCCCTCCGCGCTCGTGCAGCAGCACTCCAAAGGCGACTAGAAACGCGGCCACCAGCGGGATCAGCCACCCCAGCTTCGGGCGGACTGAGACTGGAGTGGAACGTGCAGGCTGCGATTCGCGGATCAATCCCTCCAGCCGCAGCCCGATTTCGATGGAATTCCACACCCGGGCGTTCGGCTCCTCGCATGCCTGCAGAAGCCTCGCCTGTTGTGCAACCGCGTTCAGATCCGCTACCAGGTCCGAACATGCAGCGCAGGATTTCAAGTGCGCTTCCTGCTCGATCGTGTAACCGCCCTCAAGCTCTGGCAGGACCCGTTCAAACTCTTTACAGGTCATACTACCTCTCTCCCCGATTCCTCTCTCTGGAACTTCTTACGGCCTTGGCGGCTTTTTCAGCTCTGCTCGTTTTGAGAAGCTCCCGCAACTTCATTCGTGCCTTGTGTAATTGGGACTTGCTGTTGCCGATGGAACAACCCACCATGTCGGCAATCTCGTTGTGTTCGTAACCCTCCACGTCGTGCAGCACGAAAATCGTACGATATCCCGGCGGCAGAGCTGCAATCGACTCCTGCAATTGCAAACGGTCGATCGACCCCGTCAGTCGGGCGTCTTCGGCTCCCGGCTCCTTCTTCGGTGCCTCCTCTTCGCTCTCCATGGTTTCTTCGAGTGGAACCAGCGGAAGACCCTTCTTGCGCAACTGCATCAGGACGACGTTCACCGCCATGCGGTGCAGCCAGGTGGAAAATGCCGATTCGCCGCGAAAGGTCCCAATCTTGCGGAACAACTGCAGGAAGGCTTCCTGCGTCAGGTCTTCGGCCGCCGCCGTATTGGCCGTCATGCGAAGGCATAGGGAATACACACGCCGTTTGTGCAGGTGGTACAGCGCCTCGAAGGCCTCTGCATCCCCCTGCTTGGCTCGCTCGATGGCCTCTGCTTCAGAAAGCCTGTCGCCCTGCAGTTTTCTCGCGTCCGTCAAGTCGCCTTTTCCGGCCGCACTCAGTCTGATGCGGCGTAAGTGCCCTTTCGTTGTACTGCTTGCGGGTATTTGGAGCAGCTCTGGCGCGGCCTAAGAAGTTGCATCTGCTGCGGTTTTATCGGACTTCATATACCCTGGTGACTTTGGTGACCGTATCCGCTGTATCGCCCCGCACTACCAACCGATCCTCACCCCCGCCTCGCCTTGTTCTTATAGATTACAGCCGTCCAGCCGAAGACCCAGAGAAAGTACCTCCGGGCCGGAACCACACGGAACAGTTGCCTCCGGACTGTCCGGCTCGACCCAAACTGGGCGAGGTTAGCCTTTTCTTTCCTTTGCCGCCGCCGAAGCCGTAGTAATGGTTTCTAACCCATGACCATGGGGTCCAGTTTCCCTCTCGTGCAGCAGGAAGGCGAAAAACACCCCCAGGAAGCCCAAAATCGAGAAAATCCACATTCCTAGATGGTACCCGCCAGGATTTTGGGCGCTGGCATGGCCGAAGTCGTTGGCCCAGCCGATCAGCAGATTGAAGCCAAACAGCCCGATGTTCTGAATCATCGTCATCAATCCGTAAGCCGTTCCCAGCTTTGCCTGATCAACGATATAGGCGACCGAAGGCCACATCACCGCCGGAATCAGCGAGAACGCTACCCCCATCATCGCCATCGGAACGTACAGGTTGACGCGCGTGTAGGCCATCATCAGGTAGACCGGAATCAGCAGCAGGGAACCGAGCATCATCAGCAGCGCCCGCTTGCCTATACGGTCCACCAGGAGGCCGAACAGTGGGGTGACAACCATGGCGAACAGCCGTCAGCATGCTGGACAGGAATCCACCAAACTCGCGCGACGTGCCATGGGCTTCGATGAAAAACTTTACGGCGAACGTCTGGAAGGGGAAGATCGCCGAGTAGAACGTGATGCAGAGGGCGACAATAAACCAGTAACTCACCCCGAACTTGAATAGGTCGCCAAAGACAACTTTGTCGGTGGAGGCTTCGCCGAGGTGGTAGGTATTCTCGGCGTGCACTTCCATGGCCCAGTAGATAGCGGCCCCCGCAATACACAAGGAAGAGATCGCCAGGGAAATCAAGAACGGCCAGCGCCAGTTTGCGTAGGCCCATGCGCGCCCAGGTGGGGGAGTTCAGCGCGGTAAACGAACCCAGCCGGGAAATCGTAAGGTTGATGCCGAAAGCAAAGCTCAGTTCCTTGCCCCGGAACCACCGGGCCAGAGCCGCTGTTACCGCAACAATCAGCGACTCCGCCCCCATGCCGAAAATCAGGCGCCCAGTCGCCATGAGCCACAGATGTCCGGTTAACGCCGTGATTGCCGGCCCGATGAAGCAGAGGACGCCAAAAATCATCAAGCGATTTTCTCAGCCCAATCCGATCAATGATGATCCCGCCGATCACCACTGTGAAGATGTTCGGGAAACTGTAGATCGCCTGCAGCAGGCCGATATTGGAATCGGAGAAGCCCAACTGCTGCTTGAGCACATCCGCCAGGGGGCTAAGCGCGTCATACACGTAGTAATTCCCGAACATCGCAATGCTCAAGAAAATAAGCACCATCCAGCGATAAATTCGGGAAGGCTCAGGTCGCACAGGTTCGGCCATCAACGCTCCTTACTTGTCCAGATAGGTTTCCATTTGACGGCATGCAAAGCCAAGAAGATACCAGATGAGAGCCGAGTTAGCACGGAGGATTCGCGGGCGGTGGGAACAATCTGCGACTGGCCGGGTTCGCAGCTTCGCTTTTAGAAAATTCTGATCAAACTCGATGTAGGCGCGGGCCTCCCGCCCGTGCGGGTGGCAAGGCACGAATTTTCCTTCCAGCAGCCAGGGGAGGGCTTTGGTCTGGGGGAAGTTCCTTTGACGCTAATCCTGACACGAGAAGACACGTGTTTTTCACACCAACCGCTTTTGTTACGAATTCCGAACAGGACTAAGTTCCACTTTGGGAACGTAAGGGCCGAATCATGCTGGCAGCACGTCGGCCGTCGAACTTGACCCACCCCAGCTTGGCGCTTTTCCTCGACCGCCCCTGCCGTGGTAAAGTGTTGCAACCCGCCACTGGTGGGGGCGCGGGGAGCCCCGAAACCAAGCACCAGCAGCCGATTCAAGGGAGCCATGTTATGGCGCTGATCTACGATCTTGTGAAGGACCGCCGGGTTTATTCCATTGACGCCGACCGCACCGTGCTGGAGGCCGCCCGTTTCATGATGGAGCACAGTATCGGCGCACTGCCGGTTTTGCGCGACGGAGAACTGGTCGGGATCTTCTCGGAGCGCGATGTGATGAACCGCGTGGTGGCCATCGGACGCATGCCGGGAACCACCAAAGTCTCCGAGGTCATGACGGCCAATCCCAGATCGGTGAACGTGGGGGAGACGGTCGAGAACGGCCTTTTCCTGATGCGCGAGTTCGGATTCCGCCATTTGCCGATTACGGACGGCAAACAGATCAAAGGCCTGGTATCTTTGCGCGATCTTCTGCTGCGCTACGTTGCCCAGAAGGAAGCGGAGAGCCGCCGCGCGGCCAGTTGAACCTGCCAGAATCCCTATCCTGGCAAAAAGCGGGGTCAGTTCCCAGGGCCGGATGTCCGTCTCAGCGAAGTTGTGCGCTTTACTGCTGCTGCGCTCTCTTGCCATCGTGCCTACGGGGTCAGCTCGAATACCACTCCCCAGCCGGAAGGCCCAAGTCTGATGGCCGTGCCGTAAAGGTTTCCCTTTGCATCCCGGATCATGACGGCGTAGGGATTTTGCCCGTCTGTTGAGGGGTCAAAGCTGCGCAGTATGGTGTACTTGCCGGCGCTATCCAGCTCGAACGCCGTTCCCGAGCCGTACACGCCGCCGTTGAGAGTTGTGCCATAGAGGTTGCCCTTGGGGTCCCGGACCAAACCTCCAGTGGGATTGGCTCCGTCCCCTCCGGTCCCGGTGAAGCTATGGAGCACCGTGTACTTGCCCGTCTTACTCAGTTGGAAGATCGTGCCCAAGGAGTAAGCGCCGCCGGCTGCCGTCGTGCCGGCGAGATTGTCCACCGGCGGGACCAACCCCGCCTCGGGATATTCCCCGTCCGCTCCCCCGGTAAAGCTGTAAAGCACGGTCTCCTTGCCGCCCATATCCATCGTGAAGACGGTTCCGAAGCCGTGGGCGCCTCCGTATTCCGTCGTGCCGTAGAGCAGGCTGCCCTTGTGGAGCAAGCCCGCGTAGGGATACGCGCCGTCCCCGCCGGTCCCGGTGAAGCTATGCAGCACGGTCTCCTTACCGCTGGTATCCAGCTTGAACACCGTTCCGAGGTTGGAAGCTCCACCCGCGTAGGTAATGCCGTACAGGCTACCCTGCGCGTCGTGCACCGTACCTGTCAGGGGAACCCGTCCGTCAGTCCCGGTGAAGTTGTAGAGCACGGTCTCTTTTCCGGTCTGATCCACTTTGAACACCGTACCGCAGCCGGAGGGATTGCCGCCATTCTGGCATGCTCCGGTGCCGCCGAAGGCGGTGGTGCCATAGAGGTTGCCCCCAACCGCATACCCCAGACCTCCAAGAGGATTGGCGCCGTCGCCCGGGGGCCCGGTGAAGCTGTAAAGCACGGTCTCCTTGCCGCTCTTATCCACCTTGAAGACGACGCCACAACCCTCGGGGCATGCCGTGGAGCCGCCGTAGCCGGTAGTGCCGTAGAGGTTGCCCTTGGCGTCCGGAACCAAGTCGCCGTAGGACCATCCTCCGTCCGACCCGCCCGAAAACGCGTAGAGCACCTTGAAAGTCTGCGCTTGCGCCGACCGGGTGGCAACGTGAGCTAACCCAAGCACGACTGCTAACGCCAACGCGGCTCTTGCCGCTCGCGGACGCATCCGTGAAATCCACCCCCGGTGTCGCGCTGAGTTCGCCATAACTGTCCTCCCCTGTTAAACGCCAACCATCCTAGCCCTCCCGCCCAAGCTGTGAAAGAGACTTTCGGCCCACTCCAAGAGACTCCGGACCCTGATTGACACCGGCCTCGGGGAGGACGACAATGGTGCCGCCCGCCTTGAAGGAGGACTCCATGCAACGTCCCCGGATACCTTCCAAGCTTTCCGATTCCCTGCATCAGCGGCTCAATTCGTATGCGCTCGCGGCGAGCGCGGCGGGAGTGGGACTGCTGGCTCTGGTTCAGCCTGCGCAAGCGAAGATCATTTACACTCGCTCACCATAATATCGGACGGGGCAAATCGTACTATCTCGATCTCGATCACAACGGTATCGCTGATTTTAGGATCACGCACAACAACGGCGACGGTTTGTGGATTTCCATGGATAGTCGATACGCAGGCGTTTTGGGAACTTGTCGGAGTCGGAGCGGCGACAGTTGCAACACTTACGCGTTTGCCTTGAGAAAAGGTGCGAAGATTCCATCCGGCACTGCCGGTACTTACTTTCGGCATCCATATGCCTTCATGGCGGGAGCCTACAGGACGCGGCAAGGTCAGTGGCACTACTCGGGCAGCTGGATTGATGTCACAAACCGCTACCTCGGACTAACATTCAAAATCAACGGCAAGAATCATTACGGATGGGCGAGGATGACTGTGAAGCTGAAATATGGCTCCATGAAAGCGCTTTTGACCGGCTACGCCTACGAAACCATCCCCAACAAGCCCATCATCGCTGGAAAGACCCACGGGAAGGATGTCATCACCCTCGAACCCGCCAGCCTCGGTCATCTAGCGAGAGGGGCATCTGCGATTCCGGCATGGCGCGGGAAGGAGAGCCAATGAAACGTAATCCGGGGAATGCAGTTTTTTCGTTGGAACGCCGGCTCAGCGGATATGCGCTAGCCGCAAGCGCAGCCGGAGTAGGAATACTGGCGTCGGCTGCACCCGCACAGGCAAAGATCGTGTATACCCCCGCCAATGTCCGTATCGTCTGGGGAACCGTGCCCTTGGATTTGAATAACGATGGGATCACCGACTTTGGCATCACGATCACGGGTTGGTCGTCAACCAGTGCTTTTTCTGTAAGGATGGTAGCTAACCCAGCGGTCAAGAAGAACCAAGTTGCCGGGAAACGCGTTGGAAACGGTTCTTGGAAGCAGAGCTGGGTTTACGCACTGAAAGCCGGAGCTCGCGTAGGTCCCACCGGACCGTTCATCAATAGTAGTCGTACCTACCCCGTCATGGTGTTCTCGGACGGCAATAGTAAGGCTCGCACGAGTGGTGGGTACTGGGCCAACGGCGGTAAGGGTGTGAAGAATCGTTATCTCGGCCTAAAGTTTCAGATCAAGGGGAAAACCCACTATGGCTGGGCACGACTCAGCATCATGGTGCCTGATGCTCACGGAACTCTGACCGGCTATGCCTACGACACCATCCCCAATAAGCCCATCATCGCGGGCAAGACCAAAGGCCCGGATGTCATCCCCGTCGCACCCGCGACGCTCGGACACCTGGCACGGGGCGCGGCGGTGATGACAGATTGGAGAACGAAGCAATGAAGCGACCTGCGAAACTTCCTGAATCACTGTCTCACCGGCTCAACTCCTATGCTCTTGCGGCGAGCGCTGCGGGAGTGGGAATGCTGGCGTTGATTCCTGCCAGCGAGATGTTGTTGCTGGCGGCAGCAGGGACTGCGGGTTTGCTTGCATCCTCCGAGTCTGCAGAGGCAAGGATTGTTTACACCCCTGTTCACAAGCTCCTTCCCTGTACCCAGAGAACCATTTCCAGTTGCAGTGGCACACTCAAACTGGATTTGCACCGGCATCGGCAAACTGACTTCATACTCCGCGGCGGCGGGGGTGGAGGAGGCGGAGGGCTGGCCATCGGGCCGAGGAGTAACACTAATGCGATCTGGAGAACCTCGGCTTGGGAAGCAGCACGGCTCCCCTACGGCGCAGTGATCAAATCGAACAACCACCTTCAGCCGGGCCGTGCTGGAATGTTTAGCTGGGACCGAACAAGCACCACCTTTTCATCGGGTCCGTGGGCAGGCGGTACGAGCGGTTATCTAGGTCTGAGGTTTTTCATTCGAGGGAGAGTTCACTATGGCTGGGCACGTGTCACTACTTACGCCGACGCGTGGAAGACGAATAAGTATGCGACCCTCGATGGCTACGCCTACGAAACCATTCCCAATAAGCCCATCATCGCGGGCAAGACCAAAGGCCCGGATGTCATCCCCGTTGCACCCGCGACGCTCGGACACCTGGCACGGGGCGCGTCTGTGATTCCGACGTGGCGCAAGTAAGAACTCGCAGGGCCCCACCGAGTCACGCCGTCCTGCTTACGGTCCCACCGTCGGCAAGAATTGGGGCGGCTTCCGAACCTTCGTCGCCTGTTCGAAGCCATAGGCAATTTTGAGCAGTGTGGGTTCACTCCACGCGCGGCCAAAAAACGAAATCCCCACTGGCAAGCCGAAAATGAACCCTGCCGGTACCGTGATATCAGGGTACCCCGCCACCGCTGCCGCATTCGAACTGCCTCCGACCGAGTGATCACCGTTCACCAAATCCGTAAGCCAGGCTGGCGAAGCGGTCGGCGCCACGATGGCATCGAGATGGAACTGGTCCATCACCGCGTCAATGCCTTCCTGGCGCGACAAGCGATGATTCGCTTCCAGCGCATCGGTGTATTCCTTACTGGTCAGCGCGCCCTTGGCTTCAGCTTTGATAAAAATATCTTGCCCGAAGTAAGGCATCTCTTTGTCCCGATTGCGCTCGTTGAAGTCGATAATTTCCTTTAAAGATCCCGGCGCTCCCGGCCGGCTGGACAGGTAGGCGTTCAGATCCGTCTTCAACTCGTAGAGCAGCACGGTAAATTCGGTGTCGTCGAACTTTCCGAAAGTCGGCAGGTCCGCCGGATCAACGATCTGCGCGCCCTCTCGCTTCATTGCATCGAGCAAATTGTTCATCAACAGATCCACGGTGTCGCTGAATCCGCAATATTTGCGCGCCACACCAATGCGCGCCCCGCGAAGCCCATGAGGATCGAGAAACTTCGTATAGTCCGATTCGGCTTTGCCGCTGCTGGCTGCGGTTGCGCTGTCGCGCGGGTCAACTCCCGCCAGCGCGCCCAGCAGGATGGCTGCATCCCGCACTGTGCGCGCCATCGGGCCGGGTGTGTCCTGGCTGTGGGCAATGGGGACAATGCCGGAGCGGCTCAGCAGGCCTAGAGTCGGCTTGATGCCAACCAGTCCGTTGGCCGAAGATGGGCAGACAATCGAACCGTCGGTTTCCGTGCCCACCGCGACAGCGCAGAGATTGGCCGCAGTCGCGGCTCCCGACCCGGAACTCGATCCGCAGGGATTGCGATCCAGCGCGTATGGATTCTTGGTTTGCCCGCCCCGGCCGCTCCACCCGCTGCTGGAATGGCTGGACCGAATGTTCGCCCACTCGCTGAGATTGGTTTTGCCGAGAATCACGGCTCCCGCTGCACGCAGTTTTTCCGCCACGAAGGAGTCCCTTGCGGGGCGCGATCCCAAGAGCGCAAGCGAACCCGCGGTGGTTTGCATACGGTCTGCGGTATCTATATTGTCTTTGATCAAAATCGGGATTCCATGCAGCGGGCCGCGGACGCGCGATTCTTTCCGCTCTTTGTCGGCGGCGGCGGCCATCGCCTCAGCGTCGGGGTTGATCTCAATGACGCTCTTCAGACCAGGCCCTTGAACATCGATTTGCTCGATTCGCGCCGCGTATTTCTCCAGGAGCGAACGCGCGCTGAATTTTCCCGAAGCCATCCCGGCCTGGAGTTCACGGATAGTGGCCTCATCCAGTTCAAAGGGTTTGGGCTGGGATTCCGCAGCCATGGGGACGCCGAGTTCACGAGCGCCGGCCAGCGCCGGCAAGACCGCGACGCTCACTCCGCTGAGAAAGCTGGTTTGCAAAAAACGACGGCGTTGGAGGGAATCACTGTCAAGAAGCAACTCGTTTTCATCGCTCAATTCCGCTTCTCCTGTTCCGCAATGGGGGTTACAAGTGAAACGGCATTATAGGCGATTGGTCAAGCGCGCCGGTGGGCGCCGTGTTCTTTCTCTTACGTCGTACACAACAGCGGAGTCGTGTCTTTTGTTACTTACCGGCGCTGGGTAGCTTTCAGGAGAAATGACGTACGGACTCACGCGCTTCTTGCCGGGAGCGAATTGGCGCATGGGAGGGGGGCGGCCGATGTCGAACGGTTGATTCTTACGAAACTGGATTCCCTGCTTTGGTTTCCAGTTTTTTCCGGATGCGCCGGAGTTCCATGAAATTCAGCGCCGTCATTGTGCACAGAACGCAGCCAAACATGATCATCACGATTGAATCCATTTTGGCGGGCTCCTCTCCCGCTGCCTGCAGCTGCACAAATTTGTACACCAAACCGGACTGCACTGTCCGACAGAATATAACAGAAGGCTGGCTGCGTTGTTGCCATTCTAGTTTCGCAGGAAAATCGAAAACGGCGTATGCCGAAGGCGCAAACCATCCCGTTGCCCGTATAATGGGCTTTCATGCCCAAGTATTCGATCGTTGTGCCCCTGCACAATGAGCAGGAGAATGTCACCGATCTCTATGACCGGTTGAAAGCGGTCATGGAGATCCACGGGCAAAGCTTCGAGATGGTGCTGGTGGACGACGGCTCCACCGACCGCACCTTCCACCTGCTGCGCGAGATCGCAGCCGTGGACAGCCGCGTGACCGTGGTTAAGCTGCGCCGCAACTTTGGCCAGACTTCGGCTCTCGCCGCTGGTTTTGACCACGCCCGCGGCGAATACATCGTTGCCATGGATGGCGACCTGCAGCATGACCCCGCCGACATTCCTCTGTTTCTGGAAAAAATATCCGAGGGTTATGACATTGTCAGCGGATGGCGCAAGCAGCGCATGGACAACTTGTGGCTGCGCCGCATTCCCTCCCGCTGCGCTAACTGGCTGATGGCGAAACTGAGCGGCGTGAATATTCACGACTTCGGAACCACGTTCAAGGCGTATCGCCGGGAGTTGCTGGAGCAAGTGCCACTCTACGGCGAGTTGCACCGCTTCATTCCTGCCCTGGCGTCCTGGTACGGGGCTTCCATCTGTGAAGTCCCGATTCGTAATGTGAATCGCGAGCGCGGAAACTCGCACTACGGAATCTCGCGCACCTTCCGGGTATTTTTTGATCTTATTACGATACGTTTCCTGCTTCGCTATCTGTCCCGCCCGCTGCATTTCTTCGGCACCGTGGGAATGCTGAGCATTTTTGCGGGCAGTGGCATTGCGGGCTGGCTGATGTTCGACAAGTTCTTGAATCACTCCGATACCATGACCCAGCACGGCCCGCTGATGATCTTTTCTGCGGTGTTGCTGCTGGCGGGGTTGAATATGCTGGCTATCGGACTGCTGGGCGAGATGCAGGTGCGCCACTTCCACGAACCGGCCCACCGCGCCCCTTACTACGTGGACCGCCTTCTTCGCGCCCAGAGCGAAGAGCACACCATCCAGGAATAGTCCCACGCTGAAAGGAGTCGTAACCCTGGGTGGCTGCTCGTGGCTTATGGCGTAATTTCAAACACGATCCCGCAGCCCTGCTTTTTGCAAGTCGTCCCACCGCGCTTCCCGCCGAAGTAGGTTGTGCCGAAGATGGTGCCATGCTGGTCGACCACTAATCCGCCGATAGGTTCAGCTCCCCCGGCGCCGCCCGCGAAACTGTAGAGTGTCGTTTTCTGCCAGCCGCCTTTGCCCGGCGACAGCTTGAACACCGTGCCAGATCCATGCTTCCCGCCGCCTTGGGTTGTACCATAAAGGATGCCAGCACGGTCAAAGGCCGGGGCGCCGTAGCCCGGGCCCCATCCATCCGCCAAGTCCTTAAACTGGTACAGGGTCTTTTCCTGCCACCCACCACCGCTGCGGGTCATTTCGAATACCGTGCCACAGCCGTAGATATAGCAACCAGTTCCGGCGTCACCCGCGAATCCGAAGAGATTTCCGCGCTTATCGGCGGTTAGGTCGCCAGGTTGAACTCCGCCGCCGAAGCTGGACTGGAACGAGTAGAGATTGGTGAACTGCCAGCCGAGCTTTCCGTGCGAGAGTTCGAAGACGCTGCCTTCATTGAAAACTCCATTGTCGTCCGTGGTGCCATAGAGGTGACCAAGGTCATCTATGATCACGCCCGCATACGGAAGCCCAACGTTGTCATACAACACCACTTCCTGCCATTCGCCCACAGGGTTCGGAATCAATTCGAAGGCGACGCCAGAGGTTCCGCCGTTCGGCGTAAGACCGTAGAGATTTCCCTTGCGGTCAAATGCTATCGCGCCTTGGGGATAGGCGCCCTTCTGGGAGGAAGGAAATCTGAAGATGACCTCTTCCTTCCATGTGCCGGGGTTGATTCGAAAAGCCGTGCCGATGCCGCCCTGATTCCCGCCACCGCCGCTCGTTGTAGTGCTGTAGAAGTATCCGTCCGGCCTGGGGGCCAACGGAGCCCTGGGATGGCCTCCGTCGCTGCCTCCCTGAAAACGGTACAACACCGTCTCCTTCCACCCCTTGCCCGATGGCGACAGCGAGAAAATTGTGCCGCAGCCCGTCTGAAAATAGTTCTGGCACAACTGATTTCCACCATCCTCTGTGGCGCCGTAGAGCGTGCCTGTTTTGTTGTCGAGCAGCAGTGTCGCCCACGGTCTGGCGCCATCTTTGCCTCCCTGGAACGTGTGCAACACCCGGACTTTGCCAGCGGCGAAGGTGTGAATAATAAGAATCAAAATCAGAGTGAAGATCGTGGACGCTCGGGCCGGCAGGAACCAACATTGACGCGGCATACAGCACTCCCGTGTCGCATTCTGGCATTCGTTTTTCCCAGAGTCAACAAGATACAGATTCAAGGCGAGGGAATCGAATCTCGGCTTTACGGTCTCAGCCAACGTGGCTCGCGGTCACGCTAAACAGACAGACTCACCGACTACCTCGTTCCGAACGCCTCTTTATTCACCACATACGGCATCTTAGTAATATCGCCGCCGTAGTTGTTCTCCAGAACATCAATCAGCCCTTGCACCGTCCGCCCTGCCATGCCTTTGTTGGGGTCGGTGGACAAACGCGTGATCCGGGCGGCACTGGCAAAATGCGGATACAGCCGGCAGCGATCTTCGATCGCCGGATCGCGCAGGGGCGAATCCGGTGGCAGCGGTTCCTGCTCGTACACATCGAGCGCGGCTCCGGCAATCCAGTTTTCCCGCAGCGCCTTTGCCAGCGCAGCTTCTTCAACTACTGGGCCGCGTGAAGTATTTACCAGGAATGCCGTAGGCTTCATCATCCGCAGCGTGCGTTCGTTGAAAAGGTGATAGGTGGGAGTGGAACTTTCGCCCTCTCGCAACAAGGGCACATGAACGCTGACGAAATCGGCCTCGGTCAGGGCGTCGTCGAACGTGGTGTACTTGATCCACGCCCTTTCCCGCGAGATGCCGCGCGCGAAGCGCAGGTCCTTCATCTCCTGAATCGCTTTGACGTACTCGTGGTTCTCGTAGGCCGGGTCATAGCACAGAATATTCATGTCGAAGCCGGTGCACTTCTTGATCATGGCCAGCCCGATGCGCCCGGTGCCGATCACCGCCATGGTCTTGCCCGTAACTTCGTCGCCCAGAAACGGCAGGTAGGGATGCCAGTATCCCCACTGGTTATTGCGAGTGAGATGCTCGGCCGTCCACATTCTCCGTGCCAGAGCACCCAGCATGAAGAACCCAAATTCGGCGGTCGCCTCGGTAAGCACGTCGGCGGTGTGGGTGAAGGGAATCTTGTAGCGGTTGGCGTCGGCGCGGTTGATGTTGTCGAAACCGACCGCGATTTGCGCGACGACTTTAAGATGTCCCTTGCCAGCCTCAAATACTTCCGCATCGATCGGGTCGCGCAACGTGGTAATCAGGCCGTCAATGCCTGATTTGACCTTCTCAAGGATCAACTTCTTAGGGGGCGCCTCGGGTTTGGGATAGACCTCGACCTCGTACCCTCGTTTGCGCAGCAGATTGATGGACTCACCGATATCACAGGTGGCAAAAACGCGGAATTTCTGGCTCATCGTTCCTTTGTGCCCTTTATGGTTTCAAGACCTTGTTCTCGCTGGCCGGAAGTCTTGCAGATATGCGCTAATTCGCATCCCACATGCGAGTTCAGCCGAACGATCATATTACTCCACCGACTTGGCGAATGGTGAAAGGGGAAAGCGCAGCGAGCGGCAGGGCTGGTTCATTGAGACTACGAATCAACGAGTGCGCACTGCCGACCGTCTATCGGCCTGTTGAAAACGTTGATTTTGGGTGGCACAGCGCTAGCGCTGCGATAACCAGTCTTATTTTCAGCGTCGGTTTCAGCCGCTGAGGTCAGGATGCAAGCTGGGAAATGATTTTTCAGCAACCTGCTAGGGGGCTGAGTCTGAAATTCTACGCATAGTTTTGTCAACCCGACCGAAACGAAGCGGTGTGGAGGGCTCTGCTTTTTCAGCGGCTTCGCACGGCAGCAGCAGTCCTCGATGGTTAGTTTTCTCCCGGCGATCGGTTCCACGCCCGCACTCGCGGCCACCAACGAAGAACGTTGCGGCAATACTCCTCGTAGTCTGCCCCGAACTTCCCGCGCAACGTTGGCTCCTCATAGAAAACGACGAACAGATGCACGCCGAGGGCAACGGCCGCCACGGAGGCGATCAACATGGGGTTAGCGTGTCCGAACACGATCCAGAGGCCAATCCACCCGGCAGCAAAGCCAACGTACATCGGATTTCGCACATAACGGTAGAAACCCGTCACTACCAACCGCTGCGGCGGAGCGATGGGCGCTGGCGTACCGTGTCCCGTCCATCCGAAGTCCCAGACACAACGCAGAGCCACCGCGAATCCCAAGACGGAAGGAACTGCCGCCAGCCATCGCCAACGCGCCGCGCCCGCTGTTTCCACGCGGAAGCCGAGCCAACCCGGCAATAGCCAGAACCACAACGCGAAGAACAGACTGCCCACGACCAGCGACGCCGCGGCGGTTAACCATCGCGCGACGCTTTCGGACTCCTTTGCTTCCATTAGTTCCTCTGCGCCTCATTATGCTCCATCTCCCATGCAATGCCACGGAGCTTAAGGATGGATCTGGGATCGGCCTGCGCCACGAGAACCCGCGCCCACATCGGGTTTCAATCCGACCTTCCCGCAGCGACGCCGTGTGATTTACGTCACATCGCCCTGTGATAACCCCTGCTGCCCTCTGCCCCAGCCGTAGGGCAGACTATAATCACCTGAACGGGGGGAGGACGCCCGCAGTAGGGAAACAGAATTCATTTATGCCGATACTTTGGCTTCGAGTCGCGCTGGGCTGTTACGCGGTCGGGCTGCTTTATGCGCTGGTGGCGCTCACTCGCACCAGCGACCTGCTCAACCGCGTCGCCTTGCACGCCGCTTATTTGGGGATGGTGTTCCACTTCGTCTCGCTAACCGACGCCTTTCTGGTTTCCGGCCAGGTTACGCTGACTTCGATCCACAATGCCGAATCCGTGCTGGGTTTTCTGGTCATGGTCGTGTTCATGATCGTTTACCTGGTGTACCAGACCACCTCGCCGGGTATCGTCATTTTTCCCTTGGTGTTTCTGCTGACTTTCATCGCCGCGACGGGCGAGGCGCCGTTCCTGCTCACATCGCCGGGCTTGCACAAGGGTTGGCTGCTCGCGCACATTGCGCTGATCTTTACCGGTTATGCGGCGCTGATTCTTAGTTTTGGCGCCAGCCTGCTGTATTTGATTCAGGAGCGGTCGCTCAAGTCCAAGAGGCCGGGAGGGATTCTCTCTCGTCTTCCCGCGCTCGAGGTGATCGACGAAATCGGTTTTCGCTCGCTGCTGCTCGGTTTTCCTTTCATGACCCTGGGCTTGATTGCGGGCACTGTGGTGGCGCAGGCCACCTATGGGCGCGTAAATCTTCTCGATCCCAAGATTCTGCTTTCGATCTTGATGTGGGCGGTTTACCTGATCCTGCTCTACACACGCTGGAGTGCGGGATGGCGTGGCCGCCGCGCCGCCTATCTCGCTGCCGGGGCGTTTGCCGCGGCCGTCGTGGCGTGGGCAGCCAACTATTTCAGCACGATTCACAGGTTCGCACAGTCATGACCTTCCAGCTCATCGGCGTGAATCATAAGAGTGCCCCGGTCGAAGTACGTGAGCGTCTCGCGATTCCCGAGGCTAAGCTGCCCGAAGCCTTAAGGCGCTTCACGCGGCACCCGGGAGTGGAGGAAGGCCTGATTCTTAGCACCTGCAATCGCGTGGAACTCGTGGCGCGGTGCAAGAACGGCGGCGCCGATCTGCGGGGTTTTCTGGGCGAGTATTTCCAGATGGAACGCTCCGTGATTGATCCCCATCTTTACGAATATCGCGAACAGGACGCCGTTCGTCATATGTTCCGCGTGACCTCGAGCCTGGATTCCATGGTGGTGGGCGAGGCGCAAATTCTCGGCCAGGTGAAGGAGGCCTATGCCACGGCGCGCGCCGTGGGAGCGGTGAATTCCCAGCTCGATCAGTTGCTGACCCGCGCCTTTGCGGTCGCCAAGCGGGTGCGGACGCGAGACCGCTGTCGGTTCATCGGCGGTCTCGGTGGCGTCGGTTGCCGTCGAACTGGCCAAGAAGATTTTCGGATCTCTTGCAGGGCAAAACGTGTATCTGGTGGGAGCGGGCAAGATGACCGAACTCGCCGCCCGCCATCTCTTGGCGCACGGGGCGTCGTCAATCTTCGTGGCCAATCGCACTTACGACCGGGCCATCGGGCTGGCGCAGAAATTCAACGGCCAGGCGATTGAGTTCAGCCGGCTTTACGACACCTGTGATCGTGCCGACATCGTCATTACTTCCACGGGCGCCCCGCATGCGATTTTCCGTCGCGAGCATGGAGAGCTTTTCCTCAGCCGCCGCAAGAACCGCCCCATGTTCTTCATTGACATCGCCGTGCCCCGCGATGTCGATTCGGAGATGAACAAGCTGGACGGCATCTTTGTGTACGACATTGACGATCTGCAGCAGGCGGTAGCTTCGCACGTCGCCGATCGCAGAAAAGAAGCCGACCGTGCTGACACCATCATCAACGACGAAGTCGCCCGCTTCCAGGCTCGTTTGCAGACGCTGGATGTCGTGCCCACCATCGTGTCGCTGCAAGACCACCTGGAAACCATCCGCCAGGCCGAGATTGACCGCGTGCGCGGGCGGCTGGGCAGCCTTTCGCCTGAGCAGGAACTCGCCGTTGAAACCCTGACTCGCGGCATCGTGAACAAGATCATGCATACCCCCGTGACTACCCTGAAAACCGCGGCCCGTGAGGCCGAGGCGACCACAGTGGTGGATGTTGTCCGCCGCCTGTTCAATCTGCAGGGTTCCCAGAACAAGGAAAACCAGAATAAGGAAAAGAAGGCGGCGAAATCCGGCGGTCAGCCCGGAGGGCAGGGCTGATGGCCCGCCTACGCATCGGTTCCCGAGGATCGCAACTCGCGCTCTGGCAAGCCAATCACATCAGCGCCCTGTTGCGCGAACGCGGCCACGAAGTGGAAATCGAAATCATCAAGACTACCGGCGACAAAATCACCGACGTCGCTCTCGCTAAAGTCGGCACCAAAGGCATGTTCACCAAGGAGATTGAAGAGGCACTGGCCGAAGGCCGCGTCGATCTCGCCGTACATAGCTTGAAGGATTTGCCTACCGATATTTCTCTTGGCTTCGAGATCGCCGCCATCACCCGCGGGAGAATCCGTGCGACGTACTTTGTTCCCGCAAGTACGCAAGTATCGAAGCGTTGCCTCGCGGAGCGCGGGTCGGCACCAGCAGCCTGCGCCGCCAGGCACAGTTGAAGGCCTTGCGGCCTGATCTCGATATTCATCCCGCTGCGCGGCAATGTGGATACCCGCCTGCGCAAACTGGAAGCGGGCGAATACGATGCCATCATTCTGGCGGCGGCGGGTCTGAACCGCCTGGGGAAAACCGAATTGGTGAAGCAGATTATTCCCGCCGAGGTCATGTGTCCGGCGGCCGGCCAGGGCGCGCTGGGCATCGAAATCCGCGCCGGCGATTCCGTCGACGCGGCAGCATCTCGCGTTCCTGGACGATGCCGCGGCACGCGCCACCACCACCTGCGAGCGCGCACTGCTGAACAAACTGGGTGGCGGCTGCCAGGTTCCAATCGGCGCCTTCGCCGAAGTATGCGATGGACGGACTGCAGCTCGACGCCGATCGTCGCGCATCCCGATGGCTCCAAGGTTCTCCGCGAATCGCGGCAGGGCACCGATCCGGTTCAGCTGGGCGAATCCGTCGGCGAGGCCTTGCTGCGCCGCGGCGGCGACGCGATCCTGGAAGCAGTCTACGGGCAGGGAATTGCCGTGCCCCAGCAACCATGAAATCCGGCGGAGGTAATGCTCGTGTGGGAACGGGCGTCCTCGCGGGGAAGCGAAATCGAAAATCGGTTTTGGGGAAGGGCACGGCTTCAGCCGTGCCGAAAGTTTGTCGATGCCCGGCGACCCGAGCGGGCGTAGCCCGCGAGGATTTAATCCTTTTGCTGCTTGAAAAACCATAGACAACATGGTCGTTCGCTTTCCGGCCTGCGCATCCTCGTCGGCCGCGCCCGCCATCAGGCCAGCGCTCTTTCGTCGGGCCTGCGTAGAGCTGGGCGCCAAGTCATCGAAATTCCCTTCATCGAAATCCGCAAGCCGCGCTCCTACAAGCCTCTCGATTCCGCGCTCAAGAATCTCCCCGACTACGACTGGCTCATCCTCACCAGCGTAAACGGAGTCGAAGCCTTGTGGGATCGACTAAGAAACTTGCGATCTCACCAGGAAAGCACTTGCCGCACCTGAAAATCGCGGCCATCGGTCCCGCAACCAAGAAGGCGATCGAAAGCGCGGCTTCGGGTCGACATGGTGCCAGAAGAATACGTAGCTGAGTCGGTGGTCAAAGAGCCTGCGCGAGCAAGTGGCGGGAAAGCGACGTGCTGTTGGCCCGCGCCAAAGTTGCCCGCGACGTGATCCCACGGCGAACTGCGCAAGCTGGGCGCGAAGGTGGATGTGGTCGAAGCCTATGAAACCGTGATCCCGCAGTTCCTCTCGCGCTCGCCTGCGGGCCTTGCTGAAAGACCCAAAGCGCCGCCCTGACGTGATCACGTTCACCAGTTCGTCAACGGTGAGAAATTTCGTGTAGCTTTGCTGGGAAAGACATGTGGCGCGGGCTCCCCCGCCCGCGAAAAGCAAGCTCAATTGAGGGCATCCGCTTCGCTTCCATCGGCCCCGTCACTTCTTCCACCCTGCGCGAACTCGGCCTCCCGGTGGACATCGAAGCCAAGCAATACACCATTCCGGGCCTGATTGAGGCAATTGTTGAAGCGATTGGTTGAAGCAGACGTTGCGAGCGGCGTCCCTTGGCCTACCTATTCCGTCACCGTGCACCCGCAGTCCGCCGGAGGCACGTGTGCCTTCAGAAAGTCGGCTACCCGCTTGTACGCGTCAATCTGATTTTCGACCCGGGCGAAGCCGTGGCCTTCGTTTTCGTAGATTTTCAACTCCACCGTCCCGCCGCGCTTCTTGATGGCGTCCACCACCTGCTGCGATTCCTCATCCGGACAGCGCGGGTCGTGTCCGCCCGCCAGCAGCAGCAGCGGCGCCTTGATCTGGTCCACGAAGAAAATCGGCGAGCGATCGTCGAAACAGAGCCTTGTTCTTCTCCGGATCGCCCATGGTCGCCAGGTCCGACTGCTGCAGCACCGGGTCTTCGTTCTGAATTTCCGTGAACCAGTTCACAAACGGCACGATCGGCACACCCGCGGCCCACACTTCCGGCGCCTTGGTCACGCCCATCATGGTCAGATAGCCGCCGTAGCTGCCGCCCATCAACGACGATCTTCTTGGGATCGAGATAGCCGGTCTGCTTGATGAAGTCCGCCGCCGCCAGCACGTCCTGCAGATCGCCGCCGCCCATGTCGAACAGATTCGCGTGCTGAAACTCCTTGCCATACCCGGTCGAGCCGCGATAGTTGGGCGCGATCACCATGTAGCCCTGGTTGACCATGTACTGAACGAAGCGGTTGAACGAATTCACCGTCTGCGCCGCCGGGCCGCCGTGCACATAAACCATGGCGGCATTCTGCCCGTTGCGCACCATGTTGTAGGGCACATAGACGAACGCCGAGATCGTCCACTTGCCGTCGCGGCTGGGATAGTGCACCAGAAACGGCTCGACCATGTCCTCGCGACCGCACGCCCGCCACCAGCGAATGCGTAATCTGATGCGAATTTCCCGCTCGCCAGGTCGATAGACCCAGAGATCGCCGGGAGCGTCGGCCCGTTATGGTAGTAAAGCAGGCGCGATGCCATCGCGCCTGAACGCGGAATGTCCCGCCGCAGGCTTGTTCACGCCCTTTGGACAAGGGCAGAGACGGTAGTTTTTCCCGGCGACAGGAAATCGTGCAAATAGATATTGGTGTTGCCATCCACATTCGCGGTCCAGGTAACGTGCTTGCCGTCCGGAGAAAAATCGCCGCCGTTGATCTCCCATTTGTCCTGCGTAAGCCAGGAAATTTTCTTGGTCGCGATGTCGAGCAGCCCGACGTTCTCGTAGCCATTCGCGGCGTTCGAGGTGATCAGCAGCTTCTTGCCGTCGGGCGAGAAATCGTCGGCCCGGTAAAGCTGCTCGCCCTCATGCGGCGTCAGCAGCGTGCTCTGGCCGGTGGCGACTTCGGCGACGAAGATATTCGAATCCGTTCCCTTGGCCTGCTACTGGGTGTAGGCGATCCACTTGCCGTCGCGCGACCAGATCGGATTGACATTCAGTTTGTCCGGCGGGTGTGCGCTGGTAACGTGCTTCACGTCGCGCATCAGCATGTCGTAAGACATCAATCTCGTACACCGAGGACGTCTTCGGCTTGACCGTGTAGGCCAGATAGCGGCCGTCGGGCGACCAGCCGGATATTCTTCCGCAATCTGGCGCGTTTGGTCAGGTTCACCACCTGGCCGGTCTTCGGCGAAACGATGAAAATATCCCACTGCTCATCGCCGTCGTAGTCGGACATGTAGGCGATCCATTTGCCGTCGGGCGACCAGGCAGGCGCGGCTCTGCCGCTGATCGCTGATGGTCAGCTGCGTCGGCCAGCCGCCCTCCGCCGGCACCAGCCAAAGATTGTTCCGTCCGCTGATATTGGTGACGAAGGCGATCGTCTTGCCATCCGGCGACCAGGCGGCGCCGCCAATCTGGCGCGTCATGTACAGCTTCTCGATGGAAAGACTCTGCTGATTCTGCTCGACGTGGGCGTTGGGTTTGCTGGCGATCTGCTTGGGATCGGTGATGACTTGGGGCGCAGGCAACGTCTGGGCCACGGGGCTGAGTGCGAGACCACAGTGCTCATGAAGATGACGATAGCAAAGAGAAACAGAGTGCGCATGAAGATTCGCCGTTGGACGGGTTACAGAGAAAAAGTCTAACAGAGCACGGAACATGTCATCCTGTCATCTTGAGCGGAGCAGCTGCGTCGCGCTCGCGAAGTGGCTCGCGGAGTCGAAAGATCCCTACGTCAGGCCGCCCGAAGGATCGTGACCGAGGCGCATGGGACCGGCGATGCTGGCAGGCGAGGAATCCGTGACGTGACGATCCCTGCAGAGTCCCTCGACTCCGCATGTACTTCGTAAGATTCATGCTACGCTCAGAATGACAAATTCACTGGTTCGCTACGGCTTGCGCTCTTGTGAATCTCCACCGTGCTCCACGTCTTGTCCGCCGCGTGGCAGAATTCTCCAGCGGACACTCCACACACTTGGCCGGCGCGCCATGCACAGCTTCCGTCCATGCCAGATGATCTGATGGGAGAACAGAATCCACTTCTCGCGCGGAATCACCTTCATCAGATCCTGCTCGATCTTGGCCGGTCCGTCGTTCTTCGTCAGCTCCAGGCGCCGCGCGATGCGGGTCACGTGGGTATCCACCACCACGCCTTCGGCTTTCTGAACCACGTGCCCAGCACGACATTGGCGGTCTTGCGCGCCACTCCGGGCAAGGTGAGCAGCTTGTCCATGTCGTCCGGCACTTCGCCGCTGAAATCACTGACGATCTTCTTCGCCGCGCCCACCACCGATTTGGATTTGTTGCGGAAAAAGCCGGTGGAACGAATATCGGGCTGCAGCTGCTCCGGCGTAAGCGCGGCAAAATCCTCGAACCGTCGGATACTTTCGAAACAGCTCCGGCGTCACCCGGTTGACATTCACGTCGGTGGACTGCGCCGAAAGGATCGTCGCCACCAGCAGCTCCCATGCGCTCTTGTGGTGCAGCGCGCAGGTGACATCGGGATAAAGCTGGTCCAGCCGCTTCAGAATCTCCGCGATGCGCTCCGGCGCCAGCGGATCGTAGCGCTTCGAATCATTGGCGCGAACGCCTTTCGTTGGTCGCGAAGTGGGGACGGGGGGCCTTCCAATTGCAGTCAGACGCCCGGCGGTCTTGGCGGACAGGAGTGTCCGCGCCACACGAGCGCCCTCCTGACGTCCAGTCTTCGCAGGTTGGCGTGGAACAATGCCGCGTGGCATGGGGTAGCGCTCCTTCCTCGCGCTGAGCTTAAAATGCTAACAGAAAGAAGGAATCGTGCGCCGGAATAGCGGTTCGTTCCGCACAGTTGGGGAACACAGGAATTCTCTGAGCTCGTGCATTGGCTATGGCTGGAAGATGTAGCCTTCACCCTGTTGCGAATTGGAACCGCGGGTCTGCCCAGGCGCGCCGACCAACAAGGTATTTGTTTTGATCATCACGGAGTTGCCGAACCACGCGTACTCAGTTCCATCGGAGGCGGTCAACTTGGCATTGAACTTAGCAGTGCTCTTCCAGCCGTTCGCGGGTTCTTTGTACAGGTACGCTGCGCCTTGTTGGAGATTGGAGCCGACAGTTACGCCAATGGCTCCCACCAGGACGGTTTTCTTCGCGACTGAAACCCCGAATCCGAAAAAATTACCCACCACCCCATCCGAAGCGATGAGCCGGGCCTTCTGAATTTCGTTTTTCCATCCGCTCGCCGGTTTGACCCACACGTAGGCCGCACCCTGCTCCTTTTTGGAATCGATGACAGTGTCGGGCGCTCCCGCCACAACTGTGTCACCTATGATCGACGCAGAGAAGCCCAGAAGATCGCCACTCGTACCCTGTGACGCTGTGAGCTCGGCGGCCTGGTTCATGTCTTTCCATCCGCTTGCCGGTTTGACGAAGACGTATGCCGCTCCCGAACCCTGTCCACTGTAGTTCGGCGCCCCTGCCGCGATCGCCTGACCGCTGATGGAAACAGAGTATCCCAACTCCGCACCAAACTTCGGATTTGAGGCCGTTAGTTTGGCGTTCTGGGTGCCGTCTTTCCAACCCGTCGCCGGCTTGAGGAACACGTACACGGCGCCTGCTGACCCGACCGACTGAACCGTGGCAAAGGGCGCGGCTGCCACTACGAGCCTTCCCTGGATGGCGACCGAAGCACCCAGCAGGTCAAAAACTTGGCCATCGGAGGCGGTAAGCTTAGCGGTCTCGGTCATGTCCGTCCAGCCGCCCGCTGGCTTGACGAAGATATACGCGGCGCCCTGATTTCCGTGCGAGCCGATCTTGGCATACGGCTCCCCCACAACGATGGTATCGCCATCAATGGCTACGGAACCGCCGAAATGAACCGCTGGCCCGCCGTCCGAAGGGGTCAGCTTTGCAAGCTGGGTCGAATTTCCCCAACCGCTCGCCGGTTTTACGTACACATACGCACACCCTTCCTGATTATTAGAGCCAACGGGAGCTTGAGGCGCCCCCAGCACAACCGTGTTCCCGCTGACGGCGACGCTCTCGGCCAACTGATCACCCGCACCTCCGTCTGACGCGGTCAGTTCCGCCAACTGGGCCCAAGCCGCTGGCATGCGCGCGGTATGGGTCACATCTGCGGTGTGCGATTGGGAGGGGCCATCCACTGCTCTAGAGTTCAAGCTCAGGAACAGCAGCAGAACCAAAAGCCGATGTGCGGTCATGAAAAACTCCTCAAAGTGGGACCAACGTTCCGTGCCAGGCTTGGCAGACGTGTCGTGCACAGACCTCCGCCAGCCCCAGCTAGTCTCCCGCCCTCATTACAAGGTGTCAAGATGAAAGGCTTTTCACCCTCGAAACGATTGACGATTGCCGGGACGCTAGGTAGTCTGGAGTTGATCCGAGAAAACAAAGGAAAACCCCGTGGCAGTAAAGTCCATCCAATTAGGGCAGGTCTGGCGCAAGGATGACGACGGCCAGGATTACCTTGTCACCAAGGTTTATAGTGAGGTGTTTTCACAGTACGCGGTGCTGCGCCCGGCGCAAGTGACGGCGCCAGATGCTCCCACGGTGCGCGTGAAAGTGGCCAAGAGCGCCGAGGGCGCCTCGCTGCCGGGATTTGCTTTTACCCAGGAAGGATCGTTCTAGCCGCGCGTCTGTGGTGATGGAGGACGGGCGTCCTCGCCGGTCCCGACCGAAGTCGCAAGCTGTCCGAAAGCAGCATAGCGGCACACTGACTCTGCATGACGGAAAAAATCCTCGCGGTTCTTTTTGTCTTCATTAAGTCGGTCATCGCGGTGACCGGCTACGGCGGCCTCGTCTTGCTAATGGCGATTGAGTCGGCTTGTATACCCTTACCTTCTGAGCTGATCATGCCCTTCGCCGGCTACCTGGTGTTCGAAGGCGCGATGAAGCTGTTCTGGGTCGCCACCGCGGGCGCCATCGGCTGCAACCTTGGGTCGCTGGTTGCCTATGAGATTGGATGCTACGGTGGCCGACCGCTGGTGGAAAAATATGGCCGTTGGGTTCTGTTGAGCCGCCGCGAACTGGATTGGGCTGACCGCTTCTTCGCGCGCTGGGGATATCTGGCCGTGTTCATCGCGCGCTTGCTGCCCGTGATCCGCACATTTATTGCGCTGCCTGCGGGAATCGCGCGCATGCCGCGCGGACGCTTTCACATCTACACTTTCTTGGGATCGTGGCCCTGGTGCTTCATGCTGGCCTACTTCGGCATGAAGCTGGGCGAGAACTGGCGTGGCCTCGGTAAATACTTCCATCAGTTCGATGCGGTGATTGGGGTTGTGCTGGCTGCAGGTATGATCTGGTTCGCCTGGTCGCATTGGCAGAACCGAATGAGCGCGACCGGGTAGGTTCCGGTAGTGGCTGAGTTTGATTTGTCATCCCGAGCAAGCGTTCTTTGCGCAGCGAGGGATCTGGGCGAGCCGCGCGAACTGTCGCGCTCTGTGCGACAGAATAATCGCGCGTTTGGCTCGCTTCCATATCAGACTGAGCCACTACCTAGGGTCCTCAGAACTGGCATCCGAGAACTGAGAACCGGTAGTCTGCTATTCCTCAACCGGAGGTTACCGTGAAGAACACCGCTCTCTTGATCCTGTTGTCAACCGCGCTCGGTTTCGTAGGAGCGGTCCCGAACTCCGCCGCCCAGACGACATCCGGCCAACCCTTTGCCGTCGAGTACTACTACAAAACCAAGTGGGGCCACGCCGACGAATTCCTCCGGCTGTTCAAGAAGAACCACTACCCTCTGCTGAAAAAAGAAGTCGAGATGGGCCGCATGGTCAAGGTCTGGATGGACCAGCTATAGATTACCTTCGTAACCCCTGAAAAATAGCACTTTGGTGTCTGTTTGCTGCCCACTAAAGGTGTTATCATCGAGGCATGAAAAAGCACCGCGCTCGCAAACTGCAAACCGGCTCCATCGTCGAACGCTCCGGGAAGTTCTACGTCCGCTATTACAACTCCGACTGGCAACGGGTCACAGAGTGGCTCTGCGATCAGGACAAACGCTTCAAGAATCCCGAGTGCCGCGCTGTGCAAGAACTGCTGATAAAGAAAATGCTGATAGTCAACAAGGATGTTCGCTCGAACACCAGCACCGTGCTCATCACAGAGTTTTGGAAGAAGTACCTGGAGGATGTTGGCCCGACGCTGCGAAAATGCACGCTGGACGCATATATACGGGTGTGGCGGCTCTACCTTCAGGATGCGTTCGCCGGTCGCGTGCTGTCGAACTGGCAAGTCTCGGATGGCTCCGGCGTGCTGACCCGGCTTGCGAAGCGTGGGCTGGGATCGTCGTCGATCAGTCATGTGCGATCACTTTCCTCAGCCGTCTTCAAGTACGCCGTGAACCTCGGCCTCATCGAAAAGAATCCGTGGCATGAGGTGATGATCGTCGGAGCTAAGGTCAAGGACAACGAGGAGATGCACGCGACCACCATCACAGAGTGGAGGGCAATCCGCACGGCACTATCCTCACGGCTCGATGCACAGTGTGTTGTTGATCTCGCCTTCTGCGCTGGGTTGCGTCCGAGCGAGATCGCAGGGCTGAAGATTGAAGACCTGCGGGATGGCCGGGTGTACATCGAGCGCAGCGTCGTGGACGGCGTCGTTAACAAACCCAAGACCAAGAAGTCGAAGCGATCAGTTGCGATCATCGAGCCGCTGAAGTCGAGCATCGCGGCTTGGCTCCAGGCTTGCGGCAACCCGACCGAAGGATGGCTGATCCCGAACTCCAAGGGTGGACCGCTCAGCATGGATGCACTGCTCACTGGTGTCATTAGACCGCTCTGTAAGGCCGCTTCCGTGCGCTTTGGTGGGCCTTACGAGCTTCGCCGAGGCTTTGGGACCATCAACACCAGGGCAAGCGGCAACCTCACCGGAGCACGACAGACGATGGGCCACAGCTCAGAAGTCGTCACCGGCAGACATTACGCTCTACCTGATCTTGAGGCTGGTGACAGGTCCATGTTCAAAATGGAAGCCTTGCTTAATGGGAACTTCTCGGGAACTAACAAGATTCAGTAGTTGATAACAAACAACTTACAGCGTAGCATGGTTGAACTAGCTACACATGAGGCACGACTTACTTTGTCTCAAAATGAGACAGTTGCACCTGTGTTTCAGGTTGCCTCTCCACCACCCCACCCGGCGCAGAGCAGTTGGAGCAGTTTTTGGAGTAAAGAGGGGTCGCGAAAAACTGCTCCAATGTTTACTCCACAGAGATGGTGGTGTTTGTTTTGTGTAATCAACAACTTGAAAACTGCTCCAACTGCTCCATATAGGAAGCGCTCTCTCTCTCTCTTTCTCCTCGTGGAGCAGTGGAGCAGAAAATAACCTGTGTCTCTTCGATCGAGTCTTCAACCATCACTTAAATTTTTCTTTGGGAACCATTGACAACCAAAGTAGGTTTAAGGCATCCTACTAACATTGCAGGTTCCTGAGAAAACCTAGCAAGACGGGGAATGCCCCAGCGAGCAAAGTAGCATCCGGTCCAGGCTTCGCGCCGTTCCGTGAAAGCAGCCCGCGAGTCAAAAGCTGATCCTAGTCGTTCCGATCCTGTGAGGTCGGCGTCACTGGTGATCTGAGTAGCTCTCGCCGCAACCTATGCGGCACTCTCAGAACTGAGAGCTACGTTGCCCGATCAAACACAGCTCGATCGCTTCACACTCTTCCCTGAAGAATTACGCTCCGAGTCGTTGTGGGTGAACTGGCGTGCCGTTCCTCGCGCAGGTCGTGTCACGAAGCTCCCCTTCCAGCCGGACGGCTCTCCGGCAGAGTCCAACAACCCGAAGACCTGGGGTTCGTTCGACTCGGTCATCACAGCTCTTCCTAGGTTTGACGGGATCGGTTGCATGATCGTCGAGCCGTGGGTTGGGATCGACTTCGATCACGTCTGCCGTGACTTCAACGTGACGACCATCGAGCCGTGGTGTCTCGAAGTGATGACCCGGCTGAACAGCTACACAGAGTTCTCACCTTCCGGTGAAGGTCTTCATGTGTGGTGTCGTGGGAAGATTCCCCAGAGCCGCCGATGCGGTCGCGTCGAAATTTATCAGGGTGGAAGGTTCTTCACCGTCAGCGGGAGGTCTCTGTGAGCACGTTCCCGAAAACCATCAACAAGATTCCTGAAGGTTTCTTCGCATCCATTGAAACACTCGATCCGCAAGCCAGGAAGCAACCAGCAATCCTTACGGCACGGCGCGAGAGCAAGGGAAAGTTCGAGTCGCTGATGCGTGGTGAGTGGCAGGGGTTAGGGTATCCCTCACACTCGGAAGCCGACGAGGGTCTCTGTGGAATCCTCGTACACAAGGTAGGTCCGAACGTGGAGCTGATCGACCGTGTGTTCCGTTCCTCCGGCCTGATGCGCGACAAGTGGGATGAGGTTCACGGCGCGCAAACGTATGGACAGGCGACCATCGCGAGGGTTCTGAAGAACTATTCAGTCGAAGAGATTCCCGAAGGTGTTGACCTGAACGCGGCTGATGACTTTTCCGAAGAGCCGGGGAAGCGATTGTTGTTCCCTGTGGGTTGCCTCTATGGGAAGGCCGGTGAATTGGCAAGGAAGACGGAGACTGATCCGGGTTACTCCTACCTCTCTGTGTTAGTGATGGCAGCCGGTCGCGGCATCGAGCCTCATCCACAGGTGCGGCCCACTCTTTACGGAGCGACTCTCGGCGACGTGGGCTGGGGAAAAAGTCTCGCCATGCAACGGGCTGGAGCCTTGCTCGGTTTTCCCACGGAAGCATCAGCCTGTATCGAACGTTTTCCCGAGAGCTACGAGCCGGATGGAAACCGCTCGCTGTTCTTGCAACTCAATCTCAGCTCGGATCGCGGACTCTATAAAGCCTTCGAGGGGGAGAAGACCGCGAAACCAGCCATCATCGCGGTCGATGAACTCCGCAACCTGCTCGCGAAGTCGAACATAGAGAACTCCTGCCTCTTCACCGTTTTGTGTTCGCTCTACAACTTGGACGAAGCAGGATACGCCGACAAGAAGACGAAGGACTTCATCCGGGTCCGGCTGTCTATTCTCGGTTGCCTGAAGGTCGCGGATGAGAACGAGTTTCCTGAAGTCTTCACGCAAGCGACTAGCTCCGGCTTCTACGACCGAATGCTTTTCGGTGTAGCGGGAAAGCGAGTTGTCTGGAAGCCTTGGAATCCCGGTGTGTATCAACACGTCGAGTTCTCACAGCCGGAGATTCACGAGTGGGTCTTCAAGGCTTTAGGAGAGTGTTTCGGCTCGAAGGGAAACCGCTTCCTGGAAAATGCCTTGCGGGTTGCCTACATCAGCGCGGCCATCAACGGCGACAAGGAGATCGGTCTCGAATGCACTCTCCGCGTCTTGAAGTTCATGGAATGGCAGGAAAGGATTCGCGGTGTCTTCAGACCGGCGAAGGGGGCTAACGAACATCAGGAGTGTGTTGACACTGTGATTCAGGCTTTTCGCGAAGCTCCGGGACGCGCGGCGAACTGGTCTAAGCTCGCGCGAAAGAAACGATGGGACCGGAAATTCCCTCGGTCACTCGCGAGCGTCAAGCGGCTCCTCGAAGACATGGGACGGCTGACGAAGGACAAGGAAACCGGGAAACATTTTCTGAGGGAGGAGAGTATGAGCACCACACTGGAAGAACTAAGACGGCCTTATCGGTTGGAGCGGGTTAGACTGTCGCTCCGCAACCGTATCGCCAGTAACAAGTCGGTTTACCTGTTAGCTCTGAAACAGGAAAATCTCTGGGCAACCGATACGGAATGGAACGCGATCGTCGATGAGATCGTCGCGTCCGGTTATGCCCTACGCGCCAAGGGGCGCAACGGCGGGGAAAAGCTGGTGCTCGCATGAGCTGCACACTTCTCACACCCGATGAGGTCTCGAAAATCTTGCGTGTCTCGAAAAGGTCGCTATATGAACTGCTTCGCCGCGACACAGAGAAGTTACCTGTGATCCGCATCGGGCGCGCCGTAAGGTTCCGCTCCGTCGATGTGGAAGAGTTCATCGCGTCGAAAGCGAAGGGGTCAATTCAATGAAAGTTAACAAAAGAGAAGAAGCTATTGAGGTCTTCCAAAAGTGGCTCGACCTTTTGAATGATGATGTCCGCTTTCCGCGTCGGAGTCAGGTTGGCGCGGTATCCGTAGAAGACGGTTACCGTGCTTTTGATGCGGCCTTCAAAGGTGCTCAGATTCGTCTCCTTTACAGCATTGCAACTTCGCTTGAGGGGTTGCGGAAGGACCTCAGGAAAAAGGTGAAGCCATCATGAGCAACGAACCTAAACGCGAGGCTCGCCGCAAAAAGATTATCGACACCATGAAGGCCGGTGAGGTTCCGACGCCTGAAGCCTTGCAGGTCTCTCGCGCAACACTGTGGCGTGACCTGAAGGCGCTACAGGAACAGGCCGTCCTCACGCTGGACACAGAGGGTTTGAAGGCCATCACGCAACAGCAGTATCAGGTTCAGCTCAAGATGGAAGAGGCTCTCCTTCAGGGTGTGCTTGATCCTGCCACAGTGATTGCCTGGAATAAAGTCCGGGAGTCGATCGCGAAACTGCTCGGACTGAACGCGCCGTCACGTTCGATCCAAGCCCACATTTCCGCGAAAGGTCTGCCGGATTACGGTCCAGCCGCGCACCCGGAACTGTGGAAAATCCATGAGGCTTGTGTTGATCTGAGCGGTGATCAGATCGCCGAGGTCGTCAAGTTCGCGAAAGGATTACGGCGCGGCCCGGTGATCGACGGGGAAATACGGTACGTATTGCCGGAATGGATAAACCCCCACGGAGGAAGCCAATGAGAACTCCTGAGTCCGATCCATTGTGGTTTCCGCAGACGGAGCGCGCTGACTCAAAGTCTGAGCCGGAGCCGTTCGCGTCCGATGATCGGACACGAAAACCCGCACCAGTTTTGACCGAAGCTAGGTCAAAACCTCAGCCGGAGCCGGTTGATTTTGTTTCGTCCGATCATCGGACGAAACTCACGCCACAGGTGGTCAATGATCGGCCACCTGTGGACTCCAACGGCAGACCTGTCCGTCAACCCGGTGAAGCCGAGATCGACTGGCGTCGTCGTTGGCGACGTTATCAAACCGATCAGCAGAATGCGGACAACATTCGCAACGGACGCCGTCGCCTGATGACAGCAAGCGAGCACCGAGCCTTACAGGAAGAACGGGAACGCTCCGGCTCATGGAAGCCGGACCTTAACGTCAGTGGAGACAGGCCATGAGTAAATTCCTGCAACAAGCGCAACTCGAATTGCACCAGTTTAAGAAACAGATCGTCCGTGAGCTGCGGGATCGCCTCGAAAACAGTCAGCGCAAGGCCGCAGCTCTCGAACTCTTTCTCGATGACGCTCGCGACCACGGCATCGACGTTGATAACCCGGCGAATCTGCCGTTGCTTGCGAGAGCTTGGCAGTTGATGCAGCTCAGCAATGGCGCGTCTCGTACGCGCAACGATGACTTCGACAACAGCGACGGGCCGGAGGACTTGGTGCAGTTTTACGTATGCTAAAGTGTTGATTCTACTGGTCTGACGCGGAACTCTGTACCTGGACCAGCCGCGCTACCACACTACCGAAGACGGCCGCTGGGATTATCGGCGTGACCATCGTCTTCAAGAATGCAACAGTCGCCAACGAGCCTTTCGACGAAGATGCTCTGAAGAAGCAGTTATTCCCCGACCAGGACACCTATACGCGCGAAGAACAGCGTCGCTTCGAGATCCTCGACGCGCACTGGGATCTGCCAATCAAGACAGTCGATCTGGAAGGGAAGTGAGAACCCCTTACCGGGCTCAAGACCGATGGAGGGCGGGCGTCCCCGCGAGCCTGCCCTGAGCGCAGTCGAAGGGTCCAAGCGGAGCAAAACTCCGCCCCGTTCGCGGAACGCTTGACTCCCAACCGATGTGAGGAATCCGCCGCTGAATCGTCGCTCTCCGCATTCAGCCACACTTGGTTGCAAATCCGCTCTCAATACGAGAACATACCTGTTTGCCTTTACATCCTCAAGCTCTCATAAGGAAGCGCCCACGATGGCGACTCGGCAGAAGCACGCAAAAACCGAAAGCAAGAAGCACAGCGGCAGCGAAATTCAGGCACGCCAAAGGCAAGCTGGGAGTCATGATCCCCGGCATGGGGGCGGTGGCGACCACGTTCGTGGCGGGCGTCGAGGCCATCCGCAAGGGGCTGGCGAAGCCCATCGGCTCGCTCACCCAGATGGGCACCATCCGCCTGGGCAAGCGCACCGACGCGCGCTCTCCCAAGGTCAAAGAGTTCGTTCCGCTGGCCGGGCTCGACGACCTGGTCTTCACCGGCTGGGACATCTTCGAAGACGACATGTACACCGCGGCCGCCAACGCCGGCGTGCTCGAACGCGACCTGCTCGACCAGATCAAGCCTTTCCTGCAGATCGATCAAGCCGCGCAAGGCGGTGTTCGACCACAACTACGTGAAGAAGCTCGACGGACCCAACGTCAAGAAGGGCAAGAACAAGATGGACCTGGCCGAGCAGGTGCGCGCCGACATCCGCGAGTTCAAGAAGACGTCCGGGCGCCGCGCGCCTCATCACGATCTGGTGCGGCTCGACCGAGACATTCCTCGAGCCCAGTGCCGGTGCACCAATCGCTGAAGGCGTTCGAGAAGGCTCTGACGCAGAACGACGAGAACATTGCGCCCTCGATGATCTACGCCTACGCCTCGCTGAGCGAGGGCGTGCCCTTCGCCAACGGCGCGCCCAACCTGACCGTGGACATTCCGGTGATGCACGAGCTGTCGCGCCAGAACCACGCTCCCATCTGCGGCAAGGATTTCAAGACCGGGCAGACGCTGATGAAGACCATCCTCGCGCCCGGATTCAAGGCGCGCATGCTCGGGCTGAGCGGCTGGTACTCCACCAACATTCTGGGCAACCGCGACGGCGAAGTGCTCGACGATCCCGGGTCGTTCAAGACCAAGGAAGAATCGAAGCTGTCCGTGCTGGAGCACATTCTGCAGCCGGAGCTTTACCCCGATCTTTACGGCAATTTCACCACAAGGTTCGCATTAACTATTACCCGCCTCGCGGTGATAATAAAGAGGGTTGGGACAACATCGATATCTTCGGATGGCTCGGCTATCCGATGCAGATCAAGGTGGATTTTCTCTGCCGGGATTCGATCCTGGCCGCGCCCATCGTGCTCGATCTCGTGCTCTTCATGGATCTGGCGCAACGCAGCGCCGAGCTTCGCGGACTCGGCATCCAGGAATGGCTCAGCTTCTACTTCAAGTCGCCCATGACCGCGCCCGGGCTCTATCCCGAGCACGATCTCTTCATCCAGTCGATGAAGCTGAAGAACACCCTGCGCCACCTGCGCGGCGAAGAGCTGATCACGCACCTGGGGTTGGAATACTACGACTGAAACGAAACCTGATCAAGGAATGAGCTTGAACACCGTTCCCCAGCCGTAAGCACCGCCCGGGGCGCCGGTGTAGCCGTAGAAATTTCCCGCTGTGTCGCGGTGGGAAAGGGCAGCGCCCACTCCGTCTGTGCCAGAGAAGCGGTGTAGCACTGTCAGTTTGCCATTGGTATCCAGTTCGAACATGGTGCCGCAGCCTTGCGGGCAACTGGAATTGACCTCGCCTCCCTGCCCAGTTCCGCCGTAGAGGTTGCCAGGCCGCATCTCGAACTAGATTCTGGCCGGGAGCCGCCCCATCGCTGCCCCCAGTGAAGCTGTACAGCACGGTTTCCTTGCCGGCCTTATCCAGCTCAAACACTGTACCGCAGCCGATGCCGCATCCTCCGCTGCCGCCCCAATTCGTGGCACCGTACAGGTTGCCGTTTGCGTCGCGGATCAAAGTCGAATTCGGATTGCTCCCGTCTCCCCCGGTGTTTTTGAACCTGTACAGCACGGTCTCTTTCCATTTCCCCTTGGGACTCGGTGAAAGCTCGAAAACAGTGCCACAACCGAGGTTGGAAACGCACCCATTCGTGCCGCCGTAGTAGGTGACGCCATAAAGGTTGCCCTTCGCATCCTGGACTAGATTTCCGACCACCGGGTTCCAACCATCGGGTTTTCCCTTGAAATTGTACAGCACAGTTTCCTTGCCGGTGCGGTCAAGCTTGAACACCGTACCACAGGTGACGTTATTGTTGCAGGTGTGAGAGCCCCCAGTCGAAGTTGTTCCGTAGAGATTCCCCGCGCGATCGCGCACCAATCCTGCGGTAGGCCACATCCCGTCGGGGGGCCCGGTGAAGCTGTATAACACTGACTCCTTTCCGGTCTTGCTCACCTCGAATACCGTTCCGTCACCGTAACCACCCTCCCAGGTCGTGCCATAGAGGTTCCCCGACGCATCGCGAATCACGCCGCTGCTGTCCGTGGCTCCGTCCCCGGTCTTACCAAAGCTGTGCAGCACGGTTAGCTTTCCGGCCTGAGTTAACTTCCACACCGTTCCGGTGGCCTTGCCGTCACTCCATCCGGCGCTGCCATAGAGGTTGCCTTTCGCATCCTCGCCGAAGGGCCCCGCGGGCAATGCCCCGTCCGTCCCGCCCGTGAACGAGTAAAGAGTTGTGAAAGTCTGCGCCTGTGCCGGTTGGGTTGCAGCGGCCGCTAGCGCCAGCACGGCCGCCACCAGCGCGCCCCCTGCCACCTCGCGCCATATCCCCGAAAACCGGCCGCGTTGTTGCGCTGAGATCATCGTTGTCCTCCGGGCAAAACGTGAAACATTCTAGTTCGCGGTGGGCGATTGTTCAACCGGATTTTCGGCCGGATCAAAGGGGCTGGAAGTGAACAACTTACGCCAGATTCTTCTCCCGCTTGTACAAGTTGAACACCTCCAGGAACCGGTCAATTTCGCTCTTTTGCAGATAATACGGCGTAGACAATCGCAGCTTCGACGGCTCTCCGCCCCGGATGCGGATCTTGTGTTTTGCCCACATCCACTTCTCCATATCCATGCGCTGCAGCGGCGGCACATTCACCGTGGCGATGGCACAGCGCAGCCCTGCATCCGGCGATGTCCAGGATTCTGCGCCCCGTCTGACCATCTCATCCAGAATGTAGTCGCCCAACGCGCGATGCCGCTTCTCAATCCGTTCCATGCCGATGTCATTGGCCAGGTTAATCGCCGCCAGCAGCCCCCACAGCGCCGGCACATTCGACGACCCAATTCGCTGAAAGCGTTCCGCGCGGAGCTTTGAGTCCTCCCAGCCTTCCGTCGCAATCGTATTCCACACCTGGTCAATCACCTCGTCGCGCACATAGAGGAAGCCGCTTCCTTTGGGCGCCTGCAGCCACTTGTGCGGGCTCGAAGAATACATGTCGCACCCCAGATCGTGCACATTCAGCCGCATCATACCGGTGACGTGGGCTCCGTCCACCGCCGACAAAATATTCTTGGACCGGGCCAGTGCGCATAACTGCTTCGCCGGCAGGACCACGCCCGTCACGGTGGTGATGTGACTGAAGAACATGATGCGCGTCCGCTTGCTGATGGCGTCCTCAAACAGGTTCAGCACTTGGGCGGAATCCTTAACCGGTTTGGGCAGCGTAACTTTCTTGACCGTGATTCCGTAGCGCTTCGCCTTCAACTGCCAGGGTTGCTCGCCGCCGGGGTGTTCCTGATCGGTCATCAGAACTTCGTCCCCCGCCTTCATATCAATTCCATTGGCAATGTAACTGTTGCCCTCGGTGGCATTGCGCACCAGGGCAATTTCATCGCGAGTGCAGCCCACGAATTCGGCCAGCGGGTCGCGGAACTCGTTCCAGGCCGCATAGCCCCAGATCGGATAATCCTCCGGATCGGCCTGATCCATTTTTTCGGTCATGGTGTAGGCGTCAAAAATCGCGCGCAGCACCGGCGCTGGGCTGGACCCCACGGTTCCATTGTTCAAATAAATCTCATCTTCCGGAATCAGAAACTGCTTCCGCAGCTCAGCCCAATAATTGTCCGGATTGCTGTCATACAGAGCGGGATCGGGAAGGGCGGAAGGAGCTTTATCGAGCTGGGCGAATAAGGCACGGGGAAATGCCACGGCAGCGGCAAATCCGGTGGTCGCGCTGAGGAAACGGCGGCGGTCGAGCAACCAGCACCTCCTGAGAAGTCGGAACGCGCTATGTTACGACCCACGCGCCAGCATGGCAAGACCACCACGAATCATTTGCTGCCGCAGGGAGCCGGTCTCGCTGGACACCAACCATCGATTCGGCATCAATGCGCATCCATGATTCTTCGTCAAATTGTTAAAATAAAACCTGCCGAACGCTCGGATGACCGCTCCGCTTGCGAGCTCTCATAGCCGAGGTCATCTGAGTTGAGGTCATGGAATGTGTCGGAATATCAAAACTCTTTTCAACTTCGATCCGCCAGTAACTGAGGAAGAGATTCGCGCGGCCTCGCTGCAGTTCGTGAGAAAGATCACTGGCTTTAACAAGCCGTCGAAGGCCAACGAGAGCGCGTTTCTGGCGGCAATCGATGAAGTGGCCGGCATCTCGACCCGTCTTATTCGTTCTCTCGAAACCAACGCGCCGCCGAAAAACCGTGAGGAAGAGGCCGCAAAGGCCAGAGCTCGCGCCGCCGAGAGATTCGGCGCTTGAACCGCCCAGAAGCTGGCGGGTGCCCCAAATCCTGACGTCGTGCTTTTTCGACGTTAGGGTGGGGAAGTTGCCGCTCCGCCAACTCGATGCGGCCGCATGAAAAATCCCCGCCCAAGCGGGAGCTTGGACGGGGCCTGACAGAGTTTGCCTATCCTGATCCAACGGCTACAGTCTACCGCGTCACGCGGCGGCGGCGTTCTGCATCTGTCCCACCTGTTTCAGGTCCTGCTCCAGCGTTGTTAGGTCAAATCCTGGCGGCGCCTTCTTGAGCTTCTTATTGATCCAGTCTCCGCTCAAAACCGCGAACGACTCGTCCGCGTACGCGTCGTAGAACTGCCAGCTCATCGATTTCAAAGCCCCCCACGTCACCACGTACAAGAACCGCTGGTCGTAAGCCACCGCGGGGACGCAGTGTCCGTTGTTTTGATTCGGGCTGGCATTCCCTACCGGGCCGCCCGGCGGCACCAGCCACGGAGTCTTCAGGAAATCCGTGCCGGGTTGGACCGCGAAGTCCGGCAGAGCCAGGCCGATATAGCAGTTCCCGAACAGGTTGACCGCGTCCTGGACCTGCACGTCATTCTGCGGCTCTAAATGCGCGTAGGCAAGAATCTTGTCTCCGCCAATCCCGGTCTTGCGCCAGTAGTTGAGCACGTCCAGCATGTTCGCTCCGGCGTCAGGATTTCCTTTCGCAAAGTGGTTGTAGGCTTGAAGGATTTGATTGTCCGGCAAAATGATCTCCTTGCCGGTGTTCGCGGTCCATTCTTCAATCATGTGGCCGCGGCCTGCGCAGGTGCAGTCTCCATATTGATCATTTCCCATCATTGGCCAGGCGGTGACGGGCTTGGTGTAGTCCACTGCAGGTGGAGGCGGAGCCAGTTGCGACGTAAGGTAAGCGCCAAATTGCAGGGTACGGCTGTCAATCTTCGGACGTTGTTTTCCCAGCTTGAACACGGGCATCGGTGAACCTCCTAAAGAAATTTTCAAATCCCCTGGGTAGGATTGTGAGTCTAGACCCGGCGCCCAGATCTGAATCAGAAGGCCGGTTTTTGTTCGGAATTCGTAACAAGCAAGAAAGCGGGCGCTCGTCCTGACGTTACGCTTTTTGCGCCGTCGGGTAGGGAAGCGATAGCCATGGATTTTTCTGCGTCTCCCACTGGCCGGTCCCGAGCATAAAAACTCCTGATTGCCGCCATAAATACTTTCAATTTCCCCCCGCCCGCCGGAAAGGGTAAGGTATGGCGATCTGCTCTGTGCCAGTGAGGCGGGCAGTTCGGGGGTGGGGATGAAACAACCGATTTGTTTGTCTTTTGTGCTCATGTTGCTGCTGTCGGCCGCCGCGCTCGCTCAGGACACGGCGAAGCCCGCCGGGAAACGCCAGGATCCGGCTGCCGCCCACAGCTTCTCGAAAAAGGCGCTCAACTTCACCGGCACGGTGAGCGACGATGGCAAGTTTTTCCTGGCCGATCCTGACGCCGAGGTCTGGACGGTCGCCAACCCGGAACTGGTGAAATCCCAGCAAGGGCAACGGGTAACGCTGCAAGTCCAGACCAACGCCGAAACCAGCGAAATTCGCGTGCTGTGCGTCAAGCCTCGCGAGGGGCAACTCAGTTCGATGGCCCGATCCGGTGACGTCGCCTTCCGCCGCTGAACCACCAGGTTGTCTTCCCGAGCGCGGGTGCCCCTCGCGCGCTCTTTGCGACGTTAGGGTGGGGAAGTTGACCCTATGCTACGCTTGAAGACCACATGAGCAATCGGACTGGCGCAGCCAAAGTCGGCATGGGGTTCGGATCGGCGCTTGCAATGATTCTTTCCTTCCAGTTGAATCATTCCATCTTGTGGGCCATCGTGCACGGTATCTGCTCGTGGTTTTACGTCGGATATCGCGCCTGGAAGCATAACTACTAGCGCTGCGCCATCCCACGTTTCGACACACCCGCCGAACGCGGCGCACGCAGCGATCGAGCGCTTCCCGTCCGGCCTGTCATCTTGGGTGGAGCTGAGAGGATTCGCTTCGCGAATCATCTCCCGGAGTCGAAAGATCCCTACCCACCTCTGTGCCGGTGGCCGGACGGAAGCGCGGGTGCCCCATCTAACCGAGCGTTGTTTGCGAGGTTAGGTGGGGAAGTTAACATTTCTTGTGTGGCGCGGACACTCTTGTCCGCGAACCTTCGCACCACCGCAACTCACGTAGGAGCGGACGCCCTCATCCGCCCAGGCCGAGCGCAACTCGGCAACGATGTGAGCGCGAGCGTCGTGTGTATTGGGAAGGGCACGGGGTTTTGAGTACCCCCGCATGGGCGGCACAAGACCCGGCGCCCGTTCCCACTTCTCGCGCAAAGAACGCGCGAGAAATGGGGCACCCGGCCGATGGCGCCCTCACCCGACGCGCCAGATAATGTCCATCCTCACTGGTACACCTAGCTTGCTCTTGTCACACTTCGACTCAACGAACCCTGCGACAACTGTCATCAGTTGTCCGACGACGTCGCGAGTCCACTTCAGGTCAGGCCGGTTCCGGGATTTCAACGTGAAGTAGCGGAACGCCATGTCCGCGTTTCCCACCTCGAGGAGGGCCACAACGTTCTGCAATTCCAGATCGTCGTGCCCGATTTTGAGTCCCAACTCCCGCGCCTCGCCGTACAGTGTGCTAATCCCGTGCCTCTGTCTGGCCTTTCTGCCGTGCGCTCGCAAGTAGGATTTAAGGAGCAACTCCACAGAGTGGAAGTAGAGGAAGTAAATAACGCCAGTTAGGTGCGGCTTGCTCGCGAATACGATCTCCGCCGCCTCATAGTATTGACGCGCGTAGTTCAGTAATGCCATCGCGCCTGTGCTGCCAGCGATGTTTGCCATCTTACCGTTCCGTTTATTTCATGCCGGGCGCCCCATCTAGCCGAGCATTGTCTGGCGAGGTAGGGCGGCGAAGCTCTTGTCGAGACCAAACTCACCAGCAATTGTCATCCGAGTGCGATCTATCTGTGTCGCCACACGCTGTCATTAAGCCGGGGGCACTATCGTGTTCCCCAGCTGAGCGCGGATCTCAGCGGCGACTTCCTCAGCGCTGCCGAAGACGACCTTGTAGTGAAGGTGATCGGGACCTGTGGTCGCCATCCGGAGGAACGAGTCCCAATCCTGGATCTTAATGGTCCTCTTCCGTGCCTTCAGGATTTGAAAAAGCTCGGTGTTAGCCCAATAGATCCGATCGATGAACGTACCAAAATGACGGCCTGACCGGTTCTGCATAGGCGAGCGCCGTCTCTGCGTGGTCGGTGTCGGGGACGTCGCGGTCACGGCACTTCACCGCAACATCCAAGTCTCCTAGCTTTTCGTTCGTACCCAGAAAACTTCCGAAGACAACGACGGCGTTAATCGTCAGGATTTTGTCCGCATCCGAATTGTACCTGCCAGCTCTCTCCACTAACCCCGCAAGTGCTGCCTCAGCTGTTTTACGGCTCACCTTGCCGGCGGCTGAAGCTCGCACTAATTCCTTTCCTTTGTCAGTGAGTCTATACGCGCTGTTCCCTAGTGGTTTGAGATAGCCTTGAGCGACAAGCTCAGATGCTAGGGCCGTCGCAGACTGCTCATCCAAGGTAAGCTGGTCCTGCAGCCACGTCAGTTCGAACGACTCCTGGTGGCAGCTCACGACGTGCTGGAAGAAACTACGAACCCGCTTGATAGGAATACCCGAGATAGTGTCCGAAGTTCTGATCTGCAGCGTCATTGGTGCTTGCCGTTAGGCGATCATACCTCAGGGATCACCAATCGGGTTCTCTGTTTTGGCAAAGAACAAACTCACCCTTGCGTGATCCCACACCGCGATGCCCGCGCTTACACGCAAAAATCCCCACCCTAGCACAAAGGACGCGCTAGGATGGGGCACCCTGTTGTTTCTTGCTGACTCCTGACTACCGACTCCTGACTACTTTCTTAGTACATGCCTTCCATGCCGCCGCCGTGGCCGCCCGGCATCGGAGCGTCCTTCTTCTCTTCCGGAATCTCCGCGACCAGGGCTTCGGTGGTCAGCATCAACGACGCAATCGAGCCGGCATTCTGCAGTGCCGTGCGCACCACTTTCGTCGGATCGAGCACGCCCGCCTTGACCAGGTCCTCGTACTCGCCGGTCAGGGCGTTGTAGCCGTAGTTCGGGTCCTTGGAGTCGTTGACTTTGCCCAGCACAATCGCGCCTTCTTCGCCGGCATTCTCGGCGATCATGCGCAACGGCTCGGTGATGGCGCGCTTCACGATGTTGACTCCGATCTGCTCATCGCCTTCAAGCTTCAGCTTTCGAGAGCGTTGACGCAGCGGGCCAGCGCCACTCCGCCGCCGGGGACAATGCCTTCTTCCACGGCTGCGCGGGTAGCGTGCATGGCATCTTCGACCCGGGCCTTCTTCTCTTTCATTTCGGTCTCGGTCGCGGCGCCGACTTTGATCACAGCCACGCCACCGACCAGCTTCGCCAACCGCTCCTGCAGCTTCTCGCGGTCGTAGTCGCTGGTGGTCTTGTCGATCTGGCTGCGAATTTCCTTCACCCGGCCTTCGATCTCGCTGTGCTTGCCCTTGCCTTCGACCACGGTGGTGTTGTCCTTGTCAATGGTGATCTTCTTGGCCTGGCCGAGATCGCTGATCTGAACGTTCTCCAGCTTGATGCCGAGATCTTCAGTGATGGCCTTGCCGCCGGTGAGGGTGGCAATGTCCTGCAACATGGCTTTGCGGCGATCGCCGAAGCCGGGCGCCTTAACGGCGGCGACTTGCAGCGTGCCACGCAGCTTGTTGACAACCAGGGTAGCCAGCGCCTCGCCCTCGACGTCTTCCGCGATGATGAGCAGCGGCTTGCCGCCCTTGGCGATCTGCTCCAGCAGCGGGAGCAGGTCCTTCATCGAGCTGATTTTCTTTTCGTGGATCAGGATGTAGGCGTTCTCCTGAATGGCTTCCATGCGTTCGGGATCGGTGACGAAGTACGGAGAGAGATAGCCGCGGTCGAACTGCATGCCTTCGACCACTTCGAGTTGCGTCTCGAGCGTCTTGGACTCTTCCACGGTGATGACGCCATCCTTGCCGACCTTCTTCATCGCTTCGGCAATGATGTGGCCGATGGTCTCATCGTTGTTGGCAGAAATGGTCCCAACTTGCGCGATCATTTCTCCCGTGACGGGTTTGGAGAATTTGTCGAGTTCGCCTTTGATGCGGTTGCCGTCTTTATCCAGGCTGCCGCAGATGGCGGTGACGGCCTTCTCGATGCCGCGCTTCATGGCCATCGGGATTGGCGCCGGCGGCGACGGTCTTTACGCCTTCGCGATAAATGGCCTGCGCCAGAACAGTTGCAGTAGTCGTGCCGTCGCCGGCGACGTCGGAAGTCTTGGAAGCGACTTCGCGCACCATCTGTGCGCCCATGTTTTCCAGGCCGTCTTTCAGTTCGATTTCTTTGGCGACGGTGACGCCGTCCTTGGTGATGGTCGGCGAACCGAATTTCTTTTCGATCACAACGTTGCGGCCCTTGGGGCCGAGGGTTACCTTCACGGCATCGGCCAGAAGGTTGACGCCGCGGAGGATCGCTTGTCGCGACTCTTCTCCGTGTACGATTTGCTTTGCCATAGATCTTTTCTCCTAATGAAATTTATAAGTTCTTGTCATCCTGAGCGGCCCCGTTGCGTCGCGAAGGATCTGTGGTGAGTGATCGCGCCGTCAGCCGCGAAGTCGGGTGACAACTTTGCGCTGACGCGAACAGCGATTATCTGCGCGATCCAGCCGTTTCTTTCTTGGCGGCGCCGCTGAGATGATTCCGAGCACTTCTTCTTCGCGCATGATGATGAAATCCTCGCCATCCAGCTTGATCTCGGTGCCGGAATACTTGCCGAACAGGATGCGGTCGCCGTCCTTGACATCGAGCGGGCGAACCTTGCCGTCTTCGTTGACTTTGCCTTTGCCGACGGAGATGACTTCGCCCTCCTGTGGCTTGTCTTTGGCGCCGTCGGGAATAATGATTCCGCCACGGGTGGTTTCAGCTTCTTCCACCGGCGGACCAGAATGCGGTCATGCAGTGGGGTGAACTTTGCCATAGTTGTAAGCTCCTTTCGTTCAGTAATTCAGTTGAGACTTGGGTTAAATTGCAGGAACAACACCTTCGCCAACCTGCTCCAGAAAGCTGTTAGCACTCATTGTTGGCGAGTGCTAATTATAAATGGGGGGCTGGCTGGTGTCAAGTGGGCGCGGGATACGTCTATAACCCTATGAATTCATTGCCGAAGTTGGTATTTGCGGGTGCCCCATCCTAACGGCGCGTTCTTTGCGACGTTAGGGTGGGGAATTTGATTTTTGGTCCACCGACCAAACTACCCCACCCAAGCAAAAGCGGCTTGGGCGGGGCACCCTCGGGACTGACGTTATCATATACAGGTACCACCAGCGGGCAGCAGCAGAATACGGATTTCTGATTGCTTTCGACCACGGGCTTTATCGAGTTAAGAGAGCCTACCGCAAGAAGACCGCTTCGTGCCGATAACCCCGATCTGGTCAAAACGATGTGGGGAATCCTCCACTTCCGCCGTCCCGCATGGCACAACTTTCTGGGAGGTCCCGAATTTCTTGCGATATGGCGGCGTTCAGATAATGTCCCTCCCACGGCGAGATAAACGGATATTCCCGACCGTCGGGCCCAAGCATCAAATCGGCGGACATATTAGGCTGCAAAAACACAATCGCGTCGATAGAGGCGCAGCTGGCGGCAGGAGCGAACTCTAGATAAGGAATAAGCTCAAAACCTTGCATCCAGTCGGCGGGTGCCCCATCCTAACGGCGCGTTCTTTGCGACGTTAGGGTGGGGAATTTGATTTTTGGTCCACCGACGAAACTACCCCACCCAAGCAAAACCGGCTTGGGTGGGGCACCTGCGAAGTGGGAGGTTGTGCCAGCTCGCTTCGCGGACAGAGTGTCCGCCCCACACGAGGACAGCAGGTCGCCGCTTAGCAACTTCCCCACCCCAGGGTTGCAAAGAACGCTCCCTTAGGATGGGACATCCGCACAACACCGGGGGCCCGGGCATGGGCTTTCCCACGTCTCGAAAACCGCGGGAGGTGGGCACCCCACCATGACAATCCTGCAAGGCGCGGTTAGAATTGGGTGCTATGAAGAGGTTTCTGCTGGGGTTTGCGGTCGCGGCGATGTTGCCCGGACTGACCTTCGCGAGGGACAAGCGGGCGCGGGACGAGCCTCCGCAAGCCCTGCTGAGCTTCGTAGTGTTGAAAGATTCCAACGGCAAGCCCGTGCGCAATGCCGCAGTGGTGATACACGGCGTCAACAGCCATGACAAGCAGGAGCGCGGAGGCCTCGAATTGAAGACCGACGCCGAGGGCAAGGCGAGTTATGACGGCATGCCTTACGGTAAAGTGCGGGTGCAGGTGCTGGCGCCTGGCATGCAGACGTTCGGCGAGGATTACGACGTGGAGGAAGCGACGGTTCAGATCACGGTGCGGCTGAAGCGGCCGACAGGGCAGTATTCGATTTACGAGGAGCATCCGGAGGATAAGAAACCGGATACGAGTTCGCCGCCAGCGCCCGATCCAAAGGCGAAATCAGAGTAAGGCGGTTGGAATTGGGTGTCGCCGTGTGGACGGTTCGGCCTCTGTGAAGATGTCCTGGGTACTGACCAGCTACGGGAAAAACTGGCTTTCCGACCTCAGGCGCTCAAGCGCGAATGGTTAAGAAAGCTGTTATCGCAGCGTTGAAACGCTGCGCCACCCCAAATCAACGGTTTTCGACAGCTTGCTTACGACCAACGACCAAGGACGAATCGCGATGGACTATCTTCTCAAGACTGAACCTTCTGAATATTCATTTGCTGATCTGCAACGCGAGAAAACGACAATTTGGGATGGAGTGTCCAATCCCGTGGCGTTGAAGCATTTGCGCGGGATGAAGCCCGGCGAGCGCCTGGTGATCTACGAGACCGGCGACCACAAGAGCGCGGTCGGAGCTGCGACGGTAGTCTCGCTTGATGCGGCTGATCCGAAAAACCCGCAGGTAAAAATCAGAGTGGAGAAGCCGTTGGCCAGGCCGGTGACGCTGGCCGAGATCAAAGCCAACAAGCTGTTCGCGGAGTCGCCCCTGGTGCGGCAGGGCAGGCTGAGCGTGGTGCCGCTGACGGCGGCCCAATACAAGTTCCTGACGGGTGAATGAAAGTCTCCTCGGCTTGGTACAGCTCAGGGATTGGCCACGAATGGGCCAATTTCGGCGAGGCTAGCGCCAACCCATACCGATTCGGTGCACTCCAGATGCAAGTCTTTTCACACTGTGGCGAAGGGGTGAGAAGGGCGTACAATCGGTGCCGTTCTTGAAGTCAAGAACGAGATGCAGATTAAGTCCAAACTCCTATCCATGAAGGGGGAAGATTATGAGAACCCGATTCGCAGCAGTACCTCTCAGCGCGACTGGCGCCGCGCTGGCTTTAGCAACGCTCGGTGTGCTGATGGCACTTGCGATCCCCTCGGCGCGAGCGCAGACTTTCACCTCACTTTACAGTTTTGCCGGTTCCCCCGATGGAGCATTGCCCTATGCCGCCGTGATTGTGGACAAGTCGGGTGCTCTGTATGGCACTACCTACGGCGGCGGATCCGGCTACGGAACCGTATACAAGTTGAGCAAGGGTAAGGAAACTGTGCTGCACAGCTTTAGCGGTTCGGACGGGATTTACCCGTTCGCAGCTCTGGCGACGGACAAGGCCGGCACGTTATACGGCACTACCATTGGAGGCGGGGCGTCGAGCTACGGAACGGTGTTCGCACTCAATTCCTCCGGCCTTACGACGCTGTACAGCTTCACGGGCGGCGCGGATGGCTCGGAGCCATTCTCTGGCTTAGTTCTGGACAAGAAGGGCAATCTCTATGGTACCACTGAGGTTGGCGGATCGTCTGGTTTGGGGACAGTATTCAAGCTGAACATTAAGACCAAGAAAGAAACCGTGCTGCACAGTTTCACAGGCGGCACGGACGGCTCGTATCCCATATACGGAAATCTGCTCATGGACAAGTTAGGAAACCTCTATGGCACTACGGAAGTGGGCGGTTCTTCGAATGACGGCACGGTGTGGGAGGTAAGCGCAAAAGGCAAGGAGACGATACTGCACAGCTTTGCTGGGGGATCGGATGGGCAATACGGCTTCGAGCAGAGTCTGGCAATGGACAGTAAAGGCAATCTCTATGGTACTACCGAGGACGGCGGGGCTCACAACGTCGGAGTCGTGTTTAAGTTGAACATTAAGACCAAAAAAGAGACCGTTCTGTACAGTTTTGGGGGCACGTCGGGTGACGGTGAATTTCCCTCCTCGGGATTGGTACGCGACAGCAAGGGCAACCTCTATGGTACTACGCAGACAGGCGGCGCCAATGCCTTAGGGACTGTGTTCGTGGTGACGGGCACAACGGAGACTGTCCTACATAGCTTTGACGGCACCGACGGAGAAACCCCTTTCACATCTCCGTTGCTCGATCATAAGGGCACGCTCTGCGGCACCACGGTCGGCGGCGGCGCGGACAGTGACGGAACAATCTACTCGCTTAAACCTTAATTGCGGCCGGCAGGAAAGCAAGGGCGCGGTGCTGGTTCAGGCCGCGCTTTTTTCGAGGGGGTGGCTTACGGGCTCAGCTCGATATTCAAACGTTTTGTCAGCCTAGGAGAAAAAGCCGGCCCAGGTGGGGCCGGCTTGAAACAAAGATCGAGGAATCTTGGGGGGCGCAGACCGCTGTTGGCTCATTCTGAAAGCTGAGCCACTGGTTCACCGACAAGTCGCGGGGTGCGCCAAAGTAGGGCAGGAACACCAGATCCTGCACGTGGTAGGTGAAGTTCGCGTTGTTGGAATGATAGGCGTAGTTGTCGCCTATCAGGGGATCTCCCACTTCCAGATTTCCGCCGCAGGGAGTGGAATTGTTGTTGACGAGTGGGTTGTCGGCCCACTCGCCCACCTCATGCGCCAGGATAGAGACATCGGGCTCGATCCCGCTGCCTGGATCGACGTAGCCGAAATACGCGTAGGTCTGCGCATTAGCGGAGTTCGACGTTGCCGCGTGGAAGCCTTGAGTGGGAGCTCCGCTTACCCCGCATCCGCCGCCCCCGCCAATTACCGTGAGCGTGTCGTAGGTGAGGAAGATGGCGAAGCTGTTGGGCTCAATACCCAGTGAGGTTATGAGGTTTGGGAGCTGACTGTTGAGCCAAGGGTAGTGGATCTGACCAACCGGGAAACCATACGGGAAGGTGCAAACCTCTCCATCGTTCGCAGGCACGCTCAGGAGTTGGTCTCCCATGACGGTCAAGGGCTGCAACAAAAGGTGGTAGTCGGGTGTGTTCTTCACGTACTTCCAGAAGTTGCCCCGCTGAAAGGCATCGATGTACTGAGTTTGGCCGAGATCGGTTCCACCCTGTTTAAAATCGATCTCGCTGCTGAAGATGGGCGAGGTGGTCACGTTCTGCACGACCGTCTGACCGTTCGACAGAGTGTCCTGGGGATCAAACGTACAAGGCGGCTGGGTGCAGCCGCTGAACGTTACTTTGAGTGGGATAAGGTACGTCGGGACCTGGGTGTTTCCGTTGAGGGTGGTCGCGGGGTTCGTCCCTACCATGATGAAGTTGTATTTCGTACCCTGGTAGGTAAATGAGCCCTGCCACGTGGGCAGCGATTGCGCAAAGGCGGCTGGATTAAAGCTGGTGCATGCCAACAGCGCAATCAGTAGATTGAGACTGACCTGGGTTTTCTTCATAAGCGATTGGCTCTCCTTGGACTGGATTTTTTTGCGAACGTGGACCGCCCCAAGTTCCTGTGTGTGCCGGATTGTAATTTGAGTTGTGCAAGGAAAAAGGAGCGAGGGGACGCTTGTTACGGAATCCGAACAGGCGGGAGGTCATCCTGCTTGCGACTGAGTCTGTCCAGAATCAGGATTCTAATCGACGATTGATTGAGGCCGGGCGGGCGAACCGGCGGCGACGACATCTGCGGGGCAGGCGACAGTTGCGCCAAACTAGTGAATCAGGCCAGGTTCTGTGCCTCAGTGGGCCGAAAGTCTCCGTTGACATCCCAGGCCGGAGGGGTAGGATGGTTAGCGCTTAGGGAGGGCAATCATGGCGAACTCAGTGCGGCCACGAGATTGGATTCTTGGAATGCATCGGCAGGCGGCAATTGCCGGGCTGACTTTGGCAGTCCTCTTTGTGCCGGTCGAGACTTTCAGTGTGCCTAAGAGCTCAAGTCACGCCGATGTCTCACAGGGCAACATTGAGCGGCAGAAACAAAGCGCGGGGCGGGTACTGATTGCTGGGGGGATATCAAATAGAGTCGGTAAGGATGGAAACTACCACGGGCTGTACTCCGCAGAGCTTTACGACGCAAAAACGAAACGCTTTCTCGCTACCGGTGACATGCATGAAGGCCGCGTTGATCAAACAGCCACTGTTCTGAATAACGGTGAGGTCCTTGTGGCAGGAGGCGACGGTGCGAAGGCGAATCATCCGATCGCAGCTGCCGAACTGTATGATCCGAGTACTGGCCGATTCAGTCAAACAGGAAGGATGATATGGTCCAGGGTGGCGCATACCGCTGTGCTGCTTTCAAGCGGAAGCGTGCTTGTCGCTGGCGGTCAGGACAATGGCTACGCTAATCTAAACACGGCGGAGCTATTTGATCCCGGCAAGGGGACTTTCGCTTTGACCGGAAATATGAATGACGCGCGTACGGGCCACACCGCCACTCTACTCGATGATGGCAAGGTCTTGGTGGCGGGCGGCGGAAACGATAACGGTATTTTGGCTAGTGCCGAGCTTTATGATCCGGGGTCGGGCACTTTCAGTTTTACCGGTAGCTTGTCAACTGCACGGGAGTTTGCCACCGCGACCCTGCTGGACGACGGCAGGGTTCTTATCGCGGGCGGTGGCGGTCAGACAGGCAATTGCGGGAACTGTTCAATCGCCTCAGCCGAAATCTATGATCCCTCTACCGGCGAGTTCACAAACGTAGGAAGCATGGCGTATGCCAGGATCGGTCACGTAGCAGTCCTGCTTGGGAACCATAAAGTCTTAGTTGCTGGCGGCAATGATGATGATCTACACACCGTCCTTAACTCTGCCGAAATTTTCGACACGCACGACCTCAGTTTTTCCCCAACGTCGAACATGATAAGGCGCAGGTCCAGTCATTCCGCTAGTTTGCTGCCGGATGGCACCGTGTTAATTGCAGGAGGCGGCGGTGCTCTTGCAGTCCTTAACGCAGCTGAACTTTATGACCACGGCAGCGGTTCCTTTGTGGCGACCGGAAACATGAAGCGTTGTCGGGTCTATCAAACATCGTCAACGCTACAATGAAATTGTCCCGATGAGTGGGCCGCGGCGCTTCTAGAGTATCCCACGAGGGCAGGTGATTCCACCCACCCTCGCGTGACAGAGAAGCGATCAGGCAGCGTGAGCGTCGCGGCGGATCAGCGCGGAGTCCACAAAGAAGCCGACGCCCAGGGCCAGCGGAATGATGCCAAACGCCGCCGCCACCCAGGCATCCGGCTCAACCCGCGCAATCAGCGCAAAGGTCGCCATGTAGCCCAGCGCACCCGCGCTGAGCAGAATTCCAGACCGGCGGGAAGCGGCGGACTGGGAAAGCTCAGGCTCCATGGGAACGCTCACGCCCCGGGCGATGGCCGCCAGGCGCTCTTCGGTGCGCAGCTTGCGCACCCGGTAAAAGGTGTACATTCCCAGCAATGCCGTGGGCATTCCCAGGAACATGATCACTGCCACCAGACCTGTCATATCTTCAAACATAGTGTGCCTCCTTGTTCGGCGCGATGTGCGCATGCCGACGGCTGAGAGCCGCTGTCAGTTTGGAATACGGAAAGAGGCGCGAGAAAGTTCCACCGGGTTCGGGCTGAGAGCGTGGTCCGGCACAGCGATGGAGGTGTTCTCGGCTAGATGCAGAACCGTTCTCCCAAGCCACGCTGCCGAGCTTGGCTTGGCGTGGACAGCCCATTCGACTCCGCTCGGGGCAAGCCTGGGCGCTGTTCCCACGCGAACGGTTAGCTGAGGGCTTTTCTCAGTTCGCGCCGCAGAATCTTGCCCGACGGAGTGCGGGGGAGCGAGTCCACGAAGTGGATCTCACGCGGCTGCTTGTAATGAGTGAGGCGGTCGGCGACAAACTTGGAAAGTTCCTCTTGTAGTTTGCCAGAAGGCACGAAGCCTTCCCGAAGAACAATGAAGGCGACAGGAATCTCGCCGGCGCAGGAGTCGGGGCGGCCGACTACGCCGCAGTCGCGGACGGCAGGATGTTCGAGGAGCAAGCTTTCGACCTCGGCGGGCGCAACCGGGAAGCCCTTGTATTTCAGCATTTCTTTGCGCCGGTCGAGAACGTAGTAGAAATCTTCGGTGTCGCGGGTGACCACGTCTCCCGACCAGTACCAGCCATCGCGCAGGACCGCGGCGGTGGCTTGCGGTTCTTTCCAGTAGCCCAGCATGAATTGCGGGCCGCGCATGACCAACTCCCCGGCCTCGCCGGGCGAGGCTTCGTTGCCGCTCTCATTGATCACACGGCAGTCGGTTTGGGCCAGCGGCACGCCGATCGACTCTGGACGGTAAAGCTCAGGCTCGAGAAACCCCACGTGCGTTACCGGCGAGGCTTCGGTCATGCCGTAACCTTGACAAACCCGGATTCCGGTGAGGTCTGTAAATCGGCGGGCGAGTTCCCCGGCGAGCGGCGCAGCGCCGGACTTCACCCAGCGAATGCGATGGCTTGCCGGAAACTGGCCCGCCTCCGCCGCCTGGCACAAGGCGTTCAACGCTGGCGGGACTACCGGCATCATGGTTGGGTTTTCCTCCGTTATCAGTGAAACGAGCTGGGGAATATTGAACCGCGGCACCAGAATCAGCGTGCCGCCCAGGGTTAGAACGGGATTCAAGACCACGTTCAGGCCGTAGATGTGATAGAGCGGGAGGAAGCTTAGGACAACGTCATCGCTGCTCAGTTGGGTCGCATGGGGGCCGATGAATTGGAATACGTTGGCAACCAGGTTGAAGTGACTGAGCATTACGCCCTTGGGAAGGCCGGTGGTGCCGCTGGAGTAGGGAAGCGCGGCCAGGGTTTGATCGGAAGAACCCTCGGGGCGGGGCAGGGCCGCTGTAGCTGGATGCAGTAGCGAGGCGAATGAATCGGCGCCGGTTGCGGGCAGGCGAGTCGAACAGATTTTGCGCAGGCTGGGAAGGCCGGCCAGATTGATTTCCTGGAGCAGCGGTCCATCAGTAACGAGCAGCACCGCGCCCGAGTCTTCCAACTGGTAGCGAACTTCGCGCTCGCGATAGCTCGGGTTCAACAATGTGGGAACGGCACCCGCCAGCGTCGCGGCGTGATAGGCGGCGCAGAATTCCCAGGAGTTCGGCAGGTAGATGGCGATCACCTCGCCGGGAAGCACGCCTGCGGCGATGAATCCGCGCGCGAGGTTCTCGACAATCTCTCCATACTCGGAGTAGGAGAGGCGGCGATTGCAGGAGGCGTCAACGATCGCGGTTCTCCGCGGGAAGCGGCGGCAGGTTTCGAGAATGACGTCATGAACAAAGCGGCCGTACGGGTCCGCGTAAAGTTGGGTGCGCAGCATCCGCAAGGAATTGTACCGGAAACGTTTCGGATGGCTCAGGATGACATTTCTGAAAATCCGGCAGGAGCGATGCGGACGGGCTCTAGCTGGCCAGTTTGCGCAGGAATTCCTGCTCATCCATGCGGTACTTGAAGGCTTTGCGGCCGTCGATGAAGACGACGGGGACTTCGTCGGTGAACTGGCGGCGCAATTGTTCGTCGCTGTCCACGTCCGCTTCCTGCCAAGAGAAGCCGCCGCGGCGATGCAGCTTGGTCAGCGTCTCTTTGACGATCTCGCAGAGGTGACATCCTTTGCGGGAGTAGACCACTACCTGGCGCGGTTCTGGCATGGCATGAGTTTAGCAACTGGGGATGAGAATTTTCCAGACATTTGGCGAACGGCGTTCGTCCGAGACCAATTCGGGACACCCGATACGCATGTTGGGGCACCCGCGCCACACGGCTTACGGGGTACAATCGCAAAATGCTGCAGTTAGCGGAAAAGCCTCTGACGGGGAAGACTGTGCTGGTCACCGGGGGAGCGCGCCGTTTGGGTCGGGCGACAGCTCTGGCGATGGCGGGAGCAGGGGCGGATGTGGCCATTACCTTTCTGCACTCGGCTCGCGAGGCCCAGCACACCGTAATTGACATCAGCAGCCTGGGGGTGCGTGCGGTCGGGCTGCGTTGCGACGTCACCGAGGAGCAGAGCGTCAAGACAGCAATCAAAGAAGTCGCCAAAGAACTTGGCGGCCTGGACATTCTGGTCAACAACGCCGCCAACTACGAGACCGCGGAATTTGAGAAGCTGACGTTGCGGCAGTGGGATGCAATGTTCGCTTCCAACACGCGCGGGCCGTTCCTGGTCTCGCGCGAGGCCTTGAAGCTACTGCGGCAGCGACGTGGGAAGATCATCAACATGGGTTCACTGGGAGGCTTGCGCCCCTGGGCGGACCACGCCCACTATTGTTCGTCGAAGGCTGCGGTTCATATGCTGACCAAAGTGATGGCAAAGGCGCTGGCGCCAGAGATTGCCGTCAATTGCGTCGCCCCTGGAATGATTGATCTGGGAGAGAAATCAGCGGCGGCGTTCATGAAGAAAATGGCGAAGCAGACGCCGATGCGGCGCAATGGCACCGGGGACGAAATCGCGGCCGCTGTCGTGTTTTTTGCTACGGCGCCGCACTTTATTACCGGCCAGATTCTGGCCGTGGATGGCGGGCTGGGTTTGTAAAGTGCGAGTCAGCCTTCTGAAGTCGTCGGATCGATGATCGTTGTGATCTCGGAGATGCGATTCGCGGGGAAGCCGCCCTGTTTGGCATGTTCCCTTACCAATTGCTCATTGGGAGCGATGTAGATGCAGTAGATTTTGTCCTGGGTCACGTAGCTGTGGACCCATTGAATCGCAGGGCCGAGGTTACGCAGGACGCCGCAAGATTTTTGCGAGATCGCCTGCAGTTGCTGGGGGGTGAGTTGGCCGCGCCGGGAATCTCGCGCTCGATCACATATTTTGGCATAGCTTCCTCCTGAGTGCGTGGACAAGTTAGTGGCCGCGACAGTTTGCCTGTTTTCGGGTTTTTAAGCAAGCCCGTGACGGCTGTTTGTCACCCTCGACTTTTGAGGTATGGTGTCTATTCTAGTTTCGACCTGCATGGAAAAGCGTTTCATCGCGGTCTTGCTTCTGTTGGTTAGTTCGGTGGTCTGGGCACAGGCGCGCCCGGAAGATGGCGGCCACGAACTGCAAGTATGGAGCGGCGGCGGCCCTTCGGTTCCGGGGGGGACGTCGAACACCGGCGTCTGGAGCGTCGGGCTGCGCTACGGGTGGATCTTGACTCGTCCGCACGGTCCGGGATTCCTCAAGGGAAGGTTCGAGTACGCAGTTGATGCCGTGCCGCTGTTTCTGGTCTTTCAGCGCTACAACACCGCTTATGGAGCTGGGTTGAACCCGCTGGGATTGAAGTGGGACTTCGCCAGCCGGGGGAGAGTTGAACCCTACTTCGAAATGAACGGCGGGACGTTGTTCACCAACCGCGAGGTTCCGAGCGGCACTTCTAATGTGAACTTTACTACCGCCGCCGCGCTGGGTGTGCATCTGCTGGGCGACAAGCACGCCTGGAGCCTGGAGGTTCGGTATATGCACATTTCGAATGCGGGGTTGGCGGCGCTCAATCCGGGGATCAATACGGTGCAGGTAAGACTGGGGATTGGGAAGTTCTTCGGGCATTGAGCATACCCCTCGATCCGGATCAGGCAAAGCCCCCTGCGGCCTAAGGGTTTGACGCGAGCGCCATTTGTCGCTATACTAGGCGACATAATGGTAAATGAGCTGCAGAGCCGTGGTTGAGGAGTTAGGGGGCAAACGGACCCTGGGGCGTGTCCTTTCCAATGATCGTGACATGCGCGAAGCCATCCGCGAGGGTTTTCCTCCGACCGTAGTCGAGGAATTGATGCGAGCGTCTGGGCTGACCCTGAAAGAACTGGCCGCAGCCCTTGATCTTTCGCCTCGTAGCTTGCAACGCCGCCGGCGCAGTGGGAGGCTGGCTTCCTACGAATCCGACCGGCTTTACCGACTGGCCCGCATCGTGGCTATCGCTAATGAGTACCTCGGCGATCATGAACACGTCACGCGCTGGCTCAAGCACCCGAACCGCGCCCTGGGTGGCCTCGCGCCTATCGCCGCAATGGATACCGAGCTGGGAGCACGGCAGGTGGAGAACATCCTGGGGCGCATCGCCTATGGCGGAATTAGTTGAGCCGAGTTTATCGGGTATTGCGCAAAGCGTATGCGCGGGCTTCGTTTGATGGCGAGGGTGCATACCGCTACGGTGGACGCTGGTCGAGTCCGGGAACCCGCCTCAGTTATAGTTCGGAGCACCAATCTCTTGCCATGTTGGAATACTTCGTGCATGTCGAGAAGGACGATGCCCCGTCGGATCTGGTTTTGGCCATCACGGAAGTTCCTGACGATCTAGCACGCGAGATAGTCGAAGCCGCTCGTCTGCCGACAAGGTGGCGCGAATCCACGGCCCCGCCGGCACTTGCACGGCTTGGGCGATGAATTTGTGAAACGAGGTGAGCATTGTTTATTGTTGGTGCCCTCTGTTCTCGCCCCTTCCGAAAATAACTGCGTCATCAATCCGGCGCATCCCGACTACAAGAGAATCAAAATATGCGGCATCGAGGCGCTCAGCTATGATTCGCGGATGGTCCGCGAACGGCGCAGCCACCGGCGGCGTTGATGCAGAAAAACCTGCCATTTACCGCGAACGCCACGAAGTAACACGAAGGACCCTCAAGATTCACCCCTTGGTGTAACTTTGTGTCCTTGGTGGTTTATGGAATTCAGGACATTACCAACCGGCACTGAAAGTTGCAGTCCGCCAACACCGCCAGCTATTCTTCTCGCTTATGTCAACACTTGTCGAATGTGTCCCCAATTTCTCCGAAGGCCGCGACAAGGCCAAGGTAGACGCCATCATCGAAGTCATGAAGATGCCCGGCGTGTACCTGCTGGATCGCGAAATGGATGCCGATCACAACCGCTGCGTGATCACCTTGGTCGGCGAACGTGAGCCGATTCAGGAAGCGGCCATCCGCGGCGTGGGCAAGGCGGCCGAACTGATTGATCTCAATAAGCACCAGGGAGCGCATCCCCGCATGGGCGCGGCGGATGTGGTGCCGTTCATTCCCATCGAGGGCGTGAGCATCGAGGACTGTGTCGCCATGGCTCGCCATGTCGGAGCCGAAATTTGGAAGCGTTATCAGATCCCGGTTTACCTGTACGAAGCGGCCGCGGCCACGCCGGAGCGGCAGAATCTGGAAAACATTCGGAGAGGACAATTCGAAGGCATCCGGGCGGAAATTGCGACAAATCCTGCAAGAAAGCCGGATTTTGGCGATCCCAGAGTACATCCGACGGCTGGGGCGACGGTGGTAGGCGCCCGGAAATTCCTCATCGCCTACAACGTTTTCCTCAGCACGCCGGATGTCCAGATTGCGAAGAATGTCGCCAAGGCGGTGCGTTTCTCGAGCGGCGGCTTGCGCTTTGTGAAGGGCGCTGGATTTCTGGTTCGTGGAATGGCGCAGGTTTCCATGAACCTCACAGACTTCGAGCAGACCCCGGTTCATCGTGCGTTCGAAATGGTGAAGCGGGAAGCGGCGCGCTACGGAGTCTCGCCGGTCAGCAGCGAGATCGTGGGGTTGATTCCAAAGAAGGCTTTGGAATCGGCAGCGGAATGGTTCTTGCAGGTGGAGAATTTCGATTCTTCTTTGATCTTAGAGAATCGCTTGAGTGCTGTGATGGGCGGCAAGGTTGCTATTGGCGGCCTAAGGGCCGGCGTCGAACCGTTCATCGAACAACTTGCCGCGCCCACCGCTACACCCGGCGGCGGGAGCGCATCCGCGGCCAGCGGGGCGATGGCGGCAGGGCTGGCTTCGATGGTGGCCGCCATGTCACGCGGCAAGAAGGCTTACCTGCAGCATGAGCGCGAGTTGAGCGTGGCCATAGCCCGGCTTTCACAATTGCGTGAAGAATTGAAGGCGGCGATCGACGCCGATGCTGAGTCGTACAACGCGGTGATGAAGGCCTACAAACAAGCCAAAGAATCGGCGAATGCAGACGGCATCATTGACGCCGCGCTCAAACGGGCCACCAGCGTGCCGTTGGGCGTAGCCGAGCGGGCAAGGGAAGTGGCGGACATCGCCGAGAAGCTGAAACCGATCACCAACCCGAATATGAAATCCGACTTGACGACGGCGTCGGCATTGGCGCGCGCCGCGATCGAGGGCGCGCTGGCGAATGTGGAAATCAACCTGGAGTCCCTGAAAGATGCGGTGTTTGCAGCGGAGGTAAGAACAAAAGCCGCCGCGTTGGTAAGGCAATAGGACTTGGGCCGCCTTTCACTTTTCGGATTGTTTGCGGTGACCGCGATGATGGTGTGCTATGCGCTGGAAAAGCGCAGCCGGTGGTTCATTTTGGCCTTCGCCGTGTGCTGCGTGCTGGCCTCGGTGTATGGATTTCTGCAAGGCGCCTGGCCATTCGGCCTAGTAGAGGGTGTTTGGTCGCTGATCGCAATCCGGAGGTGGTGGCTGGCCGAGGAAACGAAGCAATCAGGGTGAAGCCGCGGACCCGTGACGCCTATGCAGCGTCCGCGTGAAACAACCGTAATTCTTGCTGGCTCGGGCCCGTACCTTCTTCTACATGGAATTGCACTTTCGTTTCGGACCTGGCGACGGCGCTTGGCATACAATGGTATTGTCGAGGCAATGAACGCGATTCAGCTGATCGGCATCCAAGCATCTATAGTCGGAAGAGGCAGTTTATCTATGAAACCAGTGAAAAGCGGTTTGTGGGTTGTGCTGTTTTCGGCCACTGCGGCGTGGGGAGCGGCTATGCCAAGTTCGGCACGGAGCGTAATTCCGTCCGACGTGCAGCAGATTATCACCGTCGACTATCGCTCGCTCAAGAACTCGGACACCGCGATGGCGCTGAAACAGCAAGTGCTCCCGCCAAGCTTGAAGGAATTCGAGGGATCCCTCAAAGGCGTCGGCATCGACCCGGAAAAGGATGTTGACCAACTTACCTTTGCTTCTTATCGCAAGGGCAAAGAGGGGCTGAAGGTGGTCGGAATTGCGCAGGGATCATTCTCCGAAAAAGCCTTCCTGAAGAAAGCGCGCCTGAACCGGGTGAAGCCGCTCAAGTATCGTGACACCAGCATCTACTCGATGTCGGGTGGCATGGAGATGACGTTCCTGGATGAAAACTCATTGCTGTTCGGGGATAATGGCGCGCTCCGGGGCGCTCTGGACGCGCATGACGGTTACGCCTCTACGCTGGATTCCAACAGCCAGGTTGCCGATATGATCGGCTCGGTGGAATCGGGGACGGTGTGGAGCGTGCTCGACCAGCAGGGAACACAGAACATGCTGCTCTCGGCGTTGGGCGACGCCGGCAAGCTGGCCGACTTCAATACCGTGAAGAAACACGTGCTGGGCTCACGCTACGCTATGAACTTTCAGAGCGGCGTGAATTTTGACCTGGACGTGGTCACTTCGGACTCGATGACCGCGGCCACGCTTTCTTCCCTGGTGAAGGCGGGCGTGCTTTACCGCAAGATGACCGCGACCCCGGTCGAGAAGGTTGCACTCGAGGGCGTGAGCGTGAACTCCGATAGCTCCAATCTGCAGATGCACTTCAAGGCCGACAACAAGCAGTTTCAGTCGTTGATGCACTCGGATCTGTTTGCGGCGGTATCAAAGTAATTCCTGAAAATCTGAGCCACAACCGCCAGTCCCGGAGCAAGACCCGCGGCGTTCGTGTAAAATCAAGGGCGGAGTGAGATTTCAGACGTTGTTACGGGTGTGGTGAACCAGCCCAAGAATTACTCCCGAATCCCTTAGTTCAGACTTTCAGCCCTGAGGCCGCCGCCCGCGGCAGGGTTTGCCAGGAGATAGACGGTGAAAATTGCAAAGACCGCGGATCGTAAGAAGGTGATGGACACATCCAAGAGCACGGATTGCCCCAAGTGCGGCAAGCCCACCCGCATCGTCAAACGGATCAAGGACCGCGAGCGCGGCGTGGCCGGCGGGATGTTTATCTCATGCTCGGTGTGCGAGTTCTGCGAGAAGCTGTAGACAATCCGTCGCCGATTACTGCCTTATCGTAGCGACGGCTTCCGAGAGTCTTGTACGGTCTACGCGCAGTGCACTCCGCTACGGCGTCACCTCAAACACCGTGCCATATCCACTGTTGGCTCCTGTGCCTCCTGCTGAGGTTGTGCCAAAGAGGTTGCCTTTCCCATCCAACGTCAGGCCCTCGACGGGGCTGCTGCCATCCGGTTTGCCTTTAAAACTGTGCAGTACGGTCTCCTTCCAGCTAGTCCGAGTGTGGGTCAGCTTGAACACTACCCCACATCCGGGAAACGTACATCCCGTTCCACCGCCTTGTGCTGTGCCGTACAAATCGCCAGCTTTGTCAAAAACGAGCGAGGCTTGCGGGTCAGCCCCATCCGCGCAATTATTGCGGTCGCAGAAATTGTGCAGGATCACTTCCGTCCACTGACCTTTGGAGTACTTCAGCTCAAAGGCGATCCCCCAGTCATTTCCGCCCTCCGCCCCGGTTCCGTACAGGTCGCCATTGCTATCGAGAATGACTCCGGCCATGGGTTGACCTCCGTTCCCCCCGCCCACGAAGTCAAAGATATCCGATTCCTGCCAGCTTTTTCCTACGCGCTTGAGTTCGAATACGGTGCCACAGCCGGGGTAGCAGGAATAGAGCTGGAACCAACTGCCGTATAGGTTGCCCTGGGCGTCAAAGACAAGGGCTGGATTCGCTTGGATCTCGAAAGCCTGGAACGAGTACAGGGTCGTTTCCTTCCAGGTACCGCCTTGCTTGCGTGGTGGCGACAACTCGAAAACCGTTCCAAACTCCCTGCCCCCGGTTATGTTAGACCCATAGAGATGGCCGGAGGCATCGATCGTCAAGCCAACCGGTAATGCCCCGTCAGAACCATTTTGGAAGCTGTAGAGCACGGTTTCCTTCCAACTCCCGTCCCGGTTGGGAGACAGTTCAAAAACGGTGCCGCATCCCGGAATAGCCGTGCAACTTGTGCCCGTGCCCCCTCCGTAGGTCGTACCATAGATATTGCCGGTCGAGTCGAAGACAAGGTTGCCACTGGGCTGGAGTCCATCCGTTGCTCCACCCTGGAAGGCGTAGAGTACGCTTTCTTGCCACTTGCCGTTGCCCGAAGGCATCAACTGGAACACCACGCCGCAGCCTGGGATACTCCCTGTGCAATTTGTCGTGTTGCCGCCCCGGGAAGCTGTGCCGTAGAGGTTACCGGAAGCATCAAGAATCAGGTTGGAAGAGGGGAATGCCCCGTCGGTTCGGCCCTGGAACCGGTACAACACTTTCTCGTGGGCGCTGGCCTGTGCTCTAGGTGCGAGCAATAGGGTCACAGCGAGGCCCAAAACAATACAGAAGTTACGATGAGAGCGTATCAAACCTTGCATGGAATATTTCCTCCTGTGCGGCCAAAGACGGTGTCTTATTCGCCTGCCCGGCCTCTGGCTCCCTGGGCCAGATGTCCCAGCGTAGCTGGCGAAGGCCCCGGTTTGCCGGTGCCGTGCTCCTTGCCGGCAAGGATTGGCCGATTGGCGACGGTTTCGTAGGCGTAGCCTGTCAGTGTGGCGCTCACCATGGCACTAGAACAGCTCACATTGAGGCGGGCCCAGCCGAAATGCTCCTTCCCATTGATTGCAAACTTCAGGCCCAGGTAGCGGTTGGTCACATCAGCCCAGGGGCCGGTACAGGAATAATTACCGGGGCGCGCTCCGCTGATCGAAGATGCCGCCATAAATCCCGGGCGCGACAGGAACTGCCCTTTGGGCCCAATCCGCACGTTGGCGGACAAGGCAGAAGCATAAGCACGGGAGGGAACCGTGTGTCCCCAAACCGCGTTCTGCTTCCGATCCGGCAGGGCGGAAAGCGCTCCAAAGGCTCCGCCCGCGGTGCTGGTGCTGAATGTGTCCTTGAGATCGAAATCGGCAACTCCATCGCGATTGAGATCAAGATGAAGTGTCTGATTTGGGCCGACGGACTTGTTGGCCTTG
>CAVVEC010000011.1:0-53252 GCA_963747105.1 uncultured Acidobacteriota bacterium
AAAGAGAAAAATACCTCACCCGGAGCATAGCCGAGCGTGTGCTACGAAGTTTCCATCTCTTGGCGAATCCTAGGTGCTGCGCTGCTGCCTGTCAAGACGGTTCCGGTTTATCCGGTGGATGCCGGGAACGGGAGAGAATCTTTCTGGCTAATGCGTTGCAGTACAAGCTCCGGCTATTCTATGGTTGTCCGGTAGGCCGGGATTCCGGCGTGGATGAGATCCTCCCTTGGGAAGGAGAACCGCGTGACGCCGTTCGATCAAAACCCGAAGAACAACGATTCTCCTCCGGATCGCGACCCGGCTGCCCAAGATTCGTTAAGCGGACTCTTCCAGAAACCGGAGGGAAATGCGAACTCCGCGCCGGGAGAATTCACCAAGCTCTTTGGCAAGCCTCCGGTACCGGAACCATTGGAAGGCATCGGCGCGGCCGAGCCTCCGGATTCCTCCGTGTACCGCCGGAGCCGAACCCGGTCCCAGGTATCCGCGAACCGGGCGAGTTTACCAGGAACTTTGGCGTCATCGCACCAGTCCCAGCTTCTGGAAACCCAGATGCAGTGCCGCCCAGCGACGCCGCAGCGACGCCTACGGCAGAGCCCGAGGAAGGGTTCACCCTGCGGCTCCGGTGACTCCGCCGAGGAACGAAAACGAGCCGGGCCAAAGTAGCACGGCTGTGTTCTCCGCCCCGGTCATGCCGGCCGGAGAATTTTCCAATCCGGTGAAAGAGCCGCCGGCGCCCGCAGCCCCGGCAGCTCCGGATGTTGCCTCTCCGGCGGAACCGTTGCGCCAGCCATCCGAGTTCACGATGCTGTTCGGCAGGGCTACCCGGCAACCGGCTCCCGAGGCGGCGGCGAAACCCTCCGCCGGCACCCGCGGCGGCGGCGGGAAACACGTCGGCAAACATGCCCGCAGCGTCGGCGGCAAACCCCGGCCCGAAGAACTGGTCGGGATCGTTCACGCAAGTGTTTGGCGCCTGGCCGTGCCGCCACCCGCGCAGAGCGTCCCGCCAAAGTCCGAACCCAACCGGAACCGGGCCGCCGCCGCTCCGAAAACTCCTTCGCCCGAGGAGTTCGCGAACATCTTCGATTTCCCATTGCGCGACAGTTCCTCCGGCGCCGAGCCGGCTCCCAAACCGGGCCCTGGCGAATTCACGGCGATGTTCGGCCGTCCGGCCTCCCCGGCTTCCCCACCGGCGGCGAAAGAGCCAGGCGCATTCACCCGGTTGTTTTCGGCTCCGACCGCGAGTGAGTTGGAAGCGGCCAGGCAGGTGCGGTCCGAGGGTTTGAATACCTTGATGGGCACGCCCACGACGGAGCGGAAGGACGAACGTTTCGAAAGCAACTTCGGCGGCGCGCGGCAGCCCGATCGACCGGCTCGGCAAGCAGGAACCTATGCGCCGCGAAACGCCGGAGCCGATCGACAGTCCGGAGCGCGGCGCCGGTTCCACAAAAGAAGCCGCCGGTCACCGCATGGCCTCCACCGGCTGCGTCGCGCAGCTCCGAAAGCACGGCCCCGGCAACGGGGATTTTCAAGCCGCCGAGCGTAGCTCCGGCGGAGCCACCCCGGCTTCCCTGCCTCCGGGGCCAAGCGCGTACACGCAGATTATTTCCGGCGGCATGGTGCGAGAGGCAATGCTGCAGGCCGGGACGCAGCAATCCGGAACACCAGCCGCGCCGCCGGCTTCGGCTGATTTCTCGGACTGCAAGCAACTGGAGATTTCCTCCCCCTCGGCTTCGCTCGGGGCTCGACCTTCGGTCTCGGCAGGGACCGCTTGGAATGACAGTTTAGTTGAAGCATCACGATGTTCTGCAAAAGTCTCCTTAGGTCGCTGGCAGCTGCGTAGTTCGCTCCGCCGGGCAGAGGCGGCCCGCCGCTCGGTTAGGGGGGCAAGTGCGGTCAGCAAACGAAACGCGCACGAACCGCCGTGGAGAGCTAAAATTCGATCGTCAAGTTGCAGCCGACATCTAACAAAGGAATATGTTTCCGGCGGCCATTCTCGCAATGTGTGCGTTGTTGCTTTCTCCCCGCGCCCACATTTTGCCCACGAGGATTGCAACCGTGGTTCTGCAGTCCGCGCAGTCTTCACAGGATCAGCCAGCCGCCGCAGCTCAAGGCTCGCAATCCCAGCCGGAAACATCGCAGCAAAAGAATACGGATCAGCCAGTCGCGCCACCAGCCCCACAAACCCCGTGGCCCGCGCCATGTTTGGAGACTTTGCCGCCCGGTTCGACAGCCAAGACGAATTGCCAGCCGCCTGCGCCTGCAAGTAAACCCAAGAAGCGCACTCGAACAGCGAAGCCAGGCACTTCGCCAGGCTCGGGTCCGACCAAGACCGTGGTTCGCAACGGCAGCACCACCGATCCCGCGGTGGAGCTTTCTCCAAGCCGGAACCAGCAACAAGCTTCGCAGGAGCTGCAGAAGACCAACCAGTTATTGGCGACTTCGGACGCGAATCTGAAGAAGATCTCGGGCCGCCAGCTCAGTCCCAGCCAGCAGGACACGGTGAATCAAATCAAAAGCTACATGGAACAAGCCAGGAAGGCAGCGAGCACCGGGGACTTGCAGCGCGCCCGCAATCTCGCCTTCAAAGCCAACTTGCTTTCGGCGGATTTGGCGGGGCACTGAGGGAAGTCGGCTTTGCTTTGTGCTCTCGGCCCTCACCGCACATCGAGATGTGACCAATCTCACTGACGGGACACCCTCGTAGGTGCATTCTTATCGTGTCCGCTTCCCCGAAGAGCGGTTCCCACCATCGGACTCAGCTCCCCCCTGAGGCGAACGACCAGAATTCCTGGGAAACATATTTCCGTCCGAGAAAATCTTTGGAGGATCGTCATGAAACACATTCGTATCTTGGTTTTGATTCTCTGTGCATGCTTCGTGTCCGTGGCATGGGGCCAGCAGCCAGCGGGCGACACGAATTTTGGTCCAATCTCAGTGCCCGGTACATCCGTAATTTTTGATCCGGACAATGTACTAAGCCCCTCCCAGCTTGCCAAGCTGGGTTCCAATGGTTCTCTTGGCGCTACGCCCGCAGTGCAAGCATTGGCGTTCAACGCAGGGGCCGACCAGACATTTACATTCTCGGCGTCCGGGATGGTTGGTTGTTGCGGTACGATCAACATAGGACCGGACGGCTACCGGAGAAATTCGAACATCAATAAGCTCAAAAGCATCTCCGGATTCCGCGCACCCCGCGCAGTACCACTGGTTGGGGTTTTTACCAACGGTAAGCCGAAGGGCGCCGCTCCCCCGGATTACAGCTACAAGAAGGGCATTGGACAGCTGTCATTCTCTCCGCGACTCAATCAGGTGTTCTTCATCGGAGACGGATTGACCGGTACAGGTAAGGGATCGACGCAGACGTTTAAGGTGCCACCTACAGCAACCGAGCTCTGGCTCGGTTTTGCAGATGCGGCTGGTTTTTCTGGCCGGCCCGGGGATTATGGCGACAACCCGGGCAGCCTTACCGTATCCGGCGCTCTCAGCACGCCTTCAGAATAATTTTGCGTGTCCGGTGTCACAGGTTCGCGCAGTTTGGCACATCCTGGCCCTCTGAATTTGCTTTCGAGGGTGCGCGAGGGATCTCTGTTTCGGCCTTATGTGATTTCCTCGCCCGCGGTCGTAAATGGGATGGTTTACATCTGCTCGGACAAGGACGGCGGAATTTACGCCTTCGGCCTGAAGAAGGGTCGAAAGTAACTTGATCCGCAGCAAGAAGGGGCGGCTTCCAGTCGCCCCGGCGCGCTAAGTCTTATACCGATCCGGTCCAGTTGAATCCGCGTTCTGTGCTGGCTAAAGCAAACTTCTGATCGGGTGTGGATTTCGTCACTAGACTCTGCACGGGCATCGGCGCCCGCGCCTACATCGAAGACTCAACTAGAGACCCTTAGCTTATTTTCCCTTGGACCGCGCCGCGTTCACCTTGGCCAGAAGGTCCTGCGCCGGTTGCTGCACCGGCCCGGAAATCTTCACCACTTCATTCAGAATTTCCCGCGCGTCGGCAACTTTGTTCAGCTTGGCGTAGGCAAAGCCAAGACGGTAGCCGGCGGCCGCATAGGATTGATCGTCCTGCCCTTTCAGCAATTCGCAGGCTGATTTCAGCTCGGGGATCGCGGCAGCCGTCTTGTCCTGCTTCATGTAAGCATAGCCCAAGGTGGAGTGCGCAACGCCGGCGGAAACCTTGCGCGTGCGATCTGCATCCGGAGCATCGGCTTTCGCTACTTCGAGAGTCTTCTGGGCATAGGTAACTGCCTTGGCCATGCTGCCAGGCTGAGGATCGTCCACGTAGGTGTCTGCCAACAGCAACAGGGTGGGCAAACTGTTTGGGTTCGACGCCAGGGTCTTTTCCCCATAGGAGACCAGCCGCGGCGTGTCTTTCAATTCCGACAACGACATCATCGCGTAGGACGCAATCTGTTCCTGAAAACGGGAATTCGGAAACGCCGGCGTGAAACGCTCGATGAAGGCCATTCGCGTCTTGGCGTCCGGCTCCGCAGCCACGGCGTTGAAAGCGGCAGCTTCCATAAATTCACAAGAGCTTTTGGCCGCGTTCTTCTCCTCCTCGATGCGCGAGGCGAAGTCTGCGTCCGCCATCCCCTCCGGCTTGGCCTGCTTGGCGATGGAGTTGTACACGTCCCCGCCCCGCGCCGCATAATCCATTACCTTGGCGTTATCCTTCAACTGCTGCGCAATACCGGCCTGCGATACCAGGATGTCGAGATTATGCGGAGAGCCCGCCAGCGCCTTGTCGCCATACTCCAGCGCCTTCTGCAAATCGCCCGCGTTCTGATAGGACTGCGAAATTTGCCAGTTGCCGTAAGCGACCGCTGCCGGATTTGACGAGAACTTCCGCAGAAAATCCTGGTACATCGCCAGTTTCTTTTGCGCGTCTTGCTCGTTGGAAATCGCGGTTAGCGCCTGATCCTCCGGCGTGCCCGCGGGAATGACGATCTTGTCCACTTGCGCCTGCGCGACCACTAGAAAGACCAGCGGGAGCAGAACAAACTGCACAACAGTCCAGCGATAAGAATTCATATTTACCTCCATCAGCTTCGCGCGAATCGTAGCTCTGAATCGGGGAGCTTGCAAGCCCAGATGCCGGACGGGTGGAGGCCGCGTGATGTCCCGGCGATGGCTCGCGCAGGTTCTCATGCTAGTCTGAGCCCATGGAGGTTCGTGCTGAAAAGGACGCGACTGCGGTCGCAGCTAACCGGCCAGAGGAGCACCGCCAGCCCCTTCGCCGCTCGATTTTCTTCATTGTCCTGGTTGCCCTGTTGCTGCGTTTGGCCGTGATCACCATTGGCCACACATACAGAATTACGCCCCGCCGCGATCACTTTCAATTTGGCTGGGAGATGGGCCGCCTTGCCCGCTCCATCGCCACCGGGCAGGGTTTCAGTTCGCCGACCGATCTTCCCAGCGGTCCGAGCGCCTGGGCGCCGCCTCTGTATCCTTACATTCTGGCGGGAGTCTTCAGACTGTTCGGCGTATACAGCGCGCTTTCGGCTTGGGTGATTCTTGCCTTCAACAGCATTTTTGCCGCGCTGACGTGTCTCACTCTGTACCGGATCGCCGAAAGAATGTATGGAATCGCAGTGGCCCGCGCAAGCGCCTGGACCTGGGCGGTCTTTCCTTATGCGATTTATTGGCCAGTGCGAGTGGTCTGGGAAACCAGCCTCACGGCATTTCTGTTGAGCCTGGCTTTGCTCCTGACCTTGCGCATGGCGGATGAAGCGCCGCGTCTCCGCGCATGGATCGTGTTCGGTCTGCTCTGGGGAGTGATCGCGCTGACCAACACGGCTGTAGTGAGCATGCTGCCGTTCTGCTTGCTCTGGTTGTTCAGTCAACGGCGCACCCGGCAGTTTGTTGGGGCCGGCTTATGCGTGCTTACGGTGGTTCTCGTGGTCAGCCCATGGCTGCTGCGCAATTACTACGTCTTCGGGAAGTTCATTTTCATTCGCGACAACCTTTCGCTGGAAATGTACGAGGCCAACAACGATCAGTCCGCCGGCCTGTGGACCCGCAACGAGCATCCCGGCAATGATCCCGAGGCCATGCGGCGATTCCAGGAACTAGGCGAACTGACTTTCATGCAGGAAAAGCGGCAAGAAGTCCAGCAATTCATCCGCGAGCATCCGGCGAAATTTGCCCGGTTCACTGGGCGACGTGCGATCTACTTCTGGATTGCGCCTCCGCAGGCGACCATCATCGCGGGATATGATTTCATGATCTCCCGTCACACCAATTTTCTGCTCGCAGCTCTGTTCGCCTTCGCCGGATTGTGGCTTACGATCCGCGAACGCAAGCGCGGCAGCTTTCTTCTGGCATGCTTTCTACTTCTGTATCCGCTGCCGTATTACCTGGTGAATCCTTTTCCCCGCTACAAGCACCCGATTGAGCCGGAGATGATTCTGCTGATCGTGTACTTGTTCTGGGAGGCCCGCCGCATCCAAGTGCGTTGGCCCCTGCACAAGACATCACCGGGAGGTCTTGGCTCAACTTGATTTGTCATCCCGAACAAGCGTGCTTTGCGCAGCGAGGGATCTGGGCGAGCCGCGCGGAAGCGTCGCGTTCTTTGCGACGCAAGATTCGCGCGTTTGGCTCGCTTCCATAGCAAACTGAGCCGGTACCCAGATCGATGTTGGGTTGGCGGTCCCCTTCTCATCATTTAAATTAAAGTATGCGGTCTATTCTGCAAAAGCGGGCGCTGCGCTTCGTCTTCGGCGCCAACATGGTTTCCATGTTGGGTAGCGGCATGAACGCCGCCGCAGTGGCGTGGTACATCCTGCAGGCGACTCATTCGGAAATTGCCCTGGGAACGTTTGCCGTGTTGCAAACCATCCCGGCCATGCTGATGCTCCCCTTCACTGGCGTCCTCATTGACCGTGAAGACCGGCGCCGCCTGGTCATGCTGCTCGACGCGGTTCGCGCCATCATCATCCTCATCGTTTCCCTGCTCGCCTTCGCGGGGAAAGTAAAGGTATGGGAACTCTACCTGATGAATACGCTCGTTGCCGCTGGTTTTTGGATGTTCTGGCCGACCATCACTGCGCTGATTCAGGAATTGACCCCGGGTGAAGAGTTTGTCCACGCCAACACCTTTCTGCTGGCCGGAGTTCAGGGAGGCTGGCTGATTGCAGGCTCGATCGTGGGATTCGTGTACAACCACATTGGTCTGGGTGGCGTTTTGCTCATTGATTTTGCGACTTACCTCGTGTCGTTTCTTTGTTACTTCGCGGTGCGCAAGGGACGGCATGTGGTGCCGCGGCCGGCAGAACTCCGCGCCGACATTGTGGCGGCGGAGACCGCACTGGAGCGTTTCATACGTGAGATGCGGGAAGGCATTCATTTTCTGCGCGGCAAACGCAACTTGATGTTGCTCGGTCTGAGTTGGGCGCTCTTCCTCGGCGCAATGATGACCGCCGTCGTAGTCACCGCTCCGTTGAGTGACCAGATCTTTCACGCCGGCGCCGTGGGTTACGGCTGGTTCAACGCGGGATGGGGAACGGGCGCATTTCTGAGCGCGCTCTACGCGCCCTGGCTGATCGCGGAGTTCGGGTCGAGGCGTTCCATCGCAATTTCCATGGGGTTGCTCACGCATCTGCATGATCCTGGCGCCCTTTCTCCCGCGCTCGCCATCGCCGTCCTCGTCTATGCGGTCATGGGTTCGGCGCGCGGCATCAGCGGCGTCGCCATGAACACCAGCATTATGGAGCAGGTGCCGCAGCATTTCATGGGACGAGTGCAGAATATCTTTTACTTTGCCGGCACGGCGCTGCAAATCGGCTTGGCGCTTCTGGTTGGAGCCGTAGCCCAGGCCAGTTTGGTGGCCGGCTTCTCGATCATTGGATTGGTTTACGGGGTGGCCTTTGTCAGCGCAATTTGGCCGGTGAGCGCGGCAGTGCCCGTCGAGGTCGGCAGCGCCGAGTAACGCCAGTTCACCACGGAAACCTTTTTGTCATCCCGAGCGCAGCGAGGGATATGTAGTTCTGCGCACTGCAAGGAAAACTGCAGATTCCTCGTCGCCTCCGCTCCTCGGAATGACGAGGATTTTGGTTTTTTTTGAACAGACTCCAAGACTCTTTCTCTGTGACTCTGTGTCTCTGTGGTAAATAAGCCTTTGCCGCTGTTATTCTTTCCCTTCAAATTCAAAAGGAGACATGAATGTCCTCCAGCCTCGAAGGTCGGAATGCGGTCGTCTTCGGAGTCGCCAACAAGCGCAGCATCGCCTGGTCAATCGCGCAAGGGTTGCACAACGCCGGCGCCAAGCTCGCGATTACGTATCAAAACCAGCGCCTGGAACAGGAAGCCAAAGACTTGATACTCTCGCTTCCCGGCGCGGAAGCCTTCATGTGCGACGTTTCCAGCGACCTTGAAATCGAACGGCTCTTTACCCAGCTCAAAGAGCGCTTTGGCAAACTGCACATTCTGGTGCACAGCGTTGCCTTTGCCCCCGCCGATGAACTGAAGGGCGACTTCGTCAACACCACGCGCGAGGGGTTCCGCATTGCTCATGACGTCAGCGTGTACTCGCTGATCGCGGTGTCCCGGGCTGCCGCGCCGCTGATGGCGGACGGCGGCAGCATCCTGACCATGACCTACTATGGGGCGGAAAAAGTTGTACCCCACTACAACGTCATGGGCGTGGCCAAGGCTGCGCTGGAGTGCACGGTGCGATATTTGGCCTACGACTTGGGCAAACACAAAATTCGCGTGAATGCCATCTCCGCCGGACCGATTAAAACGCTGGCGGCGCGCGGCATCGCGGGTTTTGGAGATATGCTGAAGTCGCAGGCCGAACGTGCTCCCCTGCAGCGCAACGTGGACGTAAACGAAGTCGGCGCTACTGGCGTGTTTCTGGCTTCCGACGCCAGCTCCGGCATCACCGGCGAAGTGATTTACGTGGACTGCGGCTACAACATCATGGGGTTCTAGCGGCTCGAGTCGGAGTATCGTCTAAAAAGCAGGTCCCTCCACTTCGCTTCGCTACGGTCGGGATGACACGTCGCGTAGCTCTGGCTGAGCGGCCTCGTGGCACCATTTGTGAGACTGTGCTTCCGCAAATTAGCCGGCCCCGCTTCCAGCGCTGCTACAATCAACCTTCGGATGGATCGAAACCGCACTCATCTTACCTTCATCTCCTGCGTGTTGCTGGTGATTGCGACCTTAGCCGTTTATAGCTCGGTCAGAATCCATCCTTTCGTCAGCTACGATGATCAGGACTACGTTACCCAAAATACCCACGTTCAAGCGGGGCTGACCTGGAAGACCTTCACCTGGGCTCTGACCTCCACCGAGGCCGATAACTGGCACCCGCTGACTTGGCTCTCCCACGCCCTCGATTGTCAGCTTTACGGATTGAATCCTGCAGGCCACCACATTACTAACCTCCTGCTTCATGTGCTCAACGTCCTGCTGGTGTTCCTGTTGTTGACGCGAGTCACAGGGGCGATGGGGCGCAGTTTGCTGGTGGCGGCGTTGTTTGCCCTGCACCCCTTGAATGTGGAATCCGTAGCTTGGGTCGCGGAACGGAAGAATGTTCTGAGTACTCTGTTTTTCCTGCTCGCACTGGGTGCCTACGGTTGGTATGCCGTCAAGCCCACCGTCAAACGCTATCTGGCCGTAACTGCGTTGTTCGTGTTGGGACTCGCAGCCAAGCCCATGGTCATCACTCTGCCGTTCGTGTTCCTGTTGCTGGATTTCTGGCCGCTGAAGAGGATCGAAGGTTGGAACGAACCATCCGCGCCAAGCCCAAAAGAAAGCAAGAGTCGCAAGGTACGCTCCAGGGAGTCGACTTCCGGCCAGAAGTTGCCGATAGCAACGGCTCCCTTCTCACGCCTTGTGTTGGAGAAATTACCTCTGCTCGTACTCTGTGCCGGCAGCGCTGTCATCACGATGATTGCGCAGAACTCCTCCGGGGCGGTCCGGTCTTTGGAGAGATTCTCCTTCGGACTGCGATTGGAAAACGCCATCGTCTCTTACGCCATGTACGTGTGGAAGGCGTTCTGGCCAACGCGGCTTGCAGTCTTCTATCCCTACTCCAGACATCCTGCCGGATGGCTTCTCAGCTTTTCAGCGCTCTTCCTTATGGGCGTCAGTGCTTGGGCATGGAAAGAACGCCGTGCCCGCCGCTATCTGCTGACTGGCTGGCTTTGGTACCTTGGCACGCTGGTGCCCGTGATCGGACTCGTCCAAGTGGGCGATCAGGCAATGGCCGACCGCTACACCTATATTCCGCTGATTGGAATCTTCGTGATGATCGTCTGGGGCGGGGCGGAGTGGGCGGACAGTCGCCAGATCGGTCTTCGACCGCGTGCAGCGGCAGCAGCGACAATTCTGGCGATCTTGTCATTCCTCGCATGGCGTCAGGTGGGTTATTGGCGAAGTTACTACGATATCTGGGCACACGCAGCGGAGGTTACGAAGGGAAATCTCGCCGCCGATGAGGGCATGAGTAAGGCGCTGCTGATCGAGGGTCATGCGGAGGGAGCACTACCCGGCCTGGAGAGAGCGGCTAAGCTGAATTCTCAGGATCCCGTCCGACATGCGAACTTTGGCGCTGCTCTCTTGCAGTGCGGACGGCTGCAGGACGCGGCCAAGGAGTTCACCACCGCCGCGCAGGTAGCTTCCAGTGCCAAAGTGCAATCCCGTTCCTACGAAAGTCTTGCCACCATATATGACGAGCTTGGCGAGTACGACAAGCTCCGCGAAAGCTATCAACAGGCGTTAAAAGCTGACCCCCGTGGTGGCCCCGGGATGATCGAGCGGCTTTCCGAAGACGCCAGCGCTGAGCCCACAGGTGCCCGATACTTGCAACTGGGGCTGCTGTTGCAGGAAACCGGCCAGGTTTCCGCAGCTCGCGAAGCCTATCAACAAGCACTCCAGCTTGACCCCACACTCGAGCAAGCAAAACAATTCCTTGCGGCCCTGAATCCGGGGAAATCTCCCAACCGCTGAGTCGTACTCGCCTTCCAATGGCCCAGTCTGCTGCTGTTACAATCGAGCTTTCGGATGGATGGAAAACGCAAGCGATTTCTCGTTCTTTCCTGCCTGTTTCTGGTCCTTGGGGCCTCCGTTGCTTACAGCCCGGTCAGGCGCGCGGAGTTCCTCAACTACGATGACGCATACTACGTCACACAGAATGCCCACATCAAAGCAGGACTGACCTGGAAGACCTTCACCTGGGCCCTGACCGCGACCGAGGCCGATAACTGGCACCCGCTGACCTGGTTGTCCCACGCACTGGATTGTCAACTCTACGGATTGAATCCGACTGGTCATCACATCACCAATGTGGTGCTCCACGTCCTGAACGTCTTGCTGCTATTCCTGTTGCTGGTCGGAGTAACCGGGGCCATGGGACGCAGCTTGCTGGTCGCCGCATTGTTTGCCCTGCATCCCTTCAACGTGGAATCGGTGGCTTGGGTGGCGGAACGCAAGAACGTTCTAAGCACGCTACTGTTCTTGCTTGCACTCGGTGCGTACGGTTGGTATGCAGCGAAGCCGAGTATTCAGCGCTACCTGATCCTGACCGCGCTATTCGTGCTGGGGCTGGCCGCAAAGCCGATGGTCATCACGCTGCCTTTCGCGCTCCTGCTGCTCGACTACTGGCCGCTGAAGAGGATTGAGGGCTGGGAACAGCCAGCTGCGCCAAAACGCCGCAGGAACCAGCGACAGCAAGGCGCGCTTTCGGGTTCGAATTCAGCGTTCCCCGTGCCTCAGGCGCCCTTCTCGCGGTTGCTGCTGGAGAAGACTCCTCTGTTAGTGTTCTCCGCCGGCAGTGCCGTGATTACGATCATTGCGCAGAAAGCAGGCGGCGCGATCCGGTCCCTGGAAGTTTTTCCACTCTCGATCCGAGTGGAAAATGCTGTTTACGCGTACGCCATGTATATCTGGAAAGCATTCTGGCCGTTGCGGCTTGCCGTCCTTTATCCTCATCCGGGTCCTACTCTGACGGCATGGCAATTGGTATCGGCGGCGCTTTTTCTGGCTACCGTCACTGTTCTGGTATGGCTGCAGCGCATTAAGCGCCCCTACCTGGTAACGGGCTGGCTTTGGTATCTAGGTACGTTGGTGCCGGTCATCGGACTGATTCAGGTGGGCCAGCAGGCGATGGCCGACCGCTACGCTTACGTGCCGCTGCTGGGAATCTTTGTGATGATAGTTTGGGGCCTCGGGGACTGGGCGGACGGCAGGCAGATCAAACTGCAGTGGCGCATGGCAACAGCCGTTGTCGTCCTGATCGGATTCTCAATTCTCACGCGGCGCCAGATTGGCTATTGGCAAGGAAGCGAAGCCCTGTGGTCTCACACTTCCGCACTCACAGAGAACAACCTGTTGGCCGAAGACATCATGAGCAAATCGCTGCTCCGGCTGGACCGGCCCGAGGAGGCGCTGCCTCACCTGCAGGCTGCCGCCAAGCTTGACTATCGGGATCCAATCCGGCATGTCAACTTCGCCGCCGGTCTGGTGCAGTGCGGACGCCTGCAGGACGCGGTCACAGAATATGAAACCGCCATTCAAGTGGCCACCGATCCCGAGATCCAGGCCCGGTGCTACGAGAGTTTGGCGACTTTATACGATGAACTCGGTGACTACGACAAAACCCGCTTAAGTTATCAACAAGCGTTGAAGATCGCCCCCCAGCAAAGCTCCGGCATGGTGGAGCGCCTATCGGAGGACACAACCGATCAACCGACGGCGGCGCGCTATCTGCAACTCGGGCTGCTTTTGCAGGAGACCGGCAGAGTCTCCGCCGCCCGTGCCGCCTACGAGCAGGCGATCCAACTCGATCCCTCACTTAATGCTGCAAGGCAATTTCTGGATGCCGTGAACCCTCGAAAGGAGCCCGGCCGACGGTAGAACACGGCCTTTTGTGGACTCAGGAATTCTCCTAGCTCCGGTCAACCCGCACTCGCCGATCGTTCTCTCCGAGCTGTTCCAAGACGATTTCGATGTCCCGCTCGCGGCTGAAGCGAGCAAATTTTTCTCCCCACTCGACCAGCAGGATACTGTTTTCTGCAATCAGGTCGTCCAGGCCCAGAGTCTCAAGCTGGCGTGGAGTATCCACGCGATATAAATCGATGTGGTAGAGGGTGGCAGCGGGCGCGCGGTATTCGTGGACCAAAGTGAACGTCGGACTAGTCACGTCTTCTTGCGAAGCGGCCTGAAACGCTTCCACGATGCCCTTGACCAGCGTGGTCTTTCCCGCACCCAGATCGCCGCGCAACAAAACCAGCTTGGGCGGGGAAAGCGTGCTGCCGAGCGTCCGTCCCAGGGCAATCGTCTCTTCCGCCGAATGAGTGATGAATTCCTGGCTATCCATACTGATCTCGCGCTAGTTTCGTCAGACCAGTATAGCGACACGCCTGCTCCGCTCTAGCGCTCGCCGACATGCAGACGTTATTTACGCTATGATTCCAATCGGTACTTCAACCGAGCAATCCACGGGCGCGACCATCGCGAGAGGTTGGTTACCTATACTTGGTTACCTAATACGAGGAGTTCAGTCCAATTAAGATATGATCAAGACCTTGGCGTTTTGTCTTTCCCTGATCTCACTTTGGCTGGTCCCGCTGGCAAGTGCACAGGCCACCCAGGAACCGGCGCTGCCGTACACCCCGAGCCTGGATGTGAGTGCCATGGACAGGTCCGTCGACCCTTGTGTGGACCTCTACCACTACTCCTGCGGAGGCTGGCAGAAAAAGAATCCGATCCCACCCGACCAGACGTCGTGGGCGGTTTATGGCAAGCTCTATCAGGACAATCTGAACTTTCTGCGCGGCATGTTGGAGGAGGCGGCCGCGAACACCGGTCCAATTGATCCCGTCACACAGAAGATCGGCGGGTTTTACGCCGCGTGTATGGACGAACCGGTCGTGGAAAAGCGGGGCTTGGCTGCGATTCAACCGCAACTTGACGCCGTGGCTCAGCTAAAGTCGGTGCGAGACATGGCCGCGCTGGCTGCCCGCTTGGCTCTACCCTTTGGCAGAACGGTTCTGTTTGCCGCCGGTTCCGAGCAAGACCCGGACAACTCCGAGCAGGAAATCGCCGACCTCGATCAGGGCGGCTTGGGCCTTCCCGATCGTGATTACTACGTGAAGGACGACGCGAAATCCAAAGAGATTCGCGAACGTTACCTGCTCCATGTGCGGAAGGTTTTCGAGTTGCTCGGCGACAATTCCGAAACCGCCAAAAAGAATGCGGAAACCATCATGCGCATGGAAACGGCGCTGGCCAAAGCTTCGTGGACCCGGGTGGAACGTCGCGATCCTTACAAGCTCAAAAACAAAATGAAAGTCGCGGAACTGAACCAGTTGGCGCCGAATTTCGACTGGCCGACGTATTATCGCGAATCGCGATATCCCCAGTTTGAAATTCTCAACGTGGACGCGCCTCAGTTCTTTAAGCAGGTCAGTGTCGAATTGACCAGCGAACCGCTGGAGAACTGGAAGAACTATCTGCGGTTCCACGTGGCGGATTCTTATTCTCCATTTCTCTCCTCGAGTTTTGTGCTCGAGAATTTCGATTTCTACCGCAAGTATCTTCGCGGCGCCAAAGAGCAGCAGCCGCGCTGGAAACGCTGCGTGCAGTATACCGACTACAATCTGGGTGAGGCGTTGGGACAGGTGTACGTGCGCAAGGTCTTCTCGCCGGAACTGAAACAGAGCACGCTCGACATGGTGCAACGCATTGAAGACGCCATGGGCCAGCGCATCCGCGCCCTCGACTGGATGAGCCCGGAAACCAAGCAACAAGCCCTGACCAAACTGGCGGGCATTCGCAACAAGATCGGCTATCCCGATAAGTGGCGCGATTACAGCTCGGTGACGATTGTCCGTGACGATTTCGCCGGCGACATCGAGCGGGCCGGCGAGTTTGAACTGCACCGCCAAATCAACAAGATTGGCCAGCCCGTGGACCACGGCGAATGGGACATCTCACCGCCAACCGTCGACGCCTACTACAACCCGCAGATGAACGACATCAACTTCCCCGCCGGAGTGCTGCAGCCGCCGCTCTACGACGCCAAAATGGATGACGCTCCCAACTACGGCAACACCGGTGGCACCATTGGCCACGAACTGACCCACGGCTTCGACGATGAAGGCAGCCAGTTCGACGCCAAAGGCAATCTGAAGAACTGGTGGACGAAAGACGACCGCAAGAAATTCGAGGAGCGCACCAAGTGTGTCGAAGACCAGTATGCGCAGTATGTCGTTGTGGACGAGGTGCACATCAATAGCGCGCTCACCCTGGGCGAAGACGTCGCCGATCTGGGTGGCGAAATTCTGGCCTACATGGCATGGAAGGATGCGACAAAAGACAAGAACCTTCAGTCCATCGACGGCCTGACTCCGGAACAGCGTTTCTTCGTCGGATTTGCGCAGTGGGATTGCGCCAACGAGCGCCCCGAAGATTTGCGCGTGCGCGCCATGACCGATCCGCATTCGCCGCCGGAGTACCGCATCAACGGCGTGGTGGTGAACATGCCGGAGTTCTCGCAGGCGTTCTCCTGCAAAGCCGGCCAGCCGATGGTCAAGCCTGCGGATAAAGTCTGCAAGGTTTGGTGAGTCGCGTTCTATGGAGGACGGGCGTCTCGCCCGTCCAGAACTCACGGGAAGGGTTGATCCTCCCCAACCCTAAAGTGCAAAGCCTTGCGCAGTTGACAGGGAGTAGGTAGGGAGCTACAGTCCTGTCGCAAGGCTTTTCTCTTCTGCCCAGCGCTCAGTCGGGCTGAGCATGGCATCCGCTTCCAGAAACAAGTCCTTGTCGGAGACCTAACATGACTTCCCGCAAAATCATTTCTGGCGCAATTCTAATAGTGGTTCTGGCAGGTCTGGTTGCGTTCGGCAGACCAGCTCAAGCTACTGCGACATCGGGAAAAATCTCTCCCCGCGTGTTGTTCGAGACAGCCAACGGCGGCACGACCGAAGCTCTGATCGTGCTCAGCGAGCAGGCCGACCTGAGCGCGGCTTCGAACCTGCATGACAAGTTAGCGAAAAGGCAGTACGTTGTGAACACGCTGCGGGCGGTTGCGGAGCGGACCCAAGGTCCGATCTTGCGTCTGCTGCAGCGACACAGAATCCGTTATCGCGGCTTCTTCATCGTTAACATGATTAAAGTGACCGGCAACCGGGTTTTGATGGATGAACTAGCGGCGCGTCCCGACGTCGCCCGCATCGATGCCAACCCCTATGTCCGAACCAGCCTGCCGGTTCCGACCCACAACGACTCCAACCCTCACACCAACACGGTGGAATGGAACGTCGAGCAAGTGCATGCCCCGGAAGTCTGGGCTCTGGGCTTTAAGGGCAAGGGTATAGTGGTCGCGGGCGCCGATACCGGCGTGCAGTGGGATCATCCGGCGCTGAAGTTGCATTACCGCGGCTGGAAAGGCAACAAGGCGGATCACAATTACAACTGGCACGACGCCGTAGACAACACGCGCGCCCCCTTTGACCCGTACGGCCACGGCACGTTTACGGTCAGCCAGATGGTCGGCGACGATGGCCAGGGCAATCAAGTCGGCGTGGCTCCTGAGGCGAAATGGATCGCCTGCCGCAACATGGACGCCAACGGCACGGGCTCTCCGGCGCGCTATACAGAGTGCTTTGAATACCTGATCGCGCCTTACCCTTACAACCATCCCAAGAAGGGCAACCCGGCCCTGGCGGCGGATTCCATCAACAACTCCTGGGAATGTCCCGCCAGTGAGGGCTGCTCGGCTGAAACCCTGAAGAAGATTGTCAATGCCGTGCGGGCCGCTGGCATCTTCCCCGCCATGGCCGCGGAAAATTCAGGGCCGAACTGTTCGACGGTGGATAATCCGCCCGCCATATACGCCAGCGCGGTTAGTGTGGGCGCGCTCGACTCTTCCAACAACATCGCCGATTTCAGCAGCCGCGGTCCGGTGACGGTGGACGGCAGCAATCGCCTGAAGCCCAACCTTTCCGCCCCCGGGGTGGACATTCGAGGGGCAGTGCCGGGAAATGGCTACGAATCGGGCTGGTCCGGGACGTCGATGGCGGCCCCGCACTTGGCCGGAGGCGTCGCCCTTTTGTGGCAGGCCAAGCCCAGCCTCAACGGGGACATCACCAAGACCGAGTCAGTCTTCACCCACTCTACCAAGCAGTTGCAGACCACCGAAACCTGTGGAGGCACCCAAGGGAAGATTCCCAACAACACTTACGGCTGGGGGCTCCTCGATCTACTGAAGGCGGTAAACGGCCAATAGCTCTTTTTGGACTCGAATACCGGTCGCGCCTCCGAAAAACTTGGCGGTGCGGTGATTTTGGGTGGCGCAGCGCTTCCAGCGCTGCGATACACTGCATTGCGTCCAGTAGGGCTTTAGCCGCTGAGGTAAAACTCTTGCAGTACGCCATCCCGCAAAGTTGGATCCTCTACTTCTCCGTCGAAACCAACTTCACAGTCGAACCCGGCCGCGGCTTGTGCTCGCAACTCGCCGTGTTGATGCAGGAATCCCGCAACATCAGCCGCTCCACCGGCTTTCCTCCGATGATGTGAGATTCGATAATCTCATCCACATCCGCCATCGTCACCCCGCCATACCACACCGCGTCCGGATAGACCACGAGGTTCGGGCCATGTTCGCATTGATCGAGGCATCCGGATTGGTTGGCTCGTACCCTTCCCTTCAGCCCGCGCTCCGCCAGCTTTTGCTTGAACAGCTTCTGAAGTTCCGCTTTCGCCTCCGGATCGCAGCAGCCGCGCGGATGTCCCGCAGGCCGCTGGTTGCCGCAAATGAAAATGTGCTTCTCGAACTTGGGCATCCAGACAAATGTACAGGATGCGCGGAGTTTCTTGCGCTGGAACCCAATTCCCTTGCCTCATAAACGATTGTTGCCTCCGCGCGCTCTGCGGCTTTTCTCCGCGGTCTCTGCGATTCAAGGTTTTAAGCGAGACTGCGCCGAACACGAAGTCTTAAATCGCGGAGGTCGCCGAGAACAGCCGCAGAGTGCGCGGAGAAGCCTGGACGAGAACCGTAGACACTAATTCAATCCTTCAACGGCACCATGGTCTGATTGCCCTGGCAAAACGTGGCTACGCGCTGCAAACCGCCCTGCGCCTGTTTGACCAGCATTACCGGACCGTAGCAGAACACGGCATGGCCGTTTTCTGCCATATACCATGTGCCGCCCTTGTGGGCGGACTTCGCGAGAGGAAGATCAATCGGAGCACGCAGCGGCGGCGCGATCCGAGCACCGGGAAGAGACAACGCCAATAGCAATGCCAGGGTCTTCATATCTTTTACCTGGCCCAAAGTTCAGAAAAATCTCAGAGAATATTTGCAGTCCTGCGCTCATCCATAATGTCGGCAACCCCGGACGGCGGTTTTCGCGGAACCGCTTTCCGGATTTTGCCTGCACTATGGTTGCTCTTGGCGTTACCTCGCGGTGTGTCCTGGGCTAACGGGGTCTGGGTCACGGGAGCCTGGGCCGACGGAGTCTGGTTCAACGGAGTTTGGGTCGAAGGAATCCGGCTTGCCGGAATCTGGGTTGACGGAGTCTGCGCCTGGGAGTGAGCTTTCGCCTGAGCCTGGGCCTGAGCTTCGGCGTGCTGCTTCTGGAACGCTTTGCCTTTCATTTGGGTCAACTGGCTGCTGTCGTCAAACAGCGACCGAATCAGGTTGCGCTGCGAATCAATTGTGCGTCCCTGTTCTACGACCAGCAGGGCCATCAGGCCGTAGGAGACGAGGAACAGCACAATCAGAACCGGAAGCATTGAGTTTTTCGGTTTCGGTAGTACGGCAGCGTTGTCTGAAGTCCAATTCAGCAATTGACACCTCGATCTGCGCCCCACGAGCAGCGGACATACAGGCAAATGCAGCTTGCACGCCATCGGACAGGGTTCGTGCAAGCTACTCCAACCAAGCAACTTACCTTGAATTCGCGGGGCGGGGCCGGGCTTGGCAGGTGCAACTCCCTGCACTTTATAGGTAAGCGGAATTCGCGATTGGCGAGGATTGCCTAGGGGTGAGGGCACCCGCCCGGCGGAGCGAAGCTCCGCAGTTCCAAGCGACGCTTTGCTCGCCCGCGGGGAGGGAGTGTTGCGCGTGGAACATTAGTTTAGTAAGGAGTGCGCGGAGAGTTCCACGTGGAACATCCCAAAATGGGAACTGTTGATCCGGCTGGGGTTAGGGGGACGCGGGGACTTGGATGCGGCAAATTGCAGCGCCCGCGGAAGTAGACTTGACAGCGATTCTTTGGGGGTGCCCCGTCCAAGCCGGTTTTGCTTGGGCGGGGGCTTCCTGTTCATCGGTCACAGCGCAGCGCATCGACGCGGCTTAGTCTTCGGCAATGCCTTGGGGCCTGAAGCGCTATCAGCAAACCCGCGATCTCCACTTCGTAACCTTCAGTTGCTATCGTCGTCTGCCGTTACTCGCGACTGCGCAAGCGAGAGATATGTTCGAAAAAGCTCTGGAACGGACGCGCCGGGCGTATGGGTTTTACATCACAGGATATGTTGTGATGCCGGAGCACGTGCACCTGCTAATCAGTGAACCCCAGCGAGAGACGTTGGCAAGAGCGCTGCAGGCTCTCAAACAGTCAGTGGCTCGCAGGCTAATTGGCGAACAGCGGCATTTTTGGCAAGCGCGCTACTACGACTTCAATGTGTGGACTGAGAAGAAACGGATCGAGAAGCTGCGCTATATGCAGCGCAATCCGGTAGCACGAGGTTTAGTCGAGCGTCCGGAGGATTGGGCGTGGAGCAGTTATCGTCATTACGTGACGGGCGGAGAGGGCGCCGTAGAGATCGAGTAGCAATGGACCGCAAGGCGCAGAGAGCGCTTGGGAATAATCCTGTGTGTACAACCGACCGAACTACCCCGCCCAAGCAAAACCGGCTTGGGCAGGGCACCCCAAGAAGGTTAGGCTGGGCCAGCCCCCATCCTACTTCCCGCCCATCACCAGCTTGGCAATCGTCTGCAACTGCATGTTGGACGTGCCTTCGTAAATCTTGCCGATCTTCGAGTCGCGCCAGTACTTCTCCACCGGATAATCCTTGGTAAATCCATAGCCGCCGTAGATCTCGATGGCCAGCGACGTCACGCGCTCCGCCACCTGGGAACTGAAGAGCTTGGTCATGGCGGCTTCCTTGACGAAGTTCATGCCGACATCTTTCATGCGGGCGGCGTTGTAGACCATCAGGCGGGCGGCTTCGATTTCCGTCGCCATCTGCGCCATCTGGAACTGGATCCCCTGGAAATCGGCAATCGGCTTGCCGAACTGCTTGCGTTCCTGCGCATATTTCGCGGCATACTCCCAGGCGCCGCGCGCTACGCCAATCATCTGCGCGCCGATGCCGATGCGGCCTTCATTCAGCGTTTCGATGGCGATCTTGTAGCCCTTGCCCACTTCGCCCAGCACGTTGTTCTTGGGCACGCGGCAATCCTCCAGAATCAGCTCGCAGGTGGATGAGGCGCGGATACCCAGCTTGTCTTCTTTCTTGCCTACGGTGAATCCGGGAAAATCTTTCTCCACGATAAACGCCGTGATCCCTTGTAGCCCGCCGCCGGATCGAGCGTAGCGAACAAAATAAAAATCCCGGCTTCTTTGCCATTGGTGATCCACAACTTGCGTCCGTTAAGGACGTAGTCGCTGCCCTTCAGTTCGGCTTTGGTCTGCAGCGCGAAAGCGTCGGAGCCCGAGCTGGCTTCGCTGAGCGCGTAAGCGCCGCACGTTCGGCAACCATGCGCGGCAGGTAACGCTTCTTCTGCTCTTCGCTCGTCCAGCGCAGCAGGGCATTATTGACGAGCGTGTTCTGCACGTCCACGATGACCCCGGCGGAGGCGTCCACGCGCGAAAGTTCCTCGACCGCCAGAATAGCCTCAAAAAACTTGCCGCCCCGCCGCCATACTGCTCGGGAATCTCGATCCCCATGAGTCCCAGTTGAAAAAATTGATGGATGAGATCTTTGTCGAAGACGCCCTTCTCGTCCATCTCCTTGACCAGGGCGGATTTTCTCGTCGGCAAACTGGCGGATGTTGTCGCGGAACAGGGTTTCGTCTTCGGTCAGGCTGGTCAGAGCCGCGGGGGCGGGAGCTTGCAACATAGTCTCGGGCATAGGAATACCTCAGTAGAAGAATGGCAAACTGGAAATTCTAGCATTGATGGGGGTTGCGTGGGACAGGGTGGGAGCGCAGTTCGGTAGATCTCAGCTATGGCCTGTCACCCTGAGCCAAGATGTGGTCCACCTTACGGACAAAAGGGCGAGAGCGTGCCCGGAGTACGTAAGAACTCAATCGCGGGTGCGCACCAGCTTGAGCCCGTCGGCTTGCAGGATGCGCTTGATCTGGTTGCGGGCGTGCACCGACCAGGGGCCGCTGGTATCCAGCTTCACGTATGCCCGCCAATGGCTTAGAGCCTTGCGCGGTTCTTTGATCTTCTCGTAGGCCAGCGCCACGTTGTAATGAGCGTCACCGTAGGTGGGAGCGAGCTGCAGCGCCGTGTTATAAGCCTGGATCGCTTCGGTTACGCGCCCAGTCTCATCCAGCACATTGCCCAGGTCGAAATAGGCCAGGGCATAGCGCGGATCAATGGCAATCGCCGCCCGGTAATGCTTCTCGGACAGAGCGTAGTCCTGCCGGTTGTAGTGCAGCGTGCCCAGATTGATATTGGCGGCGGCATGCTCGGGATCCAACTCCAGCACTCTTTGATAAACCGCGATCGCCTGCGCCTGGGCGTTGGGATCCTCTTCCAGCATGATTCCCTGGGCGAACAACTCGGCCACATCCTTGGGGGCGCTTTCCGGTTTGGCGATCGGGATGGTCGTGCGGGTGACGACGTTTTCCCGGGGAGCGAAATCAAACATGAACTGGCCGGCAATGGGCTCGAGCACTTTGCCTCCATGACGGAAGGCGACGCGGTGTCCGGTGGTGAAGGATCCGGCCTCAAGCAGAGGATTCTCCATCCCAGCCGCCTGCTTCTGCATGGCGTCGAGCGATTGCCGGATCACCGCCGGGCGCACTTTCTGCGCGCACAAGTCGCGCACTTTCTTGATTTGCAGGAGATCGAAAAACGAATAGCCTTCGGCGGCGGCCACCAGCCCGGCTTTCTCCCAAGCTGCCAACTGACGCGCCGTGAGCCGTAGAATGCGGAGCAGGTCTGCTCGACTGTATCGGTACACGGGTGTAAAGATCGCTCAGCGCACATTATCCGGAAGCTCAGGTTGTGTTTGCAAGTGGAAATGAGGCTGGAAAGGAATCTGAAGCAGCAACTTGCATCGCGAGTGGTGCAAAAAGTGGAAAACACCCCAGAACCTGACCACCTGCGAGGTAGGAATCGCAGGTTCCCCAGCCACAAAACGGCTGCATCCGAGCTCAGGAACAGTTACCAAGGTTATCCGCGTAATACGCTTTTAACCTGGCTTTCATCTTGTCGCAACCGGATTGAGCTACTCAGAGAGTATGCCGAATTCTGGTTTGCTCGTAGAACAGGGCCAAACTGCATCGCCGGGCCAAAGCCCGGACTTGTTTCCCTTCCGCCGTTTGGTTCGGCGCTTCACACCGATGGAGCGGATTCGCGAACTGTATTGCCGGGCACAACAACCGGTAAACCGCTCCATCCTGGAAAACGTGCTCAGCGAGATGAGAGTCGAGTACAAGGTCACGGATAACGACCTGGCTCGTATCCCGATCAAGGGCCCGACGATTGTTACGGCGAATCATCCCTTCGGTTTGCTGGACGGCGCGATCCTGGGCGCGCTGCTGTCGCGCACTCGGCCCGACGTAAAAATACTGACTAACTTTCTGCTGGCGGGCATACCCGAACTGCACGAACACTGTATTTTTGTCGATCCTTTCGGCAAACGGGAATCCGCGGCTCGAAATCTGCGCGGAATAAAGCAGGCCATCGCCTGGCTCAATGACGGCGGAATGTTGGCCACGTTCCCGGCTGGCGAAGTCTCCCATATTCGTTTTCCACATCTGGCGATTGCCGACCCGCAGTGGAACTCAATCGCGGCCAGGTTGTCGCGCATCACGGGTGCGGCAGCTGTTCCGGTGTACTTTCCGGGCTGCAACAGCGCTACGTTTCAAGCGCTCGGTTTGTTGCACCCGCGCTTGCGCACTTCCCGGTTGATCAGTGAGTTCCTGCAGCAGACCGACCGGGAAGTCGAAGTCCGCATTGGCAGTCCCATACCAGCGGAGAGAATCCGCGACCTGGGGGCGGACGGCCAGGCGGCTGTGTACCTGCGATGGCGAACCTACATCCTGGCGCAGCGTGGCGAAGCGCGGCGGCGGGCGCATCCCATTGTGCGTTTTTGGCCAAACCGAGGAGCGCAGGAGGACATTTCCGCAGCGGTTCCGCAACCGCTGCTTTTGCAAGACGTGGAGAATCTCGCGCCGCAACAATGCCTGTACAAGAACCGCGAGTTCTCCGTCTACCTCGCCGAGACCTGCCAGATTCCCAACCTCATCCAGGAGGTGGGCCGTCTGAGGGAGGTTACTTTTCGCGCTGTAGGCGAAGGCACCGGCCGGTGCAGCGACCTCGACCGCTTCGATCAACACTATAAACATGTGTTTCTGTGGAGCAACCTCAACTGCGAGCTTGTTGGCGCCTATCGAATGGGGCTGACCTCGGAGATCCTTCCTGTCAACGGGGTGCGCGGGCTCTATACCAGCACATTGTTCCGCTACGATCTGCGGCTCTTCGACCAACTCGGTCCTGCCTTGGAGCTGGGACGCTCCTTTGTGCGCCCGGAATACCAGCGGCAATACTCGCCGCTGTTGATGCTGTGGAAGGGAATCGGGCGCTTTCTGGCTTTGCATCCCGAGCTAGCCGTCCTGTTCGGCGCGGTGAGCATCAGCAGCCGTTACAGCCGCTGGTCGCGCGAGACGATCGTTCGCTTCTTTCAGGCGCAGCGCGGCAATCGCGAGATCGCTCGACTCATCACTCCGCGATGCCCTTTTCATCCTCGCTGGACGCATGGGGAGCACCACCTGACGGCTTGCGCCAAGCTCGACCACCTGGAACAACTTGCCGACCCGATCGCCGACGTCGAAAGCGATGGCAAAGGAGTCCCCATTCTGCTGAAGCAGTATGCCAAACTCGGCGGCCAATTGGTGAGCTTCAACGTTGACCGGAATTTCTCTGACGTCCTTGACGGCCTGGTGCTGGTTGATCTGCGGCGAACCAACCCCGACGTGCTCCAGCGCTACATGGGAGAGGATGGCATGGAAGCGTTTCGGCGGTATCATGGTGTCTCTAATGCCGCGGAGGCATAAATGAGACGCCGAGCCGTCCAAGAACTAGAGTCGACGAAAGAGATGACCGCCCTGGTGCAGCAGGCCTGCCTGGTCGCCAAAGATGCCGCGTTCAACCTTCGTGACTTTCTGGAAAATTCCTCCAATATGGCCTTCATCGCCGTACAGGACTGCGAGAAAGAACTGGATCGCACCGAGCGCAAGATCGACGACGGGATCACCAGCGCGATCACCCAGGTCACTGAGGTCGAGGCTCGCGAGTTGCTGGCCTGCCTGAAATTCATCATTGACCTGGAACGCATCGGGGACTTGACCTGGTCGGTCACCCAACGCCTGCAGCACTTGAGCTCGCGGCTCTTGCGCGACGACCGCCGGGACTTGATCGCGATGGCTCAGATCTTGGAGAAGATGCTGGAGACCGTGCATCGAGGGTTCATGCAACGGGACCTGGAATCCGCTAACTGGGTGCTGAAGACCGATCCCCAAATTGACCAGGTCTGCCATGAAGTCTTTCGGCGTCATTTGGGAACGAAGGATCGCAGCCGGGACTACAGCACCAACCTGTTGCTCATGGCGCAGGCCTTCGAACGCGCCGGAGATCATGCCAAGAACCTGGGGGAAGAACTGGTTCACCTGGTGGAAGGCCGCAGCGTGCGCCACGAGCCCAAACGGTCACGCGTGTCACGGCAGGCGCAGGGAGCGTAGGACGGGCAGTTGGAGCCGACGATCGGACTTGAACCGATGACCTGTCGATTACGAATCGACTGCTCTACCAACTGAGCTACGTCGGCCTGAGTTCGATTCTAAATGCGGACACAGCAGGCGTAAAGGGTCGCGCGACAGCGGCCCCACCCCCTGTCTCTTCTACCTTTGGCGAAACGGTGACAGATGGCGGCCTCGCGAAATCAAGGCGTGATCTTGAACACTACGCCGGCGCCGCGGGAGCCTCCCAGTGCTGTTCCGTAAAGGTTGCTAAGTCGGACTCCCTCGGCTAGATATCTCCCCGCTGTAGACTGTTCCACCCGCGTGGCCAGGACTCAAGCTCGCCCCGACCACGGCAGGTGGCAGCCAGAATGATTTATGGCAGCGTCGTATATCGTACGGCAGTGAAGTTGAATTCATAGCGGTCGCCGATGCGAAGTGAAAGAATGGTCAGTTTGGCGGTTCCCGTGTAAGTCGGCCAGTACATGAAGTACTGCTGTTGTGTGCCAGTTCCGAAATTGCCATCAACGAAATTGAGTTGCGTCCCGTATTGGTCAATGGGAGCGAACACACACTGGTAGTCGGTGTAATTGCAGTCCACGATGATTTCGACCTTCGCGTTTTTCTGGACCTGGAGTTCCATTTCGGTTTTGCCGCCGTACTGCCAGTACTGATAGAGAACGGGATGTTTAACTCTGATGGGTGGAAGATTCTGCGCCGATACTAGAAAGCTGCTCAAGAGAACGAACAAGGTACAAATCACTCTTTTCATGTTTTCCTTTCTTTCTTGAAACTTAGAATGACAGGCCGCGCCCGGTGGCAGTGACCCGATCTTTTGTGGACTCAGCCCGGTCCGAACGCCCCCAGCGTGCTGGTCTTTCAGCCTGCTGCGTGCGCCGGTCACAACTGCAATTCTGTCTCCCTGGGAAAGCACGAATGGACGGGGTAGGGGCGGGTGCGCCCTGCAGTGAATTGGGTACGATGTTGGTGAGGACGGGGGCTCTTCGCGATCTCTGGTTGTCCAGGATCAGGCCAGCAAAAGGGTTCCCTGCCTGCGCCCAGCGCGAATGCAAAAACCGGATGCCGTCAGGCCCTATCCTGGCCGAGTTTCACGCCACTTCGGCACTGCGCACATGGGCTTGATACTCGGCATCCGATTCGGACGGCAGCAGAACCCACAATGTGTAAATGCCGAGCGCGGTACCGAATGGAATGTTGAACAAGGCCAGGAACGCCATGATGATGGTTACGATGCGGGCCCAAGGCTCACGTTGCAGCAGTCCCCATCCGACCAGGAATCCGGCGGCAGCCTTCACCAACACCAGGACTGCAATGAAACTCAGAAATGGATGCAGCCATCCGGTGGCTCCGGGCGGCGCTCCCATCTCCGGCAAGTGAAGGAAGAGCGTGTTGGCAATAACGTATAAGACCGCGGCTCCTACCGCATTGAACGCAGAAAACGCCACCCACAGAATGCCCAGCAAACGAATATGTTCCTGGACTCGGCTGCGTCGCGGATAACCCACGACCGTGGCGCCGCCGAATTCTCTACCGCAGCGGCCGCAGAAACGCTGATCCGCTTGCACCACCGCGCCGCATTTATCGCAGAACATGATTCCTCCTCATTGACCCGCTTCTGCACTCTGCCACGGCCCACGTCAAGATACGGAATATATCGTATGGCCGTTCCAACTAAACAGAGCGACTTCGTTCATCGCGCCATGAGGCGGATGCATGGTGAAAACGAAAAGGCCACCCGGCAACTGGGCGGCCTTTTCTTTCAAGGGAGAATAGTTCCAACGGAGGTTTAGACCGTCAAAACTTTCTGGCGAAATCTTATGAGCCGAAAAAGGGGGTGTCAAGAAATTTCTATGAAATAAATGGCTTTATTTTCAATGGTTTACAAAATAGGTTAACAGGTCCGCTAGCTGGCCGTTTCTGAGGGAAATCCCCTGCCGAACTACCTTAAACCGCTTTGATTGATGAACTTACATTGCCGCCGGAGGGCTCTGGCCGGGTTTCCGAGAGGTGCAGGGAGATGAATTCCACATCGCGGGAGCGGTCGAATAACCGATCGGGAAAAAGCCGTTTGGCCAGCAGGCGAACACCGCCGAAAGCCATCCCAGCCACCAATGCGAACCCGATAATGATGAAACACAGAACGATGACATTCACCAGCAGGTTGGCGAGATTGTCTTTCTTCGTAAGATAGGTATTTTCGTTCCAGGTGACGTTGGCGTCGTAATTCACCGAAGCCAGCAGCGAGGTGGCCTCACTTTGCGAGACCGCACCCGCCACTACAACCACGATGGGGCCCGTGCGCTTGCCAAACATTGGCGCCACGGCCTGAATCCGGCGGAGATGCTCACCCGCAATCTGCGGGGTCGGGTAAGAGATCAACATCAACGTCGCCTGGCCACCCGAACTGTTGTAGTTTCCAACAACAACTTCTGCGCCGGCATTGAAGTCCACGAGTTCCGCTGGAACCGGCGCATTCACGTTGCGCAGGGCCACGGGGCCGACCACGTATTTGGCCGTGTTCTTAACATACGATTGAGTAGGCAAGTAAGCTGGCAAGCCGGGCAGATTACGCGTGCTGCCGGAGGGCAGGGGAAGATCTCCCGCCAATTCGCGCAACTCGGCAGCCGACATCGCGGTCAGCTTCTGAAACACCGCGTCTACCAGAATATCCCCGCGGTAAAACAACACGCGTTCGTTCAGCGAACCGGCCTGGTCGCCGATCTTCTCCACCAGCATGGGCGGCGTCTTATAGTAGGTGAAGGCTCCGTAGGCGCCGCTGGCGTCGGCGAAGCGAGCCGCCTTCACGGTGAGTTTGTGTCCGTCCTCGCGGGTGTACGTGGCGGATTCAAAATCGCTGAAGCCGTATTCCTTGAGCACTGCGGCATTCACCGGGTCAGCGACCGCCGGATCTGTGCTGGTGTTCGGCGCGCCAGAAATCTGCCAGCCTCCGAATTGCCTGGGTAGAACCAGTGTGGCATGGGCACTCTTGTCCGCGGCATTGTCGGCGAAAGCTGCTCCAGCCAGTGAGAGTATGGCCGCGAACGCGAGAATGATCCTGGACAACCTCATGAAATCCGAGAAGGGCAAAGAGAAAAGGCCCCGGTTGATTAGACTACCGGGGCAGGAGGAAAGTTTCCAGTGGGCGAACCGGGAGCAACTCTCAGGTCGTTGTTGTGATCGTCGAGGATTTTGCATCACAGACCTGCCGAGTTCGCCGAGTGCGGTCAATCAGATAGGCTGGGATGTTCCCTACTCCTTTGAGTGCCGCCCTCCCGGCGGCTGTCGCGGGGAGCGGCACTGTCCCTGCCGGCAAGGACAAGAGCTGCGCCCTACTGCCCCTCGCTCTTATCAATCTTGCTGGCGACCTTGACCCCGCTCAGCCCGCTGACATACTGAGCGATCCCGCGGTAGAGAGACTCGGCAATGCGCTGGCGGTAGTCGGAAGTGCGCAGGCGGCGTTCGTCACTGGGGTTGCTGACGAAGGAAATCTCCGCCAGGATCGAAGGCATATTGGCGCCGATGAGCACGATGAACGGGGCCTTCTTTACGCCCCGGTCGCGAAGGCCCGGGCTCTTGGCGGCTAAACCGCTGTGGAGAGAACTCTCGACGTCGGTGGCGAACTCGCGCGACTCTTCAATCTTTTCTTTCAGCGCGATCTTCTTCACCAGGTCCTGCAACTGGTGGATCGACTCTTCGGAAACCGCGTTTTCGCGGGCCGCGACCTCGAGTGCGTCGGGAGACGAAGTAAAGTTCAAATAATAGGTTTCCACACCGCGGGCATCGGGATCGTGGCTGGAGTTCGCATGTACGGAGACGAACAGGTCCGCGCCTTCCTGATTCGCGACGGATGTGCGGGTCTCGAGTGGAATGAAGGTATCGTCCTTGCGCGTATAAACCACTTCAGCCCCTAACCGGGTTTGCAGGAGCTTGCCCAGCCGCCGGCTGACGTCGAGCACCAGATCTTTTTCTTCGAGACCGTTCGGCCCGATGGTGCCAGTATCGTGACCGCCGTGGCCGGGATCAATCACGATCTTGCCGATCTTCAGACCAAGCGCTCGAATCAAGGAACGATCACCACTCGCCGTCGGCTGGGCTTCACGGACATCCACATCCGCAGCGGAGGATTTCCGTTTGTTCCTGGACGGCCCACTCTCGATGCGCCGGGTTGTTGCCGGTCTGCTTGAGGTCTTGCTGGTTGGCTCGATCTCCGGCGGATCCAGCTTTTTGAGGGTATCCTTTACGCTGGTCTCTTTTACCTTGGAATCATCATCATCGTCCGCATCTACGATGGTCTTCTTCACGCCGTCGCCGTTCACCACGGTCGTGCGTCCGCCCGGATTCCTGGTTTCTGCCTTGGTCTCCACTACCGCTGGTTCGTCTTCCGTTGCGGCGTTCAGCGCTGAAGGATCCGCCGCAACCTTGTCAGGAACCTGCTGGTTGTGAACGCTGATGTTGTGAACATCGGTGTTGTGAATATCCTTGTTGTGAATATCGACGATCAGCCGGGAAGGATTCGCACGTAGGGACGCGCTGAAATCAGTGAACTCATCGGTCTCCAGCACCACCCGCGTCCGCCCCGGTTTGAACTGCGAGATGCGAATCTTCTTCAGGAATCCGTCATCCACATCGAATGTCCGGTTGATCAATTCGCGATCCAGCTTGGTATTGAGAAGATCGAAGAAAACCCGGTCAGGATTGTCAATACGTTGGGAGTTGTACTTGACTCCCTGGTCAAGATCGATCGCGACCCGCGTATACTCCGGCGTGGACCAGTGCCGGATTCCGGTGACCCTCGCCGGTTTGGCTGCCGGTTCTACGCGGGAGGATTCCTGCCCTGAGTCGTCGGCTAAATCATCGTCGGACTCAGTGTCAGAGGCCTTCGCATCCTTGCCAGAATCTTTGGATTTCAGGCTGGCCTGCTGCACTGGCGCTGTGAGCGCCTTCCGCGCCTCCACAGCCAGCGGATTTCGCGGGTAGCGCCGTAAGAATTCGCGGAATGCGGCATCCGCTTGCTGCTCATCGTGGAGGTCTTCTTTGTAAATCTCGCCGATCCTGAACAAAGCGTCAAAACGTGCCTTGCTCCCGGGATATTGGCGGCGCAGAAACTCATATTGGTGAATAGCCGCGCGCAAGAGAGCATCATCGCTGAAGCGTCGCCCCATCTCTTCGAGTAGCTGGCCAACCGCCACCACGCTGGGATCTGCCTTCGCAGCAGATGGAGCTCCGAGATAAACGCGGCGATAAGCATCGAGCACGCGCTGATAGTCGTGACGAGTGCGTTCCGCCGCCGGCCTCTGCTCCAGCGCCTCCTGCATGCGCTGCGCGGCCGCAAACTGCGAATCCGTCCAAGGGCCAGACTTGTGCACGCGGGCGGTGGCGGGCAGTGCCGAGAGTAGCAGCACTACGATAGTCACAGTCCGGGAAAGGCCGCATCGGCTTCGATTATAGATATTCAATCTGCTGGCCGTAATCGCTAGTTCAACTGCTGGTGCTTCTTAAGATGCGCGCCGCATCAGTCAGTGTTGCTGATGTAAAGCACACCTCTCGCATCCCGTTGGACATGAATAGGTTCATGCACCGGGCTTCCCAGAAGGTAAGAGCCGGAATCCGATCCGCCATAGTACAGTTGCGTGATCCGCTTCACATACCTGCGCGTCTCGGCAAACCGCGGCACTCCGGCGCTGCGCGCGACCGCTCCCGGGCCGGCGTTGTAGGCCGCCAGAGTCAGCTTGACATCGCCGCCGTAGCTCTCCATGAGCTGCTTTAAATGACGAACCCCGGCATCCACATTTTGTTCCGGGTCAAAGGGATTCGCCACCTTCAACTGCCGTGCTGTCTGTGGCATCAATTGCATCAGGCCCATGGCTCCCTTGCGGGAAACTGCGTTGGGATTGAAGTTCGATTCCACTTTGATCACCGCGCGCACCAGGCTGGGATCCACGTTGTGCCGGGCCGCCGCCTGCTCGATGGCGGCATCGATTTCCTGCTGGGTGAATGCTTTGCCCCGAACAAAGTTCGGGGGCGCCATACTCGAACCTGAACCTTCATTCGACTCCTGGCTCAGATAATGGCTTACCTCCGCCGCCGCGGAGCGAGCTGCCCGGACGTTGGCCGAAGGCACCGGCTTCCACCGGTGTTGGGTGACGCTCCAGAACACCAGCGAACTTTGCCGTACTGGAGCCTCCGACCTCCTGGCGGCTGCGGCCGGGGGGCCTTCGTTGACGTAGATCGTCCGGCCGGAGTCGTCTGTGGTAGTGGTGATCACGGGATTCAAACTGTCAGAACCGGCTTCTGCCTGCACGTATGGCATGGTGAGAGAAAGCGAGGTCGCGATTACGGATGTTGCCATCAGGGCGAGTTGCAGGTGCTTTCGCATAGCCGGGTTTTGCCAGGCGCGGACACAAAAACACCTCCGCGCCTACCTGCCCGAAACCTGACGGAGAACCCTTACCAGAGTAGAACGATTATAGGCCGCTGGGATAGGCTGGGCAATCTGCCAAAGGGGAGTAGAACCATCGAAGGTAATCCGAATAACACCTTGATTCCAGGGGGCTTGAACGCACGGTAACCTAGCTGCAAAAGCCTCCGGCGAAGCCGCCGTCGAGAGCGAAAACGTGCGGCAAGCATTCCCTAAGACTTTACAAATTCTTAACCCAGTGGTGACAAGCGATTGCGGCTCTTATCGTACATTCATCGCGCTGTCGAAAAACCTGATGGCAAAGATCTCGACAAAGGAATGGGGAGTTGGCCATGAAGAACAAGTTCTTGCTCCTGACAGGGGCTCTCTTATGCCTGTGCTGTGTCATTTTTTCAGCCTCCGCCCAGGCGCGGAATGCCAGACGTCAGCAAGCCGCAAAGCCGGTCGTTGTGCACACCCAGTTCGGTGGACTACTTCTCGGGTACGACATCGATCACAACGGCGCCGAGGGGATGTTGAGCGAATACGTGACGTTGGCTGACGGCAACCTTCTTATCGCCACCGAGACCTTCGACCAAACTACTGGAAAGATTATTAAGGTCGTTGCCAAGAAAAACGAAACCCAGGACAACTTCCTCACTTGGGGAATTACGGGCAACCACATCGGTCTGCAGGAATGGGAGCACGTAACCGGCATCTACGTTAGCAAGCGCACGTACAACACGATCAATCCCCTGGATGGCAACAAGTTCAGCAAAAAGTGGACACCGCCCTTCACCAAGGACGACATAATCATCAGCGGACCCGGAAACCAGGGGTCACCCAACACCGCGGTGTTTTACTTTGACAACGGCGGCAATTCAGGGCCCTTTGTCATCGGCACCAACGTCGGCGCAAACACTTTCACTAAACCCGTCACTCTCAACGATCCAGACTTCAGTGAACTGTCGGTGATGGACTTCAACAGCAAAACCAACCAAGCCGTCATCGGGGGATCGGTTGGCTGCTTTGACTGCTCCGAAAAAATCGGGTTGGTGGATGTCAAGAAGCGCTCGGTCACCAATTTCCCGGGTATCGGCTTGGGGCTAATCAACGGAATCGCGGTGGACTCCGCCACCGGCCTTGCCTGTACCACGAGTCAATCGGACGACAGCGTGGAATTCTATGACCTGGCCAAGCAATCGGGAATCATCGTGCAGTTGCCGAACAATGGACCCTATTCCGGCGTAACCGTGGCCAACGATCCGGTGCATAAGCTGTTCCTTATCACTCACCCCGAGCCGTATTCCGATGGCGAAGTCTATGTCTACGACGAAAAGGGGAACTTCGTCAAAACGCTTACGGGCTTTCCGATGGGACCTGGAGGAGTCTTCCTGGCGTTGCGTCCAGGCAAGCGTACGGGTTTTGCCCCGGCGGCCGGCGATACGTCGCTGATGTCGTTCACGTATTAGCGGCGTACGTAAGGTGCATCGAATCGGGGGGCACGGCAGCGAACCGTATCCGGCGAACAGTTCCCTGAAAGAGTCTGCCGATACTGCCCCAAGAAATCAGGGTATGCCTCACCTTCCCCATGTTACCCTGACTCGTTCCGATGACCGAGCTTGAATCTCCCCAGCGCCAGACGCCCGACTCGCTGATGCTTTACGGCTTCTGGTATCGCGCCCTGCCCAGTCGGCAGATTACGCGAAACCGTCTGCATAAAGCTCTACTGCTGGAGATTCCGCTGGTGCTCGGTCGCGACCACCAAGGTAAGGCTTTCGCTCTACGCGACGCCTGCCCACACCGCGGCATGCCGCTTTCCTACGGACGCTTTGATGGGCAGCAGGTGGAATGCAGCTATCATGGCTGGCAGTTCGACGCCCATAGCGGACAGTGCCGGCTGATTCCCTCGCTCACTGCCGATCAGAATTTGAAAATTGACCGCATCTACGCCGGCAGTTACCCCTGCGAAGAGCATGATAATTACATCTGGGTCTTCATGCCTGAGCCGCCCGGCCGGCGCGGGATTCACCAAAGCCGCCGAGCCGCCGACCCCGGCTCCGCGCGTGCCTACGTTCGGCGGCAAATTCAACACTGCCCATCTGACCGCCGATCTGCCCTGCAGCGTGGATCACGGCATCATCGGCCTCATGGACCCGGCGCACGGCCCATTCGTGCACCAGGCATGGTGGTGGCGCAGCCGCCGTAGCATCCACGAAAAGCAAAAGAATTTCGAGCCCATCCCCATGGGCTTCCGTATGAGCGCGCATACGCCCAGCTCCAATAGCGCGCCCTACAAATTGTTGCGTCTCTATGCCGAGGCCGACTCGATTACCACGACTATCGATTTTGTCCTGCCCAACCAGCGCTACGAAACCATCCAGGCGGGAAAATACTGGTTCGCCAGCCTGACCACGGTGACGCCCATCACCCGAGCTCATTGCCGCATTGACGTGGTCGCCTGCTGGAACATTTTCCGCTGGGTCCCGTTCGGGCCTTCCCTGCTGAAATTTGTTTTTGCGAAATTCGTCGAGCAAGATCGCCAGACCATGGAGGACCAGTCGGAAGGACTGAAGCATAACCCGCACCTGATGCTGATCGACGACGCCGACCGCCCCGCGAAGTGGTATTTCCAGTTGAAGGCGGCGCATCTGGAATCAAAACGGACGGGCGAAGAGATGCGCCATCCCATGCCGGGCCCGGTCACATTGAAGTGGAGGAGCTAGAAAAGAGTAGCTAGTAGTGAGTAGCTAGGGAATACGATTGAGACAACGTGGCACATTTCATCGCGACTAATCCTAGCTACCAGCTACTAGCCCCTAACTACTCGCTACCAGCTACTCTTCTTTCACCAGCCAGTCCATGGCCTCTTCGCGCGTCTTGAAGGTCGGGAAGTCGCGCTGGGAGAAGCTCTTGAAATTCTCATACAGCACCTTGGGCAGGTGTTCGGTCCCCACCCACGCCGAGCGCTTAACGTAAGGACGGTCGAAAACCAGCGCCTCTTTAATCCGCGTAGCTACGGCTTTGTCCACCTGCGCGCCCGTGAAGTCGGCGAGGGTAAGCACGGAATCACGGGGCTGCTCGGCGATTTGCTCCTGCACCTCGGCCACGACCGCCAGTATCTGCTGCGGCGTGCAGCCGCTGAAATCTATGAGCAGGATCTGCTTGCCTCGATGCTCGGTGAACTTTGAGCGGTCATCCATCGAAATTGCCCCCACAACTGGACCGTTGGAGCGAAGGCATCCCCGCCACTAGTCTACCCGCGATTTGTCACCCTGAGCGCAGCAAATACGATCCGCTGCGCGGATCGTATTTACGAAGTCGAAGGGTCCCTCGAATGCGATTACTTCGAGAAAGCATCAAGGAGCTCTCATCCCGCCCTTCATTTCATTCGTTGAGCGCATCGGGAGAATGCCTCGAGATGCTCAAGGCAGTGCGTACCGGGGAGAGATCCTTCGACTGCGTGGGTGCTTCGCTTGCCAAGCACCCACTCCACTCAGGATGACAAAAGCGGTCGGGTTCAGCTTCCCAGGAACGACTCGACCACGCTGTAAGCCTCATCCAGAGCCGCGTCTAGCGATTCGGGATTCTTCCCGCCAGCTTCCGCCAGGTCGGGGCGGCCACCGCCTTTGCCGCCAACTTTTTCAGCGACTTTGCTGATCACTTTGCCGGCTTGGACCCGGCCAGTCAAATCTTTCGTCACGCCGACGATAAGCGAAACGTTTCCGTTGCTGGTCGAGCCGAGCACCACCACGCCCGATCCCAGTTTATCGCGAAGTTGATCCACCAAGGTGCGCATCTGCGGGCGTTCGAGGTTGTCTACACGATGAGCCAGAACCTTGATGCCGCGAACGTCTTTGATTTTCTCGCCGATGTTGGCGGTGCTGGATGATGCCGACTTCATGCGCGCCTGATCGAGCTCGCGAGTGAGGCGCTTGATCTCGGCGTCTTTCTTCTCCAGCTCAAGCTTCAGCGCTTCCGCCGGGGAAACCTGGGTGGCCCACCCAACGCGGTTTTCGTTGGGTGGGGATTCTGACTCGTCTTGGGCTACGGGTGCCCCATCCTTTCGCGCTTTTTGCGAAAGGGTGGGAGAGACGACGCTGGACACGTAACTCTCCAACTCGTGATCTCTCCTGAAGTGCTGCAACGATCCCTCTCCGGTCACCGCCTCTACGCGCCGCACCCCCGACGACACGCTGCCTTCTTTCAGAATCTTGATCAGGCCGATCTCGCCGGTCTGCGCCGTGTGCGTGCCGCCGCAGAGTTCGGTCGAAAAGTCGCCAATCCGGATCACCCGGACTCTGTCGCCATACTTTTCGCCAAATAGCGCCATCGCATGATATTCGTTGACCGCAACGTCAATCGGGACGTTCTCGATGACTTCGATTTTCGTGTTGCGCAGAACTTCTTTGTTGATCAGGTCTTCGATGTCCTGCAGCTCTTCGTCTTCGACGCCGGTGAAGTGAGAGAAGTCAAAGCGCAGATGATTGGGCGCGACCAGCGACCCCGCCTGCTTCACGTGCTTGCCCAAAACTTCTCTCAGGCCCGCATGAAGCAGATGTGTAGCGGTGTGATTGCGCATGGTGGACTGGCGGATGTCGGTGTTGACCACGGCGTCAACCTTGTCGCCGACCTTGAGGGTGCCCCGCCCTACAGCCTGCCCTGAGCCTGTCGAAGGGCGGTTTTCGTAGGGTGGGGATTTTGACGTTCCTGATGGTAGGGATTTTACGACGACCTGGTGCGCGCGCACACCCTGGATCGGGTAGTACGTACCCTTCACTTCGGCGACGACGGTGTTGTGATCGTCCGAGTAGAGCCAGCCACGATCACCGACCTGCCCGCCTGATTCGGCGTAGAACGGCGTGTGATCGAGGATAACTTCGCCTTCTTCGCCGGGCTTTAGTTCTTGCGCTCCCTGCCCGTTCTTGATAATGGCCAGCACTTCGCAACCGTCGGAGCGCGTCTGGCGATAACCCTCGAACTCGGATTTCGGAAGCTGCTGATAAGCAGGATTCGCCGTCTGCTTGGCCGCGCCTTTCCAGGATGCGCGAGCGCGCGTTTGCTCCTCGACTAGTGCCTCTTCATAACCAACCCGATCGAACTCAACATCGTTGTCACGGCAAAAATCCTCGATGAAATCTCGAGGCATTCCGTAAGTAGACGAGAAGAAAAACGCTACACGCCCGTCGAAAGTCAGGCTTCGCCGGCCTATTCGTTCCTGCCACTCTGAGGGCGTCCAGTTCTGGTTCTGATTCCTGAGGGCCTGAAGTTCACTAGCCGGAATGATATTCTGCCCAACCAAAGCTTCTCTTAATCCGTCCAAGCCGACGCGAAGTGTATGGCCGAAGCGGGTTTCCTCGGCCAGCACGACTCTCGACACTCGCGCGGCCGTCTCATTCAACTCCGGATATGCATCCTGCATCAGATCGCGAACTTTGAACACCATCTCGTGCAAGAACGGCTTCGTTTGTCCCAGCAACCGTCCATGCGTGATCGCTCGCCGAATGATCTTGCGCAGCACGTATCCCCGACCCTCATTCGAGGGAAGGACACCGTCGGCAATCAAGAAAGCTGTCGCCCGAGCATGATCCGCGATTACCCGTAGCGAAGCGGCAGACTTGTGCGAAGGTCCCGCTGCCGAGCTTCGCTCGGCTGGGCGGACGGGGGCGTCCGCCCCTACGTGGTCCGTGCCGCTGCTTGCGTAGGGGCGGGTGCCCTCACCCGCCCGGCCGGGTCGAAGACCCGGCTCCACATGTTCAGCCGCAGTTTCCGTCAGCTCTGCAGCCCGCTCAATCAGCGGCGTAAACAGATCGGTCTCGTAATTCGAGATCACCCCTTGCAGCACCGCCGTCACCCGCTCCAGCCCCGCGCCCGTATCAATCGATGGCTTGGGCAACGGATTCAGCTTGCCGCTCGAATCGCGGTCGAACTGCATGAACACGAGATTCCAAATCTCAACATAGCGCCCGCAATCGCAGCCGAACGCGCAATCTGTGTGTCCCTGATCAGAGGCCGTAGGCCCCATATCGTAGTGAATCTCGCTGCAGGGGCCGCAGGGGCCGGTGTCGCCCATCTGCCAGAAATTGTCTTTCAGGCCGAACTCGAAAATACGATCTTTGGCGACACCCTGCGCGAGCCACAGGTCATACGCCTCGGCATCGCGCGGCACGCCGCCTTCGCCATTGAAAATAGTCACATACAGCTTGTCTTTTTCTATGGCAAACCATGAAGCCGACGTGATCAACTCCCACGCGTAGGCAATCGCGTCTTTTTTAAAATAATCGCCAAAAGAAAAGTTCCCCAGCATCTCGAAGAACGTGTGATGGCGATTGGTGAATCCGACGTTCTCCAGATCGTTATGCTTGCCGCCCGCGCGCACGCATTTCTGCGAAGAAGTTGCCCGCGTGTAATCGCGCTTTTCCAAGCCGAGGAAGACGTCCTTGAACTGATTCATCCCGGCGTTGGTGAACAGCAGCGTGGGATCGTTCGCCGGAACGAGCGACGAGGAATGCACCTCACGGTGTCCTTTTTCCTCGAAAAAGCGCAGGAAGGTTTCGCGAATTTCAGACCCCGACAGCATGAGACTTGATCTTAAATGAAAACCGCGGAAAACACTGAGGACACTAGGTAGTGGGGTCTTTGTGATAAAGCACCACTACCATGACACTGAGTATTTATGGAGGTTTCCATACTATGTGACGCGATTCAGCGAGAACTATTGTCATTCCGAGCGCCCGCTTTTGGCGCGAGGAATCTGCATTTATTGCGACTCCAAGCAACTGCAGATTCCTCGCTACGCTCGGAATGACAACTTGGTTGAGCGTCATAATATTTTGCAAGTCTCGATAAGTCTTTCAAATCGAGCACGGACACGCCAGATTCGCGCCCTCCGCGTCCTCCGCGGTTTTTCATTGCGCCTCTTCCTCCAGCGCGCTCAAAGTCTCGTCATCCACGTCCCAGTTTTTCAGAATCGTGAAAATGGTTTTCGCCGCGAAACCCGCCCGCATGAGCTGGCGAAAAATCCGCGCTGCCTGCTTCTGATCTTTCGGCTTCACCAGTCGCTTGCGCCGCAGGTATTGCCGCGCCTGCTGCTCGTCCGTTACTTCGTCGTAGGCCGCGTCCACCGCCTTCTCGATGACCTCGCCGTGAACTCCTTTGGCCTTCAGATCGGTAATGACGCGCCTGCGGCCGAATTTTTCATTGTCGCGGCGGAAGGAAGAATACGCCGCGGCGTATTTAGCGTCGTTGAGGTAGCCCTGATCCTTCAGCCGCCGGATGACAAGTTCCACCAGCGTTTGCCCATATTCGGTGTCTGATTCTACGCGAGGCCGCAGCAGGCGCTTCAGTTCGGCAACCGAGCGCATGCGTCGGGCCAGCGCGCCCACGGCATATTGGTAGAGTTCATCTTCAGAATCGGTCTTCCTGGGCCGTGGGAAAGCCATGATTACTCAAACCTTACCGCACCCGCCGGGATTTTGGGGAGAAAGTCATTCCTCAATCCCTGCATATTTCACAACTTTTTACGTTCCTAACGGTGACAGCGGGAACTTTCCCGCGTCTATTTCCGTAGTTGAGAGTGAGGAACGCAGTCATGCTGACCATTGATGTAGAAAAAACCGGCGACGTAGCAGTGGTGAGATGTAGCGGGCGAATCGTGCGTGGTGCGGAAGTCCGCACCCTGCGGAATGCAGTTGTATCGGAAAACGAGACCCGCATTGTGGTGCTTGATCTATCCGACGTGGAAACGCTCGATGCCGGGGGCTTGACTGCCTTGCTATCGTTGCATCAATGGGCGCGCAGCCGTGGCGTCCAGCTCAAGCTGGTGAATCCGTCGCCCTTCGTGCATGAAATCCTGACTCGTACCCAGCTGGACCGTGTGTTCGACATCTCCACCTTCGATCGCGCGCTTTTCATCCTCAGCACTCCCGATTGTCAGCACCCGAAGTACGCGGCCGTTTGCTGACGGTACGTCTCCTCCACCCACGGGCCAGAGGCTTGCCGTTCTGGCTGGCGGCAACTCTGGCCCTCCTCCGAAAGAAAAAGGGCGCGCTGTTTGGGCGCGCCCGCAGTGTTCAGGAGGAGAAAACTCAACGGCCCCCGTAGCCGGCCGATTGCATGGCGTTTTTCGAGATGTCGCTGGTGGAAGAAATGCCCTGCATGCGCAGCTTGAAATCGTCGGCATTGGAGGCATTTTCCAGAGCGGTTTCGTAGTTGACCAGCCCCGCTTGAAATAAATCCCACAAGGACTGATCGAAGGTCTGCATGCCGTACTGCGAAGTTCCGGCGGAAATGGCGTCACGGACGGAGCGCGTTTTTTCCGGCACCAGGATGCATTCCCGGATGTAAGCGGTGTTGATCATGACTTCGACGGCGGGTACACGGCCCTCGCCATCGCAGCGTTTCACCAGCCGCTGGCTGATCACTGCCCTTAGCACGGCCGCAAGTTGCAGGCGAATCTGTTTCTGCTCCGGCGGCGGAAAGACGGCGATGATGCGGTTGATGGTTTCCACCGCATCCAGCGTGTGCAGGGTGGAGAACACCATGTGTCCGGTCTCGGCGGCGTGCAACGCCGTGCCGATGGTTTCCACGTCGCGCATTTCGCCGACCAGGATGACATCGGGGTCCTGGCGGAGCGAGGCTCGCAGTGCAGCAGAAAAGTTTGGCGTGTCTACTTCCACCTCGCGCTGGTTGACGTATCCTTTTTTGTCGCGGTGCAGGAATTCAATGGGGTCTTCGATCGTGATAATGTGCTCGGCGCGGGTGGAATTAATGCGGTCCACCATGGCTGCGAGAGTCGTGGACTTACCGGAACCCGTGACGCCGGTGACCAGAATCAGTCCGCGGGGCATGTCGCAGACTTGTTCCACGATTTTCGGCAAATAGAGTTCATCAAGCGCTCGGATCTTGGTGGGAATCACGCGCAGCACCAGCCCAACGTTGCCGCGCTGCTGGAACACGTTCACACGGAAACGGCCCAATCCGGCCACTCCGTAGGCCATGTCGATTTCCGTGGTCTCTTTGAATTTCTGCTTCTGCCGCGCCGACATCATGCTGAAGGCCATGGTGAGCATGTCCTCTGCGCTGATGCGCGGCTGGTCGGTCAGCGGAATCAATTCGCCGTCAATGCGCAGGTGAGGATAGTTTCCAACCTTCAAGTGCAAGTCGGAGGCGCGCCGCTCCATGGCGATGCGAAGCAGATCATCAATATTCATTCGAGAATTCCTTGGGAACCAATCCGTATCATGAACCCAAATGTCATCCGGCCCAAGATGACCTAAGTAACGGCGGATTGTGCGATTGGGCAGTGGCTGGAGGAATCGGCGTCGGCCCGACCCCGAACAAAGAAAGTCTTTGTCGCGATCTTTCTATGGTTTGACTTAGTTCATGGACTTAGTCTAATCTGCGACTTATGGAAGTCAACATTCACCAGGCGAAAACCCATCTCTCGCGCCTCCTGCAACGCGTGGCTGCGGGAGAGGAAATCACTATCGCGCGCGCTGGCGTGCCTGTGGCCAAGCTGATCGCGGCAGGCTCCCAAAGCAAGACGCGCCCCCTGGGCATGGATCGAGGCAAGATCTGGATCGCGGAAGACTTCGATGCTCCTGACCCGGAACTCGAAGCTCTGTTCTATGACGCGCCGTTGACGACCGCCCCAGCCCGGAAGAGAAAGAAGAAGCGGTGACGTACTTGCTGGACACCGGAGTCTGGCTCTGGAGCGTTGGCGAGCCGGCACGAATCCCGCACAGAGTGCAAGATGTGATCGCCGATCGCGGCCACGACGTGTTTCTGTCTGCAGTTACTTCCTGGGAAGTTGCCATCAAGGCGGCATCGGGTAAGCTGCGCCTTCCGGAACCGCCGGATTTGTATGTTCCGCGACGCATGGCAAGCCAAGGACTGCGTCCGCTGGCTGTGTCTCACCAGCACGCCCTGGCGGTCTTCACGCTGCCCGCGCATCATCGTGACCCGTTTGACCGCCTGCTGATCGCGCAAGCGAAGGTGGAGGACATGACACTCATTACCGCCAACCGGATGTTCCAGCAGTATCCGGTGCAACTGCTCTGGGCGGCCCGCTAAAAAACGTGGGATCGCTTTGTCTGGTTCTGAAACAAAACAGGGCGCTGCGAAAGCGCCCCGAAATACTTAGCGGCTTGTTGAAAAACCCTATCCCATTGTCATCCCGAGCGCAGCGAGGGATCTGTAGTTCTTTACAGTGCAAGGAAAACCGCAGATTCCTCGTCGCCTTCGCTCCTCGGAATGACAAGGGCTTAGATTTTTCAATCGACTGGTAAAGATGACGGCTGAGTTTACACGCTGACCGGTTGCTTGCTGCCCACCGGCACCGGCGTCAGCCAGCCAAACCGGTCGGGTTTCTCGCCGCGCACGATGCCGTAGAACTCCTTCTGGATCGCCTTGGTGAGCGGTCCGGTCACGCCTTTGCCGACGCTGATTTTGTCCACCGACCGGATCGGCGTGATCTCGGCCGCGGTGCCGGTAAAGAAGGCTTCATCCGCGATGTACAACAGTTCGCGCGGGATACCCTGTTCCACCACCGGAATTTCCAATTCGCGAGCGATGCGCAGGACGGAATCCCGCGTAATTCCCGGCAATACCGAGTTGCCCAGCGGCGCGGTTTGCAGCGTCCCATGGCGCACAATGAAAACGTTCTCACCCGATCCTTCGCTGACGTAGCCGTTGCTGTCGAGTGCGATGCCTTCGACGTAGCCGTTGATGATGGCTTCCATCTTGATCAATTGCGAGTTCATGTAGTTCGCGCCCGACTTGGCCATGGCGGGAAGCGTATTGGGCGCGATGCGCGTCCAGGAGGAAACGCAGACATCTACACCTTGCTCGGCGTCGGTGCCCAGGTACTTGCCCCAGGGATAGTTGCAGAGATAGACCTCGGTCGGCGAGTTAAAAGGATTGACTCCCGCTTCGCCGTAACCGCGCAGCACAATCGGCCGAAGGTAACAGGGCCAAACCCCATTGTGCTTCACCAGTTCGATCATCCCGGCGATCAGTTCTTCGCGGGTGTAGTCCACGTCGATGCGGTAAACCCGGGACGAATCCAGCAAGCGTTGTGTGTGTTCCTGAACCCGAAAAATCGCCGGCCCCGTGGGCAGCGCGTAGCAGCGGATACCCTCAAATACCGACAACCCATAATTCACCACGTGCGACATGACGTGGATTTGCGCGTCGTCCCAGTCCACCAGCTTACCGTTGTGCCAGATTTTGTCCGTCTTCTGAATCGCCATGCGCACTCCTCAATTGATAAAAGATTCACTCATACGGCTGAGGGAGCAATTTCTTTTGATGCCAAATTCTCGCCGTGGGTGGATCCGCCTGTTGGCGACAGGCAGCACGGTACCCGAGGGGACAGGGGCAGCAAACAAAAACGAGGAGATTATACCCGAGGTTGGAGCGAATTCAGGACGAAATTCTGCGGCTCGGCGGGGCGGATGGCGAAATTCAGCCAGAAAGGCTGACAAAACCAGCCTCAACAATAGGTTGATTGTTACTTCTCTCGCCGGCTTGAAAGCGGGGGCGAACCTGCCGCTAACGCACCCAGAGTTTGCGACTGTGCCGGTATGCCACTCTTGCCGTGGGTCCTACCAGCGATAATCGCTTTGTTGGGGCTGGTTTCGTAGGCGTAGCCGGTTAGTGTGGCAGTGATAGAAAAGGCCTGCACCTGAACGTTCAGCCGTGCCCAACCATAGTGGGCCTTTCCGTGAATCTTGAACCTCAGTCCGAGGTAACGGTCCTTGATGTTGACCCAACTACCACGGGCACTGCCGCTGCTGCCCGCATACACCATCACTGCGCCAGGAAAGTATTGCCGGGGACCGATCGGCGACCCGCGCTTCAGCGCGAAAGCGAAAGGGTTAAACGACGTGGTGAATCCTTCGACACCGTGGCCGACGGCGGGGGTTGCGGAAAGCTTTGCAATGTAGGCATCCGTCCCCGTTATGAACGTGTCTTGGATAGTGAAGTCGGTTATTCCATCGCGGTTGAGGTCAAGTTTGTAGCTGACCCCTTTCTTGATGATGTGGTGAGTGGGAATGTAGACAATCTTGGCCTCGGCTGGCGCCGCTAATGCCAGCATGCCCACCCCGGCTGCGCTCGCAGCCAGCGCATATGAGTTGAGACGCTGCTGCAGCGGCTCGGGAAGCGAGTAAATCTCCCTGTGCCATCCGTCGGACCAGTTCATAGATTCCTCCTTACGGTGTGACCTTAAACACTACCCCGTCCCCGTTCGCGCCGCCTATTGCAGCTGTGCCGTACAGAATGCCTTTCTGGTCGAAGATCAGGCCGCTGCTCGGCTGGCCGCCATCTTGACCACCAGTGAACTTATAAAGAGCACTAAATTTCCACCTGCCGTGTGCTCCGGCCGCTAGTTTGTAAACCTCGCCACAGTCCCCGCCGTTGCATGCTTGCGTGCCACTCGCGCTCGTGGTGCCATAGAGATTACCGGCTGCATCAAGCGCCACAGGCATACTGAGACTATTTGCCCCGCCACCGGTGCGAAAGTTGTACAACACGCCGTACTTCCACCTGCCGCTGGCGGCAGGTGTCAGCTTGAATACCGCGCCATATCCAAAAGCACCATCGCCTGGAGTAGTGCCATAGAGACTGCCTTTCTTGTCGAGGATCAGACTCGAGGTGGGGAAGGCGCCGTCCGGGCCTCTGAACTTGTGCAGTACGCTATACTTCCAGCCGCCTGACGCCGGGCTCAACTCGAATACAACCCCACAGCCATCTCCGGGATCGCACGCAAAAGCCCGCCGATTCCCGCCGAACACGGTCGTACCGTATAGGTTTCCGCTGGCATCAATGACCAGCGCGGCCTCGGGCTCAAAACCGTCGCTGCATTCGGACTGCGCACAGAAGTTGTAGAGGACCGTTTCTGTCCAGCCACTGGAACCGGGCGTCAATTTGAAAACGACACCTCCCCCGTATTCACCCCCCGTTATGGTTGTGCCGTAAAGATTTCCCGTTGCGTCCCAGATGAGCCCTGCGCAGGGCCCTGAGCCGTCGTTTTGGTTCCCGAAGCGGTCGAGCACGCTCTCGGTCCAGCCGCCGGAGCCCTGCATCAATTCAAAGACAGTGCCGGCGCTTGAGGTTGTGCCGTAGAGATCGCCTGCGGTGTCGAAGATTAGGCCGCCAAAGGGATAAGCCCCATCGCTGCTGAAGTCGAAGCTGTGGAGAACAGTCTCCGCCCATTGGCCGCTGGAGTCGGTTGTCAGTTCAAAGACCGTGCCGCAGCCGGGCGGCTGGCTGTTGCATGATCCCGTGCCGCCGTCGGACGTGGTGCCATAGAGATTTCCCGCCGTATCGAACGTTAAGTCGCCAAGCGGCGTGATTCCGTCAGCCCCTCCCTTGAACGAATACAACACTTTGTACCGGTTGGCTGCTCGGGCGTTGAGCTGGAAAGCGCTAGCGACGGCTAGGATTAAGGCGAGCTCGGTGAGCAGGACAGAAAAACGCTTGGTTCGCATAGCCTCTCCACACGGACCATATATGCAGGCTCAAACCCGGGGCACCATTCCACAAGCGCTCCACATTATATCCCGATTTTGTGTCTTGGGCTTGGGACGAAGGCAGATATTAAAACTGCGGGTGCCCCGGACCTTGGCAAGTGACAAATTCAGGTTTGGGGTGACCGCTCCTTGCGGTTTTTTCGCAAGGGGCGGCTGCTGGCGTCACGCCGGCAGTCTCAGGTTCATCAACAGGATGTCACAATCGCGGGGGTTTGTGGTTATAATGTCTCGCCCGCTCAGGAGAAGAGTTTATGTACAAGTCCATCGGGCCTTGCCATGCAACTACCCGGTTTTTTCCGCAATGGGGGAAGAGATTCGATCCTTACCATCGCGCGCTTATTATGTCGGCCGTCGTTTTGCTCATCTTAACGCTCGCGACGAGCGCACTGGCCGCTGCACAGTACAAGGTAATTTATCGCTTCCCACCGAGCGACAAAGACGGGATCAATCCGACCGACCTGATCTCCGACACTGCCGGGAACCTTTACGGCACAACCGGCAGCGGAGGTGAAAACGGCTTTGGCGGAGTGTACGAACTCACGCCTCCGGCAAACAAGGGCGAGCGCTGGACGAATACGCTGCTCTACAGCTTCCGCGACGGCTGGGCTTTCTTCGCAACCGCGGGTGCGCGGTCACTCGCCCTCGATTCTGCCGGGAACCTGTATGGTGTCACCAGTTTCGGCGGTCACGGTTGCGGCGACGTCGGCTGTGGCACTGTGTTTAAGCTTACCCGGCCGAGCGAACCGGGCAGCAAATGGAAGGAAACGACGATTTATTCCTTTAGCCGCTGGGACGGTTTTCAGCCCGAAGCGATCACCCTCGATTCCGCTGGCAATGTCTTCGGCGTGACTCGGGGTGGCGGGCGGTATTGCGGAGGAGAGGGCTGCGGAACGGTGTTTGAGCTGACGCCGTCGGCGCCTGGCAAGCAATGGAATCGGCGAGGGCTTTACTTTTTCAAAGGAGTGCTCGGCAACGGCAATGGAGACGGCGCGAACCCCTTAGCGTTAACGTTCGACAGCCAAGGGAACCTTTACGGCACAACTACGGGCGGCGGATGCGGCCATAATGGTTGCTCGGGTACGGCATTTCGCATTTCGCCACCCAGCAAGAACAAAAAGGGCTTCCCTTGGCACGAGACGATGCTCTACCGCCTCAAAGGTGATTCCAATGACAAGGTCTATTCCGGCGTTGTGCTCGACAAAGCTGGGGCGCTCTACGGTACAACCGAGGATTCGGTGTATCAATTGGCGCGTGTGAATGGAACCTGGGTTAGAACTACCCTTGTCAGCGGCGATTACTTCTATAACCCGTTATCTATAGACGCCAGTGGAAATCTGTACGGCAGTGTGGTCTTCAACTCCCAATATCAGGATGGTTACGTTTACAAGCTCTCACCACCGGCGAACGGAGGGAACTGGACCCAGGCCATGCTGCATGAATTCGCGGGCGGCCGCGACGGCATCGGCCCGGGAGCCGGACTCACCTGGGGTCTTGATGGCGCACTCTACGGCACAACTTTGGGGGGCGGTGTTCTGGAGAAGTGCGTTTACATGAATGAACCCGGCTGCGGAGTCGTGTTTCGGATCGCGCCATAGCTGGCCTGGAGCGGCCGCGGAAAGGACCATTCAGAATGATGAAACCTGATAACCTGGAACGACTCGCAGTCGCGTACGTGACCGCCGCGACCGCTGCCGGCGTCGCGGTGCTGGCCTTGGCTCCGGTGAGTGACGGCAAAATCGTCTATACGCCCACGAACAAGAAAATTTTCCCCAATCACACGCTGCCCTTTGATCTGAACCACGACGGCATCAATGACTTCACACTGGTGGATACTGCCGGAAGCTCCGGCGCATCGGCTTGGGGCTTCCTCACCGTGTTTCCCAACCATAGCCAGAAAAACAGAGTTTTCGGCGCGCCCAGCGCCGGATTCTTCCGCTATGCCTATGCGATGCCGGCAGGGCAACACGTCGGCCCGCGGACGAAGTTTCCTCCGGGCGCGGAAATCATGGCGGAGTCGGGCTTCAGCGGAGGCCGGCGTCTCGCCAGCAATTCCCAATGCAAAGGGCCATGGGAAAACGTCAACAGCCGGTATTTGGGTCTGAAGTTCGCTATCAAGGGAGCGACCCACTACGGATGGGCGCGGCTGAACGTCAAATGCACCGGCGGAGCGCAGGTTGACGGAAAGCTGACTGGCTATGCCTACGAAACGCGCCCGAATACTTCCATCACGGTGGGGAAGACCAAGGGCGGGGACGTAGTGAAGGTGCCTCCGACTCTTGGCCATCTGGCGAAAGGTGTGGCTGTCAGGTCAAAGGTGGACTGATTGTCATCCTGAGGAAGCGAAGCGCGTTCGCGCCGGCGAACGCTTCCGACGAAGGACCTCTGCACTGCGAAGCCCGCACGGGCGAGGACGCCACGCCTACATTGAACCCTCAAACAAGAACCCCGCCCAAGCAAAGTCGGCTTGGACGGGGCACGCTGGAGAGTTTCCCACTACCGGTTGGCGTTGGCGGTGGGCGATGTGGCCGCTAGCCCGGCCTGGGTCACTCCCGGCAGCTCATCCCCGCGAAAATACTGCCCTTTCGCCGCTCGCATCTCCGGCATCGCAGCGTACGGCTTGCTGTAATCGTTATTGGCGTTCCAGAACAAGAATCCGATCCCGCCTTTGTTCTTCGCGGTCAACACCTGGGTTTCAATGTATTTCGGAGAATAGGTCTTGGTGCGCCAGTGGAAAGCCTGCAGCCACGGCCGAATCACCACGCCGCTGCCCTCATTCTTCTTCGGGATCCACGTCAACAATCCCTGAACAAGGCGGAGTTTTGCAGCTTGACCGACGGGCGTGGGCAAAGCATAATCGGTGGCTAAGAAGCTCGCCTGCACTCCCCGGCTGCGAGGCAACAAGCCCCAGAAGGAGCAAGCCATGAAAGCCAATCGACCCCGTCAAACAGCGCGACTGAACGCCAAGTTAGATAAGCTTTTGTTTGCCTACGCCGCAGCGGCCAGCGCGGCGGGTGTGGGTGCATTGATATTGACACCGCAAGCGGAGGGGAAAATTGTTTACACTCCAGCCCACGTTGTGCTAAACAGCACGCCGAACCCTAGCACCTACTCGCTGGATCTGAACCACGATGGGATCAAGGACTTCTTTTTCTCCGATTGGTTTTCGGGCGACTTCTATATAGCGGATGCCGCTCTTAGCTGCGACCCTATTGCTGCCTCCAATATGGTTTGGGGGCCGGATTTCAGGTCGGCGCTGCGGCGCGGTGTAAAGGTCGGGTCACGCGGAATTTGGAATCGCAAGTTTCCTCGGATGGGGAGTGCAGCTTACGTAGGCACCGTGGGGCGATATTATTCGTATGGGTACTGGGTGAACGGAGGCAAAGGCGTGAAGGACCGCTATCTGGGGCTGAAATTTGCCATCAATGGCGAGATTCACTATGGCTGGGCGCGGTTGACGGTCTCGGTACAGCATCGTTCCCTCAACATCCGCGCTACCTTGACCGGCTATGCCTACGAAACGGTGCCCAACAAACCCATCACTGCAGGAAGGACGAAAGGGCCCGATGTGGTTGTAGAACGCGCCACGCTTGGCCATCTGGCAAGGGGCGCGTCGGCGGTCCCGGCCTGGCGGAGCCTCCCCTCCCCGTCACGTTAGTGTTCCCCCCAATTTCCAGGCATAAGTTAACAACTGTCATCCTGAAGGAAGCGGAACGTTCGCTCCTGCGAACGTTTCCGACGAAGGATCTATGCATTCCAGAGATCAAATACATAGATCCTTCGGTTGTCTTCGGCTTGCTTCGCAAACCGAAGAACGGCCCTCAGGATGACAATTCCTAAACAGGCAGGATGAATGTGAAATGTGACAGGAATTAACGGGACAAGACACGAATCTCGAACGTCGGCTGGTTTACTGGCTGGCGTTCCCCGCTGACGAGGCGGGAGCAGACGTCAGCCCCGCCTGCACCACGCCCGGCAGCTCATCCCCGCGAAAATACTGCCCTTTCGCCGCTCGCATCTCCGGCATGGCGGCGTAAGGCTTGCTGTAATCGTTGTTGGCGTTCCAGAACAAGAAGCCGATCCCGCCTTTGTTCTTCGCGGTCAACACCTGGGTTTCAATGTATTTGGGAGAGTAGGTCTTGGTGCGCCAGTGGAAAGCCTGCAGCCAGGGACGAATCACCACGCCGCTGCCCTTGGTGATCAGCCCAAAGCGATCCATGGACTCGCCAATGAAGTGCTCCGGCGCGTCGCCGGGGTGCGCGATCCCGTCCATGCCGAAGAAGTGCGAGGGATAAATCATGGGCGAAAGCACATCGCAGTACTTCGCCATTTTTACGATGTCCTGCCCCGTGTGCGCCAGGTCGACAGGACGCTGCCACGCCATCACGCCGAATACGTCTAGCGAAAACAGCACACCGGTCGGGTGCAGTTCCGCATAAGCATGTTTCAGGAAGTCGGTGATCACGTCCGTGCGATGCCATTCCGGGTGCTCCTTCTGGAACACAAAGCTGGCGTCCTTCTGATCGCCCTCAGCCGGGAAGCGGACGTAATCAAACTGGATTTCGTCCACGCCGGACTCAGCGGCTTTCTTGGCCAGCGCAATATCGTATTCCTGCACCTTGGGCTGCGAGGGATCGGTCCAGACCAGCTTGCCGTTTTCGCGCCAGGGCTGGCCGGTGCGATGCGATTTGACTGCCAGTTCAGGATGCGTCACCACCAGCCGTTCGTCGCGGAAGATAGCTACGCGGGCAATGGCGTGCATGTTCTGCGAATGCAGAAAGCGCAGCGAATTTCGGCAAGATCGTGAATCGGTGTATGGTGCTTGCCCAGGCAGGGATGATCAAAAGGAATATTGATGCTGCCATCGCTATCTTTGATGTCGAAAACCACGGCATTTCCGCCTAATTCGCGCCAGTGCCGAATGATGCGCAGCCCGTGATCGCTGCCTGCCATCAATCCGGTCAAATACACCGCTCGCACCTCAAAATCGCGCGGGACGGGGACGGTTTTCTCCACGATCGGAGCATCCAAGATTCCCGGCACGATGACCGTCTGCCCGGCCTTTAGAAAGGTCCCTGGCATGTTGCTGTTGGCTTTACGAATGGCCTCCGCCAGCTCGCCGGAGGTCAGATAGGAAGTCTCAGAAAGGTAGTGATGGGCGACGGAGGAAATCGTATCGCCGCGCTTCGCCCAATACAGCGTGCTGCCCGGCGGGGCCACTTGGGTGATTTCCACCGAGACTCCGCCGCGACGGCCTTGGCCGATGCATCAGCGGAGGCCGAGGTCAACCGCAGCCCTGTGGGCAGATTGCGCCTCAGCCGCCTGCGGGAACTGGAATCGCCAAATGCCAGGAAAATGAAGCCGAAAGCTAGACAAGCCAAAACTGCAGCCAGAATCCAGCCTAACCGACGCAAGTTCTTTCTCCCCTGAAGCACGCTATACCACGGATGCTAAACGGGCGACGATTTTCCTGCCAGTTACCTCGGTCCAATGCCACAGCGGAGCGGGCGACGCCCACGGCGAGAGTCCAGCAAAACTCCCCGCATGCGCAAAATATTTCCCTTTACATGATTGTACCCTGCCGATGTAAGTGTCTCCCACGACGGCTGTAGGCATCTAATTCCCATATAAATGGAGTGACTGGGCAACCCGTCCGGGATGGCTAGCGATTTGCAGTGAGGCATAGCGATCTCGGGGCTTGTGAGGCACGGAGTGACAAAATTTGTCGCCTCCTGAAGACAGCAAAGTGACGAGTCTCCCAGGAACCAGGCGAAGGCCCAGGAAAGGACAATAGGGGCCATGACCCTATGAAAAATGCGCTGAGCACCGTGCTCGATCCCAGTCGCCGCAGCAACGATGCCAGGGACTTCGAAGACGCCTTGCGCCGCAAGATCGTCGGCCAGGACGCCGCCGTCGAAAAGGTCGTCGAAATCTACCAGATGTTCCTGGCCGGGTTGAATCCTCCCGGGCGTCCGGTCGGCAATCTGCTGTTTCTGGGCCCCACCGGCTCAGGCAAAACCCGGGTCGTCGAGGCCATGTCCGAGGCCTTATTCGGAGACGCGCGCGCCTGCATCAAGATCGATTGCGCGGAGTTTCAGCACTCCCACGAGATCGCCAAACTGATCGGTTCGCCGCCGGGATATCTCGGCCACCGCGAGACCCATCCGCTGCTGACCCAGGAAGCGCTCAACCAGTGGCACACCGACAGGCTAAAGCTCTCGATTCTGCTGTTCGACGAAATCGAGAAAGCTTCCGACTCGCTGTGGCAATTGTTGTTGGGAATTCTGGACAAAGCCACTCTGACCCTGGGCGATAACCGCCGCGTCGATCTTTCGCAGTGCATCATCATCATGACCTCGAATCTGGGCGCGAGCGAGATGAGCGACCTGGTCGACGGCGGGCTGGGATTTGCCGCCCGCAAAGCGAACCAGGTGGATGCCAGTCTGGACGACAAGATCGATCGCACCGCCATCGAAGCCGCTCGGCGCAAGTTCACGCCGGAGTTCATGAACCGCATCGACAAGGTCGTGGTGTTCAAGACTCTGCGTCCGCGAGCACCTGCAGCAGATTCTGGAAATTGAGCTTGGCATGGTGCAGCAGCGCATTCTGATGGCTGCGGCCGCCAACCAGTTCGTGTTCAACTGCACCTCCAAGGTGAAGAGCTTCCTGCTGCAGGAAGGTACCGATCCCAAATATGGCGCGCGCCACCTGAAGCGCGCCATTGAGCGTCATCTCGTGTTCCCCCTGGCCAATCTGGTGGCCACCGGCCAAGTTAAGCTGGGAGACTTCATTCGCGTGGATATTTGCCCGGAAGGCCGCCTCACCTTCGTGAAGGAAGCGGAGGGCGCCATGGTCCCAATGCTGATGGAGCGCTACGGCACGGCGGCTGGATCGCCTTCTGTGGCCGCGCGTTCCGCCAAGGTGATCGCCAATCGCCGCGAGTTCGGCGCCAGCCCCATGGGCGAGATCAAATAGGTTTTCCCTGTGTGTGTGTTGTTCCGAGGCGCCGAGAACCTGCGCGCCTCTTTTCTGCGTATAACCTCGCAAAGAGACTCGCGTTAAGAAATTAATCTGACGGTCACACTGCTGAAACAAAAGACTGCTAGCGTCGGTCCCGCAATTCCCGGCATTTCCTGTCCCCTGGAACTTAATAGTTAAGGTGCGAGGAGCCACTTAGGAACATGAAACTCTTCACCCGTTTCGTCGTCGCGGCCTTACTTTTTGTTTTGTCCCAAGTCGCTCTCGCTTCATCATTAGCGGGACACGCGGCCAAACCAGCCTCGACGCCCTCACCGAAACATGTGGTCTTCTCGCCGCCGGGCCGATTTGACATCCGACCGGGTATTGACCCCAACGATGCCGGCAGCAGGAACAGCGACGCCCTTCGCTACAGCGGACGGTCAGAGATGCAAGCCCCCGGTGGTACTTTCTTCTTCTCGCAGGCAGTGAACTACCAGCCGGGTAGCAACAGTCCGTTATCTCTCTCCCTGGCTGACGTGGATGGCGACGGCCACCTCGACGTCGTGGTGGCAAACAACTCGGTGAGCGTATATCTCGGTAATGGCGATGGCACGCTCCAGCCGCCTCTGAACCTGGACGACGGAAATGGTGTGGACTCGGTCTTCGTGCTTGACGTAAATGGCGACGGCCTGCCTGACATCGTGGTGGCAAATCAGGGCGGCGGGAACAACGGGGGCGGCTCCGCGAGCGTGTTCCTGAATGGGGCTGGCGGCCTGGACGGTGCGTTCCAGCCAGCTGTGACTTATGACTCGGGCTCGGGAGGTACCAGTGCGGGCTCGGTTTACGTGGTTGACGTGAATGGCGATGGCTTCCCAGACATCGTGGTGGCAAATGCGGGCGGCGGGAGCAACGGAGACGGTTCGGTCAGCGTATTGATGGGTGTTGGCGACGGTACGTTCCTGCCCGCTGTGACGTATGACTCGGGCGGGGTCGGGGCCACTTCGGTCGCCGTGACTGATGTGAACGGGGATGGTTTCCCCGATATCCTGGTGGGGAACAACTGTTTCGGCCTCAACAATTGTCCCAACCAGCAAGGTGGAGCTGCCGTACTTCTGAACAATGGGAGCGGAGTCTTTACTCTAACTAACAACTATCAGACCGAGGGCCCCACGACCTCGATCGCGGTCGGAGATGTGAACGGCGACGGTATCCCTGACCTGTTAGTGGGCTGCGGAAGCTATGGCGGCGGATACCTGCTCGGCAACGGTGACGGCAGTTCGGCGGATTCCAAGGTGCGCCTGGGGTGATCGGCCAGGTGGTTTCCGTCGCGGTGAAGGACGTAAACGGAGACGGCATCAATGACCTGCTGTTCGGACTTGGATATTGCCCGCAATGCGACAACGGAAATAAGTGT
>CAVVEC010000012.1:0-153010 GCA_963747105.1 uncultured Acidobacteriota bacterium
TTATTTTGTTGGCGTCCCCGACGGGATTTGAACCCGTGTTACCGCCGTGAAAGCGGGATGGCTAAACGTAACTCTAACAAACTACAGGGACACGGACGCACTGGATGGCGTGCTAGGAACAGCAGGAAACACCTTATTGTGTCCCCGATGTGTCCCCAGCGCGAGATTGGGCACAGCCTGAAAGCTACCTGGGTGCTCCCCCGTAGACGGGAAACTCGAAATGTAGTTTCGGCGCTTGAAAAGATTGGCCCCTCGGTCTCGAATTTGGGATTCCAGAGTAGCACTGAACGATTTCGATCTCTTGCGGTGGTGCTTCAACTGTCTCATTCCTACTCGATCAGTTCATTCAAGGTGTTTGTGATGAGTGTGTCCGAATGCCAGTCGCAGGCCTGGGTCCAAGATTGGAAGCAGATCGAAGGCGAGAATTGATTCAACCCCACAAACAAGAAATTGGCGCAGCAAGAAGATGGTTGCCGAAGGGGACGGTTCTCCCACCATCATAGAGCAACACTCCCAGCTTGAAGTTATCGCCGCAGGCGTCCGCCAACTTCCGGAGCCCCTTGAAGTCACCCGTATTCACGGTAGCACCGGCCTTGACTTCGATACCGACCAACGCACCACTCCCAGTTTCAATCACAAGGTCAACCTCGTCCTGGTCTTTGTCCCGGTAGTGATACAAAGCGCAGCTCTCACCAAACCAAGACGCCTGTTTCAACACTTCAGAGAAAACAAATGTCTCCAGCAGCGGTCCGAAGATCGAACGGTCTTTCGCAATCCGCTCCGCTGTGGCCTCCAAGAGTGCGCCGAGCAGACCAGAGTCAAGGAAATGCAACTTGGGCGTCTTTACCAAGCGCTTCAACTGGTTCCGAAACCAAGGTTCCACCCGACGAACGAGAAACAACTGCTCCAAGATGGCGACATACTTCCGGGTGGTCTTGTCGTCAAACCCAACTTGGCCGCCCATCTGCGTAAAATTGGTGAGCTGGCCAGAGTGGTGTGCGAGAACCTGCAGCAGCCGCGGCATTTGGTCAAGCTTTTCCACGTCGGCAACTTCGCGCACATCCCGCTGCACGATGGCTCTTATGTAATCGCGTGCCCATGCCTGGCGTCGCTTTGGATCTCCGCGCCGCAGCATTTCGGGGTAGCCGCCGGTCAGCACGGCTTGTATCAGATCCTCGCCTATCATCAACTCCGCGGGTTTGCCGAGTTTGCTATCGAACGCGGCTCTTAGGAAATGCGGCTTCTTACCTCGAATTTCAGCCCGCGAGAGAGGCAGGAGGCTCACGATCTCCATGCGGCCAGCTAGACTCTCCGAGACTTGAGGCAGAGTGAGAATATTGGCTGAGCCCGTCAACAGAAACCGGCCGGCGCGGCGATCATCATCCACTGACTTCTTGATGGCCCGGAGGAGGTCGGGCACTCGCTGCACTTCGTCAATGGTCGTCCGATCAAGAGCGCGCACCAACCCAGTTGGATCGCTGCGTGCCGCAGCCAGCACCGTGTCGTCGTCCATGGTGATGAATTCGCGATTGCCCGCGAGCAAATCACGGACCAGTGTGGTCTTGCCACACTGACGCGGGCCTGTAACCATGACAACCGGAGTGTCCTTGAGCGCGGTGGTCACCAGTTCAGCAGAAAAGCGAGGAAAGAGCACGTGCTCAGTGTCGTCCATGCCGGGTGGAGGCTCCGTCCAATTCGGATTAATGTTGCGTCTATTTCGGATTATAGACTCGTCTGATCCGGAACGGAAGCTGGACGGTGCCGGGACTCATTTCAGCTTGTGTGGGTGGCGGTTTCTACCTGGGCGTGTGTTGATACCCTTCGGCGGCCTTCGCGGATCGAGCCGAGCCAACGTCTCTGATCTGCTTTCTTCATCGTCCCCCGGTCGTTACAACTTTGCCTTAGTCAGCCGGCGCAGAAGACTCTCCTTGGCGGCGTGCGTTCGGCGGAGTTCCCCCAGGGCGGACTGGAATGCAGTCGCTCGCCCTTGCTGGACCGCGAGATCGCGCAGGTCCGCCAGCAGAGCGACGGCCTTGTCGTATTCATTAGGTTGCCGTTTTTGGATGTGCGCTGCAATCTGATTCCAAGTCGTATCTTCGCGGTTCTCCAGTTGGTCCAGATAGCGAGCGCGGTTGGCCTCATCCTCCGCTTTCCGCCGCGCCGCTTCTGCCGCTCGCTTCGCCTCCAGTAACCGGTCCCTTTCTTCCGCACGGGCATGGGCCAATGTCAAAAGATCACCGGCAGTGCGCCGCTGAATTGCGTTAGGCACGGGCAACATGCGCCGCGCGTTCTGTTGCTCGAAACGCCGCCGCAGTCGGATCTTCCACCGTTCACCGGGTTCCGAGACTGCGGCAACGAGCAAATTGTTCTTTTCCTTTTCGGGCATGCTCTGAATCCAAGCCGCCAGTTCTTCCCGATCCGGGCCAGCTTTCAGCGGCGCCGAAGCCGATGCAGCAACTTCAACGAGATCCTCGTCTATTCCAAGAAACTCGATCAGAGAACGGAGCGGAGCGGACAATTCGCCAAGACCAGCAGGCGCCGCTGGCTCCAGTTCGTCCTTGGCGAACTCTTCATTCTGGGCGCAAAGCAGCCATCCGAGATAAAGGCAACGGCTGTCTCCGCGCAGAAGCTCCGAGCGCAGCGACATCAGCGAGCCCATCCATCCTGTCCCGTCGTCCCAGTCATCGTCCTCGAACTGATTTTCAAACGCGACGATCACAGAGTTTCCGGCTTTTCGCACTTGAGCAGCTTCGCCGTGAAGCATGGCCCTGAGCGCTTTGTAGTCGACGAATTCCTGCGGAAGACGAAGATAAAACTCACGGGTTCCCCAGTTTGCAACGTAAAGAAACGCGTCGAAGTACTTCTCCAGAAGTTTGAGAGAATCTGCTTTCAGGTCTCCCCATTCGTAGTGGTTCGTGAAACTCGCTGAAGTAATCGCGGCGCGCGTGGAGATGGATCGCAATTCGGCGATCTCAGCTCTTGTCAGCGCCCGGTCGATTGCCCGGAAATCATAGTACTGGTATTCGCTCATTCAGAATCCTCTAAGCCAGTAGCGGTAGGCCGCGATCCATTCCACGCCGGCGGGCGCTGGCGTCGGCAACGGCAGATCGAGGACACCGATCCTCTGCCAGGTTTGGCCACGGCGGCAAATCGCGACAATCTGGCCACCTCGTGTCATGTCCACTTTCTCCACAACAACGTCAATACCGAGGACATTTGTGGAAAAAGGTAGGGCAAGATGCTCCTGCAGCATCGTGAGGAAACCGACAGCCTGCTCCTCTTCGGTATACGCATCCACGACCGCTTTCTCAATCAGTTTCTCCAGTTTCGCCTTGCTGAATGACGGAAAATTGGTGTCGGGTTCGCGCTTCAGCTTGCGCGCATCCATGTGGACCACAACGAGCTTGTTGTTCTGGTGCGTCATATCCCTCCATGCCCATCCGAAACGTTCAATCGCGGGACGATGGCCCACCGGCAGTCGCAGTGCCAATTCTATAGCCGATGGCGCCGTAGCCTTTTAGCCGCCGGGAGTACATGCGCGCCAGCATCGGCACCTGAGAATCGACATAGTCGTAGACGCGAACGACATGCTTAGCATCGTGAAGCCGATGGAGACGGCCAACATACTGTTGCAACGTTCCCTCCCAGGAGATCGGCATCGCCAAGAACAGCGTGTCCAAACGAGCGTCGTCAAAACCCTCGCCAATGTAACTGCCAGTTGCCAGGATGACTCTTGGCTCGCTCTCCGGAACAGCCGCAATGGCTTCCGCAATCGTTCTGCGCTGTTTCTTGCCCATGCCGCCTTTTAGCACAAACACGTTGCTCACTTTGCCAGAGAGCGCCGCCTCGAAATACTTCAAGTGATTGGTCCTGCCAGTGAGGAGCAGCGGTGAGCGTCGATCTCCGACTGCGCGTAGCAGATCGGCCAGAATCAGTTCATTGCGAGCACGGTCATCTGCAAGTGCAGCGTACACCTCCTGAATCGTTGTATCGATCTGCTCGGGCGGCAGGCAAAACTCGGTCAACCGAGGAACCACTTCATGTTCGAATGGTGTGACTGCGGTCATCAAGCGTGCGCTGAGCTTGTGTCGTATCGGACCGCACTGCATATAGATGATCGGGTGGTGTCCATCTTTGCGCTCAGGGGTTGCCGTCAGGCCGAGGATGTACCTCGCCTTTACTTGCTTCATCACCTGCTCAAAGGTGAATGCCGACAAATGGTGGCATTCATCGACAATGACGTGCCCGTATTCTGCGACGAAGTCTTTGACTCCCTCTCTGCCGCGGGTGCTTTGGATGATGGCGATGTCCACCGTGCCGCTACGGTCGCTCTTTCCGCCCCCAACCTGGCCGATAGACTTGGCTGAAAGATTGAGAAACATCGCTAATCTCGCATGCCACTGATCCAGCAGCTGTTGGCGGTGAACCAGTACGAGGGTATTCACCTTTCGCGCCGCGATCAGCCATGCGGCCACTGCGGTCTTGCCGAAAGCAGTAGGTGCGCAGAGGATCCCTTCGTCGTGTTCAGCCATCATCGAAACAGCGTCTTGCTGCGATGGGCGCAATTGGCCGCAAAACTTCACGTCAATTGAATGTCCCGCGCACCGCTCGTCACGGATGTTTGGCTTGATGTGATGTGCTTCAAATAGCTCCATTACCTCGGCCAGACACCCACGGGGCAAAGCAATGTGGTTGGCGAGATCCTCGCCGCACGCGATTATTCGCGGCTTGTTGAATGTGGGAAGCCGCATTGCTTGTGCCTTATAGAATTCAGGATTCTGAAATGCGGCCAGCCGGAGCAGACGGTTCAGCATCGCCGGAGGCAGCCCATTCTTCTCGATATACAGAAGGTTTGCGCGAACGATTTGAACCGCAGGTGGAAACGGTCCTGGTATTGGACGTTCCACTCTCCTTTGTGATGGCGGCAGCGCCCAGGGATCTTGCGGGGCGTCGTCTATAGTGCTGACCCTGACACCAATGAGATCTCCTCGTTTTTGAGCTTCCCGCACGACTGCCTCGACAGCGTCAGCCGACATTCTTTCGACGCTTGCCAGAAATGCCCACTGATCTTGGTACGGACGGAATTCCGAATCGACAAAAACACTGTTTCCCTCTGCACGCGGAATCTTTTGCAGAGGCAGAGCGATCAGGTTGCCAAGACCTCCCTTGGGCATCGTGTCCTGGTTGGGGAAGAATCGGTCGTAGGACTCCAGACCCACTTGGTGGCGGAACTCCATGGTTCGAGTGAGAATTGCGCAGCCCAGTTTTCGCGCGGAGGTCGCAGGAATTGCCCGATTGAAGAATATCCACACATGGCCACCGTTCCCCGACCGAGAACGTTCCAAAACCGCTGGCACATTCATCTCGCGACAGGACGTGAGGAACGCGGCGGCGTCCTTCTGCCAGGTCTTCTTATCGAAATCGACCGCCAGGAGCCAGCAGGTCTCGTCCTGCAAAAGAGGATAGATCCCGACTGTATGATCCCCGACAAGATGACCACGCACAACGTCTTGGGTTAGGGGCCTGAACCTTCTTGTTTGGCGATCGACCCTCTTGCGGTCCTCGTCTTTGGCGCGTGAATACGATTTCCAATCACGATCTGCCTTCGGCATGTATCCAGATCGTCCGTCGGCGCTCTCCCAGCGAATGGCGTAAACATCGTCACGTCCACGGAAGAGGCTGCGAAACAGTTCGATCCGCTGTTCCGCCGTACCCAATGCGGACCTGCGAACGTCTGGCGCTGCGCTTATGGTCCGAGGGGTCTGAGAAACTGCAGTTGTAGACGGAATCTCAGGAATTCGTACACTGTGCTCGATTAAAAGGCTGCGTAGCCGGGCATTTTCTTCACGCAGGCGTTTTACCTCCGCCAGGGATGCCTCAAGGTTCGGAAACTCACTGTCAACTTTGCTCAACTCAAAGCTCCTACCCGTACGCGCCGTTACTTGGCGCCCAAATGATCGCACATTGCCGGACTCCACGCTGTTCTGGCAGCGCGGCAGTCTCCTTGCCATTGGCGGCAGCGTTGCAGTTGACTCGAACCAGGGGCCGCATTGCTGAGTTCGACAGGAAGACAAAGCATGATTCAGGCGATGTCGATCACGCGATGGCCACAGGTCAACGGCAATCGCATGCTCTTGTCGGGGAGGTTGCGGCAAGCCGATTGAGAAGGCGGGCCCTGCAAGTGAGGCAATGACCGTTCTCACCGAGAAACACCGCTGGGACATCGCCGCAGGAAAGCGATAACCGGCGCACACTCTTCGGGTTCTTTGCCTCCCCTCAACACCCTTCTCGCCAATCGCTTCGATCTGCCTGGACGAACGGGGCAAAATACCGTAGTCAGCAAGAAAGCGAGGAGAACATGCAACACGGAAGCATGATCCGAACTGAGCGCCAACAAGGACCGGACGTATGGGAGTTCAGGTGGAGAGAGCCAAGCCGGGATGGAAGGCGTAAACATCGCAGGATGGTCGTCGGTTCCGTCGATGAATTCACTAATGAACTTGCAGCTCGCCAGGCGATCGTTGGTCTGCGGCTTGATATCAACCCTCGTGATGCAAGGGTGAAAGCAGGGCCAATAACGGTGTCCGAGCTGACGGATCATTATCGCCAGCGGGAATTGAAACCAGACACTACATGGAAAACTCATTCAACGAAGGTGACTTACGAAGGATATTTAAGAAAATGGATCTTACCGCGCTGGGGAAGCTATTTTGTCACGGAAGTCCGGGCCGGAGAAGTCGAACTATGGCTGAGATCGCAGGCGCTGGCACGGTCGAGTTGTGCCAAGATCAGAAATCTCATGAGCGCCCTTTTCAACCACGGGATGCGCCATGACATCTGCGGCTGCAATCCAATCCGATTGGTACGGCAAAGCGCGAAGCGAAAGAAGATCCCAACCGTGCTGAGTGCAGTCGAAGTGCGCCAATTGATTGGAGTTCTCGCCCTCCGCGAACGAACTCTTGTACTGCTCGACTTCGGCACCGGTTTGCGAATGAGCGAACTCTTTGCCCTCAAGTGGCGAGACATCAACTTTCTCACGAACGAGATCAGCGTCACCAGGTCAATCGTCTTCCAGGTAGTTGGGCCCTGCAAGACCGAAGCATCACAGAAACCGATTCCGCTCGATCCCTATCTGGCGGAAGCTCTCCTGACATGGCGACAGCATACGCGGTATAGGGCGCCGGATGATTGGGTATTCGCAAGCCCAGCCACTCGTGGCCGACAGCCATATTGGGGGCAATGCATCATGCGGAGATTCATCCGTCCTGCCGCAGCAAAGGTCGGAATCACCCAACACATTGGATGGCATACGTTCCGCCACACCTATTCGTCACTGTTGAGGGCAACGAGGGCGGATATCAAAGTGATGCAGGAACTGCTCCGGCACGCGTCGAGCCGCGTCACTTTGGACACTTACACCCAGGCAGTCACACTTCACAAGCGCAAGGCGCAAAGTGATGTAGTCCGTCTGATTCGCGCAAATGGAATCGGCGGCTGAAGGCGCGGTCTTGAGCTGTGCCTTTTTGTGCCTGTAGGAATAGGCTCGACACCCGCGAAAACATTGGTGATTCCGGAGGAGCGCGGCGGAATTCGGGTGAAATTTGTGCCTTTTTGTGCCTGCGGGAAACAGGACGATTTCCTCTAAGCCGCTGATAAGATTTGGCGTCCCCGACGGGATTTGAACCCGTGTTACCGCCGTGAAAGGGCGATGTCCTAGGCCGGGCTAGACGACGGGGACTGCGTGAAGGCGGGTACCCTACGGCTGACTCTGTGATGCTAACAGTGCCCCTCGACCGTGTCAAAGCGGCGCGTTGCAGGTGCACCGGTCGAACCCGCCAGTTACCCGTGATCGGTGGTAGGCCAAGCCCAGTGGCGCGTGCGGGAGGTCATTTCCTAGCCTGGCAGCGAACCTCTACAATCGGCAACAGTATGCCCGCAGGGTTGGAGAGATTTATGGCTGATCCTCTTTATTTGAGCCTATGGTTTGGGGATTTTGAACTGGAAGACATGCTGCCGCAGGCGCTGTCCGTCATGCGCCAGTTCCCTTTTTCCGCGCAGCAGCCCGGCATCGGCTATGTGGCGCTGTATCCGGTCTCCTGGAATGAACCTACCATTCTCGAGCAACGATTCCTGCCGGGGATCAGTCCCGAGGAGGCGGTGCTCCTGGCTGCGGATTTGCTGCACGAAGATTACGCTTACGTCTTCGACGCGGCATGGGATCTTTGGATCCTGTCTGACGACCGGCGGGAGTGGATTTTGCAACCGTCGCCGGTGAAGTTCGTGGTCCATGGCGTCGAGTTCGAGGATGGGACTCACCAGCAGGATGGGCACATTCGGGTGGATCTTGGCCTTGACTCGGCGTTTCTACAAGAAGAGGCGCAACTCAGCTCCGAGACTGAAATGCGGGTACGGGCCAACGTGCAGAAGTTGGTGGAGTTCACCACCAAGGTGGAGAAGAATTCGGGGGCCAAGGCGCGCCTGCTATGGTCGGAATCGGACGAGAACCTGGCGCAGAAGCTGATCGCTCGCCTGCAAAAAGTGCAGTAACCCACAACGCTGAGGCTGCGGGGGCCGCAGATCAAACGAGCCCTAGGTCCTCCACGTTTTCGCGAACAAGGCCGCTCACCTCAGAGCTTCAATCAAGGTTAGCAGTTCGTCCACAGCTCTCAGCGAAGCACCGAACGGAACGTCCCTGCCTTTCGATAACACCTTGTGGCGTGTGCTTCGGACAGTTGACCTCTTCGTGGATCTTCGCGAGGTTGTCGTTTACCCGCTCGTTCTTTGTGAGCGCCTTATATTTGTCTTTGGCGTCTTGTAAGAGAGATAGTCGGGCCTTGGCCCTCAGCAACCCTCATTTCGTCCTTCCGCCTTCGACTTTCAGCTTTTCACTGGCCGCGGCCTGGGCTGCCGCCAGCCTCGCCGTCAGCACGCGGAAAGGTGAACAGGAAACGTAGTTCAGGCCAACCTGGTGGCAAAACTCGACCGAGGACGGTTCACCCCCATGCTCGCCGCAGATCCCAACTTTCAAATCTGGACGCGTCTTGCGCCCGCGTTCGGTCGCCATGCGGATCAACTGGCCGACTCCCTCGCGGTCGAGTACGGCGAAGGGGTCTTGCTTCAGGATTCCTTCGGCAATATAAGTCGGCAGAACTTTATTCACGTCGTCGCGGGAGAATCCGAAAGTGGTCTGGGTGAGATCGTTAGTGCCGAAAGAGAAGAACTGGGCCTCTTTCGCGATCTCGTCGGCAACTAGCGCCGCGCGTGGCAACTCGATCATCGTGCCTACAAGGTAGTCCACGGTTCTTTCTTTTTCTTTGAAGACTTCCTGCGCGACGCGATGCACGATGGCCGCTTGGTTCGCCATCTCTTTCAATGTAGCGGTTAACGGGATCATGACCTCGGGCTTGACCTTCACACCTTCCTTCGCTACGGCCACGGCCGCTTCGAAAATGGCGCGCGCCTGCATCTCGGTGATCTCGGGATAGGTGATTCCCAACCGGCAGCCGCGATGGCCGAGCATGGGGTTGAATTCGTGCAACTCCTCCACGCGCCGCAAAATCGTCCTCAGTTCTTTCAGTTTCGGCGACTTTGGCTTGGTAGCTTCGAGCACCGCGATCTCGACCATCAAGTCTTCGCGCCGGGGCAGGAACTCATGCAGCGGTGGATCGAGGGTGCGAATCGTGACTGGGAAACCATCCATCGCCCGGAACACGCCGATGAAATCGGAGCGCTGCATCGGCAGCAACTTCTTCAGCGCTGCGCGGCGTTCTTTTTCGTTGCGAGCCATGATCATGGCCCGCATGTGCGGCAGTTTCTTCTCGCCGAAGAACATGTGCTCGGTGCGGCACAGTCCGATGCCCTCGGCGCCGAATGCCCGCGCCTGAATAGCATCTCGCGGGATGTCGGCATTGGCTCGGACACCCAGCTTGCGGAACGGTTCCGCCCAGCTCATGAACTTCAGCAGTTCAGGATCGTCGGGCTTGGCATCCACGGTCTTCAGTTTGCCTTTGATGACGCGACCGGTAGTGCCGTCGAGCGAAATCCAGTCGCCGTCTTTGAATACCTGGCCTTTGGCGTGCATTTCGCGAGTCTTCTCGTTCACCTCGATATCGCCGGCGCCCGCCACACAGCACTTGCCCATGCCGCGCGTGACCACGGCGGCGTGACTGGTCATGCCGCCGCGCGAAGTCAGAATGCCCGCCGCGACTTCCATTCCATGAATGTCTTCGGGAGTGGTCTCGGCGCGCACCAGGATGACCGGGTTTTTCCTGGCGCCGTGGCCGGCTTTTTCGACCGCTTCGTCGGCGGTGAATACGATCTGGCCAACAGCGGCGCCGGGCGATGCCGGCAGGCCCTGAGCCAAGACTTCGATCTTGGCGCTCTTTTCGTCCAGCCGGGGAACCAGAAAGTCATAAAGCTGGTTCGGTTCCACGCGGAAGATGGCCTCTTCTTTTGTGATCAGCCCTTCTTCCACCATCTGGATGGCCACACGCACGGCGGCGCGTCCGGTGCGCTTGCCATTCCGCGTCTGCAGCATGTAAAGCTTGCCATCCTGGATGGTAAACTCAAAATCCTGCACGTCGCGGTAATGCTTCTCCATGCGCGTGGTGATGCCGCGAAGCTGCTCGTACACATCGGGCATGATCTTCTGGAGTTCCAGGATGTGCAGGGGTGTGCGAACACCAGAAACAACATCTTCGCCCTGGGCATTCATCAGGAACTCGCCGTAGAATTCTTTGTCGCCAGTCGCGGGATTGCGGGTGAAGCCCACACCTGTGGCGCTGGTCTCGCCGAGATTGCCGAAGACCATCGCTTGCACATTCACCGCGGTGCCCAGATCGTCGGAAATGTTGTTGATGCGGCGATAGTGTTTGGCTCGGTCGTTCTGCCAGGAGCGAAACACCGCGTCACGCGACATGACCAACTGTTCGTGCGCATCCTGCGGGAAGTCGCGCTGGGCGTGTTTCCTGACCACTTTCTTGTACTCGGCGATGACTTCCTGCAGCGCCTTGGCGTCAAGGTCGGTGTCGAGTTTAGTCTTTTTCTGTTTCTTTTTGGCATCGAACACTTCGTCGAAAGATGGTTTCGGAATCTCCAGCACGACGTTGCCGAACATCTGGATCAGGCGGCGGTAGGAATCGTAGGCAAAGCGCGGATTCTTGCTGCGCTTCGCCAGCGCCTCTACACTCTGATCGTTCAAGCCCAGGTTCAGGATCGTGTCCATCATGCCGGGCATGGAGAATTTTGCGCCGGAGCGCACGCTGACCAGCAATGGGTTCTCGCCCTTGCCCAGTTTCTGCTTCTGCAGGTCCTCCAGCCTTTTCAGAGCTTCCTCGGTCTGGCGCTCGACTTCGCTGGAGACCTGGTTGTGCCGCATGTATTCACGGCAGGCTTCGGTCTGGATGGTAAAGCCAGGAGGCACGGGAAGCCCCGCGTTGGTCATCTCGGCCAGCCCGGCGCCCTTGCCGCCGAGCTCGTCTTTCATTTTGCCGTTGCCATCGGCCTTACCGCCGCCAAAGAAGTAAACGTACTTGGTGGAGGGTCGCGTTTCGGTTGTTTGCGCTTCTGCTTGAAGAGTAGTCGTAGCCATGAGGATTAGTCCTTTATTTCAGATTTCGTATCTCGGTGCGGAGCTTCTCTGCCCCTCTTTGAGCTCCCCGTCCTTGTTGTCATCCCGATCGAAGCGAGGGATCTGCAGTTCGATCTTCTCACCCCAACCCTCGGCCATGTCCTGCCACGTTGGGTTCAAGCTCTTAATCAACGCAATCCGTTTCGCTCGCGTCCACGCCTTGACTTGCTTCTCTCGGGCGATGGCGTTGCCTACATGCTTGAACGTCTCGTAATACACCAGCCGATTGATGTTGTACCTCTTCGTGAAGCCCTCGATCGCGCTATGCTTATGCTCAAGCGCGCGGCGGTAGATGTTGTCGGTGATCCCGGTATAGAGGTTCAACGATCGGCTCGCCATGATGTACACGTAATAGCGACGCTCACTTCTCAACTGCAGATCCCTCGCTTCGCTCGGGATGACAACAAGAAAACTCTAACTTTTCTTCAACTCTTGCCTTCGGTCACGATCTCGGAGAAATCGGCAATAGTGGAAAATTCTCTCAATAATGTCTGCAGCAGCGCCAGCCGATTCGCGCGGATGCGGTCGTCGTCCACCATCACCATGACTTTGTCGAAGAAGGAATCAACCCTTTCTCTCGCAGTCGAGAGCAATAACAATGCATCGCCGTATTCTCTCTTTTGCCGATGTGCCTCAATCCTCGATGCGTAGGTCTCCAGGTAAGCCGCGAGATTTTTCTCTTCGCGCGCAGACTCCGGTAGGTATTCGAACTTCCTCGCGGGCTTGATTCCCTTTTCTTCGGCCTGCCGGAGAATGTTACGCATCCGCTTGCAAGCCGCGGAAATGGCTAGGAATTCTGGCATGTGCAGAACACTTTTTACAGCTTCGGCACGGGCGATCGCATCCACGACGTCGTCAGACCCTGCTGCCAGCACTGCCTTGACCACGTCGTATTTGAAACCCAGCACATCGCGCAGATAGAACTCCAAGCGTTCGCGGAAGAATTCCCGGAGGCTACCAGCATAGTCGATCTCGTGAGAGAACTTCCGCTCCGCCGTCGAACCGCGATATACCTCACGGGCGTCCTTGAACAATTGATTGAAGCTCAGCGGCAGCTTGTGCTCCGCGATGGTCTTCACGATCCCATTCGCCTGCCGGCGCAGGGCAAATGGATCTTTTGATCCCGTCGGCTGCAGGCCCAGGGCAAACATGCCCGCAATGCTGTCCGCTTTGTCGGCGATTGAGAGGGCCGCGCCCTCGACCGTGCGTGGAACCGAGTCTTCCATGGACACGGGCTTATAGTGATCGTAGATCGCTTGCGCGATCAACTGCCGGGTCGCATCTGGCATGTCGCCGTCGAGTTCCTGAACGCGAGCGTACAGCCCGCCCACGATGCCCTGCAGTTCGGTGAACTCTTTCACCAGTTCGGTGGTGAGGTCGGTTTTCGCGAGATACGCCGCTTTGTGGACAATGCCCGGACGAACTGCCATGCCACTCTGGCGAATGATTTCGCACAGCCAACTGGCGAGCCGCTGCACGCGCAGCGTTTTTTCGTAGTAGCTGCCCAGGTCTTTTTGAAAGGTGACGTGTTTGAGCCAGGTCGTCCGCTCGCGCAGGGGATGCTTCTGATCGGTCTGCCAGAAAAAGCGGGCATCATTGAAACGGGCCCGCAGCACGCGCTCGTGCCCGTGGCGAATAATTCCCTGAGGGTCTCCGTCTGTATTGAGCACCGCAAGAAAATGCGGCAGCAGCTTGCCGCTGGTGTCCTCGACAGCGAAATACTTCTGGTGATCACGCATGACCGTGACCAGAACTTCTTCGGGAAGCTCCAGGAATTCGCGGTCAAAATTGCCAAGAATCACCGAGGGCCACTCGGTCAGGTCGATGACGGCATCGAGCAAACTTTTATCTTCACGCCAGCGCGCGCCGGGAACGGTACGAGTGGCGGCATCGAGCGCCTTGCGAATCTGCTGCTCCCGATCATTCCGGCTTAGGACTTTCGCGCTGCGCAAGGCTTCCGTGTAGGCAGAGCCGGCGTTCGGAATCCGCACCGCGCCGTCCGCTAAGAACCGATGCCCACGCGATTGGTCCCCGGCACGAATCCCATCGAACTCCAGGGGGATGACTTCGCTATCGAGCATGGCCACCAGCCAGCGCACTGGCCGCACAAATTTTTCGCTGGGCTGACGCCAGTACATATTCTTCGGCCAATAAAGCGAGTTGACTTCTTTGGGCAACAGCTCGGATAGGATCTCTGACACTCGCCGGCCTTTCTTCGTAATTCTGGCGGCCAGGTATTCTCCCTTCGGAGTGGTCACTCGCTCCAGTTGCGAAACGTCGACGCCGGCTTTTCTGGCAAAGGCCTGAGCGGCGGGGGTGGGTTGGCCATCCTTAAATGCGACGGTTACCGAGGGGCCGGTGACTTGCTCCGTGACATCCGGTTGAGCGGCCGGAATTCCTGCTGCCAGGACTGCCAGGCGCCGGGGAGTATCGAGGTAGGAGACAGCGCCCGCAGGCGAGAGACGTTCCCGTTGCAGCAGTCTCTCGACCCGCTCCCGCAACTCGGACGACGCATCATCGATCATGCGCGCGGGGATTTCTTCGCAACCGATCTCAAGCAGAAAGTCTGGCATTCAGTAATGTTCTCATTTTGACAGAGGCGCTGCCGGCCGAATGTGAGCGCCATCACAAGTTCCCATTTATTCTCGCGTCATCCCGAGCGTCGCGGGGCGATTTTCTTGTGATTCGGACCGCGGAGTCGAAGGACCCTGCAAATCTTGCTAGCCCCGCACTGACTCAGGGCATTCGCTACATGTTGTCGAGGGCAGCCCCAGAATTCCCGGAAACAGCGCGACGGCATCCTGAGCGTAGGGATCCTTCGACTTCGTGAGAACTTCGCATCGCGAAGTTCTCACTGCGCTCAGGATGACAGGTTATGAAACTGTGGTGCAACCTCCAATTTCTTCCTTGCCTTCGGCTTCTTCTCAGGTTCTTCTTCTTGGTCGGCTGGCGTTTCGCCACGCCGCTGATCCACGTACGCCTTGGCGATTCCAACCGCCAGGGCGCGCACACGCGCGATCACTCCCACGCGCTCGGTCACCGAAATCGCTCCGCGAGCATCCAGGATGTTGAAAAGGTGCGAGCACTTCAGGCAGAGATCGTACGCGGCCAGCACGGGGAACCGCTTCTTATCACCAGAGAAACCGTCGGCGGTCTTTTCTTTGCCCAGAGCCGCGTATTGATCCAGCAAAGTCTTGCACTCCGCTTCGCACAGGTCGAAATGCTTCCATGCTTTCTCGACATCCGCTTGTTCGAAGTTGTACACGGAGAACTGCAACTCGTCGGCCAGGCGCACATCGCCATACGTGGTCATCTTCCCTGTTTCCGGATCACGCGCCCACACGATGTCATAAATGCTATCCACATCCTGCAGGAACGCCGCGATACGTTCCAACCCATAAGTCAGCTCAGCCGAAATCGGATCCAGGTCCAGCCCGCCACACTGCTGGAAATAAGTAAACTGCGTGATCTCCAGGCCGTCGAGCATCACCTGCCAGCCGACTCCCCAGGCGCTCAGCGTCGGCGCTTCCCAATTGTCTTCTTCGAACTTGATGTCATGCTGGCGCAAATCAATTCCCATCGCCCCCAGCGATTCCAAGTAAAGCTCCTGCACATTTTCCGGCGGAGGCTTCAAAATGACTTGCAACTGCATGTGCTTGTAGAGGCGATTGGGGTTCTCGCCATAGCGTCCATCGGCCGGCGCGCGAGGGCTGCACATACGCGACTTTGTACGGCTGCGGGCCGAGCACGCGCAAAAAAGTCTCCGGAGCCATGGTTCCAGCGCCGACCTCGACATCGTATGGCTGCTGCAGCACGCATCCCCGCTCGGCCCAGAAAGTCTGGAGGCGCAGGATGAGCTCCTGGAAGGTGAGCGGAATGGAATTAGATGGAGTCAAAGCTTGCTCGGGAGTAAGCAGATCAACCTCGATTGTAATGGAAGCAGAAGGCAGCCGTCAGCTATGGGCGATCGCTCAGCAGCTTCACCCAAGCAAGGGCAAAGATCAATAGCCCGGCCACCAGAAACCATGTGGGCCCGTGCACTCAAGGGAGCGTCAATGGAAAACAGGGGTAGGGATCAAAACCCTCCCTTCTCCAGCATTCCTGCAGTCACGAATTTCTTCTCAATATGCCGCTGCAGGGTCTGCACCAGAAACTTCCGCAAATCCGCGCAGCGAGCCCTTGGCCATAACTCTTCGTCAGGACGCCCGCCGGCAAAACTCTCAATCGGCGCACGAAACATCTGGCCCAGCGAGCCCCGCGATTCATCCGAAATCTCAGAAGACGCCAGCCGCTTGTCTCAGGGCACATCAGTCCGTCCGACAAGGCATGGAAAAATGCTCTACTCCCATTCAGTGCGCGGCCACAGACAAGGCATTCCGAGAGGTCGGGAAGATAGCCCATCAACCGGGTCATCCAAAGCTCAAAATAGGTAACGGGCATCCACACGTCGGAGCCGCGGAGGGCCGCCAACACTGCCAGCGATAGCCGGAATACCGCGTCATTGGCCTCGCGCTCCGGCAGCAACTCGTCCAACAATTCCGCGACATGACCCAGCGCGACCGCCCGCGGATAAGTCACTTCGAAGGCCAGGGGCGATTCCAGAACATCGCAGGAATCCAGACGCGCTAACTCCTGCCCTTCCCGATCTTCGTAATACGCCCGAACGTAGGTCAGCGGCTCTAGCGCACCCCCAAACCGCCGCTTCGACTTCTTGGCGGATCGTGCTACCCCGTGGACTTTGCCGTCCAACCGCGTAAACAGGGTGACGAGCAGGTCGGCTTCCCGCAACGGATAGGTCCGCAAAATAATTGCTTCCGACTCCTTCAGCCCCATGGAAGCCTGCAAGTGATCTTCGATTGTAGTGGAGCGGTGGGGAGATGGAAAGCGGCAGCCCGCCATAGGAGTTCCCTGACGGGACTACAGACGCATGCGGTTGTGAAGCCAACTCGATGCAGGTGGACTCGAGCGCTAGACCGCTTTGGCGGGCATTTGAAATCCGATCCTTCTACTCTTGCGGGGCGCAGCGGCCAGCTTTCGTATGGTGCTGATGATGTCCAGGATGACCTCATCGTGGGTTTCCAAGCGACGTTCCAGTTCAGCCAGATGGACCGCTAGCTGACGGTTCGCGGCCAGCGTTTCGCGCAAACTGACGAACGCGCGCACGACGAAGACACTCATTCTGACTGCCCGTTTCCGAATTGAGCACAGTCGCCGCCATAATCGCGCCATGCTCCGTAAAGGCGGACGGCAAATGTCTGCGTCCACCATGACCCGATCTTGAGGTCGCAAATTGCGACTTCAAGTTCTTATGTTCGGCGGGAGAAAGCTGAAACACGAAGTCACGAGGAAAGCGCTCGGCATTCCGTCTTATCTGCTCATTCAGACGCTTGACCTCTACGCCGTACAGCTCAGCCAGGTCAGAATCAAGGATGACTTTTCGAACCCCGCAGCAGCACGATTCTGGATTCGACGGGCTTAGCAAGAACCATCTGTGTGACACGCATAGGCGATTTCCTAACCGCGTGAGGTTGCAAGTTGCAACCTCAAGCTGAGTCTCATGGGCAATCCTACGCGTTTTGCCGGGCTGCGAGAAAGCAAAAGGCGCACGTCAGTCAATCAAAGACGCGCGCCCCGGCCCACTTTGGGACTCGACTTACCGCCCGTAGTACTTGGCGTTGCGCTCGGTGAAGGCCTTCCACTTTTCCGGCAGATCATCCAGCGCGAAAATCGCCGACACCGGACACACCGGCACGCAGGCGCCGCAGTCGATGCACTCAACCGGATCGATATAGAACATCTCTTCTTCCGCGAACGCCGGTTCGTCCTTCTTGGGATGGATGCAATCCACCGGGCAAGCGTCCACGCAGGCGGTGTCCTTGGTGCCGATGCAAGGTTCTGCGATTACGTATGCCATAATCGTTTCAGTCTCCCTGATGCACGCAAACCGAAGTAGAAACGCACATTCTAGCAAGAATGTCGACAGCGGTACAGCCTTCAACATCGCACAACGCTGGTTGCGGGACCGGTTGAGCCGGTGCTCTTCAGGCCGACACCAGTTCCCGCTTCTCGCTCGGCTCGTACTCCACGATATACCCCGCCACCGCACTGGCGGCCACGGTCAGCGGACTCGCCAGATACATCTGTCCCGGCCCGCTGCGGCCGGGAAAATTCCGGTTCTGCGCGCTGATCACCACTTGCTCGGGCCGCGTCGTCACGCCCGGTCCGGCGTTGATGCAGGCCCCGCAGCTGGGCTCGATCACCTGCGCCCCGGCTTTTCGGAAAACGTCCAGATATCCCTTGCGCACGCAGTAATCGCGGGTCTCCTGCGATCCGAACTGGATGTAGAACTTCACCGAGTCGGCCACGCGTTTGCCCTGCTTCAGCGCATCGGCCAGCACGCGCGCGTACATATCCATGTCTTCGTTCTTGCCCGCGGTGCAGGTGCCGCCATAGGCCAGTTCGACCGGCACCGGCGTGTTAAGCTCGCGGACATACTTGCCGTTCCCGGGATCGCCCGGCGTGGCCACCATGGGCGTGATTTCGGCGGCATCGAGTTCGATCACATGCGCGTACTGCGCTCGGGATCGCTGTAAAGACCTTCGATCATGGCTTCGGCCTGCTTGCGGTCCATGCCGCGGCGCTCCACCAGGAAATCCACCGCCTTGCCGTCGGGGGCCACAATTCCAGTGAAGCCGCCGATCTCCGCCGCCATGTTGGTCATGGTGGCGCGCTCATCCACACTCAGATCTTCGATCGCCTCGCCCGCGTATTCCATCACTTTGGCCAGCGCTTTGCCGCTGCGCACGTAGTCGAGGCTGAGAATCTTGAGGATGAAATCCTTGGCGGTGACGTTGGGATGCTTCTTGCCGCGAATGACGATCTTCACCGACTCCGGCACTTTGACGCGAACATCTTTCGTGATCCAGGAGTTGAACACATCGGTCGTGCCGATGCCGAAAGCCACGCAGCCGATCGCGCCCACATGCGGCGTGTGCGAGTCGGAGCCGATATTCAACTGGCCCGGCAGCGCGTAGCTTTCCAGCACGATCGAGTGGCAGATGCCCTCCGAGCCTTTGCGGTCTTTCAATTCGCCGTGCAGCTTGATTCCCTGCTTGGCGGCGAAATCCTGCTGCTTGAGCTTGAGTTGGGTGGCCAGGTCGAGCAGGCCCAGCTTCTTTTTCTCTTCGGAGATCACTTCGTCGAGAAACGTCAGGTGGTCGCGGAAAAAGAGGATGCTGCGCGGGATCGTTGACCTTGGCGTCCTTGCCCACGTAGTGCTCAAAGAAAATGGCGGCCATGGGCGTGACGTATTCGTGGCTGAAGCGCAGGTCGGCGCGGGCAAAGCCGGTATCGCCCGGCTTGACGGCAGGAGCTCCGTCTCGACCTCGCTGCAGCTGCGTCGTGCTGGACGGGCGAGGACGCCTGTCCCTCCAACGTCATCATGTGGCGGGCGAAGATTTTCTCCGCCAGCGTCATCGGCCGCTTCTCGGTCTTGATCGGCGGCAGAAAAACTTTCTTCTGCAGGCGCGCTACGTTGAACGGAAACAGGCCGCCGTATTCGATCACCTGCCGGGTGATTTCGTCTTCGCCGGCGGTGAATTCGTTCAGCGCGATCTCTTCGCCGGCGCGAATCTTGTCAATCAGCGAGAAATTGGTCGAGGTCAGCAGGCCAAGATTCTGGCAGTTCTGCTTGTAGATGCGCTCGATGTTCTCCGCGATCACGACGCGAATGCCCGCGCACATCTCGGCATAGGGCGACTGCTCGCGGCTCGATCCTTTGCCCCGGCGCTTGCCGCTGACGGCGCAGACGAATCCGCCCTTCTTTACGTCGCCACGCCCAATGGGAAACACGCTGCCGCACTTCAGGCCCAGGTAGGGAATCTCGCCCAGCGTCTCGTCAAAGTAAAAGCAGTAGTGCGCAGGGGTGATTTCGTCGGTGGAGATATCGTCGCGCAGCTTGGGATTGTTGGCGGGATTCTTCGTGTCCCACGGCAGGTCTTCGCCCGCGAGTTGCCGCTTGATGAGTTCGGGATCTTCGGTCAGGAAAAGAATGCGTCCGCTGAGACGAACTTTGTCAGGCCGTTTTTCGATTTTGCGTTCCAGCAGTGAATCAATCAACGAAATCCATAACCCGATGATCCGCAGGAGTGAGCAACATCACGGTTGTCTTATTGTAACGCTGTGGCGCCTGGGACAGGGCGTACGTCGCGCCCAGCGTTTCTTAGTGGTGCCCGTGCGCCCGGTCGTATTTCTCCCCCGCCGGGATCGCCACCGCCAACCGATTCTCCTTGGGCGCCAGCGGACAGGTGGCATAGGGCGTGACCGCGCAGGGCGGATTGTAGGCGCGGTTGAAGTCGAGCACGACGGTCCCGTTCACGACAGGATCGGTCTCCAGGAAGCGACCGCCCGGATAGGTGTCGGTTTTGCTGGTCAGATCGTTGAAGACAAAGAACAAGCCTCTTGTCCGGGTTGCCGCCCAGATCGGTCAGCGCGCACTCCTGGCCGTTGATTTTGAACACGGCAGTTCCAGCCACGGGCGTTGGCGTCACATCGCCGAGCACGTTGGGCACATCCACAGTTTTCTTTCCGTCCGAAGGCACCCAGGTTGCGGTGACGCGGTACGACAAGATCAAGCGGGAAGAAAATCGGGCCGCGATAATTCTTTACCGCGTCGCTGTCGAGGTCTTTCAGCCGGATACCAATGCGCTGACCGCGCACGATCGCCTTGATAGCGCAGACTTCCCAGCTCCACGACCGTCGGATTGCCTGAAGTGTCGGGCTGCAGCTTGGCCGTGGTCACCGGCTTGCCGTCGACGTGGCGTGCGCGTCGGCGAGAAAACTTCGCCGTCACGTCGTTCCCTGCAGGTCGAAAGCTCCAGCGTGCGCCGGGCCCTTGGGGAAGACGATCGCATTGCCGGGATCGCTGCCGAAGCTGTTCTCTCCCGGCTTGAGCCAGAACAAGCCCGCCAGCGGCAGCCAGTTCTGTTTGAGGTCGTCGACCAATTCGGCTTTCCATTTGTCGAAGGATTGCTGGTAGGCGGCATCGGGAGCGAGGCTGGCGGACTGTCCCTGCCAGCTGGCACCGCAAGAGCGGAATCGCCACGCAAGGCGACCAACATGTTAAGAAGATTCCCTTCATGCACAGCATCGGCCGAAGCATTCCGCTCAAGCCAGGCGTTCATGGCGATCAACCTCAACGCTCGGATACATCTCTTATACTCTTGCGGGTCGGGCAGCGGCTCCAGTCCCTCCCGGCAAAAATCTGTTCGAATTCGCTCAGCAGCGCCGTCGTGCACCAAACCATTGGAGGCCAGGGTTTCGCGGCTGTTCAGTTGGAAACGGGCCACCGCTGAAGTCGGTGACTTTGCCTCCCGCTTCTTCCACGATCAGCACGCCCGCCGCCGTATCCCAGGGATTGAGATTGAATTCCCAGAATCCGTCGAAGCGGCCGCTGGCAACGCAGCACAGATCCAACGCCGCTGAACCCGCTCGCCGCACCCCGTGGGTACGCAACGTGATCTGATGATAGAAGAAAATATTCGGGATTCTTGTGCCGTTTGTGGCTGGGAAATCCCGTCGCCACCAGGCACTCCGCAAGATTCGCGGTCTTCAGAGACATGGATTCGCTGCTGATTCAGGTATGCGCCGCTTCCCCGCTCCGCGGCAAACAATTCGTCTCGCGTGGGATCGAAAATCACTCCGGCGATGCGTTCGGCCTTTGTACTCCAGTCCCAACGAAACGCAGAATACCGGGAACCCGTGCGCGAAGTTGGTGGTGCCATCGAGCGGATCCACGTACCAGCGGTAGTCGCTGCCCGTGTCCTGCAAACCGCCTTCTTCGCCAAGAATGTCGTGGGCGGGCCAACGGTCGCGGATACGTTCCCGAATCAATGCCTCGGACTTGCGATCGGCGACCGTCACCAGGTCGGCCTCGCCCTTGTATTCCACTTTGACATGCCTGGTGGAAATAATCCATCAACAGCGCGCCTGCCTCGCGGGCGATCTCAGCCATCGCTGGGAGAAAGCTACCGTGGTTGGACGAGACGGAACTCATTTCGGATTGAAGAATTCATCGAGAGTTGCAATGTCGCACCGCGATCCAGTAAGGACATTGTCATTCCGAGTGCCACTTTTGGCGCGAGGAATCTGCCTTTCACTCAAGTCCGGGCAAACTGCAGATCCCTCGCTGCGCTCGGGATGACAAATGGGTCTTACACCTTCACCGGCGCTTGCCGCCATCCTCGGCGATGTACATGATTTCGTGTTTAAAGATGAACAGATTCGGCCTGTCCTCGCGCGTGAGTCGCACCATATTCTTGTCGTAATATTCGATCCAGCCCTGGACGACCTCGCCGTCAGCCAGCTTGATGCTGACCGGTTTCTGCTTTTCACCCAGGAACTTGAGATAGGCGGCTTCCTCCGACGTTTCCTCCGGAGGAGTCACCTTCGCTTTCCGCGGCGCACCCTGCGTTCCTTGCCCATGAAATGACATACAGGTAATTCTACACGGGAGAGCGCGGCAGTGGCGTGATAGGCGCGGCTCCGGGTCCTCCGCAGGGTACGGTCTAGAAGTGCGACTTGGTCATGTAATAGCCGGTCCGGTGCCGCACCGTGAAACCGGTTCCCAGTGACGCTCCGTTGACCATAACCTGAATACGGCGGAATTCGGAATCGGAAAACCGTTGCGAAGGATAATAGGCGAGCAGATACTGGGTTCGCAGTTCATCGCTGATCTTCTGAAAAGCATCGTCCAATTGGGGCAGCGAGGTAGCGTAAAAGTACTTGCCTCCGGTATCAGCGGAAAGCTGGATCAGGGCGTGTTCCCCGCCCGTGTCGCGTCCGGCGCTGGCTTCGATCGGCACTACGATCACGCTGTAAACCAGGGCTTCGGCTTCCTGCGCGGAGCGCAGTGCTTCCTTGTAATCCACTCTGCTCACGGTGTCGCCGCCATCGGTAATAACCACCATCACCTTTCTTCCCTGCCTGCGCTCGAGCGCCTCCGCACCCAGGTAGATCGCATCGTAGAGTGCGGTAGCAGCCCCCAGGGGAACCCGGTTAACCCCGCGGTCGATCGTTTTCAGGTCTGAGGTGAAAGGCACGACCTCTCGGACGACCTCGCTGAAACCGTAGAGACTCAGCGCATCCACCGGACGCAGAATGGCATGCGCAAAGCGGCGGGCGGAGGAAAGTTCGATGGGCAAGTCCTTGCGCGTGCTCAGACTGGTGTCAATATCCATCACGATGGAAAGCGGCAGGGCCGATTCCTTGTCGAACACGGAAATCATCTGAGGCTTTCCGTCTTCCTGTAATTCGAAGTTCTCCTTCTTCAGGCCGGCAACGGGCGAACCGTGTTCGTCCGTGACCGCGACGAATACATTCACCAACTTGACATCAACTTTGAAAGTAGTATCAGGAGCCTGGATGGTGGCTTGATTCGAGCCGCTGGCAACTCCCGCGGATGCGGTTTTCGCCGTGCCGGAACCGCCGCTCGCCCACGGTGGTTTGGGTACTTGGGCATCGCAGACGGCAAACGCCAGCGCCAGAAAGGCAATCAGAGGTCGCATCAGGAAGCTGAGATTTCTCTTTACGATCTTTGCAAGCTGTTCTCGGCGAACTCCGTAGTCGGACCCTCTAGAAGACCCGGACTGCAAAGATCGCAAAGAAAACTCGCAGAGGCCGCTGAGAAAGAGGCTGCTCACTTAGATGCACGCCCTCCCGAATGGCTGCCTTCCGCCTTCGGAATCGCATCCGGGAAGGGCTCCCCGTCGGCCCAAACGGCGCCATCCGCAAAGCATTCCTTCTTCCAGATAGGGACGCTCCGCTTGAGCGTGTCAATCAGCCACCGGCAGGCATCAAAGGCCGCGGCCCGGTGCGCCGAGGCAACCACAATCAAGACGCTGGCCTCGCCGATCTCCAGACGTCCGAGACGGTGAACCAGAGCCACATCACGGACCTGAAATTGCGAAAGCGCCTGCTCGGCCAGCGCGTCCATTTGCTTCAGCGCCATTTCTTCGTAAGCCTCATAATCCAGATACATCGTCCGACGCCCACGAGTATGGTCACGCACCACACCTTCAAAGACCACCGCCGCCCCATCGGCTGGGCACTTGATCTTGGCGACCACGGCCTGAGCATCGATTCTTTCCCGAACAATCGCCGCGCGCCGGGCCCGTACGTGGGGTGGAGGTTCGGCTCCCTGTCCCGCGCGGTTTTCCTCTGCCCCTCCGCTCACTGGCGGCAGTAACGCGATCTCGTCTCCCTGCTTCAACTCGGATTCTGGTCCGGCATACTCCTGGTTGATGGACAGCGCCATTGAAGCGGTGAACGTCCTCAACCGCGGATATCGTTCTTCGTAGTGGCTGAGAACATCGCCCAGCGTGGCATGGTCAGGCAGGCTCAGCGTGTCGTTGCCTCGTCCAACCACGTCTTTCAGCATACCGAAAAATAGAACGTGAACTTGCATGGAAACCCAGTTATTAGGGAGTCGGTTCTCAGTTCCCAGTAGTGTATCGCGGAGACTCGGCAACAACCTCTTTTGAATCAAAAAATGCCAGTTCCCTTTCGAGAACTGGCATGTCCGCATTCTTCTCAACTACAGCGTCATTTGTGTGGCTTCCCCGGGTGCGGTGGCTGCGGTGGCCGTGGCGCCGGGCGCGCCGCATTCTGGCGTTGCTGTTGCCAGGCGTTAAATTTCGATTGCTCGCTCTGCTGGCGTTGAGGATTTTCCTGGACCGGCGGAGCTGGCCTTACGTAGGGATGGCCGCCGCCTGCGCTGGGCGGACGCGGGGCCGTCCGTTCCTCTGGACGAGCAGGCTCTTCGACGCGAGACGGTTCCTGCCGCGTAGGCTGATTTTCGCGCGCTGTCGGTTCCTGCGGCCGCGCAGGCTGGTTCTCGCGCACCGTCGGCGGCTGCGGATGCGGAACTTCATTCCCGCGACTTGCCGGCTCCCCAGGACGACCCGGAGGTTGCGGCTGCCGCGGAGTCTCGGTGCGCACATTCATCGCCGCCTGCCGCTGCTCGAAAGGAGCCCGTGGCATGGTCGGCGTCCTGGTCGCCACCACCTGCCGGTTCACAACAACGGCCGGAGGTCTGGCCCTCGCTGGGGCTCCCGCTCCCAACACACTCGTCTTGACCGGCTGCACCGGGATGCTGCGGGCGACAGGAGCATTTTCGATCACCTTTGGGTCCACCTTCACCACGTTTCTAGCCACAGGACGGGCATTCACAAACGTGTCATGCGAAACGGCCGTCACCGCGTTGGCCACGTGCTGATTGGCGTAGTTAATCCGCGTGACATTCGTGGTGGTCGAGTTATAGGTGTTATAGACATTCGTGATGTTGTTGATAGTGACGTGAGTATTCGTAATATTCACGTTGTTGACGTAGGTCGGGCTGGTTCGATACCAGGGAACGAACACTTCGCGGGGAGCCAGCGGAAACCAAGCCACTCCGGCGCCAATTCCGAACCCGAAGCTGAAACCGCCTCCGCCGACAAAAGCTACGAATGCGGGAGCGTACACCGGGCGCACGACCACCGGCCCGGGAGCCCAGCACCATCCGCCTTCTACGAACGCCCAACGTCCGTAATGGAATGGAGCGAAACCCCAAGGCTCGTCTTCTACCCAGGTCCAACCCCAAGGCTCAACCCAAATCCAGTGGCCGAAGCGGTACGGAGCCCATCCCACGGCCACCGTCGGTGTCCACACCGGGCCGTAGTCGGCGACGTAGTGCCAGGAGCCATTGTCGTCCAGATCTTCATAGCCCGTCATCTCCGGCGAAATGTAATTAGCTGACTGAGTTCGGTCCTCGCGCCGGTCGCGATTGAAGGCGAAGTTGTCGAAATCATCCGGAGCCGGAATCTGATCAATCTCATGATCCAGCTGGTCGGTGCCAGTGAAGCGGGCGCGCTGGTCGGCAACCACCACGTAAGAAGCTCCTCCGCCCGTAACCTCGCCCCGCCCGCGCCAAACGGTAACATCCGTCTCGTTGCCGTCGGCGTTCACATCCACGCGATACTCGCCCGTCTGCTGCACGACAAAAGCTGAGTTCGGCGTGTCCACTTCAAAATGATCCTCATCATCGAGGTGTTTCACGCGAAAAATGATAGATCCCTGGGACAGCCGCAACTGGGTGGTGCGGTCGTCGAGTTCGAGGAAGGTAACACTGGTTTCGGAATCCAGCCTGATGGAGGTTGAGCCGATCTGCAGTTCGGCCCGCGAATCTTTGTCGGCCCACAGATTGTCGCCCGTGGTCAGCGGGCGGTTATTGACCGCCTGCACCCAATCGCCCTCACCGCCGGGCTGGAAGGAGATGGATCCCACCGAATAACTCAGCCGTGCCACCCGGCCCGGAGGATCCTGAGCGGGCTGACCCTGGTCCGGCTGACCCTGGTCTTGCGGCGGCGGTTCCTGTGCCATCACTCCCGGAGGCGCTTGCAACATCCCCAAGATCCCCGCCAGAACAATTCCCACAACCAAGACTTTGTGTGTCTTCATTGGCTTATGTTCCTCGTGCGGTCGGTACAGCGCCGCTTTCATGTTTTGTCTGGAAAACTTTCCTGAAGGATTAAACACTTGTAGGGCGGATTAGTTCCATCACCGCCAACCGATACATACTACGGCAAGTACTGACCCCTTTGCTGCCAAAAAGTTGGGCCAGTCCCCTTTTTTCAAAGACTGGCAATTTCAAACCGAGAACCGATCTTGATAAAGCGCCGCCTTAACTCACCGGCTGCTCGCTTAGGACTTTCTCGCGCTCCTCCGCGTCCTGCCGCTCTTGCCGCGGCGTGGAAGGCAGAGCTAATTCCAACACCTCTCCGATGGACTTCACGTAATGAATGTTCAGGTTCTCCAGTTGCTCGGGCGTCAGATCCTCCTCCACATTCATTTTGTTCTCCGCCGGCAAGATGACGTCGCGAACTCCAGCCCGCTTCGCCGCCAGAACTTTCTCTTTCACGCCTCCGATGGGGAGTACGTTCCCACTGAGCGTGATCTCGCCCGTCATTGCGGTCAGCGGTCGCACCGGGTGCCCCGTCAACAGCGATACCAGAGCCGTGGCCATGGTTACGCCGGCCGAGGGACCGTCCTTGGGAATCGCGCCGGCGGGCACGTGGATGTGAATGTCATGTTCGGCGAAGAAGCTCTCCGCAATCCCCAGTTGCGCCGCGTTGGATCGTACCCAGGTCAGGGCGGCCTGCATGGACTCCTGCATCACCTGTCCGATTTGCCCCGTCATGGTGAAGCCGCCCTTGCCTTTCATGGTGTTGGCTTCGACGAACAGAATGTCGCCACCGGAAGGCGTCCAAGCCAGGCCCACCACCACGCCTGCTCGCTTGCGTGCGTTCCGCGATTTCGCCCTCGCTGCGAACTTTGATTCCGCCCAGAAACTCCTGCACGACTTCCTGGGTCACCACCAACTTTTCCGATTTGCCTTCCGCCAGGCGTCGCGCCTGCTTGCGGCAAATGGTGCCGATGTTGCGCTCCAGATTGCGCACGCCGGCTTCACGCGTGTAATGCCGGATAATGTGGCTGACCGATTCCTCCGGAAACTCAATCTGTTCCGGAGTGATCCCGTTCTCTTCGATCTGCCTCGGGATCAGGTACTGAAACGCGATATGGATCTTCTCTTCCTCGGTGTAGCCTTGCAGTTCGATGATCTCCATCCGATCCCGCAGCGCCTCGGCCACCGGGTCAAGCATGTTCGCTGTAGTGATAAACAGCACTTTCGAAAGATCAAACGGCACGTCCAGATAGTTATCGCGGAAGGTGGAGTTCTGTTCGGGATCGAGCGCTTCCAGCAGAGCGGAACCAGGATCGCCGCGGAAATCCCGCCCTACTTTGTCGATCTCATCCAGCATGAAGACCGGATCCTTGGTTTCGGCGCGGCGAATTCCCTGGATGATCTGTCCGGGCAACGCGCCGATGTAAGTGCGGCGGTGCCCGCGGATTTCGGCTTCGTCGTGAACGCCGCCCAGCGAAATTCGGACGAACTTGCGTCCCAGGGCGCGTGCAATGGATTTGCCCAGCGAGGTTTTGCCCACGCCCGGAGGTCCGACAAAGCAAAGAATCGGCCCCTTCATCCCGGGTTTCAGGCGGCGCACGGAAAGATAATCCAGGATGCGGTCTTTCACTTTTTTCAAATCGTAGTGGTCGGTGTCGAGCACTTCCTTGGCTTTGACAATGTCCACGTCGCCGCCCGAAGTTTTTGCCCAGGGCAACACGGCCAGCCACTCGATGTAGTTGCGCGTGACCGAGTAATCCGCCGCCATGGGCGACATGCGCGACAACCGGCCCAACTCCTTCAAAGCTTCCTTCTTCACTTCATCCGGCATCCCCGCGGCTTCGATTTTCTGCCGCAGCTCTTCGGTGTCCCGCTGGCCTTCATCCTGTTCACCCAGTTCTTTCTGGATGGCTTTCATCTGCTCGCGCAAATAGTATTCACGCTGCGTCTGCTGCACCCGATCCTGCACTTCCGATTGGATCTTGTTGCGCAGTTGCTGCACTTCCAGCTCTTTGGCCAGGTGCTGGTTGATCTTCTCCAAACGCACGCGGACGTCGGTAGTTTCCAGTGTGTCCTGCTTATCAGCGGTAGAAAGAGACGGCAATGAAGACGCGATAAAGTCCACCAGGCGGCCCGGTTCCTCGATGTTCATGGCCACCGTCGAGAGCTCATCCGACAAAGTCGGCGAGCCCGCAACAATCTGTTGAAACAGGGTCAGAACATTCCGCTGCAGGGCTTCCACTTCCGAACTCTTGGGCGGAATCGCCTCCGGAACCGACTCGACCCGTGCCCGCATGAAAGGCGTCAGTTGGGCGAACTCAGTCAACCGGACTCGATCCAAACCTTCGGCAAAAACGAACAGGCTTTGGTTCGGCATTTTGACCACTTTATGCACGATCGCCAAAGTCCCCACAGTATAGAGATCGGTGGGTTGAGGCGCGTCCACACGGGCTTCCCGTTGCGCCACGACTACGATGGTCTTGTCCTCGCCCAGGGAGTTAATGAGCTGGACCGAGCTCTCCCGACCCACGGTCAGAGGCAGTACTGCATGCGGAAACAGAACCGTATCCCGCACCGGCAGAATCGGAAGCGCCCGCTCTTCCTGCTCGTTATTTTGCGTGTTTTCTTTCACATTGCGCTCGGCGCGCGCTGCTTGTGCCATTTTTCACCTTGAGTGTAAGATACTCAACTTTTGATGAGATGAACGCCCCGAAAGATGCAACCGGCTCTCGGGAAGTAAGTTTGTTAGGCGGATGGATTCTAAACCTTCTGCGTCCGGTTTGCACCCAACCGAAGGTACACGGGAGGATTGCAACGAATGTACCCCCGGACCACAGGCGGCGGGATTGAGCGACAAACCCGGTTGACGGCGCGGCACCAGCAATAAATAAAGAAGTTGCCCCGGGTCACCGCGGAGCACATACTATGGGCCCACTCTCGAGGAGGAGTTTTATGCAGCGTTCTCCCGGGCCCCGCAAGACAGCGATTCTTTCTGAATCAGTCCATCGGCAAATCAACGCGTATGCGCTCGCGGCCAGCGCGGCGGGAGTGGGAGTGCTGGCTTTGACTCAGCCTACCGAAGCGAAGATCGTTTACACGCGCACCCATCAAGTTATCGGACCTGGCCAGCACTACGATCTTGACCTTAACCATGACAAGATAACTGATTTCACTCTGGTGAACTCCTGGACAATTTCCATTAGTGCGCAGTTCCTGTATTTGAACCCGGCACAGGGAAATAGCGAAATCGGATACGTCGGCCACGATAATTGGCGTTTCGCCTCAGCTATGAAGAAGGGCTCGGCCATCGGCCCCCGGGGCCATTTTCAGGCACGAACCGCCGTAATGTTTGGGGTTAGAGCCAGCCAAGGCGGCGGCACGTATGGTCCGTGGTATAACGCCACGAATCGCTACCTCGGACTGAAGCTCGAGGTCAAGGGAAAGCCCCACTACGGATGGGCACGCTTGACTGTTAAGGGGACGTTTGCCTCTGTCACGGAGACCTTGACCGGCTATGCCTACGAAACCATCCCGAACAGACCTATCATCGCTGGTAAGACCCACGGCAAAGATGCTATCACGTCTGAATTAGAGAGCCTCGGTCACCTGGCGCGAGGGGCGTCGGCGATACCCTCCTGGAGATGAGAAAGACACACCATTAGATCGCAAGCAAATCTTTCTGCAGCACGAACGCATCCACTCCGTTCGAGTAATAGCGCGGAATAATCTTTACGACGCTGTAGTGATGCTGCTTGTAGAAGGGCACGGCAGAAGCATTGTCCACGGCAGTTTCCAGCACAACAGTGTGGCACGAAACCACGCGCAGGCGGTCTTCAGCCGCGAGCAGCAGCTTCGAACCAACTCCAAAGCGGCGGCTTGCCGGCAGCACATCGAGGCTGATGATGTGACCGACTCCCCGGCGGTTGTGTTCCGCGACAATGAAACCTAAAACACTTGGCACGGTTTCAGCGTTGGATCCGGTGTCGTTCCGGGGCATTTTGCCAGCGGGCGAAACTTCTTCGGCCACCACCGTAAATGATGCCCGTCTTTGAATATACGCCGCGAGTTCTCGCCGCGAGTATGCAATGCCCGGCGCAAAGCATTTCTGATCAATGCTCCACAGGGTGTCGAAATCCTCGGGCCGATAGTCGCGGAGGGCAAAATTCACCCCGCCATTGTAGCCGGAGCGGTTGAGCGAATCCGGCCTTCCGGATGATGCCACGGGATTTACCGACGCTCTGAAAAAAGACTAAGGAAACTGTTGCCTGCACCGCACCCTAAGACGTAACATTCGCATCAGAGAGAAGTTGTGGGGCTCCTCATCCTGATTGACGTGATTGCCGCAGCTACCGTGGTGGGACTGTGGTACTTCGGGTTTACCCGTTACAACCGCCGCAAAGGCGCCAAGGCCTTGCGGTGGGTGGAGGCAGCCTGCCTGCATCACGGCGGTGTAATCGACGCCCGCTGGGTCGGGGCTTCGCGGCTGCAGGCGCGTTTACGCTTTGCCGCGCACTGGTTTGAGAACGCCCGCGTGACCATCCGTTTGCTTCCCCGGCCGTTGCCCATCCAGTGGCTCTTGAGCCGGTGGCGCAAGCAGAGAGAGACGGTAACTTTTGAAGCGGACCTCGACTATGCGCCCGGCATCCGTCTGGAGGTCCGCCGCCACCGCTGGCTCACTCACAGCAACCACAAGTTGGCCCGAGGATCGCGGGATTGGACCGTTGTCCGCCCCGGACCTGTTGTGCTCACGACTTGCGCCCAGTGGAGACAGGAACTGCCGCCCGTAATCAACACGCTGATGACATCGCGCGGCCATAACCTGCTTAACGTTCGTTTCCGTCCGGAGTCGCCGCATCTGGCCGCGACCATTGACCTCGAAGCACTCTCCGATGAACGCGCGGCGGCCAGGATTTCTCGGCGTCCTGAGAGATCTGGCGGCGGGCGCGTCCACTTCGCGGCAGTAGATCCCAGAGAATCCTGTCAGGACTATCCCATTCGTGAGCTGTTCCGGTCATTGTTCCCGCCGGTTCCGGAGGCTTTGGCTCTGACCGACGGTCGCCAGGCGCTGTTGATGAAGTGCACCTTTTGCAGGCCGTCTTTTTTCGCCGCATGGAATTGCAGTTCATCGGGCGGCGTCCCGTTGCCGCGGTGCAAGCGCTGGATGCGAGTCACGGCGCGGTCGACCACGCGCGCGAGTTCGGCGCCGTAGTCGGGCTTGCGGCCCTCGCGCAAATGCCGCTTGGCTTGCGGGGCAGAAAACCAGGTAGGATTGCGATCGAACTCTTGCGGCGATTCGAGCCGCGTGACCTCGCAAAGATGCGCGTTGACGGCCAATTCTTTGTCGCCAGATCGCGGGGAAGATCTGGAATCGGAAATGCCCGCACCCTTGCGGCGCACATACCGCGTAAACGAAACTTCCTCCATCCGGCCATGCACTCCCGCTTCTTCGAAAGCCTCGAGGGCGGCGGCCTGGGCGTGGGTTAATCCGGGCTCGGCGCTGCCTTTGGGAAAAGTCCAGCGTCTGCCGCGGGTCTGCACCAGCAGGAATTCGATGTCGCTGCCGCGCCCCCGGTAACAAACTGCCGCCACCTGTTCGCACCCCTTTCAGCCGGCGAAGATGCGACAGTCGGAAGAACTTCGCCGACGGCTGCGCGCTCCGTGACCAGCCGGCCGGCAGATGCGATTCTCCATTGTTCCTGACCCCGGCACTCATAGCAGCAGAGTGCACGATGCCGTCCGCTTCTGGCTAGAGCAAAGTTGGTTCGGGGCGGAACTTCGATCGGATTCAGAAAGAGAGCGCCCCGCAGGAATCTTTGTACATACTTGCATCCCTCAGTGCGGGAATACAGTATCTCTTTTGGCCGCAATCAGCCGCCAGGAAGAAGACCTTTGGACAACTTATATTGTCTCCGCTGTAATCGGGAGCTCGAGGCCGGACACAAGTCCGTCGCAGTTTACATGTTCGCGCAGACCGTGGGCATCAGGCCGCGGCAGAAATCGGCGGCCCAGCGCATCTGTTTCTGCCCGCAGTGCTCCGTCTCGCTGGCTATGGGACCTCCTCCAGAGGGCGCCCTCAACATCGCGGCATGGCAGATGATCCGCGACCTCGTCGGCGCAGACCCGGCACTGAACCAGGCGGCATGGGAGAATCTGCGCGGAATTGTGGGCTTGCTTCCGGCGACCGGAACCGATGGCGGCTCTCGCCGAGCCTCGGCGGGAGGCTACTTCGAGTTCTAAAGGTCACCAGGTAAAACGAAAGGCGAGGCCGCAGCCCTGCCTTCGCCCCGTCTAACTATTTATTGGAGTGTCGCCACGCCAGTATCCGGATAGCCTCCCCCCGTGCGGATTGTCACGACCGTCGCGATGCCAGCCGAGTTGAAACTGCCAAGCGTCAGATACGCACCATTGTTGGCAGAGCCGATCGCACCGTTGAAGCCGGAGACCGAGTAAGCCCAGACCGAGCCCTTCGTGGGTCCGCCGCTGCCTTCGTTGACCGAGACGATGGATTCGAAGGTCGCATGCCCTGCTCCGTCGAAGGAAAGAGTGCCGTACACCAACCGAGGGAAGGCTTGCTGAAAGCAGCTATGACCGCTGGGGCATGAGCCGTTGACCTGGATCCAACTGCTCCCAGAATAGTAGCCATACTGGTTGGTCAAGCCCGCGATCTGAAAGTTGTATACGCCTTTCAGGCTGGCGGCCGAGGTTGCCGCAAAACTGGTGGAAGCCATGGTAAGAACTGCCGCCGTCAACATTACCAACAAAGCTGCTTTCTTCATCGTGTCTCCTGTGGTCGTTTGGATGGTTGTGCCAAATTGGATTTGGTGCCAAATCAGATTGCCATCGATGACCTCAGCGCGACAACGGCCCTTCGGTAATGCACGCGATCCCTTGTAACCAGCGGGAGATGACTCAAGTTTGGCGGTTTGCGTACGAGCCACCTCGCCCGCCGTGGTGATTGAGGCGGTTTCGCTTGGCTCGGACGACGGCAACGTGTACGCCTTCAGAGTGAAGAACGGTCGGAAGTAACGTGACCCGGAGCGAGGTCTTCAACGGAGCTATTTGCGGGCAAAGGTTCGCTACGATCGGACGTGATGCAGAATAAAATCCCCGCCAAGCCCAATCGCGCTTCTCAACTTCAATAAACATCCAAATCACTTCCAGACACGACCGGGCCGTCGTAGGACCGGCGAATCTCCGCAACAAGACCTTCAGGAGTTTGGGTAAGCGGAGAAAAAACCTGGTGATAGAGAATCAGCAGCTTGGGATGTGCCTTTTTTGCGATCGCCGCGAGTTCGTCGGTCGCGGTGTGAAATTCACTAAGATATTTCACCCAGGCGGGGCCGCTCTGCTCCATCCCAGCGCGAGAATAGACCTCATGCAGCAGGATGTCGCAGCCATTACAGGCTTCAATCAGCGCCGGACTCGGAGAGCAATCTCCGGAAATAACAATCACCTTGTCCGGTGTCTGCACGCGATAGCCGAAAGCCTGCGGCAAAGACCCGTGATGCACGGAAATGGCTGTGATGGTGACCGATCCGTCATGGTAGCTGTATCCCGCGCTTATTTCGTGAACCACGGCTTTGTACCCGGTGGTGTTGGCATGCTCGAGGCCATCTACACGGATGTGAATGTCCTGACTCCAGGCTGCTTCGATGTGCTTCACCATCGCGCGCGTGCCTTTCGGGCCGTAAATTTCCAGGGGCTCGGCGCGACCGACGACCCATGGACTGAAAATCAGGTCGGGCAGGCCCAGGGTGTGATCGGAATGCAGGTGGGTGAGAAACAGCCGACGCAGCTTGGGAGCGTCCAGGGAGGGAATTTTCTTTTGCGAGGCGGCCGCGGCTGCCCTGCGAACTACGCCCGGCCCAGCATCGAAGAGATAAGAGTTGTCCTTGTAAACCACGGCGCTCGCCGGCCCCGATCGTTCCGGCGTCTGGTGGGGAGTCCCAGTACCAAGCAGAACTAGTTGCGTTTGGGCAGACTGGGTTTGAGCAGACTGAGTTTGGGCAAGCATGGAACAAGAAAGCATAAGTACAGACAGCGTTTCTCGAATCATACTGCTGGATGGTAGCAGAGGCTCGCTTGTGCCGGGTCAGCTCAGCTTTTCTCGGGTTCCGGTACGAATCGGTAGCCTACGCCGCGAACGGTGAGCAAGTGGTTTGGGCTGGAGGGATTGTCCTCGATGTAGCGACGCAGCCGGACAATAAAGTTGTCGATGGCGCGCGTATCGGTGTCTTCGCGCAGTCCCCAGACTTCTTCCAGGATCGATTTCCGGGAAACGGTGCGGCCGCTGTTGCGGATCAAGTAACGCAAGAATTCGGCTTCCATCAGCGTGAGTTGAATCGTGTTGCCATTAACGCGCAGTTCCAGCTTGCCGAAATCAATGGTTCGGCGGTCGAACGAGAACACGTCGTATTCGGTGACTCCCGCAGAGCCCTGTTGCTTTGAAGGAGAGGGGTCTGCGGCCGCTAGCTGGCTCACCCGCATCCATTCGCGGCGCCGCAGCAGACCCTGAAGGCGGGCCAGCAAAATAGGGAGTTCGAAGGGCTTGGGGAGGTAGTCGTCGGCGCCGGAGGCAAATCCCTGGAGCACGTCCTCAGGCCGGCCGCGGGCCGTCAGCATGAGCACCGGAATGAAATTTTTCGCCGCGCGCAATTCGGCGGCCACGGAGAAGCCATCCTTCCCGGGAAGCATAACATCGAGTACCACCGCATCGAAGTCCTCGCGCCTGCGGGCTTCCCGCTTCCCGTTCTCTCGTTTGTCGCTTCTCCGTTGGCTCAGCAGCAGTTCCAGCGCACTCTCGCCATCGCCGACGACTTCGACCTCGTGCCCTTCCGCCTCCAGATTGAAACGCAATCCGTTGGCGAGATGGACTTCATCTTCCACGATCAGGACGCGGCTCATACCAAGGTCTCCGGAGCGAAGCCCTCGCGCGCAGTGTCTTGCGCGGCGGTGCTCCTGGGCAGTTCGAGAACTACCGTGGTGCCACGTCCTTCCCCCTCGCTTTGCGCGAACACCCTGCCGCCGTGCTTCTCGGTGATGGCGCGAACAATAAACAGACCGAGGCCGGTGCCCTTGACCCGCGCCACGGAGCGGTTCGCGACACGGTAGAAACGCTTGAAGATTCGTTTTAGTTCCTGAGGCGGGATACCCAGCCCGTGGTCTTGCACGCTCAGCGTCACGTGTTTCTCATCCGGCGTTTCGATGCGTACGGAAACATCCACCTGCTCGCCGGAATATTTGATGGCATTGTCGAGCACATTGGAAATGGCGGTACGCAATTCCTCCGGATCGCCGGTGACGTTGGCACGCACTTCGCCGGCCCCGGGCTCGAAGCGCAAAGCCTCCCGCCGAAGGTGATGGCCATTGCGGGCAACCTCCACGCATTCACGAACCAGGCTGCCGAAGTCAATCGGAACCCGCTGGCGGCTGCTGTGTTTGTGCCCCGCGATCCCGGCCTTTAGCACTTGCTCGACCGTGCCCAGCAGACGGTCGGTGTCGTCCAGCATAAGACGGTAGAATTCCCGGCGCTGGGCCTGATCCACTTCGCGGTGTTGCAGGGTCTGCAGGTAGAGGCGGATGGAAGTGATGGGCGTTTTTAGTTCGTGGGTGACGGCGTTGATGAAACTGTCATGCTGCTCGTTCCGCCGGATTTCGCGCACCAGAAAAATCGTGTTGAGAACCAGCCCGGCGGTGATCGCGCAGAAGAAAATGATGCCCAGGAAAACCTTGACATCCAGCCGCCAGTTAAGAATGATCCAGCCCATCCCCACTGCCACGGCGATGCCGGCCAGGCTTACGCCGAGGACCAGGAACGTGATCGTTGCTTTGCGCCGGCTGGTAATGCGCATAGCAGGATTTTAGCGCGTTGTGAGGGCGGTGAGCGGAGATAGCGGTGCTTCCGGCGGTTCCCGGCGAGCCAAGCCAGACTTGGGAAGCGACTTTCTAGTCGGCCGATGCCGCGGAAGAGGTCGTGGCGGCGAGATCAAGTGTCGTGATTGGGCTCAGCACGGCCGGCTGCGACGGGAGCTTTGACAGCCGCACGCCATAGACATGGCGTGCCAACCCCAATTTCTTCAGTGCCCAGATGCCGTACCAGTTGAAGTCAATCTCATACCACTTCAGGCCATGCCGGGCAGACACCGGATGCGCATGATGGTTGTTGTGCCAACCCTCACCGAAGGTGAGGATCGCCACCCAGAAATTGTTGGTTGACATGTCTCTGGTGGCAAACCGGCGCGAGCCCCAGGTGTGAGTCGCGGAGTTCACCAGCCAGGTCGCGTGTAGGCCGATGACGGTGCGGAAGAAAATGCCCCACATGAGGAACGGCAGGCCGCCGATGGCCAGCAATATCAGACCTAGAACAATCATGGGCACGTAGTGATACTTGGTAATCCAGACGTGGAATTTGTCCTTGGCCAGATCAGGCACATAACGAGCCAGGGTTGTCGTGTCATGATGCATGGATTTGCCGGTCAGAATCCAACCCATGTGCGCCCACCACTTGCCGTCGATCGGCGAATGAGGATCGCCCTCCTGATCGGAAAATTGATGATGGATGCGGTGGGTCGCCACCCAGAAGATCGGCCCGCCTTCGAGCGCCAAGGTCGCACAAACCGTCAGAAAATATTCCACCCATTTCGGTGTTTTGTATCCGCGATGAGTGAGCAGCCGGTGATAGCTCATGCCGATCCCCAGGCTCCCCGAGACCCACCACAGAAACATGGACACGAAAAACGCTTTCCAGGTGAAGAAGAAGAATGCAGCAATCGCCCCGAGGTGAAACAGGGCCATGAAGATTGTGGTTACCCAGTTGATTTCGTTGTCGGCGGCCGGCTTGCGGTTGAGTGCTTCGAGTTCCATGCGGGTCCCTGTACTTGGTGTGGAATGCTGTGGTTAACCTATCAGGGCGGGTCGGCGCCCTGTGTAATAGTTCTGTAATAGGTAGGTGAGAGACAGTTACGGAAGTGCTAGAACGACACGGCGACCTCTCGAGGCGCTGTCATCCTGCCGGGCGGCAGAGCATGATGGCAATCAGATTCCTCAGTTCATCATCATCATCATCATCAGCGCGCCGCAGAGGGCGCAATTACGGTCAGTGGGCGGGTCGGTAGATGAGGCCGATCACAGTGCCCACCACCACCCACTCAATGAAATACGCCACTGACTGTTCGAGGGTGAGCTTTAACCCGATGTTCAGATTGACGTAGTTGTGCACCACAAAAGCGCATACCGCGAAGACCCCGATCAATGCACCGAAGCGTCCGCCTTCGGCGACCCCGGAACCACCTTGGTATAGCATCGCGTAAATCACCGCCAGCGCCAGCATCCCCACAAACATTGCGGCCATTCCGGCCGGCATCACGCTCTTTATTCCTTCCTGAGTTCGGTACACCGCGGGATACTTGAGGAACTCATTCTTGAGCGACGGCAGCAACCCGAATGCAACACCCCCAATGGCAAAATACGCCACGAAGGCGCCTAGGGCGGCGAGAGCGGCACGTGAAAAATTCATCGGCATTCCTTTCCAATCCCAGGATGGTTCGCCAGAGTCTGCCTCTAAAGGTTCGGGAAGTGTTCCACCGGCGCACCTTACCACACCTTGCCTGCGGCCTCGTAGGCGACGTTAGCGGCGGACTTCACGCCGAGGCTTTCTTCACCTGCACTCCCGCCCATTTTTCCAGCAGAGTCAGCGTAGCGGCATAGTCGAGATCGCCGTGCCCATCCTCGGCCGCCACCTCATAGATTTCTTCCACCGTCTCCAGTCCCGGCAGCTTCACCCGGACCTCCTTGGCCGCCTCCATCGCCAACTGGAGGTCTTTGTACATCAAGCGAAGCGGAAAATTGGGTGAAAAGTCGCGCTTCAGAACAAAGGGAGCCTTGTACTCCACCACGCCGGAACGCACCATCGAAGCCTCAATGAGCGGCAACAGAACTTCGGCGTCCACGCCTAGCTTGGTGGCCAGGGTGAGCGCCTCCGCAAAGCCTTCATAGATCAGCGCGATTTGAAGATTCATGACCAGCTTAGCAATCTGCCCTTTGCCGACGTCCCCCATGCGGAAGAACTTCTTACCCGTGGCGGCAAATAAAGGTTTCAACTTCTCAATGGCTGATTCCTCCCCGCCTACGATGAAAATGAGAGTGCCGCTTTCGGCGCCAGCCTTGGATCCGGTTACCGGCGCGTCCACGTATTGCACTCCCTTCGCGCGCACCCGTTCGGCAAACTGCCGGGTTGCGGAAGGCGAAATCGTGCTGGAGTCCAGGATGGTCATTTCCCCGCCCAGAGACTCATGCACTCCCTGTGGTCCGAACAATATGCCCTCGACCGCCTTGGTGTCGGAGACGCACATCCAGACCACCTCGGTACCGCGCGCGGCCTCCGCCGGAGATGCCGCGCTGCGCGCGCCTTCTACATCCTTCCCGGCAGTGCGATTCCACACCGTCACTTCGTGACCGGCCTTGACCAGATTGGACGCCATCGCCCGCCCCATGATTCCCAAACCCAGAAAAGCAACTCGCATAATGCGCTCCTGTATGAGACTGCAGACGATCCGAACAAGAATTAGAAATGACAGCTGTGATGCGGTCAAGCAATCCGTGACAGATTGTCTTAGAATAATGAAAGCTTTGCTCGCGCCAGGCCGTCGAACACAGCCGGGGTTTCCGTCTGACCCGGCATTGGAAGATTGGAGTCGCTAAATCGGATTCGATCAAGCCACTCGGCCAGCATCGGATGATAAAGGCTAGTCTCAAGAATCCCGTTCTTCGCAAGCGGGCGCGTGCTTTTGGCCGCCTGGTGCGCCACTCTGCCGTGACTCCGCGCACCGGCCAGACCTACAAGCCCAAACTGGTCAGTAATGGAGAGCTGGGCGTGACGTTCATTGGCCATGCCAGCTTTTTCGTTCAGATCGGAGGCCAGAACGTAATCATCGATCCCAATTTTGCCCGCTGGCTGTTTGTGCTGAAACGCCTGCGCCAGCCGGGAATCCAGCTTCGCGACCTCCCTCCGATTGACCTGGTCCTGGTAACCCACGCGCACTTCGATCACCTGCACCGGCCATCGTTGCGCGCTTTGGTCGAGCAGTCCGCGCGCCGCCGGGCAAGGTCTCCCATCATTGTGGTTCCGCATCATGTGCTGGATCTGGTCTCCGATCTCGGGTTTAGCGACGTGGTGGAACTGGACTGGTGGAACAGCTACCGGCATCGCGCCCTGACTGTGACGCACGTACCTTCGCGCCATTGGGGCGCCCGCATCATCAAAGATTCGCATCGCGGCTACGGCGGTTACGTGTTGCAGGACCAGCGGCACTCTGTTTATCACGCGGGCGATACCGCTTACTTTTCCGGCTTCCGTGAGATCGGACGGCGATTGTCGCCCGAACTGGCGTTGTTACCAATCGGAGCTTACAATCCTCCATCTTTCCGCAACGTGCATGCCAGCCCCGCCGACGCCACCCGCGCTTTTCTCGACTTGCACGCCCGCTGGATGGTGCCCATGCACTACGGGACCTTCCGCCTCTCTCACGAGCCTATGGATGAACCGTTACAGCTTCTGGAGCAGGAGGCGAAAGCGGCGGGCATCGAGGACCGCGTGGTTGTGCTGGAAGAAGGCGTGACCCAGTTTTTCTAGAAGATTAGCGGCTCAGAGATCTTAGTTGGTGTCATTGCGGGTCACATCAACCGAGAACCGTGCCTCGCTGTTACCGTTCCGACTTCACGGCAGAATTGCTGGGATTCCTCAGGCTTACTGACGTCCGAAATGTATAAACACGTAGGTAAACAATGCCGCAATCACCATGCCGAGCGCAGAAACCATCAGCGTTGGAATCCAGAATAAAAATACTCTCAAGATTTTATTTCCGAGTCGGCTGGCCACAAAAAACAGTGCAAAAAACAAAAGTACGAGAGTCCAGAAGAGAGGCGAAAAAAGTCCACCCACCACAGCACCCATCCCCGTTGCCTTTTGTTCACTTATACCCCTAAACATTGACCAAGGGCCCGGAACAAACTCAGCGAGGAATATTGCGGCCAATCCGCACAGGATGTTTTTGACGTAATCCATAATCTTCTTTGGTGTCGAACGCAGAATTATATGCTTCTCGCCAGCGTCGTCCGATTGACTGTCGAAACGCCGCCATTGCACCAACAACGCGAGGGGATCGTTCATGAGATGAGAATGACTTTTGTCGCTTTCCTAAGTCGGGTTCAATACGCCAGCAGGATTCGCAAGTCACGCAGATTATTTCCAGTCGGCCCCGTCACGATGGCATCGCCGAGGGCGTCGAAGAATGGATACGCGTTGAACGTTTCCAGGTGCGCTTGGGCGCCAATGCCGCGGGCTTTGGCGCGCACAAGAGTTGTTCCGTCTACGACGGCGCCGGCCGCGGAGCTGTTCCCATCAATTCCATCCGTGCCGGCGCTGAGCACCGTGATGTTTTCCCCCGCAATCTTCTCCGCGCAGGCCAGCGCAAACTGCTGGTTGCGCCCGCCGATGCCCCCGTTCGTGACCTTCACCGTGACTTCGCCACCGGAAAGCAGGCAGACGCGGTTCGCCTTCTTCCGCAAATCGCGTAAGCGGCCCAGCAGATAATCCGCGGCCCGCGCATAATCCCAGTCGTCGCAACTATTGTCCACCTCTACGGTGAAGCCCTGGCGCTCGGCTTCGGCCTTGCTGGCTTTCAGCAACGACGCGTTCGACAAGACGGTCCACCAGCGGCTGCGATGGAATGCCGGATCATCGGATTTGGGAGTCTCTTCCAGTGCATGACGCTCAAACAACTCACGTACGGACGCCGGAAACTGTTCCAGCAAGCGATATTTTGCCGCAATCCCGTAACAATCCTCTACCGTCGTCGAATCGGGCATGGTTGGGCCTGAGGCCAGCGCATCGGGCGTGATGTCGGGAACATCAGAGACCAGAATCGAAACCTGCTGCGCCGGAGCGGCCGCCAGGGCCAGCCTTCCACCCTTGATCGCTGACAGATGTTTGCGTATCGCATTGATCTCCGCGATTGGAGCGCCCGAGAGCACGAGCACCTTGTAAGTTGCAATCAAATCGTTCAGTGAGATCTCGTCGTCGATCGGTTTTTCCGCAATGGAAGAGCCGCCGCCGCTGAGCAGAAAAATCACCAGTGACGACGCCGTCTGCGCGCCCAGCGACTTCAGCATCGCTTCGGAGGCGCGGATCGAGTCAGCGTTGGGCGTGGGATGCCCGCCATGAAAATAGCGGAAACCACGGACTTGGGAAGCCGGCTCGACCGAACTGGCGACAATCCCCTCAAAACGATCTCCCGCCTGCATTTCCAGTGCGGTCACCAGCGTGTGCGCGGCCTTTCCGATTGAGACCACAAACACACGGCTGTAAGGGTGGAGATCGTAAAGGTCCTCGCAAACCCGCAAGACACCGCGTTCGCAAACCACCTGCCGCTGGAAAGCACGGTCAATGCTCGACTCCGCTAGCGCATGCTCGAAAAGGTGCCGTGCGGTGACACGCATCTCGATGGCAAGCTTTTCGCGGTCGGCTGCCGAGAAAGACATGCGGAGGATTATAGAAGCTGGCAGGTAGTAGCTGGCAGGTAGTAGCTGGCAGGTAGCTCTTCACGGACCTTGCGATTCCTTCGCGATCTTCGTGGTTTAAAGCTCTTAACCGCTAAGTATGCAAAGGCCGCGCGAAGAACACGGAGAGGGTGTGGTGAATCACGCCCCAACGGTTTCCCTAATCCAAGCTGCAATCGTCTCTCGCAACTCCCGCAACCGTCCTTCAAAGAAGTGATCGGCGCCTTCGATGAGCACGAGTTTCTTCGGCTCGGAAAGCGACGCCACCACCCGCTCCAATTTTGCACGCGGGCCGAAGTGGTCGCGTGCGCCGCTCACGAAGAGCTTCGGTTTAGCGCAGCTTTGCAGAAAATCGAAGTTGTAGGCGCGATCGTCCACCGCGACGACGGGTAGGCCGATGCCGATCACATCCTGCGCGCGGGAATCCGGGCAGGCCGCGCGCAATCCCACCGCCGCGCCAAACGAAAATCCCGCCACAATCAGAGGCAGGTGAAACTCCTGATCCAGCCAGTCGAGTGCGGAGCGAACGTCGTCCACTTCGCCGATGCCATTATCGTGCTCACCCTGGCTCAATCCCGCGCCGCGAAAATTGAAACGCAGCACGGGGAATCCGAAGCTGTTCAGCGCCTTCATGGTATGGAAGACCACTTTGTTATGCAGATTGCCCTCATACAGCGGATGCGGATGGCAGACCAGGACGGCATGAGTGGCCGTTTCCGCGCCCGCGTTGAGCAGCGCTTCCAGCCTTCCGGCAGGTCCGTCGAGAAAAAGGGAGTGTATGGTGGAGTTGTGCGAAATCATCGGCTTCGATCCAAAGTATCAGAACCCGTACGGACGGGCGAGTTGCCCGCCTCCACCTTGAAGCGCAATTGATGCCCGCAAAGGCACAGGTACGCTATCCTTACTTGCGATGGACGTCGTAGCCTTCACGCGTCAACTCGTGGACATTGAATCCATCACCGGCAACGAAGGCCGGGTGGGCGATTTCCTGCACCGCGAACTCGGCCGGCCTGGGTTATGAGGCTAGGAAAGTTCCCGTGGAAGGTACGCGCTGCAACGTGCTGGCAACCTGGCCCGCAGAGCCTCATCCTGCGGTCGTTTTTTCCACTCACATGGACACGGTTCCACCGTTCATTCCTTCCTCCGAAGATGCGGCTCGCATCTACGGCCGCGGCTCCTGCGATGCCAAAGGAATCATCGCCGCCCAGGTCGCGGCGGCCGAGCGCTTGCGGGGAGAGGGCCTCCATGTCGGATTGCTTTTCCTGGTCGGCGAAGAGCGCGACAGCCTCGGCGCCAAGGTGGCCAATCAGCAGTCTCCCGGTTGCAAATTTCTGGTCAACGGAGAGCCGACAGAAAACAAAATGGCGGGGGCATCCAAGGGAACGTTGCGGGTAGAGGTCATCGCACAAGGCCGCATGGCCCACTCGGCGTATCCGGAGTTGGGCGAATCCGCGATTGATAAGCTGCTGGAGGCGCTGAACCGGCTGCGAACGATGAAACTTCCCGCCACCGAAGGCGTCGGCCCATGCACGCTCAACATCGGAGTAATTGAAGGTGGGCGCGCTCCGAACATCATTCCCGACCATGCGCGAGCACAATTACTTTATCGGCTGGTGGGGCCGGCGGAGCAACTGCGGCGAGAGATTGTCAAATCAGTCGGCAGTCTGGCACAAGTCGAATTCACGCTCGAGATTCCGTTCGTGCGCTTGCGAACGTTGGATGGCCTGCCCACGATGGTCGCTGCTTTCACCACCGACATTCCCTGGCTCAGCAATTGGGGTCAGCCGCTATTGGTTGGGCCGGGATCTATTCACGTGGCGCACACGGAAGGCGAGTATGTGGATAAGATACAACTAATTGATTCTATTGCTATTTATTGTTACATTGCCAGGAAACTGGCTGGGATTGACAGCCAAGTCGAATGGCACGTAAAATAGTGCAGCACGTATAGTGGTGCCATGTGAAATCAAACATTACACTTAAGCTGGAATCCACCTTGATCCGCGAAGCCCGAATCTTGGCAGCGGAAGAGGGCACGTCAATTAGTGCCTTGCTCGCCGCTCGCCTTGAGCAAATCGTCAACGAACGTAAGACTTACGATCGTGCGCGCAAGCGTGCCTTATCCCGGTTACGCGAAGGCTTGGACCTGCACTGGACACCTCCCCGCTCGCGCGACGAACTTCACGAACGATGACGGAAAAGTTCTTCGTCGATACCAATATCCTGGTGTATGCCCATGACCGCACTGCGGGCTTGAAGCACGAACCTGCCCGCCAACTTCTGGAGCGTCTTTGGACTTCCGGGCAGGGCGTGTTGAGCACGCAGGTGCTGCAGGAACTCGGCATTAACCTTCGCCGCAAAGTTTTGCCCCCGGTTCCGGTGGATGAGATTCGGCGTCTGATTCAGGACTACCTAAGTTGGGAGATCGTCGTCAACACTCCGGAATCAGTCCTGCAAGCACTGGAGATCGAGGTGCGATACAAGACTTCCTTCTGGGATGCCTTGATTCTGCAGGCGGCCGAAAGCTGCGGAGCTAACGTACTTTATTCCGAGGACTTCGCAACGGAACAAAAGTATGGCTCGATTGAAGTCATAAATCCGCTCCTCGCATAGGGTACCGGAGTTCCTGCGTTGCGCTGCTTCTCAGTTCTGAAGATTTGGCGACACGCCAGCGTGCCCGCGCTGGTGCCGAATAGGTATAATTGTCGCCAGGCTCGACTGAAGTATGTGCCCCGCGGAGGAAGCTTATGCAGTTCAGTATCCGCGTCCTACTGATGCCCTTGGCCCTTTATTCCCTGGCCGCTCTTGTTAGCTGCGGTGGCTCGCCTTCTGCAAGCCAACCGTCAAACACGGTTGAATATCAAGGGGTCCAATACTCGTACGCGTTATTTGTTCCCTCCACCTACGACCAAGTCCATGCCCTGCCCGCAATTCTCCTGATCCACGGGGGTGGCGGGAACGGTCCCGACTTCTTGAAGCTTTGGCAGGACTTCGGAGAAAAGAATCACATCATCCTGGTTGCGCCCACACTGCCGCTCGGACCAGCCCTGGAAGCCATCGTGCCGCAGTTGTTCCCGCTCATCATCGAAAACGTGAAGAAGTCCTGGCTCGTCGATTCGCGCCGGGTGTATGTGTTCGGGTATTCCGCAGGCGGTTATTCCACCTACGATGCTGCTATGCTGGACTCCACCTATTTCGCCGCCGCGGGGGTATTCGCCTGCATTATCACGCCCGATTATTACTGGATTGTGCAAAAGGCGCACCGAAAGACACCGATCGCCATTTACATTGGCGACCATGACCAGTTTTTCACCTTGGCGCAGACTCGCGCCACCCGCGATTTGCTTGTGCAGAACGGATTCCCCGTGCATTACGTCGAGATTGACAATCAGGATCACAACTATCCGGCAATTTCCGGATGGGTGAACCCGGATGTTTGGAAGTTCATGAGCCAGCACTCGCTGCCGCAGTGAGGCTCGATTTTCAGACCGCAGATTTCAGATTTTCTTTCTCGCCCGAACCGAAATTCTGAGATCTACAAACTTCAATCTAATCACTGTTCGAGAAGCATTTAGACTAGTTCAATGACCACCGAGACGCTCAACGCCCTCTCCCGCGCGTCCTCTGCGTATTTGCGCTCCGCCATGCATCAGCCCATTCACTGGCACGAGTGGGGCGAGGAGGCCTTTGCGGCGGCGCAACGCGAGAACAAGCCCATCCTGCTCGATATCGGGGCCGTGTGGTGCCACTGGTGCCACGTGATGGATCGTGAGTCCTACGACAACCCGGAAATCGCCGAGATCATCAACCAGCGTTTCATCGCCGTCAAGGTAGATCGCGACGAGCGTCCCGATATCGACAGCCGCTACCAGGTGGCCGTGAGCTCCATCAGCGGGCAAGGAGGCTGGCCGCTGACTGCTTTCCTCACTCCCGAAGGAAAGCCGTTTTACGGAGGAACCTATTTCCCCCCCGACGATCATTACGGCCGGCCCAGCTTCAAGCGGGTGCTGCTGGCCATCTCCGATGCATATCGCGAAAAAAATGGCGACGTAGTCGAACAGGCCAAGATGGTGGAGACCGCCATCTCCCGTGCCGAGTCGTTTGCGGGAAAAAGCGCCGAGTTTTCTCCGGCGGTCATTGACGCCATCGTCAAGTCTGCGTTGGGGATGTTTGATTCGCAGAATGGCGGGTTCGGCAGCGCCCCAAGTTTCCGCATCCCGCCGCACTGGATCTGTTGATCGATCAGTACGCAGCGCTCAGGCGACGAACAATCTGCGCAATGTGTTTGTCACCACACTGGAAAAGATGGCCCACGGCGGCGTCTACGATCAGCTGGCCGGAGGATTTCATCGCTACTCGGTCGACGAACGCTGGGTGGTGCCGCACTTCGAGAAGATGTGCTACGACAACTCCGAGCTGCTGAAGAATTACGTGCACGCTTATCAGGCAACCGGATCGGAATTCTTCGCCGCTGTGGCACGCGACATCATTCGCTGGATGGATGAATGGCTGAGCGACCGTGAACACGGCGGCTTCTACGCCTCGCAGGACGCCGACTACTCGATGGACGACGACGGCGACTACTTCACCTGGACTTTGCAGGAAGCCCACGCGGTACTCACCGAAGAAGAAGCCAGCGTTGCCGGCCTTGCACTACGACATCAACGAAATCGGCGAGATGCACCACAATCCCGCCAAGAACGTGCTGTACGTGCGGGCTTCGGTCGAAGAGATTGCACAGCGGCTGAGCCTGCCCCCGGAACGAATTCAAGACTCTGCTGCAATCGGCCAAGCAGAAAATGTATGCCGCCCGCCTGCAGCGTCCGACTCCCTACGTGGATAAAACCGTGTACTCGGGCTGGAACGCGCTTTGTGTGTCGGCTTACTGCGGCCGCGAAGGTGCTCGGGCTCGATGCCGCCCGGCATTTCGCGCTGCGTTCCCTGGATCGCATCCTGGCCGAGGCATGGCAGCACGGAGAATGGGCTGCTGCACGTGCTTGCTTATTCGGATGCGAAGGCCGAACGGCGCCAGATTCCCGGCGTGCTCGACGATTACGCTTTCACCGTCGTGGCTTGCCTGGACGCCTACGAAGCCACCGCCGATCTCAGCTATTTCAATTTGCCCAACGTATTGCGGACGCAATGATGGAGCGTTTCTTCGATCCCGTCTCCGGAGGCTTTTTCGATACTGCGAAACCGCAGCGACGAAAAAGTTCTCGGCGTGCTGGGCACGCGCCGCAAACCTTTTCAGGATTCGCCGACTCCGGCGGGGAATTCGGTGGCGGCCATCGCCCTGCTGCGGCTCCACGCCTATACCAACGAACCAGAGCTACCGCGACAAGGCCGAGCAAACGATGGAAGTTCTTGCCGGAATGGCCGGGCAATACGGAATTTTCGCCGCCACCTACGGCATCGCCGGAGTGCATCTCTCGCAACCCCACACGCAGGTGGTGATCATCGGCAATGAGGAACTTGCCGAGAAGCCTGTACGAAGCGGCCGTAGCATCGTTTTCCGGATCGGCAAAGCGGTGATCCAGCTTGACGCTCAACAAAGCAGTCCCGCAAAACCTTCCGACCAGCCTTGGCTGAGACCATTCCTCAGCTGACCGGCAGTCAAAGAAGGCAAAAGCGTGGCGGTCATCTGTTCCGGGTTCACTTGCCAACCGCCGATTTCCGATCCGGAGGAGTTGACGCGCAGACGTTGCGCCGCAGCCTTGCCGCCATCCCGCCAATCTGCGCCAAGACCTCTGAAAAGAAAAGAGGCTGGCGTTTTTTCGCAATCGCCAGCCTACAAGAATTTAGAGCGCCACTTACGGCGGCTCGAAACTGCACAACTGCGTTAGCTGCAGTTCTGGTCCGTGGGCAACGTGGAATTGGCGCACCGTCCTCTGACGAGGGCACGCCGGAGCGGCAAGCGCCGTATACGTGCAGAACAAACCTACCATCAGGAACAACATCCTGATCGCACGTTTCATGGGTTCGTTCTCCTTGTCGTACGGGTCCCCTGGGAGCGGAAACCCTAACTGGCGCAGAAATTATACAGGTTCGCGGCAAGGAGTCCAGTTTAATTTTTGTTGAATTGGCCCTTCCACCCTCTTGATCGGAAGGGCGGCAGGCTTGGCAATTCGCATCTTGCCTGATTTTTCAGATAGATATAAGCATTGATGTAAAACGATTTAGTGGCTCTGGCGGAATTCGCAGCAGGATCAGCGTGTCCAGTATTCAGAAAAACAACCGCCCGACTACCTCTTCGAGGCAGCATGACCGGCGGAGAGAGAGGGTTCAAGTGCTTCAGACGCGGGTTTTTTCTTGGAAAGTTCCATGGTGACGACCTCTTCCACGGTGACGATCTCTTCCGCCTCTCTTGGTGCGCGGGAGAAGGCCCGGTCCACCATGCCTTCAAACATTGGGATCAGGGAATCAGTGCCCACGGGGCGCTGTAAATCACCCAGACTCCGGTCCCAGCGCTGCGACGCCAGCAGGCTGGCGGATGCGTCCCGGGTTGGCCTTTTCAAAGCTGCGTACCCGAGCCATGTGAGAATAGAAAAACCGTACGCGGTCGTATTCAGCAACGACAACGTAGGCCCATGGATTTGTCCCCCGGAATACAGAGCCAGGGCAACCAGTTCAACGCTGGCGAAACCCCCGAATCCCAAAGCGATGCCGAAGCTGTGCTGGCGCCAGGAAACTCCCAGGTATCTGGAAAAAACCAGCAGAAATAAAATCAGCCCGCACTGAATCACGCGTACACAGCGTTGCACGGTGATCACAGCCACGGTAATAGGGTCATCCTGTCCCTGGGGAACTGGAGGCGGCCACCACCATGGCCACCAGCAGCATGACCAGCGCCGACCACTTGAAAAGCACCGTACCCAGGTCTTTCAAGGTGTGGTAGGGGCGAAACACATCAAGGAAAATCTCGTGAATCACCTTAAACCCGATGGCAAGACTGATCGCAGCGCCAATCCAGTACGCGTAGAAGTATATGGTAGGGCCAACCGGGCTGTCCTGATACAGGAAGATCGGGAACAGGATCGCGAAGTTCAAGATCTGGAAAACAATATAGGCAAAGAAAACCGGAAACGTCCGGTGAAGTTTGCGCGCAATCATGATCGCAGCCAAGGATACCTCTAGAGACCGGATGGGCGATCCAGAGCGCGAGTTGGAGCTTTCGCATGCATGCGACAAGTGCTGGCAGACGGGCAGGGTTCACCCGTCCGCTGCTCAGACCTTAACAGTTCTGGCCCGGAGGTCAATGGACGAAGGTAACCAAAGGTAACAGTTACCCCGGAATGGCTCTAAACTGTTCCTGGAGAATGGGATGGATTCCAGATCTTGGACACAAAACGGAGCGGCGGTACGGCCTGTTGGTTACTAAAGGGGATTACCCGGCCCTCCCAGGCAGGAACTGGCCGATGAGAGCCGGTTACACCTCCGGAGAGGCCTGGATGTAGGCGCGCATCATCCGGACTTCGTGGTCCTTTTCGCTGAGATCGTGCAACAGGACATCCCGCAGGGAGACGACCCCGCGGAGTTCCCCTCCCTCACAGATCGGCAGATGACGGAAACCGTGGCGCCGCATCAGGAGCATGCAGTTTTCCACGCTCTCGTTTGGGGCCACCGTGAGCGGATCCTCGGTCATGACTTCCTCGACCCGAGTGGTTCGCGGATCGCGACCTTCCGCCACTACACGCCGCATCAGGTCGCGCTCGGAAAAGATACCCACCAGCACGCCGTCGCGCAGCACCGGTACGGCGCCAATGTTGCGGGTCACCATGGCTTGGGCCGCGTCGAACACGCTCAGATGGGCGTCAGCCCGATAAGTATCCTGATTGTCAATCAAGTCGTAGATGTGCATTGGTCATCCTCGAGTTGGGCTCCAACCTCACTCACACAGGCGCGGGCGAGAGTATATGACGAAATACTACTCCGCGAAAGAGGTAAAAATACTATTTTTTGCTGGAATTCCCGGATAAGTCCTGATTTTCAACCCCTAAACGACGTATCGCGGACATTCCCACCTCCTCCAGATACGGGAAGACGCCGACAAGCCAAGCTCTTTGCTAGGCTTTCTGGCCCATGAACACGAAATAAGAGCAGGCCCAGAGGGCGGTAGGAATGCTGCCACGAGGCCGTGCCGTGAGAATGATGTTGTAGTCGTCGGAAGGCTGCAGGCGGTCGATCACGGACGGCAGTGGCTGAGGGTTCGCCACCGCCAGATAGCCGAGAAAACCATAAACATCGGGATCTCCTCCCAGGCCTTGGGCCACAAAAGAGATGTCCGTGTTCTCCCTGCGTAAAGTGCCAGCTTAGCGATGCCGCCAGCGCAACCGCGTCTTCATAGGCCTTCTCGAGAACTACTCCGCTCGCGGGATTGTCGAAGACAATCCGCAGCTTGCGTTCATCTTCGCGGCTGAATTCCCGTACTTTGAGCGAACCCGACTTGGCGGTTGCTTTCCAGTCCACATGACGCGCCGAATCTTCCGGCATGTATTCCCGGATACGATACAGATCGTAGCCCCGCCCCCGGGCAAAGGTTTCAAATTCTCCTGTGATCAGGGGCAGCACTTCAAAGAACTCGTCCGCCGGCTCGACCGGCGGATACACGATGATTTCACGAACCAGAGGCACGCGGCGGGTCTTGGTCAGAAACGCAAAAGGAAAGCGTGTTGCCAGGCCAAAGCTCTCCTGCTGGTAGCGTCCGCGGCGATCGAAACGCAGTTCCAGGTCGGCTCGGAGCTCGCTGCCGGCTGGAAGGTACGGGAAATAGACCGACCCGTCAAAGATATTGGGCGCAATCCGACCTTGGGTTACGCGGCGCAGCTTCTGATCCGGCAGGCTGAATCCACTGCTTCTCGGGGGGACGTCCGGGGGGCACCGCAAAGGTAGCGGGCATCCATCGCCAGTGTTTCTCCGCGTTGTCTTTTTCTGAACGAGACCACATTGACGGAAAACGACGGCAGCCAGCGTCGCGGGTTGCGTAATACGATCCTCCCTAGCGTGGTTCGCCCGGCGAAGACGTGCTCAGGAAGGTGGACATCCAATTCCAGATCGCGCAATACCAGAGCGGAGACGAAGCCAGAAACCAGAATTGCGGCCAGCATCGCGGCCACTATGATGTAGAGCAGATTGTTGCCTGTGTTCAGGGCGGCGATTCCGATCAGCAACACGATGACGACGTAAACGATTCCCACCTGGGTTACGTCGTAATCGAAGGCATCGCGGATGCGGGCTGCGGCCACGCGGCGAGCGAGATACGGCACGGTGGTTAGTCCAACGATCACGGCCAGCAGGAGCGCCAGGGATGCCAGGATAAGGGTTGCCCACAGGTTTCCCGACTCCCGCGAAACCGTGGAAAAAAGCGCCGCCCCGAAAGCGAGAATCAGCCCTACAATCGCCAGCAGGAACCGTACCCAGACTTCAGGAATGTTGACGTGCAGGAAACGGGAAAGCCGCTGGACGCCGGAGAGCGGCGCGGCGTCAGCGGAGGTCGTGGCAGACTGCATCGGCAGAGTTTCTCGCCTCGAGGTTAGCACTGGGTTGCTGCGGTATCAATCCACTGTTGGCTGCCTCAGCTTTCAGGCATAGGTTGGCACCAGTTCATTCCGGCTCAGCGATCCTTCTTTGAATTTGACAGCGGTAAGGGGATGTTCAGTACTATAGCGCATTATGGCAACCATCTATACGACTGGACAGATCGCGCGGATGGTCGGGATCCATCCGATCACTCTGCTTCGCTGGCTTTACGCCGGCGAGATCGCGGAGCCTCCAATACGCCCCGGCGGCGGCCAGAAAACCCGGCTATGGACGGCCCGGGATCTGGTCCGCGTCAAAAGACACAAGGCCAAGAACTATCGCAAAGGCCGAAAATTGATGGCCAAGGAGCGATAGGCGGCGATAACGACTCACCTCGACCGCAAGAACTCGGCTACCGCGCGGTTGAATTCTTCGGGCACTTCTTCATACGGCAGGTGGCCCACGCCTTCGAGCATGATCAACCGGCAGTCCGTGAACTGCCGCTGCAAGCGAGCTGCTGACGCGGGATCTACTGCCGCATCCAGGCTGCCCCAAATCAGCAGAGTTGGGATGTGCGCGATTCCCGGCAACGCAGATTCCAGTTCCCGCAGGTCCCGGTTCCACGAGCGCAGCACGCGCAACGGGTACTCGAATGAACCTGGCAACCGCAATGGTTCGCTGTAGCCCTCCAGAGTTCCGGGCCGGATGCGTCGCGGATCGCCATACAGCCGTCGCAGGTAGGGCCCACAAAAGAGTTGGAGGTAAGGGGCGAGAGCCAGAACCATTGGCGCAAGCAGCGGGTTGCGCAGAAAAACGATCAGGTGTTTCCGGTGAGCGGACCAGGGATTCACCGGGGAAACCAGGATCAAGCGACGAACACGCCCCCGCGCCAGCGCGGCCACCATCATCGCGGCTGCGCCACCGCGCGAGGATCCCAGCAGGTCGCAGGAGGCCAGACCTGCTTTGTCCATGAAGCGCACCAACCGCTCAGCGTTTGCGCGCAATGAGCAGTCCAAGCCGGCGGGCCGATCGGAGAAACCCGCTCCCAGCATGTCTAGTGCAAATATCTCCGCCGCCTGCGCCAGAACTGGGATTGCATGCCGCCAGGAAAAAGAATATCCGAGAAGTCCGTGTATCAGGAGCAGTGGCGAGCCTGAACCTGCGTGCAGATAACGCATGCGCGCACCGTCCACGGTGATCCAGCGTTCTTCGATCGAGCAGGTGTGCTGCACGCCGGTTTCCGCTCCCAGTGCGCCTTTCATGGCAGTTTTCTCAACTCTGACGGACAACGTTCTTGCGGCTGCAAGCCTCTAAATAAGTGATATCGCCTCTGTCGCTTCATTGGGGGGAGAGCTTCGGCTCTCCCTTATCTTGACTCCAGCATAAGAAGTTCTAGCAAAACCCCATTCGCTATCCAAAACCTGGCAGCAAACCCTGTCTGCCTGCGGCCGAAAGTCTCTATGCTACGGTGCAGCGAAGGGATAGTATGTTTGGCGGTTAGCGAGGGGCGTGGTCATGACGAATTCGAAGCTACGTCGAAACTGGATTTCGAGGTCCATCCATGGCCAGCAGGATATATAGATTCTTTCCCTTCGACTCGACTCAGGGTCAGAATGACAATTCTCCAAACCTGCCGAAGCCATCCCCGGTGCCGAAGACCGGCAGCGAGCTGATACTGTGGCACTGAGCTAATGCCATTGCAACCATGCAGTTACCAAATACCACAGACTGTATTCCAAAAAACATAGCCTCGACTTCCGAGATTTTATATAATGAGGAAACTAACTGTGCTGGCGTGACTTAGCACATCCGATATGCCTGCGAACGTGGCCCAGAACGTGCACTACGGTTTAGCCCCGCGGCCAGCCGAGCCTCCGCGGTCCATGAACAAGGATTTTCAAGCCCGGTTCACTGCCATCCTGCTGACATTCTGACGGCAGGCGCCATGGTTCTGGCCTGGATCAACTTCCAAAAAGAGCAGGAATTTCAGGTGCCCTACGATGGCGCCTGGTGGGTTGAGCAGAGTGGCGGCCTGGTCGCGGACCGGGTGGAGGTGAACGGACCGGCGGCGCGGGCAGGCAGTTAAAGTCGCCGACCGTCTCACTGCCGTTGACTCGCACCAAGTTAACACTACGGCAGCGCTAATGCGGGAACTGTATCGCGTAGGCGCCTGGTCGAAGACCACCTATTCGCTGGTGCGGCGGGACGTGCCGGTGGACATGGTAGTGATTTTGGTCCCGGCGGAACAATCGCCGAACAACTGGCTGCGGCTGATTGCACTGATTTATCTCGGCATTGGACTGTACGTTCTGCTGCGCCGCTGGACCGCGCCCGGCTCCACGCATTTCTACATTTTCTGCCTGGTCTCGTTCATCTTGTACTGCGTTCAAGTACACGGGAAAGCTCAACGGGTTTGACTGGACGATCTACTGGGGCAACGTCGTCGCCGGGCTGCTGCAGCCGGCGCTGTTCCTGCATTTCGTGCTGACCTTCCCGGAGAGGCGCTGGTTCGTCCGCAAGCATCGCTGGCTCATTCCGGCGATTTATGTTCCTGGGCTGCTGCTGCTGGGCGTGCAATTGCTGGCGCTGCGCTGCCTGAGGGCCAGCGAGGTGCTGCGCTGGGACCTGGACCGCGTGCAGATGGGCTATCTGGCGCTGCTTCTTCGTCGCGGCGGCGGGAGTGCTGTGGTACAGCTACCGCCGGGCCAGGACGCCGATCCTGCGGCAGCAGCTGAAGTGGGTCACCCGCGGCACCATTCTGGCGATCACGCCGTTCACGCTGTTCTACGTGATCCCCTACCTGTCCGGCGCGCTGCCCACCACCGGCGATGAAGGTTTCGGTGCTGTCGCTGGGGATGCTGCCTCTGACCTTCGGCTACGCCATTTTCCGCTACCGCCTGATGGACGTGGACCTGATCTTCAAGCGCGGCATGGTCTACACCCTGGCGGCGGCGGCGATTGCGGGCGTGTATTTTGCTGTGGTGGCGGCGGTGGCCGAGCTCGTGCACACGCGCGTGCCCAGTTCCGGGCCGATGGGACTGGTGCTGGCGATTGTGGTCACCGCCCTGCTGTTCGACCCGGTCCGCAAGTGGATCCAGGAGCGCATCGACCAGTTCTTTTATCGCACCGCGCTACGACTACCGCAAAACGCTGATCGAGTTTGGCCGCGAGCTGAGCTCGGAGACCGATCTGGACAAGATGCTGAGTTCGGTGGTTGACCGGCTGTCGCGGACGTTGCTGGTGGACCGCATGGCGATTTTTCTGGCCGCAGGTGAGCCGCGCGCAGCGTTCGTGCTGGCCAAGTCTTTTGGCATGACGCAAACCAGCGGGCTGGATCTGAGTTTCCTGGGCGCGCCGCGGCCGGAAATGGAAGCGGGACACCTGTTCTTCGACAACACTCATCAGGTCCCGCGCGAGACCCCGAGCGCCCAGCAAGCCATCGCCAAGCTGGACTTGAATTACTACATTCCCTGCCGCGCCCAGAAGCGACCGATCGCCGTGCTGGGTCTGGGCAAGACGGTGGAAGGCGATTTCCTTACCAGCGAAGACGTCGAATTGCTGGAGACCCTGGCGGGGTACCTGGGCATCGCCATCCAGAACGCGCGCTTTACGCGTCGCTGGAGCAGAAGGTCGGCGGAATACGAGCGGCTCAAGGACTTCAACGAGAACATCGTCGAGTCGATCAACGTAGGCGTGCTGGCGGTCGATTTGGACGACCGCATCGAATCCTGGAACTCGCAGATGGAAGTGATGTACGCGCTGCCCCGCTGGCAGGCGCTGACCCGCTCCCTCAGCGAAGTCTTCCCGGCAGCATTCGTGGAGGAGTTCTACCGGGTGCGGCAGAACCCCGGGAATTCACAATCTGTACAAGTTCCGCCTGGGCACGCCGGCCGGAGAAAGCCGCATCGTGAATGTCGCCATCGCGCCCGCTGGTCACCAGGAAGTTCAACGTGATCGGCCGGCTGATCATCATGGATGACATCACCGAACGCATCGAACTGGAAGCCCAGCTGTCGCAGGCGGACAAGCTTTCCTCCATCGGCCTGCTGGCCGCCGGTGTGGCGCACGAAGTCAACACGCCGCTTGGCCGTCATTTCGTCCTACGCGCAGATGCTGTCCAAGCAGCTGCAGGGCGATCCGCAGAAGAGCGCGCTGCTGGAAAAGATCACGCGCCAGACCTTCCGCGCTTCGGAGATCGTCAACAACCTGCTGAATTTTTCGCGCACCAGCGGCACCGAATTCACCGAGGTCGACGTGAACAAGATCATTCTGGACACCCTGGCTTTGCTGGAGCACCAGTTCAAGACCTCGAAGATCCGGGTGCGAGGACGAGCTGCGCGCGCAGCTGCCGCGGATCAACGGCAACGCCGGCACGCTTGCAGCAGGTGTTTCTGAATCTGTTCCTCAACGCGCGGGATGCCATGACCGAACGGCGGAACTCTGCGGGTTGCGACCTCGAACGGCGACGGCGTGAGCGTGGCCGTGTCCGACACCGGCACGCGGCATTGCGCAGGAGCACATCCACCGCATCTACGATCCCTTCTTCACCACCAAGACGTGCCCGCGAAGGGCAGCCCCGAGGCACCGGGCTGGGCTTGTCGGTGACCTACGGCATCATCCAGGAACATGCCGGGAAGATCCGGGTGGAAAGCCGACCCGGCGAAGGCACCACGTTCTACCTCGATTTCCCGCTGACGAGGAAGGCGGTCAATGTCTGAAGCCGCCGTCATCGCGCGCAGCACCTCGGCGAAGCTGCCGCTTCGCCCGCCGGTTCGGTGCTGATCATTGACGACGAAGCGGCCATCCGCGAATCCCTGCAGACGCTGCTGGAACTGGAAGGCTACGAGGTGCGAATCGGCCGCCAGCGGCGAAGAAGGCCTGGCGCGCATCGGAGAGCGGCCGCTTCGACTTGGTGCTGCTGGACCTGGCCCTGCCCGACCGCAATGGCATGGATCTGCTGGCCGAAATCCGCGACCAGGACCCGCGGCTCTCGGTCATCATGATCACCGCCTACGGCACGGTGGAGAATGCGGTGCAGGCCATGCAGGTCGGCGCGGCCAACTTCATCCAAAAGCCCTGGGACAACGAAAAGCTTCTGGCCGACGTGCGCGCCGCCATCGCGCGCCGCCGCGCGGAGGAAGAAAACATCCAGCTCAAGCGCGCGCTGAAGCAGCGCTACAACTTTGAGAACATCGTGGGCAAGAGCGAGCCCATGCTGAAGATCTTCGATCTGGTGGCGCAGGTCGCGCCCAGCCGCTCCACCGTGCTGCTGCAGGGCGAGAGCGGCACCGGCAAGGAACTGATCGCCAAAGCCATCCACCTGAACTCGCCGCGCCGGGACCGACCCTTTGTTCCGGTCAACACCGGCTCCATGCCGCCCGATCTGCTGGAATCCACGCTCTTCGGGCACGTGAAGGGCGCCTTCACCAGCGCCATCGCTTCCAAGAAGGGTTTGTTCGAAATTGCCGACCGGGGCACGCTCTTCCTGGATGAAATCGGCACCATGAGCGTGGACACGCAGAGCAAGATTCTGCGCGTGCTCCAGGACCGCAAGTTCATGCATCTGGGCGGCGTGCACGAATTCAGGTGGACGTGCGCATCATCGCCGCCACCAATGTGGACCTGCGACAGCTGGTGCGGGAAGGCAAGTTCCGCGAGGATCTGTTCTACCGCCTGAACGTCATCACCATCGATTTGCCCCCGCTGCGCCAGCGCAAGGAAGATATTCCCTTGCTGGCGGCTTTCTTCCTCGACAGATATTCCAAGGAGAACGAGCGGCCCGCTGCGACGCATTACTCCCGAGGCGCTGCGACCGCTGATGGCCTACTCCTGGCCGGGCAACGTGCGCGAACTGGAAAACGTGATGGAGCGCGCCGTGGTGCTCTCCACGGGGTCGACAGATCGGCCCCGAACTGCTTCCCGACCAGATCGCCGGCCGCGCCGCCGCCTTCCCCGTTCTCGAGCACCGCGCCGACGCCTCGCTGTTCGACATCATGGAGGATTGCGAGCGGCACATCATCGTCGACATGCTGGAAAAGTGCAACTGGAACCAGACCGAAGCCGCCGAACGCTTCCACGTCCCGCTTTCCACCCTGAACCAGAAAATCAAGCGCCTGAATATCGAGATCAAGAAGAAGGGTAGAGAGTAGGCTATCTCGTGACAGCTCCGCGCGGCGGTGCAATCGCCTTCCATGAGAAGGCCGGTGTATGTCAAGTAGATTTTGATTTGTTTTCCTAGAATTCTCTTTCCTTCCTGGCGGAGGGGTTTTCAGAGCGGCCCGGAGCGGTCAAGGGCGCGTTCTTTGCGGCCTAGCGAACCCTTGACGGCGAGGACCGCTCTGTCCCCATCCCGCCAGGAAGGAAAGAGAGCGATTGCTCTGGATTTTTGGTCTTTCCTCAGTTCTTGCTTTGCGCCCAAACCAACCCTGTCGCCACCCTTCCATCCGCACTCTTCGATGAGCGATTTTTTTTCGCTCGGTGCAAGTTGGGTGTTCTCGTTGCAGCCGGTGCTGCCACCTGATTATCGACCTCTCTTCCATCTCCAACATGGAAGTTGGGCCAGGCGATTAACGCAGTCACCGGAACTCGGCGCTGGGGCGCGGTGTTTCCGATTCGATGAAGCTAAATTATGCGGCTGCCGGCAATCGCACCGGTCGGCTATGGCGCAGCGGTTCGTAGACCTCTCCGCTCACCCACAAGCGATGCAGCAAGACGGCGAGCTTTCGTGCGGTCGCGATCACGGCTCGTTTCTTCCCATTTTTTCCGCCACGCTCGGCCAGCTTCAGGCCCCAGCGCCGCAGATCACTGTCCGCTCCAAACGGCCCCAGAATGTGGTGCGCACCTTGCACCAGCAGCGTTCGTAAATACGGATCGCCTTCCTTGTTGATGTGCAATTGCGGTTCGCTCTGCCCCGAGTTCTGCCGTCCCGGCTGCAACCCCACATAGCAGCCCACGTCGCGGCTCTTGCGAAAACCCTGTGCATCTTCCAGCGTCTGCAGGTAGGTGAGCGCGATCAGCGTTTCCACTCCCTTCACCTGCTTCAGCCGCGCTACTTGCGGATAACTCTCTGTAGCGATCTTCTCGATCTGCTGGTTGTATTCGTAAATCCGCTCACTGAGCGATTCGATGGCGGCCAGCAGTGGTTGCAGTGCCGCTTGCAGTTCCGGACTCAACTCCCGCGCTTTCTCCGCATTCAGGATGCGCGGATTGCAGCCGCGCAACCGCTCCCCGTAGGACTTGGTCAGTCCTCGCGCCGTGTTGATCAACGACGTCCGGACCCGCACCAGTCCGGCTCGCGCTCGGATCACCATCAGATGTGATTGGGCCTGCGCACTTCGATGCTTCATCGGCGCCAGCAACTGCGGATCGATCCGCGCTAACCGGGCCAGTGTTTTCGCATCCAGACGATCATCTTTCTGCCGACTTTCCCCGATCAAGCGCACGTTGCGCGCATGCGCCACGATCACTTCGTGCCCCAACTCGCTCAACACCCGGCTTACCCACGGCGAGTGCATCCCCGTTTCCAACGCCATCCGGTTCCGCGGCATGGCCCCGAACACTTCTTTCAGCGCTTTCGGAGTCGTGCTCAGCCTTTGTTCCAGCCGCACTTCACCCGTTTCATCCAACACGCAATACCAACTCGTTCAATCACCTAGGTCCAGACCGATCGTCAGTTTCTGATCTCAAAAATTCTTCGTCTGCCTTGCGCCCTGCAGTGCTAATCTTCTTCATTGCCGGTCTCCTTTATCTCTTGCGCTTCGAGCGCCTCGATAACTTGGGAGCGTATCGCATCCCGCCGGAGACCGGCTCTTCTCATCCCATCTGGCCGCGTCGCCTATTACAGGGACAGGCTGTAGTTAACAGTTATCACAGTTTCAACATCTACTGGTATGCCCTGGCACGATGCGGGTTCGTACCGCCACTGCTGAACCGCGTCCAGGCTTGATTTGTTCAGACCTGGAGTTAATCCAGAGACGATTTGAAGCTGATGGGGAACTCCGTCGTTCGCGATTCGTGCATATATCGCGACCGTTCCCTCCACATACGATCGCCTCTCCGGTTCTGGATATTGGGGCATTACGCGCTTCACCAAACGAGCCGGATTGGGATTCATACAGCCAGGCTTCGAAACCGCTCCATTCGGCGGCTCAAAAGCAGATGCTGGCAATGGCTCGGTTGTCTTAAGCTCCGTCACTTGAATCTCGGCGAGAGACTTTCCGTTCTCAACATAACTTAGGAAATGGGGGAACAACTTTCCGCCAACTGCCTCGGTATCTCTGTCGAGAAATGGTTCTTGGCGAATTAACACGCCCGTAGATTCGTCGACACACACTTCCCGCGGGTGATTTTCGTGATCGACAATTTCAACGCAGGTCGCTTTCGATCCATATATTTTTCGGTCATGAATCTTCTTAATGACTTCGTCTGGGCCGAGTGCTACGTGGACAAAGGAGCTAAAGTGTGATCCCCCCGACCCGTAACCCAGCGCGGAATGCAGCTGGTCGATCCGCAAAGGAAGAAAGTCGGTCGTGCGCTTAAGGAAAACAACACCTTTGCCGCCCACCTGCACTTCGCTGTAGCCCGGGAAGCTGATTTCCTCCCGCCATTGCGCAGGACCATTCCAGAGAAAAAGGTAAGAGCCCTCGAGCATTTTGCCCTTGGTCTCGACTTCGACCTTCCCCTTCATCTCAAAGGATGGGAGCGCAAATATGTTTGTCTTCGCCTCAGCTTGCTCCACCAATTCTTTGCCATCCTGCTTTGGCTTATCTGAGGCCAATAGCGAGTTTAGATGAATCACTAGCAAGAGGACCAGCAGTGAGCTGCGTTTCATGAGGCACAATTTTAGACGAGAAGATGCCGCACCGGAACACTGTTTTTCAGTAGCGGAATTTCTTCGATATTCCAACTTAACCCTGTCTGCTCATCTCTCATGCCTCCCACCGGCGGACAGTTGGCCAAGCCTGACAGCTGAAAGCTTTCTTCCTGTCTGATATAGTTCGGTGATTGCACCATGGAACTGATCTCACCTACCGAAATCGCGAAAGAGAACGTCCAAGCGGTGCAGGATTACTCCGTTCTTGCGGGACACTCCATATCCAATCTGTTCCGCCGACCCCGCTACTTCGCCGACATGATCCAACAGGCGGATTTAATCGGCTTTGGATCACTCCCCATCGTTGTGCTGACCGGGTTGTCCATCGGCGCCGAACTCGCCTTGAACAGCGCCAACACGCTGCAAAGGTTCGGTTCGCTGTCGCTGATTGGGCAACTGGTGTCGGTGGGAATGGTACGCGAGCTGGGGCCAATCATCACCGGGCTGATGGTGGCCGGGCGCAACGCCTCGGGTATGGCCAGCGAACTGGGCTCGATGATTGTGACCGAGCAGATTGATGCCATGCGCGCCCTGGGCACCGATCCGCTGAAGAAGCTAGTGACCCCGCGGGTTGTGTCCACCGTGTTCATGCTCTTTTTCCTGACCATCATCTCGGACTTATTGGGACTGTTCGGTGGCGCCCTGGTTTCGACCTTGTTGTTCGGATTGGATTGGCGCCAGTATTGGAACACGGCCTGGCAGATTTTGGTGTTCCAGGATGTGTTCATGGGCCTGGTGAAGCCGCTGCTGTTCGGCTTCATTATTGCGAGCATCGGGTGCTACTACGGGCTTACGGCCAAGGGCGGGACGCAAGGTGTAGGCCGGGCAACGACCCAGGCAGTGGTGGCGTCCTCGGTCCTGATTCTGGTCGTGGACTTACTGGTGACCAAGCTCCTAATGTCGGTTTTTGCGTATCACTGAGTCATGGCTGCGCCTCCAACCGCAATCGAAGAGCGTTTGCCCTCCACCCAAGACGCCGCGTCCGCGGTGGTCGTGTTCGAGAAGGTGTCCATCGCCTTCGAAGATAAACCCGTGCTCGAGGAAATTTCCTTCCGGCTCGCCAAAGGGGAAACAAAGGCGATCTTCGGAGTTGCCGGTTCAGGCAAGAGCACAATTCTCAAGCTGGCGCTCGGACTGATCAAACCAAGTAGCGGACACATCTATGTGCTGGGTCAGGATGTGACGCAAATGCACGAGCAAGAATTGTTCGATCTGCGGAGAAAAATCGGAATGGTTTTTCAGGAGAGCGCGTTGTTTGATTCGCTCACGGTGCGCGAAAACGTGGCTTTTCGGCTGCTGGAGGAGGGCAACGTTACCGAGGAAGAGGTCGAGAAGCCGGTGCGCGAAGCTTTGAGCTTCGTGGAACTGGAAAACACGGTAGACAAATTCCCCTCGGAACTCTCCGGAGGGATGCGCCGCCGCGTGGCCATTGCCCGTGCGATTATCACGCATCCCGAAATTCTGCTTTATGACTCTCCGACTGGAGGCCTCGATCCGGTCACTTCCACAACCATCATTCAGTTAATCGTGAAACAACGCGATGTGTATCGAACCAGCTCGCTACTGGTGACTCATCGCCTGCAGGATGCTTTCATCATGGCCAACCACTACTTCGACCGAAAAGCGAATGAAATGCGGCCGCTACCGCCGGGCGCGCGGGGAGACGTGCCCATGGGATTTCTCATTCTTCGCGATGGCAAGATTATCTTCGATGGCGACGTACACGAACTGGCACAATCCAGGGACGAATATATCCGGGAGTACATTTCTTAGCGAGGAAACATAAAAGCGGCGGCAGCAGCCGCCGCTCAGGTTCGGGTTAGGCAGCTTTCGCTGCTTTGCGAAGTGCGTTCATGCGCTCCTGGGTTTGTTTCAGTCGTTCCGCCCCACCCTGTGAGGTCATAATCAGTTTCTCGACGTCGCCGAAGAGGTTGGGATTCTGCATCTTTTCCCGCAGTTCCTTCAGGAAAGGCTCGACTTTGCCGAAGACCACAAACATCTCTCCGGAAAAACTGCCTTCCAGAAAGAGGGCGCGGCTCAGAGTGCCGTGCAGCACCAGGGACGCGGCCATCTCCCAGTACCCGCCAACCTGACGCATCCAGGCGTTCTCCTGAGAGCCAAGAGCAGTAGCAACCTTCAAAACTTCATCGGCAGAATTGGGCCAGAAACCCAGCCACCAGTTGCGCGCCTTGCGAATTTCGGCTTCGCGGTGCAGGTCATAGAGTTTTATAATCAATTCCGCATCGGCGGGCGTAGGTGTGTCGGGCATGATAGTTCTCCTCAAGTGTTAAGGATTTGGTCGCGTATCTAAGTGTCGAGAACTGACGAGCTAATTGATGAGCCACCGATGCGCCGGATTCAAAATTACACGCGCGCTTCGGGATTGACGGCAGGCGGTTCACCCGGCGCGGAGCGTTCGTAGTCACATTCCTTGTTGGGGCAGGCAATGACCGGACCCGATTTCAGCATCTTTTCGACCAGGTACTCGCTGCCGCAGCTCGGGCATTTCTCCGCAATCGGCTTGTGGGCGGAGGTGAATTTGCACTTAGGATAGTTCGAGCAACCATAGAAGGTATTTCCTTTGCGCGCTCTTTTTTCCACCAGGTCGCCATCTTTGCACAGCGGGCATTTCACGCCGATGAAGTTCTGCTTCACGTACTTGCAGTCAGGATAACCGCTGCAGGCGGTAAACTCGCCGTAACGGCCGTGGCGGATCATCAGATTGCGGCCGCATTTCGGGCAGACCTCGTCCAAAGGAATGTCCGGAACTTTTTTGCCCTGATCCAGGCGCCGCGTAGTCTTGCAATCGGGATAGCCGGTGCACGCCATGAACTGCCCGAAGCGACCCCGCTTCAGAACCATCACGCCGGCCGCAGTTCTCGCAATATTCTTCCTGCGTGGTCTCCTGCAGGTCGGCGGAATCGAGATCCGGCAAGTTGATGGGATTCTCTTTGGTGAAAGTACAACTGTTGGGATCGTCTTTGTCGTAAGAGCTGCAGGCGTAGAAACTGCCGTGCTTGCCCCACTTGATGACCAATGGCGAGCCGCAACGTTCGCACTTCTCGTCGGTGGGCTTCTCCATCCGCTTGATGTTCTCCATATGCTTCTGGGCATAGCGGAGGTCTTTCTCGAATTTCTTGTAAAAATCGGCCAGCGCGTCGGTCCACTTCTCCTTGCCTTCTTCGATTTCGTCCAATTCTTCTTCCAGGCGCGCGGTGTATTGCACATCGAAGATGTCGGGGAAATTTGCCACCAGAAGATCCGTAACCACGAGCCCGATTTCCGTGGGTGTGAATTTGCCGCCCAGCTTCTGCACGTATTGCCGCTCCTGGATGGTGCTGAGAATGGCAGAATACGTCGAGGGGCGGCCAATGCCGCGCTCTTCGAGCTCTTTGACCAGCGAAGCTTCGTTGTAGCGCGGCGGCGGCTCGGTGAAGTGCTGCTCCGGTTTCAGAGCCTTGAGGGTCAATTTCTGTCCGGGCTCGAGCGGCGGCAGCTTGTGCTTGAGTTCTTCGTCCTCTTCGTCCTTGCCTTCTTTCGATTCCTCGTAGACTCTGAGAAACCCGTCGAACTTAAGCACCGATCCGGTGACGCGGAACCAGAACGTGTCTGCGCCGGATTTTGCGTCGATGTCCACCGTAGTCTGGTCGAACACTGCCGGCATAATCTGCGAAGCCACGAAGCGCTGCCAGATCAGTTTGTAGACTTTATATTCGTCTTCTTTCAGGTATTGCTTGACCTGATCGGGATGGCGCATCACCGAAGTCGGCCGGATCGCTTCGTGGGCCGCTTGCGCCTCTTTCTTTTCTTTGTAGGTGTTCGGCGTGTCCGGCAGGTAGGGATCGCCGTACTGGGACTTGATGTACTCGCGCACTTCACTCAGCGCTTCGTTGGAAACGCGCACAGAATCCGTTCGCATGTAAGTGATCAGGCCGACCAGACCTTCTTCGCCGAGTTCCACGCCTTCATACAGGCGCTGCGCAATCATCATGGTGCGCTTCACGCTAAAGCGAAGTTTGCGCGATGAATCCTGCTGCAGCTTGCTGGTGGTGAACGGCGGAGTGGCATTGCGTCGCCGCTCCTTGCGTTCGACAGTGCGGACAACCCAGTCTGCGTTCTCCAGCGCTGCGCGGATTTTCTCCGCGTCCTCGCCGCTGGCAATCTCGACCTTCTCTTGCCCTTTGCCGACAAACCGGGCATCGAAGGCGGGGGGCTTGGACAAATGAGCGTCAATGGTCCAGTATTCTTTTTTCTCGAACGCCTTGATTTCGCGCTCGCGCTCAACGATCAAGCGTAACGCGACGGTTTGTACGCGTCCGGCGGACAAGCCGCGCCGCACTTTATCCCAAAGTAGAGGCGACACCTGATAGCCGACGAGACGGTCCAGCACACGCCGGGCCTGCTGGGCATCTACCAGGTGCTGATCGATGTCACGCGGGTGTTCAAATGCCGCGCGCACCGCGCGCTGCGTGATTTCGTTGAACGTGACCCGGCGGATGCGTTCGCCGTCTTGTTCTTTGTCTTTATCTTTTTTCTTCTTCTTCTTTTTCGCGCCATCGCCGAGTTCTTCCGCCAGATGAGCGGCGATAGCTTCACCCTCGCGATCCGGGTCAGGGGCCAGATAGATCTTGTCCATGCCCAGCGCCAGCTTCTTCAGCTTGGCGACAACTTTCTCCTTGCCGGGAATGACGATGTATTCGGTATCGAAGTCATTCTCAACGTCGACTCCGAGCGTGCTCTTGGGCAGATCTTTCACGTGGCCGAGCGAAGCCTCGACGGTGAAGCCCTTGCCCAGATACTTCTGGATGGTCTTCGCCTTGGCGGGCGATTCAACGATGACTAAACCTTTGGCCAATGGGTCCTCATAACACGATTGCTTTTGAAACTAGCACGAACGCGTTGGGTGCAACAAGTTACGGCGCTGCAGCTACTAGCTTCTAGCTGCTAGCTTCTGGCTTGCAAGCCCGCTCTGAGCCGTGCCACGAAGGAGGTCAGCATGCGCTGAATTTCAAACACCTGCGCTTCGAGATTCTGGAAATCGGCGGTGCTGAGAAAACCCAAGTCCTTCGCCAAAAGCAGGTGATATTCCACCTCATTTGCAGAGCCACGGGCAATCTGCAGAAAACGGTTCATCTCGCCGTCGGAACGGCGGCCAGCATCCTTCAGCGATGTTAGCTCCCACAGAAGCTGCCGCTCGGCGCATTTGGCTGGTGAGGCCATACATCTCTTCCTTTGGAAAACTCCGGCTTTTCTCGTATACCGCCAGTGTGAGTTCATGGGCCTTCGCCCACACCTTGAGATCTTTGAAGTCCTCCATCGGAGACGGCCTTTCCGGGCTCTAGCCAGTAGCTAGAAGCTAGCAGCCAGTAGCTAAAAGCTCTTCACGAAATTCTTTCCCGGCAACTGCTTCACTTTCCCGGCGAGCTCCAGCTCGAATAATGCTGCGAATATCTCCGAGGAGGAAACCGCGGGCTCCAACCGCTCGACAATTTCATCGATGTGAGTGGATTCGTCCGCTTTAAGGATCGCGAAAATCTTCTTTTCGTGCGGCGACAGCTCCGCTTCCCCGAATAGAGATGCGGTTCGCCCGGTTTGCGATTCATCCCCGCCTTTGGGCGTGAGCGTAAGTCTCACTTCTGTCGGGAGTTCCTCCCAAACATCCTCCCAGGTGGCCACCAGCTTGGCGCCCTGTTTGATCAACGTGTTCGGTGTCCACGAGCCTTTGTTGGTAACATTGCCCGGCACCGCGAAGACTTCGCGGTTCTGCTCCAGGGCGCAACGTGCCGTAATGCGGGTGCCGCTGTATTCGGCCGCTTCCACCACCAGGACGCCCAGTGAGATTCCACTGATGATGCGGTTGCGGATGGGAAAATTTTGTGGTGCGGCAAAGGTGCCCAACGGAAATTCAGAAATCACCGCCCCACCAAGAGCGAGTATCTGTTCCATCAGGCGCTTGTTCTCCTTGGGATACACCACATCTACGCCCGTACCAAATATGGCTACGGTCTTGCCTTTGGCCGCTATGGCGCCACGGTGCCCTGCCGTATCCACGCCCCGTGCCATGCCGCTGAAAATCACCAGACCGCGCGCCGCCAGATCGCAGGCTAATCGTTCGGCCACACCGGAGCCATAAGGCGTTGGGTGACGCGTTCCCACCAGCGCGATTCCTGGCTGGGAGATCGCGTCTACATTTCCGCGCACGTAAAGAATCAGCGGAGGATCATAGATCTGCTTCAGGGGCGCAGGGTAGGCAGGATCCTCGAGAGCGACGATGCGCACCTCCGCGGCCGCGGCGCGAGCGAGTTCATCATTCGCGAGTTCGAGGGAGCGTCCTGTCCCCAGCGATTGAGCGGAGACAGACTGAATCCCCGCTGCTTCCAGTTCGGTCAACGACGCGCGAAACAGTGCCTGGATGCTGCCAAAGAATTCGACCAGGCGGCGAGCTTTGGTGGGGCCCAAGCCCGGCGTGAGCGCTAAGGCGAGCCAGTGCAGCGCTGGCGTTTCTGTGGTTTCGCGGGCTGAGGCGACGGCTTCGAGCATGGCAACCTCCAAGGGTCTCTCGCGGCATCTATACACGTCGGCCAATGACTGTCAAGGTAAGTTGAACACTGGGTCTGCTAAAATTGAGCGTTCCCGCAATGAGAAACCTGCGAATTTCCGCGATTTCCTACTTGAACACGGCGCCCCTGATGTGGGATTTCGAGCACGGAGATGTCGGTGCAGCCTTCGCTATTTCCTACACCATCCCGTCGCAATGCGCCGCCGACTTGCATGCGGGGCTCGCAGACATTGGAATCATCCCGGCTGCCGCGTACGCCGGCATCCCTGGGCTTGCGATTCTTCCCGGCGTCGCCATCGCTTCACGGCGGGCGGTTCGTTCCATACTCCTGGTCAGCAAAGTTCCGCTGGATAAGATTCACAGCGTCGCCTTGGACACTTCTTCCCTCACCTCGGTTGCCCTGATCAAGGTTCTGTTCGCGGAATGGTGGGGCGGGGAAAGAACCTACACGCCGATGACCCCAGATATCGAGGCCATGCTGGAACGGCACGATGCCGGCCTGGTGATTGGTGATCCCGCGCTCCAGATCGACCGCTCGCGATACATCACTTACGATCTCGCCGAGGAATGGATACGCTTTACCGGCAAGCCGTTTGTCTTTGCGTTCTGGGCGGTGCGGAAGGCGGCGTTGCAAGATGTTCCGCGTGATCTGGATCTTGCTGGGATCTTTCAGGCTTCCCGCGATCACGGGCTGGCGCCGGAGAACCTTGATCGAATCGTCCACGAATGGGCTTCGCGGCTGGGCTTGAGCGAAGCGGAAGTCAAGAATTATCTCACCGAAAACATTCATTACGACCTCGATCAGGCATGCCTGGAGGGTCTGCAACTGTTCTACCGGTTTGCGCACGAATGCGGGGCGCTGCCGTCCGCGCCGCCGCTGCGATTCCACGAGATGGCCAGACAGGCAGCGAGCTAGAAAGGAAGCCCACTGTCCGCATGTTCTCTTCACCGCCAGCATCGCCCCAACCGTCCCCCGTTTGAAGCTAATGCCCTGCCTCTGCTAGAATTGACGTGGGCCTCTGCGATCCCTTATGTCCCTAACCGAGCAGCAAGCGGTCGAATTATTCCATTCTGATGATCTCATCGGCATTGGTATGGAAGCCAACGCAGTGCGACGCAAGCTTCATCCTGAGGGCGTTGTCACCTACATCATTGACCGCAATATCAATTACACGAATTTCTGCACGGAATATTGCACCTTCTGCGCCTTTTATCGTCCGCTGAAGGGACCAAAGGCGCAAGAAGGCTACATCCTCGACTTCGATACGATTTACGAAAAGATCCGGGAAACCGTCGAACTGGGCGGAACCGGCGTGCTGATGCAGGGCGGCCTGCATCCCGATCTCAAAATCGATTGGCACGAGCAGATGCTGCGCGGCATCAAGCAGCGTTTTCCCAAGGTTCATCTGCACTGTTATTCCGCGTCAGAGATTATTGCCATCGCGGAATACAGCAGCCTCAGTATTCGCGACACAATCGCGCGGCTTCGAGACGCCGGCCTCGATTCGATTCCCGGTGGCGGGGCGGAGATTCTCGATGACGAAGTCCGCTACAAAATTGCCCGCCTGAAGTGCCTGACTGAAGACTGGCTCAACGTGCATCGCACCGCGCATCAGCTCGGCATGCGAACCACCGCGACCATGATGTTCGGCGTAGGCGAAAGCTACGAACACCGTGCTAATCATTTCCAGCGGCTCTACGACTTGCAGGAAGAAACCGGCGGCTTCACGGCGTTCATTCCGTGGACGTTCCAACCAACGAATACCGCTTTGGGCGGACGCCACTGGGATGAAGCTACGGCGGTCGAGTATCTCAAGACGCTTGCCATTTCCCGTCTTTATCTTTCGAATTTCCTGAACGTGCAATCGAGCTGGGTGACGCAGGGACTGAAGGTCTGCCAGCTTGGTCTGCAGTTCGGCGGCAACGATGTGGGCTCGGTGATGCTGGAAGAGAACGTGGTGCGCGCCGCTGGCGTAACGAATTGCACGACTGAAGAAGAGTTGCGGCGAATCATCCGCGACGCGGGATTCAAACCCGTGCAGAGGGATACCCTGTATCGGACGTACTTCCTAAACTAGGCCGAAGATGCACCTGCCGAAACCCAAGGAAGACTACCGCCCGTCGAACCTCTGAAAAAGGCCTGTGGAAATCGTGCTCGTGCGTACCGCCAACCACGACTGAGATTCCTACCCGCTCGAAAAATTACTCAACTATTATCAGATAGTTACAATGATCCATACGGTCCCGGCTCATTTTTCGCTTGACATAAGTGACCACAGAAATATAAATTAACAGTGTTAAGTTAACAACGTTAATAAAGGTAACAACGGTCATGGGAGTCAAAGAAAGGCGCGAACGGGAGCGGTCAGAAACGCGGGAGAAGATCCTCGACGCCGCCCGTGAGCTGTTCATCACCGAAGGCTACGACGGTGTCTCCATGCGCAAGGTGGCGGAGAAGATTGAATATTCCCCCACTGCCATTTACGTGCACTTCGCCGACAAAGAGGAGCTCTTTCACGAGCTGTGCCAGCAGGATTTTGCTCGTCTGTCTGAGGTCTTCCAAAGTTCCGCCATGGCGCTGGACCCGGTCGAGCGTCTCAAGCAGATCGGCGGAACTTACGTCGGGTTCGGTCTGCAGTATCCGAACCACTACAAGCTGATGTTCATGACCCCGCATCCGGCGCAGGAACCTACTGAAGAGGACTGCGAAATCAAAGGCAACCCGGAGGTGGACGCTTACGCCTTTCTCAAGCTGACGGTTCAACAGGCGATTGACGCGGGATGCTTCCGCGAAGAGTTGCGCGACGCTGAGCTGCTTTCGCAAACCCTGTGGGCTGCGGTGCATGGGGTGATCTCGCTGCAGATTGCCAAAGGCTGCGATTACTGGGTGGACTGGCGTCCGATCCAGGAGCGGTCTGAACTCATGTTAGACGCGACCTTGCGCGGATTTCTCAAGGAGGGTAAATAGCCATGCCGCCTCTTGCCCAACGGAATCTGTTTCACGATAAAGTGCGGCTCACCGTGACGCTCACGGGCATTGTGTTCGCGGTTGTGCTGATCGTGGTGGAACTGGGATTATTCGTCGGCTTCACCGTGACCACTTCAAGCCTGATCGATCACTCGAATGCCGACTTGTGGATCGCGTCGAAGAATGTGCCGTACATCGAGCAGGGCGTCGCGTTCAGCGAACGCAAGCTGAATCAGGTTGGAGCCGTGCCCGGAGTCCAGGACGCGGAAAAATACATTGCCCACTGGACGCAATGGAAACGCGCGGACGGCAGTCAGGAGTCCGTTCAGGTTGTCGGGCTCAATGTTGATTCGCCGCTCGGCCGTCCCTGGAATCTGGTGCAGGGCCGGGTGGAAGACCTGAAGAATCCGGACGCCATCATCGTTGACGAACTATACAAGGAGAAACTGGGCGTCGCGCGAGTTGGCGAAGTCTTCGAAATCGGCGGCCATCGCGCCCGCATTGCAGGCTTTACCCGTGGCATTCGTGCCTTCACCACGTCGCCTTACGTCTTTACCACGTTTAAGAACGCGCAGACCTACAACAACTTGAGGGAAGACCAGACCTACTACATCCTGGTGAAGCTCGCGCCTGGAGCCAACTTGGAGCAGGTGCGGCGAGCATCCTTGAGCAGGTAAAAGATGTCGAAGTGCTCACCGCCCCACAATTCAGCCGCATGACGCAGGTCTACTGGATGTTCACCACCGGCGCCGGCGTGGCCGTGCTGCTGGCTGCGATTTTGGGATTGGTGGTTGGATTCGTGGTAGTCGCGCAAACCATTTACGCCACCACGGTGGACCACTTACGCGAATTCGGAACGCTGAAGGCGATGGGCGCTCCTAACAGCTATGTCTACAAGGTAATTGTGAAGCAGGCGGCGATCAGCGCGGTGATTGGATACGTGCTAGGCATGATCGTCAGCGTGTTCGTGGTTCACGCCAGCCAGCGCGGAGGCGCAGCCATCCTGCTGCCCGCGCCCATGGCGGTTGGCATGTTCTTTCTGACGCTCCTGATGTGCATCGGAGCAGCCATGGTTTCGATCAACAAAGTCACGCGGCTCGATCCCGCGATGGTGTTCAAAGGCTGAGGGAGGAATCAAGATGCAAGCAGCCATAGCAGTGCGCGAACTCAAGAAAACGTACGCAGAAGGCAGCGCCGGAACCTTGGCCCTGCGCGGAATTGACCTGGATGTTCATTCTGGAGAGCTGTTGATGTTGATGGGTCCATCGGGCAGCGGCAAAACCACTTTGCTCTCTATCATGGGCTGCATTCTATCGGCCAGCTCGGGCAGCGTGCGAGTCGGGGGCAAGGAAGTTACCACCATGAGCGAGAAGCAACTGCCCGCCGTCCGCTTGCAGCACATCGGATTTGTTTTTCAGGGATTCAATCTGTTTCCGACGCTCACCGCGGGGGAGAATGTGGAACTGATGCTCGATTTGAAAGGCGTTCCTGCCTCAATCGCAAAGAAGCGCGCCGCCGAATTGCTGGAGCAGGTGGGACTGAGCGATAAGTACAAGAGCTTCCCTTCCGACATGAGTGGCGGTCAAAAGCAGCGTGTTGCCATCGCGCGGGCGCTGGCCGGCGATCCGGGAATCATTCTCGCCGACGAACCCACTGCCGCGCTCGACTCCCTCACCGGACGCAGCGTCATGCAGATGATGACGGAGCTGGCACACACACGCGGGCGGGCGGTGGTGGTCGTGACCCACGATTCGCGGGTGCTGGATTTTGCCGACCGCATCGTCAAGATCGAAGACGGCGCCATCGCCAATTCAGATCTTCCGGAGCGGATGCCGCCCGCTGGAGTTCTGCTGAACGACTGGCAGCAATCTGTCGTCAACCTGGCTTGAGTAAATCATATTTGGAGACATTGTTATGAACAAGAAATTAGCAGTCCTCATCGCTAGCGCTGCTTTCATACTAACTTCATCTCTGGTGCTGTTTTCCAGAAGATCGGGGGCCGTGCCGTCGGCCACTTCTACGCAAGCGCAACATGCGGATGCTCCCTCTCTGATCGCAGGCCCCGGGCGAGTGGAGCCTAGTTCGGAAGACATCAAGATCGGTTCCGAACTTAGCGGCTGGCTGAAGTCGGTGAATGTCGAGGAGGGCAATAAGATCTGCCGCGGGCAAGTCCTGGCTGTGCTGGAAAACGACGATTACCGCGCCCAGGTGGAATCCGCGCAAGCGAACGTTTATGCCAAAGAGGCTGCCTTGCGCAAGGTGATCAACGGTGCGCGCAGGCAGGAGCGGAACGAAGCCTGGTCGTCCGTTCGCGAGGCCGAAGCGGTCATGAATAACGCCCGGGCGGAGTCAGACCGCAGACAGAAGCTTTTCGCCGCCGGGGTCATCGCGCGCGAGGAGATGGAGCACTACGCGCGCGAATCCGATGTTGCGCAGGCAAAGTATCAGGAGGCGGTGGAGCAGCATTCGCTGGTCGACAACCATGCCCGCGAAGAAGATCAATCGCTGGCCGAAGCCGATTTGCAATTGGCGAAAGCCCAACTTCAAGAAGCCGAGGCTCGGTACGAAAAGACGTTCATCAAGTCTCCTATCGATGGCACGGTGCTTCGCAAGCATCATCGCAACGGAGAGAGCGTTTCGAATTCCGCGACAACGCCGATCCGATTCTTACCCTGGGAGACAACCGCGTGTTGCGCGTTCGCGTGGATGTGGATGAAACCGATGTCAGCCGAGTCCACTTGGGTCAGAAGGCCTACGTGACGGCGGATGCCTTTGGCAAGCAGCAATTCTGGGGAAGAGTCGTGCAGGTCGGTGAGCAGTTGGGGCCCAAGAACGTGCGCACCGATGAACCTACCGAACGGGTGGACAAAAAGATTCTTGAGACGCTGGTGGAGCTTGCTCCCAACACGAAATTGCCCGACGGCTTGCGGGTGGACGCCTTTATCGTCGGCGATGGCAATGAGGTCGCGAGCGCCGGTTCAAGAAGGTTCTAACGGGGTAGTGAATGAGCCGACAAATGAAAACGGCCTCTACAATCGAGGCCGTCTTCCAAGTCGCAGCACCCCGTCAAGGTCGAGTTAATTATCGTTGGAGTGACTAACCTAAATCAAGTTACTTTTGTGGGAGAGCCAAGCACCCCGCCTAACCAGCTCTCCCATTTTGGCACGCAAACGCCAATCCCGTTGACCTGGGAGTGGACCTGACGGGATTCGAACCCGCACCTGCGACCGTGACGGGGTGCTGTGCTGCCATTACACCACAGGCCCACCGAATCGAAGGCTATCCTGCGGCGAACGCAAAATGCATGTTCATGCATCACATGAATCTGCTTGCCGTCCCGATTTGGTAAGGCCGGTTCGGTTACAATGAAAGTTTCGGATGGGCTCGTCTCTAGCTACTGAGGGGCCGCCGCGCTGCACAATTATGTTCGCTGACTTCCAAGTTCTGACCACGCTGCTTGCCCCGCGCGGCATCGGGCAATACATACGCCAGCATTTTCTGGACAAGACTTTCCAAGGCTTGTATCACGCCAACGCTTTTGACATGGCGTTGCTGATTCCTTATTTCATCGTGCTGATTGTGCTGGCGTCGTACGGCGCACATCGCTATATCCTGGTTTACCTTTATTACAAGCACAAGAAGAACCGGACGACCGAACCAGCCGCAGAGTTTTCCGAGCTGCCGCGGGTCACGGTTCAACTTCCGATCTTCAACGAGCAATTTGTGGTGGAGCGGCTTTTGGAGGCCATTTGCCGCCTGGACTATCCGCTGGAGAAGCTCGACATCCAGGTGCTGGACGATTCAACCGACGAAACCGTCGCCGTGGCACGCGGGTTGGTCAATCACTACGCTGCCAAGGGATATCCGATCAGCTATCACCATCGCGCCAATCGTCATGGATTTAAGGCCGGCGCACTATCTGAGGGCCTCAAAACGGCCAAAGGCGAGTTCGTGGCAATTTTCGATGCTGACTTCGTGCCGCCGGAAGACTTTCTTCTGCGCACTATTCACCACTTCACTGACCCCAAGATCGGCATGGTGCAGACCCGCTGGACTCACATCAATCGCAATTATTCTTTTCTCACAGAAGTAGAAGCCATGCTGCTCGACGGGCATTTCGTGCTCGAACACTCCGGCCGCGCCCGCAGCAATGTCTTCTTCAATTTCAACGGGACTGCGGGCTTATGGCGACGACGGGCCATCGAGGAAGCCGGCGGCTGGCAGCACGACACTCTGACCGAGGACACCGACCTCTCCTATCGTGCCCAGCTCAAAGGCTGGAAATTCGTTTATCTCCAGGATGTGGAATGCCCAGCCGAACTGCCGGTGGAAATGACCGCCTTCAAGACACAGCAGGCTCGCTGGGCTAAGGGATTAATCCAAACCAGCAAAAAAATTCTGCCCCAGGTGCTGAAAAGCGACCAGAGATTCCACGTGAAGCTGGAAGCCTGGTATCACTTGACCGCCAATCTCAGCTATCCGCTGATGATCGCGCTTTCCGTGCTGCTGCTGCCGGCGATGATCATCCGCTTCTACCAGGGCTGGTTTCAAATGCTGTATATCGATCTACCGCTGTTCCTGGCCTCAACCTTCTCCATTTCCAGTTTCTATCTGGTATCGCAGCGGGAGTTATTTCCGAAAAGCTGGCCGCGGGCGCTTCTCTATCTACCCTGCCTGATGGCTCTCGGCATTGGCCTCACCGTCACCAACACCTGCGCCGTACTGGAAGCGTTGATGGGCAAGCAGAGCGCGTTCGCTCGCACTCCGAAGTATCATGTCGAGTCCAGAAAGGACAAAGTGCGCGCCGGCAACTATCGGCGCCGCTTGGGCTGGGTTCCCTGGGTGGAGTTGCTGATCGGCTGCTATTTCGCGATCACTGTTTACTATGCCGTGGACAACGAGAATTACATTACCGTTCCATTTCTGATTTTGTTTGTAGCCGGCTACTGGTACACGGGCTTGATGTCGCTGTTGCAAGGGCGCTTCACGGGCTTTTCGCTCAGCGCGGAGACTCACAACAAACCATTTCCAGTGGGCGTGTAGAATACCCCCGAGCACAAACTCTGTGAGCGCAAGTGCGCTTCCAGCATGCGCTGTTTCGTTATATGCTAAGACATTGTGCGGATGATGTGGTGGTTTCTGATTCTTGCCTGCAGCGGAGGAGCCGTTCTGTGGGCCGGTATAGCAGCCTATCTTCGTGTGCGCCGCCACATGAAGGCTTCGGCTGCACTGAAAAAGGGCGGCGTGGAGCGGAGTGCGGACGGCCTGTAGCCCGGCAATCGGCCCGCGAGGTTCAACTATGAGCGTCATTGATATCAAGTCGCACTCTTCCACCACAGAGAGCAAAGTTTCCACGTCTCACGGCGAGATCCGCGAAGTCACCGTGGCGCATAGCCCGGATTCGGATGATGCCTTTATGTTTTACGGCCTGGCTACGAACAAGGTTCGCGTGCCCGGGCTACGCTTTAGTCATACTCTGTGTGACATCGAGACCCTGAACCGCAAAGCAATGGAAGGCGTGTTTGATGTGACTGCGATTTCCTTTCACGCTTACCCGTATGTTCAGAAGCACTACGCTCTGCTGCCCAGTGGCGGCAGCGTGGGCGGATGGCTATGGCCCGATGATTGTGGCTCTCCGGGCTTACTCGGCCACCGACATCAAGCGGAAGCGCGTCGCGGTCCCCGGCACTTTGACCACCGCTTACCTGGTTCTGAAGCTGTTTGCCCCCGGGATCGAAACTGACGTGGTGCCGTTCGACCAGATCATTCCGCAGTTGCTGGAAGGCAAGCACGAAGCCGGGCTCATCATTCACGAAGGCCAGTTGACCTACGATAAATCCGGGTTGCACCGGGTAGTGGATCTGGGCAAATGGTGGCAGAAGGTGACTGGGTTGCCCCTGCCTCTGGGCGGCAACGCCATCCGCCGCAGCCTCGGACCGGAACTGATGTCCCGTGTCGCGTGCGCTTTGCGGGAAAGCATCCAGTACGCGCTCGACCACCGCGAAGAAGCTCTGGCCTACGCCATGCAGTTCGCTCGCGACCTCGATCCGCAACTTGCTGAGAAGTTCGTTGGCATGTACGTGAACGAGCGCACCCTCGACTATGGCCCGGATGGGCGGGAAGCGGTGCGCCGTTTATTGGACATGGGACACAAGGCAGGAATCATTCCGCAAGAGTCCAGGGTGGATTTCGCGGCCTAGCTGACGGCTTCCTTACCTCACTCCCTCCTTGAACGCGAACACCGGATCAATGTCCACCGGCACTTTGGAAGCGGACTCCAGTGATGCCTGTAAGTCCGCCGGCATCACGTCGTATTTCTTGAACCAGCTCTCGGCGCGCTTGCGATCGCCCGCTGCCTCAATTTCCAGCAACTCTTTGGCCAGATCACTTAACGTTGCGGGCATGCGCGCATAGTCGATCGCGTATCGTCCCGACGGCTGGCGCTTGATGGCGCCATGCTCCGAGAGATAGTTGAATTCCATCATTTCGGCCTGGGCATGCGCTTCTCCGGGGCCAAAACGCACGGCGCGAAAAATGTCCGCGACATAAGACGCATAACATTCTTCAAGCTTATTTGCTGGCAGCACATGGTGCTCGACCAGCCATTTCACGCCGAACATTCCAACAGCGTCCGCCTTGGCTTCCTCCAAGCCGCTGAAGGACGGCCCGATGGCTTCACGAATGTCAATCTTGCCCGACCCGGTGCGCGAAAACGCCGGTCCCAGCCCATGCGCGATCTCGTGCATGATCGTTCCCAGCAGATAGCCCTCGGCGGATACCTTCGCAGCCTGCTCGGGCAACATGGCATGACGGGCCAGGGGAAGGACAACGTAATCTACCCGGGCATCCATGAAGTTTTTGAAAAAAATCTTCTTGCTGCCTTTCTGTTCATGCACGCGCGGATTGTTGGGCAAGTTGTCGGCGACCGCCTGGTATCCATGGCGCAGGTCACCGGTGCGGAACGGCGCGTCCATGACTTCCATCGGAGTCTCAAGGCCGCGCTTCGAAGGCCGATCTTCCGGCGCCAGAGGAAGCGCATCCTGGATTTCGTCCACATACTGCTGGAACATGACTAGCTTCCGGCTCTCTTCAGCATTACGCACCAATACGGCCGCGCCATAAGTCGCCTTGATGCCCAGCAGCAGGTCGTCGTAGGTCTCATCCGGAGCGAAGATCACATCGAACTTCGGGTTTTTCAGGTCAACCCATGCCATTTCACTCTTGAAATAGTCGTCGGTGAGCAGCGCATCGGCCCGTAAGCGCAAGAAATTGGCAAACGCGGGATCGTCGCTCAAGCTCGCTGCAGCCCGCAGATCATTGGCCGCTGGTTCCAGAAACGAACGGTAGGCAATGTGATAGGGAAGCCCTGCAAGTTGGTCACCGTGCCCGCGCACGACGGTAAATGAATTGTAAATCTCGTCCTTTTTTTCGGGATTGGCCTTGACGTACTGTTCGATCTGTTCGCGCGTCAGTCCTTGCGGATAGAAACCCTTGCCCGGCGGCATGGTCGCAGTTCCCACGAAGGGTTTGTTCCCATCGAAAAGGTCGAATCGTGAGGCATTCATCCACAGATAGCGCCGAAGTTTTTCATCCTTCGGATTCTTGCTTCCCGCGAGAGACTCATACAGCGTCAAGCCGTCAGGATCGATCTGCCGCCAGTAGATTTCTTCAAGGTAGCGTGAGGCGTCCACCAATTTGTTGACCAGTTTAAGTTCGCGGGGCGTCAGACCGGCGGAATGGAACGGCATCGCTACCTCGCGTAACTTGGCCAGCCGCTGGCCGAGATCAGTAACAACCTGCATGCCAGTGGATTCTCCGCCTTTGGCGGCAGAACCTGTCATGGGCTTATCTTTTTGTGCAGAAGCTTGGGAAAGTATGAGGAAAACCGCGACGAGTGAAATCCATGGGCCCGGTGTCATAAGCTGCGGTTCGATTCTATCAGAGCATTCTCGTATTGAATCGTTTTACCGCTGGCGGAACAACATTGACACCGCTATCATGTTGCACGATGGTGCGCGAATCCAGTCCCAATGGCGCTCAGACCTTGCTCATCGACGCGGATGACACGCTTTGGGAAAACAACGTTTACTTCGAACGGGCCATTGCCAATTTCATTTCGTTCCTGAACCACCATGAATATTCCGCTGAGCAAGTGCGCGAAGTGCTGAATGGAGTGGAACGCGAGTGCATCATCAGTCATGGGTACGGTCTGCACAGCTTCGCTCACGCCCTGGTGCAGACCTTCGAGCGCTTGGCGGTTGAGCCGCTTACCGGTGCCCTGCACCAGACCATCAACGGATTTGCTCATGCCATCGCCGAGCATCCGGTCGAAATTCTGCATGGAGTTCCGGAGACGCTGGAGTACCTGTCAGAGCGCCATCATTTGATCCTGTTGACCAAAGGCGCCATCGCCGAACAATCCGGAAAAGTGGAGCGCTCGGGCTTGAAGGATTATTTTTCCGTGGTGGAGATCGTGGCGGAGAAAGATGTGCTGACCTACGGCGCCGTCGTATCCAAATACAGCCTGCTTCGCGATTCCACGTGGATGGTCGGCAACAGTCCGAAGTCCGACATCAATCCGGCGCTGGCGGCGGGCCTCAACGCCGTTTTCGTTCCACACGGCAACACCTGGATTCTCGAGCATGAAGAAGTGGCTGAAGCTCAACCACCCAGCCGGTTGCTCGTGGTGGAAAGTTTCGCGGGGCTGAGAGCGCACTTTTAGGACCCGATCGAAAGACCGAAGTTCTTGTCATTCCGAGGAGCAAGAGCGACGAGGAATCTGTAGTTTCCTTTCGCATTGTGAAAAGCTGCAGACCCCTCGCTGCGTTCGGGATAGCGACAAGGTACGGTTCTCAAGTAGTTGAGACCGCATGGAGTTCATTTTGCGCTCTTCAGGGTTGCCCACCCGTCATTTATAGTGATGTCAGTCTCCATGCTTATCCAGGAAAACGCGCCTCTGTCACCGCTCACCACGCTCCAAGTGGGCGGGCCAGCCCGCTATCTCATTGAGGCACGCACTATCGCCGAGGTCTCAGAGGCAGTTGAGTTTTCGCGCACACAAGATCTTCCGCTATTCGTGCTCGGGGGCGGCAGTAACGTAGTGATCTCGGACGCGGGTTGGCCTGGTTTGACGCTCAAAGTCGCCATCACCGGCGTCGAAGAGCACGCTGCAAATAGTATGGTAATGTTCGAGGTTGGGGCAGGCGAGCAGTGGGACAGATTCGTCACCCGCGCCGTAGGGCGCAACTGCGCTGGCGTGGAGTGCCTGAGCGGGATCCCGGGCAGCGTGGGCGGTACTCCGGTGCAGAATGTGGGCGCTTACGGGCAGGAGGTTGCTGAAACCATCGAATCTGTGCTCGCCTTAGACCTCCGAGACCGCCAGATCCACGAGCTCTGCAATGAGGCTTGCGGTTTCAATTATCGCACGAGCATCTTCAACACCACTGAACGCGGACGTTACATCATTCTGCGTGTGACCTACGCGCTCACCCCCGGAGGTAGGCCGCGCGTCCAGTATGCTGACCTGAAAAAGCACTTTGCGGGCTGGAACCAGGTTCCGACGCTGGCCGACATTCGCGAAGCGGTTCGCAGAATCCGCGCCAGCAAGGGCATGCTGATCACGTCCGGTGACGAGGACTGCCGCAGTGCTGGCTCCTTCTTCAAGAATCCCGTGCTTTCGGCGGACCAGTATGAGTCGTTGGCGGCGCGAGCGGCTGCCAAGAATCTCCAGATTCCCAGCTACCCGGCGCTCGATGCGCAAAAAAAAGTTTCCGCCGCGTGGTTGGTGGAACGCTCTGGCTTCAGCAAAGGATATAGCAGTGGGCGCGCCGGCATTTCTCGCAAACACGCGCTGGCCATCGTAAACCGCGGCGAAGCCACCGCGGCGGACATCGTGGCTCTCAAGGAACAGATCCAGCAGCGGGTGGAGGAGATCTGGGGCATCCACTTGGAACCGGAGCCGGTTTTTGTCGGCTTCTAATCACCGCCCGCGCAAACTTCCCTCCTCCCTTTAAGCCCGCAAAATAGATCTTTCCCGACGTTCCCCAAGAGAGTGGCCCCCAAGAAAGATTTCCGAACAACTCCGACAACCACGCGGTCTTCATCTCTGAGAGCCAACGAGCAGTGACCGGACAGGTGATCGTGAGCCAAGTCATAAGCTTGCCGCAGACGGACGATGACAGACTCGAACTCGCCGTCCGGGAGCACGCCCGGCTGGTGTACCGTGTGGCTTACTCGGTCCTGCGCAACCACCACGATGCTGAGGACGCCACCCAGGAGACGTTCGTGCGCGTGTTGCGCTATCGCAGGAAACTGGCGGGCGTACGGGATGCGCGAACCTGGCTTGCGCGGATCGCTTGGCGAGTGGCGGTGGGGCGGAAACGAAGAGTGGCCGAAGTCGCGTTGCACGATGCTGGCGACAAGACTACGCGGATCCGTTCGCTGGCGATTGCGGCGGACGAAGTCGTGCTAAGCGGCGAAATGAAAGAGTTTTTGGAGACGCTCATCGCAGCCTTGCCCGCCAAACTGCGCGACCCATTGACGCTTTCGACGCTGGAGGAAATGTCGCCGGGGGACATTGCGGAAGTCCTGGGCATCAACCAAGCCGCAGTGCGTTCGCGTCTGTTCCGCGCCCGGCAAATCCTGCGCGAGAAGCTCAGAGCCCTGATGGAAGGAAAACATGGAACCTAAGGATCAGGAACGATTGGTGGAGGCCTGGTTGGATCGCGCGCTCAAGCAGTATGGTGCTTCCGAGCCTCGGACAGGGCTGGAGAGTCGAGTTCTAGCCAATATCCGAGCTGAACGCGGGCATGCAGGATCTTCACGGTGGAGTTGGCGGCCGGCGCTGCTTGTCCTTGCCGCAATGCTGGTGATCGGTGCCGCCGCACTTCTGATGAGAAATCGTGGCCTGTTGGCACCAACGTCAATGGCGAATCATCCAGCGATTCCGGCCAAGAAATCGCCGAACCCGCTTGCTTCAAATCACACAGGTAACGCCAAAGTCGCGCCCGTTGCCGCGCCAGCGTCTCGCTCGCGCTCGTTCCCAAAGGCCACGTCCGTCCCGCGTCTGGATCAGTTCCCTTCACCACAGCCTTTGAGTGAACAGGAGAAAATCCTGTCCCGCTATCTCGAGCAGTTTCCGCGTGAAGCCGTTCTGATGGCAGAGGCGCAGACCGAACTTCTGAAGAATGAAGCTGTTGAGCAGCAAGAAGGATTACAGCAGGATGAAATCCCTCCGGATTCACAAAGAGAAAATCCATTAAGGAGAGCCAAATGAGCATACGGATAGTAGCGTGGTTTGCAAAGATACTCTTGGTTTCACTCTGTTTGAGCGTTTTATCGAGCCACGCTCAGGAGCAGACAACCCCAAAAGCGGCGACGGGAGCATCCCAGAAGCCGGTCAGCGCTTACCGTCTCGACTTCTCCGTCAACGAACTGGAAGACGGCAAGAAGGTCAACACCCGCCAGTACTCGATGAACCTTAATACCGACGATGCGGACACCATCAAGATTGGCACCCGTGTGCCGGTGGAGGCTAAACAAGGTGAGTTTACATACATTGACGTGGGCACAAACATCTGGAGCAGACTGAAAGAACGGGATAGCGGTTTATTGCTCGAAGTCCGGTGCAACATCAGCAATTTTGCCGTTCCCGACCAGACAAACCGAGCGAACAGTATGCCTCTGCTCCGCCAGTTAGAGATTAGTGGCAGCACAATCGCATTCCCGGGAAAACTGATCGTGATCGGCAGCGTGGACGACCCCAACTCCAAGCGCCAGTTTCAGCTGGAGGTGACCGCAACCAAGCTGAAGTAGGACATGGAAGGCGGTCGCCACCCCAGATTGCAACCCTGGTTGTGTGTGTCCCCGCGCTTGGGGAGGGCGAGCAGTCCGGCTGTAGCGGCAGCCGCCTCTTCTTTATCTATCGGCAATTTGTGCCGCTTCTTTAAATATCCGCACAAACATGGGGCGAGTCAGCTTCCCCGTCTGGGTGTTCTGGTTGGAGGGATGGTAGGAGGCCAACAAGGTCTTTCCATCCGGCATTTTGTACCTGGCGCCATGTTGGAAGAGATACGGTTTCTTGCTCGCCAGCTGGCCGCGCCGCTTCAGGTAGTTGAGATAAGCATCGAAGCCGATCTTGCCCAGCGCGACCACCACCTTTAATTTTGTAAGCCCGTCCATCTCGCTGTCGAGATAGGACGCACAATTTACCAGTTCTTGCGGAAGCGGCTTGTTGTCGGGCGGAGCACAGCGTACGGCAGCAGTGATGTAAACATCTTTCAGTTTGAGCCCATCCTCGCGGTCGGTGGCGTTGGGCTGGTTGGCGAATCCGGTCTCATACAGAACTGGATACATGAATTTACCGGAGGCGTCGCCAGTGAACGGTCGTCCAGTGCGGTTCGAGCCGTGGGCGCCCGGAGCCAGGCCCAGGATCAGCACGCGCGCCTGAGGATCGCCGAACCCCGGCACCGGTTTTCCCCAGTATTCACAATCGCGATAAGCTCGGCGCTTTTCGCGCGCGACCATTTCGCGATAGGCCACCAGCCGCGGGCAGCGAGTGCAGGCCACGACTTCGCGGTTGAGTTGGGAAAGCCACCGGTAGGACATGGATACCAATTTACCAAGGCGGGCAGGGGAACGCGTTGCTGGCTATGCGGCATCCGCGATCCCGTTAGCTGGGGGCAATGCAGCCTGCAGTTGCGCAACGGTGTTCTCATCGATTGCGCGAGGAGTCGGAAACCCGCTTTGCGTCTGGAATTCAGCCAGAGCTGACAACGTGTGCTGCCCTGCGATACCGTCGATCGCCCCCGGGTGAAAACCCAGATAGGTGAGATATAACTGGGTGGCGCGCACATTGAGGTCAGGCAACACTCCCGATGAATATTTCTGGAATTCGCCGTTCAGACGAACGTCGTAGCGATTGATCGCATAATTCGGGCCATTGTAGCCGCGAGCAAACGTGGCCCAATCGTGAGCTTGCAGCGAAGCCTGCAACTTGGTACCAACCAGGAAACCGCCCATGGCCGCCAGTTGTTGATCTTCGGATTGCGACATGGCGGCGATCATGTCCTCGACATTTTGGAATCCAGCCAAGGCGTAGTTCATCCCCATGATTTGCCCGATGCCCCAGGAGGCGCTTTGCAGAGCCGCAGCCCGGTCTTCTGTGATGGCCGCTGCGAGCCGGTCGTACTGGTGAGCGCCCCGTGGGCCGTAGCCGCCGGGCGACGGATCGCTAATATCTCCATCGTCGTACTGACCCTGTGTCAGACGGTGAAAGATATGACGCTCGTAGAGAACTTGGGGACGGCGGTCGGCAAGGTATCCGCAGCCGGAGGTTTCGACCGCCAGTACGGCCCAGATCTCAGGCGCGAAGACGCCGAGGCTGCTGGCCACCCGGGCCAGACCATCGCTCGACAACGCCCAGGCAGTTCCTTGAAATGGGAGTGGCGGCATGCTTTGACTACTTTCCTCAGCTTTCCCTAAGCTTCGCACATTGAGCGTGCATGAAGGCATCAGAAAGCTCCAACCTTTTTCACGGAGTGTCCTAATTTGGCACGGTAAATCGGCATGAGCAGGGTTCACTCATCCAATTCCTCAACCGTCATGTCCGCGAGGTTCCTGGCCTGACGCAGTTCCGGGAACAGCCACGCCCAAGTGGCGATCACGGCCAGCGTTCCTACTCCGCCTAACACGACCGCCGGCACCGTTCCGAACCACTGCGCGGTCAAACCGGACTCGAATTCCCCGAGTTGGTTCGAGGTGCCAATAAAAATCATGTCCACGGCGACCACGCGTCCGCGCATTTCGTCGGGTGTGGCCAGTTGCACGAGAGTCGCTCGGATCACCACGCTCACCATATCCGTTGCGCCGACCAGAACCAGCGCTGCCAGCGACAGCGCCAGGTTGCGCGAAAGCCCGAAGACGATGGTGAAGACGCCAAATCCCGCCACCGACCACAACAGCGTAGGGCCCGCCCTCCCGCGCAGGGGCCGATGGGCCAAAAGAATTGCCATGACTGCCGCTCCGACACCTGGAGCGCTGCGCAGCAGGCCCAGTCCCCACGGACCGGTTCGCAGAATCTCGCGGGCATAAACCGGCAGCAACGCCACTGCACCTCCGAGCAGAACCGCGAACATGTCCAGCGAAATCGAGCCCAGAACCAGTTTGTGGTCCCAGATATAGTGGAAACCTGCCAGAACTGTCTTCAGGCTTGTGGGTTCGCGGCGCCGGGTTCGGGGACGCAGCTTAATTTTGAGCGTCGAGGCCATACCGCCAAGCGAAACTACAGCCGCCGTCGCATACACGGCTGATGCGCCGTGGAAAAACGCGTACAGCAGGCCGCCGATCGACGGCCCCAGAATCGTAGCTCCTTGAAAAACGCTTGCGTTCCAGGCCACAGCGTTGTGAAAATGTTCTTCAGGCACCAACTGCGGCAGCAGAGCCCGGCTGGCCGTGCCGTTGAACGAGCGGACCACGCCAAGCAAAACCAGGATCACATAGATGGGACGCACCGAAGCCGCGCCCTGCGACGCAATTCCCCACAGCAGCCCCGAACACACCGCGAACCCGCCGTAGCACCACATCACGAGGCGGCGGCGATCGAAGCGGTCGGCAGCATGTCCCGCGGCCAGAAAGAACACAATGCCCGGCAGGAATTGGGCCAGTCCCACCAAGCCCAGATCGAGAGGGCGCTTGGTGATCTCGTACACTTGCCATCCGACCGCGACGGACTGCATCTCCAGAGCGGACACGATGCAGAACCGTGCTATCGCGTAAGCAGTGAAATCCGGATGAGTAAACGCAATACCACCGGCGAGTCTGGGATCTCCCGATGCGGCCATCGCTTTACTGTGCCACAAAACGCTCTGTGCAGGACGGGCGTGTGTGGGGCGGGCGTGTGTGGGGCGGGCGCCCTCGCCCGCCAAGTGAGCAATCAGAATGAGACAATGACTCAATCACTCAATGATTCCATGATTCCATGGCTCAATCTTCTGGGCTGGGTAGCGTGTATCGTTTACGGCACGATCCCCTCGTTCTGGCTGGCCATTCACCCATGGGCCAACTATTGGCGATCGCGGAAACGCTCGCCATACTTGTTTCTGCTGCCGGCTTGGATTGCGATGTGGATCGTGCTCGGATTGGCCACATCCCCATGGCGGCACTTTGCGCTTTACAAGACGCCTTGGTCATGGGCTCCGGCACTGGCCCTGTTCGGCGTGGGATTTTGGCTATACGCGCAATCCAGCAAGCATTTCAGCGCGAAGCAACTGGCTGGTTTGCCAGAATTGACCGGCGAAAATCGCGTAGGGGCGGGTGCCCTCACCCGCCCGGCGGAGCGATGCTCCGCAATCTCACGGCAGAATCCTGGCAAGCTGTCCCCGGACGAGGGCGTTCGGGGCTACGTGATTCATCGTGAGCAGCGCTTGATCACCTCTGGCATTCGCGCTCGCGTGCGGCATCCCGTCTATCTGGCGCATCTGTGTGAGATGCTGGCGTGGAGTCTCGGGACAGGGCTGGTGGTATGTTACGGGTTGACGGCGTTCGCCGTGCTCACCGGCACGGTTATGATTCGGATGGAAGATGAGGAACTAGAGAAGAGATTCGGAGATGAATACGCCCACTATAAAAAACGTGTTCCCTCGGTCTTGCCGAGAATAGGGTAGCGGTTGCTCGTGTAACGGCGACGTCACAACCACCAGGATCGCCGACGATCACTCGAGCGGCACCAACTCACCACACTGGTCGTATTTGAAGATTGTCGCGCTTTCGCGATGGGTGCTCCACCATTCCCTCCATTTCGCGTGAGTGGCCGATGGCTGCGCTTCCGTCGCGGAGCGATGAGTTAACACTTGCAACCCGAACTCCGCAGTCCCACTCACCCGCTCTTCGGGCGAGCGCAACAGTTCAATCAGTACGGGCACGGCGGCGCGCGAGCCAGTGGAGTAAAGTGCCCGAACAGCGGATTGCCGCACTGTGGCGGACTGATCCTTAAGCTCTGCAGCCAGAAGCGGAACGGCATCATCGCCGCCGACTTCTCCGGCAGACTCCATCGCCACCTCCCGGCCGTAGCTGCCCGGCGGATTAGCGTGGGCGACCTTGAGCAGCACGGCTAGATCATCGTGAGTCCCGATTTCGCCAAGATAGCGAATCGCATCCTGATATTCGCCAGCCGCCTGGGTGGGCGGGGAGTTCTTCACGAAGGACACGAGAGCTTGATGGGCAGCCGGTGTACCGAGATTGCGAAGACCCCGGACGGCGAAGTATCTCAACTCTGGAGAATCGAGCATCTGCAGGATTGTCCCTTCCAAGAACCGCGGTGCCAAGTTGGCAATAACATCCGCCGCTTCGATTCGCTGGTCCGAGTCACCCGATCGAAGATCAGCCAGATACTTCTGGAATTCGGGCTTCAGGTCGCTGTCCGTGGAAGATTCGAGGACAATCTCTAGTTGGGCGTCAAAGGTTTCGTGGGTACCCTTGGGTCCCAACAAAGCTAGATCGCCATCGCCTGGGCCATATGGAAGTTCGTGGGTAACCCGCAACGAATATCGGCCGGGTTGAAGGAGATCGTAGGGCTGGTTGAGCAGGATTCGATCGGTGTGACCGCCACCCGGCTTCAGGATCTTGTCGCTACTTGCGCAGCTTCCCGCTATACTACCGTAGCAGCTGAGTGACTCCCGACTCTTGGCTCCTTCCACCTTAATCTCGTAGCCTCCGCAGAAGCTGAGAGGGTCAGCAATGCCAATCGTGACAGGCTGTTTCCCTTTGTTTTCCACTTCGAAAGTCAGGAAAACGGGCTCACCGGCAGAATACGTTCTTTTCGATAAATAAAACCGCCCATCCAGTTGGGAACCTGCCAATGCTGGAAGCGCTAGGCCCACTAGCAAGAAATGAAAGACCAGGGAACGCATAGTCTAAACCTCCGTCAAACACAGCGGATCGGACACCGGAGAGCCAACGAGCAACGGTGAGAACGGCGCACTGGTGCGATTATGCGACAAAAGTTACTGCGCTTCCAGATCACCTGCGTAACCGGGCGATTTCACCAGCAGCCCTAGAGACTCAAGCTTGGACAGGGCCCACCGTATAATTCATCTGAGCCAACGACGAACGACCAACGACTCTCTGCATGCGCTTTGAACTTGAGGCGTTTGCGCGGCGTATGAGCCGCGCGCCGAAATCCCGAGCACGGCGAGGGACCTCCCTATGAGGTTCGAACTTTTTATCGCCTCTCGCTATCTCCGCGCCAAACGGCGCCAGGCTTTCATCGGCGTCATCACAGGCATTTCCATCGCTGGGGTCGCTGCCGGGGTCGCTTCGCTGGTTATCGCGCTCGCCATTAATAACGGATTTCGCCAGGATCTCCAGGATCGCCTCTTGGGCTCGACTTCGCACATCAACCTGCTGCGGGTACAAAGCGACGGAATCAAAGACTGGCATCCGCTCATGGATCGACTGGCGAAAGAGCCGCACGTGGTTGCGGCTGCCCCCGCGATTTACGAGCAGGTTCTGATTTCGCGCGGACCGCGGGCGCGGGGCGCGGTACTGAAGGGAATGATCCCAGCGTATGAAAGAAAAGTCAGCGATCTGCTGAAGACAGTGACCCGTGGCTCGGCGGATTCGCTCGACGAAGACCGGTCAACGACGACCTCCGTTGCTCCGTCGTCACAAGCCGCGGGCGAGGGCGCCCGCGCCACACAGGACACCCGCGCCACACACGGCCAATCGCCTGACGCTCTTGAGGATGTTCAAGAGCGCATAGCCGCCATGCCCCCTGTCATTCTCGGTAAAGATATGGCCGACGAACTCGGCGCTACGGTCGGCTCCGTCGTTCTGGTCACCAGCCCGCAAGGCGAACTCACTCCCTTTGGCATCGTTCCCAAGTACAACCGGTTTCGCGTGGTCGGGATCTTCAACTCCGGCTTCTACGATTACGACAGTTCCTGGGCGTTCACTCGTCTCAGCGACGCGCAACAGCTGTTTGGTCTTGGAGATCTGGTTTCGGTACTTGAGTTCAAGGTGGACGACATCTACAAAGCCGATCAGATTGGCAATCGACTGGAGCAGGCCGCGGGCAAGGGCTTCATGGCCACCAACTGGATGCAGCAGAACAAGGCGCTCTTCCGTGCGCTGCGGTTGGAGCGGTTGGTGACGTTCATCACGATAGGGCTCATTGTTTTTGTGGCCGCCTTGAACATTCTGATCTCGCTGACCATGATGGTGATGGAGAAAACCCGCGACATCGCCGTGCTCATGTCCATGGGCACGCGCAAATCGCAGGTGCGCCGCATCTTCATCGCTCAAGGCGTGTTGATCGGGGTGGTCGGGACGGCCATTGGATTGGTGCTCGGGTACGCACTTTCCTGGATCGGCGGGCACTATCATTTGTTGTCACTTGCTCCCGAGGTGTACTCGATTGATTACGTGCCCTTCGCCCCGCGCGCGATGGATGGCCTGCTGGTGGCGCTGGTGGCCATTGGCATCTCGTTGATCGCGACGGTGTATCCGTCCTGGTCGGCGGCGCGCATTCTGCCGGCGGAAGCCTTGCGCTACGAATGAGCAACGTTGCTGCGACGTGGGCTTTACGTTTCCAGGTTTAGGTTTCAAGGACATCCCGGGCCATTTCTTGTGTGACGCTGTCCCTTGCGATTCCCCGAGGTCTGGACATTGGTCCGCACATAAGTGACCGAGGTCACATTCCTTCACCCGCTTTCTGCAGTACAGTTTTCGTGTAGAGCCTTGCCGCAAGGCTTGGGCAGGAACTCTCGCGTGCTGCTCGTGTTTTAATGGGTATGGCAACCCTGTCGCGGGTATGCCGGGTGAAGGCGGCTTGTCAGCCTTGATTCCTGAGACGAGGAGCATTGCGGGTGCATCTAATCGGGCAGGTTATGCTGAGGAGCGAAGGCCTCAAGAGGGTCTTCCGGTCGGGCAAGTCGGACCTGGTGCTCTTTGAAAATTTGTCGTTTCAGGTGGCGAAAGGCGAGATGCTGGCCATCGTAGGGGAATCGGGTGCGGGAAAGAGTACCCTGTTGCACATCCTCGGGGCGCTTGATAGGGCTTCCGCAGGTGACGTATACTGCGCCCACCTGCGATTGAGTACTCTTACGGAGCAAGCCGCGGCCGAGTTTCGCAATCGCGAGATCGGCTTCGTTTGGCAATTCCACTACCTGTTGCCGGAGTTTACGGCACTGGAGAATGTGGCAATGCCGCTCCTGCTTCGGGGTCAGCCCTGGCAGGATGCCCAAGGGGATGCGTTGCGGTGGCTCCGCGAGGTCGGTTTAGAGCAGCGCTCGCATCATCGTTCGGGGGAGCTTTCCGGTGGTGAACAGCAGCGCGTAGCTTTGGCCCGGGCTCTGATCACACAGCCCCGGCTCTTGCTGGCGGATGAACCGACCGGGGACCTCGATAGTCGCACGGCAGACTCAGTTTTTGAATTGATCGCCCGCTTACATCGCGACTATCAGTTGACCTCGCTCATCGCCACCCACAACCTTGGGTTCGCACGTCGCTGCCATCGCGTTCTGCGCTTAGAAAGCGGACGGATTCAGGAGGTAGCGCCGGAGACGCTCGCGGTATAGTACGTCAGGGGAATTGACTTTCGGGTGCGGGCGTGCCGGAATGATAGACGGGAAGCGGGGATGCAAGAAGTTGCAACCACTTGCCGAGAAACGACAACTTTGGTGTCTTTGGTAACTGATGAGCAGGTGGGTAACCCACGATATTCAACAGTGGGACGTTGGCAGCTTGATTGCACCAGTGGTTACGGTCAGGGAGTTCCGAGAGGCAAGGCAGCAAGGTTGGCCGCAAGTCTCTCCGGAAGCTCGGGGGAAAGGTTTATATGTTTGAACGCTATACGGAGAAAGCCAGGCGCGTCATCTTCTTTGCGCGCTACGAAGCCAGCCAGTTCGGGTCTCCTTATATTGAGACGGAGCACTTGCTGCTGGGGCTTCTGCGCGAAGACAAGGCCCTGACCAACCGTTTTCTGCGCTCCCATGCCTCGGTCGAGTCCATCCGCAAGCAGATCGAGGGACACACCACGATTCGGGAGAAGGTTTCGACTTCCGTAGACCTGCCGCTGAGCAATGAATGCAAGCGGGTCCTGGCCTATGCCGCCGAAGAAGCCGAGCGGCTCTCTCACAAGCACATTGGGACCGAGCATCTGCTGTTGGGTTTACTAAGAGAAGAGAAGTGTTTTGCGGCCGAAATTCTCCACGAACGCGGCCTGCGGCTCTCTACGATTCGTGAGGAATTGGCGCGCACCAGCCAGGAGAAGGCCCAGCCCCAACGCCAGCGCGAGTCTTCCCTGTTGAGCGAGTTCTCCCGCGACCTTACCCAGGCTGCGATGGACACTCAGTTAGATCCGCTGGTCGGACGCGAAGGGGAACTGGAGCGGGTCGTGCAAATTCTGTGCCGCCGCACGAAAAATAATCCGGTTCTGATCGGCGAGCCCGGCGTGGGCAAGACCGCCATTGTCGAGGGGTTGGCGCAGCGCATCGCCGATGGCGAAGTGCCGTCCTTCCTGGCAGACAAACGTATTCTGGCGCTCGATCTTTCCTTGATCGTCGCGGGCACGAAATACCGCGGACAGTTTGAAGAGCGGCTCAAAACCATCATGAAGGAATTGATGGAGTCGCAGAACTGCATCATCTTCATTGACGAGTTGCACACGCTGGTGGGCGCGGGTTCGGCCGAAGGCTCGCTCGACGCCGCCAACATCCTGAAGCCGGCGCTGTCGCGGGGAGAAATCCAGTGCATTGGCGCCACCACTCCGGGGGAGTATCGCAAGTCCATCGAGAAAGATCGTTCCCTGGAGCGTCGTTTTCAAGCCGTCAAGGTTCCGCCGCCGAATGAGACGGATGCGACCAAGATTCTGTTCGGAATCAAAGACCGCTACGAGAAGTTCCATGCGGTTACTTACACCGACGACGCCATCAATTTTGCGGTCTCGCACTCCAACCGCTATATTCCCGACCGCTTCCTGCCCGACAAGGCGATTGACCTGGTGGACGAAGCCGGCGCCCGTGTGAAGCTGCGCCAGACCTCGTTGCCGGAAGAGATCACCGAAGTCCAGAAACGCATCAAGTTCATCGTTCACCGTATGGAGAACGCCATCGCGAACCACGAGTTCGAGAAGGCGCGCTTCTATTCGGACGAAGAACGCAAGGAGCGCGAGAACCTGCGCGCTCTTCGCGAGAAATACCACCTCGATGAATCCTCCACCGGCGTTGTCGGTCGGGAGGACATCGAGGATGTAGTCTCGCGCTGGACCGGCGTTCCCATTACTTCCATCAAGGAAGAAGAGTCGCAAAAGCTGCTGCGCATCGAAGAGGAACTGCACAAACGCATCATCTCGCAGGACAAGGCCATTATTGCGTTGGCGCGTGCCATCCGCCGCTCCCGTGCCGGCCTGAAGAGTCCGAACCGGCCCATTGGCTCGTTCCTGTTCCTGGGACCTACGGGCGTAGGCAAGACGGAAGTCGCCCGCACCCTGGCGCAGTTCATGTTCGGCAGCGAGAAATCGCTCATTCGCTTCGATATGTCCGAGTTCATGGAAAAACACTCGGTCTCAAAACTGATCGGCTCGCCCCCGGGATATGTGGGCTATGAAGAAGGTGGCCAGCTCACCGAGCGGGTGAAGCGCGCTCCCTACTCGGTCGTGCTGCTGGACGAAATCGAGAAGGCGCACCCGGATGTGTTCAACATCCTGCTGCAGGTGTTCGAGGACGGCCAACTCACCGACGGCTTGGGCAACACGGTGGATTTCAAGAACGCCATCATCATCATGACCTCGAACATCGGGGCGCGGCACTTGCAGAAGCGCGAGGGCCTGGGCTTCCAATCGAGCCAGGACGAGATGATCTCGGGTAAGGTCGAAGACCTGGTAAAGGGCGAAGTCAAGCGCACGTTCAATCCCGAGTTCCTGAACCGCTTGGATGAAATCATCCTGTTCAGCGCCCTGGGTGAGACCGACCTGATCCAGATTCTGGAGCTCATGGTCACCCAGTTGAACCAGAACCTGGCGCAGAAGGCGATCACGGTTACCGTGACCGACGAAGCCAAGAAATGGATCCTGAACCAGACGCTCGGCGACCGCAGCTACGGCGCTCGTCCGCTGCGCCGGGCCTTGCAGAAGTACATCGAAGACCCGCTCTCAGAGGCTTTGATCCAAGGCACTATCACCACGCGCCCGGCGTTCATCGAAGTCTTCCTCGAGGACAACAAGCTGTACTACCGTCCCGTGGACTCGGAGAAGACGACGGAAGGCGTGCTACTGTACGAGAATTGACGCTCGCGGCAGCAGTGTGGAACGGTTGGTAAACCTAGTGGTTGCTTCAAGTTACCAAAATGTAACTTGACAAGAGATTTTTGGCTTGAATCGTTTAGCAGCCTATCGCATCATATATATCGAAGTTCGCGATCCCCAAGGGATTGCTATTCCCTGACCCGGGGCGAGAATTAGGGTAGAGCGGGCCACCTTCGCGAAAGCGCTGGTGGCCCCCTCGCTTTAGGGCCAGAGTATCGTTGCCAGTTCTCGGGCACTCATTCGTTCACGCGGGAACACCGTCACCGCCTGCCGCAACGTCCCGATGGCTTCACAGACCAAGACGCGATAGACAGGTGCATTCGCTGTGCCGAAATTACGAACATACGCCTCATCGCCACGGCCTAACGCCTGCCAATTAAGCACAATCCTCCATGGATCGGCCGCGATCGAGCGGATCCACGAAAGTTCCGACGCACGTTGGGAATCAAATCGGCCGGCCACAAGCCTGATTCTGCCTCGCTCGATCTCGTCGAGGGCGATACTCGCATTCCTTGGTTCCTTGCCGTACCTTGTCGTCAGCTTGATCAAGTGGACAAAGTTTTCTGGCAAGAAGCGCACACGGTGTCCTCTTGGATCGTGTATTTCCACTTCACAAAGATTCAGACGATACCAATGCAAAAGCTCCCGCAAATCGTTGAGTGGGAGCAGCGCGGGCCTTACTTGGCTGATCGGGATCATTGCACCGTTTGTCATCGCGTGTGACGCCTCATGCTTCCAATTGAGAGCACTAATCCCCGCAGACGTAAGGATTGCCTGTCCTGTGCAATCGTAATACGTGTATGCCATATGGACCACAGTTTGCCGACACCGTCCGAGCATCCTTGGGTCCTGCTGTGGTGTAATCGAGGTGAGGAAATCATCCATGACCACACCAATTCAATCCAAGCTTATGTTGTGGACCACGGCAATCTGTGTTCTGGTGGGCGGTCTCATGCTGGCCCATGCCCAGCAGACGCCCGACCCGCACCAGGTTCCGGTAATGGACGGAGAAGCTGGCCCGTGTTCCATCGCCTTCACCGTCACCGATGCCAAAGGCGCGCCAGTTTACGACGCGCGCATCAAAGTCCACATTGCTTACGGATTTGCGGGCGTGCGGCGGCTCGATCTCGAAGCAGCCACTAATGTCGACGGCAAAACGCAATTCAAAGGATTACCCGAGAAGGTGAAAGGCGGGACGCTGACCTTCCGCGCATCCCAAGGCAAGCGGGAAGGACTGGCCATCTACGATCCGGCCAAAAACTGCAGCGGACAGCAGAGTTCCATAGTTCTAACCGAACATTGAGAACCTCCAGGAATCAGCCCGTCGATGCTTGGACGGTCGCCCTCGACCGTCCCAGCCGAGCTATGCGCGGCAGGCTTTGCTCTCCTCGGCCGTCTGCTACAGCCGGCGGCTTTACTGGGGAGTCGCGATGTAGCCGTAGTTGTTCTTGTTCTTGGCGATATACCCTCCCACGAAAACCCCAGCGTTGTTGATCCCGGTGACGTCGGGCAGGTAGACGGTCCGAAATTTGCCCTTCGTCCTAATGAAGCCATGCGCCACATTTTTCGTGTCCACATAGGTCCCCGTAATATCACCCACATCGTCGATTCCTGAGCACAAGGTTGATACAGAACCGGGGTAGTCGATCTGTGTCATCTTGCCCCCAGCGCCACGGTAAAAGCCGTGCCAGGTGCTAAAGCTGGAGTTCAAGAACCATCCGACGATTTCGTTCTTGTTATCGATACCGTAGGCGTAGGTGTAATTTCGGTGGAAGGTGAATTGCCTGACCGTACCATTCAGATTGACATAAGCAATGGCTGGCTTTCCCTGCTTCTGTGTATATCCAACGAAGTTTCCCGCGTTGTTGATGGCGAAGATATAGGTCGAGAGGGTACGGCTCGAGGCGTTGGGGGTTGATTTCCCCTGGTTCAGGTCGTAGCTGGTGAATTGCCCGTCGCGAAGAAAGAATCCGTGGGTCAACTGGTCCTTCCCGATGTAGTCGCCCACCACGATATTGTTGTCGTTGACTCCGTTGGCCTGGGTGAGATACCGGGATTCCGATATTTCCTTGTAGGTTGAGCCATCGTAGATAAATCCCTCGTACACATTCTTCGCGTTGACAAAAGAGCCGACTACCAAGCCCTTATTGCTTAATCCAAAAGCGAAAGAATAGTGGGACCCCGGAGGGTTCAGCCGCTTGATGGCGAATCTCTGTGCCTGCGCCAAGGGCAGGGTTAGACTGAGAATGAAAAACGACAGCATGAGTAAGGCTGCAGACCTCGCTGCCCCATGTGCGCGGTTTTTCCCTATGGTGGTATTCGTAAGTCTCAAGTTAGCCTCCAGTTTCCCGATTGACGACATTCCCGGAATGCGCGCCAGTGGCGGGTTCCAAGATCGCGACGCAGTGGCACTCCTCAGTTGCAGAGCGCATTGTGGTCGTAGTTACAGACGTATGCAAGATGAAAACGGCTCTGCTCGTAACTTTTCCCGCACAGATACAACGATGGCTTGTGCTGTCTGGTGGATGCCTTCCCGAACCCGAACTCGACGCTGCCGCCAGTTCTTCACCATCCGGTGAAACCGCTTCTCCTCTTGAGCATCTATAGTTGGAACGCTGCCTGTCTCCGAGGAGCTTATGGACAAAGTAAACATCGCCCAGAAATTTGCTCAAATCCACGAATACTGGAAGCCCTACATCGCTGCTGAACTCAACGGCCAATGTGTCAAGCTGGATAAGCTGAAAGGCGAATTCGTTTTCCATCATCACGAGCATGTGATGAGCTGTTTCTTGTCGTCAAGGGCCGATTCCGCATGGAATTCCGCGACCGCCACGTCTGGATCGAAGAAGGTGAATTCATCGTCATTCCGCGCGGCGTGGAGCACAAGCCTGTCGCCGACGAGGAATGCTGGCTCCTGCTGTTTGAACCCGCCTCAACGCTGAATACCGGAAACGTGGTGAACGAAAGGACTTTGCGTGAGTTGGAACGGGTATAGATCGGGGCAGGTATAGGCTGGAGCGTTCCCGGTTCCGCGTTCTCATTTGCGAATCACCAGCTTAAAACTGGGCTGCGGACTTTTCTCTGTGATCTCTGTGCGCCGTGTGGTTAAATCGATTCGCCAAGCCCATGAGAATCCTTCGTCTTTTCCTGTTGCTGTTGATCGTGACACCCGCGGTCGCCCAGTCCAAACCCCAGTACCAAGTCTACGCCATCCGCTACGCCACCGTTCCCGACTACCCCGTCGCGGACCTGGTCGCAGGCGCCGATCCCGCTCGCAAAACCGATATCGCCATGATGATCTGGCTGGTGCGCGGCAATGGTCACAATATTCTCGTAGACTCCGGCTTCTACCATGAACGGCTCTTCCCCGGCTGGAACATTCATGACTTCATCAAGCCCTCCGACGCGCTCAAGCCCCTAAGCGTGAAGCCCGAGGACGTAACCGACATCATCATCAGCCACATGCACTGGGACCACGCTGACGGCGTCGACCTATTTCCCAAAGCCCGCATATGGATTCAGAAAGACGAACTGCAGTACTACGCGGGAGAGGCGTGGCAGTCGGAGAAAACTCACGGCGGCATCGATCCCGACGATGTGCTCACCCTGGTCAAGCTGAGCACCCAGGGCCGGGTAGGCCTGGTCGATGGGGACAACCAGGAAATTATCCCTGGCGTGACTTGCTATACCGGCGGACGGCATACCTACGCCTCACAATACGTAGGCGTGAACACCGCGGCGGGAACGGTGGTGCTGGCCAGCGACAACATGTATCTGTACGAAAACCTGGAGAAGCATGTCCCCATCGCGGCGACCCTCGACGCCGCTTCAAATCTGCGCGCCCAGGACCGCATGAAACAGCTTGCCGCCAGCCCTGCACTCATTATTCCGGGGCACGATCCTGCGGTCCTGACCAAGTTTCCCAATCCCGCCCCCGGAGTAGCCAGGATTCAGTAGGCTGGGCATCTGACAACTCAGCCCTGCAAAACTGCTTTTCTCAATCTCATCACATGGCACAGTGACCAATGCCCTTGCGCATCCAAGCCCAGCCCCAATAGGGTGTAGTGGAACGATGCTCCCAAACGGGTATCGTAACCCAGGAATTTTCTGAGTAGCAGCTCTGGCCATAAGACCAGATCAAGCAAGTCGGGAGACGACCAACCCTTCCCGATCGAGTTCGCCGCCCCGCAAAAAGATGTTCCGACCTAAGGCGCGGGGAGAAAAACCCAGACCGGAAAAGATTGACGTTCCCCCAGCGGTTGAGCGGCTTCGTTCTCAAATCGAATCGCGGTTCTTGGAGGGCGTCATGAAATCCGTCCGCTTCGTCGGATTGTTTGCAATTCTCATCAGCATGTTGGTACTGGCGCAGTCCAATCGCGCCCCGCTCGCCAATCAACTGAACGGGCTGCCCATCGCTCAACAACCGCATCCGCGAGTACTCCCGAATTTTTCTCGGCTGCCGCAAGGGGCGCCCTTCGCCCGGCGTGGCGCTAGCGCACCTAGGCCGAACGGGACCCGGCGGAGGGCTTCGACAACATCAGGGCTGAACTTTGCCAATGCCGTTGCCTACGGTACGGGCGGGTACCAATCCACGTCGGACGCGGTGGCAGACGTGAATGGGGATGGCAAGCCCGACATCGTCGTGGCGAATCACAGTGGCACTGTGGGCGTGCTGCTAGGCAACGGGGATGGAACCTTCCAGACAGCGGTGGCCTACGACCCAGGCGGCGGATACACGAATTCGGTGGCCGTGGCGGACGTGAATGGGGATGGCAAGCCCGATATCGTAGTGGCAAACTGCACCTCTGGTGGCGGCGACTGTGGGAATGATCAAAGCGACGGGACGGTGGGCGTGCTGCTGGGCAACGGTGACGGAACCTTCCAGACAGCGGTGAGCTACGACTCGGGCGGGTTGAAAACTTTTGCGGTCGCGGTGGCGGATGTGAATGGGGATGGCAAGCCAGATATCGTGGTGTCGAACATTTGGAGCAACAATGTGGGCGTGCTACTGAGCAACGGCGATGGCACTTTCCAAACAGTGGTCACTTACGGCTCGGGTGGATACGACTCCTGGGGGAGCGGCCAATTGGTTGCCGTGGCGGACGTGAACGGGGATGGCAAGCCCGACATAGTCGTGGCGAATAACTGTGCGGACAGCGCCTGTGATAACGGTGGTTCGGTGGGCGTGCTCCTAGGCAACGGCGATGGAACCTTCCAGCCAGCGGTGGCTTTCGGCTCGGGCGGGAATGGGCCCGCTGCGGTCGCGGTGGCGGACGTGAACGGGGATGGCAAACCCGACCTGGTGGTGACCAACAACAATACCGGCACCGTAGCCGTGCTGCTGGGCAACGGCGATGGAACCTTTCAGACGGCAACAACCTACGACTCGGGTTACGGGGGTGCCCCCTTGGGGGTCGCGGTAGCAGATGTGGACGGGGACGGCAAACTCGATATTGTGGTGGCGGACTCCGGCTGGGGCGGGCTGCTGGGCGTGCTGTTGGGCAACGGCGACGGAACTTTCCAGACGGCGCTGAGCTACGGCTCCGGCGGGTATTGCACCGATGGGGTCGTGGTAACGGATGTGAGTGGGGATGGCAAGCCCGACATTCTGGTGATGAACGTTTGTAACAATAGCTCGGTGGGCGTGCTCATTAACACCAGCTTGACGCCGACGACAACTGCGCTTACCTCTTCGCTGAATCCGTCCAACTTCGGGCAACCCGTCACTTTCACTGCTACAGTCACGGCACAACGAGGCTTTTACAAGGGCACGCCGACGGGTACAGTTTCGTTCTATGACGGCACGACATTGCTGGGCACGGGGACGCTGAGCAACGGGGTCGCGACCTATACCACGTCATCGCTGAGCGTGGGTACACACTCCATGACGGCGGTTTATGGTGGGGATACGAATTTCTTAGGGAGCACATCTGGTGTCCTGAAGCAAGTGGTCAACCAGAATAGCACGACAACCGGCCTGACCTCTTCACTGAACCCGTCGAACTATGGGCAGGCAGTGACCTTCACCGCGACGGTCACCGGGCAGTACGGTGGAACGCCGACGGGAACCGTCTCGTTCTATGATGGCACGACATTCCTGGGCACGGGGACGCTGAGCAACGGAGTCGCGACCTATACAACGTCTTCGCTGAGCGTCGGTTCGCACTCCATGACGGCTGTCTACGGTGGGGACACGAATTTCGTGGGGAGCACATCTCCGGTGCTCAAGCAGGTGGTCAATCAAGCTAGTACGACAACCGGACTGACCTCGTCGCCGAACCCGTCGAACTATCGGCAGAAGGTGACCCTCACCTCGACGGTCACCGGGCAGTACGGTGGAACACCAACCGGTACAGTCTCGTTCTACGACGGCACCACATTGCTGGGCACGGGAACGCTCAACAACGGAGTCGCGACCTATAGAACGTCGGCACTGAGCGTGGGTTCCCACTCTATGACGGCGGTCTATGGTGGGGATTCCAATTTCTACGGCAGCACATCCCCGGTGCTGAAGCAGGTGGTCAACAAAACTGCCACCACAACCACGCTAACGTCCTCCAAGAACCCGTCAAAATATGGGGAGATGGTGACCTTCACGGCGACGGTCACCGGACACGGCGGAACACCGACCGGGACGGTCACGTTTAAGAGCGGGAAAATCGTGCTGGCGAAGGTGAGCTTGACAAACGGAGTGGCCGAGTACAGCACAAAGAAGCTGAGGAAAGGCAAGCACACCATTCAAGCGGACTATTCGGGAGACGCTGATTACAAGAGCAGTTCAGCCAGCCTGGTCCAGACGGTGAACTAAGGGGGTGTCTGAGCTGCGCAACCCGAGACCTGGCGAAGGCTTGTCCCCACAAGAAGATACAAACCCCCGCATGGTCATCGTCTTCCGTACCCTAGAAAACCTTCCGTCCCTGGGAGAGCATAGAGAGATCACAGGCCTGCCTGGCTAGAGTTTCTCTCCCCCCGAATGGTCGCCGACGGACCTGCGTTGTCTCATGGGCGAAAGCGATCACCAAGTTCAAGAAGAGCCAGTCTGTACTGCGTGGCCGAAAGCAGTCCAGGCTGCCTTGGGAGTGTTCTTGCTGGTGGGCACCGGGGTAATTGCTCATTACTATCCGGCACCATCCTCGAATGGTCTCCGGCAGCAGGTGCAGCAACTCTCGCGTGACGTGCAGCAACTGCAGCAGGAGCAGGCCATGCCGGCCCTGGTCCTGAACCGTTATCGCAATTCTATCTGCTACATCTTTGGTATGTACAGGTTGGATTCAACAGCAAAGGCCCGCCCTGCGCGCCCGCATTTCTGGGACCGGGTTCGTGGTCGCGGACGGCTTGCTTGCCACAAATCGCCACGTCGCCGAACCATGGTATGAGGACCCGGAATCCACACTGTTGATCAACAGCGGCGCCACGGCGCACCTGGAGAAACTGGTTGCCTTTTTTCCCGGGCTGCCGGCGCCGATACGTTCTCACTCCGGCAGCTCTATCCGCGCAGCGGAGATTTGGCGGTGGTGCGTATCGACGACTAACAGGCGGTGCATCAGCTTCGGCCTTTGCCCTTAGCCGACGCTGTCCCCAACCCAGGAGAACTGGTTTCTGTCGTCGGCTACCCCATGGGTAGTGCTGGGCATGGTGGCCAAGTCTCCGCCGGCGGTGTACGAGCGCCTGGCCTACCGCCGGGATGATCAAGGTGCGGCCAGTGAATTGGCGGCTCTGTCGTTGATCCGGCCCTCGGCCACCTGCGGACATTTAGGCGACGTGGTGGGCGATAAGCTCATCTACGATGCGCCCACGGCACATGGGGCCAGCGGCGGACCGGTGTTTGACTCGCAAGGCGAAGTGATTGGCATCAACGCGGCGTATATCGACGGTTTTGCCGGAGGGACGCTGGGCGTTTCGGTGCGCGCCCTGCGAGCCACTGATCGAGGCTGGCGAAGGAAAGCAACTCTAGGGCTTAGACGCTGTTGAGCTCCGCTTTTGAATCCAGCCTGGCTCTCGCACATGTTCTTCATCCAAACGGCGTAGGCGTGCTGCCATGATTCCCGGTCTGCCCAGGTAGCCGACGACCGTCGCGGATCTCCGCGATCGACTACAGGCAATCGTCCAATGTTATTGCGCAGCATCTTCGCGGATGCGTCGTGCAACGATTCATCGGGATAGGTGACGATCAACTTCCGCGTTCCCGCATCCAGCACGGCCATGGTTCCGGCCGGGTCTTCATCTAGAGCGCGCAGAACATCCCCGCGGGTGATCAGCCCCCGCCAGCTTTCCGTTGCGTCGAGGATGAGCATCCCCTGATGGCCGGTACCTCGGGATCACGGCGCGCAATGCGGTCCGACAATTCGCTGACTTTCATATCCTCGGGCAGCCTGGGAACATCCTTGTCCATGGTCTCGAGACCATGCGTCTGCTGCAGCACGTCGGCTTCGTATTCCTGGTGAATGTGCAATCCGCGCCGCGCCAGCTTTTCGGTCATGATGGAGGCTCGGGGCATCAGCAGCATCGCGATACCGTCGGCAATGACACTGACCAGCATCAGCGGCAGACTGCGTTGTAGTCACGGGTGATTTCGAAGGCAAAAATGATGAAGGTAAATGTGGCTCGCGACGCCGCTCCGAACACCGCTCCCATGGCGACCAGTGCAAAGCGCCTGCAGACAGATTCGCCGTGGGAAAAATGCGATCTATTCCCATGGCGAAGATCCACCTAGGGCCGCGCTACACATGAACATCGGCGCAAGCAATCCGCCGGAGGTCCCCGAACCCAGCGAGATCGATCAGGGCCACAGCTTTGGCGACCATCACGACAAGCAGCAGTTTCCAGGCCAGGTTCGCGTTCAGAATGTCGCCGATGGTGTCGTAGCCGACGCCCAGAACCCGCGGCACAAAGTAGCCAATGATTCCCAGGCCCAGAGCGCCAATGGCGGGCCACCAGAGTTCGTCCACCGGCAGTTTTTCGAATTGGTCTTCCGTCCAGTAGAGCAATTTGCTGAATCCGACCGCGGCCAATCCGCAGACCACGCCTAGCACCAGATAAAACGGTAGAGCGCGAGGAATGCCGAAGTCCATGGCAGTGACTTTGAACATGGGCCCTGCGCCCAGCAATTGCATGTGGACGGCTGTGGCAAGCGTGCTGGCAATGACCAAGCGGAATAAACGACCGAGCCTTGAATTCAAACAAGAAGCAGCTCGATTGCAAGAATCACGCCGGCGATAGGGGTATTGAACGTCGCGGACATGCCCGCCGCGGCGCCACAGGCCAGCAGCACTTTGCGCTCCGAAGCGGTCTGTGTAGCACCTGCCCGACTAGAGAACCAACGCCCCCCGGTTTGGATAATCGGTCCTTCGGCGCCGAACGGTCCGCCGGTGCCGATGGCGATTGCTGCCGAAATCGGCTTCAGAATTGCGACGCGCGGCTGGATACGGCTGCGGTTGACCAAAACCGCTTCCATGGCTTCGGGGATTCCGTGGCCCTTGATCTTCGGCGTCCCATATTTCGCCATGAAACCGACGATGATTCCACCGATCACGGGAATCGGGATCACCCAGCAGCCGAGCTGGTTGTGACGCGCGCTGACGAAGTCGGCGGCGAAACGATGATAGAAGAAGATATTGGTGAAAAGCCCGATCAGTTGATACGAGGCAGAAACGCGATCAATCCAGCAAGCAGACCGATGCACCTGCGGCAAGAAAAGACACCTGCACCATGCGGAACTGGGCGGGTTCCGCCATGCGGACATCTCCGACTTGCGCTCCTGTGGCGCCGATCGTGGCCCGAGGGGGATTGCCTTTGTTGCGGTTTCTTTCATCCATGCTTTGGATTCTTGTTGGAGGCAGGAGTGGGCCTGACCGGTGCTTTGGATCGCGAGTTTCAATGCTGTGATCAGCGCCGGTCCGCGCGTGCGAAGTTCGGCGCGATGATCAGGAAAAGCTCCCGCAATACTCGTTCTCCTTTCGGGGTCAGGGCCAGCAGCACTTCCCGCCTGTCTTCACCGGCCCGGTGCCGCCTTACGTAGCCGCGGGCCGACAGGCGGTTCGCGAGTTCGACCGCACTGTGGTGCTGAATCTGCATGCGCTCGGCGAGTTCGCCAATGCGCGGCCGCGTCCCCTTTGGGAGTCCCTTCATGGCCAACATCAACTGATATTGCTGCGGCTCGAGACCCGCGGCACGCGAAGCCTGTTCACTGAAGTGAAGAAAGCGGCGGATCTGATAGCGTACTTCCGCCAGCCATTCATAGTCGGCCAAAGTGAGAGAATTTTTCATCAGGGACAATTACATCGTAGCAAGATTGCATTCATTCTATATTAGATCGTATCACGATATATTCGGATTGAGAACAATCTGAAGAGGGGGTAGTGGCTCAGTTTGATTTGTTATCCCGAGCCAGCGTTCTTTGCGCAGCGAGAGCCTGCCCTGAGCGAAGTCGAAGGGGATCTGGGCGAGCCGCGCGAAGCCTCGCGTTCTTTGCGACGCAAGAATCGCGCGTTTGGCTCGCTTCCATATCAAACGGAGCCACTACCCGTGCGTCACCCTGCTGGTCACCGGGGTTCCACTCCGTTTAGAATCCGTAGGCCCCATTTTGTGATGACAGGAAAGGGTGCGACGCCGTGATTCCACGCTATACCCGCCCGGAAATGGGCCGCATCTGGAGCGACGAAAATCGTTTCCGCACTTGGCTGGCAGTGGAAGTGGCTGCCACCGAGACTCTGGCCGAGGCGGGCCTGGTACCGAAAGATGCGGCCAGAGCGATCCGGGAGCGCGCCGACTTCAATTTGCAGCGCATCCAGGAGATCGAAGCTGAAGTGCGGCATGACGTCATCGCCTTCACTACCGCGGTGGCGGAAATTGTCGGCCCCGATGCGCGCTGGTTTCACTACGGGCTGACATCGAATGACGTGGTGGATACGGCGCAGGCGCTGCTGATCGGTCAGGCTTCCGCGATCATTGCCGCTGATCTGGCGCGGCTTTCCGAAGTCCTCAAGCGGCGAGCCTGGGAGTTCAAGGACACGCCCATGGTCGGCCGCACCCACGGGGTCCACGCCGAACCCATCACTTTTGGCTTCAAGCTCGCCAACTGGTATTCCGAAACCCAACGCAACATTCAACGATTTCGAACGCGCCGCAGAGGACATGCGCGTGGGCAAGTTTTCCGGCGCCGTAGGAACCCTGGCCCACCTCAGTCCTGAACTGGAGGAGAAGATCTGCGCCCGGCTGGGATTGAAGGCGGCTGCAGTTTCCTCGCAGGTGATTCAGCGCGACCGCCATGCTGCCTACCTGGCGACGCTGGCAGTCATTGCAAGCACACTGGAGAAGATCGCCACCGAAATTCGCCATCTGCAGCGAACCGAAGTGCGGGAGGCTGAAGAGTTTTTCAGCGAGAAACAGAAGGGCTCTTCCGCCATGCCCCACAAACGCAATCCGGTGACCTGCGAGCAGATCAGCGGCCTGGCGCGGGTGGTGCGATCGAACGCGCAAGCAGGCTTTGAAAACGTCGCCCTGTGGCACGAGCGCGACATTTCCCATTCTTCCGCGGAACGCGTCATCATTCCCGATTCCACCACCCTGGTGGATTACATGCTGCAAAAGACAGCCAATCTGGTGGACACCATGTTCGTCTATCCAGAGCGCATGAAGGCTAACCTGGAGAGCACCGGCGGGTTGGTTTTCAGCGGACAGTTGCTGCTCGATCTGGTGGAGCACGGTGTTTCGCGCGAGGACGCTTATCGCATGGTGCAGATGCACGCCATGCGTGCCTGGAAGGAAGGTCTGAATTTCCGTGACCTGGTATTGCATGACAAAGAAATTACCCGTCGTGTGCCTCGCCAGCAGATCGAACATGCGTTTGACCTGAAACGCCAGTTGCGCAACATTGACCGGATCTTTGCGCGGGTATTCCCAGGCCAGCCCACTCCCGCCAAAGCCCGCGGGCGGAAACGCTAGTTCTGCGGACTTTCGGTTGAAGCTGTTTGTCGGCAACTCAAGGGAGGCTTACCGCAATGCCGAAGATCGCCCCCTCACTCCTTATTGCAATTTGCTGTCTCCCGCTTCTAACCGGGCCAACTCCTTCTGCTCCTGCGCCCGCTTCTAGCGACAAGGCCGTCGCACCGTCCAAGGCTGCTGCGAACCCCGCAGTGGCGGATGGCTCCAAGAGCGCTATGACTCCCGCGCCCGCTCTGAAAGATCAGGCGTGGGGACTGCTGCTGAAGGGCACCCAGGAACGCGGCACGGAAAAACGCGCTACGGCTGTGCGAGTACTTTCGTTGTTGAAGGGTGACGCGAGGGCGGCGGCGTTAGCTACCCGCGCGCTGGAAGACGGCAAACCACAAGTGCGCATGGCAGCAGCCTTCTCGCTGGGAGAATTGCATGCAACCTCCGCCATCCCCAAGCTAGAGGCGGTGGCTCTATCCGATAAAGAGCCATCTGTTGTACTCGCCGCTGCCCATTCGCTGTTAACGATGAAGGATAAAGGGGGATATGAGGTGTTCTACGATATCCTCACCGGAGAACGCAAGGGCGGCAAGGGTTTGGTGGCGGGTCAACTCGAAACCCTGAAAGATCCGAAGCAGATGGCAGTGCTCGGTTTCCAGCAAGGGATTGGGTTTGTCCCTTTCGCAGGAATCGGCTACACCGCCATCAAGACCATCTTGAAGGATGACAGTTCGCCTGTCCGAGCAGCAGCCGCGAAGGTCCTGGGCGAGGATCCCGATCCTGCCACCGAAAACGCGCTGCTGCAGGCGGCGACCAACGATAAAAGCGCGTTGGTTCGTACCGCCGCCTTGGACGCTCTCGCCCAGCGTGGGAACCCGGCGGTAATCGGCAGGATTGCCCCAGACCTGTCTGACGAGAAAGATTCGGTGAAATACACCGCCGCCGCAGCTATTTTGCATTTGAGCCACATCGAGCAGCACAGGAAGGCAGCGCAAGGCAATAAATAAGAAAGCGCGGCCATAGGACTAGTTGACATACCGCTGACAAGTTCCCATCTGTTGGCTCTTTCCGGATCGCTTCCAGCGCTGCGATCAGCGGTTCGGCCGTTCTTGGCATACAAGTCTTTACACTCTTGTCCGGTGTTCACGCATCCAATGAATTAACTAACCGGTTAGTAAAGTGATCTGCAGGGAAACTTTTCTTCCGCTACAGGGTTTGTTCCTGCAGAGAGGATGGAGGATCGATGTATGAAGCAGGTTCTTCGAGTTGTAGGTGTGTTTCTCCTGGTAGGCGTTCTCAGCACGGGCCTGGTCGCACAAACAGCCAGCGCCAGCCGGAACGATGCCAAAATTCAATCTAAGGTCGCACAGCAGCTTGCAGGAAAAAAAGAATTTCAGCAGGTCTCAGCGACGGTTGAGGAGGGCATGGTTACCCTCACCGGCAGCGTGGATCTTTATCAGCAGAAGCTGGATGCTGCCAAGAAAGTTCGCAAAATCGAGAGCGTGCAGGGTGTGCGCAATCTGATCGCCGTCAATGGCAAGGACGTGGCTGACGCCGAACTCGCGACGCAATTGGATCGCAAGCTCTACTACGACCGCATGGGCTACGACAATCTGTTCAACTTCGTCACCGCGTCGGTCGAAAATGGCGTGGCAACCCTGAACGGCGAAACCCGACCGATGTTGACCGCGACTCCGCTCTGGCGTTGGTCAATACCACTGCCGGCGTAAAGGATGTGGTCGAACAACATCCAAGTCGCGCCAGTCTCGAATTTTCGACGACAGATCCGCATCCGCGCTCATGCAGGCGATCTATCGTGATCCCGTGCTCGGCCGCTATGCCATTGACCCAGAGCGCCAATCCGGATCGTCGTGGACAAGGGCACAACTGACCCTCTACGGCACCGTAGGCAACAAGATGGACAAAGCAAATTGCGGGAATCCGGGCCGGCCAGGTGTTCGGAGCCTTCAGCGTGCAGAACAACCTGGAAGTAGCGAAGAAGTCCTAACCTCGGCGAGCGGGATGAGAGGCCAAGGGCGCGGCTTCGGCCGCGCCTTTTTTCATTTTGGCGCACTCACCTCGCCGGGGTGTGTTCGAAGGGAAGCTTGGTATAGCGCGCCTTCTCCACCTCGATCATCAAGGCCACCCGCCCCTCAGGGCTCCGAAAAGGAAACGGCTTGCCGGTATACTTGTGCGAGATCGGGTCCATGACTTTCAAGTCGGGGTCTGGCCGCCGTTTGACAACGCGGCCGCGAATCTGCACTGCCGAGTAGGGATCGTGGAAATCCACGATGGACAAGGCAAGTCGCGGGTCGCGCCGCGTGTTCTTGGCTTTAAGCGAGGTTTCACCGGTACAGATGACGATCCGGTCGCCTTCCCGGCCGACCCAGACCGGCACGGACTGGGGAGAACCATCTGGCATCAGCGTGGCCAGATGGGCGAAGTTGGGACTGTCTATCAACTGCTTGACCTCTAGCGATAAAGGAATAGCCATAATCTCCTCTTTTCAGGTGCTGCCTGCCACTCTACAGCCGATTGATCAGCGACGCCACATACCCCGCCCCGAAACCGTTATCAATGTTCACCACGCTCACATTCGACGCGCAGGAATTCATCATTCCCAGCAAAGCCGCCACTCCCTTGAATGCCGCGCCGTAGCCGACGCTGGTCGGCACGGCGATGACGGGAACACCAACCAGCCCGCCCACTACGCTGGGCAGCGCGCCTTCCATGCCCGCGCACACGATGACCACGCGAGCCCGCGTCAGCGTTCCGCGGTTCGCCAGCAGGCGGTGAATCCCCGCCACACCTACGTCGTAAAGATGCTCGACGTCGTTGCCCATGACTTCGGCGGTGACCACGGCCTCTTCCGCCACTGGAATATCGCTGGTTCCGGCCGACACCACCGCGATCGTTCCCTTGCCATATTTCTTTGCGTCCCGCTGCAGCACGATCGCCCGGGCAAGTTCGCGATATTCCGCCTTACGCACCTTCTTTCTGACCGCCGCAAATTGCTCTTTGCTGGCGCGCGTGGCCAGGATATTGCCTCCATGCTGGGCCAGCCGCGAAAAAATCTGCGCCATCTGGGCCGGTGTCTTCCCTTGCCCGAAGACGACTTCCGGCATTCCGGCGCGCAGGGCCCGATGGTGATCGACTTTGGCGAATCCGAGGTCTTCAAACGGCAGATGCCGCAGGCGCTGCACGGCGTCGTCGGGCGACAGCTTGCCTTGGCGCACCTGCTCGAAAAGTTTGCGGATGGATTCAGCGTTCAGCAGCAGACAGCCTCAGCAATCAGCCTTCAGTGACGAAGCCTAGACTTGCTATTTGCTGGAGCGCAGAACGGCTATTCCTCGTCGACCTGCGCGCGGCGGCACGACAAATCAGGTGAATGCTGACTGCTGAGTCCCAACTGCGGCTCTGGAAATTTCCGTGCTCGGCGCGCGTTTCTTTGCGGCTGGAGCGAAGCTTGCGGATGAGTTCGCCGCAGGCTGTAGCGCGCTTTCCCCGGCTTCGTCAGGATGGGCTAGGAACAGATGCCGAAGCACGCTCCGGCTCACCCATCCCCGGAGATAGGCATCGTAGAGTTCGCTGCCCAGGCAGTAGCCCAGTTTCTGGGCGGTGGCGTCAAATTGGTCCGATCGCCGCGCAGCGCGGCCTGTACGACATTCTGGCAAGCCTCTCGCGAGAAGTCGCAGCCGTCCTCATCGCGCACTGCCGGCCGTGCCGGATACAACACCCGCGAGCCAAAGTAGGCCAGCGCATGCTCCAGCGCGGGCATAGAAGCGGTCCACGGATCGCGGTGCGCTACGGCATGGCCGTTGCGGCGCAGAGGCAACCCACGGCAGGCATGATGCAGGAAGCGCGCGGCTTCTTCCGCCGCGTACATCATTTGAAATTCGCGCACATAAAACGCGTTGATCGAGGGCAGATATACGCTGCCGCGCGCTTCCACTCGCTGCAGCATTGTCTCTATTTTTCGGCTTCCCGGCACTGCCGCGCATAAGCAGGTGGCGCAGGCGTGCATCGGAAGAGCCGCAGTACACTTCCGGCAGCAGGTCCACCAGAAATTTCGGCTGCGTGCCGTTGTGCGAGGCATAGCGGTTGATGTCGAGAAAGCGCAGCAGGCTGTCGATCAGGTTATAGATGGTGGGACCGAGTCGGGCTCCTGTCATCTTCGCTCGGCCCCAGCGGCTCAAGTGCAGAGGCGGTAGCTTTCGTATTTCTCCAGCGGCGTGGAATTGAAAACGCAGACCACATCGTCGCTGACCCGCACGGCTTCCACGCGCTCCTGCCGTTCGCCGGCGGCCCGCCAGTACAAGCGCATCCACATTCTGCAGAACGGTGAGCAGCTTGCTCTCCCGGCAAATGCTCGCGCAGCAGGCGGGGAAGATGGCCGGGCGCCAAGTGGGATTCGCCAAACAACACCAGGATCACGGCATTGGGATGCCGCTGGCGGATTTCCGCGATCTTGTCGCGGCGTGGCGGTCGCGCGCGCCGATCTTGCGCAGATCTTCGCGCGGCATGCAGTCGAGACCGTAGATGGCTTCGCCGTGCTCGCGCGCCGTCACCAGCAATTCATAAAACGGCGCCCAGTCGTATCCCCAATCGAGTTCGAAGCGAATGCGCTGGCGCAATTCGGCTTCGTCGATTTCGCGTCGCCACCATTCTTCCAGAATATGCTGATGCGCGGGCAAAGATCGTTTCCACTCCCAGCACTACCGGACGATCCCCCGGCTGGGCCCGCTCTTCAAACAGAGTTGCGGCAAAACGCTGCGCCGCAGGCAGGGCATGGTAGTCGCCGATCAGAATGACGTCGGCGGCGCGGATCGTGGCCTCAGTCGTCAGAATCGATAATGGAATCATAAGAGCGGAAGGCATGGCTGAAATCCCGCAGATATTTTCGGCGTCCGCTGGAATCGGTTGGCCCGGATCTCGCGTTCCACGCCAGCCAACGCGTGCAACTGCGCCTCATTGCGGCGTGATCCGAAGAGTGGTGGTGGTCGCCATACGTCAGCTGTTCGTCGTTCGTCGTTGGTCACTCGTCTTTGCCACAGCACTTGATGCTCCACGGTCTGCAAACGACCACCGACCAGCTACTTGCTTGACTCTCTCGTCCTGCGCTCCCTATGCTCAGAACTCGCCAGGAGCTCGCCTTGCCCAACCATCCGCCTCAGAATCTGACGGTCGCCACGACTGGCGCCAGCGGTCGCTTTGTTCCTCCGGCACTTTCTGCTCGCGGTCGAACGCGATCGGCGCGTCCAGACCGTCAACTTCATCGCCTCCGACAGCGCCCTGCGCGTCATGGCCGAGGAGCTCGGACTGCGCGGCCGCAGCAACCTGGTCGGCCAGATTCTCGGCAAAGCCCGTAAGGCCTCGCGCAAAATTCAGCAGCAGGCGAACGCCGACATTGGCGCCAACATTGCCAGCGGCTCTTATCCCGCCGACGCCATGGTGGTCATCCCATGCAGCGTGGGGACGCTGGCCCGCATTGCCAATGGCATCGCTTCGCATCTCATCGAGCGCGCCGCCGACGTTTGCCTGAAAGAGAAGCGTCCGCTGGTGCTCTGCGTGCGCGAGACGCCGCTCAACAAAATCCACATCCGCAACATGTACCGGGCCGCCGACGCCGGCGCGACCGTCTTCCCGCTCATCCCCGCCTTCTACAACCGGCCCAGCCAGCTTAGATGCCATGGCTCGCGAGTTCGCCTACCGCGTGCTCGCCCACATCGGCCTGCCTCAACCTGACGCCTATCGCTGGAAAGGCTGAAAGATCAATTACTTAGACGAGTCTCGTAATTTCTCGGGGGAGATCTAAGTGTAGAAAAATTGACATCTCAGGGGGAGATGACGAAAGGAACGTGACTACCGCGAAGCTTACCACGGAAAGCCCCAAATTGACGATTGATGTAGTTGTATGAAAGAGATCCCCATTTCCGAATTCCGGGCCAAGTGCTTGGCCCTTCTCAGGCAAGTGCAAAAAACAAAGAAGCCAATTCGGATCACCCGGTTCGGCAAAGCCATCGCAGAGATAGTTCCAGCGGCACCAATGCGATCAACCGACTGGATGGGTTCGATGAAGGGCAGCATCGAAATTCTCGGGGATATCGTCTCTCCGGCTAGCGAGGAAGGCAATTGGGAGGCGCTGGGCGACGAAATCGGCCAGGGCATCGAACAGGCCGAGCGCAGCGAATTTGTGGACGGCCCGAGGACCTTCGCCAAGATTCGAGAGAAGAGCGCAAGACGAAGACGCGGCAAGGGATGATGCCGTCGCTTCCGAGGCGCTTCTCTAGGATAATGCCCACGTTTCGCAAACCGCGAAACGTGGGACACCGATTCACCAGCCCGTGGCCCTAGGCCGATTTCGCTAAGCCACCGGTCTCGAGATTTAGGTTTTCCTTGAGCGAGGTGGCTACCGTCGCGAAAGCTCTGCCGAAGTTTTCAAACTCAGCGACAGTCAGCTTCGCCTGTTCTCTGAGCGCGGGCGACATGATATCCGTCCCCCGCGTCACGAGCTGTCCGCCATCTGCCAATGTGAGGACACGGGCGATCAATGCTGCCAGTGCCTGATATTGGTTCCAGTAGCTTTCAGGGTCGAGAGCTATCTTGGGTATATTCATTGCTTCTCCTTTTGGCACTCATCGTGCCTCGCTACGCTTTGTTCCATATTTTGCTATGGAGTTCGTTGTTCATTGCAAGTCAGTCAGTTGTTCTTGCGGACGACTTAAGCGTCTCGCTCCGGTGAACAACGCATTCACAGCCGGTTGCATTCGAAGAAATTGGCAACGTGGCCAATCACCAAATTAGGTCGCGGTCGCTTTGGCAATGCTCTGAGCATCCGTACCGGCTATTAAGGTCAGCAAAGCCAAAGCCTGCACCTTCCGTTGCTGGCGTAACGTACGCATATGCAGCCCCCGTGAATATGGCCCGGAGGTATGCGTCTGTACGCAGGGACGACTTCCGAGCCCCGAACGAGGTCCTCCGAGGTCTGGGCGCGTCTGTCCCCGCGCCCTACAAAACCAAAAACAGAGTCTGCGGTAAGCCCGGTGGCTGTCCTGTGCAGCGATGCTTCTGCAGTAAATCCTGGTGTGGTCATTTCTGGCCTCCTCTCTTTGCGATCATCCGATTCAATAGTCATAAGCGCGCGGGTTCGTAGCCAAGGCAGGAGCTTCCGAGCCGGCCTGTCCGCCCCCTTTTGTGTTCGGACACTCGAATGCACTTTAGCCCGCCGCGCCAAGGCTACTGTTACCAGTAGTATTCGATGTCGCCCGTTACGGTGGTCCCAATCCCAAAAACTTTCGCGGAGCATTGCAGGCAACGGCAATGCGGCCAAAGTCCCCCAGGCTCGGAGCACCATGTACCCCTCGGACAGCCTTGGGACTCGCTCCCGGGGGACAGGTCGGTCGTTGCCAGCTAGGAGTGACAGAGTCGGCGGACAAATGCTCCTCAACCGGCGCGTGTGTGTGGAAAAACGCCGCCCGATTATACATTGCGGCCTCAGCCGTAAATCCTGGCAGTCTCATGTTGGATCTCCTTGTCTGTTTAGCGTTTTCAGATTTAACGATCGTAATACGGTGACAACTTCGTCACCAGGAACGGGAATTCGTCGGTCACATCAACTCGGACAAAGCACTTGTCCACCACATCGGTACTGCGATTGGTGTAGGAGAAGATCACCTCCAGCACCTTGCGAGCGCCGCTGAGCGCCGACCCTTGGACGCCCGCCGCCGTGAGGGAGTAGTTCTGGGCAAAGTATTCCGCAGCCTTGGCGTAGATGGCCGGGTAACGGACGGCTAGATAGTTGAGGGCGCGGTGCTCATCCATACCGCCGGCGTTGTCGGTCATCTGCATGATGCGATCGAAAAGCTCGCCGGCTGCCGGCACAAATTCCTTGGCCGAGGTTTTCGGCGGCGGGGAAATCGATTTGATCAGCGTATCGCGGTCGAAGGAATAAATCTGGTCGAAGACGACAATCGGAACCATCAAACCGTTGCACATTTCTGGCGGAGCGATGGGACCCTTGATGCCGATTACGACATCGAGATCGAGGGGGCTGGGGTTGGGGCGGATAGCTTCGACCAGAAGGCTGAAATCTGCCGCTTCGCGTGGGCGAAGCAGATAGGTTTCCAGCCCTTCGATGGTCATGACAAAGCAAAGCTGTCTCACCAAGTAGCGATTTTCCGGCTTGGAAAGCACGGTGTGAAAGGCTTGGCGGTCGTTTTGTCCGGCGGTCTTTTCGCGGCCGGTGGCTTGGGCGAACTCCTTCTCCACGGAAATGCTGGGGAAGCGCGGCTCAATATTGCCGATAGCGTAAACCCACGAGGGCGACGCTGCGGTTCCACCGTTGGCAGCGGGCGCGGCTCCGCAAGTCGCGCAGGCTTGGGGGGAGACCGCTGTGGCCGCAGGTGCCACCGAAGACGTGACCCGTGCGGCCAGATTGCCGCCAGCGGGGGTACTCGCTCCCTGCTCTTGAACTCCAACGACTGATTGCTCCATCGTAGTCTCCTTGAGGGTCAGATTTCTGCTAGCGAGATCATCGCGTGAAAGTCATCCAGCGATTCAGTGCCGCAGCCCGCTTCTCACAGCCTCCGCAGGGCCGGATTCCCATCGCATACGTCATGCGTTTGATTGCATCGCCAAGGCCAATCTCTTCTTCAACAAGAAAGCCCGGCAGCCGAACTCGGTGGGGCTGGCGTTCCGGCTGTTGCTCAGTCGCTTCCCGCTTTTCTATCTCTCTCTTCACGCTATCTCCCGACTTAATCTCTCCTCATTGCGCCATAAGCGGCCCATGCGTCCAACAGAGGCGGGGCAATGGTTTTCCGGCTTCGGGTCTCGACCTGTGTGACGGTCAATTTAATCTGGGCCGCGCTGGCGGACGGAAACTCCGACCAGAGCAGCGCAATCGCGCCTGAAACGAAGGGAACCGCCGCGCTTGTCCCTCCAAATGTCTGCAGCTTGCCGTTCGTCGCCAGACTCGTAATGTCCTTTCCCGGCGCCGTCAAACCATTCCTGCCGATAGAACTGCCCAGATTCGATTCCGCCGTCAGCCTGCCCTGAAGATCACATGCGGCAACCGGGATCGCCCAGGGATGACGGGTAATGACGGAGCTGCCCACGGTTCCCTGATTTCCTGCCGCAGCCACGACGATCACGTCGTGCCTGGCGGCATAATTTAAAGCCTCTTCAAGTTGCCGCTCGCCCTTGGGCGACGGCCGCGCCAGCGCTGCACTCAAGTTAATCACTCGTGCTCCGGCATTGACGGTCTCAATGATGGCCGCAGCCAGTTCTTCCGGCATCGCGCTCGGCATGTCCCCATTCGTCGACGCCATCTCTGCAAATATGGGCCGCACGAGCAATGTGCAAGCCGGACAAATAGCCGGCGCAACGGAGCCCCGTTTCGCGGCCAACATCCCGGCTACGAACGTCCCGTGCATGCACGCCAAGCTACTCGCCTTGGAACAGGCACCCGCTACTTTCCCCGGGACCTCGTGGATGTTCTGTCTCGCGAGGTCGGGGTGGTCCATGGCCACGGGTCCATCGATCAGGCCCACCTTGATTTCGGCTCTGCCACTCGTTCGCTCCATCAACGGAGTAAGGTGCACTACGTCAAGAGGCCCCATGAATCCCCTGATGATGGCGAGTAGTAGGGACTCTCGAAAACGAGACCTACTCCTTAGCTGCAATTACGAATCTGAATTTTCCCTGGGTAAGTAACCGGTGAAACCTGGGCTCGCTCGTCCTGCTTCTCAACCAACTCCGTGCTCAATGACCGGAGACAATCAAGGCCAATTAAGGGAAGCACAGCCATTTTCCTCAGGTAAGATGAAATGTCAAGATAAATCTTCGGCGTGTTCGGTTTTCGTAACAGAACGCGTCGGCAGGACCCCTTCGGCGTTAGGGGAATCATTGTCAAGAAAGGCGATTCGTTTTGAAAGCATCGAAAACCGCTCTTAACTTTTCTTAGCCCCTACACCTTCGTGCCATTTGCTCCGGCGCCATTTTTCCGATAATCTGCCTTTACACCGGAAAGGAGGTGGTCGAATGACAAGTTCTGATTGTAGTAACTGTAGTGGGAGTCTAAGACCAGGTGAGGTGGCTGAGACTTAGGGCTGGTTGCTCTAAGCGGGGCTTCCGGCGCCGTCGAATAAACGACGATCGACAAACGACAACGCCAGGGGCTACAGCCCGCACACTAACCGGTGAGTTTGGACTCGATCCCGGCGTCAGGTCGCGCCGGGCGTCGATCAGTTACCCGGAGTTGCCGTAAGAGGCCACGTAGAGTGACCACCTCTTGGTCAATCCCAAACAGTCCACCGGGCGGCCCGTGCCGAAATGGCGCGGGCCGTTCTGTTTGGGGAAGGCTTAGGACGAAGATTGCTTCGTCAGAAGCCTGCCCACCGACAAGGCGCCCGCGCCCTTGATCAGAATCGTCAAGGCAATGGCAATCGCCAGGAGATGGTATTCAAAACCCTCGCCCTTCTGAGTGCCGGTCCAATTCATGAACAGGCCGTTGTGTCGGTGAACCATCGCAATAGCCACAATCATATTGACCATGATCCCGGATGCGGCAATGCGGCCCAGGAATCCGAAGATGAGACCCAACCCGCCGAAAAACTCCGCCGCCATGGCGAGAAGCGCCAACGGGGCCGGAATGCCCATCTGATGCGTGAAGAAATCCATGGTGCCGCTGAAACCGTAGCCCCCGAACCAGCCCAGCAGCTTCTGCGCACCGTGTGCGAAGAAGACGATTCCAAGAACCAGGCGCAGCATGGTCACGGTGCAATCAGCCTTGGTATTCACAATTTTCTGAAACATCACTGCCTCCTTCTTACGCTTAATTGACTCCGAATTCGCCATCAGCTCGATAGCACTAAATGCTACGCTTCCAGCGCAAAGCTACACGTTAACTATATCGTTTGCACGTTTGTCGTTATAACAGATTATCCCGTCAGAAAATGGTTTCAGGAAATTTATCCGCCTGGCCTCGAACCCGCCCGAACTGCGGGAATGACTCCGGAGAAGGTGATTGCAGCGCTCATCAAACCGCATCATGGCCGGAGTCGTTTCCAGCCTTCTCCAATCCCAGCCGAATCACCTCGGCGGTATCCTTCGCCAACGGGAGACTCCCGACTTCCGCTCTGGTGAACCAGTGAGCTTCATCGGCGTCGCCGGCGGCGTGGAGTTCGCCCGCGATTCGCCCGCAAAGAAAATCGATCAGCACGTAGTGATAGAGCGTGCGCTCGTCGGCATCGCGCAAGACCCGGTCATAGACACCAAGCAGTTCGCCGACTTCAACGGTCAAGCCGGTCTCTTCGAGGGCCTCCCGCACCGCCGCCTCGCGTAGGGTCTCACCGACTTCCAGCACGCCCCCGGGAATTGACCATTCGCCCGCCAGGGGCGCATGCCCGCGCTTCACCAGCACCACGCGGTCTGCCTCGACGATGATCGCGCCCACACCCACCAGAGGCGTATCTGGATATTCCCGTTTCATGTTGTGCAACCTATCAGAAACCGCGGTAGTGACTCAGTTTGATTTGTCATCCCGAGCCAGCGTTCTTTGCGCAGCGAGGGATCTGGGCGAGCCGCGCGGAAGCGTCGCGCTTTTGCGACGCCATAATCGCGCGTTTGGCTCGCTTCCATATCAAACTGAGCCACTACCGAAACCGCCAGCGACCTGGAATCGCGGGAACGATTCCAAATACAGTACGGCGACAGAATAGCAAGCCAGTTTGCAGATGTCAGTTCCCAGTTCTCAGTAGAATATCTCGGTGCCCCTAGAAGAATACAAACGCAAACGCCGCTTCGAGGAAACGCCCGGAGCCTCCGCCCAAGCTGGAAAAGAAATCCGGCCACCGCTTTGTGGTGCAGAAGCACCGCGCCACCCGCCTGCACTACGACTTTCGCCTGGAGATGGAGGGCGTGCTCAAGTCGTGGGCCGTCCCGAAGGGACCGTCGCTCGATCCCGCCGACAAGCGCCTGGCCATGCAGGTGGAAGATCATCCCGGTTTCTTATTTTGATTTTGAGGGCACCATTCCCGAGGGCAACTACGGCGCCGGCACCGTGATGGTGTGGGACGTCGGCACCTGGCAGCCGCTTTCGCCGGTGCCGGTCAAAGGCAAATTTGTTCCCGGAAGCCGACGCCGAAGCTGCAGCCATGCTGCAGAAAGGGGATTTCAAGATTCGTCTGCAGGGCAGAAGCGTCTGAAGGGCGATTTCGCGCTGATTCACATCGCTCGCGGCGTCCCGGAACCAAAGGCACGGAGTGGCTGCTGATCAAGAAGCAGGATGATGCCGTGGTCGAAGGATATGACATCGAGCAGTACGACTCCTCTGTGCTTAGCCGGCCGCACCATGGCGCAAATCAGCGGCGACAAGGACTCGGCGGAATGGACCAGCAGTCCTCCCGTGTCTCGCGGAAAAGTGAAAGCTGCCATGGCTGGCGGAGACGCTGGCCAAGCTGGATAAAAAGAAGAGAAAGGCGCGAAACACAGAGGGCACGGGGGACGCAGAGGATGGCAAGGGAAAAAGACGAGTTGCGAGGAAGTCTTTGGCTTCGTCCACAGATCTAGACAAGACTTCCTCAGTGTCCTCTGTGGTTAGAAATTTGGCAGGCGCGATCAAGCAGACCCATGCCTGCAGCCATCCATCCCATGATGGCCACCCCCGGCGACAAGCCGTTCGACGATCCCGCCTGGCTGTTTGAGATCAAGTGGGATGGATATCGCGCGGCCGCATTCCTCGAGCAGGGAAAAGTGCGTCTGGTCTCGCGCAATCAAAACGACCTCACCGGCCGCTTTCCCGAATTGCACGATCTGCCTCAGCTGGTGAACGGGAAGACTGCAATCCTCGACGGTGAAGTTGTCGCTCTCGATGAAACGGGCCGCTCCTCGTTCAGCCTCATGCAGCAACGCACCGGCATTGGCCGTCACGGTCGGCAGGGTCCCACCGCGCCTGAAATCGACGATCCTATACTACGTCTTCGACCTGATCTACCTCGACGGATACGACTCTGCGCCGGGTTCCCCTGGAGCAGCGCAAGGAGTTGCTCGCCAAGCATCATCCCGCCGGAGGCCCTGCTGCGATACTCGGACCATTTCCGCGAGCGGCATCTCGCTATTCGCCGCCGCCAAGCAACAAGGGCTGGAAGGAATTCTGGCCAAACGCCGCGCCAGTCTTTACCAGGAACGCCGCAGCCCGGACTGGCTCAAGATCAAGATTACGCAAACTGTCGATTGCGTCATCGGCGGGTACACCGACCCGGAAGGCGCCCGCGAAATTTTGGTGCGCTGGTGCTGGGGCTCTACGACCAGAAAAGCAGCTGGTCCACGTGGGCCAAGCCGGCACAGGATTCGATCAGAAGAAACTTCAGGAGATCTCGCAGCTGCTCGAGAAGCTGGAGACGAAACGCAATCCGTTCCACGGCGCGGTGGATGCGCACAACGTCCACTGGGTGAAGCCGGAACTCGTGGCCGAGATCAAATTCACTGAGTGGACCCACGAAACCGCGGAGGGAGGACTCAAGTTGCGGGCTCCGGTATTCATGGGCCTGCGGGAGGACAAGGATCCGAAGCGAGTGCACGTTCGCCGAGAACAGACCGACGGTGGCATGATCCCCGGTAGAGCGAGTGCGGTAGAGCCTCAACTTCACTATCCTTCATCGGCAGCATTGAGCCATAGTCCCGCCCCGACGTTTCCACGGCGCGCGCAATGACCCCATCGAAGGCATCGCGCAACTCCGGGATACTTCGCCAGCAACGCCTTCATCACCGCCATGTTGTTCTGGTAGGTCTGCGCAGTGTTGGAGACGTCGGCGGATTGGTACTTCACCACCAGATCGAAAGCCTGGCCCACGGCTAGCGGGAAACAGCGCGGTCAGTTTGAAGGTCTTGCCGCTGTCGCCACCAAGATTGGCGCGCGGCAGGTCGGCGGGCTTTACGCTCTGCGATTCGTCGTACAACTTGTCGGTGACCTGGGTGCTCCATAAAAGGCACCGGTACCAGCAGTTCCGAGCCTCCAGATAATACAACCAGGCATCGTGGTTTTTGGCTTTGGCCTTGAAATCACGCGCCCGGTCGGCAAACCAGTTGGCCGTCATGCCCTGCGACCTGCGAGGCTTTGACGTAGAGAGCCAGCCAGCTTCCAATCGCGTTCCCTGCTGCTGCAGAACGAAGGAGACGGCGTAGACACCTTTGGCCGTGGACTCACGTCCAGCGTCACGATGCCATAGTTGCCCGGCGGCAGGTTCGGGAATTCAGAAATTCGGCACTGTCGGCGGTCTGGCCGTTTGTCCGAACACGCCACACAAGAAATTCGGCGCGCTCCAGCGGCGAGCTTTCCCTCGGCTTTGCAGCAGAAAAGGCAGACGCGCGGAGTCGGCTTGCGCTCCGGAAAAGTTGGCCTTGATTTTCCTTGATGGCAGTTTCGATGCCGGAAAAGTCCGCCGCCACAGCTGGCAATTGCGTTTTGCTTGAGTGTAGCCGCATCGCCCCGGGCCGCCATGTCAAAATAGCGTTTGGCGGTATTCACCAGGGCGGTCGTGATCGGCGTCGTCCATATCGCCGGCGTGAAACAGGTCTGGGCATAGGCGGACCGCCGGCGGACACGTCAAACCCAGCATGAGCAGTTGGCAGCAACGACGCAGGAGCAGCCGAACTCTTCGAAGATCATCATGTGCGGCGGGTCCTTTTTCCTTCGCTTAGTGATGTCCATAGCAACTGAGATTCCTCCCCCTCGGCTTCGCTGGGGGCTCGACCTTCGGACCGGCGATGATCGCTCGGAACGACAAATTGCCTCCATGTCAGAATTCGCAAGCTTGGATATCACCTCTGGTAATCTTACCTCTGCGGGCCGGGGCCACGACAGTTCTTGACCTCAATGGGCTTTCACGGCGATTGCGCGCGCTCCCCCGGTGTGGTACCGTCCCTTGTGATTCGCCCATTCCAGGCGAAAGGAAGACACCGATGGCGGGCTGGATCATTTTAGCGATTCTGGTTGTCATTGCCTTCGTGCTGATCGGGATGTACAACAGCCTGGTCCAGTTGCGCGTGCGCTGCGACTCGGCATGGTCCGACATCGATGTGCAGCTCAAACGCCGCCACGACCTGATTCCGAACCTGGTCGAGACGGTGAAAGGCTACGCGGCGCACGAGAAAGGAACGTTCGAGAACATCGCCAAGTTCCGTTCCATGGCGATGCAGGCCACCTCGCCTGCGGATAAGGCCGTCGCAGAGAATCAACTCACCGGCGCGCTCAAGAGCTTGTTCGCGGTGGCGGAAAATTATCCCGACCTGAAGGCCATCCGAGGAATTCACCCAGCTACAGGCGTCGTTAAGCCAGACCGAAGACACCATTCAGAATGCCCGCCGTTATTACAACGCCGTGGTGCGCGACCTGAATACCAAAATTCAGTCGTTCCCGACCAACATTCTGGCGGGCATGTTCGGCTTCCAGGCGCGGCAATTCTTCGAGGTCGGCGGACAGCCGACCGTGAGCCGGTGGCAGTGAAGTTCTAGGGCTGAGTTCGTAAAAGGTTTCGGAAAGGGCACGGCTTCGGCCGTACCGCAATGTGTCCCTTTGTGATTTGTCATTCCGAGTGGACTTCAGTCCGCGAGGAATCTGCTTCTTGAGAGTTTATGACCTCAGCGGCTAAAGCCGGTACCGATGCGGTCCAGACCGCAGCGCTCAAGGGCTGCGCCACCCAAGAGCGCATCACCCGGCTCCTCCTGCTCTCCATCTTTCTTCTGTTCTTTGCCTCGCCCCTCTTCGCTCGGAGCTGGCGGGTTGCTGACTACAACGACGCCATAACCATTTCCCTGGACGGCTCCGCCGCCGTCCAGGAGCGCATCACCTTGAATTTTGTCGGCGAGTGGCATGGAATCCATCGCTTCATTCCCGTCGAATATCCCGGTCCGCGAGGCACCAACTACACGCTGTTTCTTAACGTCACGGGCGTAACGGACGGCAATGGCGGCAAGCTGAAATACGAATCTTCCAGTTCCAACGGACTATCGCGACCTGAAGATTTACATTCCCAAAGCCGTTGACACGACCCGTACCGTCGAGATTGATTACACCGTCCGCAACGGCATGCGCTTCTTCGAAGATCACGACGAGTTTTATTGGAACGTGACCGGCAACGATTGGCCGGTCCCGATCGATCATGCAGCGGCAACCGTCAGCTTCCCGAGCTCTGCCGCCGGATCGCTTCGCGCCCAGGCTTTCACCGGAGTGTACGGCTCCGCCGAGCGCGACGCCAGCGTCCGAAGTAAAGGGATCCGACGTTACATTCGAAACCAACGAACCCGTTGCCCATGCGCGGCGGGTTGACCATCGACATCTACATCCCCAAGGGCATTCTCCAGGAGCCCGGTGCGTTCACCCGGCTGCATGTGGTTTCTGGGCAGCAATCCCATCGTTTTTATGCCCTTGGTTACGTTCGGTGTGATGTTCGCGTTGTGGTGGTACAAGGGACGCGACCCCGATCCCGGCAGTTTCAGTCGCCCCGATGTACGAGCCGCCATTCGGGACTATCTCCCGCCGAGGCCGGCACATTGGTCGAGGACACGATTCATCCCCGCGACATAACGTGCACGCTGGTGGACTTGGCGGTTCGCGGCTACGTGAAGATTGAAGAGACCGTGGACAAGGGCCTGCATCTTCCACCACAAGGACTATATTTTCCATCTGCTCAAGCCGCGGGACCAGTGGGGAAGTGATTTAGCGCCCCACGAGCGCGTGATGCTGGAAAATGTTTTCGCCGGCGGCGATGAGATCCGCCTTTCCAGCCTGAAGAATCGCTTCTACACCGCGATACCTGTGATCCGCCAGGACATCATGGCGGCGCTGAAGAGAAAAGGCATGTACCTGCTCGACCCGGAGTCGGCGAATGGTTACAGCATCATGACCGGCATCCTGATTGTCGCGGCATTCGTAGGCTTCCAGTTATGGATGTTCAGCGGTTTCAGTTCGATCCCACTGATGATCGGATGCGCCCTCGTTTCGCTGGTCATCTGGTGGCTGTTTGCGCGCGTGATGACCGCCAAGACGGTGAAGGGCGGGCGCACTTGCGTTGCGATCCTCGGCTTTCAGGAATTCATGAACCGCGTGGACGCCGACCGCCTGAAGCGCATGCCTCCGGACACATTCGAAAAGTTTCTGCCTTACGCGATGGCATTGGGGGTTGAGCACCACTGGGCACAGGCCTTTGCCGGCATCATCAAAGATCCGCCAAGTTGGTATGTCGCACCTGGGGGATACGGACCCGGCATGGGTTTCAATCCGATTTTCTTTTCCAGTTCGATGCACAGCATGACGAGCGATATGCAGCAGGTCTTCGTCTCTTCCCCACGCGCCAGTTCGTCAGGATCAGGTTGGAGTGGGGGAGGAGGCTCCGGCGGGGGGTTCTCCGGCGGCGGCTTTGGCGGCGGCGGCGGGGGAGCATTCTGAGTTCTAGTACCACTCCCGACCCAGGTGCCGAGCTCCTAGGGACCGTGTCTGACGGAGAACTGGGGACAGGAAGCTGTGAAGAAATCGGGGGCTGGCCCAGCCTTTCCGCCCAAATCGTTTCCGAGGGATGCCCCACCCTTATCCGCGTTCTTTGCGGATAGGGTGGGTGGAGAAAAGACCGACGGACACGTAAAGATCGATTGCCCACCCTGTCACAAAAAGCGCGACAAGGGTGGGGCAACTGTGATCTTTCAAGAGGTTGTCCATTCGAACAGAACCGGAGAAGCTGATTGTGACGAGCAATCCAGTTTCCGAGGTGCCATCGAATGGACATTCACAAGAATGCCCGACTTAGCTTCCGCAGTCGAGAGATTTTGGTCCAGGGGGCTGGCCCATCCTTTCCGCCCAAATCGTTTCCGAGGGATGCCCCACCCTTATCCGCGTTCTTTGCGGATAGGGTGGGTGGAGAAAAGACCGACGGACACGTAAAGATCGATTGCCCACCCTGTCACAAAAAGCGCGACAAGGGTGGGGCAACCCAGGTAGCATTTATCGGATTCCGAAAGGGTGGGCCAGCCCCCTCCGCCCCTCAGCGAATCGGGTGTAGCTCTCCATTCAAAGCCATCTGGTAAAGCTGGTCCGCAGTTTTGTAGTTGTGGTCGCCCAGCGATTTCATGAGATCGACGAAAGGAATCCCTTTGTATTCGGGATGCTTCGTGTAGAAGTCAGTGATCACATCTGCGTAAGCGCTGAAGTCTGGCCCTGAGGTTTCTGGGGGCTGGCCCATCCTTTCCGCCCAAATCGTTTCCGAGGGATGCCCCACCCTTATCCGCGTTCTTTGCGGATAGGGTGGGTGGAGAAAAGACCGACGGACACGTAAAGATCGATTGCCCACCCTGTCACAAAAAGCGCGACAAGGGTGGGGCCGGGTGCCCCACTCATTCGCGCCCTTTCCTTTTGCGAATGAGTGGGATCGTGCGTCCTGCGCTGTCTCCAAACTTCTGCACCGGACGACAACCGATCTTCCACCCCCATTCCTGAAAGTTTACTCTTACCAGCCCACGCTCTCCATACAGATAGGAACGGAAGCTGCTCCATCGCCATTGCTCCGGACTCTCGACCAATCCACGTTTCACTGGGTTGCGATGCATGTAGCGTAGTTTCTCCACCCGCTTGCGCTCGCTCCACACATTGACATCATAGAACCGTTTCTGCCAGACTGGCTCCGGTCTTGACTACCGTAGTAGCGATGCAGCCCTTTCGTCACAGCGGCAACATAGCGTAACTCCTGCTTTGTGACCGTGATCTTGAGCTGCGATCGGTCTGTGCAAATCCCCAATCAAATCCCACTCATTCGCGAAAAGAAGAAGCGCGAATGAGTGGGGCACCTGGCCATCGCTCCAGTTGCCGTTGATGCTGTCGTTCCCGGTCAGCACGTTGCCATTGGGAGCATAGCCCATGGACAGAGTATAGATACTGGCTTCCCCGTCCGCCCCTCCCGTCAGCGTGGATCCCGAGGGCGTGCCTCAGGCGGCTACTTCGACTGAAGCGTCGCGATATAGCGCGCGAGATTGTGCATGCGCTGCTGCGCGATGGCTTCCCGGCTCGGATCAAGGGACGAGAATAAAGGCAACCACACGGGCATATCTGCCGATCCATGTGCCGGGGTCGCCATCAGGCTTCCGAACTGCATCACGGCGTAGAAACGGGCGTAGGGAAACTTGCCGCCACTGCGGGTAGCCAGCTTTGTCAGGTCCGCCGGCTTGACAACACAGGCCGATGCGGCTGGGCCTCCGCCAGCAGCGTTTTCTCCATGGCAAGCGGCGCAATATTCGCGATACATCTGCTGACCGGATGCCCAAGAGGTATTTTTGATGGGTACCGGGTTGACGGTAGACTGTTGGCCTGCACCCGCGGTCTCCAACGAAAGCAAGATCGCCATCGCAAGAATCAAGTCGCGCATGGGGGCTCCTCCTTGCTCTGTCGCTGACTCTATTAGAGACCGTGCGTAAGCCGATGACGATGAACCACGTCACACATGACTGTGACGAGTGTTTCTTGTGGCGTCGGGTCTCGCGCTCACTCCATCTCAAACGCCACCCACTGTAGCCCCCCGTCGCGCTCCACTTGCAGGGCTACCGCCGCATTGGGCTTCAGGTCGTGCAAGGCTGCACGCAGCGCATCCACCGAATCGATGGGCTTCGAATTGACGCTATGGATAATGTCGCCGGTTTTCAGTCCCGTCTCGGGGCCAAGCAGGTTGGCAGCGCGGCCAATTACCACCACCCCGCTCGGTATCCGCACATCCCCCGCCGCCGAGCGCAGTTCCGGTGTCAGGTCAATCGCCAGAATACCCAGATGCTCAACCAGGCTCTGTTCGGGGTCGACCGCATCCATGAGCTTATCCATAGGATCCCGATGTTCGACTACCGGAATTTCCAGAGTTTTCTTCTCATCTCCCCGTAATACCGTCAGTCTCATCACTCGATCCAGCGGATGCAGATACATGGCAGCGGTAAGGCCCGGCAGCGTGTCGATCCGGCGGTCGTCGGCGCGCAACACAATATCTCCCACTTTCAGCCCAGCCGCCTCCGCCGGGCCGCCGGGCGTCACATCCGAAATAATCACGCCATAGCTCTGAGAGAGTCCCAAGGCTTCGGCCAGAGTCGGAGTAACGGTCTGGGCCCCGGCTTGAATCTCCACTCGATGCACATGGCCGTGCTTGCGCAGGCTCTCATAGACAAACCGCACTACACGCGCCGGGATTGCAAACCCCAACCCTTCGCTGCCGCCGCCCTGGGAAAGAATCATGGTGTTGATCCCGAGGACATAACCATCCATGTCTACCAGCGGGCCCCCGCTATTGCCCGGGTTGATGGGAGCGTCGGTCTGAATGTAAACCATGGGTTTGTCGGGATCGGGCTGACGGCCCACGGCACTCACCACGCCCATGGTAACGGTGTTCTGCAAACCCTCCGGGCTGCCGATGGCAAATACCATTTGCCCCTGATGCAGGGGACGAGCATTGCCGAGTTCCAGGGTAGGCAAGCCTTTCTCTTCAATCTTGAGCAGGGCCAGGTCGCTCTCCTTGTGGACGCCAATGAGTTTGGCGTCCAAAACACGCTGCTTCCCAACCGGCTCGATTTGGGGAGAGTCGGCCATGGGTAAGGGCAATGCCACCCGGATGCGCTGCGCTCCCTCGACTACATGCGCGTTAGTCATGATGTAGCCGCTGGGATCAACGATTACCCCGGAGCCGACGGCGTGCTGGCGCACGACCAGCGCGGTCTGGGAGCGGTTGCTCTCGTCCAGCGAGCCGTACCCGGTGACGAGAACTTGCACCACGGCCGGTGCAGCCTTCGCCACCAATTCTTCCATCGCCAAATTGAGTTGCTGGAGAATCTGAGGTGCTGGGGAAGGCCGCGGAACGGAGGTTTTGCCTGGTTCCTCCCTGGGGTTGCCTTTTTGTGGGACGGTGTTGGCCGGAGGCGTCTTCGGCGTGGCCGGGAGCGGGGTTTGCTGGGCAACCGCGCTGCCTGCCGCCAACAGGAAAACGGCGGTCAGCCTCCGACCCGAATGGAAGACACGCATGAGATCTCGATCAACTGGGCTTGTACGCATCATCGAGGCAGCTCCTTTGGCCGGGCTTTGTTCGTCTGCTGGGGTTAGATGAGTGACGAGTGAGTATTGTGCCAGAAACTTGAGAGCGAAAGAGAATTCATGGCCCCCGAAAACAGATACGACCGCGGGGGAACCTAGTTTCTACCCATGTTACTAAGGTCACTCAGGCCTTTTATGTAGAGTGACTTCCGTGATATAAGCGGAGAAGTAGATCACTGAACTCCGGTTGGAGATTGCGAATGGAGCTGGCTTTGACAGGCAAGAATGGCCAGGAACGAGGAGGTCTTGTGGCCGAAGCGCGAACGGGAAAACGCTTTCCCTTGGAACTACCCATCAAGATTCACAAGGCGGAAGAGGACGGACAACATAGCGGGGTGACGGGCAACCTGAGCGCCGCCGGAGTCTACATCCGGGCCGATGCCGCGCTCGATGTCGGCTCCAACGTGGAGTTTGAAATCGCCTTGCCGCCCGAGGTGACGGGCGCCAAAGAGAATGTCATTGTGCAATGCCGGGGACGCGTGGTGCGCACCGACGAACCCGCTACCGGCAGCAGTTCAACCCTGCGGAGGCCCGTGGCGTGGCCTGCGTAATCGATTCGTACGACTTCGTTCGCCACTCGTAAATTATCGAGGTGCTGACGCGATGCTGAAACTAATTCTGGCCGACAATCAAGCAATCTTCCGCGCGGGAATCGCCAAAGTGCTGGCGGTGGAAGACGAGATGCGCATTGTGGCGCAGGCGCAAACCCAGGAACAGATGTTCATGGCGCTGGATAAATTTCGCGCCGCCGTGCTGGTGGTCGCGGGCGGATTCCACACCGATTTCAATTCCGTGCTGCAAGCGGCAAACAAAGCCAAGACCCGCGTCGTCGTGCTCGCCGATACCGGGGAAAGCGCCCAGCGGTACATGGGCATCGGGTCCCACGGCGTGGTCTACCGCAACGTGACCAGCGCCGCACTCGTGGATTGCGTGCGCAAAGTCGCCCGCGGTGAAAACTGGGTGCAGGACATTGCTGTCCCCAGCGAGCTCACCGAAAACGATATGGTTGGACTGCGGGTGCGCGACCGGCTGACCGCGAAGGAGCTGCGCATTGTCGCGCTCATCGTGCAGGGCTACAAGAACAAGGAAATTGCCTCACAGCTCGGGACCACCGAGCAGGTGATCAAGAATTATCTGCGCAACGTGTATGACAAGATTGGCGTCTCCGACCGTTTGGAGCTGGCGCTGTTCACCATTCACCATCGCATTCTGAACGAAGCCGCGGCCGCCACCGCCTCCGCTGCGCCACAATCCAGCCAGGGCGCCGCTGGGGCCGCGTCGTAGTCTTTCCTTTCTGAGAAAAGGCCGCCCGCGGGCGGCCTTTTCTCAGTTTCAGAGCATCCCTGGCGACCTCTAATCGAGCTTCCAATGTAGGCGCGGGCATCCCTTTCGACTTCGCTCTGCCGAAGCTCCCACAGAAAGTGTCACCTTGAGCGGATGGCTTTCGTTCGCGAAAGCCATCGCGCAGTCGAAAGGCCCCTGCCCGACGTGGGCTGCCTCGCTGTCGCAGGGAATTCTGGCCGGATTCTTCCAAGAAACTCTGCGACGGCGGTACCGGAGCACGGGCGCGAGCCTGCCCTCAGTACCTATGGGCCCGCGGCCCACCAAAGGGAATGAAGCTCATTGTCTCGAAATGTCATCCTGAACGAAGTCGAAGGACCCCTACGCCGCTGGTCGAACCAAAGAAATCGGCAAGGCATTTGAACCATGACTTCGACTCACACGACACTGTGATCTGTGCCCGTGTGAAGCGAACCCGATCGGACTAAGTTCATGGCGAAGTCCGGGGTTTTCCCATAGCGAGTATCGGACCCGGAATTTCTCAGGCTCAGTTCGACTGGCTAGACCAGATCCAAGGAAGTCGGGAACTGACAAGTTTCTTCCCGATCAAGTCTCTGCCCCGCAAGACGAGGTTCCGACCCAAGGTGCGGGGAGAAAATCCAGGCCAGAAAGATTCCTAAGAGCCACCCGAGGTGGCGGGAGGACAAGATGAGCAACCCGAGGCTCGATCTTCTCTATCCGCCGACGCATTCATGCTTCACCCTGACATTCATCAATCACTCCCCTGGAAGGAGGGAGGCGCTATGAAAAGCAATCAATTCTGGACCGCCGCAGGCAGAATGCTGGCGGTCGCGACGGTAGCACTCATCGTGGTTCTAGTGCTTGTGCCGGGCGCTTGGGCGGCCAACTACAGGGTGATACACAAGTTCAATGGTGCAGGTGGTTCTGACCCCATAGAAACCGTCTTTGTCTTCGATACGGCTGGGAATCTGTATGGGACCACCCTCGACGGCGGCGTTTACGGATATGGCACTGTCTTCGAGCTGACGCCAAACTCCGACGGGAGCTGGACCGAGAATGTGCTTTATAGTTTTACGGGCGGCAGTGACGGAGGAAGACCGCAAGTCGGAGTGATGTTCGATGCCGGTGGCAATCTGTACGGAGCCACATTCAGTGACGGCGAATACGGAGATGGCACGGTCTATAAGCTGACGCCCAATTCGGATGGAAGCTGGTCCGAGAGCGTGCTTTACGCTTTCACCGGAAGACCCGACGGGCGATGGCCCCTTAACCTGACCCTCGATGCCGCTGGCGCTCTCTACGGGACCACGGTCGTAGGCGGCGCGCACAACGTTGGCGCTGTTTTTAAGCTTACCCCCAACTCCGACGGAACCTGGACCGAGAGCATAGTTTATAGCTTCAAAAACAGAGACGATGGCAACCCTGAAGGCAGGCTGCTCTTCGACACAAGCGGCAATTTATATGGCACGACAAGCGGACGGAACCGGCATTCTGGCGTGGTTTATGAGCTGATTCCCCAACAGGACGGCAGCTGGCAGTTTGAGGTACTTCACCGTTTCAACTGGAACGATCGAGCGGGATTCGCTCCAGCCTCCGCCGTGTTCGATCAGGCTGGAAGTCTCTACGCCGCAACCTATGGGGGCGGTGGCAAAGGCTGCAGCGAATTGCACGGTTGCGGCACCGTTTTTGAGCTGACGTCCGATTCGAACGGCAAATGGAAGGAGCAAGTTCTCTATCGGTTCAAGGGTGGAAGAGACGCAGCGGAAGCCTATAATGCCGGTGTTGTCTTCGACACCGCAGGAAATCTTTATGGCACCACGTTGCATGGCGGTGGTGGGTCATGCCGCTCCTTGCCGAATGCGCCCGGCTCGGGCTGCGGCACGGTTTTCAAGCTGACCCCGAACGGCGACGGCGGATGGACTGAGCAAGTGGTTCATCGCTTCCGAGGTCCTGCCGGAGGCAATCCTTATACCGGCTTAGTCATGTATGGGGGCAAGATTTACGGCACGGCGTCTGGGCAGGGCACCAGCGGCTCCAATGGCTGCGTGTACGAGATCACGCCGTAATTTATATTCTCCGGCCGCTCGGAGGTGCGCAATACCGAGTGGCCGGGGAACAATCGGCTACCTGCTCTTTTCTCCCACCGATTTCGCCTGGGTAAACAGGTACAAATAATCCGGGCCGCCGGCTTTTGAGTCCGTTCCCGACATATTGAATCCGCCAAAGGGATGCGCGCCGACCATCGCGCCGGTGCATTTGCGATTGATGTACAGGTTTCCGACGTGGAACTCGCGGATGGCACGGTCAATCTTGTCTTGCGAGCTTGTGTAGGCCGCGCCGGTCAATCCGAACTCGGTGTCATTCGCGATCTCCAGCGCGTGATCGAAATTCTTCGACTTGATCACCGCCAGAACCGGGCCAAAGATTTCTTCCTGTTCGAGCTTGGACTTGGGCTTGATGTCGGCGATCACCGTGGGCTGAACGAAGTAACCTTCGCCCGGGACGCGCCGCCGCCCGTGATCAGGCGTCCATCTTTCTTGCCGTACTCGATGTAGCCAAGAATCGACTTCATCGAACTTTCGTTGATCACGGCACCCATGTTCGGGTTTTCAGCCGGATCGCCAACGGTAATCTTCTCCACGCGAGCTTTCAGCGCATCGAGGAACTTATCGTAGATTCGTTCGTCAATGATGGCGCGGGAGCAGGCCGAACACTTCTGCCCCTGGAAGCCAAAAGCGGACTGAGCGACGCCTTCCACTGCCGCGTCGAAATCGGCGTCGGCATCAACAATGATTGCGTCCTTGCCGCCCATCTCGAGGATGGTGCGCTTGATCCACATCTGGCCGGGAACGTGTTCGGCGGCGCGCTTGTGAATGTCGAGCCCGACTTCGCGCGAGCCGGTGAAAGCGATATAGCGGGTCTTGGGATGCGTAACTACGGCGTTGCCGAAGCTGGCGCCAGCTCCGGGACAGAAGTTTACTACGCCCTCGGGCAGGCCGGCTTCCTCCAGCAGTTCGACAAATTTCGCCGCAATGGTCGGAGAATCACTCGACGGCTTGAGAATCACGGTGTTGCCGGCGACTACCGACGCCGTCGTCATCCCAGCCATGATGGCGCAGGGGAAATTCCACGGCGGAATGACCGCGCCAACGCCGAGGGGAATGTAGAACAGCGAATCGCGCTCGCCAGGCAGTTGCACGTCGGGTTTGACCTTCGCAAGACGCAGCGCCTCGCGGCCATAGTACTCGAGGAAATCGATCGTCTCGCAGATATCGGCATCAGCCTCGGCCCAGTTTTTGCTGACTTCAAACACCAACCAGGCACAGAACTCAAACCTGCGCTCGCGCAGAAGGTCGGCAGCATGGAAGAGCAAGCTGGCACGCTCTTCGATCGAAGTGCGGCTCCAGGATTCAAATGCCAGTAGCGCGGCCTGCATCGCAGGCTCGACGTGCTCCTTCCCCGCCTTCTGGTGCAGGCCGACCACCTGCGAGGGCTTGGCCGGGTTCAGAGATTTGATCTTGTCCTGCGTCTTAACCCGCTTGCCGCCAATGATCAGGTCATACTCGCGGCCCAGTTGGCCGCGGACTCTTTCGATGGCAGCGCGCATCTTGCGGGCGGCGTCTTCTTTACTGAAATCGGTCAGCGCCTCGTTCTTGAACGGGCTCTCATGTAGGCGAATCTGGGGGCTTACGGGGGCTTCAACGGTTGCCATAAGTGCACCTCAAGAAGATATGGATGCGTGCGAGATCAGAGTGGAATCAAGCAATTGTAGCACCGGGGAAAGGGCAGGCGATCAGGTCGATTCGGGTTTGGAGGGTGCCCCCTCCAAGCTCGGCTTGGGCGGGGATGTTCAGGCAGTCATCCTCTTGCCCCCGTGGGCCATGCCGATCTTCAACGGCTCGACGCTCAACGTCCGATGCAGCTTTCCAGGCTGCGGGGAAATCGGTATAGAAAGGCATCACATCACCTACGATCCACCGGTCACGGCCAATTTCCCCGATCATGAGGGCGCGTCCACGAGAAACCCCCGCCCAAGCGGAGCTTGGACGGGGCACCCAGTTGTTGCGTCCGCCCCTGCGTGATTCTTGCCAAGGGTTCAGACCACATGCGCCACCGGTTGCTCTACCGGCTCCAGCCGGGCGGTGAAATGGCGCAGGAACGGCGCTTCGTAGGTTAGCGTCAATCCCTGGATTCTTTCCCGATTCTTCCAGACTTCCAGAATCACTTCGACTACGTAATCAATGTGGCTTTGGGTGTAAACGCGGCGCGGGATGGCCAGGCGGACCAAATCCATTTTCGCCGCGGCCCCAAACATCAGACTGCCAATCTCCACTGACCGAATGCCGCCCTCAAGATAGAGTTCCGCAGCCAGCGCCACGCCGGGGAACTGCTCCGGCGGAATATGCGGAAGAAAAGCCCGCGCATCGAGATAAACAGCGTGCCCGCCGGGCGGCTGGACGATCGGTACGCCCTGCTCCGCGATGTGATTCCCGAGATAGGCGGTCGAGGCGATGCGGTAGCGCAAATAGTCTTCGTGCAGCGCCTCCTGCACACCGACAGCAATCGCTTCCAAATCACGGCCGGCCAAGCCACCGTAGGTGGGATAGCCTTCGGTCAGAATCAACAGGTTCTTTTCCTGCTGAGCCAGCAAGTCATCGTTGGTGCAGAGGAAGCCGCCAATGTTGGCCATACCATCTTTCTTGGCCGACATGGTGCAGCCGTCGCCATAGCTGAACATTTCCTGCGCGATCTGCTTGGGCGTCTTGCCGGCAAATCCGTGCTCCCGCAGCTTGATGAAATAGGCATTCTCGGCAAAACGGCAAGCGTCAAAGTACAGGGGAATTTCATGGCGCCGGCAGACTGCGCTAACCTGGCGAACATTTTCCATCGAGACCGGCTGGCCGCCGCCCGAGTTGTTGGTGACGGTGAGCATGACCAGCGGAATCTGTTCGCGGCCCACTTTGTGAATCAGATTCTCCAGCGCCTCCACATCCATGTTGCCTTTGAAAGGATGGATCAGGCTGGGCTGCTTGCCCTCGGGAATGACCAGGTCCACAGCTTCAGCCCCCACGAATTCCACATTCGCACGTGTGGTGTCGAAGTGCGTGTTATTGGGAACGACCTCGCCCTTCTTGCACATCACGCTGAACAGAATGCGCTCGGCGGCGCGGCCCTGATGGGTGGGGATCACGTGCCGATAGCCGAAAATTTCCTGGACAGAATCGCGAAAGTGATCGTAGCTCTTGCTGCCGGCGTAACTCTCATCCCCCTCCATGATTGCCGCCCACTGATGAGTGGACATGGCGCCGGTGCCGGAATCGGTGAGCAAGTCAATCAGCACGTCGTCCGCGGGAAGCAGAAACAAGTTGTAATACGCCGCTCGTAACAACTGCTGGCGCTCCGATCGCGTGGTCCAGCGGATAGGTTCGATGCTCTTAATCCGGAAGGGCTCAATAATCGTCTTGGCCATGCGTGGTTCTCCTCATATAGAACACACCAGGGCCCAAACGTATGTCTGTGACGAAGATCATAGGAGGGCGTGACGCCTGAGGGTGGCAGTATGCCCTAATGGACTTTTGCCGACTCGCGCGCTTCTGGGGTCTTAAAGCTCATGGCCGCGGTGCGTTCCAGTTTGTCCCACGCGAAACGCTGGCCTTCAATGGCGCGCTTCAGCGTCTTGAACAGGACCAGAGAGAACAGTTGGCGGTAAGCGAAACGCTGCAGCCACACCTGGCTGAGCAGGCCGATATCTTCGCGCGCCTCCGGCTGGCGGCGCTCGAGCGCAAAGGCAATGGCGGAAGTGATGAAGTCAATGACTAAGAAAGCGGCAAAGAAAAGTACGAGCCGCTGGAAACTGGCCGGATCGGTGGAATCCGGATGAAACGACTTCTGCACGAAATACCAGATCGCACCCACGACGAACATCAGGTCAATGAACGGCGAGACCAGCGGCAGCAGGATCTGAAAGATGACAATATTTGGCAGCGCCACCCAGCCCAGCGCCCCCTTACGCGCGAAGACACCGCGATGTTTCCAGACTGCCTGCAAAATGCCGAAAGACCAGCGGAAGCGTTGCCGCATGAGTCCGTTGGCGTTGATGGGCGCCTCGGTGTAAGCAAGGGCCAAATCTTCATATTCCACGCGGTAACCGCGCCGCAGCAGCGCCATGGTCAGATCCGCATCTTCCGCCACCGTATCGGTCTGGTAGCCGCCGGCCTCGAGCACCGCGGAAGTCCGCCAGGCGCCAATGGCTCCGGGCACCACGCTCACCGCACCCAAGGTGTTCAAGGCGCGCCGCTCGAAGTTCTGGCTGGTGATGTACTCCAGTGCCTGCCAGCGGGTCCAGAGATTCACACGGTTTCCGACTTTGGCGTTGCCGGCGACTGCCGCGACTTTGGGATCAAGAAAATGAGGCACCAGCCGTGCAATCGCCTCGCGCGCAATCACGGTATCGGCGTCGATGCCGACAAATATCTCCTCGTCTTGCAGGTGCTGCAGGCCGAAGTTGAGCGCCTCCGCTTTCCCGGAATTGGGTTTAGTCAGAATCAGCACCCGGCCGGAGGCTTCCTCGGCCACAAACGCGCTCCGGGCAACGTCAAGGGTCCGGTCGCTCGATCCGTCGTCAATGACGATCACATGCAGCTCGGGATAGTTGGACGCCAGCACGGCGCGAACCGTGCGCTCGATCACCTTCTCCTCGTTGTACGCCGGAATCAGCACAGCAACAGCAGGTTTGTAGCGCTCAGCTTCGACCGGAGTGCCGTACCGCCTCGGCCGCATGCGATCAAAAATTGCGAAGGCGCCGATGAACAGCAGACGGCCGGTCATGAGCAGATCGCCGACGAAGAAGATCCACGTAATCCCTTTGATGCCGAAGTCGAACAGAGCGAAGCCGATCCAATCCAAGCGCGCGGCCCAGCGCCCGTTGGAAGGAATCGGAGGCATCACATCGGCCTTGGTCTTCCCCAGCAGTTGATAGAGCGAGACGACTTCGTCGCCCTTTGCCCGCACACCCTCGATGATCAGGGGCAGGGCGCGGACCGTCTCGCTGCGATCGCCTCCGCCGTCGTGCAGCAGGATGATGCTGCCACACAGCCGGTCTTTGGGATCGCAGGGTGGGCTGTGTGCCAGAACCGCGTCGCTGATCTGCTCGGCAGTGCGGCGAGGATTGTCGCGCCAGTCATTGGGATCGATCTTGTCGCCCACGCTGATGTAACCCATATCCTGAACCACTTCCAGCGGGCGAACCTGGTCTTCGGTATCAGGCTCCTGGTCAATGGAGTAAGGCGGGCGAAACAGGATGGTGTGGATGCCCAGACGGCTGGCAAAAAGCTGCTCAGTCAGGTTGACCTCCAGTTTCATGTAACTATGAGAGATGTTGCTGATGTCGGGGTGGGTAAAGGTGTGGTTGCCGATTTCGTGCCCCTCGCGGTAAACACGCGACGTGACGCTGCCGAAGCGTTCCGCCTGAATGCCGATGAGAAAGAAAGTAGCGGACGCGTTTTCGCGCTTCAGGACGTCGAGAATCTTGGGAGTCCATTCCGGATCGGGACCATCATCAAAGGTGATGGCGACGGCTTTGGCATTGTAGCCGTAGCGGGCGACCCGGTACGGTTCAGGCAGCGGATCGAAGCTTTCATCGGTGATGATTCCGGAGCGGATCCACCGTGATCTGGCGGGTTCCGTTGGACGGACGGGCCTCGATACGCAGGATTTCGCCCTGCCCCTCCATGTCCACATCTTGCCCGGGAGGAACGTCTTTCAATTTGTCCGGAGCCGTGAGCTCGCCCGGCACGTCCCACACCCGCCACAGCGAGCGGTCTTCGACCGCCAGCCGCCAGAGCGCGAACGTCTGAATACCCAACGTCTGCGCGGCGCGCATCTGGTTGAGCGCGGTCACCGCATCCAGAAACCAGATATCATGCTGCCGATTTTGCCTTCGTCCAGGTAGCTGACGTGGGGATTGCATGGCGTCGCCGTCGAAGTCGACATCTTCTTCGGAATCGCGCGCCGCCAGCCAGGCTTCTTGCACGGTCACGGTTGGTGTCTTTCGCATCCGGGCGGCAGTTTGCCGTGCCGCGGCTTTGCGGCCAGTCATACCCGTAATTGCCGATCGCGCAGATGAGCTTTTCGCGCGGAATCACTTTGCTGGCTGCGGTCAGGTTGGCCACAAACCAGTCCTGCGAAGCGACCGGGCCTGGCGTGCCGTCCGGGATAGTGCTCGTCGTAGTTCATCAGACACTACGCCATCGACCGCGGCGGCAACGGCGCGATAATTGAAATCTTCATTATGCGGGGGCACGCTGACATAGAGCTTCATGGCTTTGCCGTGCAGGTCGGCGCTGAGCTCCTTGCAACAAAGCCATATAACCCGGTTGGGCTTTGGGGCGGAATTCTTCAAAGTCCACCATCAGGCCGCGATATTTATCGCTGGCAAGGAACACCGCTATCTGTTGCCGGAAGCGAGCCCGAGCGTCGGGGTCGTTCAGGAACGACGCTAATATCGACCCAGCCGCGCCCATCCGAATTGTTGACCATGGGGAAGACTTCCATCCCCGTATCTTCGGACTTGACGAACGGCATGACTTTGTCGTCCACCGGACGGACGTTTGCGCCTTGGATCACGTCAAAGAGACATTGGTCTGTCTCGTCGATGCCCTGCAGATGGCCGTCGGGGGTGAGCACGTGCAGCCACTCAGGATAGAGCAGGTCAATCTGGCGTCCGTATTCACGCAAGGAGGAAAAACTGGCGGCATCCCAGGGAACGTAGAAGCCGGCGCGAATGCCTTCTTCGGAATTGAGTGCCAGCGAGGGATTGCGACTTGGATTGCGGTATCCGCGATGCGCCGCCAGTTTGCGCCGCTTTTCCTTGGCTTTCTCTTTTTCATTTTCCTTCAGCGCATGATAGGGCTTTTTCTGCGTGGCCCAGAACAGCTCCGGAAGGTGCTCGCCCTGCAAGGCATTGTAAATAAAGAAAATAACCAGCAGCATGACGCTGATGCCGAGGAGGTCAAAGAGCCGCCGCAGCCGCTTCCAGCGGGCTTGCCGGGGATCGTAAAAAACTGGTTGCGCCATGAGTTTAATGACTCGCTCCATCCTAAGCCGGCGGGGAAAGCAGGGTCAAACGTCAGATGCTGCTTCTCGCCACTAGCTACTAGCTCCTGGCTGGGCTAGAACCTGTTCGTGTTATATTCCCAGCGTGCGCGAGATCGTGCGCCAACATCTCCGATTCTTTTGCTTCGCCGCACTCGCGGGTATCGCGCTGCGTCTGCTGTTTATTTTCCGCTTTCCCGCAGTCACGGCTGACTCTTTCGTTTACGGAGACATTGCCAAGAATTGGCTGCAGCATGGAATTTATGGCCTGAGCGGCCTCAACGAAATTACCCCTACTTACATCCGCCTGCCGGGATATCCTGCCTTCCTCGCAGCAGTGTTTGCCGTCTTCGGGATGGAACACTACCGGGCAGCGCTCGTGCTTGCAGATGTTTGTAGACATCGGCACATGTTTCCTTATCGGCGATCTGGCCCGCCGCTTCGTCTCTCCACGTGCCGCACGGGCAGCCTTCCTGCTGGCTGCAATTTGTCCGTTTCTCGCCAACTATGCTGCAGCCGCGCTCACCGAAACCTGGGAGGTTTTCTTCACCGCGCTTGCCCTGGATTTTGCGGTTGTCGGACTCGACACTTTGGACCAATCGAGATTACATCCCTGGGTGGGATGCGCGCTGGCGATTGGAGCTGCCATTCTGCTGCGGCCGGATGGGGGACTGTTGTTAGCGGGCATCGAAATCTACTTGCTGGTGCTGCTTTTGTCGCAATCGAGGCGGCACACGCGGGCGGGGGCGCCCGCGCCACATATCCGTATATCTGCTGCGGGCGGGTTTGATTCTTGGGGTGGTGTCGCTGGCGCCACTGGTTCCCTGGACTCTGCGCAATATGCACACCTTGCATCAGTTCGAACCGCTCACACCACGCTATGCCAACGAAGAGAACGCGTTCGTGCCCATGGGATTCAATCGCTGGGTGAAATCCTGGATTGCCGACTACGTCTCCGTCGAGGAGATCTATTGGGCAGGTGCCGGGAAAGCCCATGGAAATGGAGAAACTCCCTTCTCGTGCCTTTGATTCGCCGAGCGAGCGCGAGCAAACAGCGCGATTGCTGGAAGACTACAACCGCACCTTGCACGTAACGCCAGATCTCGATGCCAAGTTCGAGATATTGGCAGCCGAACGCGTCCGTCGCGATCCATTGCGCTACTACGTCTGGCTCCCGCTGTTGCGCATCGCCGACATGTGGCTGCGTCCGCGGACAGAGATTTTGCCGTCGGATACACGATGGTGGGAGTTCAATGATGATCCGAAATGGCTGGCGCTGGCCTTAGTGCTAGGGGTGATCAATCTGTTGTACGTAGGAACCGCGCTGCTGGGCCTGGAGCGCGGACGATTCGTATCTCACCTCGGCCTGCTACTTACGTTTCTGATTCTGCGATCCGCATTCCTGGGCACTTTGGAGAATCCCGAACCGCGCTACACCTTGGAATGTTATCCGGTGCTGGTCATCCTGGCGTCTGCGCTCCTTCAAAAAACATCGGATCTCCGCGGCTGACCTTCAGTCATGCTTACAGGGATCTACGTTCCATTTGCTGAAGGCTTTAGCGGGGGATTGCTATAGCGAGCCGATAGCCTCAACTCAATGGTGAATCCGTCATGCGGAAGCGGGTGCGCACGTGCTCGGAGAGGAGCGCGATGGCCTCGCGGTTGGCCACACGATCAGCTTGGGACAGGTATTTGATCGCTTGCACCAGCAGTCGCTGGCCATCCACGTAGCGCGGGTCGGGATTTCGTTCGCGCCGCTTCGGTCCTTCAATCTTGGGAGGAACCGGGATCGTGAATACCTTGGCCATGTAAGTCAAAACGTCCCTGCCGGTTGAGTCTGTGACCCAGTTTGTGTCTGAAGCGTGAGCTTTCTTGCAGTATAACGCCTCGTGGTCAGTTTTTCAGCCTTTATCTTTTCCAGTTGGCCCTGGCCGTTGCTGACGGTTTATCCCTGCGGCGACACAAACTTCGTCTTGCTGGTGGTCTTGAGTTTGAACACGGTGTCGGGAATCTTCTCGTTCAGCCGAATATCCGAGTACTTGGCCAGGCGGTAGTCGCCCTCGGGTGCGAAAAGTTGCTGTTCGACCGACACACCACGGGAAGGATCAATCCACAACCAGATGTGATTAAAGGTATTGCGAACCTTTTCCGACTTAGGCACCAGGTCCAACTTCGCGGTATCGAGGTGGTCCACTTTTTCAGACCCCAGGTACTTCACGTCAAAGGATCTCAACATCTCCTGCGCACTGCCGCCGAACCCCAGGATCAGAAAGCTTTCAAATGCGGCGCGGTTCTTGCCCGCGTTGTAGATCTGGACCTGATCGATCTTCGGCTGAAAAACCTGGACCTTGCTGTCGGTGAAGAGTACGTATTTCGGTGGGGCTGGCTCACTGATATCCGCTGCCATCTGAGTTTCGTTTCCGGCGCGGCGAAAATAAACGATCCCTTTCTGCGTATCGGTCTCGTCCACCACTCTCTGGTACTGATCCCACACAAAACTGGCCTGCGTTGTATGGAAGTTTGCGGCGGTGCGGTCCATCTGGCTGAGGACGTGGTCCAGTTCGACGTTCGATTCCGGCTTCGGTGGTTGCTGTGCCCATGCAGCTGTCAGCAAGAGCATGACTGGGACCCACCGCTTCGATCGTTGGAGAGCATTCATCGTTCAGCCCCGGAGCGAACCACCACTATTCTTTTTCCACCCAAACTTTGTAATGTAAAACCTGTCCCAAGCGGTCTTTCTCCGTTTCGACCTTCTTGATCGCCACGGAGCCGGAAATGGGCTCGATGATCTGCAGCAATTGCGCACGAATTACCACGTCATCTTTCCCGGAAATTGCCGAGCCCTCGACCTGGTAAATGAGCCCGCCCTGGCCATCGGGAACGACCAGAACTCCGGTGCGATACGGATTGTGTTCGACTGGCTTATCCTTGAAGTTGATCCAGTAAGGCGAAAGGAAAACAAAGACTAAGATCAAGGTCACCATCACGTCGTACTGAACGGTACCCCGCTCATAGGACCAGAGGATGTAGCCGCGAATTGTGCGCCAGATCGAAGTCATCGGCACGGGGGGCGCGGCTGGAACCGTCGGATTTGCCTCTGCCCTGTCCAAGTTTATGTCTTGCGCCCCCCGATGACAATGTAGATCACGTTGAACCGCTCGAAGTTGCTCGGAAATCTGCGGGCAACTCTGAGCCTAAAACTTCCTGGGCGTGATGCGGTCCGTACCCATGTATGGCCGCAGGGCCTCGGGAATCAACACGCTGCCGTTGGGTTGCTGGTAGTTCTCAACGATCGCCACCCAAGTGCGTCCAATGGCCAAGCCGCTGCCATTGAGCGTGTGCACGAATTCGGTCTTGTTCTTCCCCTCGGGACGATAGCGGATATTGGCGCGCCGCGCCTGAAACGCTTCGAAGTTCGAGCAGGAGGAAATCTCGCGAAATAACTGCTGCCCCGGCAGCCAGACTTCGAGGTCATAAGTTTTCGCCGAACTGGGCCCAATGTCGCCGGTGCACAGTGCGACCACGCGGTAATGCAAGCCGAGTTTCTGCAAGACTTCCTCAGCGTCATGCGTGAGCTTTTCCAGTTGCTCGTAGGAATCCTCGGGCCGCGAAAACTTCACCAGCTCCACTTTCTGAAACTGATGCTGTCGGATAATGCCGCGCACATCTTTCCCGTAAGAACCAGCTTCGCTGCGAAAACAGGGCGTGTATGCCGTAAGGGAAACTGGCAATCGCGAGGCATCGAGGACTTCATCGCGATAAAGGTTCGTCACTGGAACTTCCGCTGTGGGAATGAGCCATAAGTCTTTTTCGCCGTGAGGAACCCGAAACAGATCGGCGGCGAATTTGGGAAGCTGCCCCGTGCCATACATGGAATCGGAATTCACCAGGTATGGCGGCAAGACTTCCGTGTAGCCGTGCGCGCGCGTATGCAGATCGAGCATGAAATTGGCCAGCGCCCGCTCCAGGCGCGCTCCCAAATCCCAATAGACGGCGAACCGGGCTCCGGTTAGTTTCACGGCGCGCTCCAAGTCGAGCACCCCGAGTTGCTCTCCCAACTCCCAATGCGGCTTGGGCGCAAAATCGAATTGCGGCGGCGCGCCACAACGGCGGACTTCCACGTTGTCTTCGGCGGTCTTGCCGATCGGAACGCTTTCGTGCGGCAGATTCGGAATGCCGGTAAGAATCTGCTTCAGGCGAGTCTCGTATTCTCCTGCCGCCTTTTCCAGTTCCTGGATGTGCTCGCGCAGTTCCTTGGTTTCCGCAATCAGTGCTGTCGCATCCTGTCCGCTTTTCTTTAACTTCGCAACTTCCTCGGAGGCGCGATTGCGCTGCGCCTTCATGGTCTCGACGCTGGTAATAGCGGCCCGGCGCTGGGCGTCCACTTGGGCGAAGTCCTTCAGCACCTCGGAGGGTTTCAGGCCGCGCTGGCGCAGCTTGGCCTCGACCAAAGGCAGGTTGTCACGGACGAAGTTGAGATCAAGCATGGAAAGTAATTACTGTAGCGGAAGGTGAGCGGGAATGCACGTGGCGGGCAATTCGGTAGTGGCTTAATTTGAAAAGAAAGTTTTTGTGAGGAGAACCAAATCTACTCTTGACAACACTTGAAGTGTTACGATAGTGTTGTTTCGCCAGAAACGGCGCAAGAAAATGGCTGAGAAGAAACCTTACGAGGTCGAGTACAAAGGAGTCACAATCCGGTGCTCTACCTCTCAAGAAGCTGTGGAGGTTGCGAAGCTCCTTGGTGGGGCACCAGATCATCCTCACTATGCGCCTTGGCGTGTGGATGAATTTACCGAGTTTGTGGATCGGCTTCAGGTCACGCAACGTAGGTTGTTGGACGCACTTCTCGAAGCTCGATGCCAGTCTGTTCGGGATTATGACCTATGTGGAAAGCTAGGCCTGGGATCAAATCAGGCATTAGCTGGAGCCTTGTCTGGCGTCACCAAGGTTGCCAAGCTGATGGAAATTGATCCCTCTCGCATCTACTATCAACGCACTGAGTATAAACAGGGGAGTCCCGAAAGACGGTATTACATTACTCCTGCTTTTATGAAAGCGGCGGACGATGCAGACTGGCCTTCGCAGAACGATCTAGTCGAGAGAGATGACGACTAGAGGAGAGGAAACACTCCCACGAATCGGCAGGAGCAAGTTCAGCCGCCAGCGGCAATTCGGTTGTGGTGCAGTTTGATCTCCACAGATAGTTGTCGGCTTTGTTGACGGGGTAGGATCACCCAATGAGCAAGTGGACCAAGACGCGCCGGGACCCTGGGCGCACGTACATCGACGCGAACAAGGAGCGCATCAGAAAAGAAAACCTGGCAATGATTGCGGGATTTATCGAAGAGGGGAAATCGGCTTTGCCCAAGTACGTCGAGGCTCTGAAAATATGGTTTCCGGGCATTACGCCTGAACAATTGAGGTTGAAAACTACGCGGTTTCTCGACGCCGTGACGCAGAAGCAGCAGGACGACGGGCGAGTTCTCTAGCTTTCTTCTCGGCTTTGCGGAACTCTTCGTCGGTCATAGTTTCGGCCGCGCGATCAATGATGTTACCGAAATCATCGAGCACTTCTTCCACGACCGATTTAAGCTTTGCGGCTGACGGGGCCATATTGACCTTCTTCTCGCGATTTCTCATAACAGTTTACCCTACAACGTCAACTGTGCGCTGTAACATGTTACCGAAGTGCTGCTACCTAAGACTCTCACTACAGCGGCCAAGTTGCCGGAGCTATTGGCGATTTAGTCCATAGCGCTGAGGCCTCTTTGGCGGCACCGCCGCCACGCGTTACACTACATCCGCGATGCCTTCGTCCCCCCATGCCAGTCGCAGCCCAGACCTAAGTGTCACAGTTGCCGGCATCCAGCTCAAGAATCCGGTCATTGCAGCCAGCGGCACCTTCGGTTATGGCATCGAGTTTGAGGATGTCGTCCACCTCGACAAGCTCGGCGGCTTCGTGGTCAAGGGATTGTCGAAAGAGCCCATGGCTGGCAATCCGCCGCCGCGGCTTTACGAGACAGCGGCGGGCATGCTCAATGCAATCGGCTTGCAGAACATCGGGGCCCGCGCGTTTATCGAAGAGAAGCTGCCGAAGCTGAACCAGTTGAAAAACATCGTTGTCTTCGCCAATGTTTTCGGGTACACGCGCGAAGACTACGAACACACCATTCAGATCCTGAATGAAGGCGAGGGCATTGCCGCTTACGAACTCAATGTTTCCTGCCCAAACACGGCGCACGGCGGTATTCAGTTCGGCAGCGATCCCCGCTCGCTCGACGAGGTGGTTGCGACCGCCCGGCACTACACACAGCGGCCGTTGATCGTGAAGCTTTCCCCCAACGTGACCAGCATCGCACAAATGGCCCACGTAGCTCAGGAGGCCGGGGCGGATGCGGTTTCCCTCGTCAATACTTTCGTGGCCATGGCGATTGATGCCGAAGCCCGCAAGCCGCGCATTGCCAACGTGACTGCCGGGCTGTCGGGCCCGGCCATCAAGCCGATCGCTCTGCGCATGGTGTACGACGCCGCCAAGGCAGTAAAGATTCCGGTCATTGGCATGGGCGGCATCTCAACCGCGGAGGACATTGTGGAGTACATGCTGGCCGGGGCGACAGCGGTGCAAATCGGGACCGCCAGCTACTGGGATCCCTGTGCCACGGAGAAGCTTGTGAATGAGCTGCAGGAATGGTGTGCGGAACATCAAGTGGATCGGGTGGGAGGCCTGACCGGCGGACTGATCACCGAATAGCTGCCGCCTATCGTCTTTCCTTGCTGTACCAGATAGAACCCGGAGATCGGAAGTTGAGCCCTTCGCCCCACACCGCCAGCGTGCGACCCTGCGCGTCGATCCCCATCCCGAAGTAATCTCCAAAAGGAAAGCTGAAGCCGTTAGGCCGGATGTAGCGGTACCCGGGTACGTAGCTGGAGAGGATGCGTTCCGGCGACCACGTGGCGCCGCCGTTGCTCGAGCTGCGATAGATCGTGTTCCATTGCGGATTGCGGCGGGTATCCATCCAGGCGATGCGCACGTCCCCGCCGCGCCCGCGACCAGCGCCGGGAAGGCATGTTCTACGCCCGTCGGCATGGTCGAGACATTCATCCGGGGCGACCAAGTGTCGCCGGCGGTAGTCGAAGAAGCAAAATAAATTCGTTCCGGGCTCTTATCCGACGCACCAGCATTCCACAGCGCGTAGAGCGTGCCCGCGGCATCGGACGTCATGGTGATCTGCGCGCCCAGGTAACCCCGTTCGCAGTGGTACGCGGAACACTCCGGAGGTGCGCCGGAGCTGTCCATCACTGTTGTGGTCCAACTCTTACCGCCGTCCAGCGATTTGCTGATATAGAGATTGACACGCCCCTTGCTAGCGCCGCGTCGCGTGTAACCCGCCCAGGCCAGGTGAACGTTACCGCCAGGATCAACCGTCGCGCCGCCGGCAAGCGCCCGCACCAACTCCAAACTCGGATTCACGTTGGCCGAGGCGAACGTGACTCCGCCGTCGTGCGATGAAGCCATCCAAATCTTTCCGTCGCGGTTAAACCCAACGTAGACATCCTGGCCGCGAACCGCGAGCACAGGTTTATCGGCGTCCGTCGCGCCCCGGTCGGCGATGACGATTGACCAGCTCTGACCGAAGTCCACCGACTTGGCCACCACCATGTCGGTTTTCCGGTTTTGCAGCCAGGCGGCGTACACCGTTCTGCGGTCGGCGGGATCAACCACGATCTGGGGATCATACTGGCCGGTGCCGGGAGGAGTAATCTCGCGGGGCGGCTGCCACCGAGCCCCATTGTCATCGCTGACCACAAGAATCATGGATGGAAGCGGGCAACCGCGACACCCCGGAATTCGGCCATACTGCGGATAGAGGATGTAAGCGTGACCGTATCCATCGGCGGCGATGGCGGGCTCCCACTGATCGCCTGCGGCGAACCCTACGCGCACTTGCGGCGTAAAACCAGGAGTAGCAGCCCAAGCCGCCGACATGAGCAGCAAGGCAAACACGGGCGCGATTGCGAGCGCGGAACTCTTACGATGGCGGTGAGAGGCTGGCGTCACTGAACCTCAGGCGGACCGGGGGGAAAGCCGCTCACAAAATCTATCGCGGAAACCGGGGTCCGTCAACCGGAAATGCCGCAGATGCTGTTACTTTCCGTGGCTGACTGCATCCAATACAATCAAACGACTTAGCGCCTGGTTGAAGAAACCCTTAAGTCTTGTCATTCCGAGGAGCGGAGCGACGAGGAATCTGCAGTTTCTTTGAAATTCTAGAAACTGCAGATCCCTCGCTCCGCTCGGGACGACAACAAGAAGGATTTTTCTAAATTGCGTTAGGGGAATCGGGTCATCCGCATGGCTAAAGCCACATTTGCTGCAGGCTGTTTCTGGGGAGTAGAAGCTACGTTCCGCCAACTGCCCGGTGTGATTTCCACCCGGGCTGGCTATACCGGCGGGAACTCTGCCAATCCAACCTATGAAGAGGTTTGCACCGATCGCACCGGACACGCCGAGGCGGTGGAAGTCGAGTACGATCCCGCGAAACTTTCCTACGAGAAACTGCTCGATGTGTTCTGGGAGAACCACGATCCCACGCAACTCAATCGGCAAGGCCCGGACTGGGGCACGCAGTACCGCTCGGCAATCTTCTTTCACAGTCCAGAGCAGGAAGCGGCGGCCAAGGCTTCGAAAGAGAAGCTGGAAAAATCGCACCGCTACAGCAAGCCCATCGTGACCCAGATCGTCCCGGCGGTGAAATTCTACGAGGCAGAAGACTACCACCAGCAGTATCTGGAAAAGAAAGGCTTGGCGAGTTGCCACATTAGAACCTAGTGTCCCTGAAAAAAAGTCACGTAGGCCCGGACGCCCCGTCCGGGCATGCAACCCCGGCGGACGAGGGCGTCCGCCGCTACGTGATTATCTTAGTGTCCGCGTCCCATCAGCCCTGGCCGCACGCGCAGAAAAACATGGAACGACACTGGATCGTTGCCATAAACGGAATCTAAGGCTGTGGGTTTCGAGTAGAAAGTCACATCTCCGCCCAGACCGATTTGCCAGTGTGCGTTTTGCACGAAATCGCGCACGCCGCCAAACGTGTAGGCGCCGACGCGATAGGAAGGATGCACCGGCGCCTCCGGAAACAGTTCGTCTTTATCCACCAGTTCAACCCGCGTGTAAGCGTAGTTCCGCCGCATGAAATTCAGGGTGGATTCGAGCAGATAACTGTTCAGCGGAAAGCTCGCGAACTCCTTCTGCACTCTTCCCCAGATGAGTGAGGTCGCCCAGTTCCCCCGCGCAAGCGGACGATTGTATTCGAGCGACGTCGTTTGCCGGGTCTGATCGCCAGCCTCCAGCGCCTCCGGATGTACCAGGCGGCCGTAGCTGTACTGCGCCGCCCAGTTGCGCGTGGGAGCGGCGCTCACCCGCACCGACCATGAATCCAGCGCCGCGAGCTGAATGCTCCAACGCTGCTCATTGGGCTCACGCCCGTTGAACGCCGACCCTTCAATCTTGAGACGAGCCAGCTTGGAATAATCGAAGATAAAGCCGGTGGTCACCACTCCAAAACTCGTATGAGTCGAGTCCTGCTCATGGTGGCTGAGGGGCGCTGCCGGATCTTCCGATGCCGACTCGCGATGAATGTAAGTCACCGGACCCAGCGCCGGTTCGGCCAGGGCCCGCCATACAGAAGCCATGTGACTTTCTCGTGAATTGGCAAGGTGTAGAGTGCGGCCAGTTCAGCAAAAACGTTGTGCGGATGCTGGTGGTCAATCAACGGCTGGTCGTGATAAGTTTCGCCGGCCTGGAATAGCTCAGGGAATCCCGGATGCGGCGAGGTGAGCGATTCCGCGGAGAACATCTGGCGGAGAAGAAGCGTTCCCGAGCCCAGGCGATGCTGCTCCATGAACATCAAATAGTTGACCGACTCGGCTTTGCCCTCGCCGCGCGGTCCGCCTTGCTGGTTGTAGGTAAGGAAAAGCGTGCCGTGCAGCATCAGGTCCCAAGTGCCCGCGGTAACCATGAGCATTCGTTTTGGCACAGAGGCAGGTTGCCAGGCTGTGCCGGAAGATGCGTGCCAAGAGGGCAGAGACGAGTCTGTGGCGTCGTCCATGTGCATCCCTGCCATGTTCGTCCGGTGAGTTGGATCCGGATTCTGATCGGACTCCTGCGCGAGGGACGAAACCGCCAGAATCGTGACTACGAAAAAACTCAGTGACCACCTGCGCATTGAATTACCCCGCATGAGAACCTCAGTTGCGCCAGAGCGTGGAAGACGACAAGCTCCAAAGTTTTTCGAGCTCCGGAGCAAAGAATTGCACGAAATGTGTGAGGGGCTAGATACGCAGGGAAGGCATAATGGGCGGGCTACCGGGCGGGATCGACAGATTCCGCACGCTGCTGAGCCCTTCGGCGATAAGCGCCAGGCTCGGCGAATTCAACTAGGGCAGCGGCTTGGAGCGAGGGTGACGTAAGACACTGGTGCAGAAGCGCGGCATGGTGGCCGGTCTGGCAGCATCGGTGGCTAACGGGTCCAGGGGTGTTTGAACCGTTCTCATGGCAGCCAACAGGCCGCTGCTGCGGGGCTCCGACCGGAACCAACTGTTCCGCCGCTACCGAGGCCATCGTCACCGCAGCCAAAAGCACAACTACAAGCGCCTTTGCCAAAAGCCGCATCGCCAGGCCGTGAGATGCGCGACTGTTCCTAAGAGGTCCAAGCATCCGCAGTATTTTAACCCGCCCGGCGGATGAACGAGAAAACCTATTCGTGCACCGTCAAACTGTCGCCCGTATGGTGCTCACGAATTTGGAATGAAAGAAAATCGTGGATCGCGGATAGCGCTTCCGGATCGCTGCTACTGATAAGCACCCGCCCGCCCAACTTGCTCTCTTCGAAACCGGTATTCAATCTGGCTCTTTTTTGCTTTCAGGACCGGCACTCCCGGAGGCACTTGATCATGGACGAACATAGGAATGTCAAAGTCGCCCGCGGCAAAGGCTTTCGCGATGTGAGCAAGGTGCATCCTGATCTGGTCACGACTTTCCGTGTCTGCCGGGTCATTCGCCTCCACGCCGATGACGCCGCCCTCCTTCGACAGCAGGAAGTGATGCGTCGTCTTGGCTTGCGAGAAGCCCATCCCCATGTCTCCGTGCGCCTGCATCTCCATCGCGCAATGATGGGGTTTCTGGTTTTCTTGCTCCTGGTGAGACTGCGAAGCTGCTGCGGAGTCGCGCGCGTCCTGAGCGTTGGCCACAGGCGCAAAGGCCGTAAGTACGGCCAGCGTGAGTAAAAGAATTAGCATGTCCTTCTTCATTTTCTTGGTTCCTTTCGAATGGATTTTCCTGCGAGTGATCTGTAAACGTGCAGCGCCAGACCGCGGCTGCTGGACGCAGAATCCCCTGCCAGTGCTTCCAGCAATCCGGCTGGTTTGCCGTGTGGAGTCTTTCTCAGTGTTTGATCCCAGCTCCTGACCAGGACACTCAACTGGTCCCGCAGCCGCCTCAATTCGCCGATGTGGCGATCGAGGTTGTCGAGCTTCGCGCCCGCTAACTCCCGTACATGAGCACAGGGCACACCTCCGCCATCGCGGGTCGTGAGAACTTCTGCCAGTTCGTCCAGAGTGAAACCGATGGAAAGCGCTGCTCGAATGAGACGGATTCTCTCCACCGCTGCAGGAGGGTACGAGCGGTAGCCGTTGGCGGAACGCAGCGGGCGGAGTAGCCCTTTGCGCTCGTAGAGTCGCAGCGTGTCCGGGCTGAGGCCAACCAGTTTCGCCAGAACGCCGGAGCGCAATGGCGGCTTCGGTTTCGTGCTCACGCTCTAAATCTAAACCCTGGAGCGGCATCCAGGGTCAAGGGATTAATTCGGAATCAGGCAGGAGCGAAGTTTCCCCAAACGTTCATCCGAAAGCCTAACTGATGCCGCATCGTCCCAACCCCAAATTCCGTCTGTGCCAAGTAAATGCTTCTCCAACATCGTCCGCCCATGGTTGCGGGGTAATCTTCCGCTTTATTGGTAGAGCTGCGACTCCGAGCCGCCCTACGATCCGGTGATTTTCAGCCTCAGCTCTTCCGGCAGGCGTTCGCGGATTTCCGCAGGCAGGCGATCGTGCACATGGCGGGCGCCAATTTTGGCGGCGTCTACGACCGCCATGGGCGCGGGCGTGGCGACGGCGACGACCAGCCAGATCAAAGCGGACAAAGCAAAGCCCGCCAGCGCCGCCAGCTCCAGCCAGAAGGCATGCCGCGGCCCAAAGTGACGAATCACGCCAAAGGCCAGCAGGAACACTCCCGCCGAAACCGAAGCCAGAGCGATCAGGGAAAGTCAATGGTGCGGTGCAGCCGCTGCGCGGAGCGGCACAGCTCGCAGGCGGCGAAGTGCTGCTCGTAGTCGCCACGCATCTCGGGCGCAATGCCGGAAATGTCATAGCGCCAGCCCGCCAGGATCTTGCCCACGATGGGATCAATGCACTGACTCATAACCGTACAGATTGAACTTGCAATCGGCTACAACCGGATCGGTTGCATCGGCTCCGACTGCGCGGCCAGCATCACCCGGTTGTGCAGCAGCGTCCGGCGGCCGCCCAGGGCCATCTCCGCCGCTCTCCGGGCAAGCTCCGGATGGTTGTTCTGCTCGGAGAGATGTGCCAATACCACGTAGGATGCGCTCCCATCATAGTCGCTGGCAAAGAATTCCGCGAGCGCCGTCATTGGAGAGGTGTCCGACCCGGCTCATCACCCGCTGCTTCACCGACCAGGGATAGGGCCCCACGCGCAGCATTTCCACATCGTGGTTGGATTCGAGACCAGCACATCGCAGCCGCGCAACTGGTCGCGCACGCTGGCCGGGATGTAGCCCAGATCGGTGGCAAAGCCGATCTTTCACCCCTTCGGCGCGGAAGGTAAATCCCACCGGGTCGGCGGCATCGTGGGGAATGGTGAAGGGCGTGACCTCAATGTCGCCAATCTGGAAGCTGCGTCCCGGAAGAAAAGAATTCCAGCCTGGCGAGTTCGGGGCGACTCGCCGTTCGCGTCGCGCACTGACTCGCGCCCAAGCCTGATGCGTCGCGCCCGTCATGAACACAGGAATGTTCAGTTTCCTGGCCAGCACCAGCCAGGCCGCAAACATGGTCAGAGTGCTCGTGGGTAATCAGAATGGCGGAAAGCGAATGGGGATCGTCTCCGGCGGCTTTCATGCGCTTGAAGGTTTCGCGGCAGGAGATTCCCGCATCCACCAGAATGCGCGTCGCCGAACTTTGCGACAATGGTGCTGTTTCCCCGGCTGCCGCTGGCCAGCACCGAAAGACCGAAACTCCCATGTGCGCAGCATACTCGTCGCGCTCTGTGGAAACGCGATAACTTTCTGGTTAGCCGATACTTTTGAGTAGCGCGGCAGTAGTCAGGAGTCGGTAGATTAAAGTGAGGTTGTGCTGACTACTGACCCCTGACTCCTGACTACTTGAACAGTTCATTCCATCCTCGGCGCGCCACCGACCCGCCGTAGGCTCCGGCGATGCCCGTCAGAAATCCGAGGAATGACTCGTAAATCTGCGCCCGGTAGGGCTTTTCGGTGAGGAACACATAAGCCAGCAACTGCACCATGGGAACGAAGACTGCGACGGTGAGCGTCCAGCGCCAGGGCTTTTCTGGACGCAGCGCGCCCAGCAGCATGGTCGAGGCCAGCACGAACATCGCGGTCAGCAGGAGATCGCCGATTTTCACGTCCAGGATACCGGCGCAGACGCCAAGAACGGCGCCCAGGGTATAGATCGCGATATCGCTACGCTTTGCCTTCTCCGGCATCAACCTCCCGACCAACTTGTCATTCTGCGCACAGCGAAGAATCTATGCATTTCCCGCGTTTGGCTCCGTCGCCATGTCATACAGCTTGTTCACGGTATTCCAATTTCGTGCAGTAGCCGTGACCGCCAGCACTTTTTCCAGCACGTTGCCGGTCAGCTTCGCCCGGCCCATCCCGTCCTTGTAGTAAAGATAGACTTCCCTGCCCGAGTGCTGAAGCTGTTCCGACGCGGTGGCCAGCGCCGCGAGTTTCTTGACGGCATCGGCCTTTGGGACTTCCGACAGAAAAGCGATATGGACTTTCGCCGGGTCTTTGCTACTTTCTTTCGCGAATGGATTGCCTTCGATGCTCTTGCGCAGTTCTTCCGGAGTTCTGGTGATCACGCTGACAGAAAATCCGAACTGAGCCAGAATCTTCTTTTCGATCTTCGCGGAGAAGTCGGCGGGATCGCTGTCCGCCGCCTTGAAAATCACGTTTCCGCTCTGAATATAGGTCCTGACCTGCTTGAAACCGAGGCTTTCAAGCATTGCCCGCAGTTGGCTCATCGGCACTTTCTTGTGCCCGCCAACGTTGATGCCGCGCAGCATGGAGATGTAGGTTGGCATACCGCGAGTTTACTTGATACGCCCCAGCGACGAACACCAGCCTGCCGATTTATACTTCAGCCGAATCGCCAGGCCGACATTTGGACAACTTCGGACACCCGACAGGGGCGAGGTGACACTTTGAGCGAAGCTGTGCAAGAAACGAAGTCGATTTTTTGTAACTGGTGCAAGCGTGAGACTCATCACTCTTTAAGGGCGAGATATTCCTGGTACCGCAACACTGACGACAACATAAGCGTAAGTCCGCCGATCTCACAGGCGGTCTCGACAACATCTGCAAGCATCAAAATTCGATCTGGATGTGTGCGGGGTGTGACACCATCACCTTCGAGTGGCAGGTGATGTACGCAAGCTTGGACAAGCAGGGAGAGTGGGACGAACACGCTGGCGGCTATTTCTCAACGCGATCGGAAGCGAAACTCTTCAAGAACCTGAAGCCTGAACTGAATCGGCTCTACGAGGAGATCGTCACCTGCTTGGATAGAGACTGCATGCTCCTATGCACCATTGGGCTGCGAGCGTTGATTGAAGGAGTCTGCAAGGACAAGGGCCTCAGGGAGGGGAACTTGGAGCATAGGATTAACGACCTCACTAAGTTCCTCCCCAGCCTGAACCTGATTGAAGCTCTCCACGAGTTCAGATTTGCGGGCAACGCTGCTGCTCATGAACTCCAGGCGTTGACACAGGACGAGGCAAAAATGGCGATCGAGGTTATGGAGGACCTGCTCAATTTCCTCTACGATCTGGACTACAAAGCATCACAGATAAGGAACGCCTCAAAGAGAGCGGCATCTAAATCCGTTAAGCCGGGGTCTGTGCAATAGAAGGAATTCAGAATGCCCATCGACATAATCTGGCGCAAGTACGGCGATGGCGTTGTCAGAATCCAGCAAGGCGCGCCGCTATTCCCTAAAGAACCCAAATGTCAGGAGAAGCCAAAGGTTCCCGGCATATACCGCCTGACTCTCAACAACGGATATATCTACATTGGAAAGGCGGGCGATCTGCCGCAGCGGTTCAGTAATTACCACAAGCCCACTCAAGGTACTGAGCAAGAGTACATCGTGCACTATGCTTTGCTGGAAGCCTGCGGCGCGACCGTCGACGTTGTTACCGATGGCGACCTGTCGTGTGGCAGCGTTCGCAGCATGCTGGAGAAGGCTGCGATCCAAGCTGCAGTGGGGCGACTCCTCAACAAGAGGAAGGGCCGTCCCATTGATCCTTATTACCTGAAACTCAAGATGAGATATCACAAAGAAATGCTCGCAAGTGTCACCGAAGAACTTGCTTCCATCGAGAGTTCCAAATCTTCTTCGGGGTAAATAACTTCTTCTGCAGTCACCCGCGTAATGTCAATACTTGTAGAACCCTCTCCCGCTCTTTCTTCCCAGCCAGCCCGCGTCCACCATCTTGATCAGCAGCGGGCAGGGCCGGTACTTGGGATCGCCGAGGCCATCCTGCAGCACGCGCATGATGTCGAGGCAGACATCGAGGCCGATGAAATCCGCCAGGGTCAGCGGGCCCATGGGATGCGCCATGCCCAGCTTGAAAACTTCGTCCACTGCTTCCGGCGTGGCTACGCCTTCCATCACTGCGTACATGGCTTCGTTGAGCAGTGGCATCAGCACGCGGTTGGAGACGAATCCGGGCGCATCGTTGACTTCGACGGGCGTCTTTTCCAGCTTCACCGCCAGGTCGCGCACCGTTTGAAAAGTCGCATCTGTCGTTGCCAGGCCGCGAATCACCTCCACCAGCTTCATCACCGGCACCGGGTTGAAAAAATGCATGCCGATGACTTTTTCCGGACGCTTGGTCAGCGCCGCCAGCTTGGTAATCGAAATGGACGACGTGTTGGACGCAAGAACAATTTCGGGGCGGCAGATCTTGTCCAAATCACGAAAGATTTCTGCCTTGACGGCAAACTTCTCGGTCGCCGCCTCCACCACGAAATCGCATCCCGCAAGAATGGCGCGCTCGAGCACGGGTTCGATGCGGTCGAGCGCCGCGGTTTTCTCGGCCGCGGAAATTTTATGCTTGGCGGCCTCGCGATCCAGATTCTTGGCAATCGTGTCGAGCCCGCGGTCCAGGAAACGCCGATCCACATCGCACAACATCACCCGGTATCCGCTGCGGGCGAAGACATGGGCGATGCCGTTGCCCATCGTTCCCGCGCCCACCACTCCCACACGCTGAATGTTCATCAGGCCTTCTCCTAGCCAGTTGTCAAAACGTCCCACGCACACGCATGAGAAAACTTCAAAGTCTACCATCTCGTGAAGAGGGGCGGTGTGGGCTGGCTAGAACTGGTAGTGGCTCAGTTTGATATATGGAAGCGAGCCAAACGCGCGGTTATTGCGTCGCAAAGAATGCGACGCTTCCGCGCGGCCCGCCCAGATCCCTCGCTGCGCAAAGAACGCTTGCTCGGGATGACAAGCACACTGAGCCATTACCAAATCTGCGAGGATTTTGACTTACAAGAGGTCCGGGGCTAATGTATGCCGCCGCTACGCGGCTGGTACTAGGCTGGTCTCACGAGAAAGGCAGTCCTAGTTCACAGTCAGCGAGGGGGCTTTGCTCGAGCGTCCCGCCGCGGGCGCCAGGCAGCGGCAGCGGTGGTAGAGGCCATGCAAATCCTCGCTTAAGGTACGAACGACCTGCAGGCAAAACTGGTGGTCGTTATGCACAAGATCCAGGAACGAATCACGCTCGATATAGGAAACGCGCGCCCCTTGAGCGGCTTCAGCGGTCAGGCGGTAGGTTCCCCCCGTCAGGGTCTCGCTCAGACCCAGCACGGTTCCCGGACCTACTACTTCGAAGGCCCGGCTCGTCTTCGGCTCGGAGGACAGCAGCAGGGTAACCTCTCCCTCTTCCACCAGGTAGATACCGCCGCAAGGCTGGCCCAGCCGAAACAGGGGTTCTCCCTTAGCCTCGACCGGAACTGCCCGCAACGCATGCAGCACCTGCCAAAGGTCCAAGTGGGGCGGGTTTGTGGATTTCTTGGCCACACATCCTCACGTCTGTTGCTCTTTCTACCCCATCGGAAAGCCCTGCTCAGTGACACCGGTCACCGAATCGAGTGACGCCATTTCCGCGCAGGATCGCAGGACGCCCTCGACCACTCGACCAACTCGAATGGCGGCGAGACACAGCAGGTAAGACACACAGCAGGATGCAAATGAAAAGGCCCGCTTCCTGGGGAAGCGGGCGTCGTTGTTTCTGAGTCCTTATTCACGTTCCATGACTTCGTCGACCGCGACCTTGCCATTTTTGTCGACGCT
>CAVVEC010000013.1:0-202430 GCA_963747105.1 uncultured Acidobacteriota bacterium
GAGTCAGGCACCGGCAACCACTGCACACGTAAGAGCCCGTTACCGTTGCTTCCTTCCGGACCTGGCGGGGTTGGCGGGAAGACGTCGCGCGGGACCGATGCCTGACGCTCTTGATTCTAACATTCGTGTCTGAAGCAGGCGGGTCGCTAGTAGGCGGTAGGCAGTAGTCAGGAGTCAGTTCACGACTTCGACACCCATATTGCTCATCCGGTCCCTGACTCCCAATTTCTGACTCCTGACCACTGACTCCTCACTACTTACCTACCGTGCTCTTCCCTTCTGGGCCGGAATCGCCAACAATAGAGCTATCCATGCTCCCAGCGAGCCACCCACAGTCCGCGACAATCTCCCTACCGGTGGCAATCGAGCTCTACTTTGAGGTCGCGCTCTATCTGATGGTGCTGACCGGCTTCGGAACACTCGCCTCGACAGGAGGGTTGGACACACCCACGGTTGGGTTCGTTGGCGCGGCTCTTCTTTTCCGCGGATACGTTCTGGCCCGTCGTCGCACTGTGCTGATTCCCGAGAACTGGACCACGCTCCTGACCCTCGTCTACGTGGCGTTCTACCTCGCCGATTACTTCCTGTTCTCGCGGGCATTTCTCAATGCCACCGTTCATCTGGTGCTGTTTGTCCTGGTGGTGCGGCTATTCTCCACCAGCGCGACCGCGACTATTACTTTCTGGCGGTCATCTCGTTCCTCATGGTGCTGGCCGCCGCCGTGCTCACCGTGGACAGCAACTTTTGGTGGCGTTTGCCGGCTTCATGCTGATGGCGGTGGCTACCTTCATCCTGATGGAAATGCGGCAGCGCTCCGCCAAGGCCACCGTCCAAGCCAATCCATCGGGTGACGAACGGCCACCGGAGCATGGGTATTTCCCTCGCCACGGCCACGCCCGCGCTCGTCTTCTTCATCTCGTTGGGTGCCGCTGCAATTTTCTTTGTGCTGCCCCGCATGTCCAGCGGATATCTGAGCGCGTATGCTCCCGGCGCGAAATCGTCCACCGGCTTCAGCGACCGGGTGCGACTCGGCCAGATCGGCGAGATCCAGCAATCGAACGCGCTGGTGATGCACATCCAGATCGATGGCGATCCCCGCGGCGCTTTCGACTTGAAGTGGCGTGGGTGACCCTCAACTTCTTCGACGGCAACACGTGGTCCAACCCGCACGAACGCACCTTGCGTCTCCGCGATCGACGGCGGCTTCTACTCTGCCTCTCCGAATCGGCAACCGGCGAAGCACACCGAGCTCGGCGAAGTGCTCGCGCTGCCATCCACTATCGCGTGCTCATGGAGCCGGTATCCAGCAACGTTTTTTTCCTGGCACCCACGCCCCTACCCTCGAGGGCGACTACAGCGCTGGTAACCATGGACGGGGGCGGAGCGGTCTTCGACCCCGATCCCGAACATCCTGTCGGTCGCTACCAGGCCACCTCTGACATATCGCCAACCACTCGCCGGCGAACTGCGCGCGCCTCCGATGACATACCCGCCCGAGATTCTGTTGAACTACCTGCAGCTGCCACGCTCGATCCGCGCATTCCGCAATTGGCGAAGCAGATCACGCTTCGGCGCACGACAGCTACGACAAAGCAAAGGCCGTCGAAACGTACTCTGCGCAGAACTTTGGCTACACCCTGCAGCTTTCTCGCACCGTCCGCGCGATCCCCTGGCCAACTTCCTGTTCGAGCGCAAGCCGGACACTGCGAGTATTTCGCCTCCTCCATGGCGGTGATGCTGCGCACCCTGCGAATTCCCTGCGCGCGTGGTGAACGGATTCCGCAGCGGGGAGTTCAACGCCGTGACCCGCAGTACCTGGTCCGCGCCCGCGATGCGCACTCCTGGGTGGAAGCTTATTTTCCGGGTTATGGCTGGATCAGCTTTTGATCCCACTCCCGCGGCGCCCGCCGCAGATCCCACTGGCTGGAGCCGGCCATGCTCTACGTCGACGCGCTGCGCATCGTTCTGGCGGGAGTGGGTGGTCAACTACGACGTCGGCCATCAGTACAGCTTGAGCCGGCGAAGCCACGCGCAGCGGCCTGGATGGCTCGCCGCCTGCAGAGCTGGGCCCGCCGACAGCTATGCGGCGTTGGTGGAGCTGCCCGGCGAACGCAACAGACGGTGGCTCGAATTCGCCTGTGCGTTGGAGCGTCGCGGGAGTGATCGTGCTGGTCCTGTTGCTGGTTCTGGCGGCGAACGCTGGGACGGCTATGGCGCGCGCTGCGGCGCCATCATTGGCCGCCCGTCCGGAGAAATCTCCGCGGCCGGCGGCAACCATCTGGTACGAACGAATGGCTGCGCGCGCTCGGCCGCCGCGGCTGGCGCAAGCTGCCGGCACAGACTCCGGCAGGAGTTTGTGACCAGCATTGCGGATGATACGACTCCGCCAGCCGGTCACGCTTCACCGAGCACTACGAGCGCGCGCGCTTCGGCGACTCCGCCAGGACGCCGAGCGCCTGCCGTGAGCTCTACGAAGAATTTCGAACGTAGTCCGCCGCTGAATAGAGTACCGCCTTCACCCCGTCGTGTTCCTGCGATCTCTGCGGAAGTTCTCTGCGAACTCTGCGATTAGAAGCCTTTGTCGCAGAGTACGCAGAGCGAAGCGCCACGGCTTCGATACGGTCGGCCACTGGCCCAGGTCTGAATGCTAGAATAGAAGGATTGCATGCCTCACCAGAAGCCCACTTCACCGTTGAAGACGCGCCCGAAGCTCTCGAATCGCGTCCATCCCCCGCCAAAGGTCGGCTTCGTCAGCCTGGGCTGCCCCAAGAACCTGGTGGATAGCGAAGTCATGATGGGCATGCTGGCGCAGGCCGGCGCCGAGTTCACCCGCGCGCGCCGAAGATGCCGACGTCATCGTGGTCAACACCTGCTCGTTCATCGCCAGCGCCCAGCAGGAATCGGTGAACACGATCCTGGAGATGGCGCGGCACAAGAGCGACGGACGGGCGCGGAAGCTGGTGGTCGCCGGCTGCCTGGTCGAGCGTTTTCGCGACGAGATTCGGAAGAACATTCCGGAAGTTGACGCAGTCGTGGGCACGGGCGAACTGGAGAACATTCTGGCCGCGGCAGGAATCGCACCCGCCACCGCCGGCAAATTCGCCGTTAGTATTCTGACATCGCGTCCGGAAGGCGATGCCCGCGCCGCGCAAGGCCGCTTTTCCCGCGAGTCATGGGACGGCGCTATCGCCGATCTGCCCAACTATCTCTACGACGAGGCCACGCCGCGCGTGCTGGCCACGCCGCGCTTACACGGCATACATCAAGATCGCCGAAGGCTGCGATCATCCTTGCAGCTTTTGCATTATTCCGCAGCTGCGCGGCAAGTTTCGCTCCCGGCGCTTCGAGTCCGTGATCGCCGAGGCCGAGCGCCTGGCGCGCTCCGGAGTGCGTGAGATCACGCTGATCGGCCAGGACACGACCTGCTACGGCGAAGACTTCGGCCTGAAAGACGGCCTGGCCCTGCTGCTGGAAAAGCTGGCCGCGCATCGAAGAGTTGCGCTGGATTCGTTTCCTGTACGCCTATCCCAACAAGATCACGGGCCGCCTGCTCGAAACCATCGCCGCCCATGAAAAGATTTGCTCCTACATCGATGTGCCGTTGCAGCACGCGTCGCCGGCGGTGCTGAAGCGCATGAAGCGCGGCGGCGGCGCCGACGTTTTCCTGCGCTCGATTGAGAAGATGCGGCGCACCATTCCCGGCGTGACGCTGCGAACATCGTTCATCGTTGGCTTTCCCGGAGAAACCGAGAACGAATTCGAAGAACTGTGCGAGTTCGTGCGCGCGGCCGAATTCGACTGGATGGGCGCATTCGGCTACTCGGATCAGGAGGGCGCGGGCGCTTTCTCCATGGCGGAAAAGCTTCCTGCCCGCGAAATCGAGCGCCGCCGCAAGCACCTGATGCAGATCCAGCGCCGCATCAGCAAGAAGAAAAAGAAGGCTCTGGTGGGCCAGGAATTCGAATTGCTTGCTGGAGGGAGCGTCCGAAGAAAGCGACCTGCTTGCTCGAAGGGCGCACCCCGATGCACGCTCCGGAGATCGACGGCAAGGTGTTCGTGAACGACGTTCCCGAAGGACTGCAGCCGCAGCCCGGCGAGTTCTATCGCTGCCAGATCACCGAAGCCCACGATTACGACCTGGTGGCGCGGATTCATGAGTGAAGATCATCGAGTGATTTTATGGCTCGCAAGCGCGCTCCGAACTTGCGGTGTCCCATCTGCAAGAAGCCGGTGAACAGCCGAGATCCGGAATTCCCCTTTTGCAGCGAGCGCTGCCGTTTGATCGATCTGGGCAAGTGGGCGAGCGGCGCGTACGTGATTTCGTCGCCGGTGAGGGATATCAGCGACGCCATCAACGGGGAGATTCCTGGGGACGCCGATGAAGAAGACGTAATGGGCAGCATGCCGACACGACAGCCGCCGACGGTCGCACTCTGCGATGACTGACTCGAGCCACACTTGCGACCCTCGCGCCCCGCTGTGGGCGACGCTGGTGGCCACTTTTTTGGCGCCGGATGCCTCCGCCCGGGACCGGGAAGCTGGGGTTCGGCGGCTGCGGTCCTGTTGTGGTGGCTGCTGAGCCGCTGGATCACGGCCGCCATGGCAGCCCATTGCTGCAGTCTCACTGGCGGTTTTGACCATCCTGTCGGGATTCCGGCCGCCACCCGGGTAGCTCGCGCCACGGCCTGAAAGACCCTCAGTTCGTGGTGATCGACGAGGTTGCGGGCCAGCTGATCGCCCTGATTGCGGTCCCGGTCTCATGGAAATCTCTGTTGTTGGGCTTTATACTTTTCCGAGGATTCGATATCGTGAAAGCCGCCCCCGGTGCGCAGCCTGGAGCAACTTCCCGAGGGTACGGCATCGTAATTGATGACGTGGGGGCAGGGCTTTACGCTTTGGCGATCATGCATGTGCTCTTGCATTTCGGCTTCTTGCCGAGATAGATTTGGCGGTCACACGCAAGGAAGTTAAGTCCATGGGAATCTCCGACCGCTTGCTGGGAAAGAAGAACGCCAATGGAAAGCCGCACATCGAAGCGGTGGTTCCGAGGGCTGCGCTGCCGGGTGGCGAAGTACGCATCACGGGCAACGATTTGCGTCCTTCCGAGCTGCGGCGGCCTCGGGTTCGTTTGGCGAAGTCGAGGGCGCGGTGGTCATCAGTTCTGACGAATTTCTGGTGGCTCGGGTCCCGCAGGGCGCATCTTCCGGGCCCATCGTCGTCTCTACTAATGGGCATTCCAGCAACCCTCATCAAATACAAAGTCGCGGTAACGATTGCAGAGAATCTGCACCCGGTGACCAATCCGGCTCTCGACGCCGAGGGCAACATTTTCGTAAGTTTTTCGGGATGCCGCGGACAGAAGGTTCCGGTTTCTATCTTCACGATCGATACCAGCTACAACGTCAAACCGTTTCTCGCGGATCTGATGAATGCCACTTCGATCGCCTTCGACCGGAACGGCCAGATGTACGTTTCCTCGCGTTTTGATGGCACCGTGTACCGGGTCGCCCCCAACGGGACCATGACCTCTTATGCAGAGGGCATGGGTATCGCGACTGGCATCGCTTTCGACCGCAACGGAAATCTGTACGTCGGCGACCGCAGCGGCACAATTTTCAAGATCGATGCCGACCGTCAGATTTTTGTTTTCGCGACACTCGAACCCAGCGTGTCTGCTTATCATCTTGCGTTTGACCCCCACGGCAATCTGTTTGTAACGGGCCCGACCACTTCCAGCTTCGATTCCGTATACAAAGTGGATACACAGGGTAACGTTTCGACCTTTTACCGCGGCCTGGGACGTCCCCAGGGGATGGCTTTCGATGTGGAAGGCAATGTCTACGTGGCCGCTTCCCTTTCCGGCAAGCGCGGCATCGTCAAGATTACGCCCACGGGACAGGCCTCATTGGAGGTTGCCGGCGCCGGTCTGGTCGGCCTGGCCTTCGCCCCGGGCCGCTCCGTCGTTCTGGCCACGAACAACGCGGTGCATCATCTGGCTTGGAATGTCCAGGGATTGCCGCTGGTTGAGTAGTGAGGGGTCAGGAGTCGACTTTCACCTTTTCGCCGATCAAGTCTATTGATCCGTGCGTTTCCGTGGAAATCCGTGGCTGATCCATTCATCGGGTTCCCCCGCGTCTCCTGTTTCCTCCGCGGTTTTCATTTAAACTCTTCCTCGTGAACGCCGAGATCGTCGCCATAGGCTCGGAGTTGCTGACTCCTTTCCGCCAGGATACGAATTCGCTCTACCTGACCGAGAAGCTCAACCAGTTCGGCGTTGAAGTGATTTTCAAAACCATTGTCGGGGATCGCCGCGAGCATCTCACGGCGGCGGCATCGCAGGCACTGTCGCGGGCGGATATTGTCATCTTCATGGGGGGTCTCGGACCCACCGAGGATGACTTGACCCGTGAGGCTGTGGCCGATGCGCTGGGACTCGAACTCCACCGCGTCCCGGCCATCGTGGCCGGCCTTGAGCAACGTTTCGCGGCCCACGGCTGGAAAATGGCGCCGAACAATATCAAGCAAGCGGACGTAATTGCTGGCGCCACCGTTCTGCCCAACGCCAACGGCAGCGCGCCGGGGCAGTGGATCGGCGGCAAATATGAAGGCCGGGAAAGAATCGTGATGCTGCTTCCCGGCCCTCCCCATGAATTAAAGGCTCTGTTCGAAGAGCAGTGCATAGATCGCCTGCGCGCCAAGCTGCCGCCACAGTTCATCGCTACCCGCGAATTGAAAGTCACCGGACTGGGCGAGTCCGCCTGCGACGCCCGGGTTGCACCCATTTACCAGCGCTACAGCGACGTCCAGACGACCATCCTGGCCGGGGCTGGGGAAATTCAATTGCACCTGAAGACGCGAGCCGCCTCTCTCGATGCCGCCCAAAAGCGAGTTGACGAACTGGTCGGAGAAATCGAGGAAGAACTCGGTGACCTGGTTTTCTCCGATAACGGAGATTCCATGGAGCGGATCGTCGGTTATTATTTGCAGATGCGTAGCGCCACGCTGGCGGTGGCGGAATCGTGTACCGGCGGATTGCTCGGGGAACGTATCACGTCTGTCAGCGGCAGCTCACGTTATTTTGTCGGCGGGGCCATCGTTTATTCGAACCAGTTAAAGACGGCCTTGGCCGGCGTTACCCCTGAACTGATCGCGAAGCACGGTGCCGTGAGCCGGGAAGTGGCTGCCGCTCTCTCCGAAGGCATCCGCCAACGCTGCGGCGCAACCTTGGGATTGGGGATCACAGGCGTAGCCGGCCCGGACGGTGGAACCGCCGAAAAGCCAGTGGGACTTGTTTTTCACGCCCTGGCGAGCGATGCAGGAACTGAAGTTGTGGAGCGCAGGTTTGCCGGGGACCGCAAGCGCATCCGCTGGTTCGCCACCCAGCAGGCGCTGGATATGGTGCGAAGAAAGTTGATGTAGCCGTCGTTGGCCGCTCGTCGTTGGTCGCTCGCCTTTGGATTCGCGACGACGACGCATGACCAAGGACGAACGACGGTCATGCGAATTTTTATCGCTCTCGACATTGACGATGCGGTCCGCGAACGCATTGCCCGCTTCATGGAAGGCGTGAGCGGTTTCGCTCCGGAGGCTCGTTGGGTCCGTCCCGAATCACTGCATGTGACCCTGAAATTCATTGGGGAAAAACCCGTCGAGGCTGTGGACAAAGTCAAGTTCGCCCTCGCTACTGTGCACGGAGAGCCGTTGGAAATCACGTTCCGGGGCAATGGCTTTTTTCCAACTGCCAAGGCTGCGCGCGTTTTCTGGATCGGGATCGAATCCGGGCCGCAACTGGCCACCCTTGCCAAAGCCGTGGATGAGGCGACATTCTCACTTGGGATTGCGAAAGAAGACCGCCCATTCAGTCCGCACCTCACCTTGGCGCGCGGTGGAGGACGCTCGGGAGCGCCGGGCTGGCGAAAAGAGGACGTTGCCAACAAGAATTTCCATGTTCTGCAGGAGAAATTGTCCGCAATGCCCTCACCGGAGTTTGGTACCATGGCGGCCCGCGAGTTTTTTCTGTACCAAAGTCAGCTCTTGCGAGGAGGTTCGCGTTATACCAAGATCGCACGTTTTGCGCTGGGGTAGGTTGACATTCCGCCTGCGCCAAACCAACGGCCAATGACAACCTTCTTCAGCACCGCTATTGCCTACTTGCTGGGATCGATTCCGTTCGGATACCTGCTCGTGCGCATTTTTCGTGGCGAGGACGTACGCAACAGTGGCAGTGGAAATATTGGAGCAACAAATGTTTCCCGCAAGTCGCCGGCTTTGGGCTTGCTCACGCTCCTGCTCGATGCTCTTAAAGGATCTGCGGCGGTCGTAGTTGCGCTGGCTCTCAGTCACCAAGAGTTTCTGCAGTGGTCGTATGCGAACGTTCCCTGGTATCCGGAGCATGCTTGGACGACTCCGCTTTCGCCGATTGTTGAAACCCGGGTTGCTATCGCTGCCCTGTTTGCCATTCTCGGCCACATGTTTCCTGTATGGCTGAAGTTTCGCGGCGGCAAGGGCGTCGCCACAGGCCTGGGATCGTTTCTTCTGATTGCGCCGAAGGCAGTTCTGCTGGCAGCGAGCGTTTTTGTTGTGCTGGTGCTGATCTTTCGCTACATTTCGCTGGGATCGATCATTGCGGTTGCGTCATTTCCCATATTCGCTTTGACCATGCACGAGTGCGAAAACCTCTCCACGTCGGCATTCCTGGCGCTGGCTTCTCTTCTTATCATTGCCAAGCATCACGAAAACATTCGCCGGCTGCTCGCTCACACGGAACCTCGATTTCAGGGGAGAAGGAAATGAGCGAGATCGCCATCATCGGCGCGGGCGCCTGGGGAACAGGCCTCTCCATTGCTCTGGGACGCAGGGGTACGCATCGTATACGCCTGTGGGCCCACGAAAAGCAAGTCCGTGATTCCATTTCATCCCGCCGGATCAATGAACTCTTCTTGCCGGGCCAGCCAATTCCCGACAGCGTCTCTGGAACGGGCAGCTTCGAGGAGGCTTTGCACGGCGCCGAGATTGTAGTGAGCGTCATGCCTTCGCCGCACTGTCGCCGCCTCTTTCAGGATATGCGCCCGTTTCTAATGCCCGGCATGCTGTTTGTTAGCGCCACCAAGGGTCTGGAAGAAGGAACGCTTCTGCGAATGACGCAAGTGATCACTGCGGTCGTCGGATCGGACGGAGGTTTTGCGCCGCGCGTCGGCGCGCTCAGTGGACCGACATTCGCCAAGGAAGTGGCCCGCGGCGATCCCACTGCTATCACCATCGCCTCGCAGGATACGGAGCTCGCGGAGACTGTCCAGCGAGAGTTCAGCGATCCGCGCTTTCGCGTTTACACCAACAGTGACGTGGCCGGGGTGGAACTCGGCGGAGCGCTGAAGAACATCATCGCCATCGCGGCGGGCGTCTGCGATGGCCTCGGGCTGGGGCACAACTCGATTGCCGCCCTGATTACTCGCGGACTGGCGGAAATCACGCGCCTGGTGGTCGCCGGCGGTGGTCGCCAGGATACGATGGCCGGACTCGCAGGCCTGGGAGATCTGGTCCTCACCTGCACTGGAGGTCTTTCGCGTAACCGCAGCGTGGGAGTGGAACTGGGCCGCGGACGCAAGCTTCCCGAGATTATTGCCGGCATGCACGGCATGGTTGCGGAAGGTGTTTTCACCACCCACGCGGCGGTCGAACTCGCCCGCACTCGCCGGGTCGAGATGCCCATCACCGAGCAGATGGATGCCATTCTTCACCGCGGCAAGGCTCCCCGGGACGCAATCCATGACTTAATGACCCGCACCGCCAAGAGCGAAACCGGACTCTAGCCGTGAGAGCGCAGCCCAGCGGAGAACCGGCGCTTGTACGCCAGCAGCCAGTCACCCCCCAACCCGCACGAACCTCCCGATCTCTCGCTCGTGCTCTGTCATTTCCTCACACTTCTCATCGAGGGCTTTGTACTCGGTGAGGTGTTGCCCCCGAAACTCCTCGTAAGCTGCCTGCGATTCCCAAAAATCCAAGGTCAAGTAGGTCCGCGCAGCCTTCAAGTTATGGATTAACTCCGTACTCATATATGACTGATGTTGGCTGAACAATTGCGCCCAATCACCGTCTGACTTGTAGACTTTTTCAAAGCGCTTCTCCATGCCTGCTCTAACCCGGTACTCCCAGATAATCAGGTATCCCCACGGGCCGTGATCGCGAATTGCCATCCCTCGCTCCTCGCTTCTCGCATCTAGCTTCTCGCTCAACTATTTGGTTACGCCCTGCCGGCCAACCACTTACCGCTTTTCCTTGCCAAACTACCCGAAGGGCACAGCTTTGTGGGTACTTTCGTAAGGATTATCGGCTGCGGATTCCAAGTAGAATTTTCGAAGTAACTCATGAATCTGGCCGTGTGCAGACACGGTACTTCAGGACCACTTTGTCGCTGAAACTACCCACACCATCGCATCTGCCCATCCTCTACGTCATTCTAAGTGTGCTCGTCCTGATCAGCGTAGTGCCAATGTATTTTTACTCGGCGCAGGTGGAATCCATCAACCGTGAGCGCCTGATCACCAACGAGAGGCTTTTGCAGAATACGGTTACGCGCTCGCTGGCAGATGATATTTCGCAGCACCAGGAATCGCTGCGTATGATGCTGGCGAACCTGTCTTCAGCCCTGCAGGTAACCAGCGGTGGGGATATCACTTCCGAGCATGTGGAAGCGCCCGAACTGCGCGCCTTGCTGGAAAATTTTGTGTCCTCCTCTGACGATTTGGCCTACGCTACTCTGCTGAATTCCGAGGCCAAGGGTATCTCGGCGGGCCGAATCGCTCCCGACGCATTCCTGCAGCGCGAATTGGAGAGGGCTTATGCCGCCTCCCGGGAGGGGCGCGTCTATAACGGCCAAGCGCTGATGGTAGGCTCGGGCAAGTCCGCCCGCACGGTCATGCTAGTGAGCACTCCGGTGATGTACGCGGGCCACTTCCTGGGCATGATCGGTTCGGTTGTGGATTTGCAGTTCCTGATTCGCCGCCTGCAGGAGGTCAATCGCGGCGGCCTCACTCCCTACGTGGTTGACAGTCAAGGACGCCTGGTAGCCGGCGCCACGCCCGACTATGCCACCGGCCAGGATATGACCAACCTGGAGATCGTAAAGAACTTCGTCGAGGAAGGCAGCAAGGCGCAAATGGTCGCTGCCACTCATGAATTCAATCTCAATCAGGGCAAGACCAGCATCAAGATGCTGGGCACCTACAGTCCGGTGACGAACCTGGACTGGGCGGTCGTGGTGCAAAAACCCCGCGCCGAGGCCTACCGCGGAGTTTACGAGATGCAGCGCACCGCCCGGCTTCTGGCCCTGATGGCCATCCTTCTCAGCATTGGAATCGGCGTTTTCGCTGCCCGCCGGATTACGAATCCGCTGGAAGTACTGACCCATTTCAGCCGCGCCATTGCAGGCGGCGACTTCTCACAGCGCGTGCATGTGAAAAGCCGCACGGAAATCGGCGAACTGGCCGACACATTCAACGTCATGTCCGAGGAGCTTGAGCACTTCGTGCTCGACCTGAAACGCGCCGCCAACGAAAACCGCGAGCTCTTCATGGGCTCCATCCAGATGCTGGCGGGCGCGGTCGACGAAAAGGATCCCTATACTCGCGGCCACTCCGACCGCGTCACCCGCTATTCCCTGATGATTGCCCGGGAGATGGGCGTGTCGGAGGATTTCATCGAGATCGTCCGCATCTCGGCCCAACTGCACGATGTGGGCAAGATTGGAATCGAGGACCGCATTCTCAAGAAGCCGGGCGCGCTTACGCCGGAAGAATTCGAAATCATGAAGACGCATACTACCAAGGGCGCCAACATCCTGAGCCCGGTGGCCCAATTGAAGGACATGATTCCGGGGATCGAATTACACCACGAATCGCTTGACGGCCGCGGCTACCCGCACGGACTGAAGGGAGACGAAATTCCCCTCCTGCCGCGGATCATCGCGGTCGGCGACACTTTCGACGCGCTCACCACCAACCGCCCCTATCAGCACGCGCATGACCCCAAGGAGGCGTTGCGCATCATTCATAATCTTTCCGGCAAGCGCCTCGATCCCACCGCCGTGGCCGCTTTGACGGCAATTTACCAGCGCGGTGAGATCCGCATCAAGCGGCCGTCCGTGCCCGCGCCGCCAATCGCAGTTCCGGTTCCGCCTGCCGGCACCCGCCGCGCCAACTGCTCCGGAAGTTCTTGCCGAACCGACGGCGGTTGTCCAGTCCACGCGATTCTAGAGATCCGCTGCACTCCGTCTGCATCTTGTCCTGCCGCTATAATTAGTGATTAGCGCGCGATCCACCTTATGATTCAGACCCTTTTTGGCAGCCTGGACGAACAGCAGAAGCCCAGCTTCCTCGAGCGCATGAAGGAAGCGGTAACGCGCACGCGGGAGAATCTCAGCGAGCGCATCGTTTCCTTTGGCAAAGAAATCGACCGCGCGACCCTCGATGACCTCGAAGCCACCCTCATCGGAGCCGACCTAGGCAGTACCACGACTCGTGAAGTCCTGAATAACCTGCGAGAAAAAGCGGACCGCAAGCAGATCAAGAATGTAGACGAACTCAAGCGCCTGCTGAAGGAAGAATTGCTTGCGATTCTCAACACCGCCAACACCCGTCCCGTGCAGAAAGTAGATGGCACGCCGGAAGTGATCGTGGTCGTCGGCGTCAATGGCACGGGAAAGACCACGACCATTGGAAAGCTGGCGCAGGTATTCCGTTCCCAGGGAAAAACCGTACTGCTGTGCGCGGCCGACACCTTCCGCGCTGCTGCCATTGAGCAACTTGAAATCTGGGGAGAGCGCACGGGGACAGAAGTCATCCGGACCAAGGCCGGTGGCGACCCAGCGGCGGTGCTGTACGATGCCCTGCAAGCGGCTTCGGCGCGCCATACCGATTACGTGATTGTGGATACTGCAGGGCGACTCCACACTAAGACCAATCTGATGGCCGAGTTGGAGAAGATGCGGCGCACGGCGCAGCGCATTATCCCAGGCGCGCCGCATGAAACGCTGCTGGTGATGGACGCCACCACCGGTCAGAATGGTTTGCAACAAGCGCGTCAGTTCACCGAAGCGGCGGGGGTGACCGGTATCGTGCTCACCAAGCTCGACGGCACAGCCAAGGGCGGAGTTGTGGTCGCCATTTGCCGCGAACTGGGCTTGCCGGTGCGCTACGTGGGCGTGGGCGAAAAGGCCGGCGACCTGTTGCCGTTTGTCCTACGGATTTTGTGGACTCGCTGTTCGCGTGAAGGTCCTTTACCACAGAGACACAGAGACACAGAGAAAGGCCGCTTTATGAAAACACGGAAGGCCCGTCGCAGCTTTCTGCAGGCCTTGAAAGATCTGGTGCAACGTCTTCGCCGCAAGGCCGAGCCGCCGGGGGATCCTTTCGCCGACAGGTTAGTCCCGGTCCGGCGCGGTCCGAGAGGCCGAAGCGGGGCGGCAGTAGCTGAACCTGAGGAGGACTCTTACCGATCGTTTCCGCCTCGCAGCCGCTAGGAAAAGTCTGATCAGGTGTGGCGCGGGCGCCCCCGCCCGCGAATAACCCTGTGCATCTCCAAGATTTCTCCCGCAAACACTTGCTCGGAGGCTCCCTGGACGCGCAGTGTCCTTGCTAATCTCCAACCACCGGATTTTGACCTGCAGGATCGCGTTTCTCTGTGCCTCTGCGTCTCTGTGGTGAAATAATGATTTCGCGTGACGATCTCCCGGGAAACTGACGAACTCTTTCTCCGCCGCGCGCTTGATTTGGCGCGCCAAGGTATCGGTTTGACCTCGCCCAATCCCTGCGTGGGCGCTGTTGTCGTTGATTCAGCAGGCACAGTCGTTGGCGAAGGCTTCCACACGTACGACGGCGTCAAGCACGCGGAAATCCTGGCCATGGAGCAGGCTGGGGGAAAGCCCGAGGGGCAACGCTGTATATCAATCTTGAACCCTGCTCTCACCAGGGCCGAACAGGGCCTTGCGCGGACGCTTTGATTGCTGCCGGTATCGCCCGAGTGGTCGCGTGCATGAAAGACCCCAATCCCTTGGTTAGCGGCCAGGGTTTTGCCAAGCTTCAGCAGGCTGGAATTGCAGTTTCCTCCGGGCTGTTTGAGGACGAAGCCAAAGCTCTGAACGAGTCTTTTGCCAAATACATCCGCCACCATTCGCCGCTGATCACGCTGAAGGCCGCTATGACACTGGACGGAAAAATCGCGCCACCTCCGAGCGAGTCGCGCAATCGCACGGCGCTCGGCGTGGCACAGGCAAGCGCAGGCTGGATCACGAGCGATCTCGCCCGAGCCCACGTTCAGGGACTGCGTCATCAGAGCGACGCGATTCTCGTGGGCGTGGGCACGGTCATTGCGGACGATCCCCTGCTGACCGACCGCAGTGGCCGCTCGCGCCGGCGTCCCCTCTGCGAGTCGTCCTCGATTCGCGCTTGCGCTTGCCTCTCGAGTCGCGCGTGGTCAAGACCGCGCAGGACGACGTTCTCGTGCTTTGTTCCTTTGCGGAAGAAAAGAGAAAAAGAAACTGCTCAAGCACGGTGTGCAGGTCGTGCAGATCCCCAAACCGACTTCCGATGGGCATCCCGACCTGGCAGCCGTGGCCCGCCACCTCGGCAAGATGGAGATTACGAGTCTAATGATCGAAGGCGGAGCGATGGTTAACTGGGCGGCGCTTGCGTCCGGGATCGTGGACAAAGTTTTCTTGTACTATGCGCCCAAAATTCTGGCAGGCACTGGCGCGGTGCCGTTTGCCGCGGGGGCCGGCTTCCGCGCATCAGTGATGCAGCCGCAGGTAAAGTCCATCCGCCTGCACCGTTTTGGTGAAGACTTCGCGGTAGAGGGATACTTGAGAGATCCGTATGGCGACCAGGCACTTAGCACTTAGCGAGTACATGTTGGTAGTCATGCATTGCAACTGCACCCTAGGGGCTGAGTGCTAAATGCTGAGTGCTAAATGCTAAGTGCTAAATGCTTCTCCTAAGGAGGTTTCCAATGTTCACCGGCATCATCGAAGAAGTAGGACGCGTTACTAGCATCAAGAATGAAAACGACAACCGGCGCATGACGGTTTCTGCCTCTCATCTCATCAAGGAACTCAAGAAGGGAGGCAGCATTGCGGTCAGCGGTGTCTGCCTCACCGCGGTCGAAATCACACCAAAGTCGGTTGGCTTTGATCTGGCCGAAGAAACCTGGAATCGCACTTCCTTCTCGCGCATAAAGCCGGGAGCTCTGGTGAACCTTGAGCTTCCCATGCGCGCCGACGGACGCTTCGACGGGCACATCGTCCAGGGGCACGTGGATGGCACGGGCAAGTTTCTCGCGCTCGACCCCATTCCCGACGCCGATAACTACTGGCTGCGCATCGAAATCCCGCCAGCGTTGGCGCGCTACGTCATTTTCAAGGGATCCCTTTCAATTGAAGGCATCAGCCTCACGGTGGCGAAAATCGAGGGCACGCAAGTAACCGTCGCCATCATTCCGCACACCGTCGAGATGACCAATCTGAAATCGCTCAAGCCCGGCGATCCGGTAAACCTGGAAGTGGACATGATCGCAAAATACGTGGAGAAGATGATGCAGGGTGAGTCGGAAGGCAGCTCGATCACGGTGGAAAGGCTGGTGCGGGAAGGGTTTTGAGTGCAGTGGCTAGTGGCCAGTCACTGAGTGTAATCGCCTTCCATGAGAAGGCCGGTCGGTGTCAAGTGGGATCTTGCTTGTTTTTCTCCTTTCTTTCTTCATGGCGGAGCGGTGTGCCGGGCGGCCCGGAGCGGTCAAGGGCGCGTTCTTTGCGGCGCCAGCGAACCCTTGACGGCGAGGACCGCTCGGCGACCATTCCGCCGGGAAGAAAGAAAGCCCTCACTCTGGGACCCAGTCGGGGTTGACTCCAAGACCCGTCCGCCGCTACTGCCGCCACCCTTCCATCCGCACTCTCCGTGAGCGATTCTGCGCTCGGTGCCAGTTGGGTGTTCTCGTTTCAGCCGGTGCTGCCACCTGATTGGCGACCTCTCTTCCATCTCCAACATGGAAGTGGGCCAGGCGATTAACGCAGTCACCGAAACTCGGCGCGGGGATTTGAAGTTTCCCTTTCGCACACCTTCCCTCTGTCTGCACTACGCTGCCACTCTGTCTACACTACGCCGCTGCTGATACTGGTACCAGCTGATTGCTATTGTGCAATGGTTCGTACACTTCTCCACTGACCCACAGGTGATGCAGCAACACTGCTAGCTTTCGTGCGGTCGCAATCACCGCTCGTTTCTTCCCGTTCTTCCCGCCCCGCTCGGCCAGCTTCAGACCCCAGCGTCGCAGATCGCTGTCCGCCCCGAACGGCCCCAGTATGTGGTGCGCACCCTGCACCAGCAGCGTTCGCAGATAGGGATCGCCTTCCTTGCTGATGTGCATCTGCGGTTCGCTCTGCCCGGAGTTTCTGCGTCCGGGCTGCAGCCCAAGGTAGCAGCCCACGTCGCGACTCTTGCGGAAGCGATGCGCATCTTCCAGCGTCAGCAGGAAGGTCAGCGCGATCAGCGTACCGACTCCCTTCACCTGCTTCAGCAACGCCACTGGCGGATAGCGACTCTCCGCCAACTGCTCGATCTGCTGGTTGTACTCGCGGATGCGCTCACTCAACGATTCGATGGCGGCCAGCAACGGCTGCAGCGCGATCTGCAGCTCTGGGCTCAAGCCTTCGGCTTTCTCCGGGTTCATATTGCGCGCGTTGCACCCGCGCAACCGCTCCCCGTAACTCTTGGCCAGACCGCGCGCCGTGTTCACCAGCGCCGTCCGTGCGCGTACCAGTCCGGCTCGCGCCCGGATCACCGTCAAGTCCGCCTGCGCTCTCGCGCTGCGATGCTTCACCGGACACAACAGCTGCGGATCGATGCGCGCCAACCGAGCCAGCGTCCTGGCATCCAGCCGATCGTCCTTCTTGCGACTCTCCCCGATCAAGCGCACGTTGCGGGCATGCGCCACGATCACTTCGTGCCCCAACTCGCTTAGCAGTCGACTTACCCACGGCGAATGCATGCCCGTCTCCAGCGCGATCCGGCTGCGCGGCATGCCCCCGAACGCTTCCTTCATCGCTTTCGGAGTCGTGCTTACTCGTTGCTCCAACCGCACGCTCCCAGTCTCATCCAGCACGCAATACCAGCTCGAACGATCTCCCAGGTCCAAACCGATGGTCAGCTTCTGCTCTGCACAATTTCTGATCTGCTTCGCCTCTGCAGTGCTAATCTTCTTCATTGCCGGTCTCCTTTATCTTTTGCGCTTCGAGCGCGTCGATAACTTGGGAGCGTATCGCATCCCGCCGGAGACCGGCCTTCTCATCCCATCTGTGTGTGTTGAAAAACCCTCGTTTGCGAAGCTGTCTTCCAGCCCAACTGCGGGGTGTTGCTTGCGAGTTCATTCTCGATCCCGCGATTACGCGGTCGCCAGTTCAGGTGCGGGCCGACTGCTGAGGAATCGCACCAGCCGTTTTAGGTTCTGCGCCGTTGCCGCCAAGTAGAACTGCTCGCGTACGAAGCGCATCCGGCGCAGCCTCAGTCGGCGTAGTCCGATGTAATTCTTCAGTTCTGCGAAAAGTGCTTCCACTTTCCGCCGAGCCCGTTGCGAGATCGCGAACGCGGGTGTCTGAGCGAGGGCGTGCGCACGCTGCCGCGCTGGCTCGCAGGTGTGGATGGCAAGGGTCCGATACTTGCCTCGCGTGCAGCGGCTCTTTTGCGAGCAGTCGCGACAGCGCTTCACCGTCGAGTAATAAACGTGAGTGCGGTTGCGCGCATTGATGCCGACGTACTTCAGTAGCTTGCCTTCTGGGCAGAGGTAGCAGTTCTCCTCGGGCACGTAGGTGAACTTGTCGATGCCATAGAGATCCGTCGGCCCATTGGGATTTTCTTTCACCCGGATGTAAGCAGCGATGCCGCGCTCATCCAGCCATTGCAGCAACTCGCCGTTGCCGTAGGTGGTATCCGCCGCCAGAGTCTGCGGCAGGGAGCCGTAACGGTCGCGATAGCGTTCGATCATATCTCGGGCCGCCGCCACGCTCTCCTGACTCAATCGCGCTGGCGTAGCTTGCACGCCCACGATGACGCAACTGGCGTTATCCACCAGATAGTTGTCGTAATAGCCGAGCCGTGCTGGGCCGCCTTTGGTCGCGTAGGTAGAATCCGGGTCTGTGGTCGAGACCTTCTCTTGCTGCGGAACGGGAGGTTCGACCGGGTTCTCCCGCTCCAGTTCGACTAGATACTCGCGCACCGTGTGGTTCACCTTAGCCACTTCCGCCAGTTGCTCGCGAGGAACGCGGCTGTGATGATCGGCATTGGCCTGGATGAAACTGCCGTCCACCGACATGTGCTCGCCCTTCACCAATCCGGCTTCGACGCAACGGGCGACAATCTCCTCAAACAGCTCCTGGAACAGATTCGATTCCTGGAATCGTCCATGCCGGTTCTTGGAAAACGTAGAGTGGTGCGGAATCTCCTGATCGAACCCCAGTCCCGTGAACCATCGCCACGCCAGATGCATGCGTAGCTCTTCCACCAGTTTTCTTTCGCTCGTGACGCCGTAGAGATAGCCGACCAGCAGCATACGCAGCAGCAGTTCTGGGTCGATAGATGGCCTTCCCGTGTCGCTGTAGGAGTCCTTCAACTTGGCTCGAATAAATTCCAAGTTGACGTAGCGATCGATCAGGCGCAGCAGATGATTTTCAGGAACCTGATCTTCGAGCCGGAAGTAGTAAAACAGCGACTCTCCGCGGGAATGGTGTCCCATCATGAGCAGCAGGCCTCCAAATGTAATGGTGAACAGTAGCATCGGGAACTCTGACCTGCTTATAACCTGAACGTTGCCCCGCCACAAGCATCAACTGAGGGACTTTTTCAACAGACACGCCTGATAGCAACAGTTTGACCTTCCGATAAGATTTATCCATGTTCTCGCGCAAAAGGATGGCGGTGACAGTCGGCATTGCATTCTTTGTGCCCTTGATTCTGGCGGCATCAGCGGTTCTGCGTCCCATGTTTGGTTATCCTAGGCCAATAAACTACGCTAGATGGCTGGTGTGGTCTCGCTCCTACAAGGCCGAGGTCTTGGCACAACCGAACTTAGCAAACGAAGAACTTAAGCACATCGAATGGGATGCTTGGGGATGGGCCGGAATGGACACGACCGTCTATTTAGTTTTCGATCCCACAGACTCGCTGTCTCAGGCCGCTAGCAACCGTCAGCCCGGAAAGTACAGTGGCATACCGTGCGAGGTATTTCTTGTGCGGCGGCTTGAGAGCCATTGGTATACGGTTTGGTTTTACACGAACTACGAGTGGGGACAGCCTAGCTGTCGTTAAATCGCCGTTACACAAGTAACGCTGAAGGGACGATTCTCGCAAGTAGCGTTCCCCGAATCCACAACCGTGGACCTCATGGCCTAAAGCCCAATCCTTACTAGGCCTGGGCGGCACGGCTGAAGCCATGCCCTTTCACAAGACTTTCTATAGAAACTTTCTATAAACAAGGTCCAGGCTCTATTCGCTACGCTCCCAAGCTCAGCTCATCGAGTTCGAGGAACTCTTGCACGATGGGTTCCCCGCATCTCTCCATATCTGGATAAGTTCCGAAAAAAAGCACCTTGGCCTCGTGCAGGAAAACCACCCGGTCGGCCAGCTTCTTGGCCAGGCGCATGTCGTGGGTCACGACCACGCTAGTCAAGTGCAACTGAGCTTTGAGCCTCTTGATCAGATCGCCCAGCAGTTGCGCCATCAATGGGTCAACCATGGTCGTCGGCTCGTCATACAGGACACATTCCGGCTGTGCCGCCAGAGCCCGCGCGATCGCTACGGAACGCTTCATCCCGGTGGACAGATCCGAGGGCAACAGGTCTTTCATTTCCTTCACGCCGACCATCTCCAGCAGCCCATCGACAATCTGAAAGATCTGCTCCTCGCTCAAGTCGTGGCGCTCACGCAATGGAAAGGCAACATTCTCCAGAACCGTCAGCGAATCAAACAGCGCACCGTTCTGGAACACCATCGTCACTTTTTTGCGGATCCGTTCCAGATCATGGTCGGAGTAGTCCGTGATGTCCTGATAAGCCACGATGACCCGCCCCGAATCCGGTTTGAGAAAGCCCATGATATTTTGCAGGGTCACTGATTTGCCTACACCGCTGCGCCCCAGAATGCACACGGTCTCTCCCGGCATCACATCAAAACTGACGCGGTCAAGAACCAAGTGCCCGCCAAACCCCTTGGAGACTTCCCGGAAGTCGATGTAAGGCACCGATTTTTCATCACTGCCCATACGGTGTTCTTTCAGTTTACCGGCTTCGTGCGCTGCCGGAATCCTGCCTGATGATACATGACGAAGGTGGCGTCATCGGAAGGGCTTCGGCAGCGCAGAGCGTCACTCAAGCCGGCCGCTCGCCCTGAAACGCCCCTTGGCTCTTTCGAGGTCTTCCGGTGTGTTCAGGTTCCGGAACATCTCCACTGAGAACCCTCGGCTGATCAATTCCGCTTCCTCCACAACCCGCGTCTTCACGCTGGGAAACAGGGCATCAATCTTGTTTCTTCCCGCGAGTAGCGCGGGCTCCACGACCTCCAAAAACGCGGGCCGATAAACGGCGCAAAGGGGCTGCCAACGCCCGCCGGCGCGCGGTACGGTCACGACGGCCCCAGATTCCTGGGCCTGCGAGATCAGATACTCCAGGAACCGCGGTTCTGCGAAAGGCAGATCCACTGCCAGCATCAGGTTCAGTTCCGCCGAGGAGATTCGCAGCGCGGCATGTATCCCACCCAGCGGACCGCGATCACGATGGACATCCTCAACCACGGGACCAAAAGCTGCGAACTTTTTGGCGTCTCCCACGATCCGCACTTCGCGCGTTACCGCGTTCGCCAGTTGCTGCGCGCGGGAGAGGAGAGTCTCTCCCCCAAGATCAAGGAACGCTTTGTCGCTGCCCATGCGCGTGCTCTTGCCTCCGGCCAGAATGAAAGCAGCTACGCCGAGAGCGGTTGCATCGGTCACGCGCTGATCATACACGGGGTGCGATAGACTGCGGGATCGAGAAAGGCGGAGCGGGACAAAGGCGGGTTCAAAACAGACTATACCTATTGAATAGCCATAGGCCTTGTCATTCCGAGCCGCTAGCAGCCGCGGGACGCGGCGAGAGCGTGTCGAGGAACCTGCTGTTTAGCCTCACCCGAGACAGGGGCTTCACGCTAGTCCGAAGAAACAGCAGGCCCCTCGACTACGCTCGGGGTGACAGAGTTGCACTGAGTTCAGCAGCCTCCCCGCCGGGATGACAAGTCAGAGGCTCTTAACAAGCTTCTAGAGCAGAACCAGGGTGATTCCCTTGTTAGCTCTTCCCAGGTCGCTGTCTAGAAGCAAGTCCGGGGCCTTCGCCAGCAGGGCCTTGCTGCGCTGGTCGAAGCTGGACCAACTCTCGCCATTGACGAACATTGCAATCTCGCCCCGCTCTTTTCGCTGGCGCAAAAAGCCTCGAATCGCGAACCGCAGCACACCGCCTGCGCCCGTCGAGCCATAACCATGGATCACCTTCAAAACCCGGCTGCCGTCTTTGCGCGCCCGGGCCAGCGCAGCTTCGAGCTTTTGATAAGCCTGGTCGCGAGTGGGAAATCCCTCTTCCAAATTGACGACCCGCACCTTTGCAGACATAAAGCTCCGCTGGAATGGAACAGAATACGGCTAGTTTACGCCCGCGGACCGGACGAGCCTTACCTTTGTAACTGGCGCGCTCGCAGTCCGCCTGCGATCATCGCTCAGCACCGCAGGAGGTAATCATGACCCGGACCGGCGCCCTTCTGGCTCTGATTCTCGGAGGCACAGTCGCATTCTTGCCTGCGTATTCGCAGCCCGCGCCGCAAACCGCTCGTCAGGCTCTGCTGGAGATGTTCTTCGGAAAGTCGCCAGGAACATTGCAGAAACACCTTCCGGAAGCAACCCGCGCAGCTCTGCATAAATCAGGCATGGATTCGGGTAAGTCCATGTTGGATGGGTTCTCGCTTTTGACTAGCCAGCTTCAATCCCGGGGCAAGCACTGCAAACCTTCGCCGCCGGTCCGACTCTCGTTGTGGTCGAGGATCCGCAGGCGCACAGCAAGTTTGAGGTCACCGTCGAACGGGATGATCTGCGAGGAGCGGAAGACGACATTGAGCTGTCATTCCACGGTTACAAAGATGGACACCCCCAAATCGCCGGCACAAAGTTCCGGTTTACCTTCACCATGAAGCAGGAGAAAAATATATGGCGGCTGAACGAGATTACTATGACCATAGGAGTGTCGCTCACTGACCCCGAGTTCCTCAAAGCGATGACGACCGGAATAAGGCCGCCCACAACCAGCCTGAGCGGCAACCAGGTCCCGGCCACCAATGATTCAGGGTGGGGCGGGATGCGTGCCGCTAACGAAGCCACGGCGGTCAGCTCGGTCCGACACCATCAACACCGCCGAAGTAACCTACGCGGCTTCTTACCCCGACCACGGCTTCACCTGTTTCTTGTCAGATTTGGGCGGCATGGGAGGCGGCGAACCCAACGAGCGCCAAGCCATGATCATCGATCCAAAACTTGCCAGCGGCAGAAAAAATGGCTACATTCTCAGGCTTTCCGGATGTGGTGGTACTCCGGCATCCAAATACAGCCTCACTGCGGTGCCCGCCGATCCAACCTCTGGAACGCGCGCATTTTGCAGCAACGAATCCGGCGTAGTACGTTTTTCTTCGGATAGCAATGCTGACACCTGTCTGGATGCAGGCCAGCCGTTGCAGTAGCGCTCAAGGTCGCGCCCGTGTGCCGTGAAACCTTCCGCCAGTCTTGAGCACAAAGGCCATGTACACCACGATGCCCACGTTGATGACCAGAATCGCGATGTGGAACGGACTCTGCCGGTGGATCAGTTTGTAAATCTCAAAGGGCAGATACAAAGAACCGGAGACGAGCGCAATCCACTCCGCCCAGGCTCTCGCATACCACAGCCCATAGGCTTCCACAAAGCGCAGGATCGAGTAGGCGGCTGCGGCCGCAGCCACCGCCCATAGCTTGGCGTTGGTCAAGGTATCCGCCCAATCCAGAAAGGCTTGGGCAAAGTGATGGTCCGGGCTGATGTGAAGAATCCTCAGTAGACCATCGGCCATATCCCAGGGGTCACGACCCATGAGGAAAAGCAACCCAAAGGCGGCAAACAACACCACTAACCCTTTCGCCGTTTCGAACGTGGCAATGCCACGGAGCACCTGAAGGGTGTGACCGTGGCTGCATGGCGCGGATTCGATTCTGCTCTGCACAATCGAGCCCATTTTATTATCTTCCTGGCTGCAACATTAATTGTTCCTGGCGTGTAAATATCCGGTCCCGAATCAGCAAGGTACTCACCAGAGAGGTCAGCCCGGAGGCGGCAAAAATCATGGCCAGGACGACAAACTGGTAGATCGCGGCATACACTGGCCGCGCTCCAGAGAGTAGCATGCCCGCCATCAGCCCCGGTATCCAAACGATACCCAGCGACCGCAAAGAATCAATCGCCGGAATCAGGCTGGCTTCGAACGATGCCTGCACATAAGGCGCAACGCTGCTGTTCGCCGCCGCACCCAGGGCCAGCGCGGTTTCAATTTCTCCCACGTGCGCCAGCACATCCGAGCGGAAGCGATTCAGCGCCAGCCCATTGGTGTTCATCGCGTTGGCGATCAGCATGCTTCCTACCGGAACAAGAGTGGTGATGGCCGTGTCAATCACGCCCAGCCAGGTCATCAGCGCGATGACCGAGCCCGCGCCAAAAGCGATTGCCCAGGTCGAAACCGGAAATGCGCCAGGCATTCCTTTCGCCCGCCGTGCCGAGGTGGCCCCCGCCGCCACCATCATCCCCGCCAGCAGGAATCCGCTGGTCCAGCGCGGTCCGCGCAGCAACAATAACAGGACAGATCCGACCGCGATAATCTGCACGATGCCGCGCACCATCGCAATCAAAGTTTCTGCTTCCAGGCGAATCCCCCGCCGACGCGCCAGCGACACCACGACCATGGCAGCCAGTGCGGCCACGGCGGCTTGCGCCAGCCCGAGATGCAATTGGTCGCTGAAAAGAAGTTTAAGCATCCAGCACCTGGTTCACCGGGCCGATGCGAATGACGCGTCCGGCCTCCACCAGCAATGCGCGCCCCGCCAACCGCCGGGCCTGCGCGGTGTCGTGGGTGACTATTATGCACGTCAGACGCCTTTCTTGCACAATTTGTTGGATCAGCGCCTCGATCTCCCGTTTGGAGGTCTCATCCAGCGCCGATGTGGGTTCGTCCAATAACAGAGCCAGAGGCGAATTGGCCAGAGTACGGGCCAGCGAAACTCTCTGAGCTTCGCCCCCGGAAAGATTGGCCACGTTGCGAGTGGCGAACCCGTTCAGACCCACTCGATCCAGCAATTTCGTGATCTCCCCGGCAGGCACGACTTCGCCACGCTGCCGCGGACCAAACGCAAGTTCTCCTCCACCGTTCCAGGAAACAAGTACGGCCGCTGCGTCACCATGCTCAATTTCCTTCGCAGCTCACGCGGCGCAATTTCGCGGTAATCGATGCCTTCCACGTAAACCGTGCCGCTGGTGGGCTCGTCCAGCCGGTTCATCAGTCTCAGCAGTGAACTCTTCCCCGATCCACTGGGACCGACGATGGCCAGCGTTTCGCCGCTCTGCACATCGAAACTGGCATCGTCCACCAGCACTTTGCTGCCAACCACCCGGCCCAGGTGCTCGCTCCGGATCACTACGGAATCGGAGGGGCGTGTCACGTGAAGTTGAGGGTAGCCGGTCATGCGAAATTGCAGATGGCATGTCCCGGTCCCTTATTGCCGGTTATGCTGTCGCGCACGCTGGCTCGCAGCTCCTGCACGATTTCATGCGCCGCTTTGCGAGCGGCTTCCTGCTGGGTAACATCGAACGAAATCGCGCCCACGCGGGCGTGTCCGCCACCGCCATATCGCTCACAAATCTTGGCCAGGTTCACCACGGGCTCCGACGGCGCCCAGGGATTGGAGCCCACCGAAACCTTCACCCGAAAGCTGCTCTTGCTCAGGCCCACGCTGTAGATGGATTCGGGGTGAAGATAGTAAGGAACGAATTTGTTGTAGCCTTCGAGTTCCTGATCGGTGATATCGAAGAACAACGTGCCATCTTTCGATTCGGTGCGTTCACCGAGCACAGCGATCGAACGCTGGTGGCGTCTCCAACAACGGCGGCAAAAGAGATCGCGACAAAAGGCTCTTGCAGTAATTTCTCCCAGCGGCTTGCTGGCCAGAAGCGGGATCAGGCGCGGGACAAAATCGTAGGTCTGGTTCGACTCGATCACCATGGTCAGCTTCATGGCCGGCTCCCGCATTTCGACCGCCGTGCGGGCGTCGGGATAAAGCGCGCCGTCAATGATGTCGGTCCAGTGGACCAGATCGGCGACCGGCGCCGGATCGAAGCCGAAGCGCTGTTCGGCGATCGTGGCGATGAAGCTGGTGCAGGACTTGAAATCGGGATCGTAGAACTTGCGGTTGCTCTGGTCCTGCTCGAAGTGCGCGGCATCGTCGGGGGTCAGAAACGCGCTCTGGTGGTGATCGAACCACCAGGTGATTTTTGGCGAACTGGAGTACTTGAAATCCACGATGGCGTTTTCGTCGCCATCAAAATGGTCTTCGTTGAACAGCGAGCCGGCGCGGTGCAGCAGGCCGGAGAAGACGAACTCCACATCGCCGCGGATGCGTTCGCGGTAGAAGCGGGAAAAAAGCGCCGCCGAAGAAGCCCCATCGAAACATTTGTCGTGATAAAACACCCGAACTTTCAAGCCGGCTCCCCCTTAGGCCAAGTCCACCAGACTACCGGAAACCGGCGCAAACCAAAAGCCCATAGGGATGCCGTTGTGCTGAGGTTGTTTCAAGGGGACAGGGGGCGGGCGGTGTCCGGAAGCTGCGTTGAAGCGTTATCTGCCATGTTTGATCCGTGCAGCGGTTCACGAACTATTCATCGTGGACTGAGAATGGTTAGCATGGAACCTACTTAATTGACCCCCGAAAAATACATTTAGACCGGCTATTATGAGGATTATAGCGACGAGCTGCACAATCACGGTCTTGAAAACACCCATATCTTCTGGAATGAAATAAAAAAGCCGCTTTACTGACACCTATACTAAAACCGTCGCAGCGACAGAAACTATAAAACAAGCCGCTTCTACTACGATGGCGAAATCACGATGTAAAGCACCGAAAATATTTCCGAGGTCAGGAAATAAAATGATAGGTACTCCGCTTACCAGCACCCATAGAACAATTGAGAGCAGGACTTGAATAAGGGCGAGGACCGAAATTAGTGGAGCAAGGAGAATCGTTAGGCAGCCACCGCCGCCCGGGAATAATTCGCGATATGTCGGTCCTGGCCCTGACGGCGGACACGTACAAGAACCAAACGACCTGTAGCAACGAGGACAGACCCCGGGCGGCATATTCTACCTCCTCACCCGGCTGGGCTCCGTAGATCCCACAATTCGTGCATCGCGCCGAAGAGAAGGGTGGACCTCACTCCTGCCTAGCCTACGGTGTTCCTACGCGCCGGCCTGTTTGGCTGCGAGGTCGCCAACAAAAGGAAGCTTGAAGGTCTGCATTTGGTAGGCCTTAATCATCATCATCACCCACAGGGCCAGGTTGCCTAGGCCAAATGCCGCCCACATCAGGATATCGAGGATCCAACCCGCGACGGGGATGATCGCAAGGATCATACCCACAATCATCAACCCTATCGCCACGGCGAATATACCTAGCGCAGCGAATAGCGATTGAAACGCGTGGAACCGAATGTACCGGTTGCGATTGTACGGTTCCGCGACAAGAAAGATGATGTCCGCAAGCAGTCCGACCGGCGAATAGCAAAGCAGACCAGCGATATTGTCAGCCAGCCCGCTAGTGGTAGCTTGCGCAGCCCCTGCTGCCGGGGCAGCTGAGCGGCTGCATGCCGCACAAATCGTAGTGCCGTCCGGTATCGAAGCTCCACATGCGCTGCAAAAAGCCATAGTGGCCCCCTAGCTTTCTGTTTAACCGCAACTAACATGCCGAAACATTGCGAAACTACTGAATGGGCGCACGTTAGCAGAATTGGCGTCCCAAGGCAAACAAAATCGCACGACCCAGGTGGTCACGGGACGAGATCTTCTGTCCCGATCGGCACTTCAGCCCGGCAGCGCCATAGCCTAGAAGCCGTCAGAATAAGTCCTTTCGCCGTGCCATACTTCCGGACCGCCTCTACTGAGTAGCGCGAACACGTAGGCCGGTAGCGGCACCGTACATAGCCCCTCAGCAGCGGGTCCGCCACCGTCTGGTACGCCCGGACCGACTTGATGTAACACCACGCCGTGATTTGGCGGTCAGGGAGGCGAAGTGCGTCCGCAACGGCCAAACCTGTCACCAGGCACAGCGCTATCAGATAAGTACGGGGATCCGTCAGGCGTTTCCGCAGTGAGGACATTTTACGCCCACCTGAAGCCGCTTGTTGCCGCAATGAGCGCAAGGTACCACGTTGCCTTGCGGCCTTGCGAGCAGGTAAATGATCAGGCCGATAAGGCCGGTGAACATCACCAGGATCATCCAAAGGACGGCGCTGTCCATGCCACGAGCCTTCGCATCGCGCGCCACCCACACCAGAATCGCAATATGGAGGACGACGATTGCAACAACTACGAACCCGAAAAAACCCAGACACCCGCAGGCCGAAGCGGCCCCCGCCGTATCGTCCCGTTGGAACACCGAGTAAGTCGCAGCCCATGAAATCAGGGTCGAGCCAGCCAAGGAGAGACGGTTCATGATGATCTCCTCATTGAATTTTTCCAACCCGTAAAACGATCGGGGCACGGGTTGGACGTCCGCTCAAAGTGGGGGAAGGAAGGTCGCGCGGAACTTACCAGAAAGCAGGCGAAAAAGCAAACGACGAATGTATCCGGCCAGCTAGAGCTAGGCCCGTTCGGCCAAGCGCCCGATCCCTGGCAGCTTGAAAAACTCCCCCTGTAACGCCTTTATGACCAGCACCATCCAGAGGATCACCCAGCCAATGCAAAATACGAGCACGGCCAGCCACGCCAGCAGATGGCCGAGCCATGGAACGAGCGAAAGCAAGAAAAAAACAACTCTGATGACGATTCCAATCGCAACACCAGCCAGTGCCAGAAAGATGGACTGAAATGAATGGAAGCGGACGAAACGGTCCCGTTTAAAGGGTTCCATCACCAGGAAAACGATCGCAGGAATGAAAGTGACATAAGCTAGTGCGCCCAGGATGTGAGCCTTGGCCGAACTCGTGGTGCTCGCCGGTGTCGCCGAAGGCACGGTCGTCTCCGGGCCGGCCATTCGCTGAGCGGCCATTCGTGGGACGATCATGCGGAGCCCGCAGCCCGGGCAAAAAGCGGCCACATCGGGCATCTGGAAACCACATTGCGGGCAGGCTTTCGGCATGGGCTAGACGATCCGCCGCGAGCTGTTCTTTTTGCGACAGTCCTCGCAAACACCGTAAATCTGGAAGGTATGGCGGGTGGTGGCGTAGTGATACTTGCGCCCGATTTCCTGCTCCAGGCCGTCCACCTCGGGAGAGAAAAATTCCACCGAACTGCCGCATTCGGTGCACACCATGTGATGGTGGCTGCGGCGGTTGTACTGGTGTTCGTAGCGGGCGATGCCATCGTGAAAAGCGACTTCGCTGGCCAGGCCGCATTCGGCCAGCAGTTTCAAGGTGCGATACACCGTGGTAAATCCGATGCGGGCATCCTTTTTCTGCACCAGCCGGTGCAGTTCGTTGGTGGAAAGGTGCTCGCGGGTTTCGAGGAAGGTTTGCAGGATGGTGTCGCGCTGCGCGGTTTGCTTCAATCCGACACGTTTCAGATGCTGGTGGAGAATCTGCTGTGCCTCGCGCATCATCTCGCGCGAGATGCTGGGCTGATCGTCAATGCGCTTTTGCAGCATGGTTTCTGCTAACGTAGCGCCGGCATCCATGACGGCGGTTCCGAGGGCATTCCGCCCTCGGAGAATCATACTGGGGTTTGCGAATTGCGCCAACTTCCGCGAAGTTGTGTTGCAGGACACTCCAGCCCTAGAATCGAGAATCTCGTATGGCGACCACCACTCCGGTTTTTTCCCACTCCCGCCGCCGGTTTTGTCGTGTCGCTGCTGTCGTTCTCGGCGTGATATTGCTGGCTGTACTGGCTCTCTGTGGCTGGCTGTATTCGCTCGCGCATTCTGCTCTGCCCCAACTCGATGGCACGCTTCAGGTGCGGGGGCTCTCAGCACCGGTGACGGTAATTCGCGATGCGCATGGCATCCCTGTAATCCAAGCCGCAAATTTCGAGGATCTCTTTTTTGCCCAGGGCTACGTCACGGCTCAGGACCGGCTGTTCCAGATGGACGGCGTGCGTCGTTTTGCTGCTGGAGAGCTCTCAGAAGTGTTAGGCGACGACTTTCTCGAACACGACCGCCAGCAGCGAATCCTGGGCTTGAGGATGGCGGCCCAGAAGACGCTAGAGGCCGCAGCGCCTGACGTCCGCTCTCATATCGAAGCTTATGCGCGGGGCGTGAATGCTTACATCGAATCTCATCGCGACCGGCTGCCGGTGGAATTCCGCATTCTGCGGTACTCGCCTCGGCCATGGACGGCGGAGGATTCCGAATTGATTGCTGCCCAGATGGTGGAGGATCTCAGCACCAGTCCCCGGCACGCGCTCACCCGCGAGAAAATTCTGGCCAGATTGGGGTCCGAACTCACCGCTGATCTTTACGTGAACTCCTCCTGGCACGACCGGCCGCCCACCGTATCCCGACCTAACCTAGAGCAAGACGGCACCGGTGACGATAAAGACGACGAGGACGATGAGGAGGACGACTCGGGCCCGGACAACTCGGTGACTGGCTTGACGCCACGACCAGATTTTCTCGCATTACCCCCTCAGCCCCAAAGGTTTCTTGACGATCGGCCTCGGGTGCTTGGCTCGAACAATTGGGTCGTCTCCGGCGCGCACACGGTTTCGGGCAAGCCGCTGCTGTCGAACGACATGCATCTCGGTCACGGGATGCCCAACCTGTGGTATGAGGCTCATCTGCGCTGCTGTAAGGCCGGCAGCAATGACTTCGATGTCGCCGGTGTCACCTTGCCCGGCTACCCGTATGTGGTCGTGGGACACAATCAACGCATCGCCTGGGGGTTCACCAATCTCGGTCCCACTGTCGAGGACGTGTACGTTGAGACCTTCAACTCCGCTGGGCAATATCTGACGCCGGATGGCTGGAAGCAGCCCGAGCACCGGCGGGAAGTAATCTATGTCAAGGACAAACCCGCTGTCGTGATGGATGTGGTGGGCACGCGCCACGGACCGATTGTCGCGGAACTGGTCCCCGGCGAGACGCGGCAACTGGCTCTGCGGTGGACTTTGTATGATGGCATTCGCAGCCCGTTGTTCGACCTGGACTCGGCTCAGAACTGGGGAGAATTCCGGCACGCTCTTTCCGAGTTCGACGCGCCCGGTCAGAACATTGTGTATGCCGACGTGGACGGCAACATCGGCTATCAGGCGGCAGGAAAGATTCCCATTCGGGCCTCGGGCGATGGCAGCTTGCCGGAGAATGGCAGCGACAATGCTCACGAGTGGATCGGTTACATCCCGTTTGAAAAAATGCCCAGCGTATTCAATCCACCGTCGGGAATCATTGCCACGGCGAACAGCCGCATCACGCCTGATGGTTACCCTTATTCCATCAGCACCGAGTGGGAACCGCCCTGGAGAACTGCGCGCATCTACCGCGTGCTGGAGTCGGGCAAGAAGTTTTCCGCAGCGGACATGTTGGCGCTCGAAACCGATATCTACTCCGAACCGGATCGCTATTTTGCCGAGCGGTTTGTGTACGCCGTGGACCACGCCAAGGGCGCCTCAGCCCGGGCGAAAACGGCAGCCGAAATCATGCGGCAATGGGACGGACAGATGACGGCGGACTCGGCCGGCCCCCACCATTGAATCTCGGGCCCGTGCTGAACTGGCGCGCCTGCTGCTCGAGCCCAAGCTGGGTGTCGCACCCACCGACCCGCACCAGCTTCAAACAACTCTCAGTTGGAAAAGCTATGGCTGGATGATGAGCTCGATTTGGCTGGAGAACGTCCTCCAGCATCAGCCGGAGCGCTGGCTGCCCTCAAACTACACGAACTATGACGAACTGCTGGCGGCGGCTGTTGAGGCAGCCGTCCGTTCCAATGCAACCCAGGGTGCGAACGCCCCCCGCGACCTGAATTCCTGGAAGTGGGGGAAATTTAACCCGGTGGAAATCCAACATCCGATTTTTGGCAAAATTCCCCTTCTGCGGTACTGGTCAGGTCCGGGATTGCGGGAGCAGTCGGGAAGTGAATTCACCGTGAAGGCTGCAACGCGCGACCATGGACCGTCGGAACGAATGACGGTGGATCTTGCCAATCTGGATCAATCCACCCTGAATCTTGTGACCGGGGAGGCCGGAAATTTTCTCAGCCCCTATTACATGGACCAATGGGAGGCTTGGTACAAAGGGTTCACTTTTCCCTGGCCGTTCTCGCAATCGGCGGTGGAGAAAGCGCGGGCACACGAACTCGTGCTGGAACCGGGAAGATAGGCAGGCTTCAAAACTCAGCGGCGAGCGGTTTCAATGTAAGTGAGCACTCAGGAACGAAATCGTGCGCTTATTGGCGTCTGTCAGGGGGCTGGCCCATCCTTCCCAGTTTGGAATCGGGGTTGCCCCACCCTTGTCGCTCCCGGTTTTGGAGTGACAGGGTGGGCATACAATGTAGGCGATGCCGCCCAAGCCCAAACGTTATCAGCATCAACGCTGCCTGCATTTCATCACCTTCAGTTGTTACCGGCGAATGAAGCTGCTCGACACCCCGCAAGCGCGAGAGGTGTTCGAGCACGAGTTAGAACGGGTCCGGCGCTGGTATGGCTGCTACGTCAGCGGCTATGTGGTCATGCCTGAGCACGTGCATTTGCTGATCAGCGAACCAGAACGGGGCGGGCTCCCGGTGGTGGTGCAGATGCTGAAGCAGATCACTTCGCGCCAATTGCGAAGGCCAGAACTTCCGCGTTTTTGGCAAGTCCGCTACTACGATTTCCCGGTGTGGAGCGAGAAGAAACGGGTGGAGAAACTGCGCTATATTCATCGTAATCCGGTGGAACGGGGATTGGCAGAGCGGCCTGAGGACTGGGAGTGGAGCAGTTTTCGTGCATGGGCTACAGGGTGCGAAGGCACGGTAGAAATCGAATGTCAATGGACGGAGCGGAGGCGGGAACGAATGGGTATCGCGCCCACCCTGTCGCTCCAAAAACCGGGAGCGACAAGGGTGGGGCAACCCCTTAGTTAGGAGAGTGATCGAAAAGACTGGGCCAGCCCACCAGGAACCTGACTTACCAGGCTGCCACCTACTCTAGCGCAAATGCGCCGTCAAGAAAGCAACCGTGCGTTTATTGGCATCGGTCAGCGCATCGCCGGTGAAACCGTGTCCCTGATGAGGGTAGATCTTGCTCTCGTAAGGTATTGCTTTTTTATCGAGCAGCTTCTCCAAATCGTGTGCCCGGCTGACCGGAACCACGTCATCATCTTCTCCATGCAAGATGAGCACCGGCGGCATAGTGGTCATGCGCCCGACGGCGAAATCCGGCATGCCGCCATACATCTCGACCACCGCTTTGATTGCCGGCGAAGCCACCGGAGGAGGATGGCTCTCCACTTCCTCGGCCAGGCCCAGCACCAGGTATCCTCCCAGCGAAAGGCCCACAAGCCCAATGCCCTTGTTGTCGATCTCGGATTGCTGGACGATATAACGGCAGGCATTGTTCAGGGTTCGAAATGTAGGCAATAAACTGGCTGGGATTGTTGGAGGAGGGCGTCCATTCGCCGCCGCCATCGAAATAGTGCGGCACAAAAACCGAGTAACCGGCAGTGGTCAGGGCCTCGAGGATTCCGCCTTTTCGCCACTCCCCGCCCGGACCACCTCCACCGTGGACCAGCATCACCGCCGGATGCAGGCCTGGAGCTTTGGGATCGAATCGCTCGATGTGGATTGACTTGCTATCGCTCTGAAACACCGCCTCGACGCCAACCGGAATTTGTGCGTTCGCTAACAGACTCGGCAAAGCCGCTGCGGCAACGAGGACTGCAATGCAAGCGCGCATCCGGAAACCAGAGCAATATTTCCGAACATCCCGACGGGACAGGGAAGCGACGCGTAGCATATTTTATTCTCCCTCTTCCATCTGGCGATGGGGCTACCCGCCCTGCGCGAAACTACTGCGGAGGATCCACCAGCTTCACGTCGTAGGGCTGCCCGACAATATCCACCTGGCCGTTATTGTTCAAGCCGTTGTTGGGACTGACCTGCAGCTTGTCCGTCGTCGTGTCATAGATGCCGAGACTGGCATTCTGAATCAAATAAACCACATGGCGGCCGGTAATGGGCTGTATCCCGGTTACATCCCCTTCCATTGGTGGTACCACTACGCCAGAGGTGTTGCTGTTGAAGATGGAAAGACAGCCCCGAACTTCGGTCCCCGAATTAATATTCGTGCAGCTATGGGCGCCGATAAAGAGCTGCCCATCCTGGCTCAAAGCCATGCGATCGTGATAGCCGTCGGTAATGATGATCGGGCTCGAGTTGGTCACCGTCATGGAACTTGTATTGACGATGTTTAGCGTGCCGCAGGTTTTGGCCGCGGTCCCCGAACCGCAGGGAGTGTTCGGCGGCGTGCCCGCGACGTAGAGGGTATTTCCGTTCAGCAGACCGTAAGTGGCGGCGCTCAACGGAATCGTGCTCCCAGCATTGGGAGAACCGACGGTCAGGACCGTAATTCCCGCCGTGGTCCCGCCACATGCCCCTTCCGATCCGCAATCAAAGATGTATGCCGTCTGATTGTCGCTATTGAAAACACCCCACACGGGATGATCGAAGCAGCACACCGTGGAGCGCGGATCTTCGTTGCTTCCAATCAACACGGTCGTAATGACGGTCACAGAGTTGGCGCTATCACCAAACACCAGGATGCGGTTGCTGTCGGAGCTGGGTACGATGAAGCGCGCTCCTGATACCGGAATGGTCGCGGTTACAGACCCGGTCAATAGACTCATGACAACCACGGCGCCGGGAGGCTGCCCGAGAACCGGAGCGGTTGGCACGGCGGCGTATCCCGTGGCGTTGTCAGTTGCGACAAACATGCTCTCGGTGTTCCCAGGTAGGGCAATCGTCGGCACCCCAGTGCTGCCGTCGCTCTCTAGAGCGGTACTCTCGGTCGTGTTGTCAATAAGCGCGATCCCGCTGCCGCTGGGGCTAAAGATCATGGTGTACTTCAAACTCGGAGAGAGCGCCATCAGCCCCGCTTGCGGACTGGTCAGGAGCAAACTCACAAAGCTCGGGGAAAGAGCATCTTGCGAGGCATCTACTATGTTCAGCACCGATTGATTGCCGGCCGGCGGTGGGAAAAAGGGGATTGGAAACGAAGACGCGGAATTTGAGCCCGCTCATGCTCTGCTTGTTGCTGGAAGGACTACTGCTTCCGCAGGAAACAATGGCCACACAGGCGGCCACAAGCGCAGCAATACCGATCAAGATTCTCTTCAAACCTGGGACCCCGAAGAGCATGAAAGACAAAGATTTAGATGCAAGAAAACGGAATTATAGCAGAGCCGATTCCAACCTCTGCCGAGGAGCGGGTGTGGGCGTCCAAGTCAGATGGCGAGACACACCGTCCTGCATCGCGACCGGCCTTGATGCAAAACCAGCAGCCATCTTGTATTCTCAAGACATATTCTTTTTCTTTCGACACGATGGCCACCGACTTACTGGCACGGCTGCAAAAGTCGCCTGTCCTGTGCGATGGCGCGATGGGAACGCTGCTGTACGCCAAGGGGATTTTCATCAATCGCTGCTATGACGAGCTGAATCTCTCCCAGCCTGACTTGATCCGTGGAATTCACCACGAGTACCTGCAGGCGGGCGCGGAGATCATCGAAACCAACACCTTCGGTGGCAACTCGTTCCGGTTGGCCCGGCACGGCCTGGCGGACCGCGTCCATGACATCAACTTCGCCGGGGCCCGACTGGCGCGCGAGGCGGCCAAGAGCTTTGACGTTTGGGTGGCAGGTTCGGTCGGTCCACTCGGGATCCGCATTGAACCGCTGGGCAAAACGTCGTTTGCGAAGAAGCCCGCACCGCGTTCCGCGAGCAGATTGCCGGCGCTGGTGGAAGGCGGCGTGGATCTGCTCATCCTCGAGACCTTCGGCTACCTCGAGGAACTTCACCAAGCCATGCTGGCGGCGCGCGAGGTCAACCCGAAGATTCCCGATGGTGGCCCAGGTCACGATTGACGAAGACGGAAACTGTCTGGACGGCTCCACGCCGGAGACCTTCACTCCGCGGCTGGAAGAGTGGGGCGCGGACGTCATCGGCTGCAACTGCAGTGTAGGCCCGGTGGCCATGCTCGATGCCATTGAGCGTATCCGTGCCGCTCACTTCCCTGCCTCTGGCGGCGCAACCGAACGCCGGTATTCCCCGCTCGGTCGAGGGACGAAACATCTATCTTTGCTCGCCGGAATACATGGCCAGCTATGCCCGCAAGTTCGTGACGGCGGGGGTGCGTCTGGTGGGCGGCTGCTGCGGCACCACGCCGGACCACATTCGGGTGATGAAGTCGGCGTTGCGAGTGGGGGAAGCGCGCGCCCGCAGGCAATGTCGCCTGCGCCACGCGAGCCAGGCCACGCACCGCCGCGGCCCCGGCGGTGCCGATAGAAAAGCGCTCCCGGCTGGGGGCAAAACTTGCCGCTGGCGAATTCGTGACTATGGTCGAAATCGTTCCGCCCAAAGGAACGGATATTCGTAAGGAAGTGGAGGGCGCACGCTTCGTCAAGTCGGTGGGCGTGGACGGGATCAATATTCCGGATAGCCCGCGTGCCTCGGCACGCATGAGCAATCAGGCGCTCTCGCTGCTGATCCAGCAGGAAGTGGGCATCGAAGCCATCCTGCACTACACCTGCCGCGACCGCAATGTGCTGGGTATTCAGTCCGACTTGCTGGGAGCGGCGGCGACCGGCATTCGCAACCTGATCTGCATCACCGGCGATCCTCCGAAAATGGGCAACTATCCCGATGCCACGGCCGTGTTCGACGTGGATGCCATCGGATTGGTGAACATCGTTCACAACCTGAACCGCGGCCTCGACCTTGGCGGCAACCCCATCGGTGCGGGCACGGCGTTTGTGATCGGAGTGGGCGCCAACCCCGGGGTCCCAAGTCTGGACGAAGAAATCCGGCGCTTCGAATACAAGGTGGAAGCGGGAGCGGAATACGCGGTCACCCAGCCGGTATTCGATCTGGGTCTGCTGGAGAATTTCCTGCGCCGCATCGAGCACTGCCGCATTCCGGTGGTGGCCGGCATCTGGCCGCTGGTGAGCGTGCGCAATGCCGAGTTCATGAAGAACGAGCTGCGGGTGTCCGTGCCCGATTCCATTCTGGAACGCATGGCGCGCGCCAAGACCCCGGAGGCTGCTCGGGAAGAAGGAATTGCGATTGCCCGCGAAATGCTGATGGCCGTCCGCGAGATGGTGCAGGGCGCCCAGATCAGCGCTCCGCTTGGGCCGTTATACCTCTGCGGTGGATGTGCTGGAAGCGTTGGGGACTTCTCGTACCAGCTTCGGTATAGACTATTGTTAATTCTGCATGAATTGGAGCTTTCTGCGTGGACAAATTTCCATCGCTCGAAGTGGATTAAAATAAAGTCAGGAGTTAACCCGTTGGCAAAATTTGAAGATTGCCTCCAGCGTCTGGAGAAGATTGTTCAGGAACTGGAAAAGGGCGAGGTTCCCCTGGAAAAGTCTCTGACGCTTTTTGAGGAGGGAATGCAGCTTTCCGCGACCTGCCGCAAGGAACTGGAACAGGCCGAGGGCAAAGTGGAAATTCTGCTGAAGCAGAACGGGAAGCTCCAGGCTGAGTCGTTCGAGCCGATGGCCGAGAAGATCACCGAATCGGCGGCCGCAGGAAGTAGGCCGCGCTCGGGTCGTTCGCCGCTCGTCAGTAGTCTAACGTCTGTGCGGCGCTCACGCCCGTGGGAGCTGGCGCAGCCAGTCTCCGCCGTTTGACAGCGGTAGAAGCCAGAGGGAAGTTATGCAGCCCTTCAATGTAGTTCTCCTCCAGAGCGACTCCGGAGATCGCACAGTCTCTCGTCTCTGCCTTGTCCAATCGTTTTGATTCCGTTCAGTCGTGAACGGTTCGCTGGGCGAACTGCGCATCAAGCATCGCCAAGCATCGCGCCGGCGTAGCTATCCTGGACATGGAAATGACTTCCATTTCCCGATGTGAGAGCGCTTGTCCGCGATTTTCCCGGAGCTTCGCATCGTCTGCACCCATCGCTGCGCCGACGAAGAAATGTGGACCGCGGCGCTGAATGCCGGCGCCTCCGACGTCTGTCGATTCGTCAGACACGCGGGGCATTCTGCGGGCCGCGCTGGAGAATGCCAGGCGATCGTGCGCAATCCGCCGGCCGCATGAAGGGATTGCTTCGCGAATGCGAAGTATGCAGTGAGGACAGACGTGCACCAATCGAGCGGCGTCCGTTCCGTGCTTTTCCATTTGTCCCTTTCTCTGCGATTCTTACGCGGAGTCAACTGGATCGTCCGCATCAGGAGACTTCGCTCGGATGAAAAACAATCTGATGAGTCCAGAAAATCCACGCACTTGCTATACTCACCGTCATGCTCAAAGCAGACTCTGGAGCAGGGTCGGGCGCTGGCCGACGCGGCGTTGGAGCGCCTGCTGCCGCCTGCCACCCAGCATCCTGTCTCCATCCATCAGCGATGCGGCACAGCGTTTTTGCCGGAGGCAAGCGGCTGCGGCCCATTCTTTGCATGGAAGCGGGACGCATGGTGGCGGAAAAGATCGCCGGTTCCCTTCCCGCTGGCATTGAAGAGCTGGGCGCGGCGCTGGAGATGCTGCACACCTATTCTCTGATCCACGACGACCTGCCCGCCCTGGATAACGATGATCTGCGCCGCGGGCGGCCCACTTGCCACAAAGCTTTCGGCGAGGCCATCGCGATTCTGGCGGGCGATGCGTTGCAGACGCAAGCCTACGAGGTGCTGGCGCGGCTGCGCTGTCCGGCGGAGGCGCGAGTGCGCATCATCGAGGAAATTGCCCGCGGCACGGGCACCGTGGATGGCATGATCGGCGGCCAGGTGGTGGACCTGGAAGCCGAGCACAGAAAGCCCGACTTGCAGACGCTGGAATACATTCATCGCTCGAAGACCGCCGCTCTGATCACGGCCAGCGTGGTGAGTGGCGGGCTGTATGCGGGCGCCGACGATGACGCAGTCGCCAAGCTGCGATCGTTCGGACAATCCATCGGCTTGGCCTTTCAGATCGTGGACGACGTGCTCGACGTCACTCAGACTTCAGAACAACTGGGAAAGACTGCCGGGAAAGACACAGCCGCCGAAAAAGCAACCTATCCCGCATTGTTTGGGATAGACGAGTCGCTGAAGAAAGCCGACACCTTGGTGGAGTGCGCCTCGAGCTCGCTGGACAGCTTCGGCGCGCAGGCGGACACGCTGAAATCGCTGGCGCGGTTCCTGGTGGAGCGGAAAAAATAAGTTCGAGCAGCTGTAGAGACTGTCGCTTGCAGCGTCTCATTTCCTCTGTGCTCCCCTGTGTCCTCTGTGGTAAAAAGAATTGTACGGCGATGGAGTTCGCCATAACCGCCTGAGCCAGACTGGTAAACGCTCACGGCTGATAACTCCTACAAACTTTGTAGGGAGAACTCCATCGTGCAAGAGTTAGCTAAGAGACTTCTGATCATATCCCTGGGCGCAATCGTCGGCGCTAATTCCCGTTACTGCTGAGCCGGTTTGCTGCCCGAACTGGGACCGGTCTTCCCTTACGGAACGCTGTTCATCAATGTGGTCGGCAGCCTGGTTGTCGGTTTCTTCGTGATCTGGACCACGGAGCGCGTCCTGGTCGACCCGCGCTGGCGCCTGCTGGTTGTAGTCGGCTTCTGCGGCGCATTCACCACGTTCTCCAGTTACGCCTTCGAAACCATGGCTCTACTTCGAACAAGGGCAGTGGCTGCTGACGTTTACGAACGTGCTCAGCAACAACTTGCTGTGCCTCGGCGGCGCGCTTGGCGGGCATGGCGCTGGCGCGGGTGCTGTAAAATGCCAGACGCGATGGCTGTCCAAGTCACCATCTATCTCAACGAGGCCGACCAGTGGCATCACCGGCCGCTGCACATGGAGATTCTCAACTACCTGCGGAAGGAAAATGTCTACGCCGCAACCGCGATTCACGCCGTCGCCGGATTTCTGGGACGGCACAGGGTCGAAACCGGTCATCTCGTGGACGCCGGCGGCAAGCTGCCGGTGATCATCATTTTCGTGGATACCGATGAGCACGTGAACCGGGTTCTGCCCACGCTGAAAGAGATGGCGGCGCACCGGCTGATCGTGCGGGAGAACGTGGTGCTGGAGCAGGGCAATCTGGACTGACATGCCCACTCCTCCGCTCGACATTCTCGCCATCGCTGCCCACCGCGACGACGTCGAACAAACCTGCGGCGGCACGCTGCTGAAGATGGCGCAACTCGGCCATCGCACCGGCATCCTCGACCTCACGCAAGGCGAGATGGGAACACGAGGCACGCGCCGAAGACCGCGGCTCGCGAAGCCGAAGAAGCGGCGAAGATTCTGTGTGTCTCCTGGCGGCAGGCGCTCGACATTCCCGACGGGCGCGTCGAGAATACTTGGGAGAACCGATTGAAAGTTGCACGGGTGATTCGGGAGCAGCGGCCGCGGGTCGTGATTCTTCCCTACTGGCAGGGCCGCCACCCGGATCACTACACGGCGTCTGTCCTGGGATACGAAGCGTGTTTTCTTTCCGGACTGGCAAGGCTCGACGTACGCCAAGCACTCAGCAGTCAGCACTCAGCAGTCAGCCAAGACTTCACCGTGGGGCGGGCGCCCTCGCCCGCCGCGGGGACTGCGGCCGCAACCGCTGAGGCGTTACCTCCCCATCGGCCATTCAAGATTATCTACGCGACTCTCTACTACGACATCCGTCCAACCTTCGTCGTGGACATCACCGAACAATTCGAAACCCGCTTTCAATCGCTGATGGCGTACAAGTCACAATTCAGCGATCAGGAGGCGGGTAAAGACCTCTTCCCTGCCCAGGCGGAAATCCGTTCGCGCATCGAGGCCATGGCGCGTTTCTACGGAATGCTCGGCGGCGTGACCTACGCCGAGCCGTTCTTGCAGAAGGAAGTCGGATTAGTGGAGGACTTGACTCTCATTCCGGTGAAGTCGATCTGAGCGCCGGCGGTGGACTATTCGATGGCTTCTTCAAAGCACATCTTGCTCCGGCTGGCGGGAGGTGACCGCCGTTCTATTGGGCAATCTGATGAGGTCGCAGCGCTGACCCTTAAGCGGCCCGCGCTTTTTGCCGAGTTGATTCGCGGGCTGCGCGCGACCGACCCTCTGGTAAGGATGCGTGCGGCAGATGCGGCGGAGAAGGTTTCCCTCAGGCAACCGGAACTGTTAGAACCGTTCAAGGTTGATCTTTTGCGCCTGCTCGATGAGGCCACGGAGCAAGAGCTACGCTGGCATTTGGCGCAAATGGCGCCCCGGCTGCGGCTTAACAAAAGCGAACGCCTGCGTGCCGTTGTCGTGTTCCGGCGCTATCTGCAAGATCGGAGTGCAATTGTCAAGACCTGTGCCATGCAGGCGCTCGCCGATATGGCGGCGACTGACGCCGAGTTGCTGCCCCAGGTGGTGGAGTTATTGCGAGCACACACGCAGAATGGCACAGCCGCGATGAAGGCGCGCGGCCGGAGGCTGCTGCAACAACTGGACGGCGGATAGCGGGGCCACAACCTCGTGTCCGACTGCCCCCAGCGTGCCATTCGGAGACCGACGATCAACACTTGCGTTCTATTTCTTAATCGCCACTGCTACTCCATCGCGGATCGGCAGAATCGTCGTGAACAAGTCCGGTGTGCCGTAGAGCAAACGATTAAACTCGAGAATGGCCTTGGTTGAAGCTTCTTTGTTTTTCGGATCTGCAACCTTCCCGCTCCACAGGACATTATCGGTTACAAAAAGGCCGCCCTTGCGCAACCGTGACAGCGCCAGGCGGAAGACGCGAGGATAGTCTTCTTTGTCCACGTCGTTGAAGATGATGTCGAATTCCTGCTTCTCCTCGGAAAGAAGCTCCAGGGCATCGCCGACCTTCATCCTAATCCGTGACGCGACTCCAGCTCTCTCGAAATATCCACGGGCCTGGTCGGCATTCTGGCGATCACCATCGGTGTAGAACACGAGGCCGCCTTCGCCCACAGCCCGTGCCCACCAGATGGTCGAATAGCCAATGGCCGAGCCCATTTCGAAGACCGTCTTAGCGCGAGCCATGAGGGCCAACTGGTGCAGAATGCGGGCAACCGCCGGGCCAACGATAGGAATTTTCCGTTTCGCGGCCTCGGCCTCCATTTCGGCGAGGACTTCGTCGCGCGGGGGAAGCATGGAATAGAGATAGTCTTCGACCGGCTCGGCAGTGACGCCGTGCATGCGCCAGCGTGGCTTGCTTCCTTGTTTCGGCAAATCGGCTCCTTTCGGCTACGGCCGAGCTTCGCCCGGCTTGGATCGGGTTCCTTCGACTTCCCCCTCGACTTCGCTCGGGGCTTCGGCAAAACAGGACAAGCTCCGACCCCGGTCCCTCGCGATTCATTTTTAGGAAATAGTCTCGCCCGGCTTCATCGCTCTCACTTCCACTCCGGGCACTAACTTCTGTAGCGCCCCAGGCGTGCCGGTCAACACCGGAAACGTCCCGAAGTGCATGGGAATGACGGTTTGCGGCTTCAGCAGTTTGCAGGCGTATGCGGCCTCGCGCGGGCTCATGGTGTAGTGATCGCCGATCGGGAGCATTGCAATCTGCGGTGCGTACAGCTCGCGGATGATCTGCATATCGCCGAACACATTGGTGTCGCCAGCGTGGTAGATCTTCACACCGTTGGCGAGCTCCACCACGTAGCCGCACGCTTCCCCTCCGTAGACCATCTGGTCGCCGTCCTGAATACCGCAAGAGTGGTCGGCGTGCACCATGGTGACCTTGATGTCCGCAACGGTTTGCGTGCCGCCCTTGTTCATCTCCGCCGTCTCTCTTACGCCCTTCTTCTGCAACCAGTGGCAGAGTTCGGGAATTCCGACTACCTTGGGGTTGTGCCTCTTGGCAATTTCTACGGCATCGCCAATGTGATCCCCGTGGCCGTGCGTAACCAGCATCACATCCACTTTGGCCACGTTCTTCTCCTTCTCCGGACACATGGGATTGCCCATCACCCAAGGATCAATCAGGACCGTCTTGCCGCCTGCGGTTTCCACACGAAAAGTCGCGTGGCCTAACCAAGTGAGTTTGATACCGTTCAGATTCATGGGCTGCGAGTCTCCTGTGCTTCTAGCATTTAGCACTTGGCAATTGGCTTTGGCCCCTGGAAGGCTTTGTTGCATCCCGCAAGAGCCTCTGCACGCTAAACGCCAGATGCTAGGTGCTAAACGCAAGTGCCAACTGCCAAGTGCTTAGTTTAATATGAACTCCCATGTCAGAGTTGAGGGTTCTCATCTCGCGCGAGCGAATCGCCTACCGTGTGGCTGCGATTGGCGCCGACATTACCCTTGACTTTGCCGGGCAAGCGGTGATCTTTGTGGGCGTGCTCAAAGGCGCGGCGATTTTTCTCAGCGACCTGGCGCGCTGTGTGCAACTCGACTCCACCTTCGACTTCATCGGAGTCTCCAGCTACGGTAACCGCCCGACCCCTGCCCAGGAATTGCAGAAAGGATGGGATTCCACGGGAGAAGTCCGGCTCACTAAGGACGTGGATCAGTCAATGAAAGACCGCAACGTGATCCTGGTTGAAGATATTGTGGACACCGGGCTGACCCTCAACTATTTGAAGCAAATCCTGCTGGGACACCGGCCGAAATCGTTCCGCATTGCGGCCCTTCTGGACAAGCCGTCACGCAGGAAACTGCCCATCGAAGCCGATTACGTGGGATTCAGCATTCCGGATGAGTTCGTAGTGGGATACGGCTTGGATTACGCTGAAAAATATCGCAACCTGCCAGACATCTGCGTAGTGCCCAGAGAAGGGTGAGATCGGCTGATATCATAGAAGCGTGGAAATGGTTGCTACTCAGCCTGACTTTCAATCCAAAGTCGATCCTCTGCTTCTCGAAGTGGCGGATGTGGTCAACACCACACTCGACCTGGACACCACGTTGCGCCGCGTGGCAGAACTGGTGCGCAAAGTCATCGACTATGAAATCTTTGCCATCCTGCTGCTGAACGAGAAGACCCAGGAGCTGTACATCCGCTTTCAGGTTGGGTATGCGCAGGAGGTCGCCGATCGGACCCGGATCAAAGTCGGTGAAGGGGTTACCGGGATTGCGGCCCAGCACCGCAAACCAGTCCTGGTCGGTGATGTCTCCCACGACCCCCGTTATATTTCCGTTCTTCCCAACGTGCGCTCCGAGTTAGCGGTTCCGCTCATCGTAAAGAACCGCGTGATCGGAGTCATTGACATCGAGTCGCCCCAGCCCGATCACTTCAACGAAGAACACAAGCGGCTATTGACGCTGATCGGCTCGCGCATGGCGGTCGGAATCGAGAATGCGCGCTTGTACACCCGCACCACGCGCCAGGCGCGAACCCTGGTGCTGCTGAATGAGATTTCGCGCGAACTCACGTCGATTCTGAATGTTGATGAGTTGCTCAAGCGCATCGGTGAATTATTGAGCCGGCTGATCGATTACCAGATGTTCAGCATTTTGTTACTGAACTCGACAGGCGAAAAACTGCAGCATCGTTTTTCGCTGCGCTTTCAGGAGAATATCCAGCTCAAGCACGAAATTCCTCTGGGCCGCGGGTTAGTGGGCTACGCAGCTCAACACAAGGAAGCCGTTCTGGTTCCCGATGTCAACAAGGATCCCAGATATATTCGGCTGAATCCAGAGACCCGTTCCGAGTTGGCGGTGCCGCTGATTTACAAGGACAAAGTCATCGGAGTGCTGGACCTGGAGCACACACGGCGGGGTTTCTTCACGGAAGATCACAAACGAACCGTGACCACCCTGGCGGCGCAAGTGGCAATTGCGATTGAGAATGCCCAGCTCTATGAACAGATCGCGCGCCAGGAGAAACGCCTGGAACGCGACTTGGCACTGGCTCGCGAGTTGCAGTTCCGGCTTCTTCCCCAGTCAGTACCAAAACTCGCGCACCTCGATATTGCGGCCAAGTTCCTGCCCGCGCGTGCGATCGGAGGCGATCTCTACGATTTTGTGAACTATTCTCTGGGACGCACCGCCATCGTGGTTGGAGACGTCAGCGGCAAAGGTGCGCCCGCCGCGATTTATGCCGCGCTGGTCAGCGGGATTCTGCGCTCTCACGCACCCATTGAGCCCGCCCCCGCAGAAATGCTCCGGGCGGTGAATTTCTCGCTGGGCGAGCGCCGCATTGAGGCCCAGTTCGTATCCCTGATCTACGCCGTGTGGGACGATCCCGGCCGCACCCTGCAGGTGTCCAACTCCGGGCTGCCCCGCCCGATTTACTGTCACGGCGGCAAGATTGAGATCATCGAAGCCACTGGATTGCCGCTCGGCTTATTTGAAGATGCCGACTATGACGAGTTTAGCTTCCAGGCCAAGCCCGGTGATATGTTCGTATTCTTCAGCGACGGCATTCTCGATGCTACCAACAAGGCTGGGGATCTTTTTGGCCGGAAGGAAGCGGAGGAAATTGTCGCCAAGTGTGCCGCTACTTCCCCCGACTGTGTGGTGACGTCACTTTTTGAGGCGGTGAAAGCCCATGCCGCAGGGGAAGAAACTTTCGACGATCAGACTGTAGTGGCCATTCGAGTCAAGGGCACGCCCGGGAAACGCAAGTGAGCCGCACTCGAAGCCGGCTTCCCGGCCGTCCACCAGCCTTTTGCTACCGCGACATCAGCACCGCGCGGGTTCCGAATCCTTCATCCGGCTCGAGTCTCCACTGTGACGAAGTGCCGCTAGCGCGTTTGGGAGAGCGCTTCGGCACGCCGCTCTATGTTTATTCCACATCCATGATTCGCCAGCGCCTGCGCGCGTTCGAGCGCGCCTTTCGCAAAGTTCCGCATACCGTGTGTTATTCGGTGAAGGCGAACTCCAATCTCGGCATTCTCCGGCTGCTGGCCAGAATGGATTGCGGTTTCGACGTGGTCTCCGGTGGAGAACTGGAACGTGTATTGCGCGTAAACCGGGCTGCCGCGAAGAGGGTCGTCTTTTCTGGAGTAGGCAAAACTCCTGACGAGATGCAGGCAGCGATCAAGGCCAACATCCTGTTGTTCAATGTGGAAAGTGAATCGGAGTTGTGGTCGCTGGCGGAATGCGCAGCCCGGGTGAAGAAGACAGCCCGCATCGCTTTGCGTGTGAATCCCGACGTTTCCGCCGAGACCCATCCCTACATTTCCACTGGCCTGCATCAGCACAAATTCGGGATTCGGATTGACGAAGCGCGCAGTTTGTACGCCCGTGCTTCTGAAAAAGGCTGTCTGAGAATTGCCGGCGTGAGCGTCCACATCGGTTCGCAGATTACCGACGTGAAGCCCTTCACCGCGGCCATGGAGCGAGTCGCGGAACTGGTCCGGGCGCTGCGGGCTGATGGGCACGCAATCAAGTACGTGGATGCCGGCGGCGGCTTGGGTATTGATTACAAGGATGAGCAGTCGGCGGGTTTCGCCGAATACGTTGCCGAATATGCGGAGGCATTCTTAACCCCTCTGCAAGGGCTGAAGGTGCGCCTTTTGCTTGAACCCGGCCGCTGCATCGTTGGGCCGGCCGGCGCGCTGCTGACCCGCGTGCTCTACAAGAAGACGAATAATCGGAAGAAGTTCCTGGTGGTGGATGCGGCATGAACGATTTGTTACGCCCGTCGCTTTACGACGCGTATCACGAGATCATTCCGGTCAGATCTTCCGCCGAAGACTCGCAGGAGACCGTGGACGTGGTCGGACCCGTCTGCGAGACAGGCGACTTCTTTGCCCGCGATCGCAGATTGCCGATCGCGCAGGAAGGAGATCTGCTGGCAGTTCTGGATGCTGGCGCTTACGGAATGGTGTTGGCTTCCAACTACAACACCCGCCCGCGTGCCGCGGAAGTGCTCGTCAGTGGAAAATCGGTCAAAGTGATTAGGCGCCGCGAAACCATCGCCGACTTGTTACGGGAACGAGGGCTAATTCCCGGTCGAATACTGTTTCTTTCGGTCCAGATCCCACACTATTTTCCCGCCCACGATCGTCTTCAGCACTTTCACTTCGCGAATCTTGGCCGGATCAATGGAAAAAATGTCATCGCTCAGCAGCACCATATCCGCCAGTTTGCCCGGCGTGATCGATCCCTTTTCTTTCTCTTGAAACTCAGCATACGCCGAGCCCATGGTGTAGGCCTGAACCGCTTCCTCGACCGTGAGTTTCTGCTCCGGGAACCAACCATTGGGATTCTTTCCATCCAGCGTCGCGCGGGTCACCGCTGCATAGACCGTGAAGCAGGGATTCAGTGGCGCGACGTCCCAATCCGTCCCGAAAGCCAGATGCACACCATGATTCAGAAAGGTGCGAAACGCATAGGTCCGGCTGGCGCGGTCATGGCCGATGCGTGCTTCCGCCCAGCGCCCATCATCGATGGCGTGATAAGGCTGAACTGACGCGATCACAGCCAACTGCGCGAAGCGAGCGAAGTCCTTCGCTGCCATGTGCTGCGCGTGCTCGATGCGGAAGCGGCGGTCGGCGCCGGCGTGGGCCTTCGCCACCTCGGCATAGAGATCCAGGACAATCGAGATCGCCCTGGTCGCCGATAGCGTGGGTGCAAATCTGCAGGCCGGCCGCGTCGGCCTTCATCATGCGGTCGCGCATCTAGCGAGAGCGGCTGCATTTCGTCAGACAGCAGGCCGAGATTGTCGGGTTCGTCCTGAAACGGTTCAAAAAAATACGCCGTTCGCGAACCCAGGGAGCCATCCGCAAACGCCTTGAGCGCGCCGATGCGCAGATAGGGACGACCAAAAGCGTGACGAACTCCAATCTTCACCTGATCATGCCAACTGTGTGATTAAAGGCGCAGCATAGATTCGCGTGGTGAGTTCGCCGGACTGCAACAGTTCGGCGTACGCCGAGGCAGCGATGTCGGCGTATTCCGGATCCATATTCTGAACGCTGGTCACGCCCAAGCGATGCCGCGTGTTCCAGAGCCGCGCCTCGACCGCCCGTATACGCTGATCATGGGAAAGAGGCGGAATCACTTTCAGAACACCAGATCGCTTGCCGCATCTTTGAGATCGCCCGTCGGATTTCCCCGGCGCATCGCGCACAATAGCGCCGCCCGGTGGATCGGGCGTCTGCGCGGTCACACCCGCCAGTTTCAGAGCGGCGGAATTTGCCAGTGCTGAGTGGCCGTCGTAGCGGCTCAGAAAAACCGGATTATCGGGCGTCACCGGATCGATCAATTCCTTCGTGGGTAGAGTTTCGCCCGAGCCACTTGGTTTCATCCCAGTCGCCGCCCTGGATCCATTCTCCTTTCGGAGTTTTCTTCGCCCGCTCGGCAATGCGACGGACAAATTCCTCAGGACCGGTGACATCGTTAAGCTCCACGCTGTCGAGTTGCATCGCTCCCGCTGACAAAGTGCACGTGCGCATCGTTAAAGCCAGGTAGCAGCAGTTTGCCGCCCGCGTCGATCACCTTGGTGTGAGGGCCGCGCAAGACTCCGATATCAGCATTTGACCCCACAGCCACAATGCGATCCCCGAGCACCGCCACGGCCTGGGCCTGGGCTGATCTTCATCCGCCGGTCCAGACTTTGGCGTTGCGTAATGATCAGGTCCGCGGCTGGTTGGGACTGCGCGAACGCGCCAGACGAGACCAGAAGTGCAAGACATCCAGACAACCAGCAACTGCGAGTGCCTGCCGAATGAGTTTCATGGTTCAGTGGTTCCTCACAGAACAGCTATCTTTGACCCCACTTCAATTTCGCGCGCAGCACATCGAAGAATGTGCCGTGGATGCGCAGCAGCTTGACCTGGTGCTCGGACTTGCGGCAATGCACACGGTCTCCGTCGTACATTGGCATACCGACCTGGCCGTCGACGCTGAGGTAAGCCTCGTCCTGCGCCGGTATTGACGACAAGCTCGATTTGTGAGGTGTCCGGCACCACCAGCGGGCGATGGGTCAGCGAGTGGGCCGCGACCGGAGTAACGATAAAGCGTTGACCGACGGCATCAGGATTGGTCCTCCCGCGGCCAGCGAGTACGCAGTAGAGCCGGTAGGTGTGGAGACGATCAGGCTGTCGGTCTTATAGCTGGAGACGAAAACTCCGTCAATATATACGTCGCAGTGATTGAGACGGGAAATTGTGCCCTTGCCCACCACAATGTCATTGAGAGCGTCGTAACGGGCTACCAGTGAGTCTTTGCGCATCACTTCGCAGTGCACCATGGAGCGGGTTTCCACGTCGCAATTTCCGGCTTCGATGCCCTGGAGAGTGGGATACAACTCCTCCAGCGGACTTCCGTCAGAAATCCCAGCGAGCCCAGATTCACGCCTAGTACCGGAGTTCCCGCCTTGGCTACCGAACGGGCGGCGGACAGCAGCGTTCCATCACCGCCCAGAACCACCACAAAGTTGAGGGACCGCGAAGCCAACTGGTCGCGGCTGAGAACCTCGATCCCCGGCGCATGCGGCGCGGTCTCCCGATCGACCACCACCTGATACTGGTGTTGGCGAAACCACTGCAGCAGTGCTGCCACAACACTCGACAGTTCCGCCTTGCCCGCCTTGGAGACGATGGCCGCAGCTTTGGTTTTCGGGGATGCAGGATTCCTGGTATCCATGGCGGAAATTGAATTGTACAGAATACCGCCTTTCTGTCATCCTCTGCGAAGGGACGGCTTCGCAACGCGAAGCAGCCCCGCAGTCGAAGGACCCCTACCCAACTTTGTCCTGCACATCGGCGTCCCGGCATTCTCACGAGCGGCGTATCCCGTGGTCGCCCAATCATACCGGGAGAAATCACCTGCCGCAGCGGTGGGGCTTATGGGCGCGCAGGGATCCTTCGACTTCGCTTCTCATTCGCAAGTAAATCGAGTAGTTCTGCGCAGGGTGACCAAGTTACGAAATCCCTCCTCGGCTCTGGGCCGCGGCAGTCAGGCATTCAGTAAATTCCATACAGCAGGAATTCCCGGTTGCCTTCCGCGCCCAGGATCGGAGACTCAATCACCTCGGTACGAGTACATCCCTGCGCCAGTAGGGCCTGCCGAACCTTCTCCACCGCTGCCGACTGGGCGGCCTCGTCACGCACAATGCCGCCCTTGCCCACCTGCTCGCGGCCTGCTTCGAATTGAGGTTTCACCAGCACCACAACTTGCCGGCCACGACGTTCGGAAACAGATTCTGGAAACGCCGCGGCAATAACCGCCGGAAGAACCAGCGTTGCCGAGATGAACGAAACATCCATCACAACTAGATCTGCGTTCTCGCCAACTTGGTCACGTTTCAAGTAGCGCGCGTTCGTCTTTTCCAATAACCGCACGCGCGGGTCCTGGCGCAGACGGAAATCAATTTGGCCATGTCCGGTATCCACCGCAATCACGCGCGCTGCGCCGTGCTGCAACAGGCAATCCGTGAAGCCACCCGTCGAGGCCCCGACATCAACGCAGACTTTACCGGTGACATCGAGCTGCCAGTGTTCCAGCGCCTTCTCCAGCTTGAGCCCGCCGCGGCTGACGTACTTCAAATCTTCGCCGAGCAGGCGGATCTCTGCTTCCTCTTTCACCGCCGTCCCAGCTTTTTCTACTTTTTGCCCATCGACTAGAATTTTCCCGGCGAGAATCAGCGCCTGCGCCCGCTCCCGCGACGTTGTCAGGCCGCGTTCGAGAAGCAGTTTGTCGATCCGGACTTTCAAGTCGGTTTCCCTTAGCGTCTGTGACCCCGTCAACCTTACCACCAAAGTGCCAGCAACGAACCCAGTGCAAATTGTAGAAGCATCACCGCACAAAGAACTTAGCAACGCGCTTCTCGGCTTTTCCACAGCGTTATGCACCGAGGTGTTGAAAAGTTCGGAGAAAAATGGCATCCCAAGTGTTCAGCCGCTCCAGGGCAAGGAGTTTGCCCGCTCCGGTTCGGAAAATTCACTGGTTCTCGCTTCGTGTCAGTTCTCTTTTCGACGCCAAAAATAAAGCCGCCCACACGAGGCGGCTTACTTATCAGATAAGGCTAGCCTAGCCGGCCACTTCCTCCAGCAACTTCTGATCGATATCGAAATTGGAGTGCACATTCTGCACGTCGTCGTGCTCTTCAAGCGCTTCCATCAGACGGATCATGGTGTTCGCCGCGGGCCCTTCGATCTTGATGTAGTTTTGCGGAATCATGGCCACACTGGCCGAGGTCGGCTCAATGCCAGCTTTTTTCACCGCCTCGAGCACTGCTTCGTAGGCCGAAGGATCGGTAGAGCACTTCCCAATTGTCGCCATCGTCGCTGCAAATCATCCGCCCCGGCATCGAGTACCACGCCATCAGATCGTCTTCCTTTGCCGCAGACTTCGGAATCACGATATCGCCCTTCTTGTGGAACATCCAGGAGACGGCTCCGGCTTCGGCCATGTTGCCGCCGTTCTTGCCGAACACGTGGCGAATCTCGCTGACCGTGCGGTTGCGATTGTCGGTATTGATATCGAGCAGGATCGCCACCCCGCCCGGGCCGTAGCCTTCCAGTGAAAACTCTTCGTAAGTCGCACCCGGCAATTCGCCGGTGCCGCGCTGGATGGCCCGCTTGATATTGTCGGCAGGCATGTTCTCCGCCTTGGCCGCAAGGATGGCAGTGCGCAGACGCGGGTTGTTGTCCGGATCACCGCCGCCATTCTTGGCGGCAATGCCGATTTCCTTGATCAGCCGAGTGAAAATCTTACCCCGCTTGGCGTCGAGCGCGCCCTTCTTGTGCTTGATTGTGGCCCATTTTGAATGGCCGGACATAGAGAGACCTCGTGTTCAATAGACTAGAATTGCCTTGATCTTACTATGCTGATCTTACTATGCGGGACTCGACCAGTAGAGGAGATCACTGGATTGCCCTCGGGATTTGCCTCAAAACAAACGCAGGCGAATTGAAATTATAGCATGACCGCCAGCCGGAATTGCTCTTCTTAACGGTAAGATGACGGTTCGCGGACCTGGAGACAAGTGAAAACGTCCGGACCCAAACTACAAGCCGATAGGACTGCCAACGCCGTTCTCGAAGCGCGAGAATTGCCCTCCGCAGTTTGAATCCCATGGAGGTGACCATTCGCCAAGCCGTACTGGCCGACATTCCCGCCCTGCAAGCTCTGATTGCCGAGTCCGCCAGGGGACTGCGTGAGGGCTATTCGGCCGAGCAGGTAGAAGCAGCGCTCGGCAATGCTTTGGGAGTCGATCGCCAGCTTATTCGCGACGGAACATATTTCGTCGCCGAGGCCGAAGGTAGGATCGTGGCCTGCGGCGGATGGAGCAAGCGCCAGACATTGTTTGGCAGCGACCACGGCCCCGTCAAGAACGATGCCTGGCTCGACCCTGCGTCTGATCCTGCCAGAATTCGGGCTTTTTTCGTCCATCCTGCCTGGGCCCGCCGAGGGCTTGGCAGCCGGCTCCTGGAAACTTGCGAAAGGGCCGCGGCAGCAGACGGTTTTTCAGCTCTGGAATTAGCGGCCACGCTCCCGGGTGTACCGCTTTACAGTGTCCGCGGCTTCACCGCCGCCGAGCATCTCGACGTGCCGCTTCCCAACGGCTTGTCTCTTCCGGTGGTCCGCATGAGCAAGTCTCTATTGATTAAATAGCCCGAGGTCGCTATCGAGTTGGTAGCGAATGATTGGCGTCTCGGCTCTCATGCCTTGCCCTGTACGCGTACACGATGGCCAGCAGTGGTGGCGCCAGCAAGATTCCCCAGAATGGAATCAGGAAACCGAGGGCGATGGGCGTGAGTATCGAGGCCCACATGGGAACCCTAGCCGTCCGCTTCATGAAATATGGTTGCAGCAGAAAGCCGTCCAGCACCACAATACCGGCGTACAACATCAGTACGTAAAGCGGATGCTGCCAGTCAGCCCAGCGCAATGCCGCGGCCAGCACGGGACCAATCAGCCCCAGCACCGGCCCCAGGTGGGGCACAAACTGTAGAATTGCGGCCAACAACGCCCAGAGCGGCGCCCACGGAGTTTTCAGCAGGTAAAGGCCTGGCCAGCCACAGGACTCCAACGGCGAGTGAGTCCTGGCACTGGGCGATGAACCAGTTCCGCAGCGCGCCCCCGGTGAGCCGAATGTGCTCGCCCATTTGCATGCTAAATCTGATGCACCATCCCGATCGCGCGAACCAGAGATCCCCGAACTGCAAGATCAGTCAGTCCGCTCGCGATAGGTTGTAAACCTCACCGGCCAAAAGTCGTCCATACTGACAGCAGCTAGTCTCAGGGAGAGAGAACACGCGTGGAAGCAGCACTCGCGACGGCGTTGAGTTCACCTGCGGAAGAGCCGAGGGAAGGCATTTCTGCAGAGAATTTTGACGAAATCATTCGCCAGCATCAACGGCGTGTGTACCGTGTCCTGTTCCTGCTGCTTAAAGATGCAGATGCCGCCGACACCTTAACCCAAGAGTGCTTTCTTCGGGCCTACAAGAAGCGAGGCAGTTTTCGTGGCGAGTGCCGGGTGGAGACCTGGCTTCTGCGAATAGCCGTCAATCTGGCGCGGGATCACAGAAAGAGCCACAGGGTGCGGTTCTGGAAGAAACTTCTCGGCCTCGATGAAGAGAACGGCGAAAAGGCGGCGCGGCAGTTTCCGGTGTCACAGCCGTCCGCCGAGCGCCTGCTACTGGCGCGCGAGGAGTTGGAGGTGGTGTGGACCGCCGTCGCCTCGCTTTCCCGACAGCAGCGCAGCATCTTCCTTTTGCGCTTCGCGGAAGAGCTGTCCCTCGCGGAAATCGCCCAAGTGCTCGGCATTAGCGTGGGGGCGGTCAAAACCCAGCTTTTCCGCGCCACCGGAAAAGTACGAGAAGCGGTAAAGGAGAAGCCATGCAGATCATAGGCGACCAATGCAACCAGGACGTGCTGGGGCCACGGCAAGACGGCGAACCGGAGCATTTGCGGCGTATTCTGACCGCGTTGCCAGAGTCGGTGCGCAGCGTTACCGAGCATTCGGACGCCTTTTGGAAAAGGCAGCAGTCCGAGATCTGCAAACGAATCGCGACATCCAGACCGGGGCTGGCGCGCGCAACATGGGCATGGGCAAGCGTGTTGGCGCTCGGCGCGCTGATGATGCTGTATCCAAATGGGCGCTCGGCACCAAGTCCTTCGCGAGCGGAGAATGACTCCGACCAGGAATTGTTTGTAGCGGTCGAACAGGCGGTTCAGAGTGATGTTACCGAGGCTCTCTCCCCCGCGGCGCTGCTCGCGGATGAGATTATCGGTAACGCCCAACCTATTTCCACATCAAGTCGTGTTTACAAGGAGAACCAGAATGAAAATCAGTAGCTGGTCATATGTGCTCGTATTGTTGCTCTCGATGTCGGGGCTTGCGCAACAGGCGCCGCCCTTCCCCCCGCCCCCGCCGAACGGGGTTGACGCAGCTCCGGGAAGAAAAATTTTGATACGCCACGAAATGGGCGAGTGGTGGAGGAACTCGGACACAGCCAAGAAACTGCAGTTGACCGACGGTCAGATCGCCCAACTTGATCAGGTTTCTTCGATCACCGGTTAAAACTGATCGACTACGGTGCTCAGATGGAAAAGGAGGATCTGAAATTGCAGAACCTGCTGGACGCCGATGTCCCCAATGAAGGCCAGGTTGGGCTACAAGTGGACCACGTTCTGGCCGCGAGGGGCAGGCTGGAGCGCGAGTTCACGATGATGAACCTCGATCTGCGGAAGGTGCTCTCCGTGGCACAATGGCGGCAGCTCAAAACCATCCGCGACGAGCGGGGTCCAGCGGGATCATCTCTTCTTCTACAAACAAATGCCTCCCGGGATCTCCGGTCCTCCTCCGCCTCCGCCTCCGGGACCAGGTGCGAATTGTTGCCGCCCTTGCCCGACCCGCCACCTGAGAACTTTTAGCACAGATGCCCTAAGCCGCCCGCCTGCCCCGTTCTGGGGATGATCGCGGGCGGCCTTCTTTTTCGTTCGTGTTAGACTTTGCGATATACCCCTGCAGGAGGAAACTCGATGAAATTTGGCGTCATCATTTTCCCCGGATCGAACTGCGATCACGATGCGTATTGGACCATCCAGCAGGTGGCCAAACAGCCGGTGACGTTTCTCTGGCACGAATCCCACGACCTGGAGAACTGTGACGCCATCATCGTTCCCGGAGGTTTTGCTTACGGGGATTACTTGCGCACCGGCGCCATCGCCAAGTTTTCCCCGGTGATGGAGTCGGTGCGCAAGTTCGCTGCCAGCGGCGGCTTGGTGCTGGGCATCTGCAATGGCTTCCAGATTCTGTGCGAGTCGGGGTTACTGCCCGGGGCGCTGATGCGCAACGTGGGCCTGAAGTACGTTTGCAAGCCCGTTCAGGTGCGGGTGGAGAACGTCGGACACCCCTTCACCAACGCCTGCCGCCAGGGCGAAGTGCTGACCATTCCCATCGGCCACATGGAGGGCAACTACTTCTGCGATGAGGCCACCCTCGCCGAATTGCACCGGGACAGGAGCATCGTGTTTCGATACTCAACCCCGGGCGGCGAAATCACCCCGGATGCCAATCCCAACGGATCCCTGGACAATATCGCCGGCATTTGCAATCCGGGTCGGAAACGTGCTCGGCATGATGCCGCATCCCGAACGCTCCAGCGAGCCGGAACTCGGTGGCACCGATGGCTTCAAGATCTTCGAGTCCCTGGTCGGCGCCATGGCGGAAAAGTAGCGTCGCATCTGAATTCTGTGTTTCCACAACATTCCGTTCTCGCGAACTCAATTAGTGCTTTCCCGCTGCGATGTTTCTTGCTACGCTTCAATCCCCTTCGCTTACTTGGCTGCCCGGCTCCTCGAGTTATTCGTGTCGTTTTCCGGGAGGTGTCCACTCTAATGGCAGCCGAGAGATTATTGACCGTCTCTCCGACACCCTGATGTGTGACGAACACATCCTGAGCGTGCGAGAGAGGGAGCTGCTTGCGAAGCTGCTGCAGCGCGCAAGAACTCAGGCGAGCGTCCGGGGAGTGCGGTGGCCGAGACGATCACTCATTCAGTTGGAGAAGTCATCGCAGAGCGAGCCTACGGAGTATTGGGCGAAAGCATCGCCCGACGGCTGCTCGAGCAGTCGGGAAAGTTTCGAGTCAATCTCCGGATCAAGATCCGAGAATGATGCGCGCCGGTGGGCCTACCGCCTGACCGCGACCAGCCCGCAGGTCCGAGCCGACCCTAACAAGAGCGGTCCACAACCCCCAGGTCCGAGCCCGCCGGGCGGTGGCGGCGTGTGGGCACGTACTCACACCACCGGGCGCAAGTCTGCCAGCTCGGACAGCAACAGATCCCCAACCTGCGCGCCGGCCGCGACAGGCGGAGTCGCTGTCCTGGAAATGCCGCGAGTTCTCCCTGCCGAGTGCGCTGGTACTCGACGAGTTCCTGACCTCCGCCGAACTGGACGGGCTGATGCAATAAACACTCCAGCGGGAAATGGAGTTCCAGCGTCAGCGAAGTGCGTTTCGCCCGGCGTGGCCAGGCGGAACGGTTGACCATGAACACCGCCGCTCGCGCGTGCTCGTCGAGTTCGGCAAACACCAGTCCGTCATCGTGGACCGTCTGCGCGCCTGCTTGCCGCAGGCTCTGCGCAAGCTCGGCCACGATACCTTCCCCATTTCCCGCGTGGAAGCGCAGATTACCGCCAGCAACCACGGCGATTTCTTCCATTGGCATTGCGACAACGGAGCCGAAGAAATTGCCTCTCGGGAAATCACCTTTGTCTACTTCTTCCATCGTGAGCCGAAGCAGTTCCGCGGCGGAGAGCTGCGCATCTACGATTCGCGCTGGGAGAACAACCAGTACGTGCCAACCGCAAATTACCGCGTCATCGTTCCCGAGCAGAACCAGATGGTCCTGTTCGTGAGTTCGCTGGCGCATGAAATCACTCCGGTGGAGTGCCCCTCCGCCGCATTTGCCGATAGCCGTTTCACGGTCAACGGATGGCTTCACAGGTAAATGACGCGGCTTGGCTGGCATGGATTGAGCGCCTGGTACGGGAGCCGGTGCTCCTGCATCCGGCACCGGGGCTTCCCCGGTCGCTCTTCTATTGCCGCCTGGACGATCAGCCGGACCACCTGGTCCCCGGAGCGTTTCTCCTCCGACCAGGCTTCTGGGAGGGTCTGACTGATCGTCCGCTTTTCGTGAATCCCTACTGTTTCTTCGCGCGAAATGGCGAACTGCCAAAAGGGATTGATTCTGGCTCTTGGCTGTAGAGAATTTCGCGCTGCCGGACGAAATGCTGTGGCTGACCGATCCGGGGATCGGCGCCTTGCAACCATTCTGGCTCAGCCCGAAGTTCTCTGCCCTGCTGTCGAACTCGCAACCTGGAGATCCCGCGCCCACAGGGCTCTCGCCGGAGGCGCTCAGCGTCCTATCAATGGCAAACGTGCTGGTGCCGGAGAACTATGTCTCCGACCGCCGGAGGCAGTGGGATGCAATTGTTTCACTGTGCGGGCCGCAGTTCCACCAGCGAGGTTATGTTCCCGTCGCTCGCCTGATTCATCCCTTTCACATCGCGGCCCTGCGCCGCTACTATCGCCACCAGATTCGCACCGGAAAAATTCTGCTGGGGGACTACCAGAGTTCCCGCCGCTACGTCGCCCACAACGAAACCGTTGCCCGCTTCTTTCACCACCAGTTGACCGCAGCCATCTCCGCTCTCGCGGGTGAGCCGATGAAGCCTTCTTACGTTTATCTAGCCTCGTACCAACCGGGAGCGATCCTCAAGAAGCACACCGACCGCGAGCAGTGCGAGTTTAGCATTACCCTGTGTCTGGACTACGCGCCCGAGCCGCGCTCCGCCACACCTTGGCCGCTTCAGCTTCATCTCGAGTCGGGCAAGGTCACCGTCTTTCAGGCGATCGGGGACGCCCTGCTCTACCGCGGCCGCGCAATTCCCCACTCCCGCGACCCGCTCCCCGAGGGCCACACCTCCACATCTATATTTTTCCACTATGTTCGGGAAGATTTTGCGGAAAGTTTGGACTAGTGCGGTGCAGGATGCGCGACGGGGGCTGGCCCATCCTTTCCGCCCAAATCGTTTCCGAGGGATGCCCCACCCTTATCCGCGTTCTTTGCGGATAGGGTGGGTGGAGAAAAGACCGACGGACATTTAAAGATCTATTGCCCACCCTGTCGCAAAAAGCGCGACAAGGGTGGGGCAACCCAGGTAGCATTTATCGGATTCCGAAAGGGTGGGCCAGCCCCCTGCTTAAATACGTGCCAGCAACTCGTCACGGCGTGAGTTCGAAAACCACCGTATCCGCGTTGCCGTAAAGATTGCCCTTCGTATCGAGAAGTACACCGCCGTCGGCATAGCCGCCATCCGCAGCGTTAAATCTGTGAAGAACAGAGTATGACCATTCTCCGTGGCTCTCGGGCTTGAGCTTATAGATCACGCCACAGCCGCCGCCACAGTTGTTCAGCCCGCCAAGGGCGGTCGTGCCATAGAGATTACCGACCTGATCGAAGACCAACCTGCCATGGCTGCTCGTGTAGTAGCCGTTCCTTCCGAGTTTGAAGTCGTGCACGACCGTCTCCTTCCAGCCGCCATCGCGTTTCTCGGCGAGCTTGAACACCGCTCCGCAGTTCGCCTCCCCGCATCGGTTCTTGCCTCCGGCCTGCCGGTACCGTACAGGCTTCCCGATGCCTCAAACACGACCGAAGCTGTGGGTCCCGCGCCGTCTTCGCAGGGAAACCCGGCCTTGCAAAAGCTGTAAAGCAGACTCTCCCTCCACGTGCCGGAGATGTACCGTAGCTTGAAAACGGTGCCGGAGGCGTACTGGCCCCCTGCCCCTGTGGTGCCATAAAGCGCACCCGACGCACTCAGGGTGAGCGCATCAGTAGGGCTTGCGCCATCGCCGTGGCCGCTGACAGTCCCAAAATTATGCAGCACCGCGTACGTCCAGCCCCCGTCCCCCGGCGACAGCTCAAACACTACCCCTCCGCCGTTGGCGCCGGCTGTCGCCGTCCCGAAGAGATTGCCTTGCGCATCCCGTACGACACCGGCGTTCGACGGAGCCCCGTCCGGACAGCCATACTGTTCACAGAACGAGTAGAGCACACTGAAAGTCCAAGCGGCGCCGGGAGCCTTGCCGGGGCTCAGCTCAAAGACCTCACCGCCGCGATACATGCCGCCCAGGGCGGTCGTCCCATAAAGATTGCCCTGTGGGTCGAAAATTAGCCGGCCGTTCGGACAATAGCCATCGCTGCCATCGAAGACGTGCAGCGTGCTTGCCGCCCAATGTTTTGATCGCGACAGCTTAAAGATCGTTCCGTTTGCCCCAACGCCTCCGGCGCAGGTCGCGCCGTACAGGTTTCCCTTTGTGTCAAAGACAAGCCCTCCCGATAACCCCCCGGCGACTCGTTGCAGCACCTTGAACTTGGGCTTAGCGGAAGCACCGGGCGCCAGAACCAGAGTCAGCACAACCACCACCACAGCCCGGATCAAAGCGAGAAACCACCGTTTCGGTCGCATGGGAGACCGCCTTTTTCGAGGAGACTCGCATAGGGGATGCGAGTAAGAAGCCCTCGATCAGGGCGAAGTATATCACTGAAACTCCGCCGCGGCAGCCCCCTACTTCAGCCCCGAGATCACGTACAGCACCGACAACGTCTGGTAATAGCTATAAGCAAACTCCGAGGCGTTCTGATTGGTGACCACGGGCGCGATCGAGACCACTCCGGCGCGATCCGCCGGAACCAGTTCCCGCACGAAACTCATCTTCCCGCTCGCGATGTCCACGCGCTCAATCTTCATGGGCACTTCTCCGGCACGGTAAACATACAGCCCCTTGCTGTCCGCGGACCACTGCGCCAGGATATAGCTGTCATCGAGGCCGGGCACTGGACGAAGCGATCCGCCGTCCACCGGAAACAGCATTTGCTTGTGGTCTGCCGTGTTCACGCCCGCCACATACTTTCCGTCCGGCGAAGGCAGCGTCGCATACACGCCCTCAGGCGTAAGGGGCTCAGGCTTTCCTCCCGAGACATCGACAATATAGGTGCGCCCCGGCGACCAGCCTCGTTGCCGTTGACCACGATCCGCTCGCCGTCCGGCAGGAAGTGCGCGCCCGCCTGCAGATGTTCCAGCCCGGCCACCGGAATCTGGCGAGCCTGCCCCGGACCCACGGGTAACAGCGTGATGTGCCCCGGCGTTCCCCGCGAAACAGAGATTGCCCACTGGCTATCCGGCGACAAGCCGTCCACCGTGCCGTCGCCCAAGTGGATGGGAGGCGAACCGTCCAGCTTGCGAATGGCGACGGCGTTCTCCGTCCCCAACCCTCCGCCACTCTCGCCGGACGGTCCTCCATCCTCTTCAAACAGAACCGACTGGCCGTCAGGCGAAATGTCTTTGGCCACACTCCAGTCATACCAGGAGAGATCCTGCACCTCTTTGTTATCTTTGCCGGTCCACTCCATCGCCAGCCGCTCGGTATCGAGCGTCACCAGGATGCGGCCGTCAGGAGCAATATCTTGCAGAGTAAAACCGCCGGGAACGGTCAGAATCTTGCGTTGCCGCCCGGAAAGATTCATCGCCCACAGGCTGCGATTGGTGGCTGCGTTCTCGGCTGCCGCGAACCAGATTTCATTGCCCTGCCACGACCAGGCCAACCCATCCTCCGAGTCCCAGGCTCCAGACCGGGCGACCACGTTGCCGGCCAGATCCATTACGCTGACCGAACCGCGATCGTTCCAGCGCTCCGGGTGATCCATGAAAGCGATTTTGTCTCCGCGGGGCGAAAACCGCAGATGGCTGATCCAACCGTTGGTCACGTATAGAACCTTACCGATAGGAAACTCCAGTTGGTCGCGAATGTTGACGTGATGAACCACGGCCAGTTCGCCCTCAGGGCTCCAGTCGGCCCAGCGTACATCCTGGAGAATTTCGCGAGGAGTGCCGCCTACCAGCGGAGCGCGAGCCAGCATTCCATGATCGAAGGTAAGGCGCGAGCCATGGACGGCCCGTAAGGCCAGAGCCAGTTCATTGCTGCGGGAAAGAGCCAGCAGGGGAGCTGATGTTAAACCGAGAGGGCGCGCCAGCAACGAATCGGGAATAGTGGAATAAATCTGCAGTGGCCGCCCATTCCACGCCGCGCCGTACACCACGGTCCGGCCATCTGCGCTAAAGCGGCCCGAGTACACCGTGCCGCGCTCAAACGTGAGACGGCGATACACCGGCTCCGGCGTGGCCTTAAAACTGCGACCCAGAAATATTCCCACCCCCGCCAGCAACCCCGCCGTCGCCAGCATGGGCAACCACTTCCGGAGGCGCGACTTCCCCAGACGCAGGGCCGCGATCTGCTTGCTGGTCGAGACATTCGACAACGTGCTAAGGGCAAACGCCAGATCGCGCGCGGACTGGAAGCGGTTCTCCGGCTCTTTCTCCAGGCAGTGACGGACGATCGGTTCAAACCCTGGCGGGATGCCCTGCCGCGCCTCAACCATCTCGGGAGGGTCTTCTTTCAGGATCGCAGTCATGGTGTCCACCTGCGTCTCGCCCGAGAAAGCGCGTTTGCCGGTGAGCATTTCGTACAGAATCGCGCCAAAACTGAAGATGTCGCTGCGCTGATCCACTGCCCTTCCCCGCAACTGCTCCGGAGACATGTAAGCGACCGTGCCCAGCACCGACCCCGCTTTGGTCTGGGTGGTCATCGTCTCCACCGAGCGGTCGCTGTCGAGTTCAGGGTTGGTCAGCTTGGCGATGCCGAAATCGAGGATCTTGACCCGGCCATCGCGAGTAATGAAAAGATTCTCCGGCTTGAGGTCGCGATGACGATTCGCTTTTCGTGCGCCGCGGTCAGCCCCTGCGCAATCTGCAAAGCGTAATCGGCCGCCTGCCGCGGCGTGATCGGACTTTCGAGAAAGGCGCCGGCGTAGAGTTTGCCCCTCGAGCAACTCGGAGACAATGTAAGGCGCGCCTCTCATGCATGCCGATGTCATAAATGGCAACAATATTGGGATGGCTGAGCGCAGCCGCCGCGCGGGCCTCCTGCTCGAAGCGGCGCAGGCGGTCCTGATCATGAGCCAGGGAGGCTTTCAGTACCTTGAGGGCAACTTCCCGCCCCAGTCGGTTGTCGCTGGCGCGGTACACTTCCCCCATCCCTCCCGAGCCTATGTGCTCCACAACTCGGTAGTGTCCAAGGACTCGGTTAATCATCGCAAAGCGGGGAGAGGTTGCTCGGCATGTTAGGTCGGCGCGCGGTGGAAGTCAACTGCGATTGGGGGTTAACGGAAGACGCCGGAAAAAGTGTCCCAAGGGTATCTCGTGAGCTACGCGGGCGAGTATTCTGGAAACCGGGCGGGGGCCGGGAGCGGGGCAGGGCGATCGATCACTCCCCAGGTCCAAACCGAATCGTCAGCTCTGTTGGAAAAACTTTCCCTTCACTGATTTCCGGAGCGTTGTTTACACTGCCGTGATGGATGCCGCGCACCCCTGGGTGTCGCAAATCCGAAAAGCGAGTAGGCGGCCCACTACGGTGTAATCTCGAAAACCACGCCACACCCACTAAGCGGGCACGATCCTCCGCCACCGCCTGCAGTCGTTCCAATGAGGCTGTCGGATTTGTGCCAGGTCAAGCCGGAGTGAGGCTGGTAGCCATCCGCCCCGTCGAAGCTGAATAGCACCGATTCATTCCAGGTGTCACCGGAACGCACCAGTCTGAATACAGTGCCAGCTCCACTTACGCCCCCGAACAGTGTAGTGCCATAAAGTTCGCCACGCGGGCTCAATACTACCCCGGCGAAAGGATATTTACCGTCTGACCCGCCAGCAAAGGTATAAATTACTTTCGCCTTCCAACTCTTGCCCGACCGCGTAAGCTCGTATACGTATCCTAGGTCCTCTCCCCCGGAGTTGGTGCCGTAAATGTTACCTTTCTTATCCATCACAACTGGGCCAAACCCAGGATCTCCGTGAGGGGCGTTGTAAAGACTGGCAAAAGTCCAACCGCCGCCACTGGACGGCGATACCCTATATACCACCCCGTATCCGGTGCTTCCTCCGCCAAGCGTCGTGCCATAGTAATTACCCTTACTGTCGCGATAGAGAGTGGACCTCGGGTACACTCCATCGTTACCGTCAAAGTTATGCAGTGTAGTCAGGGTCCATTGGCCATTCGAAGGCGACAATCGGAAGACAGTTCCGCACCCGTAGCCGTCGCACTGGCTCAGGTTGCCTCCGGTGAACGTGGTTCCATAGAGGTTCCCTTCAGAGTCAAATACTAGTCCGCCGAGCGGAGCCACGCCGTCATCGCCGCCAAACGAGTGCAGCAACTTCTCCGCCCACCCACCGCTTGAATCGCGTAAAAGTTCAAAAACCACGCCGTCTCCGGACGAGCCACCGTAACCGGCTGTCCCGTACAAATTGCCCGCGCTGTCTTTCGTCAACTCCGCCCAGGGGTTTTTCCCATCGTCCTTTCCGGTAAAGGTGTAGAGCGTCCTTTTTACCCAGCCAGACTTGGTCTGCTCCAGTTCGTACACGATCCCGCAGTCGTACGCACCCCCGAGAGTTGTCGTGCCATACAGTCGACCGTTCATGAAGATAGGCCGGGCGAATGGATCGTAGCCGTCTGTTAGATTCCCAAACGAATATAGGCTCTTCTCGGTGCTAGCCGCATTTGACCGTGGCACTGCCAGGGCCCCGACAAGCAAGATTGAGAACGCCACCCTGGCCAAACTGGATTTGTAGCGCCGCATAGCAGACCTCTGTGGGAGTATTGCCGGGACCAGAAGGAGAGATCAGGGGCCCGCATCCACACCACCGAAGCAAGCGTATCACGTAACCGGGCGTTGCCAAAGCAAGAAGAGCACGGGATTAGATATCCAGAGCGCCACTGGAAATGCATGACCTGACAGTCCGTTGCGACTGCTCTTTCAGAAAATTCATTATCCTCCGGTGTGTTCTATAAGCGCCGGAGCAAAAATAGACCGCATTACGCCGCGTGAGCGGCGTGATGCGGCGGAGTAAAAGTAGACCGCCGGATTCTTGTTTCACGAGGTACGGCCGCCTGCGGGGGTAACGGAACTGGTTCGGTTCCGTTGAGCCGACGGCCGAGATCGTGGAACACCGGAGGGATGTACACAGTGGAGATCTATGGGCGTGTACGGCGAGCGGTTCTGGTCGAGGGCAGAAGTCAACGGTCGGTAGCGCGGGAGTTTGGGCTGGCGCGCGAGACGGTGCGGAAGATGCTGGGGTATTCGATTCCGCCGGGCTACCGGCGGAAAGAGCCCGCGAAGCGGCCCAAGCTGGGGCCGTGGGTGGGCGTGATCGACGCCATTCTGGAAGAAGACAAGACCAAACCAGCAAGCAGCGGCACACCGCCAAGCGGATCTTCGAACGGCTGCGGGAGGAGCACGCGTTCACCGGCGGCTACACGATCGTGAAGGACTACGTGCGCGCCGCGAAGCTGCGCCAGCGGGAGATGTTCGTTCCGCTGGCGCATGCCGCCGGGGACGGCGCAGGCCGACTTCGGCGAGGCGCTGGTGATCGTCGGCGGCGAGGAGCGGAAGGCGCACTATTTGGCGATGGACCTGCCGCACTCGGACGACTGCTTCGTCATGGCGTTTCCGGCGGAGACGACGGAAGCGTTTCTGGAAGGCCACAATCAGGCCTTCGCCTACTTCGGCGGCGTTCCCACCACGATTCTGTACGACAACACGAAGCTGGCGGTGGCGCGGATTCTGGGCGACGGCACGCGGCAGAAGACGCGGGCGTTCTCCGAGTTGCAGAGCCACTATCTGTTTGCCGAGAAGTTCGGACGCCCGGCAAGGGCAACGACAAGGGCAAAGTGGAGGGCTTGGTGGGCTACGCGCGGCGGAACTTCCTGGTGCCGATTCCGCGAGTGGCCAGTTGGGAGGAGTTGAACGCGCAGTTGCTGGAGCAGTGCCGGAAGCGGCGAGAGCGGCGGCTGCGCGGCCACCAGGAGACGATCGGAGAGCGCTTCGAGCGGGACCGGGCGGCGTTGCTTGCCGCTGCCGGCAGCGAGTATGAAGCCTGCGAGAAGCGAGTGGCGCGAGTGAGTTCGATGTCGCTGGTGCGCTATCGCACCAACGATTACTCGGTGCCGACCGAGTATGGGCACCGCGAAGTGCTGGTGAAGGGTTACGTGCACGAGGTGGTGATCGTCTGCGGCAGCGAGGTGATTGCGCGCCATCGCAGAAGCTATCAGCGCGAAGACATGATCTTCGATCCGCTGCACTATCTGGCGCTGCTGGAGCAGAAGGCACGGGCGCTGGACCAGGCGGCGCCGCTGGTGGGCTGGGAGTTGCCGGAGTGCTTCGCCCAACTGCGCCGGCTGCTGGAAGCGCGGCTGAGCAAGAGCGGCAAGCGGGAGTACGTGCAGGTGCTGCGTTTGCTGGAGACGTTCTCGTTGCCGGAGGTCGAGCGGGCCATCGACGATGCGCTGCGGATGGGCACGATCAGCTTCGATGCGGTCAAGCATCTGCTGCTGTGCCGCATCGAGCAGCGGCCGCCGCGGCTGGACCTGGAGAACTATCCGCACCTGCCGCTGGCCGAAGTACAGACCACGCAGGCCGCCGACTACATGGCTTTGCTTTCGCGCGTCACCACTCCAGCTTGCCGAGCGAGGTGACGCGATGAGCGGCGAACCGAACACTGCTACGATGGACACTCCCCAGGTGCTGCTGGACCATCACCTGAAGAAGTTGCGGCTGCCGACTTTCCTGCGCGAGTACGACAAAGTGGCGCGGCAGTGCGCCGCCGAGGGCGTGGATTATCCCCGCTACCTGCTGCGGTTGACGGAACAGGAACTGCTGGACCGCGAACGGCGGGCCACCGAACGCCGCATCCATCAGGCGCGGTTCCCGGTGGTCAAGAGCCTGGACACTTTCGAGTTCCTGGCGATCCCGGCGTTAAACAAGGCGCTGGTGCTGGAGCTGGCCCGCTGCGAGTTTCTACTGCGGCGCGAGAACGTGTTGTCGCTGGGCAACTCCGGTACCGGAAAAACGCACATCGCGCTGGCCCTCGGCCTGTCGGCCTGCCAAAGGGCCATCGCGTGCGGTTCACCACGGCGGCGTCGCATGGTGCACGAGCTGATGGAAGCCAAGGATGAGAAGCGGCTGCTGCGCTTTCAGAAGCAGCTGGCCAGCTACGAACTGCTGATCATCGATGAACTGGGCTTCGTGCCGCTGTCCAAGACCGGCGCCGAACTGCTGTTCGAGGTCTTCAGCCAGCGCTACGAACGCGGCGCCACGCTGGTCACCAGCAATCTGCCGTTCAACGAATGGACCGAGGTGCTCGGCTCGGAACGGCTGACCGGCGCCCTGCTGGATCGGCTCACCCACCACGTCCACATCCTGGAGATGAACGGCGAGAGCTACCGGCTCAAGCAGAGCAAACGCAAGCGAGGCTCACCGCCGAACTCCTGATCCGCCCACCGCCCGCCTCGACTCCCGCCACCCGCTGCGGCGAACACGCCTCGGGGAGGAGGACGTCTTCCGCTCCGGCCTAAACGCGCCGCCTTTCAGGCGGCGCAGGCCTCCGCTCCAGACGCCCTCCTCCCCGACAATCCCTGATCTCCTACCTGCTCCTCTGGTCTACTTTTACTCCGCCCCAGTGGTCTGGTTTTACTCCGCCCTTGACAAAAGTGCCTGTGCTCAGCTGCACGCGGCCGTCACTCATGGATTGAATATCTTTCAGGATCGAATAACCATGCCGTGGCTGCTCCGGGGGCTGGCCCATCCTTTCTCAGTAGTTCTTTTCATAGGGGATGGGGGCTGGCCCATCCTTTCTGAGTAGTTCTTTTCCTAGGGGTTGCCCCACCCTTTTCGCGTTCTGTGCGAAAGGGTGGGATTGAATGGGACTGAAGCTTCCATCTCCCACCCTGTCCTGGCAAAAAACGCAGGGACAAGGGTGGGGCAACCTCTGTGGTTAGATTTAAGCGAAAGGTCGGGCCAGCCCCCTCCGTGTCAATTACTCAGCCGGGTTTCTTCACAGCTTCGGAGCTTGAGCGGGGCACCCTGAAGATAGGTTAGAGGTTTGGGCCGGGCGCGGCGCCAAAAGCGAACCGGGGCCCCATTCTTCGCGTGTTTCTTGCGAACAGTGGAGCCCCCGAAGAACTGCTTCGACTGCAGCACTTCCTAATGCTTCGCGTTCTCATCCATCTTGCTCTTGGCGCCTGCGTTGACCACGGCTGACTTGCCGGCGCCGGCCTTGGCGTTCATCGCCGCGGCCTTCGGTCTCCAGTAATCCGGCGCGATCGAGGCGATCTGTTCCGGAGCATTGCTCAGTTCCGGCAAGAAGCGGCTGATGACCGTCTCGGTGTGCGCGATCGTCTCAACATTCGCCTTCAGGAACCGGTCATAGCCCTCCTCTCCCAACATCTGCTTGAACGATGGGAGCCCGTCAAATCCTCCAAGCGAGTTTTCGGGCATGGTCACGTAAAAGACCGTGCCTTCCTGCCCGGCCACTGCCTCGGAGACCAGCACGGTTTGGGGTGGCGAGGCTTTCTCGCGTGCAGTCTTCAGTTCTTTCTCCAGCGCCTCGAAACTGGCCACCTGCCCCGGCTTGACATGCACCACGACGGTGCGCAGCCAGCGCGCCTCGCCAATCAGCCTCGCCATCGCTGCCTCATCCTGGGGTACATTGCTGCCCAGATCCCAGCGGCGACGACGGAATTCGGAGTGTGAACTCATGATGCATTGGTTGAAATCCTGCAGCGCCTTGTCACTTCCAGCTTTCCCGAACGCTTTTTGCAGCGCCTGATAAAAAGCGCCGCTGGCCTCTTCGGCCTCTGCATAGCTGTGGCGAGTACTTACAAAGGTGACCCGATCCCCGGGGCCGTAAGTGGCCTCCATGGCGAGCCAGGTATCGCCCTTGTTTTGCCGATTCGCTGTCACCATTTTCTTCGAGATGGCATCGAAGTCCGCCCGTTTCTCAGGTTTCACCTGCACGGAGTACACGTCGAGGTAGTCTTGCTGAGCCTGGCCGACAGCCAGTGTCGTCAACAATAGGAACACTACGGCGGTCCATATCGCTTTCCACTGCATAGCACGCCTCCTTAAGGTTTTTATACGGATTTCCTGATGGAGGCCACGCTACACGCAGCAGAGGCTGCCGTCAAGTGAGCGATGGATAATCCGGGGACCTTCGTCGTTTCACGGCCTGTGTGGAACCGGCTCTTGTCAGGACGGACGGAGACCGGTTGGCCTGCGTGAGTCGTGCCACAAACTCTCGCTTTCATTACAATAGAAGCATGACCGACGCATTGATCATTGCTGGCCGCGAGTTCCGTTCCCGGCTGATTGTGGGAACAGGGAAATACAAGTCTTTTCAGGAAACGGCGCGTGCGCTGGAGGCCAGTGATGCGGAAATGGTCACGGTTGCCGTTCGGCGCGTGAATCTGGACCGCAGCAAGGAATCGCTCCTCGACTACATCAATCCCAAGAGGTATTTTCTGCTGCCGAACACCGCGGGTTGTTACACCGCCGATGAGGCGATTCGCGCGGCCCGCCTCGGTCGCGAGGTGGGACTATCGGATTGGGTCAAGTTGGAAGTGATCGGGGATCAGGCGACGCTCTATCCCGACGTGCAGGCCACGCTCGAAGCTACACGGGTTCTGGTGAAGGAAGGCTTTACGGTTCTTCCCTATACGTCGGACGACGTCGTGGTTGCCAAGCGTCTGCTCGACGCGGGCGCCAGCGCGATTATGCCGCTGGGTGCGCCCATCGGCAGCGGCTTGGGCGTGCAGAACGCCGCCAATATCCGTATCCTGCGCGAGATGATCACCGGTGTGCCGCTGATTCTCGACGCCGGAGTAGGCACGGCTTCCGACGCGGTGATTGCCATGGAACTGGGAGCCGATGCGGTGTTAATGAATACCGGAATCGCGGGCGCGCAGGTTCCGGTACTGATGGCGGAAGCAATGCAACACGCGGTGATTGCGGGGCGCGAAGCTTTTCTCGCCGGACGTATGCCGAAGAAGCTGTACGCGACGGCCAGTAGCCCGCTGGAAGGCGTGGCGCGGTAGGGCCGCGTCGCGGACCGTGACCACCGGAGCTGTAGCTAACACACGCGGCACACTACGCGGGTTCGGCAAAATGGGCGGCCCGGAGCAAACTCCAAAATCAATCTCGCGTCAAAATTCTGCTCTCAAAATCACATCATCTTGACGCTATCAATGTGAATCGAGTCTCCCGTGACTTCACCGGTTGCAGCAATGTGATGACCTTCATGTCCCTTCAGCGCATCGGGATTGTCCACGGTCAGCACTTTCTTGTCGCTGTCGGTCACAATCACGTACTTGGCGCCCTTGCTGAGGCACTTGTTCATGCAGTCCGCGTGGCCGGCGTTGGCCCCTTTGGCGCCGCACATGGAATCACTTACATACCCATTCACCGTCGCCGAATCGGCGGCGTACGCCAGCACACCTACCAGTGACACCAACGATGCAGCAACCAGGATCAGAACAGACTTCTTCATAGCACACTCCTTATGGTTAGCGGCCAAGCCGCAGATGTTGATTGTCCACTAAATCCACCCCGCGCCCGCGTTCCCGCCAGCGGTATTGCCTTGAAACCGGAGCCTAGAAAACGATTGTGGGAAGATGTTCGCCAATATACCACAAGTAGCGGTAAACAGATGGCTTCTACTTTTGCGCTGTTCTCGAATTCGTGGCGGACGGGCGGGCAGGCGTGGGCGAAACGTAAACCACTTCGCCCGGACGCGCGTAGTGCAGTTGTTCCCGCGCTTCTTTCTCAATCATCTTGGGATCGGTCTGCAGGGACTTGATCTGCTGCGTGGAACCGTCGTTTTCTTTCTGTAAGTCATCGATTTCTTTTTGCAGACTCTGGAATTCTGCCTTCTTTTGCCGATAGACAATCATGCCGTTTGCGCCAAACATCACATGAGCAAACAACCAAACCGTAAACACGATCACCCCGGCCGTGGCAATCCGGCGGCGAATCCCGTAGAGCATGGTCGCAGTCGGGCGCAGCTTTTCCCGCATCCGGTCTGCCCAAGCTTCGGCCTGCGGAGCCCGTTCCACCAGGGTTCGCAGACCGTCTTCGGGCCGCGGCAAGATTCGGAGTTTCGGAAGGTGCCCTATTCGAAGATCCATTGTTTGGCCGCTGCGCTCAGCTTCTCCAGTTCTTGCTTGCTTGCCGCTTCGCAATAAACCCGCACCACCGGCTCGGTGCCGGAAAGCCGGTAGCACACCCACGAGCCATCCTGGCAAATCAACTTGAGCCCGTCCGCGCGCACAATCTCTTTCACCTTGCGACCGAAAAAGTCGCGAGGATTTTGCCCCAGTTTCTCAGTGAACTTCTCTTTTACATCCGGCGTCAAGCGGAAGTTCTCGCGTTGGGGATAAAAGGAACCAACTTTGACAAATAATTCCCGCAATTGCACGCCCAGCGACTTGCCCCTCCGCGCCACCATTTCGCAACAAAGCAGGCCGGCCAGGATGCCGTCCTTTTCCGGAACATGGTGGCGGATGGAAAGCCCCGCGCTCTCCTCTCCTCCAATCACGATCTTGTCCTGCTTGATCAGTTCCCCGATGTACTTGAACCCGACGGGCGTCTCGTGCAGCTCAGTCCCATGGTATTGCGCCAGGGCATTGATCAGGTTGGTTGTGGCCACCGACTTTCCCACCCCGTTTTTCCAGCCTCGGCTCTCCACCAGGTAGTCGAAGAGCAGGGCAATGATGTAGTTAGGCTGGAAAAAAGTGCCGTCTTCGTCCACAATGCCGAAGCGGTCGGCATCGCCATCGGTGGCGATGCCAATGTGAGCCTTGGTTTCGCGCATTTTTGTCCGAGCATCACTTAGTAGATGATCGTCGGGTTCGGGGGCATGGCCGCCGAAAAGCACATCACGGCAATCGTGGACGGTAGCGACTTCGACGCCAGCCTCGCGCAGCAGCGCGTCGGGATAACCGCGCGCCGCTCCCCAGAAGGGATCGAACACCACGCGCACACCGGCCTTCATGATAATTCCGAAGTCAATGATTTCGCGCAGGCGTGCCAGATATATGCCGCGCGGGTCTAAGGATTGCGCCCGCGGTTGGGCCTTCGTCCTGGCTTTTGTCTCCCCGGTTTCAACTTCGCTGTCGAATGCGGCGATTTCTGCTTCGATCCGACTGGTGGCCTCCGGCAGCGCCGGCGCGCCATCCGATGTGGAGAACTTGATGCCGTTGTACTCCGGCGGATTGTGTGAAGCCGTAAAGTTGATGGCGCCATCGGCGGGCTCACGAATGACAGCGTATGAGATGGCGGGGGTAGGAGCGGCTTCGGCAATAACCAGTGCTGTTATGGCGTGGGCGGCTAGAATCTCAGCCGCGACCGCACAAAAGGTCTCGCCCAGGAACCGCGGATCGCGTCCTACAATCACCCGCGCTCCGGAAGGCTTCTGCGAGACGACATAACGCGCAATTCCGCTCACCGCGCGCCGCACGTTAGCGAAGGTAAACTCCTCCGCCATCACCGCCCGCCAGCCTGAAGTGCCGAATTTGATCGGCGTGGACATTTTTCGAGTCTCCCGCGACGCCAACTCTTCGATTCCGTAAGCTAAAATAGCTGGGGCTAAAGCTGATTTTATCTTAAAGAGCATCTCCGTTTTCAGTGGTGACCGGGAGGCCATCGTGACCGATCTCAACCCGCAGGCCAAGCAGATGGCCGACGAGTCGATGGTACGAGGTTTGGACGCGCAGGCCCGGGCAATTTGGCCGCAGGAGGCTGAGTTGCTTCGTCGTTATTCGCTTCCGGCTGCGCCCCGCGTACTCGATGCCGGATGCGGCACTGGCGAAGGCGCATCGCGGCTCGCTGACCTCTTTCCCCAGGGCAACGTGTTGGGAGTGGATATTATCGACCATCACCTGGAGTTGGCCCGATCACGCCATAAAGGACTGGCGCACCGGCTCACGTTTGAACACCAGAGCGTGTTCGAGCTCAATGCGCCGGATCGCAGCTTTGATCTCACCGTATGCCGCCACGTTCTCCATTCCATTCCGCACGCCGACCGCGTGATCGCAGAGCTGGTGCGAGTTACGCGGATTGGAGGCTATTTGCACCTCATTCCGGAGGACTATGGCATGCTTCATTTCCAGCGCGGGCCGCTCGATCCCCGGGATTTTTGGCACGTCGTTCCGGCGAGCTTCGGATCGGCAACCGGAACCGACCTGTTCATCGGCCGCAATGCGTACGGGATCCTGGCGGCGATGAACCTCGAAGCGATTGCGGTAGATTACGTCGTCGTAGATACGGTGCGCGTGCCAAGAGCGACATTCGCGGCTATTCTGGAAGCCTGGCGCGACGGTTATGCCGAGCCGATTGGCGAACTCACGCCGATCGCGCACCAGTCGGCACTGGCGTACTTCGATCAGATGATCGCCAACATCCGCGACCCGCACGGCTACGCAGTTTGGATGGTTCCGGTGGTAAGCGCGCGAGTGCCTGCGCGTAAAGCTGGATAACGGCGACGAGCGAAACGGCCCCAGCGCGGCCGCGATGGACTACTGAGACTTGCATATTATTGTGACATGATTCAGTAAGAACATTGTCATTCCGAGCGCCCGCTTTTGGCGCGAGGAATCTGCATTTCCGGCAGCTCCAAGTATCTGCAGATTCCTCGCTGCGCGAGGAATGACAATTTGGTTGAAGTGCCATAATATTTTGCGATTCTCACTAAGTCGAGGCGTCACACCACTTGAGAAACGGGTTATATGACTGATAAGAGAGTCGTCATGACCACCGCCGGGTCGGTCGATGAGGCGCGCCGGATTGCCGAGGCCCTGGTGGATCACAAGCTGGCGGCCTGCGTCAACATCGTTCCTAAAGTCGTTTCCATCTACCGCTGGAAAGGAAAGGTGGAGGAGGCTGAGGAGTGGCTGCTGTGGATCAAAACCGCCGCCCCTTTTGAGCGCGTGCGCGATGCCATCATTGAAATGCACTCGTACGAACTGCCCGAGTGCATGTCGATCGCCATTGATGACGGCAGCGAGGCTTATCTCAAGTGGCTGGAGGATTCGGTGGAGTGATGCGCAGGGAATCCAGTCGCTAAGGCTGTGCCGTGCAGCGCATGGTAGTGAAATGGCGATTTATCGACAGCTACCGCGCAGTGAAGCTACCCGTAATACCTAACCGTTCTCCGGTGGTGGCGAACCAGAGTGTTCTTTCCTGAGCGACAAGAGGATTGCCAGTGCTGCGAGAAATGCCGTCAGACTGAGCATCGTCTGTGCGATATGGATAAGTCCACTGATTCTTGGAAGCAAGGCAGCGATCGGAATGAGCATGAAGCTTCCGCCAAGTGAAACGAACAGGGTCTTCTCGTCCTTTCGAAACGGGGCTCGGGCAAATCCAATGCCAATCAGGTAGATACCGCCCCACATCGCGATGTTGATTATCCACACCAGCCAAGTCGGAAGGAATCCAACACCCAGCCATGTCCACGAAGAGGGTTGCGTTGCTACCTCTTCATGAAAACGACGGCCAAGAACACTACCTGTAAACGCCAGAGCAAAAAACGCTGCGAAGGGAGTGGTAACAATCTGAAGTTGACCGGGCATAGCTCGGACCGGCGTCGTAGGTGTGTCTTTGGAAGGACGCCAGTAGTGGACGATGCGATGAATGGCGGCACCAGCCGAATAGGCCAGCCCACCGACGAACAACGGTGTCACATAAAGCCTATCGAAGCACCTTGAGGCAAACCCTCCTTCCCTCCAGTTCTGGATCTGGCAGTTTGCCGTGAAGAAATGCTCGATAAAGGAGCCCGCCCCAACAAGGACACTTCCAGCCGCCCGCCAGTCTAAGACACGGAGAACGAAAATTACAGTAGCCGGAATCCAGACCCACAGGGCAGGCCTGCTCGTGAACGTGCCACTCACCTCGTACGCAAGCAATGCTCCCGCGACGACAACCAGAAATATCAAATGGTCGGAAAGGAACTGCTGTGGCGTGTTAACGGAGGTCAGAAAAGGGCTGAAGACACCATATGTCAAGCCGCCTGCCATGATGGTCAGCCATGGCACCCCCAGTGTCGCAAAGAGCAGGTGCCCCACGTACGCCAGCGTGCGGTTCATCGTTATCTCAGTTCGGTACGCCAGCCATGCATGGTAAGGGTAGCGTAAGGGGCGGTCCAAGCGAAATCCGGGCTTTAGGTGAGATGACTGTCGTCAACAGGTCTGCGCTCAGAACCCCGTTGCGCTACCGCCCCCTCTTATCAAACGGGACAGTTCAATACCTTCCGGGGTTACTCGGGGTACTTTTCCGTGGAGATTCAGCCGCCAATAATCCAGAGAAAACGGCGGGGTGTCGGCGGCCGCCTGGCTGACCAGTTCGGCGACGAACTCGTTGCGCAAAGCGGTATCTGGAATTTGCTCCAGGTGCAGGCGAAGAATCACGTTACGCACGAATTCAGAATAGCTCTCGCGATCCTCAAGAACGGTCAAGGCAGGTTCCAGGCTGGTTTCCACCTCTGCGAATCCGGCCTGTCGCAGGAGGCCGGCGCGGTCTCAGCATCGTTGTAGACCCAGGGGTCGCAAAAAGCAGCGAAGAACGGAGCATATTTCGAAGCAGCCATGAGCGCATCCATCCGCATTCGCAAGCGCGCCAGATTCGGGCCTCCTCCACACTGCGCTCGCAACCATCCTCCCGGACGAAGTGCGCGAAACAAGCTACGAAACAGCCGACGGTGATCGGGAACCCAGTGAAAAGCCGCAGTGCTGAAGATTCCTTCGAACGCCTGCTCGAAAGGGAGAGCCTGCAAATCGGCTGCAACAAATTGGACTCGGGAACCAAATTGCGCGCCCAGGTTATGGTGGGCCGTTGCCAGCATATTCTGGGATAGATCGACGCCCACCACCCGCCCCTCCGGCAAATGCTGCAACAATTCCGCAGTCAGCCGTCCGGTCCCGCACCCTGCGTCCATCAGGAGTTCGTTGCCGCGCAGTTTCAGTCCAGCGAGAACTTTCTTGCCCCAACTGACCTGCGGCTCGGAAAGGCGATGGTAAGCAGTGGCGTCCCATTCACGGGTTTGGGAAGGATATGACATGGCCGCAGGAGGCTTAACTTCCCCACCCTAACCTCGCCAAAAGCGCTCGGTTAGGATGGGGCACCCGCATTTTGGCAACTCCAGGCAACTGCAGATTCCTCGCTGCGTTCGGAATGACAATTTGGTTGAGTGTCAAAATATGGTGCGAGTCTCAGCTGATCCGTGACAATCCGGGCCAATCTTTCAGATCGCGGCCAGCGCCTGGTCGAGATCGGCAATAATGTCTTCGACGTTTTCAATCCCCACTGAAATCCGTACCATGCCGTCGGTGATGCCAATCTCTTTGCGTCCCTTTTCTCCCAAGGCTGCGTGAGTCATAGTTGCGGGATGCGAGATCAGCGTCTCCACTCCGCCCAGCGATTCGCCCAGGGAACACACGCGGACTTTTCTCAGCATCTTGTTGGCATTCGAGAGCGAGCCGGTTTCGAACGAAATCATCGCGCCGAAGCCGGTCATCTGCCGCTGAGCCAGTTCATGCTGGGGATGATCGGGCAGTCCGGGATAGAAGACTTTCTTGACTTTGCGATGGGATGACAGAAACTCGGCGACGACTCTGCCGCTACGATCGTGCTGCTGCATGCGAACCGCTAGCGTCTTCACGCCACGCAGCACCAGCCAGCACTCAAACGGCGAGAGAATCGCTCCCGCCGCCTTCTGCACAAATCCCAACTGCTCGGTCTGCTCGGGCTTGGTGCAAACCACCACACCGCCGAGGCCGTCGCTGTGGCCGTTGAGAAACTTGGTAGTCGAGTGCACAACCATGTCGGCACCCAGCGCGATGGGCTGCTGAAAGTAGGGCGACATGAACGTGTTGTCCACGACGAAGTCGACTTTTCTCTGCCGGCACACTTTGCTGATGGCGGCCAGATCGCTCAGCGCCATCAGTGGATTGGTCGGCGTCTCTACGTACACCATGCGCGTCTGCTTGCAGATGGCGCGCTCCACGTTTTTCACATTCGAGGTATCCACATAGGTGAATTCCATTCCGTAGCCCGTCAGCACCTGGTTGAACAGCCGGGGCACGCCGCCGTAAAGATTGTTGCCGCACACTACGTGATCGCCCGACTTGTACATGGTGCAGAGGGCATTGATCGCAGCCATGCCGCTGGCGAAGACGCGAGAGGCAATTCCCCCTTCCAGCGCCGCCAGATTCTTTTCCAGGCGGTCGCGCGTGGGATTCGAAACGCGGGCGTACTCGTATCCTTTATTCTTGCCGATTTCCTGTTGCACGTAGGTCGAGGTCGGAAAGATGGGTGGTGCGACGGCGCCGGTTTCGTTGTCGGGTTCCTGGCCGACGTGTATGGCGCGAGTGGAAAAACCGCAATCGATCTCTTTTTTCATTTGTTCACTTTTGAATGAAGTGCTCTGACTCATCGGCAGCGCACTGCGAGTGTGCGAAGCAGGATCTGTGCAGGCTCCGCTCTTATTTTCCACGCTTTCGGCGGACCAGAACAGTCCACGGCTGAAGCCACTCTCAACTCGTAATGTCCCGCCGGGACACCGGACCAGCGTACATGCCCCTCGTCATCGATCTGGCTGGTCTGCGTGTACGATGATCCTCGCAGAGTGACCTCAGCCGCAGCCAGCGGTGATCCATTCCGCCCAATCAGGCAGGCGTCGATGTAGCCCTTCGCGTCGGCCTCGAATCCCTCACCGTGAAATGTAAGCAGCATGCGGAGGGCGGTTTGAATCTCGTCTTCGTTGCGCACTTTCGCTTGGAAGTTGGCAAATGAAGCGGGAAACGACACCTCCAGGAATTCTGGATCGTCCCCTGATACAGCGTAGCGTACAACCTGGCCATTGATCTTCGCTTCGCCATACCAGTCGTATTGACCCGTGCGCTTCGGCGACAGGCCCGGACCCGCAAGACCACCGATATCGTAGTTAATGCTGAGACCTTGCGGACTCCGGATATATCCGCATTCGCTGTCGATGCAATGAGATCCCTGGGGCAAGCCGGCTACGTAGCCGGGGAGCAAGTGCATTTTCCCCGGCCCCTCGTCGGTGTGTGAATATGCGGAGACAACCTCGCCGCGGGGTCCATCCTTCTGACTGAAAGCTGTCGCTGAGAACACGAGCGCCATCAGGATCAGCGTGAGAGCGCCGATGCGGCGAGGATATCGACACTCTACGTTCACACCCCACCCTCGAAAATCTTCTTCGACAAATAGCGCTCGGCGGAATCCGGAATCATGGTGACCACGCGCTTCCCCGATCCCAGCCGCCGCGCCACTTGCAAGGATGCAAATACATTGGCGCCGCCGCTCGAGCCCGCCAGCACTCCCTCGCGCGCCGCCAACTGCTTCACCGTGCCGAACGCGTCCGGGTCATTCACCATGAGGACTGCATCGCACACTGAGGGGTCAAAATTCTTAGGGATAAAACTGGCTCCGATGCCTTCCACTTTATGCGGGCCGGGCTTGCCTCCGCCCAGCACCGAGCCCTGGGTCTCGACCGCATAAGCCAGCACTTTGGGCAGACGCTCCTTCAGATAACGCGCTATGCCGGTAAACGTGCCGGCCGTGCCAGCGCCGATGACCACAGCGTCAATGCGACCTTCCATTTGTTCGAGGATTTCGTGAGCCGTAGTCTGGTAGTGATAGTCGGGGTTGGCGGGGTTTTCGAATTGCGCCGCCATAAAAGCGTTAGGATCGCGGGCGGCCAGGGCTTTGGCCCGGTCAATGGCTCCCTGCATGCCCTCGGCGTCCGGAGTGCGCGTGACCTCGGCGCCGAGGGCCCGCATGATCATGATTTTTTCCTCCGAAAAACGTTCCGGCACAAACAGAGCCACCTTGTAACCGCGATTGACTCCGATCAGCGCCAGACCGATGCCGGTATTCCCCGCCGTAGCTTCGACGATCGTGCCACCGGGCTTGAGTTGACCCTGCTCTTCGGCTTGTTGGATGATCCCAATTGCGGCGCGGTCTTTCACACTGCCGCCGGGATTCAAATACTCCAGCTTGGCGTAAATCTCCGCTGAACCAGATGGCACCAGGCGCTTGAGCTTGAGCATGGGAGTTTCGCCGACGAGTTGGGTAATGTCGTCGGAAACGCGGAGACGGGTGCTATCTATAGTCGTCTTATGCACTCTACAGGGTACGGAAGCGGAGCGAGGGCGTCAATTGCACCAAAGTAAGGGGGTGGCTCAGCTTGGGCAAATCGTCGATACGGCGTCCCAAACTAAGCCACTACCAATGTAAGAGGGGTGGTGGCCGCAACGAAACACGCACTAAGCACCCCAGGCTATGCAACAAAACGCGTTTCCCGCAAGGCATCATGCCGTGACATTCGACCGTCAGGATCAGGCTGCGCCGTTTCACTCTTGCTAACGTAATTGCTTGGCCAACTCCCACACCGTTCCGTAGCCGTATGAGCCGCCCTCGTAAGTGGTGCCGTACAAGTTGCCCTTCGGGTCCAGCAGCAAGGTTCCCAGGGGATACACCCCATCGGAGCCGCCCACAAAACCGTACAGAACGGCCAGCGTGCCGCTTTTGCTTAGCTTCCACACTGTTCCGTCGTCATAAGAGCCCCCATACTCGGTGACGCCGTAGAGATTGCCCTTCGGGTCTAAAATCACTCCTGAGTAGGAACGACCTCCCGCAGAGTTGCTTAGAATAGCCTCTGTTCCATTCTTGGTGAGCTTCCAAACCGTTCCTGCGCCATTGGAACCACATCCCGAGGTGGTACCGTACAACGTGCCCTTCTTGTCCATCACCGGAGAGGCAACCGGATTGCAACCGTCTGTTGTTCCTCCAGCGAAACTATGCCGTAGGGTTAGCACGCCACTCTTATTCAGCTTGTAAACCACGCCTGCATTGGAAGCACCGCCCGCATCGGTAACGCCGTAGAGGTCTGCTTCCGCGTCCATGAGCAACCTTCCGTAGTAGGGATACGCCCCGTCCCCAGTCCCCCCAGCGAAGCTGTGCAGCAGCGTCTCCTTGCCATTCTTGCTCAGCTTAAACACTGTTCCGTAATCGGAAGAACCTGCGTATAACGTGGTGCCGTAGAGGTTACCTTGCCTATCCTGGGCTAAACCCCCGTATGGCGTGCTTCCATCGTTCTTCCCCCCGGCAAAGCTGTGCAGCACGCTCTCTGTGCCGGCGGTATCCAGCTTGAACACGACGCCGTACCCGGACGTTCCGCCGTATGGCGCGGTGCCATAAAGATTGCCGGCCTTATCCCGGAACAACTCTGCGAAAGGATATTCTCCATCCGACGGCCCGCCGGCAAAGTTGTGCAGCACGGTCTCGGTGCCGCTGGTATCCAGCTTGAAGACCGTTCCGTAGCCGGAAGATCCGCCGTACGGAGTAGTGCCGTAGAGATTGCCAGCCGAGTCCTGGATCACCCCCGCGTAAGGATATGCTCCGTCCCCGCCTGCCCCTTTGAAGCTGTAGAGTATATCTTCCTGGTAGTACGTCTGCGCATACGCCGTCTGAGTTGCAGCGACCACTGCCACAACCCCGACCACCAACGTGAGCGCGGTACTTACCGCTGCCCGCCGTATCCTCCAGCTTCGGCACTGGCGTTGTGCTGAGTCTGTCATGATTAGCCTCTCCCGTTAAATGCCAGACATCCTACTCCCGTGGCTCAAAGTCCTCAACGGAGACTTTCGGCCTACTTTGGAGTCCACGGCGGGGGGAACTCCGACCCCGATTGACACTGGATTCAGAGAAGACGAAAATAATACGGCCCGCCTTGAGGAGAACTTTTATGCGACGTCCACCGACACCCTTCAGGCTTTCCGAGTCACTCTATCACCAGCTTAGCTCGTGTGCGCTCGCCGCAAGCGCGGCCGGAGTGAGCTTGCTGGCGTTGGCGCCGCCCGTGGAAGCCAAGATCGTTTATACCCATACCCACAAGAAGATTTTCCCGAATCACACGATTTTTCTGGATCTCAATCACGACCGCGTAACGGATTTCAAGTTCAGAAATACGCTTGCGACCACAAGTGTTGGTTCCTTTCGCTCGGACCGGCTGTCTATTCTTTCCCAGGGATCGAACCAGATCTGGGGACACCGGACCAGCCGCGGCCTGCACTATGCTTCTGCCCTTCAGACCGGGGTCCGGGTGGGACCGTCCGGTGCGTTTTCACACGGCTCCCGATCTATGGCCTACGGAAGGGATGACGTTGGCTCCTATTATTGCGAGGGCAAGTGGAACGGCGTGACCAGGCGTTACCTCGGCCTGAAGTTCGCCATTGGAGCAAATATCCACTTTGGATGGGCGCGTCTGAACGTCACCTGCAACCTGTACAAAGTTGACGCCGTTCTGACCGGCTACGCTTACGAGACCGTGGCCAATAAGCCGATCATTACCGGTAAGACCAAGGGATCGGATGTGATCGTCTATGAGCCTACGACACTCGGCCACCTGGCGCAGGGAGCGTCCGGGCTTTCGGCTTGGCGGAAGGAAGCAACCGGCGGCGCTCACTAACGCTCCTACTGCCCTGCGGCCTGTTCTTGGCCCGGGAAATACCCGGTGCGGGTTCTGACGATGAGTTTGCCGTGTCCCTTGGCCCGCGCCTCGACATGGATGGTGCGGTATCCACCGACGCTCTTGGGGGTGCTGGGCTTGTAGCCGATGGTGTACTGGTTGCGGATGTCGTGGGCCACGGTGCTGCTGATCTGGTCTACTTCGTCGAGAGTCTTGGGCAGGAAGCAGATTCCTCCGGTTCGCTGCGAGATGGTTTCGAGCGCGCGGCGGGCGCGACGGGCTCTCTCCTCACCCAGCAATCCAATGGCGTAGACCGTGGGCCCATTTTCCTCCTGCAGCCTCCGCACTGCTTCCTCGAGCGATTCCCGGCTGGCGTTGTCTTCCCCGTCGGTCACAACGAGCAGAACTTTCTTCTGGAGTCTGGCCTGCTTCTTCTCATAGTCGGCTGAAGCCACGATGGCGTCATAGAGCGCGGTGCCACCGCGGGCTTCGACCTTCTCCAGCGCCTCGCGCAACTTGTTCACGTCGCTGGTAAAACCCTGATCCAGATAATATTCGTCGTTGAAATTCACCACGAAGACCTGATCCTGAGGATTGCTTGACCGTACCAGGTTCAGAGCAGCCTTATTCACCTTGTCGCGCTTTTCCCGCATGGAACCGGAGTTGTCGATCACGATGCCCATGGCGACAGGGACGTCCTCGTGGCGGAACGACGTGATCTTCTGCAGTTGGTTATTCTCGAACACGCTGAAAACGTTCTTTTCGAGGTTCGTGACCAGGCGATTCTTGTCGTCCACCACCGTCGCGTGCAGGACGACTTCCTCGACTTCCTTACGGAAAACGAAGATACCGTTATCGTTCGCAGGCGACTGATCGTTCGCAGGCGTTTGTCCCTGGTCTGGATTCGAGGGAACCTGATTCGGCCGGTTCCGGAGTGGCTGATCCCCGGGTTCGGTGGCTTGTCCCTGCGGTCCCGGCGAGTTAGCCGTGGCCGTGCCGGTTTGGCTTGCACTGGTTGCCGGTTGGGTGGGATTGCCGGAGGGCGGATAGGTCGGAGCGGAAGTGGCTGCGGGCGCCGGTTGAGGAGTGTTCGACGAAGGGCTAGGCGGAGTTGTGCTCTGCTGGGCGTCTGCTATGCCGATGAAGAGAAGGGTAATCAGCAGAACCAGGACACGACTATTCCGTAGGTGCATAGTATCCCGTCTTGGCGTACACCTTGAGCGGCGGCAATCCTTTGGGCGGAATGAGCTTCACTTTTATCTTATGCCATTTGCCGTCATGCTCCGGGTTCTTTGGACGGTATCCGAGCACATATTGGTTGCGCAGCTCGATTCCAATTTTTGTCGCTACGTCGGCCAAGTCGTTGGGATTATCGATGGTAAATGCACGGCCTCCGGTCAGTTCGGCGATCTCGCCGAGCAAAGAGGGGCCTAGGGCTTCTTCCGGGGTCGCCATGTTACGGTCATAGATGCCAATGGCGTAGATCAGCGTGTCCGCTTCCTTGACCATGGACTTGATCTCGCCCTCGGTGTAGCGGCTGTGATTGTCGCCGCCGTCGGAAATGATCAGCAACGCCTTCTTCGAATACTTTGCTTGACGCATCTTGGTGATGCCCAGGTAAATGGCATCCAGCAGCGCGGTTCTTCCCTTGGGGATGGTATAGACCAGTTTGCCCTGGATGTCCTCCACCGAGGACGTAAAATCAGACACTTCCTCCGGCTTGTCCGCGAAGGTGATCATGAAGAACTCATCCTGGGGATTGGCGGTCTTGAAGAACTCGACGACCGCCTCGCGGGCGCGGTCGATCTTACTGCTCATGCTGCCGCTCATATCGAAGATTACGCCGAGGGAAACCGGGAGCATCTTCGCTGGAGAAGTGGCGGATCTCCTCTTGCTCCTTGCCTTCGAAGACCTGAAAATTTTCTTTGTCCAAGCCCGTGACCAGACGGTTCATGGGATCGGTGATGGTGACCGAAACGAGCACAAGGGTCACATCCACTTTGAGCGGCTTGGTATGAGTCTTCAAGGATGCATCGAGGGTATCCAGCGCACTGGATTTCGGAGGTTCGATCCGCGGTATTACATGGACATCTTCGATGGGTACCTGTGCCCACACGGCCGGAAGCACAAGACAGAAAACCATCGCGGTGATCAACGCTGAGATGACGGACAGGACGGGGGCACGCTTCTTTGAACACATAAGCCCTCTCAGGGTCCGGGGAAGGGCCGAGTCGAGGATCGGCGCTAAGATCGGGGGGCGAGATGACCCGTTACCACAATGGCGGGCCATAATTACCTCAATTGAGCTGATCGTATCACAGCCCGCAAGCCATGATGCCAGCATTTTTTTCACTCGGCTACGATGTTGCACCGTGTGCAAGTTTCCCCGCGCTGCGTTAATCGGCCATCAGCTTGAGTCTAATCACCTCGACCCAGTCGCACCTTGTCAAATTCGTGCCAAATCCACGAGACTCTAAGGTCGGATTCCCGTGACTCATCCCAAGGCTCGCAGGTGCGTGTGCATGGCCTCCGCGCATCGGCCCCGGCCCGGCGCATACGCAGAGCCCGTCGCCTCCTGTACAATGCCGGGTTCGGGCTATGGCATACGTCGCACCCTTCCGCGCCCTGCGTTACGACCCGGCCCGGGTCGATCTTTCCCGCGTGATCACCCAGCCTTACGACAAGATCACGCCTGAGATGCAGAACCGCTACTACGCTGCCAGCCCCTACAACCTGGTGCGCATCATCCTCGGGAAAGCGCAACCCACAGATCACTTAGGGGAAAATGTTTACACACGGGCCGCCTACTTCTTTCAGGACTGGAGGCGGCAGGGCATCTTCCAACAGGATGCTGAGCAATCCCTTTACCATTACGCGCAGCGCTTCAAGGTGCCCGGGGAGGCCATGGAGTCGAAGCGGCAAGGCTTTATTGCTCTGGGCAGGATCGAGGACTATTCGGCCAAAATCATCTTCCGCCATGAGCAAACCCTAGCTAAGCCTAAGGCTGACCGTTTGGAGCTGTTACGGGCGACTCGCGCTCACTTCGGGCAACTCTTCATGCTGTATAGCGATCCCGCGGGTGAGATCGAGAGTGTGCTGTCGAACGGTTCGGCAGGGGCTATGGAAATCAGTATGGAAACCAGCGACGAATATGGGGTTTTGCATCAGGTGCGGAAGGTTTCCGAGCCCGGACTGATTGAATTCGTCCGCAGCAAGATGCGCGACAAGCAGTTGATCATCGCGGACGGTCACCATCGCTATGAGACCGGGCTGAACTATCGAAACGAACGTCGCGCCATGGCCCCATCTTCCTCTGCAGTCCGTATTCCCCGCGAGCACTCTCGCGAGGACGTGCTGGTGCGAGACGGCTCGTCCGAAATTGCCTCTTACGAGTTGGCGATGATGACCTTTGTGAACATGGATAACCCGGGCTTGGTGATCCTTCCGACGCATCGCGTAGTGCATGGGCTGGCGTCGTTTTCGAGCGATAGGCTTCGGGACAGGGCGCGCGACTACTTCAGTGTCGAGGAGGTTGATGCGTCCATTGATCCGGCCCGCGCAGTAGGGATTTTGCGCGAGGCCGGACACGCCGGGACTGCCCTGCTGGGCGTGACGCCTGATCGTGCGTTTCTCTTCGATACTCCTAGAGCCTTGGGCGCGAATCTCTTCCGTGACCTCTCATTGCGGCAGCAGTCTCTTGATGTCATCCAGCTCCACAAGTGCCTGCTGGAGAGCGCGCTGGGAATCTCCGAGGAAGCCATCCGCAACCAGGAAAACATCAGCTACGTTCGCGATGCGGGCGAGGCGCTGGCCCGGGTACGTGAGGGAGCGGCGAATGTGGCCTTTCTGATGAACCCGGTCCGCATGCAGCAGGTTCGCGACGTTGCCTTCGCAGGGGAAGTCCTGCCGCAAAAATCGACGGACTTCTACCCTAAGTTGCTCAGTGGCTTGACCATCTATGCGCTGGAGTAGGAACACCCGGAGTGGAAACACGAAGATTGGTTCACGCAGCACCCGCCTTCGCCCGTGGTTGAGCCTCATGGCGGTGGTCGTGGCCGGGTCGGCGCTTCTGCTTTCCGGCACTCCGGACGAGAAGCACATTTCCATTTACTCCAATGCTGCCAATTACTCTCTTCCGGTGGTCGAGCGCAATGGCATGGACTATGTTGGCCTGCTCGAGGTTTTTGAGCCCTTGGGAACGGTCAGCGCCAAGGCCAACGGCCCGCATTGGAAATTCCGCTACTACGAGGTGGAAAGCGAGTTTTCCGCGGGAAAGACCCGGGCTCGGATTCGGGGCCGCGACTTGGCTCTGGGGGCGAACTTCCTGCTGGAAAATGGCCGCGGACTGGTGCCTCTGTCCTGCCTGAGCACACTGCTGCCGCGCATCCTCGGTGGCCCGGTCACTTTCCATGAGAGCGCACGCCGTTTGTTCATTGGCAATGTTGCCGTGCATTTCACGGCTGAGGTGAGCAAAACGAATCCACCGCAACTGGTGATGAATTTCACTTCGCCGGTCAATCCCATGATTGCCACCGAACCCGGCAGGTTGCGCATGGTGTTCGCGCACGAGCCGTTGGTCGAGCCGGGTTCGCAGTCGCTGACCTTCGACAGCAAGATTATTCCCTCCGCGAATTACGATGAGAGGGACGGCGCTGCCGAAGTAGTGGTGACGGGCAGTGTCCCACTTTTAGCCAGCTTTAGCAATGACGGACGCACTATCATCGTTGGACCAGTGCAAAGTGCTGCGGCACAAACACCGCCCAGCCAGCCGGCGGCAAGTCCGCCCGCCGCGCCCCAGATTTTGGCGACTACGGGCCCGCCCGCAGCCCACGGCTACGTTGTCGTGATCGATCCCAGCCACGGAGGCGATGAGCGGGGCGCGGCTTTGACTGATCACCTGGCGGAGAAGGACGTCACGCTTGCCTTGGCTCGCCGCCTCCGTCTGGAACTGGCAGTCCGCGGGGTTACGGCCTTGCTGCTGCGCGATGCTGATACCACGCTCAGCCTCGATCAGCGCGCAAGCATGACCAATGCCGCTCATCCGGCCATTTACCTGTGTGTGCATGCCGCTTCGCAAGGCAATGGCATTCGCCTCTATACCGCGCTAATGCCCGCGGCGGGAGGTGAGAATCGGGGCCCGTTTCTGGATTGGGATACAGCCCAAACCTCATTCCGACCGGGCAGTCAGACTGCCGAGGCAAGCTTGTTGACCGAACTGCAGAACCGCAGGGTGCCCGTCCGCGCCTTGCCTGCGCCCCTACGTCCGTTGAATAACATCACGGCCGCTGCGGTGGCGATCGAGGTTAGCCCTCTGGCGGACGATATCTCACAACTCAATTCCCCAACCTATCAGCAACTGATTGCCGGGTCGGTTGCTGCTGGCATTGCCGCCGCCCGCGACAAACCGGAGGCTGGGCAATGATAGGCAGGACCGTGATTCCTCGTCACTTGATCATTGGCGTCGCGGTCATGCTGGCCGTCGCACTGGGGATGAGCTTCTATGTCTGGCGCATGCGGGGAGTTGAGCGGACCGAATCTGCCCCTGCGAATACCCGACCGGTGGCCCCGCCGGTCTCCGGTCCGACCGAGCAGGTGGCCCTCTACGTCGCCTACGACGGCACTGGCGTGTTAAGGCCCACGCCAGCCCGGATTCCACTCCCGGCGGGACGACAAGAACGCGCAGAGGAATTGCTGCAGGCTTTGCTCGGAGTGTACCTCGACAAACCTTCGCCGCACCCGTTGGGCGTGGGATCAGAGATTCGTGCCGTGTATCTAGTGGACCCCGGACTGGCGGTGATTGATCTCAACGCTGCCTTCGCCGACGGCCATCGCTCGGGTGTGCTGGTAGAAGAACTCACAGTGGCTTCGTTAGTGCAGACGTTGGCAGCGAACATCCCCGGCATCACTCGCGTGAAGATTCTTGTGGACGGCAAGGAGCGCGAAACGCTCGCGGGCCACGCGGACTTGTCGAATTTTTATGATGTGGGGATGGTGAATCAGCTCGTGGCGCAAATATCGGCGGTACAGTAGCTGTCTTCTGTGGGGCGGACATTCTTGTCCGCCGGATTGCATCGGTTTGCCCCCATGGTGGGATGCTGAAGCCGCGAAGCTTAAAACGGCGGCGGACAGGAATGTCCGCCCTACACCTTCACCACTCCCGTCATTTACAATCGCGGCCTATGATTTATCGTTCGGATAACCGCACCGCTGACCAGATGCGCCCGGTGAACATCCTGCCCGACTACATCAGCACGGCGGAGGGCTCGGTCCTGATCGAAGTCGGCAACACGCGCGTGATTTGCACGGCTTCCATCGAAGAAACGGTTCCACAATTTATGCGAAACAGCGGCAAGGGCTGGGTCACGGCCGAGTACAGCATGCTTCCCCGCGCCACCCTGACCCGCACACCGCGTGAAGTCACCAAGGGGCGCCCGGGCGGGCGCACCCATGAAATTCAGCGGCTGATTGGCCGCTCGCTGCGGGCGGTGACTGATTTGGAACGGCTCGGCGAGCGCACCGTCTGGATCGACTGCGACGTCATCCAAGCAGACGGCGGAACGCGCACCGCATCCATCACCGGTGCTTTCGTCGCGCTCGGGTTGGCGCTAGAGAAGCTGGTCGAGGCCGGGACTCTAACCTCGGTTCCCCTGCGGGATTTCGTCGCTGCGGTAAGCGTGGGAATTGTGGATGGCGAGATCATGCTCGATCTGGCTTACGAGGAAGACTCCCGCGCGGACGTGGACATGAATTTCGTCATGACCGCAGGACATAAGTTCGTTGACGTGCAAGCCACTGCCGAACATCAGGTATTTGATGATCAGCAACTGGGCAAGATGGTTGCCTTGGCCAGACAAGGAGTGCAGTCGCTGATCGCCAAGCAGCAGGCGATGCTGGGAACGTTAACGTTGAGGCAGTAAGACTTCCACCGCCGAGAACGCGAGGAGTGCCGAGGATCAGAATCACAAATTAGTCAGTTCAGCGCCCCAGCAAGGCCGCCAGCAGTTCATGCTTGGCCGGGGAGAATGGATTCGCGACCGTCACTCCGCTCCAGGTGAATCCAGCCTGCAAGTCCTCTGAGAGCAGGAGACGGCATCCCGCCGCCGCGGCGGCGGAGACGACGACCGCATCCCAGATGCCAAGGCCGTGGTAGGTGGCAAGATCGGTTGCGGCCAGCATGATGGCTGGCGAGGTCTCAATCAGTGGAAAAACGTCCTGCCAGCTCAAGATCTCGGCTGGGGCTCGCTCCGGCGGGCGGCCCGCCTTGGGCACGAGCACGTGGAAAAGTTCCCCGAGCACCTGCACTGGCAAAAACGTGCTTCCTTCGGGCAGTTTTTCGATGATGTCGAGAGCGGCTTTCTTCCTTGCGGCGCCGCGCACGCCCTCAGCGTAGGCCAGAACGTTCGTGTCGAGTGCGAGCCTCATTCTGGTATCCTGCTACCCGTATAACTCGTCTCGTTTCCATCGGCCAATCTTAAGGACTCGCTCGGAACGCAATCGGCTAAGAAGGGATTGGCGGGCGCTGGACTCTGTGCGACCACCCACTTTGACCGGCGCTATGCGTGCAACCGGCCGGCCATGGCTCGTAACCACGTAGCTTTGCCCTTCCCTGACGTCTCGCAGCAGTTGCGAGAACTTCCGGTTCGCGTCGGCGGCTGAGATTGCTTTTTCCATGCCCTATCTTTGAGTAGTGATATTACCTACATTCAATTAGTGCGTCAAGTTGCTTTGTTTTGTGCTTACAACCAGGAGTTTCCAATGCATTCACTGTCCGAGCCACCCCAGCTAAGATTCATAAACACAAGGCCGTGCCGGGGCGGCGGGCTGTCGCAACGCTTCTTGACAACACGTGCCATACGTGTTACACGTATCTTACGTGTACCAGCAGTTATGCAGACTTCACAGAGCATCAAGAAGCAGAACGTCACCATAAGCCTTAGCCAGCAAACACTTCAAAAGGCGAAGGTCCTGGCTGCGCGTCGATCTACATCCATCAGTGGCCTTCTGGCGGAACAGATCGAACATCTGGTCGGCGAGGACGAAGCCTACGAACGCGCGAAACGAGAAGCGCTTGCGCTGCTCGACCGAGGGTTTCATTTGGGTGGAGTGATCCGCGCCAGCAGGGATGAACTGCATGAGCGCTAGGGCCTTCGTGGATACGAATGTTCTGATTTATGCGCACGACATCGACGCCGGCGCAAAACGCCAGATCGCGCGCCAACTGCTTCATGATCTTTGGGAAGAACAGAGCGGCTTCCTGAGCATGCAGGTGCTTCAGGAATTTTATGTCAATGTCACACGAAAGATTTCGTCGCCTCTGCCCAAGGCCTCGGCGCGCAACATCGTCAGCCAATACACCAACTGGTGTATTGAAACCACACCCACAGAGATCTCCACCGCGTTCAGAATCGAAGATGAGGCAAGGATTGGATTTTGGGACGCTCTGATCGTGGCATGCGCCCTCAAGGGCGGTGCGGCGCGAATCATCTCGGAGGATTTCAACCAGGGACAGGTGATTGCCGGAGTGCGCGTGGAGAATCCCTTCGGCAGGTCGCGCTCCGGGAAGGCGCGAGCGGACCGCTAAGATACCGATTCGAGAGCGCGCCTACCCGGTGAAGACCTCAGCCGACTTGTGGTTGCCCGACACTGCCGCCATTCGTCGAAAAGTATTACAATGGGCCGCTTGGATTGGTACTGTCACGTCGGCTGAATTCAAAACGCACTGATTAGGAGACTTTTATGAAACTTACACCTGGAAAACTGGCCGGACTGAAGAGAGTGTCGAATGACCGCGGTGTGATTGCGGCTGCGGCCATGGATCAACGCGGTTCCCTGCAAAAATCACTGGCGAAGGAAAAAGGCAGCGAAGTCGGCGACGCGATGATGGAAGAATTTAAGTCGCTGGTCGCCGAAGTTCTCACTCCGCACGCCAGCGCGATCCTGCTCGATCCGGAGTGGGGGCTCCCTGCCTCCAAACGGCGCGCCCGAACGCGGGTTTGCTGCTGGCATACGAGAAAACCGGATACGACAAGACCGGCCCCGGCCGGCTGCCGGACCTGCTCGATCACTGGTCCGCACGTCGTTTGAAAGAAGCGGGAGCAGACTGCGTAAAGATTCTGCTCTACTACACCCCATTCGATCCCAAGGACGTGAACGACAAGAAACACGCCTGGGTGGAGCGCATCGGCGATGAGTGCCGGGCCAACGACATCCCGTACTTTTTGGAGTTTGTTGGTTACGAAGAGGGCGCCGATGAGAAGGGCTTCGAGTACGCTAAGAAGAAGCCGGAGATCGTCATCGAAAGTATGCGCGAGTTCAGCAAGGACCGCTATGGCGTGGATGTGCTAAAGGTTGAAGTGCCGGTGAATATGAAATTCGTTGAGGGTGCCCACGCGTACGCTGGGCAGAAAGCGTACAGCAGGAAAGAAGCGGCGGATCTGTTCTTGAAGGCAGCGAAGGTGGCCACCAAGCCTTTTATTTATCTGTCCGCTGGCGTGAGCAATGCGGAGTTTACCGAGGCTTTGGAACTCGCCGGCGAATCCGGTGTGAAGTTCAACGGCGTGCTTTGTGGCCGCGCGACCTGGAAAGACGGCATTCCGATCTACGCCAAGCACGGCGCGGAAGCCTTCCGCAAGTGGCTGCAGACGCGAGGGCGTGAAGAACATCAATAACGTGAACGAACGCCTGAAAGCGGCGACTTCCTGGCACTCGATCTACGACGTTCAGCCAGCGATGGCACACGTGTAATCAGAAGGAATACTCCAGGCGTGCTGGATGCATCGGCACGCCTTTTTTCATGTCACGAGTCCGCTACCCTGCTCAAGCCATGGTGCGGCGCTTTGAGCCGAGTTCCGCATCCGACCACTCAGTGCTTGTCCAGCGCGATGCGCAGAATCCGGATGTCATGCAATTCACTCGCGGGCGGCATCGGCTTTCCCGGCGTCCATTTGTGGAGTTGAGTGTTGGCCATGAACAGACAGTGAGTCGCCATCGAGGCAACCGGTAGTGGGAATCTCGAACAGCGGGATTGTAGGTTTCGAGAATCTCGCCATGCGTGATTTTGTCAGCGCGGGTCAAGGTAAAAGCGCACCACTCTTCCCGGATGGATTCCGTTCTGAATTCCCACCAGCGAATCCCGGTAGAAGTACAGGCCATCGATGCTGGCGTCGATGACCTCCGCGCGGCGTCGCTAAGCAGGGCAGCGGACTTTGTCTTCAGATCGACGCGGGTGATGCCAAAGTCGCCGGCCACAAACAGCGTCTTCTCGTCATCGCTGAGCGCGATTCCATTGGCGCCGGGGACCGTTCCTGCCGGCAAGAGAATCTGCAGATCCGCGGGATCCGCGCTGGGTAACATACACCGCGCCGTTGCCGGTGTTGGTCGTATAGGCCTCTCCCGCTCGAAGGCACCACGGTAACGTCGTTGAGAAATCCTCCAGTCTTGTCCGGGGGAACGAAGGTGGTGATGCGCTTGCCGGTGACCAGGTCGTAGACGAACAACCCCTGGAGCATATCGGCGTCTCGGGCGCATCGCCGAAGTGCGAACTCACGGCCCACAGCTGCTTGCGCCTCTCGTCGACGTGCAGTCCCGAGCACATAGCCCAGGCCGTCTTCGCCCGGCCTCACTAGATTGTGCACCGCGCCGCTCTTGTTCGTCCAGACGATCTTGCGCTTTACGCTCCCGGCGTACACGCGGCCGTTGAATCGAGCGTAGGCCATGCCCTCCGGGAAAGAGAGTCGGCGCTTTAATGACGAAGGCCGTGTGGCTCTGAATACGAGGCGGATTCTTCGCCCGTATCTGCGCTACCATCGCTTTGAATTCCTCCGAATCGCGGATAAAAGCAAATCCCCGATACTGCTGCAGGATCAAGGCCACCGTCGATGTTCGCGATTTTGTGCAGAAGCGCCAGAGTGTTCCGCCATCACATTTCGCCGCGTAGTCGGCAGCGAGGTTGTAGAGCAGGACGGGATCGTTGGGGCTGGCTTTGAGCCGATTCTGAAGGCGGTCGATCTCCTGCGCAAGAGCAGGAGAGTTTGCGGGTTTGCACTGGGTTGCGCGGAGACAGAAACAGAGAAACGAGCATCAAATGGGGAATGCAAGAACGGGCAATTGAGGAGAAAATCAAGGAACGGGGTTCGAACTTGTTGCGCACAGGAAAGTATGACTGCCGCTCTTTGAAATAGTTAGCCCCGTGGTGGCGGGACCGGCCGTTAGTCATCGAATAGATCGACCGAGATCGACCCAGCCACACGCGCTATCCGAGGCGAAAGCAATGGTGGTCCTCCGGGTTCTGAGCCCCCTATTGCTCTATACACACAACTATGAGATACTTACACATCAAGGAGTTGCGCGAACTATGCGGACCAACATTGAGATTGATGACCGGTTGATGCGCAAGGCCATGAAGAGCTGTGGAGCACGCACTAAGAAGGCGACTGTGGAGGCCGCCTTAAGGTTGCTTGCGGATACCAACGCTCAAGGCTCTATTCGCCGTCTTCGAGGAAAGATTCATTGGGAGGGCAACCTTGAGGAGTCCCGTGCGAGCCGGTTCCACGAGTAAGATTCGCTCATGGTCATCGTTGACGCTACGGTGTGGATAGATTACCTCCGAGGCGACGAAAATGCTGCGACGCGCTGGCTCGAGCGCCAAGTGACGCAGCAGCCTATAGGGTTGACGGACCTGACTCTGTGCGAGGTGCTGCAAGGGGTGCGCGACAACTTCGAGTTTGCAAGCGTGCGCGACAACCTCCTTCAGTTTCACGTCTTTTCAACCGGCGGACCGGAGCTCGCGGTTGCGGCAGCCAGAAACTACCTGAGCTTGCGGAGACGTGGCCTAACTGTGCGAAAGACCATCGATTGTGTCGTTGCCACTTTCTGCCTGGAGGCAGGTCATGAACTGCTTCACCGTGACCGAGATTTCGATGCTTTTGAGAAGGAGTTGGGGTTGAGGGTTGTGCATGCGTGATCTGACAGGACTTACTACGCTATGAGCACCGTTTATGTAATCGGCGCGGGCGCTTCGCATGGTGAGTTCCTGCAGCGTCTCCAAGCCAGCCCTTCGGATTCGGATCCCTACGCAGGCTTTCCTCCTTGCCCCCCGCCCATGACTCGGGGATTCTTCAACAACGAGCTATTGGACAAGCTGATAAACCCGCAAACAAAGTGCGAATTCGAGCTAGAGTTCAAAGAAGTGATCGCTCACATTCGCAGGGCCAGACTTATAGACGATGCTTTCGGAGAAAAGGCATGGCAGGCGCTAGACCTTGAAGAGATCTTTACTTCAATCGAAATCGAGCGTGAGTTTCAGAATCCGGAAAGTGATCGGGGTGCAGAGCTGCTGTTGATCCGTAACGGACTGATCCGATATATTCGCTCCGTAATGGGACTCTGCACCAAGTATTCTTCAGGCAAATACTACGGGGTGCTGAGGGAGGGGCTGAAAGGAAATGATTCCGTAATTACCTTCAACTGGGACCTGCTGCTAGATCAGGAGTTCATCCAGCCGAGGACAGACCGCGTCATGGGCCAATACAGCAAGTTCTTTGCGACAGTCAAGCCGACCGACACTCCTCTCCACGAGTGATCCGAAAGCTTTGCGGGCGACGGACTATTTCTCAAGTTGCACGGGTCGCTGAACTGGTATCGATGTGGTAACCGCACGTGTCCGGCGGCAACGGATTTCACCTTCTCGCCCGACACACAGAAATGCCTCTCCGTCTGCACGGGGGTTACTGACGTACCCTGCCAACAATGCGGAAGTGAAATGAATCCCATCATAGTTCCGCCGGTGCTGCGCAAGTCTATCACCGATGACCCCGTCATCCGTTCGGCTTGGGGTCTCGCCCGGCGAAAGCTGATAGAGGCGTCGAGGATAGTTGTAATTGGTTTCTCTGCGGCGCCGACAGACTTCTATGCGTCATGGCTCCTGAGGTCCACAGTAGGAGTGAGGAACCACGTCAGAATTGACGTGATTAATCCGAGCAACGACCGTGACGAGGGCGAGCACGAAGAATTTAGAAAGCGCATGAGCTTAATATTCCCGAGGGATTACGATTTCTCCGGCTGCCGATTCTCGGAAATTGGCACATTCCTTCCGACTGAAGGCTAACGGTCTGAGAGCTGACAGATTTCCTTCACTCCCACTCAATCGTCCCTGGCGGCTTCGACGTGATGTCGTAAACCACGCGGTTCACGCCTTTCACTTCGTTGACGATGCGGTTCGACATTGTCTTGAGAACTTCCTGCGGCAGCGGCACCCAGTCGGCAGTCATGCCATCTTCAGAATGCACGGCGCGAACTGCGCAAGTGTAAGCGTAGGTGCGCTGGTCGCCCATGACTCCCACCGACATCACCGGCAGCAGCACCGCGAAGGATTGCCAAACTTTCGAGTAGAGACCTGCCTTCTTGATTTCGCCGACAACCACATCGTCGCATTCGCGCAGGATGGCCAACCGCTCCGGCGTGACTTCCCCGACGATGCGTACGGCCAGACCCGGTCCGGGGAAAGGCTGCCGCTGCAGGATGTCTTCCGACATGCCTAGATCGCGGCCGATCTTGCGGACTTCGTCTTTGAACAGCTCCTTCAGCGGCTCGATCAGCTTGAGGTTCATTTTTTCCGGCAGGCCGCCGACGTTGTGGTGCGACTTGATGACCTGCGACGGCCCACGCACTGAGCGCGATTCGATGATGTCGGGGTAAAGCGTGCCCTGGACCAGCCAGACTTTTTCGAAAGCCGCTGCACTGTCACGTTCTCCGCCCCCAGGGCCAACGCCTGCCAACTCCAGGATTTTGTGCGCCTCTTGTTCGAACACGGCGATGAACTCGTTGCCGATAATCTTGCGTTTCGCCTCGGGATCGGTAATGCCGGACAGTCGGCGCAAGAAGCGCTCGCTGGCGTCAACCGGGACCAGATGTAGGCCCAGCTTGTCACGCAAGTTCTGCTGCACTTTTTCGAATTCGTTCTTGCGCAGCACGCCGTTGTTCACAAAGATGGAAGTCAGGCGTGAAGAACCGTCTTTGTCACGCAGCGCGCGGTCCACCAGAGTGGCGGCGACCGCGGAATCCACGCCGCCAGAAAGCGCGCAGATGGCGCGCCCGTTGCCCACGGTTTGGCGCACATTCGCGATGGTTGCCTCAATGAAATGCTGGGGAGTCCACGTAGGCTGGGCGCCGCAGATCACGAGGGCAAAGTTACGCAGAATATCGGTTCCATGCTGAGTATGGTGGACCTCAGGATGAAATTGCACCGCCCACATTTTTTTCTCGGGATTCTCAATGGCAGCGAGCGCATTGGGCGAACTGGCAGTCAGGCGGAACCCGGGCGGCAACTCCACGGCCTCGTCGCCATGCGACATCCAGACCGAAAGGTTCCTGGGAGTGTCGCGAAACAGGATTGAATCTTCCTTAATTTCGACTGGAGCATGGCCGTACTCGCGCTTGTCGGCGGCGCGCACTCTGCCGCCGAGCGCGTGCACCATTAACTGCAGGCCGTAACAGATGCCGAGCACGGGCAAGCCCAGGGTGAACACTCGCGGGTCGGCGAAGGGCGCGTCGCGATCATAGACGGAGCACGGGCCCCCGGACAGAATGATCCCGACCGGCGCATAGCTGCGGATTTCGTCGAGACTGGCAGTACAGGGAAGCACCACCGAGAAAACATTCTGTTCGCGGATGCGGCGCGCAATGAGCTGGGAATATTGCGCCCCAAAGTCGAGGACGACGATGGATTGGGTTTCCACGGACGAGTGTCTCAAATCGCGGGAGAAGTGTAAAGAGGCGCAGGACTCAAGTAGTCAGGAGTCAGGTGCCAGGTGCGCGAGCGGAACGTCGCTCAGAATCAGTTCTGTCCGATCGATAGCGCCAGAGATCGGGAGAAGCGCCGGCGGGCTGGGTGCTACGACCGTGGCCTCCGGCAATTCCAGAATCGCCACATACGCCGCCAGCCGCCCCATGTGCAAGAAGTCCACCACAGCAAAATAGAGAAGCGTCACCAGCAGCACGCCGCCCAGCACCATGCCAACGGGGAGCACTCCGGCAAAGCCCAACGGAAAGGCGACGATTGAGGTGGCGAATACGAACGCGGCGACGTGGGCCAGGCCAAACCAGGTCCCAATGGCGAACATCGATCCCGCGCGCGTCTGACACAGATTGGCAGCCGCGGCAATCGCGGCGAACGTGTCTTGGCCGTCCGCCACTACAAATATCGCCGCCAGCGAAAGAAACCAGCTCACTACAGACCACGCCAGCCCCACGAGCATGCCAAGAGTCAAGATGATTAGCACAGCGCTGCCGGGCGCAGGATCGCTGGCGGATGTCGCGGCTCCGCCGAGAAGAAACGCGCCGAGGCAACCGATGGCCGCGGCAAACGTCGTTCCCACTCGAAAAAAATTCAACCCAAAGAGCGGAACCAGCCTGAATTGACCAGGGTGGACGAGCAGAGACGCATCGTCCTCGCGGAAGTACGCGACGAGAGCTTTAAGCGTTGTGGCTCGCGCCAATGAAGCGATAGCAATCCAAGCTGCCGCCAAGGCCATCGCAAGTACCGAAATAGCCTCTACCAGACGAAACGCGCTGCCCCGGAAAATGTGCGCCATCGCCTGAGAAGCCAAAAGAGGATGCCTCATCCCCAGTAGCGCTAAATCACCCCGAGAGACAGGCAGCGTGTCCAGGTATTCGAAGCAACAAAACGCCAGCAGCAGCGCGGTGGCGGCTCCGAAACTCCACCGCCAGGCGATTTCCGCCAAGCCAAGAGGGCCGGCGAAGAACCGTGCGGAAGCCTTCCAGAGTTGGAGAACGCGGCGTCATTCGTCGTTAGAATACCTTAACTTAATCGTTGTCATTCTGAGGGAGTGTGGCGTTCGCGATAGCGAACATCCCAAAAGTCGAGGAATGCCTGCAACGCGGAGTTCGTTTCGTGGGCTGCAAGGCATCTTCGTCTAGGTGCGCGGTGAGCATTGCCTGATGCAACATTCGCAGGGTTGAGAGTCCGGAGATCCTTCGACTGTGTGGTCGTGCGCTTCGCGCACGACCACTTCGCTCAGGACGACAATACTCGGCAAGACAACTTCTATCGCACGACGATGTTGACCAGTTTTCCCGGCACCACAATTGTTTGACGATCTGCTTTCCGGCGACACCCGCTCTGATCTTCTCGTCTGCGAGTGCGCGTCGCAGATTAGTTCTTCTGAAGCACTGCCGGCACAACCACGAGGGCACGCAACTTGCCATTGATCTGCACCGGAATCTCGATTTCTTCTTCCTTAGCCAGAACTGGGATCGTACTTGGGCCATGGCTCTCTCAGCAAATTTCCCCATTCTCGCCCAACATTTCCCAGAGTTCATGAGCGAGATAGGGCGCGAAGGGCGCGAACAGAAGCACGAGGTCGCGCTGGGCCTCGGCGAGCAACTCGCGGGAACTTCATACCCGGGCACGGGCTCCCACCGGCACAGGGTTTTTACTCGGAGGACTTCCTAGGAAACCGACCATGCAGGCATTCACCAACTCCATGATGGCGGCGACGCAGGTGTTGAAGTGCCAGCGTCCCTGAAAGTCATCGCTCATGCGCTTGATGGTCTGGTGCAATTTGCGCTGGACACCGCGAGTTCGGCGCAAGTTCGCCGGCACGGGAGTCGCGCCATTGCGGATCACGCGGCATGCGCGTTATGCAGCACGAAGCGGTAGACCCGCGCCAAGGAATCGCTGAATGCCCTCGATCCCTGTGTCCTGCCAGTCGAGATCGCGGTCGGGAGGCGCGGCAAACAGGCTGTATAGCCGCGTAGCATCGGCGCCATAACGGGCCACCATCTCGTCGGGCGAAACTACATTGCCCAGGCTCTTCGACATTTTCGCGCCGTCCTTAATGACCATGCCCTGGGTGAACAAACGCTCCGCGGGTTCGTCATTGTTGACCAGTCCCATGTCGCGCATGAACTTGGTCCAGAAGCGCGAATAGATCAGGTGCAGAATGGCGTGCTCGACGCCGCCGATGTACTGATCGATGCCGCGCTCGCCGAACCAGTAGCCGGCCTTCTCGCTGTCGAAGGGAGCCTGATCGTTACGCGCATCGGTGTAGCGGTAGAAATACCAGGACGAATCCACAAAAGTGTCCATCGTGTCGGTCTCGCGGCGGGCAGGGCCGCCGCACTTCGGGCACGTGGCATTGACGAACTCCGGCACGCGACCCAGCGGAGAGCCACCGGTCAAAGTAATGTCCACATTGTCCGGCAAAATAATCGGCAAATCTTTTTCCGGCACGGGGACGATGCCATCTTTCTCGCAATAAAGCATAGGGATTGGCGTGCCCCAGTAGCGCTGGCGTGAGATGCCCCAATCCTTGAGGCGATAGGTGACCGTGGCCTTGCCGAAACCTTTTTTCTCGGCGTGCGCGGCCATCTTCCTGATGGCCTCTTCGCAGCCCAGGCCGCTGAAAGGCCCGGAGTTCACCAACTTCCCCTGCAATGTAGTGAACGGAAGCGGTGGCTCGGCGACGGCCCTCGATCGCTGCCCCGAGGAACAATCACCAGACGAATCTGCAACCCGTACTTCCTGCGCGAATTCGTAGTCACGTTCGTCGTGCGCAGGCACGCTCATGATGGCGCCGGTGCCGTAGTCCATACAGGATGTAGTTCGCCACCCAGATAGGAACCTTTTCGCCGTTGTAAGGATTGATCGCGAAGCGGCCGGTGTTGACGCCATGTTTCTCGATCGTGCCGATATCGCCGATTTCCTTTGCTTTGCGCTGCTCGGCGATCAGCTGGTCAACTTGGCCCCGCAGTTCCGGGTTATTGGCGGTCAAGCTCGCCACCAGCGGATGCTCCGGCGCAAGCTGTACCGAAGTTGCGCCGTAGATGGTGTCTACCCGGGTGGTGAAGACCGTGATCGTGGAGTTCGCGACATCCGTCGCTCCAGAAGAGCCTGAAATCGACCAGGGCGCCTTCGCTGCGGCCGATCCAGTTGCGCTGCATGGTGCGGACTTTCTCCGGCCAGCCGTCGAGCTTGTCCAGGTCACGCAGCAGTTCCTCGGCATACTTAGTGATGCGCAGGAACCACTGCTCGAGTTCACGCTGCTCGACGAGCGTATCTTCGTGCCGCCAGCAGCATCCGTCGACTACTTGCTCATTGGCCAGCACGGTGGCGCACTTCGGGCACCAGTTGACTTTGCTCTTCTTGCGATATGCCAAGCCACTCTCGTAGAGCTTGAGGAAGAACCACTGATTCCATCGGTAGTACTCGGGCAAGCAGGTGGTGACTTCGCGCGACCAATCGTAGGCGAAGCCCAGCCGCTTCATCTGCGCCTTCATGTTGGCAATGTTGTGCAGGGTCCACTCGCGCGGCGGCGTGTTGTTCTGGATGGCGGCGTTTTCCGCGGGAAGCCGAAGGAATCCCAGCCCATGGGATGCAGCACGTTGTAGCCGTTCATCCACATGTAGCGGGCCAGGGCGTCTCCGATCGCGTAGTTACGCACGTGTCCCATGTGCAGCGCGCCCGAGGGATAGGGCAGCATCTCCAGCACGTAGTACTTCGGCTTGGTCGAGTTGCGCTCGGCAGCGTAAAGGGACGCATCCTGCTGCCAGCGCTTAGACCAATTGCTTTCGATGCGCTGGGCATCGTAGCGGTCGTCAGCCTGCTGGTGGGCGTGATTGTCGCCGGTGACCGTTGTGTTTTGTTCCTGCGGCATAAGGGCCGAGAATCGTGCGGATAAACCTTGATTTTACAACGAGAATGCGGAGAAGGTGGCACAGATGCCCTCGCTCCGGATGCGACCTGACCGACTATCAGCGATACACATCCTCGCGGTGGCCGACCTGCAGCACTAATACCGTGATCTTTTCGTTCTGGATGTCGCAGATCAGGCGGTAGTCGCCGTCGCGGTAACGCCACAGGCCTCGTTTTTCTCCTTGCAGCGGTTTGCCCCACTGGCGTGGGTTATCGGCCGGAGTGAGACGTTGACGCAGAAAGCGGAGGATTAACCGTTGGCCCTGACGGTGGAGTTTTGTGATTTGTTTTTCGGCGCTGCGGGTGATCTCAATCGTCCAGGCCAAGCCGCCGCTCCAGCTCGTCAAGCGTGATCGTGGGTTCGCGCCTCTCTAGCGCGGCGATGCCCTTCAGGTAGTCCTCACGGTCTTCCAGATATTGCCGGATGGCCTCGCGGGCGTAGTAGCTCTTGCTGCGGCCCGTCTCTTTGGCAAGCGACTCCAGCTTTTCTTCCAGTTCGGGTTCCAAGCGGATACCGAGCATAGTGTTAAACATGTTTAACATAACAGACTTGGGCCGGGCGGGCAAAGATCATCTTTGCGCGGTTTGTTTGCGGTGCAGCCGTCTTCAACGATAAACTGCATCTCTTGAGGTAAGGCTCATGTTAGTCGTCATGCAGGCGCACGCCACGGAAGAGCAGGTGCGTGCCGTCTGCCAGAAAATCGAGGCGCTCGGCTATCGCGCTCATTCCATTCCCGGCGCGGAACGTACGGCCATCGGCATCACGGGAAACAAGGGTGAGGTAGAACCTGGCACGCTGGAAGAAATGTCGGGCGTGCAGGAAGTCATCCGCGTCACCAAACCTTACAAGCTGGTCAGCCGCGACTTCAAGGAAGACAACACTGTGATCCGTTTTGCCGGGACCGACGCCACGTTCGGCGGGCCGGGGCTGGCCATCATTGCCGGGCCTTGCGCCATCGAGAGCCGCGAGCAAGCATTTGCCGCGGCTGAGCGCGTCTCGCGTGCCGGCGCACAGTTTTTTCGCGGCGGAGCCTACAAGCCGCGCACTTCTCCGTATTCGTTCCAGGGCCTGGAAGAGGACGGGCTGCGCATCATGGCTGAGGTTCGCGAACAAACGGGAATGAGGATTGTGACCGAGGCCATCGACAACGAATCGCTGGAGCTGGTGGAAGAGTATGCCGATGTGATTCAGATCGGCGCCCGCAACATGCAGAACTTTTCGCTGCTGAAACGCGCCGGGCGCGCGAAGAAGCCAGTTCTGCTCAAGCGCGGCATGTCGGCAACGCTGGAAGAGCTACTAATGGCGGCTGAGTACGTGATGAGCGAAGGCAACTACAACGTGATCCTCTGCGAACGGGGTGTACGCACTTTTGCCGACCATACCCGCAACACGCTGGATCTGAGCATCATTCCTGCCGTGCAGCGGCTCAGCCATCTGCCCATCATTGTTGATCCCAGCCACGGGACCGGCAAGCGCAATAAAGTCACGCCGCTTTCGCGGGCGGCGGTGGCCGTCGGCGCGGATGGATTGATTGTCGAAGTGCACCACGATCCGGACAAGGCACTGTCCGACGGCATGCAGTCGCTCTATCCCGATCAGTTCGACGAACTGATGGCCCAAGTGCGGCAGATCGCGGCGGTGGTGGGAAGGACGGTGGCGGGGGTTGGGCAATCGCCAGTGGTTGCGACGCCTCGGTAGATACTTCCGCACGCAGCCTTGGACAAAGCGAGTACCTGGCATGAAGTGGGCTCTGCAATCTGCGATCGCGTTGCTCCTGTGCTCCTCGCTGCTCCAAGCACGAGGCAGCGCTTCGTTACAACCCACGCCGACTCGTTGCGATCCCGATTCTCTTCCGCCGCCAACCCCGCTCGAACTAGCGAGCGATCCCCACGGCGTAGACTTCGGCCCATACCTCAAAGGCGTTTTGCCTGCGATCAAACGGCATTGGTACTCCAGGATTCCCGACGAGGCCCGCGAGCCACTGATGAAGAAAGGATGCGTCATAATCGAGTTCGCGATCCTAAAAGAGGGGAAGCTTGATGAGGTTAGAATCAGCGCTGCTTCTGGAGATTCGCAACTGGATGACGCGGCTTTGCAGGCAATTGCTTTGTCGTCGCCCTTTCCGCCCCTGCCGGTGGAATCGAAGGAGTCGGTCAAAGTTAGATTTCAGTTTTACTACAATCCAAGTTCTTCCACTTTCCGCAAACGGTCCTCATCGACCACCAACCTTTCACCAAGTCCAGCGGCGATGGCCAACAGTGCAGTTCCTACGGAAGAATCCGGTCGCTCGCCGACCCTGACGATAAATGGACCACCGCTGCGACCTCTTGTGACCACGGATATCGTCTCCCTAGGAGGAGCATCCCCGCGCGGGCTGTACACCCCACTACCATCTTTTGCTCCACGAGTAGATCCATCTGCACAGCACGGGGTCGTATTGCTTTCCCTAGTGGTGACGAAAAAAGGTAAGGCCCATCACGTGAGAGTGCTTGAGGGCCTCAATCACGATCTCGATCGCGCAGCCCGCAAGACAATCGAAACCTGGAAGTTCGAGCCCCCAACTCGAGATGGCAAGGCTATCGAGGTGCCCCTCAATGTCAAGGTCACGTTCAATCTAGAATGATCGGCGAGCTAGCGATTACTATCTTGGTCGAACAGGGCGTAAGCTCTTGAGAAAGCTCCTACTCATCATTGTTGTGCTGCCGATTCTCGGCGGCGTAGGCTGGTGGTACTTCCACGGGCGGGAGATCACCACTTACCTTCCTCTATACCGCGAGTTTGCCTACGTTACCAATGGCAAGAGCAATACGGTCAGCGTAATCAACCTCACAGCCGACCCGGTGAAGGGCTTCACGGTCGTGCGAAACATCTCGGTCGGCAGCGAGCCCACCGGCATCGCGGCCAACAGCAAAAAGAATGAAATCTACGTCGTCAACACGGGATCGAACAACATAAGCGTGATTGATGCCGAGCGGAATGCTGTTGTCGCGACCGTCGGCGTTCACGGCAAGCCATACTTCATCGATGTTTCCGCTGACGGCAAGCGCGGCTACGTCGCCAACTCAGGCTCGGCGAATGTTTCGGTCATTGATCTCGAGGAGCGGACCGTCCTGGGCAACATCCGCGTGGGAGGTTCGCCGGGACTGGCTCGAGTCTCGCCTGATGGAATGACCGTTGTCGTCAGCAATCGCGGGGACAATACGGTTTCGCTGATCGATGCGGCGCAGCTTAAAGTGCGCAGCACCATTCCTGCATGCCCGCAGCCGGAAGACATCGCGATTCTTCCCGACAACAGCAAAGCGTTCATCGCCTGCACCGGATCAGCGCAGGTGGCTTCTATTGACCTGAAGACCGACAAGCTTCTGGCTTTGCTTGACGTCGGCAAAACCCCAGTCCACCTGGCGTTGAAGCCGGACGGTGGCGAACTCATGGTGAGCAATTTCGATTCGGATAACATTTCGATCATCGAGACCACCACTAATGAGGTAGGCGGCAGCTATCTCATCGGGACGCATCCGGCTCGTGGACTGGTGACAGCGGACAATTCGCGTTTGTACGTGAGCAATTTCGGATCAAATACTGTCGCGGTCTACGACATTGACATAGGAAAGATGATCGCTACTTTGCCGGTGGGGAGCCATCCCGACGGGCTGGCGCTTTCGCAGAGCCAGAACTATTTGCTGGTGCTGAATTCGGGGTCGGGGGATGTGACGGTCATTCAGAAGCGCATCCCGAAAAAGAAGTTTGAGCCCGGCGAGTATTCCCTGCTGACCATGATTCCGGTGGGAGTCCAGCCCAACAATATCGTGGTGAAATCGTTCGTGCTGGTTAAGCCGCCGTCCCGGTAAGTTGTCATCGTGAGCACGAGCTTTCGCGAGTGAAGTTCACGCGAAGTCGAAGCTGAGGCATTCAGCCGGCGTCTGAGCCCGCTGCCGAAATCCCGAGCGAAGCCGAGGAAGCTTGGATCCCTATTCCTCAACTAGAGCAGTTGCGCATCAGGCATTCTCGCGATGCGCTCCTGCCAACTGGAAAGATGGTGTCCGGGGAGAATGCCCCGCTGCATCATGCCGAGATTTATGGCACAGGGATCCTTCGACTCCACATCTGCTTCGCTTCGCGAACCAGACGCTTCGCTCAGGATGACAGTTTTTGGAGGGGTCCTTCGACTGCGTTATCGTTCGCTTCGCGAACGATAACTTCGCTCAGGATGACAGCGGCTAGGGACTTGCTCGCTACGCCCCCGCACCGCAACACTTCTTATACTTTTTCCCCGAACCACACGGACAAGGATCATTGCGGCCGATTTTTGCAGCGCCGCGTACTACTTGCTGCACCGGCTGCAGGTCCCCCGATCCGGCCATACGGGCCTGTTCCAGTTCCCGGCGCTTCCTGCGCTGGAAAGCTTCCTCGATTTCGTCTACCGAGGTGGCCACAGGACGAGGCCGACGGCCATCTCCGTCGCCGCCTGTTCTCAACACAGGCACGCCAGCCTCAGGCGATTCGGCAGAACGCCCAACACTCACTTCTGCTGGCCGTTCCAAAACCTGCATCAGGTAGAGATAGCGGACCGTCTCTTCCTGCGATCGTTGCATCATGGCCTCGAACATGTCGAAGGACTCGCGCTTGTATTCGACCAGGGGATCGTGCTGGCCGTAGCCGCGCAGGCCGATGCCCTCCTTCAGATGATCCATGTCGCGCAGGTGGTCCTTCCATTGCGCATCGAGCACGCTTAGCATGATCATGCGCTCGTGATAGCGCATGGCATCGGGCCCGATGAGTTTTTCCTTGGCATCGTAACGAGCCTTGAGCTTGTCAAAGATTGCGTCGCCCAGCTCCTGGCGGTTCAAAATCTCAGGCTTAATGCCTTCCGCCAGAATGTCCACGCCGAAGCGAGTAAAGACCGCATCCTTCAGACCCTTGAGATCCCAATCGGCGGCGTGAACTTTGACGGCGCAGAACTGGTCCATCAAATCGCTGAGAATTCCGGCAACGTAATCTTCCAGGATCAGTTCCTTCTGGTCCACGCCTTCCAGCAGTTGGTGACGCAGGCCGTAAACCGCCTCGCGTTGCTTGTTCATTACGTCGTCGTATTCGAGCAGGTGTTTGCGGGCTTCGAAGTTTTGCGCTTCGACGGCTTCTTGCGCCTTTTCGATGCGGCGCGAAATCAGCCGTGATTCAATCGGAACTCCTTCTTCCATGCCCAATCGCTGGAGAAGGGTGGAGACCCATTCCTTGGCGAAGATGCGCATGAGGTCATCTTCGAGCGAGAGGTAAAAGCGGGAAGAACCGGGATCGCCTTGACGGCCCGCGCGGCCGCGAAGCTGGTTATCAATACGCCGCGATTCGTGACGCTCGGTGCCGAAAATATGTAGCCCGCCAACGGCGACTACCTCGTCATGTTCTTTATCGGTTTGCTGTTTGTAGCGGTCCAGGATTTCGGTCCACTGATCGGTGGGCACCACGTATTCATTGCCGGCGTAATACCAGACTGTGCTCTTGGCCTGGTCAACGTCCACCAGAATCTTGCCTTGTGCGGCGCGCAGTGGTTGCGCAAATCCTTTCTTCACGCATTCCTGCTTGGCCATGAACTCGGGATTGCCGCCCAGCAAAATATCGGTTCCGCGTCCGGCCATGTTGGTGGCGATCGTGACCATACTTTTGCGCCCGGCCTGGGCGACGATTTCCGCTTCGCGCTCGTGCTGTTTGGCATTCAAGACCTCGCGCTTGATGCCTTTCTTCTTCAGTAGCTCAGCAAGATGTTCTGATTTCTCAATCGAGACCGTGCCCACCAGCACCGGCTGGCCCGAGGCATTCAGCCTCTGAATCTCATCGGCGGCGGCAAAGTATTTTTCTTTCTCGGTCCGGTAAACGACGTCAGGGTTTTCTTTACGAAGCAACGGCTTGTTGGTCGGAATCACCATCACTTCCAGTTTGTAAATCTTCTCGAACTCGGGCGCCTCCGTCTCCGCCGTGCCAGTCATGCCGGCCAGCTTCTTATGCATGCGGAAATAATTCTGGAAGGTGATGGTGGCCAGGGTCTGGTTCTCACGCTCGATCTTGACGTTTTCCTTGGCTTCGACCGACTGATGCAATCCGTCGGACCAGCGGCGTCCCGGCATCAGGCGGCCGGTGAACTCATCTACGATGATGACTTCGCCGTCTTTCACCACGTATTCCACGTCGCGGTGATAAAGCGCATGCGCCTTAACCGCAGTCTCCACGTGATGCTTGAGGTCCCAGTTCTCGGGATCAGCGATGTTGCCAATCCCCAGGAGTTGCTCAACTTTTTCCCAGCCTTCATCCGTGACCGTGATGCTCCTGTGCTTCTCGTCTACCACGTAATCGCCGGTAAGCTCTTTGGGTTCGCCGGGAGCGGTGTCAATCTCCTCGCCTTTCTCCAGCTTGGGAATAATGCGATTGACCCGGGCGTACTTGTCGGTGGATTCTTCGCTGGCCCCGGAAATGATGAGCGGAGTACGGGCTTCGTCGATCAGAATCGAATCGACTTCGTCCACGATGGCGAAGTTATGCCCGCGCTGCACGCAGTCGCGCAGGTCGAACTTCATATTGTCGCGGAGATAGTCGAAACCAAACTCGTTGTTCGTGCCGTAAGTAACGTCAGAGGCGTAGGCCTCGCGGCGCTGCTGGTCGTCTAGATCGTGGACGATAACGCCAACGGTCAGGCCAAGGAACCGATATAGTTTGCCCATCCACTCCGAGTCGCGCTTGGCCAGGTAATCATTGACCGTGACCACGTGCACACCGCGTCCACTGAGCGCGTTGAGATAAACGGGCAAAGTTGCTACCAGGGTCTTGCCTTCGCCGGTCTTCATTTCGGCGATCTTGCCCTGGTGCAGAACCATGCCGCCGATCAGTTGCACATCAAAATGCCGCATGTTGAGCACGCGGCGTCCGGCTTCCCGAACAACAGCGAAGGCTTCGACCAGAATTCCGTCGAGGGCCTCGTTGGTGAGTTTCCTGCGCTCCTCGTCGATCTCTTTCAGTCGCTCACGATCGGCATCCGGTTCGTCGGGAATGCGGCTCAGGCGTTCCCGTATGCGCTGGCGGAACTCCTCCGTTTTGGCCCGTAACTCCTCATCGCTGAGCTTCTGCATGGCGGGCTCAAGCGCATTGATGGCCTCAACCTGAGGCCTCAAACGCTTGAGTTCGCGTTCGTTTTTGGTCCCGAAGACCTTGGCTACCAAAGCATTAATCAAATCGAGATTCCTTGGCGGGAAACGGCGAGGTACCGCCCCTAATATCGTACTAGAAGCCTAGCACATTAGATGCGCGCGCGGCAGGTAGGTCGCGCGGCGGTGAACGCTCAGCAGTCAGCGTTTGGCAGCTAGGAAGGTTCTGATCACGTCTTCGATGGGCGCGGGCGTCCTCACCGTGCAGGGTCTAAGATTGGATCTAATCAAAAGTCCTTCTGGCTGCTCATTTCCTCCTGATGCTGCGAGCTCAATCCTCCAGCCAAATGCTGACTGCCAAGTGCTCACTGCTGTTTTCAGGTATATTTTCCCGTTCCGACCCATGTCCACTTTCTACGACCGTTTCCGCGAGTGCGCCGACCGCTGGCCGAATAACGTCGCACTGGAGATTCTGCGGCGTGACCGGATTGAAAGCTACACCTACGCAGAACTGCGGCGCATGGCGGAGTCGATCGGCCGCTGGCTTACCGACAACCGGTTCCAGCCGGGTGCGCGAATAGCGATTCTGGCGGACAATCATCCGCGCTGGGTGGCCGCTTACCTCGGCATCATTGCTGCTGGCTGCGCCGCAGTTCCTCTTGATACCGCCTTCCATGCGGATCAAGTGGCAAAGCTGCTGAAGGACAGTGGCAGTTCCCTGCTGTTCTGTGACAGGAAACATCTGGTGATTGCTTCGGAAGCGATCGGGGAGTCAGCAATCGGAGTTGTTTTGCTCGATGCGCCGGACGCGGAGCGGGGACAAGCTGGCGGGCCTCGCTCGGCTAGACAGCCCGGGGTAGCGGCCTCCACAGTTTCGGATCTCGATACCATCTTTGCGACCAGGCCCGGCAGTTTCTCGGCCGTGCCCGTTTCTTCCGATAGCCTCGCTTCCCTTCTCTACACTTCTGGCACAACTGCTGATCCCAAGGGCGTGATGCTCAGCCATTCCAACCTGATGGGTGAGGTCGAGGCCGTGTTTGGATGGGCGCACATCGGCCCCGAAGACGCGCTGCTGGGCGTGCTGCCGCTTTTCCACGTGCTGTCGCAGATGGCCAACCTCCTGCTGCCTCTGGTGAAGGGCTCACGCGTGGTTTATCTCGAGACTTTGAACACCGCCGATTTGCTTCGGGCGCTGGAGGAGAGGAAGGTCACTGCCTTCGCGGTCGTGCCGCAGTTCTTTTATTTGATCCATGAACGCATCTTCAAAGAGGTGGAGCAGCGCGGGAAGCCGCCAATCTTGGCCTTTCGCACGATGATGGCAATTACGCGCTTCAGCCGGCGGTTTGGTTGGAATCCCGGCAGAATTTTCTTTCCGCGGATTCACCAGATTTTCGGCGAGAGCATGCGCTACCTGGTGACTGGCGGGTCACGTTTCGATCCCCAGGTTGGACGCGATTTTTACGCACTGGGAATTGATGTGCTGCAAGCCTACGGCCTCACCGAAACCAGCGCCGCCGCTTTTGCCACCTCCCCGGATGACAATGTCATTGGTTCTGTGGGCAAGCCGCTCAAGGGCGTGGAGGGAAGAATTGTTGATCCGCAACCGCAAGAAGATGGCGGCTGCATGGTCGGTGAAATCGCTGTTCGTGGAGCCATTGTAATGAAGGGTTACTGGAACCGGTCGGACGCCACCGCTGCGGTGATGAGAGACGGCTGGCTCTACACCGGGGACCTTGGCTATTTCGACTCCCGTGGAAATCTCTTTATTACTGGACGCAAGAAAGAAATCATCGTTCTCAGCAACGGGAAGAATATTTACCCGGAGGAAATAGAGGACCACTACTTGAAGTCCGCCCACATCAAGGAAATTGCCGTCCTCGGCATTGAGGGGCGGGCGGGCGACCCCGCATCGGACCGGCTACACGCAGTGATCGTTCCGAATTTCGAGATACTCAAACAGCGGAAAATCGTCAACGCCAAAGAGGTACTCCGCTACGACGTTGAGAGTCTCTCGGTGCAATTGCCTTCCACCAAACGCGTTGGCAGTTACGAAATCTGGCAGGAAGACTTGCCGCGCACCACGACGCGAAAACTGAAGCGCTTCGAGATCGAGAAGCGGGTGCGGGCGAACCGGGCGAAAGCTTCCGCAAGCGCAGAACTTGCTGTGGAACCACCGCTCACTGCGGAAGATGCGGCATGGCTGGAGCTTCCGGATATACAGCGCGGGCTGAAGATCATTCGTGAGAAGGCCAGCACGAGACCTCAGTCGATCCGCCCCGCGAACAACCTCGAACTGGACCTTGGGCTGGATTCGATGCAGCGGGTCGAACTGCTGACCGCGCTTGAGGAAGAACTTGGCGGGGATGTGGAGGAATCACGCCTGGCCGAAATCTACACCGTGCGAGAACTATTGGATGCGGTGCGGGAGAGCGCCGCGGTTGGGAACACCGAGGCTTCGCACCCGCAGTTCGGCGGCTGGAGAGCCTTGCTGCAAGCGGAGGCCAGCGACCCAGAACTTCTGGAGGTAATCCGACCGAGGCCTATCGCGGAAGCATTTTGGTACGGGCTGAGCCGACTGATCCAGATTGTCGGACTGGATCGCTTCCAATTGCGGGTGCGGGGATTGGAACGCCTTCCCTCGCACGGTCCATTCATCATTTCTTCCAATCACCAGAGTTTTCTCGACCCGGTGATTCTGGGAAGCCTTTTGCCCTGGCCGGTGTTTCGCGACACTTTCTCGGTGGGTACCAGCGACATTTTTGGTGCGGGTTTCATGCGCACACTGGCGCGGTGGCTGCGGGTGGTGGTGGTAAATCCAGATGCAAATCTGATTCCCGCCATGCGGGCGGGGGCCCTCGGCCTGCGGCATGGACGAGTGCTCATGCTTTATCCCGAAGGTGAACGCTCGATCGATGGCCTGCCAAAAACGTTCAAGAAAGGCGCCGCGATCCTTTCGATTCACACCCAGGCGCCGATAGTTCCGGTGGCGATTGACGGCTTTCATGAAGCCTGGCCGCGTGGAATGCCGTTCCAGAAGTTCGCGCGATTACAGATTCAATTCGGCGACCCGATTGTTCCACCGCCGGAGTTGGAAGCCTCGGAAGCGGCGTACGAAAAACTCACTGCGGATTTGAGGGCGCGCGTCGTTGAAATGTGGGAAGAGCTGCGGGCGCGTGCCCGGTAGAATGTACCTAGCGATGTCTCTAGGTGGGTCCTCCGGTTTGTCACTTGGCCCGCGGATGCGTCTGATCGTACACCTCGAGCACGTGCTTCATGGAGAGCTGGGTGTAGCGCTGGGTGGTGGATAATCGCTCGTGGCCGAGCATCTCCTGAATGGCGCGCAAGTCGGCGCCTTCTTCCAGCATGTGCGTGCCAAAAGCGTGGCGCAAAGTGTGTGGGTGCACGTCCGGCGAGAGGCCCTTGGCGACGGCGATCTTTTTAATGATTCGTCCCACGCTACGGGTCGTGAGCCTTCCACCGCGCTGATTAATCAGCAATGCGGTGGTGTTCTTGTTGCGTTCGGCCAGCGTGCGCTGGCGGGCCGGCAAGTACGCGGCAAGCCCAGCCCTGACCGAATCGCCAAAAGGAACATAGCGTTCTTTCTTCCCTTTGCCGCGAATGAGAATGGCTTCCGCGCTCAGGCGGATATCATCGAGACTGATGCCAATCAGCTCGGAATTGCGGATGCCGCAGCCGTAGAGTAATTCGAACATGAACTGGTCGCGCTCAGGAAACGACGCTACCTCGGGCATTTGTCCATCGAGGAGCGTATTCATCTCTTCAATCGTGGGAACGCGAGGCAGCTTCTTAGGCAGCTTCGGAGTCGAAACCAGAGCAGCGGGATTCTGTTCCACCACTCCCTCCTGCGCCAGCCAGCGGTAGAGCGAACGCACCGCAGCCAGCGAACGCGCAACTGAGGTCTTGCCCAGTCCTTTCTCGTAAAGATGGGAGAGGAATCCGCGGATGGTTACGTGGTCAATGCTGCGCCAACTGCGCAAGCCGGCATAGGCAGCAAAATTCCGCAGATCGCCCGTATAAGCCTTGATGGTATGCATCGAAGCGTTGCGTTCGCGCAACGAACGCAAAAACTGATCAATGGCTTTCTTGACCGTCGTTGTCTTCGGACTAGTCCGTGATTTCATCTTTTTTTATCACCACAGAGTCACAAAGAAGAACCTAAACCACCCTTTTTGTTTCTTTTTCTTTTTCTCTTGTCTCTGTGACGGAGCCTGCCCTGAGCGCAGCCGAAGGGTGGTGAATGATTTTCTCATCTCGCCTTCGCCCTCGGGTGATGCTTCTGATAAACAGTCTTCAGCCGGTCCAGCGCCAGGTGCGTGTACACCTGCGTTGTTGAAATATCCGCGTGGCCCAGGATGGTCTGCACCGTGCGCAAGTCTGCCCCGTTTTCCACCATGTGCGTGGCACAACTATGGCGCAGCATGTGTGGGCTGGCCTTGCGTCCCATGCTTGCTGACGCGGCGCGAACCATCTGCCAGACTCGCTGGCGGGTCAACTTGCGGGCTCCGCGTCCGAGAAAAAGAAGCGGCGAATTTCTTCCTGCCTCCAGCAGTGGCCGCGAATGCTTCATGTACCCGCGCAGCGCATCCTGCGCCGACCTTCCCAGTGGCACGATCCGTTCTTTGCCGCCTTTGCCGCGCACCAACACATATCCGAGATCGAGCTTCAAGTCTTCGAGCTTCACTCCGATAATCTCCGAAACGCGGAGCGCCCCGGCATAGAAAACCTCCAGCATCGCATGGTCGCGCGCGGCGAGGGCTTCGCGTTGCTTGTGAGTGGAGACCTCGCCTGGACGCAGCATGGCCTCTATTTCGTCGAGCGCCAGCGCTTTGGGCAATACCTTCCACTGCTTCGGTGAGTCGATGTTCAGCGTGGGATCGTGTTCGATCAGCTTGTCGAGCAACAGATAACGATACAAATGGCGCAGCGCCGAAAGCTTGCGGCCTACCGATCGCCCGTCCACCGAGTTCGCGAACAGTTGCTGGATGAAGTCACGAACGTCGCCGCGGCGCGCCTTCAGCAGCGTACGCTTACTGTTTTCCAGGAATCCGGAGAACTGGCCGATATCGGTGGCGTAGGCCGCAACCGTGAGTGGCGCCAGCCCCTTTTCAATCTTCAAGTAATCAAGAAAGCCGGAGACTACGCGTGAATTGACTTCTGAAGGCACTGCTGGAGTATGCGCGTTATCGGACACGCAGAAAAGTGATCAGCCGGATGCACCCCTTTCACCACAGAGTCACAGACACAGAGTTAAGAGAAGACAAACCTCTGGTGCGTTCTCTGTGCCTCTGTGGTTATTGAATTTCTTTCAGTAACTCGACGGCGTATTTCGCCCCTTCCGGCGTTTCTTCGTGCTTGAAGTAGGCGAAGACATTTCTGTCCGCGCTGAGGTGCTCCTGAATTCGTCCGATCATCACACGGCGTTCTTCAGGCGAATAGGACGGCTTCCGGTGGCGGTAATAGCAAAAGTCCGCTGTTACCACATCAGGGGTTACGCGCTCTTCGCTCTCGGCCACACAAAGCGCGCGGTTCCCCGCCTTCAGCAGATCAAAAATTTCGTCGGTGAACCACGAAGCATGCCGAAATTCAAATGCCGACGGCACGGAGCGCGGCAGGCTGGTCAGAAACCCCGCCAGCAGCGTGGCATCCACTTTCAGGTTCGGTGGCAATTGAAATAACAAGGGCCCCAGCTTTTCCGCCCGTGCCAACGGTTCGACCGTGCTCAGAAAGCGTGGAAGAAAATCTTCGGTCTTCTGCAAACGTTTGATATGAGTGATGACCTGGTGCGCTTTGACGCTGAGGCGGAATCCGGCGGGCACTTCAGTAATCCACTTCTGGGCGGTGGTTTCTTTCAATAATTGGCGGAAGGTGAAGTTCACCTCGACCGCGTTCAGTTGCGTGGCATAGTACTGCAGGAATTTTGCCTGCGGAAGCTTCGCGGGATAGAAGTCGGGCTTCCAACTCGGATAGGCCCACCCGGATGTTCCGGCATAAAGTTGCGCCATTGCTTGGTCTCGTGCAGAAGATCTGCCGGATTATACCTTCCGCGCTCGCCTCCTGGGCACAGATGCCTTGCGGGCACGTTTGGCGCCTTTGTTCAACATCCCGGCTCCGGCGGCTTGCGCTTGGGCGGCCAATTGAAATCTCTCTTCCGTCGTCTGTCGCTCCGTTTCGATGCCCGGCAATTCTGGCAGCTTCTGCTTGAGGGTGAGCACCGGCTCGAACAAGTCGCCCATGTTCTGCACACGTTCGAGGACTTGCCCCGCTTCAAACACCAGCAGGCTGGCGTCTTTCTTCTTCAGCGCCTGCTCGACTTCCCCCCACTTCACCGGCGTGGATACCGTAGGGTGCTCGCGCGCCCGCAGCGAATACACGCTGACCGTGGTTTTGTGCTCATCGTTCTGGCTCCAGTCCACCAGCACTTTGCCCACGCGCAATTGTTTTTTCATATCGGAGACTACGAGATCTCTGTGGTCGTTCTCCAGCAATCGTGCGAGCGCATGAGCGAAGGGCTTGGTGATCTCGTAGCTCGTGGGCGTGTTCAGGGGGACGTAGATCTGCAGGCCCTTGGAACCCGAGGTTTTTGGAAAGCTCCGCATTCCGAAATGCTCGAAGATCTCGCGCAGCCAGACTCCCACCTGGCAGCATTGCACGATGTTTGCGGGTGCGCCGGGATCGAGATCGAACACCATCATGGTTGGCGACATGATCTTTTTCGCCATTGAAAGTGATGGGTGCAGTTCGATGGAGGCGAGATTAGCAATCCAGACCAGAGTCGGCAGGTCATTGCACAGAATGTAGTTGATGTTGCGCTGGTTGCCCTCGCTCCAAATCGGGGCTGTCTTCACCCAGTCGGGCCGGTGTTTGGTGGCGTTTTTCTCAAAGAAATATTCCTTGTCCACACCCTCGGGATAGCGCTTCAAGGTCAGCGGCCGATCCTTAAGGTGCGGAATCAGGACCGGCCCAACGCGCGCGTAATAGTCGATGACTTGACCCTTGGTAAATCCGGCCGCGGGATAGAGAACCTTGTCTAGATTGGTTAGGGACAGGCGTTTGCCCTGGACGTCCACCACAGAGGGTTTGCCGGCCATATTACGCTAGATTATAAAGGTTGCTGGTCCCGACCTCCGCCAACGCAAGTTTGACAACTTCCCCTGCCGCCACGTAACTTCAAACTTCTGCCCTTCATTCACGTCCAACCTTGTGGAGGTCCGATGAAATATCGCTCTCGCAAGTATCTGGTTTTAGTTCTGGCACTCACCTCTCTGGCTGCCGCCCAGAATGTTGCTTCGTTCGAGAAGCGCATCACCGTAAAGAAACTGGACAACGGCTTGACCGTCGTGATCTGCGAGCGTCCGGAAGCGCCCGTCTTCTCCTTCTACACGCATGTGGACGCCGGCTCGGCCCAGGATCCCCTCGGCAAAACCGGCCTGGCTCACATGTTCGAACACATGGCCTTCAAGGGCACCGACAAGATTGGCACCAGGAATTACCCCGCCGAAAAGGCCGCCCTGGAGACAGTCGAGAAAGACTATGCCGCCTACATCGAAGAGCGCGACAAGCCCGTCGGCCGCGACGAACAGAAACTCAAGCAACTGGAGACGGCTTGGCAAGCCGCCATCAAAGATGCAACCCAGTATGTGATCCCCAACCAGTTTGGCGAACTCGTCGAACGCAATGGCGGCGAGGATCTTAACGCCTCCACCAACCTGGACGAAACCAACTATTTCTACTCGCTGCCGGAGAACCGCCTGGAGTTATGGGCGTATCTCGAATCGGAGCGGTTCATGCACCCGGTGATGCGCGAGTTTTACAAAGAACGCAACGTGGTGATCGAGGAACGCCGCATGCGCACTGACAGCAATCCCATCGGGCGATTGCTGGAGCAATTCACCACGGCTGCCTACCAGGCCCACGAATATCATCGTCCGACCATCGGCTGGATGTCCGATCTGAACTCGTTCTCCGCCACCGACGCCCAGAAGTTTTTCGATGAGTACTACATTCCCTCGAACATGGTGGTTACGGTAGTGGGAGACGTGAAGGCGGCAGACGCCATGCCGGTTATCGAGAAATATTTTGGCCGCATCCCCTCGCACGAAAAGCCAGACGAGAGAACTACGGCCGAGCCGCCACAGAACTCTGAGCGCCGCGTCGTGCTGCAGGAGATGTCTCAACCGCTCTATCTCGAAGGATATCACCGGCCTGACTATCGCAGTCCGGACGATGCGGTGTATGACGCGATCGCCGACTTGATGTCGAGCGGCCGAACCTCGCGCTTGTATCGCGCGCTGGTGCGGGACAAGAAGATCGCGGCGGATTCAGCCGGATTCACCGGTCTGCCGGGAACCAAGTATCCGCATCTTTTTGCCTTCTATGCCTTCCCTCTTCCCGGTCACAAGCCAGAAGAAATGGCGGAGGCCATTCATGTCGAAATTGAGCGCCTCAAGAGAGAAGACATCAGCGATGAGGAACTGAAGATGATCAAGACGCGGGCCAAGGCCAACCTCATCCGCGGCCTGGGCAGCAACGAAGGGTTGGCATTTCAACTGGGGATCAACCAAGCGCGCTACGGCGATTGGCGGGAACTGTTCCGGCAAGTGGATCGAATCGATAAGGTCAGCAAGGCAGACATCCGCCGCGTCGCTAACCAGACTTTCGTTCCCACGAATCGCACCGTGGGAATCATCGAAACTGCAGCGCCTGCATCTGCCGAGGCGAACCACGGAGGCGCGCAATGAAACGCCAACTTACTGGTTTGGTGGTTCTCTTTGTGAGTATCGCCGTGTTTGCTGCCCCTCGCGCGGCTGCGCAGGCCACAGATTGGCAACAGATTCCAATTGCGCCGCTGCCTGCCTTTCACCCGCAGGAACCCAGGCGCATCGAGCTTCCTAATGGAATGATTATCTTCCTCCAGGAAGATCACGAATTGCCGCTGATCGACGGCACAGCGCGCATTCGCGGTGGTTCGCGAGAAGAACCGGCGAGCAAAACCGGCATGCTCGACATTTATGGCGAGGTCTGGCGCACTGGCGGCACCAGGTCCCAGACCGGCGATCAACTCGATGACTATCTGGAAATTCGCGCCGCCAAGGTTGAAACCAGCAACGGCGCGGATTCGACTTCAATTTCGTGGTCTTGTCTGAAGGCCGACTTCAACGATGTGTTCAAGGTGTTCGGCGACCTGCTGCGCGAACCTGAATTCCGCGCTGACAAGATCGACCTCGCGCAGAAGGAGATGTTCGACTCGATCTCCCGCCGCAACGATGATGTGCACGAGATCGCCGGCCGCGAATCGGCGAAGCTGGCCTACGGCAAGAACAATCCCTACACCCGGCAGTCGGAATACGCCACCGTGGCCGCGGTCAGCCGACAGGATTTGATTGCTTGGCACCAGGCGCATGTGCAACCCAACAACATCATCCTGGGAGTGGTGGGTGACTTTGATTCCGCCGCCATGGAAGCGAAGCTACGGGAGCGTTTCGGCTCCTGGCCCAAAGGTCCGGCGGTAAAGCCGCCCGAAATCCGATTCGAGCCCGCCAAGCCGGGCTACTACTTGATTGCCAAGTCCGACGTAAATCAAAGCAACATCCGCATGGTGGAATTGGGCATACGCCGCGATAATCCGGATTACTTCGCCACCCAGGTCTTCAACGAAGCGTTCGGTGGCGGCTTTTCGTCGCGCTTGTTTAAGAACATCCGCACCGCGAAGGGCTTGGCCTACGACGTGGGCGGCGGCGTTGGCACTGCTTTCGATCACCCCGGGATCGTGAGGCTTTCGATGGGTACCAAGAGCGCCAGCACCGTGGAATCCATTCAGGCGATCTATGACGAGATTGACGCTCTGAAAACCAATCCGATTTCCGATGACGAAATCAAGCGCGCCAAAGATTCCATTCTGAATTCATTTGTCTTCAACTTCGATTCGCCGGAGAAAGTCCTCCGCGAGCGCATGGCGTACGAATTCTATGGATACCCCGCTGATTTCCTGGAACGCTATCGAACTGGAATCGAAAAGGTCCAGAAGGCGGACGTGGAGCGCGCCGCGGAAAAATATCTGCACAAGGATCAACTTGCGGTGCTGGTGGTAGGCAACACCTCGGAGTTCGACAAACCGCTTTCTGCGCTGGGCCCAGTCACGAACGTGGACATCACGATTCCGCCGCCTCCAAAGTAACGAGTAAGGTGGGCCATTCAAGCCCACTGCTGGCTTGAGTGGCGAAAATGCGTTAGCACTCAAACTCCCCTCGGGTGGGCCAATGAGTGAAATGGCGATATTATAATAGCTACGAATAAAACCCGCAGAAAGCACAAGCGTGGAGCTTAAACCTGTTACGCCAGAAGTTAATAGCCCATTTCGGTTACGGTGTCACTGCGTACGCGACGCCGAAGCCGCTGCTACCGCCCTGGAGTGTAACGCCATAAAAACTGCCACTTGAATCCGTCGCCACGCCGCTACTCGGATAACCGCCATCGCTTCCGTCAGTAAAGCTATACAGAACTGTCTCCGTCCAGGCTTTCTTCTTGGGGGCCAATTGAAAAACCGTCCCGTAGCCCCCGTTGCCACCTTCAAACGTGGTCCCAGTTAACTTGCCTTTTGCGTAAGTCAAGGTGCCGTATGGATATTTGCCATCGCCACCTGAACCCGAAAAACTGTGTAGCACCCTAAGTGTGTATCCCGTTTTCACCTTGGTCATCTCGAAGGCCGTGCCATTGCCACTTGTGCCCCCCGAACCCGTGACTCCGAAAATGACAGTGCTTCTCTTGTTGCCCGCCTTCAGGGTAAGAATTGTCAAGCTACCGTCGTAGGGGTCGCTGCCATCCATACTCCCCCCAGCGTAACTATGAAGGACCGTTTCCTTCCAGACACCGCCATATCTAGACAGTTTGAACACAGTACCTAGATCATTTGTCCCACCCTCGGTTGTGCAGCCAAGAAGATTACCGTTGCCATCCATCACCAAGCCGGTGAAGGGGCTCGCCCCATCTGTGCAACCGGAGACTGAACAAAAACTGTAAAGCACGCTGTATGCACCAGAACTTGACACCTCGAACACAACACCCCACCCGTTCGCACCGCCCTCGGTAGCAGTGCCATACACGTTTCCTGCCTTGTCTAGGATCACGGGAGTGTACGGTTTGCCGCCGTCCGTCCCGCAAGTGAAGGCGTGCAGCGTTGTTAAGGCAGAGCCGGAAAGTTTGAACACGGTTCCGCAATTGTAGCCGTCCCCATACGTCGTAGTGCCGTAGATATTGCCAGACGGATCTAAGACTACTCCCGAGGAGGGATATGTCCCCTCCGTGCCGCAAAAACTGTGCAGCACGGACATGGTGCCATCAGTTGCTAGCTCGAACACAGTACCGTACATGCAGCTTCCGCCCTCGCTGGTTGTGCCGAAGAGATTGCCTGAGCTGTCACGCGTCACCTTGCCAATATCGAAGGGCTGGCCGCCATCGTCTCCGCCTGTAAAGGCGTGCAGAACCTTCTCGGTACCAGCCGAGGCACTAGTTGCAAGTGCGAACATGAGGATCAGTCCAACCAAACCCCTAGACCGCTTGACATTCCGTGGATCCTTTCTCGCTACTCGTGACGATTTCATAACTCCTCCCGTCGGACGGCACGAATTATAACCCGCCGAGCCTCACTGTTCTCCGGCTCTCACCGGCGGGCGGTCGTGGGTCGGCGTCGCGGAACGGCCTGGAGTCAGCAATTCTACAGAAACAAGATGTTGGGGGTGCAATTTTGCGGCGCTCTGTATCCTAACCCCTTGACTGCGCCCCTCCTAGGCGCTATTCTTTAGCGAACAAACAGCGAACAAGCGCATGGCAACCCTCCCTCTTCTACCGGACTCCCAGCCGAAACTCATCGGTATCGCTCGCCTCGCCTCCGAAGGCGAATCGCTGCGCCAGGGCCACGAGGTCGAATACTTCACGCTTCCCGTTCGTTCCCTGCTGAATCGCTGCACCGGCACTCGCATGCCCTTCACCTGGACCATCAATCCCTACCGCGGCTGCGAGTTCGCCTGCAAATACTGCTACGCCCGCTACACCCACGAGTTCATGGAGCTGCGCGACGGCGTGGACTTCGAGCAGAAGATTTTCGTCAAGCAACACGCCGCTGACCTGCTCCGCCAGGAACTGCGCCACGTGAAACCGGGAGAGGAAATCGCGATCGGAACGGCGACCGACCCGTATCAGCCGGTCGAACGGCGCTTGGAGGTGACGCGAGCTATTCTTGAGGAATTCTCCCGGCATCGCGGCCTGGACATCGGCATCGTCACAAAGTCGAACCTGGTATTGCGAGATACCGGTCTGTTGACCGCCATCGCGAAAAACAACCAGCTCTTTGTAAATCTCACGATCACCACTCTGAATACCGAGTTAGCCCGGATTCTCGAGCCGCGCGCACCTCGTCCTGATCTGCGACTGGAGGCGGTCCGGGATCTCAACCAGGCGGGGGTTAACGCAGGCGTGATTTGTGCGCCGGTTCTTCCCGGCATCACCGATTCGCCACGCGACCTGGAAGCGCTGGTCCGCGCCACGGCCGCGGCAGCTGGAAAATACATCTTCGCCAATTCACTTTTCCTCAAGCCGTGCTCGGCGGCGGTTTTCCTACCGTTCCTTGAGAAAGAATTCCCTGAGCTGGTCGAAAGCTATCGGCAGCGCTTCAAAGATCGAGCATTCCTTCCGGCCTCCTACCGCAAACGGCTGTCGCAGTTGATGGCGCGGCTGCGTCAGAAGTACGGCATTCGCAGCGACTACGACCGCTACAGCCAGAGGAGCCACCCGCTCGCGGCGGGCGAAACCCCAGGCCAACTCAACCTGTTCTAAGCGGTGTCCAAAGCCGGCACGGGGTACAATCATGCCGATGCGAGCCGGCCCCTCGAACCGAAAGCCAGCGTTTCCGGTGTGGCAGTATATGGCGTTGGCGATCCTGTTGGTTGGGTCTCTCCTCTATCAGCTGAGATTCACCCAGGACATCTGGCGCGGCGAGCGGGTTAACGTTGCGTTCATCGCTCCCGCCACAGCAAGCGCTGCGCTCGAAACGGTTTCCCCCGAGGCGGAAAGACTTGGCCTTCGCAAAGGCGACAGCATTCTCGAAGTCAACGGAAACAAGTACACGGGCACGGTTGTCCTGGCAGAACCCCTCGCCAGGGCGAGAGTCGGTGATCGCATCCAAGTAACGGTTCGTTCCGGCTCAGAAGTCCACACGGTAGCGATGCCGGCGACAGCGGGAACGCCCTCGCTCACCAAGATTGCGTTCGACCTTATGCTGCACCTGGTGATGCCCTTCGGGTGCATCCTGCTAGGTTGTTGGGTCGTCCTGGTCAGACCAAGGGATGGGCTGGCATGGGTGGTGCTGGGCCTGCTGTTATGTTTCTCGCAGCTCGTAGGGGCGTTCAAGATTGAGAGTTGGGGGCCCGGATTGCGCGAGGTGGCGATGGGCTATCACATGACCCTCGCCATTTCCTGGCCGATCTTCATGTTCCTGTTTGGCTTTTTCTTCCCCGAGCCGTTTCCTTTCTGGACGCGACTTGGCCCTTGGCGGCAATTGATTCCCTGGCTTGTCATCGCTCCCATCGTGGCCGGCGGAATCGTCACGGTCAGGATCGCGGTCCTCGAGATGACAAGTTATTCTGCCGCGGGGGCGATCTATCACAGCTTTCTTCCTTGGCAAACTCCGCTGCAGTTGTACCTCTACTGTGTTGTGGGGTTCGGCTTCTTCACCGCGATCTTTACCAAGTCTGCGACGGCCATTTCCCCCGATGCCAGGCGAAGACTGCAATTACTCTATTGGGGTACGACGGTCGGAACCCTTCCTCTGTTCATCCTCACCGTCATAGCAGAGATTCGGGGAAATCCCATCTCCGAAATGTATCCCGGCTGGCTCATCGGGATCGCTCTGGCGCTGATGCTGATCTTTCCCCTCACCCTGGCCTATGTGATCGTAGTGCAGCGGGCCATGGATGTGCGGGTAGTGGTGCGGCAAGGCCTGCAGTACGGGCTGGCGAAGACGGGAATTCGCATTCTGCAATACATCGCCATTGCCGTCGTAATTGCGACAGCCTTCGCTCTGGGAAGCAATTCCAACCGAACGGGGAAAATGGTTGTGATTGCCATCGCGGTCACAGTCGGCTTCAGCATTCCACGTCTGGGGGACCGACTCCGCCAATGGACTGACCGGCGCTTTTTCCGTGAAGCCTACAATGCCGAGCAGGTCTTGAGCGAACTCAGCGACAGCGTGCGCAGTATGCTTGAGACTCAGCCATTGATTGAAACCGTGGCGGCGCGCATTTCCGACACTCTGCATATTCCGCAGGTGGCTGTTCTGCTGGGAGGCGCAGGCCCCTACACTCCATCTTACGCTTTGGGTTACGGTTCGGCGCCGGAGGTCATTTTTCCCGCCACCGCGGGAACTGTCAAGATCCTGGAGAAACATAAGGAGCCGACACGAGTCTACTTCGATGATCCCGATTCCTGGCTATACCGGGAACCTGGGGTGAATGAGGAAGACCGCGCCAAGTTGTCGCAACTTCAGGCCGAACTGTTGCTGCCCCTGAGCGCGCGCGACAAACTGTTGGGCTTTATCAGTCTCGGCGCCAAGCGCTCCGACGAGCCCTATTCTGGAACCAACGTGCGACTGCTGAAATCGGTAGCCGCGCAAACCGGACTGGCGCTGGAGAATGCGCGTCTCATGGCCGCGATCACGGAGGAAGTCGCGCAGCGCGAGCGCCTGAACCGCGAAGTCGAAATCGCCCGCGAAGTGCAGGAGCGGCTTTTTCCCCAGACCCTGCCGCCCATCGCGGGGATTGAGTATACCGGCGCTTGCCGTCCTGCGCTCGGCGTAGGTGGCGACTATTACGATTTTCTGTCTCTGCCGGGAGGCCAGCTTGGAATCGCGATCGGTGATGTTTCGGGCAAAGGTATTGCCGCCGCTCTGATGATGGCCAGCTTGCAGGCTTCTCTGCGCGGCGAAGCCACCCGTGCTCCGGAGAATCTGGCGACGCTGGTGAGTAACGTCAACCGGCTGGTCTACGAAGCGTCATCGGCCCATCGTTACGCCACTCTTTTCTACGGACAATACAATCCCGCCTCGCGCCAGCTCACCTACGTGAATGCCGGGCACAATCCGCCCATGCTGTTCCACGCTTCGGCGGGTGAATGGAGAATCTTTCGCCTGGAGACAGGAGGCACCGTTGTCGGCTTGCTCGAAAGCTATCCCTATCAGCAGGCAGCGGTAACGATTGCGCCCGGAGACATTTTCATCGCTTTCACGGACGGCATCAGCGAAGCCATGAACAACGCGGACGAAGAATGGGGCGAAGAACGGATGGTCGAGACGGTCAAAGATTGCGCGGAGCTGAAGCCCTCCGGGATCATCGCTCGTATCATGCAGGCCACAGATTCCTTCGTGGCCGGAGCCAAGCAGCACGATGACATGACGCTAGTGGTGCTGCGGGCGACGCAGGGTGAATAGACCCTTCGAGGGACGCTGTTGCGCAAGGTTCCTGTTCGGCACGATCGAATCAGACCTCTCATTCCCTTACTTCTTCGGCGCTGTATACAATCCCGCTTTGTCTTCATAAGGCTTGGCATCGAGCCCGCCGCAAACCAGGATTTTGCCGTTCTGAAGACGAATTGCGCTGCTGTAGTCGGCAATCATAGCCGGGCCAGTCACGAACTTCCCCCTGCTCGCCACATAGAGGTTCCCGGATGGGCCTACGTTGATCACGTCCCCAGTCTTAGCGGCAATGTCGGTATCGCCGACATCCGAGAAGTTTTCTGATCCCGTGGAGGAAAATTTTCCAGTCTTGGGGTTGTACAGCTGCGCCGCGCTGCCCTCGGAGAATCCGGTCACCAGTACTTCGCCATTCTTCAGCAGCGCCGTTCCAAGGTAGGGCCAAGTTATCACGGCGGGCAGACTTCCCGTCGCCTTGAATTTTCCCGACGAAGGATCATAGATCTCAGCCGAGCTCAATTGCGTCGGATTACTTCCTCCCACGATCAGCACTTTACCGTTGGTCAACAAAGTGGCCATCGCTGAATCTCGGGCCGTAGTCATGCTTCCGGTGGCAGAAAACTTTCCACTCTTGGGATCGTAAAGCTCCGCTGAACTGTGATAGGTTCCGTCCGAACCGTAGCCGCCGGCTACCAGAACTTTTCCCGTCTTCAGTAAAGTCACGGTCGGGCACCAGCGCCCGATGGACATGCTTCCGGTCGAACTGAATGCGCCGCTCGATTCGTCGTAGAGTTCCGCAGTGGACAAGACTTGCCCGTTATAACCGCCGGTGACCAGCACCTTGCCGTCTGGAAGCGTTATCGGCTGGTTGGCTAAACCGCAAAATTGCCTGGCCTCCGACATGCTTCCTGTGGAGGTGAAGGTACCGCCTGAGGGATCGTAAACTTCGGCGCTCGCCACATCCTGGTAGTTGCTCACTCCACCTGCGACCAAAACTTTGCCGTCAGCAAGCAATGCCACCCCATGTAAAGCACGCCCGACAGTCATGCTGCCCGTCAGCACAAACTTTCCGCCTGCGGCCCACAGCCAGGAAGCGGTTGCAAAGATGAAGAAAACGACAGCGAGCTTAACGCGGAAATTGCGGACTTGCATAATGGCCTCCTGGTCTCTTCGGGACTGAGTGACTAGTGACGGCGAGCGCCACGCGTCCGGTGCTCGCGGGCAAGGATTCTAGCACGGATTGGCTAGTTTGCATCTCGATGCCACAGGACACGCGCGGAGAGTGCAAATCGTTGCACATTAACAAAGAGTGGAAAACCGCATCATCGAATAGTGGCTCGGTTTGGGCAAATCTTCGGCACTGCTTCATCCTGAGGGACTTTCAGTCCCGGAGGATCTCGTGCGCACCGGTACTGTTGCCCAGCCAAAGCGGATCCGATCCACGCAAGATCCTTCGCAAGCTCTGGATGACGCCGTCCATGAGAGATGGCATTTCAAACCGAGCCAACCGGAAACCGAATCATCGAGGCAGCCATTCCGCTGACCTTCTATAATGGCCGCACTCGCAAATCTGATGAACGCTCAACACCCTCAAACTGCCCCGGGCCCACCTCCGCCGACTCCCGCTCAGCGGCCAGGGGATCTTTGTCCAACTCGACCGCTTCTGGCAGCGGGTTACCGAAGGGCTCGAACTGAGCCAACTCTGGAAGCAGTTCGGCGCCGACGCCCGCGCCAGTTACCGTCTCTATCGGCGGGATTTCCAGGCCCGGTCGCCAAAAGAAACCCGCCGCCACAACTTCTGGCATACGGCGCAGGAGTTCGCCTGGGCGCTTCTGGAAAAACTCACGCCGGCGCGTCGAGTGCTGCTGCTTCTGGGAGTACTGTTCCTGATCTTTCCCGCGGGTGGCTACAGTTATCACGGGAAATCGGGACAACTCGTGGTCCTCGAGCTTGATCCCCATTTTTGGGGCGGCGTCCTGATTTTCATTCTGCTGATGCTGGAGGTCGCCGATCGCGTGGTGATGAAGCGCGACCTGGAGATCGCGCGCGACATTCAAAGCTGGCTGCTGCCGGCGATGCCGCCTGCAGTGCCGGGTCTGGCCATCGCCTTCGCCACCAAGCCGGCAAATACCGTGGCGGGAGATTTCTACGACGTGTTTGCCCGGCCGGTCACTGACTCCCGTCAGCCCGACTTTCTGCTCGCGGTGGCGGACGTCGCGGGAAAGAGCATTCCCGCCGCCTTGCTGATGGCGACATTCCAAGCCAGCCTGAGAACCCTTTCAGAGACCTCGTGCTCCTTACCGGACCTGGTTGCAAGCATGAATCGCTATGCGTCCACGAATAGCCAAGGCGGACGGCGCTTCACCACTGCGTTCCTCGCCGAGTTTGATCCGGGGAGCCGCGCCTTGACCTACATCAACGCCGGCCACAACACGCCGATTCTGCGACATAGCTCAGGAGCGACCGAACGGCTTACTAATGGCGGCTTGCCGCTGGGGATCCAGGCGGACGCCGCGTATGAATCCGGCAATCTCACTTTGCAGCCCGGCGATTGGCTTGTCATCTTCACCGACGGCTTGGTGGAGGCGGTCAACGCGCGTGAGGAGGAATACGGCGAGCAGCGGTTGCTGGCGGTTCTGCAGGGCGGAGTGGCTGTTTCGCCCGATGAACTGCTTCGCCGCGTGATGAGCGACCTCGACGGCTTCGTCGGCGTCACGCCCCAGCATGACGATGTGACCTGCATGGTAATAAAGGTGTCGTGACTTGGATCAGGCCTCTGATTCACCGCGGTCAACATCACCCGAAGTAGCAGCGAAAATGGGCCAGAATCAGGTATTCCGGCCTGACGAAATTTGTCACCTTTCTCGCCCGGGTCCACCTGTCGTAATTGGCTCATGGGTACGCTTGTTTGTGGTTTCTTTTCCCCGCCAGTGTAAGCATGGGACTTAGCCGACACCGGCTGGGCCCCGGTGGTTTTGGCCCTGATGGCATCCAAATTGCCCAAGTTGAGATTGGCATATTGACAAGGAAGCATCCTGTGCTTGAGCGAAGGCGGACAAGATGAGGAAACAAAAAGGTTTTTCGCTGATCGAATTGCTGATTGTGGTGGCTATCATTCTGATCATTGCGGCCATCGCGATTCCAAACCTGTTGCGGGCTCGGATCGCGGCCAACGAGGCGTCTACCGTGAGCGCGATTCGCACCATCAACACATCGCAGACCGCCTATCAATCCACCTACCCGAGCGTGGGCTTTGCCGGCACGATGCTCGCACTGGGACCTCCCGCCGCGACGGGCTGCCCGATTACCGTGACTCCGACTTCGACCAGCGCTTGCCTGATTGACTGGGTGATGGCCAATGCCACCGTTCCCGCATCCCCCAGAAGTGGCTACTACTTCGCGTTGGGTACTACGGCTGGCGGCGGCGTGAACGCGGCCTACACGGTCGGCAGCATCCCGGCTGCACTGAATACCACGGGTGTGCGCGGCTTCTGCTCCAATGACGACGGCGTCATCCGCTTTACCGCCATCGGCAACACCGCTCCTGTGACCACCAATGCGGCCTGCTCCGCCTATACCCTTTTGCAATAATTTCAGTTTGGCGAAGTACCTGGGGGAGGGTACAAGCCGGGGAGCCACGGAGAGATCCGTGGCTCCTTTTGTTTTTGCTCGCCTGCGGAAATCTGTGCGTTTCCAATCTGGGAAACGAGTCTCAAACCTTTTGTGCAAAATGACACAAGTTGTCATTCCGCCGACAAAATCTGATAGGAATACCCCGACAATGCCACTCTGGGGAAGGAACCACCGTTACCAAAGACTGCTTAGCCCTTGAAAACAAAGCATGCCTAGAAATCGGAGCAGTCCCCTTGGTAACTTTTGATTCTGGCCGCTAAAATGCGAACATACTGGGCAATTGGGTCTACTGAGACCATACCTGACAAACGGAGAAGAAGGGAAAACGAGATGCGGAAACAGAAGGGTTTTTCACTGATTGAGTTGCTGATCGTGGTTGCGATTATTCTGATCATCGCCGCCATCGCGATTCCGAACTTGCTGCGGGCGCGTATTGCGGCCAACGAATCGTCCGCGGTCAGCTCGGTTCGTACCATTAACACATCCCAAGTCGCTTATCTGTCCAGCTATCCGACCGTAGGATATGCGGGCACCATTCTGGCCTTAGGACCTCCGGCTGCGACCGGTTGTCCGGTCACCGTGACCCCGACCTCGACCAGCGCTTGCTTGATTGACTGGGTGCTGGCCAATGCCACCGTACCGGCAGCTCCCAAGAGCGGCTACTACTTCGGCCTGGGCGTGATCGCGGCGGGCGGCTTGAACCTGGGCTACACCGTCGGCAGCATTCCGGCCGCGCTCGAACACCACGGGCGTGCGCGGGTTCTGCTCCAACGAAGACGGCGTCATCCGCTTTACGGCCGTGGGCAACACCGCTCCAGTCGTGACCAACGCGGCTTGCGCGGCTTATACCAACTTGCAGTAGCGTCAGTTTGGCGAAGTACCTGGGGGAGGGTACAAGCCTGGGAGCAACGGAGCAATCCGTTGCTCCTTCGTTTTTTTCTGGAGCCCACAGCACCGTCAACAACAGCGCAGTTTTTTTACTTTGGTAATCGGTTGCTCGTCTCGCCATCTCCCGCCAGCACAATTTTGCATATAATTTTTCCCGTATCACAGAATGAACAATTGAATTCTCCTGCCATGCCTGCGATAGAGATCCTGGGCCTCGAAAAGACCTACCACGTGGGCTTCTGGCGCAAGAAGCCAAAGCTGTGCGTTGCGGCCGCTGCACCTCCGCGTGGAGGAAGGAGAGATTTTTGGATTTCTCGGCCCTAACGGAGCCGGAAAAACAACCACTTTGAAGCTGCTGATGGGCCTGGTTTTCCCTACCGCCGGTTCGGCCCGCATTCTGGGCATGCAGATTAGCGATCCAAGAATGAAGGCGCAGATCGGTTTCCTTCCGGAGCAGCCGTATTTTTACGATTACCTGACAGCTCGAGAACTGCTCGAATACTACGGGCAGCTGTCCGGCGTGGCGACTAAGGAACGCTCGCACAGGGTCGGTGAAGTGCTGCAGCGGGTGGGGTTGCCAGATGCGGGCGGAGTGCAGTTGCGGAAGTTTTCAAAGGGCATGCTGCAGCGCGTCGGCATCGCGCAAGCCATCCTGCACAGCCCCAAGGTGCTTTTCTTTGACGAGCCCATGTCCGGGCTCGATCCCATGGGCCGCCGCGAAGTGCGAGATTTGATGGAGCAACTGAAGCAGGACGGCAAGACGGTGTTCTTCTCCACCCATATTTTGTCGGATGCCGAAGCACTTTGCGATCGGGTAGCGATCATCCATCTCGGCGAACTGCGCGGCGTGGGCGCAGTGGCCGATCTTACTTCGAGCGTAGAGGGGAAGGTCGAACTGGTCTGGCAGGGTAACACCGTACCGGCTGCGCTGACCGGGTTGGGCGCGGAATGTCACCTGACCGGAGACACGGTTCGCGCGGTGGTGCTCGAAGGCAAGCAGGATGCCGCCATCGATGCACTGCGGCGAGAGCGTCTGCGGATCATCTCTGTGACTCCGGTGCGAACTTCGCTGGAAGAGTATTTCGTTCGCAAACTGCAACCTTCGCAGGCGGTCGCTGGAGTAAGGTCATGAGCGGACGCATCGCCTTCATCGCCTCCAACACTTTCCGCGAAGCGGTGCGCGATCGTGTGCTTTATAACTTGATCGCCTTTGCGCTCTTGATGTCGGGAGCGGCCATTCTGGTGGGGCAGATTTCCATCGGAATCGAGCGCCTGGTGGTGATCAATCTCGGTCTGACCGCGGTTTCGCTGTTCGGCGTTGTCATCGCGATTTTTATCGGCATCGGACTCGTCTCGAAGGAGATTGAAAAGCGCACACTCTACACCGTACTTTCCCGCCCGGTACAGCGCTGGGAGTTCATCGTGGGCAAGTTTTTCGGGCTGGCGGGGACGCTGGTGGTGAATACATTGTTCATGGCGCTCGGCGTATTTGCGGCCTTGCTGTACGTTTCCCGCCATTTTCAGACTGCCGATGGCTGGGTGCTGGTCGCTCTCTATTTCATCATTCTGCAGTTTCTCATCATCACCGCGCTGGCGCTGCTGTTCTCCGCCTTCTCTACTCCGGTGGAATCGGCGGTGTTTGGCCTTTTCGCTGTTCGTGGTCGGCAGCTTCGCCGAAGACTTGCGTGGATTTGCTGCCATGACCCACGGCGCTACACGCTGGCTAGCCACGGGCGCGGCATATCTGATACCGAACTTTTCCGCCCTGAATGTGATCAGCTCAGTGGCGCATGAGCAGCCGGTGAGCGCGCAACTCATTTTCTCGAACACTGCTTATGCGCTGACCTATGCCACCATGGCCTTGTGCGGCGCGGTATGGATTTTCGAACACCGGAATCTGAAATGAATCCTTCGCGGCAAGTTACCGTAACGGCCGGCGCGCTGCTGGTGATCTGCCTCGTTTCATCGGCGCTGGTGCTGCATCACATCGATCAGTTGCGCACCCGAGCTACCTTGGAGGAGGCGCTTTACATCACTTCGCCCAAAGTGCTGAAGCGCCTGAGCCTGGGATATGACGGATTGCTGGCGGACGTGTACTGGACGCGAGCGGTGCAGTACTTCGGAAGCAAGCACTACGCGGGCGCGCGGCGATACGATTTGCTGGCTCCGCTGCTGGAGATTACCACGGCTCTGGATCCGCATTTGATGGTGGCCTATGAGTTTGGCGCGAACTTTCTTTCGCCCGAACCGCCTTATGGCGCCGGTATGCCACAACGCGCCATTGACCTGGCCAACTTTGGGATTCGCAGCAATCCCAATGAGTGGCATCTCTATTATGACTTGGGCTTTATCTACTACATGGACCTCAAGGACTACGCTAAGGCAGCCGATGCCTTTGCGCGCGGTTCCCAAGTGCCGAATGCGCATCCTTTCTTGAAAGTGCTGGCGGCCCAGATGGCGGAACACGCAGGCGATCTTGAAACCGCCCGCATGTTATGGACTACCACCTACCAGACCTCTCGAGATCCGAATGTTCGCGCCAATGCGGCTGCTCATTTGCGAGCCCTGCAAGTGGACGAAGACGTGGCCAACCTCGAAATGCTGGTGTCGCGTTATCGCGAAAAAAACGGCCATTTGCCGGGCAGCTTTTCCGACTTGGTCGCAGCAGGCATCTTGCCCGGGATTCCCGTGGATCCGCTTGGCCACACCTACAAACTGACACTCGACGGGCGAGTTGAAGTGCGTGTTCCGGATGATCTGCCCTTCATTCAAAAAGGCGCACCTCCCGGTTACGCGCCGCCCCTCAAGCCGAAGTTCCTGCCTGCGGATTAGACTTTCCCTATGAACCAGATGGGCAAGGATCGCATCGACTTCAAGCAGATCAAGACGCGGGCGGCCGATCCCGAAGATGCCGAAAACATTGCGCGCCTGGTGAACGATGCTTTTCGCCCAGAACGCTTCTTTATCGACCAAGACCGAACGAATCCTCAGAAAGTCCGCGACCTGCTGCAGAAGGGCAAGTTCCTCATCGCCGAGGAGGCGGATACCTTGGTCGGTTGTGTTTACGTGGAAACGCGCGGGGAACGCGGGTATTTTGGTTTGCTGGCGGTGGATCCGGCACGGCAAAAGGCGGGCTGGGGATCGTTGCTGATCGCTGCAGCCGAAGATGATTGCCGCTTGGCGGGTTGCCGTGCCATGGACCTGACGATCGTGAATCTGCGCCAGGAACTGCCGGAATATTATCGGCGCTTTGGTTACCAGGAGAGTGGAATACTTCCCTTCCCCGCGGATCAGCATCCTCCTAAGCTGCCCTGCCACCTGGTTCGGATGTCCAAGCCTCTCGGCTAGAACGTGTGGCGCGGGCACTCCTGCCCGCGTGCGGGCAGCGGCAATGCCCTCACTGCGCAACCAGGGCACGTCTGCCGCTACACACTCGGACCCATTACCATGGTCTGCGATGCCAGCGGAACCTACTCCCGGACCAAGCCTCGTTGCAAGCGTTCACCGCTGGTGGAAGAACAGGTCCGAGTCCGATGGGTTCTTCCGTACACTGAAGCGTTTCATCTCGACACTCTGGGAATTTGCCCGCGAATCTACCCCCTCGCGGCGGCGGCAACGCTATGGCGACGTAGACTACGACTGGGACTATCGCGTGGATACAACCAGCGCCACGGTGGGCTGGCGCGATCGCCTGCTGGGGCTCTTCCACTCTCCTTACCAACCTACCGATCCCGCGCTGTTTCGCGAAATGCTGGCGCAACTAATGCCGGCGGACACGATGCTGGCGAGTGCGAAATTTAACTTTCGCGAATTTACGTTCATTGACATCGGCTCGGGCAAGGGGCGCGTGCTTCTGATGGCGGCGGAGTATCCCTTCCGCCGGATCGTGGGAATCGAACTCTTGCCCGATCTGCACCGCATCGCGCAGGAGAATATCGCCAAGTATAGAAGCGATTCACGGCAGTGCTTTGCGATCGAGTCGCTGTGCGCCGACGCGCGGGATTTTGTGTTTCCGCCGGAACCGCTTGTGCTCTATCTGTTCAATCCGTTGCCGGAAGCGGGATTGGAAGAACTGCTGGGCAACCTGGAAACGTCTTTACGGAACCAGCCGAGGCCAGTTTATGTGCTCTATCACAATCCGCTGCTGGAGCGAACTGTGGTCGCTCGATCAGGGTTCCGCAAGATGATGAGCACACAACAATATGCTCTGTATCACGGCGATGGAGGCGCTGGTCTGGCGCGGCCGCGCTCTAGCTGAGGCTCGCGGGATTGCCAATCTAACCGACTAGTTGGTAGACTAGTTTAATAGGAGATAATGGCATGACCACCGTGGGAGCGTTCGACGCCAAGACACATCTGAACGCGCTGCTAAAGAGGGTCTCGAAGGGGGAGACGATTCTAATTACGCTGCGCGGCGTTCCCGTCGCGATGCTGGTTCCGGCGGATAACGGAGACAAGGGCAATCCGCGCAAGCTGGTCCGGGAGATTCGTGAAGTTCGCAAGGGCGCAACCCTGGGAAAGACTACCGTAAGGGAGTTAATTCATGAGGGCCACCGCTATTAAACGCCTGGTTCTGGATGCGTCGGTCGCGGTGGCCTGGTGCTTTGAAGATGAGATTTCTCCGCTCGCAGAACGCACGCTCGATTTGCTGGCGGCAGGAACCGGGGCACTTACTCCCGCGATCTGGCCCCTGGAAGTCGCTAATGCCTTGCTGATGGCGGAGCGACGCAAGCGCATTACCATGGCCAAGGTCACGGCATTACTTCAGCGCATTCTGAAACTTCCGATCGCTGTTGAACCAATCTCACCCGACCACGCCTTCGAACATATCTTGCCGGTGGCGCGTCAACACAAGCTCACGGAATACGATGCCGCGTATTTGGAACTTGCGTTGCGGGAGGCGCTTCCGCTCGTGACGCTTGACGACAAATTGCGCCGCGCGGCCCGTTCGGCGGGCATCAGGCTGCTCGGATAGGGAAAATGACGAAAGGCGGGGGCTGGCCCATACTAGGCCGTGGCCGGGCTGATCGCGTTCATTTCACTCCGGAGGGTGCCCCGTCCAAGCTCCGCTTGGGCGGGGGTTTTCCTCCCCTGAACGCATCCGCACGGATGGAAAGATGCCAGCCCGCTCGCGGCGACGCGCCGTCCACTGCGATTCGATTTCCAGCGCTCTCGTCTCCCCGGTCGCGTAGTGGCGGAAACTGCTCCACACCCAATCCTCGGGCCGCGCCACCAGCCCGCGCTGTACCGGATTCCGGTGAATATAGCGCAGCTTCTCCACGCACTTCATTTCGCTCCACACATTGAAATCGTAATAGCGGGCTTGCCAGAACGAATTGGCCGCTCGCAGCGCCAAGCGGCGTGCCACTGACTGTTTCAGCGATTGCATAGCGCGCGCCAGAGTATCGCGCTCCGGTTCGCTGACCAGCAGGTGAACATGTTCCGGCATCACCACGTATCCGTACACCAGCAGCCCATACTGCTGCCGCACCTGCTCCAGCGAGGATTCGAACGTGGTCCGGGCTTGTGGGCTGACGAACTTTGGCCGACGGTGAAAACAACTGGTGGTGAGGAAGTGGAGCTGGCGGGATTCGTGGAACCGCTTGAGTCCCCAAGGCATGGAAGGAGATTAACTTCGCAACGAACCCGGAGTCTGTGACCGATGAACACCCCCGCCCAAGCCGAGCTTGGACGGGGCACCCTCCGAAGCAGAATCCCGTAGACTACTCCTGTGCACCTATCTTCCCTACTGCGCAACTTTGTTGTCTTCGGACTGGCTACGGCGATTTCAACAGCCAGCCCGGCGCCCGACGTCCACGCCATTGCCAAGGCCGTGGATGCTCACTATGACCACCTCCACAGCCTGCAGGCCGATTTCACCGAAATCTATCGTGGCGCGGGTATGGATCGGACGGAATCAGGCACGATTTGGCTAAAAAAACCCGGCAAGACGCGCTGGGAGTACCGTTCTCCCAAGGAGAAGCTGTTTCTGAGCGACGGCAAAGATGCCTGGTTTTACGTCCCGGGAGAGCGTCAAGTGCGGCGATCAGCGGTCAAGAAGTTGGACGATCTGCGGTCGCCGCTGGCGTTCCTTTTAGGTAAGACGCGACTGGAGAAGGAATTGCAAGGGTTATCCCTTGCCCCGGACATAGCGCCGCTCGCGGCCGGGGACGTTGTCCTGAGGGGCGTTCCAAAGGCACTGGCCGACCGGGTGGGCCAAGTGCTCCTGGAGATCACCCCGGAAAGCTGGATTCGCCGGATTTTGATCGAAGAAGTGGACGGCTCGGTCACGGAATATCGCTTTACGGATCCGAAGGAGAATGTGGAAGTCTCTGACCAGCGCTTCCACTTTGCTCCTCCGGACGGGGTCGAGGTGATCGAAGGCGATTTTGGGCAGTAGGGTCCTTGCCGAGGGCAAGTAAACATAGAGTTTTCATACGGTTGCAGGATATTTCGATTCGCGTTGGCCTAGTCCCCGGTCGCTTCATTACCCCCGATAGGCTTTGTCAGGCGACGGCAACGGGATTGACGGTTCTGAATGTTAAACTTGGGTGGACAGCACGGTAACTAGGACCACGGTATGGCCGAATTCCTGGTAAAACTGGCGGACGAGCGCGGGCACCTCTCGCAGCAACTGGAGAATGGGTACTCGGAGGCCGAGGTCCGCGACCGCTTTGCGCAGCAGGGTTTCCTGGTGTACTGGGTCAAACCGCGGGGCATTCTTTCCGGGGGACTTCAGCCTGTCGCGGCGCAGAAAGGTCAAGCAGAGCCAGTTCGTGATCTTCAACCAGCAATTTCTCACGCTCATCAAGGCCGGTCTGCCCATCCTGAATTCGCTGGATTTGCTGATCCGGCGACAAAAGAATCCGTACCTGCAAAGCCTGCTGCAGAACGTCCGCGATCGGGTCAAAGGGGGCGAGTTGCTATCCGACGCCTTTTCGGCCCAGGGCGGGTTCCCCAAGATCTACACCACCACGCTGATGGCGGGCGAGAAAAGCGGCAACATCGAAGAAGTGCTGTCCCGCTACATCGCCTTCCAGCGTCTGGCGCTGACCTTCAAGAAAAAGTTGGCGGTTTCGCTGGTGTATCCGACCCTGCTGGTCGGGGTGGTTCTGTGCATGCTGGTGTTCCTGGTCACTTATGTGGTGCCGCAGTTCGCCAAGCTCTACTCGGACATGAACGCGCAGTTGCCCGCCATCACGCTCTTGATGCTGGATATCGGAACCCACTCCCAGCGATACGCTCCTCTGATCGGCCTGGCCCTGGTGATCGGCATATTGGCGTTGTGGCAATGGAAAGAGACGGACCGGGGCGCGTCGCGACTGGACCGCATTCTGCTGCGGCTTCCGCTGTTAGGGCAGATATGGTTGAAGTACCAGGTGGCGAATTTTGCCCGCATGCTCTCGACGCTACTGGCCGGCGGCATGCCGCTGGTGCCCTCGCTGGAGACTGCTGGAGCTTCCATGAGCAGCCGGAGCATTCTGAACGGCATTGCGGGTGCAGCCATCCGGGTGCGCGAAGGGCAGCCGCTGGCCAAGAGCCTGGAAGAGCTGAAGATGTTTCCCGAGTTGTCGGTGGAGATGATCGAGGTGGGCGAGTCCACCGGAGCCTTGCCGGCAATGCTGAACTCGGTGGCGGAGTTTTATGAAGAGGACGTGCAGACCGCGCTGGGCGCGGCCATGGCTCTGATTGAGCCGCTCGTTTTGATTGTCATGGCGGTGTTCGTGGGTGGGATCCTGATCTCTCTGTATCTGCCCATCTTCACGCTGGGATCGAGTATTCATTAGTCGAGCAAATTGACCCTTGGGTTCTGTAGGCAGGCGAAATGTCAAGTATGACGGAAAACAAAACAGTCTTGGTGGGGGGGAATGGTGGGGCTGTGGCAGCCAGGCAGCCCAAGCCGAGGAACTGGAAAAGGCGCAGGACGTCGCGCGGCGCTATCGCTGCCAGTTCGTCGACCTGCATGATTTCCAGCTCCATCACGATCTCTTCAAGAAGATCCAGGTCCACTTGATGTTCCGCTACAGCTTTGTTCCGCTGGAAGAGACGCGAGGACGGCCGCCTGGTGATTGCGATTGCCGATCCCAGCCAGCTGATGATGATTGACGAGATCAGCTTGCTGCTGGGCAGCGCATCATCACAAAAGTCGCCACCTGGGGCAAATCAGCGAGATTCTCAAGAAGACGGAGCAGTCGAAGCGGGTGCTCGAAGAGGCCAGCGAAGGCTTCGCGCTGGACGTGATTCACGAGGAGGAAGGCAGGCGACGAAACTATTTCCATTGACCGGCTGACCGCGCAGAGGGCGACATCGCCCGATTATTCGCCTGGTGGATACCACCATCTTCACCGCGCTACAGCGGCGCGCCAGTGACATTCACATCGAAACCCGCGACGATTCCGTATGCATCAAGTTCCGCATTGATGGCGTGCTCACCCAGGCCATGCCTCCCATCGGCAAAGAGCATCATTCGACCATCATCTCGCGTATTAAGGTGATGAGCGAGCTCGACATTTCCGAGCGCCGGGTTCCGCAGGACGGCCGTTTCCGGGTGAAATACGGAACGCCGGAACGTCCCATCGATTTCCGCGTTTCCATCATGCCGTCCATTCATGGCGAGGATGCGGTGTTGCGCGTGCTCGACAAAGAATCGATGAGCGAGAAGTTCCATAAGCTGGTGCTCGACGTGGTGGGATTTGACGAAGATGATCTGCGGAAATTCCGCCGCTATATCAAAGAACCGTACGGAATGGTGCTGGTGACCGGACCGACGGGCAGCGGTAAAACCACTACCCTGTACGCCGCGGTGAACGAGATCAAGACCGACGAAGACAAGATCATCACCATCGAAGATCCGGTCGAATATCAGATTCGCGGAATCACCCAGATTCCAGTCAATGAGAAAAAAGGGCTGACATTTGCGCGCGGGCTGCGCTCCATTCTGCGCCACGATCCCGACAAGATCATGGTGGGCGAAATCCGCGATACGGAGACGGCGCAGATCGCCATTCAATCCGCCCTTACCGGGCACCTGGTTTTCACCACGGTCCACGCCAATAACGTGGTGGATGTGATTGGCCGCTTCCTGAACATGGGCGTGGAGCCTTACAACTTTGTTTCGGCTTTGAACTGCATTCTGGCGCAACGGCTGGTGCGGTTGATCTGCGAATCCTGCCGTGCCCAGATGTCATTATCCTTCCGAGGTGCTGGAGGCCAGCGGACTTGATCCGGAGCAGTGGTCGAAAGTACCGTTCTACGAAGGCCAAGGCTGCATTGAGTGCGCCGGGACGGGGTTCCGGGGGCGAACAGCGATTCATGAGTTGCTGGACTTGAGCGACCGTATCCGGGAAATGATTCTGCTCAAAAAGCCGACGTCGGAGATCCGTCGCGCGGCCCGCGAAGAGGGCATGCGCTTCCTGCGCGAGTCGGCTCTGGATAAGGTGAGAATGGGTTTGACGACGCTAAAGGAGATCAACAAAGTTACTTTCATCGAGACCTCGCGGTAGCGACCGCGAAAACCGTCATCCTGAGCGGAGCATGTTCCGCGCTGTAAGCGCAGAACATGCGCTCAGAATGAGAGTTGTTCTGGTAAGGGAAATCTGGTTGCGCGCTGATCTTAGGGCCAATACGTACAGTGCCCTTCCAGTTATTGCATTTATTGGCTTCCCGGCGTTTCATTTGTAAGTACCGCGGTTTTGAGCAGTGTCGAGCATGAGTCCTGGTTTCAAATCGAGTGCCAAGCCGAAGCTGGCCTGTGAGATCGCGGCCGATCGTGTGCTTGCCGGGCGAGTTTCGGAACGCGGCGACATTGTCGAGATGTGCGCGGCGGCCGACCTGGCTCCGGGCAGCGTGGTTCCCGACTTGCTGGAGGCCAATCTGCGGGAGCGCGCCCGTGTCTTCGAGATTCTCCGGGAGGCACTGGGCAACGTGGGTGGCCGGTCGCGGGACGTGATCGCGGTGCTGCCGGATGCCGCAGTCCGCGTCATGCTGCTGGATTTCGAGACGCTTCCGGCGAACCGCCAGGAAGCCGAAGGCGTCGTGCGCTTCCGGCTGAAGAAATCGCTGCCCTTTGACGTGGACAAGGCCAAGGTCTCTTACCATTCGCAGCCTGCGGCCAGCGGAGTTCGCGTGGTCGCCGCGGTGGCCTTGACCAGCGTGATCGAGGAATACGAATCAGCGTTTCGCGAAGCAGGCTACAGCCCCGGCGTGGTGTTGCCTTCCATGCTGGCCGCACTGGGAGCGGCCGGCGCCGATCGTCCGACGCTTGGTGGTCAAGGTGGATGCCGCGTACCACCAGCATTGCCATCCTCGAAAATCAGCAGCTGCTGCTGTTCCGTACCCTGGAAAATACGCGTGGGGTGGCGATCACCGGGGAGCGACTGGCGGAAGAAGTCTATCCCTCAATTGTTTTCTTCCAGGACACCTACCATCTGAATATTGAGCAGATTTTTGTGGCGGGCTTGTCCGATACCGCAGCCGCCTTGCCTGCGCTGCGCGCGCAACTGGAGTTGAGGTAAGGGAGTTGGTGAGCGCCGCCCGGTTGGGGCCAGGTGTAGGTGCGGTTCCCAAGTGGAGAATGGCCGGGGTGGTGGGGGCCCTGCTTTCCTAGCATGCGCGTGGACATCAATCTCGCCACTCAGCCGTACGAGGATTTGCGGCGCTTCTGGTTTCGCTGGGGCGGCGCGTTGGCCGCGCTCGGAATTGTGACTCTGGCTTTGACCTATTTCACGGTTCGGGGATGGATTGATGCCCGCAGAGACAGGGCGCTGATGCAGCAATATGAGCAGCAGATCGCGGCCCGTGACCTGGAAAGAGCGAATGCCCAAGCACTGCTCAACCTGCCCCAGAACAGCAGCACACGGGACCGGTCGCAGTTCCTTAATGACCTGTTCTACCGCAAGGCTTTCTCCTGGACTCAGGTGTTCGAGGATATGGAGCGCGTCATGCCGCCGCGGCTGCACGTGGTTTCGATTCATCCCGAACTGGCGCCGGGCGATCAGTTGGAGATCAAGCTGGCGGTAGCAGGAGATTCCCGCGACCGCGCAATCGAACTGGTGCGCAAGATGGAGGCTTCGCAACGCTTCCAGCAGACCGAGATCGAACAGGAAACCGCTCAAAACAGCAGCGGGGGGACCTCGACAGACACTGTGCTGTTCAATATCAGCGCGCTTTACGTTCCCGCGACAGAAACGGCGAGCAAACCAGGGAGTGTTCCATAGTGCCAGACCTCAGAGATACGCGGCGAAAAGTGAAGCTCGCACTGACCACGCTGGCAGTGGTGGATGTGGTGGCAATCGTGGTGTACTTTTCTCCGCTGGTCGGGTCGGAACTCTCCCGGCGCGAAGCAATGAGTCAGCGTTGGAAGGAATTACAGCAGAAGACGCGGGAGGTCGAGCCGTTGCGGGGGCTGGACAAGAAAATCCCTGTCGCGCGGAAGGAAATCGATAATTTTTACGCGCAGCGGCTGCCGTCGCAGGATTCCGCGATTTCCGAGGATATCGGCAAGCTCGCGGCGCAGAATGGGGTAAAGATCGGAAGCATTAAGTACAGCTTCAGGGACCCGGAACCGGTGGGCGTGCGGCGAGTTGAGATCGAGGCCGATCTTGCCGGCGACTACTTGCAACTGGTGCGCTTCATCAATGCCTTGGAACGAAATCAGCTGTTCTTTCTGGTGGATAGCGTGGCGTTGGGAGGAGAACAAGCCGGGGTTGTCCGGCTGCAGTTGAAGGTGGAAACTTATTTGAAAACGGGTGCGGCCTGAGTCGGGTGCTGCCTAAATGAAGATTGGAGCGGAAAACCGGAACAAGCTGATCGCGCTGGCGGTGCTGGGCGTGCTGGCAGCCGTGCTGATTGGGCGGATGCTGTTTAGTTCGGGAGGTTCAACTTCGACCGCCGCAGCGCCGGCCTCCGTTACTTCTCCCGTGACGACCATTTCGCCAGCCGCCAAGGCTAGGACTCGAGGCAGAAGAATCGCTGCGGCGCCGCGGTCTCTCGACCCGTCCCTGCGGTACGACTGGCTGAAGGCCAGCGAGGATACCCAGTACGAAGGCAATGGACGGAATATTTTCCTGGCCCAGGCCGAGATTCCGGAACCGGTCGCGAAGGCGAACACGGAAGAAGAGGAGGCCGCGAAGGGGCCACCGCCACCACCGCCGCCGCCGCCCATCAATCTCAAGTTTTTCGGATTTGCCAGCAAGCCGGGTGAACCCAAGAAGATTTTTCTTTCCCAGGGTGAAGATGTGTTTATCGCGAGCGAAGGAGAGGTCGTCGATCGCCATTACAAGGTTGTGCGCATCTCCCCGATGTCAGTCGAAATAGAAGATGTGCTCAACAACAACCGGCAGAGCATTCCACTGACCCAGGGATAGTTGCGGGATTGGTAATTGGGTAATTGGGTAATTGGGTAATTTGTAATTTGGTAATCTCTCGCGTCCGCTGAACGTCGCGGCTTCCCGATCGACAAATTACCCGATTACTCAATTACAAAATGTCATGAAAGTCCGAGCACATCTACGGCCAGCATCTCGCGGTGAGCGCGGATACGTTCTGCTCATGCTGATACTGGCTGTGGCACTGCTGGCTATCGCCGCAGTTGTCGTCGCTCCTACGATTGCTTTCCAGATGAAGCGCGACCGCGAGGAAGAATTGATTCACCGGGGCGTGCAGTACTCCCGGGCGATCAAGCACTACGTCAAGAAATTCGGCCGCTACCCGACAAGGATCGAGGATCTGGAGAAAACCAATGAGGTCCGCTTCCTTCGCAAGCGCTATAAGGATCCTATCACCGGGAAAGACTTCAAGATCCTGACCATGACTGACGTGCAACTGGCGTACGCCGGTGAAATCGGAGGTGCCCCAGGAGCGCCACCCGGTAACCCATTAACAGCCGGAGGGCCGCAGGGACCCGGCGGTTTCGGGGCGCAAGCCAACCCGGGGGCAGGCGGTCTCAACGGAGCTGCGCTGACCGGCGGCTTTGCCGGAGGCGGCACCGGCCCCGGCTTCGGCGGTCTTAGCCCGAACCCCGGCGGGGTAGGGACACCGGGTACCACTGCGGGATCCAACGCAGGCCAGGACTCCGAAGAAACAGCCGGAGAAGACGCAAATCCCGCCGGTTCCAACGCGTCGCCGGGTCAAAACCAGGCTGGCCAACCGACAAGCGGCCCCCTCGGCCAATCGCCTGGGGCGGGAAACAACCAGGTTTTTGGCGGAGGGCCGATGGTGGGAGTGGCGAGCACGAGCAAAGACAAAACCATTCGCGTATTCAACAAGAAGGATCACTACAACCAATGGCAATTCATTTACGATCCTAGCACGGACCGCGGCGGCCTTCTCTCCACACCCAGCGTGGGGTCGCAACCGCTCACATCCGCCACTCCTACGACCCAACCGGGCGCTTCCGGGACTCCTGGGACCGGCGTCGGCACCCCGGGCCAACAGTCGCCACCGGGTACTCAGTCAGGACCACCCGGCATGCAGCCACCACCATCACCACCGGATCAGGAGGAGCCATAGCCCTCATCCCCTCAGTTCTGCCGGGAAGCAAAAAGCCTCATCGCATAGCGATGAGGCTTTGCATTCCGAGGCCAAGTGAAACCTACACGCTGAACGAGGACCCGCAGCCACAAGTGCTCTTCACGTTCGGGTTTTCGAACTTGAAGCCGGCGCCTTCCAGGGTTTCGACGTAATCCACGATGCAGCCATTCAAATACATAACCGATGTGGCATCCACGTAAACTTTCAGCCCGTCCATGTCGAAGACCTTGTCCATCAGGCCGGCCGCGTTCTCAAACGACATGGAATACGAGAAGCCGGAACAACCGCCTCCCACAACGCCCACGCGCAAACCGGCGGGAACGGGATTCTGCTGCGCCATAATTTCCTTCACCTTGGAGACCGCATTCGGGGTCAGGGAAATCGGCGTCGTTTTGGGCTTTACTTCCGGGGTGGTTGTTGTGGCCATTTGGTATCTCCTTGAAATTGCGAGCTGAAAGATTATAACAAAGCTATTGGCAGCGTCACCGGCAAAAATGCCATGCGCCCCGCCGGCTATTAAATTGGATGATCCTCAGGCTACTTGGGTCGCATCCCGAAACAAAAACCTCTGCGAGCGGCATTCTGGCGCTATAATTTGCGCGTGGCCCCCTGTTGACGTGATTGTGCGTCACAAACGCATCGCGGGGAGCCTCGGGATCAGCTTGAGATCAGCACGGAGGTAACTATGCACATGCTGGTATGGCCGCTGATTGTGTGGGGAGTCCTCACCGCGATTCTCATCATCCTCCTGATCTACCGCAGCACCCTGACCATGCAGGAGGACGACCAGTTGTTCCTGGGAGAATCCGAGTCCCACATGGAGAAGGAACAGATCGAACTCATGCACAAGGTCAACAAGGTCACTCCCATCGTGCGCTGGCTGGGAGCGGTCTCGGGAGTGCTCATCCTGGTGATTGCCGGTATGGCAGTTTATCAGGGGTTGCACCAGGTGCAGTGAGTCACAAACGTTTTCGCTTCCCACTGAGGCTCTGCCGCTAGCGTGGAGGGCAAGCTTTCCCCCGGCAGCCAATCGCCATCCCAAGCGGAGCTGCTGAATTGGCTCGTGAATTCGGCGACAGAGTTTAGAGTCTGCCCCGGGCGCGCGCAGCGATTAGAATCGTTGACCGCGCCTTTTGGTGAGAGTCACTGGTGCCGGGAACAGGACTTGAACTTGAGCCGTCTAGCAGGCGTGAGCGCAGCCGGAGCCTGCTGGCGAAATCCCGAGCGAAGCCGAGGGACCTCAGAAACCTGGTGCCGGGAACAGGACTTGAACTTGAGCCGTCTAGCAGGCGTGAGCGCAGCCGGAGCCTGCTGGCGAAATCCCGAGCGAAGCCGAGGGACCTCAGAAACCTGGTGCCGGGAACAGGACTTGAACTTGAGCCGTCTAGCAGGCGTGAGCGCAGCGGGAGCCTGCTGGCGAAATCCCGAGCGAAGCCGAGGGACCTCAGAAACCTGGTGCCGGGAACAGGACTTGAACCTGCACGCCTTGCGGCACACGGTCCTAAGCCGTGCGCGTCTGCCAATTCCGCCATCCCGGCAGGATGCGGCGAGTTTGTGATCTCAGCTTAATGGACGGGCCGAGCGTGCGCAACTTAATGCAGCGACACTTCACTCGCCGTGCTGGTGGAGATGGTGAACTTCACCCATACGATCTTCGCGGTTGAGTCGTAGTACCAACCTTCCTGAGCATTCTGGAAATCCGTCCAGGAGAAATATTCGGTCTCTTTCGTCCCATCGCGGGTCACGCTGGTTGGACTCACCTTTTGCAGGTTAATCTTGAGGATGTATTCCCGAGAAGTGAGTTGCCCCTGATAGCTTCCAACCGCCGCGGCAATGGCCAGCGTTTCGTGCCCGCCGGCATTGTTGGAATTAAACTGCGTCGTGGAAAAAGCGCCATCGGCATACTGGTCGCTAGCACCGTCGTCTTCGTATAGGGTAAACATGGTCTTGCCCGCCGGGTAGATATCGAGGGTCAATGGAGTAGCGGGCACTTGATCTACCCATTGCATCCCCGGCCCCATCGGAATGATGGATCCGGCTTTGACGAATATCGGCTCTTTGTCGATTGGCGCCGGCACCACGGGAGCACTGCCGCCCTTGTAGACTCTTCCCGTCCAATAGTGGACCCAATTCGATCCGGCGGGAAGGCGCACCGCAACCTTGGTCGTGCCCGCCGAAGTAATCGGTTGCACGAGCATCTCAGTAGATCCGGTTCCGTTCACCAGTTGAGTCGAACCGATCCACCAGACGGGATACTTGACCGGTTTCTCGTGGTAGGCTTTCTGCGCGTTGGAATACCGGAACGGCAAAAGTTGATACCGCAGTTGGGTATAGCTCGTGAAGACCTGCCGCGCCTGAGTCCCATAATCCCAGGGGAATCGCGTTTTTTTCGAAGTCGTCTTGGAGCCGAAAAATTCCTGGCAGGGAGTGAAGCTCGTGTATTCCAGCCACCGGATGTAGAGCTCGTCAGTGGGATCGTTGTGATATCCGCCGGTATCGCCGCACCAATAAGCGGCCGTTGAACTGGTGTTCAGATGGGAGGCTATCTTCATTTCCGCCTGCAGTCCCGGCCAAGACGCGGTTGAATCCCCCGTCCACATACCAGGAGTCTGGTCGTTGCCGGGAGAGCTTTGGGTATGAGTCAGAATGAAGCCTCGCCCTCCGTTGGCTGCCGCTGCCATATTCCAAGCCGTGCTGTGGTACAGACCCCGATAGTGGCCCTGATTGTTATCCCCGTCATCCAGCACGCCGGCGGGAGGATAGCCGCCTCCTGTATCCAGCTTGAAGAAGCTGAGCCCCATGTTAACCAATGGCTGATTGAGGCTCTCCCACCATGCAACCGTGCCTGAATTGGTATAGTCGAATGCGCCGGTAAACTTGTTGCCGTGCCATCCTCCGGCGTTGACGACTTGACCATTGGTATCGTCCACGAAGAACCCGTTGCTCACGCCGTAGCTGAAATAGGAGCAACCCTGGTCCATCCAGGGCCACTCCCAGAGGCCGAACCAGAAATGGTTCTGGCGCAGGGTGCTGATCATCGTCGCCGGATCAGAAAACTGCGTCGGGTCAAACTGGAAACAAATGTAGTTCTGGGGCTGCCCGGTGTAACTGGCGCTGAGCCAGCTCGAGTCGATCCAGTAGAGATCGCCGCTATAGTTGGCTCGGAGCTGATTCATATCGCTCAGGACCCCGGCCTGATCGTGATAGCTGCCGAAAAGCACGCCGAACGCCCACTTGGGAGGCAGCTTGGGGTTGCCGTTGAACGTAACCGGACGGTTGCCGCCCCACCCGGTGTTCGCAGTCTGCCCCTGGCCGATCGTCGAACTCAGCAGGAACAACAGCAAGAGGTAGGAGTAAGTTCGATACATTTTCGACTACTAGAGCGCCGAGAGTTGCCGCCATGGCCGGGCTGATCGCAGAGGCCACAACAGGAAGAGCCGCTACATTATGGACGCAACGGCGCGGCGAATCAAGGGCCAAAACTCTGCTGAAACGATACCGTTCTCGGCTTCCAGTAGAGCCGGGAAAAGTATGCAGAGGTCCCTTTCCCTCCAGGCACGGGCGGAAGGCACCGTTGGTAGACCGCACCCGCTCCGACCGCGGCGTGGCACCTTCTTCCCTACCGTAGAGATTGCTTGCCTTGTCGAAATATACAGGCCGCCAAAAACACCTTCGCAAGCCCCACCGGAACCACACGCCCTCTTCGACTCGGCCCTGAGCGGAGTTGCAGAGCCGGTCGGCGGAGCGGGAAGAGGCCGGCAGACCCTCGAAACGCCGCGCCAGACTGCCAATGTGCATCCCTTTGCATGTTTTGGGAACAACCTTGCAACAAACCCGCTCTTTTCGTTGCCAGCTTAAATTATGTTGCGTTGCGCCAAACACTCGCGTGTATAATTCGCAGCCGACATTGGAAGTGGATCGCAGTACCTATCAGGCTTTTGGAGGAGCACTACACTAGCGATACCAATCTCAAGGAGGACAGATTAATGCGAGGCAAAACAGGCGCGGTTGTAGCAGTATTCTTGATCCTGGCAACGGGCGCTTTTGCGGCCACTGGAGTTTCAAAGAAAGCGGCCCGTAAGGCGGGCGCCACTCTTACCACTCTGTATAACTTTACCGGCGGCAGCGACGGAGGTTATCCCTTCATGCGCGTGATCGTCGACAAGAAAGGCGACCTCTTCGGTGCAACAGGCAGCGGGGGCGCGAATTTTGAGGGGACCGTGTACGAGATCGTAAATAGCGGCGGGACCTACACCGAGCAGGTGGTCTATAGTTTCACCGGCACCAGCGGCGATGGCTGTTATCCGGGCAGCGAGTTGCTCATGGACAAGAGCGGCGACCTGTTCGGCACGACAGAGAGTTGCGGCAACGGTAGTTATGGCACCATCTTCGAACTGGTGAACAGCGGCGGGACCTATTCGGAAAAAGTGCTTTATGGGTTCAGCTACTCTGACGGCGGTTATCCTTACGGCGCCCTTGCCATGGATAGTTCCGGGAACCTCTACGGCACGACGGCCGAGGGCGGCACCAATGGCTACGGCACGGTTTGGCAGTTGAGCAGCGGCGGAACGTTGACCACGCTGGAGAATATGGATTACTCCAACACGGGCGGATATCCCTACGGCGGGTTGAATATGGACAAGTCTGGAAATCTCTGGGGTACCACCTGCTGCGGCGGTACCAATGGGGACGGCACAGTCTTTAATTTGACCAACTCCGGCGGCACCTGGACGTTCAACACCATCCATGCCTTCAACTACAGCGACGGCGCTAGCCCCTACTACGGACGCGTTATCTTCGGCAAGAACGGCCACGTTTTTGGCGCCGCAGCTGACGGCGGCACGAGCGGTTACGGCGTGGTCTGGGGGTTGAAGAATTCCGGCGGTACCTGGACGGAGTTCACGCTGTACAACTTTAGCGGAAGCAACGGTGATGGTGGCTATCCCTACGGCGGCCTGAGACTCACCAAGGCTGGCCATCTCGCCGGAACAACCTACTACGGGGGCGCGAATTCCTATGGAACGGCCTTCGAGTTAGTTCACGGCTCCGGCGGGTGGGCGGAGACGGTGTTGTATAGCTTTGCCTACTCTGATGGCGCATATCCGTTTGCCGGCGCGAACGCCGACAAGTCGGGCAACATTTACGGAGCAACCGAAGTCGGTGGTACCGGTGGAGCAGGAACCATATTTATGATTTCGGGTGCAAAGTAATCAGTCAAGAAGTAAGTAGACCAATTCAAGGCCGCACCGTGATCGAAGGTGCGGCCTTTTTTCTGTCGGGTTGCTTCGCGCCAGATAGCGGGATTTCCCTCCGCCTCGTCCTCCGCGAACCGAGTCGGGGTATATCGATTTAAATATTTTTTCGAATTCAGCCGGTGCTGGCAGCACCGAAGGGCAAGGACGAACGGCTAGTGCAGACCATGCAGATCTAATAATGGTTGTGCTTCGGCAGTCGTATCATGGCTAAGTCGTTGAAAGCAATGCCGGCACGGTGGAGTCGATACCTTTTCACACCTGACTGACAGCTGTTCGCGGGCAAGAACCAAGAGTGCTCCATGCTTTGGGTCTCAGTTAATTGAGCGGTGCTTTTTCACGCCAAGCGAGGTAAAATACTATCCCACGCTGTGGTGTTCTGCGCTATGACCTCTGGCTTCTCGATTCGTTTCTCGCGCTCAGCCATCCGTGCCGCGATCTGGCTGTGCGTGTTTCCCGCCATCAGTTCATGGGGAGCGACAGCGCCGCAGCCACCTTCCTCAACACATGATGTTCTGACCTACCACGGCGATAGTCTGCGCACCGGCTGGTTCTCCTCCGAAACCCAGTTGACGGTGAGCAACGTGAATCCGCAGTCTTTCGGCTTGCTCCAAGTCGTGTCCCTCGACGGACGCGTTGACGCCGAGCCCCTGGTGGTGATGCAACAGACGATTGCAGGCAAGGGAATGCATAACGTCGTTTACGTGGCCACCGAAAACGATAGCGTTTACGCCATCGATGGCGACGATGGCTCGATTCTCTGGCACCGCAGCTTCGGCCAAGCGGTCCCTTATCAGTACAAGAACGGCGACAACAATGTCTACCCTGTCATGGGCATTCTCGGAACGCCGGTGATCGACCGCAGCGCGGGTGCGATCTATTTCGTGGCCGACTCCTTCAACGGTAAACGGGACACCTTCTATCTCCACGCCGTCTCGCTGAGCAACGGCGAGAATCTGCTGAAAGCCGTGCCGATTAGTTTCACCGCCCAGTTGCACGGCGGGAAAAAGTGGATGTTGGATCCGAAGTACCACTTGCAGCGCCCTGGCCTGCTGAAGGTCGGAGGCAGCATTTATGTCCCGTTCGGCAGCAACGGTGATATTGATCCGGAGGCGGCGCGCGGCACCATCCTGCGCTACGATGCGGCAACCCTGAAGCGACTCAACGGTCAGATCAACAACAAGCTCTACAAGCCTGCTTCGCCGTACTATCTCTCCTCGATCTGGCAATCCGGTTACGCCCCGGCCTCTGACGCGAACGGCGACGTTTACTTTTCCACCGGGAACAGCGACCCCAACAAGCCCAGTTATTCGGCTTTCAACCGCCCGGAAAGCGTGGTTCATTTATCCGGCGACCTGAACACTCTGCTTGACAGCTTTACCACCTACAATTACTTCTTCCTCGACAAAGAGGACGCCGACGTCGGCTCCGGCGGATTGCTTCTGCTTCCCGATCAGCCGGGATCGATTCCGCATCTGGTGGTGGCCGGAGGCAAGGGCGGACGCTTTTTTCTCATGAACCGCGACAACCTTGGCGGCTACACAGCAGGAGGCCCGGACAAGGTGCTGCAGTTCGTCAGGATGGGACGGTGCTGGTGCGGCCCGGCATACTTCGTCGGTTCCGACGGCTTCCCCTATGTTCTCACCGGCGGCGGTTACGGCGTCACCGGCTGGCAACTCCAGATCTCGCCGTCGGTTCAGTTGGTACAGGAAACCTCCACTGGCTCCGGCCCGGTGAATGGCCTGCCTGACAACGGGGGAGTGATTCCGGTGGTTTCCTCGAACGGAACGACGGCGGGCTCCGCCATCGTGTGGTTTGTGCAAAAACCGGCTACCTCGTCGGATCAAGATCCGGGCACGCCCGTTACTCTGATGGCCTATGCCGCAATGGACCTTACGCAACAGCTCGTGTCGGTGTCCGCGGGTACCTGGACGCATGCCTCGAACAGCAACGCGAACCTGGTCCCCACCGTGGCGAACGGCAAAGTCTACGTGGCCAGCAATAAGCAACTGCAGATCTTTGGGCTGCTGCAGGCAAACTCGCGCCGGGCAATTGTTCCCCAGTCTCTGGCGCCCTCCGCGCCGGCCGTAATCGCATGCCCCCCGGAGGTATCTCCGCGCGATGTCTTGGGTGGCGGAACGGCTGTGGTGCACGAGTTTTACGGAACCATTTGTGCGGTGAATGGTGCGCAACTGCATCTTTCGCTGCGCCGCGGCCGCTCCCTCGTTGTGGATACGAGTGAGGCTTTTGCCCAGCATCGGGAGATTCTGCTGACTCCAGGCAGGCCGATCCATGTGCGCGCGACGATTGATGGCAAAGGCGTCGCCCGAGCCCGGCAGATTACTCCCTCGCACGCCTTTTCCGCGCTCACTCCTCCCGACCGCTGAGGCGGTTAGGAGGAGCGGGTTTTAAACAACGGTGCGGGACGAGCTACGGAGGCGTCAGCTCAAATATAGTCCCCGGGTCATAAGCTCCCCCGAAGATGGTGGCGCCGTAGAAATTGCCTTTTGCGTCGGAAATCAGGGTTGCGTAGGAACGCGCTCCATCCTTTGGAAAACCCCGGAACGAATACACCACGCTTTCCGTCCACCCGCCGTTGGAAGGCGTCAGCTTGAAGATGATGCCATCGTTCTTGTTGCCGCCGGCGTCAGTTGTGCCGTAAAGATTGCCGGCACCATCGAAGATCAGCCCGCCAAACAGGGTCTCTCCGTCTGGTTTACCGGCAAAGGAATACAGTACGCTCTCGGTCCACGTGCCGTTCGATGGGCTCAACTCGAAGACTGTGCCGCATCCGTTCGTGCAAGCTCCGGAGCCGCCGTTGCGGGTGGTGCTGTACAGATTGCCGAGGCCGTCAAAGATGAGGTCGGCGCTGGGCAGGGCTCCGTCGGAGGGCGCCCCGGCAAAGCTATGAAGCACGGTTTCGGTCCAGGGCCCCTTTGAGGAAGGCGTCAGTTCAAAAACCACCCCCTTGTCTGAGCTGCCGCCGCGCCCGGTCGTCCCATACAGGTTGCCCGTCGTGTCGAAGACCAGTCCGGCCAGAGGGCCATTTCCGTCGCTGCCTTTGAAGCTATAGAGCACGGTCTTGGTCCAACTGCCTCCGGAGGGTGAAAGCTCGAAGACCGTTCCCTTGCCATGGGCGCCTCCGCCATACGTCGTGCTGTAGAGGTTGCCGTTCTTGTCGAAGATCAGCTCAGCATAGGGATTCTCGCCATCCTTGCCGCCCGTGAAGGTGTGAAGCAGGGTTTCCGTCCAGGTCCCGCTTGATTGCGACAATTCAAAAACCGTGCCGCATGCTTTGGGGCAAGTGGTGGGGCCGCCGTAGCGGGTTGTGCCATAGAGATTGCCCGCCGCATCCATGACCAGGCTGGCGCTGGGCTTGCCCGCATCGGAAGGACGTCCCTGAAAGTTGTAGAGCACGTTCTCGGTCCACTGGCCCTTGGCTCCAGGCGACAACTCGAAAACCATGCCGCACCCGCCATTACACGGTCCGGTGCCACCCTCCCAGGTCGTACCGTAGAGATTGGTGCCCGTCGCGTCGAAGATCACTGCCGCGAACGGATAAAGCCCGTCTGATCCGTTCCCGAACGAATGCAGAACCTTCTCCTTGGCAACCTGCCCAACGGCGCTCGCCAACATCAGAACCACTGTGAACATCGCCGTAGCTGCGCTTCGGGCGACAGAAAGCCTCTTGCGGTGCATAAGTGTTAACCCCCTCGGACAAGATATTCAAGATGCCGAATCGGCTACTATCGCGGCGGGCGACTGCGGACAGCCGAGGTTCATAAGTCTCCCGCTTCGCGAATCCCCTGTCAATATGAAAGAGTTTGCAACATTCGGGAAGCCGCGCCGGAGGAAGCAACCGGTGTATAATCCCGTGCAACGGGTTTGAACATACCTCTTTTTTTCTCGGATGGCTGGTTCATGGGGTGGGCAAAAGTCTGCATATTCCTTCAGACTGGCGCGGCAGAACGATCCGACCATCGAGCAGCATAACGCTTTGCCAGGCTTGGCCTGCAGTTTCTGACTCAGGGAGTGCTTCCATGCGAATTGGCCGCCTGACGGTCTTGTTCACCATGCTTGCCGTGGTCTGGTTGCGTGCCACTGCCTCTGATCGGCACGGCGTGAGTTCATCCAGTCTGCCCGTGGCCGCCCGGTCCACGATTTCTAGCGCTCTGGGTCGCAACCTTCGCGAATACCACGTTCAGGTGACCCGCGGCGCCATTCGCGCGGAGAACTCGAAGCAGGACTTGGCAATGCTGTTCACTTCCAAAGGTGTGGAAGTAAGCAGCGGAAACGAGCACTGGCGAATGAGTTTGCGCCGCTATGGATATGGCGACACTTTGCAAAACATCCCGGCAGGTGCGCCTCGGGCCAGCGCAAATCGCGTCGAGTATCAAAGAGGTTCCTTTACTGAGTGGTATGTGAACGGACCTGCGGGGCTGGAGCAGGGATTCACCATCCGCGAGCGGCCGCGATCAGCACGCGGCCAGCCGCTGACCATCGCCTTGACGCTTTCGGGAGACTTGACTGCGACGCCCGGGCAGGACGGAACCGGACTGACCTTGAGAGACCGCAGTCAACGGGAAATCTTGCATTACGCGGGGCTGACCAGCTACGACGCTGGCGGCAAGCAGTTGCCAACCTGGATGGAAGTTCAGGGCCGGCAGTTGCGGCTGAAGGTGAAAGATGCCGGGGCGGCTTATCCTCTGGTGGTAGATCCGTGGGTGCAGACAGCTCGACTCGCGGCCGCCGACGGTGAGGCTTACGAGTTCATGGGCGACTCCGTTTCTGTTAGCGGCGATGGCAAAACGATCGCTGTCGGCGTGGAGGTATTGTCGCGCGTTCCCGGACCGCCCAGGTCTCGAAAAGCAGGAACCGGCCTCGAGCAAGGAGCCGTGTATGTGTTTGTCGAACCAGCCGCCGGGTGGACCACCACTTCGAACTACCAGGCCGAACTGACTGCGACCGGCGGACTGGATGGAGATCTTTTCGGCTGCTCTGTGGCCATCAGTTCCGACGCAAAGACCATTGCAGTCGGAGCACAGGGGGGAGCACCGATAAAGGGTATCGCACAGGAGGGTGCGGTCTATGTGTTCGCCGAACCGGCCAGTGGTTGGGCCACGACTTCGTCACCCACGGCCAAGTTGACGGCATCGGATGGGACAGTCTATGACTGGCTCGGAAGTTCCGTCGCCTTTGACGGCCAATCCGTCTACGCCGGAGCTTTCGGTCATACGGTGGGCAGCAATCCCTTTCAGGGCGCCGTGTATGTGTTCACCGAGCCCTCCACCGGCTGGGCTGACATGACAGAGACCGCCGAACTGACGGCCTCCGATGGTCAAGCTTGGGATCTATTTGGCTATTCTGTCAGCGCCTCGAACGGCGTCGCGGTGGCGGGAGCGATTCAGGCCACCGTGAACAACCATGGTTCGCAGGGAGCTGGCTATGTGTTCGTCGCGCCGTCGAGCGGATGGGTGAGCGAAACTGAAAATGCCAAGCTGGTCGCCTCGGATGGTATATCAGAAGACTTCCTCGGCTCATCGGTTGCGATCAGTGCGGACACGACCCTGGTGGTCGCGGGGGCACAAGGGGCCACTGTAACCGACAACGGGCAGGGCGCCGCCTACCTATTCCTCGCGCCGACTGGTGGCTGGACCGGAACCCTGCAGCAGACGGCCAAACTAACCGCCTCAAATGGGGTGCGGGAGGATTATTTCGGCGCCGCCGTGGCCATCAGTTCCGATGCCAATACAATCGTGGTGGGAGCGCCCTTGGCACCCTACTCCAACACACAACAATACCGCGGACCCGGTCCCGGAAGAATCTACACCTACACCAAGCCATCGGGGGGCTGGGCTGACACCTCGAAATTCACCCAAGAGTTGCAACTCGTCGGTGGAAAGAACGGCGACCAGTACGGAACCTCGATCGGCATCAATGGCAGCACGCTCGCGGCGGGAACGCCCGACACCGAAATTTCGCGTAAGGTCGACCAGGGTGCAGCCTTTATCTCCGTCGCCAAGTAGCGTGTATGCTTCCGCGCTGATCGTCATCATTATTCTGACGTAGACGCGGTGGTCTTCGCTAACCTTGACGCCTTCCCGGCCAGGGAGGACAATGGGTGCGCCCGGCCCGCCCCGTCTTAAGTTCTCCCAGTGGGTTACACCGGTCGGGCACGGCCTGTTTCGCGAGCGATTCGCCATTCTCTGGAGGGCGTCATGAGATCCGTCCGCTTGGTCTGCTGGTTCGTGATCTTCTGCTTGTTCCTGATTTTGGGGAGCACAACTCCGCTTACTCAGTCCAACGCAGCTCAAGTGAACAGTCATGCGAAGGCCAGCAACGAATCCCGCAGCTTGTCCCAGCCGAAGCCGGAGACTCAAGGGAGAATTCTCCAATCTTACGGCAAGCTTCCGTTGAGTTTTGAAAGCAATCAGGGCCAGGCCGATCCGCAAGTGAAGTTTGTGTCACGCGGCAGCGGCTACACGCTGTTCCTGACCGGGGACGAGGCGGTTTTCTCCTTGCACGGCGGCGAGCGAGACAAAGCACAGTCGCCCGTTGCGTTACAAGCCAAGCCTCGGTTGCGGCGAACTTCGGCTGGCGGGCCACGCGCTCCAGACACCGCTTTGCGAATGAAGTTGCTCAACGCCAACCCTGCCGCTCAAGTCGCCGGCGATGCGGAGTTGCCGGGCAAGAGCAATTATTTTCTCGGAAACGATCCGCAGAAGTGGCGAACCAATGTGCCGACGTATGCCAAGGTGAAGTACAAAGGCGTTTATTCCGGCATTGACCTCGTCTATTACGGTAACCAGGGGCAACTGGAATACGATTTCGTGGTGGCGCCGCATGCCGATCCGCGGCACATCGCGTTTGGTATTGAAGGCGCGAAGAGCGTTCATCGGGATGCGCACGGCGATCTCGTTCTTCAGTTTGGCGGCAGCGAGGTTCGTTGGCGTAAGCCGGTTGTGTACCAGGAGAAGGATGGAGCGAGGCAGGAAATCGCCGGCCGCTACGTGATCCGGCAAGGGAATCAGATTGGATTCGAGGTAGCAGGCTACGACGCGTCAAGGCCGCTGATCGTTGACCCTACACTGGTTTATTCGACGTACCTGGGAGGCACCGGCGACGACAGAGCGAGCTCCGTGGCCATGGATAGTTCGGGGAATGCTTACATAACCGGGTTCACGGACTCTACTGACTTTCCGACGAAGAATCCCGTCCAGAAAAAATATGGCGGCGGAACCGATGCCTTTGTTACAAAGATCAATGCCGCAGGCACAGCCTTGGTGTACTCGACATATCTTGGCGGCTCCGACGATGACGAGGGCAGGGGGATTGCTGTTGATACTTCAGGCAATGCGTACATCGCCGGGGTGACCTTGTCCACCAACTTCCCGGTTGTGAACCCTCTGCAAGGTTACGGCGGCAATGGGGACGCCTTCGTGACAAAACTCAATGCAGATGGCTCTGCGTTAACTTACTCCACATACTTAGGCGGGAGTATGGTGGACGACGTGAACTCAATAGCCGTGAGCGCGTACGACAATGCCTACGTTATCGGCTCGACCGAGTCCACCGACTTTCCCACGACCCAAGGCGCATTTCAAACTAAATGCGGTGGCGCTAGCTGCTCTGACGCCTTCGTTACCGAGTTCAGCTCCGCTGGCTCGACACTTGTCTATTCCACGTACCTGGGGGGGAGCGCGTACGAGTGGGGAGCTGCAATTGCATTGGATCCCTCGGGCAATGCTTATGTTGCGGGGTTCACAACTTCCGACGACTTCCCAGTCACTATCGGTGCCTTTCAGACCCAGCACGCTAACGACGGCGGTCAGTACGATGCCTTCGTAACCGAGTTCAACGCCCAAGGTTCGGCCCTGGTGTATTCCACGTACCTCGGCGGCGCAGGCAGCGACGTAGCACTCGGCATCGCTGTGGATGGTTCCGGTGACGCGTATGTTACAGGCGCAACCTCTTCCAAAGACTTTCCAACGAAGAATGCTTTCCAACGGAAATACCGGGGAGGGGGCGACGACGCCTTTGTGACCAAATTGAATCCCGCAGGCTCTGCTCTGGTGTATTCCAGTTTCCTCGGTGGAACGGGCGAAGACGCTGGCCAAGGCATGGGTCTCGACAGCTCCGGAAACGCTTACGTTGTCGGGTTTACGGCATCAACAAACTTCCCCACTAAGAATCCGTTTCAGGGAACCTACGGCGGTGGCTACTACGACGCTTTCGTGACCGAGTTAAACTCCGCTGGTTCGGTCTTGGTTTATTCGACCTATCTTGGTGGGGAAGCCACTGACTCAGGAAATGGCATCGCCGTTGCGGCTTCCACAGCCGGCACTTCTGGCGGGATCTTGGTCGTGGGCGATACTTTATCAACGGATTTTCCAACGCTCAATCCCTTGCAGAATGACCATCCTGGCGATTTCGACGCGTTCGTAGCCAAGTTCTCTCGCTTCCCAGCGGTCAGTCTTTCTCCCCCAAGCCTTGACTTTGCCGAGCAGAAGCTTCACACCACCAGCAAACCCAAAGCCGTCACGTTGACCAACACCGGCGAAGCTGACCTGCACATCACCAACATCGCCGCCAGTGGCGATTTTGCCGAGACGAACAACTGTCCGGTCAACGGCAGCCTGGCGCCGGGCAAAAAATGCGAGATTGACGTGACCTTCACTCCCACGCAGGAAGGCACGCGCAACGGCGATGTGACCATCACTGACGACGCGCTGAATAGCCCTCAGAATCTCCCACTCACCGGCATCGGCGCAGCGCCGCTGGTTTCGCTTTCCCCGCCTAACCTCGATTTCGGCAATCAGACGGTAAACATTCCCAGCTCGCCGAAGACCACGACCCTGACCAACACAGGCAATATCGCCCTGCATATCACGTCAATCGCGGTCACGGGAGCGAACAGTGGCGACTTTGCCGAGAGCGACAACTGCGGCAAGCCGATCCCTCCAAACGGCAGCTGCGAGATAAAGGTGACGTTCACGCCGAGCACCACCGGCACGCGAAGCGCGCAAGTCACCATCACCGACGACGCTCCCGACAGCCCGCAACACGTTCCGTTGAGTGGCGTGGGCGTGCTGCCCGCAGTCGAATTCAGTCCCAAGAGTCTGACCTTCCCGACACAGTTGGTTTATACCAGCAGCCCAGCGCACAAAGTTACCCTCACCAACACCGGCAAAGGAATTCTGCTGATCAACAGCCTGGTGCTGAAGGGACAATTTGTTGAGAGCAATGATTGCGGCAAACAAGTACAGCCGGCGGCGCACTGCACCATCAGCGTGAAATTCCATCCGCGTGATAAAGGTCCATTGCAAGGCACAGTCACGCTCACCGACAACGCTCCGGACAGCCCGCAAAACGTGCCGCTGAAGGGTACCGGCACCTTTGTCGAGCTTGTTCCCAGGGACGTGCACTTCGGAACTCAGCCGGTCGGCACCCGGAGCCTTCCCAAGACGATCACACTGACCAACAAAGGCGGCTCCGCCGTAAATATTCAGAGCATCTTAATCACCGGCGCCGATGCCGGAGAGTTCGCGGAAACCAACAACTGTGGCAACCAGGTCGCATCTGGCGGAAGCTGCCAAATCAAGGTCACTTTCGAGCCCTCGCGCAAGGGAATGCGCACGGCGAGTGTTTCCATCAGCGACGATGGCGGCGGCAGCCCGCAGCAAGTCAAGCTGACCGGTTTCGGCACGTAAACCAGCCGAGCGAAACTCGCCAGTTTCACACAAGGCGAACTGGGTCACAGGCCGCACTGCCGATCCGCGCAAGATCCCCGTTCGACTACCCTCGTCGCTGCGCTCCTCCGCTGCTCAGGGGAGCTTCATTCCCTCGCTCGGGCGCTCAAGATGACGCCTCCGCACCGTCAAGCTGCATCACCATCGGGAAATTCGGCTGCGATGCTACACTGAATCTCTTATGACCATTCCATCGCAACCGAATATCAAGCTGGTCAGTGCGCCGGACTATCGCGAAAATTATGCCAACAGCGTGCAGGTGCGGGTCAACGTGTGGGACTTCTTTTTGGTTTTCGGCACGCTGCAACAGCAGACGGAAACACAGGTGGAAGTTAAGAATTTCCAGGGCATTTATCTGAGTCCGCAACAGGCCAAGGCACTCATGTCGATTCTGCAGCAAAATGTGTCCGGCTATGAGAGCGCATTTGGCGAGATCAAACTGGATCCTCGAATGACGGCTCCCGGCCCCGTACACTAAACGGACCGGTGGCCCGCACCCTCGACTCGCGCCGACATTCTGCAGCGCTGCTTTTTGCGCTGTTCTTCCTGGTGCTTTTCGCCCTCCATGTTGGCCTGCTGCATCTGCCGTATTTCTGGGACGAAGCGGGATACTACGTTCCCGCGGCCCGCGATCTGTTGCTGACCGGGACGCTGATCCCGCATTCCACTCCTTCGAATGCACACCCTCCGCTGGTCATGGCGTACCTCGCTTTAGCGTGGAAACTGCTGGGTTATGCCCCGATAGTGACTCGGGCCGCGATGTTAGTAGTCGCGGCCTTTGCTTTGCTGGGTGTGTTCCGGCTAGCCGAGCGAGTGGCAAACGCCGAGGTTGCCGTGGCTTCAGCGATCTGCACCGCGCTTTACCCGGTGTTCTTCGCCCAGAGTTCGCTGGCGCAGGTGGATCTGGCGGCGGCGGGATTGATCTTCTGGGGCATAATCGCGTATGTCGAGAACCGGCGGTGGGCTGCGGCCCTCTGGTTCTCGGTGGCGGTGCTGGCGAAAGAAACAGCAGTCCTGGCTCCTTTGGCCTTATTCATGTGGGAACTGGCCGGACGGCTCCTGCTAACAAAGAACGGATTAACCCGGAAGCCGTCGGAGGGCGCGACCCCGGCCGGGCAGCAGCCTTCGCGGGAAAGTTGGACTCATGCGCGTCAGCGATCTACGCTAGAAGGATTCTTCCTGCTTCTTCCTCTGGTCCCGCTCGCACTCTGGTATCTCTTTCACTACCTGCGTACCGGATTTGTTTTCGGCAATCCCGAGTTTTTCCGCTACAACGTGCAAGCCACGTTGCATCCCCTGCGCATATTGCTCGCGCTGGGACTGCGCCTGTGGCAGACCGTGGGATATCTGAACCTGTATGTACTGACCTTGGCGGCCTTGCTCGCGATGTGGCTGCCCCCACTGCGCGACAATAATCAGGACCGGCCAAGAATCGCTCTGGACACGCAGCTTGCCTTTCTGGCAATCATCCTGGCGTACCTGCTCGCGATGGCGGTAGTTGGCGGTGCGGTGCTGGCCCGCTACATGCTTCCAGTGGTCCCGCCGGTAATCATCCTGTGCGTTTCGACGCTGCGCCGAAGAGTGCGGTTGTGGCGCGGTGTGGTGGCGATCGTGGCACTGGCATTTGTGGCGGCGCTGTTCGTCAATCCTCCACATGGATTTTCGATCGAGGATAATCTCGCTTACCGCGATTACATTCTGCTGCACCAGCGCGCCGAAGACTTTGTAGAAGCGCGCTATCCCAGGGCCCGAGTGCTGACCGCTTGGCCCGCCAGTGACGAACTCTCACGCCCCTATCTCGGCTATGTGACCCGCCCGATGCAGGTTTTTCGTATTGGAGATTTCACCGTGGAGCAACTGATGGCCGCCGCCGATTTGCGGTCCAGTTTCGATGTGGCGCTGGTGTTCTCGACCAAATACGAGCCGCCGCACCCCTGGTTTGAGCGCTGGCGCACCTGGCAACAATGGAAAACCGAGTTCTTCGGCTACCATCGTGATGCTCCGCCGGCCGCCGCCGCGCAACTTCTGGGTGGAAGACTGGTATACAGCGACAGACGCAAGGGCCAGTGGGTAGCAGTGGTTGAAATGGAGCGAACAGAGGAAGCACGGGGATCACCACGATCTCGTTCTGGTGGGTAGCCGCCTTTTGCGCAAATGGGCAGATACCTTCAGGCGGACAGGAGTGTCCGCCCCACACAATACCCGGAAGAACTGAAGAGGAGCGCGTGACGCTCCTCTCCCTCGGTCATCACCCTTGCTTGCCAGCAACCATCTTTTGGGCCTTGATTCGAATAAAGGCGTAATTCAGTTGCGGAAGTGAATTGAACCCTGCAGCCTTGGTAAGGAACTCCTGCGCCTTGGCGCCGTCGCCCTTGCCCTGGTAGGCCTGGGACAGGCGATAAAGATTCTGCGGGTTCTGCAGGTTGGCCTGTTCCAGTTCGCCAATGGCTTTGGCGTAATCCTTCTGCGCCAAAGCGATCCGACCTGCCAGTTCGTGGGCCTGCTTCACTTGCTGCGGGTTCTTGCTAGCCTCCGCACCCTGGCGGAATTCCTCGGCATGAGTTTTCGCGGCGGCGTAGTCCTTCTTTCCGATCGCCACATCGCTCATGTTGAAGTGGTAGAGAAGTTTGGCGTTGTCTTTGATCTCCTGCGAGAAGCTCGAATTTTCGATCCACTGCAGGGAACGCTGGAACTGCTGTGCAGCCACATCATACTTCTGCATTTCAGCACTGATATTGCCCTTGGCCTGGAGGTCCGCCGACATGGCCGCCGCGTCGCTTTTCTTTTCCGCAACGGCATACTCTTTATCCATCGCTTGCTGCGCCTTGTCGAGCTTGCCGCTATCGGCCGCCACTACTGCCATGCCAAAGTATGCGGTCCGGAGTTCGCCGTCGTTACGCGCCTGGTCCGCCATCTTCTGCAACTCGGCGGTCGCTTCGCCGGACTTACCGGTATACATCAGGTCTGCGGAAATCCCAAACTGCGACGCCGCGAAATGCGGATCAATCGAGAGCGCCTTGCGGTATTGCGCGACCGAGTCGTCGAATCTGCCCATCTTCAGCAGCAACTCGGCGTACGAGTCGTAAGGGTTGGGATCGTTGGGAATCAGTTCGACGTATTTCTTGAATGCCTGCTCGGCGTCCGGGTAGTCCACTTGCTGCTTGTAGGCATAGCCGAGAAGGTTGTAGGCCGGCGAGTAGTCCGCGGCTATTTCGGTCGCTCTCTTGAGGTGACTAACCGCCTCGGCATAGTCCTGCTGGCCAAAATAGAAGGTGCCCAGCGCGAATTGCGCTCGCTCGTCATTCGGGAAGGCGGCAACCAGTCTCTCGAGACAATCCTTCTGCTTGGTCACGTCGCCGTTGATTCCCGCCTCGTTCGCGAGGATCAAGAGCTTCTCGCCTTCCGAGGTTTTCTCAGCCAGGTTCAGGGCCTTCTTTTCATGCTCAAAGAATTCGTTGGCCGTAGGAGAGTTGTTGGCGCGCGCCAATTCGGCGGTGGCGAAGTCCGGATCGAGCACGATGGCTTTATCAAAATGCTGAACCGAATCCGCGCCCAGCAGTCTTTCCGAGAGATCACGTCCCTGCAGATATTCCTTTCTTGCCTCTTCTGAATTGGTGGTGATGGGAACCTTACCGGCATCGGACGCCGCTGCGGCAGAAACTGCGCTGTTGCTGGTGTTGTTACATGCCGTCCAGGTCGCGACACTCAGCGCAACCATAGTAATCAATGCAAAACGCGTGCAGTCATTTCGGCGCATTGGGTTACTCCTTCGCATGTGGGATGGGCTCGGATGTACGCCTGTTGTGGCTAGACTCGCCACGCTCATTTTGGATAGCAAGGCGATGCGCCGGTTACGTGCGGTTCATCCGACATAACACGCAACACTTGATTCACGATCAACTCGCCGCAAATGAAGGCGCGAGGGTCCCATCCGTGCGAGGCCCCATTTGAAACTCATACATAATCAGAGTTTTCTTAATCCGGCAGAGGCCCCTTACGGTCTGTGCGCCTTCCTGCCCGCGCAACTCGGAAGCGCGAAGCTGCCGATCCGGGTCTGCCAACTGATGGGAGGTCCGATCTCGTTGGCGGAGAAGTACTCATCCACAAACCAAAAAGTGCAGTCATCCACAGGGTCCACCGTCATGCTGGAATAGTCGCCCCAGCGTGCCGAGTCCTCTTCGTCTCCGGCCCCGTCTTGGATCACGACCTCGATCGCCTTGCCCTTCCTCGTCAGGCTCCACGACGACGCGCGAACGCCGGGGTGAAGTGTCGTATTGGACGCACTGTAACCTACGGCGGCGTTCCCTATATTATCCTGAGCAATGCTGGGCAGGAAACGGAAAATAGAATCGCTCCGGCTAATCGTGCCGCTCTGATAGAGAGCAGGAGTTCCGCTGCCACGAAGTTCGTACCAGCGGATTCCCGTCTGCTTACTTGCGCCGCTCCCGACTCGGATCGTATGGCTGGCCAGGTACGACTGGTAGGCGCCAAAATTTCGGTAGGCAAGCCGGGGCATCAAGCGGTCGCCAACCGTGTCCACTACATAGTGGCCGCCAGTCGGGCGGATGGCAGGCTCGGGCGCGCACGCGGCAGCGGTCGGCTGCGACGGCTTATAGCATCCGGGAGTGTACGCTGGCACGGTAAGCGGCGAATTCGCCAGGGTCGAGCCTCCCGACCAATTCAGATGGAAGTCCCACAAGTTAATCGTGTTCGATGTTTCCCGGTTGCTGGCAGGAGTCTGGATGCTCACGAAAAACTCATCCTGACCGGAATTGGGCGGAGTTAGGCCGTCCACATCTGCCGGGATGGGGCTATGCTTCCGGTAAAACAGGCCCTGCGCCGGAAGCGGGGCAGGATCGGTAAGACATTGGATGGGATTGGGGTTCTTCGATCCTGCCAATATGCTCGTGCGATCCATCGCACAAAACCCAACCCCGACAATGCGCTTCAGGTCCACGTCGATGGCATCGAAGCTCAAGTAGTAAGCATCCGCCCACGCGCCCAGCTTGGGCCAGTCCGGGAAGAAGGGATCATTCTCTCCGTTCACGCCTGTATTCAGGGGAAACACATAGGCGTACCAAGCCAGCTTGGGCGAAGCCAAGTCGTCCGTGTTGGAAACCGCGATGCAGTAGGAGAAAGTTTCTCCCTTGGGAGGGCTGTTGTGTCCACCGACCACCCAGCGGGAGGCCAGACGATCAAAAAGAATTACGCCGTCGCCGGCAATATCGCAGCCCAGGATCTTGTTGCTCTTCCACGGCCAATTGCCCTGCACCGGCCCCGCTGACCAAACTGGCTGGCCGGATGATTTGTCGTAGGCCTGAAAAACTTCGTTCGTCCACTCCATAAACTGCTTGGTGCCGACCGCGCCGTTGGGATCAACGTCATGCTGCGGTTTCTCGTGCGCACCATACTGCGATGCGGCGATGCCTTCAAAGCTGGTTACGGTTTGGGCTTGTAGTGATGGCGCCGCGAGGACTACGGAGACAAATGCGCTTGCGAACAATAGCAGGGCAGCCAGCGGACGCAGGCCCTTACCCGAAGTCAAATCTTCCGCCGAAATCCGCCGCCGCTGCACTGTCCTCGTCATGCGACTTTGCCTTTCACCCCGACTCCTTAGAAGCCATTCACAAATGATTTTGGGAGGGCACGGCTGCGCGGCGCTGCGAGGGAGGAGTGCGCCGCCGAGGTCATATTGTCCCCCGAGGCTGCACTGGCGTCAAGATGAAAGGGGCTAAACGCCTGCCATGAGATGGCAGGAATGCGTTTTGACAATCAGCCAGACTTGGCGGCCCGGCTGGAGTTGAAGGGCGTCACGAGCGGCGAGCGTGAGGTGAACTTCCATCTCCACTCCACAATTCACCTGAGCCACGACGATGACGTCGCGCTGCGCCAGAGAAACGATGTGCCCGGGAATCACGTTGCGCGCGCTCAGGCCGCTGGGCTCCACCGTCGCCAGCAGGAGGTCGCCGGCGCGGATCCCAACCCGAAGAGTCGAGCCTGTCTCGGCCCGCACCAGCGGGGTTTCCAGTTCCACATGGCTGCCGGCAATGCGGCAGGTCATGGTGCCCCGGTCTTCGTGGGCGGCAATCACGACGGCATCAAGTATGTTCTCGAAGCCGGCCAATTGCGCCACCGTTTCCAGCCGCGGTGCAGTCATGACTTCATGCGGCGTGCCGTCTGCGATGATCTGTCCGTTCTCCAGCACCAACATGCGTTCGCCCAGGGCGAAGACCTCCTCGCGGTTGTGAGTCACGTAAAGAATCGGAATCCGATGTTCATGGTTCCAGGCGCGGAGGTCATCGATGATCTTCAATTTTGTTGGCGCGTCGAGCGCCGCCAGTGGCTCGTCGAGCAACAGGATACAAGGATCGGTCACCAGCGCGCGGGCCAGCGCAACTCTTTGCCGCTCGCCGCCGGAAATCTGGCCGGGTTTATGGTCGCGGAGATGAGAGATACGAAAAGATTCGAGGATGGCGTCACTTCGCCTTCGCCGTTTGCTTCGTTCAATGCCCGTGAGCCCGTACTCGACATTTCTCCTGACATTGAGATGAGGAAACAGGGCGAGGTCCTGGAAAACGTAGCCGATTCTGCGGCGCTGGACCGGGAGATCGATTGCCCGCTCACGGTCGAACAGAATACGCCCACCGATCGTGATCTTCCCCGCATCGGGAGTGGCCAGGCCCGCAAGACAGTTGAGCAGCGTGGTCTTCCCTGCCCCGGAGGGTCCAAACAGAATCGTGATCCCAGCGGCGAGGTCGAAAACGACGTCCAGTGTGAAGTCGCGGCAGCCCGGAAAGAGCTTGCGGATGGAGGTCACAAGTTCAGCCGGAAGCACTTTCCCCGTAGGCGGAGCCGTTGCGATGATGTGTTGCGCCGCGTTCGTCAAGGACACGATGACAATTGTAGCGGGATTGGCCTGAAAGAATGCTCTAGGCCATGAGAATCTGGGTGACGCCGGTGTCCTGATTGACTAGAATATTGCCACTTGCCTCAAGGGCAAGGAATCCGTGCGAGCCCCCGGAAAAGAGAGATCTATGAAGATGTTGAAATCCCTCGCAATGGTTCTCGTCGCCTCAATGGCGTGGTCAGCGGCTGCCCAAGCCAAAAGTCAGTGGCAGGCACTGAAACATACTTGTCCGGCGAATGCTGGGGCTATGGAATTGCTGACCGATGGCACCGTGATAGTGCATTCGGAGCAGTCCAACAGTCAGCTTTGGTACAAGCTCACACCCGATAAGAGCGGCAGCTACGTGAATGGAACGTGGCAGCAAGTGCCTTCCATGCCCAGTGGATACGCACCGCTCTATTTTGGTTCCGCGGTATTGCCGGACGGTCGTCTTCTGGTGGAAGGTGGCGAATACAACAACGGCATAGCTGTCTGGACCAACCTGGGCGCAATCTACGATCCCGTGAAGAACGCCTGGACCTCGGTGAATCCGCCGAGCGGCTGGAGCACGATCGGGGATAGCCAATCCGCCGTTCTGAGCGATGGAACTTACATGCAGGCCAATTGCTGCACCGAGCAAAGCGCCTTGTTCAACGCCAAAGACTTGACCTGGACGGCCACCGGCAAGCACAAAGCCGATTCGAACAACGAGGAAGGATGGACTTTGCTTCCCAATGGAGACGTCCTCACCATCGACATAAACCTGGGCAGCGGCAGGAATTCGGAGGTTTACAATCCCAAGACGGGCAACTGGTCGAGCGCTGGAAGCACGATCGTGCAGCTTTGGTCCGGTGGCGGAATTGGCCCGGATGTCATGTTGCCAGATGCAACCGTTTTCTGCACGAGGGCCAGCGGCAGCGGCCCCGGCCACACTGCAATTTACAACACTAAAACTAAGAAGTGGTCAAAGGGGCCGGATTTTCCGAACGACCTCAGCATATTTGACGGTCCCGGATCTTTGGAAATCAATGGGAGAGCCGTCGTCGTCGCAAGCTCCGGCGCGTTCAACATTCCCGCGACATTCTTTGAGTGGGACGGTAGCGATTTAACCGAGATCCAAGGTCCCCCCAACGCCAAGAATGATTCATCTTACCAAGGGCACTTTGTGATGCTCCCGAGCGGCCAACTGATGTTCACAGATTTCAGCACGGATGTCGAAATCTTCACTCCCACAGGCACGTACAAGTCGGCGTGGCAACCGACGATCACCTCGGCCCCGTCCACGATCACGCGCGGCAGGTCTTACATGATCAAGGGCACACAGTTTAATGGTTACTCGCAAGGGGCTGCTTACGGCGACGATTATCAAAGCGCGACAAACTACCCGCTGGTGCGCGTTGTAAACGACAGCACCAAGCATGTTTTCTACGCCCGGACCTCAAATCCGAGCACAATGGGAATTCAGACGGGCAGCAAGGTCGTCGCGACAAATTTGGTCTTGCCAAAGACTGCGGAAAGCGGAGCGAGCACGCTTTATGTCGTCGCTAACGGCATTCCGTCGCCGGGAACATCGGTCATGGTGAAATAGCGGGTCGCCGTCCGAACCGAGGGGGCCTGCCTGTACGGGCGTCACTTCCACAGCCAGGCGACCCAGACTTTGCGGTTCAGGCTATACACCAGAGAGAGCGCCGCAAACGAGATCCCCAGCAGCACCAACGCGGTCTGGTTGGCGCCAGCGTAGTTCAGCGCCTGAACTTTGTCGTAAATATCTATGGAAACGGTTCGCGTGACCCCGGGAATATTTCCTCCCACCATCAGCACCACGCCGAACTCGCCCAGGGTGTGAGCGAAGCTCAACGCAATTCCCGTCACCAGCCCGGGGACAGATAACGGCAAAATCACGCGGAAAAATGTTCGCGGCTTCGAAGCGCCCAGAGTCGCCGAGGCCGCGGTCAGTCTGGGATCGACGAGCGCAAAGGAAGCGGCAAAAGGTTGCACCGCAAAAGGCAGGCTATAAATGATGGATCCGATGACCAGCCCGCCAAATGTAAATGCGAGCGTGTGCCCGGTCATGGCCTGCCACCAACGTCCTAAGGGACTACGCGAACCGAGCGCGACCAGCACATAAAATCCCAGCACCGTGGGAGGCAGGACGATCGGCAGAGCTACGACCGCCTCCGCCAGAAACTTCCATCGCCAACGCGAGTACGCGATCCAGTAGGCGATGGGCAAGCCGATCCCCACGAGAATCGCGGCGACCAGCACCGCCAGCCGGATTGTGAGCCAGAACGCCTGCCAGTCCATCGAGCCTGAACCTGGGACGGAAACCCATTCTACCGCCACATCGCCAGAACGCCTTGCAACTTCTCTCTTTGCCGGTCAGGGATCCTTCGACTCCGTGGGAGTTCCGCTTCGCGAAGCCGAGGCAGCGCTCAGGATGACATTGCTGGTGGTTGGCAGTTCCAATCTGGGCTGAGCGCATGCGGAAATGTTCAACGATCACAAAGGTGCGGGCCCGGTCACAGCTACGATGGCGGTTTGCAGGTCAGAAACGGAGGTGATGGAGTGGAAATTCAGGAAGCGATCAAATTCATGCGTGCTTTGGCAGACGGCTTGAATCCGGAGACGGGACAGGCTCTGCCAGACGATTCCATCTGCCGGAGTGCGCAAGCGGTCAAGGCGCTGAACCGGGCCGTCGCGGCCTTGACTGCGCAACAGGAGCGAGAGAAAACCGGCCGACGAATGCGGGCAGGTATTGGCCCCCGGCAGAGGATGCACAGGTGTGCGAGGAAGTGCGCAAAGGAATGGATTTCAAGGAAATTGCCAAGACGCATAACCGCACTGTCCCCGCAATCGTAGCGCGCCTGGTCAAACTGGGGAAAATTACGCCCAGCAAATCCGAGCCGCTGTTTCCACCGAAGGTGGCGTAGAGATTCACGGGCTGAACATGGTGGATGGGTATCGGACGTTCCGGCTGGCTTCGCTTCGATCCAAGTGGACGTGTGTCAGCGGGGACCTGCTGTTTTCGTGGTTTCTGCTGCTGTTTCTGGGCGCGACGAGTTCTGTCGGCTTCGGACAAGGGCCGAATCCTTTTTCGGAATCCCCCCCGCGCCATGTTGCCGACAGGGGTGGGGCCATCCAACGCGAGCAGTGGTTCCTGCGTGGGCGAATCATTCCCGGGGAATCTGCCGCCGCGCTGCGTTACCGCGCTCACCTGCGGAAGCTGCGGATGCGGGCGGCGCGCTTAGCGGAGGCGCAGAGGGCGGAGACGAAGACTTCCGGATTTTCCCAACCCTCTTCTAACGCGCCTTGGACGTCACTGGGTCCAGCACCGTTAGCCTCGGACGCGAGCGGTGACGGACAGTATGACTACAACTGGGTCTCCGGGCGAGCGACCGCCGTTGCCGTTGACTCCGCCGACGCCACCGGGAACACAGTTTATCTCGGTGGGGCTTACGGAGGCGTTTGGAAGTCCACCAACGCCGGTCCGCTCAGCCAAAATCCGGCAAACGTCACCTGGAGTTCGCTGACCGACAACCAGGCCACACTGGCAGTCGGTGCAATCGCCATCCAGCCGGGAAACGGCGATCCTGCCAAGAGTCTGATTCTTGTGGGCACGGGAGAGGCCGACAGTTCGGCCGATTCGTATTACGGCTTGGGCATCCTGAGATCAACCAACGCAGGAGGTTCGTGGACGCTGATTTCGACGGACAGCAGCGGCACGCGTTCCTTCGCGGGGATGGCCTTCAGCAAGATTGCCTTCAGTACCGCTGCACCAAGCTTGGCCGTTGCGGCCACGGCGGGCGCGTCGGAGGGAATCATCGAGGGCCTGGAAAATCCCGTGACCACGAATCTTGGACTCTATTACTCGACCGATAGCGGAGCATCCTGGACCTATGCAAATGTGAGCGACGGCGGCGTGGCGGTCGCCCCAGGCTCGGCGACCTCCGTGATTTACAACGGTGGCGCGGGGAAGTTTTTTGCCGCGCTGCGGTACCACGGCTTCTATGCCTCGAGCGATGGCATCAATTGGACCCGCTTGGCCAACCAGCCTGGCGCCGGGTTGACCACATCGGCCTGTCCCCCAAGTCCGAGCTCGTCGAGTTGCCCCATTTATCGCGGCGAGATCGCGGCTGTGCCCGGCCGCAACGAGATGTACGCCTGGTACGTGGACGCAAACGATTTCGATCAGGGCATCTGGGCAACCACCAATGGCGGTGGTACGTGGACCCAGCTCAATGAAGCGGGCATTACTAGTTGCGGAGACGACTTCGGTTGCGGGACTGAACAAGGCACCTACAACCTGGAATTGGCCGCCGTCGCCAACAACACGGCTACGGACCTGTATGCCGGAGCAATCAACCTGTACAAATGTACGATCACGAGCACTTTCACCAACTGCGGCGGCACCGGATCAAACACGTTCCTCAATCTGACCCACGCTTACGGATGCCCACCAGACTTTGGCTCGATCGCGCATGTGCATCCTGCCCAGCACGCGCTGTCGTATATCCTGCTGAACCACAATACTCAGGACGTGATGTACTTCGCCAACGACGGTGGTATTTATCGTGCGCTGGATGGCTACTCGGGCTTGACCACGGGCACGTGCGGCGGCAGCAACCAGTTCGATAGTCTGAATCAGACACTAGGCTCGATGACCCAGTTTGTTTCGTTTTCCCAGTCTTCCAACGACCCTAACGTCATTCTGGGAGGTACGCAGGGGAACGGCGCGCCGGGGACGGCATCGTCGCTGACCAGCAACAGTTGGCTGAATGTGAACTTCGGCGACGGCGGCTATAACCAGATCGACCCCAATAACGAAAACTCGTGGTTCGTCGCGGATCCTCCCGATTCGATTTCCGGGGTGAACATTTTCGCGTGCTCTTCGGGAATCAATTGTCACACGCAAGACTTCCAGAACAATCAAATCGTGAGCAGCGCGACTCTGGGCGGCGACACAGGCGCATACTATGTGCCGTATATCCTCGACCCGCAGAATTCCAGTGCGTTGATTGTGGGAACGTGCCGGATGTGGCGCGGGCCAGCGCAGGCGGCGGATTCACCGTTCTCAGCCACAGCTTTGAAACCGGCGGCGATGGCATTTGCACTGGAGGCGAAATCAATCTGGTGCGGTCGGTGGCCGCCGGGGGAGCGCCCGACAACAACGGCTTTTCCAACGTCATGTACGCGGGCACGGACGGCTTCGGGCCGCTTATTCCCACGTCTCCGCCGGGCGGCCACGTTTGGGTGAGCACCAACGTCGCGGGGGGAGCTTCGAGTTGGATGGACCAGACGGGTTCGATCAATCCAAACAACTTTCCAATTTCCGGGATCGCGATGGACAGTTCGGACAAGTACGGCCTCACCGCTTATGTCAGCATCATGGGTTTCCACGTTTCTCATGTGTGGCAGACCAGCAACGGCGGCGGGTCCTGGACGGACTTCACCGCTAACCTGCCGGACGCACCCGCCAACGCCATTCTTGTGGATCCCGGCACCACGCCGACGAACGGAACCGTATATGTAGGCACCGATGTGGGCGTGTTCTCCAGCAGCACAGCCGCGGCCAACTGGACAGAAGTGGGGAGCCCAGGAGGCTACCTGACGAATGTCGCGGTGACTGCTCTGGGCGTGTTCAACACGGTGACCACCAAGTTGCTGCGCGCCTCGACGTACGGGCGCGGGGTGTGGCAGTTCCCGCTGCTTACGACCCCGGACTACGTGCTCTCGGTTTCGCCGAATACATTGACCGTGTTTGGAAGCGGGCAAGCCGTGTTCAATGGGAAGGCGATCTCACTGTTCGGCTACAACAGTTCGGTGGTCCTGAGTTGCACCAACGGAAACACAGCGCCGCCGCCCGATTGCCTTGTCCAACCAGGAAGCGTAACGCCGAGCCCGGGAGGAGCCGCATTTACCATCACTGCCAGCAGCGGCGTAGACCAGGACTACAACTTCAACCTGCACGGAGTTGGAACTGACCAAGGCCAGTTGACCCATGATTTCAATCTCACCTTGCATGTGGTGGATTTCGCCTTGACCCAGCCTTCTCCCTTGAGCATTAGCGTGAACGAACCCAATACCTCTGGGCCGGTGCAGTTTCAAGTGACGGCGGCAGGATCGTTTAACGCAGCAGTGGATCTTTCCTGCCCGGGCCATCCCGCCGGAGCGACTTGTAACTTTGATCCTTCATCCGTCACTCCCACTGCGGGCAAGCCGGCAAATGTCATCCTGACGATCAGCGCCGCGCCCGGCACGCAGACCGGCACATTTCCCATAATCATCAACGGCGCTACAGACGGCGGTCCTAACGAGCAGCCACCACCGCCGCCTCTCGCTTTGACCATAACGAATTTCGCGGACTACGGGCTGGCGGCCGGCATGTTCGAAATCGGCGCAGTGCAACTGCACGAACTCGACGTCGGCGACGGCGCCAGTGGTAAGTGGTCTGTGTGTGTTCAATGGCACGCTGGCTTCGCAGAACGGCTACAACAGCGTGGTGAATTTGAGTTGCGGGCCGGGTGCGCCGCCAACGTGCAGCGCAAATCCAACGCAGCTGACGCCAACGGAAAGTGGAGCGCCTTTCACTATCACCATGAAAAGCAAAACTGTTCAGGCCTATCAATTCGATATCGCGGCCAAGGGCGGCGATCCCTCGGGCGTCGCGCACACGGTTCCGGTGAAGTTCACCACGAGTTTCGATTTCCAGATCACCAACACTTCCGGGCTACAGTCGATCCCGGCCAGGGCAACCCGCCATTTACGATCTCGATGTAATGCCTTTGGGCAGCAACTTTCCCAATCCTGTAGCTCTTTCCTGCTTCGGGCTACCATTCAACAGCACCTGCTCATTCAACCCCACACAGGTCAATACGGGTAGCGGGGAAACCGCCGTAGCTTTCACCATTGACACCACTGCACCAACCCTTTCTTTCTTAACGCCGGTGGGTGCGCGGAGCTTCCCACTCTATGGACTGGCGTTGCTGTGGCCGGGATTCCTGCTTTTCTGTTGTCCGAGGCCCGCGCGGACGCGCTCCGATCGCAGTCGGGTTCTGGCGATGCTGGCCGCAGGCGTTGTTCTCCTGGGACTGCTGGTTGCATGCGGTGGCGGCGGTGGCAGCGGCAGCACGAGCGGGAACGCAGGGCAGTCGGGCACAAACCCGGGGACGTACACAGTGACAGTGAAAGCAGTCTGTGGCACGCTCACACGCACCACGCCGGTAACGCTGACGGTCAATTGAAGACGAGGAGCGAAGCTGCCCTTCCGTCCGTCGAAGGCTGCGCACAGATCCCCTTTTCTTCCGCTGCACTCTTGCGTAGCCTGACCTTTTCCATATTTAATCCTGTATTCTGAATCCTCGGCAACCAGCGCCGCGCGCGTTGCCGCTCATCTGTTCATCTATGCCGGATCAGAGCTTCGACATCGTCGTGATCGGAGGCGGAATCGTTGGCCTTTCCACCGCCCTGCACGCATCCCACTCATTTCCCCAACTGCGTCTGCTCCTAGTTGAAAAGGAAGACCGGGTAGCTCGCCACCAGAGCGGCCACAACAGCGGCGTGATTCACTCCGGAATTTATTACAAGCCTGGCTCGCTGAAGGCGAAGCTGTGCGTGGAGGGCGCCACCGCGATGGTGGAGTTCTGCAGTGAACACGCCATTCCCTACCAGATCTGTGGCAAGTTGATTGTCGCAACCACAGACGATGAAATCCCCCGCCTGCAATCGCTTCTGGAGCGCGGCCAAGCCAACGGGATCCCAGGCCTGAAATTGCTCACCCGCGATCAGGCGCTTGCGATCGAACCACACTGCAGCGGTGTGCGCTGGCTGCATGTGCCCGGTACGGGAATCACTGACTATGCGGCCGTGTGTGAGAAATACGCGGAATTGCTTGTGGCGCAGGGCGGAAGGGTGAAGACCGCGACCAAAGTCACGGGGATTGTACGACTGGGCGGAGAAATCGCAGTTGAAACGACGCAGGGAACCTTCGGCACCCGATACGTGATCAATTGCGCGGGACTGCATAGTGACCGCATCAGCCGCATGGCGGGAGAAAAGCCCGAAGTCCGGATCGTGCCCTTCCGCGGCGAATACTACGATCTGACGCCGGAAGCCGTGCCTTTGGTGCGTGGGCTGATTTATCCCGTGCCGGATCCGCGTTTTCCTTTTCTGGGTGTACATTTCACGCGCCGGATTCGCGGCGGCGTAGACGTCGGACCGAATGCAGTGCTGGCGTTCAAACGGGAAGGCTATGCGCGTACGGACTTCAGTCTGCGAGACGTGGTTGGCACTTTTGCCTATTCCGGATTCTGGCGTATGGCGGCAAAATACTGGCGCAGCGGAGCCGGGGAATTTTACCGGTCGTTCAGCAAGGCGGCCTTGGTCCGGGAGTTGCAGAATTTACTGCCGGAAATCCGGAGTTCCGACTTGGTTCCGGACGGCTCCGGAGTGCGCGCGCAGGCGCTGCGTCGGGATGGGTCACTGGTGGATGATTTCCAATTTGTGTGTTCACAAAACATGCTGCAGGTGTGGAACGTTCCCTCGCCGGCGGCAACCGCGTCGCTCCCGATCGGGCGTGACATTGTGGGGATGGCGCAGCAAGGATTCGGACTGCAGCCGCGTGGGCAATGAGGCGTCAGCTTGAAGTGCGATCGATTCCGTCGTGGCACGACTCGGGCTCCCAACAACTCGTTAGCCGAGGAAAAGTAGGGTCCGTTCGCGCCAGCGATTTCCAGCAGTTAAACAATTAACTTTCACTGGGTCAAGTACTTACATCGGATTACATGAAGTATAAAATTATGTAATGAAATAATGCTTTTCTGGCACTTAAGTGCCATTTACACTGTCCAAGTATGAGACTAAAGTCTCAGGGAACAGTCGCCCGGGGTAGCGGCTGGCAGTGGTGGGCATTCTCCTCCGAACGTTCGTAGCTGATCTCGCCGCTGTTCCAGGTTTCGAACACCAACAGCCAACCAGGTGGGAAGGACCCTAGCCCTCCAGGTCTGGTCCAACTGACGAATCGTTTGGGGCGCTCTTCTGCATCCAGACATCCAGGCTTTTGCTTATGGCTCACGCTATCGCCTTACCCGAAGTTTCTGAAGTCATCCGAGTGCTCGCCGCCGACAGCACCAGAATGAACAGTCAACTCCTTGCTGCCGCGCTGGAGCGTGACAAGCGTTTTCAGGTGCTGGATCCCATGCCGGACGCGCACGAAATCTCAGCCACTGTGGCCAGGGAAAAGCCCGCCGTGGCGGTGATCAGAGCGCCGAGACTCGATGACGATCGCAGCAAAGGTTTCGAGGTGGCGCGCGAACTGCATGCCTTGCATCCTGAGACCCGCGTGGTACTGCTGCTGGACACCTCCGAACGGGGCCAGGTCGTAGAAGCGTTCCGGGCGGGAGCCCGTGGCGTTTTCTGTCGCAGTGAGTCCTTGAAGTCGTTGGCCAAGTGCATCCACTGCGTCAGCCAGGGCCAGATCTGGGCTAACAGCAGGGAGCTGCGCTACTTGCTCGAAGCGCTCGGGGAAGCACTTCCCTTGCGGGCGATCGATGCTAAGGGAGCGGTTTTGTTGTCCCGGCGGGAACAGGAAGTGGTGCGCTGCGTCGCCGAAGGATTGTCGAACCGGGAGATTTCGCAGCGGCTCGGCCTGACCGAACATACAGTGAAGAATTACCTGTTCCGCATCTTTGACAAGCTGGGAGTGTCCAAGCGCGTCGAAGTGGTGCTGTACGCCTACAGCCTGGGGAACGGGAGCTATGTCTCAGAAGCCGACAACAGCGGGAAGAAGCTTCCTGTGCCTGGGCCAGCCAAGGTAGTGGCGACGTCCGAGGCTCTGACACGGTTTCCGGTGCCGATCGCCCAAGGGTAACAAGCTTATCTCGAAGCTCGCGCACCGAGCGCTACGAGCGCTCGCCGTCCGTGCGGGTGTGACTTGGACGCCTGGCGGCGAACCCCGCCGAGGGTATTGTCCAGCGACTCCTGCCAATTCTTCAGCTTCAGCGCGACTTGTTGCATGTAGGCGGCAGCCTCGGCCGGGCTCAAAGTCTCCGGGTGGGCGCTTCGAATGGGGCGAACATTGGAGACGCTCTCCGCACGCAGATAAGGCAGGTCCGCCTCCGCGCTCTCGGTGGTCGTTCCAGTGGTGAGCTTGGAAATGTCGAGGTCCGACATCACTTCCCTGACCACTTCGTCATCCACCATCTTCTTTCGCAATGCGCAAGCCAGCGAGAGCGCATTGAAGCAGAAGTTATTCACATTTCTGGGAATGCCTTCGGTGAATTTCGCAATCTCCTCGTACGCCTCGGCGGTGAACAGCGGCTCACCTTCGTAGCCTGAGATGCGCAAGCGGTGCTCGATATAGTTCTTGATTTCCCATGCGGGCAGCGGTTCGAGGCCATTGACGATCGAGACTCGCTGGCGTAACTGAGCCAGTCCGGGACTGGCCAGCTTGTCGGCCAACTCCGGTTGTCCGGCAAGGATGATGTGCATCAGCTTGGCGCGCGGCGTCTCAAAATCCGAAAGCAGGCGAACGGTTTCGAGCACGGAAGCATCCAGATTTTGCGCCTCATCAATCACGACGATCAGGCGATTGCCGGCGCGAGCTTCCTGCAGGAGACGCTTGTTGAACTCCTCGTGCATGCGTACGAAGTCCTGGCCATCGCCCTCGTAGCCTAATTCTCCCAGCAGGAACCGCAGGAACTCTCGCGAGGTGCACTGGGTCTGAAAAAGAAATGCAGTGCGGGCGGAACTGCGGAATTTCTCCAGGAGATGAAACAGGATGGTGGTTTTCCCCATGCCCGGCTTGGCGATCAGGCCCAGAAAACCCCGATTCGCCTCGATGCCGTAATACAGGGAAGCCAGCGCTTCCCGATGGGCGGCGCTGAGATAGAGGAAGCGCGGGTCTGGGGTTACGCCGAAGGGCTGTTCACGCAATCCGAAAAACTTCAAATACATCCCGCTCTCCTACTGTAGCCTTGGTTCGCGTAATGAGAATACCATCTCACGCCAACCAGTTCACCCACGAATCCTCTGGAAGCCTTGTGATATGAGTTGAGGAGGGTCACATCGGCAGGGGTATCCGAAGACACTCGACTGAAATCCTCTCTTGACACTTTGCCCGACAAACTCAGACCGGAACAAGAGCACAAAGTCTATGGAGTCTTAGGTCTCCGCCGCGCGACTCGCCCTGGGGGGAGGCTCCGCCTGTAAGTCTCTAGAAATTATGGCGATCCGCCAGTGGCACATGGACGAACGGCTACAGCGGGGGTACGAGAGACCTACGACTCCTTGTTCCTGCCCTGGATTCCTCGTAGAATTCGCAGGCTCTTCCCCGTGTTTTCCGTCTATATCGCTTGATTTCGGTTCAAAACTCGAGTCCCAGGATCAAGGTTCTGGTTGCCGATCCCGTCGCCATGAGTTGCCAGTTGCTGGCCGAGGCATTGCTACGCAGCCGACGCTACCACGCGGTACCGGTCCCAAATCTTGAGGAGGCCCTCCGCCTACTAGACACCGCTCCATTTGATGTGATTCTGATCGGGACCAGTGCTGCGCAGGACCCGCTCGAGAACCTGTGTTTGGTGCGCGCAATTCGCGGCCTTCATCCCGAGGCAAACGTCGTCGTACTGCTGGACGCCCTGGAACGCAACCTTGTGGTGGAAGCGTTCCGTTCGGGAGCCTGCGGCGTTTTCTGCCGATCGCAATCCTTCGAGACCTTGTGCAAGTGCATCGTCTGTGTGCACACGGGTCAGGTGTGGGCGGGCTCCGCAGAACTCCAGTTTGTGTTGGAGGCGCTGATCAAGCCCCTGCCCATTGAAAACAACGACCAGCCTGGCTCGCAGCCGCTCAGCAAACGCGAGGAGGAAATCGCCCGTCTGGTCGCGGAAGGATGCAGCAACCGGCAGATTTCGCAGCGCCTGGGTCTGAGCGAACACACCATCAAGAATTACTTGTTCCGAGTTTTTGAGAAGCTGGGAGTCTCCACCCGGGTTGAGCTGGCGCTTTACGCGCTCAAGCGCAGCAACCTCGTACGATCCAAGCCGAAAGCGGTGGACTCGGTGTCCGAGTCACAGCCCGAACTTCTAGGGGAACAAGAACTGGGTTAGACGGGGTCGCTGCTCTGCTCATGGAGAAAATCCCTGGCGACTGGTTCAGGGCAGCCTGAAACTGACGGTCACACGGGTTTCGAATTCTTCTGCCCGCCCATTGCGGTAGTAAGGTTTGAAGCGCCACTGCCGGACTGCATCCGTGGCCGCCACCGCAAGTTGGGGATCACCGCTGATCGTCTTCAGTTTCTGAACCGCTCCGTCCTTGCCGACTAGTGCATCGAGAATCACCGGGCCCTGAATGTGCTGTTCCCTCGCCTGCTCGGGGTATTCGGGTTCCACTCGCAGCGAGAGATACTCGTTGGCAACATCCGGCGAAACCAGCCTTGGGCGATTGTTGGAATTCTCATCGGATCCCGGGCTCGTAGATTGGGCGGATGTTTCCGTCCCTCCCGAGCCTACTGACGGGCGCGGCGACGGCGGCGTCCGGAAAACGACCTTCCCCTTGTCATAGACAACTAATCCGCCAGCCGGGGCTGGCTCACTCTGGCTCTTCTGGGAAGCGGTTGGCGACGGTGGGGAATTGTTGGGCTCCGGTGGGATGGGAACCGTCGTGGCCGTCACGATCGTGGGTTCTGCCAGTGGGGCTCCCGACGCTGGCGGGGCAGAACTCACTGCGGGCTTGGCCTTGACCGCTCCAATCGTTCTTTGTCGTCCCGTACGCCCGACCATCCAACCCAGGAGCAAGGCCAATGCGATCACTGCAACCGTTAAAACCGCCGTCCCGTAGTCCGGGCGCGGCGCTTTGAAATCCTGCTTTGCCGGCGACGAACTGATCTCGGGAGCGGAACTGACATCTGGCGTCGGAGCTTCGAAAGCCGCGGGCTCGGAATTCTTTGTGTCTGATGGCGACGGCTTCGCCGGAACCGGCGCCGCCAGCACTTCCGCGGCCCGCTCAATATTGTCGACGATGTTGCGGGACAGGGCTTGCAACGTGTGAATTTCACGATCACTGAAGGCCTTGGGACGGGAAGAAAAGATCTCAACCACGCCGAACAGTTTTTCTCCCTTCAATACGGGAAAAACAAGGATGGAGCGCACGCCCAGCCGGCGACACAGCGCGGCATCCACGCGCGGATCGGCCTCAGCATCATCACAACGCTGCCATTTTCGGCTCTGCACGCAGGCTCCGGATAGGCCGGAATGCGCGTCCAACCGCACCCCGAGATCGGGTGCATTGGGGCCGGTGGTAGCCCGGCAAATAATCTCGCCTTCTCGCGCGAGTGCGATTGCGGCCCCGGTGGCGTTGGTCGCCAATCGAGTCTGCTCAACGATCTCGTTAAGCACCAGGTCTAATGCCAGGTCGGTGGACAACGCGCCTCCGCCGTGACTGGACAGAGTTGCCGCCAAGTACGAAAGAAACACCCCGGCATCTTGTCCTTCGTCCAAAGTGGGCTGAACAGGATTCGGCTCAGGTGGGTCGGAAGGATCCGGTCGCGATATTGGACTATGAGCCATCAATTAGACCCACCGCTGGGAGTGCGAACCTGTGACGCCATAGGAGCCATTCTCCGCTTCCCGGCTCAAACCAGCAAGTAGACATACGGCCATGCTGGTAGAGCAGGAGTCTCCCCGAAAACAGCGACTTGTCAACAGCAAACGGCAGCAAATGCCTGTCTGGGAGGCCTTTGCAGCTGTTTGCCGCGACTGGATGGTGACCAGGTGGCTAAGTAGCAGCGTAAGTCACGCCGCTGCGGGGTGGGGTGCACCACTAGCGAATATCGAGTGGTTGCGGGGCTGTTGGCGCGGACCTGAGACGGCCGGGGCGCAGGTGAAAACCCTTTCACACTGTCGCAAACAGCTCGGATGGGTTACAATTCCTGCCATTTTCGGAGTAAGAAGGAGAATGGTGTTTCTCGTTTTTCGAGTCTTAACGTAGGCTAGGAGCGGGTCCGACGCGATCCAAGAAGCAAGGACAAACAGATGAGGGATTGGCGCTGCATTTTCGGTCTGCGGATCCTAATCGGAATTCTACTCCTGACCACGGTTGCAAACACAGGGGAGACGAAGGATCAGCCCAAATCCACGACCATCCATGTTCCCGGTGCGGGAGCGGCCTTAACCCAGCCTCGCGGGGTTGACATTAGACGCGTTGCGACAGGTTCGTTTAAGCAGCGGCCTTACAATCTCCAGACACTCTACAACTTCTGCTTCGTTCAGGGGTGCACAGACGGCGCCAATCCTCGGGGGGGTCTCATCCAGGATGCAACCGGCAATCTTTATGGTACGACCTCGGTGGGCGGTGCCAACAATAACGCGGACTGCGCCTACGTTGACGTTGGCTGCGGTACCCTGTTCAAGCTGGATACCACGGGCAACGAGACCGTTCTGTACAGCTTCTGCTCTATGTCGAAATGCGCGGACGGAGCCAACCCTGCGGCGAGTCTCATCCAGGGCGCCGCTGGCACTCTTTATGGTACGACGGAACGCGGTGGCTCTAACGATGGCGGCGCAGTATTCGCGCTGGACACCGCTGGCAACGAGACCGTCCTGTACAGCTTCTGCTCGCTTTCGAACTGTACGGACGGAGCCACGCCTGCGGCGGGCCTCATCCAGGACGCCGCCGGCAATCTGTATGGCACAACAGAACTGGGTGGTGCAGGCGGCGGCACCGTGTTCAAGCTGGATACTAGCGGCAACGAGACCGTACTGTACAGCTTCTGCTCGGTTTCGAACTGCGCGGACGGAGCCGGCCCTGCGGCGGGCCTCATCCAGGATGCTACCGGCAATCTGTATGGTACGACCGAGTTTGGCGGCGCGAATGACAGCACTAACTGCTATCACCTCGGGTGCGGCACGGTGTTCGAATTGGATACCACGGGCAACGAAACCGTCCTGTATAGCTTCTGCTCGGTTGCGCACTGCACGGACGGAGTCTGGCCGGTTGCAAGCCTCATCCAGGATGCTGGGGGCAGTTTGTACGGCACCACATGGTTAGGTGGCTCCGGTGTCAGCAGGAGCTGCTACGACGGCGGCTGCGGCACCCTGTTCAAGCTGGACAGCACTGGCAACGAAACCGTGGTGTATAGCTTCTGCTCAGTTGCGAACTGCACGGACGGCCTCTGGCCTGTTGCGGGTCTTATCCAGGATGCTTCTGGCAATCTTTATGGTACCACGCAATATGGCGGCGCTAACGACGCCGGAACGGTGTTCGAGTTGGCCACCACTGGGGCCGAAACCGTCGTGTATAGTTTCTGCTCGGTTGCCAACTGCGCGGACGGGGCCTGGCCTGTGGCGGCTGTCATCCAGGATCCTGCGGGCAACCTCTATGGCACGACAGATGAGGGCGGATCCAAGGGCGCCGGCGCGGTGTTCGAGCTGCAGGTTCAGGCACCCGTTTCAAGCTCAAGAGCAACGCACTAATTTCTCCCAGACCGCCCCGAACCGATCATGAATCTGTATCCGGAATTCCGCTAATTCTTTGCCTGCGTCCTCGGCGCCTCCGGTGGACCGATGTTCGGCGGCATTTCTCCGGTCAACGAGTTCAGGAAAGCCTCCAGGTCACTGCGCTCCTGTCCAGTCAAAAAGTCGAGAGCGTGAATTTCTTTGTCCAGATTGGGGTTGGAGTTCCCCGCGCCGATATAAAAGTCCACAACCTGTTTCAGGTCTTTCAAACTGCCATCGCTCATGTAGGGGGCGGTCAGCGCAATATTGCGCAGCGAGGGCGTTTTGAATTTGCCGCGATCCGCTTCCACGTGGTCCACCGCGAACAGACCGGGATCGGTGATGTTTCCCAGGTCCACGCCGATGCCGATGTCGTGAAATTTGTTGTCAGTAAACAGAGCGTATTTGTCCTCGACCAAGTGGCAAACGGCGCAATTGCCCTTGGTCTTGGAAGTGAAAACAGCGAAGCCGCGCTTCACCGAGTCATCCACCGCCTTTTCGTCATGACCATACTTCCAGCGATCGAAGGGCGAGTTGCCGCTGATGACCGTTCGCTCAAAGGACGCAATGCTCTTCTCCACCATTTCGTAGGTAATCGGCCCCGGGCCCCAGGCTTTGGTAAATTCTTCACGATAGCTTGGATCCGCATTGAGCCTCTGCTCGACGCCGCTTAACGTGAACCCCATCTCCACTGGATTCTGCACCGGTCCCTCGGCTTGCTTCTCCAGGCTGGGTGCGCGGCCATCCCAGAACTGGACCTTGAAGTAGGCGGCATTCACTACCGGAGGAGAGTTGCGGGCTCCAGTTTTCTTCCCCACACCTTCAGACACCGGCTTGGGATCAGCGAAGCCGAAGCGTGGATCGTGACAAGTGGAGCACGAAACGGTCTTGTCGAGAGAAAGGGCAGTATCGTAGTAAAGCTGGCGGCCCAGAGCGATGGTTTCAGCCGTGGGCGGATTGTCCGCCGGGATGGGGACCGGTGGAAGCCCGAGCGGCGCCTTGATCTGCACCGGTTTGCCGATGGGCATTATGGACGAAGCGCTTTGTGCCTGGGTATGCAGCAGCAATACACCAGTTGCAACGATGAGAAAGAAAGAAAGGAAGAAAACGTTGCTTGATTTCATAGCGTCCTCCAAAAAGCTAAGTCCCGGCCTCGTGATGCCGGTGAAGAGCCGAAAGCGGATTTCAACAATCCGGCGCGAGACCGTCGCTGATTTTCTGAGAACCTGGACAACAAAAGTCTACTGCAATTCTTCTGGGAAACAAGGGAGAACCTGACACCATCGACGTGATCTATGTCACAGCGGCACGTGACACACCCCAAGGAACCGCGGGCCACCGGCGGAATCGTGATTTGACGTGTCCTGCCGAACTATTTCTTCCGCCAAACTCCCAGCCCATTCGCCCCCGCAGCTAACGCGCCCAGGCTGGCGGGTTGAAGGGTGATGACATCTGATCCCTTGGTCTTACCAGCGATGATCGGCTTGTTGGGAATGGTCTCATAGGCGTAGCCGGTCAGCGTCCCAACAACAGTAAGCTTATGCACTTTAACTGTTAAGCGCGCCCATCCGTAATGAATCTTCCCATCGATCTGGAACTGCAATCCGAGATAATGGTCACGGACGTTTTCCCAATATCCCTGGTAGCGATATCCAGTACCGAATCGCCTGGCACCAACCAACGTGGCTCCTCCCAGCGCCGCGCCATACTTTCCGTACGCGATTGGGATTCGCGCCCCCCGATTTAAGGCATAGGCGAAGTGCTCCCTGTTGTATCCGCTACGGAAGCCAGCCACAAGATTCTTGTACGATGGCACTCCCAAAATTCTCATCTCGTAACCCTTGAAGTAGCTGGAAAAGCTATTCCACAAGGTGAAGTCGGTGATGTGGTCGTGATTAAGATCGAGATGGTAGGCCTCATTATTTGCGATAACCACGTGGGTCGGCCGGTAGATGATCTTTGCTTCCGCTGCATCGGCCAGAGCCAGTATTCCGACTCCCGCTGCGCCCGCCGCGAGGGCATACATGCTGAGGCGGTGTTCCAACGTCGGATGTAACCTCTTAGCTTTGCATTTCATAATTGGCTCCTCCTGAGCGACGAGGGCTAGATCGAAATCCCGGGGTCGAGTTCCCTAAACGAGCGCGGTGAGGGCGCGCTCGAACTCATCGGGTCGAAATTTTACTCCGATCTTAACCACAATTCAAGAGACATTCGCAGCACCTTCCAGAGCCTTAGAGGTGCCCAGGCAACTCCGTAGGATTGCGCTGTCAGACTACTCGTGGTCTTATTTCTTTCAGGCACTCGAATGACTTTTAATCAGAATGGCGCCGCTACATCGCCTCCCCGCTCTGATCAGTGGCTGGCAGTTGGCGCCAGCTATCTCGGCTGGACACTCGATGCCTTCGACTTCTTTGTGCTGGTGTTTCTGATCGACACGCTGGCGGTGCAGTTCCATGTGGACAAGAGCAAAATTGTCGTCACGCTGTTTGCCACACTGGCCATGCGGCCCCTGGGGGCGTTCGTGTTTGGCCTGCTGGCCGACCGCTACGGACGCCGCAAGCCTCTGATGGCGAACGTCGTCTTTTTCTCGCTCATCGAATTGCTATGCGGGTTCGCGCCCAATTACACCGACTTTCCTCATTCTGCGCGCCGTGTTTGGGATCGGCATGGGCGGCGAATGGGGCGTGGGCGCATCTCTGGCCATGGAGAGCGCTCCCGGAAAGTGGCGCGGCATACTCTCCGGAATCCTGCAGAGCGGCTACTCGATCGGATATCTTGCTGGCGGCGCTGGCGGCGCGCTTTGTGCTTCCGGCATGGGGATGGCGGGCCATGTTCTGGATTGGCGGCGTGCCGGCGTTGCTGGCTTTCTATATTTTTCGAAGGTGCGCGAATCAGAAGCCTGGAAGCAACATCGCGCGCCCACCCTGGGCGCCATTCTACGCACGGCGAGCGGGCACTGGAAGATCTTCTCATATCTCGTGCTGTTGATGACGCTCATGATGTTCCTCTCCCATGGCACGCAGGATCTGTATCCGGATTTCCTGAAGTCGGCCGAGGGATTCACTCCGGCCGTCGTCTCCTACATCGCGATCCTGTATAACGTCGGCGCGATCATTGGGGCGGTCGTGTTTGGGCACTTTTCTGAACTGGCGGGCCGGCGTCGCAGCATGATTGCTGCACTGTTGCTTTCCCTGGCGGTGATCCCGGCCTGGGCGTTCGGCACGTCGCTGGTCGTGCTGGCGCTGGGCGCATTCTTGATGCAGGTGGGCGTGCAGGGCGCATGGGGAGTCATTCCCGCGCACCTCAACGAACTTTCTCCCGATGCAGGTGCGGGGCCTGATGCCCGGACTCGCCTATCAGTTCGGCATCTTGTTCGCCGCCGGCACGAACAGCATGGAATATGCCCTGCGCGACAAGCTGGGGTATAGCTGGGCGCTGGCGGGATTTGAGATGGTCAACATTGCCCTGCTCATAACTGTGTTGGCGCTGGGGTCAGAAAAGAGGGGAAAAAGTTTTCTGCGGGAATCGTGAACCCGCTCAGAACGGAAGCACCACGGCGGGTATGCAAGGAGTTCCGTTTTGCATCTTGCGAGCGGAATTTCAGGTCATCACTTAGTGGTTTGGAAAAAGAAAGCTGATAAAGTAAATATCGCAACCCCGAAACATATCTCTTGGACTGCTCGCCGGCTGAGGGTTCGATGCATATCGCGGTGGTGGGATCAGGGTATGTGGGCCTGGTGGCCGGAGCATGTTTCGCGGACCTGGGTCACGAGGTCATCCTGGTGGACAACGATCAGCAGAAGCTGGCTGCGCTGCAGAGCGGCCAGGTGCCCATCCACGAGAAGTTCCTTGCCGAACTGCTGGAGCGTCATCGTGGGCATCGGCTCACATTCTCCGACGATGTACAGGCTGCGGTGCGGGCGTGTGCCGCTATCTTCATCGCCGTCGGCACCCCTCCCACCGAACAGGGCGAAGCCGATCTCTCCTACGTCGAGTCCGTGGCACGGAGCATTTCGGGGGCGATCAACAGCTACAAAGTGATCGTGGAAAAAAGCACCGTTCCGGTGTACACCAGCGACTGGGTCCGCAAGATCATTCTGCGCAACGCGGCCGCTCCGGATTCATTTGACGTCGCCTCCAACCCGGAGTTCCTGCGCGAAGGAACCGCGGTTACGGATTTTCTGTATCCTGATCGCATTGTCGTCGGCGCCGATAGCGAGCGATGTGCGGCGGTGCTGCGTGCGGTGTATGCTCCCTTAACCGACGGCAGTTACTATCTGCGTCCGGACGCGATTGCCCGATCGGACCGGGCATCGGTTCCTCCGCCGCTCATCGTCACCAGCGCCAAGAGCGCCGAGCTGATCAAGCATGCCTCCAATGCTTTCCTGGCCATGAAGATTTCTTTCATCAACGCCGTGGCCTCGGTTTGCGAATCGGTCGGAGCCAACGTGCAACAGGTCTGCCAAGGAATCGGCAGCGACAGCCGCATCGGGCCGCGCTTTCTGAGTCCGGGAATCGGCTACGGCGGTTCCTGCTTCCCCAAGGACTTGAAAGCCTTCCGCGCGGTGGCGCGGGAGTGCGGCTACGAGTTCCGCTTGCTCGATGAAGTGATGCGCATCAATGAGGAGCAGCGCCGCAGGTTCCTGCAGCAAAGTGCGCAGCGCGCTCTGGACTTTGCGGGGCAAGCGGCTGGCCGTGCTGGGTCTGGCGTTCAAGGGCGGCACCGACGACATTCGCGAATCGCCCGCCCTTCTGCTGGTCGAGACCTTGCTGCAGGAGGGCTGCCAGATTGCCGCTTACGATCCTGCCGCGCGGGAGCGGGCACAAGAGATCCTGAAGTCCAACGTGCAGTTCGTGGGCAACCCCTACGAGGCTGCTCGCGGAGCGGACGCGTTGCTCATTCTTACCGAATGGGAAGAATTTGCCACCCTGGACTTGAACCGCCTCTATAAAGAATTGAAATATCCGATTGTGGTTGACGGGCGCAATCTTTATCATCCCGAGACCATGTCTGCGCACGGTTTCACCTATTACAGCGTCGGACGGCCGGCTGTAACACCGGAGCCTGAGCCGCTGGCGGCGGGAACGCCGCCCAAGAAACTCAAAACCTCATGAGCCAAGCACGCGCCCTGGTCACCGGCGGAGCCGGCTTCCTCGGTTCCCACCTGTGTGACGCCCTGCTGGCGGACGGCTATTCCGTTATCGCGGCGGATAATTTGCTCACCGGAAGGCTGTCCAACCTCGATCATCTCCGTAACGATGCTCGCTTCGAATTCCGCCAGCTTGACATCAACCAGCCGTTCGACTGCGGCCCGGTCGCTTATGTTTTCCATTTTGCCTGCCCGGCCAGCCCGGTGGATTACATGACGCATGGAATTGAGACTCTCAAGGTCGGTTCGCAAGGGACTCTTCACGCGCTCGAGCTGGCTCGTAAATACGCGGCGAAATATTTGATTTCTTCGACCTCGGAGTGCTATGGCGATCCCCTGGAACATCCGCAAAAGGAAACCTACTGGGGAAATGTGAATCCCGTCGGCCCGCGGTCGGTGTACGACGAGGCCAAGCGCTTCAGCGAAGCTCTGACCATGGCCTACCATCGCTATCACGAAGTGGACACGCGCATCGCGCGCATCTTCAATACCTACGGGCCGCGCATGCAACTCAACGACGGCCGTGTGGTTCCCAACTTTATGAAGCAGGCGCTGCGTGGAGAGGATTTGACCGTGTACGGCGATGGCAGCCAGACCCGCAGCTTTTGCTACGTCAGCGATGAGATCGAAGGCTTCATCCGGTTGGCGAAATCGTCAGAGCATTTTCCCGTCAACATCGGGAATCCAGTTGAGTTCACGATTCTGGAATGCGCCAAGCGGGTGTTGGCCGTGACGGGATCAAAAAGCAGCATCCGCTATGAGCCTCTGCCGCAGGATGATCCCAAGCAGCGCCGGCCTGATATTACCAAGGCCAAGACTCTGCTGGGTTGGAAGCCGAAGATTGATCTCGAAACCGGATTGAAGATGTCGCTGGAATATTTTCGCAAAGCGGCGTTGGTGGAGAAAACTGTCTGATTCTGCAGCGGCTATTTGGGTCTAATCTTGAACACCACCCCGTAAAGGTAGGCGCCGCCGACCCCCGCGGTGCCGTAGAGGTTCCCCGCCGCATCCCGGAGCAAGCCGGCGTAAGGATTTGCGCCGTCCACGCCACCCGTAAAGTTGTGCAACACGGTCTCTCTGCCCCTCATATCTATTTTGAACACCGTTCCGTTGTTAGAAGATCCGCCCTCCACGGTGGTGCCGTAAAGATTACCCACTTGGTCCCGCACTAGGCTGGCGAGTGGATCTCCTCCGTCCCTCCCGCCGGTGAACCTGTGCAGCACAATCTCCTTGCCAGTCTTTGTCAACTTGAATGCCGTCCCCTCGCGGCGGTAAGTAGTTCCATAGTAATTGCCAGAATTATCTCGAATCAGACCAGCGAAGGGATCTCCCCCCTCTCTTGGCGTGAAGCTGTGCAGTACGGTCTCCGCACCGGCCTTGGTCAGCCCAAACGCAACTCCACAGCCCCCGCCCCCCTCGCAGTCAACATCGCCACCTGCCTTGGTTGTGCCATAGAGATTGCCGTTGACTAGGATCACACCGGCCGGCCATTTTCCGTCTGTGCTGCCGGAGAAACTGTACAGCACAGTCTCCTGCCCAGCGGTATCGAGCTTGAACACTGTGCCACATCCTAGACTGTAGCATGTGCCCTGTGTATATGAACCCCCAATCGGGGTGCTGCCATACAAACTGCCCGCTGCGTCTCGCACCACACCCGCTTCGGGACCTGTCCCGTCCGGCGATCCAGTGAAGGCATGCAGCACCGTTTCCTTGCCCACCGTATCCAGCTTGAATACCGTTCCACAACCGTACCCATCGCAATCGGTGCTTCCGCCACCCCCCGTGGTACCGTAGAAATTGCCCTTATTGTCCCGTGTCAACGCTGCTTGGGGCCATGCCCCGTCTGATCCGCCGGTGAACGCGTACAGCACGCTTTCATTGCCGCCGTATCCACCTTGAAAATCACTCCATTCCCGCCACTTCCAAAATCGCTGCCGCCGTACGCGGCGGTGCCATACAGGTTACCGGCGCTGTCCCGGATTAAACCTGCGTAGGGCCATGCCCCGTCCGACCCGCCAGTGAAAGTGTAAAGTACGGTGAAAGTCTGCGCCTGCGCCGAGTGCGTTGCGGCAGCCCCTATGACAAGTGCTGCCGCCAGCGCCAGCATGGCCGCGGATTGCGGGCGTACTCGAGAAAGCCAGTTCCGACGTTGCGTTAGGTTGAGCATGGTCGCCTGATTACCTGGCGCCAATCATCCTACCTTTTGGGCCAACGATGTCAATGGGCACTTTCGGCCTACTTCTGGGAATGGGGCGGCGAGCAGCAGGTCTCTCCACTCCGCTTCGCTCCGGTCGAGATGACAGGCCTTTTGCTGCAGACTAATGCGGGAGACGATGGAGTATTTTCGGAAAAACCTGGATCCGGTCCATCAACTCGGTTCGACGGAAGTCTCGGAATCCAACGCCTCGCAAGCGATGAGTTGATGAACCTGTTGCCGCTGGTCGGCGGTTCTTAGCGTGAAGTGTACTCCCATGCCGAAACCGCGATGCATGCTCCGAACTTTGCCGTGTACGCACAATTTCAAATATTGCGTGTGCACCACAATCTCCAGGGCGGTCCCGGCAGGAAAAGGCTCGCTGGTCTCCACGTAACATCCTTCGGCGCTGATGTCGCTTAAGTTGCAACGTTGCGGGACGCTGCTTCCTTCCCGGTAAACCTCCGCCCCGAGACGACACGCATGGCGCGATTGGATACGGCGGTCGGCGGCGGAGGCCGCGAGTAAGCCGAGACCGGCAAGAGGCTCGGCGCTGGTCTGATCTGCGGCTGGATCGAGGGCCGGAGCCGCGGACTCCTCAGCTTCCGCGTGCGCCGGCAGATGGGCCTGCAGCCAGCTCTTCAAAGCGCGCTGCGACACCTGAGGAAGGTGTGCGAAACGGATGCCGACCCGGCCCGAGGAGTCCTGCCACATGACTTCTCCGGACAGCCGGACGGGCGAACTGTTCCCCGGCAAAACGAACTGAAAATATACCTTGCAGCTGGGCGGTAGTTTCTGATCCGCCTGAATGGCGACGCCATCCTCGTTCAAGTCCAGCAGGGTGGCAGAGGCATCTTCGATGGTGGCATAAGTGAGCGAAGCCTGGGCTTGCACCTGGACACGCGGCTGGCGGCGTTTTTCCCGCAGCATCAGCGTACGCGCAGCCTCCAGGCTGTGCGCAGCGCGCTCGCGGGAAATCGGTTTGTAGAGAACAAAACTTACCCCGCTGGCAAAGATATGACGCACCTGACTTGCCGCATTCGCCATGGCAATCGTAATCGTGGTCTTGTTCGCCGTGGTGTTGCGGGCATGGGCAATCAGGTCTATCGCTGCTGGCTCGTCCTGGCAATCGACCAGCAGGGCGTCGAACTGCTGCTCGTCCAGCCGGGCGCGTGCCCGCCGCGGGTCGCTGCAGGACTCTGCGCGGATGCCGAGTTCATGAAGAATCTGACTGAGCACCTGCGCCGCCTGGGCATCGGAACACACCAATAGAGATGTGAGCGCCACGGTAAGAGGAATGTTAGGGTTGGCGCGTAATGACCACAAGTTACCAGGGTCACGCAGCAGTGAAGGCAGTGACTTTCGTCATCTGGAGTTGAGCCCTGTAACCCGATATGTTGAGTCTGTAACCGTCAGGTGGGCACTCTGAGCTTCAGTCCAACCGGGTTCCTGCTCTCCGCCAAAAGGACCTAGATCATGTCTTCACGGACAGCCAATGGGATGATGGCAGCCGGCGCGCTGGCGATGTTTATTGGCATCTGCTTTCTCCCCGCTGTCCTGCGCGAACACTCCGATCCGGATCTGCTGGGGGGAGCGGCGTGCGCGTTTTCCGTGGGCGCTCTCATTCTCGCCACCGGTGTTTATTTGAAAGCACGGGCGCAACAAGCTAGCCTTCAATCGGCGGACATGGGGAAAGAGCCCGCAAATTCTGGGCGGCGGGTGCGCGGCGGCTGTGACCTGTGTGGAAGCGAAGCTCCGGCGATTCATTGCAAAGTTCACCAGCTTCATCTCTGCGTCAATTGCCTGGCGGAGCATTACGATATCCGTTCCTGCGTCTACACCCCCACCACCCGGACGACGAACAAGAATCGCAAAACTATGGCCGCAACGCGAGGAACATGAAGGTCAAAGAAAAACGGAAATATTTCGCCGCTGTGCCAAAGTGACCAAAGTTACCCCGCCAAATTACGTTACGTAAGTCCAACGCTCGAGCCTGCTCCTTTAGTACTTTGACGGTCCTTTCCCCTCTCCATACGATGAGCGTACATGCGGGTTGGCCAGCGGCGCCGCCAGAGGCGGAATTGCCATCCTTCTACGCCACACACGCTGAAGGACGCCAGGCTCAACCCCGAGATGGCGGTGAGAACGGAGGCCACAGAGGCTGGTATTAAAGCTGGCTCCCGACAGACTCCCCGTAAAGGAAGAAAGGGCTCATGGTTGCGCGCAGAACACAGGGTTTCTCGCTGATCGAGATGTTGATCGTGATGGCGGTTTTCATGATTGCCAGCGCCATCGCCGGCATGTTTATACAGCCGCTGATAATGCAGGCACGGGTTACCAATGCCTACAACACCACCCTGATGGCCATGCGGCAGGCGCGGGATATCGCGGTGGCGCAGCGCCAAATCTATTTTGTGACCTTTAACAATGGCGCCGTTCCACACACGATTTCCATCACGCAGGGCGCAACTGGAGCTGTGACCGCCACCTACACCCTGCCCCAGGATGTCGGTTTCAACGTCCAAGCGGGTCTGCCCGTCGCCCCCAACACACCGGATGGTTTTGGCAATGGCGCCTTGGCCCTTGATTTCGATCAAGGCATCGCCGGCGGGGCGAAGAACGTGATCTATTTCTATCCCGATGGCACAGGCGAGGATGTGATCGGCAACGTCAACAATGGGGTGGTCTATATAGCTCGCACGGGGCAGCTGTACAGTTCGCACGCAATCACGTTGTGGGGAGCCACCGGGCGCATGCGGGGATGGCGTCTCTACAACAACGGCGTTGCGTATTGGAGGCAAATGTGAACGCTGAGAGGAAGATTGATTTTCGGCCAGGGACCCACCGGGGTGAGGAAGGATTCACCCTGGTCGAGGTGCTGATCTCGATGGTGGTACTGACCATCGGACTGGTGAGCATGCTCGGAGTGTTCGGTATCGCCATGGCTTCCACCCAAACCTCGCAGCAGAACGCGATTGCCAAGCAATTGGCGAACGAGGCCCTGGAAGGCATCCTGACCGCGCGCGAGACTGCGAACGTGAACTGGGCAGGGATTCAGAATACGGGCTCCGGCGGCATTTTTCTGCCCGGACTGGTCCCGGTAGACTGCGCCGGAGTTGACGGAATCATCGGCACTGCCGATGACGCGGCCTGCGGTCCTCAGATTCTGGAACAACCAGGGCCGACCGGGGTTTATGCCGGGACCTGCCCTCCCGACGTGTGTTACCCCTTAACTAATTATTCGCGTCAGATCCTGATCGCCCCGGTCTTCGACGGCGGCGGCAATCTCATCCCCTCGCTGCGTCAGATCACAATCACGGTCCAGTACACGACGGCGCAGATCAAGACCCCGAAGCAATATGTTCTCACGACCTTCATTTCGCAATTCCGGTAAAAGGGGAACTATGAGGCACTCATCTACAACTTCGAGTCGCGGCTTCACCCTGATGGAGATGATGGTCTCCCTGGTTCTCGGCATGCTCGTGCTGGGCGTGGCCGTGCAGCTGTTCAGCCAGGGCGTGGATGCGACCTGGGTGGTTTCTCAAAGGGCGGAGATGCAGCAAGACCTGCGCGCCAGCACCGATTTGTTGCTGAAAGACGTCAGTCTGGGCGGGTCCGGTCCGCCGGCCCTGGCTCAAGGCATCGCGCTGCCCTCGGGTACTGCCAACAAACCTCTGTACGGCTATGCCCCGAGTTGCGCCGCGTTTAACAACTGCGTGGGCGTCGCAGGCGGCGGAATTCCTTATCCCTGTTCCTCGAACGTGGGAGCCTGCATCCCGACTCTGTACGGCGTCATCCCGGGGTACCGGATGGGCATTACCCCGCCGGGCAGTACCACCAAGAGTGACGTGATCACGGTTGTCTACGAGGATACGGTCCTTGCGCTGAATTGCTATACGGTAACTTTCCCGGCGCCTCCTCCGACGGTCAACCCCGTCACCTTCACCGCGCCGCCCGTTCCTCCGCCAGCCAGTTGCATCCTGCCGCCAAATCTCGTCTTTCCGCAAGCCGTTGACGACCCGGTGGTGGGTTTGAAGGCGGGCGATTTGGTCCTGTTCTCGAATTCCGCCGGCCAGGCGCTGGGAGAAGTAACGACAGCCACAGGAGGAGGTCCCTACACGGTCACGTTGGTCAATGGTGACCCGCTCTGGATCAACCAAAGCGGCGCTGCCGGGGATTTGTCCACGATTACGGCCGGCGCGGGTACGGTGGCTAACCGAATCTATGTGATCACGTACTACCTCTGGTTGCTGCCTGATCCCACTGGCGCCGGACCTGGGACTCCAGTGTTGATGCGGCAAGTGAACGGACAGACACCCACGCCAGTAGCGGAAAACGTCGCCAACCTGCAGTTCACCTACGACACCTACGACTCACTCGGGAACCTGCTCAACGCCGTGGGCGATGCAGGATATTCCGTGGGTACCTCGTTCAACCTGATCCGCAAAATCAACGTTCTGCATTTGACCATCCGTAGCCAACTCTCCGGTTCCAGGACCGCGCTGGCCGCGACCCGGGGCTACCAGAGTTTTGACCTGCAGACTTCGATCAGCGCACGCAACCTGAGTTACCAGAATCGCTACGGTGTGAATTAAGCATGAGGAGCAACTGAGTTCGGTGGCAGACCAGAAATTGGGAATGGAAATTGAGGAGTCACATGATGCATAGCGCTAAAGTTGGTTCACGGGGATTCACTTTGATTGCTTCCCTGATGCTGTTGTTGATTTTGTCAGGGATCTCGATTGGCCTGCTCATGATGGTCAACACCGAGACTCAAGTGGGCAGTCAGGATGAAAAGAACAATATGTCCTTCCATGCCGCTGAAGGCGGTATCGAGCATATGACCTCCGACCTGGCCACTCTGTTCCAGAACATTCAGGCGCCCACGGTGAGCGCTATTGAGGGGCTGAGTTCTCTGGCGCCGACCAACACCGCGTTCATGAGCTACCCCGTCTACAGCCTCACCCCAACCACGAATCCGGACGGCAGCCTGGCAACGGCTTTCGGGCAAATCGCCACCGGGCCGTACCAGGGGTTGTACGCGCAGATCCTTCCCATCTCTCTGCAAGTGACCGCGATCGGGCCCTTGGGAGACGAGGTGAACATGTCGCGTACGGTCGAAGTGGCGCTGGTCCCGGTATTCCAGTTTGGTATCTTCTCGGATAGCGACCTCAGCTTCTTCGCCGGTCCTAGTCTGGAATTCGCTGGCCGCGTTCACACCAATGGCGACTTATATCTGTCCGAGGGTGATGGAAATGCGGTGACATTCCACGACAAGGTCACGGCTTGGGGAAACGTCATTCGCTGGGAACAGCCCAACGGAAAGGGTAACGGCGTCGCACCGGCTCACCAGGGAGACGTTGACATCCTGACCACCACCCTGGGCTGCGATCCGCCAACTCCGGCGACCTGCCGGAACATGGGCGTAGATAACAACAACGCCGTGAACGAGGGCAGCGTGAACGTGGGAGCTGCGGCCAACACCTGGACCACAACTGGGCAGAACGGTGGCTGGCCTGGCGTCTCTCAGGGCACCTACCACGGCTGGATTGAGAATGGAAACTTCGGGGTCATTCCCCCGGTTGGCGGAGCGACCGGGGCCAAGCAACTATCCCTTCCCTTCGTGGCCGGAACTGGAAACGCCGCGAACGGGCCCCAAGCGTTCGAGATTATCCGCCGGCCACCGCCCGGAGAGCTGCCCGCATCATTGCTCGGTTCGGCGCGCCTCTACAATGAGGCGACAATTCGGGTGTTGCTCTCCGACGATCCGAACGAACTTCCGCACCCCGGCTTCGCCAGTGGCGCAGCCGATCCAAACAATATCCGCTTGGCGAATTTCAACGACGCTACCAATGGGATTAACAACAGCTTCGGCGTGTGGCCGACTTCGGTGCCAGCCGGAACGCCACCTTTGGGAGCCGGCCGCTCTTATTCGATGTACTTCGCCACAGCTACCACGGCAGTTCCCGACCCCACAACTTGGGCTGGCGCTGCGACCACTTTGCCAGCCGACTGGCTGTACCAACCCTTGCCGCCGCTGGCAGGCTACGTAACCCTGTTTGACGCAAACGCGCCAATCATGGCGCAGAACCCGCCGGGGACAACCATGGACTAACCCAGTCGCCGCTGGCCATCAACTTGTCGGTGTGCAACACCGCAAACGGGAGCTGCGCTGCCGCTGCCCCTTACCCTTGGTACACTCCTCTCGCCTATCCCGTTCCTCCCGTCGGTAACACCACATGGAACTTGCTGGATGGTTATCTGCGGGTGGAATATCGCAACGCGGCGGCGCCTACGTGCCCGTGACGTCCGAGTGGCTGCAGCTGGGCTTTGCCCGCGGAACTCTTCCGCCCACCGCCCCGGGCGGCGCTGCGGGCGGCAACCCGCTGAATCCCAATGCTATCCTGCTTTTCCAGGAACCGGCGGATCGCAACGAGGACGGGGTCCTAGACCAGAACGGTACGGCGCCAAGCTGCGCCAAGGTCGGCGGCGTATGGCATTGCACAAGTGGCAAGCCGCCCGAAGTAACCAAGGACGCGGCCACGAACTTCGCCTGGTATGGCGACAGCACCGGCCCAGCCGGGCAAAGCCCTACGATGTTCAACTGGTATCCCATCAACTTCTACGACGCCCGTGAAGGCGAAACCCGGGATGTGGTACAGGGCGCGCCTGCACGCCGGCCGGTGTAATGAACGCGGTAGAGTTGGACGTGGGCAACCTGCAGAAATGGCTGAACGGAACGGTCGCAGGCAGCGGAAATCTGGTGGACTTTGCCACTCAGAACGGGTACGTCCTGTATTTCTCCGACCGCCGGGGAATGTTGCCCAACCCCAATGGAACCCAGGTGGATTTTGCCGGGACCAAGACCGGCGACTCTGGGTTCGAAGATACGGTCAACACTGGCAGCGTGGCGGGCACGCCGGATGGCGCGCTCCAGGCTGTTCCTCCGGGAAAGACCGAGTCACCTGAAGACGACAACAACAATACTAAGCTGGACAACTTCGGGCCTAGCAACCTGGGCCTAGGCCTGGGATACGTCCCAGTGCCATCGACGGCCCCAGGGACGCCTTACGTTGCAGCGAACAACCTGAACCGAGAGGTTATGTCTAATCCCGGCGCACCGAATCCCTATCTCACGGTGGCTCCTGGCCGCATGCCGAGTTGCTCTGTGGCCCAAGACAACTGGGTTAGCGGCGCCCGCCATGTGCTGAGACTGGTGGACGGCTCGCTCGGCTACGTGCCCGTCCGGCCCGATAACGGCAAGGGCGGCTTCACCGTCGGCTCAGAGAATCCCGTCTACATCATGGGCAACTACAACTCCAACTGTACCGGCGCTGGCGCACCTGCCTGTACCCCCGGCAACCCCAACTATGACCTCACCTGGAACAATCCGCCGGGAGTGGAGCCCCCACATGCGGCGTCGGGCGTCATCGCGGATGCGGTCACAGTGCTATCCAACAACTGGTCCGATGTAAATAGTCTGAACAATCCCAGTAACGACGCCGCGCGCGTAGCTTCCACAGCCTACTATCGAGTGGCGGTCGCAGGCGGAAAGAATATCAACTTCCCGGTCAACGTATGTTGTGGATGGGCCGTGGGCGACTGGGGCACCGACGGCGGAGTCCACAATTTCCTGCGCCAATTGGAAGCGTGGGGCGGGCAAACCCTGAATTACAAGGGTTCGATGGTGAGCATGTACTACGCCACCTATGCCACGGGAACGGATAAGAACGGTGGTGGTACGGTTTATGAGCCGGCGACTCGAAACTACATTTTCGATCCGCTGTTCACACAACCACAGAACCTGCCGCCAGCGACGCCGCTGTTCCGCGACATTGACAACCTGAGTTACCGGCAGAGCTTTACGCCGCACACCGGCTGCTACTAACTCAACTGACTCAACCAACCCAACCCCCGATCCTGCGTCGCAGGATCGGGGGTTTTCGCTTTCGAACCCATTCGCCGCCTCCTGTATTATGTTCGTGATCCACACCTGCCTCGGAGGATGGGCTTGCCTAAGATCACCGCAATTTTCTGGGATGTGGGAGGGGTCCTTCTGACCAATGCCTGGGACCGCGCGCAACGCCAGCGGGCTCTGCAACAGTTCCATCTGGACGAAACCGAGTTCGACGACCGTCATGAGATGCTGGTGTCTTCCTTCGAACGCGGCAAGATCAGTCTGCAGGAATATCTGGAGCGAACCATCTTCTACCGTTCGCGAGCGTTTACTCCGCAGGCTTTCAAGGATTTCATGTTTTCACTGTCCCAACCTTGCCCTCAAAGCCTACAGCTGGCGCGCGAACTGGCGGGATCGTGCAGATACCTGATGGGCACGATTAACAACGAGTCAACCGATCTCAATCTCTACCGCATTCAGACCTTCGGGCTGCGAGAAATCTTCAGCCTGTTTGTGAGCTCATGTTTTGTCGGATTGCGAAAGCCGGAGACAGGAATTTACCAGCTTGCTCTCGCGATCACGCAGCGCCCCCCGGAAGAATGCTGTTTTGTGGACGACCGCCCGCTCAACCTGGACAGCGCATCGCGGTTGGGGATGCACGCGATCCAGATGGAGAATGCTGCGCAATTGCGCCAGGACCTGCAAAAGGTCGGCATCACCGCCTGATCCAGGGCTACTGTCCGGACAGCTTCTGATCCTTCTCTGGGTGGTCAAACTCCTCGCCGATCCAGCGCTGGAACGCCGTCAGATTCTGCGGGCGGCCAAGAAAATTCTTCACCAGGTCATTGGCAGACACAGATCCGCCCGGTTCCAGCACCACCCGCCGGTATCGCATGGGCGCTTCGCCGGCCAGCAGATTCGCATGATCGAACTGCAAAAAGAAGTCCTCGGCGATCACCTTGTCCCACAGGTAGGTGTAATACGCGGAAGAATAGCCCGCCAGGTGTCCAAACGATGTGTAAGGGTGCGTGCCCGGCAGCAGGGTGAAAAGAGTGTAACGTTGCGCATCACGATGCCAGGTTGCGTCCAGGTCGACATCCTGCGGCTTGTCTTTGTAGATATCGTAGGAGACCGCCGTAAAGCTGTTCTGCCGGCTCACCCAGTTGCCGCGTCCGAAGGCCGAAGCCCGATTCATGCGCGCCACAAGCTCCGCCGGGATCGGTTCTCCAGTCTGGTAATGATGCGCGAAGGACGCCAGCACCTGCGGACTGCGCATCCACTCCTCCAGCATCTCCGACGGCGCCTCAACGAAGTCCGACTCCATGCTGATGCCGCTGATTCCCGCCCAGGGTTGCTGGCCACCGAGAATGTGGTGCATCAGATGGCCAAACTCGTGGAAGAACGTCACCACGTCGCCGTATTCCATCAAGCCGGCATCACTGGCCGTCGGGGCCGGAAAATTGCATATCAGGATCGCTTCGGGAAGCTGTTTTCCGCGGACGCCGTCGAGCACCGGCGCCATTTCCGCGTGACTGAACTTTCCCGCGCGGGGATGCATGTCGAGATAGAACCGCCCGATCATCTTGCCGTGATCAATCACATCCCAGATCTCGACCGCGGCATCCCATGCCGGAACATTCTGCTCCTGCCGGAAACTGACCTGGAACAACGTAGCTGCGGTGTCCAGAATTCCTTGCTTTACCCGGGCGTAAGGGAAGTAGGGCCGTACGGATTGCGAATCGAAGTCGAACTTTGAGCGGCGAACCATTTCGTCGAGGTACGAAGTTTCGTAGTCTCCAATCTCCTTGGCCTCGGGACTGGTCTTTCTTTTCTCGGCAAGGAGCATCGCAAACTCTTGCTCGGCCATTGGCCGCGCAGCTGCGTCTACCTGCTTAATAAAGTCATCGATCTTCGCACCTTTTACGATCATCTTGTCGGCGGCGTTGTAGTCGGCCCAGGAGTCATAACCGAGCAGGGCCGCGATCTCATGTCGGGTTTCCAGCATATTCTTCAGCACGTCCTGGTTTTTCGGATAGGCACGGGTGTAGAAGGCTTCCCAGAGACGGCGACGCAGCGCGTCGCTCTTGCTGAACTTCAGGGCGGGAAGAATGTCAGGATAATTCGTGGTGATGAGGATCTTGCCGTCACTGCCGGGTTGGTGACGCTCGATGTAGTCCTGGGGCAGGCCATCGAGTTCGGAGCGATCGCTGACGCTGACGCTGTTCTGGCTATCGTTAATGTTGCGCTCAAATTTGGACTGCTCGTCGGTCAGTTGGTCATTGAGTTGTTTCAAGCGGGCGCGGGCGGCGTCATCTTTGTCCACGCCGGCGAGACGAAACTCGAGCAATTGCCGCTGCACGTAGTAGCGGGTGGCCGGCTCGGCTTGCGACAAATCCAGGGCCGCCAGAGCCTGGTAAACGTCGCGGTTCAGCGAGAGGGCCGTTTGTGCGGCGCTTACTTTGCGAGTCATTGCGGTCGCGCGATCGCGGAAGGCCGCGTCGGGATGCACCGCCTCCATGAGGCTGGAAAAGTAATTCGCAGCATTGAGCTGACGTGTAGCCTCGTCGTAAGCGGCCAGGGTATTGGCGATCGTCCTCGGACCTTTGAGGGTGACGATGCGGTCAATCTCCTGCTGCGCGGCCGCGAGGTGGTCATTCTCGATTTTCTCGAATGCGGCCACGTCCGGCTTGGAACTCCACAGCGGCGGTTGCGATCGAGGCGATTCTTGCGCCTCTGCGATTGGAACAAAAGACAAAACAATCATTGCGGCAGCACAACGAACTAGGATCAACATACAGGGCCTCGCGCGAATTGCGGTCTCAGGAGATGTGAAACTCTTCAATATACGCGATGTTTGGAGGGTCGCGCCACCGGGCGGGGGGCCGGGCTGGAAATCCAAACCGGGCACGAGAACAACTTGCCCCCGTGCCCGGTGCAGGTTGTACGAATCTTATCTCAGACTATTCTCTCTCGCCCGTGTTGGGATTCAGAAGCAGGATGCCGTTGCTCCTGATCTTCTTGAAGTTGAACATCTGCGTAATCGAGTTGGCAATGCTATCGAATGACCCATTGCCGATGCGCTGCCCACCCAGCCAGTTGTCCTCGACGAAGCGAATGATCGAAGTCTGATCCGTGACCGTGTTATCCACAAAATTCTGTCTGGCCCAGGGAGATACCACGACCAAAGGCAGTCTGGGGCCGTAGCCGCAGCGGCCCAGAGCATGCGGGTTTGCAGTGGGGTTAACACCGGGGAGGGAGTTTGCCGCCGTGCCGCAAGCGCCGGGTCCGGTAAGAGCGTCATCAGGTCCAGTCGAGGTGTTGAGGATCGGACCCATCTGGTGGTCGTACCAGCCGTCGGAGTCGTCCCACACGATGACCACGGCGGTGCTGCTCCACGACGGCAGCGCTTCCAGGAAATTAATAGTGTTTACGATCCAGGTCTGCTCATCCAGCGGATCAGAGTAGCCGGCGTGACCGTCCTGGTAGGCTGGTGCTTTGAGGAAGCTGACCGCGGGGAAGTAACCAGCCGCGACCGCAGCGAAGAAATCCTGCGTGTCGTACTGGTGGTTTGCCGGACCAGCGTTGCCGACCTCCGAAAGCGAATTGGGGCGCGTATGTTGCGGGTTGCCGGTCGAAGCGTAGTAGCCAAATAGCGAGTGGTGCGGGATGTAGTCCAACGTCGTTCCCGCCAGGCCCGCCGAGCTTCTGCCGCAGCCCGTAGTTCCATTGGGGTTCACGGTCGTCAAGTTGAATCCGCCCATGAAGCCTCCCCAGGTGATGCCGGCGGACGTGAGCAGATCGCCGATGTTCTGCCCACCCATTTGCACCTGGTTGCGCGAGGGATTTGAGCAAACGTCTCCAATCGGATCGGCATCGCCGATCACGGTCAGTGAGCCGTCCGGGCCACCGTTCACTTCGTCGCTGGTTCCGTTCAGGGTCTGGGTCACGCCGTTGGTCTGGCCGGAGACCAGGTTTAGAACGCCGGGAGTCGAGGGGCCGAAGGTCGTGCCGTAGGAGTTGTCGCTCATGGCGAAATACTGAGCGTAGTTCCACAGGCCAGTGACCGTGTTGCCGTCAAAATAGCCCATCACCTGGCTGCTGCCAAATCCACCATGAACTGGGAAAAGGTCCATCAGGCCGGCGTCGAACGCAGACTGTTCATCGGTGTAGCCGTGGTCCTGGTCGCCGGTCACCGCCTGTGAGCGATCCAGGCGAAAGGGGTTCGAGGCGGAGCTGCCATTCGCCGGATTCAAGTTGGGATTGAAGGTCAGCAACGCGTTGGTCAGTCCATTCACGTTGGGCGTGCTGGCCGACGCCGTGAATTTCGGCTCCCCCCTGGGATTGGTCGCCACGGGGTAGGTTCCATAGTAGTGGTCGAACGAAATATTCTCGTCGAAGATCACCACCAGATGCTGAATGGGTGTCGCGGTCGGAAAGGCAAAGCCTGCGTGCTTGCCGCGCGATGCGGCGAAGGCAGGAGTTACGCTTGATCCCAAGGCCATCATCGCCGCTGTGAACAGTGCGAGAACTTTCTTGGGGGCGAATGCGGATTCAAACTCCTGGAACATGATATTTCCTCCGTCTCGTCGTTGTCGAAATTGCAATTTGGCAGAAAACCTGGGTCTCAACGGCATGGAGCTCAGTAAGGAGAAGCGGACTCAGGTTAGTCGAGACGGGTAGCCGGGAATGTTGCGCAGCCGTTAAAAACTCGTTAAATATTCGCCAAGCAAAACAACAGAATGTGCAAATCCTGGTCTCTTGTCACACACCGTTCACATTGGAAGATTTTCTTTGTTGCGGAGCGCAACCGCCTGGAACGCATCACTGGTTGCTGTCCAAGGAGATGCTCGGAGTCACTTTTGAATCGCGTCGGGATCGGATGCGAGCTTCAGAGCCTGCTGATAACTGGCCTGCGCCTCTGCAACCCGATTCAACCTTTTCAGCGCCCGAGCCAGTTCGAGGTATCCGTTGGCGGTAGGCCGAATCTTGATGGAGCGCTGGTAATCCGCGACTGCATCTTCGAGCTTTCCTTCCCGTTCGAAGAGGTGGCCGCGATTCAGGTAGGCATTGAACAGGCTTGAATTCAATTGCAGGGCGCGCTCGTAGCTCTCGTGAGCTTCAGGGTAATCGCCAGTCTCAGCGTAAACCGATCCCAAATTCGTGTAAATAGAGGCGAGCATCCCCGCATCTGACGTGAGACTGATGGCTCTCTTATATTGTTCGATCGCCTCAGCCAACAGATGGTTCTCGCCCAGGCATAATCCCAGATTGATGTGGTTGGTGGCGTCGCTTGGAGTAATTTCAGCGGCCGCACGGAATTGCGGCAACGCTTCGGCAGGCTGGTTCAACGCCAGCAGAGCCCAGCCCAGATTTCTATGTGCGAGAGAATTGTTCGTGGTAACTGCCAGCGTATGGGACCAAAGGTCGACACTGCTCGACCAATATCCGATTTGGTGATTTGTGGCGACGGCGAATGCCGCGAGCACACCCACGGCTATCGTCGCACTTACGGTTCGAGAGATTCTCCGGGACTGCCGGAAGTCAGCGATGGCCCAAGTGAACATAAGAAACAGCCCGATCAGCGGAATGTATGCATACCGATCGGCCATAGCTTGGTCGCCCACTTGCACCACTCCAATGACCGGCACCGTGGTACCGAGAAACCATAGCCATCCAAGTAGGAGGTACTTCTGTGTGCGCAATTTAAGACTAAGACCAGTGATGGCCGCCAACAGAAGAGTTGCCGCGGCGATCTGCCAGGGACTGACCGACGCCCCTCGGTGCGGATATAACGGCGCAAGATGTAACGGCCAAAATGCCTTCCAAATATAAAGCGCATACGCGAGCAGGGCGTTTTCCAGTCGTACCGCAAAAGGAAACTGCGCTGCAGAACGTAATGCGCCGCCTGCTTGCTGTACCCGGACTGTTATTACAGAACTGACTGCGGACAGCGCGATCAGGGGTAGCTTCTCGATCAGTAGTTTCTGAAAAGAAGTTTTCTGCCCGATTCGCTCTAACGGCCAGTAATCGAGGAGCAACAGCACAAGGGGCAATGTGACCACCATTGGTTTCGACAGAAGCCCGCAACTGAACAGGATCGCCACAGCCAGGTAGCGGGTCCAATGCGGCTTGCGGGCGTACCAGCCATAGGCGCCCAGCGTTAATAAGAAGAAAAATGTGCTCAACACATTCTTGCGCTCGGCAACCCAGGCCACCGATTCCACATTCACGGGATGAAGCGCGAACAGAAGAGCCAGCACAAGACTTGGCCCTTCGCGCCTGGTGCCGTAGAAAGCGATCAGGAATACGAGAACGGCATTAAGCGCGTGGAGCAGCAAATTACTGAAATGGTGACCAGAGGGCTGCAGACCGAAGAACTCGCAATCGAGCGCATGCGACATCCAGGTCAAGGGATGCCAGTTGGCCGCGGCGGCGGAGGTGAATGCCCATCGCACGGTGTTCCACGTGAGTCCCGCTTGGACGTGCGCATATCCCAGCGGCCCAGAGCAATAAGACCGTGGACCCCGCCGGAATCTCGACGCCGCCGAGCGACGTGTCCGCCGGCACCGTTCGCATCATGTAGCGAAACGGGGACTCAAGAAGACGAAGAGCTTCTTCGACGAAGACTGGTACGAGATCGAGGTTCTGACGGAGGTGCTCTTGAAGCTGAGGGTCCTCGGCAAGCATGTGCACCGCATTGCCGAGCAGACTCGTGGTGGACTCTCCGCCCACGCTCAACAGGATCGTCAAGATACCGGCAGCCTCGGACGCAGTGAGGACCCCGTCCACGACGCTGCGAGCTCGAGCGCCAGAGCTCGTCGAGGTTGTTACGCGAAAGCCGATGAGTCTGCTGATCATCGTGATCGGCACGACGTTGCCAATGGCGTTCATGAACTCCACCGTCCCGCTTTGTAAGGCACGGGTCACGAGCCCGTCTGCAAGCTCGTGGATCTCCGGATCGAGCGCCTCCATGCGCTTGGTCACCAGCTCGGGAAAGACGGCTCAGCGGTGGATCTCGTGCAAGGGGGGATCCGCGGTGGCCAACGCCTGACCACCCACGTCCCCGAACCTGAACCGGCCCGGAAGTCCGGCGTCGTCGCGATAAAGCAGGCACTGCATATTCGACGAGAAATCCTTGACCCGAGCGCTCGCCTCGACCAGGAGCTGGAACGTACTGACGATGAAGACCTCGGTGCCGCCCACCTCCCACACCGGGGCGTGTTCCCGCAGCCGCCTGAAGAAGGGATACGGATCGCCGAGCACCTCTGGGTCGAGCAGCAGCGTTCCGGGGATCTCCTGGTCCACTGGGTCCTTTCCTCCGCCAACCCTCGACGGCAGTGCCCGATTCGCGCCAAGGGTCCGACTGGCTATATTTGTCGTATGGCATACTAGGAATAACCGAGGTGTCGAGCAAACGTGACGAGTAACCAACCCCCCGCCACTCGCTCGCGGCCCAGCGGGGAGTGGCAGACCTCGCTCCAGAGGGCGACCGCCATCGCTGAGCAGGGACCAGAGTCGTCCAGGCGGCCCTTCGCCTGACGCGCGAGGTCGGCCTCGAGAACCTCTCGATGCGAGCCTCGCCCGAGAGCTCGGCGTGCCGCCGATGACGATCTACCACTACGCCGCCGAACCGAGGAAACCTCCGCACGCTGCGTCGTCGACGACATCCTGAGTGCGATTCGCGTCCCAAGACCCGATGAGGGAACTGGGAGGACCGGCTCCGGAAGCTCCTCCGACGCCCGTCGGGTGTCGCCGCGACACCCGGGGGTGTCGGCCCACCTCGGGAGACGGAGGATCAACGGAAGGCGCGCGACTCGCAGAGGGCGTGCTGACGATCCTGGGCGAAGGCGGATTTGCTCCGGAGGCCGCTGTCGTGTGCTTCGCAACACTGTTCACGTTCATGACGGGTCAGATCGACCTCGACGCGATGTCGCATTTCGTCGCGGACGGCATCTCGACGGTGACATTGGATACCGTGACCCGTTCGGCGCCGGTCTCGCGTGAAGAACTCTTCGAGCTCGGTTACGACGCCGTCATGGAGGGGCTGAAGAGAAAGCTTTTGCAGCAGTGATGTAAGGATGTTCAAGGCGAGATCTGAGGGAGTACGCGACCGATCTCGGCTTGTGCGAATTCGCTGGTCCTCGAACAGCGGCGTCGGGTTGTACACCTTGATGTGGGTGACCTTGCCCGACTTCCCGAATGGATCATACCGATGGCGGCTGAGGACCAACACACCGATTTGAGCAGCGGGATGGCCGTGCCGTTGCAGGTGAACTTCAGGCCACCCGAGAGCGGATGGTCACGTTCGTCGCCGTCCGATCTGCTCTTGATGCCGGCTGCCGTCACGGGTTGCGTGGACCCCTTCATGATGTTGGCCAGTGCCAGGACGGGGGCACCCGAGCCTGGTTGCTGCTCACGTTCGGATTGGTGGATACCTTCGGCGCGTACTTCTTGATGATCGCCGGCGTATGGCGCCAGGTCGGCCTTCGACGGATGCATCGTCGTCGCGATGTACGAACCGGTGAGCGCCTTGTCGAGCGTGGCCGAGTCGAGGATGCTCGGGTCCTGGCAGGTCGAGATCACATACTTGGGCAGGGTGAGGCCGAGCGTGTTGTACGCCTGAGGAAGGAGCTGCAGAACGTCACATCGCCGACCATACCGACCGCGTCGGCGCCACTCGAGACGGCCGACTGGAGTTGCGGGCTCATGTCGGCGGTGCCGGTGTTCACCGGGACCACGGTGAGCCAACGCCCGCCGCCTTGAAGACCAGGCCGCCGAACACCTGTGCACCCTGGATCGCGGCCGGCACGTTCTCGACGAGGAAGACGACCCTCTTGTCGCCGCGCTGCTTGGCGCTCAAAGCAAAGGCGCCCAAGGCGGCCGGAAAGCCACCCTCGAGGGTGGAACACGCCGGGCGTGGTGAGCTCCGCCGTCGACGCTCCACTCAACGTGATGTAGGGGATGCCGGCACCGGTGATCGTGGGCACCTCGGTCGCCCCCTGCCCGGTGAAGGGAACCGGTCACGGCGACGACGCCCTTCTGCACCATGTCATTGGCGCAGGCCTGGCCACCGGACGGGGTGTTCTGGTTCTCACAGATGTAGAGGTCGATCTTGTGGCCCTCGAGGCCGCCGCCGGATGCGTTCTCGTAGGCATTCGTTCCCATCCAACTGGACTAGGTGAACGGAACGAGTCTAACCAGTCGATATCTACCTGGGAGAATCAAACGCCACCCACGTCGACCAGGAACGGGCCTCGTGACGGCGAAATCCGGATCCGTGGGAATCTTGTGGGATCATCCGAAGTTCGGGTCACTTTTCCAACGGCTCGACGGAGGCTCCCCTGAACACGTCAATGAGTCCGGCTCCGAGTTCATGACCGTTTCAGTCGTGGACTTGGGAGAGCATGCAGCTCAGTCCAGGGCGTCTGGTCCACGCGGTGAGCAAGCTCCAGGAGAGTGCACACGTGCAGTACATCTCCTCGGCCGACCCAATACATCCGAGGAGTCGGGCACTTCGCTGGGTCCCTGGGCCGTTGCCTACAGGTTGCGGCGGACGAACGCAGCCAGCGCTGCTTTGAGCTGCGGTGAAAAGGGCAGGGGCAGGGTGTAGTTGTCGGGTGAGCCGGTGGGGTCGACCTTGAGCACGTGATCGACGTCGTGCAGGTGAACGAAGTCGACGTCCGTACGCGCCTGTTGAAGACCTTGCGTAAGGTGTGCCACCTCGGGGCAGCTGATCTGGGTGTCGGCGTTGCTGCAGGTGACGAGGACTGGCATGCCGTGGGGCAGCTCGGCGGCCAGCGTGGCGGGATCGAACCGATCGGCCTGACTCAAGAACGTGGCCGTGGTGGGATTGAGAACCTCGCCGATGCCGTCGGGGGGTACCGTGCACGGTGCCGGTGGCACGCAGCTGAGCGATGGTGCTCGCCAGCGTCGTCTTGGCCCGGCTCACCGCTGTCGCTTCGTGCTTGCCGTCGGTTCTCTCGGCGGCGAACTCAGCGTCGAACTGTTCCGCCACGAGCGTGAGGTAGCGCTGACTCAGAGGCTCGAGAAGGCCGAGGGCGTGCACGGGTGGGGCCGCTCCGGCGTGTCCTGTCGCCAACAAAAGGGCGGCGAACAGCGCCCCCTCACTATGACCGATCACGCCCAGCCGGCCGGATTCGATGCTCTTTTGCGCAGCCAGGTAGCTGAAGGCCGCCGCAGCTTCCTGCTCGTAGGGTGCGATGCCGATGGCGTCGGGGTCGACGCGTAGGGTCCCAGTCCCGTTTTTCCGCTGCCCAACTTGTCGTAACGCAGCGACGCGACGCCGTCGGCAGAGAGCCAATCCGCAGCGCCCTCAGGTTCCCGACAGTGCCTCGCACATTGGCGCTGTTGCCATTGCGGTCGGTGGGCCCACTGCCCGCGATCAGGAGCACGCCGGGCACGGAGGGTCCCGACTGTGGGGTGGCGGAACGTGGCGGAGACGGTCAGCCCGCCGGCCGTGAAGCCGACGTTCTGGTCGACCCACCCCACCCGCTTCTTGCCACTCACGCTGGCGCCTCCGGCCCGGGCGCCGCAGGCGACCACTGACAGCAGCACGAGCAGCAACGCGAGGAGGAGCATGCTCGTGGGCCGTGGCACAGGCGCCGGCATGATCGGCGGGTAGCGGGGATGCGCACGGCCACGGCTGCAGTATGGCGCGACGGGATCGCCACGTGATTGCGC
>CAVVEC010000014.1:0-156771 GCA_963747105.1 uncultured Acidobacteriota bacterium
CACGATTCTGTGCCTGATCGGCTACGCGGTGTTCGGACCGTCGCGGATCCTCGTGCTCGGCCCGGACTCGTCGCTCGGGCCGCTGATCGCGGCGACGATCCTGCCGATCGTCGGCTCCAACGGGAGCCCCGAGCACGCCATCGCACTGGCTTCGATGCTCGCGCTGCTGGTGGGGGCGATCATGATCGCCGCCGGCGCGGCGAAGCTCGGATTCGTCGCCGACCTGCTCTCCAAGCCGACGCAGATCGGCTACATGAACGGTCTCGCGTTGACGATCCTCGTCGGGCAACTGCCTAAGCTGTTCGGGTTCTCGGTCAGCGCCAACGGCCTGATCGACGAGGCGCACGCGTTCGTTCACGGGCTTGCCTCCGGCGAGGCGATCGGCGCGGCGGTGGCCGTCGGCCTGCTCAGCCTCGGCCTGATCCTGGCGCTCGGGCGCTGGCTGCCACGGATCCCCGGCGTGCTCGTCGCAGTGGTGGTCGCCATCGCGGCGTCGGCGGCGTTCGATCTCGCCGACCACGGCGTTTCGCTGGTCGGAACGCTCCCGAAGGGCTTCCCGCCGCTGACGGTGCCCAGTCCCGTCTCGGATCTGCCGCTGCTGTTCGCCGGGGCACTGGGGATCGCGCTCGTCGCGCTCACCGACACGATCTCCACCGCCTCGTCGTTTGCCGCGCGCACCGGCCAGGAGGTGGACGGGAGCGGGGAGATGATCGGCATCGGCGCCGCGAACGTCGCCGCGGGCTTCTTCCAAGGCTTCCCGGTCAGCACGAGCGGCTCGCGCACCGCGGTGGCCGAGCAGTCCGGCGCCAAGACGCAGGTCACCGGGCTCGTCGGAGCGGCGGCGATCATTCTGATGCTCGTGCTCGTGCCCGGGCTCTTGAGCGAACTCCCCCAGCCCGCGCTGGCCGCCGTGGTTATCGCCGCATCGGTGTCGCTGGCCGACGTGCCGGGGACGGTGCGACTGTGGCATCAGCGTCGGGTCGAGTTCCTGCTCTCGATCACTGCCTTCCTCGGTGTCGCCCTGGTCGGCGTGCTCGCGGGCATCGCGATCGCGGTGGCGCTGTCGATCCTCAACGTCTTCCGGCGGGCCTGGTGGCCCTACCAGACAACCCTCGGCCGCGTCCCGGGACTGTCGGGGCATCACGACCGCCAAACGCACCCGGAGGCCGAGCAGTTGCCAGGGCTGGTGATCTTCCGCTTCGACGCGCCGCTGTTCTTCGCCAACACACGGACGTTCCGCGACCAGATCCGCCGCCTCGCGGCCGCCGACCCGCGGCCGCAGTGGATCGTCATCGCCGCCGAGCCGATCACCGACGTGGACACCACCGCCGCTGACATGCTCGCCGACCTCGACGCGGAGCTCAACGCCGAGGACACCTCGCTCGTGTTCGCCGAGCTGAAGGACCCCGTCCGCGCCAAGCTCGAGCGGTACGAGCTGATCGGCCCCCTCGATCCCGACCACTTCTTCCCGACCCTCGACGCCGCCGTGGACGCCTTCCGCCGCACGACCGGCGTCAACTGGACGGCACCGGCCGAGGCGCCGGTGCCTGGGATCTGAGCCCGCTTGCGGCGATCACCCCATCCAGGTGATGACGCCCTCGCCGTGGCCGCGACAGTGTGTTCGCTAGGGCCCCGTGCCCGCTCAGCCACGCATCGGGCGCGGCGCGGGGAGCTGACATGACCAATGACTAGTGAGAGGAGTGCTCTATGGCGACACTCGTTGCGATCGGCTACCCGGACCAAGGCACCGCCGAGGAGGCGCGGCATACGGTCCAGCAGCTGGAGTCGGAGTTGATCATTCAGGCCGACCAGGTCGCGGCGATTTCGCGCGACACGGACGGCAAGTATCACGTCCACACGACTCACGGCGGCGCCTCGGCGGCGGGTGGCGCGGTGTGGGGCGGGTTCTGGGGACTCCTGTTCGGGCTGCTGTTCTTCATCCCGTTCGCCGGGTGGGCGCTCGGCGCCGGCATGGGCGCCCTGTTCGGGCACCTCGGCGAGAAGACAATCGACAAGGCCTTCCAGGATCAGGTACGCGAATACCTGCAGCCGGGCACCTCGGCCCTGTTCATGGTCATCGAGAAGGCGACCCCTGACAAGGCGATCGCGGCGCTCGATCAGTACGGCGGCACGGTCATCAAGACGTCGCTGTCCGACGAGGACACCCGCAAGCTGCAGGAAGCCCTGCAGCCGCCCGAGACCGCCGGAACCGCCTCATAACGGCCGAGCCCGCGCGGGCGTTCGGCCTCGAACGCCTGCTGCCGGGCGCGCCGGCAGACGGGCCGCGCCGCCCCCGCCGAAGGAAGCCGAGGCGTGGAGCGGTGCCGCGGCCCGGCGCCAGCCCGACCGGGCGGTCGCGGGGAGACCGTCGTAGCCCACGAGGCCGCCGATGACGAGCCGGTCCATGGCCAACGCCGCCAACGACAGGAGCGGGTAACTCGGAAGGAAGATGTGAGCAGCGCAAGCGATCGTGAAGCCGATATCCGGGCTCGGATCCAGCAGCACTGGGAGGCCTCCGAACGCGGGGAGCTCGACGCTGAGCACGCGATCTACGCTGCGGACGCGATCCTGGACTACCCGCAGTCCGGCGAGCGCTTCAGAGGTCGGGCAAGGATCCAGGCGCAACGCGGCGGGCATCCGGCCGAACGCCACTTCACCATCATCCGGATCCTGGGCCGCAGCGACCTTTGGGTGAGCGAGTGTGTGATCACCTACGACGGCGTGCCCACATATTCGGTCAGCGTCATGGAGGTCACCGACGGTCTCGTAACGCACGAGACCCAGTACTTCGCCGACCCCTTCCCCGCGGCTCCCGGTCGCGCTGCGCTCGCTGAGCCGATCCCGGCCCGCCAGCAATAAGCCGATCCAGCTGCCGGGTCGACGGACGACACCGGCCGCCGAGGGGGTTCAGAACGTGCCTTGCTAGGCCGAGACGAGTTGCTGGCCGCCGTCGATGTTGTAGGTCGCTCCGGTCAAAGCCGTGTTGGTCATGATGTGGACGGCGAGCGCGGCGACGTCAGCCGGTTCGACGACGCGTCTGATCGGGAGCGTCGCGCGCAGCTGGTCGCGCCGCTTTGCGAGGTCACTGCCAAGCAGCGAGGCCGATAGCGGCGTGTCAATGAAGCCGGCGGCGATCAGGTTGACGCGGACCGGCGCGAGCTCCAGTGCCAGGTTGGCTATCAGGGCGGGAACCGCGGCGGCGACCGTCGACTCGGCCCCTGCGCCAACGGTCGGCTGCCCGCCTTCAGCGCTCATGAACAGCAGCGTCCCTCCCGGCCTGACCCTGTCGGCGGCGTTGCGGGCGGCTTCGATGGCGAGCAGGAGGCGGTCGCCAAGGGCGTGGCGCAGCTCGTCGGACGTCATCTCGAGGAGGCGTCCGTAGTGCGGAGCGCCGGCGGTGACCATTACATGGTCGATTCCTTTCGGCAGACCCGAGAAGAATCGCTCGAGCTCCGCCGGATCGTTGGCGTCGAACGCGGCGGTGCTGAGCGCGTCGAGATCGAGCGCTGCACGCTGCAGGGCGTCGCTCTGGTGGAGGCCGGTGAGGATCACGCCCGCGCCTTCGGCGCGGGCGCGTCTGGCCGTTTCCAGCCCGACGCCCGAGCTGCCGCCAATCACGACGACCGTCTGTCCGAGCAGCTCGGGGTCGCGGCGTGTGGGAGCGGCGGTGGTTGTGGCGGTCATTGGTTCTTCCTAGGGTTGAGATCGATCGGTGGTCACGGCAATGGCGGTTCGGCGCGGCGGGGCCCAGCCATGGTCCGGAGCGCGCGGCGCGGCCCCGGGACTCGGTCGGTGTTGCTCTCCGCAGCCTCTGGCTGGTGCGCCCTCAGCTCGGTGTTGAGGGCCTCCACGATCGCATCAACGCGCATACGTGTGTGGTTGCCGAATGCTGCCGCAGTGATGCCAGTCAGCCTGACGGTGCCGCCCGCACGCAAGACGGCACACGCGCCGTAGCCGCACGCCGGTGCTGCCGGGTCTTGGTAGGTGCCGTTCGCGAACCGCTCGATGCGCGACCACGGGGTGTGGGCCACGGTCGTAAACAGTGGACCGTCGAGCGTGGTGATTCCGCCGTCGTCGACCATCACTCCGTGCAAACCTAACCGCAGCGCCCAGCTGATCCAGCCGAGGCCGAAGAGCCCCAAAGCGACGATGAGGACCGTCCTCCAAGTCGCCGCTGGAGCCATCGCGATCTTCGAGATAACGTCGCGGTCAGGACAGCAGCACCGAGAGCGAGCACCATGCCGGCGAACACGGTGTTCGCCATTCGATAGCAACGGCGCGAAATCGCGACCGACATCGTGCTGCGGAGCATACGCGACAGGACGGTGCCGCCAGGTCGCATCACGACGAGCCCTGCGAGACCTCAGTTCCCGGCACCAAGAGCAGGCGCCAACCCGCGCGCCCGACGCGCCCGTGTGCTGCTCCCTGTGGATGCAGAAGTGAGCTGCTTGCCGCCGCGCGTAGCAGTCTGTAGCACGAGATGCTACGATGAGCCGATGGCGAGAGAAATCTCAGTTCGCGAGCTGCGCAACCACACCGCGCGGGTGGTCGCTGCGGTGCGTTCGGGCGAGCGTCTCTCATTGACGGTCAATCGCACGCCGGTAGCCGACATCGTGCCGCACGCTTCCGATCGCAGCCCGTGGATTGCCTCATCCGTGTTGCGGCGGATCGTCGACGAGGCAGGGGCCGACGACGATCTGCTCGACGATCTCGCGGGCGTGCGCGGATCCCTCGTTGACGAGCCGTGAGCCGCGCGGTCGCGGACACCTCGGTGTTCATCGCGCGCGAGGCAGAACGCCCTCTGGGCGAGTTGCCTGACGAGATCGCGGTGTGTATCGTGACGGCGGCCGAGCTGGAACTCGGAGTGCTGCGTGCCGGAGACGCGCCTACCCGTGCGAGGCGACTGGCAACTCTGTCCAGAGTGCGCGCCGAGTACCCGCTGCTTGAGATCGACGATGCAACCGCGTCGGCCTTTGCCCGCATCGCCGACGAAGAACTCCGCGCCGGGCGCAAGCTACGCCGCCACGACACCTGGATCGCGGCCACCGCGGCACGACACGGCGTCGCCGTCGTCACCCAGGACCGCGACTTCACGGCATTCGCATCGGTGCCTGTGATTCGCGTCTGACCACCGAACCGCGAATGAGCCGACAGCGCTGCATCCGCACGCGAGCGGAACGCGCTCGCGCCGCCGTGCGCCGAATCGACACAGCGTGCAAGACGGGGCGACTAACAATCCTGCGAGGCTGGCCTCGCTGAGTGCATGTAGATCTGAGTGGTCGAGAAGTCGGCGTGGCCAAGCCATTCCTGAACCTCGCGCGGATCGGCGGAGCGGATCGCCACGCTGCCGAAAGGGTGGCGGAGGTCGTGGAAGCGAAGCGGTCGAAGGCCAGCGCCGTCTCGAGTTCGGCCTGCGGCCGGGCCTGACGGCCCGAGCTTGACCCGTTCCGGGCCCGGCGCTGATCAGCAATCAGGTCGGCTGTCGCCGACCTTGCCAGACGGGCTGGCTACCCCGTGAGCGCGGTCTCGTCGGAAGCGGATACATCGCCGCGACGATCGTCGGCCGCGTTGGCCTCGGCCTCCTGAGCCGCCGCGCGCCGCGCTAGCTCGGACTCGGCGCGCTCCGCGCCCATCGCGAGGAGCATCGCGTCCTCGGCCATCTCGGCTGAGACCTCAGTCGTCCATTCGCGAAGACCAGCCCCGTCACCGACCCAGTCGCCTCGGGGAAACTCGACATCGGCGTACTTGATGGACATGCCCTACAGGCTATCGGCCAGCACTCAGATCGCTACAAGATCGCCGAGAAGGTCGACAAGTGGCTCGAGGGATGCAGCTTCGTCGCCGCGCAAGGCCCAGCCGACCGCTTCGTCGTGGCGTCGCACCGCCTCGCCGAAGACCACGCCTGGGAAATCTAGGGCGCGCAGCGCCGCCTGGAGCGCCACGAAGCCGGCCCGGAGGTTGCCGTCGACGAACGGATGCACGCCCAGAGCTGCGACGTAGATCGCGGCGGCCGCCGCGAGCGCCTCGGAATGGTCCGCGCGCGCCGGGCGCGCCGCCAGCTCCTCGTGCTCGGCGTTGAATCGATTGCAAGCGGCCGTCAGCTCGCGGACGATCGCACCGCGGCCGCGCGCTCCCTCGATCGGCCGACGGCCGCGGCCGCTTGTCGTCTCGACGAGAACCGAGAACCACACGGGCTCGCCGTCATCGCGGAGGCGGCCGGCGTCGCGCTCGAACGTGGTCACGAATACCGCGCGGTGCCAACGACGGATGCGTTCGACGTTGATGGGCGGGCCGGTTCCGGGCTGGCGACGTATGTCGTCGATAACGCGCGCGAGGCGATCGGCCGCTTCTGGCCACGTCGCCTCGGGCGTCCTGCCGCCCGATCGATAGAACGGCGCATCCGGGGACTCGCGGAATCCCTCAAAGCCGCTCACTCGAACCGGCTCCTCGTTGGCCTTCCCTCGGGCGACTCCGCCGGCGGCACCCCGAACGCCGCGCCGAGCCGCCGCGCCGCGTCTGCCCGCGGCTTGTAGTGCATGTAGATCTGCGTAGTCGAGAAGCAGGAGTGGCCCAGCCACTCCTGCACCTCCCGCGGATCGGCGGACCGGATCGCCACGCTGCCGAAGTGTGGCGCAGGTCGTGGAAGCGCAGCGGGCGCAAGCCCGCGGCGTCTCGCGCCCGCTTGTAGCGCCGGCGCAGAGCCGATCCGTCGAGGAACCCGCCGGCCACACCCGCGAACACGACATCATCGCGGCCGGTGAAGCGGTCTCGGGCTGAGAGCCGAGCCAAAGCGACCGCGACGTCGTCGGCCAAAGGCACCGCGCGCCACGCGAAACACGTGCCCGCTCGGCGCCCGGGACACGCGCGGCGCCCGACCCGGACCGCTATTCGACGGCCGTTCTTGGGACATGCTGGGGACATATCCGACGGCCGCGCCCCGACCGGGACACCGACAACGCCCGAAAACTCGGGCCCTAGAGGCGCCCCCGGCAGGACTCGAACCTGCGACCCTCGGATTAGAAGATAACGGCTCTGGACGAAAATACCGCTTGAACAAGCCATTTCTATCGGTACACTGTGGCCGTGGGACTCCCTGTGGGACTCCCAACCCCCGTACACCGAATCCGAAGGAACGGCGATGGCACGCAACAAGCTGGAGGGCATCGAGACCCGCACCGACACGCACGGACGCACGCGCTACCGGCCCTATGTGTCGGGGGGAACTCGTGGCGAGCGGGTGCGCGGGTCGTGGACCGGCAGCATGTCGGAAGCCCGCGCCTGGAGGGCGAGGATGCTGGCCAAGATCGCTGAGGGCACCCCCGTCATGAGGCCGGAGAGCAAGCTCCCGACTGTCCGCCAGGCGGCCGAAGCCTTCCTGACCGGCGCCGAGTCCGGGACCATCCTGTCCCGCAAGAAGACCCTGTACGCGGCGCGCACCCTCCGCGACTACCGCGCGGCCTTCGAGGAGTGGGTCTTCCCCGTGCTGGGGCGCATCCGTGTGGACCAGCTCCGCCGCTCGCAGGTGCAAGTCCTGGCCGACCAGATTTCGGAGCTGCGGGCGGGCGCCACCACACGGAACGCCATCCATGCCCTCGGGGCGCTCTACACGTACCTCCTGCCCCGCTACGACGACATCGCGCACGACCCGACCGCTGGCCTCGAACTGCCCCGCCCCAGTGCGCCGCGTGAGCGCTACGCAGGACCGGAGGAGATGGACGCGCTCCTGAAGGCGCTCCCGCACGAGCTGGCCGTCCCCTACGCGCTCGCCTTCATGGCCGGCTTGCGGCGCGGCGAGATTCAGTCGCTACCCGTGGACTGCGTAGACCTCGACGCCGGGTGGCTCGACGTGCGGAAGACCCGCACCGTGTCGCCATCAGCAATCCCCCGTGCCCGGGCATCGGATGCGTTCATCTCCAGCAGACCCAATTCCTCCATTTGCTGGATGGTCGGTAAGTTCGCGAATGTCGAATTGAGAAAGTTATCCGCCTTGCGCGCCAACAGTTCTAAGGGAAAAGCCTTCGCCTGCTCACTGTGCCGCGATTCGCTGGGCGGCGTGAACTGCACCACCGGATCTAAACCCTCGGCCTTGAGGGACTCGTTGTACAGCTCGGCCTTGCCGCTGGGCGTGGCGAAGTTACCGTTGGCAAAAGGAAGAAAAGCCGCTTGCGTGGGGACAGCCGCCCCCGGCTTTCCGGCGGAGCGAAGCTCCGCTTGGGAAAAATTCAGCCTGATATGGCCCTCCCTCTCCAATCGCTCCCGATCGATCCCTTCCAGCCAGGGATGGTTGGAGGCGAGCGCGGAGTCCATCATCTCGTCCACCGACTCCCGAAAACACTCGTCTTTAAATCCCATTCGCTCGGCAAGCACGCGAAAGACTTCCAAGTTCGAGCGACATTCGCCCAACGGCTCGATCGCCTGATCAGACATCTGCAAATAGTAGTGCCCGTATGCGGGCAGCAGATCTTTGTGCTCAAAGAATGTGGTCGCGGGCAGCACAATATCGGCGTAGTCGGTGGTATCGGTGAAGAACTGCTCGTGAACGACCGTGAACAGATCCTCACGGCGCAATCCCCGGATCACTTCATTGTGATTGGGACAAACGGCCGCCGGATTCGAGTTGTACACGAACAGCGCTTTGAGAGGAGGATGGTCGAGCCGGTTCAGCGCCTGGCCCAATTCCACCATGTTGACCACACGCGCAGGCCGTCGCAGCGATTCGAGCATGAGGTCGGGGCGCTCAAGCGGATCCCGAAGCGGGGCAAATGCTCCACTGGTGGAAAGCTGCAGCCCCCCGCCAATCTCTTTCCATGATCCGGTAATGCAGGGCAGCATGGTGATGGCGCGGGTTGCCATGCCACCGCCTTCCGAGCGTTGCACCCCGTAATTGAGCCGGATGACGGCAGGGCGCGTGGTGGCATACTCTCGCGCCAGCTTCACGATGTCGGATGCCGCGATCCCCGTCCAGTTCGCCACTCGTTCCGGCGGGTAGTCTTGCACTTTGGCGCGGAGTTGGTCAAAACCGACGGTGTGGCGCTCGACATAGTCGGCATCGTGGAAATTCTCCTTGATGATGACGTGCATCATGCCGAGCGCCAGGGCCGCGTCGGTACCGGGATTGATGGGCAAATACCAGTCGGCGCAACTTGCCGTGCGCGTGCGGTAGGGATCAATCACCACCAGCTTTGCGCCTTGCCGGTGGGCTTCCGAGATGAATGGCCATAGGTGTACGTTGTTGCCATGAATATTGGCAGCCCAGCAAATGATGTAGCGCGAATGGCGGAACTGCTCCGGTTCGGTGCCGAGCTTGATGCCAAGGACCGATTTCAGGCCGGCTTCTCCTGCTGCCGAGCAAATGTTTCGCGCCAGTTGTGACGCGCCCAGCCGATGGAAAAAGCGCCGATCCATACAGGCGCTGTTCAGCAGCCCCAGCGTGCCACCATAGGAATACGGGAGAATGGCTTCGCTGCCGAACTCCGCGATGATCTGCTTGAAGCGGGATGTGATTTCGCCCAGTGCTTCGTCCCAGGAGACGCGCTGAAAAGCCTGACCATCCAAGGCTTGCGGGGGGACAGCCGCCCCCGGCTGTCCGGGTGGAGCGAAGCTCCGCAGCTTTTCCGCAGGCCCTTTCGGTTTCACCCGCCGCATCGGATACAGCACTCGATCCGGCGAATAAACCCGGTCCAGATACTTGGCCACTTTGGCGCACAGAAACCCGCGCGTCACGGGATGCGCAGGATCGCCCTGAATCTTTGTCGCGCGCCCGTCCTCCACAGTGATCAAGACCCCGCAGGCGTCGGGACAATCGTGCGGGCAGGCGGCGTGGACAACTTTTTTCACGATGGTTCCGATTATAAGCTAACGTTTGACGCCCCTTTCTTTCCGATGTAGCATGACTGCGTTCTGTGAGCCAGGGGGGTTGGCAATGAACAGATTCCGGTCCTGCTCACTCCTTCTCGTCGTGTTCCTCGGAACATCATTCGCTCAGAATACCGACGATCACGGCGCCGTGATCATCAACAGTGCTCGTGCGTCCACGATTCCGACCCGCCCGACCGCGGGCCCGGACTTGCGTTCTCCGATGCTGTACCAGATCTACAGCAACCTGGGACATCGAAAGGGGAATTGCTACGGCACGGAGGGATGGACCGTCGGGCTGGGCACGTCCATTGCCATGCCTTTTACTCCGAAAGCTGATGCCAAGGCTACTGAGCTCGTGCTGGGCTTGTTTTCCGTGACTACGGGGTACACCACTGCGGTAAGTCTGAACGAGGACAGCAATGGCATGCCGGGCAAAGTAATCCACAAGTGGAGGTTGAAGAAACTGGGAACATCGCACTTCCATGATTGCAGTGCGACTATTACTAGGTCTAGGAAAGGACTTCCGCTCAAGGCAGGTACACAGTATTGGGCCGTCGCGTCAGCTCCAGACGCTGCATGGGACATCTGGGACTTCACCTACAGCGGTCTGATGGGCAACTTCGCCTCCGAACAAGACGGCCAAGGCTGGAACGCGGATTACGGGAATCTAGGGGCCTTTGGTGTGTTCGGGGCCAAGTTGAAGTAACGCTGGTGAGAAAAAAGAGAAGCCGGGAAGAATCGTCCCCGATTATGCAAACGCCAAAGAGCTAGAGCGCTCTCCCCGCAGCCGCACCCGATGCCCAAGCCCACTGAAAATTGAAGCCGCCAAGGTGGCCCGTCACGTCCACGACTTCTCCGATGAAAAATAAGCCGGGGACTTTCCGGCTCTCCATGGTTTTGGCGGAGAGTTCATCCGTGTCAACTCCGCCCGCAGTGACTTCGGCCTTGTCGTAACCTTCGGTTCCCGCCGGGTGGATTTTCCAATGATGGACGCGGCGTTCGAGGTCGGCGAGGGCCTGGTTGGTAAATGACGAGGGAGCGTTAACCTCCAGCCAGCAATCCGCCAAGCGACTGGGCACGAACTCGCGGAAAGCGGCGTGCAGAGCCTTGAGGTTGCGCGAAGTCGAGGGATCGTCAAAGCGAGCGGTCACATTCCTGCCCGGCGCAAGATCGATCAGCACCGGCGCTGGTGGTTTCCAGTAAGAAGAAATCTGGAGGATCGCGGGCCCGCTCAGTCCGCGATGCGTGACCAGCATTTTTTCTCTGAACTGTGCGCCCTCGCAGGAAGCGACCACTTCGGCAGAAACGCCCGCAAGACCGCAATAGTGGCGACAATCTTCCGGAGCCAGCAGGAGAGGAACCAAGGCGGGCCACGGCTCTCGAATCTTGATCCCGAATTGCCGCGCCAGATCATAACCGAAGCTGGTCGCGCCCATCTTCGGAATCGAGAGCCCGCCGGTCGCGACCACCAGCGCCGGCGAATGGAATTCCGCACCCGTGGTTCGAACGATGAACTCGGTTGTCCTGATGACTTCCAGAACGCTGATGCTGACGAAAGTCTCCACGTGCGCTGCCTTGCATTCCGCCTCCAGCATCTGCAGGATTTCGCGGGCGGAGCCATCACAGAAGAGCTGGCCCAAAGTTTTCTCGTGATACCGAATGCCATGCTTTTCGACCAGGGCGATGAAGTCGGCCGGTGTGTAACGCGCCAGCGCCGACTTGGCGAAGTGCGGGTTGGCTGAGATGAAATTGTCAGGCCGGCATTGCAGGTTGGTGAAGTTACAACGGCCGCCGCCCGAGATGAGGATTTTCTTTCCCGGCGTTCGGCGCGTTCGAGCACGGCAACTCTTCGCCCGCGCCCGCCAGCTTCCAGGGCACACATCAACCCCGCCGCCCCGCCACCGAGAATCACAGCGTCGTACTTATGGATCAAGAGAGCTCGCTACGGTGGGTGCTGCGTCTTACTTCAGGCCGACGTAGATGTCGACTTCCGAATCCTGCGGGTTCTGGCTTCGCTGGTCGTAAACTTCGAAATCCGCCCGGTACGTGCGCACTCCGCCGAGTTGCGATTTGTCTTCCAGGTTCCAAATTCGCTGCCACGCCTCGGGTACGACTTTCGCCGCTGGTCCCTTCGCCGAGGTCAGAACCGAATACTTCCCCGCTGGAATTGTTCTCACCACCATTCCAGGCGGGATGGTGGACACCTTGGTGACCTTCGCCCCAATCAGGAAATCATAGTCGCCGTTTCGGTCGCTGGCATAGTTCGTGTAAACGGCAAAAACCGTCGAATCCACTTTGTCCGTAATTTGCTCCAGGATTCCCTGCTTGAAGAACTTTCCCCACTGTCCCGCGATCGCGCCCTGCCCGGTCATCTCCCGCGCATTGCTGGTTCGGACCTCAATACCCACCACGGAGAATCCGCTTTCTTTCACCAGCCGCGGCGTCGTCACATCTCCTAAAAGAGATCCCGCCAACAAAACCACCCACAATCCTCCGCCCCAGTAACTCATAAGCAGAATCGTCTAAGCTGCGTAAAGAACAAAGCCGTGAGCCGAGGCGCTGGCTAAATCTCCATCACTTCTTTCTCTTTGCCCTTGCTCATTTCTTCCATCTTCTTGATTTCGTTGTCGGTGAGTTTCTGGATCTCGTCCATGGCGCGCTTTTCGTCGTCTTCGGTGATTTTCTTGTCTTTCATTGCTTTCTTGATGGCGTCGTTGCCATCGCGGCGAATGTTGCGCACGGCGGTGCGATGCTCCTCCAGCACTCTGTGCAGGTGCTTGACCATGTCCTTGCGGCGCTCCTCGGTCAGCGGAGGAACGGGCACGCGGATGATCTTGCCGTCATTCATGGGGTTGAGGCCGAGATCGGCGGTGCGGATGGACTTTTCAATCGCGGCCAGCGACGTGGGATCAAACGGCTGCACGGTGATGAGCTGGGCTTCGGGCGCGTGTACCTGCGCGATCTGGTTCAGCGGCATTTGCGAGCCGTAATAGTCGATGTTGACCGCGTCCAGCATATGCACCGACGCCCGCCCTGTACGCGTGGCCGCCATGGCCTTGCGGAAATCCTCGACCGCCTTGTCCATGCGCGTCTTGAGTTGAACGTAAGTATCTTTAAGGCCCGGAATTGCGGCCATACCAGCTTGAGCCATTTGTCAGCTCCCAAGAAATTAGTCGTCCAAAAGCGGAATTATAAACCTACGTAAACGAAAGGTCGTGAACCGGTATTAAAATGCAAGAGTACTAAGTTTCCCAATCGCTCCCCGGCATGATCCGTCTCATGAATTCGTCGAAAAGCGGCTGGGGTGATGCAGTTGCCTTTTCCTCATCGTTCAGTCCCCTCACTCATGCAGTGCGGCATCCGCCGGATCCACTCTTGTCGAAAACTTGTTTATGGTAAGCAAACAAGGCTCTGTCGATTTGACGTAGGGTCCAACGAGGACAACGACGCCTGATGCCATCGATGGCCCGCCGAAATTCTTCGTAATGCGCTAGGTCCTTTCGGTCAGTCGAGATGAGACCGGCGGCAAATAGAACTTCGCACGTGCGTACGTCGATGATTGGCATACTGTCGGGGTGCATAAAGTGGACGAGTGTCGATCCCGTTGCTGCCTCTACCCCCGGCAACTTAACATCGGGTGCTATGAGTGCGGGAAGCTTTCGCTCGGGTAGTTCAGAGGCCGCTCGGCGAAATGCGGGGGCATAAAGCGCGTCATATGCGTCGATCAGCACGTGGCCGATTACCCGCATGGCGCCCTTCCAATTCCATATTCTCAGGAAGGTGCTTTTTGAAACGGTGCCTGCCGAGGCTATTTCTTGAGATACGATAGCGACGAGTTTTTGATACTCATCCTCGTCACTTTCTGTCCAATCATATCTTGGGTGCCACTCGCTGATGAAGGCATCGTCGATGACAACGGCTTTCTGAGGACCACGGAAAGGCGCGATCCGATTCGCTATGGTCGAAGGCCCAACGCTACTGCGGGTATTCCCAGTAGGTACATAGACGGGCGAGATACCTCCCCAGCCACCAGCACCCATGTCCACGATGCCATCCCTGTTCACTGCGAACCCGCCGAGCTTCCCACATTCCGGACATGTGGAACCCGCCCGTTTGCGGTCGGAGTAAAAACAATCGGGCGCATTGACACTCTGGGGCTTGGTATCGGGAAACCTCTCCAATAGTTCGGCCTTGAGTTGCGTCGGAGTTATGCGCTCACCTATGTGCCTCGCAAGAATCGCGTGACGCTTCTGGTAGATGTTCATCGGAATTTCGATCTCGTGACTTCCGAAAGCGACACTATTGCATGCCTAGGTCGCACATGGTCGGCACCGCAAATGGCTGCCTCCTCTTTGTACTATTCCGTACTAAACTTTGGAGGCTAACCGCGGCAGGCGGGCCTTAACCGCCCTCGCCACGAGCCCTAGGTGATTGTAAAGTATTGTCTTACAGAGAGTTGGCATATTATCATAGAACGATAATATCGCTAATATAGCTAATATAGCTATAAACGCACCGAAAAGCATGTCGGGCCGGGGCTTTACGCGCTGACCAGCGATCCGATCTTCTCGCCGGTCACAACCCTCCGGATGTTTCCCGCGCCGGTTCAGATTGAAGACGATGATGGGCAGGTTGTTGTCCTTGCACAGCCTGATGGCGGTGGAATCCATCACCTTGAGCCCCTGTTTCAGGACGTCCATGTAGGAGATCGCGGTCGAACATCTTGGCGTCTTTCACCAGCATGGGATCGGCGTCGTAGATGCCGTCCACCTTGGTGGCTTTCAGGATGGCGTCGGCCTTGATCTCCATGGCGCGCAGCGAGGCGGCGGTGTCGGTGGAGAAGTAAGGGTTGCCGGTGCCGGCGGCGAAGATCACGATGCGGCCCTTTTCCAGGTGACGGATGGCGCGGCGGCGGATGAACGGCTCGGCCACCTGGTTCATCTCGATGGCGGACATGCACGCGGGTGTAGACGCTTGCTTCTCCAGCGCATCCTGCAGCGCGAGCGCGTTGATGACCGTGGCCAGCATGCCCATGTGGTCGGCGGAGACGCGGTCCATGTCGCGGGCCTGCTCGGCGACGCCGCGGAAGAAGTTGCCGCCGCCCACCACGATGGCGATCTCGACTCCCAGCGAGTGGACGTCTGCGAGTTCGGCGGCGATCTCGTGGATGCGCGCGGAATCCACGCCGAAGCCCTGGTCCGCGGCCAGGGCCTCGCCGGAGAGCTTCAGCAGAATGCGTTTGAAGACGGGAGTTGTCATAGCATTTTCAGTTCGCGGCGATCAGTTGCCAGTCTTCGAGCTACAAAAAGGGGCGCTGCTTAGCGCCCCTGCGATTACTCAGCCTTCTGCTCGCGGCTTGCTGATGGCAATGGTCTCGCCCAGCGTCGCCGACCTTGAAGCGGGCGAAGCGGCGCACCGAGATGTTCTCGCCCAGCTTGCCGATCTTGGAGGCGATCAACTGCGAGATGCTGATGGTCTGGTCCTTGATGAAAGGCTGATCGTAAAGGCAGACCTCCTCATAGAACTTGCCCATCTTGCCCTCGACGATCTTCTCGGCGACGTGGTCGGCTTGCCGGTGGCCATGGCCTGCGCGCGGTAAATGTCCTTCTCGCGCTCGAAGGCTTCCGGCGGTGACGTCTTCCTTGCGGACGAACTTGGGGTCGCTGGCCGCGATGTGCATGGCGATGTCGTGCACCAGCTCCTTGAAGTCTTCGGTGCGGGCGACGAAATCGCTCTCGCAGTTGACCTCGACCAGCACGCCGATCTTGCCGCCGGCGTGGATGTAGCTGGCGACCGAGCCTTCGCTGGTCACGCGCGTAGCTTTCTTCTGCGGCGACCGTGACACCCTTCTTGCGCAGGACGATGATGGCCTGTTCCATATCGCCCTTGGCCTCGGTGAGGGCCTGCTTGCAGTCCATCATGGGCGCGCCGGTTTTCTCGCGGAGCTCTTTCACTTGGCGGCGGAAATATTCACAGTGGTTGTACCCATCTTGATTGAAATGTCCCTGGTCGTTCCTCGTTCGTCGTTGGCCCGGAGTTAAGGCCAATAGCGAACGACCAAAGGCCAACGATCGCGCTTACAAAATTTGACCCGCGCCGGACGACCCGCGCGGGTCTGAATCCCTCAGCCAACGACCAAGGACCAACGACAAACCCGCTTCAGAACGTCTGGGTTTCGACCTGCGGGACTGTCTTCGCTCGCGCTCTCTTTGGCGGCCGGCTGCTTGCGCGTGCCGGCGCCGAGCACCTCTTCCATGCTGATGTCTTCGGCGCCGCTCTTCGCCGGCAGCCGATCGGCGGCGCCCTCCGTAGCTGCAGCGGCAGCGGCCGCGGCCAGTTCGGCCTCCCTGCTGCCCCGGCCGCTGCTGCGAGATCCGCAACCTGCTTGTCGGTCATGCGGCTGCGCGCCTTCGGCAACCGAATCGGCAATCTTCGAGGCAAACAGGCGGATGGCGCGCAGCGCGTCGTCGTTGCCAGGAATCACGTAATCCACTTCGCTGGGATCGCAGTTGGTATCGACCACCGCGACCACCGGAATGCCCAGCTTGCGCGCCTCGCGCACCGCGATCTGCTCCTTGTTGGAGTCGATGACGAAAATCGCATCGGGCAAGCGGCTCATGTTCTTGATGCCCGCCAGGTTGGCCTGCAGGTGCTTGCGCTCGCGCTCCAGCTTGATGACTTCCTTCTTGGGCAGCAGCTCGTAGCGGCCGTCCATGGCCATCTCGTCGAGTTCCTTCAGCCGCTTCACCGACTTCTGCACCGTGACCCAGTTGGTGAGCAGCCCGCCCAGCCAGCGCTGGTTCACGTAGAACATGCCGCAGCGCTGCGCTTCTTCGGCGATGGCGTCCTGCGCCTGCCGCTTGGTGCCCACGAAGAGCACGATCTTGCCCCCGGCAGCCAGCTCCTGCACGAACTTGGTCGCTTCCTTGAACATCTTGAGCGTCTTCTGCAGGTCGATGATGTAAATCCCGTTGCGCTCCCCGAAGATGAATTCCTTCATCTTGGGATTCCAGCGCTTGGTCTGGTGCCCGAAGTGGACGCCCGCTTCGAGCAACTCCTTCATGGTGATGTTAGCCAATCAACCTCCTCATTTGGATTGCATCCCCTGCGTTGGTTCCACTCCGAAATCCGAAGCCGCTCAGCACCAGCGGGATTACATTCCCGTCCCCGTCGCTAAGCGGCACGGGAAGAATTGAACACCTAAAACATCAGTTGCTACGTACGCCAGTAGCCAGGAATCTCTCTACCGCTTGGAGTACTGGAAGCGCTTGCGCGCGCCCTTCTGGCCGTACTTCTTGCGCTCTTTGGAGCGCGAGTCACGGCTGACCATGCCTTCGGTCTTCAGCTTCTTGCGCAGTTCGATGTTGAACACCATCAAAGCGCGGGCGATGCCGAGCTTCACCGCTCCGCCTGTCCGCTCACGCCGCCGCCGGCGACATTGGCGACGATGTTGAAGTGCTCGCGGTCTCGGTCGAAACCAGCGGCTGTTGGCGCTCAGTGCGCTGCGCCGTGGGTCACAAAATACTGTTCGAAAGCACGTCCATTCACCTTGAACTCGCCGCTGCCCGGACGCAGAAACACGCGCGCGACTGCCGCCTTGCGCCGTCCCGTACCGTAATATTGAACTAGATCTGCCATTTAGCTCTTAGCACTTAGCAGTTAGCCTTAGCCAAACCAGGTCGGTGCAACCTTTCAAATTTTGTGACGCCGTGCTCTGCAACCACACTTTACACCCTTACTTCGAGCGCCTTTACTTCCGGCTTCTGCGCCTGGTGAGGGTGCTTGGTCCCCACGATAAATCTTCAGCTTGCTGATCATCTGCCGGCCGAGTTTGGTCTTGGGCAGCATGCGCAACACCGCCTGCTCCAGGATCACCTCCGGCTTGCGCGCGAACCGCTTGCGAAATTCTTCGGTGCGCAGACCGCCCGGATAGCCGGTGTAATGGTGATACAACTTCTGCTCGGCCTTCAGCCCGGGTCTTGACCTTCGCGGCGTTGATGACGACCACATGATCGCCGGTGTCGAGAAAAGGCGTGTATCGCGGATTTTCCTTGCCCATCAGAATGCGGGCGACTTGTGACGCCAGCCGGCCGAGCGTCTGCCCCGACGCATCCACGACGTACCATTTGCGCACAATTTCCCCCGCTTTGGGGAAATAGGTTGACATGCCAAAATCTCCCAGAAATAAAAAAAGCAAAGAAGACCGCTGAGTACCCAGTGAGCGCCGAACGCGCAGGGCTATCAGGCGGGCAACCGCAGGACTGCTAAAGAGTTAAAGATAACGTAGGGTGGAGCATATTGTCAACGAAGGCGCGGTTAGGTGTAGATGCTCCAGGATAATGTCACCCCCTAACTGCAACCAGACTTTGTCACCCTAGAGCGATGCTGACATTGAGTCAGAAAGAACTCCCACGGGTGAAAGTGATTGAGAATGCGGTGGCCGGGCGGCTGAGCGTAGGTGAGGCCGCCCGTCTGCTGCAACTGAACGAACGGCAAGTGCAACGGGCGGCCGGCCCGCTCTAGCCGCCGTGACTTAATCAGAAAGGGGTGACAGAGTCTCGTTGCAGTTCATACGACATTTTCTCGTTGCAACATCACGGGGGGCTAACTGGCCCACCCTTGCCTGAGATTTCAGCGTACAGCGCAAGACTGTGGGCGAGAATTTCATGACGCAGGCACCTGCGATTTAGTGCGACGATAAAGCCGGAGAGTGGCCCAGCCTTTCGTAGGTTTTGATCTCGCTGGCATCGCGCGAGTGAAGGGTGCCCATCCTTTCGCGTACTGTGGGAATGCCAGGATACCACTTCCGATTCGGCGCGGTAATGGCGGCCGGGTGGAGCGGGCGACCGACGTACCCCAAACTCAGCGCTGATTTTCCGACGCGGCCTTGGAAGCTGGCACTTCGATCTGCATCCCCTCCGCCGCCGCCCGCACGCGAGCATAATAGTTGCTGGCTTCCTTTACGACCTTGTCGATGCAGGCGTCATCGTGGTCGGGATCGTGATGGAACAGGACCAGTTCCTTGGCGCCGCTCTCCATAACGACATTGATAGCCTCCCGCCAATGGCTGTGCCCCCAGCCGCGCCGGCGCGCCTCATACTCTTCGGGAAGATACTGCGCGTCGTAGATCAGCACGTCGGCGCCAGCCGCGAGTGTGCGCACATTCTTATCGAAGACCGGATCCCCGGGCTCGTTGTCCGTGGCATACACCATCACGCCTTCTTTCTCTCCAGGCGAAAGCCCATGCAGCCCTGGGGATGGTTCAGCCACACCGTCTGCAGCGTTACATGGCCCAACTGAATGCGGCCTTCCTCCAGATCATAGAAGTCCTGACGTGCGCCTGCATCTCGGCCAGCCCCACCGGGAAATACGGTGAGGACATCTGCTCCTCGAACACCTGTTTCAGGCTGCGCGTCCGGCTGGAACAGTGAAACTGAAACCGATTCTCCCGGTTGTCATAGAGCGGGCTGAAAAATGGAAAGCCCTGAATGTGGTCCCAATGGAAATGAGAGACGAACATGTGCGCGGCCAGACGGGCGGCCCGCGAACTCACGGCGAAGCGCTTGACCCAGCGCGCGGAATCCGGTGCCGCAATCGAACACGTAGAGGCTGTCGCCGAGCCGCACTTCCACACAGGAGGTGTTGCCCCCGTACCGCATGTTTTCCCGCTGCGGAGTCGGGGTTGAGCCGCGAACTCCCCAGAACCTGACCCGCATACGACCCCTTTCAGCGAGATGCCAGGCTAAACTGCCATCTTCCGCCGGCTCGGGCAATCCGTCAATTCATACGATGGTTACGCTGGTAATGCCTGTTCGGGTTGTCTCGCTCCTGGACTGGTGTGAGCGACAGTGGCCTCCCCAAATCGGTGGCCATATAATGAGAAGCTCGCGACTGGCTCTCATGCTTCGTCCCGATTACAAAGAGTTCTTCCGCTTGGCCCGCGAGGCGACGCTGGTCCCCGTGGTCAAGTCGGTCACGGCCGATTTGCTGACGCCGGTCTCCGCCTTTCTGGCCATCGCCGCAAAGAGCCGGACGCTTTTCTGCTGGAGTCGATAGAGCGAGGGGAGCGCATCGGCCGCTACACCTTTCTGGGAGCGCGGCCTTACATGCAGGTGCGGGCCCACGGCGAGGACGTGGTGGTGCACCGCGGCAAGAACCGTGAGAACGCACAGGGCAACGTCCTGCCGGATTATGAAGGAGCTGCTGCGGCGAACACCGGCCCGCTACTGTTCGCCGGACTGCCTCCGTTCACCGCCGGCGCCGTCGGTTATTTTGCCTACGACACGCGTGCGCCAACTGGAAAAAATCGGCGAGCAGGCGAAAGACGATCTCTCGTCTGCCCGATTGCGTGCTGATGTTCTTCGATCGCCTGCTGGCCTTCGATCACCTGCGCCACCAGATTCACATCATCGCCACCGCCGATGTCTCCCGCGAGAGCCCGCGCCAGCCTATGACCGAGCCGATCACCGATATCGCCGTTCTGGAAAAGAAGCTGGCCGCGGCTTGCGCTCGGCCGCCTGGCAGAAGACCCGCAGCCGGCGAAGGCCAAGCTCAAAGTCCACGCCGCCACCAGCCGCGCACGTTTCATCGGGCGGTGGAAAGCGCCAAGGAATACATCGCGGCGGGCGACATTTTTCAGGTGGTGCTCTCGCAGCGCCTGGATTTTGTTCCCGCAAGTGGCGCCCTTTGATATCTACCGCGCGCTCCGCACCGTGAATCCGTCTCCCTACATGTATTTCCTCCGCATGGGAGACACGCACATGTTGGGCTCGTCGCCCGAAATGCTGGTGCGGGTGACCGGACGCAAGCTGGAATACCGACCGATTGCCGGAACGCATCCGCGCGGCCGCGACGAAGCCGAAGATCCAGCGCCTGGAACAACAGATGCTCCAGGACGAAAAGGAACGCGCCGAGCACGTCATGCTGGTCGACCTCGGCCGCAACGATTTGGGCCGGGTGAGCGAGTATGGTTCGGTGAAGGTGCGCGACCTGATGTACGTGGAGCGCTACTCGCACGTCATGCATCTAGTCTCGGCGCTCGAGGGCAAGCTGCGCCAGCGATCTGGATGCGCTCGACGCATTCGCCGCCTGCTTCCCTGCGGGCACGCTGAGCGGCGCGCCCAAAGTTCGGGCGATGCAGATCATCGAGGAGCTGGAACCAACGCGGCGTGGCATCTACGGCGGCTCGGTCCTCTACGCCGATTTCGCCGGCAACCTGGATTCCTGCATCGCCATCCGCACCATGCTGATGAAGGGCAAGAAAGCGTATTTGCAGGCGGGCGCCGGCATCGTCGCGGACTCCGACCCGGAGCGCGAATTCAGGAATGCATGAACAAGGCGCAGGCGGTGCTGCGGGCGGTGGAGGTGGCGAGGAATAGTGGCCAGTGATCAGTGGCCAGTCGGAAAGCCCGGTAAATTCCCGTTTTGGATTGCCCAAAGAGGATCGCGTGATGGCGGTCACATCCTTAAGTCTAGACTGTGCGATCAGATTGAGTGAGGAGTGGCCCGTAAGCCACCAGTCTCGATCCAACTATCGTGCAGCTTGATTGCGTCTGGTTCACAAGTCGATCGGCTTTGGTGCAAACAAGCGTTATCATTGCACCGCAGGGGAATGGTTCCGAAGACCGCGATATACGACCTCACGACCCGGGCTTGGCGGCAGAACTCGGAGTCGTTTCGCTGTATCTGTCGACATCATCGTGATGGAGTGGGCGTGCTTTCTACGTCTGGCGGGGCAGTTCCAAACAATCCGGCCACGGGCGCTGGTCATGGTGAAGATGGAGCAGTCCGGTTATTGTCATCACAGTCCTGAGGAGCTGTTGTTTGGTCTGCTTGGTTTGGCGCAAGAAGTTAAGCTCGGCGATTCATGCGCACGCCAGACTGACGAATTCTGAGGGTTACTTGAAGCTCTATTCTGCTCGAGAAGTTTTGAGTGGACACGCATTCTGCCGGATTGCCGGAAAGAGTGCTTGGACAATGGACTATAGCGCGAGGAAATTGCTGATCAGCTTTTTTCCTTCGCCCGTCAGCACGCTCTCGGGATGAAACTGCACGCCCTCGACGGGAAACTGCCGGTGCCGCAGTCCCATGATCACGCGCTGAGCCGTCGGACTCGGTGGTGTAGGCGCTGATCTCCAGCTCGGCGGGCAAACTCTTCTCCTCCACAATCAGCGAGTGATAACGCGTAGCCGTCATGGGCATGGGCAAGTCCTGAAAAATGGTTTTGTTGTCGTGCAGCACCTGGCTGGTCTTGCCATGCATCAGGTTGGCGGCGCGCACGATCTCGCCCCCGAAGGCCGCTCCCATCGCCTGATGTCCCAGGCACACGCCCAGGATCGGAACCTTGCCGGCAAAATGCCGGACGAGCTCGATGCTGATCCCGGCCTCCTGCGGCGTGCAGGGTCCGGGCGAGAGCACGATGCGGTCCGGATGCATGGCTTCAACCTCGGCCACCGTTACCTGGTCATTGCGGCGGACCACGACCTCTGCCCCAGCTCGCCCAGATACTGGACCAGGTTGTAGGTGAACGAATCGTAGTTGTCGAGGACGAAGACCATAGCGCTCTGCCTACCAGCTTATCCCAAAGTCGTATAGTGCGGTGTCGCGCGGAATCAGGCCCTTTACGCCCTCCGCGCGTCTTCCCGCCGGCGTCCGTCCGGTCCAAAACAACGGTCTTGACACTTACCCCACAAACAGCCATGCTTACATCACTTTACCGGGAGGATTCATGGCCGAGATCACGCAGGACAACAAACGGGCAACCCGCCGGTTTGCGCTGCGGCTGCCGGTATCTGTTACCTACAGCGAAGACGGCGTGCAGGAAAAAGCCGCGCAGACCCGCGATGTCAGCGCCCGCGGCATCTGCTTCTATGTGGACTCGGCGATCGCGGCCGGAGCGACCATCGAATTCACGCTGACCCTTCCGCCCGAAATCACTTTGACGGAAAGCATCCGGGTGCGCTGCAAAGGCAAGGTCGTGCGCGTGGACGATGGCGGACCTGACGGCAAAGTAGCCGTTGCCGCGGTCATTGATGAATACGAATTTCTTTCCGAGCCCTGAGGCCCGGTCCTCACTCCACGAACATGCAGTCCCCGTACGAATAGAAGCGGTATTTCTGTTCGACGGCGTGTTTGTAGGCTTGCAACGTTCGGTTCTTCCCTGCGAAAGCACACACCAGCATGAGCAGCGTGGATTGCGGCAGATGGAAATTCGTCAGCAGCGCGCCTACGACCCTGAATTCATACCCAGGATAGATGAACGTATCTGCTTCGCCGCCGCCCGCTCGCACTCTGCCGTTTTCCGACTGACTGGCCGAGTGCTCCAGGGTGCGGACGCTGGTGGTTCCAACCGCAACCACACGCCGCCGCGCGTCTAAGGCCCGATTGATTTTTTCCGCAGCCTCCGCCGAAATGACGTACGACTCGCGATGCAAGCGATGATCTTCCACCCGATCCACGCGGACAGGTTGAAAAGTTCCCAACCCGACGTGCAGCGTGATCTCGGCGGTTTCCATCCCGCGCTCTCGAATGCGGGAGAGAATCTCCGGGGTGAAGTGTAGCCCTGCGGTAGGCGCCGCCACCGAACCGCGCTCGCGCGCATAGACGGTCTGGTAGCGCTCGCGGTCGGCGGGACGGTCGGCCCGGTCAATATAGGGCGGCAGGGGCACATGCCCCAACCGCTCAATCATCCCGAGAAAATCCGCCCCCGGAGGAAAGCGGATCCGGCGCTCCCCAAAGCTGCCCCTGGCTACGACCTCGGCCACGAGTTCATGGTTACCGAAGAACAACTTCTCTCCCACTCCAATCTTCCGTCCGGGCCGAACCAGGCATTCCCATTCGTTCGGTTCCTGAGAAAGCTGCCGCGTGAGCAGCACCTCGATCCGGCCTTTGAGGAACTCGCGCGCGGCTGAATTCCGCGAACTTACAGGCTGAGCTTTTGCCCCGCTTCTCCGGCCGTACAGTCGCGCCGGAAATACTCGGGTGTCATTGAATACGATCAGGTCATCCGGCCTGAGGAGGTCCGGAAACTCGCGAAAGCAGCGGTCGTGGAACATCCCCGAGGCGCGGCCCAGGTGGAGCAGCCGGGAAGCGGCCCGATCCGGAAGCGGCTCCTGGGCGATCAGTTCCGCAGGCAGGAGATAATTGAATTCAGAAACCAGCACGCAGCCTGATTATAGATTCGGGGCAGTTCCCGCCATCCGCTTGACCTGGAGAAACTCTTATCCAAGTATGAATTTCAACTGGACTCCGACAGGGGTAGGAACGCCGGTGCCACATTGGAAACCCAATCAGGGCTTCCCGAAGATACGCATTGTCTTTCGGCAAGCGCCTGCGTTACCATACGCGAGCCAGTTCGAGCCCTCCCCCAGAACGATCTGGAAAAGAATGCCCAGCGAACGCCAATCCCGCCGCGAAATTGCCCTCTTCGGCAACATGCTGCACCAGCGCGGCTACGTGGCCGCCATGGACGGCAATCTCTCCGTACGCCTTGATGAGCAGCGCATTCTGGCCACTCCCACGTCCATGAGCAAGGGCATGTTGCGCCCTGCCGACATGGTCATCGTTGACCTTGAAGGCCACCCGCTTTCTGGCCGTCGCCATGTTTCCAGCGAAATCGCTATGCACCTGCTGATCTACAAGCTGCGCTCCGACATCCGGGGCATCGTGCATGCTCATCCACCAACCGCGACCGGCTTCGCTGCCGCCGGAATTGCGCTCACCCAGCCGCTGGTCTGCGAGGTCGTCATCGGGCTGGGCTCCATTCCGCTGGCCAGGTACGGCACCCCCGGCACACCTGAGCTCTCGGAAACGCTGGAGCCACTGGTTTCGCAGTACGATGCCATTCTGATGTCGAACCATGGTGTGGTCACTTACGCCGACACCCTGCATCACGCTTACATGAAGATGGAGACGGTCGAACATTTTGCTCAGATCGCTCTCGTAACCCATCTTCTAGGACGCCAGCAACCGCTCGGACAAGAGGACTTGGAGAAGCTTGTATTGGCGCGGAGCAAATATCAGGGAACCCACTCCGCCGCGCCGCTGCCGACTTCCTGCAGTTCCGCCGAGGGGAACCATCACGGCCGTCCGCAGCCGGACCCGGAATCGCCCCGGCTGGAAACCGCCCCCAAGCTAAGAGCCAAGAGCTAAACAGCTTCTTCTTACTCGCCTCCGATCCTGAATCGCAGCCCCGCGCGGAAATTTGTTCCCAGGGACGGATATCCCACAACTTCGTTGTAGTGCTTGTCGAGAAGATTCTCGACGTCCACGTAGGCGCTGACGCGGGAGTTGATCGCATACCAGCCACCCATATCCACACGGACGTATCCCGCGGCGTGATCGATACCGAATCCGAAGAAGTCGGAGTCGGGACGCCGGCCGACGAAACTGCCCGCTAAGCTGCCTCCCCACCGATTGCCGACATAAGTGAGCAATGTCGTTGCCGAGTGTTTGGGACGCCTCAGGAACGGCTGACCCGCCGCCTCCAGCGGATCGCAAAAGTTCGCCGGGGTGCACAACGGCGCCTGCAAAATCTGGGTTGAGGTGTAGGTGTACGCCGTGTTAAACGACAGCTTTGACACGATTTTTCCCTGCAATTCGACCTCGGCGCCGTGGGCCAGGGACTGATTCACGTTCTCGTATTGGCCAACAAAGGTCGTGGGGCTGGTGGCAAATTCAATCTGATTGCGGAATAGATTGTTGTAATAGGTCGCAACCAGCGCGTACCTTCCACCCAAGAAGCCCTGCTGGATTCCCGCCTCAAAAGCCCGGTTCTCTTCCGGCTTCAGATTAGGATTCGGCACGGTGTACGGCCCGCTGGCAAAAGACTCTTCGAGCAACGGCTCTTTAATTCCGGTGGCATAGGAGAAGCGCAAGCGCGTTCCCGAGAACACCTGGCCGCCGCGCAAGGCTTGCAGCGTGAGCGCCACGCGCGGCACGCCCTTGTTTCCGAAACTGCCGTTGTGCACGAAGCGCGCACCCGCGACTACTGACAAGCGTCCGAACGTGAACTGCTGCTGGCCGTAGGCCTCGTGATTCAGGCGCAAGCCGTGATCGATGGGCGGCGAGATTAGGTCACCCACAAATCCATTCTCATCCTCAAAGCGATATCCGATTGTGGTCTGGGCCCAGTTCCGTTCCACGTAGTCCCCTTGATACTCAAACCCCGCCCGGTTAATGTTGGCAACATCGTGAAAGGGAGAATCGATGTTGCCGTAGAGCGGCGAGACCCGTCCGGGGTCGGTCACATTGTCAACATTGGTGCGTCTCTGGTTGTATTCGAAACCGGTGATGCGATGCTGCCAGCGCGAAGGTCCGCCCACGGCAAGTTCGACGCTGCCTAAGGAGTCGTTGAACCGGGCAAACTGGTCCAGATCGGGCTGCATCAGCGGATCTCCATTAAAGTCCCACTCGGATTGCACTCCGGTGCGACTGTTGGAATGGCGGCCGCGGATGCGCAGAGAAACGTGGTCGCTGATCATCAGCCCGAGATTCGCGCCTTGCAGCGAGTTGGAGTAGTCGTCGTTCGGCCCCTGCCCGCTCGAGTTGAATTGATCTCCGAACACGTTGTAATCGAAGGGGCCTCGCGCGCCGGCCAGGGAAAGATAGCCGTGCGCTGTTCCCAAATTTCCCCCGTCCGCGCCAAAGCGCAACTCAGGAGTGGCCGTGCTGCCGGTACGGGTCCAAACTTGTACCACGCTGGTCATGGCATCGGAGCCGTACAGCGCGCTCTGCGCGCCGCGCACGAATTCCATCCGATCCGCTTGCGACAAGGGAAGCGTTCCAAAATCAAATCTTCCGCCCGGCTCGTTTACCGTGACACCGTCAACGATCACCTTGTTGTAGCGCGAGTCGCCGCCGCGAATGAAGAGTGAGGACAGTCCACCGCGCTGCCCTTGCGTGTCCACGACCGCGCCGGGCAGGAATCGCAGGGCGTTGTCGGTTGCGATCGGCTGCATGACTTGCAGTTGTCCGCCGTTCAACGTCTCGACGTCCGCGCCTGACGACTCCGCGGGAACCGGACTGCGGGTCGCCGTCACCACCACGGTCTCCATCAGCGGGGCCAGCCCAAGTTTTATGGTCACAACTTCAGAAGCGGGTGAAAGAACGACGGTTTCGGCGGCAAACCCCGGCGCCAGGACCCGAAGGCGATAAGAGTTCGTGCCCACACCACGGAAAATGGCCAACCCCTCCGCGGAGGTCGTCTGCAGGGCCGCTGGAGTCGAACTATCCGGACGAGTCAGTTCGACCTGCGCTCCTGCGACCGCAGCCAACTGGGGATCCACAACTTTGATTTTGATTTCGGCGGCTGAAGCAGCCGCCAGCAGAAGAATCACGCTCGTGAAAACCTGGGAGAACCGCATACACTCCTCCTTTAACACGCGAAAGGGGTTGTATTGACGGTTCGCGCCGGTCTCCTGGCTTCGCGAGTTAGGACAGCTCTCACTGCCCGACTACCACAACCGCCCTTCCCAGGGATGCCCCGGTGGCCGATTGCGAATTTTCCTCGCTTACAGTTGCGCGGCAGCGCGGGATTCTCACCCGCTTCCCTCCTGGTCATGGACCAGGACGCGCGAACCAAAGGATTGAGAAAGAACTAAGAGCCACTCCTCCCCTTTCCATGCAACGCAGGAAAGAGGAAGAGCAGCTCAAATCAACCAACTGACTTAATGCTACTAAATTTCTAACCTAGTTTACGGTCACATCGCTCGGATCCGAGGGGATACCGTTGGTGACCACTTGCAAAGTGCTGGCACCAGTCTCGATGCCGGACGGCACATCGAAACTCGTGGATACGGTCTTGCCGCCAGTCTGGACTCCCATAGTGCTGGGGTTGTGGGTCTTGGCGTAGAATACGTGCCCGCTCGCAGTGTTGGTGATTTCGAACCAGCGCCCAATTGGTGGCATCCTGGAAATCATCGCCGTACGCGCCACCTTGTGAGAAGCCGTTGAACTGCGTGCCCTTGACCGCATACGTTTTCCCGTGAGTGATCGTGGACGGTACCGATGTGATCGTAGGCTTCCAGCCATCCACGAAGGTTCCGCTCGGTGTGAATATCTCGATATCCTGGCTGAAATCGCTGAACATCAACTGGCCGCTCGGCAGCACGAGGAAGTGTCCATAGAACGACGAGTCGCCGCTGGCGTTCGGCGGTCCGGTAATCTTGGTCAATTTCTTCCCGTCCCACTCGAAGAAAACAGCGCCCTGATTGAAAACGCCGGGGCTGGTCATCACAATCACCTTACCGTTAATTTCCAGCGCTGCCGGAGCGTCCGCGCAGTCCAGGTTGCTCGGGAAATCCGGCCCCTTGGCCCACTTTCCGGTCTTCGAATTGTAGATCGCGGTGTGGCCCGCGCCGCTGCCATTGGCTCCTGTCGCGTACACAGTGCCGTCAGGCCGCAACACCATCGGTCCGATTTCTTGCGAGCTGGGGTCTTCCAGGCGTACCGGCACATCCCCAGGGGTGGTCCACTTCTTTGTCTTCGGATTGTATATTTCGTAAGCCGGAGCATTGATCGCGTCCGTCGTCAGGACATCGCCATTGGGCAACAGGGTCCATCCTTCCTCGTCAAACCGGTCCGTCTTGCCCGTATTGGTGATGTTGGTCCAGGCAAGCGTTTTCGGATTGAAGTAAGCTTGGTCGGTGTTGCAGCAATTCGCCTGCATGTAGGTTCCATTGTTCAGAATAACGCTCTGAGCATCTCCGATCGTGCTCCAGCCGGAGGGAGGGTTCACGGCCGTCCATTTGTCTTTCACCGGATCGTAGATCGCGCCCATGTTCGTCCAGGAACTGCCCCCGTTGTTGTATTCTCCGCCTTCAATAATGTATCGGCCATCCGGCAATACCACCGAGCCGAAGTAAAGAGGACCGTACGAACTGGAGGTCGAGGCGATCTGTTTGATGGTTCCGTTGATGTAACTGCCGGTATTGTCCGGGGTCAGCTTATACCACTTCTGCGGGAAGTTGTCCTGCTCCTCATGGATTAGTACGGTACCGTCCGTGAGCAGGGCGAGTGCGCCCGCCTGGAAGGTGGCTGGGTGCTTCAGGGCTTGCCATTTCTGTGCGCTGGCAAGACCGGCCAAGGCCAGTACGGCGAGTAGGGAAATTCCGAGCTTCTTCAACATCATCATAGTTTGTCCTCTCTAAATTTCATTCGATTGACGCGGGTTCGGATGCGCCCTTCAGCTCCTCGCCGCTGACAGATGGGATCCACACCTTGATTACAGCAGTGCCGCAAGAATCTACCCGGAAAAGGGCTGCAAGTCAATGTGGCCTTTCTTCTCATGCCCTCCCTGCCGAAGTACTCCAGTGCAACGCATGTTATGTTGCCCAGCCTGAGAAGGCGTAGAATGGCAGCATGATTCCCAAGGATCTGCTCGACATCCTGGTCTGCCCGATGTGCAAGAAACCGCTCGTGCTTAAGGAGAATGGAGAGAGCCTGAAGTGCGGCGCGTGCCACCGCGTCTACCCCATACGGGATAGCATTCCCATCCTGCTGGTGGACGAAGCCGTGACCGAGCCCTCCTGACCCGATCCGGCTGTGTCAGAATTCGGGCCACTCTGGCACGTCCCGGTCCGGTTTTTCGTCCCACAACGACACGATGTGTCAACTGCCCAGACCATCAGGGGCTCTTGCCGACCGTATCCCGAGCCAGCCAGTCGTTTCACATGCCCGCAACTTAATGCATTGGAAAGGGTTTAAGTAATCAAAGGACTTCCGATACGGATATGTCGAAGTCCCACGACAGTGCGGCATCAAAATTGCACGCAACGTCAGTGGCTTCGACGGAGTCTAATACCGTAACGGCAGTAAGGGTCGGAGGTGGGGGTGACCATGAGAGAACGATTTTCCGCCATCGAATTGACGGCTTTGCGGAACGACTTGCTGCAGGGTGGTTTGATTGATTCCCGCGAGGCCGCCGAGCTCTTGCAGGTATTCCTGATGGGCCGGGGCTACGGGGTCTCGCCGCAGGCGGCGATCGATGCCGCCGGACGGGTGGAGATGTCCGGTTGTTCGATCCCGGTATTGCAGCACGAGCTGGAAAACCTGGCTTTGGTCATGTAGCGGTGACAAAGCGGCATTTCCGAAGGATGAATTTAGCCAACGAAGAATCTTTAGGGGACCTCAGAACCAAGCCGATTCCCAAAGGGTGATGAAAGAGCGAAGCCGGGCCAACCAGCCCGGCTTTGTTGTCTTGGATAGCCTCTGGCTCTGATGACCCTGAGACTCGTATCACTCGTATCGCAGGCTCTCCACCGGATCCAGCTTCGCGGCACGTGCGGCGGGAACTGTGCCAAACAATATCCCTACCAGGGATGAGACCACGATGGCCACGATCGCCGAGAGTCCCGAGATTGGCAGGCGGTATTCGGTAAAAAAGCGCACCGAGAAGGGCAGCGCCAATCCGATGACCACCCCTGCAACACCACCGATCAAAGAGATCAGCACCGCTTCCGACAAAAATTGAAACCGAATCTCGCGGCTGGTCGCGCCGATCGCTTTGCGGATGCCAATCTCGCGAATGCGCGAACTGACCGTTGCCAGCATGATGTTCATGATTCCGATGCCGCTCACCAGCAGCGTGACCGTCGCAATTAGCAGCAACACCAGGGTGAGTGCGTTAGCCGTGCGATCCGCGACCGCGACCAGTTCGGTGAGATTCTGCACGACGTAGACGGACTCCGGGCGATGGCGGGATTGGATGACTTTTCTGATCTGTTCGGTGACCGGAATCACCATGGAAGGCTCGGCCGCTGAGAAATAAAGCTGCCGCACATCTGGCGGTGTCGGTGAAATATCGGGCCACCGTGTACGGGACCAGCATGGAGTTGTCGGTGACCTCCGATTGTCCGAAGGTATCCACCCGCTCGCGGAAGGTGCCAATAATGGTGAAGGGCAGGCCGCTGAGCTTGACCACTTTCCCCACCGCATCCTCGACCGACCCGTAGAGTTGTGTGGCGAGCTTTTGCTGGATCACGCCGACTTTATTGCGCGCCTGCTCATCTTGCGCATCGAAAAACCTTCCCGAGATCACCACCAGATTGCGTACGTCGCTATATTCGGGGAACACGCCCAGGATGCGCAGATCTCGTTCCTTGCCGCCACCGATGGGGATGCGGTCGTCGAGCGGGACCACCGGAGATGCGGCGGCGATCCCCGAAACCTGCTGCAAGACGGCATGCATATCATCCACGGTGAGCAGGTCGGGCGTTACGTTGCGCTGGGCTCCGCCCTGATACTCCGCATCGATCAGGTTGGCGCCAATCGATTGGATTTGGTTCAGGACATATTGCTTTCCCGTCATCCCGATCGTGACCACCAGGATGAGCGAAGCCGTGCCGATCACCATCCCCAGCGCCGTGAGAGCAAACCGCACCTTGTTGCTGCAAAAGGTGTCGTAGGCAAAGCTGAGAATCTCGCTCAAAACCAGCTTGGGCGGACGGTTCACCGTGGTGATGGAGGCAGGCATGTTGATTAGATGCTACGCGGGACGCGGGGGAGGCGCAATTGCTCTCCGGCTTACTCTGGGACCTGCGGCGCAATCTCGCTGCCCCGGACGTAATAGGCCGGATGTCCTGGATCCAGCCGCCGACCCTTGGCGCTGAAAATCCTGGAGTGCATCAATCCCACCTTCTGTAATGCGAATTGCAGGGTGGTAGCCAGCACGCCGAAGCCGTACTTCACGCTTCTTCCGAAATTGATGGAGGAAGCATCCTCAAAGTATTTTGTCGGACACGAGACTTCTCCGATGCGAAAGCCAAAATGCACGCACTGCGCCAGCATCTGGTTATCGAAAACGAAGTCGTCGGAATTCTCCAGCAGGGGAAGCGTGGTGAGCACGTCGCGGCCGAAGGCGCGATACCCGGTGTGGTATTCGGAAAGCTTGATCCGCAGAAAAGAATTCTCAAACGCGGTCAGAAAGCGGTTGGAAATGTATTTATACAGTGGCATCCCGCCGCGCAGCGCCTGTCCTCCGATAATCCGCGAGCCCAGCACCACGTCATAAACCCCGTAGGCCACCATGCTGGCCATGGCAGTGACCAGTAGCGGTGTGTACTGGTAATCCGGATGCACCATGAGAATCACGTCCGCGCCAGCGGCCAAAGCCTCGCGATAACAGGTTTGCTGGTTGCGCCCGTAGCCGTAATTGCGGTCATGCAGAAAACATTGCAGGCCCAGTTCCTTGGCTACCTCCAAGGTGCGGTCGGAACTGTGATCGTCCACCAGAATGCGAATGTCCACTAATTCCGGCAACTCGCGCACGGTCGCCTCCAGCGTCTTCTCCGCGTTGTAGGCGGGCAACACCACCGCGATGTGTTTGCCGTTGATCATTCCGTTTTCGCTCGCGACCCTTCGGCGAACCTCCGGTGATGGCTCAGTTTCATTGTCATCCCGAGCAAGCGTTCTTTGCGCGGCGAGGGATCTGGGCGAGCCGCGCGAATCGTCGCGTTCTTTGCGACGCATTAATCGCGCGTTTGGCTCGCTTCCATCTCCAAGTAATCCACTATCGTTCCTCGCTTATCCGGCTGACTCAACCATTCATGATAACCTGAGCCTTCGTCACCGCAGAAGGTATACACGAAACCTTGAGTTCCCCGCCCATCCGACCCGCCATCAAGGGAACTGCGCTCGTCCATCTGGATTTTGCCCTCACCGGAATAGTCATGACCCTCTTGGGGCCCATGCTTCCGATTCTTTCCGCGCGCTGGTCGCTGGACGATGCGCAAGCCGGGTACCTGTTCACGGCTCAATTCGTGAGTTCGATGCTGGGGATGTTGCTGTCGGGCGTCCTGGTCGAGCGCCGCGGGTATCGCTTGACGCTGGTGTACGGTCTCATCCTGATGGCGATGGGGATTGCGGTGCTCGCGCACGCGAGTTGGTCGCTGGGGCTGGGTTCGGTCTGTGTTTTCGGGGTCGGATTCGGCTTCACCACGCCGGCCGCGAATTTGCTCATCGCGCGATCGAATTCGCGCAACAGCGCCTCGGCGCTGAATCTGCTGAACTCCGCCTGGGGAATCGGCGCGATGAGTTCTCCCTTGCTGGTCGCTGCGTCCCAACGCGCAGGGCACACATCTCATTTTCTTTATGGACTGGCCGCAGCGTTGCTGGCATTGGCAAGTGTTCTCGGCTGGGTTCGATTTTTTGTGGACGCGAAGCCGGCAAGCGTTGAGCGAGGTCCGAGGGCAGCGGCCGTCAGCGTCTGGAATAACCGCTTGGTGCCGATGATCGCCGCTCTGTTTTTCGTCTATGTTGGAACCGAAACCTGCATGGGAGGCTGGATCGCCTCCTACGCCCGGCGCCTCGATTCTGGCTCGCACACCTTCTGGGCGGTCACGCCATCGTTTTTCTGGGGAGCGTTGCTGCTGGGCCGCATTTCGGCTCCGCTGCCTCTGCGGCATATCCGCGAAACGCGCCTCGCTACGACGGGCGTGGCTTTGGCGGCATTCGGGATCGTAGTGTTATTGGCCACCAAAACGATGATGTTCGTGGTAATCGGCGCCAGTCTGACCGGACTGGGACTGGCCTCGATCTACCCCATCAATGTGTCACTGCTGTCGCATTGGTTCGGAGAAATGGCGACGCGGATCAGCGGGGTCGTCTTCTCGCTCGGCGCTCTCGGCGGCGGAGTCTTACCCTGGCTCGTCGGGGCACTCTCCACGCGCTCTGGCAGCCTGCGCGCGGGATTTACGGTGCCGCTGCTGGGGACGGTCAGCATGCTGGTGTTTTATGTGATGAATGAAAGCTCGCAGCAGCCGCCCCTGAAGAGTTGAAAATGGAGAACGTAGCCCAGCCCCACGACGGGTGGCCCTCGATAAGAGCGAAGGCGTTGTCAAGGACAAAACTCTCCTACGCGGGTGCCCCATTTCTCGCGTTCTGTGCGAGAAGTGGGGCTTTTGCGCCGATCGGTGACCGACAGAGGTTCACGCGTCACATCTCTCAACTTTCACACGACCTACAATTTCCACGTGCCCAAGAGTCTAAAGCGATATTACGGCTCCGGCGACTTGCATTTCATCACTTCCAGTTGCTATCAGCGTCAGCCCGGTCTAGGCACGCCCGACCGCCGCGATCTGTTCCTCGCCGTGCTGGAGCAAATGCGGGACAGGTATGGCTTCGTCGTGCTTGGATACGTGGTCATGCCGGAGCATTTCCATCTCTTGATCAGCGAACCGCAACAGGGAACCCCGTCTACAGTGATACAGGCCGTGAAACTGGGCTTCGCCCGCCGCCTCCTGGCGCAGCTCCCGCGCGGTGGTGCAGGATCGAATCTTCCGGCGCATCTCTGGCAACGTCGCTTCTATGATTTCAACGTGTGGACCGAGCGCAAGCGCGTCGAGAAATTGCGCTACATGCATCGTAATCCGGTGAGGCGCGGTCTGGTCGAAGAACCCGGGCAGTGGCCATGGAACAGTTTTCGTTCTTACGCGCATGGCGACGGCCGGCTCGGTGCGGGTGAACGACTGGCAGGTGCTGAAGATGAAGATCCGCACGGCGTGACCGGCCTTGGCGCCGCCCACTTCTCGCACAGAACGCGAGAAATGGGGCACCCCCTATTGAACATTGGAGTAGCGGCCCACCCGCCATCTGAAAGTCGAAACCAAAGGCGGCGGACAAGAGTGTCCGCCCCACACGAGCTCGCCAGGGGTGCACCCGGCACACAACAGAAACGCCGCCGGATAGCAGGCGGCGTTTCCAACCAGCAAACTAGAGCTGATCTTAGCGACGGCCTCCGTGGCCGCCTCCGCCACCGTGGGAACCACCACCGCTGCTCCCTCCGTGGAAGCCGCCACCGCCCCCACCGCCGTGATAGCCGCCCCCTCCGCCCCCGCCGTGATAACCACCGCCGGAGCTTCCATGGTAGCCTCCGCCGCCGTAGCCTCCGTAGGAGCCCGAGCTACGCGATGGCCCCGAATAGCCACGCCCGCCATACGACGGCTGCGAATAGCCGCGCCCGCCATACGATCCACCGTAGGAAGACCGGCCCGAGGAGCTTCCCCGGCTTTCGGCCGACGAGTAGTTACGCGGCGCAGGCCGCACTGGTCCGGTAGGACGCGGCACGTTCTGCATGCTACGAGGCGAGTTGTAACTCGGCCTCGGCGCAGAGCTGCCGGAGGGTTGCGAAGTCCTTCCGTTCGAGAAGTTGGCCGGTGGACGAGGCACGGAGCGATTCATCGCCGTTTGCGCGGGCTCCGAACGCCCCTGACCAGGTCTCGTCCCGTTTGCCGCCGATCCACTTGCCGTCACTCCGCCCGCAGAAGGTGGTCTGGGGACATAGTGATTTTGCATCGCGGTATTCCCAGCAGTGCGACCCTGCGCGCCGCCGTTGGAATTGTTCAGGCTCTGCGTCGGACGAGGCACATTGCGTGCCGCAGGCGACGCGGAATTCGCTTGCGTCCTCTCCGGCGTGCGAGCCGCCGAATTCTCCGCATTATGCGCTGCCGGTGTCTGCGCATTGCGCGCCGGGCTTGCCGTGTTACGCGCCGCGGGACTCTCGGTATTGTGTGACATCGCCGACGCCGCCGACCGCGAACTTGCAGGCGGAGTCATTCGGCTGACCGTAGACCGCGAAAGCGCCGAGGCCGGCGGTCTGGCTGAAGCCGGACTTGCTTTCGCTCCCAGCATGGCTGCGTGCGTGGGAGATGCATTCAGTCGGCTCACAGCCGACGCTCCCTTCAACTGCGCTGCAGAAAGCCTGGTCGAGTTAGCGGCAACTGGTAGGCCGTGCGTCAGCGTGTTCGCTGAAGCCGCTCTGCCGGCTGTAGAGGCGTATCGCGGCAAACCGTTCTGCGTTCCGTATCGGTTCGCACCGTTCTTGTTATAGTTGTTCGTAATACGGTTGATGTTGGTAATGCGCGTATTGTTGATGTTGACGTTCCGGAAGTAGCCGCGGCTCGCCCCAAACCACGGATAGAACGGCTCTCCCCAGCCCAAGGGACACCAGCCGAAGCCTCCGCCCCAACCCCAACCGAAGTCGAATCCAAGTCCCCAGCCCGGGCCGCCAAACCAGCCCACCAGCGCGGGAGCGTACCAAGGCCGCGCCCAGTAGGGTCCCGGCGCCCAGCCCCAGCCTCCGCCCCAGGACACCCAGCGGCCATAGTGGAAGGGAGCAAATCCCCACGGAGCGTAGTCGTTCCAAGTCCATCCCCAGGGATCTTCCCAGATCCAGTTGCCGTTGCTGTAAGGCGTCCAGTCCGGCGCAACGTCAGAGGGAACCCACACGTTGCCATATTCCGGAGTTTCCGTCCAAGTTCCGTTGTCGTCCAGATCTTCGGCCCCGACTGTACCGGGAGCTACGTAACGCGCGGAAATCGAGTTGTCCTCGCGCTTGTCGCGAAGCTCGCACCATTCATCGAAGCCATCGGGCTTGGGAGCGCTGTGAATCTCATGCGCGAGTGAATTGCCACCAGTGAAGCGCGCCTGCTCGCCGGCATGCACCCGCACCGCCGGACCCTGACCGGTGGCCTCGCCCTCACCTTTCCACACCGTGACCAGAGTTGAGTCCCCGCTCGGATCAACATCGAACCGGTATTGGCCGTTCTTGGTTACGGTGAAGGCCAGATTCGGAGTATCAATCTCATAGACCTCGCCCTTATATATATGGTGGATGTGCACGTTCAAGGCGCCCTGATGCAACGACACTTGCGCCGTGTCGTTATTGATGTTGGTCAGGGTTAGGCTGGTCTCGGAACTGATTCGCAGAAAGCCCGTGCCCAGACTCAATTCGGCGCGCGAATCCTTGTCCGCCCAAACGTTGTCCGCATTGGTCAGTGGGCGGTTCACCGAACCCTGCACCCAATCATCGGTTCCGTGCGGCTGGACTGAGACCGACCCGTTCATATATTGCAAACGGGCAACCCGCCCCGGAGGATCGGCTGCTGGATTGTCGGCTGCCTGAGGGTTGGCTGGCGCACTGTCGGGAGCCGCCAGATTAGCTGACGCAGGATCGGCTGCCTGAGGGTCAATTGCCCAGGCCGCCAAGGCGCTGGCGGTTAAGAACACGATCAAAACGCTACAACGAATGAACTGCCCGGAAACGAATCGCCCGAAATTTTTCATGGCCCACTCTCCCGGAACATAGCCAGTGGCAGCTGTGTTCCTTGGGTCGCCTGCTCGCGCTATCTCGAGGGAGACGCAGGTGACCCGCTTACTTCCTCTTTCTGCATTTATAAACCCGGATGTGGCCCAGGAGTTGCGAAATCGCCCACCGGCCGGGCGGATGGGCCTGTTTTACGGGGGGATGGCAGATTGAATAGGCAGGGTCCGGATTGAGGAATGAGTTTTAGCCCTGTGTTTGCAATCGATTGCGGGAGATGTGGAGGTTCCGAAAAGGCGACTGGGCCGAATTCTCAACCCGCAACCAAGTTACTCAGGTGCTGAGAGTTGAAATGGGAGGACTTCAATCGCCTGCCGCGTCTCGGTGAGCCAGGCAATTGGCGGCTTGACCACCCTTTTGGCCTCTGGTTTGCACCACCGCTATGGGCGGCTCGGCGACTGGTTCCAACGCCAGCGTGATTCTCCAGGCTTAAACCCATGGATCACTTAGCACCACACGATGTGATGGTTGTGTTTCTCGCACTTGCGGCGCTTCTGGCGAGCGCAAAATTTGCCGGGGAACTGGTCAAGAAATTCAACCAACCCTCAGTGCTGGGTGAAATTATCGCGGGCATTCTGTTGGGTCCGACGGTTCTCGGCCACTACAGACCTGGCATTTATGCGCTGCTCTTCCCGCGGACTGGCCCGGTGGCTCTGGTGCTGGACGGAGTTACCGCGATCAGCGTCGTCTTCTTTCTTCTTACCGCCGGCATTGAAATCGATTTGGCCAGCATTTTTCGTCAGGGTAAAAGCGCGATGCTGGTGAGTTCGTTTGGCATGGTGATTCCATTTGCCTTCGGATTTCTTTCGGCTGGCTTGTTCCCGCAGTTCCTCGGCGCCGATGAAGGCACCGACCGGCTCGTCTTCGCTCTTTTCATTGGCACCGCGCTGTCGATTTCCGCTCTTCCGGTGGTCGCCCGCATCCTCATGGATCTGGGACTGCTCCGAACCGAGATGGGCACGGTCGTGATGTCCTCAGCCATGTTCGATGACCTCGTGGGATGGATCCTGTTCGGCCTGGTCCTCGGGATGATGACTCCGCAAGCGGATTCCGGGCACGGCGTTCGGCACACCATCGTTCTGGTGCTGGGCTTTGCGGCGCTGATGCTGACCGTTGGACGCTGGCTGATTCACAAGCTTCTCCCTTTCATCCAAGCCCATACCACGTGGCCCGGTGGCGTTCTAGGCTTCATCTTCTCTTTAACCCTGGCTGCGGCGGCCTTTGCCGAGTACGCCGGCATTCACGCCGTGTTCGGCGCGTTCATTACCGGAGCGGCGGTGGGCGAATCCGCTCATCTGCGTGAGCGCACCTCCGAGCACATTCACCAGATCGTCACCAACGTCTTCGCGCCGCTGTTTTTCGCCAGCATCGGTTTGCACACAAACTTCGTGACCAACTTTCATCCCGGCGTCAGCGCCGTCATCCTCGGCGTGGCTTGCCTGGGCAAGGTGCTCGGCGCGGGATGGGGAGCCCGGCTGGGCGGCATGGATACGCGCACCGCCATCGGAGTCGGTCTGGCCATGAACGCGCGTGGCGCCATGGAAATGATTCTGGGCATTCTCGCGCTGCAGGCGGGGCTGATCCACGAGCCCATGTTTGTGGCGCTCGTGGTCATGGCGTTAGTCACCTCACTCATTTCCGCACCGGCGATCCGATTATTGATCAAAAAGAAAAGGTCCTTCAGCTTAAAGGAAATTGTTTCCAGCCAGCTCTTTCTTCTGAATCTCACAAGCGACACCAAGAATGGCGTGTTACGGGAGATGTGTGAGATTGCCGCGCCTCTGGTGGGCAATGCGCCGGAGCGCTTCTTTCGTCTGGTCAGCGAGCGCGAGCGCGTGAGCAACAGTGGCTGGCGCTTCGGCGTGGCAGTGCCTTACGCGCGCGTGGATGGGTTGCTTCGCCCCCTGGTGGTGATTGGGAGGACTGACAAGGGGATTGATTTCGATTCCCACGACGGCCGCCCCGCCAAGCTGATTGTCTTGATTCTTACTCCGGACAACCAGTCTCAGCACGATCTGCTGGCCGACGCCGGACAGCTCTTCAGCCACAAAGAAACGGTGGACCGCACGCTCGCCGCGAATAGTTTTGTGGAGCTGGTGGCAGCGTTGAATGCTCCAGTGAAGTAGACCGAGGGCGGTCGATCTTTGTGCACAAGGCTCCTCGATAGAGCGCAAACCACGCGGCCAATCTCAGTCCACGAGAAACGAGGAGAGACCGCGTCTCTCCTCATTATTCAGATTTCGTTCTCAGTGAGGCAGCCGCTATCTTCCCTTGGGCTCCTCGTGCTTCGGGCCCCCGTTCTTCTTCGGAGGGTGGGGCGGCTTGTGAGCACCGGGATGTCCTCCACCGTGATTTGCGCCTCCTCCGGGAGTTGGCGCTGAGCGAGATTGTCCCTCGGTACGAGCTGCGTTGCGATTTGCCGGTCCGTTGGACTGAGAAGCGCCGTCCGTTGCCGGATTGCGCCCGGCATTGGCCGCCCCTTCAGGCCCGCCAGGATTGGCCCGATTGTCGCTGGGACGGTCGAGCTGCTGGTTGTTGTTCGGCGCATTGTTGGCTTGGCCCGGCTGGGGCGGACGCGGCACCGGTCGCGCTCCCGTAGCGTCGCCGGGCGCATTATTAGCTTGCCCTGGGTTAACTTGACCCGGCGTGGGCGGACGGGGAACGGACCGGGCGGCATTGTTCCCTGCCGGTTGCCCGCCCATCGTGGGCGGCGCAGGCCGCCCCGCGCCCGGATTAGTGTCGCCCTTCGTACCCGGACCGTTGCTTCCTTGGGCATTCTGCTGTGGAAGCCGTGAGCGGATCTGCTGTTCCGTTTGCGGATCGAGTGGACGGCCTGGATTCTTCGCCAAAGCCGCTTGCTGGGCTTCGAACGGAACCGGTTTGGGTGGAGGTGGACTCTTGCTGACCACCGGACGCGAAACTGCCGGCGCCGGAGGAGCCGCCGCATGCGCACCCGCATTTACTCCGAGCACGCTGTTCTTCGACGGGGCAACGGGCGCCGCAGTGGCGATCGGCGCGTGCATCGCTTCGGACACCGGCACGCTGACAGCGGATTTGCCCACCGGCTGGCCGTTTTCCATCACATTTCTGGAAACGGCTGTCGTCGCGCCCGGCACCGAGCGGTTCGCGTAATTGATATTTTGAACGTTGTTGGTGTTGTTGTAATAGTTGTTGGTCACATTGGTGATGTTGGTGATGTGCGTATTGGTGACGTTCACGTTCTGGAAGTAGCCCCGGCTGACTGCGTAACCCGGCACAAACGGCTCACCGAAGCCGAGCGGGAACCAGCCCACACCGCCCACAACGCCAAACCCCACGCCAAATCCAATCCCCACGCCCCAACCTGGGCCACCGACCCAACCTACAAGAGCCGGAGCATATATGGGAGCCACACCCACCACGACCGGTCCCGGAGCCCAGCCCCAGACTCCGCCAAAGAACACCCAGCGGCCATAGTGGGCGGGCGCGTATCCCCAGGGAGCATCGTCTACCCAAGTCCAGCCCCAGGGCGCAACCCACACCCAATGTCCATAGTGATAGGGCGCCCATCCCGGCGCGACCGCGGAAGGCACCCAAACCGAACCATAGGCGGGTGTCTGTTGCCAGTGTCCGTAATCATCGAGGTCTTCCCCGCCGGGAACATCCGGTGATACGTAGCGAGCGGATGGCGAGTGCTCTGCGCGTTCATCGCGGACACGGCACCAATCGTCGAAGCCGTCGGGAGGAGGTGCGTCTGAAATCTGGTGCTCCAATGATGTTCCGTTGCTGAAGCTGACCTGCTCGCCCGCTCCGACCTTGACCGCGTTCCCCTGTCCTGTGGCTTCGCCTTCGCCATGGCGCACGGTAATGCGGGTCACGCCAGAGGGATCAACGTCAAAGCGGTAGTCACCGGACCGGGTAATGGTGAACGCGAGATTGGGAGTATCCACTTCGTAGATCTCACCGTCGAAGAGATGGCGGACCCACAGATTCAGCGCGCCCTGATCGAGTTCCACCTGGACGGTCTGGTCGCTGACGTTGGTAAGGGTCAGGCTGGTCTCGGCGCCCATGCGAAGCGCGGCCGAGCCCAGATGCAACTCCGCACGCGAGTCTTTGTCAGCCCAAACCCGATCCGCCGTAGTGAGCGGGCGATTGACCACTGCGGCCACCCAGTCATTCACCCCGCCCTGTTGCAGCGAGACTTGCCCGGAGATGTACTTGATGTCAACCGCCCGGCCGGGGGGATCGGCCGCCGCAGCCACGACTGCCGAACCTGAAAGAAATAGTGCAACACACAGCACGGCTGCGAATGTTCGCGAAGTCTTCATAGAGCTCCTGTGATGAGAACGGTCTGCCTCTACACTACGCCAAGCTGCAATTCTGCGAGCCAACAAAATCCTCGAGCCGACGGCCCCCTTTTCGTATGAACCCTTGGCTCGGAGCGCAGTTGCGAGAAAAGCGTCACCTCCGCGACAACTGATGGACCGCGAATCGATTGCTGAGAGCAAGCTTGGCCGGGACGCGGCAGTTTTTCACAAACTGGCATGACCTTTTCGACATTTGTGATCTACGTCACATGCGCAGGTGAGCGCGACCACAGCCTAGTGGTTCACGTGTCCTAGAAAATCGGGACTTCATTCAAACCTCCGGACCTGGGGTAAGGCCGGTAAATTCGAATTGAGGAGGCAATGGGAATGAGGCTCCGTCATTGGGTATCCGGGTTGGGCATTGCGGCTCTGTTATTGTTAATCCCATCCAGCAGTTACGCCATACCAGCTTTTTCACGCCAGTACGGCACATCCTGCACCACCTGCCACGTGGATTTTCCCAAGCTGAATGATTTCGGCAAGGCCTTCAAAGATGCCGGCTTCAAGTTTCCCAAGGACGATGAGACCTTCGTCAAAATTCCGCCCGTGATGTTGGGCGCCCCGGCGCAGGCAGAGATGTGGCCGCATACGGTCTTCCCCGGAACCATCCCCGGAATGCCTCAGATCGGCTTGCGCTTCAATTCCTTCTTTCAGGTGGTCAGCGCCAACCGGAATAACTTCAATCTGCAACATCCGGGTGACCCGACCATGCAGCCGTTTATCCCGCGCACGGATTTTCAGCCCGGTTTTTTCAGCATTTTTACAGCCGGGAACTTTGGCAGCGACATCGCATTCTGGGTGGACGACGACATCAGCGTGAACGGCGCGAACGCGAACGGAAGCCTGGGTGATGGGTATTTGAAGTTTGTGAATATCGGCCGTTTTCTCAAGCTGCCCACTGACTCTCTGAGCCTCCGCGTGGGACAATTCGAGCTCGACTTGCCGTTTAGCCAGGCTCGCACCTGGAACCTGAGCGGATGGGACATCTTCGACGAAGCCAATATTGGGCTACTGAATGGACTGTCGCCGCAACAGAATGTGAATAACGGATTTGCGTTCTCCAGTCCGGGGCAGGGAGTGGAGTTCAGCGGTGGGCACACTTATCGCGGTTACCATTATTCCCTGGCGATCGTGAACCAAAACACTGGCGGCACTCCGGGCGGGGGAGTGAACGTTTCCCCGGTTGTGGGTTTCGTTTCGGACTCCAACTTTAAAGACTTATATGGCCGATTCTCCTACCGCTTCAACCTGGAGCGCGATCCTGCCAGCCGGAACGAAATTCAGGCTGCGGGAGCCAGCGGCCCCCGCGACCACACCTATTTGAATCTGGGCACATTTTATTTCTACGGCCGGTCGGTACAGCGGTTTCCCGGGGCAGAATCGGACGGTGTGACCCCGGCAGTGATCACGGCGCGGGAGCCCTTTTACCGGGTAGGAGGCGACTTTAGCTTCAATTACCGGACATTCAACCTGTTTGGACTTTACATGGCTGGGCACGATCAGAACCTGCTGCCGTTCACTCCCACGGGTGGCACGCTTCCGACAGGGTTCGTTGGCTCGCGGGCTGCCACTTTCAGCGGGGGCTTTCTGGAGGCGGACTACCTGGCTCTGCCGTGGGTGATGGGGATCATGCGCTGGGACATAGTGAGATCCACTGCGGACCAGCTCAACGGCGTGGGCGCCGATATAAACAACCCGCCTCCGTCATCCTTTTTCTCGCCGTTCAGTTCTACCAGGAATCGCTTTACGCCGGGCATTCAGTTCTTGATTCATGCCAACATCAAGACTTCCTTTGAATACCAGATCCGGCCGCAGCAGGTGGTCTACGACCCAACCAGCGGACAACCTCTGACCAATCCATTCCGCACCAACTCAGCGGTGGCGGGGTTAGAGTGGGTGTATTAAAAAAGAGAGATGGCGAAAAGTTCAAATTCTTATTACAGGAGAAATCATGAAGCGTAACGCGTTGGCAGCACTGGTAGTGAGCGCAGCCCTGAGCGTGGCAGCAAACGCCGGCACGATCAGCGGCAAAGTTTCGGGCGTTAGCGGCGAGTCAGTCGTTTACGTCGAAGCAATCGCGGGCAAGACCTTTCCCGTACCGAGCCAGCAACCGGTGATGGACCAGAAGGGGCTGATGTTCCAACCCCACATTGTGGCGGTGCAGCAAGGCACGACGGTGGAGTTTCTAAACAGCGACAGCGTCGCCCATAACGTGTTTTGGATCTCGATTGGCGGCAACAAAAAGCTGGGACACAACCTGGGCACCTGGCCCAAGGGCGAAAAGCGTCCCTTCAAGTTTGACAATCCCGGCGCCGTGCCGCTGCTCTGCAACGTGCATCCGGAGATGTCGGGTTACATCGTGGTTTCGCCAACGCCTTACTTCGCGACTTCGGACAAATCGGGAGAATACAAAATCGAAAATGTTCCCGATGGCAGCTATACTGTGACCGCATGGCATGAAGGCGCCAAGAATCAATCCAAGCCGGTTGCTGTGGCCGGTGACACGAAAGCGGATTTCACCCTGAGCAAGTAAAGAGCGGGGAGCGGTTCAACCTTCCCGCTCCCAAGTTTTCTTCTAGTGTAACCAGGAACGACTGCGATCGCCCTCGGATGCTGAAACGCTACAAAGACAAGAAGGTGGACCGGGATTGGTTGAATACCAATTTTCCCTGCATGATGGCCTGCCCGGCCCACACCAATGCCGGCCGCTATGTAGCCCTGATCGCCGAAGGCCGGTTCGAGGAAGCATACAAATTCGCCCGCGATCCCAACCCCCTGGCCAGCATCTGCGGCCGGGTTTGCGCTCATCCCTGTGAAACCGCCTGCCGCCGTGGAGAAATCGACCGGCCGATTGCGATCCGCGCCTTGAAACGATTCCTCACCGAGCGCCATGGCCCGGAATCCAAGCGGCCCGTTGATGTCAACGCAGGCCGCGGCCAGCAGAGACTTCCCTTCAAGGTTGCGGTGGTCGGTGGCGGGCCGGTGGGGCTCGCTGCCGCGCATGATCTGGCTCTGATGGGCTACTCAGTCACGATTTTTGAGGCGGCTCCGGTCGCGGGAGGAATGTTGTATCTCGGCATTCCGGAATACCGGTTGCCGCGCGATGTGGTTGAAGCGCAAGTTCGGGAGATTCTGGAGACCGGGGACATCACGCTCAAACTCAATCATGCCGCCGGCCGTGAGTTCTTGATTTCCGATCTGCGGCATCAGGGTTTCGATGCAGTACTGATTGCCGTGGGCGCGCATCGCAGCCGCGACCTGAGCATCCCGGGTGTGGACCTCGATGGCGTTTACAAAGGCATCGATTTCCTGCTGAATGTGAACCTGGGCTACAGGTTCACCATCGGGAAGAAAGTGATCGTCATCGGCGGCGGGAATGTCGCGATGGACGTGGCGCGATCGGCCGCCCGCGAAGTCGTCCGCCAGCATGTGGCGGGAGTGGAAGATTTGGAGCCCTCGCAGGAAAACGTGGCGGCGGTGGCCGCGCGCGAGATGGTGGACATTTCGCTTTCTGCCTTGCGTCTCGGAGCCACCGAGGTGAATCTCGTCTGCCTCGAAAAGCGTGAGGAAATGCCGGCGGCGTTGGAGGAGATCGAGGAGGCCGAAGCGGAAGGTATCCGCATGCATCCGGGTCTGGGCCCGAAGCGCATGATCGGCAAGGATGGCAAGGTGGTCGCCCTCGAAGCTCTGAAGACGAAGTGGGTATTCGATGAAAACAAGCGCTTCAATCCGGCGTTTTATGAGGGCAGTGAAACTCAACTGGAATGCGACACCATTATTATGGCCATCGGCCAAGCGCCCAGGCTGGATTTCCTGAAGCCTGAAGATCGAGTCGAACTTTCGCCTCGCGGACTGATCGCGGTGAATCCCCAGACCTTGATGACCTCGGCGAACGGCATTTTCGCCGGCGGCGATTGCGTTTTCGGCCCGCGCCTGATCATTGACAGCGTGGCGGACGGCAAGCGCGCCGCCGTTGGCATAGATGAATTTCTGCGCGGTCAGAAGCATCCCGAGCCGATTATCGAGGTGGAAATCTTCAAGCGGCACAGCATGCCTTTGGAATTGCTGGATCTTGCCCGGCCACCCATCCCGATGCTGCCGCTGGAGCGCCGCACCGGAGTTACGGAAGTGGAAATCGGCTACGACGGCGAAAGCGCGATGCAGGAAGCGCAGCGTTGCCTGCATTGCTGGGTCAACACGATTTTTGAAGGCAGTCCGGAAGATGGCAGCATGTGCATCCTGTGCGGCGGGTGCGTGGATGTGTGCCCGGAAAAGTGCCTAGAACTGGTGTCGTTGGACCGCATCCAGTTTGAGCCGGAGACGGTGCAGCAGATTCGCGAGCATCAAGAATTGTTCGGCGTGGAACTCGATGAAGTGGCAGCTGACGAACTCGGACTGATCACCGGTTCGGCGATGCTGAAAGACGAGACCCGCTGCATCCGGTGCGGGCTGTGCGCTATGCGTTGTCCCGTAGGCACAATCACCATGGAGTCGTATAACCTGCTGCCGCCGAGCCGACTGGGCTGATTTCGATCGAGGCCATTGATGGACCGCTTAGAGCCAGAGCGCCCTTCGCGGGGGCAAGCCCGAGGTAGCCGATGCCTGAAGAGAAAACGTCTGAAGAGAAAAAAAACGCGCCCAGAGAAGGCACCGAGTTCAATCGCCGTGCGTTCTTCGCCAAGCTGGGATTGGGCTCGCTGAGTATCGCCGCCGCAGGCACGGCGGTATTCGCTTATCAATTTCTTTCGCCCAATGTTCTGTACGAGCCCTCGCCGATCGTCAACGCGGGCAGGCCGGAAAGCTATCCCGTGGATTCAGTGACGCTCGACGTGAACACCGGAATCTACCTGATCCACGCCAAGGAAGGATTCTTCGCGCTGAGCGCGGTTTGTACTCACCTGGGCTGCTTGACGGCATGGAAACCGGAACTGGGCATCATCGCCTGCCCTTGCCACGGCAGCAAGTTCAACCGTGAGGGCGACAAGATCGAGGGACCCGCACCCAGACCGCTGCCCTGGCTCCGCACCTGGGTGAACGACGAAGGGGACTTGATGGTGGATCGTTCTGCGACGATCCGTCCGATGGAATTTGTGAGGGTGTGAGCATGGCCAAAACGATCGAAAACTATTTCGATGGGTTGCGCGGAACGCGAATCTGGCGTTCGGTCTTCCGCAGCGGAACTGGCTCGAGCACTTTGCACCGCTCACTCGCCATCCAACAGAACGTGTTCCTGCACTTGTTCTCGACGAAAGTGCGGAAACGGATGCTCGGCTTCAGCGCGACTTGGTACCTGGGCACTCTGACCCTGGGAACATTTCTGATTCTGGTCATCACTGGCATTTTGCTCATGCTTTACTACCATCCTTCCGTGCCGCAGGCTTACGCCGACACTAAGGATCTGCAGTTTGTGGTTTCGTCGGGATTATTTCTGCGTAACCTGCATCGCTGGTCGGCGCACGCCATGGTCTTTCTGGTGTTCGCCCACATGTTCAAAGTTTTTTATCGCGGGGCCTATCGGCCGCCGCGCGAATTCAATTGGGTGATCGGAATCATTCTGCTGCTGATCACTTTGCTGCTCAGCTATACCGGGTACCTGCTGCCCTGGGACCAACTGGCGTTCTGGGCCATCACCGTGGGCTCGAATATTGCTTCGGCTGTGCCAGTGCTGGGCAACAGAGTTCACTTCCTCATGCTGGGCGGGAATTTGGTGAACGCCAACGCCCTGCTCCGGTTCTACGTGCTGCACTGCATGATTTTGCCGTTGACCGCAATCTTCTTTATCGCAGTGCATTTCTGGCGCATTCGCAAAGATGGGGGCCTGTACGTGCATCAGAGCGAACCCAGCAGGACATCGCCTGCAGCGGCGCAGGCGGCGAAGGGGGTGCAATAAACAATGAGCGATCCGAAAGATTTCGTTGCCGGCTTTGACTCGAACGCCCGCAAGTCGCCGAAGCGCATTGTTTTCGTTACGCGGCGCACCTCCGCGCAGGTGAAGGTCGCGGACGAGGAGCAAATTCAGACCTATCCGGAAGTTCTGTTTCGTGCGGTGGTCGCGATTGAAATTCTGGCGATCGCGCTGGTGGTGATCTCTTTATTGTTCAATGCGCCGCTGGAAGGCCTTGCCGATCCTTCGCACACGCCCAATCCGGCGAAAGCGCCGTGGTACTTTCTGGGCTTGCAGGAAATGTTGCACTACTTCCCGCCCGTGGTTGCAGGAGTGCTGGTGCCGACCCTGGTGGTGATCGCCTTGGTGGTGATTCCGTATTTCAACATTAATATCGAAGCCGAAGGCTTGTTCCTGAAGGATCGCGAGCGCCGCCTGCGGATTTTCTATGTAGTGGCGCTGGGACTTTCTCTCTTTCTGCTGTTTTTTCACGTTTACGTGGCGCTGGCGCCGACGCTGATCGTTGCCGGGTTCATGTCGTTAGCCGCGCAGAGTTCGCCGCAATCGTCTTCAGCTTTCCGGCGCTACCTGGTTTCCAAGCCGCTTTCCTACTGGATCATGACGTGGTTTTTGTTTGAACTGGTGGTGCTGACTGCAGTCGGTACTTTCTTTCGTGGCCCGGGCTGGTCCTGGGTGTGGCCCTGGAGGAGCTGAGTGCAATCCTCGAAGAACACGTTGTCATCGCTGTGGCAGAAGTTGTTCGGCGATCCCATTCGTGCTTTTGGTGTGGTCAGCTTGCTCCTGTTGATTTCGCTGGCCATCGCGCCGGCCAAGAATCATTTCAGCGAATGGCATCACTACCAGAAGCAGTATCTGGCGATGATACGGGGCCGCGGCGAGGCCGTCACCCTGCAGCGCCATCTCCAGGAAGGCATTCAGCAGATCTGGCTTCCCGACCTTGGTGTGGTGGACCGCTGCACGACTTGCCACGTAGGGTTGAACGAAGCTAGCCTCGCCGATGTCAGCGCGCAACCGTTCCGCCGGCATCCCGTGATCCCGCACCGCATTGATCAGTTTGGCTGCGTCATGTGCCATCGCGGACAAGGGCGGCAACCACGGTGGAAGAAGCTCACCGCAGTACGCTGGCTTGGGAGCAGCCGAGTTTGCCCGCGCGCTATGTCGAATCCTCGTGCGGGCAATGTCATCACGCTCCGCTGGAGGGCACACCCCAGCTGAACGAAGGCCGTCAAATGCTGGCGCGGTACGGTTGCGTCCACTGCCACACCATCAAATTGCCCGACGGTACCGCGATGAGGGCGACCGACGATCCGCCTTCGCTTTCCCACATCGCCGATAAGACAACGCGGGAATGGATCTACGCCTGGCTGAAAGACCCGCAGGCTTACGCGGTTTCCGCCACCATGCCGAACGTGAAGCTGAGCGATGCGGACGCGCGCGATATTTCCGCGTTCCTGATCGCCAATAGCACGCCTATAACCGGCGACACGGCCCCGGTCGTGGCTCCCAAGACACCGCCCGATCCCACTGCCGGAGCCAGTTTGTACGGCGAATCGTTCTGCGCTTCTTGCCATGCCGTGCAGAACGCCGCCGGCAATGTCGTCGGCGGGGACATCGGTCCCGAGCTGACTCGGGTGGGAAGCAAAGTGAAGCCGGAGTGGCTGCAGGTATGGCTGCGGAATCCGCGAATCTACGATCCACCTACCGAGATGCCGCACTACCGGTTCAATGATCAGCAGGTGACTGTGCTGGCGGGCTTCCTGCAGAACAAAACCGATTCCGATCTGCTGGCCAACGTGCATCTGGACCCACCGACGCCCGAACAGATCGCACATGGCAAGACTCTCGTCGGCGGAGTATGGCTGCGCCTCCTGTCATGAGATCAGCGGCATCAAGAAGCCGGAAAACTTTGCCCCAGAGCTGACCCGCATTGGCAGCAAGCCAGTTACCCAACTTATCTTTCTACCGGGTATGACGCACACTTTGCCGGATTACATCTCGGCGAAGATCCGCCAACCACGCGCGTTTGGCGCCGCACTGAAAATGCCGCAGTATAGCTTCGCACCCGCACAGGTGGACGCGCTCACCACAGCATTGCTTTCGCTTACCGAGCGGAGTCAGACTCTGCCGCCGGCTTTGACCGTTCCGGAACAACCGGCGTCAAATTACCAGCCTGCGGGCAAAGCCGGCCGGCTCATCTCTGACCTGGCTTGTTTCAGTTGCCACACCATCAATGGCCGTGGCGGCGACATGGCGCCCGATCTGACGCGGGAAGGCAGCGCGGTGCAGCGGCAATGGCTGAGAGACTTCCTGAAGAATCCCAACACGCTGCGCCCGGCGCTGATTCGCCGCATGCCGAAGTTCAATCTTTCCGATGACGATATCAACGAGCTCACGGATTACATCATGACGGTTTATCAAACGCCGGCGTTCGATCGCGACTCGATGCCGGTCAGCGGATATTCTTCCGCTCAGATCGAGCAGGGCAGAGGACTCTTCTATTCCAAGTATGGTTGCCAAGCGTGCCACATCGTGGACACGAACAAGGATAAAGGTTACATCGGGCCGACTCTCACGCAAGTGGGCTCGCGCCTCAACGCAGCCTGGGTTTATAACTGGCTGAAGAATCCGCAGGCCTTGCGTCCGGGAACCATCGAACCCAACCGGAATATGAGCGATGAGGAGGCGCGCGCACTGACTGCATTCCTGATGACACAAAAGAGTTCCGGCAAGCAGGAGGCGAAGAAATAGAAATGAAGACTCGGGCGATCCTGCTGTCCTCGCTGGCGCTGATCGCTTTGCGGATGCTCCCACAAAGCAGCACCGGCGACTGCTCTCGGTCGCAGCTTTGGCACAACGCTGGTCGAATCCAGCGGGGGGAAGCAGATTGGCGCGGTGGGCACGGCCCTCAGCCAACCGGTCGTCGTGCAGGTCAATGATGATCAAGGGAACTGCGGTTGTTGGAGCCCTGGTTGTATTCGGCGGCCCAGCGGGCGTCAGCTTCGATCCTGCAATCGGCATCACCGACTCCAGTGGACAATTCACAACCAACGTCACGCTTGGTGGCATGGCCGGTCGATATGAGATCACCGCCAGCACACTCACCAAAGCGCAGAAAGAAAGTCGACCTGAAGCTACAGGAAATCGCGCTGGGCTACCAGCAGCAGGTGGGAAATCAGCTCGACGAGAAATATTGCGCCCGTTGCCACAACCCGGAGTCCTACTCCGGAGCGCGTTTCCAACTACGACAACCTCGAAGTCAAGCCGCACGCTTTTACCGAAGGTGACACGCTGAACAAGATGAGCGACGCCGACTTGACTGCGATCATCAGCCACGGCGGCCCGGCGCTCAACAAGTCGGCATTGATGCCGCCCTACGGCTATACTCTCCGCAAGGCAGAGATCGCGGCGCGTGATCGCTTACATCCGCCTCATTTCTGATCCCCCCTATCAAGCTTCCGGAATGGTGTATGCGCAAAAGTAGGGCCCGCTGCTGGCTTCGCGTTGCTGTTGTGTTAGCTGTGAGTATCGCGCCGCCGCGCAGGCGGTGTCCCCGGCTGAAATCAAGGATCCAGATTGCGTTCCCTGCAACAGCAATATATGGACGACTTGCAGCAGGTGGGCGAGGAAATTCTCGCGGATCACTTCGACTATCCTTTTTACCTCAGCCGCAAACTGGATCTGGACGAAGTCGCAGCAGAAACGACGCCGACCAGCATTCCATACGCTTCGACCAGATACAACGATCAAACCGTGGTGGCTATCACGGGCAACTACTATGCTGCCTACTCCGCCGAGAAGACCAGCAGCGACCAGCGGGCCCGAAGCACGTTTCTGAACTTAGTGATGCCGCTGTTGAAAGCAGCGGTGCCGCGCTTCCAGGGCAATCAACGTTCAAGGGGTATGCCGTGGAAATTTCTCATCACATTCTGGGAAAAGTCATGGGTGTGTCGATGGAGCGGCCCGAGAACCTGATGGTGTACCTGCCCCAAGTCAGCGCCGTAAGACTGCTTCGGTTCGAAGGATGAGTCCGCGCGGCAAGCGGCGCTGCTGCAGGGAGCAAGTTTTCCTCAACGCGCACCAGTCACGATTTGGCTGAATGGCGAGGGCCCGCAGCTCGGGCAAGCCGCTGCGCCAGCGAACCCCCCTCGCGCGGGGACCAATGCCCGTCCGGCAGCAAGCGCGGTATCCGAAGGTGCATCAGACGATCCGCGGGAAACTCACCGGTTCTGCGAGCAACTCAAAACCGAAAGAACCGCCGCCCCCTCCGCCGCACGATACTTCGACTGCAAGCGCTTCAGCGTCTGCAAAAGTCCAATCAGAGAAGTATTGCGAAAAGCTCGTCAAGGAACTGAGCCCCCAGGCCCATTTTGTCGCTTATGCGGCCGCCGAACTTCGTAGCTTTCCGGCAGGGCATTTATCTGGAGCTGTCGTTCAACACCAATCTGCCTGAAGCCGCTGGGGGATCCCGTTACAAGGTCGCCGCGACGGCGTTCGACGACCACGTAGCCCACCTGATCCGTCCGCTCCTGGCGTACTTCAAGGAAGACGGCAGTTTGACGGCGTCAGTTTCAGCACACAGTTCACGTCGCGGGCAAGGTCAGCCGCCAGCGCACGTCGGTAGCGGTCGAATTTTTCTTTCCCTTCCCCGCTCTGCGCTGCTACGAGAAATACGACTGCACCGGCCAGCAACTCATCGACGCTGGCACTGTACTGATTAACGGAGAGCGCGTGGCGCTCGATCTGCAGGTGGCCGAAGGAGGCTCAGGCCGCTGAGGACGGTGCGCCTGCACAGCCATCCGAACGGATTGCCCAACAGCCGCGTGACATTGGTAACCTTTACCGAAATCCAACCCCCAATACAATTTAGGAATAACCGATAGGGCACTCAGGCGTCCCTGCAACTCCGGACCAGTGTCTGTTTCGGACGTTTGGAGCGTTCACTCTGAGCGTCTGGAAATGATGATGATTTTCATGAAGTGTGGAATTATTCCAGTCGGGATCGTGAAACAACTTTGCCAACTTGCGGGTTGGCTCATGATCCTGAGCCTTGCGCTGCTCTCCGGAGCCCATGCTCAGGAGAGTGCTTCCGTTTCGGGTGCAGCGTTGGTCTCTCCCGAAGCGCCCGTCACGGCGGCCCCGCCAGAGGCCCAACCCAAGCTGCTGACCAACTACGTCGAAAGCGGAGGCAGTTATCTGACTTTGACCAACGGCTTCGGCTACTGGGCAGGGGGGTACAGCCGCGGCGTCCTCACCACCAGCAAGAATACCTGGAACGGCGAGATCAACGGCCAGCGCGAATTCGGGGACGCGGGAGTTTACTTTGCCAGCCGGCGATACCTATAACTTCAATCCCGACTGGTATGGTTCGCTCACAGTGGGCTCCAGCGCTGGCGGTTTTTTCTGGCCGCGCTTCCGGGCGGACGGATTCCTCAACAAGAAATGGCTTGGCCGCAAGCAGTTGGTCACGACGTTCGGATTCGGCTACAACGCCGCAAAAGACGTCCATCGCGATCAGAGTTTTTTCGCGGGCAGCACTTACTACTTCAGCAAGCCCTGGGTGGTGGAAGAGGGAGTCTATTTCAATATCAGCCATCCGGGAGCAGTGTTTGCGCCGCCGGGTTCATCGCTGTGACTCAGGGCCGCAACAAGCAACACTACGTTACGGTTCGTACCGGGTTTGGGGAAGAGGCGTATCAACTCATCGGGCCGAACGCGACGCTTAACGATTTCCGGAGTCAAACCCTAACCCTCACCTGGCGGCAGTGGGTGGGGACCAACTGGGGTTTCAACTTCGTCGGCGATTATTACCACAGTCCTTTCTACACGCGCGGCGGGAGCAGCTTTGGATTCTTCAAAGAGTTTTGAAGGCCACGAGTTGCCGGCAGGCAGACTTGCCCGCTCAAACCGCGCGGACCCGACCCGCTTTCGCGGCCATCGCGGCGGTGTCATCCCCATGCACCGGGCGCTCGCCCATTTTCGCCTCGGCCCCATGAATCTGGCGGCTGCAATTTCTCTTTTTGTCTTCTTTTCTTCGGTCTGGTTGTTCTTGCTGCCCGGGCTCTGCCGCTTCTGGGGACGGATTCTGGCGACGGGAATTCGTCTTCTACCTTTGCGCGCAGAACTCGCGCTGTCCCAACACCCGGTGGCACCGTCCATCCGGATCGATGTTCCCTACCTCCGCATGGAACCAGTGCTGCCGACTCCCCAAACCTGGTGGCTGGCCGAATTCGCCACATTGTTGCTCTTCGCCGCCACGTTCTTTCTTTCCAGAAAATGGATTCCGATTATCTATCTCGCACGCGGGGTATTGCTGGTGCAGGTGTCGGCCCTGCTGTACTTTGCGCTGCTGCCGGCGCGTTTCCCGCACACCCCGGACAGCTATATGGAAGGGCTCATCAGCGCTGGGACGGCACTGATCTCTGCGGTGCCGCTTCTGTTCGGGCTGGTTTATTACATTTTCGACTTCGGCTTGCTGAGAAAAGCTCTGCTTACGTCCATCACCATGGCCTACCTGGCTTTGTTCCTGCCTTTTCAGATCCTCCTGCAGGCGCTGGTGCTGCAAACGACCGTGCTGTTCATGCCGTTGCTCTACATCATTTTCGGCATGCCGCTCGACATCCTGCTCATCATTGCATTCTATTCCTGGGGCATGACCTGGTCCTTCCGCCCGGCCAAGAGCGTTTGAGTCAGTGAAACCGCCTTGAAGCAGCCAGAAAGTCTTCGTGGGCCAGCCCCGGTTGATTCCTGGATTACAATGAAGTTAGTTTCCGGGCCGGTGCCGTTCCAACTCGAAAGGGGCAGGGAGTGAAGCAGTTCGCAGCAGCGTGGCCACAGGTGTCGGTGATCTCGGTCATCGACGTCGTGCTGGTCGCATTCGTGATTTACGAGTTGCTTGCCCTCATCAAGGGCACCCGTGCTGCCCTGATGCTGGTGGGGGTTGCGGCGCTGGGGCTCGCCTTCTATTTGTCCCGGCTGGGCAATCTGGCCACTCTCAACTGGCTGATGAGCACCCTGCTGCCTTACACCGTGTTCGCTTTGATCGTGGTTTTTGCAGCTGAGATCCGGCAAGCCCTGGCGCGTTTGGGACGCAGGCTCACACTCAGCCGCACCGGAGCCGCGGAAGCGGATGCCTACGACAACATCGTGCTCGCCGCCAACCTGTTTTGCCAGAATCAGACAGGAGCGCTGATTGTGATCGAGCGCGAGATTGGCTTGCGCACCTACATAGAAAGTGGAGTCCCGCTCGACGCGCAGCTTTCCTACGACCTGCTGGCTACCATTTTTCGGCCCAGTGCTCCCCTACACGATGGCGCGGTCATCGTGCAAAAGGACCGTATCGCCGCTGCGGCCTGCTTTCTGCCGCTCTCCATGAACCCGGTGCTGTCCACCCAGCTCGGTACCCGGCATCGCGCCGGCATTGGTGTGACCGAGGAGACCGATGCCATCGCGGTCATCGTTTCGGAGGAGACCGGCAGCATCAGCCTGGCGATTGGCGGAAAGATCGAGCGCGATCTTACGGTCGAACAGTTGCGTGATCGGCTGGGAGAATTGCTGCGCCGCTACGTCTCTCCCTCTACTTTGCCCACGCCGATCAGCAACGGCAGCGAGATGCTGGAAAGCGCCGAAGTGGAAAGTTCGCGCAGTTCCCTGCCTCAGCCAGCGGACACACGCCTGAACCAGGGAACGGACGGTTAGCGGATGAGCGACTTTCTCCACCGCTATGTGTTCCACAATCTTGGTCTGAAGCTGATTTCGCTCCTGCTGGCCGTGGGCCTGTGGCTGGCGGTGGCGCGCGATCCCGTGGCGGAAGTGGCAGTCGAGGTTGCGATAGAGTTCCATAACATTCCGCAAAATCTGGAGATCAGCTCCGAGAATATTCCCAGGGCCCAAATCCGCCTGCGAGGTCCGGAGCGAAGCATACACCGGCTCCAGTCCTCGGATGTTTACGCCGAAATTGATCTGGGGGCAGGCAGGCCTGGCGAGCGGACATTCGACCTCACGGCACGGCAGATTCATCAGCCGCCTGATCTCGAGGTAATCCAGGTTGTTCCCAGTCAGTTCCATCTGAGCTTCGATATTCGCGCCACACGGGAAGTGCCGGTGCAGCCACGCGTGATCGGCACTTTCGCTGCTGGCTATGGGATCGGGGACGTCACGGTCAATCCGGCCACGATCACAATCACCGGTCCGAAGAAGCATGTGGACGCCGTCGAGGCCGCCATCACCGACCCCATGGACGTCAGCGGAACGATCAACCGCGCCATATTCGTACGGCATGCTTACGTTTCCGATCCTCTGATCCAAGTTACGAGTCCCGATCCGGTGCAGGTCACGGTTATTATGAAAAAGGCTTCCGCAGACGATGGGCACTAAGCCTCAAATCCGAATGACCTCCCAGAAGCGACAACTTTTCGGCACTGACGGCATTCGCGGGGTAGCCGGAGAATTTCCGCTACTTCAGAGAGCACGTATCTCATTGGCCGGGCACTTGGTCATGATCTGATTCGAAATGGCCGCGCGCCAGCGTTGTAATCGGGCAGGATACGCGTGAATCGAGCTGCTGGATTGCAGACCGCGTGATGCTGGGACTCGCTTCCTGTAGGTGTGCGAGGTGCATAGCGCAGGAGTGCTCACGACGCCTGGAGTCGCTTACCTGGCGCGTTCTCGAAACTACGCCGCCGGGGTAGTAATTTCGGCTTCGCATAATCCCTGGACCGACAATGGCATCAAGGTCTTCTCCGGCGACGGATACAAGTTGCCGGATGCCCACGAGCTAGCCATCGAAAAAGAGATTTTCGCGTTGCTGCAGCATCCCAAGTCTCACCCGCTTCCCACCGTGAAACCTGCTCCCAGCCTGCCCGGCGAGGCGAGCCTTCGCCACGCCTACATCGAGTGGCTGGCAAAAAACGTGAAGACGGACTTGAGCGGGCTGAGAGTGCTGGTGGATTGCGCCAACGGCGCGGCCAGCTGCCGAAGCTCCGGAGTTGTTTCGCGCGTGCGGTATCCAGGCAACATTCTTGAGCGCGTCTCCCGATGGCAGGAACATTAATGAGAATTGCGGCGCCCTGCATCCGGAAGCGGTCGCCAAGGCCGTCGCCAGCAAGAAGGGGCAATTCGATCTTGGTATCACCTTTGACGGTGATGCCGATCGCGTGCTGTTCAGTGATGCGGAAGGCCGGGTGGTCAATGGCGATGCCATGCTTCTGCTCGTTGCCCGCGACCTGCAGTCTCGCGGCGCACTGGCTGACTCCACCATCGTCGCGACAACGATGTCGAACATGGGCCTGGAAATCGCCCTGCGCAAATCCGGCATTCGCATGCTGCGCGCCAACGTCGGCGATAAGTACGTGCTGGAGGAGATGCTCAAGACCGGCGCGATTCTGGGTGGCGAGCAATCCGGGCACATTATCTTTCGCGATGGAGAGGCCACTACCGGCGACGGCCTGCTCACGGCCTTGCGGGTGATGGAAATCGTAGCGCGGACTGGCCAGTCCCTGGCGGGCTTGGTCAGCGATCTCAAAGTGTTTCCCCAGACCATTCAGAACGTTCCGGTGCGTGAGAAAATTCCGTTTGCCCGGGTGCCAGAGATCCAGCGGGCTATCGAGTCCGCGGAACGCGAACTGGACGGCAACGGACGTGTGGTGGTGCGCTATTCGGGTACGGAAGCGCTGGCGCGAGTCATGGTGGAAGCGGAATCAGAGGAAACGATGAGCGCTTTGGCAGGAAATATTGCAGGCGCAATTAAGCGGGCGCTAGGGACGTGAATCTTGGCATGAACCTATTAGCCGATGCACACCTTGGTAATTGTCATCGCGGTGGTCTTCTTTGTGGCAGGGCAGATTTGTTTTTTCTTGGCTATGTCTGAGCACATGGAGCTGCAACATGAGGTAAATGCAGAATTGCCTACTGGCCAAAAGTTTGAGCCCGTATTCTGGTCGTTCCTAGCCAGACGAAGGCTTCGCCTATTACAGAAGAGAGTGCTGCCTAACAGTCCTCGCGTAAGGAGGGCTAGGCTGTATACAACTATCGGCACGCTCTTTTTTGTTGTGGCAGTCTCCTTATTTTATTGGACGCTCAGCACGAGCCAACTGGCGGTATCCGCATGACATTCCTCTTCAACGCGGCCGCAATGTGGAATCTGATTCTGCTGGCCGCGCTCGCAATCTTGAGCTGGTTTTTCTATTGGTTTGGCTTGCGCAGGCTGATCCGGGCTCGAAAAATTGCCGGGGTCCGCGACCGAAGAATGCTGCGGGAAGCGGCGGAACGGGAATCGGAAGGTGAGGAATGTGAGAACCACCGTAGCTGGATTCCGACGGAACACAACGAAAAGCAGGTCCCTCCACTCCGCTTCGCTCCGGTCGGAATGACAAATTTATGAGTGGGATCAATAGCCTACAGGAGAACTCAGTCCAGATCCCTCCAGTTCGGTCCCACGCCAATTTCCACCAGCAGCGGCACCGTGAGCGAGTGAACTCTTTCCATTTGTTCCCGCACCAGGGTCCGCATCGCGTCGATTTCCGCTTCCGGCACTTCGAACACCAATTCATCGTGCACTTGCAAGGGTCATCGCTCGATTTCAGGCCGCGTCGCTGCAGAGCGGCATCAATGCGGATCATGGCGATCTTGATCAAATCCGCCGCCGTTCCTTGCAAGGGCGTATTCACCGCGGTCCGTTCGGCGAAGCCGCGCAGGTTGGCGTTCTTGCTGTTGATGTCGGGAATCGGCCGCACCCGTCCGAAGAGCGTTCTGCACTTTTCCGTCGCGGCGAGCTTCTTCCAGCGTTCTGTCGATGAAAGCCCGCACGCCTTTGTATTTCTCGAAATAGGCGTTGATGAACTGCTTGGCCTCGCCGGTTCGATCCCCAGGTTCTGCGAGAGTCCGAATGCCGACAGGCCATACACGATCCCGAAATTCACCACTTTGGCTTGGCGGCGGTGATCCGGCGTGACCATCAGCGGCGGCACTCCGAAAACCTGCGACGCGGTCAAGGTGTGGATGTCATCGCCCCGGCGGAAGGCCTCGACCAGCAGCGGATCCTTGGAAAAGTGCGCCAGCAGCCGCAGTTCGATCTGCGAATAGTCCGCCGCCAGCAGCACATGGCCCGGTTCAGCCGTGAAGGCAGCGCGAATCTCGCGGCCAAGTTCGGTGCGAATCGGAATGTTTTGCAGGTTGGGATTCGCCGACGACAACCTGCCGGTCGCCGTTCCGGTCTGACCAAAGGTGGTGTGCAGGCGGCCCGTTGCTGGGATTCAACAGCGCCGGAAGTGCGTCGACGTAAGTCGATTTCAGCTTGGTCAGTTGCCGGTATTCAAGCACCAGCCGCGGCACTTCGTGGCTCTTCGGCCAGGCCTTCCAGCACGTCGACTGCGGTGGAGATCGTTTTCCCTTTGCCGTACTTCACCGGCTTGGGCAGGTTCAGCTTGTTGAACAGCACATCGCCGAGTTGCTTCGGCGAGCTGATATTGAATTCGCAGCCCGCAGCATTCGTAGATCTCTTTGGCCTTGGCGTCAATCTCGCGCTCCAGACGCGACGACATTTCCGCCAGAGTCTTGCGGTCGATCTTGACCCCCGCCTGCTCCATGCGCGCCAGCACCGGCACCAGCGGCAGGTCGATCTCCTCGTACAGCTTCAGCAGGCCCGCTTCCTCCACTTCGCGGCGAAGCGCTGTCGCAAGCCGGCCGGTGATATCCGCGCCTTCGGGCAGGGTCCCACTGAGTTTGAGATTGAAGCGGCGCAGGGCCACATCGGCCAAACGATGGGACGAATACGTGGGATCGAGCAGATAGGAATAGAGCATGGGATCATGCTGCACTCCGCGCAGCGCGATCCCTGCGGATCGCAGGGCGTGAGTCGCCGCCTTCCAGTCGTGGATGGCTTTAGGCAGACTCTGCGTCCGCGAGCGCAGCATTCAGCCTTGCCACAGCTTGCGTCCATCTGAGCGCATCGTGAGTGCGGCCGCGCCGGGCGCTGACGAAATTGCGATATTCCGCGGCCGCTCCGGCGCGAGGCTCCGCGGTGAGCGGCAACATGCCGTTCTGCGAGCTCTTCCGTCTTCTTCGTGCTCACCTTCCGCGACTCGATTCCGTTTCCACCGCAACCGCCAGCGCGCCTCCCGAGGGAATCGCCTGCAGCACGGCTTCGATATCTGCTGCGGATTTCGCCTCCGTGTAATGCGCCTCGCTGACCTCCACGACCGGCAGAAGTTCCTTCAACAGCGAAGTGAATTCCAGTTCGGTGAAGAGCGCGCGGAGGGCTTCGACGGTCCGGCGCTCCCGCCTTCATCGCATTCACGTCGAAGCTCGACGGGCACATTGCAGTCGATGGTCACCAGTTGCTTGCTCAGCAGGATGTTGTCGCGGTTGTTCTGCAGCGATTCGCGATAGGTCTTCTTCTCGACTTCCGCCGCGCGGTCCAGCGCCTGCTCGACGGTGCCGAAACGCTGAATCAGTTCGACCGAACCTTTGTCGCCGATTCCCGGGGCGCCGGGGATGTTGTCGATGGCGTCGCCCCGCAACGCCATGACGTCCACCACGCGCTCGGGAGGAACGCCGAGGATCTCCTCCACTTTCTGCGCGTCGCAGATCAGGTTGTCCTTGGGCGGATTCAGCACCCGCACCCGGTCGTTCACCAACTGCAGCATGTCTTTATCGCTGGAAACCACGTACACGGAATACGACTGCGCCGCGGCTTGGCGCGCCAGCGTGCCGATCACATCGTCGGCTTCGTAACCCTGCGAGTTCAAGGATCGGAATGCGATAGGCTTCCAGCGCCCGGCGGATGTAAGGCAACTGCTGCGCCAGGTCGCCGGGCATCTCGGCGCGGTTGGCTTTGTAACCGTGATATTCGACTTCCTGAAAAGTCTGCGTCTTCAGATCGAACCTGCCGCACGCTGGTGATGGCTTCGGCTTGCTGATCGCGAAATGTAGGCGCGGCCACGTCGAACACCGCCGCCAGATATTGCGGTGAAAAATCGTCGCGCAATTTCCGCAGCATGTTGACGAAGACATAGGTTGCCGCGGTCGGCACGCCGGTCTTGGTGGACATTCCGCGCTGCCGCGCCATGGCGTGATAGGCGCGGAAGATGAACGACATGGCGTCAATCAGGAAAATTGCTCCCCGATCGCCCGCGGCCAAAGCTGGTTTCTGGACAGGGGATAACGCTTTCGGCGCAGCCGTCGCGGCGCTTCCGACAGAGAGAGTCGAGGATTCTTTTCGGGGGGGCAAGCGCCTAGTTTAACAGGAGGCTATCCAGGGACGTTGCCACGTTCTTGCCGCACCACTGGCGACTTATGAGGTTGCTGCCCAGCGCGTGAGAAACTATTCGAAGCTGACGGTGAAGTCCGCCTTTACGAACCTGGTCGCGTGCCCATCCGCGGGGTTCACAAATACGAGGTAGTACTTGTTGGACTCGTCAAAAGTGGAGGTGAGTCCCCATTCCACTTCTTGGCTGTCCGAGGGGCCCGCGGCATCGGCAGGGGATCCACTCTGGCCGTGAACGAAGTCGTTGAATCCCTTTTCGTCCAGCAGCAAAAGATTCAGGTCTGCGCCCTGGCCGCCAGTAGAGCCACCACCGCCGGATTTCACAAACGACTTGAAGCTGCCTCGCAGCCTCGGGTTGTGAATATGTGGAGGGACAACGAAGTCGAACTGAGCATAGTGTCTGACCGGGAAGGTCTTGTGAACGAGAACCTGGGGCGGTATGAGAGCGGTTCGATTGACGTGATCGCTCGATTGCAGGTCCTCCTGGACCGCCGCTTCTCTCTTCAAACAAGCAAAGCCCGGCAGCATCAGCAGTGCGCCCACTATGAGCCACGCGGATCTTTCCTTCATCGTTTCCTCCAGCACAGCTATCGCGCAACTCTTAAATTTTCTTACGGATACTCCCCGGCTGCACAGGTGACGAAAGTCACCGGCTGGCTTTTCCGTATTCGGTGTTGTAGTGCAGTTTGATTTCTCCACACGTGCCCTGCTCAGGCGAATACACCACACAGGTATCAAACGGCCGCGAATACACGTGCAGGCTGACGGCTCTCTGGTTGAACTCGCGCGGATTGTAAACCCGGTGCACTGGCTCCCGCGGATCCACAGCGCAGGGATGTGCGGCATTCATTTCCAGGATTTCCGTGGTCTCCAGGCTGCAGGTTCCTTCCTCCAGCTTCTGGAAGATCACCCGGTAGTTTTCCACCAGCAATCTGCCGATGGGAACCGCCATCCAGCAATTCTGGTCGCGATGATTGTGCACGGAACTCACCTGGCCGACTTCCCAGCAGATGGCAATCAGCTCATAAAGCGGCGTCTTGTCAATCAGGTTTCGGGTGTAATGCTGGCGATCCCAGGTCAGGTAGGGCGCCAGCGTGTCGGGCGCCACCGGCGCACTCTCAAGAAACTTCATGATCTGGTCCGTGCGGCTGAATGCTGGCTCGGGAAATTTGCGCAGCTCCGAGACTAGATTCTGGATCGAAACCGGTTTCGCCACAGTCGGTGTGCCCATATCTTCCCCCCGTGCGACGCCCAGTATACCGCTCGCGTCGGCCTCATTCCTATGAGGTTCTACAGCCGTTTGCCGATCGCACCAGGTCGAGGGTCTGCCCAAGCTCTCCCTCATCCGACTGCACAAACCCAGTTCTTTGCCAGCCCCCAAAGCGGGCCTTCTGTGCTTTCTGGGCCACTTCTCTCCAACGCACGCCGGTGGTATCGTTGGCTTATATCTACTCTTGGGATGAAGTCTGTGTCACGTGCTGGCGCCGAACTAGTCGGTCTTTTATTGCTCGCTGGTCTTTTGGTTGCACCCGGTGCGGCGCAGTCGGGGCGACAGCTCCTCGCTAGCACGGAACCCCTGCCGACCGCCATTGTCCGCGTCGTACAGGTTTTTCCGGGACCGGATGGGCCAGCGGTCGAAATCCTCTCCAGCCGTCCGCTCGTCCCCACCATAAGCAAATTGGAGAATCCGCCGCGCCTGGCGATCGATCTCCCCAACGCGCGCCTGGTTTCGAACACGAGACGGATCGATTTTCGCAGCGAGCAAATCAGCGCAGTCCGCGTGGACCAGTATCAAAAATCTCCGCCGATTACCCGCATAGTCGTGGATCTGATCAAACCGACCGGATACACGTGGGACACTGCCGGCAATCGCCTGGTGATTCGGTTGCGTGGGTCGGAGGAGGCGATTGTCAAGCCGGCTTCGGTCCCCGCCTTTGTGCAAGGGGCGCAGCCTGTCGCCGTTCCCGTGAGCCCCGGCTCCTCGGGCGCGGGGGTCTTAGCAGGCAACCGCGTGGGTACGGGATCCTCGGTGACTGCGGGCTCGGACACCGCCATCCTGCATCTCGGGCGCGGGGGCGAAGTGCGCGTCTGCCCGGGGACGACGGTCTCGGTGACCTCGTCGCAAAGCGGACACGCCCTCATGTTAGGGATGAGCACCGGGGCCCTGGAAGCGCACTACAATCTGGATGCCTCGGCGGATTCCATTCTGACGCCCGACTTCCGTATCCTGCTGGCTGGGCCAGGAGAGTTCCATTACGCGGTCAGCGCCGATTCACGCGGCAACACCTGCGTTCGCGCGCTGCCCGGCAATACCGCTTCCGCTATCGTTTCTGAACTGCTGGGAGACGGCACTTATCAGGTGAAGCCGAGTGAGCAGATCGTCTTTCATTCCGGGCGGCTAAACTTGGTGGATGCGGCTGTGCCAGCCAGTTGCGGTTGTCCCGCCCCCGCTGTGCCGGTGATGCGGGCTTCCTTGGTGACGGCCCGGGCAACAGGTTCGGCTGCAGCCGCGCGTCTGGCACCGTCTGGGAATGAAACCCGGCCAATGCCGCCCGCCGGGACGGCTTCCAGTGCGCTGGCGCCCTCGCAGGTCACGCTGTCGGTAGCCTCACCCGAAACCGCTCCCCTGCCGCCGTCGAAGCCGAATGAGGTTCACGTGCAGGTCGAGGCGCCCTTCGTGTTTCGGGCTCAAGATCTACCGGCCAAGAACCCGCCGCCCGCTCCAACGCGCGAAGCCGAACTGCTGCCGGTGTTTCTGCGAATTAATGATCGGCTGCGCCCAGCATCGTTTCAGACTGCGGTTCTTCCGCCGCCGCCGGCACCCCAGCAGCATCATGGGTTCTTCGGCAAAATGAAAAGCTTCTTCGCGGCGATATTCGGTTAGGCCTGAATCCCGCCCCAGATGTTCTCCGCTCTCTGCGGTCAGGCGTTCCCTCTATAGCCAGCTCACTTGCGGCGCATGCCCTTGGCTAGCGGGCTGACTCGATCGCGCAATTCTTCGGCGAGTTCCGAGCCACGTTCCAGCACTTCCTCGGTGGCTTCTTTAGCGTCTTCCTTCCAATCGTCCAGCGTGTCGCGCGCGTCCTCGTAGCGCCGTCGCAGCTCTTTTCGCATCTGCTTGCCGGGCTTGGGGGCGAATAGCAGACCGATCAGCGTGCCCGCTCCCAGGCCGATCAGCAGGAAAGTGATGGCAGTTCCGATCTCGCCGCCGCCGATGCTTCATATTTTCCTTCACGCATAAAAGCACCTCCCTCAGAATGAGTTGTTCCCCTTAAGGATTCGCCCCTCCATTTTAGCTGTCTGACGGCATCATGCCAGGCTCAATTTGCGCAGAGTGCGGCCCCCTGATTTCCCATATTGACTCAAGTCCTGTAGAATAAGGCTTTTGAGTCCTGTGTCCGGTGGAAAATGTGGCCTGCCCGCGTCCCCCGGCTACCCGCAATAAAAGGAGATTCTTCGAGCAATGGCTATTCCTGCCACCCAGCTACGTCCCGGCATGATTATCAAACACAACAATGACCTGCACTCGGTTTTCAGCGTGGAGCACCGGACGCCGGGCAACCTGCGCGCCTTCATCCAGGCCAAATTGCGCAACCTGCGTACCGGAGCCATGTTCGAGCACCGTTTCCGTTCTCCTGATCCGATCGAAAAGATCAACGTGGACGAGCAGGAGATGGAGTTTCTGTACGCCGACGGCGACAGCTTTTACTTCATGGACACGACCAACTTCGAGCAGACTCATCTGACCAAGGAAGTCCTTGGGGACGCGGTGGATTACCTCACTCCCAATTTGCAGATCAAAGTAGAATTTTTCGACGGCAAGGCAGTGGGAATTGAACTGCCTCAGACCGTGGAACTGACCGTAGTGGAGACGGAGCCGGGACTGAAGAGCGCGACCGCTTCCAGCGTCACCAAAGCCGCGAAGACGGAAACCGGGCTCGTGGTGCAGGTGCCGCCGTTCGTCAACGAAGGCGAAAAGATCCGTGTGGACACCGCCGAGGGCGTGTATCTATCGCGGGCATAGAGAATCGTGGTGGAGCGGCGCCTCCTGGATTGGATTGCGGAATCAGAATGAAGCTGTCATCCTGAGCGTAGCACTGCGATTCGCTGGCGAAGCGCAGGTGCGGAGTCGAAGGACCTCGACCCAGTGGATGCTGTCAGTGCCGCTTCACGGAGTTCTCCCCAAGCTGCTGGACGAACCGTACGGTGAGAATTCACCGATGCGACTCTGGTGCTTGATTGCGCGGGGTCCTTCGACTTCGTGACTACCTCGCCGCGCGAAGTGGTCAGCTTCGCTCAAGATGACAGCGCGGTTATGGCCTCACACGAACAAACGACTCAGGCGCGCCGTTACCTGGTGCGGGGACGCGTACAGGGTGTAGGGTTTCGCTGGTTTGTGGAACGCGAGGCGCATATCCTGGGCATTGCCGGATGGGTGCGCAACAATGCCGACAGCAGCGTGGAAGTGATGGCCATGGGCACTCCCGAGCAACTTGCGGGATTGCGCTCACGGCTGCGGGAAGGCCCGCGCGCGGCCCGTGTGGATGATGTCGAGGAATTCGAGATTAAGCCGGTCACCGGTCTTACTACCTTTCGCATTGAAGGAGCCTGGTAAATGTCAACTAACGTCGCTCCCATTAAGCCGCGTCTGAACTGTGAACCGCTGAAGAAGCCTCATCCGCGAAGTCCCCGATTTCCCTAAAAAAGGGATTTTGTTTTACGACATCACCACCCTGCTGAAAGACAAGCGCGGGTTCGCGATGCTAATTGATGCTCTCGCAGAACACTATCTAGAAAGCAAAGTGGACCTGGTTCTGGGGATGGAGGCGCGCGGCTTTATCTTTGCTCCGGCGCTGGCCTATCGTCTCAATGCTGGTTTCGTCCCCGTGCGCAAACCCGGCAAACTTCCCGCAGAAACCACCCGCTACGACTACGTCCTGGAATATGGAACGAGTACGCTTGAGGTCCACCGCGACGCGATCCAGCCGGGACAGCGGGTCATCATCGTGGACGACCTCTTGGCGACCGGCGGAACCGCACAAGCCACGACTAAACTTGCGGCTGCATTAGGCGCGGAAATTGCCGGGCTGGGGTTCGTCGTGGAACTCGACTTCCTGAAGGGACGCGACAAGCTCAAGGAGTACGATGTCTTCTCGCTGCTGCACTACGAAAAATAGAACGTGCTGACTAAGGTGAGCAGAACTCAGAAGCGGTCACTGGGGACTGGGTTTCTCTTTGGGTAGTTTCCTGAACTTCAATCCGCCACCCTCACCTCAGGAGTCGGAAAATCACGACTCCTATCAAAATCCAGCCGCCCGCGCTGACCGCCAGGGTTATGACCAGGCCCAGGACCCTACCCCAAATCCGGCGCCTCTGCAGCGGGCAGACTCGTTCCACGGTCGGAGCGTGCTGGGACAGGAGGACCTGGGGGCAGCGGTTCGTTCGCCTGCTTCCCGAAACGCTTACGGGTCGTGAAAGTCCCCACTGCATGCTCATACTATGTGAGATGCCGGTACTCCGGGATGGTTACCCTTCGGTTGTAACGGTTTGGTAAAAACTTACGTGACAAATTCTTGCAGTGTGTCTTGCCGTCGTCAATGAAGGCGTCAGAGCACTGTTCCGTCAGGTTCGGTGATTGCCAACTGGGCAGCTTTCGGCAGATAGCTCTTGCGCCGGAACCAGTCTTCCATGCCGTCTTTCAACTGATCGATGGGAACGTTGGCGCCGATTTCCATCAGGCCATCGGCTACGGGCAGGGTGTCGTCAAACACGCTGGCGTTGGTGAAGTTGCGCATGGAAAAGCTATCCAGCCATTTCAGCGGGCAGGGATGACGTCGCCATTCTCTTCGTACTCCACGCAGATCTTGCGGGCGAACATGTATTTGATTTAACCACAGTGGACACAGAGGAACATCGTCGGAGCGATGGCGGTTCGTCGCGGGCGAGGGCGCCCGCGCCACACAGTTCCTACTGCACCGGCGGTGGTGGGGCGGCCGATGCGGCTGCAGGCTCGCTCACCCCAGTATTCACCAGATCTTTCAACTCTTTACTGGGCTTGAAGAAGGGAATTTTCTTGGCGGGGACTTCCACGCGGTCGCCGGTCTTGGGATTGCGCCCCACTCGCGGTTTGCGCTGGCGGGTACGGAAGCTGCCAAAGCCGCGAATCTCGATCTTGTCGCCCACGCGCAGCGAGCGCACAATGCTGTCGAAAATGGTCTCGACGATGACCTCACTATCTTTGCGTGTCAACTCCGCCAGCCGGGAGACTTCGTCGATCAGATCCGCTTTGGTCATACGCCTCTTCGCTCCGTCGAAGTGATCTTACTTGCCGGTGGCTGTCGTTGGGTCGGGGCTCCCGAGCCACATCAGGGCCTGCATAACCTTCTCAAATTTCAAGGGTTGTGCGCAAGGGCATTTTTTGAAGCAAGAGCCCGCGCACAAGATATCACTTCCACAAATAATAGAACCCAATCTGCTTTTCCAGCAGGGTTTCCCGCGTGGGTAGCCACTGCGAAACATCGCCAAACAGCAGATCCGCCAGCGTCTTGCGCTCCTTTTCCGGATGCACCAGCGTGGGCTCGCCTTTGATGCCGACAGCCTTCGCGGTATCCTCCACCGCAGCCTGGAAATCGCCGATCTGGTCGATCAGTTTCAACGACAGCGCCTGCTCTCCAGTCCACACCCTGCCGTTGGCAATCGCTTTGATATCGTCAACCTTGGTGTGCCTCCCGTCGGCCACCGCGCGCACAAACTGACCGTACATGTTGTCGATCAGCGACTGCATGTAGGCTCGCTCCGCCGGCGTCATGTCGCGTGTGGGATCGCCCGTGTCCTTGAACTCACCCACGGTCAAAGTTTCCGGTTTCAGCTTGGCCCAACGCAAAAGGTCGCCGTAATTTACCCATTGGGCAATCACGCCGATCGAGCCCACGATGCTGCCGTTATCCGCGTAAATCTTGTTGGTTCCGCAGGACACGTAATAGGCCCCGCTGGCGCCGACGGTGCTGATGGAAGAAACAATGCGCTTCTTCTTCTCGTCGCGGATGCGCTTCACCTGGCGATAAATTTCCTCCGAGGCTGCTGCGCCCCCGCCTGGCGAATTTACGTGCAGGATGATGGCCTTGATGGAATCGTCATCGCCGAATTTCTTGAGTTGCGGCACCACCACGCCAGGATCAAGGATGACACCTTCCAGATCCACCACGCCAATCTTGTCGCCGAAACTGGTCAGCGAGGCTGACTCACCACCTGCGTGCAGGGTCAAATACACCAGGGTAAATACCGCCAGCACGAAGAGGAAGAAAGCTCCTCCGCCAATCAAGATCCAAAGCAAGGTGCGCGAGCGACCAGTTTCAGCCATACCGTGAGGTAGTTTAGCACCGGAGGGGAGAGAACGTCCGCACGCGGGCGTTGGGCAGGCTCACGGACCTTGACCCGCAGCAAAAACCTGATAATATTCGGCCTGTTTCGGGAGGTGAAATGTGGCTGGATTCTGCGTGCAATGTGGAAATCCTGTAGGCCCGGGCGTGAAGTTCTGTGCCAAGTGCGGTACTGCGGTGGCCGGCGGCGTCCCGGCTGGCGCAGCCCCCAGTCCGGCGCCGGTGTCGGTGTCTGCCACGCCCAACGCCGTGCCCGTCGGTGCAGCGCCGACGGCTCCTGCGGCGTCCCAAGGCGGAAGCACCGCAGTGAAGATCATTCTGATTGTGCTGGCAGTGTTTGTCTTCCTGATGCTGCTGGCTGCGGGAAGCTGCTTTTACGTCGCGTACCGGGTCAAGAAAAGAGCGCATGAATTCACCCAGCAGATGAGTGCGGGCGCGCCCGCCTATACTGGCAGCCGAGAGCCCTGTGCCATGCTCTCTGCCGCCGAAGCAGGCCGCATTCTGGGCCAGCGCGTGGAAAGTGCGGAACCAGCGGGCAATACTTGCCAATACCACTACGGCTCCGGCGGCAACCGCATTCTGGCCATCGAGTACACCTGGGAGGGCGCAGGCATGGCGCTAGGGCTGGCCCGTGGCGCCATGAAGATGATCGCCGGCGGCATGCAAACCTTCCAGCCCCTGCAAGGCATTGGCGACGAAGCCTATCTTGCGCCCGGTGGCTCGGGTCTGATGATGCGCAAAGGCGACGTGATGGTCAACATTGACCTGCGCGTCGGCGGGGTCAGTGTCGAAGCAGCGGAGAAGATGGCGAGCATTATCGCCGGCCGATTGTAGGTATCGGACCGGGTCTCTGAACCGGTCATGGCGGGTCGAAGACCCGCCTTCACACATTGGTCACTTCGCAGGCTGGAGTTTCGAGCTACAGTACCAACACACGCAGTGCTCCCCTGCGCCACGCCTTCACTGAATCTCGCACACCACGCAGATTCAGCGAGCGCGCGAAATCATTTCCACTGCCGCAGGGAACGACCAGCACCGGCAGTTGCAGCTTGACCAGTTGCGCCAGATGACGATGAAGTGTCCCATCTCCGCCGAAGATGAGAACTGCGTCGGCTTGGTCCGAGCCCGCCAGCATGCCGACATGCCAAGTCACATCTGAATTCCCTTGGAACGGTTTCAGCTCTTTTGTAGAAGACCCCAGCCCGAAGATGGCGGCGGCGCGCATGGGCAGCACGATTCTGGCAGGGGAATGCGGCCAGCGCAAGAATGGCCTTTCTAAATTTGGAATTGTGCTTCGCCTTCCCTGTCATCTTGAGCGGAGTGACGGCTTTCGCTTGCGAAAGCCGATGCGTAGTCGAAAGATCCCTACCGTGTGCCTGCTGCGGAGGTGCGACTGGGAATTCTGAGCACGGAACGCGCTTCGTTCAGCAATTTTGAGTATTTGCGGCGAGAATGCCCTGCGACGTTTGCTTGGGTGCCGGCGAACAGCAGGTCCTTCGACTCCGCGCACGATTCGCAAGCGAATCGCGCTGCCGCGCTCAGAATGACAGGGGTTAGAACTTGGGGCTGGCGAGTTGCGCTCGCCAGGACAGCACCTTCGACTGCGCTCAGAGCAGGCGTTGGCGGCTGTGCCCACGTCGTTCGCGTTATTTCAGGACCCTGTCATCTTGAGCGGAGCGAAGGCTTTCGCTTGCGAAAGCCGATGCGTAGTCGAAAGATCTCTATCGCGTAATCACTGCGCGGGTGCCACGGGGAGTTTTGATCGCGACGTACGGGGCGTGGTGAGAATGCCCTGCGACGTCTGCTTGGGTGCCGGCGGACCGCAGGTCCTTCGACTGCGCTCAGCGCAGGCTTAGGCGGCGTCCCCGCCTGATTCATTGTTTTGGCCTAACACCCATGATCCCACTTGCAGAAACCTTCCTAATCTTTCTGCCCACTTGCAAAGTGATAGGATGGCTAAGGTCGATGCGTGCGACCGGGTCAGTTTGGATCTCGCCATTCACCCTTACGGCCCTTTGCTTGAGTTTCCTTGCGGCATCGCTAACCGACTCAGCCAAGTCGACGCGGAAAAGTAGCTTGTCAAGACGCAGGCCGTTTTCAGTAACCTCGATCACCACCTCTAGGACGTGATCAGGGACACGGCCCTCCTGAAACTGTGCCGCCCAATCCTTGGCCGCGGTCTCGGCCTCTTCTTTGGAATGAAAATCGGTCACTATCAGCCTAGCGAGTGACTTCTTGATTTCCATCGGATGGCGTTCGCCAGTCTTAATGCCCTCTTTGAGAGCTTCGATTTGGATCGTTAGCACATCGGTCAGCAGCTCGTAGTAGCGCCACATCATTTCGTCGGAGATCGACATGATCTTGCCGTACATTTCCAGCGGCGGCTCCAGAATGCCGATGGCGTTGCCCAGAGACTTCGACATCTTCTGCACCCCGTCAAGGCCTTCGAGAATCGGCGTGGTCAGCACCACCTGCGGTTCCTGGCCGTAGCCGCGTTGCAGTTCGCGTCCGACCAGGAGATTAAACTTCTGATCCGTGCCGCCCAGTTCAATATCGGCTTCGAGCGCTACCGAGTCGTATCCCTGAGCCAGCGGGTAGAGCAGTTCGTGCATCGCGATCGGCTTTTCCTCGAGAAAGCGGCTGTGAAAGTCCTCACGCTCGAGCATCTGCGAGACCGTGTACTTGGCCGCCAGGCGGATGAAATCTGCAGACTTCAGCTTGTCGAACCACTCACTGTTGAAGCGGGTTTCAGTTGTGACCGGGCTGAGAATTTTGTAAACCTGCGCCATATAAGTCTTGGCGTTGCGCATGATGTCTTCAGGGCTGAGCGGCGGACGCGTAACCGAGCGGCCAGTGGGGTCGCCGATCATGCCGGTGAAGTCGCCGATCAGGAAAATCGCGGTGTGGCCGAGATCCTGAAAATGCTTGAGCTTGCGCAGAATCACGGTGTGGCCGAGGTGTAGGTCGGGCGCGGTCGGGTCCATGCCGAGCTTTACGCGCAGCGGCTTGCCCGCGGCGCGGGATTTTTCGAGTTTCGCGCGCAGATCGGATTCGCGAATGATCTCCGACGCGCCCTTCTTGATGTAGGCAAGTTGTTCGTCAACCGGTTTGAAATCTGGCATGCAGATTGATTATAGCGGCAGGCCGTGCCGGAACAGCCGAGGACAGCACGGTCAACGGCAGCGGACAGGAGTGTCCGCTCTACACGGGACTTGTAGCAAAATAGATTCATGGCTGGCGTAAGGATGGACAAATGGCTCTGGGCGGCGAGATTTTTCAAGACGCGATCCCTGGCGGCACGGGCCTGTGAACTGGGCAGGATTCAATCCAACGGGCAGCCCGCCAAGCCTGCGCGCGAAGTCCACATTGGAGATATGCTGCAAGTGACCAACGACGGCGGCGACTTTCAGGTGGAAGTTCTGGCGCTCAGCGAGGTGCGTGGCCCGGCTTCGGTGGCGCAAACGCTCTATCGCGAGACGGAGGCCAGCCGCGAGTTGCGCCAGAAGGTGGCAGCGGAGCGCAAGGCGATGAAGCAGTTCGAACAACTGCCTGCAGGAAGACCATCGAAACGCGACCGCCGGAAAATCATCCAGTTCTGGGGAAGGGCGTGAGCCCAAGCGAATGTCGGCATCCGCAAAGAGCTTCTGCCTCAGGTTCGCGCTTGGGTCTCTATGCGGTTCTGAATGGAAAGCTTGCCAGATAGGTGGTGTAAAAGCCTTCCATGAGAAGGCCGGTCGGTGTCAAGTGGGATCTTGCTTGTTTTTCTCCTTTCTTTCTTCATGGCGGAGCGGTGTGCTGGGCGGCCCGGAGCGGTCAAGGGCGCGTTCTTTGCGGCGCCAGCGAACCCTTGACGGCGAGGACCGCTCGGCGACCATTCCGCCGGGAAGAAAGAAAGCCCTCACTCTGGGACCCAGTCGGGGTTGACTCCAAGACCCGTCCGCCGCTACTGCCGCCACCCTTCCATCCGCACTCTCCGTGAGCGATTCTGCGCTCGGTGCCAGTTGGGTGTTCTCGTTTCAGCCGGTGCTGCCACCTGATTGGCGACCTCTCTTCCATCTCCAACATGGAAGTGGGCCAGGCGATTAACGCAGTCACCGAAACTCGGCGCGGGGATTTGAAGTTTCCCTTTCGCACACCTTCCCTCTGTCTGCACTACGCTGCCACTCTGTCTACACTACGCCGCTGCTGATACTGGTACCAGCTGATTGCTATTGTGCAATGGTTCGTACACTTCTCCACTGACCCACAGGTGATGCAGCAACACTGCTAGCTTTCGTGCGGTCGCAATCACCGCTCGTTTCTTCCCGTTCTTCCCGCCCCGCTCGGCCAGCTTCAGACCCCAGCGTCGCAGATCGCTGTCCGCCCCGAACGGCCCCAGTATGTGGTGCGCACCCTGCACCAGCAGCGTTCGCAGATAGGGATCGCCTTCCTTGCTGATGTGCATCTGCGGTTCGCTCTGCCCGGAGTTTCTGCGTCCGGGCTGCAGCCCAAGGTAGCAGCCCACGTCGCGACTCTTGCGGAAGCGATGCGCATCTTCCAGCGTCAGCAGGAAGGTCAGCGCGATCAGCGTACCGACTCCCTTCACCTGCTTCAGCAACGCCACTGGCGGATAGCGACTCTCCGCCAACTGCTCGATCTGCTGGTTGTACTCGCGGATGCGCTCACTCAACGATTCGATGGCGGCCAGCAACGGCTGCAGCGCGATCTGCAGCTCTGGGCTCAAGCCTTCGGCTTTCTCCGGGTTCATATTGCGCGCGTTGCACCCGCGCAACCGCTCCCCGTAACTCTTGGCCAGACCGCGCGCCGTGTTCACCAGCGCCGTCCGTGCGCGTACCAGTCCGGCTCGCGCCCGGATCACCGTCAAGTCCGCCTGCGCTCTCGCGCTGCGATGCTTCACCGGACACAACAGCTGCGGATCGATGCGCGCCAACCGAGCCAGCGTCCTGGCATCCAGCCGATCGTCCTTCTTGCGACTCTCCCCGATCAAGCGCACGTTGCGGGCATGCGCCACGATCACTTCGTGCCCCAACTCGCTTAGCAGTCGACTTACCCACGGCGAATGCATGCCCGTCTCCAGCGCGATCCGGCTGCGCGGCATGCCCCCGAACGCTTCCTTCATCGCTTTCGGAGTCGTGCTTACTCGTTGCTCCAACCGCACGCTCCCAGTCTCATCCAGCACGCAATACCAGCTCGAACGATCTCCCAGGTCCAAACCGATGGTCAGCTTCTGCTCTGCACAATTTCTGATCTGCTTCGCCTCTGCAGTGCTAATCTTCTTCATTGCCGGTCTCCTTTATCTTTTGCGCTTCGAGCGCGTCGATAACTTGGGAGCGTATCGCATCCCGCCGGAGACCGGCCTTCTCATCCCATCTGATTAGAATAGCTATCATGATCGGTGAACATGCCGTGGTTCAAATCCATAATCGACTCAACGAGATGGAACCTCAAGCGTACCGTTAGGTACTTTGTTCCCATGCGTTGGCGGCGAGTCGGCAAGCGCGAGCCGATTTCGATGGTCTTGCTCCTGCGTAAGCCGCATGTTTTTTCCGAAGAAGAAGTTCGACTCGCAGCCGAAAGGGCTTGGGCCCTTTCATTCTCGAGCATTGAAGGCTCTAGCCGTGCTGTAACCCGATCCGGCGGCACGATCTTCCTGAGAGCCGGACCATATCTTTTCAGCTTTTGTGATCTGCCGAAGCCCTATGTAGACAATCCCAAAGAAAATCTGAGCTGGCTTCCGAAGGTTAGCCAACAGCAGGCATGGGGCGAGCACACCGCTTGCGGCTGGGTCAACTACGTCAACCCCGACACGGACGTGGAACTGGCGCAATGCGTCCTCGCTAAGCTCGTGGTGCAGTTGCTCGATGGGAACTGCACAGGTGTCTATTCTCCGAGCGAAAGTAGCTTGATTCCTGCCAATGAATCTCTTTATGACGATTTGCAGAGAATGGCTTCTTATCGCGACTTCGGCCTAGTTCGCACGTCGCAGATTGCTCAAAATACGAGTGGCGACGCGCCGCAATGAATGGCGGGCGAAAATCGCCATCCCACCAACAACCGCTGGACAGCCGTCTTACGAAATGACTTTCAGTCGCCTGCCAACGATCTCAAACCTCTCTTCCAGAACAATGTTGATCGCTTCAGAATAAGCAATGTGCTCCCGCTCCAGGATGCTGGCGACTATGGTAGAATGGTAGACACATAAGGTAGAATATCTACCACATATATGAGCCTGAACATCAAAAACAAAGACGCCCACAAGCTCGCACAACAGCTTGCCCGGCTCACCGGCGAGAGCTTAACCGAAGCCGTCACCGAAGCGATCCGCGAGCGGCTTAAGAGGGTGCAGAACAAAGACAAGCAGGCTGCCAAGCTCTCCGACCGGCTGCTCGAAATCGGCCGGGACTGCGCCGCGCGTCTGAAGGAACCGTTTCGCTCGGCCGATCATGGCGACCTTCTCTACGACGAGAAAGGGCTGCCGAAATGATTCTGGACACTTCCGCCCTGATCGCCATTCTCCGCTTGGAGGCGGAAGCGCCCGAGTTCGCCAGAATCATTGAGCGGGCGGCGCAGCCTCGGATTTCGGCCGTGAGTTATGTGGAAGCCGGGGCGGTGATTGATGGCAGCAAAGATCCGATTGCCAGCCGCCGTTTTGATGAATTGATCGAAGAGGCGCAAATCGCGATTGAGCCGGTCACCGAAGCCCAAGCTTACCTAGCGCGCCAAGCCTATCGCGACTTCGGGAAAACCAGCGGCCACCCCGCGAAATTGAATTTTGGAGATTGCTTCTCCTACGCGCTGGCGAAATCCAAAGGAGAGCCGCTGTTGTTCAAAGGGCAAGACTTCTCGCGGACGGATGTGAAGTCGGCGCGGGGGTGATTTACGGCAACCTGCGAAGATCAACCCAATATCGGTAGAATGGCATATACCTGTGTATATGCCATCAGCACCGTGTCGCGCCTGTTGCCTTTCATCCCGGTATTAGTGGGTCATCGATGCTCGGATGGCGTGACGTATGCGATCGGTCACATCGGGCCGTCCCGCATTCTCTACGATCCACTTGCTGGAAACAAACCGCCGCACGTACCGGTAGAACTTGGCGTACTGTACGTAGACTGGCGCCTTCAGGCCTCCATTTCCCGCTTTTTGAAGAAATTCATTGAAATCGTCGCCGGTGATTTTGTTCAATTCGGCCTCGCTGGTCGGCAGTTGCCCACTTGCGTCTAGCGCCATTCCCTCGAACAGCCATTGCGGACCCATTCCATCCTCCGTCCCGAACAAACGCGTTGCCACGATGGCATGGGCGCTGTGAATCATTTCATGGGTCATCAGTTTCTTGTATTCCTCATCTTTCCAGCTTTCGGCGCCGTACAGTTGTGAGAAGTTCTGCTTGTAGATCTCTTTGGAGACGATGAACAGGGTTGCGTTTTGTACGGTGCCGCTGAATGTAACCGGGATGTCTGTTTCCGGCGTTTGAAATTCAGCGGCCAGCACTTTCCTGGCCGATTCCCGTGTACAGAAGACTTCCACGTGACGGGCGACGGCCTGCTTCTCCACCACGAATCCCATGTCCGTAAAATAGGCTACGGCCTTGCCCCGGGCGCTTGCTGCCAGAACTGAGTAATCTCCCTCGCCCGGTTCGCTGCAGCTGTGGCGATTGACCTGCAGGTCGGGCACTGCATTGGATGGATTTTCTCCCTGGACTGCTGTCGCCAGCAGCATCACTGAAGAGATCAGCGCAACTGCCGTTCTGCACCTTGCTGACGCCACCATGGTCAGGAAGTATAAGCCAATGCGACGGCGGCAAAGCGCAGCAACCCGAAGCTCTTAACTGTTGTGATATCAGAATTTAGTCAACGCTCGCTGAAAGCCAATCTACAGGGTTTTCAGCCGCCTGCCAACGATCTCAAACTTTTCCGCCAGCACAATGTTGATCGCTTCGGAGTAGGCAATGTGTTCCTGCTCCAGAATGCGGGCGGCGAGCGTGTGTTCGTCGTCGGTGTCGAGGACTGGAATGGCCTTCTGCACCACGATTGGGCCGTGGTCGAGTTCTTCGTCCACCAGATGCACAGTGCAGCCGGAGACTTTCACTCCGTAGGTGAAGGCTTGCTCCTGGGCTTCGAGGCCGGGGAAAGCGGGCAGGAGCGAAGGGTGAATATTGAGAATGCGGCGTGGAAACTGCTGCACGAACCAAGGCGAGAGCAGACGCATGTATCCGGCGAGGCAGACAAGATCGACTTTGTGCTGGCGCAGCGCGGCCACCACTTCGCGGTCGTGCTCCTCGCGGGATTTGTTTTTTGAAGGAATGACCAGCGCCGTGAGCCCGAGACGGCGGGCGGTCTCGATGCCGCCGGCATCAGGCTGATTGGAAATCACCACGGCGATGCGCACGCCGGGAATGCGTCCGGCGGCGACGTTGCGGGCGATGGCCTCGAAGTTCGAGCCGCGTCCGGAGAGCAGGATGCCGAGGTTTTTCATGCGAGCGGAAGGCCGCCTGGCCACGTAACGACTCGTCTGTAATCAGCATGCATTATCAACTCTGGGGCAGGCCTTCCATTTGGCAATTCAATAATTACCGTCTGCAGGCCGGCTTTTCTCCCAAACTTCATCGCGGGAACACAATCGGTGTCGTTGGTAACGAGAACAATCCGGTCTACGCATCTGTTAGCTGAATAGGAGGCAATATCCAGTCCGATGCGCATATCAACGCCCTTTTGCTCAAAATCAGGGTCAAAATCCTCATCGGTAGGCCCGGCCGGGTTGACGGGAGTTCGTTTGGGTTTGTAGCCTCGAAACTTGAGTACACCACGCCGAACGGCGAACAAGTCCTTACGGGCCAATTCAGAAAGCCACGCGTCAGAACCAGCAAACGTATAACTGTTGCCAGAAACAGGTAAGCGTACCGTGCCGGCGTAGGGAGCGCAGTCGTAATACAAAACGCGAAATATTTCCTCGTCTTGCGTTTTGCATTGCTGGGCGAATCTTTCAATGAAGGCGGGATTGTATATCTTACCGGCGATACTGGCCTTTACACGCAAGTAACCGCCATCGATGAGAATTATGATTTTCGTCGACATAACTAAGAACCCCCAGGTTGCCCTGAGGGTTCTGGAAACGTGCTCGCCTACGAGCGTAGCGGATATACGAATAACCATATTCACATCGGTGCATTCTGTCAACGGAGTGTACAACTAAGCAATAGATGTCACTATGCTTTCGAATTGAGCGGCAACGATTTGACGATCTGCGATCTGACTTGCTATATTTATACGGTTCCGCGAGTCCATCCTGGCTTGTCTGTACCTGGTGGAGTCCTGCGCCGTAAGTGTGGCGGTCCGCCCGGAAAAACAGTTGAGCCTAAAGATATACATCTTCGGAGAGTTTCTGGAGATTCCTCGCTGAAAGGCCCTGCGCGCACCTTCCGCCCCGTTTGGAAGGCTATGCAGGGCAAGGCTGGCGAAACGGAGTGCCTCCGGTTTCCTGGTTCTTAGACACCGGCTTGGCGCCACCGTCGTCTGCGTTAGTCCGAACGGGAAAATCTCCCGCCCAAGATATTGGGTGACGGGAAGCATGGTTGGCGACTCGCCAGCCAGACCCTGAATCAGGGAAAAGTAGGCAGCCTGCTTTCGTGTCTGCACGCGGGTTGGCGTGCGAACGCGAAGGAGTGGCTGAAGGAGCGGCAAACGAGTGCCTACGTTTAATCAATTGGTGCGTGATGGCCGAAAGCGGCCGCGGTACAAAACGGCGAGCCCGGCGTTGCAGGGATGTCCGCAGAAGCGCGGTGTGTGCACCCGCGTGTATACACAGACGCCGAAGAAGCCGAACTCCGCTCTGCGGAAGGTGGCGCGCGTACGCCTGACCAACGGAATCGAGGTTACGACTTACATCCCCGGCGTGGGGCACAATCTGCAGGAGCACTCGATTGTGTTGATCCGTGGCGGCAGCGTGAAAGACCTGCCCGGAGTGCGTTATCACGTGATTCGCGGCACGTTGGATGCGGTAGGCGTGGCAGGCCGCAAGCAGAGTCGCTCGAAATACGGGGCCAAGCGACCGAAAGCATAATGGCGGTCGCCACTGATCGCTGGCCAAGCCAGCAAGGTTAAGTGCTCAGGAGCTAAAAGCTGAATGCCGAGAAAAGGACATATCGCCAAACGGGGAGTAGAGCCCGACCCAATTTACGGCTCCGATCTGGTGACGAAGTTCGTCAACTCCATGATGTGGCAGGGCAAGAAAAGCACGGCGGAAGGCATTCTTTATGAGGCTTTGACGCGGCTGCAGGAAAAGGGCGGCGACCAGGCTCTCAAACTGTTCACGAAGGCCGTGGAGAATGCCAAGCCGCTGCTGGAGGTTAAGACCCGCCGCGTGGGTGGCGCCAACTATCAGGTACCGGTGGAAGTAAATGCCGACCGGCGTACCTCGCTGGCCATCCGCTGGCTGATTGCCTATTCGCGCGGTCGCGGCGAGAAGGGCATGATTGACAAGTTGACGAATGAACTGCTGGACGCAGCCAACGGCAAAGGCGCGGCCATTAAGAAGAAGGAAGATGTTCACCGTATGGCCGAGGCCAATAAGGCGTTCGCGCATTATCGGTGGTAACAGGGATGCGGCCTGAGCGCGTCGTTCGCGCTTGTTCCGTCGGCCACGCAGCAGGACGCTCGACCCAGGCCGCTCAGGTCCATCGGCGACGAAAAGCATGTCGCCTCAGGATGACAAGTATCAGCTGACGGCTGAGTGCTGAAAGCTGGTTTTCGGAGCCCCAGAAAGAGTTAAACAGTCGTGCCTAGAACAGTCCCATTAGAACGGTGCAGGAACATCGGTATCATGGCTCACATCGATGCCGGTAAGACCACTACGACCGAGCGCATCCTTTTTTACACAGGGAAAACGCACCGCATCGGAGAGGTCCATGAGGGCACGGCCACGATGGACTGGATGGAGCAGGAGCAGGAGCGCGGCATCACTATTACCTCTGCGGCGACAACCTGCGTTTGGCGCGATATCCGCATCAACATTATTGATACCCCCGGTCATGTAGACTTCACCGGCCGAGGTCGAGCGCTCGCTGCGCGTGCTCGATGGCGCTTGCGCCGTGTTTGACGCCGTTCACGGCGTCGAACCGCAGTCGGAAACCGTATGGCGCCAGGCCGATAAGTACGAAGTCCCGCGCATTTGTTTCATCAACAAAATGGACAAGATGGGCGCCGATTTCGAGCACGCTATCGACACCATCCGCAAACGCCTTAACGCCCGCCCCGTCGCCATTCAGCTTCCCATCGGACAAGAAGACAAGTTCAAAGGCGTCATTGATCTGTTCGAGATGAGAGCGATCATCTGGAATGATGAGAGTCTGGGTGCCGAATACGTCACCGAAGAGATTCCCGAAGAGCTGAAAAAGAAAGCGAATGCTTTCCACAATCAGATGGTCGAAACCATCGTAGAAAACGATGACGACCTTCTGCACAAGTATATGGAAGGCGAGGCCATGTCGCCCGCGGAGCTCAGAGCTTCGCTGCGCAAGTCAACCATCGCCTTGAAAGTATTCCCGGTGATCTGCGGCACGGCTTTCAAGAACAAAGGTGTGCAGCCGCTGCTCGATGCCGTTGTGGACTTCCTGCCCTCGCCGCTGGACATTCCTCCGGTGAAAGGAACAGATCCGAACACCGGCAAGACGGTTGAACGGAAAGCTGACGACAAAGAGCCATTCTCGGCTCTGGCGTTCAAGATTATGACCGATCCATTCGTCGGCCAGTTGGTGTTCGTCCGCATTTACTCCGGCCAGCTCAAAACGGGCGACTCGGTCTACAACACCGGCAAGCAGCGCAGTGAGCGCATCGGGCGTTTGCTCAAGATGCATGCCAACAAACGCGAAGAGATCCACGAGATTTATGGCGGTGATATCTGCGCTTGCGTGGGCTTGAGAAATGTCACCACCGGCGACACGATCTGCGACGAGAAGCACCCGATTTTCCTGGAGTCGATCGAGTTCCCGACGCCTGTGATCGACGTTGCGGTGGAGCCCAAGACCAAGGGCGATCAGGAAAAAATGGGCCTGGCGTTGTCGAAGCTGGCGCAGGAAGATCCTACCTTCAAAGTTCACACCGATCCCGATAGCGGCCAGACCATCATCAGCGGCATGGGTGAATTGCATCTTGAAATCATTATTGACCGCATGATGCGCGAGTTCTCGGTTGAAGCCAATGTCGGCAAGCCGCAGGTCGCGTATCGCGAGACGATTCGCAAAGCAGCGGAGGCGGAAGGCAAGTACATTCGCCAGACTGGCGGCCGCGGCCAGTACGGTCACGCAAAGATTCGGCTGGAGCCGCAGGAACCGGGCAAGGGCTACGAGTTCGTGAACGACATCGTGGGCGGATCGGTCCCGAAGGAATACATCAAGCCGATTGACCAGGGCATAAGAGAAGCCATGGAAGGCGGCATCCTCGCCGGCTACGAGATGGTGGACGTAAAGGCCACGCTTTACGACGGCAGCTATCACGACGTGGACTCGAGCGAAATGGCGTTCAAGATTGCGGGTTCGATGGCGTTCAAAGAGGCTGCGCGCAGGGCTTCGCCGGTGCTGCTCGAGCCGGTGATGTCGGTGGAAGTGGTTGTACCAGAGGATTTCGCGGGCGCGATCATGGGCGATTTGAGCTCACGCCGTGGACGCATCGAGGGCATGGAGCACCGAGCGGGTTCGCAGGTGATCAAGTCGATCGTGCCGCTGGCGGAGATGTTTGGTTACGCCACGCACATGCGTTCGAGCACGCAGGGCCGCGCCACGTACTCGATGCATTTCGCGCGTTATGAAGAAGCCCCGCGCTCGGTGGCGGAAGAGATTATCGCCCGGGTGCAGGGGAAGACGGTAGGAAGATAGGGAAGGGCACGGCTTCAGCCGCGCCGATTAGGGTGAACTAGTTCGGGGCCTTAGCCCTCTGAGGAACGGGAATGGCGAAAGAGAAATTTGATCGCAATAAGCCGCACTGCAACGTAGGGACGATTGGTCACATTGATCATGGCAAGACCACGCTGACGGCGGCCATCACCAAAGTTTTGCAGAAGCACAACCCGAAGATCTGTTCCGATCTTTTGACAGCATTGATAACGCGCCGGAAGAGAAGGCGCGCGGCATCACCATCGCCACGGCGCACGTCGAGTATGAGACCGACAAGCGGCACTACGCGCACGTCGATTGCCCGGGCCACGCCGATTACATCAAGAACATGATTACGGGCGCGGCGCAGATGGATGGTGCGATCTTAGTTGTCGCGGCGACGGATGGTCCCATGCCGCAGACGCGCGAGCACGTGCTGTTGGCGCGTCAGGTGGGCGTGCCTTACATCGTGGTCGCGCTGAACAAATGCGATGCGGTGGACGATCCCGAGTTGCTGGATCTGGTGGAGCTCGAAGTGCGCGAATTGCTGAAGAGTTACAAGTTTCCGGGCGACGATGTGCCGGTGGTGCGGTTGTCGGCGCTGGGCGCGCTGAACGGGGAAGCGAAGTGGGAAGAGCAGGTTGATGAGCTGATGAAGGCGGTGGACAAGAACATGCCGCTGCCGCCGCGTGAGATTGGACAAGCCGTTCCTGATGCCGATTGAAGATATTTTCTCGATCTCGGGACGGGGCACGGTGGTGACGGGACGAATCGAGCGCGGCAAGGTGAAGGTGGGCGAGGAAGTGGAGATTGTGGGCTTCCGCGAAACCCGCAAGACGGTGGTGACCGGCGTGGAAATGTTCAAGAAGCAGTTGGACGAAGGCATGGCGGGGGACAACGCCGGGTTGCTGCTGCGCGGTATTGGCAAGGACGACGTGGAGCGCGGGATGGTGCTGGCGAAGCCGGGATCGATCACTCCGCACACCAAGTTCAAGGCGGAAGTGTACATTCTGACGAAAGAAGAAGGCGGGCGGCACACGCCATTTTTCAAAGGGTACCGTCCGCAGTTTTACTTGCGAACGACGGACGTGACAGGAGTAGCGGAGTTGCCGGCGGGCACGGAGATGGTGATGCCGGGCGACAACGTGAGCTTGGTGATCGAGCTGATCACGCCAGTGGCGATGGAGAAGGGCTTGCGGTTCGCGATCCGCGAAGGCGGGCACACGGTCGGCGCGGGCACGATCAGCGAGATTGTGACGTAGCAGAGATTTGCGCGCCAAACGCGCGAAGCGACTGCGGACGCTTCTCGCGGCGCGTCCAGACCGGGCGCGGAAGGCGTGTCGCCTCAGGATGACAAAATTTACTCAAGCGGCCTGCAACTTGCCGCCAGATCTTTCCTCCCGGACAGCCGGGAGGGGTTAGCGAGAGTTCAAACAGTGATTGGAAAAGAAAGAATTCGTATTCGGTTGAAGGCTTACGACTATCGCATCCTGGATCAGTCCACGGGTGAGATTGTCGAAACGGCGAAGCGCACGGGCGCGCAGATCGCGGGGCCGATTCCTTTGCCCACGATGAAAAACAAGTACTGCGTGTTGCGTTCTCCGCACGTGGACAAGAAGTCTCGCGAGCAGTTCGAGATTCGTACACATAAGCGCTTGCTGGATATTCTCGAGCCAACGCAGCAAACGGTCGACGCGCTGATGAAGCTCGATTTGCCCGCAGGTGTGGATGTCGAGATCAAAGCGTTCGGCAAGGAACATAAATAGCTTGTGTGGACGCGGGCGAGCTCGCCCGCGGCGGACGGGCGAGTCGCCCGTCACCACACAACCAGCCTCTGGCCCGAGAGCCAAGCTGGGTTAGCGGAGAAGAAGGAAATGGCAAAGGTAACTGGAATTCTCGGCAAGAAGGTCGGCATGACGCAGCTCTTTGACGATAAGGGCGACGTTCATCCCGCGACCGTGTTGCAGGCTGGGCCCTGCGTGGTCACGCAGCATAAGACGCAGACCAAGGACGGCTACGTCGCCGCCCAGATCGGCCTGGTCGAATTTGTGAAAGAGTCGCGGCTGACTAAGCCGGCGCGTGGACATCTGGGCAAAAACAATCTGCCACCAGTCAAGTTCATGCGCGAGGTTCCGATCGAAGTTGAAGAAAAATCAGAGGCCAATGGCGACGGGCTGGTGAAGGCGGGAGATCGCGTTCTGGTGGACATCTTCGATGGCGAGAAATTTGTGGACATCGTTGGCATCAGCAAAGGACGCGGTTTCGCCGGCGTGGTCAGGCGGCATCATTTCGCCGGCGGTCCCAAGTCGCACGGCTCGATGTTCCAGATCACAGGATCGATCGGTTCGTCGGCGTTTCCGTCGCGTGTGTTCAAGGGGATGCGGATGTCCGGGCACATGGGCGACGCCGGGTGACTGTGCGCAATCTGCGCGTGCTGGGCATGGATAAAGACGATAACTTGCTGGTGGTGGAGGGCAGCGTGCCTGGTCCCAAACGGCGGATATCTGGTAATCACCAAGGCCAAGAAACCGCCGAGAGAGCGGCGCGGATTTGCCGGTTCGGCGACGGTTGACCCATTGAAGGCGGCGAAGCGAGCGGCCAAGAAGGCTTAGGCAGTACCTGGTAGCGAGAGAAAAGATATGGCAACGATCGACATACACAATCTGAGCGGAGCCAAAGTCGGCACCCTCGAACTGGCCGATGAGGTATTCGGCGCAGTCAACGAGGACCTGCTGTGGGAGGCGGTAAAGCACTATCGTGCTGCGCAACGAGCCGGCACGCATGCGACCAAGAACAAGAAACTGGTCTCCGGAGCCGGCAAGAAACTTTGGAAACAGAAGGGCACCGGACGAGCTCGCGTCGGTTCCATTCGTTCGCCACTGTGGCGGCATGGCGGCACGGTGCATGGTCCGCAGCCCCGCTCCTACGATTACATGTTTCCCCGCAAGAAATTGCTGGGGGCGCTGCGTTCGGCGCTGGCGGCAAAGTTCGCGGACGGCAAGTTGATCGTGGTGAACACCTTCGAAGTGAAGGAACCCAAGAGCAAGCAGTTTCGCCAGGCGCTGGATGCGCTCAAGGTGGACGGGACCGCTTTGCTGGTCGAGGTTCCCAAGCATGGGAATCGTAACCTGGAGCTGAGTTCGCGCAACTTGGAGGGAGTCGAACTGATCAGCGGGAATGAGGTTCACCCGTACCATCTGCTGCGTTACGACCGGACGATCTTTTCGCAGCCCGCCATCGAGAAGCTGCAGATCTCTCTGAAGGATTCAGTTTCCAAGCGGCAACGGAAGGCAGCGGAAGGTGAGGGTGGGCCGAAGAAGGCCTCCCGTGCTCCACGGCGGCGCACCCGGCATGAAAAAGCGGCGGAGGTGGCCTGATGAAATCCGCGTATCAAACACTGCTTCGTCCGGTCATCACCGAAAAAGGGCTGGCGATCAAAGAGCATCAGAACACGCTGGTGTTCCAGGTGGCGACCGAAGGCGACGAAGACTGAAATCAAAGAAGCCGTGCAGAGTATTTTCAAGGTCAAGGTGCATTCCGTTCGCACCGCAATGTACCCCGGCAAAGAACGGCGGCGGGGGAAGTTTGCCGGTTACCGTCCGGATTGGAAGAAAGCCTACGTGCGGCTGAAGAGCGGCGAAAAGATGCCGGAGTACGCGCAGAACCTGTAGCTAGTAGTTAGTAGCTGGTAGCCAGGAGCCAGAAGCAGAGATTAAGGGCTGATTTATGGCGATCAAAACATACCGACCGACAACCCAGACGCTGCGGTATCGGACTACGCTGGTCAATGACGACATCACCACGACCCAGCCGTACAAACCGCTGGTCGAGCCCAAACCGCGCACCGGCGGCCGGCGCAATTCTGGTGACACCACTATGCGGTTCATTGGTGGCGGACACAAGCGCAAGCTGCGCATCATTGATTTCAAGCGCGACAAGATCGGAATCCCGGCGACGGTGGCTACGATCGAGTATGATCCTAACCGCTCGGCGCGGATTGCGCTGTTGAGCTACGCCGATGGCGAGAAGCGTTACATTTTGCAGCCCGACGGCCTGAAGGTTGGACAAAAAGTTGTCAGCGGTCCCGAAGCCGATATTCTGGTGGGCAATGCCTTGCCGCTGCGCAACATCCCGCCCGGCACGACGATTCATAATGTCGAACTAAAGCCGGGAAAAGGCGCGCAGATGGTGCGTTCGGCTGGAGGCGCGGCGCAGCTGGTTGCCAAGGAAGGCGAGTACGCGCTGGTCAAACTGCCTTCTGGCGAGATTCGCAAAGTTGCGCAGGGTTGCATGGCGACGATTGGCCAGGTGGGCAACCTGGATCACGAGAACATCACGATTGGCAAAGCCGGACGTTCGCGGTGGCTTGGGAAACGGCCTCATAACCGGGGCGTTTCGATGAATCCAGTGGATCACCCGCACGGCGGCGGGGAGGGCAAGACCTCCGGGGGGCGGCATCCGGTGACACCATGGGGCCAGCCGACGCGCGGGTACAAGACGCGGAACAACAAGCGGACGGATGCGTTCATCGTGAATCGGAGAAGCAAGTAAGGTCATTCTTCGTTCGTCCTTGGCTAGAGCAGATTCCTCACCGCTGAAGCGGTTCGGAATGACAAGGTCTGAGCTAGGAGCTGGCAGCTAAGAGCTGAATTTATGGCACGTTCAACCAAAAAAGGACCGTTCGTGGATGGCTACCTGCAGAGGCGGGTGGAAGCCATGAACGCGCGCAATGAGAAGAAGGTGCTGCGTACCTGGTCGCGGCGCTCAACCATCATTCCGGAATTCGTCGGGCACACGATTGCGGTGCACAACGGCAAGAAGTTTATCCCGGTGTACGTTACGGAGAACATGGTGGGCCACAAATTGGGCGAGTTCAGCTTCACTCGCCAGTTCAAGGGGCACTCGATGAGGGCGGCCACAGAAGTGGCGGCCAAACCGGCTGGAGTGCCGGGCGGCCCCGGAGCTCCGGTTCCGGCGGCAGGAACTGCGGGAGCAGCTCCGGCGGCTCCGGCGCCAAAAACGTAAGCGCAGGATTGAAGAGATAACACTATGGAATTTCGAGCTCAAGCCCGTTTCATGCGAGTCTCGCCGCAAAAAGCGAGGCTGGTGCTGGATCTGATCAAGGGCCGCCGTGTGGAGGACGCTCTGAATACGCTGACCTTCACCAAGAAGAGGGTGGCAGCGACGGTGGAGAAGCTGCTGCGCTCGGCACTGGACAACGCGAATTATCTGAGTTCGGAGAAGGGCATTGACGTTGATGTGGACAGCCTCTATGTGAAGCGAGCGGTAGCCAACGATGGGCCGCGGATGAAGCGTATCCGTCCCGCGCCCATGGGACGCGCCTTCCGCTACGTACGACGCATCGCCCATATTGAGATTGCGCTGGCGGAACGAGGCAAGAGCGGTGAAAAGTTGGCCAACGTGGTTGGCGCAGAACCGGCCGCGACGAAGGCTCCTGTCAAAGCTAAGCCAAGGGCAGGGGCAAAGAGCAAAGCGTCGGCAGGCAAGAACAGGAAAAAGATGGCGGGAGCACGAAGCTAGTCTGGTAGCGCTAGGTTCAAACAGGAGTAACGATGGGACAAAAAGTTCACCCTTACGGATTCAGACTCGGCTATACCAAGCCCTGGAAGTCGCGCTGGTTTGCCGAACGGGATTACGATAAGCAACTGCTGGAAGACGTCAAGCTGAAGGCTGAGTTGAAGGACAAGCTCAAGTCCGCGGGCGTCAGCTCGATTGAAATCGAACGTCCCGGCAACAAGCTGCGGGTCATTATTAAGACGGCGCGCCCCGGGATCATCATCGGACGCAAAGGCGCGGAGATCGACAAGCTCAAGGCCGAGGTGCAGAAGCGCATGGGCGGTCGCGATGTCTACGTGGACATTCAGGAAGTGCACAAACCGGAACTGGATGCGCAGTTGGTATCCGAGTCGATTGCACTGCAATTGGAAAAGCGGGTGGGCTTCCGGCGCGCCATGCGCAAGGCGGTGGATTCGGCGCTGCGCTTCGGTTGCAAGGGGATTAAAGTGCGGGTCAGCGGCCGGCTGAACGGAAACGAAATCGCCCGTTCGGAGTGGTACTTGCAAGGCCGTTTACCGCTGCACACTCTGAGAGCCGACATTGACTATGGCTTCACCGAGGCCCGGACTACCTACGGCGTGATCGGCGTGAAGTGCTGGGTTTATAAAGGCGAGATTCTGCCCACGAAGAAGCGCGAGGCCCAGCAGCCCGCGGGCGCGTTCTAGAGAGCTGACTTATGTTGATGCCAAAAAAGGTGAAGTACCGCAAGCAGCAGCGCGGGCGCATGACCGGCAAAGCCTGGCGCGGAAGCGAGCTGGCTTTCGGGGATTACGGGTTGAAGGTGCTCGAACCGGGCTGGATTACCGACCGGCAAATCGAGGCTAGCCGTGTGGCTATGACCCGCTTCGTCAAGCGCGGCGGCAAGATCTGGCTGCGCCTGTTTCCCGACAAGCCGGTGACCAAGAAACCGGCCGAAACCCGAATGGGGAAGGGCAAGGGAGCTCCGGATCACTGGGTCGCGGTGGTTCGTCCAGGCAAGATCCTGTTTGAGATGGAAGGAGTCACGCCGCAGGATGCGTTTGAGGCCATGCGCTTGGCTTCTCACAAGCTGCCGCTGCGCACGCGGTTCGTGAAGCGCGAATCGGCGGCACACTGAGAACTAATTTATGAAACCCGAGAAAGTCCGCAACTTGACCGAGGACGAACTGAGCCACCAGGAGCGCGATCTCAACGATCAGCTCTTTAAGCTGAAGTTTCAGCTGAACATGGGGCAAACCGAGAGTTTGAAAAAGATTCGCGGCCTGCGCAGGGATATCGCGCGCGTGAAAACCATTGCCCGCGAGCGCGAGCTGGCCGCCAGCGGCAAAACGGAGAAGAAGTAATGCCTGAGACAAACTCACAGCCGGCGGCAGCGGGCAGGCGCAAGGAAATCGTTGGCGAGGTGGTCTCCAACCGCATGCACAAGACCATCGTGGTTCAGGTCGTCCGCAAGCGCGCGCACGGATTTTACGGCCGGGTGGTCTCGAAAGCAAAGAAGTTCTATGCCCACGATGAGAAAAATGAGGCCCACATCGGCGATGTGGTCCGGCTCGAGGAAACGCGGCCGCTGTCGAAGCTGAAACGCTGGCGACTGAAGCAGATTGTCCGCCGTACCACGCTGGCGCCCGAGCACGCGATTGCGGAAATAAAGTAAGACCGGAGCAAACCGGGGGGGTTGATCTATGGCCGTGATGATGAGAACCATGCTTGAGGTTGCCGACAACTCCGGCGCCCGCAAGCTGCAGATGATCCTGCCGCTCGGCGGCCACACCGGATTGAACGCCGGCTTGGGAGATGTAATCACGGCCAGCGTGAAAGAAGCTTCTCCGGATGGCCAGGTACAGAAGGGGAAGGTAGTCAAAGCGGTAATCGTGCGCACCCGCAAGGAGCACCGCCGCCGCGACGGCACTTACATCCGCTTCGATCAGAATGCAGCGGTCCTGATCAATGACGCCGGGGAGCCGGTGGGGACGCGAGTTTTCGGTCCCGTGGCCCGCGAACTGCGGGACAAGAAATTCTTGAAGATTGTTTCCTTAGCACCTGAGGTCCTGTAGAGACGCAGCTAACTGCGCCTCCTACGGGGAGAGAGTCGAAGGATTTAGAGAATGGCAACTGTAGCAACCGTACACAAGCGAGTCGATATTCGGCGCAACGACACGGTAAAGGTAATCACGGGTCGTGACAAGGGCAAGGAAGGCCGTGTGCTGCGCGTGTTCCCCGACGAGGGCAAGCTCCTGGTGGAACACGTGATGATCGTGAAGAAACACGTGCGCCCCAACCCGCAGCGCAACATCAAAGGCGGAATTGCGGAGCAGGAAAGCCGCATCGCGCTGTCCAACGTGCAACTCGTCTGCACGACGTGCGGGCCCGTCCGCGTCGGTCATGAAATGCGCGGCGACCGCAAAGTGCGGGTGTGCAAGAAGTGCGGAACGACGCTGGACAAGTGACCGCGCTTTGCGGGCGTCTGAGCCCGCAGCGGTCATCCCGGGCGAAGTGAGGGATCTGAACTAAATGGCAAAGGACAAAAAAGACAAGAAGGGCGCAGCGCAGGAAGAGCGGCGGGCTCCCGAGGTCGCCCGCCACAGTGCGAAGGAGACGCCGCGGCTGAAGGCACGCTTTCAGAAGGAAGTCGCTTCGCTTCTGATGAAAGAGTTTGACCTGAAAAACCCGATGGCCGTGCCGCATCTGCATAAGATCGTGGTCAACATGGGCGTGGGCGAAGCCACGCAGAATGCCAAGATCCTCGATCCGGCGGTGCATGAACTCGGCCAGATTACCGGCCAGAAGCCGGTAGTCACGCGCGCCAAGAAATCGATCGCCGCCTTCAAGGTGCGCGAGGGCCAGTCCATTGGCGCCATGGTCACATTGCGCGGTGACCGGATGTACGAGTTTTTTGACCGGCTGGTGAACGTCGTGCTGCCCCGTGTGCGCGACTTCCGCGGAGTTTCCACCAAGTCATTCGATGGCCGCGGCAATTACACGCTCGGCCTGCACGACCAGCTGATTTTCCCGGAGATTGATTACGCCAAGGTGGACAAGTTGAAGGGCATGAACGTCACAATCGTGACCACGGCCGGCAGCGACAACCAGGCGCGAGCTCTGTTGAAGCATTTGGGAATGCCGTTCCGCGCGTAGGAATCGAGAGATTGACGCATTGAATGATTGAGCAATCAGGAGACGAGATTTGAAAATGAGTCAATGAATCATCGGGTTCACTGGCTCCAGCGAAAGGTTTCATGACAACAGCAAAACGAGTCAAGGACGCCAAGATCGAAAAGAAGTTTGATCGGGCGCATGGCAAAAAAGAACCGAGGCCGAAGTTCTCCACCCGCAAACACAACCGCTGCAAGATTTGCGGACGTCCGCGGGCTTATCTGCGCAAGTTCGGCATTTGCCGTCTGTGCTTCCGCGGGTTGGCGTTACGCGGAGAGATTCCCGGGGTCTCGAAGTCGTCCTGGTGAGAGCGTTGGGTGTTCGTCCTTCGTCGTCGGCGACGACGAAAGGCTCATGCAGCAAGGGATCACGGTATCCCCGGTGAGGAACGTTGTTGGCACTTGGTGGTTGGCCGGCGAACGACTGAGATACAAACTGCCGCAGGTTCTCCGCTGTACGCGGAGCAAACGGGCGGTTGAGGAGAAGCAAAACGATGAGGTTGACCGATCCGGTCGCAGACATGCTGGCGCGCATCCGTAACGCGATTCGCGCGCGTCACCAGAAGGTGGATATTCCCGCTTCCAAGCTGAAGCAGGAGATTGCCCGCATCCTGAAAGAAGAGGGCTATATCTCTAATTTCAAGGCTACGGAAGAGGAAGGGCACAAGGTCCTGCGCATATACCTGAAGTACAGCAATAACAATGAAGCGGCGATCTCCAATGTGGAGCGCGTCTCCCGCCCGGGCTGCCGGGTATATGTTCGGCGGGCCGAGATTCCGCGAGTGCTGGGCGGACTGGGCATCAACATCCTTACCACGCCCCGCGGCGTGATGACCGGGCGACAGGCGCGCAAGGAAGGTCTGGGGGGCGAATTGCTCTGCGAGATTTGGTAGAGACGTCGCCTTGCAAAGCAACGTCGCTACAGCGAAAGGTTAAGATAGAGTCGAACTTATGTCACGAATTGGAAAAAAGCCGATCCCGCTCCCCAAGGGAGTTACGGTCAAGATCGAAGGCAACACGGTGGCGGTGCAGGGTCCGAAGGGCAAGCTGGACACGCAATTGCCCGCGGGCATCAAGATGCAGCAGCAGGACGGCCATTTGCTGGCGATCCGGGACAACGATTCGCAGGCCGCTGTCCATGGCCTGGCCCGCGCCCTGGTCAACAACGCCGTCGAAGGCGTAACCAAGGGCTGGACGCGAGAACTGGAGATCGTCGGCATCGGCTATCGCGCGGAGATGAAGGGAAAGGCCACCGTTGTATTCAGCCTGGGCTACTCGCATCCGATTGAGTACCCTTTGCCTGCCGGCATCGAAGTGGCGGTGGATCCCAAGCAGACCAAGCTGACGGTCAGCGGCATTGACCGGCAGAAGAGTGGGCCAGGTCGCGGCCGAGATGCGCGGGCTGCGTCCACCGGACCCGTACAAGAATAAGGGAGTGCGCTACGTCGGAGAGCGGCTGAAGAAGAAAGTAGGCAAGACGGGAGCGAAGTAGCGGAGCTTAGCGGGCGTGAGCCCGCTGCCGCGATCCTGGGCGAAGCCAAGGATCTCAGGCCAAGGACTAACAAGATGCTTACCAAGACCTCGAAGAACACAAATCGGCGGCACGTGCATGAGCGCATTCGCAAGAAGGTCCTGGGGACTTCCGAGCGTCCGCGCTTGAACGTCTACCGTTCGTTGAACCACATCTACGTGCAGGTGATCGACGATTTGCACGGCACCACCCTGGTCTCGGCACATTCCGCCGAAGGCAAGAAGGGGGAACGGCGTACCGGAGGCAACGTGGCGGCCGCGAAAACCGTAGGCAAGGCAATTGCAGAGCGGGCCAAGGCCAAAGGGATTACCAAGGTGGTCTTCGATCGCGGTGGCTACATTTATCACGGGCGAGTGAAGGCTCTGGCAGATGCCGCTCGCGAGGCTGGATTGCAGTTCTAGAGAACTGGTAATTGGGCAGTTTGCAATTTGAGAGGGTTTGAGTTTACCAATTACCCGATTACTAAATTACAGATTGAGAAGAGAGCCGAATGCCGATAGTGATTAAGAAACTCGACGCTGGTTCCTACCAGCTCAAAGACCAGGTCGTGGCGATCAATCGGGTCACCAAAGTGGTCAAGGGAGGCAAGAACCTGTCCTTTGCCGCGCTGGTGGTGGTGGGAGATCCCAGCGCCGCCGTGGTCGGATACGGATCGGGGAAGGCGAAAGAAGTTCCCCAGGCCATTCGCAAGGGAATTGAGTCGGCAAAGAAAAATCTGGTCCGCATCAATCTCACCCAGACCACCATTCCGCATACTGTGCTGGGGAGGTTTGGATCGGGTATGGTGCTGCTGAAGCCAGCGCCGGAAGGCACCGGCGTCATCGCTGGCGGGGCCGTGCGCGCGGTCATGACTTCCGCCGGCATTCAGAACGTGCTCACCAAGTCGATTGGCACCACCAACCCGCATAATGTGATCAAGGCGACGTTTGACGCGCTCAAGAAGCTGAAGAACAGGGCAGATGTGGCGGCCATGCGCGGCAAGTCTGCGGAAGAACTGTAGAGTAGCGGTGATGTCGCAACCGGCAAGGGATTAAAAGAGGATTGGCAATGATGGTTAAGAAATCGGATGCGGGCAGCGGTAAGCTGCACCTGAAGTGGGTGCGTTCCGCGATTTGCGCCCCGGTGAAACACAAGCTGGTGATTAAGGGACTGGGCTTCACGCGCCTGAACCAGGTGATTGAGCGTCCGGACACCGCCGCGATTCGCGGTATGGTGGCCAAGGTCCCGCATCTGGTGGAGATCGTGAACTAGCTGTCAGAGAAATGCGTCGTTCGTCCTTGGTCCTTCGTCGTCCGCGATTCGGTTCCAGCGAACGACCAACGAGGAACGGCCAACGACGGGTTTTCTTTATGAATTTATCCAACATTCGAGCACCGAAGAAGGCGTCGGAGAACCGCAAGCGGGTCGGCCGCGGTATGGGTTCCGGCATGGGCAAGACGTCCACTCGCGGACACAAAGGCCAGCGCTCCCGCAGCGGGTCGCGCATGATGCGCGGTTTTGAAGGCGGCCAGATGCCCTTGCACCGGCGCATGCCGAAACGCGGATTCACCAACATCTTCCGCAAGGAATACAACATCGTGAATCTGGAGAAGCTGGCGGCTCTGGGCGAAACCACGATTACTCCCGAGGTGTTGCGCAAGGCGGGCGTCATCCACACCAAGCACCCGGTCAAAATTTTGGGTGACGGGGAACTCTCGACCGCGCTGACCGTGAGCGCGCATAAGTTTTCCAAGTCAGCCCAGGAGAAGATCACCAAGGCGGGCGGCAAGTTCGAGGTCTTGCAGTAATGCTTGAGAAACTGGCCAACGTATTTCGCATTCCTGATCTGCGCCGGCGCATTCTATTCACGCTGGGGCTTCTCGCGGTGTATCGCCTGGGCGGTCACATTCCGACTCCGGGAGTAAATGCTGACAAGCTGCAGCAATTCTTTGAGCAGAACCGGGGCACGTTCCTGGGCTTTGTGGATCTGTTTTCCGGCGGCCAACTCCGCCGCCTCACTATTTTTGCCCTGGGTATCATGCCGTACATCACGGCCTCGATCATTCTGCAGTTGTTGACCGTAGTCTATGAGCCGCTGGCCAAACTGCAGAAGGAGGGCGAACTGGGCCGCAAGAAGATCACCCAGTGGACACGGTACCTGACCGTGATGCTGAGTGCGGTTCAGTCTCTGGGTATTGCATTAAGCCTGGAGAAATCCGGCGATTTCGTGGTGAATCCCGGCCTCGGTTTCACCCTGATGACCATGTTGACCTTGACCACGGGGAGCGCCTTCATCATGTGGCTCGGGGAACAGATCACCGAACGCGGTGTCGGCAACGGCATGTCGTTGCTGATCTTTGCCGGCATCGTGGTTGGGTTGCCACGCGGAGTGGCAGATCTAATCGACAAGGTCCGCACCGATGCCTGGGGTGCTTTTACCGCGCCTGCCATGATTTTGCTCATAGGCCTGATGATTGTGGTGGTGGCCTTCATTGTTTACGTGGAGCGCAGCGAGCGGCGCATTCCAGTGCAGTACGCCAAGCGCGTGGTTGGACGCAAAGTCATGGGAGGCCAGTCTACCCACTTGCCTTTGCGAGTCAATGCGGGCGGCGTCATGCCCGTTATTTTTGCTTCTTCCATCTTGACTATGCCGCAAATGGTGTTCCAGGGTCTGAAGAGCAACCGCTATTTCGGCGATCTGATCCGTGCCCTGGGATGGGGCGAACCGCTCTATACATTCCTGTATGCCGTTGGGATTATTTTCTTCGCCTATTTCTATGTGTCCATCGTCTTCAACCCGAACGAGGTTGCCGACAATATGCGCAAGTACGGCGGGTTCATCCCGGGCATCCGTCCGGGCAAGCGCACCGCGGATCACATCAATGAGATTCTGACCCGAATTACCCTGGTGGGAGCCTTGTACCTGATCATCATCTCCTTCATTCCGGAGTGGATGATTGCAGGCATCCACTTGAACCATCTCTGGGGGCCGGTCGGGGCATTTTTCGAGCGTCTTCCAGCATGGATGACCAACGGCCTGGGCGTAACATTTTATTTCGGCGGCACCTCGCTGCTGATCGTGGTCGGCGTGGCCATGGACACGGTTACGCAGATCGAAGCCCAGTTGATTATGCGCCACTACGACGGATTTACTCCCAAGAGCGGACGTATCCGTGGCCGCCGTACCTGGGCGTAGCGTGTATTGGGAACGCGTGGAAGGAGCAAATCCGAGCGGAGCGCAGGCCCGAGTTTCGAGCTGGCCCCGTTGTTCGATTCGTCTGGGCAGGCAAGGTTGGGCTCGCGGATACTGAGGCTGGTTTATTGGAGAGCTTGCAAAACGTCGGGCCGATCATACTGCTGGGGCCGCCAGGGGCCGGCAAGGGCACGCAGGCCAAGCGCATCGTGGAGCGCTACAGCGTCCCACAGATTTCCACCGGCGACCTGTTGCGGGAGCACGTAAGAAACGCCACCGGCTTGGGGTTGCTTGCCAAGGACATCATGGCCAGGGGGCAATTGGTGCCGGACGAACTGCTCTACGACATGGTCTCCGAGCGGTTGAGGCGTGCGGACTGCGAGCGCGGATTTGTGCTCGACGGATTTCCGCGCACTGCGGCTCAGGCGGGATGGCTTGACGCCTTCCTGGAACATGAATTCTTTGACAACTCGAAGCTCCAGTGCTTGCCGATTGTGGTGCAAATCAACGTGGGCTATAATGAAATATTGCATCGGCTTACCGGACGAAGGACTTGTCCCACCTGTGGGCGCATCTATAACGCTTATCTCCAGCCACCCAGCGTCGAGGGAGTATGCGACCTGGATGGCTCCAAGCTGGTAATCCGCAATGATGATCGCGAAGAAGTGATCCGGGAACGTCTGCGAGCCTATGAGGCGCAGACCCGGCCTGTAGCGGAATATTACGAGCGCAAGGGACGTCTGGTTTCCGTGGATGGGGGCTTGTCGGTGGACGAGGTGACGGCAAAGATTTTCTGTGTGATTGAGCATCACGGCGCCGCCCAAGTGAAGGATCCTCTCTGCGGCGGTTAGGGAATGGCGATTGTGTGTAAATCAACGGCGGAGATTGAAAAGATGCGGCGTAGCGGCCGCATCGTGCGGGAGGTTCTGGATCATGTTCGCGCGCTGGTAGCCCCGGGCGTCACGACCATGGATTTGGAGCGTGCCGCCGAAAAAAAGATCAAGGAATTGGGAGCAAAGGCCGCGTTCAAGGGGTATTACGATTATCCTTGCGTGCTTTGCACCTCGGTGAACGACGAGATCGTTCACGGCATTCCGTCGGAAAAGCGGGTGCTCAAGGCGGGTGACATTGTTTCCATCGATTGCGGGGTCGTGCTGGATGGCTACTACGGCGACGCTGCGATTACGGTCCCGGTGGGTGGATTCTCTCGCCGGAAGTTCGCAAGCTGCTCGAGGTAACCGAGGCCTCGCTGTACAAAGGCATCGAGCAGGCGCGGGTGGGGAACGCAGTCGGTGATGTCGGCGCCGCCGTGCAGGAATACGTGGAAGCGAACGGGTTCAGCGTCGTTCGTGAGTTTGTCGGGCACGGCATTGGCACCAAGCTGCACGAAGAGCCGCAAGTGCCCAACTTCGGTGCGCGGGGGCACGGTGCCCGGTTGCGCGAGGGCATGGTGCTGGCGATTGAACCGATGGTGAATTTCGGCAAGCCCGGTACCCGCGTGCTGGATGACAAGTGGACTGCGGTGACCGCGGACGGCAGTTGCAGCGCCCACTTCGAGCATTGTGTGGCCGTCACCAAAGAGGGGCCGGTGATTTTGACGGCTTAGTAGCTAGTGGGTTGTAGCTAGGAGCTAGCGTGAAGCGGTTTGCCTAACTACTAACTACCAGTTCCTAACTACTGGTTCTAGGGGAGTCGATGAGCAAAGAAGACGCGATTGAAGTTGAGGCGTCTAGCAGGCGTGAGCGGAGCGGGAGCCTGCTGCCGAAATCCTGAGCGCAGCGAAGGATCTCGAAGTCTGAAATCAAGGAGTGCATGAGCAAAGAAGACGCGATTGAGGTGATGGCAACGGTGGTGGAACCGCTGCCCAATGCCATGTTTAAGGTGGAACTGGAAAACAAGCACCAGGTCTTGGCGCACGTATCCGGCAAGATGCGCAAGAATTTCATCCGAATTCTGCCGGGCGACAAAGTCGCAGTCGAGCTTTCGCCCTACGACCTGAATCGTGGACGCATTGTCTATCGTTACAAGTAATTTGTGAGGGATCGGTCAAGCTGAGCGAGGCTTGGCAGAAAGCTGGGAACTGAATTAATGAAAGTGCGAGCATCGGTAAAGAAAATTTGCGACAAGTGCAAGGTCATCCACCGCAAGGGCGTGGTGCGGGTGATCTGCGAGAATTCCAAGCATAAGCAACGTCAGGGATAGAGGAGCAACTATGGCACGTATTGCAGGCGTCGATCTTCCGCGCAACAAGCACGTGTGATCGCGCTGACTTATATTTATGGCATTGGCAATCCGCGCGCGGCCCGCATTCTCGACCAGGCCAAAGTGGAGCCGATGAAGAAGGTCCAGGACCTGGGAGAGGACGAGGTCAACCGCATCCGCCAGGTCATCGAGTCCGAGGGCATGGTGGAAGGCGATCTGCGCAAGGAAGTCTCGATGAACATCAAGCGGCTCATCGAGATCGGCTCCTACCGCGGCTATCGCCATCGCCGCAACCTGCCGGTCCGCGGACAGCGCACGCATACCAACGCCCGCACCCGCAAGGGTCCGCGCAAAGGCACGGTCGCGCAGAAGAAGAAGGCGGCGGCAAAGACATAGAAGATCAGCTCTTGGCTTTTAGCGCTTAGCTAGTTTGGCTATCCCAGCCACTTAGAGCTAAGCCAACGGCCAAAAGCTAAAGGCGAAGACTTATGGCAAAACCAGCAGCAGCGGCAGCGGGCGGCAGCAGCGCCGGAGAAAAAGGGCAAGAAGAAGACGTTCAAGAAGAAGGAGCGCAAGCACGTCTCGCACGGCGTGGCGCACATTCAGGCGTCGTTCAACAACACCATCGTGACCATCGCCGATCAGGCCGGGAACGTGCTTTCCTGGAAGAGTTCCGGTTCGCTGGGGTTCCGCGGATCGCGCAAAGGAACGCCATTCGCCGCCCAGCAGGCGGCGATGAACGCCGCCAACATGGCCCGCGATCACGGAGTGCGCAGCGTGGAAGTGCGCGTCAGCGGCCCCGGTTCGGGACGCGAATCGGCGATCCGCGCCTTGGCTGCTGCCGGCATCGAAGTGCGCAACATCAAGGACGCCACTCCGATTCCGCACAACGGTTGCCGTCCGCCGAAGCGCCGAAGAGTGTAAGAAAGCTGTTGAGCTTCTAGTGGCTTCAGTGGCTGCAAAACGCTACAACTGGCCAAACGCGACCGCTGATTTTCGTCCGGGAAGAAGGGTGAAGCCAAACCTGTAAACCGGTCATCTAAAGGAGAAGCAACTTGGCCCGTTATACCGATCCCGTCTGCCGTCTCTGCCGCCGCGAGGGCATGAAGCTGTTCCTCAAAGGCACCAAATGCTTCAGCGATAAATGTCCCATCGAGAAGCGCAACTTCGCTCCTGGCCAGCATGGCAAGGACCGCAAGGCGAAAATCGTGGGCTACGGCCTGCAACTTCGCGAGAAGCAGAAGACCAAGCGCATGTACTTCACCCAGGAAAGCCAGTTCCGCAATTACTTCGAGAAAGCGGCGCGCACCAAGGGCGTTACCGGCGAAATGCTGTTGCAGCAACTGGAACGCCGCCTGGACAATGTTGTCTATCGCCTCGGTTTCGGCATGTTCCCGCCGTCAGGCGCGCCAATTGGTGCGTCACGGCCACATGCAGGTGGATGGCCGCAAGGTCAACATCCCTTCCTACGAGGTGAGCGTGGGGGAGGAGATCGCCATCCGCGAGAGCAGCCGCAAGCTGGCGATGCTGGAGCCGGCGAAGGATTTCGCCAGCCATCAGAATGCGCCGACTTGGCTGGAGATCGATCGCGACAATTACAAGGGCCGGGTCCTGTCGCTGCCCAAGCGCGAAGAGATTCAACTGCCGGTCAACGAGCAGTTGATCGTAGAGCTGTACAGTAAGTAAGTCTTAGGTCGTTCGTCTTTGGTCGTTCGTCGTACGCAAAAGCCACGGACGATGACGGTCGTGGGTTTTGCGAACGGCCAACGACGAAGGACGAACGACTGATTTCTGGTCCACCATTTCGTGCCAGATCAGCCTTTCGCGGCGCTTGACCTGAAGATGGACCACTTCAGGGAGCCGCGACTGAGCCAAATGGCCGAAGGAGAATAAACAATGTTTTGGAAAGGTTTTCAAAAACCGAAACGTCTGGCGGTCGATACCTCAACCCTCACCGACAAGTACGGAATTTTCTGGGCGCAGCCGTTTGAACGCGGCTTCGGCACCACCATCGGCAACGCCCTGCGGCGCGTGCTGCTTTCCTCCATCGAAGGCGCGGCCGTAACCGCGGTCAAGATCGAAGGCGTGCTGCACGAATTTCAGTCGATCCCCGGCGTAGTCGAGGACGCGACCGACATCATCCTCAACCTCAAGCAGATTCCCTTCAAGCTCAGCGGCGATGCGCCCAAAGCCATCTACCTGCGCGCCGATCAGCCCGGAGTCGTGACTTCAGGCATGATTGAAGCTGACGCCGACGTCGAGGTGCTGGACAAAGACGTTTACGTCGCCACCGTCAGCGAAGGCGGCAAGCTCGACATGGAAATGCGCCTCAAGCGCGGTCGCGGCTACGTTTCCGCCGACAAGAATTTCGACGAAGATCTCGGCATCGGTTTTATTCCCATCGATTCCGTGCACTCTCCGGTGCGCAAGTGTAACTACACCGTGGAAGCGGCGCGTCTCGGCCAGATCACCGACTACGACAAGCTCACGCTTGAAGTGTGGACCAACGGCTCCATCACCCCGGCGGATTCCATCGGCCTGGCGGCGAAACTGCTGAAGGACCACATGAATATCTTCATCAACTTTGAGGAAGACATCGAGACCTCGACCTCGTCCGAAGAGCGCAAGCCTGAGATCAGCAACGAAAACCTGAACCGCTCGGTCGAAGAGCTGGAGCTTTCGGTGCGCAGCTACAACTGCCTTAAGAACGCCAACATTCAGACCATTGGCGAACTGGTGCAGAAGACCGAAGCCGAAATGCTCAAGACCAAGAATTTCGGCCGCAAGTCGCTGAACGAGATCAAGGAAATTCTCGTCACCATGGGCTTGAGCCTGGGAATGAAGATCGACGAGCACGGCAACGCCGTTCCCGGCCCGACTTCCAACCAGATTCTGCCCGGCTTCCGCCTACGGCGGACAGCGATCTGTAGAAACCAGTGGTCGGGAGTCGGTGAGTCAGTGAGTCAGATCAGCGCGTACCTCGACTAAGCTGGCCCCTGACTCCTGACTCCACTGAACTGAGGTTTTCTATGCGTCACAAAGTAGCAGGATGGAAACTGGGACGTAACACCGCGCACCGCCGCTCCTTGCTGCGGAACCTGGTGACTTCGCTCATTCTCGAAGAGCGCATTGAGACCACCGTCCCCAAGGCCAAGGCCATGCGTCCGCATGGTCGAGAAGATGATCACGCTCGGCAAGCGCGGCGATCTGGCTGCGCGCCGCCAGGCGCATCGCTTATCTGATGACCGGCGCCGCCGTGGATAAGCTGTTCGACACCATCGGACCGCGCTTTGGCGACCGCAACGGCGGTTATCTGCGCATCGTCCGCACCGGCTGGAAAAAGGGCGACGGCGCCGACAAAGCCTTCATCGAACTGCTGGGCAGCGAAAAAGTGCTCGACGAAAAGCGCCAGAAGCGCTCCGAAGCCCGCGCCAAACGTGTCGCCGAGACCAAGAAGGCTATGGAAGAAGCGGAAGCCCAGCAGGGCGGAGCCGAAGGCGGCGAAGAAGAAAAAAAGTAAGTCCAGTTTTCGAAGAGTTTCTAGAAGCTATCTCATAAACCGTTTTGGGAAGGGCACGGCTTCAGCCGTGCCGCCCGGAGCCAATAAAGACGCGGGCTTTAGCCCCTGAGGGACCGACGGTTTACTCCTTCGGTTCATTATGAGATGGCTTCTAGAACATGCATCCCGTTCGCGGGATGCATTTCTTTTGCCCGGCTACGGGCGAGCAGCAAGGCCCACGTAGGGGCGGGTGTCCTCACCTACCCGGCTCAGCTGGATGATACTGTGACGCTAGCTTGGAAGTGGAAGGGGTCTACTAATGCTCAATCGTAAGATCGTGCTCTTGCGCGCGACAAGTTCTCACATCGAGTTAGCCCGGCAAGCCATTGCGGAGGTGACCTTGTCGACATCGCACTACCGTCTCCCGCTCGACGAGGTCGCTCTAGCCGAATTCCTTGCGAACCCCGGGCATTACCTCGTACTGGCCATGGAAGAAGAGAAAGTTGTGGGCAGCCTCTATGGCTATGCGCTCCGGCATCCGTATCGCCGCGAACCTCAGTTTTTCCTTTACGGAATTGATGTGCGCCCAGAATACCGGAATCAGAAAATCGGATCGGCCCTAGTGGACCAGTTCATCACTGAAGCTAAGCTGGCAGGCGCCTTTGAAGTTTGGGTCCTGACAAATGAAAGCAATAAGCCTGCGATGGCCATGTACAGGCATTCTGGCTTGAAACGGTCAAGTACGGACGACGTAATGTTGAGTTTGACCCTGAGCGCGAGGGCAACTAATTAACGCTGAAAGAAACCACATTTACGGCATGCCTTCCGCTCTTCCGTACATGTCCTACTGCGGGTCACCGCCGTAATCTAGCCGTGGGCGGAGAGCCAGCTAAACTCTCACTAGGATGGGGTTTTCCCGCACCCAAATCGCGATCGCCGTGGGCGCAGCCGTGCTTGTGCTGGTGATCTTCTTCGGCTATCTGATGTGGTTGAACGGTCAGGGGCCGGTGCTGGCTCGCTCGCTGGAACACGATCCGCTCTCCGGAACGCCGGATTCCATCCGCCTCAATCCCCTGCGCGACCGCACTTCCGAGCGTGAGGCGGCGGAGTTCATGCGCGCCATCCGTGACGGCCACTGCAACCAGCAACTCGCCGACTGGGAGAAGGATTACCGCAAAAAGTACGCCGCTTTCATCTGCAGTTCCGAGGCCCAGCACCCGCTGCTTTCGTGGGAAGTGGTGGATTGGGAAGACGCTCCGCCGCTGCGCATTTTGCACTACCGCGGCAAGCGCTGGAACAGTCCTGCGCACAATGGCACCTATTCCGAACTGTTTTCCGTGACCCTGGAGGATAAGGACGGAGCCTGGGTCGTGACCAAGTACGATTCCATGTACTGAGGCAGGCGTCGAATCAACCATGAGGCCTTCAGGCAGCAACGTGCTGCCCCGTTTGTCCCGATCGCACTCGTAGAAAAACAAAGATCAGAATTTGCGCCGTCAACGCGGCGGAACTGTCCAGCACAACGTCAGCGAACCGGCCGGTCCGCGAAGGCAGGTAGGTCTGATGCCATTCATCCAGGCTTGCCACCAGGACTGACATAAAAAAAGCAATTGTAGCCCAGCGCAACGCCCAGCCTGGCGCGGATCGCAAGTGCAGAGTGGCCCGCCAGGCGCGAAACAAAAGAAAGCTCAGGGCGAAGTAGCCCACAAAATGGCCGATCTTCCGGATGTAATGATGCCACAGCTCGAAGCGGACCAGATCCAGTCCCATGAGGAAGTGAAATATCGGATAGAGAATCCGGCTGGTGTGCTCCGAGGAAAGCCAGTCGGTGGATTCCACCGCAATCAACCCGATCCAGAGAAGCGCAGCGATCCAGGTCTTGATTAACTGCTTTTGGTCGGGGGTCAAGAGCGAACGTTCCCCGTGGGTTCGAAAAACATGGGTCCTTTCAAGATGCAGGTCTACTCGACGGCATAATTGGGCGCTTCCCGGGTAATCATGACGTCGTGGACGTGGCTCTCACGCAGGCCGGCCACGCTGATGCGCACAAAACGCGCCTTCTGCAGCAATTCCGGGATGTTGGCGCAGCCACAGTATCCCATCCCCGACTTTAACCCGCCCACCATCTGGTGCACGATCATCGCAACGGAACCGCGGTAGGGAACGCGTCCTTCGATGCCCTCCGGGACCAACTTGGCCAGACGGTTCGGCTCTTCGCCCATGACCGGCATGGCAGTGGAGGAGTCGCCGTCGCTGTTCTGGAAATAGCGTTCACTGGAGCCCGCCGCCATCGCGCCGAGCGAGCCCATGCCGCGATACGACTTGAAGGTCCTCCCTTGATACAGGATCAGTTCGCCGGGACTCTCATCGGTTCCCGCGAACAGGGATCCGATCATGACCGCGCCCGCACCGGCCGCGAGGGCTTTTGTGATGTCGCCGGAATATTTGATACCTCCGTCGGCGATTACCGGAATATTGGCGTCCTTGGTGGCGCGGTAGGCCTCAGCAATGGCGGTGATCTGGGGCACGCCGGCTCCGGTCACAACGCGCGTAGTACAGATCGAACCTGGGCCGATGCCGACCTTCACCGCGTCGGCGCCCGCGCGAGCCAGTTCACATGCGCCGTCGAACGTTCCTACGTTGCCGGCAATCAGATCCACGTCCGGCAGCTTGGACTTCACCTGCTTGATGGCTTCGAGCACGCGGGTCGAGTGACCGTGGGCGCTATCAATCGCCAACAGGTCCACTTTTTCTTTGACCAGTTCCTGCGCCCGTTCCAAAAAGTCGCCGGTCGCGCCGATAGCGGCCCCCACCCGCAGCCGTCCATGAGAGTCCTTCGCGGCGTTCGGGTATTTCAGTTTCTTCTGGATGTCCTTTACCGTGATCAGGCCTTTGAGATGGAAACCGTCGTCCACGACCAGCAACTTTTCGACGCGGTGCTCGTGCAGAATCTTTTCCGCATCCTCCAGCGTGGTGCCGACCGGCACAGTGATCAGATTCTCCTTGGTCATGACCTTGCTGATAGGAATATCGAAGCGGGTTTCGAAGCGCAGGTCGCGGTTGGTGAGAATGCCGACCAGCTTGCCATTCTTGGTGATGGGCACACCTGAAATTTTGTACTGGCGCATGACCTCGAGCGCCTCGGACACCTTGGCATCGGGCGACATGGTCACGGGATCAACGATCATGCCGCTCTCCGAGCGCTTAACCTTGTCCACTTCGTTGGCTTGCTGCTCGATTGTAAGGTTGCGATGAATGATCCCGATCCCGCCCTGTTGCGCCACTGCGATGGCCATGTGCGATTCCGTGACCGTATCCATGGCCGCGCTGATAATCGGAATATTCAAGCTGATATTGCGCGTGAGCTGAGTCTGGGTATTGGTCTGTGTAGGGACAACGTCAGAGCGGGCGGGCAGCAGCAACACGTCGTCGAAAGTCAGCGCCTCAGGAACGGGGAAATGAATCATAGCGTCATGAACTGCAGAATGATCTTTCTATTTTAGAGAGGGTAGCGGGAATGGGCAAGCAAACGGGTGGATGGTGGGTGCCAGCGATGCGTTCGATTCAGCTACCTCCGAGGAACTTGCCACTGGAACGAGTTTCTGAACTCACCGTAGGCGACGTGTACGGGATAGCTACTCTGTCCGTGAAGTGTCGGGTTGTTGACGTGGATGCCGAAGAAAGTGTTTGGAATCGCTTGCTGCGCAAGCACATACTCACAGCTACAGAAAGCTGCGAGCAGGATGAGGGCGCATAAAACCCGCCGAGCGATCATAAAGCATCTCCTGCATTGGGTTTTGTGCCGGAGAACTCGCCCCCACAGTTAGAACCACCCTACAGGTTTTTCGGCGCGAAATCATTGTACGCCCAAGTCGCAGCTTTGAAACGCCCAAGATACCCACAAGTGGGCAGACGTCATGGAGTAATTTCAAATACCACGCCGCACCCGCCTTGCCCGCAGGCGCCGCCGGTGCGGCCGCCGATGGCTGCAGATCCCAACAGGTGACCCGATGAATCGAAAACGAGACCGCCTAGCGGACCAGCCCCGTCGTTCCCCTTGCCGAACCAATGCAGTACGATTTCGTCCCATTTCCCTTTGGCTCTCGGGGTCAGCTTAAAGACGGTCCCGGCATTGTTGTGTTCGCCGCCGGAATCGGTGCTGCCGTACAAGTTCCCGCGAGCATCAAGGATAAGCCCAGACGAAACGATCCCGCCCCCTACCCCCTTGTCGCGGTCAAAGGACCGCAGGATCGTCTCTCTCCACTTGCCGCCACCGACCGGCGCAAGCTTAAAGGCCGTGCCCCAGCCTTGCTGACCTTCGGTTCCGCCGAATTGCGTAGTACCGTACAGGTTGCCTAAGCCGTCCAAGACCAAACCGGCTGTGGGCTCATCCCCATCCTTGGTTGCGAAGCTAAAGGAGTGCAACACCTCCTCGCTCCATTGGCCATTCTCCCCCGGACTCAGCTTGAACACGGTGCCTGACGCTTTGTCGGTGCCCCACTCGGTCGTGCTGTATAAGTTGCCGGCCGTATCGAAGATCAACGCCGCCATCGGCGTAGCGCCATCGGCTCCCTGGAAGGCGTACAGCACGGACTCCGTCCAATTCCCTTTGCCGTCAGGAGCTAGCTTAAACACCACCCCGCAACCGCCGGTACACGCGTTAAAGTTCCCGCCCCCTGACGTCGTGCCATATAACTGGCCCTGTAAATCGAAAATCAGACCGGCGTACGGCCACAATCCGCCTCCCGAACTAAAGTTGTAAAGTATCTTGTAGGTCCACTTGTCACCCTTCTCTCGCACCAGCTCGAACACCACGCCACATCCCATATTCGAGCAGCCGTTAGAAGCACCGTACACGTTTCCCTGGTTCAGCCGGAAGACCACCCCGCACCCGTTGGCGAGACAACTGTTGGTTCCGCCCTCCACCGCACGAAGGCGGGGTGGCGGCAACTCAAAGTAAAAGTGAACAAGCCGGGCGCCGAGGTGCGGGCTCGCAACGGATTCTTTGTAACCAACGCAACCATGAATCCGGACATCGGCCGGCAATTTGACGAGGAATTTGCCGTCAATTCTCTTTTCGATGCGACCGGGGTTCCCGTGATCGTGCGCTGGCTTGGCGTGGTTCCCGACGGCGAGAAACGCAAGGTGGGGTTTGTCATCGCTGTGCCTGGCAACGGCATGCTCATCGATGAAGGCGCTAAGAACCGCTTCAGTCTGGATCTGGCTGCGATCGCTACGGATAGCAAAGGCGCCAGCGCCGGGAAGTTTGGGCAGACTTTGCAAGGCAACATCAAGCCGGAAGCGATAGCCACTGCAAGAACTCAGGGTGTCAGCTATAAGAACACCATGGATCTTAGGCCGGGACAGTACACGGTACGAATGGAAAGCGCGGCCTCCCGTCATGGCGGCAAAGTCTTTCAGAGTATCCAGAGTTGAGGCCTGCAACCAACTGCGGTTCACCGCAGTCCGCAACATCTGCGGACCGTGCCCGCCCGCGTACTGAGCGTCGGATATGGGCATGTTATCTACCAATCCGCGCACGTCCACCGGGTAGACCGATACCTCAGAGTTATTAAGGGCCGCCAGGGTCCGCTCATAGAGCAGGGAGAGATAACCACCGGGAACGGAGGATGGAGAATCCATCTGGAACGGAAAGCTTCCCGTCGCCCAGACGAGTTCCTTTCGACCGAGAATGCCGGAGACCGACCACGCGATGTTCAGGAAGGCGCGCATGGTCAGTTCGATGGCCTGATTCTGCTGAAGTCCGGCAATGGCAACGTCTCCATAGAGAGCGAAGTCGCGCAGGTGACCCTCGATATCGGAATCATTCATTCCGATGGGGCTCATCATTCCGGCCGGAACACTGAACACGTTCTGGCCTTGCGAGATCGCCTGCGCATCCAGGCTGATCCCCTGCATCGCCGGAATTTCGCCATTCAGTTTTTTCAGGACCCGAACCAGTTGCCCGGGGTCAGAAGTAAGGTTACTCAGCATTCTGACGCCGTGGCTGCTGATCAACACCAGCCCCATAATCCGGTTGGGTTCCACATTCTCCGAAAGGAACTTGATCATCTGCTGGCGGCCATAGGCCTGGTCGAGGAAGGGAGTGTTGATGGTGTCGATGGCAAAAATCGTCACCGTGCGTGGTTGCTGTGGTTGATCAGCCGCCAGATTCCTGAACTCGTTTGGCTTGGACGCAGGCGCGGGGATGGGAGCATGGGCAACCGTGATTTCTTCGAACGCGCTGACCTTCTGTTCTTTGCCGTTCTCGTAAACCTGAAAACTGTCCCGGGTCAGATTGTGAATGTGCGCCCCTGACTTGTCGGTGACGACCACAGGAACTTGCACCAGCACGGTTTCTGATTTGAACTCCACCGCCTGCTCTTGTTCAGCGTGGTGATTGTTAAATGAGTTGCCCGAGGCTGGCGGCGAGCCCGACCCGAAGCCGAAGCGATCAACCGTAGCGCCGTGGGTCACGCCGGGGGTTGCACGGTAGCCCCCGCCGCCTCCCCGTTGCGCCCATGCGCAGGTCGCAATGGTGAGCACCACGAGCGAGGTGGACAGCCAACGCATATACACTGCGTCCTCTCACGACCTGAGACGTTTCTAACAGGGCTGAAGCCCTCAATTCACCGTCAACGGCGCCGACACGCTGCCGATTTTGCCGCTGAGGTTGTCGCGCACAATCATCTTCACGGTGTACTGACCGGGCGGAAGTTCCATCATGTTCCTGTAGCTGATGCCTTGGGTTTTCACGATCGCCATTGATTCCGGCTTGATGTTGCCTTGTAGCGGCTGCTCGAACTTGCCCGCGTTCGCCCCTTTGTCATTGGTGACGACGGCGGCAAGATCAATGCTGAAGCGGTTCTGGGCGACCTCGTCAATGATGACCCCGTTGCTTGGCACGGCGACTGAGAAATTCACTTTGCGCTTGTCGCCATCCGGCGCCGTCCCCAGCCAGCGCAGAGTGATGGGAACGCTGGTGGCATCGAAGGGGGAGTTCAAAGCAAAATCCTCGTCCATTGCGCGAGTGATCGTCGAATTCATAGTGGCATTCGTAACAAAGAATCCGCTGCGCGCGCGTATCTCGGCGCCAGGCTTGTTCACTTTTACTTTCAAGGATCGCCAGCCGGGCTTGTCGTTATGGGTGTCGAGATAGTAGCCGAGTAGGTAATAGGAAGATGCATCGTCGGCTGCCTTGTGAAAGCTGCCCGCCAGATCGTTGGTGTTGTAGAAGGCCCGGCCACCGGTCATACCAGCGAAGTCCCTTAAGGTGTCCAGCGAGGATGCCTGCAACCAGCTTCGGCCAACCTGAGCATTCATCATTTGGGGGCCCAGGTGGCCGCCGGAATAAGTGGCATCCGCGGCCACGGAGTTGGCCACCAGGCCGCGAATATCAACTGGATAGACCGACATTTCCGACTGGTTAAAAGCTGCCATGGCATGTTCATACAGCAGCGTTAGCTGACCACCGGGTACGGTGGAGGGCGAGTCGATAGTAAAAGGAAAGCTTCCGGTGGCCCAGATCAGTGCCTTTCGCCCCGGGATGCCGGAAACATAATTGGCGATATCCAGGAAGGCATGCAGAGTTAACTCAATGGCGTGATTTTGCTCGAAAGCACCGGAGATGGCATCGCCTTTAAGCGCGAAATCGCGCAACTGGCCGGCAATGTCAATGAGCGGGACAACATCCGAGTCTCCGGCGAATCCTCCCGGCATACCCGAATTGCTGGAGGGCACATCGAAGTTGCTTTGGCTAGCCGCGGCCACTTGTGCCTCGGCATCGAAGCCCTGCATCGCAGAAAGTTCGCCCCTGACCTTCTTCACCGCAGCAATCAGTTGGGCAGGATCAGAGGTAAGGCCCTGCAATACCCTTACGCCTTTGCTGCCAATCATCACCAGCCCCATCGTCTGGCCGGGATCCAGATTCTCGGATAGATATTTGATGAGCTGCTGCCGTCCATACGCCTGATCCAGATAGGGAGTGTTGATGGAGTCGATCGCGATGATGGCCAGGGTCCGCGGCTGCTTGGGGTCGGCCGTCATGTTGCTGAATTCCCCCGGTTTCTTTGCCGGAGCAGGGAGAGGAGCATTGGCCGCGGTGACTTCTTCAAATGCGCCCACCTTTTGCTCCTTGCCGTTCTCGAAAATCTGGAAATTCTCTTTCGTCAGACTGTGAATGTGCTCGCCGGACTTGTCGGTCACCACGACGGGCACTTGTACCAGCACGGTCGTCGAAGAGAACTCTACTTTCTGGTCGTCTTCAGCGTTGTGTGTGCTGAACGGGTTGCGGTTGCTTGAGGGCATGGCCGGGGCGGCAACACCGAAACGGGCCCCCTGATCGATGACGGGGCCGGACGGTCCTGTGGATCGCCCCCCGCCGCCGCCCCGCTGGGACCATGCACAGGTGGAGACAACAAGGGCAAGCAGGAAGGAGAAGGGCAGTCTGACACGACACATAGGAAAGCTCCTTGGACGCGAGAGAATTATAGTCCGAGCCAAGCCTCCGGTGTTTGTCTTTTGCTTTCGACCAGCGTATATTGGTCATTGGAAACTGTTGTGTAGTACTGGATTTTGGCGAAGCACACCAGTGGGCGCAAGCCCACTTTTTAGTTTGCGGGTGCTTTCGCGTCGCGCGTTGATGCAGTAAGTTATTGGTTTCATGGGAGTTGACAGTCGATCGGGTGCGCGAAATCGCGGAACGGGTCGCGGCCTCCAGTGGTCTGGAGGTGGTGGAAGTGGAGATGCGCGGCGGAGGCAAGGCCCGCATGCTTCGCATCTTCATTGACAAGCCGGGTGGCGTGACCCACGAGGATTGTGCTAATTTCAGCCGCGAAGTTGGCACCATTCTTGACGTGGAGGACGCGGTTCCGGGCGATTCGTATCTGCTGGAGGTTTCCTCTCCCGGACTGGATCGCAAGCTGTCGCTACCGGCGGATTACGAGCGCTTCACCGGCAGCCGGGTGAAACTGACTACACGTAATCCGGTGGGCGGAAGCCGACATTTTGAAGGACGGCTGGAGAGTTTTCACCAAGGCCGTTTGACTCTGGACTTGAGCGCGCCGCAGAAGCTGCAGAAGCAAAAGAGGACGCATCCCGCGCCGGTTGCGCCACAGAAATTGGAGATCGAAGTGGCCAACGTGGAGAAAGCGAATTTGGTGCCGGAAATTTAGTAGCGAGTAGCTAGCAGTTAGTAGCTAGGATTTGCGATCTAGCTACTAGCAACCAGCTACTACCTACTGTATGGAATTCTTATGGCAAGCGAGCTGTACAACACTATCGATGCCCTCAGCCGGGAAAAGGGAATTGATCCGCAGATTGTGGTAAGTGCGGTGGAAGACGCCATCGTGGTCGCCACGCGCAAGTACTACAAGACGCAGGAAAATCTGCGCGCCCAACTCGACAAGGATACAGGCAAGATTCGAGCCTTTGCAGTCAAGACGGTGGTGGAAGCTCCGGAGCAGGTGGAAGATCCACTGCTTCAGGTCACGCTGGACGACGCCCGTAAAGTTGATCCCAAGGTGGAAGTAGGCGGTGAACTGCAAATTCCCAAAGCCACCGAAGGAATTCTGGGGCGGATTGCGGCGCAACTGGCCAAGCAGGTGATTTTCCAGAAGGTCCGGGAAGCCGAGCGCGACACCGTCTACAACGAGTACATCGGGCGCGTGGGTGAGATCGTCAATGCCACGGTGAAGCGCATCGAAGGCCCGGACGTGATTTTCGATCTGGGCAAGGCGGAATCTCGCATGCCGCGCAAGGAGCAATCGCGCCTGGAGTCGTTCGCCATCGGTGAGCGCGTGCGGGTGGTGATCGCGCGGGTAGAAAGAGCTTCCAAAGGGCCGGCGGTGGTGGTGTCGCGCGCCGCGCCCGAGCTGGTGCAGCACCTGTTCCAGACGGAAGTGCCGGAAATCTACGACGGAACCGTCGTGATCCGGGCCATCGCGCGGGAAGCAGGCGAGCGCACCAAGATTGCGGTCATGTCCAAAGACAAAGACGTGGACGCGGTGGGCGCCTGCGTGGGCATGAAGGGCATGAGGGTGCAGTCTATCATTCGCGAGCTGCGCGGCGAGAAGATCGACATCATCGAGTACCACGAAGATGCGGTGACTTTTGCGGAGAAGGCGTTGCAGCCGGCGAAAGTGAGCCGGGTGACCGTGCTTGATGGTAGCGACAAACACCTGGAAGTCGTGGTGGACGACAGCCAGCTTTCCCTGGCCATTGGCAAGAAGGGACAGAACGTCCGTCTGGCGGCCAAACTTCTGGGCTGGAAGATCGACATCAAGAGCGAGGAAGAGAAGCGGCAGGAAGTGGAACAGCAGATGTCGCAGCTGGTGACGCCCACTTCTACTCCGCTGGAGAATGTGGCTGGGTCTGGGCGAAGGCTGATCGAGAAACTGAGGGCCGCGGGCGTGGCCACGGTGGAAGCTCTCGCGGATATGACTCCCGAGCAACTGGAGGCTATCGAGGGCATTGGTCCCAAGACGGTGGAAAAAATCAGCCTCGCGGTTAATAATTATTTCTCCAGCCTGGAGGCTGGAGAAGCGGCTGCGCCTGCGGCTGCTGCCGAAGGGGAAGTCGCTTCGGAAGCAGCCGAGCCGGAGGAGGCTTCGCCAAAGGAATCGGATGCCGAGGAAGCCCCATCGCAACAATTGGCTGGCCCCGAGACGCCGGCGGTGGGCGCGGAGAGCGAGCCGGTAGAAGCCGTTTCAGAGGCTGAGACTGACGTGCCGACCGGAGAACCGCGGCAGCGCATGCGCCTTCCGAAGGTAAAGAGTAATGCGGAGGTTTGCGCAATTGCAGGTAGAACCGAAGCGCGGAATTGAAAACGACACCGTGAGGTTGCTATGAAGACTTAGCGGGAGAGTCCGGAGGAAGAAAAGGGCGGATGAGCAAGATTCGAATCAACGATCTGGCCAGGGAGCTGGAAGTCAAAAGCAAAGCGATTCTCGACGTACTTGCTCTAGTGGGCGTCACGGAGAAGAAGACGCACTCCAGTTCCGTGGAAGAGCACGAAGCGGAGAAGGTGCGTGCGCACTTTCGCGCCGCCCGAGGCCCAAACTGCGGCCAGACACTCACGTGCCGCCCGCCCCGAAACAGACAGATCAAGACCAAGATCGATCTTTCGCATATTTCCCGGCCCGGCGACGTTCTGAATGCCATTCGCAAGCAGCAAGCTCCCGCGAGCGTAGCCGTCCCGCACGCTCGTCCGGGAGTCGACTCTTCCGCCGGTCGAAACCAAGCTGGCTACGGCCACGCCGGCTGCCCCAGTCGCGAAGGCACCGGTAGCAACACCACCCACGCCCCCGCCTCCGCCACGGGTGATCGTGCCGATTCCAACGGTAAAGCCCACTTTCACAGCTCCAGCACCGCCGACGCAACCTCCAGTCAGTGCTACGCCGGGGACGAGTCCCGGTTCAACGCGCGCGCCAGGTCCGGCACCGATTGCGCCGCCTGCGGCGCAAGGCGGAATCCCGGCTCAGCGATGCCGCCTGCTGCTCCGGCGCAGCCACCGGCTCCAATGTGGCGAGGGCGGGCAGCGCCGGACGCACCACGCGGCCAAGCACCTTTGCCGCGCATGATCGTGCCTCAGACCGGCCCGCGACCGGTGTACAAAGCGCCACCCAGACCGGTTGCGCCCGCTGCGGAGGCGAGGCGCGCCGGCTCGGCCGGTCCCTGGACGGCCAGTGCCCGGACAGCCGATTTTTCAGCGTCCGCGCCCGGGGGCGCCTCCGGGTGCCCGCTCACCGCTGCGTCCGGGAGAGCGCCGGCCGATGCACCCGACGCGCCAGTCGCCTGCGGGCGCTCGCCCTATCGGCGTGGGTCCAGGCGTGCCGCCGCCCGGTCCCACCCGTCCCGGCAGCCGTCCCGGCGGGCCGGCGCGCCGGCCCGGTCAGCGCTACATTCCACGCGGGGTGAAGGAAGGCCCGATGAAGGGCTTCGTTCCGCCGCCGCGGCTTAGGCTTTCGAACGAGCCGCAGCCCATCACGCGCAGCATCACCATCACGGAAGGAATCAGCGTCAAGGATCTGGCGGAGAAACTGGGCATCCGCGCCAAGGATCTGATCGCGCGCCTGCTGGCCCGCGGCGTGTTCGCCACCATCAATCAGACGCTCGACGCCGAACTGGCCAGCGAGATGGCGCGCTTCTTCGGCGCCGACACCAACGTGATCACCTTCGAAGAACAGGCCGCAAAAGAAGTTTCCGACGCGGCTGCAGGCGAAGAAGGCGCTGCGAGTGAAGGCGTGCCGCGTCCGCCGGTGGTCACCATCATGGGCCACGTGGATCACGGCAAGACCACGCTGCTCGATTCCATCCGTTCGACCGATGTCGCCGGAGGCGAAGCCGGCGGCATCACCCAGCACATCGGCGCCTACAAGGTCACGATTCAGGACAAGCAGTCGCCCGCCTATGGCCGCCAGATCGTCTTCCTGGATACGCCCGGCCACGAAGCTTTCACCCGCATGCGCTCGCGCGGCGCCAAGGCCACCGACATCGTGGTGCTGGTCGTGGCCGCCGATGATGGCGTCATGCCGCAGACCCTCGAAGCCATAGATCACGCCCATGCCGCGGAAGTTCCGATCATCGTTGCGGTCAACAAGATCGACAAGCCGGACGCGATGCCGGACCGGGTCAAGAAGCAGCTCGCCGACCGCGGTCTGATGCCGGAAGACTGGGGCGGAACCACCGTGTTCGTGGACGTGTCGGCGAAGCAGAAAACCAATTTGAATCTGCTGATGGAAATGATCTGCCTGGTGGCGGATCTGCAGGAACTCAAAGCCAAGCCAGAGCGTCCGGCTACCGGCGTCGTGCTCGAAGCCAAACTGGATCGCGGCCGTGGACCTGTCGCGACCGTCCTGGTGCAGAACGGAACGCTGCATACCAGCGACAATTTCGTGGTCGGCAACGTTTACGGCAAAGTGCGCGCGATGTTCGACGATCGCAGCAACCAGCTGGAAGAAGCGCCGCCTTCGACGCCGGTGGAAATCCTGGGCATGGAAGGACTTGCCGCAGGCTGGGGATCAGTTTGTGGTGGTCGCGGATCGTGACAAAGCCCGTGGAATTTCCGAGTACCGCGAGCAGAAGGCGCGCGAGGCCGCTTTGGCGAAGAGTTCGCGCGTGTCGCTCGAAGGTTTGGCCGAACAGCTCAAAACTGTCGGCGTCAAGGAATTGAACATCATCCTGAAGGCTGATGTCGGCGGCTCGGTCGAAGTGCTCGGCGATCTCCTGTCTAAACTCTCAAATGACAAGGTTCGCCTGAAGGTGCTGCATTCCGGCGTGGGCGCAGTTACAGAAACCGACGTGCTGCTGGCCTCCGCTTCCAACGCCATCATCATCGGCTTCAACGTGCGCCCCGAACGCAAGGCGCAGGAACTGGCCGAGCAGGAGAAAGTGGATATTCGCCTGCACTCGATCATTTACGAATTGCAGGATGAGATTAAGCGCGCCATGAGCGGCTTGCTTGAGCCCACCATCAAGGAAACCTATCAGGGACGCGCCGAGGTGCTGGAGACCTTCCGCATCCCCAAGGTGGGCACGGTTGCGGGTTGTCGAGTCGCGGATGGCCTGATCAAGCGCGATTCCGAGGTCCGCCTGCTGCGCGACAACGTGGTCGTGTTCAAGGGGAAGGTTGCGTCGCTGCGCCGCTTCAAGGATGACGCCAGCCAGGTCACGAACGGCATGGAGTGCGGCATCTCGATTGCCAACTATGGAGACATCAAAGTCGGCGACGTGATCGAGGCCTTTGCGACCGAGCGGATCGCGGCGGAAGTGATTGCGTAAGGCACTTGTTGGTCGATGACGTTTGGTGGAAGTTCATATGGCCGCTGGGACAATAATATCCAGTCCGGCAGCATCGACAAAAGTTCGAAAGTCCCGGTCTCGTGTAAGGAGAGGAACGTCGCGGTCAATGCAACTCTGGGCGATGAGCGCGTCTCCCAGCCGAGCTTTCCGACGCTTGGACAGCACCTTTGCCCGTAACGCTCCCGCTCGTTGCCAAAACCCTGTTTCGATCTCGATCATAGGCACGTCTGAGAGAGTGTTGACCAGGCTCGCAGGAAGCTTCGGGTCGCTTAGTAGTTCCGTGAGTACGACCGGCACCATCAGGACCTGACGCTCCTCGAGTGCCCTGTCCAGCAGCTCGACATCTTCCCCCTGACCGCCCTCCAGAAAAGCGATCCATGTGCTGGTGTCGGCCGCGATCATCGATCGGCTTTCAGTTCGGCTAACCTGCGCCCGAAGCGCACTTTGCCACGAAATTGACGCAGGCGGGCATAGGTCCGTGACGCCGCCACGAGTTGCAACCCCGTGCGCACAGTCTGCGTAATGCCAGTGCCGCTTGCCAGTTGGGCCTTTTCGAGGAGCTCTCGCGGTATCTCGACGGTGATTTTCTGAAGGGTATCCATAAACGAACGAATTATACCATAGTCAATACCAGTGTATTATATGGCATTCGCGACCGTCGTTTGCTGGCCGCGTGTGACAGATAAGAGATTTTCCCAAGCCGAGCCAATTTGGCGCATACACTACAATTGGGCGAAAGTGGGGCCAGTTTTTTGCATCGGCCAAGACGCTTTCCCGAACGAACGAACGACGAGTAACGTTCTGACTCCCATGATTGTTTTCCTCACGCTCGAACTGCACATTGAAGCCGCGCAGTCGCTCAAAGACAAGCGGCAAGTAGTGCGCAGCCTGAAAGACCGGCTCCGGGCGCATTTCAACGTGGCGGTGGCGGAGCTCGACGCAAGCGGACTATGGAACCGGGCAACGCTCGGAGTGGTGAGTGTTTCCGACTCGCGCGACTATCTGGATGGCCTGATGAAAAACGTAGAACGCCAGGCAACCCGTATCGCCAACAACGGCGGAGCCGAGATCGCTGACTCCTTTGTGGAATACCTGTAACTCTGACCGGCTGTAATTCATTCCATCTACAGCACTTCTCGTGTGAGACGAAAGTACCCAAAAACCGCGGCTGGTAATGAAGCTGGAAGTCCAGTTTTCTGATATTCTCATTCGTTTTATTCCGAGGCAAAAACGGTGGAGAAGCGGGGCCAAAAATATCATCGGGAACGGCTGGGAGAGGCTCTGCGCGAGGAAATTGAGACCATAGTAGAGGGCGAACTGGGCGATCCCCGCATCGGGCTGGTGAACGTAAGCAGCGTGGAACTGGCCGACGATTCCCGCTCGGCACGGGTTTTGGTGGTGGTCGAGGGCGACGATGCGGAAGCCGACCGCACGCTCGAGGGACTGGCCGCGGCGGTGGGCTTCATCCGTCATGAGGTGGCGGAGCGCTTGCATCTCCGTCGTGCCCCGGAAATGTTTTTCCAGTTAGACCGCTCGCAGAGATATGAAGCCAGAATTGAACAACTGTTAAATCGCACGAAACGAAAGGGCGGATAGCCAGCTTCCTTCGCCGGGAAAGCTTTACGCAGATATGTTGAAAGAAGTTCTCAAGCACATTGAGCAACGCAACCGCTTCCTGCTGACCTCGCATGCGCGGCCGGACGGAGATGCGGTCGGTTCGGTGCTGGCTTGTTGTCAAGTCCTGCGTTCCATGGGCAAGGACGCCGACGTCGTTCTGCACGATGGCGTTCCACGCATCTACCGGCCGCTGCCTTTTGCCGACAAAGTCGTCCGGGCGGAGCGTGTGAATGGAGACTATGAAGCGGCCATCATCCTGGAATGTGACAGCATCCAGCGCACCCGCCTGGAGGGGCTGGAGAGCAGGTTCCTCATCAGCATTGACCATCATCTGAGTGGCCGGCCTTTTGCCGACATCAACTGGATTGACCCCAAAGCAGTGGCGACGGCAGAAATGGTGTACCGCTTGGCGCGAGAAGCAGGCGTGAAAATCTCTCCGGAAATCGCCACCTGTCTTTACACTGCGGTGCTGACGGATACGGGTTCGTTCATGTTTGAAGGCACCAACGAACACACCTTTGCTCTGGCGCGAGAGCTGGTGCTGGCTGGCGCCGATCCCGCGCGCTGTGCCCGGAACGTGTATTTCGGACACTCCACCGCGAAGATGCGCCTGCTGGGTGCGGCGCTCTCCAACCTGCACCGGGAAGGGCCGCTGGCCTGGATTTGGGTCACGCAAGAGCAAATGGATCGCTTCTGCGCAAGAGAAGAAGATTGCGAAGGGCTGGTGAACTACGCGCTTTCCATTCAGGATGTGGAAGTCGCCGCATTTTTCCGCGAGCTTCCCGATGGCCGCTACCGCGTCAGCCTGCGCAGCAAGGGTGAGTTGAATGTGGCCACGGTCGCGGAGCAATTCGGCGGCGGCGGCCACGCCTGTGCCAGCGGTTGCGCTCTCGACGGGCCGCTGTCGGCTGCGGTGGCGCAGGTCCTGGCGCAACTTCGGAGCCATCCTTCCGTACAATAGCTCTCCATGGATATCGCGCTCTTGCGGCAGGCGTCCTCGTTTATCGGGGCGCTCCTGATCCTTGTCGCCTACGCCGGCCACCAGTTGAAGTGGATGGATTCCCGCAAGGCCGGGTATAACATCATGAACGCCGTGGGCTCTGCCATTCTCGCCTACATTGCATTCCATCCCTTCCAGGTCGGTTTCGTCGTGCTGGAGGTGACATGGGTGGTGCTTAGCATTTACGCGTTGATGAGACCTGCTCGTCAGGAGTCAGCAGATTGACGATCGAAGATTTGCCATTCACGATTAGAAAGCGAATTGTATCTGCAGATTCATCCGTGTTCATCGGAGCGAATGCGCGGCCGGGAATTCTGGCATGAACCAGACCGCGCGCTCCCGCACCGACTGGCTACTGCTGGCCGGCTTTTGCGGGTTCCTGTTTTTCTTCGGTCTGGGGTACTTCGGGTTGATCGGCGCCGATGAGCCGCGGTACGCGCAGGTGGCGTGTGAAATGCTCACGCGTCATGACTGGATCACGCCGACACTCGGCGGCAAGCCGTGGCTGGAGAAACCGCCTCTGTACTACTGGCAAGCGATGCTCGCGTACACCGTTTTTGGAGTCAGCGATTGGGCGGCGCGCTTGCCATCCGCCGTGGACGCCACTCTCATGGTAATGGCGATCTATTTCTTTCTGCGGCGGGTTCGTCCGGGATTCCAGCTTGACGCAGCATTGATGACGGCCTCTGCGGCGGGGGTGATCGGATTTGCCCGAGCTGCTTCGACTGATATGCCACTGGCGGCTACATTCACTGTCGCGCTGCTGGCCTGGTACGCATGGTACGAAACTGACGCAAAGCGTTACTTGATGCTGTTCTATGCTTGCCTGGCTCTGGGGACCTTAGCGAAAGGGCCGGTAGCTCCATTTTTGGCGGCGGTGATCGTCGGGATCTTTGCGGTGGAGAAAAGTGACTACCAGTTGCTTCGCCGAACCCTGTGGATGCCGGGAATCCTGGTTTTCTGCGGGCTGGCGCTGCCCTGGTACATCGCAGTGCAGTTGAAAAACCCCGAATTCTTCCGCATCTTTCTCTGGCAACACAACCTTGCCCGCTTCGGCACCAACCAGTATCACCATCCGGCTCCGTTCTGGTACTACGTCCCCGTCGCGCTGCTGGGATTGGTTCCGTGGACCAGTGTTGTGGTTGCGTCGCTAACCGAAAACATTCGCGCGTGGTGGGCGGAACGGCGTGCGATCTTCCAATCAGAGGACGCGCTGAATGCTTTTCTGGTGATCTGGCTGATCGTACCGACGGTCTTCTTTTCGCTCTCCCAGTCGAAGCTTCCCGGCTACATTGTTCCGGCTTTACCGGCGGGCATGCTGTTGCTGGCGGAGTATTTGCGGCGGCACAGCACCGATGGTGAACGGCCTGGGATGGTGCTGATTTGCCTGCACTCCATTGTGGCGGCGCTGCCCATCGTTCCCGCGTTGATGATCCAGTACATCCTGCTGCAGCACCGACTCCCCTGGGGCAAGGCAGCCGCGATCTCATTTACGTTTGCGTTGGTGCTGGCAATTGGAATCGCAGTCACGCTCCGCACGCGGCTGGGCCTGAGTGTGTTTCGGTTTGTCACGCTGGTTCCGGTCGTGCTAGCGGTCGCTGCGGTCCTGCGCCTGGGCAGCCCGGCGCTCGATAGCACGCTTTCGGCGCGACCCTTGGCTAACGAGATCAGCCGGATGGAAGCAAAGCCACTGCCGCTGGCCGTATTCCACGTTTCGCGGGAAACCGAGTATGGCCTCGCGTTCTACCGAAATCAAGCGATTGCGCGCTACGAGCGGGGTGAGGTGCCTACCGACGAACATCTGATTGTGGCCCCAGAGGGATCGCAGACAACGGTGGCGAAAGAAGTCGCCGGACGCCGCGTATCCTACCTGGGAAGTTTCGCGCCCCAGGGCCTGGATTATTACTGGGTGGCCAAGAGCCTCCGCTAGCCTTCCCCGCACGGCTGCGAATTTGTGCAAGCGCTTGCCTCCACCCAAGCTCTGTGATACAAAAGACGCCCGGTTTCATGCAGTTCCCAGCGAAACGGAGAGCGACTATGGCGCTGAATGCGTTCCAAGAACGGCTTTCGAAGATACGTCGGGGAGCGACAAGCGCAGCCCTGACGTTAGTGATTGCGCTTGTGCTGGGAGTAGTTGCCAGCCAACCGGCGCAGGCGCAGACTTTCACTGTACTTTACAATTTCCCGGGGTCATCGGACGGCGCAACCCCCTATGGAGCGTTGGTGCAAGATCGCGCTAGCAACCTATATGGTACAACTGTAACCGGCGGTGGTCCCGGCGTGGGAGTGGTGTTCAAACTAGATTCCAGCGGCAAGGAAACGGTGCTGCATACTTTTGCTGGCCCGCCAGACGGGGTGTATCCCTTCGCCGGGTTGCTCCGGGATAAGTCAGGCAACCTGTATGGCACTACAGAAGAAGGTGGCGCTTCCGCCTACGGGATGGTGTTCAAGGTGGATACCAGCGGCAACGAAACGGTGCTTTACAGTTTCGCTGGGGGCACGACGGACGGGTGTTATCCCTTCGGAGGCTTGATCCAGGACAAATCAGGTAATCTCTATGGCACTACTGAACTCTGCGGCGCTTTCGGCTATGGGACAGTGTTCAAACTGAACAAGAAAGGCAAGGAGACCGTGCTGCATAGCTTCGCCGGTGGCGCCTCGGATGGGCAATATCCCCTCTACACAAGCTTGCTCATGGACACGCAAGGCAGGCTTTACGGCGTCACTCAGAACGGCGGGGCTCCCGGCGCAGGAGTTTTGTACAAGCTGAGTAAGGGCGGCGATCTGACCCTGTTACACAGCTTTGCTGGCGGGGCCAGGGACGGGTGCTTTCCCTTGGGAGCCCCGGTGATGGACAAGGCGGGCGATTTCTATGGTACCAGCGAGGCTTGCGGTTCCTCGAACCTGGGCACTGTCTGGAAGGTGAATAAGAAAGGTACAGAGACCATACTGCACAGCTTTGCCGGCGGGTCGTCGGACGGCGAGTATCCCTTGGCAGGTGTGATTCTGGACCCCAAGGGCAACATGTACGGCAACACCGAGGAGGGTGGCTCCGCCGGCGAAGGGACCGTCTATAAGCTAAGTAAGGGCGGCACGCTCACCCTTCTGCACGGTTTTACGGGTTCAGACGGGGAATTTCCAATCGGAGGTTTGCTCAGGTCCGCAAAGGGCGTCCTCTATGGCACAACTGCGAGCGGCGGCGCCAGCTACGAAGGGACGGTGTGGTCCATTAAATAGTCAGGTCTGAAAATGCGGCGGCAGCGGCGCACGGACGTCGCCGCGGGCTGTTCTCTTCCACCCCGGCCTCGCACTGGGCTTTTTCCTGTGCAGCCAATGGCTTCGAGCCAACCGAGACTCTTCTTTGCAGGATGGGTTACATACAAATGTCTAAGTGCTAATTGCCGACTGCCGGAGGCTGGCCGCCCTCACCGCCAAGTCGGTTTCACATCGGCTATCCATTCTTCGCCCATATTGTCGTCGGTAATGATGTGGCGGGCGCCCAGGCGCGCGGCGAGCACGTCTCCGGCTTCGAGGCCAAGATCCCGCGGCGGTTCTTTCGCGGTGTCGGCCAGAGCCATATAGGCCGCCAGCGTGATCTGAGCGCGAGGATTTGCGGGATCGAAAACCGGTTTGCCATCAATTTTGTATTCGCGCAGCACTTCAAGCCAGCGGGATTTGTCCAGTACGATCGGCGAGTCGCCGACGGCCAAGAAATTGATTACCCGCAGTCCGTAGGGGAAGACGTGAAGACCGGTAATCAGAACATCCGGTGACGATGTCGTGTTGTAGTAAAAGAATCCGCCGCTATTCAAATGCGACCGCACGAGCTGAAGAAAATCCGCTGAGAGCAAGACCGAACTGTGATCGCGCCAGTAAAAAGACGTGTTGGCCGCGATCAAGTCGTATCGCGCATCCGGATGCGCGAGAAGCCAGCGGCGACCATCGTCAATATAGATGTGCGCTTTCGGATTATGCAGAAGCGAGCTCACCATCGGATACTGCTCGATCAATGGCAGGTAGCCGGGGTTGATCTCCACGATATCCAGAGACTCGACCTGAGGATGGTTCACGAGGATTTGCGCCCACGAGCCGGAGGCCAGCCCGATCATGAGAATCCGCTTGGGCGATGGGTGGAACAGACTCAAGGCATAGGCACGCACGACAAGATTCTTGTCATCCAGGGGATCGATATTGAAGTAGCCGTCGTAAACGCCCTCACCCATCACCGCGCCGTCCGGGGTGATAGCGATCACTCCGTTCCGATTTTCGACCACATGAGCCATGTATCCTGCCGTGGCGGCTTTCGGACCGAAGATCAGCTTGCCGAACAGATTGGAATAAAGGCCGGAAGAGACAACAATCAGCAGCAGCGAAGCCAGGACCGCAGCTGGGCCCCAAACTGGGCGGGCACCAAAGCGGCGGTTCCCGAAGAACAAGACCATCACTCCGGCGGCTACCGCGAGAAGGGCTAATTGCATAGAGGTCTGTTTCAGCCCGTAGTAATTCATCAGGAGGAAACCGATGGCCAAGCTTCCCAGCGTCGAACCGATGATGTTGGAGACGTAGATCAGGCTGACATGACGTCCGGCTTGTTCGTTCGCAGGCACGGACAACTGGCAAACTAAGGGGAGCACCGAACCCAACAGGCCGGCGGTAACGAAGAAAGCCGGCGCACTGTACATTGCCGGGAGGCCCTTCCACGACACCTGAGCTACCAGCGGTGGCAACAATATCGAGATCGCTCCGGCGATCAGTAGCAGCGATCCCATCGTTTGGATGATGACAGTGGACCCTTTGTTCTCGGTGAATTTCTCCGTCAGATAAGAACCGGCAGCAATGCCACCCAGATAAGTCGCAAGCAGGAGAGCAAACGCTGGGGCGCGGTCCGCCGTAGCCAGGGCCAGGACGCGGAACCACTCGATCTCGAACCCCAGAGCTACGAACCCAGCCACTCCCGCGATGATCATGGCGACGCCAAGCGGAAGGCCGGGTTGGGTCTCGACCGCTGGGGTGTTGGCGGGCGGTGGGGTCGATTCTGCCCCCTGCCGCCGGCTCCGGCCATAGACATAAGCCGTCGTTCCCACCAGCAGATTGATGCAGGCGGCCAGACTTACCGAGCCAGACTGGCCGAAACTGCGGAGAAGAGAATTGGCGCACAGGTAGCAAGCCACGGCCAACCCAGGGTGTTCACGAAGTACAAAGTCGCAACCGAGTATCCGACGTCGCCCGAAGAATGAACCAGGTGTTCGACGAGCAGGGGAAGCGTCGCCCCCATCAACATCGTTGGGACGATCAACAGCAGGAAGCTGAACATGATCGTGTATCCCAAACCGCTGCCGGCGGTGGATTTGGCTGCCCATTGAAAGATGTGAAGAGAACCTAGTCCAAATACTGCGACGCCCAGTTCGCAAATTCCGAACATCACAATTCCATAGCGAGGGAAACGCGAGGAAAGCCATCCCCCAAAAAGGCTCCCCAAGCCAAGTCCCAGCATGAACGCGCTCACCACCACGGCTACGGATTGCACATTCACGCCATAAATCACGAAAAGCGCCCGCTGCCAGACGATCTGATAGATCAGAGCAGGAAATCCAGAACAAAAAAACAGCACGGCAATCAACGCCGGCTCCGTTTGATTCTGCTTTTTTCGTGAGCGGCTCAGGGCGGTTTTGAGCAGTACGGCATCAAGCAGAAGCAACACAACTACCGGCCACGATTCCATTGTTTCCTCAAGAGATGCGAAGACGCGCTGGGAATTTTGGGTTGAAATGCCTGTATATCATGATTCTAGGCGCAACTCTAATTACCAAAAGGTTCCACCTCGCGGAACAAGCGCGGGCTGATTCCGGGCTGCGTGGAGTGTCGTTTGATGTTCTCCCCCGTTTGCCTAGCCGAGGGCGAAGCTAATACACTCCACTTTCGCGGCGGCTAAATCTATTCTGCCGGTCGCCGCCCTCCGGGAGCCCCAGGTGGAGATTCTCGATCTTAGGCATTTTTCTTCGGTTGACCTGCGTCCCCTGCTGGATGACGAGGTAACCGTGTGGTCACGCTTGCTTTCCTGGGACTATAGCGGCTCGGCAGACATGATCCTGCGCTACGTGGACGCCAAGATCCTGCCGGGTTACGCCGCGATCGATCGGGGACGGATTTTCGGCTACGCATTTTTCGTTTACGAAGGCAGCAAAGGCGTGATTGGGGATCTCTTTGTGGCCAACGGCAGCCGCCTACCCAATGCTCACGAAGTGGAATCGCAGCTGCTCTTGCACGTAATCGAGACCCTGCAGCAGTCGCCCGGCATCCACCGCGTGGAAGCGCAGTTACTTGTGCATGAGACCGGGATCGTGGCCCGGCCGTTCGTCGAACAGGGTTTCCATCGCCATGCCCGGCTCTTCATGCTGTTGGCGCTGGAGAATCCCCCGAAACCAGCACCGCCGTTGCCTGCGGAGATGGAAATCCGGCGGTGGTCGGAGCAGGATTATCAGTCCGCCGCGGCCATTATCACCACTGCATACCGTGGTCATGTGGATTCCGACATCAACGATCAGTACCGTACCTTGAGTGGCTCGCTGCGCTTCCTGAACAATATTGTCCGTTTCCCCGGATGCGGGACCTTCGATCCGGAGTCGTCCTTCGTGGCGGTGCACAAGCGCGCGCGGACTCTGGTCGGGCTGATCCTGTGTTCCCGTGTCCGCCAGGACGTGGGCCACGTGACGCAGGTGTGTGTGCTGCCCGAGTATCGCTCCCACGGGATCGGCGAATTGTTACTTGCGGCCACCGCCGGCAACCTGCGTCAGCGGAAATTTACCCTGCTTTCTTTGACAGTGACCGAAGCCAACAAGGGCGCAGTGGATCTCTATCTCCGCCTGGGCTTCGATACCAAGCGGGTGTTTGATGCATTTGTGTGGGAAGGGTAAGAAGCTATTGGCTATTGGCCATCGGCTATTAGCTCTTAGCCTCTTGCCCTGCCGTGGCGATGACGTGGAAGAGCGGGCCTTCAGGCCCTGTGTACGGTTCCCATTTTGGGATCCACACGCAATATGCCGCTCGGAAATGCCCGCAGGGAAATAATATTCAAGATGTGATCTCCGATCGCACATTCTTCATAACCACTAATACCTGGCAACGGCTCCCATCTTCCGCGATGATTCAAAAGCTAGTCTTCTGGTCGAAATCCTCCTGCACTACCGCGCAGAATCGAAGTACTTGCTTCATGAATTTGTCATCATGCCGGATCATCTTCACGCGTTAATCACTCCCGCACAAGAAATCTCGCTCGAGCGCGCCGTGCAATTCATCAAAGGAGGGTTTTCGTTTCGGATGAAGTCACGAGTGCCGGTTTGGCAGCCGAGTTTCACGAATCATCGCGTGCGAAACGTCGAAGATTTCGAGTCGCATCGCCAATACATTTGGCTAAACCCGGTCCGAGCCAAGCTGGTTACGCATCCGGAGGATTATCCCTATACGTCGGCCAAAGAGAATTTCGAGCGTGATGCTATTTCAAAAGCGATCGCGTGAGGATTGCGGCTGTGTTCGTAAATGCGCGGGGGCTAAAGCCCAAGCAATTGGGGCGCTAACGCGGGCCTGAAGGCCCGCTCTTCCACGGTATCCAGGCGGCTGGTCCTAGCGCTCAGCCTTCTCGCAAAAAAACGCGAAGAGACGGCGCGCATGGCTAAGACCCAATCGCTACCTTCTCAGCACCCACATCACCCAGCCCGCCACGAAGACTCCGCCGACAAACATCGCGAAGCAATACAAACCGTAGCGGACCTGTTCGCGGGAGGTGCTGCGCTGCGTGATGCCGAAGACGACCGAGGCGAACACGGCGAACAGCACGGCGGCGGTGAAATGGGAGAGCTGAAGGTTCATGGCTTCTTCCCAATCGCGATGTGATAGGCGTCGGCGGCGCTGATGAAGTTCAGCAAACCAGCCACGATAATGTACTTGGTCCCGTAGTCGGCGGTGGCATGCGCGATCGCCCCTTGTCCCCAGTCCATAGCGCGGGTCACGATGTAGAGGCCGCCGGCGCCGACGTCGCCGACAAATCCCAGAATATCGAGGATGTCGCCGCCATTGGGCCGATAAACGCGCCCTTGCAGCGCCAGGCCGAGCAGAAACATGGTTACGATCGAGGCCATCAGTAAAACGCCCCGAATCCAGCGTTTCTGGATCAGATGGCCCGCGCCCGGGATCAGCCACCCGATTGCCGGCGCCACCACCGACATCGCAGTCAGGGGGTGCTGGGTCTCAGCGGTTTTAACTGTCGAGGAATTTCCCATTCAGATGGTCACAAGCTCACGTTGGATTTTACCCGTGACTTCGGCCGCCTTCGGCCGCACCAGCACGTTGACCTCGCTGCGCACACCGAATTCCGGCAAGTAAATGCCAGGCTCGATCGAAAAGCAGGAATTGGGCAGGAGCCGGCGCTCGTCGTGGATCTCCAGATCATCCATGTTAGCGCCGTTGGCATGAACCTCGGTTCCGATGGAATGCCCGGTGCGGTGAATGAAGTAGTCACCATAGCCAGCTTTTTTGATATGATCGCGAGTCGCCCGGTCCACCTCCCAGCCCGCCATCGGGCGGCCAGCTGCGATGCCTTCCTGTACCGCTTTTACACCCGCATCGCGGGCGCCGGTGACAATCGCGAAGATCTCGCGCATTCGATCGGAGGGCGCCTTGCCAACAAAGCCGGTCCAGGTAATGTCGTAATAAACCGCGCCAGGCGTATTTTTTTTGGCCCACACATCCAGCAAAACGAAATCACCCTCGCGGATGAGTGCGGAGCCCTCCGCATGTGGCTCGTAGTGCGGGTTTCCGCTGTTGGCGTTGACCGCGACAACCGGAGGGTCGTCCGTCACCAGGTTCTCGCGCCGGAAAGCCTCCATGAACCACTGCTGGATGGCGTGCTCTGTAGCGCCGCCGTTGCGCACCCGCCGTCCGATCTCGTGAAACGCCGTCGCGGTAATCGTGTCAATCGCGTCGCGCGCTGCGTAGTGGCTCTTGATCTGTTCCTCCGACCACGTGGCTTCGAACTGTGCCACCAGGTCGGCGGAACTGACGACGTTCTTTCCCAGCCCACGGATAAGTTCAATCGTTCCGGCATCCACCAGCGAAACCGTGAAAACGAGGTTATTGGGCGAATACTGCATCGCGATGTCACGGTGGGACGAGAGCATGGTCTTCACCTGGCCGAACAACTCCTGCCATGCCGCGTATTGAAGCTTCCGTCCGGGTAGGGTGTCGAGGTGACCCGATTCAATCTTGTGGACCAGCTTTGTGGGCTCGCCTTGGGCGGGGACCAGGTAAAACCAGCGCCGAGTGACCATCAGGTCGGGGGATAGCCCTAACACACGGTAGGCAATGGGATCCCGATGATGGTGGTCATAAAAAAGCCAGGCATCGATGTTACGGTCGCGCAGGGCAGACTGTATGGCGGAAAGGTTCATGGGCAAATCAATATTCTAAACAAGATCGGCGATTTGAGCGAATCGGGCAGTGGAGGATCTCCCACAAAGAGAAATGGCTCCGTTTCCGGAGCCACTCGCATACCGTAGTGTAATTCAGCGCTCTGCCCAAGAACAGTATCGGCAGTCGGGATTTCCTTGTCAAGTTACTTGAGGAGATATCTCTGCCTTTTCTCCTCAAACGAAATTCTCCATCCGAGCCTACGCACAAAGGGAGAATGGACCCGACGGGATTCGAACCCGCATCTGCGACTTTGGCAGAGCGCTATGTTGCCGTTACACCACGGGCCCAGACCAGTGTTAGGCGCACTTTGGTCCACCGCAAGGTAACTGGTCACAGATCCATGAATCGTCGTGCCAAATCGGGACGGGTGCGTTCAGACCTTCGCCAGAACCCTCTTCCGCGTCGCCACCGGCAGCGTCTCGCAGGCCGTGCGCAGCACCAGGCGCGGCGCACGCTCGCGGATGCTCATTAGGTACGGCACGGTCCGCTTGGCGTCGGCTTTGGCTGTCTCCCGCAGCAGCCAGCCCAGGCCCTTTTGCACCATGTCGTCCTCGTCGGATAAGAGCAGATCCGACAATCGTTTGATTTCAGGCCAAAACATTTTCCGGCGCGTTCCCTGAATCAGCGCCACACACGCCGCCCGCCGATGCCAGCGGTCGCGCGACTTCGCCCAGCGAAAAACTCTTGCGGCCCGACCCGGCTTGGCCGCAATCATCGGGGCGATCAGGTAATGCACCAGCGCATCGTGGTCCGCCCAACTGCTGATCCGAGGGAGCCACGACTCGAACCGCCGGAACTCAGCATCGGTGAATGCTCCAGTCATTTTCTCCAGCAGAAATACGGCAAAGACTTTTTCTTCGAGAATTTGTCCAGAGAAGACCTTGTCTGCAACCTGCAGCAGAAAGTCCGGTCCCAATGCCTTCAAGATTTCCCGCCGGAGGCAGAGCGCTGTTTTGCGCAGGTCGCCTGTGTACCATCCGCGCGATTTAATTTCTTCCTTGAAAAACCACTGCACTTCTTCGGAATGAAAAGCAGAGCCGCCGTCCTTCAGCACTCGACGGATGTGAGCAGCGATGTGGGCTGGAGTGATCTTGCGTTTCGGCATTTAGTTCAGTAGCTAGGAGTTAGTAGCTGGTAGCTAGGAGTCAGCGGCCCGTGAAGTTTACTGCCCCTGACTCCTAGCCCCTAGCTACTAGCTCCTAGCTACTACCTTGTCGTAAATCCAGAGCAGCGCCGTCGTAGCCACACCCACGGCTGCTACGGTCCACCATATACGCTCAGGCTGGTGCGTGACTTCTCCGAAATGATGCACCAGCGTTCCGCCGAACCAACCGCCGACCAGAGAGCCGATCCCAATGGGTAGAAAGGCAAACCCCATGTACGTGCCCTGCTGGCCCGGAGGCGCAAGACGCGAAATGTATTCGTAGTAGCGCGGGGACAGGATGATCTCGCCCAGGGCCAGCACAAACAGCGAGAGAACTGCGCCCCAGATCGTCGGCCGGAAGGCGAGAATCAGCCACGAAACCGAGGTGATCAGTGTGCCCAAAATCACGGCTTGAAAGGCCGGTATCTTGCTGGTCAGGAAATTCACCACCAGCGTGAGACAGATCACGGTGAGGCCATCGGTCACCAAAATGATTTCCACGTCAGCGTGGGGGTTGATGTAGCCGTGGATGTAGCCCGGCAGACTGATATATTGCTGCCAGAAAACAATCCAGTAGCCGGTGAAGATCACCAGAAACCACATGAACCGGCTGATGCCGGCGAGCACCAGCACCAGAAGGCCACACCAAATCCACCAGGGCACGTTGAAGCTGGGATAAAACCACAAGCCGACCCGCAGCAGCACCGCGATTGTCAATACCGGCAAAACCAGCCATGCCTTGCCCACCACCACACAAAAATTCCGCGCCACGTTGGCAATCGAAGGCGGAGGCGCATCGCCGGGCTTGCGCGGCTCCCGAAAGAAAACTAGGACCACAAAGAACATGGCGAAAACGCTGATCGCCGCAACCCGGTAAACATTCTCGACGCCCAGATGCCGATGAGTCCAGGAAGCGAAATAGGGGCCGGCGGCGCCGCCGATGTTAACCATCGTGTAATAAATCGAATAGCCGATCGAGCGGACATTCTCCTTCGAGGCGCGGGCCGTAGTGCCGACCACGCAAGGCTTCACCATCGAGATGCCGAGTGCTGGGAAGGATGAGAATAAATCCGACAAACAGGCCGATGGGAACGGCGTTGCGCACCGGCGCCAGCCAGGATGCGCCGATGGAGCCGATCAGGAAATACGCGGCGGCCAGGATGAGATACGCCGTGGCCAGAGCGCGGCGGAAGCCCAGGCGGTCGGCGACGGCCCCGCCAAAAATGGCGAGAAACCATACCATGCCGCCGAATATGCCCGTCAGAGTTCCAGTTTGCTCGGTGGAAAAATTCAGTTTCTCTTGCAAGTACAGCGCAAGAGACGCAAAAGCCCCGTAGTAAGAAAGCCGCTCGAAAATTTCGCTGATGTTGGCGACCCAAAACGGCAGCTCAAAGCCGGTGCGAATCTCGTGCAAGCGTTGGGAAAAAGTCAAAGTGGCTCCTGATGTAGCTCGGCCTCGGCGGCTGTCTGGCGCGAAAGCGACGGCAAGAGATGTACCGCGGCAGCCACTATCTTCCAATGCGTCTTCTTACTTCTTCCGCGGACAATCCCGCAACCCGAATCACTTTTCTGCGGCTGGTTTCGCCGGACGCTATAGTAACGGAAGAGCGCGGCACATCCAAAAGATTTGCGAAGAATTCGATGCAGGCCTCGTTGGCTCGGCCTTCGAGCGGAGGAGCGGTCAGCGCCAGCTTCAACGCATCGCCGAGTTCGCCAGTGATGGCGTTCTTCTTGGCCCGTGGCTGGACTTTGACCGCAAAACTGACACCAGTCGTCAGGAATGTTTGAATTCACCACAGAGTCGAGACATGAGAAAACAACCGGGGAACCAGATTCGAGTACCTTTGTCGAACGTTCCCTGTGTCCTCTGTGGTTAACTATGCTTCGTCCTCTCCCCGAAAATCGCCGTTCCCACTCGCACGCATGTCGATCCCTCCTCAATCGCGACTTCAAAATCGTGCGACATGCCCATCGAAAGCACATTCATGCTGATTTCCGGCCAGCTTGCGCGCGGCAATCTGATCCCGCAATTCACGCAGTGTTCGGAAGTAGGGCCGCGCTTGCTCAGGATCTTCGGTAAACGGGCGGCACCGTCATCAGCCGCGAAACTCCAAGTGCTCCAACTCGGTAGCAGCTTGCAGAAGTTCTTCCAGATCGTTTGAACCGGGCGCGACGCCACTTTTGGCCGCCTCGCCGCCGACATTGATCTCGATCAGAACCGCGAACTTTTTGCCCAGCGTTGCGCCGGCGCGTTGAGACTTTGGGCCAACCGCAGCGAATCGACCGAATCGACCGCCGTGAACAGCTCCGCCGCTTTCGCCGCTTTGTTGCTCTGCAGATGGCCGATCATGTGCCATTCGGCGTCTTGCAAATCGCGCAAGCGCTCCGGCTTTTCCGGCAAACTCCTGCACCCGATTTTCGCCAAACAGCCGAAGTCCTGCGTCGTAGGCTTCTCGGATGCGCTCCGGCGGTTGGCGTCTTGCTGACCGCCATCAGCGAAATCTTCGGCGGATCGCGTCCTGAACGCCGCGCGCAGCCTCGCAATCCGCTGCGCGCACTTCCGCGAGATTTTCAGAGATTGACATGCAGAACCTTGAACCACAAAGGACACAAAGGACACAAAGGAAATCGAACATCAGTGCTTTACTTTGTGTACCTTCGTGTCCTTTGTGGTTAAAGCAGTTCTGCTCCTACTCACATGATCGCGGTCGGCGGCGCCGGTTCATCCGGGCTGCCCGCGTTCGACAGCGGCACTTTCATCATCACGAAAATCAGCACCGCCATCCCGATCAGGCCCGAGAAGGAAAAATCTCCAATATCGATGTGCCAAAGCTGATGATTGCTGCCCACCACGCCCGCGATCACCAGGCCGCACAGCGCCTCTCCGGCAATCAGACCCGAGGCGGTCAGCACGCCGGCATTGTCCACGCGCGCCTTCTGCGCGTCGTTGTATCCGCGACGGTCACGGAGCTTGTCGGTAAACCAGCGAATGACCCCGCCCACGAAGATGGCAGAGGTGGTCTCCAGCGGCAGGTACATGCCGACCGAAAAGAGCATGGGGCTTTTCACTTCCACCAGAATCATGGCGAAGCCCATCAGGATGCCGACAATCACCAGCGGCCAGGCCATATTTCCGCCGACGATGCCCTGCGCCAGCATCGCCATCAGTCCGGCTTGCGGCGCGGGCAGCGCGGCGCTGCCGAAGTGATAGGCCTTGTCGAGGATCATCAGCGGGAAGAACAAGACCAGTGACGCCACGATGGTGCCAAAAATGTCGCCGATCTGCATTTTTGCCGGCGTGCCGCCCAGAATGTGGCCGGCCTTCAAATCCTGCAACATCTCGCCCGCGACTGCGGACGATACGCAGACCACGGCTGCGACTCCCAAGCACCGCCGCCACGCCGCCGACGCCCGAGACTCCCAGCGCCACCATCAGCAGCGCCGCAACCACCAGGGTGCACAGCGTCAGTCCGGAGACTGGATTGTTGGACGACCCGATCATGCCGACCAGATTGCCGGAAACCGCGGCGAAGAAGAATCCCAGCACGATCATGACCGCGGCCGCCACCACCGCGCCGGCGACAACCTTGCTTCCGCTCAAGTTGTGCGCTCCGGCGATGAAGTAGTAGTACAGCCCGATCATCGCGAGGAACACCAGTCCCACGCCCAGGAAAACGACTTTCGCATTCAGGTCGCGGTCGATACGGCTGGTGGCCTTGATGCGCCTCAGCGGATTTCTTCAGATCGGAAACCGCGCGCTTCATGCCCGCCAGCAGTTGCTTGCGCATGCGAAAAAGGGTGAAGCCGGCGCCGACCAGCATGCCGCCCACGGCGATCGGCCGCACGATCGAATACCACACGCTGAACGCGATCCCTCCCCAATATGCCGCCGGGCTTGCGCCGGCCGGCATCGCTGGCAAGGTCGGTCCGAGGAAGTAGATGAGGAGTGGAACCAGCAAACCCCAGGCCACTACGCCGCCCGCGAAGTTCAGCGATGCCAGCCTCGGCCCAATAATGTAGCCCACGCCAAGATAAGCCGGGCTGACCGCGGGCGAGGTGAACTGCGTCATTCCGCCAGTCGCCAGCATGGGCGAGGTCGCGCCACGCCCCAGCCGCAAGCCCGTCGCCATCTTCGGAATGTCGATCAGAACATTTTTTGTGTACCAAAAGAGGTTGAGCTGCGACAGAAAGTACATCAATCCGCCAAAACCCATGTTGGCGAACAGGATTTTCGCCGCCTTCGAGCCCTGTTGTCCGGCTTTATGAATTTCCGACGCGGCCACCGACTCGGGGAAGGGCAGTTCCGGGTCTTCCACCATCACGCGCCGCAGCAAGCGTCACGAACAAAATGCCCAGCAGGCCGCCAATCACCATCAGCGCCACCGATTGCCAGTACCGCTCCATGCCCAGGCTCGGCCACAATCCCGCGAGAACAAACGCCGGAATGGTGAACACCGCGCCCGCCGCCACCGACTCGCCGATCGCGCCCACGGTTCGCGCAATGTTTTCTTCCAGCAGCGAGCCTTTCATCAGGCGCAGGAGCGACATGCCAATGACGGCGGCGGGATAAGTAGCCGCGATGGTCATTCCAGCCTTCAGGCCCAGATAGGCGTTGGCTGCGCCCAGAATCCCCGTCATCACCAAGCCCAGCATCACGGCGCGGAAAGTGAACTCCCGCATTTCCATGTTCTCGGGAACATAAGGCTTGAACTTCTTGGGAGCTTGGGTTGCGTTCATGGTCGGAGTGCTCATGGGTAAAACCCCTCGTAAGTTGTCAGGATCGCTCAATATAAGTGAGACGGCGCACCTTAGCACGCGAGCCGCCTGCTTTACAAGTGCACTCTTTGCCGATCTCCGTCAAAAACATTCGCCGTCTGTTGATGAGATGCGGTTTCAACGGTGGTCCCGTTTTGCTATAATATTATTAACTTTATCCTTACGGCTGGCCCGCGAGGTAGCGCCCGTGCAATCCAGAGAGTTTCAATGTCGTGACTGCGGTGGGGTCGAGGGTTACCGGTCACGGCCTCGGTCATTCATCGAAAGACATATGCTGCCGCTACTCCTTCTGCGCCCAGTGCGTTGTTGTGCCTGTTTCCGCCGGTATTACGTGCCGGTTTTCGTGCACGTTCGTGAACCGAACGAAGGGGACAGGACTCACAGTGCGGCGGCCTGAACCCTCGCTAGCCTCATTGCGCCCGGCAATCCGCACCGCTATACTTGAAAGGATTCGTCCGGCCGGGGCCCCCGGTAGCAGCAGCCGGGCGAGGGAGGATCGTCTTCAGCAGTAGTAGGAACCCAATTCGGGGTGCCGGGGCCAAAGTCGCGGAGCAGGAAAGATCGCTAGTCTCTTCTTTGGTCTCTACCGCCAGCGGCGTCGCCGCAGGCTTGTTCGCCACGCTGTTCCCCTCGGATTGCCGTCTTTGCGGAACTCCCCTGGTTAACATTTCCCGGCTGCCAGTGTGTGAGGGATGCCTGTCCGCCAGGCGTCCGATCGCCGGCGGGGTGTGTTCTATATGCGGCGAGCGTCTGCTCAGCCCCTACGCTTTCTCTGCGGCGCCCAGTCCGCTTGAGCCGGGAGTCGAACCCGATGCTCCCCGTTGCGGGTTGTGCCGGAGGCTGGAACCGCCGTATGTCAAGGCCACGGCTTATGGAAGTTATGAGAGCGGCCTCCGGGAGCTGATTCATCTTCTCAAGTACGACCGCGTGCGCCCCGCTGCCAGTGTTTTGGGACGGATGCTGGCGGATGCCATGGTGGATTTGGAGCCTTTCTTCCAAGGCAGCCAAGTTGTAGTTGTGCCCGTGCCGCTGCATGCAAGAAAGCTGCGCCAGCGGGGATTCAACCAGTCGGAGCTGATTGCTCGGTCTGCCCTGAAACTCAAGCCCGCACAAGGGTTGCAATTGGGCGCAGGCATACTGGAGCGCCGGCGCGAGACCCAATCCCAGATCGGACTGTCGCGCCACCAACGCCGGGAAAACATGCGCGGCGCGTTTGCCGTGGCCAAGCCGGTCGAATTGACGGGCCGCGAGACCCTGGTAGTGGACGACGTTTTCACCACCGGCACGACGGTTTCAGAATGTGCGCGTGTTTTACGCAGGGCGGGAGCTACGAAAGTGTACGTCGCCACGGTCGCGCGTACGCTGAAAGCCGAGGTTCATGCCGCCGAACTTGAGCCCGGGATAGAAGCGAACATGACGATGGCTGCGGCGGGATAGTGTAACAATGGAGGACGGGGGTCGTCGCTGGTAGCAATATGTTCGACCGTGAGTAAGTAAAAGTAAGATCCGCGATTTTCGCCGGAAGCATAATGTCAGGAAAGTGGCACAATTCGCCAAATGGCTTGAGCCGGGCTCACGTGCCTCCTCCGGTCGGTGCTGCAGTACGCGCGGACAGCGATGGCCACGTCCTGCACGCTCCGGTGTTGGTGCTGAACGCTTCCTACGAACCGATCAACGTGTGCGCCGCGCGCAGGGCCATCGTGCTGGTGCTGAAGGGCGTCGCCATGACCGAAGAAGAAAACGGTCACTTTCTGCATGCCGCCCGCCTGGCCATCCGTTTGCCTTCGGTGATCCGGCTGCTCGAATATCGGCGTATTCCGCATCAGACGCGCGCACTCTCACGCAAGAACATTCTGTTGCGTGATCGCAATGCCTGCCAGTACTGCGCAGAAGTGCTGCCTTCGAGCGAGTTGACGCTCGACCACGTCGTGCCCCGCTCGCGAGGTGGGGCATCCACTTGGGAGAACCTGGTGGCCTGCTGCCATCTGTGCAACCGGCAGAAGGGCAACCAACTGCCCGTCGAGGCGGGAATGAAGCTGATGCGCGAGCCGCGCGCCTTCAATCTCCACACCAGCCGTCACATCATGCGGCTGATGGGCCACTCCGATGACAAGTGGCGCAAGTATTTGTTCTACTGAGCACGCAGCACTTGGCATTGCTTGAGCAGCTCCGCTGCAAGCGCTTAGTGAGAATTCAGTGAATTTGTCATTCCGAGTGTAGCGAGGAATCTGCAGTTGCTTGGAGCTACCAGAAGCAGATTCCTCGCGCCAAAAGCGTGCGCTCGGAATGACAATGCTCTTGCTGAATCGCGGCGCAATAGGCGTCGCGTTCCCCCAGTCTATTGGCTGAGTGCTGATGGCTGACAGCTATTTAGGCGGCTGTGGCTTGTCCTGCTTCTGGTCTTTTCCAGTATCAGCTTTCGGCAGTTCCTTGCCCTCGTAGGTGATCTTCGCGCTCGATCCGAATTTCTTGTAGTTCTCGTATTTCACGATCTCGCGGATCTTCACATCGCCGGTTGAAAAATGCAGCGTATCGTCGGCGCGGGTGTAGACGGGGAACCAATATGGACCGTCCGAGACTTGCTCGCGGTAGGTCGTGAACTTCGGAAACAGATTTTCGCTGTCTCTTTTTCTGCGAATGTCGGGGACAGTTTTACCGTAGGTTTTCACGATCTGAAAATCGTGGTCATCCACCCAGATCCGGCCCTGGAAGTAGCGTTTCTTGCCTTCGATTTGTTTGGGTGCGATGTCGAAGACGTAACAGTGCAGTTCATCCTCCTGCTGCTGGCCCACGTAGAGAATGCTGTACTCATTGATCTCGTCACTGGTCAGCACGAAAGGCAGACGGTTTTCAATATCGTCAATGTCCTGCTGTGTCATCTGGATTCGCTGCAGCGTGTCCTGGGGTGCAAAAACCACGTTCTTGACGCGATGCCCCTGGTTGTCGAAACTGACGTCGAAAACCTGCTGGTACTCGCCATCGACCGTGTTGCCATCCATGGTCTGCACCTTCACCGTTTGCCGATAACCGTACTGATCGAGCGCCTGCTTGAATTCCTTCTCTTTGGCCGCAAAGCGCTGAGTGATTTCTTCCGGCGTAACGCCCTTGGGCTGAGCCGGATCGAGCGGGCCTTCATCGGCAAACGCCTGGGGAGTGAAAGAGCCGCAGACGGCAACTGCCGCAATCAACGTGAGTGCAAGCCGCATCAGTTTCATAACATTAGTTTAACGAAATCGAGGCCAGAAAGCTGTTGCGAGTTGACCATCACTTGCACCTTCCCCCCGGTGGAACTGGCGTAGGAGAAACCTTTCCTCCAAAGTTAGATTGTGAAGACATACCGGGAGTTGCCGGGCAAAGTCCCCTATTATAGGACTCCTCACCCTCATCCTGACGTTGTAAGATGGCTGGGGTTGCTTCGATGCCCTCCACCCCGCGCGCAGAAAAGCCTGAACTACTCCCCATGATGCCGCAGGAGATTGCTCGCATCGCGGGACTGCCGGCTGTCCGCTCGGCTCTGGGCTGGCTCCGGGCCGAAGAAGCCCAGTTTGCGCACTGGCAACTCGAGATGGCGCGTATTCCTGCTCCTCCCTTTGGAGAAAGAGCCCGCGCGGAATGGCTCCACAGCCGTTTTCGCGAGTTGGGACTTCAAGATGTTCACACCGATGACGTGGGCAACGTTTTCGGCGCGTATGGTGGCTCGAAAAAACAATGCGTCTCACTCAGCGCACACATGGATACGGTTTTCCCTGCCGGAACTCCCCTAAACATACGGCAACAAGGCAACCGCCTGTACGGTCCGGGAGTTTCCGACAACGGCGCCGGTGTCACGGCACTGCTCGCGGTTGCGGCAGCCCTGCAGGCGGCTAAAATCTCTTCCTCCATGCCCATCCTGCTTATCGGTAACGTGGGCGAAGAGGGGGAAGGCGACCTGCGCGGCATGCGGCACATTTTCTCTAATCCTCGCTGGACGGATTCGATCCGCTACAGCTTGGTTCTGGATGGCGCCGGCTCGGATACGATCGTAGCCGAAGCCCTGGGCAGCCGCCGTTTCGAAATCATCGTGCGTGGGCCCGGAGGACACTCCTGGAGCGATTTTGGCGCTCCTAACCCCATTCTGGTGCTGGCCGGGGCCATCGCGACATTCTGCCGGACTCCCGTCCCTTCATCTCCGAAGACGACGTTCAATGTGGGAGTGATTCGTGGCGGTACCTCGGTGAACTCGATCCCGGAATCCGCCAGCATGCGCGTGGACATTCGATCCACCTCGATGGTGGAGATGGAGCGCCTGGAGGCCTCCTTGCGGCACAGCCTGGAACAAGCGATGCGGGAAGAGTCGCAGACCAGCGAGCGGAGATCCTCGTCACAGCGACGCTCCACGGCGCTCAGCCATGAAATTGTGGGCATTGGCAGCCGACCCGCAGGAGAGCTGGATCCCAACGCTCGCATTCTGAAAGTCATTCATGCGGTGGACGCGCACCTGGGCAACGCGGCGCAAATCCAGCGCGCCTCGACCGACGCCAACATCCCATTGTCACTGGGCTGGGAAGCGATCGCCATCGGCGGCGGCGGAGTTGGGGGCGGAGCGCATACTCTGCAAGAGTGGTTTGATTGCAGTGGACGCGACCTGGGACTGAAACGAATTCTGCTGACCCTGCTCGCACTGGCGGGAATCGCGGAATGAACCTCCATTGACCCTGCTATCCTGAGCTTGACCTCCAATGAATGTCGCCTGCCAAGACATTCCACCGGTTGATGTAGCCAGACGGAAGCTTGTGGGCCGCGTCCTATTCGGCTTGCTGCTTCTGGTGTCGGTGCTGGTGGGCGCGACAACAGGTCTGCTGCTGGTCTATTCCACTGATATTCCGCAGGTCGAACAATTGGAGCACTACCGCCCCAGTTCTATCACCGAACTCTATGACGACCACGGGCGAGTTATCGGCTCTTTCGCGCTGCAGCGAAGGGTGGTCGCGACCTATAACGACTATCCGCCAGTGTTGCGCGATGCCCTGATTTCGATTGAGGATAAGGACTTCTACCGCCACTGGGGTATTAACGTGTGGCGGATCGCGGGGGCGGCGTACCGGGATATCGAGTCCGGTGGGAGGGTGCAGGGAGCATCAACTCTGACCATGCAACTTGCGCGCAACCTGTTTCTTTCGCCGGACCGCTCCTTTCATCGCAAAATTGAAGAAGCTTTACTGGCGATTCAAATCGAGCGGCGCTTCACCAAGGAACAAATCTTCACGCTGTACGCCAACCAGATCTTTCTCGGGCACGGGGTTTACGGTTTCGAAGCGGCGTCGGAGTATTACTTCAGCAAACCTGCAAAGCAGCTCACGCTCGATGAAGCCACGCTACTGGCGGGGTTGCCGAAAGCGCCGGGGCTTTATTCGCCCATCAATCATCCCGATCGGGCGATCAAGCGGCGCAATCTGGTGATCAATGCCATGCTGGAGGACGGCAAGATCACGGCGCAGCGGGCGATGGAGGCGCGGAACCAGCCTCTCCAGTTGAAGCTGCAGCACGATCCGAATTCGCTGGCGCCGTATTTTGTGGAAGAAATTCGCCGCTATCTGGAAAACAAGTACGGCAGCGACCAGGTGCACGAGGGTGGATTGCGGGTGTACACCTCGCTCGATATGGATTTGCAGCGGGCCGCGAACCAGGCCGTGCTGGATGGGCTGGCGGCCTACGAACGCCGCCATGGCTGGAAAGGTCACCTGGAGAACGTATTGACCAGGGCCGTCACACTCGCCAGCTACCAGCATGTCGACTGGGAGATGAACCAGAGCTCAACGGTTACATCCATGCATTGGTCACGACAGTTGCGCCGGTGTCGGCGGCAGATAAAGTTTGGCCGGTACACGGCGCGCTCTGCGCACGGCCGATGCTGCATGGACGCAGCACAAAGCCTGCAGGACATCTGATGAAGCCCGGCGACATCGTGTACGTGAAAGATTGCCGGGCTTGGCGCGGACGGTAAGGCGCGAGTGCAGCCTGGAGCAGGACTCGGGCGCGCAGGGCGCTCTGATCGCAATGGACAATGCAACGGGAGGGATCAAGGCCATGGTCGGTGGGCGCGATTTTGCCGAGTCTAAGTTCAATCGCGCCACCCAGGCATTGCGGCAAGTAGGATCGTCCTTCAAACCGTACGTATACACGGCGGCCATCGATCAAGGCGCGAGCCCGGACGACACTATTCTGGACGCGCCGGTGACTTTCCAAACAGCCTCGGGTCCCTATGTTCCGCACAACTACGACGAACAAGTTTGAGGGCACGATCACGCTGCGGCGGGCGCTGGCTCAATCTCGTAATATTCCCGCGCTGAAGCTTGCGGACAAAATCGGAATTAAGACTGTCATTGACTACGCCCACCGTTTCGGGATTACGTCGAACATTCCGCCGTACTTGCCCGTGGCGCTGGGCGCCGCGGAAGTCACGCTCTTCGAGCAGACTTCTGCTTTCAGCGTTTTCCCCAACGACGGCGTTCGCATCGCGCCGAGGTATATCACCAAGGTAGAGGACTACGAAGGCCGCGTGCTGGAAGAAGATTTTCCCGACGTCAAGGACGTGATTAGCGCCCACACCGCGCGCATCATGACTTCGATGCTGCGGGAAGTTGTGCTGCACGGAACGGGAATTGCCGCGTCCAGCATCAAATGTCCGCTAGCGGGGAAGACCGGCACGACGAACGACTTTACTGACGCGTGGTTTATCGGATTCTCACCGGCGATGACTACGGGTGTATGGATCGGTTATGACGAGAAGAAAGTCATTAGGAGAAAAAGAGAGCGGAGCTCATGCCGCACTTCCCATTTGGATGGACTTCATGAAGGTTGCGCTGGCCGGGAAGGACCCGGGAGAATTTCAGCCTTCGCCAGAACAACCACCAAGCCCTGTGGCGCAGAAAGTAGATACACCGGATACTGCGCCGGCGGAGGAAGAGGCGCATTAAGACGAAATGAAATCTTTTTTTCGATTCATTCTGCTGGCGTTGGTGCTGCTGGTGGTGGCGCTGTTTTCGGCGCTGACGGCCATGCGTCTTGCCATTCACGGCCGCGAAGTGGCGGTCCCCAACCTGGTGGGCAAGACTCCTTTGGAAGGGCGGAAAATCGCCGAAGCCAGCGGGTTTCCGATGGAGGTTGAGCGCCAATACTACAGCGCCACGGCGCCGGAAGGCAGGATTCTGTCGCAACTTCCGCCGGCTGGCGCGCAAATTCGACGGGGCTGGCAAATTCGGATCGCCGAGAGTCTGGGGCCCCAGCGGGTGACAATTCCCAACGTCCTCGGGGAAAGCCAGCGTGCCGCGGAAATGAACATTCGCCGCCGAGGATTGGATGTGGCCGCGGTTGCTCGGATTGGGATTCCGGGAACCGCAGCAGACCAGGTGCTGGCCCAAAGCCCGCCGCCGAATGCCAGCGGAGTCGCTGCCCCAAAGATCAGCCTGCTAGCAACTCAGCCTTCGCAACCGCAGGCATTCGTCATGCCCAGCTTTGTCGGCCAATCCTTGGGTGGCGTGATCCTGGTTCTGCAGGACGCGGGGCTGAGGGTGGGCAGCGTCACGATGGCTGCGTCACCCGGAAGTATGCCGGTCACAACCTCGCCCACGGCGTCTTCGCCTCCGCCGCAGCCCTCGCCTGCCAGCGTTGTCGTTTCGCAGAATCCCGCTGCAGGAGGGAGGATCACTGCGGGTTCCGCAGTAAATTTTGAAGTCCGACAACCCTAGCCACGGATTGGCACGGATCTGCACGGATTAACCAAGAAATCAATTCGTGTGATCCGTGAAATCCGTGGCTAACTTCTTTGCAGGACCGCCGCGAAGAACCCGTCACAGGGATGCACGCCGGGGATCGTTCGCAGAAATGGCCCGCTGGTAAGAGAGGCAATATTCTGCCCCACCAGTTCTCCTTGTGAACGGAGTCGTTCCAGACCCAGCCTGCAATCGAGCACGCGGAACGACGAATCGGCCGAAAGCGCGTGTTCGATTACATCCAGATTCTCTTCTCGTTCCAATGAGCAGGTTGAATACACGAGCCTTCCGCCGGAGGATACGTGCTGCATAGCCGAGCGCAGAATGCCGGTCTGGCGGATCTCAAGATCCGCCAAATCCTCGGGTTTGAGCCGCCATTTAATCTCGGGATTGCGAGCGAGCGTGCCTGTGCCGGAACAGGGGACGTCGGCGAGCACACGGTCGAAGGATGCACCAAGCGGAAGCTGGCAGGCGTCGGCGGTGATAACCCGAACGTTCTTCGCCGCAACTAGTTTCCGCAACAGGCGCGCACGATGAGGATGCAAATCGGCGGCAACGATTGTCGCGTATGGGTTGCGCTCAGCAATCACCCGGATTTTCCCGCCAGGGGCGGCGCAACAGTCCAGAATGTTGGATCCCTCACCGACGAGCAGCGCTATCAGTTGTGAGGCTTCATCCTGGATTGCTATCTGGCCTTCAAGGAAAAGATTGGTGCGCGTTACCTCGCCCTTGATGACACGGCGGGCCGAGTTCAGCAAACGGCCTGGCAGTGAGTTGGATCTCCTGGTCCTTGAGTTCGTTCGCAAGGCTAGGGTTGGAGAGGCGAATGGCGGTCACCGGGATTTGCTGGTTGTAGCGGCAGACTTGCCGGGCAACGTCAAATCCGAATTGCCCGACCCATCGCTGGACCAGCCAAAGCGGGTGGGCGGAAGACTCGGATAAATCCTCGGGCGTGCTGCTTTGGGCAATCGCTAATATTGGATCGGGTTTGCGGGCGTCCGCCAACTTGCGCAAGACGGCATTGGCAAAGGACACAGCCGATCCCTTGCGGGCGCGCTTGACCAATTCGACGCTCTCATGCACGGCGGCGCGGTCGGGGACACGATCCAGAAACAATAACTGATACGCGGCTAACCGGAGAGCGATGAGTACTTCTGGATCAAGTCTGCTCAGTTTCTGGGAGGACCGCTCTGCAATGCGCTTGTCCAGCAGCGACTGCCATCGCAGGGAGCCCATGACTAACTCGGTCGCGAGGCCATGATCGGCAGCGGAAAGCTTCGCATAGCGTGAAGAGTGCAGAAGTTCGGACGCATAAGCATCCGCGTGCTCCACTTGGAGAAGAATGTCGAAAGCAGCGGCACGGGCAGGAGAGACGGACATTCAGTTCTCAGTTCTTGGTGGTCAGTTGCCAGTTACGCCCCCAGTTTTTCCCCGTTCTGAGGGCGGTAGCCGTGGATAAAATCACGCGCGGACATGCGTTTCTTTCCTTCTGGTTGAATTTCAAGCAGGCCCAAGGCCGTGCCCCCTGCGCATCCCACGAAAATGGCATCATCTTCCACCCATAATTCGCCGGGCGACAACGCACGCGTCAGGACCGCAGCATCCCATACATGCAGGTTCTTTTTGCGGAAGTTGGTGAAAGCTCCCGGCCAGGGCTGAAACCCACGCAAGCGATCGCTGATTTCCTGGGCAGTACTTTAAAAATCGATTTTGCCATCTTCTTTCTTAAGGATGGGGCCAGGGTTGCCTGACTGTGGTCCTGCGGGCGAGGATGAACCGTTCCGGCTTCGAGGCCTGCAAAGTCTCCACCGTCAGGTCGGCGCCGATTGTGGCCAGTCGGGGAGCCAGAGTCTCCGCGGTATCGTCGGGCGCGATCGGAATTTCTTTTTGCAGCAGGATGTCGCCGGTATCCAAGCCCGGCATCGATACGCATGCTGGTGACGCCGGTCACGGATTCGCCGCGAGCGATGGCCCACTGGATGGGCGCGGCTCCGCGATATTTGGGCAGCAACGAGGCATGAAGATTGACGTTGCCGAAGCGCGGCAGATCGATCATCCATTGCGGAATGATGCGGCCATAGCCGACAACGACAATTGCGTCTGGATGGCCCAGCCGCGTAGCGGAATTCCTCGTTCTCTTAATCGTTTCGGGTTGGATCATGCGCAGACCGAGTTCGAGCGCCCGTTGTTTTACAGGAGACGGAGCCAGTTCCAGGCCGCGTCCGCGGGGTCGGTCGGGCTGGGTGACGACCAGATGAACAGCGAATCCGGCATCCGACCAGATTCTCCAGCGTGGGGACAGCGAAACGCGGACTGCCGCAGAAAACCAGATTGAGAGGTTGACTCACTGAGTCATTGAGTCATTGAGCCATTGAGCCAATGATTCAATCACTCGATGATTCAATGACTCAATTTTCTACCATTCTCCCGCCTTAATCAGCTTGCGAATCTTCCGCTTCATCAGGTCTCGTTTCAGCGCGCTGATGTGACTGATATAAAGCTTGCCGTTCAGATGATCGGTTTCATGCAGAAAGGCGCGCGCCAACAGGTCTTCGCCGGTCTTCTCGTACCATTTTCCGTTGATGTCCTGGGCGCGAATCGTTACCTTGCTGGCCCGGCTTACAGGCTCGCGAAATTCAGGGATGCTGAGACAGCCTTCCGGTTGCGTGTGTTTGCCCTCGGTGTGGATGATCTCCGGGTTAACCAACACTAACTTGGCCTCGGGATCCTCTTTGAAAGTGATGTCAATGACCGCGAGCCGCTTGGAAATCCCAATCTGCGGCGCCGCCAGGCCGACTCCACGAGCTTCGTACATGGACTCGAACATATCCTCGACCAGTTTCTTAGTTCATCGTCAAACACCGTAACCGGCTCCGCGGGTTTTTCCAGGACCGGATTTCAAGAAACTTTACGATGTTATAGATCATGTAGTAGCGAGTAGTGAGTAGCTAGTATTCTCTTAACTGTTCCAGATAACCGGTAAAGTTTCGCAACGTTTCTCCCAGGGAATCGCCACCGAATTTCTCCAGCGCGCAGCGTGCCAAAGTTAACGCCACCATAGCTTCCGCAGCCACGCCAGCGGCAGGCACCACGCAGACATCAGAGCGTTCGTAGGCGGCTTTGACCGGTTCGCGGGTGGCAAAGTCAACCGACTCCAGCGGACGGCGCAGCGTTGAAATGGGCTTGAGATAACCGCGCACCCGGATGTCCTCTCCATTGGAGACGCCTCCTTCGATTCCGCCGGCATTGTTTCTGCGGCGGGTAAATCCGGCGAAACCCGCCGGTTCACTGTACCCGATCTCATCATGCACGGCGGAGCCGGAAGAAGCCGCGGCGGTGATTCCGGCGCCGATCTCAACCGCCTTCACTGCCTGCAGCGACATGACCGCGGCTGCCAATAGCCCGTCGAGACGCTCGTCCCACTGTGCGTACGTGCCCAGCCCCGGCGGCACATGGTGAGCGACCACTTCAAAAACGCCGCCGACGGAATCTCCGGTCTTGAGCACCCGGTCGACTTCCTCCTTCATGAGTTGCTCGATATCCGCATCGACGCAATTGAGCAGCACCTCCTCACGCTCGCGCAGCGCGGCGATCTGATCCCACGAGATTTCTGTGCTTCCGATCGAGGCGCTGCCTACCGAAGCTACATGACTGAGCACCTCGATTCCCAGTTCGTGCAACAGCAACTTTGCCAAGCTCCCAACGGCCGTTCGGGCTGCAGATTCACGGGCCGAGGCGCGTTCCAGCACATAGCGGGCTTCCGGGAAGTTGTATTTTAGAGCTCCGGCCAAATCGGCGTGCCCCGGCCGTGGGGAACTGACTCGCTTATGCTTGGCGGGATCGCCTTGCTCCACCGGCAGCGACTCCTGCCAGTTCTTCCAGTCTTTATTCTCGAGCAGGATGGCAATAGGCGAGCCGATCGTGATCCCGTGGCGCACGCCGGAGAGGATGTGGGCGGTATCGCGCTCGATCTTCATACGGCCGCCCCGGCCGTAGCCCTGCTGTCGGCGCCAGAGTTCGCGATCCAGGAACGCCTGATCCACCTTCAATCCGGCGGGCATGCCGGAGAGGAAGGCAACCAGTGCCTCCCCGTGAGATTCCCCAGAGGTGAAGTACCGCAGCATGAAATCTGGATTGTATCTGATACGGGTCCCTGGGCCACACCCTGTTCTTCATGCGCCCCTCTGGTAGTATGATAGGAGTATGAAAGAGAAGACTTCCATCACACTATCCAAAGAGGTGCTCGCTGGCATTGATCGCATTGCGGGATCGAAGCAGTCGCGCTCGGCTTTTATCGAGGCGGTGCTGGCTCAGTACCTGCGCAAACAGAAGCGCGCGCAGATCGAAGCTCGCGATCTCGAGCTCATCAACCGAGCCGCGGACGAACTGAACGCAGAGGTAGAAGACGTTCTCCGCTACCAGGCGACAGAAGAATAGCGGGTTGCGGCGATGAGGCGAGGCGAGATTTATCGCGTTCACCAACCCGGCGACGATCCTAAACTTTACCGTAGTTTCGTGGTGGTGAGCCGTCAGACGCTCATCGACTCCAGATTTGCTACCGTGATCTGCGCGCCCATATTCAGCCGCGGGCACGGGCTTTCCACGCAAGTCGCGGTCGGCATTGAGGAAGGGCTGAAACATGAAAGCTGGATCCTTTGCGACAACCTGGCGAGCCTCCGCAAAGTGCAACTGACAGGCTTCATCGGATCCCTCTCGCGCTCAAAGGTTGCGGAATTGGGCCGGGCGCTGAAAATGGCTCTTGCGCTGGAATGAGGCTGGAACAAGATCGAGAGCAGGGCGGATCAGCGCTGGTTTCTGTGAGACGCACCGAAAGCCGTAACCTCGATGCCCGATGCGACTAGTGGAAGCCGACGGCCCGCTCAATCATGCGATCCACCTCTTTGCTGGCGGAAAGGGCGTCCGGTAGAGACACGTGGGGCTTGAGTTCGACTAGCCTACCAGACCGCTCTTGTAAATCCCAGAGCCCCTCTCTTTTCGCCAGAAAAAGTGATGTCGCGAACCTCTCGAGCTCTGCAACTCCCTTATCCCCTAGCTCGTCGGCGACGAATTCAATCCGAGACAGATATCGTGCAGTGGTTTTCGGAAACCGTTCTAAAAACATTTCGCTGAACGGTGTTGGGTAATAACTCGGGCCGTACCCGGGATAACGAGCCGTAAGTTCCAATAGGCTGTCGGCCTGCATGGAAGCGAGCTCATCGCGAAGATCAAAAGAAAACGGCCCGTGCCGGTACAGGATGAATTCAAAACCCGTGTCGACACGAAGAAGTTCTTGCAGGAAGAACGTCGACTTCTGAATGTGGGTTTCCCCGCACCAACTCCCCCGTTGCTTTAGCTCACGATTGAGCAGTGTCAGCAGTGCTGCTCTTTGGGCGCGTGTCATTTTCTTCGTCCTCCTGTTTTCCAGCAGCCGCCAGTATGTTGCCCCGATTCTGTTCCAGCCACGTCTTCGCCTTTGCTTCTAATCCGGGAACAATGAAGACATAGTCGAGCGACGTAGGGTGCAATGTCGATAGCGTCTCTGATGCTGAAATCGCTGGCTGGATACGCCCGCTGCGGCCGCGGACTGGGAAATCTGTTGCAACATCCTTAAGCTTGGGCTTGCTATAACGAACAGCGTTCGTTCCAAATTCTTTCTCGGCAGCTCTTGCAATTGCTGCCCCTGGGTCTGCGTTTACTTTAACATCTTGCGGATCTTTCTCGTAAAGAACCTTGAAATGGCCATGTTTCATTATGCAACCAGCCGCATGATGCCCTGGTGCACTTGGGTCGGCCGCGGCGACGCGCATGGCTGCATTCACTTCATCGTCCGTCATTTCGAAGGTGCCCCTCAACATCAACAGGGAAGGTTCCATCGCCCAGCAGCCTGCCGCATGCCAACCATTCGCTAAGAAAATCCTGCAAGTGGCGGTCATAGATGAGGCGGATGGGGTGATAGTAGACCTGCGAGAACATGAAGTAACGAGCCAGGGCCAACGCCTCAGCGGAATAGATTCCGCCCGCGCTCATACCTAGTGCTGGTTCAGTGGAACCCTCGAAGCTTGGCAGAATTCGAAGCTCATCTATGAGTCTGTAGTGATCGAACTTGCCGTATGCGACTCCAGTGTGGTGTGAATCGCGGAGAAGATAATCAATTCGGTCAACCCCGAAGGAGTCACCAACGATGATCTCGGAGAGGATAATCTCCCACTGCGAAAATGAGAGATCTTTTGCCTTACGCTTCCCAAGAGCCAGCTTAACCACATGCTCCGGTTTAAGCGGAGGAACCATGTTTTCCCAGATCGACTTCATTTCGTCGCTCTCGATCAGCATTCGAGATAGTCGTTCGTGGCTCCAACCCGGCGGCAAAAGGGCATCCTCTGCGGCGTGAGAAAACGGCAAGTGTCCGATGTCGTGACATAATGCGGCCATGCGCAGGGCTCTTCTCCAGTAAGGGAGCGCGTCAGGGTTCCCCAGGTCCGGCACGAGATTCTTAACCTCATCCGTTATGTTGGCGGGTTTGGTCACTACCTCAAAGACCCGACCGGCTAACTCCATGACACCAAGTGAGTGCTCAAAGCGCTTATGCGTTGCGCCTGGATACAGCAGATACGTCAGTGCAAGCTGGGTTATGTTTCGAAGCCTCTGGAATGGGCGAGAATCGAGGACGTTTCTGTCGTATGAGTCCAGATGAATAAAAACGTGAATTGGATCGCGAATTTCGTGGAAAATCTTCGCCATTGGAGTGCATTGAGTAGTATTCGCTATTTCTTCGCTACTGTCAATGACTCATAATACTCCTTACATCACCGGGCTATTTTATTTCGTTCCATTCGGATACACCAGAATCTTGCTGGCCTCCCCGGTTTTCAGGCGCGCCATGGCCTTGGAAAAGTCCCTCATGGCGATGCGGTCCGTAATCACCGGATGCAGATCTAGTTTGCCATTCTTAAGCAGCGCCGTCATCTGATACCAGGTCTGATACATGCGCCGGCCGTTGATTCCCTGGATGGTGATGCCCTTGAAAATAATGTCTTCGGAAAAGTTGAGGGAGATGGGCTTGGAGGTGAGACCGAGGAGGGAAATGCGGCCGCCGCGACGTACGATGTCGAAGGCTGTTCGGATCGCGTCGGGATGACCGGCCATCTCGAGGACGACATCTACACCCAGGCCGCCGGTTCGTTCCATGATGATCGCAGTGGCATCCTCTTTCGAGGGATCGATGGTGAGATCGGCTTTCATTTCTTTTGCGATGCGGCGCCTGTGCTCGTTCACCTCGATGGCGTATACCTGGGCCGCGCCTACGGCTCGCGCCACAGCGATCGAAAAAAGCCCGATGGGACCGGCGCCGGTAATGGCTACGGTCTTGGCCGCAATCTCGCCGGCGAGCACCGTGTGAACAGCGTTGCCGAGCGGGTCGAGGATCGACGCATATTCCAATGGGATGGCCGGATCGAGTTTCCAGATGTTGGATTCCGGAATGACCACGTATTCCGCGAAAGCGCCGTCGGCGTCCACACCGATGATCTTCACGTTCTGGCAAATGTGCGCTTCGCCAGTGCGGCATTGCAGACACTTGCCGCAAGCCACGTGCATTTCGGCGGAAACGAAGTCGCCTTCCTTGACACTGGTGACTTCATCGCCGTAAGCCACCACCTCTCCGCAGAACTCGTGGCCGGGAATCAGGGGTGGATGAATTCGGTTCTGCGCCCAGCGATCCCAATCGTAAATATGGAGGTCGGTGCCGCAGATGGATGCACACTTCACTTTGACCAGAACGTCGGTCCGCCCGAAGGCGGGAATTTTGACCTCACGCACTTCCGCACCGGGGGCAGCTTCCGGCTTGACGACTGCAAGCATTGTATTGGGCATGAATGCCACCTAATGAGTTCGAGATCGCTCTGCAAAACGATCAATTCTAGCACCGGGCTGGCCTCATCTGAGAAAGGCAGCGCTGAAATGGCTTCTTAGGCTCACCACAGGATGACGCATCGGACGCGGGGGGGCTGCTAAGGCTCAGTCAGTTCGCCGGCTGGATTAGCCGGCCCGAGGTCCAGACGGTCCCGACTTCCGCTCTGCTATCAGCTTCCTGTTGACTTCTTCCGACTTGCCGCGTGGAATGCTCAGGGTCTTCCATTCAGCGTAGCGAAAATGCTTGGCCAGAAAAACAATTTGGCCGACGTGGTAGGCATAATGCGCCATTTGGCGGTTGATGGCTTGCAACACGGTGTGCGGCTCGCCGCGAATGGTGACTGCGCGCATCAGATCTTCCGCCTTCAGGCCCTCGATCGCCGAAAACACGCGCGTCCAGCCCTCTTCCCACCAGCGCATGATGTCGGCTCGGGTAGTTCCCGCAGTGAGTTCGAATTCCTGGTCACGATGACGGTCGGGCTTCTCGCCGTCGGTAGTCAGGAAGTCGGTAAAACGTGAGCGCATGTTGCCGGCCATGTGCTTGACGATGATCGCGATGGAGTTCGATTCTGGATCGAGGGTGACGAACAGTTCGTCATCCTTGAGTTGCGCGATGGCCCCTTCGGCCAGGCGTTTATGCCCGCGGAATTGGCGGCGAATCTCTTCGAGGTAGTGGGAAGCAGGATCAAGACCGCTCATGTCAGAACCTCAGAACTGTCCGGTCGAACACGGCTAGGTCGCTTGCCCAGGCAAAAACGATGCTGCTCTGGACTCCACTTGCACTTCGATCCCGCCGATCCATTTCGCGAACAGGTTATACAATAAAGCGCTGATTGCGCCCATCACAAATCCCATTCCACCATACAAAACGGGCAAAAAAATGGCCAAAACGATACCTGCGACTCCGCTGAACACCGACCCACGCCCGCCTGTCATCATCCCTGCGAAACCAACCAGCAGGAATATCGGCATGAAGATGAGCCCCAATGTGCCATAAACAAGGCCCATGATCTTGGCCACCGAGAGCACGCCCACCGACTTGAGAATATGCATAGAACTCTCCCTTCAGACTTCTTAGACTTCCTGTTCAGGCTTTTCCCCATCCGCCCCCACCCGGTGTTTCAATGCGCATGCGTTCTCCTTTGCGCAGACGAAGATTGAATTTTCCCGGCAGATCTTGGGATGAGCCGTCAACGCGGATGAGCAACGCCTTCCCCGCCGCGCCATCTCCTCCTCCGCTCAGCCCGTAAGGTCCGCGCTCCCGCCGGTCGGCCAGCAGCGTGACTTCAGCCTCGGTGAGCACTTCGATCTCGCGGATGATGCCGTCTCCACCGCGATGCTTGCCTTCGCCGCCACTCCCCAGCCGCAGCGAATAGTGGCTTACGCGTAGAGGATATGCGTATTCCAACGCTTCGGCCGGCGTATTGAGGGAATTCGTCATGTGGGTGTGCACTCCGGACGCCCCAGATTTTGTGGGGCGCCCCCCCATCCCGCCCGCAATGGTTTCATAGTAGGCGAAAGGTTCCCCCGTCCGGGGATCAATTCCGCCGATCGTCAGATTGTTCATCGTTCCTGATGCTGCAGCGGGAATTCGTTCGGGCACGGCTCGCGCCAGCGCCCGCAGCAGGACGTCCACAATCCGCTGCGAAGTTTCCACGTTGCCGCCAGCCACGGCTGCGGGTGGGCGCGCGTTCACCACCGTGCCTTCCGGAGCAATCACCTGGATTGGCCGCATCAACCCAGCCGTGGCCGGAACATCTTCCGCCAGCAGACAACGGAACACATAGAAGCAAGCCGAATAAGTAATTGCCTCCACCGCGTTCACGCTGCCCTCCACCTGCGGATCGCTGCCGGTAAAATCGACGGTCGCCGGGTGGCGTAATTTCCTGTGTAGCGCGGGCGCCCCTGCCCGCGTTTTGTTGTGAACCTTCACCGTCACCGCGATCTTCACCGGCTTGTCGGTGATGCCGTCGTTATCCAAGAAGTCCTCTGCACAATATGTTCCGCGTGGCACTTGCTGAAGAAAGGCGCGCATCATCTCTTCCGAATAGGCGAGCAACTCTCGAGATGCCTCTCGCACCCGCTCCAGACCGTAGCGTCTGCAAGTCTCCCGCAACCGTTCCGCTCCCGTATGACAGGCAGCGATCTGCGCGCCCAGGTCGCCCTCGCGTTCCTGGGGTGTCCGGACGTTGTTCAGCAAAAGTGCAAGCACATCTCCCTGTATTTTCCCTGCGCGCATGATCCTCACCGGAGGGATGCGAAGTCCTTCCTGATAGATTTCGCGAGACAAGCCCATCGAGCCGGGATAGGCGCCGCCGATATCGGCGTGATGGGCGCGCGAAGCCACATAAAAATTCGGGCGGTTGCTCTTCGCAGAGAAATGCACTGGCGCCACCAGCGTGATATCCGGCAGATGGGTTCCGCCGTGGAACGGATCGTTCAGCATCGCAACATCTCCGGGCGTGAGTGCAAACTGATCTGTCGCCGCACGAACCGACATCGGCATGGATCCCAGATGAACGGGCATGTGATCGCCCATGGCAATCACTTCGCCGGCGGAATCGAAAACCGCACAGGAGTAGTCGCGCCGTTCCTTGATATTCGGAGAAAAGGCGGTCCGGCGCAGGGTCGCGCCCATCTCCCCGGCAATGGAGTGAAAAATGTTCTTGAAGATTTCCAGTTCGATGGGGTCGCGGCGCATGGTGTCAAAGAAGACGACGGTTGCCAGTTTACGCCAGCGCGCCGACCTGGTCGCCTAGAAGAGAACCTGGACCGCTCGGAATTCAGTTGACAATGAAAGCACCAGACCGCAATATCTTGGGGTGAGACCGTCACTGCTACAATGGTTTGGTGGCGGCTGTCAGAATTTGGGCTCATTCAACACCTTACAAGGGAAAATCGTTCACGGAGGAAACTTCATGCCAGCAAAGAAAAAGCCCGCTGCGAAGAAGAAAAAGAAACACTAAACGTCAGCGAGACGATACCTCGCACGAATCGGAAAGTTCAGAAAGCCTCTCGAGAGAAGCACCTCTCGAGGGGCTTTTTTCCTTCAGTCCTGTGGCCTGATGTGCCTCGAACGTGCCATCCCCGAAAAAAAAGGGGGTTGTCCCGGAGGCCGGGTCGTGCTAGAAACGCGGGTAGGGAGTGAAGCGCACCCGGCGATGAAAGCCACTTCTGGAACCCCGATGAGTCCCCGGAGCAAGGCCACGGCCAAAGGGCTGAAGACCGCCGAAGTGGTGATTCCGGACAAACTTTATTTCCGGATCGGGGAGGTGGCCGAGCTCTGCCATCTGCCGGCCTATGTTCTGCGCTTTTGGGAAACGGAATTCTCGCAGCTCAAACCGGTGAAGAGCAGCACCGGCCAGCGCATGTATCGCCACAAGGACGTCGAAAGTGTGCTGCACATCAAGAAGCTGCTTTATGAGGAAGGCTTCACCATCGCCGGCGCTCGGCAGCACCTGCGGATGGAGAACAAGAGCGAAAAGAAACAGACACCGCTACCTTTTCCCGAAAGATCCGCATCCGACCTGAAACACATCCGGCAAGGACTGCGGGAGATTCTGGGCATGCTGTCAGCTCGCCGGTAAACTCGGCTACAAGTCACACGCCACCCGAAATCCATAATCCGCATATTGAAAGGCAGGAGGGATACTGGAGCGGGCGGCGCATCGCGTGACCTTTATGTGATGCCGCCAGGAGCCTCCCCGAGAGGCGCGGCGCTCGCCGGTTTCCGGGCCGCGCGGGTTGCGTTCCGCAGAGGTGGCATAGTAGTCCGCCTGATACCAGTCGCTGCACCATTCGTGCACATTCTCGCAGATGTCGTAAAGACCGAATGCATTGGGGGCATAGCGCCCAACAGGCTCAGGACCGTTGTCCATCGCTGGGCATAGTCGGGCAACGATTCTGGAGGAGCGTCGCCCCAGGGGAACAAGCCTGACCTTCCAATGCCGCCGCGAGCAGCCCGTTCCCACTCGGCTTCGCGTGGGAAGACGATAATTCCGGCCGCTGTAGTTTCGCCAAGCCACTCGCAGTACTTCACGGCCTCGAACCAGGACACCGCGACTACGGGCTGCTCGGCGATGATTGAAATTGGGATCGTCCACAAGGTGGAGGCGTTTGAGTTCCTGTGGTGTGCAGAAAACGGCCGTACTCGGCGTTGGTCACCTGGCAGGTGGCAAGCTGAAAGGCATCCACCCAGACGCGATGCACCGGGCGCTCATTGTCCTGGCCCGCTTCCGAACCCATCAGGAACCAGCCGGCAGGAATGAGCATGAGTTTCGGTTCGTGACGGCTTGCATATCGGCTGGGTTGGTGCACGGTCGCCATAGAGGCCAGAGCTCCAGCATAAACGATCGGGAGCTAGACATGAAGAAACTGGAATTCAGGGTGAAACTTGACGGCATGGAAGGCAGTTCGGTGGCCGCTCTGAGCGCGCCGTTTGATGTCGTCGCAGTATTCGGCACCCGCGCCAGAGTACCGGTGCGTGGAACGATCAACGGATTCCCGTTTCGTTCCTCGCTTATGCCGATGGGAGGCTGTCACCGGATGGTTGTGAACAAAACCATTCGCGCGGGCGCGAGTGCAAGGCGGGCGACACAGTCGCAGTTGTCATGGCGCGCGACGAAGCGGCGCGGACGGTGGAGATGCCGCCACTTCTGAAGAAGGAACTCACTAAGAGCAAGGCTGCTAACGCCAATTGGAAGAAACTGTCGTACACGCACCAGAAAGAGATGGCGCGATCAATCACCGAGGCGAAGCAGGAAGAAACGCGTACGCGGCATCTGGCCAAGGCAATGGATATCCTCAAGCACGGAAAGAGGTGGACCGGCTAAATTCTGTTAGACGGGCGGGACGCCCGTCCTCCATTGTTCGACAGCAGACCTATTGATGCAGTCTGCGCACAACCTCCGCAATGTCGTTCTCTTGAAAGAGGCGGATGGCGGCAATGCCCGCGGCCCCAGCATCGAGGCAGGCGGGGGCGTTATCCAGGTTGATCCCGCCCAACGCCAGCACTGGAATCTTCTGCTGACACGCTGCCCGTAAAGCATTGCGCAGGCGGGACGAACGTCGGGAGCGTCCCTCTTCCCAAACACCGGGGCAAAGATCGCAAAGTCAGCGCCTTCGGAAGCTGCCCGCGCGACCTCGGCCGGGGAGTGGCAGGAAACGCTGATGACGGCGCGGTCGGTTGTTCCGCGAGCGCAAAGGCTCCAAATTCCCCGCGCCTCTGCCGGCAAGATATCCACAGACCGGAGATGTACGCCGTTGGCCCCACAAGCGAGGGCAAGGTCGGTGCGCGAGTTGATGAGTAAGGCAGTCGCCGGTTTCCGGTTCTCAGTTCTGAGCTGAGAGTTTTCGCGAATCATACCCACGGCGGCGCGGGCGAGAACTTCCAAATCGCGGGTAGAAAGATCTTTCTCACGTAACTGGATGAAATTTATGCCGCAGCGGGAGGCCTCTGCGATTTTTTTTAGGAGGGCATCGCGGCGGGTACGCTTCGTCACCAGGAAAGCGTGTCCGATCGGTGATGTAGTAGAGGAACAATTCTTCGGTTACGGGTTTGTTTTCGCGATTTCCGGCACCACCTCGCCTTTACGCTTCGGTTCGGGGCCCAGGTGATACTTGGTCAGACCCTCACGCAGGAATTCAAACCCCTCTTCGGGCGAGTCCACGATCTTAAAAAGCTCCAGGTCTTCCTGGGAAATTGTTCCCGCATCCACCATGGCCTGAAAGTTGAGCAGGCGATTCCAGTACTCGCTGCCATAAATGACGACCAGAATCTTCTTGGCCAGTTTTTGCGTCTGCGCCAGGGTAAGGATTTCGAAGAGTTCATCCAGGGTCCCGAAGCCACCGGGAAAGATCACCAGCGCCTTGGACAGGTACGCGAACCAGAACTTGCGCATGAAAAAGTAATGAAATTCGAAATTCAGAGATGGAGTAATGTGGGGATTCGGCATCTGCTCGAAAGGGCAAATGGATGTTCAGACCGATGGTCTTGCGCCTGCCTCTTTCGCGCCCAGATTGGCGGCCTCCATGATGCCCGGGCCTCCTCCGGTGGTAACAACAAAGCGGCGGCGGCGGGCGGGAATCTGGATCGACCACTGGCTCAAAAGAAAGGCCAGACGGCGGGCATCTTCGTAGTAGCGGGCCATATCCACGGCGGCGAGCGCCTGTTTCCGGCGCCCCGTCCAGTTGCTTGTCGGAAAACTTGGGAACTTGTTCGCCCTAGTGCCGCAAGCCTTTCCTCCGCGGTAATGAGGCTGTGAAAGCGGGCGGATCCGAAAAAAACCACGGTGTCCTGGATCTGCTCCCGGCGAAAGCGGGCCAGGGGTTCGGCGTACTCGGAGAGGATACGCAGAATCCGGCCATCGGGGCTGTTGAGAAATTGCGTCATTCTCGTAGGCCAGAGGCGCGCGTTTGGTTTGACTGTCACTCATAAGGTCGTCTTCCTGCGATGTATCTAGAAGAGTCTCAATCGTCCAGCATACTTATCCGAACCGCGGCGGAAAACGCAATTGAACCTAGGGCGTTCCCTTTCAGGGATTTTGAACTCCTGGTAGTGAACTGCTTCCCAGAATCCAATCCAGATGTCCAGCACGCCCAGGCCGCTGCAAAACTCCGCGTACAAATCCACTGGCCACAAGCGCCCGCAATGAGGATAGGCCAGCAGCAGACGGTTGTCGGTCCACTCCGGTCTCCAGGGAAGAATAACCAGCAGCACTCCCACCACCGCGCAAACAAAACACGAACAGCAGCACCGTAGTCCGATGAAGCCAAAGATCGAGACCTGTAGGACGACGGTTATGACCGGATTTTCCGGGCGGCGCTTGGCTACAGTCACGAAGCGCGCGGTGTGGGCTGCGAGGACGGCATCCCCACCTCGCACCCGAAGTTCGCCGGCAGGAATTCTTGTCTCTGGCGGATTGGGATCCGCCGTCACGCCGTGCTCCCCAGGAGGCCCGGCGAAGCCACACGGAGTTCTACCATACGCACGCGCCCAGCGTTGAGGGAAGAATGGACCCATCGGGACATTCTACGACTTCAGGGTCTTAATGCGCTCGGCGACGTCGCGATAATCAATGTTGCTGCCGTACACTTCCATGAAATGGTTCAGGGCGGCGGTCTTGTTTCCCGCAATTTCGTAGGATGAAGCGAGTTCGTAATGCAGGGCGGTGCGAGTATCCTCGTCCAGCTGGGCAGCGTGAGCGCTTTTCATACCAGCGGATGGCAGCTTCGGGAACACCTTTGTCCAGGAAGCATTGCGCCAGCCAGGTATAAGTCTGCATGATGTGCGGGAAGGGATGACCGCGATCCACGGACTGGCATACTTTCTGCAATTCGCCGATGGCTTCGTCCAGCAGCCCCATTTCGCGGAAGGCAACTCCCAGGTTGTAGTGGGTTTCGGGATCTTCGTCCGCAACCGCCGAGTCTTCTTCAAGTTCGTGCTTCAACTCGCCAAACATGTCGGCGAGATCCACTCCTGCGCCGGAGTCGAACTTCAGAGGCGCAGCTACCGGCGTTGCTGCAGCCAATGGCCGCATCCGCGCAGGCTGATAGGTGAAAGTTGGGGCTGCAGTCGCTGCTGTGGGCGGTGGAACCGACTGGGCAGCAGAGGCTGCCATGGCGGCCGGGGCTGCCGAGGCTGGCGCTGATTGTGCGACCACGGGTGCTGCGGCTTCGGATTCCACCGGGACAGGCTGCGGTCGCGCAGGCCGCTGTTGCTCAGGCTGCGGCTTGACTTGAGTTTCGGCCTGCACGACCGGTGCTTCCGGCAGAAAGCTGTCTCCCAGGGACGCTTCGAGGTCCGAAACGAATTCGTTCAGCTTCCCGGCAGGTTGAGGCTGGGTGCTTGCTTGCGCGTACTCGGCCGTCTCAGGTGCTGGCTCGGGCGCGACCTCGCGGGAGCTGGTTTCCGGCAGGAAGCCATCCCCAAGCGAGGATTCCAGGTCGTTGACAAGTTTGTCCAATGCCCCGGGTTTGGGCTCGGGAGCAGGAGCCTCGGCTTCGGGCTCGACGGGAGCTTCTGCTGGCTCGACCGAGATCTCTTCAACGGCCGGCTCTTCTGCGGTTGGGGCCTGCGCCATGGCGGCGTCAATCTCGTCGCGGATCGCCGACAGTGTGGACGCCTCCGGCTTGATCTGCTCCAGCTTGATGAATGCGGCGCGGGCCTCTTCGCCCATTCCATTGGCCAGGTAGAAGCGTATTTCTTCGATCGCTTCTGCGACCTGTTCTGCGCTGGGGGGAGTTTCCTCCTCGGCGGGCGAGACGACCTCTACTTGCTCTTCGGCAGGGGCAGTTGGCTCATCGGGAAGCGCGCCTTCCCACTCTTCCGAAAGATCGATTTCCTTCTCGACGGCGGGTGCCGCCGGATTTCGAACTCGGCGGGCTCCGGCGCCTTTGGGGTAGGAGACGACACAGCCGGAGCGTGAAAGAACAAACCCGATGTCGCCGAGGCCGTGGCCGACGCCGCGGCTGCCATCGGCGGAGCGCTGGCCGCTTCCGGAGGTGCGATCGCAACCGGGGCCTCGGGAGCAGAGATTCTAGGCGCGGCATGCTCGACACTCACTTCCGGCGTCAAAACCGGCATCGCCGCCGCACGCTCCTCATACTTAGCCGCCAGTTCGCCATAACGAACGGCATCGTCCGGATGACCAGCCTCGTGATAAATGCTCTCCAAGGTTCGGCAGCAAACCATGACCGCCGAAGAGGCCGTCCTGCGGAGGCTGGGCGTCGACTTCCACAGCCCGGCACCGGGTTGCTGCGGCATGGCCGGTTCCTTTGGCTTCGAAGCTGACAAATACGATATGTCTGTCGCCATTGGCGAACTCGAACTGCTCCCAGCCGTGCGCCAAGCTCCGCCCGACTGGCTGATCATCGCCGATGGGTTCAGTTGCCGCGAGCAGATCGCCCAGGGCACACCCCGTCACGCTCTTCAGCTGGCGGAAGCCCTGCAATTTGCGCTTAGCGGCCCGGATGCTGCCAAGTCCCATCCCTATCCTGAATCTGCCCGGGCTCGCTGCCACGAAAGGGAGGTATCTCAATCCATGAAGCGCGCCGGATTGGGCTTGGCGGCTCTGGCGGCGGGCGGGGTGCTGCTCTGGAAGGTGTCCAGAAGTCGCTGATTCCACAATGGTTAGTATATTTAATAACTCCCGGCTAACTTCCGCCTCTCGCCAGATTGCTCTTATTCTGGGAGAATAGAAGTCTCGCCGGTTCTACAACCAGCCGAGTTCTAGTGCGGCTCCCGATGAGTCGCGGCAATCGCCGGTACCAGTCATGGATCGTGAAACCACAATCACCGCGCCCGCCGTCGGCAAGGTTCCCGCCGAGGCTCTGCCCACCCTGGTCGCCGTAAAGCCCAGCGACGCTCCGCTGTGTGGCTCGGTCTCTGGTCCTGATCCAGTTTGACGTATGTGAGGAGATTCGTCTCGACGAGCTCCGGCGCATCCTGGGCGCGCGTACGGTCGACACCAGCTTCAAGCACATGGCT
>CAVVEC010000015.1:0-137670 GCA_963747105.1 uncultured Acidobacteriota bacterium
TCGGCAATATAGCGGCGGGGCTGAATCAGTCCTGGAAGTATTGCTCACGCCTTGGTTGGGAAAGGCACTGGCCGCCCTGATTCTGCTGGCGTTGGCGGTGGCGGGCTGGCGAATGCGGCGAAGCCGCGCAGATTCTGTCGCGTTCAATCTACTGCTGGTGGTGGTTTTGGCCTCGACGGTCGTGATCATTCCCAAAGCGGCGCCGTACAACCAGATACTCTTGTTACCAGGAATTCTGTTTGTCGTCCAGCACTGGCAAGTGCTTTGGAAAAGCCGCGTGACCCGCATGACCGCGGTGATTTGCGGTCTGGTGATCGTTTGGCCTTGGCTGGCGGCGTCCGCTCTGACGGTCGCTTCGCTTTTTCTTACCCGCCGAGACTGTTCAAAGAGCCTGGACGGCGCGAGTCACGAGTCTGGCGATTCCACCGGCCGTGCCGTTGCTGCTGTTATCTGTTTATTTTAACCATCCTGTGGAGCGATGAGGACGCTTGGGCTGGCGCGTGTTCCGGCAGCACTGGCTTTCCTATTTTCCAGCAAGCCGCAGGGGCATTTGCGGAAGGGCCTGCTACCGATTCTTTGCCCAAATCGTCTAGGTGTTTGAGTCCTGGGGCACATCGCTGACAAAACAAGAGGTCACAGCACAGATGATTACTCGACGAGAAGCAGTTCGCCTGTTGGGTTCGGCCTCAGCCGGAGCATGGTTGGCGGCGCAGATAGGCCTCAATTTTTCGATCGCGCCGTATGCCTCCGCGGCAGCGGCCCAGGATGACAAGGCTCCTCCGCTCGCGCCCGGGACCCCCAAGTCGCCGGAGCGAATCGCTTTGATCGAAGCGTTTAGGAAACAATCCGAAGGGATCGAAAAGAAGTATGAAGCGCACACGCACAAGGGCGACTGGGAGATGCCTTATCGGTTGTTCCGGCCGGAAGCAGCCGGGAAAGTGCCTTTCGTGGTGTATCTGCATGGCAGCGGAGGGCTGGGCGACGACAATCTGAAACAGTTGGGCTTCGGTAATATCTTTGGTACACGCGTGTGGCTGCTCCCGGAAAATCAGAAGAATTTTCCCTGCTATGTCGCCGTACCGCAAACTGATCGCGGATGGGCACGTACGATCTTTCGCAGGACGACCACGGTCGGGCGAAAGTGCTTCCCGGCGTCGGGGACGGGACACGGCTGGCGCTGGAAATCGTTGAGCAGCTGTGTGCCGCGAGTTCGCCGATTGATGATCGCCGCATCTATGTCACCGGTCAATCGATGGGCGGCGCGGGCGTGTGGAATATGATCACGTATCGTCCACAGTTTTTCGCCGCCGCAGTGCCCTGCTGCGGAAGCGCCTCGAGCGACGATGGCACTGGCTCGATTGACACGCCGCTGTGGAACTTCCACGGCAGACTCTGACCAGACCGTTCCTGTGTCCGTGTCGCGTGACCGTATCGCGGCAAGACAGAAAGCAGGCGGTCACCCGCTTTACACCGAGTACGCTGGCGTAGACCACGAGGTCTGGGAGTGGGCGTTCACCGAGCCGGAACTGGTGAAGTGGGTATTTGTTCAACGCCGTCGCTAAGCCTGCCAGACAGCCGAGGGGATGGGCTGGCCAAAGCCGTAATTCACCGTTTAGGGCGCCCCGCTCAAGCTTCGCTTGGGCGGGCTTGTTTGTTGCACGCCATTTTGTCCACGTCCTGCTACCCATTCTCTCGTCACATCGTCCACCTGCTTGAGTCTCAAGGTTAATCGCCGACATAACAACAGGTCACAACGCCGATGAACACTCGCCACCTCGCTCTTTGTGCTCTTCTCTTTGCTTGGGTCCGCCGCCTATTCCCAGACGCCGCCGACGCTCGCCGTTCCGGCAGACTCCCCGCGCTGGGATCTGCAGGGGCAAGCCAAGCCGACCGAATATCAAGGCCGCAAGTGCCTCCTCCTCGATGGTGGAGCGGCGGTTTTGAAAGACTTTGAAATGCGCGACGGCGTTATCGACGTGGATGTCGCAACCCCCGCAAAGCGCGGGTTTTTCGGTTTTCAGTTTCGCCTGGACAACGACGGCGTCAACTACGAAGAGGTTTATCTCCGCCAGCACAAGTCCGGGCTTCCCGACGCCATGCAGTACACGCCGGTTCTCAACACCGGCCGCAACTGGCAAATCTATAATGGGCCGGGCTTCACCGGCGCAGTCGATATCCCGAAAGATGTCTGGTTCCACCTGCGCCTGGAGGTGACGGGTGCGCAGGCGAAGCTCTATGTCAAGGACATGGACAAGCCCGCGCTGGTGATGAACGATCTGAAAAGCGGCATGCAGAAAGGCCAGGTGGCCCTGTATGTTCTGACCGGCGCAACTTATTTCTCGAATTTCGAAATACGGACAACGCCCGATGCGCCCTGGGAGCGGCACCTGCCGCCGATGCCGCCGGGACACTCTGACCAAGTGGAGCCTGTCGCCTTCCTACGATGCGCTGGCGCGGAATCTGGAGCGTCCGCTCACGCCCTCCGAGACGCGACGCCATACATTGGCAGGAGGTGGAGGCGGAGCCGCCCGGCTTTGTGGTCCTCTATCGTTATCGCGAGGCCCCGCATCCGATGGTCACGTTTCAGGGCGACTTCTCGAAGCGCCTGGAGCCCCAGCCGGGAATGAAGGTCGTCTATGCACGAACCACCATCGAGTCCGACCGCGACCAGGTGAAGAAGCTCTAGATCGGCTATAGCGACGACGTCAGCGTGTTCCTGAATGGCAAGATTCTCTACCGTGGCCGAAGCGCCCAGGGTTTCCGCGACCCCGGGTTCCTTGGCATCGTGAACCCGGAAAACGACGCCGTTTACCTTCCCTTGAAGAAGGGCAGCAACGAACTGATGCTGGCGGTCAGCGAACTCGGCGGCGGATGGGGATTCATTTGCCGCTTAGCGGACCTGGAAAACTGAGATTCCGCCGGTCACCACCCAGCATGGGATGGCCTGCGTTCCTCTCTTTTTAAGTGGACGCTGCCCAGAACCAAGCTTACGCTGCCCAAGCTGCTCGATGGTCCATCTCATCGATGGGAATGAAGGAACGAAAATGTCACTCATCCGCTGGACGAGTAGGTAGTGGGTCAGACTGACCCACTACCGACGAGTACACGGGCTTGCATTCCCCTGCTACACGCGTTAGGCTTCTCGGACACCCAGGCACCAGATGTTCGGAGGATGAGATGACCCTCAAGATTGAATCCCGCCAAGCCGACGGAGTCACCATCGTGGCATGCACGGGCCGCATCGTGTTCGGAGAGGAATCCAACGCGCTCCGCGAAGAGCTCAAGCGCATATTGGGATCCACGCGGCAAGTGGTGCTGAATCTTTCCGGAGTCACCTATATTGACAGCGGTGGCCTGGGAACTCTGGTCGGAGTCTACTCCTCGGCCCGCTCGGCGGGCGCCGATATCAAGCTGACCGGACTGGGCCAGCGCCTGCGCGATGTTTTGCAGATCACCAAGTTGGTCACCGTGTTCGAGGTCTATGACAACGAGCAGCAGGCCATGGCCGCATTCCATCGCGGCGCTGCCTGAGGCACTTTTACCCCTTCCCACCGGCGTTCGATGCTGTCATTATTCTTGTGACGCTCTTGCTTTAGAGCGGTATCACAAGCGCATGGGATTTCAGACCATCATTGGCCCGCCCCCCGGAACGGGCTCGGGAGTATTTCCCACCCTTGTCTTTGTGCAGGGCAACGAGCAGCGTGTCATCAATCTGGACCACAGTCCCTTCAGCGTGGGGCGCAAGGTTGATAAGGATCTGGTGATCGCCGACCCGCGGGTTTCCCGCGACCACGCCATCATCGTCTCCGAAAACGGCGTGTTCAGCGTCTTCGATCAGGGCAGCAAACACGGAACTTTCGTCAATGGCGAACGGGTGCAGCACAAAACTCTGGAGCGCAATGACCGCCTGGAATTCGGGGTTCGCGAAGTCGCCTACGTCATCTTTAATCCCCAGCAGGGGACTTCCAACTCGGCTCGCGAGTTCCTCAGCCAGATCTCCGGAATGCACATCTCGGAGGAAACCACTGACCTGGAAAAACTGGTTCTCTTTCTCGAAGCCGCCCGCAAGCTGAACACGGTCGGCGTACTCGACGAAATTCTGATGACGCTCCTGGACGTGACCTTGAAGCTCACGCGGGCTGAACGGGCTTTCGTTTTCATGAAGAACGAGCAGGGGGAACTGCGCCTGGCGGCCGGACGCAACTCCAAGGCTGAGCCGCTCCTCGAGGACAAGACCATCTCGCACTCCATTCTCGAAGATGCTATGAAGTCGAACTCCGAGTTCGTGCTCACCGATACCAGCCGCTCAGTGGACCTCAGCGGGCGCAAGAGCATTGTGGCTTATGACCTGCGCACGGTGATTTGTGTTCCGCTGCGTAAGCCTCAGATACAAACCACTCGCGATACGGATGTCCCCGCACCTGCGGTTGCGGCGGAAGCGATGGGCGCATTGTACGTGGACTCACGCTTCGCCTCACGGGATATCTCCAGCGTCAGCCACGATATTTTTCACGCCATCGCGACGGAAGCTGCGTCACTGATCGAGAACGCCCGCCTGGTGCAGGCGGAAGAGGCAGCCCGGCGATATCAGCAGGAACTCTCTATCGCGGCCTCCATCCAACAGCGGCTGATGGCGGTCACCATACCCAAGGTGCCGTTCGCCAGGCTGGAAGGCAGAAATCTATCCTGCAAGGAAATCGGCGGCGACTTTTTTGACGCGGTGGATACCGAAGAAGGTTTGACCGTCGTGCTGGCCGATGTCAGTGGAAAGGGAGTCTCAGCAGCCTTGCTCGCGTCCACCCTTCAGGGGATGATCTACTCGCAGCTCACCGCGCGGATGCCCCTGACCGAGATCGTGACCGCGGTGAACCGCTTTTTTACGCATAAGCATATCGGAGAAAAATACGCGACCGTAATCATGGCCCGCGTACACAGCAACGGCGAATTGGAGTACGTGAATTGCGGACACATTCTTCCCCTGGTGGTTTCCAATGGGGACGTTCAACGGCCGGCGAAGGGGAATCTCCCCGTAGGCCTGCTGCCAGATGCCAAGTATGAGGGTGACCGCTGGCAATTGAAGCCCGGGGATCGGGTCGTGTTGGTCACCGATGGTGTGACTGAAGCGGAAAATGCTCGGGGGGAGTTTTTTGAGGATTCGCGTCTCGAGCAGGCTGCAAAGCTAGGAACCATGGAAGATATCTTCACAGCGATCTCAAACTTCTGCGGCGGCACGCCGCTTAGCGACGATTGCACGGTGGTGGAATTGGTGTACACCGGCTGAGTCGCGGCCGGATCCAAAGGGCCGATAGGGCCCTGGCTCAGATTGATCCAACGATCCGGAACACCTATGGCAAATTACCACGATTCGTGGCAGGAAAAATCATCCGCGCCTGCCGTAAAGCAAAGCGCCCTGATGCTTGCACACAATAGTCGAACTCGGGGCCGGTGTGCTTCAGGAGCACAAATACGAACTCCTGGACATTCTTGTTTGGAAAGTTACCGAAGCAAACGGCAAATACAACACGAGATATGTGTCGGAGGCTGTTTACAACGGGGAGGGACCTATACGACATGAGCACGTCCTTCCGAGGAAGTATCTCGTGGAGCAAATGCTTGAAAAGCCGGACACCATCTCGCAAGTCTTGGATAGCGCGGTAGCGTGCCTCGTTACTGAGGAAGAGCATTGCATTCTACCGAAAAAAACCACAGGAGGCTGGGATCGGTACCGTGAGGCCGGCATCCGAGTCTATGACCGGCGGGAGGGTAAGTGGCTTGATTTTTAGGCATCAGACACCAAGCACTATTCTCCGATTTTTCTGCAGGGAACGAGCTTCGCTTGTCGTGTCGCGCATTTCTCTCGAGCGCTGAATGATCCACGCTCTATTTGATCAGTCGTCCTCCACCGTTACCGAAAAATCCGTCCCTTCCCAACGCTGCTCTTGCAGCCAGTAGAGCGTGAAAGCAATCTCGCGTCCCACGGCCAAGGCATCGGTCGGCAAGTCGGCAAACGACGTGCCCAAGCCGCTGTCTCGCGTATCCGTATCTCGGTAGGTTTGCCAAGCGTCGAAGCTCCAATGTATCCGCGCCGGCGCCGATAATACGATCCGCAGTTTCTTACCCTGCGGCATGGTGCGACATTTATTGTTGAAGCGCCACCCAAAATGCGGCGACCTTCGCTTTTCGACCAGGTAGCGTTGCACCGTCTGCGGCGGCTGATCGAAGATTTTGCCGTCGCGCAGCGAGCGCCGCAGCTTGATGTATTCGGAGTGAGCCCACACCAGGGGGCACGCCGAACCCGTGCGGTTTGCCCAAGAATAACTCGCGGGCGGGAATATCAGCAGCATCCCAGACCTGCTCTGGAATCAGACGGCTCCCTTCGGTCGAGAACTCCATGACCTGTAAGAGTTCTTCGGCTGCCTGCGGGCGTCCCGCAGCCAATTCGTAGTGCGCCCGCTCGCCCGCTAACAACGGCCACGGCCGGCCGATCCCGGTGCCATCAAAAGGCGATCCATCTTCATGCTCGCCGTAGCCATCGCCGTTGTAGCGATACCAGCACGGTCCCTGGGGCAGTTGCACCCGCAAAAGCGCATCAATCACTTTAATGGTATCCAGAATGCGCGGATCGTCCGGCGCCCGCAGACCGAAGCGCACCAGGGCCAGCGCGTCCGGGCTGATCATGCGCGTTGCCGGCTCGAGGTTTTGTCCGGCAGGGCGATTCTTGATGGGTACAAACCCGCCTGCGGGAGAAGCCGCGCAGTCGCGTCTCGGGTGGCGCGATGCGTACGTAGTAGCCTTGCACTCCGATCTGGCGTGCCAGGTCCGTATCGGCGGCGTAGGTCCAGCGTTCGATGTTGTCGTTCCAGGTATCGGCAGTCTCGCGAAGATAGGTGGCCATTGCCTTCTCCCCCACCGCCTCGGCGAGATCGGCCGCCGCCAGCAGAGCGGCAATTTCCACCGCCAGGGTGAACGGCGAGTAGCCCGCGTCTTCTTCCCAGCGATCTTGCTGCGTAACCGGACCGTTGCGCACCAGAAATCCGGCCGCGCGATAAACCAGACTCCACCAGCGCTGGAGGTCGCCCAGCAAGGTCGCGGCGTCACGGCGCAGACAATCCACCAGCAGGATGGGAAACGCCGCTTCATCCATTTGCAGGCCGTTCCAGTATGGACGTCCATCCAGCCACATGTTCTGTGCCCAGTGGCCATCCGGCTCCTGGGTGGACTCGAGATAGTGCAACACGCGTAGCGAATCATATTGCGCGCCTGCAGCCAGAAATCCCAACGCGGTTTCCACCAGATCGCGCGGCCACACCAGATGGTAGCCGCCCAGATCCTCATCGCCCTTATTGAATCCCCACGGAATCGAAAGGCTGGCGATCACTCCTCCCAGGAAGTCCTTGGATTCATGCGTCCGCAACATGGCCACACTGGAGCGATATAGATCATGCTCGCGTTTGGGCTCGTCCAGTTTCAGCAGGCTTTCATGCCAGTTCCTCCACTGTCCGACGTAGTGTTTGCGCAGTTCTTCATAGGGTTCCAGCAGGCTGGATCGCACTTGCTGTCCCGCCTCGGACCAGATGTCTCCGAAGCCAAGCGCCAGAACAAATTCGCCTCTGGAAGCAGCCAGATCAATTTCCCCGGTCAGCGCAATGTTACCGTTCTCCGCGCGGGTGTAGTCCCACGTCATTTGGTAATTGCTGGAGAGATCCTGCCAGCCATCGGAGTACCCGACAAAGCCCACCGACATCTTCTTCCAGGGAGCCGAGCAGGCAAAGGCCAGCGCGCAATCATTGCGCTCCGCGAACAGCATGGGCACGCCCTTGTAGTCGCCCACCCATCCGGTATTGTCGCTGCCCCAATTGGCCAGGTGGGGCGCGAGCAGAGCATACAAGCCGGTAGTCCGTGAGCCTTCCTTGCAGGGGCACAAAGCGAATCTTCTGCAGCACGACGTTACGATATGGATCAGTCAGCACTTCTTTTTCGATCCGGTAGCTCCCCTGCGATCTCGGTATTCAACAGCTCAAAAGCGGGAACTCCCGGCTCGATGGGGATGTTGTCGAACCTGCAGTGACGCTTCTCCTCGGAGAAGAATCTGCTTCCGTCGGTGACGATCAGCCCCATGTCGCGCGTGCATGCCTGGTCCACGCGAGGATAATAGACTTCGTTCAAAATGCCGTGGCTGATGGTGAACCACACCCGGCTGTGCAGGTTCAGTGCGGTGCCCACTCCACTTTTCGCGCTCGATGTCCAGCGGGGCGGGATTCCTGGCCACCCTGGAGCGTAACGTTCTTCGTTACTCACTGGTTTTGTCCCCTCGTCAGAAAAAGCTTTCGTTGAAGTTTGCTGTCAAGAGCTGCCAGCGCATGTTACTAGATCATAGATGATGAGTTGGAGCATCACTTGGTTGCGGCTGCCCCCTGCCTGAATGCGAGAATCTGTGAACCCTCGCTCTCAGCCGCAGCTCATTTCGCGCTATTCTGAAGGGGAGAGAACGATGCCCCCGGACATCCAAACCGATCTTTTCGCGTCACAGCGCGAGGGCATGGTGAACGAGCAGCTGCGTGCCCGCGGGATTCGTGATGAGAATGTGCTTGCAGCCATGACTCGTGTTCCCCGGCACGAGTTCGTTTCCGCGGAATATCGCGACCAGGCTTACGAAGATCACCCGCTTCCAATCGGTGAAGGCCAGACGCTCTCGCAGCCATACATCGTAGCCATAATGCTGGAGGTGGCCGCCCTCGCGCCCTCCGACGCAGTGCTGGAGATCGGGACCGGCTCGGGCTATGTGACCGCTCTGCTTTGCGAACTTACCCACCAGGTGTACTCGGTCGAGCGCATTGCGTCGCTGGCTCGAGATGCGGAAGCCACACTCGCGCGGCTCGGTTACGTCAATGTGAGTGTCTGGACTGGTGATGGTAGCCAGGGCCTTCCCGAGCGCGCGCCCTTTGACGCCATCGTGGTTTCTGCCGCCGCGCCGCGAGTTCCCGAGGCATTATTTGCGCAATTGCGCGAAGGCGGACGCATGGTCATCCCGGTAGGCCCGGCGCACGCTCAGGAATTGCAGTTGGTGCGCAAGGTGGAGAGCCAGGCGGTGATTACCGATCTTGAGGGATGCCGATTCGTGCCCCTGATCGGCGGCCAGGGATACCGCTCGGGATGGTAGTTGAAAGGCCCAGCAGGCTGCTTTTGTTCAGCTTGACAGTATCTGCCCATGAATGTAGTGTGTTGCGATAGTTTTCCGGGATGTCCCCGATCCCGAGCGCAAGCCCACACAATCGATCAGGAGATACTCCATGCGCCCCTACGTCAAGTGTGCCCAGGAAAAGCTGGTGATTTGCGTCGTCGTGGCACTTGCTTTCACAACCCTGGCCTTCGCGAGTACAGACTTCCAAGTTAAGCCCGGCCGTTCAGCTGGACCCCTCAGCATGACCGTCGGCCCCGATAAGAACTTGTGGTTTGCTGAGTTGTATGGAGAGAAAATCGGCAATATCACCACGAGCGGAGTCGTGACTGAATTCAAGATACCCGGCTCTCAATCCCTGGTCGGGATTGCCAGCGGGCCGGACGGAAACATCTGGTTTACCGACCAGTTCACGGGAAAGATCGGACGCATCAACACCAGCGGCAAACAGTTAAAGCAATTCTCCTTGCCCGTTGGAAGTTTTCCGCAGGGCATGGCCGTCGGTCCAGATGGAAACCTCTGGTTTGTCGATCAAAAGAAGAACGGTTTATTCAAGATCGGCAAAATCAGCACGTCCGGCACAATCACCGAGTACGCTGCGAATGTAAATGGCGGCGCCTTCCAGGATTCCATCTATTATGCGCAAATCGTCGCTGGACCCGATGGAAACCTCTGGTTTACCAACTGGCAAGCTGGCGGAGTGGGAACAAATCTGGTCGGCAGGATTACGCCTAAAGGTAAAGTGACTACTTTCTCGATGCTGGATACACCGGTGGGCATTTGTGCGGGCCCAGACGGAAACTTGTGGGTGACCGAATACAGTCACGTCGCGCAAGTTACAACGTCAGGGGTAGAGACCGAATTCGCCATCACGGGTGGCGGTTTTGATGGCATTACTACAGGACCGGACGGGAACATCTGGTTCACAGAGTTCGGCAAGCTCGGATATGTTACGCCGCAGGGCGCGGTCACGGAGTTCAAGCGAAGCGAGTTTGCTGCCTTCTCCTATTTAAGCGGTATTACGTCCGCCCCCGATGGCGCCCTGTGGTTTCTCGGAAACCAAACCAGCAATATTGGCCGAATTACCACCAGCGGACAACTGACCAACACCTACGCGTTAAATGCCGGTTCCGTACCCTGGTGGGACACGCCGGGACCTGACGGTGCCGTATGGTTCACGGAGCTGACGGCTAACCAGGTTGGGCGAATCGACAGCAGTGGGAAGGTATCGAGTTTTCCCATCACAACGCAGAACTCTGGCGCCGCTGGAATCGTGACGGGTTCCGATGGCAACTTATGGTTTACCGAACAGAACCCAAATCAGGTGGCAAAGATTACGACTTCGGGCACAGTTACGGAGTACCCGATTTCGGGTTATGGATTGTGGGGAATCACCGCCGGGCCCGATGGCAATCTGTGGTTTACCGAGTGGTACTCCAACAACATTGCCAAAATCACGACGAGCGGCACAGTCACCGAGTATGCTTTGCCGACACAATCAAGCGGTCCGCAATATATTACTCCCGGACCTGACGGAAAAATGTGGTTTACGGAGAGCAGCGCCAGTCAAGTTGGCAGCATCAACACGGACGGCTCCAACATCGTCGAGTATCCACTTGGTTCGGGTAAGGTGCCGGGTCCGATCGTGGCCGGAAGTGACGGTAATTTGTGGTTCATTGAGAATACGATCTCCGGCGCTGTCGGCAGCATTTCCACTTCCGGCAATGTAAAAGAATATTCCGTGCCCATCCAAGGCTATCCGCAAGGCATCACTGCAGGCCCGGACGGCGCTTTGTGGTTCGAAAGCTACTATCCGAACGTGGTCGAACGAATTACAACTGGGGGTGTTTTCAGCGAAGTGCCAGTCACGGTCGAGAATGCCCAAGCCAACCAGAGTGCGGTCGGAACGGATGGAAAACTGTGGGTAGTGGACGGCAGTGGCGGTGCCATCAGCCGTTTGAGTGCAATCGGAGGAACCGGCGGTTCGATCAAGGCGAGTCACGGAAAACCTTTCAAGGGCGCGGTTGCCAGTTTCGTGGACGGCACGCCAACGGCCACGCAGGCCGATTTTAAGGCGACCATCAACTGGGGAGACGGCACGAAGTCTTCCGGCACAGTTTCCGGATCAACGGGAGGCCCCTTCAAAGTAAGCGGCACCCACACCTACCAGAAAGCGGGAACGTTCAAGCTTCTGGTCTCGCTGCACGACAATAAGGACAACTCGGACTACCAAGCGAGTCCGGGCAAAGCCACGGTCAAGTGAACGAACCTTGGGTAGTGGCTCAGGTGAAATGCCGTGGCTTACGGACGGCGTCAGCCTGAGTTTGCGAAGGATCTTGAGTGTAGCGGATAAGCCCATTGGCCTGGGAAAAGGGCCGCTGCGCGCGAGATCCTTCGGGACTGAAAGTCCCTCAGGACGACGGAGCGTCGAACTTGAACTCCAGATGGCGGCGATAGGAAAGAGCGCCGCCACTGCCGGAGCAGTCCGCTGTCCTGCTTTACAATCGTCTTTGTGCCTGTTCTTCGCAACCTGCGCGTCACGCTGGAGATGATCAAGTGGGAGCACTCGATTTTCGTGCTGCCCTTTGCGCTCTGTGGCGCCATGCTGGCGGCAAATGGAGTGCCTAACGGCCATGCGCTGGCCTGGATCATTGTCGCGATGGTGGCGGCTCGGTCGGCGGCGATGGCATTCAATCGCCTGGCCGATGCGTCCATTGATGCTGCTAACGCGCGCACCCGGACCCGCGCCCTTCCTACAGGTATGCTCACACCGGGATTTGTCGCAACCTTCGTGCTGGTTTCCTGCGTCATATTTGTTTTCGCGGCCGCGCAACTCAACCGGCTTTCGTTTGTTCTTTCCCCGGTCGCGCTGGCGATACTTTTGCTCTACTCCTATACCAAGCGCTTTACCCGCTGGTCGCATCTGGTCCTGGGTTTCGCCATGGGGATCGCGCCCTCCGCTGCCTGGATCGCGGTCCGCGGATCGCTCGATCCGCGAATCCTGCTGCTAACCGCCGCCGTCACATTCTGGGGCGGCGGCTTCGATGTGCTCTACGCGTGCCAGGATTTTGATTTCGACCAGCAGGCCGGGCTGCACTCCATTCCGCGCTATTGCGGCATCAGCAAGTCGCTGTGGATCGCACGGTTGTTCCATCTGATCATGCTGCTCCTGCTGGTGGGTCTGGTCGTCGTTTTCGGATTGGGTTCGCTGGCGATAGCGGGAGTAGCGGCGGTCGCTCTGCTTCTCACCTATGAACATTCGCTGGTCTCGCCCGGGGATCTTCCAAACTCAACGCCGCATTTTTCACCATGAACGGCGTGATCTCGGTCGTGTTCTTTCTGTTTGTCGCGGGAGATGTGTGGGCAAGGAAGTAAAGCGGGCGCTTCGTTCCCAACTTGAAGCCGAGCTTCGGGCCTCGATTATTCCGGCGGCTGTGACTTCTAACCGCTGCCTGGGTTATCATCGAAGTAAATGCCCAACGTGCATCCTTTTCAGACAGACGATTCCCGGCGGCTGAGCCGATCCACGATAAGGTGCTGGCCCGTGAGCGCTTGAACCCGGACGACGCGCTCGCCCTGTATCGCACCGGAGATATCCTGGCCGTCGGCTGGCTGGCCAATTCCGTGCGCGAGCGGATGCACGGCGACAAGACCTACTTCAACGTCAATCGCCACATCAATCCGACGAACGTCTGCGTGGCCGCTTGCCGCCTGTGTGCCTTTGGCCGCAAGAAAGATACGCCCGGCGCCTACACCATGGCCCTCGAAGAGGCTTTCGAGACCGCTGCCTCCGGCTACAGCGAGGCGGTCACGGAGTTTCACATCGTCGGCGGATTGCATCCCGATCTGCCGTTCCAGTATTTTCTCGATCTGATTTCCGGACTGAAGCAGCGTTTTCCGCAGGTTCATCTCAAGGCGTTCACCATGGTGGAGGTGGCTTATTTGGCGAAGCGTGCCAAGTTTTCGATTGGCGAGACGCTGGAGCAGTTGAAGACCGCCGGTGTGGATTCGCTGCCCGGCGGCGGCGCGGAGATTTTTGCCGACCGGGTGCGGCACATCATCTGCGATCACAAGATTGACGGCGATCAATGGCTCGAGACGGCGAAGCTGGCCCATCAGATCGGGTTGAAATCCAACGCGACCATGCTTTATGGCCACGTGGAGAACGACGAAGACCGCGTGGACCATCTGCTCAAGCTGCGTGCTCTGCAGGATGAAACCGGCGGCTTCCAAACCTTTATTCCGCTGGCATTCCACCCCGATAACACGCCGCTGCAGCATCTGCCGAAAACCACGGGCATGCTCGATATCAGGCAGATCGCGGTCAGCCGACTGGTACTCGACAACTTCCCGCACATCAAAGCCTACTGGCAGATGATGACCGCGAAGATCGCGCAGATTGCGCTGCGCTTTGGCGCCGATGATATTGACGGAACGGTCATCGAAGAAAAGATCTACCACGATGCCGGCGCCACCACGCCGCAAGGCATGCGGCGACAGGAATTGGTGCGCCTGATCCGCGAAGCTGGCCGCGAACCCATCGAGCGCGACACGCTGTATCGCCCAGTGACGCGGACGGAGACGTCGGTCACGGTGGCGGTGTAGGGAAGCGTCAAAGAGTGAAATCCCCCAGTTGAGAGCAGAGCCTATCCGTCAAGAGCTAGCGTGCCCGCAATCAAAAGGAAACAGTATGGCCTTCGTTGTGTAAGTGCGAGGAAAATACTTAAACGAATCCGCTACCGCAAGTGCAGCCGTCACAATCTGCAACGATCAACTTGGCGTCCTTTATTTGCATCTACCCGTCTTCCGCCGGGTGTAGAATCGAACTGTAAGGAACCGGAATCTTCACGGGATCTGCTCCCGTGATCCGAGGCCTGGCATGAATGTCCACATCAGTTACCGAGATCACAAAACTCCCGACATCGAAAAAGAAATCAACCACCTGATTGAGAAACTGCGCAAGCGGCTGCAGGTTTTCCGCCCGGAACTGGTGCATTTGAAGGGTGTGATCGAACAAAACTCGCCGCGCGAAGGGAACCACGGTTTCGCTGAACCTGCGACTGCCGTCCGGCCAGATGGCAGTGCAGGAGTCGCGCGTCCAGCGCTGCCGCCGCGGTCAAGGCGGCCGCCGACGACCTATTGCAGCAGATCGGCAAGCACAAAGATTTGCTGCGAAACTCGCACAACTGGCCGCGGCGCCGGGTGGTCGGATTTCCGCCCCGAGTCGCACGTTCCTTTCGAGGAGACGGTCGCCGCGGTGCAGGTGCCGACGGCTTCTTCCGATGACGTCCGTTCCTACGTCAACGCCAATCTAGCTCGCTTGGAGCGTTTTGTCGAGCGCGAATTTTATTTCCGTGAGACCGCTGAGGAGATCATTCCCGACTCCATCAGCAAAGAAGAAGTCATCGACGAAGCCATCGCCCGCGCTCTGGGCGAATGGCAGCGAGAAGCCGGAACGTCTGGCACTCGAGCCCTGGCTTTACCGTCTGGCTATGCGCGCCATCGACGATCTCTCCGACCGGAGCCCGGAGAGCCTGTCCTCCGTTCATTTGGAGGATTCGGCGCGGCGCCAGAATGTGCGGGCCAGCGACGAGCCGGAACTGCAGTATCCACCAGCCAGACGAAACCTTGACCGAGGAAAGCGTGATCGCCGACCGTCGCACCGCTACTCCCGAGGACATCGCCTCCTCCGACGAGATGATCACGCTGGTGCAATTTGCCCTGGATGGCGCCAGCCGCGCCGACCGCGAATCCTTTATCCTGCACGCCATCGAGGGATTCTCGGTGGAGGAAATCGCCGCCATCACCGACCGTAAGCCGGAAGAGGTGCGCGCCTCGATCGAGTCCGCGCGCGAGCACTTGCGCCGCTCCGCGCTGCTGGCTAGCCGCTTCAGGGAAAGGGTGACCGCCTGGTTCAAGCCGGCTAAAAGGCTAAAAGCCGCTACAGCACTCAGGAGAAATCGTAATGATTACCCGCGAAGATATCCGTGAGTTGGCTCAATTCCGAACTGAACTGATGAGGGATGCGCGCTCAGCTTCTATTTCGAGCCACGCACTCCGCAGAACAAATCCCACCGGGAAGAGGCGATTCTCGTCAAGGACCTGGTTCGCAACGCACTGCGCGAGGCCGAGAAGCAACGGTAAGAACGGCTGCGCCCGGCTGACCTCAACCGTATCCTCGAATTGGCCGAGAATCTGCACGGCAATCAGGCGCGCGCCAAGGCCGTATTCGCCTGCGCCGCCCAAGTTCTGGCGCGAATTCGATTTGCCGTCACAACTGTCGGCAACCGAGTTTTTGTGAACCGCCAATTCCATCTCAAGCCTCTGGCCCAGCTTCTGGGCGCGCAGCCTCGCGGTATGGGTGGCGCTGGTCGATCGTCAGAAGGCGCGCTTTTTGATTTGCGGTTGGACGAATTGAAAGAGCGGGAAGCATTGTTCCGCACGCTGCATCCGCAAAAAGGCCGCAGGGATGGTTTCGCGGGCTACGAGGGCGGTCATGCCCAACGCCGGTGCAGGACGAGGCGCTGCATCATTTCAAGGATGTAGCGGGGCATCTCGCGAAGGCTGCCGTGAGGAGAGCCTTCGAAAAGTTGATCATTGGCTGTCAGGATACGACTTGGCGCGAGCTGGAACCGTGCAACTCCATCCCTACGTGAAACAGCGGCTGCTGGGCCACTTCTCAGCCGATGTAGCAAGATGACAAGTCGAGCAGATTCGAGAACAGGCCAGCCGGATTCTGCAGGAGTCGCTCGACTCAGCGCCGGCGCGAACTGGTGCGGGAAGTGCTCAACCAGGCTAAGAGCAATAGCCGCGGAGTGACTGGCTTGCGGCGGGTGTTGCGATCGCTGGAACTGGGCGAAGTGCAGACGCTCCTGATCGGAGAAAATTTTACCCACGCTGCCGTCGAGTGCACCGCCTGCGGCCATCTCGACGCCCACATGGTTCGTTATTGTCCCGGCCTGTGGCCGCGAGACTCGCGAGCATGGAAGACGTATGTAACGCGATGATTCCCATCGCCGATACGCCGCGACATCGAATTGTTCTACGTAAACGATGATCCCGAATTCGACAGTGCCGGAAACATTGCCGCTTTGCTGCGCTTCCACGCCGATCAAACCAGGGGAAGCACCGTGCCCGCCGCTTCCTGAGACTAGCCACGTGGACCGATTTTCCTTGGCTTGCCTTTCCTTTGCGATCTTTGCGTACTTTGCGGTTCAAAGCTTTTGATCTTCCTAACTACCTGCCACTAGAAACTGATATGCTGGCGGACGCTTCCCCAGTTCTAATTCCGACGGAGGAACGTCATGACCGTTTCGCGGCGCGATTTTCTTTCCAGCGCTGTGGTCGGCTCTCTTGGGCTCGGCCTGTCGAGCCGCCAGAGTTCGGCCCAAGAGTCGAAGAAGCCTGAGCCAAACTCCTCATCTGGCAAGCGACCCATCATCATCTGTGCCCACAATGGCTACGACTATCTCGATGACGCCTATGCTTTCCTGGCCGGCGGCGGGGACACATTGGATGCCGCGCTGAAAGTCGTACAGGGCCCGGAAAATGATCCCAATGACACCAGCGTCGGACTCGGCGGCTTGCCCAACGAAGAAGGCGTGGTGGAGCTCGATGCCTGCTGCATGCACGGGCCCACGCGGCGCGCAGGCTCGGTCGGCGGCGTGCGCAACATCAAGAATGTGTCTCAGGTTTCGAAAGCTGTGATGGACCACACCGGCCATGTGATGCTGGTGGGTGAGGGCGCTGAGCGCTTCGCCGTCGCTATGGGCTTCCCGCGCGAGAATCTGCTGACCGACCATTCGCGCAAAATCTGGCTGCTATGGAAGGAATATCACTCGACTGAAGATTGGTGGGGGCCGGGTCTGGCCGATCCGCATTGGCAGCCGCCCGATGCGAAGCCGCAGTCCAAGGTCTGGCAGGAGCGAGTTCGCCGCCTGGAAGAGCGCGCCGCTGATCTGGGCATCGCGCCCGAATACCGCAGCCAGGCCATTTACAAAGTGCTGTTCCCGCCCACCGGCACGATTCATTGTTCGGCGTTGAACGAGAAGGGCGAGATCTCCGGCTGCACCACCACCAGCGGTCTGGCCTGGAAACTTCCCGGACGCGTGGGCGATTCCCCCATCATCGGCGCGGGTTGTTACACCGATCAGGACGTGGGCTCGGCGGGCGCCACCGGCAGCGGGGAAGAAAATATCAAGGTTGCGGGCGCGCACACCATCGTCGAAAACATGCGCCACGGCATGTCTCCGCTGGAAGCCGGCATGGACGCGCTCAAGCGCATCGCCCGCAACTACAACAACGACATGAGCAAGCTGCGCTTCGTGGACATGACGTATTACATCCTTCGCACAGACGGCGCCCACGCCGGGGTGTCGCTGTGGGAAGCGTATCCGCCTTCTTTCTGGGAGAGCCCTGCCGGCATCAAGCCGCATCAGATTGCGGTGCACGACGGCGCCAAGCGCTCGGAGAAAACCGTTGCATTGTTCAAAGGCGTGTCGCAGGATTTCCCGCCTCCTCCAAGAATTCCGGCGGAAGAGATGAAGCAGTTTAAGTAATCGGCGTTGAACCACGTGGGGACGGAAGCCCTCGCCCGCCGCTGGCATCGCCCAAGCCGTGGGGCACCATCCTTCCGCGCTTTTTGCGGAAGGGTGGGAGGCGAGGATGCGTGAACCACGTGGGGACAGCCGCCCTCGGCTGTCCAGGCGGAGCGCAGCTCCGCAGCCCTTGTGTGGCGCGGACACTCCTGTCCGCGTGGGAAGGCAGGCGGGACGATTTGGGGATGGCGGTTCTCGCCCACGTCTCGAACCCCGAGACGTGCGGCATGCGGCACCGAGCATACGGAGAACACAAGACTATTCCCTTCGTTTTCTGATCCTCTTGACCCAGTTTTCCAAGTTGTCGATGCGCGCCCGCAGTTCTGCTGAAGTGGGAAACGGAGTACCATCTGCCGGGGCCTGGTCGTGTCCGCGCATCCACCGGGAACACTCGGTCATGCCGTCTTCCACGGCCTTGCAGTCCGCTTCGGTGATGTCATGCAGTTTGCGGACTTTCTGGGTCTCGATAGAGTGGCGGTATCGCTCCACCACGTCGGCCAGCAGTATCTCACTGACCCCCTGCTCCCACGCCTCTCGAAGTAAAGCCTAGATTTCACGCCCTTCAGCTTCATACGCCTCCGCGCCCGAAGTACGCTCGGTTTTCTCCGCAGCCTGCCACCGAACCCGTAGTTTCCCGATCCTATCCTTAACAAGCATCGCAACCCAGGGCAGGTCGGGTGAGCAGATTCCGATCGCGCCGTCTCGGCGAACGTACTGGTGCTGACAAAGCACATTTTGACTTTCGGACTCGGTCCGAAGGAGGTGCAGGAACAGAAGATCGTGCGTGAAAATGATCACCTGACGGCCTTTGGCCTCAGCGACAAGTCGATGTGCTATCCGCTTCCGCCAGAGGTGGTCGAGCGACGACACTGGATCGTCAAAGATAATCGCGGATGCGAGGCTTGCGGTGCTCAGCTCAGTCAGGAACGCGGCAAGCGATAGTACCCTCGATTCACCTTCACTGAGAACGTCAGGCACAGCGACCCCCGGTGCGTTCGTAAAGACAAGGCGGTGGAAAAGAGCCCCCTTTGTGCCGCCTGCGGTCTGCACCTCCACCGCGAGGTGTTTGAACTCGAGACGGGCCAGTTCATCCTGAAACGTCCTACGGAGATGATCCGTGACTAGTTCTTTAGTAAGTTCTGTGCTTTTCCGTGTGATCGGTTGCGTTGTCGTGTCATCGAGACACTGCCTGTACGCAGCAACACGTTTCTTACGCTCGATCTCGTCCAGAACCGCCTGCTGGTGGCCCCTTAGTGTAGCCCGCGCTTCGAGTTCGGCGAGTTCCGCTGCAACCTTGGGCTCCATGCCCGCTTTTTGCACCTGCAGTCGAGTTGCGCGATCCTGGAGGGTTTTAACCACTGCTCGAAGTCCTGCGACCGGGGCTGCTCCGACGCCACGGCCTGGGAAGGCTGCAGCGTCTGTATCTGAAGCCTTTACTGCTTGTTGAATGTTTCCCGCATCCCTGAGAAAGTTTCTGATGTGTTGTGCGGATTCTGGATCGTCCTCGGCTAGTTCGCTGATTGCGATATTGACGCCGTCGCGTTCCATGCGAACCTGAGCGATCTTCGAGAAGGCCTCGCGGTATCTGGCCTCCGCATCGCTAACCTGCGCCTCAGTCTCCGATCTCATGTACTCTGCGAGGTGGCGCAAGCGAGCGGCGGCATCGGGTTCGATGGTCTGTTGGCAGAGCGGACACCGAGAGCTACTCCCGGACTCCGGAAATGCTGCGCCGGCGTGAGCGGCCTGGTAGAACTCGCCAGCAGCTTCCCACATCCTTTTCCAATCATCTCCGCCAGTTCCGGGAAGCAGATCCCGGGTAAAAGTTGATTTCCGGACGACGGCAACAGCCTCTCTTGCCTCTTGGACTGCGCTAGAGGCCGATCGAACGCTCAAGATGCTTGCATCGCTAAGCTGGGCACCGAGTTCTTCAAGATGTGTGATCAAAAGAGTGAGCCGATCAGCTTTCAGATTGAGCTCACGAGCCCTCCGCTTTGGGTCAGAGACTTGGAAGTCTCGTCGGTAGTCCTGGAGCTCTTTAAGACGGCGTTCCTCATCGGCTGAAAGCGTAGCCAGCGCCCGCACGGCGTCCACTTTTGTCAGCGCCGTAAGGTTGTCAAGCATAGCCTTGGCGCTGGTGCCTTCCGACAACTCTGGGAGGCTAGGAGCGGAATGCGTCGAGTTTCGTTTGTTCGGCTTCAAGGCGCGCCCGAATCTCGCCGCAAGCAGCGGAAAGCTTATCAAAAACATCCAGGCCAAATGGCCGGAACGCCACATTCGTTTTGTCGCGCAGGTAGATAGGGGCGGAGTGTGAATCGAAGACGCTTACTGCTGCGAGCGCGTCCGACACCGCGGCATCTGGGCTCCACGCCAGCGGCGCCTCCGTTGCACCCACCCGGAACCGGATTGTGGCCTTTGGTTTTAGCGGTGCTTCACCACTCAGCACGTTTCCAAGAATGTTTTCGGTCCCACGCGACCGACACGCTCGCTTCAGGATGCGGGTATAGCCGGACTTACCCGCTGCGTTCGGTCCATACACGATGGTGAGGTTTGGGCCAAACGCGACCGTCTGCTCCGGTGCAAGCGCGTTCACACCTCGATGGTGAGTGACGCTCACAATCGACACTGCTGCGCTTTGCGGCCCCTTGGTCGCTAGGTGCTTCGTCTCCAACGGCTTTGAAGCTCGAGGAGCGCTCAACCCGTGGGCCGCTTTACAAATATCTGTCAGGTCGTCGAGATCGACCGTGGAAAGGTTTCCGGATGTAAAGAGACGCCGGAGGGCATCCCGCTGCCACCCAGGGCGGTCACGGGACCATTCGAGAATCTCACCTAGAACGTCTTTCATAGGCTGCGAGTGTTAGTGTACACAACTGCGCTGCTAGGCTCCGCCGGGCGGACAAGAGCGTCCGCCCCACACAAACATGGCAGTTCCAGGGCGGACGCGGGCCTCCGCCCCTAAGCGAACACGGCCGAGGATGGATCAAATGTTGCGGGCTTTGACAAGTCCACTTTCGTAGCTAGCAAGACATCCATCCCAACGAGCGCGCCAGCCTCCTAACCTGCATCGGGTCAAGGGTTTACCATTTTGGGAATGTTCCACGTGGAACACTCGCGCACTTTTGCGCTCACGCCTTCCCACGTTTCAGAAACCGCGCATGGGCGAGGGCGCCCGCGCCACACTCAGCTGCGGCACTCCGCTCAGCTCGGCGGACAGGAGTGTCCGCCCCACACAAACACGCGCGCACGCCCCTACGCCGAGACCTGCGCGTCTGGTTTTGGAATGCTCACCAACAGCAGGCCGCTCGCGACCGCGCAGACCATCATCACGACGAAGCCAGACGTGTAAGAACCGGTGCGGGTATGCAGATAGCCGAAGGCATAAGGGCCGGCAAAGCCGGCGACGCTTCCGACCGCATTGATCAATCCCACAGCGGTGGCCGCGGCGGATTCGGTGAGCATTTCTGTCGGCATCGCCCAAAACACTGGGAGAAACGAAGTGGTGCTGCACACCACAGTGAACAGGATCACAGTGAGCAGAGTTGTGCCGGGCAGAGTAATCAGTCCGAGCAATGCTACGGCCGCAGCGAATACCGGCATCGCCGCGTGCCAGCGCCGCTCGCCCGTCTTGTCGGAATGCCAGCCGTTGAAGTGCATGGCGACGAACATGGCGATATACGGCACGATGCCCAGCCAGCCCACGCGCGTATCGGAGAATCCGGAGACGCGCTTCAGAATCGTCGGAAACCAGAACATGGAAGCGTAGCCCACAAAGTATTCCAGTAAGGCTGCGGCGCAGAGCAACAGAACGGTGCGGGAGCGCAAGGCGTCCCACGCGGACGTCGTGTGCCGGTTGACCGGCTTTTCTTCTTCCAGCTTGGCCATGACCCACCACTGCTGCTCGGGCGTGAGCCACGAGGCCTGCTGCGGCCAGTCGGTGAGATAGAAGAATGCGACGGCGCCGAACAGGATTGCCGGCAAGCCCTCTGTAACGAAGAGCCAACGCCAGCCGTCTACTCCGAGCCAGTGGTGGACGAGGATCCACCCGGCGAGCGGCGATCCGATGACGAACGACAAAGGAATCGCAGCCATGAAATTACTCCCCGATTTGCCGCGGTCCTCATCAATAAACCAGTGGCTCAGATAAACGACCACGCCGGGGAAGAATCCGGCCTCGGCCGCGCCCAGCACGAAGCGCGCCAGGTAGAGTTGACCGGCGGTGTGCACGAGTCCAGTGAGAACGGTGAGCGATCCCCAGACGATCATGATCAGGCTAATGGCGCGGCGCGCGCTCCAGCGTTCGACCAGCAGCGCCCCGGGAATTTGCAATGCCACGTAGCTGACAAAGAAAATGCCTGCGCCTAAACCGAATACGCGGTCGCTGAAGCCCAGATCGTGCGACATCTCAAGCGCCGCATAGGCCAGGTTCGTGCGGTCCAGGTAGTTGACGATGTAGAGCACGAACAGAAAGGGAAGCAGCCGCAGAGCGATGAGGCGGCGAGTGTGCTCGGCGAGGTGAAGCGGGGGCCTGCTGCCATCGATTGGCATGGGAGGGCGCGAGGAAAGAGTCTCCTGGGAACGAGCGGCCATTATACGCGGCCACGCGGAATTTTCCGGAAAACCATCTCAAACGTCAGCCCGCCATGCGGAAAAAGCTGGGCCGAGCCCATTTTAAAGGAAACTTTTGCACGGGCTTCTTGTCAGAAAGTTCTTCGCAACTTCCAAACAAAGTGGGCTATAATGCCTGCCGGCAGTCGGTTCGCAATTCAATAGTTGCTGCGGGAAGTCGAGGTAATGCTGTGTTGTGGCGAGAGATCCGTAGGCGCAGAGCAGTGCTCCTTTTACTCCTTATTGTGGTCTTGGTGACTCCATCCTGGGCCGGCACCGAAAATGTGATCTACTGGTTCAGCGGCTACGACGGGTACATGCCCCAAAATCCGCTCACGCTCGATAGCTCCGGCAACGCATATGGCATGACCGGGCAGGGCGGATTCAACGGGATCGGCAACGTTTATCAGTTGGTTAATACCGGGGGAACCTGGAACTGGAACGATCTCTATGATTTCACTGGCGGCGCTGACGGAGGTGTCCCCTATTACAGTAGCATCGTAATCGGTTCTTCTGGGAGCCTCTACGGGACAACCGCTATCGGCGGTGCTCATTCCTGGGGAGTTGTCTTCGAATTAGCGAACTCGGGCGGAACGTGGACCGAGACCGTTCTGTACAGCTTTCAAGGTGGAAAAGATGGCCAAACTCCGCTTGCCGGTCTGGCGATTGACTCCAAGGGAACGCTCTACGGGACCGCCAGCCTTGGCGGCGGTGGCGGATGTTACCGAGGATGCGGCGCCGTCTTCGAATTGAAGAAGACCGGACGCTCTTGGAAGGAGACTCTTCTGCACGTCTTTAAGAACGATGGCCGCGATGGAGTTGACCCTCAGAATCCTCTCACCCTCGATAGCTCGGGGAACCTCTACGGAACTACGTACGAGGGCGGGACGGTCGGAAATGGCGTGGTCTTCAGGTTGACCAAACCGGCCAAGGGCAACATCTGGAAGGAGACGATCCTCCATTCCTTCGCCGGCTATGCTGACGGCTGCTTTCCCTCTACCGGGTTGATCCTCGACGGTTCGGGCAATCTGTACGGCACGACCAGTTCCTGCGGAAACTCCTACGGTGGCACTGTATATCAGTTGAAGCGCTCCGGGCATAAATACACTAACAAGACAATACTGCAGTTCGATGGCAAGAACGGACTCTATCCTTACGATTACGGCAGGCTCGCAATAGACAACTCAGGGAATATATATGGATCGACGTCTTCCGGCGGCAGCTATCACAGTGGCACGGTGTTTAAATTGAGCGCCGGTAGCTGGACGTACACTGACTTACACGACTTTAACTATAACGTGGCTGATGGTCTCTATCCGTATTCGGGGGTTACGCTGGATTCTTCCGGCAATCTCTACGGCACAACGGTAAATTCCGATAACAATGCCGGTGCTGGCATCGTTTACCAGATAACGCCGTAATCGGCCCTCGGGCTGTTGCAGTTGGAGTCCGCGAACCGCGCCAAGGCCCCAATTCCTTTTCTCCCGTGGTGGCGAATTAGATGGATGGGACAGACTTTGAGAGGGGAGATTAAGTTGTTTGGTGCACGGGTATAGTGTACACTGATGTCGTATGAAGAATGTTACCCTGAGCGCAGACGAATCATTGATCGAGCAGGCCCGTCTCGTCGCCCGCTCCCAGCATAAGACGCTGAACGCGGCCTTTCGGGAGTGGCTGGAGCAGTATGCGGCGCAAGCCGGGGGCGGGGCCGCAGTGGATGCGCTGATGCGCCGTCTCAAGCATGTGCGTTCATCGGGCCCCTATACGCGAGACGAGATGAATGAGCGGTAGATTCTTCCTCGACACCAACATCTTTGTCTACGCCTTCGACGCGAGCGCTCCGGCCAAGGCAAAGAAAGCCGCGCTCTTAGTCAGGCGGGCGGCAGACACCGGGCAGGGCATCGTCAGCTACCAGGTGGTGCAAGAGTTCTTCAATGTTGCCTTTCGGCGCTTTGCGCAGCCGCTGAGCGTGGCCGAAGCCGAACAATACCTGATCACCGTGTTCCGGCCTCTGCTGGCAGTCCACTCCTCGCCATCACTTTACGTGGAAGCGCTGCGGATCGTGGGGAGATACAAGCTGTCATGGTACGACTCACTCATCGTCGCTGCCGCTCTGGAGGGCCAGTGCAAGACGCTCTACAGCGAAGACTTGCAGCATGGGCGGGAGATCGAAGGGATGCGGATTGAGGACCCGTTCGTTTGACCCCTCTGAAATCCACAGCCCGGTCTACGCGAACCTCACCTTCACATCCGGCCCCTTCTCAAGATGAATGCTGTCAATGAAGCGGACTTTGCTGGTGCGCAGGGTCATGATTACGGAAGAAGTTCTGGTGCCCTCGCCGAAGAAGCGCACACCTTGCAACAGCGCTCCTTCGGTGACGCCGGTGGCGGCGAAGATCAGTTGTTTGCCGGGGGCGAGGTCTTCGGCTTCGTAAACCTTGTTCTTATCTTTAATGCCCATACGGGCGATGCGCTCCTCGAGTTCCGGCCTGTCAATCACGAGGCGTCCGAGCATGTAGCCGTTCAGGCAGCGAATGGCGGCGGCGGTGATCACGCCTTCCGGCGCGCCCCCCGATCCCATTACGGCGTGCACGCCGGTGCCGATAACGGCGGCAGCGATGCCGGCCGAGAGATCACCATCCCCAATCAGCTTGATGCGAGCGCCGGCGGCGCGAATCTCGGCGATCAGCTTCTCGTGGCGCGGCCGATCGAGCACGATCACGACCAAGTCTTCCACGTCGCGCTCCAGGCGCTTGGCAATGTTCTTCAGATTGTCGGCCACGGGAGCGTCAAGCTCCACCGCGTTCTTACAGGAGGGACCGACAACAATCTTTTCCATGTAGCAGTCGGGAGCGTTCAGCAGTCCGCCGCGTTCAGAGGCGGCCAGCACCGTGATTGAGCCGGGAGCGCCGGTGGCGCAGAGATTGGTGCCTTCCAGCGGATCGACGGCGATGTCCACTTCCGGCACTTCGGTGCCGTCGGGGAACTCGGAGCCAACTTTTTCTCCGATATAGAGCATCGGCGCTTCATCGCGCTCGCCCTCGCCGATCACGATGGTACCGCGCATCGGGATCGAATCCATGGTCTGGCGCATGGCCTCGGTCGCCACCTGGTCGGAGAGCTTGCGTTCGCCCTGGCCCATAGTGTGCGCGGAGGCGATGGCCGCGGTCTCCACCACGCGCAGAAATTTTGCCGACAGATCGCCCTCGATGTTCTCGCCGAAACTTCTAACCTTAGCTTCCGCCCGGGTGTTGGTCGCCATACGTCCTCCACGTGGCTCGATAAGAAACCTTGAGACTATAGCGCGAACCGGCCACAAAGGGAAGTAAGCGCCGACAGTTGTTATTGAGTCAGTTGACCGAGCGCACGTCATCCGGGTTGAGGACGACGAAGGAACAGCCAGTGTACTCGTAACACCCCAGGATTCCGCGGCGAAGCAGGTGCGTGGGCCCGTCATCGGGAAATGGAACTGTGAAACGCGCAGAACTGAGGGCTTTCGCCGCCACCCGCAGTTTCTCAGAGCCGCTGATGAACTTGACGTCTGCAACCTGTGGTTTTGAGGTCTTTGGATAGCGCGCGAGGATCACGAAGAATTCTGCGCTAGCAGTCCCGGGCACCAGGCGATTCAGCTTGATCGTGCGCATCGCGCTGGCGTCTGGCAGCGTAGCATCCCTGTGTTGACGCTTACGGACCTGGCGAAGATGATCGGACACGGTTGCGTTCTGCGACAGTGTCCAGGCAGCGTTCAGGTATTTTTCTGCTTGCTCAAGATTTCCGGTGCGAAAGAACACCCAGCCCAGCGTATCCCAGTAGGCTGCCAAGCGGGAAGTGCGCTCCAGATCCTCGACCTTCAAATCAGCAAGCTGTACCTTTGCCGAAGCCTCCTCCACGTCGCGGACAGCCTTTTGCGCGAATTCAAGCGCCAAGGGTAAGTATTTGTTGGCGTCGGCGACGGAATAGGCGACATCGTTGTACAGTCGTGGGTCGAGATCAACAGCTTTCTTGAGCGCGGGCAGCGCCTTGTCGTCATTGCCAAGGTTCATGTAGGCGTAGCCTAGCTGCGCGTAAAGATAGGCGCGGTCGGGAGCGACGGCAAGCGCCGCTTCGAAAGTGGGCACGGATTCGCCGTAACGTTTAAGGCTTGACATCGCCGAGCCTAATGCAAACAGCCCATCCACGTTTTGAGGAGCAATCTTGATGAGCGCCTGCCAGACCGGCACAGCCTCTTCATATTTCTGCATGCTCATGAGGGTGTAGCCCAGCGCCTTGTAACTCACGAGTACTTCGGGATCAGTCTCAATCGCCGTACGATACGCCTGCAACGCCAAGTCCGTCTGGCGCGTGAATTTGTATACTTCGCCAAGCCACAGCCACGCTCGTGTGAACTTGGGGTCAATCTCAACCGCACGCTTCAAGGAGTTGATCTCGCCTTGCATGTCATGCTTTTCGGACAGTTCCTTGGCACTATCGTAGGCTCCAGCTGCATCGGCATTCTCGCTATAGGGAAGCTGCCAGATTTCGTCTTGATAAGAATCTGCAGCCGAGGACTGACCCGAGGAAAGGGGAATGTAAAGATCGTTGTCATCCGCGACCTTCTTGGCGAACTTCTTGTACGCATCGTATTGGTTCAGGGGAACTTCGCGAAGCTTGACGATCAGACTGCGCTCAGTTTGCAGTACGCCGTCTTTGACTGAGTAGGACGCGTGATATTCAGCAAAGTCTTCACTGAGTTCTACCCTGGCGGGGAGTTCAGGCGAGTAGCCCTTGGGAAGCTCCACTCGCGATTCATTTCGATGCTCTTCAATCGCACCCAACAGGATGGGGTGAGACGGCTTGGTATCAGGTGCGGGTACGAGCATGGGAGGAAGCGGGGAACTGATCCGCCGCTCGGACCATTGGGGAAAATCTTTACGGTTGTAGGTATACGTCAACTTGAAGAACTCATCAGTTCTTTCCGGAGAACTCGCCGTCACTTCGCTGACATCTCCGCTGAATCCCGAACCGTAAGAGATTTGCTGAACTAAATCCTTCCACTGCGGCATGGGCACACGGCGAAACGCGTTTCGCACTATGATTTCGGCGTCATTCCCACTGAGTGTAAGTTCGATCTTTCCTTCCAAAGTGCCAGTGTCACTCAACTTGGCGTCGATCTTGAAACTCTCCAATGCCTTTACCGGCGGATCGGCTGGTGTCGTCATCAGCAACGCCGGCTTATCCGGTGGGATCACCAAAGCACGTTTGTCACGCAAGACACTCAACAAATAGCCGAAGGGCGCGACCTCGGAAGTGGTGTCGAGCCAAATAAAGCTGCTGCCTTGCGGGACGACGCCGATCAGGTGATCAAATTGCGCGGGTGAAGGCACATCGGGGTCCACATCGCGCGAGGAACTGATCAGCGCCGGATAAGCCTTGATGCCCGCTGCATCGAGCAGAGAGGCCAGCAGGGTCTCCTTATCTTTGCAATCGCCGTACTGGTTGCCCAGCACCTCACCGGCGGAATGAGGCTGGTAACGGCCAATGCCGAATGCCACTCCGATGTAATGAAATTGGGTGCTCACGTAGTTATAAATGGCATGGAGCTTGGCATTGTCGTCCGTCGCGTTCTTGGTAAGTTCGGCGGCTTTGGCGCGAATCTCCGGGGTTGGCTTCACCCGGTTCTTCTGCAGCTCGTTGTACCATGCGCCTAACTGCTCCCAGCTTTGGAAGGTGGACAGCTGCACGTCGGGCGCAGGTGATCTGCCACGCGCTGTCTGATACAACTTCTCTTCGTTGTCCTTTTTCTCTTCCTCCGACGATTTGTGTTGCAATTGAGACGTGGTCCAGGTGAAGGTGCGGCGGGCGCCCTCGTCGGCGATAACAGGTTTGAGGTCCGAACTCTTCCACTTCAGCACCCGGTCACGTGGAATGCTGATCTGAAGCTGTGAATGGAGATTAATCGAATCATGCGAGAAGGAGCCCGCGAAATAAAACTGACCCGGGATCAAAGGCTTGGTCATATGCCAGTGAGCCTCAAATTCGAGTACGTCGCCAACGCCGAGGCCCTTGACGGCAACGTGCTTCTCGCGCAAGTCGCTGTAAAAAGGCGCCTGCCGCGTGATTTCTGCGGCCATATCCTGGATGTTGTCGGCGGGCGTTTCCACTACCGTGCCATCGGGCTTCTTTACCCGCACATACGCGATGTCCAGGCTCTCAGTCGCATTCTCGTAGGAAAAAGGCAGCACACTGTAGCGCTGAACTCCGGCGTCGGATTGAATGCGTACTCGAGTATTCGATTGGCGGGTGCTTGTGCCGTCATTCTCGAAGGCAATCTGGGCTAAATCCTCCTCGACAACGAAGGCCTCTTTGGAGTAGTCGGACTTGGCGTCTGCGGGCTTTGGGGGCGCCTGGGCACAGACACTGGCGAGACCGAAGCCGAAGGCAGAGCAAACAACGAAGAGGCGCAAATACTTAAACATAAGATGGCAAGTATTTAACCTGCTTTCGCGCAAAACGCAAGGCAATTGGTCACATGAGGCTGTGAGGCAGCGGAGGATTTGACTGATCTTCGAACTGTCAAGCGGAGACTTGTGCGGGCAGTCTGGATCTGCGGCTTTCGCTGAGGAGGGCAAAAACAGAGAATTGCATCTTGCCCCATCTGGCTTGGCGCCGCGAACACTGCTAAAATCACAGCACGCCCGCGTCTTGTAGCGTGGGGCTATAGCTCAGCTGGGAGAGCGCATCGTTCGCAACGATGAGGTCGTCGGTTCGATCCCGACTAGCTCCACCAGGATTTTCAGCTTCATTGAAACACCGCCGATTCCCCAACTTCGAGGAGGATTCTGTGACGACTTCGGACCGCGAACAAAATGGCTCTTCTGTTTTGAATCAGGGTTTTACTGCACAGTTTTACAACCCTCCCCGCAACAGTCACCGCTTTTCCGATGTGTCCCTCTCCGGAGTCGTGCGGTTCTTCTGGATGCTGCTGCTTGCGGCAGTCGCCTCCTGCGCCGCGTTCGCTACCGATGTCGCGACCTATCACAATGACATCGCCCGCACCGGCCAGAACCTGCAGGAAACGATTCTGACCACCAGCAATGTCAATTCCACCAATTTCGGCAAGCTTTTCACCGTGTCCGTGGATGCCATCATTGACGCCGAACCCCTGTATCTTTCCCAGGTCTCTATTTCCGGGAAGGGCACGCACAATGTGCTCTATGCCGTTACCGAAAACGACAGCGTTTATGCTTTCGACGCCGACACCGGCAGCCAGTTGTGGCAAGTGTCGCTGCTGGGATCGGGTGAGACCGCCTCGGATGATCACGGCTGCGGCCAGATCAGCCCGCAGATCGGCATCACTTCCACTCCGGTCATCGATCGCAGCAGCGGTGCGAACGGGACCATGTACGTGGTCGCAATGAGCAAGGATTCTTCCGGTACGTATTTCCAGCGCGTCCACGGTCTCGATATCACAACCGGCCAGGAGGAGTTCGGCGGCCCGGTTCCGGTCAAGGCAAGATATCCCGGCACTGGCGATAACAGCCACAACGGATATGTGGTTTTTGATCCCGGCCAGTACGCTGAGCGCGCAGGGCTGCTGTTGTTGAACCACGTTATCTACACCGCATGGACGTCGCACTGCGACGCCCGCCCCTATACCGGCTGGATCATTGGCTACGACGAGGCCACGCTCGCGCGGACCAGCGTATTGGACGTTACGCCGAACGGCCACGAAGGGGCGATCTGGCAGGCCGGAGCAGGAATGTCGAGCGATGGCAAGAACCTGTTCCTCCTCGACGCCAACGGCACCTTCGGCACAACTCTGGACAAGAAGGGCTTTCCAAAGGACGGAGACTATGGGAATGCTTTTCTGAAGCTTGCAGCCAAGAACAAGAAACTCAGCGTTGCCGATTATTTCAACATGTACAACACTGTGACCGAATCGCAACACGATGAGGACCTTGGCTCGGGTGGGACTATCGTCCTGCCTGCCATGAAGGACGCCAAAGGAAAGACCCACTATCTGGCGATTGGAGCGGGCAAGGACTCGAATATCTACATTGTGAACCGTAACAACATGGGCAAGTTTAATCCCAACAACGATAAGGCAATTTACCAGGAAATTGATGGTGCACTTGCCGGCGGAGAATGGGCTACATCAACCTATTTCAACGGTAGCGTGTACTTTGGACCGGAGGGGAACAACCTGCTGCAATTTACGTTCTCCAACGCCAAGCTTTCTACCTCACCGAAGTCAAAGAGTTCAGCTTCCTTCACCTATCCGGGGACGACCCCTGCGATCTCGGCGAACGGCTCGATGGATGGCATTGTCTGGGCTATCGAACACAGCGATCCCAATGATGTCCTGCATGCCTATGACGCCACGAACCTGGGCAACGAACTGTATAACTCAAACCGCACGCGCGATCAGTTCGGAACGGCCGGCCACTTTGGAACGCCGATGATTGTGAATGGCAAGGTCTACGTGGGCACTACCGACGGCGTGGTGGTTTTTGGGCTGCTCGGGCACTGATGCGCGCGTTCATGCCCGCGGCTTCCGGAGGGACGCGGGTGCTGTTTCCGGTCGTAATCAGGTCAGAATCTGAGTAAGCCAGGAGGAGTTATGTCGGCCGTAAACTTGGAAGACGCACGAAGAGTGATCGCTGCCGCTGAAAAAAAAGCCAAAGCGATTGGTCAACCCATGAACATCGCGGTAGCGGACGAGGGCGGGAACATCGTCTCCCACGTGCGCATGGATGGTGCCTGGATTGGAAGCATAGACATCTCGATGAAGAAGGCGTACACGTCGCGCGCCTTCGACATTGCCACCAAGGACCTCGCGACTCACTCCCAGTCGGGAGGGCAATTCTTCGGGATTCATGCGTCAAACGACGGCAAGATCATGATTTTCGCGGGCGGCATTCCACTGAAGCGCGACGGCAAAGTGGTGGGCGCAATTGGAGTGAGCGGGGGCTCCGGGGAACAGGATCATGCGGTGGCGGAAGCCGGCGTGGCTGCGTTCTAGACCGCTCGCGTGGCCGCGCAACTGGTTGTAAGGGAATCGTGACGGCTGTCTAGCCGGCAACTAATATCGTCAGCCTTGCAAGCGCAAGTTTGGTACGATAGCTGTACTGGGAAGATGCAGGTCTCCCCAACTGTCCCAGGCACGCGACTTTGTCGGAGGAGCGACTAGTGAATTACCCAGGCGGGAGAATGCGTGTACACAGGCGCAGGTCCCACCGCCGCCGCAAGCGGATTCGCCGCACTGTAATTGTGTTGGCGACGCTGACGTTTCTGGTTCTCGGTGTCCGTTCGGCTTCCTTCATCCGAGCCTCGTGGCGCTCCTTTTCTGACCGAAACCAAGTGAATTCCCAGTGGGCGCTGGGCGACCCCAGTCAGAATCTGGCGCTATTGGCGACGAAGTCCGTGGCTGGCCCGATCGCGATCCCGCGACGCATCGTTTATTCCTATTCTGTCATTCCGGGAGGAGTTCAACTCCAGACGACCTGCGGGAGCTGAGCGAGCATGATCCTGTCATCGGCCGGCACTACGCGGGGTTCGATTTCCGTAACGCCAGAGTTGTGGAGCTCGATCAGCCCAAGCTGGTCTATCTTTCCTACCGGATTGGCAACAAAGTTTTCTGGACAACCAAGAAGGTCAGCCTGCGCAAAGGCGAGAAGCTAATTACCGACGGAAATATGACCGCGCGCACCCGCTGTGCGAACCGGGTTTCGGAAGCCGCTCAGAAGGGAACCTCGCCGGAAGAGCCGCCGGCGGGAAAATTTGAAGAGCCCTTCGTTGGCACGGCCAGGGCAGATTCCATTTCCCGCGAATGTTGTGTCCTCCCTCTCGCCTCGCGAGTTTCCGGGGAGCGGGGCGGAGGGCCCTCCGGGATTGCTCAGTTCGAATTTGCCCTTGGGCGGAGGATTCCCGCCCCTGTTCCCGCCACCGATTCCGTCGGGAAGCTGTCCGCCGCCGAAGAAGGGCGGAGGTGGAACGGGCAAAACCAAACCTTGTCCGCCACCTGTTACCCCGCCGATCCCCGAACCTGGCACACTTCTGCTGGTTTCATCCGGTATCGTCGGGATCTACCTGCGGCAGCGAGTTCGCAACTCCTGAGCACGGGCGGACGCCTGCTCCTTCACTCTACTTGCAGTTGTCAAATTTGAACGAAACCAGGCGTGAAGTCCAGTCATTGCTGGAGCTGCCGCCATTCTTCTGGTTGTAGTACTCCTGGGCATACCAAAAGGTGCAGTCGTCCGAATCAATACTCATGCTGCTGTAGTCGCCCCAGCGGTTGTTGCCGTTGACTTGCACAGCCGTGCCTTTCACCGCTACTGAAGGCGCTTCCATTTTTCCCAGAGGATCGCTGGGAATGCGCCCGGTGTACCACACGCTCGGCTTCAACGTGGTGCTGGAGTCGGCGCTCATTCCCATGACAATGTCGCCCTGCTTGTCCATGGCGATGCTCGCCATCCATAAGTTAATCGTTTTGTTCTGAAAAGTCCCCGCCTGATACAGCTTGAACTTTCTTCCCGCAGGCGTGGAGCGCAATTCGTACCACCGGGTTGCAACCGTAGCCGTTGAACCTTTGCCCGGCTGCACGGCGTGCGCCACGACCATCGATTCGTGGCCGCCGAAGTTCCTGTAAGCCAGGCGGAACGTCAACAGACCACTGAGCGAGTCGACCATTTCCCCCGGCGACGGTTGCGGAACACAGGCAAAGTTGCCGCCATCGTTGCAGATCAGGGCGTAGGTCGGCACCGGAATCGGATGGGGCCCCTTGAAAGTAGACTTCTTCGGATTGACGAAGTCCACATGGAAATCAAATTCGTTCAGCCGATCCGTGGTATTGCCGAGATCAACGTAGTGATTGGGCGCGCCCCTGGGTGGCGCATTGGCTCCGTCCAGATCCGAGGGCAGGAAGCCGAAATTATTCGGATCAGGGTTGAAACAAATCATGTTGGCATTGCCTCCGCCCAGCATCGAGGAACGGTCCAAGGCGCAGGGTTCGGCGCCGAGAAAGTTTTGTGAGGGGAGGGCATACGCGTTAAATGTGGAATAGTAGGCATCCGGCCAGACCGCATACTTGGGGTAGTCCGGAATAATGCTGCCCTGATCGAAGGCATAGCGGTTGTAGCTGCCAGTTGCGTCCGCGCTCGTGGACACGGCAACGCAAGTATAAGAGTCGGAAAACTGGTCGTTAAAAGAAAGTTCCGTCACCAGCCAGCGCTGGGCAGCTTTGTCCCACAGCACCACTGGGTCACCGCCGGCATTGGTCTCGCAAAATCCGCCGAATCCCGACCAGATGGTAGTAATGGGAGTCGCCGCCAGCACGACCCCGCCGGTGCTCTTGTCGTAGACAGCATAGGCGAAGTTCACGATTTCCACGAACTGCGTACTTCCCACGGATCCGTTAGTGTCGGGTGGATCCACGCTGCCGCTGTCCGCACTGGTCATGGCATCGAAGTTCAGCAGGTTTGTGGTCGGAACTTTGGGTAGATAGACGTCCTGCACCACCGGATCAAATCTGTGAGTATTGCCGACAAAATACTTAGGCCGCCGGGGTTCGAGCGCCTCCGATGCATGCCGGACTGGCAGTGCTGTTCGCGCCATGTCACGGAGCGGCAGAGAAACATCGTGCTTGATTTCGTGAATCACTCGCAGGTTGCTCTGAACGTTTCCCGCGAAGGCTGGAATCGTCCACAGCAAAAGACAGAGGGCTGGCAGCAAATTGGGTATTTTTGCCGCGTTGGTAGTTTTCATGCATCTCCTTCAAGGTCAGAACGCCAGAGCCCGAGCGGTCCCCTGAAACAACGCCCGGGTTTTGACTCTTCAGTTCGACTCTCCGATTCAGATTGGAATTCCCCGTGTCGGAACAAATATTGCGTTGTCCAGCGGCGGGTTCGTGGGAGTGAACCAGGTCCGCAGCACAACAGTCCTCGGAAGTATCTTATGAACGCCGCACTTCGTCAACGGGCCATTCTACTCATACCTGCCGATGGGCGCGCTCAGACGACCGCGACTGGATTTCTGTCTGAGGTTGTTATGTAGAGTGTTCCTGGCTTTTTGGTGTGACGGGCAGGCCAGAGGTTGGGAGAAATCTCGCGGCGGGTGGGGGCCTTGGGTTAAGCGGTTCGGCGTACCCGCTACGGCGGGGTAATCAGGCGCACGGGAACCGGGGAAGTTCCCATTCCACCCACCAGAGGGCTAGCTCCGATGGGCGTGTTGCTGCAGCCGGCAACGTTAAGTACCGTGATGTTGACGTTGCCGCCAGGCCCTGTCGCGGAGATGGTGTCAACCTGATTGATGAACGCCTGCAAGAACCCCACTATTGTGACCGGACCGCCGAGCGGATTGAACGTGCCAGGGTCGAGGATTGGAATAGTTACGATGGAACTGCTAGTGGTAACCAACTGCCCGCTCTCTGCGCCGCTGCCTGCTGTGATCTTCATCGGCCCGGGCGGCCACAGCAACGGATCCAGGGTATCCTGTCCAGCGCTTGTATGGATCAGACACTCCGTAGCGGTAGCCGTCGGACCGCTATTCCCGTCGGGGTTGATGAAGTGCGGGTCCCAAGTTGTCGTGGTTGCACCGCATTGGTACGGTGTTGGGTCGTAGCATCCGATGGAGTACTCATAGTCGCTCGAACCGGCGCATGGACACTGTTGAATGGTGGGAGCAACTACCGCGGGAACATAGTCAACCATGTCTTTGCTATACGTTGCCTGGGGAGTAATATCGATCAGATTGCTGCAATCAGGACCCGGTTGGCAGTCGGATTGCAAGCTGAATGTTTCACCAATAGCAGGTCTAACCAGCCCACTCGAAGTTGTAACGAATGGTGGCGTGGTAGGCAGCGTGGGATCCTGGTTTGCCACCAACCACGGTTTAACGCCCGAAAGGGAAATCGGCGTGAAGTTCTGCGTGTTGGCCGGGTTGTAAACTTCGGCGGTTGCCGAGGCGGTCACAAGGGCGGTGCGCTGTCCCAGAATCCGGGCGAAAAAAGTCGGAAGGCCGGTCCGCTGTAACGTTACTGTGATCTGTGGATTGTTGTTGTTGGGCGTGTTGTATGTCACCGTCGGTGTCCCGACGAGGCTGGGCGCCGTTCCTCCGACTGGATTAACCGGAAGGACGGCATTGATGGACGACAGGGCCATGCTTTGCGCCATGGTTTCAACGGTCGAAAGGTTTATATCGCCCGGCTGAAGAGTAGTCACGCCGGAATCCGCGATTCCTTTGGCCCCTGCCAGAGCGGCAGCGTCTGCGGCCCGCTGGATCTCGGTGCGGGCAACGTATAGTGTCACCACGTCGATCGCCAGCGCCGCCATGGCCAGCAAACTTACGATAGCCACGGCAACCAGGATGATCGTCTGGCCGCGCTCGTGTCGGCGATGTGACGGAATGTTTATGTTGCGCATCACCAATTCTCAGTTCATGTTGGCGGCCCAGGCAGTCTCAGTAATCTGGGATACTCCCGGGTAATTGGCTCCGGGCGCCAACAGCGTAATGACGCGGTTAAAACGCCACTGATATGGGTACGAGATCGTGACCTGGGTACAGAAAACGTTTACGGTGGTCGGATTTGGGTTTCCGTAGTTTGTTGCCTGTAGTGTATTGCCACGTTGGATGACTAGTTGTAGCGTACCCGCACAACCGTTCCCGCTAGTCGTGTAGGTCCAAGTCAGTGACGCGCCCATGCCGGGCTCGGTTAAACCACTGAGACCGCAGTCGTTGATTCTGGAGGCTTGCAGGTAGGAATCCACCAGAAAACGGATTGCATCCACGGACGGAGGAGTGGTGCAGGTAGGGCACAAATCATTGGTTGGCTGCGTGGAGCCAAAGCGTGCTCCTTCGCGTACCGCATTGTTCAACTCCTGCTTCAGGTTGAAGGCGGCGCCGAAGTCGAAAATTCCTATGACCAGAACGACGAGCAGCGGAAGAGCAATCGCGAACTCCATCATTTGCGAAGCTTCAGCTCCCCCCAGCCGTGACCAGTGCCATCGAAAACTCTCGCGGGTTTTGTCGCAGTCAAGCATAGGCACTAATATTCTCCGCGCATCTGCACGTCAGTCTTCAGTTGCAGGCTGATAGCGTTGGCCGGGTACGGAAGAGAGAAGTTGTAGGGATATTGGAAACTTACAGAGGCTCCACAAACCGGCGGCCCCGGACTTGTCACCGGAGTAAGCAATACCTGATTGCAGATAGTGATGTTGTTGTTGCTGGATGCGGTGTTGCAGTTAGCCGCCAGCGTTCCACCGGGGCAAAAAGTTACTGTCGGCGCGTAGAGCGAAATTTTGCTGGGATCCACGCCGGAGGCTTGCAGGGTGGTCGTCACTACACTTGCGATTGCGCTGGGATTTGACGTGGCGGCGATGTTCCCGCAGGTCCCGCAGGTAGAGGCCACCGCCACCCTCGCACCCTCGCGCGCGGCGTGATTGATGGTGGCGTAAACGTTGAACGCGCGCCCGAACCAATAAATGCCCAGCAGCAGCAGGAAGGTCAAAGGCAACACCAGCGCGGCTTCGGCGATTTCCGAGCCCGCGGTCCCGGCTGCGATCTTCTTCCAACGACGGCTCCTCATGTCCTCCAAAATGTCCTCGGGCTCAACCGCAAAGCCTTCACGACATTCCCCAAATCCGTCTAACAGTATAAAGAAGTACGGCAATGGCGACCGCAACACCAAACGGTACTTTCAGCGATTCCGGATTATCCAGAGAAAGCTCTGGCCCGGGAAGATGCAAGCTAAAGAATGCGGCCAGCATGCGTCCAAGGTTTCGCAGAGTCTGACGAAAACGCTTTTTCCATATCACAAGGATTACAGCCATCACACCCGCAACCAGAATGGCCGCCAGCAAAACCGTAATCAGGTTTTGGGGGCCCAGGAAAGCTCCCAGTGCTCCCACAAGTTTCCAGTCTCCGGCGCCGAGAGCGCGAATCATTACGAACGGCAGCAACAGCAGCAAACCCAGACCCGCACCCAGCAAGGAATCCCTGGCACCCACCCAACCCAATGATAGAGAGTTCGCGACAACGCCCAGCAACAGCCCCGGAACGGTCAGCCAATTGGGGATACGGCGGGAACGCCAATCGGTGTATCCGGCGATCACGGCGAGCAACGCAGGCAAGATCCACACTCCCTCTTTGGCTATGGCCATGGAGTCCACCGCTGGCAGCGCGGTGACCAACCTGTGACGGGCCAGAAATGTGGCGGCGAAATGCGCATTTAGAAAATCGTGCCGGCGACCATCCCGAGCGGCAGGCGCGAACAGCGATTTATGGGCGGATTGTCACATAGTCACCGGGTCAAGTCAACGTTACCGACGCAGTTGAACCACACCAGGAATGTCTTCCTCCAGCCGAACATGCAGGAAAGACTGTTCGGCCAGGTGGGTCCCTTCAACAAGCTTGGCCACCAGGGCCAGACGGGCGAGTCATCCATCCCACACGAAACTTACTCCTTAAGGTCAATATGCTGCACATCCTCAATCGGACGGCCCAGAAACTGAGCTCCCAGACGGCGAAATTTCTCTGCCGAGTCGGTGGCGAAGAATGTGACACGAGGCAGCTTGCGCCGCTCCTTCTCCGGTACCGCAGGTAGAGGTGTGCGGCGCAGCAGCCTGCCCACGGCGTCGGCGGTGGAATCCGCGGAGTCCACGATGTTCACGTGCGCTGGAGCGGCCTTGCGCAACACTGGTTTGATCAGCGGATAGTGCGTGCAGCCGAGAACGAGCACGTCAGCGGACCGGAACTGGCCGGCAAACGCTTCCTTCAGATAGATGCGCGCCACCTGCTCGGTCACCTTGTGCTTGATCCAGCCCTCTTCCACTAGAGGCACAAGCAAGGGGCAAGCCTTTTCCTTCGCCTGCACGCCCCGGGCTTCGAGAGCCTTCAAATAGGCGTGACTGCTGATGGTGGCCTCCGTTCCAATGACCACAACTTTCTTGTTCTTGCTCTCTCCTGAGGCACGCTCAGCGCCGGGTTCAACTACGCCAATAACCGGGACACTCGCCGCTTGCGTAATTTTGTCTAACGCCAAAGCCGTGGCTGTGTTGCAGGCAATCACCAGCATCTGGGCGTTGTGGTCTTCTAGATAGTGGGCAGCACCGACGGCATACTTAGCCACGGTTTCCGCAGATTTCGAGCCGTAGGGAAGCCGGGCCGTATCGCCGAAGTAGAGGTAATCGGCATTGGGCAGGAGCTTCAGCAGGGCTTTAAGGACAGTCAGCCCACCAAAGCCGGAGTCGAAGACGCCGATGCAGGTGCGACGCGTGGTCACTCTAGGCCAGCCCTAGCCGCCTCAGGTCTTGGGTTCGCAGGTGCACGTTGGGAATCGCAGCGTTGCCCTTCGTGGGCAACTCCCTCAGGGTTGATTCGACAACATTGTCCTCGATGTGCAATTTAGTGATCAAGAAGGCTCTGAGGTTCTCAATACCACCGAACTTCACCGACGGCACAAAACCGCCCGGGCCTGAGTACGGCACGTAGAATACAGAGTAAGTTGGCTGGTCGGCTTTCCCTTGAAGCTGAACGATTGAGACAAATCCTGTGTAGAGATAAGCGTCCTCGACAAAGCGTCCTGCGATCGACGCATTCACGACACGAAATGCCTCCTGGGACATAGCCTTGCTTTGTTTTTCCAGGGTCTTCAATTCCGGATCATTGGGGCTCATCAGGAAAATCATCTGTCGGGGAACATCAGCGAGCATCCCTGCTCGCTGTAGCGCTCTGTTTACCTGGTCATAGGCCGCCAGGGGACCCTTTGAATCCACCAGCGGAGTTGCAATGATGAAGAGCCATTCGTCGGAGACCAGCGCCCACAGGTATACGGTTACCATTATGTTTGCGCGGGTGAGAGCCGCAACAATGCTTCGGCCGATTTCAATGTCCCTGTTTACCAGCGCTGCCGTAGCCATTGCATCACTCCGTTCTTTCCCGTTACCGCTGCATACAAATCGCTTGCGTTCAAACCGCCCGTAGCGTACCTGCTAGTCATGTCCCAGTCCTTGAGGACATCCCACTTGTTCTTGAACAGGATATTACTTTCTTGAGCAGCATCCAATGCTGCTTCCAGTTTCGCCGCCCGTATCAGTTTAGCCAAATCGTGGGTGTAAATGTCCTTCAGCGCGGCCTGGTTGGGTGGGAAATCATGCCGCCTTGTGTTCTTCGCTATGCAGGCCTTCAAAGCGCACTCGACAGCAAGGCCAGTAAGGTAATACGCGCCCTCGAGGTTGCCACTCTTGAGGAGCGAACGTGCATCGCGCAGCCTCATTCTTGCTAGTCGTTGAAAGTCGCGACGATTGTCAGCCATAACGAAATCAGCGCGTCGCCTCTGCAGATGAGTTTAGCGCAACATCCAAGACCGGCCGGTTGCCGCAGCATGGCCCCGGCGGAATCGGAGCGCCGTGCGGGCAGGTGCGCGGATGTCCTAGGGAAGCGCAGATTTTGTCGGTTGCCTCAGGCGAGAGAATGTGCTCGAACTTGCAAGCCTGCTGCTCGATTTCGGTCTCGCTATCAAGGGCGAGGCTGTCTGTAAATAAACGCTCAGCCAGGCGATGGCGGCGAATGATGTCGGCGGCGCGCTGGCGGCCGCGGGAGGTGAGTTCCACAATCATCGTGCCATCACCAATCGAGACTCCATCCGGCTTCAGCGCGTCGTGGCATGGGTTCACAAACGGCTTGTGATCGTGCTGCTGTGGCGGATGCGGGCTAGAGGTCACCAGTTCCAATTCGATCATCTTTTCCACCGCGATGCTCACGGGCAGGGCGCCGTGCACCTCCATGCGGCCGACTTCGGCGATCTCGCCGTTTTCCGCCAGCACCCAGAGCTCTTCCAGCACTTCGTCGAATTGCTCCTCATCGGCCATGGCGAACACTTCCTGCGCTGCGATCTTGCCGTGATGCAGTTCGATGCGGCGATCGGCGAGGCGCGCGACCACGGGATCATGCGTGACCATGACAATCGTTCGTCCTTGCTGGTGCAGTTCGCGGAGCAGGCGCAGGACGATTTCTTCATTCACTGCGTCGAGGTTGCCGGTGGGTTCATCAGCCAGCACGATCTTAGGATCGTTGATCAGGGCGCGAGCGATGCACACTCGCTGTTGTTCGCCACCAGAAAGCTGCGACGGAACATGATGAGCGCGCTCTCTCAATCCCACTCGCTGCAATGCGTCGAGGGCTTCCTGCTGATCGGTCATGCTGTGGAAATATTGGGCCAGCATCACGTTTTCGAGGGCCGTGAGATAGGGAATCAGGTGGAACTGCTGGAACACGAAGCCGATTTTTTCCGCGCGGACACGATTCAATTCCCCGGCTGAGATATTCGCGACGTTCTCGCCATCGAGCCAAATCTCGCCCGCGGTGGGGCGGTCGAGGCAACCCACCAGGTTCACCAGTGTGGACTTCCCTGAACCGGATGGGCCCATGATCGCGATCCATTCGCCGGGTTCGACGTTCAGAGAGAAATTATCGAGCGCACGGATCACGCCGCCGTTGGCTTCGGCCTTCGCGGGATACAACCGGCTCACATCTTTGAGCTTGATCATCTCATTCGCCTCTCAAGATCATTGCGGGTTCCACGCGCCGCAACAGGAAAATTGGAACCACCGCCGAGATCAGAGCCACAGCCATGCTACCGGTCAAAACCACAGGCAAGACGCTAAAACGCGGCACCACGGACGCGTGAAAATTCACCCGGCCGATCCAGGCTGCGACGCCAACTCCCAAGCCGAATCCTACGATCGCCCCAACCGCTCCCAACGCCACTGCTTCGGCGGCAAAGAAACTCCCAATCAGCCGCTCGGAAGCGCCCAGAGCTTTCATGATGGCAAAATCGCGGCGCCGATCGAAGACCCAGCCGATCAGAGTAGAAAGCACGCACAGAGCGGCGGTCAGAATAATTAACACGGCTGCGGCGAACAGCGTCGCCCGAGTTTTGCCCAGTACACGCGCCTCGCCTTCCATAATCTGGCGGACAGGGTGGATTTCCGTTGCGGGCATGGCTTGCGCCAGTCTCCGAATCAGGGCGTCCACTTCTTCTGGCGAGCCGGAAGCGGCAATCTCGATGGTCGACGGTTGTACCCCAGTCCAGCTTTCAAAATCCTTCAGCGACAGATAGACTCGGCTATCTTCAGATGCGCCTGTGCGCAACGTTCCCGCAGAATTGAGGTGAATCCCGCGTCCCTGGAAGGTGAGTTCAAAAGGCTTGCCCTGCGGACTGACCAATGCCGCCGCACGCGCACCGACCAGCGCGTCTTGGGGAGCCTTCGGCCAAGCTGTCGCCGACCACCAGGTATCCAGCTTGCGTACTTGAGCGAAGTCGGTTCCAGAGACGACCACGGATTGTCCATCGGGAGTACGAGCTACAACGTATGCGAAGGGCACCGCCAAGCCGTGTCCCTCAAGTACCGATTCAACGTTCCGAAGAGCATCGGCGGGAAGCACATCGCCGTTTGTCGCGACTACCACGACGTTCGCACCATAATTGCGGAATTCCTTGCGCAGCTTGGCCTGCACGTCCACGTAGAGGTTCAGCATTGCCGTAGCCACGGCTGCGGCAACCACCATGGCGAGCAGGGCAGAGGCAGCGCGTCCGCGACGAAGCACTGCGGCCCGCATCAGCATACGCAGAAACATCGAAGTATGTGGCGAGGCGGTACGGCGGTCGGCCACGGTCGGCAGGGTGTGTGCACTCACGCGTCACCTCGCAGCGCATAGACGGGATCAAACTTTACAGCGCGACGAATCGCCATGCCACTGCCCGCGAAAGTCACGACCACGGCGATGGCCAGAATTACGGGGAAGAGCACGGGTTCGATCACAATCTGCGAATTGAAAATGGATCGGCCAATCTGGCGGGCCAGCAGCGCTCCGCCGGCAAAGCCCACGATCCCACCCAGCAGCGCCAGCAGGGTGGCCTCCGCGAAGAACAGCGCCGCGACGGAAGCGTCGGCAGCGCCCAGGGCCTTCATCAGCCCGACTTCGTTACGGCGCTCGAAGATGGCAGTCGCCATCGCCGCCGACACGGCCAGCGCCGAGGCGAATAGTGCCGCCAGCGTAACCAGCAGCATGAGCCCTTTAATCCGGGACAGCACCGTGCCTTCGTTCTGCGCCACCTGGCGAATCTGCTCGGCGTGAGAGTGTGGAATCGCCTCCTGCAACTGGTAGGCGATGGATGTCACATAGGGCGAGCAATACCAGCGGTCGAACAGTTCGGCGTTCATCGTCTTGGGATCGCGGCGGGCCAGCGCATCTTCGGGTTTGGTCAACGCACTCACATAAAGACGACGCACCGCGCCAGGCTTGCCCAGAATCTGCTGCGCCAGGGCGAGCGGGGCAACAATCTGATTGTCCTCAGCCATGCCCGTCGAAAGGATCCCCGCCACACGATGGGTTTGACCTGAAAATGCGACCTGATCTCCGGTCTTGAGGCCGAGCTTCGTGGCGAGACTCTCGCCCAGCAGGACGTCCTGCGAATTGTCGTCCGGCCACGCACCCTGCACCTTCCACCAGGGATGCGTGATGCGCACTCCTGTTACAAAATCCTCTTTGCCGAAGCGCAGTGGCTTGGAAAAGTAGGTCCCGAGCAAGGTCACGTTCTTCGTGTCAGAGCGCGCATCCAAGCTGACATTCACCGGCAGCATAGGAGCGAAGCCCACAATATTGTGATGCCAGAAAGTGCCTCGAATCTTGGGCAGATCGGCTTCGTTCAGGTAGGCGCCGTCGCTGGGCGGCTTCAGATCCACGCCGCCGATCTGTACATCTAGGGTATCCTCCTGCGGAGTGACCACCAGGTTCGCGCCATAGCTGCGCAGCTCGCGGCTGATTTTATCGCCGATGTCGGTGGCGACCGCGATCATGGCGGTGGCCACGCCCACGCCCAAGGTAATCGCAGCTCCAGCCAGAAGCTTGCGGCGCTTCTGCCGGCGAAACGATTCGTAGACGAGGCGCACGAACATGGGCTATTGCTGGAACATGCGGCTCCGGGCCGCGATGTCCGCCTCCTGGATGATGATTGCGTCCGCGGTTTGTGCAGCCTTGAGGGGAACCGGATTGCAGCCCCCGGGCATTCCGACGGACTGCGGATTGATGGGCGCCGCGCAGTTCTTGCAAACTACGCCATTGGGCCCTTTGTAAAAGCCCACCGCCCCACAGATTTCGCAGGCATCCAGCACGGTGGCAATCTTGCCATCCGGTTTCTGATACAGCCAGAAGCGCACCGTGACGCCATTCGCATGGGCGGAGAAGCGGTGCAGATCGCCGTCTTGAACCTGGGTCAGCGGGATACTGACCTGACCGTTCACAAACGTGACTTCCGTCGCCGGTGACAAGGCGCTCACGCTCTTGGTGTAGATGAACTCCGCCGTCACCAGAACGATAAACACGAAGGAACTCGCATACACGGACGCCATCCACAAGCGCTCGCGACGGGCGCTCCAGGCGGCTTTCCGGCGTTCAGCGGGCGATGCCGGCTGCGGCCCCGGTTCGCGACGCTTGACCTCGAACAGCACCATAAGCGCTGCTAAGGCGAAGATAGTGATGAAGAAAAACAGATCATTGCGCACGATCGGCCCAATGATCGCCATTTCTACTTTCGAAGACGGAAGCACTCCATTTTCAGAAAGCTCGTGCAGACCGGAGATGACCAATTGCGCCGCCACAAAGAACAGAATCACCGTGGTGACGCGGAAGAACTTTTGCAGATTGATCCGCACGCTGCCTTTGACAAACATCACGCCAAACAAAATGGCGGCAATCACGCCCAGCAGCGTGCCCAGAAAACTGAGCAGTTCGGTGGAGTTCAGCGAGACTGCTGAGAGGATCAGGACGGTTTCCACCCCCTCACGCAGCACCATCAGGAAAACGAACAGGAACAGGCCAAACCATGCATCTTCACCGGCCAGCAGCCCGACCTTGCCTTCGATCTGGCCCTTGAGCTTGCGCCCCGTCTTCATCATGAAAACGATCATGGTGACGACGAAGAAAGCGGCCGCGAGCATGATCCAGCCTTCAAAGATGTCCTGGTTCCAGCGTGTGCGGGAAAGCAGCCCGGCGACGCCCAGACTGCCCACGAACGCCCAGACCAGAGCCGCATAGACGGATTTGCGCAGTTCCGGGCGTCCGATCTTGGCCAGGTAGGCGAGTGTGATGCCTACGATCAGAGCCGCTTCGACGCCCTCCCGCAAGGTAACAATGAATGCTTCCAACATCTAGAAAAGGCCCTCATTTCTGAGCGATATGATTTTGAAAATGAATTTCAATTTCAACTACTAGGATAGTCTTCCCGCCGCGCCAGCGTCAACGCGCCGAATCACGGGCGCTTGTGATTTGGGTCACACGAACTGGTTGACCAGGGCGACGGAACAGCCAGAATTACAGACGCTTGAGGAATGTTCTCGCGGAATCGAGCTCGGGGAACAGTTTTTCCTCCGCCTGAAACTCCGCCGAATGCACGCAGCGGCGGCTGCCGCGCAAGCTCACCGGATGCTTGAGGTGCAGCATTTCGTGATAGACGATGTACTCCACGGCATAGCGGGGCACGCGGGGATGATCGAAAACACGGCTCACCACGATGGCATTGTGCGCGGGATCGTAGTGGCCGAGGTGATTTCGCGCATGATCGCGGCTCCAGGTCATCTGCGGCCGGGCCAGCAGGCCGTAGAAAAATCGCACGTTCAGATCATCGAAGATTGCTTCCAGATCGTACACGCGTCCCTGGGCACTCTCGATCCGCTTCCGCCCTCGCATCTGCCGCACCAGATGTGCTTTCATCGTGATGTCGTGACTGGAGACGTAGCGGCGGTAGCGTGTGGCATGTTCGCGCACGATTGGTTTGCGATACATTTTGGCTAAGAGGATATGAGCGATGGCCCTGAGTACCAAGTCCGGCGCGCCTTCCAGAAGATCCGAGAGCCGCACCAGCAACTTGCCTTCCCGCAGCCGGATGGTGTTGTTGATGTTGGCGAAGGCGAAAAACTCAGCCGCCAACTCGGGCATGGGCGCGCGCGGGCGCAGTTCGCGGTAGGTTTCCTGAAAGATGTGGACAAGGTTTTCCTTCACCTTGCGGCTAGCTTAGCACGGAAAATCTTAAACCAAGAGACTCGGTAGTCGTGCAGTTTGATAAGGAAGCGAGCCAGACGCGCGATTATTCTGTCGCGCGAGCGCGACAACTCGCGCGGCTCGCCCAGATCCTTCGCTGCGCAAGAACGGCTTGCTCAGGATGACAAATCGAACTGCACCACTACCAAGGACCCGCGGAGAACGCGGAGAGAACGAAGTCTCTCAAATCTTCGCAGGCGGCTCCGGATTCTGCTCCGCCGCTGTTCCCTCAGCGAGCTCAGGAACTGTGCGTTTCTCAGCGGTTTCAGGTTCTATTTTTTCTTTCGCTTGGCCGCTTCTTCCTGCTCGTTCAACAATTGCCGGTGGTCCTGGACGCTGCTGTCCACGGTATCCAGCGCATTACTCAGCAAGAAGTCATATTGCTTGGTTTCTTCTTTGCTGCTCTCAAGGGATGTCCTCAAAGCGCGGAGCCTGGCCTGGAATTCAGTGTCGCCTTCGATGACTCCCTTCAAAGCTTTGCGCAGATCAGCCTTGAGATCGACAAAGGCGTCGACGTTGTCGTTTAGCTCATCGTATACATCCAGAAAATCCTGCAGCCGGTCATGAGTTTGCTGGGCGCGGTCTGTGACTTTGGGATCGGCGCGCATTTCTTCGATCGCGGTCAGTCTCGCCCGGGCAAACTGGATGAACAGCTTGAGCCGCTCGTCAGGCTCCTGCGCGGCATCGCGCAGTTGATCAACTTCCTTCGCATTGAGCGCGTCCCGGCGGTGCTGAGCCGGGGCGGTCGAAAGCAGCAGCAACGGCAACAGGAAACCTGCGAGCGTGCGGACAGAAGGAATCATTTGCCCTTGCCGAACATGCGCGACAGCAAGTCGGTGCGCAAGTTCTCCAGACGGTCCGCCGCGGCCTGCACCGGGGCTTGGTCTTCAAAATTCAAATTGCGTTTGATATCGCGCAATTTGGCAGCCATTTTACGAAACGCGATTTCCGCGCTCTTCAACTTCCTTGCCGACTGGATCGCTGCGTCGTGCGCCTTTTCCGAGTAGGTCACGACATCATTCACTGCAGCCCGGGCGTCGCCGACTTTACCCTCAGTGTAGAGTTGGTCAGCGAACTTGAGCTGTCGCCCGGCAATTTCGACATATAAGCCGGGGCGATCCTCCACACGCGCGGATTCCGCCCGGGCAATCAGTTCCTGAAGAGTTTCTGGCTTAGAACCGAACGCCGCGAGGGCGGCGGCCAGGAGAACGGCGACCATTGCGATCTGGAAGCGCATAGTGCCTACTTTTTCGGCTCGATGGCGATCAGACGATGGCGAGCCTGCCATTCCTGATCCGGATACTGGCCGTTCGCCAGCTCAAGGAACTTATGGTAATTTTCCGATGCCTGCTTGTAGTCGCGCAAGTGATCGTAGGCGCTGGCGCGGAGAAAGTAACTAACCGGAATCTCAGGGAGAAATCTGGCGCGGGCATCGGCGGCCTTGATGGCAAGCTCATAATTCTTGTTCTCACTCGCCGCTACGGCTAGATCACCATAGGCGGCGCCGAAGTCTGGTTTGAGTTTCACCGCGATCAACAGTTCCTGTTGCGCCTCGGGAAATTTCCGTTGGTTGAGAAAAGCCACTCCCAGGCCGTGATGCAATTCGGCGTCGTTCCCGTTGGTGGACAGCAGCGTGCGGTATTGCGCTTCCGCCAGATCGTATTTCCTGGCAGCGGCATAGAGCTGCGCCAGATCCCGCTGTGCGCCGGGATCACCAGGTGCGAGCTTGGCGGCGGCTTGCAATTCCCCGATCGCATCGTCGTTCTTCCCGATAGCGGCTAGCGTACGCCCTAGTTGCATGTGGGCCGCGGCATCGTTCGGACGCAACGCGACTAACTGGCTCAGGATTCTCTCCGCATCGGCCAGCCGGTGTCCACGCATATAAATATTGGCCAGGCCGGTCAGAGCATCGGCATCAGTGGGATCAATTTCCAAAACCTGTTTGTACTCCTGCTCAGCATCGGCAAACCGATTCTCCCTTTCGAGCAGCAGTCCCGCTGAGAGATGAGGCTCCGGATCTTTGGGATCGAGAGTCGCAGTCTGCTTGTATGCCTCGATTGCTTCCTCCGGCCTGCTGCTCTCCAGCACATGGGCGAGAGAAAGCCAGGCTCGTGCGTGGCCTTCGTCAGCATTGGCGGTAGGCTTCAGCGTGGTGGCAGCGCGCAGAAACTGTTCCGCGTCCGCTTGACCGGTCTTGGCCAGCATAAGCCCCAAATTCAGATTGGATTCGAAGACGTCCGGTTTGGCCGCCACCGACTTGCGGTACGCGGCAATGGACTCCGGTGCGTTCCCCAGACCGTTGTACACAAATCCCAGGTCAAACCAGGCTTCATAATTCGCGGGATCCGCCGCGACAACTTTTTTCAACAGCGGCTCGGCGGTTGCGTAATCTTTCTTCTCGATAGCAGCTTCAGCCTGGGTGAGTTCTGGGGGGAAAGAGGGGTTTTCTTCGGCGATCTTATGATGGCGAACGGTTCGACCGGCGTCCTGAGCATGCAATGGCATGCCGAGGTTGAGCCCCGCCAGTAACAGCACAATCGAAATTTGCCTACTTGTTCCCATCCGCACGCGACAATCCGTTTCCATTGAGGACACGGGCCAGAAACTTTCCGGTATACGACTTCGGCAGTTTGGCGATAGCTTCCGGCGGGCCCGATCCAATCACGTAGCCGCCGCGTTCGCCCCCTTCGGGGCCAAGATCGATGACCCAATCCGCCGTTTTGATCACTTCCAGGTTGTGTTCGATCACCAGGATCGAGCCCCCTGCTTCAATTAGACGGCGAAAAGCAGCCAGCAGTTTGCTGATATCGTCGAAATGAAGGCCCGTCGTGGGCTCATCAAAAATATACAAAACGTGCGGCCGGCGCTTACTTTCCCCCGAACCGCCGCGCCGGCCGATCTCCCGCGCCGCCGGCTGCAGGTGGGCGGCCAGTTTCATGCGTTGGGCTTCGCCTCCGGAAAGTGTAGTCGCCGACTGGCCCAGTCGCAGATATCCCAGACCAACCTCCTCCAACACACGCAGCTTATCCACAATCTTAGGCACGCCGCTGAAAAACTGGAGGGCTTCCTTCACCGTAAGCTGCAAGACTTCATGAATATTCTTGCCGCGATAGCGCACCTCCAGCACCTGCGGCTTGTAGCGGGCGCCCTTGCACTCTTCGCAGATCAACTCTACATCAGCAAGGAATTGCATCTCCACTGTCACCGTGCCGTCTCCCTGGCAGGTATCACAGCGGCCTCCGGGAATGTTGAACGAGAAATGCCCGGCGGTGAATCCGCGCTTCTTCGCTTCCGGCAGGGATGCAAACAAATCGCGGATGCCGTCGAAAGCCTTGATGTAGGTCACGGGATTGGAGCGCGGTGTGCGCCCGATGGGAGATTGATCTACCAGAACAACCTCATCAATGAACTCCGCTCCCTGCACCCGGTCCCAGGCAGCAGCAGATGGAGCGGTGCCATCAGGTTGCTTCTTCGCCGCTGCCAGGGCCTGATAGAGCACGTCATGGAGCAGCGTGGATTTCCCCGAACCGGAGACGCCGGTGATGGCTACTACCATGCGCAGCGGAACGGTTAGATCAATGCGTTTCAGATTGTGGGCCCTCGCCCCGCAAATCGTGATCTGCTGCGGCCCGGGCTTGCGCCGGACATTCGGTATTTGAATGCTCAGCTCTCCTGCAAGATAGCGTCCGGTGAGGGAAGCAGGCATTTCCCGAATCTCATCGTAGGTGCCGGCCGCGATCACTTGGCCGCCATGCTCTCCAGCGCCCGGCCCCAGGTCGAGGATGGTATTGGAAGCGCGCATCACATCGGGATCATGCTCAACCACGAGGATGGTGTTACCCAGGTCGCGCAGATCGTGCAGAATCTTGATCAGGCGGTGAGTGTCGCGGCTGTGCAGCCCAATGGAGGGCTCGTCCAGCACATAAAGCGTTCCCACCAGTCGCGAGCCTAGCGACGTCGCGAGCTGAATACGCTGCGCTTCGCCTCCTGACAGCGTGGAGGCCAACCGGTCGAGCGTCAGATATTCCAGCCCTACTTCATTCAGAAACCGCAGCCGCTCGCGAATCTCCTGCAGAAGCTTGTCGGCGATTCCCGCCTCCTGTTCAGTCAGTTGAACCGCTGCAAAAAAGTTCGCGGCCTCTTCCACGGTCAGGCTGCACACATCACAGATGTTCTTGCCGTTGATTTTCACCTGCCGCGCTTCGGTACGGAGGCGGGCTCCATTGCAGGTGGAACAGATCGAGTATCCGCGGTAGCGGCTGAGGAAGACGCGCACGTGCAGCTTGTATTTCTTGCGCTCCAGATGATTGAAGAAGCCGCGCACGCCCCAAAACCGTCCCTCGCCTTCGATCACCAGCCTTTGATGCTCGGAGTCCAATTCTGACCAGGGCACATCGAGTGGGATCTCTACCTGGCGGGCAAAACGTTTCAGGTCGGGAAGGAACGCGCGGTATTTGGGTTTGGTCCAGGGCTCGACTGCGCCTTCGTTCAGGCTTTTCGATTTGTCAGGGATGACGAGGTCGAGATCGAAGTCAATTGTGTTCCCAAATCCCTGGCAGCGCGGGCACGCGCCATACGGGTTGTTGAACGAGAACAGGCGCGGCTCGGGCTCCTCGTATCGAATGTTGCAGGCTTTGCATTCAAAACGCTGGGAGAAGCGAAGTCTTTCTGGAGGCTGCCCTTCCCGCGGGGCAGTCTCGAAGATAACCTCGCCTGCCTCCCGGTAGCTGATCTCGATGGCGTCTACGATTCGCGCCCGCACGTCGGGCGAGACGGCGAGGCGATCTACCAGCACAAAGACCGATGTCGCGAAATCAATGTCCAGCAAGGACTCCGGGGTGGAAAACTCGAAAATCTGTCCATCCTGATAAAGCCGGTTGAAACCCCGGGTGCGGAGATCAAGGAGTCGCGTCTTGAGCTGATCGGAAATCGCAGCGCCGGCGTCTCGCCGTTTGTCTTGTGAACGTCCCGCGCGGGCGGTCGACGGCCTGCTCTTTTTTCGGGTCTCACTCTGGGCCGTCTCGGGTGAAACTGAATGCAGAGCCTGCAATGGAAACAGCACATGGAGCCGCGTGCCCTGGCCCAGCGCGAGCACCGCATCGGCGACTTCGTCGACCGTGTCTTTCTTGACCTCCTTGCCGCATTTCAGGCAGTAGGTCCGGCCGACTCGAGCGAACAGCAAGCGTAAGTAGTCATAAATCTCAGTGGCCGTGCCCACGGTAGAACGCGGATTTCGGGTGGTGTTTTTCTGCCGGATTGCCACCGCAGGAGCAATACCGTCGATCAGGTCCACGTCTGGCTTCTCAATCCGCTCCAGGAATTGGCGGGCGTAGGCGGAGAGAGATTCCACATAGCGGCGCTGGCCCTCGGCATAGATCGTGTCGAAGGCCAGGGAAGACTTGCCCGAACCTGACACTCCGGTCACAACCGTCAGCGAGTTGTGGGGAATTTCAAAATCAATGTTCTTGAGGTTATGAACTCGCGCCCCGCGAACAACGATGGTTTCCGTGGACATCGGTAAAAGGACCGCCACAGCCACTCCGCAGCCCCCTTGCTGTCGGGTTTACGCGCCCTCAGGTCCTCTGGCGGCGTCAGAAGCAGGTGCGGAGTCTTCTATTATAAGGCAGCGCGGTGGCCACGCGCCGAGGTCAAAAAAGCCGGTAGTAGGACAATTCTGGGGTGCTGAATGTATGGAATAGTATGGGACTCCCGATTTTTGTTTTCGGCGAAGGTCAGGATGATAAAGAAGCCTCCTTAAGCCCTAGGCTCCGCCTTCTGAAGTAGCCGTGTCGCATCCGAGATGGCCCGATCCCAAGAATCTGCGGTTTCCGGATTTCGCGCTTGACATCCTTGTTGACATAATGTCAAATGTTCTTGTGGCAAATAAATACAACGCGGACTTGATGGTGGCCTTCGATGAGTTGCAGAGGTATGTTGCGGAACGCGAGGCCCTGGAAACGAAGATCGCTAAACAGAAAAAAAGAATTAGCGCACTTCTGGAGTTGGCTTACCCCGACAACCCGCCTATTTCTGGGCTCGTCGAAGGTGTAACAGACGCTTGTCGGACCGTCCTCCGAGGGGCAATCCGACCGCTGTTTCCGGCAGAGATACGGAATCAAGTGGAGGCCTTGGGTATTACCAATCAGCAAAATCTGTTGGCATCGGTGCACACCATCTTGAAGAGGCTCAAGGAATCCGACGAAATTGAAGAGGTTCTCGATCCCGAGGGCACCGGCGCTACCGCGCCAGCGTATAGATGGGTAGGGCGCAACTTGGCAAACTTGCGCGCGTTGATGGGATTGATCCCACCTCCGTCTGGTCCCACTTTTCCGATAGTAGTCGATCGCGGGAAGAAAAAATGACTTTGGAGTGAAATACGAAACGCCGCGGTAGCAGCGCAGAGCGTTTTCTTCAAGAATTGCTCAGCTAGGAGCATCCGATGCCTGTTTCGCTGGTTAGTCCGAACATTCGTGGGGTCCTGCACTGTGGGCATTGTCCATGCCAAATTGTGTTCCCATTCTCCACACTTCCACCCAAACCTGAAAATCAAGAAATGTGGCCTAACCAGCGGGATTGGCTATATTTTGCGTGTCCTGAATGCAGGATTGCATCTGCCTATATTGAGTGTCGTAACGAGGCCCTCCCAACGAACCAAACGACACGCTATGACGATCGGATGGTGATCCGCATATCGTTTTTATGCGAACAAGGCATCTGCCGAGTTCCTCGGCAATTTCACATACTAGCGGATGCCCAAGTGACCGAAACCACAGAAACCGAGCTGCAGGATTTGCTAGCCAGCGGATATTGGACTGGCGCTGGCCCGTGTGCGCATACCATCGGTATAAGTACGAACCAAAAAGTCTCCTTTGATTCGATTCGCGGGGGAAGTGACCTGCGGGGATACAACCGGAACGCTTCATTTTGGAGAGATTTTTAGTGGTAACACAGAATTAGCCCACTACCGAAAAAGCCAGAATATTGCCGTGGCCCAATTTAGTGGTAAAGAAACAACTGCATGGCAAGAACACCTAAGCCGCCGAAAACCGATGAGCAGCGAGCGGAAGAAAGACGCAGGCGTAACTTTGCGGAAGAACTCGAACTGATCGCCGAATACCTGGGGGAAGAGGATTTTGTGGCGGCGGTAAAGGGCTACAAGCCAGATGTCAGCAGGGAAGAATTACAAGAGTGGATCAGGCTGTTTCGCGACGTCGTCCGCGAGAAGCGCGGGCTTTATTGACAATTCGATCGAAGTTCTGCTCTGCCTTCTGAAATTCCTCTTTGCTCAGTTTCTTGTGCTGGACTTCGACCATGTCTCCAAACTTTTCCGCCAGCACGGTAATAGCTTTTGGCTTCTCGGCAAGACCTTTAGGCATATTCTGCTCTTTTTTCGCAGGTAGGTTGCTATTGGCCATACAGTGTACCCTACCGCTCAAGGCATCCCTGGCCAAATCACCAAAGTAACTACCAGGTTAGATTACCGAACTTCTTTCTATTATAAGCCAGACTGGTAACCAGATGGATGACCCGTCGCACCGTTCGACGCCCACTTCTCGGCGGGAAAAGCGATAATATCTTAGCTTTCCAGGACCAAGTTTACGTTGACTCAGGCAAATTGCCCGTGGCCTTGTCTCTGACCACCGAGCTCGCTCGCGCGACTTCACGCGTCTGGTGGGCGCGGAGCCTTGTCTGCCTGCAATCTCTGCTGGTTTTCCTGTTGCAATATTCCGATCAGCATTCGGACAAGAAGAGCAACATCTACAACATTCTATGGGTGTTGGTCTTCGGCTTTGCAACGCTGAATATCCTCGGTCTGATTGCCCGGCGTTTCGAGCCTCGCCGGACGGGCCTGAGTTTCGGTGAAATCCTGGCGATTACGGTGGTAGTGGTATCGGTCTTTCTCCTGGGCTGGGAGATGCTTTATCTCTTCCACGTCCTCCCCATCAAACTGGAGCCCCATTGAGCGACCCTTTGCGGTATGATTTCCGGCATGGCGCAGAACGTCGCAGCTTTCGAGGTCACCTGCCCCTGCTGCAGCGCGGTGCTGAAGGTGGATTCCGCGACTAAGGCGGTGATTGCCCATACTGCCGCCGTCAAGCCCAGAATGTTCAACGACATGGAGGAAGCGGCCCGGGCCATGAAAGAGCAGGACAGCCGCCGTGAATCCATTTTCCGTCAATCCGTCGAGGCCCAAAAGCACGCTTCCGACCTGCTCGAGAAGAAGTTCCAGGAAGCCGTCAAAAAGGCGAAGGAGTCCCCGGATACAGGCAAGCCCATTCGCGATTTCGATCTGGATTAACTAAGCCGTCAAGATGAGAAGAAAGTCCAGAAACGAAATTCTGGCGGTGTACACAAATCTTCATCCCATTTTGTAGTTGTTTTTCACAGCCTTGTGGATTTTTCGTCCCTCGGAGAACTGGACGCCCGGCGTACAATTAATCTCCGATGTCCGATTCTCCCCTCCTCCTCGGTCATCGGGGCGCGCGTGCGTCTGCTTCCGTTCGCGAGAATACCCTTGCCTCCTTTGACCTCGCCCTGCGACACGGCTGCGATGGTTTTGAATTCGATGTGCGTTTAACCGCTTGCGGGCGGGCTCTGGTTTGCCACGACCCTAGAGTCGAGGGAATTACCGTCTCCCAGGCGACTTGCGATCAGTTGGCTCACCTTCCGCGTCTGGAAGATGTTCTGCAGGGTTACGCTACCCGAGCATTTCTCGATATCGAGATCAAGGTGCAGGACCTTGAATCGCGGGTGCTAATGGCATTGCAAGAGCATGCGCCAGAGCGCGGCTACGTCATTTCGTCTTTCCTGCCTGAAGTATTGACGGAACTGAGAACCCGAAGCGTCACTGTTCCGCTGGGGATCATCTGCGACCGGCAAGAGCAGGTCACGCGATGGCGCGGATTGCCCGTTGAGTTCGTGATTCTTCACCATACCCTGATCCGCGAGAAGCTGGTGGAGGAAGTGCACCAAGCAGGTAAGAAACTGTTTGCCTGGACGGTGAACGATAAAGCTTCTATGTTGCGTCTGGCTGAATGGGAAGTCGATGGGATTGTGTCCGATGAAACAGAGTTGCTGGTACAGACCCTGAGGTGAACCGAACCAAGGTGTGCTGTTCTGGCACGATTCACCGTGAACTGCGGCTGCGCATTGCCCCCGCTCGCGCCCCTCATTTAGAGTGTTGGCTCCGATGCCAACCACGGGAGAGCGTTTCGAGCGCGCGGTTTCAATCATGGCCCGCCTGCGGGGCCCGGGCGGATGTCCTTGGGACCGCGAGCAAACCTTCGACTCCATCAAACCCTACACCCTCGAGGAGACCTACGAGGTCCTCGAAGCCATTGACAATCGCGATTGGCACGAACTCACCGGCGAGCTCGGCGATCTGCTGTTGCAGGTTCTGTTTTACGCGCAGATGGCCAAGGAGCAGGGTACATTTTCTGTTGATGAAGTCCTCGACCGGCTTTCGATCAAACTCGTGGATCGCCACCCTCATGTCTTCGGGGACGTAAAAGCTGAGACATCTTCCGACGTTTTGCGCAATTGGGAGGCCCTCAAAGCCGAAGAAAAGAGGAAGAAGCTGGAGGCAGGTGGCGGCAAGACCGCCAAGAGTCAGGACAAACCCCAATCCGTGTTAGCCGGTGTTTCTGCGGTCATGCCAGCTTTGCTGGAAGCTCACAAACTCAGCTCGCGCGCCGCTCACGTGGGGTTTGACTGGCCCAACGTCGAGGGACTGGTCGAGAAACTTGGCGAGGAAACTGCCGAGTTGCGCGAACAGCTTAAAGAGTTCCCCGCACCCGGCCCGCAGCCGCCGGGGCGGAGTGTGGCCGGACGGCCAGGCAGCCGATCAGCGATGAATTGCGCCAGCGCCTGGAAGACGAAGTGGGCGATCTTTTCTTCACGGTGGTGAACATTGCGCGTTATCTTTCGCTCGATCCCGAATCGGCGCTGAAGAAAACCAACCGCAAGTTCAAGCGCCGCTTTCAATGGATGGAAGAACAGCTGCAGAAGTCCGGGCGCACTCCGCAGCAAACTTCAATGGAAGAATTGGATTCGATATGGCGGCAAGCCAAACGACTGGAGAAGGACCGGCGGTGAAAGCTGATTCGATTCTGATCCGCAGCGTCCACGACCTCGACGAAATGCGTGCTTGTGTGGCCCTGCAAAAGGAAGTCTGGAATTTTTCCGACGCCGAACTGGTGCCGTTAAGGATGTTCGTGGTTGCGGAGAAGATCGGCGGACAGGTAATCGGAGCTTTTGGCTCCAACGAAATGGTGGGGTTCGCCCTCGCCCTTCCAGGGGTTCGCGGCGGCCATTTCTACCTGCACTCCCACATGCTGGCGGTGCGCAAGCCGTATCAGAATGCCGGGCTGGGACGTCGCATCAAGCTTTTTCAACGTGAAGAGGCGCTGGCGCGCGGCTTTAAACTGATCGAGTGGACGTTCGATCCGCTGGAAATCAAGAATGCCTATCTCAACATCGAAAGGCTGGGCGCCGTCGCGCGCCGGTACAACGTGAATCAGTATGGAATTACCTCATCGCCCCTGCAGGGCGGCTTGCCTAGCGATCGACTCGTGGCGGAGTGGTGGCTGAAATCGAAGCGCGTGGAGACTTTGCCGCGAGCCGGAGCCAAGCCACAGTTTCGAAACGGTCAGAGCGATTTCCGTCCCGGCGCAAATCTACGAGTGGAAGGCCTCGCCGGCGACGCGCGATCAGGCTAAGAGGGTTCAGGATCGCAATCGAGAAGAATTTCTAAAAAGCTTCTCAGAAGGCTTGGTGGTCCTGGGATACGAGCGCGACCAGCAGGGAAACGGCAACTTCTTGCTGGGGCGCTGGCAGGAAGGGTAGCCGGACGCCGAGGTTCGACGCCCTAAATTGTCATTCCGAACCGCTCTAGCGAGGAATCCCTATGCTGGACAGGTTGCCGAGACTAGGATTCCTCGACTGCGGATCCTCATTCGCGCTGCGAATGATGATTCTTCGCCAGGGATGACAATGCTCTAGCAGCAGGTTTCGTTTCTTACGTATGCTCCGTGGTTCTGTGGTTTGATCTATGAAAGTTGAAGCCATCACGCTGCGCGAGATTCAGATGCCGCTCGTTCACTTTTTCGAGACGAGCTTCAAGCGCACCTTCAGCCGCCGAATCATCCTGCTGACCGTCCGCTGCGACGGCATCGATGGCTGGGGGGAGTGCGTTGCCGGTGAAGATCCCTTCTACAGCAGTGAGTGGATCGACAGTGCATGGCTTACCCTCAAGCACTATCTCGCGCCTGCCGTGTTGGGGCGTACTTTGACGACAGCGCGCGAGAGTGTGCTGCTGATGGCCCGCATCCGAGGCCACCGCATGGCCAAGGCCGCCGTTGAGAATGCGCTCTGGGACGCGGAAGCTAAAGAGAAGCAGCAGCCCTTGTGGAAGCTACTGGGCGGCACGTTGCGGGAAATCTCCTGCGGCGTTTCCATCGGCATCCAGGATTCGGTCGGGCAGTTGCTGGAGAAGATTCAAACCGAACTGGCCGCCGGATACCGCCGCATCAAAGTAAAGGTTAAGCCTGGCTGGGACATCACCGTGCTGGAGCGCATTCGCTCCCGCTGGCCCGACATCGTGCTCAGTTGCGATGCCAACTCCGCCTATACACTGGACGAACTTGAACACCTCCGCAAATTCGACCAATTCAATTTGCTGATGATCGAGCAACCAATGTGGGACGACGACATCTACTATCATTCCCGCCTGCAAAGAGAGTTGCGCACTGCGATTTGCCTCGACGAATCCATCCATCACGCGCGCGACGCAGCCCACGCACTCGACACCCGAGCCTGCCGCATCATCAACATTAAAGTCGGCCGCGTCGGTGGCTTCACCGAGGCGAAAAGAATTCACGATGTCTGCGCCGCTCGAAACATTCCCGTATGGTGCGGCGGGATGCTCGAGTCGGGCGTGGGGCGCGCCCACAACATCGCACTTTCCACGCTGGAGAACTTTCGTCTGCCGGGAGACGTGTCTGCCTCCAAACGCTACTGGAAGGAAGATATTATCGAACCCGAAGTCGAAATCACACCCCAAGGCACGATCGTCGTCGGCGATCAACCTGGCAACGGATACCGGGTGCGTGAGGACTTGATCGAGAAGCTCACCGTGCGCAAGGAAACCATCCGGGCTGTTGAGTAGAAACATTGCCTGCAACGTCTGAACCTCAGACGCAGCGGCCTGCGTCCCATCTCTATTTCGGGTTCACAGTTGCGGGCGGTTCCCGGTTGTCCGCCAGTTCGGCCTCCTGCTTCTTCAGCAGTTCCACTCCTTGCGCCAGGCTCAGTTTTGGAGGAGCGGGGTGGAAGTCAGAGAGACCCTCCTCCGACTTGATATTGATGCTCTTGAACAGAAGTTCTCTGCCAGTAAATGCGAGATCCATGCGCGTGATTTCCCAATCGTTGTTGCCTACGTCCCCCTGCTCCACCAGGAAATGGCCGCCTTTGTCCAGGTGGCCCAGAATTCCCCAACCGAAGCCCACGTCTCGGATCAGCGTGCCATCGATCTTGGCAATCCGGCGTTTGTCCGCATCGATCAGAATATAACCCTGCATGCCGGCGAGCACCTGTTCGACGTGGGTGGGTGGGCTATACCTCGGGTTGGGACGAAAGTTCAGCCGAACCAGCGCATCGCCAGCTCTTCCCACACCCTGCCTTCCCGTCTCAGTGCCGTCCGGTTCATAGACAAATGCGTCCGGGAGCGCTCTCATGATGCGAGTGACGTGCTCGGCATCTTCCTTTTCGGACCTCCGCTTTTTCCTTAACTCCTCAGGATTTTTCAGCAACTCCTCTAACCGAGCCTCTTCTGACTGGCGCTGCTGCGCGGTAAGTGGCTTATCGTCGACAGCAACCAGCATTCCCAGCGCGACATCGCTGGTTTCCACGACTAGCTTGGTCTGAGAACCGTGCCCGGTTCGTTTCCGATCCAAAAAAATGAAGTTGGCTCCGCCATTACTGGCATTGATTTCGTTTTGCACAGTCTGGCGTATGAGTTCTAACGGCTTTGCAGATGGGACGTGTTCCGCGAATACCATGCTCCCGGTTGCGACCGCGAGCGCCCCGACTAGCGCAATGAAGTCCGTTCGGAGAGGTGGAAAATCCATGCTTGCCCCATAACTTAGACGGGATTCAGGCTAGCGCTGTTGTACCAGCCGACCTCAAGCAAAAGCAAACCAGCGAGGCGCGGATAGTGGTGCGGTTTGCCTGGTTAGATGCGCGCCAAGCCTGCGTATTGCCTCGCCAAGAACCCGAGGCGTCGCACGGCGCGCCCAGATCCCTGGCCGCCAAGAGAGGGCGCCTCGGGATGACAATGGCAAATGCGCCACTACTACCGACGCGGGGCCGCGACCTGGAATGATGACAAGATTTCCGCGTGATTTTCTTCGCCCGACGCCCCCGGCAACGTCTCAAATGGTTTATGATCCAGTATTCTCGCTTCTGGCCCGCGGTAAATGCACCCTAAGGAGGCTGTAGTTATGGATACGCCAAAAACGGTGGAATTTGCACACATCGGCAAGTCCGTCGTCATTAAAGGAGAGCTTTCAGGAAGTGAGGACTTATATGTTGACGGCACCGTAGAGGGGACCATCCTACTCCAAGACAACAGCCTGGTAATTGGGCCCAACGGCCAGGTGCGCGCCAACGTCAACGCCAAAGGTGTAGTCGTTCAGGGTAAGCTGGAAGGCAATATCCGGGCCAGTGACCGGGCCGAACTGCGCAAAACAGCAGTAGCGATCGGCGATATCGTGACGCAGCGCGTGGCCATCGAAGACGGCGCTTATTTCAAAGGGAGGGTGGACATCCAGAAGGAAACCGCCAAGCCAAACTCTCCGGCAAAGCACGAGAGCCAGGCTGAGGGGAAGGTCACCGCTGTGGCCGCGAGCGGGGCGGGCAGCGCCGGATCCGGTGCGTCGGCTTCGGGCACGGCAGGTTCAAATCCGGCGACACCCAACACGATAGTAACCAAGCGTTAGACATTCAGCCGGTTCTGCCTCGAACGCCGCGATATATTTACAGTGCGGAATTCCGCTGAACCGGGCGCCAGAAAGTTGACATGGCATCCGTTACACACAGCTTCATGAAACTCTTTCGTGGTTCATCCGCCGACTCCAGCCAGGGGCTTAAATCGGCTCGCACGGCTCCGCGGCTTACGCGGCGCTCCAGCGGCCTGGCTGAAGTTTCGCGCTTCCTGAAGTCGGAAGAGCCGCTCTGCATTCTGGACATCGGCGCCACGTCGGCTGCTAACATCCGCTATCTGACTGCGTTGGGTCACAAAATCTACAGCGAGGACCTGCTCGACGCCTCGACCGATCCTTCCTTGATCGGCAAGGACGAACAAGGCCGCCCAACCCTGGATAGCAAGCAGTTTCTTGCCGACAATCTGGTCTATCCGGCGGCGCACTTCGACATCGTTCTTTGCTGGAATCTGGCCGATTACCTCGACGAGAGTCTGGTGAAACCGGTGGTGGGACGGCTTTGGTCCACCATCAAACCCGGAGGCATGTTGCTGGCTTTCTTTCACACCCGCGAAGCCGGGCCCGACGCGCCCTGTTACCGCTACCACATGGTGGGCAATGACACCCTGGAGATGCAGCACATTGAGGCGCGAAAGGATATGCGCAAGGGTCCCACGGGCGCGCTGCACACGGCTATTGAAAAAAGTTTCCGGCTGCAACGGGTGTTCAACAACCGGCACGTCGAAACCCTCTTCCGTGATTTCGGCTCCATCAAGTTTTTCCTCACCCGCGACAATATTCGCGAAGTGCTGGTGGTGCGGTAGCCCCTACCTCGTTTTCCTCACCAGATACCGCGTGATTGCCGGAGTCCTCTTTAGCAAGGAAAGCACCGGCATTCTCATGCCTCGCGGCAGAAGCAGCATTCTGCGTAGCTTGGACGACGTGCGGAACACCGGCGTAATCCGCTGTTCGTATTCCCGCTGGTAAAGCCGCGCCGCGTCGGCGATGGAAGTTTCGCCGCGAAACAACGGCATCAGGCACTCAGCCGCCATAAAGCCGCTGCGTAGGGCTAGAGAAATACCGTCCCCCACGAAGGGATCCACAAATCCGGCGGCATCGCCCGCCATCAGCACGCCATCGCGTTCCGGCTGCGGAGTTCGGAAAAACAGAGGCGAAGTGCTTACTGGATCGCTGAGCGGCTGCCATTGGCGGCTGCGTTCCTGCAGAGCAGGATGCAGCGCGAAGACTTCTGGCAGCGTGCTGGCCACATCCGCGCGTACCATGGCGCAGGCATTGATGCGCCCAAACTTCGAGCCTCCGTGCCGGATTTCTACCGGCTGGACGCCGCAGTAGCCGCCTTCGAAGAAATAGAGGTCCACCGAAGAAGCGGGGGAGAACTCGGTGAAGTGGGCTTTGAGACCCAGCCATTTCAAGCGTGATTCTTGCTTTTCTAGAGCGGGGACCAGGTTAGACCAGCGTCCCGCGGCATTAATCACAGCCTGAGAATCGAATTCGCCGGCAGACGTTCTGATCAGAAACGGACCGGTGCCGGAAATACTTTGCACGACAACCTGCTGACGTGTTTCGACCCCGCATTGTCCTGCGGACTCCCACAGCGCGGCATCAAGGTCCAACCGGGCGATGCTCGCTGCCGCGGGCTCGACCGCTGTCTGGAGGGTGCGACCGTCCAGAAATATGCGCGCGCGCCGAATACGGGTTGCTTCAGAAATCAAAGTTGCGTGTTGCCGGTCAAGCAGACGGTGCAGAAGATCCAGGGATTCAGCCGAAACGAATTCCCCGCAGACTTTATGGCGCGGAAAGCGTCCGCGTTCGAGCATCAGAACTCGGGCGCCGATGCGGGAAGCAGTGATCGCCGCGGAAGAGCCCGCCGGCCCGCCGCCAATCACAATTAGGTCGTACATAGCTCATTCTGCCCTTCCACGCGCGATGGATCTATGCCTTCCATGCGATCACACCCATCCGGAACACAGGGTGGCGGCAGATTTCCACCCGGGCAGCCCGGCTCTGTTGCAGCATCTCGCGCATCTCATCCGCCGTATAGGCTCTTCGCACCGAAGCGGGGGCGTCGTGATGGGTGATGCGGCTGCGATAAAGCGGCAGGCTCGCGTATGCCATGGCAAGGTGCAGCGGATGGCGGACAAGGTCATTGATGAGCACCGCTATTCGGCACACCCGCAGAGCCTCATTGACGAATTGCACCACCTCTTGCGGCTCCAGATGGTGAAGAAAAAGGCAGCACCCAACCACATCAAAACTCTGGTTCGCAAACGGCAATGCGAGCGCATCCCCAGCGACAACGCGGGTTCCATTCCCAGAATCGTTCCGCAGGTGAGAAAGGGCGCGGTCTAGTAGCGTGAACTGCAACTTGACTCCATGCCTCTGCATGCGTGTTCTGATACCTTGAGGTACGGCCCCGGCGCCAGCGGCGACTTCTAATAGCGACAGTGATCGTGTGCCAAGGTCTCGGGCCACCTGAACAACCATCGCATAGGTCGTCGAGATTCCCCCGAACCATCGATTGATGCGGCGCAAATCGGACAATGCGGTCGCAATCTCAGCCGGCGTGCCGGAGTCGGTGTCGAGCAGTTCGGGGACGACTACACGTTTCATAAAGAGAAATGAAAACCGCAGCGAACGCGCAGCACGCCGAGCACTGCTTCTGCCCCAAGGCTATGCGTGGGCGCGGGGCAGTAGGTTATTTCCGATAATCCTCTGCGTCCTCGACGTACTCTGCAGTTTTCATTACACCTCGGCCAGCTCTTCTTCCAGCAACTGCTTGTTGTAGAGGTCGGTGTAATAGCCATTCCGGGCCAGCAATTCGTCGTGGGTACCAAGTTCTACGATGCGGCCACCGTGCAGGACGGCGATCCGATCGGCATTGCGCACGGTGGAAACCCGGTGGGAGATGAAAATCGTAGTCCGGCCCTGCATGACCTCGCGCAGATGATTGAGGATCCTGTCCTCCGTATGTGTATCTACGCTCGAAAGCGCGTCATCGAGAATCAGAATATGCGGGTTGCGGACAATCGCGCGCGCGATGGCGGTGCGTTGCTTCTGCCCGCCGGAGAGAGTAATACCGCGCTCCCCCACCAGGGTCCCATACTTTTCCGGGAAACCCTCAATATCTTCGGCAATGCTGGCTGCCTGCGCGGCGGCACGCACCTCTTCGTCCTTGGCATCTTCTTTTCCGAAAGCGATATTGCCGCGCACGCTTTCGCTGAACAGGAACGTTTCCTGGGGTACGAAGCCGATACTCCGGCGCAGCGACGCAATCGGATATTCGCGGATCGGCCTGCCGTCGATCAGCACCATTCCCGGCTCGGCGTCATGGATGCGCGGGATCAAACTGACGAGCGTCGTCTTCCCCGAACCGGTGGGACCGACAATTGCCAGGCTGTTGCCCGCGGGAATACGCAAAGTGATGTCACGAAGTACGGGTGTGCCGTTGTAGGCGAAGTTCAGATCGCGGAATTCAATCTCGCCTTCGATCACTGGCGTGGCGCGAGTGCCCCTGGCCGCCGCCTTTGACTCCGCACTATCTTCGATCTCAGGTTTCTCGACAAGAATCTCATTGATCCGCCCCATCGAAGCGGTGCCGCGCTGAAAAATGTTAATCACCCAACCCAAAGCGATCACCGGCCAGGTGAGTTGTACCATGTACGTGTTGAAGGCCACGAAGTCCCCGACCGTGATGCGGCCCTGGAGCACTTCGCGCCCGCCCAGCCACAGCACCAGCACGATGGCGAAGCCGAGCATGGTTTCGAGCGTCGGCCAGAGCATTCCCATCAGACGAACCAGTTTCAAACTGCGCTTGATGTATTCCTCATTGGAGGTTTCGAAGGCGGAAATCTCAGCTTGTTCCTGTACGTAGGCTCGAATCACGCGCGCGCCGGAGAAATTCTCCTGGGCTCGGGCCGAGATCTCGGAGAACATCGCCTGAATCCGCTCGAAACGGTCGTGGATCTGCCGTCCGAAGTACTGGATGGTGATGCTCACCACGGGCAGCGGCAAGAAAGCATAGAACGTCAGTCGCGGGCTGATCGAGAGCATGAAAGCCAGCGCACCCGCCGTGAACACGATGGTATTCGCCGAGTACATGATGGCCGGGCCCAGCAGCATGCGGACGGCGTTCAAGTCATTCGTAGCTCTTGCCATAATGTCGCCGGTGCGCGTCCGCTGGTAATAGGAGTGGGGAAGGCTTTCCAGGTGCTTGAAAAGGTCATTACGCAGGTCAAATTCGATCTCGCGCGAAACTCCGATCACGATCCAGCGGGTTAGAAACTGGAAGATACCCTTGGTCGCGGCCACTGCGAGCAGGAGCAAAGCATAGGTGAGCAGCTTGTGCCGCGTCACGCCCAGATGGAGGTCATCCACCGCCCGCCGGATCACCTGGGGAAAAAGAATCCAGATTCCGTTGTTCAGGAACACACAGAGCGTGCCCACCACATAACTGCGGCGGTATTTCTTGAAATAGGGAACCAGGGAATGCAGGCTTTTGGGCAGCATGTGCTTCCAGTAGATGCGATTCTACCAGCACCGGCTTCAGTTTCACCGCATGGCGCGGCCCAAAGCTACGACCCATCGCGGCGGAACGCGATCACGCAGGCCGCTAACAGCAGCACCACCCAGCTCCCGAGGAAGAGCCAGGTGGAATCGATCAGCCAGGAATACACCACATCGAAATTCATACCGCTTCCGTTGACTAAGCCGACGGCCGAGCTCTTCGGAAATTGAGCTCTTCTTTGCCGGTCAGGCTTTTGTACCGGTCTAAGACTTCCCGCACCGCGTTCATCCGTCCCAGCGTCGTGAGGCGTGTGTCGGTGAGCGCCCGCTCGACTTGGAACATCCAGTAGTCGACGGCTCTTTCTACTCCACAAGCCATCTCGCTGGCAAGGGTATCTACGACATCTCTCGGGATAGTTGCACTGACCAAAACTCTACCCGCCTTTCTTCCAACTCGACCGGCCACCCGCCGGGGGAGGGAACTCCAGCCCCCTCCCATCCCTCCCCCTTTCGCCGCCCAAATTCTATTATTGGTTCGGCGATGACTCGGCAGAATGTTCCTTGATGCGTTCCGAGAACCGCTGCTGCCGCTTGGCCATGAACTGAGCCAGCTTGGTTTTCTGCTCCGCCGTGAGCACCTGATAAGCCTGCGAGGCGGTGCGAGCGTGCTCTACCATCAACTGAGTCTGAACCTGCGCGGCCTGCTGCGCGATCGCTTGTGCCTTGGCCTCGTCAAAGTTGCCGCTCATGATCAGTTGCTTCATTGCCTCGTGGCTTTGGCGCTCCTGCTGCCACAAGGGCTGCATCGCAGGCTTCTCTTTGGCCATGATCTGCTTGATCTGAGCCCGCTGCACGTCGGTCAGATCCAGATAGTCCCCGAGAAAACCCAGCATGGGCCCGGCAAACATTCCGTCGTTATGCCTGTGGCCTGGCCGCATGCCTTGTGCGACTGCAGCCGCTCCCATCAGCGTTATGGCCAGTACGGCCGCTAAAATCCTGCTATTCGATTTCATGACTTCTCCCTGAACCTGCGCTTCCTGGATGGAAACGCCGAATTGTTTTCTTTTCATAAGAACACTTTTCGTGGGACTCGGGTAGTAAAGAGTCGGTCAAGCGGAGTAAAGTTTTGTAAAACACGATAAGCGCTCTTTTGACAATTCTTTACGCGCCCCGTGAGCCTTCTGATATAGAACTGAAATGAGGAAAGTGGATCACATTCTGGTCATCGACGACGATGTAGAGTTGTGCAGCCTGGTCGGCGAGTATCTTGAACCGGAAGGCTTTCAGATCGAAGCCGTGCACGATGGCGGGCGTGGATTGGAACGCGTCCTGAGCGGCGGTCACTCGCTGGTGGTGCTGGACGTGATGCTGCCGGGCATGAACGGATTCGACGTGTTGCGCCGCATTCGCAGCACATCGAAGATTCCGGTTCTGCTGCTTACGGCGCGAGGTGAAGACGTGGATCGGATTGTGGGTTTGGAGATCGGCGCGGACGATTATCTTCCCAAGCCCTTCAACCCGCGCGAACTGGTGGCGCGGATTCGAGCCATCCTGCGGCGAACCCAGACGGGTCAGAAGGCTGGTGAGGAGCAAATCCCCGATGTCTTGCGCGTCGGCGATATTGAGCTCGATCCTGCGACTCGGACGGTGCGGCAAAATGGCAAGCCCGTGGAATTAACCTCGGTCGAGTTCAATCTGCTGCACGTCTTGCTGGGGGAGGCCGGTCGCGTGGTTACCCGGGAGCGTCTCGCGGAGACAGTGCTGGGCCGCAAGTTCTCTCCCTTCGACCGCAGTATTGACATGCACGTCAGCAAAGTTCGCCGGAAACTTGGCGATTCCGACAACAGCGCCGACCACATCAAGACGGTGCGCGGCGTGGGATACATTTTTGTGCATCCCCGAGACCAGGCCAGGAGCGGAGTGAAATGAGAAGTCTGTTTCTCAGGATCTTTCTCTCCTACTGGATGGCGCAAGCATTGTTCCTGGTGCTGGCGATCCTGGTGACTTTGGCCATGCGCCCCTCCGGCGAAACGTCCAGTGTGCAGGCACAACAGGCCAGATTCCTCAACGAAGCTGTACAGGCGCTTCAGAGCGGAGGAGTCGAAGGTGCGCGGAAGTATTTGAGGACAGTCCGCGACGTGCAACACGCCCGCTTGTACCTGTTCGACGAGCACGAACACGACATCTTGGGACGCAACCCGCCCGACTGGATTATGAGGGTGGAACGCGGGGAGATTCGTACCGCGGACACATTCTTGGGCTGGCTCAGGGCGGCGCAGTTTCTCCGCTCTTCGATGACCACCCCGGATGGGCACGCTTACACGCTGGTCACGGAGCTTCCGCCGGAACAACATGCCGTGTTTGGACCTCACGGCATACCCGGTTTGGCCCTCTTAATCGGCATTCTCTCGTCCGGCCTCGTATGCTACATCCTGGCGCGCTACCTGACCTCGCCGATCGTGAGGTTGCGGGCAGCGACGCAAAAATTGGCCTCCGGCGAACTCAGCGCTCGTGCCGGCGTTCCCCACTCCCGGCGCCACGATGAAATGGCGGAATTGATGCGCGACTTCGACCGCATGGCCGGGCGTCTGGAAAATTTGGTGAACGCCCAGACCCGGTTGCTGACCGACATTTCCCACGAATTGCGATCTCCATTGGCGCGTTTGAACGTGGCTCTGGAGCTGGCACGCCAGCGCAGCGGGCCGGACGCCCGCGGCGCATTGGATCGTATTGATCGGGAAACCAGCCGCCTCAATGAAATGATCCAGAGGCTGCTGATGATTGCCCGCCTTGAAGCTGGGGACGAGTCCATCGAGGAATCGTCCGTCCATCTTGGGCAGTTGATCCGTGAGGTGGCTAAAGATGCCGCCTTTGAGGCACAGAATCGCCGTTGCGAGGTCGAACTCGAGGTCGTGGATGATTGCGTAGTCGCCGGAAACTCGAGCTTGTTGCACAGCGCCATCGAGAATGTGGCGCGCAATGCAATCCGTTACACGCAAGAAGGCACCAACGTGCAGATCCGGCTGGAGCAGGGGCAAGGGCCTCGCGGCTCCGAAGCGGTCGTGCGGATCACGGACTCCGGTCCGGGGGTGCCGGACGAGGCGCTGGACAAATTATTCCGGCCGTTTTACCGCATTGACGATGCTCGCGGGCGCCAGACCGGCGGCGTCGGATTAGGACTCGCAATCACGGATCGCGCCGTTCGCCTGCACGGCGGCACGGTGCGAGCCGCCAACCGCCCGCAAGGCGGCTTGATGGTGGAAATCCGCCTGCCCGCATCTTCTGTGGATTTGGATGAGGTTCCCGTTGGGCAAACCACCGCTGCGGTCTCCGGCGCCGACCGGCGCTGAGTTTCACTCTCCCATCACACCGAATCGTGATCGTTGTCACTGTGAGGCGTACCCAACTCGCATAGTTTGGGTGCGAGAGTCGCAGGACTTTCCAATTAGAATCTCAGGCCCAGGAAATTCCTAAGTAGCTGTATCGGCCCCTCTCAGACCAGATTCCGGGAACTCGAGAACCTACAGGCTCCTCCCCCCGATCGAGCCCTGTACCCGCGGCGTTGCTCTTCACCATGCTTGCGGAGGAAACCAGACGGGAAAAGCGAAGGAGGATTCTTATGGAACGCTCTCCACGACCACGCAAGATACATATCAATCTTTCACATTCCTTGGAGCAACGTCTCAACTCCTATGTCGTCGCGGCCAGCGCGGCCGGAGTGGGAATGCTGGCTTTGGCCCAACCCGCCCAAGCCAAGATCGTTTACACGAAGGCCCACGAGGTGATTGGTCTCTATGGCCTCCATACCTATAACCTCGACCTAAACCACGACGGAATCGGGGATTTCACTCTTAATTGGAGCCGTGCAACTCACTCCCGGATTGAATCGCTCAATGTCGGTGGTAACGTGAGGAGGAACGGGATAGTGGGAAGTGGCGGCAATTCGGCTCTAAAGGCGGGTACGGGTATCGGCCCGAAGGACAAATTTGCTGACTTTGGTTGCATGGTTCAGGAGAGGGGAGGAAGTTATACTTCCAGCTATGGCTCTATAGAGATCGGCGCTTGGGCGAACGTTACAAACCGCTATCTCGGCTTGAAGTTCTTAATCCAGGGAAAGATCCACTACGGTTGGGCAAGGCTTACAGTGACAGTGGAGAGAACTGGAGTCACCGCTCTCTTGACGGGCTATGCTTACGAGACAATTCCGAATAAGTCCATTATTGCAGGCAAGACTCACGGGGCGGACGATGCCGAACAACCGGCTCCCGCATCTCTTACGATACCCGCGCAGAAACCCGCCACGCTGGGCTTGCTAGCTCTGGGAGCACCGGGATTATCAATCTGGAAGAGGGATGGATCGCCAGAAGCCGCACAACCTGTCCTGTGGTCGCGATGAGACTGAGAGACTAACCAGAAGTTCATGTTATGGAGGTTCGTCATGAAACGCATCTACATCTTGGCTTTGATTCTCTGTGCGTCCCTGGTGTCCGTGGCATGGAGCCAGCAGCCAGCGGGCAACACCCGCGCCGATTGGACCGAGTTCCACCGGACCAACATGACGCGCTGGAACCCGTATGAGAGGGTGTTGAACATCAAGACGGTTCGGAGCCTTCGCCGGAAGTGGAGCTACGCCACCGGCGACGGGCTGGAGGCGGACTCCTCGCCCGCAGTAGTGGATGGGGTGGTTTACATCGCATCCACGTATTCTGTTGAGGGCAGCGTGTACGCGCTGACCGCCAGCACCGGCGCCCTGCTGTGGAGCTACACCACCACGGGCCGTGTGGACTCCTCGCCCGCAGTGGCGAATGGGGTGGTGTATGTCGGCTCGGACGACGGCAAGCTGTATGCGCTGACCGCCAGCACCGGTGCCCTGCTGTGGAGGCACCAGATCGGCCGCGATAGCGATGTGGAGTCCTCACCCGCCGTGGTGAATGGAGTGGTGTACGTCGGCGCGAGGTTCGGCCACATGGACGCGCTGAACGCCAGCACCGGCGCCAAGCTGTGGAGCTACCCCGCCAACGGGTATTCCTCGCCCGCGGTGGCGAATGGGGTGGTGTATGTCGGTTCCGGTTCCGTCAACTCGGAGCGCGGCAGCGTGTACGCGCTGAACGCCCGCAACGGCCACAAGCTATGGAAGTACACCACCGGCGGCGAGGTACAGTCCTCGCCCGCCGTGGCAAATGGCGTGGTTTACGTCGGGTCTGACGACAACAACGTGTACGCGCTGAAGGCCAGCACCGGCACCAAGCTGTGGAGCTACACCACGGGCGGCCCAGTAGGATATTCCTCGCCCGGAGTGGCGCATGGGGTGGTTTATATCGGCTCCTACGACTACAACGTGTACGCTCTGAACGCCAGCACCGGCGCCAAACTGTGGAGCTTCCCCACCGGCTACATTGTGGATTCCTCGCCCGCCGTGGCGAATGGGGTGATTTACGTCGGATCCGCGTCACCTGATGGCAAGGTGTACGCATTGAAGGCCAGCACCGGCGCCAAACTGTGGAGCTACACCACTGGCCAGGCGGTTGAATCCTCGCCCGCCGTGGTGGATGGCGTAGTTTATGTCGGCTCGGACAACGGCAAAGTTTACGCCTTTGGCCTGAAGTAGAGTCGGGAGCAACCAGGCAGCTTTCGAGCCCCCGAGCTGAACATGCTTCGTCCCGACTTCAACCTCATAGTGTCGCCACCTGCCGCGACCGCTGCGGAAGGGTCAGCTCAAGAAATCCGAGACCTCGGACAACTCTCACCATCTACAGCGGTTCCAACCGGGTTGAGGCGTTTGCTCTTCGCTTATATTCCTGATAAACAAATGGGGGTAACTCCGGGTTTCTATTGAGCGCGGCGTAATTGGCTGCCCGACACGTGGAATCCTGAACCGATCAGATTTAGGGAGAAAGAATGGGGATGAAGTTTCGTTCTCTGGCTGTGGCAGCGCTTTTGGGTTGGCTTGTCTGTTTCACCGCTTGCTCGTCCGGCAACAGTGCAACATCGGCTACATCGGGGATCGGGGTCCTATATGTCACTGCCCAGGCCAACACCACGATTTCAGCTTTTTCGGTGACCCTTAGCTCTGGGGGACTCGCGGCGGTCGGAACCACACTCGGAACCGGAGCCGTTCCTTTCGCCGTTGCCATCACCCCAGCCGTAAACGCCCTGTTCGTCACCAACACCGGAGCCAACAATCTTTCCAGCTACACCATCAATTCAGACGGTTCGCTCACCGCAGTCAGTGGAACCACAGCCTCCGGGATGAATCCTATGGGTGCGGCCACCGATCCTGCAGGGAAATACCTGTTCGTGGCCAATCAAGGGACGTTTCAGAATCCCAAGTCGGGCACCATCTCAGTGTTCACGATTAATGGAACGGCCCTGACCGCGGTTGCGGGCTCGCCCTTCGCCACCGAGAGCGTCGGGGATCTGACGGGTAGCGGCCCTGTTTCGGTGGCTGTCAGCGCTTCGGGAAATTATGTGTACGCCGCCAACCAGTTCAGTAATACCGTTTCCGCCTTTTCGGTCAACTCCACGTCCGGCATGCTCACTCCGCTTGGGACATCGCCTTACAGCGTTGGAACTTCGCCCTCGGGACTTGCCATCACTCCAAACGGCGGTTTTCTGTACGTAGCCAATGCCGGTTCCGATAATGTTTCCGCATTTGCCATTTGTGACACTGTCGTTACCACTTGCGCCAACGTGAACAGCCCGGACGGCAGCCTTAGTCCGGTGACCGGCTCTCCGTTCCCGGCCGGAGGCGGCCCGGTCGCGATCGCGTTCGATCCCGCGTTTGCCTTCGTCTATGTAGTGGATAAACAGTCAGACCAGATCTCTCAGTACTCCTATGGAACCGGCTCGGGTGTGCTGAGTCCACTGTCCCCGACGGCGATCTCCACCGGAGCAACTCCGGTATCAATCGCCATTCGTTCCGGCACGACCGGAACAAACATAGGAAACACGACAACGAACCCGACTGATTATGTGTTTGTGGCCAATAACGGCGCCAGTACGATTTCGACTTTCGCTCTCAACACCACCAACGGTCTTCTCAACGTGACTGGCGTGCCGCTCAGTACCTTCGGCAACCCTTCGGCGGTTGCGGCGAGGTGAAGGCGAGTTGCGGGCGTTGGAAGATGAAAAAACAATCTAGCAATCCACTAAGTCAGCGAAGATCGAGAAACGCGGGCATTTCCGGGAGAGAACTTCCAAGTCAATTTCTTGGGCGATTTCGCGACACAACTCCGGGGTGCACGTGACCTTGTGATCAGTGAGTAGTTTGCGGAGCCCATCCTTCGGATCATGCAGATCCTCTGGAGAGTCAAGCGACCGTGTTATGCGCCTTCCGCGCCGCCGCTCGCTCGCCGCGTTCAGGGCGTTGACATCCGCAAGCAGCCAGGCGTCCATCGCGTTACGAACAGCATGGAAACGAACGTCTAAGCGAAAGGGATACGGTCGCCCCTGAATCTTTGCCTGCATCTGAGCTTCGACCTCGGCTGGATTTTTTCCATCCGCATCGCGGATCACGACAGCCATATCTACGGGATCTCCCTCAACTTCGTGCTCAAGAGCCCGAAGTAGAACAGGGAATTCTTTCATCAGGTTAGTTTTTCCCCTGCAGACGAGTGCCTTGATGTGAATCTCGGGCGAAGTCAACCTCCGAATGAGGGCGTCGTAAACCGCTGAGTCATAATCACCCTCAACGATGATGCCATAACTATTTGCTGACATCGCTCAGCGCTCCGGAGTAGACAAGTTCGCCGAGTCCGACTTCTTCATCCTGGAGTAGCTTCTGAAGATGTGACTTACCGCTCGGGCGGCTGCAGACGGTCGCGCCCTCTCGCCTTTCAACAAATATGATCTCGTCGAGTTTCATTTTGTCGACGACAAGCGGTGAGTGCGTCGTCATTACAATCTGTGGCCCCTCATGCTGGCGTTCCCATTCTTCCTGGGACTGCCGCAGTACTTCTAGGAGCGTCACTATGAGGCTCGGGTGCAGGTAGTTCTCTATGTCTTCTATGCAGTACAAACTGCCGGATCGATCGGGCGGAGCATAGATGAGCGACAGGAAAGCGATGAATGCGAGTTCCCCGGCAGACATTTGCGACAGCGTAACTGGCCGGGTGAGATGCTTTTCATGGCTTCGCAGTGCGACGGTGGACTGCTGCGTTGGCGAGTTGAAGAGGCCCATGACTTGCGGCAATGCGTCGCGCAACACTTGTTGGATCCGTGCGAAGGAATCATCGTAATGTTCCGCTTGCAGGTTTAACAGCCATTGCGAGAGATTCTCTCCATGCTCCTGCAGGAACTGCACTTTCGCGGTCTGATTGGGAACGCGCATGAGAGAAGGAATCAGTTCATAGAAACGCCACTTCCTGATCGTGGAACGCAGGAAGTTGCCGGGCCAGCCCGGGATTTCGAACTCCAACATGGACCTTGTCGGGTCCTTTACAGGAGCAGCGTCCGTTTGGTGTTGAATATTACAGAAGTATCTGTCGGAGCCACGGGTTTCAATCAAGTCATCCGCGGGAAGATCCGGGCCTCGCCGAAGCCACAACGTTTCGCTCGCAACCCGGAAGCTTTCCTGCAAGTCGGCTTGAATCGAGATCCCGTAATCCCAGCGCCACTCTGGGCCGTGTTCCGATGTCGTCCCGGAAAGTTGGATTGAGATGACCTGTTCATTTCCCCCCTTCCACAGCAACTCGCCAACACCTCGTGACAACATCGCGTTAGGTAGTGCCCAATTTCCGGCCGCCGCGAACGCCATGTCGTATATGAACCTGAACAGGTCAATCACGTTGCTTTTCCCAGCCATGTTCGCGCCCACCAGTACGTTGCGCGGGCCGAGGTCTAGGGTAACGTCTTTCAAAGATTTGAAATTGTTAGCCCGAATATGTGTCAGCATGTTCTATCGTCCGGCTAGAAATGCCTCACTAGCGAAAACCAATCGAACAGGAGGCACTCCTGCAGCCTTGCCTCACACTGTACCTCAAGTGCTCAAGCGATATCGAATTAAGGCACCTACGTCGGCACCTTGAGAATCAAATACCCGCCCAGCAGGGCGAAAATCAAGTCCGGCGACCAGGCGGCCAGCACCGGTGGCAACTGGCTGATGTTCCCCATGGCCTCGAACAAGCCGGAGATGGTCCAGTACACCACCGCGATTCCTACCGCCGTGGCGACTCCCGCGATCGCGCCCCGCCGTCCCGACGAAAGGGAGAAGGGAATCGCCAGCACCGCCATGACCAGCGTGATCACCGGAAACGCCAGCTTCTTTGCCAGTTGTACCCTGAGCCGTACGACCTCGAAGCCGCTTTGCTGCAGGTCACGGATGTAGCGCCGCAGTTCCTGGTAATTCATCTCCGAGGATTGCTTGACTTCCTTCTTGAAGTAGGTAGGCGGTTCGCTCAGCTCAGCAAACGTGGATACATCAAAGGTTCGGTAGTTTTCGATGGCAGGGCCACGCAGGTTGCGCTCCCATCCCAGGGTGCAAACCCAGCGCTGCAGGCTGTCGTCCCAGTGGGCCCGCTCCGCGTAGATGCGTTCGGTTAATCGGAAAGTGACGGGATCGAATTGGAACGCCGAAAGTCTGCCGAACTGGTTACGCTCGGAGTCGAACAGTTGGTAATAGTAAATATTGGAATGCTGCCCGAAGATCCATTTCCGGTCAGGATTCAGATAGGTCTGCGCCGGCTTGCCTTTGATCAGGTTGCGCAGCGCGTCCTGCCGCTTGTTGGCATAGGGCAAATAGAATTGATCGGAGAAGAATAGTCCTGTAGCTACTATCGCCGCAGCGACTAACACAGGCACCACAATGCGGTAGATACTGATGCCCGTCGCCTTGATCGCGGTGATCTCGTTCGAACGCTGCATCACGCCCAGGGTGATCAGTACCGCCAGCAGAATGCTAAGCGGCGCAATGTTGTAGAGAAAATAAGGCGAGACCGTCACCAGGTATTCTCCCACCACCAGCGGCGAGACCTGGTTGCGGAGGATGTCTCCCAGCAACTCGAATAAAGTGAACACCAGCAGGAGCATGAGGAACGTTGCCAGCACCATGGCCAGATTCCCGCCAAAGTCACGCAGGACATAGTCGTCCAGGATCATGGGGAAGCGCGCGCTGAACACACGGCGCCGAGTGGACGCCCGCTCGAAGACGTCCTCGCCGCGGCCGCCGCGGAGCCTCCCCCTTCCTTCCTTCCATCCTGCTTGGAAAGGGTCCCACCGGCTCCACAAGGACGAAAGCTCAAACGGGCGACGTTCCGCGCGCCACAGCAAGAATGCCCCGCCCAGGAAGAAAACGAGGTCCGCAAGCCAGACCCCGAACGGCGGCGACAGCCTTCCCTGCCGCGCCAGGGAAACTCCCACCAACGACAGCGAATAGTAAGCAAACACCAGCAGGATGGTCAGAACGAAACCTGTGGACTTGCCGCCCTTCTTCGACGAAAGGCCCAGGGGAATTCCGACCAACGCCAGGACCAGACACGATGTGGGCAGAGCAAAGCGTCGGTGAAACTCGATCAGGTACCAGCGGGCCTGGGCTTGGTTTTTCTTAAGGCCCGCCTGCCGCCACAGTTCCCACGTGCTCATTTGCGGCACCGGCGCGGCTTCCTGGTCCTTCGCGCTATCCGTTTGCGGGACGGGAATCGGGATGTCTGTCTGCTCGAAAGTAGAAATCTGGTAATGGCTGGAATCCTTGGGATCAATTTCGTGCGTGGACCCATCGGTCAGATGGAGATGCAATGTCTCCGGCCCTTCACTGACCAGAATGCCTTGTTGGGCGAGAGTAATGCGAGGGGAAGAAGGCGTGCTGGTATCTGCAATGAAAACACCCTTCCAGATCGCCGCCCCTTGAGCCGCCTTCACATTCTGGACGTAAAGCACGAGCTGCGGAAAGCCTTCGTAAAACACTCGCGGCTGAACTTCGAAGGATGCTTGCGAGGACTTCATCCGGTCCTGCAGGCGGGCCATTGCCGCCTGAGACAGAGGCGCCAGATAAACCCCGTTGACCACAGCCAGCACCCAGGCGACGAATGCAAAAATGGAAACGATACGCAAGAAAGTCCACACCCCGAGGCCACTCGCGCGCATGGCGGTGATTTCACTATCGGCGGCCAACCGGCTCAATCCGATCAGAATGCCCACCAACACCCCGGCGGGAATGCTGATGTTAAGCGCGACGGGAACGATGAAGAAGAAGACTTCAGCTACGCTTGGCAGGGGAGCACTGTTGCGGACCACCAGTTCGAGAATCTGTCCCAGATCGCGGGTGAACAGAACGAAGGTGAACACCGCCACGCCGATCAAGGCATGAGTCGTGACTTCGCGCAGAATGTAGCGGGTGAGGATCCGCATGAGTCTTCGGTTAAAGGAAGTCTAGCATGCGCCTCATCGGTGGTTCGAGGACAGGCTCCTCGAATGAGGGGCAGGTCTGTGACTGTCAGATATGGCCGCTGCGGCATCTGAATCCTGGAACGCTGTTTGGCATTCAATGTGCCACGCATCTGTAAAACGACCTGGCCCCACCCCTCGGGCGAGGCGCTTAGAAAGGGCGGATACCCTCCCCCATGACCGTGTTGTGCGTGGATGATGATGCTTCAATCCGGGCGCTGTATGAAGCACTGTTGAGCAGGCACGGGTATGAAGTTCTTGCTGCCAACAGTGGTCACCACGCACTCAACGTGTTCCAATCCAAAGGGAATGAGATTGATGCCGTCATCCTGGACTACGAGATGCCTGAAATGAACGGCTTGGAGCTGGCCGCGCGGCTCAAGCGACACGACCCAACCCTTCCCGTAATCATGATCTCAGGCTCGGCTCCTATACTGAAAGACATGGTCCCATTTGTGGACGCTGCCCTGGACAAAGGATCGCCGATCCGCAACATCGTGGATCGGCTGGAAGTCCTCCTGGCAAGCTGAGGAAACACTCGGATCACAATCGAACTGGCATGACCTCGCACCACCCCGATAGCCATCCATCGCGCCGATGATTCGGCAGGACTGCCGATTATCCGGCTTGCCTGAAATTACTGTTGTCCGGAACCCGACACGACTGTGCCCGAGTCCGTTTCCAGCAAAAGCATACCCGCGCCCCCATTGACGACCACGAAGCCGGCGTGCTGTGGCTGCTGACCCGAAATCTGGAAGGTCAACGTGCCGGTGCAATTCGACTTGATCGTATACGTCCCGGAGACCGACTGCGCGGAGAAGATCTGACCGGCCACGCTGCCGGACGCGGTACCGCTCAGGCTGCCCGCACCGTCCAGAGTCAGCAGTCCGTTGAAGGCGACCGGCCCGACGCCAATGAAAGCCCCAGTCGATTGAACCCCGAAGGCGCCTTTGACTCCCGCCTTGGTGCAGGTCGCGCTGCCCTGCGCGTCTGCGTTGCTGATCCCGATGATTCCGGAGTCGGTTGTTACCGTCTGGATGCGCTTTCCACCGGAGAGAACCGTCAAATCATAGTGCGACGCATTCTTACCTTTCCGGGTAACTGTGCCCGAGCCGGTGCAGTCCGCATTGACCGTGTAGGTCCCGGTGACAGAGCTGGTGGAAACGGTACCCTCGACGCTCTGGGTTTGGGTGCCGGTAAAGGTACCTTGGCCATTCGCTGTGATGTGACCAATCGAGGCTTGGAGATTACCGCTGGTATCGGTATCCGTGCCGCCATACCCGTAGTTGCCCTTGATGTTGGCGTTTGAACAGCTCCCCCAGGCGGCGAGGCTGAGTGCAAAGACTGCAATCAGAGTCAAAGAGGCTGTGTGCAAGGTTTTGCAGATCATTTTTTTGCGGATCATTAGGGTCTCCATAGGCTTGCGGGCGATCGGGGGGATATCGCGGCTTAGAGCGCAAGCGGGAAGCAATGTTAGCGTGTCCCGCTCGGAGAGTCAAGCAAAACGGGCGTAGAGTGGGCGTAGAGTAGTGGCTGAATTTGAACTGCGAGGTTTTCAACGGACGTAGAAATCAAAGACGAAGGGGGAAAGGAAAAGCCAATGAAAAATCCAAGAAACTGTCTTGACACACGCTGCCAGGCATACTAGTATAACGCTTGCCAGCATAGTAATCGTGATCAAGATACCCTACAAAGACGGCTACATCGAGTGCACCACCACCGAGGAAGCCATCGCGGTAATACAACATTTGGCGGCAGAGGAAACCAAAAGAAAGCAAGTCATTTGTTCAACCAGTTTGCTCCCTAAACATGCCGTCGATGAAGTGCTAAGGGAACGCGATGCGTTCTATGAAGCCACACAAACCAGTGCATGGACGCGGGAGTCCTTCTGGAAATTCCTTGAGAATATCGGTGACCCACAGAAACGGGTACTGAGTTTGCTAGTGCGGAATCGTAAGCAATCTGACGGTCTACTGCGTAAAGCTCTGAAGATCGACAGCAACCAAGCTCTCGCGGGCGTTCTCTCGGGCATTAGTAAACAAGCTGGCATTCTCAACATTTCGGCCCGAGCCGTTTACCTCGTTGAGGATGAACGAAGAGGAGGAGAACTGCAAAAGACTTACGTTATTGCAGATGACTTTTTGCATATGTGTGAAGAGATGAACTGGCCAGAAGAATGGCCAGATCGAATGGAGGACGATCCGACCGCTGCGAATAAAGAACGCACAAATAGCAAGACCCGTTAGAAGTGCGACCTTCTAACGGGCCTTAAGACCGATGATCCGGCAAGCCAGAATGCCGGTCAGCCACTACCGGGTGGGGGGCTCGCTCTGATCGATGTTCCTCAGCCGTGGAAAGACTAGCTGATGGGCAAATGGAAAAGGACCCGCCACGATCCCGCAGGACCTATCAGGACGAGGACGAGATAAAGCAGTTGCGCCGGGATGCTGCTCGCGTGCGCGAACTGGTTGAAATCGGCCTTGAAGCGGAGCCTGAATATATTGAGGTCATCAACAGATTGGAACCAGGGATCACGAAAGAGAGAAGGAAAGAGCTGATTATGCAGTTTCGCGACGCCGTTTATGAGCGGCAACAGCGCGATCTACCACGTCGTTGATTTCTTTGCGTGTTTTACGCAACTCTGCCGGCGTCATTTTCTCAGCCGCTGAATCAACAAGCTCATCCATGCTGTCGAGAAGAGTGTCGATCGCTTTTTTCGGCTTAACTGGCGATGTGCCCATTCGGCATCCCTTCTTTGGATTCGTACTTGCCATTACAGTGTACCTTACGCGTCAAAACGGCGATGTGCCTACATCACCGAAGTCACTGCTCTATTAGATTACCGCATGGTCTGAAGAGTGGTATGGGCAGGACAAGACCCTCCCACGGCTATTCATGTTTCAAGAACAGAACCGCTAGCGGCGGCAGGATCAGGCTAAGGGAATAAGGGCGTCCATGTGCGGGCTGCTCTTCAGCTTGCACGCCGCCCGCGTTTCCCATACCGCTGCCGGCATAATCTCTGGCATCGCTGTTCAGGAGTTCCCGCCAGTATCCTCCAGAAGGAACGCCCAAGCGATACGCCAACCGGGGCACAGGGGTGAAGTTGCACACCACCACGATCTGTTTCCTTCGACGACCTTCCCTTGCGCAATAGGGAAATCGTGCTGGACAGGCTGTCATTGCAGTCCACCCACTCGAATCCCGCGGGATCGTTATCCAGTTCATGCAGCGCCGGCTGCTCGCGATAGACCCGGTTCAACTGCTCGACCCAGCTCTGCAATCCGCGGTGCACCGGATACTGCAGCACGTGCCACTCCAGGCTGCTGTCGTGGGTCCACTCCCGCACTTGTCCGAACTCGTCGCCCATGAACAGCAGCTTCTTGCCCGGCTGGGCAAACATGTAGCCGAACAGCAAGCGCAGGTTGGCGAAACGCTGCCACTCGTCCCCGGCATTTTGCCGATCAGCGAGCCTTTGCCGTGCACCACTTCATCATGCGAAAGCGGCAGCACGAAATTCTCGGTGAAGCCGTACAACATGCGGAAGGTCAGCTCATTGTGATGATACTTGCGATGGATGGGGTCGCGGCGAGAAGTACTCCAGCGTGTCGTGCATCCAGCCCATGTCCCACTTCAAGCCAAAGCCCAGTCCGCCCACGATAGATGGGGCGCGAAACCATGGGCCACGCCGTCGATTCCTCGGCAAACGTCTGGATGCCGGGATGCTCCCGGTACGCTTCCTGGTTGAACTGGCGCAGAAACTCGATGGCTTCCAGGTTCTCGCGCCCGCCGTACTGGTTGGGAAGCCATTCGCCCTCGTTGCGCGAGTAATCGAGATACAGCATGGAGGCGACCGCGTCCACGCGCAGCCCGTCGGCGTGATACTTGTCCAGCCAGAACATCGCGCTCGAAAGCAGGAAGCTGCGCACTTCGTTGCGCCCATAGTTGAAGATGTAGCGTCTTCCAGTCGGGATGGAATCCCTGGCGCGAGTCGGCGTGCTCGAACAAATGCGTGCCGTCGAAGTAAGCCAGCCCGTGCCCGTCGGAAGGGAAGTGCGAAGGCACCCAGTCGAGAATCACGCCAATCCCGTGCTGATGCAGATAGTCCACGAAGATACATGAAATCCTGCGGCGTGCCATAGCGCGAGGTCGGAGCGAAGTATCCCGTAGTCTGGTATCCCCAGGATCCGTAGAACGGATGCTCCATCACCGGCAGCAATTCGACATGGGTGAAACCCATGCGCTGAACATATTCGGCCAGTCGTGGCGCCAGTTCGCGATAAGTCAGCGGCCGGTTGTGTTCTTCCGGAACCCGCATCCAGGAGCCCAGATGCACTTCGTAAATGGAGATCGGCGCGCGCAGCGAATTCTTTTCCTTGCGCTTCTGCATCCAGTCCTGGTCCGACCAGTCGATACTCCAGGTCCCACACCACAGACGCGGTGCGCGGCGGCTTCTCGTGCAAGATCCCGAAGGGATCGGCCTTGTCGCACGACGTAGCCCGTGATGCCGCGAAGCGATATGGAACTTATAGAGCGCTCCCTTGGCCACGGCCGGGAATGAACCCTTCCCAGATTCCCGAACTGCCGCGAGCGTGCAGCGGGTGCGCGGGCGGATCCCAGCGATTGAAGCTGCCAATGACGCTCACTTCGCGCGCGTTCGGCGCCCATACGCTGAAACACACGCCGGGCTCGCTTGTCCGCAGCTGGTCAGGTGCGCGCCCAGCTTGTCGTAGGCGCGGTAATGGCGGCCTTCGTTGAAAAGATAGAGATCCTGCGGAGTGAGCAGGCTAACGTCGGCGCGGGAGCCGGGTACCAAGGTGTTGGGCGTTTTTTCCATAGCAAGCAATACGCTTCCAGTGTACCGGAACCGAAATCGCTATGCGGGTTGACGGCGAGTGGTAGTGGGCGACTTTGATTCTCTGATCCGCCGCGGTCGACCGCCGAATCTGCGGCAGCCCCAGCCAGGGGAAGGGTGACGCGGGTTGAGAGTGCTTGAAAAAAGGCCTTGCACAAAACGCAAGGAGCGGGGCACCCCTGGGAATCTTCGCATGGAGCATTCGGAAAAAACGGAATGTTCCACGTGGAACAATCCCAAGACGGGAAGTCGGTGATTCGATGGTGGTTGCTTCTGCCGGGTCCGGGTCTTTGTTGCGAATTGCAATATCAACGAAAGTAGACTTGACAAGCGGGAAGGATGGCGCAAGCAGTCTTGCCTCAGCACAAACGGGTGTATAATTGGTGCCCAGTTGTTGACTGCAGTGTGGATCCAGCCGAGGAGATCATAGCCATGAGCCAACAGAAATTGCCATTCCTGTGGAGTCAAAATCTAAGAACTGCTGTCATAGTTTTGACTATCGTCACGGCGGCTTGGGCCGCTCCAAAGTACAAAGTCGTATACCGCTTTCCCGGGCGCGAGGCGGGACGGGGTGCGGGTGTACTTATCTCCGATGCTCACGGCAACCTGTATGGAGCAACTCCCGACGGTGGCATAAACAAGTGCGGTGGTGCGGGCGGTTGCGGCACGGTATTCGAACTGGTGCGTGGAAGCAGGGGCTGGGAGCGTAAGAACCTGTACCGGTTTCGTGGCAATCCGAAGGACGGGGGCGTTCCTTTCATGTTGGTGTTTGATAGGAAGGGAAATCTTTATGGCACTACCGGTTACGGGGGTGGTTCGGGAACCTGCCAATTGGGGTGCGGCACGGTCTTTAAGCTGACGCCTGGCGCCGGAGGAAAATGGAAGGAAACCGTGCTGCACAGTTTTGCAGGGGGCAGCGATGGCACATATCCAGACAGTGTTATTTTCGACTCGGCAGGTAACCTGTACGGCACTACGAGCTATGGGGGCGGTGGCTCGTGCTTTAGCTACTCCGGCTGCGGCACAGTCTATGAACTAACGCCCTCGGGCGGACGGTGGAGGGAAAGGCTAATTTATCGCTTCCAAGGCACGACAGACAGCTATGGCCCCGCGGGCATGGTCATCAATTCGGGGACCATCTACGGCGTAACTGACACGCTCGGTGAGGGAGGCGGTGTGGCGTACAAGCTCGAGCGAGTTTCCGGCCAGTGGAAGGAAACGACGTTATATGATTTCGGGGGAGAAACTCCTTCTGGCGATTTGATTATGAAATCGGGCAAACTCTACGGCGGCAGCTCTGGCGGTGCGTGCGGCGCAGTTTGGGAGCTCAAACGCGACTCGAATCAGCAGTGGACGAAGAGCGTGTTGCACAGCTTCACCGGGGGCGCGGATGGGTGCGATCCCCAGGGGCCGCTCATTTTTGACCGCGCCGGGAATTTTTACGCAGACGCGTACGGAGTAGATGCTGACCAGAACGATCTGGGCAACGTCTTCGAGTTAGTGCCGGGCTCGGACAATAAGTGGAGTCTGCAGGTGCTGCATCACTTCGCGGGCGGGTCCCAGGGAGCGCACCCTTATGGCGGGGTGATTTTCTCCGGCGCCAACCTCTATGGCATCGCAGCATTTGGGGGCGCCCCCCTGCGGGCGGGGTTGCGGCCAGATTTTCGAGGTGGTCCGGTAGGCGCCTCGTCATTCCGAAACCATTTTAGCGGTGAAGAATCTGCTGCTCGAGGCGTGCTTTGCGGGCAGAACTCCCCGACGCATTCTGCTTGGAAAGGCGTTGATGGGGTCTTTCGACTGCGCCGGGGAGCTGGCAAGCCAGCGCCCCCGCTCCGCTCAAGATGACAGGGAAGAATGGTCGCATCTCCGGCGGTTTCAATAACGAGGCGCGCATGTTCATGGTTTGCCCTGACTTGGTGGGATTCCATATAAGGAATCCGTTCGCCGAACACCATGGAATCTCTCTCAGACGCAATCCCCCGCGTGCTAGACTGACTCTTTACTCTCATAGAGTTCCGTCGAAATGCCTGTTCTTCGCGTCATCGTTCTGTGGCACCAGCATCAGCCTTTCTACAAAGACCTGGTCACTGGCGAGTACCGTCTGCCCTGGGTCCGGCTGCACGCGCTCAAAGACTATTACGGGATGGTCAAGCTGCTGGACGAGTTTCCCAGGTCCACCAGACTTTCAACCTGGTCCCATCGCTGATCACCCAAATCCAGGATTACGTCGCCGGCACAGCGCAGGACCCCTTCCTGCAGGTGGCCGCCAAGCCGGCCGCGGGATCTCACTCCGGACGAACGCCACTTTGCCCTGCAATACCTGTTTCAGGCCAATCCGGTAAACATGATTGGACGCTATCCGCGCTACCGCGAATTCTGGGAGCGCTTTCGCGGCGCCGGGTGACTCCCCGAACGCGCCGACAAATATTTTCAGCCGCAGGATTTCACCGATCTGCAGGTGCTCTCGCAGATCGCCTGGTTTGACGAGTTTTTTCTGGAAGATCCGAACATCGCCGCTCTGATCAAGAAGGGCCACGGGTACTCGCTCGACGACCAGCGCTTCGTGATCGAGCAGCGAGCGCGAACTGATTGGCGAGGTGCTACCCGCCCACGCCGCCGCCGCGCAGCGCGGGGAGAATCGAGATTTCTACTTCGCCGTTCTATCATCCCATTCTGCCGCTGGTCTGCGATACCAACATGGGCGCGGTTTCCACGCCCGGGCTGCCTTTGCCGCAAAACCGTTTTCGTCATCCCGAGGACGCCCGTGAACAACTCCAGCGCGGGCTTGATTTGCATCAGCAAGTCTTCGGCGTCCGGCCGGTAGGCGTGTGGCCGTCGGAAGGCAGCGTTTCCGAGGAAGTTCTGGCCATTGCCCAGAGCCTGGGCGTGAAGTGGATGGCCACGGACGAAGGCGTTCTGGGCCGAAGCCTGGGCATTAATTTCTGCCCGCGACGGGGAAGGCCGCCTGCCAGCGCCGAGCGCCGAAAAGCTCTACACCATCCATCGCTTCGAGAACGGCCAAACCCAGATGCACCTGATCTTCCGCGACCACACCATCTCCGATCTGGTGGGGTTCGTCTACTCGGGAATGCCCGCCCGGAGGCCGCCGCCATCTCATGCGCAACATCAAACAAGCCGCAAAACCCGTTCTCGACCAAGGGCGAGACGCCATCATGCCGGTCATTCTCGACGGCGAAAATGCCTGGGAATATTACCCGCAATCGGGCCGCGAATTCCTCCGCCGCTTCTACGATGCCCTGCAGCGCGAACCCGGAGTTGAAGCAGTCACCGTCTCCGAAGCCATCGCCCGGCACAAGGACTTCAGCAAACTTTCAGCGCTTGGTTCCCGGCTCATGGATCAACGCCAATTTCAACGTCTGGATTGGGGCGCCGGAAGACAACAAGTCCTGGGACTATCTCTATCATGCGCGCGAACTTCTATGCCCAAGCCGCATCTCGGGCCAGCGAATCCCAGCGCAAACTGGCTTTTGAAGAGATACTCATCGCCGAAGGCAGCGACTGGAACTGGTGGTATGGGCCGGAACATCACTCGGCCAACGACCGCGAATTCGACGAACTCTACCGTAAGCACCTCTCCAATGTGTACCAGGCGCTGGGCGCGACTCCGCCCGATTATCTGGCCCAGCCCATCGCTGCCGGCGCGGGGCGGCCCGCGTTCATGCCGCAGACTTCTTATATCCATCCCCAAGTGACGGGGGACATGGTGCGCTATTTCGAGTGGATGGGCGCCGCCGTTTACACCGCCGATCAGCGCGCCGGTGCCATGCACGGCAAGCAATTTCTCGTAGGCTCGGTTTACGCTGGAATCGACGTAGCCAACGTTTACGGCAGACTCGATTTCGCTGGTCAGGTCCCCGAAATGGACTTCGAGCTGGTAGTCAACTTGGAGTCCTGGGCGGCGGAGGGGCAGCGGCCTCGTCGCGCTTTGCGGCTGAACGTCCAAGTGGAGGCGGGGCAGATTCGCTCCTGGCAGGCTAGCGTCCCCGGCGAGGAGAAGGCCGTAGCGACCTCAGACCGCCCTTCCGGCGAACTGAAGATGGCGCTCGCGCGAAACTTTGAATTCAAATTGCCGTTAGCATGGTTGCTCGCTGCGCCTGTGGGTAGCGCGGGTGGCAAGACTGGAAGCACGGTTGCCACGCGGCTGCGCCTGCGCTTCAGCATCTGGCAGAACCGCCTGCCGGTGGACGCGCTCCCGCTCGAAGGCTGGATCGAACTACACCTCTTGAGCGAGGAAGATCTGATGGCGCTGGCCTTCTGACCTTCATTCGTGAGCCTTCCGCTTTGCCCCTGCGTGCTCGAAGCCAGCCGATAACCTGCTGCTGAATCTGTGATTTACATCACATAATTTCAAGCAAAAGTACCACCACCAAAGGGCCGGCGCCGGGTACTGACGGGCTCTTTCGTTTTCCACCGGGTAGGTTCACCATGGAAGCTAAGGTTCTTGGGAAGGGGGATACAGCCATGTATGATCTGCATCCTCAGGAAGCGCACGCTGGCACTTTGCAACTGGAGCGGAGAAAGTATCCCCGCACCCAGGCGGCGGTGCAAATCGAATTCTGTCCCGCAGGGGCCGCAGCTGCGACCCACACCCACACCCCCGATCTCAGCATGGGCGGTTGCTACGTCGAGATGAATTTCACTCTGCAGGTCGGAACCAAGCTGGACCTGACGCTCTGGCTGGCGGATGAAAAAATCACGACGAAGGCGATTGTCGTCACCCACCACCCCTATTTCGGAAATGGAATCCAGTTCGTGGAATTGTCCCAGACAGACCAGAGCAAGCTGAAACGTTTCCTCAACTCGCTGTCCCACACAGAAAAGCCGGAAGCGAAGTTTCCGGCTCACTGAATCCGACTGCGAACTGAAGAACAAAGAACTGGTTTCTACTGCCCTCCCGCCGCCGTCTTCATCTCCAGGGGACGGCTTAACTCCATCACGAGTTCCGTGCCGGAAGGCAATACGGTAGAGTTTCTCTTGCTCAGCCAGTGGGTGACGGTGGCCGTGGCTCCCACTGCGCCACCAATCAGAACGCCTTTGCCACCGCCGATCAGCCCGCCAACCAGCATGCCACCGCCTGTACCCATGCCAATCTCTTTCAGATCTTTGCCGTCGTGTCCTTTGCCCTTGAACTGGCCTTCATCGTTGACATCGGTGCCGCGGTGCACGCTGGTGTCCACCAGCGTGGCGTTGAGCATGTAGCGCTCGCCGTTGGGCAGGACTACAGTTTCCGGGAAGATGCCAATCGTGGGCTTACCCGCAATCCGGCGCGGTTCGGCAACCCGAGTTACGCGTCCCTGGACGGAAGCACCGACAGGAATTACTTTCTTCCCGTCGAGCATCACCGCTTCGGTGACGCCGCCGCTGAACGGAACTCCGGTTTTGCTGGAAAAAGTCGCAAGCGTGTTCTCCAGCTTTACCTTCACCGCCGTGCCGGCCGGCAGGGAGATATTGTTCTGGGCCAGTGCCGTGGCGACCAGCAATATCGCGCCCATTAACACGACAAGTTTCTTCATAGAACCTCCTGTATCTGGAGCCGACTTTAAGGTACGGACGGGAGCAGAACAAGAGCGGAAACAACCGGCGAACCAGCGGAGACAACGTTCGACTCGGTGGCCGGGACCGTGTGGGGCGGAGACTCTTGTCCGTCAGTTTTTTGAGATCCGAACGAAGGGGGGCGTTCCCGCTGCCCATTTCGGCATCATTGTTCACTCATCACCGAGCCTCCCCGCTGGGTGATTTATAATCGCCACTTTCGATAGACAACATATAAGGACGCAATCATGCCTACGATGAACATTTCTCACATCCACGCCCGTGAGGTTCTTGACTCGCGAGGCAACCCTACGGTTGAAGCGGAAGTCACGTTGGCCAACAGCGCCAAGGGCCGGGCCATCGTTCCCAGCGGCGCCTCCACGGGCGAGCACGAGGCCGTCGAGTTGCGTGACGGAGACAAGAAGCGCTTCCTGGGCAAGGGCGTGCTTAAAGCTGTGGGAAACGTGAATGGAGAAATCGCTAGGGCTTTGGCTAACCTCGATGCTGCTGATCAACGTGCCCTGGATCGGAAGATGATCGAACTCGACGGTACTCCAACCAAGGGGCGTCTGGGAGCTAATGCGATCCTGGCCGTCTCCATGGCCGCCGCCCGGGCATCGGCTGCAGCTTTCGGCCTGCCTTTATATCGCTACCTCGGCGGCGCCGGCGCCAACACCCTGCCGGTTCCGATGATGAACATCCTCAACGGCGGCGCCCACGCCGACAATAACGTCGACTTCCAGGAATTCATGGTTATGCCCGTCGGCGCGAAATCATTCTCCGAGGCCCTGCGCTGGGGCGTCGAAGTTTTCCACACTCTGAAAGGCGTGCTCAAGAAGCGCAGCTACAACACTGCCGTCGGAGACGAAGGCGGGTTCGCGCCGTCGCTGAAGTCGAATGTCGAAGCGATCGAAGTTGTGCTGGAAGCCATTCAGCAAGCCGGCTATAAGCCTGGCTCACAGATTGCCATCGCGCTCGATCCCGCGGCCAGCGAGCTTTACAAAGACGGCAAATACATTTTTAAGAAGTCGGACAAGTCGGCTAAGACTTCCAAGGAAATGGTGCATTACTGGGCGAAGTGGGCGACCGACTATCCCATCGTATCGCTGGAGGATGGCCTGTCCGAAGATGACTGGGACGGCTGGCAAATGTTGACGAAAGAACTTGGCGGAAAGATTCAGCTTGTGGGCGACGACATTTTTGTCACCAATATTGAGTTTCTGCAGAAGGGAATTGACAAGAACGTCGCCAACTCGATTCTGATCAAAGTGAATCAGATCGGCACGGTCAGCGAGACGCTGGATGCGATTGATCTCGCGCGGCGCAATGGATACACGTCGGTGATTTCGCACCGCTCTGGCGAGACTGAAGACACGTTCATCGCTGACTTGGCCGTGGCGACGGGTGCGGGGCAGATTAAGACCGGCTCCGCCTCGCGCACCGACCGCATCGCAAAGTACAACCAGTTGCTGAGGATTGAAGAAGAATTGGGAGGGGCTGCAAGATTTTTGGGATTGAAGGCGCTGAATTACAAGGGGTAGAGGAACGCGTACCGTGAGGAGGTCCGATGGCTAGAGCGAGGCGGGCAAAGTCGGATTCCGAATTCGTTGCCTCAAAAAGGTAGCTTTGGGCGAGGAAGTCATCATCACCAAGGCCGGCAAGCCAGTCGCGAAGCTGATTCCCCTGGATGCACGCCCGAAGAACCGATGGCTTGGTTCGGCCAAGGGCGAATTTACCGTTCCCGATGACTTCAACGATCCATTGCCCAAAGAAATCGAAGATCTCTTTTGGAAATAAACTGCAGATCCCTCGCTTTGCTCGGGATGACAACAAAGAGGTCGGGCCCTGATCAAGCAGTATCAGAGTTCATCCGCGCAATCTGCGGCGAAATCCTGACTCAGAATCCCATCGTGTCGTCCGCCGAAGGCCCGTATGTCGCCGGCAGCGGTTTGTCATTCAATCGCAGATACACTCCGAGCTGGGCGCGGTGATGCACCAGATGATTCAGGAACATCTGACGGTAAGCCAGAAAGCGCGACCCGCTGAAGATGGGCTTGCCCTGAAAGCTCAGCTTCCAAGGTTGCAGCCAGGCGTCGTCGCTCGTGTTCTGCAGTGCGGCCCGGGCCTTGGCAACGTTGGCATCAAACACCTTCAGCAATCCGGCTAACTCGAAAGGCGGACGAGCGCTGCTCCCGCCAGTAGAAAAATCCAACTCGGGCGTAGTCAGCACGGTGGCGCCAAAACCGGCCAACTCGGCCACGTGCGGCGCCAGCTTGTCCAGCGGCATAGATTTGGGATGCGGCGCAAAGCCTTTCTTGTCGAAGGGAACGCGCTCCAACGTGATCCGCGTAGTCTTCATTTCGTGGTCGAATTCGGGCAGTAGAAGTTCGCTGATAGGCATGAGTTCCTCCGGCGGCAGTATAAACGCGAGATCCCGCTCCGGGGAGAAACGTTTTCCACCACAGAGTCACAGAGGCACAGAGAAAAAATCTGTTGCAGTGTCGTTTTGATAACGACTCCATCAAATTCGCGCTCGACTTCCAATCCTGATTTGAAACTCCTGCTCCCCTCCTATAGATTTCTTTCTTGCCGTTTTCTCTGTGTCTCTGTGACTCTGTGGTAAGAGGGGTTTTGTATCCGTTTTCATCCTCGAAAATTCGTGGCCGGTTTTGAATTGAGCTGAAAGCCAGTAGCCAAAAGCTTAGGAGCTGCCTTGCGTCCCAAACCTCTCGTCCTCATCATCCTCGACGGCTGGGGCTACCGCGCCGAGACCAAAGCCAACGCCATCGCGCTCGCCCGCAAGCCAACTTATGATCGCCTGCTGCGCGAGTATCCCAATACGCTCATTCATACCAGCGGCAAATACGTCGGCCTGCCTGACGGCCAGATGGGCAATAGCGAAGTCGGGCATCTCAACATCGGCGCCGGGCGCATCGTTCACATGGACAGCACCCGCATCGAGCTGATGATCCAGAACGGCGACTTCTTCTCTCATCCTGTTCTGCTCGCCGCCATGAAGAACGCCCGCTCGGGAGGCCGCCGGCTGCATCTCTTCGGCTTGGTTTCCGATGGCGGCGTGCACTCCTACCAGACCCATCTCTACGCGCTGCTCAAAATGGCCAAGCAGCAAGGAGTCGATCGCGTTTTCGTCCACGCCTTCATGGACGGCCGCGACACCCTGCCTACCAACGGCGCGGGCTATCTCGAGCAACTTCAGCAGAAAATGCGCGAGTACAACACCGGCAAAATCGCCAGCGTCAACGGCCGCTACTACGCTATGGACCGCGACCGCCGCTGGGAGCGCATCGCCAAAGCTTTCAATGCCATGGTCTACGGCGACGGCGAAGGCGGCAAGTACGTGGACGCGGTGCAGGGCGTAAAAGATTCCTACAACCAGGGCGTGACCGACGAATTCATCGTGCCCTTCGTCTGCGTGGACAATCGCGGCGAGCCGCTTGCCACCATCCGCGACGAAGATTCCTGCATCTGTTTCAACTTCCGCGCCGACCGCGTGCGCCAGATCACCCGCGCCCTCACTCGCAACAGCGGCCTGAACGAAAAAGCCGGACGCGATCTGCCCGGAGCCGACGACCTCGACGCCACCATTCCCCGCGACCGCGTACCCAAGAACCTGCACTACGTTTGCATGACCCGGTACGACAAGAATTTCAGCCTGCCGGTCGTCATTCCACCGGAATCGCTGAATAACATCCTGGCCAACGTGATGGCGCAGATGAACCTGCGCAACCTGCGCGTTGCGGAGACGGAGAAGTACGCCCACGTCACCTATTTCTTTAACGGCGGCGTGGAACAGCCATTTCCCGGTGAAGACCGAATACTCGTCCCTTCTCCCAAAGTTGCAACTTACGATCTGAAGCCGGAGATGTCCGCCGCCGGGATCGCTGATGCAGTGGTCAAGGCCGTCAGACGACGGGACGTTCGATGTGATCATCGTGAACTTCGCCAATGCCGATATGGTCGGCCACTCCGGCAAAATCGAGCCCACCATCAAAGCCGTCGAAACTGTCGATGCCTGTCTGGGCCGCATTGAGCCAGTTGTCCGTGCCAAGGGCGGCGCCATGCTGATCACCGCCGACCACGGCAACGCCGAGATGATGATCGATCCCGCCACCGGCGGCCCGCACACCGCGCACACCACAAATCCCGTGCCCTTCATCGTGATCACCGAGAACAGCCAACAATTTGCTTTGAAAGCCGATGGCTCGCTGCGCGACATTTCGCCGACGATTCTGGGGATGCTGGGAATCGATGAACCGAAGGAGATGACCGGGCACGACCTTCGCGTTCCGTTGAAGAGCAAATGAACATCGCTGAGTACGAGGAGGGCGCCGAGGTGAAGATTAACTCCGCATTCGGGCCGCTGTTAGCGGTGGTGACAAGAAGACCGGTTACTGAAGTGTTTTTCCGCTGTTTGACCAGTTGGCTCTAACGTGCTGGCTGAGCAGCGCTTTCCAGCTTCCTCAAAGGGACAGGAACCGCCGTGTTTCCTTTCCCGTGCGCCTGCCGAGTTGTCTGACGCTATGCTTGTGCCAGCCATTCAGGTATGAAACACGCCCTTGCGACGGTCGGACCTTTGCTATTGAGTGCTTTGGCATTCAGCCAAGCCGGCCAGCCAACGACTGCCCAGCAACCAACCGCGCCACAACCATCGAGCCAGCAATCAACAACCCATCAACCAGCCAAGGCAGTCCCAACGAAACCCAATTCAGTCGCCGATGCCGCCCGCGCTTCGAAAGAAGCACACGACTCCGCGCCTCCGGATAAGGTTTACAGAAACAAAGACTTGATTGACCGCACAGCCGCGGATGCTGCGACCGGGAACTCCGGTGCTGCAGCGACTCCGCCCGCCAAGACTGCTCCGCCTCAAACCCGCGCTCGCCCCGCCAAAAACGCTGACGAGGTTGTCGTGGAAAAAGAAAAGGCGTTCGAGGTGCAAGGGAACATTTTCAAGAGGCAGATCCTGGCGCAGAAGGGCAAGATCATCGATATTCAGAACCAAAGTCAAAATCTGTCCGGACAGTTGAATGCGTGGAGCGTGGAGCATCACCAGGACGCCAATCCTGCGATCTGTTGGACTTCCGGCTACAACGACCCTTACTCCAAAGACTGGTGTGCTATAGGGAGAGGTCTGCAAGCGGCTTACGATGCATCGCAGCGCCAACTCGCGGGGGAAAAGGCGCGGCTCGAGCAAATGCAGGAAGACATTCGCCGCAAAGGATACGGTAACGCCGTTTACGATGCCGACTAGTGTGGGCGGTTCCCTCGGATGTTTAGCTCCCTGATTGTTGCGGGCTCGGAATTAGACAACCTTTCCTGCGGTTCGATCCTTCACTGACTCCCAGTTTCGAGAAACGCGGGCACAGTCTTGCCGCGTTCGCAGCCCCCGATGCTCCGGAACCCGATTACTCACTCCACGGCGTGAATGCGACGAATGTGTCCCCTTTTTTCGCTAAACTGATTAGAAGCGGCGATCCGCCGCGACGCAGTTATTGAAAGCCGATTTCGTGAAACGGCAACTCATGTTCTTTGGATTTCAAGCGCTGGCATTGGCCTGGGCGATCGTGGTTCTTCTGCGCACGGTAGACCTGGGCTGGGGCCCTTTTCCAGGAATCGGCCTGGGGATGCTGGGCGCTCTACCCATCTCGTTTCTTGGGATCAGAATTCATTCCAGGCACGGGAGGAAGTAGAAGTCGCCTCGCGCCGGGTCCTTTACTCGACCGATCCGGCACTACGACTTATGAATAGGGAAGGAAAGTCTCTGGTGGCGCGCTTCCTCCATGGCGCGGTTGTTTTGACGTTGCTGGCATGTTCGGCTGCCCTGCTTTTGGCGGCGAGTCCGCCAACTGCCCACAACCGAGCGGCCACCGCCCCCACCTTCTACAGGGACGTTCTACCCATCTTGCAGGAGCACTGTCAGAGTTGTCATCGGCCCGGCGAAATCGCGCCCATGCCCTTCGTGACATACCGACAAGCGCATCTTTGGGCAGGCGCCATTCGCGAGGCTGTGCGCGCCAGGAAGATGCCTCCCTGGTTCGTGGACCCGTGCTGCGGCCGCTTCGCTGACGATCCCTCGCTTACCCCGCAGCAGATTTCAACTCTGTCGTCTTGGGCCGAGGCCAAAGCGCCCGCTGGCGACCCAAAGGATGCGCCCTCACCCCCGCAATGGGTCGAGGGCTGGAACATCTCGCGGCCCGACGCAGTCGTGCAGATGCCGCAACCGGTCACAATTGCAGCCCAGGGTGATGTGCCCTACACCTACGAGATCGTGCCCACAGGTTTTGGCGAAGACAAATGGGTGCAGATGTTGGAAGTGCATCCTTCCAGCAAGGGCCACGTGCATCACGCCGTCGTCTACGTTCGCCCGCCAGATTCGAAATGGTTGCAGGGTGCGCCCGTCGGAGTGCCCTTTACTGCGGCGAGTCTGGGAGATGACAAGCTTCGTCACGATGCGCACGCCACCACCAGCGACCTGCTCCTGGTCTATGCCCCGGGTAGTTCGCCGGACCACTGGCCCGATGGCATGGCGAAGTTTATTCCGGCACGCTCCGACCTGGTGTTCCAGATGCACTACACGACCAACGGCCACGCTGGCGCCGATCAGACCAGCATTGGGATGGTGTTCGCCAAGCTGCCGCCGAAGCAGCGTGTGCTTACTCTTCAGTTGGCCAACGATCACGACACCATTCCGATTCCGCCGGCGCCGAGAATTACCGGGTGGAAGTGCACGGCACGCTGCCCAACGACGCAACCCTGCTCGGCTTTTTCCCCCACATGCACTTGCGGGGAAAACGGTTCGAGTACAACATTGTTCATCCCGATAAAAGCATCGAAACCTTGCTGCGCGTGAACTACGATTTCTACTGGCAGTTGAGCTACCGCCTGGCCGAGCCGCGTTTGCTGAAGGCGGGAACCGATCTCCAGGCCGTGGCTTGGTATGACAACTCGCGTCACAACCATCACAATCCCGATCCCAGCAGCGCCGTGACCTGGGGCGACCAGACCTACAACGAAATGATGGTAGGGTTTTTCGATGTGGCAGTGCCGGCAAGCGTAGATAAGTGGGAGTTTTTTATCCGCCATTCCAACTGACCCGGGTCAATGCCGTTCCCGCTCGAAACTCTACCAATCCGGATCTGCCAGATAGCGAACGCGATGCTTGAACCATACATCCAGATAGAAGTGACCGCCTAAGTGACTGGCTGCAGCCACTTGCAGGTGGGGCTGGACATTACCGGCGTCCTGCGCCGGGGTTGGCTCCCCGCCGTACACCCTCCTTCTCCGCGGGGTGTGCCTCGGTCAAACGGCGTACAAACCGACTCTCCCTGAAGCTGCAAAACATTTCATCTTGACCACGGGTCCAAGCCGGACGATAATTGCCAACCGCGGCTTGCCACGCGGGTTTCGGCGCGGCTGTCGTAGCTGGAGAGGGCCTTAATCATCAACGCGGATGGAGTTGGCCTTTGAAGGCGCCTTCGTCTAATTCTATTGTTTTTGGCTTTCGCTTTCTTCGCAGCTTTCTTAAATGGGCGCACCGGTGAGGTTAGATCGCGATTCGCTGGAGCAAGAGCACCCTTCGCACTGAACCTCCTGTCACCGGCTTCGCAGCTTGCGACAGGAAGAGGGAACAACAACTTTCTCTGGGAGGAGAAAACCAATGAAGAGATCCATTCTTGGTGTATTGCTGGTTCTAGCGTTCGTCGCCGTCGGTCTGGCGGCGGCGCCAATGTTAACCTTCAAGTATTCAGACGTCCACGCTTCCAAGACGGCAATTGAGACGGACACTTATGGGGTCAACAATTCCGGCGCAATCGCCGGCGATTACGTTGACAGTAGCAGCGTTCAGCACGGTATGATCCTGAAGGGCGCAAAGCTCACGACTATCGACAACAAGAATTGCACGTCGAGCCCGGGAGCTGCGGCCATCGCAATGTACGGCATCAATTCCGCCGGCGCGGCAGTTGGCTGGTGCACCTTGACCAGCAGTGGATATCCCGTCGGCCTCGTCTATGCCAAAGGAAAACTTACAGAATTCAGCGTCCCGAAGTCGATCGAGACCGAAGCCACCGGAATCAACGATAAAGGAGATATCGTAGGGTTGTTCTTTGACTCGGCTGGTTCTCAGCATGGCTTCCTCTTGCACGCCAAGAAGTACACCACACTGGATGTACCGGGCGATACCAGCACGGAAGCCTGGGGAATTAACAACAAGGGACAGATCACCGTGTACGCCGTTAACTCAGGCGGTTTTCTCGATGCTTTCCTCCTAACCGGGAAGAAATACAAGAACATCGACGTCCCGAACTCAGAGGACACCTACGTCCACACCCCAAACAATAAGGGTGACATCGACGGCACCTACATCGACTCGACCGGTACCGAAAAAGGCTGGCTGCTTCACGGCGGCAAGTACTACGATATCGTGGATCCGGGCGGCACCACTCGTGCCGACGGCCTCAATGACAAGCTTGAAATCGTAGGACGTTACGGGTCGGGCACGTACGGCGGCACTGGTTTTAAAGCGGTTCCGTAGTTCAGAGGCGATCATTCTAGCGTCACCGGTTCGCAGCTTGCGACCGGAAGAGACAAGACCAATTTTCTCTAGGAGGAGAAAACCAATGAAAACGAACAAATACACGCTTGGCGTGCTCGCGCTGGTTCTAGGCTACGCCTTGTTGGGCACGGCGATCGCACCCATGTTGACGTACAACTTTAAGGATGTTAAAGCCAATGGGGCGGTCGAGGTGGATTCGTATGCGATCAACAACGCCGGCCTAATTGCCGGCGACTTTGTTGACACCGCTGGCGCCCAGCACGCAATGATCCTCAAGGGCGCCACGCCCAAGAAGATCGACGACAAAAACTGCGGAACCGCTTCAGGGTCCACTGGTATCTCGTTTTATGGCATCAATTCTGCTGGAAACGCCGTCGGCTGGTGCACATTGACCTCAACCGCGGAAGCGGTCGGTTTGATGTATACCAAAGGAAAACTCACGGAATTCAGCTACCCCAAGGCATTGGGGACCGAAGGTAACGGAATCAACGACAAGGGAGACGTGGTCGGCCTATTCTTCGATACCAATGGCGCCCAGCATGGCTTCCTGTTACACGCCAAGAAATACACGCAAATAGATGCGCCGAGCCCCGACACCACGAGCGCTGCTTGGTCCATCAATAACAAGGGTCAGATTTCCGTGTACGCGGTCAACACGGCCGGTGGTTATGATGCTTTCATTTTGACCGGCAAGAAGTTCAAGAAGATCACGGAGCCCAATGCAGGTTCACTTGGACAGGTCGCTCACGCCCTAGACAGCAAAGGTGACCTCGATGGAACCTACTACGATAGTGCCAACGTGACGCACGGTTTCCTGTACCAGGGCGGTAAGTTCACCTCCATCGATGACCCAGGCGGGTACACGCGAGCTGACGGTCTAAACGATAAGCTCGTCATCGTGGGCCGCTATTCATCCGGCACGCCTGTTGGCTTTGAAGCAACTCCGAAAAAGTAAGCTGACGAATTATGCGCTATTAGTGTTGAGCCCCGCTCTCTCCCGAGAGCGGGGCTTGTTTCTGCCCTCAGCTTTTCTCACGATCAGTGTTCCAGACCGGGGTTGGTGGCTAACGGGGCCGGAGAACGCCGCCGCAGCCGGTCGCCTTCGGAGTCGTAGTCGAAGATTTCTCCATAGCGTCCCCAATTCAGCGCAGTTTCGATTTGCGCCTGGATATCGTTTGCCGGGAAATATTTTTCGAGAATGTCGCGGAAGAACTCAAGTGGCATGGCGCCATCGGACTTGCTCTCCAGCGTGTGCTGAATCTGCTGCAGCAGGGTAACATGGGAAAGCGCCGCCTCGCGAAACAGCATCTTGCGGCCGGCGATATCCGCTTCCGCAAAGGCTCTTCCCGCAGCGGTAAGTTCCACGTCTCCGCGATGCGATCTGGCGAAACCAAGCAACGTGGCCGCTTCTACAATCGGCAACAAATCATCAACCTCCATCTGCAGTTCTTCGGCTACACGGTAGAGGTCATCGGCGCCTCCACGGTCGTTCAACAATTCGAGCAGTCCCGCAATGCTGCCCGGACGCGCATGCGGCAACATCGGATAGGGTGATTTCTGCGGACGCCCCGCGGCCGTGGGCGGGGCAAGCTGCAACTCAGGCTGCGTCATCACTTTGTAAATGTAGTCCACGTAAAGCAGGAACTCCGCCGCGTTTCGCTCTCTCGGATGACCAAGCGCAACCCGAAAATCGGCTCGAATCTTTGCCGGGTTGCGGCCCAGGACGATAATCCGGTCCGCCAATAGCACCGCCTCCTCAATGTTGTGTGTAACCAGAAAAATGCTGCGGGTGGGAATCTTCTTTCCCAGCCACAATTCCAGCAGCTCACCCCGCAGATTCTCCGCGGTAAGAACATCCAGCGCGGAAAACGGCTCGTCCATGAAAAGGACTTCAGGCTCAACCGCCAGGGCGCGCGCGAATCCCACCCGCTGTTTCATGCCGCCCGAAAGTTCTTTGGGATAGGCAGTTTCAAAGCCTTTCAAGCCCACCGAATCGAGAGCCTTCAAGGCCCGCTGATGGCGCTCAGGGTGAGCCACGCCACGGGCAAGCAGGGGGGCCTCCACGTTGTCCAGAACCGTGAGCCAGGGGAACAAAGCGAAGCTCTGGAAAACAATCGCCACGTTCTGACGGTTCTGGACGAGCGGTTTTCCCTGCCAAAAAACTTCGCCCGCGGTTGGAGCGGTGAGTCCGGCCAGGATTCGCAGCAGCGTGGATTTGCCCGAGCCGGAAGCTCCCAGAAGGGCAATGATTGTGTCAGCTTCGACCAATAAGTCCGTGGGTGCTATGACCTGGACTTTTCTGCCGTCAGGCTGCTGAAAACTCTTCTCCACTCCTCTGATTTCCAGGATTGGTTCCGCTGCCGGCGTGGGGTATGTCATCGGTGCGGCGACAGCAACCCTCGCCGGGACAGGTGCTTTGGGTGAGACCTCCCCAACTTCGCCGCCCGCCAGTTCGTCCATCAGATGTTGCCAGACCTCCTCGGGCAGTTCGTCGAGGAATCGGACGCGGTCAGCCGGGTCCACCTTATCGAGAATGGCGCGGATCTCCTGGACCGGGCGGGAGTGCAGCAGAACGTACGAGTGATAATAGGGAAAATGGGCGACTAGCGTGGCTGCGAAATCCACCGGCGCTTCACGGAACAGGATCTGCTGTTGTTCAAAGGGCAGGCTCATAAGGAGGTCGGCCGTGGCCGCAGGGCCCAGCGGTCGCAGCAAAGCAACAGCTTCTTGGGGCCGTCCCTGAGAGAGTATGCCCAGCAGTTGTTCGGCGGTTTGCGGATTCATATCCTGGTCATGGAGCCTGTCTGACTTCCGGGACCGCTCGGCAGTTTCGAGGCAATCCATCCACTCAGCAGGCAGGGATACTATAATCTTGCTGAACGGCGCGGTCGAACTCATCTCATCGAAAGCGGCTGCAGAGGAAGGTTTATGCAACCAGAAAGCGCACCCGAGTCCCTGCCGACCCCGGAACACCCGCCGGCGGTGGAACACGTTTCCGGCGCCCACGAACTCTTAATGTCACTTCGTAAGCGAATCGGAGAACACCCTGAACTCCAGGAGGCCATCACCAAACTGGAGATGGCCTTAAGCATTCTGACGGTGAAAACAGGAGGGATGTTCTAGCGCCGGATTCGATGAACCCTGGCCCGCATCCGGCCAGCCAAGGCGCAGCTGCGCTAACGGGTCTGATTTTGCAAATCGGCGAGTTCCTTGCGCACGGCCTCCGCGCGTGGCCCAGCCGGTTCTTCCTGGAGAAAATTCTGCAACTCAGTCAGCGCTTCCGTGGAGCGGTTTTCATGTTCCAAGGCCCGCGCCGCGATGTAGTGCACCAGGGCATGAGGATCTTGCGGTGTGGAGTGCACCTTGCGGCAATTGGCAATGGCATCATCGTAGTGTTTGTCGAGCAATTGCACATTCGCCAGCAGGACCAGCGTCTGCGCGTTGTTGGGGTCCGAGGCTGTCGCCTTGTTCAGCATGGTCTCCGCTTCGGGGAAGTTATGATCTACGATATCCATACGGGCGAGATTCACGTAGGCCGGGGCAAAGTGATCGTTAATGCTGATCGCCTTCTGCAGCGCCTCACGCTCTGACACCCGGTCCTTCAGGCGGCTGTAGATCACTCCCAGATTGTTATAAGCGGCGGCGAATTTCGGATAGATTTCCAGCGCCTTGGTGAGCCGCTCGATCGCCTTTTTCCAATTCTCTTTATTCATGAGTTCGTTGGCCTTATCGAACTCATTACGGGCACTGGCCGGAATACTCAGATCCACGGCCGCCACGGTGGGGTCGGTGTGCTGTTTGGACTCTGTTGAGTTCGCTTCCCCGGCGCGCTTCACCATTACATACTGATACTGGCTGACTTTGCGGGGATCAACTTCAAAAACTCCGCTGTCGGTTTCCTCGATTCCTTCCCCGGAAACGATCAGGTGGTAGTTGCCGATCCTGATATTGGGGAATTCGAGCATTCCCGAGCTGTTTGTAAAACCCTCGGTCACCGGCGTGGTGCTGGAACTTTCCATCAACTGCACGTGGAGCTGGAGGTTGCAGGCACGTCCGTCGTTGAACGTTACCCGCACGTTCACGTTGCCTGTAGTTTGCATGTCGGCTCCAAACTGGGCGAGCGCGCGAGGCACAAGCAGGAGAATGAGGGGAAGGAGCAGGCCGCGAGACTTCATGATTGCCTCCCCGAGGCGCATCATACGGTGCAGTTCGTTCCAGAACGACAGCGCCCCACAGGGTGTCCGAGACACCGCATGATATTGGCTGTCATTGTACACCCGCTGTAAAGGGGGTAGATCGCTTTTTATTGGGAATTGCTCAACCGTCCTCTTGTCACACAGCCGGGTGACGTATGTGCTTGCGCGGCTGTACCATGCCGCATAACCTGAAGGCGAAAATCGCAATTTTTCCATTGCAGTCTCGGACCCAGAGTTTGGCGTGGTCTGAGTTTTGGACCCTCCCGGGTTCGAGCTGACGAACTCAATCAATTCGGGACAAACTTAACCCTTCCCGATCGAGTTCTCGCCCCGCAAAACGATGTCCAACCCAGGGTGCGGGCAAAACCCAGACCGGAAAGTTTCCTAAAAGGTAAGCGGCGGGAGGACAAGATGAGCAACGCGGACGCTCGATCTTCTCTACCCGCAGAGGCATTCGTTTCGCAACATGATCTTTATCAAGAACTCCCCAAGGAGGGGAGATGCCATGAAAAAGAATGGATTCTGGACCGCCGTAAGCAGGATGTTGGCGGTCGCTGCAGTGGCGTTAGTCGTGGTTCTCATGCTGGCGCCCGGCGCCTCGGCGGCAGCAAAGTACAAGGTGCTGTATCGGTTCACCGGCGGTACAGATGGAATAGGCCCACAGGCAGGTGTTATTTTCGATAGTAGCGGCAGCCTGTATGGCACTACGTATAGCGGCGGCGATTACGGGTTGGGCACCGTCTTCAAGGTGGCACCCAACGGTGATGGCACGTGGACAGACACTGTGCTTCACAGTTTTGGCAGCGGTAGCGACGGTACGTATCCCTGGTCCGGAGTGGTGTTCGACAGCGCCGGAAATCTGTACAGCACCACGTGGTATGGCGGTGCCTATGGAATTGGCACCGTCTTTCAGTTGGCACCGAATTCCGACGGAAGCTGGACCGAAACCACACTATACAGCTTTACAGGGGGCAGTGATGGGAACAACCGAGGACCGGTGTCATCGTGGACGCAGCAGGCAACTTGTATGGCTTGACCTCGCACGGCGGCGGGGGAACCGGATGCGATGACAGCGGCGGAAACGGTTGCGGAGTCGTGTTTGAACTGACGCCCAATTCCGACGGAACGTGGACCGAAGGCGTTCTCCACAGATTCGCAGGCGGCAAAGCCGGAGGGTATCCCGATCACGGTAGCTTGGTCTTTGACACCGCAGGAAACCTCTTTGGCGTAACGCATTGGCAGGGCCGCTGCCAATATTGTGGAACCGTGTTCGAGCTAACACCCAATTCCAACGGTGGCTGGACCGAGAAAGTGATTCTTCACTTCAATAGCAGGAACGGATCCTGGCCCGAAGGCACCTTGATCTTCGACACTGCAGGCAGCCTCTATGGCACGAGCGCCCGAGGCGGTCCTCATGGGCAGGGCAACGTCTTCAAACTGACTCTCGGGTCGGACGGCAAGTGGAAGCAGCAAATAATCCATGATTTTACAGGCCATAAAGATGGCGGCGCTCCTAACGACGGCGTGGCCTTTGACACGTCCGGAAACCTCTATGGAACAGCAACCATTGGAGGCGGTGGACCATGCCATTACTACGGCTCTGGTTGTGGCACTGCGTTCGAGTTGATTCCCAACGGCGGCAAGTGGACAGACCGGATGCTCCATCGCTTCTGGGCCGGCAAGGGTGGAGCCAGTCCCAATGGTACCTTGGTCTTCGACGCTGCCGGGAACATCTACGGTGCCACTAGCGATAACGCCAGCGGCGCCAATGGCCTCGTGTACGAGATCACGCCCTAACTCATTTTCTCCAGTCGCCCGGTGCTTGAGCACCGAGTACCCAGTACCCAGTCCCGAGTGGCCGGAGAGACGGCATTGTAGCCCACGTGCGCCCGGATGCCCTCGAGCCTCGCCCGGAGTATCTATGGCCTGCGGCCCACCGAAGGAAATGAAGCTCATTGCCCCGAAATGTCGTCCTGAGCGCCGCAGCGCGATTCGCTTGGCGAATCGCGGCGCGAAGTCGAAGGATCCCTACGCCGCTGCTCGAACCAAACAAATCGGCAAGGCATTCGAACCATGACCTCGGAGAATCCGGCCAGAATTCCCTGCGACAGCCAGGCAGCCCACGCCCGGCAGGGGCCTTTCGACTGCGCGATGGCTTTCGTCAACGAAAGCCATCGGCTCCGCTCAAGGTGACACTTTCTGTGGGGGCTTCGACAGAGCGAAGTCGAAGGGTCCGGGCGCGCGCCTGCGCTGGCAGAAAGCCGGGGAGAGAAGTCTCCGGCTGCAAAGCGGACGAAATCCCTCACGGGGCGGAACACGCGTGCGCCGACATCGCAGACTCCGAGAACAACCCTGTCCCGGTCCGGTATAATCCGAGGCTTTATGCAGATAAGGCCGGGAATCGAACTCGCTAGCCTCAGCGACGTGGGCTGCCAGCGGGAGAACAACGAAGATCGCTACTTATACTGGGAGCCGGAGAGCGACGAGCAGTTCGAGCACAAAGGCCGCCTCGCCATGGTGGCCGACGGCATGGGCGGCCACGAGGGCGGCCAGGAAGCTAGTCGTATCGCAGCCGAAGCCGTCGAGGATGTCTATTCCCACGCGTCCGATGGTGCTCCGCAGGAACTGCTGCTGGCTGGTTTCAAGGCGGCGCACGAACGCATTCAAGAGCATGCCAGCCAGCACCCTGCCCTGCACGGCATGGGTACCACCGCTACGGCCATCGCTCTTCTACGCGACCAGCTCTACTACGCTCACATCGGCGACAGCCGCTTGTACCTGGTGCGCGGCGAGCAACATCTCGCGTCTCACCCACGACCACTCCTACGTGGGCCGGCTGGTGGAAAACGGAATTCTGAGCTTGCAGGAAGCCGAAGCGCATCCTCAACGGCACATTCTCACGGCGGCTCTGGGTGCGGGTCCGGAAGTTACACCCGACGTTCCTGAACATCCCGTCTCCGTCGAAAGGGGCGACGTAATCCTGCTTTGCACGGATGGGCTGTGGGGCATGCTCAGTGAGAGCGAGCTGCGGGATGCGGTCGCGGCCGCTGACCCATCCGCGGCTTGCCGGACTCTGATCGAAATGGCCAAGGAGCGCGGCGGACCGGATAACATCACGGTGCAGATCATGCGATTGGGCTGATCCCTCCCTCCTGGTTTTCGAGGCATTGTTTTCGCTCATTTGCGGCCATGGCCAAATCGGTCCAGGTTTTGAGTCTCTCCCGAAATGAGACCGGTCTGGGCGTAAGTAATCCCGCCTCGCTTCGAGTCCTAGCATTCGACTCCGCTAAGAGTGCAAGCTTAGATCCCTTAGCAGAATTATCATTCCGGCCATGAATCCGGGGGGACCGAATTGTGAGTGACAAACTTCTATTTGTGGACGATGAACCAGCTGTGCTTGCCGGCTATGAGCGAATGCTTCGCGGGAAGTTCGCCGTGGAAACTGCCGTTAGCGGTGAAGCAGGCTTGGCCACGATCCGCGATCGCGGGCCCTTTGGCGTCGTCATCTCTGACATTGCCATGCCCCAGATGGACGGAATCCAATTTCTGGCCAGTGTGCGCCAAGCCTCTCCCAACACCATAAGGCTTGTACTCACCGGACACGCCGAGTTCAGCATCGCCATCGACGCCATCAACCAAGGCCACATCTTCGGTTTTCTTACCAAGCCCTGCCAAAAACCCGAATTAGTGAAGGCAATCACGACTGCTTTGGCGGAGCACAATAAGCGGAGAGAAGAGCGAGTCAGGATCCAACTCCCGGTACAGCTATGCCGATCTGTCGCCGAGGAGAAGTCCCAGCTCGTCCATACCATGGATATTTCAAACTCGGGGGCCCGTCTGGCCGGACTCAAGGAACAGCTAAAATCGGGCGAAATTATCGAGCTCCATTGTGGAGCTCGAAAGGCACCCTTCCGGGTAGTCTGGGTGGGCTGGCCAGGCACGGCGACCGGGGATCAGGCGGGGGTTCAGTGTTTGGCGCCGGACGGAAACATCTGGCAATTAGATCTTTCCCGGCCAACCGATCAGGATCCGATACTGCAGGAAATGGCAGTTGCCCGCACCGTCCAGGGCAGGCTCTTCCCGCAGGAGAGGCCTCCGCTCCAGACTCTTGACTACTGCGGAGACTGCGTGCAGGCCCGCATCGTGGGCGGCGACTATTATGATTTCCTCGATCTGGGTCCCGGCGAGGTTGGATTCGTGATGGCAGACGTTGCCGGCAAGGGCGTAGCGCGCGGCCCTGCTCATGGCCAACCTGCAGGGCAGCATCCGCAGCTACCAGAGCATCGGTGCAACCGACCTTCCCGGGTGGCTGGCGGCGGTAAATCGTCACTTTTACAAGCATACCGAGAGGCACCGATACGCGACCCTTTTTTTTAGCAGCTACAGCGACAGCACGCGGAAGCTGCGCTATGTCAATTGTGGGCATAACCCGCCCCTTCTGCTGCGCCGAGGAGGCGCGGAAGAAAGGCTGGGCGCGACCGCCACCGTGCTTGGGATGTTTCGTGATTGGGAGTGCTCGGTCGCGGAAACTCAACTGGAGGCAGGGGACGTCTTGTGTATCTATACCGACGGGATTACCGAAGCTAACGGACAGACTGGCGAACAATTCGGCGAATCTCGCCTTCTGGAGATCCTGCGCCAGTGCCGGGACCTGAGTGCCTCCGCTATGTTGCGGAATGTGGAGCGGGCTGTGCAGCAATTCACCGTCGGCGGGCAGGAAGATGACTTAACCCTGTTCATGGGCCGCGCCCGCTAACGTATAGGTTCAGACTGCTGGAATCGATCCCTTCCTGGGCAACAACTCTGCTTCTGATGTGCAATAAGATGCAGTATTGACCTGAAGGTCTTTGTCGGACAAACTCTCGTAAATAGTTGGTTTTACGAGGCTTATTCTGCTGTCGCGACATTCCCCAAGCTGGCACCGCGATTGCTAATGTCGGTCATGTCAATAAATTCTATTATAACCATAGGGTTTATGGCATACTGACAGCCATGAAAATCTCGCAAAAAGGTCTCTACGCTTTGCAGGCCATGATGATGCTGGCCCGCCACTACAACCAGGGCGCCATCCGCATCCGCGACATCGCCTACGAAGAGGCGCTTCCGGAAAAGTTCCTGGAACTGATCCTGCTCGAACTGAAGAACGCCCGCATGGTGGAAAGCGTGCGCGGCGCCAAGGGCGGCTATCAGTTGCGCCGTGCCGCCATCCGAGATCCACCTCAGCGAAATCATCCGTCTGATTGACGGCCCGCTGGCTCCCTTTGGCGACGCGGAACAATTGCGCAGCCTGATCGATCGCGACGCCGAGCACCGCGCGCTGTACCAGGTATTCCTCGACGTGCGCGATGCCGCCGCCAAGATTCTGGAAAACACCACCCTGGCCGACATTTTGAATGGCAAAGGTGCGGACCCGCGAAGTCCAAGAAAGCGGCGCAAGAAGAAGGGCGGGGACTCGAGCGTTTTGCCGATGGTGGTCCACGGCAATGCCGAACCGCGGGCAAAGATGATTAAGAGAACTATCATTCTCGCGAACCTGGTGATCCTCTTTCTCTACGCACAGGGGTTTGGCCAGACATTTGATCCGCGTCGGGCGCATTCCCCAACATCACTCACGCGCAAGCCATGGTAGGCAAGGCCAATGGGTGGTTCGACAAAGCCGTCGGTCCCAACGCCCGGATTCAGTGGACAAGCTTCAATGCCGGCCCATCTGCGATTGAAGCGCTGTTCTGCCGGCGCTATTGATATGACCTACGTCGGACCAAATCCCACCATCACCGGTTATGTACGCTCGAACGGGGAAGCTCTTCGCGTGGTTGCCGGCGCGGCCAGCGGCGGCGTTGCCCTGGTCGTGCGAAACGATTCGGGAATCCAGAAGCCGGAAGACTTTCACGGCAAGAGAGTGGCGTCACCGCAGTTGGGCAATACGCAGGATGTGGCCCTGCGCGCCTGGCTCAAAGCCCATGGCATGAAGTCCACCGATAAAGGTGGCGACGTGCAAGTGATTCCACTGGCCAATCCTGATCAGCTTACTTTGTTCCTCCAGAAGCAACTCGATGCATCCTGGGCCCCGGAGCCTTGGGCCACGCGATTGATCCGCGAGGGCAACGCCCGCTTGTTCCTGGATGAACGCGATCTGTGGCCGCGAGGGCAGTTTGTGATCACGAACCTGATTGTCAGCACGAAATTCTTGCGCGAGCATCCGGACCTGGTGAAAAGCTGGATCGCGGCTCACGTCGAGCTTACCGACTGGATTAACGGTCACCTGCCCGAAGCCAAGAAGATTCTGAACCAGCAAATTCAGAAGGAAACTGGCAAGGCGCTTCCCCCCGCCGTGCTGGAAGAGGCTTTCGGAAGACTGCTAGTGACCTACGATCCCCTCCCCAACTCGCTGCTGACTTCGGCGCACGCTGCATTCGAGGCGGGGTTTTTGGGAAGGCAAATGCCGGACTTGTCCGGACTCTACGACCTCTCAATTCTGAACCAGGTTCTGGCGGAAAAAGGAAAGAAGGCAATCCAATGACCCCGAATTCAGCCCTTCAACCTTCGTTTGCAAGCGACCATCGCAGCCCAATTCGTGGCAGCGTCAGCCGCTGGAAACCGGGAGCGGGCCCAGTCGTTCTTCCGCGTCTTCATGCCGATGCCAATGAAATTCCCAAGGTCTCACTGAAAGGGATCTCGCTCAGCTACAAAACGAACGACGGTTCGCGCTTGCTGGCCCTGGACAACATCAATTTGAAAGTGAAGCCCGGCGAGTTCCTTTGCATCGTTGGCCCATCCGGTTGCGGAAAATCCACTCTGTTGCACCTGATCGCCGGACTGCATCCGGCAACTTCGGGCAAGGTGCTGGTGGATGACAAAAGCGTCGAGGGTCCCGGTACAGATCGCATTCTCATCTTCCAGGAACTCGGTCTGTTCCCCTGGCTGACGGTCGGGGAAAACGTCGAGTTCGGCATGAAGATGAAAGGCGTAGCCAAAGCCGAGCGGCAGGAGAAGGTGAGACATTATCTGCGTCTGGTGCACCTCGCGCAGTTCAAACACAGCTACACCCATCAACTATCCGGGGGAATGCGGCAGCGGGTGGCGCTGGCCCGGGCCTTGGCTTCGGAGCCCGACGTTCTGTTGATGGACGAGCCCTTTGCCGCGCTGGACGCCCAAACCCGCGACCTGCTGCACGACGAACTGGAGCGCATCTGGGCGGAGACTGGGCGCACCATTATTTTCGTCACTCACAACGTACGCGAGGCTGTGCGGCTGGGAGATCGCGTCGCCCTCTTGACCTTCCGTCCCGGACGCGTAAAGCAGGAATATTCCGTGGACCTGCCCCGTCCCGCGCCATCTTGAAGATGTGACCGTGGCAAAAAGTGCGCGCGAAATCCTCAACGATTTGCGCGAGGAGATCAATAAGTCTTTGGAGGCGGAGTACGGGCAGAAAGTACGGCCATGAAGCGCTTCGCTAAACACGCCATCTTCTACGGCGTCCTCATCGGCATTTGGCTGCTGCTGGCCAAACTGAAGGTATGGCCGCCGTACGTGTTTCCCACTCCGCAGAGCGTGTCGGAGTCGATTGTGGGCCGGCTTTGCCGACCACAGCTTCTGGATTGCGATCGCGGTCAGCATGAAGCGCATGGTGCTGGGGTACAGCCTGTCGGTCGTACTTGGGGATGATGCTGGGCCTGGGCGTAGCCAGCAACAAGTTTCTCGAAGAAACCATGGGCGGTCTGCTGGTCAGCTTGCAAAGCTTGCCCAGCATCTGCTGGTTGCCGCTGGCGGTGCTGTGGTTCGGCTTGACGGAAAAAGCGATTCTGTTTCGTTGTAGTCATGGGTTCGCTGCTCTCAGTCACCATCGCCATGGAAACCGGGCGCCAGCAGATGCCGAAGATCTACGGCATGGCCGGGCGCAATCTGGGCGCTCGCGGATTCCGGCTGTTCTGGTACGTGCTGCTCCCGGCCAGCTTGCCTTACATCGTTTCCGGGCTCAAGCAGGGATGGGCTTTCGCGTGGCGCTCGCTGATCTCCGGCGAAATGATTTTCGTCAGCCTGGGCCTGGGCCAGTTGCTGATGATGGGACGCGACTTGAATGACATGAGCCAGGTGATTGCGGTCATGATTTTGATCATCGCAATCGGATATATCGTGGACGGCGTGGTTTTCAAGACTATTGAACACCGGCTGCAGTACAAATGGGGGTTGACGCCGGCCACCTAACGCAACGGCGGTTGGCTTCTCCTGGGCAACACAAGTTTCGAGTCGCGGAGGATTGGCCCCGTGCTTGTTTTACCACCCGGTATGTTCGTTTCGTAATACAAGTTACTAGATAGAGATGATTGTATATGATCCTGGCAAAACACAGCAGGGCAGGCAGCGTCGGTCAAGACCAGCGATTTGCACGGGGCGAACGGCCCAGCGCGCCGTTGACTTGCGTTGTCCTGCGCCCATGCCAACTTGCTCTTGACAGTGAGTTTCGATCCGGGATAAGAAAAATACTTCGAAGAGGAATAGACCAGGGTTCACGGCGGGCCTGTTCATGCACAGCCTCCTGCCCTTTCTCGACCCTGACCGTAGCCTTCCCCAGGCCATTTCTTTTCCGTCCGCCGGCTGGTCGGCGTGACTCAGTAAAACCTTATCTCAGGAGCATTCCATGAAACCGCGAAATCTATGGACTGTCTGTGTTTTTGCTTTTGTATTTGCATGCCAGCTCGGTAAGGCGCAGGAAATCACGGTAGCGGCAGCTGCCGACCTTCAATTTGCTTTTCAAGACGTGGCCGCTCGTTTCCAGAAAGACACCGGCAAGAGCGTGAAGTTGATTTTCGGTTCCTCCGGCAACTTTTTCACGCAAATTCAAAACGGAGCGCCTTTCGATGTTTTCTTCTCGGCGGACATCGACTACCCAAGAAAGCTCGAAGCCGCGGGACTCATCGAACCGGGAACGCTGTATTCGTACGCCACGGGGAAAATTGTGCTGTGGGTACCCAATCAGTCGAAACTCGACTTGGGACAAGGCCTGCGTGTCTTGCTGGATCCCGCTATTCGAAAAATCGCCCTTGCCAATCCCGAGCACGCGCCGTATGGCCGGGCCGCCCTTGCAGCCATCAAGCACGAAAACATTTACGACAAGGTCTCCAGCAAGTTTGTGCTTGGCGAGAACATTTCCCAGGCCGCGTCGTTCGTGGCGTCTGGCAGCGCGGACATCGGTATAGTCGCTCTTTCGCTGGCCCTGGCCCCGGCCATGAAGGAAAAGGGCCGCTATGTGGAGATCCCCACCGATGAATATCCCCCGCTCGAACAGGCTGCGGTAATTCTGAAATCGTCACAGAAGAAGGGCATAGCCCGGCAGTTCATCGACTTTTTGAAGACTCCCCCCATTCAGGAACTCTTGCGAAGCTACGGCTTCTCGGTTCGGAGTGGTTCGGCAGCAAACACCGTTGGAAAACAGTCCATTGCGCGAGCTCGAGACTCGTGAACGACAAAAGGAGCAAGAAAGACCATGCGTGCGTGTCTGTGGTTAGGTGCAGTCATCTTTGCGGCCAGCTTTACGTCCGCACAAACCAACTCACCCCCCGCCACCCATCCTAAGAAGGTGGCACAAAAACCCGCTGCTGCGATTGCCGATGAAGTGAACGCGCTGCGCAATTCGCTGGTGTCGCAACAGCGGCAAATGGAACAGCAGCGCCAGCAAATCGACCAGCTTAGGTCACGACTGCAGCAATTACTGGATACAACGCAACAAGCCAACGTCATTGCACAGAAGGCGCAGAGCAGCGTGGATCAGGCCAAGAGCGCCGCGGTGCAGGCGCAGCAATCGGCAACCGAAGCGCAAGAGTTGGCCGACCAGGCTTCCACAAACGCTGACGAGGTGCAAGACGCGAACTGACCGCGGTCAGCACAAGAGAACAGGACGACGATCGACAAAGCTGGGAGCCCTGGAGGCGTTGGTCGGACGATTCCGCTTTAGCGGTGACGTTCGGGTGCGCGGCGAGAGCTACGACCAGCCTGGTGTTCCCGACCGAAATCGCGCCCGTATTCGCGTCCGCTTCGGCGATCGACGGCCAGCTGAACGAAGACTTCATCGGCGGCTTCGCGCTGGCGACTGGTTCCATCGGCGATCCCACTTCGACCAACGAAACCCTGACCAACGTCTTTGACCGCAAGACCATTGCTCTGGATCGTGGGTTCATCACCTATAACCCGGTGGCTCACAACTGGCTTTCGCTAACCGGCGGAAAGTTCGCCTACACCTGGCAACGGACTTCGGTCACCTTCGATCCCGATCTTGAACCCCGAAGGCTTCAATGAGAAAGTTCTCGTTCAATTTCGCCGGCCCGGTCAAGAATTTCACTGCCCAGGGAATCGAGTTTCTGTACAACGAAGCCAACGGAAAAGCCGGCGATCCCGTCGCAGGATTCCTACGCCCTGGGTGGCCAGGTATCCGCCAGGTTGCAGTTGGACCCTGGACCGCGACGCCATCGCTCTTGAGCTTGAAGTGGAACCGTCCAGACGCCATCCTGCAAGAAAGCGCGTTCGCCACTGCCGCGACCAGCACCGGGTTTCCAACCTACCGGCAGCCGACCCCGTCGCCGGTTACCGGAATTCCCATTCCCGGTGAAGGGCAAGGGTGCGCTAAGGGATTCAACGCTTTTCCGGCGTTTCCGCCTTGCGTATTCGCTCCCAATGGCCTGACCAACGCCACTTACGTGGATCCAAGGGCATTCCTCATTTCTACTCGGAGTACAACTACGTCGGATTTCATCGTGAACAACCAGATTCAGGATGGGATCACGCGCCTGCCCATCAACCTGATGCTGGAGTTGCTGGACAACCCGGATGCTGCGGCACACCCGCTCGGATAGCAAGGGAAGGTATCTAGCAGACTGGGGAGCAAAACAAGGAATACGGATTCGACTTCAGCCTGGGCCAGACCAAGAACAGGAACGACGTGCAATTCGGCTATGCGTGGTACCGGGAAGAGCAGGATGCGGCCATCGCTTCGTTCGTGGAGAGCGATCAGCGGGCTCCCACCAACATTCTGCAGAACCGTATCTATGGACTGTGGAAGGTTCGTGCCAACGCCGCTCGCCAGCTTTACCTGGTGGCGTGGGCGGACGCTGAACACGTACCTGGAGAACAACGTCGGCTCTGTTCAACAACTACAGCAGCCTGCCACCATCACCAAAGCGGGTCAGCAAGAGCCGTACCTGAACCGTTATGCAGTTTGACTTGATTTACACCTTCTAAAGCGAGTGGTTGAGCTCAGGGCCGATGCTCCTCCGCGGTCTTGACTTTGGCTGAGGGCCGATCCATGTTGCAGAACAATCTTAGAAAAAGTCTAATCCCCGTCGTCGTCCTCAGACTGCACCGTACTAGGCAACGCCTCCACGGTGGGACATTTTCGTGGGGTAAGGATCAGCGGCTGCAGTGGCTGTTGATTGAAGTCAAACATGTCCATCAGGTTGTTGGCGTTCTTGTCGCGCTGGGTGAGAGGAGGCAAGTTGAACACCTTCTCCGAGAAACTCAGCAGCGAGCTAACCTCGGCCAGTCCGTGCTGCACCGTTCCCGCCTTTACATACGGGGAGATCACCAGCAAAGGAACCCGGATTCCGAGCCCGAAGTAATCCACCGAGGGGGGCGGAACATGATCGTAGAATCCCCCGAAATCATCCCACACCAGGAAAATCGCGGTCGAATTCCAAAACGGCGAGTTCATGATGGCGTTGATGATTTTCACTGACCACCCCTCCCCGGCACAAATGCTGAGCTTGGGATCGGGATGATCGGAGAATGTGCCCACCGGAGTGATCCAGGTCACATCGGCCAGCTGGGTTTGCACGTCGGTTTCGAAATTGTTCACCGGCACAACATTGGTGCCCCACTGGTTGCCATTGCGGATGTGGCCGATGGCATCCAGCACCGACCAGATGTAACCGTATTGGGTCGAAGTAGCCGAGTAGTACCGCCAGGTCAGCCCGGCCGTGTTCAACTCATCGGGCAAGGTCGGAATATCAACACAGGGGAATATGTAAGAGAGTTTCCCGGTGACGGGATTTCTCCGGGGAGTCTCCGTCCCCGTGGTCGAATCGCATCCCCAGGCCGCAGGGTTATTCTTTTCCCCGAACGGGTTGTCCGCTCATCTCGTCCGAGTCTGGCCGCCGCGAAATACAAATGGTTGGGAAAGCTCCCTCCGTACATCGAGGAAAAGAAATTGTCCGCCAGGGCGAAAGTTTGGGCGTATTTCCAGTAGTTCGGAATATCGCTCTGCTGAAACTGAACATAAGAGGCATAATGCGGCGCGCTCAGATAGAAGCCATCCATCTTGCCGTGATCAATGTCTTGGAGGGAAGCGACCCAGCGGTGGGGCAGATCGTTCTGCACTAGCTTGGCATGGCGCAACTGAATCTTCTTGGACCCCGCCATTCCCGAAGTTGCTCCGTTGGCTCCGGGGAAGGTTCCGAACATGTGGTCGAAAGAGCGGTTCTCCTTGATGATGATGACCACGTGCTGGATCGGCATGGTTTGCGCGGCGCTGCTGAGCGCCACCAGCAACACGAATACGAATCGTCGCAAGACTTTACCCCTTGATCGCAAAGTCTATGAGGGAGGGTCAACCGCAGGACTCGAGCAAGCCAGGCCGATCACTCCAGGACGGCCCGACTTGCGCATTGTTCACCGAATCGCTCGCGCGGCTTACTTCTTCGGAGTTAGTTTGAGCATCGCTGCGCTGAAACTAGCTAACTGCACTTTGTAACCATCCTGAATGTTGCCCAGGTCTTTTTGTGCCCACAGGTCAAACGCATCCACCGTTCCAGTCACGCCAATCAGCTTGAACGGCAGCGGGACGCTTACCGTCCCCAACACCCGATTAAACACTCCCACGACCGTGCTGCCGTCAGCCATAGGCTTTATCCAGATCTCCTGGGGGCCCTCCTGCCAGACCCGGTAACCCTGCTTTCCCAATGAGTCCTGATCCACGGCAATGATGTAGGGATTGGTGAGCAGGGCCAGGTATTGCTGCTGCAGGTTGTTCTGCCTGTCGAGCAATTGGGTCAAGTCGTTTCCCGCAATCAGCGGCGCCGCCATGATGCACCACAGGCTCATCTGCATTTGATACTCGCCGAGGGTCATGCCTCCGTTGCCGATCTGAAGCATATCGGCGTCGTTCCAGCCCCCTTGCTTATTGAGCCCGACCAGCGGCCCGGCATATTTCTCCAACCCGTCGTTGCCAAAGCCGGTTTCTGCCATGGTGTAAAAATCATCTTTCACGTCCGGACCGGTCCGCCACATATTGGCCCCGGATGCGGGAGCCCAATGCCATACCTGTTGCTCTCCATAATCCACAATGGAGTACACAAACGGCCTGCTGGTCTTTTGTAGGGCGGTGTACATCTTCTTAAACGTTGACGGCTTTGCCCCTGTGGCGCTGCACCAGTCGTATTTCAGGTAATCCATGCCCCAGGAGGCAAAGGTATCGGCGTCCTGCTGTTCGTAGCCATAGCTGCCCACGCCTGCCGGCGCACGACTTTTTGCCCGGCGTGGAGTAAATCCCGATCTTGAGGCCCAGGCTGTGCACATAATCGGCAACGGCGGCCATCCCGTTTGGGAACTGTTTTGCGTTGGGATAAATATTCCCCTGAGCATCACGCCCGCCCTGCCACTCGTCGTCAATGTTCACGTAGGTGTAACCCACGGCCTGCATCCCACTGTTCGCCATGGCGTACGCTTGGTCCCGAATGATCTTGTCGCTTGGTGGCTGGTGTTTCAGCAAGCCGAAATAGTTCCAACTGTTCCACCCCATCGGCGGAGTCGGAGTGGCGGCTTGGCCAAGCGAAAGAGCAGGAAATGCCAGCAGCAACGCTGCTGACAACAAGAAGCTGAGAGCATTGGATGTTTTCATAAGTTCCATTCCACTGCGGAATTGCTAAACCGTGGGAGAGTCACGACGATGTCGGCTCGGGACAGAAACCCTGGTCCGCCGCTGGCACCGTAGCAGGTACCCTATGCTACGTTGACGGGAAAACGCTCGTCAAGGAGCCTTTTTACTCCATTGGCAAATTCCGTTGGCGACCCCGTTTTGCTTGAAGCAACGAATTGATTGACCTTCCGGACACGGAGTGAGAGACTGTCAAGCACGTCTGGATTGGCCTCAGGGGGCGTATCTATGAATTCCCGGTTCTTTTCCACTGCAGTGTTGTTGGTCTTCTGCGTGTTATTCGCCAAGAGTGCCTTCGCACAACCCGATCCCAAAGCAACGGGAGGACAAATACAGAGTACCTTCAATCCAGGGCAGCCCGGGGGTATCTCGATCTACGGCCACGAAGGCTCTGCCCTCGTGCTGACGGTGCGCGGCGAAAAGGCGCTTCTTGATCGCCAGGCGGTGGTGAAGCTTACCAACAAGTCCAACCCCAACGTGCTTTGGCAGACCACAGAGGACGAATCCGTGGCGGTCTTCACCGACTTGAGGCCCGGGTTGTACGACATTCAAGTCAGCGCTGTCGGGTACGTCACCGCCCACCAGGACCTCACCGTGCAAGGTGTGAACACTACCCATCAGGTAGAGATGTCCCTCAGGAAAGATCCGTCGGCGGTGGATCTGAACATACAAAAGGGACTGGAACTCCCGGCGAAAGTGCGCAAGAACCTGGTGCGCGGAGCAACCGCCCTGAAATCCGGAAAACTGCAGGAAGCCCAAAAGCACCTCGACGCCGCCTTTGCGGCCTACCCCTACAGCTCGGAAGCGAGTTTCCTGCTGGGGTACCTTTATTTCTTGAAGAGCGGTTCGAAGCAGGGACAAGCGTACTTGAATGACGTACTGCAGGCAAAGACTTATCTGGCCAAGGCTGTGACCCTGGACCCTCACAACGTCCAGGCCCTCACTTTGCTGGGACGGCTGTACATACAGCAATCCGATTACACCGTAGCCAGAACCACGCTGGAACAGGCGGTCGCGGCCGATCCCGAATATTGGACGGCGCATCATCTGCTGGCCAACGTTTACCTCAGGCTGAACGAATTCGAGAAGGCGCAAGCCCAGGCCCAACTCGCCATTGAGCGAGGCAAGGGTGCAGGCAACGCCGCCCTTTTGGTCTTGGGCGAGGCCCTGGCAAATCTCGGGCGCGACCAGGAAGCCATCCAGGCTCTCAAGAGTTTCCAGCAGGACGAGCCCACCAGCCCTACGGTGCCGCAGGTTCGCGACTTGATCGCGCAACTGGAAGAGCGCGTTTCCAAACCGGCCGGCAGTGCGCCTGCGGCTACGGTTCCGTCCCCTGTGGCGGGCCCGGACGCGATGCTCGCTGCGGTTGAACCAGGGCCATCCGTCAACACCTGGCAACCGGCTGGGATCGATAACGTGAAACCCGCCGTCGCTGCCGATGTCAGTTGCCCCTACGAGAAGGTGATCGAAGGAGCGGGTGTGCGGGTGAAGGAATTCGTGGATAGCCTGGCACAATTCGACGCCATCGAAGACCTGACCCACGAAGAGATAGACCCTCTCGGCAATCCCAAGAAAAGCGTCAACCTCAAGTTCGACTACGTCGCCTCGGTTTCCGAGACTCAGCCCGGCAGGTTTATCGTGGACGAGTTCCGCAGCGGACGTTCCGGCACGGAAGACTTCCCCGATCAGATCGCCACTCGGGGCTTGCCCACCCTGGCGCTCATCTTTCATCCTGACATGCGCGACAACTTCGACATGACCTGCGAAGGGCTGGGCAGTTGGAACGGAAAAGCGACCTGGCTGGTTCACTTTCGGCAGCGCGAGGACCGCCCCCATCGCATTCAAGATTACATCGTCGCCAACCGGGTCTACCCGGTAAGCATGAAAGGACGGGCGTGGATCTCGGCGGACACGTTTCAAATTGTGCGCCTCGAATCTGAAATGGTGAGCCCCATCCCGGAGATTCAACTGGTCAGCCAACATCAGATTGTCGAATACGGTTCTGTCCCGTTCCCCAAGAAGAACCTGGACCTTTGGTTGCCCAAGAGCGCGGATCTCTATTTCGATTTTCGCCGCCACCACTATTTTCGGCGGCACAGTTTCGACCACTTCATGCTGTTTTCGGTGGATATGGAGGAGAAGCGCAAGGAGCCCAAACAAAAGGCGGAGTCGGACGGACCGGCGTCGAAACTCTTCCGAAAGGCTCTGAGACGTACTAAAACGCGCGCGTGAATCGTGGCCGTTTGAATCCGAATTCAGGCGGGCAATTCGAACTCGCGGCAAGAGATGAAGCCGGGTCCGGTAGCCGATCCGGCTTTTTTACTTCTTCAGGACAACGGTCTCCGGTATTCTTGGTCCTTCCGAGCGCAGGGCCCGCAAATCGAGAGCAACGTTGACCGCCGCTGACCAGAATCAACTCGCGATTCGAGTAACCCGCGAGGCGCGCGGGCGCGTCCCAGGTGACAGTGTCGAACTTGCCTTCGGATTCTGGCCGGGCCGCGGGGCTCCCGTTGTTGCTCTGCATGGGCTGACCGCCTCATACCTTAACTTCGTTGGGGTCGCTGAGCAGCTTGCTGGGAGACGCCCGCTGTTCGCCGTGGATCTGCGAGGCCGCGGTGATTCCGACAAGCCGGGCGGCCCTTACGGAATGACGCAACACGCCCGCGACGTGGCCGCCGCTATGCGGGCGATGGGCTTCGGCGCGAGCGTCATCATTGGACACTCGATGGGCGCCTTTGTCGCGACCGCTCTCGCCGCGCAGGAACCGGGACTCGTAGCCGGGCTCGTTCTGATCGACGGAGGCTATGTTCCCGCTATTACCGGTGGACCGAGCTCTCAGCAAGGGCTCGACGCACTGCTGAGCCTTCGAATCACGCAGCTCCGTCAAACCTATCCCTCGCGAGAGGCCTACCGTGCGTTCTGGCGCAGCCAGCCGCACTTTCCCCCGGAAGACTGGGGACCGTGGATCGAAGCGTTTCTGGACTATGAAGTTGGCGGAGAGCCACCACAACTGCGGCCCAAGGCGTCGGAGGAAGCAGTGCGCGCCGATCTGGCAGAAGGGTTTCAGCGCGATGAGATCACGGCCCGGCTGCGGGCAATCCGGGTTCCTGTGTTAATGCTGCGTGCAGAGAGCGGTTTTGCCCCGGGCCATGCTCCACTTTTCCCCAACCTCGCGGTGGATCAGATGCGCGCCTGCCTTCCCGGGATGGAGGATCAGACGATTTCTGGAACGACTCACTACACTATCGTGCTGGGTCGCGGGGCATCCAGAACCGCTGATTTGATCGACGGCTTCGCACGTGGCTGCGAAATCGAATCAGTCGCATCCACCAGCAAAGCGGGTCGGAGGTGAATTCTTCTGTGCCTGGTTTTATGCAGGATAAAAGCACTACCACTCAAGACAATCCAATGGGCGCGTGGATCGCGGGGATCGCGCAGAATTCATTTGGTTCCCGCCACTACAAGATGTGGGTTCCCGTCACATGCGATGCTCGGAAACCATCCGCATTAGTAATGATGTTGCACGGCTGCACTCAAACTGCGGAGGACTTTGCCGCGCTTTCGGGGATGAACAGGATCGCCGACCGGGACAATTTTCTTGTGGTTTATCCGGAACAGGCGCGCCGGGCCAACTTCCTGAAATGCTGGAACTGGTTTGACCCAAAACATCAAGCGCGCGATGCTGGAGAACCCTCGATTCTCGCCGACATTGTGGCCCAGATCCAATCATCGCACAATCTCGACTCGCAGCGCGTTTACGTTGTCGGCGTCTCGGCGGGCGCAGCCATGGCGGTCGTTCTCGCTGCCACTTATCCTGACCTCTTCATGGCCCTTGGAGTCAGCGCCGGGGTGGAGTTCAAAGGCGCCACCAGCCGAAGTTCCGGTCTGGCTTTGATGAGACACGGTGGTCCTGACCCCAACCGGCAAGGGTTCCTCGCGTTTCAGGCCATGGCAGCGGGCCTGAGAAAGAAAGCCCGCCTCCGGATGCCCGTGATTGTCTTTCAGGGCACTGAGGACAGTCACCTTCATCCGGTGAACGCCGACTTGTTAATCGCCCAATGGACAAAGACCAATGAGTGTCTCGTGGAAGGCCAGCGTGCAAATGGTTTGGGTACGCTGGTGGAGGAAATCACCGAAGAACAGATCGCGGGTGGGCGCGCCTTCACCAAGCACCGTTACACAGATGGCCTCGGTCTGCTTATGGAGAAGTGGATCATTCACGGCATGGGTCATGCTTGGTCCGGTGCCCCGGTTGGCGTCCGTCATGGGGATCCGAAGGGTCCCAACACCAGCGAGGAGATGTGGAGATTTTTTCGGGAGACAAGTCTGGCTCCAGGAGATGCTCGCAACTCCTCGCCGACTGCGGCGCCGCGTTCCACAGCGGTCAATACGAGGGCGACATGAACCTCGGGTCCCTCTTAACCAGGAACTCTCGCTATCACCCTGACCACACCGCAGTGGTGTTCGAACAGCAGCGCCTGAACTTTCGCGATCTCAACCGGCGCGTCAATCGTCTGGCAAATGCGCTTTTGGACCTGGGTGTCGGCAAGGCGGACAAGATTGTCACGGTTCTGCCGAACTGCCTGGAATTGCTTGACGTCTACTGGGCCGTCGCCAAGATTGGTGCGGTCGTCGTACCCTTGAGCCCGTTGCTGCGGGGAAGAGCACTTGCAAACCTGATCGGGGATTCGGAAGCGACAGCAGTGATCGCAAACCCCGGTTCGGTTGAAGCGCTGGACGCAATTAAACCCGACATGCGAGACATAGCTCCGGATCGCTATATTCTCACGGAAGAACCGATCATTCCCGGTTACCGGGACTACTGCGCACTCACAGCAGCAGCGGGCGACCAGGAACCGCCGGAGATCGCCATCACCGGCAACGATCCCTACAACATTATCTACAGCAGCGGCACCACAGGAGTGCCGAAAGGGATTGTGCATACCCACCAGATCCGCGCCATGTACGGGATGTGTTTCGCTTCGACTTTCCGCATGAGGCCGGAGAGCATTGTGCTGCACGTCGGGTCCATCGTGTTCAACGGCGCCTTCGTGACCTTGATGCCGGCCATGTATCTGGGCGCCACCTATGTTCTCCACCGGCAATTCGATCCCAGGAGTTTTATCGAAACGGTGGAGCAGGAGCGAGTCACCCATGTAATGATGGTGCCGTCGCAGATCATCGCCGTCCTCGACTCGCCACACTTTTCAGCCGAAGCTCTGCAATCCTTGGAAATGATCGGCAGTGTCGGGGCGCCGTTGCACCGCGAACACAAAGAGGAACTGAATCGAAGATTGCCGGGCCGTTTCTATGAACTCTACGGGTTGACCGAAGGCTTCGTCACGGTGCTCGACAAGAACCACTACCCGGCGAAGCCGAACTCGGTGGGAACGCCACTCCCGTTTTTTGCCATGCGGATCGTCAAGGCTGACGGGCAAGAGGCTGCCGTGGGCGAGGTCGGCGAGATTGTCGGGCGTGGCCCGATCCTCATGCCGGGCTATTACAGGCGGCCTGACCTCACATCTGAGACCATCCTTGACGGTTGGCTGCATACCGGCGATCTCGGTTACCTTGACCAGGATGGTTTCCTTTTTCTGGTGGACCGCATGAAGGACATGATCATCTCCGGCGGCGCGAACGTGTTTCCCAAAGATATTGAAGAAATCATCGTGCAACATCCGGCGGTGCGTGAGACTGCCGTATTTGGCGTCCCCAGTGAAAAATGGGGGGAAAGCCCGATGGCTGCGGTGATTCTGCGGCATCCGGCGCCGTTACTGCGGAACAGTTGCGCGACTGGATCAATGAGCGCGTGGATGCCAAGCATCAACGCGTCCACACGGTGGTGATCATGGACGATTTTCCGCGCAGCACGGCGGGAAAGACTCTCAAGCGTATCCTCCGCGAACCCTATTGGGCCGGACGCGATGTGAAGATATAGACGCCATCTAGCCAGGCTCAGTTTGCTTGGCCGGGATGAATAACATAACAATTAAGGAACCGGCCCACCAGATCCCGCCGCAGAATTGCTCTCAAAAGGAGCAGGAATCCCCCCTGTGGAAGAAAGAAACTTGACATCTCGTGTATAATCGCGTGGCGCCATTGAATCGACCCGCCTTTTCCCACCAGTATTGGTGGGCGTTTCGATCCCCCAATGGCGGGTGGGTTGCTCGGTGTGGGGTCCGCTCACAAAGCCCACGTAAGTGTTCGAATCCCTATGCGTTGGTGATTAAAATTCAGGAGGGAAACTTATGCGCTACAAAGCGCTCGTGATTGTGGCAGTGGCTCTAATCTTGGCGACTGGTGCTTGGGCCAGTACCGAGAGTGTGCTCTACAACTTCGGCAGCCAAAGTGGCGACGGGTTTTACCCCTACGCCGGGCTGATTTCCGACAAGTCGGGTAATCTCTATGGCACCACCTACGACGGCGGCGCCAATTCCAGTTACGGAGCTGTCTTTGAGTTAACGCCTTCCGGGGGCGGGTGGACGGAAACCGTTCTCTACAGTTTCGGAGCAAAACCCGATGGCTATTACCCTTATGGCGGGCTGGTTATGGACAAGTCCGGGAATCTCTACGGCGCAACGTACTACGGCGGCACCTACGGTTACGGCGCGGTTTATGAATTGAAGCACTCCGGCGGCAAGTGGACCGAATCGTTGCTCTACAGCTTCAGCGACGCCAACGGGGATGGAGCTAATCCCTTGTCGCAGCTGGTCTTCGACGCGAAGGGCAATCTCTACGGCACCACCCAGTACGGCGGAAAAGGTTACGGCACTGCTTACCAGCTGAAGCCGTCAAAAAGCGGCAAGTGGACGGGGAGCGTGATTTACAGCTTCGCCGCCGGCACCACCGATGGTTACTACCCTGAGTATGGGGCGCTGCTCGTGGGCAAGGGAGGCTACTTCTATGGCACCACCCTGTACGGCGGAAGCAGCTACAACGCGGGTACGGTCTACGAGTTGTTTGAAGCAAGAGGTGTCTGGGTTGAGAAGGTGATCTACGCTTTTACAGCCGGGCAGGCAGGAGAGTATCCCTATAGCGGTGTGACCATGGATTCGAAGGGTGTTCTCTATGGCACTACCTACCAGGGCGGACTTTACAACTACGGCGTCGTGTACCGGTTGACCCAGGCCAAGAACAAGACGTGGGCACACTTGACCCTCTACAGCTTTGCAGCCGGAGCCAACGATGGCGCTTACCCATACGGAGGCGTAACCCTTAACTCGAAGGGCGATATCTTTGGCACCACCTATCTGGGCGGTCAGTCTAACGCGGGCAGCGTGTACGAATTGGCACCGTCAAAAGGCGCGTACAAGGAGACCGTGCTCCATTTCTTTGGATCCAGCGGTGACGGTTATTACCCCCATGACTCGCTGTTTATGAACTCCAAAGGGCAACTTTTTGGAACAACGACGAATGGCGGCAGCAAGGGGGGGGGAATAGTCTTTGAAGTGACGCCGTAACTCAAGGCTCGATCAGAGTTCCGGCAGGTCTTGACTCGGACCCGCTCCGTTCCGCCCGGAACGGAGCGGATCTGGGATGTGCGCATCGGTCTGATTTTCAGTCCTGAACGTGCAGGAAAGACTAAATCAGAGTTTCGTTAAGAGGAAGGGCATCAGGCCCAAGCTTCGCGTTCTTTAGTGGTGGCTTGCAGGCCGACCTGGTATTCGCGGGCGCCATCCAGCAATTTCGTCCACACCACCCGGAATTCCGTCTTCCGCTGGCGGTACTGGACCGTCAATTTGTCCTCTGCCTTCAATTCATGGCGAATCGCGCCCAGCCGCGCGCCCTCGGGCGTGATGTCGAGAGTATGTGCCGTGTCCTGAAAGGAACTGCCGGAAGCATCGGTGCCCCACACCCGGACGGGCAACACTGCCTTGATGCGATCCTGCCGCCGCCTGTTTACCTCTACGCTAGTTGATGCCATTGGTTTCTCAAGCCCAGTGTGCACCGGCCAAGACGGAATTGGGAATAGCTCCGATGAGTGAGGCACGACAGTAACCACACGGAACGGTGAGCCAGCGGGGCAGGCGGGTTCGGCGGGTGGCGGTTTGGGGGGCCTGGCCCATCCTTTCGCTTTAATCTAACCACAGAGGTTGCCCCACCCTTGTCCCTGCGTTTTTTGGGGGGACAGGGTGGGAGATGGAAGCTTCAGTCCCATTCAAATCCCACCCTTTCGCACAGAACGCGAAAAGGGTGGGGCAACCCCTATGAAAAGAATTACTCAGAAAGGATGGGCCAGCCCCCCGTCCTTGTCGTTCCCGGTTCTGCAGCGACAGGGGACTTTTCATCTTGATGACGACTGAACTACCCCAGCCTTCGCGAAGAACCCGAAAGGCTGGCCAACCCGCCACGCGTCCGAGCGGACGGGACAATCTGTCAATATCTGGGGGCTTGCGATCTAAGTGCTTGTGCTCTCGGGGCATACGCTTGTAAGACCAATTTCCGGGGACAACTTGTCCCAACCCGAGCGTCGCCCCGATGAATTCAAGTTCCGCGTTATCAATGGGTTGAACGGTGGCGCTGTTTGGAGGGCGCCTTGCAAGAATAGCTTTGAAGGAGAGAAGGCTATGTCTTGGAAATCTGTAAACGCGATTCTGCGGCGAAGCCTGTTCGTCGCCCTGGTCGCTGGAACGGTATTCGAAGTTAGCCGAATGATTCCCCCTCACAGTGTAGCTAAGGCTGTTTCTCTATTGGCCTCGGCGGTATGGGGCTCATGAAAGGCAACCAAGGGACAACCATGAAAGCAAAACTCAAAATCGCAGCGAGCGCCAGGCCATATACATAAAGTGTGGTGGTTGGCTTCTTCACTGCTGATTCTGTTCGCTGCCAGCGTCATGCCCAGCTTCGCGGCGCATTCGACCGTGAGCGAGGCCTCCGTGCGGGCGCACGGAAAAATTTCCAAGGATTTAAAGGTCAGCAACTCGAATCAGCTCATTGACGTGATCGTTCAGTTTAACGTGACACCGCGTGCCGAGCACTACGGCAGGATGGCGTCGCGCGGTGCTCGGGTAAAGGCCAAGTTGCACAGCATTCACGCCGCAGCGTTCCGGCTTCCGGCCTCTGCCATCGCGGAGCTGGAAAAAGATCCGGATATCGTTTATGTCAGCCCCGACCGTACGGTGAAGCTCAGGAGCGCACCGAGCTACGAAAGCGCAGTGCAGGCCGACGTTGCGGCTGCGGCCTACAACGTTGACGGCGCCGGGGTTGGCGTAGCGGTGATTGACAGTGGCGTCTCCGACCATAAAGATTTCCATACCCCATCTGGAAACCGGATCGTGTACAGCCAGAGCTTCGTTGCTGGTAACAGTTCGACGCTCGATGCCTACGGGCACGGCACACACGTCGCCGGCATCATTGCCGGGAATGGATCAGCATCGGCTGCGGGCACCGGATACTCGGCCAAGTATGCGGGCATGGCTCCCAACGCCAATATCATCAATTTGCGCGTTCTCGATCAAAACGGATCCGGTACTGACAGCCAGGTGATCGCCGCCATTCAGCGAGCCATCGCGCTGCAGAGCCAGTACAACATCCGTGTCATCAACCTCTCGCTCGGACGCCCGGTGTACGAAAGTTATACGCTGGATCCGCTCTGCCAGGCAGTGGAACAGGCTTGGAAGGCGGGAATCGTGGTGGTGGTGGCCGCTGGTAACGACGGGCGCGACAACAGCTACGGCACCCATGGCTTCGCCACCATCGGCGTACCGGGCAACGATCCGGCAGTGATCACGGTAGGTGCCACCAGGTTGGGAAGTTCCATCCGCGTGGCTGACAGCATTGCGAGCTATAGCTCGAAGGGACCAACGCTGATTGATCACATCGTCAAGCCGGATATTGTGGCTCCGGGCAATCGCATCATCTCATTGATCGACAAGGGCAGCACCCTTGATGTGGACGATCCCACTCTAGAGCAGGCCCCCGACAATCCCTCGCTGTGCACGGGAACCTGCCCCACGAGTTATTTCCGCCTGAGTGGAACCAGCATGTCCACACCCGTGGTAAGCGGGGCGGTTGCGTTGATGCTGCAAAACGATTCTACGCTCACGCCGGATACGGTCAAAGCCCGCTTGATGAAGACAGCATGGAAGGCTTTCTCACAGTTCAGCTCTTCCTATGATGTCGTCAACAATCGCTACGACAACGAATACGACCTGTTCACCTATGGCTCAGGCTACCTCGATGTCGATGCCGCACTGGGCAGCACCGACGTAGCCAACGGATTGGCGCTGTCTCCCACGGCCGTCTACAACGCGGCCAACGGAACGGTTTCAATCGTCAACACGACCCTCGGGACCTCGTCTGTGCTGTATGGCAGTTCGGTGGTTTGGGGTAACTCAGTCATCTGGGGCAGCTCGGTGGTTTGGGGTAATTCGGTCTTGCTGGCGAATTCGGTCGTATGGGGCAACTCGGTAGTGTGGGGCAACACTGTGGACTCGGGCTTTAGCGTCGTCTGGGGCAGCAGTGTGGTATGGGGCAGCACCTCATTGACTACGGCCTACAGTGATGGCCAGGATGGAGAAAACTAACATGCCAACTCTATCCATTCGGGCAAAACTGTTGGTTAGCGTGGTTGTGGTCAGCAGCCTGGCAATCTTCGGGAAGGCGCTGACGGACTGGGGTCAGGTGCATGACTACACTCGTTTCCTGGCCTACCTGCTGGTGGCCGCGTTTGCGGCTCGCTTCCGGGTCTCGCTGCCCAAGATGACGGGCTCGATGTCGGTCAATCTGCCCTTCATCCTGGTCGCTCTGGTCGAGCTCAGCCTGGTGGAAGCGCTGATCATCGCAGCCGCCTCCACATTCGTGCAGTGCTTCTGGCCGGAAAGCAAGAAGCGGAACATGGTTCATGTGGTCTTCAACGTCGCGGTGCTGGTGATTGCATCGCAGCTGACTTGGCTGACCATGCGAACCGAACCACAAAATGCGACCCTGGCTATCGTCCTGGGCGCGCTCACTGTGCTGATTGCGAACACCCTGCCGGTTGCGGCGATCATCGCCGTCACTGAAAAGGGACAACCGGCACGCATCTGGATGCAAATCCTGCGGCTCACATTCCCGTACTACATGCTGGCTGCCGGGATTGCCGGCCTGGTAAAACTAGCCAACTATGCGGTGGGCTGGCAGGTGCCACTGTTCATCCTGCCGGCGATGTTGCTGGTCTACCGCTCGTACACAACCTATTTCCACCAACTGAGCGACTTCGCGACGTTGTCCAGCTCTGGCGCGATGGCGGCCAAAGCGGGGTCCCATTGATGGGAGGCGTCTAGAACCTCGGTTTAGAAGTAGACACACCAAGTCGCCCCGCGTATGCCGCCAGGCTGCGTGGGGCGATTTGCTTTTTGGCAGTATATTGTTCTGGAAGTGGCCAACCTTCGATCCCATACCGCGTGGAGCATCCTTCCTGCGGCTCTGATTTGGGCGGTCGCGGGAACCTGTGTGGCTGCCGCGATATGTTTCCCGTTTATTTTTTTCTATGCGTTTTTCGTCATTGTTGACGCCGCACCGGGCGCACTTGTGCTCGGAATGATCGCAGCTGCGTGGCTATATGTCGAGAAGGCGAAGGCGGCGAATTCGCGGGAGTTTATTCGATTCGGACTTGTTTCCGGTTGCGGGCTGGGGATGTTGGCTCTTCCTCGAGCGTTGGCCCGCGCCGATGTGAGTTTTGTCTCTTGGCATGCTCCCGCGGTCTTCTTTCTCGCCGCTCTCGTCGGCGGTGGGGTAGGGGGTATTTGCAGTGCCGCCTCGTACCGAATCGGTACGAGCACACGACAGGCGTCCGGTTCGATAACGCGACTGGTGGTTGGTTGCTGCCTTATTTTGGTGCCGCTCGGTGTTGCGGAATATTTTCACTATGGCGAAGTCGTGCAGGCGAAATTGCGGGTGCTGGGGTACCTATCGAAGGATTCGGTGACGAATCTGCCTGCGGGAAACGCCCAAGGTGCTCGATGGACGGGTTGCTATGCGTGGAACTATCACAACATTGGCGAGAGCGGCGTCGGAGGCGGCCAAATCCAAGTTCATCACGTTGATGGACGTCTAACCATTGTTGACGCGAAGACGCTCGACGGCGGTATCGGTTCCAACGGAAGATTCTGGGCCGGCAGCGACACGACCTTCAGTGACGATGAACTGCGCATACTTTGGAAGGGCAAGTTTGTGAACGAGGAGCGTGCCGAGTTTTCTATTCACACAACGGTTCTCAAGAATGGAGCGTTCCTGAATTCGGTAATCGCGGAAGGCACGGCGGATCGCATCCCGTGCCGATAGGCGGAGTGCGCTTTCGACCGGAGGCAGGTCAGCAGGAACGAGGCGGAGTTACGATTGGGCTGCGAACGGCGGAGTGGGCCAGGCGGTTGGCCTCGGTATTGTGCTCGCGGCGAACGTGGGAGATGGAGAAGTCGAAGGAGCGCGCCAGCTGGCGACAGATCCAGTGAAGAGAATAGAGACGGGCGCTATGGCAACTGTACTCCCCCCGCATCTGCTTCACCACCACTTCCGAATCTGAGTAGACGTGCAGCGCTCGGGCTCTTAAGAGCAGAGCGCACTGCAGAGCCTCCAGCAGCGCAACGTACTCCGCCACATTGTTATCCTGGCGCCCAATGTGTTTGGCGATTCTGATTCTGCCGCCCGCGGCTCCGTCGATCACAATCCCAATACCTGAAGGCCCCGGATTTCCCAAGGAGCCGCCGTCCACGTAAGCCACAAGATTTGACATGCAAGTCTGCAATCAACATGCGGCCTGCGGGCCACTCGCGTCAAGATGCTTGAATGGTTCATCGTGGGCGATCCGTTGTGATTTTGTGCCGCTGTGCAAGAGGATGTGGAAAAGTCGGACCTGATTTTTTCGCTATCTGTAAACGCCAAGTGTTCAACGAATTGCAACATGTCGATTGACGGCAAAAATTAGCGGGTTTGCACCGAAAAGCGGCATTGACAATTAACCATGAAGCGTTTAAGGTTCGCGGCGTCGACAGTTGAAAGGGTTGGCTCAAATTAAAACTTTAGCCAGTCCGAAGTAGACCGGGTGATCAGCCGAGCGGGGTAACCCGAGCGGCAACCAAACCCGAAAAAACCAACTGCTCTGCGAGGAACAGCTGGGGTTTGGAACCGCGAAAGCGGTGATTGCATCAAGGGCCGTGATGGTGCATGCGTCCACGCGGTTGGCTCCCTCGCAGGAGCCGGCAGCTAGAGCATAACCAATGTCACGGCCTTTTCCTTTTCCCGTTGTTCTTTTCTACCTTCCCTGACTTTTTTCAACCGGTTCCCTGGCGGAGACCAACACTGACGGATTCATTTTGCCAGTCGCTGTTTAAGGTGTGGACTCGCTAGCCCATCCGTGCCTGTGATTAACACCAAAAGGCCATTTACCAGATACGCGGCGGATTGTACGTTAGCGGCGAGCAGTTGTGGGGGAGACGGTTCGACGCCCCGCGAGTCCAGAAGTCCCGGGGGCATTCTCACACGCCGATGTCTGCCGTCTGAACAACACGCCGCGGGGTGCGACATGACAGACAAATCCGAGTCTTCGTTCGCGGTCATTCGGTTTAACGAGCGAACCTACCGGTCGGCCGGAGTTGTGGCTGTTCTCAAGGGAATTGATGCCGCACAAAGAACTCTCAACGATTTCGATTGGTGTCAGAGCCCGGAAGACCGAAGAGCGGGTTGGCGCTATTTCCTGGAGGAAACTGATCTGCGGCCGGGAATGGACCCGGAGAAGGCCACCAAGCTTCGACAACTGCGGCTCGATCTTCAGGAGTCACAGGCATAAAAAACGTCTGGAACGGCGGTTGCTGGTTCACAGTAGGGCGCCGCGCCTATTTCGCCACCCTTGAGGGGCCGGCCGAGGTGGTCTCGCGATTCTCTGAGCCGACGGACTAATCCTCTTAATTGCTATTGCAATCTGGCGTACTCGGCCCGAGCCTGCTTCAAGATGGGGATGTCGGGGTCGGCATCTCTCCACAGCGCGAAGAGATCCTGGTAGGAGGCGCGGCTCTTGGCGTTGTCTTCGGACAGCGCGTAGGCCCGCGCCAGTCCGAGGTGGGCCAAAGCTCCAACCAGCCGATTCGCGACAAAAGCACGGCGGCTGATGATTTTCTGGAACTCGGTGGCGGCCGCCTGTCCGTCATGGGCGGCCAGATAAGCCTCTCCGCGCACGTAGGCTGGGTACAGCACTCCGCCCCAAAGATCGGTTGAAAGTTCGTAAGGCGAGACGGGCTGCAACAGCTCGAGGGCGCGCGCCGCATTGCCGTGATGAAGCTCCATGCTGGCCTGGATTGTGGGCAGCCAGTAGTTGTTCAGAAGCATGTCGGCGGGCAGGCGTTTGCGCAGGTCATCGCTAATCGTTTGTGCGCGGGCGGCATCGCCGATTCGTGCCAGAGTGAGGGCGGCCACGATTTGCAGTTCACGATTGGAGGCAAGCTTCAAGCCGGCATTGATATCCTGGCGCGCCCGGTCTGCGTTGCCGAGTTCCGCTTCCTGCAGGGAAGCATCCACGGCGTAAGATGCGGCCGTCTCCAGATCGCCGTTGTGCCGCGCCGAGTCTAGCGCGCGCCGCGTCCATTCCCGGGCTTTGCTTAGGTGTCCGTAGTACACTTCGGTGTCGGCATGGGTGGCGTAAAGAACATCCTCCTCTCCGGGTTTCCCCGCTGCTGCCGCGACCAACTGCTGCATCTGTTTCGCATCATCAGAGACGAAGGCCAGCAGGTAACGGTTTAGAGACAACTGATCGGTTGCCAGGTGGTGTGCTGCGGCCTCGTCGAGAACTTTGCCGGCTTCCCGCAGTTGGTCCAAACTTCGATAAACCGAGGCCAGATTGCCGTAACCGTTCGAGGAATTCGACTCGAGACGAAGTTGCTCGCGAGCCACGCTGAGAGCCTTTTCCGGCTGTCCCAAATCCTTATAAGCAACCGTGAGATTGGTATATGGGACGACGTCACGGGGGTAAGTTTGCTGCCACAACTCATAGACTTGGACTGTCTTTTCCAACTCTCCGGTGACGACATCGAAGTAGTGGCCGTCAATATAAAAACGCTCCCGTTCCGACACGCGGTCTCGTAACGCATAAGCCTGCTTTGTGTTTTCACTGGCCAGTCCAGTTTCGCCCTGGTTCCAATAGCCAATCCCCAAGCGGGCGTAGGCCATGGCGAAGTTGGGGTCAAGTTCGATCGCCTGCTTAAAGAATGGGATGGCCGCTTCATCGCCCTTTTCACGGTGAGTTTTGATGCCCAGGCTGTAGGCCTGGAGTGCTTCGAGGGAGGCGGTGGTAGCCTGTTCGATCGGCGTATCGTATTTTTGGACAGAAGCCAACGACTCCCCGAGTTTCTTGCGAAGTTTGGTCGTGACATCGCCCAACCTCTTGAGCACGTCCTCTCGTCGGGCCGCTTCCATCTGCTCGCTGCCGAGCGAGTCGCCAGTTTGACAGTTGATGGCGTTCAGTCCGATCGCGTAATGCTGGCCCAGACTGGCAATCGAACCCGCGAGTACGGCTGTACTCTGGGAGCGTTGGCAGACTTCGCGAGCCAAATCGGTGGTCAGGCGTTCGTCCTTGGCCCGTCCCATGTAACGCAGTTCCTGGATGACTTTCTGTTCGGAGAGCACGTTGAGAAACGGCGACTGTTCGAGTTGCACGCGCATTGCCTGTTTCAAGGCTTCGTCGAACACGGGTTCCCCGGTGGCGTTGTTGAAATCGGCTAGCACGATGGTGTCCTTCTCGGTTAAGTGGGGTGCCCGCCGGGCACGGTAGAAAACTACGCCAGCCGCTGCCACGACAAGTATCGCCGCCAAGACCGTAAACACCTTCCAGTTTCTGCTGCCTGCGGGCTGCGGAACGGGCGTTTGGCGAGAGGAATGTGCACCTTTGCGCCGCGCGTTCGAGGGCATCGCCGCTTTCACGCTGGTATGTTTGTCGGCCGCTTCGTCTTCCTCGGCCATGACACTTTTGACCGCGATACGGCCTGTTTCCGTATCGCGTTTCAGGCGTTGTAAGTCGGTGCGCATGTCAGCTGCGCTTTGGTAACGGAGGTTGCGATCCTTTTCCAGGGCCTTGGTAATGATGTCTTCCAGCTTGGGAGAAATGTCCGGGTTCAACCGCACGGCCGGCACCGGATCGCGCTCCAGAATCAAGCTGCAAATCACCCCGGAGCTCTCGCCCCGGAAGGGCAGGACGCCCGTTGCCATTTCGTAGAGGACTGACCCAAACGAGAACAAGTCCGTACGCGTGTCCAACTCTTTCGCTCGCACTTGCTCCGGCGACATGTAGGCTACTGTGCCCAAGGCAGACCCCGGACTGGTCAAGTGGTCGGCGCTCGACCCCGCCGTAGGCTGCGACGTTGCCGTCCCGGCTCCGACCCTGCTGCGGACAGGCGTTACCTTTGCTAAGCCGAAATCCAGAATCTTGGCGTGGCCCCGCTTGGTCACAAAAATGTTCCCGGGCTTGATGTCGCGATGGATGATACCTTCCGAGTGGGCGGCATCGAGCGCATCGGCAATTTCGATGGCCAACCCCAGCAGGGCTTCTGTTTCCGTTGGGTGTCCCACAATCGAGTACTTGAGCGTTACCCCGTCCAGGAACTCCATCGCAATGAAGGCCTGGCCATCCTGCTCCCCGATGTCATAAATGGTGCAAAAGTTAGGGTGATTCAGTGCGGATGCAGCTTGCGCCTCACGTTGAAACCGGGCCAGAGCCTGAGGGTCTCGGGCGACCTCGTCGGGAAGGAATTTGAGAGCGACAAAGCGGTGCAGGCGCGTGTCTTCGGCCTTGTAAACCACTCCCATCCCGCCGCCGCCAAGCTTCTCTATTACGCGGTAGTGCGAAATGGTCTGGCCGATCATTTTCACGAATGCTATGGCGTGCAAATGGGTATGTCAACCTGGGATAACCACTGCACTTTTCGATTTACAGGGAGATATCCGCGGTGTTACTTCCCAGTGTGATCTGCGTACTTGATTTGACCTTGTAGCAATGGTGAACTTGCGGGTTGCCGAAACCTATTCTAAGAGGGGTACCGATTCAAGTATGATGCGCAAGGCCGGGAGATAGCGGTTTGAAATTGCCAGACTATGGTTCGGGCTGGACTAGAGGATCACTACGATGACCGAGATCGAAACCAAGGTTCTTCCAGAAAACGCGTATCACGAGTTGAAGTCCGGCGAAACCTATTTACCGCTCGTGCCACCCGAGGCGAATGTGCCGGAGGCTACGACGCGAGCCATCGTGTGGGGCGTCGTGTTCTGCGTGATCTTCACGGTCGCATCGGCCTATTCGGCGCTCAAGGTCGGGCAGGGAATGGAAGCGGCGATTCCCATCTCCATCCTCGCCATCGGCTTGGCGCGTCTCTACCCTAGGCGCTCCACCGTCCTGGAGAACATGATCATCACGGGCATCGGTGGCGCTTCCGGCAGCGTGGTGGCGGGCGCTGTTTTCACGGTGCCGGCGCTTTATATTCTGCACCTCGACCCGCATCCGGTGCAGACCATCTTCATCTGCCTGGCGGGCGGCTGCCTTGGCATTCTTTTTCTCATTCCTCTGCGGCGCTATTTTGTGCGCGAAATGCACGGCAAGCTGCCGTTTCCGGAGGCTACGGCCATCACCGAAGTCCTGGTCACCGGTGAAAAAGGCGGCTCGCAAGCCAAGCTACTGCTTCAGGCCACGGTTATCGCGGCGATCTACGACTTCTTTGTCACCACCTTCCACGTCTGGAAGGAGTACCTGAATTTTCAGTTTGTTTCCGTGATGCGTACCCTGGCGGATCGCGGGCGCATGGTCTTCAATTTTGACGCGGTCAGCTTTATCCTCGGCCTGGGCTACGTGATGGGCTTGCGCATCGCCATGATTTTTTGTGCCGGCGGCATTCTGGTGAACTTCGTGCTGGTTCCGCTGATCTGGTTCATCGGCAGCCACATGGGCGACGTGACGGTGTATCCCGCTACCATGCCCATTTCGCACATGACGGCTGCGGACATTTACCGCAATTACGTGCGCTTCATCGGGGTGGGCGCCATCGCAACCGCCGGCCTCGTGGGCATCCTTAAGTCCTTGCGCGTGGTGGCCGGATCGTTTGGCATCGCGCTGCACGCCTTCCGCCACGGCGAAGCGCCGCACATGGAACGCACCGACCGTGACATGCCCATCATCACGATCCTTCTCGGCGTTGTGCTGGGCGCGATCGCAGTGGCCGTCTTTTTTGGACAACTTCATGTTTCGTGGACCGTGGTGGCATTGGGCCTGGCGCTGACGCTGCTCTTCTCATTCTTCTTCACGACAGTGGCTGCCAATGCCATTGCCACCACGGCCAACAATCCAGCCCGCGGCATGACGTTGCTCACGGTCATTGTCTCCGCTGTGGTGCTGCTGAAGTTCGGGCTCTCAGGGACCACTGGCATGTTCTTCGTGATGGCGATGGCGGGCATGGTGTGCGTCGCGCTGTGTGCCTCGGGACAGTTCATCACCGACCTGAAGGCCGGCTACTGGCTCGGTTCCACGCCTTCGGCGCAGGAGAAAGTGAAGTTTATCGGTGTGGTTGCGTCGGCCGTCACCGCAGGGTTAACGATCATCCTGCTGGCCAAGGCCTTCCAGTTCGGAGAGGCCGTGCCCGGCGATGCTCGGCAGGTGCTGGCGGCGCCCCAGGCCGCTGCGCTGAAAGCCGTGGTGGAAGGCTTCATGAGCGGCCAGCCGGTGGCCTATATGTTGTTCGGGATCGGCGCCATGATCACCGTGGTGCTGGAGATGCTCAGACTGTCTTCCATGGTGTTCGCGCTGGGAATCTACTTGCCGCTGCAACTGACGACGCCGATTCTGGCCGGAGGGTTCCTCTCGCACCTGGTAAACAAGCGCGCGGAAAAGATCGGTGGAGAGCACGGTAAGACGATTCGCGAGCGGGGCATCATTATTGCCGGCGGCTTGATGGCGGGCGGCGCTCTCGGCGGCGTGATTGGGGCAGCGCTGCGCGTGCTGCCGAGCTTCAAGGAAGAGTGGATTCAGACGCCGTTCTATGAGAATATGCCGGTTTCACAGTCCATTTCCGCACTGGTGTTTATTGCCTTGTGCGTGTACGTCTGGTTCGGTTCGCTGAAGAAAGAAAAGGAGATGTGATGGACCAAGCAGGAAGATATGTAGCGGACGCTGTTCTTGGCATTGACACACTTTGGGGCGGCGATGTGATGTGTCCCTCGGGCACGGGACGCTTTATTGCGGACTCATGGTTCTCAGATGAGCCGTTGCCCGCCGCTTACACGCAACCCGGCAGCCAAACGAGTGCGCGAATCTGGCGGCGTTTCGGGCAAGAACGTGGACCGCCCAGCGGTCGAAGAATATCTGCGTCAGATCGATCTGCCCGAGGCGATCGCAGGCGTCCGCAGCGAAGCAGGAAAACTCGCCGGACTGCGCGGCGCATATCTGGCGGGATTGGCAATGTCATTGGAAGTCATGTGGGATCTCGGCAAGGAGATCCTCGGCAAAGGCGATCCGCCGTGCCCTACGCCCGCTGCGTCGAAGCTTCCACCGGAGGCCGCCGGAGCCCTCTAAGCCCGAAGCCAAACGAGCGCGCGTGGCAGAGCTTTTCGGGAAGGCTGGCTATTCGTCTTCAGGCTCGGCAGGAATTCTGGGCGCAGTCGATGCATGGCGTAAGGATCGCGTGGTTCCCATGGCCTCGGTGCGCGCACTGGGGGCTGCCGTCATTGCTCACTTCGACCATCTTAGCGCCACGAATTTATTGCCTTATCTTCCGAAAGAACTTGTTGCGCGTGCCTCGGGCGAACATTGATTTCCTTCCAATCAAAGACGCCTGGTTCTCCGGCTCGATGAACTACCTCGGGCGGGCGCGAAAGCCGGACGGCAGTCCGAAATACGAAGCCACGTATGAGATCAACGCTTCCTTGCAAATCTCAGTTCCGGAGTTTGAGCAGTTAGTCAGCCACGAGGTCGTGCCCGGACACGTCACGACGTTCGCGTACCTGCAGAATCTCTACGCCCGTGGCAATGTGGGCTTTGAAACGACCGTGCTCACCATGAACACACGCGCTGCAACTCTGTTTGAAGGACTTGCCAACAACGCCATTCTGATGGCGCACGGCGTCACAGAAATCGAGCAACTGCCGGACGAAGATTTGCAGATCGGTGTTCTGCTCGCGCTGTTGCAGGACGATGCCAAGAACCAATCTTCATATTTGACCTGGGGCGAGAAGAAGCCGAAGGAGGAAGTGGCGGCGACGCTGCGGCGTGATTTTCTGGTCAGCGAAGAGCGCGCCGACAAGCTTTCGGGCGCATGGGGACGCCATCCGCTGCTGGGACGAATGTATCTTCCAGCATACCGCTCGGGCACGGAAAAGGTGGCGCAGTTACGGCGGACCTATCCCGCGGATCGTATTTTGCCGGTGCTCTATGGATGCTCTGGATTAGTGGATATTCAGACTATAGATGATGCATTGAAGGGCCAAGTCCAATCGGCGAGACGTTGACTGGGTTCGGGGAGTGGTTGGGTAACTACAAGTCGTCTCATAAATGCCCGGCTTTAAGGCGTTAGTGGTGAAATCGCCTCGTTCTCGACAGTTGACCTAAACCGCGCGAGCTGCAAAGTTCGTGCGAACGATCCTCTCTTAGGGATTGGCAATGGGTGTATAATTTTGGGCCTTTGAGGATGGCAGGCACGGCTTCCCGTGCTCCTCGCCCACGTAATGGGAGAAACAAATCCGTTCAAGAATCGTCGCTCGGAGGAAAAAAATTCATGCTGCGAAGAGGGTCTTCTAGAAAGCGAAATGCTATGCTGACGCTTCTCGTTCTTGGTGTAACGTTAGGTGCGGCAGGGGCCCGGACTGAAACTGTGCTTTACAGCTTCTGTCCCGAGAACTACTGCCGCGACGGGGCATACCCTTCGACAAGCCTGATCTTCGACCAGAAGGGAAACCTGTATGGCACCACGCCCTACGGCGGGGCCAACGAATCTGGTACTGTGTTCGAGTTCACAGCGGAAGGCAACGAAACAGTCCGGCACAGCTTCGGCGGCGCTCAGGGCGACGGGTTTTACCCCGAAGCAGGGCTGATCTTCGACAACAGGGGAAATCTGTACGGGACAACCGCGGACGGCGGCGGGACCAGCAATGGCGGCACCGTGTTCAAGCTCACTCCAGCCGGCGAGGAGACAGTCCTCTACCAGTTCTGTGCAGAAAGCAACTGCAGTGATGGCGCCACTCCCCAGGGAGGGCTGGTCTTCGACCAAAAGGGAAATCTGTACGGGACGACATTCCAAGGCGGCAACCCCGACAATTGTTATCTCGGATGTGGTGTCGTGTTTAAGCTGACTCCGCAGGGCAAGGAGACGGTCCTCTACCGCTTTTGCCCCAAGATCAACTGCGCCGATGGCGAATTTCCTGAAGGCGGGCTGCTAATTGACCGGAAAGGAAATCTGGATGGGACGGTCTACGAGGGGGGAGCCTATGGAGCCGGCGCCGTATTCAAGGTCACTCCGGACGGCAAGGAAACCATCCTGCACAGCTTTGGGGCTCAGGCCGACGGGGAATATCCCGAAGCTGGGGTGATTTTCGACCAGAAAGGAAATCTGTATGGGACGACCACCAGGGGCGGGGCCTATGCGTACGGCACCATATTCAAGCTCACCCCACCAAACAAGGAAAAGGTCCTGTACAGCTTCTGTCCCCAGACCAACTGTGCCGACGGCGCATATCCCTTGGCAGGGCTGATCTTCAACCAGAAAGGAAATCTATATGGGACGACCGTCGGGGGCGGTGCCCACGAATACGGCACTGTATTTAAGCTCACCCCAGCAGGCAAGGAGTCCGTCCTCTACAGTTTCTGTGCGCAGAACGACTGCGCGGATGGGAAGGAGCCGTATGCAGGGCTGGTCTTCGACCAAAAAGGGAACCTGTATGGGACGACCTACGATGGCGGGCTAACCTCCTGCGACATAGGATGCGGCACTGTATTCAAGCTCACTCCAAACTCCCGCACACGATGAAATAACACGGTTTGAGCCGCACCCATTATGCTAACTATCCGGACGGCCCATTTATGAGATAGCTGATAGCTGCTAGGCGTGGAGCGGCTTGCTCTTGTAAATCTTATATCCCATGGGCGTCAGGCGGACTTCACCCCGCACTTGCTCCTCGACGTAGCCTTCATTCCTTAGCTCGGCGAGCGCGACCCGCGCCGAAGAGGAGTCCAAGGTTTGCTTGGGCAACCGCATGAAGTGGTCGGGATCCTGCTCGTAGAAATGGCCCAGGGTAACCAGCAATTCGTTTTGGATCGATTGCCAAAGCATACACACCTCTTGCTTCGATAATGCAATGTTAGGCGGCTTGGGGAGCAGTGGGAATGGCCCCCGCGTGCCATCGCCTGGCACGTTAGTCACTTTTCTTCTCTAGAACCCCTATCGCCGCGTGACCTGAGTCACCAGCGTCTGGTTACGCCCGTGAGCCGCCCCCCCCGAAACGGGCCATTGCGGGATCGCAGGAAAGCGGGCAAGCTGGTATTAAGCAGGCGCAAACTGCAAGGGTCGGAGGGGGAAGATATGAGTGGTTTACTTCGCAGACTTTGGTCTCAAGAAGAAGGCCAGGATATAGCTGAATACGCGGTGATGCTGGCGGTCATTCTGGTGATCGTAGTGGGCACCATTCGGCTAATCGGCGGGAACGCGAATAACGTGTTCTCCAGCGTGGCCAGCTCGATCGGTGGTTAATCGTCTGCGACCCTGAAGCTGTCGGGTCGCTCGGAATCAGCAGGGATTTGTCCGGATCGAAAGCAAATTTCGTTGGGGTGAAACATGACCGAATGGTCAAAAAAGGAAGCAACCAAGGTGCAAGACATTGCGGAACGGGCGCTGATTTCGTTGGGCCTTGTCGTCGTGACCGTGATCAGCACGCTGCGCTTGATCGGAATCGTGCAGTAGCGGAACCAGACGCTGGCGGGACCCAACCGATCGCCGGTCCGCAGTTCTTCCTATAATTCCTGCAGGCGTTTAATCCTATTCCTGGGACATCCATGGCGCCGGGCATTCTACAGCGCGCTGGGTTTCATCCTCAAGAAGGGGGTGCACATTTCTGAACCAGCTTTATGTATGATTTCGTTTGGTGAACCTTCTCCTGAGTAACGTTGAAACGCGGGTGCTGGGCGCATTGGTTGAAAAGGAAAATACCACCCCGGACTACTATCCACTTTCCTTGAACGCGCTCATCAATGCCTGCAACCAGAAATCGAATCGCGATCCGGTGATGAATCTGGACGAAGACGCCGTGAGGCAGGCGCTGGACGCTCTCCACGAAAAAGGATTGGCAGGACCCGTCAGCGGCGCGGACAGCCGCGTCACCAAGTACGAGCATCGGCTTCAGGAGGCCTTCAACTTCACCCGCGGTGAGATCGCCATCCTGTGCGTGTTATTCCTGCGAGGTCCGCAGACGCCGGGCGAATTGCGCGGCCGAACTGAACGCATGCATCCGTTTGAAGATTTGAGCCAGGTACAGTCCACATTGCAACGTTTGATGCAGCGCGAGCAGCCCCTGGTCAAAGTGCTTCCCCGGCAGCCCGGCACCAAGGAAGCGCGCTACGCGCATCTCCTGTCGGGAGATGTGGACGGTTGGGAAGCGCAGCCAGCCAGTGCAGCCGCGGTCACAGGTTCACTCGAAGACGAGCGGGTCGCTCATCTTGTGGAAGAGATCGCCAGTATGCGGAAAGAGATTGCCGATCTAAAACTGCAGCTCGCCGATTTCCGAAAGCAGTTTGAGTAGAGCTGCCTGATTTCGGGAACCCCTCTTTGCTTTGCGGATACCACAGAACTTTACAGTTGTTTGACGATTCTTTACGCCGTCGCTGCGGCTGAGTGTGGTCGAATATTCTGTTGTGGAATTTCACTGGCTTGCGGACCACATACAATGAATTTGCGGTGAATCACAGTTCCGGACGAGAAGCGAGAACCGAAAAGGGCAGAGGCCAAACGATGGGTTTGATCCGAGCAACCACATCAATGCTGATAGGCTCAATGGCGATTGGTCTCACCACGGTGAGCCTTGCCGCTCCGGGCCGTGTTGACGCGAGCCAGACGCCGGAGGCTCAGCAGTCGCCAGCGCCCGGCTCGACAGCGAGGCCGGTCGGAACCATCAAGGCGATTTCCGGAAACACCATCACTCTCGCGCTTGACGCATATCCCGCTGCCTTTGTCCAAATTCAAGATTCCACCCGGATTTTGCGCATTGCTCCCGGGCAAAAAGACCTGAAGAACGCTGTTCCCATGCAGTTGCCTGATTTGCAGGTCGGTGACCGGATAGCGGTGCACGGCCACGTTTCAGATGATGGCAAGTCAGTCGTAGCTTTGTCGGTCATCGTCATGAAGGCCACGGACGTCGCGGCAAAGCAGGAGCAGGACCGCGAAGATTGGCAGAAACGCGGCGTGGGAGGATTGGTGACTGCGATCGATCCCTCCAGCGGAAACATCACAATTTCGACTGCGGTAATCGGAGCCAGCAAGACCCTCACAATTCACGCGTCGCCGAGTACGATCGTACGCCGCGACTCGCCGGATTCGAATAAGGTGGACGACGCCAAGCCGAGCACGCTCGGCGAAATCAAGCCCGGCGACCAATTGCGCGCTCGGGGAACACATAACACAGACGGCCGCGAAATTACTGCGGACGAAATCATCTCAGGAACTTATCGTAATATCTCAGGCACGATCGCCTCGACCGACCCGGGCAACAACACCGTCAGTGTGACGGACTTGGCAACGAAGAAGACCGTGGCTCTGAAGATCAATGGAGAATCACAACTTCGCAAACTATCGCCCTTGGTTGCCCAGCGGATCGCTCTGCGGCTGAAGGGCGAGCCGCCTGCAGGCGCTCCGGGCGCGGCTGTTGCAGGTGGACGCACTGCCGGCGGAAGACCGGGAGAGACGCCCACCGAGGGCAGCGGGCACAGTTCGCGTCCAGGTGGAGCGCCGGATTTTCAGCAGATGTTGGCTCGCATGCCCGCAGTGACCCTGGCTGACCTGCAAAAGGGAGATGCTGTGATGATTGTGAGCACGCAAGGAACGATCAACACACCGCCGACCGCGATCACCTTGCTAAGCGGCGTCGAACCTATTTTGTCGGCATCGCCTGACAGCGGTCGCGCCGCGATGCTGCTGTCTCCCTGGAACCTGGGCGGTTCTGGCGGAGAGGCTGGCGCTGGTGCAACACCGTAGTCTGTCGGGTTGGTGAAGTATGGCAATATTCGGGAGCATTAATGAAGTCGAAGTCTGGCCGGTCCG
>CAVVEC010000016.1:0-1192712 GCA_963747105.1 uncultured Acidobacteriota bacterium
TTCGAGCAGAATCGGCTGGTACCCAATCGGCACGGTCGCACCCTTGGCGGGAACCACTTGGCCATAGACAGTCGCGTACTGGATAAACTTTGGACTGAACGTGTATTCGCTGTGAGTACAGACCCCATTGCTGCAGTTCTGCGATGTGTCCCACACCGCTTGCGCATGATACCCCTTCGGCCCACTCAAGTTACATGTCCAGACCGACCCTTTTGCCGTACAGGACTTGGCAGCAAGAGTGTTGCCTACCAGCCAGTTGTATGTCGTCTGAAAAGCGCAGCCCGCTTTTAGTAAGGTTCCGGGGGAACTGTTGCCGTAGGCTTTGAAGCTCCCAACCGCCGCCCATGCCGGCGTGCTGCCCGCCGGAGATGTTACGGCGGACTGGAAGGTGCCGTCCCCATTTCCAAGTAGAACACTGACATTGCCGCTGTTCTCATTGGCGGTAACCAAGTCAATGATGCCGTTCCCTGTGAAATCCGCTGCCTTGATCGAAAATGGCCGGCTTCCGACCTTGTAAGACACGTATGAATTGAAAGTGCCATCGCCCGCGCCGATCAGCACGCTCACGTCGTTATTGCCCGCGCAGGCTACCGCGAGATCCTCGGGCTGACTGTAACCCTTGAAATGACCCACGGCTACTGAGGTTGGCGCTTTGTCGGTGGCGTAGGTCGAGGCAGCCTGGAAGGTACCGTCCCCGTTGCCCGGCAACACACTGACCGTGTTGTCGAGCTTATTGGCAACCACCAGATCCAGATTTCCGTCGCCGTTAAAATCTCCCACCGCCACAGAAACAGGACTCTTGCCCACGCTGTAGTCTGCGGCTGACTGGAACGTGCCATCCCCGTTGCCTAACAAAATGCTAACAGTGCCGACGTGCTTACAGGACGGGTCGCTTCCGCAGGAGTTCACAACCGCAAGATCCAGCGTGCCGTTATGATCAAAGTCTCCCACCGCCACCGATGCGGGGCCGTACCCGGTGGCATAGGTGGTGGCTGTCTGAAAGGTTCCATCGCCGTTGCCCAAAAGCACGCTCACCGTATTGTCAGCGCCATTTGTGACCACAAGATCCGGCGCGTAATCGCCATTGAAGTCACCTGCTGCGATGGAAGTAGGATTGTTGCCCACGGAATAAGGTACGGCGTTCTGGAATGTGCCATCGCCGTTCCCCAACAATACGCTCACAGTGCCGTCGCCTGCATTAGTCACCGCCAGGTCTGCCAGGGCATAGCACGCAAGTTTCGGATTGCTGCAGAAAATTCCCACCGCCGTCGAACTGGGATCGCTGCCAACGGTATAGGGCACGGGGGTCAAGAACTTCCCATTGCCGAAGCCCAACAGAACATTCGCGGTGTCGGTGCCGCCGGATCCGTTGGCCACCACTGAATCCGCTGGCGACCAAAGCGTGCCGTCAAAAGAACCGTTGTCCCACTCGTACCAATAGAACCGTTGCACATTCTCCTTGCGATGCAGGAGATAAGAACGGGAAACAAAGCCAGCCTGTTCATCGGGGTCCTTCAAGCCAGTAAGTTGCGCAATTCCCCAACTGGATTCGGTATCGAACAAAGGCTTCTTCGCCTGCTTATATTGTTTAAGGACCTTACGATAGATCTTCAAGTCGGGAATCAAATCCTCAGGAACAGGGGCATTGCCGTCCTTTTGCACATAGCCGTGAAATACCAGGGCGTCCGCATACTTCCCGCCACCTGCTGCCAGGTAGGAGCGCAGCCAGACATTGTCATTGGGCACATTGATCCTGGTCGAAGGACTCACGATCACCGCTGTGCGGTCAATGGATCGAATGATCCTTCGTGCGTCCTTGGCCATGCGAACCATTTGCGCGACCGTCCCTTTCCAGCGCCCCGCTCCGACCTTCCCGTTCTGTCCGGGATTGGAAGCCTCGTCCCAGATCTCCCAGTAGTGAACCTTGCCTGCCGCGTGGGAAGCTATGGCGGTAACGAAGTCTTTCCAGTGCTGGTCGGTACCGCTTCCGTCCGCGTTTAGGTCATTTGGTGGATCGCACGCACCGCCGTCGGGAGGATAGTCCGCGCAATCCTCGTCATTGGGATCTGACGAAGCCCAGCTCGGTACGTCGCCGAATGTGTATAGAACATCAATCTTGCCCCCGCCGTGTTGTTGCAGCAAAGCCATCCACGCGTCAAAAATCGTCCAGTCGTAAACCCCCTGGGACGGATTCAGCACATACCAAGGCACTCCGCTATCCCAAAGGCGAATTCCCCCAAACTGGACCGCTGGCCAGGGCTCACGCCCTCCGGTCATTCCACCAGTCATGGAAAGGCCCACAAATGTGGAAGGAATCTTGCCTGCTGATTGTTTCCTTGAACCATGATTCTCGCCTGTTACGCTGGCTGAGGCGGAGGGTTCCCGCACAGCGCCAGAAAGCGGCACGAACATCAATGCCGACACAAGAGTCAACGTAAAGACGTAGGCAATAAGATTCTTCATGGCAGTCCTCGCTCGGGAATAGGACGCGCAGGGCAAAAGTCAGAGTTGAAGGACCGAGACCCTCCTTGAACCCGGCGCCATGAGGGGAGCGCAACTCGAGTCAAACCCAGGGCTAAGTGTCCCGCGTTGCGTCCCACCTGTCAATGTGAAGGATTTTGCAGGGTGTGGCTAGGTTTTAGCCTGTGCCGTCATGCGCAGGGAAGGGGGCGCTATGTTCAACGCGGATTTGGCTTTCCGCCGTCAGCATCCAGATCGAGCGCCGGCTTCACTTGCCCGCGATGGCAGGTCGTGCAATTGATCAGGGGATTTCGGTCCTTGAGGCCGTTGATGTTTCTCAGGAGATCAAAGACGATGGTGTGAGCCATCGTTGACATGTCTCGGGCGATCTGCTTGGCGGGTTTGTCGTCCTTCTCCCATTGGTCCGGAACGTGGCAGTGGGCGCAACTCACGCCCAGAGCCCGGCTATAACCCAGTTGCATAATCTTCAAAACTCTTCCCGCCGGGACCCCGGTCAGGATTTTGATGTTCTTGAACACGGCTTCTGCCGATTGGTCCTCCTTGCCGGCAATCTGCTTCGAGGCTCTTTCAACCTGATCATCATTGAACCGCTTGATCGCTTCTGGAGTGGATGGTTCGTCAGGAGGAGGGGAAGGTTTTTCCTGGCCGTCCGCAATTCCAACGGCAAGCAGCGCGGCCAAGGATGCGGCCAGCAAGATCTTCATTTTTGCCTCATGGTTCTGTAATAATGGTGCACGTCCGCGAGTTTCACCACGGGGAATCCCAGCCTCAGGTATCCCGGCGTGTTGCTGCCCACAGCCACAATCCCGCCAAAAAATCCGAGTATGCTTTGCTAAAGACCCCGGTCCAACAACGGGCTGAGGGCATGACGGTAGCTTCGACTCGACGGTACCGTCGTCCCATTCCGTAACACCACCACGAATTCGCCGCTATTACACGCTTGCAGTTCTTGAATCATGGTGAGATTCACGATAATGGAACGATGAATTCTCATAAACGAGCTGCAGTCTAACTTTTCCATGACCGTGCCGATGGAGCGGCGCACACGATAGGATTTCTGATTGGCAAATACGCGCACGTAGTTTGCTTCCGCTTTTATGAGTAAGATCTCGTTCTTCCGAAGAAGAACGATTCGATTGCCACATCTGACGCTTAATATCTCGTCAAGATAAGAACCGGGTTTTCGCCCGGCTGCGCAGTCAAATCCTGCGCGACCCTCCGATCCGCTGGCAAATGCATGCTCGCTAGTTGGTTCATTCGTCTTCACCAAAGTCTTCTCTTCGCCCATTTTGCGATGCTCTAGAACGGCCGTTGGGGAAACGCGTTCAACCAGCACAGGTTCAGGCTCTTCGAATCAGACACGGGCGATTTCTTTGCTTCGGCCAAAGAGCACTTCCCGCCTTTCACGTTCACATCAACCATGCCGATGGAGGACGGGCCCGAACCGCGAGCGTCTTCCGCCACCCAGAGCACCGATCCGCTGCCGGAGGTTTTTTCCAGCGCTATGGCGCTTGAGTAAGCCCATTTACTCTGGTAGCCGCGCAAAGCCTTCGAGATACACCCGAAAGCAAGCGTGCCCGCATTCTTGTCGAACTGAGCGGCAGTAACCTGACCTGACAAATTGTCGCTGATGTACAGCAAACTCTCGTCCGGGCTTAACCAGACGTTATTCGCGGCGAGACCTTTGCCCAGGCTCCCATCCGCCCCGCCGTGTGTGACGGTGGGCGCCAGCTTGCCGGAGGAGATATCGGAGACTTCCACCTCGCTAAACCCGCCCGAGGCATCGCCGAAAATTGCGTAGTGGCCATCCTTGCTGATGTCAACACCATCGGGAAATACGTTGTCATTACTGTATCCCGTGGAAAGCTGTAGGTCGTTATTGGAAACCGGCGCGCCGCCTGCGAGGTTGAACGATTCGATAGAACCATCTCCGTAGGCGACAACCATAATGCCATTCTTCAGCGGGTCCGCTTGCCGTGAGGCCATGCCGTGGGGAAAGCCGCCGTTCAGTCCCGCCGCAGCAACGTCGCTCACGAAAGCTAGCGTGCAGCCCGAATTAATTGTGAACGTGGCGATGGTGGATGAGCCTGAAAAGGCTGCATACAAATACTTGCCATTCGGGTTCGCGGCCAGACCCATGCCTCCCGAGCCGTCAATGTCGGTGCTCGACCCCTTGTAGTTGCCTACGACTTTCTGCGTCTTAAGAATGATGGCGGCGATATCGCTGCTTCCACCGTCGGCAGAGAAGATGCATTCATCGTTTCCTTTTTTGACCAGGACCTGACGCACAATTCCGAAATATCCGCCGCCCAGACCGGTGCCGCCGGTCTTGACGGTCTTAACGCGGGTCAGCTTGGGAGCTGAAGTGGTACCGCTCGCCTGGTAGAACGTCACCGTGTTGGAACCGTTGACGTCGTCATTTGTCACGACATAATGCTTTGCGGACGCAAACAAGCTGCCAGAGCAAAGCCCACAAATAACAGCCGTGAAACCGATCATTGCCAGCACTTTGAACCTGCTTTTCATTTTTCGCTCCCCTTCTGAACCGCCATTGTTGACGCACCGCTTACCTGCATCCTCTAAGAACCCTAGGATTGGATCGCAGCGGCACAGTCGCATGCTGTGTTTAACGTGCTGGACGGAAAACCGCAACAGATCTGGGGCCAGGCTGAGGATGGCTGGGGCAGGAAGGAGGCGGTGAGGGCCAGAGGGCAACAGGTGATCGGCTATGATCGGGGGCCCCAGCAAACACAGCACATCGTCCTTGCCCGCCGGCAAAAGATCCATTGAAGGGGAGAGGAGATTCAGATTCGCAAGTGTGGCCAGTTAGTCTTAGATGTCTCCGGAACTCGTCCTTGGTTAGTCCTCAAACTTTCTTCCATCCCGTGCCTCGCGGTATGCATTGTCAACCATGCGATCGACATACCTTTGAAACTTTGCCATTCAAATCTTGGTCATCATGCGTGAACTTCACCTGAGAGGCTCTACGTTGACCGTCTTCTGGATCTCCTCCACGGTCACCATGCCTCGCTGTACCGCCTGACCTACCTGGCCGACCATCGTCTCAAGTAGTTCTGCTTCAAGGTTAAGGAAATTCTTGTCGCGCCAAGCCGGGCCGTGGCCCGGAATGATCACGTCTGCATCGAACTGGGCGAGCGTCCTCAGACTCTGCGCGTGTTGGCTTAGCGGAGGAGTGAAGTAGGGGATGGGATAGGAAAGTCACGTCTCCGGTCACCAGGATTTTTTCCTTGGGAAGATAAAGGACGGTGGTGCCTCCGCATCCCCGACCATGCTCATGAAACGAAACTCGCGCCCGCCATGGTGAAGCGTGAGCTTGTCAGCTGTACGTGAGTGTCGGGTAAATGCGTTTCACTTTCAGTGCTTCGGCGGCAAACTCTTGCTCCAGGCGCAAGTCGTCTTCATCTTTGCGGAGTTGGTCGGTGGTCAGGACCGTTCCGTCCGACGCCTTGCCGGCGCTCCTTTCTTTCTCAAAATCAGCTTGATCCTGGCGGAGGTTTTCCGTGAACATCGGGCGGCCATGCGTTTGCGATGTTCAGCATGAATTGTAGCGTTTCCTCGGTCGCGATGATCTCGAGGTTCGGGAAATTCCTCGAGCATAAACATCGTTTCCGGACCAGTGATCCGGGTGCCAATGCGAATTCACAACGTAACGCACTGGTTTATCGGTGATCCTGCGAATCTCCGCAAGGACAGTGCGCGCGGTAGAAGGCCGGGTAAAAGTATCGAACACCAGGACGTCATTTTCGTTCACAATCACGACGGAGTTGCCGTTGGGCACGTATCCGTCTGGGGCGGTAATAAACTGGTAGATGCCGTCGGCGATCTGAACTTTCTGAACCGCAACTCCCGCTTGTGCGGCGCCGGGGACAACATAAACAAACCCCAGACATGAGGTGAGCAGCCCAATCATCATTCTGGAGACAATCAAAGTCCTCATAGTCCTCCGCAACACATTTCCTTCCGAGTAGGCGGGAGCGTTCTGCGCTACCCAACCGTCAGGCGATGAAGCCGGCCACTACGTCCAGACGCTGGACGCAAAGCTTTACTATGTGCGCTACGGCGAAGGCGGGTACCCTGTGGTGTTCTGCATGGGGGCGAGTACCGATACAGTCGCATCGCACCTCTGTGCGCCAACCATTTGGTGGTGACGCTCCGGACTAGCTATGCATCTATGTTGGACGGAGAAGGGGAAAAAGTCTCAACACTGGGGCTAAAGAAATTGGCCCAAAGGTCCGATCAACTTTTCCTTGTAATTGCGGCTTAGGGTCAACTCGGCGCCGTCCAGCAGTCTGACGAGGTAATCGCCGTGGAAGAGCGGTTGCAACTCCTTGATCCGGTCGAAGTTGACTACTGTTGAACGGTGGATACGCAGAAATCTCGAAGGATCCAGGCGGGCTTCAAGCGATTGCAAGGTGTCGCGGATCAAATGAGATTCATGGCCGACGTGAACTCGCACATAATTGTCCGCTGCTTCCAGCCAATCAATCTCTTCGACCTGCACAAAGAAAATCCGGCCCGCCGATCTGATGATGAGTCGTGTTAAGTGCTTTTGCCGGGTCTCCAGGTCCTCGAGCAATCCTGTCAACCGTTCGCTCCATAGACCCTCCCGCGACTGCCGAATTTGGTTCTAGCGCGTTGCAAGGCGGCTTGGAAACGATCGCGGTCAAAAGACTTCAGCAGATAATCGAGTGCATGCACTTCGAAGGCCTGCACCGCGTAGCGGTCGTAGGCCGTGACAAAGATGACCGCGGGCATCCGCTCGCCCGCGATTGCGCCGAGGACGGCGAAACCATCCATCTCCGGCATCTGCACATCCAGATAGACCAGATCGGGATGGGACTGTTCAATGGCGGTGATGGCTTGCTGTCCATCGGAGCACTCGCCCACGACTTCGATCTCGGGATCGTCCGAGAGCAGCGTACGGATTCGCTCCCGACCCAATGGTTCGTCGTCCACAATGAGCGTTCGGATTTTCAACTAAGCCCTTTTTCTTGTTAGAGGCGCCAGACCGAGGCGGCATCAATCGCAGCGGGAAGGCTAGCTTCACCGTCAGGCCACCTCCCGCAACATTGCTGATTTCGAAGCGATGTTCGTTGCCGTAAAGTTTTTCCAGTCTCGCTCGCGTGCTGGGAATCCCGATCCCATTGCTTGAGGCTGCCGTAGGCCGGATACCAGGACCATCGTCTTTGACTTCGAGGACAAGCATACCGTTATCACGAGCGGCGCGGATAATGACTGTACCTGGCGAGGAGCGCGTTGCAATCCCGTGACGAATGGCATTTTCCACCAGCGGCTGAAGGATCAGATATGGTGTGCTGGCATCGAGCGTGTCGGGCGCACATCGATCCGAACTGCGAGCCGGTCCGAAAATCGCGCCCGCTCGATTTCCAGGTAACGCTCCAGGAATTCCAGTTCCTGGGCGAGCGGGACTTCCTGGATACCTACATTCTCGAGCGTGAGCCGCAGCAAGTCGCTCAACCGCGCGGTCATGCGGTCGGCGGCGTCCGGGTCCTTGTGAATCAGAGTAGAGATGGAATTCAGCGTGTTGAACAAGAAATGAGGATGGAGTTGCATCCGCAATGTCTGGAGCTGGGCTTGCGCGAGTTGCGCACTCAGTTGTGCCGAACGAAGCTCGCCTTGCCGATAGCGCTGGTAGTACAGATATCCTTGAGTAGTTGCAACCAGAAGCCAGTAGGTCACCAGGTTGCCTTGAAACACATAAATCAACAACATGCCCGCTGGCAGGCCCAGGACGTAATGACGGAAGAGGTTGTCCAGCCACCATTTGAGCAGCGCAACGCCGACCCCCGCAATTAAATGCGTGGCCGCGCTTTTCACCCAGCGCTCGCCTTCGAGTGGAAACCGGCGCGCGAGCCAGATGATTCCTGGCGCCAGCAGGCCCCATAGATACCAACTGCCCAGGTTGAGCTTCAGAATAATCCCGGTGTGAGCCTGGCCTCCGGAGTAGCGATATGAGAGATATGTCTGGCTGGCGAAAAACAACGCTACGCCGGTCCATCCCGCAAAGACTAGCGTCCATCGAAGCCAACGCTGCCGCAACATGGGGTTGATCCTCTCAGTTTTGAGCGGTTCGGGAGAGCTTTGAAAAGCAGGCCCCGTCGCCCCTGTTCGTGCGAAACCCGATCGGGATGAGCGAGACGATTTGGCACTCGGTCCTGGCAATGTCGCTACGCTTAGGAACCCAAACAGCGAAATCCTACCGATTCAAGCAGCCGGTCTGCATTATCTACCAAAAGCCACAGGAATCAAGACCGGAGGCACGAGGACACCCCTGTCGGGGACAAAGCCACAATCTGGCGGAACCAATCCATCTGTACGTGGCCAAGCACCAATATGCTTTTCCGAATGTTGCTCGGTCGGTCCTGCCGCCATTTACAAAGCCTGTTTCGGATTAGTAGGTATACGATCCTCAGCGAGGATGTTCCAGTACCTGTTTTCCCGCCAAGCGTACCTATGGGGCCTGTGCCCCGCAGCAAGGAAGTTGCCTTGCTTGAGCCAAGTAAGAGATACGCGGCTCTCCGGATGATTGAACTTCGTCGAAACCAACAGTTGATTCGACTTTTCAGGTCAACTTTCGTTACTCGAACTGGGAGCCGCTGTTTCTCACTCAAGGAGGAAAGCCAAATGTATGCTTCATGGGGCAAAGTGTTCACTCTGTTGACAGCGGTCAGCCTGCTGTTGGCAGGTTTGCTCATGGGTCAAACCATCGTTACCGGCGACATCGTTGGTACGGTCACTGATCCATCCAATGCGGTCGTCACGGGCGCGACCGTAACATTGACCAGCGTCGAAAGCGGCGCTGCTCAATCAACCAATACCAGTACAACTGGGCTGTTCCGATTTCCCTTGCTGAAGCCGGGAAATTACAAGGTCTCGGTCAGCCAGTCCGGTTTTCGCACAACCAACGAGACTGCGGTCGTTGCCATTGGAGCGGTGACCACGGCGAATATTCAACTGCAAATCGGTCAAGGTTCCGAGACAGTGGAAGTGACCGGCGCGGCTCCGTTGATTCAGACCGAGAATGCCAACATCCAGACCTCGGTGACCGAAAAGGAAGTTATGGAATTGCCCAACTCCGGCAATGACCTGAGTTATATTGCCCAGGTCGCGCCGGGTGTGACCATGAGTACAGCCAGCGGCGGCGGCTACGGCAACTTCACTGCGTTCGGATTGCCGGCCACCGCGAATCTGTTCACGGTCAATGGCAACGACGAAATGGATCCCTACTTGAACCTGAACAACTCCGGCGCCAGCAACCTGCTGCTGGGCAAGAACGAAGTTCAGGAAGCGGCGGTGGTGAGCAACGGCTACACCGGTCAATATGGCCGCCAGGCCGGCGCCCAGATTGACTACGCCACTCTGTCCGGCACCAACCAATACCATGGTGACGCCATGTACTGGTGGAATGGCCGGACAATGAACGCCAACGACTGGTTCGCGAACGAAACCGTTCCCACTACTCCTCGCCCGTTTGTGAACAATAACCAGTACGCTGCCCGTTTTGGTGGGCCCATCAAGAAGGACAAAGCGTTCTTCTTTGTGGACTACGAAGGCCTGCGCTACATCCTGAGCACCAGCACGCTGACCTTTCTGCCGAGCCAGGCCTACATGGGCGCGATCATACAAAACTTGCAGACGGTCGATCCCGCAGCCGTTCCCTACTATCAAATCATCCAGAACCTGAACGCCAATTCCCCTGGAATTTCGCGGGCAACCCCGGATCCAAACCTGGATTGCGGCAACCTGGTTCCGCAAACCACCGGCCCGCTAGCCGGGTTCGGGACGACTTTACCTTGCTCACTGGATCTGCGTTCAACCGTAGGCCAGCCGGCTTGGGAGTGGATCCTGTCCGGCCGCGTCGACTATAACGCTACCAACAACGACAAGGTCTACATCCGTTACAAAATGGACCGCGGTCTGCAACCGACATTTACTGACCCGGTAAGCCCGCTGTTCAATGCAACCAGCAGCCAGCCGCAGTACGAAGGCCAGATCAACTACACGCGCACCATCAACCCGACCACGATCAACTCGTTCATCCTTTCGGGGAGTTGGTACAGCGCTATTTTCGACGTCAATAACCGTCCAGCCGCACTGGCTGCGATCCCGGATTTCCTGATCGAAACCTCAGGTACTAGTTGGTGGACTCCGGGTGGTTTGGGCGCCAGTTCGGCATATCCACAAGGCAGAAGGGTGACCCAGTACCAGATCACCGATGACCTGTCCATGACTCGTGGCATGCATGAGTTCAAGACCGGCGTCAACTTCCGCCGCAACGACATTAGCGACGCGTACTTCGGACGGCGCACCATTCCACAGATCTACATTGATGACCAGAACCTGTTCATCAACGGAGAGACGGGCCGGATCCGCCAGTACTTCCCGCAACAACTGGAACAGCCCATGGCGATTTACAGTTTTGGGGCCTACTTCCAGGACGTTATGCGCTTGAAGTCGAACCTGAAACTCACAATGACTCTGCGTGCGGACCGCAACTCGAATCTGGTCTGCCATACCGACTGCATTGCGCGTTTTACGGCGCCGTTCACGCAGTTAGATCATGATCCGAATATTCCGTTCAACCAGATGTTCGGCGAAAACAACTCGTTGTTCCCACAGATCGAGAAGGTGGTCTTCCAGCCGCGCTTTGGCTTTGCCTGGAATCCTTGGGGCAAGTCGGACACGGTACTGCGTGGCGGCGTTGGCCTGTTCTCCGATCTGTATGAAGCGACCTTGGCGGACAGCTTCGCTTTGAACTCGCCGACCTCCAACCGCTTCGTCTACGACAATGTGATGCCTTTTTCGCCCCAGGACACGAACAATCCCATTGGGCCACCAGCTACCGCCCAGGTGGCAGCCTGCAATGCGGAGTTCAACAACGTATTCAATAGCGGGGGGACTCTCGCCCAGTACCAGGCGTTTCACCCATCGCCTGGTGGGGCTTGCGCCGTGCCCCAATACAGTTCTCTGCTTCCCAACCCGGTCAACAATCCCAAGTATGTGGAGTGGAACCTGGAACTGCAGAAGTCCATCGGCCAGAAGACTTCGGTGTCGATCAACTACGTGGGCAACCGCGGATCGGACATCTTTATCTTCAACCCGTGGGTGAATGCGGCGGCAGGAGGGTTCGGAACTTTTGCAGGTCTGCCTGCGACTCCTGTGGATAGTCGCGTCGGCCTGGTCTCGGAACTCACCAACAACGGACAATCCTACTACAATGGTGTAACCTTTTCGGCGACCCGGCGGATGACGCATGGGTTCACCGGTCAGATCAACTACACCTACTCGCACGCCACCGATGACGTGTCGAATGGTGGCATCAGCCCCTACAGCCTCAACGACAGTTTCCTCTACCAACTCAACCCGGCGGGGTTGCACATCAATGATTACAGCAATGCCGACTACGATGTGCGCCATAACCTGACGGCGAGCTATGTATGGGATCTGCCCTTCAAGTCCTCGAGCAACGCGCTGAACGAGGTGGTTGGAGGGTGGAGCATCACCGGGACGTTCTTTGCCCGCAGCGGCTATCCCTTCACCGCTGGAGATGGGCTTCCGGCACTGGTTCTCCAGAACGCCTATTCGAACGTAACGGAAGTTCCCGCGCAGTGGAATGGCACAGGCCCAACCAGCTGCGGCCACCCCACACAAACCGCACCCGGCGTACTGGCCCCTTGCCTCGACGCGGCAACCCAGTTCCCGATCAACTTCAACGCCACCGAGACGGCTTTCGCGAACACTCGCCGAAACTTCTTCCGTGGTCCGGGTTACTTCAACTCTGATCTCAACCTGTTGAAGAAATTCAAGGTCACGGAGCGAGTGAACTTCGCGGTCGGGGCAAACTTCTACAACATTTTCAACCACCCGAATTTCGCCAATCCCAACAGCGACGTAAACAATATCTTCAACGGTCCGTTCGGTACCTCCACTGTTACGGTCACCCCGCCAACCAGTATTTACGGGGCGTTCGTCGGCTCGGCGGTTTCGGGCCGATTGGTTCAGTTGCACGCCCGGATCGAGTTCTAACGATCTGAGCAGCAGCAGCATTGCAGGGCGGCTTCGCAAGAAGCCGCCTTATCTTTCACAGCGTTCTTTTCCACTGTTCTGAACTGGACGGTGTCTGTACGTTTCAGACACTACATTGTTCAGGAGTCATGTTGTTGCCTGACAAGAGTCATCGCGGTAACTGAGCTGCTCCATCCCTTCCAGATTCTGTAGAAAAATTCACTGAAATGGAGAACTCAACTTGTTCAGCGATGTACGACTCATCGGTCTCCGCGGCGAGACTCTTAACTTCGCTCTAGAAACACTGGGGAATCAAGCTGTTGGCTGTTGACACGAAAGGCACCAACACTTTTCGACTCTGTTGAGGGCATGTGCCACTAAATTGCTTCTGTGTCTTCACGGGTGAGCGAGCCTGTTGCTGCAGCGGTTAACAAAAACACGTAGAGGGTGAATGTGTCCGGAATGATATCAATCCCAGAGGCAACGCAGAATTGGCCCAGAGCAGAAGACATGGACTCTGGCCTCCCCACAGAGATGGTAATAGCGGAAGGTTGCGACGCGAGCGCCGAATCGCGCGTTGTCAAATCGGAGCTTCAAACCGTCATTGCCGCGACGAGTGATTCCGCTCGGGAGGATCTCCGCGTGTTGCTGCAATCTGAACCGCGTGTCCGCATCATTGCGGAATGCCGGGACACAGAACCGGGGGTCGTGATCGGAAAATATGCCCCGGACCTGCTGGTGCTCGACGTCGGAACGGAGGCCGCAAGACAACATGAGTTCACGGACGAAGAACTGGATGACGGCAGGTCAGTTGTGGTTCTTGTCGCAAGTGATGCGCAATGGGCGGCCCGAGCGCTGCAACTACGCGCCGTGGACTTTCTCCTGAGACCTCTCGATAAGCTGCGTTTTCACCGGGCCATTGAGCGAGCCCGCCGCGAGCTTTGTAAAGGTGAGTACAGCCGCTTAGCGGAGCAAGTCATCGGTCTTCTGCATCAGTCACGGGCGCAGGGCCAACCTGACCACTTGGTATTCAAAACTAAGGGGCGCCTTATCTTCTTGGACTTGGATGAGATTGACTGGATCGGAGCGGTGGCGAACTACGTGGAGGTTCATGTGGGTACGGAGGTGTACCTGATGCGCGAAAACATCGGCCGCCTTTCAGACCGACTGGATCGTGAACGCTTCATTCGCATTCACCGGTCTGTAATCGTCAACGTTCGGAGGATCAAGGAACTGCAACCCTGCAATACCGGAGAACATCTCGCGGTTTTGAAAAATGGAAAGAAGTTGCCCTGCAGCCGTGGGTATAGTGTCGAACTGGAACGGTTTATTTCGAAATGTATACGATCCGGAACGGGGTCCCGCAGCCGGTGAGGAAATTGATGTCGTTGTAATAAAACCGACTGATCGCTGCAAAAATCGGCGCAAGAGTGCACAATGGTCAGGTGCGCCGCAGTGAGAACCGAACCCAAACCATCCGGCAGCCCGCCCCCGGAATCACTGCCCTTCGGGATGTCGCTACATTCGTAGCCATCTGGTTTGCGGTTCTCCTGGCTTACTGGCCGGCGCTCCGCGGTGGCATGCTTTGGGACGATAACGCCCACGTCACGTCCCCGGCGCTGCAATCGCTCCACGGTCTGTGGCGCATCTGGTTCGAACTGGGCGCCACACAGCAATACTATCCGCTGTTACATAGCGCTTTCTGGCTCGAGCATCGCTTATGGGGCGATGCCGTGCTGGGCTACCATCTGGCCAACCTCGCTGAGCACGCCGTGGCAGCCTGTCTGGTCGTGCTGATCGTCCGGCGTCTGGCGCTGCCCGGCGCTTGGCTGGCGGGCCTGATCTTTGCCCTGCACCCGGTGTGCGTAGAAGCGGTGGCCTGGATCTCGGAGCAAAAGAGCACCCTCTCAGCGGTTTTCTACTTGGCCTCGGCGCTGACTTATCTCCATTTCGATCAGACCCGTCGGAGATCGCATTATCTGTGGGCACTCGGATTGTTCGTCCTCGCCCTGCTCAGCAAGACCGTAAGCGCCACTCTTCCGGCCGCGCTGCTGGTGATCTTTTGGTGGCAGCGAGGCCGCATCGAGTGGCGGCACGACGTGCGGCCCTTGCTGCCATGGTTTGCAATCAGCATCCCCATGGGTCTTTTCACAGCATGGGTTGAAAGAACTTTCATCGGCGCTCGAGGCGCGCCTTTCGCGCTGACGGCGGCTCAGCGCGTTCTGCTGCCAGGCCGCGTTATCCTTTTCTATGCTCGCAAGCTCGTGTGGCCGTCCGACCTGATATTCAGTTACCCCCATTGGCATGTCGATCCCCGAGTATGGTGGCAGTATCTTTACCCGCTTGGCGTCTTGGCGCTGCTGATCGGGCTGTGGAGGCTGCCCCGCCGTGGTCCGCTGGCAGGCTTTCTCATCTTCAGCGGAACGCTCTTCCCGGTGCTGGGCTTTCTCAATGTTTATCCTTTCCGATTCTCCTACGTCGCGGACCACTTCCAATACTTGGCCAGTCTGGGAATTCTGGTGCCGATAGCGTGCACCCTCGCGCTCGGAAGCCACAGGATCTCGCCGTGGAAGGCCGCTACCTTCACGCTTGAGGTCTTGTTGCTCGCAATTCTCGGCGGGCTCACCTGGCAACAAAGTGGCATGTACCGCGATGCTGAAACCCTGGAGCGGGCCACGCTGGCGCGTAATCCTGATAGTTTCGTCGCCCACATGAGCCTGGGGCTCGCATCGCAGATGGCGGGAGACGTACCGGAGGCGCTGGCCCACTACGAGGCTGCAGTCCGCATCTTGCCTGACGACGCCCGGGCCCACAATGATCTGGGATACGTCCTGGCGCAATTGCCGGGACGGATGCCCGATGCTATTGCCGAATACCAGACGGCGCTGCGCATCCGGCCCCGATACGTGGAAGCGTACAACAATTTGGGCATCGCGCTGGCACAAACACCGGGGCGCTTGCCCGAGGCGATTGCCCAGTTCCAGGCGGCGGTGAGGATTCAACCTAATTACGTCCACGCGCACATGAATTTGGCGAACGCGTGGTCGCAAGCCGGCAAATTGCCGGAGGCGATTGCCGAGTACCAGACCGCCCTAGGGATCCAACCCAACGACGCGAGAATTCGCAACTACCTCGGCGTCGCTCTTGCGCAAACCGGTCGGCTTCCGGAGGCGATTGCCGAGTACCAAGCCGCTTTGCAACTTCAGCCAGACTATGCAGAAGCTCACAACAACCTGGGAGAGGCTTTGGCGCAGATGCCGGGCCGATTAGCAGAGGCGATTGCCGAGTACCAAGCCGCTTTGCAACTTCAGCCAGACTATGGAGAAGCTCACAACGGTCTGGGAGAGGCTCTGGCGCAAATGCCAGGCCAGCTTCCAGAGGCGATTGTGGAATACGAAGCGGCCCTTCGGATCCAACCGGATTACGTGGAGGCGCACAAGAACCTGGGCGATGTTCTGTCGAAAATCCCCGGACGGCGCCAAGAGGCCATCGCCCAATATGAAGCTGTGTTGCAAGCCCGGCCCGATCTCCTAACGGTGCGGCAAGCGATCAAACGGCTGCGGGCATCCCAATGATCACAGAGGTCGCTCCGAGTCGGCTCAGGCACGCACGGCACTTTTCTGGGAGAAGCGGTTTCTGCCGGAAGTGCAATTTCGGGCTGGCGGCGAAAAGGGGTTTGGATTTAAAATCCCTCGGTCCGATTTTCTGTCTTGCGCGAGGACGCCATGAGGCAGATGCTTTTCGCCCTCGGCTTCGTAGTACTGCTTGTGTCCTTGAGCGCGGCACGAAACAACGCAGCCGCGTCCCAGACTAAGCTGCCGTTCTGTCCGCCGAAAAGCTGCCTCTATTACTCCGGCGATTTTGACGCCAGCAACCCCGCCGCCAACGGATTAGCCAACGTGAACAGTCTGCAGGTCGGAGTTGCTCAGGCCTGGGTCGCGGTCAAACCCACCCGGAACGTCACCGTGACCGGTGTTACCTTTAACGAAGCCTTCACCACGAACTTGGCCGGCACCAATCCGACGCCGTTTCAGATCAACACCGGCATGTCCTATGGCAACGGGGGCCAGAAATTCTGTACCAGCCAAGGCACTGTCACGGTCAGACCGTATGGCAGTCCTGCTCTTGGGTTGGTCCAGTACAGCTTTACCGTCAAGCGGCTGACGCCAGCCTGCAAATTGAAAAAGGGCACAGTTTACTACCTGAACCTCCTGCCCACTTACAATGACTACAACTACGGCTACCTGCTGGATGTGGAGGATCAGCCCGCCCCCAACCACCGGGGTTGGCCCAACGTTTGGGACGACTCCTACTTCTTGGGTCTCGGCGGGGACATCAACTACTGGCCTACTTGGGGCAACAACGGAGTCTGTGGCGGACTCGGTTGCGACCTGTTCTCGTTTGCGTTGACGGGAACGAAACAGTAGCGTTAGGGCCTCGATGGCTCCGGTCGCTGTTGCAGCCTTGTCAATTGGTCGCGCCTTGCAAGACTGTCGCCGCCAGAAGGGTGGTTTTCGCCCGCGCATTGTGGGTCATACGGCGGTCGTAGAAAACTCAGAGTGGAGTTCAAGGGTTAAGTCGGAACGTCGGGATCCGAGCCTACTTCAGTGCTTTCTCCAGCAAAGAAGCAGTGCTTAGACCGCCTTTGGATTCTACGAACTTGGTCATCACCGGCACGAACTTGCCCGCCATCTCCGGGGACAGGCCCAGTTTGTGGAAAGCCTCCGCAACTTCGGCCATGCGGCCCATGCCTCCGGGCAGGGAGCTTTCCAGGCTGGACATCTCGGAGTGCTCGCCCAGGGCGGGAGCCGCCTTGAGCAGACCATCCATGCCAGGCACGGCAGCCGACACCTTGCTGAATTCTTCCGCGCTCAGGCGGTTCTTGGCCAAAGCGAACAGGGTGCCCGCGCCGCCGCGAGCCTGGGTGCGCGTGATGGAAAGTCCCTTGGTCAACTGTCCAACAAGCTCCGAGTTGGAGCTTTTCGCGGACTGTGTAACTGAGTTCTGGGCTTGCGCCTGCAGCCCAGCCCCGACAAAGAAGCCGCACAACCAAGTCGCGGCGCACGTGACGAGCAATCGATGCGTTTGGGATCTCATATTTTTCGTCCACCCCTTTCAGCCTTAGATAATATCGCAGCCGGCCGGAATCCTACCGGAAGTGTTCCGGAATGCGATAGGCAAGGGGGCGGGAGTCTAGCCAGACTCGGGCTATGAGTTCAGTTGGCCCCAACTGCTTTTTGACAGCGGCGTCGCCGCTGTACTTGGGATCGACTCTTGAGCACGCGTTCCGGTTGCTGCCTCGCCGATCCCGGCTAGTCGGTCTTCTGATACGCCAGGCCGAGGAAGCGGTGAATGCCCGGATCGTCGGGAGATTGCTGTTCGCACCGCGTTTGGGCGCTTCCCAGAATAAACCTTATGGCGGACGTATAGTGCTTGCGATTGATGTTGGAAAGGGCGCACAGTGCGTAGCCGCTGACGTTACATTGGCTCGTCTCCAGTCGGGGGAATGACCGTCGCCTCGGTCGCCGACGCCCGCAGGTCCATCCAGTCTTCCCAGTCACTCTCGGTCGAGTGGTCGAACAACATAATTGGGAATCGGTACTCATGCTCGAATAGATCCTCGATGCTGAGTGTCGCTTGTAGTTTCGTGCCGATGCCCGTTGGAGGACACGCATCCTGGAAGGTACCCAAAAGGAAACCGCTCAGGAAGCCGCCGGCGCTCAGCACTCCGCGATGAAGCGTCCGGTGATTGAGGACCTTGTCGAATGAATAATGAACGCTCTCGTGGGAATCTTCGGGGAAACAATAACCTTTCTGCGGGCCATCCTCATGCTGGCTACAAATGTCAAGCCAGTCTATCTGGTCCACAAGCCAATCAGCTCGAAGGTGAAATTGGCGAATGGTGATTGAAGTACTGGCAACGACGCGGAGGAGAAATGCAATCCCGGTGCCGCCAGACACTGGGAAAATTTGCGTGGCCGACGGCTCGGTAAAAACGTGCAGCGGGTTCGGCAGATGCTCATAATCAACCGGGCAGCCAACCGTGCGCAGCCGGTGAAGCACTTGCCACTGCTCCGACTGGAGTGCTCTACTCACCTTCATATTCAAGCCATTTCGTGCAGTTTATTGTACTTCCTGTACTTCCTGTACTTCATGTACCTATACTTTCAGTGCTTCCTCTTGCGGTACGTCCCGACTCGAACTCTTGAGTTCCTCGCAGTGGAGGCAATCGTCCATCGGGTTCTGTAGGGAAAGGACGTTGTAGGCGGCAGCGAGGCGATGGATGAGTTTGGGAGTCTCACCAATCAGCTGCAGTTCGTAGCCTGGTCCGCGTCGTTCTGTCCACAGCCCTAGTTTTTTGCGCATGATCCCGCCTACTGCTTTCGGGGTAAGCTCAAGATTCTCATGCCGCCCGAGAAGGATCCCGTTGGCAAGTTTTGTGACCTCGAGTACCAATGCCCTCGGCTTGTGCTCGTGACACAGCGCAAGTAGTGCCTCCAAAATCACCGCGCCAAGGCCCTGCGACTGCTCAACCTTGCACTGCTCATCAATTTGTGAAAGAGCATCTACGATGCGACCTTGAAGCTCTGGCGATCCCTCGACGGAGGCCCCGAGAATGCGAGCCAAAACACGGGTGTCGGGTGCGAACTCTGGGCGATCAAAGTGCGAGTCTGCCACAAGCCGGTGCTGACAGAGGCGGTAGCGCATAAGACGAGGTTGAAAGTCTTCTGCTAGTTCCTGCGCTTCGCGCTTGCCGATGCGACGGTACTGGGCCTTGTCTGGCAGCACTCGGCAACTCAATGCCGATACACCGACGGGTTCTCCGGTACACACGATGATCGGGCACTGCACATTGATACAACGACCGCCACGGAGCAGGTTGACATCGGGCTCGGTGGTGGCGGCTAGCAGTCGGGTGAGAGTACGATCGCTTGGCTGCCTAATGATGAGGGTGGGGGCGAGTCCAGGAGGGAGACTCAGAAGATCTCGAATGGAAGGTTCTGCCACACGCAGAGGATGCCGGCAAAGGCACGATAACAACTCCAGCAGAATGGTCTCGGCGCCCGCCGGCCCCCCACACATTCAAGCAGGGGGCACTCGGAAGGCAATCAACTACCCAGGTACTCACGATGAAGCTGGTGACCAACAATGCGGCCGCGTCGTCCAAAACCGAATAACGTTTGATCAACTGCAACACATCCGCGGTCAAACTGTCGGTGGTGCCAAAATCATCGGTCCTAGCCGGCAGACGAAGTACTTCTTCCAGCTTGGAGTCGAGCGTCGCGGCAGCGTAGGTGCTGCCGTTGCATTCCACAGTCGCCCGGATCTGCTCTTTGCCTTTGTGCCACAACACCAGGAGGTTCTGTCGCAAACGATCGATGGCACTGCCGTCGGGAAAAAGCTCTCCCAAGGTTGAGATCTTTTCCGAATGGCTCAGCGCTTCGAGCGGTGACATATATTCTCCTTGCCCCGCAGTGCGGCTAAACGGGCCTAGCCCCCGGCTAGCCGATGAAGAATGCCGGCCGTTAGGTGAGGGGGAATCATCACAAGCATGAGTCACGCCGACCGACACTACGAAAAGCAAGCGATGCGGGTCGCGCAATGCATGGCCTCGCTGTTATTAAGGGTGCGGCCATATTGGTTTTTGGGTCGAGATGACTTGGGTAATCGATGCGTGACTAAGGTTCACTGCGGTCTCCCTGGGGATCGCCAAAATTGAAATGGCGCGTTCTTCAAAGTGCACGGGTTAGTACGCTCGAAAAGTGCTTGACACCGCCGACATTGTTATCGCGCTGGGAAAAGTCTGGAAGAGGTGGAACCGAAGATGAAACGGTGACCCGACTTCGGCCAGAACCTCGATCATCATTACAACTTCAGACTCCCCAGTGACGGGGAGCGCGACACCCAATCAATTTCTCGGTGTTCAATTGCACAGCATTATGGATATGCTCTCGCCAAGAGCATACAATCTCTTTCCAAATCGCTGATGCCAGTCGCGGGCCGCCTGCTTATTCCTTTGTGCTATTCCATCCAACGCGTGCTTTCGTACTCCATATACTTCGCGGTTTGCAGAGCGACGGCGCGACCGTAGTATTTGTCGACAATGTGCAAAGCGAGATCGATTCCGGACGTCAAGCCGCCGGCAGTATAGACCACGTTGTCGCTTTGGACGAAGCGCTGCCCTTTCACCAGTTTAGCTTTAGGAAAGCTTCTTTGAAACTGATCGTAGAATTCGTGATGAGTGGTGGCATTTTTTCCGTCCAGCAATCCCGCTTTGCCGAGTTGAAAGGCGCCCGTGCAGACGGACATCACCACATCACTCTCCTTGTCCATCCGGCGCAGCCAATCCGCCATGTCCGGAGCGCCACGTTGCGCGGGAATGACAACAATCTTCGGCGTTGGGGCGTCACCGAAAGTGTAATCGGGAACAACGGTCATGCCGCCCGAGGTATGGATAGGGGTTTTCGATTCGCCGACGGTGTACAGTTCAAAAGGCATGATCATATTTGCGCCAGAAACGGGCATCACGTCCTGAAAGACCTCCCAGGGGCCGGCGAAGTCAATCATGGTCGCGCCCTCAGTGAGAACGAAGGCCACCGGAATTTTTCTGCCATCGGTGGGCGGAGTAAGGCTACGCCGTGCCTGGGTGCTCTGCGACGCGACAAACGTGTTCCTCAGCACGAGTCCGCACAAAGCCACGATCAACGCCATAGTCGATACGACCCAGGGAATTGAAGAACTGTGCAACGCTTTCATGACCCCTCCAGACGCTTCGTGGAATCGCGATTAGCACGACATAACTATGTCCGGACCTTTACTCTTCCGTGTTGACCATGACCCGCAGGGACTTCCATTTCCCTCCTTGTTTCCTCCCGATTTCCATCACCCTCCCCCTTGCGGTCATGGCATCGCCCCCGGCCTTAGGTTTCATGGGCATGGTGAACGTGGCGCGGGTCGAACCCCATGTCGCCGAAAATCTTCACCTCATCGACGTGCACGCCAATTCTGGCTTTATACGTGCGAAAAAGGGCTTGCCTTCTCTGCTCCGCCGCTTTATTCCCCAGCTCGGAGAGCTTACCTTGAGCCATATAAATGACGTCCGGACCGTAGAAGTGGGAAATGCGCTTGGCATCTGCGCCCCAAAGCGGCGGAGTATTCCTTTGCGATCTGGACGATTGCTGCCACATCGGGATTAGTCAGATCGACATCCGGGGTGGACGACTGAGGCGATGCGTCCGCTAAGTTGACCGCAAGTGTCAACAATATGAATGTTGTCAACACCGGTTTGTTTGGCATGGATATCCTCGAAAATTCGTTTGTCCAAGAGACGATGAAGAGCTCCTGCTCGCGGACGAATTTAGAAACTCTCGAATGGCCTTCATGGTCGCGTCGGTTTCTTCCGCGAAGGAAAAGTGTCCGCTGTGTTCAAAGACCAGGAGCCTGGCTCCGGGAGCCGCATCTCTTAACTGCTCCGCCTGCCGGGGCGTCACCACCATGTCAGCTCGGCCGTTCAGAATCAGAATCGGCAGGCGGGTTGATTTGAGTCCCACATGCCAATCGAAATTGGCAGCTTCCCCGCTCAACTTGAAATCCATGTCTTTTCCCATAAGCGCAATGGAGATTTCGGGATTAAGCGTGCTATCACTTGGAGGCACGAGCTTGCTGGCATTTTCCCGCTGGTAGAAATAAGCAAGCGCGAAAAGGTCGGGCTCGGCCTGCATGAATTCCCTGGAGGTTGACGTCAGGCCTTGTGCATGGAGTTCTTCCATTTTCCTCCAGTTGTCGGGGAAGAGATCCGCCATCAAGCGAAGCGCCCGATCATTCGTTTCCTGGTAGGACTTGCCGCTTATCAGGCAGTCCGACAGCACCAGGCGTTTAACGGAGCCTGCATACTTTGCGGCATATCCCTGCGCAACCACGCCTCCCCAAGAATGGCCGAACACATTCCATTGATCGATGCCAAGGCTTCTTCGCAGTTGCTCAACCTCATCGATCTCCTGCTTCAGGGAATAGTCCGCCGAACTCTTCGCGTGCTCCGATTTGCCGGTACCGAATGGGTCGTAATAGATGATGCGGTATTGATCGCTCAGCACTGAAAAGAAGGGGTGAAAGTAGTCATGAGAGCTGCCTGGACCTCCCGGTATCAGGAGCAGCGGTTCTCCCTGGCCTTCGCTCTCGTACCAAATCTGATGGCCACCGACGGTTACGTAATCCCCCGCGGGGTGCGAAATGACTGGCCCAGCCTTGCTCATCTGATCCATCTGTGCTTGTACGCAGGGCAGACTCAGACACGCGAAGGTCAGGCCCAGGGCAAGTTTTAGGTGGCTCGTGAGGTCTACTGTCGATTCCTGGCTCCAGCAAATCCCGGTGGTTTCGAAGCAGCGCCGCTATCATGCATCCGGTCACGCGGACAACGATAGAGTCCGGCGCGGGGAACGTATAGAACGGATTGAACATCAGCGGAGAGAAATTGCCCTCAGAAATGAGGGGGGCGGTCGGGAAGTTCCCCATTCGTGAGTTTGGGCGAAACTTCGGCCAGAACCGGATTCGCTCTCAAGAACCAATTTTGGTTGGGACGCAGCGGGATGGCGCGGGAGCGAAAGCTCCCCGAAATGCGCCCGGGGTCATCTCGGTGTATTTCTTGAAGACTCGAGTGAGATGGTTTTGATCCGCAAAACCTGCGGCGGCGGCGATATCGGCAATTCCCTCATCCCGAAGCGCTAGCCTTTCGGCCGCAAACCTAACCCGAAGACGTTGTACGTACTCTCCCGGCGTCTGGCGGCAGATGCGCCGAAACGCTCGCGACAGATGAACCGGGTGGATACCACACTCCGCGGCCACTTCGGAGATTCTAAGATCGCGTCTGAACTCCGCATGGAGTAGCTCCACGGCTCGCGTCCACCACTGGGGATTCGTGTTACTTTCCGGCGTTCCCATGCCTGCAGCCGTCGCGAGCAGTTCCCAGACCAGGGCATCAATGGTCAGGGAACACGCCATGGCCCCAGCGCCGTATTCGCGATAGAGCCGGATCCCGAGGCAGGTCAGTTCTCCTCCCGTTAGATCTTGTACCGTATCTGGCTCGGGTCGTATATCGAGAAACCGATCGATCCATTCCCGGCCAATCTCAACCGTGAAAACACGGACGCCGCAGGGAGCGATGCGTCCGTCGTGTTCGGTGCCCGCCCGGGTCAAGGCGGAACTGAAGGGCCGGAAATAGATTCTTCCCCGACGGTACGACTCGTCATATCCGCCACTGATGACCAGACTGTAATAGGACACTTCGTGGGCGTGGCCGGGGACCTTCCGCTCGCTGGAGTGAATTACTTCTCCAAACGTAAGCCCACGCTCACGAAATTGCCGGGCGATGGCACCATAGAACTGTCTTCCATTGGGCAGAGGGGCATCGCCTAGCATGGCGGGGAGATCAATCGTCGAAATTGCGGAGTTCGACATCTTCTATGGGGCTCGGCAAGACCTGGGCTACGGGAACAGTCCGCCCGATGTCACCCGGCTAGATCTCACCGCTCCATCGATAGACGACAAAACTCCAAGAAAGTCACTCAGCTGAGGTCAACCCCTTCCTTGAAACAGTTTGCGGTGTCTAACCGTGTGGTTCGCCGTCTGCTCAAGCCCTCCCGCTTTTCTGGGCAGCGAAGAAACGGTAGCGTCTCGTGTTCTCAGCTCTGGATGGAATTCTTGCGCACCACAGGTACATACTCATCGTAGTGATACGCCCCGGAATTCTGCAGTAAAGTCTCCGCCAGTTCAACACACGCCGCAGCACCGCGGGTCGCAGGGAACATTTGGTCAGTAAATGAAGAGTGCGTCGAAATTCATGAGCCAAATTGATATCATCCATGCGGCGCCCCGGGGTAGGTGCGCCCGCTAAGTCCTGGCGTTGACGAACTGGGAGGAAGACGGCATGGGAGGCATGGTTCCGTTAGGCGACGCGTCGCGACGCCCGGCACGCGTCCCCTTGGTTACTGCCCTCATCATCGTCGTGAATGCCTTCGTTTTTGTGCTTGAGCTGATGCGTGGCGAAACATTCGTGATGCAGTGGTCAGCGGTGCCGGCGCAAATTGTTTCCGGCCATCACTGGATCACGATTCTGACCGCTATGTTCATGCACGGCAGCTGGTCGCACATCATCGGCAACATGATTTTCTTATGGGCCTTTGCCCCCGAAATCGAAGATGCGATGGGCCGGGGCCGATATCTTGTCTTCTACCTGGTTGGCGGGCTCGTGGCCATGCTTGCCCAGGTTCTGGCCGACCCACATTCCACGGTACCCAACCTCGGCGCGAGCGGAGCAATCGCCGCGGTTATGGGCGCGTTCCTGGTCACCTATCCTCGTGATCAAATTCGCACGCTTCTGTTTATATTCGTGTTCGCGCGAATTAGGTTCATCCCGGCGGCCCTCTTAATTGGTTTTTGGTTTCTCACTCAGCTCTTCCACGCAGGCGCTGTGGCGCACGTGCAGACCGGCGGCGTGGCATACTTGGCGCATGTTGGCGGCTTTATCTTCGGAGCTGCGACTGCGCGTTTGTTCGAGGATTCGCGTCGAATCGCGTGAGCGCTGAGAAGACGACGATCGTTGGCACGGGACCCTGCGCTGACGTCAGCTCGGCGGATGGCCCGGTGTTATCCTACTTGGGAAGACGCTACACTGAGGCTTTGCCCTTCATGTCTACTCCAGGTAGTCCAGAATCCCGACCTCTCGATGAAGCTGACGAGTCGTTCAAAGACATTCTCTCCCAGTTCGAGCAGAGTAAGCCGCACAAGCCTGAGGAAGCTGGAAAAGGCCGGGAAGGCACGGTGATTGCCGTCACCGTCGATTCGGTCCTCGTCGACATTGGTTTCAAGACCGAGGGGATCCTGCCGCTGGCAGTGTTCCAAACTCCCGGCGAAACAGTGAAGGCCGGCGACAAGCTGGTGGTCTCGATTAAGGGTCGTGATCCAGAGGGCTACTACGAACTCACCCGGGGCAAGAGCGAGCGGCCAAAGGACTGGGCGTCACTGGAGAAGGCGTTTGCGGAGAAGACGACGATCGTGGGCACGGTGACGGCGGTCGTCAAGGGCGGCTTGAGCGTGGACGTAGGCGTGCGGGCGTTCATGCCAGCCTCGCGGAGCGGAGCGCGGGACGCAGCCGAGATGGAGAAGTTGGTGGAACAGGAGGTCCGCTGCCGGATTACCAAACTCGATTTGGCAGAGGAAGACGTGGTCGTGGATCGCCGCATCGTTACCGAAGAGGAAGAGCGCGCGGTGAAAGAGCGCCGGTACTCCGAGGTCAAGGAAGGGGCAACGGTGCGCGGCATGGTTCGCAGCCTGACCGATTACGGTGCTTTCGTCGATATTGGCGGTGTGGACGCGCTGCTGCATGTCAGTGACATCTCGAGAAGCCGCGTCAGCAAGCCGGCGGACGTGCTCTCGGCGGGGCAAGAGGTCGAAGTCAAGATTCTAAAGATTGATGCCGAAAAGCGGCGCATCTCTGTAGGCATGAAGCAGCTTGAGCCGGATCCATGGGATTCGGCGGCGGCAAAATACAAGCCGGGCGAACGTGCTCGTGGCACGGTGACGCGCGTACTCGATTTCGGCGCGTTTGTAGAACTCGAGCCCGGGATTGAGGGGTTGATCCACATCTCGGAGATGTCGTGGGTAAAGAAGGTGAAGACGCCCAGCGACGTGGTTAAGCCGGGCGAGAATGTGGAAGCCGTGATTCTGGGCGTGAGTGCGGGAGAGCGCCGTCTCTCTTTGGGCCTGAAGCAGGCGCTGGGCGATCCATGGGCCGACGCGGCACAGAAGTTTGCGGTGGGATCGGCGATCGAGGGCCCGGTCACCAGCCTGACCAAGTTCGGCGCCTTCGTGCAGCTTTCCGAAGGCATCGAGGGCATGATTCACATCAGCGACATGAACGCCGAAAAGCGCATCAATCACCCCCAGGACATGCTGAAGGTCGGACAACTGGTGAAGGCGCAAGTGCTCGAAGTCGACACCGGGAAGCGGCGACTGAAACTGGGGATAAAGCAACTGGTTCCGACCAGCATCGAGGAGTACATCGCAGAACGCCAGGAAGGCAATGTGGTCTCGGGTCGCGTGATGGAAATCTCAGGCGAACAAGCACGCGTGGAACTGGGTGAGGGCATCCAGGGCACGTGCCGAATCGCGGCAGAGCGACCAACGAAGGAAAAGACGCTGCTCGAATCAAAATCAGACTTATCATCGCTGACTTCCATGCTGCAGGCCCGCTGGAAAGGCGGCAACGCCGGGGGGCCATCCAAGCCGGAAGCCGTCCGCGCTGGGCAGATTCGCAGCTTTCGGATCACGAAGCTGGATGCGGGTGCGAGAAGGATCGAATTGGAATTGACTTAAGGAGCCCCGATTGACTTGCCCGATTAGCCTGCCTAAGATGCTCTTCTTAGGTCAAGTCACTTTCCTTTGATCGGCCAAACCATCTCGCACTACCGCATCGTTGAGAAACTGGGCGGCGGGGGCATGGGCGTGGTGTACAAGGCCGAGGACACGTTGCTCGGTCGCTTTGTCGCGCTCAAATTTCTTCCCGAAAGTGTCGCGCAAGATCCGCAGGCGTTAGAACGCTTCCGTCGCGAGGCCCGTGCCGCTTCCGCTTTGAACCATCCCAACATCTGCACGATCTACGAAATCGGCGAGCATGACGGCAAACGCTTCCTCGCTATGGAGTTTCTGGACGGCGTGACGCTCAAACATCGCATCGCTCGAAAGCCCATCGAGACCGATGTCCTGCTGAATCTGGCGATTGAGATTGCTGACGCGCTAGACGCCGCTCATTCCAAAGGAATCGTCCATCGCGACATCAAGCCTGCCAATATTTTTGTCACTGAGCGCGGCCACGCCAAGATTCTCGATTTTGGACTGGCGAAAGTCGCGCCCACGGCCACTTCTTCGGGCCAAGTTGTGTCGGCGAACACCGCGACGGCCACGATCGACGAACAGCACTTGACCAGTCCCGGCTCTACGCTCGGTACGGTGGCCTACATGTCGCCCGAGCAGGCAAAAGGCAAGGATCTGGATCCGCGCACCGATCTGTTTTCTTTTGGCGCCGTGCTTTACGAGATGGCGACTGGGACATTGCCGTTCCGCGGCGATACGTCAGCGATGATCTTCAACGCCATTCTGGAGGGCACTCCGGTCCCTCCGGTTCGTTTGAATCCCGACGTGCCGCCCCAATTGGAAGACATCATCAGCAAGGCTCTGGAGAAAGACCGCAAACTGCGCTACCAGCACGCTTCCGACATGCAAACGGATCTCCAACGCCTGAAGCGGGATATCGAAACGGGTCGCAGGATCCTGGCTGCCGATCAGAACCAGGTCGACGAGGCTCAAGGCAAGCGCGACGTCTCAGTCCCCGCAGCGATGATGAAAAGAAAGGGAGAGTCGTCCTCCAACGAAGCACCGACGCTTGAACTTACCACGCGAACGCGAGGTCGATTGCTTGCCGTTCTCATCACACTAGCAGTGTTGCTGGCAGGCATCGCTTTCTTCCGGACCCGGAGTCGGCAACGACTGACCGACAGCGACACCATCGTTCTGGCCGACTTTACGAACACGACAGGGGAAGCAATTTTTGACGATGCCTTGAAACAGGGATTGACCACCAATCTCGAGCAGTCTCCATTCCTGAACGTTCTCTCAGACGAAAGGGTGAAACAGCAGCTCACCTATATGGGTCGTTCAGCCGGCGAACGTCTGACTCCGGATCTGGCCCGGGCAGTATGTCAGCGAACCGGCGGCAAGGCCATGTTGCTGGGAACAATTTCCAACATCGGCACTGGGTACGTGCTCGGACTCAAGACCGTGAACTGCCAGAGCGGCGATTCGCTGGGTAACGAACAGATTGAGACCGAAGGGCGGGAACACGTACTGCGGGCGCTGGGCGAAGCGGGAACCCGAATCCGCAAAAAATTGGGTGAGTCGCTGGGCTCGATCCAGAAGTATGACACTCCATTGGAGCAGGCGACCACCCCCTCCCTCGACGCGCTGCAAGCCTACAGCGCGGCGATGAAAACTTGGGACTCCAAAGGAGCCACGGCAGCTTTGCCATTCTTCGCGCGAGCCGTGGAACTGGACCCCTATTTCGCCATGGCTTATGCCCGACTGGGGACCATCTACTTCAACGTTGATCGAATTGCGTTGTCCAGCGAGAACGCCAAGAAAGCCTACGATCTGCGAGATCGAGTGACGGAGAGGGAAAGACTTTACATCGATTCGCACTACTACAATCACACAACCGGGGAACTGGAAAAGGCGACTCAGGTTTACGAGTTGTGGACGAGAATCTACCCCCGGGACGAAGTGCCATACGTTAACTTGGGGAATATCGATGCCTTCCTCGGTCGCTATGAGAAGGCCTTACCTGAGTTTGCCGAGGCACTCCGGTTAGAGCCGACCGACGTCGTCAATTACGGGAACCTTGCCCAGACCTACACCAGCTTGAATCGCCTGGAAGAAGCCGAGACGATTCTAAAGGCGGCGCAAGCTCATCAGCTAGAAAGTGAGGCGCTCTTCCAAAATTTCTATGTCATCGCTTTTCTGCATCATGACACCGCAGGGATGGAACGATGGGTTTCTTTAGCGGCCGGCAAGACTGGACTTGAGGACGTACTCCTTTCCGCCCAGTCAGACACCGAAGCCTATTACGGACGTCTCCGCAGAGCACGAGACTTTTCTCGCCGCGCCTTTGAATCTGCCCTTCATGGTGATGCGAAGGAGACCGCAGCCGGATGGCTGACAAATGCGGCCGTGCGAGAAGCTGAGTTCGGAAATCTTGATCAAGCGAAGGAGCAAGCTGCTGCCGCCCTCGCTCTTTCCCGGGACCGGGATGTTCAGATTGCAGCGGCAATAGCAATCGCACGAGCAGGAGACAATAACCGAGCTGAGACGATCGCTGAGGACCTTCATAGGCAGTCTCCAACGAGTACTTTGCTCAACAGCTACTGGATCCCAGTTGTTCAAGCAGCGATCGCAATAAATCGCAACAACCCATCGCGCGCGATTTCTATTCTCCTCGCCGCGGCACCCTACGAACTGGGCGCGTCTGCTCCGCTGCCAAGCACGTTGTATCCAGTTTATTTGCGTGGGCAAGCTCTCCTCAGGAGTGGGCAGGGGGCGGCGGCCGCAGCCGAGTTCCAGAAAATCATTGAGCACCGTGGCATTGTGGCCAACTTTCCTCTCGGTGCTCTTGCCCACCTACAGCTCGGGCGAGCCTGCACGCTTTCCGGTGACATGATCAAGGCGCGCATGGCTTACGAAGACCTCTTTTCCCTATGGAAAGACGCGGACATCGATGTTCCAATCTTCAAGCAGGCCAAGGCGGAGTACGCGAAGCTGCGATGACAGCCTCTTGTGAGACATCATTGTCCTAGAGCAACGACGTTGGCCGGGCCAGAGAGCTAGGCTTTTCTCGGCTCGGTCCTTCGCTGCTGCCTGTTGAAGGGGTGCGTGCTAGACAGCACGCTGCTACTCCAGGTCGGCATCGGGCCGAGCCCTTTTTCGTCGCAGCACTTGGAGACGAGCTGTGTGGATGAGGTCATGCGCCGTATGTAAGGCGCTCCTGACAAAACTCCGATTGCGTGACTCCGTCCGCTGTCAGTGTGGGTGGGAGTGGCCGGGCCACCCAAATTGAAAGCCTCCGATTCGTCTTGGGGGAACGCAAGCGCGAAGCGATGTGAAATAATCCACTGCCAGATACCAGATAAACGAGCAAGTACGGCGGAGTTGCAGAGAAATGCTGTAACCCCCACCGGGGAGATCATCTACTCGCTGCGCTACCTATTACTTCGCGCTATTCTCCACTATGTCTTCGTAAGTTACGTAGGAGCGGGAATCAGTTCAAACCACACGGAATTCCCCCTTTTCATCCGCGTGGTCGCGGCGCTCGCTCGTTGGCGCAATGCCTTTTCTTGCATATATGTGTTCTGGTTCCAATGTAGGCGTGGGCTCCTCGCACGTGCGGAGCCTCCAAGTTGGAATTCATGCCACATCAGATGGGAGCTTTCACGATTTCTTCCAGAAGATGCCCGTACCATCGATTTCCCGGATAGGGTCGGTGACACCAGTGCTTCCGCGAAACTCATCCACCGCGAGCTTGCAGGGGGGCAGCACATGGTAATCGTCCACGATTACGAAGCCGCCGGGAGAAACTTTGCGGTAGAGCGAGTTGAGTATGTCCCGGGTTGATTCGTACAAATCGCCGTCCATCCGCAAGATGGCCAGGCGGCTGACGGGAGCAGTGGGCAGAGTATCTTTAAACCAGCCCTTGAGAAACTTGACTTGTCCGTCCAGCATCGAAAACCGTTGAAAAGCTGCCTGCACTTCTTCCAGAGAAACCGCCAGCACGCGGTACCCGGATAAATCATAGTCGCGATCGGCCTCCACCGAGGGCCGTGGCAAACCCTGAAAGCTATCCGCGAGCCATACATTGCGATCGTCAACTCCGTGCAGTTTGAGAATCGCCCGCATGAAGATGCACGATCCACCCCGCCACACGCCTGCCTCCAACAGATCGCCCGGTACGCCTTCATTGAGGACGGATTCCACGCAAGCCTGCAGGTTGTCGAGGCGTTTCAGCCCGATCATCGAATATCCGATACTTGGCCAATCCGTACCCAGTTCGCGTGCCTTGGCGTCAAACGGCACGGACCTGAAGACCTTGTAGCCTAGCCGGTTCAGCATCTTCACGAGGATCTTCTGCTTCAGCGGCAGCCCAGCCTGGGGATGAAGAACCTCTTGATTGCTGCTCTCCGGATACAGGTAGCCGGTCAGGCACCGTTTCAAGAGATCGAGATAAAGTCCGTTATCCATTACTTGTCTTCTTGATGTTTAAGCAAGAATTTCCGTTCAGAGCTTCCAAGCAGGGAATCGCCATCTACGAAAAACCAGCTACAATCGGCAACCGACAACAAAGCGTTTTCAGGCCTCTTCGTAGTACCGCGGATTCCGACTACGATAGGAGTAGTAGTAGCTGTCCAGAGAGTTCATGTCATAGGCGTTCAGGACAACACCCATGACATTGGCATTGACCTGCTCCAGCACGTCACAAGCGCGCCGTAATGCTGCTTTTGTGGTCTGTCCCGAGCGCGCTACCAGAATCACCTGGTCCGCTTCTGGAGAAAGCAGCACGGCGTCCGTTACCGAGAGGCACGCCGGGGTGTCAATAATGATGTGATCAAATTCGTTCCGCCAGCGCGTAATGTAGTCCTTCATGATCTGGGAGCCGAGCAACTCGGCAGGCTGCGGCGGAACGGGCCGGCGGCAACAATGCTCAAGTTCGGACTCTGAGAACTAGGCACCACGACCTCATCTAACCGATCGACTCCGCTGATCAGAGTGCTCAGTCCGCCGTTGGGCTTTATACCGAACATCTGCCCAACACCAGGCTTGCGAAAGTCCGCGTCCATGAGCAGAACGCGAGTTCCACGCTGCGCCATCACCAGCGCCAGGTTGGCGCTGACCGTCGTCTTGCCTTCCCGGGGCCAGGCGCTGGTAACCAGGATCACTTTGGGCGGAGCCCCCAAAGCGGAAAGCACGATCGAGGTCCGAAACGCCCGGAACGACTCCGCCGCTTGCGATCTCGGCCGCGCATACGTAACCAGGCCGGCGGCTTCACGGCTCCCATGAAAGGCGGGAAGGGTAGTCAGCCGTTTCGGCAGATGGCCATTGCTCGACGCCTGCAAAGGAATTACCGCCAGGTTGGGCAGCGCGCATACGTCACTGATCTGCGCAGCATTCCGGACCGTGGTGTCGAGGTTGTCCAATACCAGCGCAAGTCCGATGCCGGCACCCAGACCCAGCAGAAAGCCGAATCCCAGATTTCTGGGTACGTTCGGGGTGACCGGGGAAATTGGGGTCTGCGCGATGTCCACCACGCGGATATTGTCTGATCTCATGCCGGCGCTGATGCCCGCCTCTTTGAGTTTTTGCAACAAGCCTTCGTAAAGCTGCCGGTTTCGAATCTGCATCACGCTTCAGCACGGAGTATTCAATCGCGCTTTCGTTCAGCGCATTGGCCGCCTGTTCTTGCTGTGCAAACGCGGCCGTCAGCGACTTCTCGCGCTGCACCGCGGCCAGGTATTGATCGCGGAGACGATGGAGTGTCCTTGTCTGTTCGGCGGCAATCTCGGTGCGCACCTGCTTCAATTGACTGCTGAGCTCGGCCACCTTCGGATAGCCCGCTCCGAATTCCGTCGTCATCTGTGCGTACTGAGTGTCCAATTCCGTTTCTTTCTCGCGTAGTTTGTCGAGCAGGGTGATTCCGCCTCCCGCTGAGAACCTGTCGGAGGCGGTGGCGGCGTCTTCTTCCATTGCAGAGGTGTAATCGGATTGCTTCTGGATGCGTTCCGTTTCGGCCGCCGTCAGCTGTTTGTTCAGTTCGTCCAGCTTGGCGGTCACAATGTTCTGCTTATCGTCGGCCCCAAGAATCCCGTGCTCTTTCTGGTAATGGACCAGCTTCTCCTGGGAGGTTCCTACCTTCAATTGCAGGTCCGCGAGTTCCTTCGAAAGCCACTCTGAGGTTTGCGTCACAGACTCGTACTTGGTCTTGAAGTTCTCCTCAATGAAGGTCTTGATCAGGGTATTGACAATCTCGGTCGCCAGCTGTGCATCGGGATGCGTATAGGTTACTTCCAGGATCCGGGTTTGGGGGACTAGCTCGACGTTCAATTCGCGGTGAAATCTGCGCAACAATCCCGCGGTTTGTGCCTTATCGGAACCAATGCTGGAACTCTGATGCACGCCTGCAGAAGCCGAAGCGCGTTTGACGTCGTTAAACCTCGCATCCTGATCGAGGCGCATGACGTCCATGACCCTCAAAGCCAGGGTATCACTGCTAAGAATCGAGGCTTGGGTCTGAAGCGCCAAATCATAATCGGACTGGGACACGACATTCTCGGCATCCTTGAATCCCAAAACGTTTGGGTTTTCTGGAAAGATCGCAACTTTGGACGTCGCCCGGTACAGCGGAGTCGTCCTCAAGGTTACGATAACCGAAAGCGCAAATACGATCGCCAGAGTAGCCAGCACGTACCGGGTACGTTTCCTCAGGATTCTCCAGTAGTGGAGGACAGCGCTCTGTTCTTCCAGTGCATAACCGTACGACCCATGGTCGTTGATGGCAATCGGTTCGACGGGCACCAACTCGCCTGCCGGGCCAGAGGCCCTCAGTTTGGACGGTAACGCCATGAATTACTCCAATGGACTAGCGCACTAGGAAAACTCGGTGTGGGCAAGAATTCCCACACTGGGGGATGCACGCAATTCTAGCACCACTTTCGGGCTCTGTTTCGGCATTTTTTTGGGCCTCTCTTCGCGCCCCACGGAGACTTGCCGAGCGAACGCAATCGACTCCGAAGCGGTTCGTCCTTCGCGACTCCTGGGACTACGCGCCACCTTCGTGTCTAAAGGGAGGAAGCGATTCCGGGCCGGGAGATCACACAAATTTGCACTTAGTCCGCAAATGCCTTCACAATCGGTCTGCGATGGTGAGAAGTTGCTTGTTTCGGCTCTGGCGCTGTGATAGAAGGACCCCTTTGCAGAAGAAAGCATTTGCACTCAGGAGGATTTGATGCGGCTCAAACAATCCTTGCTTCTCCGAGGCAGGATCCTGACTTTGTTTCTAGTGGCCGTCCTGCTGGTAAGCGCTGCCTCGGGCAGCACCGAGACTGTCCTTTACAGCTTTGCCGGTGGTAGCGACGGAACCCTGCCTACCTCTGCTCTTGTTGCCGATAAATTAGGCAACCTGTATGGCACTACATCCGAAGGCGGGAACTCCAACGCATGTGGACCCTTCGGTGTCCAGTCCTGCGGCGTTGTTTTCCAGCTGACATCGTCTTCCGGCGGATGGACGGAGAGCGTCATTTATTCGTTCACCGGCGGGACCGATGGCGGCACTCCCTACGGCGGCCTGGTTGTGGACTCCGCCGGGAATCTCTATGGCACCACAAGCGCAGGCGGAGCCAGCGGCCAGGGGACGGTTTTCGAACTGACACCCGGTTCTGGTGGCACCTGGACGGAAACCGTCCTCCATAGTTTCACGGGCGGCAGCGACGGAGCCTACCCCCGAGCCGGCCTGATTATGAAAGGTAACAGTCTCTTCGGGACGACGGTCCAAGGCGGCAGCGGAACCACATGCGGCTTGTTCGGGGGCTCTTGTGGCACGGTTTTCAAACTTGTGCATAGCAAGAGCGGCTGGACCGAAAAGGTGCTGTACTCGTTTCTCGGAGGCAGTGACGGTGGCTTTCCCTTTGCCGGCCTGGTAATGGATAAGCCCGGCAACCTCTATGGGACGACGACCCAGTATGGCGCTTCTTGCTGCGGCACGGCGTTCGAACTCAAGCACGGCAAGGGCAGCTGGACGGAGGGCACGCTGTACTCCTTTACGGGAGGCGCCGACGGCAGTTATCCGGAAGGCAGTCTCGTTTTCGGTGGTCCCAGGAGTCTTTATGGCACAACTAGCGTAGGCGGTGCGAGTGGCGTGGGTACGGTCTTTCAGCTGAAATATAACAACGGTAGCTGGACCCTGAGCACGCTGCACACATTTACGGATAGTCCTGATGGGGCCGTTCCGGAAGCTGGACTGGTGAAGCGTGGGAATACTTTCTATGGCACAACCTACAACGGCGGCACTGGGTCATCGTGTGGGCCGTTTGGCGGGACTCCTTGTGGTACGGTGTTCAGTCTGACGCACAGCCATCAGAGTTGGACGGAGAGCGTAGTGTACTCCTTTGTGGGCACTCCCGATGCTGCCCAGCCCGAAGGCAGCCTCATATTGGACAAGTCAGGCAATCTCTATGGGACCGGTTTGACCGGCGGGACTTCTGGTAACGGCGCCGTATTTGAGATTACGCCATAAGCTGTAGGCGGCTCGTTTGAAGTTGGCCAAAGTGGCCAGGAAGGCGAGCCGCAGTCTCGAGGTTCGTGACAAGGAGTTTCGCACCCAACCCGGCGATTCTCGGAGCGGTGGTTGATCACTCTTTGCCAGCGTAAATCGCCGAAAATAGCCGCATCGGTTCAGCTCGGAAAGCGCGCTAAACTAGGATCAAAAGAGCGCGAATGGATGTACAATACGCCATGCTTTGGAGGGTAAAACCGAACTCCGAGCTAAGGATCCTTGAATGGGGGAGTCGGTCGTTTCAACGAACACAGGGGAAAGCCTTGTCTCGGCAGTGGTGCCGATCTCGCCCGAATTGCCTCACACAATTATTCAGCCCTCCCGCGGCTGGGTGCGCTTAAATCTCGCAGAGCTATGGCACTACCGCGAACTGCTGTTCTTTCTGACTTGGCGTGACATCAAAGTCCGCTATCAGCAAACTGTCCTAGGAGCAGCCTGGGCTATTATTCAGCCGCTCTGCAGCATGATGGTGTTTACGGTCTTTTTCGGGCGGCTGGCGAAAGTGCCTTCCGACGGTATTCCGTATCCTTTGTTCGCATACACTGCTTTGCTGCCCTGGCAGCTGTTCGCGTACGGCGTTGACGGAATCCAGCAATAGCGTGGTGGCCAACGAGCGTCTTATCACCAAGGTTTATTTTCCGAGGATCATCGTTCCGCTGGCCAGCGTTTTCGCCGGACTGGTCGATTTTGCCATTGCCTTCACAGTTCTCGTCGGAATGCTGGTTTGGTACGGGGTGAAGCCGACCGCGGCGGTTCTCACGCTGCCCCTGTTTGTGATTCTCGCCGTTGCGACTGCCTTCGGCGTGGGTCTGTGGTTGTCTGCGCTCAACGTGCAGTATCGGGATGTTCGCTATACCTTGACTTTCATCGTGCAGTTTTGGCTGCTTGCTTCTCCAGTTGCTTATTCGAGCACGCTGGTGCCACCGCGCTGGAGACCCTGTTATGGTCTCAATCCGATGGCGGGTGTCATCGAAGGCTTCCGCTGGGCGCTGCTGGGTAAGGCTCCGGCGCCGGGAATCATGCTTGCGGTTTCCGTGCTGGTCGTAGCTTTAGTTCTGGTCGGCGGCCTGTATTACTACCGGCGCATGGAGAAGACGTTTGCGGATGTGGTGTAACTGATGAGCGAAATTGCTATTCATTGCGACGGACTGGCAAAGCAATACCAGATTGGGGAACGCGAACGGTACAAGACGCTCCGCGAGGCGATCACCGGCGCGTTTGCTTCGCCCTTCCGGCGCGTGCGCTCCGCGCTGCAACGTCCCTCCAGCAACGGCCATGAAAGGGAGTCAACCATTTGGGCGTTGCAGGATGTTTCGTTCGACATCAACCGTGGAGAAGCGGTCGGCATCATCGGCCGCAACGGGGCAGGGAAGAGCACGCTGCTCAAGATCCTTTCCCGCATCACCGAGCCTACGCGCGGGCGGGCCGAAATCTGGGGCCGTGTCGGCTCACTGCTTGAAATCGGAACGGGATTTCATCCAGAGCTCACCGGACGAGACAATATTTACCTCAACGGAGCCATCCTCGGCATGAAGAAAGCCGAGATCACCCGAAAATTCGACGAGATCGTGGCTTTTTCCGAAGTCGAGAAGTTCATTGACACCCCGGTCAAGCGCTATTCCAGCGGCATGTATGTCCGCCTCGCGTTTGCCGTTGCCGCACACCTGGAGACGGAGATTCTGATCGTGGACGAAGTCCTGGCTGTCGGTGATACCCAGTTTCAGAAAAAGTGCCTGGGCAAGATGGGAGACGTCGCCCGCCATGGCCGCACCGTCTTGCTGGTCAGCCACAACATGGCCGCGATCCATTCCTTGTGTTCGCGTGCCATTCTTCTGGAACGTGGCTGCGACATTAGCGACGGTAATCCCCTCGAAGTCACCCGGCTCTATCTCAGCAGTTTCGAAAAGCAGATCACCGGTGGTGTGATGGACTTGCGATCCCCATCTCTTTCTCGCTGGACCGAAAACATAATTTTTTCCGCGCTTCGGCTGAAGAATAGGGCCGGTGGTGCGACCACGGCCTATCTTTCCGGCGACGAGATGACTCTAGAGTTCGATCTAAACCCTCCTTTCCCGGTGCACGACCCCATCATATCCGTCGGCATCGACGACGCCATCGGACGACGCATTTTTTCGATCAGCAACCAGTATTCGCAATCCACACTCCCAGCGCTTGACCGGCCCACCACCGTGGTCTGCACGATTCCTGATCTCTGCCTCCTGCCCGGAAGGTATTCGATATCGCTATGTGTCGGAACCACCTATGACTGGGGGCTTGATGCGATGCCCAACGTTGCTTCCTTCGATGTACACGAATCGGACTACTTCCGTACCTGCCGTATGCCTCCGCAGGAATTGGGCGCTGTGCTGGTGAAGTCGCAATGGCGGGTCACCCCGGATGTAGATCGAGCATGACCCTCACCGGCCGCATCTTGCGCAAGACGTTGCCCAAAGCCGCTTCTGACCGCCTTACATTCACCGTCAACACCTACCGCAGCTACCGGCATTTAAGCCGCGACTTCGCCGCTCTGCGCAAGCAGTATGCCGCATTGAACTCACTGGAGGAGCAAATCGACCTCATCCGCGGCCACCAAGTTTTTGGCGCTATCCAGCAGCACGGCGAGATCGCCTGCCTGCTCGAGATTTTGCGGCAGAATCCTCCAAAATACCTCTGCGAAATCGGCACCGCTTCCGGAGGCACAATGTTCCTCCTTGCCCAAGTCTCCCGGCCCGAAGCGCTGCTAATCAGCATCGATCTAGGTTTGTCCTTTGAGCGCTGTCTCGTCCATGCCCGCTTCGCCACCCGCCAGCAGACAATCGTCTCCCTGCGGGCCGATTCCCGCAACCCCGAAACCCTTAACCGAGTGCGATCCCTATTGCGTGGCCAGGCCTTGGATCTGCTTTTTATTGATGGAGATCATTCTTATGACGGCGTGAAAGCCGACTTCACAAACTACCGCTCACTGGTGCGTCCGGATGGACTGATTGTGTTTCACGACATCGTCCGCGACTTCGGTACCCGTTACGGCAAACCCACCGGCCATTACGCTGGTGGTGTGCCCGTTTTCTGGGAAGAAATCAAGGTCCAGCACCGTACTTCGGAACTGATCGAGGATCCCGAACAGGATGGTTATGGCATCGGCATCGTACACGTCTAGCGGCTCCGCTCAGCGGCCCCACGCCATCACACCGCCTCCTGTGATATGCCCCATTTACGGTACCCATCCCAGTGCGAGCTTCCGCTCTGCTTGGCAGATATCGGAACAGTCGAGTTTCTGTGGGTCAATCTTGCCGTTTCTATACCGGCCGCGAATGCACTACTGCAAAGCGATCCTTCAGCCGCAGGAACGGCGTCTCTATGAAACGGTAGGACAATGCCGAGATTGCTAGAGTAAGTAATAGCGCGAGTAGTCCATATTTGATCAACGCTGTTACATCGTGCCAGGGGTGTGCCTTCCTCAGCACGTATATGCAGAATTCGTGATACACGTACAAGCCATAAGAAATTTTGCCTAAGTAGCAAAGCTGCCGGTTCCGTAGCGAACTCCCCAGGAAAGAAACAAAGATCAGTCCCGCTCCCAAAGCATCGAGCAGAGGAATCAGGCTATAGCTAATTCCGTGGAACTGGAATGCCCACGACGATGCGAACACAACTCCGGCGCCAGAAAGAAAAAGAAGAATCCGACGTGCCGTGGATAGCTCAGGAGTCCGGGCACAGGCCAGCACAATTCCAACTGCAATCGAAGGCAGTTGGAAGAATGTGCTCTTCTCGGGCCAGGGATAGCCGCGCGCCGTAAGGAACCAGACACCCAGGACGCCTGCTACGACCGTGCCCACGCTGAAAGTAAGCATTCCGCGCCTCGCCAGGTGTTTCAGGACAAGTGGCCACGCCAGATAGAACTGCTCCTCCACTGACACGCTCCACAAAGGCGCCACGAAAGAACTCGTCGCTCCATAGAAAACGAAAGGCCAGTTGCCTGCCAGCAGGAGATACGCGATCAGGTATCGTCGCTCGAGGTGGGAGCTGAAATCGACAAAACGCCAAAGCGTGCCAATTGCGATCGCCAAAAAGTACAGAGGCCAAATGCGCAGAATGCGCCGAACATAGAAGGCCCGCAGATTTACCGTGCCACTCATTTCCCGTTCGCGCAACAGCAGCGTTGAAATAAGAAACGCGCTCAATACAAAGAAGACGTTCAAGCTGGCTGTGTTGCATCCAACGATGGCGATAAGGAGTTTTGCTCCCGCCGCCGAAATATGGTGACTGGTATAGAACCGAAACGCCACTCTGGGGTTGAGGCCTGCAATTTGGCCTTGCGGAGACCAAATCTCATTCGGCAAAAGGTGGGCCAGAAACACAGGCATGAAAAAAACGAACCGGAGAATGTCGAGCTCGGGTCGGTAAAATGACTTGGCATTAGCGACTGGCGCGGCTTCCGGCATCGCGATATTATAGGCCAGACATTTGGCAGCGCCCGCCAAGGCTACGCATAAATCGCCAACACTATACGCGCTAGCCGACGGGCGCCCAGAGCCTCCACAAGGAATGCGGCTGAATTGACTGATTCCGTGCAGCCCATTAGCGTTCTACCTCCGGCTGGAAGCGCCATCACCCCCGTCGTCTCTGTCGTGATGTGTACCTACAACGGCGAACGCTTCCTGCGCCCGGCCATCGAAAGTATTCTTCGCCAGACCTTTTCGGATTTCGAATTCATCGTGGTGGACGACGGTTCGACTGACAGCACACCGCATATCCTTGCCGAGTTCAAAGACAAAGATGCCCGCCTCACGGTCCTATCCAACGAACGCAACTTGGGAATTGCCGGAGCGACCAACCGTGGTCTCGCCGCTGCGCGAGGGGAGTACGTCGCTTTGCAGGATCACGACGATGTTTCCCTCCCGCATCGCTTTCAAACCCAGGTGGATTTTCTCGAATCTCACCTAGACATCGCTCTGCTCGGCTCCGCCGCCACACTGATTGACGAGAAGGGTGCGGCCTACGGCGACTACGCCGAGCCAACCGATGATATCGAACTGAAATGGGAGTCGCTGTTCCGCTGTCCCATCAGTCACACCAGCGTGATGGTGCGCCGTCGTGTCCTCCTCGATGTTGGCGGATACTCGACCGACACCATGCTGAAAGTCGCCTCCGACTACGATCTACTCTCGCGCATCATGATGCGGCACCGCGTGGCCAATCTCAGTGAACGTCTCGTCATGTGGCGAAGGCATCCGGACGCCAGCACGATTACTGACGAGCCGCAGTTACGGCACGGCATCGAAAGCGTTTCCTTGCGCAACCTTGGCGCGTTGCGCAACCGAGGCTCCGATTCCGAAGCGGACCGGGAGTATCGCTATCTGGGCAGCCGAGCGTTTCTCTGCACCCCCGCAGGCCAGTTGCCCGCTTTGCCGCCGGAGCAGGTCATCGCAGGGTTGCGGTTTCTCGGGCACCTGCAAGATGTCTTCTCCCGGACCTTCAGCCCCTCCCGACGGGCCGCCGCGAGACTTCGCAGGCGCTTAAACTGGATTTGGGGCAAACATGCTGTGGCGTTGGCGATACGAGCGCCGTGGGACTGGCGCTCACGTATCCTCATATCTACGCTAGGAATCCGCTGCTTTTGGCAGACTACCCAGACAGCGTTGCCGAGGCGCGCGGCCAAGGCGTCATGAATCATATACCCCATACGATCACGCCAGTAGTTTCCGTCGTGATGCCGATCTATAACGGCGAGCGATTCTTGCGCCGGGCAGTCGAGAGCATCCTCAACCAGACATTTTGCGATTTCGAACTGATTGTCATTGACGATGCCTCCACCGACAGCACTCCCCGTATTCTGGCCGATTATAAGGACCATCGCCTAATCGTCATGACTAACGAAAGCAACCTTGGAATCGCAGGAGCCACCAACAGGGGTTTCGCCGCCGCCCGCGGGGAGTACGTGGCCCTTCAAGACCACGACGACATTTCCCTTCCGCACCGTCTCCAGACCCAGGTTGACTACCTGGATGCTCATCCGAGGATTGCGCTCGTTGGTTCGGCGGCAACATTGATCGATGAGTACGACACTCCCTACGGGGACTTTCCACAGCCCTGTGAAGAGATTGATCTCAAATGGGAGCTACTGTGGAGTTGCCCGATTCATCATACGTCGGTTATGGTTAGGCGCAGCGCACTTGTCGATGTTGGGGGCTATCGGCGGGACGATGCACTGCGGTTTGCTGAGGTTTGGGACCCGCTAGCACGCATAGCGATGCGCTATGGCATGGTGAATCTCCCGGAGCGCCTCGTATGCTGGCGGAGACACACCCACGCAACCTCGATACAGCACAAGGAGCAGCAAATATTGGCATGCAAGGTCACTATCTTCCGAAATGTCCGGAGGCTGTCCGACGCGAGAAATAGCATTGGCTCGTCGGATGGTGTGCCAGGGCGAGGTAATACCAAGAAATGTGGTGACGACCGCTCCGACGTGGCTTCGAATGCAAGTCGTGAAGAACAATATCGTTACTGGTTTGAGGGTTCCAACGCATTCCGCTTCACGCCTGCTGGCGAGCTTCCCACCTTGCCGCCCGAACAAGTCACTGCGGGCCTGAAATTTCTCTGTGACATCCAGAACACGTTCTATCGAATCCACAATTTCCCCTACTCAGCAGTGGCCAGGCACCGTAGACCTTTCAATTGGATATGGGGCAAGCACGCGCTCGCTTTGGTCGTGCGGGCGCCCTGGGACATGCGCTCTCGCCTGCGTATTCTCGTGCTCGGAGTCCATTGCCTCCAGCAGGCGGCTTGCGCCGCATTTGTAACCGCTTTCAGCAGGCTGTTTGCCGCGAGCCGATGAATGTGAGAGTTGAGAGTGTCGCCGGTCAGGAGCTGCTAATTGGATAGGGAAGCACTTAAGCATGCTATAAAGACATCCGCCCTTGTAAGGCTGTGCATGCTCAGCGTCGTGATTCCTGGCGTTAGGGGATACCTTAGGTATGCAGGAACGCCATTTGGCAAAGAAACCTTGTTTTGCAGTGTTGTCGGCACGCATTTCTATGGATTGGAACCCAAGAAGTGGGAATTCACCGCTAACACGATTTTCGGTAGCAGGATTTGCAGCAGCGCGAATGACACGCTCGGTCGATTAGTTTACTTCTTTGGAGTCTGGGAACCAAACTTAACGAGCTGGATCAGCGGGCGCCTCGCGCCCGGTGACGTTTTCATCGATGTTGGAGCAAACATCGGGTACCACACCTTACTAGCTTCGAAACTGGTAGGCAATTCGGGCAAGGTTATCTCTATCGAAGCGCTTCCTCCGATTTTTTCCATACTCCGAAGGCACTTGCAGGTGAACGGTGTAGGGAACGTCCGCGCGGTGAACAGCGCTGCTTGGGACTGCGAGGATGTACTCACGTTCTACACGGGGTCCGATGAATTAACTGTTACCACCACCGCGATGCCAAGCTGGGCCGCCGAGTGGCGCCTCGAAAGCCGCTCGCAGGTGTCTGCCGCGCCTCTCTCAAGCATTCTCAGACCAGAAGAGATTCAGGCAGCCCGCTTGATCAAGATAGACGTCGAAGGTGCTGAATGGCATGTACTTTCTGGGATGAGCCCGGTCATGGACAGTTGCCGGGACGATGTGGAGATCATGGTTGAGATTACCCCATCCGCGCTTGCAGCAGAGGGGAGATCCAGCGAGGATGTGTTGAACTTCTTCCGTAAGAGGAAATTCCACCCCTACCGCCTAGACGAACCACTGACAGCCTATCTAGGTCGGGATAGCAGCCGACCTAAACGGATCGAAGTAATTCCGCCATCACAGACCGATGTCATTTTTTCTCGGATAGACGCGGGATCGCTTTGATGTGCTGAGGAAGCAAAGGGTACGGTAGACTGGGACTTAATCGGCCTCGAGAATTGGGCCCATCGTGCCCGACCAACATGAGCCAAGGTGCGCACCGACATAGATCGATACCGGTCCTGTCCGCCGTAGTGCCCACCTACAACGGTGAAAGGTTCCTGCGCCCTGCTCTCGAGAGCATCCTCAACCAGACATTCCGGGATTTCGAACTAATTGTTGTAGACGACGCGTCCACCGACAGCACTCCGTGCATACTGGCCGAGCTGAGAGATGATCGCCTTATCGTCGTAAGGAACGACCATAACCTCGGGATTGCGCCCGCGACGAACGCGGGACTTGCTCTCGCGCGTGGAAAGTACGTGGCACTGCAGGACCACGACGACATTTCCCTCCCGCAGCGATTTCAGACTCAGGTTGAATTCCTCGATTCCCATCCAGACGTGGTACTCGTGGGGACCGCGGCGCTCCAGATCGACGAGAACGGTTCAGTTTCTGAGGCACTTACCCAGCCGACTGATGATCTCGACCTCAAATGGGGACTGCTATACGGCTGCTGTTTCCACCACACAAGCCTAATGGTGACGCGTAGCGTCATCCTGGACGAAGGCGGATATCACGAAGACCCATCGTTCCCGTTCGCCCCAGACTACGACCTGTTTTCGAGAATAGGGACACGGTATCTAGTAGCAAATCTGGCTGAACCCCTCGTTCTGTGGCGCAGACACTCTGGCAATACCTCATTCAGCCATGGCCAACAGCAGAAGCGTTCTGAGGCAATTATTTCTTTCCGCAATGTCTGCGCCCTGATGGATTTACCGCACGACGGTTTAGGCAAGGCCGACGTTCCACAGGAAAAACGCCACGACGTGTTGAACCCGACTTCGTATCCTATCGCTGAGTCCCGTTATCGCGATTTTCTAGGACTCAGAGCCTTTCTGTTGACAGAAGCAGGGGAGTTTCCCAGTTTGCCTCCTGACCAGGTGGTGGCTGGCCTCCGATTCCTTACTGATATCGAGAGGGCTTTCTACCAGAAATACGGCTACTCCGGAGCTGTCGCGTGTAGACATCGCAGGGCACTCAACTGGAAATCCGGTAAGCACGCCGTGGCCCTAAGCTTACGAGCGCCTTGGGACTGGCGCTCCCGGCTTCGCTTTATGATGCTGGGATTGCTCCGACTTAGGTCTGCAGCCTGGGCGACCCTTCTGAGGCTGGGCCGAGGAGGAACCCAGAGCATCATTGCTGGGCGTCAACATGAGGTATAGCCTTATTACGCCCACTATCCTGCGTCCTTCTCTAGAGCGCCTTTGCGCCTCGATCGACGCGCAGACTTGCAGTGACTGGGAGCACCTAATTGCCGTGGACATTGAGATCGAGCCTGCATCTGAGCAGATGCTGGCGCGAGTCCATCATACCCAGCGTACGATCTGGCGGTGCGCTCGTCCCCACCGCAACTACGGCAATACCTGCCGCCATACCGCGTGCCTCCGGGCACAAGGTGACTACATTTTCTATCTAGACGATGATAACTATCTCGCCGATCCAAACGTTTTACGCGACCTCAAATCCGTGACCGCAGCGTGGGCCATCTTTCCCATCCTGCTAAAGGGATGCCGGTTTTTCAACGACCCTCCCCGTTTTCGACGTACCGACACGGCGAACCTCATCGTCCAACGCAGGATAGGCACATGGCCAGACATCCCGGACTATGAGGCGGACGGCGTCCTCATCGAACGTTTACGCCGGGATTATCCATATCAGTCCTTGCCCGATTGGCGTCCGCTCGTGGTGATGCCGCGCGTCAACTTCGGTGATAAATGGTTTTCATGGGCCAAGTTCGTGAGTGAATTTTACTCACGCAGGGCACAAGTCCGGTCCTGGGGCTCCCGATTGAAGAGGAAGTTACGGTCTTAGCTTGAGAGCCTACCCGACCCGGCCAAAATATCGGCGTATCCGGCCAGCTGCTCTTCTTTCGGTAATCTGCCCTATTGAGCATTGCATAATTAGGTACAGCGGAAACAGTTCCGCCTGCCGCCAGAAGGTTGATGACCAACGTGGGTCGCTTGCGCATGCGGCGCAGAGCCTTGCGGGCATAATGGCTTAACTGGCCAAAGTTCTGCGGGCAGAAGTTGGGCAGTTCCTGTTGCTTCCAGTGCGACCACAGGTACTCGACCGGATTTAGTTCCGGCGCATAGCCGGGAAGAAACTCCACCCACAAGCGCCCGCGCTGCTGGCGGATGAACTCCCAGGTCATGCGGCTGCGATGGCCGGTTAGTCCGTCCCAGACGACCAGCAGCTTGCCCGGAAGGTGGCGCAGCAAGTGCTCCAGGAACTCAATGACCTGCGGGCTGCGAATGGTCCCGGGAAAGAGTCGGAAGTAGAAGTTCCACCACGTCACCCCCGCCATGGCCGACAGCGTCTTCCAGTTGAAGTGATATTGCAGCACCGGCGTCTGTCCCTTCGGCGCCCAGGTGCGACAGCGGTGCGGGCGTTCGCTCAGTCCGCTTTCGTCGATGAAGACGATGGTGCGGCCCTCTTTTTGGGCTTTTTTTTAATCTCCGGCCAGCGCTCCCGTTTCCAGCGACGGATCTTCTCTTCGTCGCGTTCCAGCGCACGTCCTACCGGACGCTGGCAACTCCAGCCCAGTTGCCGCAGAATCCGCCAGGCTTGCGATGGGTGATACTTCACCCCGCATTCCTGCTCGATCAGATGAGCCACGCGCCACGAAGTCCACAGGCTGGTTTCGTACCCTAAGGCCTGCGGCCCGCGCTTCAGTCCCTTCTCGATGCGCCGCAGATCCTCGGGCCGTAAGCGGGCTCTGCGCCCAGCGTGTCCCGCCTTCTTCAGCGCTCGCACTCCACCTTGCTGCAGCTGTGCCGCCCACCGACTCACCGACTGCCGATGCACTCCCACCTGTCGCGCTACCTCTGCCGGATGTACTCCTTGCCGCAACAGTCGAGCCCCCAACAGCCGCCGCTCCTCCAACTTCTCAAACACACTTCTCCGGGATGCGCGGGACCCGCCTCTATGGCTCTAGCGCCGGATCAGATATCCGTTGGGCGCGAAGGTGAACCCGAACCGGTTCTCCTTTTCGCGGTCGAACGAATAATCCTCTGGATGGAGGCGCATATACTCTTCGACGGCTTCGAACGGGCCCTTGCCCCAACCCGGCAGCAGGGGATGCCCATTGATGTACCCATCTTCCACGACCATGTAGTCACCCTTCCGGAGCAAGGGCCGGAGCAGTTCCATCTCAGCCAGGACATGCCTCTTGGTATGGTCGCTGTCGAGAATTGCGAAGATTGGGCCGGGCAACTTTTTTCGCCACTCTGCGATGGCCTCCGCTACCTTTGGATCCGCCGACGAGCTTTGCCGGAACTCGATGTTCTCATCCCGGCGGGCGCGCTCGAAGATCCGGCTGTGGTCCACGTCTACGGAAAGCACCCGGTAGGGCTGGCCAATAGACCGTAGCAGGTGGGAAAAGTACAGCGCTGATCCCCCAAAGCAACTACCGAACTCAATGACCAGGCTTGGCCGCAATTCGGCCAGGATTTCCTGGTAATTCCACAGATCAAAGGGCAGCTTTTGGATGGGAACGCCAAGCCAGCGCATTCCCTGCCAGAGGTTGGTGTTGTAGAACCACACGCCATAGTCGCGGCCGACACGGGAGCGAGTGCGCTGCCGCAAGAAAGCCCTAACCCCCGCGCGTGTGGCTTTCAATTTCGTCAAGTAGGAGTCCATCGTTGAGCCGAAGGCGGTGTCGCCGGCATTCCCAGCAGAGGAATTATATATCCAGCCAGAGCCAAGCAGGATCGCAGGCACTGCTTCGGTACCGATGGAATCTGATTTCCAGGCGCGCAGGTCGTTGGGCAAGTAGACTTAAACTCGGAGTTTCCATATATCGCGAGGTGGAAGCAGATCACTTGCGCATATGCCTCATAGGAGCGGCGAACCCCTCGAATAATCCGCGGCTGCTGCGGGAAGCCGACCTGCTGTCCCGGCAAGACGAGGTTCGTGTGGTTTGTCAGGGGTCAAGCATAGCGGCAGCCGAGGCCGACGCGCGTCTGCTCGCGCGCCGCTCGTGGCGTTTGGAGCGGCTTGATCATCGTCGCGCCGATTGGCTCCCATCCGACGCCACTCGCCCCGGGCGGCTGTGCTCAGTCCTCGTCCGCGGGCGCCGCCGCCTGGCGGAAGAAGCTTTTCGTTCGATCAAGACGACTAAGCTAGCCGAATATAGTGTCTGTACCAGTTTGCCGGAATTGCGCAGGCTGGCCTGCGCGGAATCGGCAGATTGGTTTATCGCCCACACCCAGCCTGCGCTGCCCGCGGCTGCGGCCGCTGCTAGACATTGGGATGCGAAGCTCGGATTCGACTGTGAAGACCTGCTGGCAGAAACTGGAGACAAGTTCTGCGAGGCGAATCGCCTCATTGAGCAGAAATATCTTTGCCAGTGCGATTACATCTCGGTCACATCAAACGCCATGGCGGATCATCTCGCCAATACCTACAACATTCCACCGCCGGTCGTTCTGTATAACGTCTTCCCGCTGTCGCTTGCGGAGGGAATTGTGGCGCCCGCTCAGCGCGAGCCACATCCTAAGCTGCGCCTTCACTGGGTCAGCCAGACGATCGGTCCAGATCGTGGCTTGCAAGATGCCTTCGAAGCCTGCGCCGGCCTGGCTGACCAGGTGGAAATCCATCTGCGCGGACGAGCGTCCGAGCAACAAAAAAGAGAGATGACGGCCTTGGCGGAGCAATGGGGCGTGGCTGGATGTGTGAACTTTCATCCCGTGATCGATTACGATGAGTTGTTCCGGACGATGGCGGAGTACGACGTGGGGCTAGCCTTGGAACGTCCGCAAAACCATAACTACAGCCTCACTGTGACCAATAAGATTTTCAGCTATATGCTGGCGGGGCTGGCGCTGGCCGCGACCGACACTCCGGGGCAGCGCGAAGTAATGGATCAGGCACCGGGTGCGGGATTCCTGTATCCAGCCGGAGATGCCAAGAGCTTGCGAGCGGCATTGGAAGTCTGGATCAGCGATCGGGCACGATTGCGCCAGGCGCAGTGCGCGGCGTGGGATGCTGCAAGGTCACGTTTCTGCTGGGATATCGAGCAGAAGAAATTTCTTCAATTGTTCGGGCGCAACTCGAAGTTCGAATAGGCGGAGATTGGAACGACTCGCGTACTCTGCACGCAATCAACTCCCTCGTTCTGGCGACTAGACGGATGGACCGCAAAGGATTTGCACCTACGACTTACGGGCAGCAAGTGATCCTGATCGCCGCGCTCATTATTTTCGGCGGCACCCTGGCCGCAGGCCAGACCACATTTGGAGTGAAACCTAGCCCTCTTGAAACATCCTCTGTGAACAATCTTGGGAAAGGTTATCGCATCACGGAGGCTGATCTGAGCGCAGTAAATATTGGGTCCGATCAAAATAACTGGCAGGTTGTGGATGCGCGAAACATAGGTGTGGATTGCACCGGAATGATCGATAGCGCTGGCGCGTTAAACACCTTCAGCAACTCCAGCGGGCTCACGGGAAGTAAGCTCGTCTTCCCGGCCGGGAACCGGGGCGCGCCGTGTTTGATCAAACTTGGAAGCACCTGGCGGATCTACAATTCCACTTCGTTCACCATCGACGGCGGCGCTCGTTGCGGTCTTCCCGGCAACTGCACACACCTCAAGTACACCGGTTCACCAGGCGGAACCGTACTTGAACTGGAGCAAGTTCAAGGCTTTGAGGTCAAGAATGTAATCGTGGACGGCAACGGAACTGCAGCCACAGGCGTAGTCGTTGACCAAAAAGTGTTTGGCGGCATCGCCACTTACGACGGAATCTTTGAAGGAATGCTTTTTGACGCCAATGCCAGTAGCTCATCCGGTCCACACAACGGTTGGGTCGGATTGTCTATCTCGCCTACGAGTACGGTGAATGTTGCAGACATTCAAGTCATAGATTCCGCGTTTGAGTGTCGCGGGGGAACAGGCACTATCGGCTACGGTTTGGGTCTCACGAACGGGTCTCAGAATGCTCTCCTGGAAGTCATCCGACACAACTATTTTGAGCACTGTGGATACGGTATCTACCAGGAAAATGGCGGGGCGATCATCGAAGAGAACACTTTTGGCGGTGACGCGTCTACAATCGACGACATTTATGTAACTGGAACCTCATCTCATGAACGTATCGTCGCCAATTGGTCGGAGACCCAAGCTGGTCCCTCGAATCAGTTTTTCAAGGCTGCATTTCAAGACGTTACCGGGCCGGGCATCGAGATCTCAGGAAATCAGATTCCGATCAATGCCGGCTGTGCCCTCGATATAGGTGGCAATTCCGTAACGAGCCGTGAACCCAACGTTTGGTACAAGGGTTATCAGGACGGAAAAGGCGGATCAAAAGCATGCGCTACGACGAACGGATATTCCTTCAGTTGGTCCGGCCCGAGTGGACTGTCCTGGCCTGACGACGTCACCGGGACGTTGGCTGCCGGTGTTTTCCTGCCGGGCTCATTGAAAAACGGCCCAAGCGCTGGAATGATCGCCAACTCTGGCGCGGCCATCGCGCGGGGTACGCCTGTCAAATGGACAGGCGCTGCGACGGTCGTCGGAACCAGGGCGGAAGACACAGGAGCAGGAGTTGTGATTGGCGTCGCGGCGAACACGCCCGGCACATCCGGTCGGCCTACCTACGTCATGACGTCTGGCTACATTATCATGACGGCTGATGGTGACTGTTCCGTGGGGCAATTCGCCACCGTGAGCTATCAGAATGGCGGTCGTGTCCAATGTAGCAGCACTTATGCAGCGGGCACGGTGATCGGTGTAGTTCTTCTCGGAGAGAAGGGCGGGGGCGGTGTGTACGTCCAGGTCGGGCTGCGATGAATGAGATCATAAAAGGGAAGTCGGGATCGAGCAGTTGAAGCGGGTGCTTATCGTCGGAGCGGATTTTGCGCCCAGCAGCTATCCTCCGGCGTTGCGGATCCGCTATTTTGCCCAGCACCTGAAGGAATTCGACTGGGAGCCGGTCATTCTCACCACCGCTCCACGCTACTACGAAACTGCAATCGATGAAGAAAACCAGAATCTGGTTCCGACGGATCTGGAGGTGATTCGCACGCGGGCGATTCCCGCGGCGCTCACGCGGACATTTGGCTTCGGCGACCTGGGGCTTCGCAGCCTGTGGCACCACTGGCGGGCAATCAACCGCATATGCCGTGAACGGCGAGTGGATTTAATCTTCGTTCCAATTCCGCCATACCCGGGCATCGTTCTGGGTCGCCTTGCCCATGCCAGGTTCGGCATTCCTTACGTGATTGATTACATCGATCCATACGTCACGGAATACTACTGGAAACTTCCTCGCTCGCAGCGACCACCGAAGCACGCGGTCGCGTATTACATCGCGCGTGTTGTGGAGCCGTTTGCCTTGAGGCGAGCCGCCGCCGTGGTCGGAGTGGATACCTCCTACACGGCAGACTTGTTCGCCCGGTATCCGTGGTTGAGGGCAGGAGCCGCAAGTATTCCCTATGGCGGTGAGCCCGCCGATTTCGAGTATGTTCAGCGGCATCCGCGGACAAACCCGGTGTTTGATCCGTGGGACGGATTGCTGCACATGAGTTACGTCGGACGAGGTGGCCCTGACATGCTGCCCTCGCTCAGGGCTGTGTTTCGGGCGGTTCTGGCTGGCTTGGAGCGGTGGCCCGATCTGTTTCGCCGATTGCGTGTGCATTTCGTTGGCACTACTTATGCGCACCAGGCGCAGGTTCAGTATCAGGTGCTTCCCTTAGCGAGAGAACTGAATCTGGAGATGTATGTGGATGAGCACCCGGGGCGTGTGCCTTATATCACCGCGATGCAGATCATGCTCGACTCGCATGTTCTGCTGGCGGTGGGTTCAGAGTCTCCGCACTACACCGCTTCGAAGATCTTTCCTTGTATTTTGGCGGCCCGGCCCCTGCTAACCGTATTCCATGAAAACAGCAGCGTCATAGCAATCCTGAAAGAAACTCAGGCCGGCGAGGCGGTAGAATTTGGAGACGGGCAACCCGTCCTCGCTAAGGTGGACGAAATCGCCACTCGCTTGCGGGATTTGTTAGCACTATCCCCCAGTGCACGCTCGCCCACACGCTGGGAAGCGTTCGAACGGTACACGGCGCGGGCGATGACGGCCCGGCTCGCGGAGGTGTTTGACAAAGCGGCCCTCGCGACAAATCTCAGTTCGGGGAGTAGGTAAAATCCAGTGTTGAAGAATCCTAATCTGTTGTCATCCCGAGCGCAGCGAGGGATCTGCAGTTCTTTACCATCCTTGGAAACTGCGGATTCCTGGTCGCTCTCGCTCCTCGGAACGGCAATGCGTTAGTGTTCTCAACCGGATCCCGGAAGATTGTTGTGGCGCCGGGCGTAAGCTCCTATGGGCGGTACTCATCGACTCGCGATCGTTACTACCCACCCGATCCAATATCACGCCCACTGGTATCGGGCGCTGGCCGCGCACCCAGACCTGGACATTCACGTCTATTACTGCCACCAGGCCACTCCCGCTGAACAGGCGCTGGCCGGCTTCGGCGTCGAGTTTGATTGGGATGTGCCTCTACTTACCGGCTATCCCCATACGTTCCTGAAGAATGTGGCCAAAGCACCCGGCCAGGGAAGATTTACCGGCTTGGATACCCCTGAAATCCAAGACATCATTCAGTCGCGCAAATATGACTCGGTGATGGTCAATGGCTGGAACTACAAGAGCGCGTGGCAAGCGATCTGGGCGTGCTGGAGATCCAACGTCAAGGTTTTGGTGCGAAGCGACTCTCACTTGCACACTCGGCGTGGTCCGGTGACCAGAATCGCCAAGTCTCTCGGCTACCCGCGGTTTATCCGTCGCTTTGATGCGTGCCTCGCTGTCGGAAAATGGTCTCGCGAGTACTTCCTCCGTTATGGTGCTCGACCAGATCGCATTTTTATTGTTCCTCACACCATTGACAATGTGGCGTTTGAGAGGGAAGCGGAGCGTCTACAGCCACTTCGCTCCGAATTGCGGAAGAACTGGGGATGGGATCCGGAAGCGATCGTATTTGCATTTGTCGGAAAGTTTATCGACAAGAAACGCCCGATGGATTTTGTGCGCGCTTTAGATCATGCGGCACGGCGCAATTCGGCCATCCGAGGGCTCATGGTCGGGGATGGCCCGCAGCGGGGTGCCTGTGAGAACTTGGTCCAAGTGCGCGAAACTCCGGTGCGATTTACGGGCTTTCTGAATCAGTCGCAAATCGTATCCGCATACATAGCCTCTGATGCCCTGGTGCTGCCGTCTGATGGGGATGAAACCTGGGGGTTGGTCGTGAACGAAGCCATGGCTTGCGGACGCCCGTGCATCGTCAGCGACAGGGTCGGCTGCGGTCCGGACCTTGTGATTACCGGAAAGACTGGGGCCGTGTTTCCCATGGGTGATGTTGAAGCCTTGGCGAATACGATGATTGGGATGGCGAAGCCTCCGCGGTTGGCCGCGATGGGTGCTCAATCCAATGCAAAAATACAGGATTATTCTGTGTCCATTGCTGTTGATGGGGTTGTTCGATGTCTTAATGCAATTCTGAGTCTCAGCGTGCTCCATGCCAACGCGAAATAACGTCAGCCCTGCGCAGCGATGGCCGGTGTTGCTTTATACCGGTGCGCCGTTGCTAGTCACCGCATTCTTGTGGGCTACCAATTCGAAACCGCTTTCGCCTTCCCAGCTTCTCGCGGCTTTCGCTCTGTGTTGGATTCCCTGGGCTTCCTACCAGCAATGGTATCGAGGAACTAGGCAGGACATCCCCTTATTCAGCCTGATCGCCGCCATGTACTGGCTGACCTATGCTGTGCCCCTGTTTTGGGGTAGTGACATGATCGGTTTGGTCACCGGGCCACGTCGCATATCCGAACCGGCGCTGACCCGGTCCATATATTTGGTGGTTATTGGGGTGCTGGCTCTTTGGGGAGGCATGAGGATCGCGGAGACCTGGCGCCGGTCGCCAGCGAACCGTCTTGACGTTCCACGAAATCCCTGGCGTTGGCACTACCTACGGACGGTTCTAGTGGTCGGCGCATTGTTGAAGGTCCTCGTTCCGATCACCGCCCTGGGAGAAGGGGGTCGCCAGATTCTAGTGAACATCGAATCTGGTGTTCCAAGCGTCACGTTTGTCATTCTTCTTCGATACTACCTGCGTGGCCGAGCTATCGCCGCCGACAGAGTCCTGCTGGCGGGCTACTTTCTGGTAGCGCTTGTGGTCGGCCTGTCGTCCGGCTGGCTGGGAACTTTTGTCGGACTCGGCATTGTTTGTATCGCTGCTTACGTGTTTGAAAGACGCAGGTTCCCAGTGACAGCCATTCTGGTAATCCTTCCAGTCGTTTTGTTCCTGCAGCCTGGGAAAGCCAAGTTCCGGGAGAAATATTGGCAGAGCGGCCCTGCTGAGAGCTATTCAGAAGGTTATGGCGAACGAATCGGTTTCTGGATCGAGGCATCATCGCGGGCGTGGGGTCGCGCTCTCACCGACATTAGCGGCGAGGGCTTAAGAAGATTAAGCAGCGATACTTTAACCCGGCTCTCTTTGCTGCAACAAACCGGCAACGTCATTGAAATGACGCCGGCGCAGATTCCCTACCAGAACGGTCGCTTATATTCGTACGTGTTGGTCACATTCATTCCGCGATTCATGTGGCCGGAGAAGCCGTCCATAAGTGACGCGAACAAGTGGTATCAGGTCTCTTATCATTTGACCTTGCCGGCGAACATCGAGAGTGTGGGAATCGCGGTTGGGACCATAACCGAAAGCTACATAAATTTCGGCTGGTTGGGGCCAGTCCCTGTGATGTTCTGCCTGGGTTTACTTCTTGGAATGTTCCAAACGATTTTCCTGCGCACCAGCTCTGGGCTGCTGCTCGGTAGTATTGGCGTGGCTTTGCTCCCCGGGTTGCTCTCGGTGGAGTCGCAGATGGCGGTCTACATTGCGGGACTGGTTCAACAAATCCTGTTCGCGCTGATCGTCCTCGCGCCAGTTCTAGAGCTGAGAACTGACAACAATCGCCGGCACACGCGGCAGGTTGTGCCCCACACGCCGGTTGCTTCGAGAGAATGAAGGAGCAGTGGACGGAGCGGCTGAAGGCAGGGTGTTATTGTTTCAAATCTGGGTCTGAAAGATTCATCCACTTCTGAACAACCTGAAGTGTCACTGCGAATGAAACCGCGAAAAGCGAGCCGACAACATCAAAGAGCGGACGTGCAACGTTGCCCGCCGAAACGAGGGGGCGCGCAGCTTCACGCCCCGCATCGTTCCAGGCCGAGAGCGCGATGGTCACCATAGCGGCCGCGAGTGCGCCCCGGCACCACGCTCTCGGCACATATTTTGCGGCGAAGAATACGAAAGGCAGCCAAATGATGGTCAGCCACAAATTCCACTCGGTTGCAACAAGCAGCAGATTGTGAATGAAGCTTCCCTCCGCGCTTCGCTCCTGAGACACGATGTTCCAAGGCAACACCAAGGTGTGGTCAATACTCGAGCGAACAACCAATACCGTAATCAGACCTACGACGGCCATAGCCACCACTGCCAGCACTTTCTTAGCCCGCTGCGGAGACGATTCCGACAGAACCCAGCTCCCCGCAAATACCAACCCGATGGGTATGAATGTTTCCTTGGTGAGACCGGCAACCAGTCCGATGGCCGGTACGATCATCCATTTGCGTGACAGCAGTGCCCAGGCCAACAATACAAACCAAAAGCCATCGGCCGAATCGACTAGGCCGCTGAGGTGGTAATTTGGCACTGTGAAATTCAACAAATATGCCAACGCTGCGACGGCTCCGGCGGAACTGCTGGCCGACAGCATGTACGCGAGCATACTTACAAACAAGGCGGCGCCTGCGCAGAAAATCGAATTGACGATTAGCAGTGCAAATGCGGTGGGATTCCAACTGCCAATCCGTCCCCGAGCGATCCGATAGATGGGTTTCGCCAGATAGGGCACGAGGATCCTGTACTTGAAGTGGCCAGTGACCGCCTCCGGTCCCTGCTCGACAAGTTTGTAATACTGCACACTGTCCGACAAACCTGCGGTGGACCTGGGATCGTAACGACCAAGCGTGGGATATCCAAGGCCAAAGCAAATTGCGAACAAAAGGAAGACCCACGCCGACAGAGCTACCAGCTTCCTCGACTGACCGGGGCGCAGCAGTTGTGTCATTTTCTCACCCCATCGGGCGCTGAACGGACTGCTGAAGTGAGCAGAGACAAGGCTTGCCGAAAACGTTCCATAAAGTGTTCTTCGAGGAAAACTGCCTGTACTCTCTCTCTCGCCGCTCGGCCTACCTTAGCCGCGTACTGAGCATCGGCAAGGACCGGAATCGCGGCTTCGGCAATACTCTCGGGGCCCATGTCTTTTGCCACTACCGCCCCGGTGCCATCAGGAAACAGTTCTTCCGTCACCGTACCGGCCAACCCCAGGAATGGCACGCCAAAACTTGCAGCCTCCACTCCCGCAAGTCCAAATCCCTCACCTTTGGACGGGAAAAAAAGCAGCCTGCACGAGCGATACATTTGATCGCGTTGTACATCACTCAACCGGCCGCAGAACTCAATTCCTTCCAGACGTTCATCTTTTACTCTTTGGCGCAGGCGGTGTTCGTCGTTTCCCTTGCCGACAATCATGAGCCGGGCATGCGGAACGGCGGCGCGAATGATCGGCCAGGCGCTGATTACGGCATCGTGGCCCTTATACCGTTCTATCTCCAAAATACGTCCCACCATGAGTCCGACGGGTGGCGACGTGCTTAGATCGACCGGCTGAGGTTGACCGCGAACACCCAGCCAAGTCACGTCGACCTCAGGCAGCCAGGGGTTGAATCTGCGCGCTTCAGCTTCAGTAGTTGCTGAATTGGTGAGAAGAAGATTGGCCCGGAGGAGCGCTTCGCGGCGGCGTCCCGTCAGCGGTTCCCAAACCTCCACGCCGTGTAAAAACACGACATAGCGAATCCCACGTAAGGTGGGGATTAGCGAATGCAGAACAGCCAGATGCACGTGGTCATAGATCACCAAGTCGGGCCGCTTAAGGCCACCCAATCCTGCTCGCCACGCTACCGTGGAGATGCGCAACGAACGGGGCCAGAAGGCGGGATGCTCCCACAGCAGGAGTTCGTAATCTCGCTCCATGGCGGCAACCATCATCTGATCAACAACACCGATGCCTCCATACCGAGTTCCTAGCCCGGACGTGACTAGCGCAACTCTAGGACGCAAAGGATCACCGTTAACCTACCGAAATACTAATATCATCTGTTATCGGCAAACTGAAAGATTTTGTAAGATAGCGATGGCCCTGGATCGTATCACTCCCTTTCATGAAAGTTTTGCATGTGGTTCCGTCGTTCCACCCCGCCTACGTGTATGGCGGGCCGATTGGCTCCACGTTCGAACTGTGTCGAAACCTGGCGAAACTCGGCTGTGAGGTTCGAGTGCTGACTACCGATGCGAATGGTTTAGGCCAGGTTCTGGAAGTGGAGAAGGACAAGGATGTTCTATTTGAAGAAGGATTCAGCGTCCGCTACTGCCGGCGTCGTTTGCGGCACTCTGTTTCTCCGACGCTTCTCCGATTGCTGCGACCGTACGCGTCTTGGGCTGACGTGGTACACCTGTACTACGTCTACAGCTTCCCCACGTTTCCGACGCTGCTGCACTGCCGTGTATTGAATAAACCGCTAATCTGGTCGCCGCTGGGTGCGTTGCAGCGCTGGGAGCGTTCTTCGCGGCGCGGATCGAAGGCAGTTTGGGATTTTTTGTGGTACCACGGAGTGGACCTATCTCGCCTGACGTTGCAGGTCACTTCCGAACGCGAGCAAAGTGAGACGTTAACTAGTTTTCCCAGGCTGCGTACGCGCGTGATTTCCAATGGAGTCGAAGTCCCTGATCATCTGGATCGGACAACGCAAGAGGGAGAGCTTCGACTGCTCTTCATTGGGCGACTCGATCCGATAAAGGGAATTGAGGCTTTATTGCAGGCTTGCAGCAGGCTGTCTGCCGATTCCGAATTTGCCTGGCGTCTCACTATCGCCGGGTGGGGAGCGCCAGTATACGTAGCTCACATTAGTCAGCAGGTCACTGCTCTCGGTCTGGGTCACCGAGTGCATATCATTGGAGGAGTTCTGGGAGAAGCCAAGAAAAAGCTATTTGAAAATTCCGACGTGGCTGTTTTTCCTTCTCACATTGAAAGTTTCGGCATTGTTGTCGCCGAGGCTCTCGCCCACGGCGTCCCGGTTATCGCCAGCAAAGGTACGCCCTGGAGCGGTCTCGAGCCGAAGCAGTGCGGCCTATGGGTGGACAATAGTCCGGAGAGCCTGGCCAACGCAATTCGCTCAGTTCGTACCATGCCGTTGCGCGAGATGGGACTGCGTGGACGAGAATGGATGCAAAGACAATTTGCCTGGCAGTCAATTGCTGCCCAGATGCTCGACCTGTACCACGAATCCAGGCGCATGATCGCGATCTGAGCAGATGGCAAAAGCGGGATCGCACCGGGCGCTGTGCTTCATGTTCATCTACTGGGACGAGTGCAAGTCCTTGTCTGGAGCGGCCTTTCTGTCATATACTTGCAGCCCGCGGAAAGAACCTGCAATGATCTCCCCCTTCTTCCGCAATCTTCCTCGAATCGAGGTGGTCCAATATGAATGGTCCCAACATGCAAGGGCAGCGTGTCATAGGTCGGATCCTGCGACCGGTTTTAATCGCTCTGGTACTGGCAACTGCGGCGTGGGCCAGCAGCGAGCAGGCAATTTATACCTTTACTGGCGGAAGTAGCGATGGCAGCAATCCACTTTCTGCGCTGGTCGCAGACAAGGTGGGCAATCTCTATGGCACAACTCTCACGGGCGGCGGCTACCCGAATTGCAGCCCGTTTGGCCAGTCGTGCGGTGTCGTTTTCCAGCTCACTCCAAAATCCGGCGGTGGCTGGACGGAAAGCGTGATTTACACCTTTACAGGCGGCGCCGACGGAGGGTATTCCTATAACGGCTTGGTCATGGATGCCAAAGGCAATCTCTATGGTACAACATATCTTGGCGGCACTCCCACCGGAGGATGTCCCGGCGGGACTTGCGGCACCGTTTTCGAGCTTAGCCCGCCCCAACACAAGGGAGACGTTTGGAAAGAGACCGTCCTTTACAGCTTCTGCAGCCAATCCGGCTGCACGGACGGAAGCTATCCCGTCGATCGTCTGATCATCGACAAGCAGGGTAACCTCTATGGTACGACCAATGTGGGAGGGCTCTCGGGAGGTTGCAATACCAGTGGGTTTGGCGGCTACGGGTGCGGCGTCGTGTTTAAGCTGACTCACGGCAAGAGTGGCTGGAAAGAAAGTTTGCTATATACGTTCAATGGGAATTCGGATGGCGGCTTTCCCTATGGCGGAGTCACTTTCGACAAAAGCAGCAATTTATATGGGACGACGAACGGTGAAGGAGCGTATGGAGCGGGCACCGTGTACGAACTGAAGAAGGGGGCCAAGGGCTGGAAGGAGAATACACTCTATTCCTTCTCCGGAGGGACCGACGGCGGCTACTCGGTAGCTCCATTGATCATCGACGCAGCGGGTAATCTCTACGGCACCGCGGAATCTGGGGGCGCCAGCTACTACGGTACTGTGTTCGAACTGCAACATGCCAAAAGTGGTTGGACGGAGAAGACAGTCTATACCTTTACCGGCGGCCAGGATGGAGGCTATCCCTCAGCCAGCCTCGTGAAGAGGGGGAAGAGTTTGTACGGGACGAGCTGGGGAGGGGGCAACAAATCCGGGTGCTACTACGGCTGTGGAGCGGTGGTGGAGCTGACCCAGGGCAAGAACGGGTGGACGGAGAACACGTTGTATGGTTTCACGGGCGGTGCGGATGGGGGCGAGCCCAACAATTCCGTGCTGTTCGACAAGTCAGGCAATCTGTATGGCACTACTACGATTGGCGGTGACTATGGCACCTATGGGGTGGTGTACCAGATCACTCCTTAAGTCAATCATCTCCTCGCGCGGCAACGCGCACGCCGCGCGACGGAGACGTGTCGCCGGGGGCAGGCTATGGGCAGAGACGCACAGGCAATGTTATTCCTGCGGTGATCCACGTCGACGGCTCCGGGCGTCGCCCAACGGTCTCGCAGAGTGCGAACCCTCGTTACTATCAGCTGATCAGCGATTTCGAACAATTGAGCGGCGTTCCAGTCGTGCTGATTACATCTTGCAACGAAGATGAGCCGATAGTGTGTACTCCGCAAGAGGCGATCGGTTGTTTTCAAAGGACCCCGATGGACGTTCTTTTCCTGGGCGATTACATCGTAGGGCATCAGGGACTTGGTGCGAGGAAACAGTCCACGCAATGAAGATCCTGATTCTGAACCATGCGTTTTATCCCGACGTCGTCTCGACGGCGCAGCACGCTGCTGACTTGGCGGTCGCTTTGGCCGATGCCGGTCACGAGGTCACGGTGATTTGCAATCGCCGCGGCTACGACGACCGCACATTAGTCTTTCCTAGCGAAGAAACCTGGAAGAACATAAGAATTATCCGGTTGCGATCCACCAGCGTGGGCAAAGGCAGCAAATGGCGCCGGGCCGTCGATTTCGCAACGTTCATCATGGCATGCAGCGTGCGACTGCTGTTTCTTTCACGCTTTGATGTGATCGTGAGCTTGTCCTCTCCTCCCTTGATTTCATTTATTGCCGCCTTGGTGGTCCCCTTCAAGGCTCGCCGGATGGTTTTCTGGTCTATGGACCTCAACCCGGATGAAGCGATTGCTGCCGGGTGGCTTCGCCAAGGTTCCACTTCGGTGCTGCTGCTGTCGCGCATGCTGCTTTACAGCTTGCGGCGCGCGGACCGGATTGTCGTTTTGGATCGCTTCATGAAGGATCGAATCCGCACGAAGAACATTGATGAAACGAAGATCGCTGTAGTTCCACCCTGGTCCCATGACGATCGCGTTTGTTTCGACGAGCAGGGCAGGCAAGAGTTTCGCGCACGCCACAGTTTGTCGGAGAAATTTGTTGTCATGTATTCAGGAAACCACAGCCCATGCCATCCTTTGGACACGCTGCTGGATGCAGCAGAGCTGCTTGCAGATCGGAAAGACATTGTTTTTTGTTTTGTCGGCGGCGGAAGCGAGTTTCAAAAGGTCAAAGATCGGGTGCGTACGCATGCCATGGACAACGTCTTGTGCCTGTCCTATCAGCCGCTCGACACACTCTCCGCATCTCTCTCTGCCGCCGATTTACACGTTGTGGTCATGGGGAACGAATTTGTCGGGATCGTGCATCCGTGCAAAATCTATAACATCCTGGCGGTGGGCAAGCCATTCCTTTACATCGGTCCGCAACACAGCCATGTCCGCGACATTATGGCTAAGTTTCCGGACCTGAAGCTCGGTTATGCCTGCGAGCACGGTGATGTGAACGCTGCCGTGGCGAGCATTTTGTCGGCGAAGGCGCATCCTGGTTCTACCCAGTCTCTCAGCATCGCAGGCCGGTTCTCCAAGAAGGCACTGATGCCAAGAATGTTGAGCACAATCGAGGGGGAAGGAGGCTTGGACATTCAGCATTCCCCGGATATTCTCGTAGAAACCGGCTCGCACAAAAGCGAGGCTGCGTTCCGCGAGAATACTAAAGCACACAACTGAATCAAGGTATCCGATAAACAGCCGCTTGGCTCGAGAGAGTGATAATCGATCCCAGACTCAACACGCTCTTAAGCCGACTGCTAGGCACGTAGAGTATATCGTCCGGTTGTACGGCTATATCCGGCTTCTTGCCCTCCATGAGCTTTTGCAGCGGGACCGGTATCTCTTGTACGCCGCTGGTGGCGCGACGCAATATCTTGGTTTTGCCGGACGATGCCAGGTGAGTGGGGCCGCCCGCTGCCGCCATCACCTGTAGAACCGTAACTCCTACAGTGGAATTTGAGATATATCCGCCCGGCCGGTTTACCTCTCCCAAGACGTACACAATACCGGCCTTTGGAACGATAACAGTATCGCCTGGCAGCAATTCCACGTTGCTGCGCGCCATGGCAGCAGGATCTTTTGGTGAAAGGTCGACCGTCGAAACCTCTGTGGTATCGCGGTGAGAAATCGTAACTGTGTTCGCCGCTTTGTCAGTAAGGCCACCCGCGGTTTGCAAGATGTCAAGTAAACGATGGGGGCCGAGGCTGGAATAAACACCGGGCTTGTTCACCTCCCCGGCAACTGAAATCTCACTGTTGGTATATTCCTTTACGAACACCGAAACTTGTGGGTGGTTGAGGATTCCCTTCTTCTGCAGTTGTTCCCCGATCATCCCTTCGGCTTCTGCGCTGGTCGCGCCGGCGACATGAATAGAACCGAGGAGAGGCATGGAAATATTGCCGTCCGATCCGACGCGGACATGTTGGGAAAGGTCCGAAGCTCCGAAAACCGTGACCTCAAGTTCGTCACCTGGGCCAATGCGAAGCGTGTGAGACGTAGCCTGGGAACCGGCGTCTTGTTTTGACTCCGCAACTGGAACCGTGACACTGGATGGGCCGGTCATTGTGCTGCCGCTTTGGCCCACATTCACTGTTTGTGCGCAGGCGGCTGGGAGTAACGCAAACAGGCCAAGAGAAACGGCAAGCGCCAAAATGTCTTGAAGTACCGCAAACTTTTTCACAATGCTCAGGATTCTAGGCTGCTGCTACACCGGAGACAACCACAATTTCGGTTCAGAGTGTAATTTCACTCGATTTTGGCGGGTTTTTTCTGTCGGATGAGCAGAATTATGTTGCATGATAGGGCTTGTTCGGATATGTTGCCGACGAGGATTGTCTGCACAGGGCTGGGAAGCCTTGCCCGGCCTGGGTTATGCAGTAAGGTCGTCTAGAGTCTCCCTTCTCCCCCAAGGGATGTCTCAACATTCGGAATACGCGTCGGTCTTAGGAGGCAGAAGCCACAGCGGTGAAGTGGCCTGCGCCTGTTCGCGCCATAGCTGTAAGGGTATATCGGTCAGTTCAGAACTGCTTGTCAGGAGAGGATTCTCTCCTAACGGGTGCGCTGTCTCGCTTGAGGGGGGAGATGGTGACATTTTTGTACTTGGGTGTCTTCGCGGTCTCTGTGGTGTGTTCGTTTGTTTTCACCAGGTATGTGCGAAATTTGGCGAACGCACGCGGCTGGGTTACCCCGCCCAACCTTGACCGACATCTGCACAGCACTCCAATACCGCGGCTTGGGGGCGTCGCCATTTTTCTTGCTTTCCTCGTGGGTACTCTTCTTGCTTTGCTGGCGGGCTGGGTTAACCCGCAGTTGACCTCGGGGTTTTCCTTGAAGACTCCAGTCACGATTCTTTCCGCTGGATTCCTGATCCTTCTGCTTGGCATTTATGACGACACCCGCCCGGTCGGACCCTATTTCAAATTTACGGTTCAGGCGGTAGCGGCATGCATTCTTTTCGCAGGAGGTCTCCGAATTCTCGATTTACCTTTGCTCTTGGGCAAACATAACCTCCCCTGGTTTGTCGGCCTTCCGTTCACCATACTCTGGGTTCTCGCCATCACCAATGCTTTCAATCTGATAGACGGTTTGGATGGCCTGGCGGCGGGTTCCGCGCTATTTTCGACCATCGTGGTTCTTGTGGTGTCGCTGTTGGGTCATATTGCACTGGTTTCGCTGATGACCCTCGCGCTGGCGGGAGCGATCCTGGGTTTTCTGCGCTACAACTTCAATCCGGCAACCATCTTTCTCGGCGATTCCGGAAGTCTCTTCATCGGTTTCATGCTAAGCGCACTGGCACTGCAGGGGGCGGTGAAGTCGCCAACGATTCTGGCGGTTGCCATTCCGGTGGTGTCCTTCGGATTGCCCATCCTGGAAACCATTCTGTCAGTGCTTCGCCGCTTGATGAGTGGACGATCTTTGTTCTCGGCGGACCGCGAGCACATTCATCACAAACTGCTGGACCGTGGTTTGTCGCAGCGACAAGTTGTGATTATCCTCTACGCAGTCTCGGCGATGTTCGCCTTGTTCAGTTTATTCTTGCTGTGGCCGAGCGGCAGTACGCTGGGCATTGCTTTTGTCGTGCTGGGCAGCGGTGTGTGGATCGGAGTCCAGCATCTGGGGTATGTGGAGTTTGGCGAACTGAGCCGGCTTGCGCAGCGAACCCTGGAGCAGAGACGGGTCTTTATCAACGATCTGACCATTCGCCGAGCAGTCGAAGAGCTGAAAGCAACCCGTGATTTCGAGGATCTTTGCCGCATTCTGGTTGCGGCATTTACCGCGAATGATTTCGATGCCTTCGAGTTGCGGCTGCATTCCTCACCCGACCAGGTGCGCGGGAGTCACGGATTGCAATTGCTTTCAGACAGCGGCGGCGCCTGCCTTCGCTGGCAAAGGACGAATGGCGACTTTCGAACTGAACCCGGCAAGGGCTGGAGTTTCAATCTTGACCTGGTAAGTGGGAATCGGCGTCGCGGGTCAATGACTGTTTACCAGTCCTATACCGAACGGGGCTTACAGCTTGATCTCAATTTGCTCACTTCGGAATTTCCCGTGGTTCTGGCGGACGCGTTGCACCGCACCCTGAGTCAATCCCGTCTGCCTCGACCTGTGGTCAAGGAAACCGCAGAACCGATGACGGCCCAAGCGGGCTGATCATCCGCCGTTGCCTTGACCGATAGAGCCTTTGTCGGCCAAACCCGATCAACTGCGCGGCGATTGCTTTCGGCAGAGCGATCTTGTTCGTTTTTTGGAACAAGCTCACGAATTGGTACGCTTCCGCCGTCCTTCCAGTTAGGCTCAACATCGAAGGTTGACGGTCCTTCCCTTTGCACTCTTGGATCGGGCTCGGCATTTTCCTACTCGGCGCGGCTGCTGGCGCGCTACTGACCGCAATCGCGTATTCCGGGCGAATTCAAAGGCTTCGAGCCGAGATCAAAAGCGAGATCGTCCGCCAGCGGAAGGACGACGACGAAGCCAACGCCAGAGCCAGGGGGGCGGGAGTCTAGGCAGGCAGCGTGCCAACTCGGGCGCAATTCACTTGGCGAGGCGAGCCCTTGCGGCAACCAAAGGATACAGGATCAAACCTAGGCACGAGTTACTTCGCGCAATCTGCTGACGTCCGCGGCGATCATGATGGCGCTGGCCGGCGCAGACAAACCAGATTTTCCTACAAACGCCTTCTTCCAATGGGGTGTGGCTAATCAGCGCTGGAACTGCTTTGTTACTGACCTGTTCCATCCAGTCGACCACCTTGCCGTCCTTTTTTCCTGAATGGCAATGTGTGCCATGGCAGTCGTTGGCGTGGCGCCATGCCAATGTTTCTCGCCCGGCGAGAACCACACCACGTCACCGGGATGGATTTCCTGGATAGGACCGCCTTCGCGCTGAACCCACCCGCACCCGGCGGTGACAATAAGGGTCTGGCCGAGCGGATGCGTATGCCATGCAGTTCGCGCGCCCGGCTCGAAGGTGACGCTGGCGCCTTGAACAAGTGCGGGATCAGGTGCTTGAAAAAGTGGATCGATCCGAACGCTGCCGGTGAACCAATCGGAAAGCCCTTTAGCGGAAGGTTGTGAGCCGATTCTCTTGATCTCCATTCTTCTGAACTCCTTGAATTGAACTTGTTTTTCTGCTTCTCAAACCGTTCGAAAACGATACGCGAGTTCTGGGCCCCTTCGCCTTCGTATGTATCGCCGCGATGGCCTGACTCGCCGCCGTCGCCGCTTGGTTAGCCCTAATCGTGAATGCTGTGAATTACAATACATCCATTGAACCCTGAGTCGCAGTCTTAGATAAAGGAGGATGTTACGGGATGAAGCTTGGCGAAGTGCTCGTTAGGTTCGAGCCTCCGTTCGAGATCTGCTGCGCTACAGTCGGGGCGCTTTGATCTCAACCCTTATGCGCGCCAGTCTTATGCTCTTCAAGTACTTTCGGATGTTCGCGCCGGCTGCGATGTTTTTCCTGTTGCTAGTGGGGGCAGCCAGCGGGCAAAATACGACGCTGATCACTCTGGATCAGGCCATCGATCTGGCGCTGGCGCAGAACCATTCGATCAAAGCCACCCGAACCCTGATCCTTCAGAATCAGGCCCAGGAGATTACCGCGAACCTCCGCCCGAATCCGACTCTTGGGGCGGATAGCCAGTTCGTCCCATTTTTCAGCCCACAAGACTTTTCCGGCGACAATCTGGATCAAACTCAGCAGTTCGATATTGGGATCGGGTACCTGTTCGAACGTGGTCACAAGCGGCAGCGGCGCCTGCAAGCGGCCCGCGATCAAACAGCCGTCACCCGCGCCCAGATCGGCGATGCCGAACGAACCCTGGCTTTCAACGTAGGTCAGCAATTCGTCAGCGTTTTGCTGGCGGAATCCACTCTTCAGTTTGCGCTGCAAGACCTAAAGGGCTTCCAGCAGACGGTTGACATCAGCGAGGCACAACTCAAGGCGGGATACATCGGTGAAGGCGATTATCTTAAGATCAAGCTGCAGCTTCTGCAGTTTCAGACCGACGTGTCCTCTGCCCGTCTGGCCAAAGCGCAGGCGCTGGTAGGCCTGCGGCAGTTCTTGGGGTACAACGCGGTACCTCCCGATTATGACGTGATTGGCGATCTGGCGTATCAGCCGCTCAAGGCGAACCTGGAAGACTTGCAGACAAAGGCGCTGCGCCAGCGCCCCGACTTCCGTGCCGCGGAATTGGGGATAACCGCCGCACAGAGCCAAGTCCTCCTGGCCAAAGCAAACGCCAAGGTGGACGTCAATGGCACCTACGACTTTACGCATGTGTCCGGTGAGAACACGGCTTCGATCTTTGTGAATTTCGAGTTGCCGATCTTCAACCGCAATCAAGGAGAGATCGCGCGTACGGGTTACGCGCTCACCCAGGCCCAGGAACAGCAGCAAGCGGCCAGCGATACGGTTCTCTCCGATGTTTCCAATGCCTACGAGGCGGTCAGGAGCAATGACGAAGTGGTGCAACTTTACACCTCGGGGTATCTTAAGCAGGCGCAGGATTCACGTGATATCAGCGAGTATGCGTATAAACGGGGCGCCGCCAGCCTGCTGGATTTTCTCGATGCCGAGCGCAGCTACCGGTCCGTTCAGTTGGCCTACCGCCAGGCGCTGGCCTCTCATATGACCGCATTGGAGCAGTTGAAGGAAGCGGTGGGGACGAGGAACCTGCCATGAGCGTGCGCGAAAGTCGTTGGCAGCGATTGGCGGTGTTCGCCGCTGTATCGGCGATCTTGCTGGTGCTCGTCGGGTGCCAGGGATCAGGGTCGAATGCCGCCGCGAACTCGAGCAGCGCGAAAAATTCAAACAATCCCGAGCTGTTCACCATTCCGCAGGACCAGATGTCTCATGTACAGGTGCTGACCGTTCAGCCCGCCACACTGGCTCGATCGCTACGGCTAACGGGAGCCGTGGCTTACAACAGTTTTCGCACCACGCCGGTTATTACGCAGGTCAGCGGGCCGATCAGCAGGATCGTGGTTGTTCCCGGGCAGAAAGTAAATCAGGGCGAGCCCATGTTGTACGTGGCGAGTCCGGATTATTCGCAACTCCGCACGAACTATTTAAAGGCCAAGGATGCCTACGCCCTCGCTCAAAAGGCGTACGCCCGAGCCCAGGACTTGTACCAGCATCAGGCGATTGCCGAACAGAACTTGGAACAGGCGCAGTCGGCCGAAGTCCAGGCGGGCGGCGACCTGGTCGCGGCGCAGGCGGCATTGAAAGTCATGGGGATTACTGATCCCGACGCACTCGTGAAAGCTCCGCCTTCTTTTGAGGTTCCGGTAAAAGCGCCAATCGCTGGCCTGGTCGTCGAGCAAGACGTGTCTGTAGGACAACTCATTCAACCCGGCTCCACGCAATGCTTCATGATTTCTGACGTCAGCAGCGTCTGGGTGCTGGTCAATGTCTATCAGAAAGACTTGCCCTACGTGCGGGTAGGAGATCAGGTCACAATTCAGACGGATACTTATCCTGAAGTATTCCATGGGCGCATTGCTTACGTGGCGGCTTCCCTGGACCCGAGCACGCGCACGTTGCAGGCGCGCATCGAGACCAACAATCCCGGCGAGAAACTGAAGAAAGATATGTATGTGGTTGCGACGGTAAACGCGGGCACGATCCCAAAGGCCATTGCGCTCCCGGATGCTGCTGTGCTGCGCGATACCGAGAACCAGCCTTTTGTTTATGCCGAGGCTTCTTCGAACCAGTTTGGCAGGCGCTCCGTGACCCTGGGAGAAAGCTTGAACGGACAGACGGAGATTACCAGCGGGCTGAAAGCTGGTGACCGGATCATCGGAAATGGCAGCTTGTTCTTGCAGTTTGCGAACTCGTTGCAGCGCTAGCCGGATCGCGATTTGAAAGGCACTCCAAAACTTTAGCAAGAATAGTGTCCACCGCAACTGAATGATCCACCGCATAGTCCAAGCCGCGCTCCGACAAAGGTTCCTGGTGCTGATGCTGACCGCGTTCATCACGGTCGGCGGCGTCATCTCGTTTCAGCGGATGCCGGTGGACGCCTATCCCGACCTCTCGCCTCCGCAGGTCGAAATCATCACCCAGTGGCCAGGCCATGCCGCCGAAGAGGTCGAACGGTTGGTCACGCTTCCCCTTGAACTCGAGATGAACGGCGTCCCCCATCTGGTGGTGATGCGTTCCATCTCGCTCTATGGTTTGTCCGATGTGATCCTCACCTTCGAAGAAAGCACCGACAGCTATTTTGCGCGGCAAATCGTGTTTGAACGGCTCGCTCAAGCCACGCTGCCGGCGGGAGTGAGCCCGAGCCTCGCGCCCCTGTTCAGCCCCAGCGGTCTGGTGTATCGCTATGTGCTGGAGAGCCCCGACCGCTCACCGCAGGAGTTAAAGACGATAGAGGACTGGGTGGTGGAGCGGGCCTATCGATCGGTCCACGGCGTGGCTGACGATTCAGGGTTCGGCGGAACAGTGATGCAATATCAGGTATTGCTCGATCCAGCGCGCATCTACGGGTATCACTTGGCTATTCCGCAAGTCATCACTGCTCTCGCCGCCAACAACTCCAATGCCGGCGGCGGCTTCTATTCCCAGGGCGGACAGTTCTACTACGTCCGAGGCATCGGGCTGGTACGGAACACAGATGACATTGGAAACATCGTTGTTGGCGCTAATAAGGGCGTGCCCATCCGAGTGCGTGATGTAGGAGATGTAGCCATCGGTCATGCCCCCCGCCTGGGCGAATTCGGCTTCCAGAAAAATGACGACGCGGTGGAGGGCGTGATTCTCATGCGCCGCGGAGAGCAGACGCAGAACGTCCTGAAAGGTGTGGAAGCAAGAACCGAGCAACTAAACCACCAGATCCTGCCGCCGGACGTCAAGATTCATCCTTTCTACGACCGCAGTGAGCTTGTGGACCTGACCACGGACACGGTGGAGGCGAACCTGCTTCGCGGTATGGCGCTGGTTCTGATCGTGCTGATTTTCTTCCTGGTCAGCTTCCGCGCTGCCGTCATTGTTGCCCTCACTATTCCACTCTCGCTTTTGTTTGCCTTCATCGTGCTGCACGCACACGACGTTGCCGCAAATTTGCTTTCCATTGGAGCGATTGATTTCGGAATTATCATCGATGGCACCGTAGTGATGATTGAGAACATTTACCGCGAGCTGGCACTGCGGGAGGGACAGCAGTACAAGCTGAACGAAGTCATTCTTGCCGCGGCGAAAGATGTGGATCGCCCCATCTTCTATTCGGTGGCCGTGATCCTCGCCGGTTATCTGCCGATTTATGCCTTGAGCGGGGCCTCGGGGAAACTGTTCCACCCCATGGCTGAGACCATGTCCTTTGCTCTGGTCGGCGCGCTCATCCTGACGCTCACGCTGATTCCCGTGCTCGCCTCCTACTGGTTCAAGAAGGGTGTGCACGAGAATCCGAATCGGGCATTCGAATGGATGAAGCAGAAATACGCAGTTCAGCTGGATTGGGCGCTCGCTCGGCCCAGGACCACCATGTTGATCGCGACCATGATCTTCGGAGCGACCCTGCTGCTGGTGCCTTTCATCGGCGGCGAGTTCATGCCTCACCTAGACGAGGGGGCGCTCTGGGTTCGAGCTACGATGCCGTACACCATTTCCTTCGAGGAGGCCAGCCGCATCGCTCCTCAGATACGTGACATTCTGATGTCTTATCCCCAGGTGACCGTGGTGGGTTCGGAATTAGGACGGCCCGACGACGGCACGGACCCCACGGGCTTTTTTAATTGTGAGTTCTACGTTGGCCTGAAGCCGTACAAAGACAAAGCCTGGTCGGGTGAGATCAGTTGAAAAAAAGCAGCTCATCGAATCGATCAACAAGCAACTCACGGCATTTCCCGGGATTATCTTCAACTATACCCAGCCCGCCGAAGATGCTGTGGATGAAGCACTGACTGGCCTCAAGAGTTCTTTGGCGGTGAAGGTATATGGCGAGGACCTGAACGTACTGCAGGACAAAGCGATACAGATCAAGAACACACTTTCCAATGTGCCCGGGTTTACCGAGCTTACGGTAGTGCGCGAACTCGGCCAGCCCAGCCTGCTGGTCGACGTCGATCGCGACAAGATCGCGCGCTATGGGATCAACGTTGCAGATGTGGAAGCTGTGATTTCGGCCGCCGTAGGCGGGCAGGCGGTCACTCAAGTCATTCAAGGGGAAAAGCTGTTCGATCTGGTTGTCCGCATGCAGCCCCAATTCCGCAGCAGCGCGCATGAGATCGGCAATCTGTTGGTGGGCACACCCGACGGGCAGCAGATCCCCTCAGCCAGCTCGCCAATATCAGCCAGGGAAACGGCGCGTCCTTTATTTACCGTGAAAACAACTCCCGCTACATCGGCGTGCAGTACAGCATTGAGGGACGTGATTTGGAGCGGGCGGTGCGAGACGGCCAGGCAGGCAGTCAACAAAGCCGTGACTCTGCCGCAGGGTTACCGGATGGAATGGGGCGGCGAATACAGCCAGTTTCTCGAGGCCAAGTCGCAGATGTACTTTATTGGTCCCCTTGCCGTAGTGATAATTTTCATGATCTTGTTTGCGCTTTACGGAAATTTCAAATTCCCCGTCACCATCGCCCTGGGCGTAATCATGACCGAACCGGTGGGTGCGCTGGTTGCGCTGAAACTGACTCACACTCCCTTCAGCGTTTCCTCAGTCCTGGGTCTTCTGGCGTTGCTCGGGGTTTCAGTTGAGACTGCCGTCATTCTCGTCTCCTACATCAACAAGCTGCGGCAGGAAGGAATGGACATCCACACGGCCACAAGGGAGGCTTCGCTCTTGCGGCTCCGTCCGATCATGATGACGGCTCTGGTTGCTTGTCTTGGATTGCTGCCAGCCGCACTTTCCACTGGCATTGGATCGGACACTCAAAGGCCGTTCGCCATCGTCATCGTGGCCGGCCTCATCTCCCGGCTCTTCATCGGATTCTTCGTCAATCCCGTCTTGTACGAGATGGTCGCCCGCGAAGGCGATGTTCTCCAGGTTTAGAGCGAGGAAGGACACTTCTCGACACTTTTCCGTCTGGATTGGAAGTAGATGCAGGTTTCTCTCGCAGAAATCCAGGTTTCCGCGCAACTACAAGGACGTGCTCCGCACTCGCGATCTGCTCCGGGTAGCGTGCTGTCTTGTCCACCAGATCGAGCAGCTTCGCGTATTTTTCCTCCGACGTCGCCCACTCGCACAGCGGCACGTCCATGAACGCGCAGAAGCTCTCCGCGGAGAGTGTGTCGATGACACGGCACTGCGCGCGGCGGAGCATCGCGCGGAACTCGGCGAGGTCCGTGAGGTAGGCGTCGGTGAAGAACTCCTCATGATGCTCGAAGCGGCCGGTCACGAGGAGCGCATCCCAGTCGATCCCATCGAGGACGCGGAAGGCCTCGGCGGTCGCTTCGCGCAAGAGATAGCGCAGAGGGTGCAGGCGCGGCAGCACCGCCAGGACGATGGTGCCGCCCGGTTTCACCACGCGGACGATCTCGGAGAGAGCGCGGCGCCGAGCCGTTTCGTTAAGGAGGTGATAGAAGGGGCCGAGTGCGAGAGCCGCGTCGAAGCTCGCACGCGCGTAGTGCATCAGGTTCGTGGCGTCTGACTGCCGCACTCGTCGTTCGACGTCCGAGAGGCCGAGCGCCGTCGCGCGCTCCCGCGCCACGGCGACGTTCGCATCCGACAGGTCACAGAGCCACGGGTCGAAGCCGCGCCGGGCAAGCGGCTCGAGGTAGGTGCCCGGCCCACCGCCGACGTCGAGTATTCGCGCGCCGTCAGGCACGTGGCGGACGATCGTGCGCAGGGTCATATCGCGCTCGAGGCGGCGATAGGCGTTCTCTTCGAGGCGCTGCGCTTCGTGGGCGATCGTTGCGTCGTAGTACCGGCGGACGCGGGCGATCGATGCGGTGGCTGAGCGAAGGTGCAGACTCCTCTTTCTCGCCCGTTTGGGGCGGGGGCGTGCGGATTCGGTCACGCGATCACCTGATATGCGGGGAAGTACACGGGCGACGCGGCGAAGAAGCTGGAGCGGAAGGGCAGATCGAGATAAGTGAAGCCGAGCCGCCCGTAGTGCGGGCAAAGCTCGGCGACGAGACGCGCCGGCGAGCAGCCTGGCGCCTCGCCGCTTCGCCTCTTCGCGCGCCTCCTCGTACATGCGGCGGAAAAGCCCACTGCCGCGCCAGGGCCGATCAATCATCACGCGTGACCACTCCGCCGCTGGCGCTCCACGGAGTTCTGGCGGCAACGCAATTTTCCAGTCGACGAGATCGCTGACCTCAAGCGGCCCGTCGTGCTCGGCCATGAGGCCGCCGCTCGCGACCAGGCGTCCCGCGTCGCGTACGAGGAGGGCTCTCGACACGCGGTCGTAGGCATCCCATGCGAAGCTCGCGTCCCCCTGGCCGACCCAGGCGAGTTCGCCGCCGTAGATCGCGCAGCGCATCGCGATGAGGTCGTCCGATCGCTCACCGAGAGCCAGCCAGCGGAACGACAGCCTCGCTTCAGCGCTTGGCGAGGATACTGAGCAGACCATCGATCTCCTTCCCCGTCGTCGCGGGATTGACAAACACTGCGCGCAGGAACTCGCCGCGTGGCGACTGGTAGCAGCTCAGGTGACGGCGGACTCGCTCGGCGACGTCGAGAAGCCGTGTGACACGCCGGACGCCCTCGCGGGCACTCGTCTCTCGGAAGGCGACCAGATTCAACGCCGGGGGCGCGTAAAGCTCATAACCTCCCGCGTGCTCGAGTCCCTCCACGAAGTGAGTGGTCAGCGCGAGGAGGTGATCGACGACCTGCTCGTACCCGGCGCGCCCTAGGTGGCGCATGAGGATCCACGCGCCAAGAGCCTGAAGCGGACGAGTGCCGTCGAGCGTAAAGGATGCGAACGACGGGGTATCCGGCGCCGATGCGAAGTACGGCGAAGGATCCTTCGCGACCGTTCTGGCGTCGTCATAATCTCGAAGGAGCAGCGCTCCGAATCCCTGGTTCAACCCGAGAATCTTGTGTGGGTCGGCCACGACACTGTCGGCGAGCTCGATCCCGGCGAGGCGTGGGGCATACCGCCGCGAGAAGAGGAGCATCGCGCCATGCGCGGCGTCGACGTGGACGCGCGTGTCGTATTTTTTTGCGATTGCGATGGCTTCCGGCAGCGGGTCGATTGCCCCGACGCCGACCGTTCCCGCGTTGAGGACGACGAGCGCGATCTGGTCTCCCTCGCGGGCCGCGGCGGCGAGCGCGGCGTCCAGCGAGTCGAGGCGCACGGCGTCCGCCGTGTCGACGGGGATTGACACGAGGTTCTCTTCGCCGACTCCCGCGTGGCGCACGGCGGCTCTGACGCTGCCATGTGCCGGCCGACGAGGCAAGCACTTTGAGAGAACGCGCGCCGGACTTGCGCATGGCCACCGCGATCCCGAGGCGAGCGGCGTCGGGTAGCGCCAGGTTGCGTGCAAGGAGAACGGCGTGGAGATTGGCCTGTGTGCCGCCCGAGCAAGCGACACCGCCTGCATGTTCCGCCTGCGGGAAGACCAGATTCGCGAGCCAGCGCAGCACTTCTTGCTCGACGAAGGTGCCTGCGCGCGAGGATGTCCACGTCACGGGGTCCTGCGCGAGTGCGCGTATGAGGACGCCGGCGGCGATAGACAAGTCTGCGGGTGGAACGTCGAGGTGAGCCACGTACGTTGGGTCGCGCTTGTCGTGACAGAAGGGAAGAAGGTCCTCGCGCAGTGCGCGCACGATCGCAGACACACGCTCCCCCTTCTCAGACAATCGTGCGCGACGAAAGCCGCGCGACGCACGCTCCAGTGTCGCCTCCTTGAGAGCGCCCCCGCCTGTGGCGAGGTGTTCGATAGCGAGTTCCTCGAAGGCTCGGAGGCGGCGCGCCAAGGCAGCCGACGAGGGCGATCGCCAGATGCGCCGGAGCGCTTGCGGTAGCTCGAGGGAGTTGCTTCGCGAGGCGTGCGGTTCCGCACGCGGGGCGCGGTCTCGCGTAGCCACAACGTTAAAGTTCGACGAACTGTCTACCACGACCCCCGTCCCGAAGGGAATTGAGCGTACGTACGCTCCCGCGTAACGCCCCTCGACAAGGAAGATCCCGAGCGTCTCTATCTCCTTTCGATGCACGACTCTGCCGCTCCGCGCGTCGACATACGCGGTACTCGTCGGGAGCGGCGAGGCCAGCCTCTGCGCCACCCACCCCGGTTGTCGGGTCGCGCGCTCGACCGCCGCACGCCAATCGGACGCGCTCTGCTCACGGCCCACCAAGACCCCTTCGCCTGCCGCTCCAGCGTGCGGCTTGAGAACCCATTTGTCCTGCTGATTAAGCAGCGCCCGGACGGCCTCGCGTGGATCCCGGGTTTCGGGGACTGCTCGCCCAAGATCGCTCTTCAGGTTCGCGGCCGCAGGCACGCGCGCCAGCCACTGCTTGTCACCCCACAGTTCGGTATCGAAGCCGTAGAGAAGCTTAATCCGCCCGTCACGCGAGGCCTCGACGAGGCGCGCGACCTCTGCGCGGGCGCCAGCCACGTGCTCGATGTGAAAGAAACGCACGACGCCCCACGGCAGCGCCCCGTCCTCGGGTACGCCGTAGGTGAGCCGTTCGAGTGGCACGACGCGAGACTCGAAGCCTGCCTCCCGAGCGATGTCCGCGAAGCGCTGCGCGTTCAGCCGCCACTTCGGCATATCGGCCTCACGGATCGCGACGAGGACACCGCGCACGTGGCCTGTGAGCCGCGCGAACGTGGGCACCAGCGCGGCGGCAGGATCGCGAAACGACAGGCCGCGGGTCGCGCCTGCCTGACTGAAGCAGTCAAAGATCGTTCGCCCTGCCAGCCCGCCCAGGCACGGGTCGACGTTCCACTCGATGAGGCGGTACCCTTGGCGCGTTGGGACGAAATCTGCTCGAACTGGTGGCGCGAGGATCGACGGCGTCGCGGCGATGAGTTCGACCTCGTCTGGATCGAAGCCGAGCGAGCGCGCGAGCGCTGCCGCACCCTTGGACTTGAGCGCTTGGCGCACCTCTGCGTCGAACGCCGACCAGAGGCGCTCCGCCGTGCGTGCTACGCGCTTGATCGTGGACGACGAGAACACCCGCGGGGTTGCCGGCATGAGCGTGTCCGCCCCGGGAGCCTCCGCACCGTCGATCCCCGCGACGCGTGCAAATGCCTCACGCAGAGCAACGGGCACGGTGTGGGACGTGAGCTCGCCGGTGGCGATCGCGAGAGGCGTACTCATTGGACCGCCGTGACGGTCGCCATGATGGGCGGCGACAGTTCGCTCTCCTCGTCGATATAGAAGAAGCCGCGCGCCACCCAGGCGGAAAACTTCGTGCCCACGACGAAGCCCTGCGGTTTCGGCGTCATTGGGACGGCGAGCGCAAGGTCGGCGAGGACGGACCTACCCCTCGTGACGAGGGGCGGGGCCGCCACGCCCGCCAAATGCGAGGTCCCGCACACCGCAGAGATGTTGCTGACGTGCGCGGCGCCGTCGAAGCTTGGTCCGGCAAGGAGCGAGGACTCGGGGTGGTTCGCGACGTCGGTGAGGAATGTGGGTTTTGAGGCGTCGAGCACCGCACCGCCGGGCGCGGAAACAAGAGCGACGCAGATGAAATCGCGGATCGCGGTTGTAAACGGGATGTCGACGGTAAGCTGCTGGGAGTAGTCGTGACCCGGCGGGATCCTGATGTCATTGGCGTTTCCCTCGTAGTCGGGGTCGTGTACGACGGTGAGCGTGAACGTGTTCCCGTTCTTGGCGATGCCTCTGCTGACGTAGAGGTGCGTGCTCCATGGGTCGCAGCCGTAGCCGCTGGGGCTGCTGGCCAGCGAGCAGCCTGGGTTACCCGCGGTGGCGAGGCGCGGGCCCGCCGCGAGATACCAAGCGCAGGCCGCGATCACAGCAAGCAACGCAAGCCAAGAGTGCCACTTCATCGAGCCACCTTCCTTTGCCCGCTAGCCCTGGACACCTTCTTGGGGATCAGCAGGACAGCGTGCCCGGGAATAATGTTGTGTACTGCCCAGGTTGCAATCTCGCCACGATCATTGATGTTAAGCGGCATGGTCAGTGTGGTATGGGACCCGCCAGAAACCAGCTTGTTCAGGTCGTACATGGTGCCGTTCTCCCACAGAAATCCGCGGGCACATCCATTCTTGAGATCATTCGTTACACAGCCTACGATCTGAGCTCTTGAGTTAATGCTATATGCGAGACTGTACTTGTAACCCGTCAGCACCCCGAGGTCGTGCGGCTTTCCGTTCCTCCAGAGAACCGCGTGGAATGCCCGATTTCTCTTTGTCCACGCACCACCGGCAATCTCCCCAGCATCGTTGATCCACATTGCGGTCCCTGAGCTTCCGCCAAGCGTGCCCAGGTCCTGCATGTTCTTGCCTTTCTGCCAAACGAACGGGTGGTATTTTTTGTCTCCCGCCAGGTTCGACTGACCGACTACCTGTCCCTTGTTGTTGAGCCAGGTTGGATATCCCAATGTGCCTCCGAGCGTACCCGTGTCCACCATTGATTTTCCCTGCTCCCAGAAAAACGGGTCCTGGGTGGGAATTCCGGTCGTTTGATTCGCGGTCGTGTTTGTGTAAGAGACGCCGGCTACTTGCCCATGTGCATTCAGAAGTCCGGCGACGGCATCGTTACCCGTACCCAGCGTGCCCAAGTCCGTCATCACACCGCTTTGCCACAAAAACGCACGCCATTGGGTCGCTGTCGGCCAACAGTTAAGCATCCAACACGGGCCCAGGCCGGCTGCGTATTGATCGGTGGTGGTATTCGTCGCCCCTCCCACTGCCTGGCCCTGGTCATTGACGGACACTGCCATGCTGACATTTCCCCCAAAGCTTCCGAGATTCTTGATCTTGTGACCACGCCGCCAAAGGACGGCATCATACTCGGGGTAGTTGGTCAGCGGATCATAAGAACCGTTCTCTGAGACTCCGACGATGAACTGCCCGTTCTCACTGATGGAAAAGGGGGCACTGCTTGGTTTGTTGCCCGGAAGCGACCCCAGGTCGGTCAAGACACCATTCTGCCATCGGACTGCATGATTGACGAAGCAGTCTGTAAAGCATGGCGTGTAAGGATCATAAGTGCTCTTATAATCCGCTGCGTCCACGACCATTCCCAGGTTGTTCAAGACTCGGAACGATGGAGGGCCTGTAAAAAGCCAGCTGTAAGGGCCCCCCAACGAGCCCAAATCTTTGAGGATGTAACGGGGGGCGCTTGCCCTGTTATTCTGTGCGAGCGAAACTGGAAAAGCCAACAGGGTGGTTAACGCGGTAGCTGCCAAGAGCCAGGTTCTGGATTTCATCTTGCCTCCTCTACGGTTCGGGCCAGGGAGCGACGCCGGTCTGTCGAACCACTGAGACGCAGAAGGAGGTTCGGCTGAACGGCGGGTCGATGCTGCACCAGATGAACTAAGGCCGGGCGCTGCCCCTTTAAACCGCTGCTTCTCCAAATTGCGAATCAGCCTTGCTGGCCCGAACCCGCCGCCCGGCTCGGGAAAACGCCGCTGTTTCTACCTGGGGATCAGCAGGACAGCGTGGGTGAAAAATCTATCGAATGTTCCCCAGGTCGCAATCTCGCCGCGATCATTGATGTTGAGCGGCATTGCCACTGTAATGCGGGACCCGGAACGAATCAGTTTGTTCAGGTCGTACATGGTGCCGTTCTCCCACAGAAACCCAAGGGAACATCCAGTAGTCAGATCATTCGTTACACAGCCCACGATCTGACTTCTGGAGTTAATGCTATATGCGAGACTATGCTTGTAACCGGTCAGCACCCCGAGGTCGCGCGGCTTTCCGTTCTTCCAAAGAACCGCGTGGAATGCCTGATTTCTTTTTGTCCATGCCCCACCGACAATCTCTCCGGTATCGTTGATCCACAGTGCAGTCCCCGAGTCTCCTCCGAGAGTGCCCAAATCCTGCATTTTCTTACCACTCCCCCAAAGGAACGGGCGGTATTTCTTGTCTCCCGCCAGATTCGATTGACCGACCATCTGTCCCTTGTTGTTGAGCCAGGTTGGATATCCCAATGTGCCGCCGAGTGTACCCGTGTCCACCATCGATTTTCCCTGCTCCCAGAAAAACGGGTCCTGGGTAGGAATTCCGGTCGTTTGATTTGCGGTCGTGTTAGTGTAAGAAACGCCAGCGACTTGCCCCGTTGCATTCAGAAGTCCGGCGACGGCATCGTTACCCGTCCCAAGTGTGCCCAAGTCCGTCATCACACCGTTCTGCCACAAAAACGCACGCCATTGGGTTGCCGCCGGCCAACAGTTAACACTCCAACATGGTCCCAGGCCAGCTGCGTATTGATCGGAGGTCGTATTCGTTGCCCCTCCGACTATCTGGCCGCTGTTGTTGACAGACACGGCCGTGCTGACATTTCCCCCAAAGGTTCCGAGATTCTTGATCTTGTGACCACGCTGCCAAAGGACGGCATCATATTCTGGATAGTTAGTCAGCGGATCGTAGGAACCGTTTTCTGAGACTCCGACGATGAACTGTCCGTTATCACTGATGGAAAACGGAGCACTGCTTGTTCCATTCTCCGGCAGCGACCCCAGGTTGGTCAAGACACCATTCTGCCATCGAACTGCATGATTGACCGAGCAGTCTGTGAAGCATGGCTGGTACGGATCATTAATTCTCGTACCCGCTGCGTCCACGACCATTCCCCGGTTGTTCAAGGCTCGGAACGAGGGTGGACCTGTGAAAAGGTAGGCGTTATAGCCTCCTAGTTTGCCCACATCTTTGAGGATGTAACGAGGGGGCGCTGCCTTGTTATCCTGCGCGGCGAGCGAAATTGGGATGACCAGCAGGGTGATTAACGCGATAGCCGCAAATTGGCACCTTCTGGATTTCATCTTGCCTCCTCGACGTGCGGGTTAGGAAACCGAGGCCCGGTCTGGGAACCACTGAGGGAGTGAGGGGTTCCGCTGAGCGAACTAAGTGTATTCCAAAAACGGCTTTTGTCAAAGCCCCGCCGGTAAATTAGTGTGCAACCACGCACTACTCTTCGGGTAGCTGAACTCTTGGCTGGACAGCTTGTCGAAAGCAGAGTTGTATGTTCCGGCCATACGGCTGCAGACGCTTTTATGTCGTTGGGAGCACTCAGCTCCAGTTCATGGTCAGGCGTAAAGATCATGCTTCGATGATGCGATAAGTGCTGTAAATGAGTGCCATCAGCATCAGACCAACGATTACCAGAGCAACGCTGACCACAGGGAGCTTCAGGGCGAATCTTACGATCACAGGCCACTATTGAGCATTGCATAATATAGTTACAGAGGAAACAGTTCCGCCTGCCGCCAGAAGGCGATGACCAACGTGGGTCGCTTGCGCATGCGGCGCAGAGCCTTGCGGGCATAATGGCTTAACTGGCCAAAGTTCTGCGGGCAGAAGTTGGGCAGTTCGTGTTGCTTCCAGTGCGACCACAGGTACTCGACCGGATTCAGTTCCGGCGCATAGCCGGGAAGAAACTCCACCCACAAGCGCCCGCGCTGCTGGCGGATGAACTCCCAGGTCATGCGGCTGCGATGGCCGGTTAGTCCGTCCCAGACGACCAGCAGCTGGCCCGGAAGGTGGCGCAGCAAGTGCTCCAGGAACTCAATGACCTGCGGGCTGCGAATGGTCCCGGGAAAGAGTCGGAAGTAGAAGTTCCACCACGTCACCCCCGCCATGGCCGACAGCGTCTTCCAGTTGAAGTGATATTGCAGCACCGGCGTCTGTCCCTTCGGCGCCCAGGTGCGACAGCGGTGCGGGCGTTCGCTCAATCCGCTTTCGTCGATGAAGACGATGGTGCGGCCCTCTTTTTGGGCTTTTTTTTAATCTCCGGCCAGCGCTCCCGTTTCCAGCGACGGATCTTCTCTTCGTCGCGTTCCAGCGCACGTCCTACCGGACGCTGGCAACTCCAGCCCAGTTGCCGCAGAATCCGCCAGGCTTGCGATGGGTGATACTTCACCCCGCATTCCTGCTCGATCAGATGAGCCACGCGCCACGAAGTCCACAGGCTGGTTTCGTACCCTAAGGCCTGCGGCCCGCGCTTCAGTCCCTTCTCGATGCGCCGCAGATCCTCGGGCCGTAAGCGGGCTCTGCGCCCAGCGTGTCCCGCCTTCTTCAGCGCTCGCACTCCACCTTGCTGCAGCTGTGCCGCCCACCGACTCACCGACTGCCGATGCACTCCCACCTGTCGCGCTACCTCTGCCGGATGTACTCCTTGCCGCAACAGTCGAGCCCCCAACCGCCGCCGCTCCTCCAACTTCTCAAAGTCTCGCCGTACTCCCGCCGGGTTTCCCATGACCGCAGAGTAGCATAGGATCTCCAGAATGTCACTATATTATTCAATTCTCAATAAGAGAGTGGCAAAGGCCTCAGATTGGCTGCGCTGAAAGCCATGCCGCTGCAGCCAAACATAATGTGATCACGATGGAGAAAGCGATCGGTAAGATAAAGAGGTATCTCCAGCTCACAACCGTGATGGCGGCAAAGCAAAGGGCGAACGCCCACCTAGTGACGCGCATGACCGCCAAAGTCTCTGCCGGAAGACCACCTAGCTGCCATGCCAATATCGCCGCGAATAGATAAAACACGCCGACAGAGAATCCGGCCGCCACAAAGAGGTCCCAATATGTCCGGTTGAACCCCTGCACGTCAAAGTGAATTGACCGCATTGAGCCAAGAAGGGTATCAACTCCCCATGTGGAATCAGACTGGCGAAAACCAAGTGTATGTCCGACAGCAAAAAGCAGCAGTAGAACAGCAGCGATTCGATAAAACAGAGACGCCTTCATGTCTTGCCTCCAGAGATCACGGCTGAAGTGTACCAGCAGGTGAGAGATTCAAAGCGTGTTGGCAAAAGCGGTGGGCAAACGAACATCACCGTGCCCCGCTGTTTGGGATCTGTGCCTGCGCGCTGGACCGCGCGCAGTAACGCACTACGGTGTCCTGGGCAACTATCTCGCCTTCGCTCTCATGACTGGAATGATGTTTCGGGCCCAGAATCGTCTTGTGGCCAGAGCCGGGAGTCGCGCTCCTTCTAGGCGACTCGTCAGCAACAACTGCGGCGGTCGGTTCGCTCTTCGTCGCATCTGGCTCCATCACCATCGTCTTCGTGCCGGCTCCACCGCTCTGCGCCAGCACTGCTCCGATGCGTTTCGCTCTCCGGAAAGGTACTGGCTGCCCCAGCACTTCCGAGGGTAGCGTCAGGCTGGCAGGTAAGGGTGAGAGGCGATGGATCGACCCACCCATCAGCAGAGCCGAAACCGCTGCCAAGGCTGCCACCGTCGCGGCGCTCCAGAACAATTCGGTGCGTTGAGAGATTCGCGAGCGCATCGCTCTGTCACGGGAACCACTCCTTGCATTTGGAACGGCTTGACAGACCGGCATCATTAGCGGTGCCGGTTTCGACTGCGGCTGTTTGAAGGTCGGATCCTCGAGAAATTGCGGTGGGAGGACGGGAATTCGAGCGTTCGTCTCCGGCTCCAGTGCCGAGTCCAGGGGGGACACTGATGGCTCAACATCAGATTGAGCGATCGGAAGCACCGACTCCAGCGCCGGCTCGGTCTCGGCCAAAGGTCCAGGAGTTAGCGAAACCAGAGGCATCACCCCGACGCTTTTGGCGATTGCCCCTTCGGGGAGAGTCTGGGCGAAATCCACTTTAGACGCCTCAACCAGCAGGCGATCATTTTGCTGCTGTAGTGTAGAAGCAGCAGCCAGGAGTTGCTGGAACGTTTCCTGGTCCAGAACTGGTTTGTTCAACGTATTGGAACGTTGGCACTTCACCTGGGAGGAGCCCCGAACTAATGATGGAGACCCGAGATCAACCCATTGTAGTGCGGAGCTGCGCCACGAACAACGGTTCGGCTTGCGACTGATGGCAGAAATCCAGCGCACGATCCAGCCAACAAACGGCGCGCTCCCTCGGTCAGTGACTCATCGGGCTTTAGCAAAGAATTCAACATAGACCAAGACAGATAACCCCCACGCCACTACAACAATCGCGATCTTTTTCCACATCGGCATGAAAGACAGCCTACGCCTACCTAATTGCTGTTCGCAACCCTGCCGCTTTGCGCGTGTAGGTGTTGTTGTAGGTATGCATTAAGCGGCCAACTGAGACCCGCCCGCGAACTGGAGCAACCTGGCGAAGCCTGCAAAGCTTAACGTGATTGCGCGGCACTCTGACTATCAGGCTACGACTTCAGTTGCCCCAACTGCTTTCTTACATCGGCAGCGCCGCTGTAGTTGGGATCGATCTTGAGCACGCGTTCCAGTTGCTGCCTCGCCAATCCCGGCTGGTCGGTCTTCTGATACGCCAACCCCAGGTGATAGTGAATGCCGGGATTGTCGGGAGCGTTGCTCTTTGCTCCCAGCTTGAGCGCTTCCTGGAATAATCCTATGGCGGACTTGTAGGCACCCTTCTGGTAATAGATCCAGCCCAGCGTGTCCGCTGCGTTCGGGGAATCCGGCATGCCGCGGCGAGCCGTCTGCGCCAACGAAAGAGCTACGTCGAGGTTGCCTCCCGATTGCGCCATGACCGAGGCCAAGTTGTTTGAAGCCATCGCGTCCTCAGGCTTGATCTCCAGAGCCTTCTGATAGCGCATCCGTCGCTTTACCCCAATCCTGCCTGGATTCGTACAACTCTCCCATCGCGACGTAGAAGTTGGCTTCGCGAGGATGATCTTTGATGGACTGCTGGCAGGTGGCGAGGGCCTGGTCCACCAACCCTTGAGCCGCTTGTACCTGCGCCAGCTTGAGCAAGGCATCGAAATTGTTCTTGTCCAGAGCGGCGGATTTTGCGAAGGCAGCCGCGGCGTCGCTCAGATCCTTCTTGTCGTGGAACAGCACCGTACCCAGCAGGTCATAGAAGCCGCTATTGTTGGGTGATTTGGCGATTTGTGCATTGGCGGCGGCGATGGCTTCGTCGATCTGCTTCTGGGCGAGGTACGCGTTCATCAGCCCGCGCAGAGCGTCCTTGGAATTCGGGTCTCGGTCAAGCGCTTCCTGATAAGCCTTCTCCGGCATCGCTGTACTGCTTCTGAGCGAATCTCAGGTTCCCCAGCTGAACATAGCCGAACGGGTTCTGCGGAGCTACTTCGATCGCTTTGCGAACATCCTGCTCCGCTGCCGCGAACTGCTTGAGATTGATCTCAGAAACCGCGCGCAGCGCGTAACCGTCGGGCGAGGTGGGTTGCAGACCGATGATCTGAGTTGCGGCCTGTCCTAGCGCGCTCATGTCACCCTTGCGCATTGCCATACCAGCCAGAGAGCGCTGGGCTTCGACCAGATCCGGTCGCAGGCGAACCGCCTCCCGCCATTCGCCCTCGGCGCGCTCCAGATCGCCTAATTTATCGAATGCGGACCCTAAGTGATAGTGGGCCGCGGCATCATTGGGGTCGTTCTTGATGATGGTCTGCAAGGTCTGCGCCGCATCCTCCGGCGTGTCCGTCGCGAAGTTGCATCTCGGCACGATAATCTAGGGCTTCGCTGTCGCTGGGTTGGGCTTTCAGGATTTCATCGTCCAACTTGCGGGCCTCATCGAGACGATTCTGCTGAATCAGTAGTTGAATGTAGTTTTTCTTTACCTGAATGATCTTTGGGATGCTCCTGGTAGAGGGTGGCGTATTCGGCGGTGGCTTTGTCAAGGTCGCCGATACCGTGCGTAGAAGTCGCCCAGCATGCGGTAGCCATCGGAGTTGTTTGGCAAGTCGTGCTTGGCCTGCTGAGCAACTTCCTCCGCCTCGGTTTTCCTGCCTTGAAACAAGTAAAGGCGGCTCAATGCTGGCACGTGCTTCGGGGCTCTTCGGATCCGTGCCGATGGCATGGCGGAATTGCTGCTCCGCTTCGCTGAACCGACCGCGCGCCTGGTAATAGAGGCCCAGCGCTAACTGGGCGCCGGTAGCGTCGGAGCCGACTTCGACCGCCTTGTTAAAATTAGCCTCAGCCGCGTCAGGCTGATTGTTCTTCAGTTGCAAGAAAGCCAGACTTAAGTATGAAGTCCACTGGCTGGCGCCGAGAGCAATCGCTTTCTGCATTTCCTCGATCGCGGCGGGAAGATTTCCCTCGGCAGTCAGCAAGCTTGAAACGGCGAAATGAGTTTGCGGATCATTCGGCTGCTTTTGCAGCAGCAAATCCGTTTGCTCCTGCGCCTGCTGAAAATTGCGACTGGCGATCAGCAGATTCGCCATCTCAAAATGAGCGCGATAATTTTCCGGCTGCAGTTCAACCGTGCGCGCCGAACTCGTTGTAAGCGCGCAGCGGTTGCTGCATTTTGAGGTAACTCTCAGCCAGTTTGAAGTGGGCATCGGCGAAGCCGGGATCGATCTTGAGGGCATTCACGTACTCGATAGCGGCTTCATTGTATTTTCCTTTATCAAAATAACGTTGACCGCTCTGGAAGTACTTTTGCTTACGCACATTGGGATCGCGCGAACACGCCGAAAAAAGCGCCACCATCAGCGCCAGAGGGAGAATCACACGGAGAACCAGAGAAGACCTCATTGCCGAATCTCCCAATGTAAACGCATGGTTTGAATCTCGCTGTTTTGTAAGGTACAGCAAGTGGAGCGTCGCGGGGAAGTTACCCGTCAAGTCCCGCATTTGGGACCGTCGGCCCATAGCATTTCCTGCGAGGACACGGTTTACGGGCCCGGTTGGTCGTTTCTAACGTCGCCAAGAATTATTTTTCCACCGACAAAACCAGCGGTCAGCGGCCATCTATCTTGTTGGCGTAGAACTACTTATACAATAGTTGCAAGCGCTTGCAACAGGTCGCAGAAATTATCAATCTTGACAGCCCTGAACTTCCGGATAGAGTAGAGATCGCCATAGTGTAATGGTGCGCGAACCCGTGGGGGCTTCGCACCAGGAATCCTCCCCCAGATTTAGGCATATGAGGAAGAGAATGATCAGTTCAATCCGAGCCTCGTGGTGGGTGATTCTTGCGGCATTGTGTTTTTTGCCGGGCGCATTCGGTCAGGAAGTCAATATCACCTTTACCGGCGGATACAGCAGCTCTACATATCTCAACATCTTCGGCGAGAATGTGGCCACTGGCCTTTATACCGCCAACGTCAATGGTCAGAGCACATACATTGTGTGCGATGACTTGTACGACAACGTTTCGAACAATCAGAACTGGAACGCCACCGCAATTACGTTAGCGAACTCGGCCACGGGAACTTTGTTTGGTTCAACCATCGGAGTCCAGGGCTATGTGGACATGGCATATCTGGCGAACTACATGTACACGAACCAGGGAAGCATGACCGGCACCCAGTTCACTGGCATTTCGTTGGCGCTCTGGAACATTACCAGCGGTGGCCTTACTGGCAGTCTTATCAGTGGCGGCAGCAGTACCTGGGACAGCACCACATTTGCTAAGACCCTGACCTCCGCCCAGTTGAGCGCCCTGAATTGGGCGATGAACTTGATCATCTCCGCCAACCCGCAATTGAGCCAGTTGAACGGCACGCTCTACATCTACACGCCCGTTGGCTCCTGGTACCAGGGACAGCCGCAGGAAATGTTTGGCTGGATCCCGGGTCAACAGGTGCCCGAGGGTGGCTCGGCTGCGCTGTACTTACTGCTCGCTGGAGTGTCGTGTTTTGGAGCCATCTTCCTCCGGCAGCGGCGGCAAGCTCAAGGTGTGCGACCAGGGGTTGTGTAGGTTCCCACCTCACTGTGCCGGGGCTTAGCTGAGATTCGCTAAGCCCAGCGCAAAACCGGGTTCGATCCATTTCCTTAGGTGCGCCTGCCTGGGCTTTTTCGCTTGAGGCATTCGCGGGAAGCATCTCTATCCCCTTTTTGCCGTCCTGATTAGTGAGTCAGCTTCCACACTGTCCCGTAGCCGAACTCACCACTATATGTGGCGGTGCCGTAAAGGTTGCCCTGCGCGTCCCGGACCAACCCTCCTTGGGGATATGCCCCGTCCGACGCCCCCCCGGCAAATCTGTGCAGCACACTCTCGGTGCCGCTGGTATTCAACTTGAATACCGTGCCGCAACCGTAGTTGCCGTCGCATCCGGTCCCGCCGCCATAGTAGGTGTTGCCGTAAAGGTCTCCCGCATCGTCCGTTATCAAACTTCCGTGAGGACATCCCCCGTCCTCCCCACCAGCGAAGCTATGCAGCACGGTCTTTCTGCCGGCCTGATTCACTTTGAACACGGTCCCCCAGCCGTAGGCGCCGCCCCAGCAGGTGCTTCCGTAGAGGTTTCCCTTCGCGTCCATGATCAGACTCACGACGGCATCGGATCCATCCTTAGGGTATCCGGTGAAGCTGTGCAGCACCGTCAATGTCCCGCTCGAACTCAGCTTGTACACGGTTCCGTCGTCGTACCCGCCGCCGGATTCGGTGGTGCCGTACAGGTTCCCCTTCTTGTCCCGGACCAGGCCACCGAGAAGATGTCCTCCATCCGAACCGCCAGTGAAGTTATATAGGACTGTCTCCTTGCCAGCCGCCGTCACCTTGAACACCGTTCCGTAGATGGAAGAGCCGCCCCACTCGGTGGTGCCGTAAAAGTTTCCCGTTGCGTCCGTGATCAAACCTGCGTAGGGACTAATCCCATCTTTCCCCGCAGTGAACGTGTGAAGCACAGTCTCGTTGCCGGCCGTGTCCAGTTTGAACACGACTCCGTAGCCGGAGCCTCCCCGCCAGGTGGTGCCATACAGGCTTTCCGATTTATCCTGAATCAACCCTGCGTAGGGATAACCCCCGTCGGCCCCCCCAGTGAAGCTGTGCACGACGGCCTCAGTTCCGCTCGTATCCACCTTGAACACCGTTCCATAGTCGGAAGAGCCGCCTTGATGGGTAGTGCCGTAGAGATTCCCGGCGGCGTCACGGACCAACCCTGCGTAGGGATACCCCCCGTCCGGCGGCCCCGTGAAGTTGTAAAGCACTGTGAAGGTTTGTCCGAGCGCTGAATGGGTTGCACCGGCCCCTAGCACAAGCACGAGCGCTAACCCTAGCGCGACGCTCGCCGTTTGCAGGCGGATCGTCGGAATCCAGCCCCAACCCTGCGCTGAGTTCGCCATGATCGCCTCCCACGTTAACACCAACCATGCTAACCCTCCAGGGCCGGATGTCAACGGAGACTTTCGTCCTGGTGCTCAAGCGTCTGACAGCAACCGCCACTCTGCTGGCCAGCCCACCAGTTGATGCTGTGAAGCTGCCTTGCCATCTAGCCGTAAGCTGAGTTCTGCTGTAAAAGTCGGTTTCCTCCGCTTTTGCATCCTGGTTGGGACCCTGTCCTGAGAACAAGATCAGGGGTGGTCTTTCACCGCTGCGACGAAGAAGCTTTAAGACGCGCGCAATTTCGGCTCCGCAGACAAGCCGCTCAACTTGGGTTTCAAGTCATCCCCTTACAGAACGGGTGATGTTCTTAGAGAGGAGGAGGCGAATGAGGACCGCTATGGGCGTCTATCGGTACTATGACAATCCGTTTGCCAGTACTAATCCGACGGACCAACCTATAACTTACGGTTTGCCCGTGAACCTGCCGAAGGAATCTTGCCATCCTGTCAAATCCACGCGGCAATTCGCTCCGACAGTAGAAGCAAGCACGTCTCGGTAGTATGATGTTTTCGGCTTCTGATGCGCCCCACACCGATCATCACCGGGTTGGTGTTCGTGGCCGTCGGCGCTGGCGTTCTGGGGGCAACGACCCTGCTGCTATGGCTGTCGGGCGATTGGCAGTGGGTGGAGGGCTGGATCTTCGGCGTCTGGTGGGGATCCTTCATTGCCGCCACTTTCTTGTGGCTTCACTACAAGGATCCTGCGCTGCTGGCCGAGCGCATGCGCATGCCCGGCAGCGGCGGTGAATCGCGCGCCGATATGGCTATTCTCATCGGGGTGAAGGTGGGCGTCATCGCCTGGGTCGTTCTATCGCCGTTGGACGTGCGTTTCGGCTGGATGCCGCGCCTGCCGCGGTGGAGCGAGGTCTGCGGAGGCATCCTGCTCCTCGGAGGTAGTTTCTTCATGTTCCGCGCATTCACCGATAACACATATCTGTCGCAGTTGGTGCGTATTCAGACCGAGCGCGGCCAGCATGTCATTGACACGGGCGTCTACGGCTTTGTTCGCCACCCCATGTATCTTGGCGCAACTCTATGGTTCGTCGGCGGCGCGTTGCTGCTCGGCTCCGTTTGTGGCCTTCTCGTGGGTCTGGCCAACGTTGGGTTGCTCATTCTGCGCATCTTTGGCGAGGAGAAGCTGTTGACACGCGATCTGGAAGGCTACAAGGAATATCTCCAGAAGGTACGTTACCGGTTGGTACCACACGTCTGGTGATCGCCCGTCAACAGACTTCCGCTCTCGATCAGGAAGGTGTTGGCAGTATCCGGCTCACTGGGCGGACCGTCGCTAGGCTTGATCGGAAACGCCTCGGGCAGGACACTTTCAGAACGAAGTGGAACTCGATCCGACGCGTTTTCGATGAGCAGACTAGGAGGAAGCCGCTGGCGTTTGCGGCGGACGCGGTGCACTATGGGATTTGCACGGTAGTTTGGGGTGCGACAGATCGATGGGAGAGCACGGCAGACTCGGGGCCCCATTGCTCGCAGCTACTGACCAAGGTGCATCCTGGTACGGCTGTGTACATACTGAACTCAGGAAACTACTCTCATTTCGTTTGGTTACGTTCGAGGAAGGTGAATTGAAGAGACTATGGCAACTGCTACGTCATCAGCACGGCCGTCAACTCCGCGATAATCTCCTCCACTGGCCGAAACAAATCTAGAGTGAACCCGTCCTGTTCTGGGTGGCGAGAGGCATACGATTCGGGAGGCGACTGGGAGATCGCAACGCCGGCTGAACGGTCCGAGACGCGCGTGTGATCGGTTGCATGGAAATCCTCCAGACAGGCGATTCTAACCAGCGAGGACATTCTCGACAGCTGCCTTCGCTCTCCCTCGGTCAGCACCGGACACGAAAGGACCACGTCCCGCCATTCATAGATCAAGGACTTGACCGCGGTTGACAACGTGTCTACAAGAAAGGTTGGATCAGCATGAGCCCGCGAAGTGCTCTCCCTGCCAGCATCAACCTTGCCCTGCGTACGGAGATTTTCCACATTGACAAATTCCCATCCCAAGCTCTCTGCGAGGAACCTACCCACCGTGTTCCTCTCTGATTCTGCGGCTCCTGCGATGATGAAGACCATTGCTCACCTCCCTTTCGGAGGCGATACCCACGGGCGATCCACCCGAACCAACCAATTCATTCGGCGAGCAACGCCCCGACAACTGCCACGGCGAAGGCAATCACTATCACCCACACGATAATCGGCGCGAGCCACTCGCTGATCACTTTACGACCTGTAGGGACTGACTCCCAGACTCCGCACCTGTTCTGTGAACTCTCTCACCACCTGCGCAAACCTTGGCCCTTCGGCCGCCGAAACCCATTCCAAGCGAAAGCGCTCCTCCTCGATACCGAAATCCGCGAGCATCAGGCGGATCGCGTCCGCACGTTTTTCGGTTTTGTAATTACCCTCCTGATAGTGACAATCTCCATGATGGCAGCCGCAAATGAGGACTCCGTCCGCCCCCTTGGTGAACGCATCAATTACCAGGTTGGGATGCACCATTCCCGAGCACATGACTCGGACGATGCGGATGCTGGGCGGGTATTGGGTTCGAGAGACGCCCGCCAGGTCCGCTCCGGCGTAGGAGCACCAGTTGCAACACAGGGCGATGATCAGGGGTTCAAAAGTTGTCGTCCATCACTCTACTCCTAAAGCCGCATGGATCTGGGCCTCAATCTGATCGAGGGTAAATCCACGGATGAATACGCCTTTCTTAGGACACGTAGCCTGGCAGCAGCCACATCCCTTGCAGGTAGAATCGTTAGTTTCGACGACTTTCTTGATCGAGCCCTGCCACTTGTATTCGAGCAGGGTAATGGCCTTGTAGGGGCATGTGTCCACACAGTAGGCGCAACCGTCGCAGCTTTCGTCCACCACATGCGAGATGTTCGCCCCCAGTTCAAGGCTATCCTGCACGAGGACGGATGCGGCTCGCGCCGACGCCGCCTCCGCCTGAAGAATAGATTCATCGATGCCCTTCGGAGAATGGGCGAGCCCGCACAAAAAGACGCCGTCCGTCATGAAGTCTACGGGGCGCAGTTTCATATGGGCTTCGAGGAAGAATCCCTCGCTGTTAAGCGGAACCTTGAGGAGCTGCGCGATCTTCCGGTTGTCTTCATGGGGATGAATGCCCGCCGACAAAACCACCCAGTCCGCGGTGATCATGAGTGGCATCCCGAGAGTCTGGTCATAGACGGTGACCTCGAGTCCTTCGCCATTTTGGGACACGTCCGGCTTGCGGTCTTCGTCGTAACGCACAAAGGCGACGCCTTGCTGGCGCGCCCGGGTGTAGTAGCTCTCTTTGAAACCGTAGGTGCGGATGTCCCGGTAGAGGACGTACACGTTTGTCTCGGGAGAGAGCTTCTTGATCTTCAGGGCATTCTTGATGGCGTCGGCGCAGCACACGCGGGAACAATAGGGGTGGTCGGCGTCGCGTGAGCCCACGCACTGGATCATGACGACGGTCTTTGCGGGCTGATTGCGTTCCTGCGCGAGAAACCCATCCCCGGAAGCGAGGCGGGCTTCGAGGTCCCGTTGCGTCATCACACGGTCGTCCTGCCCATGCAGATATTCTTTGGGTTGGTACTGCTTTGCGCCCGTGGCCACGATTACGACTCCATGCGTGACCTCGGTGGCTGTGCCTTGGGCTGTGATCGTCGTCTTGAAGTTGCCGATGGTGCCTTCGATCTTTTCGATGGTCGCGCCCGTAAACAGATGGACTCTGTTGTTCCCTCTGATTTCGTCGCGCAGGCGGGCTAATTCATCCTGGGGCCTTTCTCCGTTGAGCAAGTAGTGGACGTGGCGCAGATTTCCGCCAAGCTCATTCTCCTTTTCCACCAGATGGACATCAAAACCCTGGCGCGCCAGGGCCAGGGAGGTGGTCATACCCGACAATCCTCCGCCGATGACCAGGGCGGACTTTTCTATTCTGACCGTCTGCCGCTGGAGCGGTTGCAATAGCCGGGATTTGGCCAATGCCATCCGCACCAAGTCCTTGGATTTCTGGGTGGCCTTCTCCGGCTCGTGCATGTGCACCCAGGAACACTGGTCTCGGATGTTGGCCATCTCAAACAGATAGGGATTGAGGCCGGCTTCTGCCATCGTGTTGCGGAACAGAGGCTCATGCGTTCGCGGGGTGCAGGACGCCACCACGACCCGATTCAGATTGTGTTCGGCGATCTTCTCCTTAATCCGATCCTGGGTGTCGTTGGAGCAGGTATAAAGATTGTTGTCCGCGTACACGACGTTAGGCAGGGTCTTGGCATATTCCACGACATCCCGGACATTGACCACGCCAGCGATATTGGTTCCGCAGTGGCAGACAAAGACTCCGATGCGCGGCTCTTCTCCCTTCACCTCTCTTTCGGGTGGGTACACCTTGGGAGTGATCAAAGTGCCACGAGCTTCCCGCAAGAGCGAGAGCACCTGGGAAGCGGCCGCCGAGGCTTGCATGACAGTCTCCGGAATATCCTTGGGCTCGGCAAACGGCCCGGCTACAAAGATTCCCTCCCGCGAGGACTTCGCAGGCTGGAATGTGGAGGTCCCGCAGAAGTCGAACTTGTTCAGCGCCACCCCGAATCGTTCGGCCAGCACTTTGACTTCTTTGGGCGGCTGCAGGCCCACCGACAGCACGACCAGGTCGTATTCCTGGGAAAGCTTGCTGTCGTTCTCGCCGAGATAGTTGACGATCAGGTTGCGTGTTCCAGCGAGTTCCTCAATCTTCGGTACGCGTGAACGGATATAGCGCACGCCAAGCTCTTGGGCCCGGCGGTAATACTGCTCGAAGCCCTTGCTGAAGGCGCGCAGGTCCATGAAGAAGACGTCGCATTGCAGGCCTTCGCCCAGATGCTCTTTGGCGATAATGGCTTCTTTGGTGGCATACATGCAGCAGACGGACGAACAGTAGTCGTGCTCGGAGTCTCGTGAACCAACGCACTGCAGGAAGGCAATCCGCTTCGGCTGCTGCCGGTCAAAGGGCCGGCACACATGACCGGCGTAAGGTCCGGAGGCCGACAGAATCCGCTCAAACTCCAACGACGTGAGCACATTCGGGAAGCGGCCATATCCCAGGTCCTTCTTTAACCGTGCGTCGAAGATCTCGAATCCGGGGGCGAGGACGATGGCTCCTACCTTTAACTCCTGCGTTTCCGCTTTCTGTGCATAGTCGATGGCATTGGCCTGGCAGGCGGTTGAGCAGATGTGACAATCGCAGCAGATGCCGCACGCGAGGCAACGCTTGGCCTCGGCAATCGCTTCTTCCGGCGTATAGCCGACGTGGACCTCGGCAAACGTTTTTCCACGAGTCTTGGGGTCGAGAGCTTGTACGGGTATCTGGCGTTGCATCAGCACGCCAGCCGTATCCACGACGTATGCGGTGTGATACGGGCTCTCCAGTTCACGATCCGCGCGCAGGTCCCGGCCATTGAGCCAGCGATCGATCGAGTTAGCGGCCTTCTTGCCCGCAGCCATGGCCGCGACCACCACGTCGGGACCGGTCACGCAATCCCCGCCCGCGAATACACCGGGAAGTTCCGTCTCCAGTGTCAGGGGATCGGCACGGAGCGTACCCGATTTTGTGGTCGCCATGCCCAGCCGTTCGCCCAGAGCATTCACATCGGGGAACTGGCCAATGCTGACCACGACAGCGTCGCAGGGAATGACAAACTCCGAACCAGGAATCGGCTCCGGAGTTGGACGGCCGCTCGCATCGGTCCGGCCGAGCTTCATCTTCAGGCACTCAAGGCCGACCACGCGACCATCGGGGCCCGACTGGACGGATTTGGGCGCCGCCAGCAACATCAACTTGGCGCCTTCATGCTCTGCGCCTTCGATCTCACGCTGGTCAGCAGGCATTTCTGCACGGGTTCGCCGGTAGACGACAGTTACCTCGTCGGCCCCGCAACGAAGCGCAGTGCGGGCAGCGTCAAGAGCCGAGTTGCCACCTCCCACGACCAGCACACGATGCCCCGGCGCCGCAGGAACCGTGAGATTCACACGCTGCAGAAACTCCACACCACCGGTGACGCCCGGCAGATGTTCCCCCGGAATTCCGAGCTTCCGTTCCACGTGTGCCCCGATGGCAACAAAAACCGCCGCGTAGCTCTTGCGTAATTCTTCGAACGTGATGCTGAGGCCCACGGGCGTGTCCAGCAGGATTTCAATCCCGATCGAGCGCAACCTGTCCAATTCCGCGTTCAGCAGGGGCCGGGGCAACCGGAACGAAGGAATGCCGGCCGCCAGCATTCCGCCCGCGACCGGGAGTGCCTCGAAGATCGTCGTGCCATAGCCTTTTTGCCGGAGCTGGTAGGCACACAGGAGGCCGGCTGGACCCGACCCCACGATGGCGATCTTCTCGGGACGTTCGGGCGCGCTGGGTTGCGGCAACTTGTAATCGCGGCAATAGTCGGTAACGAAGCGCTTCAACGCTGGCACGTTCACCGGATCGTCCACGCCGGTGCGTGTGCAGGCGGTGGTACAAGGGTGGGTGCAGATGCGACCGCAGATCGACGGAATGGGATTATCCCGTAGAATGACCTGGAGCGCTTCGTCAAAGCGTCCTTGCGCAATCAGCGTCACGTAACCCTGCGCGCTCTGATGGATGGGACATCCGGCCTGGCAAGGAGAAGTCCCGCGGCGCGAAATGCTGAAGATATTTGGAACGGCTTGCGGGAACGGCCGGTAGATCGCCTTCCGCTCTCCCAGCCCCTGATCGAACTCGGACGGCAGCGTGACTGGACACTCCGTCACGCAGGCGCCGCAGCCCGTGCACTTCGTCGCGTCAATAAAACGCGGCTGCTGCTTGATGCTGACCGTGAAATTCCCCGGCTGCCCCTCGACGTGTTCCACCTCAGCCAACGTGAGGATTTCAATGTCTTTGTGCCGGCCGATTTCGACCAGGCGCGGCGCCATGGTGCACATCGCACAATCATTGGTGGGAAAAGTTTTATCGAGCTGCGCCATGACTCCGCCGATGGCAGGGCCACGCTCGGCCAAATACACCTTGATTCCGCCGTTGGCCAAATCGAGTGCAGCCTGCATGCCGCCGATACCGCCTCCGACAACAAGGGCAGCGCCCACGGGTACGGTTTGGAGCTTCTCACAGGGCATGGGAAACCACCTCCGCCGCAGGCGCCTGCCGCGCGGCTTTCTCCCGGACCGCCAGGAAATACAATGCCAGCGGCCGATAGACCATGTGCGACCACTTGCCAAACGACATTTCGACCAGCAGCATCGGCGTGGCGATGACGACGTGCAGGGCGTAAAGGAAGTGACAAGTAAGCGCAAAACCGGCATAGCGGAAGATGTGGGCCGCGAGTCCGCTCACCACGGTTAACACGAGCAAGATGGGAAAGATGAGATCCTGAAAGGACGACTCTTTATAGATCTCCTTCTGGGCCCGCAAACGGCCCACGAAGATGTCTCCCAGGCCATACAGGATGAGGCCCGTCGCCAGGTATCCGAGCCAGCGCTGGGGATGGTACAAGGGATAAATGTTGTCTGTCTGAAACCACCGCAGAGCGAAGACCTTGATGGTCAGCATCATCACTACGCCAGTGGCCAGCATCCAATGCCCCAGCCACCGGCCTTTTTCCGGACACTTCCTCATCAGCGAATCGCTGACTGATTGGTAGACGTAGACCCAGGCCTCGAGCACGTAGTCAAAAAGCGGAGCGCGCGCCTGCCTTTCGCCACCCATGGTGAGCCGCCAGATGCGAAAGACGCGCGACAACAACAGCAACAGGGGAAGCAGCATTACCGTCAATGTGTAATAGGTGATGAGCGGGAACATGTGATCCAATCCAAACGCCGTCGTGGCGAAATCCTTCGCGGCCATCCCCACATACCACAAGTGGTAACCAACAATCAGGAACAGGACGACAATCGCCACGGTGAATAAGGAACCGAGGTACCAGGCCTTCGACTGGAGCAATTTGGAGGCGATGCCCGTCCAGTCGTACTGCACGCAAAGAAAGCGACGCAGAGTCTGCATGGAGATCCTGGGTTCCGATTGACGCGGGCAGGCAATGGAACAGTCGCCGCAATCGTGGCAGACCCACGGGTCCAGGTTTTCGAGGAGAGGTTGCCGCAGCCCCAGTAGCGCAAAGCGAATGCTGCGGCGGGGGAAAGTCACGGAATCGCCGACCAGATCGCACGAGAGCGTGCAGCTTCCACACTGATAGCAGCCTGTTGGATCGAACTTTCCGTACCGGCGAATCTCGGCCAGTAACGCGGGATCACTTTGAACCGGCAGTGTGCCTGCTGCCATATGCCACCTCTGCCTACAGCTACCTACTGCCCAGTGACTGCGACTTCCTTGCCAGTTCTCCTGGTGTAAACGAGGAACTTTGCGCCTTCTTCCACGGTCTGAACCTGAAAGTCTTCGTCCTCATAGGACTGCGCCGCGCGTGATGCTGCTTGTTGGCTCTCGTAGACCTGCCCATCCCACATGAACTTCTTGCCGTCGCTGATTATTGCGAGATTCGGGCTCATACGATGCCCCCAGGCTGTTCACACGATGCGGCGAAAACATTTTTCACGGGCGGTGCTGTGCCGCGGGGGAAATATTCGCGGACCAGCCAGTCGGCGGCTTGCGGCACGGCGCCGATGATTGCTTCCGACAAACCCTGCGAGATTTCTTCCGGCAGCGGCCCGGTTTGACAGGCCAGCACCCGTACCTCGACACCACAGCTTTCTTGCAACTCGCGCAACAAGTTGGACGTGGGCAACTGGTGCAGCGAGAAATCGTCGAGTTTGACCGGGGGAATCTCAGCGGGATTGATCTCGAAGATTTCTCCGGGAGCACGTCCGGCATCGATCGCGTCCAGGATCAACAACCGCTGCGGACGCGCGGAACTCAGGCAGAGAGTGAATAACAGTTTGCGCACGCCCGTGCCGGCGTCCAGCAAACAAACCGTCTCGGGTACGCGATAGTGTGATTCGACATAGTCCACTACCGCGCACCCAAAGCCGTCATCTCCAAACAGAATGTTTCCAATGCCCAGCACTACCGTCGGCTTCCGACAGAAGTCGGGAAGATCGGATTGCTCGATCTCGGCCTGCTCTCTATTGGATCGCTCGATCTCCCGCAAGCTTCCTCCTCATTCGCCGCCATTCAGCTGGCCAGCGAACCGAGCAACTTGCCCTCCGCGTCGAAAATATCCAGCTTGACGGAGAGTTTTCCGTCCAGCCGGTGAGTGGCGCAGGATAAGCACGGATCGTAAGCACGGATTGACATTTCTATTGTGTTCAACACTCCCTGGTCGTACTTGCCGTCATGGATCAAACTCTTGGCGGCCTGTGTGACCGACATATTGATGGGAGCGTTGTTGTGCGTGGTGCCGACAATCAGGTTGACGTTCGTGATCAGTCCGTCGGCATCGGTGGTGTAGTCGTGGATAAGCGTGCCGCGCGGTGCTTCGGTGACGCCTACGCCTCGCGCTGCCCGCGGCGTACACTTCACCCGGGTTTCCGTGCTGGTAATGTCGGGATCGTCCAGCAAACGGATGGTGTTTTCGGCGTTGTAGAGCAGTTCGATCAGCCGCGCCCAGTGATAGAGCAGGGTGAGCTGTGCGGGCCGCCCGAACTTCGCGCGAAACTCCTCGAGTTCCGCCTGCGCCAGGGGTGTATCAATGAAGTCGCAGACGTTGATGCGCGCCAGAGTGTTCGCACGATAGATGCCCTTTGGCTTTTCGACATCCATGGAGAAACCTTCGCCCCATTGTTTGGCGTAGGGGAACTTCAAGTAACTCCACGATTCAATGTGCTCTGAGATGAAGTCCGTATAGCGATCAGCCGGAAAGTCCTGATAGGAGCCATTCGGCGCCATCAGGCGAAGCTTTCCATCGTAGAGGTTGAGGGCGCCGTTCTCTTTGACCGTGCCGATGAAGCCGGTGTTGATTACGCCCAGCGACTTCACCACGTCGAGGTACTTGGGGAAGATGTTTTCCTTGGCGAACGCAATCGAGAACTTGGCGAGTTCCAACGCCTCATCAGCTTGCTTGCGCAACTGATCGCGCTCAGCCGGCGCCAGAGGTTTGCTGAAGCCGCCAGGAACGGCGGCCTGGGGATGGATGGGCTTGCCCGCCAAGGTTTCCAGCATCTTGGCGCACATGTGCCGTACCTTCACTACTTTCCTGGCGATGTCAGGCGCTGCCTGCAGCACCCCGATGACATTGCGGACGGAATAGTCAGCATCAGGACCCAGCAGGAAATCGGGTCCCGCCAGGATGTAGAAGTGCAGGATGTGCTCTTCCATGTAGGCGATGCTGTTGCACAGCTCGCGCAGCTTCTTGCCCGCGGGGGGCGGTTCGACCCCAAAGACCGCATCGCACGCCTTGGCTGAGGCCAAGTGATGCGACCAGGGACACACACCGCAAATGCGCGGGGTGATGCGCGGGAGGTCTTCGACTGGGCGGCCGAGGCAGAACTTTTCAAAGCCGCGCAGTTCGATGACGTTGACCCGGGCGGTATCCACGTTGCCTGCATCGTTGAGCTGAATAGTCACCTTGGCATGGCCCTCGATGCGGGTGACCGGTTGAATGACGAGTGTCGTTGCCATGCATCACCTCCGAGGCGTCGGCCGCAGACGGCCAGCGCCAGCAAAACGGTTGAAAGTCGCGGCTCGATCCGGAATCTGCTTGGGATCAAGTCCGATGGAAGAAAGCGCGCCCATCATGTCCACCATGGGATTGGCCTTGTCCGACAGCGGGCCAAAGCAACCCTCACAAGGCATGTAGGCACGGATGCAACGGGGGTTGCCATCGCTGCCCCCGCAGCCGGCGCGGGTCGCCTGGCCCGAGGCACAGGATGCCCTGTTCCATCAGGCAGCGCATTTCGCTCAGCGGCGCTCCGGGCTTGAAATCCGGCGCATCCAGGCGGCGCTTCAGGGTGGTGACTGCCTTCTTTTCGCGCTTGGTGGGACACTCGTCGCAAACGCTCTTCGCTGCCAGCGCAGGTAGCGGCTTGCCTTCGAGAAGAGCAACCAGCGCTCCTGCCACCATCTCTGGCGTAGTTGGACATCCGGGCAGATATGCGTCCACCTTCACAACTTCGTGGACCGCGTAGACCCGGTCGGTCAGAGCGGGAATCTGCTCGCAGGGTAAGCCGTTTTTCTCGGTGGTCACGCTGTCGCGGTAGACCTTTTCCAACAACTCTTCTCTGCTGAACTGGTTGGCCAGCGCCGGCACACCGCCAAAGCATGCGCAAGAACCCAGACGAGATCAGGATCTTGCATTTCTTGCGCATCTCCTGCGCCAGTTTCTTGTGTTCTTCGCTGCGGATTCCTCCAGAGATCAGCCCGACATCCGCGGCGGGGATTTCCATCTCTTTACCTTCGCCCGTCTGACCGTAAAGCTTGTGGTCCATCAGGACGGGCATGTGCACGATTTCTACTTGTCTTGAGTACATCGATCAGGGGTTCGCCGATGTCGAGGATCGTTACCTCGCAACCTCCACAAATGGCGAACCATTCTGCGGCAAGTCGAGCTGCCATGCTGTGCCTCCTACCGAACTTGAATTAGTGCTGCTTCGTTTCTCGCCATCCTGCGATCTATTCATTGCCGAGTTCAATACGAACTCAAACTGAACTCCCTTACTTGTACGATCATCTCTGGGGGACCACACCGGCCGGGCGAGCTGCGGGTTTCAGAAGCGGCAAAGCATTCAGCGAGACGACTTCGCTTCCATCCAACCTTCGTCTGCCAAATGATGGGACGCGCGAGGCTTGGCATCGGCGGAATCCCGGAGGCCATGGCAGGCGACTGGATAACAGTCCAGAACTGGCGCATCCTTCCAAGCGGTAGTGAGGAGGGTCTCCACAACTTACCCGCCGTAAATCTATCGAACGTTTGGTCGAATTTGGACCGACGTTCGAGTTCTCGTGCTGAGCAGCACTTGCGGCTGAGCAGCACTTTCGAACGTGATAGCAGTTATGGTCCAACCACCATATCGCCGTCAGTGATTGAGATCACACATTCGCGTGACCACACCTGCACTCTCGAACCGCCGCTCGCTTGAAAGTGTGGCGTTGTTCTCTCGAAGGCCCTGCTGCTTACGAACTTAGGAGAGATCCAGCCACGCGGTGACCGGGGCGGGTGGCGGTACCACCGGGAAAGTTGGTAATAATCGAATCAGTTGAAAAAATCTTAGGAATGTACGAACCGAATGAGGAGGCTCTCAGCTTGCCTTAATCCAAACCTAGGCCGTTGCAAGGTGCGCAGGCGCCCCCGTGCCGCAGCGGCGGCGGAGCCGGGACAGCGCCCGTCAGGTTCAACGCCGGGTTGGGCGGCGTTCCGGGGACATTGTGTTTCGATCACCCACGTTCCATTTTCTCGGTCGCCGCACGGAGGAATATGGTCTGTCCGACCGCCAGTCGACCGATGCGAGTGACCGTGCCGTAGATTCCCGCGGTATTCTCGTGCACACGAACCACCGCCTTCAGCACTTCTGGCGCCGGCTTGCTGAGTCGGGATCAAGGTTCAGCATCCCGCAGCGGACGTCGCGCATCGTGGCGGTGATGGCGGGGGCGTTGTCCCCCTCGCCGAATGAGAGCACACCGCCCACCCACTCGTCCTCCTGGAAGGGAACCGATCGCAGGGAACGAACCAGAACATTCGGGCGAAATTGCCGCACGTCCAAGCTCCGCCCTGCGAGTCGTCCGATCTCACCCACGGTATCCATGGCGATCACGGAGATGCTCTCTTCATCGAAGATGCCATGCCTCAACTGCATCATCTGCACGGGAGCCCCGTACCGACGTCCGACCTCCCTGGCCAAGTCCTCCCTGAAGACAGGCATTTCTTTACCGTCCGGCGTAAGAATATGCGTAGGAAGGTCTCCCTGAGCACCAATTTCACGACGGAGCGGAGCAAACAGGAGCAGGTCGGAAGCTTGCTTGCTGTTAGCCACGGGAACTCGCTGCGGTCATCCATCCGCCGGAATGCTAGGCGTCTGTCACCATCAAGGCCGTGCCAGCCCAGCTGGGCGACCTCGAGGCGTTCGCCGCCCATGGACTTCACGGGATACCGGAAGATCGCCTCCACATGTCCGATTTCTATGAGCATGCCCGTGAATTGCGCTTAGTCGACTGTCGTTGGAATGCACGCACATTAGAGGCGGCGGAATCATTCGTGTGCTTACCCCGTTTACGCGCCCCCACTTTCACTTTTCCATCTGCAACGCCCAGTTCTGCATGATCCACAATGGCGTGGCCTGCCGTCGATCCACGATTGTATTAAACAAGAAGCGGTCGCCGTCATTGCTCACAGCATAGGTAAATACGTCCTGCGATGAAATCTTTTGCCGTCTCCTCGACTGGAACAGCGCTACTGGTGTCATCGCCTCAAAGCTGCTGCCTAAATTCACCTTCGCCGACATCAGGGTGCCTTCCGGTGACAGGTAGAAGAGTTCTTTCCCATCCCGCCTCCAGCGCGGCTCTTCGCCGCCGCCGTGCGACACTTGCCACTTACTGCTGGGCGCCGGGAACGGAGTGACGTAGACCTCCCATGCGCCCGTCTCATTCGAAGAGTACGCCACAAACTTTCCATCGGGCGAAAGCTGCGCGTTCCTCACGGCATACTGTCCCTGCAAGTACGGAAGGGACTTTTTGTCGGAAATCGAGTAGTACCACAGCTCACTCTCGCTTCTCACCAGCAGATATTTCCCGTCGCGGGACCAGTCCCAAGCCACGACCTGCTTGACCTTATCCTGCTCCGGATTGGTGATTTCTACCTCCGGCCCCGAGCCATCGGCATTCTTGACAAACATCCGGTTGAACACGGTGCGATTCGAAGTGAACACCACCTTCTTTCCATCTGGGCTCCAGATTGCGTCCTGGTTGAGGGATGTGCTCAAGGTCAACCGCGTGGCGGTGTTTGTGGTCAGGTCGTAGACCCAAACGCTGATCTCGCGCCCACCCGGACTGGCCTGGTCGTACGCTACTCGCTTGCCGTCGGGCGAGAGGCTGGGATTGGAAAATGAACCAATTCCGCCGACGCTCTCCAGCTTTTTTCCCGCGCGGTCAAACCAGGTTAACTGCGATTCGGTTCCGCTTTTACCCGTCTCCATGATCAGGGTGCCATTCGACGCGGCATCGAAAATTCCCTGGTCGATCTGCACCAGGTACTGTACGTCGTTCTGGATCAACTGCGCGTCTCCCTTGACTGAATACGTGCCAAGGTCGAACCTCTGGGCCACGAGCGCTCCATCCCGGAGGTACAACAGATAGCCAGGCTCCACATAAACCGCGTTGGAACTGGCCGCAACGACCAGTATTTTCTCCGCCGAATCCAGCGAACCCAGGAAAATCGCGTTCATCTCAAAATGTCCGGCAAAATTGGCGCCCAGATACAGAAAATGCTTTCCGTCAGGAAGGAACGCAGCCCAGCGCTGGCTGGATTCCATGCGCGTCCCATCCAGCCTGGTGAGCGGAGTGGCCGTTCCACCCGCCGCCGAAACCCGGTAAAGCCCGGTGAACACATCCGGCGTGAACACGATGACACCATCTTTATTCCACGCCCCGCCACGCCCGTTGGGCGCGTCGCAAATCACTTGTACCGACTTACCGCCGATGTCGGTTCGTTTCAATTTCCCCTGGGCGAAAAATGCAATCGATTGCCCGTCCGGCGACCAGAAAGGATAGGAGGCGCCGTCCGTGCCTTCGACGATGGCGGGCAGCGCCTCTCCTAGCCCGTACTTCCAGATCATGTACGTATTACCTTGATCCCAGTACGCCACCATCGCGACCATCTTTCCGTCCGGCGACAGTGCCAAACCGTTTGCGCCCAGTTGAAACGGGCTGGCGTAGAAAGTCGTCTGTTTGGGAGCAATATTTTTCGACCACCACCCGAGTCCCGCTCCCGCCAGCAGCGCGCACGCCACCAAACCCGCTATCACCCAACGTTTCAACTGTCTCCCCGGTCCAGTTGCGGCAGCTGACTGTTCCGCTGGCTTTGCCTCGTGAATCCAGCGCAACTCGCTCGCTAAGTCTCCCGCGCTTTGCCACCGTTCGTCAGGGGCTTTCGCCAGGCATTTCCTGACCACATGGTCCAACCCTCGCGGCGTCATCGGTTTCACCGCGCTGATCGATTCCGGCTCTTTCTCCAATATGGCGCTGGCCACGGTCAGCTGGCTTCTTCCAGGAAACGCGCGCTTGCCAGTCACCATTTCGTACAGCACAGCACCTAACGAAAAGAGGTCGCTGCGGCCGTCTAGTTCTTTCCCCTCTACCTGCTCGGGCGACATGTATTGGAAAGTTCCGACAATCGTTCCTTCCTGCGTCATCGGAGTTGATGGCATTGCCTCGATCGTCAGGGTTGCTCGGCTCAACATGGGCACCGGCTTCGCCAACCCAAAATCCAGCAACTTTGCCCCCGTTGCAGTGAGCATCACGTTGCCCGGCTTCAAGTCCCGGTGTACTACGCCACTTCGGTGCGCCTTATGCAAGGCGTCGGCAATCTGCGCTCCGTACTTCAACACCTGTTCCAGCGGTAGCGCTCCCCTGAGCAGGCGGTCGCTCAGGGTTTCGCCCTCCAGATACTCCATGACAAGGTAGCTGGTCCCATCCTGCTGGCCGACGTCGTAAAGGTGGCAGATGTTGGGATGGCTCAGCGACGAGATCGCCCGCGCCTCGCGGTCAAAGCGCTGCTTCGCCTCGGGGTTTTCGGAAAGATGGGAGGGAAGAATCTTGACGGCGACGGTGCGGTCGAGACGCGTGTCCCGCGCGCGATACACCTCGCCCATGCCCCCCGCGCCAAGGGGAGCAAGAATTTCATATGGGCCGAGCTTCGTGCCAGGAGTAAGAGCCATCCGTGCGCGCAATTATAGACTGTGCACCACGATGCGAGAGTGTGACGATTCTGGGCGGTTTGCCGGCCACACGGAAGTAGTCGAACGAGACTCCACGGATTAGTAATGGGAAGTCGGCATCTGGGAAGTTTCAGAAAGCTGGCTGCCGACTGACCGGCAATCAGACATCCGGTCACCTGCGCCCCTTTCCATTATCGAAAGCGCGCCAGAGCATCGTGGCCACGCGCACTCCGTCTTCAAATCCGCGCTCCCGATGAAACACTAGCGTCACTCGGGAGCAAGAATCGCGCTGGAGGCGGTTCTCACAAGGCTGCCTTACCAGTCGTCCGGCGCGGAAGGGACGATTCAACTCAACTGCCCAATTAGAAAGATTTATGCCTTCCATGTCCGAATTAGTGCAGCTTCGCGTACTCCGCTTTGGCTTGCTTCAGGATGGGGATGTCCGGGTCCGCATCTTTCCAGAGCGAAAGGAAATCCTGATAGGCCGATTTTGCCTTGGTGTCATCACCCGACAGTGCGTAGGCCCTGCCCAGTTGCAGGCGCGCCAGAGCGCCAACAGGATCGCAGATCACGATTCCTCGGTGATCGAGAATTTTCTGGAATTCCGCAGCGGCCTCAGCGCCGTGATGTGCGGCCAGATAGGCCAAGCCACGGACATAGGCGGGGTAGAGGTTACCGGCGCCCAAAAGGAATTCAGAACCGCCCTCGATCGGACTCCCGCCCTCATAAGGAATTGCGGTTTGAAGCAGTTCGACAGCCTTTGACGGCTGGCTGTGGTTCAACGCCAGAAGTGCGCGGAGCGTCGGCACATATGTGAATTGGACGCTTGTATCCCCCGGCAAGCGTCTTGAGAGGTCTTCCGTTAGCGCTTGAGATCGAGAAGAATCTCCCGAGAGAGCAAGCGCAAAGGCAGCTCCATATTCCCCATCCCTGCTCCTTGAGAGCTCAAGCGCGTCCCCGGCTCTCTGCCTTGCGGTGGATACATTTCCGAACAGGGCTTCGCGCACTGCCGCGTCGGTTTCGTAAAGCGCCTCTGTATCCCGCCGCTCGGCCTTTCGAGCCAAATCCGCTGCCCGCCGTGACATCCTCCTGGCCTCTTCCAAGTGACCGGAATACGCCGATACGAACCCTTCGGCGTTGGACATCCAGTCATCCACGCCGGGCTTTTCCCGAGACTGAGCGGCTTCCCGCTCCATTCCTGTCTTGTCGTCTTTCAGGAAGGCGATGACGTAGCGCTGGATATAGAAATCAGGGATATCCAGTTTGCGCTCGGATGCTCGCTGGAGGGTCTTCTCCGCTTCGCCGGTGCGCTCCAGCGCGATGTAGCTGTCAGCCAGAATGCTATATCCGATGGAAAAGTCCGGGTCGATCCCTATGGCGATATTGGCTTCGTCGACTGACTTTTCATACTTGCCCAGTGTGTTGTAAATCCCCCCTGACAACAGCCCGTGGGGTAACCACGCACGAGGATAAGCTTGCACCCACAAGGCGCAGGTCTGCTGCGCCTTCTCCAGGTTTCCCGTAACCTGCAAATCGTAGGTGAGGGAGATAAAGAACCTCTCCTGGTCGCTGGCGCGATCCCGCAGTTGATAGGCTCTGCTCGTATTCTCCGCAGATAGGACGGATTCCCCGATGTCGCCATACATGCGCCCGAGTGCCGCGTAGGCACTGGCGAAGTTGGGATCAATCTCGATGGCGCGCTTGAGAAAGGGCACAGCAGCAGCCGAACCGAATGAAAAGGAAGCCTGCCAACCCGCGCTGTAGGCTTTCAAGGCTTCGAGTGCGGGCGTCGTAGCCTCGGCGAGAGGTGTGTCGTGGCTCTTAACCGTTGAGAGCGATTCACCAACACGGGTTCTGAACCTACTTGCGATTTGACTCAGGGCGTTCAGAACGTCTTCTTTTCTTGCGGCCTGCGCCTGCTCCTCATCCAGAACATCACCACTTCGGCAATCCTCTGCACGTAGCGTCAACACGTACTGGTTTCCGAGGCTTGCGATCGAGCCGTCCAGAACGGCCGCACTTGCAGTTCGTTCGCAGATCTCCCGAGCGATCTCTGGAGTAAGTCGTGCGTCGGCTGGCTTGGCCATCAGCTTCAGCATTTGCTGGATGCGCTCGTCTGATATAAGGCTGAGGAAAGGCGACTGCTCAAGTTGCACTGCCAAGCCTTGCCTCAGCGTTCCGTCAAATACGGAATCGCCCGTCGTGTTACTGAAGTCGGCAAGGACAATCGTGTCTTTGTCCGTGAGCTTCGGTGCGCGGCGGAGATAGAAGTAACCACCGAGTGACAACGCCAGCACCGCCACCATAGCGGGAACAATCAGCTTCCAGCGCGTTCCAGTACCCGTTGGGGCTCCGGTCGTTGCCGGCGAACTCGAAGCCGGTTGCTCCTGAGTTGGCGCTTTAGCGGGTGGGACCGCAACCTCGGATATCTGGCCTATAAATCGGTAACCTCTCCCCGTGACCGTCTGGACAAAGCGAGGTTGTTCGGGGTCGTCTTTCAGGACCTGGCGGATTTTCCGGATCGCCGTATTGATTGCGTTATCGGTATCAAGGAAGACGTTCTTGCCCCAAAGCTTTTCGATGATCTCTTCCCGTGTCACCAACTGGCCCCGCCGCTCCACCAGCAGGAACAAGACTTCCATAGGGATTCGTTCCAGCTTGAGCGTGCGGCCGGAACGTCGCAACTGGTAGGCGCGAAGGTCCAGTTCAAAATCTTCAAATCTGACGAGGTCTGCAGCCACGGTCGAGCTCTCTACCCATTAGGCCGTAATTCTATCCCTTCTCGGACAATCCATAAGACCTGACGGTTCAGCATGTTAAAGCTACAGAAGAATACACCTTAATACACGATTCTCCAGACCTTCTCCATTGCCACCGCGAAACAACCACGGCATGATGCGCTCGATTTCTTGCAAAAAAGGAGGCAACATGAAGACCAGAATCGCAATTTCCATCTTGGCAGCGACCCTGCTGGCCGCACTGGCAGCCCCGGTTTGTCTGCCGGCACAAGAACAATCAGCACGACACGAACCGAAGCTCGCTCACTATCGTGTCATTGACCTCGGTACCTTAGGAGGGACCGCCAGCATTGGCTTTGCCGTCAACAATTCCCGCGGCATAGTGGGAGCCGCTCAACTCGCCGACGGGAACCAACACGCCTTCTTCTGGCGTGGCGGCCACATAACCGACCTCGGCACCTTGGGAGGGCCAAACAGCATCGCGTACTGGCTCAACAACAAGAATGAGGCGTCGATCGCGTCCGACACCTCAACGAACGACCCCTTGGGGGAGGATTTTTGTGGCTTCGGTACTCACCTGATCTGTCTCGGTGCTCGGTGGAATGACGGGACGATGACTGCGCTGCCTACTCTAGGCGGCAACAACAGTGAGGCCTTCACGCTCAACGATCGAGGCCAGGTCGTAGGGACCGCAGAGAACAAAACTCAAGACTCAAGCTGCCCAGCCCCACAGGTTCTCGATTACGAAGCCGTGATCTGGGGCCCCAAACCGAGCGAGATTCGAAGGCTCCGACCACTTGCTGGCGATACCGTTGCTTTCGCGCTCGGTGTGAACAATCGCGGTCAGGCCGTCGGCTCCTCGGGTCTCTGCTCCAATACGCCGCTAGTTCCGCTCGAAGTCGGACCCCACGCTGTCCTGTGGGATCGCGGCAAGCTGATCAACCTCGGAAGCCTGGGAGGCAGCCAAATCAACACTGCTGCCGCAATCAATGACCGAGGGGAAGTGATTGGAGGCTCGGATCTGTCCGGCGATACCGTCATCCATTCCTTCCTGTGGACAAAGGCAAAAGGCATGCAGGACCTCGGAACGCTCAGCGGGGATGCAATCAGCCTGGGAGGATGGATCAACAACAAGAGCCAAGTGGTGGGCTGGTCATGCGACAGCAGCGGAAACTGCCGCGCCTACCTCTGGCAAAACAATGTCATGACCGATCTTAATTCTCTGATCCCGTCGAACTCGCCGTTGTATCTGGTCTCTGCTTACGCGATCACCGATGCGGGAGACATCACCGGCCAGGCTATGGACAAAAGCACGGGCGACCTCCATGCCTTTCTGGCGGTTCCCAAAGCAGGCGAGAGTGGCAAGGAAACTGAAACCGGCTGGTCGCCCAGCATGAGTCGTCAAAGTGGAGCGCGCTCGGAAGAACAAGGGGATGTTGTTCAGAAATTGCGTTCCGGCAGATTCGGATCTCGACTCGCCGGGTCGCGATGAGGCTGTAAGGCGCAACGACCGGGCAGCGCCATTGCAGCGCTGCTCGGTTCATTGCAAGAAACAGGGAGACATACCATGTTCACACCTTCCAACTCGCTTCCGTATGGGTCTCGCATTCGCCCGAAGTACCTTTTGTTTTGCTTCATCGCCCTGATGTTGGCCTACGTTATCCCTCACGATGAGAGTTTTCTGGTGCATCCGAAGGATCCGCTGTGGCAGCACTACGAACCTTTTAAGTGGTGGCTGCTGCCACATGGAATCGCCGGTGCGTGCGCTCTGCTGCTGGGCCCGATGCAGTTCTCCGACCGGCTTCGCAGTCGGGTTAGGCAGTTCCATCGTGTGGTTGGCCGAATCTATGTCGCAGGTGTATTCGTGGCAGCGCCCCTCGGGTTTTACATCCAGTACTTCCAGGAGCGCATGGGCGATCCCCGATCTTTCAGTATTGCTGCAGCAGCCGACGCCGCTTTGTGGATGATTACTACCGGGATTGCGATGGTCTTCATTCTAAAAGGGAAGGTTCAGGAGCACCGGCAATGGATGACTCGCAGCTTTGCGGTCGCACTAGTTTTTCTTGAAGTGCGAGTGATCGGCGAGCGTGGGCGGATGGGAGAATCTCGACGTCCACGCGAACGAAACGATTGTTTGGGCCTGCCTTGCCTTCTCGATCCTTTCGGCGGACCTTGTGCTTCAGTGGCAGCAACTAAGGCCATCACACTCAGTGGCTCGGCGGCACTCGCCAGCTTAAGAAGTCAAGGCCGTTCCGAATGGATCGTTGGCAACCTGGAAGCACTCCGATCAGCAATCGAGCTAGGGCGGTAACCGTGCCTGCTTGAAATTTTTCGAGATTTCCTGAAGTATGTCGAACGGGTTGCCTCTCATCCGTCATACATTCAGGCGCACAAAGTGCTCATAATTGTTCCCCAAGGAGAAAATGAGATGCAATTCGCCCTACTGATCTACGAATCGCCGGAAGCTTTTGCGGCACGGAATAGCAACGCGAACCGATCCCTACCTCAGTGCCTGGCGGGCCTACTACAAGGCGCTCGTCGAAGCCGGCATCTACGTCGGTGGCAATCCACTTCGGGGTCCGGAGACTGGGACCACGGTGCGACTTAAGGATGGAAAGCGGCGCGTTCAGGACGGCCCCTTCGCCGACACCAAGGAGCAACTGGGAGGATTCACGATCCTGGAACTCCCCTCGCTTGACGCGGCGCTCGATTGGGCAGCGCGTTGCCCGGCTGCTTCGATCGGTGCTGTGGAGGTCCGCCCCGTTTCATCTGGAATACCTGCACCGGGTCACAGGATGAGTGAAAGCAGCCAGGAGAGCACTCATCGGACCATCGAGCGGGTGGCTCGCGAGTCTTACGGTCGTCTGGTGGCATATCTTTCCTCGCACACGCGCGACGTGGCCAGCGCGGAGGACGCCCTCAGCAATGCGCTGGTCAAGGCACTCACGGCTTGGCCGCGAGATGGCGTGCCACAAAATCCAGAAGCCTGGCTGCTGACGACGGCACGCCACTCGCTCATCGATCATGTGCGTCATCAGCAAGTTGCTGTGGCCAGCGAGCCAACTCTTCTGCTGCTTGAGGGAGGAGTCGAAGGAGCCCATGACCTTGTCGCCGAGTTTCCGGATGAACGACTCAAACTGCTTTTCGTTTGCGCTCATCCGGCAATCGATCCGGCAATGCACACGCCTCTCATGCTCCAGACCGTTCTGGGTTTGGATGCGGCGCGTATCGCCCAGGCCTTCCTGGTCTCACCAACGACGATGGGACAGCGCCTGGTGCGTGCCAAGACGAAGATCCGTGACGGCGGTATTCCATTCGAAGTCCCGCAAGAGCGTGAGTTGCCGCAACGGCTCGACGCCGTTCTCGAAGCAATTTATGCCGCTTTTGGCATTGGCTGGGACGATATGGCCGGGGTCGACCAGCGAGGACGTGATCTGGCCGAGGAGGCGATCTGGCTGGCGCGGGTGCTTCTGCAATCTAATGCCTAAGGAATCGGAGGTTCGGGGGTTGCTGGCTCTGATGCTCCACTGCGAGGCCCGCAGAGCGGGCGCGACGAGGCCAGGACGGCCGGTACATTCCACTTTCCGAGCAGGATACGAAGCAGTGGTCCCTGCCATTGATCGAAGAGGCGGAACGCCATCTGGCCGAAGCATCGAGTCGCGGTCGCACCGGACGATTTCAACTCGAGGCCGCGATTCAGTCGGTCCACGCCGAGCGGGCGCGCACCGGCCGGACCGAGTGGACGGCCATCGCGATGTTCTACGAACAACTGATCCGTATCTCTCCGACGCTCGGCACTCAAATTGGGCATGCCGCGGCACTTGGCCGAAGCCAAGGAACCTCAAGCAGGGCTGGCAGCACTGGACAGGATCGACCCGGACGATGTCTCCGGCTATCAGCCCTATTGGGCAGTTCGCGCTCATCTGTTGCAACGACTGGGAAGAACATCTGAGGCCGTGGATGCTTTCGACCGGGCGATTGGCCTGACCGAGGACCCGGCAGTGAGACAGTTCCTGCTCCAAAAGCGGGCCCATTTGTAATGTTCTGGGTTTGCTCTCCGGACAAGGGTGACAAAGCCCTAACTAGCGGACTTGCACGGGACTTCTGGGCAAGAGTTTTCAATTTCCGGCTTGCCGATTGTACCTGCTCGATCAGCACACTTCGGCTTAGTAGCTTTAGTTTGCGGGTCCAGCAAACAGCAGCAGATTCCCATCCGGATCCTTGACGACGAAATTCTTGGCGCCCCAAGGCTGCTTTTTCAGCGTCTGGTGAAAGGCAACGCCAGCGGACTGAAACTCAAGAAACAGCAGCTTGATCTCGTCCGCTGTAGCGACGGTCATCGATGCCGACAACAGTTCCTCCCGATCGCGGACCGTCGACTCGATTACTGGTCGCTCGACACACCTTAGATTGAGACGCGCCGCGTCGCGACCCACCTGTGCATAGTAGGGAGGTTTGCCGTAACTGAATACAAGCGAAAAGCCTAACTTCTCACGGAAAAATTCGCATGATCTCTTGATATCGGTGACGAGCAGTTGCGGCTCTGCACAGACAATCGTCGCTTTGGATGGCGACGATTTCACCTTGCGCGGCGTGGTGGAAAGTCCAGTTTTCAGGGCTTGCCAACTATCGAAGCCTTGCTGTCTTGCGACCATTTCTTGCGCATCGCTGAGCTTAAAGCTCGCCGCAAGAATCTCGGAGTCGGGCATATTCAGGAAACGAGGCAAATGCCCGCGGATTTGTGCGGCGACGGGATAGTGGCGTTCGCGATGCCACCGCAATATGAGCTTGGCTTGCTTTTTGAGGTTCTCTAGATTGGGCATGTAGGCCTCCACGATGAGATCGTAGGTGGGCATTGCCCTTCGGCGACGTGCCGTTGCATCCTACATGCGCAGATTGCAGTATCTGCGACGCGTGTCAGCAGTTGTCAATTGAGAACGACGCCCGTTACACATTGTTGGGCCGCGCTCACGTATTTTGTAGTATGACGGGCAACCCGGAAATTGAGAAGCATTTGAAGTCGACACCCTGGCGTGCAAAATTCAACTCTCCGGTAATTTCTTTCTTTTTCTTGTAGAAATCACCCACCCTCACCCGTCACCCCTATAGAGGCGGCTTGCAGTCACGCTTAGCCACCCGAGACCTCAACGCTTATAGGAGGGTATATGAAAATCGCAGACAAAGCAGTTCTAGTGACCGGGGCCAATCGCGGCATAGGACAGGCGCTGGTCGAGGAAGCCTTGAGGAGAGGCGCGAAGCGAGTGTATGCCGGTACGCGCCAGCCCTTGGCCCATTTCGATGGGCGCGTCACGCCCCTGACCCTGGACGTGACCAACGCAGCGCAGATTCAGGGAGCTGTCGAGAAAGTCGAATCTCTCGATATCCTCATCAACAACGCCGGCGTGTGCGCTTTACGATGACTTGAGCGATCGCGCCGCGCTCGAACGGCACCTCGCCGTCAATCTCTTTGGCACGTATGGCGTGACCCAGGCGTTCCTGCCGCTTGCTGACTCGTTCTCAGGGAGCCATCGTCAACGTTCTGTCGGTGGCGGCCCTTGCCGCCTGTGCCGATCATTCCGGCCTACTCGATCTCAAAGGCGGCCGCGTTCTCCCTGTCGCAATCGCTGCGCGCTCTTTTGGCCGGACGGGGCGTGAAGGTACATGCCGTTCTTGCCGGCCCCGTGGACACGGATATGTCGCGAGGCCTGGACGTCCCGAAGGCTTCGCCGGAGTCCGTCGCGCGAGCCATCTTCGACGGAGTGGAGAAAGGCGAGGAGGAGATCTTCCCAGATCCGATGTCGGAGTCCATGGCGGAAAGCTGGCGCAGCGGTGCGGTCAAGGCGCTCGAGCGCCAGTTTGCGGCGTTCGTGCCGGACACGGCGAGAGCTGCATAATGTGGTTGCGACCAACCGGCGCAAGCAAAACGAACGCGGGGATAAACGATAAGGATGCGAGCTGACCTCGCTACACGTCATCCCCGTAGAGGCGTTTAGCGTCCAGCTTCGTTCACCGAGGAGGTGCAACGATGTGTCCATTCTGTTTGGCAACCATGGGATTAGTCGTTGCCGGCGCGGTTTCGACCGGCGGGCTGGCAGCGTTGGCCGTGAAGGTTTCTCGCAAGAAGAACCAGGACAGCAGAAACCGCTTCCAACTCAGAATGAAAAGGAGAAATCAAAAATGTCAACAAGCAAAGAGAGAGAACCCGAAAGAGCATCTCGCGATGAAGACACCCCCGATCGTGTCGCAGCAGGAGTGGGAGGCTGCGCGCCAGCAACTCCTGGTGAAGGAGAAGGCCTTGACCCGCTCCCGTGACGCGCTGGCCGCCGAACGCCGGCGGATGCCGTGGATGGCGGTGGACAAGAAGTACGAGTTCGACGGACCCAAGGGCAAGGTAAGCCTGCTCGATTTGTTCGAGGGCCGCCGTCAGTTGATCGTCTATCGCGCCTTCTTCGAGCCCGGGGTGTTCGGCTGGCCCGAGCACGCCTGCCGCGGCTGCTCCCTGGGCGCCGATCAGGTCACCCACCTGGCCCATCTGAACGCCCGCGACACCACCCTCGCCTGGGCCTCACGCGCGCCGCAGGCGGACATCGCGCGCCTGAAGGCGCGGATGGGCTGGGAGATGCCCTGGTACACCATGACCGACAGCTTCGACGAGGACTTCGGCGTCGATCAATGGCACGGCCACAACGTGTTCTTCCGCGACGGCGAGCAGGGTGTTCCGCACATACTTCATCAACAGCCGCGGCGACGAGGCGATGGGGACCACCTGGAGCTACCTCGACATCACGCCGCTCGGCCGTCAGGAGACTTGGGAGGACTCGCCAGAGGGTTACCCCCAGACCCCGCCGTACAAGTGGTGGAACTGGCACGACAACTACGACGCCGAGGCCGCGCCTCACCCGAAGTGGGTCGATATACTAACCGACCCTCAAGAAGCCGCCGCCCGAAGGCGCGCCGAAGAGGCGAAAGCGAGCTAAAGAAAGGTCGGCCGGAGCCGGCAAGAGTCGCCGATTAGCAACGAGAGATCGGCTTGGCTCTGCTTAACTTTCGGTTTGCCCGTCGCTCGGGAACCGTGTGCCAAGTTGTCGATAACGGCACATCTCAGGGTTCCCAACCCAACCCGATGGGAAGCGTCTCGGGTCAGGCACGTTTTTTGCGCAACGACAGGACGGTCAGCAAAGCCAGTCCTGCCAGGCAGAGCCAGGCAAACCAGTCCCCGAGCCGCGAGTAGATCGTCCGTACGCCTCTGGTCGGAACTTGTGAAACCATCGCGTAGTCTGTAGTCTGGTAATGATCCATCGCCGCTAACCGTCGACCCTGGTAGTCGAACGCGGCCGAGAGTCCCTGACTTGTCTGCCGAATCAGGTTGAAGCCTTGTTCGACGGCGCGGAAGCTCGCCATCTGTGTGTGCCAAGGGTCAATCGCCCGCCAATCATTGGAGGGATCGAGCATCACGTCCGCCCCTAAAGCTCCCGCCTGTGCCAGCAATTGCGGGAAGTCTCCGTCGTAAGCAGATGATCGAAATTAGCCGTCCGTACGGCGTATCCAAAGTCTCGCAGCTTGCCATCCCCGCGCACTTGTAGTGCAGCCTCCGGGCCTGGTACTGGGCGCGCTTTGTTGTACTCCCAAGCCACATGCCCGTTCGGCTGGATCAGGACCAGCTTGTTCTCGAGAGGATGGGGTCTTGCCGCGGTTCCACACGCCCAGCGCCATGCCCAAGTAAACGTGGTACTTCGCTGCTATGGCACCGCCCCGTGCGACGAATGCGGCTTCATCTTCCTTCAAGACGGGCGCATTGGCTCTCGCCCCAGAATACAATCTTTGCGCCCGCTTGCATCTCCCGTTCCGCTCGCGACAGTAAGTCGTTGTCCATGGCCGTGGCCCAACGCTGGATCGCATCCATGTCGTCGCTCGTCGCTTGGCCCTCAAACATTCGCTCTGAAACTGCATCGCTGAGTTCCGGCTCTACTTTCCTCTTGGAAATCGACGCCACTCGCACTGTCTGTGAAGACGGTGGAAACAGCGCCATGCGGGCGCCACCCAGCAGCATCACCGTCGCAATCGTTCCGACGCATAGCCAGGCTCCTCCACGCGCTCGCTTGGAATCGAGTCCTTCTTCCCATAGCCAGTTGCACACGGCCGCAAACCAACCAATCAGGAATGTGATGCCCCACAAACCCGTCACGGAGAGAACCTGGAGTAACGCCAAGTTCCCGTACTGTGAATATGCCGCCGACCCCCACGTCGCGTACGGCCCTCGCGACAAGACGTACTCGGTCGCGGCCCATGCGGTGGGAAAGACCAGAGACGCCGTGAGGCCGATGAGCCTGTGCGCTAACAGCCGATCAATGGCGTATGGCAAGACGAGCGGGATGCCCCCACACCGCGAGAAAGATGTAGTACGCAACTCCCGGGATCGGCACCATTCCCCGGAACTGAAAAGCAAACACCGCGACAAGCAGGAGGTAAGCGACCGGCAGCCCAACTTTGAAACTCTGCCGACGCACAAATCGCAGCATAAACACCGGCGCCAGCCATGCGGCGAGCGGAATGGTGTTCGCTCCGTTGGAAAACAGCAGCAGTGCTGCGGCTATCGCTAACCAGACCCACGAGCGTCGGCTCCGCGAGAGCAGGTCGGTCTGCCCGGCGGGAAAACTCCTTCCCGTGCGATTCTTCATAGGCTACTGATGTTTGCATGATGCTCTCCTGCTTCCGCCGTTGCACCCGATCCTGCAACCAGGCTGTCGACAGCATTGTTGATTATCTGCGCGATCAATTCCTTCTTCGGTACCCAGGGGAATGCCGGTCTCTGTATCAGCAATGACGTGATCCCGTGAACGGATGCCCATAGTGCTTGGCTTGTGGTTTCCACATCGACCGCACGAAACCGCTTTTCTTCCACACAACGCCTCACGATATAGCGTAGCGCCTCAAATGCCCCATGTACCTTGTAAGGACGCTTCTCCATAGGTGGCCTCAGCATGAAGGCAAAACGGTAATCATTTGGGTTGCGCAGCCCGAACTCCACATAGGCCCGTAGGCCCTTCTTGAGCTCTTCGGCCGGATCCTGCAATTCCTTTCCGTTCCGCAGAGCCCATCAGCGTCTTAAGCAGACGCGCGAAACTCTCGTCCACCAAGGCACTCGAACAGTTCTTCCTTGTTCTTGAAGTGCAGATAGACACTGCCGGGCGAGTACTCGATCTTTTCAGCCAGCTTGCGCATGGAGAAGCTCTCGTAACCCTGGCGCACGAAGATCTCCCGGGCGGCATCGAGAATTGCTCTGCGCAGTTCCTCTTTGTGTTTCCGTCGGCGGGATAATGCACTCATAATAATGAACGGCGTTTATACTACTGAACACTGTTCATTCATGTCAAGATATTTTGCGGTTGGAAGAGGAACGGGTCTTATGCAGTGTGCGACGATTCTGGACACCTTGTGGGCCCACTCAAGTAATCGCGAAGTCCAGCTTCCTGGAAACGTGGCCCGGCACCAGCCCGCTCGTCATGCGGTCCAGAAACGGGCTTCGAGACCATCAGCCTCCAACTGAACGACCATACTAGCGCGGCGTAGGAGGCCGCCAGTATGGCACATCGGAAGACATCGAAACGCTCCAAGGTAAAAACAATGCTTCGACTGGCCGATTTGGAGCAGTCGAAGAATGCGGTTCTTCACTCGCTCGCCGCAGCCAGTTCGCAAGAATCATACGGTCATGCCATCGACGAATTCATCGGGTGGTACTGTTCCGAACCGCGTCTGGCGTTTAACCGAACTGTCGTCCTTCGCTACCGGTTCTTTCTCGAACAGAAGAACCTCGCACCCTCCACCATCAACGTGCGCTTAGCCGCCGTGAGGCGGCTCGCCTATGAAGCCTCCGATACTGGCCTTCTGAGCCCTGAACTGGCCGCAGGAATCCGTCGAGTCAAAGGCGCAAAGCGTCTGGGCGTGCGGATTGGCAATTGGTTGACTGTCGATCAGTCCAAGACCTTACTCGGCGGACCACCGTCAGACAGCCTCCGAGGCAAACGTGATCGGGCGATTCTGGCGCTGCTCGATTGGATGCGGCCTGCGACGGGCCGAACTGGTTGGACTCGGAACGGAAGATTTCCAGGTTCGCGAGGAGCACTGGGTAATCGCTGACCTGATTGGCAAAGGAAAGCACATCCGTACCGTTCCCGTTCCAGTGTGGGCGAAACGCGCCGTCGATGAGTGGACCACGGCGGCTGGCATCAACGGTGGGGCGATCTTCCGGCGAGTAAGTCGACTGGGCAAGATCTGGGGTGATAGAATCACACCCAAGGCGATCTGGCACGTGGTGAAAGCGGCTGCGAAGCGTGCCGGCATCAAGGACCTTGCTCCCCATGACTTGCGCCGCACCTGTGCGCGGTTATGCCATCTGGCGGGCGGAGAACTTGAGCAGATTCAGTTTCTGCTTGGGCACGCATCGGTTCAGACAACTGAACGGTATCTCGGCTGCAAGCAGAAACTCAGCCATGCGGTGAACGACAACCTCGGATTGGAGGGCACCTAAGGTAGTCACGGCCCCCAAGCCGAGTTCTGGCCAGCGTCGTTGAGAGTCCATCCTGGACATTACTTCCGGGTTGCCCGTGACTCGGGCAAAGCCGGTCAAGCGTTGGTTGTGCCCTGCAAGCCCGTGGGTTTACACCGTGATGGGTGCGATAATTCAGGTGATAATCATCCAGGAACTTATGAAGCGCCACGTGCTCATGTACGGGTTGATCGGTGGAATCTTGATCGCACTGCTCAGGTGGACCGAGTATCAGTTCCTAGTAGTCGAACATTCGATCGAAATCTACGGCGGACTGATCGCGGCGACCTTTGCCGTTCTTGGCATCTGGCTCGGCCTCAAGCTAACAGGAAAACGGAAGACAATTGTTGTGAAGGAGGTCCCTATTCCTGCCGGGGGACCGTTCATCCCGGACGAAAGAAAACGAGAGGACCTCCATATCACTCGCCGTGAGCTTGAGATCCTTGAACTGATAGCCCGTGGACTGAGCAACCGCGAGATCGCCGAGAAGCTTTTTGTGAGCGAGAGCACTGTTAAGACCCATTCTAGCCGTGTTTTCGACAAACTAGGGGCTAGACGAAGGACGCAAGCGGTGCAACTCGGCAAGGAATTCGGCCTTCTCCCCTGATTTACTCGCGCACAAGCATGGCTCGCACCAAGAACTACTCCCCCAAACGAATGATTTTCCTCTCCGCCGCCAAAATCACCCGAAAGGATGACGACAGAGACCCCGCCTGATGCGGTATGTTGAGCCGCTGAAAAGGAGCGAACATGAAGTCTTCGAATTGGATGAAGGTTTTTGTGGTGGGTGCCCTGTCGATCGGGTTGTTTTCAAGCACTGCGCTCATTCCCGCAACCGCCCAGGAACTTCCCCGGGTCTACGACGCCTCCAAGCCACGTGACCAGCAGATCACACTCGCTGAAAGCGCCGCCCCGGCCGAGGTATCCAGTAAAGCCACAGTTTATGTTCTCGGCCCCAAAGGCTACGAGAAAGCGCGCGAAGGCACCAACGGCTTCAGCTGTTTTGTTGGCCGGCATTTCGTAAAGCCCGCAGAAACAACCATTGAGCCGCAGTGCTTCGACGCCGAAGGCAGTCGCACTCTCTTGCCTGTCTACCTGCACGGTGAAGAGCTGCGCACAAACGGCAAGTCCGAGGCCGAAATCAAGGCAGACGTCGCCAGCGGATATAAGGAAGGCCGTTACCAGTATCCCAGCAAACCGGGATTCCTCTACATGATGTCCAGCCAGAACCGCTTGAGCGCCATCCCTGAGCACGGCACTGGCATTTTCCCTCCGCACTTGATGTTTTATGCGCCGAACATGACAACGAAAGACATCGGGTTCGACGCCCAACCGAAGCTCGATTATCTTGGGATGACTCACCCCGGAGCAGGCGATAACCTTATCGTAGTTATCCCAGTGGCATCCAAGTCGCCAGCTGACATGGCTGGTCGCTGAGCCCGTATGAGCATGGGGCCGGCATCATACGTGGAAAGGTCAAGATCGGATAAAAGACATTACGAGAATATGAGAAAGATCATCGTCACCTTCGGGCTGATTTCCGGCGCTATCTCCTCGCTGATGATGATAGCGCTGGTGACCTTCGGCGGCAGGATTGGCTTCGACCGCGGCGCGATCATCGGCAACACCTCCATCGTGCTCTCGTTCTTGATGGTGTTTTTCGGCATCCGAACCTACCGCGACAACATCGGCAATGGCCAGATTACCTTCTTGAAGGCCTTTGCCGTCGGCCTCTCCATTACTCTGATTTCCTGTATCTTCTATGTCGTAACGTGGGAAGTGATCTACTACAACTTCATCCCTGGTTTCTGGGACGCATACGGCGCTCACTTGGTTGAGAAGCTCACGGCCTCGGGCGCGAACCCCGCAGCCATCCAGGCAAAACTTGAGCAGGTGAGAAAGTACAAAGAGCTGTACAAAAACCCACTCTTCAACGCAGCGCTGACGTTCATTGATCCCTTTCCGATTGGGCTCGTTATCACGCTGATCTCCGCGTTGGTCTTGAGGCGAAAGCCGCAACCGCAACCCGAGCAATCACCCTTGCCGGAATCCTGAAGCTGTTCCGGCGGCTTCGCCCTAGGGTCGTCGTTGGCACTCGTGAGTAAACCGCCGATAGCCGATCTGCCCGTCTTTGTAGGGCCGGTTTTGTTAACGTTCGCATCTTGACGTTTGCGCCATGGCAGCGACTCGAATTCACCACAACCGGACAACTTCCCTGTAGTCGGCAAACCTTCCCTTACCGGATCCCGTAAACCTGGAGCATCCGGAAGGAGCACGTCCGAGATGGCGACTTCTCTGGATTTTGCCACTGGGCTGCCAACCATACATACAGCGATTGGGTGTGTTGAATCCTGGCCGGATGGCCTCAACCCCATGAAACATCAAGTTCTGGTAGCGCATCGGGGCTCGTCAGGATATATTCATGACGATGGAGTTTTGCGCCGTCGAGGCAACGTGTCGCCGCGTTATGGGCAACTCGTAGCTTCTGGAATCCCAATTTCTCCGCGATGCGCCGGCTAGGCTCGTTTCTGTCGAAGTACCCGATACTGATTGCCTTCGCGCCAAGGTGTCCGAACGCGTACCGAATAGCTGCGTTTGCCGCCTCCGTCGCCATGCCTTGTCCGGCGTATTTAGGCGCCACCCAGTATCCTGTCTCATATACTTCTTGCTCATCGGTAAGATCCAATGCGGTTCGGACGACGAAATCCCCGTTGATCCGATGGAATCCGGCCAATGCGATTCCTGCTTGATTCTGGTAATCCATCGTTCGCCGAATAGAATCTTCCATCGCTTGCCGCGACAGTTGGTTGTCGAAAGCCCAAGTCATCCAACGCTGCAAATCGGGCCACGCTTCCTCCTTGGCGGTCTGGATCGAATCCAAATCGCCAAGCGTTGGTGGACGCAAGATCAGGCGCGGCGTAACGATCGGCATCAAATGGCGCATAAAGCGGCTACGCTGGAATTGTAGCGGACCGGTGAAGACGAAAAAGTACCCTGCCTGCACGCACTGCTCCGTCCACGCACCACCTAGAGATCCGTATTCCCTGAGCTCAACTTATCCCCCAACGCCCTATGTTCGTCAGCCGTTCCGAGCGTATCGTCGGCAACCCTTACCTTGGGATTACTTCAGGTTTGCCCGTCATCCACCCACGATCGGCAGCAGGCGCATGCAATGCCCACTAGCCACAAGCCAGGCCTTTTCAACTTCCGCAAATTTTTCATTTCCGAATGAAGGGAGTACTTGTGAGGCATTGGATGAATTGTCAGGCTGGTGTATGCTCGCCCCCATGTTGCGGTCTATCATCGGTTGCTTGTTCGCCGTCGTGCTTTCAATGGAACTTCGCGGCGCTTCGCAGCCAGCGGCCACATCGCACACACCTGACCGACTTCTACAGTCCGGGCACACATCGTCTATTCAAGCGTTGGCGCTTAGCTCCGACTGCCTGCTGGATTGCCTCCGGAGGCGACGACAAAACCGTTATCGTGTGGAATGCGGCGACGGGAGAAGAGCAATGGAGACTCACCGGATACTCCGACCCGATCATCGCCCTTGCCTTCAGTCCCGATGGCAGACGCCTAGCGTCGGCGAGCACCGGGGGACGGGTGAAGATCTGGGACGTTCAGACGGGTGTGTCCAACTACTCGGCAAACATGCATGCAGCCGTAAGGGCCATTGATTTCAGCAGTGATGGCCAGCTCTGGGCGGCTGGCGTGGACGCGGTCAAAAAAGGTGCCACCGCAAAGATTGAGATCCGCAACGCAGACTCTGGAAAGGTCATCCGCACCGTAAGCACACCTTGGGGTTTACTAACCGCTCTTACGCTCACACCGGAAGGATTGATGGTGGCATCCGGCGGAATCCGCGAAGACGAGGAGGACGAGGGATCGGTTCAGATTTGGGACGTCGCCTCTGGCGAAGCAGGGAAAACCTATCCGGTGATTGCCAACGCGTTCAGCCGCGACGGCCGCTTCATGGCCCGAATAGATTATCTGAAGGATCCGAAGAGGATTGTGGTGTCCGATTTGACCACCGGACAGCAGAAGCAATCCTTCGCCGCGAGCGATCCGGGGGCTGTATTTTTCGATGCGGATGGGCAGAAGATCGCGGTCACGGACCCTATGAAGTCGGAGCTAAGGATTTGGTCGGTGACGACGGGTGCCGAGATCAAGACGTTACCAGCTGATCAGTCAATCGGGGAGCTGGGGTTGAATGTGGCAGCATTCAACCGCGATGGAGGAACCGTCGTGGCGGCGCCTTACCCGGGTCACTCGATTAAGATGTGGGATCTGGCGACAGGGCGCGAACTGCGCAGATTTGAAGGCCAGTCGATGGTTCAGGGACTTGCCGTCACGCCGAACGCTCGATGGCTGGTGGTCAGCTCAAAGTTGGGCGTGAATCTTTGGGACGTAGCGGCGGAGAACAAAGTTGCCAGCCTCTCGCACGGACCGGTCAACTTTTTGGTTCTAAGCGGCGACGGCCGCTGGCTGGCTACGAATCCCGGTGTGCAATTCTCTGGCGAAATGCTGCGAGTTTGGGACATGAAAAGCCAAACTGCCGCGGCGGACTTCACGTTTGGCAAGGGTGGCACCTCTATGCTGGCGATGGCTTTTGTGCCGCCGAGCTCGCCTCTGACCAGCCTGGGTCCGTTTTCACGGTCGTGGGAATTCACGGCCGATGACGGCAAGCACGCAATTTGGAGCGGAACATCGCCCATTGCCTCCAGCCCCGATCAGAAACTGCTCGTCGCGCAGTCTGGCACAGGCGGCAACCTGGACGTCTGGGACATGGTGTCAGGCCGCAAATTAACCACTCTTTTGGCGCACAACATGGGCGTCAGCACTTTGAGTTTTAGCCCAGACGGTCGTTTGCTGGTGACTACTGGACTGGAGAGTCCTCGGACGGGCAATTTCGCCGGCGGAAATCGCGGAAACGATTGGGGCATGAAAGTGTGGGACGTGGTCACCTGGAAACCACGGGTGTCAATTTCGTTCTTCCGCGTAGGCGCTCCGTGCGCGGCCTTCTCGCCAGACGGGCGGCAGGTGGCGGTGGAGAAATCGTGGGAAACGGTTGAACTTTTGGATGCGGATAATGGCGCCTCGCTCGGTGTCCTGACTGCGACCGATCCACAACCGCAATATCATCAGTTCACCTCAAGAAACTTGGCGTTTAGCGCCGATGGAAGGTTGTTATTCCAGGGCGCACAAAACGGTGTCCGCGTCTGGAAACTGGCGCCGCGCTGAAACCTCGCGCTATGCCTTTCAGTGTCAAATCGCGCTCATAACTGTACTGGCATGCAGTACCGGGCCGTTGACCTCTTCGGCCTATGCCTTTAGATGACGAGCCGCACCGCGAGAAATATCCACCATGGATTCGGTACCGCGATAATTCCCGAGTTGTCGGCTAACCGGAAGTTATCCACAAACGGGCTTGGAGGACATCAATAGCGATGTCCCCGAAGCCGAGTTCTGGCCCGGAATAATTTCCGGTTAGTTTCGCTCTCCGCCCCCATTGTTGCCAGTGGAGCTTTCAAGTTTCCCACAAGGGGGCCCTGGCCGCTTCGGTCCGAAGTCACTTTGGACAGCGAAATGGAGAACCTAATTCGAATCATTCTTTTTGGTCGAGTTGGGCTTCGAGTTCGTCCAGCTGGCGATTCATCCGTCGGATGAGCGATTGGTAGGGTTCGGGCTTGGTCATATCGATGCCAACTTCTTTCAACATTGGGTAAGTTCGATCGTAGTCACTGTGCCCGAGCAGTTCGTCGACTACCTTGCGCCCGATATCGTTCCCCGCCCGCATTTTTTCGACAACCTCAGCGGACATGGCCATTCCGGGCGGCCAAAACTGATACTCATATGACAAGAAGAGAATGGCGTTGGTCATCCACTCCGTGGCGAAAACATCCTCCACGGCTTGCGGCTGATCGTGGCCGTAATACTGGCGCAATAGATCAAGATAGATTTGTGAAACCTGCTCCCCCGTCGGCGTCTTTCCGTCGATGATCAACTGCTGTACCTTCTCGTCAAGTTCGGCCCACACGACATATTGAAAGAAGCCAGCTAAGTCGAAATCCAGTGCATTCACCAAAAAGGCAATCTTTTCCTGACGGTTAGCAGCCTGGGCAGCTAGATAGTCATCGTGCAGCATGTCGCCGACGTAAATCACACCGTTGGCATAAATGCCGGCGTCATCCCAGTTTTCCGGCACCTGATCCCTGGGGATATCCGCGTCCGACATCATCAGCGTGGCGCCACCCACAAAATCCTTGGAGCTGTGATAGTCCGGCCGGTAGCTCATGACGAAGTAGGGAGCTATGCCGCCGACGGGAGGATAAATCCCGAACGACTGCGCTTTCTCCGGCCAGGGTGGAAGGTGCATCCACTTTTGTTGCAGGAGTTGGCGCAGCCGCTGCTGATAGGCCGACCCAAAGGGTGCTGAGGATTCTACTGCGATTTTCATGGCGTCGGCGATGGGGAAACGGCGGTCGATCTTTGGCGGGTCGAGCCCAAGATCCGCGTAAGAAATGCGGTCAAGGCCGATGGAGCGATTGCGATCTTTCATGTACCGCTGCAACAGTCCAACATTTGCCTGGGCTACTTCGACCATGGTGTGGTGGCTACCCTCCGGCATGCCGTCGTGCAAGTACCAGAGCGCGTCCATGCCATCGTTGAACTTGCGCTGGCGGGCGATGGTCAGATCGGCTTCAATGCGCCGCGTGTACAGCGTTCCGTAGATCCCCTGCAGCGACTGCATCTTCTGCAGTAGAACTTCGAAGGCCTTGACTTGGTCTCTTCCCTGAAACTCTGTGAGAACTGCATTCAGCGTGACCGTGACATCTTTACCCTCAGGGTTTTTCAGCGTCGGCCAAGCCAGATCTGTATGATTCAGAGCTCTCCATAGGTCAACTGACCCCTTCGGCCAACGCGCCATGCTTGCAACGGTGGCCTCCTGATCGGTGGAGAGCGTGTGGGGCGCCTCAAGAAAAATTCGCACCAGACGGACGCGGTGTCTTGCCAGGCGTGGTTCACTACGCAGCCATTCCCTGACCTGAGTTTTGCCTATCGACAAAACATCCTGCGGCAGGAATGCCACGGCCGCCTCAGCCTGCGCGCGCAGTGCCGCGCCCACGTCGGATTGCATGTTTGCCGTTTCCGAGGAGTCCACGGATGAAACCAGTTCGCCGTAGATCGCCATCTTTCCACCGCGGGTCCGTAGATCGGCAACCGCATCCAACTCATCGGCCAGAGCTTTGGCGCTTTGCCTGCCAGTGCCCCTGACTTGGCCAATGGTTGCAATTCGGCGCAGGATGTAATCGCGCTCGGTATCCCATGCGGCCCGATCCCGATACAGAGGGGACAGGTCCCATACATACCGGTCAACCTCTGGATCGTCCGGCGACGGCGGATGGGAAACGTCCTGTGACGGGACGCAGGTGCCCAGCAACGTGATAACGAGAAGCCATTTGCAGAAACGGAACAGAATTCCTAGATCATTCATACTGGGCAAATGAATAGCGCGATCAAACCGTGGTTGCAAGCGGTTTTCGGCTGAACGAGACCACGAAGCCGCCAAGCGAGACTCAGGCGGGACTAAACGCTCTTGAAAATGCTTCTGGAGGGGGCAGCGTCACACGCAGCCGTCGAACATGCGGCTCAATGCGTAACGATAGTTGCGGCTCAGCTTCAGCTGCGCACCGTCAAGCAGGAAGACGCGGTATTCGCCATTGTCCAATGCTTTCATTTCGACGATCCGTTCGAGGTTGACCATGGTGGAACGGTGAATACGGGCGAAGCCGTTGGGTGCGAGCTTTGCTTCCATCTCGCTGATGGTTTCGCGTAGAAGCCAGATTTGCTTCCTCACGTGGAGAGTCACATAGTCACCGGCGGCCTCGATCCAGTCGATCTCGGAGATCTTTACGAATGCAACCTTCCCTCCCGAGCGCACGACCAATCGATCTGCCGTGGCCGAGCCGCGTGGCTCACGGCTCGGCTTGAAATCGCCGAGAGCGGACGACAGGCGGCGTCCGAGTTCGCCGTCACGAACCAGGGTGAGCGATTTGCGCGCCCGTTGAAAGGCTAGCTCAAAGCGTTCGTCATCGATGGGCTTAAGCAAGTAGTCGAGGGCATTCACCTCGAAAGCACGAATAGCGTAGTTATCGTGCGCCGTTACAAAGATGACCTGCGGGAAACGGCCCCAGCCGATGCTTTCGATCACATCAAATCCAGTCTTCCCGGGCATTTGCACATCCAGGAAAACTAAGTCCGGCGAAGTGCGGCGGATGCCTTCGACGGCTTCGCCGGCAGTGGAGCACTCGGCCACAATATTGACATCGCTTGCGCGAAGAAGCCGGGCGCGAATGCCCCGGCGCGCGAGCTCTTCATCGTCCACAATGACAACACGCATCATCGGTTTCGTCCCCCTGCGTAATTGCTGACCGAGTTGGGCGGCTCACTCCGAAACGGAAGTTCGATGGTTGCCGTGACTCCTCCCGCAGGAGATGAACTCAAGGAAAAGGTCGATTTGTCGCCATAAAGCTCGGCCAAACGAGCCGCCGTATTCCGCAATCCGACTCCCCGCTTTAGCGACCCGCTCGACAGGCCCGTTCCGTCGTCGCCCACGCTGATATGCAGGACTCCATCCGACCTGGCGATTCTTACCGCAATGGCCCCACCCAGTTCTCGGGGCAAAACGCGGTGCTTCACGGCATTCTCAACCAGCGGTTGAAGAACCAGGGCGGGAACCATGCCGTTCATGGCCTCGGGTTGGGCCTCAATCGTAACCTGCAGCCTTCCGCCAAACCGAATCTGCTCGATCTCCAGGTAGCGCCTGACAAAAGCCAGCTCTTCCGCGACGGGAATCTCGGGTTTGTCGGTGGTTTCCAATGTGAAGCGAAGAAAGTCACTGAGCCGGGCGATCATGCGGGTGGCAGCGGCGTTCTGCTCCTCGGCGACAAGGGTTGAGATTGCGTTAAGAGTGTTAAAGAGAAAATGGGGTTCGAGCTGAGACTGCAGCGCTCGGAGCCGTGCTGCACGTGCCGTGTCTTCCGCAGCCTTCGTCCTTCGTCTTTCGTCTTCCAGTTCGAGCCAGCCATTGATTGCGTAGTACAACAATGACCACACCAGCAATACGAATCCGTCATAGAGCAACGTCCCCAAAGGGATGGGGAACAACTGAACGAGCCCGCCCTCCCCGGCGGCTGCGCTGGAATAGATCTGAAACAGAATCGCCTGCGATTCTCTCCACAGCGCGGCGCCGCAGAACGAAACTGAGCCAATGAGAAAAGCGGAGACCAAGGGCTGCAGCGCTCGCTGCCGAGCCGCGCGGTAAATTGACCGGAAAACCAGAGTCAGAAGAAAGCCGGTAGTCACCAGGAGACCCTTGTTAACGAGAGCATCTCCGGGAGTCCAGTACGAGAGTCCCCAGACGTACATCACTGCTCCAAAGGCGACCCAGCCGCCAGCCTGAAGCACACAAAAAAGCGAGACTTTTCGGAGGAGAGGTTTGCTCATGCCTGGAAGTCCAAGCGAATTGTCTCTGGGCAGTCCGTTTTGGGGTTGGGTGGCAGCGACGATAGGCATGAATAGAGCCGGATGGCTTTTATCAGTCTGAAGCGTTTGGCTCTCTGGGTTGGACGCGGAACAGCTTGAAATGGAGAGCCGGCGCGATCCCTTTTTTTTACCTGATGACGGGCCGTATCGACGAGTCGCTACAACCGAAGTCTGGCTTCGTGCTCTGACCACGGTATTCGCCTAGGCTCCGAAGCCGGCAATCCGGTGATGCCGACTCGAGTGCCCCCTTTTTTCACGCACGAGGGAAAGGCTCATGCCTGGAGAAGTCCGCACTTCCTCCAAGCCGACTTCCGGCCCGCATCGTCGGGAGTTCTGTCCTAGCCAGTAACTTCAGAGTAACCTATGACTCGGGAGGAATCGCGCCTGGAAGTGAACGGATGTATTTGCAACCAGGGCTCAACGGGCGCGGGCGAGAACGATGGTCACGTCATCGGGTTGTTCGGCGTCGCCGATCCAGTCCGCCACGGAGCCGGTGATAACATCACCAATGCGGGAAAGTGGCTGGTGGCGATGCTTCTGGATCAGTTCAATCAGATGGGATGAGAAGGCCGGTCTCCGGCGGGATGCGATACGCTCCCAAGTTATCGACGCGCTCGAAGCGCAAAAGATAAAGGAGACCGGCAATGAAGAAGATTAGCACTGCAGAGGCGAAGCAGATCAGAAATTGTGCAGAGCAGAAGCTGACCATCGGTTTGGACCTGGGAGATCGTTCGAGCTGGTATTGCGTGCTGGATGAGACTGGGAGCGTGCGGTTGGAGCAACGAGTAAGCACGACTCCGAAAGCGATGAAGGAAGCGTTCGGGGGCATGCCGCGCAGCCGGATTGCGCTGGAGACGGGCATGCATTCGCCGTGGGTAAGTCGACTGCTAAGCGAGTTGGGGCACGAAGTGATCGTGGCGCATGCCCGCAACGTGCGCTTGATCGGGGAGAGTCGCAAGAAGGACGATCGGCTGGATGCCAGGACGCTGGCTCGGTTGGCGCGCATCGATCCGCAGCTGTTGTGTCCGGTGAAGCATCGCAGCGCGAGAGCGCAGGCGGACTTGACGGTGATCCGGGCGCGAGCCGGACTGGTACGCGCACGGACGGCGCTGGTGAACACGGCGCGCGGTCTGGCCAAGAGTTACGGGGAGCGGTTGCGCGGGTGCAACGCGCGCAATATGAACCCGGAGAAAGCCGAAGGCTTGAGCCCAGAGCTGCAGATCGCGCTGCAGCCGTTGCTGGCCGCCATCGAATCGTTGAGTGAGCGCATCCGCGAGTACAACCAGCAGATCGAGCAGTTGGCGGAGAGTCGCTATCCGCCAGTGGCGTTGCTGAAGCAGGTGAAGGGAGTCGGTACGCTGATCGCGCTGACCTTCCTGCTGACGCTGGAAGATGCGCATCGCTTCCGCAAGAGTCGCGACGTGGGCTGCTACCTTGGGCTGCAGCCCGGACGCAGAAACTCCGGGCAGAGCGAACCGCAGATGCACATCAGCAAGGAAGGCGATCCCTATCTGCGAACGCTGCTGGTGCAGGGTGCGCACCACATACTGGGGCCGTTCGGGGCGGACAGCGATCTGCGACGCTGGGGTCTGAAGCTGGCCGAGCGGGGCGGGAAGAACGGGAAGAAACGAGCGGTGATTGCGACCGCACGAAAGCTAGCAGTGTTGCTGCATCACCTGTGGGTCAGTGGAGAAGTGTACGAACCATTGCACAATAGCAATCAGCTGGTACCAGTATCAGCAGCGGCGTAGTGTAGACAGAGTGGCAGCGTAGTGCAGACAGAGGGAAGGTGTGCGAAAGGGAAACTTCAAATCCCCGCGCCGAGTTTCGGTGACTGCGTTAATCGCCTGGCCCACTTCCATGTTGGAGATGGAAGAGAGGTCGCCAATCAGGTGGCAGCACCGGCTGAAACGAGAACACCCAACTGGCACCGAGCGCAGAATCGCTCACGGAGAGTGCGGATGGAAGGGTGGCGGCAGTAGCGGCGGACGGGTCTTGGAGTCAACCCCGACTGGGTCCCAGAGTGAGGGCTTTCTTTCTTCCCGGCGGAATGGTCGCCGAGCGGTCCTCGCCGTCAAGGGTTCGCTGGCGCCGCAAAGAACGCGCCCTTGACCGCTCCGGGCCGCCCGGCACACCGCTCCGCCATGAAGAAAGAAAGGAGAAAAACAAGCAAGATCCCACTTGACACCGACCGGCCTTCTCATGGAAGGCGATCCTCGCCGAATTCGCCGGATTCGTTCTCCGGTTCGGTGACGCCGTCGCTGAATGCGACGAAGATATCGTCCGGTTGCATCGCAATCGTGGATTCGTCATAAGTTACCCCATCAAAAAGACCGACGACGGTGCCGGAGGTTTCGAAGCGGGAGCCGCCGCCATTTCCCCTCAGCATGATTGGCGGCAAGTGGCCAGCATTGCAATACTTCAACTCGCGGACGGTCGCGTCATAGCAGCCCAGGAACATGGTCGCGTACTTCTCCGGCGGGGTGCTGCGAAAAAGCTGATAGTTCAAGGTCGTCATCAACATGCCCGGAGCAAGTTGCGATTGGGTGATGCCGTCTCCCCGGTAGTACATGCGAGAATCACCACTGGAGAACGCTCCAACTCCCGACGCCGCCGGCGCCAATACCATATTCGGCTCCAGCGAATACGCGCGAACGAACGCATGCACAGTGGCCATCAACAGAGCCGCCGAAATTCCTTTTCCACTAATATCGCCCACCGCGAGCACCAGCCTGTCGGTACCAAGGGCAATGAAGTCATAGTAGTCGCCGCTTACCGAGCGCGCAGGGCGGCAGACGCCATAGACCTCCAATGAGGCAAGGCCGGTGAACTCGTGGGGGAAGAGCAAGTCCTGCACTTCGTGGGCGATGGCAAGTTCGCTCTCTAGTCGCTGCTTCTCCTTCTGCTCAGCAACGAGCTTGGCCAGCGATTCAGTCATGGAGTTGAACGACCCTTCCAGCGCCGCCATCTGGTCGTGGCTATGGACCTGGATGCGATGCGTGAGATCGCCACGATTTACATGCTCCGTGGCGTTATAGAGTTCCGCCACAGACAGGGTCATGCTAGGGGACAGCTGTATCCCAATGTAGAGCGCCACCAACTCAATCAGTCCGAAGAAAATCGCGATGCCGAGCAGTCCATACCGCAAGATTTTCGTCGCCTCGTCGTCCAGCGTGGCGAACAATGTGGCGTAAAGCATCGACGGCCGGGTGACGACACCTATCGCAGCGGTTTGTGATTTCCCCGTTTCCCAGTCAACTGCATTGAAGAGCGTGTAAAAGCGAATTGTACGGTCGAACTTGTTGAAGGGTGGCGGAACGTGCCCGGCATCCACGCTCTTGCGCGCGGTTGGACCGGCTGTTGCCGGAGGCGGGAGTTCAAGCTTGCCTTCCCGGTCGGGCGGAATCAAAGTTACCGAGCCCAAGCGTGAACTTGATGTCTGAAGCAGCTCCGGAGTGATCGGAACATTAGAGATTACGGTGAGCGGTAGTCCGCCCGCATCGTAGCGCTTCACCACGCGCAGATGCAAAGTGTCCTGATCAATAACGAAACCGGTGAAATTTCCCTTGATAACATCAGGCACCTTAGCGGGGCGAGCGTCAAGAAGCACACCTCCGGTGCAGAGTACGAAACCCTTTTCGCCTTGCCACACGGTGACGGTCCGTTGCGGGAAATTCTCTCCCGAAACCGTGGCGAGCTCCCCGGCGATCTGTTCATCTAGATTGCCCGAGCGCTCCAGCGTGCTCAATTGCGCTGCCAGGGCATCATTCGCCGCTTCCAGATGCTGCAACTCCGACTGCAAATTCGAGATCGCGATATACGCGGCAAATTGCCCAGCAAAAAGATAGCTGCCGACACCAGCCATGACCAATAGCAGCAAGATGGGGATGACGCCGATGAAGATATAGGTGACGCTCAGTCGATTGCGTAGCCGCCACATGAGATGTGGCCGGGCCCAACGGAAGGTAAGTAAGAATGCACAGAATGAGAAAACAACGGTAACGAATGTCGTCCAGCCACTCAGCTTCGATCCTGCGGCAGAACCGGTGATCCAGCGTAGAACGAGCAGAAGGACGCCCAATCCGCCAAACCACAGCGTGGTACGGCCCAACTTGGTGCTTGAGCGGAGGATCCGCATCACGCGAAACCTGACAGCGCTAAACTCTGGAAGCTTGATCATAAAGTTGATTGGAACGAAGCCAGTCGAGCGGTGGACTCTTGAAGAACTGGCAGAATCGACCGGATGACGAGCTCAACATTGCTGATTGCACCTTTCAGTGCGTCGATGACCGAAAGCATAACCCGATCCGTGATCGGGGATAGACTTCTCATCCTAATCTACCCAGAGAAGTGGTCGCTCGCGGTTTGATCCGAGCCACGACCTCAGGGGGCAGAAGATCAACTACGAGATCCAGGAAGGGGTTTCGCGTCAGCTTGCACCATGTCCCCGAAGCCGACTTCTGGCCCAGAACGGTTTCGCCTCGTTAGTTTTGCGCTGAGATATTTGGGAATCACTCTTTCAGCACTCACGCCTGTTTACTCTAACTGCTCCGATGGGCGGAATCCCTTGTATATTCTCAAAGCGTATTGTCCAGCAACGTAGGAGCGCATCTCCTTTACCGCGGCCTGAATTCGGGTAGGCATTTCGTCCAATGACGGGATCGGGCCTCCGTAGGTTGGAGGTAGCACGACCGGCGCCGCGGCTACAGCGAAAGCGATGTCGGACAGGGTTAGCCGATTGCCACGAGGAACTTCCTGACCATCGGCGAGCCGAGTGTCCACCTGGCTAAATACTGATGCGGGTCTGGTCCAGGCTTTGCTGCGCCCTCTGAGCCGTCAGGCGCAAGAGAATCCTGCAGCGCTCCCGCAAAGAGCGGATAGGCGCGCTGCACTGATTTCTGCTCGAAAGTCGGAGTGCCCCGGCTCAGTGGGAGAATCATCAACTGACGGTAGGGCAGCAGGTAATAGTAGGCGAAGACTGCGGTGGCGAAGGCCAGGGTCTGGTTGAAGAGGGTCCAGTCACTCGTTACCTGCTGCTTTTCGTCTGCGGCCTGCGGCCACAGACAGAGTTCCGGGGCGCAGCGCTGATCGAAGTAATCGGCAATAGCCTGCGGGCCCACCAGTTTCAAGGATTTGTTGTAGAGCAAAGGGAAAATCACCGTGCCGCCGTGCCAAAGCGTGACGAAGAAGCAGAAAATGAAGGCCTGCGGCTGCTCTTCATAGTCAATTCTGTAATGCTCCAGCAGAAAGCGAGCCAGCTCGCTGTCAAGGCTCGGAGGAAATGTGATCAGAGCCGGTTTGTGGGCTGTGCTGGATTCCATAGTCGTCCACCTCGAATCTTTCTCGGCACCGAAGTTGCTTTCCTCAGGCTCGCAAACTAGCGAGATATTTCAGGGCCCGTACGCCGGGCAGAAAGAAATAAGCGCCACCTTTCGTGACCACGAAACGGCTGAGCCCCTCCACGCGCCGGCGCAGGGGCTCACCCTGCACTGTGAAAATGGAATCGCCTCTCAACAGATCGCCCACCAGCGGATCTACCTCGCCGTCCAGACCGTCAAATACGGGGTTGTTGACCCAGGTCTGCTGCACAAATTCGAATTGCCGTTCAATGTCGCTGTTGAGGCAGATGAAGTGCAGCCCGCGTTCGGCGCCGTCGTCGACCAGAGGGTCTTCCTGCGGAGGGCCATAGGACCGGCCGCGACGGAGCAGGCGGTGGCGGTTCGCCGAGTTCAGAGCGGTCGCGGGATCGGGGCCGAGGGAATCCCGAGGATTGCAGCGGCGGATGTGCGATCCGATTGGGCATGCGAGGCCGTTAGGGTCTTTGGGGTAGTAGGTGAAATTGTTCTCGTTTTGAAGCTCGGGATTATCGTGGTAGGGGAGAGAGCACCAGGGGCGCGCCACTCTTGTAACGGCCCACGAACTTCGCGCCCAGACGGTCGCGAGCCTCGGGATCGCTGACGCCGTCGACCGCGCAGGTGGCTTTGTCGAGGAATTGCCAGAATTGGGCGACGCGCTGGGACAACTGGCGGAACACCAGATAGCTCCCATTGCGGCCGAGGTCATGCATCCCGGCTTCCGCGTTCAGTCCGGCGGCATCAGCGGAAATGACCGGAAGGAGTTGCTCGGGATCGTCCGCTAGCCTGGACTGCGGGGCTGGGGGCGATGACTTTGTAGACATTGGGATGGCCCTAAAAGAAATTCGCCTACTGGAAGTTCGGTGGCGTGATGCGTTCGCTCGAGTTGGCGCTGCTTGTTTCCAGTGCCTTCCATGACCGGCTGTCCGATCCCATCGGCAAAGCCGAAGTGCTCGTGACTGTTGGGCTGCCGTCCGGGCCTGACAGAGCTTTCACCTGTTCGACTCCGCCGGCGGCAAACGCATTCTGCTCGCGTTCTAGTGCTGAATTCAGCGTCGCTTCGTCTTTTGCGTAAATCAGCAACAGGACGTCCACTGGATTGTTGGACGCTGCCCCAGTCCCAGCCCGACGGGGGCGTTTTCTTCGTTATCGCCGAGCAGCCGGGCGCGGCAGGGCCGCCATGCCTTCCTGAAAAGGAAGCGAAAAAGCGTCGAGCACGTCTTGGCCTAAGCCGAGGTTCTTCAGCCCGCTGAAGGTGAATGCCATATTGATCGACAGGGAGCGTGTCTTCGTTCTCGGAGGCCATGACCTCGATGACTGCTGCGCCAGCCAGGACCGCGCTTTCTGCGCGTTAGTCACACGCAGCAGCAGAAACGCCGCGCACGGCAGGTGTTTGTAAGAGCTCACGACAATGCCTTGAATATCTTTCCGTTCGAGTTCCGCCATGGAACACTCCTCGTTCTTCGCTCTTACAGGCGTTCAGCAATGCAATTGCACCGGTCGCGTCCGCGGCTTAAGCAAGTCTTCGCGGATGGCTGCTGTTGTTGTCGATGCCCTGCACAGTCAGATCTCGGTAGGCGCTGTACCAGGAGTTAGTAACGGTTTGACCGTCGCGGGCGACGGCCTTAAACCGGGGGCCGTCGTTGGCGCCGCCGAAGACGAGAAAATAAGTGCGGGGAAAGTTGATGGTATTGCTCCAGACCCCAGTCAGGCCGACGCGCGGCCTTGTCGATGAAGTCGTCGAGATAGTTCTCCCAACTCCCGTCAAAGTTACTGAGGAACAGCAGCCGGCGTCCGTTATCGATCATCGACCAGTGCGCGAAGTGAATACTGGGGATTCCGCTAAGTTCGCCATGAGTGGCGCGGGCCCGCGCCAGCAGGTTCACGGCCCAGAGCACCGACCAAAGGGCCGTGCGGCGCAGCCAGCCTGGCTTGACGATGGTGATGCTGGCCATGTGATTTTGCACGATCTTCGTTTGATTTTCGTTCTCCAGCAATTGCCGCAACGTTTGCGGAATCGGCCAGATCATTTTGTACTGGAATCCGTGCTCTCCTTGTAGCGCAGCACCAGCATGGCCGATGACACAGGTAGCGACCCAGATGGGCGACAGGATCACTGCGAGCCCAGCAACAGAATCAACTTGGACCAGTTCGACGAATTGCTCTGCGAAGGTTTGCCGAGGCCCGACGCCAGGAATCCACGACCATTTCTGATCGCCGCGAACAAACTGCTGGAAGTTGGCGAGCGAGTCGCTATCCGGCGATGCCGGCTGACCGCGTTCGACCAGCGTATCACGCGTGGGCCTCGAGCGCGTCGCGCAAGACCTGCTCTTGCAGAATCCGCGCGACATTGCGGCCGGTGTTTCCGACGTGATAGGCGTTGGGAAGCAACTACATGGGCACTCAAGTAGTCGATGATTCCCTGACGGTCAGAAGCACTCTTGACCGCGTAGTCCAGGCACGCACTATAGATCTGGTGGAGTCCTGAAGAAGCGTGCGCGTACAAGTCCTCGAGATAGTCGTCGAGTTCGCCGTCGAAGTTATTCTCGAAGACCAGATAGGGCCCGTACTCGGGAGTTTTCGGCGACTGGTGAAGCGTGAAGCTGGCAAAGTGCAGAAGACCCAAAGAACGGAAGGGGACGTATGCATTGCTTCTCAGGATCTTGGTTGATCTCTTCGAGCAGTTTGCTCCAAACGGGCGGACTCGGTCAGGTTTCACCTTACTGATGAATGTCAGAACGGTATGGCTCATAGTCGCGTCCTCATTTCTCAGGCGTCGAATTCCAGGACCAAACGGTTCGGGAACGGGCCGTCATAAAGGATCCGGCCCGCACTTCCAGGCGCGCGCCGCAGGTTCGGCAGGCGCAATAACGTCGCCAGCAGTTCCGGTATTTGTATGCCGTTGATCGCCTTGCCGAAACAGGTATGCATGCCATAACCGAAATGCAGATATTCGGTCGTACGGCCTGGGGATTGAATTCGCCGGGGTTCGTGAATACGTCGCCGATCAAACATGGCAGAAAGAGTCGCGATGTAAACAGGCGTATCCGCTGGAATCGTTCTTGCGCACGTGTCTGTCCCTGCGCAACCTGTGTAGCACTCGAGCAATGGCGTACCTGGAGCGGATGGTGGGGATTGAAGCGCACGGCTTCCCACGCGTAGCGGCGGACGTCTTCGATGTCGCTCGTTCAGGGCCCGCTCGCGCGCTCCCGCAAGCATCTCCGGCCGGCGCAGAAGTTCGTCGATGGCAAGGGCGACAAACTTCGAAGTGGTATCGACTGCGCCCACAATGACGCCCGCCAGATTCCGTCGAACCGCCAGATCGTCCAGCCAGGGGTGCTCAGCATCGCGCAGGGCCAGCAGCCGGCCCAGCACATCGTCGTTCCCATCCGAGCGACTGAGACTTGCGGAGCGCGATCTGGACGTCCATATGCGCGTGCAATTCGGCGCTCGAATTCAGAGCGTCGTGGATGGACGTCCTGGCCATTGGTGAGATCGGCGAAGATGTAGTGGAAGATGTCGCGCATCCAGCACATCATCGTCGGATCGTTGGGTCCCGGCATCCCGAAATACGAGGCCACCAGCCGTGTCGCCACGACACGAGCGAAACCATTCACAACGTCAATGCGCCGCCGGGCACGCGCAGCCGCGACGAGTTCGCCGGCTGAATGCGCAACAAACTGCCGAAAGCGTCGAGATCGTCGCGGCGGACAGCCTCATGCAGGGTTGCGTTCTCCCGGTCGTACTGAGGCGATGCGTCCATGCCGAGAATGAAAGGGCCGCCGATTTGATCTATTTTTTGCGCGTTGATCTGGCGGATGGTGAAGTCGGTATCGCGCTTCAAGACCTCAATCACATCGGCATTCCGGGTCACGATGGCAGTTTGCCGACAAGCAGAATCGGCGAAAAGCTTCGCAAAAGCTGAATACAGGACGCAAAATCCGGGGCGGATCGCGAAATTGAGCAGCTTGTCTTTCAGCGTACGGCCCGACCCATGCTTGCCCACCGCAACCAGATCAGGCGCGCGGGACGGTCGGTTTTCTCATAGAGCCGCAGAACGAACTGACCCGCGGGGCGGGCGCGCCAGCGCTCGATGGCAGAGCGCATGGCCGTGGGCAACTGATCGAGTGACAGCATCGGTCCGCCATATTGTGGCGGGAGGATGATGGGTGCGGAGAGTGCTGCGAAAGCAAGGTCCGGAGCGGTCGAGCGTGTCTCCCATCAGGAATCGGCGTCCATCGGCGAGCCGCGCATCGATCTGCGCGAGCGCGGATTCGATGACGGCCGTTGTTCCGCATCGTGCCAGATTGAAGATCAGAGCGTGCCGCAGGCCGCGGACAGAAATGAATAGAAGGCCGGACACTGCGAGGCGTTCCCACCACGGACGCGCGGTTGACCCACGGGGGGATCGTGCGGGTGCGCAGAGGCAGCAGGTAGGCGTAGGCCCAGCGCGCACCGCTAGTCCGAAAGTATCGAAGAGAAAATTGAACAGTTGGCGAGCTTCCGCGTGTGTTGCGGAATCGCGGGATACAGCTTGAGATTCTGCGGTGTCCGTGCTTCGTAATAGTCGACTGACAGTTTCGCGCGTCGACGCAGGGCGGTTTCGCCCGTATCGAGCACGGCACGACAACGCCTCCGCCATACCTCCGCGTTGCCATACGCTGAACACCGGAGTGTGGCACTCTTCGACGTAAGGAATCCCCTGCCTGTCGAGTACCCACCTCGCCAGTTCGCAGTAGGGGCTCACAGCAACGGAAATCATCCGCGGATGGTAGATGGTGGCAGCGGTCAACGGTGCGACCTCAGAGCCAGTCTTTCCAAAGGGGTTGCGGGCTGTCGATACCCCTTGCAGCCGAACCGCAGTACAGCTCGCAAAACGGCTGTTATCCAATAGTGATCAGAACGCGTCAAGCGTATCGAGGCTTTGGCAGTCGACCTTTGCCACTTGTGGCTGACGTCTTCCGGCTACCGCCCCAGACCGCAATGCTCGGACACACTTCTCGTGCGCTTCCCCAGCGGTGATCTGCCTTTATACATGTGTTCCGAGCTCCCCGCACAACAATCGGATCTTTGTTACGTTTTCCGAACAAGAAGGTGATCGCGCCATGCTCGGTTAACCTTACGGACCCGAATGGCAGCGGCCCTGCGGTGTAGGTCATCTCCCCGAGCCCTTCACATCCACATTTTGAGGAACTGTATCCTAATCCCGCAATTTAAAGCAACGCCGAAATTGGGAGAGTGCCTGGAGACTCGACTCTCGTCGTTCTAACCAAGGGCGGTGCTGGCCCGTGCCGCCCGCTACGATTGGTGTCCCACCCGTGAATCGCCCGTCTAATCTGTACGTCTCGAATTTCGCCCCAGCGAGAATTCGAATCGTAATATGCTCGGCAAGAATTGGCTGGTATCATTTCCAGATAATCCGGAAAGGTAGTCTTCAAAATGCCGCTAAACCGACTAACTGACTCTGGTCAGCCGATTGTTCCACCTCCCGATGTGCAACACACAACTCTAGGGGTTGATGTCCTCGGAAGATTTGTCTGTAACACGTGGGACGAGGCGACTGTCGGCGGCTCGCGCGACTTCGACGCGATTGTTATCGGCGCCGGTATGTTCGGCGCCTATTCGGCAGAAAGGATTTACCGCTGGGGAGCAGCCAATAACCTAAAAGTTTTGGTACTTGAAGCTGGTCCGTTCCTAGTGCCAACGCACCTTCAGAACATGCCCGATATCGGCCTCTATCCGCCAGACCCGCTGTATCCGGCGAATGACACCGGAGTTCCGAGAGACTTAGTTTGGGGAATGGCGTGGCGTGCGAACGTTCCATTCATCGGACAGGCCTATTGCGTCGGTGGCAAGTCACTGTACTGGGGAGGGTGGTGCCCAAGACTACTGGCGAGCGATCTTGCCGCATGGCCGCCAACCGTGGCGCAGTACGTCACTCAAAACTATCCGTTGATGGAGCAACAGACTGGCGTCTCAGACGACACCGAGTTTATTCAGGGCCCCCTATTCAATCTGTTGAAGCAGCGTGTTTTAGCGATCATTCAGGCCAACACTATTCCTAGTCTCGATTCCGTTGAAGACCCGCCACTGGCGGTTCAGGGGCAGTCTCCAGCCTCCGGTCTCTTCGGTTTTGACAAGTACAGCAGCGTCACTTTGCTCATCGATGCTGCTCGGGATGCATCGAATCAACCGGATTCGCAGCGCCGACTATTTGTCGTACCAAACGCGCATGTGACGCGGTTGATCACAACTAACGGTTTGGTTACCCAGATCCAAGCCAGCGTAAACGGCGTCAGCAAGTCGATACCTGTTAAACCTAACTGCGCCGTCATCCTCGCTCTCGGCACGATTGAATCGACTCGTCTAGCCCTAGCGTCTTTCCCTACCAGCCCCGGCAATCCTGCAGGCGAGTTGATGGGACGGAATCTGATGGCTCACTGGCGCTCGAACATCTTCGTACGCATCAATCGTGCGGCGTTGGATCCAGGCAACACGCTCCCTGCCGAAGTACAGACTGGAGCGCTCCTGGTTCGTGGCTCGACGCCGCAAGGAAAGTTTCATGTTCAGGTAACAGCCTCCGCAGACCCAACGGGAAACTCCGACGCTTTGCTCTATACGATGATCCCGGACATCGACCAACTCGATCTGACACTTGCGAATCAGCAAGAGGGTTGGATTTCGATAGGATTTCGCGGAGTGTCGCAACTGATCGGTGACCAGACTACGAGTGTGCCCTATCAGACGGGACGATGGATCAACCTAAGCCCGTATGAGAGCGATGAATTCGGCGTCCCACGAGCATATGTGCAACTGACAACTACGTCTTCCGAAGACGCAGTTGCCAATGCCATGGACGCGGCCATTCTCGCACTGGCTAATCAGCTCGCCGGAAATAATCCCGCCAATCTCCAGGTCACAAGTCAGGGGCGCGACGGACTGGGAACCACCTACCATGAGGCGGGCACACTCTGGATGGGAACGAATGCCCAGACCTCAGTAACCGATACCAATGGAAGATTTCACAACGTTGGCAATGCCTTTTGCGCAGACCAGTCCCTGTTCGTGACTGTCGGTTCAGTGAATCCCACGCTCACCGGGCTGGTCCTTGCACGAAAGGTGGCTCAAGCTGCTGTCGCTTTGGCAACGGGCACCGCACCGCCGCCCTAACATCGTCGGCAAGGACAAACAGGGTTCTAGTGGAGGAGCCAGAGCACACGCTCGCCATTGCAGGCATGATGGAAGCCTCACAACTCACGAGCCTAGCGCTCTTGGCGGCCCGGTTAGGAAACGAATGGGACGCTGTTTGAAAGAGTCTCGGACCGGTTTATCCTGGCATTCGCGAACATTAGCTGAAAATCGGAGAAGTGACGATGTCTGGAAGAATCGGAATACCTCAACTCGGCCACTTTAGCTTCTACATCGTCGTCGGCGTTGTGGCAACCGCGGTATGGCAGTCCCAAGGTTACATGACGTCACTTAGCCAACGTCGACTTCATGAGCAGTCGCAAGGCGGAATCGTTGGGACGGCGCTGACTCAGTTAGACGATGTTCAGAAAGCGCAGCTTGATGCTTACCTAGAAGTAAACCGTCTGCTGACTACGTTCGGGACTGCGATATTGGGTGCCTTAAGTTTTTTGCTGTTTGGTCAGGAAAAGCCAGGCACCTGGCAGCGGCACCGGTTGGCAGTGCTCTTAGGCGTTATCTGTGTGGCTGTCTCGATCTTCTTTGGCTATGTAGCCTACTTGTTTATTCTATCGATGTTGCGGGACGGACTTTTTGATCTCACCTCGTCTAGCCCTCACTGGGCTCAACAAGCCCACTTTTACACGTTTTTGGCAGGTGTCGTTTTCCTCGCTGACTTTGTTTATCACAATCTGACCAAGGAGGACAGCCGTGAAAACCCGCACGAAGTCACTCACTCTTGACATCTTCCTCTTGCTCTCCTGGCGGCTCCCACCACCTGTCGTATCGTCTCAGATAGCTCCGCCGCTTGGGAGGCTGCACATCACGTCAGTGCCGCCAGGGGCGAATATAACGATCAACGGTAATCTGAGGCCGGAGCTGACAAATGTCACCCTTGTTGTATCTCCTGGAGAATACGCAGTGTCGGTGACAGGGGGGCCTGGGAACCTGAACTGCCCCGCAAAACAAAAGTCCCAAGTTTTGCCAGGCCAGACAGTCGAAGTCGCGTGCCCTGAACGATGAATCATTCTCCCTGCTTTAGCCCTCGGTTCGCGGTCCAGAAACGGGCTTCGAGGAAATCGTTTGGATCATCTCCCCCAAGCCGACTTATGGACGCCTCAATCTTGGCACATCTACCGGCGTTTTCTTAGCGCGGCGAGCCTATTGGAATGTACGATGAGGAGACTCATCGGTCGAGCAGTTGGCGCTAGAATCGAATGCCGAGCATAAACCGGCTGTTCAGGGTCCGGAGAATGAAGACTTCATGACCATCCTCGCCCGCTTAGAGCGCTGGAAGGAGCAGGGCGCGATATCGGCGGAGCAACACGCGCATTTGGCAGGCCTCTCCCGCGGAGAACCCTTCTCTATTTTTCTCGAGCTGAACGTTGTTCTCTACGCTGGTGTGGTGGCGTTCGTTGCCGGACTCGGCTGGACTGTCAGCACCTGGTCGCAGCAACTCGGTGACATCGTCGTCCTGACTGTGCTCTCCAGCATTCTCGCCGCCTGTTCTTGGTACTGCTTTTCGCGCACGCCCGCCTGGTCGCCCGCGGAAACGCCTGCACCGAGTCCGATTTTCGACTACGTGCTTTACCTCGGCAGCCTCGTCTGGTGCGTAGAACTCGCTTACCTGGAGAACCGTTTCCACGTGCTTTCCGGACAATGGGACCTTTATCTGCTGGCGAGCGCCGGCCTCTTCTTCTTCCTCGCTTACCGTTTTGACAATCGCTTCGTACTGTCACTGGCTTTGTCCTCACTCGCCGGATGGTTCGGGCTCACAATCTCGCACTGGCCGTCCCATCAGGATGCGGAGTATCGCCAATATGCCCTTCTCTACTGCCTGCTGGTCGGCGTCGGCGGGGCGCTTCTTCAGCGCCGCGGTCTGAAGCCGCATTTCTTCGGCACTTATCTGAACATCGTGGCCAACGTTCTTTTTTGGGCAGTGCTCTCCGGCGTGTTCGAGCGGCAGGGCTACGGCCTATGGTTTCTCGCTCTACTGATCGCCTGTGCCGCGTCCCTTGCCTGGGGTCTGGCGCGCCGGCAGTTTGCCTTCGTTGCTTATGCCGCCGTCTACGGCTACGTGGGCGTCAGCTGGATGCTCATCCGCGGCGTCACTGACGAAACCTTTGTCCTGAGTTATTTCGTCATTACCGCGATTACGATGCTTGTGGTGCTGGTCCAGATCGCGCGCCGCTGGGGGAGGCCCGCGTGAGACTCTACAGCGCATCCAGCGAAGAGACTCTGCGCGCCCGCCAACTCCTGACGGACTGGGCCGGCGAGGGCTTTCTGACCAAGGAGCAGTATCAGCGTTTGGAACAGGAAACGGTTTCTGATCTCCGCACCACCAACATTTTTCTACGGCTGGTCTTGTTCCTCTTCACCCTGATCGGCGTGGGCGCCGCCGTCGCGCTCTTCTTCGTCGGCTCGGGGCCATCAGAGCAAACTATCGGCATTTTCTTGCTGATCTTTGCTGTAGTCTGCTACGCTGCCGCCGAATTCGCCGTTTTCCAAGCCGGTCTCTATCGCTATGGGATTGAAGAGGCGCTCGCCGCCTCCTCGGTTGGTTTTCTCTGCGCGGGAATACAGTTCGCCTTTTTCAGCGACAGCCCTTATTCGCCGAAGCTGGAGTCTTTGGTTCCCGCCGCCGGTGCCGTCTTTTCGCTCTGGATATGGCGCCGCTTCGGCCTTTGGTATGCATTTCCCGCCGCGATGATCTTCGTCCTCTTCTTGCCAGGCTACTGGACCTTGTCCCACTCGGCGCAGCATTTGATCGTCGCCGCGTTCTATGCAACCGGACTGATATGTGTACCCGCGGTACGCTCCCGCCACCGCTTCGATTACCTCGACGATGCTTATTCGCTCGTCGAAGCGTTCCTCTGGCTGGGCATCTACTTGGCCATCAATCTCCAGCTTTGGTCGTTAAGCCTGCGCGCACACTGGTGGGGCGGTACTCGGGACGCCTCCGAATTCGCAAGGCCGTTCTACTGGGGAACGTGGGTGCTGACCTGGTGCCTGCCGCCAATCGTCCTTGCGCGCGGCATTCGCCAGAAGGACCGCTTCGTCATCGCGGTGGGCGCGATCGTCGCCATCCTGACCTTCGTCACCAATAAGCCCTATCTTGGCTGGCAGCGACATACCTGGGACCCGATGCTTCTGGGCATATTGTTAACCGCTGTCGCAGTCTTCATCCGCCGCTGGCTTGGCCGTGGCCCGGGCGGAATTCGCCATGGCTTTACCGCCGAGCGCTTATCGGGAAAGGACAAACGCTGGATGAACCCGGGGTCCGCCGTATTCGGCCTGCTAACGCCCCAGTCCATCAAGCCGGCCCCGCAAACAAGCGGTCCAGACTTTCGCTTCGGTGGGGGAGCTTCGGGAGGCGGAGGCGCCACCGGTGATTTTTGAAGGGCCGCCGGGTAGATGGGTCATCGGCTGCCGTAGCGAAGAGTCCCGGCGGAGGCGCACCCCAACGAACTTCTGATACCGGAGAGATCGCTGTTTCACTCGCAATGAACGTCTTCGCTCTCGCCAAAGCACATGGACCCAATGTCGTGTCTTGGGCAGATACCGCGCCAGATTCCCCAGAAACGCTCTTGGAGGACATCAATAGCGATGTCCCCGAAGCCGACTTCTGGCTCGCGTCGTTGAAAGTTTGTTCCGGGGCATAACTTCCGGTTAGCCCGTTCCTCGGGTGCAATGCGGGTCTCACCAGACGGATCTCGACTCACCGGCGCGCACGGCTTGATCGCGAATCGCTGTGCCGAGCACGGATGAACAAACTGGGGATGTGCGGCATTAAGAACCGCTCGTCAACGGCTAAGGAGGCCACTTGGAGGCAGACCGACTCCTTCGAGAATGACAATGCTCACGCTGTACAACAGCGCAGTGAGGGTCGAGCCATGAGGCAACCTGCAGAAAAGGAAGGGAGTATTATGCGGATAGCACAATCGAGTTAATGAAAACGGGGTGGAGCAATGCCTGAGTCCATTGATTGGCCGCGGACGCGTCCGGCGCGGCGTCGCCGTCGCCGCCGCTTCCTTATCATGCTCGCCGTCCTTGCCGCCATTCTCTTCGGCGGTCGGACCGCGTTGTCGTATTACGTGGACGTGCTCTGGTTCGGGTCGCTCGGCTACGGGGATGTGTTCTGGAAAACACTGAGCCTGCAGTGGGGAATCTTCACGGCTTTTGCAGCGGCCACATTTCTCATTCTGTACGGATCGTTCCTGGCCCTGAAGCGGGCGCATCTCCCCGATTTGCCGAGACGGTCACACGATTTTCATCGGCGGACAGCCGGTGAAGCTGCCGGTTGAGTCTGTCCTGCGCCTCATCGCGCTCTGGCGTTTCCCTCGCCATTGCCGCTGCAACCGGCGCCGGCATGATGGTGGAGTGGCCGACGCTTGCGCTCTTTTGGTATGCACCCCGCACTACTGGTGGCGTCGTGGACCCGATTTTTGGCAAGCCGCTGAACTTCTTTCTGTTCACCCTGCCCGCGTGGCAGCTCATCGCCGGCTGGCTGCTTACGCTCGCCGTGATTACCTGTGTACTCGCCGTTTTCTTCATCCTCATCACGGGCGGAACCGATGTGCTCGCCGGACGTCGCAGCCGGCTACGTCACCCTGCCTTGGCGCGGGCTCTCCATCACGTTTGCGTTCCTGTTGTTGATCATCGCGATGCGCTTGCTGTATATCGGCCGGTTCGAGCGATTGTTCGATGATCATACGATTTTCGGGGGTGTGACCTACACGGACGCCCACGTCACGCTCACCGGGATGCTCGTCGTCTGCGCGGCGCTCGTTCTCGGCGCGGTGATCGCAGCCGTCAACGCCGTGTCGATGCAACGCGGGCGCTGGCTGGTCGCGGCTATCCTTCCGGCCGCGGTCTGTTACGTCGCCCTGCAAGTAGTTGCCTGGTACGTCAGCAGCTTTATCGTCAAACCGAACGAACTGGTTCGCGAGAAGCCCTACATTGTCTACAACACAGACTTGACGCGGCAGGCCTACGGATTGAACCGGGTCATGCAGCGCGAGTTTCCCGCGGAGACGACCGTCGAAGCGGCCGACCCGGAGAACAATCAGGCTACGCTGCAAAACATCCGGCTGTGGGACTGGCGCGCACTCCAGGACACGCTGCGTCAGATTCAGGAAATCCGCACCTACTACGACTTCCCCGACATCGACATTGATCGCTATGAAATCGACGGCACGACTCGCGAGGTGATGCTCGCCGCGCGCGAACTGAACGTCGATAAGCTCCCGGAGAGCAGCCGCAACTGGATTAACGAGAAGCTGATCTACACCCACGGCTACGGCATCACGATGAATCCAGTAAATGGGTTCACGCCGGAAGGGCTGCCCACACTGATGCTGAGCAACATGCCGGTCCAGAGCACGGTGCGTGGTCTGACCGTGACGCGCCCAGAGATCTATTTCGGCGAGTTGACCAATACCGACGTGTACGTGAAGACACGGCAGAAGGAATTCAACTACCCGCAAGGCGCAGACCAACAACCTAACACTCCTACGAGGGCAACGGCGGCATCGTCCTCGGCGGTTTTCTGCGCCGCATCATTATCGCGTTCGACCGCGACGACCTCGCGAAGCTACCGTTCAGCGATGACGTGAACAAGGATAGCCGGCTGCTGATGCGGCGCAACTTGCGCGACCGCGTATCGACATTGGCGCCGTTCCTTACCTACGATCCGGATCCGTACATCGTGCTCGGCGATGATGGCCGGCTGTCGTGGATCATGGATGCGTTCACGGCTCTCCGACACCTATCCGTACTCGACCCATTACCGTCTCGACCGCAATCTCATTAACTACATGCGGAACAGCGTAAAGGTGGTCATCGACGCCTACGATGGTACAACAACGTTTTACGTGTTTGATAGCGGAAGATCCGATCATCGCAGCCTACCGCCGCATCTTTCCGAGATTTGTTCAAGGATGCGTCCACGATGCCGCCGGGGCTGCGCAAACACGTGCGCTATCCCGAGTTGTTGCTCAAACTGCAAGCGGAAGTGTACGGTCTGTATCACATGACGGATCCGGAAGCGTTCTACAACCGTGAGGATCTGTGGACGGTTGCCACCGAAGTCGGCATCAGCGAGGGCGGCGAGCAAACCACGCAGACGATGCAGCCGAACTTTGTGCTGATGAAACTGCTGGGCGAAACGGGCGTGGAGTTCGCGGAGATTCTGCCGTTCACGCCGGCCAACCGCAATAATCTGATTGGCTGGATTGCCGGGCGCAGCGACGGCGCACAATACGGCACGTCGGTGGTCTACAACTTTCCCAAAACCAAGCTGGTCGACGGGCCGCTGCAAATCGAGGCGCGAATCGATCAGAACGCGCAGCTCTCGGGACAATTGACGCTGTGGAATCAGCAAGGCTCGCACGTGCGGCGCGGGGCCCTGCTGGTGATTCCGTCCGGGCGCGCGCTGTTGTATGCGGAGCCGATTTACTTGCAGGCCGAGCGGAGTCCGATGCCGGAGCTGCGTCTGGTCGTGCTTGCGCTGCAAGATCGGCTGGCGTACGGGCCAAACTTTCGAGTCGGCGATGGCGGCTCTTTTTGGCGGAGCGGCCTCGTCGACGAGCGCCGCGGCGGTCTCCACGGAGCCGGCGCGAGCGCACCGGCAACCGCCGCCGTCATCCCAGCCCGCAGCGGATCTCAACGCGCTCATCGCGGAAGCCGCCAAAGACCTTGCCGACTACCAGCGCCTGACGGCGGAAGGCAAGCTCGGCGAAGCTGGACAGAAGCTTGAAGAGTTGAAGCGCGCACTCGACAAGCTGAACACGCGTCAAAAATAATCTCGCTGCGGCGCTGCGCTCCTGGCTCTCGAAGTCCTCGCAAGCCATAAGACTCCAGGAGTCAATTGATATGAGAGCGGGCCTGTTCCACCATTTCGACCAGGACCTTTCGGGTTTCTTCTGGATTGCTTACCTCTCGCAGAAATCCGATGCGGGCACCTCGCATGCCATCCTGGGTTTTTAAGCGGACATGAAACCCGAGGCGATCGACTGCGATCATGGCTGCTTCCTTCGATTCGATGTGAGCAAATTTTCTGGCGAGCAGGATGAGCGCATCCTTGTGATCGGTGTTCATATGCTGGATGATTTGGGCCGTCGAATCCGCAAGAGGGTCGGGCGAACTGTGCTCATATTCAGAAGCAGATACCCAGCCCATCACTCCGAAGCCGCCCACGTAATAGATGTCGACTATGTTCATGCGGTAAAAGGAAAAGTCTTCGAAATCCACCCAATACTTGCTATTGGCGTGACGCAATAAGTACAGCGTGCGAGCCTCCGCCACCTCCGACTCCGGCAGCAGAACAACATTTCCTACCAGCGTGACTCTGGATGCTCCGAGCGGATCACCGTCGGTGTTCGCCTGGGTCACGAGCAAGCTGGCGCGAGGGTCGGCGTGTAGGTTCTGCGTATGCATGGCCATGGTGCTGATAAGGAAAATCGGACGCCCGTGATCGTCCAGCCCGTACGGCATCACTGATCCGAAGGGGAATCCCGGTTGCTTGCGCGAAAGCGTCGAAAGGCTACCTACACGGCCCAAGTAAACCAGAGTGCGGGCACGCTCGGCGAAAGCAGGCTCGGGGACAGTTGGCTGGTCAATAGATGGCCCCGTGCTCGCGTGCCTGCGGATGGATTGGGAAGTCATGGTTGCGGTCTCCTCCGACCCCTTTGAGGTTCGGTGGGGCGTCGCGGGACATCGCGAACTAGCGCACCGCCGACAACCGGCGCACTCTGGGAACGACGTGACGCGGGCTGCCGTGTTTCGATACGCCCTGCATCCAACCGAGCTGCGAGTTCGTCGAAGGCGGCTGTAGGGCCGTTCCAGCGCAACTCGTCCACGTCGTCGAAGAGAGCGATGTCGCTTCGAAGGGTGGCGAGCATCCGGAATAAGCAAGGCACGGTCCCGCTCGCGGGAAAGAGTGGCGGCGAGGGCGCTGGCATTGGCGGCGTTCACCCGCCATTCCCGACAGTCCGCTGGGATGGATTCGAGATGGACAAACTTGGCAAGGACCGCGGCCGACGACTTCGCGCCCCATCCGTCGAGGCCGGGATAGCCGTCTGCTGCATCGCCGACGAGCGCCAGATAGTCGGGGATCGACTCCGGCAAGACGCCGAACTTCTGGATCACCCCAGCCTGGTCCAAGATTACTCGAGTCCGGCGATTCAGTTGGACGATGCGAGTGCCGCTTACACATTGGGCGAGGTCCTTGTCCGGGGTGCAGATGATCACACGTTCGACACGCGCATCTCGAGCGGCCGCATGCCGCTGCGGCAGCTAGCGCGTCGTCTGCCTCGAATTCGACCATCGGCCAAACGACAATCCCAGCCGCCGTGAGCGTTTCTTCGAGCAGTGGAAATTGCGCGAGCAGTTCTGGCTCGACGCCCTGTGCGGTTTTGTAACCAGGCCACAGCTCGTTGCGAAAAGATTCGATCACGTGATCCGTCGCAACCGCGATGTGCGTCGCCCCTTCTTTGATCATGCCCAGCAGTGAAGCGAGGACGCCTCGGACCGCGGCCACCTCCCGTCCGTCGGCATCTCTTGCAGAAGGCAACGCATAGTAGTGCCGGAACAACTCGTATGTGCCGTCGACTAGATAGATGTCCAAAACGCGGCTCCACCCACAAACCCTACCGCACCGGCGCTGGCTCAATCAACTGCCAGATTGGATTCAATGGTCTCCTTTCGGTGGTGGGACCCGACGTACGGTTACGTGCCGTCCATAAGATAGAGCCCCAGTGGTCGTCCCGACAGGCCGCGATGGCTCCCGGTCGGCCACTCGGAAACGGGCTTGTGGGAGATCAATTCATGATCTCCTCGAAGCCGACTTCTGGACAACATCGTCGGGGTCCGCGTTAGAGCGTTAGAACCTAACTTCCGGTTAGCCCGTCAAACGGGGAGTGGCTGCGAATCGATCTTTGCCAGTCGACATATTCGTATTAATGCAACCACGGAATGGACTTGCTTCGTCCACAGGCTGGACGGATAAGTGTTTCGAAGTTCCTCGGCGACTTTGCCCAGTACGGCGTGATCGTTCGTGGCCTTGTAGCGCGCCACAGCCCGCCAGTACATCGCCTCCGGTGCAAAATGCGAATTCCCATAACGAGCGACCACATCGCCGTACCATCGTTCCGCATCGGAGTATTTCTTGTGAACAAAGGCGATGCGACCAAGACCATTCCTTAGAGCAGCGTTGAAATCAGTGTTGGGAAGATAGCCTTCCAGTCGCGCACGCTCCTTGCCCTCGCCATCGAGCAGGAGCACCGTCGGCGTCCAGACCGCATCAAAGCGGTGAAACCATGCCGGGTGTTCCTTAATGTGAGCTTTCAGCGGAAGGAAGTTTTCGTGGATGAACTCCGCAGTCTTCTGATCTTCATACGACTCGGCATCCAGCCGAGCACAGGCTCCTCAAGCCGGAGCCGCGCTGAAATCCAGTAGGATGGAGCGGGATTGCTCCTTCGCTGCGGCCAGAGTCTGATCGATATCCTTGCTCCAATTCACGCCCATCATTCGCCTCCTTTAAGAAGCATGTTGCCACGAATCGAGTATGCCCGGTGCTGACGGTCTAGGAGAATCCCGGGGATTGGAAATGGCTCCGATGGAACTCGACATTCACAAGACACCTCAACAGCCAGAGTATTGCGCGACTACTCCAAAGTGTTGCGTATCGCGGTCAGAGCCTTCTGCAGATTCGACAACGAGCTACTAACCGCTGCTTTTCTGACGATAGAACCTTTCAAACCAGTCAGGCCCACTTGCTCAGAGCCCATAGCCTTGATCAGGTAAAAACCGGGTTCGCCGGCGTTCTCGCCTGCGCGCACGCAGAAGGAAAGGTCAAGCGCGGTTTCGAAGTAATGGCTGGAATAGAGCTGTTTTTCCGCCACGGCATAGATAACCGGATCACCCGGCTTGCCACGCATGGTAATAAGGTGCACGATCCGCAGCGTCGGCTTCAATCCGAATTTAACCTTGCCCCAGTAGAACGCGTCATCAGTATTGGCGGGCCTGTAATCCGGGTATTCAAGAAGGTAGCGATGGAAATCCGGAAGTTGCTCCGGCAACACTTTGGCGTAGCTGAGCATATATGCGAATTGCTGGGGCACATCGGTCGGGTTGCGTTTGTCGTGGAAGACGCCCAACGCTTGGTTGCCCTCTCTTTGGTATCGACGTACGTGCTCCAGTGCTGCCTTGTGTAGAAGGTCGTTGACCTGCTGGCTGAGATCCGCCGCCGACCAATCGATCGCTTTCTGGGCCTGGTCCATGGAACTTGCCGGCATCTGGATCAGACAATCGCCTGGTTTGCAGTCCTTCAGGGCCTTGATGTCATCATCATCGAAGGAGAAACCACTCAGATCCGAAAGCTGAGGCGGGTTGCTGAACACTCCGAGCGCCAGGTAGTTCGGAAGTTGCCGAAGACGATCAAAATCATGAGCAAACTGGATGTATTTCTCCGGCGCAGCGTGGACATAAACCGCTCCGAACAGAAAAACCTCGGCGGGGCTGCGCGATGGCATCGCCTTCACGACGGCTCTCCCGCTCTTAATTGCGGCAATCTGCTCTTCGCTCAGGCCGATGTTGTTCCGGAAGAACTCCTGTAGCCTTGAGTTCGACTGCGAAAAGCTGGGAACGCTCGCCAGAAGCATCACCGAAAGCGCAGCTCTCGTCACAAGCCTTCCCCATTTTCGCTGCCGAAAGTTGCTGATTTGCATTATGGCTTCTCTCCTTAGAAGAGAGGTGTCAGGCTGCAGGGGCATCCAGGTTGGTCTCGCGCAGCATGGCGAGCGCCACGAGTGTAACCGAAACTACTACAGGTCCGATGAACAGCCCGAGGGCCCCGAACGCCTTCACACCCCCCAAGAGCGCGAAAAACATGAGTAAAGGATGCATATTCGCTCGTTGACTGATGACCCAGGTCCGGAGCAGATGGTCAACTTGCGACACTACCGCTGCACTCCAAAATAACAAGATCAAGCCCTTTCCCCAGTGTCCGGAAATGAAAAGGAACATCGTAGTGGGTCCCCATACTACAAATGAGCCAACGATCGGAAGCAAAGAACAGAGAGCTGTTACCAGTCCCCATAGGATAGGAGACGGCAGACCAAGCACCCAGAACCCCAAGCTCATTAGGATCCCCTGCGACGCGCCCACGGCCAGGCAACCGTAGACGTTGGCAACGATCGAATTGCTGATGCCGGTGAACAGACGCTCGAATTGATCGGCCCTAAGCGGCAAGAACGCCGCTAGCTGCAGTTTCAATGACTCGCCTTCCCGGAACAGAAAGAAGAGGGTAAAGAATGCAATTATTGCTTCCACAAAAAATGAAACGATGTTGCTCAGGAAATGCGTTCCCCAGGACAACAAATAATGGCTAATCTGCTCCAGCCAACGAACCAACGCTCCGCGCAAATCAAGCGCGGAGAGGTCAACGTAGTGTCCCGCCCATCGCGAAAAACGGTCGACGAAGTGCATCGCATAGGGATTCCAACCACCCTGTTCTGCGCTTCTCTCGCTCAACAGGAGGTACAGCGCGTGAGCCTCCCGGGCAACGAGGACTCCCAGTATTACCGTTGGCACAACAACAGTGACAAGGACCAGAATTGTAGAGGTCAGACCTGCCAAATTCCTGCGCTGGATGCGGCTTTGGATCCGTAGATGGATCGGATGAAAGACGATTGCGATCATCAGCGCTAGAAAGATGGGAGTCAGAAAAGGCCTGGCTATCACATAGCAGAAATAGAGTGCGACGGCAGCCAAAACCAACAAGAAAACCGTCCCGACCGAAAACTTCCCAGGTACGGCCTCCGCTCTGCTTCCTTCCTGGTTCGCTTGAGTATGTGATGTTTTTTCTGGCACGAGTTTTCACCGCGACGCGCAACTTTATGTACTCTGCTCCTCACTGAGCTCGACATCTTATCGGAAAAAACCTTGTTCCGACTGTCTCATTGGATGTCATTAGTGCCTCTGACAAGACAGTCGCACGGGAGATCCATGGCCGATCGAGCCAGGATCCCCCGTGTTGCCCTTAGAGCGTTATCGAGCCTGCAGTCTCAAGCCACCATGCTCTTTGCCCGCTCCACCCATTGCTCGTACTGTTTCTTGATCTCAGTTACGCGCGCATCGATGGCGGCTTTGGCATCGCCCTGAGCCTTAGCGGCTTTTTTGTGCAGGGCCTGCACCTTGGCTTCGGTCTCATTCTTGATTTGCTCCGACCGTTGCCGGGCCTGCTGCAACTTCGTTTGCAACCGAGTATTGAGCTGGTCGATCTTGGCTTGTAGTTTGGCCTTATGCTCCGCTTTTACGCGAGCATGCTCGGCTTTCAACTGGTCAATCTCGGCTCGCAGCTCGGCGACTTCGCGGGCCCGTTGGGCTTCTTCGAAGCTCTCTCTGGCCGTGCGGAAGACAAAGCCATTGAGTGCTTCCATTCTGGTATCCACCGGGGTTACCCATTCTTCGCTGATATCCGCGACGATCGCGTACTTGCCGGGGGTGAGTACGTTCGAAACTTCGGCCAGGAAATCTGAGTCGACTCCGGCCACGAACAAGTCGGCAAAACTTCCCGCCATCGTGCCGGCCAGTGCCCCGACTGCGAGACCAGCCGGGCCGCCCAGCAAGCCGATGAGGCTGCCGATCGCTGTTCCGCTCACCGTGCGAACAGGAAAATCACCTTCGCCCTGTTTCACCGTGATCGTCCCATCATCGTTCTTGCTGATGACGGCTTCGGCATGGATCGTGATGCTTCCCTCGGAATCGAGTTGATTGAGCGCTCGCGATCCTTCATACGTTTTGGTTTCATTGTCGAAAACTACCACTAGCATTTTTTCCATGACATTTCTCCTTTTCAAATGCTCGCATCCAGCGAGTAGGTTATTGGGGTTAGGTTTTTACGCAGCTCTTTCGAGTGCGACGTGAGGCAGGCTGTGGATCGCTGTGGCAAAGCCGATCAGCGAAGCCCCGTCGCAGATCAGATCCACGCCAATGGCGAAGCCGATGAACCAGACGCTCGAAACCGGCATTTGCGCCAGCAACATGATCCCCAGCACCAGCGAAACAATTCCCGAAAACACCGACCAGCCCCACCGCGGGAACTTCAACATTCCTGCCCCAATGGCGCGAAAGAGACCGCCGACAATGAAGAAGGAAGCAAGGATCAGAGTGAGGCTGGCTGCCCCGGCGAGCGGATACCGGATCAGCAGATATCCGGTGAACCCCCGGAACAGTGCGCTGAGCAGAGACAGCAGAAAGCCCTGCCAGCTGTGAGTGCGAAAGGCATGCACCAAACCGAAGATGCCACTGAACAGCAGCATCCACCCGAAGACCAGAACCGTGGCAAAGGTAGCGCTCACGTTACCGATCACGCATACCGCGCCAAGAAGGATGAACAGAATCCCAAGGGCGAGAAACCATCCCCAGGAACTGCGAATTTCCTCAATTCCCGCTGCGAGCGGGTTAGACCCAAACTGCTTGGCTGACATTTTGTTTTCTCCTTTTCTGTAAATTGATATTGAGTTCCATCATTCCTGCTAAACACATGGATCCGGGGCTGATTCATTTCACTCACGTCTTGCGAGCTCAGAACGCTCCCTTCGAATCCATTCACGAACAAACAGCGGACAATTTCGAAGTTCTGTGCCGGCTGCTTCTGCCGCTGCCAGGAAGCGCACAGCATCAGCATCCACCAGCGTCACTTCACCGAGTTCGAGAGCAATGGGCGACGAATGAATTTGCATTTGCATCCTCAGCTCCGCAAGACTCTCCGCGTCGATACGCCCACTCACTCGTAGAAGGTGTGACTCCCGACTTTCTTCAAGTCTCAACATTTCTGGACCCGAACTCGCTCACTCACGACGATCGGTATAAGTGCAAATCGGACGCCATTCGCAAACGAATGACAGCATTGAGGATGGCGAGAGTTTCTGGTGGCGAGATCTCGGGAATTGTCGAGTTTTCGACAACGCCGCTGCGACTGGACGGGAGGAATTGAATTTGAGCTAGGCGGACTGAAACCGGTGCTTGTTAATGTTCAGACTTTTAATTCGGGATTCAAGAGTTGAGCGGGGAATGCCCAGGCGGGCCGCTGCACCAAGGGGACCGGATACCCGTCCTCGGCTCTGGGTCAGTGCGTTCTCGATCATTTCCTTTTCCTGATCGGCAAGAGAGGCGAGAGCAACTCCACTTGGGGCAGGTCTGGGCGATGCCGCGGCAGCCAGTTCTCATCCACAGCAAACGTTGCTCCCTCGCACAGGATGACGGCTCGTTCGACCACATTTTGCAGTTCCCGTACATTTCCAGGCCAATGATAGGTCTGAAACAGCTCCAAGGTTCTCTTATCGATCCCGTTGATCTTTTTTCCCATTTTGCTGGCATAGCGCTGAGCAAGGTATGCGACGAGCAGGGGAATGTCTTCGACACGCTCGCGCAGCGACGGCATGCGAATTGGGAACACGTTCAACCGATAGAACAAGTCGCGCCGGAATGAGCCCGCCTCCACCGCGGCCTGCAGATCGCGGTTCGTGGCGGCAATGACCCGTACGTCAATCGCTACCGGGTGGGTGCCACCCACTCGCTCTAATTCACGCTCTTGCAGCACTCGCAGCAAAGCGATCTGGGTCTCAGCCGGGAAGTCGCCCACTTCATCCAGGAAGATTGTCCCGCCGTCGGCAACTTCAAATCGCCCTAAGCGCCGTTGAGTAGCGCCTGTGAAGGCTCCCTTTTCATGGCCGAAAAGTTCAGAAGCAATGAGAGAAGGGGGAATGGCAGCACAATTGACTGCGACAAACGCGTTCCGCGCGCGGCGCGAGCGTTTGTGGATTGCACGGGCTGCAAGTTCCTTTCCGGTTCCCGTTTCACCCGTGATCAGCACGGTGGAATCGGTCGGCGCAACCTTGCACAGAACAGCGAGAACTCGTTTGATTGCATCCGATGCTCCCACAATCTCTTCGAACATGGATGCCTGATCAATCTCTTCCTTGAGAGCCAAGTTCTCCTTGTGCAGCTGGTCTTTTAGCGTTTTGATTTCGTCAAATGCTTTCTTGAGCTCTTCCTCTGCACGCTTCCGATCGTCAATCTCGATACTGGATCCATACCACATCACGATGTTCCCTTGGTCATCCCACTGGGGAACGTTGCGATGCAGAAACCAGAGATATTGTCCGTCGGCACGGCGCACGCGGGTTTCGTACTGGAACACTTCTCCGCTGGCACGGCAAGCACTCCACCTTGTCAACATTCCCTCTAAATCTTCAGGATGAATGAAAGCAGTCCAGCCCCAGCCCTGCAGATCTTCTTCAGTGACGCCGAGGTATTCAAGCCAGCGTTGATTGAAAAAACCGAGATTGCCGTCAGGGTCAGAACTGTGCAGAAACGCAGGAGTAGTGTCAATGACACGCCGCAGTAGATCGTCGGCGGGAGTTGTTGGCTGAAGCTTACCTGTATCGCGTGTCGCCGTATCGGCCTCGTTTCAGGAGGACTCTTGGCAAGTAATTGTAGGACACGAGGGCCCAGGGGTCAAGCGAAACCTATCGGTCACGGGTTTTTGGGGAGGAGTTGAACCCCAGTGCGTGGATCGTCGGCAAACCGGAAACGGGCTTCTGGGAGATCTCGTCGAAGCCGACTTCTAGCCCGGGTCGTCGGGAGTCCCGCCCTGGCCCATAACTTCTGAGTTGCCCGTTGACCAGACGGAATTGCCAAGGTGTCGGGAAGGACCACATCTCCAGTTTGCCAACCTGGCATTCGCTCTCGATCAATGGCATAATACCGCGCCATGTTCATGCTTCGTCTTGCATCGCTCTCGGCTCTCCTTTTCGCCGCCTCTCATTTGTGGGCAGCGGACGCTGCCAGTCCCCAAAGGCTTCGCTACACAATCCTGAGTAACGGCAGGACGGCAGGAAGTGAGGTCGACGTCTACAATCCGGGTGGTCACATCGACTGTGCGTTCGAGTTCAACGATCGTGGCCGCGGTCCCAAGGTCGCAGCCCACTACATCGTTGCCGCCAATGGGTTGCCAATGCGCGTGGACGAGACAGGCAATGATTATCTGAAGGCCCCGGTGGACGAACACTTCGCGGTGGAAGGTGGGATTGCCCATTGGAAGAGCACCTCCGAGAACGGACAGGCTTCTGCGCCGGGTTTCTACATCAGCAACAACGGAGCGTCGGCCGAGTCGGCATTACTGGTCGATGCACTCCTACGAGCGAAGGGTGTTCCCTTGAAACTGCTACCTGCGGGCGAGGCGCGACTAGAACGGCTGACAGACGTGACCCTCGAAGATCACGGACGAAAATTGCACGTAACCGAGTTTGCGATCACAGGGCTTTCCTTCGACCCACAAACGGTCTGGCTTGATGACGATCAGCATTTTTTTGGGTTTCCGGGTAAGTGGTTCGCAATCCTGAGAGAGGGCTGGGAAGGTACGAACGATCAGCTCTATACCCTGGACCGCGCGGCTGAAGACGCTCGCAATGCCCGCCTGGCACACGAATTGGCTCAACATCTGGATCGTCCACTTGCGGTGGAGCATGTCCGCCTCTTTGATGCAGAGCAAGCTACGATTCGGGAAGATCAGACGGTAGTCATCAATGGGGAAGCATTCACGACGGTTGGCCCATCTGCGGCTGTCGTTGTTCCGAAAGAGGCTCAGCAGATCGATGGGACGGGCAAGACCTTGCTGCCCGGTCTCTTTGACATGCATGTTCACGTCCAGCCCGTGGACGGGCTCTTGAACATTGCGAGCGGCGTAACCAGCGTTCGCGATATGGGCAACGACATTGAACAACTGAAGCACCTCCAAGACCAATGGGACAGTGGTGGCGCCATTGGTCCGCGGGTCTGGAAAGCCGGACTCATCGATGGACGTGGTCCTTTTCAGTCCCCGAGCGGTCTTTATGCCGATACGGCACAGGAAGCAACGGCGGAAGTAAACCGCTACGCTGACCTTGGATACATTCAGATCAAAATCTATAGCTCACTTAATCCTGAATTTGTTCCCGGGATTGTGAAAACTGCCCATGCGCGAGGGCTGCGTGTGAGCGGCCATGTTCCAAATGGCATGATCGCGAGCCAGTTTGTGGAAAACGGCGCCGACGAGGTGCAACACATCAATTTCATTTTCCTCAACTTTCTGGCATCGCAAGTGAAAGATACGCGCACTCCCGAGCGCTTCACGGCCGTGGGAGCTAATGCGGCGAAGCTCGATCTGCAGTCAAAAGAGGTAAATGATTTCATTGCACTTCTTCTAAAGCATCACACGACCGTAGATGTAACGTTAGCTACCTTTGAGGGAATGTTCGCCGGCGCGTCCTGGAACAGTGTCTCCCGATTACGCGCCCGTGATCAACCGGCTACCGGCACAAGTTCAGCGCGGTGCCTACACGGGTGGACTTCCAGTGACGGAACAGAACGACCAGTTGTATAAAGACTCCTACGATGCCATGCTGCGGATGACGAAGCGAATGTATGATGCCGGCGTCCCCATTCTCGCGGGAACGGACGCGACGGCTGGGATCATGTTGCATCGCGAACTGGAGCTTGAGGTGAGAGCCGGAATCCCGCCCGCAAAAGCATTGCAGATCGCAACTTTCAATGCCGCGCGCCTTCTGAGGCAGGACAACGAACTTGGTTCGATCGCCCCCGGAAAGCGAGCTGATTTCTTACTTGTGGAAGGCAATCCAGTCGAACATATCAGTGACATTCGCCGCTGCCGGCTAGTGATGAAGAATGGGGTTCTCTACAAAAGTGCCGAGGTTTATGGTGCCGTCGGCATCAGACCAGCTGACTAGCCGGGGCCTTCTCTCGACATCCCGGACGAGTTGTCGCCTACTCAGAAACTGGCACCAAACGGGGTTCACGGAACTCCGGACTCGGCATTCGGCAACAGGTTTCCCCCAAGCCGACTTCTGGCCAGGAGTACTCGGTTAGCCCGTGACTCGGGCTGAACCGGTGTCCGGTCTCCGCTGCCCAAGAAGAGAAGAACAGAGATTACCGGTTGGCATTCGCCCCTCTCTCAGTCCGTCAGGTTACGTCGGTTACTTGGTTTTGACCCCTTAGCGCACCAGAATCATTGAGATCACAGGTGCTTAGCGTGCAAACCGCAATGAATACTGACGCGGTGTTGCGCGTCCTGCGCATCGCGCACGCTCGAACAACTTGAGACCATTCCTGCTGAGAAAGGGCTATGCGCCATGGGAGGCGCGGCGGTGATGGCCCCGATTCTTCTCTGGCTCATCCTGGTCCTTTGCCTGTTGATCTCGGTGGTCAAGTACCTGATGGGGATTATTCTGAGGTTCTCCTTCCCCAGCACGAAAGCCCGGAAAGGACTACACGTATCAGCCCACCGTGAGCGTGTTGATGCCTTGCTACAACGAAGGCAAGACGGTTTACGAGACGATCGAGAGCATCAGCAAGAGCAACTATCCGAACGACAAGTTTGAAGTGATCGCGCAGGATGACTGTTCCGTCGACGACAGCTACGAATGGATGCTCAAAGCCCAGCGCGATTTCACCAACATACGCATGAGGACTGGGCGGAATGAAGTCAACTGCGGAAAGGCACGCTCGGTCTGCAACGCTCTGCAGCACTCAACGGCGGAGATCATCATCTCCATCGATTCGGATTGCATCTTCCATCCGGACGCGATTCGGGAGCTGACCGCATGCTTCGCGGAGCCGCGCATCGGGTCGGTGGGCGGCCGGGTGGGAGTCAGAAATCCGAACGACAGTGTGATCACCGCCATTCAGACGGTCATTTACTACTCTGCGTTTCAGCTTTATAAGATTCCGGAGAATTGGACCCGCAGTGTCTGCTGCATCAGCGGATGCCTGTTCGCGATCCGGCGCGAGTTGCTGCTCGAGATCGAGCCGGCGATCCGGGCCCGCCACTGGTTCGGTATTCCGGTGAATCAGGGTGAAGACAGGTTCCTGACCCATCAGACACTGCTGCGGGGTTACGGAACTTACATCAACAATGACGCGCTGTGCTGGACCACGGTACCGAACACACTGCCCGTACTGTTCAAACAGCAACTCCGCTGGCGGCGCAGCATCGTGCGCGATTTTTTCTTCACGCTCAGAACCCTGCCGCAACATGTCTGGAAACTGCACCCCAACACGGTGTTGACGCTGGTACTGACTCCACTTGGGGCGCTGGTTGGGTTTCTGGTCGTGGTCACGGCGCTCACTTCGGATCCTTTGGCATGGGCGGGGCCAGTGCCGCTGATTGCAGCGCTTGGAATTGGAGCGGTTCTCACTTGGGTGATCAAGAGATATAGTGCGAAAGAGGCGGTCGCGCCATCCTCTGGCCTTTGGGGCCTACGTAGCCTGGTCGTTGGTCAGCAGCTTGTTCCTCACGCCCCTTGCCCTGTGCACGATGGATTCCGCCGACTGGGGAACTCGAACCAAACAACAACCAGAGGTGCCCCTTGGCAACACCAACAGTTAATACGCCTGCTTCTGAAACCTAAAGGGAATGCGCCTGCTGCCGAAACTAAGAAGAGTGCCGGTCGGTGCAATCGCTGCACTACAAACTGGTGATTACGCTCTACCGGATCTTTGCCATCATTGTGCTTTATCTGGTGCTGGCCGGCATCGTCACCTATGCCTTCGTGATGGGCTTCTATGCGGTGAACAGCTCGTGGGCTGCGCCGGTCATTCTCTCTGCCGCGGACGAGAAAGAGCCTCGATTTCCGGGAAAAGTTGGTGACTAGCCAGCAGACGATCGAGGATCTGAAGGTGGATACGAACAAACTGGAGAGCGGCGTGGCCGAGATGACAAAGCACCGCGCCGCACTGCTGGAGCTGGAGCCTGAACTGCAGGACGCCATCGCGCGGGAGACAAGCCCACAACCGCACCGCCGGCCCGGAACTCGCGACACTGGACAAGCAAAAGCTGGCTGACAACGCTGAAAACGCAAAAAGTGTTGGCACAGCTCAAGGAAGTGGAGGCCAACATCAACAAAGACCTGGCTGCCGGGTTGATCACGCAGGGCGATGCGGCGACGCAACTGGCCGCGCTGAACCAGGCACAGGGCGCCTATACCGACAGCAAAATTGCCGAGGTCCTGCTGACCGACAGCGTTCTGGACAAGACTACGACGGGCACGAACTCGCTTGAATGTGCTGGTCAAGCAGGCCGAGTTGCGGTCTGAGGTCGCCCAACTGGATGTCGCGATCAATGTTGCGGAAAAACAGCTTCAGGAAGAATCCCGACAGATCGATCGATTGAGACAGGCGATCGTTACAGCCAAACAGAGCCCGTATTACCTGAATGCGTCCGGCGGGGAGACGCTGTACTTCGCTTTCGTTCCTTATGACAACCAGGCCAATGCGGTGGTCGGCGGGCCGATTTACGACTGTTACCTGAATATGCTTGTGTGCCGCAAGGTGGGCGCGGTGAAGCAGATATTCACGGCTGAAGAAGACGCCATCCATCCCATCTTCAAAACCCAGATTCGCGGATTCTTGATCCAGATGAATCTGGACCATCCGGATTCTGCGAAATCGAAGACCGTCTTTCTGGGCCGCAAGCCGATGTTGTTTTGAGGAGAATGAGAATGTTCCTGAATCACTGGAAGCTCGGCGCGGTCTTAGCCTTGTTTTTATCTCGATGCACGCATTTGCCGCAGACCCGCCCGCAGTTGCAGTGAATACAAGAGATCAGCAGGCCTACTGCTCATACGTCATGGAGCAGGCGCAGGCACAGCGAGACCTGCTGCGCACGCCCGTCGCAGCAGCCGGTATGACGCAGCCCGAGACCGGGTTGCCGCTGCAGTTGGTCGCGGGCGCATCCGTTGGCCTTTCAGCCATGAGAAAAGCCAGTTTAACTATGGACGCGGCGCGCACGAAACTGCGAACTGTACAAGGCCATGACCGGCGCCCAGCAGAGCATTCAATATGCACTGTCCAGCCTGGAGAAAGAAGCTCTGCGCAACCGGCTCGTTTTGATCGACCAGGCTTCGAAGTCGTTGGATGGACTCATGGATAAGACCTCAAAGATGGTGGAGGCGCAGAATGCGACCCGCCTTATGCTGTTCTCGCTGCAGACGACGAAGATCAAGCTGGACGCTGATCGGGCCGATACCCAGTCGAAGATTGCCGCGCTCTATACTCCGCCACTGAGTGATAAGCCATTGAAAGAACTGGTAGCAGAAAAACAGATCAGTGAAGGGAACGAGCAAATGGCGTTGGACAGGTTTAGCCGTCAGAATAATTGGGATGTAGCTCTCTCGGTTGGCGTCCATCAGCAGGTCAATCCGATTGCCTTTGGTGCTCAGCCGTATGGCGCGGTCTCTCTCAACTACAATTTCGCCAGCTGGGCTATTAACAAGCATCTGGATCGCGCCGTAGAAGCCCACGACGAATGGAAAAAAGTGCAAGAGGGCGATGTTGTACGCAGCATGGAAGTTCTTCGACGGCAGCTGTTGGAGAGCATCTCCGTGCAAGAGGCCAGGCTCAAGTCTGTGCAGGAAGAAAGTAAACAGATCAATAGGAATCTTCAGCTGGTTGTCAATCCGGATACTTCGGCAGCCTTCGACTTCCATAACCAATTGACCGCGGCCCAACTCCTACTGGAAATCGAAAACAGTGATGCCCGCTTCAGGATCGACCATCTGCGGGAGTATCTCGGAAGGAATTACTGACTGATTTGTTTATGTGACCTTGCCAAACTGACGTCCGCTGGCTGCGCTTGCCGTGCGGTCCAGCCAAAATCTTTGATTCAATAAAAAACCCTGAGCACACCCAAGAAAGCTCAAATCCTTGTTTGTCGGTAACCCTTCCATTATCGGGATTATGGAAGGGTTGCTCGTCAACCAGCCAGAATCCGGCAATGATCGCTGGAGCCGCAAATGCCCACAGGCGGACTTCTGGCCCGGAATAATTTCCGGGTTGCCGTCATACGTGCGCAAGACGTGGCAGAAGAAAAGTACCCCGCCTCAAAGGTTGTCCACGATTCGGTCCGAAAACCGCTAATCAGGAAGTTGCGTTCCTGACCTGAAATCCACCGAGGCGGTGGGTAGATGGCCAACATCGACTATTTCTTCTGGCTAGGATCGTCCTCGGGATTGATGTAGTTGAACTGTACCGGCGCCATGCCGTGGACCTGGACTACGACCTCGCCACTGGCCATTACGTAGTGGTGCATGTCGGGATCGAGATAGGCGAAGCTGCCCGCCGGAAAACTCATCATGCTGCTCTCATCAAAGCGATCGCCCATGCCAAACTTAAGCGTCCCGGAGATCACCGTAACGTTTTCCCGCTTGGGATGCCAATGCGGTGCGATCCGATATCCGTCAGGCATCTTCAGACGGATAGTGTAGTCCCCGCTGCTAGCAAGAGGATTGCCCTCTAGCACCGCGAGTTGCGCCCCCGGCGCCACAAAAGACGGTGCGGGACCGTATTGAACTGCATCGGGAGTAAACGCGTGTTTCTCCGTAGCAGCCGCCATTGCGCCAGTGAAATTGGACTGGCTCACCCACCACATCGTTGCGCAAGTCACGAGAATCAGACACAAATGTCGTTTCATTCGGTTTCTCCTGAGATCGTCATCACTACTTGTCGACCGACAATATCGCGCGTTTCGTCCCTCGCTTCAATAAGCCCAGAATCACTTTTAGATATTTTTCGTGTATCGTCGTAGCCAACTGGGGATAATGGGGTTACCTATGAAACAGGTTTCCAGGAGTCGCCCTGCAAGTGGCGATGTCGAGCTTGACCTGGGTCGCTATGAACTGCGCCGCGATGGCCGCAGGATAAAGCTTGAAAAGAAACCCATGGAGCTTCTCATTTTCTTGGCCCGGCGAAGGGAACAATTGGTTTCCCGCGAGGAAATCCAGGCCAAGTTGTGGCACACGGATCTTTTCGTTGACGCCGAACGGAACATTAATAACATCGTCCGTAAAATTCGGAGGGCCCTGGGTGACAATTCCGCGAAACAACGATTTCTCGAAACGGTCGTGGGCAAAGGCTATCGGCTCGTCGGCCCCATTCGGATCATTAGTCCTCTCTATAGCCGTTCCGATCTTTCTGAAAGCGCGGACAGCAAAACGCCATTTCGAGGCGATGTAGCGTGGCCGATGGACCGCTCATCGCTCGCCGTGCTGCCGCTCCGTTGTTTCGGGGATCTCGAGGATGACAACGGCCTGAGCTTGGGCTTTGCCGACTCCCTGGTTTCGCAGCTGGCAAATCTTGAAGGAGTTGATGTCCTACCAACGTCTGCGATCTTGAATGCACCTTCCAATGCGAAGGCATCGGAAATCGCTTTCCGACTGGGAGTCCGATTTGTCGTGCATGGTGCGATTAAGAGTTCCAAGACGGAATCATGCTTGTCGATGGAACTGTTCGACTCGCATTTGCAGAGTCGTTGTTTCATAAGGAAGTTTATTCTCGACGTTAATCGCCCGTTCGAGCACGTTGACGACATCGCAAGGCATACCGCCAGAGCTCTGAAACGTCCGCTTCGCAACACAGCCCCCCAGAGCCGCGCCCGCTTCAGCCGGGATGCGCTGGCTTATGGGGAGTTCATTCAGGGTTACCGGCGCAGTTACACGGGGGACCGCATGCTATTGGAGGAAGTCTGCCCGACATCTGATGAATGCGGTGGCTCGCGATCCGTTGTTTGCGCTCGCCCATGCGATTCTTTCTTTTGTCTGTACAAAGCTTCACTTCGAGATCGATCCCAGCCGGAGCTGGCTGGAGAAAGCCGAATTTCACTGCCAACGGGCTTTGGAATTGGATGCGGCGCTGGCCGAAGGACACGTGGCCAAGGCGTTTCTCCTTTGGGGACCCTCGAAGAACTTCCAGCATATCGAGGCGATTTCCGAATTGAAGCGTGCGCTCACTCTTCAGAAGAATCTTCCCCATGCCTACAGCCGTCTCGGTACGATCCTGGCGCACATCGGTCTGCTCGATCACGCTCGTGCGATGTTTGAGAGGGGTAGGCCTTTCGATCCAAGAAAAACGATCAGCCACAGTATCGCCCAAGTCTATCTGTGGAGCGGAGAATACGAACTTGCACTCGATGAGTTAGAGAAGTGGCGCGCCGACGATCCCACGAATAAGTATGCCATCCATTTTGCGTTAGACCTCGCGATCTTGACCGGCGAATGGGAAGAGGTTAAGCGGTTGCTCGGCGAAGCCGGAAGCCTAGCGCAGGAAGAACCAATGATCGTCGCCTTTCAAGGTGTGATGCATGCTTTGTTGGGCGAATCCGAGGAGGCGCTGCGGTGCATTAGCCGGGCATGTACGAACCCGAAATCTTTCGGTCACGCCCACCACTCGTACTATCAGATCGCCTGTATTCTTTCCTTGCTCAATCAGCCTGAGGCTGCGTTTGCGTGGCTCGAACGCAGCGTTGATACGGGTTTCGCCTGCTGGCCGTTTTTTCTGAAGGACCCATGCCTGAAAAACCTGCGCCGCCATAATCAGTTTGAACTCCTGGTGAGTTCTTTACAGGCCAGATATCCCGACCACCTGGGGTTGCTGTAGCTCGGGTCATCAGCTTTCCCAAAGTTCAACGATTTCGGTTGCGGCTGGATGGTCGGCAACCCTCACCTTACAGGGTTAGGTAAGAGTAGCCCGTCATCTGCCAGCAGTCGCAGTAGGAGCATAAATCCGTTGCAAAAGTAGGATCCATGGAGTATCCGCCAACGGAGAGGACGGTACATGGAAGTCGATACCGCGATGACGCAGGTCCTCTGTGAAAATTGCCATGATCTGATCAAGAGTCAGATCGTAAGGCCTCGAATTTCCGTTCCGCACTTCGGCTTTCCAGAGAACAGAAAAACGAATCGCGCGACTTGGGTAAGTTGCCCGAACCTCTCCGTCCTCAAGAATGGTCCAGTTGCCATCACCACCCGGTTGGATTGTTGCAGAGGCTGACATCTGTGGCAATTCAGCACCATCATTTCCAATAGCACCGATACGGTGGTACACACGATCAGTATCTGCGCACAGAGCGACATTTCCAAAGGGTGGCTGCTCGCTCCGCATTGGCCCATCCAGCCCTTCCGGCCAGTAATCGAAACTACCGCCAGACCCTTCGTAAAACCAGCAGAGTGTGCTGGCGCGAACGACGCGCCAAGCGTCGAACAGCCCAGAGAAGCCCATCACTCTCAGAAATGGCAATGGATAATTTACGCGCGTCGCACCGTAGAAGGATGGGTTGTCGATGTGGGTTCTGCCAGCGGGCGAGGGGCCATTGATATTGACGGCTACGAATTCAGGAGAGACGAGCGGAGTGTCGAAGGCGGCCTTCGCAGCCTCGACAAACTTCCTGTTGTGCAGGATTAGTTCGGCTCCCTCGACGAGGGGCTTTCCATCCAGAGCCCAGTCTCCTCGGAACCACGGAAGAAGCGGCTTCTTGTCTTCTTCGCGTGTTTCGTCTTTGACCCCTTCAGGAGCATAAGCCGCGAGCGCCCGATATGGAGCATTCCGCATAAACATGGCACGGACGTGTTCGCGGTCCGCAAATGCGGGCTCGATGCGAATAGGCTTGGGATTGAGATTCATGCTTTCTCCAATGGCACATTAGGATTTGTTTCCAGATCTACGTCAGTCCCTGCTAATCGTTCGCCAGCTGGCGAGAGTCGCTTGGGTAGAACAAAAGCCAAGCTCGCAGAGACAAGGAAAAAAATTCCGGCGCAGATCAGGCCGGGGTAAAAGCTGCCCGTCCTTTGGCGAATGAGTCCCACAGTAAAAGGTCCAGCAAAACCGCCGAGGTTGGTCACCGAAGTCACCAACGCAATGCCCGCAGCAGCCGAGGAGCCGGTGAGGAATTCGCCGGGCAACGAGAAAAAGATGGGCAAGAAGCTGTAGTTTCCGACAGCAACAGCCGAAAAAAGGACAACAGAGAACAAGGGCGAGCGAGGTACTCCGAGCAGGAGGAAGGCAATTCCAGCCAAAACGCTCAAGATTGCTAGATGATATCGGCGTTCCAGCGTGCGGTCGGAGTGTCGGGACGCGACGACCATGGCGACCAGCGCCAGGAGACTGGGGATCATAACCGCGATGCCGACTAGTGTGTTGGACCGCCCGCCAAAAAGTGACTTCATCACCTGAGGCAGCCAGAAGCTAAAGGTGTAGCTGGCAAAGCCGTGACAAAAACCGATACAGGCCACGTGCCAGACTCTGGGGTTCAGCAGAGTCCGTGCCACGGAAATCGATTGCTTTTTTGCAGCGAGCTTTAGCCGGTCTTCTCGCTCCAATTTCTCGGCTATCCATGCCTTTTCATCTGCGGTCAGAAACGTCGCCTCTCCCGGTTTGCTCGGCAACAGGAAAGGCACAAGAAATGCGAATATTAAGGCGGGCAAACCTTCGAGAATGAGTAGCCATCTCCAACTGCCGAGGCCGAACCAGCGGGCGTGATCCAGAATGAAACCTGAAATCGGGCCACCCAATATGCTCGCCAAAGGTATGCCGATCAAGATCAACGCAATCGCCTGCGCCTTTTCTCTTTGCCGGAACCAATAGCCCAAGTACAGAACGATGCCGGGAAAGTATCCTGACTCCGCGATACCGAGTGCAAAACGGGCGACATAGAGCTGATGGACGGAGTGCACAAACCCGGTTAGCGTGGCAATCGCGCCCCACGTGATCAGAATGCGGGCGATCCAGACACGGGCGCCGATCTTGTGAAGGATGAGGTTGCTGGGGATTTCGAGCAGGAAGTAGCCCCAAAAGAAAATTCCTGCTGCGAATCCGAACTGCTGGGTAGTGATCGCTAGCTCCTGATTCATTGTCAGCGCAGCAAAGCCCAGGTTGATTCTGTCGATGAAGGCAAGGACAAAAAGTACAAACAAGAATGGCAGCAGCCTGATCTTGAGCTTCCTGACCAGCGCTGCCTCGATCGGGTTCGCAACCATATCGCCGCCGTTCGCCACTTCCCCTCCCACGGTACCCTTCCAAAAGTCTGTCATGCATCTTAACTGCAACGGAAACCATGACAATGGTTTCCGCCTAACCAAAACCTTGACAGCCAAGTCACTGAAAGCAAAAATGTTCGGACGGCCATGTTATGAGTGTGCGCTTCGGGGCATTCGAGGTCGATTTGGAAGGTCGGCGACTGTTGAAGCGGGGGATGCCCATTACCCTCCGCGAGCAGTCGTTTCAGGTGCTCGCGGCTCTCATGGAGCGCCCCGGCGAGATTGTTACCCGCGAAGAGTTGCGTCGACGGCTCTGGGCGTCGGACACGTTCGTCGATTTCGAGGTTGCGCTGAATTCTGCGGTCAGCCGACTGCGTGACGCTCTGGGCGACTCGGCTAACTCTCCAAGCTTCATCGAGACGATTCCCAAGCGCGGCTATCGTTTTGTCGTTCCGATTCCCAAGCGCCCTGCCGTGGCTGTAATGCCCTTCGTGAACCAAAGCGGAAACGTCAAGGATGAATATTTCAGCGATGGATTGACGGACGAATTGATTCGTGCGCTCTCTCGCGTCCAAGGCCTGCGGGTCACGGCGGGCAGCGTCGTATTTCGCTTTAAGGGGCAGCGTTGCGATGCAAGGCAAATCGGCAACGAACTAGCAGTTGAAGCTGTGCTGGAAGGGTCGGTATGGAGGACAGGAGATCGCATCCGTATCAGCGTGAATCTCGTCGGCGTGAAAGATGGCTTCAACGTGTGGGCACAGCTCTTCGACAGCAATTTAGGAGACGTGTTCACGATCCAAGATGAAGTTTGCTCGGCAGTAGCTGAAGCAATGCACATCCGTTCGGGGTCCCAACCCCCGAAAGCGCACCCAAGCAATGCAACAGCGTACATGCTGTACTTGAAGGGAGCCTACCTTCTTAAGAGGCGGCGACCCGATAGCATCCAGCGGGCTTTCGAGTACCAGCAGGAGGCGATCCGGCTGGAGCCCGATTGGGCCGAACCCTATTACAACGCGGCCATGTCTTACATCGTGAGGACAATTTACGGAGAGATGCCTCCCGGTAATGCCTTACCCGAGGCGGGAAACCTGGTTTCGAAGGGACTGGCACTCGACGAGAATGCCGCAGTTCTCCACAGCACACTGGGAATGCTGCGAATGTTTCAATGGCGTTGGGCTGAGTCGGAAAAAGCGCACCGACGGGCGATCAGTCTGGAGCCGGCGAACGCGTTCCCACACCAGTGTTATTCCATTCTTTGTAGCTTTCTGAGTCGGCCCGAGGAAGCGGTATTCCATGCTGCCAAGTCGGTCGAACTTGACCCGCTGGACCTGATGACCAACTTTCGCCTCGTGCAGGCTAATTGTTATGCGCGCCACTATGACGACGCGATGCGCGCTGGGCGTATCGCCATCGAACTGACCCCAGACTCCCCCTACACCTTTTTTTATCTAGCCTTATCGTTGACGGCGTTGGGCTCGGATGAAGAAGCTTGGGAAATGGCAAGCTTGGGCAGAAAGCTTGCTGGCGGCATGCCGCTTGGCGAGGGCTATTTCGGCTATCTTGCCGGAGTGCTGCGACACACGGCCGAAGCTCGGGAAATAGTCGAGAAGTTGGAGGCTGGTCGGGAGAAAGGCTATGTTCCTGCCTTGCCCATTGCCTGGACCTATCTGGGTCTAGGTCAAACAGCAGAAGCCTTGCACTGGCTGGAGACAGCTTTGGCTGATCGCGACCCATTCTTGGGATCACTGATGGTGTCACCTGCGTACGATCGCATACGAGATCAACCAGAATTCAAGCGGCTGGCGCAGGAAGTCAACCTCTCGGCCCAGTAAAATCCAGTACACGAATAGGCGTGTTCGCGCTGTTGGCGAAGCACTCGAACCACAACAGATGTCAGTGGGCGTATCGTCGGCAAATCTTACCTTGAGATTTCTTCCTGTTTGCCCGTGATCCAGACGGGATCACCTACAGACCGAGGAGCTGTTCATAAAGACTGCTTTCGGCAGCTTTTTAGATTAGTTCACCCACGGTAGAGGACATATCATCCGTGAAAAGAGGCATGATTTAAGCTACGTTGTAACGGGATTGATCCGGGCCGCAACGCCCCATGTCTATCTGTCGACAGTGATCGACGAGATCCTGTGCGACTTTGCCTGCGCGTTTAGCTGGCCACTGGCTATGGCCAAAAGGGGTCATCGTAGTGGAACCATTTCGGATTCACGTCGCGGATGAGGCGCTCAATGATTTGCGGGCACGGTTGCGCCAAACAAGATGGCCCGACCAGATACCCGGTATAGGCTGGGAACAGGGCACCGAGTTGGACTGGTTACGACGCCTCGTGTCCTACTGGGCCCACGAGTTCGACTGGCGCGGCTGGGAGCGAAGGCTCAACGCGTTCAACCACTTCACCTGGGAGGGCATCCACTTTGTGTACCAGCGTGCGCCATCAGGTAGGGGTGTGCCGCTCATTCTCACGCACGGCTGGCCCAGCAGTTTCCTCGATTACGTGGACATGCTGCCGATGCTCGAGCACTTCGACGTGGTCGTACCCTCCCTGCCCGGGTACGGTTTCTCGCCGCGTCCACCCAGGGTCGGCATCAACTACCGGTACGTGTCGGAGCGCTGGCACCGGCTCATGTCTGAGCTTGGGTATTCCCGTTATGGTGCGAGCGGTTATGACTTTGGGGCCGGGGTGACGACGATCCTTGCGCTATGCCATCCCGAGTCGGTGATCGGGATCCATCTCACCACACTGGAGTCGGATCTCGCCCCCGTAGTGGACGATTTGGAGCTGTCCGATGTCGAGCGTTCGTACCTCGCGGTCAGCCGGGGCTGGGATACGACGGAGCGGGGTTACAGCGCGATCCAGTCCACCAAGCCGCAGACTGTGGGCTATGGACTCAACGACTCCCCGGCAGGGCTCGCGGCGTACGTGGGTGAGAAGTGGCACTCGTGGAGCGACGTTACCCCGACCGACGACTTCCTCTGCGCCACGCTCACCTTGTACTGGATCACGCAGAGCATCACTTCGTCGATGCGCGACTATTGGGACAATCGCTGGCACCCGGTCGCTCCCGCCTACGTCAACACGCCCACGGCGTTTGGTGTTTTCGCGCACCAGACCGTTCCCGAGGGTGAACTGCCGCGCTCGTATTTGGAGCGCTTATACAACATTCAGCGCTGGACAGTCTTTCCGCGCGGCGGGCACTTCGCCCCGGCTGAGGAACCAGCGGCGGTCGCAGGGGACCTGACCGCCTTCTTCCGCGGCCTAAGCTGAGGCCATGCTGACAATCCGCACTTCCAAATGCAACGCGATAATAAGAAGCCCTTCTCAGCTCCTTCTCTTTGGCTTCACAATCCAAACGGCCGGATGGTCGGTAAACAGGAGGTTATCCAGAAACGAGCTTCGAGGAAGTTGGCCGGATTGGTACCGAGATGTCGGCTTCTCGCCGGCAAATCGCTTTGATCACTGCTAGGGCACTTATCGTTGCCTATTTGGTGAAACTTCCTACAAGCTGACTTCTGGCCCGCGTTGACGGGAGTCCGTGCTGGTCCATAACTTCAGAGTCGCCCGTCACTCAAGCAGAACCGGAAAAAGAACCGCTGTTGTTGAGCGGGATAGAATTGAGCTGGCCTCCGGCGAAGGGCGTGCTCCAATCAATGGTGGGATGGCAAAGGCTGGTTGGCCGAAGCGAGCAGCTGTGCTTTGCGAGAGATCAGTTCGAGGCCACGCTCGTGAGTTTCTTTTTCCAAAGCTCCCAGTTGCTACCGGCCCAAGAGAGGATCAGCCCTGAACTCGGCTTCACCCAGAGCCAGCCGGGCTTCGCACTCAATTTTGTAGTAACCCAGCTTTCTGGCGGTCGCGATTGCAGAACGCAGTTGTTGGCGCGCCTTGGCGAGAGTGGCATGTCCTGCTGGCTCTTGGCCGGCAACCGCTACTTCTATACGTGCGGTTTGAATGGTGATGGGCAACTTCAACGCGGGATCGGGGCTTGTCCGGCCCAGGTCTGCCGCCACGGCAAAGGCCCGCGGGGTCGTGCTTCTCGTAGCCCAGATGATCGGTCATCTCGGCTTGGAGCGCTCGCTCCAGAATGGCTTTGGTGAGCTCTTTGAGCAGACCGTTTTCCCCGAGGATATCCTCGGGTTTCTTGTAGTTGGTGAGCAGTTGATCGATCAGCTTCTTGTCGATTGCCATGGAGCCTTCCATTTTCCTCCTCCCATGGCCGTTTACACAGTTCTATTTACACCCTCGAAATCCCGGAATCGGGTTACTCTTCATTTCTCCGAAACACTCGGAACCTTCTCCCAAACCACGTCCTCATTGTTTCTCCGGTCAATCAGCGCATCCACATTCCCATTCGCCGCGCGCCGGAATAGCGTTCGCCCCTCCACTCCCTTGCGAAAGAAAATCGGGCCCGCCTCGGGAATCAGCTCAACCTTCGGCCTGTCCTGTCTCTGCAAAAACAACTGTTGTCCCTCCTGCAGAATTGTCAGCGTTTTCCCTGGAGCGACTTTGTACTGCCCGACATAATCCTTCAGCTCCCGCGCATCAACCGTGCCAGCGACCGGATCTTCGTAGTACCGCAGCACCTGTCCCGCTACAATCTTCCATTCACCGTTTCGCCGCATCCATGTATCGGTTTCGTGATACCGCGCCTTCTCTACTTGCCCAAACACAATCTCCGTCTCATTCAGATCGTAGCTGAGAATCGCCACATCCCCCTCAATATGACTCTGCACCTTGCCCACCGTGATGGTCCCGGAAGACCCCTCCGGCAGCGGCGTGATCTCCCCGACCAACGCCTTCTTGTCCATATTGCGTCCCCTCTCGTCGAAGAACATACAATCATCGGCAAAATACTTCTTCCAGGGAGCTTGATCTCCGGCTGCAACCGAGTTCACCAGCTCCTGGGTGCGTCGAACAAGCTCCTCCTGAGCGATGTCGGCTTTGGGAACGCCCACGGACGACACTAACAACCCAATGACACACCATGACCACAATGCACTCGCTCTCATCGTCCAAATTCCTCCAATCGTCACGGCTGCTCAGACCGAAAATCGTGGATCGCCCTCAAGAATCTGCAAATCCAGCTTCGGCCTTTCACCCTTGCGCCACAGCCTGGCTCGATGCCTGGTGCGATAGAGCAATGGACCTCCATCGGCGCGCTCACTACGCTCGAGTGGCCGAGGGATGCAAACAAACTCCGTTTCGAAGTTATCGCTGGTGACACGAACCACTGCATAGCCGTGCCCGCCCATGTCCACAAAGGAAACATGCGGTGACAAATCAGGATTGGACAAAGCCCGCGCCTTGTTGATGTCTCCACTCTTCGCATACTCCAGGCAAGATTTGACACCATGTCGAAGCAATAGATTCAAGGTAGGTTGAGGCCGCGTATCCGCTGGTCCCTGGCCCACGAACAGCGGATCGCAGCGGATGCTCTTTCGGAAAGCCATGTTCAAGCGCTTCCACGATTCCGGGAGCAGAGATCGAACCCGTAACGAAAGCAATGCCGACCGGCTCGAAGGCCTTTGGAGGGAGAGCCTTGGCGGCGAGACCTGCCCAAAAACTGTGCCGGTCGCCAGCCACGGTAGCGAAACCGGTAATTCCGTTGTCACGGACGAAATCGTAGATTTCGCCGCGCTCGACATAGGCCGTGCTGTGGTCCCCAGCGCCAAAGCTGGCGATCGAAACCCGCGTATCCGGCTACCGGGCCAGGCCGATGGTCAGGCCCGGCGGCAGATTCTGTGGATCGGCGCGCATGTCAAGCGTGGCGACCGTGTCACCCCAGACCTTCCACGTCGCTTTCGAATTCCGCAAGCGCTCCAGAAACCATGTTTTCTGCTCGGCTCCGAGAATGCGTTGTTGGCGGTTGATCCCTGCGGAAATTCGCAATGTCGGCGCCACCGTACCGTGATAGATGCCGGAGGATGCCCGCCGTTAAAGGCGCTGCCGGCATCCAGTATCTCAAGCACTTCTTGCGGCATGAATCCGGGAAAGTTGTCGCTCAAAAAAGCCTGGGCTTCGGCTCGATACGTGGGCTCCTCTGACCGGTAACTGCGCTGGTCAGTGATGATCAGTTCTACGTTGCGTCCCCAACGCAGCGCCCGATAACCCCTGAGACTGTGAATGGCCGCCAGGTTGTTCGGCTCCTGACCAAGACCATGCTCGTCAAAATGCGTAATCGGCGCATCCGCTGACTTCGGGCGGATCAAACTGGTTGAGCGACGGTCCGCTGGGCTTGAACAAGCCGCGCCGGCTGATATTCGAAGAATGCTTGATTCGCAGCCACCTTGCGCGTCTGCGCGGGACGGTTCGTTCCTCCGAATCTTTGCAGGCCCTGCCAGCCGAGCCAGCTATATTCATGGTTGTCCCACATGCAAACAAACGGCCAGCGAGCCCGCGCGTCCTGCAGGTCCGGGTCATGGAGGTAGTTGCGATAGATGTGCGCGGTAGTCCTCGACAGTCGTGGGAATATGAAAGTCCTGGATCTTTTCGCCGTGCTCGTAGCGGACGATGTCCCGCAAGCGACGGTCGTACATACCTTGTGGCCGATCTTCCGGGTACCAAACGATCTCATAGATAAAGTCGCCGAAATGCAGCACAAATCCCAGACGATCTTGTTCCGCGGCGCGCTCGTCCTCAAAAATCATTCTCCGGTACGCATTCTGTGCTCCCTGGTTGGCGTTCTGGCAAGAGATGAAGGCAAAGCACACCGGTCTGGTATCATCGTCGGTTGGCGCAGTGATCGTCCGGCCGACTCGGCTCTCCGTTACCATCGGCATCCGTAAAGCGGTACCAGTAGACTCGGTCCGGCTTCAATCCGCCAACCAGCACGCGGCAGGTCCAATCGGAAGCTTCCTGAGATCGGCGTTTCCGCCATGGCGACGACCCGAGTGAAAGATTCATCTTCGGCGACCTCAGCGTCAGTTTCTCCACTCGTCTTGCCAGTCGCTTGGCGGACGACGAGTCCATAAAAGGACGCTGTCGCTTTCGGGATCCCCGGATGCCACACCTTCCGGATAGATGTCCCGGCGCTCGTGCCATCGCGATCTTGGACCGCGTAGCAGGTGGGCTGACCCCATACGGCAGTCGCCCCCAGTGCAACTGCCATTTCCATGAATGATCGTCTGGTAATCGTGGCCATTGGTTCGCCCTCTCAACGCAGCTGTGAATCCCAAGCAATAACTCTTGGTTGCTCCCCAACCGGGCAACTTCACGGCCTGAAGCGTCTTCCAACCAGAATGAAGCACCACCCTGTCGCTGTCTTGAATTATTTGACTTGACGAGTTCTGGCGAGACAGGGTGGATTATCTTGCCAGTGGTGACGTTTTCGCCGCACATTCTACTATGTCCGCGCAGATCGATAGCCAACACTTTCGCCAAATCACGCCTGGAATAGAAATATTACCCTGCAGCTTCAGCTTGCCGCGCCATCGCCATTTGCGCGCCTATGCGACAGTTGTGCTGGCGGGCAGCTTTGAGGAATCGGGATACAACGGCCGCATACTCGCCACAGCGGGCGATGTGCTAATTCATGCTGCGCTGGACTGCCATGCGAATCAGATGGTTTCCGCGGGAGTGAAACTGATCAGGCTGGACTGGTCAGACACCAGCGGAATCGGCGGGCTTTATCATTTGGACCAAGTCGACGAGCTGGCGCGAACTGCGGAAAAGGATGTCATTGAAGCAACACATCTACTGGAACACGCTCTCCGGAAGAAGCGTTAGCCTTCACCTGGGCAAAGAAATGATTGGCCTGATCTGCTGCTGGCTTGACCTGGCCAAGGAATGCTGCGACGGAGATTAGCGAGTGGGCGGAAGTAAACGGTCTGGCGCGGGAAACGGTGTCGCGAGGATTCATGTCGGCGTACGGGATCGCACCGTCAGTATTGCGTGCCGAATTGCGGGCCCGTTCGAGCGTGGTTGCGCATCACCAAGGGGGCCGACTGCCTGTGCAGAATCGCAGCGGACACGGGTTTTGCCGATCAAGCCCACATGACGAGGTGGGTGCACCGTATCACAGGCGCTCCGCCCGCCGCGTGGCGTCAAAAAGCTTCTGTCGCATAGACGAACCAAGCTGATTCACTGATCTTCTATAGTCAAATGCACATCCTTCAATTCCTCGATCTCATTGATCACAATCGCGTGTGTTCCCTTTCTCTCGTAAACGGTGCCGGTCGCTCGCACGTACTTCCCCAGGAACGGCATAAGTTTTTGACGTTGGTCGGTATCCGGCATCTTGTCAGAGATAGGCAAATACAGGTCACCATCCTTGGTCAGAATGACGAGTGGCGAACCATTCCTGGCGCATGCCAGCAAACACTTCATGCTCAAGTGAGTCGCGGTTGCTTCCAGATTTTGGATGGGACATGCAATATCCCGAACCAGGCCCTCAATGGTAGCCTTCGACTCGTGGGCAGGAGCTTCAGTCTTTGGTGTGTCCTTTGCAGGTTGGGACAATGCAAGAATCGACGTCATGCCGCCGCAAACAAGTAAACAAAGACCCAGAAATCCCTTCATTAGCCCTCCTTCACTCAGTGTTGGAAACGGCCCACCAGTTCGCCAGTCGCCAGAACGTGCCCCTTCATAGCCTTTTCGACCTGCGTCTTCGACGCTCCAGGTGGCAGGTTCAGCTTTGTATCGAGGGCGTATACAGTAAAAACGTAACGATGAGTCCCCCTTGGCGGGCATGGTCCGACGTAGCCAATCCTGTCATAGTCATTCTTACCTTGGCGGGAGCCGTCCGGCAGTTGTTCCTGTTTCGGGGTATTCTCTGGCAACTCACGTTTGTCGGACGGGATGTCGTAGAGTACCCAATGCGTAAACTTAAACCCGAATAGGGAGTCCTTGTCGAACACGATCAACGCAAAACTCTGGGTGCGGTCCGGTGGTGCTTTCCACGACAATTCAGGAGAGATGTCGTCTTGGCCTTTGCAGCTACTGTACCTGTTGGGGATCGTGTCACCGGCGAAACTGTTGCTTCTCAATTCCAGGGAAGGAACTGACTGCTGACTAACCGCACGGTTGCACCCAACTTGCGTCGCGGCGAGGGCGAACAAGAGCCCAACGCATAGCGAAGGGCGTAAGGCGCTGCGTGCGGCACACATGCGAGGCTTCATCTCACCCAACCTCTCAATTCGATTTCGACAGGCGTTGTCACGGCATCTCTCATCATCCCGGCCCCGCATGCCACTGTCTTGAACGATTGTGACCCTCTTCGCAGGCGGAACGGGTCATACCTGTGAGCCTTCTGCCAAGTGGATCACTCTCAAAGATGGAGGCCGAAGCGGCTTTCCATTTCACGTTGCCCAAGATTTGTGATGCTTAAGGCCCTGCCGTTGAGCTCCTATCGAGGCCCTCGGAATTCCGAAACAACCCAATGAAGAGGCGCGTCCCAAGAGCCGCGCCACCCAGATCAGCGATTGACTCGCTGCTGCAGGTGCGCCGGGTAACGATCACCATGCACCGCGATCTTCGAAACAGCTGCAGTGATATCGCGGAGATCGCTCCCGGACAGTTCGACATTCGCCGCGCCCAGATTCTCCTCCAGCCGATGCAGCTTCGTGGTTCCGGGAATCGGAACGATCCACGTTTTTTGAGCAAGCAACCATGCAATCGCGATCTGCGCCGGTGTGCCCTTCTTCTGCGCTGCGGTCTCGCTGAGCACATTCACCAGAGTCCGGTTCGCTTTGCGGTTGTCCTCATTGAAACGGGGAACGATGTTGCGGAAATCAGTGCTATCGAACTTCGTGTTCTCGTTGATAGCGCCAGTGAGAAAGCCTTTCCCGAGCGGACTGAACGGGACAAAGCCAATCTCCAGTTCCTCAAGCGTCGGAATAATCTCGCGTTCCGGTTCCCGCCACCAGAGCGAATATTCGCTCTGCAGAGCGGTGACAGGTTGAACGGCGTGAGCACGACGGATTGCCTGGGCACCAGCTTCCGAAAGCCCGAAGTGCTTTACTTTGCCCTGTTGGATCAGGTCCTTTACCGTACCGGCAACGTCTTCGATTGGCACTTTTGGATCGACGCGGTGCTGGTAAAAGAGATCGATGACATCGGTTCTAAGCCGTTTCAGGGCGGCGTCGGCAGCCTCTCTGATGCGCTCCGGGCGGCTGTCCAATCCTTTGTGCGAATCTCCGTCCTGGAAGCCGAACTTGGTCGCGATCACAACTTGCTTACGAAAAGGCCCAACTGCTTCGCCTACCAGTTCCTCATTCGCAAATGGACCGTATGCCTCGGCCGTATCAAAGAATGTCACGCCGCGGTCGAATGCCGTCCGGATGAGCGTGATCGCTTGTTGCCTCTCGGTTGCGGGCCCGTAACCGAAGCTCAAACCCATACAGCCGAGGCCGATGGCCGAGACTTCCAGATTGCGCTTTCCTAATTTACGTTTCTGCATGATTGCTCCTTGAATACGGTGCTCCAGGCTTATGCACGGGGCACTTCATGGCGAAGCCAAAAAGCATCGCTCTCACGCTGCTCGACGGATATCAATTTGAGCGGAACGGTGGTGTGCTTCGAATCAGCAACACCATCGAAGACCGCCGGAATGTCATGGCGTCCATCGACACCTGGGAGCAGCAACAGACTCACTTCATCCACTACGCCAGCTTCAAGAAAGCCACCATTGATATGGCCGCTTCCTTCGAGCAACAGCGTTCGGATACCGAAGTGCTCGCCTAGGAGCTTCACAGCTTGCGTCAGACCGACAGATGAATCACCGGACACTACATACGAAATCTGTCTTGGGCATTCGCCAAGATTCCGAATGATAAATGACAAACGGACTGAGAATCGGATCATTGGCCCTGCTCTTGTCCTTTCCGACGTCGAAGCAAGGGGAGACAAGCCCACGACATAAACTCCTGAAAATGCGCACGCCTACCCTTTCAGAACTGTCGGCTGGTTGGCCTCCTGTAACACACCCCACGCTACTTGTTAGTTGTTTCGAGGATCAATTAACGAAATCGATTTCACCCACTTTCCCGCACCGGCCTGGTGGTGACGTTAGGGCGCGCTGGAGGCGCAGAATTGGTCGGAAAGCCACTCTGCCTCCCGATGAGCGGCACTGGCGGGGCGGCGACAGGCGGGCCCTCAGAGCACTTCACTCAAACGTCGGATACCCTCTCGAATTTCAGCTTCCTTCATACGGGAATAACCTAGCAAGATTCCGGTCCGCGGTGCCTTTGTCAGGAAATAGCGGGACATCCCGTAAATACCGACCTCACGTTCGCCGGCTGCCGCAATCAGGGCTGCCTCGGCCACCTGGCGCCCAGGCCACAATGCAATGTGCGCACCGGCGCCGTCGCCGGTCACCTCGACACGATCGTGGAGATACGTGTCGATAGCATCCAGCAGTGCCTCGCGACGAGCCGAATTCCTGCTACGAACACGACGCAAATAGCGCTCATACATTCCGCTCGAAATGAAGTCCGCTAACGTCTGCTGCTCAAGGGTTGAAGTATGCCGGTCACAGAGCCATTTGGCCGAGGTAAATGCCGTGACCAGCGCTTTGGGTGCGACTAAGTACCCGATGCGGAGCGCAGAAAAAACGGTGCGCGAAAAGGTTCCGATGTAAATCACCCGCCCCACTCGGTCCAATCCCTGCAGGGACTCCAGCGGCTGCCCTCCATAACGAAATTCGCCGTCATAGTCATCTTCGACGATGACCGCGTTACTCGCGCCTGCCCCATTCCAAAAGTGCAAGCCGTCGAGCCAGCGAGAGAACCGCGCCGGTCGGAAACTGGTGCGAGGGTGTTACGAAGGCCATCCGCGCGTTCGCTGGTAGCTTCGCGGGAACCAGGCCATCGCGGTCAACGGTTAATGGAAGCAGCCGAGCCCCCGCCGCCCGCAGCACTTCCCTCGTGCCCTGATAGCTCGGCTCCTCGATGGCAACCGGGTCGCCCCGGTTGATCAATACTCGAGCGATCAAGTCGAGGGCTTGCTGCGAACCGTTTACAACGATCACCTGCGGCGGGTCGCAGACGACCGCCCGGGACCGTCGCAAGTGGCTGCAAATGGCTTCCCGTAAGGCACCGTTTCCTCCGGCTGGGCCATAATCCAGCTCTGAGACCGGAGTTTTGCGCGCACGGCGCAGAAGGATGCGTCGCCACATTTCAAAGGGAAAAGTTTCCAGGTCGCTCCGTCCGTAAGCAAAGTCGTAGCGGAGTGAGTGTGTTTGCCGCTGCGGGAAATTCACCCTCGACCACGCACTAGCTGCCGATACTCCGAATCGCGAGAGGCGCAACTCAATCGAATGTTCTGATCGCACTAACCTGTCGCCCACTCCGCTGGAAACGTATGTTCCAGAGCCGGCTCGGCCCACCGCGAAGCCCTCGGCCAGCAATTGATCATAGGCGAGCAGCACAACCGTTCTTGAAACTCCGAGTTGCTCGGCCAGATCTCGCGTAGAGGGAAGTTTCTCGCCGCTGCGGAAAGCACCCGCCAAAATAGCTTCACGCAAGTGAAGGTAGACCTGCCGGAAGAGAGGTCCGCTGCCGTTTCGAAAGTGGTATCGCCAATAACACAAGAAGTGGATCTTTTAAAATACCACACGATTCGGCACTCTCGAAATATTAAGGACCGTGCCCTAAGGCGACTTTTTCACGGCTGGTGGGCCTACGGACGATGAACCGCCAAGTTGAAGGGAGAAGGGAAATGCTCATATCTCGTCGGGGTCAGATGTACTTCCTTATAAATGTACTGCTTTGCATCTTGTGCGGCGCTGTGGTGGCTCAGACAGATTCCACCGGGGCGAAAGCTGGCGCCGCCACGGAGCGAAACGGCCAGCACGATTTTGACTTCGAGTTTGGCCATTGGAAAATCCATAACCACCGTTTGCTTCACCCTCTGACTGGTTCGAGCGAGTGGGTTGACTTCGACGGAACGGTAGTCGCCCAACCGATTTGGGACGGCCGGCGCCAATATGGATGTGTTCGAGGCCGACAGTCCTTCGGGCCACATCGAAGGCATGACGGTGCGGACCTATAACACCAAATCGCACCAATGGAATCTCTACTGGGCGAATCAGGCGGCAGGCGTGTTCTCCCTTCCCGCCACCGTCGGCAAGTTCGAAGAGGGACGCGGCGAGTTCTATGACCAGGAAGACTTCAATGGCAGAAATATCTTTGTTCGCTTTACATGGACGGTAACTTCTCCCGACGCTCCTCAGTGGGAACAGGCGTTCTCGCTGGACGGGGGCAAAACTTGGGAGACAAATTGGATCGTCAGCTTCACGCGAGAAAAGCAATGAGACGAACCACGTGCTTCCTGATGATTGTACTGATCTTCGCATCGTGCTCTGCGCGCGTGCTGGCGCAATCGAATTCGAATGAGGCGAAGCCTGGCGCAGCACGAAACGGGCAACACGATTTCGACTTCGACATCGGCACCTGGAAAACTCACGTGAAGCGCCTTCAGCATCCGCTGACGGGATCTAGTACCTGGATTGAATACGATGGGATCACAGCCGTGAGCAAAGTTTGGAATGGCCGAGCCAATCTGGCGGAGCTCGAAGCCGATGGCCCGGCAGGTCATCTGGAGGTGCTGTCCTTGCGTCTTTATGATCCCCAGGCACACCAATGGAGCCTCAACACTGCCAACAGCAAAGGCGGCACAATTAGCGTCCCCACGATCGGCGAGTTCAAGAATGGGCGCGGCGAGTTCTTCGATACGGAGCCCATCAACGGCAAAAGTGTTTTAGTTCGAAATATCTGGTCCGACATCACTCCGAATTCTTGCCGTTTTGAGCAGTCATTCTCAACCGATGGCGGCAAGACCTGGGAAGTAAATTGGATTGCTATAGACACACGAATCAAGGACGAATCCAGCGCACACTAACTCACCCCGGGGATGTGGCCCCGGACACGAAAAAGCAGACGGACGAATGACGAGGAGGAATCACCTACGTCAAAGACATCAGGAGGCAGTGATGAACCTCAAACGTATTCGGACATCTCTTATGATGTGTAGCTTGTTGATCGCTTTGCAGCCCCTTCTCGGGCGTGCACAGCAGTATTCCGATGCATCGAAACCCAGTGCGCAGCAAAACCCTACGGAACGGGATGGACAACACGATTTTGATCCCCTAATTGGTTCGTGGAAGTACCACCTGAAGCGCCGCCTTAATCCCCTAACCGGCTCCAATACCTGGGTCGAATTTGACGGTACTGGAGTCTGCTACAAGATTTGGGGTGGCCGCGCCGAGTTGGACACGATCGAGCTCGATGGCCCAACCGGCCACATCGAAGGTCTCACCCTCCGCACATACAATCCGCAAACTCACCAGTGGAGCCTCTATTGGGCCAACAGCAAGGATGGAACAGTGGTCCCGCCTCAGATCGGCGAGTTCAAGGATGGGCGGGGCGAGTTTTACGCCCAGGACACGCTGAATGGAAAACTCATATTTGTTCGATTTCTTTGGACGAACATGACCACGAATACGCCTCACTTTGAGCAGTCGTTCTCGGATGATGGAGGCGCGACCTGGGAAACAAACTGGATTACGGATCAGACACGGGTAAACGATGAATCTGGCAGGGCACAGTGACGACCATGCTCAGGCAGATTCGCACTCTGCTGCTGGTAAGCAGCTTAGTTCTCATCCTGCAGCCTATTCATGTTTTCGCACAGCAGAGCTCGAATGCGTCGCAATCAAGCCTGACGGAACGCGACGGCCAGCACGATTTCGACTTCGCCTTCGGCACCTGGAGAACGCATCTCTCGCGCCTCCTGCATCCAGTAACTGGATCCACAACGTGGGTCGAATACGAGGGATCCTCAGTCGTTCGCAAAGTTTGGAATGGTCGCGCCAGTCTGGAAGAATTCGAGGCTGATGGCGCGGGCAGTCACATAGAAGCTCTGACCCTGCGCCTGTATAATCCCCAATCCCATCAATGGAATCAGACTTGGTCCACCAGCAACGACGGCGCCCTGAGTCAACCCATGATTGGCGAGTTCAAGAATGGACGTGGCGAGTTTTTCGATCAGGAACCGCTGAACGGCCGAGCCATCTTCGTGCGATGGGTTTGGTCCGACATCACTCCGAATTCCTGCCGTTTCGAACAATCGTTCTCGAATGACGGAGGCAAGACTTGGGAAGTCAACTGGGTCAATACATACACGCGGGTGAAAGATGCATCTGACCGAACAGGAGGCTCTCACTGAGGAGAATCCCCATGTCACGCAACACTGGCATCTGCCTTTTGATATGTACAGCAATGGCTATTGCCATGAGCCTTAGCCAGGCGGCTGCGACCCAGGATCCAGAGGTGCACCCTAATACCAGCACAAAATTGACGATTCGAAGCTACGTGCGCGATGTGGCTTGCCTCATGAAATTCAGCGACGCCCTGGAGCCAACCAATGACTGCGCCCTGATGTGTGCGCGTGCGGGCTCGCCGCTGGTCATTGTTACCACTGAGGGCGCAATCTACCTCCCGATTTCAGACTCAATTCCTGATACGTCCATGCGAGACCAGCTCATGCCGTTTGTTGGGACCTACGTCGAAGTGAGCGGAGACGTTTACGAACGCTCTGGGATGAAGTCGATTGTCATCCGCCAGATTCAGAAAACAGACAAGCCAAAGGCGCAGCGAGTTCGGCCGCAACCTGCTCCGGCAGCGAGTGGAGAGAGCCATTGATGCTGCGATTCTTAACCGGAATACTATGTTTCGCCGCAGCTTGCTACCTCGCATTGGCGCAGTCTGCTCAGACCGCTGCCAAACCATCCCCGGAACACGACCCGCAGCTCAGCGACTTTCAGGCCATCGAGTTCCGCCGCTACATCACCAAAGAGGGTGAGCGCGCACATTTTGCTCAATATTTCGACACTTATTTTCCAGAGGCTTTTCAGCAACTGGGGGCCATCGCTGCTGGTTCCTTCTTCGAACGAAGAAATCAGTCCGGCTTTACCTGGATCAGGGCCTTCCACACTATTGACGACCGCGCCCTGGCGAATGCAGGTTTTTATTTCGGGCCGGTGTGGAACGAGCATAGGAACACGGTGAACGATCTTCTGGTCGACAACGACAATGTGATGCTGCTTCGTCCGTTAAGCCCGGAACGTGGTCTGACAATCCTGCCGGCTGTCGATCCTGTCACGGAACCGCGCGGAGCCCAAGGCGTCGTCGTCGCCCAGGTATTTGCGGCAAGACCGAATAGCATCGAGGAGTTCGCCAAACAGGCAGAGCCGACATTCGCCAGCTATCGCGCCTCGGGCGCCCGCGAAGCCGGTGTCTTGGTCACATCGGAAGCAAAAAACAATTTCCCGCAACTGGCCATCCGGACCGATGGACCTTTCCTCGTCTGGCTGGGCATTCTCAAAAACAACCAGATGCTAGAACAGGAATTCACTCCCTTGGTGGATCATTCCCTGACATCGCTGACCGCGACAAACCTGCTCCGGGGCACCCCCGAATTGATCGTTCTTGATCCCACACCCCGGTCGCGCATGCGCTGGCGGCAGTAACAATGCAATGGCCGGGTTCCTGGTGTCGATTTTGACTCGGCCCGTTCGATTAACGGATGGTGAAGCGAAGCAGGCACGGGTGGACGTTCCGCAAGAATGCCGGGCTGCGCTGGAGGAGGAGTAATGAAGGAAAACATAACATCCGTACTGCCAACGTTGGCACTGTTTGTGATGCTAATCGCATCAATGTCCGTTTTGGCCCAGAATCACCAACCGCCTTATCCAAAGATGGCGCCGATTGACCAATATCTGATGCCGGACCGCGCCGCCGAGATCGCCCTGGCGCGAAGCGCGGCTCCGGAAGCCATATCCCGTGATGCACAGATTCTGGTTCTCGGGCGGCGTGGCTACGAGACTGCGATCGAAGGCAAGAATGGTTTTGTATGTCTGGTGGAGCGGCCGTGGATGTCCCCATTCGACTCGCCGGAGTTTTGGAACCCCAAAATTCGCGGCCCGCTCTGTTTTAATCCGCCGGCCGCTCGGTCCATCCTTCCGATTACCTATAAGAGGACAGAAATGGCATTGGCTGGAAGGTCCAAAGCTCAGATCATCGACGGCACCAAGGCCGCGTTTGAAAAGAAAGAACTGCCCGCGCTGGAACCGGGCGCGATGTCCTACATGATGTCGAAGCATGCCTATCTTACCGATGACGACGACCATAACCTGGCCCATGTGATGTTCTATACCCCACACATGGACGCTGCGGTGTGGGGCGCAAATCTGCCCAACTCTCCGATCATGCTGCATTTGCAGTTCGAAGGCGCTGAACCAATCGACGTGTTGATTGTTCCCGTGGGCAGGTGGTCAGACGGAACCGCAGCGCCAGTCATGTAGGGAGCGAACAGTACGGTGGCAAGCGCACAGCCTGGTGCTGGCGCAAAAACGAAAGGAACAAACATGAAGCTTATAAGAGGGGTAGTGGCGATTTTTGTTGGGGGTCCTCTCAATCGGTGTCTTATCAGCCGGTGCGGCTGCGGCTGGACCAACCGCGGAAAATGCGCTGGCTGCGGAACACGAACTAGCTCGCGCGTTGTTGGCGAACGACGCAGACGCAGTCGGGCGCTTGCTGGCCGATGACTGGGTCGTCATCAGCACTCATGGCGGCAGGGGGGACAGGGCGGGGTTTCTCGCGGTAATAAAATCTGGTGACTTTACGCGAAAAACAATGGATCTCTCGGACACCAGAGTGCGCCTCTACGGAAATGTCGCAGTCGTGACGGCGCATCTCAAAACCTCCGGCACGCTCTTTGGCAAAAGCTTCGACCTCCCGGAGCAAGAAACTGACGTGCTGGTTTGGGGCGACAGCGGGTGGAAGTCCGTCTTAACCCACGAGACCGAAATTCTCCAGAAGTGAGGGGAATCGCCGTAAGAGGTAATGCTTTGACCCATCATGGTCCGCGCTCGGAGTCACATGGCTGAGTCCCTGGTCTGCTGGTACGGTTAGAAACTTGTGTAGATGTAGGTTGGGAACGTCGCTGGGACGCTCACTGGAGGAGCTCCGCTCGTCCGCCCTGCATGCCTGATGGTGTCATTGGTCTTGCTGATGTCAAATCCGCGGATCGGCGGCGAATTCGACAACAAGTAGTCGCTGGGCTTTCCGCTTGTTCCGAACTTTGGATTCCAGGTCACGGTGCTTCCCGGATCTTCGTTCATGACCACAGGCGTCGACGGTGGTTTTCCATATTGCCAGGTTTTGGCGCCGTGCTTGGGTTGGTCAAAAGTAAGCCAATCGTATGCCGTCGGGGGAGGGGGCTTGTTTGGACAACTTCCGTCCTCTGCAGGTTGTTTCAAAATCCGAAATGCATGTGAGTCGCTAGCAAAACTTCCTCCCACTCTCCAATAGGCGTTTCGCCGGAAGTCTTCGAAGTCGCTGTATTTGATCCCGCAGGAATTGCTGCACCCGGCGTCAGCCACAAAGGAATCATAGGGATTCTTCAGGTTTACCGTCCTGTCAAAGTTCAGGATGTTGTCATAGAGCTGGTCCTGGGGCAACCGCGACTCATAGCAGCCCCCGGGCCAGGGGTATAAAACCAGAAACATTGAGCGTCTGGCGAGAGAGAGAATGTTATTGCTGAAGAAATTTGGTGACTGTCCCTGCGGCGGGCCTTGGGTCACGTGAAGAGCGTGTCCCGAGATGTGATAAACAACGTTGTACCGGACATCAACGCCGCTGGACTGGTCGTCCAGGTAGATGCCCTCACCTCCGAAGCCCGTGCCCGGGCCCACATAGTGATTGCCGATAAGATCAATGATGGCTGAGTCGCTGACGTCGTGGATCAGATTGTGAAAAATCTGATTGCCCGTCCCGCTTCCTTTGGTGCCTCCCACATTGTAATAGAGCGATCCGCCATCCGACGTGAGGCCCTGCATCATGTTCCAGATATGGTTGTACTGGCTCACGATCGCAGTGCCGTTGGCGCCCAATTCAGCTCCGGGACATCCCAATTCGCAGATCGTGATCCCTGCGTGGTAACCGTCGGTAATGTCGTTGTGCTGGTAGGTGATCGTATTTCCGTTGCCCTCGGTAATTCCCTCACCGTCGGGAAAGACGCGGGAGTAGCCGTTAACCAAGTTGTTCTGGACGATCAGGTGGTTCACCACATAGGAAGCGTTGTCCGTTTCCGCAGGGTAGTGTCCAATTCGAATGCCGCTGTCGCCAATGTCTGCAAGAATCGAATTTTGTACTGCATCATTCTGTGCAGGCGTGCCCGAACTTCCAGAACTCGATGCGATTAAGAGTCCGGAGGCGGATGTCCTCCTTACGTCCACCCGGTCGAAGCTTACATACTGGCAACTTTCGCAATCGATCGCCTGCGGAACGGACAGGTCGCCATTGACGTCGTTGTTGAACCCAGTCGTATACGACGGCACGAAGTTATCCATTTCAAACACGATACCCCTGAAGGTTACGTAACTGAGATTCGTCGCCCAGAGCAGACTTGCTCCTATATAGTCATTCAGTTCCTGACCGTTCGCTTGCTGCGGGAACTGGTTAGCGAGCTGCCACGGAAACGGCAGCTGCGGAATGACTTCCGTGTCCGTGTTGGGGTTTTCACCGCCTGCCGAATCAGCGATGTAATAGAGCACAGGAGGAGCCGCGGAACGATCCAGGAACCAAATGCCAGTTACGCCGGCCACAAGCGCGGTTTGAAAAGCGTCTTCCGTGTTCTCCACAAAGTAGCGGTGGCCTGGCGCAGGCCCGTAATAATCGTATTGAACGCTACTGCCGTTGATGGCGCCCAACAAATAAATAATGTGGTTGGTGGTGTCAACACAGTTAATTCTCATTGCCGCCATCGTCCAGGCCTCGAACACCAGGAGTCCAATGTCCCCCACGGGATAGTTGTTCGACGGCTGGCAAGGTTGCGAGGCGACGACGCTTCCATTCAGATTTGTCCAATTTGTGATCGTAGTTTCCTGGGGGTTGTATTCAAAGCGGTCCAGGCACTTGGACTTCGACTGGTTCCCTCCGTGCCCGGTCACGCTTGGGCAACCGGTATTTCCCGGGGGGACAGTCGCGTAGACCCTCAGCATCGTCCCGAGCCGGCAGAACGAGATGTCGACTTGCTGGTTGGTCTGAGTCGAGATGCAGAACCCATTGCTCATGTAATAGCCAACACCCAGCGGCGAGGCCAGGCGTGAACGCAGCCGGCGGTGACCGTTGTAAAAGAGGTATTCGAAGGGTTGTAAGGCTTCATTGCCGACAATGTTGGCGGGTAATTGCACTTTCCACAGATTGCCGGAGACGTTCTGCCAGGTCAGATTCAACCCTCCGCTTCCGATTGCAACTCCGCCGCTGACGATTGGAGTCTCCTTCTGATAAGCCTCCCAAAGAATCGGGTAGGTGGAGCTTCCCGAATCCGCCGCGCCGAAGATTAACGTTCCCGGGTTCGTCGGACTCAGCGGAAGATAGTAGGTCCCCCCTCGAACTTCGACAGTAACGGCCTGCGTTCTGGCAAGCGTCTCCACTGCGGCTTGGGCCTTAGCCAGGGAAGCAAAGGGACCATTGTCGCCGCCAGTATAGGTCGGAGACAGGCCATTCCATGAGTCATTCCCAGTGATAGCAACATAAAAGGTTGTGTCGGCGGCCGCGGGCGCGGGCAGGATCGCGCACACCCCGGCAAGAAAAATCAGCCAGGCGCGCAGAGCGCTTCTCACAAACCCGGGAACGCCAAACAAGGCTGACGGGTGAACGTTTGCGGAGGGTACTTCGTGGTGTCTCATCTGGATACCTCTCAGAGACGGTAATTCTTATGCAAGCTTGTGAGGGGGTAACGCCACTCGAGAACCTGTTATGTCTGGTGTAACAGATTGTCTTCAAGCTTGCAATACGGTAGTGGGCAGTGTGATTCCACGGCGTCCTCCTGATTCAGGAGAATGAATGGCGAGAAGGGCAGAAGAGCGATTCTATTTCGGTTTCCGGCTCAATCGAACAAGAATCCCGGCGTACAAATAGCTAAAGAAGAAAACGAGCACGGCAAGATAGGCGATCCATCGAGGCTGGTCGTTCAGCAAAGGTTGAGCCGACGAGAGTTGATGCCGGAAGTCGTCGGCGTTGGCTGGCGGTTGTGGTTGAACTGGTGTCATCAGCGTTTGTTGAGGCCAATAGAGCTACAAACCGAAAGGCGTATCCGGTCGCGATTTCCTGAAGGCGAGCCACGTCAGCAAGCCGACGCAACCCAGCACGCCGGCAAAAGCCGCTGCAAATACCAGGGTGTGGGCCGACCACGCCCGCGCCACGGATCGCCTGCCGAACACAGATGCGAGGTAAGCCAGTAAAGCAAATCGGCACACCCGTCCCATGCCAAAAGACAGCACAAACGCAGTGAAGCGATAGCGCGTTGCACCAGCACCAATTACAAAAGCGGAAGTCGGAAATGGTGGCGGGAGGAGTGCGGCAAGCGACAGAGAAAGGCTTCCAAAGCGATGCAGGACTGCCGTAACTCTGTCGAATACCGCTCCTTTAATACGTCGATGCAGAACTCCAAGACCCGCCAGGCGGTAAGCGACTGAAGCCCCGCAGACCGAGCCTGCTGTGCTGCACATAGCGTAATAGGGCCATAGCTCTGGGTGCCGGGCGGCCAGGACTATCGTGAGCGCGTCAACTGCCCCGAGAGTGGGTAACACCGAGCTATCAAGGGCGGCAAGAATGAACACGCCAACTCCACCCAGGTGCCTCAGCAGTGAGATAAAGGATGTCACGGGTTCGATGATACGGCTTGAGGGCCTTGCTTCGACTGGGCTTTCGACAAAATGTCTGAATGCCTGCCTTTGCCAAGCGGAACGAGGCGTACCATTGGCCATGAGCAGAATACATCCAGAATGCCCCGACTCCGACCTTTCTGATCGGCCGGTAGCTGCCGATGTCCTCCTTCGACATGAGCCAGACGAGGAAGAAGACGATGAGGAGGAAGACGAAGGCGACGGCAAAGAAAAAGAAGATGACGATGATGACGACAAAGACGACGGCTACTCGGAGTGAGCGTGCCCTTATTTATTTCAGTGGGTGAAGGATGAAGCGTGAACATTTCGTCAAGGTAGTCGAGGAGGCGCTCGACTCGCTCCCGCAAGAATTTCGCAGTCGCATTCGTAACGTTGCGGTTCTGGTAGAGGATATGCCCCCGAACCAGCCATCGCCGCAGTCGGGGCAGCAAAGGCGGCTGCTTCTGGGTCTCTTCCATGGCGTGCCCACGACCAAGAAGAGCATATTTGACCTGCCGACGGGGACCCGATCACATCGTGCTTTATCAGAAGAATATTGAAGCGGTCTGCTCCAGCGAGGCCGAAGTCCGGGAACAAATCCGCCGGACGGTCATCCATGAACTGGGCCACTATTTCGGGATGGACGAGAACCAACTGAAGGATGTTTAGTTAAGAGCCAATTACTGCTTCCTCTCGGATTGTGCCCAGATTTGCGGGCACTCGGAAGCTGAGACAAGCGAGTGGAAACCATGCAATTCCGGCACAATCCAAGGGTCCAAACTCTTGCGAACAGAATTTGTCGCTTAGCCGCCGCCCCATCCCCCCCGGAACCTGTTCGCACTCTCGGAATTCGTGAGCAACGATGACCACAGCTATCGAAACGACAATCATCACCAAGACTGAACACGAGATTTCTGGTGCATTGCTACAGAAGAAGGTCCGGGTCACCGTTGTCGGCTGCGGTGGGACGGGAAGTGCCATTGCCGCGGGACTGCCGTACTTGCATCAGGCCATGGTCGCTCTTGGGCATCCGCACGGGTTGGACGTGACCTTGATCGACGGCGACCGGATCTCACGTACGAACTGCGTACGGCAGCTGTTCAGCGAGAGTGAGGTTGGGCTTCACAAGGCGACGGTGCTTGCGACTCGCATCAACCTCTTCTGGGGACTCGGTTGGAAGGCCATGACCACCTTCATGGATGAAAGTTGGGGGCATGAGACGGACATTCTGATCGGATGTGTGGATTCGCGCGCGGCCCGGAATGCGATGATCAGAACGCAAACGTTCTGGAATTGCTTTTATTGGCTCGATCTCGGCAACAACGCCGATTCCGGCCAGTTCGTTCCGGGCGAGCCGGACAGCCCACGAAATAAGTCGCCCGGGGTACGTTTGCCGACAGCCGCAGAGCTGTTTCCCGAGCTGGTCGATCCCAAGACCGAAGAGACTCTCTTCCATCCTGCAGTGCGATCGAGGCACTGGAGCGGCAAGAACCCTTCGTGAACCAGACGCTCGCCTATCAGGCGCTCGCGATGCTGGCACGCCTCTTCCGGTATGGGCGACGGTCGTACTATGGCGGGTTCGTCAACCTGCGGACGGGTCTCGCGGCTCCGATCCCTGTGAACCCAATTGGGTGGAAGCGGATGCAGAATGGCCGTATCCCATTGACGCACAGTTAATTAGGTAAGCGCTAAGGCCATTTTGTAGGCAGGTTCGGAAAAACGTGCTAACCTAAGCCAATAAGACTTAGTTTAAATGGACTGACACCATGAAGACTGTTAACATTCACGAAGCGAAGACCCAGCTCTCCAAGCTTGTAGAGGAAGCGTCCAAGGGTGAGTCCTTCATCATTGCGAAGGCAGGGAAGCCCATCGTCAAGGTAACGGCGCTTAGCGCTCCGATCGGCTCGCAGGTATGTCGGCTTGGTTTCCTCGCTGGCCAGATATCCGTGCCAGACGATTTCGACCAAATGGGACGGGACGAGATCGAAGGGCTCTTTGGCGGCGGTGTATGAAACTGCTGTTAGACACGCATCTTCTTCTATGGGTCGCCGGGCAGCCCGACCGGCTGTGCCCTGAAGCTCGCAAATTCATTGACAATCCAGCCAACGAGCTTCTCTTCAGTGCCGCTAGTTTGTGGGAAGTCGTCATTAAGCGTGGCTTGGGTCGTGACGACTTCAAGGTGGATGCCCGGGTCCTGCGCCGCGGATTGCTGGACAACGGCCACAGCGAGTTGCCGGTGGTCAGCGATCATGTGGTTGCGCTCGACAGCTTACCTGCAATTCACAAAGATCCATTCGATCGCGTTCTAATAGCGCAGGCAACTCTAGAGGGTATTACACTTCTCACTACGGACTTTTTGGTCGCGAAGTATCCGGGCCCAATTCGGATGGTGTGAGCGCGATATAATGCGGAACGCGGCGGAACTCGACAAATCAATTACACGTTTTGACCGCTGGTCATTGAGTGTAACCGCGATTTTTCCTAGGCCAGTCCATCTCAGCTTAGAGTTGCCATTCCCACGCGCAGTCGCGGACAGGGCTCGCAACTCCGGCCACCACCGAAACCGGGCTGAAATCAGTGGCATCTCCGGCTTCAGCAAGACCCTGGTTGGGGCTATTCTCGTAGATTTTATATGGCGCCGGATAGCAACGCTTCGACCAACGCCTGCCACTCAGCCTCGAGTGCAGGCCGGTGGAACCTGCGCCCAGCGCGCTGGTACCAATAGTCGGCATTCGACGCCTGACCCTCTTTGCGGTGCAGGTAGGCGTGGACGGCCATGCCATCCACCGTCTCCAGGTCATCCACCAGCGCGTGAGAGCGGGTCCAGTTCCCTTTTGCATCCCACCACAGAGCCGCAAGCGGGGCTGACAGTCCAATGGGCGGCCCCTCTTCTGCAACCGATGCTCTGAACTCTCCGGGATTCATGTTCGCCTCCGGTCCTTTGCATCAAATCCCGTCTCAGATGTTTGTTTCTCGATCATTTTCACTTCAGCCAGTCAGGTAGAGGAAGGGATCTGCGCGGCAAGTCTTGCGTCATGGTGGCCAGGGCGTAGGTGAGAACCGACACCACGGCAGCGTTCTCGCGCAACTCCTGACGGTCCACTTTGTCAAGGGTGTCGGCGGCGCTGTGGTGATAGTCGAAATACTTGCGGGTGTCCTGCAGGGGAGCGAACGCCGGCATTCCCCGGACATTCAGCGGAATGAGATCCGCGCCTGACTCGTCCGTGGCACGCAGAATTCCCGCCCCCGATGTCTGCAGCACATCGGCGACCGGCTGAAGAAGTTTGGTCAAGGACTCATCGCCGCTGGTGTATATGCCCATGGGATGTCCCGCCCCCGAGTCGGTTTCGATCCCCGCGAAGTGATTGGCGATGTTGGCGGCGTGTTGTTTGTCGTAGGCACGGCCGCCGAACACGCCGGGCTCTTCACTCATCCACGCAACCACCCGAATGGTGCGCTTGGGCTGCAGATGAAGTTGCTTGACGAGGTGGGCTGTTGCCATGGCAAGGGCGACGCCGGCACCGTCGTCGATGGCGCCGGTGCCGAGATCCCAGGAATCAAGATGACCGGAGACAATGACGACCTGCTCTGGGTGCTCACTTCCTTTCAGGTCGGCGATCACGTTGTAAGACTCGGCGTCCGGAGACATTTGTGACGCCAATAGAAGATGGAGGCGGACTGGTCCCTGGGCAGATAGCCGGGCCATGAGGTCGGCGTCTTCAGCGGTGACCGCGGCTGCCGGGATATTTGCGAGATTGGAGTAGTCCGTCTCGCCGGTGTGCGGCAGCCGAAACTCCGCCCCTCCGACGGAGCGCACCAGCATGGCGACGGCACCCAGACGTGCGGCGGCGGCCCGCCCTTCCGAGCGATACTCGACGGCCTGACCGTAAGCGTCGAAGGCAAATCCGGACTGCTCCATACGACGGTCATAGTGCTCATTGAACACAACGACCTTCCCTGCAACTCTCTCGCGGGGCATGGCTGCCAGCTCATCGAAGCTTCTTGCCACGACGATTTCGGCGGTGATGCCCTCGGGAGGAGTCGCCACTCCATGAGCACCAAGGGCGGTGACAACAATTTTCTGTGTGGTACCGTGGACTTGTCCGGGATAGGCGACGAGCTCAGCACGCTCTTCCCCGCGCACCCAGCGAGGGACGGTAACTTTTTCCAAAGTAACATCGAGACCGAGCTTGCGCATTTCGTCGGCGACGTAATCGACCGCTGCGGCTGCTTGCGGCGAGCCACTGGCGCGCGGGCCAATGTTGTCGGTGAGATGGGCCAACCGCTGGTAAACGTAGTCGTCATCGAGTGCGGCGCGCTGCAACTGGCGCAGCTGGTCCAACGTGTCCGCGGACCAGGCGGGAACGGGTTTGGTCTGCGCGGTTGCGCAAGTGGCCGCGGCAGTCAGCAGCACGATGAGCGGTAAGGTGTTCCGTGAACGAAGCCCCGTAAGCACTCTAGTTTCCTACCCTAGTCTGCAGGTCCTGTATTGCTGCAGTCCAGTCGTTCAGACCGTCGGCTTCGAGCCATAGGTCTTTCAGTTCAGAGTTTTTCCGCACACGTTCCAAAGCTCGAAGCGCCAGAGCCTTGAGTTCTGGAGTGGACGCCTGTCGATTCGTCGTCCATTTGATAATTTCCGGTGGCAATCCCTTGGCGGGGGAACCGTTCAGAGCGGCGATGACTTCGGCCGCCACGACCAGGACGCTGGCGGCGGGAGCCTCAAGATAGCTGGGATTGTCAGCCGCCTGAACGAATATCTGTGTCAGATCATCGAGCGTTATTGCGCCCAGTTTCGCAAGCCAATCGGCAGCGTCGTCGTTCTCAAAGCTTCCGGTACCCCACGCCGCCATGCAGCCTCCTCCCCGGACCATCCGCTTGAGGGATTATAAAGCGAAGTTGCCCAAAATCCCCTTCAGCGTTGGCTCTGCAAGTGCTTGAGTCTAGAGGGTTACAAAATCCGCAGCCACAAACAGATCTTTTTGAGCCAAAACCGATTATGCTCGGCGGACTCAATCATTCGCGCAGTCCAGACCGTCATCCTTCTGCGCTGGTGTTGGCTGGAACTCAGTTTCCTTCCAGAGGTCATCGATGGTGATGTTCATGGCCGTTTCCAAGATGTTATGTCCCGGTTCCGAACGGCACCTGCCGGACAGGGATTCCAAGGACTTGCGTCGGCAGTATCACAAGCAGCGTGTGCGTAGCCTCATGGGCACGCCTCGCGGAGTTCTTGTAAACGACTCCTCCCTTCATGACAAACACTACCCGCCGAACGGCCGTGATGTCTTTAAAGGGATCTCCGTCCAGGGCAATGATGTCCGCCTGCAGGCCGGGAGCGATCGAGCCAATCTGATCGCCCATGCCGAGCGCTTCCGCGCCTAGCGAATTGGCGGAGACCATCGCAGCCATAGTGTCCACACCGCAATCCCGCACGCGATCGATAAACTCCTCGGCATTTCGTCCGTGTGCGCCGCGCTACCGCATCCGTGCCGAAAACCATTTTCAGGCCCGGAGTTTTCGCCGCGTGCTGCGCGATCTCGTGATCCATGGGGATGATCTTCTCCATGGCGGCGAATCCCTCTTCCGTGTAGCCGGAGGTACCGAGATATCTATCCTTGTACAGCATGTAATTCTCCAGCACGAGTCCGCATTGCGGATCGAAATACGTGCCTTTCTCCGCCATCAATTTCAGATCGTCATCGCTTGCCAGTGTGCCGTGCTCGATTTCAGTACAGCCGGCGAGAGTCGCTGCGCGCACCGCATCTTTATACGCGTGCACGAGTGTGCGCAGCCCCTGCTTCCTGGACTCGTCGCAAGCGGCGTTCAGCTGTTCCTGCGAAAGAGTCATTCCTCCCCCAGCCGTATGGACTCCGACGCGAAAATCTTGATCAGGTCGGCGCCGGCTGCCCTCTGCTTCCTGATAAACGCGCGAATCTCATCCGGTGTTCCCGTCGCATCGCCTTTGCCCTCGAGCGGTTCGACAGCAGTAAGGATGCGCGGCCCCGGCAGCATTCCTTTTGCGATTGCATCACGCAACGGAATATCGTTCGGCGCACCCACGCTCTGCACTGTCGTGAATCCTGCCATTAGAGTCACCCATGCATTCGAGGCCGCTCGGTACGCATCCTCTTGCGTTGTGCCCTCGGTGCCCGCATTTTTCCCGTCCTTGCCGAAGATCCACGTGATATGCACGTGGGCGTCAATCCAGCCAGGCAAAACCGTGAGGCCGCGCAGGTCGTAATCGACTGGCCCGCCGGTGCCGGGATTTATCCCAACAATCTTTGAGCCCTCGATTACGATGCGAACGTCGTGCAACGTCTGCCCCTTGCCATCCAGTACGGTGCTTGCCGCAATTACGATGCGCTGGGTCGCTGCAGGCGTCTGTGCAGAAACTCTCGCGGCCAACTCCAGGATGACGAGGATATATACGGGAATCCTCGAAGGTCGCATCACAATTTCTCCTAATGTGTAGTGCGCACGATTTCGTAGCCTTCCTGAACCTGCACTCAGACTCGGACCCTCTGGCGTGTGCTTGTCATCCGAGCCGACATACACCACCCCATTCCCTACCGCTGGCGTACCCACTTTGAAGACGCCGATGTGGTAGCTCCACAGCAGGGCGCCGGTGCTGGCATTCATCGCATAAACGTAGACGTTGCTGTGCCCGCTGCTGTTTGTGCTGCCGACATACACTATCACCGCCAATGATCTCGGCGTGGCATTGATGAATGACGCGTTTAAGGTCGAAGTCGGACCACTTACCGACAAAAAAATTCCAGAAACAGAGCAGCTGGGCCTGCGTAATCTCTTCTCTGGAGCCATTGAATACTACAAGAATCCGGGCAGCCATCGGCACTTTCCAACCGATCCGGTAGAAGTTGCCGAAACTCTTTTCTTCGCTAGTCTCCTCCTGCGAATCGTTGAGCGCACCCGGCTCCGACCTTAACAGAACGTCAGCACAAAGAAAAGCGTTTCGAGTCGCGGCTGATGGGTGTAATGGTGTTACACCAACAATGATGTGCACTCCTTGCGCTTTGCAGGTCGCGGATCGGCGAACTGCTAGCTCTCCGCTGGCGGGACGTTGATCTGGAGCGGAAATTGCTGCGCGTGCCTCAGACGGTTTATGACGGTCATTTCGATGAACCCAAGAGTTAGCGGAGCAGACGTTCGGTGCCCCTGGGGGCAAAGTCTATCGAGATTCTGTCAGCTCGCAAGCCCGCTGTGCTAAATCTCGAAGATCTTGGTCTTCAGCGCTTGCACGGGCACGCCGTTTGATCGGCACAATCTGCTCCGTCGGCAGCTCCAGCCGACCTGCAAGAAGCTGAACCTGGTGGGCGGGAACTGGCATTGGTTGCGGCATGCGAATGCGACGCTGCTGGATGCAGTAGGCACACCCCTGCGCACAGTGCAGGCGCTGCTCGGGCACTCATCAGCAGAGATCACGCGCGAGGTTTACTTGCACTCGATCCCCGCTGACGCTCGGGCTGCGGTCGAAAGGGTCGAGGATTTGCTTAATCCCAGGGATAAAGAAAAGCCTGCCGCCGGCGAGCAATTGTACTGATTGCAGATCCGCAATAGTAGGTGGGGCTGGGATCATGGGCTAAGTTAGGGCTAGGTCCAGTGGCCCTCACTGTCGAGCAGTTTCAGATTGCAATCTGAGCACTTTTGACCAGTTTCCCTCCCCCAACTAGCTGATACTAAAGATCGGCGAGGGCTGTCCGCGCGGAGAATGCCCGCAACACGATTGCGAAGAAAAGCGTCATCGCCCGTTCCTGATTCAACGCTGATGAGCGGGTACTCAGTCTGGAAATCAACCTTCTCCGCACTGGCTGCGCGCAACCAGGATATTGATGTCAGTAACAAGAACAGTATCTTCGATCGGGACAATCGAACTTGTTGACAGGCGCCCCATGACCTGCCGTCAAGCGCCGACGACGCCCATTCGGCTGCAGTCGGGCGCGGGACTTCCGAGCCGCATCGCCGTCGTGGGCAACTATCTTCCGCGACAGTGCGGCATTGCCACTTTTACCACCGACTTGTGCGAAGCGATTTCCACTGAGTGTGGTGCGGCGCGGTTGTTTGCTGTGCCAGTCAACGACACGGAATCAGGCTATGCCTACCCAGAACGGGTAAGACTCACGCTTGCGCAGGACGATTTGTCGTCTTACGAGCAGGCTGCTGACTTCCTGAACTTCACGAATTTCGATTTGGTATGCCTGCAGCATGAATATGGAATTTTTGGCGGTCCGGCGGGCAATCACATCCTGGCTCTCCTCCGCCGGCTCAAAATGCCGGTAATAACTACCCTCCATACGGTTCTTCGCGAACCGAGCCCGGACCAACGCCGGGTGATGGAGGAGATCGCAGCCTTATCGGATCGTCTCATCGTGATGAGCCAGCTGTCTTCCCAGTTCCTGCAAGAAATATTCAGAGTACCTGGCAGCAAGATTGACATGGTTCCTCATGGCGTTCCCGACTTGCCATTCCTGGACCCCAATTTCTACAAAGATCGATTTGGTGTGGAAGGGAAAGCGGTACTTCTCACCTTCGGCCTGCTCTCGCCTAACAAGGGAATCGAAAACGTAATTCAAGCGCTGCCTCACATTTTGTCGAAGCACAAGAATGTGGTCTACATGGTCGCAGGCGCGACCCACCCTCACATTCTCCGCCGTGAAGGCGATCAATATCGACAGCACCTGCAGGCCTTGGCGAAGGAAATCGGTGTGGAGTCAAAGGTGATCTTCCACAATCGCTTCGTCAACCCTGAGGAGATGGTCGAGTTCATTGGCGCGGCGGACATCTATATCACTCCTTACCGCCATGAGGCGCAGGTGGTTTCTGGGACGCTGGCCTATGCGTTAGGGGCGGGCAAGGCGATCATCTCGACTCCGTACTGGCATGCGATCGAGTTATTGGACGACCGCCGCGGCGCCCTGGTGCCCTTCCAGGATCCGGACGCGATCGCGCGAAAGACGGTCGAACTCCTGGATACCCCGGCGATACGCCACGCTATGCGTAAACGCGCTTATCTGTACGCACGGGGAATGGTCTGGAGGAATGTAGCGCAGGGTTACATGGCGAGCTTCGCTCAGGCTCGCCGTGACCGCATGTGGGAGCCACGGGCGATGTTTGCGGATGAGACTTTCGCAAAGTCCCTCGACAAGCTACCAGTGCTAAAACTGGATCACTTGCATCGGTTGACTGACGACACCGGCCTGCTCCAGCACGCGACCTTTGCAGTTCCCAACTACGCCGAGGGCTACACCACCGACGATAATGCGCGGGCTCTGGTTCTAGCCATCCTTCTCGAGCAACTTGGACAAACCGGGCCGTTAGCAACTGACAACCTTGCCTCGCGGTATTTAGCTTTCTTGGGGCATGCTCTCAATCCCGCAAACGGAAGGTTCAGAAACCTCTTGAGTTATTCGCGGACCTGGAGCGAAGCGCAGGGATCGGAGGATTGCCACGGGCGCGCGTTGTGGGCGCTTGGGACTGTTCTGGGACGCTCGAAAGATCAGGCGCTCAGGGGTGCGGCTGGCCATCTTTTTGAGATCGCCCTCCCGGCGGTGGTTGCTTTTACCAGTCCGCGCGCCTGGGCCTTTGCATTGCTGGGAATTCAGGAGTACCTCAACTGCTTTCCAGGCGACAGGGATGCTCAAAAAATGAGTTCGCTCCTGGCAACTCGGCTGATCGAACTTTACCGCTCAAACCTTTCGCCGGAGTGGAACTGGTTTGAAGACGTGGTAGCTTACTCAAACGCCAGATTGCCGCAAGCAGTTTTGGTTGCGGGCCGTCGCAACTCCGACCACAAGATGATGTCCGTTGGTCTTGGAGCACTGAATTGGCTTTGTGAAACACAGCGTTGCGCAGGAGGGGATCATTTCGTGCCCATCGGTTCGCAAGGGTTCTACCGCAAGGGTCACGAGAGAGCACGCTTTGATCAGCAACCTGTGGAAGCGGGCGGCACTGTTTCCGCCTGTCTCGAAGCCTATCGCGCAACGGGAGATGATCGTTGGCGCACAGAAGCCTGGTCGGCTTTCAACTGGTTCTTGGGAGACAATGATTTGCAAATTGCTCTTTACGATCCCACCACCGGCGGTTGTCGAGACGGTCTGCACCCGGAGCGCGTGAATGAAAACCAGGGCGCAGAATCTACCCTGGCATTCCTGATGGCGCAGGTCGAAATGCGCCTGGCGGGAGAAGTTGATGGTCTACGATCAAGCCGGGACCTGTTCAGCGCTTGCAACAGCAGTGATGAGGTCACCGCACATGCACTTTGAAATTATTGGCTGGTTTTCCGTGAAATCCTTATGAGCGTTGCCACAACAACTCGCTACGAGCCTCTGCTCCTTCGGCATACTGCCAACCCGATCCTGACCGGCAAGGATTGGCCTTACCCGATTAATAGTGTATTCAATGCAGGTGCGACACTGCTTGCGGACGGCTCAACGCTGCTGCTCTGCCGGGTGGAAGATCGACGTGGCCTATCCCATCTTTGCGCCGCTCGGTCTCTAAACGGCGTGGATGGGTGGCAAATTGATAGCGAACCGACATTGATGCCCAGCCCGAAGGAGTATCCGGAGGAAATCTGGGGCATCGAGGATCCTCGCATCACTTTCGTACCCGAACTGCAGCAGTATGTAGTCACTTACACGTCCTATTCGCGTGGTGGCCCTGGAGTGTCTCTAGCTCTGACCAAGGATTTTCGCAGCTTCGAGCGCTACGGCGTAATAATGCCACCGGATGACAAAGACTCTGCGCTTTTGCCTCGCAGAATCGATGGTTACTGGGCGCTGATCCACCGGCCAATGACACCACTCGGGTCGCACATGTGGATTTCCTACTCTCCTGATTTGCGCCATTGGGGCCGGCATAGGCTCATATTGGAAGCGCGCCGAGGCGCGTGGTGGGACGCAAACAAGATTGGTTTGTCGCCGCCGCCCATTGAGACTTCCAGGGGATGGCTGGTGCTCTACCACGGAGTACGGCACACGCCCTCGGGCTGCCTGTACCGATTGGGCCTAGCTCTGTTTGACCTTGAGAATCCAGAAAAATGCCTGCTGCGTGGTGACTCGTGGATCTTTGGCCCGGAGGCCGATTATGAGCGTAATGGCGATGTCAAGGACGTTGTATTTCCTTGCGGGTACACCATGGATCAGGACGGCGACACCATCAACCTCTACTACGGGGCCGCAGATTGCTCGATTGCCCTGGCTCGGGGCAGCGTTCGCTCTCTACTAACTTGGCTGGACGCCAATGGAAGTTGCGAGCGAAGGCGAGAGGACCGATGAACCCGCTGCTTTGGATTTTCCAATTTACCTTTGGCTGCCGTCACCAGCAACTCAGCCGCGTATTCACTATTCGAAGACGCACGTACCGGGTCTGCGTCGAGTGTGGGCGGGAATTTGAGTATTCATGGGAGTTGATGCACTCCATGCGGTCGAGCGTTGCCGATAATGCCTATGCGCTGAACACCGTGAACAAGCTGAAGGTTCCGCGAATTCATGCTGTCGCCCAGGCAGCGCAGCCCTAATTCTTCAGATGTGAGCTATCTTGCTCAGACAACTAACGCTGCACCTGTCATTCTTTATCCTCCTGAGTGTGTCGAGAGAGCGACGACCGCTAATTCGTGGCTCTCATTCTTAGGTCGCTGCGGGTCAGGTCCCGGCCAAGTCAAGGTGGAAGCGACCACATCCAGCTAATTGGCACTCTTCGCGCGTGCCTGCCGCGGAACCTCCACGGCAACACGAATCGACCCTAAACTGTCGAACATAGAAGTTGGGCAACACCTCAGGTTCGACGCGAGGCGTTAGCCCGCGAAACAAGAAAGGTCAAAGATCATGCCTTTAATTCAACTCCTGGAAGTTCTCATCGTGGTGGGTGTTCTCCTGTGGCTGGTGAATCGCTTCATCCCCATGCAGGCATCCATCAAGTCAATTCTGAATGGCGTTGTGGTCATCGCTGTGGTTTTGTGGCTGCTGAATGTTTTTGGGCTGTTCCACACGCTTTCCGGTATGCGCGTCGGGAAAGGATGAGGTGTGGCGAGGCAGCTTAGAAAGACGCCAGGCCACGAACTCACAATCTGGATAAAGCAACAAGGCAGACATTTGCCACAAGGAGATATGTGAACACAATGCTGTTGTTAGCAGTCACAATCGCACTGAGTCTGAGCGCAGTGGCTCAAACCAATTCTCAAACAACCACGGCCGTCGAACCCATGAGTCCGACGCCTACTTACCATGTAAACGTAGTCAGCCGCGCGGTCCAAGCGGTCAACTATCAGCATCGCAGCGGAGCCACTAACCTGGATTTCGCAGGCACCGACCTGATGCCTTCAGCGAACGGCCAAGCCAAGATAGAAAGTAAGCGTGGATCCATTTGGATCGAAGCGGAATTTGCCAACCTGCAGAATCCCACGACTTTCGGCAACGAGTACCTGACTTACATCCTCTGGGCCATCTCACCCGAGGGCCGGGCAGTAAACCTCGGCGAAGTGTTAGTAGGCGGCAACCATCGCAGCAAGCTGGAGGTGACCACGGATCTTCAGGCCTTCGCTCTGATTGTTACTGCGGAACCTTATTATGCGGTTCGGCAGCCCAGCAACGCAGTAGTGCTCGAAAACGTGGTTCGTGCCGACACCAAGGGAACTACCGAGGCAGTGAATGCGAAGTACGAACTCATGGAGCGCGGCGGCTACATTCCCACCGGCTACAAGTTCGATCCGGTGGTTCTGAATGCCAAATTGCCGTTGGAATTCTTCGAGGCCCGCAATGCGCTGCGCATCGCGCAATCCGAGGGAGCGGAGAAGTATGCCAGCGACAGCTATCAGCACGCCGTCCAGTTGATGAACAACGCTGATGAATATGCCGTAAGCAAACACATCGACAGAAAACCGCTGATCGCAGTCTCCCGCGAGGAAGTACAAACTGCCGAAGACGCGCGCGCCATCGCAGTCAAGAAGATGGACGACGAGCGCCTGGCCAACGAACGCGAGGCTTCAGCAAATGCCCAGGCACAGTCGCAGGCGCAGGCCGACAGACGCTACCCGGCAGAAGGAACAAGCTCAATCGGATGCGGCAAAGGCGGAATCCGACCTGGCGGCAAGTGAAGCAGCATCGGCATCTGCGGTCACGGCGGCCCAGGCCGACGCCGACCAGTCTCGTTTAGCTGCACAGCAGGCGCAGCAGAATGAGCAACAAGCGGAAAACGACAAAGCAGCCATTCGCACGAAATTGTCCGAGCAGTTGAATTCGATTCTCCAGACTCGCGACAGCGCGCGGGGGCTGATCGTCAGCATGTCCGATGTATTGTTTGACACAGGGAAGTACTCATTGAAGCCGGGGGCACGGGAGAAACTGGCGAAAGTTGCCGGCATTCTGCTCGCTTACCCAGGACTCAACATTGAAGTCGGCGGCTATACGGACAATGTGGGCAGCGATGAAATGAATCAAACACTGTCTGAGAATCGTGCCGGCTCGGTGCGTGATTACCTGGTGCAACAAGGCGTAACCACGAATTCAGTCAGCACAAAAGGCTTCGGCAACACTCTGCCGGTAGCCTCCAACGATGACTCCGCCGGCCGGCAGCAGAACCGTAGAGTGGAACTGGTCGTATCTGGCGACGCCATCGGCAACGTGATCACAACCATTGGAAGCTTGCAGTAAGTCAAGCGTACGTAACGAATCGATAATGGAGGCAACACCTATGAAACTAATTGGAATTATCAGCGCAGCAGTTCTGTCATTGACCCTCGGAATCGCTGCTCCGTTGTACGCACAGGAGCAACACGAACAGCAGGAGCAGAAAGACAAGCCTGCCCAGGTGGAAGAAAAACACGCACAGCAGGAACAGAAAATTGCACAGGAGCAAGGCAAGAACTCCAAACAGGAAGAGAAAACCGCGCAGCAGCAAGACAAGAACGCCAAGGAAGAACATAACGCACCGCAACGCACACAGGAAGCTAGAACCGAACAGCAGGCGCACTACAATGGCCGTATTCCCGAAGACCGCTTCCGGGCCAATTTCGGCAGCGTGCACGTGTTCGTCATCAACCGTCCTGTGATTGTCGAAGGGCGTCCGCGCTTCCAGTACGGCGGCTATTGGTTTGGATTCGGTGAGCCGTGGCCGGTCGGCTGGGCGTACACGGATAACGTTTACGTCGACTACGTGGATGGAGGATATTATTTGTACAATCCGGTGCATCCCGGCCTTCGCATCGTAATCAACGTGTTCTAACGGTCGATGCAGCGAGGCCTTTTGCGCGCTGGCAACTGGTCTTAAGCCTTATCGGCGCGGGTCCACTCTCTGGGCTCGCGCCGCTTTCTTGGGTTACGCAGCGATCGAAGCGATGTCCGCCGCGCGGAGATACGATCCGACCGCCGTCATCGCCCGCATCCCAGAGAGCACTAAGTCCGCATTTTCGCCCTGTTCTTCAGACTGAGCAGTTTTGACCATTAAAAACGCAGCGGAACGCCTATAAGCAAAGCTGACTCCCTCTCAATACCGAGAGTGACGCTTGAAATGTTGTCTCACTGTAGGGAATAAGGAGCAAAACATGCTTGGAACTATATTGATAGTGATTCTGGTCTTCGCACTCTTCGGTGCACTGCCAAGATGGTCGCACAGCAGAGACTGGGGTTATGCCCCGACTGGAGGAGTCGGACTCGTGCTCTTCATCGTTGTCATTCTCCTGGTTCTCGGCCGGATTTGAACCATGCGCCACCCGGCAATCTCGTCAGGCGCCATCACTAAGGGTTGGCGTCTGCTTTCCGTCCGTGCGGCGGCACTTCTTCTCGTCGTGCTCATGTGCAGCGGCGGTTTGTCAGCGTACTCCGTCCTGACCCACGAGGAAATCGTAGACTTGCTCTGGACCGATGAGATCCAGCCCCTTCTGCTCAAGCGATATCCGGACCTTTCGGAAGATCAGATCCGAGACGCGCATGCCTACGCCTACGGAGGGGCCGTCATCCAGGACCTGGGTTATTACCCGTTCGGCAGCAAGGAATTCAGCAACCTGGTGCACTACGTTCGCAGCGGAGACTTCGTTCGCGAACTGCTGCTGGAAAGCCAGAATGTCAACGAGTACGCCTTCGCGCTGGGCGCACTGTCGCACTATGCGTCGGATATCGCTGGCCACCCGGCGGTCAACCAGTCCGTCTCGATCGAGTATCCGAAGCTCCGGGCGAAGTTTGGCAAGTCCGTTCGGTATGCCCAGGACAGGACGGCACATTTGAAAACGGAATTCGGGTTCGACACGGTGCAGGTCGCAAAGAATCGTTATGCCTCGCAGCAGTACCACGATTTCATCGGATTCCAGGTGTCCAAGTCCCTGCTGGGACGGGTCTTTCCTGTTGTGTACGGAGTGGAGTTGAAAGACGTGTTGACCCATGAGGATCTGGCGGTGGGTTCGTATCGTTTCGCGGTCAGCCGGCTGATTCCGCAAATGACCCAGGTCGCGCTGCAAACCCATAAGAAGGACCTGATGCGCGAGACCCCTGACTTTCGCGAAACGGAAATTCCTGTATCGTCTTTCCCGCTCCAATTATGAAAAAGAGTGGGGAAAGGACTACGTGAAGCCGGGCTTGGGCACGCGCATCCTATCAACCCTACTGCGATACATGCCGAAAATTGGTCCCTTCAAAGGGTTGGCGTTCAATAATCCAACTCCGCAAACCGAAGATCTGTATATCAAGAGCATCAATGCCACCGTCGATCAATACCGGGCCTTTCTCGAAGAAGTGCGCGCTGACACGCTGGTGTTGCCCAACTGCGATCTTGATAGTGGGCAGGCGACCAAGGCGGCGGAATATTCGCTGACCGATGACACCTACGCGAAGTTGCTGGCTCAGTTGTCAGAGCGGAAGTTCGATCTGACGTCGCCGGAGCTGCGCGATAACATCCTGCAGTTTTATTCTGACCTCTCGGTACCGATCGAGACAAAGAAAGACCAGGTTCTCTGGCAGGGCGTGCTGAGTGCGCTGGACCAGTTGAAGTCGGTGGCCCCAGCGCCGACGATGGCCGGCAGCCCGGCACAGTGATCCCGGTCCGCACCCAAGACGGTCGCGACACCGACGGACACGTCGTTGGTACTACAATTCCGGCGGCTGAATGAAATACCGGGACTGACAGCGATGCCTTCTAGGGACGCTTATCTCATGATCTACGCAACCGCTTATCGCCGAGTGGGCATCTTGATACGCGTTTTGATCTTTTCCCTCTTGGCCGTCCTTGCGTTTGCCCAGACAGGTCTTGCCCAACCTATTCCCGCGACCGTGGCCCGCACGATGCCAACCGTAATCGTGATTGGTTTCGTCGGCGGGTTCATCAAGCACGACAATCTCGTCCACAGCGAGGTGCAACTCGCGGCGCGCCTGCGCAAGGCTTACCCCATTGGGGTGGACGTGGAGACTTTTGAGAGTTACCACGGGGAAAAAGCCAGAGAGAAAATCCTGAGCCTGCTGGATACGAACCATGATGGGACTCTAAGCCCCGGCGAGAAACAGAATGGCCGCATTATCATTTACGGGCATAGCTGGGGCGGATCGGAAGCCATCGCCCTGGCACGTGCACTGGAGAGGGATGGCATTCCGGTGCTCCTCACCATTCAAGTGGATAGTGTTTCCAAGATTCACCAAAATGATGCAGTCATCCCCGCGAACGTAGCCCGGGCCGCCAATTTCTACCAAGCGAATGGACTTCTTCACGGCCAGCCCGAGATTCGCGCTGCCGATCCAACGCGCACGAGGATCATCGGGAATTTTCGATTCGACTACAAAGCGAGCCCATATAAATGCGACAAGTATCCCTGGTACGACCGCATCTTCGTGAAGGCCCACACCCAAATCGAATGTGATCCGGATGTGTGGAAGCAAGCGGAATCTCTGATACGGTCGAACCTGCCCCCAACAGCAGGGAACGTAGGTGAAACGCGTTGAGGACACCGCCCATCCTGCTCCTCATAAGATTTTCCGCCGCAATCAGATCGCCTTGGGGCCCTTCGTCGCCACCAGAACTCCCAATATAGTGGCGGTGTTGCGAACGTTTCCCGCAATCGTTATAAGAGCTTCCGAGATAAGCGGATGCTGCTCCGCCAGTCCCTCAAGACGTGTGCCGACTTTGTGGAGTTGATCGACTTCGTGCAAGATCGCTTCAAAAGGCATGGGTACGCCGCCCTCTCGCGGAAAACCTAAGGCGGGGAGAACTTCAGATGGACTGGCTTAGGTCAGAAGACCTGAAAGAGGAGAAGGTGATAACCGCCTCATTACTAATTATAGCAATCTGAAGAGAACGAGTGATCACAATTGATCTGTAGCCACTTCAGGAATCGTGAAATCATGGGTCTATGGCTAAGAGAAAGACAAAAAAGCTATCGGCCAAAGCGACCCTTGCAGAAGTCATCAAGGAAATGGCGAAACCGAGAGTGGCTACATCTGCACGAGACCAATGTCGCATTTCCGGAATGAAGTCCTAGTCGTGGAGAACGATGTTGAGAAGGGAACTGTGAACCTGTAAGGCATCCCCAGCGTGATAATCAATGAACCCCAACTCCCTGAACCGGTTCATGAAAAAGCTGACCCGCGACCGGGTTGTGCCGATCATCTCTGCGAGCGTCTCCTGGCTGATCTTGGGAACTACACTCTCGGGCTTACCTTCCTTGCCAAAATGGGCAAGCAGTAGAAGGATCCGAGCCAGCCTCTTTTCGCTCGAATTGAAAAGCTGATCCACTAGATCTTCTTCGTAGCGGATGTTCCGCGACAACAGATACGCCACGAATATGTCGGAAAATTCATGCTCCCGGTGAAGCGCTTCCATCATGGCCTTCTTGTCGATTCGCAGAACGGCGCAATCCGTCATTGCGGTCGCAGAGCCCATGCGGAGACCTTGGCCTGCAAGCGAAGCTTCGCCGAAAAAGTCTCCGTCGGTTAATATGCCGATCGTTGCTTCCTTGCCGGTCTTCGAGACCACGGTGAGTTTGACCTTGCCCGCCTGGACATAAAACACCGCATCAGCGAGATCCCCTTGGGCGAAGATTGTTTGTTTGCTCTGGAAAAGCACAGATCTGCCCTCGCCGATGGTGACGAGGAGTGCGTTGGGATCGAAAGCGCGCCTCTTCCTGGCCGCTACACTTGCACCCATGGCATTACGCTTTGTTTGGAATATTGGGCCGATTGGGACTTGGCGGGCGATGTTCCTTCCGCCTGGGGAACCGTCGAGTTGGGCAGGAGACACAGGCACCTCCTTTTGCCTAGGAGCCGCCGCCGACATTATATCACCTTCCGGGGCAGCGTAAATATCCGAAAATCACATATCCGAAAAAATCACAACCCGCCCATGCGCTTGGATGGTTCCAAATGACAGAAAGCAGGGGCGGTCGTCTGATGGCTCGCGACATGAGCCATTCTGCACAGTATTGTTAGAGAAAGTAAGCGACTCTATGGGTGTCTCAAAAGGGCAGTTTGCCCGCCAAACCAGACGGCCCGACCTACCCTCTCGGAACAGGCCGACCCAGACACAGACACGGTCTTTCCGGCGCTCCGGTCGTCTTCACAAAGCTGCGATCAGCAACCGGTTGCGTTCGGATAAACCGCACATCATCAGGGCGGGTCCAAGGAAGATTCATGTTTCTGGCGAGCAAGATCGTGTGGGCTGGAATTGCCTTCACACTTGTGACGACTGGGGTGATGCTGCAAGGCTTCTGGCGAAGCCCAGCAGGATCTGACTCCAACAAAGAGGGAGTTGCGGCCTTCGTCATCAAGAACGAGATCAAGAAGATACAGGAAACTCTGCGCGACAAAGGACACTACCAAGGCATGGTTGATGGCGTCTTCGGTCTACGAACCCGAGCCAGTATTCGCGCGTATCAGAAGGCTGAGAATCTGCCCGTCACCGGGCAGGTTGATTCCCGGACTGCAGACGGACTCGGGGTCAGACCTGAGTCGACCTGGGGCAGTTCCGAGAGTGCTGGACCGGGGGTTGGGCACGGTAGTGACAGGGTTGGCGACGAGACTGCACAAGGCAAACCTTCGGCATATATAAAATGGGCTGAAGGCTCGAGACGAACAAACAAAACACTACGGAAGGCAGTCAAGACAGTTGCCGCTCCTGAAAGCGGCCGGACAGATCCCGAGAAGACACTTCAAGCTGAGAACGACAACCATCCCCAATAGTCCGCGGCCAGGAACCGGCCTGGTCACTTTTGACCAGTATTCAGAATCGTCACGGTTGAGTATAGCGATGAAGAGTCTACACTGCCCCAGGTTCGGTAACCGAAGCGCAATTACGCCTAGGTCATCCAAAAACGGAAAGGCGGTGCGGAGCTAAAAAGAAGGAGGGCCTTACTTATGAAAAAACTGATGTTCGTACTCGCAATGCTGAGTGTCGGAACGCTGTGCTGGGCAGGGTCGGCGCGGGAAGATGCCACCGACCGACTGGGCAATGCCACCACAGTGATGCACGAAATTATGGGGATGCCTGACAAGGGAATCCCGGAAGAAGTGTTGGAGCATGCAAAGTGCGTGGCCGTTATACCGCACATGGTCAAAGGTGGTTTTATCTTCGGAGGTAAGGGAGGCAAAGGCGTAGCCACCTGCCGCACGGCGGATGGATGGAGTGCGCCGGCGTTCATCACGATTTCAGGCGGCAACTGGGGATTGCAGATCGGTCTGGAAGCTGTCGACGTGGTGATGATCATTCAGAATGAAAAAGGGATGCAAAAACTGCTCTCGAGTGACTTCCAACTTGGAGCGGACGCTTCAGCGGCAGCGGGTCCAGTTGGACGCCATGCCGAGGCCGGTACAGATTGGAAGATGAATACAGAGATCCTGACCTACTCCCGTGCCAAGGGTGCGTTCGCTGGGCTCACGTTGGAAGGTGCATCGATCCGCCAAGACAATGATTCCCGGCACGCGATATACGGACGCAGGGTCACAACTCGGGCTTTGCTGTTGGGCCAAGTGCCGGCTCCGCCCGCGGCCCAGCCGTTCCTTGCGGAAATTCACGGAGCAAAAGCTCAAGCCGTCGCCCAAGGGAAAGCTGAAGCGAAAGCCGAAGCTCAAGAGAAGAATCAGAAGTAGGGCTTGGGGGGGAAGTGAGCTGCCGCTGTTTGTCATTCGGCCGACTCTGTATGTTCAAGTGGCGGCACAGCCCTATCTTTTATCCTCTGGTTCCGCTCGCGCGAAGCAGTTCTCTCGCGAACATTGGATTGAGACTCACATTCGGGTGCTCGCGAATGAGCACAGGAGGTTGACATGCTTTGGACCATTTTCGTTGTTCTTCTGATTTTGTGGCTTCTGGGTTTCAGTTTGCATATCGGCGGTGGCCTGATCCACTTGCTGTTGGTTGTGGGGTTGGTGGTTCTGGTCATTAACTTACTGAGCGGACGACGAAGTGTAGTTTGAAGAAAGGTAACAAGGCCTGTCCTGCACAGTGATGACCCGTGCGGTTACTTCGTCTCAAGAACGCAGCGGTCAATGTGGTTCGCGACATGGAAAAGAATCACAGCATGGCCCTTCCTGCCCGGGGAGCCTAACTCGGCCGTGTAATGGGAGGAAATATGGCAGACAAAGAATGGACCGTGAAAGAACTGACAGAGGCTCTGAACCGGTTCCCATTAGACGCGAAGGTTTATTACGAGATGGGGCCAAACGGCCCAGGAACAATTGGGAAAGCGGAGTACGTCAAGGCCTGGGGCGCGGACGACCAGATGGGAGTGCTATTGGACCGATAGGTTCGTGCCGATCAGGGCTGTGAACCCGGCGCTGGTGCTCCGTGCCCATTGTTGAGGTGGATGCGAGAAAGCAAGGAGTGCGGTCCGCTATAGAGGAATTCCAAGGCGATGTTTCCGCCCACATATCCCAGCAGACTGTAGTTGCCCATCCTAAGAGCATCCTGGGCGTCGTAGCGGCCCGGATACCAGGCATAGACGGCCGTCATGGTGCCGGCATACGGAGCCACCAGAGCAGGGAAAGAAAAGACGCGGTGTCCGTCTTCCCCGCGGCGTGCGGTAAAGGTCGATATCATGGCGTGGCCCAGCCGCGGAAACACACCTTTGCACTCACAGCGGTAGTACAGCGTGTCCTCCTTGAAGGCTTCTGCCAGCGCGTAGCGCGTCGTTGTGGTTACCGCCGCGATGCCGAAGTCAGATCCGAAGCGCTTGCCATAACCCTCCGCTCCTTGTTTCCACTCCGGCGGAGTGCTCTCTGCCTGGTTAATGCCAGCCGCAAACGCGGCGCCGACGATGGGGTACGGACCGAACCCGTCGAAGAAGTAGTTGCGGAGCTTGGTTTTCTGCGTCGGACGCGTGTATGTCACGTCTAGTTGTGCCGGAGTTGTGATCGCAACAGTGCCGGGGGATCCTGCCGGATCGGCCAGCGTTTGCGCTTTTGCCATCAGTGGTAGAGCTGCGAGGCCGGCGGTTGCCAACAGCAAGAGGGTGATTCGGCGCGTCTTCATATCGAGATTCTCCTTGGTCAATTTAAAGTCCAGCCTGCACACGAAAGTTACGGCTCTTCATACGGTAAGCGGGCAAGTTCCGCGAAGGTGCTTGTGCCGGGACAACTCCGCTTCAAGAAAGCGATTACGGGCCCGCCCAGCCTATGCGTGTTCGATTGGGGAGGGCTTGATGCGTTTGCTTTGGCGAATCTGTTCCGCGGTAAACCCGCGCCCGCAAGTGCTGCAGCGCCAATAAGTCGTTGGACCTGCCACCATTCCCGTCCCATGCTGGTGATCGGGACGCCTGGCTAGGACCAACTCGCTCCTACACTCTGGGCATTGTCGTTCAATCATGACTTCACGCACCCGATGAACTTGTCTTGAGCTTCACCGAAGCTCAATGACCTTCTTGGCTCTTAGGCCGAATTTGCTGATAGAACCACCTTGTGCCGCCCTTGGCTCCAGGTGATCCAGACGCCCAGCGCAATGACTGCCAGGGTTGGGATCACATAAATACTGCCCTCTGGCCCTGTCGGGCCACCACTCCATATCAGCCCGCCGGAAGGGTGAGTCGCAAACAGGTGTGCGCTTGCAGCCTGGCCACTGTTCGACACGCCGTAGAGATAGGACTCAGCCCAATCCCATCCGGCGTGCAGCCCAACCGCCCAGTAAAGCGACTTGGTCAGCCATAGGCTCAAGCAAAATACCAGCCCGACACCTACCACAGAAAGAATCCCGATCGGTGATTCTCCATGGTTCGGCAGGTGAGTGGCGCCGAATCCTACGGAAAGCAGCAATGCTGCCCACCAGAAACCAATGCCTCGCGCCAGCGTAGTTTGCAGATAGCCTCGCAAAAGCGACTCTTCGAAACAAGCCCGTCAGCAGAAAAACTAAACCCCATTGCAATCCATAGCCCCATGCGCCTTTCCCATGCAGCACTTGCCCATCAAAGATCAGTAACCCACTCACCTTCAGCGCCAGAACCAAGGCAGAGAGCGCCGCAATGCCTCCCGCGATACCCAGAACGAATCGCGACAGCCTCCGTTCGCCCATGAATCCGTATGAGAGCAGCGGGCCGCTTCTCAATCCTCGCCAAGATTGCTGTCGCTATGAAAACGAGCAGCGCTGGAATGCCTACGGCGACTACGGTAGTCCACGACTGCAGACTTTGCTTGTAATTCATGTAGCGCAGCAGATGGTTCACGGGAACGCGTGTTACCAGCAGCTCGGCGATCACAATCGCCAGGAAAATCAGCATGCTCCAGCCGGACCGTATCCCTTGGGGACCAATAAAGGACGTGCGCAGAGTCCACTTCCGCGTTGGTGATTGCCGCCCTGGTTCTCTCCCGCTCATGGTCATGCGCTCTCCGCTCAACTTAAGGGTTATGGCGGGACACTATTCCCACCGCTCCAGAATCTCGACCTGCTTTCTGATGGATGCCACTCTCTGATCTATCAACTCAGCATCCGATTCAAGATCGGGAGAGATGCCGGGAGAGATTGCCTTTAGCTTCTGGGCGTGGTGTTCCAGTTGATTAGCATCGCGATTCAGCACTTCGATGACAGATTTCAACGATGTTTTCATAAATCCATAGCTTTCTATTCAGCAGCTCACTGCGGCGCGGCGATGAACTCCTACCGGACAACTGGCTTGGGTTCCACCGGAATCGCCTTAGCCTCCGAGGGCGTTAGACGAGAAGGGTCGCAATAACCGTGACCCTTCAGACAAGCCGTGTAGTTACGTTCATGTTCGGCGTCGGCCAGCATCTTGGTCTCGGGTGGAGTCAGTTTTGAGTAGTCGCAAGTCTCCTGGCCGTTCTTACACTCGGCGATGTTGCGCTGGTGATCGGCAACGGCGGTTTGACCCGCTTCCAACGGAGTGAGTTTAGAGTGGTCGCACTCATCCCAGCCGTTCTCACAATTCTGCGCGTTGCGCTGGTGCTCTGCGGCCGTTACTTCGCTCGTTTCCTTGGGAGTCAGTTTGGAATGATCGCAGAGTCCGGTGCCGTTCTTACAGTCGGAGACGTTGAGCTGGCGCCTGGCTACGTTCACTTCGCCCGTTTCCGACGGACTCAGTTTGGAGTGGTCGCAATCGCCGATCCCGTCCTTGCAGTCGGTGAGGTTGCGCAGGTGCTCGGCGACGGCCATTTCACGGGATTCGGACTGGGTCAGTTTGGAGGGGTCGCAGGACGCCATGCCGTCGTTGCAGGCGGAGACATTGCGCTGGTGCTCGGCGACGGCCAAGGCAGTAGCTTCAGGTCCGGTTAGTTTCGAGTGGTCGCAGAAATCGAAGCCGTCCCTGCAGTTCGAAACGTTCCGCCCGTGACCGGCGAGAGCCACGGCGGCCGATTCTGACTGGCTCAACTTGGAACGATCACAACTCTCGCGACCAGCCTTGCAGGCTTCCAGATTTTGCGCGAGATCGGAGGACTGGGCAAACACCAGGATAGGCCAAAGACTAAGGCAGGCCATTGTCAAAAGACATTTCTGCAGGCTGATTTTCATATTTGTCCGCCTTTCGGACGATGGATCACACCAATTAGCGAGATCGCGTCATCCCCAGCCTGTCGTGCTGACCGGAACCGGCAGGTCGTTCCGGTCAGCAGAACTCGAGCGCTCCCGGCGGGGAGGGCAAACGACAGATTACTTCTTGTCTTCTTTCAGCTTCTGCGATCCGTGCCTGTTGGCCTGCGTCTGACACGGCCTTCAGGAATGCGTCCGCACTCTTCGGGGTTGAGACCTTGCCCGAGAGAATGTTGCGGAACTTCATGTCTTTGCCATAAATAGCGCGAGTGGAGTCGTTGTCCTGCTCCACTACCGCGCCTTCGAGCGTTAAGCCGGCGAACACGCCCTTGGAGCGCGAGTAGGTCAGCATTTCCGTGTTCATCTTCCAGTCAGTTCCGGCGGAAGCATGACGGCCGACCGGGCCTGCCGCAACTGATCCTTCACCGGTGAGTTCGAACTTACTGGAAAGCAGATGCTGGAAACCCCGGTCGTTCATGACCAGCATGACCAGGTCGACGCCTTCGACTCCGATCTGCAATCCCCAACTCCCGCCGCCAACCGAGACAAATGCGGGCGCGCTCCAGCCTTCCGCCGTACGGCAAGAGGCCACGCCACGTCCGTGCTTGCCGCCAAAAATGAATCCGCCTTTAATCAGGTCTGGCACTGACCAGGATGCACTTTGCATTGCTCAGCACTTCTTCCGGGATGCCTTTGTCCGGAGTCGCCATGATCGGCGTGCAGAACATCGACGGACGATTGCAGGCGTGCTACCGGTATCTTCGCGGGCCGAACCCGCCCAAGCGTAAGTTCCGACCATGCCTATGAAGCTCATCAACAGCAGTGACATTGTCTTTTTCATGAATTGTTCCTTTCGGAGCTGCGGAAGCTAAGGGGAGAGAACTTCAGATGGGCTGACTTAGCTCAGAGGACCTGAAAGAGAGAGAAGAAGTGCTCGTCTCCACCATCATGATCGCTCAGGCGCAGAAGAATAGCTGATCTGAATTGCTCACTTCCTTGGTTGTCAAAGCAGATCGACAACTTTCACAGTTGCGCCTGGGCAATCTGTCTTGCGCTCAGGTTCAACAGTGCCGCCTCTGTGATAATCAGTTACGAGGTACCGCAAAGTATTTTTTGAAAAGTGAGCAATTGTGAACAGCCGGACCATAGCTGCCAGCCCCAGCATTATGGTTCGGTGGTGTGGGGTTCTCTAATATTCGTATTCTCAGAGGTCGTTGCTAAGCAACACTAAGCCCGCATGGCCCCTCGGGCAGATGAGGAACGGCCATGAACTCGCCCTATGGTCTGCCCGCTGAATGTCTTACTTGTCACCTGCGTCCCAACGATTTCTTTTGCGCCCTCTCCCAAGAATCGCTGACGGCCTTCCACCAAATAAGACATGCCGTGGTTTATCCGGGGAACACGGTCATTTTTGTTGAAGGACAAACCCCGCGTGGAATCTTCATGCTGTGCCAAGGACAGGCCAAGCTCTCCATCAGTTCGATCGAAGGTAAAACCTTCATCTTGCGGATTGCGAAGCCGGGGGAAGTTCTCGGCTTACACGCAATTGTTACAGGCAAGCCGTATGAAGTGACGGTGGAGACGATGCAGCCAAGCCTAGTGAACTTTGTGAACCGGGAAGATTTCCTTCGGTTCCTCAAAGAGCATGGCGATGCCTGTCTGCACGCCGCTGCGCATATCAGCCGTGACTGTCAGGACGCATACGAAGTGGTCCGCTCCATCGGATTGTCACACTCAGTCTCCGGGAGAGTCGCGAAATTCCTGCTGGCATCGGCGACAGATGGGCGTGTCTCGAATGGAGTAGTCCGCGCAAGGCTAGCGCTGACCCATGAAGACATTGCTCAGCTCATCGGTACCAGCCGGGAAACGATAACCCGCACACTGTCAGAATTTAGAAAGAAAGACATCGTCGAGCTGAAGGGGTCTATCTTGATAATCCTACAACAAGCCTGCGCTGGAGCACCTTGTAGCGGCCTAAGTGTTAGGAGGATAGCGATGCTTGCCAATTGGGGGAACCCTCCGTCCGTGCCACATGATTGGGAACAGCGCGACGACATAATTGCGGCCGCTTCGAGCTGTCCCGTGCCCGATTGCAGTTCCCTAGTCATTGAGTACCGGGCAGCAGGTAGCGTTAGGCCTGGCCACCCCGAAGATTGGGAGTTCACCTGCTCGCGTTGCGGAATAGAGTTTACGGTTGCTCAGGGCGGGCTGATCTTTCAATCTGTACCCAAGCAATGGCTTTTGGCAAACACCTACGTTGCCTAGGCCAAGATGATGTAATGTGAGCAATCCTGCACAGAATCGTGCGCGAGACCCTGTCATCCTGAACCTGCCGGCAGATGTTAAGCGCGAAACGATTATCAGAACACCGGCGGGCCGTTCGCAGACAGTCCCCGCCCCAGGGAGAAAGCGCGAAGGGAATCTATGGAACCCGGCTCTCATCCGTTCCGCAATCGGCTCCACAGACGGCTGGCTTCCATTACTGATTTGCTCGCGAAGTTTCTCGCGAGACATACACCGCAGGCCCGGGATGTCCCTTCGCAACGGATGTGTCCATTCTGTGGGTTAATCACCTCGCGCCGCAAGACATGTTGCCTGGAGTGCGGCAGGTCTCTCAAAGCAGCTTAGAACGGCACTGCCTGCCTGGTCGAAATCGGACACTCCCATTCCGGATGCTTCTCCACACTCTTGGCGAAAAAGCCAGATCCCTCTCTTCAATTGCTGATTGAGGAGTGCAGGACTGCCAACCGCGCGCCCCTTCCCGTGACCTGCCAGGAAGTATCGGGGATGCGGACTTTAGCTTTTCCTCACAACGGCGGGCGGGCTTCACATGCAACACAGAGTGAACGGTCGCCAACAGGAACTGAGGCCCGTCGGACTTGGCCACGAATGCGTCTACGGCCTTCAAAGCACCGTCGGGCAATGCCACGTTGTCGGCCACCATGATCACGGGAAGCGTCGGCTGGACCTGCTTGATCTCAGCCGCGACGTCTGAGCCATCCAAAAGGCCCAGGTGGTACTCGATCACGATTGCGTCCACAATCCGCGACATGAAAAGCCGAAGACCATCGCCCCCATTGGTCGCGGTTACCAGTTCGTATCCGTTTTCTTGCAGCACACTCAGTTGAGCAGGGTCTCGGTGTATGCACAGTAAAGTGCTGTTGGCAGCCATACCGGTTTAGGTATATATGTGGAGATTCCTCTGGTTCTGTTCAAGATTGCTCACAATCCCGGGGCGAAAAAAAGCAGGAGTAAGTGATAACCAGTACCCGCCCATACGACAGTGGGGCGTCACGTGTCCTTCAGGCGGTGATTCTAGTTCTTTCTGGGAGCCCGGGGGGGCTTTCACCGCACATTCTGGTGATCACGGGCAACAGGCGGCTGGGTGCTTCGTTCTTGGAAACGAAGGCATCTACCACCTTCAAGGCGTGTTCTGGAATTTCCTCATCACTGGAAACCATGACTATTGGAATTTGCGGCTTGAGGCGCTTTATTTCGGTCGCAACCTCATGGCCATTCATGTCGGGCAAGTGGTAGTCGACGATCACGGCAGCAACCGCGCAAACCGCCGCAATTTGTAAGCCGTGTCGAGCGGAGGCGGCGGTGAGCACCGCATATCCACGTCTTTCGAGCAGCGCTCTCTGGTAACCCAGCATGCCGTGATCATCGTCGATGCACAGAATTGTCTTGGGTGCTGAGGGATTGGACATAGTTACCTCTCCCACATCCAGATGATCGACGATGCACCGCCACACAGACTGGTCAAATTTGCACACTTTTCGCGACATTGTTGTTCGGGTTGATTCTGCTGGGACGGCCCCGGGCGCGGGGGTCCCTTTGATTAATATCTTGTGCGCGCGCACGACGAACCGCTTCGGCGCCGGACCGACAAAATAAAATGGGTAGCAAGTCACCAGCGTAAGTGCGGACTTCGGTTGAGGGTGCCAGGACACTGGCGTCATCGGGAGCGACGACCTTCACCCAATCCACCTCATAGCGGAACAGGCCCGTTGGTCGTCTGAAACTGAATCTCGTCATTGCTGCGAACGTCTTTTAGCTCGCGGAAGAAAGTGTCGCGGTGCCCGGCGATCCCACTGTTTCCGGCTTCCCCTGGAAGCGGAGTGCCTGCGATATGTCCCGCACCCAGCCGCAGCATTCGTGAGCTTGTCCCTTGTAGAACTGCGACCGACAGTCCCAGCCTCGGGATATCCATGCGGCCAAGAACGTCGCCTTCTTTGAGCGCTGGTTTAGGCTGGATTACTGGGTGCTCTTTTTCCACCTGGATCTGGCTTTCCAGGGACCGTTTTGCGGATACCTGGTAGAGACTGGCGTCGAGCAGAGTGAAGCCGACGTAACCGAGCGCAAGGATGCCAGTGATGAAAAAGAGGTATCGACTCCCACGAAGTAACCATCGGGTTCGCGCCGGGAGCAGCATCTGCCGCCTAATTCTGAACTTCATGGTCGATTCGCCTTTGCCGCCGGTGATGGAAGAGCTCGACGGCGCGTAAGTAACCGGTTCGGGTGCGGACCGACAAGCGTCCATGACCCGGCGCGCTGGCCTTCACTTGGATGACCCGATAGGCTCCGTCCTGCTTTCTGTTCGTGGGGACATAGGCGAGGGTGTACTGGTTACGGATATCGTGAGCGATCCGTTCGCAGATGGGGACAACGTCCTTCAACGATTCCGGCAAGAAAGCCTCGCCGCCCGTGTCCTTGGCAAGCTGCTTGAGCACGCCGGGGTTCTGGTCGGCATCTTGCTCATCGAAGATGCCAATGGTGTAGATGATGGCGTCTGGACTGCCCCGCCATGGCCATGATTTGGGTCAAATTGTGTTTGCTGGCGTTGTCGCCCCCGTCGCTGACCACGATCAGCACTTTCTTATCCCGATTGCCCTTCTTCAGGTGCTCGAGAGCGGCCGCCAGCGCATCGTACAGCGCCGTCTCGCCGTTGGCTGTCGATTCTGGACAGGGCAACTTGCAATTGCGCCATTTGGTCCGTGAACGGCGTGTTGGCGGGAAGGCCAAACGAAACATTCTCGTTGAAATTGACCACGAACATCTGGTCCTGCGGGTTGCTGGAGCGGGCAAACGCCAAGGCCGCGGCAATAACATCAGCGCGCTTCGGTCCCATGCTTCCACTGTTGTCGATGACCAGGCCGACCGTGACCGGGATATCTTCATGACTGAAATATTTGATCTGTTGAAGCACTCCGTCCTCGTAAACCTGAAAGTCGTCCTTGCCGAGTCCGGAAACCGGAGTGCCTTTGTGGTCCTGCACGGTTGCGTGCAAGACGACCATCGTCCACATTTACGTCAATGGTGTAGTCGTCACCCTGGTGGCTCGGTGGCGAAGAGGATTTCTGAGGCCGGGCGAGACTCGGCAGAAGGAGGACAACAAGCGCAAGCAGACATCGGAGAGTAGAGGCGCATTCCTTCCGGATGCGCACTTCCTTGCCGGAATATGCCGCAGCCCGCAGCGTCACCTCGCCTTGCAGGCGTGGTCCGGGTGCGGACAGCTTTCTCATCTGGTCTAGTCCTTCCGCGCAATCTGAACGGTAGTCCGCCGATTCGTGTGCTCGGTCGTCGAGGAAAAGGTGATGGTACTCGCGTACCACCTCCTTCGCAAATGACGTACCGCGTCAAACTCACCGGCTGGACTTCGCACGGCGATCCACCCATTCAACTCGGCTTAAACAGCTCGCTTCGAAAAGGCCGAGAGAGCAAAACCGGCGCCCAGCGACAGCAGCCCAATCAGTCCAATCAGAGGCAACGGGCTGGCTGTTTTCGGCAGAGGCACTCGTTGCAGTCACGAGGCGGTGGTTCAACCACCTGGGCTAGTTCAACTGGTTCTCCTGTGGGAGCAACAGCCTCGACCGGCGCGGTTTTCAAAACCTCAACGGGCGCGGCTGCCAGTTCGACAGGGGTCGCGAGCACGGGCTCATTTACTTCCTTGGCCAATTCGATGGCCCTCGGTTTTGCGTATACAAATTCCTCGCCCCATTCATGCCCAGGGTAAAACCATGCTCTCAGAGCTTCCGGCTGTCCGGCGGGCCGTTCCCGAAACGTGATTACCGTTTTGTCAGTCGCGTGCAAACGGTAATTCGGGATTGCGAGGATGGTGGTAAAAACATGGGTTTTGTCCTGGTTGAAGATCTGGACGATGTGGCGGTCGGATAGTGAATCCAAGATCTTGAAGACATACGTACCCGCCGGCAAGGTTTGAGCACCCACGCCCGGAACTTCGACGGGTCCGCTGAAGGTGACGACGGTTTCCTGTTCCAGTCGTCGGCCGTTGCTGCCGGCACGACGAGCACACAGAGCGCAACAAGGCAGAATACGGTTGCAAACATCTTAAACAGTTTCATGTTTTCTCCTGTAGTTTTCTCCGACTAGCTCGCACGGCGGTGGTTGTTCTGGAAGAACTCTTTATGTTGTCGGTTCACAAGAGATCTACAGCCCGGAAGATCCGGCAATTTTTCAACCGTCGAGAGTGATTCGATGTCCAGTATCAGGCCATGGCCTTTGGATTACTGGTCAATATTGACCGCAGCGTCTTTTAGTCGTTTTGGGCGGGAATCACCGCTGCTTGGCCGGCAAATAGTGAACAGATGTCTCGATGAGGAATGGCTAGGATCTGTAGACTGAACTGAGCTTTTTTGAACAGATTTCGACATCTCCGAACTGAGAAAATTCTTGTCAGAACTATTTGCGAGCGAGACGGAGTCTTCCATACGTTTCGCCGCAAATCGTGCCTTCAATCCGCGCAACCCGCAGCAGCAAAGCAGCACCGGGCAAGCGAAGGATGATCAGGCAAGAGGAAACACAATGCGCATTACTCCCCTCCGTTCGTTCTCTGTTATTCGCACTTGTAGTGCTGGCCATGTCTGCGGCTTCGTTTGCCCAGATCGGCATATCGGTCAGGATCGGGCCGCCTGCCCTTCCGGTGTACGAACAGCCCCTTTGTCCGGGCGAGGGCTATATCTGGACGCCTGGATACTGGGCTTATGCCGACGACGATTACTACTGGGTGCCGGGTACGTGGGTCATGGCGCCGGAAGTCGGTTTCCTCTGGACCCCGGGCTAGTGGGGTTGGGGCGGCGAAGCATTTTTTTTCCATGAAGGCTACTGGGGGCCGCATATTGGCTTCTACGGCGGGATCAATTATGGATTCGGATACTTCGGTCATGGCTATGAAGGCGGGCGCTGGGACAACGGACACTTTTTCTACAACCGTTCGGTCAACAACGTGAACATCACCAACATTCACAACGTTTACAACACCACAGTGATCAACAACACCACGGTGAACCGGGTCAGCTACAACGGTGGCGAGGGTGGGATCAACGGCGCGTCCAAGGCCTGAAGAAGAAGCGGCGGCAAGGGAGAGACACATTCCCACCGGTAGCGGCTCAAACTCAACATGAGGCGGCTGCGCGCAACGACCCACAGCAACGGGCTTCGGTCAACCATGGCGGGCCGCCGGTTGCGGCCACTCCCCGGCCTGGGGAATTGCAGAGGGCTCGCGGAGCCGTGCCGGCCAAAGAGGCGGGAGCGCCATATCATCCGCCAGCCAATCGTGGCGCGAACTGGACAGCGGGGCAACGAGCAGGCTGCTCGTCCGGAGAACAGTGTTCCTCGCCCCCCACTGCAGTCCATGCGAAGGACCTTCCACCGCATCGACGCCCCACTCCTCCAAACACGGGGAACCCTAAACTGGACCAGAAATACCAGCAACAGCAGGAAAAACTTTACGCGAAGCAGGAACAGGAACACCAGAAACTCCAGCAGAAGCAGGAACAGGAACACCAGCGGCTGGCGAAACAGAAGGCCAATGAAGCCAGAACGCAGCAGATCGAACAGAAGCACCAGCAGCAGACGCAGCAACTGGAGCAAAAACACGCCCAGCAGCAGCAGAAGTTGCAGGGAAGAATACAGCCAGCGAGCCGCAATCAGCCTCGGAAGTAGGACTGCCGGAGGGAAGGACCTAGTAGTTCATTAAAGACGTAGCTTCAGGCTCTGCTGTAGTTGCCCGCACAGTTCGTTGTACTGCTTATCGCCCGCAGGATTTGCCGGTGCACGAGCGGAGATGAGGGCACGAGAAAAGCTTCTACCGGGATGCTGGGGCAGGGGACTCAAGCGTTGTCCCCCGCTCCAGACCTGTCCCCACTGAGAGCGTCCTCAATCCGCTGCAGCACCTGGCTCTGTTCAGACTCGACGACCGCGGCGCGGCGTTGACCGGGCATGATCGGCGTGGTCCCAATTAACAGAGCACATGTTGACCACGCGCTGGAGCGTACTGCAGGTTGAATTATTCAGCGTTTGTGTTCCTTGTACTCTTGGCTCTCGGGTGATCGGCGCAAACATGCAATGTAAACTCTTTGTCGCGCTCCAACTCGAAGTTGCGCATCATTTCATCGAAAGATGCGCCGCTGGGCGCACCAGAAGATACGAATCGCCAGCCACATTCGGAGCAACCAAAACCTCGAAAACGCTGTTGCTCAATCCATACCAGCTTCCGGCTCATGGCTCTGTTTCCGCGCTCCGAGCATAAAGGGATGCGCGAAGTTTACATGCGCCAATTTGGATGGTCTGTCGGGCATCCTACATAACTGGAAGATTGTTATTTCGCGTAGCGAACCTTTTGGCTACGTCCAGTTCGGCGCTTCCAAGTGGCCGTATTGCTCGCGGCTCTGGGCGCGTTCTAGCGCCGCGTCTCGCCCTCGTTTTGAGTGTCGTGCCTTATTGCTCAGACTGGCGAGTTTTCGAATCGCGAGGGTAACTTTGCTGATCATAACTGCTAAGGATGCGTTTGTGGAAAACAAAGGCCTCCAAGTCGTGCAGTCTGGCGAGCGGACGAATACCGAAGGGAAACCAGTCAGCAACCTGATACTTCTATCGATCTCCGATAGCGACTACAGCTCACTTCGTCCTCATCTCGAATACGTCAGCTTGCCAAACCATCTAGTCCTTCACGAGGGGGGTGGAAAGCTGGAATTTGTGTATTTCCCGAATCGAGGTTTGATTTCTCTTGTAGTCGTAATGAAAGATGGAAAGACCGCCGAAGCCGGCATAGTTGGCAATGAGGGCTTTACAGGAACACCGGCGGCGGTTGGCCTGAGCAGGAGCCCGCTTCAAGCGGTGGTACAAATCACGGGGGATGGGTTTCGGGTAGAGGTCGCAGCTTTGCAAAACACTTTGGAATCCACTCCGCACCTGCAATCGATGTTGAGCCGCTATGCAGTAGTTCAGGGAATGCAGGTTGCACAAACCGCCGCGTGTAATCGGCTGCACGGCATTGAGCAGCGCCTCGTGCGGTGGTTGCTCATGACTCAGGACAGAGTGGATTCGGAGTCGCTGCCCATCACCCATGACTTTCTCGCAACGATGCTGGGGACGGATAGGCCAAGCGTGAGTTGGCAGCTGGTGTTTTGCAGAAGAAGAAGCTCATCGAGTACACCCGTGGCGCAGTGAAGATCGTGAACCGCAAGAAACTCGAAAAGTCCGCCTGTGAGTGCTACGGGATTACCCAACAGTACAATGGCGAACTGGGCTTGAAATAAGTCCGCAAGTGAAGACTGGTCTGGTTTTGTGGTCCACTGAGCGCGAAGGGCACGTCATCGCGGCCAGCGGTGAGTTTGCGGACAGCCCCAGTTGCCATCGCTAAGTTCAGGTTCCTCTCGAATCCTTACTTCATCGACGGCCGGGTGCGTGTGTCGGCAATGGTCAGCGCGATCCCGCCTGCGATCAGCACCGCACTAATGATGGGCGATACACGCTCACTGTGAGTGGTTTGCACGCCGATGTTCGTGTTCCCGACTTTCATGCCCTGCGTCTCGCTATGGGGAATCGGCACAAGCAAAGATGCGAAGCCGAGCACAATCACGAGCAGGCCGGCAGACAGCAACATTTTCATAAGAGTTTCTCCGCTGTCCTACGCCATACTCCCTCGAGGGGGTGGCATGCGTGAGGGCTGCAATTGCACAATCGCCGGCAACAACTGGCTGGCCAGACGATCCTTGGCGATGAAGGCGTCTACCAGTTTCAAGGTCTGCTCGGGAACACCCACGGCTCCGGAGAGCATGATGATCGGCGCTTGCGGTCGGAGCCGCCTCATTTCGACGGCAACCTCTTTCCCGTTCATTTCGGGCATGAAGTAGTCAACAATTACCACGTCGAACGAGTAGATGGAGGCCAGTTCCAATCCCTTGCTGCCGCTGGGGGCGGTCAGAACGGTATAGCCAAAGCTTTCAAGGAATGATTTCTCACATTCCAGCACTGCCTCGTCATCGTCAATGCAAAGCAGCACTCCGCTGTGCAGATCCGGATTAACCGAGGGCGGCATGGTGCACCTTCCAACCCCAGTTTTCAACACCCAGGCCCAGGAAACTGTTCAAAACTGCTCACACTATTCTCTTTTGGCAACAACCTTGCGAGGCGATGATGGCGCAGTAAAGGCATCAGAGCGGGCGGCGGCCCGCTCCGATGCCTCTCTTTCGCCCAGTAAGAAATCAATCGCCTTAGTTCTGAGAGAAAGCCATACCGTCACCATCCGCGACCGCAGCGCCACCACATGGTGGACCGTCAATCTTCTCCTGGGAAGAAATTGTGATCGCACCATTGCTGGCCAGAGCCTTGCCACGCAGCGTGCCGCCGTTGAGCGTGACACTGGTAAGCGCCATAATCTTCCCCACGAAAGTGCTGCCCTTCCCGACCGTGGCTGAGGAACCGACCTGCCAGTACACATTGCATCCTCTTCCACCCTTGCCGCCGAGGTTCAGGGTTACCTTGGAATTCTTGGCAGTGGTCAAAGTTGTGCCCATCTGGAAGATCCACTGCGCGTTGGGATTCCCCTGTGCGTCGAGCGTCAGAGTGCCCGTCAGTTGCGCGGCTGACGCAAAGCAGTAGACTCCCGGAATGAGCTTCATGCCGCCCAGATCCACACCGGTGAGAATGGTGCCACACTGGGCGCCCACCGCTTGGTTGTATGCCGTTGTCAAACCCTTCTGAGCCCGAGCCGTCACCGGGCTGGACTTGAGGTACAAGTGGCCCTTCACTTGACCCGGTTTGATTCCCTTCACTTTGGGTGTCGGAGAACTGCCTACGTCGCCGATGATGAGAGTGCGGGAGCTGACGTTGGTGATGCCGGAGCCGCCCAGCAACGCAAATTTGTCAGCCGTTCCAAGATTGATTTTCACCGTGCCGGCATCAGTTTGGGCATGAGCGCCGGTTCCCAACAACGACAGAACCACTAAAGAAATCGTAAGTACTTTCATATCTTCTTCCCTTCTGTTTGCTGCCTCTGTGAATTGAGTCTCTTTGACTTGGCGAACTCTATCAGGTGCACGGTTTACTAGTCTGGTCAATTGTGGTCACTTCACAAAAGCAAGCTTGATTTCATCTGGGCGGTCGATGGCCACTCTTCTTTTGGAAATTGTGCTGAGAAGAACAGTTAGTCGTGGGAGACGACATTCAGTAGCGAACTGTCGGCCGCGTGTCGGCTCTGGTTCGGAGTCATACGGCAGTGCCCCCATGTTGTCGTCTCTGACAGCGCCCACCTGTTTATTTTCGAAATTGTGCAATTTTGACCAGTCGCACCATCGTGTGACCGTCTAGCGTGCTACCTGCAAAAGCAAGTCGTTTACGCGGCTCTCCCCCAAAACGGGGCCGCCTCTGTTGGGCGAGCATGGGTTAGTGTCCGCCATATCGACGTTTGGACCCTCACGCTCGCCCGTTTCTTACTGTCCAGTGCGCCGTCCTGGGAAAACGGAATTCTGGCATCAACAACGATCTCCCGCTAACCGCGGGTAATTTGTGATGCCAGCTCCGAATCATTTGGAAGCGTCTAGAAAAGTTACGGAACATAATGCAGGAGTCCTACCGGGCGGTGACGGCGACATTCACTCGCTGCGACCGCGGGTGACTAATCGTGGAGAACAACGTTGAGCAGCGAGCTGTGGACTTGCAGACCGCCGTTGTAGTGAATGAACCCCAATTTCCTGAATCGGTTCATGAAAAAGCTCACTCGGGAACGAGTTGTGCCGACCATTTCTGCCAAAGTTTCCTGACTGATCTTCGGAACCACGGTCTCCGGCATACCCTCCTTGCCGAAATGAGCGAGCAATAGAAGGATCCGAGCCAGTCTTTTTTCGCTGGAATTGAACAACTGGTCGACTAAATCCTCTTCATAACGGATATTTCGCGCCAGCAAATACGCCACGAACGTATCGGAAAACGCTTGTTCGCGGTGAAGGGCATCGATCATTGCCTTCTTGTCGATGCGGAGAAGCTCGCAATCTGTCATGGCAGCCGCGGATCCCATGCGCAGAACCTGACCGGCCAGGGCGCCTTCGCCAAAAAAATTCCGCTCATTCAATATGCCGATTGTGGCTTCCTTGCCGGTCTTGGATACGACGGTGAGCCGCACTTTGCCTTCCCGGATATAGAAGACAGCGTCCGCCGCATCCCCTTGTGTAAATATGATTTGCTTTTTCGGAACAGACAACATCTTCCTGCCCTCGCCGATCGTCGCCAGGAAGGTGGTGGGGTCGAAGTCGCGGTTGTTCTTAGCCACTGCCACGGGAGTCATGGGGTTGGGTGCCCCCTCAAGAAAGTCCCAGAACGAGTTGCGCTGCATCGCGCTACTTTCTGAGAGCGTCTTCAGCCACCCATACCCGCAAACACAATAGCGCGCTTCCAGTCATACGGGTGAACTCTTAGCAGGTTTCAGTGCAACGCAGGCAGTGCATCTCCTTGACAATACTTAACTTAAATGTAGTCATATGCAGCGGGATCGCTGCAATCCGACAGGATCGTGGCGATACTCAGATTTTCCATAGGATTTTAGTTGCAGCATACGATTTTTTGCGCTACGATTTCCGGCGTACGGGTACGATTTTCGGTGAAAGGAGAGCCCCGATGGGACGCAACGGAAACGGCACACACTATTCGGCGATGAATCGGTCCGATGTTCCACAGGGTCGCAAAGGAAAACACCGCAAAGCGGTAGCCGACATTCTGGCCGACCTTTCAAAGCTGAACGCCCAGCAAGCCATCAAAATCCCGCTGAGCGGTCTGGACGGCGAAAAGATGCAGAATCTTAGGTCAGCTTTGAACCGCGTAACGCGGGGAAAAAACATCCCCGTGGTAACGTCGAGCGACGAGAAATACCTGTACGTTTGGCGCGTCGACCCGTCCGCAAACACGGGAGCAGGCAAGTAGCAGCCTACGGTGCACAAGAGCGGAGGAAGTGAAGTTACCGAACTGGGTGCCTGGCTTCCTACCGATTGAATGGGACGAATCGAATCAAGAGGGCGCGTCCGAGAGTTGACCGCTTTCGTGGGCGCGCTCAATCGTGCAGAACAACATTGAGCAGCGAGCTGTGGACTTGCAGACCGCCATCTAAACCGCCTGCGTAGTGAATAAAACCCAGTTTCCTGAACCGGTTCATGAAAAAGCTCACTCGCGAACGGGTGGTTCCAACCATGTCGGCCAGGGTCTCCTGACTGATCTTGGGAACGACGGTTTCCGGAATGCTCTCCTTGCCGAAATGAGCGAGCAATAAAAGGACGCGGGCCAGTCTCTTCTCACTGGAATTAAACAGTTGGTCAACCAGATCCTCTTCGTAGCGGATATTCCGCGCCAGTAAATACGCCACGAACAGCTCAGAAAACGCGGGTTCGCGGTGCAGGGCCTCCATCATCGTATTCTTGTCCACGCGCAGAATCTCGCAATCTGTCATTGCCGCCGCGGATCCCATACGCAGAAGCTGACCTGCGAGTGAACCCTCGCCGAAGAAATTCCCCTCACTCACGATCCCGATCGTCGCTTCCTTGCCGATCTTGGATACGACAGTGAGCCTCACTTTACCCTTTTGGACATAGAAGACAGCATCCGCTCCGTCTCCTTGCGCAAATATCATTTGCCTCTTCGGAACAGACCGGATCGTCCTGCCATCCCCGATGGTCGCAAGGAAAGTGCTGGGGTCGAATCCACCGTTCTTCTTGGTTGCCGCAGCCGACTTCATACAGACAGATTATAGCGCCGGGGAGTTTCTGGAAGTGAGCCATTTTGCACAGTATTTTCAGGGGAAATGCACGAGTCTATGAATGCCTCAAGAGATTCGTTTGTCCGCCGAACCAGACGGACAACCTCTTGAGGCGAGATCGAGACAAGGTGGGTTCGTAGGCCATGCTGGCCGTTCATCAGCCGGAACCCGCAACCGGAGTCGCCTTGCAGTGCGAGGGCACCTCGTCGGCGCCGGCCTCGATGGCACGCCTCCGCACGGAGGAGGAATGAAATGCATCCGGAAGATCTGATGAAGCCTGACCTGTTCAGCGAAATCGTGCTGCTGGGCAGCGGTGGGCTGATATTCGTTTCACTGTTGCTGATCGTGGTGGCTGTGCTCACGCGAGCCTGATCGCGCAGCCAGGTTTCTCTGGAGAATTTATGCCGCCAACCGTTCAAGTCGGTTCCATTCTGATCGAGGACCACGCGCAGATGACCCAGGCTCTTGGGCTGGAGAGCGAGCCCTATTCGGGGAATTGGAACCTGGGTAAGGTGCTGGGTGGCTTTGCCCTAGATCGCGAGATCCACGCCGCCGGATGGAACTTCTTCTTCATGGCGGGGGAAGTAAAAGTGATGTTTTTCGGTGCTCTTGGAGCAAGGAAAATCCAAAACGCGTTGAAACGAATTCTGGTGAAGGTGAGGCCCCAAAACTTCAATAGCCTCGAAGTAACTGGAATCGTTGCGAAGCGTTTTCTGGGCGTGCCGTACGTAACCGTTTCCGCGCACTCGCGCCATATGCAACAGAGCTGCTACCTGGATGGCGCCGAGGCACGACGGACGCCCCGGCGCGAAGCAGAATGGGCCAGGGGTTGGGCACGTCTCCGGTCCGGGGAGTGAACCTATGAAACTTAACGAGAACCAAAGCCTCGAGCGAATCCTGGAATCTGCAAGTGTTGTGTTTTGGACAGACTTGACGCATGGCGCCCAAACAAGCTTGATTCATATTGAATACGGTTTCGCTCCGACTGGCACTCTGGATTACTTGAAGTTCTGGTCATCGACAACCCGAGGCCATTGGCTTCTGGCTTGTGAGTACTGGATGTCAGCATCCACATTTCACCGTGCCGGCGTTCGCTTCGAAAAGGGATACCAATCCGAAGGTCTGGCTCACATTTTGGAATTTGTGATGCAACACCAGAATTCCTTCGTGCTCCCCACGAACCTTGGCCGCCAGGGATTGCTCCAGGTTTCAACGCCCACAAGAGAAGAGAGCGCAGCTGCATCCGCATCGGTGAATGAAGCTTGCGACCGTCTCGGCTCGGCGCTCACCGAGCCGGCGCTGGCCTGAATTGGGGCATTGAGCTACTTCGCCTTGGGTTGAAGCCTGCGCAGAAGAATCCGTTTTTCAGCTTGCTTCGTTTCGTGCCCGGCGACTTCACGAAAAAATGCGAGCTAACACAGCGAGGCAGAGCCCAACTGGTTAGGATTGGCCAGGTGGTGTTGCTGACCCGTTACTTTTCCGAGCCCGCTAAGCGCCGATCTCGATGCGGCTCTGTGCGGGGCAGGCCAGTGCTAAGCTCACACTTTTCTCCCGGCTTAGCGCCGCAAGTGGGGCACCGAACTGTCAGGGCTTGTTCCCGTTTGGCTGTCATGACTTCATAGTGCAGCGTTTCACGGCAAAAAGATGTGCAATTCTGACCAGAGTATTCACATATTAAGACTTTTCAACCTGACGTCTTGCGAGTGCTTGGGGGGATTTCGCCGCAGCCGGGGGCGTATCTAAATTATGTTCAAAACCGAGCAATTTTGAACATCGCGCCATCGTCCGCAAGGCGCATCATATTCTCGAGACCGGTTAAGGATCGCGGCTGGAAGTTGTGGCGCGCAACTAGGCATCGAATGATCGCCGTCCTCTCCCCTCGATCGATTCCCGGGAGGCATATCATGTTCAACCGCTCGGCTACCAAGGCAAACAGATCTCTCGAACCGCCGCTGCCCTATCCAGGAGCAACGCCTGACGCGGAGCGCGCCCAGAAGCCACCACTGCCTGAGGCGCTATATAAGCCTTACGCCAAGAAGCTAGCGGTGCCTGGGGAGCCTCTATATAAGCCCTACGCAGAGAAGCCAGCGCTGCCTGAGGCTCCGTATGAGCCTTACAAGGGCATGTAGCCACCGGGTGAAACGGGGCGACGATTTCTCGATGACCAAATCCGTCTTTTTTGTAATTCTTGGCACCCCGAGCGAGCAGGTCGGATTATGAAAAATACCAAATTTGTCGTAAGAGCGAGCCGTGTCGGTGCTCGCGTCGCTGAATACGTGAGGCGGATTGATCGGACTCCTATCCAGATGACAACCCACCGTAAGCTGGCACTGGTTATGGGAAGATTCACGGCAGAAGACGCCGTCAAGTCCATCCAAAATTCCCGGCGCAGCCCGGAATTAGTCCCCGTACAGGTCAATGCCTAGTATGTGTGCTGAGAATGGTTCCCCCTGGCTGGCATTACCGACACCAACGCGTTGCGGCAGATTCCCGGCTACGAGAAGATCATGGAAGTTGCTCGCCAGCGAAATCCCAATCGCCGCCTGACCCAGCCCGAGGATGTGGCGCGCTGTATCGCGGCCTTGTGCCATCCGGCCACCGATTGGCTCACTGGCAATACGCTGCATGTAGACGGCGGAGAGAACATCGTCGGATGAATCGCATGACGCAAGAATTGGAATTAGACTGCCTCGACCAGTTGGAAGCGACCCCCGCGATTCTGCGCGGATTGATGTGCGCCCTGTCGGTCGAAGATACCGAATGGAAGCCCGCGCCCGGCCGCTTTTCGGTAGCGGAAGTGCTCGCGCATCCTTCCCATTCCGAGGGCCACTTCTATCGAACACGCGTGGACCGGTTCAGATCTCCGATTTACCGACTGATTAGAAGGCCAAGACACACAACATCGGAGCATCCGCAGTCTCTTCGAGGCCGAGTCACCAGGCGAATGTCAAAGGAACGCCACACCTCGATTTGCCGTTCCAGCCCCCGGGATTGTGTCTGAATTTTAGACTATTTGCAGCGGCGTAACAAAACGCAACAGTATCAGCCACGAATGTTGAAGATATCTCAGTGGTCAATAGCGGTGATTCCGAAACAATGCTATAAGTGTTAAAAAACGGCCTAATTAGAATTCAGTCGGCATTCAAGCGATGCCCTGTGCAGTCGCCGCTGCCTGAGAACGAAGCCGGCAGGGTGGAAGCCCTCCGGAGTTATCGGATACTGGATACGCCTGCGGAAGAGCGGTTCGATGATCTCGCTCGGCTGGCCACCTATGTGTGCGGCACACCCATTGGACTGATCGGTCTCATCGACAGCAGCCGGGAATGGTTCAAATCAAGAGTCGGGTGGGATGTAAGTGAGATCCCGCGGGAAGTCTCCTTCAGCGCCTATACGATTCTGCAACCCGAAGTACTCATCGTTTCCGACACCCTGAAAGACAAACGTTTCGCCAGGAATCAGCTGGCTACGCGGGCGGGAGTCCGTTTCTATGCCGGGGTCCCCTTGCTGACACCCGAGAAGTACGCGCTGGGAACCCTGTGCGTTATGGATCATGTCCCGCGCGCTTTGACCGAAGGACAGGGGCACATGCTGAGGACCCTGGCGCGGCAGGTGATGGCCCATCTGGAAGACCGGCGAGGCTTGGGATCAAATCCGGGGACGGAGACGCATGAGCGTTACCGGCGGTTTTTTGAATCGAGCGTGGTGGGATTCTACCGCACGACTCTAGACGGAAAGGTGCTCGACTGCAATCCAGCTTTTGTGCGCATCATGGGTTATGGGTCGCGGGAGGAGTTGCTAGCCTGCCATGCCTCGGAGTTTTACTTTTCTCCCGCCGACCGGTTGGATTTCCTTGAACAATGCCGGAATCTCGGCTCTCTGACCAATTTCGCTTCGCGGTTGCGGCGCAAGGACGGCAGTGAAGTATGGGTACTGGAGAACGTCAAGCCGATGCTGCGGCAGGACGGGGCACCGGCCATGATCGAAGGCACACTGGTAGACATCTCACAGCAGAAGTTTGCTGAGGTCGGCGCGCGGCCAGGCTGAACACGCACTGCGAGACTCCGAGACTCGCTACCGGCGGCTCTTTGAAACCGCCAAAGACGGAATATTGATTCTCGATTTGAAACTGGGCAGATCAACGATGTGAATCCATTTTTGATCGAGATGTTGGGCTATACGCACAGTGAGTTCGTGGGTAAGAAACTCTGGGAAATCGGGCCGTTTAAGGATGTTCCCGCCTCCCAGTCGGCTTTTAGCGAGCTTCAAACGAAGGGAGTTATCCGCTACGAGGATTTGCCGCTTGAAACCAAAGACGGACGGCGAATTAACGTAGAGTTTGTCAGCAATGTCTATCCGGTCGATGGAACACAGGTGGTTCAGTGCAATATCCGTGACATCACCCAGCGCGTACGGGCCGAAGCAGCGCTGAAGATATCGGAAACTCACCACCGGTCGGTCTTCGAAGGCGCGGTCCACGGCATTTACCGGGGCACTCTGGACGGTCGCTTCGTGGAAGTAAATCCAGCCCTGGTGGCCATGCTGGGTTACGGCTCGGCGGAAGAGGTCCTGAAATTGAGTCGTGGCCCAGGATGTTTTCAGCGAACCGGAGGAAGGGCTGCGTCTGTTGCACAAATGGCAGCTGACTGAGGAAGATTGAAGAAGAAGTGCAGTGGAAGCGGCGGGATCAGCGTTTGATCACGGTGCGGCTGAGCGGCCGGGTCTTAGGCAACGAGAACCAGAGGGCCGCGGGGCTCGAGGTGATCGCCGAGGACATCACCGAACGGCGGGCACTGGAAGAGCAGTTGCGTCAGGCGCAGAAGATCGAGGCGGTGGGGCAATTGGCTGGCGGGATGGCCCACGAGTTCAACAATTATCTTGGAATCGTCTTGGGATACAGCGAACTGTTGTTGGAGGAAGCAGGTGCAACGGAAGGCCTGCGACGGAACGTGGCTGAGATCAAGGCGGCTACTCAGAGGGCCGCTTCCCTGACACGACAACTGCTGGCCATCAGCCGGCGCCAGGTTCTCGCGCCAAGAGTTCTGGACGTCAATGCCGCGGTGTGGGAGACACACAAACTCCTGCGCCGTCTCATCCCCGGGAACATCGACCTGGTTCCGGTTCTGGAGCCGAACCTGCAACCGATCAAAGTGGACCCTGCACAGATCCAGCAAATCCTCATCAACCTGGTGGTGAACGCTCGCGACGCCATGCCGCAGGGTGGCAAAGTGGTGATTGAAACGGCCAACGTGGAACTAGATGAGGAATACGCAGGTGGCCACATCGGGGTGCAGCCCGGACGCTACGTGATGCTGGCGGTGAGCGACAACGGCTCTGGCATTGATGAACAAACTCAGGCCCGAATCTTCGAGCCTTTCTTTACTACCAAACAGGAGGGCAAAGGGACGGGACTGGGACTGTCGACGGTTTACGGCATCGTACGGCAGAGTGGGGGCCACATCACCGTTGAGAGCGCTCTGCGAGAGGGTACCAGGTTCCGCATTTACCTGCCTCCGACGGCAGCGGCTGAACTGAAGGTAGAAGATGAGACGCCGCCGATGCAAACCGAGGTCCTCACCGGGACCGAAACAGTGCTGGTGGTTGAGGACGAGCCAGCCCTGCGCAGATTGATTTCCGTGTCTCTGGAGAAACGCGGCTACACCGTACTTGCGGCGGAGGATGGCACGGAGGCGATCCGGATTTTGGAGAACAATCGCGGCAAGATTGACCTCGTAGTCAGCGATATCATGATGCCGAAAATGAATGGACTGGAGTTGAGGGAAAAAGCAATCCTGCTGCGGCCAGAGATGCGGTTCTTGTTGATTTCTGGCTACGCGGAAGACACAATCGGCGAGACAGCACACCTCCCGCAAGACGCGGGCTACCTGGAGAAGCCATTTCTTCCGATTGAATTGGCGCGCAAGGTCCGCGAACTGCTGAACGAGAGTGACGTGGCCAGAGCTAGTACTGGCAAGACCGCATAGAGAACTCAGCTCTTGAAAATGAAGATTTTCCTGAACTCTATTCTGTCAAGGCGTAGGTGTTGCAACCCGGATTTCCCCGTCCATTGGTACTTCCGCGTGCAAGGATGACATCGTGGCAGATGGAACACTCCGCTTCTACGATTCGCCGGTCAATCATTGGCGTGACGATGGCTTCCAGTTTTGGCGTTGGGTTGCATCCGAGCCTACACGATTAGGGAACCACGCGATTGTGATCTCCGTCACAGTGCGAAGATTTTGTTCAGATCACTTCCAGGGAGGCGTATGATGTCCGGCAGACGAAGTGGCGAAACGCCCGCCTGTGGCTCGGTTCGGGAGGAGCGCTTCTTGCAGGTGGGCGTTTTTACTGTGATTGGAACTTGCCGCATCGTGCAGGGGCCTGAGCTTGGGGGATGCGTTTATGGGACGTGACCTTGCCGGAGCCGTGGCCTTCTATGTTCGGCGGAAGGCTAGGCATCCTAGGTCTGGCGAAACGTCGTTTAGCAGCCTCGGACCATACCCTACCTTCGAGGAAGCTCAGGCAAAGCAGCGGCAAGAAGAATCCGCGTGACCATCGAGGACGCCTGAACTTGAACAGGCAGGGTGTGAGGATTTCTAAGATTATTTTGAAGTGTGAGCAATTCTGAACCGCCGCGCCATTGTGGCAATAGTACTATGCAGTCGAAAGGGAGCCTTATGAAACGTTCCTCCGGGTCCCGAAAGACAACTTCCAACCTTTCCGAGTCAACTCATCAACAACTCAACATGTACGCACTCGCGGCCAGCGCAGCCGGAGTGAGCCTGCTTGCCTTGACGCAACCAGCCGATGCCAAAATCGTTTACACCAAGGCCCACGAGGTGCTTGGTCTCTATGGCCTCCATACTTATAGCCTCGACCCGAACCACGATGGAATAGGAGATTTCACTTTTACGTGGGTGCGAGAATTCCCTGACGAAGGGGTGGACGTCGGCGCAGCCGCCAAAAACGGCGTTTTGGGAAGATCCTACTACCCCATTCCTCTGAACGCGGGTACACCGATCGGACCCAAGGGCAATTTTATTCGGGGCGGTGCATTGCTTGACATGAGAGGAGCGGTTTATACGTCGAGTTATACCTCGCTCAACTCGGGGTATTGGTTGAATGTCAAGAATCGTTACCTGGGCTTGAAGTTCTTGATCAAGGGCAGAGTTCACTACGGGTGGGCCAGGCTGTCAGTCATAGGGCAGTTCTCCGGAGTCACCGCTTTCCTGAGTGGCTACGCTTACGAAACAATTCCGAATAAGGCCATTGTCGCAGGCCGGACTCGTGGGGCTAACGATGCCGAGCCCCCGGCGCCTGTGTATCGCACGATACCCGCGGGGAAGCCTGCCACGCTGGGCTCGCTAGCTCTCGGAGCTCCGGGATTATCCATTTGGAAGAGGGCGGAAACGAAGTAGCGCATCTTCGCGCGCGCTTTGCGACCCTTAAGTGCCGCGACAGAAACGCAGGTTTCTAGACTTCGCAAAATGGCCATGCCATTTTGCTGCGCTCGAAATGACAAACTTAGGGTTAATCAGAATTTCCAGAGAGGAATATTCGCAGTGGACAGGAGACCTTATGGCAAGCCACGTACAGCGTCGGATGCGGATCGGTAAACAGACCGGTCTTGCCTGTATGACAATTTTCTTTCTTGCAGGATTCTGCTTTAGCCAGACGGCCATTTCGCTCTCACCTTCGGGCGGTTCGCCCAAGAGCGACTGGACCGAGTTCCATCGGACTAATATGACGCGCCAGAACCCCTATGAACACGTGCTGAACATCCACAATGCCAGGAACCTCCAGCCAAAGTGGAGTTACGCGACCAGCGGCGAAGTCTGGTCCTCGCCTGCCGTGGCAAATGGAGTAATTTACGTCGGCTCCATTGACCAGAACGTGTACGCCCTAAACGCCAGCACCGGCGTCCTACTGTGGAGCTACACAACCGCCGGGTATGGCCATGTGGAGTCCTCGCCTGCCGTGGCCAACGGTGTGGTGTATTTCGGCTCGTGGGACGGCAACCTGTATGCACTGAAAGCCAGCACTGGCGACAAGCTCTGGAGCCATGCCATGGGTTGGCATGTGACCTCCTCACCCGCGGTAGTAGATGGTGTGGTATTTGTTGCCTCCTATCACAACGATGTGTGCGCACTGAAGGCAGGCGACGGCCACAAATTGTGGTGCTACGGCACCGGCGGGCATGTGACTTCTTCGCCCGCAGTAGCGAATGGTGTGGTTTATGTGGGTTCGTGGGACGGCAACGTGTACGCCCTGAACGCTAAGACCGGCGCCCTGACGTGGAGCTACACCACCGGCGGCGAAGTCCGTTCTTCGCCTGCGGTCGCCGATGGGGTGGTTTATGTCGGCTCGGAGGACGACAATGTGTATGCGCTCGACGCTGGCACTGGCGTCCTGCTATGGACCTACACTACCGCTGGATACGTGGATTCTTCGCCTGCAGTCGCCAATGGTGTGGTTTATGTCGGCTCGGGGGACGACAACGTGTACGCGCTCGACGCCAGCACCGGCGCCAAGCTCTGGAGTTACACCGCCGGCTATGCCGTGACTTCTTCCCCCGCCGTGGCCAATGGTGTGGTCTATGTCGGAACCTGGTGGCCTGACGGCAAGGTGTACGCGCTGAACGCCGCGACCGGCACGAAACTTTGGCACTATACCACCGGCAACAATGTGGAGTCCTCGCCCGCTGTGGTGAATGGAGTGGTTTACGTCGGCTCGGACAACGGCTACGTTTACGCCTTCGGCCTGAAGAAGAAGTAGGCCGGTACGCACCTGTAAAGAGGTTTCAAAATACGCTGGCTCGATGCACGCAACTTGTGCGCTGGACGCCAGCACAGAATTGCCCCCAGCCCCCTTCCTAAACAGGGTTAAACACGAGGTTTTTGTTCTCTTGAAAAGTCAACGGGAGAGTTTACGTCGGGACGTACCCGGGCACCATTTTCGCTTACGGGCTTAAGAAAGGTGCGAAATAGGGTGATGTGATGATCGGGGTGGCTTTCAACCGCCCCGGCGGTAAATGGGTGAACGTCGGTTTACAGGGATTAACTTCCGTCAACAGGAGATAGCGCTCAAAACCGTCTACCCGTTACCCAGTGCCATGCTTGCGTCGCCTAGGCGGTCTGCCGTAGTTCAAATCCTGCGGCATTGGGAGGCCGTCGCTATGGGCGAACAGAGAATCAAGCCGAATTACCGTTGCCGAGTGCTTCGGTTGCCGGATCTGGATCATTGCAAATTGGCAGTGCTCAACAGCCTCGGGTCGCCAGCTTCGCGCCGCGTTTACGAGTACGCCATCGATCAATTCATTGCTTAGTATTGCTCCGAGCCTCGGCTGGCCTTCAACCGCATCGTCGTCATGCGCTATCGCATGTACCTGGAATCGCGGCATCTGGCCGCCAACACCATCAACCAGCAACTTGCAGCCGTGCGTCGCCTGGCTCACGAAGCCGCCGACGCTGGCTTGCTGAGTCCCGAGTTAGCCGCGGGGATTAGCCGCGTCAAGGGAGTCAAGCAGCTCGGATTCCGGTCGGGTAATTGGTTGAGCGCGGAGCAGAGTTCGGAAGTGCTCAAGCATGCGGGGGGAGACACTATGCGCGCCAAGCGCGATTATGCGATGTTGGCCATGCTGTTTGGTTGTGGCTTTCGCAGGTCGGAACTGGTCGGTTTGGAGTTGGACGACATCCAGATGCGCCAAGGACACTGGGCGGTTGTTGATCTGATTGGCAAAGGTGGCCACATTCGCACCGTGCCCATTCCGAACTGGGTGAAAGCCGCTCTCGATCAATGGACACGAGCCGCTGGGGTTTGTGCGGGCAAAATCTTTCGAGCAGTCGCCAGACGGGGAAAGGTGTGGGGCAGCGGCCTCTCGCAGAACGTTGTCTGGTACGTGGTCAGAACCTGCTGCGAGAGAGCAGGCTTGGAGCACATTGCACCGCATGATTTGCGGAGAACCTGCGCCAAGCTGTGCCACAGCAGCGGTGGCGAGCTGGAGCAGATTCAATTCTTGCTGGGGCATGCATCCGTCCAGACAACGGAACGCTATCTCGGCTGCAAACAGAATCTCGGACATCCAGTGAACGACCTTTTTGACCTCAGAACGGACGGGCGGCCGCAGGAAAACGCTGATGAATCCGCTCCAGTGAAAGCGTCCGACCCTGTAGAAAAGGCATCTGGGCAAGGGGTAGAATGCCGGCACGGAGGACCGGAACATGATCAGCCCGTCTGCGACTCAAGACAGCTATCCCTACCAGAACGAACCGATTTGGTCGAGGTCAGAAAAGGTCATCGCCCGCACAGCCTTCGACGCTGCCCTGGGGCGAGAGCTTCACGAGGTGATTCAGCAAGCAAAGAAGATGGCCAGCCAGATCCAGCAGTCGTCGGATCTGTGGGACTTGGAACATTACCTGACCCAACGTCGTAAGGAGATCGACCGCAAGTACGACTATCGCTATTCGCAACTCACGCAGGTGTTCGGGAGACTTTTGTACGAAAAGCGACTCCGTGAGGAAGAGCTGCGCGGCTTGCGGGAGGACAAGCTGAAGCCGATCCGTTCTGTCGCCAAATTCTTTGCGGAAGACGCGGCCTGACCTGCATTCTGAGCGCTATCGCCTGGTTGCAACACTTATCCCTGCAAGCCTCAGAGTTCAGCGCCCGACGGGGTTGCGACCGTCTGGGAAGCCTTGAGGTTAAAAGGCCGGGTGAAGCATCTTCAAAGCGGGGCGGCTGGAAGCCGTCCTCCGGACAAACCGGGACGTTACTCCCGACCCTTCTTTCAGGTCGAAGGCGTAAACCTTGTTGTCCTTCGAGCCGACATAAACCACACCATTCACGACCGCGGGTGAAGAATACGCATCGCCTCGAGTGTGGTAGCTCCACAGCTTGGCTCCAGTGCTCGCATCCAGCGCGTACACGTTGCCGTTGTGGGTGCCCCCACCGACATACACCACGCCATTCGCCACGGCGGGCGAGGAATACACCTCGCCGCCGGCGGGGTAGCTCCACAGCAGGGCGCCGGTGCTGGCCTTCAGCGCAACGAGGTTGTCTGCCGAGCCGAAATAAACCACCCCGCCCGCCACTGCGGACGACGAGTTCCCACCACCGGGGTAGCTCCACAGCAGGGCGCCGGTGCGGGCGTTCAGCGCGTTCCCGTTGACATAAACCACCCCATTCGCCACGGCGGGCGATTCGCCGCCGGCGGGGTAGCTCCACAGCAGGGCGCCGGTGCTGGCGTTCAGTGCGTACAGGTTGCCGTCGTACGAGCCGACATACACCACGCCATTCGCCACGGCAGGCGAGGAATACACCCAATTACCGGTGGCATAGCTCCACAGCAGGGCGCCGGTGCTGGCGTTCAGTGCGTACACGTTGTGGTCGTCCGAGCCGACATAAACCACCCCATTCGCCACGGTGGGCGAAAACTCCACATAGGAGCCGGTGGCGTAGCTCCACAGTTTGGCCCCGGTGTGGGCGTTCAGCGCATACACGTTGTAGTCGTCCGAGCCGATATAAACCACCCCATTCGCCACCGCGGGCGAGGATGCCAGACCGGTGCCGGTCCTGTAGCTCCACAGCTTGGCCCCGGTACTGGCCTTCAGCGCGTACACTTTGTAATCGAAGGAGCCGACATAAACCACCCCATTCACGACTGCAGGCGAGGAAAACACACCGCCGCCGGTAGCGTAGCTCCATTTCCGGTGGAGGCTCCCAACATTGTTGACGTTAAGGACGTGCTCATACGGGTTCCAGCGCATCATGTTGGTCCTGTGGAACTCGGTCCAATCGGCGCGGGCGTTGCGCGCTGGCTGCTGACTCCATGCCACCGACACAAAGCACGCACAGAGAATCAAAACCAAGATTCTGATTCGTTTCATGATTCCCTCCATAAACAAACTTGTCTGACGGAAAATACGTTTGCAAGGATCTGACGGAAATACGTTTGCAAGGGTCATTCGCCTCAGGGGGAGCTGGGTTCCATAGTGGGAACTGCTCTTCGGGGAAGCGGACGTAACAATAGTGCACCTACGAGAGCGTCGGGTCAGTGAAATTGGTCACATCTTGATGTGCGGTGCTGGCCAAGAGTTAAAAAGCTAAGGTTAGACGTTCTTGTTGTAACATCGCGGTTACGCTCAAAATCCCCACGCTCCGGCGAAGAAACAGCGCAAGCTTGCGAGAACGCCTGGTTACATCAACAACAGAAGTTGGGATTATCGGGAATCAACTCGTTCTGAGCTCGATGTCAGCATGAGCAGCACGCCGGGAACGAAAAAATAAAACGCCATTCGTAACGAGCCCATCGCAGTGAGCTCAGCTGGATTGTCAGCCAACCGAATCTTGCTCGGATTCGAGCGCTTGTACCGGATTGCAACATGCTGGCCTTGCGACCAGCTTGCGGCCCAAACCTGGGCATCCATTGGGTAGGGGGATGCGGGGGAATCCAGTTCAGACTGCCGAGTTTCGCCCTCCACTGGATATGAAACTGTGCAATGGAAGAAATACGATTTGGAAAATCTGGCACCTGAGCGAAGCGTCCCTGTGGACGCCGATGTACGTTGACGAAGCTCGCCGCTCAGTACCGTGGCTTCCGACTTCGTCCAATGCGTCTGAATCCAGTAACGAGCGAATGCCAGATATCCGCTCGAAAGAAAAATGAGCATCGAGGAGAACACTAGCGCACGCCCCACGAACCTCCCGAAGTTCCTCAGTTCGTTTCCTGCGGAAGGCTGGGGAGTTGCCCTGGCTGATTTCCGCGGGCCAAATAGCGTCGTGATTGCGGGGTCGTTGCTCACTGGAGTCGCGTCAATCGCCCTCAGACTGTCTTATCAAACTTCGATATTAACTGTCGGTTCTATAGACTTTTCCTCAATCTTCTCGAAGGCGCAAGTTACACCCGACCACCGCCTTTCAGAAAGTTTGGGGTTCTTCTGCACACGGGACGGCCGCGTAGCCATACCGAGTTTGTAGAAGTTGGCAACCCTTGAATGGTTAGCGAAATATCGCGTTTACGCTCAAAATCCCCACGCCCCGGCGAACAAACAGCGCATCGCGTTCGGAAAAGCTTGGAAGAGGAGGAACTGTTAGTGAGATAAGCGAAACCTCTTATTGTCATCCAGCGGGTGCAAATCCCGCCTGATCAAAGTCGAGCAGACAGGTCAGTAGTGAGTCTTGCCATTCACCGGGCGACTGGTGGGTGCGAAGCGTAGACGACAAGGTAGCAGGCCGTGAGGATTCAGCCCCGAAATCTTGTATCGTTGCGAGGCCGACGTGTTTGCGCCAGCGGAAGGCTGTATCTGGCGGCGACCGTTAATGCGAGGTCGCGCAGACTCGCCGGGGTCTCTAGCCCAAGGCATGCTCCACAGGGATGGCCCAGGAACCGAAGAGAGCTCCCCATCTCCTCTCACACCAGGAGGACCGCCTCTGGAAATGGATCGAGAGGTACGTGCAACCAAGGGTCGACCGGAGGAAGCACGGACGGATGCTGGAGCAGTCTTACGACCCTATAGTACCGATGAAGGTGGGGAACCGCAGGGCTCCCGCAAGGGGCGGCCACGGAACCCACTGGAGGGAAGGGGGAAGCAAGCGTACGAATCTGCTGAAAGGAAACATAACGAGACGCTGAGCTCGAAACGATATGTTCACAGACATCAACAGAATAGCTGAACTCGCCAAGGAAGATCCGAAACGGCAGTTCTCCTCTATTGCTCACCTGATCACAGGCGAGAAGTTGTATGAGGCATTCCGGAGTCTGCGAAAGGATGCCAGTGCCGGGATCGACGGCGTCACGTACCAACAATACGAGACGAACGCTGAAGAGAATATCCGACAGCTCCACCAGCGGCTCAAAGAAGGCAAGTATCGGGCACAACCATTGCGACGTGTCTATATTCCCAAAGAAGACGGGAAACAGAGGCCGATCTCGATTCCCGCCCTCGAGGATAAGATCGTGCAGAAAGCGGCGGTTGACCTATTAAATGCCATCTACGAGCAGGATTTTCTCGATTGCTCGTACGGGTTTCGACCCGGACGCGGGCAACACCAAGCACTGGATGAAGTGGGACGGATCATCTGTACCCGGCCCATAGGGTGGATTCTGGAGATCGACATCCGCTCATACTTTGACTCGATAGTGAGATCGGCTCTGGTTGAGATGATAGAGAAGCGGGTAACCGACGGCAGCGTGCTACGACTGATCGGAAAATGGATCAAAGTCGGAGTCATCGAGGACGGCAGACTACTCGTGAGCGAAACAGGTACAGGACAGGGGCAGCCAATTAGTCCGCTCCTGGCCAATATATACCTGCACTACATTCTCGATGAGTGGTTCGAGAACGAAGTGAAACCCCGGTTAAAAGGGGAAGCCTACGAGATCCGCTTTGCTGATGGTGCCATCTTGTGCTTCCAGCACAAGGAGGACGCAGAAAAGGTGCTGGCTGTCTTGCCGAAGCGATTCGAGAAATACGGTTTGACACTGCACCCGGAGAAGACGCGGCTGATTGAATTCGGGCGATATGCAGCCAAGAACGCGAGGAAGCAGGGAAAGAAACCTGCAACCTTCAACTTCTTGGGCTTTGTGCACATATGCGCCCGCAGCCGACAGGGGAGGTTCACAGTGCACGTGAAGACAATTGCCAAGCGGCTTGGTAGAGGGCGGAAGGCAGTCTGGGAATGGTGCAAGCAGCACCGGCACGATGCTGTGAACGAGCAACAGAAAACCCTGAACGCCAAGCTCCGCGGCCATTACCAGTACTACGGACGACGCACGAACTACCGCGCTATTCGGCAGTTCTATCAGAGAGTCCGTTGCATCTGGCGGGAATGGCTGAGTCGCCGGACACGTGGAAAGCAGCAGACGTGGGAAAGGTTTGCAGAAATCCTACGTCAGTACCCGCTGCTGCTACCTCGGATCACACAGGCCCGGGCGGGAGCGGGGAGTGACGCCTGAAGAACCCACTGCGGGAAATCTGCACGGTGGGGTCCGTGAGGGGGGAGATTCCCGATGAGCCATGGTGACCTTACACGGGCACGAAGCTGGAAACGGCGGATACAGCCAAAGGAAGCCTACAGCTCACCGGGACTCCTCTACTCGGAAGCTTGCGAGAACGCCTGTTATCGGAAGTTATCCGACCGATTGTCCTGGAACGTGCCTGCATTCGCTGCTAAGGGATTGCTTGGACCGAAATCCGGCGAAAAGCAAGGCGAAAGTTTTAACATTCTTGTCATCCTACCGTAGCCTGCGTTTGCTAACCTTGGCAGATTTTGGCGGGCCTCACCGAAGAGTGGCGGCCTTGAAGTTAAAAAGGAAATTCCAGCTTAAAGCAGAAACACATATCAAACAAAAAGGAGAGCGATCCATGAAATGTCGAAAGCAGTTTACGTTCGCCGGGATCTCTTCTCGGGCGACTACAGTGGTTATGTCCGTTCTTGTTGCAGTCCTGGTCCTGACCACCGCCGGTCTGGCCAGCACGGAAAAGGTTTTGTATGCTTTCACAGGGGAGAGCGGAGACAACGACTGGGGTGGCGTGATCTCAAACGCAAAGGGCACCCTTTACGGGGCAACCCTAACAGGCGGCACTTATGGTTACGGCGTCGTCTTCGACCTAAAACACTCGAAAAGTGGATGGACCGAAAATGTGCTGTATAGCTTTACCGGGGGCAGCGACGGAGCTTACTCGTACGGTGGCGTGAGCTTCGACAAAAAGGGCAATCTCTACGGCGCCACCTACGAGGGCGGCGCTTATGGCTACGGCACCGTGTTCGAGTTGAAGCATACAAATGGCGGCTGGACTGAAAGCGTGCTATACAACTTCACCGGGGGTAGCGACGGCTCTTTGCCCGAAGCCGGTATCATCCTCGATGAAAGAGGTAATCTCTACGGCACGACTTACCAGGGCGGCACCGGTTACGGCGTCGTCTTCGAGCTAGAACACTCGAAAGGCGGATGGACCGAAAATGTGCTATATGGTTTTACCGGGGGTAGGGACGGAGCCGACCCCCAGGACAGCGTAGTCTTCGACAATGCAGGCAATCTCTATGGTACTACCTACAATGGCGGCACGAGTGGTTACGGCGTCGTCTTCGAGCTAAAACACTCGAAAAGTGGATGGACCGAAAATGTGCTGTATAGTTTTACGGGGGGTAGCGACGGCGGTGAGCCCAGTTTCGGCAGCTTAATCTTCGACAAGTCGGCTGATCTTTTTGGCACAACCGAGGTGGGGGGAGCGGGCGGATACGGAACCGTCTTCGAGTTGAAACACTCAAAAGGCACATGGGTAGAGAGTGTGTTGTATGGTTTCACGGGAGCCAGCGACGGCGCCCTTCCCACTGGTTGCTTGATCTTCGACACCAAGGGTAATCTCTATAGCACCACGGAAGCTGGCGGCAATGGGTACGGCGTGGTTTTCCAGTTGAAGCACTCGAATGGGGCGTGGAAGGAAAATGTTTTGTACGCATTCACCGGGGGCAGCGACGGGGCAACCCCCGTCAGTGGCGTCGTGCTGAACAAGGGCAATTTGTACGGCGGCACCACTGCTGGCGGCAGCGGTAGCGGCGTTGTATTTGAGATTACGCCGTAGTCCAGTCAGGGGCGTGTTATTAAGTCTTGTCGGCTGGGGCCCTCCGAGCCTCAGCCGATCCTCTTCGCAGCTGTTACCTGGGCTGCTATCCGGAGTCCCCGCCGCCGGTCCGAGATCCCTAACCGGACCAACTCGAACACAATTGGACAATACGGTTGTAACTGATGTCATAACGACGTCGGCCTCACAACGGACCGAGTAGACTTTTCGGTATCCAACCAAAAGGCTCGGGACGAAGGAGGCCGAGATGAAAATTGTAGGCTGCGATCTACATGCACGGCAACAAAGCATAGCCATGGTGGATACCGAAACCGGTGAGCTTACCGAGAAGCGACTCATGCACGAGGGGAATGCGGTGCGAGATTTTTACGCCTCGCTGGAAGGTCCAGTGGTGGTCGGCATCGAAGCCACCGGCGCGATGCAGTGGTTCTTGGAGCTGCTGGAAGAGTTAGGCATTGAGTGTCGGGTGGGTCACCCGGCCAAGATCCGTGCAGCCGAGACCCGCAAACAGAAACATGATCGGCGGGATGCGGAAGTGATCCTGGATTTGCTAGTGATGAAGGAGCGTTTCCCCGACATTTGGATGCCCTCGACCGAGCAACGGGACCTGCGAACCTTATTGCGCGACCGACACCAATGGGTGAAGATGCGAGCGCGATTGCAGCACACGTTACAGGCAATCGCCCTCAATCACGCCCTGCGAGAAGGCCGCGCGCTCTGGACCGCGGCGGGGCGGCGGGCGCTGCAGGATTTGGCCCTGCCACCCTACACCGATCAAAGGCGAGATGAGTTGCTCAGTCTGTACACACAATTAGAAAAGCGGATCCAGCAACTGGACAAGCAAGTGGAGACGGAAGCCCGACAAAGACCACAGGCACGCCGACTGCTGACGCATCCCGGCGTGGGTCCGGTCACGGCCTTGGCGACCGAAGTGTTTCTGGGAGACCCGACTCGCTTCGCTACCGCCAACCAGGTGGCCAGCTATGTCGGGATGATCCCGTGCGAGCACAGCAGCGGCAAGAAGCAGCGACTAGGAAAGCTGACCAAAGAAGGCAATTCACTGCTCCGTTACCTGTGGGTCGAAGCCACGCTGCATGCCGTGATCAAGGACGCAGAACTAAAACGCTTCTATCGGCGCAAGCTCATCCAGAAAGGAATGGGCAAGGCCAGGGTTGCGGCAGCGCGCAAGCTGGGAATTCGGTTGTGGATCATGCTGCGGGATGAGATTGATTACGAAGAGTTCTGCCGGCGTGGAAAGTTGCCGCAGAAGGGGAAAGTCCATGCGGGGATGCCTGATTTCAACAGTGGTCCTGCGCGAGCAGTGACCGGGTCAACTGAATAGGCTACCCGCCTCCCCACAGGGAGGGGAGTTTGCATAACACATCATGATCGAAGGTGACCGAAGAGATGTCTGGTGGGCTACGCCACCACAGTGATGAAGCAACGGGGCCCGAGCCATGCGGTTGGATAAAGCATCATCGAAAGAAAGATCGCTACTGTCTCGAACAAACCAGTGCCAGCGCGCTGAGGGGAAGTTATGCCCCAGGGCCACAAAAACAAAGTTCCATGTATCTTGACAGCGCCGACGTCGTTAGAGATGTTGAAAAATCGCCATATCACTCATTGACGACCGGCTGCCTTCAGTGACGACCGGCGTTGTTGAATCGCCTGGACCGACCTTCCGAGTCGCGCGCTGAGTTTGCTGTCCGCAGGCGCGTTCCGAGCGGTTATCATTCGGTCCTCTTCCTCCGTCCACTTTTTCCACTTGCGCTTGTTGTTCTTCTGGAATTGCCGATAGTAACGGAGCCGTTCGGCGGCCTTCACTTCCAGGTGTTTTGATCGCCAGAGTTTCTGCGCTGAGGTGATCGTCATCGGGCTTCCAAACGGATTATGCCAGTCGCGCCTGACACTGCCAACTCACCGGGTGAAATGGCTCTGCTTATTTTGTGACTTGGCGATTCCGTCCGAGACGTTTCCTGCGCTTGGCCCTGAGAAGCCGCAGTTTTGCCCGCGCCCGACATCGCGCTTGGGCGGCGGCATAGCCAGGGCGACTATTGAAACACTTACTACATCCCGTCGAGTGGCGGCCTCTGATCCACGCACTGGGCTGAATCGGTCGGTCATGTTTGCGACACAACCGATCTTCCGGTTCTGGAACCTCAAAGCACAGAGGGCAACCCTTCGTTCGGTAGCCAGACCACCAGCGTGACCGCAGGATTGGACACTTGTGTTCCTGGCATAGTCTTTTCCTTGGCGGGGGCATCTTCCTCGTCCGGTAACAGTCTGCGCATCCCGTATTTCGGTGGCCGGAGCGCCAACGGTCAGGCCGAATCGGTCTGCCGTGGATCTTGCACAAGTGCCGCTTGCGTGAGCGGCTCGTTCTGACGCTTTTCGTCTCTTTCTTCGTCGTCATTACAGTATGAAAAGCCCCCCTATGGGCGCATTCCCACACGGCCCAGAAAAGATGATCCGTCAACATCATACTTCAGTCTGTCCGCGACAGTAATCCCGGCCCGCTTGCGGCTTTGTTCTTCCCCTGGGAAAACCTAACGAATGGGTAACTGTTGAAATATCGCCATTTCGCTTATTGACCCGGTTTTTGGCGAACAAAGAGCGCATCGCGTTCGGAAAAGCTTGGAAGAGGAGGAACTGTTAGTGAGATAAGCGAAACCTCTTATTGTCATCCAGCGGGTAAAAATCCCGCCTGATCAAAGTCGAGCAGACAGGTCAGTAGTGAGTCTTGCCATTCACCGGGTGGCCGGGGGGTGCGAAGCGTAGACAACAAGGTAGCAGGCCGTGAGGATTCAGCCCCGAAATCTTGTATCGTTGCGAGGCCGACGTGTTTGCGCCAGCGGAAGGCTGTATCTGGCGGCGACCGTTAATGCGAGGTCGCGCAGACTCGCCGTGGTCTCTAGCCCAAGGCATGCTCCACAGGGATGGCCCAGGAACCGAAGAGAGCTCTCCATCTCCTCTCACACCAGGAGGACCGCCTCTAGAAATGGATCGAGAGGTACGTGCAACCAAGGGTCGACCGGAGGAAGCACGGATGGATGCTGAGCAGTCGTAGAACCTCATAGTACCTGGGAAGGTGGGTAAGCGTTCGGTGTAAGCCGTATTGACCAGGTGCGGGACTCGTTCTAACTAAGCTGCGGATTGGCTTGCGAGAGTTAGGCTTGCGGCGATGTTCCAAGGCAGTAATTCCTCGATGCGAGTGATGGGGTGATCGGCGATCCGCGACAGCACTTCGTGCAGATAGGCTTCCGGATCCAGGCCGTTGAGTTTGGCCGAGCCGATTAAGCTGTAGATGGCAGCCGCCCGCTCACCTCCAGTATCTGATCCCGCAAACAAGTAATTCTTTCGACCGAGAGCAACCGCACGTAGAGCACGTTCTGCGGCGTTGTTGTCGATCTCGATGTGTCCGTTGTCGCAATAACGCAGTAATGCGTCCCAGCGTGAGAGGGCGTAGCGAATCGCTGCCGTCGTATCCGACTTGCGCGAAAGCTTGGGGAGCGTCGCCTCGAACCACTGTCGCAGAGATTCGAGCAAGGGTCGCGCACGGGCGTTGCGAACTTGTTGTCGCTCTTCTGCTGGCCGACCGCGAATCTCTTTCTCGATCCCATACAGGGCTGCGATTCGCTCCAGGGCTTCGCTCGCTACCGGCGACGCATGCGCCTGTTGCAGATCGAAGAACTTGCGCCGCACGTGCGCCCAACACGCCGCTTCTTGGATGCGGCCGTCTTCGTAGAGTTGATTGAATCCGGCGTAGGCGTCGGCTTGCAGCGTTCCGCGAAACTCGCGCAGGTGCCGCTCGGGATGTTCCCCTTTGCGATCCGGCGAGTAGGCAAACCACACTGCCGGTGCCGCCAGCTCACCCGCAGGCCGGTCATCGCGGACATAGGTCCACAACCGCCCGGTCTTGGTCTTGCCATTCCCCGGAGCCAGCACCGGCACGGGCGTGTTGTCGGCGTGCAGTTTTCCGGAGGCCGTCACGTAACGGCGCAGCACTTCAAGCAGTGGTTCTAACAACTGGCTGGTTCCACCCACCCAGTCGGCCAGGGTCGAGCGCTCCAACTCAATGCCCTGGCGCCCATAAATCTCCGACTGGCGATACAACGGCAAATGGTCGGCATACTTCGAGACCAGTACGTGAGCCAACAGTCCAGGCCCGGCTACCCCGCGTTCGATAGGTCGGCTTGGCGCCGACGCTTGCACGATGTGGTCACACTTCGTACAGCTCAACTTGGGCCGCACGTGGCGAACCACGAAGAAGCTCGCCGGCACGTACTCCAGCATCTCGGAAACGTCCTCGCCCAACTTACTCAGCGCACCGCCACAATCCGGACAAGCCGATTCTTTCGGTTCGTGCCTCTGCGTTTGACGGGGCAGATGATCGGGTAACGGCTGACGGGCTGGTTTCGCAACAGTACTACTACTAATAAGGAGGGGAGATGTCGTGGCCCCAGGCTTACTCTCCGGCTGGCTTGCGCTCTCGACGGGTTTCGCTTGCAGATCTTCCAGCCGTAACTCCAATTGCTCGATCTGCCGCGCCAGCTTCTCCGACTTCCGCCCAAACTGCATGCGCTGCAGCTTGGCGATCAGCAGCTTGAGATGCTCGATCTCGCTTTCGCGCCAGAGCAGTTGCTCATGTTGCGCCAGAACTAGCGCTTTCAACGCTTCCGTCGGAAGCAGGTTCAGATCCGGAAGCGGGTTGCCTGACATGCGCGGAGTATCGCATGAATCTTCGCGCCACGATCTTCTCCGCGCAAAAAAAGTTGTGCAAAAGAACCTCGTGCGTTACACCGACAGTTGCGGATCCCAGGCGCGCTCCGGTCGCCGCCAGTCAATGCCTTCCAGCAGCATGGATAACTGCGCCCGCGTCAGCGAAACCGTACCGCTCGCCGCTTGCGGCCACACGAAACGTCCGCGCTCTAAACGCTTCGAAAATAGACAAAGCCCATCGCCATCGAACCACAAAACCTTGATCAAATCGCCGCGCCGCCCGCGAAACACGAACACATGACCCGAGAACGGACTCTGCTCCAGTTGGGTTTGTACCAGCGAGCTCAGCCCGGTGAAACCCCGCCGCAGATCGGTCACGCCCGCTGCAATCCAAACCCGCGTGTTAGTGGGTGGCCCGATCATGCCCGCAGGCACTCCAACAACACCCGCAGCAAAACCGGATCGGCGCTGCCCTCGATGCGCACCTGCGCGTGTCGAAGTTTGATGTGAACCGTGCCCGCCAAACAAGTCGAAGAGCTCCCGCCACTCGACGATGTCATCAGCGACGGCGAGCTCTCGCTTACGCTGACCGGCAACAGCTTCATCGCACCGCTGCCTCCCAGTCGCCTTGCCAGATACAGCTTGCGCCAGTTGAAAACCAGGTTAGCGTTGACCCCGTGCGCCCGTGCCACTCTTGCTACCGATGCACCCTTCGCCAACGTCTCTTCGACAATCCCTCGCTTCTCCTCCAACGTCCGGTACCGCCGTTTAGGTGGGGTGGTTTGAGTGTATGTGTCCATCATCGCTCCAAGTGGACACTATCGCTGGTGTCCACATCCAGAGCATGACTCCCACTTACACCTCTGTCCAGACGGCCACCAGCGGACGCTTACGAAGGTGGGGAACCGCAGGGCTCCCGCAAGGGGCGGCCACGGTACCCACTGGAGGGAAGGGGGTGCCCGAGCGAACGTATCGGGCGAGGGAACCATAGCCGAGACTTAGAACTCGATCGCTATGTCCCCATAACTCGACCGACTATCTACCTTGGAAACTGAGATTGCTGTACCTCGGCTCTGGGGTGGTGAGTTCGCTTGACGAACCCGCTGCGGGAAATCTGCACGGTGGGGTCAGTGAGGGGGGAGATCCCCGATGAGCCAAGGTCTACCTAAACGGGCACGAAGCTGGAAACGGCGGATACAGCCAAGGCAAACCTACAGCGCATCGGGCTCTCCTCTACTCGGCAGCTAGGTGGAATAGTCCTTCGGCGAGTGAACTCAGATTTGAGAATGCCGAAACCCGGAAGCCAGCCTGCGAAGAGGCCTGTGATGAGGTTTGGGACTGCGATGTTGATCTTCGCCAGCCAACGCTTGCGAAACCGCATCATGAGGATTCCAGTGGCAGGGATAGCGATGACTAAGGTGATTCCGGCGCTCATGGGTCGCTAGTCCTTCGGTGCTCCAGCTCCCAACCCCACGCGACCACGGCAGAGGTTTTCTCGACTGGTTGCTTCGCGGGAGCCAGTGCGACCAGCACAACACCGACGATTGCGAACACAACCACTCCCGCGAGTTCTCGGCGCTCTATCACATTCCGGTATTCCTGCGCAGCCATTACCCCAGCATGCGCAAGATTTGCCCATCCGCCGAAGGCAATCAGGCTGCGGTTCGCTGCTGGGTCACGCACCGCCAGCAGCAAGAAGATTCCGAGTGTGACATAGATGCTCATTATCATTGGCACCGCAGGCTCTCGCGAGAAAAACATTGTCAGCGGAACAACTCCCGCCGTAAACAACAAACCCACCACCACCAACACGATCTTCAGTGCCCGTTCTCGAAACATGCTGACCTCCTTATCGCCGTCGCAATCAGCACATGATAGCGCGGATAGCTATTGCAGCGTTGCGAACTCGGCTTTGGCTTGCTTCGGAACCGGAATCAGACAGGCTTGCGTTTATTCCGAGATGGCGAACGGCGTGCCGCGTCGGCGGTCACGAACTTGTGAGCCATGCCTAGCAAGTCCCGTAGGACATCAGGTGTGACGCGGGACAGGCGAACCAGCACGGAGGTGTAGTTGAGATAGTGGTCGGTCACGTAGTAAACATCGGGAGCGGCTGCGAGCAGTTCGGCGCGGTCGTCGAAGTCAACCCGAACCGCGAGCGAACCCGGCTCAGCCGAACGATGAGCAGGCACACATGCCAAAAGTTTTCCATGAACCTTGAGCGCGGGTGACCCGTAGGCTGTGCTCTCCTCCACGCCGGGCAACGCCAAGCCGATCTTGCGCACGGTATCGAAGGTAATTGTGCTCGCGTGTTTCTTCGAGGTTTTGATCTGCTTCGACGATCTTCCAGCCGCTTTTGATCCGGACTTCGAGGTTCGTGCGCCCGGAAGTTTGCCGATCCGAGCGTCTCCAGCCAGCACAAGCTCGCATGCCCGCAGTGCCGCTGATTCAAAGTCAGGGGCATCGACTGGTAAGACCTGCCAACCCGTTACGCGTTTGCCCAACACTTGAATGGATCGCATGTTCGGGAACTCACGCCGCAAGCTCTGGTGGTGTTCTTGGGTAGTAGCGAGCCATACTCCGTTATCCGCAGTGTTTTTGGGCTTGTCCCGTAGGATCAACACGATTTTGTCTTTTACATAGATTGCAAGGCAGCCAAACATCGGACGCGTGTACGGCGATAGTGTGGAAATCGCATCAAGCACGAATGCGTGTGGAATAGGCTTGCGCTGCTTGGGCAGCAAACTCGCATCCACCTTCAGCCCCCGTTGTCTACCCACGGTACCTCCTCATCCGAGTCAAAACGTGAAATGGCCTGTTCTCGAAGTTATCCGTATAAGCCTCAGAGTTTCCCCGCCTGGCACACTTGTGACCGGCAAGGCCGGGGCGGTTGGAAGCCGCCCCGGTTTCTCCACATCGCGTTACTCCCGACCATGCTTCAGCCCGAAGGCGTAAACACTGCCGTCCTCCGAGCCGACATAAACCACCCCATTCGTCACTGCCGGCGAGGATTCCACCCCGGCACCGTTGGTGGCGTAGCTCCACAGCAGGGTGCCGGTACGGGCGTTCAGCGCATAAACATTGGTGTCGCTCGAGCCGAAATAAACCACCCCATTCGCCACGGCGGGCGAGGAATCCACATAGCCGCCGGTGATGTAGCTCCACAGTAGGGCGCCAGTGCGGGCCTTCAGCGCGTAGACGTTGTTGTCCGACGAGCCGAAATACACAACCCCATTCGCGATTGCGGGCGATGGATACACAGGGCCGCCAGTGCTGTGACTCCACAGCTTGGCGCCGGTGCGGGCCTTCAGCGCGTACACGTTGTAGTCACCCGATCCGACATAAACCACCCCATTCGCCACTGCCGGCGAGGAATCCACAGGGCCGCCAGTGCTGTGACTCCACAGCTTGGCGCCGGTGCTGGCTTCCAGCGCGTACACGTTCTGATCGCGTGAGCCGACATACACAACCCCATTCGCCACGGCGGGCGAGGAATACACTCCTCCGCCGGTAGCATAGCTCCACAGGAGGGCGCCGGTACTGGCGTCCAGTGCGTAGACATTGCCGTCCTCCGAGCCGACATAAACCACCCCATTCGCCACTGCCGGCGAGGAATCCACATAGCTGCCGGTGGGATGGCTCCACAGCAGTGCACCGGTGCGGGCGTTCAGCGCGTACACGTTGTAGTCATCCGAACCGACATACACCACCCCATTCGCCACTGCCGGCGAGGAATCCAAATAGCTGCCGGTGGGATAGCTCCAGAGCTTGGCGCCCGTGCTGGCCTTCAGCGCGTACACTGCGCTGTAGGGGTAGTAGGAGCAGACATAAACTACTCCATTCACCACTTGCGGCGACGAAAGCACAGTGGTGCCGGTGTCGTAGTTCCACTTGTAGCGGAGGCCCCGAACCGTCTTGACGTTAAGCACGTGCTCATATGGGTTCCAGCGCATCATGTTGGTCCTGTGGAACTCGGTCCAGTTGTTGCGGCCCTTGCCCGCTGGCTGCTCTCCCCACGCCACGGAGACGAAGCATGCACAGAGAATCAAAACCAAGATACGGATTCTTTTCATGACTAACCTCCATCTCGGAATCACGTTACTCCCGACCATGCTTCAGACCGAAGGCGTAAAGGGTGCCGTTTTGCGAGGCGATATAAACCACCCCATTCACCACTGCGGGCGAGGAGTGTCCACTGTTGTCCCAGGTGGCATAGCTCCACAGCTTGGCGCCGGTGCGGGCGTTCAGCGCGTATAGTTTGTTGTCCCACGAACTGACATAAACCACCCCATCGGCCACGGCGGGCGAGGACTCCACCGAGCCGCGGGTGGGGTAGCTCCACAGCTTGGCGCCGGTGCTGGCCTCCAGCGCATACACCTTCTTATTGTCCGAACCGACATAAACCACCCCATCCGCCACGGCCGGCGAGGAATACACAACGCTGCCGGTGGTGTAACTCCACAGCATGGCGCCAGTGCTGGCGTTCAGTGCGTAAACGTTGCCGTCGTCTGATCCGATATAAACTACCCCATTTGCCACGGCCGGCGAGGATGACACACCGCCGCCGGTGGGGTAGCTCCACAGCAGGGCGCCGGTGCGGGCTCTCAGCGCGTAGACATTGCCGTCGCCCGAGCCGACATAAACTACCCCATTCGCCACGGCCGGCGAGGATGACACACCGCCGCCGGTGGGGTAGCTCCACAGCTTGGCGCCGCCGCTACGGGCATTCAGCGCGTACAGGGTGCCGTCGTCACAGCCTACATACACCACCCCATTCGCCACTGCCGGCGAGGAAGACACAGAGTTGGCGAAGACGTAGTTCCACAGCAGGGCGCCGCTGCTGGCGTTCAGCGCGTACACCATGCCGCCGCCCCCGGTGTTGTATTCGCCGCCGAGATATACCACCCCGTTTGCCACTGCCGGCGAGGAAAAGACTTCGTAGAATCCGTCCCAATAGACCCACAGTATGGCGCCGGTGCGGGCGTTCAGCGCGAACAGGGCGTCATCACTCCAGCCGTCGCCGAAATAAACCACCCCATTGGCCACTGCGGGCGAGGAAAGCATAAAGGTGAAGGAGTTGTTGCTCCACTTCAAGCCTATGCGCCCAACATTGTGGACGTTGAGCACCTTCTCATACGGGTTCCAGCGCATCATATTCGTACGGTGGAATTCGGTCCAGTCGGAGCGGCCCTTGGCCGTTGGCTGCTGACTCCAGGCCACGGACACGAGGCACGCACATAGAATCAAAACCATAACGCTGATGCGTTTCATGACGAACCTCCTGAAAACGAACTGGTCTGACGGATTGCATTTCCCGAGAACTCGGGTCACTCGCCTCAGGGGTGCTGCGTCCCAGTGGGGACTCTCTTCGGGGAGGCGCGGGACGTAACAATAGTCCTCCTACAAGGGCGTCACGGTCAGTGAAGTTGGTCACATCTTGATGTGCGGTGAAGCCCACGAGTCACAACTGTCGCAACATCGCCTTATCACTGGTTGACCGGGCCGGCCAATTCTCAATGCATTATGAGAGCGCGCCCCGCTTGAGAAGGTCGAAGCTGGGTCTGACGCCGCTTCCGCTCCGCTTAGCTGTGCAGGGCTTCGCTCCGCTACGGCGGCGAGCGAGTAACTGCAGGTCTGGGTTCGTAGGAAGAACCACAGCGGGGTGTAGGCAATGCAGCTGGACAATGGCACTTTACCTTGAGGGAAAGATTCCGTTCTTGATGATCAGTGCAGGATTTTGCCTTTCAGCCCTACGGAAAGCTGGGGTGTCATAAAAAGCGGGATTAGCGAAGTCTATCCCTAGTCCCCCGAATTCGGCTTCCAGTTCTTGGCGAGTGGGCATGAGAAACCTCGTGTCGCAGAAATGGACGATGGAAGAAAGCCTCGATCTAGATGTGCCCGAGCAAATCTCCCATTTCCTTCAGACGCTTCTTACTCTGTGCTTTGTCGAGACCGTAATCGTATAGCCAGAAGTTTTCCAGAATCTTCCGGTCTTTGAACTTCTCCCGCAAGCCTCGCCGAAGAATTTCGACAACAGTTTTGCGGATGATGAAAGTGGCGGCTTCCGCAAGGACATCTACTTCTGCGGGTTGCCCATCACGTAGAGCTGTGACCGTCGTCATTCTTCTTCTGACTGAATCCGAGTACAGATTCAGTAAAGAGAGTAGTTCCATGAGAATGGTACGCCTGACGCTTCTTTTCAGTTTGCTCTCAGGAGTGTCGTTGTGTGCAAGTCCTGCCCACCCGCATGGCATGCGCGTGTCGAGTTTGCCGCTGGCCGCGCAGTCCAAGGTCTGGGCTGCGGTTGGCCGTGATGTCTCCGCGTACCACATACGGGCCGTGAACGATGGCTTTGAGGCTTTGAACTCGAACCAGGAGCTAACGGTTCATTTCACGAAGCAAGCGGCGGAAGTGCGCACTGGAAACGTGCGCTGGCGAATGATTTTGCGCGGTTACGGTTACGGCACGACACGAATAACGGCAGGGGCGGTTACTCCTAGGGTAAGTGCCAATCGCCTGGAATACCAGCGCGGCCCGATGACGGAGTGGTATGTGAATGGTCCGGCTGGATTGGAACAAGGGTTTTCCCTGGCTGAGCCCCCAGCCCAGAAGCGCGGTGAGCGGCTGACGATCGCGCTGTCAGTTTCGGGAGATTTAAAGGCCACCGTTGACTGGGGAGGTGCTGGCCTAATCCTGACCGATGCTTCGCGGAGAGAATCATTGCGTTATCAGGGTCTGACGGCATTTGACGCGACCGGAGCGGAATTGGCGTCAAGCCTTCAGCTGCAGGGAGATCAGTTGCTGCTTCAGGTCAATGATACTGGGGCGCGCTACCCGGTAACAATTGATCCCTGGGTACAGCAGGCTAAGTTGGCGGCTTCGGATGGGGCGGCAGGGGACCAGTTCGCCAGTTCGGCAGCCATCGACGGCGACACGATAGTAGTGGGAGCGTTTTCGGCGACAGTCGGCACCAATTTTGGTCAGGGCGCGGCTTACGTGTTCGTGGAGCCGTCAACCGGCTGGGCGGACATGACCCAGACCGCGAAGCTGACCGCTTCGGACGGGATGTCGAACGATCAGTTCGGCAGCTCCGTGTCGGTGAGCGGTGGTGTGGTGGTGGTGGGTGCTCCCTACGCGGGTATTTCCAACGCCAACTGCTCCACCACGGGAAATGTGTGTTTTAACCAGGGGGCGGCCTACGTATACGTGGAGCCTTCGAGCGGCTGGGCGGACACGACGGAGACGGCCAAGCTGACAGCGTCGGATGGAGTGGCCGGCGATGAGTTGGGATACTCAGTGGGCATCGACAGCAGCAGCAACACCGTGGTGGCGGGGGCTCCCGGTGCCGCAATCGGCTCCGGCTGCCCGAACAGCCCCTGCATGTTCGCGCAAGGTGCAGCCTATGTGTTTGTTGAGCCGGCCAGCGGCTGGGCAAGCATGACTCAGACTGGCAAATTGACTGCGTCGCACGGCAGTGCAGATGACGGCTTCGGTCAGTCCGTTTCCATCTCAGGCACCACTGCAGTTGTGGGGGCGCCCTACGCAGGAATCGGTGCCATCTACGCTCACGGTGCGGCTTACGTGTACGCCGGGCCGCCGCCAGCCGGGTGGAGCAACATGCCCGAGACGGCGGAGCTCACCACCCGTGATGGCAAGGCTGGCGCTCAGTTCGGCTGCTCGGTCAGCATCAGCTGGACAGGCATCGCGGTCGGAGCATTGGGCGCTGAGATCGACGCTGTTTATCAGCAGGGCGCAGCCTATGTGTATATCGTGCCCAAGGAGGGCTGGAAGACAACCGCGACGGCCACCGCCAAGTTAACGGCCTCCGATGGGGCGATGGGTGACCAGTTCGGCGCCTCGGTTTCCATCCGCAGCGATACGCTTGTGGTCGGAGCGCCGAACGCAACCATCGGTTCCAACGTCAATCAGGGCGCAGGCTATGTGTACGTCGAGCCCGCCCGCGGCTGGAGAACTACGTCGGCGTTCAGCGCCAAGGTAAGCGCTGCGGACGGAGCCACAGGAGACAGTTTCGGCATGGCGATCGCACTCAGCGATAGCACACTGGTGGTGGGGGCCCCCCTGGCCGCAGTTTCTGGAAGTTACGCTCAAGGCGTCGCCTATGTGTACCAATAACCAGCATTTTGCCGGGCCGGGAGCTGGACTGTTCACCCCCGGCGGTGGAGGCTTGCCACGAGTATTACTGTGCCTGTTGCTGCTGGCAATCAGTGGTCGCGCGCAGACCATGCCCATCCAGCACGTGGTGATTATCATTAAGGAAAACCGCTCGTTTGATCACATGTTCGGAACTTTCCCGGGCGCCAACGGAGCCACGACAGGGATGGCAGGTTCAAAGCAGATCCCCTTGGGTCATGCCGAGCTGGTCCAGGGGGAGCTGGGCCACGGCTGGTCCGATTCCATGCAAGGGATCGACCACGGGAAGATGGATGGCTTCTACAAGTATGCGCCACACTATGCGGCCTACGTTCAATTTCAACAGACAGACATTCCGAACTACTGGCTGTATGCTCGAATTTTACTCTCGCGGACAATTTCTTCTCCTCGATGTACGGGGGGAGCTTTCCCAACCACTTGTATTTCGCGGCGGCAGACTCAGACGACATAAGCGACAATCCCACGGGGATACGCACAAACCTGCACGCTGGGGATGCGATTCGACCGCGGGAACTGAAGTTCCAACGATGGATCCATCCAACGGACAGTACTCGCATATATTTCCCTGTGTTGATATTCCGACGTTGCCCGATGAATTGAACACCGCCGGGCGGACCTGGCGCTACTACACGGCTATTTCGACCCAATATGGTTACATATGGTCGGTGCTGGATGCCATCAATCACATCCGTTATGGCGATCAGTGGAGTACGAACGTTAGGCCGGTGAACAATTTCGTCAGCGATGTACAAAGGCATCTCGCCGACGTGACTTGGATCACTCCGCCGGGCGACGATTCCGATCATCCGGGTCCTAAGCTCAACCTATGTGTGGGAGAGGGCTGGTCGGTGGAGATCATTAACGCCATTATGAACTCCCCGTTTTGGAATTCCACGGTGATCTTTCTCACTTGGGACGATTTTGGCGGATTCTATGATCACGTTCCGCCGCCCACAGTCGATTATTTCGGGCTGGGCATCCGAGTTCCTTTGCTGGTGATCTCTCCCTACGTAAAAGCGGGAACCGTGCAACACGGACTTTCCGGTGCGACCTCGTTGCTGAGATTTGCTGAGACGGTGTTCAATTTGCCGCCCCTCACCCACCGAGACAAAAGGGCAAACAATCTGATGGACATGTTCAACTTCAATCAAAAGCCGCTGGCGCCGCTGATTCTTGCGCCACGGAAGTGTCCCAAGGTGAAGATGTTACCGAGTCAGCCGCACTCGGAGGAGGATGACGGGGACTAGAGTGCGAGGAAACTGAACAAACTACTCAACGAGTGTAGGCGCTGTCCGCAGCGCGTGGTCGAGATCGCGAATTCACTGATCAGTCACAATCAACGGCCGGCACCTAAATTCGTTAATCCATTCTATGTACTCGTCATTCTGGAAGTGGGTTCGCGACGAATTCTGCAATGCAACGTAACCGCGCACCCGACGGCGGAGTGGACCTTGCAACAGGTGCGAGAAGCCATACCCGGCGACCATGGATATCGGTATCTCATTCATGATCGTGACAGGATCTACTCCGCTGAACTGGATGCGGAGCTGGCGCCAGGGTTTGGATTGCGAGTATTGCGAACCCCGCCCCAATCGCCCCAGGCAAATGCCTACTGCGAACGGCTTGTAGGAACGATCCGGCGCGAGCGTTTGGACTTTCTGATTCCGTTGGGGAAGGCGACATCTGCGCCGGCTACTTCGCGAATGGGCATCACTACAACGCCGTGCGCCGCCATCAGTCCCTGGGCTACTTGACCCCATACCAGTTCCTGCTCCAGTTCTCATCTCAAGGAAAGGAATGAAAACTGTCACCCATCTACTGGACGAGTAAGGGGCTTGTGGGAGGCCGGATTCAGTACTATACTCCTCCGACGTAAGGCCGCGCTCGGAAGCTGCGCGCTTCCCCGACTGCGGCTGCCCAAACCAAGCAGCGAAGAGATACTTCGACCCGAAGCGCAAGTCGAAGGTTTAAATGGGAGGCAGATGTCAAAGCTCACCTTTGCAGTTTTCGGCTGGACAATTTTCGCGCTGCTGGGGGCAAGCACGCGTGCACGGGCGCAGCAACCGGTATCGCCGTACTTTTTCGGCATGTCCATGACCGGCGCAGAGATCAATGGCGAGCCTTGGCCGGTGGTCCCTTTCAGCGGGATCCGCCTGTGGGATAGCGACGTGCCGTGGTCGACGCTCAACCCTGCGCCTGGGGTCTACGACTGGAGACTTCTAAACATCTGGATGAATCAGGCCAAGCAGAACGGTCTGGATATAGACTATTGCTTCGGCCGGGTGCCTGCCTGGGCCTCCTCCAATGCCCACGACAAATATTGTGCTAACGAACCCGGCTCGTGTGATCCACCCAGGGACCTCAATCCCGACGGGAGCGGTACGGATCAGGCTTGGAGAGATTTCGTCACCGCCATAGCTACTCATGCCGCTGGCCGCATTCATTACTGGGAGCTGTGGGATGAGTTTCCCGATCCGATGCGCTGGCATTGGCAGACCAAAGGGAAAGGAAACGCAACTGCACAGCAATTGGTCCGCATGGCGCAGGACGCGCGCGAGATCATCAAGAGGATCGACCCGTCCGCGGTGGTTATAAGTCAGTCGGGCGCGCTGAGGTTTGACTTGGATTACCCCAGATGGGAATCTTGGGCGCAGGCGGGCGGTGGCAACTACGCGGACATAATTGCATTTCACTCCTATGTTCAGCTCAACACGAAAGGTGCTCCGATCCCGGAAACCTTGGTGGGTTTGCTGCAGGGATACACGAACTATCCTTTTGGGGCGAGTGGTTTTTTTGGCTTCCTCCAGACGTACAACTTGACCCAGCCGCTGTGGAATACGGAAGGCAGTTGGGCAGCCGACATAGCCGGCTTGCGCGACCCGGATGAACAGGCTGGCTTTCTTGTCCGGTTTTACGCTTTGAACCTATCCTTAGGCGTGTCACGCTTTCATTGGTACGAGTGGGATAACACGTATGGAATCGGGTCGCTGTGGAAATGGTTCACGCGCTGGGATTTGGCCTTGCCCAACGCCAACGGCAATGTAAGTGTAATGGTGGGCTTTGGCGATGGCAGCTTCCAAGCCGCAGTGAACAACGGGGCGGGCAGCAACCCGGATGCGGCGGCGGTGGGCGATTTCAACAACGACCAGGCACTTGATCTGGTAGTGGCCAACAAAGGCAGCAACGACGTCACCACGATATTGGGCAACGGGGACGGCACCTTTAAGGCGGGAGTGTCGTCAGCGGCGGGCAACAGCCCGGTGTCTGTAGCCGTGGCAGATTTCAATAAAGACGGCAACCTGGACGTGGTCGTGGCCAACGCCACCACTAGCGGCACCGTGAGTGTGCTGTTGGGCAAAGGGGATGGCACCTTCCAGACGCCGGTGTCTTACAACGTGGGTTCCAATCCGTCCTCGGTGGCAGTGGGCGATTTCAATAATGATGGCTATCCTGACATCGCGGTGGCCAACGCGGGCAGTGGCACCGTGAGTGTGCTGCAGAATAACGGCAGCGGCGGGTTCGGGACTGCGGTGCCCTACACGGTTGGGAATAGCCCGTCCGCGGTGGCTGTCGGTGATTTCAATAACGACACCTATGCCGATTTGGCGGTCACCAATGGAGGCGATGGCACGGTGAGTGTACTGTTGAACAATGGCAGCGGCAGCTTCGAAACTGCGGCGACCTACACGGTTGGGAATGGCCCCTCTGCGGTGGCCGTGGCGGATTTCAACAAGGACACCTATGCTGATTTGGCGGTCGCGAATCAAACCGACGGCTCTGTGAGTGTGCTGACGAACAATAAAGACGGCACCTTCGGGAGCGCGGACACTTACGCGGTCGGTAGCCAACCCGTCTCGATTGTGGCGGAGGACTTTAACGGCGACGGCGACTACGACATCGGCACAGCGAACAAGGGCGACAGTACCGTGACCACGCTTGAGCACTGCGTGGGCAAGAATTGTAGCCACGCTTTCAACCCGGCAATGCCCACCAATGTGGGGAGCAGCCCGGTGGCTATGACGGTGGGAGCTTTCGATGTTGTCGGCAACCACGATCCGGGGACGCTGCTTAAAGCTGGGGTTGCTTACGAGAGCGTTTACAACTGGTTGGTGGGAAACACCATCAGCACAGCCTGCAACGGGCCAATTCCGGACCTAAGTAACCCAACCCAGGGGGTGTGGACCTGCAGGATGGCCGGCGCGAATGGTTATCAGGCACAACTCGTGTGGTACATGGACAACACCTATCAAAATGGGTGTGCCCACAATCAGTGTAATTACGTGAACTACACAGTTGATCCAGCCCAGTACGCTCAATACCGGACGCCGTATGGTCAAGTCTATCCGATTCCCGAGAATGGGATCGTGCCTATTGGCTATATCCCAATTCTGCTGGAGAACCACAACGCGCCCCTGCGGCCCAATGCGATTGTGCGACGCAAACCAAGGGCGGACAAGTAGGGCAACAGCCATCACCTTTCGACTCCAGAACGGAAACGCTCGTCTGGGAAGTCATTGCAGCGCACCCCGGCTCATGTCCACCGGTCAGGGACGACACCTGGGCCCCGGCCATCGTACTGAAAACAACCGATGTCAGAACAGTCCCAACCAACTGCACACACTTACGTCGCATAAACACCTCCCGTACGCGCGACATTGCGTTATCTAGCTAACTTTTGCTTATCCGGTTGTTTCAGCAACACGCAATAGCTTGGGGTCGGGCGTTGTCGGACGAGTGGAAAGGTCCACGGCGCCGCGTATTTGTTTATAAGTTGTAGGTTTGCGCCCGGTTCCAAGGCCGAGCAGGGTCTGGAACGCGGCCATGGGTTGCCTGCGGCGATTGTGGCGAAAAACAAATTCATCGAGATAAACCTGGAGCTGATCGCGGCTCACGCCGTGCTAGGTCCCGATCAGCCATTGCTGCAGATTCCCGATTGCGCGGTCTGCCAAGGGCACCGCCGACTTCGCGCCTTGCCGCAGCTCGATTCGCAGGGGTTGGCTGCGGGGGACGTGTTGAAAACCAGCTTCTGGCAATCCGGTGAAGCTCTTCAGGCCGTCGGTATATACCGTGGAGCCTGCCTCCACGTTTTGTTTAAGGAAGGCGATCAACGTTGTACTTTTGAAATCCGGGATGACGGCCATGCGAGCGCGCCCGCTGGCGCGACCGCGTTTCTCCACCGCTACGAGGACCAGTGCCGCTTTACGACCTTTGAGTTGCCGGCTTCCGCGTAAACCGGCCTGCGTCCCTCAACCCACGTCTCATCGACTTCCACTTCGCCCCGTAACGGCTCACGTGCCAAGTTGATCATCGCTCGCCGGAATTTGTGCAGCATCATCCACCCTGTTTCATACCGTTCCAGGGCAAGCTGGCGCTGCAACAGTAATGCGGAAATGCCACGCTTATCCGTAGTCATCAGGTACGCTGCCCAGAACCAAACTGTTAGCGGTGTCTTCGTATTGTGCAGAATCGTCCCAGCGGTCAGCGAAACCTGGTGGCGACAGCCGGTGCATTGCCAGCGTTTGAGCTTCAGCAATTCATAGGCGCGCTGGTTCCCACATCGCGGACACACGAAGCCGTCCGGCCAGCGGCAGGCGGCCAAATACTGCTGGCAACCGTCCTCGGTGGCAAACTTCGACTGGAATTCGCGCAAAGTTTTCGGAAACGACGGGCGAGGCACCCACTTACACTACCGCTTGTGGTCGGCTGAAACAACCGGATAAGCAAAAGCTAACTAAATGCTAGGACCGCAGAAACTCAATTTGCAGTAATCTGGCGCGCTTTTTGCTCTTGGCCTGAGATGGGGCGCGAACCACCGCAGTTGGGCTGAATCGCGAGAGCGCCGCCAATCAACTGCTCACAATGTCCTGTGACAAGGGTCGCAGAACCTACCTCAATCTGCGGAGTAGAATATCGACCGTAAAGTGTATTGCGTAGGAGGTCAGCTATGAAACCGACCGTCAGGAAGCCGGAGAAACGTACCAGCGGTAAAGCCATCCGCCGCCGCGAACCGGTAGAGCGCACCAGCGCTGCCGGAATCATCCGCCAGATCGGCAATGATTGGGCGCGGCACTGGAATGCCGGAGATTTGGAGAGAGTCGTCGCTGCTTACGCTCCGGATGCCGTGTACCTGCCACCGCACCATGAGGCGGTGCACGGGCGCGCCGCCATCCGCGAGTATTTACAGGGGCCGCTGAGCCACGGGGTCAGTGAACTCGCATTTGACGTTACCTACATCCGGCAGGGCGCCAATGTCGCCTGGGATGTGGGCACCTACCGCATGAGCGTGCCCCAGAACGATGGGACAAAAAAGGAGGATCACGGCAAGTACCTGACGGTCTGGAAACATGTCGGGACGAAGTGGCTGATTGCTGCTGACTCCTGGTCCAGTGATTTGCCGCCGTCGCACTGAAGAATAAGTTGTCGCAACCGGGGAACCTCGGAGAGCGTGAAATGTGAATCCGTTGTGGCGATGCAGGCAAGCCGGACATGAGGGGTAAGCCCATCTCGCCACCATCAGTGCTGCACGCTTTCCTGGTGAGCAGGATGTCCAGCGTCGCAGCCAGTCTCGAGCCAGAACCCAGTCTCGAGCCAGAGCCGGGCCTTATAACCTCTGAAACCGCCCAGTCCATAGTGCCTACACTCTTCGGCGAGGGCTATGGCCTATACCAAACCAGGAAGAGCACAGTGGTTTTGTCTTTCCTTGGCCATGGCCTGGTGTTGTTGCTTCTGTGCATCTCCAGTCGTTACTTGGTGACCCATCGCCACGAGATTCGCCAGCAGGTGATGGGTATCGTCACCGATGTCAGTCCTTACATCTTGCCTCAATCACGCACTCAATCCGGGGGCGGCGGCGGCGACCGCGACAAGTTGGCTGCCTCCAAGGGAGCCTTGCCGCGATTCTCACGCCAGCAGCTAGCTCCTCCGGCAGTGATCGTCCGCAATGAGAATCCTAAGCTCCCGGTCGAACCAACGGTTGCTGTGCCAGCGGAAATCCGTCTCCCTCAGATCGGGCTCCTCGGGGATCCCCTCTCCTCAGTTCTGGGACCGCCCTCCAACGGCACCGGATCCGGTGGGGGCATCGGTTCTGGCAGCGGCGGAGGAGTTGGTTCTGGGCACGGGCCAGGTGTAGGGCCGGGTTGGGGCGGGGGAATCGGAGGAGGAGTCTATCGCGTCGGTGGAGGAGTGAGCGCACCGCGGGCAATTTACTCTCCAGATCCGGAATTCTCCGAAGAAGCCCGCAAGGCGAAATACCAGGGAACGGTTGTCCTGTGGCTGGTGGTGGGACCGGAAGGAGGTCCGCACGACATACGCGTGCAACGGTCTCTGGGCATGGGCTTGGACGAAAAGGCAGTGGAAGCCATCGGGCGGTGGAGATTTGAACCCGCGCGCAAGGACGGCCTTGCAGTGGCTGTTCAAATCAGCGTCGAGGTCACCTTCCGGCTTTATTAGGCTGCTCATATAGCGGATGCGGGGTGGAAATTTTTCTGGCACATGTCGGTCATCCGATGAGTCTCAAGTCGAAGTTGGTCATTCGTTTTTCGATTGCGACAGCCGCATTCGGAGCTTTCCTGTTCCTTCCGGCTGGCTCCTTGAGGTATTAGCAGGGCTGGACTTTTCTCACAATTTGGTTTGTCCCCACGCTCGCCGCTTTTGCTTACTTCTACAAACACGATCCAGCGTCTAGTACCCCTTCGATACTCCAGCGAAGGCAGGTTCAGGCAACTCCCTTGCTTCGCGATCCGCAGCAGAGTTCTGGGTTCTACTTCCAACCGATCGGAAAGCCAACGATTCTCTCCTCGAAAACACAGTCGTGGAATGGTTTTGAGTTCCGCAAACACCTATCGCATTAAATTCTTATCACCCAACTGATTGACGGCGATCACTGCGTTCTAGTCCAACTGTCATAGACAATATCCTTGCGTAGGCGTGAGATGAAATTGCAATCGGATCCGTCCGACTGTGCGAGGGAGGATCTCTCCATGGTTCGCAGCCCAGAAGCAATCGGCCACTCCGGTCAAGCAGGTGTCTTGAGCCCCGACGAGCGCCCAGAGTGGGCGGAGCCTGTAAGCAACCTACCTTCTTACACGGAGCTCAGCAGCGGTTTTGACTGGTCTGTCGCCGAGCAGGAATTGGGTTACAAGCCGGGCGATCCGATCAACATAGGCTGGATGTGCAGCGACCGCATCTGCCAGATGGGTATGGCCGAGAAACCGGCACTGCTCTGGGAAGACTATCAGGGTAACGAAAAACGCTTCACTTACAACGACATCAGAACTCTTTCCAACACCATCGCCCATTTCCTGCTTGGCCTCGGCATACTGCCCGGGGAACGGGTTTGTCTGTTCCTGGATCGGGTGCCGGAGCTGTACATCGGGTTCCTTGGCATTCTGAAGATGGGAGCGGTAGCGCAGCCGCTGTTCTCCGCCTTCGGGGAAGAGTCGCTTTGGGTGCGACTGGCCGACGCCGGAACCTCCGCGATCGTTACGCAAAAGAAACATGCTTACAAGGTCCGTAAGATCCGCAAGCAGGCTTCCGAATTTGAAATACGTCATTCTGGTGGATGCCGATGAAGCCTCGCTGCAGCCCCACGAGATTTCCTTTCACATGGAGCAGGCGCCGCGGGTGGAAGACTTCGATGTCTATCCGACGAAAGCGGAGTCTCCCTCGGTTTTGCACTATACCTCGGGTACGACGGGCCAGCCCAAGGGCGCGCAGCACGTCCACTATTCGATTCTCTCGCAGTACCTCACAGCCAAATGGGTCTTGGACTTGCGACCGGATGACATTTACTGGTGCAATGCCGACCCCGGTTGGGTGACCGGGACGTCCTACGGAATCATCGGCCCATGGTCGAATGGCATCACGCAGGCCGTGCTTGATTCCGGCTTCAATGCGGAACGATGGTACGAGTTCATCGAGAAGCGCCGGGTCACTGTGTGGTATTCGGCACCGACAGCCATCCGCCTTCTGATGAAGGAAGGAACAGAAATCATCGAGAAGCACGAATTATCGAGCTTGCGTCACTTGGCCAGTGTGGGCGAGCCGCTCAATGCCGAGGCGGTTGTATGGTCGGAGGAGGCATTCGGGAAGCCCTTTCACGATACATTCTGGCAAACCGAGACCGGCTGCATCGTCATAACGAACTTTCCGGGGATGCAAATCAAGCCTGGCTCGATGGGCAAGCCGTTCCCGGGAATCACCGCGACGGTGCTGGATCCCAAGACTTACCAACCGATGAGTCAGCCAGGTGTAGCGGGCTTGATTGCCCTGCGGCCAGGGTGGCCGTCGCAGATTCGCAGCTACTGGAGTAACGAGGCTGGATTCAAAGCGAAATTCAAGAATGGCTGGTATCTGTGTGGTGACCGGGCCTCGATCGATCGGGACGGCTATTTCTGGTTCATGGGACGGGACGACGACGTCATCAATACTGGTGGGCATCTGGTCGGCCCATTTGAAATTGAATCGGCTCTCCTAGGATGCCCGTCCGTCGCCGAGTCCGCCGCCGTCGCCAAACCTGATCCGGTCAATATGGAAGTGGTCAAGGCATACGTGACCCTGAAGAAGGGTTTCACACCGTCGGATGATCTCGAGCTCGAAATCATGAACCATATTCGCAAGCGGTTGTCACCGCTAGCGATGCCGCAGGAGATTGAGTTCGTGGACTCCCTGCCCAAGACCCGCAGCGGCAAGATCGTGCGCCGCATCCTGCGCTGCAAGGAGTTTCACGAGCCGGTCGGAGATCTCTCGACGATTATGGACGACTAAAGACGGCGTTCCAGAGTGCGCTGTACGGAAAGAGAGGCTGGCAATGGATGAAGTTGGTAACGCAGTTCGCAATTACATTACTCGAGAGTACGTACAAGAGGGAGATGATCGGGAGATCACGGAGACGACGCCGCTGATTTCCGGTGGGATTGTGGATTCCTTCTCCATGGTGTCTCTGCTGCGATTCCTGGAAAAGAAGTACTCGATTCACATTCCGGCGGAGGCGGCCACACCCGAGGCTTTCGATACGGTGCAGAGCATCGTGGCGCTGGTGCATCGTTTTCAGAAAACAGAAGTCAGCGTTTAACGCCTGCCCCAAGCTGCGACACGCGTACGCAGGGGCACCACATTGGTCCGAATCTCATCACGCGAGGGGGAGCCATGGCCTTCACCAATACGGTTCGCAATTGCTATCAGACCACGATTGAGGAAATTAAAGCAGCCGGCCTGTTCAAGGAGGAGCGATACATCCATTCTCCGCAGTCCTCAGAGATTGAGGTGGAGTTTCCCGTCGGATCGACGATCAAGAAGTGCATCAATGTCTGCGCCAACAATTATCTCGGGCTGTCCAGCCATCCCGCGGTGATCGCGGCAGCGCACGCCGGATTGGACAGCCGCGGCTACGGGATGTCATCGGTGCGCTTCATCTGCGGCACCCAGGACATTCATCGGGAATTGGAGAAACGGCTTACCACGTTTCTCGGAACCGAAGACACGCTTCTGTTCCCCTCCTGCATGGACGCGAATGCGGGATTCTTTGAAGCGTGCCTGGATGAGCAAGACGTAATGATCGCGGACCGCCTGGTGCACGCCTCCATCATTGACGGCATGCGCCTGTGCAAAGCGATGCAAGACACTTACAAGCACTCCGACATGGGGCATCTGGAGGAGAAATTGCGGGAGCATCAGGACAAGCGCCTCCGCATGGTCATCACCGATGGCGTTTTTTCGATGGACGGTGATATGGCCAGGCTGGCCGACATCGTCGCTCTGGCGGAGGAGTACAACGCCATGGTGTTCCTTGACGATTCGCACGCCACCGGCTTCATCGGTCGCACCGGGCGCGGAACCCACGAGCACTGGGGTGTGCTGGGCAAAATTGATGTTATCACTACTACGCTGGGCAAAGCACTGGGCGGCGCTTCCGGCGGGTGCGTAAGCGGGCGGCGCGAACTGGTAGAGATGTGCCGCCAGCGGGCACGACCGTACCTTTTCTCTAATTCCGTGGCTCCGGTTATCGTCGCGGGGGCGCTGAAAGTTCTGGATCTGATCAGCACCAGCACTGAGCGCCGCGACAAACTGGAATGGAATACCAGGTACTGGCGCGGTCTGCTGAAGGATGCCGGCTTCGACATAAAGGAAGGAGAGTACCCCGATCGTGCCGGTCATGCTGTATGACGCCAAGCTGGCGCAAGAGTTTGCCCGGGATCTTTTTGACCAAGGAGTTTATGCGGTCGGGTTCTTCTTCCCAGTAGTACCGAAAGGGCAAGCCCGCATCCGCACCCAACTCTCTGCAGCTCATGAAAAGCGTCACCTGGATGTCGCGATCGAGGCTTTCCGCAAGGTGGGCCAAGAACACGGGATCCTGGGTTTGGGAAAGAAGGAACTCCTCGCAAGGTGCGCGGCGTAGCCGATGTAGTCGCGGCGACGCCGGAGCGCAGAAATCCGTGGACCCGCGGGATGCGAGTTCCCGGACGAAAGGGAGGTCAATATGCTCTGTGCAGAACTGGAGAAACTCGAAGCAGAGTTCGATGACATTCTCTCTGCGTTGGAAAATCCGAACTTGACAGAGCAAGAAAAACGGGACCTGCGGGAGGCTTATGTTCGGATGAGCCAGACCATTAGCGTTCATCAGAAGTCTGGGCACGACGGCGGACCTTGTTTCGAAAGAGTAGAAGAAAGCGCCGGTCTGCGGGACATCTTAACGGGCAGTACCGGGGAGGAATGGGGGAAATGTGTACCCGCACAACTGTGTTGCTCCTGTGACAGCCCACGCGCCACAGCGTTTGTCGCTTTCTTCGCGAGCACCGTTTGAACAAGGTCTGCTCTGTGCATGGTCAAAACCATCCTGAACTGGTGGAGATCGCACAACCTTCGCCGGGCTGGCACAGGAACTGAGCATGCACATGATGAAGCAAGAGATGGTGTTGTTTCCTTACATCGTCAGGATGGAGGAGGCCGTCCTTCAGCATGAGCCCATCCTGCCGCCGCCTTTTGGCAACGTGCAAAACCCGGTTTCGATGATGAAGCACGAGCACGACTCCGCTGGTGCTGCATTGCGGGCCATGCGCCAGGCCAGTGGTGGTCATGCCGCTCCACCCGATGCATGCATCAGCTACCAGACGCTTTACAAAGCTCTGGCGGAATTCGAAGCGGATCTGCACCAACACATTCATCTTGAAAACAACATCCTGTTTCCGCGAGCGATCGCGATGGAACAGGCGCAGTAACCGACTCGAAATCGTGGCTTTGGTCACAGACCGCCCTTGTCCCCTTGCATAAGGTGGACTGCCGCGTATCTGTGGACAGCAGGCGACAACAAGGGGGCGAACCACGCTACACCGTCCGAGTGGCGGATCACGAGTACTGGCGCGAACAGATCAAGTGCCAGTATGCCTGTCCGGTTCACACCGACACTCGCGGCTATGTGCGGGCAATTGCAGCGGGGATTACGAACAGGCGTACCTGATTGCACGTGGGCCCAATCCGTTAGCGTCCCTTTGCGGCCGGTCACAACGGGTCAATGAGCAGCGCATCGTACTTGCTCAGAAGCACGTCCTCAGGTATCAGATGAGATTTTCGAAATCCGGCTCAAGGATGACGATGGGGATGTGCCTGTCCGTACGCTCCCGGTAGACCTGGTAGCCGCCGTACTGGCTGGCGAGGCGCGGCCAGAGGCGTGCTCCGAAGGGTCGCCGCACAACCAACCAAGGTGATTAACGTCACACGGACTGGGATGACAGCACTCTGAAGGCATCAGCCCGGCCAGCCAAGCAAGGTGATTTCGGTAATGGGGCAGTTTGGTTTTCCACAGGGATGGCTAACTTTCGTTGGCTGTGGGAAACTAAGAGCATGGCAAAGAAACGAACCAAACTTGACAGGTCACAGCGCCAAGCCAAGCGATTGGAAAACAGGCTAGATCACACCAGCCGCGAATCTGCCAAAAAGAAAGCCCGCGAGGACGTGAACCAAGCCGTTGAGCGGATAGTGAGACAATAGTTGCCATCGCCATCGCCATCGGCAAAGGCAAGCGCCCGCGTGACCCAAACCAGCTAGCCGCATGGACCGCAGACCGTTTCCACGAGCCACATTCCAGAGCCCAACCCGAAGTACCCAAAGTGACCGGGAGCGCATCCCACAGAAACAGTCCGATTCATTCGGACGAGGCACCGTGCGTGTCCCATCTCAGGTCCCGAGGGAGCTTGGTTACGAGCGAGGTGTCAGGCTTGGCATTCCTTCCTCGCTAAGAACGGGGTCAGCTCCCTGGGCGGATGTGCGGCTCAAAATCCAGCACTCGGCGAGTGTTGCTGGCCCCTTCCAGGCAACATCAATGCGACCAGTCCTCACTTACTCGACGAAGTTTGGTCGGGACGTCGCCGGGTGTGCAGCGCAGCCAATTCAGACAGAAAAAGCGCGGCCCGCAACCGAGCGGCCGCGCCCATCGCCTTGCTGCCAGTTGATTAAGGTTTAACTGAATAGATCGTTCCGTCACTGTGTGCGCCGCCAGCGTAGGTGGTGCCGTAGAGCGTGCCCTTTTCATCGATCAACGGAGAGGTAAAGGGATTTGATCCGTCCGTTCCGTCAAAGCTATGCAGGATGGTTTCCTTTGTCCCCTTAAGTTCGAAAACGGTTCCGACGCCAGCGGAGCCGCCATTCTGGGTCGTGCCATAGAGATTCCCCTTCTTATCACGGACTAACCCCGAAGAGGGAAATTCGCCATCACCCGACACGCTCCCAAAACTATATAGCACGGCCTCCTTCTTGGTCCTAATGTTCACTTTGAACACGACTCCGACGCTATGAGCCCCACCGTCTTCCGTTGTGCCATAGAGGGTGTGCTTTCCATCCGATGCCAAACTTTGCTCGAAGGCGTATTCCCCATCCGAGCCCCCGGCAAAGCTGTACAGCACCGTCTCCTTGCCTTTTGCGCTGACCTCCCATACCGCGCCCACATTCGAAGAGCCGCCTTCTGTAGCGGTTCCATAGAGATTTCCGAGCTTGTCCATAAGCAGATTTCCGTACAGCGGATACGAACCGTCAGGCTGACCCGTGAAACTGTGCAACACGGTCTCCTTCTTGGTTTTGATATTCACCTTAAATACCGTTCCCAGGCCGGATGATCCGCCAACCTCAGTAGTACCATAGAGATTGCCCTTATTGTCCAGAACTAGGCCAGAGTAGGGCGCCGAGCCATCCGCCCCGCCGGTGAAGCTGTACAGCGTGGTAAGGCCTGAGGAATTGAATGCGAAGACTGTACCGGCGCTCGAGGATCCGCCGCCGACAGTAGTGCCGTATAGAGTGCCGGACTTGTCCATTACCAAATCCGCGAAGGGGGACGACCCATCTGAGCCGCTAAAGCTGTAAAGGACAGTTTCGGTACCGCTACTGAACTTGTATATGCTTCCAAGGTTCGAAGATCCGCCGCTGTCGGTCGTGCCATACAGAGTGCCCGACTTGTCGCTGATCACACCGGCAAAAGGCACTGCGCCATCAGGGGAACCGCTAAAACTGTAGAGTGAAGTGAAAGTCTGCGCTTGGGCCAATGGGGTCGTAACCAGACCCAGCCCAAGCAGGACTGCTAACGTGAGCGCGGCACTTGCCGCTCCCCAACGTATCGTCGAAACGCGTTGTTGCAGTGTGTCAGTCACCATAGTTCCTCCGTTTTCACGCGAACTGTTTTCGAATGCGGTCCTTGTAGCACGGAGCCGGGGTAAAAGCAAGCGCCTTTGCCATCAGCACTCGGTTGTGAAAAGTCTTGCGGTATAAGTGCAAGATGATGCGCTTCTACTGGATGTGGCGAAAGGGATGGGACTACCAGCAGTTGAAAAAGTTTGGTTCGCAGGGACAACCCGGAAATCGCGATGGTGTGTTGTCGAACACCGAGTAATTGATTGGGGATCCCGCTCCTCTTCATGGAGGAGTCCGAAGTAGTAATCATGATCGAAAGTGTGACCGAAGAGATGCTTGGGTCGGACTGAGTCCTGACCTCAAAACTGATTACGAGCGAGCCTACGGTTGGCAAGGCAACCCCATCCACGAGAGCGAAATGGCGCTCTTCTCTGAGTGCTTGCTGTGTGTGCTCGAAAAGTGCTTGACACGGGCCGACATTGTCAGAGATGGCCTGGTTATCAGTTAACAATTTGCCCGCCCGCTTCCCGTCCATTCCCCCACGAGCGCCTGAGCGCCTGCGTAAGGCCCGTTAACTACGCGGCGGTCCCTGAATGCGCACGACGCCGCTGAATCTCTTTGTGGATCTGCCAGAATTTCTGCACTTCAGCGTCGTTCAGCACTTCTCCACGGGCGTGCGCCAGCACGCGAACCAGCGCCTGCTCGAGTTCCTCGTCTGTGTAAGTGTCTAGATCTGTCATTGGGTTTGTCATTTTTCTCCTCGCGAGGCCAATTCCGTGCCAATCGTGGCGGTGTCCAACTCGCCCACAACTTAGGCGAGCTGCGCCGAAGACAGGTTCAGGCTTGCGACGTTGCTAACAGCGAAGAGAACAGTCAAGGACAGTGAGAGAATCGGAGTCCGGGTGCGCCGCCATTCTTTCGTACTCAAGGCGGCATCCATCAAGCTCGGTCAAGCGAGCGAAGCGGAGTGGAGAAACGCAGGTCAGCCCATCCTCGGGTGCGTGGCCAGCCACTTGCGGCACCACGATCGAGAAAAGAGGAGTGCTTTCGTAAGGGGGCGTCTCCGATTCATCGAACGCGGTTTCGGGTACATCTTCTGGCACAGCCGCCAAAGACAGGCCGAGAACTATGGCCAGCAAGAGGACGAAACCGGAGCGCAGCTTTCTCACAACGTGTACCCTAATTTAATTTAACACGAAGTGTTGCAATCCTGTCAGTGACGCGCTTCTCGCCGTGACGTGCGGTGACACACGCGCAGCCAAACTTCGGTATCCGCGACTGCGCGTGGGAACGGCAACTCTGTCCTGGAATGGACTGCCCTTAGCCGTGATTTGTAGTGATTTGTGGTTTCGCAGCCCACTCGCGTCCACAGAATGATATGCGCGCATTAGAGGCTCTCAGAGCCACGATCTCGGGCCGGGCTTTATCGTGTCTGTATTTCGGTAGCTGGGCCACGCATGCAGGAAGGCCCTCCACATACCAGACACATCCGTGATCCAGATTGCCGACCGTTTGGAATCTGTCCAGCACGGATCGCCGCAACCAAGCCGTACTCAGCTTGAGAGTAATCGTTCCACCCAGCAGCCTCCGGCGAACGTCACAGTGCCGAGCAACAGCCCGAGTTTGAAGTCAACGATGCCCCGGCAACGAAAATATCGCTGTTGCCGGGGCAATCGTCATTTCCATCGGTCATGGTGCACCAGCTCCGGCTTCGGCGAACTGTTTCTTTCCCACGGCGGCTTGCTTTGCCTCGTTGCTCGCCTCCACCGTCATATCCTTCATCCCGAACTCGACCCCGATCTTCCTGAGGAAGTCGTTGGGAGGAGTGCCCCCGGCAAAGATCCAGACAAAATCGTTCGGGATCTCCTGCGTCTCACCCGTGACATCGAGGATCACGGCATCTGGTTTAAACTCCACGGGGCGCGAGTTGAACAGGACGGTGACCTTTCCCGTGCGCATGCAGTCTTCGATGCGCTTGCCGTTACGCTCTTTGATGCGGCTGAAGCGTTGCTGCCGGTACGAGAGTGTGACCTTGTTACCAACCTGCTGTGCCAATCCCATGGCAGCCTCAATGGCACTGTCGCCCCCTCCCACAACCAGGATTTGCTTGTTCACATAGTGATCCGCCTCGATCAAGCGGTACATGACCTTGGGCAGTTCCTCTCCTTTGACTCCAAGTTTCCGCGGCTCGCCGGCGCGACCCAGCGCCAGGACTACTGCGAGCGAGCGATATTGGTTGGTAGCGGTGGTCACGGTGAAGACACCATCCGTCCCCTTTTTGATGTCCTCCACCTTCTCGCCGGTGGAGACGTTAAAATCGGATCGATTCAGAATCATGTCCCAGAAGGCAAGCAGATTCTCTTTTGAGAGCTCCGTCTTCTTGAACTTCCCATACATTGGAAATTCCACAGGACTGGTCATGACCAGTTTCTGGCGCGGATACTTCGCCACCGTTCCGCCAACCTCATCCCGCTCGAGTGTGAGGTAATTGAGCTTGCACTCAATGGCACGCAGCGAGGCACTGATTCCCGCGGGACCGGCTCCCACGATCAACACATCGTGAACGTTCACGGACTTACGTGAGCCGCTGGTTGCGAGTCGGCCGGCGATAGTGTCGATACATTCGCGTCCCTGGTTCACGGCGTTCTTGATCAATGCCAGGCCGCCGAGCTCCCCGACGATAAACAGGTTCTGGATGCTGGTTTCGTACTCTGGAGTCAGGCGTGGCATGTCCGCGCTCATGCTTGGACTGGCCATCACCATGGTAATCGCGCCCACGGGACAGGCCTCGGCACAGAGGCCGTGGCCGATGCACTTATATCCGTTCACGATGACCGCCTTGCCTCCTAACATGGCCAGCACGTCGCCCTCTGGGCAGACTGTGGTGCAGGTCTGGCAGCCGATGCAATAGGTGGTGTCAATGTGCGGGTGCTGGGCTTTCGGTCCTTCGGAAAACAATTTTCCCTTTTCCGCAGCTTGGCGCGCCTGGGCATCTCTCTCCTTCAGGCTTTTCAGATAGCCGCGCACGAAGAAGATCGTAACTACAGCTGCGATGGCGAAGGCAATGAGCGTGTCCATACTTGTCTCAGAAATAACCCATCATCGCCACCACAACGATGTGAATCAGCGCCAAGATGGCGAAGGAATAACTGAAGGGTTTGTGCACCACGTGCCAGAGGTGAAACACCTGCTGCGAGCGGGAGAGAAACAAGACGCGCTTGGCGGTCGCCGCTTCCTCTCGCGCCATGAAAATCGCCTTTTCCAGATCGGCGTAACTGGTTGGCCATAATCCCGCGAGCGTGGTGAGCTTTTGGCCGAAGGGGAGGGCGCGACGCCGAAGCTTGGCGATGCGAAATGCGCGGGCTATATCGAGCAACATCATGTAGACCAGAGCGGTGATGATCGAAAAGTGCTCGACCCGCTCTCGGCTGGGCAGGCGCAGAAGCGAGCGCAAGTCAGATTGTGGCAACAGGTCCTGTTCTTTGAGTTGCTGTGCAAGCCGCGTCTGGGTTTCCTGCAGTTCCTTCATTGATATTTCTGCTGCATTCAGACTGCGTGGGATCTGTGCATACAAATAGCGCCCGATCACCCCACTTAGCGAGACCGAGACCATGATCCAGAATGCGATTCCGGCAAATCCCCGGAACTTGAACGAAGCATGAAAGGCAATCACGAACGGAGCGGCCAAGCCCAGCAGCACATGGATATCCAACCAGTGCCGTGAACTGCCTTGCCGCCCCAGCCAGGCCCAGCGCTTGCGCAGGGGGTAGAGAAAAATCGCCAAGAACATTGCCAGGCCGAGAAAGCCGAGCTTCAGCCCGATGGATCCGCTTGGCTTCAGAAGCACATGTTTCGGCGAGAACGGCCGATCGGCGGAACTGAGCAGGTAGTAATTGAAACCGTAGACGGACAGCGCGACGATCAGGGCGACCGCCAGCACATAGCCCGAGACCAAGCGGATCCGGTGTGTCCTCTCAGCGTTGCTCCCACTTGTGATGACCGCAGTTGCGACTGTAGCGTTAGCGCTCATTTGGTTGCGACCTGCTCCTCCGTGCTTACCGAGAATCTCTTGTAATCGGTAAAGCGATGGGTATTGCGCCAGTGCTGGCGCGGTGTTTCCACTTCAACCCTGGCCTGGGACGGGAACCAGTACGGTTCCTTCATGTCACGAAAGGGGACGGGTGCAAACTCTACTTCGGAACGCAAGGTTTTCAGGCCAACATCCTCCATGCTGTTGTCGATCCCCGAGACAATCTTTGCGATCACACCTGTCTGTGGATCAATCCACGCGGTTCCGGAAAGCTCCAGAGGATATTCCCGTCCTCGCAATGCCAGAGCGGCTGGCGACCGCGTACCCGGAATATGCTGAAAGCCGACTTTGCTGAAGCTGCGACCGGCGATGACCTCGTCTCCCAACCAGGCAAACTTGAAGCTTTCCGCATAGTAGGGATGGAAAATCAGGAACAGCGTGGCAAACCCGTTGCTCACCAGCAGGGGTGTGTTCTTTTTGTCCGGCTTAGTCTGCCGCACGGCCAGCCGCGACTCGTCCAGGCTCAGTTCACCGCCGGGGTTGGTAAGAATCACCAGATAGTCGTAGGTGGACTCTTGCTTCAATTCGACCTTGCCGTCTTTGCCCAACTTTTCCTGCTCCACCTGTTCAGTACACTTCACATCGGAGAACTGATCCAGGAAGCTCGCGACCTGCGTACGGGTGCGATTGAGTAAATCATCCAGGTTGTCCGCGCCCGCGGGGGCAGGAGTGGTGCCGTAGCAGACCCCCACCAACCCAGCCACCAGGCTCATGTAGCGCAACCCATTAACAAGATTTGTCCGGTTTATCATTCGCGATGCCTCGCTTTGGAATCGAAGCGGTAACCGAGCGTGAACATCCACTGGTCATAGCTGAACTGGCCGCGGTTGATGGTGTAGCCTCCCTGAACGAAAAAGCGTGAGCCCAGGGAAGTCTCGGCATTGGCAGTGATAAAGCGCGAGCGAGTGTTGTTCGAGAATTGTGAAGCAAAGGTCTGGTCACCCAACAGAACTTCCAAACGCGAATCGTCCCCCAGGTTTCGGGACAGGGAGAAAGACTTGTACGATCCGCTGCCAAAGGAGCTGTTGAAACGCGAGTAATGCGCGTTGGCGCGCAGGCTGAACCAGGGCAGATGGCCGAAGGTGACGCCGTACATCTGGTTCCAGGAACTCTTTGCGTCCCCCGAGCGGTTGCTGCGTCCGAGGTCGGTGTAGACAAAAATCTGCTTTTTCACCTCCACTCGCGTGCCCACGCTGAATCCCTGAAACAAATACTTGTCCAGCAACCCGGTGCCGATCAGTCGCGGATCAAATGTAGGTATGTCGCGAAAATAATTGTGGTTGAAATCCAACTCTACGCGGGGATGGACCTGTATTCGCGCCGTAAAGAAGCTGCGGCTCAGGCCGGCACTGGGCGCGGGCACTGCGGGATTCCCTTGAGGACTGTCCACTTGCATGGAGTCGTAGATGGAAAGATAGCGCTTGTAGGACACCATGTTCTCGACAAAGCCGAACGGCCGGTCAAGTTGCCAGTTCACCATGCTGATGCCCGCGCCCAGCGTACTGCTGTAATGCACTGCATCGAAGCTGCCACCTTCAAAATTGATGAACCCACCGCCGATGACCCGGTCCGGGCTGTAGTCCCAGGAGGTAGGATCGGGCGTGGAGCCTCCAAAGATTCCCGTGGTTGTTCCCTTGGAAAGTCTGCGTCCAAAGTAGCCGCCGTCGATGGTATCGAGGCTGTTGGCCCAGGGGAGATACAGCCGCCCGAACCCAGCCACCCACGCGGAATTGGGATTGTCGTAGGTCATGCTCAGGTGATAAGTGCGGTTGATCAGGTCCTGCAAAGTTTGCTGGCTCGCCGCAGATTGCGAATTAAACCGGCCGCGCCAGTAGCCACTCAGGTTCCAGTACGTGCCATTAATGCGAGAGATGTCGGTGCGCAGGATCATGCCGAAGTCGGAACTGGTCATGGCCGAACTGCCGTGGCTGATCGTGCCCATGTAATCGAAGCCGATCTGGCCACGAGCGCGATTTACGGAAGGCAGCGGAGGCCGCGGCACCTCGTCCCGGACCTCTTCATCCAAGGTGTCGCCTTCGGTGAATGTGACCACCGCGGGATATTTCCGCGTTGCACTCAGGGCTCGCTGCTGCACCAGCGCTTCGGTATCCGCCGAGGATAGATAGGCAAGGTCTCCCACCTTGACTGGACGTTTGGGCGAGTGAATGTCGGTGACGGCGGATGTTTCTGCCAGGGCGGTGATCTCTAGTTCCGCAATCACACGCGGGTCCGAGGGATCTACTGCCGCGCCTTGCTGGGCGGGAAAATCCGTGTCCTTGATTTCCAGCTTCATCCCTTCGGCCAAGCCGGCGCTGCGTCCGCCCTCCAGATACGCCACCCCCTCAGCTACATATTTCACTTTGAACACAGTGCGGAGGTTGGGGTCAGCCGCGCGGACCGCCAGCGCAGGCTCCGCTCCGCTCACACCGTTGGCTTCTTTCGCCGTAGAGGGTTCTCCGGACGCTGCGGCAGGAACCGGTTCGGCGGGACCATTACCATTCGCAGATTGCGAAGTCGGCGTGGGCTGCCCTTGGCCTACCGCGAGCAGTCCCGCAGAGCCTGTGGATGATGTGGGGTAGCTCTGCGGGAAAGACGCGCTTTGCGTCTGCGGAGGACCTGCTGCGGTTGGGCCGGAAGCTGTGGGGAGGGTCACTGATGCTGCTTCGGCCACAGTCTGGGATCCTGATGCGGGTGGGGACACAAGTGTAGCGGAGGTGTTGGATGAAAGCTGCGGTTGAGCGTCCGTCCGCCGATGAAATACGCCGAGAAGACCTCCAGATGCGGCTGCCGCGGGCGCACCCTGCGATGCGCCGGCCTGCATGCTTACCGCCGGTCCGACGGTCAGGATAATCCGGTTTGCATCCGAAGCCAGAGAGTAGGGATGAGCCCGATCCAGATCCAAGACTACTTGTGTGATCAGCGGATTGACGCTGTGCAGACTGATCCGCACCCGCCGAACGCCGTTGGTGTTGACAGCCATGCTCTGCTGCTTCATCGTGGAACGCGTATTTGGCAACTGGAGCACAAGCCGGTCGGCATGGCTCGCTGTTGCTACCGATGCCTTTACCGGGGAGCTGAGAATGACCTCCGCCCGCAGCGTGTTGCCATCCCGCGCGATATGAACATCCTGCAGTGTTGCTGTTCCGGTCGCCGGGTTTTGCGCCAGGGCACAAGACATCAGTAGCATCAGAGTCCCGAAATGTTTCTGTACTGCCATCATTTGCTGTAATCACTCGCTGGCGCTCCGCTTGCCGCCGGATTCACTACCCTTCTGTGCTGGCCTATCCACCGTGTCCGCTGGGATGACACTGATAGCAGTTCGGGCTGTTGTACACATAACCGCCTACGCCCTGATGCTCCTGGTCGGTCTGCTGCTTGGCGTGGCAAATCGTACAGGAAAATACGGCATAGTTCGATGGATTGGTATGGCAATTACTGCATGTTTTGGCGCCGCCGTGATCGCGCGGGAACCAGGTGTGGTTGAAGATGGCTCCCTGCCACGACTGGGTGGTGTGGCAGGTCAGGCAAGTGGTGGGGAAGCCCGCCGCCTTGTGGTTCGGGTCTGTGGTGTTGTCGTAGTCCTTCTTATGACAGCCATAGCAGTCAGTCGGAAGGTTCTGGTAGTTGTTGTTCACGTGGCAGTTGGCACAGGGCACAGTCTTGTGCGCACCGGTCAGCGGGAACGCCGTTTTGTTGTGATCGAAGTTCGCTGGAATCCATGCGGTTGTGCTGTGGCACACTTCGCACTGTTGAGGGAAGCCGACTTGCGCATGGTTCGGGTTGTTGGTTTTGTTGTAGTCATTCAAATGGCAAGAAACGCAGGCCGTATTGTTCAGCTTGTAGTTTCCGTTCACATGGCATTGCGCGCACTGAAGCGTGGTATGCGCGCCGGTCAGCGGGAACCCGGTCTTGCTGTGATCAAACTTGGCTCCGGACCATGAAATGGTGGAGTGGCAAATGGAGCAATCCGTGGGGAATCCTGCCTGCACGTGATTCGGATCGGTCGTGTTGTTGTAATCCTTCATGTGGCAAGTACTGCAGGCGCCGCTGGTAAGGTTGTAGTTCCCGTTGACATGACATTGCTGGCAGGGCAACTTGGTATGCGCTCCAGTGAGCGGGAAGCCGGTATTGTTGTGGTTAAAGCTGGCATTCGCCCACGTCGAAGTGTTGTGGCAAGTCGCACACGTCGTGGGAATGCCGGCCTGCTTGTGATTGGGATTGGTGGTGCCATTGTATTGCGCCATGTGGCACGATGCGCAATCCTTACTACTCAGGTTGTAATTGCCGTTGATATGACATTGCGAGCACTGCAGCGTGGTGTGCGCTCCGGTCAGCGGAAATCCAACCAAGCTGTGATCAAAAGTCGCCGGCTGCCATGCTTGGGTGCTGTGGCAGTTTTGGCAGGTTTGAGGAAAACCCTGGGCCGCGTGATTGGGATTGGTAGTCTTGCGAAAATCCGGCAGATGGCAGCCCACGCAGTCGGCAGGCGTGCCTTTGAATTTTCCGCCGATGTGGCAGGCCAAACAGTCGAGGGTCGCATGCATACCGGTTAGCGCGAAACCCGTGTACCGCAGGTGGTCAAACTTGGCGCCAAACCAGTTGTCCATGCTGTGGCATTGCTCGCAGGTGGTGGGAAAATTCGTTGTCACGTGGCTGGGGCCGGTCGTGTTCTGGTAGTCCTGGGCGTGACAGGAATAGCACTGCGTGGGCAATCCTTGAAATTGCCCCGTCGCCGCACCTTTGTGGCAGGAAGCGCAGTCCAGCGCCGCATGGGCCCCAATCAGCGGGAAACGATTCTGGTGTTGCTGGATCTGCGGCAGCTGCAACCGTCCACCCCTTAACCGTGTGGCATTGTTCGCAGCCCGCGCCAAATTGCCGCCTGTGAATGTCGGCGTGGCAGTCGGCGCACTTGCCGCCCACGTTGGTAAAAACCGGTTTGATGTGGCACTGCGTGCAAGCTGACTCCCTGGTGCATGCCGCGCAGCGGGTAACGCGTCTGGTTGTGGTCGAACTCGGGAACATTGCGGATGGGTTTCCATCCGCTGAAAGTGTGGCAGTTCTGGCAGGGGATATTTAGATTGCCATGCGGGCTGCGCGTGTTGGCATTGACCTGCGCTTCTCCCGGGACGCCGAAGGGAAGCAACAGGAGCGACATGACCAAATTGACGACAACCCCCGAAAGTAACATAGCTCGCCCAACCAGAATTAATGCCAACAGAAAAATAGGGGGAGAATCATTGAAAATAGTTATGCAATTCGACGCCCAGTCAGAATAGGTGGCTGTGTATTGACAAGAAAGGTCACGCAAGCTGGTGTGCATCGGGCCGATGCGCAGGATGTTCAGATTCCTGTCAGGTACAGCGCGTACTTTCGACTAATTGTAACTTCTACGTGACGGCGCAATTTTTGCGTGAGGAAGTGATTGTTCAAGAAACTTTACCTGTACAAATTTTTGTTGCGCTGCCCGCGCATCCCTTTTGGAGACTGAAAAAACAGCGGGGATAGAAGCCGCGTGGTTACTTGCACTGGTTACTTCCGAAAACGTGTTTCTGAATTTGCTGTTACTGCCGGCGAACGAGATTCGGCGGCGGTGATGGCCCGTGGCAGGCAGCACATTCCGTGGGTGTAGGCTTGTAGAAAAGGACCAGCTTGCCAGCGATCGTTCGTGTGTCCTTGTGGCACGCTTCACAGCGAACGTTGCGGTGAGCGCCCTGCAGAGCAAATTTGGTTCGTTGGTCGTGGTCAAACAGCGACGGCTTCCATTTCATGCTGTTATGGCATTCCGCGCAGGGTGTGACTTCGTTCCTCGCGAATTGCCGGCCGTGGGCGTCTTCGTGGCAGTCTTCGCATTTGCTTGGCGCTGCCTTGAAATCTACGTTGATCAGCCCGGTTTCCAGGTTCGGCGGTTTGTGGCAATCGATGCAAGCCGTGGCCCGGTGAGATCCTACCAGCGGGAAGGACGTCTTGGAGTGATCGAAGCGGGACAATTCCTTCCACGACTTGGTGGAGTGGCAGGCCTCGCAGCCAGTTGCACTCCCATCCGCACGCACCACTTGCATGCGCTCTTTGAACTGTGCTTTGTGCGGGTCGGCGTGGCAACTCGTGCAGGTGAGGTTCTGCCAGTGGTAAAGCGCGGAGGGTTTCGGCTTGAACTCCGTGGATTCCTTGTGGCAGTCGCCGCAGGGAACAGCAATGTGTCCCCCACTGAGCACGAAGTGCGTTTCTTTGTGCCGGGCCAGCGTGAAGGTGGAGGGCTTGTATCCCTTGAGATTGTGACACCGTTCACAGCGTTGAAATAGGGAGCAGCCGCAAATTGTCTGGCATGCTGATCGCTGTGGCAATCGGTGCAGCGCCGGAATTTGATCTGGAAGAGAGTGTCCTTTCCCTTCGGGATGTGGCACTGCGTGCACTGCACCGTGGCGTGCTTTTCCTCGAGCGGGATAGGCGGACGAGGCGTGATCCTTCGCAGTGAACGTCGACGGCTTCCATCCCTCCACGGTGTGACAGGATGCGCACTCGCCGCCGTCGGGCCGCTTGGCAAACTGCCCGTTGTGAGGGTCGGGCTTGTGGCAATCCATGCACTTCTGGAAAACGAGTGGTTTCTTGAAGTCTCCGCCTGCATGGCACTGGGCGCAGTCAACACTGGTATGCTTGCCCAGCAGCGGGAATTTGGTCTTCGAGTGATCGAAGCGCTCATTCACCACTGTCAGCGAGATTCTTTTCCAGCTGTTGGTGTTGTGGCAGGACTCGCAGGTTTGCACAAAACTTCCACGATGCGGATCGCTGTGGCAGTCAGCGCATTTTTCAAACGGGATCCCGGTGTATCGTGGCTTGTTGTCCGCCCCCGGCGTGTGGCATTTCTGGCAGGCGACTTGCGCGTGTAATCCCGTCAATGGATAGCGGGTTTTCGAGTGATCGAACTGGCCGACGGTGACTGTCTTCCAGTCGCTGAAGTTGTGGCACTGCAGGCAATTCGGCCCTAGTCTTCCTTTGTGTTCATCCTGGTGACAGGTGACGCAGGCGGGTGAAATCCCCAGGAAAGTCTTGCTCAGGTCTTTGACTTTGATTGTCGAACGTTCAGATGGGGGAATGCGGTCGGCAGTATGACAGCGGTTGCATGCCAGCCCCGCGTGCTTGCCTTCGAGCACATATCCGGTTTGCTTGTGGTCGAACGTTTTCGGATCCCACTTGATCAAGGGAAAGTCTTCGCCGTTGTGCTCGGAGTGGCAGCGGGCGCATTCCTGACTGGAGCCTGGTTCAATGTGATACGAAGCGTGTAACCCTTTCCTCGCGGCCAACCGCATAGAGATCTCGGCGTGACAGTCGAGACATTTGAAACTGGCCTCGGCCGCTCCCAATTTGTGGCAGGTCGTGCAATTGGTGGCGCCGGTCAGCGATTGATGGGCACGAGAAAGAGGACCGGGAGAAATCTGCGCCGACGCGGGGGTTACCGACCACAGCAGAACGCAGCCCAAAAGGACCGTCAGGATCAGTCGAACTGTGGGTCTCGACTTCCGCATTGATGCCAAGGCTACCGCAACTGCGACCAAAGCCGGCCTATCCGCCCGTACATTGGCCTTCAGTGTAGATGAGCAATTCAGCAACCGCTCGGGAAAGCGCTGCTTATCACAAAGGTGCGTGATCTGGCCCCGTGGATCCGGGATTGGGTTGAGCCAGGCGTTTTCTGGGGTCGTTCGTAGCGACAGAGAAAAAGCCCCGGGAGCCGTTGGTGAACGACTCGCCGGGGGTGGAGAGAGGACATCGTTGAAAATCGTTTATCCATGAATACGTGGTCGGATCGGCGAGAAATGGGATCAGAATCTCAGTCATCGTCAGGATCCGATGGTGGTGTCTTGTCCTCGAGAAAGTACTTGGCCGTTACCGGCGCAGCGATGGTATGGAACTGCAAGGGATGTTGGTAAAAATCGAAACAGTCGGATAGGTCATCCGCGCGCGAGTCTGCGTATCCCAGCGAGGGCAAGTTGAATGTTTCCTCGATAAACCGGAGGATGCTCCCGAAATCGTGCGTTTCGTGAGAGACATAGTGCGCCTTTGCATATCGGGAAACGACGATCAGCGGCACACGAAAGCCGTACTCATAGGAGTTGTAGATGGGAGGCGCAACGTGGTCGTAGAAGCCTCCCCAATCATCCCACGTGATGAAGATCGCGGTATTCGACCAATACGGGCTGTGGCCGATGGCGTTGACAATGGCGGCCACCCAGTAAGGGCCAGAACCATTATTCCCGGGATGGTCGGACGCTTGGCCGGACGGGATCACCCAGCTGACAGCGGGGAGCTGACATATTGCTGATGTCCTTCAACACCTGGGTCTGACTTCAGGATGACATTCCTATGCCAGTCCGGGCCGAGCCTCAAGATGTCGAATCGCATTGGGCCCGGTCCAAATGATGCCAGCCGAGGGCGTGTAATATCTCCAACTGATTTGTTGGCCATCGAGCAGATCCACCAGCGTGGGATGCTCGAAGCACGGGTATTGCCTCGAGGACTCCTTGCCGAGAGGATCAATCAAAGCGACCGTTTCGCCTGCAGGAGCCGTACACCCGGCGTATCCTAAAGGGATCGGGACCTCCACTGGGGTTTTCGGCGGCGAACAACTCGCTGGTTGCGGTCGGGGCGGAGGTGCCCGCCAATGATGAATTGATGCGCTGGAAAGCTGGGACCCTGGTTGGTCTGGAACATGCGATCCCCGAAGGTATACCGTTCAGCTAACAGAAAGTAGGGTTTCACCTCGGAAGGGTTTACGTACACGAACTGAGGATTTTGAGGCACACAATTCTTCACTCGGTTATTAAGACACTTCACATAGACCTTGTCTGCTCCATCCATTTTGCCGTCATGGTACATCGCCACAAACGCCCCATGGGAGTGATCTAAGTCGTAGGGAGCAGCGAGAGAGATCGGAACTAGTCGAACAATCTTTCCCTTTGAGTTCACGCCACTATTGGCGATGTCTGCACCCCGCAAACCATGGAACAGACTGTCCGGCGTGCGATTCTCTTGAAAGATCACCACAACGTGCTGAATCTTGCCCCCAAAACCAGGCTGAACAGCGGCGTGCCCCGGGGCGGAGAGCAGGAGGCTCGCGGACAACAGCAAGCCAGACCAAGTCCAGAAGCGTGGCGCAATGTGGGGCGTAAACAACCGCGCGAATGATTGAACGTCCTTTCGGATTTTCCGTCGCATACTGACTCCTTTCGAGGCACGGAGGCCTAATCAATTGCGGCCTGTTCAGTTTGCTTCCAAAGCGGCTGCACTGTGGCATCCAGTACAGCCGTTCTCGCAACTCATGGTTTCTGATTCTTTTCCGGCACTGGAGAACCCAACCAGGATGCGCTCAAACTCGCGGATCGCTACGGCGTGTACAGTTCCGCGCTGGCAAGATCATTGTTGGCGTCGCTGCCGGAGGCAGCGAGCACCTGTCCTGAAGCGAGCAGCGTCGCTGTATGTCCCACGCGGGCGCTGCTCATTTTGCCCGTCTTGCTCCAAACACCGGTGCTGGGGTTGTACAGCTCGGCGCTCGACAGCACGGTAGTGTTGTTGGCGGTAACGTTGTTCCCGCCTGCAATCAGCACCTTGCCATTCATCAACATGCTGGCGGTATGCTCAAGCCGGCTGGTGTTGAGATTGCCGGTTGCAGACCATTTGCCAGTGCTGGGGTTATAGAGTTCGGTCTTCGCGGTCGTGACTCCGACGGCGTTTTCCCCGCCTGCTACCAGCACTTTGCCGGTGGCCAAAAGAACAGCAGTGTGCTCATCGCGGGCGGTGATCATCTTGCCCGTCAGCGTCCACTTCCCGGTCGCCGGGTTGTAGAGTTCGGCGCTCCCCAGGGGATTGTTAGCGGCGTTAATGCCGCCAGCTACCAGGACCCGCCCATTCGGCAGCAGCGTCGCCGTGAGATTGCCTCGGGCTGCATTCATCGAACCGGTTGAAGTCCATCTGCCCGTGGACGGATTGTAGATTTCCACCCCGGCCGTAACTCCGCCGCAGCCATTGGCATTGAGCTTGGTACATCCTCCGGCAACCAGGACTTTGCCGCCAGACAGCAACACCATGGCGAAATAAGTCCGGGCCTTGACCATGGACCCGGTGGTTGACCAGGTACCGTTCGTTGAATTGTAGATTTCGGCGGTGGCTGTGGTGGCGCCCAGGCAATTCGAGACGCATCCTCCAGCGACCAATACCGACCCATTCACCAGTAGCATGGCGCTCGCATTGGAACGGGCAGTGTTGAGATTGCCCGAGGCAGTCCAGGAACCCGTCGAAGGACTGTAGACTTCGGTGGAAGCAACGACGCCATTGTTGTCTTCTCCGCCGACAACGACTACGTTGCCGTTAGACAGAAGTGTGGCGGTGTGGCCATCCCGCGGAGTTTGCAGGCTGCCCGTGGAGGTCCAGGTTCCGCTGGCAGCGGATGCCGCTGTATTCAGCGCGATGACCAGCATCGCGGCCAGGACGATCGCCGCGTAGGGGAAGTTCTTAATGCGTCGCTTCATATATGGTATCTCCTAGAAAGTTGGGTCGTTGCAACTTGCGGCACTGAGTGCAGCTCGCTGTGCAACCCTGCTGAGTAAGGCAATTGGTGCACCAGATGTCGCAAACCGGTGAACAGCAGCGGAGATCGAGTGGAAACCCGCATCAGCAAAGGGATGCGTAGAACCATCGGCGAGACTTGAATCTCAGTCGACGCACCGTAACTATGAAGACTCCGTACAGAATCCTGAACTCTGGCGGCAAGAATTCTTGACCATTGTGATGTCAATCACACAGGTCTGTGATCTGGCGCAGCCTGGAGTCAGCGAACACTCGATAGACTTGAAAATTGAGTCGTGTGCCCGAGCTGGGCGCAGACCGGATAAGTGCGTGCTCAAGAAACTCTACCCAGCATCTTCTTTGCTCGCGTCCGATCTGGCTTCTTTCCGACGCCAGGAATCCATCTTTATCGTTCTGAATCTCCTGCTGCTGGCGGTTCTTCTTTTTTTGCACTGGTTCTTTGCCTCGTTCTGGGGCAACTTCTCCCGCGCGCTCGTCGTTGCGATCGGGATGGTTTTTCTCTTAAAAGGCCTGGAATTGATCTGGATGCAGCGGCTTTCACAGCCGCTCCCGCCGACCACTCTGGCCGCGCTCACCTGGATTCCATCGTTTTGAACCTGGCGCTCGCAATTTTGTTGACTGGACTGACCGACCATGAAGACAGCCCCTATTTCGTCCTGATGGTGGTGCCGATTCTCGAAGCTGCGTTCCGCTTTGAGTGGGCCGCGGTCCTCGGGGTAGTCACGATTGCCGACCTCTCCCTTTTTTTGGCAGGTTCGGTCGTTATTTCGAGAAACATCCCCCGCTCGACGTGGGGGAGTACTTCGAAGCCGGCATTACATCGCTGATGTTCGCCATGGTCGCGGTGGTGGTTTGGCTGCTGGTGCGTGATCTTGCGGCAGAAGGAAACACGTCTGGCAAACAACGTGCATGAACTGGAGACGTACTCGAGAACAATTGCTCCAGGAGGAAAGGCTGGCAGCCGTGGGCCGTTTGTCCAGCGCGATTGCCCACGAGATCCGGAATCCGGTAGCGATGATCAGCAGCTCCATCGCTACCGCCAAGCAGCTGGCGGGAGCGGAGCGGGAGGAGATGTTCGAGATCGCGTCGGCAGAAGCAACCCGGCTGGTCACGCTGACGACTGATTTTCTGGACTATGCGCGGCCTCGCCCGCCTACAACTGGCGCTTACTTCCGTTGCGGATACAGTCGCATTACGTGGCGGACGCATCCCGGGCTCATAGCCAGCCACAAAGCGCGTGCAAATCCACGTGGAAACCTCCGAAACGTTTGATGGTGGAGGTCGACTCCGGGTCAATTGCAGCAGGCGCTGATGAATTTGGTGCTGAATGCAGTGGAGGCGTCGCCGGACGGCGGCACAGTCATTCCTCGCGGCGCCCACGCGAACGAATCTGTGTGCATCGACATCGAAAACTCCGGAGATCCCATTCCGCAAGCCAGGCTCTGCCGAGTCTTCGAGCCATTCTTTACTACCAAGCCGCAAGGAACCGGGCTTGGAGCTAGCCATTGCCCGCAATATCGCGCGCGCGCACGGCGGCGACCTGGTATCGCGACGAATGGTCCACAACGAATTTGCTTTTCACTGATTCTGCCAATGCCCGAACCGGTGCGCGGAATAAGGAGAGATAGGAATCAGATACAGATGGGAAGAATTCTCCTCGTTGACGATGAACCCAGCATGCGACGCATCTTGGCGTCGAACCTCCGCCAGGACCAGCATGAGATCTTCGAAGCCTGCGGGCGTCCAAGAGGCGCAATACAGCTCTGGCGGCAAACGACTTTGATGTCGTAGTTACCGATCAGAAAATGCCGGACGGTGAAGGCTTGGCGGTGATGGCTTCGGCCCAGGAGGTTGATCCCGACGATTTCTGTCATTTTTCTGACGGCCGTGGCCAGTATCGAACTGGCAGTCGACAGCATGCGTCACGGTGCCTTCGACTTTCTCACCAAGCCATTCCAGCCCGAAGTAGTGCGCGCCACGGTGCGCCGCGCCTGTGAACGCACCCGACTTCTGCGCGAAAACGTTCTGCTGAAGGACAGGGTCGTGCACCTGGAGGGAGCATCCGAGATTTACGGCGAGAGTGAGGCATCCGTGACGTTCGCGACCGCATCGCTCGCGTTGCGCCGACTCCATGCCACGGTCCTGATCACCGGAGAAACCGGCACTGGCAAGGAATTGGTGGCACAGGGCCATCCACCGCAACAGTCGCGCGATCCTCCAAGCCATTTGTGGCCGTGAACTGTGCGGCATTCACCGAGACTCTGCTCGAAAGCGAACTCTTCGGCCACGAAAAAGGCGCGTTCACGGGAGCCGATCGCAGCCGCCAGGGGCTGTTTGAAGCCGCGCACGAGGGCACGCTTATTCCTCGATGAAGCGGGAGAAATGTCACTGGCCGCGCAAGCCAAGCTGCTGCGCATCCTCACTGACGGTCAACTGCTGCGGGTTGGTTCAACGCGTCCGCGCAAAGTGGATGTCCGCGTTCTGGTCGCCACTCATCGCAATCTCGAGCAGCGCGTCCGGGAAGGACTTTTCCGTGAAGACCTTTTCTACCGACTGGCGGTGGTACCCATTCATCTTCCGCCTCTGCGCGATCGGCGTGAGGACATCCCCGGCCTTAGCGAGATGTTCTGCCGGCAGGTCGCGACCGAACTCAAGATGCCGCGGAGACACATCAGCCCGCAAGCGTTGGAGAACCTGCAGCGATATCAGTTTCCCGGCAATCTGCGGGAACTGAAGAACCTGATCGAGCGTGCTTACATTCTGACCAGCAAAGTCGAGATTGGAATTGAAGATCTCCCTGTTGCGCCGGAAGGAGAAGCGATGCCTATTAATGGCAATGGAAGCGGACACTCGTCTCAGCGCTGCCCCTTCCGATCCGGATTCTTTTGATCTGACGGAACTTCTCGAGCGAACCGAAAAAGAGCTCATCCTCCAGACACTTTCGGCCACCGGCGGAGCGCAGGCCGAAGCCGCCCGCCGCATGGGACTCTCCCGCAGCGCGTTGGCTTACAAGCTCAACAAGTACGGAATCAAAGCGACAGGCGAGTAGTCCGCCAACGCGACTGTTCGCGATCCAGGTTGGCGAAACCGTGGGAAACGCTCTAGTCCGGCTTTTCACCCTGGTTTTGCGGTCCTGGCCTCGTTTGGTTTTCCCGCTCTTGCCCGGCTCCCGGTTGACGGGGGCCCTCCGGGCCCTCAATCCCCTCGCCCGGAAGCATCTCGTGCGGTTGCTCCGGAGACCGTTCCCGTTCTACTTGCGTAAAGAATCCGGGCTTGATCAATACGGGTCGAGCGCCTTGCGTGAGTCCAGCCACTTCGACCACTCCCTCGAAGACCTCAACAATCGTTTTGGGCTTCTTGGTAACTTCGACCGAAAAGCGAGTGCCGCGGACGGTGATGACGGCTGTGGGAGTGCCCATGCGAAAAGAAGGAGTACTGCCCAGGCGCTTTTGCACTTTGGCGAGAATCTTTCCGATCAGCATCTCGAGAGAGTAGCCCTTTCCCTCGCCGGGGGCCTTTAGCACAACATTACTGTGGGCCTTTACCAACACCTGCGAACCATCCTGAAGGTCCAGCAAAACACTTCCCTTGGCGGTTTCGATGGTGCTCTCGGCTGCAAGCGTCAACCCCCGCTGCGCGCTTAGGAGCGATCCTTGTGCGGAGTGTAGTAGCACGTCACCCTTGACTTCGGCAATGGTGGCGGCTGCGACCGGCAGAACCGTCTGCTGTGGCGGCGCATTCTGAGCTGCCGACAGAATCAAGACACCCACGACGACCAGCGCAATGCGAATATATCGGGAACCGGTCATGCCTTCACCTCCGTTGAAAGTTCAATACCCGTTCTGGCAGGAAAATGAATCTCGAATGTGGTGCCCGCGGGCCCGCTTTCGGCCCGCACCGAGCCGCCATGCTTTTCGGCAATACGTTTCACAAATGCCAGACCCAGCCCCCATCCCGGCTGGCGAGTCTCCACGTTCTGGCTTCGGTAATAGGAATCGAAGAGATGAGAAATATCCTCCGCCGCGATCGGTTCACCCTGATTCTGCACGGAGATGGCCACTTCCTCGTCGCGGCGCGAACAACGAACCCGGATCTCCGTGCCCGGCTTGCCGTATTTGATTGCATTACTGACCAGGTTGAGGACCGCGCCACTAATCAGGGGAGCATCTGCGCTGGTGACGATGGGTGCGCTGGTTTCCAATACCAAACGCATGCTGGCAGCCGCGGCCAGGGGCCTCAGAATGTCAAATACCTGGCGGACGATGTCATCGAGTTCCAGAATATCAGCGCGCAGCGGCTTCGCCCCGGCATCGAGCCGCAGAACATCGAGATAACTGTTGATAAGCGCCAGCAGCCGTTTCGACTCCCACAAGATGGTTTCGGGGGCGCCTTCACAGTCGGGAGAGCCGGGATGGCGGATCATCAGATCGGCGAAGCCCTGGATTGAGGCCAACGGAGTCCGCAGCTCATGAGTGATGAAGCCGAGGGCTTCGGCGCGAGCATGGTCTCGCTCCACACGGGTCTGCAGATTCGTAAGGGTAACGACTGTTCCTCCGCCGGGAGACAGCGTAGTCGCCGGCAAGGGCGCGATGCGAGCCGAGTACAGCGTGCCATCAAGATACACTTCCCCTTCCTGAGCCGAGCCCACCTTCGCCAGCGGCGCGTCATCACTTAAGATCCATCGGTCGCGCAGCTGCTCGAGAGTCAGCCCGGAGCTTGCCGAAGCGAGAACGGTAGCGAAGGCTCGATTATTCAACAGGAGATGGCCTCGCTTGTCGAAGATGGCAACCAGGTCCTGGGTTGATTCCAAAAGCGCTTTATGCAGTTCGTAACGCGACCCGAGTTCGGTTTCCAGCTTGTGTAGTAAGTCGAGCTTCCACGAAAGCTCGCTCTTTCCCGGTGCTGGCGTGTGTTTCCCCTGGTCGGTGAGCCAGGAGCGTAAGCCCAGCAACTGCCGCGTCATGCTGCGTTCCACCACGGCGAAGTCTGCTGTGTAAACGAGCAGCGGCCCCGTAATTACAGCCAACAGCATCGCCCCCGCGGGCACGATCCGGGAAGCCCACAGAAACGTGATAAATCCGAACGCATACACTGCAATTGCGAGCACGGCCAGCAAGCCGACCGACGCCCAACCACGCCATTTGCGAAATACGATTACAACCACCAGGCAGGTCAGGGCCAGGATTGCAGCGCCCCACGCAAATGGAATCTCACGCAGCATACGCCCGCTCAGAATGCCATCGAGGATCTGGGCATGCACTTCAATCCCCGGTGCGGGCAATTCTGTGGCCAAAGGCGTGTTCAGACGGTCACTGATCTCGGTTCCGCCGAAGCCGACTAGCACTGGACGTCCTGCAAGGATTGCCCCCAGAGCGCCTCCGCGCAACACACTGGAAGCGGAAATGGTTTGAAATGCATCGCGCCGAAAAGGAATGCGCACCAGGATCGGCTTGGCCCAACTCACGCTGGATGAATCGTCGGTGGCGGGGATGCCGTAGGAATGCAGAAACGCCGAGGTTCGCTGCGGGTCGGTTCGGCGGGCTACCTCCACGGCGAACGCCCATCGCGGGCCATCCACTGTCAGTTCGCGAGGGGGAAAGCGGCGGCAAACACTGTCCTCATCCAGAACGGCGTGGGCATGCCCGTCTGCTACCGCCGCCTGTGAAAATGCCGGCAAGGGTTCGATCCAATGCGGCCCATCCGGGAAGGTACCGATCTTGCCTACAAGGATCGCGCGCCCGGTTGCTTGAAGCGATTTCTGCAATGCGGAGTCGGCCTCGGGCGACTGAGGCTCAGACAATAGGACATCGAGGCCAATCACGCCCGCACCTGCCCGTGCGAGGTTGTCGATCAGGTGGCTCAAAAGCTCCCGTGACCACGGCCAGCGGCCATATTGCAGCAAACTCTCATCGTCGATTAGGACTAGAATCACCGGAGAACGTTGGCCGGGCGACGGTGCCAGACGAAAAAACGTATCGCTGAGGCGCATCCCGGAGTCATGAACTACAGCAATGGCCGAGAGAGCCGCGACCAGACCGAGCAAAATCAGCGCTAATCCAAAGCGCTGTGCCCAACTTCTGACCCTTGGGTATTGGTGCTCCATCACTCTTTTGCCGGCTCCGGTTTCCCCGCGCGAACCCATTGCAGATGCCAGAGCCTATGCTTGGCTCCACCCCGTTCTACAAATCTAGCCCTCACACAGGCTGGCAGGCTGTGATCAAGATCACCGATGGAGGAGTCGTGACACCTGGCTGGCTTAGACCGCGGAGGAACTGTGATTTTGGTTGGAGTCGTGCTCCTTGACTCTCGAGTGCTAGTTGGTGGCCGTTCTCGCGATTTTTTCGAGATGGTACTTTTCCGGATAGCTTGGCGGAAGCGAGTGGGAGTCGAATCCGTCTGAAAACGAACATTCTACAGGCACACGCACGTCGTAATCGGACACAATGGTGTTTCGAGTTACAAGCTCGACCTTGACCACGATGGGATAACCGACTTCACTATCCTGTTCGAAGCCTTCAACAGAGACATTGCTTACCTTGATGCATCGGCGGCTGCGGGCGACGGAGTCGTGGGAACGAAATCGTGCATTACTTCCAGATCTTGCTCGAACAATGCAGCGGCTCTGTATCGGGGCGCGAAGATCGCCCCCAGCCAAGTCTTTTACCGAAACGGACGGATGGTTTCGGAAGTCTGTATTAAATATAGGTGTAAAAGTTTTAAGGGTGACTGGGCCAACGTCGAGAACCGCTACCTCGGCCTGAAGTTCACGACGAAGGGAAGAACTCACTACCGGTGGGCGCGGCTGAGCGTGGAGGCTGACCGACTTGCCATTACAGCCACTCTCGCCGGCGATGCCTACGAAACCATCCCCAACAAGCCCATCATCGCGGGCAAACCCAAGGGAAAAGATGTCATCACGGTTCAACCCGGATCGCTCGGTCATCTAGCAAGAGGGGCGTCCGCGATTCCGAGTTGGCGAACGACAGGCGTTGCGTTGAGCGCTTGTGACCAGCGTATTATTTGGCAATTAGTGCACGACGGACCGTGGCACAAAGGCGTAAGCTCTAATATGTCCGATTAGGGCTGGTTTGGGGGTGATGAGTTTGGCAGAAGTTCGACTGCAAGACGGCGAGACGTTGGAGAACGCCCTCCGTCGGTTCAAGCGCAAGGTTCAGGCAGAAGACATCATTAAGGCAATGAAGCGTCACTCCTACTACCTGAAGCCGGGCGATCGGCGCCGACTGAAGCAAGCTTTGGCGCGAAAGCGTGCCCGAAAAAAGCTTTCACGAGATCGGCACGCAGGTCCCAAATGAGGTTTGGATTGCGATTGACGTAAAGGCCTGGACGCCTCGAATCACGTCGCCAAGAGTCCGGATCATCCGGTTCTCTGGAGATGCGCTCCATTTCGGAGTGCAAGAGAAGCAAGTTACCGGAGGCAAAATCCGCGTCTTTAGCCCGGCAAAGACGGTGGCCGACTGCTTCAAATTTCGCCACAAGATTGGAATGGACGTCGCGCTGGAAGCGCTTCGCGAATGTTATCGGCAACAAAAAGCCCCCATGAACAAGCTTTTCGAGGCAGGAAAGGTCTGCCGTGTCGCCAACGTGACGCGGCCTTATCTGGAGTCGCTGCGTTGAATAAGCCGCTCGTTAACCTGGCGGCTTCTGTTCGTCAGCGTTTCAGCGAAACGTTCGCGGTTGACAATCGTGGCTTCGGCGAACCTTATCTCGTGTTTGAGGAAGGTCAGGAACTGGTGCAGGTGGTGGTTGTAAGGTCACGACTCGCTTTGTTCAGCGTGCATTGATTTGGACACGTTGGTTCTCCTCTCGAAAGAAAATCCACTAAGTTAGGCCCCTTGCCTTTCCACAACCCCGCGCGGTAATGTCGCAGCGTTATGCCTCTCCATGCACGTGAGAAGACCGGTAGAAACGATCCTTGCCCCTGCGGCAGCGGCAAAAAGTACAAGCATTGCTGCCTGCCTGGCTTCATTCCGTCGATCGACAGCCTGTGGGCGCGGCAGCACGCAGAGTCGGAGCGGCTGACGCTGGAGATAACGAGGTTTGCCGCGCGCAAGTTTGGGGATCAGATCTATGAAGCATGGCAAGACTTCAATATGAGCGATGTGCCGCCACCACTGGAAGAGTTCTGTGACGAGCGTCAGGTCTTCATGCCCTATTTTTTGTTCCAGTGGAATCCGCACGGGATGTCTCGTCGCAGAACGGCGCGCGGACAAGGTGGCGTGGTCGCTCGCTGGTACATGCTGGAGAAGTCGAAGCGGCTGACCGCGATGGAACGGATGTTTTTGGAGCAGGCCACCACGCAGCCGTTGAGTTTTTATGAGATCGTTTGGAATGAGCCTGGTGAACGCATGGTGGTGCGGGATGTTCTGATTGGCGGGGAAACCGAGGTCATCGAGCGATCAGGATCGCGAACCTTGCGGCCGGGAGACTTGCTTTTTGCGCAAATCTGGCACCAGCCTGAGCTTGCGGTGTTCGGCAGCTCGGCGCCGCTGGCTATTCCACCAGACAAGAAAGTGGAGGTCATCGAGCTTCGCAAGAAGCTGAAAAAGAGAATCGCCAAGCAGAATCGCTATCTGATGCCACACGATCTGCTGCGATACGCGGATCTGATTCTGGCCACCTATTTGGGTATTCGGGATGCGCTGCATACGCCGCCGCGATTGTGCAACACTGACGGCGATCCGTTCCTTTTTCATAGGTTGATTTTCCGGATCGAGTCGGCGGAAGCGGCGTTCGAGGCACTGGCCCCGCTGGCTGTGGGACGCTCCCGAGAGGAACTACTCGACGATGCGGAGCTGGACGAAAGCGGCAAACTCCGCAGCGTGGATTTGGACTGGATACGCGAAGGGAACCGCAAGTTTAAGTCATGGGACAACACGATTCTGGGCCACATCAAAATTTCTGCCAAACGACTGATCGCGGAAGTGAACTCGGAGAAGCGCGCCAAGCGGCTGCGCAAGGAGATTGAGAAGCGCCTCGGTTCCCCGGCGGTTCATGAGAGCACAATCGCCCAAACTCTGGAACAGATGAGAAAGAATACGCCACAGCAAGAGGCAGAGGAGGCGGAATTGCACGAGGCCGAATTGGAGGTGCTGCTGGCCGATCCGGAAGCCAGGAAGTTTCTGCAAGCCACGATGCAAAAGCAAATCGAAAGCTGGGTCCACGAGAAAATTCCGGCGTTAGGCGGGCGCACCCCCATCGAAGCCGTTCGCGATCCCGACGGCAAAGAAGCCGTCGAAGCTCTGCTTTTGCAGTGGGAGCGACGCGATGAAAAAGATGTATCTCCGAATCAGATTCGTCCCGACATCAGCGCGATCCGCCGCTTGTTGAACCTGGCTCCTCGGGCGTCCTGATTTTCCTGATTCCCTCTCGAACGGCTAGATACAAATGGTTTCAACGATTTCCCTAGAGGTTGTTAGTAGGCAGAAATGGGCAGTTTTGGGCAGGGTTGTTACCAAAGATGCTACGAAGTTCGTAGCGCCTTTCGTACGACGAGGAAATGGAGCCCTCTCCACGAAGAGATAACTTCCTAAACGCGAGCAGACCCAGACTCGCGACGTCTACCGTGTCAATTTTGAGGTCATCAACCCAAAACCCTTTCCCTATCTAGCTTTTCCGCACTCCATGGACCCGAAAATAGGTCGAAAACGGCCCAGTTTTGATGGCGAGTTGATGGCGAGTTTTTTGGACCTCCGAGTCAATGAGCGATATCGGAAATTTCAACACCTATCTCGGCTTCGCGGACTTTTTTACGGCGTGATCTTGAACACTACGCCGCAGCCCGTATCACGTTGGGCGCAGTCCGAATCTGCTCGCTGGGGATGGGTTTCGCGCCCGACTCATCCTAGCTCGGGCGATGGGATCAGTTATTGCGAAATTGTGAAAAATTCCGTTGATATCAGGGAACATCCAGCCTCGTACCCTCGTACCTCTGAGCCATGTCCAACGACCCTGTCTCTCAAGCCGAACGGTCGGGACTTACGACCTGGATAGGCCTTTTTATCGCTCTACTTGGTCTCTTCCTGATCCGGCGGGCGGTTCGCATAGTTAGCCACGATCCTGGTACTACACTCGTGATCGTCCGGGAGGTGCTGATTTTGGCCAGCGCTGGCGCTCTGCTGTTGCTGGTGAAACGCGGGGAGAAACTTCCACTCCAGACGATTGGCTTGGGAACGTCGGTATGGTGGAAGTCGTTCTTATGGGGATTGGTGACTATGCTTCTGTGCGGAGGCGCCGCTGAGCTTCTCGGGATGGTGACTAAGAATGGCAGCGGGGCAACGTCCCCCTTCGACCGCCTCCCACTGTGGGTATTTGTCCTGATCATCTTCCGAGCGGGTAGTGTAGAGGAATTATTTTATCGCGGCTATGCCATCGAGCGCCTGCGAGCGATGGGAGCAGGCCGCTTCGCCTCCGCTGCGCTCCCGCTATTTGTATTTGCCGCCGGTCACTACGCGGGAGCTTGGGTCGACGTGCTGCAGCCGCTGGTCTTGGGCGGCATTCTCACAGGGTTCTATCTTTGGCGGCGAGACTTGGTGGCCAACATCCTTGCCCACACCCTAGTGGACCTCGTGGGTACTGGTGTTATCGTTCGGATACTGAAATCACTCTGAGGCCAACCTGCACTTGCAGCGCCTTTTCGACTGCCTCTCTCCCTTCGTGGTTTGATCGCCCGAAGCTCTTTTGGGCCTCCTGGGTCTAATCATCCTCCAAACATAGGGCCCGAAAGGCGACGCCCAAAGTCATCCTAGTGGAGGAAATGCTATATCTTTCCACGGTGTCGGACTGCCTCGACAACTTCGCGGATCGCCGCGGCTACATCGTCAGGTGCCTGAAGGTCCATGTTGTGCCCACTATGGACAATGATCTGCTTGCCCTTGGTCGATAGCAGAGTGAGCTTCGCTTGGCCCTCTTTGCGTTCCCTCTCCAGTTGCGCGGCGGGGATCTCGTAATCGCCATCAGTGTACCCACCATCCGCACGGGTGAGGACAATCAGCGGAATCGCTCCCAATGTGCTTGCCTGCGGCGTGGCCAGCCACTTGGCGAAATATTCACCAGACCACTCCCGCTGACTGTCTTCGGTGTCCTCAATTTCTGGTCGCGACTGCGCCCAGAGCTGCAACTTCTGCACATCTGGCGGAAGAACGTCGTACATGGGATCGAGGGGCTGTTGTGCTCGTGGTACAGCGTCCGCGTGCGGGGCCGGTCTGTCAGATTCTTCCATGTGCTCGTGCGGTGGCGGAATGCTCCTGCCTTTCGCACCGTCGCCAAGACGCATCATCTTCTTACCGCCAATACCGACGCGCTGACCCTCGTAAGAAGCGTCCACCAAAACCATTCCCGCGACATCCTGCACGTATACATCGGCAAAGTTCCTCACCACCGGGCCGCCGTACGAGAGACCTACGAGGACGAACGGGCCTTGCTCATGAAGCTTAGAGAGGGCGTCCCGCAGTTCGAGATTTAACTGTGCAAACGTGCGTGGTTTGGGCCCTGGGTCGCTCCAGGCATATCCAGCTCGATCATAGGTGCACATGCGAGAGAAGCGAGAGACCTGAGCTTGCACCAGAATCCAGTCGAAAGAGAAGTCCCCAAGTCCGTTCTCCGCAACGACAGTTGGGCTACCTTCGCCCATGCAGTTTACGTGAAGCCGGTGGCCACCTAAATCGACCAACTTTCCCGGCGGCTTTGGTTCCAAGGGTGTTGCCGCAAAAACCAAACACGCGCCGAGCATGATTGCGCAAATACACACGGCCAATCTGAGGATGCCTGCCGCAGCATCGGGCGAGACTATGTCCCGTACATTCACTTTGAAGGTTCCCTCCTGATGACATCGACGCGCTTGCGCCTGAAGGGTTAGCCCCGACTCCATCAATGAGTGATATCGCATTTCTCGCCAGGAACCTGTTACATTTAATATTTCATGATCGATGCTGCACCGGATTATTCAAGGCCGAGTGCTGGCTCCCTTAAACCACTGCTTCCCCACTTTGCGAAGGATCCAATCGGTACGAAAACGTGCTCAATCCACGCACGGTGGGCAATCTGAAAGTCAAATGGATTTATGACACCGGGCACCAATACGTATGGGGCTCCGCGATCGTGGTTGCCGGAATCGTTTACATCTCCTCCTGGTATGGAGTCTACGCGTTGAACGCTGAAACTGGCGCTCTTCTATGGAAGTTCGCGCCTTCCAATGGTGACACCTTCTATTCTGGCCCAGCAGTTGTAGATGGAACCCTCTTCGTCGGTGCCGATTACAGCGGACTATACGCGCTCAATGCTCAGACCGGTGGCCTGCTGTGGAACTACACTTCCACCAATGATTGGGTCACAACACCCGTAGCGGTGGATGGGCTGGTGTATTTCGGTGACAGGGAAGGCTACTACTACGCGCTAAACGGCCACAGCGGCGCGCTGACGTGGAAGTCGGTCAGGCGCTCGCGCAGGAGGCGCGTGCCAAAGCCCTGCGGGATGTTCAGCGCCCGGATGAGGCTTTGACCGCATGGCAGGAGGCTGCGCAGATGTGGGCAGTGGTTGGAGACGTGCCGGAACAGATCAACGCCCTGGTGCAGGCCGGCTTGCTCTGTGTTCCCAGCAAGAAAAGTGAAGGGGACAAGTTCTTTGCCCAAGGCCTGTCCATCGCAAAGTCAGACAGTCAGCGCCCTGCAGCAGTCTCGCAGGCGCTGCATGATTCCGGGGTTGCGCTTGACGCGCAAACACAACTGGAGGCGGCTTGGGATTACTTCACCGCCGCGCTGGCGATAAGGGAAAAGCAAACGCCTGAATCTCTACAGTTGGCAGAAACACTGCTCGCCCTCGGCAAGTTGTCCGACGCGCGAGCGACGAAGAAAGGCGACTCACATTATTGCCCGCTAGAACGAGACTATTCTGCCCGCGCCGCAGACGTCGCCCTGAGGCTGGCTCCGGAGTCGCCTATCGTGGTGGAGAGTCTGTTCAGGTTGGGTGAATCCGAATTGTGTCTGACCGAGGCAGGCGAAAAGGCGGCACCAGATTCGCCAATCGTCGTGGAGAGCCTGCGCAGATTAGGGTTTTCCGAATCGATGGTGGCCAGTTATGGTACTGCGCGGGAGTATTACCTCGCTGCGTTGCAACTGGAAAAGAAGATCGCACCCACTGGATCCATGGAAGAAGAGAAGATTCTGCACAATCTCGGAACCCTGGAAAGAAAGGAAGACACTTTTCCTATGGCACAGCGATACGACGAGGATGCCCTCTCGATTGCGGAGAGGCTGGCTCCCGGATCCGTGCAAGTCGAACATGATTTGTCGGAGTTGGGAGTGTTGGAGACTTTCGAAGGTGAATTACCTCCGGCTCGGGAACACTTGCAGCGTGCCTTGGAGATTAGCAACGAGCTGCATGCCGACCCATCACCTGTGTTGCTTAATTTTGGGAACGTAGCCTCTGGACAGTATGATTTTGCCGCGGCCCGCGATTCTACACCGCCGACAACTTGAGCCGGATGGGAGACGATCGCGGCTTGGGAGTTGTCGCAAGCAGGGCAGAGTATTCTCGCGTTGCGCCGCCGGGGCTCAGATCCCGCTTGAGGCGCTGCAATTCGGCCCGCATGTCGGAGGCATGCTGATATCGCAACTCGCGGTCCTTCTCGAGGGCTTGGTGAATGCGGCAATGCGAGTCAGCACCTGGCGCAGATACGCTTCGGGATCGAGGCGGTTCAGCTTCGCGGAACCGATCAGGCTGTAGAGGGCCGCTGCCCGTTCGCCACCTGCATCCGATCCCGCAAACAAGTAGTTCTTGCGGCCCAGGGCTACGCCGCGCAAAGAGCGTTCGGCGGCATTGTTGTCGATCTCGATGTGTCCATCTTCTATATAGCGTGTCAGCGCGTCCCAACGCGAAACCGCGTACCGAATCGCCACCGTGGTCTCCGACTTGCGCGACAGTTTCAACAAGGACCGGGCTGCGGGAGGCCTGCTCTTTCTCCTCGCAAGAAACGAATCTTTCAGCAATAGTGAGCCAGTTAGAAGTCCAACGTAAGCAGACCCAGCAGGAACTCGCTCGTCTAGACCGGGCCATTGCCGCGCTCCGAGGACTCGATAATCGGAATGGTGTGCGCCCGAAGCTTGTCCGCAGTGGTTGGAAGATGACCGCCGAGGGTCGGAGGAAAATCAGCCAAGCCAAGAAAGCTTGGTGGGCCGCAAAGCGAGGCAAATCTAACACTGAACCAAAACGCACTCTGTCTTTGGTTGCAAGGCGGAAGATTGCGGCGACTCAGAGGGCGAGGTGGGCGAGGCAGAAGAAGGCGGCTTAGGGAAGTACCACAGTTCCGCCCAGGGTGTCGTCACCGCGTGGACACTTTGAGGTTGAAGTCGGGGTGAAGCGTCTTCAGGCTAGGGCGTTTTGATGCTGGCCGATGTGGGTCCTTGGCATCTGCCTCGGCGGCCGGGGCAAGCGCATAGATCTTGCCGTCGTTATAGGAAGTCATGTAAACCACGCCGTTCACAACCGTCGGGTCCTGCACCCACCCTCCTGTGGCGTAGTCCAACAGCAACTTGCCAGTAGTCGCATTCAGCACGTACAGGTTGTTTGGATACGCCGAGCCGACGTACACGACGCCGTTCGCAACGGTTGCATCGGACAACTCATAGACTGAGGCGGTAAAGCTCCAGAGCAGTTCGCCGTTGTTGGCGTTTAGAGCGTAGAACTTGCCGTACCGTGAGCTGATGTAAACAGCGCCGTTGCCAACTGCTGGTGATTGCCAGATCCAGTCTTGGGTGTGATAGCTCCATAGGGTATCGCCGGTGCTGGCGTTCAACGCGTATAGGTTTTGCTCGTACCAGGAACTTGCGTACACCACGCCATCCGCGACCGCGGGGGATGATTGGTCCATGTAGCCGTTCGTGAACTCCCAAATCTGGACGCCCGTCTTGGCATTCAGTGCATACAAGTTCCCGTCGCCCCCTGGGACATACACCACGCCATTAGCGATGGCACCCGAGGACGTGATATTGCCGCTTCCCATCCTGGACTTCCACACCAGCGCGCCGCTGTTGGCATTCAGCGCGTAGTAGTAGCCTTCTCTATCACCGAAATAGACCAGCCCATCCGCCGCTACGGGTGTTGTGACCCAATCATTTGTAGAAGTGTAGTTCCACAGCAGAGCACCGGTCTGAGCGTTGAGCGCGTACAGTCCGCTGTAGTCCGCACCGACGAAGAGAATTCCATTTACCACTGCTGGGTCGGAATCCAAGGTATCACCATTGGAAGGCGCGAACTTCCAGAGAAGAGACCCGGTCCTAGCTTTCAACGCGTAGACGCCATACCAGGAGGAGATGTAGACGATTCCGTCAACCACCACGGCGGAGCCCCATACGTACTGGCGTCCGGTGTCATAAGTCCATCTGACCTTCAGCTTGCCTACGGTGCGCGGATTGAGCACGTTCTCGTACGGATTCGCCCCGTCGCGTTCAGGGTCGAAGCGGAACTGGCTCCAGTTGGTTTCGACTAGAAATGGCTCCTGAGCGCCCTTGTCGTTATTCCGCTCCAACGCCGTCACCCAATGTTCGCCGGGACGCGCACTGCGCGGCGCGTGGATCTTTGCGTTGTCAAACTCCCCTTTGCCGTTGGTGACGATCAGCGCCTCATCCTTCGTGCCGAAGTAGATATCCACCCCGACGTTGGGCTTGAATCCGCGCCCCGAGACCAGAATCTTGCTCGTCGGCGGTCCAGATTTCTTGGAGAAGGTTATGGAAGGCGAGGCGCTGGCTATTCCAGAGAGCAGCAAGCACGCCAGGAATAAAGTGACAAAGAAAGTGGTGGGCCGAGAAAACTCCCGAGGGGACATATTCCCTCCTCGTTCAAGCCGCGAGGACAGCGCACTTGAAACGTGCTGCCAATTCTCTCTGCCAGTTTTGGGTTTGTCAATGTGCAAGGAGTTGCAGTGCCGAGGCTCCCGAGCTGGGTCCTAACCCCGTTTCTTGCGAGGAGGAGTTTCCTTCGGTCTCCGTCGCGGACAGCCGCATCGAATCCGCCCGAGCGAGAAGCCCGAACCTCGGACGCGGGAAATAGCGGGGCCGAACCTAGTTAGTCCGGCCCGTTACATCTCCCCTTCAAATATCGGACGTGGCACAGCTTTCGGGCGATTGTACTCCGATTGCGAAAGCATGTGTTACCCCACGAGTCAGCCGATGTCTCAGGGGCGAGGTGGGCGAGGTGGAACCGGGGAAAGGAAGGCGGCGTAGCCAAACATTTTGAGCGCCGCGTGCTTGCCAAAATCGGATCAGAGCGTATGATGTTGGCCGACAACCCAACGAGACCCGCCATAGTCTTCCTCAAAAGGCGGAAAGACCGTAGCATGGGTGGCGGGTTTCTATTTTTCTTCCACCCTCGCAAGAAACGGGGTTAGATCCCGAAACCCCTGGCCAATTTCCGAATTTCCACGCGATTGGGCCAAGCTCTTCCGCTTTTCCATCGAGTGACAAGGTATTTATATTCTCTCCCTCTATATATAGATAATTCCTCATGGAATTGCGGAAAAGGGGGCCTGTTCCTGTGGAAAAATGGAAAATGTGGTCAGGCCACTCGGGTTGCGAGACGAGAGTATTTAATCCCCGTCATCATCCAGCCTGTCATCACCAGGCATCGGTCTAACTCGCAACTCCTGCACTTTTGGACATTTTCGCGGGGTGAGAATCAGCGGCGCCAGCGGCTGCTGGTTGAAGTTAAACATGTCCATCAGGTTATTGGTCTTCTTGTCGCGCTGGGTGATAGGCGGCAAGTCAAACACTTTCTCCGAGAATCTCAGCAGCGAGGTAACCTCAGTGAGTCCGTGCTGCACCGTTCCCGCTTTCGCATACGGAGAGATCACCAGCAAAGGAACCCGGAGTCCCACCCCGAAATAATCCACCGTGGGCGGCGGAACATGATCATAGGATCCGCCAAAATCATCCCACACCAGGAAAATCGCAGTGGAATTCCAAAACGGCGAGTTCATGATGGCGTTAATGATCTGCACCGACCAGCCCTCCCCCACGCACAGATTGAGCTTTGGACCCGGATGATCGGAATCGTCGCCCGGCGGAGTGATCCAGGTCACATCCGCCAGTTGGGTTTGCACATCGTCTGCGAAATTGTTCACCGGCAAAACATTGGTATCCCACTGATCGCCATTGCGAATGTGGTTGATGGCATCCAGCACTGACCAGATGTAACCGTACTGGGTCGAGGTAGCCGAGTAGTAGCGCCAGGTCCGCCCGGCGGCGTTCAGTTCATCGGGCAGAGTCGGAATATCAACACAGGGAAATATGTGCCCGTACCGCCCAGTGGATGGGTCTCTGGTTGGAGCGGTAGTTCCTGGGGTCGAATCGCAGCCCCAGCGTGCAGGTTTGTGCGTATCCCCTGAGGGATTGTCGCTAATGTCGTCTGAATCTGCCGCCGCAAAATACAAATGATTGGGAAAGCTGCCGCCATACATCGAGGAGAAGAAATTGTCGGCCAAAACGAAATTCTGCGCATATAGCCAGTAGTTCGGAATGTCTTTCCGGTGAAATTGCACGTAGGCCGCGTAATGTGGCGCGTAGCGGTAGAAGCCATCCATTTTTCCACGGTCGATGCCTTCCACAGAATCGGACCAGCCGTGAGGGAGTTCCCCTTGCACCAGCTTGGCGTGACCCAAAGCGATTTTCTTGGAACCGGCCATTCCCGTGGTGGCTCCATTGGCGCCGGGGAAAGTTCCGAACATGTGGTCGAAGGAACGGTTTTCCTTGATGATAATTATGACGTGCTGAATGGGCATGGTCTGAGCGGAACTGCTGATTGCCAGCAGCAAGAGGGACAGGAAAGATCGCAAGTCTTCACCTCCATGTGTTGAAGCGGCAACCTATCAAGAACCGCCCGAACTCTACCCCCCTTGACGGAAGCCCAAACCTCGGGCGAGCGAAGTCCGACCCTGCCAATCAAGAAACCGCTAGTGCGTAGCCGCGACCGAGTTTGTTCTGCGCCAAGCCGAGAGACCGGATGCGCCTCGCGCCAGGTGACCGAGCGTGGCGCCATTAAGAGTGGTGACATCTTTCCCGTGCGTCTTGCCTGCGATGATGGGTTTGTTGGGGATGGTCTCGTAGGCGTATCCGGTCAAGGCGCCTTCAATATTTCCGCTCTTGTCCACTTTCACGTTCAGACGCGCCCAACCGTAGTGCCATCCCCTGTTGATTACAAACCGGAAGCCCAAATAGCGATTGGTTACGTCCTTCCATTGGCCAGCGTTGTAGGAGCGGCCCTTAGACGTGGTTTCATGTAGGAGCATGAGAAAAGGCCCAACAGAGCCACAAAGATGTCCGCTGTTGATGAGCGCACCCTTCTGTAGAGCGTAGGCCGAACTCCTACCGCAATGTGAATGCGAGTTTTCGGCCACCTCTATTCTATCGGCCCTTCCAATGCGCTGGTACATATATGCCCCAACAAGTTGTTCCCCGTTTTGTCGGTAGGTAAAGTGCACCCCGAATTCGCTGACGCCATTGTTAAGCAGATCAATTTCGCAGCTATGCCCTTGACCCGCGCCAAACAGGCAATACGTTTTTGTGTAGACAATCCTGCCCTCAGCAGGCTGTACCAAAGCCAGTACGCCAACTCCCGCCACACTCGCCGCGAGCGCATACGAGTTGAGCCGTTGATGCAGGGAATCGGAAAGCTTGGAGGGTGTCCGGGGACGTTGCATGATTCCTCCTTCGAGGCGGGCGTGGATCATTGTCGTCCTGTCCGAGCCGGGTGTCAATCGGGTCCGAGGTCCCTCGGAGTGGGCCGAAAGTCTCTTTTCCATCTCGCGCCAGAGGGGTAGGATAGTTGGCGCTTAGGGAGGGCGATCATGGCGAACCAAGCTCGCCGTTGGAACGGGTTTTCAAGGATCGGCTTGCCTAAGCCGAGCCCGAAGCTCGCGTTCCCAGTTCTGCTAACTGTAATGTACATATTTAGCTTAGGCATCTTCTTGCTGTCCGCGACTGAGCCAGGAGAAAAATGGAAGCTGACGGTACTGCATGCTTTCACCAACATACCGGATGGAGCCTTTCCCCAGGATGGATTCCTCGTTCACGACAAGAAAGGGAACCTGTATGGCACTACCGCCGGGGGCGGCAAGCATGGGTGTAATGCAGGGTGCGGGGCTGTGTTCAAGGTAGGGGCAAATGGCAAAGAGACGGTGCTGTACCGCTTCACCGGCGGCGTGGACGGCGGTTGGCCCAGTGAGGGAGGATTGGTTCGAGACGAGGCGGGCCGTTTGTATGGGACTACAGAAGAGGGTGGCGATTCTGGCTATGGAACGGTATTCAAGGTCGATCGGAACGGTAAGGAGACGGTACTTTACAGCTTTACTGGTGGATCGGACGGGGCAGGCCCGGTAAGGAGTTTGATCCGAGATGCCCAAGGGAATCTGTACGGCACCACCACCGGGGGCGGTAGTTACGGTTACGGAACGGCGTTCAAGATCGACACCAGAGGCACCGAGACTGTGCTACATAGCTTTGCGGGTTATCCAACGGATGGGGATCGTCCGTTCTCCGGTTTGGTTGGCGACTCGGGGAACAATTTGTATGGAACCACCGAATGGGGTGGTGCCTCCGGGCTTGGGACGGTTTTCAAGCTGGATTCCACAGGCCACGAGACCATTCTCCACAGTTTCACCTGCTGTACCGACGGGGAATTTCCCACAGCAGGTTTGACTTGGGACGGTAATGGGAGTCTTTGTGGGACCACTTATGGCGGCGGCGATTCTGGGGAGGGAACCGTATTCAGGCTGGACACGACCGGTATGGAGACTATACTGCACAGCTTTGTTGGGCACGACGGGGAAAGTCCTGAAGGAGGTTTGGTTCGCGACCGGAAAGGTAATTTTTATGGCACGGCTCAGTGGGGCGGTACTTCCGATGGGGGAACGATTTTCAAACTAGATGCGAGGGGTAAGTTAGTTGTTCTGCACAGCCTCGACCCGACCACGGATGGAGCGCAGCCATATGGACGCGTAATATTGGTTAATGGCACTCTCTACGGCACTACCGGAGTAGGAGGAGCCGGTAGCGTGGGGACGGTCTTCAAGCTGACTCCCTCAAAGGAATGAAGCAAGAGGCGGGATTCCGTCCGACAAGGCAGTAATGTTTCCGCCCTGGGATCTGACCCCGTTTTTTGCGAGGAAGGGAGGCCAAAGCCACTACCTCGGCTTGCTCCCAAACTGCTTGGGGGCCTGCACCAAGCGACCTGACTTCAGAAGGCAGGAGCGTTTGTCTTTGACATTCTACCCCGCACCCTCAAGCACTTGCGACAGTTGCACCTGTAGTCCAGGACGCCAGGACGTACAGTGTGGGCACAATCGCGACAAACGAAACGCCCATCTCTGTGGGCGATCATCGGCCTGAAGTCGATTCCCGCCATGCAATACGGGCAGCGAATGGTCAAGATTGTGTCAGTCAGCATAGTCTCCCAGAGCAAAGGAGACTGGCACGCAGGATTCCAAGATTGTCACACCCCGTAGTCTGCTGGAAAACAAAGGATCGTGAGTCCTGACCGGATATTAGGAAGAAAGCTTTGCCGAGATTTCGGCAGTCGTGCCGGGCAGCTAGACACACCTCTCATTCCAGTCGCATTCCTCTCTTGCGTGGAAACAGGATTGCGTGCGCTGTTTCCTGTGCGTCAGCCATGCGCTTCGTGAACACCGAAAGGGTGCGGCGTCGAGGATCAATGCCTGCTTGCCTCAGCCGCCTGCGGACGGCCAGCGAAACGCGCCCCCAAACTAGTGCGCTGCAACGCTTGCACATTCCGTTGCTTCCATACAGCACGTCACTTTTCCCGCATCTGACGCAGCCATAATCCTCAAAGTAGTAGCGCATCTTGAAAAGATGAGCATTGGGCAGAAGGCTACGCATGGCACGGTAGATATGGTTCGGAATGAACCAAGGCTGGAGAAACATTTCGTCGATCGGCGGAGCTTTGCTCGGTGCCAGCAGAGCCGTGTCGATCTTCGCAGTTTTTCTCGTTGCTCGTGTCTTGGACAAGGAATCATCTCCTAGGATGAAAGCGGCGATGCGTAACGGCCAGTTTCGTCGCGCCACATGGGTATAGATTTGCGTTGTGGATAGGGACGCGTGTCCTAGCAATTCCTGAATGTGCCGGATGTCGGCCCCCCGGTCAAGCATGTGGGTTGCGAAAGAATGGCGTAGCATGTGGCAGGTGACTTTGCCCAAGCGCATTTTCTGTGCTGCCTCGTGGACGATTCTCGCAACCACGGTAGTCGTAAGCGGACTAGGCTTCGGAGGGCGAACCAACCTGGAGCGGGAAGCGAGTTTGTCCAGATTTGCCCGAGCCTGGCTGCGCGATATCGACGCCCCGAGGTAAACCGCGGTCTCCTGACTTGGTCGCGACCCTCCGAGTAATCGTTCCAATATCCCATCCATCCCCTGCCACACCAGGATACACAGCCCTTCTGTTGCGGCAGACGGCTGACGAACAGGTATCCCGTCTTTCGTGCGTCAAGGTACTTGCGAAGCAATCGAAACGCACTCCTGCCAAAGAAGACGATCCGCTCGCGACCTTTGCTATCAACGACAATAGCTCGTTTCGCGAAATCTATGCCCTCGACCCGTATGCTGACCAGTTCTCCGATCCGACATCCTGTTGAGTAGAGAAGTTCAAGCATGGCTCGGTGCAGGGAGGTATGCCGGCTGGATAGGGCCCTTGGCTCAACTGGCGCATAGAAACTCCACAGTTGGATCGAAACCAGCGCTGGCAATCGAGACGACGCCACGAAGGAACATATTGCCCATTCGATGCCCAGGGTTCATGGCACCACGAAGGGAATTTATCGGAATCGTCACCTCACAAACCAGACTTTGGCGCTAACGCTTGCACCTTTCTCCACTTCAGACATTCGCGGCACGAGCACTGATAATCGGATTCTCCGGGCCGAACTGTGTGGCCGCACTGTTCACAGGCGAAGCGTCCGTCCTGGTAGGAGACCAGCGTTCTAAATTCCAGACCAGCGGTACAGTAGGGACAACGAAGCAGCAGGATGGAATCGGACACAACGAGACACCGCCATTTTCTCCCCCTCGCGTGTACCAGAGCTGGAATCCCCTCACGAGCTTCCTTTGGTGCGCGCTCGAAAAGAAGGCTCGGACATCCCGCATTCCGGTTGTCTCCCATCATATTCCCGAATGTCAAGTCGTCGCAGACCTGTATATCGCCTGTATAGATTCGGATTTTGAAATCCTTCGTCCGGGTCACGGGGCCCATTTATCACCCCACCCCCCTTGACGGAAGCTTAAACCTAGCGGGAAAAATATCCTCGGCAAACAAGTCTCGCCCGCTCTGACACCAATCACGACACACCTCGCATCACCTCAAACTCTACAAATCCCCTGCGAATCCGCTGCTAATCCGCGTCCGATTGGCCGCAATTACGTTTTCTCGCCAGTGAAGTTTCGCTTGTAACTCTGTCTGGCATTCAAATCGCAGGTGAAATTCTCCGCGTCACATGTGCTTGTCGGTGCTTAGCACAAATCGGATGCCAGGAGAACAAGTCGTGAGCAAGAAACACTTCATTGCCCTCGCCGATTATCTACGGGATACCGAAGGCTAGGAGACTAATTTGCCGATTGCACTGCTCAGAACCGCAATAAAACCAAGGCTTTTCGGGAATTCTCGGGGGAGCTTGAGGTTGGTTGCGGGGGGTGGATTTGTTCCCCAGTAGCCAATTGATTCCTCGGAACTTATTGATTCCACGATAGTCTGGAATGCCAAGAAAGGCCACAAAGGCAAGTTCTTCATTCAGTTTTCATTCAGTTTCCTCCGTTTCGTCGTTCCGAAGGGAAAGCGTTCTTTTGCAGCCTCCCGGCAGAGGTGTCACCCAGCGGGAAGTCCGACGAAATTTGTATTTCTATTGGTAGGCATCGCTATGGCTAGTATTCTCGCGACTGGAACGGAAACCCGAGTGCAGTTTGTTCAGCCACGTTACCCAGAAGAGCCTGTCGGGACTAATGAACGAAGCGACCAAGGGGATGGTTTTGCCATGAAGAAAAATGTCTGGAGAGCGGTGATTGAAGTAGTTTTTATCATCTTCCTGTTTTATTCCAATCTACTAATGGGAGAATTTGAGCGCTCAGGCATGGGGCAAAAGAGGGGCGTAGCGTGGGCAATCGGAGACGTTTTCACCACTGCTAATTTTGAAATTGCCACGATCGCCGCGCTTATCGGTTATAGCCTTTTTGAGTTCCTCCGGAAGAGATTCTAGGTAAATGCGGCTCGGACTCTTGGCCGCAAAAGAAACAGCAACAGTGCGCCGGCGATGATGACGCCAATTCCGCCACGCAGCAAGTCGCCTCTGACGCAGTTAACGACATCGCCTAGAACCTGTGTCGAGATGATTGCGATCGCTAGTCTCCAGCCCCAAAGACGGCGTCGGAACCAACCGATTCCTGCCGTGATGAGGGCCGCGCTGAGCAACAGGAAGACAGTCCCGACAATATCGCCCAGAGGCGCGAGCTGCTTGTATGCATTCGGATTGAGAGCCCAGAGACGATCAAGAGCCGTGCCTCGCCAAAGCAAAGTAGTGGCGGCGAGACTCGCCATGACGGCCCCAAAGAACAAGAAAATTCCGATCGCAGTGAATACTGGCGTCTTAGACCCGACAGGACGATCGAGTCCGGTGAGATCGTTGTCGCGCATGAGCTGAATATAATTCAACCCCGCAGCGATGACCGAATTGTTGGCGAAAGGTCGCCACAACACTCACGCCCGGATGGGCTGGTCACTTGGTGAGCGGTCGGCCAACGAGAAGTCGCTGGGACACAGTTGCCAACGTCGCTCACCCCCTCTGTTGTTGCCTATTGTGATTAACTATGGTTAACTATGTAGAATAATCGCTGGTTAATAGACAAAAGTGGGGAACATTGCCGGTTTGGGGCAAGTGAGTGGGGACATTCATGGCGCGGGCAGTTCACATTGCTTTTTTCGTGTTGACCGTGGCATGTCTTCTTCCGGCGGAGGCATTGGCACAAGGCGAAACCACGAGCGCCATCGTTGGCCAAGTTCGGGATACAACCAACGCCGTCGTGCCGGGCGCCACAGTGACGATCGCCAACCTTGAGACTGGACTGAGGCGTAGCGCCAAGACCGATGACGCAGGCCGGTTCAACTTCCCACAGTTAAAGCCTGGGACCTACTCAGTCAAAGCGGAAGCGCAGGGCTTCGAGCCGCAGCAAAATGACAACGTCATTTCGGGCCTAGGCCAAAAGCAAACAGTGGATTTCACGCTTAGAGTGGCCCGATCAAATGAGACGGTTGAGGTAAATAGCGAGGCTCCACTCATCAACCCGGAGAACGCGAACACATCCACAACTCTGAATACTTCGGCGCTCGAAGACCTTCCGAATCCAGGCGGTGACCTAACCTACCCGCTGCAGTTTTCGCCCGGAGCACTCATCAACACGGCCGGCAGCGGCAACGATTTCGTTGGCGGCACAAACGGCTATGGCAACGTGGAGTTCAACGGGCTGCCCGCCCTCTCCAACGGCTACATCGTCGACGGGCTAGAAACGAATGACCCGCTCACGAATCTCAATAGCGGCCTCTCCACCAACCTTGTCCTCGGATTGAATTCGATCTCAGAAGTGACTGTCAACACTCTTTCCTATTCCGTGGATCAGGGACGGTATGGAGCATCCCAGGTCAACTACGTCACCAAGTCCGGCGCGAATCAGTTTCACGGAAATCTCTATGAACTGTGGAATGGTTCGCTGCTGAATGCAGCGGACTACTTTACTAATGCGACGCCGGGAAACCACAAGCCGGGAGCGACGGTGAACCATTTTGGAGGCAGTGTCGGTGGGCCGATCGCGCACGACAAACTGTTCTTCTTCTTTGATAGTGAATGGGTGCGGATAGCACTGCCTATCGTCACGCCGACGATCGTTCCCAGTACGGCGTTCCAAGCATACGTCTTGCAGCAACTTTCTGGGGGGCAAACAGCCGGCTGCGGATCCAACGATCCGAATGAGAATTGTTTGTTCTATCAACAGATGTTCAAGCTCTATGGAAATGCCAACGGCACACCCACGGCGATACTTGGCTGCCCGCTTGGCGCCGCCGGGGATGGTTGCGCCAACCGGCAGAGCGTCTCGCACTCCAGCGACGACCACGAGCAGGTCCAGACCGTCCGTTTCGACTACAACGTCAACCAGAAAGATACGGCATGGTTTCGTTTTCAGTCGGACACCGGGCTGCAAGCCGCGTACACGGACCCCATCAACCCGGTGTTCAATGCGCTTTCGCCGCAGCCTCTTTATTCGTTCGCCGCAGGACACACGCACGTCTTCTCGCAGAACCTGGTGAACTACTTCAATCCGGCGTTCTCCTGGTACGAAAGCTTGTTTGGGCCAAGCAACCTTCAGAAGACCCTTTCGGCTTTTCCGATCGTATTGCAGGGTAGCGGCGCGAACGCCTTCACGCCCATCGGAGGGCTGGACAACACTTGGGTTCAAGGCAGGCGCGCCTCCCGGTTCTTCATCAATGACAACCTCGCCTGGAGCCGGGGCGCTCACGAACTGCGGTTTGGAACGAATATCCGCATCTTCCGCCTGAATGACTACGACTTCGGGGAAGGTACCGTTCCCACCGTGACCTACGCGAACTTGCAGCAATTTATCGATGGAGTGGCAAACACCGCGTCGGAGACGTTCCCTTCGAACTTAAACGAGCCCTTCAACTTTCTCAATCTCGATGTCTACGCGCAAGATACCTGGAAAGTGACTCGCACCTTGACCTGGACGTTCGGTGTGCGCGACACCTTCAACTCCAATCCCCTGAATCCTCATGATCAAGTCGCTCGTCTTCGCGGCTCCTTCAGTTCCATTCTCGCATGATCAATCAACCGCTGAACGCCGTTATTCAAACTCATCTCGGCAATCTGTTCTCGTCCACGCCGCTGGCTATTTTGCAGCCGAGAACCGCAATTGCGTGGCAGTTCGAGCCGAAATCAGTGCTCCGCACCGGCTTCGGAATTTTCAGCGACATCTTGCCGGGCACGGTGGCCGACCTGATCGGCACGAATCCGCCGTACGACAAGATGTTTCAGGGAGGAGTGCTGGGTAGCGTGGGCGGCGCAGCCATAGCGCCGGAAGCGCCCAACAGCGCAGTCGGCGCAATCGTTGCCGCGAATCAGACTTTTACTTCGGGATTTCCCCAGGGCCAGCCTTCTCTTCCGCCAGTTGCGATCACAGCCGTCCCCGATGGCAAACTCCACGCGCCATACTTCATGGAGTGGAGCCTGGGATTGAACATCAATTCGGAACGACGGCAAGCTTGCACGCGCAATACGTCGGCACGCGCGCTGTGAACCAGACCGTACTCAACACAAGTCAACGGCTACCAAACCGTGTGTCAGGGCTGTTTTGCACCATTCCCCTATATGCAGCCTACCGATGCACGATTCGCCGCGAGTGACACAGTTTCCACCGGTGCGAACAGCCACTACAACGCGCTTCAACTGACGGCGATGAAGCGGCTCGGCCATGGCTTGCAAGGACAGGTCAACTACACCTGGAGCCGTTGCATGGATACGGTCTCGAACGGAGGATTCCTTCCGTTCTCTGCGGGAGGGATTCTTTCGCCTCTGCCGGGAGATCTGGCCCGCGATTATGGTCCTTGCGACTATGACATCCGGCACAATCTCAATGCGCAGTATGTGTATCAGTTGCCGGTTAGAGTGCGCAGTCATTCTCTGGGCTACGCGCTCAACGGCTGGCAGATTTCTGGAACAGCGTTTTGGCACAGCGGAGTTCCGTTCTCGGTGTTGAGCACGCCCTATTCAGCGATCAATCCAAGCACTGGGCAGGAAGAGGGAATTGTGCAGGGCAGCGGGCCGCAGTTCGCAAGTCTTGTCCCGGAGCGTATCCGCTGTATGACGCCATGCCCATTCCCAGTGTAACGCAAGCGGGGCACGATCCAGTGGCTCAATCCGGATGCGTTCGTCTCGCCGTTGATCCGAGCGAGCAGATTATTAATGGCCAAAACGTACCCGCGGCATCTGCTATGGCGGCGACAGCCCGCAGAATTGCCGGTTCGGAAATCTCGGCCGCAATTCCCTGCGCGGTCCCGATTTCCTCTGGAGTGACTTCTACCTGACAAAATGGTTTGCCTTGACCGAGCATGTGAAGCTGCGGTTTGAGGGTCAGTTTTTTAATGTCTTCAACCATCCGAATTTCGGCCTCCCCAGCATGGTGCAGGCAGGCATTCCAGGAAATCCTTCCACGCAGACGGGCTTCGGAGCGCTTACCTACACAACTTCTCCGCCGACCGGCTTGCTGGGCGTCGGGTTGGGTGGCGATAGCAGTCCACGCATGATCGCCTTTCAGGCGCGGCTGGAGTTCTGAGCATTCTCAAGATGAAGAGCACGGACGCGCACTCAATTAGTGCATCTTGTCTTGGAACAACATCGGAATCAGATCTAGCACGGCAAGCCGTGAGAGGGTCGAGCATGGCACAGAGGGACCAGCGACGCAGAGTTCTACTTCTGGTCCTGCTAGCAACCATTGTTCTCCTGACCAGTTACGCGCAGGATTCGGCGCCTTCGCCCAGTTCGTCAAGTAAAGGTCAGCAGATCGGAAAGATCCTCAGTGTACGAAAAGTCTTGGAAAACCGATATTTTGTGAGCCGCTATCCCCAAGTCCACTATTACCTGCTTTATTTTGCAGTTCGTACTTCCGCCCAGACATATTGCGCTGAGTACGAAACTCCTGTCCTTGACGAGATCGATGATCTGTTTTCTGCAAAGGACAAAGATGTCGAGTTTGTACTCAAAGGCAAGAGCCTCACCTTGAGAATACCGAAGGGTCGGAAGCTCAAGGCTCACTTAGTGGAACAAAACCAGTGTTGACTATAGGGGGACGCTCATGTGGTTGGTTTTTTCGTCCCGCCCTATTTGGTCACGTTGACAGCGGTTAGCGTAAGACTCCACTTGTACTGGCGGTTTTGAACTGGTTGTCGTCGCCCAGCGCAACGTCAAACAGGTTTGCACGGAGCGATGCGGGGCGGATTAAGACGCTACCGGTTTTGCCGCCCGCTTGCGGGACGGGTGTCTCTTCGACTATGCTTCGAGCCACCGGTCGCTGGGGTTCGACTCACAGAGAAAGATGCAACGCCTGACTGCCAGGATATTGCTGGGGTTGCTGCTGATAAGCGCATTCGCGCCAGTGGCATCGGCATTCTCCGCGCAACCGCTGCACGCCTGCTGCGTCCGAAAAGCTGGACATCACTGCCACGAGTCAGCGATACCGGAATCCAGCCAGCCTGTGATCGGGGCCCCCAGCGGCTGCACCCACGATTGCTGCCGCGCCGTGACCACCGCCCAATGGGCCTGTCCGCAGCCGCGCCTCGCAGCCTTCTTCTTGCAACCTATCAACGCGCGCCTGGCCGGAACCCAACCAGACTCCGCGGCCACCGTCTCAGCCGAATTCCAGTCCACTCGCGCTCCTCCTGCCCGCTGAAGCTCTCTCCAGCTTGACCACATTTCGTTTGCTCAACGAATAACTGGACTTTTCCGGCAACGCATTGCATACGTGCATGTGTCGGTCCCGAGGACAAATCCTTCAGGCCCGCTTCGTCATTTGGCGTGCGAGTCATTTGTCGCGGAGGCCTTTCGGCGGGTGGATGCCAATGTCTCGTGAACTGAAAATTGGCCTAGGGGCCCTTCTATTAGCCGGGACCCTCATCTACGTTTCCAGCTTGCTCGGGAACTACCCCGGAGCGCGCGAAACCCCAAGCAAGTCGGAAGCCGCCATTGCCGGCCGCCTGCGTTCGTGGTCGATCCCACGGGGTGCCCGTAACCGGAAGAACCCGTTCACCAGCTCTCCGGAACTTCTGCAGGAATCAGCCCGCCATTTTGCCGACCACTGTGCCTCCTGCCATGGCAACGATGGCAGTGGTGCCACCGAAGTGGGGCGCAATCTTTTCCCCCGCGCCCCCGACATGCGGCTTGACGCCACGCAGAGACTGAGCGACGGCGAACTCTACTACATCATTCACAGCGGTGTGCGCTGGACTGGTATGCCTGCCTGGGGAGATCCCGACAATGACATGGACATCTGGAAGCCCGTGCTCTTCATCCGGCACTTGCCTCATCTCGCCCCGGACGAAATCAGGGATATGGAGCGTTACAACCCCAAGAGCATCGTCGAGCAGGAAGAAGAAAAAGAAGAAGACGAATTCCTGAATGGCGGCCCCGCACCTACGAAGACTCCCACGCGCGAACCACACTCGGAGAAAACAAGATGAAGAAACTCACGTTGATTCTGATATTCACGCTGTTTGCGAGCACGCTGGCCTTTGCTCACGGCAACCTGGCGCACGTTCTCGGAACGGTGGTCGCGGTCACTGACCATTCTCTCTCCGTAAAGACCAGCGACGGATCGATCAAGGTCGTCGCCTTCGACGCCGAAACTCACTTCATCAAGGGCGGTTTGACCGCCACCGCACAAGACGTTGCGATCGGAAGCCGCGTCGTGATTCACGCGCATCAGAACGGCGACAAGCTACACGCGGCAGAGGTCAAGATCGGCACTGCCTCGGCGAATGACTCAAACCCGACCCCTAAGGAGACGAGATGAATTACAAGACTAGCCTCATCATTCCGGCATTGTTACTCGCCAGCATTGCCGCCTTTGCTAACGTCTATGGCGCCATCCGCGGAGTAGTGCATGATCCGCAGCATCGCCCCGTTCAGGGTGCCATGGTAATGCTGAAGGCAAAGGCGTCGGACTGGGCCAAGACCGTCAACACCGACACCAACGGCGAGTTTCAGCTCAACGCCGTCCCTCTGGGCGACTACTCCATCAGTGTTGCCAGCCCCGGCTTCGCTCAAACAGTACAGGACGTCACGGTCATCTCGGGGACTGTACCAGTGGTTCACTTTCAGTTGCAGGTGGCCTCAGCCAAAGAAAAAGTCACCGTCTCGGCCTCGGCCTCGGCCCCGATCGCTCCCACCGACAGCGCGACTCCCATCACTCTCGTGGACAGCACAAACATTCAGCGCACTCCTGGAGCCGACCGAACCAACAGTCTGGCCATGATTACGGACTACGTCCCCAGCGCCTACGTCACTCACGACATGCTGCACATGCGCGGTGGCCACCAGACCACATGGCTCCTAGACGGCATTCCCGTCATCAACACGGCTATCGCGCAAAACCTTGGCGCGCAGTTCGATCCCAAAGACATGGACTACGTCGAGGTGAATCGCGGCAGCTATGGCGCCGAGTTCGGCGACCGCACCTACGGCGTGTTTAATGTGGTGCCCCGCAGCGGTTTCGCGAGCAACAACCAGGCTGAACTCGTCCTGAGCGCTGGCAATTTCTACCAGACCAATGACGCGTTTAACTTTGGCAGCCATACCGAACGCTTCGCCTACTACGCGAGCGTCAACGGCAATCGCAGTGATCTCGGCCTGCAACCGCCGGTTCCCCAGGTGGTGCACGACGCCGTGAACGGCATCGGCGGCTTCGGATCCTTCACCTTCAACGCCGATCCGTCCAACCAGCTTCGCCTGGTGACCTCACTCCGCCGCGACTACTTCCAGATCCCGTACGATCCTTTCCCCAACGACTTCGAAAACAGCGACCCCAACGGATACCAGAGCATTGGCCTTCGCGATGGCCAGCACGAGGCCGATGCCGGTGCCCTCTTCACATGGCTCCACACTTTCAATTCACATCTCATGACCACGGTTTCGCCCTTCTACCACTACAACAGCGGAGACTACGCCAGTCACCCCACCGACTATCCCGTCGCCACGACGGAGAACCGCAGTTCCACCTATGCTGGGGGGCAGGCCAGCTTCCAAGCCAACTACAGGAGGAACGATCTTCAGGTTGGATTCCTGGGCTTCTATCAGCGCGATAATCAGCTCTTTGGTGCCATCTTCAACGACGGCAGCGGAAACCCACCCATTACCGACACGGAGAGGCCCACTGCCAATCTGGAAACCTTTTACATCGACGACAAGTTCAACCCCTTTTCGTGGCTGACGCTTTCTGCCGGTATCCGCCCCACACGATTCTCCGAAGGCAACTTTGCGCCCACCTCGCTGGCGCCGCCCGTTTCCGAGTCCGCTATACAGCCACGCTTCGGCGCCACATTCACCATCCCTCGCTTGCATTGGACCTTCCGCGCCTTCTACGGACACTACTATCAGGCGCCACCGATTGAAACCGTCTCCGGTCCGCTCATCTCGCAGTGTCAACCGCCCGACTGCGGCTTCCTGCCTCTACCCGGTGAGCGCGACGAAGAACATCAGTTCGGTGTCACCATCCCGTACCGCGGGTGGGTCCTGGACGCCGATAATTTCCAAACCAACGTCACCAATTTTCTGGACCACAACAATATTGGAGCGTCCAACATCTTCTTCCCCATTACCGTTTCCCAGGCCCTGATTCGAGGATGGGAACTCACGCTGCGCTCTCCCCGTTTCGCGCGCCGGGTTCAGTTTCACCTCGCCTACTCCAACCAGATCGCCGAGGGCAGCGGCACGATCACAGGTGGCCTCACCGATTTCACGTTCTCTCCCGGACTCAGTCCGCTCGATCATGACCAGCGGAACACGCTCAACGTAGGCGGAGACGTCAGCCTTCCCTGGCGCTCCTTTGCCTCCACCAATGTCTACTACGGCTCCGGCTTCCACAACGGAGAAGCTGGCGTCCCTAACCAGCCTTATGAAAGCGACTACCTCCCCGGCCACACCACGTTCGATCTCTCCCTCGGCAAGGATTTCGGGGAACGCTTCACTGCCTCGGTCACTGCTCTCAATGTCGCCAACCAGCGCGTCCTCTACGACAACAGCCTCACCTTCGGCGGATTTCACTGGAACCTGCCGCGCGAACTCTACGTGGAGGTTCGCTATCGCTTCCACTATTAGCGATGTGCGGCGTGTGCATACCAGCGGACAGGGCTCCGCTCCCACATGAAGGATTCCAAAGGAGGGCAGTACGGTTTCGCTGTACTGCCCTCATCGACGGGGGAGTTGCTGCTAGAAATGGAATCCGATCTCAGCCGTAAGCGCACGAGGCGTTACGTAGTGCGTTCCGCTGAACGTGGAAAGGAAGTTGTAGAGAGCGTACTTGTTGGTTATGTTGATCGCCGTAAGTTGGAGACTCACCTTGTACTTGTCTCCGCGGAAGATGTTGTCATGTCCGATGGAAACGTCGAAGAGACTTCGCGCCCGCGATCCGGGGTGGGTTCTTGTCGTCGTTCTCGGTATTCGGCTTCGGCACCTGCAGAAGCGACGACCCGAACTGCCCGACGGGACAAACCAGTGAGGGGCTGCCGGGCGCACCGCTTACTCCGATCAGCGTAGTTGGGGTTGCACGCTGCGATCCGCAGAACAACCCAGATTCGAACTCCTGATCGGCGGTCAGGGGAGCTCCGAACGAGTCCGTCAGCGCGATGGCTGGCGCGCCAGTCGAATCGACCGTGGTCTGTGCGCAGTTGCCACCATAGCAAGGCGTCTGGCCGGCGACCAGGCCGCTGTCATAGCGCCAGTTAAAGCCGAACCACGGACCGAGTTTCCACGGTTGGTACTGCAAGTGAGTCGTCAGATTGAATTTCTCGTCGTGATCAATCCGGAACGGAGTCGATCCGCCCGCCAGCGCCACCGAAGGAACCGCGCCTGCTCCGCCAATCTGGGGCGTAAAGAACCGCGCTGCCACGCTGGAGAAGACTGCCAATGCCGAGAATCCATGGTAGTTCGGCACGCTCACGCGCGCCGGCATATCCGGGAATCTTCGCCCGCTCCCATTCCACAGGAAACGTGATCGGAGTGTTGCCCAGAATGCTGAAGTCGTAGCCGTTGTGCGTGTACTTCCAGATGTACTCGCCCGAGAAGACGAGATAACGCCCGAAAGCTTGTTGAATGCCGGCGTGGAACTCATTACGAAAGCCCGGATTGAACGGCGTTAGACCCTGGCACCGTACAGCCAAGAAGCGGATTCAACACCGCATTTGCGCACCCGGTGCTGGAGAGCACCAGATTTTCGTTAAAGGGAGTTTCCAGCAGTCGCGCATAGGATACGCGGAGCACGGTATTCGTCTTTTTGACGTTGTAGGCGACTCCGAGTGCGAGGCTCAATCTCCTTATGGGTGACAAGGCCATTGTAGAAATCGCCGCGCAGGCCCAGGTTCAAGGACCAGTTTCCCTTGGTGATGTTGTCGCGCACGTACAAGACAACTCCTTCACGTCGGTGTGACCGTTGAAGGTGTAGAGACTGCCTCCGCCCGGCTGCGTGAGATCGTACGGAAACAAATCGGTACACGGTGAATCGATGGCCTGGTGCGTTGTGGTGTTGTAGCAAGGGGCTCCATTTGCATCTGTGAGGGAGGGAAGGAACGTCGGATCGACGATGCCGAGACGGTCTTGCTCATCCAGGAACGTCTGCTCATAGACCGCCCCGATCTTTATGTTGTGAATCCCTTTTACATACGACAGATCCGACCGCAGGCCAGCGTTGGTCAGCTTCCGATTCTGTCCGATACTTTCCCGCTGAAGGTTGATGGGGCCGAGGTCGGCGAAAGGATTGCCGCTGGGGTAGTAGTTGAATTGGTCCCGGCGAACAAAGGCGCCCAGAGTAAACACAGAGGTCGAACTAAGCAGCCGCGTCCAGGATGGGGCGATGTTGAAGGTTTTGATTTGCGAGCGCTGATCCGCTGGCCCCACGACATTGCCGTTAGGGTCCAGGCCTCCATTGCAGACTACGACACAATTCCACGGCGTCGCGTTCTGGGAATCGAACGTATTCGGCGTCTGGAACCAGGAGCGCGTGTAGCCGAAGTTCAAATGGATTGAATCCCCGGGAGTGATCTGGTAGTCCACGCGGTCGAACAGATTCTCTTCGTTGCCCTTGTCGTGCAGTACGACAAACTCGGGTGGATCCAGGAATCGCCCGCTGTTCAAACCGCTGACCGAGATGAAGTTTCCCCAGTTCTGGCCGCCGTAAGAGAGATCGGCTGCCGCAGTGGAAGTTCCGAAAGAACCATAAGAAGCGGTGACGCTGCCGTGCGGCGTGGTCACACCCTGTCCGGAGCGCGTGGTCACATTGATGACGACGCTGGTCTTGTCCCCATATTCCGCAGGGGGCGCCCCCGCGATCACCTCCATCGACTGGATCGAGTCCAGCGGAATCTGATTGGAAAAAATCTTGCTCTGCTGGTCCGTGATGGGTTGACCGTCAACCGAAAACGAGGCTCTCCGCGTGCTCACCCAAGCCGTGGAACAATCCATTCGAGTCTGCCGAAATGCCGGGAGTGGCGAGCGTTACCAAATTACTGAGTGACGACGATTGACTCTCCAGTGGGAGCTTGTCGAACAGATTCTTGTCCACGTCCGTGTGGAAGGTTGGATCGTTCTCGATCAGGTCTCCGCCCTCCGCCTCGACCGTTACGCTGTGTGGTTGACCCCGCCACTTTCAGTTTGATGGCAACGCTGACCGGCACAGCCGACCGAGGCTCCACGTCCTGCACCGTAGCGGCAAAGCCTTCCGCAGTCACCACCAGGTGGTAAGGATTGAAAGGAATATTTGTGAAGGCGAACTTCCCAGAAGCGTCCGTGGTAGTCGAGCGATCAAAGCCGCTCACCGGGTTGCGGATTTCGACCGTCGCTTTGGCGACGACTGCACCCGTAGGATCTACGACAGTGCCGTTGATCGAACCAGAATTTCCAACAGACTGCGCGGAAGCGTGAAAGCCCAGTGCCAAACAGAAAAACACTATAAAAGCCGCATGAAGCGACTTCTTGTAAGAAGCCAACATGAATTCCTCCAGAAGAATCTGGTCTAAGAGATCAAGAACACGGCTCGCGGAACACGAGCCGACATCGGACTAAAATCTGATCGTTAGACTCCAGGAGGCGGGCGGACACACAGAGCAAAGACTGTCAGGCGTTTCTTGGCGGAAACCGGCTCTGGTCGAAAGGTGGAGACAGAAACGAATATCACCCTTGACAAGTTTGTGGCGGCTTGCGGGGAAGCTGAATGGGCGGCGATACAGACGGTGCACGTTGCCGACTCGGTAGCGTTCGAATGTTGATGCGCGGCGAATGCTATTGCCGACCAGAGGGTCAGCAACACACATAGACACGCTATCCGCTTCGATATCGACCGCATGACGGCTACCCCATGGAAACTTTTTCTGAATCTATACCAAAACGCCAAACAAACGCAACGAGAGAGTACCTAGCCAGGTATGTATTGGGCACCTTTGTAACGCCAACGCTTTACGAGAATTCGAGACTCTTGGTACCGCAGATGCTTGGCTGATTCTGTTTGGCCGTACCAAGCGATCTCTCCGGGTTGTACAGCTCACCAGTGTTTTGTGTTTACTGGCCGCCAGTACTAGTGGTGGTGATAGGCAAAACCCGAGTAAAAACCCAACACGACGACGACCACTGCCCACAGAATGATCAAGAGCAGCCGAATGATCCCCTCCGTACGGCTTGCTCTCTTGTTCCGATTCTGACTCTTCTTGAAGATTGACACCATCAGGTACTGCTTTCCGCCTCCAACACCAATGCCCGAATCCACGGAAGCCTTGATCTGTGTGGATGCCGCAGTGTTGGTTGTGGTGCTCTCTGCACGTTCAGCGCGCACCTCTTTGTATGGAAGGCTGTTCGACAGTTCCTCACGCATTTCCCAAATCTCTACGAGCGAAATGGACTGATCCTGCATTCATGGAATTCGCGCGGCAGAGCTAACATCTCGCCTGCATCCCGACACCGGACAGCCCACTCAAGCAGGCTTCGGTACTGGTCGAACTTAACGATATTTCCCAACCACTCCGTGCCCGACGAGCTTGTAATCACGACCACGTTCGGCACATCACACGGCCCAACACAACCGCTGATAGTCAGCTGGACTCGCTTCAAGCAGTCCCCGTTTCCGCCATTCACTCTTCAGCCATTCCACCGGAACTTCGGGCAAACCACGCTCGACATTGCCGCAACAACAGCCTCGGCAGATCGTAATTTGCCCGACCACGAGGCGCTTCGTTTTCAGCGGACAATCTCGATCCTCGTTCACAGTGCCTGATCCGTCCCTGGCGGCGGAAACCAATTAGTCCAACAGGCCATACAGGTCGTCCATTTCAAACGGTTTTGGCGATCTGCGAGACTGCAAGAAAAGTGCGGCAATCAAGATCACCATGATCGCGAGGGCGATTAGGACTACCCAAGCCCTCACTTTCCGACTCTGGATCACATGAGCAAAGTGCATACCCAGCTCAAACTTCGCTACAAATCCTCGATCTCATCGCCCGGCTTCCGAACTTCGGGGCAACAATCTCGTGGAATTGAGGATGAATGCCAACTCTGAGGTCACGTGAATAAAGGCGGCCAGGAGCGGATTTAGGAAGCCAAGAGCTGCCATTCCGACTCCGATGCTGTCCACAACCAGCGTGCCTACAAAATTCTGCATGATGATCCCGCGACAGCGTCGAGCAAGTCGCAGAGTTTCGACTAATTTCGAGAGATCGCTTCCGATCAAGATCACATCCGCGCTTTCCCGAGCTACATCGGTTCCCGATCCCATGGCGATGCCGACATTGGCTTCCACCAGGGCCGGAGCGTCGTTGATTCCGTCACCGACCATCGCGACATTGCGCCCTTTGCTACGCAGCTCAGTCACCCACTTTGCCTTTCTGCTCCGGCAGGAGTCCTCCCACCGCTTCGTCCACTCCGAGATCGTGGCCAACCGATGAAGTTGCAGCTTGTGTGTCTCCGCTCAACAGAACAGTTTTCAAACCCATTTGTCGCATCGCCGCAATCGCATTCTTGGCTTCCGGCCGCAAAACATCCGCAATTCGGATGCTCCCAAGAACTTGTCCCGCGCGAGCGACGTAGACTTCCGACGCCCCGTCCGCACCGTTACTGCTTCCGGGCAAACCCCTCGTCATACCGTGCTCCACGAGAAGCGCCAGACTACCCACAACGATCTCCTCGCCTTCATAACTCACCCTGACTCCTCTTCCGGGCGTGTACGAGAATTCATCGGGGTCGACGAGTGGAATGGCGAGTTCCGTTGCCCGCGCCACAACTGCCTTGGCAAGAGGATGTTCGGATTTGCGCTCCGCAATGCTGGCAGCGGCGATGATCTGCCGTTCCCCGAAGCCATTGGCGGAAACGACTTCCCGGATCTGCGGCGTACCGAAAGTTAGCGTGCCGGTCTTGTCCAAAAGCACCGTGTCCACGGCGGCCAGCGCTTCCAGGTAGAGGCCTCCTTTGATGATGGCTCCCTGATGCGCCGCCCGGCCAATGGCCCCGAGGATTGCAAGAGGAGTTCCAGCTGCAATGCCGCACGCCCCAGCAACGATTACGACCGAAATGGTTGACCTGACATTGTGAGTAATGATGAAGGTCAGAACCGCCGCCCCCAGGGCAAAATACACAAGGTAGCCCGCCAGCCGATCCGCGGTTTTCTGAATCGGAGCGCGCGACTTCTCCGCGCGTTCGACGGCTTCAATGATTCTTCCGAACGTCGTGTCGCGGCCGAGTTTCTGGGCGCCGATTTCCAGAGCGCCCGATTGATTAATGGTTCCGGCATAGACCGCATCTCCCGGTGCTTTCTCAACCGGCATGGCTTCGCCGGTGATTGCCGCTTGTTCCACGAACGAGCGGCCGACCAAGCACAATGCCATCCACCGGGATGTGCCCGCCCGGTTTCACGATGACCGTTTCACCAACTTGAACCTGGTCGGACGCAACTTCCACCACCTGATCATTGCGGCGGACTGCGACGGTTCTGGGGAGAAAATCGAGAAGACTCTGGATAGCCCGCCGGCCTCTACCAACTGTGAGACCCTCCAAAACCTCGGCGGCAAGGACGAAGCCAGTGATGACCAGAGCGGTGAAGAACTCTCCAATCGCCAAAGCCGAGAGAAGAGCGATGGTCATCGAGAGTTCCATCGTCATCTTTCGTTCAACGATGTTCTCGAAAGCTTCCTTGAAAATGGGATATCCGCCGATCAACGCAGCCGCGATGCCGATTACGCTGATGTGCGGAAACGGCTCCCACAGCCGAAACCAGACCGCAGCTGCAGCCAAGGCCACAAAAGCAATGCGGGCGAGTTCAGCCCACTCCACTCCTTGACCGTGTTGTTCGTGCTCAGCGCCAGGGTCAGGTTCGTTCAGTTCTGGGGAATTCCGCGTCTCGCTGAGATGCGGAGGGTTGGCTGGGGACTTTTCGATGATGGGCGAAGAACTCATAGACGACATTCCCTCCGTGGTACGAAAGCGATATTCCAGGTAAGACTCGACCGTTTCATCTCGATCACTTCATGGCCACCTGGCACAAAACTGTGCCCTCAAGAAGCGGCGCCGCGAGAACGGACCCGGAACAATAAAACCGATCTCACTCTGCGATCCGCGCAATGAGGACAGGCAGCACGGTCAACGCTGCGATAGTGGAAAACACCACCCCACCTAACATGACGGTGGCGAATCGGCCTTGTGCTCCCGAATTTGCCCCAATCAATGCCATGGGAAGGACCGCCACAATTGCACACAGTCCAACGAGGGAAACAGCTCGAAATTTCGCTTGAGCTCCTCGATAACATGCATTTCGAATATCGCCGGACAGCCTGCGGGCCTTGGCGATTTCAGAGGCAACCATCCAGCTCTGCACGGCAGCCAGCGCAGAAACAACACAGAAACCTGCTACCGCGCCCCGTTCAGCGTGTATGCCACGAACAAAAAGGGCGATGATGCCTCCACTAAATCCCAGAAGCACAACCGTTATGACGAAGGCCATTCGCTGCCACATGATGAACTCGCGTCAAAGAATGGTTCATGATACATACCCCCATAGGTATAGTGCAAGCTCCGGCATGATATCATTCGTTTGCGAATGAGTCATACAATCAAGAACAAACAGAAGCTGATTTTGCGGAGCAAACGCATCCGGGGGCAATTTGAGGCTCTTGAGCGGGTCCTCGACGAGGGACGCGATTGCTCCGAGGTGTTGCAGATCATCAGCGCAGCAAGAGGGGCAGTCAACAGCCTGATGACTGAGCTCTTGGAAGGCCACATCCGGCACCATGTGCTTGACCCGAAGCGAAGACCGAATTCGGAGCAGACACTCGCGGCCGATGAGGTGATCGACATGGTGAAAACCTACCTCAGATAGCGGGACCGTGCCGTATCCTCACCGCGCTCCGCATTACGTCCCACAACCAAAACATGGATACCGAGCTGCGCCAATTTCTTGGCTGTCGCGCGACCGATTCCGCTCGTTCCTCCAGTGATAAGGGCGGTGGAAGTGTTACTTGTCATCCGCGGCTCCCGAAACGAAACTCTCCCTACTTAGACTCACATAATCATCAGTTGCTGAAAACTAAAAGTCTCGTAGCGGGAGATCGCCCGCCGACCAGGCCAAGGCCATCTCGCGTTCTCGGACGCCTTGGCGCGGTTCGGATTCTCCTGCTTAATGTTTGCTGCTTCTTCACTTCGTCTCAAAATCGGTGGAGACGCTGAGTTTCTTCCAAATTCGTGCTTCCTCTAATCGCGCAAGATCATTCTTCTCCGCGGCGGCGTACGCATCGCTGCCGAGCAAGAGTCGCAACGGAGGGTTCCGTTCTTGCGTCAACTGGACGATCGCCTGAGCTGCCTTTTTGGGGTCACCAGGCTGCTTGCCGTTGTAGTTCCGCTGAAATCTTGCGGTAGCTCCAACCGTCGAATCGTATTCAGGATGACCTTCGCTAAGTTCGGTGGAACTGCCCGCGAAGTCTGTGCGAAAGCCACCGGGTTCAACGATGGTGACCTTGATGCCGAGCGGTGCCACTTCGCGCGAAAGCACCTCGGAGAAGCCTTCGACACCCCACTTCGCCGCCGAATAAGGCCCACGTCCCGGAGGGCCAATCCTTCCGCCCACCGATGAAAACTGAATGAACTGGCCTGCTTTCTTTTCGCGAAAACACCTAAGAGCTGCCTTCGTCACAATAATCGTTCCAAAGAGGTTCGTTTCGATCTGTGCCCGGAATTCCGATAGAGGCGTGTCTTCGACAGACGAAAGATTGCCATATCCCGCATTGTTAATGACCACATCCAGCGAGCCAAATACATCGACCGCCGCCATTACCGCGTTTGCTGCTGCTGCTTCGTCGGTCACATCCATTGCGAAGAGCTTGACCTGATCTCCATATCGTTCCGACAGATCAGCCAGCGACTTAATGTCCCGAGCTGTCGCCAACACTTTATTGCCCGCAGCGAGGCCCGCTTCAACAATTGCATGACCCAGACCACGAGAGCTGCCGGTGACTAACCATACCTGCGCCATTCATCCTCCTCTATCAAGCCACCGCCCGGATATTCTGGAGAAGCTTCTCAAACTCAGGATTGGATGCGCAATGGGTATACGAAAGGACTTGTCACTGATCAGTTCTTTTTCGGTGGGTTTCGATGGGTTTGATAAGTCCGGAGCCCTTATCTTTAACAATGCGCCGAGCCGCGCCCTTAGATTTCCAGGAGCTCGCAAGAGCCAGCGGTGTGGCAAGACAGTCACTCGCTCACTCTCGAACTCAAAGGGTCGCCCTGAGGTCTGAAGATTCTGCTGCAAAGAATTGGAAGATTCTGATGCGGCGAAACAGCGATCGCCCGGCCTGTGTCACGACAAGGCAGAGGCAAGACGCCGAAATCATCTCTCCTACACGATGATACCGCCTGCTACTGGTGTCCTCCGCTCTGCTATTGTGAGGCGCCGAAAAGAATCGGGCTCACCATGGTTTCAATCCTGGCGGCCATCTCCTCGGCGGGGACACGGTTCGGAGACTGAAACCAGCGGCGCGCGGCTCCAAAAACGGCCCAGGCAGCGGTGGTCGCGGGTAGTGACGCGTCCTCACCGGGAGCCATCCCATGATGGGCAAGTCCTTCCTTGAACATATCCTCAACGATAGGAATGATCGAGCCTTCGAGCGCCATCCGCGACAACTGAGTGGGACAGCCTGTGCTCTCCGCAAGATAGTCGCAGACGCCGAGTGCAATGGCGCGCAATGCTCCATTGCAGTCGGTAAAGGTGATGCTGCGGCGCTCGATCAGATCGCGGAAACGGGATGCGGTCATGGCTTGGAGCAGCGCGTTCTTGTCGGGATAGTGCAGGTAAAAGGTGGCCCGGTTCAACGTGGCCTCGTCAGCGACCTCCTGCACAGAGATGTCTTCGAACTCCTTTTTCATCAACAACCTGGCAAGCGCTTCCATGAGCATACGGCGGCTGCGCAGGATGCGCGGATCGGTCGTTTCGGTCCCGGGTTGGAGAAGCTGGGCCATTTCTATATTGATGAAAGCATACCTGTTTATAGACCAAAGCGACAGTTGTTTATTTTCTTTGAATCGACATGTGTCGTCTAGTAATCATATGTCGTGCAGGAGGAATTCTCAATGTCAACGCTGCTTCACATCGATTCCAGCCCGCTCTACGGTCGGTCAGTCTCGCGTGAACTGACGGCTGCGTTCGTGACCCAATGGAGGGCGGCGCACCCGGATGGAAAGGTCATTTACCGCGACCTCAACGCAACGGCCATGCCGCCAATCAATGCGGAATGGGTCGGTGCCGTCTACACGCCGGAAGCAGCGCGCACACCGCAGCAGAAGGAATTGCTTTCGCTCTCCGACTCTCTGCTCGCCGAATTGGAGCAGGCCGATGAGTACGTCATCGGAGTGCCAATGCATAACTTTGGCGTGCCCTCGGTGCTCAAGCTATGGATCGACCAGATTGCGCGTGTCGGCAGGACCTTTTCCTACAGTGAGAAAGGGCCGAAGGGCCTGATCACCGGCAAGAAGGCGACCTTCATCATCGCAACCGGCGGGATCTACGACGCGCAGACGCGGATGGCCTCATTCAATTTCGTGGAGCCGTATCTGCGGTCCGTCTTTGGTTTTCTTGGCGTGACAGACGCGACCTTCCTGACCGCAGGTGGGACCAGCGCGCTGAACCAGGGGAAGGACCGGAACACATTTCTCGCACCCCACCTTCAAGCCGTGCAGACGCACGCGCAGACCTTCTAAGAGAGGACACTTATGAAAACTACTTCAATTGTTGCTCGCTATTTACTGGGCCTGATGTTTACGGTCTTTGGGTTGAACGGATATCTCAACTTTATCCACCAGCCGCCGCCCACGAATCCGCTGGCGTTGCAGTTTTTTGGCGCCATCGTCGCATCGCACTTTGCCGCGTTCTTCTTCGCGGGGCAGGTGTTTGGTGGGCTGTTGCTGCTCTTCGGCCGATTCGTGCCACTTGCGCTGACACTGCTGGCTGCAGAGCTCTACAACATCCTGGCGTTTCACCTGACGATGTCACCGGGCACCATCGCGCCTGCGCTGGTCGCTTGCGTGTTGTGGATTCTGGTTTTCCTGCAGTACCGCGAAAGTTTCAAGGGTATATTCAGCGCGAAGGCTGCGACGCAGGCATGAATTGCGTCCCAGTATTACGGGCACGGTGCCTCCGTGTTGAGTGCATGGTCGGCGACACGGCACTCGAATGGCGCAAGCGCCCGTTCAGCAAGCGTTTTGAGTGAACAGGGAGTTGATTTCAGAAGGAGAAGACATGTCGCAACAACGCAGTATCAGTCGCGTGGTTAACGTTCCTCCAGCGGCACCTGGATTCGTCGGTCCGGGACATCTAGCTGCGCCTGTCGTGTCTCCCGAAAACTTCGAGATGAACGATCCCTTCATCTTGTTGATGGACGATCATCTTGACATTGGCGACCGGCCAGTTGGTGGTCCTCACCCGCATGCAGGTTTTGAAACCGTGACTCTCATTCTCGACGGCGCGATCTTTGACCGCGATGAGGGCGGCACACTCAACGCCGGCGAAGTGCAGTGGATGACCGCGGGCAGCGGCATTATTCACAGCGAAGACGTCAGGACCAAAGGAAAGGTCCGCCTGCTTCAGCTGTGGCTTAACAAGCTGGTGGTAGATCGTCCGGAATGCACACGGCCCTAGCAGACTGATTCACTTTTCTCAAGTTCCTGAACCATGGTTCTCCAAGACTCTCATGTGACCTTGGCGAGCGAATAGCTTGTGCTGCGCCCACCTTCGGGATTTCGCGCTAGGATGCCGCGTTCAACAAGTGCGGCAATGTCACGCAATGCCGTGTCGTGCGAACATTTCGCGAGCTTCCCGTATTTCATGGTAGTGAGCTTCCCCTCGAAGCCATCGAGCAATCGGTTAACAACAAGCCTCTGTCGTTCATTCAGCAGAGCGCCCCCGAAGGTCTCCCAAAAGTGCGCTTTGGAGAGCACGCTTCCGAGGATAGATTGTGCTCCTGCGATGGCACGCCCCAGGCATCCCAAGAACCAATCCATCCAGGGCGTGATGTCCATCGTCGCTTTCTGCGTCCGCTCAAGAATGTCGTAGTAGTCTGCACGCTCTTGCCTGATCTGGGACGACATGCTGTAGAACCGTTGCGAGCTTTGTTCGGATCGCGCGAGGGCCATATCGGCAATAGCTCGCGCGATCCGACCGTTGCCGTCCTCGAACGGGTGGATAGAGACGAACCACAGATGCGCGAGCCCTGCCTTTACTACCCAATCGTCTGCAGTGTTTCCATTGAACCAATCGAGGAAAGTCCCCATCTCCGGGTCCAGTCGTTTCGCGGCCGGTGCTTCGAAGTGAACACGCTGTTTGCCCATCGGCCCCGAAACCAGCTGCATTGGATCTCCACTGTCATCTCGCCAGGCTCCGACCTTAATCCGCCTCATACCGCTGCGTCCTGTCGGGAACAGGGAGGCATGCCACGCGAACAACCGTTCTGAAGTAAGCGGCTGATCATAGTGACGCGTTGCGTCCAACATCATTTCAACAACTCCCTCCACGTTCCGATCCACGGCTTTAAGGCTCCCGATGTCCATGCCGAGGCGGCGCGCGATCGAGGAACGGACCTGCTCCGCGTCCAGCTTTTCTCCCTCGATTTCGCTGCTTTTGAGTACGTCCTCCGTGAGGGTGCGTAGCACGGCTTCCTGACGTAGCTTGAAACCTAGAGTTTCCATGCGCCCTAGCAATCGGCCTTGCTCGTGCCGGACGCTTGCCAGCCGCCCTGACAAGCGTTCGCGGTTCCACCGAAAGCGGGGCCAATCTTCATGGGTATGGATATACCCAGCCATTCTACGCACCTCTTGCGTAGATTATAGCGGACATTCGACGCATGCGGCAAATATTCAACCCTTAATTGTGCGTCGAATATTGGCGACATTCGACGCATGGCTTCGCCGCCAGTCATCCGAGATAAGAACCGGATGCGCTAATGAGCGCCCGTCCGGGTATGTACGGGGGGGTACCACGCGAGTGGTATCCTACCGTGATCTCACAACCATGCCCCCGTGGGGGTTCTGAGTGAAATCGCTGCTTGCGACAGTTATCGTGATCCCACCTTCCGCGTGATGCAAAAGAAAAGCCGCCCAACATCCATCGGGCGGCATCTTCGGTCTGTTTGAAGGTTGAAATGAAACGCGCCTCGACACAAAGCTACGGGGTCACAGTCAGGTTGTAAGTGACGTTTTGAACCGCACCCGCTCCCGGGCCGGACACCCACTCGCCTTCAAAGTGGATTACATGCTTACCCGGCGATAGCGGTTTTACCATCACCCAGTAGCCATCGGACACAGAGTAGCCTTCGGTCGCGCCATCTACGCCGAGGAAGTTGTTCGTCGCCGGCATCATGTTGAAATAGTAATACGGTGACTGCACCCGAAAGTCGCCGAGCTCTTTTACATTTTTCCGGTCAACGGTGAATTCCAGGTGCTTTATGTCGGTGCCATCGTTCCATAGGGCAGCACACGTCCGCGCCTCTTGGTCGTTGTCGCCCTCAAACGGGGGCGACTCTACGCTAGAGCACTCGACATTAATGATTGGAGCAAACAGAGCTTTCCCTGCTGGGATAGTGCAGCTGCGGATCGTAGGATTGGCTGGTCCGCCCACAAGGAAGAAGACTGGACCGCCCTGTCCCTCGTTGCAATACTGGCCGGTTGTATCCAAGTAGGGGCTGACGTCGTTTGTGAAGAGCAGTAGATACTGCCACCACGCGGCGGACCAATCCCCGTACGACATGCCCAGCACATTCTCGTTCGGAGCGTACACCGCACTGTAATCGTCACCATTCCTGTCGTTGGCCATGCCACTCGGTACTGCCAGCACTGCCAGGCCCAGGACAATTGCAACAACTAGGATACGTTTCATGGTATTTCTCCTTTTTATCTGGTTTGGGCCGCGAGCCCGATTGACGCGCTCGCGGCGCGTTGATCAATCGCGGTACCGCAGAGTTGCCCTGCTGCTCTGCGACTTTCCTTGTACCGCAATGAAAAAGGGCCACCGACATCGAGAACGAGTTCGCACTACCGTTTGCCCTTTCCGCTCCAACTTCTCACCCCGATCAAAGCGACGGCGCCATCAGAGTGATTCCGTCCTGGGCGTGACGCTCCACGCCCAGGGTCCCGCTGTGCTCGACGTGCTTCATTTCCCCACCGTAAGGTTGTACGTAATGTCCAGCGTGAAGTTGTACATCGGAGATTCGCCGTGAAAGTGAATCTGGTGTGGGCCCCCGCGCAGTGGCGCAAGCATCACATACGCTCCATCGTCGACCACGGGAAAGTACGCTCCGCCTGTAAAGTTTCCCTCCCCTATCGCGTTGAACAGGTTATCGTCTGGAATCGTGAAGACGGTCGCCGGGGATTGGATACGGAAGTCCTGCTGCAGGTTCCGAATCTGTTTCCCATCAATGTCGAATTCAAGATTAACCGTGCCATCCATAAACGACGCCATCATCGCCCGCATGTCGTCTATTTGTGCCTTGGGGTCGCCCAGTTCTAGCGACGAGATCTCGCCGTTGAGTATGGGGATGTAGAGAGCTTTTCCGGTGGGCACGCTGCAGCTGCGAACGACGTTGTTTGTGCCGCAATTCTTGGAGTTGGTGGCGCAAAACTTCCCTCCCAGAAACCACACCGGACCTGACTGCCCGACACTGCAGTCTCCGTTGTCAAAGAGAGGATGGTTAGCGACAGGTATGGACAGCGCCCATTGCCACCAGGCTGCCGACCATTCGCTGTACGTCCTCCCATACGCTAGGGAGTCTGGCGTGATCACCTTGGAACCGTCGCCATCGCGGGCCATGACACTCGGTACTGCTAGCACTGCCAGGCCCAGGACAATTGCAACGACTAGGATACGTTTCATGGTATTTCTCCTTATTTATGTTGTTTGGGCCGCGAGGCGGATTGACGCGCTCGCGGCGCGTGATCAAGCGGTACCGCAGAGTGGCCCTGCTGCTCTGGGACTTTCCCTGTGCCGCAATGTGAAAAGGCCACCGACATCGAGAGCGAGTTCGCACTACGGTTTGTCCTTTCCGCTCGGAATACACGGGCTGAATATGGCCTGGAGCCGGTGAGGAAGTAAGGAGGAAGAAGTCAAATTCGGGTGAGGCTTTCGTCTGGGAAAGGCAGTCACGCGAAGACCTAGCCAGCGTCGAAGAGAGCCCCTTCTGTAGGCTAGTAAAAGAAAATAACTTACTGCGATTTGCAGAAGCCGGCCCGCGGGCTGCGTCCGGTGGAACCCGCAACGGTTCTGGCGCATCCGGGCGGAGAAAAAGTCCAAGGATCGCTCACTGACGTTGCGCGATGAAGGGAGTATCCTATTCGCCAGAAAGTCTTTCTCGGGTTAACTAGGGCTCTCCGGCGAGCCAAAAGGCGATGTGCCCATGGACCACGGCGCGCAATCTCCTGCTGCACCACCCAGCACCTGCCTGAACCGTGCCTTCTTCGTGGGAGACTGGCTGGTTGAGCCAGAACTAAACAGAATTCAACGGAGTGGTGAAAGGGCCCACCTTGAGCCCAAGGTGATGGAGGTATTGGTCTGCCTGATCCAGGCAAACGGAAACGTCGTTTCCAAGGAACAACTGATCCGGGAAGTATGGCAAGGCACGTTTGTCACCGATGACGTGTTGAAAGGAAGCATCTGGCAACTCCGCAAAGCGTTTCAGGACCATTCCAAACATCCGAAGGTCATCGAGACGATACCGAAGAGCGGGTATCGTCTTCTCTTGCCCGTCCGCGAAGTTGAGCGGGTTAAAGCTCCTGGCTCTCATTCACAGATCCTTGCGCTGGTTACTGCCTCTGTTCTTGTTCTGGCAGTTGCCGCCGCTTGGATCCGGTACAAGCATACCCACGTGGGTGCTGCTGGGGGCTCCGAAGCCTCTGTTGCTGTGTTGCCGTTTGCGGACCTGAGTCCCAACCACGATCAGGAATACTTCTCAGACGGTTTAGGGGAAGAAATCTTGGACCATTTGACTAAGATCCCGAAACTTAGAGTTTCGGCGCGTACATCAGCGTTTCGGTTCAAAGGAAAGAACGAAGATCTGCGCGTCATCGGACGGATGCTAAACGTCGCCAACGTCCTCGAAGGGAGCGTCCGAAGGGATGTGAACCGCGTTCGCATCAGTGCGCGGCTGCTCAGGACTGATGACGGCGTCAATCTCTGGTCGGACTCCTATGATCGTGATTTCAAGGACGTCTTCGTGGTGCAGGACCATATCGCAAGGGCGGTGGCCTCCGCCCTGCAAATCACGTTGCAGACTGGTAAGCCCACAGCGACTCCGCCGACTCCGGGAACCACAAATCCTGAGTCCTATGAAGCCTTCTTGCACGCCCTATACTTCTCACACATGAACGACAGAGAATCTGAAATAAAGGCACTCAATTATGCCAACGGGGCAATCCAGTTCGACCCTAACTACGCGCCGGCGTATGCCTTGCGGGCGAGCATCACTCTGGAGTCCGGTGGAATGGCTTGGATGGATCCCTCAAGAGCGGCAGAAAAGGCCCGGCGCGACACAGAGAAAGCCATTGCGTTGGATCCGAACCTCGCTGACGGGTACCAGGTTTTGAGCAGGATTCAATCTGAGGTGGAGCTCAATTGCCGGGAGGCGGGGACCTCACTCGAAAGAGCGCGCGAACTCGTGCCGGGAGACCCCGAAAACCTGGGCCGCGGCGCAATGCTTGCGAGATGCCAGGGCCGCCAGGAGGAAGCGGTAGAACTCCTGAAGCAAGAACTTTTACTCGACCCGCTCCGGCCCCTGGAATATGTGTATCTCGCACAAGACTTGCGAGACCTGGGACGGCACGAGGAAGCAGTCGTAGCTCTCGGAAAGGCCTTGGACATCAATCCGAACCAGATCATGGCCCATGAAATTCGAGGCGAAGTTTACCTCGCCCAGGGACGTCTCCAGGAAGCCCTGGCCGAAATGGAGAAGGAGCCAGAGAGTATCTTTCACGATCTTGGAATGGCGATTGCCTACCACGCGCTTGGACAGTCTCAGGAATCTGACTCGGCCCTGGCAAGGTTCATTTCACAGCATCAAGATGATGCCGCCTATCAGATCGCGCAGGTGTATGGCTATCGTAGGGAACTGGATCAAGCCTTCGTGTGGCTCAACCGCGCTTATAAGCAGAGCGATCCTGGCCTGGCGTGGCTCAAAACCGATTTGAAGTTGAGGAGCCTGCATAAAGATCCGCGATACGCGCAACTGCTTAAAAGCCTCAATCTGCCCGAGTAAGCCAGACCTCAATACCCCACGGGTTGCTGGCAAAGTGCTAAAGGAGAGGGTGAGCGCGGCCCAATCGCGCAAAGTTTTTCAGGTCCGTCAATCCTGCGGTTCACATTTCGATGTGCGGTGATCGTCTAGAACTACAACGCAAAGGCAGAGAGTTAACTCTTGTAATATCTCGATAACGCTCAAAGCCCCTCACAACACACCCGTTGCTGGCGAACAGACGGCGCATCGCGTTCGGGAAAGCTTGGAAGAGGAGGAACTGTTAGTGAGATAAGCGAAACCTCTTATTGTCATCCAGCGGGTGCAAATCCCGCCTGATCAAAGTCGAGCAGACAGGTCAGTAGTGAGTCTTGCCATTCACCGGGCGACTGGTGGGTGCGAAGCGTAGACAACAAGGTAGCAGGCCGTGAGGATTCAGCCCCGAAATCATGTATCGTCGCGAGGCCAACGTGTTTGCGCCAGCGGAAGGCAGTATCTGGCGACGACCGTTATATGCGAGGTCGCGCAGGCTCGCCGGGGTCTCTAGCCCAGGGCATGCTCCACAGGGATGGCCCAGGAACCGAAGAGAGCTCCCCATCTCCTCTCACACCAGGAGGACCGCCTCTGGGAATGGGTCGAGAGGTACGTGCAACCAAGGGTCGACCGGAGGAAGCACGGACGGATGCTGGAGCAGTCTTACAACCCTATAGTACCGACGAAGGTGGGGAACCGCAGGGCTCCGGAAACGGGCGGCCACGGAACCCACTGGAGGGAAGGGGGAAGCAAGCGTACGAATCTGCTGAAAGGAAACATAACGAGACGCTGAGCTCGAAACGATATGTTCACAGACATCAACAGAATAGCTGAACTCGCCAAGGAAGATCCGAAACGGCAGTTCTCCTCCATTGCTCACCTGATCACAGGCGAGAAGTTGTATGAGGCATTTCGGAGTCTGCGAAAGAATGCCAGTGCCGGGATCGACGGCGTCACGTACCAACAATACGAGACGAACGGGGAAGAGAATATCCGACAGCTCCACCAGCGGCTCAACGAAGGCAAGTATCGGGCACAACCATTGCGACGTGTCTATATTCCGAAAGAAGACGGGAAACAGAGGCCGATCTCGATTCCCGCCCTGGAGGATAAGATCGTGCAGAAAGCGGCGGTTGACCTATTAAATGCCATCTACGAGCAGGATTTTCTCGATTGCTCGTACGGGTTTCGACCCGGACGCGGGCAACACCAAGCACTGGATGAAGTGGGACGGATCATCTGTACCCGGCCCATAGGGTGGATTCTGGAGATTGACATCCGCTCATACTTTGACTCGATTGTGAGATCGGCTCTGGTCGAGATGATAGAGAAGCGTGTGATCGACGGAAGCGTGCTCCGACTGATCGGAAAATGGATCAAAGTCGGAGTCATCGAGGACGGCAGATTACTCGTGAGCGAAACAGGTACAGGACAGGGGCAGCCAATTAGTCCGCTCCTGGCCAACATATACCTGCACTACGTGCTCGACGAATGGTTCGAGAGCGAAGTGAAGCCCCGGTTAAAAGGGGAAGCCTACGAGATCCGCTTTGCCGATGATGCCATCTTGTGCTTCCAGCACAAGGAGGACGCGGAAAAGGTGCTGGAGGTCTTGCCGAAGCGATTCGAAAGATACGGTTTGACACTGCACCCGGAGAAGACGCGGCTGATTGAATTCGGGCGATATGCAGCCAAGAACGCGAGGAAGCAGGGAAAGAAACCTGCAACCTTCAACTTCTTGGGCTTTGTGCACATATGCGCCCGCAGCCGGCAGGGGAGGTTCACAGTGCACGTGAAGACAATTGCCAAGCGGCTTGGTAGAGGGCGGAAGGCAGTCTGGGAATGGTGCAAACAGCACCGGCACGATCCTGTGAACGAGCAGCAGAAAACCCTGAACGCCAAGCTCCGCGGCCATTACCAGTACTACGGACGACGCACGAACTACCGCGCTATTCGGCAGTTCTATCAGAGAGTCCGTTGCATCTGGCGGGAATGGCTGAGTCGCCGGACACGTGGAAAGCAGCTGACGTGGGAAAGGTTTGCAGAAATCCTACGTCAGTACCCGCTGCTGCTACCTCGGATCACACAGGCCCGGGCGGGAGCGGGGAGTGACGCCTGAAGAACCCACTGCGGGAAATCTGCACGGTGGGGTCCGTGAGGGGGGAGATTCCCGATGAGCCATGGTGGACTTACACGGGCACGAAGCTGGAAACGGCGGATACAGCCAAAGGAAGCCTACAGCTCACCGGGACTCCTCTACTCGGAAGCTTGCGAGAACGCCTGGTTGCGACAGTTATCCCCGCAAATCTCAAAGTTCCGCGCCTGACGGGGTTGTATTCCAGCAGTTCAGGAGATGCTGATGCGCAAGCCGTTGCTGTCCAGGACCCGTCAAGGGGTAAGACTTCAAATTTGAAGCGAAATTCGAAGCAGCGGCAGAGCGGGATTCACGCTCGATGAGACCGTACCCACGGAAGACGGAAGATGGCGCGTGGCCACCCTTCATCCGGTTCTTGACGAATGGTCGCTAGCCTTGATCGGAAAAGCCTCGGGCAGAGTGTTGGAGCGGAGCGATGATCTCGAAGCGAGGCGCTTTCGATGAGGAGACCAGGAGGAAGCCGCTAGCGTTCGCGATTGCCACACCACCGTTCCAGTTCACCAGAGCTCTCCCAGTTCTCGATTCGGCGACCAACTTTCGTTTAATGCCATAGCACACCGCGTCCGCCGCGGAAGCTCTCTAGTCTCCAGCTGGCGAGGCGCGTCTCAGCCTCGGCTGGGTAAGTGTACCGGGCCCCTCGGGCTGCCGGTGGCCGACAGGCTCCTCGGCAGAGGCAGGTGGAATTTTCTTGGTTTTTGCCAGCCAGTCCGCTGCCCTTTGTTCAGCTTCGACCAGCTGCTCCATGGTCATCATTTTGTTGATCTGATTCCTCGCTCGCGACACCCGCTCGTGGGCAATCAGGTACCACATGTACGCCAACACCAAGTCTTTGGGGTCGGCTTGCCGTGCGAAGTACATCTGGGCAAGCGCGAGTTGCGCTGCTGCAAGACCTTGCTCGGCGGCCTTCTGGCATAAAGCGAATGCGCTATCGTCGTAGTGCTGACCATTCATTGGGTTCTTCAGCAATTGCTGAAATACTGATTGGGAGTGGGTCGCCTGGCTCAACGTCATATATAAGAGTTCGATCCGGCTGGATACACCCACTTTGTCGAACACACGAAACAGATAATTCTTGACCGTGTGCTGACTCAATCCCAGGCGCTCCGCAATTTCGCGATTGCTCAGCCCCTCTGCCAGGCTCTGCACGACCTCCATCTCCCTCTTGGACAGCAAATTCAGGCCGTTGGCATCAACCGCCTGTACCGATGGGGAAGAGGCGAGGGCTTCCACGGCAAACGTCATCTGCCGGCTGTTCGCCCAGATCTGCCCGTGGTGGACAGTTTGGATGCACTTGCAGAGCGTATCAACGGACTCGTGTCGACTGAAAATTCCTTTCGCGCCGGCCCGAAAAGCATCGACAATGACTTCGCGCTTTGTCGAATCCAGCAGCATGACCGCGCGGAGTTCCGGATGCAACGCGCGCAGTTCCCGCAATACCTCAAACCCGCGATACGGTTCCTCATCTAGGTTCGAGCTGATCACCAGAACGTCAATACGGTCCGTGCTCGCGGCCGCGATCAAACCACGAGAGTCTGCGTCCAAGCCGCTGACATCCAGATCGTGATCACGCTTCAGCGCCTCCGCCAGCAACTGGGTGTGGATCCGAGTGTTATCGCCGACGAGCACGCGGATCTTGTGCCCATTGGCATTGTGGTCGTGGTCCATAACTTTCCTCCAGACAGACTCTTTCAGACAGATCCCAGGGCTCGGAACCAAATCAAACAAATAAGAGGCCTGATCGAAACAAGTTGTCCTTTACGGAGAACTATCCGCAGGGGAGCAAGGGCAAGCTTGTTTTTTCCGGGGGAAGTTCCGAACAGCACCACCTGCAATCGCTGTCGCGCTTGCTTTTGCAGGATCACCTTCGCATTACCAAGGTGATTACCGTAGTGCTCTTCGGCAAATGACGACGCTAGTCTACATTATTCCTGAGAGGCTAGCAAGGAATTAGTCGCACGTGCGTGCACAGGTGAACGAATTTGCAACCACGTGCTGGTCCATCCAGAGCGCCTGGCCTGTACGGCGCAAAGGAGGACACGGCCTGGCACGATATTCGGGTCGGATTGGCACCCAGGACCCGGCTGTGCGATAGCCGATCAGGGCTGTGGAATCAATGGATTGGCACGAGTTGGCAATTCGCGACAAACGGGAAGGGAAGAAATCAGCGCTTCGGCAGATGGAGTCGATTTCCACCGCGTCCGATAGAGAAGTCGTTCTCTAGCCGTATCGTCTCCAAGATTGGAGTGAATGGACTCTGTCAGCCATGAGAAATGCAGCGCGGAGGGTGTGTACCTCTTGCAGCGACCTGCACACCTGGATACTCTAGGTGCAACCTCAGGCAATCGCGACTCACAACTTTGAGCCCCTACCCCCATTGCCTGATAGGAAAGCCATCCTTGCCAGTGGCATTTGACGGGCAAGGGTAATGTGATAAAGTAGATAAAATTAATAGAGATTAATTCTTCCCCTAATCTCTCGAAACTGGGTTCCCCCAGATCTCCAGTTTGAGGTCTCCCGCAAGTGATTTGGAAGTTGTCCGTATTCACAGGGTCAAACTCGCACACGGGACCCAGAGGGCGGAGCTATGAGCACCAGCAACCAGTCGTGGCAATACTCGAGTCCGGAACCGATTGTTGAAACCGACTTCCCGAGTTGGTATGCGGTGCAGACCCGCGCGCGGCACGAAAAAGTTGTTGCACAAAGATTGCGCGAACAGGGCGTTACCACTTTCTTGCCGATGTATAACGAGGTGCATCGCTGGAGTGACCGCCGCAAGGTAGTGGAATTACCACTGTTCAGCTGCTATGTATTCGTGAGATTACTTCCCACGAATGAACAACGTCTGAGGGTGCTGCGGCAGGATGGGGTGTTTACCTTCGTCGGTATCCGGGGACAGGGAACCCCGATTCCCGACGCGCAAATTGATGCGGTCCAAACTCTGATCTCGCAGGAACTGCCCTGGAGCAACCATCCCTTTCTCAAGATCGGACAGCGTGTGCGGATCCGTGGCGGGGCGTTGGACGGCGTCGAGGGGATTTTTCAAGCTCGCAACGGAGACACCACACTGGTGATCTCCATTGATGCGATTCAGAGATCCATGGCAGTCCGCATCGAGGGATACGACGTCGAGCCAGTTTAGTAGCGGCAACCCCTGATCTTCTCCCCTAAGAACACTTTTCCTCCACAAGCATCACTCATCCCATGACAGAAAACGCAATCGAAGCAGTACGCCTGCTGGTTGTCAGCAGGGAACCAGCAGTTCTGCGTTCGCTCTGGTCGACCGGGGAAGCAAATTCCTGGCAACTGGAGACGGTCGGGAGCGGCTGGGAAGCCCTGGACCGTGTGCAAGCCGGAATCACTCCCGACCTGCTCGTTCTGGACTTGCCACGGGGCGACGGCGATAGCCTGCACATCCTGCGCTGGCTGCGCCGCGTCCGTCCCACCATGCCGATCATTCTGCTTTCCCATCCGGACGATGCCGGGCGAGAAAAGGAAGCTATCCGCCTCGGCGCCCAGGACTACCTGATCCGGCCGTTCCAGGAGAACCAGTTGGAATATGTGATTCGACGGCAGCTGACTTGGCGGGGCGACGCCATTGAAATGGAAATCGGAAGTGATGACATCGAACAGATCGGAGATGACGAATTCTTTGTCGGCGCCAGTCCGATCATGCGCAAGCTTCGGGCGCAAGCCGAATTGTTGGCCCAAGCCAACGTGCCGGTGCTCATCCTGGGAGAGAGCGGAAGCGGGAAGGACATCACCGCTCACCTGATTCACAAGTTATCCGTCCGTTCTGGATTTAAATTCCTTAAAGTGAATTGTGGGGCGTTACCTGGCGACATGCTCGAAACTGAACTCTTTGGTTGTGAACGAGGCGGGTCCAATGGTTTCGCGCGAACCAAACCCGGGAAATTCGAGCTTTGTGACAAGGGTACGATTCTGCTGGATGAAATTACCGAGATGCCGGTCGGCGTACAAGGCAAGCTGCTCGATCTATTGCAGAACAAGCGCATTGTGAGGCCTGGGGGAGACACCGCAGTCGAGGTTGATGCGCGAATTCTGGCCGCTACCGGCGCCAACCTTGAACGAGCCCTTTCCGAGAAGACGTTGCGGGAAGACCTTTATTATCGGTTGAGCGCTTTCACCGTTCAGGTGCCGCCGTTGCGTCAACGCCGGGAGGAGGTACCACTGCTGCTCCGCCACTCGATGCATCGTCTGGCAAAGCACTATGGCTTGCCCGAGCGTGACTTTTCAACTAGTGTGCTCGATGCTTGCCAGTCCTATTCGTGGCCGGGAAACTTGCGAGAGCTGGAAATGTTTGTGAAACGCTACCTCGTCGTGGGCGACCAAGAGTTAGTGTCTGGTCAAGCGGAACTAGGCTCGGAGACTGCAACGGTCGGTCCCGCAAAGCAGACTTCCGAGCCGGCAAGTGCTAGGCTGGTGGCTGGCGATTTCGAACGAAGCCGCGTCTGGCCCCAAATCCCTGAAGTCCTTGGTACAAAGTGTCAAAGGGGAAACGGAAAAGAACGCAATCGCCGCGGCGCTCGACAAGACCGGCTGGAACCGGAAAGCGGCAGCGCGGTTGCTTAGAGTAAGCTATCGAACGTTGTTGTACAAGATCGAGCGCTACCACATGAGCGTTGCAGACAGCAGTATGTCTCCTTTCCTGCGTCCCAGTGGGCAGGGCAATGGAGGCAAGGGCAACGGCAACGGAGTCAAAGACAACGGGAAAGCGTCGTGATTTCGGACCGGGCAGGAAACGCAGATCAGAAATGTTCGACTCGGAGTAGACCATGACAACCACAGTAGGAACGATATGCTGTCGGCGGGTGGGGCTGTTCCTGAGCTGCATTCTGATGTCCGGTTGGCTCGGGGCGCAAACCGGCAGCGCGAAGGACACCAAGAATACAAAACCACAAGTGAGCACCCAGGCAGCAGCGGCCGACGTGAATGCTAACGTCCCGGCTGGCAAGGCCCACGATGATTCCTACATCATTGGTGACGACGATGTGCTGGCGATTAACGTGTGGAAAGAACCAGAAGTCTCCCGTACAGTCCCGGTTCGCTCCGATGGCAGAATCTCCTTGCCCTTAGCCGGGGAAGTGCAGGCGAGAGGACAGACGCCGCTGCAATTAGAACGAGAACTGGCCAGCAAACTGCAAAGCTACATCTCCGAGCCGGAAGTCACCGTGATCGTTGAGCAGGTCAAGAGCCAGAAATTCAATATTCTCGGACAGATCGGGCGACCGGGAGAGTATCCACTGACGAATTCGATGACGGTGTTGGATGCGATCGCCGTCGCCGGCGGCTTCCGCGATTTCGCCAAACAAAAGTCCATCTATGTGCTGCGCCAGAATCCAGGCGGGGGAGAATCACGCATCCCCTTTAATTACAAAGATGTCATCAAAGGCAAGAATTCAGCGCAGAACATCAGGCTCCAGCCGCGTGACACCATCGTCGTTCCGTGAATAGAGGCATGTTCCATCGAACTTTGCTAGTTGTGATGTTGCTCGCTGCACCGCTCTGGGCGCAGGTGGATTCCTCGGGCGCACAAGCAGGCGCGACCGGTGTCACCGATAGCGGAGCGGGCATGCTGACACCTCCACCGGTGAGCGGCGAAAACTATTCGATGGGGTTTACTTCGGAAGCGCGATCCAATTACTTGCGAGGAGGCTTAACCTTTACTAGCGCATACAGCGACAACGTACTGGGCGGAAACAGCGGCAATCCGGTGAGTGATATCAGCTACTCCGTTTTTCCCACCATTGCGTTGGACGAAACCAGATCGCGACTGCACTGGACCCTGTCGTATGCCCCAGGTTTCACCTTTTATCAGCGTTCAAGCTCGTACAATCAGGCCAACCAGAACTTCGGGACAAACTTCCAATATCGCTTAAGCCCGCACGTGAGCATTAGTCTGCGCGATTCGTTTCAGCGCACGTCCAACCTCTTTAATCAGCCGAATCTGGATAACGTCATCTCCGTTCCCGGTGGCCCTCAGACGCCCAACAACCCCATCGTCGCGCCCCTTTCAGATATGCTGACGAATTCCGGGGGCGCCGAAATCAGTTACCAGTTTAGCCGCAATGGCATGGTCGGAGTGAGCGGAAGTGCTACCAATCTCCACTACCTCAACCCAGCGCAGGTCCCAGGGCTGTATGATTCCAGTTCGCAAGGCGGATCGGCTTTTTATAATTACCGCATTTCGAAAAAGCACTACCTCGGCGCGAACTACCAATTTCAGAACTTACTGTCTTATCCGAACGGAGAGGCCAGCAAAACTCAGGTTCATGGTGTTTCCGTGTTTTACACGGTTTATATAAGCGCTCATCTTTCTCTGTCGGCGTTCGGGGGGGCGCAATATTCGGATACCTCGGCGACGGTATTGCCTCCGTTCGTGCTGCCTGCCTCGCAGACCTGGTCGCCAACCTACGGTGGAAGCCTAGGATGGCAAGGCCGACGCATGAGTTTTGCCGCCAGCGGCTCGCGAAGCATCTCGAACGGTGGCGGCCTGTTTGGAGCCGTACATTCGACCGGCGGGTCCGCATCATTGCGCCGGCAATTGACGCGCACCCTGAGCGCGGGAGTGTCCGCCAGCTACGCGAACAGCCAGGTCTTGAACGCCCTGTCTTTATTCAACACAGGGTTCAGCACTGGTGGACATACCATCTCAGCGAATGGATCGGTGCAGCGTCCACTGGGCCAACATTTCAATGTGCAGTTGGGCTACGCCCGAGTGCACCAGAGCTACAGCAACATCGCGGCAATATCCACCAATCCCGATACCAATCGTGAATCGGTGACGATCTCTTATCAGTTCTCGCGGCCGCTGGGAAGGTAAACATGGTGGAAGAACTCCAAGAGCAAGGTTCGCAAGATTTTAATCTCCAGAGGTATTTGGGCATTGCTCGGCGCCGTCATTGGCACTTCCTCATCCCTCTGTTTATCGGATGGTTGGCGGTTTGGGGCGCGAGTTGGGTTCTGCCCGCGCGCTATAAGTCAGGCACCCTGATTCTGGTCGAACAGCCCAGCATGCCAAAGGATTACGTGACCCCGAACGTGAACGATGACCTGCAGGCGCGGTTGGCGAGCATTACCCAACAGATTCTCAGCCGCACACGCCTGTTACACATTATTGATGAGGTAAATTTGTATCCAAAAGAGCGCGGCCGGGTGGCCCCAGACGACTTGGTCGAGCAGATGCGTAAAGATATCGAGATCGAGCTGGTGCGCGACGATCGGCGTGAGGTTAGTTCTTTCAACGTCTATTACTCGTCTTCCGACCCACACGTCGCCCAGCAGGTGACCAGTGAGCTCACCAACCTGTTTATCAGTGAGAACCTGGAGTTGCGGCAACAAAAATCCGAGGACACCACAAAGTTTCTTGAAAGCCAATTGGAAACCGCCCGGCAGACTTTGGCGGAGCAGGAAGAAAAGGTTCGCGTATTCAAAGATCAGCATCTGGGGGAACTGCCGACGCAGCTAGGAAGCAACCTTCAGATTTTGTCCGGACTCCAGTCGCAGTTGCAAAACGACGAAGATGCCCTCAACACTGCCAAGCAGCAGAACGCTTATCTGCAGTCCCTCGTCGAACAGTATCGTGCACTGCAAAGATCACCCAAAACGGCAGACGGGGCCACCCCCATAGGGTTGCCGGCGCTCGATCAAGAACTCGACAAGCTGAAAGCTCAGCTCGCGGATCTTAGCTCCCATTACACCGACCGCCATCCCGATGTTCGCAAGCTGAAGGAGCAGATTGCCAGGACGGAAAAAACGCGAGATCAAATCATTGCCGACCTGAAGACCAAACCGGCAGCCGCACCCGCGGAGGGCGACACACCGGCGGTTTCTCGGGACGATGTGGACCTTCGGGAATCGTCTCCAATGGTTCAGCTTCAGGGTCAGCTGAGAGCCAACCAAATCGAGATCGCAAACCGTGAGCGTGAGATCGTGACTTTGAAAGCCAAGATTGGTGAATATCAGGGCCGTCTGAACCAGGAACCGGTGCGCGAACAGCAGTTCACCGATCTGACTCGTGGTTACGAACAGTCCAAGGCCAACTACGATGAACTCCTGAAGAAGAAGACCTCGTCGCAAATGGCCACCAGCATGGAATTGCTGCAACAGGGCGAACATTTTCGAATGATAGATCCACCCAGCTTGCCCGTAAAACCCGACTTCCCGAACCGCCTCAAGCTCTGCGGCATGGGGTTGGGGATTGGGCTTGCCTTGGGCGTTGTGTTCGCGGGTGGAGCAGAATTCCTGGATGACCGCCTCTATGCCGAGAAGGAGATCAAAGATCTGCTGCCGGTGACCGTGATTGCGGAGATCCCGGCCATTAGTAATCCGGAAGATGAAGGCAGGCGGCGCAGGAAGATGTGGCTTGCATGGGCAACGACGGGGCTTGTCTTGACCACCATGCTGGCGGGATCCGCACTCAGCTACTTCCGCGGATAGAAACACTGTAATGTACAAATCCTTTTATAATCTGAAGAGGAATCCGTTCGAGATTACTCCTGACCCGTCTTTCCTTTTTCCCACCAAGCGCCACAACGAAGCTCTGGCCGCTTTGTACTACGGTGTTCGTCGGCATAAGGGATTCGTGGTGATGACGGGAGAAGTAGGCACCGGCAAGACGCTGCTGGTCCGCTGCCTGCTGCAACTCCTCAATCAGAGTGATATCGCATACGCTTACGTTTTCAATGGCCGCCTGTCTCCACTTGAATTCCTGCAGTATGTTGCCGCCGACTTCGGGCTTTCCTCCTCCGGCAAGAACAAGGGTGAGCTACTGCTGATGTTGAGCAACTATGTGATCTCGCGACACCAGAAAAAACTGACCACCGTGCTGGTGGTGGATGAGGCGCACCATGTTTCCGCGGAGATTCTAGAGGAGGTCCGGCTGTTGACCAACCTGGAGACAACGCAGCAAAAATTGTTGCAGATTTTGCTGGTGGGGCAACCGGAACTGGACGAAAAACTTGATTCCGTCGAACTGCGGCAGTTGAAGCAGAGAATTTCCCTGCGATCGCAGCTTCTTCCCTTGGATATTGAGGAAACGAAGGGGTATATCCAGCGTCGGCTACAGGTTGCGGGGGCAAATCCCAATGCTCCTGCACTGTTTCCCACCGAGACCATGGCCGCAGTGTATCGTCATTCGAGAGGAATTCCGCGACTGATCAACACCGTGTGCGAAAACGCACTCATCAGCGCGTATGCAAGACAAGCGCGTAGCGTAACCCCCGATATCATCGAAGAGATCGCAGCAGATTTCCGCCTCGGTGTACTACGCCCGTCGCAACCGGAAACGGTCAGGAACAGCGAAGACAACGACGCGCGGCGAACTGCCAAGACCCTGCTTGACCTGCATGAATATCTGTTGAGGATGAGGTCAAACGACGTGGAATCACCTAGAGTCATCCCGCCCGGAGCCATCAAGCAATGAGCCGTTTATTTGAGGCATTACAAAGGTCCGAGTCGGAGCAGGCAGGCGTCCCTTCGCTTCCACTCTCGTCATCCGCCGCTGAACTTTTGCAGGCTGCGGAACGCGGTGCAGAAGAGTCCAGCACAAACTACCTGGGTCAATTTCAAACGATGTACGCGTCTCCACCACCGAACAGCAAGTTGATATGTCTGACCGCCAAAGAAAGTCTGGGAGCAGAAAAATTCCGCTTTCTCGGCGTTCGCTTAAGACAGCTACACCAAAGCCGGCCACTCAAGAAAGTTCTGGTCACAAGCACCCTTCCCGAGGAAGGCAAGAGCATGGTTTGCGCAAACCTTGCAGCCACGCTCGCCAGGAAGGAATCCCAAAAAATCCTCCTGTTGGAAGGTGATCTGCGGCGGCCGACCTTGCCTCACCAGCTTGGCTTGGGCAAGATTCCCGGCCTCAGCGAATGGTTGCAAGGAGAATTCTGCCCGATCACAAATATCTACCGTCTTGAAGGCTGCGGTTTCTGGTTTCTGCCAGCCGGCATTCCACCGGTGAATCCTCTCGAACTGATGCAGTCAGGAAGGCTCTCGGGACTCATGGACCAACTCGAAATCTGGTTCGACTGGATCGTGATCGACTCTCCTCCCGTGCTACCGCTGGCGGATACGAGCGTTTGGGCGCGGTTGGCCGACGGTGTTCTCCTAGTCACCCGTGAAGGAACGACCGAGAAACAACAATTGCAACGAGGCCTGCAAGCGCTCGAACCGGCAAAGCTACTCGGCGCGGTGGTGAATTATGCCACAGACACGAGCCACGAAAATTACTATCAACGCTACGGACCGGCTGCGCTCGCAAGTCAAGAGAAACCCCAGAAATAGTTTCTGTTTTGATTGATCCCACTGAAATATCGCTTGCTTAGTTCTGCATGACCCCCCAGCAGAACCAATCACACATAAGTCAATCACCGTCAGTTGTTCCTGCACCCACAACGAGGGAGCAGGATCGGAATAAGGAGAGACAGTCGTGAATCTACGGCGCTCAGGCAATGGCACAACTCGGGGGATCGTTCCGGCAGAACCCGTGCCGGTTGAGGAACGCAACATTCTCAACGAGCAGTCCTTTCTGCGGATGATTTCGCTCGAGAGGAAGAGAACGGAGCGTTCCCGCAAACCGTTCTTGCTCATGCTCTTGGACATGGGAGAGTCTCTGCCCTCGCACAAGAATGGGAAAGCTCTGGGCAACATTCTCTCGGCCCTCTCTCTCGCGACTCGGGAGACCGACGTCACCGGATGGTACAAGAACGATTCCGTAGTGGGAGTCATGTTCACCGAAATTGCGATTGACGATCGGAGCACCATCCTGAGCACGATGATGACTCGGGTCAGCGAGACCTTGCGCAGTCATTTGAGCTCGCAGCAATTCGATCAAATCAGCATTTCCTTCCACCTGTTTCCGGAAGAATGGGACCACGAGATTCCGCAGAGGCCAAGCAACCCGACTCTCTATCCTGATCTCTCACAGCGCGATGATGCCAGGAAGTTGTTCAGCGTGATGAAGCGACTTATGGACATCGTGTGCAGCGCCGTGGCCATTGTGCTTTTCGCTCCGGTCTTCCTAGCCGTTGCGTTGGCGGTCAAGCTGACATCGGAAGGCCCGGTGATCTTCCGGCAGAAGCGGGTCGGGCAATACGGTAAGTCGTTTGTGTTCCTGAAATTCAGGTCGATGTACGTCAACAACGATTCCAGCGAGCACAAGGCATATGTAAGGAAGTTGATACAAGGCAGCGCGCAACCGCAATCCGGGAACGGCAATGGCAATGGCCAGGGCGTCTACAAGCTCACCAAGGATCCCAGGACCACCCCGGTCGGTGCTTTCTTGCGGAAGACCAGCCTGGACGAACTGCCGCAGTTCCTTAATGTCCTCAAGGGCGAGATGTCGCTGGTTGGCCCTCGGCCAGCCATCGCCTATGAAGTACAGGCGTACGACATTTGGCATCGGCGCCGGGTGCTCGAAGCGAAGCCTGGGATCACGGGATTGTGGCAGATAAATGGCCGCAGCCGAATCAAGTTCGACGACATGGTCCGCCTGGATCTGCAATATGCGAAAAGCTGGTCGCCGTGGATGGATCTGAAGATTCTGCTGCGCACTCCAGTTGCAGTAGTTTTCGGCGACGGCGCTTACTGAAAGGTCAAAACTATATGGCAACTCAAATTCATCCCGCTCGACCCCCTGCTGAACCGGCCTCAATTGAATCCCGCGGCAATGGGAATGGCACGTCCGTGGTCAAGTTTGGCGTTGTCGGTTATGGCTACTGGGGTCCGAACGTAGTCCGGAATCTCGACCAGTTGGACGGGTCCGAAGTCTTGGGTGTTTGTGACAAGAGTCAGGCAGCGCGAAAAAAAGCGCAAAAAGCCTACCCACACGTCATCGTCACCTCCGACACCGCCGAACTAATGGCATCAACTGAGATCGACGCAATCGCCGTGATCACTCCCGTCTGGACCCACTACGAGCTCACCAAAGCTGCGCTCGAACACGGAAAGCACGTGTTCGTTGAGAAGCCGTTCACCAGCAATTCCGCTCAAGCCGAAGAACTCATCGACCTGGCCGCCAAAAAGAACCTCAAGATCATGGTGGATCACACCTTTCTTTTTACTGGAGCGGTGAAAAAGATCCGCCAGTTACTCGAGGATGGTGCGCTGGGAAAGATCTATTACTACGATTCCACTCGTGTCAATCTGGGACTGTTCCAACATGACGTGAATGTGATTTGGGATCTTGCCCCTCACGATCTCTCGATCATCGACCATCTCATCAAGGCAACTCCGGAAGCGGTGGTGGCTACCGGCGAGACGCACCTCAATGCGCATGAAGATATTGCGTTCATCACAATCTACTTTCCCGACAAGCTTATCGCCCACATCAATGTCAACTGGCTGTCACCGGTCAAGGTTCGCACGACGCTGATCGGCGGCGAGAAAAAGATGCTGGTGTGGAATGACCTGGAGGCTGACGAAAAAATCAAGGTTTACGACAAAGGAGTAAGCGTTACCAGTCGCGAAGGCCTCTACAACTTGTTGGTGAACTACCGCTCCGGCGACATGTGGGCGCCCCAAGTCGAACAGGTCGAGGCGCTCAAGCAGGAACTCGCTTACTTCGTGGATTGCATTTCGAGCAATCGCACGCCCTTCAACGACGGGGCTGCAGGGCTCCGTGTCGTCAAGTTGCTCGAAGCAGCCAATGAGTCTGTAAGAAAACGAGGAGCGTTGGTGTACCTCTGATCGTCAGTCAACCTAGGGAAAATGAATCCACATACTTGCATAGCGCCGGACGTGAAGCTGGGCCGAGATGTCAAGCTCTCCAAGTTCATCAATCTTTACGGATGCGAAATCGGTGACGAGACCAAAATCGGCGCTTTTGTTGAGATCCAGAAGAACGCAAGGGTGGGGAAGTGCTGCAAGATTTCGAGCCACACCTTCGTGTGCGAGGGCGTCACAATCGAGGACAACGTTTTCATCGGACACGGGGTCACCTTCATCAACGATACCTATCCCCGAGCTACCACTGACGGCAAGCTGCAGACCGAAGCCGATTGGAAGGTCGAGCGCACGGTGGTAAGAAAAGGAGCATCGATCGGTTCCGGCGCCACGATTCTTGCCAACACCAGCATCGGCGAAAACGCCATCGTCGGAGCGGGGAGCGTAGTCACCAAGGATGTTCCAGCCAACAGCATCGTTGCCGGGAACCCGGCCAAAGTTTTGCGGTATATCGAAGAGACCGTGGAGGTCACTGAATGACTATTCATAGCAGCATTCCTTTTCTCGATCTGGTTACTCCCCATCTCGAACTTGAGCCCGAACTCACAGGTGTCTTCCAGCAAGCTCTCAGGACGGCCGGTTTTATCGGCGGCCCCATGGTGGAGGACTTCGAAAAAGCCTTCGCAGCCTTCTGCGAAACCGCTCATTCGGTCGCGATCAGCAGCGGCACCGATGCTCTGCGGTTCGCGCTTATGGCCTGCGGTGTGCAGCCCGGTGATGTGGTCGTAACCGTGCCACATACATTCATCGCCACCACCGAGGCGATTTCACAGGCTGGAGCCCAGCCGGAGTTCGTGGATATCGACGAGCAAACCTACAATATGGATCCCGGGAAGCTTCGGGAATATTTGGAAGAGCAGTGCACAAGCGATGCATCGGGCAAGCTCGTCAGCCGCCGCAGCGGCCGACCAGTCACTGCGGTTATTCCAGTTCATCTTTACGGACAGACCGCGGAGATGGATGCGATTCTGGAGCTTGCGGAGCGGTACGGCCTTATTGTTATCGAAGACGCTTGCCAGGCCCATGGGGCTGAGTATTTCTCGCGCAAGAACAACCGTTGGATGAAAGCCGGTTCCATCGGGCGCGCCGCAGCATTCAGCTTTTATCCGGGCAAGAACCTGGGCGCTTGTGGCGAAGCTGGAGCCGTTACCACCAACGACGCCGCGCTCGCTGAAAAGATCAAAATGCTGCGCGATCACGGCCAGGCAAAGAAGTACTACCACGATGTCGAAGGCTACAACGGAAGGCTAGATGCGATCCAAGCTGGAATTCTGCATGCGAAGCTGGCTCATCTGGCGAAATGGAACGCGCAGCGTCGCGAACGTGCAGCCGAATACAATCGGCTATTCGCAACCGTAGACGGCGTTCTGGTTCCGCCCTATGAGCCCTCCTGGTCTCGTGCTGTTTATCACCTTTATGTCGTTCGCACTGAGGACCGCGAGGGAATGATGACCCATCTCAAGAAGACCGGCATCGGAACAGGAATTCACTATCCTATCCCGTTGCATCTTCAAAAAGCGTACAGCTCGATGGGCTACGTGGCGGGAGACTTTCCCGTCTGCGAAGAGCTGGCCGCTCAGATCGTGTCATTGCCCATGTATCCTCAGCTGACCTCCGAACAACAAAAGCGGGTTGCGGACGAGATTGTCCGCTTTGCCGATGCAGGTGCTGTTGCCAAGCCAGTATCTGGCGAGTCCATCCAGTTGGCAACCGCAAACCGGGGCGCCTGAGCTCCGTCTCTCCGATCGAATCTGTCCTCCGAGGCAGGTAGTTAAATGAAAATCTCCGTCATTGGCGCCGGCTATGTCGGACTCACGACAGCCGCTTGCCTTTCTCAAATCGGGCACGAGGTCTTTTGCAGCGAGAGTGATGTCGACAAGCTCACCAAACTGCAAAGTGGCGTCATGCCTCTTTTCGAGCCCCATCTGGAAGCCATCATTCAGGCTGGTTGCAAGTCAGGCCGTCTGCGCTTTGGGTCGACGGAAGAAGCCATTGAATGGGGTCATGCCATCTTTATCTGTGTCGGGACCCCACCGTTGGCAAACGGTGACGCCGACCTGTCCGCCATCGAAGGAGTGGCTCGAGTGCTGGCGAAGCGGGCATCGGGCTATCGGTTGGTCATAGAAAAGAGCACCGTACCAGTGCAAACCGGGGCTCAACTCCGAAGGCACCTGTCGGTACACAGTAGCAATGGGTTGCTTTACGACGTCGCCTCAAATCCTGAATTCTTGCGGGAAGGGTCTGCCGTCGAGGATTTCTTGCATCCTGATCGCATCGTGGTGGGAGTTGACTCGGAGCGGGCTGGCGAACTGATGCGGGAGATTTATGAACCTATTATCAATCAGAGTTTCGCGTGCCCTGTCCACACCGAGTGCCCCAAGCTCAAGGATCCTATTTTTCTCATGACTGATACCAGCTCGGCTGAGCTGATCAAGCACGCCTCCAATTCTTTCTTGGCGATGAAGATCTCATTCATCAACATGGTCGCCAATTTGTGCGAAGCGGTTGGAGCGGATGTGACTAAGGTCGCCGAAGGCATGGGCCTTGACCCACGCATCGGCTCGGCTTTCTTGAACGCAGGAATCGGTTTTGGGGGCTTCTGTTTTCCGAAGGATGTGCAAGCCTTCGTCAGAATTGCCGAAAAATCCGGCTGCGATTTCTCTCTGTTGAAAGAAGTAGAAAAGATCAATCAGAACCGCATCCACGACTTTGTCGAGAAACTTCGCAAAGAGCTCTGGGTGCTGCGCGGTAAGAGAATTGCCATCTGGGGCCTTGCCTTCAAGCCAAACACTGACGACGTCCGCTTTGCGCCCTCCATTGCACTCATAGAATCACTCCTTAGGGAAGGTGCATTAGTGAGTGCCTACGACCCGCAGGCGGTCGAGAAGGCCAAGGTAGTCCTGCCCAACATCGATTACTGCGCCAACCCCTATGAGGCTGCAGAAAACGCGGACGCGGTGCTTCTTGTGACGGAATGGGAGGAGTTTTGCGAGATCGACTGGAACCGGCTCAAGAGTGTAGTCGAGCATCCGTTAATCGTGGATGGCAGAAACATGTTCAATGCCAAAGATGTCCGGAACCATGGATTTCACTACGTCGGTATAGGTCAACCTCCGCTTGAGTCAGCGCCAACGGCTCTCAAGCCTGATGATGCTTCACCATCATATCAGGGAGCCGCTTCCTTGGCGGTTCCGTCCGCGGGCAGAAGTCTGCACTAGATTCTGACCACAAGCTTGTGTCATGCAGGATTACGCGAACCGCGCCCGCGTAACCATAACCCATCGCTTTAGCACGACAATCTCCGCCTTTTGAAAGCAGCGGAGAATGCAAGTCGCAATCGAAGCTACCTGTATGCAGATTCGAATCGAGTCTAGACACTTGGAAGACGTAGTTATCGTAGTCCCGGAGATTTTCCAGGACAGCCGCGGTTTCTTCTTGGAAAGTTTCAGGGCTGATCAATTTGAAGCCCTGGGCCTGCCCACCCAATTCGTCCAAGACAACCACTCGCGGTCGGTAAGAGGTGTGGTACGCGGCTTGCACTTCCAATGGGAACCTCCCATGGGCAAGTTGATGCGGGTTACCGTGGGTTCCGCGTTTCTGGGCGCCGTGGACATCCGCAAAGGCTCGCCAACATTTGGCAAATGGGTGGGAATCGAAGCCTCAGCCGAGAACCGGCGTTCCGTATGGGCGCCAGCCGGATTTGCGCGCGGTTTCTGCGCCTTGTCTGACGTCACCGAGATTCAATACAAGTGCACAGGGATCTACAACGGCAAAGCCGAGTCGGCGATCCGCTGGAACGATCCCGCGATTGGTATCGAGTGGCCGGTCCAGGACCCCATCGTATCGGATAAGGACCGCAACGCGCGCCTCCTGAAGGATTGGGTGGCCGCGCCCGAATCCGGCAACTTTGTTTACGGAAGGACGTCCGACCTCGTAGTCTCACGGAGCTGATCATGAAATTGCTGATTGCAGGTGGTGCTGGGTACTTGGGATCTGTGTTAATCCCGAAACTGATGGAGCGTGGCTACAAGGTCGATGTTGTCGATCTGTTTTGGTTCGGCAATCACCTGCCCCGCCAGACCGGCATCCTCAACAAAGATATCTTCCAACTTTCGGTGGAAGACCTTGAGCCCTATGACCAAGTCATCTTTCTGGCTGGCCTCTCCAACGACCCCATGGCAGAGTACTCGCCCAGCAAGAACTTTATCTTCAACGCCGCAGCTCCAGCGTACCTCGCCTACATCGCGAAGATTGCCAAGGTGAAACGCTACATTTATGCGTCCTCGTGCTCGGTGTATGGCTACACGGAGGATGAACTCTTCGACGAAACGCGCCCCGTCAGCTCGCACTATCCATACGGAATTTCGAAACTACAGGGAGAACAGGCGGTCACTCAACTGAGCGACGACAGTTTTTCGGTCATCTCGCTGCGCAAGGGGACAATTTCCGGATACAGCCCGCGCATGAGGCTTGATTTGATCATCAACACCATGTTCAAGTCGGCCATGAAGGAGCGCACGATCACGGTGAACAATCCTTCTATTTGGAGGCCCATCCTAAGCATCGAAGATGCCGCTACCGCCTACATACGCGCCGTCGAGGCCAACCAGAAACTTTCCGGAGTTTTCAATATCGCCTCGGGAAACTACACGGTCGGGGAGGTCGCCGATCTTGTCAAAGGCGCGATTCAGGAACGGATGGCGGTGAACGTGAGCCTGGACATCAAACACATTCAGGATGTCCGCAATTACAAAGTAAACATAGAAAAGGCGGCAAATGTCCTGAGCTTCCATGCGACTGGCAATGTGAAGTCGATTGTATTCAACCTGATTGACAACCTCGAGAAGTTCCACGATCTTGATAACCCTCTGTACTCGAACATCCAGACCTTCAAGAAAATGGATAGTGGGATCCGAGTCAGCGACATGGAGAGCGTGGCAGTATGAAGATCGTGGTCATCGGCGCAAACGGACAGCTGGGAAGCGACGTCGTCCGAGCATTCGAAGTAAACGGAGACGACGTGTCGCCCCTTGTCCACGCGGATATTGAGGTCTCCAATATTGACTCGGTGCGGCAAGCACTTCGAGCAGCGGGTCCCGAAGTAATCGTGAATACATCAGCTATGCATCACGTGGAGAATTGCGAGCAGAATCCAGATGCGGCTTTTCTTACCAACGCCGTGGGGCCCCGAAACTTGGCGCTCGTGACACGAGATTTGGGTGCGTTGCTTGTGCACGTCAGTACGGATTACGTCTTCGATGGCCAAAAGGGCGAACCGTACGTCGAGGATGATGCGCCTCTTCCTCTCAATGTTTACGGCAACACGAAATTGGCGGGGGAGCATTTCGTCCGAAGTCTTAACCCGAAGCACTTCGTGTTACGTGTGTCAGCGCTCTACGGGAAGCGCCCGTGTCGGGGCAAGGGTGGATTGAACTTCGTCGAGTTGATGCTGAAATTGGCCCGCGAACGCGGCAAAGTTCGGGTGGTCGACAATGAAGTTGTGACGCCAACCCCTACCGCTGAGGTGGCAAAACAGATTGTGGCCTTAAGCCGGTGTGACGCGTATGGACTGTATCACGCGACGGCCGAAGGCAGCTGCTCCTGGTACGAGTTTGCGAAGGAGATCTTTGAAACTACGAACACGGAAGTCAAGCTTGAGGTCGCGGGACCGGCGGAGTTTCCTGCCAAGGTACCACGGCCAACCTATTCAGTACTCGAGAACCACGCACTGAAAACCGAGGGATTGAATCTTTTCAGGACATGGCGCGAAGGGCTGCACAACTACCTCGGGGTGCACCGGGCGACAACTGCGCCGGTCTCGGCTTGAATACGGAGCAACTATCTCAATGCTGTTCTCGACTTGTTGACCCCTCCATGTTAGAACTAGCGGTGAAGCCGGACGTCGAATCCGCGCCGGGTTTGCGGCTAGCACATGATGCTACACGCAGGCCGGGTCCAAGTAGAAAGATCTGGATCGATCTTGATAATTCTCCTCACGTACCGTTTTTTTCACCGATCATTGAGGAACTGGAGAAGTCCGGCTATTCGGTTGTTGTCACCGCCCGGGATTGCTTTCAGGTTTGCGACCTAGCCGACCTCTTGCATATCAATTATCGTCGCATAGGGCGCCACTACGGCAAAAGCACTTTTTGGAAGCTGACGGGACTCTGCTGGCGTGCGATGCAACTTCTTCCAGGCATGTTGCGGGACAGGCCACAACTGGCTTTGTCGCATGGTTCACGTTCGCAATTGGTGGTGGCGAACTTGCTTCGTATTCCTTCGGTCACCCTGGCGGACTATGAGTTTGCAAAGATCTGGATGCTCGTCCGCCCGACATGGGTGATCACGCCGGAAATCATCCCCAGCGAAAAGATGCATTGTTCCAAAGATCGCATCTTGAAGTATCCTGGCATCAAGGAGGACGTTTACGTTCCGAGATTCAAGCCAGATTCAACCATCCTTTCAAGCCTGGGCTTGGAGCCATTAAGTGACCTGATCGTTGTGGTTCGGCCGCCGGCCACCGAAGCTCACTATCACCGTCCGGAAAGCGACGAACTGTTCACTGCGGTGATGAATTTTCTGGGAAGCAAATCGCAGGTCAAGATGATCCTGCTGCCGCGCAACGAGCACCAGGTGGCGGACATCCGCTCAAGGTGGGGGAAGCTGTTCACGAGTGGTCGGATCCTGATTCCGAACCGCGTGACCGACGGGTTGAATCTTATCTGGCATTCCGACTTGGTCATCAGCGGCGGAGGGACAATGAACCGTGAGGCTGCCGCACTAGGCGTTCCCGTCTATAGCATTTTCCGTGGCGAGATTGGAGCCGTGGACCGATACCTGGTCTCCAAGGGCCGCCTCACATTGATTGAGCGTCCGGAAGACGTTATAAGCAAGTTGGTACTCTGCAAACGGGATCGCACACCCATAACGGACCGTCAACCGAGTAGCGCGCTCAATGCAATCGTTGCACACGTCGAGACCATCCTCGGACGAGCCAACTAACAAGTCATGGAAAATACCATTACTGCCCCCGCACCGCAAACATCTCATTTGCTCGCGTTGGCCATCAAGGGGCTTGAGGCGATGTACGATCCCGAGAAGGGACTCTTCTGTCACCGCTTGCGCAAGACTGCAAAAGGGTTAGTGCGGGAAGGCATCTCGCATCGATACACGGTCATGACACTCCTTGGTCTTCTGCGAGCTCAGTCCGTGGGCTTGCGATCGCCCGTTGATATTGAAGCTGCCGTCGACCGACTCTTTGACGAGACCGCATGGCTCAACAACCTCGGTGATCTTGGACTGCTGCTCTGGCTATGCGCGGCAGTTTCGCGGCAACGCTTGCGCCAGTTTCACACGATGTTCGATCTCTCGGGGGTCCTGGAGCGTTTTCCGGATGCACGGCGCCGGGTCACGATGCAGCTCTCTTGGTTTCTCAGTGGGCTGGCGCATGCCAGCAAAGGGGGAAAAACGGCCGACCTTGAGCCACTCGCGGATGAAGCCTATCGCTTGGTCCGGGCGAATCAAGGTCCGTATGGTTTGTTTGGGCACATGGCCACGTGGCATTCGTTAGCCGGGGTAGTTCGTGGACGCGTAGGCAGTTTTGCCGATCAGGTCTACCCTATTTTGGCGATGGCGCATTTTCTCAAGTGTTTGGCCATGCTGAAGCACGCGACAGCGCTCTGCAATGCGCCAGGGCGATCTGCGGCCTGCAAGGCAATCTTGGCCAGTGGTGGTGGCACTATGACTCTGTGTCGGGTCGCGTCGTGGACCACTATCCCGTGTATTCGGTGCATCAGCACGGTATGGCGCCAATGGCGTTGCTTGCGCTGCAGGAGACGTGCAGCGCCGACTTCCATGCGTAAATCAACAAGGGACTGAGATGGATCAGTGGGGCGAATGAGCTGCGGTCAGGATCTTGAGGATGCTGACATGGCGTGGCCTGGAGATGTATTCGGCCGTCGAAGTCAGCTGTCCTACGCTGCACGTATCCGTACCTTCTGGGAAATCGACCCGGGCCCAGTAGCTTTGCACATCTTGTATGAGTGTCGTCCTTATGAATTAGGGTGGCTGCTCTACGCTTTAGCCCAGCCAGACTCTCAGCGATAGAATCATAGAGACGCCAGCGACTCAAAATGGCTGTGTACACAATTGATCCGATAAACGACGAGCGCTGGGGTGACTTCCTGCAGAAACATCCCGCAGCCTCTGTCTTTCATACACCGGATTGGCTGGAAGCGTTGCGGCGGACATATGGTTACAAACCAGTGGCTTTTACGACTTCACCCCCAGGATATCCATTAACCAATGGTATCCCTTTCTGTGGGATTTCCGGCTGGCTCAGCGGACACCGCTTGGTGTCGCTACCATTCTCTGATCACTGCGCCCCGCTGGTGGAAGGTTCAGAACAACTATCCGTCTGTTAGCGTCTTTGCGAGAGGGTTTTGAGCGCGAAAAGTGGAAGTACCTGGAAATTCGAGCAACAGAACTGGCCTTGCCCGATTGCGAAGCGTTTGAGAAAAGTGAGGTTTTCTTTCTCCACAAGCTGGATTTGCGTCCAAGCTTGGATGATATTTTCCAGAATTTCCACAAGGATTGCGTGCAGAGAAAAACTCAGCGTGCCACGCGAGAGGATCTCACTCACGAAGAAGGAAGGTCAGAGCTGCTATTGACTAAGTTCTACCGTCTTCTGTTGATGACTCGGCGTCGGCATGGATTGCCGCCACAGCCTCTGGCTTGGTTTCGAAATTTGATTGCTTGTTTGGGGGACAAAGTCAGAATCCGCGTTGCGTCAAAAGAGGGGCGACCAATTGCCGGTATTCTTACACTCGATTACAAGCAAACCCTGGTTTACAAGTACGGTTGCTCGGATGAGAGGTTCAATCAACTGGGTGGCATGCAATTTTTATTCTGGCACTCGATCCAGGATGCCAAGAGGGATCAACTGTCTGAGTTTGATATGGGTCGCTCCGATTGCGACAACCCTGGATTAGTGACGTTCAAGGACCGCTGGGGTGCGACTCGGACAAGACTGGTTTACCTGCGATACCCGCGCGCACGCTTCCATTCAATCCGTGAGGCGGCACAAGGCAAGATTTCCAGGCGCGTTTTTGCTTGTATGCCGGACAGCTTACTGTCTGCGACAGGTAGAGTGCTGTACAAGTACATGGGGTAATCGACTCCGCATCTGTCTCCCAATTATGGCTCACGCAGTCAAATATGTCATCATCACTCCCGTACGGGATGAGGAAAAGCACGTTGAGGCCACCATCCAATCGATCACGGCGCAAACTGATTCTGCCCAGCGAGTGGATCATTGTCGACGACGGTTCGAGCGACAAAACTGCCGAAATCGTCGATCAGTATGCGGATCGGTTTCCGTGGATTCGTCTGGTTCGCAGGCCGAATCGGGGAGTTCGCAAGTCCGGCGGCGGCGTTATTGAAGCCTTCTATGATGGTTACGAGCACTCATGCGATGCTCGACTGGGAGTTCATCGTGAAGCTCGACGGAGACCTGACTTTTTCTCCGGACTACTTTGAAAAATGCTTTGAGCATTTTCAAAAAGAACCCAGCTCTGGGCGTCGGAGGGGGAGAAATTTATCACGATCTTGGAGGCACGCAGAAACTTGAGGCCAATCCCAAGTTTCATGTCCGAGGAGCAACCAAGATTTATCGAAGGGCGTGCTGGGAAGCGATTGGCGGATTATTGAAGGCTCCGGGGTGGGACACGATCGATGAAGTGAAAGCCAATATGTTGGGTTGGAAGAGCTACAGCTTCAGCGAACTCCATGTTGTTCATCATCGCTTCACGGGAACTGCTGACGGACTGTTGCGCGACCGGATAAAGCATGGTGTGGCGTGCTACGTTCGGGATACCACCCCCTCTTTCTTGCGGCGAGTTGCTGTGTCGAGATTGTTCCAAAAGCCTTATGTTGCGGGTTCCGCTGCGATTTGCTACGGATTTCTAAAGGGCTATTGGACTCGAACGCCGCGAGTGAACGACAGACAGCTGATCAAGTATTTGCGCACGCAGCAGACTCAGACGCCTTTGCGGGCTGGAAACGATCTGGAGATAACGAGCATTCTGAGACCTCAGCGCAAATGATATGTGCGGAATTTGCGGAAAATTCGAGTTTGAACACAGTGCGCAGCTGTCAGCCGCGTGCTCATTGGGGGCATGATGGATACGATTCGGCATCGTGGGCCCGATGATGAAGGAATCTATCTTGCGCCCCAGGTCGGGTTAGGTTTCGTGCGGCTCTCGATTATCGACTTGGCAAGCGGCCATCAGCCATTATCGAATGAAGACGGTACGATCTGGATCGTATTTCAACGGGGAGATCTACAACTACCGCGAGCTTCGCACTTTTTTATTGAGCAAGGGGCATGTTTTCAAGACACAGAGCGACACCGAAGTCATTGTGCATCTGTACGAGGAATTCGGGCCGCGTGCGTGGAGAAGTTGCGCGGCATGTTCGCGTTTGCTTTGTGGGATGAAAACACAAAAACTCTTCTCCTGGCGAGGGACCGGGTGGGAATCAAAGCCTCTTTATTATTCGCTTGACCGATAAGGCCATCGTGTTCGCTTCCGAGATCAAGGCGATCCTGGCGGATCCGACCGTCAAGCCGAGAACTTGCCCCGGAGATCATCGACCGCTTCCTCACTTTCCTCTACGTCCCAGGCGAAGAGACGCTGCTGCAAGCGATCCACAAGCTCGCGCCCGGGCATTATCTGCTGGTTAAGGACAGCAAAGCAGAAATTCGGCAATACTGGGATCTGCAGTTTTCTAAGCCTTCTGCATCTCTGAGCCTCGAGGACGCCGAGCGGGAATTGTCGAGATCTGTTGGCCGAAGCGGTCGAACTGCACATGATTGCCGACGTTCCGGTAGGTGTTCTTCTCAGCGGGGGCGTGGACTCGACCGCGGTGCTGAGCTGTGCCGCCGAGAGAACCGACAAGGAAATCAGCAGTTACACCGTGGGTTTCGCTGGTTCCGGTTTTGCCGATGAAAGACCTTACGCCAAATTGGCCGCGCAAACCTTCGGCAGTCGGCATCACGACATGACGATCTCCGCCGCGGATTTCGCTGAGTTCCTGCCGCAATACGTTTGGCACATGGAAGAGCCGGTTTGTGAGCCGCCCGCCATTGCCCTGTACTACGTGTCGAAGATGGCGAGGAAGTACGTAAAGGTTTTGCTGTCAGGGGAAGGCGGAGACGAGGCGTTTGCCGGCTACAACAACTATCGCAGCATTATCTGGCTGGAGCGGCTGAAACACGATTTGGCCTGCCTTGAACAGCGCAATGTCGTGGGGAATCTCCCACCTCAATTCGTGGGTTCATTCCGCGAGGCTGGCCAAATATGCGCCTTTAATGAGCGCGACATTTCCCCAGTACTACTACAGCCGCACTTCAACTCCGTATCGGTACTCCGGGAACGGGATCGGGGAGCTATACTCGACGGACTTCATACAGTCGATCGACAAGGAATTTACGGTGGAGCCGGTCCGCAAGCTGTTTTCAGCAGTGAAGAATGAAAGCGTCCTTGACCAGATGCTTTACATCGATACCAAGACCTGGCTGCCGGATGATTTGCTCATCAAGGCCGACAAGATGACGATGGCCAACTCTCTCGAACTGCGCGTCCCTTTGCTCGACCATCGTCTCCTGGAATTTGCTGCCTCCCTTCCGCCGCACTACAAATTGAAGGGCTTCACGATGAAATATATCTGGAAGAAGGCCCTGTCGAAGCGGGTTCCAGATGCAATCCTGAAACGAAAGAAAGCTGGGTTCCCGGTTCCTTACGAATCGTGGCTACGAAACGAATTTCGAGACGAAATCCGTGCCATTCTTGACCGACCGGAGAACCATCCAGAGAGGATACTTCCAGAAGGCCGGAGTAGAACAACTCATCAACGCCAACGTCGAGCACGGTACCTATTCGAAAGAGATTTTTTCGCTGGTGACCTTGGAATTGTGGCATCGGATGTTTCTGGACGGCGACACGGTAACGCTGAGCCAGGATGCCCCTCGATCGTCCGAAAACTCTCACAATTTCGCGTTCCGATAGTGTCAATGCACGTTCCAACAACACCTCAAGTCGGTAGCCGGCGGACGGCGCTGAACACTGCCGCGGGAACCCTGTGGTACGTTCCCGGTTCATTTAAGCTTGTTCGCGTTCTGGGGCCTCGATACTCGTTGCGATGTGTCCTTTTTCATGATGTTTCAGATACGGAATCGTCATTCACCAGGGGTCTGGGCGGCACCATCACGCGCAAGAATTTCGAGGCGGCACTAAGATTTCTCACCAAGCACTACACTCCTGTCAGCTTGCAAGAAGTTCTGTCCAGTTTTGATGGCCGACCGCTTCCACCGCGGCCCGTACTAGTAACCTTCGACGATGCCTACGCATCCGTGAGCGAATTTGCGGCGCCACTTTGCTCGAAGTATGGAGTGCCGGCGATCTTCTTCGTCAATGCTGCCTGTCTCGATAATCGGCAACTAGCTCTGGATAATCTGGTCTGCTATGCGTTTAACGTATTCGGATTGAATACGATCAATGCTGCGATCCGCGCCGTCAAGGGCTGTGAGAACCTCGCAGTGCATTCCCTGGCGGAGGTCTTCGCGCGCTTCTTCCCTCGATTTCGCTATCAGCCAGGATGAGCTTCCGTGACGGGCTGGTTCGGTTGACCCAGATCAGTGAGAGCGATCTGGCAGCCAAGGCGGCTCTCTATCTAAGCGGTGAACAACTTCGCAGTCTCACGGCTTTCGATTTCGAGATCGGCAATCACACCTACACTCACGTACACTGCCGTGCTTTGTTGGAGGACGAGTTGGCAGGGGAGATAGACCAAAACAAGGCGTTGTTAGAGACGATCTCGGGACAGAAGGTACGAAGCTTCAGCGTACCGTATGGCTCCTCAGCCGACCTTACCACCGATTTGGTGTCCCATCTTCATCGTCGTGGGTACCAGGCAGTTTTCCTGGCTGAGAGCCGCGCCAACTCACCGCGGCCTGACTGGTCCCGTCTTGACAGGGTCAGCATTATGACCGGCAGCAATGCTACTTTATTTTCAGAGATTGAGGTACTGCCGCGGCTCCGCACCATAAGGGAGTGGCTGTTCGGCACGTTGAATTTGGGATATCGCCGGAGTAACACTGATTTGGAGACAGTGAATCCAACTGTATGGCCCTGCGCCCCCCGGGAAGGCGCAAAGACCGGTGCTGCCGTCCCCAGCGGAAATCCGTAGGCGGCAATTCAGTTGTTGTTCGAGTTTTGCGATAATTTTCGACGCGATAACACACCAATGACCACGCAATGAATTTCTCTTAGAGATGGATGAGATTCTCGGCCTCCCCGCCGGGACGCTTCGAGGCCACGAAAAACTGGAGGAGCTGGAGAACTGGGACTCCACTTCGCTCATCACCTTTATTGCCATGGCGGACTCTCAACAGTGGTGTATCTGATCTCTCCCGCCCAAATCGTGAACTGCTCCACGGTTGCCGATCTTCTGCGACTGGCTCGGACGCGAGAGTTAGCGTTTCTTAACGGCAAACCGCCGCGGTCGGTGCACCGGAAGTTTTCATGCCATCTGAAGCCAAAACATTACAAGAGATGTCCCGACCTCTGCGACTTCCCATGGCGGCACCGACCTACTGCGGAATCGTCGAATGCTGAAGACGGAACTGCTTAAACAAGGAAATCTGCTCTCAACCCGGATTGCGATTCTCGGCGGTTCCACGACAACCGAAGTTAAGAGCATGTTGGAGCTGTTCCTCTTGGCCCATGGCATCCAGCCGACGTTCTACGAATCGGGATACAACCGCTATTGTGAAGATGTGTTGTTCGAGAATCCGGATTTGTGGAATTTCAAGCCCGACATCGTCTTTATTCACACCACTTGGCACAACGTGTCCGATTTCCCGAATTACTGGAAACTGAGGCCGAGGTTGAAGGCACGCATTCGCCGCGAGATGGCGCGGTTCGAATCCCTTTGGGAGAAGATTCACACGGGACTTGGCGCACTCATTATCCAAAACAATTTTGATCTGCCGCGCCTCAGGCCACTCGGGAATCTGGAGGCTTCCCAATCATTCGGCCGCGTCAACTTCTTGTTGAGGCTGAATGCCGAATTCGCAAGCTATGCCCGCAACCACTCACGTTTCTTCATTAACGACATTCATTATCTATCTGCGCAAGTCGGTCTGACAGAATGGCTCGGTAACAGCTACTGGTACAGCTTTCACATGGCCCTGAGTCCGACCGCTACTGTGGCTCTGGCGCGTAACGTTGCCGCGATTGTTAAGTCAATTTACGGCAAGTCTAAGAAGTGCCTCGTCCTTGACCTGGACAATACCTTTGGGGCGGAGTAATTGGCGATGACGGTCTCCAAAACCTGATTCTTGGTCCTGACCATCCAGTCGGGGCAGCTTTCATGGATTTTCAGCGGTACGTGAAGGATCTACAGAGGCGCGGCATCATTCTCGCAGTGTGCTCGAAAAATGACGCCGACAACGCCAAAGAGGGTTTCTCGCACCCGGACAGCATATTAAGGCTCGAGGATTTCAGCGCATTCAAGGCCAACTGGAATCCGAAGCCGGAAAACATCCGTGAAATTGCTCTCGAGCTCAACATCGGTCTCGATAGTATGGTGTTTGTCGATGACAATCCCGCAGAGAGGGCGTTTGTGGCAGAGCAATTGCCCGAGGTGGCGGTGCCGGACGTAGGTTCAGACGTTTCTTTATTCGCAGAAGTACTCGAACGCGAGCGCTATTTTGAAGTGGACAAAGTGGTCCAGGAAGATCTCAGCCGAGCGGCCTTCTATAGTTCGAATGCACAGCGGAAGGCTCAGAGTCAAGTTTCTGTAATTATGGAGAATTCCTTGCATCGCTCAAGATGACGGCAGAAATCGGTCCGTTTCTTCCCGTCTATCTGGAACGAGTCACGCAATTGATCAACAAGACCAATCAGTTCAATCTGACCACGCGACGATATACGAGCCCCGAAGTTGAGGCGATTGCTCAAGATCCGAATTTTGTAACCTTATATGGACGCTTGACTTGACAAATTTGGCGACAACGGTCTGGTGTCGGTCCTGATTGGGCGAGCGGTTGCCGATACCGTGGAGTTGGACGTTTGGCTGATGAGCTGTCGCGTGTTGAATCGCGAGTTGGAACTTGCCATGTTTGACGCACTGGTCGAACGCTGCCAAGCACGTGGCATCCGCAAGATCGTAGGCGTCTACATCCCTTCCAAGAAGAATGGCATGGTTGCGGGGCACTATAGCAGTCTCGGCTTCAGTCAGGTGGACGGAGCCATCCGATGGCCGTGAGTTGTGGTTCTATGACCTGCCCTCGAATGTACTCGCCGCGAACGCGCTACATTGGCCGGCCGGCCGGAGGCGCTCATGGTTGGCCCAAGCGCACAGAGCGAATCGGTGCCGTCGGGGATTTAGTGCAATGGTCGCTGGATCAAAGTCCGCTGTCCGCTGACGAGGATGGCGAATTGAACCCTATGGCGCATCCTGTTTGGCAAGTGGAAGTGGATCGTGCGACGCCTGCCGAATGGGCTCCAGATGCTCGATCTATTCGACGATGCCAATATCTACCAGACGTGGGCTTATGGCGCGGTGCGTTGGGGAAGAAAAAACCTCAGCCACCTGGTTTTGAAGCGAAATGGTGAAGTCGTTGGCGATCGCGCAAGTCAGAATCGTTCGTCCGACAAGGTTAAGTTTGGGATGGCATATTTGCGGTGGGGCCCTCTCTGCCACCGCCGCGGAAGCACAGCTAGATGCCGAAACCACGTGCGCATGACTCGACGCCCTGCAAAAGGAATATGTCTGCAAACGACGGACTTTTATTGCAGATCCTGCCGAACGCGTTTGCCGGATCGCCGCGCCGAACTGTTCCAATCAGCTTTTTCCGCGTTCACACAGGAACCTCGAACCTCTGCCAACACATATAGAACTTTCGTCCTCGATCTCGCACCTCCTCTTGAAGAATTGCGAAGGAATCTCGACAAGAAATGGCGAAACCAGCTTACGCGCGTCGGAAAAGAAAGGATTGAAGGTTATCGCAGGAAGTGGGATTGATGAATACCGAACTTTTTGCAGCATGTATACCCAGATGCGAAAGCGGCAAAGTATTCGAAACCACGCGTGGACGTAGAGGAGTTTGCGCGGATCCAGGAAGACTTGCCCGAGACCCATCGCATGCAGAGTCTTGATCTGTGAGCAAGGGGGGCGTCCGGTCGCAGGGATTGTTGCCTCGGCGATGGGTGATTCAGCGATTTACTCCTCGGCGCGACCAGCGACGATGGATTAAATGCAAAAGGCGCCTACTTGCTGCAGTGGACACTGATTCAATGGCTGAAGGAAAATGGCATCAGGTGGTACGACTTCGGAGGCATCGACCCGGAAGCGAACCCCGGCGTTTATTCATTCAAGAGAGGGTTTTCTGGCGCGGACGTGTTTCAATTGACCCCGCTGGTGGCATGCAACAGCATTGTCTCCTCTGCGCTCGTCAGGGCGAGCCGCGCTGCGCAACGTGCGGTTCGCAGCTTGGGCGCTCTGAACCTTGGCCGCGCCCACAAATCGACGAGTTAAGACAGTTAGAGCGATGTGCCTAAGCCAAGCTGTTAGCGATCAGAAGCTAAGGTAGAAACCATTTCTTCACCCATGGATATCTCGGTCGTCATCGTCGGCTGGAACGCCAGGCACTATTTGGAACTGTGCCTGGGAGCTTGGCCGATGCGCCACCACGCCGCAGCATGGAAATCATTGTGGTTGACAATGCTTCCAGCGACGGCTCTTCGGAAATGATCCAAGCCCGGTTTCCACACGTCAGGCTCATTAGAAGTGAAGAGAATCTCGGTTTTGCCAAGGGCAATAATGTGGCGATCCGGCAATGCCAGGGCCGCTATATCGCGTTGGTGAACCCAGACGTAATCGTATTTCCGGCTGTCTGGATGCTTTGGCGGATTTCCTTGACCAGAATCCCAGAGTGGGGAATGTTGGCCCGCGCGTTTTGAATCCCGACATGACCATGCAGAGTACCTGTCGGAGATTCCCAACTCTGTGGAACAATTTTTGTTCCGCAACTGGACTTGGCGACAAAGTTCAAGAATTCGAAGTTCTTCGCCGGCGAGCACATGTTCTACTTTCCCCACGATCGAACTTTGCCGGTTGACGTACTGGTGGGTTGCTTCTCGATGATCCGCCGCGAAACCTTCGACGAAGTTGGCCTGCTCGATGAAAACCTCTTCATGTATGGCGACGACGTGGATTGGTGCCGGCGTGCGTGGAAGGCGGGATGGCAGGTAGTTTTCTTTCCCGGCGCCCGGGCAGTTCATGACCGCGGCAAAATCACGGCCCCGTATCCCGTTCGCTTTGCAGTCGCACAACAGCGGTCGGTTTTGTATTATTGGCGCAAGCATCATGGCTTCTGGGGGATGATGGGCATTCGCAGCATCATGCTTTTCCACCATCTGGCTCGCTACGGGTTCGCCTTGGTTGCGGGTCTGGCACGCCAGCAGCGAAGCGCGGAAGGCGACGTGCGGAAACAGGTGAGCGGCGCCTGCCTGCGTGGCGATGTTCTCTGGAGAGTGTTCCTCACTAAGGCTTACCGGCAGCTTCGTATCCATTGACATGGGTATTTCCACCTCAATCTCGCGTTTCGCGGACTATCACAGACGCAACGGTTTTCGGGCGACCGTCCGCCGCATCGGGCTCGCTGCCAGACGGTCGCTGTTTTCAAGCCGCATGGTTCTCATGTACTGTGATCTCTCCGCGCTGAACTCGGCGACGCCTGATTCGCCGAGTTCCATCAAAGTGGAGCGGAAGAGAAACGAAGCCGAGCTCAACCCGCAGGACCTGCAACAGATCACCAGTTTCTGGAACCCCAAGCTGGCCCAGCGAAACATCAAAGAGCGTTTCGCACTGGGAGCGTCGTTATGGCTGATCAAGTCCGAAGACCAGCTCGCCGGGTACGGATGGACCTTGCAGGGACGTACCGTCGAGCCCCATTACTTCCGACTAGCGCAGGACGATGTGCACCTTTTCGACTTCCACGTGTTTCCCGTATACCGCGGTCGGGGACTGAATCCGTTGCTGGTGACCCACATTGTGCACAGGTTGGCTGCTGAGTGTGCGGGGCGTGCGTTTATCGAAGCGGCACAGTGGAACCAGGCGCAGTTGGCATCTCTGCAGAGGACGCCCTTTCATCGCTTGGGCTCGGCCAGGAAGCTCACAATTATTGGTCGAACCCTGGTGTACTGGGGCAAAAACAAAACCGTGGAACAACGACAGAAAGACGAGCTCAAGAGTGCGTCCATTGCGGCGACCGGTCGGAAGGGGACAACCAAAATCCGGGACCTGCGAGTTTGAAGAGGTAATGATTGTGAGCTCAGTTGGTTATAGAGTTTCTCCAAAGGCTGGCGATTTGCTGGAAAGTGAACTAAAGGACGGGTCGACTGTGCTATCGGAATGTCTGCCCCATGTACTTCCGAAACCTGTCCTTCCTCCGATGTCCCTCCATACACTAGCCGCAGTGGCCTCCCGCCGGTTTCGAGCAGGCTGCAGACTTTTGCCTCGGCGCGTTTGCCGAATCGGAGAATCGAATCACAATGTCATCCAAAGGAAGAACCTGGCTGAACGTAGGCATCAGATCAGTCAAGGGAAAAATAAGTCTTACATTTCTGTTTTTTCTTCTGGCCCCTCCCGTATTCGCGGCGGGTGGGACGTGTCCCGCCGGGGCGAACTATCTTAACTGGACCACAGGATCGTTGGTGACACTTTCGAGCCTCGGCGTGACGAACTGTTACTTCATCGCAGCGAGCGGCGCGGACACGAATACCGGCACAGATGAAGCTCACCCTTGGCTGCACGCGCCACAGATGCCGAATTGCTCCAACAATTGTGCTACAGTCCAAAACGCCACACTCCCGGCAGGCACCGGACTTATTTTTCGCGGTGGGGACACATGGCACATCAGCGACAATAGTGCCAGTCCCTACGTTGGCGGTACGTGGGGATTCAATCTTGGTGCAGCGCCATCCGGCACTCTAAGCAATCCTATCTACGTCGGAGTTGATCCCGGCTGGTTCACTGGCGGCTCTTGGGTGCGCCCGATTCTGACCGGGGACAATCCCACCAGCACGGCGACGAACCTTGGGCCATGTGCTTATCAGGCAGGCTCAGCGAACATCCTGGTAAACTTCTCCGGCAGTTCGCACTTCATCGTAGACAATTTTGAGTTTCTGGGGTTGTGCCAGGAGTCCGTAGGCTCACCGAGCGGCTGGGATCAGTACATCTCGTATGGTTCTTCCTCCGACATGCAGTTTCTGAATCTTTACCTGCATGGCTGGACGCACGAACAGTTCGGCGACCCCGGCGACCCGGCGGATTGTGGACCTGGGGGTAGTTATATCTGTTTCAATACTTGGGTTTTTAAAGGTGGAGGCAGCACCACTCCCGATGATGTATTCCGTTATGACGTGATAGACGGCTCCGATTCGGACCCCGAGGCTGCGGGAACCTGTTACTGCGACTTTTGGGATGTGGCTTACAACTATATTGGAAACCAGGCGGATGTCATCACGAGGTATCAGCACTTGTACCACGACAATTTGTACGAGTACTGGTACGAGAACGGCCACGGTAACGTGATGGAAAGCGTAGGAGATGCACCTGGCACGAACGCTGTCTACAATAGCGTGTTCCGGCATATCAATGTACCGAACGCGGCTGGCGATCCGTTCTTCTGGCCCTACCCATCGCCCGGCACAACGGATTATTACTTCAATCTGCTGGTCTATGATGTGGGCGCAATGGAGATGTTCAACGTAGGGCAGAATTATCCTGAGACAAACGGGCAAGGGCCGTTGGTAGTATTCAATAACACGATTCAATCGAACTCCAATTCCGGCAATGGCGGGATTTTCAGCTGCGTCTCGCCCTATCCCTACCTGCTCACGCTGGCGAACAATCACTACATCATTGACACCACGGCTTATAACGCGGCGTGCGTGACGGCTCCAAACTCGGACACCACTAGCCGCCTGATGACGAATGCGACGGCCACGACGGATGGATATAATTCCTCCGAGCTCTACGCTTATTCGCCCCCGTTTAGCAATAGCCCGACTGTCGGCGCTGGAACCAACGAGAATACCAATTTCTGCGGGGCGCTTACAACGGCAGGTTTGACTGGGGCGGCAACCGCCTGTCAATCAGATACGACCTATGCTTGCTCCTACGACAGCAGCAATCATACGGTCTCCTGTCCGGCAAGGACGACAAATGTGAGGCCAGGGAGTGGAAACTGGGACATCGGGGCTTATGAATACGGCGATCCCCCGAATCCCCCCTCGAATCTAACGGCTGTGGTTCAGTGATCGAGAGAGAGCTCCGCTTGACTATCTCGCTGCCAAAGCGGAGAGTCTATGCCTCTTGATTTGCGCGGTAGGCGCAAGCATTCCCTCAAGCGCTTTTGTTCAATCTTCTGATTATCAGGGCGCCGGCAAAAACTTAAGCTTCGGTGCCCGAACCTACCAATTCCTGCCATAGTTTACAGCAGACAAAAGTGACACAAGCCATGCCCACAACAGCTTTGGTCAAGGTGCTGCGAACGTTGCCGGAGCTTGAAGGGATTCGCCGCGAGTGGGAGTCCTGGCCGGGCAATCGCGATTCCGAGATGGACACCTACTTAACGTGTCTACGATCCATTCCGGCGACGGTTCGGCCGCACGTCGTAGTGATCGACCGGGGAGGAAGGCCGGACGCCATTCTGGTCGGTCGGATTGACCTCGGGCACATCAGTTGTCACCTGGGCTATTTACGGCTGAACTTGCCGGCAAAGATCATGTGCTTTGTTTATGGGGCGCTTCGGGGAAACCCGTCCAAGGAAAACTGCGACTTGATTGTGAGTAGCGTACTGCAGTCCCTTTCGGATGGGGAAGCGGACGTAGCCTACATGAATTTCCTTCGAGAGGGGTCAGATTTGTACCGCTTGGCCACCCGAGAACCAGGCCTGCTGTGCCGGGATTACATTCGAATTGCGCAGCCACACTTCGCAACCAGACTGTCGAACTCTGCCGAGGAGTTTTATAAGGGCCTGTCCTCAGGAGCCAGGTGGCAGGCGAAGAGCAAACAAAAAAAACTGATCAAGGATTTTGCCGGCGATGTTAAGGTTCGCTGCTTCCGAGAAGTGGGCGAATTGGATGCGATGATTCACGACGTGGAGCAGGTTGCTAGAAAGTCCTATCAGCGTGGACTCGGAGTTGGATTCTTTGATACCCCGGCAGTGCGGAGCCAGTTGCGGCTGAAGGCAGACCGCGGGTGGCTGTGCGGCTACGTACTCTATGTGACGGGAAGACCGTCCGCGTTCTGGATTGGAGACATTAATGAGGGCACGTTCGGGAGCGACTACTTGGCGTACGACGCGGAACTGGGAAAGTACTCACCTGGGATGTTCCTCATATACAAGGTGATCGAAGGCTTCTGTGAAGACAACGGCGAAGAGGTGACCGCGCTCGATTTCGCCACCGGGCACGCCCAATACAAGCAGCTCTTGTCCAATCAGGAATGGCGCGAGACGTCTGTCTACATTTTTGCTCCAACCTTCAAGGGAATCAGCATCAACGTGGTCAGGTCCGTTATTGTCGGGACCGACCATCTGATCAAGAAAACACTGGCTCGCACGAATCTGCTGCAGAAAGTCAAAAAGGCCTGGCGCGGCCATGCAAAGCTCAAAGAACCCGTGCACGCCGAAGCCTGAACCCTATGGAACCTGAACACCTTCGATTTGGAGGTGGTGCGGCTGAAACAATGCTGCATCCGCTAGTGGCGATTTGGCTGCTGATCGCCATCGTCTTGATTCTGACCCGTCCGCGCGGGCAGGCTCTGACGGTTTTCCTGGTGTCTTGTTTTTGTATCCCGGTGGGACAAGTCGTGGTGCTGGGGAGCCTGCACTTTACGGTGCTGCGCATCCTGGTTATGGCCGGATTGGTTCGAAGGGCATTCCGGCAATCGGGGAGCAAGTTTCCGGGGGGATTTAACGCCGTGGACCAAGTAGTGGTGCTCTGGACAGTGTCAGCGCTGGTCATTCTTTCTCTCCAGTGGATGGATATGCAGGCGTTGATCCATAACTTAGGGGATTTCCTGGACGCTATTGGCGGATACTTGGTGGTGAGATTCCTAATTCCCGACGGCGAGGCAATCGAACACACGATCAAAGTCTTGGCCGTGATTTGTGCAATCCAGGGCGCCTGCATGATCAACGAGCAGATCATTCACGTGAATGTATTCGGTTACCTCGGAGGGACGACGTCGATGACGGTAAGAGATGGAAAGATACGTTCCGAGGGGGTGATGGGATGTATCTATGCCGGCGTGTTTGCGGGCGCTTCAATTCCCTTGTTTCTCTGGCTGTGGACAGAACGAAAGTCCCGGATGGCCGCATGGGCGGGCCTTGCCGGGGCCATGGCCATGGTGATCACATCGAACTCAAGCACGTCATGGATGGCCATTGCAGGAAGCCTGGTGGGGCTTGCCTTCTGGTCTTTGCGAAAGCAGATGCGCCTCGTTCGCTGGGGATTCGGGTTAACCCTCGTGGCGCTGCACCTGGTAATGAAAGCTCCTGTGTGGGCTTTGATCGCCCGCGTTGATCTCACCGGCTCCTCGTCCAGTTATCACCGCTTCGGATTGGTGGATCAAACCATTCGGCATTTCAGTGACTGGTGGCTTCTCGGATGTAAATATTACAACACCTGGGGATGGGACATGTGGGATCTCTGCAACCAGTTTGTTGTCGCTGCCCTAACTGGGGGCCTGCGTCACCCTTGTCTTCTATATCGCAATTTTCAAGCGGAGTTTCGGGGCGATCGGGACGGCAAGGAAACGGGTGAAGGGGGATCGCGGACGAGAATGGCTGCTCTGGTGCCTCGGCGCCGACCTGTTTGCCAATGTGGTGTCGCATTTCGGCATCAACTATATGGCTCAGTTGATGATGAGTTTGTTCGCCTTGCTGGCCTGCATTTCCGTGGCTGCCTTCGAGGCAAAAAGGGCGACGGCTCGAAATGCAGAGACTGTAGCCGAGGAGGAGTTCGCACCCCTTCTTGCCGCAGCGGGGACCTACCTACCGCTCAGCGAATCAAGAGAGCATACCGCACAGTTTTTTCGAATGTAACGGGCCCTTGGCGTCTGAGGAATGATCGAGCAACAACAAGCGCATACGGGTTTTGTACAGCTTTCCGCTCCGGCTGGGTGCGGATCGGATCTGCACTACCGCTTGGTATCAGGTGAACGGCCTGGCGGCGGCTGGAGCCAATGTCCTGGTTTTTCCGGCTTCTCTTTCCCGGCCGGTCGCTCCAGACGTGAGAGTCTCCCCCACACTGGCAAGAGGAAAGTTACGCCTACCCTACAGGATGGTGGGTACAATGCGCGCCGTGGCGCTGCACGACCGGATTGTGGCGCGCCGAATCAAAAAGCTCGCGAGGCAAATCGACATAATCCACGCCTGGCCCCTGGGGGCGCTCGAAACGCTTAAGACTGCCGCCATGCATGGAATCCCTACGGTGCTGGAGAGATGCAATGCCCATACGGGTTTTGCCATGGAGGTTGTGCAGAAAGAGTGCGACTGTCTGGGAATCGTGCTGCCGCCGGATCACGAGCACGCCTACAACGCGGAGAAGCTGCGCAAAGAGGAGGAGGAATACAGGCTGGCGACGCGCCTCTTGTGTCCCTCGGAGTTTGTGGTAAAGACCTTCCTGGATAAAGGATATGCCCAGGAACAATTAGTGCGGCACATCTACGGATACGACGAAAAGGTGTACTACCCCAGCAACGAACCGCGAGACCCGAAGCGCGGATTGACTATGCTGTCCGTGGGGGTGTGCGCGGTGCGGAAGGGCCTGCACTATGCGCTCGAGGCATGGCTACGGTCGTCGGCTTCGAAGGATGGGACCTTCCTCATCGCGGGAGAATTCCTGCCGACCTATCAAGAAAAACTGGCCTCGATGCTCGCACATCCGAGCGTGAGAGTCCTAGGTCACCGCAACGATGTGGCGGAGTTGATGCGGAAGAGCGACATCCTGGTGCTCCCGAGCATTGAGGAGGGCTTTGGTCTGGTGATTACGGAAGCCATGGGCAGCGGATGTGTTCCGCTGGCTTCTGAGGCCTGCACCGAGATCTGCAGCCACATGAAGACCGGACTTGTGCATCGCGTGGGAGACGTCGACGCGCTGACCCGACATATTACGATGCTGCATGAAGATCGGGCTCTCCTTGAAAGACTGCGCACTGCGTCCCTGAGAACTGCCCCAGAAATTACCTGGGCGGCGGCTGGGCGAATACTCCTCGATGTATACCGGGACACAATTGCGGCGCACAGAGCAGGAGTGCCCCATGAGAGCAGCCGAGCTCGAGAGGAACTCTCCGTCAAATCATAGTTGGCCAGAAGTGCGGAGGCCTCGCATAGGTGATGTGGTCTTCTCCAACGACTCTGTAACCGTTTATCAGCCCAGCAACGGTAGCTCTAATACCGCACGGAGCGAATATTGTGAAGACAACTATTGTTTCCCCGACACACAACGAAGCCGAAAACGTACCACGCCTCTTTCATGACGTTGGCACTGTCCTGTCGGGGATTGATAATGAACGTAAGTTGTCTCCTTCCGCCGTGGCGGCCCAATCGGCGATTGTGGTGCCCTGCTACAACGAGAGTGCGCGTCTGCGAGTAACTGAATTTGAAAACTTCTTGGATTCTGACCAGCGGAACAGTGTCCTCATCTTCGTGGACGATGGCAGCCGTGACCAAACGATGGCCGTGCTCGAACGCATCCGCAGGGGACGTGAGGAGCGGGTTGTGATCCTCCAACAGGCCGTGAACCGTGGCAAAGCCGAAGCGGTTCGCTACGGAATGAATTATGCGTTTGATCAACATCTTCCTTTCGCGGGTTTCTGGGACGCGGACCTGGCCACACCGCTCACAGCCATCACCCCATTCGTGGATCTTCTGACCAGCCATCCGGAACTGGATATGATTTTCGGGTCGCGGGTGAGACTCCTCGGCCGCCATGTAGAACGCCACGCGAGCCGGCATTATGTCGGTCGCGCTTTTGCGACTGCCGCTTCACTGGTCCTCAAACTCCCGATCTATGACACGCAGTGCGGTGCGAAGCTGTTCCGATGCACCCCGCAAATGCGCATGGTGTTCGCAAAACCGTTTTTGAGCCGCTGGATCTTCGATGTCGAAATCATTGCCCGCTACATCTCGGTGATGAAATCACCGAATGAGGCTGCGCGGTGTATCTATGAATTTCCCCTCGAAACGTGGACCGATGTGAAGGGTTCCAAGCTGAGGCCGCGCGATTTTGCGCGGGCGGCTTACGATCTGTTCCGGATTCGCCGAAATTATGTGGTGAGGCGTCAACCCGCTCCCTTGGCGGAAGTCTATCCATGCGATGTTCGCGAAGAGCGTTTGTCAGGCGGGGTCTGCGAAACCGAGCCGCTGAGATAGAAGTGTCGATTCTGGATTTCAATGGCGTCAAGTCTCGGTAGTATTAAGAGACTCGTTCTGGGGGAGCAAAGCTGGCAAATTGGCAGGGAGCGAGTTTCATGAATCCCAAGGTATCCGTCGTTATCCCAACCTATAACCGGGCAGACAAGGTCGGCCCCGCGATCGAAAGCGTGCTAGGCCAGACGTTCACTGACCTCGAAGTTATCGTGGTGGATGACGGATCGTCGGATGACACAGGGAATATCCTTGGGGAAATTTATGGTGATCGGATCCGTTATTACTTCCAGACCAATCAGGGCGCAAGCGTGGCACGAAACCAAGGAATCGAGCATTCTCGGGGTGAGTGGATTGCGTTTCTGGACTCTGACGATCTGTGGGAAAGGGACAAGCTCGAGTGGCAGTTCAAAGCCTTGGAGCGATTTGCCCCCCAGTGCGGCGCCTGTTATACCGACACCCGATTCTTCAACCACCCCGAACCCCGGACCATGTTCCAACTGGTGGAGGATGAATATCGGCACGAAGGAACACTGGGCATTAACACCGACGTGCTGCGTAGGCTGATAAGGCCGGGGGGTGCGGGTATGCTCGTCGCCTTGTCCTCTTTTGTGGCACGCGCCGATCTGATAAGAAAAACGGGAGGATTCGATCCCACCCTCCTGTATAGCCAAGATAGTGAGTTCATGTTCCGGTTAGCCATGCTGACGGGCTTTTGTTACGTGAACCACCCGCTCGTTCGATTCGACCGATCCCCTGCGGAAATTCGTCATGTGGGAGTGAGTTCAGATTGGAACAAGACGGACTTCTGGCTTCAGGATAGTCAGCGCCGACTCGAAGGACTCTTGCGTTTGAGCGACAGCTTGCCGACGACAGTCCGCACCGTGATTCGAGAGCGGTTGAGCACGGTCCACAGCGCGTGGACCAATTGGTATCTGGAAACCGGGCAGTATCGGCAGGCGCGCCAAGCCGTGTCGAGAGCAGCGCAACTGAACCTGACGTTCAACGTCGCAATGAAATGGCTGTTGACATGGATGAGTCCCCAACTGGCGCTCCGGACCGTGCAGCAGCGCAAGGAGAGAGCGAAGGACACCTTTACGGTATGAAATTAGCCGCCATTTCCGAGTCGAACGAGGCTGCGGACCGCGACGGCCAAGTCAGCCCCAGGAATCACCTCCCGGAGCTCTGCCCTGTGTGCAGGAAAGCCGGTGCGCAGGGGTGGCTGCGGGGACCGGACCGGCTTCACGGTAGACACGAAACGTACAAGCTGGTGCGTTGTCCGGCCTGTTCGCTGGTCTGGCTTAGCAATCCGCCCAAGCCTTCAGAAATGCACCTGCATTATACCGATGCGTATGACAAACTGATTTCGGCTGGGGGCGAGAACTCGCCCGCGCGCTGGCAGGACCGGAAGGCTGCGCTGTCTGAGTACAAGCAGTCCGGAACATTGCTCGACCTAGGGTGCAGCTCGGGGTCGTTCTTGGCGTTCATGCGCAGCGAGTCCTGGAAGCTGTATGGAATCGAGATGTCCGCCGCGGGTGCGAGAACAGCTGAGCTGAGGAGCGGGGCTCATGTTTTTGTCGGCAATATCTTGGATGCGCCTTTCCCACAGGAATCGTTCGACGTGATCACTTGCTTTGATGTGCTCGAGCATCTCTTTGAGCCACGACGAGTGATGGCCCGCGTCAGCGAATGGCTGAAACCGGGCGGAATTTTCTATGTCCTTGTGCCCAACGTGGACTCTGCCGAGGCCCGCGTTTTTGGAAGCTATTGGCATGGCTTGGAACTGCCGCGGCACCTGTTCCACTATTCGCCAGCATCTCTCAAATTCCTTGCGGAATCCGTGGGGCTGACGGAAGTATCGCTTGAAACGCGTCGTAATCTCGCAGTGGGAACCAGCCTGCGCTACGTCTGGGACGATGTTTTCCAGGCCGTGGGGATTCGCAAAACACCTGTGGCATACCGACGGGAAGCGAGTCTTCCTTGGAGGGCAGCGCGAAAGGTAGTGCGAATGACGGTTTTGCGCGCGCTGCTGGCGATGGCTCCTCTGGTCGGGGGTGGCGAATCCATCCACGCGATCTTCTGCAAGGGAAAGGCACCTGCCTAAGAAGTCGGACTCCTTATGTTCATCAAAGTTGCGCCAAGCGTCGAGATCACGACGCAGTTTTCCGCCACGGTTCTATTCGGGTGCACTATGCATGAGAGTCTGGGGACTTCGGAAATTAGGGATCCAAGATGGATTTAAGACGAAACTACGATCGCGTCAAAGCGGCTATCGGAGACCTGCTGCAGGGTGACGCACTCAGGGCCAAGGCTATGCGCGGCGGGGCTTGGCTGGGAGCGGGAAGCGTTACTGAGCAGGCGGTCCGGTTTGCCCGCAACATGATCTTGACGCGGCTGCTCGCGCCAAGTGCCTTTGGGGCCATGGCGATTGTCATGTCCTCTTCCGCAATCGTTGGGGCTTTGACCGAAGTGGGAGTAAAGCAGGCGGTAATTCAAAACCCCAAGGGAGGGGAGAAAGCATACCTCAACGCCGGTTGGTGGATGGGGATGTGGCGGGCGATCGGTGTATACGTCATTATTTTTGCCATGGCCCCTTGGGTCGCCCGTTTCTATGGGATCGCAGAATTGTCTGCGTTGCTTCGAGTGGCACTGCTGAGCACTCTGTTCGATGGCGCCATGAGTCCCCGTTCCATTCTCGCGCAGAAAGAGATGAAGTTCGGGCGCTGGATGGCCATCAGCAACGGCGGCGGCATCTGTGGAGTCATCCTGACGGTGGTTCTCAGTTTTGTTATTCGTGATGTGTGGGCCCTGGCCATTGGCTTTTGCAGTGAGAACGTCTTCCGTTGTCTCTTGTCATACATTTTGTATCCCGGGTTACCGTCACTCAGGTGGGAGCGCCATGCTGTGCGGGATCTCTATACGTTCTCAAAGCAAGCATTCGGATTGTCGTTTCTAAACCTTATCTTCTCTCGCACAGACATCTTCGTATTGGGTAAGCTTTATTCCACAACCGACATTGGGGCTGTACACGATGGGGGTTGCGCTGGTCCTGACTCCTTCAACTTTCCTCACAACCATGATGGGGCAAGCCCTCTTCCCCGCCATCGCCCACGTACAGGAGGATAAGGAACGTGTCAACCGCATCCTGATGGAGGTGACTTCCTGGCTAATCCTGTTGGGGCTTCCCGCCGTGGTTGTCATTTACTTGTGCGGGCATTCCCTTCTTACGGTCATCTATGGGGCTCGATATGTCGCAGCCGCCGGACCGCTGGCGGTCGCAGCCACCGTGGTGTTCCTCAATGTCCTGAACGCCGCAATCACGTGCGTCTTTACCGCTGTGGGCCGTCCGGGTTTGCATCGCCGCGCGGTCGCCGCTTCTGCGGTGGTCATGTTGATCGCAATCTACCCTGCCTGCAAGTTGTTGGGAGTGGTGGGAGGCCAGGTCGCAGCCCTGCTGGCGATTATTGTTAGCTATTTCCTTCAAGTTATGCGCATGCGTGGGCTCACGGGCTTAGATCTGCTTCGCTATGGAAGAGCCTTTGCGCCGGCGGCGCTTGTGTCCGCTGGGATTCTTGTTGCCGGCCTTGGCGCTCGCTTCCTCGGCTTGGCGACCAGGCCGGTAGCCAACATCGCTCTCGGCGCGGGCGCCTGTCTTGTTGCCTATGCCGTGTGCGTGCCGGCCTTCATAAGGATTAAGCAGATCGGCGCAGCGGGCGAGGCGCGATGCGCAATTGCTGGGTAGTCGAATGACGACGAACTCACTTTGAATATGGTGTGCACCATCCCCGCATCCGTTCCTTTGAAGACCCAGTCGTAAGATGGTCGAGGGCATCTGATGAGCTACAGACCTTTCATATCGGTTGTCATCCCGACTTTCAACCGAGCTCGACAGGTACAGGCTGCCCTGAAGAGTGTTCTGGCGCAGACTTATCGGGAGTTCGAGGCCATCGTCGTCGATGACGGTTCCACGGACGGAACGGGCGAGGCTATTCAAGAAATTATCGGCCAACAAGGTAATGGCGGAAAGCAAATCCGCTATTTCTTCCAACCCAATCAGGGTCAAAGCGCCGCTCGGAACAAGGGGACCGATGAAGCTCGCGGAGAATGGGTCGCATTCTTGGACTCGGATGACGTCTGGCTTCCCGAAAAGCTCGAATGGCAAGTCCGCGCCATCGAGCAGTTCAAGGGCAGATGTGGCGCCTGTATAACGGACGCAAGGCTAGTAGACAACCTCGGGATGGACACGACAGCTTTCCGCGAGAGCGGAAAACATTACGAAGAAACGCTGGGAATGGACCCTGAAGCAGTCGGAAGTCTAGTGAAGTGCCGCGACCCTTTTTGGGTGTCTACCCTCCTGGTTCGCACTGACGTCGTTAAGCAGGTTGGATGGTTTGACCCTCATATCGAGTATGCAGAGGACCACGATTTCCTTTTTCGCCTGTCTCTCGTGACCTCCTTCTGCTATGTTAATAAGCCGCTCTCTTTACTTGACCGGAGTAAGTCCCCCCAAGGCTCGGAATGCCGCCCATGGGACAAGGTTGAGGTACGCCTCCGGGGTTCGCAGTCAATGTTCGAGAAGTGGTTGAAATTGGATTCGAAACTCCCACCGGACGTGCGGAAAACGGTCGTCCAGAGCTTGCGACACGTCTACAGTGCCTGGACAAACTGGTATCTGGAACATGAGCGATACGAAGAAGCGCGGCAGGCAGTGTGCAAGGCTATCAAGTACGAGCTAACGACAAAGCTGGCAATCAAGTGGACCCTGACGCACGTTGCTCCAAGTTTCGCTAGAAGAATCTCGCCGAAAATGAGAGTTCATTGATGCGAATGCAGCACATATGAGGCGGATTTACATCCAATGTAGTTGGTCGACGATGTGCGAGTTGTCCTCCCGGGAATCACCTTTAAGGAGTAACACGTGCGTCATCCGAACAATCGCCGGCGCATTTGCGGACCTTGGAACTCTTGCCCAAGGGACTTACCAAACTGTATAGCATCTGGGTCAGCTTGACCTATCCATTTGCGTCAAAAGGGCGCAATGTATCGTTTCATTTCACAAGTCAGGTGGATAGACAACGTGCGGTTAGAATCAGCCTTGGTAATTCAGTAAGCCTGAGAAAGGACGCGTGGCTCAACGTCGCCACCGAGGACCCCACAGGTGAGCCCGTGATTGTGCTTGAGGACAATTGCCACATAGGCTATGGAAGTATCATATCCGCCAAGAACCGAATCCACTTAGAACGTGATGTGCTCGTCGGCCAGCAGGTCATCATGGTGGACCATAATCACGCGTACGAAGATATCACGATACCAGTCGTCAAACAGGGTATTACGGAGGGCGGCAGAATCCGAATTGGTCAAGGATCTTGGATCGGCCGTGGGGCGGCCATCATATGCCCAAGAGGAGAGCTGACAATAGGCCGTAATTGTGTTATCGCGGTCAATTCGGTGGTGACGCGAAGCATCCCGGATTACTCCGTAGTTTTTGGGATAGCCCGCGACGATAATTAGACAATACGATCCGGAGACACGAGCCTGGCGTATTGGTCCGAATGAAGGCAGAGACACGCGAATTCCGTGAAGCAATCTGCGACCGTCAGCTAGGTAAATAATTCCTCGGTGTCCCACGGGCAATTTCTCATAAGAATAGGGACTGAATCCGCATGAGCGCAAGCGGGAATGATCTGTTTTCTTTGTGTAACAAAACGATTTTGATTACCGGGGGCACACGCGGCATCGGCCAAGCCATTTCACTCCGCTTCGCGCGGGCAGGGGCTACGGTAATCGCGAATTATCTCCGCAACGAAAAGGCTGCCGAACAATTGAAGACGATCGCTACGGAGGAGCGTTTGGCAATTACGCTGTGTCGTGCGGATCTGACCAACGAAAGAGGTTTGGAACAAGCTTGACCGATCGCTACAAGAACGGGGGCCGCATCTTGCTGGGTTTGTCCATTGTGCTGCCACTGGGATCCACCGCCCACTTGAGGAACTCACTGACCGCCATTTCGACTGGACGTTTAACCTGAATGTCCGCGCGTTTTTCAAGCTTGTCAAGCTTCTCATGGCGCGTTTTTCTAAAGGATCAAGCATCGTGGCGGTCAGTTCCTGGGGTGCCTTGCGCGCCCTCCCGTGCTATTCACTGGTTGGCTCTTCCAAAGGTGCTCTTGAGGCGCTTGCCCGGCACCTCGCCGTCGAACTGGCGCCTCGCGGCATCCGCGTCAACATCCTCACGGCCGGGGCCGTGTTTACCGATGCCTGGAAAACAATGCCGAATAGCGAAGAGCGCCTCGCCGAGACCATCCGGCGCACTCCGGCAGGGCGCTTGGTCACGGCCGAGGAAGATCGCATATGGGGCCCAATTCCTCTGCTCTGATGCGGCCGCAGGGATCATCGGTCATACTCTTGTGCTTGATGGTGGTGCAGGAATTATGGCTTAGGCACCCGGACCAACACCCGCTTGGTCATCACTAAGTACGTGCAGTTCCTCACCCATATAAAATCAATAAGTGCACGAAAGGGCCCAGTATGAACGATAACAATTACATCTTAGCCAACGTCCAGGAGGCCTTCAAAGGCGCCTTTGACATTGACCCACGCTCGGTGACTATGGAGACCACAGCAAGCGACATCTCTGCTTGGGACTCTGTCGGGCATTTGTCTCTGGCCGGAAACCTCGAAGAGGTTTTTGGGATCAGCCTAGATGTCGATGAGTTGATGGAAATGGAGAGCGTCCGCGAGATCGTGCGCATTATTTCTACGAAGCTTTCCAAGAAAGTGTAATGTGACTGCCGCAGCCGAACGGAACTTTGTCGAGCGATTGGTAAAGCGTCTGGGATCGTGTTCGTACCTAATCGATGCGGCCACAGGGCGCACGATTTGCCCGGAGGACTTGCCACGGTTGATTGTGGCATACGGCGCTTCCTTAATTTCCGCTGGTTTGAGGAAGGGCGATCGAGTGCTGATCGGTTGTTCCGTGTCTCCCTCGAGTGCCTTGGTTTATTTGGGAGCCATGTACGCGGGCCTTGTGGCGGTGCCGGTGGAGGATCGCGCCTTGGCGACCTCGGCAGCTCTGTTGTTAGAGGCAACAATGGCCAAAGCCGTGTGGACCGAAGCAGGCTTTAGGGGAACAGGGATCCCCCAGGCATCCATCCTGAGCTTACAGGGTGACTTGGCCAAGGATATGCCAACGATGATGCCGCCCGCTGCTTGCGAGGACTCGGATCTGGCGGCGTTGATGGCCACTTCTGGTTCCACTGGTGTTCCTCGCTTCGTCATGGTCAGTCATGGGAACCTGATCGCCAACACCGAAGCCATCATTCGCAGCCAACAATTGGCCAACGATGAAAGAGCCATGCTGGTTCTCCCGGTGAGCTATTGTTTCGGCGCAAGCTTGCTGCATACGCATCTCTATCAGGGTGGTGGCGTGGTCTTTGACCGCCGCTTCATGTTTCCCGACAAAGTTCTCCATGCTGTCGCGGAATTTGGGTGCACCACATTTGCCGGTGTGCCGACAGTTTATAAGGTCCTTCTTCGACGATCGAATATTCGGCGGATCGCCATGCCTTCTTTGAGGCGTTTTCTCAAGGCTGGCGGGGCCTTGAGTCGCGAAAGAATCAGTGAGATGCGATCGATTTTCCCCATGATCAAGTTCCTCGTAATGTACGGGCAGACCGAGGCAACCGCCAGGATATCGTGCATGGAATCCGAGCGCTGGGACGGGAAGCCAGGGAGCGTGGGACGCCCCTTGGACAATCTGACGATCAGGATAGTGGATGACGAGGGGAATGACGTGCACCCAGGACAAGTCGGCGAGCTGTTGGCAAAGGGACCGTCCATTTGCTCTGGTTATTTGAACGATCCGGAAGAAACGCGTCACAACTTCTGCGACGGTTGGCTGCGAACCCGCGATCTAGCTCGCCAGGACGAAGAAGGTTATCTATGGATCGAAGGACGCAAAGGGGCATTTCTGAAGATGAGAGGAATACGGGTGAGCCTTGCGGAAGTGCGGCAAAGGTGACGGCGATTCCAGGAGTTTATGAATGCGCCGCTCGCGCCGTCGATCATCCGGAAGCGGGCGAGGCACTGGTCCTGTTTATCGTGCCCGATGAGGGTGCAAGCATTATGGCGGAAGAGGTTCGTCGCCACCTTCCGGCCCATTGGGCTCTCGACTCGATCCGTTTGGTTTCCGAATTGCCGAAGACGTCCCGAGGAAAAATAGCACTTTCGGCGCTTTCTGCCTAAAACAAGGGCTCCCATGCACCAATTTGAGGATACGGTAGAGTCGCTCCTGTCAATCCCTCCTTATAGCCAGCCTCCCGAAGATAGACAGGCGGGTTTGTTGGCAATCCTTAAGAAAGAGCTGGATTACGCGTGCCAGCGGCATCCCGGCTATAAGAATTATGTCGAGCAATGGCCTTTGGACTACCAGTCCGCTAATCGGGTAGCCGATCTTCCTTTTCTGCCGGTGGGAATCTTAAAAGCTGATCCTCCATTGTCCTTGGTGGATCGTGAAGAGATCAAGAGAACTTTAACGTCGAGCGCTACGACGTCTCAGTCGCCGAGCCGTGTTGTACTCGATTCGTCGACAGCACGGCGCATGACCAAAGGAGTCGTATCCATCGTTAGGGATTTCATCGGCCCTAGTCGTAGACCTTATCTGGTTGTGGACACACCAGACCTCAGGGCGGGCGCAAATGCACTCGGGGCCAGGGGCGCGGCGATTCAAGGCTTGCAGCCATTTGCCAGTGAGGTCAGTTACTGTCTCAGCCTAAACGATAACGGCGACTTGAAGCTGGATCGAGAACGATTGACAGAATTCGCCAAAGACCGACAGGATTCTGAGGTACTGGTGTATGGCTTCACCTATATTCTGTGGAACGACTTGGTGAAGCCTCTGATGGCCGAGGACATCTGTCTTAACCTGGCGAAAGCTCGCATCCTGCACAGCGGTGGATGGAAACGTTTGCAGGACCAGGCCGTTGAAAAAACGGTTTTCAATCAGCAGTTGGCCCGCACGTTTGGCTGTTCTCCTGATCGCATTACCGATTTCTATGGCATGGTGGAGACCGTGGGAGTCATTTATCCCGATTGCTCCGAGGGAAACAAACATGGACCCGTGTTTGGCGATGTGATCGTGAGAGATCCGCTCACGCTTGAGCCCGTCGCGGAAGGGGAATATGGGATTGTCCAAGTTTGCAGTGTTCTGCCAACGAGCTTTCCGGGCCACCTGCTGCTCACCGAGGATCGAGCCCAAGTGATTGCCTACGATGGTTGCCCCTGCGGAAGGCGAGGCATCAGCTTCCGCTTTGCGGGACGCATTCCCAAGTCCGAGCTCAGGGGCTGCGGAAATCTCCAAATCAGTCGATCGCAATTGAATTGAACCCGACCGTTTCAATACCGGAGCTTACCCATAAGGTGAATTCACCTGCGGAGATCTCCTGCGCGGCAGTCAAGCTGCGGCAAGCGATCTTGGACACGGAGCTATCGCCGAATGACGTTCTGAATGTTTTCGAGTCGTGGGCAAAACATTTGGACACCCGCGAATTCGATGACGCCGCCGGAATTCCTTTCTTACGGATGTGGCTTAGACGCGGAACATTAGAACCAATCATCACCCGCGAACTCGGAGCCAATGGCTTGCATGGCGGATGGACTGAATATGGTCGGGCCAAGTGCAAGGCTTTTCCCGTAGGGGTGGTGGGGCATTGGCCAGCTGGCAACGTAGAGATTCAGCCAATTTTATCGATGACATGTTCTCTCCTTGGCGGCAACGCTGCGCTCGTACGCATTCCCAGCGGTCTCGTCGACTTGACTCAACAATTGATGGAAAAGCTGGTTGAAAGCGATCCGGAAGAAGTGTTGACCCGGCGTATTTTCATGGCTGCCTTCGACCATGACCGGCAGGACTTGCAGGAAGCAATGGCGCAAGCTGTGGACGGAGCAATGATTTGGGGTGGGGAAGAGGCCGTTCTGAAGATTCGGTCTTTACCCTTTCCGCATTGGGCAAGGATCGCCGTTTTTGGCCCCAGGCTCTCGGTCGCAGCAATGGATGCCGATACTTGGGGCAACATCGAAGAAGAGGAAACATGGTGTCGTCGCATCGCCCGCGATGTCTGGCAATTTGATCAGCAGGCTTGTTCCTCACCTCAGGTCCTATTCCTCGAAAGAAACAGCAGTCAGTCCACGGATCAATTCGTTGAAGGTCTTCGGCGTGCCTTTGAAAGTGAGAATCAGGCGCACCCACGGCGAACCATTGCAGGCGCGCTGACATCCGCGATTTGCCAGGCGCGCGCATCCTGGCTGTTGAAGGACCCGGAACATAAGGCCATATTCCCACAGAGTCCGGATTGGACGTTGCTCATCGGCTCCGGGTCACACATTCCTCAGCCGACCCAAGGGAAGACCTTGACTGTCTTGGAAGTCGACAATTTGTCGGATCCGATTTCGAAGTTCGATGGAAACGTGCAGACGTTGGGGTTGGGCATGGCTGATCCGGACAAAGAAAGAAAACTTACTGTGCTCGCAGGCAACAGAGGTGTGGACAGAATCGTTAAACTGGGGCAGATGCACGTGTTTGTTCCACCCTGGGATGGGATGGATCTAATTCGCCCGATGGTTAGAATGGTTCGACACGTTTGCTCAACAGATTGAGAGTACCAGGAGACAGGCTCAAAGTATGAAGAGTGGAAATGATTTTGTCAGAAGTCTGGAGAAGAACGCCAGAATGCTAGCTCCGGCTGCGCGAGCTACGTTTGAGGCAAATCAGGAAGTGTGTTCTTGGCTCTTGGATCCGCTTGCCCGCTGGGCTGACGCCGCTTATGGCGATCGCGCTTTCGAAGATGCAGCCAAAGGCTACGCGAAATATTGTCTTGGCGTGTGGAAGGCTCAACAACTGTACGAGAAAAATGGCCGGTATACGCCCGAGAGCCTGCCAGAGCTTATGTCGGAAGTGTATGAAAGCCACGGCTACATGGTTCCGTACATGTGGGCGGCGATCTTGATTTATCCGTTCTGGCCTTCCATGATCAGCCACATCGAGCTGTTTCGGAATGAGTTTCTGAAATCTTTGCCGCAGGGTGCGAAAGTCCTGGAGTTGGCCTCCGGCCATGGTGTCATTGGATTGCTCGCCGCTGAGACAAGAGCCGACATCCAAGTTAACGGTTTTGACATCAGTCCGCCGGCCGTAGCCGTTTCCAATCGGCTGCTTGCCGCTTCCGGACACGGTAGCCGTGTGGCATTCGAGGTCAAGGATGCGCTTAAGTTGAGGGCAGAAGACCGAGGAGCGTATCAGGGAATTATTGCTGCCATGCTAGCCGAGCATTTGCAGGATCCGCGGCCATTGTTTGCAACGATCGCCCATCACCTCGCTGACGACGGCATCGTCTTTTTCAGCACCGCAATCGAATCGGCGCAGCGCGATCACACGTACGAGTTTCATCAGGAGAGTGAGCCTCTTAAAATGGCCGAAGAGGTTGGCCTTCGTGTTACCCACTTAGTCAGCGACGCAGGGCAGCCTGCTCCTGGAGGCCGCTTTCTTCCGCGTGCAGTAGCCATGATCTTGCGTCGCCGTCAAAAATGACCATGGATCGTTCAGCTTTATCGGAGGAAGTGATGGAGAGCCAGACCTTAGACGTCCGAGAGGTCGCTGGGCGGACTCTTGGAGATGACGAAACATATCGGTTTACAAGGCTCGCGTGCTGGATGGTCTGTATTGCGTTCGCACTGCTTGAAGCGTGGTCACAGCGACAATTCATTAACGAGGATGGAGCCTCCTACCTCGACATGAGCGATGCGCTCTTGCGACACAATTGGCACTTACTGATTAATCCAATTTGGAGCCCGCTCTACCCGCTTTTGATCGGCGTGGCAACCTGGCTCACGCGCCCGTCGGCGCAATGGGAAGTCCCGATCGTGCACGTTTTGAACCTGATCATTTTTCTGGGAGCATTGGCATCTTTCGAGTTCCTACTGCGCCAGGTGATCTGCGTTCTCAGACGAGAAGAAGGGCCCGAAGATGCAAGTTCAGCAGCGCCCCTGCCGGTCTGGATCTGGCAATTGCTAGGTTATAGCTTTTTTGCCTGGAGCACCATTGGAATGCTTTGGGCACCTCGCATGGTTACTCCCGATCTGTGCGTGGCGATGTTTGTCTACCTTGACTCGGGACTTCTGCTCACTCTGCGCGCCAGCACCAAGACGTCACGGACTTGTCTGTTGCTTGGACTCACTCTGGGCTTGGGGTATCTGGCGAAAGCAATCTTGTTTCCCATGGCCTTCGTGTTCATGGCAGTCGCATTTTTCCTGATAGGCGATTGGAGAAAAGCGGTACCTCGTATCGCCATGGCTTTCCTCGCTTTTTGCGCGGTAGCCGCACCGTTGTTCATCGCGATGTCCATAAGGGTAGGCCGACCCAGCTATAGCGAGGCAGGGAACCTAAATTACGCTTGGCACGTTAATCACGTTGGTGCAGGCAAGCTAGCGGGAGGGCCTTTCTTTCCTCCCACTTCCGGTCCACCTCCTTATCTGAAACACCCTTTGACTCTCCTTCACACGCACCCTGATGTTTTTGGTTTCAGAGAACCGCTAGCCTTTACCTATCCACCGCGTCAGGATATGGAATACTGGGGTGCCGGCACCAAAGTAGTATTCAGTCTGCGAAACGAACTTCGAGCGATCGGTGGGAACCTGACTATTCTTTTTGCAGATCCCCATATCGTACCAATGTCCGTCCTGATTGTTGGGGAACTTCCTGTTTTTCTTCATGAGGGCAAATGCGCGTCGGCGCTTCAAGAAGATCCTAAGAAGTTGGCCATTGCTTGTCCCCGGAGTGGTTGCTATTTGCTTGTATTTGCTTCTGGCGGTTGAACCACGTTATGTGGCACCTTTTCTTGTTTTGGTGTTGCTCGGATTGTTCCCAGGATTACTTATCCAGAATTCAAAGGATGCTGCCAAACGAACTGCCACCTCAACGGTGGTCATTGCTAGCTCTCTCATGGTTCTTACTGCGCTGTTTGTCATTTACCACCTGGCAGGCTTTCCTCGTGGGGAAAGTTTAGGAATGTTTGTTCGGGTGGGCGAATCTCTGAATAGCGCGGGTGTGGGACCTGGAGAGGAGGTGGCCATAATCGGTGACAGTTCGGACGGGTGCCGCTGGGCGCGAATGGCGCGAGTTCGAATTGTTGCCCAGATACTCCGCGAAGATACGCCCGATTTTTGGTTATCAGACCCTCGCGTGAAGGCAGAAGCTTATGACGCCTTTGCGAAGGCGGGAGCAAAGGCAGTCGTAGCGGAAGAGACGCCGCCCCCTGACGGGGTCGCGGACTGGCAAAGGCTTGGCGATACACATTATTACGTGCATTTCCTAGCCCTATCGAGAAACGAATGATTGGGCTGACCTTATGACCATGACGTTTGAAGAAGTAAAGGCACATTTAAAGCAGCGAGTTCCCTTCATCATGGTAGATAGGGTTCTCGAGTTGGAGCCAGGAAAACGCATAAAAACCCTTAAGAACGTCGCGGGCAACGAGATTCAGTTCCTTGGACATTTCCCTGAGTTCGCCATCATGCCTGGGACTTCTATCATCGAAGCCATCGGGCAAAGTGCTTCATTCTGTTCAGCCACACCACTGGCAAAGGCATGGACTAAAGGGAATTCATGGCGCTGGCCGCGGTAAATGACATGAGATTTCTCGTGCCGGTGTTACCGGGTCATACCATGATGATGGAAGTGAAGATCGTCAAAATGACGCACGAGGCTGCTTTGGTCGAAGGAGTCGCTCTGTGGATGACACAGTGGTGACGCGGGGCAAGCTGAGCTTTGCTAGAAAAACTGTGTGAATATCTGCGACCCTTATATTCTGCGCTCCTCGTTGACAAGGACAGATCCTAACTACCTTTCAAGAATGAGAAATTCAAACATGTTCCGAAGGTGTCTTGGGGTCTATCTTCTGCAAAGCCGACGAGTCTGGAATCACATGCCTGCGTCTCTGCAGCGTCTTCCATTAGGTCGCTCATACGGCAGTCATTTGCACGCGTTGGTTCGTCGACGCGCGGAGCGGAAACAATACTTCGCCACTTTTTTTCTACGGAACCGGTCAGAGTTGGAATTGATGCGGCGTTTGGCGGACCAGAAGGCCCATGGCTCCAAATTGGACATATCAGTGTTGGCATGCAGCAAAGGTGCCGAGGTTTATTCCATCCTGTGGGCACTGCGATCTGCACACCCTGATCTGAAAATCATCATGCACGCGGTCGATATTTCGAAGGATATCCTCGAATTCGCCGAACGGGGAGTTTATTCGCTTGCCAGTCCGAACGCCTTCAACGCAGCAAATCGCGAACTTATCACGATGGGTGCGGATGTCACTTGGAACACGTGTAGGGATCAACTGACCTCGATGTTCGAGCGCATGGACAGAAATGAAATAGAAGCAATGTTTGAGTTGAAAGGGGATCAAGTGAGCATTAGACCTGGTCTCAAGGAGAACATTACGTGGGTCTGTGCGGATGTCGGCGATCCAGAGCTTACTGAGTCACTTCAGCCTCAAGACATGGTTGTAGCAAATCGGTTTCTCTGTCACATGAAGCCCCCGGCTGCAGAACAGTGCCTTCGCAATATTGCGCGAGTGGTCAAGCCGGGAGGATACCTGTTCGTCTCAGGGGTCGACTTAGACGTGCGGACAAGAGTTGCGCAACAAATGGGCTGGAGGCCAGTCACGGACCTAATGAGGGAGCTTCATGAAGGCGACCCGTCTCTGGGACGAGGATGGCCCTTAGAATATTGGGGGCTTGAACCGTTCGACGACAAGCGGCCTGACTGGAAAAGTCGCTATGCTTCTGTTTTTCAGATCGGTGCCCCCTTGATTTAATGCTCCGGCAATCGACATGCTCAAATCGAGTCGATAACTGACAAAGGGTGACCCGATGCGTTTTGCCGAGACGAGTATCGAGGGAGCAAGAGTAATCGATCCGAATCCACACGAAGATAGTCGCGGCCGATTCATGCGGGCGTGGTGCGCGCAAGAGTTCGCAGAACAGGGCATCCATTTTGTGCCGGTCCAAGCTAACATGGGATTCAGCGTGAAGAGAGGTACTATCCGTGGATTACATTTTCAGCAGGCACCCGCGCTCGAAGCAAAGCTAGTGCGTTGTACTCGAGGTGCGATTTTCGATATAGCCCTCGACCTGAGACCCGATTCCCCGACGTATAAGAAGTGGTTCGGCATTGAGCTGAGTGCGGAGAACAGCCGGATGCTGTATGTGCCGGAGAATTGTGCGCATGGCTACCAGACGCTGGAGGACGGCGCTGAGATTTACTACATGACTTCAGCATATTATGCGCCGCGTGCCGTGCGTGGTATCCGCTTCGACAACCCCGCGTTCAAAATTCAATGGCCGCTTGCCGCAGTGGTAGTGTCCGAACAGGATTGCAACTGGCCGCTCTTCCAAGACTAGCGGCCGTCACGTTTACAAAGAACCTCGAACATTCAAAAGCTCAGTAACCGGCGAACAATCGCTGCTGGAAACTTGTTTTTTTCATCGGCCAGGTGAAAGGGGGCCATGTATGAAAGTTGTTTTGTTTTGCGGGGGCTTAGGCATGCGTCTCCGGGAGTATTCGGAGACCATCCCCAAGCCCATGGTGAATCTCGGTTATCGGCCAATTCTTTGGCATGTGATGAAGTACTACGCGCATTTCGGCCACAAGGATTTCATCCTGTGCCTGGGACACCGCGCTGACGCTATCAAAGACTATTTTCTGAATTACAGCGAATATGTTTCAAACGATTTCGTCTTGTCCGGCGGCGGGAAAAATCTGACGCTCTTCAACAGCGACATTCACGACTGGCGGATAACCTTCGCGGATACCGGCATCAATTCCAATATCGGTCAGCGCCTGAAAGCCGTCGAAAAATATCTTGAGGGAGAGGAAGAATTTCTCGCCAACTATAGCGACGGTCTTACCGACTTGCCCTTGCCGCAACAGTTGGATCACTTCCACCAACAAAACAAGATCGCCAGCTTTCTCTGCGTCCGCCCAAACCTCAGCTATCACTTGGTCTCGCTGCAAGAAGGAAGCGATAACCTGGTCTCGGGGATTCACCCCATCAGCAACGGCAGCGTACGGATTAACGGTGGATTCTTCATTTTCAAGAACCAAATCTTCGACTACATGGGCGAGAAAGAGGAACTTGTCGGTGAGCCTTTCACAGACTGGTCAAAGAAAAGCAGCTGATCGGTTACAAGTATGACGGTTTCTGGGCAAGCATGGACACCTTCAAGGACAAGCAAGAATTGGAGAACTTGTGTACGAGCCGGCGTCGCTCCCTGGGAATTGTGGAGAACCAACGGGAACGGCAAACAGCAAGGCTATCGCGAAAGCGAAATGATGAAATCGGGAAGAGCATGTTTCGTTATAGGCCTGATGCTGTCCACATCCAGTTTGTGGGGTAAATTTTTGCACCCCTAAAGAAAGTTGCAGCCATCTAGCTGCCTTGCGGAGGACATTTCGATGTTTGTAGATACTGCCCTTCGGGAGCTTGAGTCCAAAGGTCGCCCAGTCCGTGTCGGGATGATTGGAGCCGGAGCGACCGGACGCGCTATCGCGCTCCAGCTCGGAACACCTGTGCCCGGAATTCGTCTCGTGGCCATCTCGAATCGCACAATCGAGCACGGCGAGCGCGCATTTCGCGAAGTCGGGCGTCGACGACGTGGAATCGCGTCGGGTCCGCTCGAGAAGCCGAATCTGCAATCGCGCGCGGAATCCCAGTGCTGACTGACGACCCGTCCGTTTTGACTGCCTGCGACACCATCGACATGCTCGTGGAAGTGACGGGCACCGTCGAGCCTGCGGCACGTGTAGCTCTTGACGCGTTCGATCACGGCAAGCACGTCGTCCTGGTAAACGCCGAACTCGATTCGCTCCTCGGACCAATTCTGAAGGTGAAGGCAGACGGGCCGGAGTTGTAATCACGCACACAGACGGAGATGAGCCCGGCGTGGCAATGACTCTGCTCCGTTATCTCCGATCGTTGGGACTGCGTCCCGTTGCCGCGGGCAACATCAAGGGCATGGTCGATTATTATCGCAATCCCGAGACCCAGACGGGCTTCGCCGAGAAGAACGATCAGGACGTCCAGAAGGTCACTTCGTTCGCGGACTCCACCAAGCTTTCCATGGAAGCAACTGTTCTGGCCAACGCGACGGGATTCCACGCTGGGCCGCCGCGGCATGTACGGGCCCGCCTGCAAGGAAGTTCGGGAAATGGCCGAACCTGCTGCCCGCCGGACCAAATGCTCAGCACGGGTCTCGTCGACTATGCCCTCGGCGCGGCGCCACACACCGGCGCTTTCGTCATCGTTCACGAAGAATCGCCGCTAAAGAAAGCGCAACTTGCGTACTACAAACTCGGTGACGGCCCTTTCTATGTTTTCTACACGCCATTTCATCTTCCTCACATTCAGATCGCCTCGACTATCGGCCGAGCGGTGATCCATCATGATCCAACTGTCGCTCCCATCGCAGGGCCCGTCTGCGAAGTGGTCACTGTAGCCAAACGTGACCTGAAAGCTGGCGAACGCCTCGACGGGATCGGCGGATTCTGCGCCTACGGGCTTGATTGACAACGCCAGCTGCAGCTCGTGCCGTCAGCGGCCCTCCCCATTGCCCTCTCGGAAGGCTGCGTAATGCGCCGAAATGTTTCGAAGGACAATGTCGTCTCGTTCGACGATGTGGAGGCCCTGCCCGCGGCGTGACCGAGAGCTCTGTGGCGGGAACAGAATGCGCGTGGCCACTCCCGCAGCGCCAGAATTGCATCCGTTGGCACAACACGCGCCTATGGCAAACCGCTAGACATGTGCCTCGTCCTCACTTCGGCAATCATCTCGCGATCCGTTTCAGGCTGGAATTCGGCCCGGGACCAATCATGCTGAATCGTTCGTTCTGGAAGGGCCGCCGTGTCTTCGTTACCGGGCATACCGGCTTCAAAGGCAGTTGGCTCTCGCTGTGGCTCGATGCACTGGGCGCCGAAGTAACTGGTTACTCGCTCGATCCGCCGACGCAGCCGAATCTGTTCGAGCAGGCGGAGATCGCAAACTACCGTCCGCTCCATTCATGGGGACATTCGCGATTTCCTCGGCTAAAGACTGCGCTGGCCGAGTGTCGACCCGACGGTGGTCATTCACATGGCCGCGCAGTCCGTCGTGCGTCGCGGTTACGAGGATCCCATCGAAACCTACTCCTCTAATGTCATGGGGACGGTTCATCTCTTTGAGGCGCTGCGGCAACTTAAAGCCGTGCGCGGTGGTCAATGTCACAAGCGATAAATGCTACGACGAATCGCGAATGGGTCTGGGGATATCGCGAAAACGAGCCTATGGGCGGCCACGATCCATATTCGAACTCCAAGGGTTGCGCGGAACTCGTGACCACAGCCTATCGCGAGTCGTTCTTTCCCCCCGCATCCCTCGAACGTCACGGCGTAGCAGTAGCGAGCGCTCGCGCGGGAAACGCTGTCGGCGGGGGCGATTGGACCAGCGATCAACTGATCCCCGACCTCATGCGGGCTTTTCTTGCGGGCCGACCCTGCCTGATCCGGAATCCTTCCGCGATCCGGCCATGGCAGTTCGTTCTGGAGCCGCTGCGCGGATATCTTATGCTCGCTGAGCGGCTCACCGAGGACGCCTCCCGCTTCGCCTCGGGTTGGAACTTCGGCCCCGCGGAGGGCGATGCCAAGCCAGTATCCTGGATTGCGGATCAATTGGCACGGTCCTGGGGAGACCACGCCTCATGGAGTCACGATCGCCGGAATGCACCCGCAGAGAGGCGCACTTTCTAAAGCTGGATACGTCCAAAGCGAGCGCATGCTTCGATTGGCGTCCAGTGCTTCCCTTGAACCTGGCACTAGAATGGATCGTTGAGTGGTATCGCGCTTTTCAAGCTGGCGCCGATCTTCGAAGCCTAACCCGAGCGCAAATTGAGCGATATGAAGGACTATTGCGGAACTGACGCGACCGCCATGCCGACTTGCCGAGTTTCTGAACGGCTGCTAAATGCTCCGCGAGCGGCAGTGCCCAGAACAGAGACGAGAGAATAGGAGAAACTTTCTTCAATGCAAACCCAAACATCGTGGTCTTGGGATCCGGAATGGCCGGCTTCGGCGCCGCGCACCGGCTGCATGCCGAAGGCATCACCCCCGTGATGTACGACAAGAATAAGTACTATGGCGGCCACACGGCGTCATTCCGTTCCGAAAGCGGCTTCCTGTTTGACGTCGGCCCGCACATTTCCTTTACCAAGGATCCGCGCATTCAGAGCCTCTTTGCCGAAAGCGTTGATCAGCAGTACGAGACCATTCAGATCAACCTGAACAACTACTGGCGCGGCCATTGGCCGCAGCATCCCGTGCAACTCCATCTCCACGGACTGCCGGAAGACGTCGATAGTCAAGGTAATTGCTGATTTTGTGGAAGAACGCCAGCGGCCCGAACGGCCGGTGAATAATTATGCGGACTGGCTGCTGGCGAGCTTCGGCAAGACGTTCGCCGAGCTTTTTCCCATGCAGTACACGCGGAAGTACCACATGACTACTGCTGAAAACATGAGCACGGATTGGCTGGGCCCGCGCATCTACCGTCCAAGCCTCGAGGAAGTGCTGCGAGGTGCGATTTCGCCCTCCGCTCCGCACGTTCATTACATCACGCATTTTCGCTACCCCAGCGCCGGCGGATTCGTAAACTATTTGAAGAAAGTTCGTGCCGATGGGGAACTTGAAACTGAATCACGAGCTCGTTTCGATCGATCCGCGCGCAAGGCAGCTGCGATTCTCGAACGGCCACATCACGAAACTACGAGGGGTTGGTTTCTTCTGTGCCGTTGCCCGATCTGATTCGCATGATTCAGGGCGCGCCCCAGGACGTTGTCGATGCCTCGCAGCGCCTCGCCTGCTCAACTTGCGTTCTCGTGAACATCGGCGTGAACCGCGAGGATCTTTCCGAGCGCCCACATGACTTATTTCTACGATGAAGATATTTGCTTCACGCGCCTCGGGTTTCCCGCACATGCTTTCGACTCCGCGAAATGCCCCCCGGCACGGGGAACATTCAGGCGGAAGTCTACTTCTCGGAGAAGTACAAACCCTTCACAGGCTCACCCGATGCTTGGATTGAGCCCGTCATCCGGGATCTTCGCAAATGTGGCATCCTTCGTGAAAAGGACCAGGTTCTTGTCCGGCGAGGCGATGCTGCTCCGGTACGCGAACATGATATTCGATCTCGATCGCGCCGCTGCACTGAAGACAGTTCATGGCTACCTCGACGAACTGGGGATCGGTTATTGCGGGCGCTACGGCGATTGGGGCTACATGTGGACGGACGAAAGCTTCAAGAGCGGCGAATCGGCTGCGCAACGCGTCTTGTTGGCACAGTCGTCGAAGGCCGGAGTTGTCTAGTGCCGGCGGAGAGCTCCATGAATGGGCAGCCCTCTCGAGTATCAAGGACCAACGTTATGCTGTGGGGCATGTAGCCCTTCGCGACACGTTATGACAAGCGCGCCGCCAAAGATCGATCTCCCCCGTCCTCTCGACGGGGAGTTCATCAAGATAGAACCAAATGGATAGTTTGCTTAGCGAACCGGCAGTCGCGTTCCAAGAGACCGGTGCGACCGTCCTGCCAGCCAAGAAAATCGGCCTTGTGGATCACATAGGCTTTGGAAATCTTGGGGATGATGCCACCCAGGTAGCGGTCATGAAACACATTAGAAACCGCTGGCCCAATGCGGAGATCGTTCTGTTCTCGATGAACCCGGCTGACAGCCGCATCCGGCACGGGGTTGCCGCTTACCCGATTCGAGCCGAGTTTGGACGCCGCTCCGAAGGAAACGGTATCAGCGCTTTCCCAGCCCAGAACAAGCTAAAGGACACTCTGCGAAGAGTTCCGCTTCTTTATCGACTCCTTCAGACCCTCAAGACTCTAACGATCAGAGTTCCCCTCAGAATGTTCGAGGAGATTTCCTTTCTACGTGCGTCGTTTCGAATCGTAAAGCCGTTCGATTTATTGATCATCAGCGGCGGCGGCCAACTGCTGGACTCCTGGGGCGGCCCGTGGCGATTTCCGTACACGGTTTTCAAATGGACGTTGCTGGCCAAGTTATCGCGCGCAAAGTGTTACTTCCTCAACGTCGGCGCCGGCCCGCTGGACGCTCCGTTGGCGAAGTGGTTTGTCAGGCGCGCTCTCGGCCTCGCAGACTATGTTTCCTTTCGCGATAGCGACTCGAGAGACCTTGTACAAAAGGTTGGATTCACTGGCAAAAGCCAGGTCTCGGCCGATTGCGTCTATGCTCTGAGTCCTTCGACGGCCCTGGCGACGAATGGCGCAGGACATCAGGAACCACTCGTCGGACTTTCTCCCATGGCGTATTGCGATCCTCGGGTTTACTGGAAAAAAGACCAGGCCGTTTATGAACGCTACATTCGCGACATGGCGTCCTTTGGCCGCTGGCTCCGCCAAAATCATTACCGCTTGACCCTCTTTAGCACGGAAATTTCGTTTGATTCGCACGCCATCGAGGAAGTCAAGGCCCTCTTAGGGAACGCCAATGGCAACCTGCGGCACATGGTCAAACGCGAGGATATCGCGGGAATCGACGAGTTGTTACCCACGATGCGGGCGATGGATTACATCGTCACCTGCCGTTTTCACGGGGTAGTATTTGCTCATCTGCTGAATAAGCCGGTGCTCGCGTTGTCGCCCCACCCCAAGGTTTCCAGTTTGATGAACGACCTGGGACTGGCCAAATATTGCGTGGACATCCGGACGTGCGACGTGAACACGATGCAAGAAACGTTCCTATCCCTGGTGGCGAACCGGGACGAAATCAAGAGCCGGATGGCCGAGAAGGCCGCCTGTTACGAGAAGACTCTATTAACTCAATTCGATCAGTTATTTCCTCGGGGAGCGACGATATGAGCCTGGGCCAAGAGCCGTTGGTTACCGTTCTCACTTCCGTCTACAACGAGGAAGATTTTTTGGCCCAGTGTATCGGACCTGTTACTGAATCCGAGAGGGACCTCTCAAAAATTCCTGAGACGACTAACTTCCAATTAGGACCATGTCGGCGTGAACGAATGTTCCGCACCAACTGGAGCGGGATACTGCTAACGGAGGACGATGAAAGCCACGGTCATTGTCTGTACGCATAATCGCTGCGATACGCTTGCGAAAACTCTCGAAAGTCTTGCTGCCTCGACGATTCCCGATTCCGTCGAATGGGAAATCGTGGTGATCGACAACAACTCATCGGATCGGACGCGCCAGGTCGTCGAAGATTTCTCGCGCCGTTTCCCGGGACGCTTCCGCTACGCCTTCGAGCCGCGCCAGGGAAAATCTTTTGCGCTGAATAGGGGAATTCGCGAGACCCAGGCAGACGTGCTGGCCTTCACGGATGATGATGTGATTGCCGAACCAGCATGGCTCTGGAATTTGACAAGAAACCTTTTTTCCGGTGAATGGCAGGGGGCCGGTGGAAAGATTCTCCCTCTGAATACCGCCCCAATCCCGGACTGGATCCCGCGAGACAAATACGGTGTTTTGTGGGGGAGTTTTGATCTAGGCGACGAATGCCGCGACATCAGGCTGGCTCCCTATGGCGCAAACATGGCGTTCCGGCGCGAGGTCTTCGAGAATGGGTTGTTCCGCACAGACATCGGCCCCGGCGTGCAGGGTGCTCGGTCCACGAATTGTGAAGACCAAAACATTGGCGAGGGGGTTCTTCGGCGCGGTGGTAAATTGCGGTACGAGCCGGAGGCAGTCGTCCACCATCCATTTGACACCCAAAGAATCAGCAGGAAGTACATCTTGAATGTGTTCTTTCAGATGGGACGCTACAGGGCGCTCGAAACAGAGAGCAAGCCCGCCATACATGGTATCCCTCGCCGCTATTTCACCGTTGTCAAGCTGCTCAGCTTCGAGTGTCCTAAGAGGCTCTACCATTGGGTTTCGACTTTTGAACCGGCCCAGCGATTCCATTGGCGCATTCTGCTTTCGAGTTCTCTCGGGCAAGCATATGAACTTGCCTTCGGTCACAGAGCGTCCACCGCAGAATCAGCGCCCACGGTACTTCGCCATTCTTAACAGCAACGCCTGGGCTGGAAATTTACTCAATCGAGATTTCTATGCGAAACGGATCCCCGCACATCCTCTACGTCACGCGAATCTGGCCCAGTGAGTGCGGTGCACATGTGAGGTCCCTCAACATACTCCGTGCGCTCCAGCAGATCGGGTCCGTCGAGGTCATCGGGCTGGGAGGCATCGGGTCAAGTTCAAGTGCGGATTCCGATTTTGAGTTTACACACACTTTTCGATTTGAGCTTCGTTCCAATCGTGGATTGAGTGAAAAGATCAGATGGACGGTAGATCCGGAGCAGCCATATCCAAACGGGTTCGCCGTGGAGGATGAGGCGGTTCGTCGCATTCTCGGTCGCCTCCCCTCGTTTGATCTGGTCTGGTTTTCAACGATCCATGCTGCCGACATGTTTCCCGTTACCTCTTGGCCCAACTCTGTCTTAGATATTGATGACCTTCAGAGCTCTCACGTACGCACCCACCTCAATACTCAAACCGGCATGTGGGCGCACTTCTCGGCTCTCCGCAAGGCAATTGTCTGGAAACGGCGAGAAAAGCTGCTCGGAAAAAGATTTACGTTGCTTTGCGTCTGCAGCGAGGAAGACCGTCGATACTTAACAGAACTCGGAGTCGAAGTTCCTGTCCACGTGATCCCTAACGCGTTTGAAAAACCGGACCCCGAGCCAGTTCGGAATCCCGTGGTGCCTCCTCGGATCGGGTCTATTGGATTCTTCGGAATACGCCCCAAATCGTGATGGAATTCAGTGGTTTGTGGATCAATGCTGGCCGCGAATCAAAGGTGCCGTGCCGGACGCTCGTTTGCGGCTCGTTGGAAAAGGCAGCGACGGGATGCCTGCTCTTGCCGGGACTGACGTCGACGCGCTCGGGTTCCTCACGGATCCTTCTGACGAAATTAGAACTTGGTCCGCCATGGCGGTTCCAATTCGCATCGGTGCCGGCACTCGCGTCAAAATCGCGCAGGCGTTTAGTCTGAAATGCCCAGTGGTGTCCACAACCTTGGGCGCTCACGGTTACGCCGCCGTGAACGAATGCGATATGTTTCTCGCGGACACAGCTGCCTCCTTTTCCGACGCGTGTGTTCGTGCCATGCGGGAACCTGCCCTGGCCGCTGAAATCGCTGAAAGGGCGTGGCGTCGTTACTTGGATCACTGGACGTGGGAAGCCGTCCGCCCAAGAGTCTGGGCGGCAGCCGAGGATTGTCTGCGATTGCGAGCCACCGCTTAAGGAATTGCCGTGCCGCCCTCGTTTATCACCCAGTGCCGCAGAGGAGACTTCAACAGCAATACTTCTTGACGTGGTGGTTTAACAAAGGCCATGCTGACATTCAGGAAAACGGCATCGCGACAGACACAAAATGGTTCGTTTGCGGGGTTCCGCTCTATCTGTTGCGCTAGCTTGCCATTGGCACCCTGCGATGGATGCTCACCCTCGAGCGGTCGCGACGATTCACGCACCAACTGTCGGTGTGGTTTTTCGCCGGGAGGGTTCTGGAATCCAACCACCAGTCGAAAGAGGTCCGGCACAAGGGGAAGAAACTCGCAAGTGTCTGAACTAACTCAACGAACCGCGGGCAAGCGCGCCGCTAGGAGCATGGCTCATCGATGCATTCTTTAAGACTGCCTTTCGATGCGGCATCGCCGCTCAAAGTCCTTTGTTTGGGTGCGCACTCGGACGATATCGAAATCGGCTGCGGCGGGACAATCCTGCATCTTGCCCGGGCCAGTATCCGAACGCTGTATTCCACTGGGTCGTGTTCAGTGCCGTGGGAGTGCGTGCCGGCGAGGCCAAGCGCGTCGGCCGAACTGTTTGCCGGAACGACGGCGCTCAGGGGGCCATTGCTCAAAAGCGTTTCAGGACGGGTTCATGCCTTTTGTCGGCGGTGAGGTGAAAGCAACCTTTGAGGAATTAAAGGCTACGTCGCCAGACCTTATTTTCACTCACAACCGCCACGACGCGCACCAGGACCATCGCCTGCTGGCGGAACTGACGTGGAACACGTTTCGGGATCATTTGATACTTGAGTACGAAATTCCGAAATACGACGGTGACCTCGGCCAGCCAAATCTGTTCGTGCCGCTCGAATCCGAGTTGTGCGAGAAGAAGGTTCATTACATCCTGGAAGCCTTCCAGTCCCAGCATAGCAAGCGCTGGTTTCGGCAGGATACATTTTTCTCGCTCATGCGATTGCGGGGCATGGAATGCAATGCTTCGAGCGGTTACGCCGAGGCGTTCCATATTCGGAAAGTAACCATTGGCTGATTCGATGAAAGAGAGCCACGTGGGTAAGGCCAAGAATCAACTGCTCCCAGAAGCACCTTCAGTCGAAGGCGCACAGTGAGGCAGCGCGGACAGATGCGAGAACACCTCCGGGAATTCAACAAGTACCGCGGACTGTTTTGGATGATCACGTACCGCGACATCAAGGTCCGGTACAAGCAATCGGTGATGGGTTTCCTTTGGGCCATCCTGATGCCCGTGCTGATCGTAATGTCCGGAATCGTCGTTCGTTATGCGTATTCCTTCGCGGCGCATGTGTCGATCAACAAAGCTGACGTCGCGAGTGTGGCGGTGAAGGCCCTGCCCTGGGCGTTTCTTGTCTCCAGTATCCGATTCTCGTGCAACAGTCTTATGAACAATAAAGAACTCGTCACAAAGATCTATTTCCCCAAAGAAATTTTCCCGCTGGCGGCTGTCATGGCCAGCCTCTTCGATCTTTTCGTGGCCTCTGGCGCCCTCCTGATTTTCCTGTTTGCGATACAGGTTGGTTGGAGCATGCAGCTACTGTGGGTGCCCTTGCTGCTCGCGGCTATCGTGGTTTTCGCGTGCGGTATAGGGATGATCGTATCAGCGGCCGGGCTCTTCTTTCGCGACGTGAAGTATATCGTCGAAGTCCTGCTGACGTTCGGGATTTTCTTCACTCCGGTCTTCTATGATACGCGAATGGTTGGCGATAAAGCCAAATGGCTGTTGCTGAATCCCGTGGCGCCTCTTCTGGAAGGCCTCAGCGCCTGTGTGACCCGCCAGCAACCGCCGGACCCGTTGTGGATTGCATACAGCCTGGCTTTCGGTACGGTCGCACTGGTTGGCGGATATCTGTTTTTTAAGCGTCTCGAGCCGGCATTCGCCGAGAGCATCTAAGAACATGCCCAACAAATGCAAGGGCTGCGACGGGTACCTCTGTCTTGTTGCTGGAATGCCCGGTTACTGGGCGCGCCCTGCGTGACGTGGAAGCAACAAATCGATCAATCACTCGCCAGGGCTGCGGCACTGAAGTCCTATGGCCTCACTTTGATTTTGCTTTTGGCCGCCGCCATAAGTACGTTCGCTGCTGCTTATTCCACGACTTTCAACTACACTGAGAATCCCATCTCCAATGGCGGTAAATGGATCAGCGGAGGAACGGCTACCGGAGGAGCCTTCGGCGACATAGCGACGAACGGCACCTACGCCTACGGGAAGAACCAAAGGTTCCCTTACGGAGATCCCAACGCATTCCTGAGCGGGACGTGGCCAAGCGATCAGACCGTGACGGAAACGGTTCATACGACGATGGACTATTCTGGCGCTGGCTGCTGCTACGAAGTGGAAATTCATCTCCGCTTCAGCGCCCGCGGCTCCGACGAGTATGGCTATGAGGTCAACTGCAGCCTGCAAAGCAAACCATCGTATATTAGCATCTCGTCATGGGATGGCCCTGAAGGAAAGTTTCACACCGTCACTTCGCCCGATACCTCAGATTACTGCAAGAACGGGGACGTGCTGACAGCTTCGATCACCGGTTCGACAATCAAGGTGTATCTAAACGGCTTGCTTAAGATAACCACGACCGACACGACGTGTAACGGAGCGGCCTGCCACACCAGCGGTGCGCCGGGGCTAGGCATATACGTCGAAGATTCCAGGGAATCCGGGGCGCTTGCCAACTTCGGAATCAGCGATTTTCGAGCTTGGTGAGCCTTGATGTGATGCGCGATCTCCGAACGGCTGTGGAACGCCGCGTTGTTTCGGAATTGTTGAAGTATGCCGTGGCACGCTTCACATTCCACTTGCACGTTAATGATCTCCGCTCGTTTATTCGGGAACAAAACGAGTACGGGGCTAAGGAGTACTGAGGAACCATGTCCGACGTCGCACTCCGTATGGAGCATGTGTACAAGAAATTTCGCAAGGGAGAGGTGTTTAACTCCTTGCGGGATCTGGTTCCGGCTTTGACGGGAAGGATGTTCCAGCGGCAGGACCTTGCTGACCACGATCAACGAGAGTTCTGGGCCCTCCGGGATGTGTCGTTTGAGGTAAAGCGCGGAGAGGCATTCGGCATCATCGGCCACAATGGCGCGGGCAAGAGCACCATTCTGAAGATCCTGAGCCGCATCATGAAACCCACAAGGGGAAGCATGGTAGTGAACGGCCGCCTTTCCGCGCTGCTCGAGGTTTCCGCCGGTTTCCATCAGGACCTCACAGGGAGAGAGAACATCTTCCTGAACGGAACGATCCTGGGTATGAATCGGCGCGAGATCGAATCGAAGCTCGACCAGATCATCTCCTTCTCGGGGCTCGAGGAGTTCATCGACACTCCCGTGAAGCGGTATTCCTCCGGCATGTATGCCAGGCTGGGATTTTCAGTGGCTGCGCACGTTGATCCCGAGGTTCTAATCGTTGATGAGGTATTGAGCGTAGGCGACCACATGTTTCAGCAAAGATGCATGGAACGCATGAGCTCGATCCTCAAGGGAGGTGCGACCGTGCTTTTCGTGTCTCACAACCTGAAAGCCGTAAGCGAACTCTGTAGCGGGGCCATGCTGCTGAAGAAGGGCGAGGTTGCCATCATCAGTGACACCGATTCCGTGGTTCGCCACTATCTGAAAGATGCGCAAGAGCCGAGTGCCGGCGACGAGAGCACGCCGGTCTATGTTTCTAAGGTCAAGGTCAGCGACAAACTGGGAGAACGGTCCACGTTTGAGTCCGGGCAAACGGCCTGGATAGACGTCGAGGTGACTGCCAGGGAAAGGGTCCAGAAATTGGCCGTCTTGCTATGGCTTGCCGACGAAAGGCAATACCGGATATTTCAAACCTCGACCGAAGTGTTAGGTCATAGCCGATTTTCTCTGCATCCTGGAGAAAGCTACCGATGCAGATTCGAGTTGAGGCTGAATATGGGTCAAGGCACCTTTTACCTGGATGTGGCGATTGGCAGGTTCGACATTCAGAAGGTGTACCACCGCAAGGCGCCAGCGGCGACGGTTTTCATCCGATCGACATCGGCTGTCCGTGGTGCGGTGAATTGCTTCCCAAGGCTGGTTGAAGCCGATACCGTTTTGGACTCGCGACTACAAGAAAGCGCGCGTAGTCTTGGAGGGCCATCATCATGAGCTCGGCATGGACTTTATCTGGACAAGCAGGCGAGGGCACGAACAACCCGCCTCAGCGTCTGTGGCTGATGCTGGCGCTAGTCGTGGCCGCTGGTTTAGCAGTGCGCGTGGCAGCATTAGTTTACTGGCGAACAGGTGCTATCGAATCCGAAGGTGCGGAGTACGCGAGGATAGCGGAAAACCTACGGCATGGCGTAGGTTACGTTGGTCTTGCGACACCTGGTCCTGAGGTAAACTTTCCTCCCCTTTTTCCCTTGCTTATTGCCGGAACCTCTTTTGCAACCCACAACTATGAGTGGGCGGGGCGACTGGTCTCGCTTCTTCTGGGAGCCCTCCTCCCCTTGCCAGTTTTTGGTATCGCATCACGTCTCTTTAATCGGGGCGTAGGTTTCATTGCAGCGATGTTAGCCTTGCTGCATCCACTGTTAGTCCATTTATCGTTTACGGTGTTCTCGGAGGGACCGTTTTTCACAATACTTCTATCTGCGGTCTATATAGTGGTTCGGGCGCTAAATCAGTCCTCGACCAGGCTGTGGTTGCTGGTGGGCGGAGCATTTGGATTGAGTTACCTTCTCCGAGCGGAAGCCTCTGCCGTATTTGCGATTGCGGTGGTGTTCGCCCTAACGACTACGGAAGCTGACCGCACCGTCAAATGCAAACGAGCTATCGCTGCAATCGTAGTGTTTCTGGCGTTTGCGTTGCCAGAACTCGTTTTCATTTATAGATCGACAGGCAAAGTACGGCTAGAGGGGAAGAGCGCGATCTTTTTGTACGCAGGTAGGCGTACCTCGGCTGCGGAAACGACCCCTGGAGTGGATTACGAGTCAGTTGGCGGGAGGCACGAGGTGGCGTCTTCCGAGCCAAATGTACCATCCTGGCGAACTTGGCAGGAAAAGTGGGCGTTCTACGGTATTGATGACCATCTCGAGGGAATGGGGATGGCTATGCGCTCCTTCGCGGACGAAAACCGGGAAACCCAGTTGAGGCTCAAAGATCTGTTTCTTATCGGAAAGGGGGTAGGTCGGAACCTGCCAGTGATGTTTCAACGACTTTCGTCAGATTGGCTGGGGGCCCCTCTCTTGCCAGCGCTAGCTTTGCTGGGCGCCGTTCGCCGCCCATGGCGAGGATTGCAGGCTCCGAACCGATTGTTCCTCATGTTGCTTGCGACTGTTCCTTTTGGAGCGACTGCATTTGCTCTCCAAGCCAACGATCCAAGATACTGCTTTGTATTTGTTCCGCTACTCTGCATTTGGGCAGGAAATGGTCTTTATGAGGTCGGTCTTTGGACGAAGTCGTCCGCTGCTGCTGCGGGATGGAGTGTGCTAGCTCGTCCTATGGTATCTTTATCGATCATTCCTGGGCTGTTAGGATTGGCCGTGATCATCAGCCCGGTTAAAGCCGTCACAAGGCTGGGCCCATTCACGGAAGGCGCCCCTTCTAGTCGCATCGATAAGGACTTGGGTCTGTGGATCGGACAGCAGCAAAATCGTCCAGTTCGGATCATGGATCTTCAGTTACCTCTGGCCTACCACGCCGGTGCGCAGTTCTCGAATTTTCCTTACTGTTCAGGTGAGTTGGCGCTTCATTACCTCGATGCTGCGCACGTCGACTACGTTGTACTGCGTCGGGGAGAAGACTTTACAAGGTATTACGAGGACTGGCTGACACGTGGTATCCCCGACCATAGGGCAGAACTCCTGCGACTGCCTTCGGGCGCTGACGCTAAATTCGTGGTGTATCGGTGGCACTGGACAAGCACTTTCGGGAACGATGATCAGGCCACGGCCAGTGTTCCCCGCTAACAGACGGTAAAATCGGCAGTATGACAGTCGCGGCTCATTTCGACATGCCGGTGTGTGGACTACGCTCTCTTTACGGATCAGCTACTGTTGGGCGCGTTTGGGTACCAACGCCAATCCTTATAAGCGGTCAAAGACCTAGTGCGGGCGTGCAGGAGACGGCCGTGAAAACGTACGTGATGCTTACCCGTAGTCTTGGAACTTTATCACCCCGAGGACTACATGGACTTTGAAAAATCCCTGCTGACGCACGACCCAGCTGCAGACATGCTCTGCGGCCAAAAATTGGCTTTTATTGTCGGCTCACCGCGCAGCGGCACCACGTGGCTTCAACTGCTGCTGTCGCGGTCCCCTGCGATCGCGACCGCTCTAGAAACCAATTTGTTCACCCAGTTCATGCGTCCCATGGTCGAACAATGGAACCATGATCGAATTACAGGTCAGCTGACCGGCTTAACCAAACTCCTGAGCGACGAAGAGTTTCGCGACCTGCTGCGTATCACCTCGGCGTTTGTCTTTGCCAAGATCGCGCAGAGCAAGTCATCGGCAACAGTCGTCCTTGAAAAGACGCCCCACCACGTAAACTACGCTCGGGAAATCCTCGACCTGTGGCCGGAAGCGCATTTTATCCATATTATTCGTGATCCGCGTTCCGTCGCTGCATCTTTGCGTGTTGCCTCGAAAACCTGGGCATCCCAATGGGCTTCCTCCAAGATCTCACGGAGCTGCGAGACATGGATTGCGGACGTCAGCAATGGCCGGCAAATTAGATCGGCGACGCAGAATTATCACGAGGTTTTCTATCATGAATTGATCTCGGATGGCCCGGACATCGTAAGGCGGCTTTTGGACGAATTAGGCGTTCCGTCGAGCTTGGAAGATTGCCAGCGGTACGTGGATGAATGCAACATCCGGAATCTCAAGGCGGGCAAGCTCGATAACGCCCCATGGGATGTCGCAATAAGCAAGGTGAGTTTTGGGTCAGGCACGACTGACAGTTGGCGCGCTGAACTCTCGGCGTGGGAAATTGCTCTCGTCGAGCATTTGGCGGGGCCACTGATGTCGGAATTGGGATTCAAACCTGTGGACGGTAGCAAAGCTATGTCGGCCCTTGTTGGCATGGGCTGCACGTTCAAGAATGGCGCAAGAGTGGTAAAGCGGCGGCTCGGGGATTTCTTGGAACAGCCTTCAAGGGAGCCCTGAGGCAGGACCTTTCCATCGTCGGGCGTCACAGCGGCGTGGACCTACAGCAATACCGATATGAATTTTGCCCATATTGTTACAATGAAGCCATGAGCGCTACAAAATTACCACATTTCACATTGATGTCGCTCCTGATCCTTTCAGTAGCGACGGGGGTGGTTCGCGGTTATTATTCCACATCGTTTCCTTTGACGGAAAATCCAATTTTTGAAAACGGAAATTGGATAAATGGAGGAAAAAATGGGCTCGATTGGTCTAATGTACAAACGATGCCCGGCTTAGCGTTTAGCGCATGGACAGGCGGCACAGAATACAACGACCCTACGGCGGTGCTTGCCGGCTGATGGTCCGCCAACCAAATTGCTTGCGGCGTAGTCTACATCGGCTCGTTCAACAGAACCGCTGATTATTTCGAGGTAGAGTTAAGACTAAACACGACGATAATAGCGCACTCCATAACCGGATATGAGTTAAATTATAGCCTCAGGAATGACGGTAGCCAGTACAGCAGCATCGTAAGGTGGAATGGACCACTGGGAGACTTTACGCGCCTGGCGATGGTCACCCCGGGCGTTTTGAATAATGGTGACAGGCTGTGTGCAACGAACATTTCCGGCACGTTAGCGCTGTATCGAAATGGGGTTCTGGTAAATCAGGCCACAGACACTACATACACGAACGGTTCCCCCGGGATTGGGTTCGATTACACCACCAGCAACGAATACAATCAGGATTATGGTTTTTCTTCGTTTCGGGCGGGTCTGCCTGACACACCGATAAATGGGTCTTAGTTTGAAGCAAATCCGCAGGATATGCGGGAGCATACTCGCGGAGATGGGTTTCGGCACTCAAGTTCAGACGAAGACTCTCGCCGAGCGCCTGGGTTATCCTGCCGATGCGAAGTTGGTAATCCTCCACGCCGACGACGTCGCCATGGCCCATTCGGTCAATATGGCGAGCTTCGCCGCGCTCGATCAAAAGGCCATCAGCTCCGCGAGCGTCATGGTTAACTGCCCTTGTGTCAAGGAGGCAGCCGAGTATGCTAAGGCCCACCCGGATGCGGACCTGGGGGTGCACCTCACCCTGACCAGCGAGTGGAAAACGTACCGCTGGGGGCCGGTGGCGCCCAAGGATCAAGTGCCGAGCTTGCTCGATCCGCAGGGCTATTTCTACCCCGATGTCCGTTCCGCCGCGGCGCACATCAAGCCGAAAGAAGCGGAGCGTGAAATCCGCGCCCAGATCGAGCTGGCGATGAAGATGGGCATCCACCCGACCCACCTCGACATGCACATGATGACGCTGGCCGCCACGCCGCAGCTCTACGCCACCCTGGTGAAGGTGGGTCACGACCTTCACCTGCCCTTTCTGGCTGTGCGCGGGAACGGCGGCCGGAGGATTAAGGCGTTGTTTTCCGAGACGGATATCGTCTTCGACTCATTGGTGGGGTTCGATTCCGAACGTGCCCCCCAACCAGTGGACGGAATCCTACGTCAAGGCGCTTGATTTGCTCAAGCCCGGTCTTCACTACCTCATCGTTCACCCCGGCCACGATGATGCGGAACTCGAAGCCGTCACGGTGGACCATCAGTCGTATGGCGCGGCTTGGCGGCAGCGCGACTTCAACGCGGTGACCAGCCCGGAGTTCAAGCACGCCCTGGAGCGCAATCGCATCATTCTGGTGGGATGGAAAGATCTGGGGAAACTTTCCTCTCCGTGACGGGTAGCTGGCTAGCAGGCTGCTGAAAAACTACTTCTAATCCACAGCCTTGTATGGTACGAGAAGGCATGCGCGGAGACGATCAGCAGCAGAATCACATCTTCAGTTATTTGTCGCCGGAAGCGCGGGTGCGGAAGGATCATCCGCTGCGTGCCATCCGGACCATGGTGGACGAAGTACTCGGGCAACTGTCCCGACGGTTCGACACGATGTATGCCCGCGTCGGGCGTCCCTCGATTGCGCCGGAGAGGTTGCTGCGGGCGCAGTTGCTGCAGATGCTGTACTCGATCCGCAGCGAGCGCCTGCTGATGGAAGAGATGGATTACAACCTGTTGTTTCGCTGGTTTGTGGGCCTGAACGCCGATGATGACGTGTGGGACCCGACCGTGTTCAGCAAGAATCGCGACCGCTTGCTGGAGGCGGACGTGGCCCAGGAGTTTCTGGTGCAGGTGGTGGAGCAGGCGCGGGCCAAGGGTTGGACCAGCGACGAGCATTTCACCGTCGACGGTACGCTGCTGGAGGCTTGGGCGAGCACGAAGAGCTTTCAACCCAAGGACAAAAAGCCATCGTCTCCGCCGGACGATCCTGGCAATCCCACGGTGAACTTTCGCGGCGAGCGGCGGTCGAACCAGACGCACGCGTCGAAGACCGATCCCGAGGCGCTGCTGGCGCGCAAGGGCGAGGGGAAGGGGTCGAAATTGAGTTACAGCGGGAATCTGTTGGTGGAGAATCGCAACGGGCTGATCGTGGACGCGGAAGTGTTTCAGGCGAACGGCACGGCCGAGCGCGACGCGGCCCTGGTGATGCTGGAGCAGATTCCGGGAACGAAGGTGGTAACCGTGGGCGGAGACAAAGGATTCGACACGCGCGATTTCGTGAAGGAGTGTCGGCACATGGGAGTCACACCGCACGTGGCGCAGAACCACGCCCGGCCCGGTGGCAGCGCTATTGATGGCCACACCACACGGCACCCGGGGTACGCCATCAGCCAGAGAAAGAGGAAGCGGATCGAAGAATGCTTCGGCTGGCTGAAGACGATCGCGCTGCTGCGGAAGGTACGGCATCGCGGAGTGTGCAAAGTGCACTGGATTTTTACCTTCGCTTGTGCCGCCTACAATCTGGTGCGCATGCGCAACCTGACCGCCGCAGTTCCGGCGGCGTAATTCAGGGCCGACGTGTGTCTTCGGGAGCATCGAGTTAGACCCGAGAGCCACAAAAACACCGGGAATCAGACCGTTGGGCATCTTTAACGATGAGAAACAGAAAGAAAAACACGCTGCACATCAATTTTTCCGCAGCCTGCTAGGAAGTGCGATGGGAAGATGCTGCAAGACACCCTTCCCTATCCCTGGTGGCCCATCAAGACGACATCAAGAGCCGTATGGCCGAAAAGATTGCCTCTTACAGGCGGAGGCTATCAATTCAATTTGGTCGGCTATTTCCAAAAGGGAAGGTCGCAATGCCATCAATAAGGAGCTGCGCAAATGAGCACCGCCAATGAACCCTTTGTCAGCATCGTTACGCCAGTTTACAACGGTGAGGCATACCTAAGGGAATGCATTGAAAGTGTTCTCGCTCAGACCTATTCGAACTGGGAGTATATTATCCTAAACAACTGCAGCACGGATGGCACACTAAGGATCGCGGAAGAGTATTCATGCCGAGATAGGCGCATTCAGGTCCACAGCAACGATAGCTTATTGCCAATCATCGCGAATCACAATCGAGCGTTTCGTCTTATTTCTCCGGAGAGCAAATACTGCAAAGTGGTCTCTGGCGATGATTGGTTGTATCCAGAATGCATCGCTCGTATGGTCGGGCTCGCCGAAGCAAACCTGTCTGTAGGACTGGTAGGCTCCTATCAACTCAGCGGAGGGGGCGATAAATGGTACTGAGGACATACGGACTCCCATACTCCTCTGCAGTCATTTCGGGCCGGGAGGTCAGCCGAGCGCACTTATTAGGCACGCTGGATGTTCTTGGAGATCCGACTTCAAGCCTTTATCGAGCGGATTTGGTCAGGCGCACAGATTCTTTCTATCCGAATTCTACAGCGGAAGCAGACCTCAGTGCATGCTACGAGTGCTTGAGAGGTGCGGATTTTGGCTTCGTGCATCAGGTGTTGTCGTACGAGAGGCTTCATCCAGAGCAGATGACCAATACTTCTAGAAGTCTAGAAGCCTACTTCACAAGTAAGATCGGTGATTTGCGTGCCTATGGCCCCCTCTATCTGGAACCTGCAGAGCAAGAGAAACGCATCAACGAGCTGATGGAAGAATATTACACGCGTTTGGCGTTTCACGCTGTTCACTTCAGGGGTGGAGGCTTTTGGAGCTATCAAAGAAGGCGGCTTAAGGAGGTCGGGTTTCCCTTTAGCAGCGTCAGACTCGCCAAGGCCATTTCGGCTAAGGTGTTGGATCTGTTACTAAATCCGAAAGAGACATCGGGAAAGCTCCTGAGAAGGTTAGCTCCTCGTAACAGCCTGCACTCCTCCAGTTTGAGTGGGCAATCGACGGAATCCTGAGAGTTTGCGTAAAGCTGTACGTCATGATTGGCCTGGCGATGTTGCTAGCACCCCTAGTTCTTGCCATTCCTCTGCGGGAGCAAAGCCATCAAAGTTGACGAACGAACGGCCATTCAGCGTTAGAGTCGGCCAGTAACGGGAAGGTTCGCAAGATTGTCGGGTTACATACGAGGGATGCTCGCTTTGGAAAATCAGGCCTCCGTGCAGAAGATGTCTGAAGGAGCATAGCCTTCAAATGATCAACATCGGACTGATGGCAGCCGTGGGCCGTGAGTAATCTTGCGTGTTATTCACAAACATTGGATACTCCGTTGGAAGACGAACTTCTCTGAAATTCGAGCGAGCACCAGGGACATGGAATGAGTTTCCACGCAAGTGAGTCCAGCCAGGGTTTGCAGATCGATGCGTGTAGAATTAACTTTGATGGACGCCGATCGGAGCACATGAACCAGGCGTTGGTTGATCGCTATCGTTGTCCAGAGTATTTTGTAAGGTTCGATCTGCTCGGTCAGTTGTCGAACGAACCAGGCTACTTCCGCTTCGGACAGGACACGATATGTTACGGGCAATCTACGTCAGGTTTTCGTGCGCATAGACTCAACGCCACCCTTTGCGACGTGCGGGAAGATGTGCAAGCCAGCGATTCGAAGTTACGCCTTCCCTTCAACCCGACTGATATTGTCGATAATCTGCGTTTTGAGCGTTATGCAAGCCGCCATCACTATGGTGCTCTGGGTCAGTGGAAGCGATCGCTGAGAAATGCGTATTACTTTCTCAGGCCGCTATTGCATATCAAGGTCAGAAGGCACGTTCAGCGAGCGCATTTGAATGGTTGGCGAAGCCTCATTTTTCCGCGTTGGCCAGTTGATTCGACGGTTGAGAACTTATGCGAACAGTTGCTGCTCTTGTCCATGAAGGCTCAAGGCGTTGATCGAGTGCCTTTCATCTGGTTCTGGCCAGATGGCGCACAGGGCTGTGTCTCGGTCACTCACGACGTCGAAACTGAAAAAGGGAAAGACTTCTGTGCCGAACTGATGGATATCGATGACTCTTTCGGCCTCAAGGCGGCAATCCAAGTCGTGCCTGAGGAGCGCTATGAGGTCCCGGATGCTTGGATAAAGACCATCCGAAGCAGAGGATTTGAGCTAAACGTCCAAGACCTTAACCATGACGGGCATCTTTTTCGAGATCGAGGGGAGTTCGTGCGACGTGCTCGGCGGATTAACGAATATGCTAGATCCTATGGTGCAAAAGGATTCCGCGCCGCTGTCTTATATCGGAACCTGGACTGGTACGATGCGCTCGACTTCTCCTATGACATGTCAGTTCCGACCGTCGCTCACCTGGACCCACAGCGAGGCGGGTGCTGTACCGTAATGCCGTATTTCGTCGGGGAGATTTTGGAGATTCCGGTCACTACTACCCAGGATTACATGCTGTTTCACCTGCTCAATGATTATTCTCTGGATTTGTGGAAGGCCCAGACAGAGCTGATTCTGCAGAAGAACGGCCTGGTCAGTTTCATTGTTCATCCGGATTACATTATTGAAAAAAGGGCAAGAGATGTATATCGGGGCTTGTTAAGCTTTTTGCGCCAATTAGATTCTGAAACAAAACTTTGGTTCGCTCTTCCGGGAGAGATTGATCAGTGGTGGCGGGCACGCAGCAAAATGAATGTCATAAACCACGCTGGAGAGTGGCATATTGAAGGCCCCGGTGCTGAACGTGCCAAGTTGGCCTTCGCGACGATTGCTGGCGATCGTCTTGAGTATCAGCTGAACTCTTAGCAGAATCAGAAATACTTATGCGTATTGTTCACGTGGTCGGAGCGCGTCCAAACTTCATGAAAGCTGCGCCGGTGCTGCACGCACTCAGGAAATGGCCAGCAATGCAACAGATGCTGGTCCACACTGGCCAACACTACGACGCCAACATGTCGGACGTGTTCTTCACTCAACTCAACATTCCGGCACCCGACGTAAATCTCGAAGTCGGTTCAGGCAGTCATGCCCAGCAAACGGCGGAGATCATGCGCCGTTTTGAACCGGTCGTGCTCGACGTAAAACCGGATCTAGTGTTGGTTTACGGAGATGTCAACTCCACGGTGGCCGCGGCCTTAGTCTGCTCAAAACTGCTCATCCGAGTGGGCCACGTTGAAGCGGGACTCCGTTCGTTCGATCGCACCATGCCGGAAGAAATCAACCGCATAGTGACTGATCGGCTGGCTGATCTGCTGTTTACCCCATCCGAAGATGGCGATCTGAACCTCCAGCACGAAGGCATACCAGTCGAGAAGATCCACCGCGTAGGCAACGTCATGATCGACTCGTTGGTACGTCTCTTGCCGACAGCCATGCGCTGCCCGAAGAATGGCTTACCGGAGCGCTACGCTCTGGTCACTCTGCATCGGCCTTCCAACGTTGACGATGCTCGAAGTTTGAAAAGCATTCTGGAATCCTTGCTAGAAATAAACGAGAATCTTGACGTGGTTTTTCCCGTGCACCCTCGGACACGTCAGCGCATCGCGGAGTTTGGCCTAAAGATCGAAAAGCTACACCTACTAGAACCGTTACCGTATATCGAATTTCTCGCTTTGCAGAGTTGTGCCGCAGCCGTCATCACCGATTCAGGGGGAATTCAGGAAGAGACTACATATTTGGGCGTACCCTGCCTGACGATGCGCGAGAACACTGAGCGCCCGATCACTGTCAGCCTGGGCACAAACGTCATTGTTGGACAGGATAGGAAGAAGCTCAGGGCTGAGTTATTGAGGATCATGGAGGGAAATGCCAAGAAGGGAGCCATACCGCCGTTGTGGGACGGCCATGCAGGTCAGCGCATTGCCGACATCCTTGGGAATGCCGGACTTTAGATGGAGGTTGGAACAAGTCCGAGGAGCAGCGGGCCGTCTTACGGTGCGTCGTATATGACACGCGCTAGCATGGTTATCATGCAGCGACGTGTCCACAGGAGGAAATCCGTGCATCCTCGGCAATGAGCGATCGCAGTATCTAACCTTTTTCCGGATACAATTAGCTTTTTGCAGGAATTTCGAAAGCCTGAACTCCACTATGGTCCCTTCATCGATGGACAAACTCAAAAATGCGTTCGTCAAGGTTCTCGGCGTGAGTCCTGACGGCGACTTCGAGTCCATGGCTTATGGCCAGACGCCAGGCTGGGATTCGGTCGCTCACATGAATCTGATCGCTGAAATTGAGGTCACCTTTGACATTATGCTGGCTACCGACGATGTGATCGGAATGAGCACTTTTCCGAAGGCGAAGCAGATTGTCGCCCGGAACGGAGTCAGCCTCGCTTGATTTTGCAGGATAAGATCTGTTTCATAACAGGTTCTACGCGCGGCATCGGATGGGCGACCGCGCGTGAGTTCGCGCGCAACGGCGCCAGGGTGATCCTTAACCATCGTGACTCCGCTAAGCTTCTGGAAGAGCGTTGCAGCGAACTGGAGGCTGAGTCTCATGGGACCGCCATAGGTCTGGTGGCCGACGTAACAGACGCTTCCGCTGTGAAAAACTGCTATGCTGAGATATTCCGCAAGTTCAAACGGCTGGACGTATTGGTGAACAATGCCGGTATTCTCCAAGATGCGCTGCTGGGGATGATCACAAACGAGATTATGCATGCGGTGATTGAAACCAATCTCGTCGGCAGCCTAGTCCATCTGCAGGAGGCGTCGCGCTTGATGACTCGTAACCAGCGGGGCTCGATTGTCAACATTTCTTCCATCATTGGACGAGTTGGCAACGAAGGTCAAACGATTTACGCTGCTTCCAAGGCTGCAGTCATTGGGATGACCATGGCGGCGGCAAAAGAACTTGCACCCAAGAATATCCGCGTCAATGCCGTTGCTCCTGGCTTCATCGATACGGCGATGACACGGCAATTGCCTTCGGAGAAGTTCCAGCAACGCATGGCCGCTATCCGCATGGGCCGGATCGGCACGGCGGAGGAAGTTGCGCAGGCGATCGTGTTCCTGGCAAGTGACATGTCTTCGTACGTGACCGGCCAAGTGCTCGGCGTCGACGGCGGAATGATCATCTGAATGATTTTTTCAATCGATGACCCGCCCGGCGGAATCGCGTCGCTCTGATTGACGGAGGCGCGGATGCTGCTTGGACCTATGGGGAGCTTTCGGATGAGGTGTCCGCGGCGTCGCGATTTGCTGGCGGACGCCGAAAAGCGCCTGCTGTTCCTGTTCTGCCGCAACGAACTGGCTTCCGTAGCGTGGTATCTTGCGGCGGTGGAAGCGGGGCACGCTGTGGCCCTGCTGAACGATCAGATCGACGCCAGTTGGCCGCCAACCTGATCTCGTTGTATCGGCCGGAATGGGTGGTGGCCTCTCTGCCTGTCGATCCTGAGGCGTACGAGAGTCCCGGTGCTGCCGGCCTTTGGCGGCGGCGTCGGCTGGACAGTGCGCCGCTTCATCATGATCTGGCCCTGCTGTTGTCCACTTCGGGCAGCACAGGTAGTCCGAAGTTTGTCAGGCTGCGACGTGGCAATGTTGAAGCGAATGCCGAGTCCATCCGGCAGGCAGCTCTCGATCAGCGACCAGGATGTGCCGGTGGCTCATCTGCCAATCCATTATTCTTACGGTCTGTCGGTGGTAAACAGTCACCTGCTCGCCGGTGCATCCATCGTGCTCACACGGGAAGGGCTGGTGAGCTCGGCATTTTGGGAGGCGATTCGCCGTTACCGCGTGAATTCGTTTTCCGGTGTTCCCTACACTTACCAGATGCTGCGCCGCCTCGGATTGGACAAGGTGAACGCGCCCACGCTGCGCATCATGACCCAGGCGGGCGGCAAGCTGGACACCGGCAACATCGCTCATTTCCACGAGCGCATGACCGAGCGTCAGGGAAGTTTCTTTGTGATGTACGGGCAAACGGAGGCCACCGCGCGCATTTCGATCTTGCCTTCCACCGACCTGCCCCGGAAGCTTGGGTCCGCCGGTCGTGCCATTCCGGGTGGCGTGATCCGCATCCACGATGAGAATGGAGATCCCGTCGCCGACCCCGATATCGAAGGCGAATTGGTGTATACGGGTCCCAATGTCATGCTTGGGTACGCGACCCGGCGCGAGGATCTGGCCAAAGGGGATGAACTCGGCGGTCGCCTCTTTACCGGCGACCGCGCCCGCCTCGATGCGGAGGGATATGTTTTTGTCCTGGGCCGATCCAAGCGCGACGCCAAGCTCTTCGGGTTGCGCGTCAATCTCGATGAACTGGAGGCGTTCGTGAAACAGAACGGTCCGGCTGCTGCAGTGGCGAGTTCCGACCGCGTGGTCATTTTCTGCGAATTCGGCACCGAGGCCGCGCATAGCGAAATCCGTGCCGCTCTTGCCGCGAAGCTGAAGATCCACCACAGCGCTTTCGAGTTCCGGCGGGTCGACAGGCTGCCGACCAAAGACACAGGGAAAATCAACTATGAGGATCTCATGGCGCGAGTATGACGCTTGACGATCTTATCCAGCAGCCCCAGTACTCCGTGCCACAGGCGGAGAAGGAGGCGGTCCTTTTGGCCGAGTTGACGCGCCTCGGGCAGAGCCATCGGGAACGATCACCCGAGTATGCGCGGCTGTGCGCGCGTGCTGTTCCCAGGGAGCGCCGAATCCTCACAATCTCGCCGAGCTTCCCTATCTCCCCGTCAGCCTGTTCAAAGAGCACCTTCTTTCCAGTGTCCCCGAAAGCGAAGTCTTCAAGATCCTGGAATCGAGCGGAACCACCGGCCAGACGCCCAGCCGTGTCGTCCTGGATCGCGAAACAGCCCAGTTGCAGACGCTGGCCCTGAGCCGAATTATGACCAGCGTTCTCGGCCCCAATCGCCTCCCCATGATCCTGGTCGAGACCGCAGACCTGATTCGCGATCGGCGCCAATTCAACGCCCGGGCTGCCGGTCTGCTTGGCATGATCAATTTCGGAAGGAACCACTTTTACGCGCTGGACACCAATCTGGAACTGCTCCTGCCGGAGCTAAAAGAATTCCTGCACCGCTTTGGAGGCGGACCTTTTCTGATTTTCGGGTTTACGTTTCTGGTCTGGACGCCGGTTTTATCAACCGCTCGTCGACGCCGGACTCGACCTTTCCAATGGCATCCTCATTCATAGCGGCGGATGGAAGAAGCTTCAGGAACAGGCGGTCAGCGCCGCCGATTTCCGCGCCGCGATGCGCCAGGCTATGGGCCTGACGCGAATCTACAACTTCTACGGCATGGTGGAACAGGTCGGCAGCGTTTTTCTGGAGGGCGATGATGGTTACCTGTACCCTCCTAACTTCGCCGACGTGATTGTGCGTGATCCCTACACGTTCGAAGAGGTGCCTCACGGCCAGACCGGTGTGCTGGAGGTGCTGAGCGCGCTGCCCCGCAGCTATCCCGGGCACTGCCTCCTGACCGAGGATCTCGGTGTCGTGCATGCGGTGGACTCTCCCGCCTGCGGCCGATTAGGCAAGGCCTTCTCCGTCCTCGGCCGGATTCCCAAGGCCGAACTGCGCGGCTGCAGCGATGTCATCGCCGCCAAGGTGGCTGATGCAGATCGAAATGCTGCTTCCCCACCAACGGGTGATTGCGCTCGAGGAACTGCGTGGCCTTCTCGCCGGCGACCACCGCGGCAGAGCCGTTCCATGAATCGGTGGTGGACGCAGCGGTCGATCTATCGCAACGCATTTTTCATGACTCGGAAGCGCGCGGCTACCCTGAATTGCTGGTGCTGGCGTATTGGATGCGTAAGGCCGAGATGATCCGGCTGACCGCCCAATTCCGCTCGCTTCAACTCGATCGCCGGGTATTGACTCCCCGTGGCCTCGTCTTTCATTTGCCGCCGCGCAATGTCGATACGATCTTTGTGTACTCGTGGCTTCTGGCGGCGCTCACTGGCAATCGCAGTGTCGTTCGCCTTTCGCCGCAGCGGTCCGAATCCACCAGCATCCTGTTGCGGCTTCTTCGGGAGACCCTGGCCGCGGCTGCGGAGCCCGCGAGTGGCGGCACTACGATCGTCAGCTACGGCCACGAAGAGGAACCGACAGAGATGCTGTCAGCTTTGTGCGACGTACGGGTGATCTGGGGCGGTGACCAGACCGTGGAGATCATCCGGCGCTTCGCCCTGGCTCCCCACGCTAAGGAAATCACCTTTCCCGACCGCTATTCACTGTCCGCCATCCGGGCAGACGCGTACGCGGGCCTCCCGGAAGAAAAGCGGGATTACCTGGCGGACCAATTTTTCAACGACTCCTTCTGGTTTGACCAGTTGGCGTGCTCTTCTCCGCGCCTCGTCGTCTGGTGTGGAACTGGATCCGAGACGCGCGCTGCTTCCGCGGACTTTTTCCCTCGTGTGGCCGGATGTGTCGAGCGTCGCCGATATGTTCTGCCGGCTGCCGCCTCCATGCAGAAGCTGGTGTACGCTTGTTCCGCCATTCTCAACTCTCCCGTGGAGGAGTGCCGGCGCTATAAGGGGTTGACCGTCTTGACTCTGGACTCTCTGGCCGGCTTCCAGCGGAGTCATCCCGGTGGCGGACTGTTCTTCGAGGTGCACCTGGAAAGCCTTCTGGAGCTGACTGCGTTCCTTGGCCGCCGGGACCAGACCCTGACGTGGTTTGGTTTCACACCGCGACGAACTGCACGCTTTGGTTCGGAGCCTGAACGGCCGCGCTATCGACCGCATCGTGCCGATTGGCCAAGCTCTGCAATTCCACCGCTTCTGGGACGGGTACGATCTACTTCAGGAGTTCTGCCGCTGCGTCTACATTGAACCCACATTTCTGGAGGCCCGGCCAACGCACCAGAACACGACTTCGCCATCCTAGACCCGGATTTCTCACCAAGGGTGGAGAACTGGTCGCCAACGAGCCTCCAGAAAGGTCTTCAAAACAGCCTGTGAGAAAAAGAGAATCTTCTAGGCCTTTCCCTACGGAAGACAGCCTCAACCACTTGAACTGTCTACAATTCCCGATTCGAGCTGGAGAACAACATGGGTAGGCGGCGACTTCGAGAGTATTTTTCCTGGCGTGCCTTGTGGCATCTAAAGTTCGTACCCCGCACTGTAGCATTGTTCGAGCGTCCGTTCTCTCTACTCGCAAATTACATTGGATTGCGTTCCGAAACTCGCGATTATCGGACTCGATCGGGTCAGTGCTTCTCAAACGTCCTTCCCGTGGAGAGTGAGTCAATATTCTGTAGTTTTGTGAAGCATGAATACGGAGACATCGATGTCGATGGTGACGTGATCGACATTGGTGCGAACATCGGTGCTTTCTCGCTCTACGCGGCTTGCCGTCCCAAAACAAAGCGCGTTTTGGCTTTCGAGCCCATGCATGACACTTTCCGTCGTTTGGTGGGTAATGTCACGGCGAGTGTTGCTGGGGAGCGCATCTCATGTATTCATTCGGCCGTCGGGTCGCGTTCTGGCTTTGTAGAAATGATCTTGGGTGCTAACTCGATGTTGCACAGGTCGTCCGACGTGAACGAAAGAGCCGCAAATCCAGCTACCGCAATCCCGGTAGTCTCGCTAGCCTCGGTTCTTGACTCCTATGACATAAGGAACTGTGCTCTTATCAAGCTCGATTGTGAGGGTGCAGAGTACGGGATTCTCGAGAACCTCCCACCGGGCTATTTTCGAAGGATCTACGCTATTCGTATGGAGATCCATCCGCGATCGGACGGACGAACACCAGAAGACCTATTCCGGTTCATAGAATCACAAGGATTCTCGGTGGAGAAACCACTGCACTATGGAGTGATATGGTTCCGGCGTGCGAATTGAACGAAGATGTTTGCCCAAGCCCCGCCGCTGCTCTCTGTGCGTTAATGAGTTGGGACGCCGCGGGATTGTTCACCACACCTTCCGTAAATTTCCGAGTTTCAACCTCCATTAGCTGCTAGATGTCTTGAAGTGAAGAACTTGATGCAAATGGGTCGGGTTCTTCACTTCAGGACATCGGGAACCTTCAAATCCGCAATCTACAGTTTTACTGAAACAAGGGAACATGCAGATGTCAAGTTGTCACCATACGGAGACGTTAGCTACGTTTCAATGGTCTTAACCCGGCGAGGAATCGATCATATGGAGTGTCCATCGTGAAAGGGACCGTCACGTTGGCGAGCGGCTTGGCCTTCTCGTTGCCGACTAGTGTGTGAGCTGGAACATCCGATGTGATGACCGACGAAGTGGTAATGACCGCGCCCTCTCCAACCGTGAGCGTTGCACCGGGCGAGGCAGTCAAAACACAGTTTGCTCCCACAAAGACGTCCTTCCCGATCACGATCCGCCCTGGTCCACGTGTGTGCGCGATGAGAATGGATCGCAGACAGATTTGCGCGCCGTCGTGCAACTCGATGCAATCGGGGTGCTCATTTTCGAGGTAGACATCATCGCCGATGAAAACACGACCGGTGATGCGAACTCCGCGAAGCTTGTGCAGGAATGGCCGCAACGACTCCGCTCCAGGCGCAAATCGAGCCAACATGCCAAGGATACGATTCCAGACTCGTCTCACAGTGGATTTTTTCATGCGTCTCCCGTGACTTTCAATACCTTGGCGATTCCTTTGGCAACCTTGAGTAGTCCATCGTGTCGAGCGAGTGTGTTGTCCCTGAATTCGGAGAGCCCGCGTCGGAGAAGCACACCCGTATTATGGACGACTCCGAAGCCGCTAGCTTGCTGGTGAGGCTGATCTCGATCCACGATCTCGATGTTCCGCACCTGACCCGGATTCGCCTGGACTTCCAGCTTCAAAAAACCCTTCTCGAACGAAAATGGCACGCTGGTTCCATCGACCAGCACGTTCTGGATGGCCGCCGAATCCGGCTCGTGTTTGCTTAGTAAAAAGCGACCCGGACCCCGTGCGCCATTGGCCAATTGGAATCTTCTGGTGAAGAACTGGACCTCAACCGAGCCGTCCGAAAGGCTTCTCTTCAGACAACTCCGCGTCAACTGAGCGGTGAGGGTCGGCCAAGACAAAGCAGGTTCCAGCTTGTACAACTCGGCCACAAACTCCTCCACTGCTCCACAGCCGTCGCGAAAGTACTCGTGGTGCTCCACCACGAGCGCGGGTTTGCCAAGGAAGAGATCGAATGCAAAATCAAATAGGCGCCGCGGATAACGCCTTTGAAAAATTGGGAAACCATTGTACCGGGTAACCGCCGGCCGGAGAAAGTCGCCAACCTTGAGGTCATCCGCACCGCTGTCCGTCGGGAAGCAAGTGGTGTTGACAGCCGCGAGATAGTTGTTGGCACGCAACGCCGGGATCGCAGCTTTGGAAAAAAGCCCCTGAGGAAACACCATGACCTGCTCGAATGCTGCGTCCGTTCGCTTCCGCTGGAATTCCATCCTCCGCAGAGCCAAGCCTGCCTTCCTGTCGAGAAGGGCCGTGGCCTGCGCCTCGAACTCCCGGTTCGTATGGTCGCAGCCGTGAATGCAGATCGCAAGATTGGAACTCTCGCCGAGAAGCCGTGACGTATCCCGCCGAGAAGTGCGCCAGTAATTCCATGGGATAAAAGCTATCGAGGTTCCATACTGGCTGCGCTCGCATAGATTTCATCAAAACGCCGTAATCAAGGAAACCGTATCTCTCCGACAACAAGGGGTCGTCAATGATGAGTCGCGCCGTGCTCTCCGGGGTATGCCAGCAACTCTCTCGGAAACAGTGGCGCAAGAAAATCAGAGGAGGAATCAGCGAATCGTAGTGGTCTTCGATTCCGTGGTCGCGGCTGAGCGGCTTATCGAGGTCCGGCAACCGCCCGGCCAAAAGAAAGACTTGGCACGATCCCCGGTTCATCCGGACGAACATCGGGCGCTCATTTGCTGCCATAATGACTTCTATATGCGGGCGTCGCATTTCGCAACTCAAAGGTGGATATCAGCTCCCCGTGCCCCCCTGGGAAACTGAGTCCGGCAAGTTGGTGACTAAGGGAGCATTGCTTCCCGTGGCAGCGCAAAACGTACTGCTTGGTCGCCCAACGGTCTGATTCCGGAAACCGCCCCAGCCGTGAGTGGCGAGAGTGCGCTGCCTTGCTCCGTCGAACTGGTGTAACCGAAGACCAGCAACTCCGTGAAGTACCCGTCGATAAAGCTTTGTAGGGCAGCACCCGAGATTGACGCTTTATTCAGCACTGACAGCGTGTCAGCACTCATAGCGAGACAGTATGTTCCAGGGTGGAATTCATCGAAGAGGCGTTCCATGAAGGCCCTGCCGTCCTGGATCGAGACGGTCTTCGTCGGGACACCCATCGAAACCGCGAGTGTCAAGAGGCGTTGGTCTTGTCCTGCCGGTCCTCGGCCTGAAATCACTAAGATCAGATGTTTCACCGCTCATAATTCTTGATGAGGAGGTCTCCTGTCAAGGGTGGAGTAAAAGTCGGCTAGGATGCACTACACCGTGTTCTTTGTCGTCAGCCACCACCAAAATCCTTGGAATTCCCGTTTTCAAGGTTTGTGCCGCCAAGAGATCGGCACTAATTATTTCTAAGCAGTAGCCTCGTGATTTGTCGGTGCCGGGCATCAGAGTCACCGTCTCGATCGCCTGCTCAACGACCGGGATCTGCAGCTTGGAGATAATCGCCGGTGTGTCAAACACCTCCAAGCAGATGGACATTGGAGACCAACAAACGGGATGCAGAAAAAGGTGCTGGGAGTACTCTGTGCGGCTGTCCTAGTCGGTATCTTGACCGCAGGACTGTGGCCATTCCATGCGCCCAAGAATGAGGTGAGCTGGCTAAGCAACGGCAACGGTCTTCATTTCGGTAACCACGGGGTAATACTGAGCCCCGATGCATTTAGTTTGGCTGGTGTGAAAGACGGAATAGCCTGCAGCATCGAGATCTGGTTGCAACCAGATCACAGTGATATCGGGGGCACTATACTCGCATTTTACACGCCGGAAAATCGTATCGTCGCATTCTCGGTGTACCAATCTATAGACGACCTATTCTTGCGACGCGTGACTGTGTACCGGCAACACCATGCAAAGAGTAAGCTGTACATCGATCACATGTTCGGCAAGAACAAGCAAGTGTTTGTTACGATCAGCTCAAACGGACAAGGCACAACAATTTACGCGAATGGCGCTCTCGTACGGACATCTCCGGGGTTCGGGCTCTCGAGCAAGGATCTGACTGGTCAACTTATCGTGGGCAACCACCCCCTGGCTGACGATGGCTGGCGAGGTCAGTTAAAGGGACTGGCTATTTACGATCGAGAGCTCACTGCGGCCGAAGTCTTGCAACACTATGGCGCTTGGACAACGAACCAACAATGCTGAGATCAAGAACGAAGGTCCTGTCGTGCTGTATTTATTCAACGAGGGGATGGGGGACGTCGTTCATGACCAGATGAATTCAGGGGCTGATCTTCACATTCCAGAAAATTATTTTGTGCTGCACGCACCGTTTCTCGAAACGCCTTGGGATGAGTTCCAACCCAGCTGGAGCTATTGCAAGAATGTCTTGATCAACGTCAGCGGCTTCGTTCCTCTCGGGTTCTTTTTCTGTGCATACTTCTCATTGGTGCGACGCCTTGACCGGGCTGTACTAGCCACTATCGTCCTGGGCGGAGTGGTCAGTGTTACGATTGAAGTATTGCAGGCATTTCTTCCGACACGAGATTCTGGCATGACTGATATCATCACGAACACGCTCGGGACTGGTATCGGAGCGATGTTGTGCAATTGCAAACCGGTTCAGCTTTTACTCGCTCGCAAGGATACTTGAGGGAAAGGGAAAGGCAGGTACGATACCGCCGTTCTCGGATGGCCGCGCTGGGGATCGGATTGCAGAGGTTCTGTGCCGCTTCGCTGGAACATAGCTCCCGCCGGCGAGATCCCGTCTCAATAGTCGATTTGCAAGACTGATCTCCGAATCACTACCTCAGGCTCCTTGGATATGCGCTGTCCTCGCTACCCGAACTCACAGCGGCCGCTGCTTAGACAGTTGGTCTGAACCAAACCACCGAACTGGCTTTGCACCTGGCGCTCCGGAACGGAATTGATCTTCATGTCCTAAGAGAAGTAAACGAATCATGGGTAACCGTGGCGACATTGCCAACGTGCCGGATCAGAAAGAACGTAAGTATCGTCGCTTCAAGCTGCGATACCCGGTCCACGGGAAGTTCTATTCCGGAGGGGCTGTCTCCGAGTTCGATGCCGTCAGCCGGAATGTAAGTATTGGCGGGCTGCTCTTGGAAACCGCTTCAGACGTTCCACTGCATAGCCCCGTGACCTTCACGATGACGGTCCAAGGAGGCAGGGTTATCCGTCCGGTTCACCTCGCGGGCGAAGGTGAGGTAGTGCGCGTGGAGCCGTCCAGACCTGGCGCATGGTTTGCAATTGCCCTGGAATGCAGACAGCCTATTGCGCAGATAGAGAATTACCTCACTACCGACACGCTCTGAAATGTTCACCGGATTGGCCACAATTCAAGTTACGGGTCGTGAGGACAACTCCGGGGGGACTGCCCAAAGCCCGAGACTCTCTACGGTCACGCAGTAGCGGAGCCCGCAATACGAATATGAAGCCGCCCTTTCCCGAGGCGGCTTTTCTGTTGCGGCGGGGTTTTAGAGGTTCTTAAAGGCCGACGGCCCGACGGCCAGTGTTTACTGGCTGCGGTTGAGCTCTTGGGCGAATCGCTCGACACATTACTAGCCGGTTAGCATCCAAGCTGTCATGGCCAGTGGCGAAATCTTACTCACCCAGCAACAGCATTCCGATTGAAATTCCTGGTTTGACAGGCAGCGCTTCGATTGTGCAACCTGGTTGCACGAAGCGCCTCGCGAGATGAGGAAAGAGCATTTAAGCCGGAGGTGAAAGAGGAGTTGACCGGATTACCTCGTCGAGAAGGTGTCGTGCATTCCGCCCGATCAAGACTTCCTCGCCTGCGGCTAGGATCCCGAGTTGTACGAACTGGTGACTCTGCTTCAAGCCACTAGTTGTCTTGCCGTCGCGAGTTCCTAGCCCGATCACCATGGCCATGTCTTTCGGATAGACCACATCGCGGCCTCGCGCCAGAAAGTGATAATAGATCGACATGGCCGCTCCATATGACCCGAATCCCGTCGACACTACGCGCGAATGCGCTGCCAATCCCACAATCATTCCCACGAACCGGAATCCTGACGCCCCGTTCGCCGCGCTGCCTCCCGCTTCCCCCCGCTGACCCCGCCCCGCCCCGCGTCGCGATCCGGCGCCGCCTGCGTCGCCGCCAGCATCACCGCGATGCCCGTCGTCAAGTACCGCGTCCGCGGCGTAGTCACCTGAGCTCCACCTTCGGCGTCCAGCTTCAGGTGCTCGCCCTTGGCCACGGCTACGCCTTCCAGATTGGTCTCGACCTTCTGCTCCAGCCTGTTCGGCGGCGCAACCTGATGAAACAGGATTCGCAACTGCCCGTTGCGGCCCAGTCGCCGCGCCGGCCGTACCTCGATCACCGAGCCTTTAATCACGCTACCCTCCGGCAGAATCAGATGATCCGACACCACCAGCGGCTCCGTGATCAGCGCTTCCACCGGATCTCCCTTCTTCGCCGTCGACGAACTCAGCGGAGTCACCAGCCTGGCATGCACCACGCTTCCGTTCGGAGGCGGCGATCCCATGTTAGTAAGCGCCTCTGCCTTCACCGCCTCCGTTCCAAAATCCAGAGGCTGCACTAAGTCCGCGTTGAAACTCGTCCCCGCATCGATGTACTGCGGATGCACCGGGAGCTGCGCCAGCGCAATTCGTTTCAGCTTGTGCATCTTTCCGGGCTCGTGGATCTGCTTCTGTAAATCGTTCCATTTCTGCCGGATCTCCTGCCGTGTCGCGCTCACTTTTTTGGACGCCTCATCCTCCACCTTCTTGTTTCTCTTCTCCGTCTTCTCATTCGCCGATACAAACCGCAAAACTCCATCCGGCGCTGGAGACGCTACTGTCTGCAGCGCCACATGCTTCCCGTCGCCCATCACCAACTCATCAAACTGCACATGCACACCCCTCACCGGAGAGAAATTCCCATCCGTCGCTTCCAGCGCCCGCGTCTTCCCCGGCACACGATCGATCGCTGATATTTTCCCGTTAACTACCGTCCCCGGCGGAATCAGCAGCTTGTCGAATGCATACACCGGCTCGATTGTTTTGCCATGGATCGCCTGCCCCACACTGCGAACCCGCACTTCCGAATCCAGCGCCACCTTGATTGAAGTCCCCGCTGCCACGCTCATCGGCATCGTCACCGTGCTCTCCGCGCCGGGTCTCGATACGCTCTGTGATGAAGCCGCATCATCGTCCCGCTGCGTCCCAGCAGGCGGCCGCGGCTTCAGCGTCTGCCCGAGGCTCCAACTGCTGCACAACAATGCCACTAACACTGCCGCAACCCGCCACAAAACAAACCTCTGCATTGCAACACTCCTTTTCCAACCTCGCGGCTAGGACGAAGGCTTAGCACCGGCTCTGCAAGCGGCCAAACTCCATGCCTAGCCCAGAAGCGGTAGCCCTAAGACGCGAAAGAAAACCGTGCTTACTATGAAGTACGAATGACGGTGAATGGTTGTAAACCACGGACCATGATCGCAGATCGAAAAGGCGCTTACCAGCACCGGAATCAAATTAAATGGCTGTACGGTGAATTCTGTTGATCTGGTCCTAATTCAGGAACCACCAGCGACGGGAAGTTCTCGCTCGCGGACGGCCTCAGTTGCGTAGCGCAGTGCTTCGCGAACATCTTCGACTTCAAGGTCGGGATGAGCATGTAGGATTTCGGCTTCCGTCATGCCTTCGCCGACAACGGTAGCGACCGGTATACGCAGGCTCCGGATGCACGGGAGCCCGCCCATTTGGTTGGGGTCTACGGCAATGGGTTGGAAGGCTTTCACTTCTACCTCCGTTCAAACGAACGATCCGTCAGCTAAAAGATAGCATGTCCGGGAAAGCAGCCGACGCCTGCAGCCTGCTAAGTACGTTCTTGGTGAAGCCGCAGGTGAGGTGTCTGGGCAGGCAGCCGGTCACGACACCTTTTCCGCTACCTAGCGGGATGAGGAGGTGTCTCTACTTGCCCGGAGTCGATCCTGAAAGATGACGTACTTCGTTGGCGGACAACTCCACCACCTTGCCGTCGCGTCCGATGTAGATTGGCAATCCTAGACGTGTGTGTTCGTCAATGGCTTTCGCCACGGCTCCTCTGAAAGCGATTTCGGCGCGCTTCTCGAGAGGTAACCCCAACACCTGTTTTGAAGGCTTGATCGTCACAGAATTACTCCTAATTCGCGAGTTGTCATGGTATGATTGGGCCCATGAAAACCCCAGAAAAAACGTGGAAGACCGCGAACGCCAATCACGAAGAGCAACGTGAAAAATGGCGTATTGCTACCGCCAAGTACCGCGCCACTCCTAAAGGGGCGAAAAGCATTTTATGCGTACAAAACCGATTCCGTCGTCAGAGAATATCGGCGGCTCAAAACCACTTTTTGGAGAGAAGGGAAACTCAAGGAGTTGGTGAAGAGTTCAGAAAGATGGAGCGGACTCGCCAGAACGAGCATTACGCTGCCGATCCCGAATTTCGGCGACGCCGTTCTGACTATCAGCGCCTTAGGAAAACCGGCATGACACCGGAGATGGTCAACACGGCTCTTGAGCGTCGAGAATCTCTGCGCTATATGCCGCCGCGAGTTCTCCGAGACCCTGCGCTATTACGCCGATCATTGCCACCGATTCGCTGAAGCCACGAGGACTGCTTTGCTTCCAGTGCAACTCGGCTGAAGGTGTGGTTAGAGTTACCGGACTTGCCCCGTTGGAATTTGGCCAACGTCTCCATGAGTATTTGCTTGCTCATGTCGGCGAGGCTTCGGTGTTCAAAATCTGATGAACCTTTCCTCGAACGGTATGCCCAGGAACTTGTACTCGATCTGAGTCAATCCCTCCTCGACCGACAGGGCTTGGTTGGACTTCGCGAGTGCCTGGATCTTCAGGATCGAGAAGATGGTGCGGTTCATGTAGTACGCCACACCGGCCCGCGGTGAGACTCGGTAGACGATCAATCATGCGGCTCATCAGGTTGATGAGATCGGGAAGGCGATCGTGCCGGAGGCGATGGTCGTACCCACCTGCGCCCGGACGATGTAGCGCCAGTCGGCAACCGCGAGCCCGCACTTCCACTGCCAGTGCTCCCGGTAGGCCATCATGCGAGCGCCACCGATACCGGCGACGTTCTCGACGACCTGCAAGCCCAGATCCTCGTGGATCAAGCCCGCCTTGGAGCCGCGCGGGAAGATGCCGTACACGCTGTTCGGGCCCCAACACACGAGCCAGATGCTCGTATTGGTGGAGGCGACCTGCGTGCCCAGAGCAGTACGTTCGCCGCAAACGCCGTGTTGCCGGAAGCGACGCCGTTCAGCCGTGGTGCGAAGCCGCGGAAGACCGCAGGTGCGAGCGTTGGGTCGCCGTACATCAGAATTTGCGCGAAGGCCTGGTTCATCGATTCGATGAAGCCGTCTGCCTCGCTCATTCGGAATGCCGCATCCTGGCCGTTCAGTTCCACGATATCGCGGTCGATCTCGAGGAAACCTTCGATGAAGGCACAGGCCTCATCGACCGGCGTCGTGGTGGACTTGGAGGGCGTGATGCCCTGGTTCAAGGATCTCGCCATCACGGACGGCAGACCGGTCCGTTGGATGATGCGATGGCCAGTGGGCAAGTTGCTCTCCTCCCAATGCATATCCGGGATGATCTCGTTTTTCTGGGCGAGCAGTTCCGCGATAGTCGCAACACAAACTTCGGGATCCACGCGTGTCGCCCAGTCGGCGAGAGTGACGACGTTGGTTCCAATGACGACTTGTGTCATCTAGCACTCCTCAATTCGTTTTCAGGGACTTGGCGTAGAGGAGTTGCCCGGCTTCTTTGCGGGTCATCGGTCCTCGACGCTGCGGGGTGGAGGGGAGCGAGCCTTGCTCGAACTCGTCCTCGGAGAGCTTTTCTCCGACCGCGCGCATGAAGTTCACAAAGCGGGATCGTTCAGCTGACTCTTGGCAAATTCTCGAAACGAGGGGTCGAGGGACAAGGCCCAGCCGACCGCGGTTTCAGCAACGCTCGAGTTGAGCGGGCGTGAAGCGCGACTTGCAGGCGGTTTCGTTCTCGGTGTTCCTGGCTTCAATCTGCTTTGTCCATCGGGCATTGGCCATCGCTTGCTTGCTCGATGAACTGGTCAACTACCTCTTGACTCGTCAGCACCACCTTGCCATCTGCGCCTAATTTGCCCCTCAAGAAAGTTTCGAACTTGGTCGTAGCTTCTTGGGGTAATTTGACGGTATCAGGGTGAGGTAAAGAGCGGATTTGGCTCTTCCGTGGGTTTCGCTGTCGGCTGCACTTCCTGTCGCGGCGACCGGGGCTTTGGCAGGCTCAGGACTGACTGGCGCTGCGCCTCACGCTTTCGGTGACGTCTCGGGGGATGGCGTTGCAGCGACAGCTGGAGTGCTGACGGAGGAGCTACCTCGGTCGTCGCCGTGGGTGTGGCTGTAGCGGGGGCTGTCGTTGCGTCTGCCATAAACGTGGCGGACGCTACAAGCCCATCTTGTTAGCGTGAATGGGGTGTGGTTACATCGCGGATATGGCGGGAAAGGACAGGAAATTACTGAATTCGACGGCTGCGGCGAAGGTTCTAGGTGTGAACCCCGACACACTTCGCGTGTGGGCGAACAACAATGAAGGTCCGCCGCGCATCCGTATCGGTAAGCGCTATTACTACACCGAAGAGATCATCCAGCAGTGGATGAAGGCTATGAGCGTGGCGTCGTGACTCAGGACGAACGCGATCAGCTTTCTATCGTTATGATGCAACAAGATGCTCGTATCGCTGAAGCATCCGGGCGCGCGAACCACGCAGAATACGTCATCGCAGAAGTGCGTAGGATTCTCTCCGACGACACATTATCCGAGCGCGGGATGTTGACCGAACTGGTAATGCTCATTGGAACCAATAAACTCAGGAGCGGCCGGATGTCGATTTCTGAGCTTTTGGGCGCATTGTCTCAAGCTCCCGATCCACCTTAACCCACAGGTCGAAGTCGCAGTCGCGGATTATCTCCTTGAGAACCTGACCGACCTGCCGTCGGCCCGCGATATTACACATGACGCTCGACTGGGGATGAAAGGCTAAGGCATCCAAATTACAGAGGTCCGACAATATCCGCGCCACGAAACGCAGTCCAGGTTCTGTTGCCAAAACGGCTCGCACGTCATTCTCTTCCTTGATGCGTTTCGCTTTGTCATCGGTCGCCTGCTTGTTGAGCCGCTTGGGGTCATTGGTCTTGCGTGCGGTATCGAGGAATGCGGGTAGCTTCTCCTCTGGCTCTTGAGGGTCGCGGTTAAGGTCGTCGGCTGAGCGGGCTTCGGTCATACTATAATCCGTGCGCCAGCGGTTTAAACGGGTGCGAACTAAAAGCATCCACCCAGTGCGAAGCGATTCTAGATCGAATTGAGCACTGGGGCCGCTGGTGGCCTTCTCGCCACATCACGGCAGCCACGAGCCGGTCGAGAGGCGGACGCTAATCCAGACGATACCGAGGCCGAGCACTACGAAGAAGAACATTTGCATGTTATTGGTTCGCCACCGCTCCCCCGCCTATCGCCTGTCGTAGCTGGTCTAGCGCATTCGATTGTCCGCCCTGAGTCGGTGTCTGGGCAAGCGTCTGTGCGGTCTGCGCGTGCGTATTGGCGTTCTGTGCGGCTTGGGCTGCCTGTTCCTGCTGCGCCTGCGCATCCTGCTGCTGCTGGCGCTGCTGGCGGATCTTCGCCACATCCGCATCAGAGCGCACGATGTGGGGCGGGACGCTCATCGCCTTGCCCATCTCCTCAATCGCCGCGTCCGGGTCGAACTTATCGCCTGCAGGTGATTGCTGCATCTGCGGGCCCATCTGCACGACTTCGCCCACATACTGGGTGAACTTAGATATCGAATCCGCCGTGACCGCATTGATCGCTTGGGCTAGAATCGAGACGTACTTGACCCTTAAGGTTGCCTTGCCAATAGCCGATGGCGGCTTGGGATACTTGCCATGACGGAAGCCCTCGGCGACCAGCCATTCATGCAACGGGTTAAAGAGGTCGAAGTTCATCTGCTCGAGGACCGGCCCCAGCATCAAAAGCTTTTCCTGTTGTTTCGCATTGACTTCTGCAGCGGTAATCGGTTGTTTCGTATCCTCGGCTTGGATGAACATAGCGAAAATATCCGCGTACCCAAGAGACTTAATACGTTCCTGAGTCTCTTTGATATCCTCGAGAATTCCTTGGAGCTCAGGTCGTATCTCATACGCTGGCTTAAATCCGATGCTGTTAGCTTCGGGAGCTATGAACGTCGTGTCACCCGACATGAGGCTTGTGCGTTGATTGCGCAGCTGGGCATCGGCCACCATTGGGGGATCAACCAGCTTGTCTATCGCCTGCGCTTTACGGCGTTGCTGAAGTTGCAGCGCCCGGGCATCGCCTAGCGCATCCATCGCCCAGCCTCTACCCCACGCATCCTCTGAGTTCGTATACCAGCGCGCGCAGAACACCGGGAAGTCCCGGAAGCCCCCGATGCGCAAGGTCTTCTTCTCTTCCATCTCACGCTTAGAATCCGAGAGCGTCATGTCGGGCTCACCGCCGCGCTCGTAGTAGACCGAGCGAAAGCGCATGCCCTGCCAGCCCAACTTGCCGACGTTGCGCCCGATGTTCTCTTCGATAGCGTGCACGAGATCGACCCACTGATCGCGCTGTCGAGCCTCCCACAGCCCGCGAGTGCGCAAAGATATGTTGACCCAGAATTCCTCATCCTCGGGTCCGAACTCCTTGCCGCTCTGGCCGCGACAGCCGAACTTGTCGACTACTTGGTTTACGGTCCATCGGAAGTCTCGGAAGAACGTATTGACCCTACGATGTTTATCGTTAGCGATATAGTAAGAGCCAATAGTGTAGGCGTTAAAATTAGGGAGATCGGGTTCAGTAGGGTCCCGCAGAGCGCCCCACTCACGACCCAGAGACATAATACCGAAAACCCCATACTCACCCAGACACTCAAACAGAGCATTATAGAAATTAGACTGCGCCAGAATATCGCGATTAACCTTGGTAATTGCCGCAAGCCATTCTTTGACACCTTCGGCCTCCATCAGTTGTTCATCGTCAAACTCGTACCCGAACCATGGACGTGAAGGCGATGCGGTTCCCGCGAGTAGTCCCGCCGCGCAGATATTGTTCGTGATGAGCGGGGTTGAGTCTACGATGTTCCAGTTACGCCGCCAGCCCTTGTTGGTATCGACCGCATCGCCCATGAACCAGCGACCGCGGTAGGGGCGAAAGTAAGTACCGAGATCGAGCCAGTTGGACCACCAGGTGAGCCGGTCCATGTTGAGCTGGTTCTTGCGATTCTCCAATCGCACCTTCACCGCCATCTCGGTGACACCGCGGCCCTTGCGCTCGTTACGCAGCGATGAGCCGCCTATCAGGCCCTCGTCGGGATTGTTGTAGCCCATCCTGGTATCGAGTGCCATTAGTAGATAAACCTTCTGTTTGGATCCTGGGGCGGCAGGTACGGTGCGTTGTTCGCTTGCAGCCAGTCAAAGACCTGCTGCGTGGAAACCTTCTGCATCCATCCATAGCCGACCGTGTTCGAGCTCGGCGGCTGGTAGTCGATGCTCGAATCCGAGAAGTCGGCGCCGTTTGCGAGCAAGAAGATATCGCCGGGCGTTCTGAAGCGGCCGCCGTAGTACCCAGCACTCACCGCCTGCACGTAGAACCCGGTGAAGGGCGGCGGCGGGATATAGATGTAAGGCTGCGTGAAAACAAGCGGATACAGGTTCTTGTCGTACTGCTGCTCGAAGGACATCACGAAGGTCGGCTGCAGCTTCCTCGAAGGTCCGGGTAGCGAGGTATATAGAATCTGCCCCTGCGGCTGGGTGTAGTCCTGCCGGTCTGGTGCGCCGGATACGAACGGTTGCTGCTGAGGTGCCGCAACCCGATGTGGAGGTCTTGAGAGCCATGACGGCCGCTGCGTCGGGTCTTCCTGCGAGACGCTGACAATCGTGCGCGGGTTCCACGGCGCTTGAACGCCTTGGAAGGGCCGCGCCGCAGTGAACTGCGCTTGAAGGGTGAAGTCGGCGAGCTGCGGGCCGGCCGTCACCATCGTCAAAATCCACCCTTCCGCGAGCGGAATGGTGTTGACGAAGCCCTGTATTGTTAAATCGACACTCTGCGGCGGTACGACGAACTGGCGAACCGTCTGAACCGACGGCGGCACTTTGACCGAGCCAAAGATGTTCGAGCGGTTCTGGCTATCGTAGAGCTGCGCGGCATGAGTGCCGAAGTGGAACTCTTGACTGAATCCCGCGCCCTGCTGGGGCTGTGGGAAGTAGACCGCGGGCTGAATCGTGAGATCGACGCTTTGCGGGGCGGCGATGATCGTCTGCAGCGCCCTGAATCCCGCCTTTTTCTCAAGGCCCGTGGTATCGAAGATGGTCGAAGGCCGCGGCTCGGGGTATTGCGGCTGCGTGAGAATCGTCGGGACGACCGAGCGGCCCTGCCTGCCGGGAGAGGGCGCAAAGATGTGGCTGCCGGCGATTGCCTGCTGGTTATGAATCGCTACGGCGTGCGTGCCGTGCTGATACTCCTGTCCAGGGCCTGCAGAGCCTCCGGTGAAGGCCGCAGCGACGACAAAGCCAAAACCCGCCGCACGCCCCAAGTCGAGCATCTGCGGCGTTCTGGAATTGCCCTGTAGCGGCATATTCCAGGAGAGCGAGCCCGTTATCGGTTCCGCGGTCGTGATATTTGCCGAATTGGCGGTGACGACGTAGGTTCCGGCACCCCCCGGACCTGAGACTATCGTGACGCCGGGCGGGACATTCGCGCCGGAAAGCGTCATTCCAACCAGGAATGTCCCGGATATGGTCCCCGCTACGACAAAGGCCGTATTGACGAGGGTGCAACTACTGCCTGAAGCATTAGCCACGCAGCATCGCCTTCACGCGCAACTGATTCGCGATGTAGCGCTCGAGCTGCTTGACGAACGGCACACAGTCCTGGCAGGCGGGATTCGCACAGGTCGGCTTCATGCACTTCAAGCAGAAGTTCTGCACCGCGGCTTTCGCCCAGTCCTGCATCTTGATGACCGCCTGACAGTGCGGGCAGGTCTGAATGTCCGCTTCCTGGCGGCTCGCCAAACTCTGGTCATTGACCGTATAGCCGCTGCCGCGCGTGTGAGGGGTGCCGATGAGGATCATCGATGCACCCGCTGATCGTAGAGTTCGAGCTTTGCGTGCTGAGCCGTGGTCAGATGATCGATGCGCGCAATCAGCTCATCGATCAGGGGCTTGAATTCCGGCGAGTGATAATCACCATAGCGCTTGACGATGCGATTCAAGAACTGAATCTCCTCGTCGCGCTCGTGCCCGTAGGTGAGAACCTGTGTCTGAATCACGGCATCACGTAGAGTTGCTTGGGCATCGGGCCGAAAGCGAGAACGGGCGGTGGGGGCGGCGGGCCCGACTCGACGAAAAACGCCGAGTAGACGACATAATCCTGTGCAAAATTCGCGGTCCATAGAGCTCTTTGAGAAGTGGTTGCGACATATCGCAAACTCTCGGAGGCGCCCTCGGCGCTGGGTGTACCGAAGATATGCACGCCAGCGGTGAAGCCCGTTCCCTCCACCGCAGCATCGCTACCGAAGTTCGATGAACCCGAGAGCCAGAGCGCATAGGACGAAAGAAGGCCGGGAGCAGAGGCTGGCGTCAACGCCGCACCCAAAAGTGCATTCGTCACAATGCTCGCGGTCGGCGTCTCCAGCGAATTGTGACCGCCGCTGGTAGCATCGAGGCCGCTGGTTGCGCCGATCTCCCGTACCCAAATAGCGAGCCAGTTCGCACCCGCTGGGCTCGATGTGGCGCTGACCGTGGTCGATCCGGCCGCCACATTGTTGGCGATGTAGTGAGCAGATCCACCGATCGAATCGAGTGCTCCCGACCAGGTGTTGACGCCATCCGATACGGTGACGGCATTCCCTGAGCCGCTGTAGACCAGCGCGTGCAGGGAGCTTGCCGCGGTAACGCCCGGTAGATTGATGGTCACCGTGGTGAAGGTCGAGGTGCTGTAGGTGCCGTTCTCTTGCAGGACGCTGATGGTCATTGTTTACCCCTCAGTGCTTCAGCCGCTTCAAGCAACAGGTCCCTCAAGTCGCGGCAATCTTGGTACTGACCATTGCAGCGCTCAGCTTCGGCTTCCAGTCGTTTGATCAGGTCGTCCATCAGTTCACCGAGAAGTAGTATTCGATGTAGATGATCGTATTCGCAGCAATCGAGCCACCGACGCCCCAGGTGATTTTATACATCGCTGTTTGTGGTACACCGGTAACAGCATCGGTATTGAACATGGCGATAGGCATCTTGTAGGTATTCCACTGATTCTGTGTCCAGGACGAGGGACCATAAGCCGCCATCGCCGCACCGTTCGGATTTAGCAGCGGCGCATCTCCGCATATTTCGGCATCTCCACCCGCTGGACTTAAGCCGGGCGTGCTCGGACAGACCGACCAATTGATCCAGTTATAGCCGGTCGTGTTCAAGTTGTAGTTGACCGCGCTATTGCCGGAGAAGGCATTGAGATAAGAAGGATAGTTTGTGCAGTGGCCGCCCGAGTTCGGCTGAATCGGGAACCAACAAGCCGCCTGGCTATACCCCAAGGGCGTTGTCGTTGGCGCTGTCTGCAAGGTTCCCATGCAGCTATCGAAGGTGCCATTGCATAGAACTAAACCGCCGTTCGTGATGAACGGTAGGTAGGCGTAAGCAGATGCGCCCGATTCAACGCCACCGGTAACCGCCGTCACATAATAGGTATAGCCGGTGTTCCCCCACGCAACCTCGCCGACTGTTCCGGTGAAGTTCGCAAGTGCAGGTTGCGATATGACGTAAACCCCTGTGCCGCCAGTCGTACCAGATGTCTGCGAGACGATAAAGGTGCCGATCTGAAGATTGGTAGGCAATACGGTGCCGATACCTTGGCCTGGGGCTAGGGCTCCAGCAGAAACGGAATTGATGGTGATGTTGGTCGAAGCTATCGACACGGTAGCGTTGGCACTGAAAGTCTGACCAGCCTGGCCACCATTTCCTATGATCCCTGTAGCCGCAGTATCGGAGAAGGCGCAGTTGATACCGGTCGCTGGACTGCACTGCAAACCGCTCAGATATTGGCCGTACGTCGGGGTTTGCGCCGGATAAGGAGAGAGGTAATTCGTATAATTGGTCGCTGCCGCCGATGCCGATACTGTGTACGTGGGACTTCCGGGAGACGGATAACTCCCGCCGTTCTTCGCCCGGTAGATGTTGTACTGCGTGGCGCCCGACACGCCTTGCCAGCCGATATCATTGCGGTTCGGCAGGAAGAGCTGGCCGCCGCTCTTTCCCGCCGTGACGCAGCCAGGGCTTTGCGTCGCTACCGGTACGTTCTGCCCCTGCAAAATCACCTGCACGTTCGTAGGCACGGTGTTGGCCGCATTGATCGTGATGTGCGTCGCCTTAGTGACTGTGTTGGGCATCGGTAAACCTATGAGCTATCGGTGACTGAGAAGGTGACAGCATCGGCAGTGACCGTGGCGCTCGGCGTGCCGGAAATCACCCCAGTAGAGGGCGCCAGGCTAAGGCCCGATGGCAATGCACCTGAGGAGATGCCGTACGAGTACGGCGGCACACCGCCGCTTGCGGTGAGGGTGTACGAGTACGCAGCGCCGACGCTGCCCGACTGCAACGGATCAGACCAGAGCGCGGTCAGCTGCGGCGTGCTGATGGTGTAAGTCGCACTCGCGACGTTGCTATTGGTAAAGCCCGCAGCCGTGCCAATGGCGTTGATCGTTTCCGTCACCGAGACAACCACTGGCGCCGTATATTGCTGCGTCGTTCCAGACACGGGGAACGTCGGCGTCGTCCCATCCGTCGTGTAGTAAATCGTGCTCGAAGGCGTCGAGCATGAGATGGTCACGTTTTGAGTGCCCGTGTAGGACCCCGCAGCAGGTGAGAACGTCGGCGTGGCCGCTTGCGTCGCTGGTGCCACGATGAGGGTGAACACGTAGGTCGCGGTCTGCGAGGCTGAATCGACGACCTCGATGGCTACCGTATCGGTATCAGCGGTGCCAGGTGTCCCGGTTAGCACGCCAGCCGATGAGACGAAATAGGTATTCGCTCCTGTCGTACCGCCGCCCCCTGAACCGGTCGAACTGTCGGTGACCGAGAACGTAACCGCATCCAGGGTAACGGCCGTGGTCGGTGTGCCCGAAATAACGCCGGTTGCCGGGTTGTAACTCAAGCCTGTCGGCAGGTTGCCCGAGACGATGTTGTTGAAGGTATAGGGCGGCGTGCCACCCGAAGCGCTCAAGGTGTAGGAATACGGCACACCGATCGAACCGCCCGGCAAGGGATCTGGCCAGCCCGCGACGAGCGGTGCGCCGAGGAGCGTCCACAAATAGGGCGGATCGCCGCCGATCGCCGAGAAGGCATAACTATAGGCGGTGTTCTGCGTCGGCGCGGGTAAGGGATCGATCGCCGTGATCGATACCGGCGAGTAGACCGGAATGGCATAGGTCATCACCGCGATTGCCGAAGTGGCATCTCTGACCTGAACGGTGATGGTGTCGATCTGCATCAGGTGTAGGTGTCAAGATTCGTGCAATCCCAACGAGTCGCCGAGGTCGCACGCCAGATCTGACAGCCGTTCGTATTGGCCGGGAGCACCTGACTGTTCCCCGAAGTCGGATCGGTGACCGTGAGCGTGAATGCGCCGGGCGTCGCTGCCTTGCGGATGAAGATGAATTCAGCACTGTCGTTGTAGCCCGTGAGCGGCAGGTTGAAGGTCAAATTGCCCGTGAGCGTCGCCGAGATGAGTTGCACCCGGTCATAGCCGATCGTCATGGTGACGGTACCGGTCGTGGTCGGGTTGGCGTAGCTCAAGTCCGAGGTCTGGTAGTCGAGGATCTGCGAGGGGCTGTTGCCCAAGTTATGCGTGCCGGTCGCTACCGCATATTCGAGATACGAGCCGATCCCGAAGGCGAGACAGGAGAAGCCCGCGCAGTTGCCGATATTGGCAGCCGCCGCCGAGAGCGGCTCGCCCATGAAGTAATTGACGCCCGCCGCGGCCCCCGTATTGACCGTGACGCTGGTCACACCGCCGCCCGCAACGACGATGGTCGCAGTCGCACCGCCCGTAATGCCTGAATTGGTCCCCGACGCCGTGAGCGGCACGTTGGTGTAGGTGCCACTCGTGCCGCCCGTGCCAGCAGTGATGCTGTTCACGGTCAGAAGCGCGCCCAAAAGCGAGATGTTCTCGCAGGAGTTCACCTGGCTGCCGGTCACGAGCAGAACTTTCAGCGAGGCGGATGCGGTGTTCGCGCCCACGTTGCGCAAGGAGACCGAGCCCGAGGTGCCGGCCGAGATCATCGTGGCGTAGGTCCCGGTGCCCGAATACACGCTGATCGTCGCAAAACTCACGTCCTCGACCGAGACGTAAGTATTGGAGAAATTCCACAGGAACGCATTCGATGCTGCTTGAATGCCCGTCTGCTCGGTGCGGCAGTGAAGCACCCGTACGTGATCGCACGTGCCCAAAGCGATTTGCGGCACGGTCGCCGAGTACCCTTGGCCCGAATTGAACTCGACCTGCTCAAACAAGAGATTCGATTGATTGATGGTGAAGGCGGGTTCGATGGCTGATCCCGCCGTTGCGCCGCCCGAGGTGCCGCAGTTCACATAACAATCGCGCCACACGCACGAGGGCTGTGCGGTCGGCGGATTCGCGAGCCACGCCACCGCTCCGCCCATGGAGCTCGAGAACCAGCAGTGTTCGACCGTATAGCCCCACACCGCGGGCAGTCCCGCGCCCGAAGCTTGAGTTGAGAACGCGCGGGTGCAGTTGTTGAAATAGCAATGATGGACGGTCCAGTTGTAAATGCCGTTGCCGCCGCCTGCGGTGAAATAGAAGACGATCGACAAGGGATTCGCGGCAAGCGTCTGGTTGGTCGCATAACGAAAGGACATGTAGCCGACATCCCACCAGCCCATGAAGCTGGTCGAAAAGGTGAAGATCGGCGTGTTGGGCGTCACCATGTGAATGACGGTGTTCCAGGTCCCCGAACCCCACAGCCGCCAGCCGTAGGACTGCGGGACCACGAGCGTTGCGTTCAGGTAATAGATGCCGGGGGTGAGCGTGATGCCGCCCGTGGGATAGACGTTATCGTTCAGTGCAAAGGCGTTCAGCTGCGCTTGCAGGTTCGCCGTATCCATCGCACCGGTGGTATCACCCGAGGGGTAAACCACCTGATTGATTACATAGCCAAGCGTGAGAATGCTCGTCTTGGACGCTACCCCCGATTGCTCGATCAGGAACAGTTCACTGCGGTTATATGGGAATACCGCAGAAGGCAATTGATCGATCTTGGTTACATTGGTCACGAGGTATCCCTGACAAGGAGTAATCCGGTCTCGGTTATGAAGATAAGTCCCGTCTCGGTGCCGAGGAGGAGCGGGTTATTGGCGAGTGGCGTACCCGTGACCACACCCGCGCTCGACACAGCCCAGGTATCAGGGCCCGTCTCGGCGAGCAGACTGAACGCATAGGGCGACACGCCGCCCGCGGCTTGGATGGACGAGAAACTGTAGGAACGGTCGGTGTGGCAGTCGGCAGGGGCGAGGAAGTCAGGAAGGTGAGCGTGCTCGGCGCCACCGTGAGGTTGAAATGCGTCTGCGAGCTTAAGCCGTGGGCGTCGGTGATCCGAACGATGAAAGAGTCGGTTTCGGCGTTCGCAGGCGTTCCCGCTATCAGACCCGATGCGGAGAGGCTAAGTCCCGAATCGAGTGAGCCGCCGATGAGTGCGTAGGTGTACGGTGCAACGCCACCCGCTTCGGTCAGCTGCTGCGAATAGGGCACGCCCTGAAAGCCCTGCGGGAGAGGCGATGGCGTCGTGATCAACGGTAGGTTGACCGGTGGGAAGGCCATCGCTTTGGAATAGAACTGCAGCACAGATCATTGGCCTAAGAGGCTCTTGCCGCCCGAGGTCGGCCCACCGGCAGGTGGTGCGGTTGCACCCGTCACCGTGCTCTGTAGGCCGCCTGCAGCGGCTTGGCGCTGACGAAGCTGGCCGGCGGCACTAGCGCCAGCTGGATCGATCATGGCGGCCCCGGGCGGCGGGGGAATGCTGATGCCGCCGTGTTTGCCAAGAATCGCACTCAAACCGGCTCCCACACCCGCAGCAGCTACGCCGCTTGCGACCGCTCCGCCAATACCCGCACTGGCGCCAGCACCCGCTGCGGCCGTTCCAGCCGTAGCACTCGCAGCCCCAGCGCCGGCGCCCGCGGCTGTCGTACCGCCCACCGCCGTACCGATGTAGGTAAAGAACGCGCCAATCGCTTCGCCTGTCATACAAACCTCAACAGTTGGGGATCCCATACTTGGGCGGTAAGTTGCGCTTGAACCTGCCGGCCGAGCGCCATCAAGTCCTCGGCGGGCCCGAAGATCTCGTCCTCAAGTTCTTGGTGCGTTTTGGTCTCGTCGATGCCCCAATGGGCGGTCTGGGCTACGCAATCGGTCAGCATGTAGGCCACCATGTGAAACCCTGGGGAGGTCAGCACATTGCTCACCGCATCGAAGCGCTTCTTGCCGTGCTCGGTGATCATGATGGCCGATCCCTCCAAGAGCGTGACCAAGTGGCCCTTCAAGTGCTCGCGGCCTAGGAAGATCAGCCCAGCGGGCAAGCGCATGGTGCGGATGTATACGCCATGACCCACGCTGTGCTCGACGGGTGAGACATACCGGCCCGGCGAATCAGCGAGCATCAAGCACAGATATCCGATCTTCTCTTTCCAGGAGAGCTGTGCGGGCAGGTCATCCCAGAGGATTACTTCGTTAATGCCCTGAGTACCGAGGTAATGCGCCCAGGAGGAACCCACATCGTTCCAGTTTCAGCATCGGCCCATTGGACGGCCCAGATGGGTTGCCCCATGGATTGAGTTCCTCCGAATCGTCTTTGATCCAAAATCCATTCAATAACAGGTGGCTTGGCGTCCATCCTTCTGGCACGACACAATGGAAGATTGTCTCTACTGCGGCGCGGCCTCGGGAATTCCACTGAAAGTACACGATGTAGGTCATTTGCTGATGTAGTGCTTCTTGCGCTTGACCATGGCATTGGCTATCCGTATCGCTTGACCCTCATTGCCGCTCTTCTTGAGCACCGCATTGGCAACCGCTGCCCATTTCTTGCGCTTCGCGGGGCTGTTGGCACGCTTGGTGTGCCTGTGTGGACCGTCACTTGCTGTCCACGGCATGGAGCGCCTCGAACTCCTCGGGAGTAACCGGCTTCCACAGCATTCGGCATCCCATACAAACCTTAGTCGCCCCTCTATTGACGATCAACACAGAGCCACAATTAGCACAAACATACCCATTAGCCTGTTTATGGCTAAGAGCAATCTCATTTTCAGCGTCTATACTCACTTGCCCCGCATCTTGGCGAAGGTCTCAGCGAGGTGTGCGCGCTTGCCTATCTTGCCGCCCTTCTTCTCGTCCTTCTTGATCTGCTTGGCACTGTGATGGCCATACGCGCCTTTCTTGATATGCACGTGCTCGATCCAGTAGGGGTCCTTAGCCATCGCTATTTCTTCATAGGTGGACGAAAGAAGGTGGTCCGCTCAGGCAACGGCTTATGCGGCAAGGGATTGCCACCCTTGTTGAACTGACCGTCGTGAAAGTCCCCAAACACCTTGGCCGTACGCTCGGCAAGCGTGTTGATGCGCTGCTGCTCCTTGGCACGCGCTAGGGCCAATTCCTTCGGCTTAAGCTTGGTGCCCTGGTACAGGCTCACGAGCGCCCCTTCATGTGCACCCGGTCGAGTACGCCATGACCGCCCGAGGTGCGCTTGCTCGAATCCTCCATGTGCTGCGGACGAGTGCGAGTGGGCGCAACTGCCGTAGTGCCGCCCTTGCGGTCATTGCTACGGGCGATATTGTGCTGCTTCGAGTGCTTGTCAGAGCCCGCGTGGACCGGATCAGGCTCCTTGAGATGCGGCTTCATCGCCCCGTAGGTCACGTTGCGGCTGTGATGCACCACATCGCCATCGGTGAGCCGTGAGTTCTTGGCATGGCCCTGACCGGTACCGGTGATGATCGGTGCGCCCATCTCACCGGGCGTGTAGTTGTGGCGAAGGTGAGCCGCCGAGACCCACCGAGCGCTCTGTAGGCAGCTTGTGGCCGTTCTCGTTGTGCCCTGGGTGCCTGGAGCCGGTCTCTTTGGCGACCTCGCCTGGGTGCTTTAAATGCGGCGCAGGCAGGCCCTTGCCCTGAGATTTGTCGAACTTGGAGCGCACTGGCGGGTTATCGCGCGCGCCTTCATCGTGAGCACCGGGCATGGTCTTCATACGGTTTCCTTATGCACTTGCAGGTTTATCGAATCGGTCCCACGGCGAGATGTCGTTCGAGCGGCTGACGACGTTCGAGAAGTTCGGGATGAGCCCAGAGCTCCCCGGCAGCGCTTGCGGTCTCGGGGCCACCGGGAATGCGAACGTGCACGCCAATGCGTCCTCAAGATCAGGCGAGCGTCCCAGGCGCAACTTGATCTGCGCCTTGTCCTCGACCAGCACCTTGCCGTTCTTGTAGCTGTAGGTCATCTTCGAGAGGCCCTCGACCATCTCGGGGATGGGCGGCAACAGGCCACCGTCCTTGATCCACTCGCACATGTCCCAGTAGATCTCAGCACGCTTGTTGTAAAAGCGCCCTTCTTGGGCTGGACTGCCGCCAATTGCACACCGCGGGCATAGTCATAGCCGGATGTCGTCAGGTACTCATGCCACGCACCACCCCAGCCGCCAGAGTTGTCGATCTGGATGGAGTCAGCACCCCACTCGGTCGCAATGCGTGCGACGTGCGGACCGCCTTGCAGCGGGGATAGGTGCGCATGCGCAAGGGATTCCAGCTGATCTTGCCCTGACGCTTGAACATCACCGATTCGTCATCGCCAAACTGTGCGACATCGACGCCCAAGATCTTCGGAAAGCCCACGTACGCGTTCTCGTGGTAGTTGCGCTTCTGAGCGGCAATCGCCTCGTCCGCGGATATCAGCGTGTTCAGGCCCTGCTTGGGGAACTTGGCCAAGAAGTTGACCATGATCCAGGGGTTATCACGGCCGTACTCTGCGATCTGCGAGCGGGCGAATTCGATTGGGATTCGCGGCGTGCGGTTGGGATCATCAGGATCGGCCGTGATCTCGGTGACATGCCAGCTCGAGCGGTGCGCAACGGCGGCATCGTAGAGCGCACCCGTGTGACTCGTGGTATTGCCAGCGATGACCAAGTGCGCGTGCTTGCCGGTGTTGCCTTGCGCGTTCGCTATAATCACCTGAGCGGTCGCTAGAACCGCCGGCGGGATAGACCCTGCCTCATCCATCAGGATCATGATGTTGTCGGCCCACAGGCCCGCCAGAGTGTCTGCGAGAGCTTGTGGATCAGCCGACTGTGGCCAGGAGCGAGCCGACATCCACCAGGTCTCGGGTTGCTCTTTGAGGAAGATCCGCTCGGAAGTGACCTCGAACAGTGCGGCGAGCAAGGGGGCTTTGGCGCGCCACTTGGACATTTCAGTCCAAAGATTGTCTTTGAGATTCCGAGCGGTAATCGAGACGGCGGCGATCTTGGGATTCAAGTAGCACAGGAGGAAGTTCCACGCGAGCCAAGCGAGGACGGTAGTCTTGCCAGGTCCCTTGCAGGCAAGCATGGCCTGGCGTGGGTTGTGCGGGAAGGCTTCGAGAACAATTTCCTGCCACGCATCCGGTTCCACATGGAACAGCTCGCGCACCATCGTTGCGGGATGCTCCCGCCAGCGCTTGATGGCAGCAGCGTCATGATCCATCGATCGACTGCTTGATGAGGTCTGAGAGACGCAAGTTCACATCGAGTTGGCGCGGGGCTTCGGCTTTCGCAACGACCAAGCTAACCAAGAACTTAGCTGCGTCCTGCTGCAGCGCGTTCATCTCGACTTCATCCTCGTTAAGTGCCTGTTTCTCCAAGCGCTGAATGAGCATACTGGTGCGAATTCGGTCGCGCACGATTTGCGGCGTCCATTTGGTCTTGCGCGCGGCCATCAGTGCCGCCCGTTGCCCGTGATCTGAATACGCGGGGCTTCCGTTGCGGTGTTCTCGAAGAGTTTCGCCCGATCGTTCAAGTGCTTGACGAGCAATTCCTCGAAGGTCGCTTTCATGATCGGTATGCCATCGGCATCGAGTTCGAAGGGCTTGACGTATTCGACGAGAGCGGCGACTGAGCGCCCAGGAGGCACGAATTGACGTAGGCCGAGATGCCATGGCCGCCCTGCTGCAGGGGGACGCGCATGCAGGCATCGATCAAGCGGCGTTGGCTGCGCTCGATATCTTCGTTAGTTTCCATGGGTTGCGATCATGCACATCTGGAAAACCCTGTGAAGATGGGTTTGGCTACGTGAGTCCCATTTGTGCGCGAGTTAATTCAAATTCCTGGCGGGCGTTCTCACGCTCAAGGATGAAAGCTACCCGGACTTCGGAGATGCCGAACTCCTGGCCGATCTGGCGCAAGGTGGCGCCGGCTCTGCGGCGGCGAGCATGGTCTGGCTGCGCTCGGCTAATTCGCGCTTGTCACGTTTAGCTCTCATCGTCAGGGCGCTCCGGCCTGAAGTATTGCGGAATATCGAGCCAGCGGGCGACTAGCTCGCCTAAGCCGAGCAGCGCCAGAATTCCGACCGTGATCCAAAATGCGCTCACTTGAACCTCCCTTGCACGCGCTCGACGTGCTCCGTGACATCCGCTGCGGTGCGCACCAACGCATACACCCCGACGCCCCACTCACGCGCCATCCGATCCTGCTTTCCCGATGGCTTGCCCTCTTCGGTTTTGATCTCGACCATTTGCAAAACTCCCCCGCCGCGGGTTGGTATCCGCACGATGAGATCGACGAATCCGGCGAGCTTGTGCACGTCCTTCACGAGGCACCATGACTGCTCGTACCAGGCGGATACTTCGGCGTGGTTGGCATCAGCCTTGGGAGCGTAGACGTAGCTCAAAGTCGCTCTCCGTACGTCGCCTCGAACCATTCCTGGTAGCTCTGCCCTCGCCCGCTCGGCTCCCATGCGATGCCCTGATCGCGGATGAACCGCCGACAGCGCTCGATGCGAATCCGCTGATCGGTCGCGCCGTTGAACACGCCCGCCTGGTGCAGCTTGTCGGCGAGCTTCAGCTCCGCATCGAAGGCGTCGAATTGCGGGCGCGTAGTGGTGCGGGGGATCACGCGACGCCCCTGAATCCCGCCGGAACCTGGCGCACTGGATCGATTGGCCGCGCCATGAACGTCGGAAACGCGACGGCGCATTCGGGGCCGATGGCGATCTGCGCGAGCGCCCTCACCTCCTCGGCTGACACCTCGCAAACATGCTGCAATCCGAGTCCCCAGCGACGGATAAACTCGGCCGGCGTCGCAAGCTCTTCGCCCTCGTTCACGTAGCCCATGAACTCAGCTACGAGGTCGCGCTTGAAGTCTCGACAGCGCTGAAGTTCAGCCGATGCAGTGCAATTTTCCATCCCCTTCGCAGGCTTGAACTCTCCCGGCGATGCAAGCCCCGCACGGTGCCGCAGATGCATGAACAGCAACCTATTTGCGAAGTACACGATGTGCTCTGGGTCGGGGACTTCTGCGGATTTTCCGCCACCGCTTGGGCCAGGCGCCGCTCTCGGTGCAGTCGCCACATGGCGCTCACGGTGGGCATTTCCTCGGGGCCGTTGTCTGCGAGACAGCGCTCCACGACCCGCGCGAATTGCTGCAGCGACATCTTGGCGAGTCCCAGGAAATATGCGTGCCGACGTGGCAAGGTGCAGGGAACGTTGAACCCGGCGCAGAGGGCCGCGAATTGCTCCTCGAACGCCTCGCGGTCAGTGGCCTGCATGGGCAGCTTCCTCCGCTTCCAGTTCGTCCGCCGTCTTGAGCGGTTTCCAATCCCCCACACACGATTTGGGGTTGGTTTTTGGCGTTCTGGAGTCTGAGTGTGTGGGTATTGGATTCTGGATATTGGAGTCTGGAGTCTGGATAGCTTTGCCAGTTGGTTCTGTTTCTGAAACCCGCTGGGTTTTTCTTGGCCTACCCCCGTGATTCCCATTGGCTTTTGCAATCTCTGCCAGTCGGGTTGCGTCTTCGAGTTCATCGAATGCCCTCCCATTGACCAAGCCTGATTCGGTCTTCTTCCAAAACTGGCGCGCGATGGAATCCACTGCGGCGCGCTCGGCTTTGGTGTGCGCGCGCGCCATGCGATAGAGGTGCTCGCCGCTGGGGAGCGGCTTCTCGGTGCCGTAATAGGCGTGCAGCATCAGTAGATACGCGCCGTGCTCGAGCAGAGAAAGGTGCCCGGTCTTCTTGGCGTAGTCGCCGAGATGGTGCTTGTAGTAATTCAATGCGGCTGACACGCGCGTAGGAATCCGCCGATTCCCCGCACAGACGACTTGACGGCTAAGCTTTAATTGGGCGGGTGTATAATCGCCATTGCTGCGGCACAACGCAACCCTTTTTTTTAAGCTCCCTGCCATGCTCATGCGGCGAAATCACCGGTTACTGTTTCGGGCTTTTTTTTAGAAGGAGATCCCTCGCCCGGTTCTTGACCGCTTATGCCCGCCCATGTGACGGGGGTCTCGGCGACGATCCGCTTCGCAAGTTCGGTGCGGGGAATTCGGGTGCGGTATTGCCATGCAAGCGCTGCGCGTTCGGTGACTCCGAAGTGCGCCGCGAACTGCTTGGCCCCTACCTGCCGAATGTAATCGCTGAGATTCATGGGTGGATAGATAACACGTTTCGTGTAGCGACGCAATGGACTCAGTACACATTCCGTTCAGACCAAAGGCAACCCACTCCCAAAAACTGGCTGACGCCGCGCGAGGTTTTGCGCCTCCTCGAAACCGGCTCCGTTGAACTGCTACACGAAATGTGTTGACACGCATACACGATACGTGTAGGCTCCCTCCACATTCACTCGGGAGGCAGGTCATGGCAGCAGATGGACAAGAGCAACGCACCGCCGACGCCGCGGAGCGCGCCGACCTCGAATGGCGCGAGGCGGTCTTCAGGGATCACGAGGACGAGCTCAGCCGCACGCTCATCGACATTGCGCGCACGCCGGCGGAGTCGGCGCTGATTTGGGACGCTGAGATCGCGCGCCAGGTGCGGGATGCGTATGAGGCGGTGTCGCGATGAGCCCCGCCGTACACGAGCGCTTCGGCTGGCTCGAAACAATATCCCTAGAGTCTGGTGCTCACGAATCGCTAGAACGCGGCGCCTGCGTGATGGAGGCTGTCGCCTACATCGCGGGCGAGCCCTGGAGCGATCATCCGGTGTGTGCGTGCCCCGTGCTCACGAGCTTCATGGTCGCGTGGAACGATGGCCTCCAGAACGATGCCGAACGCGATCGCTTACTCAAGCCGCTTGTTGAACAACTGATAGACACGCGTTCGACGCCAGCTGTCGAAGAGCGCCGCTCTTACATGGCGCTCGACTGGCTGATTCGCGTTCACACGCCGAAGTGGCTGGATTTCGTTCCCTCACTCGCGCCACATGCCAAGGCGCTGCGCGATCTCAAGAGATTGCCGACATTGCTGGCGCGAAGGCCGCAGGCGCGAGCGTTAAAGCTGCGTGGGACGCTGCGTGGGACGCTGCGGGGGCCGCTGCGTGGGACGCTGCGAGGGACGCTGCGAGGGACGCTGCGTGGGACGCTGCGGGGGACGCTGCGAGGGACGCTGCGAGGGACGCTGCGTGGGACGCTGCGGGGCCGCTGCGTGGGACGCTGCGGGGGACGCTGCGAGGGACGCTGCGTGGGCCGCTGCGAGGGCCGCTGCGGGGACGCTGCGGGGCCGCTGCGTGGGACGCTGCGAGGGCCGCTGCGGGGCCGCTGCGAGGGCCGCTCTCAAGCCGACCACCGAATGGCTGCAAGCCTCTGCGCTTGATTTGGTGGGGCGCATGATTCGGGTGCAGCCATGAGCCAGTGCCGTTCGAAATGCGATTGCGATTACAACCCGGACCCTGAGCGCGGCGGCCATCAGCCCGATTGCCGCTCGCAGGTTGAATGCGACGAGCACGGTTACTGTGATCGACATTACGCCGAGGCCGAGGCTGACTTCGCCTACTTCCGCGGACTCGCTCGCCACATGGTCATCGACGACGAGCAATCGCGCGAGGAGCTCACTGCGGAGCTCAGGGACGCTGGCCGCGATCACTTGGTGCGGCCGTCATGAACTTCGTGCTTACCTTCCGTCCAAACACTGCCGCCTACCGGGTTCACAACTGGAACTGCAATCGGCAGATGTCAGGACAAGTCGAGGTGAGCCGGCATCACAGCCGCGAAGCAGCTATTGCGGCAGCCCACGCAGATGAATCGAGCAAAGGTGGTGCGAAGGCCGACGTGAAAGCCTGTCGATGCTGCCAACCGAGGAGCGTGTCATGAGCTGGCAAATCGCATTGATCTTGGGCGTCTTCCTCCCAATCATCCTGATCGCGCTCGTCGCCCTTTTCGTGCTGCCCTCACGGCGCAACCCAGTGATCCGGCAGAAGCCCACCCCGGACTCGCGCCGCGATGCCTATACCAACTTCATGCGAGACATGAAATGAACGACCTCACGACACTGCTTCAGGCGAGCATCAAACTCGTCAAGGTCGAGCGGGCGCTGCGCGAATCGAACGATGCGCTACGCGAAGCCAATGAGCAGCTGCGCCACCAGGCCGCGACCATTGCGCACTACCAGAACGAGAACGACAAGCTCAAGCGCCAGCTAGGCAAGGCGACGCTTCTCGGTGACATTCGGCGCGACGTGATCGAGCAGAGGCTCCATCAGCGAGATGCCGGAGCTCGACAACATCATGTTCTTCAAACGACAGGCAGATTAACCCATGAAAATAGCCCAGTACCGCTACATCGATTCGCAAACAACGTGCATCTTCCCGGCCGATTTCGAGCGCCACGGGCTGCGCGATACGGTTCGCATCAGCGAATACGTCGAGGTGAGTTCACGCCTCGCGATCCAGCGGCCGTTGTCGCCGAGACCTGCGTGCTGGTCGAGGTCAAGCGCGCGCGGCTACGGCATGAGCTTGCGAAGCTCGATGGAGAGACAGCATGAACGCGAACGCCGAATTACCCCTGGATCAGCCCGCGGGGACCAGCGCGGACCAGGTGAAGTCCTTAGTTTCGACCATGATGCCGCCCGACAAGGCCATCGAGGTCTACTCGAGCGCCGATAGTTTTGCGCTTGCGCAGCGCATGGCGAAGTCGCTCTCAGAATCAACGCTGGTGCCGCAGGACTACCAGCGGAACATCCCAAACTGCTTGATCGTCCTCGAGATGGCTGCGCGCATTGGGTGCTCCCCGCTCATGTGTGCGCAGAACCTCGATGTGATCCACGGGCGCCCCAGTTGGCGCTCGACCTTCATCATCGCTTCCATCAACAGCTGCGGTAAGTTCTCGCCGCTCCGGTTCAAGATGGAGGGCAAAGTCGATACGATGGACCGCATGTGCACGGCGACCGCCATCGAGAAGGACACGGGCGATATCCTCGAAGGCCCGACCGTCTCGATGAAGATGGCGCAGGCTGAAGGTTGGCTCGCCAAGAACGGTTCGAAGTGGAAGACGATGCCGGAGTTGATGCTGCGCTACCGAGCGGCCGCGTTCTTCGGCCGGCTCTACGCGCCCGAGATGCTGCTCGGTATGCACGCATCCGACGAGGCGGCGGATATCATCGATATCACGCCGGTGAACCCGCGGCCAGACACGTCGGACGTTGACATGGCGCTCGTGGACAAGTGGGAAGAAGACGTCAAAGGGCTGCTCGAGTCCGATTCCAAAGACGAGTACGAGATCGCCGCCGGCATCCGCGACATGCACGCCGAGCTCAACAAGTTCCCCGAGCTCTACAGTCTCGTCGCCGATCGGCTCGCGAGGCACAAGATCATCTCGAAGGCGCAATGGCGGAAGAACCTCGACCACTATCCGCCCGACGCGCAATGAACATTCTAGGCCGCCTTATTACCAAGCTTTTCCCGCCCCGCTGCGAGTGGCACGAGGGCGAGGACGGGCACTGGTCAACCGACTGCGGACAGCAAGTCGAGATAGGTATCGCGCCAAAGACGTGTCCGTACTGCGGGAAGAAAGTTCGGCCGCACTATGCGCTGATCAGGGAGTGGTAGTCGTGAAAGAGCGTCGCATCGGTCTTCGGGTGTCGCAGGAAACGTATGAAAAACTGCGCACCTTCTGCCAGCGCGAGGGCAAGAGCATCAATGGCGCCGTGCGCGTGTTCATCGAGGGGGCGGTAAAGGGCGCTGGAGGTCAGCGAGCCGCCGCCTAAGTCGGTCGAATCGCGGCTGATGGCGGGATGGCGATGAGCGTTCGCACTGGGAAAAGATTGTGAGTAATTCAACGAAGGAGAGAAAAGTGGCAAAGAAAACAGATGGCGAGCGCGCCGTTGTGGTGACGACCGCGCACCGCGGTGTGTTCTTCGGATACACGGACGATACTAGCGGCGAGATCATTTCACTGCGTGCCGCGCGCAATTGCTTATATTGGGCAGTCGATCAAAAAGGCTTCGTCGGCCTTGCGGCAATCGGTCCGACCAAAGGCGCACGCGTTGGTCCAGCGGCCGACATGGAATTGCGCGATATCACGAGCGTCGCAGCCTGCACGCCAGAAGCGATTGTTGCATGGGAGCGCGCGCCGTGGAGTGCGTGATGCTCCGAGGCGAGGCACCCGACTGGGCGCCGAACGGGGACGGGTCCGGGTCCGGGTACGGGTCCGGGTCCGGGGACGGGTACGGGTACGGGACGGGGACGGGTCCGGGTACGGGGACGGGTACGGGTCCGGGACGGGTCCGGGTCCGGGTCCGGGTACGGGTCCGGGGACGGGTCCGGGTACGGGGACGGGTACGGGGACGGGTCGGGACGGGTCCGGGTCCGGGTACGGGTCCGGGTCCGGGTCCGGGTCCGGGTCCGGGTACGGGTACGGGGACGGGGACGGGTCCGGGGACGGGTCCGGGTCCGGGTACGGGTCCGGGTACGGGTCCGGGTACGGGTCCGGGTACGGGTCCGGGAACGGGTCCTATTGGTCGAAGACGATCCAAGATTTCGCAGCCCGATGGAGCGATGCGCAGCGAGCGCGGCTCGAAGAACTGAAAGCGCTGGGGCCCAGATTTGCTTCTGGCGCTCGAACAAGGACGCGACGCCAGCCAATGGCGGTCATCTCAAGCCAGCGGCAGTCGGCGATGTGCAGACGGTCAATGGACCGCTCGAAATCTGTTCAAGCCGGCGCTACATGGCACGTTGATCCTGCTGAAATGGAAAGGTAAGCGAGTTTGGATCGTTGCACTCAATGGCGAGGTCGTTGGCGATGACGAGAAGTACGGAGCGCTCTAGCGGGAAATCATCGGCGAGTCTTCGCCCTTGCAAAGGGAGCATCCGAGTGAGCGCACTGAATGCATTGGCCGATGTGGTCACCGAGCGTCGACGACAGTCGAGGTTGAGAACTGGGTACCGGCGCACGACGATAAGCATAAACACGGCGAACTGTCGGCTGCGGCCGTGTGCTACGCCATGCATGCGTCGAATGAATTGAACCCTGACGATCCATTTGATCTAGCGAAACCTCCCGCTTGGTGGCCGTGGGCCACGTCATGGTGGAAACCGAAAGATGTACGCCGTGATTTGGTGCGGGCCGCTGCGTTACTGCTTGCGGAAATCGAGCGATTAGACCGTGCATCTACCTCCATCAAGACAGGAAATGACAATGGGTAAAGGTCGCAAGCTGGCCCGCGAGGCCGATCTGCAATCTGGTGGCCACGGCATCCACGCCGACCTGCTGGAGGACTTCAAGGATCAATTGATGATCGTTTTTCTCAAACGTCTGGTTGACAAGGACGGCAACTTTTCGGTTTCGGTTGCTGAGGTCGATGCGACTGGCAGCCATATGGTGTCGTTCAGCGTGAACGATGGGGTTTCCACTTCAAGGTGAGCCGCAAATCATGAGTACCCGACAATTGACGACAGGCGAGCCTGTCCCAGTGGACGAGAGTCACCGGGAATTACGGTCGGATGGTCAGCAAAAGGGATACGTCGTCCTGAGCCCTGAGGAGCGCGCCAAGGGGTTCGTAAAGCCGGTACGGCGATCATACACCCATGACAAATGCGGCTGCCTGACGACAATGGGGCACGCTCTGGCTGAGACCTATGCGCGCGATCCAAACTTCTACAGTGGCACGTTCTGCTGCGAGTGCGCGACGCACTTCCCGCTGGATCAATTTCACTGGGAGGACGGTGAGCCGATGGACACCCTGAAGCAACCGGCATGGAATGCGTTGATGGACTCGAAACGTCGCGCAGCCGAAATAAAGGCTGCTGGTGAATTGGAACGCCGCGAGCGGGCGGAATTAGCGCGGCTCAAGGCGAAGTACGAAGGCTCTCCTGCCATCAAGGCAGGTCAACATGACTGACGAAAAGAAGGTCATCTATACGCATTTCGAGGGGATGTGCTGGCCGGTCCCTGGCGAACGGATGAACGAGATCGAACGGACTATGCGGCACTCTACCCCAGGCGCACCGACTGCCTGGTCGCGGCATCCATTATCAGCGCATATCGTGAGATGGTAGGTGACAGCGAGAAGCAGCCCGTTTCAACCTGCGACATATCCGCAGCGCGCTCAAAAAAGAAATCCAGCGCATTGGGCGCAATAATGAGCGAGAGGTCTGGAAAGAAATGGGCATGTCCGGCGATCCATTCAAACCGCCATCATGCTCCACTGCGCAAAACGCCTCGAATGAAGGTGACAAGTGACAACAAATCTCATTGTGCGCTACGACGACGATTTCGAGCTGGACGAGATCGTTGCCACTGAGGCATATGTGCATCTTGAGCGGATGAGTCACGACTGGTTTTGCCTGATTGTCGAGCAGGGGTCGCGTCGATTGCTAGTGAATGTTGGCTGTAAAAATCGGCGGCAGAAGGCGATAGCGACCATTTACGCGGATGAGGGTACATTATGACCAATCCAGAGTTCTCACGCAGACCATCGAGCGCCTGCATGCGCGGGTGCAAGGCCTCGAAGCCGATAAGGCTCGCGATCAGATCGTGCTGCGCGACCTCACGGCGCGGGCGGAGCAGCTCGCGGCCGAGGTGCGGCAGTGGAGGATCTGCGTGTACCAGGATGAAAATAAGCCGTTCGATTGGAAGCAGGATGTGTGCCCGCACGGACGTACCCCTCCAATCGTCTGTTCTGATTGCTATCCACTGGAAACGGATGTGAAGCGGCCCGAGCATGCGACTGCGCAGTCAGTCACTCAGGCCCAAACACTGCGCTCCGACATCAATATACCGTGCTCCTGCGGCCCTGGCGATTGCAACAAGCGGATTCTAGCGCACAACGAATATTGCACTGAGGACCGGCGCGCGTTCGAGGTCGAGGAAGATTTATTGCTAGACCGCCGCGTCTACGGCACGAGTTTCCACAAGATCGTGAATGGCAAAAAGGTCCGGGTGCATCCACGGGACGTTCGCATCATCAATGACATGCCAAAAGATGGCAGCAACACCGAATGCATCGCATCGAAAATCAAAGGAGATCAATGATGGGTTACCGAGACGGAGGAAGCGTGTTGGTCGGAAGGACGCTGAGTGGCCTGAAGATAGCCAACGACCGGCAGGCGCTGCTATTCCAGACCACTGACGGCGAGATCGTTGTGGATGTGGACGCGGAGTGCTGCTCCGATACTTGGATCGAGCACGTCGAATTGCCTGCGCTCGGTTTCCCGGCGATTGTGACCGCCGTAGAGAAACTGGACATGCCGGACGGCAAGGAATCGAAGTTCCATACAGATCCAGAGTGCCTGGCGTTCTACGGCTGCAAGATCACCACGGACAAGGGTGAGATCATCATCGACTATCGCAACGATTCCAACGGGTATTACGGCGGGTCTCTGTCGTGGCCGGGCGAATATTTCTACGGTGGCGTTTACGGACAAAACCGCTCGAAGCACGAGTGGGTCAACGTCGAGTGACGATTGTGAGCATTGATCATTTACCGCGATTGACGAGAATCGACAAAGCGCTGGCGGATCAGTCGCCGCCGAAGGTCTGGGCGCGCCGCGCGTATTCGTGGGCGACGATGGCAGCTATTGGGTGCTCTCGGACGAGCTACGTGCGTGGCGAGCTACTCATACTTCAGAAGGACAACCGACATGAGCAGGCACGGTTACATCGATTTCGAAGGTGACGATCCCCTGGCCGAGGGGCGGTGGCGCGGCGCCATGCAGGCCGCCAAGCGCGGCAAACGCGGGCAGGCATTCTTTAAGGAGCTTATCGAGGCCCTTGATGCAATGCCGGTCAAGGAACTGGCGGCCCATAGCTTCACCAGGGACGGCGAAGTCTGCGCCCTTGGTTCGGTAGCCCTCAAGCGCGGGATCGATGTCAGCGAGTTCGAGACGCTGCCAGAAGATCACCCGGACGCATGGGATGACGAAATCAACCATGACGCGCTGGCGGATAAGTTCGGTATAGCTGCCTGTCTCGCCCGCGAGGTAATGTACGAGAACGACGATTGCGACCAATGGCACTGGGAAGATACCGGCGAAGTGACTCACGGTGTTCCCTATGGATCGACGCGCAAGTATCGTACGCACGACACACCGGCCGAGCGCTGGACGCGGATGCGCGCATGGGCCGTCAGCCAGTTGGCTACTCCTACATCCGCCTCACAGCAGGAGCCACCGACATGAGCGATCCGGTTCACAAGGTCTGCGCGTATCTTCGCAGCACCGAAGAGAACTTCACCGGCTGTCGCAATTGTCCCGCGCGAGTTGAAACGTCTGCGGGTCCTGGGATGCCAGGATGTTACGCGATAGCCCAAGAGACTATTTCGGTGTGTATGGAGGCGATGGGCCAAATCGTGGCATGGCCGTCTCATGCCAATCCAGGAGACAAGCCATGATCCACCTCGCCGGCTTCCACCGCACGCTGCGGCGCTTGCTCGAAAAACCCTACCTGCCCAACCGGCGCAACTTGGTCGCGGCGGTGAGGGGAGCGGATTAGAGCTATTCTCGAAACAGAGTCAAAGCCGTGAACTATTGGTATATCCGCGAGGGAGCGGAACATGAAGTCACGCAGGAATATCAGCATCCGTCACGCGGCTGGTCAGTCTTCGTCATGTATTCCGATTACGAGGAAGCTGTCGCAGAAGTGAGCGCAGCCCGTCAGGCTGAGCAAAACGCCTTTCGCAACCGCGACAGCGCCATTGCAGAGAATGAAAAGCTCAGAGCAGCGTTGACCGATATTTCTAAAGACAATTTCCTCTATCGATCTACGCAGATCGCAATCAACGCTCTGGCTACTGTCGATGGAGGTGGAGAGTGAACAGGTTTTTACGAAACATGCTCAATGATGCGCACACTAGCGTCATGCTTGAAATTGCCGCCGATTCCCACCTCAATGATATTTGCAAATGCGGCCACTTGCGCGGCGAGCATTTTAGGCGCGTATGCACGATGGAGGCGGAGCATCAGCCTTGTGAGTGCAACCGCTTCCGATTGGACTCTACTCCCAGCGGAGGATCAGAGCATGGATAAGCTTCAGATGCGTGCACGGATGCTGGCCGATGAGAATTGACAGAGGAAGAGTTTGAACGCCAAGCCCACCGTATAGCGCTCGAAGCGCATGAGGATCGGCTGCAACTATGGGAAACGGCGCTCGAACGGTGGGAGCGGCTCCAGCGCCTAGAGTCACAGTTCGATGGGGCGCGGAGTCGTGAGCCTGGGCGTCTGTTATTGCGGGGCTTACGGGGGTGGCAAGCACACGCTATCGCAACGGTGCAAGCCTACGCCACCGGCAGTCGTTACCGATCTACAGCGGCTTGATTCCCGACTGAGCGAAGCGGCGTATCGGATGAAGAAAGCGAACGAGGAACTTCACCTCGCTGAGGTGGCGCACCGGGAAGCGAGTGAGGCTGTCGATGCTGAGCTGGCCCGGCTGCAAGGCTTCACGAATGATAGGGGCGCGGAATGAGGGTGCTAGTGACCGGCGGCAGGAGCTATGACGATATGTACGTCGTGGCAATCACTCTGGCCCGGTACAAGATAGATATGTTGATCCACGGCGGGGCGCCCGGCGCAGACACCTTGGCCGATATATACGCCAAGGACAAAGGGATACCCAGATGGCCGTTTGAGGTAACCGGCGAACAGTGGAGACTGCTAGGTAAGAAGGCTGGCCCTATGCGGAACGCGCGAATGTTGGCGGAAGCCAAGCCGGATATAGTCGTGGCATTTCCTGGAGGCAACGGCACCGCAGACATGGTGAGACAAGCCAAAGCCGCTGGCGTGCCAGTTCGCTTCGCTATTGATGCCGCAAAGGAGCCTCCTTAACGTTTCTGGAAGTCTTGGACGTCGATAGCCAGCTCTGCAGCTGCTTGCACGAGGGTGTCGAGTCCTGCGCTGATGTCTGGGCCAGGAGTTCCGTCTTGCACTGCTCGAACAGGAGCGGGTCCGGGGCTGGCACCCGGAGCCTTGCCGGGAGGGGCGCTGGCTTGGGACAGTCCGCCACCGCTATAGTGCGCGACGCACAGCCGCACAGGCTCCAAAGGCTGAGCAGCAATATAGGCATCGAGCTTGCTTTGAGCATCGGCGGCTCCTTGGTCGGCGGCTTGGGCTTTGGCCTGTAGGGCCGCGGTCTGTTGGGCTACGGCGGCGTCCAGCGTGCGCTTGGCCGTGGCGTCGTGCGATTCGATGGTATGAGCGCCCACCTGCCGCTCGTGCCAGGTGTACCAGCCAAAGGCGGCGAGGATGATGAGGGCGGCCGCAATCTCGATGTAGGTACGCAGACTGCCGATCATTTCTCTATCATCCTGAGCACGCGGTTCAGTTGCCCCGAGATGTCCTTGAGCACGGATATCACCTCATCATTCGCGGCCGATTGCTGCTGGCGAATGCCCTGATCGGCGACGATCACGAAGTTGCGCAAGATGCTGAGCTTCGCCTCAATGCTCTTGGCGACCAGTCGAATCTCGTTGAGTTCTTCGTCGCTCACCAGTGCTTCACCTTGATGAGCACGACGGCGGTACCGATGGCGAACAACGCCGTGACCAAATGAGACACGAGGCTCTTGGTCGTGGCCCGCCATTTGCCGCTGTCGGTGTCCTTGCGCTTCTGCTCGATCTGAGCATTGACGAGCGCCGCAAGCCTGGTGGCGCTGAGGCCGTCCAGGATCTTCTGCTGTCCTCGAAGCACCTGCATGATGCCACGGTGATTGACATCCGCCTGGATGCGCTGGCGCTCGAGCGTTGCGAGGAGCTCAAGCCGCCATTGGAGCTCGCCGGGCGTCTGCGCGATGCTGCGTAGCCGGCGCATGGTGTCATCGCCCGAGAGTTTGAAGTTATCGTCCACACGCGCTAGACATCCCGAAAGGTGTTGTAAAGACCGATACAGAACGTGATCATGCCAGCGATCCCGAGCAATATGCCGCGATACTTGGCCGGGATCTCATGACCGTACTGCGCGCACAGGTTCTCGATGGCGGCACCGATGCCCGTGGCAATCCCTAGAGCCTTGGTCCGATGCAACCAAATGTATGCCAACTTCGCTTTGAGCCAGTTCATGCGAATGACCCTCCGGCGTTGCCGTAAGCCCCGATGAGCTTCGCGATCTGCTCAGTCGGCTGCCCCGCGGTCGATGAGGGCAGGCTTGCCCAAAGGTGCCCGCACTTGGCGATCGCGGCCTCGATCTGTCCTGCCTCTACGAGCGGTAGCGCACCGACTTGGCGGATCAGCAGCGTGGCCGCAGTGTCCTGGCTATCCTTGCTGAAGTCGGGGAGGTTCAATTCCCGTTTGCAGCCAAGCCAGGTCGCCTTCTCGATCTGGTACGCGCCCGCTGCTGTCGTGTGGCCGAACTTCGTGACCGCCCCCGGCCAGCCCAGGCACGCCGGATGGTCGGAGAAGTCCGTAATGGTGAAGGCATAGCCGAACACCACGGCCCACGGATCACCCGCAAGCGCAGTGCCTTCGCTCACGCGCAGCATCGATAGAAATGCCGCTAGGTTGGCGTCCATCGAGTGTTTCGTGAGCCAATGGCCCATGAGCACGCCGAACACCAAGCACACGAAGCCGATGAGCCATGCAGTGTGGGCTTTTATCCAGCCCTGGGCAGCGGCCTCGTCCGCTTCGAGCTTGCCGAGCTCGGTCTTGACATCGGTCATTGCAACCTTTGCGTCATTCTCGATTGGATCAGTCATTTAGTCCTCCTTAAGTGGCAATGCTGCCCTGCTGCTTCATGATCTGCAGAATGAGTGCAACCATCTCACTGGTTTGCGTGAGCGATGCGGTAGCACCTGGGAAATTGGTAGTAAGGGCAGCACCCGTCGGTGTACCGAATCCGTTGATCTGTGCCGCGTAGTTTGAATCCAGGGAGCCTAACCCCACGCCCCCGGTAACGCCGCTGACCGTGATGTTCGGCGGATAGCCGACAATCCAATTGCCTTGCGTGACGCTCCCCACGGTGAGCACCGTCGCGCCCAAACGGAACTGCGAAAATCCGTCGATCTTGCCGGGAATGCTGATGCCACCGGCCGGCGCCTTCTCGCTGATCGGGTCAACGGTCCAGTTATAGGGATAGGTGTTCGCATCGGCGAACGCGATGGCGAACATCGAGGCATTACATCGAAACCCTCTGATGTTCCATCCGATGTGAGCGAGTGAGGTGCTGGATGTGTCGGAGAAAACGCCATACTTTGGTCCGCCCGCATCGTCAATACGCATGCCATCGATGGTGTTGAAGTTCGATGGATTGCCTTTGCTCGGATCGATGTAGATAGCCGAACGGCCGTTCAAGTTGAAACAGAACGCATCCCGGAAACTCATGTCCGAGGCGCCCTCAAGATGCACGCAATCGGAAGTCGAGCTAGCTCCGTTCATAATCATCTGCGAGTCCGGCGCGCCACCTATTGTCATGGACACATTGCCGGTCGCGATCAATCCCGGGATTATCGATGAAACATTCGCGTAATTGCCCGAAGTGATTGCAAGACAGCAATTGCCGGCGCCCGCAGCGCCATAATTGCTAAAATACCCGGTCTCGATCGGCAAGCCCTCGCTGCCGTAGTTATAGATACAGGCAATGCTGAAATAGCCGACCATACGTGGGCGGACGATGCGATTGACGAGCGATTGCGAGGGGCTGTTGCGTGCGAGCAAGATGCCGATCTTGGGGATATTGACCGGCACCGGAAACAGCTGCGTCGTGATGGTCATGTCGATGAACGATATCGTGATGTTTCCGGTGCAATCGAAGCCGATCGAATTGTGATTAAGAATGCACCCGGCTGGCGGATGCCCTGCAATGTCGGGCTTGAAGTTGCGCCAGATCACAGGGGGCGTATTCCCCGTCCCGGCATAGGTGCAGTTGATCGGGTTGTTGAGCAGATACGGCCCGCTGCCTTGGGAGTTATAGGTGACGGTCCCGCCGCCTGCCGCGATGCAGGCGTTATAGGCCGCTTGGAAGGCCCCATCCATTGGCGTCACGCCCGGAAGGGCATTGTAGCCGTAGCGGTCCACATCGAAGTACGGCTTATAGGGATTGACTATGCCGCTCTCGCCCGCGAGGGCCGGATAGAAGAAATTGCCCAAATTGCTGCCGCCGAGCAATCCGTTGAATCCCGACTGGGTGAGCGGCGTCGGTGTGAGCGTCCCGACGCCTGGGAGTCCTGTTACCGTATCGAATACCAAGCCCATCCCTAAACGCTGAGCGGGCGGCGGCAACACGGGCCACGGCGTGCCCTCAGTGTCCGGCCCATGGATGCCGAACTGGTAGGTGAGCCGGTACATATCCGAGGAGAGCCGCGTGCCACGGTCGGATGCATTCGTGGCGTTCTCGGGGTAGTAAGCCCCGAGATTCGCAAAGTTGGTCGGCTGCGTCTGCGGCAGGAGCGAGCGGATATCGACCGTGGTGCCGAGTGTCGGAGGCGTGGTGAAGGTCACTTGGCCGCCCTGGATGCTCGGAGTGAAGCTGATCGTAAAGCCGATGTTCTGCTGGGTGTAATTGCCACCGATGATGAAGCCCACCACAAGATCGGTGACGGCGGTGATCAGGAACGGGAAGTTGTAGACGGTCGCGGCGCCGTTGCCGGGCGTCTGGACCCATGTTGGGACAACACTGACGGTCATAGGGTTGGCATCTCCGAGTTACCGGCGAAATTGGCTTTGGGCGTTCCGAACGCTTTGGATAGATCGGGCGGCGCGTGCGGCACGGCTTCATCAGGCTTCCAAAAATAGGTCTTGCCGTCAGTCGCTTTCCTGACGCGCCTGCATGCAGTCCAGTGTCGCGGGGGCTCGCGGCTTCCTGGGGAATGATCCACGAGAAGAGGTGATCAGCGACGGCTTGCGTGTACCACATGTTGATCAGGGGAAAATTCCCTTCGGCGAAGCGGATCGATTTTCGCCTTCTCATCGGTGCGCTCGCCGCGCTGGGACTTGAAGAAGGCGCCGTGCGTGGGAGAGAGAAGATCCCTTCGGCCGTGGTCGCGGCGGGGCCGCCGAGGGCCGCGGCGAGGGACGTCTATCAAGGGTCCTCGGTGCATATAGTTATGAGAGAAAGTCCCCGAAGAATCCCAAGCCCCGCCACGTAAGATCGCTTTACCCCAGAAATGCGGTTCTCTTTCGGGTTCATGTTCTCCGGGTTCTGGCCGGCCAAGAGACTCCTACGGATACTGATTGCCCGCAGCGGCAATGACAGTGCCGTAAAGGACAACAGCGCCAAGATACTCAATCGCCCCATACCCGGCATGTCAGTTCTCTCCCCCAGTGCTTGATCTACCATCATCGAGAAGGCAGAGCCGCCGGAAGAGATTCATCTCGAACACCAGATCTTCCCGCCATAGGAGCCGCGCTGCGTGCCGAGATTGACGGTTACGCGCTGGCGGGGACCTGTGTCCATCGCGCCCATGCCCGCCTCTTCGAGCGCATGTGAAAAGCTTTGCGTCGTCGCCTCGCGCTTCAGTGCCCGCGGATTTTACCAAGTCCTTCAGTTGCTCATCCGGGATAGACCGAATTGAGCTCGGCGTGAGAACATTTCGAGGGTGCCCGCCCCAGTCCTCTGGGGTTGCGCGGCGCCACACTTGCCAGTTGGTACCCATCACTGCCCTTTTCGCTTCAACACCGTGATCCTCAACGGACAAGTCCTGGATATGTTCAACGGTGCGGAAAGCTAGCCAATGGAGGACATGAGGACGAATGTCTCCCAAGCCCTGACGCCGTGCCGCCCACCGTGCGCTCGGCGCCGAGAGGCGCATCACGGCGGATGCCATCTGCCAGAGAAGGACGAGCCGAAGCCCTCTTCGGCAAAGCCGTTCATGTGTCCCATCATCGCGTGGATTTCCCGAACCTGCGTCTCGGCGAAGTCGCGGGACTTGCCGAGTGCCACGCGCTTCAACTCCTGCGATCATGGCCTGCGCATAAGGCACGTGGTTGGCGATAGCGGTCGAGAACATTCCGGCCTCATCGCCCAGAGCCGTGATGACCACCTTGCCGAGCTTGGTCGCCGTCATCCAGTTACGAAAGCCCTGGAAGGCATTCGCCGCCCGCTGATCGACGACTTGATCCTTGCCCGCGACCGCATCGAAGAGGTTCTCGTTAAACTTGCCCTGTTTCTCCAAGCGCTTAATGGAGGTTGAGACTGGCGTATCTCATCCTGCAGGGCGCGATCATTGAAGTGCTTGAAAGTGGCCGCTGCATTGGGACCTCGACGCTCCGCTGAGGCGATATCGCGGGACATCCGCGAGACGTGGCCCGAGAGTAGGCCGCTCAGGGACTCTTCCCCCCGTAGAGCGAGTTGTATTGGGCTGCGGCGTCTGCGTCCTTGAAGAAGGAGTTGGGAGTTGCAGTCGCAGCCAATCACAATAACGCCGCTACCCGATACGCTTCCAGGCTCGCTGCCGTTGTGCCCATCCGTGATGATCGAATCGTAGGCGTGTGTGTGCGAGGCGTGAACTTTGTCACCGACATTCTTCAGCCATCCAGTTTCGCGTGTTGTTGCAGGTCGAGCTTTGGGGTGATATCGGCGATCCATTTCTCGACGCCCGCAGACGCAACGCGGGCCTGGCTGTGATGTTGCGGTTTCTCTCCATTCCTCGAGCTTGCCGACGTTGCCGCCCGCATCGTTGAAGCGCTCGCGCTTCTCCTCGGTGCGGACTTCACGCCACGCTTTGAGCACCCTCGGCGGCTGTCGGGTTGTTGGACTTCTCGCCGTGCAATTCCTTCCACAGATCGGCTCCACCTTTCTTGTTATTCAACAAGACCGAGAGTTGCGGGTATCGCCTTCCAGGTCTTCATTAGGTTTGCGAAGGACTCACTGCGGTAGGCGTTCGACCAGGACTGCGCCGAGGCATAGCCCCCGCCGCCGGTGTCAAAGTAGGCGAGCTTCGAGACGGCGCGGAGCAAATCGCCCACCTTGCGCTACGAGCTGCTCGGCTAAGAAGTTCTCGATGCGGTCGTGGGCGGCGATCGTATTCTGGGCCCGTTGCAGAACGCTTTGCTGGCATCTTCCTCTTTCATCTCAGTAGCCGCTGCCGCTGCCGCCTCGTGCAGCCGGTCCGAATAGGTCTTGGCGCGCCATTCTTCTGGGTTCTCGCGGGCCAGAACACGCATTTGATTGCGCACGCGCTGTTCGATCTTCTCGCCCTGCCGTGCCGAGAGTTCGCGCCCGAGCATGGTGGAGACTTCTTGCAAGCAATCATCACGCATGGCGCGCCTCGCACTGGACAGCAGCCGAGACATGGGCTCGGCTTCCTTGTTCGCCTGCTGCTAGTGATCCCCGGCTAGAGAATGAACATCGAATGCGAGCGCCGTACCTGGCGATCGTTCGGCGGCGCGCTCTGTCACCAGCTGCATCGAGAATACGTAGCCGCGCTGCGTTCCTTCGAGATGGTCGGTTTTTCCAGGTGACTCATCAGCGAGGAAGCGGTTCACATCTTCCCAATCTTTCGAGCGTTGTTTTGTTTCCTTCACGATCTACTGAAGCGACTTGTCCAGGTTCAAACCCCTTGTCCCTTCGCCATGCGGTCAAAGCGTGCGCGCATCTTCAGTCCGACGGTTTCGGATAGGTGTAAGAACGAACTCCTGAGCCGCATCCCTTGGGCTGATCTCACGCTCCTCCATGTCCTCGAGGATACTGCGGCCCTAACTCCATCGCTTCTCGGCGCGTGGCGCGATCCATGAGGGCAGAGAGACGATGGCGCGTTTCCCTGGCCTGCTCACGCTCCACGGGAATGTGGACGTTTGGTCTGTCAGCGAGGGCACGTTCAGTTATGGCCTGGTCTACGCCCGCTCCCCTGGTTCCTTCTCTTCTTCGCCCTCCTTCTTGAACTGCTCAGGCACTTCGCCTTGGGGTACACCGGCGGCTTCGGCTGGTTCCTCTGGAGGCTTCTCGGCAGTCGGCTGCTCTTTGGACTTGGGCTCTTCCTCACCCGCAAGCCACCGATCGAACGCCGCGGCATCGTCCAGGACGCCGACTTCATGAATTCATCGCGCATGATCTCGCGCGCTTGAGAGCGGTTTTCTCCTCGGGACGCGCGAAGGTGGCGCCGTCCATGTCCTCGGCATTGAGCTCGACGGGGTGATCGCTCATCAAGTCGCCGAGGGCCGTTTCTAGTGCCTGCCGATCGAACGAGGCAGACTTGGTGTTCAACAGGGATGCCGGGGTCGCGGTCGGCAACCTCTTGCCGGTCCTCGACCACCTTGGCGGCATCGCGAATCGAGGGATCCACATCGGCCGCTTGGGGCCCGTGCAATCCGGCATGGGCACCGGAGGAAGCCCCGGTGATGGCATCGGTTGCCATGTAAGAGGACTCGTCCCACGGCTTTTGCTGCTCAGCCATCTCCGGATAGCCCGCGTCGGTCTCCAATCTTCGCACTCGCCAACCGCGAGGCCGCGCCAAATGCGCTATTGACCGCAGCACCCGTCCCGGCCTCGGTCAGCAGTGTACCCATCATCGAGAGCCCCGCCAGCCACTGGCCAGAGCAGGCTCATCAGCAATGCCGCTCCAGCACCCGAGGGCGAGGCCGGTGAGGATTCCCGACTTCTTGGCCATTGCCCTCATCGAGCCCTTCGTCTCTGGAGTCCTGGTAGTCGGGCGTCACCTTCCGTTCGCGCCCAACAGGGAGGCTCCCGCAACGGGACCGCCCGCCAAGTTGCCCACACAGCGAACTCCGTGACCCGCGTCGCTGCGAAGGCCCTTGCACGAGATTGAGCAGCACTCCCGGTGGTGCACAAATCAGCAAGAAGGATTTAGAGGTTTCGCGCGAGGCGTCCTCGATCTCCTCGTGCTTCTCGTTCCAATCGACTTTCCAGGGATCAAGTTCCGTCTTGCCCTTTTCGCGTTGCGGAAGAGGCAGAAGGCCCTTCGGCGAGTGCGTCCATGGGATTCGGGCTGAGCGTGCTGCTCGAGGGCCGTGCGCAAGCAGATTGATTCCATGCCAATCTCCACCCCGGGGCGGTGTACAGCGGGCGATGCTGCAACGGCAGGCCCATCGGACGTACCCGGGTGCTGTTGGTCGATCGTCCAGCCGGGACCGTCCGTTTCGTCCTGCTCGGTTTGGTCCTGATCTTTGAAGAGGCCGGATTGCAGCGCCACTCTCCCACCGTGATCTGCATGTGGGTGCCCGCCCTTTGCAGCCGAACTCCACGTGACGCAGCAGCGGCTGCGGCTTCGGCTGATCCTCACCCTTGAACTGCTGGTTCAAGTCAGAACCGTACGACTGCTTGCCATCCTTGGACTTCAAGAAGGGATCGCCCCTGACCGTTGTCGTCGATCACGTCAGGCGCCCCATCCCCGGGTGTCGCCGAGCTGCCACAGTCCATAGCCGCGCAGCGCCTCGATGTGTCGATCCGAGTAACCCGAGGACTTGAGCACCGCCTAGAAAACGAGATTCACGGCCCCCTCGAACTTGGATGGGTCCGTCCAGGAAGGGACGACCGAGTCGGTCGAGCCGTAGGTCGTCGCATGGCCGATGACCATCTGCGCCGCTTGTCGGCAATGTCCGAATGGATCACGCAGTCGGTACTCCCTCGTCCGACTAGCCTCGGCCGCATAGGTTGCCTTATCAGCGGCGTCCATGGCCTCAAGGGTGTCCGAATCCCCCTCCCGCCGAATACGTCGCTGTGTCTGAGCCCCGCCTATGGCGCTCTGGAACTGGTCTTGAAGGTCCTTGTCAGACGGCATCGGGAAGATCGGAGTGATTGCCCTTCTCGCCCTTTGTCCCTGCGATATCTCCCTCGCCCTCCAAGAATGTCGCTGTCACCGAGACGAGGGGAGAGGTACTCGAGACTTCGGGTTGAACCAGCTGGGCGCGTTCTGCGCGGGGCAGTCAGTGTGGTGCCTGCAATCGCCGTCAGCGGCGACTGCGGTGCGATCTGCTTCATGAGCGAGGCGTAGGCAACATATGAGGGCGAGCCCTGCACGGAAGGCCGCCAAGGTCTTGAAGACGCTGGGCCAGGTGGCTGTAGCATAAAAACTGCGTGAAGGCTTGTGTCTCAGGTTTCGTCAGGAGCGGTGCGTTCACTCCCATCTGTTCGGAAACCTGTTCTTGAGTGTTCGCGCGGGACTCAGTTGCGATATCGCGTTCTGCGGGTACTTGAGATCAAGCGGCTTCCATCCAGCGCCAGAATCGATGGCGGACTGAGCCGGGTCTTTGTTGCGCTCGGTGATGGATTGTTGTGCCGCACGTGCAAGCGTTTCGTAGCTCGAGATGGCAAAGGTCGCTTCTGGGCCGCCAACAGTGGGCCATGCCTTATCGACCGCCGCTTGAATCTGATCCGGTGTTTGCTTATCGAAGTCCTGCGCCTGGGCGGCAGAGCGTGCGTCGTCGTCAGGCCGTGCCAATGACGCTGCGCGTCCTTGGGATAGAGAACGTCGAGTTCGCCCGGCTCACGGTGATCGGATTCTTGAGCCCGAACTGTGCGGCCTCTATCGAGTCGTGATAGCGGTCGGATATGTCCTGTTTCTGATCGTTCTGCTTCTCCTTGATCTGCCCATCCAACATCCGCTTGGCCGACCAGGCGGTGTTGGCGTCCATTGGCCCTTGACGGTATCGAGATAGTGTTCCGCCATCGGGAACTTACCATCCGTCGCCATCCGGTCGAGCACGTTCATGTGGAACTTGGAAGTCTGTTCCTGCGTGAACTGCTCCACTTGTTCCGGCGACCAGCCCAATTGATCGCCCAAGTGCTGAGCCTTTAGCTGGATCGTCTGCAAACTCGATGACAGAATCCCCGCATCGTTGTAATTGTTCGGCCCTCGGACTGAGGCTATGTCAATTGCGTCCTGATCGGTCTTGATGCCGAATTCTTTGTGTTGCTGCAGTTCATGCACATTCAGCTGGTTTTCAAGCTGCGCCCTGATGTGCTGATAAGACTGCTCGGCAGCGGTGCGGGCACGCTGATCTGGCACTGCGTTGATTATTGATTGAGCCTGCTGATCAAATTGCGGCAGGTACTTTTGATTTAATCCAAAAGCGTTCTGTCCATATTGGGCGAAGGCGCCTGTCTGCGGCGTATTAGTGGTGCCGTCAGCGAGCACCGTGGCTTATTCACCGCATTGGTGTGCTGGGACTGAAGCGCCTGCGCCTCCACTTTGTCGTGGACGCTTTGCAGGACCTGACCAGCCTGCTCAATGCTCGATCCGACTTGAGTTCCGAATGCTTGTGGATCGTTCCCCGGCAGACACGGATACGCCCGTCCCGGTAACGCTTCCGGCTCGACATTCGCTTGATAGGTCAGGTCAACCATTGGGATCGGACCATTGGCCGTAGGCGCGGGCGCCCGAAGTGATCAGGCTCCCGAACGTATTGAACGTCCCGGCCGATTGCTCTTGCTTCGCCCTGAATAGATCGCCTGCTTGTTGAACTTCAAATCCCCACGCCTTACGCGCGGCGTTCGTCTGGATGCGCGAGATATCCTGGCCGCCCAGGTACGCCGTGTTCTCGACCGATTTGAGCGCGGAGCCCGATAGGGTGAGGTTGTTTCCACCGACGCTCGCCTCTTGTCGTCCGATCGTCGCGTTCAAGTGCTGGCGGTAGAGTTCGGCCTGCTGGGCCCCCGCCTCTTGCGTCGATTGCGCCTGCATGCCCGCAATGGAGGCATTCGCCTGCATGAGCTTTGCATCAGCGCCGCAAACTGGTTACCGGCCGCCGAGAACCCGCCGCCAAAGAGCGTGAGATACGGCGATATGTCGAAATTGCCCTGTTGATTGGTGAAGTCGAACATCAGCCCGCCTGCCCTATGTCCACATCCGCCTGCCACGCAAGCACCGTCAGGGGCGCGGGGTCTGGCATCTCGATACACACCGCCGCATCGTCGTCGGGCTGGGTCATCAGAGGAATGTGGGTAACGCCCGTGGCAAGATTGGTCGTCACCCCGTAATCCTCGAATTCTCTCAACTCCGCTTGCACCAGATTGTCGAACGAGGTGCCCGCGTAGAAGAGCGATGACTGATCGATGACCACCGAAAGCCGCGGCACGGTCTTCGCGTGATTGCGAATCGAGGGCTGATTCTGCACGTTGAAGTTCATTCCCTGAATCTGCGCCACATAGGGCAGTCCGATATGCACCACGCCGCAGGCCGCAGGCAGTGCAATGACGCCGTTCGCATTCACTTGCTGCTGTGGCAGCACCGTGCCGTCGGCTTGAATGGCCGCCATCTGGCTCGCGATATTGTTAAGTCCGGTAAACAGCGTCTTGGCATACGTCCAGATAGTGGTTGGAACCCCTTGCAAGGTGGCCGGACGGGATCTAAGAAAAGCACGCTCACGTTTCCGGTATTGACGAACTGCGTGATCTGCGCGCGGCATCTGTTGCCCGACGCATCGTAGAGCCATACCGCATTGTTATTGGCCGGATCGGTCGCGGCGAATACCGGACCGCTGGCGATACAAGTGCCGAAAGTTCCCGCGCTCCAGTCGCCGCCAGTGCTCACCGTCAACGTCGTCGCCGTGGTGTTGCGCCCATCGTAGGTGAGCCCGGAATCGACGAAGAAGTAATCATCGGTGGTTGTAACCTCGCGGGCGGCGAAGCGCTCGATATAACGCACCGTCTGACTATTGATCACCCGGCGCACGATCACATACACGGCGTAGGTGCCGTTCTCGGGGACGACGCACACATCCTCGAAGAAACCTTGTGTCGTATAGCGCGACCAGGCCGTGACCTGCTGCTCAGGTAAATACGCACAGACGCACAGCACCCCATCCGAGCGCACCACATACAGAAGCCCGTACGGCTCCGGCGCAAAGGCCATCCGAAGCGCAGTGGTCCCGTACGGGAACATTGACGCGCGAACACCGTCAATTCGGTGCCCACGAACTTGTCATACTGGAATTGATAGGCCAAGTCGCGGATCTTCCGGCCGCCCCACTGCACATAGATCACCGTGTCCCCGGTCTGCACCGAGGGCACGCCGCCCTGCTCCCCATAGAAGTTTTGCGGCAACAGAGAGATATCGGCGGCGTGATAGCCCCGACCGATGCCGAATGCGTCACTCGCCACATGGTCGATGCCGTGCCGATCAGAAGATCGTTGAGCGGTATCAAGTCCACGATGGGGTTCTCGCGCCTGGCGTCCATCGTGAAGGTGATGCCATCGGTATCGACCTGCGGACTCGACACGCCGAAGTCGATATAGACCGAGGTCTGTGAGGTGAAGGCAGTTTGCGGCTGAAGCGTCGTGCCGCCGAATACCAAACGGTCGTTGAAGTACACCACCGTTGCGGGATAGCCTTGAGTGGGACTGAACGAACCGAAGGCCCAATAGGTCGAGACGCACAGGCCCGCCATCGGTACGGGCGGTGTCATCGGCGGTGGCTGTGGTTGTAAGAGCGAGCCCACCACTTGCGATACCTGGACGTTCGCGCCTGCCGGAGGGGCGGTGAAGAAGGTGATGCTCGTCGAGGTCTGATTGATGATGTAGCTCGTCGGGTCCTGGAAGACTCCCTGCACCAGCACAAAGAACTGATTCGGATCGCCCGTGGTGATTGCGGTGAGTGGGCTAAAACCGTGGTGGTCCCATCACCCAAGAAGTAAAAGGTCCTACCGAGGGGAGCGGCCCCCCGACTACCGTGGGCGGAAAGTTCGAGTAGATGCCCTTGTACGATTGAACCGTCGCCTGCACCTGGAATGCCGAGATGAACTTGGTGATCAGTGCGACGCCCGCATTGGTCGAGACGAATTGCCAGGACACACCGACCGTGGGCGCGAGTGCGGGGATGGTCTGTCCCGTGCCGTCCGACTGAGTGCCCGAGGTATGCACGGGCTGGAAGGTGCCCGTTGCATAGTTCGGGTTCGGTCCGAAGACGTTCACGCACTGATAGATCTTGGCGTCCGAGCGGATATACATCCCGATCGGGGAGCCCGAGCCTTGCGTCAGAAGCTTGTTCGCTTCCCACGGCTGAATGGCGTTTAGGAACTGCTCCTGAATGGTGAATAGCGAACCCAGATGGCCCGCCTTGAAGATGGGATTCGATGCCGTGATGGTGATGTTGCCCTGCGTCCCGGAGGTGTAGACGTAGGTCGTGCCATCGATGTTGATGTCCTGAAACGGCCCATTGATGTATTGCGGGGTCGTGAAGGTGAACGTGGTCGAGGTGGTGCGCGTGAAAGTCGCAGGCGGATGGGTCGTAACCACCAAATTCATCACGTCGGCCGACTGCGCCCAACGGATGTTGGGCAAGTCCGCAAACGCATACGGGTTCACAATACCCGCCTGAATCAGCGCCCCGTTCGCATAGGTCGTGATGGTCCCGGCAGCGAACTCACACACATAGGACTGCTGATTGTTGTAGACGAACGGCAGAAGGTAGGAGCCATTCGGCACATTGGGGATGCACTGGCCGATGAACTGCAGGCCCGGGCGATTCGATACGCCGCCCTCGGCACGCACGAAGAAGTTCGTGAGGAGCGAGGCGGCGTTGGCGTAGAAGGATTGATCGGTGCGTGCAGCAGCGATCGGACTCGCCTCGCCGCGGTTGAATGAGACCTGGGAGATATCCACATCACCACCGCGCCTGGACGGACGGTGAGTCTCTTTCCATGTCCTGCTGCATCGAGTTGAGCGCCTGCGCGAGTGCCTCAAGCCGCGCTTGCTTGGCCCCGGCCTGACAGAACTGGATCTTCTCAGGCGTCGCGGACCTCAAGGCCATCCCCACCCGAAAGCCGATATCGAAGGCGAGTGCGTTGTAAAAGAGCGGGGGAAAGAGCCCCGTGTTATCGACGTTTTGGATGTAGAAGAGGTAAATCGGCGATGTGGCACTCGGCGGCAGATCGCACAGAATCATCTGCTGGCCGGGATTCGCCTGCGATTGCACGATCTTGTAGGGGATCTTCGGGATCGAATAACCAATCCCAGAGGCCGGATACCAGAAGCTATTCCAGAAATACGAGCCCGCACGTTGCCCGGCATAGGTCGTGACCGCAATCGCCTGTAGACAGTCGTTCGGGTAGACGTACGCATAGCGCCAGCCGGGGAAGGCGAAAGTCGAGCCGATGGTCCCCGCAGGGCCTGCGGTACTCGCGTCGGTCGAGAGAATGACCGAGGTGTAGGCAAACGGCCAGGGCGCCATCTGCAGAAGTTCTTGCCGGCACTTGTCGTACCAGAAGGCGCAGGATTTCGCCTGTGCGTTATCGTCAGGCGGATAGATCGACTGGATCTGAGAGGAGATGCCGAGGTAAGACAGCCCCATGTTGCAGAGGTCTACGGGTGCGAGAGTCTGGACAGTTGTCATGGATCATGGGTTAGTGGTGAACTGCAAAAGGCCGACGCACAAAAAATATCCGGTCTTGCCAGCAGCCAACGAATAAGCGGTATTGGTACTCGCGCTACCCATCTTGCCTCCGACCGGGGGATACACTAGGAGTGCGTTAGACCCATGATTGGCCACTTCGTACTCTTCTCCTGCTGAGATGCCGTTCGGCAAGATACATCCCGTTCCCGAAGCTGCGGTACTAAATACCGACAACGATTGACCCGGTGGGATAACATACGCATTGCTTTGAGTGGTCCCTGTAGCAGTCAAATTGACTACTGGTTTATCAAGCCAAGGACTACCGGAAACGCCCGTCTGAGTTGGATTGATGAGTGACATCAGTCGTTCGGCATCTCAAGCCACGTGATGCCGACATCGATCACCGAAGTCGTGAGCACGGCATCGGCGGCCACTGAGACGAAATAGCCCGGCGGAATGGTGATGGCGCCCCCCAGATGAATGAAGTTGTCATCGTCGGTATCCACCGTGATGGCGCCGGTGTGGATGTGCCCGAGCGGCAAGAAAAACGTACCAGCGGCCGAAGTGGTCCCGATGTTGTAGACCGAACAGATGGGACTTGCCCCGCCGATCCACAGATTCGCTTTCGAGGTAATGGCCGTCGTCGTGGTCGGCGCGGTCGTCGCACCGCCCGTGATTCCAATCGCACCGGCCGCAGCCGAGGCGACCGAGAGCCCGTAGGAAACCGACAGGAGATAGGCGGTAACGCCCGCGTGGCTGCTCGCGGCCGAGCCGTTGTAAAGGAGCGGCCCTCCCGTCCCGGCAGCGGTCGAATACAGACCCATCGCCGTGATGACGGCGTTGGCCGAGAACACCGCCCCTCGACCACCCAGGAGCGGAGGAGGAGAGAGGCCCGCGAGCATCAGTGACTCGCGAAGTCGGGATGCGGCTCAACGATCAACAAACCAGTGCCGGGATCGACTCCTTTGATGATGACGGGGACGAAGGGACAGCCCGGCCAGTAGTCCTGCATATCGATGTTGAACACATCGCCGTAGCCCTTGCGGGCCGCATTCGGACTGTCAGGACCGAATTTGAGCCCGTTTACCGGGTCCCAGCAGTCGGCCCGTGCCTGCACCGGCCCCTTGTACGGAACCCCTGTGGTAGGCGTTTCCTGGAGCTGCAAGTCCTGGATCTGCTGGCGCGCCTCGGTGAGTTCGCGCTGCAGCTTCGCCGAGAGCACTTCTTCCCGATCCTGCCGCAGCGCCGCCACGATCTGATCGACCATCGGCCCATCGGCCGCGGGCTTCGCTTCGAGCGCCTCGATCGCGCCACAGTGCGGCAAGACCCGACTTCAACTCGTCGTTCTCGGCAGCGAGCATCTTGCGCGACTTGTAGCCCGGCGTGCCCGGCTCTGCGGTTTCGTCAGTCATCACTCCTCCCACTGCAAACCGTAGCTCTGGCTGGTCGATCCACCGCCGACCGTGTTGCCACAACCGATCTGGTTGTAGAGCGTGCCGAGTGCGCCGCCCGAGACGCGCCACTCGCCGCCGATCGGAAGCACCACGACGCCGCCGCCGCCCTGGCTGTTCCAGTTCTGTTGGAACAGGCCCGCGGGGGATGTCGCGCCGGCCGCGGCGGTGCCGTAGGTGTTGCACGAGCTATTGGGCGTGATGCCGGGCGAGCTCGTGGTGATGGTGATGGCGGTCGGAGTCGCGGCGGTATTGTCACGCGGGCCCAGCGGGTCGATTGCGCGACCAGCGAGGTATCCGAGCCGCCCCAGGAGATCATCTTGACCGAGGCGATATCGCCTGCGGTCAGAAGGGTCAGGACGAAGTTGTTGAGGTTGGTCGCGCTGGCTGCGGCTGACACGCCTTCTTGAGCTGCAGAGAATTGTGCCATGTCAGTTCCTTACTTGATCGAAAAGCCGGACGCGTAGCCCTGGACGATGGCATCCACATCCTCGCCGAGCCATGCAACCGCGGCACCCGTGGTGCCGTCGAACCCGCCGTGATGCACTGGACGCCGATGTACTGGAGCCACGCGGCTGAGCGCGGCAGGCGCATGATCTGCCGGAAGCCGGCGACGAAGGAGGCCACCGCCACACACGGAAATCGATCATGACCACCGGGGCCGACAGGCTCGATGCGGCCGAAGTAATGAGTTCGGTTCGAACGCTGGTCAAGGTGTTGACCGCTTGCGTCCAATCGACCACCAACCAGAGCGGATCACCACCGCCCATGTCCCGGAACGTGTTGACGTTGCCGGACAACTGCGTGTCGTTCGAGGAGAACTCGGTCAGATACGCAGCCAGCGGGCTGGTGTCGTAGGTGTTCGGGAAGATGTACGTTCCGGCCGCACCGAAGATCGGGAAGCTGGACGAGGACGAGGTGTAGCTGAAATCGCATTGAACGTCGCGAATTGTCATGTGAGGCTCGCCTCCGTGTTCAAAATCTGGTCAACCTTACGGAGCGGAATCCCCAGGAAATGCGACCGTAGCGCTTAACCAGTGCGCTATAAAGGCTTTTAATGCGGACCTCTTCGTTCTTGCCGGTTGACGTGTAGTGGCCGTGAACGAGTTATCCCGTCTGGCCGTGAACGGATGCATGGCACATGGAGCATAACGTGATCAGGTTCTCTTCGGAGTCGTAGCCGGAGTGACTGCGAAACTGTTTGTGATGGACTTCCAGGTTCGACATGGTACCGCATGATTGACACCGCCAGCCATCGCGACGCAGGATCTCCTGGCGCAGACTTTCGTACGGCAAGGGATCCAGCCGCAAGGGAGCGGCTTTGGGGCGAATCATTCTTATGACGCCTTCTCCCGCAGGTTTTCGAGGAAAGCCTGTTGCTGTTCGCCGGGCAAGAACTTGTAGTAGCGGGAGATCGAGTAGAGCAGGATCTCCGGGCTGCCATTGTCCAGGTGCGCGCCGGCCAGGAAGTCGGCGCAGATCATCTCCAGGCAGTAGCCGCGCGATTTGTCCGTGCCCAGCATCCGCGCTGCCGTCTCAATCGCCTGCTCGATCACCGGGATTTGGCTCTTGTATACCTTGAAGTAGATCAGCTCCGACGGTTCCTCTTCTTTTCCTGTCAGTTCCTTCTCCACTGCCCTCCCGAAGTCTTCCCTGGGCATGGAGCGGGCTTTGTGCACCCAGGGTGCACAATCGAAGTGCTGACCCTGCGCCCGCGCCAGTTTTGCCAACTCTCTCCCTTTCGTCCAGCCGATTTCCCTGAGATCCTTCCTTACTTCTGGCGGCAGGTGCTCGTGGATCGACATCAAGTAGTACGCCTTCCTTCTCGATTCCGGAAATCTTCTTGCGAGGAAGTCGTCGAAGGACGCCAGCTTTTCCACCCGCCAGTATTGTCCCGCCCGAACCTCACATAAGTAGCGCCCGAGTTCCACAAATCGGGTGTCCCGCTCTGTTTCCTTCCGCTTTTCCCACGCCAGAATCTCGTCGATTTTCGTGAGCACGAAAAGCGCTCGCTGGCGATTGAGCTTGGGCAACATAGGCGGATTCCTAGTAAGTAAGCTCGTCAAGCCAACCAAGGTTTTCTGCTCCGGGACGCCGCACCAGATCGATCTCGACCAACTCCTGTTTCCCAAGACAAAGCCCGACATACGGACAGGTGCTGCAGGGGTTTTGCGGGAAACGAATTCCGCTATGGGGCAGGAACTGGGCGGACTCGATTCGGCCAATCGTGTCTGCAACCAACCGTCCGAATTCTTGGCGCTGCTCTTCGGTGATTGTGGTACGCAGGTATTGAACTTCAACTAGCCGCTTGCGGACGAAGACGACTTGGGCGACGTCCGAGATGCCGGTCATCCAAGAGTAGCAAACGAGTTGTGGATCCAGAGCCAGTAGCCCGTCCGGTTCTTCCGGATAGCGGCTGGAGGTGGTCTTCCACTCGATCAGGCAGCGCTTGCCGTCCACTTTCCCAATCGCGTCGATGTAGGCGACGAAGTCATTCTTGGCGGAGACCGATCGCGTGAACTTGATCTGCAGGCTGCGGCGCGGTTGGCGAATGCGAATGCGGTCGTCTTGGCAGAAACGATCAAGGAGCATAATCCCTTGGTGCAACATCCGGTCCCAGGTATTACCGTTCGAGTACCGCAGGCCCAGGTTCTGGCAGACCGACCATTCGCGAAACAGGACGGCTGCTGAATCTTCACGGAGGAAGAAGGCGGTCAGGGCTCGCTCGAAGGCCCGGCCAAAGAGCATGGCAGCCCGGGTGTCTTTTTCCTGCCAGCCGTCGAGGTAGCGATGGCGATAGCGGCGCGGGCAGGTCAGGTACTGGCTAATCTGAGTGTAGCTGTAGGTCATCAGGCCACCTGGGAACCGTCGAGATTTGCGGGCGAAAGTTCTTCCCACCGGTTGGCAGGAGCAAAGCCGTCCAATCGGAGCAGGGAAGTGCCGTTGAGGACGATATGGCTGATCTTGACCACGCCGCTCAGGCCGACCAGCTGACTTTCATCCACCTCATCGCGGCCGAGTAGTTCGGTATCGTAGCCGAAATCCCGCAGGAACCAGTTCAGCTTCCATAGGGCTTTCGGGTTGCAATAGAGGCGGCTGGAAATGACATGGTCGGCAAATCGGCAGGGCTCGAGAATGGTGAGAGCAAGAGTGTAATAGGGTTTCTGCGCTTGTCGGCGAAAGTAGACTTTCTGCACCCGAACCAGAAAGAGTCCGTCGGGGATTTGGTCGGCAGCACAGCGATCCGCGGCATGCAAGCCTGCGATCTGGCGTCTCAAGCTGCACCCGCTTTCTGGCCGAGATAGCTGTTGAGCTGGCAGAGCAGGGCATTGCGGTCTTTCTCCGCCCAGTCGGCCAGGTGGGCGACGAAGTTCTCAACTTGTTCTCGGGTAGCTTCGCGCAGCGTCTTGACCCCGCAGAACTCGGTCGCGTATGACTTGACCAAAGTGGCATCGAGCTGATGTTGGCGAATCAGTTGGGAGAGGCGATCGCGGACGGTGCGCCCAACGTAGTTCCCGTTGGTAGGTTGCGGAGGGAGCCTTTTCGATTCGCGGGATGCCGGTGCGTGTTCAGCGGAGGAACCGAGTTCCTCGACCGAACAGATGCCGATACCGTAGGCCTTACGGAGAGCGCGGTTGACGGCGCGGGTCTCGGCCACGCGCATCTCGGCACCACGGACTAGAGGCGAGACGTTTGATGGATCGGCATCGCCGTATCCGACAAAGCCTTTGCACTTCATGGATCTAAAAACGGTGGCCTGAAATGCCCAGCGAGAGGCTGCATGATCCGAAAACTCAGCGACAGGTTTCACATCAATGCCAACACAGCGCCTTCTGCGGGCTAGACGGATCAAGCCAGTGTGGGTTACATACCAACCTTTATCCAAGTAGAGGAGATCACCAGCAACAATCGAGAAGCCGAATTCTGTGGAGAAGGTCTCGAGGTTTTGAAGAAACTGGGGCTTAAGGTCTCCCCATATCTGCCTTGCCAACTTCAGATTCTTCCCAAGTAGTTCCTTGTGGCGTCGCCTGGGGTGAGGCTTTATCAATCGGTGTTGTTCAGTTCGTTTGGTTTGTATCTCCATTCAACGCCTCTTCCAAGTTAAGCAAAGTTACACAAACGTTAACATATCGAACCTAAAGTGTCAACGCTTGTTTAACAAACGGAAGCCATGTTTGGGGTATATTTGCCCAGTGGCGAAGAGTGCATTTCTCGGGATGCGTATGAATCCAGAACTAAGGACACAACTGGAGCGAATTGCGCAGCGAGAGGAACGTAGCATATCTCAGATCTGCGAGGTACTACTTCGAGGAGGTGTGGCTGCGTACCAGAAAGAGGGTACTAAGTACCTTCAGCGCTTCTTCTCAAAACAGAAGGCGGAAACGGAGCAGTAGCCACGCGCCACGTCTTCGGCCTTCCGCTCTTCCTCTGAGTCGTTTTGGACGCCCCGATCATCCGCCCTCCGTGCGCCTGCCCCTCGGCATACGATATTCGCCCTTGTTTCGCTAAAAACCCACACTCAGCTTTATGCTGAAACAGCGGAGCCGGGCCCGGCTCTTGACAAAGGTTGGCGAGTAGGCTGTGCGTCCACGAGACCCCGTTGTGCCGCGCGCGGTGCCGCGCGCGGAGTCAAGCCTGTCCGCGTTCATTGTCGATACGAAAGCCTTTAAACCCACTGCCTGTTTTCCCTTATTTTGCTGGGAAAAATCTATTAAACCTTTCAAACAAAACCCTGATCGCCAATGAGATCACGAAAAGCTGAATTCCGCGCACTAAGTAAAGAAGCTTATTTCACAGCTTCGCTTAAAGGAAACAAAAATGATGATTACAGAAGCAACAACTCAACAGTCAAAGGGCAGCATAGCTGCCTTCAAGGCAAATCAGACGCGCCGCACAATGGCGAAAGTCCAAATGGAACTTCAAAACTGTGGCTTCGAGCCAATCTCGGACGAGTGGCACGCCAAAGTGGACGAGCTTGCCAAGGAACATGGTGCGCACGCGGTCAACCTCACTCTCAGACGTCTGGGGTGGGCTGCAAGCGCAAGAAGCTACTAAGGTCGAAACGCCCCCAAAGGCGTCCGCGCGTAAAACGTGCGCTGACGAGACCAATCTTTAGCCATCACAGCTCTGGCACGCGCTCGCGCGCACGCACCAGGGGTTTACCCAATCTCGCCTCTTGCGCCAGGTGCTCGAGGTTTTTCGGCATTACTCTCTCCGCTGAATATTTGACGAGCGGCGTCTATCACGGGTTTCTCTTGAAGGGTAAGACGTACACCACTCTGGATGTGCCCGGTGCTGGCGGACACTTTTGCCACCGGCATCAACAAGAGTGGCAAAATCTGCCTTTACTGGATCGATTCGAGCAATGTTTACGAGTCGTCTGTTTACAATGGTAAAACCTACACAACGATCAACGTCCCTGGCGCAGCAAACTCATACGCCTTGGACCTTGATACTGCTGGTGACGTTACGGTGGTCTTGATTTATGGAGTCAACAGGACGCCGTGAGACACGTTGTTCTTGTCAAGGTAGTTTCCGGTAATTGCTCGTTTGTTGTTGATGGTCGAGGCGAAGGTTCCGCTCGCTTCTGGAACATGTAGTGTGTGGAATTTCTTGCCCCTGAGCCAGAAGCCGTGAGTCACATTGCTCGCGTCGATGTAGATTCCCATGGTTGTGCCCGCCGGGTTGATGCCATAGCCGAGAGTGCCTTGGTTGGCACCCGTGCCGGCGTTCGAGTCATCGAACTGCGTAAGTTGTTTGCCGTTGGCAGACCGCAAGAAGCCGTAATACACATTGCTCGTGTCTTGGAAGAACCCCACAATCGTCCCATTCGGGGCGATAGCCGCGAGATTGGTGTAAACCGCACCGGGATAGTCGATCGTTTTGAAGCTACCGTCAGGATGGCGCAGATACCCGTGGGTCACATTGTTGCTATCGATGTACCATCCGGCAATCGCCCCTTTCGGGTTGATGCCGGTTTCGGATGGAACTTTGGTGCCTTGGCCAGCGCCCGTGCCGGCGTTCGGGTCATCGAACTTGGTAATGAAGCCATCACGGGCGCGCACGAACCCGTGGAACGCGTTGTTCGCGTCAATGTAGTGTCCAACAAAGGTTCCTGCCGGATTGATGGCACGGCCGATGGTGCCTTGGTTGGGTTCTGTGCCCGCGCCCGGGGAATCGATGGTCGTGATAGTTCCGTCGGGAGCGCGCAGGAAACCGTGGATCAGGTAGTTCTCGTCCTCGTAGGATCCCGGCGATGTCGCCCCCCGCTCGGATTGATGGCCACAGGATACGTGCCCAGGAAGTTGTATTTGCCCGCGCCCGGAACGTCGAACGATTTGATGGCTCCGCCAGCAGCACGCAGGAAACCATGAACTGTGTTGTGCGGGTCAATGTAGTATCCCGTGATGGCTCCCTCCGTGTTGTTCATATTCGGGTAGGTGCCCTGGCCGGAACCCTTGCCCGCGCCCTTAACATCGAATTTCGTGATTTCGCCCTTTGCAGTAGCTTCGAAGCTGCTCGTTTGGTTCTGTGCAGAGGCATGAACCGTGATCGCCAGGGCGGCAAACAAGGCCATGGCGGTAACCAACATTGGGTTGCAAGTTTTCATAAACTGTTTCCTCCCCTTATTCATTGATTGGTCTTCCTTTGATTCAACTTTCTAGGGTCAACCGGCAAGCCCGCACCTATGGCGACTCTATCTGGAATAGCGGGAAATGCGGGGAAAATGCCGCACGCCGTGCGGAATTGTTTCTTGTTCCAAGACGGGAGTGTCGAACAGAAACGGCGTGCCTCATGACGCTCCTCCTGCTGAATCTGCGCTTACAAGAACCCCAAGGACAGTAGTACGGGCCGAAATGGCTTCAGAAGCCAGGGTCTAGGAAGGCCAACAGAGATTGGCTAGGAAGAGGCTTCCCACATCTGGCGCGGAACATTACGCCCCACAAAAAGCCATTGTCAAATGCGGGGCGGTCCCCTCAATAATGTTTGGAACATGATTGAGCGTGGACCGCGACCTCAAGGTGGTTGCGTTCAGCGCCGCCCGTAAATGCGATGGACCAAGCATTCGATAGCAATCAGAAGGGAGGGAATCGATCTCCCGATTTCCAGCATTCGACATCGTCGCTGAACAAAACGGGGCCGTCTTCGTTCGTCTGAACAGTCCTGGCACCCTTTTTGGTGATGAATTCCAGATAGGGATAAACCTTGGTGTTGCCGTCATATTCTGGAGCGGAGGCTTGCACCGCCCGATACCAAATTTTGCAGTCCCGGGCGTCATGGTTCTTCGGTTTGCGGTCCTGCGGTTTTGCGGTGATGTAGTTCCAGATCTGAAGACCCTCGGGTTCCGGGTTGCCGTCCGAATTCATGACCTGCATTTCTATCACCATGAGGTAAACATCGATGGGTTCGTTCGTACCTTTGCGAGTGTCATGGCACACCAGGAAATTCTTCGGGGTTCCGTCAAGGATCGAAAAGTATTTGGCCGGTGGGTTGGGCTTTCGATCTGGGTTGTCTTGCGCGGCGAGCCGAACCGGGATCGCCAACGGAATCAGCAGTGCCAGTGTAGTGACACACATCCCTTTTGCGAGTTTCATGGCTTCTCCTTGTTGAGCTTGAGTTGTGAGCCAGGTGGCTAACAGTGCTGACCGACTGGCGGGTCTGCATCTATTGCGGCTCTATCTTGAATAGCGGGAAGTGCAAGGAGAATGCCGCAAGCGTCTTATAGGCCGTTTCTCGTGTCACTCAAAGAAAAAGCGCCCGCCAAGATATGGCGGGCCTTGAAGTGCACAACTCGGACAGCATTGAAACAGCTACTTAGCGCAACACCGTAATAAGCACAGTTCTATCGGCCATCCAGATGCTATAGCCGCCCCGGCTTCCCACAGAATCGTAGAAGTAGGGACGCGAGATCGGGGTGGTGCCATTATCATCGAGCATGGTCATGATGTAGGTGCTGGACGACGATACAGCATAGAACCGTGTGCGGGCGGCCCACCCAGGAAGGATTTAGTGGGCTTTGAAGACAACCACCTGAAAGTCCGCCTGTTGGAGATTGCCATTGCCATCCCTAAGGCCGACGATTAGCTTGCCAGTTTGCTTGCAATAGTGTCCGTCATCGTCGGTGTTCACGAACAAAGCGCCGTTGGGAAATCCGTTGTAGCCGGATACGGTTGCAACCGTCGTGTAACTGGTTCGAAGGAAACATACCCTGGCGATCTCAAGTTCGTAAAGACCGGTCGAGTTGTTGTAGTCAGTCGTGACGTTTGAGGTGCCTGACTGCTTGGTTCCATCGTAAGAAACGCTGGCAAACGCAATCGGAATCCCGCTACCGTTAGCCGCTGGCCGGTGGGCGCCCGTCTGGGACTGGCCTAGAGCATAAGGACTCCCTGCGGCCATTAAGAGCACGGCCAGGAGCGCGGTTGAGAACATCAAAGAGGTTGATTTACGGCTTTTGAAGATGCTGATTCTCATTGTTCTTCTCCTTTGATTTGAGTTTTGGGTCCGCAAATTGCGGCTCTATCTGGAAAAGCGGGAAGTGCAAGGAGAATGCCGCAGAGGCGCAGCAATCTGTGGTACCCTTTTGCGCAATAGGGCTCGTCGCGAACCACAGGGGGTTCCATGGGCACGTTTCAAGCTGGCGACATCACCCAACTGCTCCGCGCCTGGGGAGAAGGGGATGAGCATGCGCTGGAACAGCTGACCGCTCTCGTCTATGGCGAATTACGCAAGGCGGCCAAGCGCCACATGGCCCGGGAGAGAGATGGGCACACCCTTCAAACCACAGCTCTGATCAACGAGGTCTACCTGCGATTAGTGAATCTCGACGACGTAAGCTGGCAGGACCGGGCCCACTTTTTCGCCATCTGTGCGCGGTTGATGCGTCGCATTCTCACCGATTATGCCCGCTCGCGGAGCTATCTCAAGCGCGGCGGGGACGCCCGCCGGGTCACTCTGGATGAAGCCCTGATGGTGTCGGCCGATCCTGCTTTAGACCTTGTGGCTTTGGAAGGGGCATTGAACAAACTTGGCGCGGTGGACCCCAGGAAAAGCAGCGTGGTGGAATTGCGCTTCTTCGGCGGGCTCTCGGTCAAGGAGACTGCGGCGGTACTGAAGGTTTCTACCGACACGGTGACGCGGGACTGGAATCTGGCGAAAGCCTGGCTGTTACGAGAGATGGATGGGGAACAGCGCGATGGATTCTGAGCGGTGGCAGAATGTCGAGCGCTTGTATCACGCGGCCATGGAGTGCGAGGAAAGCCAGCGGGCCGCGTTCCTGACCGGCGCCTGTGGCGGCGACGACGCTTTGCGCCGGGAGGTGGAATCGCTGGTTTCCTGCGGAGGCCGAAGCGGGAGATTCATCGAGGGATCAGCCCTGGAAGTGGTCGCGCAGGTTTTGGCCGCGGATGAAGGCGACGGGTATGATCCGGCCGCCGACGAAGACCGGATCGTCAGAGAAATGATCGGGAAGAGAATCTCCCAATACCGGATTGTTGAGCAACTGGGCAGGGGCGGCATGGGCGAGGTGTACCGGGCCGTCCGGGCCGATGGGCACTATCAAAAGCAAGTCGCCATCAAGCTGGTTCGGGCAGGCCGGGACTCAGGTTCCGTCATTGGTCGCTTCAAGAATGAGCGTCAGATTCTGGCTAGCCTCGATCATCTCAATATCTCTCGCCTGCTCGATGGCGGAGCCACGGAAGAGGGTGTGCCGTATTTTGTTATGGAGTTAGTCGAAGGCCAGCCCATCGACGAGTACTGCGATGCCCACAGACTGGCAATTTCCGCGCGCCTGAAAATCTTTTTGCAGGTGTGTTCGGCCTTGCAGTATGCACATCAGCATCACATCATCCATCGTGACATCAAGCCCTCCAACATCCTGGTAAGCGAAGAGGGTGTGCCGAAGTTATTGGATTTTGGCATCGCCAAGATTCTGGCCAGTGAGGCCTTGCCCAGAGTAGGTGGAGCAGTTGAACTGACGCAGACGTTTCGGGTATTTACCCTGAAATATGCGAGTCCGGAACAAATCAAGGGTGAGCCCATCACGGCTGCCAGCGACGGTTACTCGCTGGGGGTGCTGCTTTACGAACTGCTGACGGGACATCGGCCGTACCGGCTCAAGACGCGCACGCCAGCGGAGATTGAGCAAGCGATCTGCGAAGAAGAACCTCTGAAGCCGAGCACGGTGGTCACACGGGCGGAAGAACAGACCCTGGCCGATGGAACGACCACTACGATTACGCCGGAAGAGATCAGCCAGGCGCGGGACAGCGACCCGCAGCAGATGCACAGCCGTTTGTTGGGAGACTTAGATGCGATCGTGATGATGGCGCTGCGGAAAGAGCCCCATCGGCGATATGCTTCCGTGGACGATTTCTCGGAAGACATCCGCAGGCACCTGGAAGGTCTGCCCATCACGGCCCGGCCCAGCACCATCGTGTATCGAGGAACGAAGTTCGTACGCCGGCACAAGGAGTTGGCAGTGGGCACGCTGATTCTTCTTGTGCTGCTTGGTGGTTTGGCGATTGTCGCAATGAGGATCGGCCTCTGGCAGCAATGGTATGCCAGCAAACCAAAGTTGGATCAGCAGAAAGACACGATCTTGCTCGCAGACTTCGCGAACTACACAGGCGACAGCGTGTTTGATTCTGCGCTGAGACAAGGGCTTGCGGCCGACTTGGGACAGTCGCCGTTTCTTAACATCCTTCCCGATCGTGCGATCACCCGGCAACTGGAGAATATGGGCCTCCCCCGCGAAACCCGCCTGACGACTGAAGTAGCACGAGAAGCCTGTCGCCGAGAAAAAGGCAAAGCCATGTTATTAGGTTCCATTTCCAGCATTGGCAGCCGCTACGCGATCACTCTCAAGGCAGTGGATTGCGGAAGCGAGGAGACACTGGACGCGGAACAGGCAGAGGCGGAACGTCGAGAGGACGTGTTGAGGAAACTCCATGAGATGGCAAGCAACATGCGACGCAAGCTGGGAGAGTCGCCAGACTCTGTGCAGAAATATGACACCCCGCTGCAACAAGCCACGACGCCCTCCCTTGAAGCCCTGCAAGCATACAGCAAAGCCGGCAAGACTTGGCTGTCTCATGGGGAGGCGGAGGCCGTGCCGCTCTTCAAGCAGGCCTTGGAAATAGACCCGACTTTCGCTGTTGCCTGGGCCGACTTGGGAATCACCTACTTCAATCTCGGAGAAGCCGGGCTGAGCGCAGAATATGGGAAGAGGGCGTATGAACTTCGACAGCGAGTGACAGAGAAGGAAAGGTTTTACATTGATTCGAATTACTACATGAATGTGACCGGCGAACTCGAAAAGGCGGCAGCAGTATTCAAGGAATGGAAGCAGGTATATCCACGGGAATTGGGTCCCTACATCAACTATGGCTCTGTTGCTTCGAAGCTGGGGTGGCTGGAAGAAGCGCTGGCCAACGACCGAGGAGCGCTTCAGTTGCGGAAAGACTCCTTCTTTGCCTACCGAGCGCTGTCTGACGACTACCTAAATTTGAATCGCCTGGATGATGCCAAGGACATTCTGGACGGGGCGCGAGCCCATAAAGAAATGGATTTGCCTCTGTTGCCGTATTTCTACCGGTTGGCATTCTTGCGGGAAGATGCAAAGGAAAAGGAACGCTGTCTCTCTGCAGCCACCGCATCAGGCCAACCTTTGATTGAATCTGCGCTGCTTTCCAGCCAGGCTGACACAGAAGCTTTCCAGGGGCACCTCAAGAAAGCGCGGGAATTGTCACGGGGGGCGATTGCTGCGGCCCTCCTTGCCGAAGAAAAGGAAGGCGCAGCGAACTGGCAGGTGACGCAGGCTTTGCGCGAGGCGGAGTTCGGCAATACCTCGCAAGCAAGGCAAGACGCCAAAGCCGCCCTTGCCCTAGTCAAGTCCAAGAACATTCAAGTTGCCGCAGCCTTGGCGTTTGCTCGCACCGGTGACTTGGCCACGGCACAAGCAATGGCGGCCGATCTTCAAGAGCGTTTTCCGACCGATACTTTGCTCACCAAATACTGGCTACCTAGCATCCGGGCTGCGATTGCGATCTCACGGAAAAATGCTGACCAGGCGATCGGCTACCTGCAAGCAGCCTCGCCCTATGAATTAGGAGAAGGAAGGCCGCCGTTTTCTTCTGGGGGGACTTTGTATCCCGCGTATCTACGCGGCCAGGCGTATCTCGAAACAAAGCAGTGGCAGGCAGCTGCGGGAGAATTTCGAAAAATACTCGAACACCGCGGGCTGGTTTGGAACTTCCCGCTGGGCGCCCTAGCCAATCTCCAACTGGGACGAGCCTACGCCGCCTCCGATGATCTAGTGGCAGCCCGCCTTTTCTATCAAGCTTTTCTGACCCGCTGGCACGACTCCGACCCCGACGTTCCCATTCTCCGTCAGGCTAAAGCTGAATATGCCAAACTCCAGTAACAGCGACTATCGAAGCCATTGGCGATCCGCATCGCTGGGGACACAGCCCACCAGGACTGCTACGATGGCAAGCCGCTGTTAGCCAATTTGTAATACGCCGCGATCGGTCAACTACCGTAGGCCTCCTCCGCCGCTATCCCAGCATACCTTTCTGTACGAACGGAAACTGTCGCGCAGGCGGCCAGAAACAGAGATGGAAGAGGCCCGGAGCTGTGTTGCAGAATGTTTCAGTGTCATGCGGCGCGCCTACGAGCGCCTCTTCGCAAATCTAGGTGGCGCGTCACAATGTTGCAAACGAAACCGCACTCGGAGCCGCCATGGTGCTTTTTGTTGCCACCCTTGCGCAACTCTACCACGACTTTGATCTCAATTTCTTTGTCGAGCATTTTGGACGCGTCTTTAATTTCCTCGGGATCCACCCCCCGCTTGAGATCGTTATCAACCATCTTCTGAATGATCTCTTCCACCTTCTTATTCGTTCGTTCTCGCAACTGCGCCATCGCTTCTTCAATTTTCGCGCGAGTCAAGCCTGGCGTGAGCTTCGTATCGTTTTTTGAACTTGGCTTCATAGACATCCTCCTATTTGGAATTGTGTGATCATACCCCTTAGCAGGCTGCTGAAAAATTGATGTGCAGCGGTTTTTCTTTCTTTTGCTCATCGTTGATGATATCGAAGGGTTCGATTTCCGGTGTTTTTGTGACTGCTGCTTCTAAACTCGATGCTACGCGAGACACACGTCGACCCTGACTTACAGCGCCGGAACTGCGGCCGACAAGTTTCGCATGCGCACCAGATTGTAGGCTGCGCAAGCGAAGGTAAAGATCCAGTCCACTTTGCAGACCCCGCGATGGCGCACTTTGCGCATCAGCGCAATCGTCTTCAACCAGCCAAAGCATTCTTCGATCCGTTTCCTCTTTCTTTGGCTGATAGCATAGCCAAGGTGCCGTGTGGTGCGGCCATCAATCGCGCTCCCGCCTGGCCGCGCGTGGTTCTGCGCGACGTGGGGCGTTACCCCCAGATTCCGGCACTCGGCCACAAACCCGCGCGTGTCAAACCCTTTGTCGCCGCCCACGGTCACCGGCTTCGTTCCCGGAATCTGTTCCAGCATCACCAGGGCCGCGTCGCGTTCTGCCGTTCCGTTGGCCTGGAAGACTTCCGCCTCCATGATCAGTCCGTTGCGGTTCTCCACCAACAGGTTCCCGCTGTAACTCAACTTGGACTCCTTGCCCCCGCTTTTGCGCGCCAGCAGAGCCTCGGAATCGCTCTTCGATGCATGCGTCTCATTCGACCTCTGCTCGCCGCGAAAGTTCACAGTGGGATTACCCGGATCATCCGGCGGCTCTTGCTTCCCCTCCTTGGGCTGAAAACTCTTGGCGCTCGCCCAGGCTTCCAGCAGCGTGCCGTCGACCGTGAAATGCTCGTCGGAGGTCAAACCCTTCGCCCGCGCTTGCTCCACCACACACGCCAGAAACTCTTTCGCTACGTCGGCCTCCAACAAGCGGTCGCGATTCTTGGTGAACACAGTCGGGTCCCAGACGTCGTCATCCGCATTCAGCCCCACGAACCAGCGGAACAGCAGGTTGTAGTCCATCTCTTCCATCAGCAAACGCTCGCTGCGGATCGAGTACAGCATTTGCAGCATCTGCGCTCGCAACAGCTTCTCGGGCGCAATCGACGGACGGCCGACGCGAGCGTACATCGTGTCGAACCGCCGCGAGAGCTGAGTGAGTACCCCGTCCACCGTCGCCCGGATCGCGCGCAGGGGATGATCCTTGCGAACGCGCATCTCGGGAGACAAGTAACTGAACATATGATTCTGCTGCTGATCGTCTCCGCGCATGCCTTCTCGTACCATAGTCGGCTGTGGATTAGGAGTAGTTTTTCAGCAGCCTGTTAGGAATCTATTTGCACCAAACAGGTGGAGATTGATGGGGCGTCTCCGCTGTTTGCCCTTCGCACTTACCCTTGCTCCGCAAATTGCGGCTCTATCTTGAATAGCGGGAAGTACGAGCGAAATGCCGCAGGGCGGGCAGAATATTTCTTGGTCAGGGGCTGGCCACCACGGACCTGACGAACCGAAACGGCGCGCGTCATGACGCTCCTCCTGCTCAATCTGTGCTTGCAAGAACCCCAGGGAAGTAGTACGGGTCGAAATGGCCTCAGAAGCCAGAGCCTATGAACGTCAACAGAGATTGGCTAGGAAGAGGCGTTTCCCACATCCGGCGGGAAATGCTACGCCCAAGGGGAGTCATTGTCAAGGCGTGATCTGCTTCACGGGCGATGCAGGACTTGGTGGAGGTTTTGTTACAAGCTCTTAGCGCGGGATTTTCCGAATTTCCACGGAGGCTAAACAAGGCTCGGGAAGCTGGTTTTGGCCCTCACGGTGTACAATGTTGGCGGCTCGGGGCCAACGCGAAAATCCCAGTCACCGTTTGGGAGAGAGTTTCCGTGACGGAAGAGCCAGTTCTGCTCAGCCCCAGGGAGCAGCGAATTGCCGAATTACTACAATCTTCTACATGATCCGCTCGGCCCACTGCACCGAAGCGGCTATCATGGCGTCCGTGCGTGGCCCGGTTTATAGCTTGTCCAGTGGCACGGTGGTGAACTTTTCTGGTTCCGGCCTTACGCGCCATTTTTTTGGGGGTGCAAGGCCGACGGTTCCATCCCACAACTCATAGTGCAGCCAACCGGAACGTCGGTGCGGCTCAGCATTCGCACAGGTTTGCCACGCTTTGCCATCATGGATTTGGTAGCAGATTTGTTTCGGACTCTTCACTTTACTACACACAATCGGGAGACCGACCGAACAGTATACCCCCCTAGCCGAAATCCCGGGAACGAGTTCAGCTTCATAGGGCTTTTGGGTTGCAATAGAGGCGGCTGGAAATGACGTGGTCGGCAAATCGGCTGGGCTCGAGAATGGTGAGAGTGAGAGCGGTTGACAGATTGAATCAGCAGCCGGCGCAATTCGGCGCTTGAATCAACCGACAATTGAGAATCCACTGCGTTACACAAGCCCGACTTATCAGGTCTGATTTCGGTTGGCTCCCAACCTCAGGAGGGCCTGCGCGTGCGAAGAGCCTCCGAAGCCAATAAACTCAAACGGCGGCTGTGGAAATCAACGACTTTCACCGGGAATCTATCTGTCAAAAGCTTTCAGCCTCGTGTACCTCACACGGCTAACGACCGGATCTTCTCGATCCGGCCGTTCTTCCGTTCCTCCAATGGGCGTCGCAAAGCTAAGACGTGCCCCTCAATCAAGTGAGACCATCCGCTTGCTGGCATTCGACCTAACCGATAAGGCCTAACGGGTTGGTATTGCCAGATAAGCGTGGATGTAACCAGTGTTCGGGTCGAGTGCGACCCCGTCGATTTCACCGCTGGAATTGACCTTGCAGGCAGTCTCCAAAAAGAGAGGGGTACTTCCGGCGATGACTGTTGAGATCGACGAGTTTTCCGTTTTGGCGCACGAATGCGCGAACGACACTAAAGTCCGCGTTCGCCGAAGCACCGACGATCTGCCCCTGGTCGTTAATGCCGATCGCGATACTCCAGAAGTCGTTGTCGACTGTACCCAGGTCATGCATTTTTTTGGTTTCCGGAGTCCATAAAAACGCGTGCGATGTCGAGTCGCCGGACACATCCGAGCCACCGACCACTTTACCGCGATTATTGATGTCTTCAGCAAAGTTGTTGAACGCTCCGCCCAGAGTGCCGAGGTCGGTGGCTATCCCGTTTTGCCACAGCAAAGCATGAACGGGCTGGAAGTTATAGAGAAAAATCGCGTTGAACGCAGCGCAGCTTCCCGAAGCGCCGACCACCTGGCCCCAGTCGTTGATCGAAGACGCCACGCCTTCCGCGTCGCTCCCCGTCGGAAGTGGCAGGGTCCAGTCTTCGAACCAGATAACAGGCTTGAACTGATAGATCTGTGGCGAAGGGCAACCCGGATCCTTCTTCCTGTTTTCCGCGTAGCCGACGATCGCGCCCCAGCCGTTGATCTGATTGGCGACCCCGTTCACGCCTCCCAACGTTTTGAGCGGAACCATCTTGCCTTCCTTCCAGATGAACGGGACACACGGCGTGGGCGAAGAGGAATAGCCCATAAATTGAAAGCCGCAGAAGTCCTCCGTCGTCGAAAGACCCCTTGCAGTATCTTCTGCCTCCCCAACTGCATGGCCTCGTTCGTTCACGCCAAACGCCATGCTGTTGCCGCCAAGGCCGGGGTTTCCGATGTCGATCATCTCTCCGCCACGCCATAGAACGGCGTGCAGGGCCGCACCGACATCGGCGCCCCCGCTCACCCAACCGCTGTTCGAGATCACGAACGGCTGGCCAGGCTGGTTAACATTTGTCCCAACAACTCCGAGATCGTGGATCGTGTAACGCGTATAGCGAGCAGAATTTGGTGTCTGTTCCTGCGTTGCTGAGAGTTCTTGCCCGACCAGCCGTACTGGCATCGCGAGGATGGCCAGTAAGCCGGCAACACAAATGGAATTTACTGACAGAGCTTTCATATTGTCCTCCTTATTCGGAACTTGCCTCTCAAATGCCTTGCATCCAGTAAGACGGGAAATGGAGGTCAAAACCGTCACGGGTGAAATCACAAGTTCGTGAATAGTGACTGCTGCTGGGAGAGGAGAGAATTGTGGGTTCTGGCCAACACCGGGTGTAAAGTATTGAAATTAGGGAGGCTCAGGTGGCTGTTTCTCCGACTCACGAGGTCACCCAGCTACTCAAGGCTTGGACTGCCGGAGATCGGAAGGCACTGGAAAAACTTACACCTCTAGTCTATGAGCAATTGCATCGAGTGGCGCAATACTATATGGCGGGGCAACGACCAGGGCATACTCTCCAAACGACCGCACTCGTTAACGAGGTCTATCTGCGGCTCGTGGACTGTGGACAAGTAAATTGGCAGGATCGGGCGCATTTTTTTGCTGTGTCGGCCCAGCTGATGCGGCGCATTCTGATCGACTTCGCCCGTTCCCGCGGTTACCAGAAGCGGGGCGGAGGCTTGCAGCACATGTCCTTGGAGGAGGCTCCCTCGGTGTGCAACGAACCCGATGCGAATATCGTTGCCCTGGATGATGCCTTGAAGGCGTTGGCCGAAGTAGATGACAGAAAAAGCAGAGTCGTGGAACTTAGATTCTTTGGCGGGCTGAGCGTTGAAGAAACCGCCGAGGTCTTGGGGGTTTCGGCAGAGACCGTCGGACGAGACTGGAAATTGGCGAAGATGTGGTTGCTGCAGGAGTTGAGCGAGGGGAACTGAAACATGGAGCCTGAACTTTGGCGCCGGGTCGAAGAGCTGTGCCAGGCTGCTTTAAAGCTTGATCCGACCCGCCGCCCTGAATTCCTCGAACGATCCTGTGGGGCCGATAAAGAACTTCGGCGCAAAGTGGAGTCGCTACTGGCTCAGGAGACAAAAGCTGAGCACTTCATAGAATCGCCCGCTCTGGAAGTCATCGGCAAAATGGTTGCCCGTGAGGTAGGGATAAAGGAATGGCAGCCCAAACTGATTGGTAGTGTAGTGTCGCATTACTCCATTGTTGAGAAGTTAGGCGGTGGTGGGATGGGCGTAGTTTACAAGGCCGAAGACACCGAACTTCGCCGCTTCGTTGCGCTGAAGTTCCTGCCCGAAGTCCTCGCGCAGGAGCCACAAGCATTAGAACGCTTTCGCCGCGAGGCTCGCGCTGCTTCTGCCTTGAATCATCCCAGTATCTGCACAATTCACGAGATAGGCAAGCACGAAGGCCATTCGTTCATCGTCATGGAGTTTCTGGATGGCATGACGCTGAAACATAAGATCGCGGGTCGTCCGCTGGAGACCGAACTGATTCTCTCTTTGGCCATCGAGATTGCCGACGCGCTGGATGCCGCTCATACCGCAGGGTTCGTGCACCGTGACATAAAACCAGCGAATATCTTCCTCACAAAGCGAGGGCACGCGAAGATTCTCGATTTCGGACTGGCCAAAGTGACACGGGTCTTGAGCGACATCGGAAAAGCGGGAGGTACGGCGCAATCGACTGTGACGCTGGAAGAAAACCTGACCAGTCCCGGTACGGCGGTGGGAACCGTTGCGTACATGTCCCCGGAGCAATCGCTCGGCAAGGATCTGGACGCTCGTACCGATCTGTTTTCGTTTGGTGTTGTTCTTTACGAAATGGCGACGGGAACGCTGCCTTTTAACGGCGAGACGCCGGCAGCAATCTTTGATGCAATTCTTCACAAGACTCCGGTGCCTGCAGGACGCGTCAATAGTGAGATTCCTCCGAAACTCGAAGACATTGTCAATCGTGCGTTGGAGAAGGACCTCGACTTGCGCTATCAGAACGCCTCGGATATGCGCTCAGAACTAAAGCGGTTGAAGCGGGACACAGATTCCGGCCGTTCGAAACTGGCAAGTGCTGCCAATACTTCAAGCGCCGCGAAGGCTTCGGCGTCGGGCCCGTCATCCAGTGCCGCGATGCCGTTGGGTGAAGCGAGAAAACTCAAAGGAATGCTCGTGCTCGCATTCTTCGGAGTTGTCCTATTGGCCGCTTTCGGGACTTATTTATACGTGCGAGCTACGCGAATTGCGCCAAACAGTGATAACAAATGGGAGCAACTGACTTTCTTTACTGATGCGGCGGTGTGCCCAGAATTGTCGCCGGACGGACGATTGCTGACGTTTATCAGGGGAAGCGGTACGTTTCTGACGTCGGGGGGCATCTACGTGAAGATGCTGCCGTCAGGTGAGCCGGCCCAACTGACGCACAACAAGTCGGTGAAGCTAAGTCCGGTATTTTCACCAGACGGGACCCGGATCGTGTATGGGACGCAGGACCCGTGGGATACGTGGGAAGTACCAGTTCTGGGAGGAGAGCCACGCCTAATGTTGCGGAACGCGTCGTCCCTTACGTGGATCGAGGGCGGAAAGCGGCTTCTGTTTTCCGAGATCAAGAGCGGTTTGCATATGGGAGTGGTGACGACGGATGAGGGACGAGGGCAGAGCCGCGATGTGTATCTGCCAGTAGGAGAGCGGAGCATGGCGCACCACTCTTATCTGTCGCCGGACGGGAAGTGGGTGTTGATAGCGAATCAGATGAACAAGACGGGGGAAGTCGTGCAGTGCCGCGTAGTGCCATTCGATGGCAGCGGGAAGGAGCAGTTGGTTGGGCCTGCAGGCGCGACCTGTACGACAGGAGCCTGGTCGCCGAATGGGAACTGGATCTACTTGAGCACGAACCAGGGGGGGCGGTTTCACATCTGGAGACAACGGTTCCCTGGAGGAGAGCCGGAGCAGGTGACATTCGGGCCAACGGAAGAGGAAGGGCTCGCGATGGCGCGGGATGGCCGGTCGTTTCTAACTTCGGTGGGGACACAATTTTGGACGATCTGGATTCACGATGCAAAGGGGGAGCACCAGATGTCGTCCGAAGGAGACGCGTTCTCCACGACATTCTCAAGGGACGGAACAAAGTTGTTTTACTTAAAGAGGGCTGGGCAGAACGACGTAGCCGAATTGTGGAGCACAGAGCTGACGAGCGGGAGGAGCGACCGGGTCATACCGGGGTATGGGATAAACGAAACTCTTCCAGGCTACTACGCGAGCTACGCTGTGACAGAGGACGGAAACCGGGTGGCCTTTGTGAAGAGGGACCAAAAGGGAATTTCGCATTTGTGGATTGCATCGACGGATCACCGGACTTCGCCTCAGCAAGTCGCGTCACTGGAGAACGAGGACGAACCGATGTTTCTGCCGAATGGAGATCTGGTCTACCGGGCGAGCGAGGGCGGAAAGAATTACATCTACACACGGCAGCAGGATGGATCGGGGAGGAAGAAATTGCTTGAGGAAGCGATTCTGGATCTGACCGCGGTGTCGCCGGATGGGCGATGGATAGTGGTCCTCCAGAAGGACGATGCGGATAAGGATCACCCCTATCGCACGCTGGCCTATCCGAATGGAGGGGGAAAACCGGTAATGATGTGCGCGTTTTGTCTTGTAAGCTGGACCGTGGATGGGAAGTATCTGGCTTTGCAATTCGGATTGCTACCTAACTCACTCTTGCCGACCTATCTGTTGCCTGTAAGTGGCGACCGCGGGCTGCCGGAGCTGCCGCCGGAAGGACTGAACGGTCCTGAAGATTTAAAACAATCGAATAGAGGAACCCTACTGCCAACAGGAGCGGATTCTGCGCTTGGGCCGGAGAAATACTCGTACACAGTGACGAACATCCGGAGAAATATTTACCGGATCCCGATTTCGTGAAACTGATCAGCGGCCATTCATATCAGGACTTCTTCACGCTCTGGAAGGACCCCGACCCGATGTCCCCATCCTGAAAGAAGCCAAGGCAGAATACGCAAAGCTGAAGTGAGCGGGTTACCACCAGAACGCTGCTTCTGGGAGATCGGAGTGAATTAGTAGCTCTAAACGCGGTTGTGATCATACGCTAAACCGGTCCGAGGAGGTCAGCAAACAGGAAACTGTGGGGTTGTGGTTGTAGAATCCCTTCACGCTAATACCTCGGTCGCTTCAGTCTATGATGCCGGGCGACCCACCGAACGGGAGTAAGGTCTGGGAGGCACCGGATTGGGAGATCGGCAAGTCCGGGAAGAACCGTGGAAAAGTCTCCGTTGACTTCCTGGGGCGGAGGGCTAGGATGGGTGGTGCTTAGCGGAGGGCGATTATGGGGACGAACTCAGGGCAATATCGGGGCTGGGCTTCGAGAATAAGCTTGCGAGCGGCAAACGCCGCGTTGGCTTCAGCAGTCGCGCTTTTGTTAGGGATAGTTACAACCCAATCGGCGCAAGCCCAGACCTTCACCGTACTTCACAACTTCACTGGATCGCCGGACGGGGCATGGCCTTACGCCTCCCTGGTCCGGGACCCAGCAGGAAATCTTTACAGCACTACCGACGCCGGCGGCGCTTATGGCTACGGCACCGTGTTCAAACTAAGCCCCTCGGGCAAGGAAACGGTGCTGTACAGCTTCACGGGGGGAGCCGACGGAGCAAATCCTTTGTTCAGCCTGTTCCGAGATGCTGCGGGAAATCTCTACGGCACCACCGAACTGGGCGGCGCTTCTGGGGTGGGGACGGTGTTCGAGCTGACCAAGGGCGGCAAGGAGTCGGTTCTATACAGCTTTACCGGCGGAGCCGACGGGTGCTATCCCACCGGAGGCCTGCTCCGAGACACAGCGGGTAACTGGTACGGTACTGCTGAGGAATGCGGCGCCTCTAAGGTCGGAACGCTATTCAAACTGAGTAAGAACGGGACATTTACCGTGCTGCACGCTTTTGATGGGGAACCGGACGGGGCGTATCCCGCCTTTACGACCCCGCTAATGGACAAGGCCGGCAACCTCTATGGCGTGACCGAGGAGGGGGGACTTGACAACAGTGGAGCGGTATACGAGTTGAGCAAGAACGGAAAAGAGAAGGTGCTGTACAGTTTCAAAGGAGGAACGACGGACGGGTGTGATGTGTTCGGAAATCCGTTAATGGACAAAGGCGGCAATATCTATGGTACTGCGAACGCGTGCGGTCCAAGTCATGTGGGAATCGTTTGGAAGGTGAGCAAAGGCAAAGAGACCATTCTGCACAGTTTCGCAGGTGGGTCGTCGGATGGGGCGGAGCCGATCGCGGGCGTGATTATGGATGCGAAGGGCAACATGTACGGCACCACCTACCAAGGCGGCTCTGCCAACCTCGGGACGGCGTACAAACTGAGTAAGAATGGCGCGGTGACCTTGCTGCACACCTTCACTGGATCGGACGGGGATTATCTCTACTCGGGTTTGATCCAGGACGCCACCGGGAGTTTCTACAGCACGACCTTGAACGGCGGTAGCGGCGACGGCTGTCGAAACGGCTGCGGAACGGTGTGGAAGATCACAAAGTAGTTGGAAGCCTACAGATGGAAACTGACATAGGTGGAATCAAATGATGAACAAACAGTTCTTACAACACTGGATGTTAAAGATCAACGCGCGCACGGCACACGCCCTGCTGGCATTGGCGATTGCGCTTACCTTTGCGGTCATGCTGGCACAGGGGGCGCAAGCACAAACTTATACCGTACTCTACACCTTCACCGGCAGCACCGACGGCGGTTGGCCGTACGCGGGCGTGATCCTTGATGATTCCGGCAACATGTACGGTACTACCGAAACAAGAGGCGACGTCAGAGCTTGTGGTGCGTTTCACGGCTGTGGCGTGGTCTACAAGCTCGATACCTCCGGTAACGAGACCGTGCTTCACACTTTTGAGGGCAATTCGGATGGAAGAGAACCTGAGTGGGGCAACCTATTTCGGGACAAGGCGGGCAACCTCTGGGATACGACCGTGTATGGCGGGATTAAGGGGGATATCGGTCTGGGAGTGGTATACGAGCTGACCAACACCGGCAAGAAGACCATCCTGCATCGCTTCGCAGGCGGCCCGAATGACGGTGAGGAGCCGCAAACGGGTTTGATCCAGGATAAAGATGGCACGTTCTATGGCACGACAGCCGCAGGGGGAAGCGGCCCCTATGGAGACTGCGGCACGGTGTTCAAGATGAGCAAGTCCGAGAAAATAACCATATTGCATAGCTTCGTTGGCGGTGATGGGTGTCAGCCGATAGGAGGCTTGGTTATGGATACGGCTGGCAACATGTACGGCATGACTAGTTCGGGGGGATCTGCCAGCTATGGTACGGTGTACAAAATCACCAAGACGGGCGAGGTCACCACGCTGCATAGCTTCACCGGCCAGCCGGATGGCGCTTTCCCTCTGGGCATGTTGGCTATAGACAAAGCTAGCAACCTTTATGGCACCACGCCCAATGGCGGCGATCCCAACTGCACGACCGAACACCAAGGCTGCGGTATCGTCTTTAAGATCGACACGCACGGGAAGGAGCACATCCTGCACAGCTTCCTCCTGGCCGAGGGCGGGCTTCCTTATGCCGGGGCTGTTCTGGACGCGGCAGGCAATCTGTACGGTTCGACTTCGGGGTACTCCACGTACAACTGGGGATCCATTTTCAAACTGGACAAAAAGGGAAACTTTGCCAAGCTCCACGACTTCACCGGAGGGGCAGATGGCGGATTCCCATTTGCCGCTATGACCCTGGATAAGTCTGGCACTTTTTACGGCACCACTTACCTGGGCGGCATGTCCGGTGGATGCGACTACGGCCAGGGCTGCGGCGTTGTGTTCCAACTGACACTGCAATAATCGGGGAAACGGGTACCCCGTCCTTTCGCGCACGTTGCGAAAAGGCGTTACAAGCGGAGCAGCTAAGGGACTAACCGCCAATTTAAATGGTGATCATTGGCGTTAACGGCCCCTGGTTAACAGACTCTCGTGCAACGGAGGATAAAACGATGAATGGCGATCGAATCTGGGTAGCGGCAATAGCGGTCATACTCGGGGTTGGAGTCATTACAACCCAATCGGCGCAGGCACAGACCTTGACGGTGCTTTACAGCTTCACCGGTTCGTCCGACGGCGGAGATCCCTATGCTGGGTTGATCCGCGACGCAACGGGCAATCTCTATGGGACTACCGACTACGGCGGCTCTTCCTACGCGGGCGTGGTGTACAAGGTCGATACCAGCGGAACGGAGACTGTGCTGTACAGCTTCACGGGAGGCGCCGACGGGGCCTACCCCTTTGCAACTTTAGTCCGGGACCCTGCGGGGAATCTCTATGGCACCACGGCCCAGGGCGGCACTTCGGGTGACGGCGTGGTATTTAAGGTCGACACGAATGGTAAGGAGACCGTCCTACACAGCTTTACCGGTGGGAAGGACGGTATTTATCCCTATAGTACTTTGTTCAGGGACAGTGCGGGTAATCTCTATGGCACCACCGAATCCGGTGGCGTATCCGGCGAGGGTGTGGTCTTTAAAGTAAGTAAGACTGGCGAAGAGACCATACTACACACCTTCACCGGTGGAAAGGACGGAGGCGAGCCTTTGTACACAGGCTTTCACGTGGACGCCAGAGACAACCTTTACGGGGTCACCTCGCAGGGTGGAACTTCCGGCGAAGGAGTGCTGTACAAGCTGAGCAAGGCAGGAAAAGAGACCGTTTTGCACAGCTTCGCTGCGGGAACCACGGACGGTTGCTATCCCTACGGAACTCCGGCCATGGACAAGGAGGGCAATCTGTACGGGACAACTGCGGGATGCGGTTCCTCTAACCTAGGGATCGTGTGGAAGGTCAACAAGAAAGGGACCGAGACCGTGCTGCACAACTTTGCTGGCGGGTCCTCGGATGGGGAATACCCTGTCGCAGGTGTAATCATGGACGCAAAGGGCAACCTCTGTGGCGACACCTCGACCGGCGGTGCTTCCAATTTCGGAATAGTGTACGAAGTCAATAGGAAGGGGACGCTAACCCTGTTACACAGTTTCACGGGGTCGCCCGACGGGAAATTTCTTGATGGTGGCTTGATCCAAGATGGGAAGGGCAATCTGTACGGGACCACCTTGAATGGCGGTACTGGCGGCTATGGAACGGTGTGGAAGCTGACCCCGTAGTCCCGATGGCAAGAGCGCAGTAGCAGCGTAGCGCAGAACTCGCTGGGACGCACATCCGTCCTGGTTGCCGACCCCGTTTTTTTGCGAAGGAAGGGAGGCCAAGGCTGACACCTCGCCTCGCACCCAAACTCCCTCGGGGCCTGAGACGGGACAAGCGGTTCAGTGAAGATCAAGCGCTCTTCTTTGAAGTGACAGGGAAGAGGAGGGACAGTTGCTGCTCCACGTCATTGCCGCCGCAGAATGGGCACACGATACCGCCCACATCGTAATCGTGAAGACTCAACTGTTTCGTGAAGGGCTTCATCAGGCAATTACGGCAATGGAAAAGGTATGACGGCACAGTCCCCCCTCTCACAGAGCCAAATTGTAGCTTCCGCCGACGAATCCCGCCACACCCTGCGAAGAGGCGCTCACTTTGGCGGGTCTCCACTTCTCCCCTCCCGGGCCAGATACGCGGGCGCAAGATCTAGGCTAGGCGGCTCCGGAGCTTTTCGAGGCCAAGAATGCCAGCAGGTCGGGGATGCTGATTCCTGTGTCGAGCAACGAAATCATCTCCTCGGGGGTCACGCCGACCTTCTGGCCGTACCGCACAAGCTTTTCGACGGCTTGTTCCAATAGGCGTGCGCCCCTTTCGTCCAAATCCTCGTGGGCCTGTTCGGGCGATTGCGCCTGCAACTGCGCCGCCGAACGGGCTAGAGCAGAAGGTCGAGACGACTCTGGAGGGCGTGGCCGTGGCAAAGGACGAGCACCTGAAGCTGGACGCCGAAGGGCGCCGCCCCCCGCTTCACCTACGCTCTGTCCTCCCTGTCCCGCATCCCGGTCCGGAGACGCCTGTGATGCCGCCAGCATCACCTCGATTCCGGTGATGCCCTGGCGCAGCTCCCCGTGGCTCACAGTCAGAGCGCAGATAAGAACGGGAATCACCGCTCTCTTGACTGGCTATGCTTACGAGACAATTCCGAATAAGTCGATTATTGCAGGCAAGACTCATGGGGCGGACGATGCCGAACAACCGGCCCCCGCATCTCTGACGATACCCGCCGAGAAACCCGCCACGCTGTGCTGGCTAGCTCTGGGAGCACCTGGATTATCAATCTGGAAGAGGGAGGGATCGCCAGAAGCCGCGCAACCTGTCGTGTGGCTGGCGTCTCCGGCCCCGGATGGAGTTCTGCGCTTTGTGTCGGATGCGGCAGGGGGGAAAGTGAGTGCGACGCGACAGGCGATCCACCAGCAGTGGAGCGAATTGCAGAAGCAGATCCACGAACCGGGAAAGATGCACAAGCTGATGGCGAATGGCGTGGTGTATGTCGGCTCGGACAACGGCAAGGTTTATGCCTTCGACCTGAAGGAGGGTCAAAAGTAATGTGATTCGGAGAAACCAGGGCGGCCTCCAACCGCCCCGACCTTTCTCGGCCCGCAACCCCGTTGGTCGGCGGAAAACTGACTTCCACGATTGCCTGACGAAATCAGGCCTTCTCGCAAGCTTGCGCTGTTTGTTCGCCGGGGCGTGGGGATTTTGAGCGTAATGGCGATGTTGCAACAGTTGAGACTCTTGGCCATCATCGCACATCAAAATGTGACCCACTTCACTGACACACGGCCCTTGTAGGTGGACTATTATCACGTCCCGCCTCTCCGAAGAGAGTCCCCACCGGGACGCAGCACCCCTTGAGGCGAAGGCCCTAATTCTCGGTAAACACGTCCTTGGAGGGCGTCATGAAATCTGCCACTTTCGTCTGCTTGTTTGCAATTCTCATCGGTACGATCGCGCTGGCACAGAGCAATCCCGTGCCCCTTATCAGTCTGCCTCTTATCCCGGACGCTACGGCGCCGGGCGGGCAGCAATTCACCCTCACCGTCGATGGCACAGGCTTTGTTTCCAACTCGGCGGTGAATTGGAATGGCAGCGCGCTGTCGACCCAGTTCGTCAACGGGTCCCAGTTGACAGCAATTGTTCCGGCCACCGACATTGCCTCGGCGAGCACGGCTTGGATAACGGTTGTCAGTCCCGCCCCTGGCGGCGGCACCTCAAACCTGGCATTCTTTACGGTCACCGCTGACGCGGGGAACTCCGTGGCTTTTACCTTGGCCTCGTCTCCGGCGGTGGGCAGCCGTCCCATGTCCGTAGCGGTGGGCGACTTCAACGGGGATGGCAATCTTGATCTGGCGATCGCCAACTATTGCGGCTATGGTTGTCCATCCACGGTTTCCGTTCTGCTGGGGGATGGCACCGGCAACTTCACCCTTGCGTCGTCACCAGCGGCGGGGGATTCACCCGAGTCAGTGGCGGTAGGTGACTTTAACGGGGACGGCAAGCTGGACCTGGCGGTCGCCAATGAAACCGGCGGGGTCTCAATCCTGCTCGGGGACGGCACGGGCAACTTCACGTTGGCTTCGTCTCCGGCCGCGGGAAATGTGCCCACCTCCGTGGCGGTAGGTGACTTCAACGGGGATGGTAAGCTCGACCTGGCTGTCGCCGACTGGGGTAGTGGCTATGGGAGCGAGGGCGCAGTTTCTGTTTTGCTGGGAGACGGCACGGGCAACTTTTCCCTCGCCTCGTCTACGGCTACGGATGTTAATTCCGACGCGGTCGCCGTGGGCGACTTCAACGGGGACGGCAAGCTGGATTTGGCCGTCGCGAACCGTACCGCCGGTACGGTTTCCATCCTGCTGGGCGACGGCGCAGGTAATTTTACCTTGGTCTCGTCTCTGGCGGTGGGTGACACACCCTATTCGGTGGCCGTGGGCGATTTCAGCGGGGATGGCATCCTGGACCTCGCAGTCTCCAATGGTGAGGGCTTCACAGTTTCCGTTCTTCTTGGGGACGGCACGGGCCACTTCACCCTGGCCTCGTCCCCAGTTGTGGGCCACTGGCCTGTCTCAGTGGCCGTGGACGACTTCAACGGAGACGGCAAGCTGGACCTGGCCTTTGCCAATGAGGCCAGCGCGTGTTCCGTCTTTCTAGGGGACGGCACGGGCCACTTCACCCCGGGCTCGTATATGGCTGCTGGGGGGTCGCCCGAGTCGGTGGCAGTGGGCGACTTCAACGGCGACGGCAAGCTGGACCTGGCGATCGCGAACGGCGGCAGTAACACGGTTTCCATCCTGCTGCAGATTCCGCCCGGCTCTCCGACAGTTGGTCTCTCCCCAACCCGCCTCAATTTTGGGAAACTGCGGGTTGGCAAGAAAAGCGCGCCCAAGCGCGTGAGATTGACCAACACCGGTAGTGGCATACTCAAGATCACCAGCATCGCCACTAAGAACGCGAATTTCTCTCAAACCAACAACTGCCCCTCCACTGTGGTGCCAGGGGAGAAGTGCGCCATTAACGTGATCTTCACGCCCCATGAGACCGGCGCACTACACGGCGCCGTCACTATTAAGGACAACGCCTCCAATAGCCCGCAAAAGGTTCCACTGACGGGGACGGGGACGCAGTAGGCAAGAAGAGCCTCCAAAGAAACCCCGGCCTTGCCGGTCGCAACCGCGTCAGGCGGGGAACTCTGAGGCTTATAGGGATAACTTCCGAAATCAGGCGATCTCACGTTTTGACCGTTAGGAGGGGGTCAATAAGTGAAATGGCGATGTTACAACAGTCACCGCTGGCTTTGCGGCTGCCCGCCCTTGGCCCTTGGCGGTCACTGCATAGCGATGTGACCTCTGTCACTGACAGGACGCGCTCGTTGGTATCTCATTAGTACGTCTCCCGTCTTCGAAGAGCGGTTTCCGCCAGTCGCGAATGCAGCCCTCCTGCGACGAGTGATCCGAATTTCCCTAGGAACAGATTTCCGTCAGACAAATTCACGTTCGGGAGCTAGTCATGAAGAACATTCGTATTTTGGTTTGGATTCTCTGTGCGTGCTTCGTGTCCGTGGCGTGGGGACAGCAGCCAGCGGGCAAGGGCAGCGCCGATTGGACCGAGTTCCACCGCACCAACATGCAGCGCTGGAACCCGTATGAGACTGTGCTGAACGTCAACAACGTTGGGAACCTCAGCCTGCTGTGGAGCTATGCTACCGGCGGCGTTGTGTATTCGTCGCCCGCCGTGGTGAATGGCGTGGTGTATGTCGGCTCGGAGGACTTCAACGTGTACGCTTTGAACGCCAGCACGGGCGCCCTGCTATGGAGCTACGCTACCGGCGGCGCGGTGGATTCCTCGCCCGCCGTGGTGAATGGCGTGGTGTATGTTGGCTCGGCGGACGGCAACGTGTACGCGCTCAACGCCGATACCGGCGCCCTTGTGTGGAGCTATGCCACCGGCCACAAGGTGGAGTCCCCGCCTGCCGTCGCGAATGGAGTGGTTTATGTCGGCTCGAATAACCGCTACCTGTACGCGCTGAGCGCCAATACCGGCGCCCTGCTGTGGAGCTTCAAGATCGGCAGCTCTGTGCACACCGCGCCCGCCGTAGCGAATGGGGTGGTTTATGTTGCCTCGGGTTGCTGCGACCCCTACAGCATGGTCGCGCTGAAGGCCAGCACCGGCACCCTGCTCTGGAGGAGGTCCTCGGGGGGGGGTGAGTCCCGATGTGGATGCCTCACCTGCCGTGGCGAATGGGATGGTTTATGATGCCGGGGACGGGTGCGAGTGCGTGTTCGCGATGAAGGCGCGCACCGGGCGCGTGCAGTGGAGATGGGGAACGGGCGGCTTAGTGTTTTCCTCGCCTGCCGTGGCGAATGGCGTGGTTTATGTGGGCATTGGTGATGTTTACTCTGGCGGCGGCGTCTACGCCCTGGACGCCAGCACGGGCGCCGTGCTGTGGAGCTACCCGACCAGCGACTGGGTGCAGTCCTCGCCGGCTGTGACGAATGGGGTGGTTTATGTCGGCGGGTACGACGGCAATGTATACGCCTTCGGCCTGGAGTAGGGTCGCGAGTAACGTGGATTCCAAGGAGACAAGGGGTGGCTCCAAAGTAACAACCGAGTAACCCGCTTGAGCCTAGATAGGCTTGAGCGGGTTTTTTTGGGGTTTGCCCTTCCCGGTGACGCGGATCGTCGTCTCCTGAATCTCAGGGCTAAAACTCTACAGCACCGTGATGACTCAGTGGAGGCAAAAGTCTGCGCTATGGGCAAAGAACACCCAGCGACGATGGGTCTGACGAGTAACTGCTGTTAACAGATTTTACGTCAACTATCTCGAATGCCTCCGATTTGAACGTGGCCTTTTGCATTGACAGGGCTTCTTGCCGCAATGTCCCATTTTGGGAGGACGATCTGGTCAGTTGAGCGTTCTTCTTGCGCCGTCGCCGATCATTCCGGACCTAGACTGGTAATCGGTTGCTTCTTCGAAGAGCGGTTCTCCCCAGTTAAGACGCAGCACCCCCTGAGGCGAAGAGACCCGCCACGTCGGGAATCAACCGAAGATGTAGAATGAAACAGGAGGTCCCTCCAATGTCTCAAATCAGATACCAAAGTACCTTCGAGTCCATCGGCAAGAAAATTTTGCCTTGCTTCCTCACCTGTCTGCTCATGATTACGTTGCCCCTCTCGGCCTGGGCAGCTGACAAGGAGAAAGACGAAGAGACCCTCAAGAACGCCGCTACCGTCTTCGAGGGGATCGTCAGCGGGTCCGACGTCCCGGCCAGCGTGCTGGCCAAGGCCAATTGCGTCATCATTCTGCCCGGAGTGAAAAAATTTGGCTTCGGTGTCGGGGGAAGCGGCGGCCGCGGGGCCATGAGTTGCCGCGCTGGTGAGAAGTTCGACGGCCAGTGGTCGGCACCCGCCATGTACAGCATCGGCGGCGCCAGCATCGGCTTGCAGGTGGGTGGCTCCTCCACCGATTTCCTGCTGCTGGTGATGAACCCGAAGGGAGTGGACGCGATCCTGGCCGACAAGACGAAGTTGGGCAGCGACGCAACCGCGACCGCGGGTCCCAGTGGCGCCACCGCCGCATCCAGTTCGGTAGGTGGGTCCGACGTGCTCACCTATGGACGCGCCAAAGGGTTATTCGCGGGCGTGTCGCTGGAAGGTGCCACCCTGCATCAGGACAACGACGCCAACAAGCGCCTTTACGGCAAAGACCTCAGCGCACGCGACATCGTTCGCGGCAACGCCGTCAAGACCATGCCAGCTGGCCAGCCCTTGGTCTCATTGCTCGACAGCAAGGTTCCAAAACACACCAACTGAGAGTCGAATGGTACGAGGAAGAGGGGGCAGTATCACGCTACCTCTTCCGTGGTGCCGGATGAAGGACGGCTTGTCAATTGCGGCAGCTGAAAGATCGTTATCACAAGCCGCCCTCCCCCGCTCGCGCCCCCGCCGTTGAATCTTCCACACTGCACCTCTCCTCATCTGAAAAAGTTAAGGCCCAACCTCGCGGGGTTCAAAACTAGGCTGCACTCACCCAAGGCTGAACATCGACCCATAACCCGCCTCGTTTCTCCTGGAACTTAATGGGCTTGCCTAGAACGGCTATGCCCTCGCTACCTCGGCAATGTCGGATGAACAGCGCTGCTGGTGCGGAAGTGCGCGGCGCGGTGGAAGCAAGCGACCCCGGTGCTTCGGAATCAACCCGGCACTCTGCGTGACAGCGGTCACACCGAAAAAACTCCGTGCTGGTCATGCGATCCATTGTATCTCTGGGGACGCTTATAATAGGTCGTCCGAATCCCCATCTTCGGCTCAGGCCGGTAAAGCTGCTGGGTCAGGTAGGTGAGCTTTTCGGAGTCTTGTTCCTGAATGACTGCATTGGCGAACCGGGCACCTCGCCCCGCACATTTTCCGTTTTTCCACGGGCATAGGCCCCCCTTTTCCGCAATTCCCGAAAAACCATCCATATATATAGAGAGAGAATATGAATAGCTTGTTATTCGATGGAAAGAGCGGAAGAACTCCGTGGACTTTTATGACTCAACCGCGTTTGCCTCCATCTGTTGAGCTATCCAACGATTCCCACTCTCCCTTTTTTGCTGCCGCAATTTCACGGGTCATGTCTGAGACCAAGTGTTAGGTGGATGCATTTTGTTGGCCCACCAGAAAATGATTTTTGTTTTTCCTATACATCAAGGACGGATACGGTCCAGGATCCTTGCTGATCTTGGATGCCGACGGAGATTTGTACGGCACAACCAATTCAGGGGGAGCGACCTGGCTACAGCTTCTGAGTGCAGTCCAGAGTCAAGGTTCGTTTGAGTCTTTGGCGGGGTAGTGTACTTTTCAACACGTCGGGGACTAGACTTGTGCGCATCTCGTTAAATCAAAGGAGGGGATATGGCAACTGCAAGAGTGCCTCAACCAACCGCCGATGACCCGGTGAAAGTTGATCCTAAGCATTACAAGGTCGAGTTTGAAAATGACCGTGTCCGAGTGGTGCGCATCAAGTACGGACCCGGCGAGAAATCGGTGATGCATTCCCATCCCGAGTCTATCGCCGTGTTCCTGACGGACGCCCATGCCAAGTTCACATACCCGGACGGGCGGAGTGAGGACATCGACGCGAAAGCCGGAACGGTGCAGCACATGGACGCCTTCACCCACCTGCCGCAAAGCAAGGGCAAAAAGCCATTCGAGGTCATCCAAGTCGAGTTGAAACGTTAGGTTCGGTGTGTTCCCTTCGAGAGCGGGGCAAACCCCGCTCTCTCTTTCAGGTGCTGCGGGCCAACCAAGAAGGGCGCGGGTGCCGATGCTGCCCGCATATGGGCACTCGCCGCTTACAAGGATTTCCTCACGCTGTGGAAAGACGCCGACCCCGACATCCTCATCCTGAAAGACGCCAGGACGGAATACGCGAAGCTGCAGTGAAGATCCTGGAACGGGATAGCAGTCCAAGACTTGGACCTTCCGCGCGGCCAAGGGGTGGCCCCGGTCGCGAGGCGGCGAAAACCGGGTACCCGGCAATAGCGAACTGCCGGTTTCATTTTTTGGTCGGCGAATTTTTCGGGCAGCCTTCATTTTTCCTGCCGAGGTTTAAGCTTCCGTCAAGGGGGGGGTGGGTTTATACATGGGCCTCGTGACCCGGACGAAGGATTTGAAAATCCGAATCTATACAGGCGATATACAGAGCTTGTACACCTCGGGGACGATCCCCGCACGCTCAATCGCTAGCCCCCCTGTTCTGAAGCCTCAGAATGCCGTAGCCTCGCATGTCGATTGATCGCGTCGCGCAGTTCGGCTTCTTGGTCTTCAATCGAACCGGTCCTACCGCTTGCAAGGATGACATCGTGACAAATGGAGCACTCCGCCTGCACGATTCGCCGGTCAATCATTAGCGTGACGATGGCTTCAAGTTTCGGCATCGGGCGTTGCACCTGAGCCTACGCGATTAGGCGACCACGCGATTGTGATCCCCGTCACAGTGGCGAAGATTTTCTCAGGTCACTGCCGTTTGGCGTATCATGGCCCGCATTAAAGGAGTCGCAAAATGCCTGCCTGTGGCTGGGTTCGGGGGAGGGCACTCCCGCAGGTGGGCGTTTCATGCGTTAGGTGACATTCGGATTTACGCGGATTCTCCAATGCTTCAACAGCGACTCAGGGATATATACGCGATTCTTGTTGCGCTCACACCACTGCCTAAGCTGGTCCGAGTCCGCGCAGTTCCCTTCATCCAATCCAAGTCGCCGGACCTCGTCCTCGAACTCGGTTGACCAACAGAGGAGTAGTTCGGCAGGTCGCCCGCTCGCCCAGCCTGGATTGCCCCGCCTGTGAGCCATGAGAAACCACCCGTAAAAATGCCCGCTCGATGCGGGCTGGAGATTCTTCGGAGGAGATCCTTTAACCAGCCAGTATTCTACTCCCAGCGAGGCATAACGGTTCCTGCTATTTGCAGGGGGTGTTCGGCAGTGGTGCAAGCAGGCCGCCGTACACTGGAGGCGAATCGGACTGCTAACAGCGGCCTGCTCGTGCCGGACACCACAGATCATACTCCAACTCACGCGGGGAGCACGCCATGATTGCCCGAGGCGTATGATGTGTCCAACAAAACAACTCGGACGTTAGCGGCACGTCGAATCATCGCATTTCGAGAGGGATGCGCTTATGGGACGTGATCTTGCTGAACTGACTAAGCTCCTAGAACAACTCTGCGCACAGGCCGCCCGCGAAACCGACCGGGACAAACAGAACAAACTCACGGAAGAGATCTGGCGCGTCCTTGACGAAAAGCAGAAGCTTGAAGACGGCCCAGCTTCCATCCCGGAGATGCCCCGTGGCGAACCATAATTCTTGCAATCTCTCGGATGCTCAAGGCTGACACCTCTCTTCGCAGCCAAACTGCCTCGGAGCCTGGGATGGACACCAGAGAATAGAGTAGCGGGGGCCCCCCCTCCGCCACTTTGACGCCTAGAATCGTGCGCCCGTCATCCTTGCGGTTGCGGTTATTTCACATAAAGTCAAACTGCCAGAGATAGCGATACAGGTGACGCACATAACGTCCGGGTGTAAAGTTTGGGGCATGAACCGGGCCACGATAATGGATTGGCTTTGGTACCTAGTTGCGGCCATCTTGGTTGCAATCGGTCTTTGGCTGGGTTTGAGGAGATAGCATGGTGGGCATCCCTCCCTCGCAAAAAACGGGGTCAGTCCAAGCGGCGGATGTGCGTCCCGGCGAGTTCTGCGCTACGTTGCTACTGCGCCCTTGCCATCGTGACTACGGGGTCAGCTTCCACACAGTTCCTGCCCCGTGACCACCAAAGAAGGTAGTGGTGCCGTATAGGTTTCCCATTTTACTAGGGACGAGGCTCTGGTCGTCACCAATGGCAAAGGAGAATTTGAGAATGCAAAGATCCATGCACCCCGCAGTGCGCGTCCCGGCAAGCGGCATTTCCTAGGGTACGTGGCACGGTACGTCCGCCGGCCACCGATCGCTCAGCGTCGTTTCGTAAGTGTGACTGCACGAGAAGTTGAGTTTTTGACGAAGGACAAGAAGGAGGAGCGGGTGGTTACAACCCGTTACTCGATCGAGGAGTTCATTGCCCTCTGGGCAGACCAGATCCTGGATCGCTATTGCCACGCCATTCGCTACTTTGGGTTGCTGGCGCCGGGCACAAAGAATAGGGCCTGGGCTGCGTTGTTTGTCCTGTTGGGGCAGGAAAGGCAACCTCGCCCGCGAAGGTTGAGCTGGCGAAACTCGCTTCGCCAGTATTTTGGCGTAGATCCGCTACTCGATCGCAACGGTCAACTGATGAAGTGGGTTCGACGGGCAAAACCCTTGCTGCCCAGTTTGGCCTTCGCATAAGTTCGCTCACGGCTGGGACCTGTCCACTCTCCGTGGACTTTTATGACTCAACCGCGTTTGCCTCCATCTGTTGAGCTATCCAACGATTCCCACTCTCCCTTTTTTGCTGCCGCAATTTCACGGGTCATGTCTGAGACCAAGTGTTAGGTGGATGCATTTTGTTGGCCCACCAGAAAATGATTCTTGTTTTCCCTATACATCTAGTGGCTAGCCGCAACCGAGTTTGTTCTGCGCAAAGCCGAAAGCCCAGATGCTCCTCGCGCCAAGTGACCAAGACTGGCGGGTTCAAGGGTGATGACATCAGGCCCTTTGGTCTTGCCTGCGATGATAGCTTTATTCGGGATGGTTTCGTAGGCATAGCCGGTGAGAGTGGCACGGAATACCGGGTGGATAATTTTGACGTTGAGTCGGGCCCAACCATAGTGGACTTCGTTGTTGAATTGAAACTTAAAGCCGAGATAGCGATTCCTGACACCCTTCCGGTTGTTCCACCACTGGCCTGATCGGCTGCTATGTTGCCCCCGCTTATCATATACCATGACGCTGTCGTTGCCAGGAAAGCGTGCCTTCGATCCGATACGAAATCCTGCACGCAGGGCAGAGGCACTCGAGTTGGTGCCCACGACCTGGCCTTGGGACGTCGCTCCCTTAACGAGCAAGGATCCAGAGCTTCCAGTCGTCCATGTCTGGCTGCTCATCCATATAGCGAAGTCTTTGTATCCATCGTGATTGAGATCCAGGGGATTCCAGGAGAAATTTCTTAGCACAACATGGGCGGGAGTGTAAATAATCTTCGCCTCGGCAGGTTGAGCCAGTGCTAAGGTACTGACTCCCGCTGCACTCGCCGCGGCAATGTAGGCCACCAGATTCTTATCTAGGTTCTTGTTGAGGCGAGCAGTGGCTCGGCTCCGGGTAGAACTTCCAAGTTGCACCTTTGATGTCATCATATTCATCCTCACCTTCTGTGAAGTTGGAATGGCCCACGCTGGTTTGGCGAATGCTACTCCGGTTTGGTTCCGAAAGCAAGCAGGGTAGATGACCCGGTTTCCCACAACCGCTGCCGTGCGAACGCGCGCTAGTGGCTCGCCGCGACCGAGTTTGTTGTGCGCCAAGCCGATAGCCCGGACGCTCCTCGCGCTAGGTGACCGAGACTGGCGGGTTCAAGGGTGATTACATCCGGTCCCTTGGGTTTGCCTGCGATGATCGGCTTGTTCGGGATGGTTTCGTAGCTGTAACCAGTGAGCGTGGCAACCCCACTCTGGACATTGAGCCTGGCCCAGCCGTAGTGGACCTTTCCCTTAATGATGAATTTCAGCCCGAGATAGCGGTGCGACACGTTTAGCCAAGGCCCCCGAGTGTATCGAACGACAGCATGTCCAGTACCACATAAGGCGCGTGCCGGGCAGAAACGTTCGTTTAGGACCGCATTGGGGAAGTGATTCTGGACGGTGCCGGGAATCTTTACGGCATGACCTAACCTCGCCTCACGCATCTGCCTCATGCCACCTGCCCTTCCCCTCGTCCCTCCTTTCGTTTTCTCGCAACCCCCGGCCGGGGGGGTGACCTGGGTGGGGGCTGTGTTTTGACCATTCCAAGTCGCCAGCTCTAACGTTGTCGGAAATCGCACGCGAGCATCACGCCATGAACGCAACATCGATCTGTTCGACCTTGGCATTTTTCTTGGGCGTGAAGGGCATTGCGATCCACTGCGATCTTGTCGTTCGCGGAGGTTTCGCTGGCGACCGATGCGCCGAAGCTGACCCTGAAGTTTACAACCGTGCAAATCAAGAACGCGCTGGACACGCGCGTGTACGGAGTCAATAACGCCGGGGTGATGGTTGGGTGGTACATTGACTCAGGAGGTGTCGCCCACGGCATGAAGGTGGCGGGCAAGAAGCTGACCAAGCTGGATGATCCCAGCGGCTCTGGCACCCTCTGCTACGCCATCAACTCGAGGAACGTGGTCGTCGGTACCTATGAAAATTCCAGCAACGCCTATCAGGCGTTCATCTATCGGAATGGAACGTTTAGCGACATAGGACCGGGTGGCGCGGTTGCTTCAGAAGCGAATGGCATCAACGATAGGGGAATTGTTGTGGGGGATTATCAAGATTCTGCCGGAGTAACACACGGTTTTGTCTGGAACGGAAAAATCTATAAAACGCTGGATGTGCCCGGCGCGTCCTACACGTTGGCGTACGGGATAAACAAAAAGGGATTGATCACCGTGCAATGGATCGATTCGGCGGGTAATACCGAATCGTCCCTCTACAACGGAAAGCACTACAAGACGATTGACGTACCCAGCGCGGCGGGCAGTTATGCGCACGGCATCGATTCCAACGGGGATGTGGTTTATTCCTGGACGGATTCCAGCGGTCTGGATCATGGTGCGCTGCGCACCGGTGGAAAGTACTACAAATTCGACGATCCCGAAGGAACCAACGGCACCTACGCCGACGGAATCAACGACCACAAGCTAATCGTGGGCGTGTACCACGATAACGACGGCAATACGGCCGAGGGATTCAAGGCCACGTATTGCCTCGCCAGGTGCGGTTTCTGAGTGACTTATTGTACTACCGCGTTTCTTCTTACAATCGGCAGAATCAAGCTGAAATGCGCCGACTGCGACCCCTTGAGGCCAGTCGCCCGTGGCCAGATCCATCATGCTAAAGACACATGGACACCATGTCTATCTTATCATCGTTCGGCATCAAGCACGAATCCGAATGGAAGGTCCGCGCGACGCTGCTACTGCGATCCTGCCATCCTACCTACGCAATTGCTTTTTGCCGTCTTGTGGCTCTGATCTCCCAGCGTAGCAATCGCTTGAAGGCGCGCCCCTTCAGGTCCCCGGAGGATTCGGCAAATGATCTCGCGTTGAATCAGTCCACTCAGAAAGGGAATGTCCTGCGGGGTATTCAGCAGGTCCATGAGTCGGCAACATGCACTGAGGAATTCCACCGTGGCTTCACCCGGTCGCCATGGCGGGATTGTCGGAGGGAGACTCAGCCACCTGCATTTCTTCCCGGCTGAGAAGTTCACGAATCACGGGCATTTCGAGTTTCAGAGACATCGCGAGACAGGGTGTTTCTTCACTGGCCTCGACGATTTGGCTGACGATTGGTAAATCGACTGATGTCAGTAGGTATTGCCCCTCACCATACATGAAAGTGGTTCCTCCGAGATCTACCCGCTTTCGGCCTTGGGCGATCACAGTCACGCCCGGCTCGTAGGTCATCGAGCAAGGAGCGGTCGGAGCGATCCGCCGGTGGAGCGTCAGGCTAGGAATGTCCGTTGCCCGATTCTCTTCAGAGCCCATGAAGAAGGTAATTTTGTGAGCCAACTCCGAGCGCAGTTCACTGGCTCGGTTTGATAGCGGAGTGGCGGTTTTGCTGGAGTTTCTCAGTGTAAGGTTTCCTTTGTCCCTTGCTTTAAGATCGCCGCTCGACTCCGGATACAGCAATAAGTTTTCACATAACGAGAGGAATAGGCAACAAAATCGGAAGGATCGGGCTACCGTTTCCACAGCGTTTGGTCCTAAGCTCACCGATTGACACCCGGCTCGGGGAGGACGATAATGGTGCCGCCTGAGGAGGACTTATGCAACGTCCCCGGACACCTTCGAACCTTTCTGAATCACTGCATCAGAGACTCAACTCGTATGCGCTGGCTGCGAGTGCGGCGGGAGTGAGCTTGCTGGCCTTGTCAAAACCCGCCGAGGGGAAGATCGTGTACACCCACGCCCACGTTGTCCTCGGCGCTCGCAGTAACAGCGACTACCTCCTCGACCTTAATCACGACGGAGTCAAGGATTTCACTATCGGCCATGGATACTTCCCTTCCACCACCAACGACCCTTACTTTCTTTCTTCAATGGAGACCGATCCCTACAACGATCCCTCTGCTGGCATTGTGGGTAAAGTCATAGTGACGGAGGATGTCGCTCTTGCGTTGCGGGCGGGTGTAAAGGTTGGCCCATCGAATTCTTTTGTTTATTACGGCGTGATGGGACGGGCCTCTGGCACTTCAAACCACGCTCATACATCTTGCGTTTATTATTGGGCAAACAGTTGCAAGGGCGTACGAAACCGCTATCTTGGCTTGAAGTTCGTCATCACGGGGAAGATGCACTATGGATGGGCGCGTGTCAGTGTCTCCAAGTACCCCTTTATCGAGACTCTGACCGGCTACGCCTACGAAACCATCCCCAACAAGCCCATCATCACCGGCAAGACCAAGGGACCGGATGTCGTCACCCTTCAGGACGCCAGTCTCGGCCACTTGGCCCAAGGAGCGTCTGGGCTTTCATCGTGGCGTAAGAGGGAACCCGCAGCGGCTGCGCACTAGAGCTCTCGGCCCGGCAGTGGTTGTGGAAAACCGCGTCATCTACCCTGCTTGCTTTCGGAACCAAACCGGTGTAGCACTCGCCAAACCAGCGTGGGCCCTTCCAATTTCACAGGTAAAACCCCGCTCGATCCATGAACGTCTTGTCCGGGTGTTGCTCCACCCGTAGTTACAGGAGCGTCTGGTTGCCCGCGTGTCCAGCCAATTTGGCACAGCCCAGCGGGTTTGACGATTGCACACGTAGGGATACGGAACGGTCTTCAGAGGTGGATGCCAAGGGGCGTGGAGACCGTGCTCTACAGCTTCGTGTCGAACCGTCGGGACAGTTGCCCGAGTACTTCGTCCACCATGGTCCGGATGGCACGCAGCGGATGATCCTTCCGCACCCGCGCTTCCGGCGACAAATAACTGAAGATGTGATTCTGCTGCTGATCGTCTCCGCGCATGCCTTCTCGTACCATACAAGGCTGTGGATTAGAAGTAGTTTTTCAGCAGCCTGTTAGGCCTTGGATGCTGATTGCATACCAGTTGTTGGTCGCATCCCAAGTCACCGTGAAGTTGCCCGAGCCGGAGCCGATGGATGCGTTCGTAAAGACGTATCCGTAAGCAATGGGGTTATTCTGGAACTGGGGTTGTACCTCTGCTGATTGCTCCGAGGAGGGCTTCTGCGAGTCGGTTACGCCCGCCTTGGATTGGTTCGGTTGCGCGTAAGCTGAAAGCGAAATGCAAGCTCCCAGCATTAGCGTGATGAACAGCTCGACCACGAACAGTGGTGTTGCTTCGAGTTTCATTGTAATCTCCTTTGATTTGAGTTTTTGTGTCCGCATATATAGCGGCTCTATCTTGAATAGCGGGAAGCGCGGGAAAAATGCCGCAAACAATCTGTGATACTCTGTTGCGCAATAGGGCCCAGCTCGAACGATGGCAAGTTCTATGGGCACATCTCCATCTCGCGACATCACCCAACTTCTCCGCGCCTGGGGAGAAGGGGATGAGCATGCGCTCGAACGGCTGACGCCTCTCGTCTATGACGAATTACGCAAGGCAGCCAAGCGCCACATGGCCCGGGAAAGGGACGGCCACACCCTTCAAACCACGGCTTTGATCAACGAAGTTTACTTGCGGTTGGTGGATCTCGACGGCGTAGGTTGGCAGGACCGGGCCCACTTTTTTGCTATTTGTGCACGGCTGATGCGGCGCATTCTCACCGATTATGCCCGCTCGCGGAGCTATCTCAAGCGTGGCGGAGACGCACGCCGGGTCACTCTGGATGAGGCTCTGATGGTGTCTTCCGATCCTGCTTTGGACCTTGTGGCCCTGGAAGGAGCATTGAGCAAACTTGGCGAAATGGATTCGCGGAAAAGCAACGTGGTCGAACTGCGGTTCTTCGGCGGCCTCTCGGTCAAGGAAACTGCCGCCGTGCTAAAGGTCTCTACCGATACGGTGACGCGGGACTGGAATCTGGCGAAAGGATGGCTGTTGCGAGAAATGGAGGGAGAACAGCGCGATGGATTCTGAGCGGTGGCAGAATGTCGAGCGCTTGTATCATGCCACTCTGGAGTGCGAGGAAAGCCAGCGAGCCGCTTTCCTGACCCGCGCCTGTGGCGGCGACGAAGCTCTGCGCCGGGAGGTCGAATCTTTGGTTTTCTACGGGAGCCGAACCGGGAAATTCATCGAGGGATCCGCCCTGGAAATGGTGGCCCCTGCTTTGGCTGGGGACGAAGGCGACGAGCATGATCCCACCTCCGATGAATGCCGGATGATCGGCAAGAAGATCTCCCAATACCGGATCGTTGAGCAACTGGGCAGAGGTGGCATGGGCGAGGTCTACCGGGCCGTGCGGGCCGATGGGCACTATCAAAAGCAAGTCGCGATCAAGCTGGTTCGAGCCGGCCGGGACTCAGGTTCCGTCATCGGTCGCTTCAAGAATGAGCGGCAGATTCTGGCCGGCCTCGATCATCCCCATATCGCTCGCCTGCTTGATGGCGGAGCCACGGAAGAGGGTGTGCCGTATTTTGTGATGGAGTTGGTGGAAGGCCAACCCATGGACCAGTACTGTGATTCCCACAAACTGGGAATCCCGGCACGCCTGGAGCTCTTTTTGCAGGTGTGCTCAGCTCTGGCATACGCTCATGAGCGCCAAATCATCCATCGCGACATCAAGCCCGCCAACATCCTGCTAACCGAAGAGGGTGTGCCGAAGTTGTTGGATTTCGGCATCGCAAAGATTCTAGACAGTGGTGTTTTGGCGGGAGTGGTTGGACTGACTCAGACTGTGTTTCGTGCGTTCACGCCGAAATACGCCAGCCCGGAACAAATCAAAGCTGCGCCTATCACCATTGCCAGCGACGTTTACTCGCTGGGGGTGCTGCTTTACGAATTGCTGACGGGACATCGGCCCTACCGGCTCAAGACACGTACGCCAGCGGAAATTGAGCAAGCGATCTGCGAAGAAGAACCGCTCAAGCCGAGCACCGTGGTCACACAGGTGGAAGAACAAACCTTGGCCGATGGTACGACCACTGCGATTACACCGGAAGAGGTCAGCCGTGCGCGAAACACGGATCCGAAGCAGATACATAGCTGTTTATTGGGCGACCTCGATGCGATCGTAATGATGGCGCTGAGGAAGGAACCCCATCGGCGATACGCTTCGGTGCATGACTTCTCGGAAGACATACGCAAGCATTTGGAAGGGCTGCCAATCAATGCCCGGCCCAGCACCATCACGTATCGGGGAACCAAGTTCGTTCGCCGACACAGAGAGTTAGCCGTCGGCACGCTTGTCTTTCTTGTACTGCTCGGTGGTCTGTCGATCATCTTATCGCATTGGAGCCAGTCCCGCGCGTCGAAGCAGAAAACACTCACTGAAAAAGACTTCGTTGTTCTAGCCGACTTTGCCAACTCCACCGGTGATGCAGTGTTTGATGGCACTCTCAAGCAAGCGCTCAGTATCGCGCTGGCCCAGTCTCCCTTCCTCAATGTACTTTCCGACAGCAAGGTCTCTGGAACTCTCAAGCTGATGACTCTTCCGGCCGACACGCCGCTCACCCAGAATGTCGCGCGGGAGATTTGCCAGCGCGCCGGAAGTAAGGCCTACATTGCTGGATCGATTGCCAGCCTGGGCAGCGAGTATGTGCTCGGGCTAAAGGCGGCGGATTGCCAGAGCGGTGACACGCTCGCCCAGGAGCAGGTCACGGCCCCGGCCAAAGAGAAACTGCTGGATGCGCTGGGTCATGCCGCGGTCAAGTTACGGGGAGAACTCGGTGAATCGCTAGCCTCGGTCGAGAAGTATGACAAACCGCTCGAAGAAGCCACGACCTCTTCGCTTGAGGCACTACAAGCCTTGACGCAGGGCCTAAGAACTGCGCGCGCGAAGGATAGTTCCGAGTCTATTTCTTCTTGCAAGCGAGCGGTAGAGTTGGACCCGAATTTTGCCATGGCCTATGCCTGCTTGGGAATGGCTTACAACAATGCCCGAGACACTACTCTAGCTATCCAGAATTTCAAGAAAGCATACCAATTGCGGCAGCGAGCAAGCCAGAGGGAGAGGTTTTACATCGAAACGTCTTTGTTCAGCATGGCCACCGGTCAACTGGAGAAGGCCAACCAGACCTATACAGACTGGGCACTCGCCTATCCCAGGGACGTAGCTCCGCACAACGGCCTCAACCACAACTACAGCACCATGGGTCAATACGAGAAGGCTATTGGTGAGGCGCTGGAATCTATCAGGCTCAGGCCCGAAAACGTCGTGGCTTACGGCAATCTCGTGGGCGACTATGTCAACCTAAACCGACCGGGCGAGGCAAAGAGAGCTTTTGAGCAAGCACGAGCTGGCCGGTTGGACGGCGGAGCTTTGCGCGTAAACCGCTACTTCCTGGCCTTTCTCCAGCGGGACGACCCTGCTATGCAGGAGCAGGCGGCGTGGGCCACTGGCAAGGGAGGTCTTGAGGGCCTGCTGCTCTCAATCCAGTCCGACAGCGAAGCATACTACGGACGCTTCCACAAGGCTCGGGAACTCTCTGAGCGAGCGGTGGAAGTGGCCGAACACGCGGACGATTCGGAAGGCGCGGCGGCGTGGAGGGCCCTCGAAGCGCTGCGTGAGGCCGAAATTGGCAACATGGCCGAGGCGCGCAATGAAGCAGCGCAGGCATTGGTGCTCAGCTCTGGTCGAGACGTGGAAGTAGTGGCGGCGTTGGCCTTCGCACGCGCGGGAGACCTGGCAAAAGCACAGAGACTGGCCGATAGACTCAACCGGGAATTCCCGCTGGATACCATGATACAGAACTACTTCCTCCCGACAATCCGGGCCGCGATCGAACTGCAGAGGAGCAACCCCGGCAAAGCAATTGAGATTTTGAAAGTTGTGATGCCTTACGAAATGGGCGGCGCAACTCTAGGGAATCTGTACCCAGTTTATGAGCGGGGGCAGGCGTACCTGCAAGCTGGGCAAATCCAGCAGGCGATCGCCGAATTCCAGAACATCATAGACCGCCCATACATCGTTCTGAACTCCGTTTGGGGCACACTGACGCGTTTGCAGCTGGCGCGTGCAAGGGTCAGGAATCGAGACAATGTATCCGCGCGCGAGTCTTACCAACGTTTTCTTGCGCTGTGGAACGACGCCGATCGTGACATTCCTATCCTGAAGCAAGCCAGAGTTGAGTACTCGGCGTTACGGTGAAATTAGATCCACCAACCGCAAGTAAACTTCGTTGATCACTTCTCTATCCCGAACTGGAGCTCAGTAATAACTTGGCGGAGAACTCGATGCGCCCCGTGGCTCTCGGTCAGAATTATGTTCACTCCCGGATTATGTGTACCGCTTGAGGGGAAGAAACGCATAATTTCACAGATTGGCGGTTCGTTAAGGAGGGGAACAACGCCTGCGAGCCATAACCCGGCCTCGAAAGGAATCCTATGGCGAACTCGCGGGGGAAGTCAAATGCGAAGGGTTCGCGCCGCGTCCGCCTGGCTGCGCAGCTCTCTCTTTCAATCGCGAGGTGAACCGCGAACGAGATCGCAGCGCCCTCAGTCTCGACTCGCGTTCTTCCGGCGCAACGTTGGAATCGCGCCCGCGCCTCGCGCCAGATGACCGATGGTGGCAGGCTCGACGGTAATGACATCTGGCCCGTGAGTCTTGCCCGTGACGATCGACTTGTTCGCGATGGTTTCGTACGCGTAGCCAGTTATCGTGTCGTTTCTTCCCAAGCCACCCATCTTAATTCTTGCCCAACCGTAGTGAATGTTTCCGCTGATGACAAACTTAAAGCCGAGGTAAGCTTGTTTCACCTTTAACCACGGGCCGGCAGAATGACAGTTACTGGAAGTACACTTTCTCCAGGCCATGCCGAACACGAAGCTGCTTGAAAACAGGTTATCAGATCCAACCTTAACACCCTTGGGCAGAGCGGCTTCATAATCACCTGCCGACTGGAAAATCTGGTTTCCATCCTGGTATCGCGCGGGCTCCACTGTCAAGTATGATAAACGGAACGTGTGATTACTGCTGGAAGCACTATTACGAAAATCGAAATCATTGGTCCCATCATGATTGAGATCCAGTTCGACGGGGCCGCCATTGACCTTGATGAGGGTGTGTGCAGGGGTATAGACAATCTTGGCCTCGGCTGGTTGCGCCAATGCCAGCATTCCCACTCCCGCTGCACTCGCCGCGGCAATGTAGGCCGCCAGATTTTTCTCCAAGGCTTTCTTGAGGCGCCCGGTGGCTCGGCTCCGGGTTGAAGTTCCCAGTTGCTTGCTCGATGTCATATTCATCCTCACCCGCTGTGAAATTGGAAGGGCCCACGATAGTTTGGCGGATGCTACTCCGGTTTGGTTCCTAAAGCAAGAGAGGAGATGACCCGGTTTTCCACAACCGCTGCCGTGCGAACGCCCGCTAGTGGCTCGCCGCTCCCGAGTTCGTTCTGCGCCATGCTGGAATCGCAGATGCTCCTCGCGCCAAGTGGCCGAGACTCGCGGGTTCGAGGGTGATTACGTCGGGTTGCCAGTGATGAGCGGCTTGTTCGGAATCGTTTCGTAAGCGTAGACGGTGATGATCGCCGGAAATCCTGTGCCGGACACTCTCTCAATGCGCGCCCAACCAATGTAGACCTTTCCGCTGACGACAAACTTCAATCCAAGGTATGTGACCAAGGGCACCCGGCAAAAAAGCCGCAGGGGTAGGGCGCTGGTTTGCGCCCTGATCCCTGCGGCAGTGAAGTCGGTGTCGGCGGGCGGCGTCGGAAAGTCGAACGCCAGCCGATACTCGGCCTGTGTTTACGGTTTCCAATTCAAGTTGGCAACGGCTCCGCCCGGCGGTACGCCCCTGCAGATCAACTGAATGCTCATGCCGCCAGTCGAGACGTTGACGGTGCTGGTCTTCGATTGGAGTGGCCCGGTGAAGTCGATTTTCGTCCCCTCGGTTGAGTAGCCTTCAGTGCCTGTATATGCGTACGACTGGCACGAAAAGGTGTTCTCTTGATCGGATCCGGTCCAGTAATCTTGCACGGTAATGGTTTTGCTTCCCTTGGTATCGATGGGCAGGTCGAATTCCAGGTCGACGTCATAGCTGCAGTTATTGACCACCGCTCCATTGTTTTCAGAAAGGCAAGTGTAAGGGTCGGAGCCAATGGGGCTCTCAACGTGGAAAGCGCTGAACGCGGTTGTCGAGCGCGCGAACGCGGGACTGGCTGCGACAGCCATAACAGCCAGGCAGAGTCCCAGGAAAAGTGGTGTGGCTTTGAGTTTCATTGTAATTCTCCTCTGATTTGAGTTTTTGTGTCCGCATATTGCGGCTCTATCTTGAATAGCGGGAAGCGCGAGGAAAATGCCGCAAGAATCTGTATGCCCAGGCCACAACGGGCGAACAATGAAGATGCTGATCCGCCACAGTCTGTGAATTGAAAGACGCGTCTTGGATCGGTGGCTACGACAGGCAACTTGCTGCTCCCCACATTTCCCCGGTCAAACAGTGGGTCACGACACTGATTGTGGGAACCAAACTACGCGAACCAGCGGTCTGTAGGGCGGAACACTGGGATCAGCGCGCTGTGGATACGGACACTGGGGAGTTCCAGGAACGGCGACTGCAACACTGCAACACCGTGAGGAAGCCGAGAAGTTTTACTGCGAACTCGGAGCTCAGGGATCTACGGTGCGCGTGGGAATGGAAGCGAGTGGGCACGCTCGCTGGTTTGAACGACTGCTGTCGAAGCTGCAGTTTGAGTTGTGGATGCCTGCCCAGACCTCAATTCCGAGCAGACCGAAGCAGGCCAGCAGGGCAAAAAAACCTACTTAACCTACCTTTTGGCCAGGTAGGTTGAAAGTAGGTAGAAAGGCTGGATTTTGCAAAAAACGCAGGAGCTGAAGCGTTGGTTTGCGCTTCGCCCCCTGCGGGCAGTCAAGGCTGATTTTGCCACCGCGTTCTTCAGAACCCCTTCAGGGCTAAGGGCACAGTGGAGCCGTTCCACCCCAGTACGCGGTTATGTCCGTATCCCCGGCACTATTCACAAAATAAAGATCGCAAGTACCAGAGGAGTTAGGGCCGAAGACGTATGCGTAGTCCTCTCCATTACCATAGGCTGGCTCAATGGCCTGAGGAGTTCCCTTAACGTAGGTTTGGAAGGAGTCGATATGCCCGACTATCCACGTATCCGGCCACTGCGAAACACCATAGAATGACCTCACAATTTGGTTGGTGCCCTCGAAGTAGACGCTGTGGGTCCCTCCATCCTGTTGCTGCATGGTGGCGTTAAGCGCACTATTGGAAGCGGCTTTTGCGCCCCCGGTATCCGCGGTCAGGTCGATTCCGCTCCACGTTCCACTAGTCGAGAACAGCAGTGCATCCACGTCCTGGTTGGCTGAAAGGTAGAACACCATGTCAGTGTTGCCTACTGTATCGTAACCGCTGGCCAACGGACTGCCAGACTCCGCGACCGCGTTTGATCCACTAGCCTTGGTCACGTCCGTCCAGTTCCATGCGTCAATGCTTGACCAGCGCCACAATTCATATACGTGGGCATTGGTTCCGACATAGAAAATCTCCTGACTTGAATTAGTCGCGTTCCTGATGTGGCCCGACAGCCCGCTTAAGGTACTGGCGGCTGGCCTGCTCTTGTTATCCAGCGCTGTGTCTTCTTGCCACGCCTTCCCAGCGGACCAGGTGAGGACATGGACAAAGTTATCCGTCCCAATAAAGAAGACATTGTCCGTTTTTGCGACTGAGTCAATGTAGCCCACAAGAGGGGACCCAGAGGCCACGGGTATGGCGCTGGCGGCAACAGTTAAGTCGGTCGGGTAGAAAGTGGACCCGTAGAGCTGCTCAATATGGAACTTGCCACCCACGTTTGTCAGGTAAAAGACTTCGTTGCCGTTGTAGATCGTGTTGACGTAGCAGGCGATACCGGTCGAGTGCGGAGCCGGCCCTTGGTTTGCAAGGCCCGTTACTTGAACCGGAGCTCCGCTCTGATATGCCCACAGGTTGCCGTCTTGACCCAGATAATAGAGGTCAGCGCTGTGGTTGGGGGTGTCGTTGTCAAAGCACAGTGTTCCAGGGGCTCCAGCGATGCCGTGAGCGGGCCGGCACAGAGCCAGAAACAAAAAGCTGAACAGGGCGCAGGTCAGACATTTCTTAGTTATGGAAAACATCTTGATGCGCTTCTTGAATCCATACTTGATGGATTCGTCTTTGGGTTGTGAATCTTGGGCGAAAGCCAGGCTGGCTTCGTAAGCAAACATGCCTTCTTGGGACTTCATACCTTTGGTTTTCATAACACTCTCCTCATTTGATTTTGTTTCCGCCATATTGCGGCTCTATCTTGAATAGCGGGAAGCGCGAGGAAAATGCCGCAAGAATCTGTATGCCGAGGCCACAACGGGCGAACAATGAAGAGTGCCGGCTGAAATGCTCGACCGTGTGGATTTGGATCTGGGCCGCGGTGAGCCTCTCGATCACTCGCATGGGTCCACCACAGCGCGGGCAGGTTACCAGCTTCGACCTCAGAATGCTACTTGGTCAAATTGTTGACGTCTCAGACACCAACTTTATTATTGACAAAGCGTTCAGGTGACGATGACTTGGCGTGAAGCTAAAATCCTTGCTGACTTCCTGCAGGCCAACATTAAGGCCATTGAAGATATTAACGGCCCTCTGGCACTACCAAAGAATCTAGAGAAGATTATCGTTCCCGATATTTTCCCGTCCGCCAAATAGAAGCAAGCCTTCGCGCTCAGTCAGATCAGGAACACAGTGTTAGGACAGTACCATGTATGTCGGTAGTGGGCTACTTTCATAAGTAGCCCACTACCTGTATGTCTGCCTTCTTGACACGGGTCGTCCCACATGGGATCATAACGGCTCGTCTGTTCGGAGAAAACCATGAAGCGAGCTTCTAGGAAGCCGACCCGCCTCTCTGAGTCAGTCCATCACCAACTCAATGCCTATGCTCTCGCAGCGAGTGCGGCAGGGGTAGGGGTGTTGGCTTTGGCGCAGCCTGCCGAAGCGAGGATCGTTTACACGAGGACTCACAAGCTAATTCAAGGCCAAGGTCAAGACCTTCGGATTGACCTTAACCATGACAGGATCGTGGATTTTGTCTTGCATCGAGGTACGTCCGCACTGTCCACCACCAGCCTAAGAATCCGTCCCGCAGTCAGAAAGAATTATATTTGGGGTACTCTGAATGAGGGTCGCAGATTCGCCTCTGCTTTACCCGTACATTTTAATATTAAGTCCAGCAAGCATTTCAGTAACAAGTCCAGCGCCGACTACGGCGCGGTAATGTATTTTAAATATTCGGGATCACAAAATAACCACACGTCAGGACAATGGGGATCGCAAAATAGGAACCCCTACCTTGGTCTGCAGTTTGAGATCAGAGGCCAAAGGCATTATGGCTGGGCTAGAGTCATTATTGGTAGCTTTGGTCGCCCTGGACTCTTACCTACTTACTATTTGACGGGCTACGCCTACGAAACCGTCCCGAATAAACCCATCATCGCAGGCAAGACCAAAGGGCCTGATGTCGTCACTGTTCAGCCTGCTAGCCTCGGTCATCTGGCGAGAGGCGCATCTGCGACGTCGAACTGGCATTCGAACCAAGTCACGACAACGAGTACTAGGTAAGGCCGGATCAACAGTGTCTGCTGAGCCATCATCTGTTTCTGCTGCGCTTTCCTCTGCTCCTGTTGTTTGTGAATCAGCGCCCGCTGTTCTTTCGTCGCCTCGATCAGGAGCGCGGTGAGGCGGCCGTAATCGACGCTCTGAGCGTCTTTGCCGTTCCTCGCGAGGCGCGGGCGCGATTCCAACGGATCAGTACCGCTCAACGTATTTAGCAGGTAGCTTAATCCTGCAATTCCCGCTTCGGGCGCAGGCCTCAGCGATGCAGACCCTGGAGCTGGAGGTTCGCGAGAGTCAGGAGACACGAAAAGTGAAGGCGCAAGTCGCGGCTTCTCAACTTACTGTGGTGGCGGCGAAGTAAACGTAGTGAGTCAACCCGCACAGAATTGCCGCTCGATGTCTGGGCGGCATTTCTTTTGTATCACGCCGACTGTGGTTGCGCGGTAACTGTTGTTACCAGGCGTACCTGATGTTGAAAAAGTCCCTGAGTTGATGCTTGTGGTGAAGCAGGGTTCCGGTTATAAGCAGGCGAGAGTTCTTGATGCTGCTGTTCATCGCCATGCTCGGAGGCCTGCTGCTCATGATGGGACACCACGCTCGCTCAGAGTCGCTGTTCTACTGCTTCCGTCTGGAAGACCAGGTTCCTGAAAACCATCTGCTACGGCTCATCGATAAGCACATCAGCTTTGCCTTAGATCGGCGATGGCAGGTTGTATTGCTTGTCGTTTCGCAAGCCTTAAGCGATTGATGGACCGTCTACAGAGGAGCGCAGGAACGACCACCCAAAGGCTTAGCTCAGAGCCCCGCTACGATAGAGGAGACGGCTGAGATTGAAGCAAATCCTTGCGTATCTGGACCAGCAGGGAGAAGTGGAGACCGCTGAGTGAGCACCTCCTCGCAGGGTGTGGTGAGATTCGTCGCCAGAACCTACAATTGGGGCCTCTGGGAGAGTGGACTGTGCCGTCATACCTTTTCCATTGCCGTGATTGCCTGAGGCCCTTCACAAAACAGTTGAGTCTTCACGATTACGAAGTGGGTGGTGTCGTCTGCCCATTCCGCGGGAGCAAGGACGTGAAGCAGCGACTGTCCCTTCTCTTCCCTGTCACTTCAAAGAATAGCGCCTGATCTTCACTGATCCCGTCCCAGGCCCCGAGGTAGTTTGGCTACGAGACGAAGCGTCAGCCTTCGGCATCCCTTCCTCGCAAAAAGGGGTCAGCTCCCAGGGCGGATGTGCGGGCGAGGCCCGCCCTACGCTGCTACTGCGCTCCTGCCACCGTAACTACGGGGTCAGCCTCCACACAGTTCCGAAGCCGGAACCGCCCCCTACGGCGGTGCCATAGAGATTTCCCGCGGCGTCCAGGAGCAACCCTCCGTAGGGCTCTACCCCGTCCGCCCCGCCAGTGAAGCTATACAGCACGGTCTCCGTCCAAGCCCCTCGCCCGTTTGGGGTCAGCTCGAACACCGTTCCACAACCGTTTGAGCAATTGCTAGATGAGCCCCCCTCAAGGGTAGTGCCATAGAGGTTCCCTCTGTTGTCCATAATCACACCTGCGTAGGGAGCTGCACCGTCTGATGGTCCGCCCGCGAAGCTGTGTAGCACGGTCTCGCCCGACGAAGTCAACTCAAACACCGTGCCGAGACCAAAGGAGCCACCAAAATTGGTGGTGCCGTAAAGGTTCCCCGCGGCGTCCAGGAGCAACCCTCCGGTGGGATCCCCCCCGTCCGTCCCGCCAGTGAAGCTATACAGCACCTTCTCCACCCTCCAGCCGCTGCTCTCCGTCAACTCGAACACGGTTCCATAGGCATTGCCTCCGGCAAGAGTGGTGCCATAGAGGTTGTTGCTGCTGTCCATAATCACGCCTGCGTAGGGATATGCACCGTCCCCGCCCGATCCGGTGAACCTGTGCAGCACCTTGTGTATGTGGTGCTGGGAGAACACAGTATCCTGGAATACTACTCCACAGCCGGACGGAGCGCCGCAACTGAGGTCGCCACCTTCCTCAGTTGTGCCAAAATAGAAGTCGGTGCCGCCTAGCAGAACTTCGAGCAAGCCTGCTAGGGGCTTTGCCCCGTCACTTCCCCCCCTGAAACTGTAAACCCTATCATAGAGGCGGGGGACTCTCTTGGTCAGCTTCCACAGCGTTCCGAAGCCCCCAGTGCCGCCATTCAGGGTGGTGCCGAAAAAGGTCTTCGGGTCCTGGGCCAAAAGTCCGAAGGGATTGCACCCGTCCATTGGGATGCTGCCAAACGTATACAGCGGATTTTCCTTGCGGGTAGTAGGGTCAACTGTGAAGACCGTTCCACAGGCATATTTGCCGCCGTAGTAAGCGGTGCCATAGACGTTGCCCTTTTTGTCCAGCTCTGTCGCCGGGATCAAACCGGCGAAGGGATCTGCCCCGTCCGCCCTGCCCGAAAAAGTGTAGAGCACCTTGAAAATTGACATTGGCAGCTCCTGCGATTGGGTCGCAACTACCCCTAAACCAACAGTGGCTACTAACGCTAGCGCGGCACTTGCCGTCCCAAGACGTGCCCTCGAAATCCAGCCCCGATGTTGCACTGAGTTTGTCATGACCGCCCTCGTGGTTGAATGCCCGGCCATTGTAGTCCTCAGGCGATGTCAACGCTGTGGAAAACCGGGTCATTTACCCCTCTTGTGCACCCAACAGAACGGGAGTAGTATTCGCCAAACTAACGTGGGCTCTCCCAAATACACAGAAGCTGAGGATGAATATGACGACATCGAGCAAGCAACTGGAAACTTCAACCCGAAGCCGAGCCACCGCTCGCCTCAAAAGAACCTTGGAGAAGGATCTGGCGGCCTACATTGCCGCAGCGAGTGCGGCGGGCGTGGGAGTGCTTGCCTCGGCACAGCCTGCCGAGGCGAAGATTATTTACACCCCCGCCCATGTTGTGCTAAGAAATCATTTCTCGAATCCCCTGGATCTCAATAACGATGGATACAAAGACTTCGCCATATGGATGAGCACTTCTACATGGGGTCGGACGAATGGGAGCACTGGAGGCTCTGCATCCTTGCTCGTTAATGGAGCGACGTCCCAAGGCCAGGTCGTGGGCACCAACTCGAGCGCCTCTGCCCTGCGTGCGGGATTCCGTATCGGATCGAAGGCACGCTTTCCTGGCAACGACAGCGTCATGGTATATGATAAACGGGGAGTACGTAGTAGTTTGTCAGGCCAGTGGTGGAACAACGGGAAGGGTGTCAGGAATCGCTATCTCGGCTTTAAGTTTCAATTCAACAACGAGGTCCACTATGGTTGGGCCCGACTCAACGTCAAAATTACCCACCCGATATTCCGTGCCACTCTCACCGGCTATGCCTACGAAACCATCCCGAATAAAGCTATCATCGCAGGCAAGACCAAAGGGCCTGATGTCGTCACTGTTCAGCCTGCTAGCCTCGGTCATCTGGCGAGAGGCGCATCTGCGACGTCGAACTGGCATTCGAACCAAGTCACGACGACGAGTACTAGGTAAGGCCGGATCAACAGTGTCTGCTGAGCCATCATCTGTTTCTGCTGCGCTTTCCTCTGCTCCTGTTGTTTGTGAATCAGCGCCTGCTGTTCTTTCGTCGCCTCGATCAGGAGCGCGGTGAGGCGGCCGTAGTCGACGCTCTGAGCGTCTTTGCCGTTCCTCGCGAGGCGCGGGCGCGATTCCAACGTTGCGCCGGAAGAACGCGAGTCGAGACTGAGGGCGCTGCGATCTTGAAGTGGGTGCCAAGGCCGCGACATTCCCCCGAACGGAGCTCCATTTGCAGATTGCAGCAAATGTTCATCGGGTTAGCTGCGAAAGGTGACCCAGACCTATGATTTCACTGCGATGACGACCAGTGTGAAATCATCCTGAAAACTCCCGTTGCAGAAGCTGACCACCTCTTTCTTAATTGCGGCAAGCATTTCGGAGGCGCTTAATGCAATGTTGCGACTGCCTAGCTCAATCAATCTTCGCTCTCCAAATTCCTGTTCATCCGAATTCATCGCTTCAGTTAGACCGTCAGTATAAAGCACCAGGCGGTCGCCGGATTCCAGCTGAAGTCCTGCGTCTTCGTACTTCCGGTCAGGAAATATTCCCAGCGGCGTTCCTCCTTCCTTCAATGGAAATGCCTCACCCGATTTGTGGAACAGAATTGGCGGACAGTGACCGGCGCTGGCATAGGTCAGCCTGTTATCCGTCGTATCGATCAGGCAGTAACCGAACGTAACGAACTTATCGGCTGCAATGTTATTGGATATCACTTCGTTTAATTTACTCACGAGAGTGCCGGGTGAGACCGCTTCGGAAGCGAAGGCTCGAAAGCTGGCCTGCAGGTTGGCCATCAACAACGCAGCGCTCATCCCCTTGCCGACCACATCTCCGATGCAGACCCCCATCTTGCTCTCGCTGAACTTCAGTACATCAAAATAGTCTCCACCAACGACGCGGGCAGGCAGCCACGTCCCTGCCACTTCCAGCCCACTAACCTGGGGAATCTTTTTGGGTAAGAGTCCTTCCTGAATCTCTCGCGCTTTGTCCAGCTCTTGGTCTTGCTGCTGCGATCGCGTATTTCCAATCTCGACGGTGCGTTGAAGTTCGAGATTCTTGCCCTCAAGCCGCACTCGCGATTCCTCATGCAAATGGCGGACGCTCCCCACGATCAAAATAACGACAACTACAAGTTTACCGGTGCTCCACAGCTGCGCGAAAAACGAGTTAAAGGGAGCTCCATACAAAACCATCACGATCGTCAGTGTCAGCGATACGATGGCAACCGCCGTGAAGAACAACAATGTCAGGTACGCGATCCAGTCCAAGGGAAAGCGGAGGCGCGAGGAAAATGGGGCGAGATGGTTCATAATCGGTGTCGTCAAATTCCCGATGATGAGAGTGTAGAGGAGTACAGGAACGAAGCCCGTGCCTGGACCGCGCACATTCGTGACCCAAAGAACCGCGAACAACGCGACCGCAACCACGAACAACACGCCCTGCCTTAAAAAAAAAGTGCGCGCGACGTCGGAGTGGGACAACAACTTTGCGATGGAAAACGTCATCAGTCGTTAGCCAATTGTGACCGAGTGCGTTCAGGATTCGCAGAACATGTTAGGCGGTACCCAAACGCGGGTCAAGGCGGGACAAATACAGGTCTACAACACTGCTTGGCCGGACTGAACGCTGACTAGTAATAACTGCGGCTGCGTTTACCAATAACGCTGCACTTGAGCGCGAAACCAGACTTCGGGCGCCAGAAACGGCGTTCTCGGAAGTTGGCATGCCACTTCAAGCCCAAACAGCTCAAGTTAGCGCTTATGTTTGGGAGCGCCCCCCATGAATCCCTTCTTCTACAGCGAGGAAGCAGGGGAAAAGGGGCTGCCGCCCCTTTTCCCCTGCACCCCCAATCCCCGCAGAACCTGCCTCCGCTTCGCTCCGGACAATTTCGCTTGACGATTCCGAACACTTACTCCAAAAACTGGAGCGATTGCAGAAACAGAGAAATGGCGAGGACATTCCCGCTCCTATCAATGTGCAGGTAACGGGGGATGCAGGCGATTTTGCGAAACGAAGCCAATAAGGGCTGCGTTCTCAGAGAGAACACTTCCGTTACCAGCGTAGTGGAGTGCAACTGGCTGCCGCACCGCGAGAAATCCTGCCTGGGTCGCGGATCTCGGTGATCCTTGAATGAGAATTTACTCGGGATCAGTGCCGGCCACCGAGGGCCCTCTGGGGCTGGACATTGAAATGGGTGACATGGCGCAACCAACGCTCGTCACCCGCAAAATCATTGTCTCTGCGGTTCCTTGACAACCAAATCACAGAAGGGCACCAGCGGGGCGGCTGCCCTTCGGGCGATCCTGCCAACCGGGACGTATTGGGCAGACTCATCGCTACTCAGCGTTGCGGCGCAAGCCGCGACCGACGGACTCGAGCGCCTGCAGCAGCGCCGCAAAGGGGAACCGATACATCCTCTTCCTGAACCTGAAAGAACTCGATAAGGTGCATGTCACTCATCAGGTGTCGAGTTTCGTGACGAAGCGCTCCACATCCAGAGCCTCCACACCGGGAGCGAGCGCCGCTGTCGACCATGGCGAGCTTGATTTTCGGTGGACGACCAGCAACCGGTTGGACCGATTCCGCAAAGAACGCTGCAGCGAGAGCAGCGGAGCAACCATGGCCGGCCGAACAGTTTTGCTCGCCTTGCACTCGATCAACCACAGCTCTGCATTCCGCCTGGGCAGCAGGAAGTCCACCTCCAACCCCTGCTGGTCGCGGAAGTAGTAGAGTTCTTTTCGCATTCCGAGGTTGGTCTGGCTCTTGAGGATTTCCGACGCAACGAAGCCCTCGAACAGGGCCCCCAGAAATGGGGAACGCTCAAGCTCCGCTGCAGATGTAATGCCCAAGAGGTGGCAGGCGAGCCCGGAGTCTCCCCAGTAAGTCTTCGGCGACTTGATCAGCCGTTTTCCGAAGTTTTCGAAATAGGGTGGCACGATAATGATTTGACCGGTCACTTCCAGGATGTGCAGCCACTCGCCAATCGTCGGAACGGAAACCCCGAGCGGCGCCGCGAGATCGGTCTTATTGAGAACCTGGCCGTGACGACTGGCCAGCAGAGCTAGAAAACGACGAAAGGTCACCAGGTCGCGTACATTCGTGATCGCCCGGACATCCCGTTCGAGATAGGTTTGCAAGTAGGAAGCGAACCAGAGGCTGCGGGCTTTGGGACGCGCGAGCACTTCGGGGAAGCCTCCATGTAGGAGAGTGACCTTGTCAGTTTCTGCGACGCTAAACGGCAAGAGCTGGAGGATCGCGGCGCGGCCCGCCATGGATTCGCTGATGCCCCGCATGAGCGGAGCTTCCTGCGAACCGGTGAACAGCCACTGGCCCATGCGGCGGGGCACCTGGTCGATGAGCGTGCGGACGTAAGCGAGCAGTTCCGGGGTATTCTGAATCTCGTCGAACACAATCGGGGGTTTCAGCTCCTCGAGAAAGGCGCGTGGATCACTGCGCACCCGTGCTTGGATGTCGGGGTCCTCCAGCAGAACATAATTGGCGTTGGGAAACAAATGGCGCAAGAGAGTCGTTTTTCCGGCCCGGCGCGGCCCGGTTACGACGACTGCTGGGAAGTGGCGCGCTGCATCCTGAAGCACGCTTCCCAGTTTTCTGGACAGGTATCGCATATGAGGAATATAAACTACAATATTATATTAATCAACACTTAGCAGCTGGGGGGCCGTGTCCGGCTGGAGTGAAGAAATCTGCAAAACGAAGCCAACAAGTCGCCTGGCAAGTTGTAAAATCGGCCCGATGGGGGGAACGACCCCCCTCAGGTTATACTCGCTCACAAGGTTGCGCCACTACATTGGTGACGACGGGAGGTGTGGCTGCGTACCAAGAAAGAGGGTTCGAAGTACCTTCAGCGCTTCCTTTCAAAACAGAGGACCGAAACGGAGCCGTAGCCACGCGCCACGTCTCCCGCCCTGGTCGCTGCCTCTGGTTGTTTCAACGCCCCGATCATCCCACGCCTCCTGCACCTGCTCTGTGACATACGTTATTTGCTTTGTGTTCGCTAAAACCACGCCCAACTGGTGCTGAAGAAGGGACGCTTTCACCATTCTCAAGAACGGACAATGGATGGACTTTAGCTATCATATAGAAACTAAATAACTTAGCTATCAATAGCCATTCTCCTCAAAGAATGGTCTTGGTACCGAATGGTTAGACATGGCCTATCCCATAGAAATGCCAGCAGTTAGATGCAAAATCGCTGTGAGCGCGAAGTATGGGTTTTGTACCTACCGACAGACAATAGCCTATACAAAGAAAAACAAGGAGTTAGCTACAAAAACCCGTTTACCCCAAAACCCGGCCGATTTCTTGCGGCGGGCTTCAAGAACGAGTTCAGGCAGCCGCGGTGGTAAAGAAGAATCATGCCCGTTAGGGCACCGCCTCTCGCCAGGTCCGGGATCGCAGTCGCCGGAACTGGTGTTTCAATGTTCCCTGATCTCACCTTTTCCCCTCTTCGGGTGCATCCCACAGAACCTTTAGGCCACTGAGGGAGATGACATCTCCCTCAGTGATATGCCGCGGCTGCTCGTGATCACCGCCACACTAAGTCAGGTGAAATCGCCGTACGCTCATTCAGGAGCCAATCCCAATCGTATTTTCCAGTCGCTGATCGCTCTGCTGGCAGGGTCCAACGTGCCCTTTCTCTGTACCGAGACTCACGAACTGGGCGAGGAGGCACTGGCTTCCTACCTCTATCAGGTCCATCTCTATCATTGGCTGGAAACCAACGAGTACGGCCGATTCTTAGCTGATAACGACCTTTAAGAGCCGCCCGAACGGTGTACCAGGAGCTACTCCAGGTCTGGATGGAATTTTTGTGGAGCGCAGGAGATTCCCGAAATTGCCTCCGGGTAAAGGAAAGCATCACTGCTCGAACTCTCTTCCATTCCGAGCCTCGCGAGATGCATTCCCGACCATGTTATTGATATATCTTTGAAACTTTGCGTTCAACTCTGGGTCATCATGGGTGAACTTCAGCCGAAGCGGCTCCACATTGACCACCTTCTGCATTTCCTGCACCGTCACCATGCCCTTTTGCACCGCCTGACCCACCTGACTGACCACAGACTCAAGTAGTTCCGCCTCCAGGTTCAGGAAGTCCTTGTCGTGCCATGCCGGGCCGTGGCCGGGAATGATCACATCGGCATCGAACCGGGCGAGCGTCCTCAGACTCTTGGCGTGCTCGCTGGGCCGAGAGACATATGGTATTGGATAGGAAATCACGTCTCCGGTTATCAGTACTTTTTCTTGGGGAAGATACAGGACGGTGGTGCCGTCCGCGTCCCCGACCATGCTCATAAAGCGAAACTCACGCCCGCCGTGGCGGAGGGTGAGCTTGTCGCTGTACGTGAGTGTGGGGTAAGTGCGCTTCACCGTCATGGCTTCGGCGACAAACTCCCGTTCGAGGCGCACGTCGTCTTCATCTTTGCGGCGCTGCTCAGCCGTCAGCACAGTTCCGTCAGAATTCTTGCCGGTGCTTACCTCTCTGTCGAGATCGGCCTGATCCTTGCGGAGTTTATTCGCGAACACCGGCGGCCATGCATTTGCGATGTTCAGCATGAATTGCCGCGAGTCCTCGGTCGCGATGATCTCGAGGTTGGGGAAGGCTTCAGCATAGACCTCGTTGCCGGACCAGTGATCGGGGTGGTGGTGCGAATTCACAAGATAGTGGACCGGCTTGTCCGTGATTTTGCGAATCTCCGCAAGCACCGTACGTGCGGTAGAAGGCCGGGTAAAGGTATCGAACACCAGCACGTCATTTTCGTTCACAATGACGACGGAGTTGCCGTTGGGCACGTACCCGTCAGGCGCGGTGATGAACTGGTAGATGCCGTCAGCGATCTGAACTTTCTGAACCGCAACTCCCGTCTCTGCGCTGCTGGAGGCAACAACTAGTCCCAGACATAAGGTAGGCAGCCCAATCATGACTCTGGAAATAATCAAGGCTTTAATAATTCCTCCAGAACACATCATCCTCAGAGCAGACATTTTCGACTGAGTCCTCGGAGCGTCTGCCATCTCCCTTTGTTCCCTACTCTGCCGGTCTTACCGTCAGGTTCGAAAAATATGCCTCAGTATTTGAGCCCGTCCAAAGCGCAACCTGGCCGTGAGTCTCGCCCAATTTCAGATCGTTCACAATCAAGCAGGGCTGCTCGGCACCATTGACGTAAAGGCTGGCCTTGGTGCCGGCAACCACGATCTTGATCCTGGTCCATGCACCTGGTTCGAGATCAACGTAGGATTCGTACACGCCGGGGTTATCTTTCCGCAATCGCTGCCAGGTGAAGTCGGGCTGCGACACATACTGGGTCGAGTGGTTGCGCTGCAATTGATCGTCGGCACGCGCGTTTAGCATGCGCAGATAGATCGATTCGTACCGCGAACCGTGATCCTGGACATGGAACGCAATGCCGACAAACCCTCGCGTAGTGGGCGGGGCTCCCTCGCGCGGCAAACCAACCACATCGGCTTCAATCGTGCCGTCTTTGAAGTCAGATGCCTTTACCATTGCGATCGCGTGAGCGCCCGCCGGGGTACCGGTTGCAGTTAGACCGTCATCGTTGACGACCCGCACGGCCCGGTGTCCCCGATAGGTGGCAACGTCCGCTTTTGTCTTTACCGGGTCCACACCGTCTTCTCGGATGCTTTGCACTTCGAGTCCGTCCAGGGAATTCAACGGTAAGATCGACGCTTGCTCTTTGTTGGTTCTCTCATCCCCCGTGTTGTTGGCGGCGGAAGCTCCAAGGGTGCGGCCTCCTGCGGTGATAAGAAATGCCAACATCGGACCAGCAACCAAAACTCTCTGCAATTTCGTCATGCTCGGGGGCTCCTGAGGCCTCTTGATCTATTTCTCCACCAACTCATTGCAGGAAATCTGACATGATCTTGATCGACAGGTCCGGCTTGCATCGGAAAATTACGTGACCGCAGCCGGGGATAATCGCCATCTGCGCGTTCGGCAAAAGTTTATATATCTCTACGAAATGATCCAGGCGAGTTTCGTCCTTATCCCCCGCCATGATAAGCGTAGGCGCTTGGATAGCGTGGACCTCTGCCTGCTTCACATAGACCATCCGGTCATACATCGCATTGAGGTCAAGGATGAGTTGGTCCCATTGCTCCGGATGAGTCATCTGTTTCTTGCGTCTTGCCACCAGGTCTGGAACCTGTTGCTGCATGAGCTCCGGAGTCAGCTCCTCATCGCTTTCCAGATCCCCGATGGACGCTCCGTACGCTCCCAGTGGGCCGCCTATGGCAACCAGTCGGCGAACCAGTTCCGGATGAGACGAAGCAAGGATGTAGCTGGTGATAGCGCCCTCACTGAACCCCATCACGTCAACCTTCTCACCGGGCTTGAATATGTCTTTTATGATCAGTGCTGCGTCTTCCGCGAACTGGCGATGCGACAGCGGGCGGGTACCTCGCTCGGACCGGCCGTAGCCGCGGGTTGCAATTGCGATCACCGTGCGTTGCTTGCTCACCTGCCGAATCACTTCTGCAAATTCGTCGATGTATCCATACTCACCGCCGTGCAGAAACACCACGGGCTGGCCACCCTCACCGTAGCGCTCGTAATAAAGCTTTGCGTCCGGAGTCTGGACGTAGTGTCCAGCTTCATCGTTGGTCCCATATGAAATCTGACTAACGCGAGTGAAGAAATCAACAAGGTTGCCGTCCGGGTCACGAAAATAGATCGAACGGGTGCCCCAGGACTGGGTTGTCGGAGGCTTTACCCAAGTCCTAACCATTCCCTGCAACCTCGCATATTCCTGATCCACATTCGCAACGTTGAACTCCAGAATCGCGCTCTTGTTTTGCCCTGCCTGCGCCGACCCTGGAATGTACTCTTCCTGAGCGGCGGAGTCGAAGATGGCAAGGGTTCCGGCGCTCGTAGGAAATTCGACATAGCGATCGGCGGGAGTGAGCGCTTTCGTTTGCAAGACATGCTCGTAGAACTCGGTCAGTTGTTTCAGATCTTTTGTAATCAGGCAGGTGTAGATCAGGGGGGGAGCCTGGCCAGATGGTTCAGCATTTGCCCCCGGCGTGGTTGGCTGCGAAACTGCAGCGCTGAGAAAGATCGTGAGTACCACAGGTGCCCACCTAAACGCGCTCATTTTTACAGCTAGCCCTCCGTGAGTCTGTTCTATTTGACGCGGCACGATAGCCAACTCTACGTGCGGCAGTAAATGATAAATCTCTACGAAGTGTTCCAATTTCGTATCGGAAGCCTGGCCTTACTTCGGCCGCTGCGCTCTTTGATATCTTAGGAATGCTAATGGGAGATATCCGGACTGTCTTGTACGTTCTTGCTGCGCCACCAATATTGGGCGGGTGTGTCTCCGACCAGGCGCTTGAAAACACGCGTGAAGTGGCTCTGGTCGGCGAAACCCGTAGCCAAAGCTACCTGAGCGATGGACGATCCCGTTCGCAGAGCTGACTTCGCCCGCGCGACGCGCACCTGCAACTGGTAGACATGAGGCGGCATTCCAATCTTTCGGCAAAACGATCGGTTCAAATGGTAGGGGCTCAAGCCCGTTAGGCGGGCGAGTTCGTGAAGCGGGACCTGATCTGCATAGTGCTCGTCCAGGAATTTCTTTGATCGCTGCACGGCAGAATCTTCGTTGCCATCGTGCGACAATGTAATGCTAGCAGTGCTATGCCGGGCCAGGAGCCTGTGGAAAAAAACCAGGAGAGAGTGATCCCGCCCCAGCCTTGAGCTGGGCTTTTCCAGCGACCGATGGAGTCGCAGAAAGCTTGTCATTGTCTGCATGTCGTCGATCAGCGTCGTGCGAAAGTTAAGTCCGGAAATGGGTTGCTCCACGAATTGCTCTACTGCACTTTGCAGTGCTTTGAATTCCATGAATATGCATCGAAACGTGCATTCGAGCTTTCGGTTCGCATGAACCTCTCCCGAAGGCACCATTGCCAACGTCCCACGGGGCGTTAAAATGGATGTGCCCGGGCAGTCCAGATAAGCGGCTCCCTCCAGGATCGCACAAAGGTAGATCTCGTCGTGCCAGTGGCGTGGATACTCGAGCGTAATTCTCGAGCCGCGATGCAGTTCAATTGATTCGATGTCCCTGGGACACCAGATGTCGATTAGCGACTTTCTGTCTTTGCCATCACATTGCGCTGACACGTTTCGTCTCTCGTTTCGGTGCAATATCACCGCTTCTTTCACTTAGACGACGCCGGACTTGATTTGTTTCGGGCACAGGTTCAACTGCCTGCACGTTTGCGGTCGCGCACGCCCGCCATGTCGATCGAGAAGCCGTCGAGTGTGATACCGAATTCCTTGCTTCGGCGAAAGTAGTCCGCGACTTTCGCACTATGGATAATGTTCTTGCTCGGAAGGCACGCAATATTAGGGCAAGAGCCGCCAATATACTTGCGATCAACGACCGCGACGCGCTTGCCTTCGCCAGCAAATGTCCACGCAGCAACTGTCGAGCCAGTGCCGCCCCCGAGAATCACCAGATCAAATTCTTCCGGCTGGGAGTTCTTCAGAACTTGGGCGGATGGAGAGGGCTCAGTGCTCTTCATGCGACTTTTCCCTTCTGAGCAACAGGCTCAGTCTTCGCTTGCATTGATTTGACCAGGTCGGCCGACAACGCTCCTTCGAGCGACAATCCGTAGCCAACTTCTCGGACGATGCGTTCCTTCAGCGGTTGAATAAAGTGGATGCGTGTGTTGCGGCGCGTAACCTCCGGAGCCCTCAAGTACAGTTCGGCCAATTCCCGGGCACGGCTGAGCGCCTTGCCGTCCGGCACAACCTCGGCAACCACACCCCATTCGCGTGCAGTAGCCGCCGGCAGCGGCTGCGGATTCAGCAGGAACGCCTCCGCTCGTCCCGCTCCCGCTCGATAACTCCAGGTGGTAAAGATTCCATCGCCGGGTGCGACGCCGGCGGAGAAGTGGGCTACGTCCTGAAAAGTCGCACTTTCCGCTGCCACGATTACGCTGGCAAGCAGCGCGTAGTCTGAGTGCACATGGGCACGTCCCTCGATCGCCGCGATGACCGGTACGCGTATGTTGGCTATGTTTTCCAACACCTGAACGCCTTCGTCGTGAACCTGGCTCCAAACGCCGGGATCGGCGACGTCGCCGAAAGAGGACCAATCGACATCAGTAATGAACTCCCCACCTGTCCCCGTGAGGATTACGATCTTGTTCGCTCGATCCTGCGAAATCCGGTAGAAGGCATCGACAAATCCCGTGTGAGCTTGCGCGGACATAATGAACGGCCCGCCGTTGCTGTGAAACTCAGCAACCAGCACACCTTTGTCGTCTCGTGTCAGCTTGAGGTTGTGATAAGCGTTGAAGTAGTCAGCTTGAAGTTGCATCGTATTCTCCTCTCTGTTTTGTGCCCTGGCCGTGAATCGTTCTTGCTAGTCTGCCGCGGCCGCACTCAGCGGCCGCCCTTCCGTGGCGCGGAACCGGATTGAAGAATGTTCGAGAAGTGGATTTGGCAATTTTACTTCAGATTGCGGTGCGCCCTCCATCTACGGCGAGCTTTGCACCGTAAATGAAACTGGCGCGATCTGTCGCCAAGAAGACAATTGCCTCTGCTATCTCGTCCGCTGTAGCCGGACGTCCCGCCGGTCCCTGTGCAGCTAGCTGCTCCAGACCTTCGCCCATCGCATCCGTACCTTCTGTGCGCGTGGGGCCAGGGCTCACGGCATTCACGCGAACACCGCTCGGTCCATATTCAGCAGCCCAAGTTTTCGTCAACAGATTGACAGCGGCCTTGCTCGAACCGTAGAGGCTCATTCCCGGGGCTCCGTAATCTGCAGCCATGGTCGACAGATTCACGATTGCACCTTTGCCTCTCTTTGCCATCAGTGGAGCAAGTTCCGCGACTAGGAAATACGGCACTTTCACATTGATTGAAAAAACACGGTCAAACTGTTCTTCGGTCATTTCATGTGTGGGTCCGAACGGATAGGTCCCAGCATTGTTGATCAGAATATCGACGTGGCCATTTCCGAGTTCGATCGCCCTTTTCGCCAGGTCGCGTGCGCTGGCCGCATCTCGAAGGTCCGAAGAAATAAAATCTGCCTTGCCTCCTGCCCCGCGAATTTCGTCGACCGTGTTCTTCCCGCGCTCGGCATTCCGGCGCACTACCAAAACATGGATGCCAAGATGAGCCAGCTTCTTGGCCGTCGCACGACCGATTCCGCTCGTTCCTCCAGTGATAAGGGCGGTGGAAGTGTTATCTGTCATCTGCAGCTCCCGAAACGAAACCCTCCCTACTTAGACTCACATGGACGTAGGGCGGGTTCAAAGTCGATCATATTCGTCGAGGATAATGGCTTGCACCTACTGGTGGGAGTCGCTGGGCGTAACGCTCGCCTACCTGGAAGGAAAGACGCTGAGTGGGAAGAAGCGCAGGAACATGCGAACAGCAGCAGTTTTCCGCTGTACGCATAAACTCAGACAGCACGCGGGAGATTCCCGGCTAACAAGTTGAGATCTCCCGTTCTCGTCATTAGCGCGATGAGTTGCGAATTGCCCGGCATTCAGAACTGCACTTCCAGTCCTTCCAGCAGTTATTCTGATTTGCGCCTACGAGGGTCTTGCGCCGGGTCAACGTACTCTGTTGAAGAGGGGCCGAAGCCAGTGATTTGAACTACAACCGGTTCGTCGCCGGTTTCTGCGAAATGCGCCTCACTCGGTGGTTCGGTGTAAAAACTCCCTGGAGGAAGAGCCTTAAGTTTTGCCTCATCGAACTCTTCCCCGTAGCCAATGTGCCAGGTTCCCGAGATTACGGTCGCAACCCGATCATCGCGATGGGAGTGCGCCGCAATCTTCGTATGCGCTGGCACGCGTAGCATGATTGTGTAAACGCCCGCTGTGTTCGGATTACCTTTGAGCACTACAGTCTGAATTTCCCCCAACCCGGAACTGCCGGTCCCCGGATTACCATGCTGTGGGAACTCATACTCGGCGGGAGTGAAACGCTTTTCGCCAAGGTCATTCGACGTGGTGCGGGCGCTGCTTGTGGGCGCAACTTGTGGGGAATCGAGGAAGTTGCGAATGAGGGTCACCGTGTACTCAGGACGCTCTTCCATCAGCCAATGCCCAGAGCCCGCGACAACCGCCTCTTGAACATTGGTCGCAACGTGTCGCATGATCACAGCTTGTAGCGGACCAAACGACTTCTCTCCGCCGACAGCCAGTACGGGCATCGTCAGCTTCACCCGCTCGAAAACTTCATTGTCCTTCGCGTCCTGAGAAAACGCCGTGAACTGGGCGAACCCAGCCCGCATTCCACCTGGTTGTGCATAAGTGGCGGTAAAGAAATTTCTGGTCGCCTCGTCAGGCTTGGACAAATCGCCAGTGAAGTCATTCCAAATTCGATCGAAGTAGATGCGCTCGCGGCCAGCCACGAGCCGTTCGGCATCCGGACCATGAAAATTGAAATGCCAAACGCCGGGGTTCAGCAGAATCTCCTTCCACGGCTCGATGCCTGGAATCGGTGCGTCCATTACAACCAGCCGCTCAACTTTGTCCGGATACATTGCAGCGTAGGCGTAAGCCACCATGTTGCCGATGTCGTGTGCGACCACGAAGGTCTTGTCATATCCCAGCGCCGTCACGACGGCGCGAATGTCTTTGGCCTGCGTCTTCTTGTCGTACCCACCTTCAGGCTTCGATGACTTCCCAATTCCACGAAGGTCCGGCACCACGACCGTGTGGTCCTTCATGAGATCTGCTGCCAGAGGCGCCCAGGAGTCGCTGTTCTCCGCATATCCGTGAATGAGCACGACCACGGGCCCCTTTCCTCCCCAACGCACGAAGATATCCGCTGCTTCCGGGCTGTGAATGGTCTTTGCCTGAAAACTGGATGGTAGAGACGGTTGCGCGTGGATGAACGTCGCGCCGATAGCAAGAAGAGCAACAGTAAGAACACGTCGAATCATGGTTCCTCTACAAGTAGCGGTTCGGGGTTCAACGCAAATTCGGATTGCGCTGTGCATGGACATAATAGATTGTTTTGTTGCGACGCGGGCCATCCTCAGGACTTCAAGCACTCCCGTGTGACATACACCGATGGGAATCGGCGCCCCAATTGATCCCGAGTTGTCCTCGGTCACGAGTCGCTTGACGCTACGCTCGTCTATCTCAAGGGCAAGGATGCAGAGTAGGAGCACAAGAACACGCCAACCTGCGAAGTGTGATCCACCTCACAGACAACCTTCCGACAAGGGACTACGGTTAAGCCGACTTTCTTCGAGGAGGATTTTATGCTCCAGCCTCGCAAGACGGCTCACCTTTCCGATTTAGTTCAACAGCATCTCAACATGTGCACTCTTGCGGCAAGCGCTGCAGGAGTGAGCTTGCTGGCCTTGGCGCAGCTTGCCCAAGCGAAGATTGTGTATACGCCCCCCGCCGGGATCACGCTCACCGGGCCGTCTGCCGATAGCAGCGTCACGATGGGCAATCCGCCACCCAAGACAGTGCATCAAAAATTTTCTCTGGGAGGAGAAAACCAATGAAGAGATCCATTCTTGGTGTATTGCTGGTTCTAGCGTTCGTCGCCGTCGGTCTGGCGGCGGCGCCAATGTTAACCTTCAAGTATTCAGACGTCCACGCTTCCAAGACGGCAGTAGAGACGGACACCTACGGGGTCAACGCGTCCGGCGCAATCGCCGGCGATTACGTTGACAGTAGCAGCGTTCAGCACGGTATGATCCTGAAGGGCACAAAGCTCACGACTATCGACGACAAGAATTGCACGTCGAGCCCGGGAGCTGCGGCCATCGCAATGTACGGCATCAATTCCGCCGGCGCGGCAGTTGGCTGGTGCACCTTGACCAGCAGTGGATATCCCGTCGGCCTCGTCTATGCCAAAGGAAAACTTACAGAATTCAGCGTCCCGAAGTCGATCGAGACCGAAGCCACCGGAATCAACGATAAAGGAGATATCGTAGGGTTGTTCTTTGACTCGGCTGGTTCTCAGCATGGCTTCCTCTTGCACGCCAAGAAGTACACCACACTGGATGTACCGGGCGATACCAGCACGGAAGCCTGGGGAATTAACAACAAGGGACAGATCACCGTGTACGCCGTTAACTCAGGCGGTTTTCTCGATGCTTTCCTCCTAACCGGGAAGAAATACAAGAACATCGACGTCCCGAACTCAGAGGACACCTACGTCCACACCCCAAACAATAAGGGTGACATCGACGGCACCTACATCGACTCGACCGGTACCGAAAAAGGCTGGCTGCTTCACGGCGGCAAGTACTACGATATCGTGGATCCGGGCGGCACCACTCGTGCCGACGGCCTCAATGACAAGCTTGAAATCGTAGGACGTTACGGGTCGGGCACGTACGGCGGCACTGGTTTTAAAGCGGTTCCGTAGTTTAGAGGCGATAATTCTAGAGGCGACCGGTAACGCCGCGTCGCCTCTGATGTTTGCTGCGAGAAGAATTGTAACGGCGATGGCGAAAGAGGAAAGAGCTCGATGGACTATGAGGGGGAATCGCATAGCATTTTGATTGTTGAAGTGTTTGGCTGCCGAGAGTAGATAACGGCAGTACGTAGTTGGTGAACGGACTTAACCCTGCTATTTTTTCCTTCTTGGGAAGGGCCAGATGGACATCGAGAAGGGGACATCAAGGGCACGATGGGCGGGGCGGTCCCGACCGAATTACGGATCCCGCAATTCAGACCGGTAGAAGTGACGACGCTCGAAGATGGAGGGAGGTAGTTCAAACACCCGAGTTTCGCCGTCTTCGAACTCAAATTCCTTTCCGCACTCTGGGACGCAACAGGTTGCCTTGAACTTCCCCTGCTCGGCTCCAAGTCTGATCTCCCGTTCGACCATGATCCAAGTTCCGCACTTCGGACAGGTGACGCAGGAGCAGAGAATGCGGTCAGCCATAGCACAATTATAGGGTGCTTGAATCGAATCCTGATGTCGGCTTTATCGCCCGCGGCCGATGCAGCGAATCTCGCCAGACGGAAAACGCATTGCCTTCCAGAGCAGCGACGAAACGGGCACCAAGACTATCGTGGCCGTGAACCTGGACGGCTCAGATTTGCGGACTCTGCCAACCGGACTCGACTGGCCTTGGGACCCGGTCTGGCCACCAGACGGAACGCACTTGGTGTTTGCGTAGCAGCCGCCCGACGCGGGGTGCCCCGACGGCTCAAACAGAATCTGTCTATATCTCCGACGCCTCCGGACATGATCGCCGGCTGTTAGCGACGTTCCTGGGGTTTATCCAGTCGCCCGCGTGGTCGCCGGATGGGAAGACCATCGCTTATCAAACGTGGACTGGCAAGAGAGAGCGATGCGGACATTGTCCTGCTGGATGTGGCCACCGGGAAATTTACTACCATTACGCATCGTGACCACCCCTACCTTGACGAAACACCAGCCTGGCTGCCCGACGGCCCGTCTGCTCTTTCAGAGCACGCGCGACGGCCGATACGAGATTTATGTTATGAACGCAGACGGTTCTTCACAGCAGCGATTGACTAAATAGCGTGGCCTGGAGATAGCCGTAACGAGCAGGAATGCCGAAATACGAGGCACCTGATAGGGCCTCCCTCCGGTGCCCCTGGTGCATGTGAACCACTTTTGGGGCTAGCTCGCGGAAGTGACTGTGAATCACCTCGCGGACGTGCAGCACTGGAACAACGAGTGTAAGGGATGAGAACCACCCCCCATTGACCGACAAAACTTGCTGGTTCGCCGAAAACGTCTGGCACAGGAATGCAATGGTGCCTTACATTTTGGCAACGCACAACCGGAGAATCTCCTCGCGGAGAGAGCGCTTGGTGATCGGGCGGCTATGGAGGGTGGCGATGGCTACAAACCAACATTTGAACTCCTCAAAATGCACCTTGGGCAGAGTGGCGAGCATGGTGGCAATCCTGCTGGCTTGCGTGACGGTGGCACTCGCCGCGCCGGCTCTCGATGCATCGCGGGAACAGGTGGTCAAGATCGTTACCCAAATACAACGAGCTGACTATGAAGGCGACCGTGCAGCGCTGAACCAATTTTACGAACAGCTCGCGCCGTTCGTTGACGAGCCTGAACTTGCATCTCGCGTTCGATATTGGCGCGGATTTGCGAAATGGCGCCGCGGTATAAACGGATTTAACGAAACCCCCACTCCAAAGGATCTGGCGGAAGACCTGACGGAAGGGGAAAGCGAATTCGACGCCGCTATTCAAAGGGATCCGGGTTTTGTGGATGCGAAGGCTGGAGCTGCATCGTGTGTCGTGCTCCGGTTATTCCTGGAAGGGACCTTCTCAAAGGAGAAAGATCCTCAGCGGTTGAAGGGATTCATGGCGCCGGCTTCACAGTTGATTAAGGAGGCCAAGGCTGCAGCACCGGACAACCCCCGACTTCTTTGGGTTATAGGTCCAAATGAATGGAACACACCCCCGGAGCGCGGAGGCGGCCAGGACAAAGCGATCGCAACCCAACAGAAGGGCCTGGACGCCATACGGGAACACAAAGGGAATACTAGCGACCCGCTGGAGCCGACCTGGGGAGAGCCCGAACTGCTGATGAGTCTCGCCTGGTCGAATTTGAACCGAAACACGCCCGATTTAAAAGCCGCTGAGCAGTACGCACAAACTGCCCTCAAACTCGTCCCTTACTGGCACTACCTTCGTGACATTCTGATGCCGCAAATTCAAGCCGCCCAAGCCAAAGCACGCTGAGTCATGCACTCAACCTCGAAGTACCCTTCTCATCAACGGGCGCGTGAGCGATCTGCGAGCCACTTCCTGGAAACCGCTTTTGCGGAAGACTGCAGCAAGACCCGTCCAAGCGAACACATCTGGAATGTTGTTCGTAGGCGGGTCAATGGGATATCCCTCGATGATCTTCGCGCCCTGCTCGTGTGCGTAGTTCACGGCGGCGCCAAGGAGCTTTGTCGCTAGGCCGCTACGTCGATATCCGCGGGCAATGAAAAAGCATGTTACCGACCATACTGGCTGATCGTCCACGGGCCTGAGGATGCGGGAGCGCCCCAGCGCGGGAAAGTCCTGCCGTGGTGCGACGGCGCACCACCCCACCGGCTGCCGCCCGTGATAGGCCAGAACTCCGGCAGGCTTCCCGGATTCAACGATCCTACGAAGGGCACGCCGATTGGCTGCGCCTTTTTGTTTCTCGAAATCAGCTCGCTGCAAGCGCCACAACATGCACCAACAGCCACCGCATGCGCCGCGCAGACCGAAGAGTTGCTCGAGGTCAGGCCAGCGCGCCGGGGTCAGCGGATGGAAGTCAAAGGTTGCCGTCGCATCAACAGGACTGGTGCTGCTTTTCGCCAGTTGCTTCACAGGTAGCTGAGCCACCAATCTTTGCGCCGCTGTTTGAGTTCAGCCCACCAGCGACAGGGGAAATAGAGTATGACGACAGTGGTAATCCACATTAAGTAAACGAATGGCAATCCATGGCCATAGCTCTCCGGGGTATTCCCGAAAATCGCTCCGTGAAATAGCCAGGCAACCGGCTGGCGGAACAGCACCCCGACCACGATAGCCAACACATGGATGAGATACAAATGCAGAATGTAGAAGAACATGGGAACGCGTCCGAAGACAAGGAATGGCGAAGCCCAGTGCACAATAGCGCGCCTTTCCAGCCAAGAAAGCAGCAGGAACGCAGGACCCAGCGTCATGAGCAGGAACTGCAAGGATGGAGGATACTTTTCGACATCCAGAAAGAGAATTATGGTCTTTTCCATAGTTGGCTGGATGTGCCAATCTCCTTGCGAGACACCTCCCAATCCGGCGGGTGGATTGCCGTAGAGGTTGGTCGCGCGTAGCACCAAGAACGCCAAGGTCAGACATATGCCGAGTCGGATCAAGAGCTTTCTGCGGCGCTCCTTTTCAAACCGGTACAACTGACCGAAAGCGTAGCCTGCCGCCATCACCGCAACCCAGGGCATAAGCTGGAACAAAACGAACTCGCGAATATGAAACGGCAGCAGAATGCCGCCTCTTACGTGCAGGATCGTCCAGAGCCAGGCCATAGAACCGAACTGTTGCGGGCGAAGATGATCGAGAAGATCATGACCCACAATCATCGCAGTGGACAACAGGGCGATCCATCGCAACGGAAGCCGTACGAGTAGAGCCATAATGATCATGGAAGCGCCGAGCGCCCAGATTACTCCGAAGAACCCCCAAGGAAAGAGAAACGTCCAGCTTGCGCCGACCACGGTGAATTCGAGGAGGATGAGCCAAAGCCCACGCGTCCAGAGAAATCCGCTCAACTGTTGTGGCGTGCGGTGAAGCCCGTAGAGGAAAGCTCCGGTTCCGGCCAAGAAGAAAAAGAGTGGCGCACAAAAATGGGTAATCCAGCGAGTGAAGAACAGCGCATAGTACGTTCGATTCAGGTCTTCAGGTTCGAACGGGAGGTTGCTGAAGAAGTCCCGGGTATGATCGAGCGCCATAATAACCATGACGAGACCGCGCACAATGTCGAGGGACACGATGCGGTGCAAGCTCGATCCTGCATTGAACTGTGAGTTTGGGGCCTCGTCTGCGGTCGCCAGAGGCCCGGATGTTAGGGTTGTCATGTCCCTGCTGAACCCCTCATCTTCCAGAATCGAGATGCCAGCCTGCGTTCAACCAATAACCGTCGCGGCGCACGAAGATCTCGGTGGCCCGACCGGAGCTGACCGTCCGCTGGCCGTGTACCTCCGTTTCGGTTGTGAACAGACTATAGAGCACCGCAACATCACCGAAAACCTGGATTTCCGTGTGCGGAAATTCGAGCCGGACAAGGCGTTTACCTTCGGCGGCAAATTGCGCAGCGCCTTCCAACGCTATCGCCCGCGTATCCCACTTCTCCTCGCCGTTGTTGATGCCGATGAGCTCGCCAGGCAGAAATTTCTCGAGAGTTTCACGATCGTTGGTAAACCAGGCCCGCCAAACCGCCTCCCTGGTCTTGAGCAACTCTGCCCGCTCAACCGGGTTGAGCGGACGGTGCTGGGCTGGACTTGCCATGCCGACAGGCTGGGCCGCCAGCGAGATGAGACAAAGAAACACTCCTGAAGCGAACTTTCGCACCATAGAATTGCCGCCCGTCCGATAAGAGCCACCACGTCATGCTACTCAGCTACTCGTTCGGCCTCCAGGTGGCCGTCGGTGGCCCAGGTCCTACCGCCGTCAGTGGAATGCTCCCACTCACATTCGAAGCTGTCACCGCGAATACTGTGGATCCGGCCGCGGGTGATTTTTCCGGGCTTGATCGCGTCATCCACCAGCTCGTTGCCTAGCGACGTCGACGTCCCGCTTGTCCAGATAGCTTTGGGTGCCTCGCCCGGCCCGGCAAATTGGAAGTCGGTAAATTGGAAGTCCCATTTTTTGGTGGAGGGATTGTATACGCGATATGTCTCTCCGAGGTAAGCGGTTTTCCCTACGCCGTTGAAAACCCGAAACTCGTCAATCGCCATGAGTCCATCTCCCGCGGAGCGGAAAGTCCATTCGCCGACCAGCTTCGGAGGTAACTCGGGTCTGTTCAGGTGTTCCCAAAATTTCCATTTTCCCAGTACCGGATCAAATTGGTGGGCTTCTGCTGTAGGTGTAGGAATTTGCGGACCCTGTACAACGGCCGTAGCACATGCACACAGCATACATAGCGCCAACGGCAGCGCACTTTTTCTGAGTTCGGTCATGAGTTAGGTCCGGTTTGAGGGATGGGCAACCTGTACATCGCGAGCCATCCCTCGAGATGGGATTATTGAACATGTGCCCAGTAGCGACTTGCACTTTCTTGCTTTTCTAGGGCTGACGACCGGAATTCGCACGATCCGTCAAGAGCGGTATTTCGAAGGCGTTATGCCGAAGCGATGCTGGAAGGCCCGGATAAAATAGCTCAAGTTGTTGAATCCGCTGGCGAAACAGGCTTCGGTGACGCAAGCACCCTGGCGCAGGCGGCGGGAGGCCTCGTCCAAGCGAACACGCAGCAGATAACGGTGTGGGGGTGTGCCGACCAGTTCTGTGAACAGCCGGGCAAAATGAAATGTGCTCATGCCGACACCGCGAGCGAGGGACCCCAAGCTGTGTTGGGAGGTGTAACCTTGGTCCAGCAACCCGCGTGCTGCATCGATGCGCTCGGCATACCAAGCTAACTGATGTTCGGCGTAGAGCTTGCGATTGCTTCCGATACCGATGTGGATCTCAGCCAGTAGCGCGATAGCGAAGGTTTCAGCTGCCATCCGGTTTTCGGTGCCGTGAGCATTAGAAGCGATGGGGCGGAACAGGTACGCCAGCCGGTTCGAGGGCGGGAGCACGGGATTCGTGGACGCCAATCTGCGTAGATCGGTGAGATCGTCCTCTGCAACTTCTTTCCCGTTTTCCCTCGCCCCATAGGTTACGGCTAGACACACATCCACCGGGAACAGCTCCTGGTGACGGCAACGATACGCCAGGCCGGGAGCACACAAGAACACGTGCCCCGGTCCCAGAATCCACTGTTGACGCCCAACCTGGACGTCAAAGCTCCCACGCTCCACTAGATTGATGGAGAATTCGTTTGACACTTCTTCGGCTGGGTCTTGGTGGGGCTGGCCGCACGGGTGGTCGAAGCGGCCGATGCCGATGTCGGGCGTATCGAGAACGGAGATTAAGCGGTTCATAGCGTCAAGGCAAGCTGTACGAGACTTGAATCCAGAAGATCTCTAAGTTGGCTCCAGCGAGGGTTCTGTTCCGCCTTGAACCGCTTGCTCAGTGGCTGTTTTGGATGACTTGAAGGAGTCATCAATGCTGACAAGAACCACATTGAGATCCCGACGGAGCGAGTTGTTCTCATGTGAGCGAGCAGCTAGGCTGCGAGTTCTAATCTCGAGTTTCTCTGTCTGTACAACCATAAGTCATTAAGTCATTTGACGGATCGAGCTGGGATTAGTTGCAGTGATTACGCCTGACATCTGCTGTGCAAAGGCTGCCGGTTTCCGACCTGCTTCGAGCCTTCTTGGCGGCGAAATATGGAATCGGATTCTGGGCGAGTCTCGCCTGCTCGAACCTTAGCGAATCGATCCACCACAGGTTTCCGGGGTTCTGACTGTCCGACAGCTATCGCGAATCGGCAGCCTTTTTGTAAGTTCCCAGAAGCCCGTTTGAACGAAGCCGCTTTGCGGCGGACGCTATCGCGTGTCCGGGGCAAGCGACATCGGAGATTTGAGAGTGGGAGTCTTGCAGAACGGCCTGTCTCGCGTTACGATGAGGCGATCGTGAGCCTAGGCTTGATGACCAGATTCGATGAACTTCGATTTGCACGGATTCCGCGTTCCAGGTCGGCAACAGCAAGCCGCTGTTCCGGTTGCCCGTGAGAGGCCTCGCAGGGAGTACGCTCCCACTCGCGATGGCCAGCGGTTCATCGCCATTACCCCGAGTGAAGGCAATTCGCAGTCGCTGACCCCGGTCCAAAACTGGCTGGCTGAGTTGAAGAAGAAGTGATCCGCTGCAATGGGCGCGAGCCCCGTACAGATTCAATCTCCATCGGTGAAAGCCCTTCCTAAAGAACGCTGATATGCCGTCGATCCCGGCTCTCCGATTGCATTCCTTGTCCCAACAGCCGGCGATACTCGGTACCGGCTGAATAGAAGGCGACTCCGCTCGCCGCATCCTGGCTGCACCGCGCCGCGTTTTAGGAGCTCAGTCTTCTACGAACGACTTTAGCCTGGACAATGCCTGATCCCATTGCTCGGAAACGAAATCGAGGTATTGCTTAATTCCTTCAATTGGCTGTGGATCGAATTCGAATAGGCTCTCGCGACCCGTACGGACGCTATGCACGATTCCTACCCTCTCCAACACTCGAAGATGCTTGGTGATCGCCTGCCGGGTCAGCTTGGAACCCCGTGTTAGCTGAGAGATCGAACAAGGCCGCCGACCACAGAGCTTCGCAATCAGGGATAGCCGCGTCTCGTCGCCCAGCGCAACAAATACGGGTGCACGAGCCCACCGTTTGGCGGCCATGGTGCTACGACGTTTGCGTGACATAGTTCTCGATGTTCTTCATCTGCGCTGTCCAACCCCCGTCATTCATGCGGAATGCTTCGAGGCGGCGAGCGCTCGGAATCTTCTCAAAGCCGGACTCCGTGAGCAGAAGCAGCGTACCGCTGGCAGTCTTTTCCAGCCTGAATTCGACGAGTGTAGGCGTCTCTTTCGAATAATCTATTTTGGGATCGACGGAATAAGGATGCCAGGTGAAGGAAAAGAGCCGTTCGGGCTCCATTTTCTGCACGACGGCCTCCCATTGGATGTGCTCGTAGCCAGGATAGGTAATCTGGCCCCGCGAGACCTGACCCGGCACGAATGGGCCGTTCAGCTTCACACGAAACCACTCGCCAAACTCACGGTAATCCGTCAGCGCCCGCCAGACCCGTGAAACAGGCGCCTTGAGCTCAATGCGCTTCTCAATTTGGTCATTCATATTATGCAACCTCCGGGTTGCATATTAGCTTAGGGGACACCAATAAGCAAACTAGCGGTTGCATCATCAGACGACATGATCAGACGACCGAGCGTTCATTCCTCGAACATTGGCGATTGCGGGCGGATGACGGACACACCGCAAAAGCAAATACGCGACCAGCTTCCGAGCTGCCGCAACGGCGGCCCGATTAGCATTTCCTTTCCGAGGGCGCAAGCTTGTGCAAAGGCCTGGTAACAACAGTTATGGGGTGGCCGTCGACTTGCCCGGTTCCGCCCCGCGGAATAGACTTCGGGAATGTTGGCCACCCCACCCGATCACGGAACCGCCTTGATCGGTCAAACGCTCGGCCGGTATCGAATCGTTGAACGCCTGGGCGAAGGCGGAATGGGCGTGGTGTTCCGCGCCAACGATCCGCGACTCGAGCGCGACGTGGCACTCAAGGTACTGAAGCAGGACGCGCTTCATGATGAGGATTCGAAGCGCAGGTTCCGGCTGGAAGCGCGCGCCCTTTCGCAACTGCTCCACCCCAACGTCGCGACCCTGTTTGATTTCGACTCCGATCGGGGTGTCGATTTCCTTGTGCTCGAGTTCGTGCCCGGGGAAACGCTGGCCCACACGCTCAGGAACGGCCCGCTCCCCGAGACTCGGGCCCGCGCCATCGCGCTCGATGTTACCGAGGGCCTCCAGTCAGCGCATGAGAAGGGTATCGTTCATCGCGACCTTAAGCCCGGGAATATCATTATCACGCCACGCGGGCGCGCCAAGGTACTCGACTTTGGACTGGCCCGCGTCATGCCCGAAGCCGCGAGCCTCACGCAGTCGTCCTCCATCAGCGGCGCTTCCGCCCTGGTCGGCACCGTGCCCTACATGTCTCCCGAGCAAGTGCGAGACGGTCGCGCGGACGCGAGCTCAGATCTCTATGCGCTGGGCGCTCTTCTGTTCGAGATGACGACGGGGAGGCGCCCATTCGGCGGCGCCGATGTACTCTCGCTTCTCTATCAGATTGTGCACGAGCCTGCTCCGCTCCTGCGGGCTGTGCGCCCCGGGCTCTCGGCCGAACTCGAAACGGTTGTGGCGCGCTGCCTCGAAAAGGCGCCGCTGCGCCGCTTTTCAGACGCGGGTGCCCTGCTTCGTGCCCTGCGTGGTGATTCTTCGGACGACGGTCGCGGATTGCCAGCCCGAGCCCCGTCGTTTGGAGGCGTGGCCGCTGAGTCCGGTTCACGAAGGGGCATTCAATCGCTGGTGGTGCTGCCGTTTGAGAATCGCTCGGGCGACCCAGCCCAGGAGTTCTTCGCCGACGGGATGACCGATGCCCTGATCGCCGACCTCGCGCAGATCGCGGCGCTGCGGGTCATCTCCCGCACTTCGGCAATGCGGTTTAAGGGCACCCATCCGCCATTGTCGGAGATTGCACGGGAGCTGCGTGTGGATGGCGTAGTCGAAGGTTCGGCGCTACGCGTCGGCGACCGAGTGCGCATCACGGTACAGTTGGTGGACGTCGCGAGCGATCGGAGCTTGTGGGCGAAGAGTTACGAGCGCGGCCTCACCGATATCCTGGCCCTCCAAAGCGAGGTCGCGCACGCGATCGCCGACGAAATTCGGATCCAAGTGACACCCGATGAACGGGCGCGATTGGGGTCCAAAGGTGCGGTCAATCCCGCGGTGCACGTCGCCTACCTGCAGGGATCGTTCCTGTGGAACCGGTTCACCGGCGAATCGGTGAAAGAGGCAATCCGGCGTTTCGAGGAGGCGCTGGCGATCGATCCCAATTACGCAGCCGCTTACGCCGGGCTCGCGGACAGCTACATCATGCTGGCAAACCACCACATCCTGCCGCCGCGCGAAGGCTACTCGCTGGGGCGCAAGGCCGCCGAGCGGGGACTCTCACTCGATGAATCACTAGCCGAGCTCCACACGTCGCTAGGTTGGATTCATCGTCTTTTCGACTGGGATTGGCCGGCGGCTGAACGCGAGTCCTTGCGGGCGCTCCAACTCAATCCCGGCTACGCGTTCGGGCACAGCCGATATGCACTCTTGCTGTCGGGGATGGGGCGCCACGAGGAAGCCATTGCCGAGGCCCAGCGGGCGCACGAGCTCGATCCTCTGAATCTGCTCACCTACACCGTGGTGGGCGATACTCTTTTTTACGCGCGCCGCTTCGAACGTTCTCTGGCGCCTTACCGGAAGTGCCTCGAATTGGATCCGACCTTTGGAGCGGCCCACACCGACCTCGCGCGCTCGCTGGAGCATGTGGGCCGGGCCGACGAAGCAATCGAAGAGTTCGTGCGGGGGACCGCGGGGCCAGATGGCTTGCCACGGCCCTCATCCGGACTCGCGATCCTCTACGCCCGCGCCGGGCGGCTCGAGGAGGCGCGCGCCACCCTGCAAGCAGTTCAGGCGCTATCTCAGAAGCAGTTCGTCTCGCCCTACGGCATCGCCTCGTACTACGCCGTCATCGGGGACAATGAACGTGCCCTCGATTGGCTGGAGAAGGCCTACTCCGAGCGCGATGGAACGCTGGTGTGGCTCAAGGTACATCCCCGGCTCAATGGGCTGCGAGGTGAACCGCGCTTTCGTGACCTGCTTGCGCGCATGCGGCTTGATTCGTGAGCCGGAGCGGAAGATAAGTGAAACAGCCGCCGATCAGCACCGACCTCGGATTGCTGTTGTAACATCGCTCAAAATGCCCGCTCCACGGCGAACAAACGGCGCAAAGTTGTGAGAAGGCCTGATTACGTAAATTGACTCTCCACCATGTCACAGACGCCCTTGCTCACTGGGGTTACAATGTTTGCCGTTCGATAGGAGGGGATGGCGAGAGATGGTGAATTCCCATCTGCGGAGGCAGTCATGCACTCGAACACGCTTCACTCCAGGCTGCGCCACGCGCAAACCCCAGCAGGGAACAAGATGAAGAAATCTAGACTATTTGTGGCTCTACTGCTTGGGTTTTGCGGCATTGGTGCGATTGCTTCGCCTGCGCAGACGTTCAAGACTCTGGTAAATTTCGACGGCAGTAATGGCAGCCTACCTTTATCTTCTCTCACCCAAGGTGTTGACGGTTTCCTTTACGGCACAACAGAGGGGGGCACGCCCAACAACGCCGGCACTGTATTCAGGATTAACGGGCAGGAGAAACTCGATACCCTCTATACCTTTTGCGGAGAATGCAGTGACGGGGGCTACCCTGTGGCAGGATTGGTTCAAGTCTCCGGCAGGGACTTTTACGGCACAACCTCTCTATTGAGCATTGCATAATATAGTTACAGAGGAAACAGTTCCGCCTGCCGCCAGAAGGCGATGACCAACGTGGGTCGCTTGCGCATGCGGCGCAGAGCCTTGCGGGCATAATGGCTTAACTGGCCAAAGTTCTGCGGGCAGAAGTTGGGCAGTTCGTGTTGCTTCCAGTGCGACCACAGGTACTCGACCGGATTCAGTTCCGGCGCATAGCCGGGAAGAAACTCCACCCACAAGCGCCCGCGCTGCTGGCGGATGAACTCCCAGGTCATGCGGCTGCGATGGCCGGTTAGTCCGTCCCAGACGACCAGCAGCTGGCCCGGAAGGTGGCGCAGCAAGTGCTCCAGGAACTCAATGACCTGCGGGCTGCGAATGGTCCCGGGAAAGAGTCGGAAGTAGAAGTTCCACCACGTCATCCCCGCCATGGCCGACAGCGTCTTCCAATTGAAGTGATATTGCAGCACCGGCGTCTGTCCCTTCGGCGCCCAGGTGCGACAGCGGTGCGGGCGTTCGCTCAGTCCGCTTTCGTCGATGAAGACGATGGTGCGGCCCTCTTTTTGGGCTTTTTTTTAATCTCCGGCCAGCGCTTCCGTTTCCACTGCCGGATCTTGGCTTCGTCCCGTTCCAGCGCCCGTCCTACCGGACGCTGGCAACTCCAGCCCAGTTGCCGCAGAATCCGCCAGGCTTGCGATGGGTGATACTTCACCCCGCATTCCTGCTCGATCAGGTGGGCCACGCGCCACGAAGTCCACAGACTGGTTTCGTATCCCAAGGCTTGCGGCCCGCGCTTCAGTCCGCTTCTCGATGCGCCGCAGGTCCTCGGGCTGTAGGCGCGGCTTGCGCCCGGCGTGTCCCGCCTTCTTCAGCGCTCGCACTCCACCTTGCTGCCAGTTGTGCGCCCAGCGACTCACGGATTGCCGATGCACTCCCACCTGCCGGGCTACTTCTGCCTGATGTACTCCTTGCCGCAACAGTCGAGCCCCCAACCGCCGCCGCTCCTCCAATTTCTCGAAGTCTCGCCGTACTCCCGCTGGGTTTCCCATGACCGCAGAGTAGCATAGGATCTCCAGAATGTCACTATATTATTCAATTCTCAATAGGAGGCGGATCTGGGGACGCCGGCACGGTCTTCAAAATAACGCCGGCAGGCAAACTCACAACACTTTACAGGTTTTGCTCTCTGACGAACTGTGCTGACGGGACATCGCCATCGGGGCGACTGCTTCTCGCCACCAATGGGAACTTATACGGAACAACCTCCGGAGGAGGCGCCAATTGTCCCGGCGGCTCGGGCTGCGGAACCGTCTTTAAGCTCAGACCTGACGGTACGCTGACGACGCTTTACAACTTTTGTGCTCGATCGAACTGCACCGATGGCAGCAACCCTGGCGCCGGACTGGTGCAGGCCACGGACGGGAACCTTTATGGAACAACCGTCTTGGGCGGCGCCAACGGTCAAGGGACCGTATTCAAAATTACAACGGCGGGCAAACTGAATGTTCTTTACAGTTTCTGTAGCCAGACCCAATGCGCTGACGGAGAGGAGCCATCCGGCGCGCTGGTTCAGGCAGCAGACGGGAACTTCTACGGGACAACCTTCTTCGGCGGGGTTCACAAAGAAGGTACAGTCTTCAGAATCACCAATGCAGGTCAACTAACCGTGCTCTACAGTTTCTGCCGGCATAAGGGATGTGCTGACGGAGCGAACCCCGCCAGCGAACTCATTCAATCCACGGACGGGAAGCTTTACGGGACGACATCCGCTGGTGTCATCCGGGGCCTTTATAAGAACGGGGATGGCACGGTCTTCACCATCAGCACCAAAGGACAGATTACGACTCTGCACAACTTCGACGGAAGTGACGGCGCTGGCCCTGTCGGCGGGTTGGTCCAAGCCACTACCGGAAAGTTTTACGGCACCACCCCCATTTGAGGGACCTGACCACTACGGAACGCTCTTCAGCGTGTCTGTTGGCCTTGGCCCATTCGTGGAAACACAACCCACCTCCGGCAAGGTGGGGACGAAGGTCATCATTCTCGGAAACAACCTTAAGGGTACAACCAGCGTGGCCTTAAACGGTACGCCAGCGAAATTCAAGGTCGTATCAAGCTCTGAGATCACGACCCGCGTGCCCAAAGGGGCCACCACGGGCTTCGTCACGGTGACGACACCGGAGAAGAAATTCAAGAGCAACATAGTTTTCCGGGTAACACAGCAATAAAGGCAATGCTTTTTTAAAGTTGTTAGGAGTTGAAAAACAGCGGTCGCGCGATGTACCCAAAAACCGCCGTTATGGTCGCTGTCCACGGGAAAACCAATCGCCACAAGATCGTCTTGACCACATTTGTGGTATATATTAACCACATGCTAGACTTGCATTCCAAAGCAAGCCAGCGGCTTCTCGCCTACTATTTCACCAATCCGAAAGTGCGGCATCACCTACGCGACCTAGCCGAACGGCTCAGCGTCGACCCTTCTAACTTGTCGAAGGAGTTGCGCCGACTGGAACACGAGGGACTGTTCTTATCAGAGGTGAACGGTCGCCAGAAGTATTTTCGCCTTAACCGCCAGTACCCACTGTACACGGAAGTGCGCCGCATCGTGGAGAAGACTGTCGGGGCGGTCCCCCTGCTTGCCCAGTCGATCAAAACGGTAGGAGGCATACAAGAGGCGTATTTGTATGGTTCATTTGCGCGCAACCAACAGGACGCCGTTAGCGACATAGATGTACTGTTGATCGGCACTCCCAAGGCCGAACTGCTCGCCCAAGCAATCGAAACGCTGGAGCGACGGTTGGGACGCGAAATCAACTACACTATTCTGACACGCCAGGAATTCCAATCGCGGCTCGCCGACAAGGATGGCTTTCTCGAAAATGTGTGGCGCAACAAGCGCGTTCCCCTGGTGACTCCGGCATGAAAAATATTAAACCTCATGCCGTCAACTGGCCGCAGATCGAGCGCTTTCTCGAAAGTGCAGAAAAGAAACTTGCCTCGGCCCACAAGATTATTGACTTCGATGAAGAGGCATCTCTCCAGCTGGCCTACGAAGCGATGCTCAGGGCATCACTCGGCTTCATGTTCAGCCACGGCTCCCGCGCCCGCAGCCAACCGGGGCACCACATGGCGATCATCGCCTTCGTCAGACACATTTAGACAAGAAACATGCCCCGTTGCTGACGGTGTTCGACCGCCTGCGCCGAAAGCGGAACATGGCTCTCTATGACGATACAGGCTTCGTTTCTCACCACGATGCCGAGCAGGCGCTGGTCATCGCGCGAGACTTTCTGGATGTGATTCGCGCAGACACAACCGCCCGCAAGCCCTAACTAACTAGGGCAATAATATACTCCACAACTCAAGCCCAAAATGTGTCAAGAAGTAGGCTTGCTGGAAGTATTTTCGCATGGTCGGCAAGCGGAAGGCGAAAAAGGCGGCAGCACGAATCAAGGAACGCTGGAAGCGCGGGTGATGGATCTTTGGTCTTGGACCCCGACTTTCTTGAGGATGATTGGTCACTTGGAGTCCGAGATAAACACGGGATCTTAGCCAAGCTACTGACCCGCCGTCCTCGCCGCGCAGTATCCACAGTAGTTCTTGGGATTGCTCACCCGACCCCTGCACCGACCCCCTTGACCGCGCCAGTAGATCCTCAACGCGGCATGCCGGACCAGAGCATCGACTTTCCAGGAGCCGCAGAGACCTTTGCTGGTGGGATTAATGACTCTGAAGAGATTGTAGGGGAAGAGGACGATACCGGAGGTGGGGTTCAGGGCTGCACACTCATCAGCGGAGTTTTCGCCAGATTAGACTTTCCAGGAGCAACTGGGACCATTCCAAATTCAGTCAATAACCTGGGGCAGATCGCCGGCTTCTACGAAACAAAGGCTCATCCACAAGTCGCCTACATAGCGCAGCGCGAAAGCTCCGCTTGCAACACCGGGGGGTTCGTCATTTCATCACACCGAATTGTGATCGCTGTCCTTGTGAGACGTACCCAAGCCACATAGCTTTGATGCGAGAGTCCCACGACTTTCCCGTTAGAATGTCGGACCCAAGAATTTCCTAAGTAGCTGTATCGGGCGCCGCCAGACCAGATCCTAGGAACTCGGGAGCCTACATGCCCCTCCCGGATCGAGCCTTGCACCCCGCAGTTATGATGTGCGAATCTTGGTTCGGCGAAACAATCCAACGGACGGAGGACAATTCTCTGCGACTTCATTACAAGGAGCAAACTGATGCAAAACTGCAAATCAATCTTGTGCGCACTGGGGCTTGTGCTGGTGTGTGTAATTGCGGCCACTGCGGCCGATTCACCAAAACTAACCTTCAAGTTCAAGGCGGTCAATGTGCCTGGGGCAACGATGGCGGAGCCTGGGGGCATTAACAACGCAGGTGTTTCGGTCGGGCTGTACGTCGACAGCAGCAGCGTCCAGCACGGCTATATCCTCAAAGGCAAGAAGTTAACCAAGCTCGATGATCCGAACGGAACCGCAGGAACTACCGCCGGCAGCAACCTCAATCCCAATGGCACGGTTTCTGTGGTTGGTAGCTACACCAGCAGCACAACGGGCACTTCAGTGGGATTTCTGTACAAAGGTGGCAAATACACGGACATCCCGGGTCCTAGTGGCTCGTTGGCCACTTACGGTGCCGCGATAAACGACAGTGGAGCCATCGTGGGCTACTACGCTGACTCGAGCGGCGTCTATCACGGGTTTCTCTTGAAGGGTAAGACGTATACCACTCTGGATGTGCCCGGTGCGGCGGACACTTTTGCCACCGGCATCAACAAGAGTGGCAAAATCTGCCTTTACTGGATCGATTCGAGCAATGTTTACGAGTCGTCTGTTTACAATGGCAAAACCTACACAACGATCGACGTCCCTGGCGCAGCAAACTCATACGCCTTGGACCTTGATACTGCTGGTGACGTTACGTATGAGTGGCAAGATAGCAGTGGCGTCATACACGGTGCACTGCTTCATGCCAAGAAGTACTACAAATATGACTACCCGAAGGCCGCAGACACCTACGGCGGCGGGATCAATGACAAGAACCAAATCGTTGGAGGGTACGAAACCTCGAGTAGCGGTCCCTGGCTTGCTTTCCAAGCGAGTTACAAGTAAGTAGGTATTTCGGACGTGCGCTTCCCCGGTTACGTGCTAGCTGGGGAAGCACGCGTCTGGACCCTAATCTTTCTAGGCGAGGACGCCCCGTCGGCCGTGTTGGTGGTGGCTGACTTCAACGTGTACGCGCTGAACGCCAGCACCGGCGCGCTGCTGTGGAGCTACACGGCCGGCTACGGCACGAATTCCTCGCCTGCCGTGGCGAATGGGGTGGTTTATGTCGGCTGGGACGATGGCAACGTTTACGCTTTCGGCCTGCCCCGTGGTAACGAGGCGCAACAAGGGGCAACTTCCAAACGCCCCGACCTGACCATGCTTCGCCCCGAGTTCAACCTCAAGGTGTCCGAGCGGTGAAAATTCTCGGGCGCAGATTTGTGAGGGGGCGGCTTGGCTGGACTTCTACGCCGCCTTCTTCTGCTTCGCCCACCTCGCCCGCTGAGCGGCTGCAATCTTCCGCCTTGCCACCAGAGACAGAGTGCGTTTGGGTCGCGCACTAGCTTGCCTCCTCTTTTTCGCCCACCAAACTTTTTTGGCTTGGCTGATTTTCCTCCGACCCTCAGCGGACATCTTCCAACCACTGCTGACAAGTTTCGGGCGCGCACCATTCGGGCTATCGAGTCCTCGGAGTGCGGCAATCGCTGCATCGAGGCGAGCGAGTTCCTGCTGGGTCTGCTTGCGTTGGGCGAGTAACTCGGTCACTATTCCTGAAAGATTCGGCACGTGTTTCCCCCCTCGGGATGATCTTAGCAGGGTATGGGGAGGGAAGAGGGCGCTAGAAGCGAACCCCGTTTTTTGCGAGGAGGGAGATGCCTCCGGCTCTCTCATCCCGTCCGTCCCGGCATCGGCAGTCGACCGCAATTCCTTTCATCTTGACGCCTGCCCATGCTGGAGTTCACAATTTTGATGCTCGACGGCGGTGCCTCGAAGTTGCTTTCCAATGGCGCGAGCCCGGAACGGGGGTAATGTGGGCAAATCTGGTGGTTGGAAGAGAGCCTATTGCGTCTTTCTGCTCTGTGCCGCGACAAGGATTGCCTCGCCCGCCCAGACCTTCACTACTTTGGCAAGTTTCGACGGAAACAACGGCGGTCAGCCAGTTTCGTCCGTTGTTCAGGGAACGAATGGGAGTTTTTACGGGACTACGGCTTCCGGCGGCACATACGGTGAGGGCACGGTTTTCAAGGTCACGTCAGCCGGCACGCTCACGGCACTGTACAGTTTTTGTGCCCAAACGAACTGCGCTGACGGCCGGCAACCTGACACTGCGCCGATTCAAGCCACCGACGGGAACTTCTACGGGGCAACTACCTTTGGCGGCATCGACGGCAACGATGGCACGATCTTCAAAATTACCCCGCAGGGCACTCTGACGACACTTTATGAGTTCTGCTCCCAGAGTAAGTGCGCTGACGGCACCAGCCCTTATGCGGGACTGATCCAAGCCGCTGATGGAAACCTCTATGGAACTACGAATGAAGGCGGGGATCTCAACTGCTTCTCCCCGTATGGCTGCGGAACGGTATTCAAGATTAGCCTCCGGGGTAAGCTGACGACGCTGCACCAGTTCCACTCGACTGAGGGCAATCTGCCTTTTGCAGGTGTGGTACAGGCCCGCGATGGTAGTTTCTACGGAACAACCGCTTACGGCGGTGCTAATAACTACGGTACGGTCTTCAGAATCACCTCAGAGGGCAAACTGACAACGGTTTATAGCTTTTGCGCCCAAGCAGCCTGCGCTGGTGGCTATTGGCCTTATGGAACGCTGACTCAGGTCGACGATGGAAACTTCTACGGTACAACTGAAGGGGGTGGGGCTTCTGGTGGCTTTGGCACGGTCTTCACAGTGACCCCTGCGGGCGCCCTGACCACGCTGCACAGCTTCGACGTAAGTGATGGTAGCGACCCCAATGACGGGTTAGTGCAAGCTGCTGACGGTAATTTTTATGGGACAACAGAGGCTGGCGGGGGTACTAACCTGGGCACGGCCTTCAAAATCACGCCCGATGGCACACTGACCACGCTGGTTAGCTTTGGCACCCACACGCAGAGCGCTTACCCTAGCGTGTTATTTCAAGCGACTAATGGGAATTTCTATGGCACAACCCAAACTGGCGGCGCAAACAACGATGGCACAGTGTTCAGCTTATCTGTGGGGCTGGGGCCATTCGTGGAAACCAATCCGATGTCCGGCAAAGTGGGGACGCCGGTCATTATTCTGGGAACAAATCTGAAGGGCACAACTAGCGTCACCTTTAACGGCGCAGCGGCGAGATTCACGGTGGTATCGAAGTCAGAAATCAAGATAAAGGTCCCAAGAGGCGCGACCACTGGCTTCGTAACCGCGACAACTCCTGGGGGCAAGCTGAAAAGTAACAAGAAATTCCGCGTCGTCAAGTAGAGAATGTTTTGCGAATCGAGGAGCGCATCCTCCGCTGGTACTCATTCTCTTGATGCGGCCTCGTTGATTACAAGAAGGGGTAGCTGGCGCTATCCCAGCAACCCTCTCACGATGCTGAGCCATTCCGCATCGAGTGCCTCTCGGCAAACGGGCTTGCCTGCCCGACCATACCAGTAGGCTGCGTTGCCCTGATCGCCTTCCTTGCGATGCAGGTAGGCGTGCACCCACGACCCCTGCGGGCCTTCGTCCTGCTGAGCGGATTCGCGGGCTTTCGTCCAATTACCCTTGGCATCCCGCCAAAGGCCAGACAGGGCGAGTGTGAGTTCCGTATCTCTTACAACTCCTGCCGTAATCGGCACTGCCCCAGAACGGAAGGTTCTGATGAGCTACAGGGCGAAAACCAAGAAGAAGGCCAGTCCACCGCAGTAAGACCGACATGGCGGGTCAGAAGGTCAACGTCTGGTCGCGAGCTATCTTGATCATCTGGACATTCCGGAAAGAGCCCAGCACAAGGACCTGTTCGAACCCAGGATTAATCGAAGGTGAAGTGACGCATTCTGACTTGGGCGGAGAAACAGCGCTTTGTCGCAAAATCATTAGTCAAAGTAGCCCGTCTTTACATCCGCGGTTAGGCAGGTGCGATTCTTCCCCCCCAATCGATGGGATTAGCTACTGCCTTGACTTCTCCTTTTCGATGGACTCAATCCACAGTTGGAGTGTAAGGTTTTCCGGTCTTCGCGCTCCGGATTGCCCAGCTGCCAGCGCAGTTCGTTCTCGTGTCGATCTTTAAGATCTTCCAGGTCAAGCGGGACGGTTCGCGCCAGGGACGTCACATCGTTTGGGTCACGTTGGACGTTGCGTTCCAGCTTCGACAACCCTTAACGTGGCGGCGGACCAGAAACCAGGAAATCCTCCCAACTGACGCCAGGGATGCCATGCCGACGGGCGATCTCTTCGTCACCAGGTGCAGAGATCACCAGCGGACTGAACGTTGGGTTTCGGCGACAGAATTCGAGCAGCCCCTTGAGGGAGTGAGCATCGAACCGGCCAGTTTTGACCTCAATCGCCCATGCACCCCAGCTTCCCTCAAGAACAGCGTCGATCTCTAATGGTTCTTCCCTCCAATACGTCACCGTTTGGCCCTGGTTCACTCCGAAGGCCAGGCAGGCGTTCTCTACCCAGAAACCGAATCGCTCCGGTTCGCGGGCGGGATCGGGAGGACCATCGGGATGCATGGCCGACAAGAGAGCATTGTTCAGTGTTATCAACTTGGGCGGCGCGGCTCGTCGCCGATGGGCTCTCCTCGAGAACCTTTCCAGTGGCGCCACCAAGTATGCATCTTGCAGCAGCGCGAGATAGTGCGCCACGGTTTCGAGTGCTCCCTTGTCCTGAAGTTGCCCCTGTAGCTTCTGAAGCGAAACAATCTGTGCTGGGGAGCCTGCCGCGACCGCAAACACCTGTCGAAGCAGCGCAGGACGCCGGATCGTTCCCATCGCCAGCAGGTCGCGCCCAATCGCCGGTTCGATTATGGCGTCACGGACATAGGCGCGCCAACGTGCCGGATCACCATTCAATGCCACTGATCCAGGATAGGAGCCAAACCGCACGAGGCTCAAGGCGGCCTCGCTTGCGGAAAGCTGGAAGGCGCCAGCCAATGAGGCTGCTGACCAGTGACTCAGAACCATTCTTTCGAAGCGCCCAGCTAGGCTCTCACGCGACCCCGTGGTTACGCGCAGCGCCGAGGAACCCGTTGCCACCACGTGAATGGGTGCACGGCGGCGCTTTTGACGGTCCCAATAGCCTTTCAATCGTTTGGCCCAGTCGGACAGCTGATGAATCTCGTCCAGCAGCAAGACTGCCGTCCCGCGCTGAGCGCGGGCTTCCGCATCCGACCAGCGCCGCTCCCAAAAGCCCGGCAGTGCAGCGTCCGGCTCATCGCCGGCAGCATAGATGGCGGCATCCCCGAACTGGCCGGCGATCTCAAGAAGCAGCGTGGTCTTGCCTACTTGACGCGGTCCAGTCAAGAGCTGGATTCGCCCAGGAGCGGGCTCCCGGAGCCGCTTAAGCAGCAGTTCGCGACAGTGATTGAAGTCGTTAATTAAAGTTATCATAATCGAATAATTATTAGACTATGACGAACTATTGTCAAGAGAAGATGACTACCCCCCCAAAGCCGCATTCATGTCAGCTAAAGCTGAATTACGGGCATTATTTATTCAGTTAAACATGACTTTTATGCTCGCGGCGTAGCACCTGGTTTCGGAGTAGTTCGTAGAATGGGGGTTCGAGCCGCACGCGAGGACGTTTTGGTAGAACCCGGTGCACGACGCCTTCTGGGTCACGTAATCCACAAAGGTTCTTCGTTCTTCACCCGGAAGGAACTTGAAGAACCGCCAGTCAAAACTCGGGGCATTTTCGTGCCCATCGTAAAATAGTCCTGACCATTTTACCAGTAACGGGGACCGTTTTGGTCGCTGACGATCAGCCCGCCAACCGCGAGCTGCTGGAAGAACTGCTGACCACGCAAGGCTTCAAGGTAATCTCGGCACCAGACGGCGCCGCCGCTCTCGACAAGGTGGGCACAATCAGGCACCACTTGTGCGCGGAAGCCCGAACGTTCGGGCTAAGCAAGCTCGGCGCTCTAGGAAAGAGTTTAGGAGAAGCGATTCGCGGTTGTCGGTCGGCAATGAACGAACCGGTCGGACTAGAACCGGTCGGATTATGGTGCGGTTGATTATCATCCACATTATGGTGTAATATCATCCGTCTAACGCTCGTTGGGCCGCCATGATTCGTCGAAATGTCACCCATTATCTGCTGCAAGCCTTGATGGACACCCCTGTGGTGCTGGTTAACGGCGCCCGGCAAACGGGCAAGAGCACCCTGGTGCAGTCGCCGGAACTGACAGAACGCAGCCGTCAGTACCTGACCTTCGACGACCCCGGAGTTCTAGCTGCAGCCAAGCGCGATCCCAACGGCTTTGTTGCCGGTTTGACCGCCCCAGTCACTCTCGATGAAGTGCAGCACGTGCCTGAACTCTTCCCGGCAATCAAAGTCGCCGTTGACCGAAAACGCGAGCCTGGACGTTTCCTCCTTACCGGTTCCGCCAATGTGCTGCTTCTGCCTAAGCTATCCGAGTCCCTGGCTGGACGAATGGAAGTGCTAACCCTCTGGCCGTTCTCGCAAGGCGAAATGAAGGCAGTGCAAGAGAGTTTTGTTGACGCGCTGTTCTCGAAGCGGACGGTGTGGCATGCAGAGAAATCGAGCCTGGTTCGAAGGAGTGAGTTGTTTGAAAAGGTACTGTCTGGCGGTTATCCCCCGCTCGTTACACGCCATACGGAAGCGCGTCGCAAAGCCTGGTTCCAGTCTTACCTGATGACGATTCTGCAACGTGATGTCCGCGACATATCCAACATCGCTGATTTGACCGCCGTGCCTCGACTGCTTTCGGTCGTCGCCGGTCGCGCCGGTGGCTTGCTGAATTTCGCTGACCTGTCAAGAAGCCTCTCGTTGCCACAAACGACCCTAAAACGATACTTCGCACTGCTGGAAACGACATTCCTTGTACAGCTATTGCCGCCCTGGTCGGTGAACACTGGTCAGCGGGTCATTCGGACACCGAAGATCTACTTGAATGACACCGGCCTGCTGGCACATGTGCTCGGGCTCACTCTGGATCGGCTGGAATTGAATGCGGGAATGGCGGGGGCTGTCTTGGAGAACTTTGTGCTGATGGAGTTGCGCAAGCAAGCGTCTTGGAGCGAGACTCAGCCACAATTGTTTTATTGGCGGACGGCTTCGGGACAGGAAGTGGACATCGTGTTCGAAAACTCTGCTGGGCATCTGGTAGGAGTGGAAGTAAAAGCCAGTGCAACTCTGCATAGCGGCGACATTCGGGGGTTGCAGGCTCTGGCCAGTGCGGCCGGCAGGCGCTGGGTTCGCGGTGTGGTGCTCTATGCCGGCACAGAGGTTGTCCCCTTTGCTGGCAACCTGCACGGTGTTCCTGCCTCCCACCTCTGGACAACCCACACGTAGTGAGATTCCTGTATGACCACGCTTTGTCACCGTGCCCGCCGCGCGCGACTCGTTCTCGGACCCTCGACAATGCAAGATCCACGCTCCCCACCCACAGAAAGAAAAGGTGCACCTCGTACCCTTGAGCCTTCAGTCGTCGAAGCAAACCCATTTAGCTTCGGCCGGAAAGCGTTGTTTCAAAGGCAAAGGGCAAACGTCGCTTGGCAAACGACTTTCGCTAAGCATCACCTTCCCCGCGCGGAACGCGGCAGTCTCAGGAGAAAATGGTGCCATCCCCTACGCAATCAAGTCGGCATTGACGAAATTCTTACAATCCGCGTAGTTCGGCAGAAACTACCGTGCGAACGCGGTCTTGCCCGCAATTCGGTCCCGCGATGATAAAGAGATTCATGAGGGTTCCCATCCTACCGAATCAAAGCACCTTCGTCACACTTCACTGCGGGCACGTCAATACGTGGCGGCGAGTCTTTCCAGTTGGGAAACCGATTCCGACTAGAACTAAGTGGCCGTGAGCGAGTTATCCCGTCTGGCCGTGAACGGATGCATAGCACGTGGAGCATAACGTGATCAGGTTCTCTTCGGAGTCGTAGCCGGAGTGACTGCGAAACTGGTTGTGATGGACTTCCAGGTTCGACATGGTACCGCATGATTGACACCGCCAGCCATCGCGACGCAGGATCTCCTGGCGCAGACTTTCGTACGGCAAGGGATCCAGCCGCAAGGGAGCGGCTTTGGGGCGAATCATTCTTATGACGCCTTCTCCCGCAGGTTTTCGAGGAAAGCCTGTTGCTGTTCGCCGGGCAAGAACTTGTAGTAGCGGGAGATCGAGTAGAGCAGGATCTCCGGGCTGCCATTGTCCAGGTGCGCGCCGGCCAGGAAGTCGGCGCAGATCATCTCCAGGCAATAGCCGCGCGATTTGTCCGTGCCCAGCATCCGCGCTGCCGTCTCAATCGCCTGCTCGATCACCGAGATTTGGCTCTTGTATACCTTGAAGTAGATCAATTCCGACGGTTCCTCTTCTTTTCCGGTCAGTTCCTTCTCCACGGCCCTCCCGAAGTCTTCCCTGGGCATTGAGCGGGCTTTGTGCACCCAGGGTGCACAATCGAAGCGCTGACCCTGCGCCAGCGCCAGTTTTGCCAACTCTCTCCCTTTCGTCCAGCCGATTTCCTTGAGATCCTTCCTTACTTCCGGCGGCAGGTGCTCGTGGATCGACATCAAGTAGTATGCCTTCCTTCTCGATTCCGGAAATCTTCTTGCGAGGAAGTCGTCGAAGGACGCCAGCTTTTCCACCCGCCAGTACTGTCCCGCCCGAACCTCACATAAGTAGCGCCCGAGCTCCACAAATCGGGTGTCCCGCTCTGCTTCCTTCCGCTTTTCCCACGCCAGGATCTCGTCGATTTTCGTCAGCACGAACAGAGCCCGCTTGCGATCGAGTTTGGGCAGCATCGGCGGATTCCTAGTAAGTAAGCTCGTCAAGCCAACCAAGGTTTTCTGCTCCGGGACGCCGCACCAGATCGATCTCGACCAACTCCTGTTTCCCAAGACAAAGCCCGACATACGGACAGGTGCTGCAGGGGTTCTGCGGGAAACGAATTCCGCTATGGGGCAGGAACTGGGCAGACTCGATCCGGCCAATCGTGTCAGCCACCAACCGGCCGAATTCGTCGCGCTGGTCGTCGGTGATCGTGGTACGCAGGTACTGAACCTCAACTAGCCGCTTGCGAACGAAGACGACCTGGGCGACATCGGAGATGCCCGTCATCCAGGAGTAGCAAACGAGTTGTGGATCCAGAGCCTGTAGCCCCTCCGGTTCTTCCGAATATCGGCTGGAGGTGGTTTTCCATTCGATCAGGCAGCGCTTGCCGTCCACTTTCCCAATCGCGTCGATGTAGGCGACGAAGTCATTCTTGGCGGAGACCGATCGCGTGAACTTGATCTGCAGGCTGCGGCGCGGTTGGCGAATGCGAATGCGGTCATCCTGGCAGAACCGGTCCAGAAGTTGAATTCCTTGTTGCAACATCCGGTCCCAGGTATTACCGTTCGAGTACCGCAGGCCCAGGTTCTGGCAGACCGACCATTCGCGAAACAGGGTGGCGGCTGCATCTTCACGGATAAAGTGGGCGGTCAGCGCCCGCTCGAAAGCTCGCCCGAAGAGCATCGCCGCCCGGGTATCCTTCTCCTGCCAACCATCAAGGTAGCGATGGCGATAACGCCGGGGGCAGGTCAGGTACTGGCTGATCTGGGTATAGCTGTAGGTCATCAGGCCACCTGGGAACCGTCGAGATTTGCGGGCGAAAGTTCTTCCCAGCGGCTGGCGGGAGCAAAGCCGTCCAATCGGAGCAGGGAAGTGCCGTTGAGGACGATATGGCTGATCTTGACCACGCCGCTCAGACCGACCAGCTGACTTTCATCCACTTCATCGCGACCGAGCAGTTCGGTATCGTAACCGAAATCCCGCAAGAACCAGTTCAGCTTCCATAGGGCCTTCGGGTTGCAATAGAGGCGGCTGGAAATGACATGGTCGGCGAATCGGCGGGGCTCGAGAATGGTGAGAGTAAGAGTGTAATAAGGTTTCTGCGCTTGTCGGCGAAAGTAGACTTTCTGCACCCGAACCAGAAAGAGTCCGTCGGGGATCTGGTCGGCGGCGCAGCGATCGGCCGCGTGCAAGCCTGCGATCTGGCGTCTCATGCTGCACCCGCTTTCTGGCCGAGATAGCTATTGAGCTGGCAGAGTAGGGCATTACGGTCCTTCTCGGCCCAGTCGGCCAGGTGTGTGACAAAGTTCTCGACCTGCTCGCGAGTGGCTTCGCGCAGGGTCTTCACACCGCAGAAATCGGTCGCATATGACTTGACCAAAGTGCCATCGAGCTGATGCTGGCGAATTAGTTGGCAAAGCCGATCGCGGACTGTGCGCCCACCGTAGTTCCCGTTGGCAGGTTGCGGAGGAAGCTTTTTCGATTCTCGGAAGGATTGCGATGGTTCTGCAGAGGAACCGATCTCTTCGACCGAGCAGATACCGATGCCGTAGGCTTTGCGCAGCGCCCGGTTCACCGCGCGGGTCTCTGCGACACGTAGCTCGGCGCCGTGGACAAGGAAGGAAACATTGGAGGGATCGGCGTCGCCATAGCCCACGAATCCTCGGCACGTACGCGACTTGTAGACTGTGGCTCGAAACGCCCAGCGCTGTGTGGCCGGGTCACAAAACGTTCGAACTGGCTGAACCTGGATGCCGGCACATCGACAGCGACGCGCCAGCCCCAACAACCCTGTGTGGGTGACGTACCAGTGGTTGTTGAGGTAAAGCAAGTCACCAGCGGCAACAGCAAGGCCATGCTCATCGATAATGCCGGCGAGTGCGTTGCATGCCTCTCGAGACAGATTGACCCAGGTTCGTCGGGCAAGGCGGATATTCGTTTTGATCGCAAGCTGTTTCTTTGTCAAAGTGAGGCTCCTTTCATACTTAGGCGCCTACGTACAAGTAATTGTATACATAGGCACCTAAGTAGTCAAGGGCTTTGGTGCTCGCCTTCTGTTAAGCTCCAACGTGAAGATCCCGGCGAAAAGGTGGCTAAGAAGAAGAACCCGAATGCGGTAGCCTTGGGTAAGCTCGGTGGGTCTAAGGGTGGCAAGATGCGAGCTGCTCGGCTCACACCGGAACAAAGGAGTGAGATCGCCCGCAAGGCTGTTCTCGCAAGGTGGGCCAAAGTAAGGGAGAAGGCCCAACAGAGAAAGCGTGACGAGAAAGACTAATCCGAGATCGGTTCGGCATCTCTATACAGAGTCCTAACCGACCACCTCCAAAGGCATCGCCAGATGGCCTTGGGACCGCGCCGGGTCGGAAAGACCATAGCCTGCCGGTCGATCAGCGACACTTATCTCAACTGGAACAATGCCGATGACCGGAGCTGATACGGCCGGAAGTCATCGTCGCTGCTTTTACACTCTTCTTGCGTCGCAGGCGCCCAATCGCAGGGGGAATGAGATCGTCTTCCGTCATCGAAATACCCTCACATGACCATCTTCGCCCCGCAATACCCGCAGTAGTTCTTGGGATTGTTCACCCGACCCCCGTACCGAACCGCTTGACCACGCCAGTAAATCCTCAACTCGGCATGCCGAACTCCGCACGTAATGCAGAACTCATTCCAGGTAGCCACTGTGGGACGATAATGCCGGCAGGCTTCAAAAATGAGTTCGGGCAAGGGCAGTGGTACAGAAGAGTCATGCCCGTAAGGGCACCGCCTCTTGCCCAGTTCAGGATCCGCAGTCGCCGGACCGGAGAACTGGCCTCCTTCGGCCACCGCATCCGCCTGCTAGGCGTTCCACCGTGGCGCTTTTTGCGCTCGGTTGGCGAAGCCGGAGGGTGTCCGGCTCGCTCTTGATGCTTGACCACATAATACGGAAAAATGGGCAAATTCGTCCAGATTGACGTGGTGGTAGGACGGTGCAATCCAAGCGGGACACTGGATCTAAGGATTCGTTCGTGCTGCTACGGTGTCTGGTAAAGGAGTCGGCTAGGGAGAGGCAAGAATTAAAAGGCTGCGACATTGGTTATGCTCTAGCCGCCGGCTCCTGCGAGGAAGCCAACAACGTGGATGCACGCACCGTCACAGCCCCCGATGTGATCGCTGCTTTCGCAGTCCCAAACCCCAACTGTTCCTCGCAGACCAGTCGGATTTTTCAGGTCTGGTCGCCCAGCAGGTTGCCCTACCAAGCGGATCACCCAATCTACTTCGGACTGACTAATTTTATTTGAGCCAATCCTTTCGATCATCGACGCAACGAAAGCTAAACCGTCAGGCCATGGTTGTCAATGCCCCTTTTCGGTGCAATGTTTGAACCTGATGGCGTGCTCGCTCAGAATTGCAACCCATTGAGCCGCGAGCGTTTCCTTGGTGGGGAGACCCTTTGGTCCAGTTTTTCCACAAAGTCTTCAACAGCCGTTGTGGGAGTTGCCATCGGACTTTTTGCAGACGAACCCGATAAACATCTTGACGCACAACCATTCCGAGCGCATCTTTGTTGCAGACCGAATGTCTGCTTTCGTAGCCTACGTGGATGGTGGTTCCCTTGGGAATCCGGGTCCGTCGGGTATTGGGGTAGTGATCGACAGTTGCGAGAGTGGCAAGATCAGAATCGCCAAATGGATTGGACGCCAAGACAACAATGTGGCCGAGTATGTTGCTCTGCTCGAAGCCTTACAATGTGCGCTGGCCCTAAGAGCCAAGGCACTTCACGTCTACTCTGATTCCGAAGTCGTGGTCAAGCAGATGACGGGTGAGTACGCCTGCCGCAGTCCACGCCTCTATTCGCTGAACTGGATTTGCCGCAAGTTGGCCCGTTCCTTCGATTTCTCGATCTCCCACGTCGATCGCGAAAACAACACCGAGGCCAACGGTCTCGCCAACCAAGCCGTCCGCAAGCAGCTTTCATAACCGGCGTTCCTGAAACCAGGGAAAGAATCTAGCTGTCCAGCAAACCATCCACCTATTGGGTTTTGAGGATGCGCTGGCCAAGGATGCCATTCCACCGCCACGTAACTCGCCCGATATTGGTCCTAATCGTGTTCCAGCTTGCTTACGTAGCACGTTCGTTCTTTTTCAGTGGGACAGCATGCTCGCTCTGGGGTGGTCGGCGACGCGCCGACCCGCGTATCGGCTGGAGGTCTATCTGCAGGCTGTGGATGATGCGACGTAAAGTATTACGGTGCATCCCGAGGTCTCGAGCCGCCCTAAGCTGATTCCCCTTGCGCTCTTGCAAGACCCTAAGGATGAAGCTCCTCTGGAACTCACACACCGCCTCAGAATACCGAATGCCACCTTTATACATACGCAGTACTAGATTTTCGAGTTGATTTTTCATGACACGCGTTGTCCTTGCTGCGCTCCTTCGATTGCTGCAGCGTGATCAGCGAAAGCTTCGGGAAACGCTCAGGTTCGTGACTTGAGGCATCCCCGTCAGTTCTTGTTCGCACACAATTCTGTAGACTGGTCGGCTCGACTGGTCAACAAGATTCTCGCCGTCCTATGTGGTTTATCGTCATCGACCTGCGGACTGTCAAAAGGCGCCTGCCGAAAAACTGTGCAGCCGAGTTTTGACCGGTGCTAAGCACACAGCACTCATCGAGTTGCAGCCTGCTTGGCCGGGTCTGGCTCGTGATTCGCACTGTGGAAATCTCAAAAGACCGTGCAAACAGCGGGAAGCCGTTGAGCAGGGAACCACGATGGCCGCACTGATCAAGGCTTCATCTTAGCTAAACATCCCTTAGTTGGTTCTCATCCATCCCGAAATAGTGGCCCAGTTCATGAATGACCGTGGGCAGATTTGTTCCCGGACTCCGGCCTCGCCGGAGCAGACCGCAAAGAGAGCGGGCCCCCGCCCAGAGCAAACGCGAACCAGTTCCGGCGACTGCGGGTGCGCTACGAAAAGCGAGCGGACATTCTCGAGGCATTCTTGTCCCTGGGGTGTGCTCTGATCTGCGGGCATTATTTTCGGTCGCTAACCCCAGCTAAATAAACCGAGGCGGATGTCACGCACGAGCGACACGGCTCCGCCCGGCAAGGTTCAGCTACTACTCAATTCCTTTGGGCCGATTGAGCAACTAGGAATGCGAAACCGATTTGTCCGTCGCGGCGGTGTCGGAGACTGCATGTGCGGAGACTAGGCTGGAGGAGCCGATTTGCCATAAGTGTTTTAGAAGTAGCGACATGCACCCCTCATCAGGAAGCCCGGTAACGACCTTCACACTGAAACAAGAATTCTTGTTGTTTCAGTTATTGCACTATTACTGAAATAGCGATATTATCTATTTCAAGCCATGAATGCCCAGTCGCACAGTCGAACCAGAACCAGTCCGGCAGGACGGTGGTTGAAAACCGTGGAAGGCTACCGTGCCTTCCATCCGAATCCCTTGCCGCCACCAATTGGGTGGACACAGACCCTGGCAGTGGCACTGGCGAATGCTTCTACGCTTGTCGGCAAACTGGCAGGCGAAGGGAGGCGTTTACCAAACCCGCACATTCTCATTCGTCCCTTTATTCGCCGTGAAGCCGTGTTTTCCAGCCGCATTGAGGGCACCCAATCGACTCTTGGCGAATTGCTAGCAGCTGAGGCTGGTGCCGCCGTCGAACGCAGTCCAGAGGATTTGCGCGAGGTGGACAATTATGTCTTAGCACTCGAATATGGGATCGAGCGACTCAAAACACTGCCGCTCTCGCTGCGACTCGTGCGCGAGCTACATGAGAAGTTGATGACCGGTGTCTGCGGCCAGCACGCCACTCCCGGCGAATTCCGCCGAACACAGAACTGGATCGGGCGTCCAGGCGACACTCTGGCGCAAGCGGCCTATGTCCCCCCTCCGCCTGACTCTTTAGGCGAGCACCTCTCCGCGTGGGAGAAGTTCCTTCACGACCAAATGCTTCCGCCGCTCATTCATGCTGCGCTTGCGCACTATCAGTTCGAAGCGATCCACCCATTTCTGGACGGCAATGGCCGCGTCGGCCGCCTGCTCATCACAATCGAACTGTGCGAAAGGAACATCCTTCCCGCACCATTTCTTTACCTTTCGGCGTTTTTTGATGCGACCCGCGCTGACTATTACGGAGGGCTTCGAGGCATCTCGGAAGGCGGCGATTGGGCGAGCTGGCTTCAATACTTCCTGAACGGTGTCGCACGCCAGGCCGAAGACGCTCTCAGTCGAGCTGAACGGACCAACACATTACTGGAACGCTGGCGCCACAAACTTGCCAGCGATGCGCACGCAAAAGTCGCCTTTCAAATGGTGGATCTGCTGGGCGCAAATCCGTTCATCACCCCGCGAGGCGCTCAACAACGCCTTGGCCTGGCTTACAACACCGTAATGCGTGCCATTGGTCAACTGGAGAAGCAAGGTATGGTCAAAGAAGTCAGCGGCGCAAAACGTGACCGTGTGTATTGTGCCAAGAAGCTGCTCCAGATTTTCGAAGAACCGCCGCAGCTTAGACCGGCCCAGAAGTTTTGATGCAGGAAGAGGTCCTTCATGTCCCTCCTCCTTGTAGGTTCGTTTAACCGCCGCGAGAGCGTTCCTGTAGACTTCTCGTCCGCTACTACATTTTGGAAACGGTGCCGTCACCGTCACCAGTTACCCAAATGTTCGCCCCGTCAAATGCGATCCCGTAGGGAGTATTTACGTTGCCGAACTGCCCAATTACAGTGCCGTCGCTAGCCCGCACCTCTTCCACGATGGGGTCAGTGGTCACCCAGACATTCGTTCCGTCAAACGCGACAAACCACGGCTCATCACTGATGTTAAATGTTGCGAGTTTCTTGCCGTCGCTCGCCCGCAGCTTATCGAGCGCTCCGTGGCTTGTCTGTCCGACGCCTACCCATATGTTTGCCCCGTCAAATGCGATACCGAGAGGTTGACCATCTAACGGAAAGCTGCCCGCACTGGTTCCGTCCAGCTTGAGCCGGGTGACTGTATAAGCGTCCCCGGTACCGCCGGGCACCCACATGTAAGTTCCGTCAAAGGCGATATTTCGGGCCCCAGTCACGGTAAAGGTGCCCAACGACTTGCCGTCGCTGGCGCGCAGCTTTGTGACAGAGCTGTCCTGGGCATTGACCACCCACATGTCTGTCCCATCAAACGCCAGAAGCCAGGGGGCCTTGCCCACGCGAAATGTTCCAAGGTTCTTACAATCCCGTGCCCGCAGCTTGCTGACAGTATTATCACCCGAGTTTGCAACCCAGACGTTTGCCCCATCGAACGCAACGCCAAAGGCAAAAGTACCGACCTTGAAAGTCCCCAGATTTGTGCCGTCACTTGCATGGATTTTGGTCACGGTGGAGTCGGAGTAGTTCGCCACCCACATGTTCTCGCCGTCGAAGGCGATGCCATCGGGCCCCTTGCCAACTTTGAAGCTGGTGGTCTGGTTGGCTTGGTACCACTTCAGCAGTGCGACCTTCAGCGGATTGGCTGGTGGCGCACCGCCGCCCTTCCGGGGTGCACTTGCTTCTTGCGCTCGCCCCGGAACTAAGTTCACAGCAAGCAGGATCAGCAGCACCAACGTAATTCCAATCGTCATGCGTTTCATGGCTTTGAACCTCCGATGGGAAAATTACCCGATGTACATATCAGAGTGCTCTCTTAGTTTTCCTGCGCCGCGCGAAGTGGGGAGAAGGCGCGCCATTCTGTTGGCGAATTCTGTTCCTGTTTGCAAATCATGTCAAGAGAAAAGCGCGGAAAAAAGAGGAGGCGTGAAATGAATAAGGTGGCAGGCGGAACGTGTCAAATCATTGGACAGAAAGTGCATATTTGCATCTCGAACTACACATGGTCTGGAACGCGCCCGCGCGAATGTCTGCGGCATAGGGCGTGGGATGCTGACCCCGTTTCTGGCAAGGAAGGGGAGGAGGGTCGCTACGGCCCCGGCCCTAGAGCCGCGAAAACAATTGCGCCAGCGAGACCCGCAGCCCGTTGGCGATGAGTTCGAGGTTGAGGATCGAAACATTTCGCTGGCCTCGCTCGACATCCGCCAGCACCCTTCCGTCAATGCCTCCGATGGCCCCTAGCACGCTGTTGTAGCAACGTAATTCTGTCACCCTAACAGCAACATGAAAATCATCTTCCCCGCGCGGAGCAGGTGGTGGCGTTCGAGGAAATAGCTCTTCTTCATGCCGTCACACGAAACCGTGATCCCCGCCCTTGCACGGCAGAATGAAGCCGCAGACGCTTAATCTGAGCGTCTCCGACTGCAAGATGCTTCGCCCTAGCTTCAACCGCAAGGTGCGGAAGTCGGTCGTAACTGGGTCGGCTGCCGAATGGCACAGTTCTTCGACCGCTCGGAGCTTCGAGTACCGGCGTACCCGGTGCCAAGTGTCCAGCGCCCGGGGGGCGACTTTACGGATTGGATGTTCATTATCAGCTTCTCTAAAAGGAGAGTGGTTTTATGAAAAGCAATAGATTCTGGACCGCACAGAGAGCTCTGGCGGCCCTGATAGTGGCACTAAGCGCGACTCTAATCCTGGCTCCCGCCGCCCGGGCGGCGGACACGTTCAAGATTCTGCATCAGTTCAAAAGCGGCCAGGATGGGTCCCAGCCCAACAACACCTTGGTCATGGATTCAGCTGGCAATCTCTATGGAACAACGGTGCATGGTGGCAAACATGGGCAGGGCAGCGTTTTCGAGCTCACGCCGAACGCCAACGGAACCTGGACCTTGCATCCGCTTTATAGTTTCACCACCCACCATGATGGCTCACAGCCGTTCTCGGAAGTGATCTTCGACACCTCCGGCAATCTCTATGGCGTTACCTATTCTGGCGGTAAACACGGACAAGGCACAGTTTTCAGATTGGCGCCCAAGTCGGGCGGAAAGTGGGCGGAAAGTGTGCTCCACAGCTTCACCGGCAAGGATGGGTCCTCGCCCCTCGAAGCGCCGACTACAGCTTGGTCCCTATGGCCTTCTCCGCCATACCATACAATATCGAGTGTGGATTGTCTTGACCACATTTGTGGTATATATTAACCACATGCTAGACTTGCATTCCAAAGCAAGACAGCGGCTCCTCGCCTACTATTTCACCAATCCCAAAGCGCGGCATCATCTCCGCGACCTAGCCGAACGGCTCAGCGTCGACCCTTCTAACTTGTCGAAGGAGATGCGCCGACTGGAACACGAGGGACTGTTCTTATCAGAGGTGAACGGTCGCCAGAAGTATTTTCGCCTTAACCGCGAGTACCCGCTGTACACGGAAGTGCGCCGCATCGTGGAGAAGACTGTCGGGGCGGTCCCCCTGCTTGCCCAGTCGATCAAAACGGTAGGAGGCGTACAAGAGGCATATTTGTATGGTTCCTTTGCGCGCAACCAACAGGACGCCGTTAGCGACATAGATGTACTGTTGATCGGCACTCCCAAGGCCGAACTGCTCGCACAAGCAATCGAAACGCTGGAGCGGAAGTTGGGACGCGAAATCAACTACACCATTCTGACACGCCAGGAATTCCAATCGCGGCGCGCCCACAAGGATGCTTTTCTCGAAAATGTGTGGCACAACAAGCGCGTTCCCCTGGTGACTCCGCATGAAAAACATTAAACCTCATGCCGTCCACTGGCCCCAGATTGAGCGGTTTCTCGAAAGTGCAGAAAAGAAACTTGCTTCGGCCCACAAGATTATTGCCTTCGATGAAGAGGCATCTCTCCAGCAAGCCTACGAAGCGATGCTCAGGGCTTCACTCGGGTTCATGTTCAGCCACGGTTCCCGCGCCCGCAGCCAACCGGGGCACCACATGGCGATCATCGCCTTCGTCAAGACACATTTGGACAAGAAACATGCCCCGTTGCTGACGATGTTCGACCGCCTTCGCCGAAAGCGGAACACCGCTCTCTATGACGACACAGGCTTTGTTTCTCACCACGATGCCGAGCAGGCGCTGGCCACAGCCCGGGACTTTCTGGATGTGATTCGTACAGACATCACCGCCCGCAAGCGCTAACCAACTAGGAGCACAGGAAACATGGGGTGCCAGGGGTCACCACGATCACAGGCCGAAATGTCCGGTGGTGATCCTGCCACACGGCATGAATCAAGATACCGATGAAATGGAGTGCCTGACCCGGTTCGACGAGTTGGCTGACAAAGACGGCATCATTGCCGTTTATCCCAGTGCGCTGCACGGGCGCTGGAAGGTGGCCAGAAAGAGGCTTCCAAGTACCTTCAGCGCTTCCTCTCAAAACAGAAGGCTGAAACGGTCTTTAGGCACATGGTGTGTTCACTATTGGAATCCGAGATCTTAGCCAAGCTAGTGACCCGCAATCTTTGCCCCGCAGTATGAGGTCTTCGCCCGACTCCCGCCGCGACCCCCTTGACCACGCCAGTAAATCCTCAACGCGGCATGCCGAACTCCGCACGTAATGCAGAACTCATTCCACGTAGCGACTGTGGGACGATAATGCCAGCAGGCCTCAGAAATGAGTTCGGGCAAGGGCGGTGGTGAAGAAGAATCGTGCCCAAAGGGCACCGCCTCTTGCCCAGTTCAGGATCGGCAGTTGCCGGACCAGGGAACTGGGCACTTCTGCAGGAGAAACAGGGGCAGAATGGCAGGTCTCGATCGAGGCATAACAGCCAGATTCTATAGCCTGGATTTGTGGAAATTGAAACCGAAACGGTGCCATTGTGACAGAGGTCCGAAGTGCCGGCTATGTCTTGAGAGTTCTGCAACTTGCCGGCCGCTGATAGAATTCTGGCGCACCACAGGAACTAAGAAACCCGAGATCGGCTGTGCCAGAAGGCCTTGAGACTCAGGTTGGTCGTAGCCGCGCCATCAACTCAGTTGAGCTTGAGCCCAACCACTCGAGCGAGCTTTCGTTGCTGCCGATCGAAGCTATAGAGGTAGTCCACAGCGAGTTCAAGCGCCGCCGCGACATGCAACAAATCTGCGGTGCGGGTCCCGAGTCGAGCGGTGGTTTGCCGGGATAATCGGCGCGCCCGCTCAAACACTTGCTCGGGAAGTGGACGCAGCAGCAGGACCCCATCGCGCGTGTCCTTTTCGAAGTCATTCAGCGAAGACTGTACTTGGGATGCTGAGAGCTCTTTGCGGAAGACCCGCAACTCCAGTGCGTTCGCCACTTCCAATTCGCCGAGAACTGTGATGTAGTGGTCGGCGCGGGAAGCCCGCATGGTCTGGCCCGCGGCCGCGGAATTGGCATCGAGGCTGTATAGGGAAATGAGAAAGCTGGTGTCGGCGTAGATCTTCAATAACGGCTCCGATCTTGCGCAATCAGTTCCGCGCCGCTGACCTCCAGCATCGTGTCGCCATAGATGGTATGTAACCGCTCGAGAAAGTCTGGCATTTGTGCGGCAGACTGCGTGTTCTCGGGTACCAGACGAGCAATCACTCGCCGCCGTTTGGTGATCTGGATCTCTTCACCTTGGTGCAGCAGGCGTTCGATCTTCTTAAATCCATAGCGAAGGTCGCGAACTGAAGCTCTCCTCATGTGATGCATACTAGCATCACATAGGAGCCCTTGGCAAGCTCTGGACACGCAGATGGCGGGTGGAGAGGTGATTTCCTTAACTCTAGTGTTCGGTCTCGAAAACAGGGAGGCGGCCCGGCGACTGGAGCACGGAGCAAGGAATTACCCTGTTTACTGATATGTCCCAGCCGTCGTCGTTCTCCGCTGGACTGTTCCTCCGCCACCAGCCCGAGGTAACTGGCAATCTGCTTGCCGCAGTGAAAGCGCTCGGCTTTCCCAATGATCCGCACGAAGGCTAGTGCTGAAATGGGACCTTGGCTATCACACAGACAATAATGCACTTAGTTATAAAAAACCGTTGCTCCCAAGAAACTCTTGCTCCGATGTCGTGTTCCGCGCCGAGTGTGGCGGCTTTCTTTTCCGTACCTCGCTCGAGTTCGGGGCGCCGGCTTTCACCGGATAACACAAATCTTCGACCCTTGGTGCTGTCTCTGCGCGTACACATCCAAAGTGACTGCTGCGCTTGCCATGTCCCAGCTACTCGGAAGCGACCTTGGGCGGGACGACGGAATGGAGCTAGCCCGAGGGTGGATGGCACTCGCCGCACGATGTCCGCAGCCGCTCGGAGGAAGATTAGCCAAGCGAAAAAGGCTTGGTGGACGAAGAGGAATGGTCAAGCCAGTACGGAATCCAGATGCACTCTGTCTCTAGTTGCAAGACGGAAGATTGCGGTGGCTCAGAAGGCGAGGTGGGCGAATTGGAAGCGGGAGAACGCTGCGTAACCAAACATTCTTGAACACCGCATGCTTGCTAAAATCGGATCAGAGCATATGATTGGGCCACAACCCAACAAGACCCGCCATAGTCTTCCTCAAAGGCGAAGAGACCGTGGCATGGTGGCGGGTTTCTATTTTTTTCCTCGCCGCCCTCGCAAGAAACGGGGTTAGCTCCTAAGCACGCTCTGGTCTTCCTCCCTCGCAATTTCCGAATTTCCACGCGATCAGGCCAAGTTCCTCCGCTTTTCCATCGAGTGACAAAGTATTTATATTCTCTCCCTCTATATATAGATAATTCCTCATGGAATTGCGGAAAAGGGGGCCTGTTCCTGTGGAAAAACGGAAAATGTGGTCAGGCCACTCGGGTTGCGAGACGAGAGTATTTAATCCCCGTCATCATCCAGCCTGTCATCACCAGGCATCGGTCTAACTCGCAACTCCTGCACTTTTGGACATTTTCGCGGGGTGAGAATCAGCGGCGCCAGCGGCTGCTGGTTGAAGTTAAACATGTCCATCAGGTTATTGGTCTTCTTGTCGCGCTGGGTGATAGGCGGCAAGTCAAACACTTTCTCCGAGAATCTCAGCAGCGAGGTAACCTCAGTGAGTCCGTGCTGCACCGTTCCCGCTTTCGCATACGGAGAGATCACCAGCAAAGGAACCCGGAGTCCCACCCCGAAATAATCCACCGTGGGCGGCGGAACATGATCATAGAATCCGCCAAAATCATCCCACACCAGGAAAATCGCAGTGGAATTCCAAAACGGCGAGTTCATGATGGCGTTAATGATCTGCACCGACCAGCCCTCCCCCACGCACAGATTGAGCTTTGGACCCGGATGATCGGAATCGTCGCCCGGCGGAGTGATCCAGGTCACATCCGCCAGTTGGGTTTGCACATCGTCTGCGAAATTGTTCACCGGCAAAACATTGGTATCCCACTGATCGCCATTGCGAATGTGGTTGATGGCATCGAGCACTGACCAGATGTAACCATACTGGGTCGAAGTAGCCGAGTAGTAGCGCCAGGTCCGCCCGGCGGCGTTCAGTTCATCGGGCAGAGTCGGAATATCAACACAGGGAAATACGTGCCCGTACCGCCCAGTGGATGGGTCTCTGGTTGGAGCGGTAGTTCCCGGGTTCGAATCGCAGCCCCAGCGTGCAGGTTTGTGCGTATCCCCTGAGGGATTGTCGCTAATGTCGTCTGAATCTGCCGCCGCAAAATACAAATGATTGGGAAAGCTTCCGCCATACATCGAGGAGAAGAAATTGTCGGCCAAAACGAAATTCTGCGCATATAGCCAGTAGTTCGGAATGTCTTTCCGGTGAAATTGCACGTAGGCCGCGTAATGTGGCGCGTAGCGGTAGAAGCCATCCATTTTTCCACGGTCGATGCCTTCCACAGAATCGGGCCAGCCGTGAGGGAGTTCCCCTTGCACCAGCTTGGCATGACCCAAAGCGATTTTCTTGGAACCTGCCATGCCCGTGGTGGCTCCGTTGGCGCCGGGGAAAGTTCCGAACATGTGATCAAACGAGCGGTTTTCCTTGATGATAATTATGACGTGCTGGATGGGCATGGTCTGCGCGGAACCACTGATTGCCAGCAGCAAGAGGGACAGGAATCGTAGCAAGCCTCTACCTCCAGGCGTTGAAGCGGCAACCTACCAGGAACCGCCCGAACTCTAAATCTGAGGACGTAAACTCAATTTTGTCAATCTTTTGTCGGCATTTGCACCAACCATGTACAGTAGCGTAAGAAATGGCACGAAGCCCGCTAACCCAACCCATTCCACCATTGCCAGATAGCTGCTCCCATGTTCTTGCATACCTTGGCTAGATGAGGCAAATCTGCTGGGTGGTATGGTCGCATCAGCGCCTGTCGCACTGGTGCCAAACCCCGTGCCGAACCATGGATGCACCTGGACAGAAGACAGAGTCCGCTCCCAAACCGATGCTCGGGAGCTCAGCACGCCAGCCTCTGGACGGCCCTTGTAGATAAACACCGATGTAATCGAGTTCGAGGTCGGTGTGTCTGACTGCAATGGCGTAATTATAGTCACTGCTGCGTAAGCGTCCGCTGGTGGCCGTCTGGACAGAGGTGTAAGTGGGAGTCATGCTCTGGATGTGGACACCAGCGATAGTGTCCACTTGGAGCGATGATGGACACATACACTCAAACCACCCCACCTAAACGGCGGTACCGGACGTTGGAGGAGAAGCGAGGGATTGTCGAAGAGACGTTGGCGAAGGGTGCATCGGTAGCAAGAGTGGCACGGGCGCACGGGGTCAACGCTAACCTGGTTTTCAACTGGCGCAAGCTGTATCTGGCAAGGCGACTGGGAGGCAGCGGTGCGATGAAGCTGTTGCCGGTCAGCGTAAGCGAGAGCTCGCCGTCGCTGATGACATCGTCGAGTGGCGGGAGCTCTTCGACTTGTTTGGCGGGCACGGTTCACATCAAACTTCGACACGCGCAGGTGCGCATCGAGGGCAGCGCCGATCCGGTTTTGCTGCGGGTGTTGTTGGAGTGCCTGCGGGCATGATCGGGCCACCCACTAACACGCGGGTTTGGATTGCAGCGGGCGTGACCGATCTGCGGCGGGGTTTCACCGGGCTGAGCTCGCTGGTACAAACCCAACTGGAGCAGAGTCCGTTCTCGGGTCATGTGTTCGTGTTTCGCGGGCGGCGCGGCGATTTGATCAAGGTTTTGTGGTTCGATGGCGATGGGCTTTGTCTATTTTCGAAGCGTTTAGAGCGCGGACGTTTCGTGTGGCCGCAAGCGGCGAGCGGTACGGTTTCGCTGACGCGGGCGCAGTTATCCATGCTGCTGGAAGGCATTGACTGGCGGCGACCGGAGCGCACCTGGGATCCGCAACTGTCGGTGTAACGCACGAGGTTCTTTTGCACAACTTTTTTTGCGCGGAGAAGATCGTGGCGCGAAGATTCATGCGATACTCCGCGCATGTCAGGCAACCCGCTTCCGGATCTGAACCTGCTTCCGACGGAAGCGTTGAAAGCGCTAGTTCTGGCGCAACATGAGCAACTGCTCTGGCGCGAAAGCGAGATCGAGCATCTCAAGCTGCTGATCGCCAAGCTGCAGCGCATGCAGTTTGGGCGGAAGTCGGAGAAGCTGGCGCGGCAGATCGAGCAATTGGAGTTACGGCTGGAAGATCTGCAAGCGAAACCCGTCGAGAGCGCAAGCCAGCCGGAGAGTAAGCCTGGGGCCACGACATCTCCCCTCCTTATTAGTAGTAGTACTGTTGCGAAACCAGCCCGTCGGCCGTTACCCGATCATCTGCCCCGTCAAACGCAGAGGCACGAACCGAAAGAATCGGCTTGTCCGGATTGTGGCGGTGCGCTGAGTAAGTTGGGCGAGGACGTTTCCGAGATGCTGGAGTACGTGCCGGCGAGCTTCTTCGTGGTTCGCCACGTGCGGCCCAAGTTGAGCTGTACGAAGTGTGACCACATCGTGCAAGCGTCGGCGCCAAGCCGACCTATCGAACGCGGGGTAGCCGGGCCTGGACTGTTGGCTCACGTACTGGTCTCGAAGTATGCCGACCATTTGCCGTTGTATCGCCAGTCGGAGATTTATGGGCGCCAGGGCATTGAGTTGGAGCGCTCGACCCTGGCCGACTGGGTGGGTGGAACCAGCCAGTTGTTAGAACCACTGCTTGAAGTGCTGCGCCGTTACGTGACGGCCTCCGGAAAACTGCACGCCGACGACACGCCCGTGCCGGTGCTGGCTCCGGGGAATGGCAAGACCAAGACCGGGCGGTTGTGGACCTATGTCCGCGATGACCGGCCTGCGGGTGAGCTGGCGGCACCGGCAGTGTGGTTTGCCTACTCGCCGGATCGCAAAGGGGAACATCCCGAGCGGCACCTGCGCGAGTTTCGCGGAACGCTGCAAGCCGACGCCTACGCCGGATTCAATCAACTCTACGAAGACGGCCGCATCCAAGAAGCGGCGTGTTGGGCGCACGTGCGGCGCAAGTTCTTCGATCTGCAACAGGCGCATGCGTCGCCGGTAGCGAGCGAAGCCCTGGAGCGAATCGCAGCCCTGTATGGGATCGAGAAAGAGATTCGCGGTCGGCCAGCAGAAGAGCGACAACAAGTTCGCAACGCCCGTGCGCGACCCTTGCTCGAATCTCTGCGACAGTGGTTCGAGGCGACGCTCCCCAAGCTTTCGCGCAAGTCGGATACGACGGCAGCGATTCGCTACGCCCTCTCACGCTGGGACGCATTACTGCGTTATTGCGACGACGGACACATCGAGATCGACAACAACGCCGCAGAACGTGCTCTACGTGCGGTTGCTCTCGGTCGAAAGAATTACTTGTTTGCGGGATCAGATACTGGAGGTGAGCGGGCGGCTGCCATCTACAGCTTAATCGGCTCGGCCAAACTCAACGGCCTGGATCCGGAAGCCTATCTGCACGAAGTGCTGTCGCGGATCGCCGATCACCCCATCACTCGCATCGAGGAATTACTGCCTTGGAACATCGCCGCAAGCCTAACTCTCGCAAGCCAATCCGCAGCTTAGTTAGAACGAGTCCCGCACCTGGTCAATACGGCTTACACCGAACGCTTACCCTGCTGCAGCCGCCAGCAACGGTGGTTCCAGTCGCTGCTGTGATGGCAGCGGGCTTGGTCCATGCGGCCTTTGAGGATTGGCTGTTTGCGACGGGTTACTACCTGTGCGTGTTCTTTTGGGCGCTCGCCTTCGTGCTGGTCGATGTTCTTCCGGTTGCCGCACCCTCTCAGGGGCAACTTGGACAGAACAGTCTGCCAGCTTCTCGTTTCCGCGGGTTTACAGTCTTGGCGCAACGCACGGTTTCAAACGTGACTTGAGCCTCAAGAACGGCCTTTCAATGTAATAGTGCGAGAACACAGCGACGGCGAAAGTGACAGCAAACATCAGACACACTTTTGCGAAACTTGGCAAGCGCAGCCCTCCAACCTTACAGAAAATTGGATAGTGCCACAAATAAAGTCCATAGGAAATCCGACCAATCCATATCGAAGGTGGAATTTCCAGAAGGTCATGAAGAAAACCTCGTGTAGTCGTTACAAACCAGCACAGAAGAAAAGCAAGCGACAGTTCGATCAGTATCCAGCCATAGGCGCTCATAACCTGATGAGACATTGGCTTGGCAACCAGGATTGCGATGAATGCAGCGGAGGGTAGGTAAGCATAGCGAATCACAGCTTGCAAACCTCGATTCTGCAACCAGCCGGCCGCCAACATGAGCGCTGCCGCGCAGCCTACCAAAAGCTCATCGAACCGGCTGTCCGTCCCGTCATAAATTCTTTCATAAGACCCTTCTCCAATCCAAAGACCAGAACGATGCCATGCCACCGTCGTGGCAATCAAAAGCAAGACTGCAAATATCTCGTTCTTCTTTAGGCGGGGAAGCAAGAAAACTAAGATGGGAGGCCACAGAACATAAAATTGCTCTTCTATTGAAAGTGACCAGGTGTGCGCTAGATCTCCCATACCCGAGATGCTGAGTGCTTGCATCCAGTTTGCAGCGTAGCAAAGTGCAGCAAGGATTGCCTTCTGGACCGACAAGAAAGCCGCTCCATGCAGGCGTAATAGAGCGTAACCTTCCGCAACTAACAACAGTACGAGCAATGCTGGCAGGAGTCGAAGCAGACGACGGCCATAGAAGTTTCGCAGGTTAATCGCCGAAGTCTCCTCCCATTCCTGGAGCAAGAGACTGGTGATCAGGAACCCGCTTAGCACAAAGAAGACATCAACCCCGATCTGCCCGCCCTTAAAGAAAGGCAGATAGGCATGACGAGCCATAACAACCAGAACAGCGAACGCACGTAAACCATCCAGGCATGGCTGATATCCAAGTCGAAACGCCCTCTCACTCCGTGGAACGACGCGGGGCTCCGCAGCAACCTCTATGGAGACCGGAGATGTGATTAGTTCAGATCGCATTAGCTCTGCGTAAAGCCATCATTCTTGAGGCCTTCCGCCAGACAACGAACTGTTAAAGCAGAAAAGCAGCCTGTCTAAAACTGACTTGCGATCGCTCGTTCGGTGGCGTTTCCCGCTGCCTGGCGACAGTGCCATTCATATTGACGGAGCAGATGAAGCGCCGACCTGTTGGTGTGACCACCAGGCAACGAACAACCGGTCAGGTAGGTGCTACGCAGGAGCCCATCACCGTAGCGGTATGGGAACTGCGGCCCCGAGAATGTAATCCAGGTGCTGTAGCCGAGCGACGCAAGGCCAAGGCAACAGAATAGCGCGGCGTATGCCAAAGCCCATGGTAGAGGAGCCGTCAAATTCAGCGGCCTTTGCTTTGCGGTAGTGAGCAAGCCAAGAAAGATAGCCACAAACACAAATGGCAGGACGGGCAGCCAGAATCGCGGATCCGTGTATGGCCACGGAAGGACAAGAGTGCAGCATCCGATTAAATATGCAGACAGCCATCGCGACCGGGACCAAAGGACTGCTACCCCGACGAAGAACATCAACATGGAGCACGCGCCAAGCACCAGTACGGGAACCTGGCACCAAGGAGGAAGTTTGGACAGAGGTGCATTGACTATCAATTCGCCAAAATCTCTGCAGTGTGAGATTACGGTGTTCAAAAGAAAATGAGCCCACCCGTTGTTCTCGAGCATTCCGAGATTGTCTGTGAGGTAGTGGCGTCCGACCAAGGCGCCAGTTCCGACACCAGTCAGTAAAACCGTGCTTCCGAGGATGAGCAGCGTCGGGGACTTCTTCATTTGTGGCCAAACCATAACGGCAATCGGGAACAGCAAAGCCAGTCCAATAAAGCGAACCTCCATCGCGCAAAAAACCAGTGGCACGAGCGCGACCCACTTCCAAGGATCGCCTATGGTCATCAACCAACAGGCACTAGCCGACAATGCGAAGAAGAGGAAATCGCTCATTCCCTGGGTTACGTGCTTTACGGCAGTGAAAGAGAGCAGAGTTAATAAACACGCCAATATCCCAGCTCTTCGCTCGAAACCAAGCGCCGTTAGCGTTCGGAAGCTGAACATCAGGCCAAGCAGAAAGAACAGACAGTTCGCGGCGACCATGGTTGCCGAAGAAAAAATCCCGGCTTTCATAAGCAGGAACGCAAAGACCGGATACCCAACCGGCATCCGTGCATCGCCGAACGCATTTCCTGCGGCAGCGGAATCTGCCAGCGACAGATAGTAAATGGAATCACTTGTAAGCCGGAGCGGAGTAAAGGCTTGCAGAAAGTACAGAGTGATCGCCAAGCCAAACAGACAAATCATTACGGTGCGGAGGGAAGCACTCATAACACCGTCACCCATGCTTGTCTCCATCAACTCCGAATTCTCGTTTCCTGTTTTGCTTGGCAAGACTCATCTTAATGGCGGTCAAGCACCTGCTCCGTTTATCAAATATGTTCCAGTGGTTTTTCCATGGTTTTTTCCGCTATCGGCGGGCGGGAACCATGTTGGTCTTCACTCAGGGCCGACGGAACCGGTCGTGATTCTCCGGCCAATCATCCGGGTGACAATGGCTTCCAGTTTGGGCATAGCGCGATGTTTTCACCCGAGCCTACCCGATATGGCAACCATGCGATTGGGATCCACGTCACAGTGGCGAAGACTTTGTTCAGGTCAACGCCATCTGGCGTATGATGTCCGGCATTAAAGAAGTGGCTAAAACGCCTGCCTGTAGCTGGGTTCGGGGGGAGGGCACTTCTGCAGGTGGGCGTTTTATGCGTTAGCAGACATTTGGATCAACGTCGATTCTCCAATGCTTCAACAGCGACTCAGGGACGTACACGCGATTCCTGTCGTGCTCGCACCACTGCCTAAGCTGATCCGAGCCCACATAGTTGTGCTCGTCTAATCCAAGTCGCCGGACCTCGTTCTCGAACTCAGTTCTCGAACTCGGTTGACAAACAGAGGCGTAGTTCGGCAGGTCGCCCGCTCGCCCAGCCTGGATTGCCGCGTGTGTGAGCCATGAGACCACCGGCAAGAATGCCCGCTCGACGCGAGCTGAGTTTTTTGAGGAGACTGAACCAGCTAGCATTGTACTCCCAGCGAGGCATAACGGTTCCTGCTATTTACAGGATGGTCCAATGGGCAGACAAACAGACCGCCATCTGCAAGCGGAGCCACCGGCTGCGAATAGCGGCCTGTTCCCCTTCGCGGGGCCGGACACACCAGATCATACTCCGGGGAGCGGCATGATTGCCCGAGGCGCTTCTTAATGCTCGCCTCCGGATCGTGCGGATTCACCCAGTCTTCATTCGATCCCTTGCGCGCACGCTTGCGATCCAGTTTAGCCAACTGCTCCCGCGTGGGCGTCGCGACCCCCGATTCCTGCGCCAGCCGCGTAAGAAACTCCTGATAGCCCTCGCCTGTGTCCCGCCGCACAATCGAGCGCAGCGCCGCGTTCGCCTCCAAGCTCGTGCCATCCACGCCCACCGTCTTCCCCTTCAGCAGACCTTTCTCCGCCAGCAACTTCAGCACCCAGCCGAACACCGCTTGATGGGTTTCCACATCGATCTGCCTTCGCGTGCGCGAAATCGTCGAGTGATCCGGCGGCATCTGGTTCAGTCCCACTCCCAGAAATCCCCGCAGCCCCAGTGAATCCGCCGCCCGCCATGCGATCCCCCCTTCGCTGTCGATGCCTTCGAAATACCCGATCAGCAACAAGCGGAAGTATTGCCCTGGCGCCAGGCTCGGCCGCCCCACCTTCTGCGCATACAAATGAGAGCATTGCTGCTCGACAAACTCGTCAAAGCCGCGCCCCGCCAACATTCGGTTGAACTGTTCATAGAAAGGATGCGCCACCGTCCGGGGTAACTCCGTGTGCGCAATCCAAAGCTGTTCTTGGCGTCGATGCTTCTCTCTTCGGCCCATTCCCATGCCCGCATTCTATGAACCCGCGCTGTGGATCACACAATATTTTTCTCAGGAATCCAGACTTGCACCACGGCCTGCTAGAGAGGATCATCAGCGGGAAAAGTTCGCCAGCCACAATAAGGCAGTAAATGGGCAGCCAAAAGCAGATTTGGACCTGTGGGCTTCTACGTTCGGCGCAAGGCTACGCATCGTAGGTCGGGCGAGACCTCGTTTAGCAGCCTCGGGCCATTCCTCACCTACGAGGAAGCCCAGGCAAGGCAGCGGGAAGACGAAGCAGCACGCGACGAATCTGAATATGAGTATGACTACCGCATAGAACGTGTTTCGACTGGGTCGCCTTCAAAGTAGCCCAGCACACGGCACGTCTTCCGAGGCAGTTTGCCTACGAGCGAGGTGTCGGCTTTGCCGGGCATCCCTTCCTCGCAAAAAAGGGGTCATCTCCCAGGGTGGATGTGCGAGCGAGTTGTGCGCTAGCAGGCTGCTACTGCGCTCTTGCCATCAATGAGGGGTGAGCTTGAACACAGTGCCAGATCCGTTTCCAACGCAGCGAATGCATGAAGCGCTTTCGCCGCCGTCGGATGTTGTCCCATAAAGATTGCCCTCAATATCCCGCAGTAAACCGGCAAGCGGGGAGAAACCATCCTCCAGAGCAAACTGATGCAACAGGATGGCCTTGGTGACCTTGCCTGTCGTGATCATGAACACTGTTCCACCCTCGCCCTCGGTGGTGCCATAGAGATTCCCCGCAGCGTCCTGAACCAAACGGGCGTGGGGCTCGTGTGAGCGAAGAGGTGTGGGCAACATGGTCTCCTTTCCCGCCGTGTCGATTTTGTAGACCGCGCCACCACCATAAGACCCGCCGATCCAGGTGGTCCCATAAAGGTTGCCTGCTTTGTCCCGGATCAAGCTCGCATAGGGCAACCCACCGTCGCCTGAGCCTACAGTGAATCTGTGTAGTACGGTCTCCTTGCCGTGCTTATCCACTTTGAACACCGTCCCGCAGCCGGGAAAGTAGGCGTTGCATCCTGTTCCGCCGCCATTTAAGGTCGTGCCATAGAGATTTCCAGCAGCGTCCACAACCAAACCCGCGCAGGGGTAAGCGCCGTCTGGCTGGCCAGCAAAGCTGTACAACACTCTCTCGTTGCCATGTTTATCTAACTTAAATACAGTTCCCAGGTTCGAGGTTCCGCCCCCTGTGGTGGTGCCGTATAAAGTTCCAGCTGCATCTTGAACCAAAGCTGCGTAAGGCCACGCTCCGTCCTCAGGATTATTGAAGCTGTGCAACACAGTCTCCTTGCCCGTCTTATCCACTTTGAATACCACGCCTAAGCTAACACCAACGCCGCCCTGCTGAGTGGTACCGTAGAGGTTTCCTTCCGCGTCGCGAATCACACCTGCTTGCGGAAATCCTCCATCTTCCCCATCGCCGAAGCTATACAGCGCTGTCTCGTTGCCGTTGGTATCCACCTTAAACACGGTTCCGTATCCGGACGTGCCGCCGCCCCATGTCGTGCCGTAGAGATTACCGTTCTCGTCCAGAACCAAATCTCCCAGGGGAGTTCGGCCATCTGGGGTGTTCGTAAAGGTGTGAAGTACCGTGAAAGTCTGCGCTTGCGCCGATTGGGCCGTAACCAGACCTAACCCAGGCACGACTAGCAATGCCAGCGCGGCACTCGCAGTTCCCGGACGTATCCTCGATATCCAGCCCCGATGCTGGACTGAGTTCGTCATAATTGTCTCCCTGCTAAACACCAACCATCCTAACCCTCCGGCGCACGAAGTCAACGGAGACTTTCGGCCCCTCCGAGGGACCTCGGACCCCGATTGACACCCGACCCGGAGAGGGCGACAATGATGCCGCCCGCCTGAGGTACAAAACTATGAAACACACAACGATTGGAACTTCGCTGGTATTGCTGGTCCTGCTTGCTGCGAGCCTAATTCCGGGACGAGCGCAAGAAGCCAGCGTGCCAACACAACAGCCTGGCAACGCCCCGCCGCCAGCGAACCCGCTCAAGGTGGCGCTGTTGAAGTGGTATGCGGCTAACCAGACGACCAGCTTCAAAGTCGGCAAGGAGCCGTACGGCGTAGCTTTTGATGGCGCGAACATGTGGGTGGCCAACAATGGCGACGGCAGCGTGAGCAAGCTGCGGGCGAGCGACGGCGCTGAGGTAGGTACTTTCGCAGTCGCCCACCCATTCGGCGTGGCGTTCGACGGAGCGAATGTTTGGGTGACTAACAGCAACCCAGGGGGCAATTCTGTGACGAAGCTGCGGGCGAGCGACGGCAAGCACTTGGGTGTATTCACGGTCGGCAACCTGCCGTATTTCCCGGCTTTCGACGGGCAGAACGTCTGGGTGCCGAACTTCCAGGACGGCACGGTAAGCAAACTACGGGCGAGCGACGGCGTGACTCTAGGTACCTTCACGGTGGCGGCCGCTCCGATCGCGGTTGCGTGCGAAGGAGGGGATATCTGGGTAACCAGTTACCTGAATTACACGAACAATCTGACCAAGCTCCGGGGGAAAGACGGCAAGGTGCTAGGGTCTTTCCGCGTCGGCAATGGTCCCGTGGGTGTGGCGTTTGACGGGGCGAATGTCTGGGTAGCGAGCCAGAACGGCACGGTTGCGAAGCTCCGGGCTAGAGATGGTGAGAAGCTGGGTACCTTTAAGCTTCCCGGCACGCCCTCGCCCTATGGAATAGCTTTTGACGGGGCAGATATTTGGGTAACCGCGCAGGCTGCCATGGCGGAGCTAAGACCCAGCGATGGCGCGCTATTGGGAGTGTTTTCCGTCCCTGGTCTGCTGCCAACTTGGGTGGCATTCGATGGTGCGAACATTTGGGTGACGATATTCGACAAGAACCGCGTTGCCAAAATGTAGCGCCGCCTGAATCTCTTAGCCGCACTACAAATTCGAGAATGTAGGCTACGGGCAGTCTCCCTGAGGGAGGTACAAGACCATGAAACGAGTAGTAATCGGGATTGTCTTGATGTTGGTAGTTCTGTCCGTCGCGAGTTTGATGCCGGGGCGGGGGCAAGAACCAAGTGCGCCCCCGAAGGGCGGCGGTGCTCCGCATGCAAACCCACTGAAGGTGGCGTTGCTGAAGTGGTATGCGGCCAATCAGACGACCCGTTTTCCAGTCGGTAGCCAACCTTACGGGGTTGCCTTTGACGGAGAGAACATTTGGACGGCGAACTACGGGGATGGCACGGTGAGCAAGATCCGTACGAGTGACGGCAAGAACCTCGGAACGTTTTCAGTCGGTGCCAGCTATGGCGTGGCCTTTGATGGAGCCAACATTTGGGTTACGGATTATCAGAACAAAGTGACTAAGCTGCGGGCCAGCGACGGCAAGGTACTTGGCGATTTTGGCGCTGGCAATACACCTTGGTGGCTGGCTTTTGACGGGGAAAACATCTGGGTGGCGAACTACGGCAGCAACAGCGTAACCAAGTTGCGGGCGAGCGACGGCAAGAGCCTAGGCTCCTTCACGGTCGGGGGAGCGCCGATTGGCGTCGCCTGCGAGAACGGCAACGTCTGGGTGACGAACTACAGCGACGCCACCGTGACTAAGCTTCGCGGAAAAGATGGTAAGACGCTGGGCACTTTCAATGTCCAGGGGGACCCTATCGGCGTTGCTTTTGACGGAGCAAATATTTGGGTTGCGAACAATGGGTATGGCTCGGTAAGCAAGCTGCGTGCAAGCGACGGAGCCAGCCTCGGCACGTTCAATATCGGTGGGACGCCGTTTGGAATCGCCTTCGACGGAAGTAACATCTGGGTGGCGGACTCCCCAAGTGTAATTGAACTGAGACCAAGCGACGGGGCCGTTCTGAATACATTCCTTGTTCTTGGCGAACCTGGCGGTGTGGCCTTCGATGGAGCGAATATCTGGATAACGCTGCTCAGCAATAGTGTTTCTAAAATGTAGAGCGCCTTGAAGGAGGACTTCATGCAACGTTCCCGGACACCCTCGAACCTTTCCGAATCACTCCATCAGCGGCTCAACTCGTATGCGCTGGCGGCAAGTGCGGCGGGGGTGAGCGTATTGGCGCTGGTGCAGCCAGCTAAGGGAAGGATCGTATACACGGCAACGCATCACACGATTGGCAAGAACAGCCATTACAAATTCGATCTCAACCACGACGGAAAAACCGACTTTGTCCTTTCAAACCACTATTTTTGCGGCACAGACAATTGCTGGTCGGCTCTTTTCGCAACACCGAAGGATGCTCATGTTGTCGCGGGTCCTAGCACCGGAGGTGGGTTCGATTGGGCTTATGGGCTTCGCCTCGGCGATCGTATTGGCCCAAATGATCACTTTTCGGCCCTCTACCTTTTGATTGCCACTAATGGCTCTTGCTGGGGAGGCGCCTGGTGCAACGTTGCACACCGCTATTTGGGACTGCGCTTCGAGGTTCATCAGCAAACGCATTACGGGTGGGCGAGGCTAAGTGTAGAGGCAAGTCCTAACATTAAGGCGGTTCTCACCGGCTACGCCTACGAGACCGTCCCGAATAAGCCCATCATCGCAGGCAAGACTCACGGGAAGGATGTCATCACCCTCGAACCAGCCAGTCTCGGCCATCTGGCGCGAGGAGCTTCTGGGATTGCAGCTTGGTGCAGAACAAAGCGAATATCTTCTGAGGAGGGCTTTTGAAAGCCGCACAGATATTCGGAGCAGGTGGCTGCATTTTGTTCTTGATGTTGAGTATTCCGCCTGCTGTTCTTGCTAAGGCATTTGGTCCGCCCAAGGCCTATCCGGCCGGCATGAAGCCGGAAAGCGTAGCGACGGCAGATTTCAATCACGACGGCAAGTTGGATCTTGCGGTCGTAGACTCCGGCAATCAAGTCAGCATTTTACTCGGCAATGGCGACGGTACATTTCAACCTCCAAGGAAGTACGCGGTCGGACAGGGCACCGACCTCATTGACGTTGGCGTGGGTGACTTCAACGAGGACGGCAATCTTGATGTCGTCGTGACCGTGTCGCTGGTCGGTACCAATGGAGGAACTATCGCCTTGTTGCTCGGGAATGGCGATGGCACGTTCAGGCGGGCAAAGTACATTGACGCGGGGAACAGTCCGGTATCTGTAGCTGTCGCTGATTTGAACGGGGACCACCATCTGGATCTCTGGGTGGGAGGAAATGGCAGTAGCAGTGTACTGCTGGGGAGAGGAGATGGCACGTTTGGTTCCCCAACTTTCTACAGCGTTTTCTCGGGCTCCTTCGGGGTGGCGATCAGTGACTTTAACGGCGATGGGAAGCTAGATGCGGCTGTACCCAGCATAACGGAGAATCTTGTCTACCTGTTTCTGGGCAACGGTGATGGCACATTTCAAGAAGCGAAGAAGATCGATGTCGGCGCTGACTATCCGTTTTCGGTTGTCGCAGCAGACTTCAACCAGGATGGCAAGATGGATCTGGCCGTGTCGGATTCTGCCAGCGACGCCGTGAGTGTCTTGCTCGGCAATGGCGATGGGACATTTCAAACTCCCTCCCTTGCCTACGGTGGCGTTTCCCCAGGCGCACTAAAAGCCGCGAAGATTTATGCTGGCGGGAAGCTAGATATCGTGGTTGCTGATGCCGGAGACTCTTCAGGCCAAGGAGGCGGTGTCGTCTTGCTCCGAGGAAATGGCGATGGCACCTTCGGATTCGCGGGGCATTTTCGAGCGGGAAAGAGCCCAACCGACGTGGCCGTGGGGCGGTTCAATGCGGACAAGAAATTAGACTTGGTGGTTTCCGATTGGGGAGGAGACACTGTCAGCATTCTGCTGAACACCACAAAAAGGTAGAGGGAACATTGACGCCAATAATCCGGTCTCGCGGCTTGGCGCAGAATAAACTCGGTCGCGGCTACGCACTAGCACGGGAGGATCGATCTTCGACCGAGGTTTAAGGAAAACTCAGTGACAGCGGAGTAGTATTACCCTCAAGGCGGGTTCCCATGCCCCAAGATTTGCGAAGAACCTGGCAGCACTTCGCCAAAGCCGCCATTCAGGAACAGGACCCCGCGAAGCTCACGCCCCTAATCGAACAGCTTTACCGCGCCTTGGAAGAGAATCCGTCGGAAGAGAATGCAGGGGAAGCGCAACCAGAGGTGCCGCCTAGGAAACGTCCGAAATCAGAGAACTCTGCTTCCATGCGTAGGTCCTGTCTGCCGGAACCGAAGGGAATTCCTCGTCGCAAAAAACGGGTTAGCACCTAGCTTGGGAGACTAGCACTGCAACTCCTTGCACATTGACAAACCCAAAACTAGCAATGAAAATTGGCAGCACGTTTCAAGTTCGCCATCCTCGCGGCTTGAACGAGGAGGGAATATGTCCGACCCTCGGGAGTTCTCTCGGCCCACCGCTTTCGCCATCGCTTTATTCCTTGCGTGCTTGCTGTTCTCCGGAACGGCCAGCGCCGCGCCTTCCATTACGCTGTCCAAGAAATCCGGGCCGCCCACGAGCCGAATTCTGGTCTCAGGCCGGGGATTCAAACCCAACGTGGGAGTGGATATTTACTTCGGCACAAAGGATGAGGCGCTCGTTGTCACCAACGGCCACGGTGAGTTTGACAACGCAAAGATTCATGCGCCCCGCAGTGCGCGTCCCGGTAAACACTGGGTCACGGCGCTTGAGCGGAATAACGAGAGGCAGGCCCAGAAGCCCTTTTTGGTGCGTACCAATTGGAGGCAGTTCTACAGGCTGAACATGTTGCGCTTCAATCCGTTTGAGAACGTGCTCAATCCTAAGAACGTTGGCAACCTCACTTTGAAGTGGGACTACAACACTGGCTATGCTGTGTGGTCCTCACCGGCCTTGGCGAATGGAGTTCTTTACGTCGGAGGGGCCTACGACGGCGACACCCTCTTTGCGCTGGACGCCAACATCGGCACCAAGCTCTGGAGCTACACCGCAGGCGCGCAGGTATGGTCCTCGCCAGCCGTGGCGAATGGAGCGGTCTATTTCGGCTCGGACAAAGTGTACGCTCTAGACGCTCGCACTGGAGTTGAGCTGTGGAGCTTTGCGACTGGCAGCCCCAACTCGCCCGTGGTCATGAAGGGAGTAGTGTATATCTCCTCGAATACCAACGTATACGCTCTGGACGCGCGTACTGGCGCCGAGCAATGGAGTTACGCTACCGAAGGGCCAGTCCTCAATTCGCCCACGGTGGTGGATGGAGTGGTCTATGTCAGTGCGGGTCACGAGCTTGACTACGGCGGCGTAGTGTACGCACTGGATGCGAGCACTGGTACCAGGCTCTGGGACTACTCCGCTGACAACGCCATCATGGCCTCGCCCACGGTTGCGAACGGCGTCTTGTATTTCGGCTGCTACGACAATAATCTGTACGCGCTGAACGCCCACACCGGCACCAAACTCTGGAGCTTTCGCACCGGTGATTTCGTGGAATCTTCGCCAGCCGTGGCGAACGGGGTGGTTTACGTCGGGGGTGGCAATATCGTGTACGCGTTAGATGCCCACACTGGGGTCCAGTTGTGGAGCTACGGCACAGGCAACTTTGTTCCTTCCTCTCCCGCAGTCGCGAATGGGTGGCTTTATATCGCCTCCTATGACGATAACGTTTACGCCTTCGGTCTGCCCCGTGGTGATGAAGCGAACCACGCACGCCCCGCTCTGAACGCGCTTCGCCCCGACTTCAACCTCAAGCTGTCCGAGCGGTGACAATACCTGGGGTAGAAACTGTGATCCTTTCCTAAGCCGCCTTCTTCTGCCTCGCCCACCTCGCCCGCTGAGGTGCTGCAATCTTCCGTCTTGTAACCAAGGACAGAGTGGGTTTGGCTCGACTATTCCTCTTCGCCCACCAAACTTTCTTGGTTCGGCTAATCTTCCGTCGAGCATCGGCGGACATCTTCCAACCACTGCGGGCAGGCTTCGGTCTAGCTCCATTCCGATGATCACTCACAGACGGTGACCCTCATGGATCAATTGTTTAACAGAGATGCCCTGCAAGGGGGTGCGGTTCTTCTCGACAAAGTTGAGCATTTCACGCACAGCATCATCGTGATGGCCGTCGCTGTCACTGGCAAGTGACGAGCTTTCCTTTTCCCGAAGAGCGACTAGGGCCTTAGCAATCACTTCCTCCGCAGTTCTAAAGTGACCTGCCTTCAGCTCGTCGTTGACGATCCGTTCCTGTTCGGGAGTCAGATTGATATGCGTGCGCGAACTCCTGCGCCGACGATCAAATCATAGCAGTTTTTCCAGCTATCTACGTGTCTCCAGAAAGAGTCCGTCGGGGATTTGGTCGGCGGCGCAGCGATCGGCCGCCTTTCCGACATGGCGCGGTCCCGAGACCAAGGCCATCTGGCGATACCTGATGCCGACGTTCCTTCATCAGGACCATTATCGCAGTGGCGCCCAATCGCAGGGGGAATGAGATCGTCTTCCGTCATCGAAATACCATTACATGACCATCTTCGCCCCGCAATACCCGCATTAGTTCTTGGGATTGTTCACCCGGACCCCCGCACCGACCCCCTTGACCACGCCAGCAGATCCTCAACGCGGCATTCCGGACCAGAGCATCGACTTTCCACGAGCCGCAGAGACCTTTGCCGGTGGGATTAATGACTCTGAAGAGATTGTGGGGGAAGAGGATGATACCGGAGGTGGGGTTCACGGCTGCACACTCATCAGCGGAGTTTTCGCCAGATTAGACTTTCCAGGAGCAACTGGGACCATTCCAAATTCAGTCAATAACCTGGGGCAGATCGCCGGCTTCTACGAAACAAAGGCTCATCCACAAGTCGCCTACATAGCGCAGCGCGAAAGCTCCGCTTGCAACACCGGGGGGTTCGTCATTTCATCACACCGAATTGTGATCGCTGTCCTTGTGAGACGTACCCAAGCCACATAGCTTTGATGCGAGAGTCCCACGACTTTCCCGTTAGAATGTCGGACCCAAGAATTTCCTAAGTAGCTGTATCGGGCGCCGCCAGACCAGATCCTAGGAACTCGGGAGCCTACATGCCCCTCCCGGATCGAGCCTTGCACCCCGCAGTTATGATGTGCAAATCTTGGTTCGGCGAAACAATCCAACGGACGGAGGACAATTCTCTGCGACTTCATTACAAGGAGCAAACTGATGCAAAACTGCAAATCAATCTTGTGCGCACTGGGGCTTGTGCTGGTGTGTGTAATTGCGGCCACTGCGGCCGATTCACCAAAACTAACCTTCAAGTTCAAGGCGGTCAATGTGCCTGGGGCAACGATGGCGGAGCCTGGGGGCATTAACAACGCAGGTGTTTCGGTCGGGCTGTACGTCGACAGCAGCAGCGTCCAGCACGGCTATATCCTCAAAGGCAAGAAGTTAACCAAGCTCGATGATCCGAACGGAACCGCAGGAACTACCGCCGGCAGCAACCTCAATCCCAATGGCACGGTTTCTGTGGTTGGTAGCTACACCAGCAGCATAACGGGCGCTTCAGTGGGATTTCTGTACAAAGGTGGCAAATACACGGACATCCCGGGTCCTAATGGCTCGTTGGCCACTTACGGTGCCGCGATAAACGACAGTGGAGCCATCGTGGGCTACTACGCTGACTCGAGCGGCGTCTATCACGGGTTTCTCTTGAAGGGTAAGACGTATACCACTCTGGATGTGCCCGGTGCTGGCGACACTTTTGCCACCGGCATCAACAAGAGTGGCAAAATCTGCCTTTACTGGATCGATTCGAGCAATGTTTACGAGTCGTCTGTTTACAATGGCAAAACCTACACAACGATCGACGTCCCTGGCGCAGCAAACTCATACGCCTTGGACCTTGATACTGCTGGTGACGTTACGTATGAGTGGCAAGATAGCAGTGGTGTCATACACGGTGCACTGCTTCATGCCAAGAAGTACTACAAATATGACTACCCGAAGGCCGCAGATACCTACGGCGGCGGGATCAATGACAAGAACCAAATCGTTGGAGGGTACGAAACCTCGAGTAGCGGTCCCTGGCTTGCTTTCCAAGCGAGTTACAAGTAAGTAGGTATTTCGGACGTGCGCTTCCCCGGTTACGTGCTAGCTGGGGAAGCACGCGTCTGGACCCTAATCTTTCTAGGCGAGGACGCCCCGTCGGCCGTGTTGGTGGTGGCTGACTTCAACGTGTACGCGCTGAACGCTCGCACCGGGCCAAGCCATGTAATCACGTCACCGGCAGCATGGTGCGTTCCTCCCCGGCACTGGCCAGCGGACACGGGCGCATCCGCGAGCTAACACCGGTAGGAGGCGTACAAGAGGCGTATTTGTACGGTTCATTTGCGCGCAACCAACAGGACGCCGTTAGCGACATAGATGTACTCTTGATTGGCACTCCCAAGGCCGAACTGCTCGCTCAAGCAATCGAAACGCTTGAGCGACGGTTGGGACGCGAAATCAACTACACTATTCTGACACGCCAGGAGTTCCTGCACGGTGTGCGGCAAGCAGCAAGGAAAAGGAAGCAGGAACGATTCACCGCCTTGCTCCACCATCTGAACGTCGGACTTCTCCGTGACAGCTTCTACGCACTCAAGCGTCAGGCGGCACCGGGAATCGATGGCGTGAAGTGGCAGGAGTATGAAACCGGACTGGAAGATCGACTCACCGATCTGCACAGTCGGGTGCATCATGGAGCATACCGGGCACAACCTTCAAGACGAGTCTATATACCGAAGGCTGACGGGCGGCAACGTCCGTTGGGCGTCGCGGCGCTGGAAGACAAAATCGTTCAACAGGCTGTGGTGACGATCCTCAACCAGATCTATGAGGTCGACTTCAAAGGCTTTTCGTACGGGTTTCGACCCGGTCGCAGCCCGCACCAAGCGCTGGACGCGCTGGCGGTGGGCATCCAATGGAAGCGAGTGAACTGGGTACTCGATGCGGACATTCGTGGCTTCTTCGACAACATGAGTCACGAGTGGACTATGAAGTTCATCGAGCATCGCGTGGCCGATCGCCGGATACTTCGCCTAATCCAAAAATGGCTGAAGGCGAGTGTTTCCGAAGATGGCCAATGGTCGGAGACGAAGATAGGAACACCGCAGGGAGCGGTGGTTTCACCACTGCTCGCCAACGTGTACCTGCATTACGCCTTCGATCAATGGGTCGAAGCTTGGCGCAAGAAAGTGGCGAAGGGCGACGTAATTGTCGTCCGCTACGCCGACGATCTTGTGCTCGGCTTTCAATACCGAGCAGAGGCTGAGCGGTTCGTGAGGGATTTTCGGGTACGGCTGGCCAAGTTCGGATTGGAATTACACGCGGACAAGACGCGACTGATCGAGTTCGGGCGATTCGCCGCCCGCGACCGGAAGCAGCGTGGACAGGGAAAACCGGAGACCTTCACGTTCTTGGGTTTCACCCATTACTGCGGGCAGCGCAACAGCAACGGAGCTTTCATCGTCTGGCGGATTACGGCGAAGAAGCGAATGGCAGCCAAGCTCAAAGCCATCAAGGCAGAGCTGCAACGCCGGAAGCATCATCGCACGACCGAAGTCGGTGCATGGCTTCGCAAGGTTGTGCTGGGATACTACCAATACCAGGCTGCTCCGGGTAATTCGAAACAGTTGCGCGTCTTTAGCCGTCGTGTCTGCTGGCTGTGGCGAACCGTGCTCGTCCGCCGCAGTCAACGTGCGGGGAGTACACAATGGACATGGGGATGAAGTTGGAGCTTCTGATCCCAGGTGTGGAGTACGCTGAAGAAGCCGATCTGGGCGCCTAGATGTTTGGGATCGAGAGCCACTTCGAGCAGGGTTTCGGCGCTGGCGTGGAACAGGAGGTCGTAGATCACTTTCTTGTTCTGCAAAGCGAGTGGCGACAGTTCCCGCGGCAGAGTGAAAACGACATGCACGTAAGGGGTAGGGAGCAACTCGCGGCGGCGCGCCTGTAGCCAACGGTGGCGGGCATTGCCCTGGCATTTTGGACAATGGCGATTGCGACACGAGTTGTAAGAGATGGCGGAATGTCCGCAGCGGGAACACTGGTCGCGATGACCGCCGAGCGCGGCGGTGCGGCATCGTGCGATGGCCAGCAACACTTTCCGGTGTTGCCAGGTCATCCAATGGCGACTGCGTTCGAGGAATGATTGCCCCGCGATGCGAACGAGGTCGGCCATCTCCAAGAGAGGCCGGTTCATTTAGGGCGTTCGCTGTGGCGGGCGGTTCTCCTTCCCCGGCGACAATGCGAGCGCGTCCAGTGGGCTTGCGGTGGAGCTGAGATGACGTTTGGAGAGATGCAGGTAGAGGGTGGTTTCTTCCAGATCGTGGTGCCCCAGCAACAACTGAATCGTGCGCAGGTCGGCACCAGCTTCGAGCAAGTGGGTTGCGAAACAATGGCGCAGCGTGTGCGGATGAATCTTCTCCGCTGCCAGACCGGCCCGTTGTGCGGCGTGACGACAGGCGTACCAGACTGCTTTGGGAGTGATGGGACGATGGGCGGTGTGGCTGCATCCACCCGGGAACAACCACTGGGAGGGCTTGTGTTTTAGTCCGCGCCATTACTCGCGCAAAGCTTCTATTGAGCATTGCATAATATAGTTACAGAGGAAACAGTTCCGCCTGCCGCCAGAAGGCGATGACCAACGTGGGTCGCTTGCGCATGCGGCGCAGAGCCTTGCGGGCATAATGGCTTAACTGGCCAAAGTTCTGCGGGCAGAAGTTGGGCAGTTCGTGTTGCTTCCAGTGCGACCACAGGTACTCGACCGGATTCAGTTCCGGCGCATAGCCGGGAAGAAACTCCACCCACAAGCGCCCGCGCTGCTGGCGGATGAACTCCCAGGTCATGCGGCTGCGATGGCCGGTTAGTCCGTCCCAGACGACCAGCAGCTGGCCCGGAAGGTGGCGCAGCAAGTGCTCCAGGAACTCAATGACCTGCGGGCTGCGAATGGTCCCGGGAAAGAGTCGGAAGTAGAAGTTCCACCACGTCACCCCCGCCATGGCCGACAGCGTCTTCCAGTTGAAGTGATATTGCAGCACCGGCGTCTGTCCCTTCGGCGCCCAGGTGCGACAGCGGTGCGGGCGTTCGCTCAGTCCGCTTTCGTCGATGAAGACGATGGTGCGGCCCTCTTTTTGGGCTTTTTTTTAATCTCCGGCCAGCGCTCCCGTTTCCAGCGACGGATCTTCTCTTCGTCGCGTTCCAGCGCACGTCCTACCGGACGCTGGCAACTCCAGCCCAGTTGCCGCAGAATCCGCCAGGCTTGCGATGGGTGATACTTCACCCCGCATTCCTGCTCGATCAGATGAGCCACGCGCCACGAAGTCCACAGGCTGGTTTCGTACCCTAAGGCCTGCGGCCCGCGCTTCAGTCCCTTCTCGATGCGCCGCAGATCCTCGGGCCGTAAGCGGGCTCTGCGCCCAGCGTGTCCCGCCTTCTTCAGCGCTCGCACTCCACCTTGCTGCAGCTGTGCCGCCCACCGACTCACCGACTGCCGATGCACTCCCACCTGTCGCGCTACCTCTGCCGGATGTACTCCTTGCCGCAACAGTCGAGCCCCCAACCGCCGCCGCTCCTCCAACTTCTCAAAGTCTCGCCGTACTCCCGCCGGGTTTCCCATGACCGCAGAGTAGCATAGGATCTCCAGAATGTCACTATATTATTCAATTCTCAATAAGAGCTTGGGACTGAGCATGACATCGCGATCTTCCCGCCCCTTGCCCCCTTGGATGTGAATGACCATTCGTAGACTGTCGATATCTCGGATCTTCAAACGCGCCACTTCGGCGCGCCGCATCCCGGTGGCGTAGAGCGTCATGAGTACGATGCGATGAAAAGGGGTCCGGGCGGAGTCGATCAGGCGTGTGACCTCTCCCTGACTGAGAATCGTGGGCAGGCGGAACGTCTTTTTCGGATACGGGGTTTCCGCCACACTCCAGGCCCTCTTGAGCGTTTGGATGTAGAAAAAACGTAGCGCCGCCAATCGCTGGTTCACCGTGTTCGGCGCCAACTTCCACTTCTTGAACAACGCCGCCTGATACTCGCGGATGTGTTCCGGACCTAACTGGTCGGGGGAACGGTGAAAGTACTGGGAAAAATGTTCGACGGCGTGAAGGTAACAATCGATCGTGGTTTGAGCGTAGTTGCGACGCTCCAGTTCCTCGAGCATGATCTTGCGAAGATGGGTCACAGAGAACCCTCCTTTCTCTGTACCCAAAGCTAGATCACCCACCTCAGAACTGCTGGCCCCATGACACGCGATAGCGTCCGTCGCACCAGCGACTTATGGACGTCTCAATCTTGGCACATCTACCGGCGTTTTCTTAGCGCGGCGAGCCTATTGGAATGTACGATGAGGAGACTCATCGGTCGAGCAGTTGGCGCTAGAATCGAATGCCGAGCATAAACCCGCTGTTCAGGGTCCGGAGAACGAAGACTTCATGACCATCCTCGCCCGATTAGAGCAATGGAAGGAGCAGGGCGAGATATCGCCGGAGCAGCACGCGCATTTGGCAGGCCTCTCCCGTGGAGAACCCTTCTCCCTTTTTCTCGAGCTGAACGTTCTCCTCTACGCCGGTGTGCTGGCGTTCGTTGCCGGACTCGGCTGGACTGTCACCACCTGGTCGCAGCAACTCGGTGACGTCCTCGTCCTGACCGTCCTCTCCACCATTCTCGCCGCCTGTTTTTGGTACTGCTTTTCCCGCGCGCCCGCCTGGTCCCCCGCGGAAACGCCTGCACCGAGTCCGATTTTCGACTACGTGCTTTACCTCGGCAGCCTCGTCTGGTGCGTAGAACTCGCTTACATGGAGAACCGTTTCCACGTGCTCTCCGGACAATGGGATCTCTATCTGCTGGCGACCGCCGGCCTCTTCTTCTTCCTCGCTTATCGTTTCGACAATCGCTTCGTGCTGTCGCTCGGCTTTGTCCTCACTCGCCGGATGGTTCGGGCTCACCATCTCGCACTGGCCGTCCCATCAGGACGCGGCGTATCGCCAATATGCGCTTCTCTACTGCCTGCTGGTCGGCGTCGGCGGGGCGCTTCTTCAGCGCCGCGGCCTGAAACCGCATTTCTTCGGCACTTATCTGAACATCGTGGCCAACGTTCTCTTTTGGGCAGTGCTCTCCGGCGTGTTCAATCGGCAGGGCTACGGCCTATGGTTTCTCGCTCTGCTGATCGCCTGTGGCGCGTCTCTCGCCTGGGGCCTGGCGCGCCGGCAGTTTGCCTTCGTTGCTTATGCCGCCGTCTACGGCTACGTGGGCGTCAGCTCGATGCTCATCCGCGACGTCACTGACGAAACCGCTGTCCTGAGTTATTTCGTCGTTACCGGCGTCGCCATGCTTGTGGTGCTGGTCCAGATCGCGCGCCGCTTCGGGAGGCCGGCGTGAGACTCTACAGCGCATCCAGCGAAGAGACTCTGCGCGCCCGCAAACTCCTGACGGACTGGGCCGGCGAGGGCTTCCTCACCAAGGCGCAGTACCAGCGTTCTGGAACAGGAAACCGTTTCTGAGCTCCGCACCACCAACATTTTCCTGCGGCTGGTCTTGTTCCTCTTCACCCTGATCAGCGTGGGCGCCGCCGCCGCGCTGTTCTTCGTCGGTCTTTCGCGGCCATCGGAGCAAACCGCCGGCATTTTCTTCCTGATCTTCGCTGCCGTCTGCTACGCGGCCGCCGAATTCGCCGTTTCCCAAGCCCGTCTCTATCGCTACGGGATTGAGGAAGCGCTCGCCGCCTGCTCGGTTGGTTTTCTCTGCGCGGGAATGCAGCTCGCTTTTTTCAGCGACAGCCCTTATTCGCCGAAGCTGACGAGTCCAGTTCCTGGTTCCCGCCGCCGGCGCCGTCTTTTCGCTCTGGATATGGCGCCGCTTCGGGCTCTCCTATGCATTTCTCGCCGCGATGATCTTCGTCATCTTTCTGCCAGGCTACTGGACCTCGTCCCACTCGGCGCAGCATGTGATCGTCGCTGCGTTCTATGCAACCGGGCTGATATGTGTACGCCGCGGTACGCTCCCGCCACCGCTTCGATTACCTCGACGATGCTTATTCGCTCGTCGAAGCGTTCCTCTGGCTCGGCATCTACCTGGCCATCAATCTCCAGCTTTCGTCGTTGAGCCTGCGCGCGCAGTGGTGGGGCGGCACTCGGGCCGCCTCCGAATTCGCAAGGCCGTTCTACTGGGGAACGTGGGTGCTGATCTGGTGCCTGCCGCCCATCGTACTCGCGCGCGGCATTCGCCAGAAGGACCGCTTCGTCATCGCGGTGGGCGCGATCGTCGCCATCCTGACTTTCGTCACCAATAAGCCTTATCTCGGCTGGCCGCGGCATACCTGGGACCCGATGCTTCTGGGCATATTGTTAACCGGTGTCGCAGTCTTCATCCGCCGCTGGCTTGCCCGTGGCCCGGGCGGAATTCGCCACGGCTTTACCGCCGCGCGCTTATCGGGAAAGGACAAACACTGGATGAACGCCGGGGTCCGCCGTACTCGGCCTGCTATCGCCCCAGTCCATCAACGCCAGCCCCGCAAACAAGCGGTCCAGACTTCCGCTTCGGTGGGGGAGATTCGGGAGGCGGAGGCGCCACCGGCGATTTTTGAAGGGCCGCCGGGTGGATGGGTCATCGGCTGCCGTAGCGAAGAGTCCCGGCAGACGCGCACCTCAACGAACTTCTGATACCGGAGAGATCGCTGTTTCACTCGCAATGAACGTCTTCGCTCTCGCCAAAGGACGTGGACCCAATGTCGTGTCTTGGGCAGATACCGCGCCAGATTCCCCAGAAACGGGCTTCGAGGAGATCTGAGAGTGTATGCACTCCAGCCATTTATCGTACACACCTGGCTAGCATTAGTAGCGCACTTAATTCGTAACTCAGGATTACACAACGTACAACTTGCAGGAACCGCGCACGGAGGTATTTTGGCGTGAGTAATTGTAGACTTCTCGTATGGCGTACTGCAGCAGCTCGCAACTCAGGCGTCAGATTGCGGCGTCTGGTTGGCCGCGGTCATCGGATGATTCCAAAAATTAGGAGCTAAGCTTGACAACCATCGGGACACAGTTATCGCCCATTATCGCCCATTTCCCCGGTTCCCGCGGCGTATGACCGCCATATGGAAGATATCGGTTACATGACCTGCATGACCCTGGTGATGCTCGGCAACTATGCGCAAACGGGCCATTTCGGCGGGCCTCTGGCCTACACACCGTATAACGTTGCCGTGCACCTGGCGGGACCGGAGCTAGGCGGTTTACGCTACGATTACCGTCGCCCTAAGCATCCTTATGGGGACAAATTCATGCTGGCCGGCGGCCATTGTATTCCGACCTGCTATGCCTTGTGGATGATTATGGGTCAGGCCTTGGAGCGGAAGTTCGAGATGACCGGGAACCCGGCGTTACAAAGTAGATCCGCGTGTCGCCATGCTCCCGGTGGATGCGCTCGGGTTCCGCAGGGGCGCGGGAGCGCTAAAAACGCTCTTGCAAAACTTGGGATTGGTAGATCACCCACTGTTTGCCCAAGCCAAGGGGCGTGGCATCCGCGCCTTGGCTGGCCATGCCGAATCGACAGATCTTACCAATGATGTGAACGGAGGCCCTTCCGGTATTGGCATCGCGACAGCCGCGGGGAAAGCCGCATTCTGGGATTTCATCGGTGCCCCAAGCTCCCCCAAGGTGATCGCTTTCGAAGGCGAATTTGCCTTGACCGAGGGCCATGCCCAGGAGTTGAAGACCCAGGCGCTCGCGCTGCAAGTCGGCAAGCGCTTGCGGGTTCTCTTCTCCCTTAACAACAGCGGCATCGACGATTCCCTGCTTGGCGGGGTTATCGCCGAAAAATATGACGGCTACCGGATCATCGATCAGTGGACTTCGTATGGCTGGAACGTGTTCACAATGGACGACGGCAACGATTACGGGGAGATCGTCGCCGTGCTGAAAGCCATGGAGGAATGGGACCCGGCGGATCGGCGCCCGATGATAGCAATTGGCAAGACCATCAAGGGCTACTGGCCCACTGCGGTTCGCGGCGAGATCCCCAATTACGGTCCCCAGGTGGTTGGCTATGCCAGCCATCCATATGCGCTGAAGATGAACTCGGCCTATTTTATCGCCCTGGCAGAGACCTTCGAGCACCAGTATGGAGTCGAATTCAAAGGCATCCGCCAGGGGCCCGTGACGGATCCCAGAGAGCGCCTGATCCAGTTCAAAACCAACATTGACATCGTCATGTCGGTGCTCGATCACAACGGCTTGGGCGACTGGCTGGCGGACCGGTTGGTAGAGATCGGCGATAGAGTCAAGGACGAGGTTCCGGTTCGCATCGATGTCCGGCACGATCCCTTTCTCGATGATCGCTTGCGAGTTGCAAATTTGCCGCGCGAGCCACAGAAGCTTTCGGTAACGAATCCAATTTCTGGAAAACAGAAGGAAGTCGGGATTACGCTCTTTCGCAAACCCGGGGAGGCTGCCGGAGCGAGGCGGGCCATTTCGGAGATCATCAAGTGGATGAACTATGTGACCGATAACCGGTTCTTCACCATAGCCGCCGATCTGTCCGAGTCGATCAACGTCGAGCACGGCAGCTTCTGGGGTCATTACGATCCGGAGAAGAATCCGCTCGGCACCCGCTTGAAAACTGCCATTCAGGAAGCGGGGAACGTCTCTACCGCTATTGGGCTTGTGAGCCAGAGCGCCTCCGTCGACCCCGCTAAATTTGCGGGAGTGTGGGCACTCAGCGGTACCTACGGTGCGTTCACTCCGCTAATGTACACGCCCGCTCGCGTGTGGAGCCAACAGAATCAGGACAGCAAGTTTCGCATGGGGGTGCTGCACGTTTTGGCAGCGCATTCCGGACCGGAAACGGCGGCGGATGCGCGCACGCACTTCGGCATCTTCGCTCCACAGGTATGGAAGCTTTTTCCGCGCGGACAAACAATCCACCTGAGTTTCTGGGATTACAATGATGTCGCGCCAGGGTACTTTGCCGCAGCGGAGATTGCTGCGCGTGACCCCGAGGTGGGCATCATCATTATTGAGGTGGCACGGCCCGATTCTCCAGTGGCCGACCGCAGCTGTTTTGCTGATCCCGATTTGAAAGCCGCCGCCAAGGGGCTTTACGTAATTCGCGATTTTGCCTCGGACCGGCCTCGTCAGGGCTACGTGATTGTTCAGGGCGCCAGCGCGACCGTGAATGTCCTGAAAGAGTTGCCACACTTGGACGAGCGTAGAATCAACGTGAAAATCATTTCCGCCGTAAGCGAAGATTTGTTCGATAGGCAGCCCGACAGTTACCGCCGAATGGTGCTGCCTCCCGAGGCTCTTTTTGACCTGATGGTGATCAGCACCGGTACACGCCGTGTTTGGCCCATACGCGATGTCGGTCCTCTTACTGACAAATATTCCCTTACCGCAGACAGGGACAATCAATGGCTGAGCGGCGGTTTAGAGTCGGACGTGATTGCGGAAGCCCATTTGGATCAAGCGTCGATTTTTGCCGGCATTCAGCGGTTCGCAGAAGATCGTGAGCAGCGCTTAGCGTGCCAGCGCGAATTGCTGGACGCCATGTGAGCGAGCAGAAACTCGGCCATGCCGTGAACAACAATCTCGGACTGGAAGACAGCTGAGAGGCGGCAACCACCCCGAAGCCGACTTCTGGGAGTCAGCGAGATTTCGTTTGTCGGGTTACAGACTTGTGGCCGGCATAACTGCCGGGTTGCGGTACGGGAGGGGCCTGACGAGAATGTGATCGACGACGTGAGCATTTCGACGGTCCACGTCCTCATCAGCTTCCCGGCTTGGAGTCTCAAAGCAAAGCCGCCCGGAACTCGGGCGGCTTTTTGCCTCGTCTGGTGAGAAGCGCTGTGATCTACGGTGTCATCTGGAAAACGACGCCGCAGCCTTGCTGCACCGTGTTGCAACTGAGGTTGCCGCCCCGGAACGTCGTGCCATACAAATTACCCTTGGCGTCAACCATGATGTTCCCGTAGGGATATCCACCGTCGCTGCCGGTAAAGTCCTGCAATGTCGTCTCCTGGTAGCCCGATTTTTGCTTCGCCAGCTCGATCACGGTTCCATAACTATCGGTTCCGTAGTATGCAGCCGCGCCAAAGATATTGCCGGCCGGGTCCAACGCCACACCCGCGAACACCTGTCCTCCGTCGTTACCGCCTGTGAAGTCATACAGCGTCGTCTCGCTCCAAGTGCCGTTGGAGCGTTTGAGCAGGTAAACCACGCCCTGATTGTAAGAGCCGCCGGCGCCGGTGGTGCCATAGATTTCGCCTGACTTGGGAATGGTGACCGAACCGAATTCCGGCCAGCAACCATCGCCGCCACCGGTGAAGTTGTAGATCACGCTTTCCTTCCAGGCCTTCTTCTGGTGCGCGAGTTCAAACACCGCGCCGCAGCCATCGGCACCACCACCCACCGTAGCGCCGTAGAGATTGCCGGCGTTGTCCCAGGTCAGACCCATCAATGGATCCTCTGCGTCCGTGCCTGCGGCAAAGTTGTAGAGAGTCGTCTTATTCCACTTACTGCCGGCGCGCGAAAGCTCGAAGATGGTGCCATAGCCCGCCGTACCGCCCATCTCCGTCACGCCATAAAGATGACCGACCTTATCGAAAACCAAACCGCTAACGCCAATACCGACAATTCCGTCATCTCCTCCCTGAAAGGTGTGGATCACCTTGAAAGCCCACCCGCCTTTTGAGGGGCTGAGTTCATAGACGGTGCCATAACCGGCGCCGCCGCCATTGGCGATGCCATAGAGGTTGCCTTTTTTATCGAATACCAACTGTCCCGTGGGGGCGGCTCCGTCGGCGCCGCCGGTAAACTTGTAGAGCACACTTTCTTTCCAGCCGCTCTTAGTGTGCTTGAGTTCGTAGACCAGGCCAGCGAAATTGTCGCCGCCTTGCGCGGTCGTGCCATAGAGATTGTGTGCCTTGTCAGAGATCACGCCGGCGTATGGATAGGCGCCGTCCGCGCAGTTTTGTTGGGAGCAGAAGGCGTACAGCACCTTCTCGGTGCTTGCCCATGCCCCCGCGGTGAAGAGCAGAATGAGTGCCACACAGAACGCGGTGATTTTCATCAGATTCTCCTTATCAAAATGGCGCCAAGGAATTGCGCTTCCGCTTCGCAATCACTACACGGAGTTCTCCTCTGCGGAACAAATCCCGGCGTGTTTGAACAGGCAACGGTGGCTGGGCGGGAGGATCGACAGACGAGCGATGCGACCGGGCCGTCGGCGAAGCGCGTTACCTTGGACCGTTCAAGCTCCTTATATTCCCCGACCGAGGCCGTGTCAAAAGGAAATTTCGTGACAGACCTCACAGGGTCTGGTGACAGAGAAGCCACAAGTTTTCTACTGGCGCACGGTCTCGGGGCAAGAAGTGGACATCGTGCTGGGAAACTCTGCTGGGCATCTGGTAGGAGTGGAAGTAAAAGCCAGTGCAACGCTCAATAGCGGCGACGTTCGGGGGCTGCAGACTCTGGGCCAGTGTGGCCGGCAGGCGCTGGATTCGCGGCGTGGTGCTCTACACCGGCACCGATGTTGTCCCATTTGCTGGCAATCTGCACGGCGTTCCTGCGTCCCACCTCTGGGCAAGGCACACATACTGAGATTCCTGTTTGACAGTTTGACAACGCTTTGTCACCTTTGATCGGGGACGGTTTGCGCCACTACAGCGGCGACAACGGGAGGTGTGGCTGTGTGCCAGAAAGAGGCTTCCAAGTACCTTTAGCGCTTCCTCTCAAAACAGAAGGCTGAAACGGTCTTTAGGCACATGGTGCGTTCACTATTGGAATCCGAGGTCTTAGCCAAGCTAGTGACCCGCCATCTTCGCCCCGCAATATGGGGTTGTTCGCCCGACTCCCATACCGACCCCTATTGACCACGCCAGTAGATCCTCAACGCGGCATGCCGGACCAGAGCATCGACTTTCCACGAGCCGCAGAGACCTTTGCTGGTGGGATCAATGTGTTTTCGGCAAGGTGAGCACACAATGCCGCGACTGGCGTCACTGAAACTTCGCACGGGCTGTGATGACATGCCGCTGGTGCTACGGATTGTGACCTGCCCCCCGAAAAGTAGTCTAGCGGAAATGTGACTTCTCCATTTAGGATGGCCCGCTCAGGGCCAGAGAGGAGGAGTCGTGCGCAAGAGTCGCTTTAAGGAAGAACAGATCATCGCCATCCTGGAGCAGGCGGAGGCGGGGATAGCACCCGACGAGCTGTGCCGGCGGCACGGGATCACACGCGGGAGCCTGTACCGCTGGAAGGCGAAGTACGGCGGGATGGAAGTGAGCGAGGCGCGGCGACTGCGACAGCTGGAGGAGGAAAACCGGCAGCTGAAGCACGCCGTGGCCGAGCTGCTGCTGGACAAACGAGCGTTGCAGGCGGTGGTCACAAAAAAGTGGTAGGCCCGCAGACGCAGAGGCAGGCGGTGGGAGTGATGCGCTCGGAAGCTGTGGTTTCGGAGCGCCGCGCCTGCGGGCTCGTGAAGTCCCGACTGTGCTACCCCATCCTGAATCCATTAGAGTTATGCACGGAGCCTCCAGTTTTCTATGGACAAATTACGGACTCGTCCAAACTCTCGCGTGTTGTTCGTAACCAGGGTCAAGCCGAGGCTCCGCGCATGGGCCGCGATGAACAGATCGTTTGCACCGATCATCGCGCCAAGCATCTTTAAGTCCGCGCGAATCTGTGCATAGTGCAGGCATGCTTCATCGGGGAGATCTAGAACCTCGATGTAGCGCAGAAATGCACCGAGCGCCCCTTCATCCTGCTGCCGTCGCGGAGACACCTCGACACCGAACAAAAGTTCCGACTTCGTAATTACGGAAATACACACATCACTAACGGGAACTTGTTGGAGCCGTCTTAGAACCGTGTCATTCGAGCGTTTTACACCGACAGTTGCGGATCCCAGGTGCGCTCCGGTCGCCGCCAGTCAATGCCTTCCAGCAGCATGGATAACTGCGCCCGCGTCAGCGAAACCGTACCGCTCGCCGCTTGCGGCCACACGAAACGTCCGCGCTCTAAACGCTTCGAAAATAGACAAAGCCCATCGCCATCGAACCACAAAACCTTGATCAAATCGCCGCGCCGCCCGCGAAACACGAACACATGACCCGAGAACGGACTCTGCTCCAGTTGGGTTTGTACCAGCGAGCTCAGCCCGGTGAAACCCCGCCGCAGATCGGTCACGCCCGCTGCAATCCAAACCCGCGTGTTAGTGGGTGGCCCGATCATGCCCGCAGGCACTCCAACAACACCCGCAGCAAAACCGGATCGGCGCTGCCCTCGATGCGCACCTGCGCGTGTCGAAGTTTGATGTGAACCGTGCCCGCCAAACAAGTCGAAGAGCTCCCGCCACTCGACGATGTCATCAGCGACGGCGAGCTCTCGCTTACGCTGACCGGCAACAGCTTCATCGCACCGCTGCCTCCCAGTCGCCTTGCCAGATACAGCTTGCGCCAGTTGAAAACCAGGTTAGCGTTGACCCCGTGCGCCCGTGCCACTCTTGCTACCGATGCACCCTTCGCCAACGTCTCTTCGACAATCCCTCGCTTCTCCTCCAACGTCCGGTACCGCCGTTTAGGTGGGGTGGTTTGAGTGTATGTGTCCATCATCGCTCCAAGTGGACACTATCGCTGGTGTCCACATCCAGAGCATGACTCCCACTTACACCTCTGTCCAGACGGCCACCAGCGGACGCTTACTGATCCCCAACATCTTCGCCCCTTCCTTGGCCGTCATTGCTCCACGGTCCCGATAATCGCGGGCAATCTTCTTGGTCAGAGTCAAAGTCTCAAGCTCGGCTTGTTCTTGTTCTGTGAACTTGATGTCCGTCATTGCACGCCTCCAAACGTAGCGTTCACCTTGTCGCGGGTCGCTTGGCTGCGGGACGGCTTCAAGTAGCGCATCGTACTTTCCATGTCGGAGTGACCGAGCCACGATTGGACAGTGCGCAAGTCAACCCCGGCCCACAGATGCCACGTTGCGAACGTCGCACGAAACTTGTGCAGCCAGAATCCATCAGGCTTGAGACCCGCACGTGTAGCGACAGCCTTCAGGTCATCTAAGAAATTCAGCTTGGGGCGACAGCCAGCGGTGGGAACAGCAAAGGGCATGTTTTGTCATGCGCGGTCTTTGCTGCTTGCAGGCTCGTCACCAGCGTTGCAGGAATGGGAATCTCGCGCTCTTTGTATGCCTTCGGTGACCATCCGGGCTTGTGGGTAACCTTCACTGTGCTCGCTTTCAGGTTCACGTCCGACCAGTACGTGTGCATCACTTCCTGCTCGCGCATCCCGGTCATCAGGAAGAATTCGAACCACAGACGTTCCTGTTGGTCGCATGCCTTGAATAGTGTGTCCAATTCCTCCTGTTCGTACACCTCCGGTTCTTCCTCCGTGAACCGTGGCCAATCGTTCTTCCGAATGAGGTTCCGAATCCCGCGCGCCTTGAGGAAGGTCATCACAATCTCGAACTTGTTGTAAACAGAACGCGGAGCCTGTTTTGGCACCTTCTCATCGCGTAAGAAGGCCACAAACCTCAGCATGTCGAGCCGCTCGATGTCTTCGAGGTAAAGCTTCGAGCAGGACTCGGTGAAGTAGCTGAGTGCCGTGGAATATGCCGAATAGCTCCTCGGCTTCTTGCTGAGCTTCGTCTCTTCGAGGAACTCAGCAATGGCTACAGACAGCGGACTGCGACCGTTGGCATGGCGCCCATTCGGCCCGACACCGGGCACGACTTCAACTCCATGGCTGGCCGCGTTCAACTCAAACGTTTTCCGCTGGCACTGGGTCTGGGCGTCAACTGCATTCTTGCCGACGCTCAGCCGCACGCGTACGCTGTTCTCGCGCCAGTCGAGATAGTACGCGCCTTCGGGATGACGCTCCTCTTTGCCATTGACGATGACGATGTCCTGCTTGATTCTGCCGTTCGGGGTCACGACGGCGGGGCAGTAACGCAGCCCGGCCTCGGTCTTGATGTACTTGGTGAGATTGACTCGGTGTGTGCGGTTGCTCACGGGCTTCCTCCACTGTGGTATGAGTGTAGGTAGGAGCCCGCTGTAAGTGCTAGATTACAAAGGTAATGGCGGAGAGGGTGGGATTTGAACCCACGATACCCGTTAAGGTATGTCCGCTTTCGAGGCGGATCGTTTCAACCGCTCACGCACCTCTCCGCGTCGGACAACTATTCGAGTTTGGCATCCTTGATGCGCGACCAAACGAGCTCAGGATTTTACGTGCGGGCTCAGACGCCCGCTAAGCGCCTCAACTTTCGAGGCGGATCCCTCGACAAGCTCGGGACTTCAACCGCTCACGCACCTCTCCGCGACAAATCAGTAGTCCGTAGCTAGTAGCTAGGAGTCAGTAGTCAGCCAAACCGACACAATCAGCATCACGGCGACACCGCTGCAAACTGACGACCGACGGCCAACGACTAACGACGGTCTCTAAAAAAAGCTTGTATCAGTTCCGCACAACGGCCAGCCAGCACGCCTCCCCGCACTTGCATGCGATGATTCAATGCAGGGTGGTTCAAAACCTCTATTACCGAATGGACCGCGCCGGCTTTCGGATCGTTGGCCCCGTACACCAGGCGTTTCAGCCGAGCGTGCACCAGCGCGCCGGCGCACATGGCGCACGGCTCAATTGTAGCAAACAGCTCGCACTCTCCCAGACGATGGTTACCCACGCTCGCGCCAGCCTCGCGCAACGCGACGATCTCGGCGTGCGCGGTAGGATCAGCGTCAGTGAGGTTGCGATTCCAGCCTCGGCCAACGATCTTGCCGTCGTACACCACCACAGCGCCCACCGGGACTTCACCCGCTTCCAGTGCGCGTTGCGCGGCGCGAAGGGCCTCTTCCATCCAAAGCTCGTCGGATGCGGCGTTTGGTCGTTGGTCGTTCGTCGTTAGTGGGCGGTCCTGTGCCACAGCATCCTAAGTTCATTGTAGCGGGTGGACCTGACTGCCCCCTGGAGGTGGCATGGACAGCCGAGGACGGCTGTCCCCACGTGATCCTTGCCGCCCCTTCTGCGGTTTTTCAGGTGATGATATGCTTGATAACTTATGGGGCTGCCGAACCTGCTGCGCAAAGTCTTCCTGGTGGACCTGCTCAAGGGTCTGAGTGTTACCTTCCGCTATCAGGATCCCAAGGAAATCTATACTGAGCAATATCCACTGCAGAGGCCGCAGGTGGCGGAGCGCTATCGCGGGGCGCCACGACTGAACGTCAATCCCGATACGAACGAGACCATGTGTATTGCCTGCGATCTGTGCGCACTAGCCTGCCCCGAGCATCTGATCGTGGTTTCAAGTGAGCGCAACGAGAAAACCCGCCGCAAAGAGCTCACCAACTTTACCTACGACCTCAGCCGCTGCATGTTCTGTGGACTGTGCGAGGACGCCTGTCCGACCGACGCGCTGGAGCTGACGCAAGACTTCGAACTGGCCAACTACACGCGCGAAGGCGCCATCTGGAATCGCGAGATGCTGGAAAAAGGCCCGCAGCCGACACAGTACAGAAAATAGCCCTTGGCAGTTAGCACTTGGCACCTAGCCCGTGGAGTGCCGTAGTGTGTTCCTCAGATAGAGCATTTGACCTGGGCTCCCTTCAGACAATCAACCCGATTGGCTAACTGCTAACTGCTGGGTTGTTGTTGTGTCATGCAGTGCATAGCGCCGAAGCCCCAGATCAGATCTCCCGAGTAAATGCCGATGACGTCGCGGTCGGGGAAAACGTCCGCGAGGATGTCCAGCGCGATCCGGTCGTTGGCATCGTTGAAAACGGGGACGAGCACGATGCCATTGGCAATGTAGAAATTGGCGTAACTGGCGGGCAAACGCCGGGTTTCGAAGATCACCGGCGCAGGCATGGGAAGTTCGATGATGGAAAGCGGCCTTCCGTTCTGATCTGTGGCCTCTCGCAGGCGGCGGATGTTTTCGCGCAGAGGTTCGTAGTTCGGGTCATTGGGATCCGATTCGACCGCGGTCACGACCGTGTCCGGGGCCACGAAGCGGGTGATGTCGTCCACGTGGCCATGGGTATCGTCGCCGGCAATGCCGGAGCCGAGCCAAATCACATTTGAAATTCCCAGATAGTTGGAAAAAATCTTCTCATAGTCCGCGCGCTTCATCGCCGGATTGCGTTCTTGAACCTTGCTGAGCAGGCATTCTTCGGTAGTAAGCAGTGTGCCATGGCCATTGACATCAATCGATCCGCCTTCGAGGACGACGGGCTTGTTGCCAAAAACGGGATGGAGTTCGCGGGCCCCGGCAGCTTTGGCCATCCGGCTGCCGATTTTTTCATCGTGCTGGTAGTTTGGGTATTTGGCCCAGGCGTTGAATCGCCAATGGATGGCGGCGAGATGGAGTTCGGGAGGGGACAGCAGGTCCCTCGACTGCGCTCGGAATGACAAAGTGGAAGGAGCACTCTTAGTACCACGGCCGGCGCCTTGCCCTTTCTCGCGGACAGGAGTGTCCGCGCCACACTTCGCAAATGTGCATCCCGAGTCGCGGGTCCAGACGCGGTTGGTGGGCCAGCGGTGGAAACGGACGTTCTCGCTCAGGGCATTCGCGCGATCAAGAGTCTTGCGGGCGCGCTTCTCCGAAGCGGCATCGTTCAGAATCAATTCGACTCGTTCGCGGCGCGCCAGGTGGCGGATGATTTCTGCGCAAACCCAGGGGATGGCCTCAAACTTCCCCGGCCAGTCGTCTTTGTAGTGGGGCCAAGCGAGCCACGTGGCGCAGTGGGGTTCCCACTCGGCGGGCATGCGGTGTCCATAGGAGCGCCTGTTGGGGTGCTTCAAGGGGCTTCTCTTCCCGGTCTGGGTTGTTCGGCGAAAATTCCCTCATAGATGACCCAGCAGACGCGGTCGGTAGGGATCCTTCGACTGTCGCCGCCTGTCGACAAGTCGACAGGCGTTGCTCGCTCAGGATGACAGTTCGTCGTGGGGCGTGAGTGGTAGAGCATGGTGCGGTATCAGTCAATCAGCCGGTTCGTGATCGGCGCGTAGCTGTCAATGCGGCGGTCGCGCAAGAACGGCCAGTTCCTTCGAATGTCTTCCAACGCCTTCAGGTCGACTTCCCCCACCAGAATTTCTTCTTTATCATGCGAGGCTTCGGCGATGACGCGGCCGAAAGGATCGCACAGGAACGAGCCGCCCCAGAACTCTAGTCCCGCTCCCAGCGCAGACTTTCCGCGAACATCGCCAGTCTCAAAACCGACACGATTGACCACGGCAACATAGACTCCGTTAGCAATGGCATGGGCACGCTGAATGGTGCGCCAGGCATCGTGCTGCGCTGCGCCGAACTCTGCTTTTTCGGCGGGGTGCCAGCCAATCGCCGTGGGATAGAAGAGCACATGCGCGCCTTGCAAAGCGGTCAGGCGGGCCCCTTCCGGATACCACTGATCCCAGCAGACCAGCGTCCCTACGCGGCCGACATTGGTATCAAAAGCCCGATAACCGAGATCGCCCGGCGTGAAGTAATATTTTTCGTAGTACAGCGGGTCATCCGGAATATGCATCTTGCGGTAGAGCCCACGCAAGTTGCCATCGGCATCAAAAATTGCCGCCGTATTGTGGTAGACGCCGGCGGCACGCTTCTCGAATAAAGACGCGATGAGAACGATCCGGAGTTGTTTGGACAACTCTGCAAGCTTCGCCGTCGCCGGTCCGGGAATCGGCTCGGCCAGATCGAACAGAGACGCGTCTTCGCGCTGGCAAAAGTACTGGGTTTGAAAAAGCTCCGGCAGGCAGACGATCTCCGCTCCCTGTGCGGCAGCATTGCGCACGTGCTCCATCCCGCGCAGTAGATTCTTGTCCGGGTCGGGCGTAGCAGACATCTGCACCAGTCCGACGCGAAACTTCTCAGGCGGCAAAGCGAAGACCTCCGTCGACGACAAAATAGGATAACAGTTCTTAGTTCCTGGTTCCCGGTTCTTAGCTGCGGTGGTGGCAGGAGGCCGCTGCATTCTAGTAGAGTAGTTCTTCAGGAAAAAAATCAGGGAGAAGAAATGAAGCAGGGCAATCATGATGGCGCCGGAATTGACCGCAAGCTGCATGATCCGATCGAAGACCGCCTGACCCCGCTGGAATCGTTGGATCTCACTCGCGTGCGCTCGATCGACGACTTGGTGCGCGCCATGGCGAAAACTGCGTTTACCGGACGCCAGGTGGGGGAAGCAGCAGACGTGCTCGAGGCCATGGCTCGCGACCGAGAATGCTTCGTAGTTATGACTTTGGCGGGTGCCATGACCGTGGCCAAGCAGAGCCTGATCATCGCGGAGCTCATTGATCGAGGAATCGTGAATGCCATCGTCTCCACGGGCGCGCTAATGGCGCACGGGCTGGTCGAGGCCACGGGGCGCGCTCATTTCCGTTACAACCCTGACGTATCCGATACAGAACTCTACGAGCAAGGCTACAACCGCGTGTACGATACGCTGGAGCCGGAGCAGAATCTGGACGACGTGGAAGAAGTGATGTCCGAGATATTGGAAAATTGGGATCACAATGACGTTGTCTGTTCCTACAAACTGAATCATGCGATTGGAGCCCATCTCGCCAAGCATGCACGGGGACAGCGGGGGATCCTCAAGTCCGCCTACGAAAAGGGCGTGCCGGTTTTTGTGCCTGCGTTTACAGATTCAGAATTAGGCCTGGATGTGGCCCTCAACAATCGCCTGCGTGAATCCACCGGCCGGCACAAGCTGCGGTTCGACCCATTCGTGGATCTGGAGCATTTTGCGGCTACGCTTCTGCGGCAGACGCGGCTGGGGATTTTCACCATTGGCGGAGGTGTGCCGCGCAACTGGTCGCAGCAGTTTGGTCCGTTCATTGAACTGCGGCACCGTCGGTTGGGCGAGAACGTCCCACTGAAGCGCTATCACTATGGAGTGCGGATTTGTCCCGAGCCGGTGTACTGGGGCGGCCTCTCAGGGAGCCCTTACAGCGAGGCGATTTCTTGGGGCAAGTTCGTGCCTCCGGCCGAGGGCGGAAGATTCGGTGAAGTGTTTCTGGACGCCACCGTCGGCCTGCCCTTGATCGTGGCAGCGGTGCTGGAGCGGCTGGGGAAGCCGAAGGCTGCGCCTGCAGCGAAGAAGAAGGCTGGAGCCGCCAGGTAGCTTGTTCGCCCGGGACGTGTCTAATCGAAGATCAAAACCGCCGATGCGATCACCGTCGTCCACAAGCCACGTTTGTCGCCGACCGCTGACTGGGTCACGTTCGCCGTGCGGACGATCTTGTTCGAGATCCGGTAGATCTCCTTCTTCTCATCCCACGAACGGTCGGGATCGAACTCCACGTTCAACGTTGTCGCCAGCATCTCGGCTGCGAGCTCTTCGGCGTAGTCGCCGGCGGAATTGTCGGTCTCGCCGAACGAGTGATGCTCACTGAGGTAGCCGTAGGTGTTGCGGTCGGCTGGAATGGCTACGCCGATACTGGCGGCCAGCAGGCGATGCGGCTCACGAGTGGAGTTCTCCGCCACGACCGCGAAAACGACCTCGCCGGGACTCAGGTACTTCAATCCCTGGGAACGGGGGACGAGCTTGCACTGCGGTGGAAAAATGGACGAGACGCGGACCAGGTTTTGTGCGGCGATGCCGGCGTCGCGTAATGCCAGCTCAAAAGAAGTAAGACGTTCGCGATGTTTACCGACCCCCTTGGTGAAGAAAATCCTCTTGGGGACCATGTCTTTGCCCAATTCGTTATTCCTCCGATGGGTGAATGAGGGTCAAATCTAACATAGCGAATTGTAAAGAGAATATGAAAATCGAGTATTTGGGAAAAAATTCAGCGGAGGCTCAGATTCGGGTCTCCGCCAGGTGAGAGATCAGCAAGTGGGACCTACTTGGCCGGGGATACGGAGGTGATTTCGATGGTGTCGGCGTTGGCTTGGCCCTTTACCGAGGCCTTGGCGTTGGCCAGTTTGTCCAACTGGTCGAGCGTGGCCTTGTCCTTAGTATCGAGCGTGTACACCTTGTCGCCCACCACCAGGGCATAGTTCGAACCCTTTCGTACGCAAGCGCGCAGGCACCCGGCGGCATCGCCTTCCATCATGTGCTTGGCGCCACACATGGCATCGCTGACCGTGCCGGTGAAAGTCTCGGCTTTGGCTGCGAATGCGGCTGGAAGGCCGAGGGCCGCGCCTAATAATGCGACTGTCAGGGAAATCCCTAGTTTGTGCGTACCAGATCTCATGAAATCGGTCTCCTTTACGAGTCGGTGGTTCACGCTGCCAACCATCCCTTTGACTTCCAAGTCTACAAAAAGTTACCAGTTTGTCTCAGGAGCCAGTTCGCGGTCGGAAATCAGGCTCTCGCTACGGCTTGGGATCGAAACGCAAGGTCACGTCCACGGTTTTATCTTTCTGGTCGAGTGATTCGTGCAGGCTGGTGATCCAGCCTCCCATGAGTGACAGCTCTTTATCGGCCTGCTCCAGAAACTTCTTGGGATAGCTGGAGTCATAGGGTTCGCCGCCACGCAGCGTCCATGCGTTCTCCAGGCGAGCCGTGGTGCGCGAATCGAGGCCCTGGATTTCCAAGTCTCCCATGTTGTAAACCTCGCCCTCGCTGATTTGCAGCCGGTACGCGACCGTGGACTTCGCGTCGTCCATCTCCGGTTCGGGCCGAATGCTGGCCTCCATGAAACCGCGGGTACCATAGAGGTTCTTCATCGCCTCGATGTCGTTTTCCAGTTCAACGCCGTTCGCTGGCTGGTCCCGCTGCAGACGAATCAGCGGCCTTAGCGCCTCGACGGGGAAGGACTTGTTTCCGGAGATCTCGATCCCAGTCAGCTTGTATTGGCGTCCGGGATCGACCGCGAAAGTGACGTCCACGACGGTGTCTTGCGCACCGTCCTGGATGACCTTGGCCTGCGCATCCCCGAACGAAGCGTTCAGGTACCCTCGCTCGAGATAGACCGGCAGGAAATTCTTTTCCGCTTGAACGCGAAGGACGGAGCGCAGGTAGTCGGTGCCTTGCATCTTCTTGGCCGCAGCCTCTAACAAAGGAAGTTCCGTAGGTGCGGCGCCGGAGAAGCTGAGGTTGCGAATGCGGATTTGGGGCCCCGTGACTCTGAAAATAAACGCCTCAATCGGACCGTCCTCGTGGGCGGAGCGAAGGTAGTCGGCCTGACCTTGCACGTTCTTCCCAATCAATAAAGCCTGCAACGCATCCGAAACCTGGTCCGCGAGGCTGCCGGAAACTGGGAGTTCCTGCTGAAACAGGGGAACTTGGGCGTGAAGTTTGTCGAGCAGTTCCTGGTCAGAAAACCAGACCAGATTATCGAAGCGAACCGGGACAAATTTCTCGGCATCTTGCACCTGCAGTTCTAATTTGGTGCCCTCCGGGGAGTATTGGAAGCTGTAGAGCAAATCGCCGAAAGCACCGGTTTCACCCAGCAGGCGGACGGCCTGCTTGAAATCGTCCTCGCTGACGGTTTGGCCCAACTGCAAGCCGCTTGCGGCAATGATGTCTTCGGGTTTGTAGCGCTTCGTACCCGTAACCCTGATGGCAATAAGCCTGAAGGCTGAAGGTGGGAGGTCCTTGGTGGTGAGCTTGCGGGGAGTTTGAGTCCAGCCAAGGACGGCATACAGGCAGATCCAAGCAGGCAACGAATAACCACGAAGGGCACGAAGGTTCACGAAGGAGGTCATCACGTTCACGATTCTCCTTTGTGTGACCTCGTGTCCTTGGTGGTTTCTTCCGAACATTGGATTTAATGGCCGTCAGAGTTTGCTGCCAACCGCATCCACGCCTTTGATCTTCACTGCGATGTCGATAAAAGCCAGGGCGGCGCGGCTGAGCGCTTTGTCTTTGCGGAACACCAGCGCCAGGTCGCGGCGAATCTGTGCATCGGAGATGGGAACGGCGGCCAGCGCGTTCGGCGCGCACATCCTCCAGCACATTGGAGCGGGCGATGAAGCCTACGCCCGCGTCGGCGGCGACAAAGCGCTTGAGCAGTTCACTGGAATCGAGTTCCATGGTATAGCGCGGCTTCAGCTTGCGCTCGTGAAAAAGATTCTCCAGCGCGTCGCGGGTGTGGCCGGCCTTGGGCAGACCAGGGGAAATCTCGCGGCCTCGGCGATGGTGGCCGACTTCATCCGGGCCAGCGGATGCTGCGGCGGGGCGATGATCACCAGTTCGTCGCGATGAATGAGTACCACCGTCAGCCGGGTATCGGTCACGGGCAGGGAAACGACGCCGAAGTCCACCGAGTTGTCGATCATGGACTCCAGAATCTTGGCATAGTACGGAGCGCTGGATATTCACGGCAACATCCGGGTATTGCTTCTTGAATTCGGCGAAGACCTCGGGCAGGATGTGCAGGCAGGTGCCTTCGTTGGCCCCGACAACGATCTCGCCCCGGGGCACGCGCTCCGTTTCGGCGACCGCAGTCAGCATGGTCTTGCGGGCTTCCAGCGTTTCTTCAGCATATTTCTGGAAAAGCTTGCCGGATGCGGTGACCGAAACCTTGCCGCCGGAGCGGTCCAGCAGTTTGGCGCCGACTTCTTCCTCGAGAGAGCGGATCTGCGAGGAGATCGCGGGCTGGGTGCGGAAGCGCTTCTCCGCGGCGCGCGAGAAGCTCAACAGCCGCGCCACTTCGAGAAAAGTTTCGAGCTGGTCAAAGTCCATAAGAGCAGCACTTGGCAATTAGCACTTAGCGGTCGGAATCTGGCCATGAACTTAGACTGCCAAATGCCGGGTGCTAGGTGCTACCGGCCGTTCTTCGTACAATGGCAGCAGTTGAAACGAAGCCTCTTCACGCCAATAACTCTGGCTTATCACCGCCATAAAAACAATCAATTTCCCTGTACAGCTTTGCGTCTCTACACTGCAACTTCGTCTGCGCAACCTGAGGATTGTAGCAGGCGCAGATATTCCCTTTACTCCAATGATCAAATTTCGACGCCGAACCGAGTTATCGCCAACGGCGTGCGCCAGGCGAAATCCGACGACAAAAAGGAGCAATCTATGGCTGATCCGAAGACCGTCCTGGAGTTCGTCAAGAAGAACGGGGTCAAGATGCTGGATCTTCGCTTCACCGACTTCCCGGGCTGTGGCACCACGTTTCCTATCCCATCGAGCAGTTGACGCGAGTCTCATTCGAAGAGGGCTTCGGCATGGACGGTTCCTCCATCCGCGGCTGGGCGGCCATCCACGAGAGCGACATGCTGCTGATCCCCGATCCCACCACCTACATGATGGATCCCTTCACCGAAACGCCCACTCTGGTGATGATCTCCGACGTCATCGATCCCGTCACCAAGCAGCGCTATGACCGCGATCCCCGCTACATCGCCAGCAAGGCGGAGATGTACCTGAGCTCGACGGGAATCGCCGACACTGCTTATTTCGGCGCCGAGGCCGAGTTCTTCATCTTCGACAACGTGCGCTTCGATCAGCGCGAGCAGCACGGCTTCTACTTCATTGACGCCGAAGAAGGCCGCTGGAACTCGGGCCGCGAAGGAGAACAACCTGGGCTACCGTCCGCGCTACAAAGAAGGCTATTTCCCGGTGCCTCCCACCGACCACTACCAGGACCTGCGCAGCGAGATGGTGCTGACCATGCAGAGCTGCGGGCTGGAGGTGGAGTGCCATCACCACGAAGTGGCCACCGGCGGGCAGACCGAGATCGACCTGAAGTTCGACTCGCTGGTGCGCTCGGCCGACAACATGATGCTGTACAAGTACATCGTGCAAGAACGTCGCCAACCAGTACGGCAAGACCGTCACCTTCATGCCCAAGCCGCTGTTCCAGGACAACGGCAGCGGCATGCACACCCACCAGTCGCTGTGGAAGGGCGGCAAGCCGCTGTTTGCCGGCGACGGCTACGCGGGGCTCTCGCAGATGGCGCTGTGGTACATCGGCGGACTGATCAAGCACGGTCCGGCGCTGTCGGCGATCATCGCTCCCACCACCAACTGCTACAAGCGCCTGGTGCCGGGCTTCGAAGCGCCGGTCAACCTGGCGTACTCGCGGCGCAACCGCTCGGCGGCGTGCCGGATTCCGATGTACTCGGCTTCGCCCAAGGCCAAGCGCGTGGAGTTCCGTCCGCCGGACCCGAGCTGCAATCCCTACATGGCGTTTGCGGCCATGATGATGGCGGGACTGGACGGCATCGAGAACAAGATCGATCCCGGCCAGCCGCTGGACAAGGACATCTACGATCTGGGTCCGGAGGAGATGGCGAAAGTGCCGTCGATGCCGGGCTCGCTCGAAGATGCGCTCGATGCTCTGGAGGCCGATCACCCGTTCCTGCTCAAGGGCGACGTGTTCACCGAGGAGTTGCTGAGCACCTACATCGATTACAAGCGCACGAAGGAAGTGGACGCGGTGCGGCTGCGGCCACATCCGTACGAGTTCGCGCTGTACTACGACATTTAAGACAGTAAACGATTGATCTCCTCCTGAGATGAGTGCCCGGCACAAGCCGGGCCTTTTTTCATCGGCTCATCAAGACTAGCTCACGAGTTGTGAAGGTCTGACAGGGGCCCGATACAGCAACTCAGGAGTTTCCCGGGGCTCGAAATCCGTTAGGAAAATCTCGGGTTCGACAACAATGCTATGCGGCGTGGTTACGCCCCACAAGGACGGGAATCACGGTTTCATGTGACCAGATGGCGAAAAATGCATCGGGCGAAGTGGGCCCCCCTAATTCCGATTGACTGTGGCTCAACTGCGTCAGATAATGAATGACCCGCCGCGGAGGAGAAGTATGAATCTGCCGCCCCCTCGCTCCAGGAATCCCTTACCGCTAACCCAGAAGTTGCAGCGGCGCTTGAATTCTTACGCGCTGGTGGCCGGAGCCGCAGGGGTTGGCACGGTCGCCCTGGCTTGACCCGCCGAGGCGAGAATTGTCTACACACCCGCTCACCAAGTCATGAGCACCTCGAACCCCCAGCTCTGGTATCCCTTCGACCTGAACCACGACGGGGTGGTGGATTTCACCTTTACCGCCTACTACTGGGTGGGATTAAGTAGCCAGGCAGCATTTCTCCAGTGCAATCCCGCTGTCGGGAACAACGTCAGGGGTGGGACGAACGAAGCCGCTCTGCGTCCAGGGGTTCGCATCGGCCCCGGGCGTTATGCTGGCCACATTTCGATGGCGCGCGTAGCGACGTTTGTAGGACGCTCGGAGTTTCAAGCACCATGGGCGAACGGCGGCAAAGGCGTCGAAGATCGCTATCTCGGCCTGAAGTTCGCTATCAAAGGCAAGATCCACTACGGCTGGGCCCGGCTCAACGTGACCGTCAGGGCTCGGGACGGAGTGAACATCACAGCCACTCTGACTGGCTACGCCTACGAGACCGTTCCGACCAAAGCCATCGTCGCTGGCCGGACAAAAGGCCCAGACGTCATCACCCTTGCGCCCGCCAGCCTCGGCCATTTGACGCGAGGGGCCTCTGCGATTCCGGCATGGCGGTGTAAAAACCCCAGCGACGCTGTGCAGTAATTCCTTGGCATACTTTTGGCATACTTTCGCACAATTCCGTCGGTTTCACCGATTCAAGTGAAACGTGGAATCAGCAGCTTGTTGATTGCACCTGCGGCCTCCCAAGAAACTAAGGGTTGAAGCCCTGCTCCACTCCAAAACTCACCGGTCCCCCGGCCCCACCACGACCCCAATCTGAGGAAACTAAGCCGATCACGCTGTGTCCGGATTCGGACACTTGCTTCCCATGAATGGACAGGATCATCCAATCCTGCCCGTTGTGTCGCGCTGCAACTCCTTGTGAACAAGTAGGTTATCTTGCTTGAGTCGTGGTAAGACGCGTGCCATTCTGATAGGAAATGGACATCGCTCGGCCAAGTGTGGCTCGCCAAAAGCGCCGTCGGCAGATCATTTATGTGGCTGTCGGAATCGTGCTCCTCGCCCTCGTAACTATGGGTCTGTCAAAGTTGAAGCCAGCCGCGCCCACGGTCGAACGCTCCACCGTCTGGGTGGACACGGTGAAGCGGGGCTCAGTGTTGCGCCAGGTGCGTGGGTTGGGAACCCTGGTTCCGGAAGAGGGTTCGATTCAGTTCTTGCCCGCAATCACCGAGGGACGGGTTGATAAGATTCTGGAACTCCCCGGAGCGCAAGTAAAACCCGACACCATACTGCTGGAAATGAGCAATCCCCAACTGGAGCAGGAGGCGCTGGACGCGGAGTGGAAGCTCAAGGCGTCCGAAGCGGACTATAAGAATTTCCAGGTCCAGTTGGCCAGCCAGGTATTGGCGCAGAAATCGCTGTCCGCTCAAGTCCAGTCGGAGTACAGCCAGGCCAAGATGCAGTCGGACATTGATACCGAGCTCGCCAAACTGGGCGTGATCTCGCAACTTGCCATGAAGGTTTCCAATCAGAAGGCGGATGAGTTGGCGATACGAAGCGACATCGAAAAACAAAGATTGGTGAACAGCGGTGAAGTGCTCCAGGCCCAGATGCAGGCCAAACAGGCGGAGGTTGAACAATTTCGAGCGTTGGAGAAACTGAAGGAGAGCCAACTCGACCACCTGCGCGTCCGCGCCGGAATCGAAGGCGTCCTGCAGGAGCAGACCCTGAAAATCGGGCAGTGGGTCACTCCCGGCACCACGCTGGCCAAGGTGGTGCAGCCACAGCGGCTGAAGGCCGAACTGAAGATTGCGGAGACTCAGGCCAAGGATATCCAGCTCGGACAGCCGGCGTCTGTGGATACACATAATGGCGTAATTCCTGGTCACGTCGTGCGCATTGATCCGTCTGTAGTAAACGGGACCGTGACCGTTGATGTGGCCCTGGAGGGCAAGCTTCCGCAGGGAGCTCGGCCCGATCTCAGCGTGGACGGAACCATCGATCTGGAAAAGATGCAGAACGTGTTGTATGTCGGACGTCCGGCGTTTGGGCAGGAACAGAGCACGGTGGGCATGTTCATGCTGGAGGCCGATGGAAACACTGCGGTCCGCGCCCAAGTGAAGCTGGGCCGCAGCTCGGTAAATACAGTTGAGATCCTGCAGGGTTTGAAAGAAGGCGACCAGGTCATTCTTTCCGACATGTCGCGTTGGGACAATTTCGATCGGGTGCGGCTGGAGTAGAGACCCATAACCACAAAGCACACCAGGATTCACGAAGGAAAACCGTAGAGGGAAGGAATTGCGATGGCTGACGCGGGAACGCTGATTAGCATGGAGAACATCACCAAGGTCTTCTATACCGATGAGGTGGAAACCCATGCGCTGTCCGGGATACACATGGAGATTCGGAAAGGGGAATACGTGTCGATTGCCGGCCCTTCTGGCTCGGGTAAATCGACCCTCCTGGCGCTGATCGGTCTGCTCGATTCGCCAAGCGACGGGACTTACATTCTCAACAGCCATCCCGTGGCCAATTTAAACATCAGTGAGCGTTCGCGCATTCGCAATCGCGAAATCGGATTCATTTTTCAGAGTTTCAACCTGATCGGCGATCTGAATGTGTATGAGAACGTGGAACTGCCGCTGACCTATCGGGGCATGCCGGCGTCAGAGCGGAAAGAGCGCGTGCACAACGCCCTTGAGCGCGTGGGCATGAACCACCGCACCAAGCACTATCCATCGCAGCTCTCCGGGGGTCAGCAGCAGCGTGTGGCGGTGGCCCGCGCCCTGGCCGGCTCGCCTTCCATTCTGCTGGCTGACGAACCCACGGGAAACCTCGATTCACGCAATGCCGAGGCGGTGATGGACCTGATGCGCGATCTCCATCGTGAGGGTGCAACTATTTGCATGGTGACGCACGATCCCCGCTTCGCACGTCATGCGGACCGCCAAATCCACTTGTTTGACGGACGCGTGGTTGAGGAGAGCGTCGAGGTGAACTAAATGGAATCCCTGCTGCAGGACATGCGCTACGGCTCGCGTATGCTGCGGAAGTCGCCCGGCTTCACCTTGGTTGCGGTCATTACGCTGGCGCTGGGCATCGGCGCCAATACCGCGATGTTCAGCGTGATCAATTCCGTTCTGCTGCGAGCCCTGCCCTTCCGCGATTCCAGCCGCGTGATGGTGGTATGGAAGACCATGTCGAATGGCAACCCGAACGCTTTTTCCACCCCGGCATTCCTGGAGATGAAGCAACAGGGCGAGGCTCTGGCGCACATGGGCGCGTTCTCCAGCTTTAGCTCGAACCTGGCGGGAAAAGAAGTGCCGGAGCGGATCGCGGGCGGCAAAGTGAACTTCGATCTGTTTCCAGTGCTCGGGGTGCAGCCCGTCCTCGGGCGGACATTCACAGCCGAAGAAGACCGCCCGGGAGCTGGCGGGGTCGTGATCTTGAGCCACGCGCTATGGGAAACTCGGTTCGGCTCGGCGCATCCGATTTTGGGCAGCGCGGTTGCGCTGGACGGCGCCCCATACACGGTGGTGGGTGTGATGCCACGCGGATTTCACGTGCTCTCCGACAAGGAATTGTTCTGGATCCCCCTGAAATTGGAGTCGGCAAATGCGCAAGCTTCAGCGCGCAGTGTCCACTGGCTCTTTGCCTTCACGCGGCTGGGGCGGGGAACCAGTCAGAAGCAGGCACAGACGGTGTTGGACACGATCGCGGCGCGACTCAAGGCCCAGGACCCAAACGGTGAAGGCGGTTTCGGAGTGACGCTGCAGCCGGTCGCTGATTTTGCCTATGGCAATGTGAAACCAGCCTTGTTACTGCTGATGGGATCGGTGGGCCTTGTGCTTTTGATCGCGTGTTCCAACGTGGCCAATCTCTTGCTCGCGCGAGGAACTACGCGGCGGCGCGAGATTTCAATTCGCACAGCCCTGGGGGCGGCGCGGATCCGGGTCATCCGCCAGTTGCTGACGGAGAGCGTAGTGCTCTCGATGGTGGGCGGCATATTGGGGTTGGGTCTGGCGTGGGTTGCCCTGAGAGTGCTGCTGGCGATTCATCCTTCAAGCATCCCCTCGGTGGATACGATCGCGATTGATGCTACGGTGCTGGGCTACACGGTCTTGCTGTGCGGCATAGTCGGGATTCTCTTCGGAGTTGCGCCGGCGCTCGAGGCATCGCGAGTCAATGTAAGCGAAGCGCTGAAAGAGGGATCGCGTGGCAGCAGTGGGGCACTCGGGAAACACCGGGTGGTGCTGGTGGTGTCGGAGACGGCGCTGGCGTCCATTCTGCTGATCGGAGCCGGGCTGTCGTTGAAAAGCCTGTGGCGCGCGGAGAGCGTGGATCCCGGATTCAATCCGGCAGGTGAGTTAACGTTCCGCATCGCCGTCCCACCTCAGTTCTCGGGCGAACGCATCCCACTTTTCTACCAGCAGGTGTTGGAGCGAATGAGGGCCTTGCCCGGAGTGCAGTCGGCGGTGCTGGCGAGAAACCTTCCCATGAGCGGCGCCGATCCCTCCATGCCGATTGCCATTGAGGGCACGCCGCCTCCGCCGTCCCAGGTTCCGATCGTGACACGCTTTCGCGCCGTTGGGCCCGATTACTTCACGGGCTTGCAGATTTCGCTGCTCCGCGGACGGGAGTTCAGCGAGCACGACACTGCGGCATCACCTCGGGTAGCTATCGTCAGTGAAAGTTTAGCCAAGCTTTACTGGCCGAAAGAAAACGCTCTGGGGAAGCGTCTGAAGCCTGAGCTGACGGGAGGCGATTGGTGCACCGTGATCGGCGTCGCAGCGGACGTGCGCCATTGGGCGGCGGACGTCACCGATGTAGAGCCCACCGCGTATTACACCTATACGCAAGTGCCAGAGGCTTTTCTGCCGCTGCTCGAAGGCAGCATGACGCTTGCCGTGCGTAGCAGCAACGCCACCGGTCTTCTGAGCTCGATTCGAGCTGCGCTGGGCGAAGTGGACAAGACCGTCCCCATATACGACGTCAAGAGCATGGAGGAAATGGTTTCCGATTCGGGCTCGCTGCGGCGCTTCGATATGTGGCTGATCGGAACCTTTGCAGGGCTGGCTTTGATATTGGCGGCGCTTGGCATTTACGGGGTGATGGCCTACTCAGTGTCGCAACGCACTCGCGAAATTGGAGTGCGCATCGCGCTAGGCGCCCAGCAGAGCAATGTGTTGCGCTTGATCATGAAACAAGGGGCGAAGCTGGCGCTGGCAGGAATTGTCGTCGGCCTGGTGGGGGCTTTTGCATTAACGCGGCTGATGGCGAGCCTGCTGTTCGAAGTCAGTCCATGGGATTTCGGAACTTTTTCGCTCGTGCCCGCGATCGTGCTGGTGCTCATTCTAGCGGGTTGTTACATTCCCGCTCGCCGTGCCACTAACCTCGACCCAGTAGAGGCGCTGCGGGAAGAGTAGATCAGTTCTTGTGCGAAGAAGGGCGGTAAAGGTTGCGACGGAGTAAGAAATGATTCAACTTCGCAATATTGAGCGCACTTACAAAGCCGGACCGAGCGTCACTTATGTTTTGCGCCGCATCAACCTCGAGATCAACGAGGGTGAATTCATTACGGTCATGGGGCCTTCGGGATCGGGCAAGTCCACGCTGCTTAGCATCGTCGGCATGCTCGATGACAGTTGGGCGGGTGAGTACTACTTCCTGGGGCACGCCGTACACACGCTGGACCGGAAGAAGCGTGCGGACCTGAATCGCAAATACATCGGCTTTGTCTTTCAGAGTTATCACCTCCTGGACAACCTCACGGTCTACGAAAACCTGGACGTTCCCCTTTCCTATCGCAACATAGGCCGGGCACAGCGCGCCGGCATGGTGGCGGAGATCCTCGACCGTTTTCAGATCGTGGGCAAGAAGGATTTGTATCCCAATCAACTCTCTGGCGGGCAGCAACAGTTGGTCGGCGTGGCGCGTGCGGTGGTCGGCAATCCGAAATTGATCCTGGCGGACGAACCGACCGGCAACCTGCATTCCAGCCAGGCGAAGGAAATCATGGAGCTGTTCAAGAAGCTGAACGACCAGGGAACGACGATCATTCAAGTCACGCACTCGGAAGTCAATGCTTCGTACGGAAACCGGACGATTCAATTGTTCGATGGCTGGATCACGAATGATCCTGCTAACCCGCAGCCAGCAAGTCCGGCGGCGGTCGCGAGATAACAAAATGGGAACCCTGCTCCAAGACGTCCGCTACGGCTGGCGCATGCTGGTCAAGAACCCCGGCTTTACTGCCATTGCCGTTTTGACCCTTGCCCTTGGGATCGGGGCAAGCACTGCGATCTACAGTGTCGTCGATACCGTTCTTTTGCGGCCGTTGCCATACCGGCAGCCGGACCAGCTAGTGCTTGTCACCGAGTCTCTACCGGGGATGTCCACGGATGAGATCGGAGTATCGGCAGCAGAGTATCAAGACTACCGGGATCGTAATCGCTCTTTTTCGCAGGTAGCGGCGTATGAGAGCGCAGGATTCAACTTAACCGGCGTCGGGCAACCGCTGCGCATCAATGCCGCCAGCGTCTCAGCGTCAGCTCTTCCTCTGCTTGGTGTGTCGCCGGAACTGGGACGCGCCTTCACCGCCGAAGAGGACCGCTACGGCTCGGGCGATGTCGTCGTACTTTCGCACGCCCTCTGGGAACACGAGTACAGCAGCGATCCGAACATTCTGGGCCAGACCGTTAAGCTCGACGAAAAAACGTACACGGTGATTGGGGTGATGCCGGCCTCGTTCCGCTTTCCATTTGATGGGGCACCGCTCTCCGAGATGGCCGATTTGTGGGTGCCGATAGCATTCGAGCCCGATCGGCTCATTCCAGAAAACCGCACCCGCGAGTTCGGCGTAGGCCTGATTGGACGCCTCAAGCCGGGCGTTACCCGAGAGCAGGCGCAGAAGGACGTTGAGAACATAGCCGCGGACTTCATGAAGCAATATGGTTACTCGGGGACAGGCCGCGTTGTGCCCAGAGCGTACCCGTTTGCGGCTTATGCTGTCCGAAAAGGAAAACCGCTTGTGACCCTGCTGGCCTTGGCTGTGGTGTGTGTGCTGCTGATTGCCTGTGCCAATGTCGCCAACCTGCTGCTGGCCCGCGCCAGCCAACGCACCCATGAGATGGCAATCCGCAGCGCCATTGGCGCCAATCCGGCCCGCATCTTGCGGCAATGCCTGGTGGAGAGTCTGCTGCTTTCCGTGACCGGTTCGGTCGCAGGCATTCTGGTGGCGGCGGTCGCGGTTGCAGGTCTGCGACGCTTTGGGCCCGCCGACGTTCCCCGCCTGCACGACGTGATGTTGCACCCCGCAGCGCTCCTGTTCACGCTTGCGCTTTCAGTCGTCACCGCCATTTTCTTCGGTTTTGTTCCCGCCTGGAGGCTTTCGCACCTCGCGCCCCAAGCATCCTTGAAGGAGTCATCTCAGGCCGGGCCGGCTCGCGGCACCCAGCGGCTGCAGAATTCTGCGGCCATGATTGAGATCGCCGCCGCCCTGGTGCTGCTCATCGCCGGCGGGTTGCTGGTCAGAAGTTTTGTACGGTTGCTGGATTCTCCGTTTGGTTTCGATCCTAAGGACGCATTCGTGGTACGGACACTTTTTGACCGCGCCCGTTATCCCGATGCAGCCAAGAGACAGGCAGTGCAAAAGGACCTACTCGACCGACTTTCGCATTTGCCAGGAGTCACTGCTGTATCGGCGGCGAGTCATCTCCCGCTTAGCGATGCCCGGCAGATCGGTTTCCGGTTGGAGCATGCGGCGCCGGATGATTTTCACTGGGCGGAGAATTCACTGGTCAGTCCCGGCTATTTCCAGGCGATGGGTATTCCGCTGCTACAGGGCAGAGACTTTACAGAGCAGGACCGTCCGGGTACCCCGAATGCGGCCGTCATCAGCCAGGCGATGGCGAAACAATATTTCCCTGGCCAGAGTCCGGTTGGGCAACGCTATCAATGGGGCGATCGGGGGTTCTTCACGATCGTCGGCGTAGCCGCCGATGTTCACATTGCGGCGCTGGATGCCGACCCACCGCCGATGATCTACAACTCCATGTTCCAGGCGGAAAGTGGCGCCAGTGGGCGTACCGCCTTTGTGCTGCGGAGTAACGGGGCGGAGCAGGGCCTGCTCCGGGAGGTACGACAGCAGGTGGCCGCAGTGGACAAAGAGCTGCCCATCTATAACACGACTACTTTGGCTACGCTGATTTCGGAATCGTTGGCACAACGTCGCTTTACCGTACTGCTGCTCGGCAGTTTCGCTGTGATTGCGCTGGTGCTCGCGGCTATTGGCTTGTTCGGCGTGATTTCGTACCTGGTGGCTGAACGTACCCGGGAATTCGGCGTGCGCATGGCGCTGGGTGCGGACCGGATCAATATTTATTGGCAGGTGCTGAAACGTGCCGCCGTGCTTGGGATCGGAGGTTGCGCGCTTGGCTTTTTGCTGTCGTTGTTTGCCTCTCGGCTGTTGCAGGCGAGTCTTTATCACGTCAGCCGGTTTGATCTGCCCACCGTGGTGGGAGTCCCGTGCGTGGTGCTGAGCGTCGCGCTGTTTGCCGCCTATTGGCCGGCGCGACGAGCGACCAGGGTCGATCCCATGGTGGCATTGAGATACGAGTGAGGTGAGTGAGTGGAAACTCTGATACAGGACGTTCGCTACGGGTGGCGCATGCTGGCGAAAAGCCCCGGCTTCACCGCGGTGGCCGTGATCACGCTCGCGCTGGGAATCGGCGCCAATACGGCCATCTTCAGCGTGATTAACGCTGCTCTCTTTCACGCTTTGCCATACCGCGAGTCGGACCGCCTGGTGCATCTGTGGGAGACTAGGCCCACACATGAATTCGCCAAGATGGAAGCCTCGCGACCCAATTTCCTGGAATGGCAGGAATCGAACCACGTGTTTACCGGCTTAGCCGGATACAGCCCCATTAACTTGTCGCTGTCGAGAGGCGCCGCGGCAATAGGCCTTGCCGGCATGAGGGTGACAGCGAATTTCTTTGATGTGCTGGGCGTGCAGCCGTCACTGGGCCGGACGTTTCGGCCCGGTGAAGACCTGCCGCACGGAGAACGGGTAGCACTGCTGAGCTATGGCCTGTGGCAGAGTGAGTTTGGCGCCGACCCCAAAGTAATCGGCCAGGCGATCGATGTGAGCGGGGTGACGTATACAGTGGCTGGAGTTTTGCCGTCGGAGTTCCAATTTGCCAAGCGAGGAGAGGCGCAATTGTGGGTGCCCCTGAATCCCGGTGGAGATTTCGCGGAACAGTTCCCGGGAGAGGCCGATCGGCGCACGTTTCATTGGATCAACATGATTGCCCGGCTCCGTCCGGGGGTCACGCTGGCACGGGCCCAGGCGGAGATGACCAGCCTGGCAAAACGGCTGGCGGCACAATATCCAGCCACCAACACGGGTGGAGACGTGCAGGTGATCCCGCTGCAGGAAGAGATTGTCGGACCAGTTCAACCAGTGTTGGTGGCTCTTCTGGCCGCGGTCGCCCTGGTCCTGCTCATCGCCTGTGTGAACGTGGCCAATTTGCTTCTGGCCAGGGCGAAGATTCGCCAGAGAGAGATCGCCGTGCGCTTGGCCCTTGGGGCCACCAACTGGCGCCTCGTCCGGCAAATGCTGACCGAGTCCGCGATTCTGGCTCTTTTTGGCGGTGCTTTGGGACTGGTCTGGGCGCGGTGGGGCGTCGCTTTAATCATTTCTCGAATTCCCGGGCAGGTCTTAGCCCGGATGCCCTACCTGCGCGGATTATCGCTCAATCCCGGGGTCCTCGGCTTTACCCTTCTGATCTCGGTTCTCACTGGCATTGTGTTTGGAATCCTTCCCGCATTGCAGATCACTCCCTCGAATCCACAGGAAGCACTGAATGAAGGAGCGCGCGCCGTCGGCGGAGCAGCGCATAACCGCATTCGAAACGCCTTGGTGGTTTCTGAGATTGCACTCTCTTTAGTTCTGTTAACGGGTGCGGGCTTGCTGATGAAGAGTCTGGCTCGGCTTCTGCGAGTTGATCCGGGATTCCAAACCGAGAATCTGTTGGCCCTGGAGATCTCGGCGCCTTCGGCCCGGTACTCGGATCAGAAACGCAATGAAACTTTTATTCGGCAGCTTTTGGCTCGGGCGCAAAGCCTTCCCGGCGTGCGAGGCGCAGCTTTGGTCGACACCACCCCGCTCAAAGGCGGCGGCACATCCCACTTTACGGTGCAGGGAAGAGCTGAACCTGCGCCGGGCCAAGAGCCGCAAGCGAATGCGCGCGACGTCAGCCCGAACTATTTTCAGGTGATGGGAATCCCTCTTCTTCGCGGCCGATTTTTTGCCGATCAGGATGGGCCGGATTCGCCCCTGGTCATGATCGTCAGCAAAACTCTCGCCGATCGATTTTTCCCAGGTCAAGATCCCGTGGGCCAGCGGTTGATCTTCAAGTTCGGTACGACCCTGGTGGTGCAGATCGTGGGCGTAGTTGGCGATGAAAAACTGGGAGCGCTGGATCAGCAAACGACGCCCGTCGTCTACGGACCCACACTTCAGAGCAACGATACGGATTTGACCATCGTCATGCGCTCAGCTGCCGACCCTGCCGCCCTGACCACCACCCTGCGAGCGGCGATCACCGATTTCGATCCGAACATAGTGTTGAATTCCGCGGTCACGGTGAAAAAGATCATCGCCGACTCACCTTCTGTTTTCTTGCGACGCTTTCCTGCGCTGCTGATCGGCATTTTCGCGGCGATGGCCTTGCTCCTTTCCACCATCGGCATCTACGGCGTGCTTTCCTACCTGGTGACCCAGCGGACGCGCGAGATTGGAGTCCGCATGGCCCTCGGCGCTCAGCGCAGCAACATCCTTGGCATGCTTCTGAATGAAGGTTTGCGCCTGGCGGCGTTGGGCATCGCTTTGGGTTTGCTGGTGAGCCTCGTTTCGGCACGTCTGCTCACGGGACTGCTGTTTGGTGTGAGACCGAGCGACCCCTCGGTCCTGTTAGGCGTGGCTGTGATCATCGCTTCTGTGGCGCTGGCGGCGTGCCTGCTGCCGGCGCAGCGGGCGATGAAAGTCGATCCCATGGTGGCATTGCGCTACGAGTAGAGCGCAATTGTGGGATTTAAGAGTCGCAACCGGAGGCTCACAATCCTTGGTTCAACAAGAGCATCAATAAAGTAGAGATAGTAGTTCAAGTATCACATTCAGTTTTGGAGAGCGGTTCGGCAGCTCGATTGAATTTGATCTCTCTACTCTGGATACCGAGCCCGGAAAGGATAGAATTTGTCTGCCTTAATGACATGCCTAGCACCTCGACTTCCGCCGCCCGGTTGCTGATCGCCGACGACCAGCGCGACGTGCTGGAAGCCTTGCGACTGCTATTGAAGCCTGAGGGTTTTGCCCTCGAGACGGCCACATCGCCATCGGGCGTGCTCGATGCGCTTGGCTCGCGCGAATTTGATGCCGTTCTGATTGATCTGAATTACACTCGCGACACCACTTCAGGACAAGAAGGTCTCGACCTGCTGTCCCGAATCCAGGCCAACGACAGCACCCTGCCGGTGATCGTGATGACTGCCTGGGGAACGGTCGACTTGGCCGTGGAGGCGATGCGGCGCGGCGCCCGCGACTTCGTGCAGAAACCCTGGGAAAATGCGCGTCTGCTTGCCGTGCTCCGCACCCAGATCGAACTAAGCGGTGCTCTGCGCCGCAGCCAGCGTCTTGAGGCTGAAAACCGCCTTCTGCGGGCGGAGGGTTTACCCAAGTTCATCGCCAATGCTGACACAATGCAGCCCGTTCTGCGCCTGATCAGCAATGTGGGCCCATCCGATGCCAACGTCTTAATCACCGGGGAACACGGCAGCGGGAAGGAAGTGGTGGCGCGCACGCTGCAAGCGCTTTCCAACGCGCGCCTCGCGGCCTCTGGTTGCCGTGAATACCGGCGGTCTTCCGGAAGGAATCTTTGAAAGTGAGTTGTTCGGCCACGTTAAGGGAGCTTTCACCGACGCCAAGACGGACCGCATCGGCCGCTTCGAACTGGCGCACGGCGGCACGCTATTTCTAGACGAAATCGCCAACATTCCGCTTTCCCAGCAAGCCAAACTACTGCGCGTTCTGGAAAGCGGAGAGATGGAGCGGGTTGGTTCGTCTCAAACTCGCCGTGTGGACGTCGCGAATTATCTCCGCCACCAATGCGGATCTGAACCAGGAAGTGGCTGCAGGGCGTTTTCGCCAGGACCTTCTGTTTCGTCTCAACACTGTCGAGATTCATCTCCCACCTTTGCGCGAACGCCGGCCAGACATCCCGCTGCTTGCCATGCATTTCCTGAACCGCTACTCTCAACGTTATCGCAAGCCGGCCAAGACATTCGATCCGTCCTGCGATACAGGCGATGTTGGAGTATCCTTGGCCGGGGAACGTCCGCGAGCTGGACCATTCTGTTGAACGCGCGGTTCTACTTTCGGGCGGAGACGTGATACTGGTGAGTGACCTGAGTCTGCGGGTCCCGCGGGAAAGTGCGCAGCGAATGGAAGATCTCAGCCTGGAAGAGGTAGAGTCTCTGCTGATTCGCAAGGCCATCGATCGTTATGGCGGCAACATCAGCCAGGCCGCCGAGGCGCTGGGATTGAGCCGAAGCGCACTCTACCGCCGTCTGCAGAAATATGGAATCGGAAGCAGCTAACGATGCCCGGCGCCGGACGGCGGCCACAGTTACGCCGCGTCCGCAGCCCCAAGTTCGTCCCCGGCGCAAATCCAAGCGCCACCTGAGCCACGAAAACCGGATTCTGCTGTTGGCCCTGGGATCCGGCGCCGCTGGAGTCGTGCTCGCGCTGGCCCTGCTCTGGACGGGCGATCACGACATCAGCACTCGCTGGAGCCTTTCCGTCCTGGTTGTATTGCCTGGCTGGGTTTCGCCTTTGGGTTGAGCGTCGGCCGTGATTCATCCCTTGCAGACTCTTTCCAACATGCAATCCGCTCTGCGTGAAGGTGACTTTTCCTTCCGGGTCCGTGGCGCCAAGACCGGCGATGCCTTGGGCGAGTTGATGCTTGAGGTGAACGCGCTCTCGGACGTTGCTGCACGAGCAACGCTTGGGCGCTGTGGAAGCTGGCGCGCTCCTCACCACGGTGATGACTGAAATTGACGTTGCCGTGTTCGCGTTCGATGGCGACCAGAGACTCCGCTTGGTCAATCGCGCCGCCGAACGCCTGATGGCTCAGAATGCGGAGCGTCTGCTGGGGAAAACCGCGCAGGAATTGGGTCTCTCGGAATGTCTGGAAGGCGAATCGGCGCACACTTTGGAAAAGAGCTTTCCCGGCCAATCGGGCCGGTGGGGCGTGCGCCGTTCGATATTCCGGCAAGGCGGTAAGCCGCACTATCTGGTGGTGATCGCCGATTTGAGCCGCGCCTTGCGGGAGGAGGAGCGCGGCGCGTGGCAGCGCCTGGTGCGGGTGCTCGGGCACGAACTGAACAATTCCCTGGCCCCGATTTGCTCCATCGCGGGCAGCCTGGAAGAAATCATGAAACGCGAGGTTCGGTCCGCTGATTGGGAGGATGATCTGCGCCGTGGACTGCACGTCATCGTGGATCGCTCGGAAGCCTTGAACCGCTTCATGCGTGACTATTCCCGTCTCACCCGGCTTCCCAAGCCTCAACTTCGCCCCATGAACCTGAACACGCTGGTGCGGACCGTGGCAGGAATGGAGACTCGTACTGCGGTGGAGATCGAGCCAGGAGATGAGGTCACAATTAACGCCGACCCCGATCAACTGCAGCAAGTGCTGATCAATCTGATTCGGAACGCCGTGGACGCATCGCTCGAAAGCGGGGGCAAGGTGAGGGTAGGCTGGACCAAAAACGGAAACGGGCTAAGCCTGTTTGTGCAGGACGAAGGTCCGGGGATCGCCAATCCGGCGAATCTTTTCGTACCTTTCTTCACCACCAAACCCAGTGGCTCCGGGATTGGCTTAGTCTTGAGCCGGCAAATCGCCGAAGCTCACGGAGGAAGTCTTACGCTGAAGAATCGCTCGCAGGGCAAAGGCTGCGAAGCCGTCATCCAACTTCCACTGGCAGATTGATCTTCGCTGTTGTTGATTCTCCAACTCCAGCAATTCCTGAGTTACAATGTGACTCCTTCAAGACCGAACGAACACGATTCTCCTGGGAGGCTACATGAAGCGGCTGCTGCTGTTATGGACTGTCTGTCTAATGATTTTGTCTGGCGCGCTCCAAGCGCAGGATTCGTCCATCACCGACACGACAGATCGCATGTTCTTTCCTCACGACACGTTCTGGGGTTATGCGCAGTTCGATTTGGCTCCGCCGCACAACGAAATTGATCCCAATCTGTGCGCGGGAAATGCCGGAACCTACGGTGGCGTGAACGCTCCCTGCAGCGAGTTTGCGCGCTATATGCTCTCCGGATTACTCGAGGTGCGCCCTTTTGGGAAAGGCCAGTTGCGCCGCTTCATGATTTTTGGCGAACCTACTTTTTTGTTTGGCAAGAATATTCCCCAGACGCTCTACACCTGGTCCTTTGATGCGATTGGCATCGAACACTCCTGGGGTGCGGGAGTTTACATTGCGAAAGGCTTCGAGTTTCGCGTGACCCAGCACTTCCTGTTTGATCGCTTGGGGTCGCGCAACAAGTACCTCGGCGCCGGCCGACTTGGGAAACAATGGTCCATGGGGAAGGTATTTTTCGATCGGCGTGCGCAAATCCTTTGGGACGCGGAGATGGTGAACGGCAGTCGCGTTTCGAACCCCGTGCTATGCTGATTTTTCCGGGACCCAGTGCGTGTTTCCAAAGCCACCAACCAAGCCGGATCCGCCCGCGGGGCGTAACCTTCTCGACGAAGATAACCGAGCGGGGCCCGACGTGGTGGTTGAGAGCGTTCATCCCCGCGCGGATCTGGCGACCATTCCTTTTCAAGATCCCGAGAGCGCCAAGCTCAACCTGGCGCGCGTAATGCGGCGGATTTCGTCGGAATTGGCGACGGCACTACCTGCTCTGCTCGCCGAGTCGCCTGATCCTGATTCCGCGCTCATCCTATTCGATCGCTTGGTGAGCGAATCTTCGCCTGAAATCGTACGGTTGCTGGATCGGCACAATTCGCTCGCGCACTATGCCATCGTGGTCTTCGGCTACAGCCGCTTCCTGGGCGAGACGCTGATCCAGAACCCGGACCTGCTGCAATCCTTTCTACGGGAAAAGAATCTGGACCGCAGTTTTTCGCGCGAAGAATTTCACGGAGGTTTGGCGCGGTTCCGCTCCCGTTCGTTGGAGTCGGATGTTTCACTGCTTCTTGCGCGCTTCAAGCGACGGGAATACGTCCGGACCATGCTGCGCGACGTGCTGAAGATCGCGCCCCTAGCGGAGACCACGGCGGAAATCGCAGCTTTGGCGGATGTGCTCATCGAGGAAGCCTTGCGCGAAGCGGACAGCCATCTGTTGCGCCGCTACGATCCGCCGCAGCACCTGGACGCGGACGGCCGGCTGGTGAACACTCCTTTTGCCATCTTGTCCTTGGGGAAGCTCGGCGGCAACGAACTGAACTACAGCTCGGATGTGGACCTGATGTTTATCTTCGGAGATGGCGCCGAGCCACCCAAAGCTTCGGTTTCCAATCGTGAATATTTCATCCGCCTGGCCCAGCAGGTCACGGAGATTCTCTCCCGTGTGACACGGGAAGGCCCGGTGTTCCGCATCGATCTGCGCCTGCGGCCGCAGGGAGGGGAGGGAGAGCTGGCCATCAGTCTGGGACAAGCCTTGCGCTACTACGCAACCACCGCCCACGACTGGGAGCAGCAGGCGCTCATCAAAGTACGCCATACGGCCGGAAATGAGGCTCTGGCCCGCGAGTTTATCCGGGGAGTGCAGTCTCACGTCTACACCGAGAGAGTGAACTTCGCCGCCATCAAGACCGCGCTGGTGGCGCGAGAAAAGATGCACAAGAAACGCCATCAACAGATTGCCGGGAACAACGCCAACGCAAGCCTCGATGTAAAGATTGACAGCGGTGGCATTCGCGATATCGAGTTTCTGGTGCAGTGCTTGCAGCGGGTGTACGGCGGCGCGGAGCCATGGCTGCGCTCCGGCGGCACTTTGTTTTCCCTGCAAAAGCTGCATGACAAACGCAACCTCAGCAGCAAGGAGTTTTACGAACTTACCACTGCCTATGAGTTTCTGCGCCACCTGGAACACCGGCTGCAGTTGCGCCACGGACAGCAGATCCACCAGCTTCCGGTTGCAGAATCCGAGTTGTGGATTCTGCAGCGCTCCATGCAGGGTTTTGTGCCGGCAGAACATCGCCCGGAGAATTTTGCAGATCTGGTGCGGCACCGCATGGCGGCAGTTGCTGAGATCTATCAGCGCATTGTTTACCAGCAACAGAATCGCAGCCATCACGAGGCTCCGCATACGGAACTCCAACTGCGCAGCCCCTCGGAGCCGGTCGTCGCCGACCATTCCAATGGGCAGATTCTGGACCGTCTGGCTGCGGATGTACCGGCCCTGTACGAGGCCGCGACCCGCGACGATCTGAGCCCGACGGCGAAGAAAAACCTTTTTCGCTTCCTGGCCGCGGCATTCACCAGTTCCGAGCGCTATGCCGCGGTGCTGCGGTATCCGGATGCCGTTGTCCGTGCTCTGGCATTGCTGGAAGCGAGCGACTACCTGACCCATATTCTGATCCGCCACCCCGAGGAAATTGCCGCTCTGGCAGAGTTGGGAAAAGTGCCATCGTGGGCGGGCAGCGGTTATCTTTTCGAAAGTTCCTTGGCCCAGGGAAGATCAACGGCCGACCCTGTAGTCGCATACCTGTCCGGCTCGCCGGCTCCGTACCCCGAAAAACTGGCCCTGCTCCGGCGGCACTTTCGGCACCGCGTCTTTGCTGCCGGCGCCAAAGACGTAACCGAGCTCCGTGGCGTGTACGAGTCATTAGGCGACACCACAGCGGCTGCGGACGATGCGATTACCGCCGCATTTGGGATCGTAGGCGCGCCAGACGGGTTGGCCGTGATGGCCCTGGGGCGCCTGGGCAGCGGTGAGTTCGATGTGCTTTCGGATGCCGATGTCCTCTTCATTTATGAACAAGATCACGATCGCGAACGATTGACCAAAGCAGCCGCTCAGGTCATGCAGGCCCTGGCCGCCTACACTCAGGAGGGAATGGTTCTTTCCGTGGACGCGCGTTTGCGTCCGCGGGGCGGGGAAGGTGAATTGCTGGTCACGCCGTCACAACTCGCGGACTATTTCGCGCAGGAGGCGCACGCATGGGAAGCGCTAACCTACACCAAGCTGCGTTTTCTAGCGGGTTCACGCAGCCTGGGCGAGCGAGCCAGCAGCGCGACACAAGTACTCTTCCAGCGCTTTGCGGCGGACGCGAGTTTCGGGCAATCTGTGCGCGAGATGCGCGCGAAATTGGAGAGCGTCGAAAAGAGCTTCAAGACATCCGCGGGAGCGATCTATGACATCGATTTCCTCTGTAATTTTCTGTTGGTCAAGCAGGGGATCGCCAATAAGAGGGGCAGTCTGCGTGACCGGCTCTGGCGCTGCGTAGCTGCCGGGTTACTGGAGAAGTCAGAGGCTGCCTCTCTCGATCATGCCGCGGAACTGTTTCGGACTGCGGATCACGTGGTGCGATTAGTTGTGGGACGAGCACGCAAATGGCTCCCCACCATGGAACATGCGCGTCAGACGACGGAGAGGCTGACGTCACAGATTCTACGCCGTGAATTTCCCCAAGGGTTAGAGGCCGAGTTGGAGCGAAGCTGCCGTGAGGTGCGGAGGATCTACGATCGAGTTTTGGCGGGTCCGCTGACGTAGGCCGCGACTTCGTCTTGCCTCATCTGGGGTGCCTCGACTCCAGCGCGTAGTTGCGGGCGTCTCCGAATCCGGTCACGCAGATGTGGCCGATCGACATCCACCGCTCAAGTTTGTGGTGGCCCGTGCGGTGAAACAAGTAAGAGATGCCGATCGAACTTACAGTCGCGGCCGTCTCCAGGCCAGTAAATCCTGCGGAGTTGTTCACCACAGCGTCAGGCAGAAGAATCTCTTGTCGCCCGCGAGCTTGAAAGTTGCGGGTGGAAGAATAATCCAAGCCTCGGGTCATGGCGATCCCGAAAAAAAGCAATCGGTTTGTACGATCCCAGAAAGGGTGCGGCAGAGACAGAGGCGGGGGTTGGATCTTTACAATCCAAGCGGGCGCAGGTCGTGCCGAGGCCGGTAGTCCAAGAACGGCTTCTGGCGCGGTGACGAAATCGGTGGAAAGGTCAGCCTGCTGGGCGCGAGCCGCCATGCCTGGGAGGCCGACCCATAGCAACATCAGGACGAGGCTAGATCGCCCCAGACGCCAAGTAAATGAAGGAAACCCCACGGCGGGTATTGTACCGCGCCCACTATAGATGCCAGTTGTGGAAAGCTTTATTTGAGCGTGTCCCATCCCAGACTGGCACTCGTTGGCTTGTGACCTTGGTGTTCCTCGCATTTCTCGGGGCTTATTCGGAACCTTTATAATTGTTGGTTTGCCTAATGCAATTCCGGAGGATAGGTAATGTCGGCTTCCTACAACGGCCTCCCGGTGCCTGCCAACGGCGCTCGGATCAGCTACACCAGCGGGCGCTACCAGGTCCCTGACCACCCGATCATTCCTTTCATTGAGGGTGACGGAACCGGCAGAGATATCTGGAAAGCCTCAGTTCGCGTGTTCGATGGTGCCGTCGAGAAAGCCTACAAAGGCAAGCGTCGCGTGGCATGGTATGAGGTGTTTGCCGGCGAAAAGGCTATGTCCAATTTCAAGACCTGGCTGCCGGACGACACTATAAATGCGATTCGCGAGTTTCGCGTCGCCATCAAGGGTCCCCTGACTACGCCCGTGGGTGGCGGCATCCGTTCCTTGAATGTGGCTCTGCGGCAGATCCTTGATCTCTACGCCTGCGTGCGCCCGGTGAAGTACTACATGGGTACGCCATCCCCGGTGAAGCATCCCGAGCGCATGGATGTGGTCATCTATCGCGAGAACACAGAAGATGTATATGCCGGAATCGAGTGGGAACAGGGCACGCCCGACGCCGCCAGGCTCATCGAGTTTCTGAACCAAGACATGCTGAAGGGCGGCAAGAAGCAGATCCGGCTGGATTCGGGCGTCGGGATCAAACCCATGTCGGTTACCGGAACCAAGCGCCTGGTGCGTATGGCCATCCGGTACGCGCTGGACAGCCGCAGCAAGAGCGTCACCCTGGTGCACAAGGGCAACATTCAGAAGTTCACCGAAGGCGCCTTCCGCAAATGGGGTTACGAACTGGCAACCCAGGAGTTTCGCGACAAGGTAATCACGGAGCGTGAGAGCTGGATCATCGACAACAAGGACAAGGACCCGAAGATCACAATTGAGCAGAATGCCAATCTGATTGAACCGGGCCTGGAATTTGCTACCGAGGACTTCCGGCAATCGATTTACCGGGAGGTAAAGGATGTCCTCGATGCCATCTACGTTACCCACGGCAAGGGCGCGTGGAAGAAGAAGCTGATGGTTAACGACCGTATTGCCGATTCGATTTTTCAGCAGATCGTCACGCGTGCGGACGAATACTCGGTGCTGGCCACACCCAATCTGAATGGTGACTACATTTCGGATGCGTGCGCCGCGCAGGTGGGAGGATTGGGCATCGCGCCCGGCGCCAACATTGGCGATGGCTATGCGATTTTTGAGGCGACTCACGGCACGGCGCCGAAGTATGCCGACCGCGACGTCATCAACCCGGGTTCGGTGATTCTCTCGGGCGTAATGATGTTCCGCTTTCTGGGCTGGGGCGAAGCCGCCGATCTGATCGAGCAAGCTCTCGAGCGCACCATCGTGCAGAAGAAGGTCACCTACGACTTCGAGCGTCTGATGGAAGGCGCTACCAAAGTGAAGACCAGCGAGTTTGCGGGTTACATCATCGAGAACATGGATGCCGCGGTGCTGAGCGCGGCACGGTGAAACGGATTCATCCCAGAGGCACAACCCCTCTGTGATCTCCGTGGCCTCACTGGCTAGACCGTTTCAAGAAAGGGAAGGGGGTTCATGCGTAAGAAAGTTACGATTGTGGGTTCGGGAAATGTGGGGGCTACAGCGGCGCACTGGATTGCGTCCAAAGAGCTGGGCGATGTCGTTCTGATTGACATTATCGAGGGTGTTCCGCAGGGCAAAGCGCTGGACCTGCTGGAAGCCATGCCGATTGAGAAGCGTGACTCCCACATTACCGGCACACAGGATTATGCCGATACCGCGAACTCCGATATCGTGGTGATCACCGCCGGTATCCCGCGCAAACCGGGCATGAGCCGCGATGATCTGCTGCACACCAACCACAAGATCATGAAAGATGTGGTGGACAAGGCGGTGCAGCATTCTCCCCACTGCATTCTCATCGTAGTGTCGAATCCGCTCGATGCCATGGCGCAGGCCGCCTATAAAATGAGTGGTTTCTCCCGCGAGCGTGTGATTGGCATGGCCGGCGTGCTGGATTCGGCCCGGTTCCGAGCTTTATCGCCGCGGAGTTGAAGGTGAGCGTGGAGAATGTGACGGCATTTGTGCTTGGCGGACACGGCGATTCGATGGTCCCTTTGCCGAGATACTCGACGGTAGCCGGAATTCCGATTACCGAACTATTGGATGCTCACACCATCGACCGCCTGGTGCAGCGTACCCGTGATGGCGGCGCCGAGATTGTGAAATACCTGAAGACCGGCAGCGCCTACTACGCTCCCTCCGCTGCTGTAACCGAAATGGTCGAGGCCATTTTGAAGGACAAGAAGAAAATTCTGCCCTGCGCCGCTTACCTGGAAGGGGAATACGGGATCAAAGGCCTGTATGTGGGCGTGCCGGTGAAATTAGGGTCGAAGGGCATGGAGCAGATCATCGAAATCAAGCTTACCGAACATGAGCAGGCCGAGTTGAACCGCAGCGCCGAAGCGGTGAAGGAACTGGTAGGTGTGATCGGAGTGTAAAATTCCCCTGGGCCGCAGACCACAGAATTGCGATGCTGTTAAAATTCCAGACGGCGAACCAAAGACAGAAGGGAACCCATGCAGGAAACGCCACAGGAGTACACGAAACGCATTACCGGCTACGTGGAAGGCAAAAGGCCCCTGACGGTTCAGGCTGCGACTCCCAGGAAGATCGAGCGCCTGATCAGAGGAGTCCCCACCTCCAAATTGCGCAAACGTCCGGCTTCCGACAAGTGGTCAGTCAGCGAAATCCTCGCGCATCTGGCGGACACCGAAATCGCTGGCGGCTTTCGTATCCGGTTGATTCTGGGTTCCCCCGGAACTCCGGTTGCCGCATTCGATCAGGATGCGTGGGTGACCAGCGGACACTATGAGAAGCGCGATCCGCGGAAGTCGTTCGAGCAATTCCGGGTACTCCGCGAGGTCAACCTGGCGCTGCTCAAGTCATTGAAGCCCGAACAGTGGAAGCACCATGGCATGCATGCCGAGCGCGGCCAGGAGACGATCGAGCATATTGTCCGCATGTTTGCTGGTCATGACCTGAATCACATCGGGCAAATCGAGAGAATTCTGGCGCGGAAAAAGTAATGGAGGGAGAAAAGCCACCCGAACCGAATCGCTTTGTGGGATCGGCGGAGGCTTCCCGCAGCTTTCGTCAGTTCTGGTGTAAGAACTTGTAGTCCAGGATGCTGGCGGCCAATCCTGGGTTTTCGACATCCTCCTGCGTATCCTTGGTTTGAATGATGCGTCCCTGACACAGGACCGTGCTGTTTTTCTGCCCGGAAATCTCTTCCGGCATCTCGAAAATCATCTCTACCAGCGTGTTGCTGGGGAAGCGCTGCGGGCCATAAAGAAGCACGCCGGACTGGCTCAGGTTCTCGATGATGCCCTCATACCAGTTGCCCAGGTTCTTCACCCGATAGCGCACCGGTGTGTGTAGTTTGAGGCGCCGGGCGCGAGGAACCCACGTGGGTTTTCGGGTATGGCCGCTGCGCGGCGCGCGGTGGTCGCCTCGGCTGCGCTCTGCAACTGACTGCGATCCACACGCTCGGTACGGCGCATGGTTTTCCAGTCATACTCGTATTCGGCGGCACAAAGCAGGCAAACCTGGTAATAATGGCCATCGGCAGCCCGCCTTGGCCAGGAAAACTCGTGCGAGCAACGGCCTAACATAAGAACGTCCAATAACTTCTGGGGCATTTTCGTCTTTCCGGGCGGATCACCGGAAGTAACATCATCTAACGGCACGACTCTTTTGGGTAGGTTACTAACGTGTATCGGGCAAATCGCCCTGATGCCAAGACTTGGGCTCCGTTCGACCGGAAAAGCTCGAGCCGTACCCTGTCTTGTACACAACATCAAGATCACGCAAAAAGCCCTGTCCGGCGACAGGGCCTGATCCGAAAACTAATTGGCACTTCCCCGAATCATTTCCCCTTGTACGTGCGCGGGGAGCCCACACCAGCACAGAGATCCCAGCCCACCATGCAGTGGGAGTCGCCCGAGGTGATGTCGTAGAAATCGGCCTTGTACTCCTTCTTGTTCGCGTACTCCTTGTAGATCATGGTAAGTTCGTCCTCGGTGGACTTCTTCTTGCTGCCGGCGGCATTTACAATGCCCGCAAAGGTTGGCGACGACCAGCTCGTGCCGCAGACCTCATTCCAGCCTTCGTACGCCGAAATATAAATTGGCGCGTAGCAGAAAGGGGAAGCCACATCCGGATATCCACGCTGGCTTCCGACAATCTTCTTGATGATGTTCTGGTAGCTGGGCCTGGCCTCATAGGGGCTAATGTCGCCGGTGCCGCCTAAGTAAATTTCGTCCATGAAGTTGCCTTGCGAATCCCGATTGATATAAGTACCGCCGACCGAGACCACGTTTGGAGAAGCTCCCGGATGAGAACTCGCCCCGACGCCCGAGTCTCCGCTGGCGGCGAAGAAGACCACTCCCGGCTGCACGAAATACTTGTCATATTTCGTCTCAGCCGGCCACTCCGGGTCACCCCAACTGTTGCTGACCACACCGCCGCCATTTTGCGCCACTACGCTTCCTCCCACCTGCTCCGCCAGCCAGGTGGGATCCGTGTTGCACCGTTTGGACACGCACAGCTTGGACTCGATCAGGAAAATCTTGGCTTTGGGCGCCATGGCATGAGCCCACTCGATGTCCAGCGCTTCCTCAACGTCCCAGCCGGAATACACTGGAGGCTTGTGGCCATCGGCATACACCTTCTGGAAGTCGGCTTCCGTTATGCCAAAATACTTGGAAAACACATGCAGGTCATGCGCTGCGGTTGGATAGTCCCCGGCATCCACAATGCCAATGGCTCCCCAGCCCCCGGTCGGGACATTCGTGCTGGTGGCGATCGGACAACCCTTGGGCCCCTTCACCAGTTTGTACACGCAGGCGAGCGACGCCGGTGTCTCCGCCTCCTGCGGGGGCGCGTCAGGATTCCGGACGTCCGGAATAACAAAGAAGTAGTTGGTATGGATGCGGCCCGGATGCGGGATGCTGGACTCGGGAACTACAATCTTCTTTCCCTTGAACAGAAACGCAGAGGCTGCTATTTCGTCCGAGGTCTGCGCCGAACACCGGGAGACGGTTGCGCCCAGTAACCATGCAACCGCGGCGACCATGGAAATCACAATACGACGCTTCATTCAGTTACTCCTGGAAGGTTTAGCAAAACGGCATCACGAGAGGTCGCACAACCCGAGGGGTGGGAATTGCAGCCTCGCAAATCAGAACGCCCGTGACAGCGAGTGTAGACCAAAAGTAGCCACCATGCCAGACTGCAACTCTTTGCACATTGACAAACCACCGGAAGGCGGAAAGAATCGTCCGCACGTTGAAGTTTGCTTTTTTCCGGAACAGCGCCGAAGACTGTCGTAAAACCGTGATGCACCGATCCGGATGGTTCTGGTTGGCTCTCGGCCCCAATCGGTGTCAAAAGCTCACAATCCAACCCACTTGCCACCGCATTAGCTGAGGAGCGCGCTCCCCGGACGCCACCTTCCGCTATACTAATCAGTATGCCGGTCCTGAAGAACATTGCGGCCATCGCCAAGGGCATGAGCATCACCTTCATGGAGATGTTTCAGCCCACGATCGTGGAGAATTATCCCGATGGCGCGGGGCCGCTGAAGGGCGCCAAGTTCCAGGAGCGTTTTCGCGGCGCGCATGTGCTGCAACGCGACGAAAACGGACTGGAAAAGTGCGTGGCTTGCTTCCTGTGCGCGGCGTCGTGTCCTTCGAATTGCATTTACATTGAAGCCGCGGAGAACACCGCGGAGCATCGCGTGAGCGGCGCCGAGCGTTACGCCAAGGTGTACAACATTGACTACAACCGATGCATTTTTTGCGGATACTGCGTGGAGGCCTGCCCGACGGACGCGATCACGCACGGGCACGGGTTCGAGATCGCGAGTTTCAACGCCAGCAACCTGATCTACCGCAAAGAGCAGATGCTGGCCCCCCGGCCAGCGCACATGGGAGCCAACGCGGTGTTCAATCAAGCGGATGTGGCGGCGGGCGCGCCAGCGGTGGCCATGCCTGGGAGTTAGAATTTCACCGTAGGAACTGCGGACGACGCCGGTCCCCCAGCGGACCGGCGTTCGTGCATGAGTCGAAAACCTTAGCCACGGATTTACACTGATCCACACGGATTGACAATGCCCGATTTTCTCCAAACCGTTAGCGAACGCGTCGTCATCTACGACGGCGCCATGGGCACGAGCATTCATAACCGCAATCCCAGCCTGGATGATTATTGGGGCAAAGAGAACTGCAGCGAAGTGCTGGTGTTGAGCCGGCCCGACATCATTAGGGACATTCACGCGTCGTTCCTCGAGGTTGGCTGTGATGTCGTGGAGACCGACACGTTCGGCGGGACCGCATCGTTTTGGGCGAGTATGATCTGCGCGACGGGTGCGGAGATCAACATCGGCCGCGCAAATGGCTAAAGAGGTGGCACAGCAATTCTCCACCGATGACAAGCCGAGATTCGTTGCGGGATCTATGGGGCCATCGACCAAGCTCCCGTCCCTGGGCCACATCAGCTTCGGCGACATGGTGGAGGCATACGAAGAGCAGGCTGCGGCCTTGATCGAAGGCGGCGTTGACATTCTGCTGGTCGAGACGTGCCAGGATTTACTGCAGGCGAAAATCGCAACCATTGGCGTGCTCGAAGCCATGCGGAAAGCCGGAAGACGTCTGCCGGTGACCGTACAGGTTACTCTGCAGGAATCCGGGACGATGCTGCTCGGGACCGAGATCGGCGCAGCCCTCACGGCGCTGGAGCCGTTCGGCGTGGATGTAATCGGGCTCAATTGCGCCACCGGACCGAAGGAAATGAACGATTCGGTCCGCTACCTTTGCCTGAACTCAACCAAACATGTTTCGGTGCTTCCCAACGCCGGGCTGCCGTTGCCGAAGGCGGCGTGGCCGTATTCAAACTTAATCCTCAGGAACTGGCCGAGTATCACAAGCATTTTGTCGCGGACTACGGAGTGCGTATCGTGGGCGGCTGCTGCGGAACCACTTCCGAACACCTGAAAGCCGTGGTGGGCGCTGTATCCGGTGTGGAACCCGCGAAAAGGGAAGTGCAGCCCATCGCCGCGGCTTCGAGCGCGTACACTTCCGTTCCACTCGATCTCGAACCCAAGCCACTGATTGTCGCTGAAGAAATGAACACGACCACGCGGGTTGAGCATTTCCGCAACCTGGTTCGGGGCAAGAAATACGACGACATTCTGGCCCTGGCTAAGAAACTTGTGAACGAAGGCTCGCACATGCTCGACCTGTGCTGCGCCATTGTGGGCGAGGACGAGAAGGGTTACATCACTTCGATTTTGGAAAAGATCGCGACTCGGGTTCCCGCGCCTGTTCTGGTGGATTCGACCGAGGCTGACGTCGTCGAAGAAGCCTTGAAGCGCATTCCCGGGAAGGCGATCATCAATTCCATCAATCTGGAGGATGGCGAGAAGCGTACGTCGAAAGTTCTGCCCATGGCCAAGCGTTTCGGCGCCGCAGTGATTGCGCTCACCATTGATGAAGAGGGAATGGCTCTGACTGCAGAAAAGAAGGCGGCCATCGCCCGGCGCATTTACGATCTGGCGACAAAAAAATACGGCATTCGGCCGGTGGACATTATCTTCGATGCGCTGACGTTGCCCATCTCAACCGGGCAGGAGGAATATCGCACGGCGGGCATGGAAACCCTGCAGGCCCTCAAGAAGATCAAGCAAGAACTGCCCGACGTAAAGACTATCCTCGGCGTCAGCAACATTTCGTTCGGCCTCGATGCCTATCCGCGGCGCGTGCTGAATTCGGTTTTCATGCACGAGGCGGTAGAGTACGGCCTCGACATGGCCATAGTGAACTACACCAAAATCTATCCGTTATACAAAATACCTCATGAAGAAGTTGAACTGGCGCGCAAGTTGATTTACCGCGACGCCTCGGACGGCGATCCCCTGCAGAAATACATGCAACATTTCGCCGGAACCAAGGGCAAAGTGCCCGCTTCCACAACCGCGCATGTCGAAACGCTCTCGGTGGACGACAAGCTGAAGTTCGCCATCATCAATGGCGAAAAATCCGTGGGTGAAGGCGCTCACAAGAAAACGCTGGAAGAACTTCTGGAGGATGCGCTGCACGAGTACACACCGCTGGAGTTGATCAACACCGTGCTGCTCGACGGCATGAAGACGGTGGGCGATCTCTTCGGTGCGCGCAAGATGCAGTTGCCCTCGGTGCTCGATTCCGCCGGAGTCATGAAACAGGCGGTCGCTTATCTGGAACCGAAGATGGAGAAGAAAGCCAGCTCGCAGAAAGGCACGATTGTGCTGGCTACGGTGAAGGGCGATGTGCATGACATCGGCAAGAACCTGGTGGACATCATTCTCACCAATAACGGATTCAAGGTCATCAACCTCGGCATCAAGCAGCCGGGCGACATCATCATTCGTTCGGCGCAGGAGCACAAGGCGGATGCCATCGGCCTGAGCGGCTTGCTGGTGAAATCTACGCTGGAGATGAAGTATGTGATCCAGGATCTGCAGCGGCAGAACCTGGATTTTCCGGTGATTTGCGGGGGCGCGGCGCTCACGCGCAAGTATGTCGAAGACGATCTGCGGCGCGAGTACTCGAACGCCGTGTTCTATGCCGACGACGCCTTTGCCGGTTTGCACATCATGCAGGATCTGGCGACCACCGATGGCAAGCGGAACGACCGGCTGCAGGAAGGGCGTACGGTCAAGGAGTATGCCAAGGCCGCGGCGGTGGATGAAGAAACCGGGCCGGTTTTCGCGGAGCGCAGCCCGGTGGTCAGCGATGCGCCCAATATTCCTGCGCCGCCTTTCTGGGGAGTACGGGTGCGCAAAGACTTCGATCTGCGCGAGATATTTCAGTACATCAATGATACGGCGTTGTTCAAGAATCAGTGGCAGTTGAAGACGGCCTCGCAGGAGGATTATCTGCGCTTGGTGGAGCAGAAATTCCGCCCGATCAAGAAGCAGCTGGAAGAAGAAGTCATCTCCAGCGGTATTTTTCGAACCGAAAGTTGTGTATGGATATTTCCCGGCGCAGAGTGACGGCAACGATGTGATCGTGTACGAGCCGCCTGCACGGGCGGAGACGCCCGTGCCCACATTGAAAGAGCTGTTGCGCTTTACTTTTCCCCGCCAGCGGGAAGGACGCAAGCTCTGCATCTCGGATTTCTTCGCTCCCAAAGATTCTGGAAAGATGGACGTGCTTGGGCTCTCGCTGGTAACCATCGGATCGCAAGCCTCGCTCGAAACCCAGCGGCTGTTTGAAGGCGGCGAATACACTCGCTATCTCTATCTGCACGGGCTCAGCGTGGAAACAGCCGAGGCGCTGGCCGAGTACTTGCACAAAAAAATGCGCGAAGATCTGGGGATTGCGGGCGAAGACTCACCGCATATCCGCGATCTATTCCATCAGAAATATCGTGGATCGCGCTATTCGTTTGGCTATCCGGCGTGCCCCAATCTGGAAGATCAAACCAAACTGTTTGCTCTGCTTCATCCGGAAGAAAATGTCGGCGTGAGATTGACCAGCGGGTTTCTGCTCGATCCGGAGCAATCCACGTCCGCGATCGTGGTTCACCATCCGGCGGCGAAATATTTTGTGGTGTGATTTGTCCGAGGCTGGAATGCACGGAGGAAACTGGAAATTGTGAAACGCGCACTCCTCCGGTTGGTCGGCATGCTGGTTCTGCTCGCGGCAATCACGTACGCGGGTGACTATCTCTCTGTTCGGTACAGGATCCCCAGGAACCGCGACCCCTACGGCGAGGTGACAATCACGTCCATGTACGCAATCCATGAGAAGAACGGCAAGATTGAATACCAGTTTGCCGCTCCGGAAACTCAGGTGTGCGTTCACTCGTTGTTTCCTCATCTCGGCTATAGTCCGTGCTGGTACCTCAACCGGCACACTGAGAAGCGAATCGAGATATGAGCCTGTCCCTGAGGGCTGGATTCCAGCCAGAGGCTCACGTATCCGCGTGCCCTTCCACGAAGCTGTCCAGGACTATTTATGAGATAAGTTGTAATCTACTTACACTAACTGGGCACCATTCGAAAAACAGATCGCACAATTGCTAAGGAGGATTATCCGCATGCGTTACCGGGTCTGCATTCTACTCACCCTATGGCTGTGCGCGCCCTCGATGGCTCAGGACCATTCCGCGCACAGCCCGTCCAAGCCCGCCACGCTGATGTCGGGTCTGGGCAATTTGCACCATCCCGTCTCCACCGGCAATCCGGAAGCACAAAAGTTCTTTGATCAGGGACTGCGCCTGATCTATGCCTTCAACCACGATGAGGCAGCGCGCTCGTTTCAGCGTGCCGCCGATTTCGATCCTAAGCTCGCGATGGCCTACTGGGGCGTTGCCGAAGCCGTGGGTCCAAACTACAACGATCCCGCCAGCGACGAGCGATTCAAGCAGGCGCACGAAGCGATCCAGAAAGCGGCGGATCTTTCGGCCGGCGCCTCACCCGCCGAGATGGCCTATATCCAGGCGATGGCCAAGCGCTTTCCCGCGGATCCGAAAGCTGATCGCCGGAAGGCCGCTGAGGATTATCGCGATGCGATGCGCGAAATCTCGAAGACGTACCCTGACGATCTGGACGCAGCCACGCTGTTTGCTGAATCGGGGATGAATCTGCACTCCTGGGCCCTGTGGCATGTGGACGGCACGCCGGAAGTAGGTACCGAGGAGGTCGTCGCTACGCTGGAATCCGTGATCCGCCGAGATCCCAATCATCTGGGCGCGATTCATTACTACATCCATGCCACGGAGGCCTCGCCGTATCCGGAGCGCGCATCGGCCGGCGCCAACAAACTCGCATCGTTGGCGCCCGCGGCCGGGCACATCGTGCACATGCCGGCCCACGTTTACATCCGCACCGGGGATTATGAAGCGGCGGTGAAGACGAACGAAGAGGCCGCGGCCGTGGACCGAGCCTACATCAAGGCAAGCGGAGCGCAGGGTATTTACCCGATGATGTATTACAGCCATAACCTGCACTTCATCGCGATGTGCGCCAGCATGAATGGAAATTATGCCGAAGCCAAGAAGAACGCCGATATGCTGGCCGAGCACGTTGGACCCGCTGTGAAAATGATGCCTCCGCTGGAAGGTTTTATGACGATTCCCATGGCAGTGGGACTTCGTTTTCACAAGTGGAATGAGATTCTCGCCATGCCGCAACCTGACCCGGCGATGAAGACCACAACCGGGTTTTGGCATTTCGCTCGCGGCATGGCGCTGGCAGGGACCGGCAAGATGAGCGAAGCGGAGGCCGAATATAAAATCGTTGCCGGTGCCCAGCAGAATACGCCGCCGGATGAGATCTTCGCCATGCCGATCAACAATAAGGCGAAGGACATCTTGAAAATTGCCGAGGATGTCCTGGGCGCCAAGATTGCCATGGCGAGAAAGGACAATAGTCAAGCCATCTCCCTGCTGACCGCAGCCGTGGCGATTCAGGACACGCTCAAGTACGGGGAACCTCCGGACTGGTTCTTCCCGGTTCGCGAATCGCTGGGCGGCGCGCTGCTCATGAATGGCGACGCCACAGGAGCCGAGAAAGTCTTCCGGGCAGACCTCGACCGCAATCCGCGCAATCCGCGTTCGCTGTTCGGGTTGCAGCAGGCACTCAAAGCCCAGGACCGGAACTATGACGCCGGTTTTGTGGAGGATCAATTTCGCACGCAGTGGAAGGGCGGCGCGACTGAATTGAAAGTGGAAGATCTGGTGTAGGCGCGGGATGGAGGCAAGGCTGGCGGAGAGCCAGCCTTGTTTCGGTCGAAAATCGCCTGCCAGGACGCCGTCACCCACTTGAAACCTACGGCTTTTTCTTGCTGGGGTCGTCGCCGGGGTTGATGTAGTTGAATTTGAGCGGCGCCATGCCGTGTATCTGCACCGCCGTTTCTCCGCTGCTCATCGCGTAGTGGTGCATACTGGGATCAAGGTAAGCGAAGCTGGTCGCGGCAAAGCTCATCATTTTGCTTTCATCCCACTTATCGCCCATGCCCACTTTCAGGGTTCCCGAAATCACCGTGACATTCTCTCGCTTGGGGTGCCAATGCGGGGAGATCTTGTACCCATCGGGCATCTTCAAACGGACGGTGTAATCGCCGGCAACTCCCATCGGATTGCCTTCCAGAACAGCCAGAGTGGCGCCGGGCGGCAGGAACGCAGGCGCGGGGCCGTACTGGATTTCGTCGGGGGTAAAGGCATTCTTGTGGCTGGCAGAACCCGCCTTGGAAGCGGATTTGGCAGTCGCATGCTTGGGGGCGGTCTTGGCGGTATCCTGGGCTACAGCCAGGCAGCACAACACGACAATCGAGGCCAACAGAAGTTTCTTCATGAGTCTCTCCTTTTGGGTTGACGATTGAAAAGCCGGTGACCAACAATTCCGTCAGGAATTCCGAGCAGGCGGTATTGTACACCCGGTCGCGATGGCGCTGGCCGTTTTCGCTGCAGCAACGTCCACAAAGTCTTATCGTTTGGGCCGCAGACGGGTAGCTGCGCTGGGCAAGATGCAGGCATTCGACGCATCTTTCAGGGCTCCATTCAGCGCGGTGCCCAAAGTGGCCAGGTCCTGTGCACTCATAACCTGCTGCATTCCCTCGAAGAGCTGGCGTTCTTCTTTGCGAATGTGGCGAGCCAGCTTCTCTACGAATTCCTCCAGGCTCGCCTTTTCAAGACCACGGGCGGCCGCGCGCGCAAAGAAATCCCGCAGAACGGCGTGCTCGGAGCGCAGTTCCTCAACCAGATATCGGATCTCGGGGAAGCGCGCCGCGATGGGAAATAATTTCTTCTCTTCCGCGGCGAAATGGATCCCAATTTCCTGTTCAAATAGTTGTTGAATCTCTGCTTGCCAGGCTTCGGGATTGACCTCTCCTGCCTGAAGGGCGCGATCCAGGCGCACACAAAGCGCCAGCACGTGCTGGTGCTGGCGGGAAAGCGGAACGAGGTTCTTGTCGCGCAGCATACGGTTATTATGCTGCCAGGAAGCCGGGCGCGGTCAAGAAATCTCAATCGGCGGTCGCGGTTTTTACCTCGTCACTCGCGGCTGGGCGCAGAGTGAGCCAGTCGGTGCGTACCCGTTCCCACTCCTGAATCAGCATTCCGTAGGACTCGAAAAACCCGCGAATGCGAAGTCTGTCCCAGCCCACAATGTCCTCCAGAATCGGCGCCAGCACGGCCAGGGCGTTGCCGCTGAGGATCGTTCGTCTTGGCAACCTGCGAAACATGCTTGGCTTCGGAAACCGCAATGGTGAAGCCGTCGCGGACATTCACATGCAGCATGACATGGATATCGGAGCTTCCGTCGCCCACGTAAATGATGTGGTCCGGGCCGATTTGCTGCTGCGTCTGGAGTTGGTCGAGCACTGCAACCTTCCCATAGCCTGCTGTGGTGCGAGTAATCGATTCGATCTGCCCGGAGCCGGTGTAGCGAAACTCCGTTCCATAGATGTGATCCTTGGGGACGATTCCTTCCAGCGCGGACTGGATGACCTCGACCGGAGCGGCGGAGAGAACATAGAAATCGAACTGATATCCGCCAATGCCGGCATTGAGAATCTCATAGAGCAGCGCAATATTCTCCTTCAAGCGAATCCGTTTGCCGACCTCATACAGGTGTTCTCTTCGGACGCGTGCTTGAAACTCAGGATCATGCAGCAGCAGGTACGCAAGTTCCGCGCCCTGCTGCACCAGGTTCAGCTTCGCCATGCCCTGGGCCTTGCGCTCGAACTCGGCAGTCGGAATTCCGACTAATTCGCTGAGCACGTATCCTGAATCGTTGAAAGTGAGCGTCTGATCAAAATCACTGGCGAACAGGTAGTGTTTCAGAGGCTTCTCGGTCATATTGCCATTAGATTCAGCGCGAATGGGAAAGACAATTAAAATCCGGTGAATAGCGCAAGCCATGATCGGTACGTTTGTACACAGACCTCTGCCTTTACTAAATCCTTCGCACCGTTGAGAATGGTGGGTCACCTTTAGAGCAACCGCTGCCCCGGGTGAGGGCGCAAATCCGGCATTATCGCCCGAGAACGGGCAACAGGAGCAGGAATCATTATGGGAACCTCCGGAGAACTAATTCGCCTGATCAACTACGTGGACGATATCATGACCACCCTGCGCCGCATCAGCGCCTTCGTCCCTGCCATGGAGCGCGACGAGCGCAAGCGTCTGGCGGAAAGCCTGCGGGCCGCCGGCTCCAACCTCGACGGCGTACTCGGCCAGCTGGAAAAAGGGACGCAGTAGTGGCGCAGGTCGAAACCATCGCCGTGATCGGTGCCGGAACCATGGGCCGCGGCATTGCGCACGTGGCGGCGCTCGGCGGCTACCGCACCATCCTGGAAGACTTGCTGCCCAATGCCCTGCGCAAGGCGGAGAACGAAATCCGCGCCAACCTCGACAAAGCGGTGGAGCTCGGAAAGGTCTCCGCCGCACGATGCCAATGCTGCGTTCGGCCGCCTGGAATACGCCGGCAGCGTCGAAGAAGCCGCCCGCGAAGCCGATCTGGTAATCGAGGCCGTGCCCGAGGAGATGGAATCGAAGATCGAGATCTTCACCCTGCTCGATAAGATTTGCCGCCCCGGAACCATTCTCGCCTCCAACACTTCCTCGCTCAGCATCACCGAGATTGCCAGCGTCACTTACCGCGCCAAGAAATGCGTCGGCATGCACTTCTTCAATCCGGTGCACAAGATGAAGTTGCTGGAAGTTGTCCGCGGCGCTCGAAACCGATGAGGACACGCTGAGCGACGGCTGGCCGAAGTCGGCAGGCGCATGGGCAAGGAAGTCGTGGTGATCAAGGAGTCGCCAGGCTTCATCACCAGCCGCATCAACGCCATGATCGGCAACGAAGCCTTCTACATGCTGCAGGAGGGAATCGCTTCCGCGCAGGATATCGATAAAGCCCTAAAGCTCGGACTGAACCATCCCATGGGGCCATTCGAACTGGTCGATCTGGTGGGACTCGATACTCGCCTGCACATCCTCGAATACCTGCACAAGACTTTGGGAGAAAAGTATCGGCCGGCGCCGTTGCTGGTGCAGTACGTGAAAGCCGGCCGTTTGGGCCGCAAAGCGGGCCGCGGGGTTTACGAGTATCCCGGAGCAGAGAGCCGCGCAGGAAAAAACGCCGGTCGCCAAGGTCGGAGCTGATTAGCGACCCGTCGCTCTACACGATCCTGATCTTCAGTTCTTGTTGATGTCCTGCTTCGCCTCCAGCTTTTTCACCAGGGGCTCGAAGAAGATCTTCTGGTTGTCGGGAGCGCCAGCCAGAGTAATCTTGATCTCCTTGAGCGCATTGCCAAAGTCGCCCTGCGCTGAATAGATTCGCGGCGTGCCGTCATGCACTATCCAGTCATTCGGGTCTTTCTTCGCCGCCTGACGGAAGTAGTCGAAGGCCTGATCCTGTTTGCCCTGTCCCTGCAGCAGACGACCATAGGCATAGATCTGAGCCGCCGTCGCCCTCTGGAGCGCCTGGTTCTTGGCCGCCTCGGCCTCATCCTTCCGGCCCATGGCTTCGAGAATCTGCGACTTGGTCAGGAAGTTATCAAACCGGGGCTCGGTTCGGATCGAGGTCTCTTCATATTGCAGAGCTTCGTCCAGATCATACTTTTGGCGCGAGCAGATAGGTAGCCGCGTCGTCCCAGCCCTCCCATGTGTATTGCGCGAGTCCTTGAAGTTGGTTATGCAGGCTGGCCTGCACGATGTCATGCACATTCACATCGATCTTGAAGGGAACGGCGAGCTTCTCCCAGCGCAGCGTAGCCACGGCGGAATCGGCTTCACGTCATCGAAGTCATAGGTCAGGGCTTCGTGCGGATCCGAGGCCTGCGGTTTCACGGTGACTCGCAGGGCGTCGTCAGCCTGGTTGTAGGTAAAGCTGCCCCAGGCGGTGTGGACCTTGGAGAAAATGATCGTCCACTCATTCTTCCGTGGGAATCATGAGCAGCCCGTAAATGCCTTTCGCCAGCGGCTGTGCCTTCGATCGGTCACCGGGTCGGTGAAGGTGATGGTCGTGTTCTCGTTCGCGCCCGCGCGCCACACCTGGCCGTAGGGCACAACTTTGCCCCAGATGGTGCCGTCCTTTCACCAGCGGACGGTGATAGTTGATGGTGATGTCGGTGATGCCGATGCGTTGCGTGACCGGTAGCAGTGCTGGCTGTCACGAGGGATGTCCAAAAGCGCAGACTGCGCGCTGCAAACTGAACTTCCCAACGACAGCCCTGCGACTGCGACTAGAGCGACACCGAAATGCCTGAGCATGAGACACCTCCGCCTCCGAATTGTTTCCGGGGGAATGTCCCACCGGATGGTTCGAGGAAAACGAACGTTTAGACGGAAGGACAGAGTGGCGGATAGCAAGTTGTAACAAGTTGTAAACGAAAACTCTGAGCTGGAAAGACGTTGTCCGCGTGACCACTGGCAGTAGTGATATCTGGCTTGAAGAAAATCAATCCGTCTCGCTGACTCGATAGACCAGGCGATGCTCCTGTGTAATCCGGCGCGACCAGCAACCAGCGAGAACGTACTTGAACGGTTCTGGCTTCCCGATGCCGCTGAAAGGGTCTCGCAGCACGGCTTCATTAAGCTCGAAAATTCGCAGGGCTATCTTGCGGTCTGTATTGATCCAGTGACGGAGATCTTGGCGAAATTCGCGATGGAATACGGCTTCCCGCTCAGCGGTTCGGGCCAAGGCCCATCTCCCGGCGCAGTCTTTCCAGAGGCTCCGGCTTGCCTTTCCTCCCAACGGCCCGTCGAAGTGCGGTGAGCAACCGCTGGGCATTCTTGGGCGACCGCAGCAGGTGTGCGGTTTCCATCAGGCCCATGAGTTCGTCAGCTGGAACCATGGCTACCGTTCTTTCGCCCTTGCGGCGGATGATGACGACTTCACGGTCATTGGCCACGCGGTCGAGCACGGAAGCGAGACTCTGCCGCAGATTCGTATAAGTCGTCTCTGTCACAATTGACCTCTTCGGTCTATTGTACATGGTTCCCTGTACAATAGACAACAATTACTTTAGAATCGACATCGATGTCGACTGCCCGAATTCCCGCCTGGAACGCGTGCTTGCTCAACTTCGTCTTTACGAGCATCCGTTGCTGGACTTTCTCCGCTCGCGCCAAAGGCGAGGGCGTCGAAGTCATCATCAAGTTCAAGAATCCGCCGTTCCCGTGCATACTTACTACTTCGACTTGCATCCCCGCGATCTGGACCATCCACAGTTCGAATGGAGCTTCCAGCGCCAGCTCTATGATTGCCTGCACGACTATCTGATCGAAATGTTCACGCGCACTCCGCAAGACCGGCGTCGAGCGCCAGCGGGAAGGCCTGTGAGCCTGCGCCAGAAAATTGTGCAGGAAATCCGCGAGCGCGGGCCGATCCCATTTTCGCGCTACATGGAACTTTGCCTGTACGATCCTGAGCTGGGCTACTATTCGCGCAACGCCGAACAGTTCGGCAAGGCCGGCGACTTCTACACCTCGAGCGATGTGCACGCGGTCTTCGGACGGCTGATGGCCCGGCAATTCGAAGAGATGTGGCGCGCGCTGGGATCGCCGGAGCAGATCGAAATTCTGGAGCTTGGCCCGGGCCGCGGATTGTTCGCCCGGGATGTGCTGGATTGGTCGGAGAAGAAGTTTCCGGAATTCTTCGACGCCTTGCATTATTCGCTAGCGGAAAGTTCGCCGGCGTTGCGCGAGCGGTTGCAAGTGACTTTGAGCAAGCATTTCGCGACAGGAAAAGCGTCGCTGACCAGCGGGGAAAGCTCAGCCGCGAAGCAGCGGCACGTAAGAGCCGGGCACGGCAGTGCCGGGAGGAAGTAATGGAACAAAAGCGAGTTCCGCCAGGCACGGCAGCAGGCTGTGATTCTTTGGCCTCTGAGGTTCCTGTCATCGTCTTCGCCAACGAGTTCTTCGACGCGCTGCCGGTGGAAGTCCTCAGCCCCAAGGCGAATTGCGAATCTCCGAAAGCGACGGGCGATTACTCGAAACCTGGATCCGGCGTCAGCCGAAGAACTGGAATTCCTCGACCGCTACGGCGTGCATCCCGAGGCCGGAGAGCGAGTCGAGACTGCCTCTGATCGCACAACGCTACATGTCTCAGATCGCCGCCACGATCAAGCGCGGATTCGTCATCGCCATCGACTACGGCTACACTCGTGCCAAGAGCAACTCGCCGGACGACATCGCGGCACGGTCACCGCATACCGCCAACACTCGGTGAGCGCCAACCCATACGAAGCCCCGGGAGAACAGGACATCACCGCCCACGTGAACTTCACCGCTCTAGCCGCCGCGGCGGAGCGAAGCCGGAATGCGGATTCAGCCCTTGCTCACGCAATCGCAATTCCTGATGGGCATCGGTGAGCACAATCAATTTGCTGATGCCTTCGAAGAATGCCGCCTGCCCCAGGAGCAGGCGAAAGTAGCGCTGCAACTGAAGCACCTGGTGACTCCGGCTGGCATGGGCGAGAGCTTTCACGTGCTGGTGGCGAGTAAGGCGGTCGCTGCGGAACAGGTTGCCCGCCTCAGCGGACTGACCTTCGGTTTCGCGAGGCGGGGGGATAAGAAAGAATTGTCCGCCTCATAAGAATCTTTCATAACCCAAAACGGTTGCAGTGTCATCTAAACTCCCAGCCCAAAGCAAGCGCTGGAATCGAGGATCATTCGATGGAAACTGCAACTCGCCCAGCATCCTGGAAGATCCTGCTGGCCTTCGCCATCATTTATTTCGTTTGGGGATCGACTTTCCTCGCGATTCGAATAGGTGTCCGCGAGGTGCCGCCATTCCTTCTGGCGGGGCTGCGCTTTGTGCTGGCGGGGCTGTTCCTGTACGGTTGGACGCGGCTTAAAGGCGTCGCACATCCCAGTCGGCGCGAGTGGGCGGGGATCGTTTTGCAGGGGACGCTCATTTTCCTGATCGACTATGGCTGCCTGTTCTGGGCGGAGCAGCGCGTGCCCTCGGGGATTGCAGCCGTCGTGCTGGCCACGATCGCGATATTCATCCCTCTGCTGGAAATTACGATCTTACGGACGCAGCGACTGACCATCCGCCTGGGTCTTGCGCTGCTGGCGGGCATCTGCGGAGTGGCGGTGCTGATGAATCGCTCTTTCTCGCTGGGCGAAGCTCCTATCGACCGCGCGGGTGCTTTTGCGTTGTTGGTGTCGGCATTGAGTTGGTCGGTAGCCACGATTTTGACTCGCCGGCTGACGCTGCCCGCGTCCAAGCCCATGAGCGCTGCGGCGCAGATGCTGGCGGGCGGCCTCCAATTGCTCGTCCTGGCTGCGCTGTCGGGCGAGTTTTCCGGGTTCCACGTCCGGGCGGTTTCCTGGACGTCATGGTTCGCATTGTTCTATCTCATCGTCGCCGGCTCCATCGTGGGCTTTACTGCTTACATTTGGTTGTTGCACTACGAATCGCCAACGAAAGTGGGAACCTACGCGTACGTGAATCCCGTGGTTGCTGTTCTGATTGGATATTTCGCAGGTGGCGAAAGCATTGGCCTGCGCACGGTTTTCGGAACCGCGCTGGTGCTGGTGAGCGTGATCACCATTTCGACCATGCCGGCGAGGCGCGGGACAAGGAAACAAGCGAGAGCAGAGTTGGCGGAGGCGGGGGCGGAGTCATAGCGGGCTGGCAGAACCTAGAATTTGTCATTCCGAGGAGCGAAGTGACGAGGAATCTGCAGTTTTCCCGGGATACTCAAGTGCAGGTCTGCTGGAGAGAGGTCATTCGACGATTTCTTTACCAATGTCGGGACCCCAAGCAGTTTCCCCGTGACAGTTCCCTGGCGTGATCTTCGCCACCAACTCTTCCAAAGTCGGAATTCCCTGAACGCGGCGCAGCTCGACCTGGTCCTTGGGGGCTTCAATCTTTCTCACGGTCTCGTCATCTTCTCCGGCTTCACCAACTGATCGAACTCCTCGCCGGTAAGATGGCCCAGCTTCAGCGCGGCTTCGCGCAGGCTGCTGTGCTCGACGTGCGCGGTGTGGGCGATCTGGGCGGCCTTGTCGTAGCCGACTTTCGGGGCGAGCGCGGTCACCAGCATCAGCGAGTTCTTCACGTACCAGTCCACTTTGGCGCGATCGACCTCAATGCCCTTGACCATGTATTCGACGTAGCCGTGGCAGGCGTCGGTGATCAGCGTGACCGAATGCAGGAAGTTGTAGATGATCACCGGCTTGAACACGTTGAGCTCGAAATTGCCTTGCGAGCCGGCGAATCCCACCGCGGCCGTTGCGCCGTGAACCTGCACGCAGACCATGGTCATGGCTTCGCACTGCGTGGGATTCACTTTGCCCGGCATGATCGAAGATCCCGGCTCGTTTTCCGGAATGGAGAATTCGCCCAGGCCGCAGCGCGGACCGGAAGCCAGCCAGCGAATGTCGTTGGAGATCTTCATCAGCGACGCGGCCAGCGTTTCCATCGCGCCCTGCGCGAAGACGATTTCATCGTGCGCCGAAAGCGCGGCAAATTTGTTGCCATGGGAGCGGAAGGGAAGGCCGGTGAGTTCGGCGATCTTCTTGGCGGCGCGCTCGGCGAATTCGGGATGCGCGTTCAGGCCGGTGCCCACCGCGGTTCCGCCGATGGCCAGATCGTAAAGCCCGTCGAGAACCTGCTCCAGGCGCTTGATGTCGCGCTCCAGCAGGCTGGCCCAGCCGCCGAATTCCTGCCCGAAGGTCAAGGGCACGGCGTCCTGCAGGTGGGTGCGGCCGATCTTGACGACGTTGTCGAATTCCTTGCGCCTTGGCGGCGATCGCGTCGTGCACGCGTCTGAATCGCGGGAATCAGCGCATTCTTCACCCGCTCGGCCGCCGCGATGTGCATGGCCGCCGGAAACGTGTCGTTCGACGACTGCGACATGTTGACGTGATCATTGGGATGAATCGGCTTCTTCGATCCCATCTCGCCGCCCGCAATTTCGATGGCGCGGTTGGAGATGACCTCGTTCACGTTCATGTTGGTCTGCGTGCCGCTGCCGGTCTGCCAGATGCGCAGCGGGAACTGGTCGTTGAGCTTGCCGGCGATGACTTCGTCGGCGGCCTGCACGATCAGCTTGGCTTTGTCGGCGGGAAGCTTGCCCAGATCCTGATTCACCAGCGCGCAGGCCTTCTTCAGGATGCCGAAGGCGCGGATCAGCTCCGGCGGCATGGTGTCGCGGCCGATGTTGAAGTGCAGCAGCGAGCGCTGCGTCTGCGCGCCCCAGTAAACGTTCGCCGGGACTTCGATCTTTCCCATGCTGTCGGATTCAATGCGCGTCTTTATTTGGGTCATGGTGGCGGGTTCGGTAAGAGTAGACATGACAGAATCTCCTGTGCGTCGGAGCGGAGCGGGAGCGGCCAGGCTCGTCGGCTGTGATGAGGGACCGGATAATTATACGGCGGGGCTGCGGCCACGCACAGGCGCCAGACAACTATATGGTTGACACTGTAAACCATTCGCATTACACTGAAAGCCGTGATTGCCAGCTTCCGGCATAAAGGGCTCGAAGAGCTTTACCTCACCGGCAAGACGCGCCGGATCGGAGCCGGTCAGATCGGGAGGTGCGTGCGCATCCTGCAATTGCTTGAAGTGGCAGATCGTCCGGAGGACATGAACATCGCAGGATTTCGCTTCCATCGTCTGCATGGCAGTTCGAAACGCTGGTCGATGCGTGTGACCGGAAACTACCGCATTACCTTCGGCTGGTTGGGCGAAAACGCTTTGGAGGTGGATTATGAAGACTACCATTAGGGACGGGGTGATGAACACAAAGAGCGGATTGCCGCCGATTCATCCAGGCGAGATCATCAAGCAAGACATTTTGCCGTCGGTCGGCCTGTCGGTAACGGCCGCGGCCAAAGCGCTCAGAGTGTCACGCCAGATGTTGCACGGCATTTTGGCGAGGCGCAAACCCTTGTCCGCCGTCATGTGCCTGAAACTCGCCCGCCTGTTTGGCGGTTCACCGGAAGTATGGATGCGGTTGCAGGCGGCCTACGACCTGAAAAAGTCAGCGCAGAACAAGAAGGTCATGGAACGCATCGCACGGATCGCGCCTCTCCATCCGGTCGAAGAAGTCCGCGCCTGAGCACCCCGCTGAGATTCCGGTAGACGAACAAAAGGAGAACGCGCTATATTTTTCTTGGAGGATGTTGCCAATGACCCTGACTTTAGCCGATATCGTGAGCAGTATTGACAGTGCGTTTCCCATATTCTCTTTCGGCGAGCGCTATATTGATGACGCACTCAATTTTCCGTTCGATCAAGAAGGAATGAGACGGCGATGGGATTGGTACGATCGCTTGTCGAAAAATGTACTGGAATTCTTGGGCCAAAGGTATCCAGAACTGGGACAGCGTGGTTGCTCGATCATCTGTGATCTTCAAATGAGTCGAATTCGGGAAAAAATTATGCAAGCCGAAAGTGAGTTTGATTGTTATCGCGAAATCCTGCTCAGGTACACCTCAGGAACTGGATAAAAGAAGCATGGGTGTAAGAGTGGAAGTGATGTCCTGTGATGCTGTCGCAAAGGCGAAGCGGAAAGAGGCAGCGGAGCGCGTCTTGAAAGAGAAAGAGTTTGACGGCAAGCTGCCTGATCTTGAGCTGCTCGCTTTCTTCGACGACTGCGACTGGGCAGAGCTCAAGTCGCCGCAGAGCCTTGGCTTGGGGAATCGCGGTTTTTTGCACACGGATCGACAAAAACACATTCCGAGGCTACCTGAGCTTGCCTCGTGGTCTAGGCGAGAAGATCTTCGGTACGAACCTCTGGGTCCCCGATAGCAAGCGGTTTTTTGATCACCTAATTTACCTTCACGGCACCACCTCTTCGTCCGAAGTAGGCCTCGTCATGGTTTTTGCACATGAGCTACAGCATTTCGTTCAGTACGGGTTCAAACGACGATTTTGGGCTGAAAGTAAGCTTGTTCGCGAGCTCCCGAAGCAAGTGCAAGAAAAGGAACAATTAAATAGGCCCGACATTCCTCACGAGCGAGAGGCTCGAATCGTAGCCAAGCGAGTTGGTGTGAGGCTCTGCGGAGAAGATGCAGTGAATCGGTATATTGACCGTATGATCAACGAAGCACAGAAGCGGTGCATCGATCAAACGATCAGCGAAAGCGCAACCAAGATGAAGATGTTGGAGATAGAAGATTTGCGTTTCAGTCGGAAACTCGATTCGGAGATCCCCTATGATCGTAAGCGTTCGGTGTAAGCCGTATTGACCAGGTGCGGGACTCGTTCTAACTAAGCTGCGGATTGGCTTGCGAGAGTTAGGCTTGCGGCGATGTTCCAAGGCAGTAATTCCTCGATGCGAGTGATGGGGTGATCGGCGATCCGCGACAGCACTTCGTGCAGATAGGCTTCCGGATCCAGGCCGTTGAGTTTGGCCGAGCCGATTAAGCTGTAGATGGCAGCCGCCCGCTCACCTCCAGTATCTGATCCCGCAAACAAGTAATTCTTTCGACCGAGAGCAACCGCACGTAGAGCACGTTCTGCGGCGTTGTTGTCGATCTCGATGTGTCCGTTGTCGCAATAACGCAGTAATGCGTCCCAGCGTGAGAGGGCGTAGCGAATCGCTGCCGTCGTATCCGACTTGCGCGAAAGCTTGGGGAGCGTCGCCTCGAACCACTGTCGCAGAGATTCGAGCAAGGGTCGCGCACGGGCGTTGCGAACTTGTTGTCCGCTCTTCTGCTGGCCGACCGCGAATCTCTTTCTCGATCCCATACAGGGCTGCGATTCGCTCCAGGGCTTCGCTCGCTACCGGCGACGCATGCGCCTGTTGCAGATCGAAGAACTTGCGCCGCACGTGCGCCCAACACGCCGCTTCTTGGATGCGGCCGTCTTCGTAGAGTTGATTGAATCCGGCGTAGGCGTCGGCTTGCAGCGTTCCGCGAAACTCGCGCAGGTGCCGCTCGGGATGTTCCCCTTTGCGATCCGGCGAGTAGGCAAACCACACTGCCGGTGCCGCCAGCTCACCCGCAGGCCGGTCATCGCGGACATAGGTCCACAACCGCCCGGTCTTGGTCTTGCCATTCCCCGGAGCCAGCACCGGCACGGGCGTGTTGTCGGCGTGCAGTTTTCCGGAGGCCGTCACGTAACGGCGCAGCACTTCAAGCAGTGGTTCTAACAACTGGCTGGTTCCACCCACCCAGTCGGCCAGGGTCGAGCGCTCCAACTCAATGCCCTGGCGCCCATAAATCTCCGACTGGCGATACAACGGCAAATGGTCGGCATACTTCGAGACCAGTACGTGAGCCAACAGTCCAGGCCCGGCTACCCCGCGTTCGATAGGTCGGCTTGGCGCCGACGCTTGCACGATGTGGTCACACTTCGTACAGCTCAACTTGGGCCGCACGTGGCGAACCACGAAGAAGCTCGCCGGCACGTACTCCAGCATCTCGGAAACGTCCTCGCCCAACTTACTCAGCGCACCGCCACAATCCGGACAAGCCGATTCTTTCGGTTCGTGCCTCTGCGTTTGACGGGGCAGATGATCGGGTAACGGCCGACGGGCTGGTTTCGCAACAGTACTACTACTAATAAGGAGGGGAGATGTCGTGGCCCCAGGCTTACTCTCCGGCTGGCTTGCGCTCTCGACGGGTTTCGCTTGCAGATCTTCCAGCCGTAACTCCAATTGCTCGATCTGCCGCGCCAGCTTCTCCGACTTCCGCCCAAACTGCATGCGCTGCAGCTTGGCGATCAGCAGCTTGAGATGCTCGATCTCGCTTTCGCGCCAGAGCAGTTGCTCATGTTGCGCCAGAACTAGCGCTTTCAACGCTTCCGTCGGAAGCAGGTTCAGATCCGGAAGCGGGTTGCCTGACATGCGCGGAGTATCGCATGAATCTTCGCGCCACGATCTTCTCCGCGCAAAAAAAGTTGTGCAAAAGAACCTCGTGCGTTACACCGACAGTTGCGGATCCCAGGTGCGCTCCGGTCGCCGCCAGTCAATGCCTTCCAGCAGCATGGATAACTGCGCCCGCGTCAGCGAAACCGTACCGCTCGCCGCTTGCGGCCACACGAAACGTCCGCGCTCTAAACGCTTCGAAAATAGACAAAGCCCATCGCCATCGAACCACAAAACCTTGATCAAATCGCCGCGCCGCCCGCGAAACACGAACACATGACCCGAGAACGGACTCTGCTCCAGTTGGGTTTGTACCAGCGAGCTCAGCCCGGTGAAACCCCGCCGCAGATCGGTCACGCCCGCTGCAATCCAAACCCGCGTGTTAGTGGGTGGCCCGATCATGCCCGCAGGCACTCCAACAACACCCGCAGCAAAACCGGATCGGCGCTGCCCTCGATGCGCACCTGCGCGTGTCGAAGTTTGATGTGAACCGTGCCCGCCAAACAAGTCGAAGAGCTCCCGCCACTCGACGATGTCATCAGCGACGGCGAGCTCTCGCTTACGCTGACCGGCAACAGCTTCATCGCACCGCTGCCTCCCAGTCGCCTTGCCAGATACAGCTTGCGCCAGTTGAAAACCAGGTTAGCGTTGACCCCGTGCGCCCGTGCCACTCTTGCTACCGATGCACCCTTCGCCAACGTCTCTTCGACAATCCCTCGCTTCTCCTCCAACGTCCGGTACCGCCGTTTAGGTGGGGTGGTTTGAGTGTATGTGTCCATCATCGCTCCAAGTGGACACTATCGCTGGTGTCCACATCCAGAGCATGACTCCCACTTACACCTCTGTCCAGACGGCCACCAGCGGACGCTTACCCCCGGAATCCCATGTGATAGAGTTTGCCGCCGACGGAGCGCAGGCACGCTTCGATGTCGCGCAGGCTCTCGCGGTAGGTCAACTGGGCGAACGCCATGGCGAGGTACTGATCCCAGCAGGACAGATTCTTTAGGTAGCGATCACCCGCATAGCGGGCAACGCACTTCTGGAACTCTTGATGAGGGAGGAACTTGATCAGTTGGGAAAAGATGGTGCGCCCCGCATTCATCCCGCATTGTCACTTGCTCGGCAACAGATTCCGCCAAATTACCCTCTTAACCACGATCGTCTTTGCAATCGAGCGGACGGCCCGACGGATAGGACGATTTTCTAGTACTTGCTTGCGGAAATTGGCGTTATATCTGACTGACTGCAAAGCCAAGTTTTAACTGCCCCGAGATGAGCGCGGAATTACGCAAGCTATTACTAGGGCGTTACCTTGAACACCGTGCCGCAGCCGACGTCAAGGCATCCGGTTCCGCCTTGGTAGGCAACTCCATAGAGGTTGTCGGCGGAGTCCCGGATAAGCCCACCCGCAGGATCCGCGCCGTCGGGAGATCCATTCAAGACGTGCAGCACCTTCATTTTGCCGGCCGAACTCAGCTCGAATACCGTTCCATAGAAAGAATTCGTGTTCGTGCCTCCCGTTTCTCCATAGAGGTTTCCTTTATCGTCCATGACCAGATTCCCAACGGGGTAGCCCGCGGGCGCATTCGTGAACGTATAGAGGACCTTAAACTTGCCATCGGCACTAATTTTGAACAAAGTCCCGCAACCGTCGTAGCAGTTACTGTTACCGCCAACCGTAGCACCGCCATAGAGGTTGCCAGCGTTGTCCATAACCAGTCCTCCGTATGGGCCCGCTCCGTCCTTACCCCCAGTGAAGGTGTGCAAAACTGTGAACTTTCCATCGGGGGCCAGCTTGAAGACCGTTCCGCAACCTAGCGTAGAGAACTGCGGGCAAGACCGTCCGCCAGTAATTGCGGCTCCGTAAAGGTTCCCCTGCGCATCCTGAAGCAGAGCCCCAAAGGGTGAGCCGCCGTCCGTTCCTCCAGTAAAGGCGTGGAGCACATGCAGCTTGCCAGCGGTGTCTAGCTTATATACGACCCCGCAGCCATAGTATTCACATTCAGGGCCCTTGCCTTTGACGCCTCCCAGCGCCGTTACTCCGTACAGGTTGCCGGACGCATCCATAAGCAGTCGCCCTTCGGGATCGCTTGGCTTTCGGCACCCGAGGCAGCCCCCAAAATCCCACAGCACCTTTTCCTTCCCCGTAGGGCTGAGTTCCCACAGCAACCCGCCACCTTTTGGACTGCCCGCCTCAGCGGGACCGTAAAGGTTTCCCTCCTTGTCCATAATGAGCCCATACGCTGGATTTGCCCCGCGGGAATTGCCAGGATTAAAGTTGAACAGCACCGTCTCGTTGTTGGATGTATCCAACTTGAAAGCAACTCCGTAATTGTACGTACCGCCAGACAAGGTGGTCCCGTACAGGTTTCCAGAAGCGTCTTGCACCAGGCTTCCACTCGGACCAGAACCGTCGTCCGAACCTGAGAATGAATACAGCACCGTAAAAGTCTGTGCCTGCGCCGGCACAATTGCAGTCGTTGCTAACATTAACACCGCCGCTAACAACACCAGCCGGCCCGAACTCTGCGTTTTCATAGGGACCCTCCAAAGGCGCGACGCAATAGCCTAACTGTCGCCCAGAGTACAACACAGTGGAAACAACCCTTGTCACTGCCGTGTAAACTTTTTGTAAAAGCCTCGTCACCGGCAATTGCCGCGCTCATGTGAGCACAACGCAGCGGAAGCCGATAGCCCCTAACGAAGTTTCTATTTCAAATAGTTTTTGCTCCAAAACACATGCATCATGCTCGCTCTAAACCACTTGCAAGCTCACCGCGAAAGTTTCCCCGGACAGCAGTGAAGCATTTCATCCACTTTTCTCAGAAGGTCGCTTCGTGATTGTGGCTTCTGCAAGAGGATAGCTCCTTCAGCAACGAGTTTTTGAGCGACTGGAGCCTCGGCATATCCCGAAACGTATAAGGCTTTCGCTTCAGGATGCAGCGGACATCCGCCTTGGGAAGCTCCGGCCAACCTTATGGTCAACGCAATATCAAGCGCATAGAGCGGGTGATAAGCGGTAAAATGTGGCACTATCGGCGCTAATTGCACACGATTATGTACACACCTTTTGGGAGCCCTATGCATTGTTTTTTTGCAGACCTCCCGAACTGGATTCAAGCTATCGCGGGAATCTGTCTGGTGGTTCTCACCGGGTTGACGCTGATCGTTTTGCGCGGATATGCGCGGGACACAAGAACTATAGCTAGGACCGGGGTCACACAAATCGAGAAGACGGATATGCCTTTTGTCGCACTGCTCCAAAAACCAGCGGAGCGCGAGCGACATCACGGGGGCTGGGCGCTAGAGAATCACGGCAAAGGAACCGCAATCAATATACGGCATTCGGTACCTACAGGCGAAGAGGGGTGGGTGCAAACCGTCAGCCCGCTTGCAGCCGGTGCTTTCAGTTTCTTACCTACCTTCAACATTGACGTAATGCGAAATCATGTTTTCACCGTCGAATACGAATCACTGAATGGTAAGAGGTACAGGACCACGGTGGACTGGCCAGAAGGCGCTATGCGAACTCAGTTCGCCCCTGTGGAACCCTGATCGGGAACCAAAAATGGCAAGAACAAAACGAGGGAACTATCTGTTCAAAGTGAGTGAATATTCTCCTGAGGTGCGGGAGGTATCGTGCAAGGAAATGTTACTCTCCGCATAGATCCCTGCCCGTTCATCAGCGCCGAATATCGTGGCCGTCGAGGTGATGAGGATGCCCTAGAAGGAAGCCTTCTGGGATTTGATCTGCGTGATGGCACCTCAATGGAAGAGGCGAAGACAATCGCCAAGTTTCTTAACCGCAACTTGGAAAGCATCGCCATCACACGGTTTGGCGATGCTGAAGACGTTGCCGTTTTGCTAAGAAGCCATCTCACAAATACCTCAACATGATGACACAGCAAGCAAGGTAGAGCATCCCGAGAAAGTTATCCGCATATCGCTCATATCGGACAACTGTTCTGCGGAAGTTTTGCAGCCAGGCAAACAGCCTCTCGATCTTCCAACGTTGACGATACCGTCGCAAGCGCCGCAGATCTTGTGATTTGTTTTTTCTATTGCTACGGTGGGGAGCGATCAGTTCGATTCCGTATCGCCGAAGTTCTGCGTCCAGTTTGTCTGAGTCGTAAGCCTTGTCGCCGATGAGATTCTGCGGGGCTTCTGGAATCACCATCCTGACCAAGGTGGGAACGGTTAACTTCACTTCGTGGGGCGTGGCGCTTTCAACACAGATGGAGAGGGGGAGACCATTGCGATCTGCCACTGCCATGATCTTCGTTCCCTTGCCACGCTTCGTTTTCCCGATTTTCGATCCCCTTTTTTCGCCGGAGCGAAGCTGCCGTCGATGAAGGCTTCCTCCGCATCCAGAACTCCCCGAACCCTCAGTTCGAGGGCAAGGGCCTCCAGAATTCCTCTTATGATTCCGGAGCGGACCCATTGCTGAAATCGGCGATGGCAGGTCTGGTATGACGGATAGCGGTCGGGGACATCGGCCCAGGGGGCTCCAGTCCGCAACACCCACAAAATACCATTCAAGACGGCACGCCGGTTCTTCCAAGGTCGCCCGCGTCCGTCTTCGCGGCGCGGTGGCTCCGGAATAAGTGCGTCCAGGGTTTTTCCACTGTTTGTCGGTGAGGTCGCGCATGTTTGCCACCGTTATCGAATCGGCTCCAACGAACACACAGAACGAACGGAAGAACTTCCTGTTCTCAGGATATTTGCATCAACGAGTCCTGCACAGCGGCCCGATCCACTTGGCTTTGAAGGTTGATGTTGTGGCGGGAGTGGTGCCCTGACTCTCGGTGAAGAATTGCAGCGAACCCTCGGCCTCCTCGGGACTGAGCGCGTCGATGCGAAGCGCTCTCCCCGTCTTCATTCCGTGATCGGCGCACTTGCCACGCATTTCCACACGGCTGCTAGTCGAGGTCAGTACGGCCCAGCTACAAGATTTCTGAACCGGACGAAACGGCATCCCGCGTTCGAGTTCCTGTTTTGTGAGACATTGTTTTGCGTTGATCGTTTTCTGCGGGTCCGCGCTTCGAGCCTTCATTCTCTCTTCAACCCGCGCACGCTGCTCGGGAGTGAGTTTCTGCAAGAGCACAGCGGGCAGCATATTGTCATCGCCGGCGCCGGTGGTGGTCGTCACCTCCCACAGACCGGTCTTGAGGTTCAAAGGTACCACCTTGTGCGCAGCGACTGAAACGAACAAGGTGAGCGCCGTCACCAGAGAGATTCGTCGCATGGACTCAAAGTCTCGTGCCTCCGCTCTTAGTTCTTACTTCCTGGAAACGGATCGCTCCTGGTTTGCCAATCTCGCCGCTGCCGTTCAGCCCGGCGGCACCAATCCCGCTGAACTGGAGCCTGCCCATTCTCCAGCGAACGTTATCTCCGTATATCCTCAGCTCTGGCGTTAGGCGCCTTTGCCTTCGAGCTTGATAGACTGCGCGCTTCCCGGGCACCCTGTCCTTGATGCTTATCTCGGCATCGCGCTTCCCCTTCGCAGTAGGGGTAAAGGCGTGGGCCGCGAAAGACAGGGAGACAAAACGTTGCGTACTTGCATGTTTCCTCCTAGAACGTCAGTAAAGTTCGGTCGTGACAGCTGGCACATCAAACCAGGCCAAGTCCCATTTCGCGCGGTTTCCGCCTTCTCTATCTGCTGGCTTTGCCGGTGCGGTCACGAGCGATGGATGAGTGAGCGCAGAGACACGATTCGACGCTGCAGGAGTTGGCGTCAGCCTTGCCGCTATCGCCGCAGCAGGATGGCTTTCGGTGCAGGATCATGAGACTGCGGCCGCTGGCGCATCGTCTCGGCGCGTTTCCGCATCAGTTGCAGTCGATCATGGTCGTGCGTGTGATCGGCAAAGCGGATGTTCTCGTAATCTTTCCGTAGCGCCATGATGCGATAGCCGAAGCTCAGACTGGCCGTACCGCCGCCGAGTTCGTGTACCTCGAAGGAGTTCGCGGTCCGGTTGTTGACGTAGAGACCCTTGCAATCACCATAGGGGGTCAGGAACACCTGATACTCACGAGCGGTATTCGCGGTTTGGGCAAACTCGGGATCGATCGAGACCACGGCTGCGCCGTTTACCAGTTCAGAGGAGCCTGCATCTTCAAAGTCTAGGAAAAATAAAACTCTGTTGCGGAAGCAATGCGGCATCAGCCGCTGTTGGGTGCACAAGATGCGCAACATTCTAGAGAAGGTACGGAAGCGGGATTATGACGATGGGAATACAGGAGCGCAGGCGATGTACCTAGCGGAAAGCCGCGTCCAAGCGGAAGCGGCCTTTCGGCGTCGGCTGGAACACGACTTGCCGGAACTGCTGTCGTTTTTCACCTTTCCCCGCCACCTGTGGCGGAAACTGCGCACCCCCAACGTGATCGAGCGTTGTTTCGTCGAGGTGCGCCGCCGCACCCGGCCCGATGTGCTTGTCAACGTAGAAAGCGTGGACCGAATCATCTACTCCATCTTCCAGAGATTCAACCTGGAATGGAAGACCCGCACCCTCTCCCTATTTACAGAAGCAGCTTGACGTCACCGTGATCCCAGGATTGTTGGACTGGCATCACTTAGCAACCCAACCTCTTCTTACCGTAATCCCGGTATTTCGGTCTCTTCTTCAAGCCACCGTCGGGCGACAGGCCCTAGTGCTACAAGCACGTTTGGCGATAAATTGAAATCACGCGGAAGCCTGAGGCGGAGGTCGCAGATTTGTTCGGGAGCGATCCTGCGAAGCAAACGCATCCGATAGCCTTTGCTATCGACGAGTGGATCGCGATGGAATGTTCTCTTCAAGAATTGTGCCCAGCTCAAGCGCTGAGGCCGCGGGCGCCTGCGTTGTCCTAGCAGTGCAAAAATAAGCGCCAAGGTGCGATTCTTACCGCGTGGGCTGAGCAACCCGTAATGGCAGACAGCATGTCGATAGTCTTCTGGCACGTGCTCAGCCAATAAATCGACGAATCGCTCCCTGGAATACCACGTCTCCACTCGTCTCTTCAACCTGTGATCCTTGGTCCAAAACACAACCCAGTTCTTGTTGATCTCGACGAACCGGTGCTCGGCGATCGGGGGCCGCCTAACGTACCGGCCAATGTAACGCAGAAGATGTGTCTTCGACTTACAGTGGGCGACATGAATGCTCCACCATCGCTCGGACTGCGTCGTTAGCATCGCCTCCAGTTCCTTCTGCCCCATCTCTGAGACGAGATCGCCTCTTTTCAGCGCCTCGTGCAAAAGCATGATCACGGCCATACGCCAGCGGCGCATCAGGCGGTCACGATTGAAAAATGCGGGAACTAGACGGCAGTCAGACTCCCGCAGTCCCAGCGCGGAAACCATAACGTGCAAATGCGGGTTAAAAGTCAGATGTCGACCGAAGGTGTGGGGGACGACCATCGTCAGCAGTCCCACACCATAGTTTTCTTTCCCCCAGTTCTCAATGACTTTAGCCCCCAATGTGGGCAGGCAGGCCAGCAGCTCGCGATTCCGTCGGAAGAGGGGCCAAAGAACGTCAGGCATCGTAAGGGTAATGCCTTTGTAGGGGATGTCTGGAATTGCCGCCCATTGCTCGCGCTGCCATTGAACCGTATTTCGCTGGCCACAACTTGGGCAGGCTCGTGACTTGCAGGTTCCCGGCACGAGCCGCAACTCATTCTCCGACGCAAATAGCAAAGCACCTAAACCGAAGGTGCGGCACTTCACGGTTTTCTTGAAAGCGCGTCGTGCCGCAGGGCGAGTTTTATCGTTGTCCCAGTAATTTTCTGTGTCTATCAGGATTGTTCTCAGCGGTTGTTTGTATTTCATCATAGGGCCAGTTCTCCTTGTGATTGCATGCTAGTGAAGAGTTCCTCATTGATTTGCACTCTGATCTCAACTTTCTTGCCATCGATTGATACAACCGTGCACTTGATGTCATGGAGGTCCGGGGCGGCGATCACCCGCCATACCTGCAACATTCGAGTCGGATCGATTGCGATAGTCTTCAGTTTGCGGGGTCGAGGGTACGCTACCCTGACTGTTGCTGCAGTTCTTCGGTTCTCGAGAATCTCTCTCTGTTCAGACTGAGAAAACTTACGCCAAGTCCAGGCCTGGTGAATGGAGATCTCCTCACGTTCGAGTGCCTGGAGAACGCTGGCATCGGCTTCCTTCCGGAGCTGTTTGACGTAGTCGATGTAGGCTTCGCAGACATCTGCCAATTTTGCTAATTTCGAGCGGACATGCATTTCGGCAGCTTTTGTCAGATTCGACAAACCTTTTTTCTGACCGCCGGCGATCTGGTTGGCCAAGGCCTCTTGCCTAAATTTGTCTTCAAGTTCCAAAACGACTACGACCCGACAATAGCTGTTCCATCCATTGCGACGCCTATGCCTCCGAAGAAGCCATTCAATTTTTTGCTCGTCAGTAGTGAGCAAATGCTCAATACAAAGAACTCGACTACAATCCGCGTCTAGGGCCGCCTTCCATTGGGGATGGCCGTCAAGAATTTCCCCGGCCGGTGTGATGTCAACCGCCTCTTCGAACGCTGCGTCATCTTGCTGGGCGATTCTGTTGCGTTCTGGTGTTGTGGTCGCGATCCCGTAACGTTCCAGGCTTGGATGAGGATGCAGCTCTCGTGGCGAACGCCACACGAATCGGCGACCGAAAGCATCAGCGAGCTTCGATCGGTCACCTGAAACCTCGGAGTGAGGCCTACCTGCGTTTGGCAAAGCTTGACCGATTTCGTCCCATGTCACAGGAGCAAGCGCGCGGGCTTCATCCGAGGGCGACATTTCGTGCCGGCCATCGGAACCGGAGATTTGCCCCTCGGCTCCTGTCCGTTCGTAAGCTCGCAATCAGCCCCCAATGCCCACCGATGCAGGTCTGTGTGAGGCAAACACCGCATCCGCAGTTTGGGACCACCGATAACCTGTGGACAGGAATCGAGGTCCAAGTAGGGTCCAGAATCTAGATTGTTTGGGTAGGTTTTGTGCGGAATGAAAAGGTAAGCCCCGTTGATTCAGCGGCGGTTAACGAGGGCCGTTGGGCTCATAACCCAAAGGTCGGTGGTTCAAATCCACCCCCCGCAACCAACTTTAAGCTCCCCTGCATCAGTCACTTGAAGCCGTTTGCGGGAACTGCAACCGGATTTCGTCTGACTCCCATTCGCCGAGGAAGCCGTTGTTCCGTCGTCTCCCGGTGGCCCGTTCGCGTTCGCGCCCGCCGGACGACTGAGAACCATTTCCACCACCTTGCTGTTGGCAACAGGCCCCTGGCCTGAGACCGCACGCATCGCAGTGAAGTTATTTCTCCTGTTTGCCGGATGGCTGAATCTGCACGAACTGCCAGCCGAAGCGGCCTTTGATGCAGAGATTGCCGTGAGTCACGCTGTGGTCGAGCGGCGAGGTCACGCGAACGATCTGCCCGTCCTGCTGGTGCACGGTGAGATCGCAGCCCACTCCGCAGTAAGGACAGATGGTGTCGGTCTTGCGTCTGACGGCTTTCGTTCCAGGTGCCCGCCTGGCGCATGTCATATTCGCTCTTGAACATCAGCGCGCCGGTGGGGCAGACGCCGATGCAGTTGCCGCAATAGACGCAGGCCGAGTCGGGCAGGGGGACGTCGAATTCCGTGGCGATGTGGGCGGAGAAGCCGCGGCCGGCCACGGCGATCGCGAAAGTATTCTGCGCGTCCACGCCGCAGGCTTCCACGCACTTGTAGCAGAGAACGCACTTGGAGTAGTCGCGGACGTAAAGATCGTTGTCAATTTTCACCGGCTGGGCGACGGTGGCGCGGGTTGTGCCGAAGCGCTCGGGATGCGCGTCGTAGCGCTCCATGTACTCCTGCATCGCGGGCGCGGTGGAAAGGTCTACCGACGAAGCCAGAAATTCCAGGACCAGCCGCCGGCTCAGGCGGACGCGCTCGGAATCGGTCTTGATGGACATGTTGGGTTCCACTTTGCGCGAGCAGGCCGGAACGAGTGTGCGCGAGCCTTCCAGCTCCACCACGCACACGCGGCAGACATTGACCGGCGTGAGGCTCTCCAGGAAGCAGAGCGTCGGCGTGTCGATGCCAAGTTTCTTTGGCCGCGTCGAGGATGGTGGAACCTTCGGGCACGGAAACCGGCTGGCCGTCGATCTTGATTTCGATGGAGCGGCGTTCGCGGTCCGGGCGGAGCCTGCGGGACTGGGCCGCGCGGCAGCGGAATGCGTCGGCTCGGGCGCGTCGAGCGCATGGTTGATCTCGGCTGTCGTTCGGCTCATGAAAATAGACTCCATCGCTGCAACGCGGATTCAGCGCGCTGGCAGCGGTCTGGCCCAGACCGCAGATCGAGGCGTCGCGCATGGCCTGCGCCATCTCGCGCAACATCGTGATTTCCTGCGCTGCCGAGCCCAGCGGCTTGGCGTTCGACCAGCCGCTGCAGCGCTTCCTGCTGGCGCACCACGCCGACGCGGCAGGGAACGCATTGGCCGCAGGTTTCATGGCGGAAGAAACTGGCGATGCGCAGCAGGATGCGGCGCAGATCCACCGTGTCGTCAAACAGCATGACCACGCCGGAACCAAGCGTGGCGCCGATGGCGCGCGTGCCTTCAAAGGTGAGCGGCGTATCCAGCTCCTGGGGCGAAACAAAGGCTCCCGGCCGCGCCGCCCAGAAGAACCGCCTGCAGATCTGCCGCTGCCGGCCACGCCTCCGGCCAGATCGATGAGTTGGCGCAGCGTCGTGCCCATCGCGACTTCGTAGACACCCGGGCGCGCCACGTGTCCGCAAAGACAAAAGAGCCGGGTGCCGGCGGAGCTTTCCGTGCCGAGCGGGCGTACGCTGCGCCGCCTTCGCGGATGATGCCGGGCACGTTGATCAGGGTTTCCACGTTGTTGACGGCGGTGGGCTGGCGGAAGAGTCCGGACTGCGTGGGAAACGGCGGCTTGTTGCGCGGTTCGCCGCGATAGCCTTCAATGGAGTTGAACAGCGCGGTCTCTTCGCCGCAGATGTAGGCGCCGGCGCCGCGGCGAATTTCGATGTCGAATTGCAGGCCGCTGCCAAGAATGTTGTCGCCGAGAAATCCGTTTTCGTGTGGCCGATTCGATGGCGTGTTGCATCCGCTCGGCGGCCAGCGGATATTCTCCGCGCAGGTAGATGTAGCCTTGACGCGCGCCGGTGACGAAAGCCGGCAATGGTCATGCCTTCGAGAACGGCGAAGGGATCGCCTTCCATGAGGATGCGGTCTTTGAAAGTGCCGGGCTCGGATTCGTCGGCATTGCAGATCACGTAGTGCGCGCGAGCGGATCCTGTTGCAGCAGATGACGCTGCAGAAAGAGCGCTTCCCATTTCTTGGCCGTGGGAAAGGCCGCGCCGCCGCGGCCCAGCAGTTTCGAGGCGGACAAGTTCGCGCAGCGTGCCTTCCGGACCAAGCTCAAAGGCCTTGCGCAAACCTTCATAGCCGCCGAGCCTTTGATAGGCCTCCAGACGTCGAAGCGCCACCTTGCGCAATGCGATGAAGCAGTCGCAATGGCGACCGCTTCGCTTGGCTGAGCGCGCCTGCGGGACGCTGATCTGAACGTCGAGCACGTCCGGCTCGGCGGGCAGGCGATCCTGGACGGCATCGTTTATCAAAGACTGCACGGCTTCCGCCGATGCTGGCGCCAGCACTCGTTCACTGGGCTTGCTCGCCAGCCGAGCTGACCAGCGCCGCCGGAGCGCGCTCGCACAGACCCAGACATTGGCTGCGAAGCCAGATGGCGCGTCCTTCGGCGCACGGAGAACCTGCGGGGCCAAGCTGGCGTTCCAGTTCAGCGCAGAGCTTATCCGCGCCGCGCGTGAGGCAGGCAATGTCATCGCAGACATGGGCGACGACCGGAGGACGGGGCTGGAGCGAAAACATTCCATAGAACGACGCCACGCCGTGAACTTCGGCGGGAGCAACGTCCAACCGCAAAGCAACGTAGTTGAGAGCGCCGGGGCTGATCCAGCCGATGCGGTTTTGCACCGCATGCAGCACGGGCAGAAGGCGATGCCGGCGGCTATGATTGTCGCCGTTGAAAGCCGCGCGCGTGTCGGCGGTTTGCCGCTGCCCGCCTTGCCAGCTTGATTCGGGCGCGCCCAGCTCCGAGTCAACGGCGGCGCGTTCTTCTGCGGTCGCTTGCGCGTCGGTTAGATGAAGGTCCAAGCAAGTCCTCTTATACTTTTTCAATGCGAATGGCGGTTGCCTTGAACTCTGACGGTTCCTGATTTCGGGTCGACGGCGTCAATGGTCAGCTCGTTGGTCGCTATCTGATCGTGCGCGTGGACCGACAAAAACGCCAGGCCGGGACGCAAGCCCGAATCAAAGCGCACCGGCGCGACGAGCGATCCCCGCCGCGAAGTCACGCGGACTTTTTCGCCTTCGTGCAATTTGTAGCGCAGGCCATCTTCCGGAGAAACATCCAGCGCTTCATCGCGCCGCAGCGGCGATGAATATTCTCTGGTTTGCACGCCGGTGTTGTAATCATCGAGCCGGCGGCCGGTGGTCAGGCGAATGGGATATTGCTCGTCAAGCTGGTCCACGGGCGGCTCAAACTCCACCACGCTAAACGGCGCGCGCGGGCCAATCAGCGGGTCACTCCACAGCCGGCCGTGGAGAAACATTTCTCCGGGATGCGACTCGTCATAGCACGGCCACTGAATGCCGCCCATTTCTTCCAGGCGACGGTAACTCATGCCGCCGTGCATGGGGCTCAGCGAGCGCAACTCATTCCAAATCGCTTCGGGATCAGGCGTGCCCCAATCATGGCCGAGGCGGCGCGCCAGATCGAAAATAATCTCAAGATCGTCGCGAACGCCGGCGGGAGGCGGCACGGTGCGACGCACGCGCTGCACGCGGCGCTCGCTGGAAGTCACAGTGCCTTCGCTTTCAAACGCGCCGGCTGCGGCGGGCAGCACAACGTCGGCCAGTTCAGCCGTCTTGGTATAGAAAAGATCCTGGACCACAAGGAATTCAAGTCCCCGCAGCCGCTTGAGGGCGCGATGCCGGTCGGCTTCCGAATCGGCGGGATTTTCGCCCAGCACGTAGAGCGTCGTGAGCTGGCCGTGCTCCATGGCTTCGAACATGTCGCTCAGATGCCAGCCGCGCTTCGGCTGGATCTTCACGCCCCAGGCTTTCTCAAACTTGGCGCGCAGTTCGTCGTTTTCGACATGCTGGAAGCCGGGCAGGCGGTCGGGAATCGCGCCCATGTCGCCGCCACCCTGGACGTTGTTCTGTCCGCGCAGCGGATTGACGCCACTGCCGTAGCGGCCAACGTGGCCGGTGAGCAGCGCCAGGTTGATGAGGGCCACCACGTTGTCCACGGCGTTGTGATGCTCGGTGATGCCCAGAGTCCAGCAAAGTTGGGCGCGCGGGGCCTTGGCGTAGGCATGGGCCATCTTGCGGATGGCTTCCGCGGGCACGCCGGTCTCGCGTCTCGGCCCGATCGAGCGTGTATTTCTCGACGTGCGCTTTGTAGGCTTCAAATCCGCTGGTGGCGTGGCGGATGAACTTTTCGTTGGCCAGTCCGGCGGCGATGATTTCCCGCCCCATGGCGTTGGCCAGCGAAATGTCGGAGCCCACGTCCAGGCCCAGCCAGAGATTGGCCCAGCGCGCGGAACTGGTGCGCCGCGGGTCCACCACATAAAGTTCGGCGCCGTTGCGTATGCCCTTCAGCAGATGATGGAAGAAAATCGGGTGCGTTTCCCGCGCATTCGATCCCCACAACAGGATCACGTTCGTGTCTTCGATCTCGCGATACGAACTGGTCCCGCCGCCCGCTCCGAATACCGCCGCCAGACCGGCGACGCTAGGGGCATGTCAAGTCCGGTTGCAGCTGTCGATGTTGTTGGTGCCCATGACGCTGCGCACGAATTTTTGCGCCGCGTAGTTCAGCTCGTTGGTGGTCTTGGAGCAACTGAACATGCCAAAGTTCCGCGGATCGTTTTTCTCGATGGATTTGCGGAACGCCGCAGCGACGCGGTCCATGGCTTCATCCCAGGTGGCGGGGCGATGCGAACCGTTCTCGCGCACCAGCGGTTGGGTCAGTCGGGCTTTCATTGGTTCAGGCATAGCGTCCCCGAAATAAATGTCAGGAGAATCGTAGCATTTATTGATCTGGAGTCCGCCTGCTGGCCACGGTCCCAGTTAAGGTTATAGTTCCGCGCTCACAGCCGGGGAAGCAGCGTGGCAAGCGCGCGCGGTGGTGGGCGTGGCCGCGGGCAACTCGGGCCGGGATATTAATTCTTAACCAACGGCTGACGAAACTGTCTGGGGCGAGTCTCATTTTGCAAAAAGCGCACAGCGTGCACTTTTAAAAGGCCGAGCCACACCGGGCCAGGTATGGATCATGTTTCAAAAGTACGAACGGAGCGCTATCCGAATAGATACTCAAGACTATCCGAATGGATAGCTGACCAGAGGCTCGGCAGTCATATAGCTGATCGTCCTACGAGGGTTAGTGATTGAAAGCGCGTCGTCTGGCGGGTCGACGAAACGTCCCGTTCTGGAACCTGACGTGCTCCGATAAAACCCTGTCAAGACCTGGCAGGCATTCACCGCATCGGGTCTTGCGATGAGTACGCTCTCTTTGAGGCGTGGAGCTAGCGAGCGATGATCGCGATCGAAGCTATCAAGTTTAACCACGACACGAACGCTGCGACGCACGATGGGTTCAACATCCGCCAGAATGCGACGCGGTTCATCAGCGTTCCCGAGTGGCGGCGCTTCATCTGCGTCAATCCGGAAGACTCCTGCGCGGCATATGCCATTGCCCCGACACAGGGCCACCCGATAACCATCGAGGTATCTCTGAGTTCAAACGAACCGGGTATTGCGTTCATCGAAGTCCGGGTGGATCATCATGTCAAGGCGCGTCCCGTGAATTTCATTAATGGCAAAACCGGTTTCGTCAGCTTCGAGCTGGTTGATCCCCCGGTCACGCGCGGTCGCGTAGGTATCTGGGACCTCGCGTGGCGTTGGGAATACCGTCTCGGGCCGCACCATCCGTGGCATCATTTTGACACTACGCGCCACCGCGTATACGTAGTGCTCGACGTGCCTACCGATCCCTGGGAGCAGGGGCCGTACAACACGGGCAACACTCAATTGCCGTGGGCGGATGTATTGGATTACGCCTGCCGCTGGGCGGAGGGCGCAACCTCCAAGGACATGGCGGCAGCGCTGGTCACGCAGAGTGTCTACGCGCTGGGTCCCAGCATCGTGACTTACGATTGTCCGGGCGGGGGCAGTTCGCACTACAGTTGGGGGAACTTTGACTGCACTGCATTCATCGAGCTGCTGCGCGGTGGTTTCGGCAACGGGGTATACGTGAATTGCAGCGATTGCGCAACTATCGTCTCGACCTTTGCCAATGCGCTTGGATGTAATCTGTGGCAATCGAAAATGGGCTGGGGGTTTGCGCTCAACGAACTACTCGCGATCGGCAGCGGGAACTGGCAGACTGCGTGCGGCTGGGGGAGCTTCAGCTATCACGAGGTGGCATGGGAGGCCGGCTGCACGGCCAGCGACGATATCTATGATGCGTGTCTGCAGGTAGATGGTGACAGCGATCCGACCAGCGCACCGCACGTTCCGCTGCTCCCGCAGGACCTGCGGTTCGGCAACCCCGGCGATTTGCTCTATCGCGACCGGCTTGCCACGCCCGCGGGCCGCCCGAGCTGTAATCCGCAGCCCGCGACGAAGCAACGGCGGGTGGTTGTATAGGAGTGGACGGAATGCAAGCCGAGCAGAAGCGATTCATTGAGAAACGGTACAACGTGCGGGAATGGCATGGCAACAGTAAGCATGGCCGGCGCGCGATAAGGGGATTCAGCTTCGAGCAGTGGGAGATTCCGGGTTGGAAGCCGCAGCGCATGCTGCGCGACGAGCATGCGAAGACGACGAGCATTCGTTCGCTTTGGCGTCACGGTGAATCGACCTCCGAATTGTTGGCGATCGACGTGTTCGAGTGCTCGTCGGTAGAAGCCGCGCACAACCAGCTACTCGAAGCTTTTGGCAACATGGAATCCGCTGCGGTCGAACGCCGAACGGGAAAAGATGCTCCGGGTGATGTTGCGTTCGGCTTGGGCGACACCATGGTCCTGTTCGCGCTGGCGAATCTGGTCGTGTTGATCCGCAACGCAGGGCCAAGCGTGGTCCGCGTCGGGGACATCGCGCGGCAACTCGACAGATTTCTTGTGCGGCGCCTTGAAGCCAAGCGAACTGATGACGAGTAGGTGTTATCGTGGACTGCTCACGAACACGTCGTAACGTTGAAACTGCCGGAGTATTGAAGGAATTGCTTTTTGCAAGGAGGAGCTTATGTCACGCGACGCTCGAAGTTGTCTTTTTTCCGGCCTCTGGTTCGCGCTGTTGCTAACGCTTCTCGTCGGCTGTCGCGCCGAACCCGACCTGGAAAAAACTGAACTGCTCCCTGAGGCTGGCCCAAATGAGACAAATTTCTCTCCCTACCAGCCGAAGAATCCGTACGCCCAGGTCTCTGACAATCTTCTCGAACGCCAGATTCTGGAGGTGGCTGGACCGCAGGGTACTACGATTAAGATCCTTGACCTGTACGTTCCACCCACAAGAACTGCCCAGAATGTCTCTTTGCCCGGCGCCGCCGTGCTTGATGTGAAGAACGGTGAGGGCAAACTCGTGTTGATGGGGAATCCGATGAATCTCTCATTTGGAACAACCGGAAGCGTTCCTCAAGGCACTGTGTTTTCGGTTCAAAACACCGGTCAATCGCCTCTGATTATTCGCGCTCGCGTAATCGTAGCTCCGTAAAATAACATGCCCTGGATCAGAACAGAGAATGAAGGAGGTGCGAGATGAAACTCAGAAGACTGGTCAGTGTTCTTATCCTTCTTGTTTTAGGGTTTTCTCTGGCTGGCTGCTCCAAAAGAAGTTGGCTAGCCTTCCGTCACGATGCTCGTCGCACCGGTAACCAGCATCACCGGTCACGTCTCTCGGATCCATCCAAGGTGGCTGGCCTGCACTACGTCTGGACGTTCACACCTCCATCCTCGGTCTCCTCTTATGGATCTCCAATAGTTCATGAGGGCCGCGTCTATATCGGCAACGGAAACGGCTTCTTTTATGCAGTCAACGCCAAGACCGGCGCTTTGCTCTGGCAATATCCGCCAGTCGGAGGACAGCCTCTGACCTCAACATTTACCTGTAATCCATCAAGCTGGGGTATAGCCTCAAGCGGCGCATTTGCCGAGGTCCATGGAAAAGATGCAATCATCTTCGGCGCCCCAGACCAGTCCTCCGGGGCCCATTTAGGCGACGGTCATCTTTTCGCGGTGGACGCCGAGACGGGAGGGTTGCTGTGGGAGTCCCCCGCCGTCGCGCAGGTGGTCACGGCTGGCCCTAACCCCCTTCATGAGCAGATAGGGTACTCTTCGCCTCTGATCTTCCACGATCACGCCTACATCGGCATCGCCGATCATTGCGACAATCCGATTCAGAATGGCAGGCTCGTCTCCGTGAATCTCTCTGATGGCAGCGTCGACACGTCTTTCAGTTATGTCTCCACCAACGCACGGGGCGGTGGCATCTGGAATTCTGCCGCCGGTTGGGACAATGCGGTTTTCTTTACGACCGGCAATACCAGAAACGGGAACGCCACACAGCCGAGCCTCAATCGAGGGCTGTCTGTCCTGCGAGTGGATGACCATACCGGCAATGTCATCTGGCAGCATCAGCCTGTGCCCTACTCGCTCGACGACAACCCGGACTGGGCTGCGGGTGCCGTCGTGATGCACACCAGTTGTGGCGCGCATGTCACCTCCCAGCAAAAAGACGGATGGGCGTGGTCGGTCGACGCCGGAAGCGGTACCGTGGGATGGGCCTTCCCCACCGGCCCCTGGGCCAGCAGTGGTTTCCAACCTGTAGATGGCACCGTGCACGGAGACACCGATTACAAGCGTCCGGGAGCTGCTTGGGGAGATGTTTATGTGGCGGTCGTTGGCGGTCTCGATACCACCACCGACCTAGCCGCAGGGTATACGCGATTGCATGCGCTCAACGTTTGCGCGCCCGAGAATCGCCGTGTGCGTTGGATCAAGGACGTGCCCGATACTGGAGGCTTCGGCTATCCACTCGGCCCGCCGGTGATCACGCGCGGGATCGTCTACGTGGGTACAAACCAGGGCCACCTGATTGCGATTGCGGATCCGAGCGTCGCGCCTGCGGTGGGTTGGCGGTGCAGCGATCCCAATGTGCCGACCGGAATCTGCGCGATTCTGGGAATCTTGGGTTCGGTGACGCGTCTCGTACCTGACCCGGTCATCCTGAATGACATCGCGTTACCGGGTGCGGCGGGGATCTTCGGCGAACCTGCCTTGGTAGGTGACCGTATCTACATCGCTGACACGGGCGGCAAGCTCTTCATGCTGGATGCAGATCCTTAAGCGACGGGGGGCCGGTTTTCATGCAAAGCCGAGTGGGAAACGCTGTGCTCGCGAAGGTGAAGAACATGCTCACAAAAAAAGTGGTTGCATTTTGCATACTCGTCTTGCTTGGAGCTTTCGTCCTGCCGAGTGCGGCTCAGGAGGCGGCCGCAAACGAATCAGCGACAAATACAAGGCTTGGCGCCAGGTACGAGACCTGGAAAGCGCTTCAGACGACAGAGCGGTTCAGCGGTCCGCTGGCGCTCAAGTCAACGAAAGGCAAACCCTTATCCATCGCGGTCGGCCTTCGCTTGTGGTCGATTGATGCCGTGCGTGGACCGCAGAAACTTCTGGTCCCGGAGTTTACCGTTTTTCATCTGCGCGCTGGCACGCTGAAGACCATGACTGACGGAAAGGAGGCGACGCGCAAGACTGATGACTTTTGGGTTCTACCGGCAGGCTCGCAAATGTCTGTCCAAGTGAAAGGCGAAACGGCCGTTCTCGAGACCACAACTATTTCACCCAAGTGACTGAGCACGAGATTCATTGGCAACGGCTACGCTGCCGATTAGGCTTCAAGCTTTGATGTTTGCATATGTCAGACCTACCCGAGGAGCGGCATACCGCAACATGGTTCTCGGTGCCGGTCCCGACCCCGGTCTGCGCCCCGCCGGGCCTTCCCGGAGCAGACGATATGAAATCACAGAACAAACTGGGAACCGTATTCGGAGTTGAACTAGGGCTGCACAAGTCCGGCGGAGTTGCAAAGAATGTTGCAACCCCGCCGGGCAATTCATCTACTCGCTGCGCTATCGGTTACTTCGCGCTATCCTCCTCTATGTCTTCGTAAGTCACGTTGGAGCGGGAATCAGTCCAAACCAAACGGAATTTCCCCGATGAATCAACCGAACTTCCCTGGTAGTCTCCGTACTGGTTGCCTTGATCGGTCCCTCCCCTGGTTTCATCCGACTGCGCGGTTGTGACCCTCTTGTTGGCTTGCCAGGTCTTTCCGCCATCGGTGGAGAGGCTCACGTAGCGGTCTGTCTTCTTGCTGCTGGAGTCGCGACGCGTGTCGTAGAACGAAACCGCCACTGTACCATCGGCTGCCACGGAGATGGCGTTGTGGAAGTGATAAGCCTGGTTGGTGTTGTCGTCAACCTTGGCTTCGTTCGACCAGGTCTTGCCACCATCGTCGGAATAACGGACGTAGATGTTGGTGTTGCTGCCGTTCGGGTCCTGATCAAAATAGCTGACGTAGACCCGGCCAGCGTTGGCGGCGCCGGAGGGAGCCACCGCCGTAAACGGCATAGGAAGCACACCGCGGGAGTTCTGAGGTGGAATGTAAATGAAGAACCCAGTGGTGTCGATGCGGTAGTTGGTGACAACGTGAGCCGTGCCAAAGGTCTTGGCGCCATTGGTTGATTTTGCACTCCAGATTTTCTTGCCGCCGTAATCTTCCCAGGTAGCGTACACCGAGCCATCGGGTCCGGTCGCCACGTTCACACCGATGGTGCCGTTCCCGCCAGCCGCTGCGCTGCGCTGCCAGTTGTGGACGCCGTCCCGCGAATACATCACGTAGGGCGTATTGCCTGTGCCATTGTTGTCGTATCCGACATAGACGCTGCCCTTGTATTTGCTGGTCGAGGTGTCAACCGTCACCATGTCGCGGTCGGGCGCGCTACCAGCATTGGAAAACGTGATGCTCGTCCAGTTGGAATGGCCGCTCTTCTTGTAGGCGATGCGTTGGTCGCCACATTCGTAGGACATGAAGGCATCACCTTTGGTATTGAAGCCGAGCCAGGTGTCGTAGCAGAAGCCGTTCGGGTTTTGATTAAAACTGGTGAAAGTCTTGCCCCCGTCAGTGGACTCCCACACCACCGCTCCCGCCCCTGTCGAGACGCTTAGGTCGTTCACGCTGAACAGGAGATGTTTCGGGTTGGTGGGGTCTACAGACACGCTGGTCTCGCTCTGTGGTCCGTTCTCGTTGTTGACGTCGACGTTCTTTCCTGTTTTGATCGCGCCCCAGAAATACTGGCTGAAGAGTTCCGTTTGTGAAGTTCTCACCGGGATGGTATTGAAGACCCCGGGGTGGTTCACCTGCGCGCTCGCGCAGGTCACGATTACGCTCATGCACAGCAATGCCACTCCGAAGGCGCTGCAGACCGCAATTTGCCTTTTCATTGTTTTAATCTCCTGAATTAGGGACTTAGATCAACTTGCAGCAGGGAGTTGGAGCAAGCAGATTTGTCAACTACCGTTGGTAGTAGGAAACTCTATGACTCCGAGGTGGTAAGAGTCAAGATGAAAGAATCTGCGGTCCAATAGGGCGGAACCATAGAATCGCGCGCTATAGACAGGCGGCGGCAAAGGATTAGACTAGAGTTGTACTCGAGCCCGAGAGATCATCGGGCTATCGGCTGTCTGGGATAACCAATCCGAAAGGAGGAACCTGAGTGAATCGCATGAGCAGGCTGGTTGCGGTGCTCGTGTTTCCGATATTCACGGTGGGAGCATACGCACAACAATCCTCTGTCCCACCGCCAGCGTCGGCCGGCAATAACACAGCGCCGGCATCCAACGCCAGCATAGTTCGCGGCTGCGTCGACGGCGAGCGTGGAAGCTACATCGTCATCGAGAACAAGACAAGCATGGTGTACGTTCTAAAAGGAGTAGGCAACAAACTCGACAATTACCTGCACCATGAAGTCGAGGTGAAGGGGAGAATACTGCCTGGGACAATCAAGACGGGCGTCAGGCCGGAGAAAGCCGGCAGCAACCCCAGCGATACGGTGCACGGTGTTGAGGGCGTTGTGTTGCAGGTAGCAGATGCGCAGACGGATGTGCGCATGATCTCGAAACACTGCAAAGCTGCCGACCAGGAGTAGCGGCGTGCCGTTTAGACGTCAGACGCAGGGAACTGGGCACGGCGCTCCAGAATGCAACTGCTTACTGCACGCGAACCTTGAGCGTGCAACCAACGCCGTGGGTTCGGTATCCAATCTGACGAGATGCAGGTTACCGAGGTGATGTCTGCGTCATGAGGTGCAATATTGTATAATCCCACGAAGCGCGGTCTAGCGCTGATGGCGACATGCGATTGCTGATACATCGTAGGGTTAGCGGGAGAGGGTGGCGCGGTGTTCTGATCGTTGCTGCCATTTGCTCGTTGACGTTCAACCTCGCGACTCGTTTTTGGGTTCCGCCCACTTCTCCGTTTCACATGGCGAAATCGGTTGACCACCGATCGGTCGAACCCCAGCGGCAGCACCTCGACAGAGATGCTACTCAGTGGCTGGCGCCAGGCGCCAATTTCAGCATCATCGGGCCCACCGCCATCGAAACCCATCTGGCTCCGGCCCGACCTCTGCTCCCAAGACACGTTTTCAATGACAGCCTGTACAACAGGCCCCCGCCCTCATCTGGATTCCTTTCTTAAATTTTGCGTGGCATGTAGTGCCGTATCTGTTCTAGCTGGTTCTGCGCCGTGATTCGGTTGGCGTTTGCCGCTGACGGCGTTCTGGCGACGCGCCCGACGCCAACCGGCTAAGGTCAATTAAAGTTCGTCAAGAGGATTCGCATGGCTTTTGAGCCTCCTGTACAAGTCGAGGAGCTCGATGCTCTCCGGCGTTTAGATACCTGTGCGGTCTCGAACGCAATCGAGACCTTTGAGATTAGGCTGCGTAACGCCGGTTTCGCCAACTCGCGCATTCGCTGCATGTTTGAAGATTTTCCGCCTATGGTCGGATATGCGGCGACCGCCCGTCTTCGTAGCGGCGAGCCGCCAATTGCAGGGCGAACTTATGAGGATCGTACCGACTGGTGGAACAGCATTCTCCAGATGGCTCCGCCACGAATTGTGGTGTTGGAGGATCTGGACAAGCCACCGGGCGTCGGAGCATTCCTCGGTGACATGCACGCAGCCATCTTAAGAGCGCTCGGCTGCGTGGGCTATGTGACGGATGGCGCGGTAAGGGAGTTGCCACGCGTGAGGGATCTAGGATTGCATCTTTTTGCGGGAAATGTCGCGGTATCGCACGCCTATGCCCATATCTTCGACTTTGGATCGAAGGTCAAGGTTGGCGGCCTGGAAGTGCGCCCCGGAGACCTGTTGCACGGGGATCGCCACGGACTGTTGACCGTTCCCAAAGAGATTGCGGCAGAGATTCCCGCAGTTGCGGCCAGATTGCAGCGGGAAGAGCAAAGGGTCATCGACTTTTGCCGGTCGCCGGAGTTTTCAGTGGATAAGTTACGGCACGTGCTTAAGGGATTGAGTTAGGAAAACTCTGGTTAAGTGTGGATTTCAACTGGGGGCGCCGCACGAGCGCGGCCCGCAACTTAATCAGAACGTCGTTCGTTACAAATTGCTGGCCGGGATGCCAGGGAAGGCTGGTGTTTAGAAACCGATGAATCAACATCGCAAGCCTCACAGCGGAAGTTTTACGCAGGCAGATCGATCCCAGGCTTTCGGCTACGCAACTATGGCCCTGGCTATGCTGATGGCGCTCGGATTTTCGTCGTGCGGTGGCGGGCGAAACGACAAGGTTGAAGCAAATGCTCAGCAAGTAGTTACGGTCGGGGTGACTGATGTAGTTAAGAAAACGCTGAGCCGGCAGATTACTTTGTCCTCCGAATTAGTGCCTTTTCAGGAGATCGATGTTTACGCGAAAGAGTCCGGCTACGTACAAAAATTGAACGTCGACTACGGGACCCATGTAAAAACGGGCCAGGTAATAGCGACCCTGGAGATTCCGGAGCTGCAGGCGCAGTTGCAGGAGGATCAAGCCGAGATCAAGAACGCAATGAACCAGGCGAGCCGCGCAGAAAACGAATTGAAACGGTACGACGCGCAATACAAGGCACTGCACCTGGAATATACGCGTTTGAACGGCGTTTTCGAGACTCAGCCTGGCATCGTGGCCCAGCAGGAAGTGGACGATGCTCAAGGCAAGGACCTTGCCGCCGCGTCTCAAGTGGACGCAGGAAAAGCAGCGCTGGAGGCGGCTCAGAGCCAGTTAGCGGCAGTGAAGGCAAAACTCGTTCACGATCAAACCTTGTTCGACTACTCCAGAATTACGGCTCCATTTTCTGGAGTGGTTACTGAACGCTACGCAAACCTGGGCACTCTGGTGCAGGCGGGGACGAGTTCGAGCACGCAGGCGATACCGATAGTCCGGCTTTCCCAGGACGATCTTTTCCGGTTGGTGATCCCAATCCCGGAGTCCTACGTTCGCTACATACACGTCGGCGATCACGTCGACGTTCATGTGCCCTCCCTCAACCGGACTTTTCCCGGCAAGGTGGCGCGTTTTGCGGTTGATGTGAGGCAAGACACACGCACGATGCATACCGAAGTGGATGTGCCGAATCCCGATCGGGTGCTGATGCCGGGTCTGTACGCGGAAGCCGATGTCGCGCTGGAACACCGGGAGGATATCCCGGCGATTCCACTGCAGGCCATCAATCATGAGGGCGATAGGACGACGGTGTTTCTCGTGAATCGGGACGGCGAGATTGTGAACCGGCCCATCATGCTGGGGCTGCAAACGGCGACCGACGCGGAAGTGGTTTCTGGACTAAACGAAGGCGAACAGGTTGTGGTCAGTGATCGCAGCGGGCTGAAACCGGGCCAGAAGGTTCATCCCCAGGTGGTGCAGATTGTGCAGTACAAGGAAGCGAAGCCGGAGTAGAGGCCGCGGTTCGTCAGCGGAACTCAAAAGTGAGAGCAAATGTCGGGTTTTTCAATACGTAATCCGTACTTCATCGTCGTCATCTGCCTGGTGCTAACGGTGATTGGTGTCACCAGTCTGGTACGCATGCCGGTTGACTTGTTTCCGACCATTAACCTGCCGGAAGTCGTCGTAGCGACGTTCTATTCCGGGATGCCGCCGGAGGACATCGAGACTGACATCACCGATCCTCTGGAGCGATTCTTCACTTTGGCCAGTGGCATCGACCATATGGAGTCGCGCTCGCTGCTGGGCGTCAGCATCATCAAGCTGTATTTTCAGCCAGAGACCAGTGCCGATGCGGACGTGACCGAGATTTCGAATCTCGCACTCGCGGACCTGAAACGGTTGCCGCCCGGCACCCTGCCTCCGGTGGTTCTGAAGTTCGACGCTTCCAGCTTGCCGGTTTGCCTGGTGACCCTAAAAGGTCAAGGATTAAGCCAGACCGAACTGCACGATGTTGGTCAATTCTCGATCCGCAATCAGATCGCAGTGGTGAAGGGCGCTGAAATTCCACCTCCATTCGGGGGCAAGTACCGGCAGATCATGGTCTATGTTGACCCCTATAAGCTGGCGTCGCGGCAGCTGAGTCCGATGGATGTGGTGGATGCGGTCAACAGTTCCAATCTGATTCTCCCTGCCGGCGACGTAAAGATCGGACCCTTCGATTACTACGTGTATTCGAACAGCCTGGTTGACAACATGGATCAACTGGCAAAGGTTCCAATCAAGACCGTGGGGAACTCGTGGGTTTCGGTCAATGATGTTGGCAAAGCTGAGGACGCAAATCAAATCCAGTACAACCTGGTGCGAGTGGACGGCCAGCGGTCGGTCTATCTCCCCATCATGAAGCAGGGTGGCGACACCAATACCATCGAGGTCGTGAAGGGCATTCGGGATGCATCCGACACCTCTACGATATTCCCAAGCAATTGGTCTCTACGGTGGTTTTCGATCAATCCGCTTTCGTGAAGGAGGCTATTAGGACTCTGCTCCACGAAGGTGTGATCGGACTGGCGCTCACCAGCTTGATGATTCTGATTTTTCTTGGAAGTTTCCGCGCCACCTCGGCTGTGTTTCTCTCGATTCCATTGTCCGCGCTGGCAACATTCGTGGTTCTCTACATGATGGGAAGTACCGTCAACACCATGATCCTGGGTGGACTGGCGCTGGCTTTCTCGCGCATCATCGACAATTCGGTGATTTCGCTGGAGAACATCTATCGCCATTTGGAACATGGGCGCGGCTCCGATGGCGGCGGCGGAAGTCGGGGGCTCGGAGGTGAGCCTCGCGGTGCTGGCCGCCACATTGACCACCGTGGTAGTCTTTTTTCCCGTCACATTTCTGTACGGGGTCAGCAAGTTTCTGTTCTCGGCACTGGCTCTTGCAGTCGTGATCTCGCTTTTTGCGTCGTATGTGGTAGCGATGACGGTGATTCCGTTGTTCTGTTCGCGGCTTCTCAAAGCGGTGCCCCATGCCGCGGCGAACCCTGGATCCGAGTACGAGATTGAACCGACATCCGCCCTCGACCAGTCTTGGTGGGGAAGATTCACCGTCGGCTTCAACCGGCTATTTAACCGCCTGCTCGATTACTACGAATATTGGGTAAAACGGGCGCTGGTGCGGCCGGGCCTCACCGTAGCGATTCTAAGTGGCGTGTTCCTGGCCAGCTTGGCCATTTATCCATTCCTCGGACTGGCATTCTTCCCGCGCACGGACGCGGGGCAGTTCGCCATCAATCTGAAAGTCCCAACCGGGACTCGTCTCGAACTGACCGAGCAGTACGTGGCGAAGGTGGAGGACCTGATCCGCAATGTCGTGGGCTCCAAAGACTTGAAGATGATCGTGTCCAACATCGGAGTGGTTCCTGATTTCTCCTCACTGTATACAACGAATACCGGGCCGTACACGGCAACGGTCCAAGTCGCACTGCACGAAACCCACGATTTGAGCAGCTTTGAGTACATGGACCGAGTGCGGGAAAAAATGGCGGCGCAATATCCGGAAATCCGAACCTTCTTTTCCAGCGGTTCCATGGTCGACGCCGTCCTGAACATCAGGAATGCCCGCGCCGATTGACGTACAGGTCAGCAGTCGCAGTCTAGGAGAGTCTTACGGCATCGCGCAGGATTTAGCGAGCCGTATCCGGCAACTTCCGGGAGTTGGAGAAGTCTATATTCCCCAGGATCTGAATTACCCTGGATTGCGGCTGGATATTGATCGCGTTCATGCCGGCGAGTTGGGCCTCACCGAAAAGGAAGTGGTGGACAACGTGATCACGGCGCTGAACTCCAATACCATGATCGCGCCCAATTATTGGGTGGACCACAGAACCGGCAATGATTATTTCCTGACCGTCCAATATTTCGAGAACGGACGACCGGCGATTCACAATTTCACTGATCTGACCGATATTCCCCTCCGTGCCCCCAACCTGAAAAAACCCACGACCCTGGATAGCGTGGTGAAACTCAGAAATGTACAGACCCCGACCGAGGTCGATCATTACCAGATACAAAGAGTGACGGATGTTTACGTAACGCCTTCCGGAGAGAGTCTGGGAAAGATCGCGGACTCGGTTCAACACACGATACGAGATACGAAATTGCCGGAAAACGTGCGTGTTGACCTGCGCGGAATGGTGCAAGGGATGAATGCGTCATTCCGCAGTTTTGCGATCGGGCTGTCCATGTCAGTGGTTCTTCTTTATCTCATCCTCGTAGCGCAGTTCAAGTCATTCAAAGATCCCTTCCTGATTATGCTGGCGATTCCGATGGGCTTCATCGGTGTCCTTATTATTCTGCCCCTGACCGGGACCACTCTTAACGTGATGTCGTTGATGGGCGTGCTCATGCTGGTGGGCATTTCAGCGTCGAACAGCATTCTGATTGTCGAGTTTGCTCATCGCCTTGAGGAGCAGGGCAAGGGAGTAGAGGAGGCAGTGATTACCTCGTGCCGCGTACGTCTGCGTCCGATTCTGATGACGTCGCTAGCCACCATCATTGGCATGGTGCCGATGGCTCTCAAACTGGGCACCGGGAGCGAACAGTATGCTCCGTTAGCCCGTGCCATCATTGGTGGCCTGACGGCGTCCGTGATCCTGACCGTTTTTGTCGTTCCAGCTGCGTACCTCTTGGTCTACGGCAAGAATGAAGATCGCGGTGGCGCCGAGCAGGCTCCGGAGCTGGCGAAATGAGGCTCGGGGCAACCTGGCAATGCGGTCCGGGTACGTGGTTGCTTAAGAGCTTCATGGTCACCTCCGTGCGCCGCAACCGCTTGCGGCGCGTTGCGATGATTTTTTTTACCGTTCTGTCGCTGGCAGTTAGCGTTGCAACCCGTTACTGCCTGGTAGGGCGTCGTGACACGCGGGTGACCACGATCGTGACGTCGCACTCTCTCGACGCCCATCGGCAGCATCTGCTGAATGACGGTGTTCATTGGTCTGCTCCGGCGTCCGCGTTCGTTTTGTTCGAGCCGATTCGAGGTTTCTTTCTGGTGCGGCCCGCTGTTCCTCCGCGTATTCGGCTTTATTCAGAAGACTACCTGTACAACCGTCCTCCTCCTGCCTGCTGAATCTCCGCGTCTGAAGAATCTGCGAACAAGTTCCACGCGGAACGTTGGTTTGAATCACAGGTCGCGTCAGGCCCTGCGATTTCCGCAGGCAATCTCAATGGAGAAGATCATGAAGAAGAATCTTTCGATCAGCATCGCAGTATTGGCTATCGTGCCGATGCTTAGCGCCTCTCGGAGTCCAGGTAAGTCAGATCCATTTGTGCAGGGAACCGTAGTGGCCGTGCAAAAACACAAAATCTATTCCCCTGACTACATGATGGGAGGCAGCAACTCGTCCGATGCACCACTGACTTCGCGGTACTACGCTTACGAAGTTTCTGTGCGCGTCGCTTGCAAAACCTATGTCGGCCGGTATGAGACGCCGTTTAACTATTTGTCCGCAGCCTTCACTCCCGAGCAGCCGATCCAGGTGCGCCTGACCAAGCACGTCATGTACTTTGACCTGCCGTCCGACCCGGAAATGCGGATGGGTATTGTCCAACGCAGCTCGGATTGCGGTCAGAATCGCTAGTGGCGCCTGTCGCGGGGGGAACGGGGGCTTTGTGGGTGGGAGGGTGGATGATTTCGTCCTGCTGCGGTGTGAAGCAGCGTGCGAACCCTCGCCTTCGCACGGTGCGCGTTGCGAAGGCGAGGGAATTTCGACGAACTTGCTTCGAAAGAGGCTAATCCATGAAACGACAACACAATTACAGCGTGCTGTTCTTGCTGTTTCTGGCCTTGCGTCTGTTTAGTTTTGCCCAAGTGTCCGGGAATGTGCAAACGGCACTCAGTCTTCCTCCGGCCCCGGTGCCACAGACCCTCCCGAGGCAAAGCGCCTCCAACCCGTCGGCGAATGCGCAGACATCTCCCGCTCCCCAAGGCAATCCTGGGGCGCCACTGTCCCTAACCCTGAAGCAGGCAGAAGCGCTCGCGATAAAGACCAATCCCCAGATCTCGGTCGCTCGCCTGATTGCTCTTGCTTCCGAGCAAGTCACGCGGGAGGTTAGGTCGAACCTGTGGCCTACGGCTACAGGCGACCTCACCGGCGTGGATGCCCAGTCCGGCAGCCGCATTACTGCCGGTGCGCTAAACAATCCGATCATCTACGAGCGTGCCGCTGCCGGCGTCATGGTCACTCAATTGATTACCGATTTTGGCCGCACCACGAACCTGGTCTCCAGCGCGAACTATGCGGCAAAGGCTGAGAACCAGAATGCCATGGCCACCAAGGAGCAAGTTCTCCTGGCCGTAGACAGAGCCTTCTACAATGCCTTGCAAGCCCAGGCTGTGCTAACCGTTGCGCAGCAAACCGTAAATGAACGCCAGACCGTTGCCAACCAGGTGGAAGCGCTATTCAAGAGCAAACTGAAATCCGAACTGGATTTCAGTTTTGCAAGTGTCAACCTGGCGCAGGCCAAACTTCTACTGCTGGACGCTCAAAACAACCAAAACGCCGCTTTCGCTACGCTTGTCCATGGTGCTGGGGTTCCCGACTTTACAGAGTTTTCAGCTGGTCGAAGAAACGAGTCCTGCTCCACCTCCTCCGGGCAATGTGGATGATTTGATTTCCCAGGCCTTTTCCGCTCGCCCAGAGATCCTTTCGCTTCAATTCCAGTACCAGTCCGCCAGGAAGTTCCAAACTGCAGAACGGGACCTGCTCTTTCCCAGCATCCGCGCCCTTGGAGCAGTTGGAGATACGCCTGTGGGAAATGTGGCAGTGGCTCCGAATCCCGGCGCGTTTAAGCAACACCTACGGCGCCGTCGGCGCGAACGTTCGAGATCCCGCTTTTCAACGGCTTTCTGTACACGGCGCGAGCGCGTGAGGCGAATCTCAGGGCACAAGCAACCCAAGAGCGGCTGGTGGATATGCGCAACCTGATTTCGCGCGACGTGCGCACCAGCTGGCTGAATGCGAACACAGCGTATCAGCGACTTGCGGTTACCCAGCAATTGCTGCAGCAGGCCAACCTTGCACTAAATCTTGCTCAGTCTCGCTACAACTTGGGGTTGGGCTCAATTGTTGAACTAAGCCAGGCACAGCTTCAGCAGACTCAGGCTGAAATCGGCTATGCGCAAGCCGGCTATGACTATCGCCTCAGCTTGGCAGTCTTGACCTACGAGACCACGGGGATCTAAGAGTGAATTCGCTGATTCGGCAGGTGTTGCTGGTAACGAAAAGGAGAAGAGTCCTCAGTGCTGGGCAACGCCGTAAAAAGAAGACATCCTTCAGTACTCGCCAGGGACTGATGCTGGTTTTCGGAATTGCTGCTTTCGTCGGTTTGATTTTCATCCTCGTGTACTACGTCTGGTATCTCCCAATCGAGAAGTCAATGCAGTAATTCACGGCTCGGTTGCTTTGCGATCAGCCCGGAAACAGTCCAACTACAAGGTCATGTTTCAGACCTTCCGCGCTCCAACGGTTTCGATGAAGGAAGACGCCATAGAGAAGCAGCCCGCCCTTACCTCAACCGAAGGCCCACCCGCGCACTGATAAGAATCAACTGTCATGATGGCATCCAATCCGTGTTCCATCGCGTCAAGGGCGTGATCAGAGCTATTCTGTACTGAGAAGACACTCCAAATTTTGCCGAAGACTTCATGCATTCTGCATCTAAACTATCAGTAGCTGCTTCACACGTGGATTTGACTCACACAGTCAGGAGTGGTTGTATGAAGGCGAAAATTTCTTCTTACCGTGGCGTGATCGTGCTTCTCAGCGTCCTAGGGCTCGGCCTGGGCTGCTCCAGAGCTCCCAATGACACGCAGATTGCTAGTGATGTGCAGGCGAAACTGAGCGCGGATTCCGGCCTGCAAGGCAAGCAGCTCGTGGTGCAGGCCGCAAATGGGACGGTAACTCTTTCCGGGCAGGTGGACAATGATGCGCAGCGCGATGCCGCCGCGCGGTATGCCTCGTCCGTCGCAGGCGTCAAGCAAGTGGTGAACAATCTCCAGGTCGGCCCGCAGCAGGCTGAGCAGGCCCCGGCGCCGGAGGAACGTCGGGCGTCTCCTGCGAAACGGCGCCACGGGTCTTCTCGGGCAGAAAGTAACTCTTCCAGCGCTCCCGCGCAGGTAGCTGAGGCTGCACCAGAACCAGCCCCAACACCGGTGTCCGCGCCGGTCGCTCAGGCTCCGCCTCAAGCGCCTCCTCCGCCGCAGAAGGTCACGATTCCTTCGGGCACAGCTTTGGCCGTGCGGCTGGTTGACTCGCTGGACTCAGAAACCGCGACCCAGGGTCAGACCTTCCACGCCACACTGAATTCCCCCCTGGCCGTGGACGGCGACGTCGCAATTCCCGCTGGCTATGACGTGGAAGGCCACGTGGTCAGCGTGCAGAGCGCCGGTCGATTTGCCGGTAAGTCATTGCTGGTGTTGCAGTTGGATCGCATCGCCGTGGGTGGAAAGTATTACAACATCCAGACGGATCAGTACCAGCGCCAAGGCAGTTCCCGCGGCACAAATACGGCTGAAAAAGTGGGGGCCGCCGCCGGCATCGGAGCCATCATTGGTGCAATCGCTGGAGGTGGCAAGGGAGCGGCTATCGGGGCAGCAGCCGGCGGCGGGTTGGGCGGCGGCGTCCAAGCCGCGACCAAAGGTCAGCAGATCAAGCTACCCTCGGAAACTGTGCTGAATTTCACTCTTCAGGCTCCGGTTAGCGTGCTCCCGACCACGCAAGGCCCTGACTCGGGACGCCAGCCGCTCAACGTGAATCAGTAGTAACGCCAAAAGGGACGTGGTCAGCCACGCCCCTTTACTTCCTGCTTCGCCGAGCCTCTTCAATCACCTGCGCTGGTGACAAACCTCACAGCCACTCGTACAATTCACTCCTACACTAATCTTAGTGATCATATTCGTTTTTTGCAGTCATAGGAGGCAGGTTATGCGGATCGGGAAGTTGATTGGGATTTTTGCAGTCCTTATGTTACTGGCAATGGCGGCGGGGGCACAGAACCAGCCCCAGAAGGTGATCAAGCGCGTCCCCGTCACGGCTACGTCACCTTCGTCCGGCGGGGAAATGTACAAGGCGTACTGCGCGGTCTGCCACGGGGTGGACGGCAAAGGAAAGGGTCCGGCGGCCGACGCGCTCAAGGTCCCGCCAACCGATCTCACCACCCTGAGCAAGAACAACGGTGGCAAGTATCCCGGCTTGAAAGTTGCCGCCGTCATCCGCGGCGAGGCCACTCTGCCGGCACACGGCTCGCGTGAAATGCCGGTTTGGGGCCAACTGTTCTGGACCATGAGCAAGGGTCATGAGGGTGAAGTGCAGCAGCGAGTTGCGAACCTCGCACAGTACATCGAATCGCTGCAGGCCAAGTAGCGGGAGAATAAAATCTCGGACATCCGGGCACGGTTCAGCCTGTGCCTCTTTGGTCGTGGCTCGGTTTGAAATGCTGTCTTATGGACGGCGTCATCCTGAGCTTGCGAGGGATCGTGCGTGGAGCGGATAGGCACCTCGGCTGGGCAATAACCCCGATGCGCGCGAGATCTTTCGGGACAGAAAGTCCCTCAGGATGACCCAGGACCGAATATTTGCCTACGCTGAGCCCTTTTTCCACAAATTGCTCCAACTGGGGCGTCCTGCTAAATTCATTGATTGCAGTTAGGTGAAAGTCCCAGACGGTTGGCTCGCGCACCCACCCCGTCTTGCCTGGTGTTGTGTTACTCCTTCCTATGTCTCCGGCAGACATTCCGCAGTTGAAGAACGGCTTGCTACGGCGCCATTGGGTCCTCCGTTACAGCGCCGCGTTGGCCACGACGGGCATCGCTCTGTGGATCTGGTTTCTTTGGCCGGTCATGCACCAAGATCCATTCGCGATCTTCATTGCCGCGGTGATCGTAAGCGCTCGTTTTTTGGGCTTCGGACCAGCGCTGCTCTGTACTGCCGCGTCCGGGCTGGCCATCGACTACTTCACCCTCCAGCCTCGCTTCAGCTTTGTTCTGTCCGCCAACGACTACGAACGCTTAGTCGTCTTTATTGTGGTCTCCGTGCTCACCGCGGGCATTGCCCGGCAGAGATCCCGCGCCGAGACCCGGGCCGAGCTTACGCAACGGCAGATGGCAGCCATGGTGGAATCTTCCGAAGACGGCATTTTCACCACCGATAGAGAAGCCATCATCACCGGCTGGAACCGCGGAGCAGAACGTTTGTATCTATATTCGGCGGCGGAAATCATCGGCCAGCATGTTTCCATCCTCGCCCCGCCTGAGCATCGCGACGAGATCTCTGCGTTTCTAAGGAAGCTGCTGCGCGGCGAGTCCATTCAGCACCATCCGACCCAGCGCCTGCGTAAAGACGGCGTGCGACTGAACGTGGATATCTCGCTTTCTCCCGTGCGCAATGAGCGGGGAGAGGTTGTGGGTACGTCGAGCATGGCGCACGACATCACGGCACAACGACGCGCCGAAGACGCTCTGCGCCAGAACGAGAAGCTGGCGGCGCGCAGGACGCCTGGCTGCCGCTGTCGCGCACGAGATCAATAATCCCCTGGAAACGGTCACCAACCTGATCTATCTCGCTCGCCACAATCCCGCGGCCCCGGAGCAGTACCTGGACATGGCGGAGAAGGAAGTGCATCGCGTGGCTGAAATCGCCCAGCAGATGCTGGGCTCCGTCCGCGAGAGCGCATCCCTCACGCCGCTGAACGTTTCTGCGGCACTCGATGAGGTGCTGCAGCTTTACCGCCGCAAGCTGGATGACAGGCACATCCGCATCGAAAAGAACTATGACGCGGACGTCGAAATCCATGGATTCGCCGGCGAACTGCGCCAGCTTTTTTCCAATCTGATTATAAACGCCGTGGATGCCATGGCCGACGGAGGCCGCCTGACGCTTCACGTCACCCCCGGCCACGAGTGGGCGGATCGCCAGCGCCCGGGAGTGCGCGTGACCATCGCCGACAACGGCAATGGCATTCCGCACAGCGACATGGCCCGCATCTTTGAGCCTTTCTATACCACCAAGGGCGACGCGGGGACGGGCCTGGGCCTGTGGCTCTCGCATGGCATCGTGCAGAAGCACGGAGGATCGATCCGCGTTCGCAGCCGGACCATCGCGGGATCGAGCGGCACTGTATTTTCGGTTTTCCTTCCCCAGATGGCGGGACGGGCGGAGAACGGTTAAGCAAAGGACAGTCTGGGAGCAGGCGCCCCAGCCCACGTTTCGAGAACCGCGAAACTTGGGGCGCCGGCGCCAAAAGCTAGTTAACAGTCTGGATCAGCCCGTGCTGGTCGTAATTCGGATTGAAGTTGGCATTTCCGGAATACTGCACCGTGATCCGATTCTTGCCGCGGGGCAGTTTCGAATATCGGAAAATGGCAACTCCCTTCGCCAGGCGCACAGTTCCCAGTAATTTTCGCTGGCTGCCTGTGACCTTGAAAAAACTGGCCTTGCCTGTTGGCGTACCCGCACCCTTCACAGTTGCTTTCACCGTGGCGGTGAAGGTAACGGACTGACTGTACTTGGACGGATTTGGCGAACTCTTCAACGTGATCTGGGTTCCCGCCTCATTCAGGAGAGCGGTGATTGAGTGGCCCTGATAGCTACCCCAGTTCGCCACAACCACGTCCGAGGAACCTATTCCGCCACCGCCGAACTGCCCTGCCACTAGGCCAATGGACTGGTTCCCTGCGGCATACGTTTGCTGGGTGTCGAAAGTGCCGTTCCCTTTATTGAAGAGCAGGGTAACGGTGGAATCGTATCCGTTGGGAACTGCCAGGTCGAGCTTGCCGTCTCCGTTAAAATCGGCCGTAGCGATGTCAAAAGGAGCATGCCCCACCGCGTAATCGGTTTGCGGCAGGAAGGTGCCATTCCCCTTACCCAGCAGCACGGAGACCGTCCCGGATTGTTCGCAAAGCTGGTTGTCATGCCCGCAGATATTGGCGACAGCCAAGTCGAGTTTGCCATCGTGATTGAAGTCAGCCGCCACCACTGCGCCGGGTTCTGAGTCCACACTGTAGTTCACAGGGTTCTGAAAAGTGCCATCGCCATTGCCTAGGAGGATCGAAACCGAGTCATTCGCATTGCCGGCCCATGTGGTAACGACCAGGTCGAGTTTGCCGTTATGCCGCAGGTCAGCTACTGCGACTCTGGTGGCTCTGGCCGCAACGGGATAGCTCACCGGCGTTTGAAATGTGCCATCACCGTTGCCCAACAGCACCCAGACCGATGCGTTGATGAAATTGGTAATCACGAGGTCGAGCTTGCCATCGCGGTTGAAATCGCCCACCGCCAAGGTATCCGCCTGAATAGGGGTGTTGAGACTGGTGACCTTTTGCGATTGGAAGGTGCCATCACCATTGCCCAGCAAGATGCTCACCGTGCCGTCCTCGAAGTTCCACGCCGCGAGATCAAGCTTGCCGTCTCCGTTGAAATCACCCACAACCACCGCGGTCGGACCGCTTCCCACGGTGTAGTCGAGGTGGTGCTTAAAGGTCCCATCACCTTTGTTGAGCAGCACGCCTACTGTGTTATTCGGCTGCCCGTAGTCTGTATTGCCTGAATCCGCCGTCACCACATCGAGGCTGCCGTCGCCGTTGAAATCTCCGGCCGCGATGCCGTAGGGCACAGGACCGGTTGGGTAGTCCGTATTCCGAAACCTCAAGTTGGAGATCGAGGCCACGGGTACTCGCGCGGCGTTAGCGGAAAGCGGCGCGGGCGTGATGGGCGGCTGCGCCAGGCCAGTGAGTGGTCGCATCTGTCCGTGAGCCAGCAACGCGGCCAGAAATAAAGAGCTGAACCAAATCCTCACCTTTCCGAAATTCCTGTACATGTGTATCTCTCCTTCTGCCTGAGTCGCTTATGGATATGCCGTCATGCAGACGCCAATGGGCAGTTCACCTCGATGTCAGAGATTGACACACGTTCCGCCAACCGATGACAAGTGAGGTCGCGCCCGGAAATCTGCGGTTGGTCTGGTCCAAAGACAGACCTGGGCTCGTTGGGAGGCTCCGGAAAACAGCGAGCATCCGTATGTTACCAAAGAGGACCGCTATCGTGCGAGCGCCTCCCCGACAATCAGCCTTGGTCGGCCGGTTCTCTAGCCCTTTCCTCGATGCTTCCCCTCGCCCTTTTGGACAGTGCCTTTAGTACCCAAGTTCCACTCCGGCGGTCGCCGTATAATCGAGGCGAAACCAGTACCAAATCTGCACCTTAGGCAAAAGGCACGGTGGACCCTGCGTTGGCATTGGCGATCTTCGCCCTGGGGCTGGCATTCGGCAGCTTCCTGAATGTGTGTGTCTACCGGTTGCCGCGGGGTTTCGACGTAGTTTATCCCCGCTCGTCCTGCCCCAACTGTCAGAGCCCTATACACTTCTACGACAACATTCCGGTGTTGAGCTGGCTGATTCTGCAAGGGCGTTGCCGCCACTGCAAGGCGCGGATTTCGGCGCGTTACGTCGTGGTGGAATTGCTTACCGGAGCCATCTTTCTGGGCTGCTACGCGCATTTTGGGCTCACCCTGGCGATGTTGAAGTACTGCGTTTTCGGATTCCTGCTTCTTGGCCTGATCTTCACCGACGCGGAAACCCAGCTTTTGCCCGATGAAATGACACTCACTGGGCTGGCGCTGGGACTGCTGTTCAGCCTGTTCGTTCCGGTGGACGACCTGCTTTCACAGATGGTGCTCGGCCTGGTTTATCTGCCGGTGATGCATGCGTCGTGGCACTGGCTGTCGTTCTTGCAGGCGCTGGTGGGAGCGGCGGTGGGGGCTTCGTTCATCTATGGCGCGGGAGCGATTTATCTGCGCACCCGGGGCGTGCGCGGCATGGGGTTCGGTGACGTCAAGCTGATGGCGATGGTGGGCGCATTCCTCGGGATCAAGTTGACGATTTTCACCGTGTTCACTGCTTCGCTGGTGGGGTCGCTGGTGGGGCTGTGGACGCTGTTGGTGGTCTGGATCAAGCGCACGCGTCGCCGCATCAGTCGCCACCACGAATCGGCGCGGGAGGCGCGGCGCCACGCCTGGGCATCGGCCTCGATCGCGCTGCGGCGGTTGCCCATGCCCTTCGGTGTCTTCCTGGGCAGCATGGCGATGTTTGCTTTCTTCTTTGGCAACCGGTTTCTACGTTGGTATTGGAGGTTGCTCTGAAGGTATTGAGCCACCCCATCGTGTTTCACACCGCGCTCACGGTGCTGATCTCAGCCGTGGCGTGCGTGGTGGCTATCCTGATGGTGCGCCGTATGCGCCGCAACCTGATGGAAGAAGATTTCTTTATGGAGACGACTCCGCCGCTCGACCAGTTCCCGATGCACACCTACAACGCCGTGATCCAGCAGCTTAAGCAGCAGAAACACGAGTTGATGAGTGTGCAGCAGGTAGAACGGCGACGGGCCAAGACTTCGGAGAACATCAGCGCAGCCGTGCTTTCCAACCTGTCGAGTGGCGTGTTGTTCCTGACTCCGAATGGGCTGATCCGCAAAGCCAACACGGCGGCCAAGAACATACTGGGCTTTGCTTCGCCGGTCGGACTGAGTGTGGATGAGGCCTTTCGCGACGCGGCCGTGATTTTCTCCGCCGGTTCGCCAGAGAGGCTGGCGGCTGCGGTGCAGTCCAGTTTGCGGGAGCTGACACCGTCACGAAGCGTCCAGGCGCGGTACCTGACTCCGGCGGGTGAAGAACGCCTGCTGGAAATCACCATCACTCCGGTGTTCGCCCCGTCGGGCGAGATCCTGGGCGCCGCTTGCCTGATCAACGATCGGAGCGAAATCGCGCAGATTCAGAAACAGCAGGAACTGCGCGGAGAGATGTCGGCCGAGATGGCTCTGGCGCTGCGCAACTCGCTGACCACTATTTCAGGCTACGCCCAGCAACTGGCGGCAAACCGCGATCCCGACCTGGCGCGGCAACTGGCCGCTGACATCGCCTCCGAAGCGGCCCAGTTGGACCATAGTATTGGCGGGTTTCTTGCCGGGGCAAAAGCGAAGAGCGCCGCGGCTGGAACTTGATTGGAATAATGTCCGCTGCGTCTAGGGGAGCGGCGACGATACTTTAAGGATGGAGTAACTATGAAACGCATCGCCTATGTCTGGTTCGCAGGAATGATTCTGGTCAGCATGATGGTTTCGGCTTCGATCGCTCAAACCTCGGGCGGGCAACTGCCGCCCAGCCAAGTCACGAGCAGTTCCGGCTCTGGCGCCCAGGAGCAGCCTTTGGGTGACTATGCCCGCGCCGCCCGCAAGGACAAAAAGGCGCCAACCGCCAAGCAGTTTGACAATGACAATCTGCCCACTGACGACAAGGTCAGCGTCGTGGGTAGCGGGTCTGACGCTAGTCAGGCCGCCGCCCCGCAAAGTGCGGATAACTCGCAGGCGGCCAACGCCGGGCAGGAGGCAGGGAAGAAGCTGCCGCCGCAAGTCACGCCTGGCCAGTCGGCGGAAGACCGGCAAAGAGTGTATGAGGAATGGAAGGAAAAGATTGCCACGCAGAAGGAACAAGTAGACCTGCTGGCGCGCGAACTGGATGTGACCCAGCGCGAGTACCGCCTGCGCGCCGCAGCCATGTACGCCGACGTCGGCAACCGCATGCGCAATGAGACCTCATGGGATAAGGAAGACAAAGACTACAAAGACAAGATCGCGGAGAAGCAGAAAACCCTGGACGAAGCTAAACATCAGCTCGAAGATCTGCAGGAAGAAGCTCGCAAATCCGGTGTGCCGAATTCCGTGCGGGAGTCCGCGGAGCAACCGCCGTCCGAGTAAGACAAGCAGTGAACCGTTGCCGTATGAAGGCAAGCCCTCGACAAGTTAGGGGGCTTTGCCGTTTCTGAGCAGGGCAGCGTGCAATTTCTCGCCTTTTTCCTTACAGGCAGGCTCCCGTTATTCCAGGTTTTGGACACCGCATCGCATCCCGACGCGACAGCAGTCTGAATCTTGGAATTAGGGCAGTCGCTCACTTCATCGGGTGATCGCGTTCACTGCGATCTGCTTGCCGAGACCGTAAAAAGAAGTGACGCTCCTTATCGAGCTTGGGCCCCTGTCACAAATCCTTTGGGGTGATGTTATGTGGCGCGACATTTCCTCGATCCAGATCCCCGAACAAGAACCACATCCCCTCATCCCTACCGTTGAGTCACTTGCCAGGAAATCCGAGGCAACCAAACAGCGGTTTTGATTTTGGCTGAGCTTCGTTCGGTAGCGATCATGCGCTGTCGCACGAACAAGCAACATCCGAGGAGGATAAGATGAAAACCGCCTTGAAATATATCGTTGGTTTCTATCTGCTCGCTGTACTCGGAGCAACGCTCGCGTTCGCCCAGAACCAATACATCAAGAACGTAATCGTCATCGTGCAGGAGAATCGCACGCCGGACAACTTGTTCCAGGCAATATGTTCCTTGCCAGGGGGCATCGGCTGCAGCACGACAGATGGCACAAAATACAACATCGCCAGCAGCGGAACCTGCTACGGCTCGCAATCTATCCCGCTGCAGGCGCGTCCGCTTAACAGCTGCGCTGACCCTCAGCATTTCCATGCAGACTGGGAATCCATGTATCACGGTGGAAGTATGGATGGAGCCTGCGGCATCACCGTGGTGGGCAGCAATTGCAACTCTACGTACACGTGTCCCGCGAATGGCGGAAATGAAACGGACTGCAGACAGTACTCCTGGGTGCCAAATCTTCTCGCAAGCAATCAGTTCGGGATCATCCAGCCGTACCTCGATCTTGCCAACCAGTATGGCTGGGCGAATTTCATGTTTCAAACGAATCAGGGTCCGAGCTTCCCAGCACACCAATTTCTGCTATCAGGGACATCGGCGCCCAACGAAGACACTCCGTACTACACTTGGTTCGCCTCGGAGAATCCGAGCAAAGGCAATGACCAAGCAGGCTGCGCCGCAACAGATACCACATCTACTGAGGTATTAATTAGTCCCGATGGCGTGGAGTCGGCACCGCCCCTGGTTTCCGCTCCATGCTACGAACATCCCACCCTCACCGATTTGCTGGACAACCACCTAGATAACCACGGAAATCCTGCCCCGATTCCATGGAGATACTATAGCGGTTTACCCAATGGGATCTGGACCGCGCCGAACGCCATCAGCCACATTTGCAATGACGACGTGGATAACGTAGGGTGTGGCACGGGCACTGGGCAGAACAATGATTGGAACAATGACGTGGGACCGTTCTTAGAATCAACGAATCACCTCGCGCCCTTCATGTCCGATCTCCAGAACTGCAATTTCGGTTCGAGCTGGACGGGCGGCGTAATCTGGGTGGTCCCAGATGCGCGGTGGTCTGACCACGCAGGGAGCGGCGCTAACGTCGGCCTAGGACCGGACTGGGTAGCGAACATCGTGAACCTCATAGGGAGGACATCGGCCCAGGGAGCCTGTACGGGATTGCAACCGAATTGGACAAACACTGCGATTCTGATTACCTGGGATGATTGGGGCGGCTGGTATGACCACGTCAACCCCATCGCTGTCGCCGGGCACGGAAGCTTCGGGTACTACCAAGGCAGTGGCAACGGTCAGCAATATGTATATGGGTTCCGAGTGCCGCTACTGGTCGTTTCATCCTACGTAAGGCAGGACACCGCCTTGGGGCGGATCAACCACATTTCGAGCGGACAACTACGACTTCGGCAGCATCCTGGCGTTCATCGAGGACACTTACGGCCTCTCGAATGACATAGATACCTTTTACCACTAAGCCGACTACTTCGCTGCCAAGCAGCCGAGTTCCGACCTTTCGGATTTCTTTGACTACACCCAACAGCGAACTTTCAGTACCATTAACCTGTACTATGACTCCAGCGTGTGCAACCAAAGTAAATGCGGCGTGTCGAACGCCTGCAACGCCGCCTGCTTCATCGGGTATATAGGTTCCCCTGAGAATCCGGATTCAGAGTAGGGTTTGTTGGTGATGTATGCCGCGGCGGGTGGCGGATCATCCGTCGCGGCAGTTTTGCCGCTTAAATACGTGCCCGACTCGTCACGGCGTGAGTTCGAACACTACGGTGTCGGCGTTCCCGTAAAGGTTGCCCTTTTTATCGAGAATCACGCCACCGTCAGGGTAACCCCCGTCCGCAGCATTAAACTCATGAAGAACGGCGTATCGCCATTTTCCGTAGCTCTCGGGCCTGAGTTCATAGATCACGCCACAGCCGCCGCCACAGTCGTTCAGCCCTCCAAGGGTCGTTGTGCCGTAGAGAATGCCAGATTCGTTGAGGGCGAGCCTGCCGTCATTGCTTGGATAATAACCCGTGGCCCCAAGTTTGAAGCTGTGCAAGACAGTTTCTCTCCAACCACCGCCCCGCTTCCGTGCGAGTGTGAAAACCACTCCACAATTAGCTTCGCCACACCGGTTTTCACCGCCGCCGGGAGTGATGCCATAGAGGTTGCCTGATTCGTTGAAGATAACCGAGGCGGTTGGTCCTGCGCCGTCTTCGCAGGGGAACCCGGGCTCGCAAAAGCTGTACAGCAGACTCTCCTTCCAGTTGCCGCCGTTGTGCAGCCTGAACACGGTGCCAAGGTCGTATCTGCCCCCTCCTCCTGTAGTACCATAGAGGTTGCCAAAATCGTCGAAGGTCAAGGCATCCGTGGGAAGGTACCCATCGCCGTAGCTGTTTTCAGGTCCGAAGTCGTGCAATACCGTGTATGTCCATTCGCCGCTCCCCGGCGACAGCTCAAAAACCACCCCACCGCCGTTAGAGCCGCCGCCTGTCGCCGTCCCGAAAAGATTGCCCTGAGCGTCCAACACAACTCCAGCATTCGGGGCGGCCCCGTCCGGACAGCCATACTGTTCACAGAACGAATAAGGCGCACCGAAAGTCCAAGCGGCGACAGGAGCTTTGCCGGGGATCAACTCAAAGACTTCACCCCCGCGATACAGGCCGCCCAGGGCAGTCGTCCCATAAAGATTTCCCTGCGGGTCGAAAATTAGCCCGCCATTCGGACAATAGCCATCGCTGCCGCCGCCGAATACATGCAGCGTTGTCTGCGCCCAGTTTTTCGACCGCGACAGCTTAAAGATCGTTCCGTTTGCCCCAACGCCTCCGGCGCAGGTCGCGCCGTACAGGTTTCCCTTTGTGTCAAAGACAAGCCCTCCCGATAACCCCCCGGCGACTCGTTGCAGCACCTTGAACTTGGGCTTAGCGGAAGCACCGGGCGCCAGAACCAGAGTCAGCACAACCACCACCACAGCCCGGATCAAAGCGAGAAACCACCGTTTCGGTCGCATGGGAGACCGCCTTTTTCGAGGAACTCGCATTGGGGTTGCGAGCGGGAATCCTCAAATCAGGATGAGTATAACACTGGAACTCCGACCATGGAGGCGCACGTCCGGCGCTTGGAACACGCTACCGACGCTGCATTAGGCCGGAGCCGCCCCTCCGCCCTACCATCGGGGTGGCGGGCAAGTTCTTCCGCGCGATCATACCGCGGACGGCCGATGCGACTGCTTCCTGTAACCTTCTCAGATACCAGTCCAAGTCAAAAGTCCCCCACTGCATGTAATAGAATGAACCCCGACCCCGGACAGTTACAAAATTTCACGCCTCGGAATGAAAGGTGCTATGAAAAAACTGCTCATGGCTCTGCTGGCGCTGGTATTTCTGGCGGGCTGCTCGTCGGAGCCGAAGCCGGCACAAACCGAGAAACCACAGCCCAAACCTCCCGAGTTTCAGACTGGGCGGGTCGCCTTTCAGAAGACGTACATCGCGGCTCGCGGCTGGGCGCGCGACGCGCAACCGTTCCGGCTGGAATCGCAAATCACCGCCGACTCGAATGGCAAAGATGGCAAGGCGGGCGTGTGGCGCGCCTATTTCGCCTCACCAGTGGGACGGGGAGCAAAACCCTATGTATGGTCAGGGACCGACGCAGCGGACGCTCCCTCCCGCGGAATCTCGCCCGGCAACGAGGACAACTACAATCCTAACAACTCGTCCACCCAGGTCTTCGACATTCAATTCCTGAAGGTGGACTCCGACCAGGCCTTCGAGGTCGCGCAGAAGCACGGTGGCGACAAAGTGCTGGAGAAAGCACCGGACACGCCGGTTCTTTATATGCTGGATTGGAGCCGGGCCACTTCCAAACTCATCTGGCATGTGATCTATGGAACCAGCCGCGACGCGGCCAAACTGATCGTGGACGTGGACGGTACTACCGGAGAGTTCATTCGGGTGGAAAAGTAGTCTACAGCGTCGATTGATCTCGTAGGGGCGGACGCCCTCGTCCGCCCAGCGACGCCGTCCGACGCAAAACCGATTTACCGGTTCGATTGGCCTACTTCGCTCTTGGCTCCCGCCGCCTTCAATCTCTCGAGTGCCTTCCGTGCCTCCTTGGAGAACGGCCCGTCCTGCAGGATCTTCAAGTATTCCTGATAATGGATTATGGCTTCGTCAGGCTGATCCAGCTTCTCGTAGCACTGGGCCATGCGGAAGTTGGCGACCGCGTCATTGTCTTTCCACACCAAAGCATCCTTATAGCGGGCCAGCGCCGCGCGATAGTTCTTGCGCTTCAAGTAAAAATCGCCGACTTCATCATCTTTTGCGGCTCGGTACGGGTTCCAGGGATGAAACTCCTGCACTTCGCTCGAGGTTTCAGGCGCTGGCTCTGAGATCGCCGTTCCGCTCTGGGGATGATTCTTGGCATCGTCCTTGGGCGGACTCAGGTCGATCCGGGTATCGCGGCTGGAACTCTGGCGTGCGTCGGCCTCGGTACCCTGGTCTTTATCGGTATCTGATCGCGGGGGCGACTGGCTCGGCCCCGGCCCTTGGTCCGGCGGCGACTGTTGCTGGGCAATCCCCGACCCGCCGAGACAGAAAAGCAGGAGCGCAACAGCGATCAGATAGCGCATACACAAGATTTTATCGCGTTCGAGCGCGACATGTCCGGGACGCCTCTTTGTCCAGGACTGAGACATCCTTACGGTCAGATCAAACTCCCGTGCAACACTCCAAAATCTTGTTGACAAGCAAGATTCTTGCAGGATAATTTCTATGACTGCGACTCTAGGATTTCTCCCCGAATCACAGCCAGACCCCGGTAGGAACCGTCCGAAAATTCTATTTGAGCTGAAGCAGGTCCTCCCATGAAACTCGCAGCAAAAGCCCTATTGCTTCTGATTACGCTTGCGGCGGTCTTCGCCGTCGCCCAAATTCAACCCGGAACCTTCAAGCACATCATTATCGTCGTCCAAGAGAACCCCACGCCTACTTTACAGTCAATCCTACCCAATCCCCGAGCGGGCCGGATGCTGATTACTGAGGTTTTAATGTGCAAAACTGCGGGCGCTGGTCTGGCCGCCCGCCGCCAGCGCCTAACTAGAAGTGATTCTGGAGGTGTCGAGTGATGGCAAATAGGCGCGGGAGCGCGGAGTTACTGCTTTTTACGCTCGTGGCCTGGGCTCTGATGAGCACTGCTGAGGCGGCCCCGAAGTTCAAGGTCGTGCACGGTTTTGATCCGATCGGTTCCGATCCGACCAAGCACGACGGAGTGGGCCTGTACGACCGCTTGACCCTTGACGCGAAAGGACACTTGTACGGAACGACGAGGGGCGGCGGCGAATACAATTACGGGACGGCCTTCGAACTGACACCTCACCCGGGCGGCCGCTGGAGCGAGACAATACTCCACAGCTTCAATTGCAAAGTGGAAAGCTGCCTTCCTGAGGCTGGCCTTACCTTTGACATTGCGGGCAATCTGTACGGGGAGGCAAAAAACGATGTCTTCGAATTAAAGCCCGGATCCAAGGGCTGGAGCCTCATCGTCCTCCATAACGGCGGCGGGGGCGCGGCTAACGTGCTCCTCGATCATCCGGGCAATCTCTACGCCCCACTGGGGCACGGCAAGTACGGCCAAGGGGCCATCAGCGAACTGCTGCGCGACCAAGGCTGGAAGGACAAGTGGCTCTACAGTTTCTGCTCCCGCCAAGACCAGAAGGGGCTGTGTCTCGACGGCTGGGGTCCATTCGCCGGAGTGACTTGGGGCTCTGGGGGCGTTCTGTACGGCACAACGCTTTACGGCGGCGATTCGCCCTACTGCGGCAACACGGGATGTGGTGTGGTCTATGAATTGAAGCCCCAGAAAAATGGCTCGTGGAAGGAGACCGTCCTGCATTCCTTTCCGGCCACCAAAACCGACGGGGCCAAGTTATACGACGGAGTGGTTTTGGACAAATCGGGAAATGTTTACGGCGCGACTTACCAGGGCGGCAGCATCGATTGCGGCGTGATCTTCAAGCTGAGCCGCAAGGCGGAGGGAACCGCCTGGGACGAAACCATACTCTACGACTTCACGAACCTGACAGACGGGTGCAGCGCAAACACGTTGACCTTCGACAAGCAGGGCAATCTCTGGGAGACGGCGCAGGGTGGAACGGGGAAGCAGTGTGCGGGCGGCTGCGGGGTGGTTTTCAAGATGACGCCGGGCGCCAAGGGGAAATGGAAATACAGCGTGGTACACAATTTCACGGGCAGCGATGGCGCTGTTCCCGCCACGGCGGTTATCTTCGACGAGCACGGCAGCCTGTACGGAACGACCGAGTTGGGCGGCCCGGGCCACAGCGTCGGGGTGGTGTTCGAGATCATCCCGTAGCTGGCAGGGCATATTCGTGTGGTTGAAGGCTCAGCGAAGAAAAAATCAGGCCACTCCAGGGGGATTGGAGCGGCCTGTGTTGGCGAAGTCCTCCGGGGAGGAGGGTAAACTTGAGTTACATCGAAGGCCCGGACGGCGCGGGTGTCGTCATCGACGCCGGAGTGGTGTTTCCTACCGTATTCGTCATCAGCCGCACATCCACGCGGCGATTCTTAGCCCGGCCCTCGCGGGTGTTGTTCGACTCGACCGGCTTATCCTTGCCCAAGCCGATCAAATAGATTTTGTATGCTGGAATGTTGTGTTCGGAGGCCAGATACTGAATCACGGCGTCCGCACGGCGCTGGCTCAAGCCGTAGTTGTAATCGGAGCTGCCGACCGAATCCGTACCGCCTTCCAAGGCAATAATGTAACCCTTGGTATTGGGCACATCCGTGGCCAGTTGATCCAGCGCGGCTCTGGCGTCTTTGGTCAGACTGTCTTTGTCGAAGCCGAAGTGCACCGACGTTTCCGTCACCACGTGATAGTTGTCCAGGTTGGCCACGGCGTTTTGCAGCGAATCCACACGATGGACAGCGTTGTTGGCCGAGGTTTGAGCCTGGTCAGCCTGTTGACCGGCGGTTTGCGCCTTCTGGTCCACTTCAGCCGCTTTGGCCTGTACCTGCTGGATACCGGCCTGCGCCCGCGCATCCACGTCCTTAATGGACTTGGTGTTCTGCGCGGTCAGGTCGTCGAGTTCGTTGGTCTTGTTGATCAGCGGGGTCGTCTGTTGGCGTACGTAATTCTTACTGGCGCAGCCAACCGAGGCCGCGATGCCGATTGCCAGTAAAACGGTTAACGAAGTGCGATTCATCTTTGGAGGGCTCCTTCCTCTCTGTTCATCTTAAGAAATCCTGGGTACGAACCTGGGTGCAGTGCAACGGGTGTTGCAAAATTCAAGCGTTCATGACTGCGAATTCCGGGTCAAAACTGTATTCGATCCGCATTGTACCTGAGCACGAGGGCTGCCAACTGTGATAGCCAGCAGGGAGGGCGCTAACTGATTGTCACGACGGAGGATAGAGGTTGATCGGCGACCGCCAAACGGGTTATTGGAGTAGATCAAAGCGATATGAACTGGGGAAATTTTATACGGCGGATTCGGGGTAGGGCATTCGCGATAGTCTCGAAATCGCTTCGAGGCATCCCTTCAGGCTATCGGAGTTGTTTGCGGCCACATCCGGTCGCCATCCAGCGCCCTCGTTCTGAACAAACGCGATTATTCGGGATGCATACGCCGGCCCCACGATCTGTCCGCTTCCTGTTCGGGGGACTAAATCGTCACGAATTTCGCGCCTGCGAGAATGGCGCCCCAGATTAACCATCGTCTGCTTAGGGTCGAGAATACGCTCGGGATCGACCGGTATCTCCGAGTGAACCACGCCAAAATAGTTTGCGACCCGTTCTGGATCAGCGAGAATCCAAGCTTCCACCTCTCTCACAGCTACGCGTAGGCACATCAGCTTGGACGGGGTCGGCAGCCAGGCCGGAATGACCTCGGGAGCACACTCACCGTCCCGGTCGAGATCAACTAGGACGACCCAGTGACGGAACTTGGCCGAGTGATTGTACCCTGCGAGCCGCCGCAACACATAGTGTTTACCAGTCTTGCCGTACACGGTCGCCAGCCCGGTTCCCACGTATCGGCAAAGTCTTCGTAAGATCGCTTCGTCGACGATCCCTTCTACAGCGGCGGTCAAGAGCAGGCCGTTCGTCATTACCCTTCATCGCCAAAGAAGCTTAGCTGTTCGGTGTGGGCTGGGCGGGTCCTAGGCATGACGATCTCCGCGAGGTTGACGCCGCCGTCCAACAATTCCCTAATCTCGTCGAATTCTCCTGCGGCCTTCGCAGAGGTTCCCTCGCTGCTCGGCTCAAGCAGAATTACTTCATTCATGCCCACTCCCTCTCTTAGTAGGTCAGGAGAATGCGTAGTCGCGATTATCTGGCGTCCGAAGCGCCGCTGGATTCTGGCGAACATTTGAGGAACGTATCGAATCACTTCGGGATGCAGCGACAACTCAGGTTCTTCGAGAAGAAGCGGCCCGTTCCCGTCGAGGGTAGCCCAGAGAAGCCCGAGGAGCCTCAGTGTCCCGTCGGAGAATTGATCTTCGTTTTGCCAGGCACCCTGCGGACGCCAATGTTGGTACTTTCCCCGCAGGTGGGGCGTCCCGCGAACCTCGTCACGCTTCAATTCGAGAGCCTCAAGTTGTGGCACTGCGACTTTGAGAGCATCCTGAATACGGCTCAGACGGGAGACCTGTGTCCTCTCCGGCGTTCGCGCTATCTGCTCTAAGAAATCGCCTCCGTAAGGATCATCTTTATGGCCAACCGAGCGATCAGGCTCCCGCACTAACTGCGGAACGATGTGTAGGTACCGAACGTCAGCAAAGAACTCCGCTACTTGCCGGAATTCCTTGTTAACGTTGACCTGCTGAAGATACGTTTGCGTTAGTCGCTCGGGATCGGACTGGTCCGATTCGTTTGGCCGCTGGACAAGTTCAGTACCGTCGAAGAGCACTCTCTCATATCTTATTTGGGGGCGCTGCAAATTATCCTGATTGAATCTCAGTTCGTACTCCCAAATCGTCGGTCGTTCTTCAACCCCGATGCTCACTTGGATACTGATGTCTGAGTACCGACGCGCTACTAGGGAACGCAAACTTGAGACCCCGCCGCGGGATTGCACAGCCTGTTCAAAACCCCTTCCAACCGAGACGATATCGTGAAGGAACCTAAAAACATCGAGGAAATTAGATTTGCCGGAGGCGTTTGGCCCAACCACGAAAACCCGCCGCTGCAATTCGACGCCAATCTTGCCAAAGTTTCGCCAGTTCTCGAGCTGAATGCGGGTAAATTGCAGTGATCTGTTGCTGGAGTATTCCATTTGATGTTCGTGACTGGTCCGAGCCAGATCGCATGAGGATTATACAACTCTCGCCGCGGCGACGAATGTCAGATTTGTCAGATGAGACTACTTCAGCTTGTTTCCTGCAATAGAATAGTTGAAAGCGGGATTCTATCTAGCGTTTTTTATGGATCTCCACGCCAAAATCCGCACCCTGCCCACCTCCGCCGGCGTGTATCTCTACAAGAACGCCGAGGGCGAAATCATCTACGTCGGCAAGGCCAACAACCTGCGCAGCCGGGTCGGTTCCTACTTCCACGAAGGCCGCATCGAAGACGCCAAAACTGGCACGTTGATGCGGGAGGCGGTCGACGTTGATTACATCGTCGTGGCCAACAACAAAGAAGCGCTGGCGCTGGAGAATCACCTCATCAAGCAGAAGCAGCCGCGCTTCAACATTCTGCTACGTGACGACAAGACTTATCCTTACGTGAAACTGACCCTGGGCGAGCGCTTTCCGCGCGTTTATGTGACGCGCCGCTTGAGAAAAGATGGCAGCGCATACTACGGACCGTATTTTCCGGCGAATCTGGCGTACCGCCTCGTGGATCTCATTCATCGCCATTTTCTGATCCCATCCTGCAAGGTTGATCTCAGCCACTTTCACCCGCGCCCGTGCCTGCAGTATTACATCGGGCGCTGCCTCGGACCCTGCGTGGAAGGCTTGACTACGCACGAGGCTTACCAGGAAGCCGTGCGTGACGTGAAGCTATTCCTCGACGGTCGGCCTACTGATCTGTCTCGCTCGCTGCGCGACCGCATGGCAAAGGCCGCTGAGGCTGAGGAGTATGAGCGTGCAGCCAAGTACCGGGACCTGATTTCGACGGTCGAGCAGTTGCAGGAAAAGCAGCGCATTGCCGCGGTCGAAGGCGATGATGCCGACGTGTTTGGCTACCATTACGAAAATGGCATGCTGGCGGTAAACCTGTTTCACATGCGCGGCGGGCGGGTGCTGGATCGGAGGGAATTTTTCTGGGAGGATCTGCCAGAACTGGAAACAACACACGTAGGGGCGGACACCCCCGTCCGCCCGATTCATCCCGTTGGTAGAGACGTAGCTGGCTACGTCTCGCGGTCAGAAGACGTTGCAAGCGGGGACGTTGCAAGCAACGTTGCTACAGAGGGTTCCTTCCAGCCCGGCGACTTCTTCTCGGCCCTGCTGAAACAGCTTTATATCGGCCAGATTTATGTTCCACGCAATATTTATGTTCCAGTGGATTTTGAAGATCGAGAGGCGCTCGAAGATTTGCTTTCCGAACAGGTCGCGGGCGAGGGCGCCCGCGCCACACGAGTTCACATTCTTGTGCCGCAGCGCGGGGAGAAACGTTCGCTGATCGATCTCGCCGGGAACAACGCCAAGCAGTCTTACGACCAGCGCTTCCGGGTAATGAAGCCGAATACTAAGGCGATTCAGGAGGCGCTACAAGACGCACTCGGTCTGCCGGAACCGCCGCGCCGCATCGAGTGCTTTGATATTTCCCACATTCAGGGTGCCGAGACCGTTGCCTCGATGGTGGTCTGGGAAGACGGCCGCATGAAGAAATCCGACTACCGCAAATTCATCATCCGCAGCGTAGATGGCGTAGACGACTTCGCCTCCATGCGCGAGGTGGTCGCGCGGCGTTATAAACGACTGCAGGAAGAAAAGAAGAAGCTGCCCAGCCTGATTCTGATTGACGGTGGGTTAGGCCAGTTGCATGCCGCCGCTGAAGCGCTGGTCTCGCTGGAGATCATCAACCAGCCTCTGGCTGCCATCGCCAAGCGAGAAGAGATTATTTATGTCTACGGGCAGGAGGATGAACCCATCGTTCTCGATCACCATTCCCCGGTGCTGCACCTGGTTCAACTCATTCGTGATGAAGCTCATCGTTTCGCTGTGACCTTCCATCGCAAGCGCCGCCAGATGCGCGATCGTTCCACCGAGTTGCTGGAGATCCCAGGCGTTGGCGAGCGCACTACGCGACGGTTGCTGGAGCACTTCGGCAGCGTGCAGGCGGTGAAGCAGGCCGATTCGGCAGCACTTTCGGCAGTGGTTACGCGAATGCAAGCCGAAGCGATTCTGGAACACTTCCGGAAGTAGACCACAACCGAGGCGGCATCTTCCCAACCGCGATGGAAGCCCGAATGGCATGCCACGCTTGGAGTTTGGCGGAATTCGTGAGACGATTGGGGCAGGGAAGGGGCGGCACCATGAAATGCCGAATTGCTACATGGGCGAGTGTGGGGTTAGTCGTTGCAGGCTGCTGGGCGCTTTATCTCTTCGTAAGGGGAATTCCGCTAACTTCAGCCGAACCGCTTGTGTACACTCTCTCCCGTTTCACGCAACCAATCGCGCTTGTTAGTCTCTACCTCCATTTCGGCGTTCGTTTCTATTGGGTTCTTCTTGCGAATGCTGCCACGTATGCATTGGTCGGGCTGATCGTGGAGACCCTGCGCCAAAAGCTAAATCCGGCGAAATGACCCCAAAAGCAACTGACCTCGCCAGCTCTTTACTGTTCTTTCTGCCCCGGTGAGGAATTGCCCATATCCAGCACCACTTTCCAGCTTCCGTCGTTTTGCTTCTTCCAGATGCTGGTGTATTTGCCGTGCTCCTCGACCGGATTCCCATTCTTATCTTTCGAGGTGAAAACGTAAGTGCCGTAGGTGTAACCCAGGTCCCCCGATGCAGCCATGTCGGCATAAACCGGGGTCCAGGTCAGGTGGTTGTCTTTCTGATCCAGAAACCCCATGGTCTTGGCGATGGTGTCTTTCCCCGACAACGCGTTTGCGCCATTCGGGAGTTCAACCGCGTCGCCAGCGTAATAGGACATGTAGCCTTGCGAGCCGTGCTCTGCAGCCGCTTTCATGAACTCGGCTTCAAGGCGGCGAAGCGTCTCGGCGTTGGTGCTGGCGGGGGACGCGGAGACGCGCAGGTTGGGAAAGGCAACCATCATGACGAGCAGTGTGAAGGCGACGCCAGATACGAACCGCTTCATAGATTCCTCTCTAAGAAATATCCCGCTGATTCTATCCTGAACCTCCGCGAACGTTGCAGTCCCGATTGTAGTGGTTAAGATTCGAGCGTCGGCCACGCAAGGAGAGGTGCGAATGCCTTGCTCTGCTACACTAGCCGCTCAGCCTCATGAGACGAACGCTTCTTTCCCTATTGTCAACGTGCATCGGGCTCGCATTGACACCGGTGGCGGCGCAGATCACCGCCGTTTCCGACCTCGCTACGCCCCAGGAAAAACATCTGCGCAACGTGCGCCAGCTCACCTTCGGCGGCCAGAATGCAGAAGCGTACTTTTCCGCCGACGGCAGGAAGCTGATTTTTCAATCCACGCGCGACAATCTGCAATGCGACCAGGAGTTCACCATGAACGTGGACGGCTCCGACGTGCGCATGATTTCAAACGGCAAAGGCCGCACCACTTGTGGGTTCTTCTATCCGAATGGGAAAACCATCCTTTACTCTTCGACCTATCTGACGGACGAACATTGCCCGCCCCGCCCGGACTACTCCAAAGGATACGTGTGGGGGATCTATCCGGGATACGACATCTTCACTGCCAACCCGGACGGCTCCGGACTCATGCAGCTGACAAACTCTCCGGGTTACGACGCCGAAGCTACGATTTCAGAAGACGGCAAGAAGATTGTCTTTACCTCGACGCGCAACGGCGACCTGGACATTTACACCATGGACGCCGGCGGCAGACACGTAAAGCAGCTTACTCAAGAACTCGGCTACGACGGCGGCCCGGTCTTCTCGCCCGATCGAAAATGGATCGTGTATCGAGCCAACCACCCAAGTTCGACAAAGGAAATTGCCGAATACAAAGAACTGCTGGCGCAAAACCTGATCCGTCCAACTTCGCTTGAACTCTGGATTATGAAAGCCAATGGGAAAGGAAAGCGCCAAATCACGCACCTGGGCGCGGCCAGTTTCGCCCCGGCCTTCTTTCTTCATGGTAAGCGGATAATTTTTTCTTCCAATCAGGGGTCCACCGGGGGTATGGGAAATTTCGAGCTCTACGCCATCAACAGCGACGGCAGCAATTTGGAACAAATCACTTGCAGCCCCGGCTTCGACGGCTTTCCGATGTTCAGCCGAGACGGCAAGAAGTTGGTGTGGGCTTCGAATCGCAACGCCAAAGCACCGCATGAGACAAATATCTTCGTTGCAGACTGGGCGCCATGAGTCGGGGCGTTCGAATACATCAGTGTCTTGAGCAGGTATAAGCCATCTCATAAGTAGCTCTGGCGAGACCTGGCTTGTCCGGGCTAGTCCTTCTGACGTTCAAACGCTCCTCGGTCGCAGCCGCCGGTGTCCTCCTTGTCGGGACGAGGCTTGCCGCGCTGATCGGTCTTTAGCAGATGGCCGTTGCCGTCAGTGCAGCCACTCGGATTGCCCGAATCAATCGCCGGGCTTCCCGGAAGCAGCGCCAAAGTCTTTGTCGGTCCGCCGTTGTTCCGCAAGCGGCCGAGTTCGGGGTCGGTGTCATTCAGATCACCAGGACCGTCGAAATGGCAACTGTTGTCGCTGCTCAGGTTGTAGCCGTCGGAGGTCAGAACCCCGCCACAGTTTGCACCCTTATTGTTCGCGACAATACTGTTCTGAAGCACCACGCTGCTTCCCTTGACGTTGAAGATGGCGCCGCCCTTCCCCCGGCGTGCGACATTTCCGCTGAGCGTGCTGTTGTTGATCGCGAGTGTCCCCGTCGACTGGAATAAGCCCCCATTTAAGATGCCACCGCCCAGGCTGCCGAGCATGGAGGGGCGTGCGATATTCCCGCTGAAGGTGCTGTTAGTGATGGTCAGGGTGCCGTAGTTGGCGATGGCGCCGCCCATTTGCTGGCGCGCCACATTCCCGCTAACGGTGCTGTCCTTGATCGTCAGCGTGCCCCCGTTGCAGATGGCGCCACCTATTAGCGCACTATTGTTGCTGATCGTGGTATTGATGAGGGTCAGCGTGCTGCTGGGACAGTTGTAGATGCCGGCGCCGTAGCCGTAGGAGCCATGCCCGCTGGTGATTCTATTCCCGGTGATGACGCTGTCGCTGACCGTCAGGGTGCCGAAGCAGCTGTAGGCGCCGCCGCCGTCTTCCTGCCCAGCCCCATTACGGAAGGTCATCCCTGAAAGCGTGACCGGGACTTTGGGTTCGGAGCCAACGACGACGACCTGGCTGTTGACGCCCCCACCATCAACAATGGTTGTCTTCGCACCGGAACCGATAATCTTCAAGTTGAAGTAGATGAAGAGAGTCTCGTGATAGGTCGCGCGGGCGACAAAGATGAGATCACCCGGCAAGGTAAGCGAAAGAGCATTCGAGATGGTTTTGCAAGCGTGCTCGCGTGACTTGCAGTTGTTGTTGTCATTACCGTGCTTTCCATCGACGTACCATTTGCTGCTGGCCAGGGCGGTTGGCACGACAGCAAACAAAGTCAGTATCGTAACGCACATCAGTCTTCTGGATTTCATTTTTTCTCCTGTCAGGGTGATCGAGTCTGGACGGTCGTGAGCAAACCCCTCCATTTGTTGCCTCGCGGTCACGGCGCGAGCTTGAACACCATTCCGCCGCCAGCGGCGCCGCCCAACAAAGTAGTGCCGTACAAGTTCCCTGCATCACCCCGCACTAATTGGCCCACCGGATTTGACCCGCCCCCGTTGTCGGTAAACGTATGCAACACGGTCAGGTTACCCGCGGTATCGACTTTGAACACCGTCCCAGCGCCGATGCCGCCTTCGTCAGCTACGCCGTAGAGGTTGCCGGCTGAATCCCGAATCACGCCTGCATAGGGATATGCGCCATCCGCGCCCCCACTAAAGCTGTGCAGCACGGTCAGCTTGCCGGTCCTCGTCAACTTGAACAGGGTTCCGAAGCTGGAACTGCCGCCGAGAAATGTAGTTCCATAGAGGTCGCCATTTGTATCGCGGAATACGCCAGCAAACGGATTGGAGCCATCGGAGCCGTTAAAACGGCGCAAGACAGTCTCCTTGCCGGACGCATTTACTTTGAACAGCACGCCACAGCCGTGCTGGTAGCCGTCATAACAAGTGTTATTGCCGCCGTAGTAAGTTGTGCCATAAAAATTGCCGGAAGCGTCGCGGACCAGGCTTGCTTGGGGAGTTGCTCCATGGGAGCCGCCAACGAACGTGTACAGCACGGTTTCCTGGCCGTCCGTTCCCAGTTTGAACACGGTTCCGCAGCCCGGTGCGTTCAAGCTCTGACATCTAAGGTCCCCACCGACGGAAGTTGTGCCATAGAGAGTGCCTGCAGAGTCGCGGATCAGAGCTGAGGGACCGCCGCCGTCCGCACCGCCGGTGAACGCGTAGAGCGTGGTGAAGTTTCCCGACGCATCCAGCTTGAACACGGTTCCAGCATTGTGAGCGCCACCGCTGGCAGTACCGGAGAGGGCGCCACTTGCGTCTTGCACCAAACCAGTGCTCGGATAGATCCCGTCCGTTCCGCCAGTGAAGGCATACAGAACAGTTTCGTTGCCGGCCTGGTCTACCCTGAACACTGTTCCGCAACCACCGCCGCCACAAACACCGCCGCCGCCGCTCGTGGTGCTGTAGAAATTCCCTGCCGCATCCGCAATCAGTCCGGCGCCGGGATCCAAGCCGTCCGTCCCGCCTTGAAATGAGTGGAGTATTTGGAAGCGCCCTCGCGGCTGGTTCGTCCCAGCGTTCTGTGGAGATGCCAGCGGTCGAAGCGCGAGAGTTAGTAACAGCAGCATGGTAGACATCGAGCAACTAGATTTCATGCACGTCCTCCTGGTCAGGAATCCGGAGCCACCAATGAAGGCCCCATGCCGACGCAGCAACGCTAGAACTAGGCAAACTCTTGGTTGTCAGTGGATTGTAAAAGTCTTGTCATTTCCAGGCAGGCTGTTTCGACTCTGGTATTGCTCCAGGAAAGTTCGGAGACACGGATTGCGCCGAGTCCGACCGGCGGTGTTCGCCCGGAGAGCCGTATAATAACGCGACACGATTTACGGTCGCGAAATGCAGCCTTGGATGAAATCTCGGCAGTGGCTGATGACGGGCGGGCTGTTGGCGCTGGTTTTGGGTGCGGTTGTAGTGTCCGTCCTCACCAGGGATTTGGGTCCATCGCTGCAGTCGGCACCGGCGTCGGTGGGGAGCAGCCACGCCAAACTGGTGGACGAACAGCCGCTTCAGACGGCTCGCGCCATGGCCAAGCTGGCTTCCGGTTCGGACGAACAACGAGTCGCAGACCAGGCATTGGAACTGTCCGATCATGAAGTGGACCTGGCCTTTCACGACGCTTTGCGCGAGGCGGAAAATCATCCTCCCCAGGCCAAGCCTGAGAACCGCCCATTGTACGAGCACGCCAGCCAGTCCGAAGCCCAGGTCAAAGCAGATCAAGATGCGGTTGATGGGCTGAAGAAGCAGTTGGCCACTGCCAGCGGGGCTCGGCAGGATAGCCTGCAGGAAAAGCTTGACGTGGCTCAGGCGCAACTGGAGCTGGACCAGGATGAGTTAAACGATGCTAAGGAAGACTTAGTCCGATCGGGCGCCGATCCTGGAAGCCTCATCCAGCGCCAGTTTGATGAGCACCAGGTTGCCGAGCACGGGAGCGACGAAAAGCCCGCGCCTGGCAATGGCCCGACGGTCAATCAACCCCCGACGGTTAGTCAACCCGGGGGCAGCATGCTCAGTCAATTCGCCGCTTGGCGCGCCTTGCGGGGCAAGGCATTCCAGTTACAGCAGGCGCGCGACCAATCCGTGCAGGCGGCCATCACCCTCAGCCAGGCCCATGCCGCTTTAGAGAAGCAAGTCAACGACGAAAAAACCAGGAAGCCTGCGCCAATTACGCCAGCCGCCGGGCTGTCCAGTTCCGGCTCTTCGGGCGGCCTAGAACCATCGAATGGCACCGCAAAAGCCACCATCAATTCTTTGCATGTTAGTTCAGCGGATCAGAAAAACCTGGCCGATCTGGATAAGCGCATTCAAGACGAGCGGGACTTGCAGAACAGTTATGGCAACTGGATCGCCCTGGTGCGGGCGCAACAACGGGCCGCCTTGCATGGCTTGAACCAATCGGTGATGTGGATCCTGCTGATCTTGCTGGCGGTGTATCTGGCAGACCGTGCGATCGACTATTACCTCGCCGAGGCGGGTTCGGAGCGTACCCGGCTGCATACGCTTCGTGCCGTCATTCATTTCGCGGCACAAGCGGTGGGCGTGCTGCTGATCCTGCTTGTGATTCTCGGTGCTCCCCAACAGATGTCTACGATCGTCGGCCTGGCTGGAGCGGGGCTCACCGTGGCGCTGAAGGATTTCATTGTCGCCTTCTTCGGCTGGTTCGTCCTGATGGGTAAGAACGGGATGCGCGTGGGCGACTGGGTGGAGATTAACGGAGTGGCGGGTGAAGTGACCGAGATCAACCTGCTGCGCACCGTGTTGCTGGAAACCGGCAACTGGACCGAGACCGGCCACCCCACGGGCCGCAAGGTGGCATTCGTGAACAGTTATGCGATCGAGGGTCATTTCTTCAACTTCACTACCAGCGGGCAGTGGCTGTGGGACGAACTGCAGATGTTAGTGCCGGCGAACCAGGATCCCTACCCGCTCATTGATGCCATTCAGAAAATCGTGGCCAAGGAAACCGAAGCCAACGCACGCGCCGCCGAAGAGGAGTGGCAGCGCGTTACCAACCGCTACCGCCCACGCACGGTTTCTGCAGCGCCAGCCGTCGACCTCCGCCCAACCACGGCTGGTGTGGAGGTGCACGTCCGCTACATTACGCGAGCCAACGAGCGTTATGCGGTGCGCACCCGGTTGAGCCAAGCCCTGGTCCAGTTGCTGCATCCCAAGGTTGCTGATGAGAAACAGAGCGTATCGGCGGCAAGGCCTTAGCTTCGCTATCGTGGCTAAGGGTTTTCCCGGTTTGCTCGTTCCAGTTTCTCCACGAGGCAGGTTTTGACATTCGAGGGCAACCGGGAGTTCTGCAGGATTTCGCGCACCATAGTGGCGGGAAGTACTAGCGCAAACTCCAGAGTCGCCGCCGCCGGCGTGCTTTCATTTCGCAGCAGCGCGATGCGGATTTCGCGCCGCAGCGACCATTTGGGATGCTGGCAGACCGCTTGAACAAACACCACCCGCGCATTCTGACTCATCAATGCCCTTATGACGGATGCTTCCGTGAGTCTGGCGTTTTCGAGCGCGGCATGAATCACACGCTGCTCGGGATCGTGCAGTAATGCCCCCGCGACTCGTCCTGACGCCCGCCGCGCCAACGAGAGTCTTTCCCCCGGCGAAATTGTTTCCAGGCGATGGATGAGCGCTTCTTCAGCCGCTACCTTGACGTCACCGGCGACAGCCGGCGTGAGCGCCACCTGCATCAGGTCGAAGGTGAACAACTGGCGCACCAGCGACATGGAGACGTAGCGCGGTGTTTTCGGATGACCTACGATGGCCAGCTTCACCTTGCGGCCTTTTGTTACGGAACTGTTCTTGCTGAGCTGCTCGAGAACTTCGGGAGGAAGGTCTGATCGCTTCAGCAAGGCCAAGGCGAGGTCGCCAGTCAGACCTGGATTCGCAGCCGCGATTTTGAGCTCGTCGGCGGAGGCGCTGTAAATGGCTTCCTGGAGCGGGACCGAAACAGAGACCGGGCCCGTCGCGGTGCGCGAGGCTGCAGATTCATCTGGAGACATTGTGTTGGACCAAGCGCGGCCGACGCTACGTCCGCCGACCTTTACGCGCCAGCTCCAGAGCGCCCTTCACAGGATCAATAACGTTCGCGCTCAGCGAAATCTCGGGATACTCGGAGTGCAAACTATTGTAGAAAACCTGACGTACGAGAGCACAATTACGGAAGACCCCTCCAGACATCGCTACCGGTACGGTCTCGGCTTCGGCGAAAAGACGTGAGATCACGATTTTGGCTAAGGCCGCCAGTTCAACACCCGCCTGGGTCAGAATTGTCCGCGCCGTCGGATCGCCCAGGTCGGCAGCGGACAATACTGTCTTTATCAGGCCTGGGAAGTCGGGCGGAGGCGACGCATTAGCCACTAGAATCATCTGCTCGTGGGTTTCCACGCCCCAAGATTTCATTAGGCTTTCAAGCAGACCCGTGCTCTGACCCTCGTCGTAAGCACGCAAAGCCGCCGCCACGGCGGAACGCCCGATCCAGTGCCCTGAGCCTTCATCCGAGATAGCGAATCCCCAGCCTCCGGCTCGCGCAGTCTGACCCTTGGAATTGCGTCCATAGGCGATGGACCCGGTGCCAGCAATCACAACCACGCCGGGACCGGCGCCGAATGCTGCTTCCAAGGTGATCACCATGTCACCGACGACTTCAACTTCGCCGGCAACAATTGTGCCCAGAATCCGGCGGACGACCTCGGTGACTTCAGGCCGCGCCGCGCCTGCAACCCCCACGCACGTTCTTTCGATCTGCGCGGCAGTAACATTGGCCACGGCGGACGCCTGGCGAATCGCCGCGGCAAAAGCTTCTCGGGCCTGCTCTTCGCCGACGCGCACTAGGTTGCTGCCCGCCGCAATCCCACTGCCAAGCAAAGAGGATTCGTCGCCCATCAGGCAAGAGGTCTTGCTGCCGCCTCCATCAATGCCAAGAAAGATGGCCACGGGGTAGTTCTACCACAGAGATTAAATTCGGATTAGCGATTCCAGGCTTACGAGGTAGATACCTTCCGACGGATTTGCAAGCCAGCAGTGCTCAACCCCGATAGTCTTGAGAAGCATTGGGGACGCGGGCGAGGGCGCCCGCGCCACACGCGGCATGGGCCTCGACAAGCTCGATCTCACGATCATTGCGCTGTATCTCGGGGGGATCACACTGTTCGGCCTGCGTTTCCGCAGACGTCAACGCACGCTGCGCGACTACTTCCTGGCCGACCGCAACATTCCCTGGTGGGCGATTGCGCTGTCCATTGTGGCCGCTGAAACCAGTACGCTCACGATCATCAGCATTCCTGGCCTCGCCTACGATACAAATCTGACATTCCTGCAAGTTGTGCTCGGATACTTGGTAGGGCGGGTAATCATCAGCTTCGTGCTGCTGCCCCAATACTTTCGCGGCGATCTTTACACTGCGTATGAACTCATCGAGCGGCGCTTTGGCCGAAGGCTGCGATCCCTGACGGCCGGCCTGTTTCTGGTGACGCGAGCTGCGGCGGAAGGTGTGCGGGTGTATGCCGTCTCGATTGTTGTGGCCATCGCTCTGGGCACCGGCGAGATGGCTTCGATTGCAATCATCACCGCACTGACGCTGATCTATACCTTCGAGGGCGGCCTTGCAGCAGTGATCTGGACCGACGTCGTGCAAACTATCATCTACGTAGGTGGAACGGTCGTGGGGCTGTTCACCATCCTTCATCTGGTTCCAGGAGGATGGGCAGCCATTCACAGCGCGGCCGATGCTGCCGACAAGCTACGGGTTTTCGACTTCACCCCGGACTTCTGGAGACCGTACACATTCTGGGCGGGATTGCTGGGCGGAACGTTCCTGACCACCGCCAGCCATGGCACCGATCAACTCATCGTGCAGCGGCTGCTGGCGGCGCGCAGCCAGCGTCAATCGGTTACAGCTCTTCTCTCCAGCGGCATTGCCATCGTATTTCAGTTTGCTCTGTTCCTGATGGTTGGAGTGATGCTGTTTGCGTTTTACCATGTGCCTTCCGCGAGCTTCGGACGGGCGGACCGAATCTACCCGACATTCATCGTAAGCCAGATGCCGCATGGGGTTTCCGGACTGCTGATTGCGGCAATTTTGGCGGCAGCGATGTCGAACCTGAGCGCCGCGCTCAACTCGCTGTCTTCGACCTCGATCATCGATTTTTACCTTCAGCACAAGCCGCAGGGGGACGAACGGCGCCGCGTGCAGCTTTCCCGGCTGGCGACCTTGCTCTGGGCACTGGTGTTGTTCGCGCTGGCCGTGCTGTCCCTTCATAGAGTGGGCCGCGTGGTCGAGGTCGGACTGCAAATTGCTTCGGTTGCATACGGGGCATTGTTGGGAGTATTTCTTCTTGGCGTGCTGACCCGGCGAGCGAATCAGGCCGGCACAATGTGTGGTATGTTCTTCGGTTTCGCGACAGAACTCTATCTCTGGCTCGGGACGCGTGTGCCGTGGACATGGTGGGTGGCGATTGGGACCATGGTGACGTTTGGCGTGGGCTATGCAGCGAGTTTTTTGGTGCAGCGAGAAGAGGCAAAACCGTAAATCGCAGAGAGCGCGGAGAACGGCCGCCGAGATCGCAGAGGGTGCTTTTCTTTCGCGATCTCTGCGCACCTCACCGACCCTGTGCACCTCCGCGACCTCTGCGCGTCAAGGGTTTTCGCTTATACTTTCCACTCGCTGAATGCCGACAGACGCCCAAAGTCTAAGACTCCGTCCTGAACTCGCCCGCGATCTTGGCGTAAGTCAGGCCACGGCCGTGGTGGTAGGCACGATCATCGGGAGTGGCATCTTTCTGGTCCCGGCTGAGATGATGCAGGCGGTCGGCTCGGCCAAGTTGGTCTATCTGGTGTGGCTGGTGGGTGGGCTGCTTTCGTTTTTCGGGGCGCTCACCTACGCCGAACTGGGTGCGATGAAGCCGCAGGCCGGCGGCGAGTACGTGTATGTCCGCGATGCCTATGGCCCCCTGGCTGGGTTCCTCTACGCCTGGACCTGGTTCCTCATCGCTAAACCCGCCTCGATTGCAACTGTCACCACAGGCTTGGTCCGCATTCTGGGTACGTTTCCTGTGTGTGCATTTTTCTCCGATCCTGTTATCAGCCGGCCCTTCCTGGTTAGTTACGGCCAACTCTTCGCCATCGCTGCCACAGTTCTGATTTCGCTTCTCAACTACCTGGGAATCAAGAAAGCCGGCGAGTTCCAGCTAGTGTTCACCGTCTTGAAAGTTGCCATCATTCTCGGAATTGTGCTCGTCGGATTCAGCTACGCCTCGGGAAGCTGGAGCCACTTCGCAGGCGCTTATGGCGGGGCCAAAGGCGGCATCGCGGGCTTCATGGCAGCGCTCGTGGCAGCGCTTTGGGCGTACGACGGCTGGAACGACCTCAACATGGTTGCGGGAGAAATTCGCCAACCGGAGCGCAACATTCCTATTGCGCTTGTTGCTGGCGTGGCAGCCGTGGGCGCGTTGTACATGCTGGTCAACGCAGCCGTGCAGTTTGTGCTGCCCGCGACTGCTATTGCCGCTTCGCCGCGACCCGCGTCCGATGCCATTGGCCTGGTCTGGGGACATTTCGGCGCCGGTATCGTTTCCGCCGCCATGGCGATTTCGATGCTGGTCACGCTCAACGGCACGATCATGAGCGGGGCGCGTGTGCCTTTTGCCGTGGCTCGCGACCGCTACTTCTTCTCCGCCCTGGCCGAGGTTCATCCTCGATTCCATACACCTTCGGTCGCGATTCTTGTGCAGGCGGTTCTCTCGATCATTCTGCTGCTGCTCGGAGGGAGTTTCCGGGAACTCTTCTCGCTGGCCATTTTCGCCGAGTGGCTGTTCTACATGATTGCCGGAAGTACGGTGTTCATCTTTCGCTGGCGCGAACCCCAGGCGGCAAGGCCTTATCGAGTCTGGGGGTATCCCGCTGTTCCTGCCTTGTTTGTGCTGGCCTCGGCGTTTCTGCTCTACTACACGTTTACCGATAATCTGCGGAATTCGGCCTTGGGTGTGCTGGTCATTCTGGCTGGGATACCCGTCTTCTACAGTTTCGCCCGGCGGCGGTCGGAAACCCGATAGCGGGCTCATCGGTGGCCATTCGGGAAGTTGGTGTGGAGCCCGGGTTACATCCAACAAGCAAATTTCGTGCCCCGCCAGCGAACCCGTCACTCAGCGAAAAGCCGCTTCCAAATGACCTGTGATCCTGGAGTTTGGTGGATCTGCCCCCAATCGACTCCCGAAGCGTAACCGAGCGGAGCACAACCGGATCGCACTGGATCTCAACACCAGCCCTGCAGCGTACGAGTAATATGGTGTGGGTCGCGAAACTCAGGAGATTGCGTGGTGTCTGCGCCAGCCGGTCCGATTCCATCCTCGTCGCTGCCTCTGCGGATTGAGGCGCTGGTCAAGCGCTTCGGTCAGGTGACTGCCGTCGATGGCGTCACGCTCGAATTGCGCAGTGGCGAATGCCTGGGGTTGCTCGGGCCAAACGGTGCGGGCAAGAGCACGCTGATCCGCAGCATTGTTGGCCGAGTGGTTCCGGATGCAGGCCGGGTCGCGGTCTTTGGTTCTCCGGCCAATTCAGCCGCAGCCCGCGCGGCGCTGGGGTGGGTACCGCAAGAGCTGGCGCTCTATCCGCGGCTTACGCGCAAGGAAAATCTGGAATCTTTCGGGCGATACCACGGGCTGGCCGGGAGCCAGGCTGCAGCAATCGGTCGCATGGTGCCTCGACTGGGCGTCGCTTCAAGACCGAGCCGGAGAACTGGCCAAGAATCTCTCCGGCGGGATGAGGCGGCGGCTGAACATGGCAGCCGGGATCATCCACCGGCCCAAGCTGGTGCTGATGGATGAGCCGACCGTGGGGGTGGACCCGCAGTCGCGCAATCGCATCTTTGAGATGATCGAAAAGCTTCATAGCGAAGGGACTGCGATCATCTACACCACGCACTACATGGAAGAAGCGGAGCGGCTGTGCGATCGGGTCGCCATCGTCGACCACGGACGCATCATCGCTCTTGGGCACTAACGAAGAGCTTGTCCAGAACGCTTTCGCTTCGCGCAGCCAGGTGCTGGCGCGCTTCGCGGGCCCGGCTGATGGAGTCTCGGTATGGGTCGAGCGGCGCGGAGGGCGTTTGGTTGACTCTACGGCACAGTTCACCGTTGACCATCCCACGGAAATTGCCGGCTTGCTCGATGATGCGGCCAGGGCGGGCCTCGAACGTGGTTGATGTTTCGCTGCGGCCGGCCGAACCTGGAGTCGGTGTTTCTGCACATTGACAGGAAGGGAGTTGCGCGATTGATCGTCCCTATCATCCGCACCGCCATGGTTTCCCTGCGCCGTGATCGGGCCGCGCTGGCCTTGAGCTTCATTCTGCCCATCGCCTTCTTCAGCATTTTTGCCGTCATCTTCGGCGGCCGCCGCGACACCGTGCCGAAAATCACAGTCATCGTGGTGGACGAAGACCAGAGCCACGCATCGCAAGAACTGGTGAAGGGCCTGGAGCGCGAAGGCTCTCTGGTCATCAGAACCAGACCCAAGTCCGAGCAACAAAGATGCGCAACTGCCGGAATATACGGCGGCCACTGCAGAAGCCGCCGTGAAGGCGGGCGATGCGCCGGTCGCGCTGATCGTTCCCCATGGCTTCGGCGAGAATCCAATTTCCTTTCGCGGGCGACCAAGAACGCCCAACGATTCAGTTGCTCAATGACAGCAGCGACATGGTGGCGTGGCAGATGGTCGCGGGCCTTCTGCAGAAGGTCGCCATGACTTCCATGCCGGACGTCATGGCGGAGCAGGGATCAAAGTACGCGGATCAGTTCGTCGGTGGATTAACGCCGGAACAACGCAAGCGGATGGATGCCAGCCTTGCACAGCTGCGTCAGCATGAGAACTCGGGAACCGGCAGCGGAGAAAAGGCCACCGGCAATGGGTTCAGTAGTGGCGGGATCATTGCGGTGAAAGCGCGCGCCGTCGTCGGAGAAAACAAGAACAATCCTATGGTCTCTTTCTATGCCGCCGCCATCGGCGTGATGTTTCTGCTCTTCACAGCCAGCGGCGCGGCCGGATCGCTGTTGGATGAAGCCGACAGCGGCACCTTGGAGCGTGTTCTCAGTTCGCGCGTAACCATGACCACGCTGTTAGCCGGAAAACTCGCGTTCAATAGCCTGCTAGCGTTCTCACAACTGGTGCTGATGTTCGTCTGGGCCTGGGCCGTCTTCAAGCTCGATTTCTGGGACCATATTCCGGGCTTTGTGGTGATGGGCGTATGTACCGCTTTTTCGGTGGGCGCGTTTGGCATGCTTCTGGCCAGCATTTGCCGCACGCGGGCGCAATTGGGCGCACTCTCGACGCTGGTGATTCTGATCATGTCTTCGGTCGGCGGCAGCATGTTTCCCCGTTTCCTTATGCCTGACGCGATGCAGAAAGCCGGATTACTGACGATCAACGCCTGGGCGATCGATGGCTTCACCAAAGTGTTTTGGCGAGATGAACCGGTTTCGCACCTTTGGCCGCAGGTCTTAGTGCTTCTCGCGATTGGCGTTGTGCTGTTTGTGATCGCCCGCAAGATCGCGCAGCGCTGGGAATCCGTGTGAGCTAGCGCGGTTGGACTGGCAAACTGCGCGGAACGTCACCGTTCAATTGCCTGTTTATGAGATGGGCCCCGGATCCTTTCAGACCCTTTCCCACTTCATTCCCGCTTCCCCATCCGGCAATCGGCTGGTTACTTAAGTACAACAGCGGCGGACACATTTACCCATTGCCCATAGTCCCTTACTTTATAGACTCTACCCGCGCATCCTCCCCAGGCTCGGGTTCTCTTGGAGCTTATGGATGGCTACGCCCTACAAGTTTGAGCTGGGCCTGTTACCCGAGCGGAAAATGGACTGGCGCACGCTGGCGACCAGCTATGGCCTTGAGATCCTTCTAATTCTGTTGCTGCTCTTTGCCGGGTTCCTGTTCCCCGATGAAATCCGTCTGCGGCAGAGATACACCGTCACAGAATTGGTGCCGACGCCCGAGGTGCGCACAAAGATACCCAAGCTGAAAAAGGCACCGCAGCATCCAATCCTGGCCAAGCTGCCGCCGCCAGTCTTTACCCCGACGGCTAAGTTGTTTGTACCGAGGGATTTGCACACACGAAAGAAGAAAGAGGAGGAAGAAAAAGAACCTCCTAAGCTGGAAGCCAAGTTCACCGCTCCCACATTGCAGCAGGCAAGCCTTCCCCCCAAGCTCGTTTACACCGGCTCGTTCGGCAGTTCGGCCGTGGCGACCGTCAACGCTCCTGTACAGCAGGTGCAGACCGGTGGCTTTGGCGATCCCAACGGCCTCAAAGGGCAGGGCAAGGAAGGCGCCCATTTGACCGCGACTCAGGTCGGTTCGTTTGATCTGCCCAATGGACCGGGTAACGGCAACGGCTCGGGCGGAGCAAAAGGTATCAAGGGCACAATCGCCAGCGTTGGCTTTGGCAATGGCATCGCGCAAGGGGATGGCCGCAACAGCCGGGGAACGGTTCAGACCGCTGGCTTCAGTGCGCAGGAACTCTCCCACGGTATCGCGAAAACCGTTCAGGTGGACGGCCCTTCGACCTCACAGGTGGAGGTCACCTACAAGCCCAATCCGGTTTACACTGAGGCTGCGCGCCAGCTCAAGCTGGAAGGAGAGGTTCTGCTGGAAGTGATGTTCAGCGCGAACGGGCAGTTGCACGTGAATCGCGTGGTTCGCGGCCTGGGTCACGGGCTGGATGAGAGTGCCATTGCCGCCGCTAACAAGATGCGGTTCAAGCCCGCCCTGCGCGACTGGCGTGCCCGTGGATTCCACGGCCATTGTGCATGTGGTGTTTCAGTTGGCGTATTGAGAGATCGAAGATCGTAGAAGAAGGTGCAGAAGCAGAGAGGAACAGAGTCATGCGTACTTGGCAATGGATGCTCACTGCTTTCCTGCTGCTCGCGCTGAGCGCGATGGCGCAGGACACGGCGGATCAATCGTCGTCGGTGAACACACCGGCACAGCGGCGGCCGCTGCATCGCGCCCACACCGACGAGCCTCAAGGCGACGGCCGAAGCCCCGGCGCAGCCTCAGAACCGCACCGGCAGGGGCGCCCACAACCCTGGCCCAGGTGGTGGACCGTGCCATCCAGCGGAGCATGCGCTGATCGCGATGCTGGCGAACCGCACGCCGCTGGTCGAGACCTATCTGCAGAACATGAAGAACGACCCGCAACTCGGCCCCGTGCCCAGCAGCGACCATTACTTACTTCGGCCGCATGGATCATGGGCGAGACTGGACCGCCGGGACTATCTGTCCAAGGAGGAAGTTTCCAGGGACACTTGCTGGGCGGCGTCACCAAGTTGTTCAAGTACGACTACAACCCGGCCGGCTTTTCCTGGATGGTGTTTGTGGATCGCGAGGACTTCGACCGCGCCCACTACGACTTCAACTACGTCCACCGCGAGTTCCTGGGCGACGTGCGCTGCATCGTCTTCGATGTCACGCCCAAGAAGAGTTCCGGCAAGGGCCGCTTCCAGGGCCGCATCTGGGTGGAAGACCAGGATTACAACATCGTGCGCATGAACGGCACCTACGTGCCGCGGCACGACGAACGCCTATTTCTTCCACATGGATAGCTGGCGTCTCAACGCCGTCCCGGGCTACTGGGTTCCGGCATACGTGTACAGCGAAGAAGGCGACTTCAGCGCTGGCATCGAAGGACAAAATCGCCTTCAAAGCGCAGACCCGCATCTGGGGTTACAACGTGCGCGCCGGGATGCAACAGGATGAGACTGACCCAGGTGCTGGTGGATTCCGCGTGAAGGACGAAAGCCCCGACCGCGCAGGATGCCTCGCCGCTGGAGGCGCAGCGCGCCTGGCAGCAACAGGCTGAGGACAACGTTCTCGAACGCCTGCAGAACGCCGGGTTGCTGGCTCCTCCTGGCGAAGTTGGACAAAGCCCTGCAAACCGTCGTCAACAACTTGAAATCGGACCAACAACATAGATCTGCCGCGCCCGGTGCGGGCGCGAGTGCTGCTGACTTCGCCGCTGGAGACTTTCAGCGTGGGCAACACCATCGTCGTCAGCCGTGGACTGGTTGACGTGCTGCCCGATGAAGCCAGCCTCGCCATGGTGCTTTCGCATGAACTGGCGCACATTGTGCTCGGCCACAACCTGGGCAGCAAGTACGCCTTCGACGACCGCATGTTCTTCTCCGACGAATCCACTTACAGCAACCTCGGATTCCGCCACGTTCCCGAAGAGGAAGCCGCCGCCGACAAGAAGGCGATCGAGATGCTGAAGGCTTCCCCTACGCCAACAAATTGGATACTGCCGGCCTGTTTCTGCGCGAGTTGTCGGAGCGCGGCCCTGAAATCTGGCGCGCTGCTGACTGCTCATCTGGGCAACAGCTTTGTGGACGGCAAAGGACAACTCATCCGCTTCACCGCGCTGGCGGAGGCTGCTCCCAAGCTGGATCCCAACAAGCTGGACCAGATCGCGGCCTTGCCTCTGGGTGGACGCGTGAAGACTGGGTGTATGGAACGATCAGGTCGAACATGGTCAAGACGCCGCCGACTGCCATCACATCCGCGCGCGACAAGATGCCGCTGGAAGTTACGCCGTTCTTCCCGCGCCTGACGCGCATCACCAGCGGCGCCAGCACGGGGACGGCGACAACCGCAGCCAACGCAACGCCGAACAACTAGCAGCCAGTAGACCAATGGAGGACGGGCTTCTCCGCCGTCCTTCCACCAAACGCAGGAACTCAAACCTCTCGTTGTCCAATAGATCGAGTTGATAGAAGCGAAGCCGGGACCGGAAGCAATTCCGGAGTTCGGCTTTCGTGTTTTGGGGCGGTCGTCGACGGTCGTTGTGGCACACGGAGGATCAGCAGCCCCGACACGCGGCCAAAAATTGGGGACTACAGTGTGCAATGGAAGATGCGCGCGGGAAAGATGTTCAGCAACTGGAAGCCCTGGCGCACCGACCCAAAGCTGGATTCCAGATAGGGCAGCACCGTGCGGGTGAACTGGTAGATCAGCAACGCTCCGGCGGGAGCGAGCGCCAGGCGCGATTCGTGCAGAATTTCCCGTCGCGCCGCTTCCGGCATGTTGGTGTAGGGAATTCCGGATACGATGTAGTCGGCGCGCCCTAGTTTCAATTCTTCGAGCACCGCGCGAACCTTGCCGGCGGAAGCATGCACCACGTGCAAACGCCGATCCGGGATTTGTTCTTGCAGAAAGTTGACGAACTCGCGATTCAATTCAATCGCCACCAGAGCGGCGTCGGGGCGCATGCGCTTGAGAATTTCCTGCGTCATAGTGCCGACGCCGGGTCCGAACTCCACGATCACTTGCGCCTTATCCCACGCCACTTGCGAGAGAACATCATTGACCAGAAAACGCGAACTGGGGATGACTGAGCCGAGCATGGCGGGAAACTTGAAGAAATTCCGCGCAAACAAAAGCATGCGCGATGAAACCGCCATGGCTGCGCGGGCTGGCCGCGATTGCATGCGCTGAATACCCTGCTCGGAAGTGGCCACAGTCTCTCCTGATTGAAACGCAAAGATATGGATTGTTTCTTTTTAGCAGTAGTCGGCACGATCCGAGAAGGGTACTTTCGTCACCCTAAGGCTTGGTACTTACCCTGCTAGTACCTTGCATGGTGACCGCGATCAGCCGACAATCAAAGTTATCACCTTGCATCCGGCAACCCCGGTTTCAGAGGACCATTAACCTTGCGGACCTGGCTGTTTACCTTATTGAAACTGCTTTGGGGAATCTACCTGGTCCTCACCTCGATGTATTGCCTGCTGGCGTTTCTGCCCTACACTTACTTTGCGCTGATCAAAGCGCCGCCCTATGAGTGGATGCCGTGGTTCGCGCACCATCAGGCGCTTCTCTACTGGTTAGCGTTATCGGCAGTTGCGATCGCACAATGGCCTCGGGGAAAAAACACCGGCTTTCTCGCGAGCTTCGCAGTTCTGGCTGCCGCTGGCGTCTTCGTTGCTGCGCCGGCCGTTCCTGCCACTGCTGCAGAATAGTTGGACCGCATATTGGTGGAGCTTATTCGCTCTGGTTCCGCTGGCGCTGGTGGCGGCGATGGACGTGATGCAGCATTGGCCGGCGGCGAAGCATGAGCCCACGGGCAGTCCCCTGTTTGCTTACTCCAACGCCGTGCTCATTGCGATAGCCGTCGCTTTCCTCTCGGTTGCCGGGGTTGAAGTGCGCAGCTATTTCGAAAAGAAATCGTGGAGCTTCGACTGGGGCAGGCTTGAAATCGCGTCATGGAGCGTGATTTCGCACATTCTGGTTGCGGTCGTGGTTTTCTCGATGTTGAACGTCATCCGAATCGCCGGCCGGCGAACCCGCCGCCCACAAGCTTTCAGCCTGGCGCTGATCGGACTGTCGGTTTTCATTCTTCTCTGGGTTGTCCTGGTTGGCTTCCTGAACAGCGCCCTCACCTTTGAGGGTTGGGCAGCGCATCTCTACGCAGCATCTCTGGCCGGTACCCTGACACTGTTGCTCGTCTCCCTCGTTTTGCCGTTCCTGACGGCATCCCAGGCGTACCCCACTGAGGAGACCGGAAAGCGTCGGGGGCGGTTTGCGTTGGTGACAACTGCATTGGGCGCATCTTTATTTGCAGTGGCTCTGCCTACCGTCATCGGCGGCGGCGATTGGAATGGAGTGCTGCAACATGCTTTCACGATATTTTTCTGGATCACCCTGAGCGTTTGCATCTACAACCTGCGCCCGCGCCAGAAGAACTACACGGTCGTGACGATTCTCACCGTGCTGATCCTGACTGGTTTCGCCTACAAGGGCTCTGCAAGCGACGGAGATCTTCTGGGCGAGACCGCTGGGCTCGACCGATGACGAAGTGGACCGCGCACCTGGAGAACTACGCCGCTCGGGATGCTTCTTTCGATCGCTCATCACGTTCTAGGCAATGGGCGGGAGTCAGCCTGCGGCGATCTGTGCCGCATTCTGCGCGAATACACGAATATTCGCGATGCGCGAGGCGAAAACGGAAATAAAGCTGGTGGACCCCTGGCCCCAGCCAACGGCGAACGGCCGGATATTTTCATCTTTGTGATGGATTCATGCGGCCGGATTATCTCGGCGCTTACAACCCGAAGTGGACTTCACGCCGAATTTCGATGCGTTTGCCCGGGACAGCTGTGGTTCACAACGTGTACACGCAATATGCGGGCACATCGCTTTCTGAGCCCGCCATCTGGGCGGGTGCTCTGCTGCTGCATGCGCACTACATGCAGCCGTTTTCCAAGATCAAAGCCTGGAGAAGATGGCCGATACCGATGGCTATCGCGATGATGGTCAGCTACGACACGGTGCTGAGCCAGATCTCTCTCCGACACGATGATCTGATCAAACTCGATACCGACAAGCCTCTGTGGAACCACTTCGAGGTCTGCTCCACCATTCACGAAGCCGAAGCCTGACTGGATCCGCGCGCTGACTCAGCCCGTCCGGTATTGTTTTACGCGCAGCCCATGAATGTGCACCAGTTTGCGCACAACAATATGCCGACGAATGACCGACCCAGAACTGGCGGATGCGGTCAGGCTTCAACAACCGAATCGCATACGAGAGTTCACCAGGTGGACGACTGCCTGGGTGCCTTTCTTCGCTTACCTGAAATCGCGTGGCCTGTACGATAAAAGCATTATCGTTGTAGCCTCGGATCACGGCGATGCCACTGGAGAATTCGGCCGCTACAGCCATTCGACCACCGATCTATCCCGAAATCATGCGTGTGCCCCTCATCGTGCATCTTCCGCCCAATTTGAGGAGCCACGTGCTCTACGACGACGGCCACATATCCGCGCTGACCGACATCACTCCTTCGCTCTATTACCTGCTGGGCCACCGGCCGATCCGTCCGAGCCCTATCCTCGGACATCCGTTGTTTGTCGGGACCGAGGCGGAACTGGACCACTACCACCGCGATGAGCTCTTCTTGGCCTCCGACGAGCGTGCCGTATACGGCATGCTCACAGAGAACGGCAGGTTCTTGTACACGACTTACGATTCGCCCGCGCAAAGCTTCCTGTTCGATCTGAGCCGCGATCCCAACGCGCAACACAACTTCCTCAACGATTCCCTCAAGCAGCAGTACGACGTGCAGATCATCGAGCACCTGCACACCGTTGCCGACTTCTACGGATACAAACCCGGGGTTGGCTCGCTGTTAGCTGCGGCGAAGTGAGCCTTTCGCAGCTCTGCTATCGTGGTGCATGACTCCGATCACCTGCCGCGGGCTATTGTTCGACTTGGACGGCGTGCTGATCGATTCCACTCCGGCAGTCACTCGCGTCTGGACCCAGTGGGCGATCGAGCATGGTTTCGATCCAGCGGAGGTCGTGCGCCAAGCCCATGGACGCCCCAGTATTGCGACTATCCGCGAGTACCTTCCAAACGCGAACCACGAACGGCAAGACCGCGAAGTCGAGCGCCGCGAGATCGAGGATCTGGAAGGCGTTGTCGCCTTGCCCGGAGCGCGAGAACTGCTTGACGATCTTCCGCCTGAACGTTGGGCCATCGTGACCTCCTGCACCCGACCGTTGGCGGACGTGCGGCTGCGGGCAGCGGGGCTGCACGTTCCCCATCGTATGGTCACTGCCGACGATGTAAAGAACGGGAAGCCCGATCCCGAACCTTATTTGAAGGGCGCGTCTGCCTTGGGCTTTCCGGCTGAGGAGTGCTTCGTCGTGGAAGATGTTCCGGCGGGCATCCGTTCAGGAAAAACTGCGGGTGCGCGAGTGATTGCCTTCCGTACAACAGTCTCAGAGGCGGAACTTCGAGGGGCCAGCGCCGACTGGATAGTCAACGATTGCAGCTCTATTTCCGTCAGCGTGACCAACGACGGGTTGGACCTCGTGCTCGAAGACTAGAAGGTGGTTAAACGAGTCCTGGCTTGTTGTCATCCCGAGCCCAGCGAGGGATCTGCAGTTCTTCAGAATCCAGGGAAAACTGCAGATTCCTCGTCGCTTTTGCTCCTCGGAATGACAAGGTTCAAGTTTTTTCAGCAGGATCCCAACCTAGAAGCCATCGGAATGTCTAGGCGTCCTTGCCAACCCATGACTCGTCTTTTCCGGGAGATCAATCTCAAGAGACGCTCACACCCGCGCCAGGTGCAGCGCAAACCACTTTCGCTCATCAAACCAAGTCCGATCAAGCTCAAATCCAGGGGGCTCCAGCAAGTCGCGCACCATCGACAATGTGTACTTGTAACTCTTCTCGGTATGAATCGGCTCACCCGCCGCCAGCTTTACGGTTAGCCGTAACAGGCTCACATTCACCGTCTGCGGGCGCAGACTTTGCAGGTGCATCTCCGTTCGCGACTGTGCCGCGTTCCAATGGGCGACGTGACGGAAACCGTCAGGATCGAAATCTGCGCCCAATTCCCGGTTAATTCTGCGTAAGATGTTCTTGTTGAACTCCTCCGTCACACCTTGTGCGTCGTCGTAAGCAGGCACGAGAATCGCGGGATCCTTTACCAGGTCCGTACCCAGCAGCAGGGCATCTCCTGGCATGAGTTCCTGGCGAATCTCGCTCAGCATCGCAATCGCGGCGTCCGGGACGAAGTTGCCAATGCTGGATCCCAGATACAGAACCAGCTTCCGTCCCGGAATGTCGCGCAGGAAGCCGAATCCATCGCCGAAATCAGCGACGACGGGGCGCACGCCCACCCGGGGGCACTGTGCCTCAACTCTGCCGCGTGCCTCTGCCAGCGCCGCGGGAGAGATATCCACGGGGAAGTACGGAACCCGCATCTGCCGCCGAGACAGCGCTTGTAACAACGTACAGGTTTTGGCGGCCGTGCCCGAACCCAGTTCCACGACCGTGATCCCCGGTTCCAGAGCACAAGCCATTCCCCCTGCCTCTTTGCGCAGAATTTCCAGCTCAGTCCGGGTCAGATAATACTCAGGCAAACGTGTGATCTCCTCGAACAAGGCCGAGCCCGCGGCATCGTAGAACCATTTCGATGGAAGGGACTTGGGCCACTGGGTCAGCCCCTCGGCCACATCCTCCGCCAACGGTGAGATTGCGATGAGTCCCCGAACGATCATTTCGCTAACCTGATTCCCGAGAATTGCCACCTGGCTTGTGGCGGGAAAAAATTGCGATAGGTGACGCGAATGTGGCTGGCTGGAGTGGCGCACGATCCTCCGCGCAGCACGAACTGGTTGCACATGAACTTCCCGTTGTACTCGCCGACCGCCCCCGCGGCGGGCTTGAATCCTGGGTAGGCGAGGTAAGGACTGGCGGTCCACTCCCAGACGTCGCCCAACACCTGCTGGTAACCCTCCGCGCGGGCGGGTTGGGGATGAAAGACATCATCCTCCAGCAGAGTCCCCTTCGCCGGCGCGCGAACCGCGGCGATCTCCCACTCATCCTCGCTCGGCAGCCGCGCCCCACACCAGCGCGCATAGGCATCCGCTTCGTAGAAACTGATGTGAGAGACAGGCTCAGCCGGATCGATTGCCTTGATGCCAGCTTCTCCGGTTGCATTCAGAACAAAATGCCACCATGCATCGTCACGCCGCTCCCAGTACAACGGCGAGCCCCAGCCTTGCGCACATACCGTGTCCCAGCCATCGGACAGCCATAATTCGGGTTGGCGATAGCCGTCGTCCTGCATGAACTCCAGGTATTCGGCGTTGGTGACGAGGCGGGACGCAACCTGAAATGGCTGCAGCAGGACCTCGTGGCGCGGGCCTTCATTGTCGAAGGCAAAGCCGTCGCCTTCATGGCCCACAAGGTGGATGCCGCCTTCAATCTGAATCCAGTCCATTCGCGGCGCCGAACTGCGAGGACGGGCAGTTGTAACGGGTTCGGCCCTCAACGGGCCCGACCAAAGTCCGTGCTTGATGTCGGTCAGGATCAGTTCCTGGTGCTGCTGCTCGTGATTCAGCCCAAGTTCAACGAGTTCGAGCACGGCATCGCTGGCATCCTTCAACAACGCCAGCACTGCCGCTTCGACCTGGGCCCTGTATGCGTGGACATCCGCCAGAGTCTGCCGCGACATCAATCCCCGTGAGCCGCGAAGCGGATGCCCACCGAGTTGCTTGTAATAGGAATTGAAGAGATATTTGAAGCGGTCATCGAAGGGCTTGTAACCTGGCGCGTGGGGAGCGAGAACGAATGTCTCGAAGAACCATGTAGTGTGCGCCAGGTGCCATTTGGTCGGGCTTGCATCCGGCATGGATTGCAGCATCTGGTCTTCGGCAGAGAGTGACTCGGTGATGCGCATCGTCGTCTTGCGGATCTCCGCAAAACGTGCCCGAAGCACATTGGTGGCTGGATGACTCGATCTTTCTGCCAAACTCGTGCTCATGGACTGCTCCTTGGCACAATGTCGCGCCTAAAGCCGGGAATACCCGCCGCGCATCCTACCCTAGATGCTCCGAAGGGTATACCAGTTGTTGAAAATTTGATGGGTGAGCGGGCTTTGTTTTTCCATAAAAACACACCCGTTTAGCCCTGCCTTATGATTCACCCCGGTGCATAAGGATTCATCAATCCAAGCGTTTTACCCCATTCGCGGCGTGCCATTGCGGCACAACGACGGGTGATCGCCATCACTGAGGAGTGTGGCAGAGCAGGGCAATAATGATGGAGGCGGAATATCCCCAATTCGCCAAGTCGCGAGGAGGCGACTCCCATGCAAGCTCCTCAGGTTACCACTCGGATCGCGCTCAATAATATCCTGTTCGCCACCGACTTTTCGCAAGTATCCCAGGCTGCCCTGCACTATGCCACGGCCCTGGCTAGCTGGTACGGTGCGAAGATCTTTCTCGTCCACGCGGTCGCTGCCGAGCCGTATCTGAGCATGCCTTTAGAACCCATTCCCATGGAATTCGATCTTTTTTGGAAGGATGCCAAAAGAAGGCTGGCTGACTTTGTGTCCGCCAGTTCGTTCGGCGACCTTTCCCACGAAGAGATCCTGCAGCGTGGAGAGGTGTGGGAAGTGGTTTCCGATCTCGTTCAGAAGAAGAACATCGACCTGTTGGTAGTGGGTACCCACGGACGCCACGGTTTGAAGAAGCTCGTTCTGGGATCAGAAGCGGAGAAGATCTATCGGCAGGCGGCGTGTCCTGTCTTAACCATCGGTCCGCACATTTCGGAGCCTCAGAGCAGCAGTTGGCGGCTTCGGCGAATCTTGTTTCCCACCGATTTTTCGGAGACTTCGCTGCATGCGCTGCCGTACGCGTTGTCGCTGGCTGAAGAGAATGAAGCCCGGCTGATCTTGGTGCATACGATTTCTCTAGTGCCCTGGCAGCAGAAGGAGGCTGTCGAAAAGAGCGTGCGGAGACGGCTAGAAGCGTTGGTGTCATCGGAGCCGTGCTGCGCTACGCAATCTCTCGTGGGCTTTGACTTCCCCGCCGAGGGGATCCTGCGCTGCGCCCAGCAACAAGAGGCTGATTTGATCGTGATGGGCGTGGCAAAACCTGCAGCCGTGGCATGGAAGGCGCACATGCCGGGATCGGTTGCTGCGGAGGTGGTCGGCGCAGCGGCTTGTCCGGTGCTGACGGTAAGAGGGTAGGGGATCGCGACAGGGATCGAGAGCCAGCGGAGTTATTCAAACTCGACCAGAACCTGGTTGACCTTCACGCCATCGCCGGGCTGGGCCATCACAGATTTAACTTTGCCCGCAACCGGAGCGGTGACATTGGTTTCCATCTTCATGGCTTCCAGCACGATCATCAGATCGTGCGGTTGGAGCTGTTGCCCGGGCTGCACATTCACTCGCAGCACGACTCCGGCCACCGGGCTGCGGCAGACTTTAGATTCGTTGACGTGAGTTTCTGTGGCCGGCGACGGCTTGACGGCGGTTGCGGCGCGAACGGAATGCACCGTCACCGATCCGGGATATGGAGGAAGGTATCCTGGCGTGCGTCCGACGTGATCATCTTCAAGGACTTCCACGTCCACTTCGTAAGTCTTGCCGTCGATCCCGATCTGGAGTTTCAAGGTAAAGCTTCCTCTCGAGCGCTCATAGAATTCTAGTGACCTCTCGGACTCAGGTTGTGCGAGGCCTGGACCACGACGCGTCCCTGCTGCACCCATGGATTCACGATCTCGTACGGAGTCTGCAGCATCTTCGCGGAACGGATCTTTACTTTCTTGCCAAGAAAAGCGGTGACGGCGGCGGCGATCACCAGCAAGACCTCAGGGGAAACCTCCTGATGTTCTTCCGTCGGCGCGGAAATTGACTGCGCACCGGAAGTGCTAGGCTGTGGAACCGGCGCGGATTCCGGTTTCGGCGGTGACTGGGCCGGGGCAGCCGCGGTTGCGGATGTTTTGCCGGCTTCCAAGGCTTGAGCCTCGGCCGCCTTGATCGAAAGCAGGAGCGAACTGACTCGCTCGTCCAGCTCGCGGCGGAGATCCGCGACCGTGCGGCTTAACATCCGCCGCGCACTGATGTAGGTTACGGCCCAACCGATCGCAAGCAGGACCACGAGCATCCAGATCGTCCCGTCGAATTGGATTAACAACAGCGCCATGTCCTCTCGGCTCAAAGAAACTGCAGATTCCTCGTCGCCCTCGCTCCTCGGAATGACAAGGAGACTGGAACCAGTCTCATAAACGATTCTGTAGGGTCCTGACTCGCTCCCTCAGCGGCTAAAGCCCAATCTTTATAGCGTCCCCTGCGGCACCGCTGAAGCCGTGCCCTACCCAAAACACGCGCTCACGAGTTTTTTCCGCACCGCTGAATCCGTGCCCTTCCCGAATGCATTCATGAAACCAGATCCTAAAGCGGAATCAAGCCATGCTTCTTCGGCGGCCGAAGTTCGCGTTTGGTATGCAGGGCCTCCAGTGCCTCGGCCAATACGCGCCTGGTCTGTGCCGGCTCAATGATGTCGTCCACTAGGCGGCGTCCCGCCGGCGACATAGGGATTGGCGAAAGCCTCGCGGTATTCCTCGATCATCTCTTTGCGCTTCGCTGCTTTGTCTTTTGCGCCTTCGATCTCCTTTCTGAATACGATCTCGGCTGCGCCTTCCGCGCCCATTACCGCTATTTCGGCGGTTGGCCAAGCTACCACGCGATCCGCGCCCAGATCCTGTCCGCACATGGCCAGGTACGCCCCGCCAAATGCCTTACGCAAAATGATGGTTACCTTGGGCACTGTTGTTGCCGAATACGCAAACAGCATTTTTGCCCCATGCCGAATGATTCCGCCATATTCCTGTTCAACTCCCGGCAGGAATCCGGGCACATCCACGAACGTCACCAGTGGAATGTTGAAGGCATTGCAGAACCGAACGAAACGCGAAGCCTTGTCTGATGCGTTGATATCCAGCACGCCAGCCATCGCCGCGGGCTGGTTTGCCACGATACCGACCGATCGTCCGATCAGTCGCGCAAACCCCACCACGATATTCGGGGCGAAGCCAGGCTGTACCTCGAGGAAATCCTGGTGATCGAGCAATAGCTGCAACCACTTCACGCACGTCATAGCCCATGCTTGGAATCCACCGGCACCAGCGTGTTCAACTCGGGGTCGTCTTCCACGTGCCGTCGATTGTCAGATCCGGCGGGTCTTCCGGATTGTTCGAGGGCAGGAAGCTCAGCAGTCTGCTGCACAGAGCAGAGCGTGCTCGTCGTCTTCGGCGATAAAGTGGATTACGCCGGAATGTGCCATCTGCGCATCGGGCCCACCCAATTGCTCTGCCGTGACATCTTCTCCGGTCACCTGTTTGATCACGTGCGGCCCGGTGATGAACATCTGCGCCTTGCGGGTCTGGATGATGAAGTCGGTCAGCGCCGGACTGATAGGCCGCCCCTCCAGCGCAAGGTCCGCAGATCAGCGAAATTTGCGGCACCACGCCGCTGCAGCATCACGTTGTGGTAGAAGACTCTTGCCGTAGCCGGAAAGGCAATCGATCCCCTCCTGCACGCGCGCGCCGCCGGAATCGTTGATGAAGACAAACGGTGTTCCTGTCTTCATCGATAGCTCCATCGACTCGGCGACCTTGTCGAATGAACTTCTCCGGCGGCGCCGCCGCCACGGTAAAATCCTGACTGGCCAGATGCACGAGCCTTCCGTCGATCCTGGCGCACCCGGTTACAACCCCGTCAGCAGGAAACTCTTTCCCTGCATACCGAACACGGTGGAACGATGCTCAGCGAATATCGCCGATTTCCTGAAATGTATTGCATCCACAGCTTCTCCACGCGCTCGCGTGCGGTGAGCTTGCCGGTTGCGTGCTGTTTCTCGATCCGCTCCCTGCCGCCGCCCGCTTCCAATTCCGCGCGTTTGGCCCTCAGATCGGAGATTTTCTCTTCCATCGTCTTGTGCGTGGGCTTGGTTAATTGTGTGGACATCGCTGCTCCTTCGCGCCGATTAACCAGCGCGATTCAGGATCATTTTGCTGGTGAAACTGTTACCTTGTGTTCCTTCCATCAAGCGTAATCACATAGGTTACCGGGTGGCCAAGCTCCGGATGGGAATCGCCTTTGCCTCGGATTTCGTAGCAACTGCCGCGGCCTCGCTTTCTTTTGCAGAACACTGCCCAGGTTCTTCGGGCCCTTGCTGCGAGTTCCGAAAGAATTTCGGGTGCTACCTGCGGGAACATCGCATAGGTGAGCACGTCTTCGTCGCTGCCGTTACAACCAGGCAGAGCCAGTGCCTCCGTTCGCAGATTCTTCCCACTCTGGTTTCAATAAGTCGGCAGGACGGCAGGTAATCGGCGGCTTCTTGGCATGTTCGGCGCTTTCTTCAACACCTCCGGGTCTTTCTCTCCGAGAGTTAACCCATAATAGCCCAGCATCAGATCCGCAAATTCGCCGGTCATCACCTTGTACTTTCCCATCAAGATATTGAAAACCGCCTGGGTGCCGACGATCTGACTCGTGGGTGTAACCAGCGGCGGGATAGCCTGAATCTTTGCGTACCCTAGGGACTTCCTCCAATACTTCCTTCAACTTGTCACCCGCGCCTTGCTGCTTGAGCTGGCTCTCCATGTTGGAGATCATTCCGCCTGGAATCTGGCTGTTGAAGATTTCTGTCTCGACTCCTGTAATGTCGCTGAGAAACTCGCGATAGCGCGGCCGCATTTTGCCGAAATGCTGCTTTACCCGCTGGATTCGCTCCATGTCGAGCCGGGTGGTGAAACCCGGTGCCTTCCAGCATCTCCACGAAGCTTTCCGTGGGGTTGTGCCCCGGGCCCAGGGAGAGTGAACTGATAGCCGTGTCAACGATGTCACATCCTGCTTCCACTGCCTTCATCAATGCCACCAGGGTCACACCGGTAGTGGCGTGGGTGTGAACGTGCACCAGCGTGTCGGCGCCGCATTTTTGCTTGATCCCTTTGACCAGATCGTAGGCGGGTTGCGGCTTCAAAAGGCCGGCCATGTCTTTGATGCAGATGGAATTGCAGCCCATTTCCTTCATCCGCTGGGCCATCTCGATGAAAGCTGCAATCGTGTGCACCGGGCTGATGGTGTAAGAAATCGTTCCTTGGGCGTGTTTGCCGGTTTTCTTTACCGCCTGCACGCTGGTCTTCAGATTGCGCAGGTCATTGAGGGCGTCGAAGATGCGAAATACGTCGATCCCGTTCCGTGCCGCCTTCTCGACAAAGCGTTCGACTACGCCGTCTTCGTAGTGCCTGTATCCCAGCAGGTTCTGGCCTCGAAGCAGCATCTGCAGTTTGGACTTGGGCAGCAACTTGCGGAAGGTGCGCAGCCGTTCCCAGGGATCTTCATTCAGAAAGCGGATGCACGCGTCAAAGGTTGCCCCGCCCCAGCACTCCAGCGACCAGTAGCCTGCGTTGTCGAGGTCCTCGCAGGCCGGAACCATGTCTTCCGTTGCCATACGGGTAGCCAACAGGCTCTGGTGTGCGTCCCTCAGGATCAAGTCGGTTACTTCAATGACGCGTGCCATGGCTGAGAACCCTTTCCGTAAGGCTGAATTCTACTTGGCGAACGCACCAGCGGCCTGTGACGTGGCGCACATAGGCATGGCTCAAATTACCCTGTCAATTGTACGACTCGGGGCGGGTGGGGGCTACGGAGAAGGCGGTTTCGGGGGACTGAGGTTCCAGATTTGGGCGAAGACGGTCGGGACGCCTAGGGACTGCCTGCGCCGGCGGCAGCAAGACGCGGCACTACCGGAAGAGCGTGAATCAGTTGCCGGGTATAGGGATGCACCGGGGCCTGGAAGACCTCGGCCGTTTTGTTGCACTCCACGATTTCACCCTGCTGCATGACCGCGACGCGGTGGGCGATGGTCGCAACTGAGAGCAGATCGTGGGAAATATAGAGGATGCTCATGCCGAACTTCACGCTTAGACTGGCGAACAATCGGAGTATCTCCGCTTGTGTAATCAGGTCGAGCGCGCTGGTGGGCTCATCGGCAATCAGCAACGGCGGACGATGCAACACCGCCATTGCAATCAGCACGCGCTGCGCCTGGCCTACACTCAGCTGCGACGGATACCGCCGCAGAAAACTCTCATCACGAGGCAGGCTCACGCCTTCCAGCGAGTCGAGCAGAGCGCGCCGACATTCATCGCGCGAGCCGCGCTGGTGGACTTTCCAGGCTTCCTTCAATTGCGTGCCGATTCGAAGCGCCGGATTCAGCGAGGACATGGGGCTCTGCAGAATCAGGCCGATTTCTTTGCCGCGAAGAGCCCGCATTTCACGTTCTCCCAGCGCCATCAGGTCGCGGCCATTGAAGTAAATCGAACCCTCGGCGGAGGCTTTTTTCAGGTAGAGAAGCCTCAAGATGGCCAGCGCCAGCGTGCTTTTGCCGCAGCCACTCTCCCCGACTAATCCCAGGATTTCCCGCCTGCCCAGGTCCAGTGCAAGCTCCCGCAATACCTGGGGCTTGCCCGGATAGCTGACCGACAATTTCGCCAATAGTAGGGGAAGACTATCCATCAGCGGTTCCTGGCTACTTCGTTGCCCAACGAAAGCTCGTCCACATTCCAATAGACCTGCGGCCGGAGTACAACCGGATGCACGTTGTGCACTGAGGCGGAGACCGCCGACAGCGCATTCTTGTTCACCAGGTAAATGAACGGCTCCTGCTGCCAGGCGATCTCCTGTACCTTGTCGTAGTATTCTTTGCGCTTCTTCGGGTTCGGGTTGGACGCCTGCGCCCGCATCAGCTTATCAATCTCCGCTTCCCAGGCCGTCGCCGGCGTCTTCTCGCTCGGATTCCATTGATGTGTATCGGAGGAACTGAGCCACACGTTCATCTCCGAATTCGGGTCCAAATCGTCGTTAACCAGGCCGAGCAGGCAAGCCTCGTAGTCGAAAGTGCGGGTGATGCGTTCGATGAGCGAAGGGAAATCCAGGGTGACGACATTCAGCTTGATGCCGATTCCGGTCAAATCCTGCTGGATCATCGTCGCCATGCGTTCGCGGTATTTGTTGCCGGAGTTGGTAATCACGGAGAACTCGACCGCGTGGCCATCGTGGTCGCGTAGCACGCCGCCCTGGAGATGGAAGCCGTCTTGCGCAAGACGCTGCAGCGCCGATTTCTGGTCAAAGGGATGCGGCTGCAGTTTGGAGTTGAACCAGAACTTGTTAGCCGGCGATACCGGCCCCACTGCCGGGCGGGCATGTCCGCGAAATACGATTCGCACCATATCTTCGCGATTAATCGCTTCCGAAATCGCGCGCCGGAAGTTCGTGGACGCGAACCACGCTTTCTTGTATGCAGGCAACGGAGAACTGGCAACCTGGTTGAACCACATCTGCTCGGAATCCAGCGACACCCCGGCATCATGGGCCATCGCGGGATCCTGAGAGGCTACTTTGTCGAAATACTCGGCATCGATCGAGTTGATGAAGTCAATCTGCCCGCGAACCAGACGCAGCATCTCGACGTCACGGTTCTGCTGAATGTCCAGGTGGACGGAATCAATGTAGGGCAGCGCGTGGCCGACCGGATCTTTTCTCCAATAGTAAGGGTTTCGCTTCAGCAGAATGTACGCCCCGGCCTTATTCTCGGCGACGTAGTACGGCCCAAGAACGGCCATCTCTCTTTGTGGCGACGTCACGGACATGATTGCCACCTGGTCAAACAGTCTGTCCAGGCCGGCGATAGGCGCAGGAAAAGTGATGGCGGCGCGGTTCTTGGGCAGAACCCGGGTTTGCACCTTGCCCTCTCCCGAGCGGAAGGAATCCCCTGTGGGCGAGTGCAGCGCCGGATCCATGAGCTGCTGAATGGTGTAAGCCACGTCTTCAGCCGCGAATGGAGTCCCATCCGAGAAATGCAGGCCATCGCGCAACTGGAAGGTAATGGTCTTTCCGCCATTCGTGACCTTCCACGATGTCGCCAGTTCGGGCTCAAGTTCCTGCGTCAGTCGGTTCACGCGCATCAGCACTCCTCCGGTCAGATAGCGAATGGTTTCGGAAGAGTCATCGGCTGCGAGCAGCGGGTTGAACGTCTTCGGCTCCGAGCGCAAGCAGAAGCGCAACTCGCCGCCAGACTGCGCCAGCACGCTTCTCGAACCCAAAACAACCAGAGTGGATAGGACGAACAACAACAGAAGTTTTTTCATGACGGCAACTCCTCTTTCGTCAGAACAACATGAAAGCTGCTCACGACAACGATGAACAGAATCAGCGGAACCATCTGCCACGGCTGGCCAGAGACGGTTGAGAAACTCTCCAGTTCGCGCAGCAGGCTGCCCCACGACGGCAGCGGTTCCGCCACGCCCAAGCCAAGAATTCCGAGGTTGGCTTCGGTCAGAATGAAAACTGGGACGGAAATCCAGAACTGCGCGTAAAGCACAGGTTTCAGGTTCGGTACGAGATGGCGCCACAGCAGCCGGAACCCGGTGCTGCCCGAAGCGCGGGCCAGAAGAATGAAATCCGATCGCGCCAGGGTCCGGGCGTCGGCGCAGATAACACGGGCCGCGCCTGCCCATCCCAGGCATCCGAGCAAGGCGAAAGTAATTACGACAGAAACGATCGGCGACACATTCAACGGCAAGAGCGCCCGCACAGTGATCAGCAGGAACAGCCAGGGCAACGACAGAAAAAGGTCCGTTCCCGCCATCACGCAACGTTCCAGCCAGCCGCCGGCAAATCCGGCGATGCCTCCGATGAAAGCTGCCAGCAAACTCGACAGCAGGGCCGCCGCCGGCGCCAGCAGCAACGACACGCGCGTCCCGTAGAGCACTCGGGAAAAACGGTCGCGCCCTAAATCGTCGGTTCCCAGCAGATGCTGGCGGGACGGCGCCGCGTTCGGCGACTCCCGAAACTGGTGCGCGTAGGATGCGGGGGCCACGAAATCCGCCAGCAGGCATGCGATGGAGACCAGCAACAGAAAAATAATCGCGGCTGTGCGTGCGAACTTCATGCTTCGCTCGTCCCAAAAGACTTGCCCATAAAATCGGAAGCGGAATTGGCCATCAGCGTCACCAAGGTCACAATCATGGTGAGATTGATCAGCAATGCCACATCGCGGCCCAACGCCGCTTTCCACGCCAACTGGCCGATCCCTGGAATGTCGCACAGCGCCTCCATGGGGATTGCAGCGGTGAATGCGACGCTCACGGAGACTCCGGCCAGGGCCAGCAGTTGGGGCGCGGCGGTCGGCAAGATATGCCACAGCAGCACGCGCATATTGCCTAGGCCTTTGGCCCGCGCCGTGAGCACGTGCGGCAGAGATGAACTGCGCGCCAGCAGGTTTCGCGAGTAACGAAAAATTTTGGGAAAGACCACCAGTCCGAGCAGCAATCGCACCGGCGCCTGCGCCAGGACGAATAACAAGGCGAGCACGGCTGCCGGCAAACAGAGCAAAACTCCCGCCAGCAGACTGCTGAGCAGGTCGAGATACCAGGCTCGCGACATCACAACCGCGACCGCCAGCAGGAAACCGAGACTCCATCCCAACGCCAGCCCCAGGCCGACCGACTTCAGGGTCTCCGGCAGGCGCTCCGCCACCAACTGCGCGACCGGACGATCGAGGGTTCGTGAATCTCCCAGGTCGCCGTGCAGCAGCCGGTTCAGATAGTCGAGGTAGAAGACTGGGAGTGGGTCGCCGCTGGCTTGCGATGCGCGTATCGCCTGGATGCTTCCATGGCTGAGGCGCGAGTCCAATTCTTCCTCGTCCACGCCAAAGCCCGGCGCCAGACGCACCAGAGTCGCTCCCAGCAGGCCGCCGAGCAGGACGGTGACTAATATCTTGGCCGCGAGTTTTACCAGTCCGGATAGCGTAGTGATCTCCTTGGGGCATTTCGGAAGCAAGACGCACTTCAGCCCCTTCGGCACACCACTTCCCCTGGCAGGAGTCTTACAGCTCGATGAATCTATTGGATCAACGAACCCACGTAAGAGCAATTATTTGCAGGAGATAGGAGAAACTTAGGTAACTGGAAGTCACCTTCGTGCGGGCCTAGATGGCCAGACGATTTCTGAGATGAGCAAGAATCGCTTTCAAGCCCTACGCGCCAGCAGCCCGCGCGCTTGCAGCCACAGGCACTTCACTCGCGCGGCCGAAGTATAGCCGGTAGCAGCGGTACATCAGCAACATCACCGGAAGGATGGCCACCGGCACCTGCCAGCCGATGAGCTGGCTCATGGCCGTGATGATCGAAGTCACTCCGGTGCAGGCTACGTAGTACGGGAACGAGAGATGGACGATGCTCGACCAGATGCGCAACAGATGGGAGCCTTCGGTAAGCGAAATGATCGTGGCTACCGGCAAGGTGTTGACCAGGAAAAACATGCTGCACGCAGCCACCAGCGGCAGAGACGCAAATCGGCGCGTCGCACCAGCCAGCCAATCGCTGTGCAACAGCATGGCAGCCACGCCCGCGGCCAGAACCATGGTGCTGACGCTGAACAGCATTTTCACCGGCTGCAGTTTTCCGCCTGCTTTCGGGAGGCACTGCACTCCGGCCGAAACCAGGGCCACCACCACCGCTTCAAACAGGCTCAATTGCGCCGCCGCGATCAGCATGAACGGCAGATTGACCGACATATTGCCGTCTACACCAGGCAGCTTCACTCTCATGCGCGAGGCCACGGCGGAAATCACCAGCAACGAAAGAAACTGGTAATGGTGCAGGGCATTGAGCTTCAGCGCGCTGCCACCCAGCATCGCAAACCCGCTCACTGCGATCATGGCTATGAACGTCGTTGCCAGCCGTGAGCTTTTCATGGGCGAAGTCTCCGTTTTCATTTGATTGTTCACGGTTTTACTTCTCCCCCTGGATGGCGATCGATATTGCCTCGGTCGCACTTTCCGTTGAAGTCCCCCAGACCACCGACGTACCCCAGACCACGCTGTAACCCGTGTCGTTGCTGGTGCCCCAGCACGCGGACGATCCCCACAGGACCGATTGTCCACTCATGTCCGTCGTCCCGAACACCGCGGTCCCCCACACCACCGATGTGCCCCATACGACTCCGCCGCCCCAGATCGTCGAGGAATTGGCGACCAGATATACGTTGCCGCTCGAGTCCACCGCGACGGCCGGGGACATCGCGCTGCCAACCTTCGTTGGGGCAAGGTCGGTGTTGGACAACGCTGCCTGAATATCGAGGTATCCGGCGCCCACGGTGAAAATGTCGTACTGGCTGGTGTACTTGTCACCGGTAGAAGGATCCGTCGCAGTGCTTTCCCGGGGAAAGGTCTTGTATGCACTTTTCATCAATCGCGCTTTGACTTGGTCGGGCGTTAGGGATGGAGTGCGCTGCAGCAGCAGGGCAGCAGCTCCGCTCACCACCGGCGCCGCCATGCTGGTGCCGCTCAGGGTGAAGTAAGCAGAAGCACCTTTTGTGCTCTTGCTGTAGGAGCCGAGAGTGACGATGTTTCCGGGGTAGCTCTTGACCAAGGTTGCCGTCGAAGAGGCTAACACTGACTCTGTCATGTTTCCCGGAGCGACGATGTCCGGCTTCACGATATGGTCGAACAGAGTCGGTCCCTTCGAACTGTAGCTGGCGATCAGGTCATCCGCGCGTGTTGCAGTGCCCATCGGTTTCATGGCGCCCACGGTAATCGCATACGGATCGTCGCCAGGAGCGCTAATCGTCCCGTATCCATCCGTGCCCGCGGAATTGTTGCGTCCTTCATTGCCGGCCGCGACCACCACTACGATGCCTGCCTTCCACGCCGATTCCACCGCCTGGCAGAGCGGGTCCAGCTTGTAACTTTCGTAGACGGGGCGGCCGAGTGAAAGATTGATGACGCGAATGTTGTACTTGCTTTTCAGACTGATGGCCTTCTGGATCGCCGCGATCACCTGGCTGTCGCTGCCCGATCCGTTCTGGTCGAGCACGCGCAGGTTAATCAGGTTCACGTTGTAAGCAACGCCTTCGAAGGTCTTGGTATAAGACGTGCCTTTGGAGTTCGTCCCATTGCCGGCAATAATTCCGGCGACATGGGTGCCATGTCCGTACACGTCGCTGGCCGAAGTCTGACCGCTGACAAAACTCTGGTTGTAGACGACACGCGAACCCTTGCCGGTCGAAGAGAGAAATCCTTGCTGCTGGCGATTCCGCTGTCGATCACCGCCACCCCGATCCCGCTTCCATTCAGACTCTGCGACCAGGCGTACGGGGCCAGAACTGCCTGATCATAAAAATCCGTAACCGTTGCGGTGGCTGTAACCGTGCGGTTCGGCGAGACGTACACAACGTTGGGATCGTTTGCTAGCGTCGACAGGGAACTCGCCTTTACAGTGAACGCCCCCCCTCGAATCAGAGGCAGGTTCTCTTGGGGAGAGCCACCTTTAATCACGACTTGTTTGAATTCGCTTTGTGTCGGCGGGACCCGGTATTGGACGATGACGTTGACCCATTGCTTCGAGGACACGTGTCGCAGGTCCTTTGAGAGCCTAGGCGGCGCTGCCATCGACAGGGTCGCACTCAGCAGCAAACACCAAAGGGCCAAGTAACGAAATCGCGGGATTGTCTTAATTGCGCCGTACATGTGTTTCATGGCTCCTTCGTGCTATGCGTGAGTGTCTAGTGCACCTGGGTCGCCAAGCAGCGAGAATCGCTAAGTTATTGCGCATCAATAGCTTAGCTATACCACGCGAAAACACGCATTTGGACAGCTTGTCCCAGCGGGGTGCGGACCGGCCAATTTGTCCCGATCCCGGGGCGGTTCGGGGATTCGTCTCAAGGCTTAAGGAGTTAACACTGTAAGTTCGCCCGGCGAGGGAAACCTGTTGAGCGGTCGACTACTGAGGAGACCTATCGGGCTAGATAGGCAATTCCCATCCTTCTTGTTTCATCTTGCGGTTGGTCCAGTGTTGCAGCTCCTCGTAGACGGCGGGCTCGATCACCACGAAGGTAATTCCTGCTCTGCCTTCGATGTCGGCCCAGGCCACCTGGACTTTCGCCTGGATGAGAGTTTGGCTGTCGGGCAGGACAAAGCTGGCGTCCATCAATCCGCGAGCCCGCTGGGGGTCCGCGAGTCCTTCCACCCCCATCCCGCCGACACTCACGTTCACCGCGGTAACAATGCTTTCATGGCCTTCGCCGTCCTTAAGCGTCACCGCGAATTTCACTTTGGCGCGGAAGAACTTTTGCTGCCGCAGGCTGAGGGCGCCCAGCGCACGACTTCTATCGCCGACGGCGGGAGTAATCTGGTACTCCCTTAGCTTCCGGCTCAATGTTCTGCGGGAGATCCCCAGTTGCTCGGCGGCTTTGGCCCGGTGGCCTCCCGTATGTTCCAATGCCTTCATCACCATCTGTCTTTCCATGTCTTCCAGATCACCCAGCGGTGCGGAAACCTGGCTCTTGCCCTGTTCGGTGGAAAGTTCAGCCTGCACCGTGGCAGCGCTGATTTCTGGACCAGTGGATGCCATGGCCACTTTGGCGACAATATTCCGCAACTCGCGAATATTACCGGGCCAGGAGTAAGACTGCAGGGCCCGCAGCGCATCCGGAGTGAATACGGTTTCCTTGGATTTCGCGCAGAGGAAGTACTTGGCGAGAGCCACGATATCCTCAGGACGCTCCCGCAAAGGTGGAACTCGCAACTGAAACTGGCTGAGGCGATGGAAGAAATCCTTGCGGAATCGGCCTTCCCGCACCGCTGCTTCCAGATCTTGGTTGGTGGCGGCAATAATGCGCACATCCACGATAATTTTGCGGTGGCCGCCCAATCGGTAATACGGAGCGCCGTCCAGGACGCGTAGCAGTTTCACCTGAACCTGGGGCGGGAGTTCTCCAATTTCATCTAGGAAAAGCGTGCCCTTATCAGCGAGTTCGAACAGGCCGGGCTTGGAATTGTCAGCCCCGCTGAAAGCGCCTTTTTCATAGCCAAATAACTCGCTCTCCACCAGGTGTTCGGGGAGGGCAGCACAATTGATATCCACCCAGGGTTTACTGGCACGGTGGGAATATTCGTGAATGCTGCACGCAATGAGTTCTTTTCCGCTGCCGGTTTCGCCCGTGATCAGAACGGTTTCGGTGTGGCCCGCGACCCGTTCCACCATCCCCATGAATTGGCTCATGGCGGGACTGGCGATGATGAATTTCGTGCCATGGATCTCGCGTTGAACTGCTACACCTGCGTCCAAAGCATCCCCCAATGCGCCTTCGGGCGGGCCTTCTGCCACACCCGTCCCTGAGCCCACCTAAGAAAGAAAACTACCACAGGGCGGCGGGAAGGCATCGCTTACGAGTGATCAACCTATGACGAAGGTAATCCCACTCTCGTGGGGGAAAGTATCCGACAAAATGACGCGACACGGTTGAATCGTGCCAAGTTGTCTCACTCTCTTTGTCGCCATTTGGCGTTGCCCATTTGTTATGAGTGGCTTGCTGCCCTCTCGTGGTGGCGATGCGGTTGCTCTATAAGAAGGTGCTGAAAGCCTGGGAAGAGCAGGAGGAGGACGCCAATATGAAAGAGCAGATCATGTTGTCCTTGCGGGAAGTCGCCAATGAGCCAGAGTTTGTCAGTGCACGGGAGCCCCAGACGGTTCCCCTCGACCTTTCCGCGGCATGGGGCGCAAAAGGGTTCTTGATCGCTTCAGCAGCCTGGGGAGGAAAGCCTTCGCCTGAAGCCAAACCGCGTTCCTGGAAAGGCTCAACGCTGCGGACCAACTCGCCGGCCTGGAGCGATTCCACGGCGGGTCGACAGAAATAGGCGACCCATCAATCCGGAAGCCTTTGTCCTTGCGGCAGCCACCAGGCTGATGGGTGTTGGGTCATGCCAATTCTTGGGTAGTACGGAGCAGCTTTCGGTGCCGCCAGCAGGATGAGCGAGGTTTGCGAGCCACACTCCGCTTGTGTCCGTCGAATCAACTCCTTACCGATTCCTCCTCGTTGATAGGACAGTCTTACAGCCAGATCCGACAAATAGGTTGCGTATACCCAGTCGGTTAACGAGCGGGCGATTCCTACCAGCAGAGTGTTGTCCCAGGCAGCGATGACGAGGTTTGCATTGTCGAGCATTGCCCGCATCCGTTCGCGATCAGCGATCGGACGCCGCTCTCCCAGCGTCGAATCCTTGTAGAGTTCAATCACCTGTTCAAGATCCAAATTGTTTCCCACCTTGTACGCGACCGACATAAACAAACCTCGTCTCACCGCCTGACTCGCCCGCCGGCTTTCATAGACGCCACTGCCGGTCTCCAACCCGGCCCCTACTCTGCCGCAGGAACATAAACGCGGTCTGCGCTCACCAGTTCGGCATTGGGCACTTCGGTCTGGAGCTTCACATTCTGCATTCTGCCCTTCTTTCCCGGCTTGGCAAGGAAGGTCAGCAAGTACTGACGCCCCAGCTTACGCGTTATCTCTTCGAGATACGGAGCGAACGAAACGGGAGCCCCGGTGAACCCGATGTAATACGATTCGCCTCCAGTCTCGGCGGCAACTTGGGAAAGATAGTTCTGGCCCCAGTTGATCCGCCAGTAGTTGTGGCCGTAGTGACCCTCGCCGGGTGTGTAGATCGCAAAAACCAGAACGCCTGCCTTTTGGGCCTGTTCGATCACGGAATCGACGTAGGGGTCTCCCGGACCGCTTCCCCAGAACCGGTCAATCCCATCCGAGACCAGGAGAACTTCCCGGCGCTCGTTGCCTTCTGGCCAGCGTTTGATGAGGTCACTCAGAGAAAAATACGGACTGGCGGACGCGCCCGGATTTGCCAGCGGAAGCCGCAACGCCTTGGCCGCCTGGACATGGTCGCCGGTTGGGTTCTGCAGGATCTGCGCGACTCCGTTTTGCATGTAGGCAACGCCGATTTTGGTGCTCTCCGGTTGGGCCAGAATGAATTGCCGCAGATCGTCCAATTGCGAGCCTAGGCTCGTTGCCGAGGCGTCGTCGATCAGGACGAAGAACTGGAGCCCCGCTCGATCGGCTTGCAGCGGCAGCCAGTCAGTGACCTTGTCCCGGTCGCGGCCTTCATACACCATCACATCTTCGCGACTAATTTCCGGCACATTCGAGCCATGCTTGGCCTCCACGGTCACCACCATGCGCACAGGAACTCCCGCCGGAGTTGAGGTATCCTGGGCGGCGACCGTGCACATTGTCAGCGCTATTACCAGCACCACAAGTACAAAACTCTTTTCTTTCATGGAACCTCCTTTAGTCCCACAACAAGTTTCCAGTGCAGGCGCGGGCTCCCTTCGGCTTCGCTCAGGCAAGCTACCGCCCTTGCGGCTAGACTGAAACTTCTCAGAGTTCCCCACGCTATACGATGCCCGAAGGGAGATGAACGACACAACGATTGTCTTCTGACAAACCAGCGCCCCTGAGATAGAATTTTGCCGGCTAAACATCCAGGTTTCGAATGCGCCTATTGATCGTTATCCTCGTGCTGGTGGTCGGAGGAACAGCTGCCGTGCTAGCCCTTGGCAAATCCAGTTCGCCTCCGCAGGCAGGCCGTCTCGCGCCCGATTTCAGCCTTAGTTCGCAGGAAGGCACTCGGGTGAGCCTGACGGATTACCGCGGAAAATGGGTAGTGCTCTACTTCTATCCCCGGGACATGACTCCCGGATGCACCATCGAGGCCCACAATTTTCGGCGCGACGAAACGCAATATGCTCAGAGAAGCGCGGTGATTCTGGGTGTAAGTGTGGACAGCGTGGATTCCCACAAGAAGTTCTGTGCCAAGGAAGGGCTGAATTTCAAGCTGCTGGCCGACAGCGACCATCGCGTGTCGAGCGAATATGGCTCGCTCAAGAATCTGCTAGTCGTTAAGTTTGCTTCCCGCCATACGTTCATCATTGATCCCGAAGGCAAAATCGCACGAGTATACACAAGTGTTGACCCCAACCAGCACAGCCGCGAAGTCCTAGCCGCACTCGACGAGCTTCAGAAAGGCTCCCCGATCGTGGGCCGGTGATTCGGGATATTCTTTCTTGTACGTATCCAGCTTCCACTTTGGATTTGCCCTTCGAGAAAAAATGTGCGAGAAAGAATCCACCTCAAGAACCTTTCACACTCACAAATCCGTTGTGAACATCCCTGCGTACTGAATTCGTAGACGGAGCTGATCGCAACCGCCAGGGCGTGGCGCCGCGCCTCGGTGTTTAAGTCCGCGACGGCAACGTCTGCTAATCCAATTTTGAGGAAATCCCCATGAAGCGACTGAAAGCATCGGTGGCCTTCGCTGTGGCGCTGCTCATGCTGGTCCCAACCAGCCTGTTCGCGTCCAGCCATCGTGAAGCCCCGATCTCTGCCCTGGACCGCAGCGCGGACGTAACTGACTGGTACGCCTTCGTCAGCTACGACCCCCCGGATCGAGTAACCATGATTCTTAACGTAGACGGATTTCTGGAGCCCTCCAACGGGCCCAACTATTTTCCTTTCGATCCCAACGTTCTTTACGAGATGAAGATCGACAACAACCGCGACGGAGTGGAAGACATCACTTTCCAATTCCGCTTCAAAACCGAGATTCGCATGCCCAACGTCTTCACCGGCTTTGTCGGCGGTATCGCCGGCATACCGCCCATTACTTCACTATCAGGCAACGGTTCCGAGGGTCTGAATCTGCGACAGACCTATTCGGTAACGATGGTGAAAAACGGTGTGCCCACCGACCTGACGGGTGGACGAACGCTTTATGCAGTTCCCTCCAACGTCGGTCCACAAACCATGCCCAAGTATGACGAGCTCTTCAGACAAGGGATCTACGACCTGGACAAGGGCGTGAGGGTGTTCGCCGGAACCGTCGACGATCCTTTCTTTATTGATCTGGGCGCGGCACGATGGATTCACGGCTGTGCCCGTCCGCGAGATTCGTGGATCTTTGACCCGCGCTTTCAGCAATGGGCTGTGCGACGCAGGTGTTCACTTCTTACTATCCAACGGCTACACGGGGCAAACCTTGGAGACGCTGCAACTTCCTGGCGAAGCCGGTCCGTTCGAGCGGATTGTGGGTGTGAAGAAGGCGTCTTATGCTGGGATAACGTTGACCTACCACTTCCGGCGGGAGCGCTTCTAGCTGTGAGGAGAGTCCTAGAGCGACTCCAGAAAAGACCGTGGTGGTTTGACGCCCAACGCGTGGCTTCCCGTGGTTGCCGCGATGGCTTGCTGTAGCAGCTCTCCAATTTCCTTTTCGAGTCTGCCGCGTTGTTCGTCGCGCAGATCCGTAAATCGGAATGGCTGCAGGTAACCCGGCGTAGAGCGCATCGGAAACAATGTCTCGGCCCGGCCTCGCACAACATTGGAATTCAGGTAAAGCGTCAGGCCGAAGGGAATTCGCTCCGCCAAATACGTGCTCAGCTCCAACAGCCCACCCGTCACCGAAAGCCGGTGCATTTTCGCCCGTAGTTGCTGCCCATTCTGGAGTTGGACTGTCGCTGAGGTATCTCCCCGTAAATTAACCCGGGGGGCACGCTGTCGCAAGGCGGGGGGATGAGTCATGACGATTCTTACTATGGCACGACGCAGCCATGTGGCGAGAGATTACGAAAGAGCCCGCCCGCAGGGCCAATTGCCAGCGCGTAAACGGCGGGTTACCGGTGTTGGTCTTGGCCGGATTCCAACGCAATCTGCGAACAAAAATGTGGGTAACCGGCCGAACCCTGCATCCGTACAAGGTCTTCGGTAATCTCCTCCTCCGGGCGGGCAAGTAACATACTTGACTGGAACATGAGCTCCCTCCCCTACTTGCACTTCAAACAGCGTTCGCCCCGCGTGCAACTCGCGGACATCACTCCCGCCGTGCTCCGATTCCAGGATGGTCAGCGTACCGCCGGCCAGCTACAGGTGCTCTCTCTCACCGGTGGTCTGCTCTGCCTTTCTACCCCTTTGGATCAGGGCTCCCGTGTCAAGTTAATGTTTCTCACTCACGCCGGACCGATCCTCGGCGGAGCAGAAATGTTGACCCCGGTCTCAAGCACCCTGCAGCCGTTTCGGTTTGTATCGCTACCGGTCGAGGATCACCGCAGGCTGGGGACCGCCATTCAGTCGTCCCTGGTTCGGAGCCTCGCAGAGCCACCGTGGATGGAGAAACTTAGAATCGCGGCTCACGGCGGCCCGCCGCGGAGGAGAGGGTTCCGGTTTTTCCTCGGAGTTGCTGCTCTCGGGGCCCTCGGCAGCGCCATCTATCTGCTTCAGATTCACATGTTGAAATAGGTTGGGCAATGGCCACTGCGATTGACAATACGAGGACTGTCAATTCCATTCAGGCGCTGGTCCAGCTGCTGCGCAGCCGGTCCTATGAAGAGATTCGGCAGCGTATGTACGACAACCCGCCTGGAAGTCCGTGGTGGTCGGCCTGCAAGACCGAGCTCGATATTCGCAACGGGGAACGTACAGCTACCTCGCTGGTTGACACCTCCCGTGTGCTCGACAAGATGAGAATTTCCACCGAGCGCCTGGAGACGTCCGGCGACAAGTTGCTGCAAGCTACCAGTGATCTGACCGACCTGCTCAAGGGCGCGAAGGAGTTGGGCAGACGAGTCGAAATTGCAACCTATGTGATCGTTGCAGTAACCATACTTCAACTGTTCTACGTCACATTCCAATTCTTTGGGAGACGATGATCGAGGTTCGAGGACGATAAGCAGTAAATTGAGTGCAGCCGTGATGCCCCCCGCCAACACTCGCCGTTGTCCGCGCCATCAGGTTAACCTGCCCGTTCGGGTCGCTCCCGGCAATGACGCTTCGCAGATCGCGGCACCGGGGCTGGCGACGGAGATAAGCCAGAGCGGCATGGCCCTCTATGGGGGAATCGAGCTGCAGCCAGGTGATTTGATGGAGGTTGAGTTCCAAACCTCCAGCCACCTTCGGGTCGCCGGCGTGGTACGCAACCGTACCGGCTATTGTTTCGGGTTGGAATTCCTCACTCCGCGGGCGAAGGCAGCCAGAGGCGTCGACTCCGCGCGGAGTGAAAGCAGCGCCTCTTCTCCTGCCACGACCTCCTCAATTGTGCGAACGGAGGACGAACTTTTGGAACTCTTTTTGCAACGGCATGCGGCCTATCTGCAGCAAAAGGAACGGGAGATCACGCGATTGCGGGAAGAAATGCTGAAAGCCAGGCAAACTCGCCTGAGACTCGAGATCCTCCAAAATCGTTCTGGGCGCCGGTAGGTCCGAACCCACCTAGTCAAACCGTTGGGAATCTGCGCTTGGAAGCGAGTATGAACACCGCACGCGCGTTCAGTTCTAGGCTGGGGCTCTTCTTCGTCGCACTGCCCCGGCATGGAAGGGTCGCGGAGGCAGGCCCACCGAGGTACACACATTACAATCGCAGCCCTCGCTGGATGTCAGATGCCAGGAAGCCACCGCATCCAACCGGTATCCAACTCCCCGAATGGTTTTCAGGTAGGTAGGTCTCGCTTTATCCGGTTCAATTTTCTCCCGAATGCGCCGTATACAGGCGTCCACGCTGCGTGGGGTCACGAATTGCATGTCACCCCATACCGCATCCAGAAGGAGATCCCGCGTGAACACCTGCCCGCGGTGGCGGGCAAGATACTCAATGAGGCGAAATTCCAAGCTGGTGGTGGGCACTTCAGTTCCCCGGACCGAAAGTTTCATCCCCGAGCTGTCAATCACCAGCTCCGCGGGCTCCGTCCGGGAAAGCGCCAGCATCGGCGCGGGGCGGCGCAATACCGCTTGAACCCGGGCCACCAGTTCACGAGGACTGAACGGCTTGACGATGCAATCATCGCCTCCAGACTCCAGCGCCAAAACTTGCTGCCCTTCCGCCGCTTCTTCAATCAGGAAAACAACTGGGGTTCCCGCCAGCAGAGAATTTTCCCGAACCCGCCGGCACAGACCCAGCCCGTTGCCGTCTGGCATCAGCATCGCGACCAGCAGGAGCGCTGGGCGATCGTTCTCGGCTTCCCTGATCACATCGATCGTGGAGAACGTTCGCACGCCGTAGCCGGCCCGTTCCAGGCTGTACCGGGCTAACTGGCAAGTTTCAGTTTCGCTTTCCACGATGAAAACGAGTTGCCTCATGCAGATGTCCTCAAGGCCCCGGAAAATCGGGCGGCGCCCAATCATGTCTTTCTTTACCCGCTTCGCTCAGCGGCTAGGCACTACAAAAGGAAACAAAGGCCCGAATGGTAAGGCCGGGTCGCTTGCCATCCGGTTTCGTCGCAAAACGAATAGTCGCCTAACCCGAAAGGCAAACGATCCCGATGGCAATTGCCTGCCAGCATTCGGTGCGAAGTGTAGTCCGCGCTCTGTTACGGCTGGGTGACTGGAAGATGAATCCTGTGTAAATTTCCGGCCTGCCCTCCCGCTTTTCCACAACCGAGATGCCGTGCCGGATGGCCCATTCGCGGCGGGACGAAATAACTCAGCGTCCCAGCCCTCGCGAGACACGGTCTTGGGTGACCCGCTGCGTCCGCCGCACAATTCGAATGGAGTGTACGCCGATGTGTGATCAAGATTTGCCCAGGACGATCACTCGAACCTGGCTAACTTGGAGTGGGACTTTCCCCGCACCGTGCTTGATCGGGCACCCCAGTTGCCGGCGGGGCATTAATCCCCGTCATCATCCAGCCCGTCATCACCAGGCATCGGCTTAACTGGCAACTCCTGCACTTTTGGACATTTTCGCGGGGTGAGAATTAGGGGCGCCAGCGGCTGCTGGTTGAAGTTAAACATGTCCATCAGGTCGTTTGCTTGCTTGTCGCGCTGGGTGATAGGCGGCAAGTCAAACACTTTCTCCGAGAATCTCAGCAGCGAGGTAACCTCGGTGAGTCCGTGCTGCACCGTTCCCGCTTTCACATACGGAGAGATCACCAGCAAAGGAACCCGGATTCCCACCCCAAAATAATCCACGGTGGGCGGTGGAACATGATCATAGAATCCGCCAAAATCATCCCAAGTTAGAAATATCGCAGTCGAATTCCAAAACGGCGAGTTCATGATGGCGTTAATGATCTGCACCGACCAGCCCTCTCCCACACACAGGTTGAGCTTGGAACCCGGATGATCGGAATAGTCGCCCGGCGGAGTGATCCAGGTCACATCCGCCAGTTGGGTTTGCACATCGCTTGCGAAATTGTTCACTGGCAAAACATTGGTATCCCACTGATCGCCATTGCGGATGTGATTAATGGCATCCAGCACCGACCAGATGTAACCGTACTGGGTCGAGGTAGCCGAGTAGTAGCGCCAGGTCCGCCCGGCGGCGTTCAGTTCATCGGGCAACGTCGGAATATCAACACAAGGAAATATCTGCGAGATGTTCCCGTTGGACGGATCCCTGGTTGGAACCTTAGCTCCCGGGGTCGAATCGCAGCCCCAGCGTGCAGGCTTGTCCTTCTCCCCAACCGGATTGTCGCTTATATCATTTGAATCTGCCGCCGCAAAATACAAATGGTTGGGAAAGCTTCCGCCATACATCGAGGAGAAGAAATTGTCCGCTAGGACAAACTTTTGCGCATACCGCCAATATTTCGGAATGTCGGTCCGGTAAAACTGAACGTACGCTCTGTATTGGGGAGCGTTTTGGTAGAAACCATCCATCTTTCCCTGGTCGATGGCTGTGGTGGAATCTGTCCAGGCGTGGCCCAGCCCCGCCTGCACCAGCTTGGCGTGCTTCAGGCGGATCTCCTTGGAACCTGCCATGCCCGTGGTGGCTCCGTTGGCGCCGGGGAAAGTTCCGAACATGTGGTCAAAGGAGCGGTTTTCCTTGATGATAATCACGACGTGCTGGATGGGCATGGTCTGCGCGGAACCACTGATTGCCAGCGGGTTGGAAGCGCTTGCGGACAGCGAGATTCCGGAGAGCAGGCCGAATAACAAGTTCAGGCGGGCGATTCTCATTGACCTACCCTTCAATCGAAACGCGGCGGGCTCGGATGTGTCAGTCGAGTCTTCAGATTTTGCGCCAGCCCAGACTGCAAGTCAATGTGCAGAGTTTTGCGTAGTGGATTCAGCAAGAATGGCTCCGCCCCGCCGCGAGCAATTAGAAGGAAGTCACCCTCGGTTTAGACTCTCGGCCTCGTTTGCCCGCGGCCGAAGTTCACCACGGATCAGAGTCTTGAAAAAGTAACGAGAGAAGAGCAGCTCTGCATTTACACTTTCGAGTGGCGTGAGCTACCTCCAAGACTCTCTTATGGGATGCCTCCGAACTCCGCTGAATGGGTTGTGGAAATGACGATGCGCGATCGATCTGTCAATATGGAACACGGAGATGTCTTTTCCTCTGAAAGATTTCCGCGATGAGATACGGATTCATCATTGATAACCGCAAGTGCATCGGCTGCCACGCCTGCACCGTGGCCTGCAAGACGCGAGAACCAGGTGCCCGTTGGGCGTGAATCGTACCTGGGTCAAGTACGTGGAGAAGGGCGAATTCCCCAACACCCGGCGCGTATTTCAGGTCACACGCTGCAATCATTGCGAGAAGCCTCCCTGCGTCGACGATCTGCCCTGTGACTGCGATGTACAAGCGCAAAGACGGGATTGTCGATTTCGATTCCGAGCGCTGCATTGGCTGCAAGGCCTGCATGCAGGCGTGCCCGTACGACGCCATTTACATGGACCCGGATGACGGCACCGCCGCCAAGTGCCACTTCTGCGCGCACCGCACCGAAGTGGGCCTGGAGCCATCGTGCGTGGTAGTGTGCCCGGAACACGCCATCATCGCTGGGGATATGGATCATCCCGATAGCGAAATCGCGCAATTATTGGCGCGCGAAACCGTCCGTGTGCGAAAGCCCGAGCAGGGAACTCAGCCCAAGCTTTATTACATCGATGGCGACGAAAGCGCGATTGTTCCTACCGCCGCACGCCACGAAGCTTTCTACATGTGGTCGCAGCGGAACGCAGTCGCTGCACGGCGGCGGCGCAATCTACCCGCCGGACAGCCCGTGGCTGCAACGGAACGCGTTGGCGGCTTATGACGTCTCGCATGCGCGGCCCTGGGGCTGGCAGGTGCCTGCCTACTGCTGGACGAAATCCATCGGCTCCGGCGTTCTGGCCGTGCCGGCCATCGCCATGGCGCTGGGAAGATTGTCCGGCCGACCGTGTTCGGGACATTGCACTTTCGACCGTCGCGCTCCTCTTCACCGCCGCTGACCATGGTGCTGCTGGTTTGGGATCTGGACCACAAGGAACGCTTCCTCCGAGTCGTCTTGATGCCGCAAAGCAAGTCCTGGCTGGCGCGAGGGGCTTTCATGCTCATCGCCTACAGCGGCTTGTGCGGAGTGTTCTGGCTGGCCGCCCTGGCAGGATATTCCGCGCGTGCGCCTGTGCTGCTCTGGACACGGTCATGCGTTGGTTTTCTTGCGGCCGCTTACACGGCATTTCTCTTCGGACAATGCAAAGGCCGTGATCTCTGGCAGACACCGCTTCTGCCTGTTCATTTGATCGTGCAGGCGCTGCTGTGCGGATCTGCGGTGCTGGCTCTGCTGCCCGAAAGCGTGGGCGGTACGCCGCCGGCGATCGCGTTCGCAGCTCACACGCTTGTCATTTGCCTGGGACTGCACCTGCTCATGCTGCCGGGTGAGGTCGCGATTCCTCACACCACCGACAATGCCCGCTATGCGGCGCGGCTGATCACGCACGGCCCTTTCGCCGTCCGTTTTGGATCGGCGCGGTTTTGCTGGGCGGAGTTGTCCGGCGTTGCTGTTGATGATCGCTGTGTCGAACCGTCGTGGTGGTAGGCCTGGCCAGCGTGCTCGCTCTGGCTGGCCTCCTGATTTTCGAATGGTGTTTCGTGATGGCGGGGCAGAGTGTGCCCGAACAGTTAGCAGTTCAGGTAGGGAGATTCAACATGGACGATTTCAAACGCGACGGACAGCCACCTTTCCTCCTGCCCGCCGGTGGAGAAGTGGGACGACTGGGTCGAGTACGATCCCGAAGCGTGGCCGCGCCGCGTGCAGCGGCACTACCAACTCATTCCCACCATCTGTTTCAACTGCGAGTCGGCGTGCGGTCTTCTGGCCTACATCGACAAAGAAACCGGAGAGATCGCCAAGTTTGAAGGCAATCCCAAGCATCCTGCGAGCCGGGGCCGCCTTTGCGCCAAAGGTCCGGCTACCATCAACCAGATTCACGATCCGGACCGCATTCTTTATCCGATGAAGCGCGATGGGTCCGCGCGGCGGCGGCAAGTGGACGCGGGTGTCGCTGGGACGAAGTATTAGAAACCTTCGGTACCCGCATCCGCAAAGCCATTCAGGAGGGCCGCGGCGAAGAAGTGATGTACCACGTCGGCCGGCCGGGGCACGACTTCATCATGGAGCGTACCCTGCAGGCATGGGGCATCGACGGGCACAACTCCCATACCAACGTCTGCTCCGTCGTCGGCGCGTCTCGGCTACGTGCTCTGGCACTATGCCGACCGGCCATCGCCCGACCACGCCAACGCGCGCTTCATCCTGCTGCTCTCGGCCCATCTTGAGTCCGGCCATTATTTCAATCCCCATGCGCAGCGCATCATTGAGGGCAAAATGGCCGGCGCCAAAATCGCAGTCATGGATCCTCGCCTCTCCAACACGGCCAGCATGGCGGACTACTGGATGCCGACTTATCCCGGCACCGAAGCCGCCGTTCTGCTCGCCATGGCCATGGTGATCCTCAACGAAAACCGGTTCAACGCCGAGTTCGTAAGGAAGTGGACCAACTGGGAAGATCTGGAGGTGGACGGATTCAAAGCAAAGGGACAGAGCTTTGAAGCGGTGATCGAAGCCTTGAAGCGTCACTATGCGCGCTTTACTCCCGAGTTTGCCGAGAAGGAAAGCGGAGTCAAGGCAGAAGTCATCGTCAAGATCGCGCGAGAGATCGCCGATGCCGGCAGCCGCTTCGCATCGCATCTGTGGCGCGGCAGCGCCTCGGGCAATCTCGGCGGATGGCAGACCGCCCGCGCACTTACGCTGCTGCACGTGCTCACAGGATCGGTGGGAACTGAGGGCGGCCACAATCTGAACGCCTGGAATAAATTTGTGCCGCGGCCATTTTCCGTGCCGCCGCCGCAGAAACGCTGGAACGAATTGCTCTATCCGCTGGAGTGGCCGCTCTGCACGCATGAGATGTCCTTCCTGCTGCCTCACTTTCTGAAGGAAGGCCGCGGCCGCGTAGAGGCTTATTTCACACGCGTGTTCAATCCCGTGTGGACTTATCCCGACGGGTTCTCCTGGATCGAAGTGCTGCGCGACGAAGAAAATGATCGGCCTGCACGCTGCGTTGACGCCCACCTGGAGCGAGACCGCATGGTATCGCCGATTACGTCTTGCCCATGGGCTTTAGTTCCGAGCGCCACGACTTGATGAGCCAGGAGACCCACGCCGGCAAGTGGATCGGATTCCGCCAGCCCGTGTTGCGCGTTCTGCAGGAAAGAGAAGGGAAGAAAGTGGAATACACCTACCAGGCCAATCCCGGCGAGGTCTGGGAGGAAGATGAGTTCTGGATCAATCTGTCCTGGGCGATCGACCCGACGGTTCCATGGGCATTCGAAGTGGTTCGAATCCCCGTACCGGCCCGGCCAGAAGATCACCGTGGATGAATATTACGGATGGATTTTCGAGAACTCCGTCCCTGGGCTGCCGGAAGCCGCGAAGAAAGAAGGTCTGACGCCGCTGCAATACATGCGGAAGTACGGCGCGTTCGAGGTTACGACCGACGTTTACAAGCTCAACGAGAAATCCGCTGTCGGCCGGCGGATTTGGCTGGATCCGAGGTCGAGCCGAACGGAGTGGTCACAAAAGAAGGAAAGCCCATCGGCGTGATGGTTGATGGCAAGGCGGTAGCCGGCTACGACACGCCGTCGCGAAAGCTTGAGCTGTTCTCGAAGACGCATGGCGGACTGGAAGTGGCCGGAGTTCGCCCTTCCCGAGTACTACCGCAGCCACATTCACCGCGCCGCTCAGGCGGCTTCGGTGGGAAATCCAGCGGCAGGATTTCGATCCGCAATACATGCCGGCGGTCGAATGGCCGAAAGAGGCCGGCGGCGATGTCTACACGCTGCTGCCCATCTTCCGTTTGCCGAATCTGATCCACACCCGCTCCGGCAACGCGAAGCTGCTGTACGAGATCTCGCATAAGAATCCGCTTTGGGTGAATCCCAATGATGCAGAGAAACTCGGCAACGTGCGCACTGGCGATCTGCTCAAGGTCCACACCGAAATTGGCTTCTTCGTTTTGCACGCCTGGGTAACGGAAGGCTTGGCGCCCGGCGTGGTCGCCTGTTCTCATCATCTTGGCCGCTGGCGCGTGAATAAAGACGATCAGGTCGAGCGCATCTCTAGCGCCTGGGTGGATTTGAAGGAAGTCGGCAAGGGACAATGGAAGATGCGGCAGGTTGAAGGCGTCGAGCCGTACGCGAGCCCCGATCCGGACACGAAACGCGTCTGGTGGAGCGAGGCCGGGGTGCACCAGAACCTTACCTTCCCGGTCCATCCCGACCCGGTCAGTGGAATGCACTGCTGGCACCAGGTGGTCCGCGTAGAAAGAGCCGGCCTCGATGATCGTTACGGCGACATCTTCGTAGACACCAACCTCTCCCACGCCGTTTATCAGAAATGGAAAGCGCTTGCCCGCCGCGCTCCCGGCCCCGGCGGCCTCCGCCGGCCGTTATGGATTCCACGTGTCGTGCGCCCCGAGGACGCGGCCTTTTACGTCGGCAGTCAGGCCGAGTCTCTCTCATCTCATCACACGAAACCGTGACGGCTGTCCTTGTGGGGCCTAACCAACCTGTATAGGCTGCTGAGAAGTTTCACGGAATTTTTCATCAGACCCAATCTGTGAAGATCAATGAATTTTTCATCAGACCCAATCTGTGAAGATCAATTTTTTCGCGGTTCTCTAAGGAGCGCCAAAACCAATGAAAAACTATAAGTTGATGCTCTGCGTATGGGGGTTTGTCCTGGCGTTCACCGTCGCGGCGGCGACTGCAGCAGATGCGCCAAGACTAACCTTCAAGTTCCAGAAGGTTAACCTATCAGGGGCGATATACGCCTTCCCCTTGGGGATCAACAACGCAGGTGTGATGGTCGGATCGTACGGAGACAAAAGCAAGGTCTCCCATGGTTTTATCCTGGACGGCAAAAAGGCGACAACGCTGGACGACGCGAACGGCACAGACACTGTCGGCGCCAATCTCAATTACAACGGCGCGGTTACGGTGGTCGGCTGGTATGCAGATTCTAGTGGTGTCAGCGTAGGTTTCAGCTACAAGAACGGAACATTCACCGACATCCCTGGCCCCGCAGGTGGGAGCAACGTCAGCGCTAGCGGGGTAAATGATAAGGGAGCAATCGTCGGTAGCTACCAAGACTCAAACGGCGTCCTGCACGGGTTTCTCTTGAAAGGTAAAACGTACACGACTCTGGATGTGCCCGCGGCCAACGGCTATAGCGTCGCCAGTGGCATCAACAACCAGGGCTCCATCGTCCTGTATTGGGTGGATTCGAGTGGCGTGCTGCACTCGTCTATTTACAATGGCAAAACCTACAAAACCATCGACGTTCCGGGCAGCAATGGCTCCATAGCCGTAGATCTGAACAACAGGGGCGATATTTCTTATCAATGGCTGGATTCGAGCGAGCTGTGGCACACTGCATTGGGTCATGACGGAAAATATTACAAGTTTGACTACCCCAAGGCCTTCCAAACCTTTTCTGGCGGGATAAATGACAGACAAGCCATCGTCGGGGGGTACCAAACCCGGAAGAATGGTCACGACTTGGGTTTTAAGGCGACCTTCAAATGAGGAGAGCCAGCTTTCGACTTACGCATTGCCGATAAGACAGCTGGAGGAAACTGGCGGAGAGGGTGGGATTTGAATACCGCCATTTCTAGCAAGTACAGCGACTACTACCACTTACGCATTTTAGCCTGTGTTTATGCGGGTTGCAAGCACATTCTTATCTTTGGGTGCAGTGGCAAATTGTCGCCACAGTCTCCACAGTTTCACCGTTTTTGGTAGGAGTGGTAGGAGGCCGAATCAGTTGCGCTTTTTTGCTGCCAAGAGCTTTCGGGATTCTTGGATGAATCTCAACTCTTTTGGGAGGTTGGATCAGACGGCAGATGTCGGTTGCAATTCGGACACATGTTGAGAACGTACGGCGGGCCAGATACCTTCACCGGGCCACAATAGTGGCACACGACAAGAATTCTTAACTCATCCTTGAACTGCTCGACAACCTCCTTGAAGCTGTCTTGCAGGTAGAGACCCAGTTCAACCAGAAGCTCGACGGTCCCCACAAAGACGACACCTGTCGGCGTCCTGATGTCAATTTGATAGATACGCGGCGATTCGCTCAGGGTTGTTGTGTGATGGCCCGCATACCCGTCAGTGCCACCTTTGAACTTCTTATTCGCTTCGCTATCGCCGAAGAGATCGATGTCAATGGTATTCGGCTTTGTGTCCCATCGGGCAGAGAACCGTGGCGCGTCGGAGCGCGATGGTTCGAGTCGGAAAAGCACAAGATGCCCAGTATCCGTCGCAACGGAGCCTGATTCATAATCTAGTCGATATTCGGGGTGAACTTGTTGGGGAGTGATCTCGATTCGAGTGGCTTTGTTTGGCCGCAACTGAACTTTTGCAAACTTGTCTCGTTGCACTCGCCTATATTACAGCAGCCGATCCACTTGGGCCGCTGTCCCACAGTGGCCGATCCGCGCCCATCAACTGCTGAGCCGCATGCCATACGCCCTCCCCTGAATGATTTGGTTGACTGCCGGACGGACTGGGAGGATACTTAAGCCGCCCGCCTGAGGAGGACTTATGCAACGTCCCCGGATACCCTCTAAGCTTTCCGAGTCACTGCATCAGCGTCTCAACTCGTATGCTCTAGCGGCGAGTGCGGCGGGAGTGAGCCTACGGGCTTTAAGAACGCCAGTTCAGTGCCTGTTCCCCGCTGGCGCTGCACTTGCCGGAGCACTTGTTATGTCAGGACCAGCCGAGGCGAAGATTATTTACACTCATCTCCACAAGACTCTGTTGTGTGGAACTACCAGCAGGGATAGATTTCCAATACGTTTCGCTCATGGGGCAAGGACCTTTGTATTTAGTTGTTTCGGAGCAGGTGGGACGGTATCTCTTGCAATTAACGCGCTGAGTAGGAGTAGAAATGAAGTGTGGGGCACCGGTACAAACCATGACCGTGGCTATCCGGCTGCTGCTCTTCCACACGGCGCGGTCATCAAGTCTGCCAAGAATTTTGAAACGGGCCGACGCGGGATGGTTGGAAGGTCTCATTCAATGTCGACTTCCACCGGCCCTTGGAAGGAGGTAACCAACCGCTATCTCGGCCTGAAGTTCTACATCAAGCACAAAGCTCACTATGCTTGGGCGCGCCTCAGCACCAGCGAAAACGTGCAGGCAACCCTGACCGGCTACGCCTACGAAACCATCCCCAACAAGCCCATCATCGCAGGCAAGACCCACGGAAAGGATGTGGTCACGGTTGAACCTGCCAGTCTCGGAGCCTTGGCAGCGGGAGCGAACGGGCTTCACAGGTGGAGACAGAAATAAGACGTTGGAGCAGTGCTCAGATCATGACTTCAAGAATGTGCTTCCCAAAGACAGCGGTTTCGATGATTGCGCTCTGGTTCATCGTCGCAGGTGTCGCGGCGCGAGCACAGACGTTCAAGGTGCTGCACACGTTTCACGGGAAGGATGGGGCAATCCCAACCTCGGCTGTGATCCAAGATGATCGAGGGAATCTTTACGGGACTACCAACGACGGCGGAGCTCACAGCGACGGAGGAACTGTCTTCGAGGTAAGCGCGATGGGCAAGGAGACAGTGCTCTACAGCTTCACCGGGGGAGCCGACGGGGCATATCCTTATGGGGGAGTGATCCGTAGCCGGAAGGGGGATTTGTACGGCACGACTCTTTTGGGCGGCGACAAGTATTGCAGACACCGACAAGGAGGGTGTGGCCTTGTGTTCAGGCTGGATGCCGCAGGCAAGAAGACCGTATTGCACCGATTTCGTGGATATCCAGCCGATGGGGCCACTCCATACGGGACACTGATCCAAGACAATGATGGTAACCTCTACGACACCACACTAACCGGCGGTGCCTCTCATTCAGGAACCGTGTTCGAGGTGAGCAAGACCGGTCACGAAACGGTGCTGTTTAGTTTTATGAGGAACATCTTCGGCGGTGCAAGCTTTCCGTATGCTGGAGTGATCCGAGACAGCAGCGGGAACCTTTATGGGACTACATATCGTGGCGGTATTCTGGGTGCTGGAAGTGTGTTTAAGCCAAGCAAGGCGGGCCAAGAAAGGGCGCTATACAACTTCACGGGAGGACCGGACGGAGGGTATCCAGTTGGAGAATTGATGCGTGATGGCAGTGGAAACCTGTATGGCACCACTGAGGGCGGCGGCATTTACAAATGGGGAACAGTGTTTAAAGTGACCCAGACGGGTCAGGAAACCGTCCTGTACGCTTTCACCGGTGGGTTTGACGGGTTTTATCCGTATGCGGGATTGGTTCGTGACGCGAAAGGGAACCTCTACGGCACCACGCTTCAGGGCGGCAACCACGATGCCGGAACCGTAGTTAAGCTCGATGAAGAAGGAGTCGAGACTGTGTTGTACAGTTTTACGGGCGGGGCTGACGGAGCATACCCCGAGGCGGGGCTGTCGATGGACAAGGCCGGGAATTTGTATGGCACTACTAGCGAGGGAGGGGACACTGCTTGTGGTGACGGTGACGGATACGGCTGCGGCGTGGTGTTCAAGATCACGCCCTGACCTGCGGGCCGACTTTTCGAGGACGACCGGCCATATCATCGGTCATCTGGCGCGAGGGGCCTCCGGGCTTTCCACATGGCGCAGAACAAACTCGGTCGCGGCTAGCCACTAGGGTTGCGCTAAGGCTCGAACACGTCGATTCGCATCGTGGACCAGTGGGCCGTTGCCTCACATCCACCGCTGTAGCCCATAACTTCCTTGCACGCCACACTTACCTCAAGTTTGTGGTCCTTGGACTGTGAGTTCGTAACACTGCCAACGACGGAGGCAGGAAAACTGAGCCGCTCTGGGTCCCCTCCTATGTTGCCCGGGGGTACGTATAGAGCTAAAGAGATAGAATCCGTCGCCATCGGTTGGTCCCGGTCCAGGAGCCTTACCATCCAGCAGAAACTGGTAGCCGAATTCCTCATAAGAGCCAGTAATCGCTGTCCTAGCATCCAAAGCAATATTCAGCGTGCAGGTTTTTCCCGTTGCAGCCGGACACTTGACCGAAATAGGTCTGAACATGGGGGTCGTGGCTTTGCAGTAGTATCCCCCGCAGGACGCCGTGCTACTCTTGCGATTGACCACGAAGGTCGTGGACACAAGCGACTCGTTGCTTATCACAGTCTGAGCTTTCATGCAGGCGTGAACAACGCAACCGCAGCCAGAGCGAGTCCCGTAATGCGAGCAACCCAATAAGTGATCCTCATCTTGAAACCTCCTTGTCGCCAATCGGCGCGGGCAGCCATTGTACATCGCAACCGGCCCGCTCATTTTCCGTTTTTCCACGCGAACAGGCCCCCTTTTCCGCAATTCCACGAAAGATAGTTAGAGAAGAAGGAAACTACTAGCTAGGTATTTCGATGGAAAAGCGGAAGAACCCGCCCCAATCGCGTGGAAATTCGGAAATTGGCTAGGCTGTCCATCCCAAGCACGGGAGGCTCGCGGCTGAAAATTGAGCGACAAGAAGGAGTAAGATTGTGCATCAACCAAAAAACCGTCTGCCACTCCTTGGAGAACGGCTGGTACTCCTGTGACGGCATCGTGGTCCAAACCGCCTGCGTCAAGAGCCAAGCCACTGTCCGCTAGTTAACTCAACCGTGATCGTCCGGTTTACCAGGGCACAATGCGAACAGCCGCAGGCGCTAGGAGCGAACCCCGTTTTTTGCGAGGAGGAAGAGTGTGCCTCCCTCAACCGTCAACCTGGTCCTCGCGGCATCGGCGAAATCGACCGCAATTCCGGTCTAGGCGCGGTGGGAATGGATCTCAATGCAGTGAGGGGTTAGGCTACAGAGCGCTCCAAAGTTGCACCCCCCTGCACGGGGCCGAGCTTCGGGTCCGGCTCCGGGAGCGGTATTCGGGCGCGGGCGGGCCGGGGCTGGGGCAGGGGGCGGCAAGTATGCTGGGCACTTGGCTGGGGATTACCTCGAACGCAAACCAACTTACGGCTGATTACCTCAAGTGAGCACCTGCTTAGGAAATCGTCTTCTTGATGACGTCGATGATCTTGGGATACAAAGTCTCCATTTCTACCTGTCCCTTGAAAAGCTGAAATACTATCTCCGCGAGGCTCAGGGCAAGCAGGGTTTGCACAGCGGACGCCTTACCCCGTTCTGCTTCCCAGTGTGCGCTTATATCGGATCTGCAGATCACAAGAGTTGGTACATCATGATCACCCGCTGTGTCCGTCGGCCGCGTGACCGAGCAGACTTTTTCACTTACGTCGGGGGGAAAAGCGTTGCGGATATCCTCGGGCATCTCTTCAAGATTGGCTACTTGTACCGTGACCTCTCGCCGCCCAATCTTATTAGCCAGCACTATTTCATTTTGACTTTCCTTCTCGAATCCTTTGAGAAAGGAAACAAGCAGTAACGCCGCGACACTCGTATCAGCACGCTCGTCTAAGGATGTTATTGAGAGAATCGCTGGTTCGTCCAACCGTACTCTAAGCACCCAGTGTGCGGCCCCGTCCGATTGAGGTTTGAAGTGCAGCCCCTCGATACCAGAATTCAGTTCATCCCCGAGCGCGACTAGGTCAACCAACCTCAATGAGTCCTTAGGGATGACAGTGAGCAGCGGTATTATTGAGCATTGCATAATATAGTTACAGAGGAAACAGTTCCGCCTGCCGCCAGAAGGCGATGACCAACGTGGGTCGCTTGCGCATGCGGCGCAGAGCCTTGCGGGCATAATGGCTTAACTGGCCAAAGTTCTGCGGGCAGAAGTTGGGCAGTTCGTGTTGCTTCCAGTGCGACCACAGGTACTCGACCGGATTCAGTTCCGGCGCATAGCCGGGAAGAAACTCCACCCACAAGCGCCCGCGCTGCTGGCGGATGAACTCCCAGGTCATGCGGCTGCGATGGCCGGTTAGTCCGTCCCAGACGACCAGCAGCTTGCCCGGAAGGTGGCGCAGCAAGTGCTCCAGGAACTCAATGACCTGCGGGCTGCGAATGGTCCCGGGAAAGAGTCGGAAGTAGAAGTTCCACCACGTCACCCCCGCCATGGCCGACAGCGTCTTCCAGTTGAAGTGATATTGCAGCACCGGCGTCTGTCCCTTCGGCGCCCAGGTGCGACAGCGGTGCGGGCGTTCGCTCAGTCCGCTTTCGTCGATGAAGACGATGGTGCGGCCCTCTTTTTGGGCTTTTTTTTAATCTCCGGCCAGCGCTCCCGTTTCCAGCGACGGATCTTCTCTTCGTCGCGTTCCAGCGCACGTCCTACCGGACGCTGGCAACTCCAGCCCAGTTGCCGCAGAATCCGCCAGGCTTGCGATGGGTGATACTTCACCCCGCATTCCTGCTCGATCAGATGAGCCACGCGCCACGAAGTCCACAGGCTGGTTTCGTACCCTAAGGCCTGCGGCCCGCGCTTCAGTCCCTTCTCGATGCGCCGCAGATCCTCGGGCCGTAAGCGGGCTCTGCGCCCAGCGTGTCCCGCCTTCTTCAGCGCTCGCACTCCACCTTGCTGCAGCTGTGCCGCCCACCGACTCACCGACTGCCGATGCACTCCCACCTGTCGCGCTACCTCTGCCGGATGTACTCCTTGCCGCAACAGTCGAGCCCCCAACCGCCGCCGCTCCTCCAACTTCTCAAAGTCTCGCCGTACTCCCGCCGGGTTTCCCATGACCGCAGAGTAGCATAGGATCTCCAGAATGTCACTATATTAGTCAATTCTCAATAGGACACGATCACCAAGGACGAAGATAATACCAACAAGGCCAACCTGGGAAGAATTGGGTTTCTTGTCAAGCAGACCGAAGTACTCCTGCCAGGAGAACTGAAGTAACCGCTCGTAACTAGCCGCCTTCCTAGCGACGCCTTCTCGGTGGTGAAGAAACGTCTGCCTCTCTTCGCCGGGGAGGAACTTGAAGAACCGTAGGGCCGACTGCAACAGAACCTCAGGATTTTCATTGTCCAGATTTGCTCCCGCCAGGAAGTCTGCGCAGGTCATCTCCAGGCAGTAGCCTCGAGACTTGTCCGTCCCCAGCATCAGAGCCGCTGCCCCGATTGCTTGTCAGCGACCGGCATCTGGCTTTTGTACAGCTTGAAGTAGATAATCTCCGACAACTCGATTTCCTTCCCGGTTAGTTCTTTTTCAACTTCCTGCTTAGACTCTTCCTCCGGCATCTCGCGGGCTTTGTGCAACCAGGTTGCACAATCGAAGTGCTGGCTGTCCTCGCGAGGATGTCAAATCAGGGCTGAGGCAAGCTCCTTTCGCGACCGGGCCGGAAACGGTTTGATTTTGGGCTGCCTGCTTTTCTGAGCCTTCGAAAGATCGTAATTCAGCTGCATCTTCAGCCAAAACTCGGGAGACGTGTAGGGCATCGCCTTGGCAAGCCGCACGCTCATCACCGCGGAAATGCCGGCGCGACCGTTGAGTATCCGAGAGAGATTCGGCCGCGTCACCCCGAGGCGCCTGGCCGCCTCCTTCACAGTCATGTCGCCCAGATAATCCTTCAGGACCTCGCCGGGATGGGACGGATTGAAAAGCATGCATAGCTCCTAGTGGTAATCCTGGTAATCGACGAGAATTGCGTCCTCGCCCTCAAAGGCAAACGTGAGCCGCCAGTTCCCGCTCACCCGCACCGCCCAGTGCCCCTCCAGGTCGCCCTTGAGTGCGTGCAGGGCGTACCCTGGCGCATTCATGTTGGCCGGGCAGGTGGCCGCATCCAGAGCGGAGAGTAGCCTTCTCAGTCGGTTTGCGTGTTCTGGCTGAATGCCAGCCTTCGAGCCGATTTCGGCAAACTGCTTGACGCCCTTGTGCCGATAGCTCTTAAGCATATGTGCAGTGTACCGATACACAATACACATTGTCAATGGACATCCGCGTGGCCAGGCGATCAGCAAAGAACCAGCGATGAAACATCCGTGACCTAATCGAGTTCCATCGCGGCCCCGGCAGGGGATGACACGGCCCGCAACCCGTTTATGGTCTTAGCGGCCATGCACTCTGGCGTGGCATGCCGTGCACAACGTAATCAAGTTTTCCTTGGCGTCGCCTCCCGAATGGCTGCGGAATTCTTTGTGGTGAACCTCAAGGTTTGACATCGCGCCACACGCTTGGCATCTCCAGCCATCTCGGCGCAGCCCCTGGTTGCGGAGCAGATCATCTTCAAACAATAGCCGCGTGACGTGTCGGTGCCGAGCATCAGAGCTGCCCTCTCGATCGCCTGCTCGACGACCGGGATCTGGCTTTTGTACAGCTTGAAATTGCCTAGACGTTGCAACTGCAATATCCTTGCCACAAGGATTCTATCCTTGTTATAGTAAGGATATGAGCAAGGTCACCAGCAAATTGCAACTGACTGTGCCCAAGGCGATCGCCGACCAATACGGGATTCGACCTGGCGACGAATTGCAGTGGACTCCGGCGGGCGAGAGCATTCGCATCGAGCTCGTGCACCGCCGAACCAAGGCAGGGCAGCCATTGACCCTAAGGGAAAGAATCGAGTTGTTTGATCGAAGCAATGAACGTCTTGGCAAGATTCAGGGAGAACGGCTGAAGAAAGCAGCTCGTTCGGAGACTCGCCACCAAGATCGGGGATGGACGCGAGAAGAACTCTATGATCGTGGCTTCCCTCGTTGATACCAACATTCTCGTTTACCGGTGTGATCCGCGATATCCAGAGAAACGCGAGACCGCGCGTGCACTTTTGCGGCAGGGCCTGGTTCAAGACCGCCTGCGGATTCCGCACCAAGCGCTGGTGGAATTCGTTTCCGTTGTGACACGCGTGTGGCCGGACGGTCATTCCCTATTACCTCGTGAAGAGGCGTGGCGCCAATCCGAGGACCTGATGGCCGAGTTTGCTGTTCTTTACCCCAACGCTCATGTGGTCAGGACAGCGTTGCGAGGTATGGCCGCCTATCAACTGTCTTGGTTTGATGCGCATCTCTGGGCGTACGCGGAATACTACGGCTTGCCCGAGATTATCTCTGAGGATTTCGAGCACGGCAGACTTTATGGCAGTGTGCGCGTTCGCAACCCGTTTCTTCGGTAGTCGCACGTACACGCAAAGACCTCAGGGGCAAACGTCGCTTGGCAAACGATTTGAAGCACCATCTTCCCCGCGCGGAGCGCGGCAGTCTCAGGAGGAAATGGTGCCATCCCCTGCGCAATCAAGTCGGCATTGACGAAATTCTTACAATCCGCGTAGTTCGGCAGAAACTCCTGTGCGAACGTGGTCTTGCCCACGCCATCGGTCCCGCGATGATAAAGAGATCCATGACGCTTCCCATCCTACCGAATCTGAGCACCTTCGTCACACTTCACTGCGGGTACGTCAATACGTGGCGGCGAGTCTTTCTAGTTGGGAAACCGATTCCGGCTAGAACTGCGAAGTTCACCGATTAGTTCCGAATGATGGCGCGGCAATGGTAAAGCGCCTCCACAAAAGGGGCGGCCACTTCGTGGAGATTTTTCTCGCAGGGAATGCCTTTGCCGGTTAATGGGTAGTGGCCGTGAGCGAGTCATCCCGTCTGGCCGTGAACGGATGCATGGCACATGGAGCATAACGTGATCAGGTTCTCTTCGGAGTCGTAGCCGGAGTGACTGCGAAACTGTTTGGGATGGACTTCCAGGTTCGACATGGTACCGCATGATTGACACCGCCAGCCATCGCGACGCAGGATCTCCTGGCGCAGACTTTCGTACGGCAAGGGATCCTACGGGGCGCGAGCAACGAAATGCCGTTCCTTCAGCAGGCTGAGCATCGATCCCGCGACGAGCCTTCTGTGAAAGGAGAAATATGACGGAACGGAACAGTCGCCCAGCCGTTGTGCATATGCAGAAGCTGAAAGCAGAACCTGGGACAAATCTCCCTTCGCTCAGCGAGGCGAGGCTTAAGGAACTGATCGAACAAGCGATCGTGGATGCTTACGGCGAAGAAGAACAAGCAGGCGGTTTTTTCACCATGATTGAGGAACACCTAGCGTTGCCGTTCCCTGTGAAGGTCCTCGGCGTCGATGCTGACGTGGAGAAGGTCGACATGACGCTAGATGGCCAAATTGTTGCCATTTGCCGTCGAGGCAAAACGCGCCAGAAGATCCCAATCCTGGACCTGCCTTTGCCAACGCCGGCACCGGCAGGCGTGGAATGGATTGTCGCTTATCGCCACTGGCGCCGAGGGTCCTGGTGAGCGAATACCAGTATTACGATTTCCGCGCAATCGACCGTCCGCTGACAAAAAACAGAGATGGCCGCGCTACGTTCGATCTCGACGCGGGCCGCAATCACCACAACCAGCTTCACGAACCCACTACGAATGGGGAGACCTGAAAGCCAATCCGAGCAAGCTGCTGGAGAAATATTTTGACGCTTTTGTCTACTTCGCGAACTGGGGGACGCATGAGTTCTATATTCGCCTCCCGCAGCAATCGGTTGACTACAAGTTGCTCAAAGCCATGATCCCAGGCGAGACCGTACGTGTGCGAAGAACCGCGAGATTCGTGATCGTTGAATTTGGATGTGAGTCGGAGTGGGATGGCGAGGACGACGGGACCGGATGGATGGCCTCCCTGATGCCTCTGCGCTCAGACCTGCTTCGCGGCGACCTCCGATGCCTGTATCTCGGCTGGCTTCGCCGTGCGCAGGATGGAGGGCTTGATGAAGATGAAATGGAGCCGCCTGTGCCTGCAGGCTTGCAAGAATTGTCCGGTTCCCTCGATGCTCTGATCGAATTCCTCGAAATCAACGAGGATCTCGTCGAGGTTGCCGCACAGGCTTCAAAACCACTCGCTGCTGGACCGAGCCGCAAAGAGCTGTCCGCATGGATTCGAGGCCTGCCTGAAAAGGACAAGAACGAGTTACTCATTACTGCGGTCGTGGAACAGGGTGAGCGCTGGCGAAACGACCTCATGCGGCGTTTCCGGCGTACGGACTTACAGCGACCCTCTGACGTGCACTTTGCAAACGAACGGCGGAAGGTGGGCAATCTTCTGGCAGCGGCCCACGCGCGAGCGAAGGAAAGAATCCGCCAGATGAACGAACGGCGCGCGGTAGAAGAGGCAAGACGAAAGGCCGAGGACGAGGCAAACCGAGCTCGCTATCTCGATCAACTAGGGCGACGCGAACCGGAAATCTGGGAGCAGGTCGCCGTACATATCCTGAAGCGGCAGCCCAACGCCTATGCCAGGGCGGTTGGCTTGCTGACCGACTTGCATGATCTCGCAGTCCGCCGGGGCACGAGGGCCAAATTTCAGATGGAACTTGAGAAGATCCGGCAGGCACACGCCGCCAAGGAGAGCTTCTTGCGTCGACTTGCCAAGGCAAACTTGTAGGTGGTAAGCAAGTTCACAGCCCTGTGCTGGTGTCGCCCAGGATGTCGCATGTCGCCTGTAAGTTTGCTTCATCTAATTTTGGTATGGCAGTCATCCAACCGCATCCCTTTCTCGCCGCTGTCTCTCATGAAGAAGGCTTCGGGACCGGAGGCAGCGGTTCGCCGGCCAGTCCTTTCTTAACGAAGCCGGCCAGGAAATCTGTAAAGGGAACAATGTCCTGGCCGACGCTCGCTTTTTCGAGGGCGTCCATATAAGTCTTGCGGGCTCCGACAGGTATGACTGTCCATGGATAGCCGCCTGACGCGAGCATCAGATTCATCAGAAAACGCCCCATGCGGCCGTTTCCATCCATATAAGGATGGATGTACACGAATACAAAATGCCCCAGCACAACGCGCACCGCCGGGTCCGTTTCCTCGCGCAACAGGTCGAAAAAAGTGGGCATGGCATCCCGCACCGCCTCGCGGTTAAGCGGGACATGCATGGACCGGCGAATATAAACCTGCCCGTTGCGATAGCCGGCAAGGTCGGCGGCCTTTAACAAGCCTGCCGTTACACTCGGGGCAAACATCTCCCGATACCACGTTCCGTGATCTTCATCTGCGACCAAGCCTGGATTTTCGCCATGCAGAACCCTATCGACACTTTTGTGAACAGCTTGATAGGCCTGCCAATACCCGCGCGCAGCCATGGCATTCCGCTGTTGCCGGTCTTCTTCATTCGTTTCTGGATTCCACGCGCCACTGCGGACGCGTTCAATCAGCCCAGGAGTGATGCGATAACCTTCGATCGACAGTGAATGATAGGCATCGGTCACGTAAGCATCGTCGACGCGTTTCATGTAAGCGCTGATATTGCGCGGCAAACCTGGAGCCTTCGGGAAGCGGCCGATGACGGCGTCCCGCATCTTCTGCCACAGCAGCCTTATGCGATTCACATAAGGTGATGTTTCGCGGGCGGGCAAAGCAAGGTATGCCTTGTCCTTAAAGGGGTCGTTTTCACGTACATCGTACCCCGCCGCAGACATGGTCTTCGTAATATCATCCGCGATGCGGTCACGTCCGCTGTTGCGGAATGCACCCGCAAGGCGACCGGCAATCGTGCTGTGGCCACCTTCCAGAAGCCGGGCAAGAAGGCCGGACGCATCGCGGATCATCGGCAGTGCTGCACGTACATCCGTTGAATTGCGGGAAAAATAATGGGGCGAACACGTAATCAGGGCAGACTCCAGCGAGAAAATACGTATACCTTGCTTTTCCTTCCTGTCGTCTGCTGCAGGCAGTGCCGCACGAAGGTCCAGCAAGGATGTCCCGTGCGGGAGCTTGGTGACTTTGTTGCGGGCTTTGGGAGACCTCACGACAAGCTGCCGGGGGACCGTCCAGTTGCCTCCATGCAGGGACAAGGAGTGCTCCGGCGAGAGGCACCAGTCTTTGCCAAAGCGCCCTTCCAGATAGACAGCGCAAAAGCGCCAGAACGATGCATACCAGGCCGTGCTCTCTGCCTTCGCTTCATCCGGGCGGCTTGGGATATACCAGCCTTTTATGACCTCCTGGAGAAAGCCGTTTGCAAGAAGGCGCTCTCGATGGGTGCGCGACAGATCCCTTGCTCGTATGGCGGCCGCCCTGTTGGAATTCTGGAGCTTGCCTAGAATTTCTAAAGATTGTGCGAGCTTTTCTGACGGTGTCGACATGAGAGTGTCTTCAGGTTAGCTTATTGCGTCGTGTTATTATTAGCTCATTATGGTGTACACGTATTAGCTTAAGATGTCGAGCTAAAATTAGCTTGTTCTGCTGATGATCGTCGCGCGTCAACGGTTCCGCTGTGCCAAACCGCTGAAAACACCACGTAAATCGCAGCGCGTCACCGACTCCCCGGTCGGAGATTGCAGCCCAGCACGCTGCGCAGATGCCCCCCGGATCCCCTTTCCCGCACTGTTTCGTCAGTTCAACGCCCACTTTACGGCACCACCAGCAAGGGCGGCGTTTCCAATGACGGAACAGTGTTCAAGCTCGGTTCAAGCTCGATACTACCGGCAAGGAGACCGTCCTCTATAGCTTCAAAGGAGGCAAGGATGGGGCATCCCCACTCGCAGGACTGCTGCGAGACTCCGCCGGCAATCTCTACAGCACGACCGGCGCAGGCGGCGGAACCGGCTGCAAGAACAATGCCGGCTGCGGAACGGTATTCAAGGTGGCTAACACAAAAGAGACCGTGCTGTACCGCTTCACCGGAGGTGCAGACGGCGGGACGCCATGGACGGGGACTTTGCTGCGAGACGCAGCCGGCAACCTCTACGGCACCACCGGCGCAGGCGGCGCTTCCAACGCCGGAACGGTGTTCAAGCTCGATACCACAAACAAGGAGACGGTCCTGTATAGCTTCACCGGTGGAACGGACGGAGGGCTTCCCTTAGCAGGGCTGGTGCAAGACGCCGCGGGCAATCTCTACAGCACCACTTTCTACAGCGGCGCTGACAGCTTCGGCGTCGTGTTCAAGCGGGACAGGAGTGGCAAAGGAAACCGTGCTGTTTAGGCTTTCTTGGCTCTCTCTACTGATCCACTACGAAGCGGACCAGACTGTTTCCCGGGTTCCGCGTTGTCGTACTCGCCTCTGTGCCACCAGACGCCTCCAAGGCTAACCATAGTATGACACTGCAAAGCGTTGCATCTTGACTTCCCGCGGGGTTCGCCAGCAGAGTTGTGATGGGTAGACGCGCCGCATTTCCCGTCTCCCCGTTCAAAGCCGCCTTGTGTGTGACCTCAGCTCAGCGTCAGTTTCGGGCCGGTTTCGTGCGCCAGTCTGCGGGCTGGTTGTGGTTCACGGTTCCATTCATTTCGTGGGTTTGGAGGACAAGCTGATGCGAGTTCGGGCAAGCAAGATTGTCGCCACCATGCTGCTTCTGATCACTGGCTGCTGGGCAGCCAATACGGAGAAAACGCTCTTCACTTTCACGGGCAACACCACAGGCACTTACCCGTACGGCGGGGTTACGCTCGATAAGGCGGGCCATGTCTACGGAACCGCCCTATTGGTCAGTGAGGTCACGTATGTTTGCAATCGTCATCGAATCGGCTCCAATGAACACACAGGCGCAGAACGAACGGAAGAACTTCCTGTTCTCAGGATATTTGCATCAACGAGTCCCGCACAGCGGCCCGATCCACTTGGCGTTGAAGGTTGATGTTGTGGCGGGAGTCGTGCCCTGATTTTCGGTGAAGAATTGCAGCGAACCCTCGGCCTCCTCGGGACTGAGCGCGCCGATGCGAAGCGCACTCTCCGTCTTCATTCCCTGATCGGTGCACTCGCCACGCATTTCCACGCGGCTGCTGGTCGAGGTCAGTACGGCCCAGCTACAAGATTTATGGAGAAGACGAAACGGCATCCCGCGTTCGAGTTCCTGTTTTGTGAGACATTGTTTTGCGTTGATCGTTTTCTGCGGGTCCGCGCTTCGAGCCTTCATTCTCTCTTCAACCCGCGCACGCTGCTCGGGAGTGAGTTTCTGCAAGAGCGCAGCGGGCAGCATATTGTCATCGCCGGCGCCGGTGGTGGTCGTTATCTCCCACAGACCGGTCTTGAGGTTCAAGGGTACCACCTTGTGCGCAGCAACTGAAACGCACAAAGTGAGCACCGCCAAAGAGATTCGTCGCATGGGCTCAAAGTTTCGCGCCTCCGCTCTTAGTTCTTACTTCCTGGAAGCGGATCGCTTCAGGTCTGCCAATCTCGCCGCTGGCGTTCAGTCCGGCGGCACCAATCCCGCTGAACTGGAGCCTGCCCATTCTTCAGCGAATGTTATCTCCGTGTATCCTCAGCTCAAGCGTTAGGCGCCTTTGCCTTCGAGCTTGATAGACTGTGGACTCCCCGGCACGCTGTCCTTGATGGTGACTTGAGCGGTGCGTTTTGTGTTGTGTTTTGCGAGCCATGATCTTCTCCGTTCATTTTGTGAAGTTGGTAATCACGTCTTTCAGTTCGCTCGCGACAGAACCGTCGGCTCAGTTTATCGGCCCCCTCTCTCGGTGCATGTTTCTGCCGACGTAGGTCTTTGCTCCAGAAACCGGAGTGGCCAGGAAACCGTGCCCGTCACCCGGAACAGGGCTATTCCAGTTGCCGTCGACCTGCCCGGAATCGTTGATTTCGAAAGCGTAAGTGTCCACGGCACCTGGGTAATCCAAGGTGGCAAGGGTCCCGCTGATGTCGGTGAATCCGTGATACGCCCCACTGCTGTCGCTGTACCAGCCCGCGACATCGGCTGCGTCGTTAATGCCTCCGGCAACGGTGTCACTTGCGCCCGGATAGTTGATCGTCGTGTAACTGCCTCCGCTGAGCAGATAACCCTGCAGACCGGTCTCGAACTTGGGATCGCTCAGGCTGTAACCACCGGCGATCTGTTCCTTATCGTTGATCGCCTCGGCCTCACTACTGGCCGCTCCTGAAGGGTCTATGTTGGTGAACGTGCCACCTTTCAGCTTGAAGCTGTGAATTGCGGTGCCGTCGTAATAGAAACCAACGATCGTTCCAGAGTTGTTCACCCCGTAACCGACTGTTTCGAGAGCCCCGGGATAGTCGAAGCTGGTGTACTTTGTCCCGACCAAAAGAAAACCATGCACGTTCCCGCTCTTGTCTTCGTAGCTTCCAACAACCTTACCGTTTCCACTCACGCCTTCCGGACACGTGCCCGTTCCGCCGGGATAGTTCAGGGGCTTGAAAACCCCGTGGGACAACAGGGAGCCGGCCTGACCGCCGAATGCGTAGCTAAAGTCGGTGACGACATAGCAAACCGGGAACACATCCCTGTTGTTGTTGTCGTTCACAGTGGTTGCCGCGGCCCCGGGAACGTCAGTACTGCGGAAGACATACTGTTGGGCCCAGGCCGAACGTGCTTCCAGCCCAATCAGCAGAATGACAAGCGTGCTTGCGAACAGCAAATTTCTGTGCCTCATTGAAGTTTTCTCCGTTTTTTGTAGCTCAGTGTGATTGTGTGCGCGTAAGTTCCACTCTTGCGTCAGTTCGTATCTTTAAGTGCCTTTGCCTTCGAGCTTGATAGACTGCGGACTTCCGGGCACGCTGTCCTTGATGCTGACCTCCGCATCGCGTTTCCCTTTTGCTTTTGGAGTGAAAGTCACGTTCACGGTGCAGGTGCTGCCGGGTGAAAGCGTCGCGGGCGACACCGGACAGTTGTTGGTTTGAGCAAAATCAGCCGCGTCTGCTCCGGCAATATTCAGGCTCTTGAAAGTGATCGGTGTGCCGCTCGGATTGCCCACCGTTATGGTTTGGGGGGCAGTAGTATGCCCTACCTTCTCTTTGCCGAAGCTAATGTTGCCAGGGAACAGAGACACCACCGGCAAATTCAACAGAACCGACAGGCTGTTGGAGTAAAAGTTAGCCACCGCCAGATCGGTTCCGCCGTCGCCGTTGAAATCCGCGACCGCAGGCCCAAACGGATACTCATCAAACAAATAATCCACGTGCGGCTGAAAGGTGCCGTCACCGTTGCCCGAGAGGATCGAAACCGTGCCGGGAGTACACGGCGGTTGCACGCATACCTCATTCGCCACTGCAAGATCGAGTTTGCCATCGCCGTTAAAGTCGCCGATAACGATAGAGTCCGGAGCGAGGCCGACAGGATATACCACCTCAGACTGGAAGGTGCCATCGCCGTTGCCCAGTAGAATGGAAATGGTGTTGTCGGTGCTGTTCGCAACCGCCAGATCCTGATTACCGTCCGCATCGAAGTCCCCTGCCGCGATGCCATACGGACAATTGCCCACAGTGTAGTTGAGGGGTGATTTAAAGGTTCCATCCCCGTTGCCCAGCAGCACACTTGCATACCCGCCCGTCGTATTGGGACAGGACGTAATCGCCAAGTCCGGCTTGCCATCGTTGTTGAAATCGCTGACGATGACCCACTCGGGTGTTTCCGGCGTGGGATAGTCCACGTGAGCCTGGAAGGTGCCGTCACCGTTGCCCAACAGGACAGATACTGTGTTGGCCAGGAGGTTGGTGGCGATCAAGTCCGGCTTACCGTCGAGGTTGACATCGGCCACAGCGACAATATATGGATAGATGCCCGCAGCGTATTCTTTCTGCGCCTGGAAGGTGCCGTCGCCGTTTCCCAATAGCACGGAGATGGCGTTCGCTCCCGAATCCGTCAATGCCAGATCGAGTTTGTTATCGCTCCGGAAATCACCGGTGGCCACGGATAAAGGGGCATACCCGGTGGCGTAGTCAACATGGGGGGCGAACTTGCCCTTGCCTTTGTTGAGCAGAACTGCAGCCGAGTTGCCGAGGTTGACAGCCGCCGCCAAATCCGGTCTCCCGTCGCCGTTGAAGTCAGCAACCGCGGCGGTAACCGGGCCCTCGCTGACCACATAGTCCGTGCGTGTCTGGAACGTTCCGTTGCCCTGGCCAACGAGGATGGAAACGGTATCCGCACCACCATTGGGTATCGCCAGGTCGAGCTTTCCATCGCCATTGAGATCGGCGGCCGCCATGAACGTCGGAGCTGCTCCGGAACCATAGACTACCTGGGGCTCGAAAGTCCCGTTCCCCTTGCCCAACAGCACCGAGATTGTATTGTCGAGTTGGTTGGCAACGGCTACGTCGAGCTTGCCGTCCCCATTAAAATCGCCGGCAGCTATCCCGCCGGGAAGGTTGCCGACCGGAAAGGTAGCGGGTGTCTTGAAGGTGCCATTACCATTGCCAAGCAGGATCGAGACGGTATTCGAATCGAAATTGGATAGGGCGAGGTCCACTTTCCCATCTCCGTTGAAATCCCCTAACACCAGATCGACAGGGAAATAGCCACCTTCGGGATATTCGACTTGGGATTGAAATGTACCATCGCCATTGCCGAGAAGGATCGAAACCGTTTCACTGTCAGCGTTCACAACTGCCAGATCGAGGTTGCCGTCGCCGTTGAGGTCAGCCGTAACCACGTCGTACGGCGTATTACCCGTGGGATAGGTGACCGGCGACTGAAAGGTACCGTCTCCGTTGCCGAGGAGCACGGCCGCGGTGTCGCCCTCGTAGTCCGCGACTGCCAAATCAAGATGGCCATCATGGTTGAAGTCGCCGCCGTCAGACCCGTGGGCCAATCGCCCGCGGAGTAATTGGCCGCTGGTTGAAAGGTGCCATCGCCGTTGCCCAGCAGGACGGAAATGGTCCCTGACGTAGCACAGGTGACTGCCAGGTCAAGTTTCTTGTCCCCGTTGAAGTCCGCAGCGACGACGCTGAAACAATAGTTCCCTCCCAAGGCGTAGTCCACGTGGCTTTGAAAGCTGCCGTCCGGGCTGGCGAGCAGGACGGAAACCGTTCCCGCGAGCCCATTGGCGATCGCCATGCTCGGCGGGCCGCCCGCCTGAAAGGCGCCGATCGCCACTGCGTCGGGGTGACTGCCAGTGGGGAGATCGAGCCGGCCGAAAACATATCGGGCCGCAGCCACGGGTCCGCCAGGTTCGGCTGAATGCTCATGGTTGATTCCCGCCATTCCATGGTTATGCAGCCCTGACAGCAGAGCCGGGCTGTCTGGCCCATGCAGCTCTACATGGCGGGTCTGCTTTTCCGGTAATTGCGCCCAAAGCGTACTAACACCAGCCAGCAGAACGAAAATCGCACCTGTGAGCAGCAGATTTCTGTGTGTCATTGAAGTTTCCCCCTTTTTTGAGTTGCTCAGCGTGGCCCGCGAAAGACAGGGGGCAAACATTGCGACCCTGCCCTCCGGTATTCACTGTTGCACTAACGGCACCCGGGCTTTCACCCTGCGAACCTCTGAGCCTGTTTGTCCGTTGGTCTTGAGTAAAACCTGAATCGCTTTCACTTGCGACATGAGTTCGGCGACCTGGGCGTCTTGCAACTTGCCCTTGGCCTGTTGCGCCTTGAGTTGTGCTTGCTGAGCGCGGATTTGTTGCTGTTGTTTGCGAATCAGCGCCTGCTGTTCCTTGGTAGCTTCGATCAGCAGCGCCGTCAGGCGGCTATAGTCCACTCCTCTGGCGTCCTTGCCGTTGTCTTCGTATGTCACCACCTCAGGAACCACGGCCCCGACCTCCTCGGCGATTACCCCGATCTCATGTTTGCTGGAGTCTTTCAGGTCGTAGGACACGCCGCGCAGTTGCTCCACCTTGGACAACGCGTCTGGGAGAGTTTTGATATTGGTCTTCCAGCGGCGGGAACTGTAGGTCTCCCAGCTATCGCTCACCGGATGCCCGAGACCCCGCCCAATGGTCAGAATGTTGGATGGCTTCGTCGTGCCGATGCCAACGTTCACGGCCCATTTACCTGTTCCGCCCAACACCAACGAATTGCTCTGGCCGACCACCGCGTGGGCGCCGATCGCGGTGGCGTTCCGGAGAGCGTCTCGGCCCGCGGTGCAGTTATATCCAATGCACGTGAGGCCGTTGCCGTTTGACCCGTCGAGTGCAGCGGTGCCAACGGCCGTGTTGGCCGTGCCCGTGGTGTTGTTGATGAGTGCTTCGGTGCCCACGGCAACGTTAGAGTACCCGGTCGTGTTGTCATACAGCGCATAGCTGCCGGTGGCGGTGTTGGCGGAACCCTCCCCTTCGTTCACCCCGGCATTGGCGTGGAGTGCCCCGTAGCCCGTCGCCGTGTTGTCATATCCTACGAGGCCGCCCCCTGTGTTGCTGAAGAGTGCCTGGTAGCCAAACGCGGAGTTGGTGGGGGACTGAGTGTTAGAGAGAAGCGCTTGGTATCCAAAAGCGGTATTGCCATCGGCTGAGTTGCTCTCGAGCGCCTGCACGCCCATCGCGGTGTTACAGCAATTCGTGCTATTGGCGTAGAGCGCAAAATAGCCGCTGGCGGTGTTGTTGTAGCCTGTGGTGTTCGACGGTAGCGCTTCGCTGCCAATGGCGGTGTTACTGTAGCCCGTGCTGTTGGAGAGGAGAGCCCCATAGCCTGTTCCCGTATTGCTCACGCCGGTGGCTGTGGTGTTCCCCGCGAAGCCGAGAAACGCGTTCCCGTTCCCATAAGAGCCGAAGGCAAACAGGTTGCTGCCAATCTGGTATCCGCTACCCGTCACCACTCCCGTCGCGCTCAGGTTCCCGTTCACCATCTGGTTGCCGGTGAAGGTGTTGGCCGTCTTCAGTTGCGGTACAACCGAGGTGTTAATCCCGACCGTCGGGTTCTGCCCGCCGCTGCTGCTGATGCCCGTCCCCGCCGTAATGTTCAACACGCCGCTGTTGTTGAGAGTGACGTTGCCGCTCGTGCCCCCGCCGGTCAGGCCCGTCCCCGCGGTTACCCCTGTGATCGTGCCCGCGCCCGGAAACGTCTGTCCGCTCACAAACGTCACCGTGCCGGTGTTGCTCACACTGAATGCTGTCCCGTTGATCGATAACGTCGGCGCGCTGCCGCTCGGAAACAAGCTCAGCGTGTTGCGAATGTCCGTCGTGCCGTTCACATCCAGATTGGCCGCTGGCGTGGTGGTGCCGACGCCCAGGTCTCCCGACGCGCTTTGAAAGATCTTCGAGTTGCCCAGCTTGCTGCCGCTCAGCCACAACGGCACGTAATCCTTCGTGCCTTTGCCCGTGAGGGTGTTGTTGCCGACAGTGTTCGGGCTAAGGGAATTATTCCCAGGGGCTGACAGAAAGGCGGAAGCCGGCTTTTCCCCCAGCGTCTGCGCGTCTCCCGCCTTCAGTGCATACGGCACGCTGAGCAACATCACCCGCGGTTGCTCGGCTTCCCCCTGCACTTGCACGCCCAGCCAACGGGCTTCGCCAGAGGCGAACACACTGGCGGGCAATCCCTGGCTGCTGGCTGCACCCAGTTGAACGCTGTAGTGCCCGTTTTTGTCGGGCTGCACATTCTGCGTCTCCATCCACAGCGGCGCGCCACCCCCGGAGTCCTGGTACAAGGCGAAGGTGACGCCCACGATGCCGGTCAGCGGCTTATGGTCGGCAGAACTCAACATGCCGCTGAAGTTGACCAGCGTGGGCACCACTGGATTTGTTTGTTGTGCACTGGTAACCGGCATAGCGCACGCGATGAGTACAGCAAGACTCACCATTGACTTCACGACTGACCTGACCTCACGAGTCTTCATAACTCTCTCCACGCGAAAAGATTGCGCTACGAACTGCCTGCGGCCGGTGGGGGTTTTTCCAAGAGCCCTCACTCCAACGGCCGTGACTGTTCTGCCACCTTCAACGGCCCCGCTGCTCGCGCAAAACGGCGGGCCACTCACCGTGAAATTCAGTCGTCTCACATGAGACGCGCGGGAGCTCACGCCCGAGAACTTCCCCACTCCAGCCAAAACCAGGCCTGAATGGGCCACCGGCCTCCGATGAAACGTTACAGACCCGGGCACCCGCCCCGGGTTGCCCTCTTCAGAAGACAGAGACGAAGAAGGGAACGTCAAAGCTACTGCCGCCGTTAATTAGCACTTGGTTTGGGCTGACCACGCCGGATCCGCATTGGTCATCCAAGCAGGCAAAAAGCGTATTATTCGCCCCCGCGTACCCTGCTGGGGTTACCGACAGGAATCGGTCATCTACCTGAAATCCGAAGTCAACCAGATACTCGGCTGTGTTGACGTATGTGTAGGTCATCCCACAGGGAACGGTGGTGGCGGCAGAACCGTTTAGCTGCGAGTTGAAGCAGCGCATAATTCCGCTGCTATTGGGATTGATGTAGGCCATGGCTTTGAGCCAGCCGCCCATGCTGCGTCCCTGCGAGACATGGCTGCCGGTGACGAAGCCGTAGCCGTTTGGGGCGTTGCCGTAAACTCCGGTTGCGTCCTTTGCGTCGTTGAAGCCGGCGACTCCGGAACCTCCGGTGGAGTGGGCGAACCCTTGGACGGCGTTATTCCCCGAGCTCACTCCGGCGACGCCGACGCCGTTGGTAACACTTTTGCCGGAAACCCCGGTTCCGCTGGTATCGTTGCCCGACACCCCCGTTCCGCCGTAACTGATGCCATAAACGCCGATGCCGCCAGTAGCTTCGTCGATACCGTAGACGCCATACCCAGCAGGACTTTGTGAAATGCCAAGCGCGCCCGTTGCTGTTCCTGAGGTCGCGCTATTGATAAACAGGCCGCCGGTCGTGCTAGTGCTAATGCCGCTGGTAGCAATAGCGCCGTTGTCGGTGAGGTTGCCGTTGATTGTCTGGTCTGCCGGTGAAAGTATTGGCCGCATTCAATTGCGGGACCTTGGTGATATCCAAGTTCAAGGTGACATTGCCGCTGTTGCCGCCGCCGGTGAGATCCGAGCCGGCTGTCACCCCGTAATGGTGCCGCTGCCTGCATTCATGCATGCCCAGATGCCGCTGACGAATTCCAGAATCTGATTGGCGCTGCAGTTCTGCAGCCCGAGTGTCGCGTTGCCGCCGAGAGAGATCTTGCCGCCGCCCGTCATTCCCCCACCCGGAGTTACGGTTAACGATGAGTTCTGCAGCATGGCGTTGGTGATCCCGTTGTTCGGCACGCTCAGGGTGACATTGCCGCTCGTTGCCCCCACCGGTCAGGCCCGTGCCTGCGGTCACGCCTGTGATCGTACCCGTGCCCGGAAACGTCTGTCCGCTCACAAACGTCACCGTGCCGGTGTTGCTCACACTGAATGCTGTCCCGTTGATCGATAACGTCGGCGCGCTGCCGCTCGGAAACAAGCTCAGCGTGTTGCGAATGTCCGTCGTGCCGTTCACATCCAGATTGGCCGCTGGCGTGGTGGTGCCGACGCCCAGGTCTCCCGACGCGCTTTGAAAGATCTTCGAGTTGCCCAGCTTGCTGCCGCTCAGCCACAACGGCACGTAATCCTTCGTGCCTTTGCCCGTGAGGGTGTTGTTGCCGACAGTGTTCGGGCTAAGGGAATTATTCCCAGGGGCTGACAGAAAGGCGGAAGCCGGCTTTCCCCCCAGCGTCTGCGCGTCTCCCGCCTTCAGTGCATACGGCACGCTGAGCAACATCACCCGCGGTTGCTCGGCTTCCCCCTGCACTTGCACGCCCAGCCAACGGGCTTCGCCAGAGGCGAACACACTGGCGGGCAATCCCTGGCTGCTGGCTGCACCCAGTTGAACGCTGTAGTGCCCGTTTTTGTCGGGCTGCACATTCTGCGTCTCCATCCACAGCGGCGCGCCACCCCCGGAGTCCTGGTACAAGGCGAAGGTGACGCCCACGATGCCGGTCAGCGGCTTATGGTCGGCAGAACTCAACGTGCCACTGAAGTTGACCAGCGTGGGCACGATTGTGTTTGTTTGCTGCGCATCGGAAATTGCTGCGATGCAAGCGATGAGTACCACAAGACTCGCCGCTAATTTCACGACTTGCCGGTTGCAAGTTTCCATAGATGCTCCTCGGGCGTTTAATCGTTTGTAGACTTCTTCTGTGAAGCTGGTAGCGGCACTTCTCGCAATCCTCCCCTCCCTGAGAGGTACCGGTTCAGTTTCGCGACACCGGCCCTTTTCCTCGGGGCTAGGATCCGTCTTAAGTTGTGAAAGCCGGAGCAGGCGCGAGTCACACTTTCGTTACATTCTTGGCCTCAGCGCTCTATCGCCTGGCTCTCAGTCAAGGTGTCACCTCGTAGAAGGTGCCAACCCCGCTGCTCCCACCTTGGTACGTGACGCCATAGAGGTTGCCGCTCGAGTCAGGCGCCAGCCCGCTAGTCGGATACTCGCCGTCGCCAGTGCCACCCGCAAAGCTATGGAGTAAAGTCTCTGTCCAAACTCCGTTGGCTTGCGCTAATTCAAATACCGTTCCGTAGCCTGAAGCTCCTCCGCTATCGGTCGTGCCAAAGAGTTTGCCCTTGCGGTAAGTCAGAGTGCCGTACGGGTACGCGCCATCCGCGCCGGCAAAACTGTGTAGCACGATTAGCTTATAGCCGGTTTTCGCCTTCACCATCTCGAAAGCAGTGCCAATGCTAGCCGTCCCGCCAGACTGCGTTACGCCGAAAATGACCTGCTGCTTTTTCTTTTTGATGGTTCGTTTTGCTAGGGTTAGGCTGCCGTACAGTGGGTAAGCTCCGTCATTGCTTCCGCCGGCAAAGCTGTGCAGGACGGTCTCCTTCCAGCTCCCGCCGGAATTAGAGAGTTGAAAGACCGTGCCCTGGCCAAAGGCGCCACCTAAATATGTTGTTCCATAAAGGTTGCCTTTGCTGTCTACGGCCAGGCCGCCATAGGGGTTGCTCCCATCGCTTCCTCCGGTAAAGCTGTACAGTACGCTGAACACTCCTGCGCTTATTTCGTAAACTACGCCCGCGCCGCTGGCGCCTCCGTTTGCAGTGGTGCCGTAGGCGTTACCTTTTGTGTCGAGGATTATGGGAGCATAGGGCTGGGCGCCGTCAGAACCACCGCTAAAGCTATACAGAATCTGTTCCCCACCCGTGTTGTCCACGAAAACCGTGCCCGAGTTGCCGCTACCGCCAGCAGACGTCGTCCCCCAAACACTAATTCCATCAAAAATCGCACTGGCATGAGGGTAAGCACCGTCCGACCCGCCAGTGAAGCTGTATTCTGTGGTTAAACTTGAACCGGTAATGGCAAAGACGGTGCCGTAGCTGCCGGCTCCATAGACGGTCGTTCCAAAGAAATAACCGAAATTACTGCCGCCCAGGCCGCCGTAGTTGATTGGGTAAGCACCATCACTACCGCCTGTGAAGTTGTATAGAACTGTTTCGCTGCTGGCCCTTGCCCCAGCCGCCTGGAGCAGAACCATCATCAGAACCGCCGCTGCTTTGATTCGCATAAAGCTGTCTCCTCTTGGTTTCTCGGCGTTGAGCCTAGTGATAACGCAGGCCCTGGAAAGAAGGGCGACACCCCCTTGCGCCGCCCACCCTCATGCGCTCGCCCACACGAGGGGCAGAGTGCGGAAAGAATTCGATTTCGTCAAAGGACTTTGTCGTGATGTCTAAGTGACCTGAGAAGGGTTGGTGTTTCAATGACTTGGGAAAATATATGACTTCATGATTGGGCTTTCGTGCTACACTTTTGCCCCGACGGAGTGGTTGTGCCATCGTCCCCCATGCCTGCGCCGGTTCAATCAAAACGCGTTTATCGTTTTGGTTTGTTTGAGGCGGATGTCGCCAGCGGTGAACTCTTGCGCCAAGGGGTGCGGGTCCGGCTGCAGGACCAGCCATTCCGTGTTCTGACCATTCTTCTGGAACGAGCGGCCGAGGTGGTGCCGCGCGAGGAGCTGCGTCAGAAGCTTTGGCCAGCCGACACCTACGTGGACTTCGATGGGAGCCTCAATGCGGCCCTGAAGAAACTGCGCTCGGCGTTGGGTGATTCCGCAGAGAACCCCATTTTTATCGAGACCCTCCCGAAGAGGGGATACCGCTTCATGGCTCCGGTGGCCATCGAGGATGAGCCCGCCGCAGTCGAAGAAAAGGTCATCGCCGAGCCGCCAGTTCGACCCCAGCCGCCGGCATCTGAAGCAACCGTGGCGTCGCCGGAATCGCGGAGTTGGAAGCAGCGTGACTTCATCTATGGCGCAATCCTGACTCTACTTCTAGCGGGCGGCCTGGGATGGTATTTGCTCCGCCATGGTTCGCGGCCAGTGCAGTCTTCTCTCAGCAAACCAGCGCAATCGATTCCCGTTCGAAAATCGGTGGCCGTGCTCGGATTCCACAACGCCTCGGGGCGTACGGACGATGACTGGCTTGCCACCGCCATCTCCGAGATGTTGAGTACGGAACTGGCAACGGGTGAAAGACTGCGAGTGGTTTCCGGCGAAGAGGTCGCCAACCTTCGCATTTCGTCGCCGTGGTCGCAGGCCAGCACTCTGGGGCGCGAGACCACAATCCGTATCGGCACAGCTCTGAACAGCGACCTACTCGTGCTTGGTTCCTACACGACGCTGGGCCCGGCGGACCATTCGCAATTAAGGTTCGACGTGAGGTTGCAGGATGCCCGCACGGGAGAGGTCTTGAGCCAGATTGCGCAGACCGGCAACGTTAACGATCTGTTCCAGTTCGCGTCGGAAATCGGCGAACGGTTGCGCCAGCGGCTGGGAGTTCCCGAGATCAAAAACACTGAACAAGCAGGCCTGCTGGCTTCGTTGCCGCTCGATCGCGAGGGCGCGCGCTTTTATGCGCTCGGAGTGGCAAAGTTGCACGAATTCGATGTGTTGGCCGCCAAGGATCTTCTGGAACAAGCGACGAAGGCTGACCCGAAGTTCTCTCTGGCACATCTGATGCTGGCACGCGCCTGGGCTCAGCTGGGATATGAGCAAAGGAGAAAGGAGGAAGTGAAGAAGGCGCTCGATCTCTCGATTGATCTTCCGCGCACGGAGCGTATGCAAGTGGAAGGGGACTATTACGAGAGCCTGCCCGACCATGAGAAAGCCGCTTCCACCTATCGCGCTTTGTTTGCGTTATTCCCAGACAATGTCGAGTACGGATTGCAGTTGGCAGCGGCACAGAAGGCCGCTGGTCACGACAGCCAAGCACAGCAAACGATTGCCGAGTTACGGCGCTTGCCGCCGCCGGCTTCGGACGATCCTCGCATCGACCTGGCTGAGGAAAGAGCGGTTCCGGTGAATATTGCGGTTCAGCTCGAATTGGCTCAAAGAGCGATGCACAAGGCCCAGACGCAGGGGAAGAAACTACTTTATGCGCAAGCTGAACAAATCGAATGTCACGATCTGAGTTACAGCGACCATCCAGAACAGGCGGAGTCCTACTGCGAAGACTCCTATAACTTGTTCCTTGCGGCTGGGAATCGGCTGGCAGCGGCCGACTCAATGCGCTTGTTGGGAGATATGGAAGGAACGCTGGGCCGCTTGAACCAGGCGATCACGACCTACCAGAAAGCGTTGAGGATTCTGGCGGAACTAGGGGAACACGAAAAGACCGGCTCGGTTCTGAACAACATGGCGATAAATTTTACAAACGAGGGGGATCTCGATCGCGGCGAGCAGCTGTACCGTGAGGCCAAGTCTCATTTCGAACAAGCGGGAGACCAACGGAATACGGCCGTAACCATCGGCAACATCGCGGATATCCTTTACCTTCGGGGAAAGTTGCTGGCGGCAGAAAAATCTTATCGCGAAGCGATTGAAATCGAAAATGCACGGGATCGTGGGGTGCCGGCTAATGCTCAGTATCGACTTGCGGACCTGGAATTAACCGAGGGCCGGGTAGAGGAGGCTCACAAATTGGCTCAGCAGGCGGTTAACGCTCTGCGTGCAGAGCAGGGGGCTTACCAATACTTGACCCTTGCCATGAACGTCCTTGGAGATGTGCTGAAGGCCGAGGGAAATCTTGAGGAAGCGCGCCAGCAATTTCAGCTAGCGCTCGATATTGGGAAGAAAGCGGGCGAGCCAGTTGCCGAAACTCAAGTGGAGCTTTCTGATCTTGCTCTTGACATGGGCTACCCGGATCAGGCCGAACCCTTGCTGCGAGCCGCAATCGCGGAGTTCGAGAAGGAGAAGGCCGACCCTGACAGCACCAGCGCGTACATCGAACTCAGCCGAATGTTGCTGATGGAGGGCAAACTGCAAGACGCACGCACGGCGATTCAACATGCTGCCGAGCTCAGCCGCACCAGCCCCGATCCAGGACTCAAATTGCCGATCGCGATCCAGAGTGCGCGCGTGATGCTGGCGGCCGTGCAACAGAACGAGCGCCGGCATCCCAGTCTGGCCGCAGTGCGCCAACAGTTGCGCTCTGCCTCCGCCACCGCCAAAAAGCTCGGATATTACGGGCAGGAATGCGAATCTCGGCTGGCGCTGGGTGAGTTGGAAGTGAAGCAAAATCCGAAACTCGGACGCTTCCTGTTGACCCAACTCGTGGCCGACGCTCACCAACACGGAATGGAACGTATTGCCCGCGAGGCGACAGCGCTAGCCGCGAGCACGAATGCGACCCCCATGGCTGTCGCCCCGAGCCTTCCCCGCTGACCGCTCAGTCTGGCTAAACACCCGAATGCCCGGCAGGGTTCCTGCACAGAGGATATGATGACGCCACCGAAGGATATATGAGATGGGTGGTAGCCTCTTGTGTGCAGAGATTCACACGAAGCGAGTGCGGAAGCAGAAGACGGATCGCCAGGATGCGGAGCTGATTCTGCGATTGATGATGGAAGATCGTTTTCCGCAGGTCTGGTACCGAGCCGGGAGAATCGAGATCTGCGACAACTGCGGCGGCACCGGCACCGGATGGTGCAGGCACCCACGCGGATAATGAACCAGTTGCAAGGGGTGGCGCCCAACGGAATTCGTAAGGGATTCCCTCTGCGGGAGTATCCGTCATTCCGACAACGTTGACGCTGATGGTTCGGAAACGACGTGCCACTTCCGACAAGCCTAACGCTGGTGACTTGAAAACGGGCAAAACACAGCCCCCATTCAGGTGCCCGCCGGGGATGCGTGAGAAAACGAAAGGGGGGAAGAGGTGAGAACTGAGAACGGGATCGCGGCGAGGTGAGAAAGAGCGACGAAGCGAAGGGAAGGTGGCATGACGCGGATGCGTGAGGCGAGGTGAGGTGAGGCGAGCGGACCGTGGGCGTGCGGAGGTCAGAATTGCCGAGCCAGCGCCGGTTTCGTGCGCCCGTTTTAGTGATATACTTCCAGCCCGTATTGAGGATGTGAACTGTTCCCGCCGGTTGGTCCGCGATTTCTGCACCGGGAGGTAAGCCTGAAATGAAACCGAGAAAACTGGTATGGCGCTGGGCCGTGGTTGGAGTCGTCGCTGCTTCGACGATAGGGACGTGCGCGTGGGCGGCTGTCAAACGAGCGGTGCACGCTCAGAAGCGTACCGTTAGGTTCGAGATTCTGCACAACTTTACCGGAGGCAGAGACGGGAGCTATCCATATGGCCGCTTGATCGTGGATCGGCAGGGTAATCTCTACGGCACGACATCCCACGGCGGCAGGCACGCCGTCGGCACAGTGTTCGAACTGTCACAGAACGGCGGAGGGGATTGGAGGCGAAAGGTGCTGCACGCCTTCGGCTCTCACAGCGGCGACGGCGCATACGGCTATGACCAACTGATCTTCGACCAACGGGGTAACCTCTATAGCACGACGGGTGGTGGTGGGGCCCACGGCGGTGGTAGCGTCTTCGAACTGTTACCAGACGGCAGAGGAGGCTGGAAGGAACGAGTAATCCATAGTTTCGGCGACGCGTATGGCGAACAACTGCCTGGTGGCTTGATCTTCGACAAGTCCGGCAACCTTTACGGCAGGTCGCCCTCAGGCAGCGGAGGTGGATGTACGTACGGGTGTGGGTCGGTGTGGGAGTTGTCGCCCAACGGCAACGGCGGATGGAAGTTCGCGACTCTCCAGAAGTTTGATTCCTCTAACGGCGCTAATCCCTGGGGCGACCTGAACATCGACGCCTCAGGCGAACTCTGGGGGACGACAAGCAACGGTGGCACATACGGGTACGGCGTCGTATTCGAGCTGACACCCAATGGCAGCGGCGGCTGGATCTATAACGTGATTCACAACTTTAACAGTACCGACGGTGCCTATCCGGCATACGGCCGCCTGGTGTTTGGGAAGAAGGGTCACGTGTTTGGCACGACCGAAATAGGCGGCACAAACGACACCGGTACGGTCTTCACGCTCATTCCGGGAGCCGGGGGCAGCTATAACTTCACAAGCATCTACAGCTTCGGTCCCGAGCTCAACGGCGACGGGAACTTTCCCTGCGGTGGCTTGCGCTTCGACAAAGCGGGTCACTTGTATGGCACCACGACCTTGGGTGGTTCTGAGAACTCTGGGACTGTGTTCGAACTGGTGCACGGAGGCGATGGCTGGACAGAAACAGTCCTGCATAGCTTTGCTGACGGATCCGATCCGTACATAGGTGTGACCACTGACGAAAAGGGCCATTTCTACGGCACGACAACTGGCGGTGGCTCGGATCAAGTGGGGACCGTGTTTGAGATCACGCCCTAGAACAGGGGGCTGAAGTGGAATAACGTTAACATCGGATCTGAGTTAGGAAAGCCTCCACAGTAAGGTTGGACGAATGACTTCCCTCGTATCGGAACTCTGGTTCTGTCGGGGGCGGTTCGTGAGCGAAGAGGCGCCCTGAAATGAAACCGAGAAAAGTGCCCTTCCCCTGGGTTTTTATCCTGACACTTGTTCTCCTGACCGCCGTGTTGGCGGCGGCAGCGGTTCATGGCCGGAAGCGAGCCATTGGATTCAAGACCCTGCACGTTTTTACTGGGGCCAGCGATGGCGATGGAAACTCTCCCACTGGACGTCCAATCCTCGACCGCAAGGGGAATCTTTACGGCACTACCGAGTACGGTGGAGCGAATGATACAGGCACCGTCTTCGAGCTTTCACCCAACGGGAGTAGCCTAGGCTGGACGGAGAAGGTGCTTTACAGTTTCGAAGCCGATGGCGGCAACGAGTGCAACCGGCCCCTCGAACAGTTGATCTTCGACAAACACGGTAACCTGTACGGCGCAGCACCCGGCCCCTATTGGGGCGCAGGCTGCGTGTTCGAGTTATCCCCAAATCGCAGCGGAGGCTGGACGGAAACAATGCTGTACCTTTTCACCGGGGGCAGTGACGGAGGGAATCCCGGCGGCAGCCTCATCATGGACAAGGCTGGCAATCTCTACGGCGTGGCATCGGATGGCGGTGGCGGCGTCGGATGCAGCGGATACGGATGCGGTACCGTGTGGGAGTTGTCGCCCAACGGTTCGGGTGGCTGGAATTTCACGACTCTCCACGTGTTCGACGGAGTCGACGGTGACTATCCCATTGGCGGCTTGAACCGGGACAGCTCAGGCAATTTATGGGGTAAGACAGCCGCCCGCTCTTACGGCGAGAACGGGGTGGTTTTTGAGCTGACGCGGAATGGTGGCGGCACCTGGACGTTTCACTTGATTCACACCTTCAGCGGCACGGGCGGACGCGCACCCGGCTATGGACGCCTCGTGTTTGGCAAGCATGGCCACGTCTTTGGAACAACCGAAGAAGGCGGAACGAACGGCCATGGGACGATATTCGTGCTGATTCCGACTGGTGGAGATAGCTACAAACTAACCGACATTTACAACTTTGGCGGTTACAACCAGGATGGGATTTTCCCCGACGCGGGCTTACGTTTCGACAAAGCGGGCCACCTATATGGCACAACCCAATTCGGCGGTTGGCACAACTACTACGGCACTGTATTCGAATTGATACACAGCAGCAGCGGCTGGACGGAAACCATCCTGCATAGCTTTGATTTCTTTGACGACGGCGCATATCCAGTTGCCGGAGTGAACGCCGACAGAAAAGGGCACTTCTATGGCACAACCTCCGAAGGCGGGGGCGGCGGCGGATGTCGCCGATACGGATGTGGCACCGTATACGAGATCACGCCCTAACCAGTCACCGATTTGTTGCCCCGGCTTGTGTTACGGGTGTGCTGGTCCCGCAGCTCTTCACCGTCCATACTCAGCGAGCGTCTGACAAGGACCTACACTCCGCGAGTTTGTTGCTGCCTTTACCACAGGCAGCACCAGTCTGGGCACTCCGGTCCGCACCACGCTGCTACTGCGCTCTTGCCATTGTGACTACGGCATCAGCTTCCACACCGTTCCGTAGCCGGCACCATCCTTAAAGGTTCTAGTGCAGTGCCATAAAAATCTCCAACCGCGTCGCGAATGAAACCCGCTTGAGGGCTGATGGTCGCGCCCAGAGCGGGCTTTTTTATTGATTGGTCAACCATTCCGCACTACTCCGTTTTTGAGGCGGAGTTGCCGCCCGTCAGACTGGAAAGCGCCCGGTTTGCCAGCGCTCTCGTAGTGTCATCGGAGTTGTGGTAGTAAGGTAGATCCAAAACGACTCCCGCATCCTCTTTGCGGGCAGTGAGAACGTTCCACGAATTCACCCAGGCCTCATCCCCCACGCCCGGGTAAGGAATGTAGCCAGGATGGGGCGCGAGGAAATTGTTTGGGACGAGGGCAACATGCGTAGGAAACAGTTTCCTCAGCAACAGTGAATGTCCTAAGTAAGGAGATATTACATCCTCCTAATTACACTCTTTACTGTAGCATTAGATGGGTGCTACAATGGGTGCCTGATGGAGTCCCGTGTCGACAAGGAGTACGGAAGCATGACCGCAAAGGTAGCTCGTGCAAAGCTGTCCACCACGGTTGCAGCGGAGAATTATCAATACTTGACGGCGATGGTGAGTTCCGGCCAGGCAAGCAGTGTGGCCGAAGCTGTGGATCGAGTTGTCACAAGAGTACGGCGGATCGAGAACCGCCGTCGGTTGGAACAAGCCACTGCCGCGTACTTTGAGAGTCTTTCTCCCGACGCACTTGCTGAGGGGAACGAGATGGCCTCTAATCTGGCAGCGGCGGTCAAGGGTGTGGATTTTGACCGTGAACCCTGACGCCCAACGCGGAGAAATCTGGAAGGCCGATACCGGCGGGAAGAAGCACACGGTGGTAATCATCTCGCTTGACAGCAGGAACCGCTCTGACAAAGTTGAGTCTGTCCTGGTGGTGCCCTTCGGCAGTTTCGGTGCGGAAGGCCCAACCGCCATCTGGATGGAACCAGGAGAAACGGGGCTACCCGAACCATCATTTTTGAAGGCGCATTACATTCAAGTCCTCCCAAAGAAACAGCTCCTTGAACGTTTGCCGCGCCGTCTCTCGAACGCGCAATTGAGAAAGTTAGTCACTATGGTAAATCGGGCGATTGATCCCGACGCACCGTTTGATGATCCCCAACCAAAATGATGAACCGACCAAGGGCACACATCGACTTACTGACCGAACGAGTTCGTAGTCTGGCGAAACTGGACTGCGTCGGCTCGCACTAGAAAAAGCTCGTCGGCCCGGCAAACGGGCAAGAGCACACTAGTGCAGTTGCCCGAACTGACAGACCGCAGCCGTCAGTACTTGACCTTCGACAACCCCGGAGTCCTAGCCGCAGCCAAGCGCGATCTCAACGGCTTTGTTGCCGGTTTAACCACCCCGGTCACTCTCGACGAAGTGCAGCACGTGCCTGAACTCTTTCCAGCAATCAAAGTGGCCATTGACCGAAAACGCGAGCCCGGGCGTTTGCTCCTCACGGGTTCCGCCAATGTCCTGCTTGTGCCTGAGTCTCTCCGAGTCCCTGGCTGGACGAATGGAGGTGATTACCCTCTGGCCGTTCTCGCAAAGCGAAATGAAGGTAGTGCATGAGAGTTTTGTTGACGCGCTGTTTTCGAAGCGGACGGCATGGCATGCAGGGAAATCGAGCCTGGTTCCAAGGAGTGAGTTGTTTGAAAAGGTACTGTCTGGCAGTTATCCGCCGCTCGCTACACGCCATACGGAGGCGCGTCGCAAAGCCTGGTTCCAATCTTACCTGATGACGATTCTGCAACGCGATGTCCGCGACATATCCAACATCTCTGATTTGACCGCCGTGCCTCGACCGCTTTCGGTCGTCGCGGGTCGCGCCGGTGGCTTGCTGAATTTCGCTGACCTGTCGAGAAGCCTCTCGTTGCCACAAACGACCCTGAAACGATACTTCGCACTGCTGGAAACAACATTTTTTCTGCAGCCCTTGCCGCCCTGGTCGGTGAACACTGGTCAGCGGGTCATTCGGACGCCGAAGATCTACTTGAATGATACCGGCCTGCTCGCGCATGTGCTGGGGCTCATTCTGGATCGGCTGGAATTGGATGCGGGAATGGCGGGGGCCGTCTTGGAGAACTTTGTGCTGATGGAGTTGCGCAAGCAGGCGTCTTGGAGTGAGACTCAGCCACAATTGTTCTATTGGCGCACGGCCTCGGGACAAGAAGTGGACATCGTGCTGGGAAACTCTGCTGCGCATCTCGTAGCTGTTGAAGTGAAGGCCAGTGCAACCCTGAATAGCGGCGACGTTCGGGGGTTGCTGGGAGTGGGAGCGAATACGGCTATCTTCACTGTGGAACACCGTGCTCTTGCAGCCGCTGTCTTTTCCTGAGTCGGACCAGCCGGTCTCTGTGTCTGAATCAAATCCCTCTCGGGGCCTGGAAGACTTTAGTGTGTCTCCTCCCAACTTCTTCGACTCTGGGTTTGTTTGCCCCGGTGGCACTCTCGCTCGCCGCCGTCGGTATTTACGGGGTCATGGCCTATTCCGTGAGCCGCAGAACGTAGGAGTAGGACACGAGATTGAGGGTGCCCGCTTTCGAACAGTGAAGTTCGTGAGTGAAACAAGAGACTTGTTTGGGCTTGAAGTGCCCGATTTAGAAACAGTGTTTGATTCAGAGTGTCCCCAAAGCGAAGAAGGGGGCAGTGATCTTCCCTTGGCCCGGGGCCAACAATCGGACATTCGGTTGGTTCAACCAGTCGCGACGAGTTGGCCTCCACCTTCCCGCGCCTAGCAGTCTTGGATCGGTCCCGAGCCGGAGGACGCAAGGGGTCGCAAGTGAGTTATCTTGGGTCGATTACTTGCAATCCTTTTACCAGGGAGAAGTGCCGTTTGTTGAATGTGGCCACTTGGCTTCCACGTTCAAGGGCAGTCGCCGCCACGATCAAGTCGTAAGGACCGATCATTTTGCCGACCGACTGCAAGTCCGCCCAGATGCGCGCATGTTCATACGCCGTTTGCTCCGTGTAGGGAATAACCGGCAAGGCCGTCACAATGGCCTCGAGGTATTTTCGACGTTTGAACTTGTGCGGTTCGACCGCTCGCTCTACCCCGTGCCACAGCTCCGCTACTGTAATGGCCGCAACCTCAAACAAATCAGTCGGTTGCGATGCCGCCCAGGCCGCGAGGTCGAACGCACCCCTTTCCCCGCGAATGATGACATCGGCATCGAGAATTATCGCCATTTGTCCGCCGGCGTCTTGAGGGTCTTGCGCGCCGCTTGCACGTCCCGGCGCCACGCTCTGGCCTCCTCGTTCGACAATTCGGTTTCGACTAAAACCTGGGCCAAGATCGCGGCCCACGCAGACTTGCTGGCTGTCCGGTACCAACCGGGCAAAAGGAGCTCCGTTCTTGAGGAGCACAAAGGTAACGTTTTGATAGTGGGCGCGGTTGACGCAATCGGCGAAATTGCGCGCCGCCTCCGTGACGGTGATGATGGTTCTTGGCACAGAATCAGATTATCAGATTATATGATTCTCTGCAAGCGAGTCTGAGGGATTTGTTTCCCTCCGTGAAATAGGCGCCCCGGCTATGCCGCGGCGCCCGAAGAGCTCTTAGCGTCGTCACAAAATCTCCTAGCGAACCCCACTCGCCTCTCAGAAAAATAGGAGGTCAGCGCTGCGGCTAAAGATAGATGACCGAACGCATTATCCTGGGCAGGGTAATGTACACGTCCGAAGAGCAACGCGCTCAACGCTCGAGTTGCTGCTAGAGCTCCGGCGATGCCGACGCCAAGACCGAAGACAATCAGCTTCAGTCCATGGCCGACAACCATCTTCTGCATATCCCCGGGCTGCGCGCCCAACGCCATCCGAATCCCGATCTCATGAGTACGCTGAGTCACCAGGTACGAAATCACGCCGTAAATGCCCACAATTGCCAACACCAGGGCACTGCCCGCAAAAATGACCAAGAGAAGCGTGTTGAAGCGTCTCTGAGCCACCGACAAAGACATCACTTCGTCCATGGTTTTCAATTCGGTGAGCGGAAGCTGGGGATCCAATGACCAGATCTGTTCCTTCAGTGCGGGAGCCAAGCTCAAAGCACCGGACGTCTTACCCTTGACGATCACCACCCCCCAGCGCTTCCAAGGCTGCAGTTTTTGGGTCAAGGGCGTGTATATCCCGGAAGTATCGTCAGCATCCAGGGCGGAATGTTTGGTGTCTCCGACGAGGCCGACAATCGTCAACCAATCCTGCTTTTCCAGCCGGGCCCACCGCACTCTCGCGCCGATCGGATCGCGTCCGTTGAGCAACTCCTTGGCGAAGCTTTCAGTGACTATGGCGACTCGCTCGCTGTTCTCCTTGTCTTGACGGGTGAAGTCGCGGCCTCTCAGCAGCGGGATGCCCATGGTGCGGAAATAGACCGGACTGATCTCATGGGCAACCGCCTCCGGCTCGTTGCCGACTGCCACCGGAGATTGCCCCTCGACCATCAGTGTGTGGTAGATTGTGCTGCCGGCCAGGGGGAGCTCTGAAATGATGGCAGCGGACTCGACGCCGGGAAGATTCTTGACCCGCTCATCCAATTTCACGAAGAAATCCTCTTGCTTGGGAATCTCTTCATAACGGGCGACGGGAAGCTGGAAGCTAAGGGTAAGAAGACGGTCGGAACGAAATCCCGGATCGACGGATTGCAACTTCCAGAAACTTCGGATCAGCAGTCCGGCCCCTGTGAGTAACACCAGCGAGACCGCTAACTCTGCGACGATCAGCACCCGCCTGATTCCAGGCCGGGCAAAACTCTCTTCCGACTCGCGGCTGCCCACGTGCAGCGCTGACTCCGCCGATAGATGCGAAGCTTGAAATGCGGGGAACAGTCCAAAAAGCAGCCCAGTCAAAACTGAAATGCCGATCGTGAACGCCAGCGCGGCACCGTCGATAGCCACGGTTTCCAATCGCGGCACTCCCTCCGGTTTCATTCCGAGCATCAGGTTCACTCCTAAGAATGCAACTCCGGTGCCTGCAAAGCCACCAGCGACGGACAGCAACAGGCTCTCGGTCAACAATTGACGCACAATTCTCCAGCGTGGCGCTCCTAATGCGGTACGGACGGAAATCTCCCTGCGTCGTGCCGCCGTCTTGGCTAGCAGGAGACTGGCGAAATTGGCGCATGCGATCAAGAGCACGCAACCTACCGAGGCCAGCAAAACCAGAAGGGCTGTACGTATCTTGCCGACAACCCGTTCACGCAACGGCACAACCAACCAGCGGCGATCGCGATCAGCCTCGGGATAGAGCTCGCCCAGCCGCTTTCCGATCACGTCGATTTCAGCCTGCGCGGCATCTATTCCGACGCCATCCCGCAGACGCCCTACTGCGTAAAGGAACTGCGCCGCTCGCACATCTGCCGCTTCGGGATATCCCACCTTTAGAGGAATCCACAATTGCGTGGTGCCTCGTGGCAGATCGAAACCCGCTGGCATGACCCCGATAACAGTGTAAGGAACGCCGCTGAGTGTAAGTGCAGTCCCGATGACAGCGGAGTCTGCATTCAGATAGGTTTTCCAGAAGCCATAACTCGTAACGACTACGTGGGGTCCGCCGAGTTGATCGTCTGCGGCGGTTAATGTGCGGCCGAGCAAGGGTTTCACATCCAGCGTTTCAAAGAGGCTCCCACCCACGAGCGCACTAGGAATGCTCCGAGGCTCGCCCTTTCCGAGCAAATCTAAAGGCCATTCTCCGAACGCACCGAAACGAGTGATGGTGTGGCTTTGCGCGCCAAAATCGTTGACGTCCGGCAGCGACTGGCCACCGGGTAGCGACACCAGTTGGTCGGGATCACGATAGGGCAACGGCCGCAACAGAACCGCATTGACCACACTGAAGATCGCTGTATTGGCACCGATCCCCAGCGCCAGTGTGAGCACGGCCACTGCGGTGAACCCAGGAGTCTTGCGCAACATGCGGAACCCGTAGCGAACGTCCAGAAGCAAGCTCTCCATCGCACCTTCTGACCTGGGTCACAGATGATCATCTGGGTGGCAGGCAATTTCGTTGCCAGGGTTCACAGACTAAGCCGCTGATTCGAGAAGGGAGTGAACTGGTCGGGGTGCCCACCATGTTCGATCATGGAATGTATGTGTTCGGAAATGGACGGCCAATTCGCGCCCTCAATATGCATTCATAGAGCGCATCCCTGACAGACCTCAGATACTACGCCGCCACACTGCGCGAGGATCGCTCTGGCGCAAGCCCATTGAATTTTTGTAAACAGCGTATGTCGTAGCTGTTCCACACTCTTCTTGCTTCGCAGTGGTGGCCAATCGGCGGCGGGGGAATGACATCGTACGTGGCTTCCTCGCCCGCGGTAGCCGATGGGGTGGTCTATATCGGCTCGACGACAACAAGGTGCACGCTCTGAACGCTCGTACCGGCGCCGAGCTCTGGAGTTACACCACCGGCGTCATCTCGTTTTCCTCGCCCTGCCACAAACTGCAATTACAACAAATACAAGGAGTTGTGTAGGAAGTGCAAGTTGTGAAGGTTATACTTGGCTTAGGTTAAGGCGATCGTCCGGGGTCGGTCAACGAAAATACGAGTTCGTGGAGTTCCCTGCGGGCAAACCGAGACTGCGGCAAAGGTTCGGCAAAAAAACCGTGGAATCTGCTCAAGAACGGCGTGCTTGGAAGAAAGTTGTCGAGAGGACGACCCCGGAGTTTCAAAACCGAGCACGGGCAGTCATTAATCAGCTGCAAGAAGCGGTCAAGCCAGCGGATGCGCTGCAAGGGTGTTGGTGGATCGCATCGCATCCGGTTACTTGCGAAAGCAGTTGCTACTCGAGGTTGATCGGCTACGGGAATCGGCACGGATTCCCCGTGACGCTAAACCCCGGACTCAATTTGGAGGCTACAGTATGAAACAATTCTCAGAAAAGGTTATGTACGAGCTGAAAGAATCAAGCTATCGTGAGTCCTTCGGCCTGGAAAATCTGCTTCCTTGCCGCCACCGCCGTGAGCGGCAACAAATGACTGTGTTTATGGATGCAGTTCAGCAGGTTTTTGAGGATGGTCGGATGGCGGCAGTTAACGGTGGCCCCGTAAATAAGAGCGGGAAGCAGACAAATCGGGCGTTACGCTTTGCCTCTCTGGAAAGAGTCGGTCAACTAATCGCACTTGGACGAGCATCCAAGAGCAATGGCATCAAAACTAACGGGCACGAGACCGGCGAGTCCCGCACGACGTATGTCCTTGACGTGATGCCCGATCCCGACCCTAATGACGCACAGGACGCGCTGGTCAACCTGGAAATCATAGCTCGCGATAGATGGCACGAGCCGATAGCCACGTGGCCCGTGCACAACGAAAACCACAAGACGACTGTGATGGACAACAAGATATTCGACCCCAATTGCCTGCGGTGCTGGCTGGACCGCGTGGCGGCTCAAGAGTTCGAGAAGATTGCGACCGCGATACATAGATCATGACGGAACTCGAAGCATCAAGGCAAAGACAAGCAAGGCAATCAGACGTGCGGTTAGCGCTGCGTCCGACCTGTTGGAAGCCCTGCGACGCCCAGCGATGCGCTGCTATCCCGTGAGCACTCCGTCGGAAATCGCCTCCACTCATTTGCATCCTCACTTAGGTTGTAGCTGGGTCTATGGGGGTGATCGCAACGTCGTAGCCGAGCTTGCGAAGGGCTCGCGTCAGAATAAGCGCTGCGGTGAGGAAAAACGCCAGCCACTTTCAGGCGATGTTCCGCTGTCTGCTGCCTCGGCTCGGCTACAGTCCGCCATTTGGGCAATCGCCCATCGGCGCGCACCCGGAGCTGACGGGGCGAGGGCATGCTCGCGCAATGCCCTTATTTGAGGTAGGTCAGGGCATTCCGAACGGGACCGTGGACCATGCGGTTGTGGCATCGCCGTTTGCGGGTCTCGTGGTCGCGGCCAAGGAAGATGCGCGCCAGCCAGCGGTGCCCGCCCCGCCCCGCCCCACAATTTGTTCTGTCTTACGAGCCAAACCACCTCCTCCAAAATCTGGCACACCACTGGCACCCCGGCGCCGGCAACGGCTCTTTCCTCATTCAACGACTTGGGGGAGAGGAGGACTGAGGGGGAATCAGCCAGCCGCGGGGCGCTTGGAAGATACGGCGAAAGAGGCAGAAACGGACGGTTTGGGGAGAAAGTCTTTGGTAACCAGCACCCCAATTTCTGGCCGTTTTTTCCGCTCGGTTTGTATATTGAGGTTGGGGGAAAGAATTGACCATCAGGGAACTGATTGAGGAACAGCGGAGGCGCTTGAACTCCGGCACACCCGCGGAGGGGCTGGCCGCCGCCTTGCTGTTCCCCGGCGTGCTGGCAAAACAACTCACCAGATTGGCGGACCGCCGGATCGGACAATTGTTGCTCGATGAGGTCTGGCCAAGGCTGAGTCCGCTGGGCCCCGAATCCACGATCTGCCTACAGGCTGTGGATCGGCGTCGGGGTTCGGCAACGGGCCGCTGCGCCAACTGGGCCGCCTGCCCGAGGTGTGGCAGCGAGATGCTGATTCATTACGGCGTCGGTGCGCCTGGTTTCCGAGAACCCCATTTCCATCCCCTTCAGAAGAACCTGATTCTGTGCACGCCAACGAAGCGAACTTCGCGATCCTCCTGTCGGGACATCCTTAGCTTTTGCGTACAGGATGTAAAAACCGAACTGGCGGAAGGAGAGTGCATTTGCTGAAGTGGTTGTGGAACCTCACGCTGGTCAATCTGTTCATCGTGCTCCTGCCCTTCCTTCTGGTCGCCGCCGCGATCTGGGGCTCAGAAGACGAGCAGTGGCTAGTCAAAACGGCGTTCCTCGTGCTGTGGCCGATCACGGCGATTTTCTGGTACTGCCTCTTCCGGGCGTGGCGGAGGCTCAAGTGAGCGCGTACCGGAAGTCCGACCGAAGGTTCATGGCAGCATGCGACCTCGCGAGGCGTCGTGTCACTGCTGTGCTCGCCTGCATCCACGTGCTACTTCCGGGCGCAGACGCACGAACTACGAGAGGAATCGCGAACCGCATCCTCACCCTCTGCGACGGCAAGGATAGGCGGAAGAAGATCACCCCGGCTCGGGTGCGGGAAATCGTGCTCGGGCACACGCAATGCATCAGCAAATCGTGCCCGATGCTCATCTTTGCGGAGCCGCTGAGCAGGGAACTAAACGAATTCTTCGAGGAGGAATGATGGAGAACTCCACCCACGTGTACGTGCTCACCTCGCTGTCCGTCGACGGAAAAGGTAACGTCACGAGCAGGAATGTGGGCGTAACCTTCGACGTGTTCGAGGCAGAGGCTCACAAGGCCAAAGGGATCGAGAACGACTTTGACATGTTCTCTATGCCCGGTAGCTGGCGTGTGGAGGCTGAGACGTCGAACCTGATCGGGGCGATGCGCGATTTCCGCGATATGGTCGCTGAGATGCAGGAGGCGGCGCTGCGGTAAAAGCAGACACCCATGAAAATTCTGGTGTTCGATGACGAGGCGGAAGTGCAAAGGATCAGGGAGCGGCTTGCGCCCCGAGGCTTCGAGGCCGTGTGCACCCCGAGCGGCGATCACACCTTCCACTTATGTGAGAGCGAGGGGCTGTGGGACTTGGCGCTCACCGAACTTTGGATCATACCCGGGAAGCGGATCAAGAACGGGAAGGAACTGGTCGGGGCCATCGAGGCAAAGAACCCGCACCAGAGGATGGCAATCTGCACCGCTGACCGCTGGCTGTTCGCGGCTCCGATGCCGATGCACTGTAAGCCATACGACGCGGGGCGGTTAGTGAGGCTGTTGAGGCAGCCCGTGCGGCCGATCCTGCGTCCTCGCAAGGATGAGGGGTTACGATGGCCGGCTCTAGAGGATCGCCGCACGATATGACTGCCGACGAAAACATTGAACGAGACGCCTCCCCCCGCAGCGACAGGATTGGCAAAGTATTCATTGTCCTCAGTCAGGACTTGCGCCAGTGCTTGATCTGTGGGGGTATCTTTACCCGCCAAGCCGCGTCTGAGCATGCGACGGTTCTCTGCATGCCGGGAATTATGCATGATCTCGGGAGAAAATAATGCAGATCGGTGAGCCGCTTCGAACGATTGTCGTCGAACCTCTGGAACTTCCGGTGAGCGATCCCACCGGGGAGCCGTTTTCTGATCCGTCAGCACCCGAGCCTGAACCTGAGCCCGAGCAGGTGCCAGTCACGCCATGAGCATTCCCGACTACATTTCTCCGATCATCGGCTACAGGGTTTGGCAATGGGATGCGGCAGGGCTCAAGTCGGTTAGTGGAGAGCCGTGGCATCCCGACCGGCCGCTGGCGGCGGGATGCAGGGTTTCTCCCGTCGGCACAATCTTAGTCGCGCCGAGGACGATGCACGATGCCCACGACGCACCACACGTAGAGTGCACCTGTGGCGTCTACGCAGCAAAAACCTTGGGCATTTGCGCACCACGGGATACGAGGGGTACGGAATCCACGGCGAGGTCTGCCTGTGGGGAAAAGTCGTAGAGCACGAACAGGGATATCGTGCCCAGCTTGCGTACCCGAAGAATTTCTTCCTGTCGCCGGACGCCTTGCCGTTTACGCTGGCGGAAATTCAATCCCGCTTGAAAATGCTCACCACCTACTGCATTGATATTTTCCTTGCTGATCCGAAGCGGAACATCCCCCTGTGGGCGAAGGGTCAGGGGATACGATGGCGCGGGTTTGGGCTACCTGATCGAGATGAGCAAACGGTATTACGACCGATGCCGACAGGAGCGAACCTTGAAGAAAGGCGACCGCGTGGCGATACTGGGGCGGGGGATCGCGGTGGTCGCGCAGGTTGACGGCAAAGAAGTTCATGCCGTGCTTTGGAACAGGATCGTCCTGAGGGTTCCGCGCAAGGAAATCGTCTGGGACGAGCGCAACATGCGATGGGAAGCGAACCATTAAGGCTTATCCAACAGGAGTTTAAGCTGGCAAAGGGCACTGAAGCACCAGGTCAAGCAAACCTCTTAGCACCCCTGTTTCACGGCCTTTCCCTTTTTCGACTCCATGGCGATCGATACTGCCAGCGCCAGCATAAGCTGGAATGCTGTGTCCTCTACGTCACGAACGGATGACCGCGCTCTGGCACGCCAGATAAGAGTGTTCGCGCCTCCACAGGCGCGGTTGTGATCGCGAGGCTGCCGGAGAGTGGGGAGCACATGACGCGCACAATCCTGTTTGCAAATCACAAGCTCTATGTCTCGGCGGGTTCGAGCTGTAACGTGTGTATGGAGAGCGATCCCAGGCGAGCGGCAGTTTCCGAGATGAACGAGGATGGTTCCGGGGAGCACATCTTCGCCAGTGGCCTGCGGAACGCGGTGGGGTTGGCGTTCAACGAACGGACGGGCACGATCTAGGCGACCGACAACGGCCGCGATTGGCTTGGCGACGACTTGCCTCCGGACGAGATCGACGATCTCGGTGTCCGCGGCGGCGACTTCGGCTGGCCGTACTGCTACGGCAATCGCGTTCCCGATACCGACTTCGGCGGAACGCCGGAGCGTTGCCGCATTACAATTCCGCCCCGGGTCGAGCTGCAAGCACACTCCGCGCCCCTCGGCCTAGTGTTTTACGAAGGGGGAATGTTTCCCGCCGAATATCAGGGTGACCTGTTTGTGGCCTTCCACGGATCCTGGAACCGCAGCGTGCGGACCGGGTACAAAGTAATCCGTGTAAAGATGAATGATCGCGGAGAACCTGGGGCGGTGGAGGATTTCATCACGGGTTGGCTTCCGCCCAGCGAGACTCGCCGCGGCAAGTGGATGGGACGACCGGTGGGGTTGGTGGTTGGAGCAGACGGGTCGCCCTATATCAGCGATGACGGGAGTGGGTCGATCTACCGGGTGATTTGGCGGCGTTGAGGATGCGCAACCAGAATGGTCGCGCAGTGCGGTTTTCGGCGGTAAATTGGACAGAAGTGTTTTCAATCTCACCTCCTGCCATGGCTCTTCCTGCGCTCCGCTTTCGCGCATGGCGGGAATTTTGCTTTTCGCCTCAATGTCCCCGCCACATCGCCAGAGACGGTCACCCAGGACAAAGAAAGTCTTCCTCGCTGGGTTAAGCTTCCGTGATCAAGAATTGGATTCGATTGACTTGCCGAGTGACGCGGCCTAGCATTTCTTCGCATGCTTGGCCAGACCATCTCGCATTACCGCATCGTCGAGAAGCTCGGCGGAGGCGGCATGGGAGTGGTCTACAAGGCCGAGGACGTGAGACTGGATCGGTTTGTCGCCCTCAAGTTCCTGCCGGAAGATGTGGCCAGAGACCCTCAGGCTCTCGGACGCTTCCAGCGAGAGGCCAAGGCAGCGTCGGCACTAAACCATCCCAACATCTGCACCATCCATGAAATCGGACGAAGCAAGACGGTCAGCCCTTTATCGTCATGGAGTATCTGGAAGGCATAACGCTGAAGCACCGGATCGCGGGAAAGCCCGTGGAGACGGAGCTGCTCGGTCTGGCGATTGAGATTGCGGACGCACTGGACGCGGCCCACTGCCAAAGGGATAATTCATCGCGACATCAAGCCAGCGAACATCTTTGTCACCGGGCGCGGCCACGCCAAGATTCTGGATTTCGGCTTGGCGAAGGTGGCTCCGCTGGCGGGCACGTGGCGAGCGGGGAGCGGACGCATACCAGGCCGCTCTCGGATCGAGCGCCGAGCACCTGACCAGCCCCGGACGCGACTCTGGGCACCACCGCCTACATGTCGCCGGAGCAGGTCCGAGCAAAAGAACTGGATGCGCGGACGGATCTGTTTTCATTCGGAGCCGTGCTGTATGAAATGGCGACCGGGGTGTTGCCGTTCCGGGGAGAAAGTTCCGGGGTGATTTTCGACGCCATCCTCAACCGTGCCCCGGTCTCCTGCCGTTCGCCTGAATCCCGACGTCCCGGCCGAACTGGAACGGATCATCAGCAAAGGCCTGGAAAAAGACCGCAATCTGCGTTACCAGCATGCCTCCGACATCCGCACCGATCTGCAGCGCCTGAAGCGCGATACCGAGTCTGGTCGCCAAGGCGGCAGTTCGACCCGCAGGTGGTGCTGGCACCGGCAGCTCGCCGTCGGCGGCGCAGCCCTCGCAGACTAGCACGTTCCGCAGTCGTCGCCGTCGCGAAGCAGCACAAATTGGGGGCGGCTGTGGGAGTGTTGCAGTGCTGATCGTGCTCGGCGCGGCTGGTTTCGGGGTCTACTCCTTGTTGCATCGTCCTGCCCCGGTGCCTTTCCAGAAATTCACCATCACGCAAGTCACGAATTCGGGCAAAGCAGCGCGGGCGGCCATTTCGCCGGACGGCAGATACGTGCTCAGCGTAATGGACGACAATGGGCTTCAAAGCCTCTGGCTTCGCAACGTGCCCACCGGCAGCGATACTCAAGTCTCCCACCCTCGGCTTCGCATTATGAAAGCCTTGCCTTTTCGCCGGACGGGAACTACATCTATTTCCGCAAGGCGCAAAACGCAATCCAAACTACTACAACCTTTACCGGTCTCCGATATTGGGGGGCGCTCCGCAAACAGTTGTGCAGAACATTGACAGCTAACATTGCATTCTCTCCTGATGGGCAGCACATCGCTTACATTCGCCAGAATGACCCGGAGATCGGCAAGTACCGCATCTTCATCGCCTCCCTGGAAGGCAACGGCGAGACGGTCTTGCGAATGGGAGCGATCTCGGAAAGGCCTGATTTCTTGGCATGGTCTCCACGGGGCGATCAAATCTTTTACTCCCAGTGCCTGGCTGAGCAAGGCCTCGGCGCGATTGAGATCCTTGATGTTGGTACGGGGAAATCGCATCGCTTCGTGGCTTTCAAGGACAAGTTTCTCAATGAAATCCACTGGTCGCCGGGTGGCCGTGCGCTATTTGCCATCTACCGGCAAACAGGCGCAAATTTCCGGAGGGGGCAAATCGGATTCCTACCGAGCACAGGAGGAGATGTCGAACCGATCACCCGTGACACGAGCAGCTATGCTACTCTTACGCTTTCCGCAGATGGAAGAACTCTTGCTACCGTTCTGGCAAGAAGCTATGCAAGCATTTCCGTCCTCTCGAAGGTGGGCGGCGAGTTTGTGGAGTCTCGGCCACTTCTTTCGCAGTCCAATGAATTTGACGAGTGGAGCATATTGAGATGGAGTGCGGATGGCAATCTCCTGGTCAGCAACACTGGCCGCCTGTTGAAACTGGGAGTGGCTGGGAAGAATCAAACTCAGCTTCTGGGGGATCCCAGCGCTTTAATCGTTAGCCCCTCTGCTTGTGGCACGAACTACCTGGTTTTGAGTTGGGCATTTCACGGCGGCACGAACTCGCAGAAGCATCTGGCGCACCAATGCGGACGGTTCCGGTCCCGTGAAATTGACGGACGGAAAATCAGATGCTTTCCCTGTTTGCTCGCCCGATCAGAAATGGGTGTACTACAGCCATTGGCTGGATGGCCACATTTACCGGGTGCCGCTGGACGGCGCCGGCAAGTCGGAATCAGTTTCGGGTCCCCCCCAAGGTTACATCCCATTGGGAGGGCTCAGTGTGTTCGCCCGATGGCAACACCTTAGCAACCGCCGTTGCAAGAGGGCAGCTTGCGGAGACGCCGGAGAAAGACGTAAAGATTGCGCTGTTTGATCTCGGATCACCGAGTCAGCCGCGAATGCTCGATGCCAGCCATTATTCGGGCGGCTTACAATTCACTCCCGACGGGAAGTCGGCAGTTTATGTGACGCAGGGAGAACGGGGTGGACAACATATGGGCGCAGCCACTGGACGGTTCTGCGGGCCATCCGGTTACAGACTTCAAGTCGGAGCAAATCTGGTCATTTCACCTGTCGCCCGATGGAAAGAGCCTGGGCATTCTGCGCGGTCACTTTGAGTCTGATGTGGTTCTCCTGCAAGAATCCACTCTCTGACCCTTCAAAGATCGTGATCGCCGGGGAAACGTCCGTAATCGTGGGTGCTTTGAAACGGTGACTAACAGAGTGAGAGTGGCCCAGGTTTTCGTTGCAGACAGGAGTGCCTGCGCCAGACAAGAATTCGACTCAGGACAGGCCCAACCCGTCCCCGCACGAGCGCGGCTGTCTTCACGTGAGCGCGGCCGCTACTTCACCGTGGCTTTCCCCTGACTGGCTTCGTAGTCGGAGTTGTCCACCTTGTCGTGCAGGGACGCCAAGAGCTTGAACGTTCCCGCCTTCTTATAGGTGTGGCTGCCGGTTACTTTAAAGGGGCCTCCGGTCGGTCCGGAAACGGCGCCGGCGGACTTGGTGCCGTCTCCCCAGTTTATGGTCGCGGTGAAATTGGCCTGCGTAGCCGTCGGAGTGCCGTCTATGAAACTCGCCACCGCGCCCTTAAAGGGTTTTCCGTGGGCTGCCTTGATCGAATCGCCGGTTCCCCCGATCGCGCTCAGGCGGCCCATGCGGCCGGCAAAATCCTCAGCGACCCAGATCTTGCTGTCCGTGCCAATGCTGACAGCGTTGCCTCCGGCGCTGACGGCAGTCAGCGCTACCTGACTGTAGACGCCGGAAGTAGTCATGCGGCCGATGGCATTAGGATAGAACTCATCGAACCACAGCGCCCCATCTCCTCCAGCGACCAGTCCCTCGGGAAAATCCTGGAACTGGGCAGCGTACTCGGTAAGCACACCACTGGTGGTGATTTTGCCGACTGCGCCTGAGATCGTGTTTTCGAGAAACCACAAGTTGCCGTCGGGTCCGGCGGTGATGGCACCCGGGGCCCGGCCCGCGGGGAGCGCGTACTCGGTGATGTTGGTGGTGGTGGGGTCGATCCACCCGACTTGGCTTGCCCCATTCTCGGTAAACCAGACATTGCCATCCGGCCCCGGACAGGCAAAAAACGGCGCGGCATTTTGGGTGGGTAGAGCAAACTCGGTCAAGCTGCCGCCGGTGGTGAGGCGCGCGATGGCGTTGGAACCATATTCTGTGAACCAAAGGTTCCCGTCAGAGCCGGAAGTGATGCCCCACAACCCCGAACCCACGGGGTATTCGGTGACCGCGCCCGAGGTTGTGATCATTCCGACCTGATCTACAAATTCTTCGGTGAACCACAAATTGCCATCGGATCCGGTAACGATTCCGCCCGGGCCGGCACTGGGAGTGGTGACCGGGAAAGTGGTCACCGCGCCGGTTTTGCTGATTCGCCCCACTCTATTGTTGTAGGCCTGAGTAAACCACACAGCGCCGTCGGGGCCCAGCGTGGTCCAAAGCGGCTGCGAACCCGGGTTGAGGGAGTAGGTGTTGGTCAGTTGACCCGAGGTAGTGAACCTGCCGATATTACTGCTGAAATCGCCGAGAAACCAAAGCGCGCCGTCCGGAGCCGAGGTTATTCCACTCAAGAAGTTGAAGCCGACAAATTGAGCGGCCGAAAACTGCGTCACTTGGCCGCCCGGCGTAACGTATCCCAACCTTTTGGGATCAGTGAACCAAATGTTGCCATCTGGTCCGACCGTAATGCCATCGGAGCCAATGCCGTTGATCGCGTATTCCGTCTCCGCACCCGAGGTGCTGATCTTCGCCACATGCACCGACTCTGTAACCCACAGGTTGCCGTCGGGACCCGCGCAGATGGCGATCGGAATGTCACCGGTCGTGTAAGTGGTCACGGCCCCGGCGGTCGTAATCTTCCCCACAATCGGATTACCCGCTCCTCCTGCCTGCCAGTTCGTGAACCAGAGATTGCCATCGGGGCCGGCTGTAATTTGCGCGGGTTCGAAGGAGTCGGCCTGAAAGACGCCGGCATTCACATTCACCGCGTATTCCGTAATGTTGCCCGCCGTGGTGATTTTTCCAATCTTGAAGAGGCCGTTCTTCTTCTGGTCGACGAACCACAAATTTCCATCCGGTCCAGTCGCGATGCCCTGCGGGTAACTGCCCGAGGGCAGATTGAACCTCTTGAGCTGGCCGCCGCTGGTGCTGATGTGCCCGATCTGCGCGGCGAACTGGTCGGTAAACCAGACGTTTCCGTCCGGGCCACTTGCGATCCCAACCAGGCCCTGAGCGCTGCTGATGGGAAATTCCGTCAGCACACCACTGGTTGTAATCTGACCGATCTTCCCGTTGACGAACTCGGCGAACCAGAGATTGTGGTCGGGCCCCACTACCATGTTGAGCGGGTAGGAGGCCCGACCCGGTTTCACCAGGAAATCGGTGCTGGCAAATGTCAGCGGAGCAAAACCGGCTGCGACCATCATCCCGAGAAGGATGGTGAGGGTTTGAAAACCTGTCCGTGATCGGCTCATGGAATGCTCCTGTTCAGTTCACATCCTCATTGCAAATCCGACGCCGTGCGAAGTGTGATCGCGCGGTGAGCAAGGGTATCAAACTCCGCGTCGCGAATCATTGTTATTCTGCGCGGCGTTGGTGCACATAACCGTCGTGTTTCGAGCGAGGATCATAACCGACCGTTCGCCGTCTAACAATGGGGACAAAAGGCTTCGTGACGATGGGGTCAAGTTGCCCTAGTTTGGCAATTCCCGCCACTTACCGCTGAGGTTCGGCAGCGGACCGAGAACGCCGAACGCCGCAAGCGGGCAAGTCCCCTGGTGTCGGGTGTTTTCAACGGGCCGCATTGCCGCGATCCAAACTCAGCGGAGCGCTTCTCTGTAAAACGCACTCAAATCCAGGGGCGGTGGTGTGTACCCCATCGCTCGCAGAAAACCGGAGACCTGGCCACGGTGATGGGTGGCGTGATTCACAACATGCAGCACAATTTGCCAGGTCGGGGTTACAAACGCATCGCCCTTTAAACTCGTGTAGGAAATATTTCTGTGGATGGAGTCTTCGGTCAGCAGGGCACCCCATTGCTTCCACCGTTCGAGCAACGCCGGCCAGTCACTCCTAAGCACCGCCAAGTGCATATCCTGCTCTGGAACCAAGAAACGCGCCGGCGGATTTGCTTCGATTCGGCCGAGCCAGGTTCGATCAGCGGGGTAGACGTGCACTAAGGTGCCGAGGACATTGTGATCGGCGGTGGCAAAGTCTCTCATCAGCTCCTCAGGAGTCAGTACACTGGCAGCGTCAACCAGTCTGCTGCTGGCCCAAGCGCTGTAGTTCAGATGGTTTCGGAGCACGTCGGCTAACATTGCCATAGGCACGCACGAGTGCACATCTGGAACCGGCTCTCCGAAAATAGTGGCCTACGGGAATCAACTCGGCTCATCCGCGCGGGCACACCGACTCCGAGTACACAGGTGAGGGAGGAGGTTACTTGGTATCCACGCGTAAACGCCATCCGTGAGGATGTTGCAGCGGGATGGAAGGCCTGATTGCCATCTCGCCTTCAGCGTAAGGTCGGACTCTGCTCCAGCCGCTGGCGGAAGTACTCCTTCCAACTTTCAGGTAAGGCTGCAACTCGGAGGGCACGCTGCACCCAAGCCACATCGGCAGCGCTATACCTTTTCTCGGCATACAAGCGAGTGATTTCCGAAACCGGGACGCCGTTTGGGTCGCGACTGAAACCCTCATCTCATCGCCGGCGCCGACCTCTCCCTCGCTAGTAACGGCGAGGTAGAAACCCGTGCGACCGCTCGCGAGGAATCGCTTCACCATGTCGTCGGCTTCAAATCTCACGCCAAGTTTGTAGCAAGGCAGGCGAGGCTGGGTCACGACCACTTCCGCGGAACCGACGGAAAACTGATCGCCAAGATGGACCGAGTCTTCCAGCAAGCCATCGAGCGTGAAGTTTTCCCCAAAGATGCCCATCGGCAATTCTCGGGCTGGCAACTCTCTTTTCCAGTAGTCGTAGTGTGCGAGCGGGTAGCAGTAAACGGCCTTATACTCTCCGCCGTGAACACTGAGATCCGCTTGACGGTCGCCGTCCAAATTGAGCGTGCGCAAAGCGACGCGGTTGTGGACCGGTTCCTTGAAGATTCCCGTAGTCACGCTTCTCCCGTGCCACATCACTTCGCGGGGAAGCCCAGTATTCAGCGAGATTAGCTTCATGGGCCGATGGTCCTCATCTGTGGCGTCCATAGCGAACGGAATCATTCGGTAGTATACGGGTTACTCGGGCAAGCAAAATTTCGGTCACGCCCCGAGGTTGCCTCCGAGGAGTGGAAAACCGAGAAGCGACAGAATCTTTTTTTGCGCAGCAAAAAGGCTGTAGCTGTTGGGTTCTCCTTCCAACGCTGTCTTGCTAGTGCCCGTTCGGCTCTCCCTTCCGACCGAACGGGCTATTGCTCGCTGCCCGATGGAACCCTCAGCGGCTGGCGGGGTTAGACCGGAGAGATGCAACGGGAACCTGTAATTTCGGCGGAGCGGGAATCTCCAGCCGCTGCCCCGGTACGATTTTGGGCAGGGGCGCGTTCATCTTCTTCACCTGCTCGGTCATGTCCTCAAGGCGCACATTTTCGTAGCCACGCCGTAAGGCTACAATCCGATAGTCGAACGCAACATTGGAGTTCCCGCGGTGGAGTTCGTGGACTTCAAAGCCATCTCGCGGTTGCATGGCTGACGTAAAGGCCTTCACACTCATCTCGAGGGGTGAGAAAGACGTGATATTGGACGTCGGTATTCACCGCTTCCGCAAAGGTTGTGTCCAGACCGACCCTGGTCGTGCCGTTTGCAAGCTGGCCGCTGCCAAAATCCTCAAACCAATTCTGCGGGGATTCCACCGCATAGAGGGATACTTGGCGCTGGCCGGTGTCCACCGCGCCAAAACCACGGCGGGGCGAAATATAGTGGCCGTTGGTGTCCACTGTGCAAGAGCCGCCTGCACCCCCTGCCTGAAGAGCGAACTGATTGCTGGCGGCGTTAAACATGAGGGCGGTGGGAACCTGGGGCTATTGTTTTGGAGATAGATGGCTCGGGCATTGTCGGCCGTACCAATCAAACCCGCCGCTCCGCTTGCGCTAGAGCCCGTGTCGCCCCACGCCCCCACGAGGCAGCAACCTAAAAGGCCAATGCTGGTCCCACTTTGCGACCCGGCCTCGGAGTACGCTGCTGTGCCGCTTGGGCTTGTGTTCAAAGCGAGCAGACCGAAAGTCGTACCGCTCCCCGCATCCGCGTCGGCCACCACGCCGGCGGAGGAGGTGGCGGAACTAAAGTTATAGCCCGCCACTCCGAACGTCTGGCCACCGCTAGACGCATTGGCTTGACCCATCACGCCCGTGGCCCCGTTGGCGGAGCTGGAGACTTCACCAAAGACGCCCCTGGTCGCGCCGCTGGTAGCAAAGGCATCGCCGACCACGGCCGCAGAGCCTGGGGTGGTGCCCGAGAGTACTCCCACAACCACGGCACCGACACCAGGAGCGTTCGTGTCATTCACCTCCAAAACCGCGAGTGGGTTGGTGTTACCAATGCCCACCAGTCCGCCCGGGGCGATGGTCAACACATCGATAGACTTCGCCAAGTCGCGAATGTTGAGCTTGCCTGAACCCTGGGATGCGGAATTCCCGGTCGCCAGGATTTCCCATCCCTTGCCACCCGAGCCTGTGGTTTGCAGTTGGAGGCCAGCGCCCACCCCGGAAAATGGGCCTTGGACCAGCGCGCCGAGTTGGCCAGGAGCCGTAACTTGAAGCTGATAGCTGCCAGGAGCGGCTCCAATTCCTACGTCGCCGGTCACATTCTCGTTGCCCTCGATCGTGGCGTTTCCCTTGACGTCGAGCGGCGTTGTCGGAGTGGTAGTGCCAATACCGACGTTGTTGCTGGTCTCGAAGATCGTGGAGCTGCCCAGGTTTTTGCTGCTTTTCCAGATCGGAATAAAGTTAGTCTTGCCGCCACCTCCAACAGCAGGGTCGATCCCACCGCTCTTAGCGGAAGTACCGGACGCCGCGCTGCTGCCGCTGCCGGAAGCGCCGCTGCCTTGGGCCAGCGCAAAGGCCGAAACCGGTTTGCCGCCCAGGGTTTCGGCATCCGCGGCTTTCAGAGCGTAGGGTGCGCTCACCAGCAATACGCGAGGTTGTTCGCTTTGGCCCTGCAGCTGGACGCCGAGCCAGCGCGCTTCGCCAGAAGCAAAAAGGTTCGTCGGCAGACCCTCGGATTTGCTGGAACCCAGCAGAACCGTGTAGTTTCCTTTGCCATCAACCTGCACATTCTGGGTCTCCAGCCATAGTGGGGCGCCGCCTTCCTGATCTTTGTACAACGCGAAAGTGGCGCCGATGATACCTGTCTTCGGGTGGGCCGCGTCATCCCTCACCACGCCGCTGAACTTCACCAGCGGCGGCACAGTCACCGCTGTGGTAGAGGTACTGGTTGACTGGCCGACCAACAAAGAGGTAGCCAGAATAGTTGTGACCAGACAAATGGCGAGAATTAACTGCATGCTGCTGCTGCGCTTCATGAGAGTTCCTCCAGAATCCGGATCGCCAGACATAACCTGCACAGGTTGAAAGTGCGGGAAAGCGATCCGCTATCTCACTTCCAGTGGAAAGAATTTCTGAGGCAGGGTTTGGGAAATCTAATTCCGCATGCTTACCTGGAAGGTGTAATGGGCAGCGACGGCGTAGTGGCCGTCCGGTTTCAATCCCTCGAGCGTCAGAAGGTAGGCTCCTTCGTGAACCAGGCTGGGGGAAAGCGCAACTGACAAGGCGGTGGAAGAGGAGGGAACGAGATCGCTGGCTTGCCGGGAGGACGTGCCGGCAGGGTCCCTCAAAGTAGCCCGATACGACCGAAATTCCGATCCGTATTCTCGCTGGAGCGACAAAACGATGACACCAGCCGAGCGGGAGATCGTGATGTGGTTGACCGGGGAAGACAGATCTGCGCTTCTGCTGGTGACCAGCGGGAAGAACGCCACCCCAGCCAACTTCTCCCCCTCGAACTGCGGTGGAAAGCCTGCAATGGTCTGCCGCTCCTGGCTGTATCGGTTTTGCCATTCAGTTGCTGTCTGTCTCGCTTCGGACAGGTCACGACGAAGGGTTTCCATTCTGGCCAGGAGAAGCCAAGCGGGCAGGGCCACAAGCAGCAGAACGGCGCAGGCTAAGGCCGTTGCCTGCTGCCAGGCTTGCCATCGCGCCAGCCAGCCGGCCCATCCCGCCAGAGCTGGCATTTGCTGTTTAGAAGCATCCTCCACCGCGACTTGTCTGAGTCCGCTGCGCAGTCCCTGAAGGGCCTCGACCCGGTCCAGACACTCGGGACAATTCACGAAATGCTCCTCGAAGAGGCGGAGTTCGTCGGCCGATAGTTGTCCTTTCAAGTAAAGGAATGCGATGTCGCGCTCTTCAATCTCGCGATGATCCATGAGTCGGATTGCCTCGGTTCTTCACTAATATAGTGCGACGTAACCGCGAATCATCCCACGCTATTTGTGGGTTACTGCCGATCTTCTGGCTGCTTTCATGTAGAGCTCCCGGTATCGGTCCCGCGCCCGCTGCAACACCCGGTTAAAATGCAGGCTGCTGAGCCCAAGATCCGAACAAATCTCATCTTTCTCTTCTTCGGCAACATAATATCGGTACAAAATCTCCCGGTATCTGGCAGGCGTGACTTCGCTCAGCACTTGCCGAACGATGCTCGCATTCTCCTGGCGCAGCACCTGCTGGAAAGGATTGGGCGCGGGATCGCCGAGGGGGCTCTCCACCTCGATCGTTCCCGTGACTTCCCGGCGGGAAGAGTGCCGGAAGTGCTGAACCGCCAGGTTGCGCGCTAAGCTGCTGATAAATCCCGAAAGCTTCTCGGGCTCGCGCACATCGCCCTGCCTGATTTTCTTGAGAGCAATCCGAAGAGTCTCTTGCCGGACATCGTCTACGTCACAACGCTGAGTGACAATCGTGCTCAGAATCACAGAAACACCGCGGCTATAGCGGTAAACGAGTTCCGCCTCGGCCGCGCTGTCACCAGCCCGAATTCTCGAAACGAGGTCAGAGCCGCTTTGTGATTCGGACGGGTTCGCGGAGTCGGCCGGCATTCACTTCCATTCGCCCTGCAGCGTGAATCCCGCCCAATGATAAGGCGTCCAGCGTCGCTCTTTCACCATGGACCCTTGCGCCGATCGCAACGCAGCGGCCTGCGGCTGACCATCAACCAGCATTGCCCGATAAAAGCGTTTCATCAGTTCCATCGTTGCCAGATCCGGCACTCTCCACAGACTTGCCGCGACCCGGGGGGCGCCCGCGTACATGAAACCTCGCGTCAGCCCGATCAAGCCTTCTCCCCTCACGTCTTTGCCAAGGGCGGTCTGGCAGGCGCTCAGCACTACCAGGTCGGCGCTCAGTTTGAGATTGTAGACCTCGTGCGCCTGCAGGAATCCATCCTGCGGCAAGCCCTGGCGATCCACCATCGACAAAACAATCCCCGAAAGCTCGGGGTGCTGACTGTCCAAAAGACCATGGGTGGCAAAGTGCACGATGCGGAAGTGGCCAAGTTCCGGGCTGGTGGCGTTGGAGCGGCTGGCGTCGAAGTCAAGCGCTTTCCAACTGGAGCGCTCGCCAGCCAGAGCGACGATCGCGTCTGCCTCTTGCCGGCTCGAGGTCAGCCGGTCAAGATGTGACAAGCCGGTGTCCTTAACGGAACGCTCCAGCCGATCCGCGGCGGGATTGCGCTCAGGAGCGGTGGGGGCGTGGGTTACGCGTGAATCATCGCTGTCGAACACCGGATCAGCCAACACCGCCAGCGTCTTCAGGGCAGGTTTGCTGCTCTCCATTTCACGACGGACGACCGCTAACGTGGACGCGGAAGGCAAGTTCACGATCTCATGCTCTTCAATCAGCAGCTTGCCGCGCGAATCCCGGAGCGCACCGAATGGGATGTACTGCAACGCTCCTTCCGCAACCACAACGATGCGCTTATTTCCCAGCCCGGCTACCGGCGCGAGAAGCATCCGGCTCAAGGCCCTGGTCGCCGCTGTCCGGGCCGGGAGATTGTTCGCGCTTAACTCCTCATAAGTACGCCGCACCGCTGCTTCAATTTCCTGCCGTTTGGGCAGTTGATAAGCCGCGACGGAGTTCGTCGTTACCAGCCACACGAAACTATGTTCCTCACACAGCGCATACTCCAACAAGACCGTATCCGGGTCCAGCACCTGGTGTTGAATCTCAGAGAGCGTCAACGGCTGCGGCCGGACCAGGTCCGCGTAGTGCGGGCTGGCGGTGCGAACGTCGGCCAAAGCCTTCTCATAGTCCGCGGTAAGTGTACGAATCTCGGCCAGGACGGACTCCGCTTCCTGCGCGGTGTGCTTGCCGCTGACGAGTCTGATTTGGTGCGCTACCTTGTCACTAAGCTGCGATTGCAGCGAACTCTCTCGATCGAGCAACGCCGGATCGATGCCTTGGCGGATATCGGTATGCTTCTCATCCAGAAGGTCCAGAAGACCGCGCGCGCGTCCCCTTTCGCTCACTTCCAACGCTTGGGCGGCAAATCCTTCCGCTGGGCGCTGCCGGTCGAGCGCCATCAGGATATTGATGAGCAGATCATAGCGACCGCGGACCGTGGCGAAGTAAGAAATGCGCAGGTTCTGCTCTGCAACCGAGCCGCGCATGGATTCGGTCAACTGCAAGGCAGCCTCGATTCTGGCGCGCGCGGCGTCGAGATCGCCTAGCGCGCGTTCCGCCTCGGCGAGGTGCACCAGAAGGCTCACCTCGTCGCGACTCCGCTCCACCAGCGGTAGGGCTTGCTCCATGAGTTCGACAGCCTTCTTTGGTTCGCCCAGTGCCAGATGCGCTCTTCCGATGTTGCCCAACGTCATGGCTTCCGACACCCGGTCGCCTAGCTCGCGTTTCAGCGTCAGCGACCTGGTGAAGCGATCAAGTGCCGGGCGCGGCTCACCGAGTTCCAGGTAGGCCAATCCCATGTTGTTCAAAGCCATAGCCTCGCCGCGTTTGTCACCAACCGTGCGCCGTAGTGTGACGGCCTGCTTGTAGGCGGCGACGGCTTTTTGCGGATTATGCAAGTCGAGGTATGCCCCGCCAATGAGATAAAACGTGAAGGCCTGGCCGCGCCGATTCTCAAGCCGGCGAAAGATGGCCAGCGCGCGAAGGTTCCGCTCGAGGGCCATCTTGGATTCGCCGAGGTCGGAGTAGTCGGCCGCCATGTTGTTCAAGGCGTACGCCGCCGAGCTGTGATCGCCTGCGATGAGATACAGTTGGAGTGCCTTGCCGTAGTATTCGGTAGATTGCTGCAGCTCATTTGACTCCGAATAGGTGATCGCGAGGTTATTGAGCGCGTCGGCCTGGCCCCAGGTGTCGCCGGCGGCTTGGTAGATACGTACGGCTCGCTCCAACTGCTCGCGAGCACGCAAGGGTTCGCTCAGATAGGCGTACCCCTGACCGATCTCGTCGAGCGCCGCGGCTTCCCCGGAACGATCGCCCGCTGCCCGGAAAAGTTCCAACGCTTGCCCGGCCAGATCGATCCTCTTCTGGTTGTCTGCCTGTCCCCCTCGTATGTCGCTCAGAGCGAGCAGCCCCCGCGCCTCTTCCCGCTGGTCGCCCAGCTCGCGCCAGATGGGGAGCGCCTGCTCAAATTGAGCGACTGCTTGAGCCAGCGATTCGGCCGAATCCTCCGCCCGCAGCCGGTTCCCGGCCGCACAGAATCTTTCCGCGGCAATTCGCTTTTCGTCCTCGGAGCGGGCGGGCCGGGGCTCCGATAAGCCGAGCCGATAGTCTCCAGCAATTGCGTCCTTTGTGCGTAGTTGCAGCTGCAATCGATACTGGCCACCGGTTGAGATTGTGGAAAGAGTGAGCGGCTCGTCGTCACGCTCCGCGTTGTCGATCTCAAACACCTTCGCGTCGTCCGGTCCGAAAAGCTGTGCCGACATATCGAGCCGCATCTGCTCGATGCGGATGCTGACGTATTGTCCCGCCTGGGTTGAGATGCGGTAACGATGCACTTCCTTCTGGGCCAGTCGCCGCTCGACTGGCTGGCTGGAGTCGAGCCTTGGTTCGTCTTGGGTCGTCTGCGGGTGAACAGGGCTAACCGAAAGCAGACCGAACAGCAAAGCCGGGAGGAACGGTCGAAGAAGAATGTTTCGCGGCATGATCCTGTGCGCTGCCCGCTTGATCCGGCGGCTGGGGTCGCCTTGACGCGCATACACTGACGATTGGAGCCGGCGACGCGGAACACCCGGCGCCATGTCGGGCCACCATGCCAAGTCGCGCTGTGGACGAGAATTATACCCTGAGTTGCGCGCCAGAAACCAGAACTCAGGCGAGAGGAGCCCTGGTGATTTCGCAAACAGGGCAGCATCCTCCCCCGCAACCCCGGCGTCCCCGCAAGCGTTTCTGACCGATCGGTTGTGGAAAGTCAGCTTGGCTCGGCGGATCGTTTTTGCCAACTTCCCGACATTTCGCTTGACAGCGCCCGCCACAGAGGCTACAAATTGTCACAATTCGTAATGATTCGCAATCTAATGGCAACCAATTCGTAATCTTTCGAAATACGAGGCAGGCCGCAATCACCATTGCGAAGGGAGGATCGGATGCCGGCACCGCGCGCTTCATATTGGATTCTGTTGCTCTGTTCGCTGCTTGGCCTGGTTGCCGGCGCCGGCGCGCAGGCCAGCTATCAAGCGCGGATTCGCGGCGTGGTCACCGACGCCACCGGCGCCGTAATTCCCAACGCTACGGTGACAATCACCGAAGTGGGCACCAGTTTGTCGCAGACGGCAAAGACCGACACCGCAGGTTACTACATTCTGCGCGCGCTGCGGCCCTCGACCTACATGGTCAAGGCGGAGGCGCGCGGATTCCAGCCGGTGGAGCAAAAAGGGGTGGTGTTGGCTGTGGACCAGGAGACCAGCCTGAATTTCACGCTACACCCCGCTACCACCAGCACCGAGATCGAGGTCAAGGAGGCTGCCCCCCTCCTGGACACTGAAAGTTCCGCGCTGGGCACGGATGTGACCAGCCAGTACGTCAAGGAAATTCCGCTGCTGAACCGGAACTTCTTCGGGCTGGTATTTCTGAATGCCGGAGTGAGCGAGGCCGCCGGCTCCGGATTAGCAGATAATTATCCTGCTGGAACGAACTTTGTCTCTAACGGACAGCGCAACGCCACGGCTGAGATTCGCATGGACGGCGCTCTGATCAGTGCGCCCGAGCAGGGCGAAGGCGGCAACAGCAACGTCTACTATGAGCCGTCGGTGGAAGCCATTCAGGAATTCAAAGTACAAAACAACAGTTTCTCGGCCGAGTTTGGCAACAACGGCGGCACGGTGGTCAACATGGCGTTAAAAAGTGGGACCAATGCGTTCCATGGCAGCGGGTGGTGGTTCGGGCAACGCGGCTGGCTGGACGCCAACGATTTTTTCAGCAACCAGGCGGGGCTGCCTCGGCCGGATCACTCTCGCGACCAGTACGGTTTCTCCCTCGGTGGACCCATCCGGAAGAATAAGACGTTTTTCTTCGTAGACCTGGAGAGAGTCGTGGAAAATGATCCGGTCCCCATCGTGGCGACCGTGCCCACGGCGGATGAACGAAAAGGGGATTTCTCTCAGGCTCTCATCACCGATCCCAACACTGGCGAGGTCGTGCCGAATCTGATCTTTAACCCGCACCAAGTCGACGGCAACGGGGTGAGGGCGCCATTTCCCGGGAACAAGATAGGTAAGCAATGGCTGGACCCGATTGGCGAGAACATGTTGAATCTCTATCCGCTGCCGAACCAACCAGGCAATCCCGATGGCACGAACAACTTCCGAGCCAACACCACGTCGTTTACAAAATCCCTGCAATTCGACGTCAAAGTCGACGAGGAGATCTCAAATACGCAACACCTGGCGGGCCGCTACAGCCATGAACATATGTCCAACTCGGTTCCCACAATCTTTGGCGATGGAGAATTTGGTCCATCGGGCGACGGCATCAATTTTCTACAAACCGTCAACAACGGCGGCCTGCAACACGACTGGACGCTCAAACCAACGCTGCTGCTCAGCAGTCGATTCGCCGTTGACCGGGTGTCGGCTCCGGGCTTCAGCAACTATCCCAGCGCGACATCAGCGGGCTTGCCCTCGATTCTGAACAATGCCAACCCCGGAATCTCACGCATGCCCGGGATCCTGGTGGATTCTCCCTGGACATCGCTCTACGATCAGTGCTGCGTGGACACGAAGTTTGCCCACACGCTGTATTCGTACTCTTCGGCGCTGGCCTGGGTGAAAGGAAAGCACAATTTCAAGTTTGGGGGTGAGCAGCGCCTGTTCTTCAATAATTTCCAACAGCCGAACTATCCGACGGGGTACTTTCATTTTGCGCAATTCGTCACCGAGAACGTGATCGGCGCGCTCAACCCGGATCAGGGGAATCCCTTTGCAGACATTCTACTGGGGATCGGGGATTACGGCGGGATTGCCATCTATCCCGAGGTCTTCAACAAGTCGAAGGAGACGGCTTTCTACGCCCAGGATGACTGGAAAGTGACACCCAAGCTGACTCTGAGCCTGGGCCTGCGGTACGAGTGGAGCACACCTTACAACGAACGTTACAATCGGCTCCAGTTCAGCAATTTCAACGGCGACACGGGGATCAAGGTTCCGGGGCTGCCATTGATCTCCGGCGACTTGAGGGGTACGACGGTATTCGCTAATTCCAACCAGCGCACGGTGCCGGTGGACCGCAACAACCTGGCGCCGCGCTTCGGCTTTGCCTACCAGTTCGCCACGAACACGGTGGTTCGCGGCGGCGCCGGCATCTATTACGGAATGAACGTCGCCACCAACTTCCAATATCCGGGCACGGCATTTCGCAAGGACGGCCAGATCTATTTCACGCAGAACAATTTTCAAAGCCAATACGCGACTTTCGAAAAGCCCTTTCCCGGCGGTCTGCCCCTGCCGCAAGGGACCGCGAACGGCCCGCTTGCCATGTGGGGATATGCCAATGCCAATGATCTGGGAACTACGCAGGCGCAGAATGCGGACGTTTATCAATGGAGCCTCGGGGTGCAGCGTCTGCTTCCAGGGAAGCTGGTGATCTCGGCGGATTACTCTGCCAATCGAAGCACGCATCTGCCTTGGGGTGGACAGGGTGGAATCTGCGGCTGCGGGCCGAGCACGCGCGACCGCAACTTCATTGCTTCTTCGGTCCGCAGGGAATTCAACACGCAAGACCTGTATAACCAGTTGCACAACAGCGTGTCGAATCCGTTTTATCCCTTGTTCAGTGGTTCGAACCCGATGTTTAACGCGCCGGACTCGATCTACTCCAATTCCACGATCCCGCTGATCAACCTGCTCCGGCCGTATCCACAGTTCGATGGACCTTTTGAAGGACTGCCGCTGCTGGAAGCGCAATCTTTCTACAATGCCCTGCAAATACGTTTTCAGAAGCAGACCAGCCATTACATCAGCTTTGAAGGCGGCTACACGCTGTCCAAGGCCACGGACGATTCCTCGGTTGGCAGAAATGCATTCATCGGATCGCTAGCTTCCGACAACCCGCAGGAGTTGGATAATCTGAGGGCCGAACACTCGATCAGCGCCAACGATGCGACTCACCGATTAGCGATGGCGATCATCGCAGAGTTGCCGGTTGGGCGTGGACGTTGGATCGGCAGCGGCATGAATCGCGCCTTCGATGCTGCCGTCGGCGGTTGGACCCTTGCTACCATCCTGACCTTCCAGAGCGGTCAGCCAATCGACATCGGAATGTCGCAGCCGACCCTGGACGATGGGAATCAGCGGCCGAATGTGACGTGCAATCCGAATAGCGGGGTGAGCCAGCATCTCTCGGCCCTGACCGGCGCCAGCATCTTTAATCTCAACTGCTTTGCCGACCCCGGCTATGAACAGCCGGGGAGTGCACCGCGCTATTTTTCCAACCTGCGTACGGACGGCATTCACGATATCGACCTATCCCTATCCAAGAAGTTCACTCCGCGGGAGTGGATCACGGTGGAAGTGCGAGGAGAGTTTTTCAACTTCTTCAATACTCCGCGCTTTGGTCTGCCGGATACGTTGTACGGAGATTCGACGTTCGGTCAGATCTCGACGACGGCCATGGGAAGCACACCTCGCCACGGGCAACTCGGGGTTCGAGTGGAGTTCTAGCCGGTGGGAAAAGCTTCCACATCTCGTTCGCGAAAACTTGCTGCCCTAGCTTTCCTTGGGGCAGTGTTTTTGCCGGTGTCTGGAGCTAACGCCGATGACTCGCCCGCTGCGCGACAGAACTGGACACACTACGTGCGCATTGGCGCCTACGGTCTGACTTCGGACAACGCATTGCAGATTGCGGACAACGCCACAAAATCGGGCGTCTATGGCATCGAGGTCGACAATGACATACCGGGCCGCTATGAAAGCTTCCTCGATCCGCGGCAGAAACTAGAAGCCATTCGCAAGGTTGCCGACGCGGCCCACAAAGCTGGCAACCACGCATTCGTCTACGTTGCCGGACTGGAATGCATTACGGCCCATGCGGATCATAGTGAGCACGCTCTGGCCAAGGAACATCCGGACTGGTTGCAGCGCAAAATTACCGGAGAGCCGGCAATCTTTGGCGCGGGCGCGGGTTTCTGGATCACGAAAGGTGACGAGGACGTGTGGATCAGTCCTTACGCGGCGGAATGGCGAACAACTTACATGGAACGCATCCGGCAAATTGCCGCCACCGGGATCGACGGTATTTATGTGGACATTCCTTACTGGATGACGCACTTCGAGGGTTGGGAAGACTCGTGGGCAAGCTTTGACGACTACACTGTGGCCGCGTTTCGCCGGCGAACTGGACTGGATGCGCGCAAGGATCTGAAGCTGGGCGATTTTGCAGATCCGACCTTTCGCAAATGGGTGGATTTTCGGATCGAATCGCTGACTGACTTCATTCAGGAAATCGAACACAATGCCAAGTCAGTCAATCCTCAGATAGTCACGATCGCAGAAATTTATCCAGGAATCGAAGAAGAAGCAGTTCGCGTAGGCGCCGACGTTTACCAGATGTACGCGGTGCTCGACGTAATCGCCCACGAGTACGAGTTCGGCAATGGGGACCACATGGCGTCATCGCGCAGCCCCTTGGAGTGGTTCGAGTACCAGGTGGGGATGGCGTCGTTCCGCTCGTTCGCGGCAGGCAAGCCCACGTGGATGCTCAACTATTCCTGGGACGGAGACCGCGTCGTGGATGCAAAGCAGTCGATGGAAAATCTGGCGGTGTCGCAGTGCATGGTCGGAGCGAATTTCTGGGATGCGCGAGGGCACGTCATGTCCGGATCCAACGACTTGCCGACGAGGCAGCGCCTGTTCGGATGGATCGCTGAACATGAGGATGTTTTTTATTCGCCGCGGCGCCCGGTGCATCCGGTCGGAGTTTATTTTTCGCCGGCAACAAGAAACTATTTCGCCGACAAGTTCATTCCTTCATTTCGCGGGATGATGATCCTGCTGATGCAGAAGCATCTGGAATACCAGGTTGTAACTCCGCGAGATTTGCAGAATTTTCACGGTGAAACCCTGGTGCTGCCGGATGTACGCATTCTGGAGGAAAACGAAAGGGGCTGGATTCGAAGTTATGTCGCGGCAGGGAAGACTTTGGTGATCAATGGCGATGACTCCACGGGCTTGCCCAACCTGGCGAACCTGGTGCGATTTAAAGATGATCCAGGCAAGGTGTACATGACCGCCCTGGAACACGACTTCGAACATACCTCGCCGGAGCAGGAACAGACTTTCCTGGCAAGCCTCAAGACAAGCGCAGACATTGTGGTCCAAGCATCACCTGGTGCCGCCACGCACATTGCCGAGGTGAACGGAAAGGAATGTGTGTTCTTCGCGAATTTCAGTGGGCTGCGCGGACATGAGGACCCGGTACAGAAGCCCGAAAGCGAAGTTCGCATTGTGATCTCAGGCACCCAAGGCGATGTTGAATATCTTCCTTTTCTCGGGGTAGCCGAGCGACTGCGTGGCAAACAGACGGGGCAGGGAACCGTCTTTCTACTGCCTCCTATCGAAAAGGGTGCAGTTGCATGCGTGCAGTGAAGCAGCACCTGGACACAAGGAAGCATAGCGTTATAAAAGGAACGAGCAAGAAAGCGCTCGGGAATTCATGACGTTGCCGAGAGCCATGAAGCGGAGAACCCTGTGCTGAATGAAGAACGCCGCCGCGCCATTCTCGAGATACTGAACCGCAACGGCCGGGTTTTGGTTACGGAGCTCTCCGATCAGTTTCGCACTTCGCAGGTCACTATTCGCAAGGACCTCGAGGAACTGCATGCGCAGCGGCATTTGCATCGCACCCACGGTGGAGCTTTGCCCGCTCGCGAGGGAGCGCTGGAGGATCCGACACTACATGAGAAGGAACAGCACCACCGCAAGGAGAAGGTCCACATTGCCGCTGCCGCGGCACGCATGGTCAACGACGGCCAAGTGGTGATATTGGATTCCGGCACCACTACCACCGCCATCGCGCGGGCGCTGCGCCATTTCAAGCAGCTTACAGTGGTGACGAATGCGGTAAATATTGCCGCTGAACTCGCAGGCACGCCCATAGACGTCATCCTCACTGGCGGAACCTTACGCAAGAATTCGTTCTCGCTGGTCGGACCGATTGCGGAAGAGACGCTTCACCATCTGAATGCTGATCTTCTGTTTCTGGGCGTGGATGGTTTCGATGTCCATCACGGTCTGAGCACTCCTAACCTGCTGGAATCGAAAGTGAACCGAGTCATGATTGAAGTAGCCAAGCGCACCGTGGTGGCGTGCGATTCCAGCAAGTTCGGGAGACGCAGTCTGTCGCTGATTGCGCCGACGTCAGCGGTGCAACAAGTCATCACCGATCACGGTGTTGCCAGATCCGATCTGCGCGCGCTCAAGAAGGCTGGGATCGAGGTTACACTTGTCTGATCAAACCAAGACCGGCCCATCACTGTCTGGCCCATCAAAGGATGGGCACAACACCTTGAAAGCGGATGCTCGTGGCGCGCATTCCCTGGCCGAGGTTCTCTCTCAGCCGCAGTGTTGGAGCGCATGCCTGGCGAGGCTTCACCAGCAGAAAACGCTGGAGGCAATCCGCGACCGATTCGCAAAAACGGGCAGTTGGCTCTTCGTGGGCTGCGGTTCCAGCTACTACGTTGCGCTGGCAGCAGCAGCGAGCATGACGAGCATCACAGGGCGTCCAGCGCGTGGGCTTCCGGCTTCGGAGATGCTGCTCTACCCAGAACTAGTTCTACCCGTGGCTGGAGATTCTGTGGCCGTGCTGATCTCACGCTCGGGACGAACCTCAGAAGTGCTCAAAGCGGCTGAGTTGTTAAAGTCGCGAAGAGTTTCGACCCTGGCGATTACCTGCGATCCAGGCCAGCCTCTGAAGAAGATCGCCGATGTAACAATTTCGCTGCCTGCGGCGGATGAACAGAGCACCGTCATGACGCGGTCGTTTAGTTCGATGCTCTTGGCCCTGCAGGAATTAGCAGGAGTGCTCGCAGGGGATTCGCGCCTTTGCGATCTTCTGCAGAAGATGCCCGCGAATGCAGGTCCGCTGTTCGAGACGTTACCGTCGAAGATCCGTGATTTCGTCAAGACTCACCATTTTGCCGACTACGTCTGCCTGGGCCAGGGGCCATTTTATGCGTTGGCTTGTGAATACGCACTGAAGATAACGGAAATGTCTCTCTGCTACGCTCAGTCATTCCATACACTGGAATTTCGCCACGGTCCCAAGTCGATCGTGGGCCCGGAAACGCTGCTGGTTTTCCTGCTTTCCAAGAATGGCTATGCGTCCGAGTGCGAAGTGCTGGAGGAGATGAAATCGCTCCGAGGCACAACCTTGGTCGTTACAAATAAGGCAGAGGCCCGCGTCCGTGCCGCTGCGGACCTGCTGGTAGAGTTATCCTTGGACGTGTCCGAACTCGCCCGCCTGGCGCCTTCCCTGGTCGCGGGACAACTGTTGGGCCTCTATACGGGACTGCAGAAGGGCCTCAACCCCGACTCGCCGCGCAATCTGAGCCGTGTGGTTACGCTGGACGATGACGATTCCTCCAATCCGAGCGAACATGTCACGCTTTGACGTCACGATTGCGGGTGAACTGAATCTCGATCTTATCCTGTACGGCCTTCCCGACGAGATGCCCCCGGAGCGCGAGTTGCTCGCCGATCGCATGGTGCTGACGCTGGGAAGTTCGTCGGCAATCGTGTCGCACAATCTGGCCGCGCTAGGCAGCCGTGTGGGTTTTCAGTCGCGGATCGGCGACGATCAACTTGGCCCGATTGCGCTCGAGCGCCTCCGACAAGCGGGAGTGGATGTCTCTCGCGTATGCGAGATCGCCGGCCCCACTAAGACAGGACTTACCGTGATCCTGCCTCGCCATGGCTGGCGCCACATCTTGACCTATGCGGGCACTATCGCGGAATTGTCGTTGCGTGATCTCGAATTGGACTATCTGGCCGATTCGCGTCACTTCCATCTGTCTTCTTTCTTCCTGCAGAAAGGACTGCGGCCGCAGGTCGGAACTCTGTTTCAGAAACTCAAGGCAGCCGGGCTCACAATTTCACTCGATACCAATGACGACCCCGACGATCTCTGGGAAGGTGGCGTGCGCGACATCCTGCCCTATGTGGATGTATTTCTGCCGAATGCGCGCGAGGCCTGCAGGATCGCTGGGACGGACGATGTAGAGGCAGCCGTAAAGCTGCTGGCTAAGTTGGTTCCTGTGGTCGTCGTAAAGCTTGGCCAGCAAGGCGCAATCGCCCAACGCGGCCCACAAAGATTTTCCAGTCCGGCGCTCAATGTCACAGTGGTCGATTCGGTGGGCGCGGGAGATAGTTTCGATGCCGGATTCCTGCATCAATACCTGCAGGGTTCGGATCTTCCTGCATGTCTAGCGGCAGGCAACTTAGCGGGTGCACTCTCAACTACCTGCTCTGGAGGCACGGAGGCTTTTCGCGACCGAACCCACCGCGATCGCTTCTTGCACGAGCACGCGACAAAATCGTAGCGGCGCTGTGCGCGGAAAACCTTGGGGCAGACGTGCGGCCTCTCACCGCGGCTCGGCTTCCAAAAGCAGATGCTGTTTGAACTCGGTCTTGACTCGGGGAACACTTTCTGCCGTTGCCTGAACCAACCCGAGATCCCTGCCTTCGGCGTAATCCATGACCTCATAGCTTCCGGGCTTCAGTCCGCGCAGTTCGACTTTTCCCTTCCACGACGTGTTCTCCTCGGGCGCGAAAAACGCATAGTACATGTTGCCGTCTTTTTCAATGGCGTAGGCCTCTGGCACATCGTAGCCATAAGTATAGAGATCGAGAAAAGTACCCTTGGAAAGCATCTTCTGGTTGTAGATTCCGATCCACTTTTTCCAATGCTCCTCTTTCTCTTGGGTGAGCAGCACGGGTTTGAACTTAGGTCCGGGATCAGGCCATACGAATTTCGTTCCCACCACCCCGCCCACACCGATCGTGGAAGCGAAATCATCTCCGTGTTCACTCCAGTCCTTGCCGACCCGCGTCATGGCGGAAAGTTCAACGTGATCGCCGTACACCGCGGCCTCCGGGCCGAGCAGCGCTTTGTACATCTTGATTCTGCGGCGCACCTGAACCGCGCCCACGGGGTCGGCGGTCACGGCCTGATCAATGTATGGCAGCCAAGCCAGAGACGGCGGTGTGCCGCACGGACAGGCCTGGGTTACGCTTTCTGGTTTCAGCGCACGGGTGGTCTGGAAAATCGTCTTGTACACCTCGCTCATGGCGTTGATGGAATCCTGCGGCGACTTGTGGTGATGTGCCGGGTTGTAGCAGGCGGGTACAGTGTAGATATTGTCCAGCTTGGAGCCGTCAAATCCCCAATCTCGAATAAACTTCTCCGTAAGTTGTTTGTAGTACTCCTGCACTTCCGGCACTGCCGGGCACAATGCGGCTAAGTCCCGCGTCATGCGTGCGTGCTTGCCATCCTTGTCGAGGATGAGCCAGTCAGGATGCTGCTGTGCGACTTTGGAAACGATGTATTTGTGGGATTCCCACTTTCCCTGGCCATCTTCGACGCCCAAAGGCAGCCACCAGAGCTGCACCAGTTCTCCTTGGCGGTGAAAATCGGCCACCATGCGGCGGATGGAATCATCCGGAAATGTCTGCGGGCGGGGATTCCAGTCGCCGTAAGCATCAAACCAGCGATCATCGAGCGTGGCCCACTTGATTCCAAATTCTTTCAGCTTGGGCAGTGTGCCCAGCATTTGCGCCGGGGTCACATTAAATTCGTAACCCCATCCACACCAGCTTACGTTGTAGGATTCCGCGGAAGGCTTGGGGAGTTGCCAGCCTTCTTTCTGCAGGACCCGGGACCAGAGGCGCAGAGGCTCGTAGAAATCGCCGGAGTAGACTGCGACGAAAGTGCGTGGCGTGGAATAGGTTTCTCCAGGTTTGAGTCGGGTATTGGCGGGAATGTCGACTGAGGCGTCTACGCGCTCGTCAGCTTCCACCCTTACTGGCAAGGAGAGAACCAGGGGCAGGGTCTCGACGTGTCCAATCGCTTCGCCCACCGAGGCCGTCCAGAAGGCGACGACTGGGATGCCTCCTCCGTAACCGCCTTTTACGATTTCGCCCATTAAGTTGGGCTGCACGAAAGTTGGCGTCAGCTTCACAACATCATCTTTTCCCCAATCGTAACTCGAACCCTGATAAGACCACATGTTGTAGGGTTGCGCGGTTGAATCGGCCAGCCGTGCATTGAAGCGATGCCGCTGAGCGATAACGCGGTCAAGCTCGAAATCTGTGCTTCCGGTGTTTCTGTACTGCGCGCTTGTGAGCAGAAGATTCGGAAAATCGTCATACAACTCAATCTGCAACATGCCTTCAAGGCTGGTTCCAACTGTCTCTGAAAGCTGCTCAGGAATTTCTACCAACTTGCCGCGGCTTAACTTACCGGGGGCTTCCGAAACTTTTGCCCGGCTGAAGTCCAACCTGAACCCGACCTGTTTCGCTCCAGAACCGAGAGCGTAGCTGCCTGCCGGCACGTCAGCAGCAGGGTCGTCGAGGGTAAGTCTCTTGCCATCTTTCAGCAAAAACGCTTGAACGTAGCCCGAAGGGAGGACTTGGAATTCGGCGGTGTTAGTAGTCAGCACCACTGGCCCGCCAGGTGCCACCTCCACTTTGACGGTTGAAGGCTGCGAAGTTAACTGGGGTTGTTGAGAGGCCGGCTTGTTGCAACTGACGCTGATCAGACCGATTCCTGCGAGCAGCGCCATCGTGGGCAAGGACGAGAATCGAGCCAACCGGTTTGCACTCTCCGGCTTCACTTCACGCCTCCAGTTGCGGTTCCCGACTTGAACTGTCTGAACATTCGCGCGGCATTTCGATGATAGATCTTCTCCAGGACTGAGTCCGGCAACGCCATACCATAAATTTTCCAGCGCCCCTGATCCGGATACCCCCAATAGTCGAAGTATTCATCGTCAGTTTCCAGCCAGCGGAAGAGATTGCGATACATCTCCTCGGTGACCTCGTTATCCGTGCCGAACATGATCCGGTCCTGGTACTTCAGAAAGAATTCGCGAGCCCGGCGCGGCTGGCGCCCAGTTCTGCCTCCCGCGCCCCGAACTCCACCATTACGTTGGGATACTTCTCCAGCATGCCGGCCACGTAGTCCAGATTTTCTGGCCAGTTGGCCATGTGCAACGCCACAAAAGTCGTGTGAGGGTGTCTGGCGAAGACACGGTCACGGGCGGCCAGAATTGCCTCTTTGGACGGAAACCGCGGGCCATAGAAGCTCCAGTCCGGATGCTCAATCAGTTCCTCGTAGCGCTCGTTCGTATTGTCAATCGGATGGAAAAACGCTTCAGGATCCGAAACGTGAATGGAAACCGGGATGCCCAAGCGCCCACACTCCTCCCAGACCGGATCGAGCCGCGGGTCGTCCACAGTGATAAGCTTGCCCGACTTGTCGCGCACGCCGAGTCCCAAGTTCTTCAGAATTTTCAGCCCGCGCGCGCCACGGCCGACGGCGTCGTCGAGCTGAGCCACCATTTTCTGACTGAAGTTAGGATCGTCGATCTTGCTCCAGTCAATCTGGGTAAAGACCATGAAGCGCCCAGGGTAGGGCTCGACCATCTCATCGAGGACCTGTTGCAGCTTGTCGCCCCACATCCCGGTCAGAATCACGATGGTCCTCACGTTGGTGTTGTTCATGACCTCGACCACGCGCTCGGGCGGCATGTGCTCGTCAATGCGCGCGGCGTCATTCACGTGGTTGTGCACGTCAATCACGTAAAACTTTGCTCGGGAAACCTGGTGAACCGGGGCGTGCAGCATCGAGACCGGCTGAAAATCCTTCAGCAAAAGCGTCTTCTTTTGCTCAGCGTCCGGGGCGGATTGGTAGCCGATTTGTGGGCTGCTCTGTGCATTCCGGGCTCCGTTCGAGATTTGAGCAGGATTTTGCTGAGCGATCGCATGAATGCTAAGAACCAGCAAGATCGGCGCGAGCGTGCTGCTTCCCCGCATAAGAGCTTCCCCCGTCGGAACTCCGTTCGCTTTCGACTTATTTCTTTTTGTTATTATTTGTTGCGCGCTATGGTAGCTTGACACAAATGCGCCAGAGGAACAAGTACTCATGAACCCGCCCACCGTCGTCTGCATAAGCGCGAATCCGGCGATGGATCGGCGCCTGCATCTGTCTTCCCTCGGTCTCGGAGAAGTCAATCGCGCAAGGAGCGCGCAGGCCCTGCCGGGGGGGAAAGCGGCTCACGTTGCAATGGCCGCGCGTGCCCTGGGAGCAAGGACAGTTTGGCTCGGTTTCCTCGGGGGATCGATTGGGGAACAATGCGCCGGTGAGTTGCGCGATCTCGGCATCGAAGTGTTTCCTGTGCGCAGCCGGATCACTACGCGGGTCAATCTGGAACTGATTGAAGACTCGGGAAGAATTACCGAGGTCCTCGAACCGGGCGAACCGCCGGATCAACGCGAGTACGAAGAGATGGTTCAGATGTGCGCGGAAGGCCTCGCGCAACGGTGGAAAGGAGCCGTAGTGGTTATCTCCGGAAGCCTGCCGGTCGGCTCGCCCTCGGACCTTTATGCGTCACTGGTCCGATCCGCGAGAGCGGCAGGCGCAAAGGTCTTGCTGGATACTAGTGGCGACGCACTACAGGCGACGCTCGCCTCGGGGCCGGATATGGTCAAGCCCAATCGCAAGGAAGCGGAGGCACTTCTGGGGCGACCGTTGCCCGATCCTCGGGCCGCGGCCAACGCCGCCCAAGAACTGATCGGCCTTGGGGCGCACGCTGCGGCGATTACTCTCGGGGCCGAAGGGCTGGTCTGGATCGAGGGCCGGGGCTCTCCTGCCTGGGATGCCCGCACGCCACCAATGAATGCGATCTCCCCCGTCGGGTCAGGAGATGCCGCGTTGGCAGGTTTTGCCGTTGCGTTTCTTCAGGGATTCACCGGGGAGAAAGCTATCAGGCTCGCGGCCGCATGCGGAGCCGCAAACTGTCTTGCCCAACTGCCGGGCAGAATTTCCCGGGAAACTGTGGAGTCCCTGATTCCCCAAGTTGAGGTCGCACGTCTGAGAGGTTGAGGGCCTGAGCCTTGCGTACCCGGCGGCGCGCCTGACTCCGACATTCGGACGGCACAGCCGCCATACGCCGGCCCTGCCTATGCAATGCGCACACGGTTGCATACGCGAGACCACTCCTCGAACGGATTCCGTGATGGCCGGAGTCGTCCCGGATTCATGACGTTGCCAGGGTCGAGGCCTTGCTTGATTGCAGCCACAGCCCTCACACCCAAGGGCGAAATATCCGCGGCCAGCCAGGGCAAGTGTTCCGTGCCAACGGCATGATGGTGGGAGAGGGTGGCACCGTGTTCGATGAATGATTCTTGGGCAGCGCGCTTGACCCTCAGATACTGCTCCATTTCGCGTCCCCGCTGCTGCCGGAACCCGAATGTAAAATAAAGGCTCGCGCCGCAGCGATAGCTGTGACTGATATGACAGCCGGCCCAGGGGGGTACGCCGCTTTCTAAAACTCCGGCTCGTATAGCTCCCAAGGTAGCCTGGTACAGAGGAAGGATATTGCTCCACACCGTCGAGGTCTCGCTGACATCAGTGGTCACGTCACGCTCCAGCAGAAAATCGCGGATGTGCGGAAAGTCGTATTTTGTGGCCTCGAACGACTTGCCCGAGCTCGATCCCAAGCTGATCCCACCAAATTGGCGGTAAATGATGTGAACTTGACGCAATTGGCGGGCGACGTCGGCTTTGCGACCTTCGAAAGCGGTCAGCATCAGACACGCGCGCGGCAGGTCAAAGCCCTTCGCTCGCAGGTAGCCCTTGAAGATCTTGTTCACCGCCTGCGAGAGCCGCGATGATACCGGCTTAAACGCCAGCGACAGCGCAGTCTTGTCGGGGTCGTTGAGACGCACCATCGCAGGCATACACTCCTGGCGTACGCATTCGTGCATGGCCTGAAGGCCGCCCTCGAAGTCGGGAAACAGGTAGGCAGGAACAAGGCGCGACTCCGGTCGGGGGTGCACCCGCATCGTTGCTTCCGTGATTACGCCCAGCGTTCCCTCGCTGCCGATGCATAAATGGTTCACGTCAATCCCGTTTGACGACTTGGGGACGGTCCGCGTTGCCAGCACGCCTTCGGGAGTCACCATGCGCAGAGCGACCACCATGTCCTCGATCTTGCCGTACTTGTCGCTCTGCATTCCCGCCGACCGTGTTGCCATCCAACCTCCGAGAGTGGAGTGCAGAAACGAATCGGGAAAATGGCCAAGCGTCATGCCGTGCGTGCTCAACTGCTCTTCCAGATCGGGACCAAAGACCCCGGCTTCGACACGGGCCGTAAAAGATTCCGCATCCACGGCCAGGACTCGTCGCATGCGTCGCATATCCAACGACACGGCCATGCGATGGGCTTCAGTCCGTTCCAGGCAACCGGAGATATTGGACCCGCCGCCGAACGGGATAACCATCACGCCGTGGTGCGCCGCGGCTCGCAGCGTTAGCAAAACATCATCCTCGTTTTCTGGATAGACCACCAGGTCGGGCGCACCTTCGGCTGATCCGCGCCGCAGGCGGAACAGATCGCGAAAGCCCTTGCCGTATGTGTGAACCACACGCTCGTGTCGGCTGTCGCAGATCTGGCCGACATGCAAAACCGAGCCCAGTTCGGCCAAAAAGCGAGGGTTGACATTCGCCTCCGGAAGTTGGAGAGCCTCGAGCGGCAATGGCGGCGTGTGAGGAGTTTCTTTTTCGACCCCAAGTTGTGCCTTGGCGTAGGGCCAGAACCCAGGGTGGGCACTAGAATCGAAACTCGCCTCGACATCGCCCCAACCCCACCACTTCATATGCCTGGGGTTGTAAACCATATCCGCTCCCTCCCGTCCATGCATGAAATGCTATGCCTTTTCTTGGGCGCCAGCCACTAAGTGCTCCGCCAGACCCGTTTGGCGCAGATCCCGCATGCGCTGCTCGAGCAATGCAACAGCCGCCCGCCGCCGCTCACGAACTGACGTATTGGAGGATAGGAGCAAGTCAAATTCGACTGCTTGTCCAAAACAAACCTTCAGACGCGCGGGGTGCGGAAAGATGCTTCCTTTCGGCAGAATTGCGTACGCACCCTCGATATAAGCGGGCACGACCGGCACTCCGAGTTCGACAACAAACAGGCCAACACCCGTCTTGAGCGCTTGCAGTTCACCGTCCCGGGAACGGGTACCTTCGGGATAGATGATCAGATTGCCGCCTTTGTGCCACAAGAACTCCCTGCACATCGCCAAACTCTGCAGCAGCGACTTGGGCCGCGGCAGGCGCTCAATAGGTATGACGTTCATGAATGGCGATACCGATAGGCGCACGCTTCGAGAGCGAAAAAAATAGTCACTGGCACCCACAAGGGCAAAGCTCCGGAAGGGAAGTCCGGAGGCAGTCATCAGAGCCGCACTATCAATGTGGCTAGTGTGATTGCTGCAGATGATGAATGGACCACCCGGCAGATGAGGCCGCCCCTCCACGGCCAGAGGACAGTAGCCAGAGAAAAAGGTCCGGCAGAAAGCAGCAAACATTGCACTGCCTGTCGCAGGCGCCAAGAACATGTTGCCCGATTTGCGCCAGTCTGTCATTGCCTCAGCATATATCAGATGGCGGGCTGTCTCGGCGGACAGGCGTCGCGAGCTCTACACGGAATCGTTACGGAGGGCCAGATACGACGTGAAAAAATATCCCCACGCCCGCCACGCTGAGAGACGTATCGTTAACGGCTCAGCTCGAGTGCCTCGTGCAGTGTCGGCTCTGGGTCGCGGCTGATGGCGGAAGCCTGGGGGCCAAGTTGCCGCTCCAATTCCTTGCGCGCTCGGTTCGCGGCGCTTGTTTCCTGACCGTTGGCATCGGAAGATAACAACGACTGAGACTTGAGCAGACTCGCGTAGACAAATCGCGCCGGGAAGCCCGCACCTCGCAAGAACATCGCGTACATGTACCAATCGACAGCCTCGTTGTGGTGGTCGTCGAGTTGACCATCGAGCTGAATTGCCCTCTGATAGAGTGGTAGCGTCTTGGAGGTTTGGCCGAGCTTTGCCTGCAGTGAAGCCTCCGCCACGTCGGCAAAGCTCTCCAACTTTCTCTCCCCAGTTTGAGCCGCGAGGGTACGCGCCATTTTGTAGTACCGCAAGGCCAAGTCGGGGTGATTGACCCGAGTGTTGCAATCTGCCAACTTCAGCGCGACGCTGATCAGGTTGGCCGCTGGCGGAAGGCTGGATGCAGGCCGTTGCACCACCTTGGCGAGGAAGGCCTCATAGTGAGCGATCGCATCCTCGAGTTTGCCTTGCTTATCCAACTCTGCGGCTAGATAAAGATCGGCATCGGCCTGCGACGGGTCGAGCAGGAGCGCCTTCTCCCAGCTCAGTTCGGCTTCATCGGCATGTCCGAACTGCTCGGCGAGGATGCCATGATTCACCAGCAAAGCCGCATCCCTGGGCGCGAGCTTGAGCCAACTGCCGGTGAGCTGATATGCCTCATCGAGCCGTTTCTCCTGGGCCAGGTATCTCAGCCATGCATCGCGCGGGGCTGGATCGGCGGGGTCGGCCTTGATCGCGTATTGCCAGGCAACGACAGAGTCCTGGGGGTTGCCCTCTTCCAGAGCCTGGTGCGCCAGCCGCGTCTCCAGTGGCGTGTCGTAAGGGGCGAGTGAAGCCGCGCGCTTCAAGTCGGCCAGATTGCTACTGTGAAGGGCGAAGTAATAATGCAATTGATCAACGCACCCCCAAACCAGCAATACTGAAGCTGCTCCTACTCGCAGAGCGCGCGCGGCGGAACTAGGTCCTGCCATCCAGCGCAATGCCGTCATCGTCCGGCTTCCCGCCTCAGCCGCGCCTTCAGCAACCTGTGCACGGGAATTCACCAGCAAGGCGGCGATACGTCCGTCCCGCAATTTCCAGATCGCACCGTCCAGGATGAAGTGGTGAATGTTCATCAGAGCGGTGAAAAGTAAGAAGCTCCGCGTGAAATCAAAATGAAATACCAGGCTTGAGAGCCAGGGGCCGGGAATGAAAAGCGCAATGCCCCCGACAATGAGAATCGTGAAATAAACCAAGGGACGCCAAGTCTTGCCTGGGGTGGTCGCTGCTTCTCGCTTGGCGTAGTAACTGGTGATCCAGAGATATTGCGCGGAGTGCATTACAGCGAGAACGCCTGTGCTGTAGCGGCTCTGCGGAACTTGGAATCGTTCCAGCAACGAAAGCAGCGTGGGCACCAGGAACCAAACGCACTGAGTGGAAAAGAGAGTGAGCGACGGGACCATTCTGCGGAAGCCTGCCTCTGAGGTAAGCCGGGCCAGACCGAAAGCGGAGCACGCCACGAAGGCGATGGCGAGGACCACCTGGACTCGTCCGCTGATTGCCGCGGGGATGTTAAGCGAGACGAACAGAGGATCGGCCGAACGCCCAGTGTGAAAGTTCAACAGCAAGACGCCGTATGAGATGAGGAATGCCGCGTAGAGCGCGCGCCGCTCCAGGGATGTGGGCTGGGCGCCAGCCCGGCGGGCAAACATCATGAACAGACCGTAGTTCTGTCCGCTGTAGTGCCAGGGGCTCGCCGTAAGATATACGGTGAAGATCCAGGGCAAAGCGCGGATCCAGAAGTGCGAAAAAATTACGGTCAGCACCACCAGGAGCGTGATATGGAGCGTAAAAATCCGGTATTTTTCAAACTCCTCGTTCGTGTGATAGGCGCGGTAGATGGTCGCCATGTAATGCGGATAATTGAAAAACAAGGCAAGCACATAGAAAACAATGGACCACGTGAGTGTGTTAGCGGCAGAAGTGAAGTAGGCGAGCAGTAATAGCGGAACCGACCACGCGCCGCATCCCACGACTAAATCCAGCCATGGGTGATAGATACAGACGGCTTCGCTACGGCTCGCATTTTGCTTGGTTCCGGGCATAGTGCCTGGGAAGTGCGTCAACGATACGCAGCCGCCATTCTTAAGGATTGTAGGTCGAGCTTCCTCAGCGGCGGATATCCAGAAGGGTTCGGCCTGAAGTAACCTGAGGTCACCGGAAGAATTCCCGGTAGTCCGTGACCCATTCCGGACGATGCTGGTTTCCCTTGGCTTGGCGGTTTTCGTGGATAATCATCATGTGGCCCAACTGGAAAACTTCCGCCTCAAGGTGTTTCGCACAGTTGCAGAGCATCTGAATTTTCGCAAGGCAGCGGAACATCTCTTCCTCACCCAGCCTGCCGTCACGCTTCAGATTAAAGCGCTCGAAGACGATCTCGGTGTTCGCCTCTTCGATCGCACCGCCAATCGCGTGTCCCTTACTCCGCAAGGATCACTCCTGCTCGGCTATGCTAAACGGATTGCGGCAGTCGTTTCCGAAGCGGAACAGGAGCTTGGTGCGGAGGATGGGAAGGTCTCCGGAGAGTTGTCCCTCGGCGTTTCTACGACGATCGCGCAGTACGTTCTCCCGCGTTTACTCGGGGCGTTCCTCGATGAGCATCCGCGCGTCCAGTTTTCACTCCATAGCGGGAACACCAGCGAGATCGTGCAACTTCTCCTCGACGACAAGCTATCCATCGGTCTCATCGAAGGTCCAGCGCGCGACCGCGGGATTCGCGCCGAACCCTTCATGCAAGACGAGTTGGTCTTGATCACATCACCGGCTTTCGAATCCGGCCACATGTCCCGCGATCAACTGGTGGCCTCAAGCCTTCTTATGCGCGAGCATGGCTCCGGATCTCGCCGCGTCGTCGAGATAGCTCTTGAGAAGGCCGGCTTCAAGCTGAAGTTTTTCAAGAAAGTCATGAACCTCGATTCCACGGAAGCAATCAAATCCGCAGTGGAAGCCGGACTCGGCATCGGCTTCGTTTCGCGTTGGGCGATCTCCAAAGAGCTGGAACTGGGCGCGCTGAAGGTTGCGGAAGTCGCGGGCCTCCGAATCGCGCGCCATTTTTCCCTCATTTCGCGTACCGGCCCGGAACCGCAAGGCCCGGCGGGTGCGTTCCGAACGTTTGCGCTCGGGCGTGCCAGCCTTCTCGCCAACACCGCTCGAAAACCGCCCCGCTCGGGCACTTCGAGCCGATAAGCTCAACTAATCACTAATCAAAACTACTGCTTGGACGCTGGCCCTTCCTCCAAGGCAAACTCTTTCCATGAGCAAGAACATATTCTTCGTGGCCGTGATTCTGGCGGCGAGTGGCCTGGTCTCACCGCCCATCGCGCTTCTGGGCGGTCTCATCTACGGATTCACTGCGGCGCACCCGTTTCATGTCGAAAGCAAGCGCCTGGCGAAGTTTCTGCTGCAAGCTTCCGTCGTTGCCCTTGGCTTTGGCATGAACCTTCACCAGGTTCTTCAGGCCGGCCGTTCTGGCTTTCTTTACACGGCTGGCAGCATCACGGTGGCGATGCTGCTGGGTCTCGGATTCGGTTATCTACTCCATGTCGGAAAGAAACCTGCGTTTTTGATCAGCGCCGGCACGGCCATTTGCGGGGGCAGCGCCATAGCCGGCCGTCGGCCCCATCGCGGAAGCCAGCGAAGAAGAGATGGCCGTATCCCTGGGAGCTGTCTTCATCCTCAATTCGGTCGCACTGTTTCTCTTCCCTCTCATCGGATACGCGTTTCACCTGACGCAGGCGCAATTTGGTCTATGGTCAGCGCTGGCCATTCATGACACCAGCTCCGTTGTGGGCGCGACTGCCAAATACGGCCCAACCGCCCTCGCCATCGGGACCACGATTAAGCTGGCGCGCGCGCTGTGGATCGTTCCTCTGTCTTTTGTGACCGCTATTACTCTGAAGAGCAAGGCGCGAATCCAGTGGCCATGGTTCATCCTGCTCTTCTGTCTTGCGTCCCTACTGAACACCTCGCTGCCCAGGTTCAGCCCAGCCTTTGGTGTTCTTAATCACCTGGGCAAGATTGGCCTTACCGTGACGCTGTTCCTGATCGGCACAGGACTGAACCAGCGGACGCTGAAGCGCGTTGGTGTTCGTCCGCTTCTCCAGGGACTCGCTCTCTGGATCATGGTCGGCGCCGGGTCGCTGGCGCTCATTCTATTCAATTGGATTCGTATGTAAGGAGGCTCTGTGTCATTCAAAATTGATGCCGTTGGAGGAGTCTTCCGTCACCGCCAGACCGGAACCGGAAAAGACGCGTGAAACAGGAATTCCTGCAAAGCTTGTTCCGCCCGCGGCGCATCTGCCAGGCTGTCAGTTCCCAGACTGATGATCGCCACTGTGGCCGGTTTCCCCAAGAATCTTGCCTTCGCTTGGAGAAACCGAACGCGCTCCGGACTTGCCGTGTATTCTCCGCTGACCCAATACCAGGTCCAAACTGATCGGAGAGCTCTGCCGGACTCGATCAGGCGGCGGTGAACTCTGATTGGTTGACCATCGACACTGGCGCTCTTGAAACTATCGGCGGCAACGGCCCACAGGTTGGAGTCGGCTGCCGGGTTGTAGCTGCCCGCCAAGTCTATGCCATGGCGGCCCGAATACAGCGCCCAGGACAGATCAATGCGGTTTCCCTCGTAAAAATAACTTTGACTGAATTCCCGGTCTGCCTCGCGCACGTCGGGAGCCCAGCTCATATCGTAGGTCGCAGCGGCCTGCCAAGGAGCAGTTACAATTACCGGCGGCTCTGCCCACCCGGCGGCGGTTGTTGCTCGGCCCCACAGGTGTGCCGCCACAAATGGCGCAGGGCTGATCAAGACCAGCGCGACGATTGCCGCTATAGCCGGCGAGCCCCTGTCGTACGGCTGTGCTCCTAGCGCTCCCGCGGACTTCAGAGTAATTGGAGTGTCCGGTTCCCGCGTCTCACGCCATCGCAACCCGACAGCGATGAGCACGAGCTGGATAAAGACCAGAAATACTCCTCCGTACACCAGGTGATCGACACCCGCCGCGACCCGGTTGTTGGTCAGATACGCCAACAGGATAATGCCGTAGGCCCGAACGCCATTCGCGATGATTGGCACAATCACCGATGCGCCCATAAAAATCAGCCGGCGTTTGGGCGAGCGATACGCCAAGGAAGCAAAAACTGCGCCCAAGACCACCGAAGACAGCAGAAAGCGAATTCCGCTGCACTCATCCGCAACGGTCCAGACACCGGAGGGCAGGGAAAGCGTACCGTTTTCCACAACCACGGGCACATTCGAGATTGTCAGCGCGCGAACCACAAACCAGGAGGTAAAGTCTCGCAGCGGCCTTATCAGGCTGACTCCGAAGGGAACCGCGAAGAAGAGAAATAGCAAGGGAAAGCTCAAGGCGCGAACCACAGCCGTTCCTAACAGGCTCCAAGCGAGGACCTCCAAAACTGCCACCACCGCAAATTCCTGAATGATTTTCACTTCCCCCAGATTGGCCAGCACCCAGACCAGGGCCAGACCTGCCAGCACCGGCAACCCCCAATAGTCAGGGGCGGGCTTGAGACTCGCGATAGCTTCGCGCCGGACCCAGACAAGATAGAGGAACAAGGGGAATATGAGAAAGCAGTGCGAGTACGTCCTGCTGCCGTACCAGGTCTCTACCATTAACAGGAGGGTGTGGCGAAACAACACCAAGACGGAGACAGAACAGGCAAAGAGAAGCAGCGCGGACCAGTACCAATGGCTGACGGTGGCCAGTTGGGTGTTGGATCCTCGGTCAGCAATCCCGGGCAAGCCTGTGTGCTCCTCAGCTACAACCTCGCCTGCGATTTCGCGAAAGACGCTCCTTCTTCCCTGGGCCCAAAAAAATCAACCGCTCAACAATAAATCATTGAGCGGTTATTCGCAGCCGAAAAGTTGACTGCGCATGGTCGCCAGGAGAACAGCTCAGGCAAAGAGTTTCTTCTTTTTTCCCAGACCAACGAGCCCCAGTAGACTGGCGCCGAGTATAGCTAGCGATGCAGGCTCAGGAACCGGAAACACTGCCCCGGAAACGACCTTTGCTAACAGTACCTGGTTGTTGAGGATAGTGGCGAGATCCTGCGTCGTTTTGAACTTGATCGTCAGCTGAATAATTCCGTGGCCGTTGGTGAATAAGCCAGCCAATGAGCCCCCGGTGACCGTGAAGTTGACCATCAGTGAGTCATTGAAGATGCCGCCACTTCCGGCCGTCTGAACGATACTGGTAAACATGAGGGTGCCGGTAAGCAGGTCACCCATGTTGGGTGTGCTTCCATAGGAGAACAATGCGGAGCTACCCTGGCTGAGCATGAAGCAGCCTGGACCGCAACTGCCCGCGTTCCTGATATCCGCACCGTCGTTTACGATGCTATAGAAGCCGGTACTGAGTAAAGTTCCAGTGCCGTTCGCAACCAGGTTCTGAATGTTAAAAACTACATTGAAACCGCCGCCTCCGGTTCCGGTGAAACTGACCGGTGAGCCCGACGACCCTCCCAACACGATCTGATTAATCGTGCCGGCGAACGCTGGGGCAACACAGAGAAGGAGGAGCACTACACCCACCAACATCAGGCAAGCTTTTCTCATGGCGCAGTTCCTTTCGAATCGCAATACCGGTGGAGTTACTCGACGAAAGGTACCAGCCCATTGTTAAAACAAAACGACGTGAATATTAAATTCTTGCTCGCCGATCTGGCTCCCCATCCGGCGCCCGCATTCGCTCTAACTGCAGCCATTCGTGGGGCTAAAAATGGAGAGATGGCCTGGTTGCGATCATCTCTTCACGGCGAGTGCGGCCACCTGCGTGGCCTTGGGCACCCCAAAGCTGTGGAAATTCTTGCGCCTTCCGGGTCCCGTTCGGTGGGAGTTCCGCTCGAATCTCAATTTTAACGTTGCTGTGGGACGGGAGGCATGCGAAATACGGTATTCTTACAGCCTTCGTATGCAACTCCAGGGGCATTCACCGCAGAGCAGACAGGGCGCGCCATCGCATGCCGGCGTGTTCGCGCTAGACGACCGCGGAGCCGGCGGTTTGGAACAGCCCCACAGGGACGATGCTGCAGCTTTCGTGCTGCACGTTCTGGATCATTCGTGGCCGGTTTTGAGCGGGTACGCGGTCCGCAGCCGAAGCTTGATCTCCGCGCAGCATGCCCTCGGGGAATCCATCCGAGTGGTCACCGGCCCATTGCACCAGTTGGATGACCCGACAGCGAGGGATCTGACTCTTGACGGAGTACAGTACCTCCGCACTCCCATCAGCGGCCGATCGGCCAACGCCGCCCTGCGCGGCCGCTGGCCCTTCGCGCGGGAACGGGAAGTTGTCCGCATGCTGCGCGAGCGGCTACTCGAAATCGCAAACAGTCATCCGGTACGCATCGTTTATGCTCACTCTCCGGCTTTGTGCGGGCTAGCCGCCCTGCAAGCCGCGCGCAAGTGCGGCCTCCCGTTTATCTACGAAATACGTGCGTTTTGGGAAGACGCCGCCGACCGGAACGGCGCCGGCTCTGCTTCTTGGCGCTCTCGTCTCACTCGCGAACTCGAGACCTATGTTGCCCGAAGGGCGGACGCGATTGCAGCCATCGCCAAGCCCATGCTGATCGATCTTCAATCGCGTGGCATCTCTCCGAAGAAACTATTCCACGTGCCCAACGGGGTTGATACGGAGCGCTTCTCGCCGGCCCGCCGCGATGAGGCGTTGGCGCTGGAACTCCGTCTGGTTGACGGTCCGGTCTTCGGTTTTTTTGGTTCGCTATACGGTTACGAAGGCGTCAGCTGGATGATTCGGGCTGCGGCTCATCTTCGCGCACGCGGCCACAAGTTCAATATTCTGATCATTGGCCGGGGAGAGGATCAGCGGGCTATTGGGGACGCTATTCGTGACTGCGACGCAGCAAACTATGTCCGTGTCGTGGAACACGTGCCCCACGAGCAGATTGGCCGCTACTATTCGGTGGTTGATGTGGCCGTTTATCCTCGGCGAAGCCTCCGCTTGACCGAATTGGTCACCCCCCTGAAGCCCCTGGAAGCAATGGCGCTGAGCAGGCCTGTGCTTGCGAGTGGGGTGGGGGGCATTCGGGAACTGGTTGAAGACGAGCGCACGGGATTGCTCTTTGAGCCAGAGAACGTGTCCGATTTTTGCCGCCAAGCGGAGCGTATGATTTTGTCACCTGAGTTGCGCAAGGCACTGGGTGATCGTGGCCGCGATTTCGTCGTCCGAGAGCGAGATTGGAAGGTCCTGGCGAAACGGTACCGGCAGATTTATGATTCTGTGGTCTCGCACACAGAGAGCCAGCGGATGTAGAATCGCTGCTGAAATTGGTCCTGATCATGGTCTGGGTTCCGCCGCGATGCGATAGGTTCATAACCGATTCATAGGACTATGTTCGCTGATCCCTGGTTTTCCTCCTGGAACGACAAGTTGCTGCAAGTTCTCTTCCGTTGTGTGCCCCATAGCGGATTCACGGATGACTTTTGCGACCTGCTGATTTTGGATCCGCTCCTGAGTACCTGGATTTTCGCGGCCTGCTTCTACCGATATTGGACCAAGGACGATGAGCAGCGGACATGGCGGCGCCGCTATCTGGTAAGCGCTGTGGCCGCGTTCGGCGTGGCGGGCCTCGTGACCCTCATTCTTCGCCCCTGGATCCACTGGCCAGCTCCGGTTTTGAACCCGAAATTTCAACCCCTCTTCCCACGCTATCTCTGGGGAAACGGGAGCAGAAATTGCTTCCCGAGTCATTCGACGCTTGCTTATTTCATGATGGCCGTCGGCTTCTGGCCGCTGAACCGCCGTGTAAGCCTCTGGTTATCTGGGATGGCGTTGTTCTTCATCTCCCTTCCGCGCGTTTATGCGGGAGGACACTACCCGATTGATGTCTTGTTTTCCTGTGTTCTGGGGGTTCTCGCGCTGGTCGCGGTGTGGCGTTGGCCAGTTCCCGTCAACGTGTTGAACTGGTGGACCGGACACAAACTACAAGCAGCTATTTGGGACTTGATTTTCTTCCTTTGGGCATTCGAGCTGGGTGAAGGGTTTCGCGGTGTGGAGTTGCTAGCCAGTGTTGCACGCCGCCTGTCTGTGTTGCGGTAATTCGCCGGGAGCGATCGGGGCATCGGGCTTGGAGTCCAGAATCAGCCAGGCGAAATTCGTCATTTCGCGGCAGCAGAGGCGGAAACCGGCCAGGGACGGGGCTTTTAATTTACCAATCTTTAATTTTCCCGTCATCTGCGTGTAACCTAGCGGGCTCTACACTTTGGCGGTTCTTGCGAGGCGGCATGGTTTCCGCTGGTTGTGCAAACGATCGTTCAAAGGGGGAACTGTCGTGCAACCGATTCTCATCGTCCAAGGAGAAACCGAAATTGGCCAAATCATGCGAAGCTTTCTCGCGCAAGCCAATTACTCGGTGCGTTCGTTCACCTATGCCACTGACGTTATAACCGAAGCCTATAGGCATCGTCCGGCGCTGATATTTGTGGAAATCGGGACGAGCGCAAGCAGCGGTTTCGACTTGTACGCTCGAATTCGCACGACGCCGTTCCTGGCCAGCATTCCGGTAATACTCTTTTCCTCGAGAACGGGGGACGAGGATCGCATTTTAGCCCTGGAGTCTGGGGCCGACGATTACATTGGTCAGCCTTTCACCCGGCGCGAACTGATTGCGCGAGTTCAAGCCGTGCTGCGGCGCTTTGCCCAACCTTCCCCTGACGCGACGAACTTCTCGGCTCATTCCCGCGGGCTGCCTTCAGGTTCGGAAGGATTTCCGCCAGAGCTGATCACGATGGGAGACATTCAGATTGACGCATCGGCCATGAAGGTGTCCGTGTGCGGGGCTGAAGTGACTACCACTACGCTCGAGTTCCGCCTGATGTATTACCTGGCCAAACAGCAGCATCGAGTGTTCACTCGCGACCAGCTTCTGGATGCGGTGTGGGGGAATCAGTTTGTTACCCCTCGCAGCGTTGACGCTTGTATTGGCAGGCTCCGCCGCAAGATCGAACCGGACAGCGCCAAGCCTACGTACTTGAAAACAGTCCGCGGGGCTGGTTACCTCTTGAACGTGACTACGGCGGCCAGACACTACGGATCCCCAACCCGTGACATTGCTCCCCGGGCTGGAACATCAGTCGCAGCCTCGACGGCGACCACGTTCTCGAGTTCTGCCTTCAGGCTTCCTCCTCAACGAAGCGAAGCATAGATCGCGTCGGCGGCAAACGAGAGGTGGGCACAAAGGCTCAGGGCAAACTGCTACCGGGGAACATCAAAGCGGTATCCGATTCCGCGAACCGCGATAAGGTACTTCGGACTTTCTGGGTTCGGTTCAATCTTTTCCCGTAAGCGTCGAACGTAAACGTCAATCGAACGTGGAGTAACGAATGATCCCTCGGCCCAGACCGCATCCAAGAGCTGGCCGCGTGTAAATACGCGCGAGGGATGGTGAGCCAGGTAATCGAGCAGGCGGAATTCTCGCATTGTTGCCGGTACTACCTCACCATCAACCTTGATGGTCATCAAGGACGAGTCAATTTCTATGCGACCGAACTTTGCGACTTTCGCCGGCTCCAGTCCCGGAGTTCGACGCAACACGGTCCGCACTCTGGCCACCAACTCGCGTGGGCTGAATGGTTTTGTCAGGTAAGCATCTCCGCCAAGCTCCAGACCATCGATCCCGTCCCCTTCCCTGGTTCTTGTAGTCAGAAAAATGATGCGGCATCCGGCCAGCGCTTTGGTCTGGCGAATCTGGCGGCACAATTCAAAACTGTCTTTGCCTGGGAGCATGAGATCCAGCAGGAATAGAGCGGGAGGAGTGCGCTTGGCCTGTGCGATCGCCTCCATCGGTTCGGTGAATGAGCGGGTTGCGTATCCATGCATGCGCAGATACTGGCAGCTTAGCTGGCCGATTGAGGAATCGTCCTGAACCACGAAAATGAGTGGTCCTCCTGTGGACAGCTCTGGCACAGACTCTTCGGGCGCAATTCGCAAGTAAGCCGGGATGTGATCAGCGCACATGAAGAGCGGGTGAGGATTATCGCAAGACAATGTTGCAGAAATGTTTCAGGTTGGTTACAGCAGTGTGAATTCTGCGGAGGCTAGCCGGGAAATCCAGCGCTGGGAAGGGGTTTTGGGGTAGGCCGGGACATCGGCACCTGCCACAGATTGCTTATTCGGTCTACGACGCGGTCGACCGCAGGGCTGGCTGGTTTGTTGCAACCAGTACATCGCGATTCGGGGCTGGCGAATATCTCTCAAACATTCGCACAAGGTTGATAAACGGCTGAAAAGTGCCCCGTGCCAGAATTTCTTGGAGCCGTCCCTCTGTCTTTGCCAAGCCGCCATAGTGCCGGAGTCGAGATTTCCAGCTTGCTGGGAGCCGGGGCTGATCAGGATCAAGCTCCCAAGGGTGGAAATACACCATGACTGGCTGGCCTTCACGGCGATGAGTGGTGTTGATTGCCCAGCGTGTGAAAGACATCGGCAGCAGTCTTAAGTACCCACCACCGCCAAAGGGGAGATTCACGCCGCCAACTCGCACCGTCGAGGGTGGAAACTCCCAGATGCTTCGGCCCGAGGGCAGTGATCTTTGGTGAACCCAGCGGGAGGCGTCGGGGATGCCGTAACGGTCGTGCCGGATAGGGAAGATGCTAGCGTCGTACTCGAACCCCTCCTCTGCCAGGATCTCCAGCGCCCACAATGACTTCCGAGTGATGGAAAAAGTTGGAGCGCGGAACCCGACTACTTTCTTGCCGCCGACATCTTCAATGATTCCCCGCGCCCTTCGCAAATCATCTCGAAATTCCCGCGGCGACAACCGGTACAACAGCCGATGCAGATGGCTGTGGCAGGCTAGTTCATGCCCGGCTCGCACGATCTCGCCGATGAGTGCAGGCTCGCGCTCCGCGACCCAGCCCAAAACGAAGAATGTGGCTCGGCATCGATTCCGCTCCAGCAACTCCAAAACGCGAGCTGTATTGCGCCTCACTCGAGAGGTGAACAACGGCCATCGAGAACGAGGAACGCGAGAGGCAAACGCTTCGACGTGAAAATAGTCCTCCAAGTCTACGCTCAAACCGTCAACCAAAGTGCGATTTTGCGGCTTGGCCCATAGTCTCAACATTTTGGGGTTCCGAGCGTCCCACCCGAACAGGACTGCGAGCTGCCGAAAGGCACCACGCGAAAAACCTGAGACTAAGCTCGGTTTGTTAAGCTTGCGTGACCATAAGAAAAAAACTTGACGACAACCTGCTCGCTTGTCGCAGGGCGATTCGATCCGTCCGCTTTTCCACCGATGGATTGTCAAAGGGCCGAAATTTCACACCCATTTAACGCTATGGTGTTCAGCGCGTAACATCCGCTGCTTACGCTCATGATCGGCACCTCGGCAGGGGCTGGAGATCGTCCTACAGCTGCCGCATCCGGCCGTCTGAGCAACTGCACTGCTTCGCACCCTAGACCTTTGGCTACCAAATAGGTGGGGAAGCAACCGCGGCCCGAGCAGGGATGGAGACTTAATAAGAAGAGCATCCAAAAAGGCGCTGATGCCGCGAGGTAATACTTGATACGGCTCTTTAATGTTTATTACCCAGTTCGGACCCTCATCCTGCTGGTCGGCGAGGCCTTGATCGTCTCGACCTCATTCCTTCTTGGAACCTTGCTGGCAGTGCGGGAGGATAGCTGGTTCGTACTCAGTGAGCAATACGGGTACTACAAGATTCTCGCGGTCACGGTTTTAGTGCTGCTGTGTTCCCATTGGTTCGATCTTTACGACCCGGCGCGTTCCAGCGCGAGCGGCGAGCTCTATTTCCGGTTGCTCCAGGTCTCGGGACTGCTGGCGCTGGCGATGTCAGGGGTGAGTTACCTTTTCCCCGGGGCCCTGATCGGGAACGGCTCCTCCCTCATGGGAATCGTGATCCTCACGTTTGCATTGTTAGGGTGGAGAACGGCATATAGCTGGCTCGTCCGGCAATCCTACTTGCAAGAGCGCGTGTATGTGCTGGGCACCGGAGAGCGGGCTTTTCGGCTGGTGCAAGGGTTGCGACAGCGAACGGAACTGGGAATTAGAGTGGTTGGATGGACCGGTAATGTGGACGGAGCGTTAACCCGTGAAGCGGTGGCATCTCACTTGATTGAGGTAGCCGCGGAGAACCGGGTGCATCGCGTCATTGTAGCGATGCCCGACCGTCGCGGAACGATCCCAATGCACGAGCTGCTGCAATTGCGGCTGGGGGGCGTGAAAGTCGAAGAGGCGACGTCTTGGCTGGAGAAGATGTCCGGACGAATTGAGGTGGAACAGCTGCATCCCAGTTGGCTGATTTTCCGGGAGGGCTTTCGATCCGGGACGACGTTCAGGCTGGTGCTTTCCACGGTGGTTTCCTTCATTTCCTTGCTGCTTCTGCTCCCAATCATCCCCTTTGTGCTGTTCGCTATAAAACTGGACTCGCGTGGCCCGGTGCTGTATCGGCAGCAGCGCGTGGGGCGAGGCGGAAGAATATTTTATTGCTACAAATTTCGCACCATGCGGCAGGACGCCGAGGCTGACACCGGTCCGGTCTGGGCTGGCGATGATGATCCCCGGATCACACGGGTCGGTAGGGCCTTACGCAGCTCGCGATTGGATGAGATTCCCCAGCTGTGGTGCGTGTTCAAAGGCGACATGGCATTTGTCGGGCCCCGTCCGGAGCGGCCGGAGTTTGTCGATTGGTTGAGCACGGAAGTTCCCTACTATGGCCTTCGTCACGTGGTAAGACCCGGCATCACAGGATGGGCGCAGGTTCGTTACAAGTATGGAAACACCGTGGAAGACGCCAGGGAGAAGCTGCAGCACGACCTGTTTTACATCAAGAATGCTTCTCTGGGACTCGACCTACTCATTATGTTTCAAACCATCAAGATTGTGCTCTTGGGGCGGGGTTCACGATGACATGCTTTCCGCCCGCCTGATTAACCCCGCCTCGGCTGGGTAAAGTGAAGGTGTAACAAAACTCCCTATCCCGCGATAGCCGCAACTCCTTGCACCTTGACAAACCAGCAAAAGCCGCACTAGATTGTCGGCACGTTTCAAGTACGCTGTCTCTGACCGGAACTTATTCGCGACTTGAACGGGAAGGTAGTATGTTCAACTCTCAGGAACGCTCTCGGGCAATCACTTTTTCTGCCTCTATGTTTGTTGCGTGTTTGCTGTTCTGTGGGATAGCCAGTGCATCGCCTTCCATTACTCTCTCCAAGGAATTTGGTCCGCCCGCTAGCCGAATTCTGGTGACGGGCAGTGGTTTCGATCCCAACGTGGATGTGGATATATATTTCGGTCCGAAGGATGAGGCACTGGTTGTCACCGACGGCCAAGGAGGGTTCGAGAACGCGGAAATTCGCGCACCGCGTAGCGCGCGTCCCGGCAAGCATTGGGTTAAGGCTGTGGAGCGGAGCAGCCACCAAAGTGCCCAGCAATCATTTCTCGTGCGGACGAATTGGCACCAGTTCCACTTCAGACCCAATGGCACGCGCATGAACCCGTTTGAGAATGTCCTTAATCAAAAGAACGTGGGCGGCCTTACCGCGAGGTGGAATTTCAACGCCGGCAACTATGTGGATTCTTCGCCCGCGGTTGTGAATGGGGTGCTTTACGTCGGCTCATATGACGGCAACGTGTACGCGCTGAATGCCCGCACCGGCGCCCTGCTGTGGAACTATGCCACCGGCGGCGATGTATATTCCTCGCCCACAGTGGCGAAGGGAGTAGTTTATGTCGGCTCCGCGGATCACAACGTATATGCGTTGAGCGCCAGCACGGGTGCCCTGTTGTGGAGTTACCCCACTGGAAACGACGTAGATTCCTCGCCCACAGTGGCGAACGGCGTGGTTTATGTCGGCTCGAACGACGGCGATGTTTACGCCTTGAACGCTCAGACCGGCGTCGAGCAGTGGAGCTATACCACTACCTCCACGATCGTGTCTTCGCCCACAGTGGTGAACGGGAAGGTTTTCGTCGGCTCGAACGATTACAACGTTTACGCGCTGGATGCCAGCACCGGCGCCAAGCTTTGGAGCTATCACACCGGCGGCGCTGTGTACTCCTCTCCCGCGGTGGCGAAGGGTGTGGTTTATCTCGGCTCCGCGGACCACAACTTATATGCGTTGCATGCCAGCACCGGGGCCAAGTTGTGGAGCTACAGTACCGACGACAGCGTGTTGTCCTCGCCCGCAGTTGCGAGGCGGGCAGTCTATATCGGCTCGTATGACGGCAAAGTCTACGCGCTGCGCGCTCGCACCGGTACCAAGCTATGGAGCTACAACACGGGCGATAGCGTGTTGTCCTCACCCGCACTCGCGAATGGAGTTGCCTATGTTGGGTCCTACAACCGTGGCGTATACGCGCTGAATGCCCGGACGGGCACCCTGCTGTGGAGCTACACTACCGGCAATCAGGTGAATTCCTCGCCCGCAGTCGCGAATGGAGTGCTGTATGTCGGTTCCGATGACTTCAACATCTATGCCTTCGGCCTGCCCCGTGGTGACGAGGTGAAGGACGAGCCAGTTTCGCGATAAGGCATTGAAGCGCAATCGGTCTCTGTAACTTTAGGCCTGGAAGTGCATCCCATTCGCGCGGGCTGCGTGTGTCGGCCCAATTCAACGAGACCGAGGAGAACGTATGAAGAAGATGGTTTGCAGGTTGATGGTCATGTGTTTTCTGGCAGTACCCCTTGCGGTTTTTGCACAGTCCAGCGACAACATGAAGCAGGACCAATCGCAGCAGGACCAGATGAAGCACGACAACATGAAGCAGGACCAGATGAAGAAAGATGAAATGAAAAACGACAAGAAGGCGAGCAAGACCAAGAAAGACAAGATGAAGAAAGACAACATGAAGAAAGACGACAGCATGAAGCACGACGACAACATGAAACGCGATGACAGCATGAAGCAGAACTAGCGCCCGGCTGCGTTCTTCAAGTTCGTTTTCAGGGTAGCTGGTTCAGGCAATATCACCGGCTACCTTGAGACTCCCGCTTCAGCCCAGCCCAAGAGAACTGCGCCTTCTCTTCATTTTCAGGTGATCCTGGGCGAAGACTGGATGACCTGTATCAGCAGTGAGATCAGGCAGTGAGATACTTCTTCATACATCGCACGCAAGGAACATAACCCCCCTGCAACGCTTCCCGGGCAGGAATTGTCTGAAGGTGTGCTTTGTCGTGGATGAAGGGACACCCTGCCGCATGAAACGTCTTCCCATCGGTCGAAACCACGACCATCATGTCGGGAGGAACCCCGTTTCCAGACTGTGCATGTGCGGAACGCAGTTCCGGACGGCTGAAGACGGAAGATCTAGCCAGCTCAAAGCTGCCCAAGACCAGGACCGCCGCTGCGGTCGCCACCATCCATCCCAGGAAGCCTCTCCTGCCTGGGGAGGACATATTCTCTTCCAGCCTGCGTTGCAGGCGGTGGCTGAACCCCAACGGCACATCTAGCATCCTTTCGTCTCCGTAAAGCTGAACGAGGTTTCGCGTGCCGTCAAGCACGGCGGTGCAGCGCTTGCAAGTACGGATGTGCTCTTCGAGGGTGCGCCGGAGATCCGGTTCGATGTCACCTTCAAGGTAGTTCGAAATCTCGCGCCAGACTTGTTCGCAGTTGACTACCATGGCTTGGTCCCCTTTGCGAATGACAATCTCGTACTCCAACCACCGCCAAGCCCCGGCGCCAGCAGATCGCGCAGCATGAGCCGTGCCCGCAGCAAGCGCGTCTTGACCGATGCGGTTGAGATTCCCAGAGCCTTGGCGGTCTCTTCGATGCTCAAGTGCTGCATATCGCGCAGCACGAAAACCTCACGGTATTTCTGCGCCAGCGAGGTCAATGCCTCCGCCAGTTTCTGCCGGACCTCTTGGCGCTCCAGGGTCTCCAAGGGGATCTCACGCCAGTCGGCAAAATCGCGAGGCGTATAGTCGCCCTCCTCGTCCCAGCGGTCAGTGATCGGCTCCATAAGGTTGGCGTGTTGTTTCCTTCTCCACATACGCGCCTCGTTGATGGTGATCTGGATCAGCCAGGTGCTGAACCGCGCTTCCGCACGGAACTGCCGGATGTGCCTAAGAGCTTTGAGCACCGCCTCCTGCGCCACGTCTTCGGCATCTGCCTGGTTGCGTAAAATAGCCAAAGCCGCGGAATAGACGCGTCGTTCGTAAGGTCGAATCAGTTCGTAGAAAAGATCGTGTTCTCCTTCACGCACACGCCGGATCAGCATTTCCTCGCTGAATTGTCCGGATCGATTTTCCAGCGAAGTCCTCTTTGCGTGCATCAATCCTCACTTGCAACTCCTAACTTCCCGCAGTCGCAACCAGCGACTATTCCGACGGATAATCCGGGTCCTTTTTCCACCCCGTCAACATGGAAACGAAATTGTTCCAGCCGTGCAAAACCACCATCACCAGATGTCCGAAAACAAAAGCCAGGATCGCCCACATGATCAGGAAATGCCACAACCGTGCCCAGTGGAAGCCGCCCATTATCCACGCCAGCCAGGAGAACTGCACCGGCTTCCATATAGCGAAACCCGTCAGCACCGATAGCACGCCCAACCCAATTGCTGAAGTGTACGCGTGCTTCTGCAGGGGGTTGTAGGCTTCCCTGGCCGGAGGTTTGAGCCCGAAAAAGAAATAGTGGCGCACCATCGGCCAGACTCCAGGAATGTCGCGTCGTACAAAAAGCACCTGCTTGTAGTTTCCGCTGAAAATCTGATAAGCGATGTACAACAGCCCGGTCGCCATGTAGATCCACATGAAGGTGAGGTGCCATTGCAGCGCGCCTCCCAGCCATCCGCCGAGCGCAAAAGCCTTGGGCCAGTTGAGAAGATCTTTCTGCGGGATTTTTGCCCCAAAGCTGGGGAAAGCGCGAAAGATCTGAAGTCCGCTGCCAACCATCACGAACAGCGAAACCGCATTCACCCAATGGCAGAGGCGCACCACAAAGGGATGCTCGTACACCGCCTGGGTTATTTCACCCGTCTTCACGTCTTCGATTGCTATCGCGCGGGTTGCCATGTTATCTCCTCAAAGCTACAGGCCGTAGAATTCGGAGTAGCCCTGATCCTCCCAGTAGCCGACCTTCTCCAGCACATGGCTCACTTTGAGGTCCGTGAGGTACTTCGCTTGCTTGTAGCCAATCTTGGTAGGAATGTTCAGACGCAACGGAGCGCCGTGTTCTCGGGTCAGCGGCCTACCGTACATCTCGTAGCAGAGCAAAGACTGCGGATGCATGGCGGTGGCCATGTCAAGCGACTCATAGTAGTCATCCGCGCATTCTACGGTTACAAAGCGGGCGGTCGGGTCGGCGCCAATCATCTTGAGGAAGTCGGAGAGACGAACACCGCCGAAACGGCCGATCACGTCCCATCCTTCTACGCAAACATGCCGCGTGTTTTGTGTGAACTTGGGCAAAGCCTGAATCTGGGCGAGAGTGTAATCCCCCGGCTTCTGCACCTCGCCTGCCACGGTGAGGGTCCATCTGTCGAAATCAACCTGGGGATCGTCTACGTCATAGTCGTTAATGGGAAACCTATCGAAAGGCGTCAGGTCGGAGTCTGCAAACGTCTGCGCCAAATGGCCGGAGCGGAACAGCCTTGCCGACGCCCAGTCGCTGAAGCCCAGACCGGCACTGAGGAGTGGTTTCTGAAGTTGCGGTATCGCAAAGGCGCCCAAGGCTACCACCGGCGTAAGTTTCAACAACTCGCGACGGCTGATAGTTTTGAACTTGCGGCGATCGGTTGGTGAGCTCATCAGTAAGGCTCCTTCTAAACAAAAGAGGAGCTTACATGAGATTGGTGAACCGGCAAAAGGATACAAGACCGACCTTGCGCACGACATGGCGAGTGTGCAAGAAGCAGTCCGGATTCCCTCGGCAGCCTGCTCCTGGCGATAACTTTCGGCCGAAGGCGCGAACCAGGGGGAGGCCAGCGCCCTTCAGCACGCGAATTGCCATCCCACACAGTTTGCCCGCGCAGGCACGCGAACTGACCGAATACTCTAGAGAGCCTGCAACCTTGAGTAGCTAAGACCCGCGCCACTTTCAAACCTCGAAACAGCGATCAAATCAAGGCTGTTTTTAACCGGATTTTCATCGGGCGGTCGCGGAACGTTCACAGAATACGGTTACTCTCAGGCGCGTTCGATTTGCATCGGTTTGTCTCGCTCGCTTCACCGTTGGCAGTTCAAGTGCGGGGAAACAGCCATCTTCCCCGCCTGATCAGTAAGTCGCAGGAGCGAGAGTCGCATGGTGCGGCCGCGCTGCGGGAAATCTAGCTTTATCGTTAAGACCTGCGGGTTCCTCGGGGTGTCCAGAGATGGTGTGCGCGCAAATTAGCGAAATGGAGAAGGAAGCAGGGATGGGATCCGGAGACACGCTAAAAGGGATCGGTGTCGGCGTAAGCGATCAAGAGCGTCTTTTCTATTCGCGAAAGGAGACCCCGGTCGAACTGTGTTCGAGTCCTAGGTACCCGTTGTTGGTCGACCCCGAACAAAGGGCGGCCGCCGAGCATTTTGGGGTTCTCCGGGCCCGCCTGCTGAATGCGCGTGCCAAGTCCGGTATTCGCTCGATTGTGATCGCTAGTCCCCAGAAGCAAGACGGGAAGAGTCTCACGTCCGCAAATCTCGCTATAAGCTTGGCCCAATTGCACAAGGAGAGGATCCTGCTCATTGACGGTGACTTACGGCTCAGCGGTATCACCCGGATCCTCGGATTGCAGGAGCGTACGGGGCTTTCCGATTTTCTACAAAACCAGGCGGCATTTGAGGACTGCATCAAAGCCACGACCTTGCCAGATCTCTACGTTGCTCCCGCCGGGAACGTCGCCGAAGAATCTCTGCCGGCAATTTTGGAAGGCGCCAAGTGGCAGGAATTCCTTCAGAAAGGGAATCTGGAATTTGGTCTCATCATCGTTGACTCCGTGCCGGTTTCGGCACCCATTGCGGACTTTGAGCTCTTGTTAGCTGCCTGCGACGCTCTTCTTCTTGTGGTGCACGTTCGCAAAACGACCAGGGAAGCCCTCGAGTTCACCGCACAACAAATGAACGGGAAGCTGCTGGGCGTGGTTGTGAACAATATCGAATCGCGGGCAGACTTCGACTACCGCTCCTACTACGGCGGGAAGAACAACAAATAGAGGTGCATGGGCCATGTGGCTGGGAGCTGCGGCGCCAGAACTTGCCAGGTTGTCTAACCCGGGAGCTGGCAGCCATGGAGAGTTCGAATTGAGGACGGGGTTGCCCCAAAATCTGGGTCTCGAACCCCAACCGTTGCCGCGGAATGCAATGTCTCCCAATGCCATTACGTTGCGTCCCTATCAAGACCAGTTCCAGCGCGCATGGGACTCGTACGTATACCGACATCTTTCGGGCTCGCCTTTTCACTTGACGGCCTGGAAGCGAGTGATCGAGAAGACATTCAAGTTTGAACCACGGTATTTGTTCATGGAGGAACGCGGGACTATTCGTGGCGTACTTCCCTTGTTCATGGTTCCGAATTTCCTTCTGGGACGAAGCCTGATTTCAACTCCGCTCGCGGTGTACGGAGGGGTGTGCGCGGACAATGACCAAATAAGCAGCCAGTTGCGCAGAGCGGCCTGCGAGATGGCGAAACGTGAACGTGTTCAGTACCTGGAACTGCGGGAGCGATTGACCATCTCGGAACCAGGGTTCGAGACCAAGAAACTTTATGTCACCTTCGATCTTGAGCTGCCCAAGAGCATCGAACAGTTGCTGCGTGGGTTTCCACGCGACACACGTTACATGATTCGCAAGGGCCAGAAAAATGGTTTGCAAGCTGTGGTGGACCCTGAGCAGCTAGACACGTTTTACGAGATTTACTCTCGCAGCTTTCATCATCTAGGCACGCCGGTTTTCTCCAGGCGATTATTCCGGATCGTTCTGGACGAGTTCGGCGAGCAATGCGAGCTAACTACTGTCTGGCACGACAAGAAAGCCCTGGCCGCAGTCCTGAGTTTCCGTTTTCGCGACTGGGTCTTGCCCTATTTCGGAGGATCGTTAATGCAAGGCCGGCAACATGCTGCCAACAATTTTATGTATTACGAAGTCATGAGACACGCGTTAGAAGCCGGCGTGAGTTCCTTCGATTTCGGCCGCAGCAAGCTGGGGTCGGGTTCCTACCAATTCAAGACTCAGTGGAACATGCGGGAGCGTCCGTTGCCCTACCAGTTTTTTCTGGTTCGGCGAAAAAGCATGCCGAACTTCTCGCCGGCGAACCCGAAATTCAAGCTCGCGATAACGCTATGGAAGTCTCTGCCCTTTCCGGTGACCAAGATACTGGGGCCTGTAATGGTGCGGGCATTTCCGTAGGTAAGACATCGCGGAGAGAGTTGCAATGACTAGCTACTACGGCAGCGCCCATTGTAAACAGGGAGTCATGTCTCAAAATCGGCTGAAACGAATCCAATTTTGCCAAGGAGCGACAAGTGGTCGCCGATCGAAGGTGAGAATTCCCGTGTGTCGGCCGTGGCTTCGAATTCGCGGAGCTGCTTCCGGGAGCGATGGCACTCGCCCTGCTTCTATGCATTGGGCTCGGAAGGGCAGAGTGCCGCAGCGTGCGTGCCGCTCTTCCGGAAGCGCAAATCGCGCCGAACTCCGGTGACCAAGAATCGGCAGCTGACCCGCCGGCGAACGGGAGTACGCGAACCGCCGCTGCCATACCACCCGCGAGTCCGGACCTTCCACGGTCGGACCAGGGGAAAAAGATTCCGAATCCTCCGCTCGATCCCAATGCCTACATTATCGGTGAGCAAGACGCACTGATGATTACGGTATGGAAGGAGAAAGAACTTTCGGGCGGTGTCGTGGTTCGTCCAGACGGGAAAATCACGGTTCCCCTGGTGGGAGAAGTCAAGGTCGTCGGCATGACGCCGGTTCAATTGCAGGCAGTTTTAGCGGATAAATTGAAGCCATTTGTAACGGTGCCTCAGGTCACGGTGGCGGTGACCGAGATCCGCAGTCGGAAGGTGTATCTCATCGGTCATGCGGCCAGAGAAGGCCCTTTCATGATCAATAGTTCCACCACGGTTTTGCAGATTATCGCCCAGGCGGGCGGGCTGAAGGATTTTGCCAAGCGAAAGAAGATTTACATCCTTCGCCAGCAAGGCAACGTACAGACTCGTTTTTCGTTTAATTACGACAACGTAATCCGGGGAAGGAAGATGCAACAGAACATCTTGCTGGAGCCCGGAGACACGGTCGTTGTGCCCTGAATGCAGCGGTCTTGCGACGAATATGAGGACAGTGGCCAGGAGGCTGATATTGGGGTTGCGAATCATTCTGGGGGCGGCACCTCTTGCTGGCGTGCTTACAACCGTAGCGCTGGCGGGGCCCTGCAGCGCCCAGACCGATTCCGCAACGGATGTTTCGGACTCGGTCAATTACTCAGACTCGGCGCAGCCTGAGGCACAGGATGTGCAAGCATCAGGGACCGATTCGGAGCAGGAGCCCGACGAGGTATTTGACTTCGAACCCACGACGGACTTGGAAACGGGTTTGCCGCTCAACATACTACTCACTCCGCTCCATTGGGGGCCCATCTCCTTGCTTTCCTTCACCGCGTATGAGGGATACAGCAGCAATCCAAGCTTTCAGCGAGTCCCGGTAGGACCTTACCTAACTGCGATCAATGGCCTGGCACTTTATTCGACCCAATTCTCAGGATGGCGGATGAATGCGCAGTATCAGCCCTTCGTGTGGATTTCATCGCGGGTGACCATCAAGGATTTTGCCGCTGCGTCGTTGGATCTTCGAAAGATGAGCCGGATCAACGGGAACTGGCGCTGGACAGTGGGCGATCGCCTTCGCTATTTTCCGACCCACAGTACAGAGGAACAGACAGGATTTGTTGCTGAACCCGGCGGAGGTATTGGGATCGGCAATGCTTTCCTGTCAGGTGATCGGAATGTCCTGTTGAACGGGGCGGCGGTTGCTCTGACGGATCACTATAACCAGAGTTCGTTTCTGGTGTTTCATGCGAACCAGGACTTCGTGCGCTTGTCCAGTTATCTGGGACAGTCAATGACGAGTGTTCTGGCTCAGGAGGCGATCAGCTACGCGGCGGGGGTCGCGTGGCGCCATCATTATGGTCTCAGCGACACGTTGATTCTTAGTTACGGGTATCGCGGGCAGACCACGACATCCGGCCTCAATGTCAACTCTCATAATGCAGCCATTGGTTGGAGCCACAAATTGAAGCCCAGCCTCGGGATCTCAGCAACCGTTGGCCCGGCGTGGTCCTTTTACACTGGGCACGAGAACGTGCACTCGCCCAGCAACGGGAGGATAACGCTGCACGGTTCCCTGGCATTGTCCAAGGAGTTTCGCACCGGAGGAGTGGTACTGGCCTTGGCTCGAAGCGACGGGTTTACCGGTACGATCAGCGACACCTTCCACAATCGTTATGAATTAATGGCGCACCGGGCATTTACCACCCGCCTGCACGCTTCCGTGACCGCCAGCTACATTCAACAGCAAATATCGAACCAGCGGAACACGAACGGGCAGTTATATGCGGCCGAGGCTCGCTATTTCATAAACCGTAACTGGGCGATTTTCACCCAACTGCGTTATCTCGACATTATTGGCAGCGAAAGAATCACTGGTCCAGAGAAAAGTGTAATTCTGGGCTTCCGCTGGTCGTGGGTGCCTGACAAACAGTGAGGGACAACATACGCGGCACCTGGCACTCGCGCTCTGGGCAAATCGATGCCGGAAAGGAAAACGAAAATGACGGCTAGGCGATTCGCGGTGCAGACTTGGCGGGTCTTGCTTGTGCTTTTGACGCTTCTCTTGGCGGCTTGCAATCACCTGACTCCGGCGCAACAGGCACAGAAACTACTGGCAAAGGCCCGAGAAAACGTGAAGCAGGGAAAAACCAGCGAAGCCATCATTGAATACCGTCGCGCGATTCAGGCAGATCCGCAACTGGCGGTTCTTCCATTGGAGTTAGGCAGGCTTTACGTCGGCAGGCAAGACTACCTCAGTGGGGCGCGGCAACTCAATCGAGCGGTCGAACTTGACCCTTCAAATCCGCAGGCGCGCTTGGAATTGGCCGACATTTTTCTTCTGGCCACGAGTTACGCCGACGCCAAAGCGCAGGCCGATGCCGTTCTGGTTCTGCATCCCGGCGATCCGGCGGCTCTGCTCATGCTGGCGAAAAGTGAGACAGGGCTAGGAAAGCGGGACGAGGCAAGGTCAGCAGTCGAACAGGTGCTAAAAGCGCAGCCTGCGAATGCAAGCGCCTGGCTACTGCTGGCCGGTCTGCAGTACCAAGACAATGATTACCCGGCTAGTGAGCACAGCTTTCGGCAATCCATTCAATATGACCATGCTCAGGTGGCGGCTGCGGCAGCATTCTCCGTGCTGCTGCTGAAGCAGAATCGGACCGCGGAGACCGAAACCGTCATCCGGGACTGCGTGGCACGAAATCCGAACAGCGCGGACGCCGAATATTTGCTGGCGGCTTTTCTCGTCCGGCAGCAGCGCCTGGCTGAGGCAGAACCGGTATTCAGGAGAATCTCGGAAATCGGGCAGTCGGACCCAAAGCAACGCGTGGCTCTGGCAAATTTTTACGTTTCAACTCAGAAGTTTGATCTTGCGGAGAAGGAATTCCTTCAGATTGTGGCCAAGTATCCGGACGACTCTGTGAGCCGCAACGCTCTGGCTTCGCTTTATATGTCGAAAAATCGAGCGCCGGAGGCGGAAAAACTGATTGCTTCCGTTCTGAAGTCCGCGCCGGACAATGCCGATGCCTTGGTCTTGCGCGGACGGCTGCGCCTGGCCCAAACACGCATCGAGGAAGCTATCGCGGATTTGCAACATGCGACCCGCGCCGACCCCGAGTCAGCCCAAGCCCATTATCTTCTGGCCATGGCACAACTGCAAACGAGACAGACCAAACTGGCAGAAACAGAATTGCAAAGTGCCCTGGCGTTACAGCCGGACTTCGCGGCGGCGCGCGTTCTTTTGGCGGGAATCAAGCTCGATGCAGGGCAATTGAAGGACGGGTTGTCGGACTTGGACCGGGTTGTCGCCGACAAGCCCGCCATCCTGGACCCCTACATCACGCGGTCGATCCTGCGGGCGCAGCAAGGCGAAACCGAACGTGCGCAAAAGGACCTGATGCCATTACTCGACCAGTTCCCCAAAGCTGAGGAACGCGCCGCCACCTATCGGGCTTTGGCGTGGGTCATGCTGAACCAGAAGAAATATGCGGCGGCGCGGCAGTTCTTGCAGCGTGCTGCCGAGGCGCAGCCCGACTCCACGGAAACGTTCTATCTCTCTGGCTTGACCTACTTGGCGGAGAATCAGCCAGGTGCTGCACTCTCGCTTGTGCAAAATCGTTTGCGGGGCCACGCTCAATGGGCGGAAGGGTACGCGGTGGCGGGGCAACTGGCTGCGATGGCGGGCCACAACGCAGAATCGGAAACCTATTTCAGGCAGGCGATCTCCATCAATCCCCAGCTGATACCGGCGTGGCAAGGATTGGGGCTGATTCTTAGCGCAGAGGCGAAATACGATGCGGCTCTTGAGGCGTTTAACAAGGTAATCCAGCTATCGCCGGATTCGGGAGTGACGTACTTGCATATCGCCCAATTGCAGGAGAAGCGCTCTGACTGGAACCAGGCGCAGACCGCGTACCGAAAATCGCTGGAATTGGAACCGGACAATGCAGTGGCCAAGAATAACCTTGCGTGGAATTACGCCGAGCACGGGGGGAACATCGATGTGGCGCTTAGCCTGGCTCAGGAAGCACACCAGGTCAAACCGGACGACCCGGAGATTTGCGACACGCTGGGGTGGATTTACATGAGGAAGAACACACCGGGCGCCGCCATCCAAGTATTGAAAAAAAGCGTGGCACTGGTGCCTAAGAACCCCGAGTACAACTATCACCTGGGTATGGCTTATTTGAGCGCTGGGGATACGGTCAAGGCGAAAGAGCTCCTGCAGGCCACGCTTCGCCTGGAACCGGCTTTTCCTCTTGCTCAGGATGTCAAGAAGACGCTGGCATCCCTCCAGAATTAGGGTTCCCGCGGTACAAGCTTTGGGAGTCAACTTGGCGGTGAGAGTATCACTTATGACCTCGACCAACGCAGCAACCGCAGTCAAGCATGAGCGAAAGGCCGGCGGCGGGCTGGCCGGCCTTGAGTACTACACTCTGCGAGACTACCGCATGCTTCTCTGGCGTCGCAAATGGACGATCACCAGTATCACCCTGACCATTGCCTTGCTGGCATCCATTGTCGCCTATCTGTTGCCCAACGAATATCAGGCGACCTCGATCATCATGGTGGATCCGGGGAAGGTGCCGGAAAGCTATGTGAAGTCCACCGCCACGATCGACGCGAACCAGCGGCTGGCTATCTTACAAGAACAAATTCTGTCTGATACAAAACTCGGCCAGGTTATTGATGAACTGGGTTTATATCGCAGCTTGAAAGCCACAAAAACCCAGGACCAAATCGTAAGCCTGATGACAAAAAAGATCACCGTTGAAGCAACCACGAGTGCGCCCCCGGCGAGAGCGCTGAAGTCGTTCAATGTATCTTTCACGGCGCCAAGTGCGGCCCTGGCTGCCAAAGTATCCAATCGCCTGGCATCGTTGTTTATAGAAGAAAACCTGAAGGTTCGCGAGCAGCAGGTTCTGGGCACAGCCGATTTCTTCGACCGTCAATTGGAAAAGGCAAAGCAGGACTTGGACGAGAAGGCTCAGAAATTGGCGCAGATGAAGGCGCGCTACGCATCGCAACTCCCGGAATCTCAGAATCTGCATCTGCAGGCGCTCTCGTCCGCTCAAGTGGAATTGCGCGAGGAAGCGGATGCGGCCAGCCGGGCTGAGCAGCAGAAGGCGAACCTGCAAGCCTTGCTGGCCAACAGTCCAAACGTGGTGGACCTGGACAATACCGGCAGCACTGCCAATACCGGCCTGGAAGAACAGCTCGAGCGTTTGCAAGGCGAGATGGATCAACTGCGCGCGCGCTACGGACCGAGTTATCCAGATGTGCTTAGCAAGGCAGCGGACATCGAGAGTGTCCAGCAGAAGATTAAGGAATTGGAGAAGCAGGGAAAAGCTCCGGCCACAAGCGCAAAACACAATCCGGCTATTGAGGGCCAAATAGCCCAACTGGATGAGGAGATACGGCGGCATCGCTCCCGCCAGGCAGAATTGGAATCGCTAATCAAGTTTCACGAAGCGGCGATCCAGAGCATTCCAGGAGCGCAGGAGGAACTGACCGCAGCCACTAACGACTTGGCGGTTGAATCCGACCGATATAAGCGCCTGGAGGACCGTAAGTTTGGCGCCGACATGTTCTCGGATGTGGAGGCGAGGCAGCAAGGAGAGCGATTTGTGCTCTTGGATACTGCCCAGCCCCCGGAACATCCGTCCTTTCCCAATCGGCCGCTGATCGATGGGATTGCGGCAGCCGCTGGTCTGGCCATTGCGCTGTTCATAGTAGTCATGCTGGAAATTTTCGACGCCACGGTGAAGACAGAGCGTGAGCTTCGTGAACGCCTCAAAGTGCCGGTTTTTGGGAGATCCCGCGGCTGGCTACAAAGTCGGAAAATCGTCGGCGGCGTTGGTGGGCCGCTGTCGCGCTGGCCGGCAACTTAGTGTTGGCGCTGGGATACGGCGGTTTGCTGGCGGCTGCTCTGAAATGAAAATCGGCCACTCTCCGATCAGGCAAAGGACTGGGCGGCTTGCTCGCGCAGCGGGTAAGCCCAAGGCAGGACATCAAGTAACGTACTCATCGAACTGGCCACATGCAGATTCTTTTCTTAGCCCATCGCCTGCCCTACCCCCCGAATAAGGGGGAAAAAATCCGCGCGTTCTGGGAATTAAGGATGCTCGCAGAGAACCACGATGTCGATTTGTTCTGCTTCTACGATGACCGGCAGGACGCGCGTCATATTGAGGATTTGCGGCGCTTTTGCCGCTCATGTTACGCGGAACCCATTTCTTTGTTCGGCAGTCGCGCCAAAGCTCTGTGGCGTTTGATCCAGGGACGGTCATTCAGCCCGGGTTTTTTCCACTCCACAACCATGGCAAAGCGCATCGCAGAAGCGGTGCGATCGCGGTCCTATGACCTGATTTTCGTTTTCAGTTCAGCGATGGCCCAGTACGGCGAGTCCTGGCCGCACCTGCCCGGGATACTGGACTTGGTGGACGTGGATTCCGACAAATGGTTTCAGTACGCCAGCCGTACCCGCGGTCTCCGTTCCTGGTTGTGGAAACGTGAAGGATGTCGCCTTGCAGAGTACGAGGCGCGTCTTGTGAACTTGTTTTGCGACACCCTGGTTTGCACGGATGCCGAAGCACAACTGCTGCGGACCATTGCACCGACGGGAAGGATCACCGTATTGCAGAATCGGCTTGACACCGATTACTACCAGCCGGAGACCGTTTCGGTTCCGGAGGAAATAAGAGCGCTGCAACCCTACGTCGTTTTTACCGGCTCCATGGACTACTTTCCGAATGTGGATGCAGTCCAGTTTTTCTGTAGCGAGATTCTACCCGGCATTCGTTCCCGGATTCCTGGGCTGCAGTTTGTCATCGCAGGCAGAAATCCGTCTGCCGAGGTGAGACGGCTCGGACTGCGTGCCGGGGTACGCGTAACCGGGACGGTACCAGACATCCGTCCTTATCTGCGGGGCGCGGCCGCAGCCGTAGCCCCCATGCGGATCGCTCGCGGGGTGCAAAACAAAATTCTGGAAGCTCTGGCTATGGGCATTCCCGTGGTTGCAAGTTCGGTTGCAGCAGCGGCGCTTCCGGACCAGCTCGCCCCGCTCCTGATCGTCGAGGATGAGCCCACTCTTTGGGGAACCCGGCTGGTACGGTGTTTGCAGGACTCACAAGAACGGTTGACTGACAGGCGGAGCGCGTTGGTGCGCTACGTAGAGAGCCTGGAGCTGCCTGCTCAACTCGAATGTCTTGTTCGCGGCACGGTGGCCGAGCCCGTCGCAACAGCAGTACCAGGCAGGCAACACCAGACTCTGTATTGCTGACGAGTATCCATGCTGCGAGGAATTGTAATCCGGTTGATCGTGCTGGTGGCGGTGCCGATCTCTTTTTTCAGCCCCTTCCAGGGCATCCTGCTGTATTTGTGGTACTCGCATTTTCGGCCGAATGACTTTGTTTGGCCGGCGTATTCGTTTAAGAACGGCGCGTCGCTGATTGCCATCGCAACCTTGCTGGGCTATGCCCTGTTCGAAATGCACCGTTCCCCGCCTCGTTGGCGCGGGCTTGTCATTGTAACGCTGTTTTGGGGATGGATCGCCCTGGCGACGGCCTTTGCGGTCAATCCGGCTCTGGCGCTGCCGAAATTGTCGCAATACACGAACATCCTCATTATGACGTTTCTCGTAGCCGCTCTGGCGAATTCGGAATCGCGCATCTGGGCCATGCTGAATGTCATGGGTGTGTCGATCGGGTTGCTGGGGCTTAAGGCGGTGATTGACTTCATCATCACTGGGGGACAAAGCCGTGCCCGCGGAGTCGGGGGTGTGGAACTGGAAGCGAACGAGTTCGCCCTTGCCCTGAACATGGCCATTCCCATTCTCATGGGCCTGTCCTACCTGGAGGACCGGCGCTGGTTGCGGTATTTCTACCGACTGCTGGCTGTGTTTTGCTTGATGGGGGTAGTCGCCACCTTTTCTCGCTCGGGCTTCCTCGGCCTGGGACTGGCCGTCCTGTTGCTAGCCTGGTACTCCAAGCGAAGAGTGCTCAACTTCATGATAATGGGGCTGGCCTTCGTATTCCTGCTGCCGTTTGCGCCCAAGAAGGCGCTGGAGCGATATGAATCAATTCCGACCGCCGCCGAGGTTGACCCTTCCGCCATTGCACGCCTGCAGACGTGGAAGACGGGGCTCAAGATGGCAAAAGCCCACCCCATCTTTGGGGTGGGCCCGCTCAACTTCCAAACTCAGTATTTGAACTATGCAGTGAAGGAGTATTTGGAGGCCTCCAACTACCATGCAAGGGCGCCCCACAACGCATTCGTTGCTTTGGCCGCTGAGTCCGGCTTCCCCTCGTTCTTGCTTTTCGTCTCATTCATCGGTGCGGCCATTTTCGAAATGTCCCGGCTGCGTAAAGCACTGAGCGACATCCCTGGCCTGCGGCGACTCGCGGGCCTTTGCCTGACCATACAAATGACCTTAATGGTCTACATCGTTCCCAACATGTTCATCAACCGACAAAACCAGGATTTGATGTACCACCTGATTGGAATCAGTGTGGGGTTAGCGGCGCTGGCGAAAGATAAGGTTCTGGAGCCAGACCCGCAACCGGACCTGATGAGTATCACCGCGGAGCCGGCGACGGCATGAATCAACTTCGTCAGACGAGCAGGTCCGGCAGCAAGGACACGAAACAACACTAAGGCTTTCGATTTGATCGCGATGGATCAGCTATGGGCCGCTTGCGAATTGTCCATGTCGTGCACAGTCTAGGAACCGGGGGAACGGAGGAAGGCGTACGCAAGCTTCTCTCGGGCCTGGATCCCGCTGCATTTGAGCAGATTGTGTGTACGGTTCTGCCATCTCCGCGGACCGAAGAGAAAACCGGTGCCCGGGTTATCTCGCTGGGATGCACAGGTAGTGGAAGGGACGTATTGGTTCGCAGGTTAAAGAGTGCATTTGACCGGGAACGCCCGCACCTCGTGCACTCACGTAATTGGGGAGCCATCGAGGCGGTTCCGGCGGCTCGCCTGGCTGGTGTTCCTGCGGTAGTCCACAGCGAGCACGGACTGGAATCACCCACGTACCGCCATCAACCTTGGCGGCGCAACTTGCTCCGGCGGTTCTGCTACACCTGGGCGGACCGGGTATTCGCGGTTTCAGATTCCCTGAGGGCCTACTACGCGCAGCAACTTCGGATCGCGGAAAGTCAGATTGGCGTCATTCCGAACGGAGTGGACACGGAGCGATTTCGTCCTCAAGACGACATGCGACGCGCGGCGCGGCAGAAGTTGGGCGTTGGCCCCGATACCCTGGTGGTTGGTGCGGTAGCGCGCTTGGACCCTATCAAGGATCACCAAACTCTTTTCCGGGCGGTGGCTTTGCTTCTCGCCCAGAGTGTGCCAGTTCAACTCGTTGTCGTGGGCGACGGTCCCGAGCGAAACGCGTTGCAAGCCTATGTCCAAGCCCAGAAGTCGCTTTCTCGGCAGACCGTATTCACCGGCGAAACCAGAGACATCGTTTCGTACATGAACAGCTTTGACGTATTCGTGCTTCCTTCCCTGGCCGAGGGTATGTCGAACGCTTTGCTGGAAGCTATGTCAATCGGTATCGCTTCGGTCGCGACCCGCGTGGGCGGGAATCCGGAGATAGTCGAGGATGGATCATCCGGACTTTTGTTTGAAGCCTGTGATGCAGAAACATTGGCTGCTCACTTGAAGGCCTTAGGGTCGGACCCGGAGTGGCGGCGCGATCTGGGCATGAACGCCAGAAGGCGAGTCGAGAATTGCTTTAGCTTGCACCACATGCTGAGCAACTATACCCGTCTATACGAAGAAGCAGCGGGCAACAGACGCACTGGCGCGGCTTTGAGATCCAGTAGCAGTTGTTTGGAACCTCGAGTGAGTGATTGCGGTTGAGATTGCAGTCTTGTGGGATCAAGGCAGAGTGACACCGATGGCCATTTGTGGGGTCGCGAATCCGGACGGAACTCGGCTAGGAGCGAACTTCTGCATTGAGGCCATGGTGTCTGCTCTGGGCAAAGATAACGGCGGAACCCGATCGCACCATGTTGATCCAGAAGCTAGCCTGGGCGTTACATCCGCTTTGGAAACTGTCTCGCTACATTCCCAGGACCAACTACTGGTCGCTTGCGACGCCGAAATCTACAACCAGCAGGAACTGCGGGACCGTATTTCCAGCTTGCCGCCGCAGACCACGACCGCAGCCCTGATTGCCGCGCTTTACCTGAATCATGGCGAGGCGTTCGCCCGAGAGCTCGATGGTGTGTTCTCTATCGCTATCTGGGACAAGCAGGCGCAGAAACTGGTCTTAGTCCGTGACCGCCTGGGCGTTAAGCCTTTGTGTTATGGGCAAATCCCCTCGGGATTCATTTTTGCCTCTTATCCTCGCGGGATTCTCGCCAGTCAACTCGTCGCGAAACGCGTAGATGTTCGCGCCATCGCGGACTACCTTAATTTCAACGCGGTCCCGGCCCCTAAGAGCGCCTATCAAGGCATTTTCAAGTTGAAGCCCAGCGAGTACCTGGTATGGCAGCGAGGCCAAACCCGCACGGCGCGTTATTGGGAGTTGCGCTACACGGAGGAGGCTCGCGGAACTGTGAGCCGCCTGGCAGAGAAACTGCTCTTCCGCCTGGAAGAAGCTGTCCGAGTCACCTCCGCCGATCTCGATCCCAGGCGGGTTGGATGCTTCTTGAGCGGTGGTACGGACAGCAGCAGCATCGCCGGAATGTTCAGCCGTATGCAAAAACAGCGGGGCTGCGCTTTCTCCATAGGTTTCGAGGAAGAAAGATTTGACGAGCTCAACTACGCCCGCTTGGCCGCCAAGCACTTCGGGCTTACGCACTTCGAACGCATTTTGCGCCCCGCTGAAGCCTATGACCTGATCCCCAAGCTGATCGACCTTTTTGATGAACCTTTTGCCAATGCCTCGGCCATTCCAACTTATGCGTGCGCCCAACTGGCCAAGGACCACGGCATCTCAGTCATGCTTGCTGGGGACGGGGGCGATGAGCTGTTCGGAGGAGAATCAACGTTATCGCAACCATCAGGTATATGAGCTTTACCAAAGGATTCCCAAAGCACTTCGCAAGCTGCTCGAACCTGCGTTGTTTGCCGCTCCCGCCGACTGGGGACTCATAGGGAAGGCACAGGGCTACGTCCGCCGCTCCAATATTCCTAATCCCGAACGATACTGCCAGTGGCGATTGTTGCAGAAATTTCCTTCCGCTCAGATACTCGGCCCGGTGATGCCGCCGCTTAATGGCGAGGCGCTCTCTGTTGTGCACGAGCATTACCGCGCTGCGCAGGCCCAGTCGGTATTAAACCGGCTGTTGTTCATTGACATCAATATGACCTTAGGTGACGAGGACATACCTAAGGTTGTGCGTACTTCAGAGCATCTGGGCATCAAGGTCCGTTTTCCCTATCTGCATCATTCGCTGGCAGAGTTTTCCGGCCAACTTCCGGTTCACCTTAAAGTGCGCGGCCTGGAGAAGCGATATCTGTTCAAGCGTGCGACGCGGAACTTTCTGCCAGCCGAAATAATAAAGAAGAAGAAGCATGGATTCGGTCTGCCGATCGGGATTTGGCTGAAGACCGACCCCAACCTGCGCGCCCTGGCGCGAGACGTATTGCTCTCTCCCGCGGCTTATCAGCGAGGCTACTTCCAGCGGCAATTTGTCGAGAAGCTCATGGCCGGCCTTGAGCAGGACGACAGTCCTTATTTTGGAGACCTGCTATGGCCGTTCCTGATGCTGGAATTGTGGCATCGCAGGCATGCGGATGGTGCGGCGTCATGAGAATCGTTCTCCACCAAAGCTGGGAGGAACTGCAGTCGCTAGCTGCGGACTGGGACCGCTTGCTGGCCGAGAGCTCCAGTGACACGATTTTCTTGACTTGGGAATGGTGTGAGGCCTGGTGGAAGGCTTATGGCGATGGCCGCTCACTCTTTGTGCTCACGGCTTGGGAGGGCAATGAACTGGCCGGTGTTGCGCCGTTTTACTCCGAACACAAGCGGCACTGGCACGGGCTGCGAACCTGCCTGCGCGTTATTGGCGATGGCTCAGGGGACTCCGACTATCTGGACTGCTTCACCCGGCGAGGCTGGGAACGCCCAGTGCTGGCTTCTTTCATGCAGTTCCTCGAGTCAGTGCCCAAACGCTGGGATTGGATCCAAATCCAGGGTGCGCCGCAAGACTCCCCTTGTCTAGCTGCGCTGATCGGAAATGCAACTGAGCGCGGATGGAGCTTTGCTTCGGAACCCGTCCCCTGTGCCACTCTGCCGTTGCCAAGCAATTGGGATGATTATCTGAGCATGCTGCGTCCGCGCGTCCGAACTAAAGTGCGCTCAGCTCTTGCCCACTTCGAGGACCAACTAAGGCTCACACCGACCGAATGTGCCGCGGCTGAGGAACTTGATACCTGGCTTCCACAGTTGTTCGACGTTCATACTCGCCGATGGGAAAAAAGTCACCAGCCCGGTGTTTTTCGAAGCGGGAGCAAGCAGTCTTTCTACCGCGAGGTGAGCCGCTCCACGTTGCAAAAAGGATGGTTGGCTTTTCACCGCCTGACCTGGGGTGAGCGCCCGCTCGCGCTCCAGTACGGATTTCGATATCACAATCGCCTGTCCGTCTTGCAGGAAGGTTACGACCCCTCCTTCGAAGGCTTGCGGCCAGGTATCGCTCTTCGTGGCTGGGTAGTGCGTGGAGAAATCGAGCAAGGTCTGGCGGAGTATGACTTCCTGGCAGGAACGGCTCGCCACAAGCTGGATTGGGGTGCGCGGCCAAAACTTAGCCGCCGGGTGCTACTGGCCAGAAAACCGGTCGCGACCTGGATTTCAATGTCGTATCCCTCGCTATCCAGATCTTTGCGTGAGGGCGCGGGTAAACTTCTCCCGGGAACCGTGCGATCCTGGCGGAAGCAACTGATTTCTTCACGGCGATCTCGCTGGGATGGTCCCAACCCGCCAAGCATGCCGCTGGTAAAGCGCCTGGCACGCTGGTCCGCGTCCCATCTTTATTCCGGTACACCGTTCGGTACCATCAGCCGGCAATTGGCGGACCGATATTCTACGGGGCCGCGTTCAGAATCGATACCGGTCTGCACCATATTCAGGTACCACCGGGTGAACGATGATCACGATCCGTTTTTCGATGCTCTTCCGGTCTCGCAGTTCGGGGCTCAGATGGAGTACCTGGCGCGTCACTTTCATTTGGTCAGTTTGGACCAACTGGGAAGCCGGCAGTTGCTGTCCCGAAGTGACAAACGCTGCGTTGCCATCACATTCGACGATGGCTATCGCGACAATTTCGTTCATGCATTTCCCATCCTTAGGAAGAGGGGGATTCCAGCCACTATCTTCTTGACTACGGGCTACATCGAATCTGGCCAACTGCCCTGGTATGACGAGGTGCGTCTCGCCTTCAAGTTGACATTGCGTCCGCGGATTTCTCTTCAGGAGATGGGTGGGCCGGACGCCGCCATGGATGACGAAGATCAGCGCCTGGAAGCGCTGGCGCTCACCCTGGCCTGGCTGCGAATGATTGACGACAGCGAGCGCTTGCGCCTGCTTCCCGAGCTGTTTAGAGACTTGCAGGTTCCGCACCCCCTGAATCTGCCGGCCACAATGCTGGCGTGGAGTGAGATTCGGCAAATGAATAAGGAGGGCATTTCTTTCGGTGCGCATACGGTCACCCATCCGGTTCTCGGCAGCGTGCCGCTTCCGCGGCTGGAAGAAGAAATTCTAGGCTCCAAGACAACGATCGAGAATCGCCTTCAAGTTCCCGTGCGGCATTTCGCCTATCCGTTCGGAAAACAAGCCGATTTCGGTTGCCATGCCAAGCGTGTGGTGCAGGCTGCTGGATTTCAAACTGCGGTGACCACAATTTCGGGAGTGAACGGCCCGGACCAGGATCCGCTGGAGCTCAAAAGGCTTAGCCTCGATGAACCGGAACTGGGAATTTTTGGGCTGAAGCTTGACTGGACAAGGATGTTTGTAAAGTCGGCGGGCTGACGGCAGCCTTAGGAGATGTAGGAAAGGGATTTCTGAGGTGAACATTTATCGGCGGAAGAGAGCATAGAAACTGTGCAAATCTTCGCCGGACCGACAAAACGTATGGGGAAATTAGCCATTACCGTTGAGGAAGGATCGCTGCACCCTACGGGGATAGCGGCAGTCGAGTCGCCGCCGGTGATCGTGCTGAACCTGTTCCATTCGGGACTGGGGATCGTTCGCCAATTGTCCGGAAGCGGAGTTCGCGTGGTCGGGCTCTCTGCCCACCCCCGAATCTTTGGCAACTTCACCAGGCTGTGCGAGGTTCGTTTTGCTCCCAACTCGCAAGGAGAACCGGAGCAGTTAGCCGATTTCCTGTTGCGCGCGGTTTCAGATCTGCGGGGCGCGATTATTTTCCCAACACGCGATGCCGATGTGCTTTTCCTGGATCGCTTCCGCAGCGAACTGGAACCTTATTACAGGCTGGCGATCCCGCCAAGGCAAGTCTTGTTTCGTGTTATGGACAAGGCCGCCTTGGCCGACGTTGCCTCGGCGGCTGGCATTCCGGCACCGCGGACGACCGTGGTCAGTAATGGTGCGCAACTGCACCGCGCGGCCGAAACCGTGGGGTTTCCTTGTGTCGTGAAGCCTCTGAGTTCGGTTCACTGGCGGCAAGGCAAGAACTGGGAGGCGGTGGGAGGCAGAAAAGCGTTTCGCGCCAACAACTCTGTCCAGCTACAGCAAGCCTACGATCGGGTTTCAAGAGTGCATTCTGAAATCCTGCTGCAGGAGTGGATCCCCGGCAGGACGGATCAGATTGTTGTTTGGGGAGGCTATGTCTGTCCTGGGTCAGAACCGCTGCCTTGCTTCACCGCCAGGAAAATCGTCCAGTCTCCAGGTGAGTTCGGCACCGGGTGCGTGGTGGAGAATGATCACATTCCTGGTCTGTACGAACCGAGCGTTCGTCTTTGTCGCGCTCTTGCCTATGAAGGCATGGCAGAGATTGAGTACAAACGTGATGTGCGGGATGGGACATTCAAGCTAATCGAGATCAACGCCCGCCACTGGGACTGGCACCAACTCGCAGACTCTAGCGGGGTGAACTTAACTTGGGTTGCCTATTGTCGTTTGACTGGAAGGCCCATTCAACCTGCACGGCCGGTTATTCAGCGAGCAAAGTGGGTGGCTGAAGATGCATTCCTAAGATACGTCCTGGCAGGTCTTTATCGCGGAGAATTTGGTCCGCTGGAAGTGTGCAGACAGCTTGCGGGACAGCGCAGGTATAGCATTTTTTCCTGGAGCGACCCGCTCCCTTTTCTTCGTTATACCAGCACCACTTTATTCCCGGCTCTGGCCGGCGCGGTTGTTAAGAAGATCTGCAATGGAGTCTTGAGGCGATAAACGGAATTGGTCCCATGAATGGCTTTTGCAGAAGCGCACGGCTTTGGACGTGTGGTCCCGGATTCGCAAGACGCAACGCATAGAGGGAGAACCAAGTGCAGAATCAAGTTGAAAAAGTCTTCATCATAAGCTTGGATGGCGCCACTTTTGACGTGCTTCGCCCTCTCGTGCGCCAGGGATACATGCCAAACCTTGGCCAGGCTTTGGAAGATGGCTTGTCCGCAGAATTGGAATCCGTGGTTCCGCCGGTCACCGCACCAGCCTGGACGTCGTTCATGACCGGCAAGAATCCGAACAAGCACGGCATTTTCGATTTCACGCACTTTGACGTGAGCGACTGTAAATGGAAGCTGAACAACTCCCAACATATCCGAAGCAAGACTATTTGGCAGATCCTCAGCGAGAAGGGAAAGCGAATCGTAGTTCTGAACTTGCCTTATACCTATCCCCCCTACGAAGTCAACGGCGTGATGGTAGCTGGATGGGATGCCCCAACGATGAGCGCATTCACGTATCCAGAGCGGCTCAGCAAGGAGATTTTCGAGGTCATTCCCGGCTATGGCTCTGCGCTCGATCTTTCTTTGTGGAATTACCTTCCTGCCGAATCTGAGACTGACTTTAACAACTTCATCGCCAAACTAGTTTATAGCTTCGAACAGAGTGCCACGCTGGCATCTCATTTCCTTAACAGGGAGGAATGGGATGTTTTCATGGTGCACTTCCAACAGACGGACTGGATTCAGCACAAGCTATGGGGCTACATCGAGCGTGCCTGCCGCGATAGTAATAATAAGGACAGACGCCTGGAGCAAGTGCGCGAATGCTACCGTTCCTTTGATCACCACGTCGGCCGCCTGCTCGCAAGGGTCGCCCCCCTGAATCCGGTCCGGATCATCCTTTCGGACCACGGGTTCGGCGCCAATCGCGGGTCCATCTATCCAAACCATCTTTTGCGCAAGCTCGGCTATTACCACCTTGAGCCCAAAGCCGACAACAAGTACAAGCGGTTTTTCAAGCATTCTCGCTCTCGAGCAGTCCGAAATCTCTATCGCGCTTCGACAAGAGTCAAGAATGCGATGCGCGGGCGCCAGGCGGTCACAAGATACAGAAGTTGGGCCGACATGGCCAACCAGACCGTCCCGCGTGAGAAGGTCATGGTGGACTGGGTACGCACCAAGGCAGCCTTTGTAGGCGGAAGTGAGACGGGTTTTGTCTTTGTCAATGTGGCGGGTCGAGGGCCTTTTGGCTGCGTGAAACCAGGCGAGGAGTACGAGCAAATCGTGTCGAGCCTCATCTCCGAATTCAGCGCGTTGAGAAACCAGCGCACCGGGGAACAATTGCTGGCACGCGTAGCTCGAGGCGATGAGATTTACTCCGGTGCTGTTGCTGGTGTGCTGTTGCCGGATATCGTGTTGATTCCAGTTGAGGGCTACGTTGTCGCGGCTGGAATGTCGGAGCCGTTTCTTCCCGAAAATGGCGAGAAAGGTGATCACCGGCACAACGGCATCGTACTGCTGCAAGGACCTGGTATCCAACCCAACGTCGCCAACTTCCATCCGGAGCTGATTGACCTGGCGCCGACGATTCTGCATGCCCTCGGTTTACCAGTCCCGGCTGACATGGACGGAAGAGTTCTCGAAGAAATGTTTTCGAACCGAGCATCCGCGCGATTTCGAAGATTCAGACAACTCCAGGTTAGTCGAAGCCAACGACTACACCGATGGAGAGATAGAGGTCATTGAGCAGCGCCTAAGAGCACTTGGATATGTGGAATAGCAGTCAATTCAAGGCAAGGAAATTGCCAGGAGACAGTCGAAATGGGATCCCAGGTTGAGAAGATCTTCGTCATCAGCCTCGATGGCGCAACCTTTGACGTCATCAATCCTCTAGTCCGGCAAGGCTACTTGCCGAACATCGAGGCGAGGCTTTGCAGCGGCGTCTCTGCTGAGCTCGAGTCCGTCGTACCGCCGGTAACCGCTCCCGCGTGGACCTCCTTTATGACCGGAAAGCACCCCAGCAAGCACGGGATCTTCGATTTCGCCCGGTTCAGTCCGGCAGATTGCAGCTGGGCCATCAACAACGCCCGTAATATCCACAGCGCGACACTCTGGCAAATCCTGAGTGAAAAGGGCAAGAAGGTTGTGGTGCTCAACCTCCCCTACACCTATCCTCCGTACCAGGTCAATGGCGTTCTAGTTTCTGGTTGGGACGCGCCTTTCACCGAGGCAGCGTTTTCCTTTCCGGCTAGTGTCAGCAGTGACATTCTTCGAATGTTTCCTGACTACAAAAGTAATCTCTGGGTCAGCGAGTTCCGGCCTCTGCACTCGGACGCTCAGTTCGCCGAGTTCACCGACAAACTGAAGGCCGGATTCGAACAGCAGACGAAAATCGCGCTCAATATGCTGGTCAAGGAATCATGGGATGTTTTCATGGTTCATTTTCAGCAAACTGACTGGATCCAGCACAAGCTCTGGACCTATATCGAGCAGGGTTGCAAGGATCCCAAGGATCATAGTCCGAAGATAGAGGCGACCCGCAACTGCTACCGTCGTTTCGACGAATTAGTCGGACTTCTCCTGCAAGAGGTCGAGCCGTTTAGGCCAACTACTATTCTGCTGTCAGATCACGGCTTTGGCCGCCTGATGGGCATATCCACCCTAACTTCTATCTGAGGCAGTGGGGATATCTTTCCGTGACATCGGAATCGCAAGACAACCTGAAAGGAGTCAAGAACCTCTTCCGCGAAGTCGAAGTACAAGACGGTTCGCAACCTCTATCGCTCGGTCGCGGAAGCCAAGAATAGCTTGGGGAAAAGCGACACTGCGCAAGGCCATGATTCATGGGCCGACAACGCCGGAGATGTCCTGAGCGCACGAGGCGCGAGCTGGGACTGGAGCAAAACCAAGGCGGCCGTCATATATGCCTATCAGATGGGCTTCTTATACGTGAATCTGGTTGGACGCGGGCCGCGAGGGATCGTTGAGCCCGGAAGACAATACGAAACACTCGTCGCCGACCTGGTTTCTCGTTTTCGGGAGATCCGCCATCCTCAGACTGGAGAAAAACTGTTGCAGGATGTGGTCCGAGGCACCGACCTCTATCCCGCGGCGGTTGACGGCGTTCTGGTCCCCGACTTGGTTTTGATTCCTGTGGACGGCTACGGCTTTTCCTTCTCGATTACTGACGTGCCGCCGAAAATGTCGGAGGAGGGCACGCATCGGCACGACGGAATTCTGTTGATGAACGGCGACTCGCTGCGGCATCCCGCTTCGGGTTTTCGCCCCAATCTGATTGACCTGGCGCCAACCATTCTGCACATCCTTGATCTGCCTGTTCCCAGCGATATGGACGGACGTGTGCTGAAGGAAATCCTGGCGATTAATCGGCCCGTCTCCTACGAGAGCGCCGATAGCAGTGTAGTCGGCGTGGCGCAGAACTACACGCAAGAGGAAGAGGAAATTGTCGCACAGCGGCTGAGAGGATTGGGGTACCTGGACTAGACCAAGGAAACAGCTTTCCTGGTGCGACGTCTGCGGTCGCGGGAGTCAAAGCAAGATCGGTTCAAAAAGCATGCTCGAAGAACTGAAAAAGCTTCTCAAACACACGACAATCTACGGCGCTGGCAATGTGCTCAGCAAGGTGGTCGGTTTTTTCATGATCCCGTTCTATACCCACTATCTTACGCCCGCGGACTACGGCACATTGGAGTTGTTGGACCTGAGCTTAACGCTGACTGCCCTGGTGTTAACGATGTGGCTGAATGCCTCCATCGTTCGTCACTATAACGACTTTGACGACCCTGAGGACCGCAATCAGGCAGTCAGCACGATTTTGATATTCGCTTCTCTCATCGGAGTCGTGGTAGGAGGTTGTGGAATTCGGTTTTCGCGTCCTCTTTCCGCTCTGATCCTGAACACACCCGATCTGCACTCCTACGTCTCACTCGAAGCGTTGTCGTTCCTGGTGTCTAGCGTCAATGTCGTCTGCCTCAGCTACCTGCGAGCGAGGCAGCGTTCGACTCTGGTGGTTGGGGCCGGGTTGGTCAGCCTGGTTCTATCGCTTTCGCTGAACATCTATTTCATTGCCATACGCCATAGCGGCGTAGTCGGCGTTTTATGCAGCAGTTTGATTTCAGGCACGCTGGTCACCATTGTCTTGGCCGTTTATACGATTCGGCAGGTAAAGCTTTCTTTTTCCTGCGGCAAGCTGAGAGGCATCGTTACCTTTGGTGCTCCGCTTATCATCACCAGTGTTGCGGCATTTACCGTCAATTTTTCCGACCGCTTTTTCCTTCGCCATTTCGCCACGATTTCTACGGTCGGGATCTACGCTCTCGGGTACAAGTTCGGCTTCATGCTCAGCCTGCTGGTAGTCCAGCCTTTTGACATGATTTGGCAAGCTCGGATCTATGAGATCGCCAAGCAAGACCGGAGCAGCGAGATTTTTGCCCGGTTGTTTGAGTACTACTGTTTCGTTCTGGTGGCGGCGGCTCTCGGGTTGTCAATCGTCATCAAGGAGTTGGTCTCGGTTATCTCGGCGCCGGATTTCCACAATGCCTACAAGGTCGTGCCCATCGTAGCCCTGGCCTACGTTTTTCAGGGCATGAACCGTTTTCTTCTGGCTGGGGCTTACACTTCCAAAAAGACGATGCGGCTGGGAGGGGTTGGTTTGATTAACGCGGCGGCGAATATGGGTTTGAATTTCCTGCTGATCCCGCGCTATGGAATGCTGGGCGCAGCCTGGGCTACAGCGTTGAGCTTCTTTCTCATGGCAGCGCTGGCCTGCGTGGTGTCCCAAACGGTGTATCGGATTCCGTACGTTTTCTCGAGAGTGGTTACGCTGCTTGGGCTTGCAACTCTCCTGTACGTGGTCTCGCTTCTGATTGCGCTTCCTTCGTTGTTATTGCAGGTTTCATTGAAACTGGCGTTGTTTGCGGTGTTTCCCTTTGTCCTTTATCAGTTCGGTTTTTTCGCCGAGCACGAGGTCGCAAAGGGCAGAGCATTCTCCACCAAGTGTTGAATCGATATCACCCGCTGGGCGTGGCCGAACCCGGGAGTTAAGGAAGATCCACAATGAGGCAAGCTACGATCAGCGCAGTTATTCCCGTATACAATGGTCAACCGTATATTGCCGCCGCGGTTCAGAGTGTTTTTGCGCAGACTCGGCCTCCGGCGGAAATTATCGTCGTGGATGATGGCTCGACCGATGGCACGGCCAGCGCGCTCGAACCGTTCGGGAACGGCATCAGAATCTTTATCAGCAGAATCGCGGCGAACCTGCGGCCAGAAACCGCGGAATACGCGAAGCGAAGAGCGAGTATATCGCGTTTCTTGATGCCGACGATCTGTGGCGCCCAGACAAACTGGAACTGCAACTGGACTACCTTGAACAGCGTTCAAACTGCGCTCTGGTCTATACGGATATGAGCACCTTCGATGAGCATGGCATCATCGACGCCAGTGTGAAGACGCGCTTTCGAAATGACGCTCCCCAGTGGCCGGATTTTCCCGGCGCTTTTCATGCGGGCACTATTCGGCTCCGGCTCGGTGGTATTTCGTAAGGAATGTGTCGAGAAGGTCGGCTATTTTGATGAGGAGCTTCTGGTGGGCAGTGACTACGAGATGTGGTTGCGAATTGCGCGGCATTTCGAGTTGGGCGTGGTCGACCAGCCGTTGCTGATGTACCGTCACCACGCCACTATGTCGACCCGGGGGCTTGGCCTCACCATGTGCAACGGAGTGCCATGGGAAGTCGCCGTCCTCAATAAGATCTTGCGATTGTATCCCCAGGCAATCGATGAACTCGGCAAACGGGCTGTGAATCGGAGGATGTCGAGGCCCTACGCGGGCTTGGCATCCGCACGGTTTCGCGTGCGCGACTATAAGAATGCCCGGTCTCTACTTCGGAGAGCGATCTCTTATTGGCCAACCAACAGCCGCTATTGGGCCTTCTGCGGGGCTACGTTCCTTCATCCTGCACAGATAGCCGTGGCGCGCAGGCTATATCGCAAGCTGTCGCCATCCCGAACCGCCCGCGAGGCAGGCCCGTCACAAGCAACCTTGACCTGACGGTGGCGCCGCGGGCGAAACGCATCGAACTCAGACCGGTTCCGCCACGGCACAGTACCAGGGGAATCGTTTGCGCGACCACAAAGAGGGGCGGGCCGATTGCACAACTTTGAATCCAGCATGGCGAAGCATATTTTCAAAGCAACTGGCTGTGTAGTGCCACGCTCCACGCCCACCCACGACACTGGTCAATCCGCGGTGTTGCAAGTCCTTCCGGACTAGGAATTTAGCTCGGTTCGCCCGCCCCGGCAGGACGCTGGAAGTCTGCACGATCAACGCGCCCGCGGTTAAAGAGCGGATCTGAGTCAGAACAAAGGGCGGATCCGGAATGTGGTAGAGGCCACCCAGAGCCAGAACCACGTCGAAGGGCTCCCGAAAAATGTGCTGGAGTTGATACACGTCTCCAGTCAAGAATTTCGGCACGGCACAATCAACTTTTCCCGGGAGAGTGCTGGCAATAAACTGGGCGCAGCGGATTCTGTCCTCACTGAATTCCACCCCTACCACTTCGCGTGCGCCGGCCAGGGCTGCTTCGAAGGAAAAAGCGCCGTTCGCGCAAAACAAATCGAGGACGCGTTTGCCCTGGACCTTCGACTTGATCCAAGGCAACACCAGCCTCTTCTTCAAATCATGGTTGCGGTCGAGGTCACGAGCTTCTGGGTGGCGGGGAGAGATCGCATTGCGGAAAGCCACTTGAGTGAACCACGATTCAGGCTTAATCGCCTGCATCTGTTCCCGCTGTTGTGCACTGAGATCGAAGTCAAGTTTGAGCATTCTGTCGCCTGGCTCCTACGGTTGTATGTACACCTTGAGAGCGAAATGCCACTGCACCTTCGGGTCTAGCCCGCTCACTTCGTGGATTTGCGTGGTTCCGGCAGCACCGGGCCTCGGTGGGCCGCTTACGTCGGAAGCGGCAAACCAGGGTACATTAGTGCTGGCATCGGTGCCGAACCGGTTGGCCACGGGATCGAAATTCAGCCATTCCACGATGTTCTTGTCAGAGTACTTTATGCGATAACTCTGCGCACCCTGGGGTACGGTCCAAGTCAAGCGGTATGTATTGGCGTCCACTCTATCCGCCTTCAGCGGCACGGGAACAATGCGGAGCGGTTCCGGATCCAGCACTTCACTGATGACCGCGCCTTCGAAGATAGATCCGTATTCAGCATAGAACCTGCCGTTACCGTTGAGATGCTGGATGTACTGAGAGAACTTATCGGCCCAAACCTTTGGGTCCCCCGTGTATTTGGCTAAGTTATAAAAATTAAACCACACGGTCTGGCTACAGGATGGATCAAGAGGAACATTCGGGCGGTCAATGAAGAGCTCGTAGGTTGGACCCGAGCCGACCTTGCACCCCACTCCCTTTCCATTCGTTCGCCAGGACTCATTCAACGTCCATGAAGCTATGCCGTCTGCCAGGTCGAAAGTGAGCTGCCGTTCCGGCCATTCTGGCCCCTCCGCCTGCAAGAATTCCCAGAGGCCCTCGCTGAGGATGCCTTGTTGGAACGGCATCACCACCCTGTTCCCAACCGGGGGGCAGCAGCCGAAATGCAATCCCCGGGTTCGGCTTACGCCTTGGGAGGCTGTGCCGAACCCGGAGGCCTGCAATTCCGGCCATACCTGTTTGCTCAGAACTTGACCACCTGCCAGCAGAGCATTGTTTTCAGCTCGCGGATCTCCGATCGCCCGGTAGAACAAGGCAAGCCGAGCGTCGCTCATTAAAGCTTCACCGATGTTGCGCGGATTCCAGTAGGCTCCGTTTTTCACAACTTTGACGTTTGGGTTCCCATAGACATCGCTCGCCCCGTCCTGAATCGCGTCCTTAACGGTCTCATCGCCAGTCATGAAGTAATAGTCCATCATTCCGTACCAGTGCGCGTGCGCCGGATCGATCCAGTTCCTTCCACATTTCGCTTCTCCCGGGTCGCAGCCGATATTGTCATTTAACGACGTAATGCCCTCAGGCAATCCAGTCGGACCGAGCTCTGATTCGGGACGGTCGCGCCAGTCAAATCGTGTGGTCCCGTTGTAGTCGGAGCGGGGGAAGACCTGCTCTGTCTGAAAAGTGTAGAAGTGCGACGCATCCACGTACCGGCCAACATGGCCTCTTTGTAGCCAGAGCATCAAGTCTGACCAGCGCATTTCGGCTTGGTTGCCAGCGCCGGCGGTGGGCCAGGCATAGGTTCGGTAAACGTGGGGCGAAGCCAGGTCTTTGAGACAACAAACAATTCCGAGGGATTGAAGATAGTGGTCTTCGCGCGCGGGATCGACGAGCGGATAAAGCAGCGCCTTCGTCTGATTGTAATAAGACGCCGGAGCCCGCGCGATCAGGGGGTATTGAGACTTCTCAAACTCGCCCGCGGCATCCGGCAAGGCGGAGGCGTGAAAATCAAAATAAATCGTGTGCGTCGAATACTGCGGCCAGGCCTGGTAATAATCCTGTCCACCAGATCCAAACAACGACTGCTGCGGCCAGATGCCAAGGCGAATCTCAGAACCGCTGTTCATGAACTGTAGTGATTTCGGCCAGTAAGCCGCCATCTGGTACGTGCCAATCTCGATCCCGGCGCCAGTTGCGTCCGCCAGGTCAGCCCAGCCCGCAGAATACTCGGATCGTTCACCCCTGGCTAAGCTTGCATCTTTATGCACCACCACATAGCCTTCCTGGCTGTAGGTCCACGCCCTGTGGGAGCCTGCCTGACTTGCTAGCGTCCGTCTGATGTAAGAGCGGGGCGCATAGTGGCCACGCTTGTCTGGAGACGACCACTGCGGATGCTCCATTTTGTCGGAATAGCCCTGATACAGATAGGCGTTTTCGCCGCCGGCGAACGAACCGGTCACCGTGGAACGGGCTGCGCCAAAAGAAAACTTTCGTCCCGGTCCCAGGTTGGGTGTGAGGCGCGCTTCAAAAGAAAGAAAACCCTTGTAGGCAGATGCGAATGAGTTTGACGGACCGTAATCGGCATTCTGCAGCACCACAACAGCCTTGGTTCGGCTCTTTCCTTTATAGAAATGCAGCCGGACGGTGTAACGCATATACCCATGGCCGGAGCTGTCTTCCAGTTCCCCAGTCGCCCGAACTACCGCCCGGACGGGGCCATTCTCTTCAATAATTGCGGTAGATGCCGCGTCGTTGGAGCTCGCATACTCAGTCGAGCAAGGGCAAGCGGTATTGCCTGGAGAAGGCCCCACAACGACGAGCCCGGTGCTGGTCCCTGACCCGATCAATTCGCGCTCCTTCACCACTGCTTGGTCGATCAGATCGAAATTTTTCTTGCGTACGACGAATGTAGCCGTGCCGGTCGAGATCGTAATACTGGAGGTGTTCTCGACAGCCAGGTCCGGTCCACCGAAATTCCCAGAGCCACCCGTGAGGGAAATAGAGCTGCTGGCCCTACCCGCAGAGACATCGGCCAAGGCATCGAGCAGTACCCATTCGATGTTGCCCGAAGGCCACCGGCCGAGGACACGAAATTGACCAGCCGATGCGCCCGCCAGCCCAAGTTGCGCAGTGCTTGTAATGCCCTCCGAATCGGCTATTGGCACGCCCACGGTGACCGGTTCCTGCTGCCTGGAAAACCCAGTGGTTCCCGCGTAAATGGACTCTTGGATGATCAGGTTGACGCGAACAGGCGCGGGGGATGCTTTCGCGGCTGGATCGTGCGACGCATCTGAGATACCCGATGCGCCTCTCGTGACCAGTGCGCCGATATTGCCCGGCACCTCGCAGCACAAGAATGCTCGGCGCGATGCGGTGGTTGCCGACCAGATCGAAACTGCCAAACCGATTGCCAATAGTGTGATGAACGAAGATCTCAAAGTCAGCTCCATTCCTGCCAGTCAGGAATGTTGTCAAGGCTGTCGAAACTCGTGGTCCGGTAAAACGTCGTGAGTCAGGTTCGATGGGACGCCGAAACACGACAGGATCGCCGGAATAGCTGGGAGTCGCGCTCTCACTTAGAATTGGCGCAACCCACTAAACAGGCAGCCCGGGCACGTTGGCTGATCCTGCTCCCGCGCGGCTACTGCTTCCGAACTGAGTCTGAAGGAGCACGATGCGCGACGCGGAGTTCTCTGGCGGCCGCCGCGTAATAAGCGACATAGGGCTGGTCATTGTCGTCCAAGGACAACGAGGGAAAATCGCCCGCGTCACCGCTATCGATGGTTTCCGTGTGCCAGCCCTGGTCGTCCCGCGTGGCATACTTAAGCGCACCCGAACCGGAGTCGTGGTACACGACGTGAGGCCGTCCGGTCCTATCAAGCTTCAAAGACACCCGATCCGCATCGGAACCTGTGGACACTAATGAGTCGACAGTCTCCCGGTGCCAAACTGCCCCTTCGCGCCAGGCGTAATTGATGGTTCTGCCGGTGGCATTGACATACGCAACGTAAGGTTCGCCACCAGCAGCGATGGCCAGACTGCTGTCGCAGTCCATAAAACTCTTGCTTTTGGAAGTGCGCGGATCGGCTACCGCATGTTCCCACTTCGACTGATCCAGGTAAGTAAGCTCGAGGCTGCCAGTCGTAGTGATCGAATAGGAAATATAGGGGTGATCGGCCCGATCAAGCGCAACAGAATTCCATCTGCCGGTACCAGCACGATGGTCAACGGTTTGGATGTACCAGCTCTTACCATCGAAATAGGCATACTTCAAATACTTGGCATTACGCCGGTCTGCATATTCTTCGCGATAGTAGCTGATTCGCGGGTATCCCTGGGAATCTAATTGAATCGAGGTATCGTGATTTGTTCTCTCCGTGTCAATCACGAATTTCTGCCACTGCTTGCCGTCCCAGAAAGCATAATGGAGGCCGGTTAACTTCGGAGAGTTATAGGCAATGTGCGCCCAGCCATGGGAATCGACTGCCAGCGAGTCGAAGCTGCCGCCTGCGGTGTCCACCGCCGTTGTGTCCCAGCGCTTTTCCTGCTTGGCCCGGAATGCGTAGCGAAGCACAGTCCCAGCCCGATCCGAGTAAGCAAGGTGGAAATTTCCCAACCGGTCGATCACCAGGGAACTGAACCCAATAGCCTCCCCGTGACGGCCTGTGTCCACCGCCTCAGTTTGCCAGGTTCCGGGCGTCTGGCAGAATGCCGCTGGTGTCAGAAACACCAGTGCAGCCAATAAGCTCGTAAAAGCCTTGAAACGTACAAATCCCATATTTCAAGCCATCCCGGAGATTGCCAGTCTTAGGCTGAGAGGCCGCCTGGCCCCGTCGGCCAAACCAGTGCCGCCATCCACGAATCAGACAGTTTCACACGCTCCGGTTACAGCCAGATGACCAGTTGGTTAAATTTATGTTACTGAGGATCGCAGACGATCGCTTTTGCGTTGTACCTGGCGATCAGAGATTGACACGAATCGTGGCCCCGAAAGATCATACGGTGGCGCAAACTGCGAGCCGGCGGCTGATTTGTCGAACCGCAGTATGCGCCTGGTAAGTCTGGCGAGATGGGATTTGTCAGAATCGGCTGGTTGCTCCCGAACCCACAGGTGGCAGGATGTTAGCTTCTATTGAGAACGGAAATGCTCCGAAGTTCTTGCTGTTGTTTGGAATGGCACGGTCCGGGACGTCGTGGATCGGCAAGATTTTCGACAGCCATCCGGCTACTTTGTACAGGCACGAACCTGACCGAGCATTGCCGGATGTGCCCATGGCGCCGCGACTGGAAGAAGTAGAGCGGTTGCTCATCCCGGTCCAGCGTTTTTTTTCGCAGCTTCCGGGCATCAACACGGCACAGGTCGCGGGCAGCCTGCCGGTTTTTCCAAAACAGTACCGCACTTCCATTGCTCAGCACATTCACAGGGCGAGCGTCCTGAGTGCAGTGACGGGTTCCTCGCTTCAATTCAGAGTACCTGTTTTCCAATGCGCTCATGTCGGCAAGCCCGACATACCCGTAGTGTGGAAATCGATTGATTCCCTGGGCCGGCTCGGGGTCATTCTGCGTATCATAGAGAACTGCCGAGCCATTTTCATTACGCGTCATCCCTGTGGGAGCATTTCCTCCACTCTTCGGGGCGAGGCTCAGCACAAGTTCTCCTCCTCGGTTTCCGCCAGTGAAGACTATGGCATCATGCGAATGTTTCTGGAGACTGCTGGGCGCAGTCGCGGGCTTACGGTCGAGCTCTTACGTAAATTTCATCCCGTCGAGCGTATGGCGTGGATCTGGGTTTTGACCAACGAGAAGGCAGCTGAGGAGACCCGAGGCCTGGACCGCTGCATGAGCGTGCGTTATGAAGATGTGTGCTGGGACCCAACCGACAAAGTGAAGGAACTGTTTGCGTTTGCGGGTCTGTCCTGGAACTCGCAAACATCGAATTTCCTCACGGCGAGCACGCTCGGGAGCGCCCCTGCCAAGTTCGACCAACTGACCCAGAACTCACGGCGTTACTACAGCGTCTTCAAAGATCCCATCCGCGCCGCGGATAACTGGAAATCTGAAATGAAGCCCGAGGACATCGAGCGCGTTTACCGGGTCTTGCGCCAGAGCGATTTTATCCGTCTTTATCCAGAAGGGGAGGCCGCGCGGGTTCGGTCGAGCGCGTAGCGGGTTTTCGCTGTCCGTTAGAAACCCTCAAGCATTCCGCAACAAGACAGCAGGGACCTGCAGTTTCCTCGAACTATTTCGACAAACTGCAGATTCCTGCAGATACCGCCGAAGACACCCATTCCTACGGGTTCGTTATCGTTAAAGTAGTTGCACCGCCGCTGGCAAGATTGATGCCGGGCACGGTTACCAGTCCATACGAATCCGCGTTTACCTTGCCCCGCTGATTCGTTGACGTCGACCAGGAAACCTGGGTTCCCGGTGTCAACCGGAACGACTGGGCATTGCGTGGAGTTACGTTGACGATTGCCTGCGACGTAACTTGAGAGTTCGAAAACGAGGCAGACCAGGAGGTGCCGGTGTCACCGATCAGGTTCCATTGCCAGCCGCAGTTCACACAACCCGACGGATCTCCGTTCGTGCGCTCCCCGTTCCCGTAGTTGCTGTCCAGACTGAAACTGGTGAATGCCGGGTAGCTGACGTTTTTTGCGAAAACTGTCTGATACTGTTCGAGAAGAGTGTTTTCCAAGCCGGCTGTGACGTTATCGTGGCCACCATCACCCCAGATGAGAGAGAATCCGTAGTGGCAAATTTCAAGGACATTTGCCATCTGGACCGAATCCGACCACATGGCGTGATTCGCCAGCGTCGCGTCATTCCGTCCAGAAGACCAGGACACGTAGGGCAGGTCTCGCGAACAATCCTCCGCCACCCACGCCGGGCTGTTGCTGGCATCATTGTAGAGCGTCTTGCCGTCGGGCAGCGTATCGGTTGGAGTGGCCACCACCGTTGGGGTCCCGTTGCGTGTGACATCAATGAGACTCGGTATGTGCAGCCATGGACCCAGTACAGGAATGCGAAGGAAAATGGCAGCGAAAACATTTCCTTGCCGTAGAAACCAGTTGACTTGTCCGTACCCGCCCATGGACTCGGCAACTCCGTAGATGTGATTTGAGTCGGCTGCGTAGTGCTGAATCGCCCAAGGCAGAATCAGCGCAAACTTGGATTGCGTAAACGGGTAAACGTAAGGATTCTGGTTACCGCCAAAAATCGGAACGTCCCGGTATCCGTACCAGAATGTCTCGCTCAGAGCATTGCCGTTGATCGACCACACGGCATCTTGCGGGGACATGATTAGTTGCCGCACTCCGCCCTTGGCAATACCGTTTCCGGAGTGGTCCTCATACAGTGAGAACATGGACTGAATCCCATCCTGATAGCCCATGGTTGAGTCTCCCCAGTAGGCCTGTAGATCACCCCAAGGTGCAGCGATGCCTCCCGAACCGTGCAGCTTAAGCCAGAGGGGAAGATTGGGCTTCCCTGAGATCGAGCAACACGCCGGATCTCTTGAGTTATCGGTGCTGGGGACCTGCAGGACGGGCTGAATCGGCGCTGGCGACTCCCCGATCGATGATTGCATGGAGTTGTTCCCAGCCGACAGCGGCGACGGCTGCTGCTGGTTGGTGGTATCGCGCGTAATGACTGCATAGTATGCGGATCCAGTCGTCTGGTTCGTGCAAACCGCAATGCCCGACCACACTGGAAGAGCGCTGCCGCCATTCTGAATCTTGGACATCAGCAGCGATGTGTTTTGTCGCGTTGCCTGATTGAACGGTTTAGGGCCAATCAGTTGTCCGGAATTGTTGTAAATACCTTGCTGCACCAACGTCGCCGAGCTCAAATCGGTGATCGGGCCGCTTGTGCTGCGGTACAGGTCATAGCGGTAGTTGGCGCCGTTCTGTCCAGAGGCGGCGTCCGTCCAAGTTATGAATGTCTGCCCGTCGTGCTGAGCGGCTTGTATGTTGGTCACCGTCGGGGCGGTTTGGCTTGACGCTGCCACAGTCGAGCACAATCCCAACAGGGCCGCAATCCCGATGGCTGTCAGTGCGCGAAATACTCCGGTGTGTTGCATGGGGAAACTCCTTTCTATAGTTATCTAACTCTCGGATTTGAAGTGGCCGACAAAACAAGCGAGCCTGGTTCCTCTGGCGCGGTTTTCCAACCTTAGCAGTGCAATTGTTAAATGCCAGCGGCAGGAATATAAAATTTTGGCGACATCAGAGTCATCTTGTGATTCGTGCAGCTTGAACTGGTTGCGCTGAGGGATTTCCAGGCGCAGACTTGTCCAACCGTCGACTGTTCGCTTCCGCAACGCGCACGGAAGCGGCCACGGCTCGATCGGCGGCAGCTTGCAACAGAACTTCCTTCAGCTCTGCCGCCAACACGGGGGTAAACTTCCTCGCGCCCCGGGAGTTCAGGTGAAAATTGTCTGAATAGTCAGAAACCGGAAGCACGCCCGGTGGGATCGGCAACAACATTTTGACTTCGTTTGCCGCCGCAGCCTGCAAAACCACACTCACCCCGGAATCCTGGCGTGCGGGCGGAAGCACTACGACCAGTTCTACTCCATGCTGGGCGCACAACTGACGGAGCTGGGCTAGCCGCTGCTCTGCCAGTTCCCGGGAACCGGCCTTCGGCGCTGTGGGCGTGGAATGAAACAGGTGAGGCAAGCCTGGCAGGATGCTGCCCAGTAACCAGGTCCGAATTTCGGCGCGAGTTCCATAAAAAAAACTGAGATTCGCGAGAGCCAGTGAGCTCATCTTGTTCCGGTCGGCGCCGATATCTCTCGCGAATCCCCCGAGATCCTCTCGATCCACCAAAAGGTGAACGGTGTAATCGCCATTGATGGCTTCGGAAGTGAGCTGAATCGGATTCAGCATGACCACGGCCACATCTGGCTGGGATCCGATTTTGAGAAGGTGGCGGAGGCCATAGTACCAGTCGAGGTAAAAGGTATTTTCGACAACCAATCGTCGAAGTTCAATGTCCGGGCCCACCGCTTGTTGCAACTGCGGGAAGTCAACGCCATGGAGCAAAAGCGAGTTTCCCACGACCAGAACGGATGCTCTGCCGGTTTCTTTAGCGGGCCGCAACATCAGTGCGCTGCGATACTCAGTTTGCCGGCGGTTCTCCATCTGACTGACACGACCAAAGTAACAAGATGTGACCGCTTCCAGGAAAACGCAGAACAAGAAACATACTGCTAGCAACACGATAACGTGGCGCACTCGCGGCGCCTTAGAATTGGAAGTAGATGAAGGCATTAGCTTGGTTTGCTGAGAAAAATGTAATCAGGACCAGCGCGCAGCCGGCAAACGCAACCCGCGTAAGCGGGGTCCTTTCCTGCAGAAAGTACTCCTGCCCGCTGCGTTCCAGGTAAAGGTCGAGCAAGAAAAGTGGAACGGTAAACAGCGCCAGAAATTTGAAGGCCGCCAGATACTCAGGTTGCCAGGCGGGATGGGCGATCGCTCGCAGCAGGACCATGGCTGAGGCAAGGGATGTGGCCCGAAAGAAAACCCAGCCCAGGCAAACCAGATGAAAGATGAAAATCCTGCGCGGCCAAGTCCAGTCGATGCGCAGTTGCAGGATTCCGCGTAAAAATCCTGCTTCCCGAACCCATCGTTCGACAGCCAATGCAGTCCCGTGTAGAAAACCCCATATCACGAAAGTCCAATTTGCTCCATGCCACAGGCCGCCGAGAAGCATTGTGTACAGCAAGTTGCGATAAGTCGCGTAGCCTGGGTCAGCATTGCCTCCCAGAGGGATGTACAGGTAGTCGCGCAGCCATGTGCTGAGACTGATATGCCAGCGCCGCCAGAAGTCCCGCATCGAGGTTGCCAGGTATGGCTGGCGGAAGTTCACCATAAAGTGAAAGCCGAGAAGTTGCGCGCTCCCGCGCGCGATATCGCTATAGCCGCTGAAGTCGCCATAGATTTGCCATGCGAACGCGTATGCGCCGATCGCAAGAATTGGCAAACTGGGCCGGCCCAAACTGCCGGAAAAAGCGGCGTTAGCCAGCAGCGCGCAGTTGTCCGCGACCACGCACTTGCGGAACAAGCCGGACAAAATCAACAGGATCCCGTCGAAGAACTGTTCGGGACGAAAAATGCGCTCCGCTTGCATCTGTGGAAGCAAGTGGCCAGGCCGCTGAATCGGGCCGGCAATCAGGTGCGGGAACAGGCTGATGAAGAGCGCATAGTCCACAAACGATTCCGCCGCGGGAAGTTTTCGCTTGAACACATCCACGATGTAGGCAACTTCCTGGAACGTATAAAACGAGATTCCGGCAGGCAGGACCACGCGCAACACCGGCATTGATGCGCTCAAGCCCAACATCCCGAGCAGGTGCGCGAACGAATCCGTGAGGAAATCGAAGTACTTGAATGTCCCCAGAATGGCGAAATTCACAACCAGCGACGCGGTCAGAAGTGCACGCCGGAACGTTGGATTCTCTGATTTTTGAATGGCTCGGGCGAAGAAGAAGTCTAGGGTCGTACTTCCTATCATCAGCAGCAGGAAGCGGTAGTCCCACCAGCCATAGAAAAAGTAGCTTGCCAGCAGCAGAAGGACATTCTGATTTGTTCGTCCCAGCCGCCAGTAAGCCACGACGACCAGGATGAGGAACAGCACGTAAGCCGGAGTGTCAAACCACATGATCTTCTATCTCAAGCCGGGTTGCCACATACCACGCTTCGGCGCAGGCGTCATCCCTTCAAAAGCAAGCTCCCAAGCCGAGCTAAGAAGCCTAAGCTCGGTTTGTTAGAGGAAAGCGACAGGTGTGTTAAAACGAGATGACAATCATGGGCTCCGCCTGCCCCTTAGCAATCGGAGGACGGAAATACTTGACCCCGTTGCTGGACGCTTGCTCTACTGAAATCCGCCATGGGAAAAGTCCAGGACTTGATTGATCGATTCTATTCTGATGTTCCTATCGGGCAACGAGCTCTGGAAGCGGCGATTCGTGAGATCCTCACACAAGATCCAATCGCGGCCCTGGACGCGGGTTGCGGGATCGACGCCCCTCTGACCCGCAAGTTTGGCGGCCAGGTGCGAACCGTGGGCATCGATTTGTGCCGGAACCTGCCCATGGACTTGTCGGTTGTCACTGGCGACTTGTCGAAACTGCCGTTCCGTGACGGATGCTTTTCCTTGATCTTCTCCCGGTCGGTGTTTGAACATCTAACTCAGCCGAGTCAGGTTTTGGATGAATTTCACCGCGTTTTGCGGCCAAATGGCACCTGCGTTATTCTCACGCCGAATCGATTCGATTACTCCTCGATGGTTGCGGCAATGACCCCGCAGTGGTTCCACGATTGGTTTGTCAGGAAGCTCTACGTGTCTGCAGCCTATGACACATTTCCCACGATTTATCGCGCCAACACTCCGAGTTTTTTTCGCGGGGTAGCGAATGGGAAGAACAAATGGAAAGTCCGGCGCATTTCCGGAGTGCGCCACTATCCAGCCAACCTCGCCTTTTCCAGGTTGCTCTTTCGCGTCGGGATTTCATACGACTGGCTGATTGACCGTGCTCGGCTGACTGCACTCCAACCCAGTCTTCTGGTGATTCTGGAAAAGACGAGCGTCTAGGCTGGCTGGTTTAGGTGCTCGGCATTCGCGTCACTCACCCGAAGCCGTCCTTGATTTTCTTCACCCAATCCTTGGGACTGGTTTCAAAGAGACGCGAGGCAACCCGTTTCAGCGTCCTTTTTCCCCTCAGCCTTTCGACGAAACTGCGGGAGTAGCGATTAGAAGGCAGGAGGCTGTCCATCGTAACGTCTCCTCTAAGAGCAATACCAATTGATTCATCGAGGACTGAAACTGCCCCATCGATTTCCGTCCGGCTGATGGTAAGCGCGGGCAAAAAGCGGATAACGGGTTCGAAATAAGTGTAGGTGAGATGCACGCCGCGGGCTTCACATAGCGCGACCATAAGCTGACAAAGCTCATGCTCGGACTGACCTTGCACGTTGCCGATTTCCATTCCGACCATCAGCCCCTTCCCTCGTACGTCAATGACGATGGGGTGCTTTGCCTTCAGTTGCTGAAGACGATCCATAAAGTAGCGGCCATCTTCAGCGGCTTTGTCCACCAGATTCTCTTCACGGACGATGTCAATGGTTGCGGCCAGGGCCGCAGCGGGCAGGGGGTCGCACTGATGACTGGCCAAATGCAGCCAGCCTTGAGCGGCAACCTGGTCTGCGATGATGTCAGTGGTAATGACTCCGGATACGGGAAACCCGGCGCCGGAACTCTTCGACACGACGAGGATGTCGGGTTCGACCTCATGGTGCTCGCAAGCGAACCATTTGCCAGTTCGCCCAAATCCGGTTTGGGCTTCGTCCACGATCAGTAGAGCCCCGAGTTCGTCGGCGAATTTCTTCAGCCGCTTCAGGTAGCCGGGAGGGGGAATGAACATACCGCCGGCAGAGAAAACGGGCTCAATGATAATGGCGGCAATGTCGCGCGCTCGGGGCAAAGCCGCCTCAACGGAACTGTCGAGGCAGACGAAATCACACTCCGGGTAATGGTTCTTTACCGGACAATGGAAACAGTGGGGAGCAAGAAAACGAAAGCTTTCGGGAACACTAGGCCCCGATCCATGCCGGTCACCAGGAGAGAAAATCGAGGTAAGGCTCTTGGTGCCGAGCGAGAGGCCATAGTAGCCGCGATTGAAGCCGATTACTCCGCTTTTTCCGGTGTAAGCTTTAGCCAGACTGATGGCACATTCGTTCGCCTCGGTGCCGGTAGACAAAAACAAGGATCTCGACAGAGTGCCCGGAGCTACCTCAGCGAACTTCGCAGATGCCTCAAGCACGATGGGGCTAAGAAACTGCGTGCCCACATGCGCCACTCTTCGCATTTGCTCGACCATTCTTTCGACGTACTTCGGATGATTATTTCCCAGAATCGAGCAAAACTGGCCTGCAGCGAGGTCGAGAATCTGGTTGCCATCAATATCGCGCAACGTGCAGCCGCTGGCGTCGTCGATCAAATTGTCGGCGTAGGGCATCGCCATCAAAACGTGCCTGCCGTATTTCTCCCACAGCGCCAGGCTGTTCTCGGCTTTGCGAGCCATTGGACTCTCCCTCGGCGTATCCAGTGCGAGTTGCAAAGAGAAATTAACACGCGAAGGGGCAAAACCGACCGGTATTTTTCGCAATTTCTTGGTGTGCAGCAGGGTTCACCTTGATATAGCAATAGATTTCGTAACAAGTCTGTAACAATCCCGTGGCGTAAGGTGGAACTCCGATGTGCTATGCTCCATCGCTTCCGGTCAATGTTCAGATCGGCGCTGGAGCTCACAATGAGCAACCATTCCGAACCGCATGGCTCGGCGATTCCCAAGGTGTGGATTGTTGCTCCGACCGCGCCACCCTACGGAGGAATGAGCGTACAGGCGGAGCGGTTGCGTAAGAAACTGGTGAGCGAGGGCATTGCCGCGGAGTTGATTTCCACCAATCCGGCTCCACCCTCGCGGTTAAAGGTTCTGGCGAGGATCCCTGCCGTGCGAACTATTCTGCGGGAGACGCAATATCTGATTTCGTTGGGTCGCATCGTTCGCAGCCCTGGCGTGGTCCACCATTTTTCCGCGTCTTATCTCTTCTTTTTCTTGCATTCGGCGCCTTTGTTATTGCTCGGCTGTTGGTTTCGGGTGAAGGTAGTGCTGAACTACAGGGGTGGGAAAGCCGCGGAATTCCTGCGCAGTTGGGCCTGGGCCGCGCTTCCCCTGCTGAGATGTGCCGACCAGGTGGCGGTGCCATCAGAGTTTCTGCAGCGAGTCTTCCGGGACTTTGGATTAGCTTCGACGGTGGTGCCCAATCTTGCCGAGACCGAACTGTTCTCGTTCGCTGAGCGGGAACAGTTCCGTCCGCGGTTTTTCGTAAGCCGGAATCTGGAGCCGATGTACGACGTCGCCTGCGCCCTGCGAGCCTTTCGGATTATTCAAGACAGGCTGCCTGAGGCAACCCTCGGCATCGCAGGGGAGGGATCCGAAGGAGACAGGCTCCGGAGCCTAGCGCAACAATGGAATCTCCGTGGAGTTTGTTTCTATGGGGCCGTGCCGCACCAAGAACTCCCCTTCCTCTGCCAGCAACACGATATTTATGTAAATGCCTCTCGCGTGGACAATTTTCCGGGCGCGTTGGTTGAAGCCGCCTGCGCTGGCCTTCCCATCGTAACGACGCGTGCTGGGGGCATTCCGGAGATGATTCGACACCGGGAGAATGGCTTGCTCGTGGATGTTGGCGATTACAGCGCGCTGGCAAACGCCATGTTGGAAATTGTGCATCATCAGGATTTCGCCCGCCAACTGGCGCGGACCGCGCGCTCCTGGGCGGATCAATTTTCCTGGGATAACATTTTCCCGCAACTGCTGCGGTGTTATGGTTTCGCGGGCGAGCACGTCCGTTCGGAATTGCGATCCGACCCGGTTCTGCTGCATTAATTTCAGAATTTCGCACGGAGCAATCTTGGGTGTTCTCGACAAATCGCGGGGGACCTTGGCAACTGGAGTATTCCGTCTGCAAGAATTTGTGAAAGGTCACGCTACTTTTCGTTTTGTCGAGGAAATGAAAAGAGAACAATGGCTGCCAGCAGGCCGATTGAAGAAGATCCAAGAGCAGCGCCTCCACGCACTTTTCGAGCACGCTGCGCACAACGTCGCCTACTACGAGAACTTATTTCGCGAACTGCGCCTGGATGTCCGCGATCTGCGACACTGCGCCGATCTACACCAAATTCCTTTCCTGACCAAGGAAACCATCCGGCAAAATCTGGAGCAGATGAAGAGCAGGAAAGCGCGTCGGATCCAAAGATGTGCGACGGGTGGATCCACGGGATCACCCCTGGTTTTTTATCTGGGACCGACTCGTGTCAGCAGCGACGTGGCTGCCCGGATGAGGGCAGAGAGCTGGTTCGGAGTAAGCATCGGAGACTCGGAGGTCGCCATCTGGGGATCGCCGCTAGAGCTGAGTAAGCAGGATCACATACGCGACCTTCGGGACCGACTTCTACGCACCCGGCTGCTGTCCGCTTTTGAGATGAGCTCAGAAACCATGACCCGCTACCTCGATGAGATGGAGCGGCGAAGTTGCCGGCGCGTCTTTGGGTATCCCAGTTCCATTGCCCTCCTGTGCGAGCACGCCCGCCGCCAGGGACGAGACCTTCGCCGGCTGGGCGTAAGGGCAGTCTTTGTGACCGCGGAATACCTTTACGAGTACTGGCGAACGACGATCGCGGAAGCCTTCGGCTGTCCGGTGGCTAACGGATACGGCGGCCGTGACAGCGGATTCGTGGCCCATGAATGCCCCGCTGGTGGCATGCATCTAACCGCCGATCGACTGATCGTGGAGATTGTCGACAACAAGGGACGTCTGCAACCAGCCGGCCAGCCGGGCGAAATCGTGGTCACCCATCTAGACACGCCGGAGATGCCGTTTATCCGTTACCGCACCGGTGATGTGGGTGCTCTGGCGGCGCGGGGTTGCATTTGCGGGCGAACGCTTCCCCTGCTGGAGCGAGTAGACGGACGCAAGACCGACTTCATCGTCGCTCCCGACGGCCGCATGATGCACGGTCTCTCGCTCATCTACGTGATTCGCGAGATCCAGGGGATCGAGGCATTTCGTATCACACAAAAGCGCTTGACGTATTTCGAGGTCGAGATTGTGCGCAACCAGGAGTATGACGCAAGCAGCGAACGGTGTATTCGGGAAGCTTTCTCGCGACGCTTGCAGGCTCCCGTTGCGGTGCAAGTTCGCTATTCCGACTCGATCGTACCCACGGCCAGCGGCAAGACCCGGCACGTCGTGTCGGAAATCAGCCCCCCGCCGGGCGTCGCCTGGCAATCGTCCCCCGAGTGCGAAGAGCTTAGAGCGGGATCGTAGGTAGCGGAGACATCGAACAACAGCGGGAATTCGGCAAGGAAAGAACACTGGTCTTATGTGCGGGATTTCTGGAATCTGGAATTACAAAACCGGAGTGCCGGTGGACAGGGAGAAGTTGCGGCTCATCACTCAGCTTCTCGCACACCGAGGTCCGGACGGTGAGGGCTACTACACTGCCGGCGAGCTTGGCTTGGGACATCGCCGGCCAGCATCATCGATCTCGAGGGTGGCCGGCAGCCGATGTCTAACGAGGACGGCAGCGTCTGGGCGATTTTCAACGGAGAAATCTACAACTTTCCCGAACTCCGCCAGGAGTTGCAAGGCCGCGGCCACACCTTTCGCACTAACTCGGACACTGAAGCCATCATCCATCTTTACGAAGAGTTCGGCGAAAGCTGTTTTGAGAGACTCGGAGGAATGTTTGCGCTGGCTCTGTGGGACGAACGCAAGCAGAAGTTGCTTCTGGCGCGAGACCGGCTCGGAGTCAAGCCCTTGTTTTACGGTCTGGGGAAGCACGGGATCGTCTTTGGTTCAGAGATCAAGTGCATCCAGGGTTCTGGTTTGGTGGAGCTTGAGGTCGATATTACAGCCATCGCGGATCTGTTCGCGTTTTTCTATATTCCAGGTCCCAAGACGATCTACCGCGCCGTCCATTCGCTGGACCCAGGCACCTACCTGCGGGTCGATCAATATGGAATTTGCCAAGTCAAGTATTGGGATCTGAAAGAGGGCCAGCTCTTCCTTTCCACTGAGCAGGAGTACGAGGAACAGCTCCTGGCGATTCTGCGCGAATCCGTGAAATCTCACTTGTTGAGCGATGTTCCCGTAGGGGCATTTCTGAGCGGGGGAGTCGACTCCAGCTCAGTCGTCGCGTTGATGAGTACGTTCGTCACCGATCCCGTGATGACCTGCACGATCGGGTTCGATGAGGAAGAATACAACGAACTGCCTCGGGCCCGCGCCGTGGCTCGTAAGTTTGCTACGTCTCACCACGAGCAGACGGTACATGCAGAGCCGGCAAAGTTGCTGGAGCGTTTGGTTGACTTTTACGACCAGCCGTTTCCCGACCATTCCTCGATTCCGACCTACTACGTGTCGCAGCTCGCGCGAAAGCGCGTGAAGGTTGTGCTCTCGGGGGACGGCGGCGACGAGACTTTCGCGGGGTATAGCCGCTACCGGCGGCAACTAGCCTTGGAGCGGATCCGCCGAGTCATGCCCGGAGCTCTGCTCGATCCCTTCCGGTCGTGGACCGGAAACCGCGAAAACGGCGATTTGCCAGAGCGCTTGCGCCGGGCGCTGCACCAAGCCGCAGTCGGAGCGCGAGATGGGTACCTTCACGGGATCACAGTGGCAGACGCCCCGCTGAGAAGCCGCATATTTTCTCCGGACCTCAAGCATGAGCTAGCGGGTTACGATCCGTTGGATAGATTTCGCGATATCTACAATCGTGCCCCGGGGTCAGACTTCCTTGCCAAAATGTCTTATCTGGATCTGAAGACGTACCTGGTGGACGACGTTCTCACCAAGGTAGATCGGGCCAGCATGGCGAATTCGCTGGAAGTCCGCGTACCTCTGCTGGACCACAGAGTAGTGGAGTTTGCTTTCTCCCTGCCGCTCCATATGAAATTGCGGAATGGGAAAGGGAAGTATCTCTTGCGGAAAACCATGCGTCCATTTCTGCCCGAGAATTTCCTGGATGCGCGCAAAATGGGATTTCGTATTCCCATCGTTCCCTGGATGCAAGGCTCGCTTCGCTCGTGGGCGGAGGACATTCTGTTTCAGGACTCGTTGGCGACACCGTTTCTGGACACGGCCGGCGTACGGCAAGTGTGGAACTGGTTCCAGCAGGGACGAGCTCACCTTGGGGATGTGCTAGGCATTTTGCTTAGCTTTGCTTTGTCGTCGCGGGTCTGGGCCGAGACGAAACCCTCGGGACGGCTGGGACGCGCCGTGGCTTGAACGCTGCCAGAACCGCCGATCGCAGGGGTTTCGCGATGACCCTGGTTCTTCCATAACCAAGGGCGACGGGATTTTTATCCCTTGACAGGCTCCTGGAGCCGCCGCTGTGCGAAAATCCTCCGAATAATCCAAAAGCAGAAGAGCCGCCTTGAGGGCGGCTTTCGAGTTATGGTTGGAACCTTACCGGCGCTGTGGAAGGCGGCGCTGCATGGATCGCGCAGCATGACCGCTGTTGGCTGGGCAGGCGTTCCCGGCAAACGTCTTGTCGGCCACGCTGATGAGCGTATTGGAGCCGATCTTGTTGCCAGTACCATTGCCTAAGAGCACGCCTGCGCACGCCTCGCTGACGGTGTTGCTGCTGACCGTAGTGCCGTTGCCGGTTGGATTGCCGCCCTCGGTGCAGGTGCTGTCGATGTGAATGCCCGACCCGTCGCTGGCAAACACAGCGTTGCTCTTGACCGTATTTCCATTACTGCAAAGATCAATTCCGTCATCCAGATGCGTCGACGAAATGTGATTGTTGGTGATCGAATTGTTGTCTGCATTCAGAGCACCATCGGAGTACACCACGATGCCGAATTGCGTGTCACTGATGGTATTGGAAAGGATCATCAGCGAACCGGAATCATAGACCAGAATTCCGGCGGCTCCGGACGTGCCCGGCATGTAGACGTCGTCCACGACTATGTTCGCCATGACCTTGCCGCTGGCGCCGTCACTGATCTGTATACCGTTCTCTGCCGCCCCTGTTGTCGGTCCCTGGCCGACCACGTAATTTTTCGAGATGGTGGCGGTGGTCCCGCTGCCGTCTGCCGTGATGCCATTCTTCTGATATCCATGCACGCTGCTATTTTCGATGGTAACGGTCGCCGTGCCGCCGGACCCGTAGCCGCTTTCGACGAAAATGCCTTCCCCGCTTTGGCAACTGTTCAGAGATGCGCTCAAAGCCTGATTGCGAGCGACTATATAGTTGATCTTACCGGAAGAATTTTGGTAGTAAATGCCCATGAAGTCCGGCGTACAACCGGTGAGTCGATTGTTGGCGCCGTCGATGATGAGGTTGGCAAGGTTCACGGTCGCAGAACCCTGGACAATGATCTGCGCCGCGATGGGAGTGCCGTCGTACAGGTCGTTCGCGTTTGCAACCACACCGCCCGCCGGCGCCGTGATCAGGGCGCTGTCGGCAGGCCCGCTGGCGATGCCGGTCAAGGTGAGGTTTATGCCGATCGAGACTTGCTCTGGATAGGTCCCCGGGCAAATGTCGATCGTGTCATTTGGCGAGGAGTTGTCTACGGCAGACTGGATAGTCGAGAAATTCTTGGTCCCAGCCTTGCACGTCCCAACAACGATAGTAGCTGCCACGGAAGCCTGAACAAGCAAGCAGGCCAGAATCAAAGTTGCCAGCACTGAGAAGGTATGATACTTGCCCACAAGAAGATCCTCTCTTGGCGAACGGGTGGTTGGACCAGTTCGCGGTTCGGACATTGACCGTTCTGGAGACGTCCACACGAATCGACGCATCATCCGCTGGGTGATTTTTAGAACTAGTTTTGGAGCCCCGGGGTCGCTTCGGAGTCTGATACAAGCACTCCCAAGAAGCCACGAGCATACTCTGTTCTGCGAACTTGTCAATGAAAACTCGACGTGGAACCTGCGCGGCCTGTTTACGGTGGCAAATCTGAGGAAGACAGGTCAAGCTTGCGGCGCACAATCATTGAAACAACTGGTAGGCACGCAGGGACTCGAACCCCAGACCTCTACCGTGTGAGGGTAGCGCTCTACCAACTGAGCTACGCGCCTACTCCGACTTTACTATCGCTAGCTTCTGTTACGTTGCGATGACCGAGAGATTAAATTATTGCGACGAACAATTTTTCCAAGCTCAGTGTCCGGTCCGCGCAGGGGGAGCAGAAACCAGGTAGCGCTTGAAGAAGTCAATCGTCCTCTGATGAATAATCTCCGTTGAAGGTGAAATCGGGGCATCCCCCACCTGCGCGAAATCGTGGCCGGCGTTTTTCACCGCTATAAACTCGACCGGCAGGCCAGCCTTGCGATAGGCCTCAGCCATGCGCACAGACTGGTCAAACGGAACCAGATCGTCTTTTTCTCCGTGGGCCAGCAACAGCGGCGGATCTTCTTTCGACACATAGAAAATGGGACTGGCCTTCCGATATAGCTCCGGTTTGTCTTTCTCCGTGCCCCGAAAAAGCTTCACAACAACCTGGCCAGTGTGATGCTGAAACTGCATGGCGCCCACCGTGAAATCCGATGCTCCGTAGTAAGCCGATGCGGCCTGCACTTTACTGGAGGCGTTTTTCCAACCCCCGTCACCTTCCAGTTCCGCATTCTGATCCGCCGTCGCAACCAGTTCAGCCAGATGACCTCCCGCCGACGCTCCGGCTGCCCCAATTCTGTCGCGGTCGATACCGTACTTCGAGGCATTCGCCCGTAGAAAGCGAATGGCGCACTTGCAATCCTCGATATCTGCCGGAAACGGCGAATCCCCGCTAAGACGATAGAAGAGACTCGCGGTCACAAAACCTTCGTTAACCAGCAACTGCGCGCCCGAATTGCCGTTCTTGTCCCCGCGCTCCCAGCCTCCGCCATGAATCCACAGCACCGCCGGCGTCGGAGCGCGGTTGCGGTGCTTCGGGATGAAAACATCCATCAGCAGCGGCTTTCCTCCGCCGGTGCAGTATTGAACGTCGGGAACGACATCGAATTCTGGCTGTGTTTGTGCCGCCAGACGCAGCGCGAAGAGAAGGAGGCCGGCCAAGCGAAACCACATAGACGTTCTCCCCGGACGCCGTAAAAAACAGCAATCTATCCCTCAACTTGCAGGCCCCGCCCGCGATACAAAGTGAAACGGGCCTTGCGGCCGGGGGCAAATGGAGCAGCGCATCTAATGCTTCTGCATCGCCGCAGCGCTGGTTGCTTCCGTTTCCGGCAGGGACCGAAGTTGCTGCTGGATCCACCCCAGCCCGTTATTGTCGCGCACCATCGCGTTGAACTCTTCCGGAGTCTTGTAGATCACAACTGTTGAGCCTGGGGGAACCGCCGCCCGCAACTTTTCTTTGGATGCCTTCGGAGTGTTCCGCTCGAAGATCGCATCCTGCAGGCGGAATTTCTTCGCTTGAATTTTTGGCAGCCAGTCGATCGGCTCCAGAACCTCCGCTTTTTTCAAGAACTCAGGTTTCACATAATTCGCGCGTTCATCTTCCGGCACAAAGGGAGACGTGGCCATCCAGGTCGGCCAATCACCCCACGGGTCCAGCGCATCCAGCACCTTGATGCGCGGATCAACCGCTGAAGTGAGGATGCCGATGCTGGCTCCTGATCCTTGCGTGAACATGCCCACCCGTGTCATATCGAGATCGCCCCGCTTGTCCAGGTAATCAAGCACCTCCTGCACGTCGTGCGCCGAGGTCGCCAGGCACTCCTGCAGTTCGCTGATGAACCACTCCTTCATCGGCCGGTCGTGGTAGCGGTGTCCGGTGAGCGCGGAGAGGAAGCCAACCGCGGCAAAGCCGTCTTTGGTCACGGAGTTCTGAAAGCTCTCATCTTTGAAGCGGTCAGTCTCCGACGGATAACCATAAAGATACAGAATGACGGGAGGCTTTTTTACTCCCTTGGGTTTCATTATGTAAAGGTCGAGGGGGTCGCCCCACCGCCATTGCACATCGTCCAGCTCGACGGTGTAACTGGAGTAATCGGTAACGTAGCCAATGAGCGGCTGCGCCGGTTTCAAATGGGTGGTGCTCAGCGCCGGTGAATTCCAGTCCTCCGTAACCCCCACGAAACGTTTATCTGCTGGGTCCGCGATGGGAGGAGACACCCTCTCGAACTGACCAACACTGGCCCCCGTCAAAGATATCAGCGCCGTTGCAAAAGCAATCGTTCTTATGAACACGGATAAGAGAGTACTTCGCAGCATCATTTTTCTCCGCTTTCTCCACATTCTACTAATAAGAAAGGGCGAACCGTTTAGAACGGCCCGCCCTTGGAGTTAGTCGAACCGGCTTAAGTTACGGAATAACCACGCAGTGATGCTCCGTTGACCCCTGCGCCAACTGAGTCGTGGTATCGGAGCTGGCTTCTACGAGGTTGGTGGTAAGGATGCAGCCACCCATGGAGCCACCTGTGTCACCGGTGGAGGCGATGTTGACGGGAGCCGATCCAATGTTAACACCACCGGCCACCTGTTGATAGTGAGAGCGCAACAACAGGAGACCCGGGTCCGTCTGGCCACCGGCGGTCACTTTGATCGCCGGAATAAGGTCGGGAACCTGGGTGACGAACGACGACTGGGCGTGGGTTACCAGCGTTCTGAGGTTGGTCAGCCCGGTCCCATTGCTGATGACGGTTAGGATGTTCCATGCGCGATAGGAGCCGTTGCGTATGTTCGGGAATGACAGGCCTTTGTCAGCCGCTCGCGCGGTGTTGTGGCCCCAGATTAAGCTTTCCTGGCAGGGGAAGTTGCCACCGCAGCTTCCGGGCAGATCGGCGACTCCGGGCAGGACGCCCGCTGTCGCATTTTGTCCAGGATCGACGCCGGTGGCCCCGTACACGTGCCAGAGCGGATCCACTCCGTCGAGGGTCAGGTAGCCGTAGGTGGAACTATCGGCGCCCAGAGATGCCATGTTGCCCCAGCTAAAGAACGTGTAGCCAATTCCATCGTGACCGTTGTTGGTAAATGACTTCTGCACTGACTTCAGTTCTTCGCCGGTGCCGTCCGCGCGGAAGCGGCTTCCGCCACCACCAGCGCAAGCATTCTTCAGCGGGTTATTGGTGCCAACGCCTTTCTCCTGACTCTTGGCGCCCGGATCAACGTTGAAGGGACGGCGGAACACGGTAGCTTCAGTCGTGTTCATGGTGCCCGACGTAGGTTCGCGGAGATAGACGTCAATGGCTGCCGACGACAACCCTAACTCGTTGGCGTTGCAGTTGTCCCCGGAGAATAGGTTCTGCATATTCTCCTCGGTGCCGCCTACCACTCCCGCGAGCTCGTGATCGCGCTCCACGACAAATACGATTTCCTGACCGCCGACGGAGACTGAGGTGATCCCTGTCGCAAGCTTAGTGCCGGTGAAGGGATCCTTGCCGGTAAGGTTGAAGGCTACCAGGTGGGCGCCGTTGGTGCTACCAGGGTATCCGCTCAGGACATCGCTCGAGATCAGGTGGGCGTTGTCAAGAGTGGTGGGGCAGGCGCCGGAGGGGTTAATTCCGTATCCCAGACCGGCCAGGCCGTCAGGGCCGCCGCCGAGCTGAGAGTTGCCGCGGCAGGTTGCAAATAGCGCATCTTCGGGGACGGACGTCCGTGGCTGCGGCGTTTACCGTGACTCCGGTTCCGGTAAAGAGATTCTGGATTGACGTCGGTGGGGTCGAGTCGGCTCCCCAGATCGGAGAAGGAAGACTGATCAAGCCGCCCGGGGCGGGGAAGGTGCTTACGCCCGCGGTGCAACGGGGCGCTGCATAGTAGCAGCGCACTCCGACCACTGAGTCCGGCTTAATGTAGGCCCAGACGTTTGGTGTGGCGGCGCTATCCCAGACGATCCAGATCGGGGCGCCGTCTGTTAGGAGCTGACCCGCTCCCTGGCCGGGTGTCGGTAAGGTTAAAGTTGCCCGTACTGGTGTAGTGGGAACAAGGCGCCGTTGCGCCGGGCAAACAATTTCCGGCGTTGTAAGCTGCCACCGCCATCGCCTGCCAAGCCCCCGTGGAGCCGGCAATCATTAGCTTAACGGTTTGGGCGTGTGCCGCAGGGACAACGCCCGCAATCGCGGCCACGACCAGCACCGCGAAAAGTGATTTTATACGCGACATAGAGTTTGTTCCTTTCTCAGAAGTTGCAAAGCCATACCTTTAGGAGTACGCGCAGCATTGCGTGCGCGCAGGAGTTCACTTCTTGCCCAACCGCATTGTTCAGCAGTGACCAATCCACTACCTGCGTAAGTTGTTAGCCCGGAGGAAAACAGCTCCCACCGGACCGCGCTTGGAATTTATACCCGTACGATAGCGATCTACTGCCACAGGAGTATTAAAAGTTGTCAAATATTCCGTGAATTGTCGGCTACAAGAAATTTCCGGCTGGGCGCGAACTGTGGAAAGAATTTCACACGTTTTTAATACTCGGCGAGGACCCGTCCTGTAGAATGCCGTCCTTCTGGATCATTCTGAGTATTCGACCTCGGAGAGGCACGTGTGACCCTTGTTCGGCTTCGCGGTTTCTTTCGCCCCATTTGTGTCCTCGCCCTGGCGCTATTTATTCCATTCTTGGCGATTGGCCAGGAGCAGCCCAAAAAAGCGGACGACAAGTCCAGCATCACCGGCACGGTGAGCGATCAAACTCAAGCCGTGGTGACGGGGGCAAGGGTGGTGCTGAGCAACACGGCGGGGCTGAAGCAGGAAACTCAAACCAATGACAAGGGGGCATTTTCTTTTACTGGGCTCGCTGCCGGGACTTACACCTTGACGACAACGGCTCCAAACTTCGCGCTGAACACTCTGGACAACATCTCGCTGCCGGTCGGTTTCGAGTTGGCCCTCGAGGTTACTTTGGAACCGGAGAAAGCGAAGACCGAAGTAAACGTGGAATCCAGCGGCCCGGCCCAGGTGGAGGTGGAGAATGCCACAGTTTCCGGCACCATCACGCAAAAAGAGGTAGTCAGCATCGGGCTGAATGGACGGAATTTCACCCAGTTGATCGCGCTCGCGCCCGGGGTAAGCAGTCAAACCGGTGGCCCAGGCGGCGATGAGGCCAAGGTGGGAGTCGTTGGTAGCGTTAAATAACGGTCAACGGCGGCCGGGTCGAGTACAACACCTTCGAGGTGGACGGCAGCGACGTGTTGAATACCGGGCTGAATGGCGCAGCCAGCACTCTGATGGTGTATCCCAGCCTGGATGCGATCCAGGAAGTGAAAGTGCTGACTTCGAATTACGGAGCTCAATATGGGCGGACAGCATCCGGTACCGTGCAGGTGACCACGAAATCCGGGACCAGCCGACTGCATGGAAACCTTTACGATTTTGTCCGCAATGAATTCTTCAACTCGCGCAATTATTTCGATCATTCGGCAACTCAATGGCACCGCTTTATCGCCGGCAGGATTTCGGGTGCACGATTGGCGGCCCACTCACCATTCCGCACGTTTACAACACTAAGAAAGACAAGACTTTCTTCTTCTTCTCCGAAGAAGCCCGCCTGGAGAAAACTCCCACCGATTACAACCAGGCGGTACCCTCGCTGAAAGAGCGTGGTTTGGTCATGACGTCGAATGGTATTCAGGAGAATCTCAGCCCGCCAAACGCAAACGGAATCGTCTCTCAAGTCTTCGATTTCAGCGACGTGTGCCCGCTGCAGGGAACTGCGGACTCCTTCGGTTTTAATCGCCAGAACTACCCGGATTGCCCCTCCATAAGTGGCGGCACCAAAAATCTCCAGCCTATTTACAATCTGCTGGGCCAGCAAGCTGCCGGGCAACCGGCGCGCCTCGGTGTGGATAAGAATGCCCTTGCCATCTTGAATTCGAACCTGATACCCCTGCCAAACTCACCCTTCGGCTGCAACTTCAGCGTCGCCAACATCGATCCCACCGATCCGAACCACTGTTACAATGCCGCGGTTTCCCCGTCCACGTACTGGCGTGAGGAGTTGTTCCGTATTGATCAAGTGTTAAGCACCAAGGTGAAAGCGTCGTTTCGATACATTCACGACGCCTGGAATACAACTGTGCTGACGCCACAGTGGGGCGTCGTGCGCAACACATTCCCTACGGTGGAGAACAGTTTCGTGGGGCCGGGCACGAGCCTGGTGTCTCGTCTCACCTACACAATTTCGCCTACGCTGCTGAACGATTTAGTCGTGAGCTACACCAACTCCACGATCACCCTGGCGGACAAGAATGGGCCGGGGAACGCTCGGTTCCAGCGCGATCCCACGCTGGATCAGCCGCTGGTCGCCGACCCCTCGGCCCCCGGACAGTGCAATCCGCTGCTGAGCATTGACCCAGTCAGTGGCATTCCGCAGTGCGCCATTGGCTATTTATTCAATAACGGGTTCGGCGGAAAGATGCCGGGACTCAATTTCCTTGGCACCAATGCCGCATACGGCGGACAAGGCTTCGCAGCCGATCCCTCGTACATGCCGTGGAGCCACACGAATCCGACCTACGCAGTGCGCGATGACGTGGGCAAGTCGGTCGGCAGACACACGCTGCAGTTCGGGGCGCAGTACGTGATTTCCCAGCGCAACCAGACCAACAACGCCATCGGTGCAGCTTCCGGGGACTTGCAAGGCTTGTTGACCTTCAGCAATCTCGCGCATAGTACGGGGAATGTATTCGCCGACTTCCTGCTTCAATCGGTTGTGAACGGAGTTACGACCGGGTACATTCAAAGCTATAGTCAGGACTCCGCCCAACAGCGCTACTACCAGCGTTTCCAGATTGCTGAACCCTACTTCCAGGACGACTGGAGGGCAACCAACCGGCTTACGCTGAATCTGGGCTTGAGGATCAGTTTGTTTGGCACCTACCACGAAAAGAATCTCAACGCTTGGAACTGGGAAGCTGGCAAGTTCAACTCCTCAAGATTTGCGGTTGACCCATACAGTGGCGTGCTTCTGGATAAGACTGCCGGATCGAAGCCCGTGATGTTCAACCCCAACTCATTCCAACTGAATCCTGGAATAGTGAGCGATCTGGGACTGGTCCAGTGTGGAGTGAACGGTACGCCCGACAGTTGCATGACCGGACACTTGCTCAATCCTGCCCCCCGAATTGGTTTTGCCTGGGACCCCAAAGGCGATGGCAAGACCTCAGTCCGAGGCGGCTACGGCGTCTTTTTTGAGCATGGGACGGGCAACGAGGCCAATACGGGTTCGCTCGAAGCCAGTGCGCCTCTCGTGCTGAGCATGACGCAACCCCTTCCGCTTAATTATCCTTGTATTGGGAACGTCGGCTACGGTTCAGCCTTCGATCCGACCAACAGCGCTTGCACTGCCAACCCATCGCATCCCGCGCCACCAGCCGGTTCCGCCTTTCCGCTCAACGTGGCGGCGATTCCCACCCACGCAGTCTGGCCCTATGCCCAGCAGTGGAGCTTCGGTATTCAACGCGAATTGCCCAAGGACTTTGTCGCAACTGTTGCGTACGTGGGCAGCAAGGGAACCCACTTGACCATCGAACGCCAGCTCAACCAACTGCGGCCCTTACCGGCGAGTGAGAATCCCTTTGGTCCAAACGAGCCACTGACGCTGACCGATTGCACCGTTTCTCCCATTGCCGGAGGAGGCAGCCCCGGAGATGGAAATACCCCGTTCCTGCTCCAGGGCGGAACGGTCGTGACGCCACAAAACCCCGCCTACGTTTACCTGCAGGCGGCGTGCACTTCGCCGAACATCCCGAACGTCAATTCTCTCCCCGGCCACCCCTACCCGGGGATGGGACAAGTTCTTTCGCTGGAGAATACGGCCAATTCCTCCTACCATGCATTGCAGGCTACCCTCCGACGCACGCGTGGACCACTGACCGCAGGCATCTCGTATTCCTATAGCCACTCAATCGACAATTCCTCGGATCGCAGCGATCCGGTTCTGGTCGATTCTTATGACATCGCTGGGAACCGGGCCAGCTCCAATTTTGATCAGCGCCATCTGCTCAGTATCAGCTATGTGTATCAATTGCCGCTGGAGAGTTTGGCTCGCCGTCTCAGCGAGTGGGCTAACGAACCCGAACCGGAGGGAGCGACCCCGGCCAGCTTTTCCGGGACGATGAAGCAGATTTTCGAAGGTTGGGAGCTTTCAGGAGTAACACTTGCCCAATCGGGCACGCCGTTCACCGTTATCAACAGCGCCGGCAACACCGGGATTTCCCTCACCGACAACGCTGGCGTGGTCAGCGGGTATGGCATCGCCGCTTCCTACCCGGACGTAGTCCAGGGATTGCCTGCACCGGGGAATAATTCTCAGAGCTTCGGTCCATTGCTTAAGAACCCTTCCCAGTTCGTAGCTCCCCGAGGACTGACCTTCGGCGATGCCGGCCGGAACTTCCTCAATAATCCGGGCCGCTTGAACTTCGACATGTCGGTGCTGAAGCTTTTCAAGATCAAGGAATCCACCCAGCTCGAGTTCCGGGCTGAGGCCTTTAACGTTTTCAACCACACCGAATTCCGGATCTATGACCCGGATAACCCGGGTGTTAGCGGCTACAACGTCATCAGTTGCTATGCCGGCCCCAACTACTCCGCCGGGTTTCAGGCGAAGGGAGGACCGGATTGCGTTACGGGCGCTTCTTTCCTGCACCCCGTCGATGCGCATCGGCCCCGCACCCTGCAGTTTGGCTTGAAATTGAGTTTCTAGGATCTGCAGACGCTTATGAAGAGACTGACAAGAAATCCGGCCCCCTGCGCAACGAATCCTGACACGCTGTCGCCGCTGCGTTCCGGAGGGCACGAGAAGCATCCGTGGATATTGCTGTTGCCGGTCATGCTTGTCGTTCTGTGGGGCGTAGGCTGCGGTTCCAGCCAGAACGCCAGTCAGTTGCAGAATAGCGGACCACTTTCGGGTAACTGGCAATTCACGATGGCGAGTCCGTCCGACAATTCATTCGTGGGTGGCTTGCAGGGCGGGTTTCTGTTGCAGAACAGCCAATCCGTGACCGGGGGCGCGGTTTACGCTGTCGGGTTGCCCCAGCCACCGCCGACTCCTCCAACAATGTGCAGCAGCGGATCGGCTCCAATCTCAGGACAGGTCAACGGCCAAGCCGTAACCCTAACGGTGACGGCAGGCGCGCAGACCTTTAACTTGAGCGGAAATCTTAGCACAGATGGTTCGACCATGATGGGTACCTACTCCTCGACCGATGGCAAAGGCTGTGGAACCGCTCAAACGGGACTGAAATGGAGCGCGACCTCTGTGCAACCGCTCACGGGACAGGTCCAAGGCAGCTTTCACAGCACTGGCTTCGGCATTCTTGCGAATCAAGATTTCCCGGTCTCGGGACTCCTCACTCAAGGAAGTAACATCGGTGCGAGTAACGCAAGCGTCACCGGCATGTTGACGTTCCAAGGCTACCCATGTTTGGGTACTGCTTACGTTAACGGCCAAATCAGCGGCAGTTCCGTTGTTCTGCAGATTTTCGCGCCGAACGGACTGGATGTGGGTCAGATCGGCGCCCCGGTAGGGTATCCGAACATTTCTCCGGTCGTCTTTGAAAGCTCGGCGTCGGGAGGCGGGTATCTTCTCCACGGCACAGGCGGTTATGGGCTGAGCACCAAGGGCTGCCCGGGTGGAAATTCTCCCGGAGATTCAGGAAACGTCTGCTTAGCTTTGGGAAGCGCGACCGGTTGCGCGGAGCCGATCGTGCTGTCTCCCGCAACCCTCACCTTCCCGGCTCAAGGCTTAGGGTCGTCTGCGACGGCGCAGCAGATCACGCTCACCAACAACGACCCTTTGAACTCCGCGCTCGACGGTCTGACCCTCGAGTTCGATTCTCCCGCGGGCGGCACCAGCCTTTTTGGCGCCTGTAGCGATTTCAGTGGGATCCCCAACTTCACGGAAAGCGACAATTGTGGTACCAGGACCACCTCCGGCTGCACCACCTCGGTGGGACCTTTCACTCTCGGCCCGCAGAAGAGCTGTTCGATTACAATCTCGTTTTCCCCCCAGCAAAGCTGCTCCTGGCTGCCGTTCGGAAGTCCGGCATCAGAGTTTGGATCTGCCCCCGCGCTTTGCCCGTTTCCTGTAAGCGCGAAACTGAAAGTGACCAGCCCAAAGAGTGCAGATAACAACAAGGAATTCGACGTGCCGATCGCCGGCGCCGGGGTGAGCGCCATCGTACCCTCGACGCCCGAAGTGGATTTCGGGTCGGAAGCAGTATCCGAAAAGAGCCAGCCCCAGGCTGTGTCGTTTACCAATCAAGGCCCGCTTCCCGTCCAGGTTCTGCCGGCGCTAAGCACGCCACCCTGTGGAACCCCGAGCAGCCCCTACGTGCCTCTACCTCGTCCTTTGGCGCCGGGCAAGGTTTCGGATTTCCAGGTGGTGCTCGGGGGTAGCTATCCTCCGAAGGCCGACCAGGAGAATTCCACGGTCGACTATGTTTGTGACCTCGATCCGACCAGCAATGAGCCGAATTTCCAGATTTCCGGAGACACTTGCTCGGGAAGAGTTCTCGGCCCCCAGAACTCTTGCAGCTTGAATGTTTCATTCGTGCCCCAGCCCGGCACTTCCTTCGCGCCTGCTCTGGATTACTTCCTGGAACTCAACACCTTGCAATGCACCAGCAACACGACCACGGACTGCGAAATCGATAGCGGACGTTTTCCCGTTGAGTTGAAGGCCAATTTACCCAGTCCGTTACGAATGTCGCCCGGCGCGGGTTTGGACTTTGGCACCCAGGCGGTGGGTCAGACCACCAACCCACTGGCAATTACTCTGTTCAACGATCCCAAAGATCCGAACTCACAGACGGTCAACTTCACCGGCAATCTGGTGAGGGGCGACTATTTCGAGACTGATGATTGTGGCGCTAGCCTGGCGCCAGGCGGCAGTTGCACGTTGACAATTACTTTCACACCAAAAATCGTAGGATACGACCCCGGAACTCTGACGATTACTTATCAGGTTGCGCAGACCCAGACGGTGTATTTGAGGGGTACCGGGCAGTAAATGCTCGCTGTGCGGAACTGATTTGAAGAGGAGATCGCAGCCGCTTTACGAAAGATTCGAGCGTCTGTCCGACAACGTGGAGAGACCCATAACTCGATCACGCAACGCAAGGAGGCTGACCGTGGAAGCCAAGAGATGGATTGTGATGCTTTGTTCGGCGGCGATGATTTCCGTCTTCGCTGCTTGCGGAGGAGGTACGACCAATGTGCAGAATGCTCAACTCGCTGATGTTGGGCCGACCGTCTCCGTTGCTTTTCAGCCCCCGCCCGTCAAATCGATTCTCGTCAATGCTACTGCCCAGCTCACGGCTGTCGTGCACAACGATTCGAGCAATCTTGGTGTGGATTGGTCTTTGACTTGCCAAGGCAATAATAACTGCGGCTCGCTCAGCCCTCTGCACACCGTCAGCGGCAAAGCGACAACCTATACTCCGCCCGCAAGCCTTTCCGCGAACTCGCAAACCGCAAACATTACGGCCTTCGCGACGGCCGATCATACCCGCAACATCGTCACTCCCGTGACTGTCACGGCCTTCGGCAGTAGTCTGAAGGGTAAGTATGTTCTCGCGACCCAGGGAGTCGATATCACCGGACTAGCCTACCAGTTCGCCGGTGTGATCGTGCTCGATGGGAACGGTGGCGTCACGTCTGGTGAGCAAACCTATACCAACACTTTACTGTCCACATTGGACCCTATCATCGGCGGCAGCTACTTCCTCGGCCCGGACGGACGGGGGAAACTGTCCCTCAAGACGAAGAACCAGAACCTTGGCCAGCAAGGCCTGGAGACCTTTAGTCTCGTGTTTCTCTCCAGTTCCCAGGCGCTCATTGCGAAAATCGACGATCCCAATATCCAAAGCACGGCCAGTGAATCGTCCGCAGGAACGATGGATCTGCAGACCAGCGCAACGGCGCCTACGCAAGGCTATGCCTTCGTGGTTAGCGGCACCGACACCACCAATGCCAATCTACAGCCCACGGCCGTCGGCGGCGTTCTTAACATCGACTCGCCGGGCACGATCTCGGGAGTCGGCAGCGTGGCTGATCAGGATCTCGCTGGCACGGTGACGAACAGCGCGGCAATTTCAGGGACGGTGTCGAATCCCGATTCATTCGGGGCGGTTAAGTTCAATCTGACCGCTGGCTTTTCCTCGACCCCCCTCCAGTTCACGGGCTACATCGTGGACGCAACGCATATCAAGCTGATTGAAACTGACGTCAATACCAAGAATGCCACGGGTGCTTCGACTGCGGGGGTCGCGGTTGGCCAAGGTGCTGCCACGGGTACCTTTACCAGTGACTCGGCCCTCTCTGGGTTGTTCGTGTTCGGAATTTTTGGAGAGGACCCGAGCGGTTACCCATCTTCCTTGGCGTTGGCCGGAGTATTCATCGCCGATGGAAAGGGCTACCTGCAACAGGGATTTAATGATGAGTACGGAACTTTTGTCCAGTTCAGCGATAGATTCCACGGAAAGTATACCGTCGATTCCACCGGAACCGGCCGCGTCGACTCATTCATCACCTACGCCAACAACGGTCCTGGGCCTGAATTCCTGTTCTATCTCACTGGTAACGGGAGCCCGCCTCTAGTTCTCGATGCTGATGTCAACTTCGGGTGTCTGGGAGGAGGTATGGCCTATCCGCCCGCCTCGCAGGTCTCATTCAGTGGAGATTACGGGATGAGCTTCACCCAGAGCAATTTTGGCGCTGAAAATGACGCTACGAGCGAGATCACCGTGAACGGGACTGCTCAGACCCTGGCGGGGATCGTGGATACAAATGATGTCTTCTCTCCGGCGTGGGATACGCCGCTGACGGGCACCCTTCAGCCCAATGGTCTTCATCATTTCCCTGGGATCTTGTCCAATCAAATCTTTCCCTCTGATCTCACGATGGCATATTACATGATCGACTCGGGCCACGGATTTTTCGTGGAAACGGATCTCATGCAGGTGTCTTTTGGGTACATCGCCGCGCGAGCTCCGGTCTGCAAAGGCTGCCCGTAGCATACGGGCCCAGCACGGTTATTGACGCAACAGAAGCAATGTAGGATTCGTCCGAAATATCAGCGTCCGTTACAGTTTGACAGAAGGCGAGGATGAACATGGCAACACCCAGGGTACGAAGTGAAACTCCGGTCAAGAGCCGAGCGATTGCTCGCCTCGACAAAACCCTGGACAAGAAACTTCTGGCTTATGCAGCTGCGGCCAGCGCCGCTGGGGTGCAAATGCTGGCGTTGGCCCCGTTTTCCGAGGCGAAAATCGTCTATACGCCGGCCAACAATGTCATATCGCCCAATTCCTACTTGGCTCTTGATCTCAATCACGACGGAATCGCAGATTTCCTTCTCTCTAACTTCTACATCGGGAGCAGCAAGGGAGTTGCGTATGCGTATATGTTTGCGGCCGGGCTTTACACTTCTAATGGGGTGTGGGGAAACAGCCAGAATTCTGCCCGCGCCTTGCCTCCCAAGCGCCGCGTCGGATCGGGGAGCATGTTTCGGTCCGTACCCTTCATGGTGGGGAGCATCTGTGCCGGTGGCAAAGCAATAAAACAATATGGCAAGTGGTTAAACCAGAAGGCGCGGTTTCTGGGCTTACAGTTTCTTATCAGCGGCTCGATTCACTTCGGCTGGGCACGCTTCGACGTCTCTGATTCCGGATGCAAGATTGCTCCAACGCTGACCGGCTACGCCTACGAGACCATCCCGTTCAAGCCGATCTCCACGGGCAGAACCAAGGGACCGGATGTAATTACCCTTGAACCCGCCGCCCTCCGCCACCTGGCGCGAGGGGCATCTGCGATTCCCGCCTGGCGAAGCAAGGCGGGAGGCAACGGCCGCTGAGGCAAGAGGAATGTACTAGACGTTTGCGCCAACGCTGGCTGCTGCGGCTGCCTCAACAAAAGCACGGCCGCCGCACGCAGACCAGCCGATCCGTGAAATTACTTGTACGTCGCTGTTGAACTGTCCAGATAATCGCGGTGCGGTGTGAAGTCCACCATCAATTCGAACGCCGGTCCGCGCAGTGGGTTCATCTTGTTGGCCTCCCGCAGCGCGGCATTGAACTTATCTAGGCCGTCGGCATTGGGCGCAATGAAGACGATCCAGAACGTTCCGGGAGCCTCAGTGTGGATCGCTTCGGTGTCGATTTCATACTCGACGATCGTGCCGTCAGCCAGCATTTTCTCCAGCATCGGCACGAGCATATTCTTGCTGAGCGTCTCAATCGCGTCATCCGGCGCATCGGGCTTCAGTTTGTACGCCGCCACGCGTGTATAGGCGCCCTTATACGAGCCCGAATGCCAATTGTAAAACCGGCTGACGAATATGGCGTCCCAGTGCTTCGTGGCGCTGGCCAGTACGGGCGAAGTTGGCGTGCCCGACTTGTAGAATTTGTCCAGCACGTTCAATACCCCCGCCATGGACATAGCTGACCACCAGTCGTCGTGCGTTCCGCCGTCCGGTTGATGCACCAGGTTCATGTCGTTGCCGTAGCCCACAATCGTTCCATCGGCCATCGCCTTTTCCAGAATCTTCTGATCGGCGGCGTTGGACTTTTCCATGTCCGCCCATTGCGGGCGGGGAATGTTCCAATTCCCGACGTAACTGTACATTGGCGGTTTTTCCTTCGGTTCGTTCTGAGCGCGCGCGGGTGAAGTCCAGGCGGCTATCATCACGAGCGTACACACCACTGCAAAAATCCCCCCTAGTTTCCTCTGCATCCTTAGTTCCTCCCCATAGATTCACCGGCTTTCGTAAGAGTCTGCCGGTGCCATGCCACTTCTTATGTGTTATGTTTCGCTCGCAACCCTACTCCGCAGGGCAGCAAATGTCAATAAACGCAACCGCTTCCCGTTGGGGAAACCTAGGCGAAGCTGCAATTGCGGCCCGGTTTGCGCACTTTGGTTGTCGGGAAATCTTGGGTTAGCTTTCAAACCGCAAGCGTGGGATGTGGCTACAGTTTTGTTCCGGTGGTGCCGTTGGAACAATCATCCAGAAGTAAACGGAGTTCGCGGGAGCGCGATGGATGCCGCAGCTTGCGCAGGGCCTTGGACTTCGATCTGGCGAATGCGCTCCCGGGTGACGGCGAAGGAGCGGCCAACTTCTTCCAGCGTGTGCTCCGAGCCGTCCTCCAGACCAAAGCGCATCTTGATGATCTTCTCTTCCCGTGGACTGAGAGTGCGCAGCACGTGCTCGGTCCGTTCCTTCAGGTTCACGTTGATGACCGCCTCGGCGGGCGAGACCCCGGCGCGGTCTTCGATCAGGTCGCTAAGATGAGAATCCCCCTCCTCGCCAATGGGTGTCTCCAGTGAGATCGGCGTCCGCATGATCTTCAGCACCTTGCGCACCATGGCCTCGGGAATATCCATCTGCTTGGCAATCTCCGCCGACGTGGGCTCGTGCCCCAAGGCCTGGACCAGTTGCCGCGAAGTGCGAATCAGCTTGTTGACGATCTCGATCATGTGCACCGGGAGGCGGATGGTGCGGGCCTGATCGGCAAGTGCCCGGCTGATGGCCTGGCGAATCCACCATGTGGCATAGGTGGAAAACTTGTAGCCGCGGCGATACTCGAACTTGTCCACCGCCTTCATCAGGCCGACATTGCCCTCCTGAATCAGGTCGAGGAACTGCAGCCCGCGGTTGCTGTATTTCTTGGCGATGGAAACCACCAGGCGCAGGTTGGCTTCGATGAGCTCGTGCTTGGCCTGCTCCGCATCCATCTCTCCCTGGATGATTTCGCGCTGGGTGCGGTGCAGTTCCGGGAACGTCACGCCTGCATCGCTTTCCAACCTGTTCATGTCAGCGCGATGCTGACGCAGCGTGGCACGGTAGCCTTTCTTGAGTTCCTCGCTGCGCGTGCTCGCGATCTTCTTCTCCAGGCTGCGGAGTTCACGGTCCAGGGAGCGCATGATCTCCATGGTTTTGTTCACCCGATCCGTCAGGCGCTTGCGCTCGGCGTGGGTAAAGCCGAGGTTGCGGATGATGAGTGAAATCCGAACCATCTCGCGGCCCAGCCGGTGCCGGCAGCGGCGGTGTTCGCGTGCTTTCTGTTTCGCCGGGATCGTCGCCAGCCGCTCGGCCAGGCGGCGGGCTGCTTTGTAACGTTTGTGCAGCTCATCGATGCGGCGCGAGGTCTCCTTGACACGATCCTGCAGAATCTCGTCGGTGATCTCTTCCTCATCGAAAACGACAATTTCTTTGATCGAGCGCAGGCCACGTTTCAAATCCTCACCAATGGCGAGAACCTGGTGGATCACAATCGGCGAGCGTGAGAGTGCTTTCAGCGAAGATAGCTGTCCGCGCTCGATGCGCTTGGCGATCTCCACTTCCCCTTCGCGGGTGAGCAAGGGCGAGGCGCCCATCTCGCGCAGGTAGGCGCGCACTGGATCGTTTGCGGCCTCAGGAGCAGCCGGAGTCAGGTCGAGATCAACATCAACGTCCTCCGCTTCCTTGGCAAGTTTCTGTTCCAGAGTCGAATAAGGCAGTTGGGGATCGGTTTCGAGCAGATCAAGGCCTCGCGTGCGAATGGTGGTCAGCAAATCGTCCACGTCCTGCGCGGCATGCCCGTCGTGCGGAATCACTCATTCACCTCGTGGTCAGGGAGACAGCCCGTATTCTTTCCGGAATCAGTAAGTTTCTTAACGTCGTCCAAATCAAGCGCTATTCGGTCCCTTCTCGCATAGAGAACCGCATCGAGAAAAAGAAGCTTGGTTGATCTGCAGCGGCAACTTCAGCAGAAGGCGCGAAAATTCATTACTATAATGATACTAGCACAGGGATCCAACATTTCCCAATGGCGCGGAGTGGGCTATTTTGGATTCCCGCTGTAGGACGCTAAGCGGCATGGCCCGGGCGGCGAGACTTTTCCCACCACACCGCGGGATCGCCCGGACGGTCGAGGATCTTGGACAGTTCCTGCTTGATTTCCAACAGCCGATTCGTGCGGAATTCCAGTGCCGACTGGTCCATCGCACTGTGCTCGCCCTTCTCCGAGTAGCGAGCATTCATGTTCCGTAAAGTGCTGATTTCCTGCCGGAGGCTGGAGAGGCGTTCCGAAATATAAGGCATTCCTTGATCTTACACTGTATTGTCAGGTCTGCGATTTTATATTGCGCCCCGAAAGGGCTCACTATTTAGCGCGTGTCGCAATCGGTGAAAAGGAGTAGGATTGGCTGGCACGAAGCTAAGGAGTCGTCCTTTTGCCTATTGACCCGCGAATGACCTGGAAATACTTCGCTGTAGCGGCCTCACAGGAACCTGATGTCAAGAAACTCAGCTACCTCCTGCAACAGCTTCACCGGGCCCTCGACCAAGCTGACCCGGAGGACGACGAAATGAGGGCTCTGCACTCTTATCGTGCTTGAGTGTTGACCAGTGATGTTACTTCCGTAATACAGCTTCCCCGCGCTGGAATCCCGTTCTGCTATACTAATAAGGACGCTTTTGCCACGGTTTGCTCGTCACGCGGTGGTCCCTCGTTGGATCAGATTCATCTCCGCCTTTCCTGCCCGCCGTTTAATTCAGCGCCAAATCTAAAATCAATGTGAGTGGCACGTAAGTTCTGCACGTGTATGAGTGTGTGACGATAAAGCCCCTCCAGAAAGAACAATTCTCGAATGACGACATTTACGGAGCTGCCGTTGTCTTCTGCGTTGCAGCAGAAGCTGGCAGCCGCTCAATTTACAACCCCAACCCCTATCCAGGAGCAGGCGATTCCGCCGGCCCTACAAGGAAAAGACGTACTCGCCACCGCGCAGACCGGCACCGGTAAGACGCTGGCGTTTCTAATTCCACTGATCGAACAATTAACGCGCGAACAACTAACGCGCGAACAGTTAGGCCGCGAACGGACACCCCGCGAGCCTGGCGCGGCAAGTAAGCGCGCTGGTCCTGCTGCCCACGCGCGAACTGGCCATGCAGGTAAACGAAGAGTACGAGAAACTGCGTACCAAGGCTCTCCCCAAAGCCGCTCTCGTTATTGGCGGCGTATCGGAGAATGGCCAGATGCGGGACCTTCGCCTGGCGCAGGTCATCTTCGCGACCCCGGGACGGCTGGAAGACTTTCTCGATCGAAACATAGCTGACCTCCGTCACGTGAAGCTGCTCGTGCTCGACGAAGCCGACCGTATGCTGGATATGGGATTCCTGCCCTCCATCCGGCGCATTCTTTCGTGCTTGCCAGTGCGGAGGCAGACACTGTGTTACTCGGCGACCCTGGAACAATCCGTCGCTTCCCTGGTGCATGAATATATGCGACAGCCTGTGCGAGTGGCGTTGGGCTCAGTCCTCAAGCCTGCGGAGAGTGTGCAACTCAAGGCCTACGAGGTGCGTCCGGGGGAGAAGCTGGACGTACTCCGGCAATTGCTCCACCAAGAAAAGGGACAGACCTTAATCTTCACGCGTACCAAGCGCGGCACCCAACGCCTCGCCAAAGAGCTCGTGCGCGAGGGCTTCAATGCCGCGATGATTCATGGAGACCGTTCGCAGTCGCAGAGGAATGGAGCCTTGAGCGGATTTCAAGAAGGCCGCTTCCAGGTGCTGGTGGCCACCGACATCGCTTCCCGTGGCCTGCACGTGGACGACGTATCCCACGTGATCAACTACGACCTGCCGAAGATGGCCGAGGACTTCATCCATCGTGTCGGGCGGACGGGGCGGGCCGGATCCCAGGGCCGCGCTTCTACGATCGTCACTGGTGCGGAGGTTCTGGAGCTGCGAAATATCGAGCGCACCCTGCAGTTACGCATCGAACGCCAGCAGTTGGATCCATCAGCTTCAGAACGACCGAAGCGGTTTGTTCAAAACACTCTTGCTTCGCGGACGTTGACCGCCCTGCCGGGTGAGGTTTTTGTGTAACCGGAAATTTCCAACGACGGACGGTCCTCAGGCTGGCGACGACTGAACCTCGCGGAGCCGCCGTTCCAGAAACCGACGCTCGCTATCATTGGTTACAAAAGCCAGAGCCCGCTCATAGCTCTTGACCGCTTCTGTCGGGGCCCCGATCCGGCGCAACAGATCGGCGCGGGTAGCGTGTAGCAGGTGATATTGGTCGAGATCGCTGGTCGCGCCAATCGCATTAACGAGCGCGAGCCCCGTTTGCGGGCCGTCCACCATCGCGACGGCCACGGCGCGATTCAGCGACACAATCGGAGAAGGCTGCACCCGCTCCAGAAGATCGTATAGACGCACGATTTGCGGCCAATCCGTCTCTTCGGCGCGGACCGCCCGACAGTGCACGGCTACGATCGCCGCCTGCAGCGCGAACGGACCGGGCTCACTTCGAATGACCTCCTCGACGAGCGGCAGAGCCTCAGCGATATGCCCCTGATCCCAGCGGCAGCGATCCTGTTCTTCGAGAACGACCAGATCGCCGGCCTCGTCAATGCGGGCATCGCGTCGCGCGTCGTGAAGCAGCATGAGGGCGACAAGAGCCGTGGCTTCCGCCGGAGGTCGCGGTCCCATCAGCGACCGCACCAGGCGTCCTAGACGAATGGCCTCGGCGCAAAGGTCCGGCCTTACCAGCGGCCCGCCACGAGTGGCCACATAGCCTTCGTTGAAGACAAGATAGATTACGGTCAGAACCGCGTCGAGGCGCGCAGCCATGTCGTTCGTCTCGGGAACGATATACGGAATGCCGGCATCGCGAATCTTGCGCTTCGCCCGCACCAGGCGCTGTGCCATAGTTGTTGTAGGCACCAGAAACGCCCGTGCAATCTCATGCGTCTCGAGACCGCACAGTGTGCGGAGCGTGAGCGCCACCTGTGCCTCGAGTGCGAGCGCGGGGTGGCAGCAGGTGAAGATCAGCCGAAGGCGCTCGTCTGGAATTTCGCTGGTGTCGTATTCCGGCTCTTCGAGGGTGCGGACCAAGCCGGAGGTGGCGTAGGATTCAAGCTTTTCCTCAAACCGCGTTCTACGCCGGATGCGGTCGATGGCCTTGTGCCGGGCCGTCTGGATAATCCACGCACGCGGGAACTCCGGGACTCCGGAAACTCGCCACTGATCTACGGCAGCCGCAAAAGCCTCTTGCGCAGCCTCTTCCGCCAGATCGAAGTCGCCGACCAGCCCGATCAGGGCGGCGACAATCCGACCCCAGTCGGAGCGATAGACTGATTCGACGGCTTCGGCGGTCTCGGGCGACATGGCTGAATTGTAAATATTCTCGGATCGGGGTGTCGATTTGGACCTTCGCCGTTCGATTTTACCGATGGAAGCATCCAATTGAGGTACTTCAGACTCGAAGGAGACATAACAATGCGATTCATGGTGATAGTCAAGGCCAATAAGGACTCGGAGGCCGGCGTTCTGCCCAGCCAGGAGTTGCTCACCGAGATGGGTAAGTTCAACCAAGAGCTGGCAAAAGCGGGAGTACTGCTCGCTGCCGAAGGGCTACATGCGAGTTCGAAGGGAGTGCGGGTGCGATTCTCGGAAGGCAGAACGACTGTGATTGACGGGCCATTCACCGAGACCAAGGAGCTGATCGCTGGCTTTTGGCTGTGGAAGGTCAAATCGATAGATGAGGCGATCGAGTGGCTCAAGCGCGCTCCGTTCGACGGGGGAACCGAGGTCGAGATTCGCCAGGTTTTCGAGCCGGAGGATGTTGGTTGCCGGGCCACCCCCGAACTTCTGGAGCAAGAGGAGCGTTTGCTCTTGCAGGTGGCGGGAAAGAAGTAATTGTGAGGTGCGACTCGGATTGTCGATTTTGCCGTTCACCGTTCGATCTACTCGTGGAGACACACCAATGAAATACATGCTTCTGATTTACGCCGACGAGCAGGCCTGGACCGACGCTGAGCGGCAAGCGTGCTACGGAGAGTCGACCCAGCTTGCGCATCAGCTCAAGGCGAATGGGCAGTTCGTGTCCACCTCACCGCTGCAACCGGTGGCAACGGCAACCTGCGTCAAAGTACGGGACAGCAAACGGCTGGTGACCGACGGGCCGTTCGCGGAGACCCGCGAACAACTCGGTGGCTACTTCATGGTCGAGGCCAGAAACCTCGATGAGGCCATCGACGTTGCCGGGCGGATTCCCGGCGCGCGCAAAGGCACCGTCGAGATTCGACCGGCGGTGGAAATTCCGAACCTGCCGACGGATTAGGGTCTGCGTCGGCAGCGTGAGTTCATCAGGTGGGGCTTCCGCCCATAGCAAAGAAACGGCAGAGCCGATCCTAATGAGTCGCGTGTCAGGCAAATAAGAAAGAGATGTTCAGGAGGAACCATGAAAAGGAAAAGAAGGACAATCGCATTGGGAACTTTCGCGCTGGTTGTTGTGCTCAGCGCGGTATCGCAAGCGCAAGCACAGGATGCTAAAGCACCGTATCCGAAAATGGCTCCGCTTGATCAATACCTTATGGCGGATCGCAACGCCGAGATCGCGCTGGCGCGCAGCGCGGCTCCAGAGTCGATATCCCGTGATGCCAAGGTTGTGGTTCTTGGGCCCCATGGCTATGAAACCGCGGTCGAAGGCAAGAACGGCTTTGTCTGCGTCGTAGAACGCGCATGGATGAACCCGTTCGACAGTCCCGAGTTTTGGAACTCTAAGAATCGCAGTCCGATTTGCTTCAATCCGCCCGCCGCGCGAACTGTGCTGCCGATCACGTACATGAGGACAAAATTGGTCTTGGCTGGAAAATCGAAAGACGAAGTCAAGGAGAGTGTCAAGGCCGCGATTGAGAAAACGGAACTGCCAGCGCTCGAAGCTGGCGCGATGAGCTACATGATGTCCAAGGATGCGTACCTAACTGACAAGGGTGGGCACAACATGGCCCATCTTATGTTCTACACGCCGGTCATGGATGGTGCGGTATGGGGCGCAAATCTGGTGGACTCCTCAAATCAGCTGTCGGCACCGTTCCCGGGCTCTCCACTCTTACTGCTTCCACAGTTCAGAGGCAACCCGGAACCGATCAATGTGTTCCTGATGGCCACGGGCATGTGGTCGGATGGGACGGCTGCGCCGCTAATGTAAGGACAACAACATGGCTTCGCAGAGATCGCCGTAGGAAATCTGCTGGCTTGAATAGCGGATCAAAATCGAAATCAATGCGACGGTGACAAGCAGGTCCTGATCTATAAGGAGATCCTATGCAGAAAATCACGCCATTTCTCTGGTTCGATGACCGAGCGGAAGAAGCAATGAACTTTTATGTTTCTATTTTTAAGAATTCCAAAGTCGGGACGGTCACTCGGTATGGAGAAGCAGGTCCAGGGCCGAAGGGAACGGTCATGTCCGCGACCTTCCAGCTCGATGGCGTGGAATTCATGGCGCTGAACGGCGGACCACTGTTCAAGTTTAACGAGTCCATCTCATTCTTCGTGAATTGCGAGACGCAGGCGGAGGTTGATGAGTTGTGGGGAAAGCTCTCTGCGGGCGGAGAAAAGAGCCGGTGCGGCTGGCTGAAAGACAAGTTTGGCGTGTCGTGGCAGATCATCCCGAAGGCTCTAATGGGTTTGTTGGGCGACAAGGATCCGCAGAAAGCAAAGAGGGTCATGCAGGCCATGTTGAAGATGGACAAGCTCGACATCAACGGCCTGCAGCAGGCGTACGATCAAGGATAACCGCAAGGCAGCCACGCCGTCTATAACGATAGACGAAACGGGTGAAGTCGAAGTACCATACAGCGATTTCAGAGCAAATCAGCGGATAAGGAGAAAGATCCATGGAAACTAAACCCACACACGAACAAGCACAACTTCACCTGCAGGTTTTCGAACAGCGCCGTGAGCCTCGGCTTCGGCAGGCCCGCGACTGGTTCTTCAAGAACTATTTCGCGGAGACCATGGAGGAAGCAATGCGAATCGCCGCCCCAATGACGGAAGGGGGCACCAACTTCATGATGGTGGTCAGCTACTGGGAACAGGCCTGTGCATTGTTGAATTACGGACTGCTGCACGACGACCTCTTCTTCGAAACCAGCGGCGAATTCTTCGGCGTCTGGGAGCGCATCAAGCCGACCATCACCGAAGGCCGCAAGCAATGGGGCAATCAGATATTCCTGGCCAACATAGAAAAGGCGGCTCAGCGCTACGAGGCCTGGATGGAAAAACGCTCACCAGGCCACATCTCCAAAATGCGCGAGTTCATGAAGCAGATGCGCAGTCAGATGGCAAAGGCAGCTTAATTCATCCGAGCAAAGCCCCACCCTTCAAGAGTGGGAGGGGTGGGGTACTCGGCGATTCTTGGCAAGAAGGAGTAATGCGATGCAATTGAATTCTCATCTTCATTTCAGTGGGCAGTGCGAGGAAGCGTTCAGGTTCTACGAAAAGTGCCTCGGTGGTAAGATTGACGGTTTGTTTCGTTACGAAGGCGCACCTGGAGAGGCGGCGCAGGGCGTGCCTGCGGACTGGCGCAACAAGATCATGCACGCGCATATGACGATCTGCGACCAGGTGTTGATGGGCATGGACGCTCCTCCCGAGCGCTTCCAGAAGCCCCAAGGCTTCCACGTGAACATCAACCTGAAAACCCTGGCTGAGGGCAAGCGGATCTTCGAGGCACTATCAGAGAAGGGCAACATCATCATGCCGTTTGGGGAAACGTTCTGGTCTCCGGGGTTTGCTATGTTCGTAGATCGTTTTGGCACACCTTGGATGGTCAACGTCGAGCAGGCGCAGGGATCTTAGGGAAGGTTTCGGCAAAACAAACCATTGCAATCGCAGAAAACGGAGCACGCATGAGCAAAGTTCGAGTTCTCGTTGGCACGCGCAAAGGCGCATTCATTCTCACCTCAGACGGCAAGCGCGAAGACTGGGATGTTAGCGGCCCCCATTTTGCGGGCTGGGAGATGTATCACCTGAAGGGGTCACCCGCCGATTCGAACCGCATTTACGCTTCGCAGACGAGCGACTGGTTCGGGCAGATCATTCAGCGATCCGATGACGGAGGCAAAACATGGCACCAGCCGGGGACTCCGCCAGGAGAACCATTGCCACAATGGCCCGCGAAGGCAAGCAATAAGTTCGTCTATGACGCAGCCGCGAAGCCGCTCACCACGCATCAGTGGTACGACGGCACGCAGCATCCGTGGGAGTTCAAGCGAGTCTGGCATCTGGAGCCGTCGCTCACCGATCCGGACACGGTCTACGCGGGCGTGGAAGATGCCGCTATCTTCCGCTCAAGCGACGGCGGTGAGAGCTGGCAGGAACTCCCCGGACTGCGCGGCCACGGCACCGGCCCCAACTGGCAGCCGGGCGCCGGCGGCATGTGCCTGCACACCATCATTCTTGATCCCGGCAATCCGCAGCGGATGTGGATCGCCATCTCGGCGGCGGGCGCCTTCCGCACCCACGACGGTGGCAAGACATGGAAGCCGATCAATCGTGGTCTCCGCTCGCAGTACATTCCCGACCCGAACGCGGAGATAGGCCATTGCGTTCACCACGTCGCTATGAATCCGACGCGCCCGGGCGTGATGTTTATGCAGAAGCATTGGGACGTGATGCGCAGCGACGACGCCGGCGACAACTGGAAAGAAGTCAGCGGAAATCTGCCGACTGACTTCGGTTTCGTCATTGAGGTTCACGCGCACGAACCGGAAACTATTTATGTTGTGCCGATCAAGAGCGACTCAGAGCACTTTGTGCACGAGGGCAAGCTGCGCGTCTACCGCAGCCGCACTGGCGGCAACGAGTGGGAGGCGCTCACCAAAGGCCTGCCGCAAAAGGATTGTTACGTGAATGTCCTGCGCGACGCCATGGCAGTAGATTCGCTCGACAAGTGCGGCATTTATTTCGGCACCAGCGGCGGACAGGTCTACGCCTCCCCCGACGCCGGAGATAGCTGGAATCCGATTGTGCGGGATCTGCCGACAGTGCTGTCGGTGGAGGTGCAGACGCTGGGGTGAGATGGCGCCAAACTGAGTATTGCCTCCTCTTCAGCGAAAGATATACAATAGAAATGTAGATCATTCTTGATCGGAGGCATGATGCAGGTTTCCAAATGGGGTAACAGTCTCGCGGTGCGGCTGCCGTCGGAAGTTGTGGAAGCTCTCAATTTGAAAGAGGGCGACCAGATCGAAATCAGGATCGCCGACAGGCGGGAATTTGAAGTACGCCGCGATCCCGCCCGGCAGCGAGCCCTCGACCGTTTGCGCCGGCTGCGTCGTCCTTTACCGGATGGGTTTGTATTTGACCGGGCAGAGGCAAATGCACGCTAGGGACTTCCTCGATACAAACGTATTGATCTACGCGGTGGCAAAGAACGATCCCCGCGCGTCCAAAGCCGAGGCACTACTCGCAAGCGGCGGCGTCGTTAGTATTCAATCCTTGAACGAGTTTGTCTCGGTGGCGCGTCGGAAGCTGGGTATGCCGTGGAAAGAAGTGAAAGAGTTTTTGGATCTCATTTGCATTCTGTGCCCTGATCCGGTTCCGATTTCGCTCGATACCCACAAAGCAGCTCTGGCCATCGCGGAGAAGTACGGATACAGCAGCTACGATGCGCTGATAGCTTCCGCCGCGCTGGAGGCTGGGTGTAAGACACTCTACTCCGAAGATTTGCAGGACGGACAAATCATCAACCGCCAACTCACGATTCGGAATCCATTTCAATGATGATCCGCCTCATACTGCCGCCACATTTGCGAACGCTGGCGGGCGTCAACGGCGACGTGGAACTCGAAGTCGCAGGCCCCGTCACACAGCGCTCAGTCCTCGACGCGCTCGAGGCCCGCTATCCGATGCTGCGCGGCACCATCCGCGACCACGTTACCCAACAACGCCGCCCGTTCTTGCGTTTCTTCGCCTGCGAACAGGACCTTTCCCACGAATCACCGGACGCCCCGCTACCCGACGCCGTCGTATCGGGGACGGAGCCATTTATTGTCCTGGGGGCTATTGCCGGCGGCTAGCCCGATTATTTCACGACAACTGGAATCCGGAATCAGTCGGAATCCATGTCCGCATCCGATCCGAAGTAGGCGTGATTGACCTCGGTCGTGAATGGTTGCTGGATGCCTTCTATCGTCTTCTGCATGCGCTGCTGTCTGAGGGCGTTACTGATTTCCTGTTTTACGGCGTCCAGGGGGACGATTTCCCGGGAGTCAATCTTGTAGATGTAATGTCCCGTGGCATCACTAAGAACCTGCGACACTTGACCCGATCGCAATTCAAACACTGAGGCATGTGCGGGCGGTAATCCCCGGCGGCGCAGCTTGCCCAGGCTCGGGTTGGGAGAGTTAGGGCCGCTTGCGCCAGCTATTCCGTAAGCCTCCCTTTGCAGTTTGCTGAACTCTTCTCCGGCGGCGGCTCGGACGCGGAGAGCCTTGGCCTCTTTGGTCATCACATCTGCAGCATCTTTCGCCTGGCCTATACCTTCCTCATTCTGCTGCGTTTTCGGTGTCTTCTGGTTCGGGATGACGATGCGCTCCACGCTGACCTCTTCGAAATCACCAAGATGTGCCTGATAGTAAAGCTCAATGTCTTTCTCCGGAACCCGCGCCGCGTCCTCCTGGATCTGACGGATCAATTCCTGCGACAGAATCTGAAGGCGGGCAAATGCAAGACGTTCCCCGAAGCGCGGTTTTTTATCCAATCCGCGTTGGTGAGCTTCGCGGGCCATCACCAAGAACTGGGCATACGCAGTGGCGAGTTGGCGCTTCGCTTCCGGCGCGGCTTCGGGCTGAACTGCATCTGCCAACCGTTCGAACTGAGCTCGAGTGACCACGGTTTTGCAGCTTGGAGCCGCAGTTCTCGCGTCTGGCTCCGGCGCGGCGCACAACCCTTGAATAGTCAAAACTGGTGACTCTGGAGCCACGGGGGAGGGAACCGCCATTGGTTCCGGTTGATTCTGGTCGGCTGTCGCCGGCTGTCGGTTCCGTGACGCGGCAGGCACAGTCGGCCGCTGTTGCCCAGCTATCGTTCCAAGGAGAGTGAAAAGCAGGCAGAGAGCACGCATCATAAAAGCTCCTTCCGTGAAATAGGCAGGAAAAATCCTGCGCGCCGGCTCGATGGTGATTGCCGACAACTCGCGTTGGAGGCGGATCCCATTCCAGTGTATAATTACACCCCTACAAGGTCACGGCTTCGGGGAAGTTCAGCGTGATCTACAATTTTTGCGCCCTCGGTCCCGTCTCAGAACGCTCCGCATGAGTTGGCGGTGTTGAGGTGATTCATGATTTGCGCTACGAGCAAGGTCCGCCCATTCGCTGTCCTCTTATGGCTCATCATTGCGGGCTTCGCGCCGGCGATGGCTCAGGGGTTCCAAGGCGTATTCACGCAGCACAATGACATTTCACGAACCGGCCAAAACCTCAACGAGACCATCCTCACGCCGCAAAACGTAAGCTCCAGCAAATTCGGCAAATTATTTTCCTACACCGTGGACGGCCAGATTTACGGCCAACCGCTCTATGTTCCCAATGTGAGCATCCCCGGCCAGGGTGTGCACAACGTGCTCTATGTGGCGACGGAATTGGACAGCGTCTTTGCGTTCGACGCCGACGGTCTCAGCAGCAGTCCCCTTTGGCAGGACAGCTTTATTGACCTGGCCCAGGGGATCGCACCCGTTCCTTGTTGGGGGTCCGAGTGTGGCGTCTACCCCTATTATGGGATAACGTCGACTCCTGTAATTGATCCCAGCTCGAATACGATGTACCTGGTCTCCCGAGCCTATCAATCATCCACGGGCGCCGGGATCCAAAACCTGCACGCTTTGGACATCACTACGGGAGCGGAAAAATTCGGCGGCCCGGTCCCTCTTCAAGGTTCTGTGCCAGGAACCGGCCAGGGCAGTTACCAGGGCATGATTTCATACGACCCGCGAGGAAACGCACAGCGTGTGTCGCTACTCCTGCTGAATGGCATCATCTACATCGGGTGCGCCGGAGTCAGGCACGGCTGGATTATGGCCTATGACGCCCACAGCTTGTTACAAACCGCCATTTTCAGTCCCTCACCGAACACCGTACGGTCTGGTGTGTGGCAGAGCGGAAATGGGTTGGCTGGCGACAGGTCCGGCCACATTTATGGGTCTACCGGCAACGGGCCGTTTGATGCTGATACCGGCGGCATCGATTATGGCGATACAGTTTTGAAACTGGACGCCAATCTCAATGTTGTGGACTATTTCACTCCGGGCGATCAGGCTTGCCGTTGGGCGCATGATGTGGACTTAGGCTCGTCTGGTCCGATGCTGTTACCTACCCAATCGGGAAAGTACCCCAACGAATTGCTCGCCTCCGGTAAAGGAGGACCTCCCTGCGATCCTCTGGGTTCGCCAATCTTTCTGCTCAATCAAGACAACCTGGGCAAGTATAGCTCTGGAGGCTGGATACAAAAAGTCGTCGGAGCGCCGCATGGCTACTGGGCAAGCCCAGCCTATTGGAATGGAAAAAATGGCGCGTCTATCTACAATGCCGGCATCACGAACGGCGGCGATTACCTCAAGATGTACAGCGTGAGCAATGGATTGCTTTCTGCCATGCCGGTCTCCCAAAGCTCGAACCCCTTCCCGATCGGAGCTACCCCGTCGATCTCGGCGAATGGTAATGTCGGTGGCATTGTGTGGGCCATCGAGCGCCAGGAATCCCTTGACGCTCGTCCCGGGCAACTGCCCGCGATTCTTTACGCCTATGATGCAACCAATGTATCCACCATGCTTTACAACAGCGCCCAGAATGCCCCACGCGACCAGGGAGGCTGCGCGAACAAGTTTCAGGTTCCAACAATTGCCAATGGCAAGGTTTACGTCGGAACTCAAAATGAAGTTGACGTGTTCGGGCTTCTCGGCCTGCATTCACCCGGACCCGGCGTAAGCCTTTCGAACCCGTGCTATACGTTCGTGGTGCAAGCGGTGGGAACAACGAGCAGCTATTTCCCATTTATTTTGACCAACAGCGGAAGCACGACGCTGACGATCGGCAGCATTACGATTGTGGGCATGAACGCCGCTGATTTTGCTCAAACCAACAACTGCCCAAGCCAACTGGCTGCCGGTGCCGGTTGCACGATTAGCGTTACGTTTACACCCTCAGCCGTCGGTCCGAGGATTGCGCAAGTCCTCATCGCGGATGGCGCCGCTGGCAGCCCTCACAATGCTTATCTGACGGGGACTGGAATCCTGGTCAGTGACTTCGATTTAGCTGCACACCATACTTGCCGGAATTGCCTGTGAGCCTCGGCCACCTGTCTAAGGAACCTATAGCTTGATCGGCAGGGAGCAATGGCAAGCTATACCAACGACATTTCAGCAAACCGAACAACGAAAAGCACAGCCGAGTTTGTTCGATTTTCGTAACAGACCATGGGCACACGCGACATTCCTTAGTTTTCTGACTAAACTCTCAACATGAGCGCAACACCTGCACCTTCTGGATCCGTCGGGAGCGTACTACTTTTGTCCACGGATGCGGCAACCATCCAGCAACTGACCGAGTCGATGCGGCAACTGGCGATGTCCCCGGAGATATGCGTTGAGGTGTCCGCCGCCCTCCTCCTATCGAACCGCCGAAAGTTTGAAGCCGTGATCGTTGATTTCCAGCTGGGGGAACAAGCCAAGGCCCTCCTTGAGCAGATACGGCGCTCTTCCTCGAACCGAACCGCGGTAACGTTCACGATCAGCAACAGCGCTGCGGAGACGGCAATCGCCTTTGCAGCAGGTTCGAGTTTTGTGCTGGAGAGGCCACTTTCTCCGGCTTCGGTCAGCCGTACGTTGAAGGCTGCGTATGGACTCATCGTGCGCGAGCGGCGACGTTACTTCCGCTGTCCCATCGAGATTCCGGCCACAATTCGAAGACAAGACGCTCCGGAGGTTCACGGCCGGACGGTAAATATCAGCGAAGGTGGCATGGCCATGAGTACTAGTGTTCCGCTCATGCCCGGCGTCCAGGTAAAGGTCCAATTCACCCTTCCGGGTCAGCAATCTCAGCTTGCGGCAGACTCAACGATCTGCTGGTGGGCCAGTGGTCATCTGGGACTACAATTCTCGCCTTTATCCTCGGAGGAAAGGTCGGAATTACAGGAATGGCTCTCGCGCCTGCTGGAACAGAATCTTCCGGAATCCGTGGCTGAGAAGTTTCGAAAAGCAGATCTCGGTTGAGATCGATTCCGGAGTGTTTCTGGTTGCGGCTGCGCATGTTCTCAGTCAGGACTGACTGCCGCGCCCTTCCGTCACACAGATTGGTGACCCCGGTCACAGCAGGGCTGTGAGCCAGCGGCTACCATTTCTGGCATGCCTACGGTCGAACGAACGTTCGAACAATGCCAGGATCTGATCGCGGACCTCAGTTTCGAGCGCGTCCATCGCTGGAAAGACGAGCATCCGGGCGCGAAAGCCATCGGCTATTTCCCGGTCTATGCCCCGCTGGAGATCATCCACGCGTGCGGCATGCTGCCGGTGGGGTTGAACGGCGCCGGCGACCGGCTGGACATCCAGTACGCCGACGCCCGCTTCGGATCGTTCATCTGCTCCATCGTCAAGACGACGCTGGAAATGGCCATGACCGACCACTCAAGCCGCTGGATGGAATGCTGTTCAGTCCACCATCTGCGACTCGGCACGCAATCTCTGCTTCGTGATGAAGCGCAACTTTCCCAGATTGTACGTGGACTTCCTTCACCTGCCGCACAACCCGGTTCCGCGGCCAGCGTCGATTTCCTGCCAGCGAATATGCGCCGGCTCGACCAGCAATTGGAGGAATCGGCGGAGGCAATACCGACGGACGAGGGCTTGCGCCGCGCCATCGCTCTGTATAACGAAAACCGGCAACTGATCCGGCAACTGTATGCCTTCCGCGCGCAGAAGCCTCATTTGCTGCGGACTTGGGAGTTTACGTGCTGGTTCGAGCGGGAAACTTCATGCCCGTGGAGGAGCATAACGTGCTTCTGGAAGAGTCGCTGGAAGCAACTCCCACAGCGGTCGGGCAAGCCGAGAGATTCGATCCGGGTGGTGGTAGAAGGTGCGTTCTGCGAACAGCCTCCCCTTGATCTCATCAAGCTGGTGGAAGAGGCCGGCTGCTACGTGGTCGATGACGACTTCGTCATCGGCCAGAGCTGGTTTGTAGAAGATGTCCCGGTGGATGGAGACCCGATTCATCGGGCTGGCGGAGAGCTACGTCAATCGCGCCGTGTATTCTTCGGTCCGCCACGATTTCCGGCGCCCCGCGGCGAAGGCCTCGCAGAAAAGGTGAAAAGCTTACGGGCAGATGCGGTGCTTTTTTTGATCGCCAAGTTCTGCGAGCCCGGCCTACTTCGACTACGTGCTTTTCAAGAGAAAGCTGGAGGAGCTCAGCGTCCCGCATCTCCTGCTGGAATTCGAGGAAAAGCAGTTCACATTCGATCGCGTACGCACCGAAGTGGAGACCTTCGTGGAGTCGCTGGTCTTTGATTAGCCGGGCTTTGCCCGGTTGGCCCAACGCAAAGAGGATGGTGACGAATGGGTGAAGTCAAACATACCGAATACCGCGGCAGCATTCATCAGCGCCAAAAAGAACTGATGCTGAAGTGGTATGAGCGCTTGAATGAGGCTGCCGAGACCGGCACGCCGCCTACCGCTTCGCTGATGATTTCAGGAAACTGCGTGGAGTTGCTGGAGGCATTCGGCGCTGTTCCCATCTATCCCGAAGTGAACGCGCTGCAATTGGCGATCCGTCATCAGTCGCTGGAACCGATCCTGGCGGCGGAAGAACTCGGCTACGCGCCCGACAACTGCGCCTACGTCAAGGCCGACATCGGCTGCTACATAAAGGGCATCACGCCTACCGGGGGCAAGCTGCCCAAGCCCGACTCTGGTGCTGTGCAACTTCGTCGGCTGCAACACCTACGTCAAGTGGTTCGAGCACACAGCGGTGCTGACCGGCTCCAAGCTCTACGTGCTGGACGTTCCGTTCCTGCGCGCAGACGAACCCAGCCAGGCAGATATTGATTATGTCGTCCGCCAACTCAAGGAACTCGTTACGCTGCTGGAGGAGCATCACCGGGCAGGAAGTTCGACTATGACCGCTTCGTCGAAGCGGTGCGCTGTTCGGCGCAAGTGGAGGATCTGTGGTCGCAAATCAAGCATCTGGCCCGCCGTTCTCCTTCTCCTTTTGACGCCTACTTCGATGCCATCACGTTGATGGGACCGCTGTACGTGTACCGAGGTACGCAAGCCGGCGTGGAGTTCTTTCGCAGCTGCGCTGGAAGAGATGCAGGAAAAGGTGGCGCGCGGCGAGGGAGTATATGACCAGGAGAAATTTCGCCTGGTGATCGAGGGGCCTCCGCCGTATCCCTATTTCCGTACTTTCCGCGACATGTTTGCCAAGTGGAAGGCATGCACAGTTGCCTCCACTTATTCAACCGTTGGCGGGCTGTGGGAGTTTGGCGCGCGCCACGATCCCGATCATCCCTTCGAGTCGGTGGCTCTGCACATGCTGGCACAGAACGTGACCAACCGGAATTACCTGCAACGCTACGAGCAGATCCGCCGTTACCTCGAGGAGTGGAATGCGGACGGCCTGATCATTCACTTCGTGAAGAGTTGCCGGCTGTTTTCGGCGGGACAGGGCGACATGCGCGATTACGTGACGCAAGAAGCTGGGAATTCCGACGCTTTACATCGAGTCGGACTTGGAAGACCCGCGCTATTTCGCCGAGGCGCAGACCAGGAATCGGATCGATGCGTTTTTTGAGGCGCTGGAACATTCCAAGCTGACGGCAACGGCCGTTTGAAGCCGAGCCGAGCGCGCTCGAAGCGGGGAGCATATTCATGAGAGTTGCCGCCGGAGTCGATGTCGGATCCACGCAGACCAAGGCTGTGGTCATGGCTGAAAACGGAGGCCGCACGCATTCTGGCCCGGGCGCTGGTGGACACCGGAGCGAACGTCAGGAAAGCCGCCGAGAACGCGTTCCTGGCGGCCTGCCGCAATGCCGAGATTCCCGCGACCGAAGTCGGGGTTCGTGGTGGGCACGGGCTATGGGCGCTACAACATCTCATTCGGAAATGCGCAGATGACCGAGATCAGTTGCCATGCGCGGGGCGCGCACTTCGTTTGTCCGAGCACGCGGACAGTGATCGACATGGGAGGCCAGGATGCCAAGGCCATCAGCGTGGGCAGCGATGGCCAGGTGCTCGACTTCGTGATGAACGACAAGTGCGCTGCCGGCACGGGACGCTTTCTGGCCAATGCCGCCGACGTGATGGGAATCGGACTGGAGGAGGTCGGGCCGCTTTCGCTACGGGCGACCCGTGCCGTAAAAATCGCCACCGTGTGCACCGTGTTCGTCGAGTCCGACATTCTTTCTTACCTGGCGCAGGGGAAGAAGGCGGAAGACATCCTGGGCGGCGTGCACCTGGCGATTGCCAAGAGAACGTTGTCGCTGGCGCGGCGCGTCCCAATCGAACCGGACATCACCATGACCGGGGGCGTAGCGCGCAATATCGGGATGGTGCGGGCGCTGGAGGAAGTCCTGGGATCGAAGATGCAGGTCAGTCCGGACGCGCACTTTATGGGAGCAATCGGCGCAGCGGTGTTCGCGCTGGAAAAGATGGACCAGAGTTTTGAATCCTCAATGTGGAGGCCGGAACATGCGACTGGTAGCGGGCATTGATTGCGGAAGTGGCTTCACCAAGGCGGTCGCTGGTGGCGCAGAACGGGTCTCCCAGCTCCTCCATTTTAGGCAAGGGGCAGGGCAAAGAGCGGCATCAACATGGAAGAAGCCGCGCAAACCGCGCTACAGGCGGCCCTGAAGGACGCGAGACTCGCAGAGATCGCAGGTTGACTACGTGGCCACCACAGGGTTTGGCCGGTACGGCGTCGGGTTCCGGGACATTCAAGTCACGGAGATCACCAGCGGGGCGCGTGGCGCCCACTATCTGTTTCCCAGTTCCCGCTGCGTGCTGGACATCGGTGGCCAGTCAACGCGAGCGATGACCGTGGGCGAATCGGGCAAGGTGCGCGACCTTCAAGACCAACGACAAGTGCGCTGCAGGTTCTGGGATGTTCATTGTGCGCGCGGCGAAGTATCTGGAGATTTCGATTGAAGATGTCGGGACGTTGTCGCTGCAGGCCACCAATCCACAGCCCATCAGCAGCGTGTGTGCGGTGCTGGCAGAAAGTGAAATCATCAATCACGTGAGCGCAGGTGTCAGCGTCGAGAACATCCTGCGTGGGATTCACGATTCGCTGGCGGAGCGCGCTGTGGGTATGCTCAAGCGGGTAGGCATACAAGGCGAAGTTACCCTCATCGGGGGTGTCGCCCTGCAAGCCGGGATTGTGAAAGCCTTGCAAGAGAAGCTGGGCGCCAAAGTGAATGTCCCACCTGATTGCGACTACGTGTGCGCCCTGGGAGCAGCCCTGCTGGGACACAAGCGGCTCGCTGCGAGAGAAAGTTTCGCTGGCGTGCAGCAGGTTTCATGAGGCTTTATGTCTTCTGCAACTGATACGACTGTTACTCAAACCGACGAGAGATCCTCCGGCGTGATCCACGGAGCCTACGGATATCGTCTGACGGCCTTTGGTCAGCGTTTGGAACGGCAGGAACTTTCCGCGCTGAGGCCGGGGCCAGATCAGGTCGTGGTAAAAGTGGCGGGATGCGGCGTCTGTCACACCGACATCGGCTATGCATTCGATGGCGTACCTACGCGGCATCCTCTTCCGTTGGTGCTCGGACACGAAATCGCCGGTCGGGTGGTCGCGGCGGGGGATCGTGTCGTCCAGTGGCTGGGGCGGACCGTGATCGTTCCCGCGGTGATTCCGTGTGGCGAGTGCGCGGCCTGCAAGGCGGGACGCGCCACCATCTGCCGCAAGCAGTTTATGCCCGGCAATGACGGCGATGGCGGCTTTGCCACACATGTGGTGGTTCCCGGCCACGGGCTTTGCCCCGTGCCGGACAAACTGCCAGATGGGATTACGTTGGCCGCGCTCTCGGTTGTTGCGGATGCGGTGACAACTCCGTTTGAGGCCATCCGCCGGGCAGAGCTTAGCTCCAATGATATTGCCGTATTCACTGGTGTGGGCGGCGTCGGAGGATTTGGAGTACAGATCGCAGCGGCGTTTGGAGCGGCGGTGGTGGCCATAGACATTGATCGCGAGCGGCTTGATCTGGCGGCGCGGCATGGAGCTTCTCTTACGCTTGATGCCAGTCAAATGAGCGAGAAGGACCTGAAATCGGCGGTTCGATCATTCGTTAAACAGAGTGGGCGGAGCGGAATCGGGCTCAAGGTTTTCGAAACCAGCGGAACTACGGCGGGACAGAGCAACCGCGTTCGGGCTGCTCGATCACGGAGGCTATCTGGCAGTGGTTGGCTATTCGCCCAGGCCAGTGGAGATCCGGCTTTCCAACCTGATGGCATTCGATGCAATCGCACGGGGCAACTGGGGATGCCCGCCAGAACATTATCCGGCGGCGCTGGCTCTGGTGTTGGAAGGCAAGGTCGCTCTGGAACCTTATGTTGAAGAGCACTCGCTCGACGAAGCCCCAGAGGTACTGGAAGCGGTGCACCAGCGCGCGATCCGTCGCCGAGCCATCCTGGTGCCGCTGCGCAGTTGAGGAGAGTATGAAGAACCACAATCTGGTCGAGGACTTCAATCCGCAAGAAATCATCGTGGAGCACCGTCCGGTCCGGGATCAGGCGGGCCAGCCCGTCGAGGAACTGCACAATGTTTGGATCACGCTGAACAATCCCGACGAATTGAACGCCTACACAACTACGATGATCAAGGAAATCATCCTGGCTCTGCGCGAGGCCAGCAATGACCGCGCGGCAGTGACGGTCGTTCTGACCGGCGCAGGCACCCGCGCGTTCTGCGCTGGGGGCAACACACGGGAGTATGCGGAGGTTTATGCCGGCGCCCCGGAGAATACCGGCAATACATGCGCCTATTCAACGACATGGTCACCGCCGTTCTGCAATGCGACAAGCCCGTGGTTTGCCGAGTCAACGGCATGCGCGTAGGTGGCGGCCAGGAAATCGGGATGGCGTGCGATTTTTCGATCGCCAGCGATCTTGCCGTCTTTAGCCAAGCCGGTCCCAAACACGGCTCCGTGCCGGACGGTGGCAGCACGGATTTTCTTCCTCTCTTCGTGGGTATTGAACGCGCGATGTACAGCGGCACACTTTGTCAGCCCTGGAGCGCACACCGCTTTTATTGGCTGGGCGGACTCACCGAAATCGTTCCGGTTCTCAAATTGGATGGGAAGTGGATTCCGAATCCGCTGGTTGTCACCGATCGTCTGCTTGACGAATACGGGAGAGTCGTACTGGGCGAATGGAAGGCTGGTGCGTTACAGCAGGAGGGAAAAGCCCTGATCGCGAAGGCCGCGACCGACCTCACTCTTCTCGACGAAGCGGTGGAGAAGCTGTGTACGCGAATTCTCTACACCATGCCCGATTGCCTGACCAAAACTCTCGAGAGTCTGCGCAAGCACAAACTGGAACACTGGGACCGGAATCGCGAAGTCAACCGTGCCTGGCTGGCGTTGAACATGATGACCGAAGCCAACGCCGGCTTCCGCGCCTTCCATTACGGCACGAAGAACGAGCGCGAGGCAAACTTCGTGCTGCTGCGGCGGCGTCTGGCGGAAGGTGCGAGGTGGGATGAAGACCTGATCCGCGAAATCGCTCCCTGGGTGCCCGAGAAGACGGATCAGGAAATGAAGGTAGGGAAGTGACGCATGAGCGGAGACCAGCCTTGGACTCGTTCACGACGGCCATGTCGCACTGGTGACGGGCGGGTCCGGCGGGATCGGGACGGCGATCATCCAAGCCCTTCGCGGTGCCGGCGCACACGCCATATCCCTGGATGTTTCCCCGCCTCCGAGCAAGGATACACGCTGGGTCAAGTGCGACCTGTGCAACGACGCATCGGTCGCTGCGGCAATTGGCGAAGTCACACGGGACACCAGCGCATTGACTTTGTGATTCACGCTGCGCGGAGTTTCACGCGAGGGTGTAGTCTGGAAGCTAGCGGTGGAGGATTGGGATCTGATTCACACCGTGAATCTGCGCGGAGCTTTCCTGGTGCTGCGCCACAGCATTCCCGGTCATGCGGCAAAAGGGCGGGCGCGTCGTGCTGATCGGTTCGATCAACGGATCGCGCGGGAAATTTGGCACATCGGCATACGCGGCTAGCAAGGCCGGTCTTCTGGGGCTGGCAAAAAGCGTGGCGCGCGAGACCGGCCGCTTCGGAGTGCTGGTAAACGTGGTCGAGCCAGGCTGGGTTCGCACTCCGCTCACGGATGCTTTGCCGGACAAGGCCCGGGAGGCTGCTGTCGCCGAGAGTCCACTGGGAGAATTGCTGGAGCCCGCCGACATTGCCGCTGCAGTGCTCTTTCTGTGCGGGCCAGGAGCGAGTCGCATCACGGGGCAGATACTGCGGGTGGATGGCGGACAGTATCTCGGGGCCTATTGAAATGTTCCCGCCAGCCGGAGGATAGAGATATGCCAGAGAAAACAAAGATCTCAGATCAAAGATGTACCCGATGCGGCCGGGTCGCCGCCGAAGCGGACAAGTTCTGCGCCGAGTGCGGGCTCTTCCTGCGCGACGCCCACATTGACCAGCGCCTATTGCTGGCGCTCGTCCACGAACGCGAGGGGCGCAGCGAGGAAGCCCGTTACGAATTGCAGAGATTGCTGCAAGCCGAACCCAATCACGTGCTGGGGAACCATCTTTTGGGCACTTTCTATTTTCATCAAGGCACCTTGGATCTGGCGATCCAGCATTACGAGAAAGCTTTGCAGGCGGCGCCTTCGTTCGTGTTGGGTCACTACGATCTCGGCGTAGCCTGGTACCACCGGGGTAACATGCTGGAGGCTGCACGCGCGTTTCAACGCTGTCTGGAAATCAATCCGGATTACAAGGCCGCGCACTACCGTCTGGCGCTTTCCCTGTTTCACTCCGGCCTGTTGGAAGAGGCGCGGGAGCACTTCGAACAGTCTCTGGTTCTTACCCCTGAATACCTCATGGCGCACTACCACCTGGGTGTGATCTACGAACGGCGGGGCGACAAAGAAGCCGCCGCCCGTGAATTCGAGCGCAGCTGCGAGGAGAGCATTGGAGAGGTCAGCAGCTTGTATCACCTGGCGATGATCCGTCGTGCGCAAAACGATGAAGCTGGAGCCGATGAACTGCTGCGTCGCGCCCGCGAATTCGGTCAAGTGCAAAAAGCCGTCAGCTAGCTTCGCGGGAAGAGATGTTGCTCACGGAAAGGCTATGAACTCCGCACCAGAGAGCGACCTGATCTTCGACTGGGCTGCCCGAGGCCCGAAGCGAGCGCAGTGGCCGAACCATGTAATGATCGATGACGAGACTCTGCGCGATGGCTTGCAGAGCCCGTCGGTTAACGATCCGCCGCTGGAAACCAAGGTCGCGCTGCTGCACCTCATGGAGGGCATGGGAATTGAGACCGCGGATGTCGGGCTGCCGGGCGCCGGGCCGCGACAACGGGAGGCGGTCAACGCGCTGTGCCGCGAAATCGACCGCGAACGAATGCGGATCCGCCCCAATTGCGCCGCGCGCACGATGATGGTCGACATCCAGCCCATCGCAGAGATCGCGCAAGAGACGGGTGTCCCAATCGCCGCATGCGTATTCATCGGCAGCAGTCCGATTCGCCAGTACGCCGAGGAATGGTCCCTTGAAGACATTTTGCGGCACACGCACGAAGCCATCCGATTTGCCGTCCGGGAAGGGCTGGAGGTAATGTACGTCACCGAAGATACCGTACGCTCCTCGCCTGATCACCTCAAAATTCTATTTATGGCCGCAATCGAAGCGGGCGCCCAAAGGCTCTGCCTCTGTGATACATGTGGTTCCGCAACCCCTGACGGTGTCTGGAATCTGGTTTCGTGGGTCAAGTCCCTGATCAAGGAATTAGGGGCGGACGTCGGCATCGACTGGCATGGCCACCGCGATCGGGGCTTGGACATGGGCAACACGCTGGCGGCAATTGAAGCAGGCGCGAGCCGCGTGCACGGCACGGCGCTGGGAATCGGCGAACGGGTCGGCAACACTCCCATCGAGCAACTGCTGATTAACCTTAAGCTCCTTGACATGCGCAACGACGACCTAAGTCAGTTGCCGGAGTATGTGGAGTTAGTGTCGCAGGCTACCGGCGTGCCGGTGCCGGTGAACACTCCCATCGTCGGCCGCGATGCGTTTCGCACGGCGACTGGCGTCCATGCCGCTGCCGTCATCAAAGCACAAACCAAGGGAGACCGCTGGCTGGCAGACCGCGTGTACTCGGGCGTGCCCGCCGCCTGGCTAGGCCGAAGGCAGGAAATTGAAATCGGACCGATGTCGGGACTCTCCAACGTTGTGTTCTACCTCACGGCGCGCAGGCTACCCAAGACTCCAGAAGTGGTTCAGGCAGTGATGCAAGCGGCGAAGAGTTCCACTCAGATACTGGCTGAACAAGAAATCCGCGACGTTGTACGCCGGGTGATGGGAGCGAATGGCGCAGTCGGAGCGCAAAATGCTGGATCGCACCACCCAAAGCCGGCACTACCCTAAGTTCAATCCGGGCTCGTCTTACGAAGGGGACGCAGTAACGTATGACTTACCCTTCCCCGATTGCTGGCACGTTTGGTCCCGATTCGTAGCATGGCTTGCAGCCGGTCTCGGGGAAACGATCGGGGCGGCTGGGGCAAGCCTGGCGAAACAGGCAAATGCGGCAGGTTGGTTTGCGGAGCCGGTGCACGATGACGGCTCCGGTGACCGTGTAAAAGGCTGCCAGCGCGTAGATCAAATGGGAGAGGTGAAACACGACAGCCTGCCTCGACTCGCACTCTAAGCTGGCACGACCCAGAGGTCTGTGACCTGCATCACAGGATGATGTTTGCCGCCTTACCACCGCAGTCGTATCCTGTTAGCGTTATCCCTCGAAGAGGTCTGGGCCCGGGTTTGGATCCACCAGGAAATCGGATCCAAGAAAACAGATGAGCAAGATACCGGCATATTTGAAGGTTCTCGTGCTTTGCGCAGCTTCGCTCGTAATCGGATGGCGCCCTCTGCTGGATACCTTTGCCCTCGCGCTACGCGACGATCAATACACGCACATACTTCTTATCATTCCCGTGAGCGCGACACTGCTCTTTCTGCACCGCGAGTTTCTTGGCGTGCGTGCTAAACCAAGCATTCCGGTCGGCTTGAGCTTGCTGGTTGTGGCGGCTTTGGTGGCTGCTTACGCGTGGAAGGTGCCCGGGCTACCGCACGATATTCGAGTCTCCTTGAGCATGCTGGCGCTGGTAACGTGGTGGGTTGCCGCCTTTATCCTTTGTTTCGGCGTACGCTGCTTCTGGCATTTTCTTTTCCCTCTTTGTTTCCTGTTCTGGTTGGTTCCTGCGCCTGAGTTTGTATTGAACAGGATCGTCAGCCTGTTACAGCAAGGCTCGGCTGAGGCAGCGTATTGGCTGTTTACGGCGGCGGGTGTTCCGGTGGCGCAGGATGGCGTTGTGCTGTCCATCCCGGGATTAACGGTCGAGGTCGCGAAGGAGTGTAGCAGCATCCGCTCCAGCCTGATGTTGCTGGTGACCAGCATGGTGCTGGCACATCTGTTTCTGCGCTCGATGTGGCGGCAAGCTGTCGTGATGCTGGTTGCGATTCCTCTCTCAGTTGCCAAGAACGGGCTCCGGATTTTCGTTCTCGCCATGCTCGGAACACGGGTCGATCCCAGTTTCATGCACGGAAACCTGCATCACCACGGGGGAATTGTTTTCTTTACGTCGGCGTTGCTGGCACAGGCGCTGCTGCTGTGGCTCCTGAGCCGCAGCGAGAGGCCTCTGGCGGCGGAAAATGCCGTGAGCACAAGAGGAAACGGTTCTGCTGCTGCGCGGCCTGGAGTTGTCGAGAAAACCGCTGGACCCAGTGTGTGATCCGGTGGACTAGCCGGATTGGCTAGTTCCTCGGCCTAATCTTACCGGATTAGTGCATTTGGAGAATTGTAAAACTTGCAATTGAGAATACAGTCTTCCATGCGCCACAGAAACTGACCATCCCCCGGTCGGCGGCGTAATCCTATCAGGAGAAAACGAATGATTCGACCCAAGATGCTAGTAGTGTGTGTTGTAGCAGCCTCCCTTGCGCTGTTCGTTGGGAACGCCTGGGCAGAAGACGCCCCCGCAGGTATCCCGCCCGACACGCTCCGACTCGACTACTTCTCCAACGCCAACGTCTCCGGCGCTCCAGATGGCACGGTGCGCCTTTGTCAACTCGGGTACAAACTACGCGACGCTTTGCGAGGACATCTTCGTGTTTGACCCGAGCGAGGAAATGTCAGAATGCTGCAGTTGCTCGGTCTCGCCCAATGATTTACGCACGCTGTCGGTGAACAAGGACTTGACCAGCAATCCCTTGACCGGGGTCACCCTTAACAGTGGGTCGATCTCGATGGTTTCTGCCGCGCAAAGTGGCGGAAGCTGTCCACTTCCGACTTCGGGGGTCATGCCGAAAGCGACAGTGCGTCCTTGGGTTACTCACATTCAAAATAGCAACTACACGATCACCGAGTCGCCATCGCCATCGGCAACGCTAAGCGCCGGTGAGCTTAACGCCCTTGAAGCCCAATGCTACGCAATCCAATTGGACGGTAGCGGAAAGGGCATCTGCACCTGCGGCACTGGACACTAAGGGTGAATAGAAAGTGATGACTGGCCGCCCTCCAGCCGGGTGGCTGGCTAACCAGTGTCGAAGGCTCGGCTCGCCAGACATTCAAGGCCACACTTTGTCTGGCGAGATTCTTACCACGCATTCCCGCAGTCTCGATTTCTTGGAAAGGGGGAGAAGTTATGTTGAGATCGAAAAAGATCCTGGGGCTTGGGTTAGGGATCGCACTGATCCTGCTGAACGGGCATTGCGCCGTTGCCCAGAATAACGCAGATGTAGTCGCACTGGTAGGCGGAGTGAAGCTGACTATGGCTGACCTGGAGCAAGAAGAATCAGCCAAGCTGCTGCAAGCCGGCTACCAGTATTATCAGGTGGAAAGCAAAGCGCTCGATGATCTGATCGGCAGACAATTACTGGAACAGAAAGCAAAGAGCGAAAATCTGACTGTCGACCAGCTTGTTGATCGCGACATTAAGTCGCAGGTGAAGGATCCAACCGAAGATCAAATGAAGGTCTATTACGAAGGCTTGGAAACCGAACAACCGTATGATGCGGTACGTGGAAAGATCCTGGACAAAATCCGCGAGTTGCGCATGGAAAAGATCCGCGCCGCTTATGTGAAAAATCTCCGCGCGCAAGCCAGCGTGATTGTTGAGCTCGCGCCACCCAGCGCAAACGTGAATGTGGAGAGCGGTAATACTCTGGGCCCAAAAGACGCGCCGGTTATGTTAATAGAGTTTGCCGACTACGAATGTCCCTATTGCCAGAAAGTGGCGCCAGATATCGCCAAACTGGAGAGTGAGTTCGGCAGCAGGCTGGCCGTGACCTATAAGGACTTCCCTCTACCTATGCACGCTCACGCCGAAAAGGCTGCGGAAGCTGCGCGTTGTGCCGGCAAGCAAGGCAAGTTTTGGGAATATCATGATGAATTGTTCCGCAGCAAAGAGCTGGATGCCGACCGGCTCAAGGAACACGCCTTGAACCTGCACCTGGATTGGGCGCGGTTCGGCAAGTGTCTCGACACAGGAGAAGAAGCCGAGGCGGTGCAACAGGACCGTGCCGAAGGGACGCGTCTTGGGTTGACCGGCACTCCGAGCTTTTTCATCAATGGCCACTTTTTCAGTGGGGCCCTTGATTACGTCGCGCTGCGTCAAATCATAAACCAACAGTTGGCCGCATCCTCCCGTCAAGTCGCCATGGTGTCCACAAAATAGGAACTGAAAGGAAAAACCGAGCATCTCGCAGTAAAAAGTGCAACCTTCGATGGTGGCGGCGATAGCTAAAGACGCGACTGCCGAACTCTGCTCCATCACTGGAAGCCGGCCGGAAGCACTGTGGCAACCCGTTAAGTTCGGGTTGCTGCGGTGCCGGCTGACTGGTCCACGAAGGCGGGGATGTCCAGCCAGCCAGCGACGTACCAGCGGGACATTGTAAATTCCACACCGGTCCGGCGCCACGTGCACATCGAGAGTGGAGGGCGTAGTCTAACGCATCGCTTACGCATCAACTACCGATCGAGCTGGCAACGCTGGAGAACACATTATTCGCGTTCGCTCCGATCAACCGGAGCGTGCCTACCACGATTACCAGAATGACAGCCAGCATGACCGCATATTCGGCGATGTCTTGGCCTTCGTCGTCCCGACAGAGCTCTAAAAGAAAATCAGTCATACGCCGCTCCTTTTGGTGTTGTTGTGAACCACAAGTGGTTACGATTCTGGTCATAAGAGTTTCCCGATGATCCCCGAGCGAGTAGAGACGCCCATCTTCACCATCACCAAGCGAAGAAAGGCCTTTACTGTGTTCGGGCTGATTTGCATACGTTGTGCGATCTCCTTGCTGGTGAGACCCTGCAGAAGAAGTTTTACCGTTTCCTCCTCACGGGGGGTTAGAGCGAAGCGAGCCGAGATTGCTGCCATTGAGAAACCACCATTCGATTTTCTTTCCAGCAACAGTGCGAGTGCCGGAGGATTAGGCTCGCGGATACTGCCGCGGAAGCTGATTGGAAAAGAACTGCAGAGGTATGTTCTTTGGCCCGATTTGAACTCGCGGACAATACTGGGCGGGTTGGAAGCTCGCCGGTCCACCAGACGGGAGAGGACACGGCCTGACAGCCAAGCATTCGGATCACAAATATCGTCGGGTCTGCCCGGAAAGGTGAGTATCTGAAGCGCCTCGGCGTTGGAAGCGACGACATTGAGCCCGTTTTCCAATACCACCACACCCGGCAGGGCAGTAACTCCGTTCACGTGAACTTCCCCTTTTCTTGCCAGTCAGGCTGGCGTATTCACTTGCCCAAACAACGTACGAAGGGGTCCCTGAGCTCGAAAGCTTGTGCCGCATCGAGGACGGAAGAGAGTTTTTCCGCCCTCGCTCGGTCAAGCAGTCGAGTGGATCTTGTCTCGGTGAGCAGGGAAGCTAAGGCCAACAGTGGCGCCTGACCGGGCAAAAGTGCCGTAAGTGCAGGCTTACTGTAGGAGGGGAAGAGCGCGCAAATTCTCTACTACAGAAGATTCTCTGTCAAGGATAATATCTGTGGAAATCTCCGAAGCCAGCCTCGCAGGTGCTAAACCACTGAGCGAGCGGTAATATTGTCGAGTCGACTTGCATGCGAACCATCGTAGGCTTCATCGTGCTGAGTCTATGCGGTATCTCTGAGGCCCGCGCGTGCGGGAGCCATGAGGCCCGCACCCCGGCGTCTGCTCAATCGGCAGCCACGACGACGGCGGGAGCGCCGCCAACCCAGCCCTCGGGCGGTACGGCGTCGGCCGCTACCTCCGCTCCGAAGTCGTTAGCGAGCCTGTCGGCGGACGAGACATCAACACCCGTGTCGCCCAGCGTTAAACTTTCGTGGAAGGCGAGCGTGCCGCTGAGTAAGCTGCCACGCGACGTAATTGCCGGCTACAACATCTATCGGAGCGAATCGCCACACGTCAAATGCACGGCTGCAAACAAGATTGCAACTGTGGGCGGCTCCGCCACCAGCTATACCGACAGGCACGTGCAGGCTGGGAAAACGTATTACTATGTGGCGACTGCGACCGCGGCGAGCACGAAGGAGAGCGATCATCCTTCGAATGAAGCCACTGCGACAATCAAGTAAGCTTGTGCGGGAGCTGTAGGAGGTCAATCGCAGTGAGTGGTGCGGGCAAAGAACCCTCGTCTAGCTGAATCTGGATTGAGACTGCGCAGGAACAACATCCTCACCAAGCCCCATTATTCAACGCGCAGCAGCAGGACGGGCTCGACCATAAACTCAAAAGTGTTGATCGTATCCACAGCGGCACCAATCGTAGGCTCGGAAACGGGCTCCACGGTGATGACGAACGACACGCGGTCCTTGGGCATGTGTGGTTCCTGCTCCAGGGAATCAATATTGATGTCATGCCGGGCAATGACTTCGGCTACGCGAGCTACGATTCCACGCTGATCCTTCACGGTCAGACGCAGATACCAGCTGACGGGCCGGGGATGGTCGCAGATTTCGAGTTCATGCGAATCCAGGAACCCGGAAACTTTCTTGGCACGTAATTGCCCGCCGGCGAGGTCTCGCGCAATCTCGATGAGATCGGAAACGACGGCCGCCCCGGTAGCATCGCCGCCCGCGCCCCGCCCGTAGAACATCTGCGTTCCGATTTTGTCGCCCACCAAGAATACCGCGTTGTTTACGCCCTCAACCTTCGCCAACATGGAGCGGCGGCCGACCAGCCAGGGCCGGACCGAGACTTCCAGCCCGTTTTCAGTCTGCTCCGCGGAGCCTACCAGTCGGATGGTGCTGTCCAGACGATTTGCCGAGTGAATGTCAATCGCCCGAACCTGGCGGATGCCGCAAGTGGGAATCCGGGGTATTTTGAGACGTCCACCAAAGGCCATGCGGGCCAGGATACAAAGTTTGTCCCGGGCGTCCAGGCCGTCGATATCAAAGGAGGGATCGGCCTCGGCGTATCCCGCCTTTTGTGCCTCTGCCAAAGCTTGGTCAAACTCGATTCCGCGAGTCTCCATCTCGGTGAGGATGTAGTTGGCCGTGCCGTTTAGAATTCCATGCACGGCGCGCAGACGGTCGCCGGCGGTAGATTCGTGGATCACCCGCAAAATCGGAATGCCGCCGGCCACGCTGGCCTCGAAGCCAATCGGCAAGTTCTGCGAAGCCGCCAAGGCGAAGAGTTCGTCCCCGTGTTCTGCCAGGAGATTCTTGTTGGCAGTGACTACAGACTTGCCCTGTTTCAGGGTGGCTAACACCAACTGCCGGGCTTCGCCGGTGCCTCCCATGGTCTCAACGACAACGTCCACGTCGGCGGCCGCGACCAATTGCTTCCAATCGGAGACCGCTCGCGCGCCGGAGGGAATGTCTTCTGTCTTCACACCAGAGCGCCGGCACACCGCGGCGACTTCAAGCCGGACGCCACTGCGTTGCGCGATCAGGTCGGCATGCATGGCAATGATATCCGCAGTTGCGCGGCCGACAGTTCCGAAGCCAGCGATGCCTACACGAACTCGCTTCATCAGTTTTCTCTCAAGATCTCGCGAAAACCATGCGTTCGGCGTAGTCGCGTTGTCCAGTCTCGCGGGAAGTTTTCTACTCAAGAGCCTATAGGGGTTTTAATTTCGTCGTCAAAGACGGGCCCTGGTGTCCATGATTCCTCAATCAGGCCACCCGTCAGTAACTGCTCAAACCTGTTGTAACGGCCGGGCGCGAGTGCCAGATTTCCCCGCGGCAAAACTCCGGTGGCCTGATTCCTTCCGCGTTGTTTCGAAAGGTAGAGTCCGTGGTCCGCCAATCTCAGCACCTCATCCACGGAAACCCGGGCCTGCGACAACGGCGGCCAGGGAAAAGGAGCCCATCCCACTGAGCAGGTTTTGCGGAGAATGCAGCCGCCTCCCAGATCGAATGGCATCGAGCCTACAGCAGCGAGAATGCGTTCTGCCATTCGAGGCGCGTCCACGCGCTCGGCGGAGCGGCATACCACGAGAAATTCCTCGCCGCCCCAACGAATCAGGAAATCGGAATCTCGCACGATCTGGCTCAGGCGCTCGGAAATCTGAACCAGCAGGCGATCTCCGGCGTGATGGCCATGGCGATCGTTCACTTCCTTAAAATGGTCGACGTCGATCAAAAAGAAAATCAGGTCCCGGTGATCGTGGCTGTAGCTGGATGAGTTGGTGCGGTAAGCACGAAGCGCTTGGCTGGCATCAGCGGTAATGGTGGTCTCCAGGAAGCGGCGATTGCGGACTCCAGTTAGAGAGTCCCGGAGGCAAGCTTCCTGCAATTCACGATTGGCCGCCGCCAGTTCCGCACTACGCTCGCCGACCGCAATTTCCAGGCGCTCCCGCTCCAGACGCTCCCGTTGAGTGCGGTATCGGATGATCCCGAAGATGGCCACCGCCAGCAGAACCGTAGCACCCAAGTTTGCCCACCAGCTTTGCCACCAAGGCGGGTGAATCTCGAAGGAATACTCTGCCGCCTCACTCCACCCCAGCGTAGCCGAGCCGCAGCTCACCTCAAAAGAGTAGCTGCCGGAGGGAAGGGATGGATAGCGTACCTCTCGCAATGTCGTTTCGGTATATTCCGTTTCCAATCCGCGGAGGCGATACCGGCAGGAAACGTGATCGGGATCACGGAAGATAGGAGCTGCGAAATGCGCCTGGAAGGTACGATCGTCGTACTCGACTTGAGGGTCCAGGTCTTCCAGCCGGTCAGATTTTCCAAAGATGGCGGACGTAAGTACGGTGGTCGGTTGCGGAAGCTCCTGCGGCTGTTCCTTGGGATCGTATCTCGCTAGCCCCTTGCTGGTGCCGATGAGGAGGGTGCCGTCGGATTCTTGCCACAAGGCATCACAGTTCAGGTCATTCCATAGCAGACCATCACGCTGCGTGAACGTGGTCAGCATGCCCTCCGGCGAGACGACCCCAGCGCCTTCTTCCATTTCAAGCCACACGTTTTGCCTGGCGTCGCTTCCCAGACTACAAACTCCTTTGGGAAAATGGTTGATTATCGGCCGACTGTCGGAAGCAACGCGGACCCCGGTTATGGCTCCCTCGTCCGGGTATCCGACCCACACTTCGTTGTCCCGAACCGCTCGTAGATTGGCGATGTGTGTGGAGAGCATCGCTTTCTCTACGTTCAAATGCTCCCATGTCATGTTCACGCGCCGCGACAGACCTTTCGGGCCCGCAGCCCAGAGCACACTGTGCGGTGAAACGGAAACGTGCTCGGCGCTGCCGATGCTCTCCGGGACTTGTTCTTCCTGCGCAATAAAATGCCCGCCCTTGTATGCGATCGTGTGCAAAGTGCGAGTGCCATCGGCCCAAATCAACCCAGTGGGAGCAACCGAAACCACACGCGGGAGCTGAGCCGTAGGGATGGGTGCGCGCTGGGCATGAGGGTTGGGAAAGTAAGCGTCAAACCGAAATAAACCCTTGCTGGGAAACAACGCCCAAATTGCGCCATCGGAGGCAAGCAAGACTTGACGAGCCCCTGCACCGGCGAGTCCATCGCCGGTCCAATTCTTCCACTGGCGTTTTTCCGGATCCCACAAAGTCAGAGCGGAATTGGTTGCGACCCACAAGCGTGCGCGCTGGTCGCGAACCACCCCGAGCACCAGCGCATCGGATAATCCTTCCGCATCCGTCCACCCTGACCACTGCTTCGAGCCCGGCCAATGGTCCAAACCGGCGCCCGCGGTGCCAATCCAGACCTCTCCCTCACGATCTTCAAGCACAGCAGTTACGGCGCTACTGGTCAATCCACTCCTGTGGTCAATCGTTTTCCAACTGTTGCCCACCCGTTGGTAGAGTCCCTTCGAAGTAGGAAGGAGCAGATTACCCAAGCGGTCGAGATTGGGTCCTCCGATCGCGTTGGCGCCAGGCAGGTCTTCGCCGAACCAGGTGGGGAGAGACCCCGGCTTGCGCGTGTCAAGCAGCCCGATCTGCCGACTGGTACGGATCCACAGTCGGTGGTCGCCAGTGGGCAACAGCGCCATGACGCGGTCATCTCTCAGAGGCAGGGGGCTCGGAACATCTGGTTTTGTCGAGCCGCCAGAGATGGATCCGATACTCTCTCCTGACGCGAACCAGAGCGTTCCATCGGGCGCGCACACTATCGCGTCAACCAGGTTTGGAAACACAACGGGGGACTCGAAGTTTGATTCCAGGCGGCTGCGTCCCACGCGTAAGAGTCCGCCTTGTGTGGAAACATATAAGGTGCCAGAAGCATCTACCGCAAAAGACTGATACACATCGCGGAGGGGTTCGGCTTTGTCAGCCGAGTATACGGTCGAAAATCTCTCGTGATCGAAGCGGGAAATGCCCTTTCTGGTACGCACCCAGATGTGACCATCTGGTGCGGCCAGCACCAGGGTTACGACTTCCCCGGGCAGGCCTTCTTCGCGTCCAAAGCGTTTCACCACGGCGCCGTCATAACGCTGCACTCCCGTCTGAGTGCCGATCCACAGGAACCCTTGGGCATCCTGCGCCAGAGACGTGACCGTGGCCGATCCCAGCCCGAAACGCTCGCCGAAATGTTCGATGGCGTAACGCGGGTGATCAGGGAGCGGCAGCGCATTCGGCTCGGCCTTTAGATGGACGACCGCGCCGAAAACTGCCATGGCAGTTAAGAGTGCGGAAATCTGGGGGTGTCGGCGCATGAAGTCTAATCCTTGGAATGATAACCAGAGGGCGGCGGCCCGGTGACCGGAAGCTGCGCGGTAATGGTTACTTTGGTTTAATGGTGGTTGGAGGCCATGCCCCACAGCGCCGCGCCCAAGCGTATTTCACCCGGAATTCCTGTACACTCAAACAGTTCTCTCTCATGAAGGCCCACGAAACTTCACTGCCCGGTGTTCTGATCCTGGAACCTAAGGTGTTTGGCGATGCCCGGGGATTCTTTCTGGAAAGCTATAACGAACGAGTGATGGCCGATCTCGGGATCCGGGAGCGGTTTGTGCAGGACAATCATTCGTTTTCTGTAAAGAACGTCTTGCGCGGCCTGCACTATCAGGTCCGGCATCCCCAGGGGAAACTGATCCGCGTGACCTCGGGTGAGATTTTCGACGTGGCGGTGGACTTGCGGCGAGGTTCTCCGGCCTTTGGCAAGTGGTGGGGCGCTACTCTGTCGGCCGAGAACAAGAAGATCTTCTGGATTCCACCCGGACTGGCGCATGGCTTCTGTGTACTTGCAGACGCCCACGTACTGTATAAGGCGACAGACTTCTATCGTCCGGAGTTCGAGCGCACCCTGGCGTGGAACGATCCTGATGTCAACATCCGATGGGAACTTGGCGGCGAGCCCATAATTTCTGCCAAGGACCGACTTGGTACACCCTTTCGGGAGGCTGAGGTATTCGACTAGGAGAGGCGAAGGTCGCCGCATCCCGAGTTGCGGACAAGAAAATACCGCCCTCTTCCTCCGCGCAAAGGTGCGAACTCCATGCGGCGGTTACGAGCCTCGCCGGCTGGGCACATCGCGAAAAATCTCGAATCGGAAATAATGCAAGAAGGGCTAAGCGCTGAAAAAGTTAGGATGCGATAGGCCAGGGTTACGCTCGGCATTGGCGACGCTCTAGGAAACACGTATTCCGTGCAACTAGAACACTAGCCTGCATAATATTCATTCCAATGTAACTTACGTCTCTTTGAGGTGGATACAGTCCGGGCGGGAAGTCTAATCTAGCTTACCAACAGGAGCAGAGTAGGTCTTTAGGGAATCGCAGCCTGTGCCTGGTTGGAATAGGAGCTTTCCGTCCCTACAGAATCGACGGCGGTGGTCACGTAGTAGTAGGTCTGTCCGGACTGAACCGCGCTGTCCGTGTAGGTAGTGTTTGCCTCGACAGCCGAGTTGATTTTCGAGTACGGTCCGCCCGACGCGACACCGCGATAGACGTTGTATCCCACTACTTGTGACGTGCTCGCATTCCAGGAAAGCGCCACGCTGTGACCGCCAGATTGTGTTCCTGCCCCGGTCAGGTTTTCTGTGGCCGGTGAGTTGGTGGCATTACTATCAAACGTGACGCTGCCAGCCGCATTGCCCGAGGTCTGCGGTACGAAGTTGACGGTAAAGGGAACGCTTTGCCCTGCCAGGAACTGTAACTGGGAAGGTAATCCCACTGACGGAGTAGCCGTCTCCCTTCCAGGCAGCGGACGACACGGTAATGTCGGAAGAGTTCGCCGTCAAGTTCCCGCCCAGGGACTTGTTGTTGCCGACGGCCACGTTGCCAAAATTCATGGTGGTCGGAGATACGGCAAGTTGACCTGCACCCGTGCCATTTCCCGAGGTTTGAGAATTACTCGATGACGCACCGACGCAGCCAGCCAGCATGAGGAGACTGAGAGCAGCCACTAGGCAGGCTGGATAGCGCAGACGGAATGAGATCTTTCCCCGCATGCGTTGATTATCAAAGTAGAACTTGGAATCGGTCCAGAGGCCGGAAAGGCATGACCGCTCAGCGGATTCTATCCCACACTTTGGTAACTACCGCGAGAAAAATCGGAATGGGCTTGCAACTGACGGGCATGGCACCGCACCCCGACGCAAACGGAAGGCGCTCATGACCTTATCGGTGAGTGAGGTCATAGGACACGGCGAATGAGGAAACGCCAACATCCAGCATGGAGGTGATCCGCTCAAGTTTGTGGTGCCCGGTTCTGTGGAAAAAGTAACTCAGCCCGATCACGCTGCCGGCCTCGCCCACAAAATTAAACGCGAGGCCCGCCGTGGTCCGGCTAAAAATCCGGGTCACGGGATTCAGTTCTCTTCCGCCGTTTTGCAGATTGGCATGGGTGGCGGCGAAATCGGCGGCGCTTAAAGCGGCAACCGTCACAAACAGAAAGCGATTTTCCTTGTCCCAGAACTTATGTGGGCTGGGCGCGTCTGGCACAGCCGTGTGAACGAATGGCGAAGGCTCCGCCGAATTGGAAGTCACCCTCACCACGGATGCCTCTTGAGCAAAAGCTGTACCACCCAGAACTGCGAAAATAGCCAGGCTTCTCGCCTTTCGCCCAAACATCGCATAGGACCAGGTTGCGCACATAAACCTATCGAGTTGCCGCCGACTGTCGGCGCCAAGCGATATACCGCAATTGCCCGGCCCAGTCCCAAGGGTCCGCAGGTATGGTTTACGTGTTGCAAATTCAATAACTTATGGAATTAGCTGAATGTTGTACATTACCCGCGGGTATGCAGTCTTTTGCAGACTGCGCAAGGGTTTTCTCCAACCTCCGGTTGACGACGGGTGGAATTCCGGGCCCAACGCTTGTTGGCTTCAGCTCGCGGACATCAGGGAGAGCATGACACCGAGGGATCTAAGGACTGAGCGGAGAACTCACCGAATCCACCAGCTCACGGAATGATGGCTTGAACCTCATTCGAGTAGGTGCTTTCTTGGTTATTCGAATCGACCGCGGTGGCCACGTAGTAGTAGGTGTTTCCGCTCGAAACGAAATTGTCGGTATAGGTGAGGTCAGGGTCGAGGGTGGGATTGAATTTGTTGTACGGACCACCCGAAACCTCGCTGCGATAAACATTGTAGCCAATTACATTTTGAGAAGTGCTGGCATTCCAGGAAAGATCCACGCTGTGCGGCGGTACCGATGAGGCGGAAACGTACTCGATCGCCGGGGAGTTCGATGCGTCGCTGGCAAAACTAAGAGTAGCGGACACAGTACTGCTGCTTTGCGGCACAAACGTCACGGTGAATGGTACGTTCTGGCCGGCTGGAATCGTCATCGGAAGCGATAGCCCGCTCACGATGAATTCTGAATCGCTGCTGGTTACAGAGAAAATCGTGACCGCGGAATTGGTCGCGCTGAGCGTTCCACTTTGAAGGGCGGACGACCCTGGGCTCACATTACCGAAGTTCATGGTCGCAGGCGTAACTGCCAACTCGGCGGCATCGTCTCCGCTGTCCGTCAGCGGGATGATCGGAACCTCATACGGAGTACTTGAAGCGATGTAGATCCTATAGGCCGGATGCCTCGTTTGAGAAACCGTGAGGCTCGCGCCGCCGGGGTTGGTCACCGTGACCAAACCTGTCTTTGCCTGACCGACAGCAACGTCACCCAAGCGCAGATTTGTCGGAACCTCGGCCAACTGAACTTTGGCTATGGCTCTTGCCGTCGCGGAGTGCGCCGTCAGTAAAACTGTGAAGGTGACGGCAAGAGAAAAAAGAGCTCTAGCGATTGCGAGGGGGAGTCGCATAATAGCACCGATTGTGAAGGCTTTGGCGTGAAGAAAGAAGGTGCCGTTGGTACATCCTGAGTCAGGAAAGACGATCTATGCGATTTACAGTTTTCCCCGTTCTTCAAGCCTGGCCAACAGGACATCGGAAAGGGGACATTTGCCGCGGCCGTAGTCCTAGAGCCCACAGATGCGATTAAGGAGTGAACACATCACGGCAATTGAACCTTGATCGGATGTAAGAAGATCCGTCCCGATAAGAGCAGAGAAGCCCGTCATCGAGCGCAAGCCTAGTTCTTCGGAATCACGGCCTGGGCTTCGTTGGAGTAAGTGCTCTCCTGGTTATTCGAATCCACCGCCGTTGTCACGTAGTAGTAGGTCTTCCCGTTAACGACACTACCGTCGGTGTAGTTTGTATTTGCATCCAGGGCCGAATTGATCTTCCCGTAGGGCCCGCCCGAAACCGTTCCCCTATAGATGTTATAGCCCTTGATGTTCTGTGAGGTGCTGGCAGTCCAGGAGAGGCTCACCGTATGCGATGACGAAACGCCGGTGCCGGTCAGCGTTGCGACCGTGGGTGAATTCCCGGCATTGCTGGCGAAGGAAATGCTGCCTGAGGCCTGTCCGCTCCCTTGCGGGGTGAACGTCATTGTGAACTGCACATTGTTTCCGGCTTGGATGGTGACCGGGAACGACAATCCGCTGAGAGAAAATGCCGAATTGGTCACCGTACCGGAGGTGACGGTCACGCTGGCATTCGTAGCACTGAGCGTTCCAGGAAGCGACGCGTAGGATCCTACCGTGACATTGCCGAAGTTAAACGCCGTGGGATTCACGCTCAACTGGCCCACGGGCGCGCTTGTGCCTGTGCCCGCCAGCGGTATGGTCAGGTTCGGGTTCGAGGCATCCGACGTAATGGTGACACTGCCGCTGTCGTTTCCGGCGGATGGCGGGGTAAAGGTGACGTTGAAGGTGTAATGTTGCCCGGGCGTCAGGACCACCGGAGGTGTCAAGCCACTCATGCTGAAGCCTGTCCCGGATACGGCCGCTTGGGAAATGGTCACGCTGGAGGTTCCGCTGGAATTGGTCAGAGTCTCGTTGAGCGTCTGATAATTGCCGACCTGGACACTGCCAAAGTTGAGGCTCGCGGGATTTGCTGTAAGCGCTCCGGCTGTAAGTCCATTTCCGGTGAGAGGGACATTGACCGTGGGATTGGAACCGTTGCTGATGAGCGCCAGATTTCCGTTGCTGTTTCCGGCCGACTGCGGAGTAAAGGTGACCGTGAACGGTTGGTTTTGGCCCGCGGGCAACGTTAACGGCAAGGTCAGGCCGCTTATGCTGAAGCCTGTTCCAGTAACCGTTGCCTGCGTGACCGTGATTGTAGAACCGCCAGTATTGGTCAGAGTTTCAGCCAGCGGTTGATTGCTGCCGACCTGCACGCTGCCAAAATCAAGGCTTGAAGGACTTGCCGCCAGGACGCCGGGGCCAAGTCCGTTGCCTGAGAGAATTACATTGACTGGCAAAGTTGAAGCCGTGTTGACGATCGCTACGTTCCCGTTGGCGCTGCCCGCCGACTTCGGTGTAAAGACGACGCTGAAGGGCTGGTTCTGACCTGCCGCCAGAGTCAGCGGCAAGCTTAATCCGTTGACGCTGAATCCTGCTCCGGTAGCAGTTACCTGAGTGACGGTGAGGCTGGACCCGCCGGAGTTGGTCATCGTCAGTGGCTGGGTCTGGTAGTTTCCGACTTGCACTTTGCCGAAATTGACCCTTGCCGGCGTGACCGTGATCTGGCCCCCTTGGCTCTGTTGATTGGAGGAGTTGCCCGTGCTGATACCCTGACATCCCAGCAGGGTCCCCAGGGCCAGGAGAACAAGAACAGCGTTCCAACGACCGCCAACAATTTTCATATATGAGACCCGTGATTTATCTATCCCCCTATCTGGGGACTGAAGGAATAGTCTGCACTCGGGTGCGACCAGCGGGTAGGTCGCGGAAGGACGTGCTGGGAAAGGGCGGACGGCCCGGAATCAGCTGTCGAGTTTCACACCAGGTTCGGCGGAATCGAGCGAAAGCCGCGACCGGAACTGTCCTCCTGGACAGGCCCTTCTGGGCTCTTTCGAGGCGTTCAGAGCGCCTATAGGATCGGGCTCGAGTTCATAAGAGGAACCGGGTCATGGTCAAACTCAACGAGATCGGGAGCCCGCCCTATCCGCGGGAACGCAAGTTCCGACGTTTCAGCCTGCGATACCCAGTCCATGTGAAATTCCGTTCTGGCGCCTCAGTCGCCGAGCTCGACGCTGTCAGCAACAACATAAGTCTCGGCGGTCTTTTGCTCGAAACCGCCTCGCTGATTCCGCCACACAGTCTGGTGAGCTTTGTGATGACCGTCCGGGGAGGGCCGGTGATCCGCCCGATTCAGTTAAGGGGCGAGGGTAAGGTGGTGCGGGTCGAAGCCAAGGGATCGGCCGCGGGCTTTGCCGTCGCAGTGGAGTGCAAACATCCGGTGACCCAGATCGAAGAATACAGACCTGCTGCCGCCGGTTGAGACGCAACCTCTCAAGCGTCATGCGAACTCCTTCCACGACGTGTGGGTAAAACCGGCAATCCCGCCGTTCACAGTGATCCGCCTTCAAGAAGCATTCATAGAAGCTTGGCCCCCCTGCACTATGGTAGCGATTCGTGTAGTCTCGTTGCTGAATTCGAGGCGGGTTGTTTCTGATGAGCGATTGGATATGGGTAGCGGGAAGGGACGCGGAGGGGCGGAGACAATGAACGCCGCCAGCGGTGGGCGGGGAAACGTAGCGTCCGCAGTGACTAAGGCGGGCCTGGTCTCGCTGGTGTTCGTGATGTATTCCTACACCACTGCGGGACCCTTCGGGCTGGAAGACCAGGTGACGACCTCAGGCCCAGGTATGACGCTGATCTACCATCTGGTTCTGCCGTTCTTCTGGTGTATTCCGATTTCGCTCGTGGCCGCCGAACTGACCGCGGCCATGCCCGTGGAAGGCGGATTTTATCGTTGGACCCGCGCGGCCTTCGGAGATTTCTGGGGATTTCTCGCTGGCTGGTGGAACTGGTGCGCATCTTTCTTGCTGGGCGCTACGTACGCGGTCTTGTTCACCGACTACATCAGCTTCCTGTTTCCGCAAATCACAGGATGGAAGCACTACCTGGTTGCAGTCTCGTTCGTCGCGGTGATTGCGTACGTCAATGTGCGCGGCATCAAAATGGTCGGAAGGGTCGCGACCGTGCTGGAGACCCTGGTTCTTTTCCCGGTTGCTGCCATGTGCGTCATGAGCGTGAGGCTCTGGCATCACAATCCGTTCGTTCCCTTGCTGCCGCCGCATAAGCCCGTCTTCCAGGTTTTCGGGGTGGGGCTCGCGCTGGGGTTGTGGTTGTACTCAGGTTACGAGCAGCTTTCCACCGTCGCGGAGGAGGTGGAGGAGCCACAGAAAAATTATCCGCGCGCGCTGGCTTGGGTGGTGCCGTTTTCCATTGCGACCTATTTTGTGCCAACCGCGTGCGCATTGGCGGCGCTGGGGAACTGGCAGGAATGGCACACGCATTACTTCTCCGATGCCGCTCAGTTGATTGGCGGGCCTGGGCTGGGTTTCGCCATGACCATGGCCGCGGCGATCACCAATCTTTCCATTCTGAACAGCACGGTGCTCACCTCGACGCGCATGCCTTTTGCCATGGCCGAAGATGGATATATGTCGCCGGTTCTGACCAGGCGGCATCCCAGGTTCGGCACCCCCTGGCTGGCGATTCTAATCTCGGCAGCGATCTATTGCCTGCTGGCTTGGAACAGTCTTACCCAGCTCATTTCTGTCTACATCTGGCTGAGGATTGCAACCTCTGTCCTGACCGTTCTGTCCGCGTGGCAACTGCGCCGCAAGCGACCGGACCTGGAGCGTGCCTTCCGAATTCCGTGGGGAGATAAGGGACTGGCTTACGCAGTCGTTGCTCCGCTAGTGATGAGCGGAGTTGCGCTACTGGCCAGCGACCAGTTTGCCCTGAAGTGGGGGCCGGTTGCGCTCCTGCTTGGCCCCGTCGCTTACTTCTTTTTCAGACGCCGAGCAGAAGGCTTATAAAAAGGCTCACAAAGAGGACGGTCGTCAGCTGATCCAATCGAGCACCTTGTAGTAGGCGCCGGCGAAGGGCAGGAACCACGGCTTTCCGTTGTACAGGCCAAGCGGAGCGCCGGGGAAGGGAACATCCGCGTAGGGGTTCTCGTCCGGGCCACCAATAATCTGTTCCGCGATTTTTGTGCCAAGATACGTGGCCATGGCCACGCCATGTCCAGCGTATCCCACAGCGTAGTACATGCCATCCACGCGGCCGGCGTGGGGCATGGTGTCAAAGCAGAAATCCAGCGTTCCACCCCAGGCGTATTCCACTTTAGCGTCGCGCAATTGTGGGAAGACTCTGATCATCCCGCGTCGCAGGATCTCGGCGCTGCGCCGGATGGTGTTTCCGGTCTCCGGGAAGAACGCGGCGCGCCCGCCGAACAGCATGCGGTGGTCAGGCGTGAGCCGGTAATAATAGAGGTAGTGCTTGGAGTCGAAAATCATGCGATTGCGCGGGCTCAGTTCATGGGCCAGTGCTTCCGGCAACTGCTCCGTAGCGATGATGAAGGATCCGATGGGAATTATTTTCTTCTGCAGGGTCGGCGTCGCCTTCGAGGTGTAGCCGCTGGTGGCGATAAATATTTCGGTCGCGAAGAGACGGCCACGCAAAGTGACAAGCTGGAAACCCAAGTTGCCGTTGTGTGATCTGCGATCGATTTGCTCCACCCGCGCGCTTTCGTAAATGCAGGTCCCTGCAACCATCGCGGCACGACCGAGTCCGCAGACGTAGCGTGCCGGGTTCAGTCCGGCGCTGACCTCATCGACCATGCCGCCATAATAGATGTCAGACCCGATTTCGCTGTGAAGGTCATTTTTTGGAAGGATGCGAAGCTGATGGCTGAACTCCCGGGCGATGACTTCAACCGAACGTGCATAGGTGTCGAAGTGCGACTGCTTACAGGCGACTTCGAGGTGACCGCAGCGCGAGAAGTCGCACTCGATCTTCTCCTCGCCAACGATCTGCTCGACCAGATCGATTGAAGCCAGGGAAGCGGCATACATGCGCTTGGCAGCCTCCATGCCATAGCGGTCCGCAAGCGTGTCCACGCCCAGTTTCATGCCTGTGAGGACCATGCCACCATTGCGGCAACTGGCGCCCCATCCGATGGTGTTGGCTTCGAGAACGGCAACCTTGACTCCGCGTTTAGCCAGGGTTCGAGCCGCCGAGAGTCCCGTGTACCCCGCGCCAACGATGGCCACGTCCACGCGTTCCGGCAAGTCGCCCGGAGTGGGCGTCGGCATTTCGACTGTATGCAGCCAATAGTTCGATGGGTTGAAGTTCATGAGTGCGAAGTGGCGCAGTTGGTTCGTGTGAACCGGTCGTTCGCTACCGATGCTACCAGCCGGCTCGCGGGCGACGCAAAAACAGCCGCGGCGAGGGTTAAAAGGATAGTCGCAGCGCGAGTTGAATGATCCGGGGATCGTAGGTATTGAGCACTTGGCCGAAGGTGGTTGGGCTGCTGATGTTCGTATCCGGGTTTTGGAACTGCGTGCTATTGGGGAGGTTGAAAAAATCGGCGCGAGTCTCCAACTGAAAGCGGTCCGTGAGAGGTATGGTTTTCGAAAATGCGAGGTCGAGATTGAACCGTCCCGGACCGCGGAAATAATTTCGTGGGAGTGTCCCGTAGGTGCGAACCGCAGGGTTGCTCACCGCCTGACTGTCACTCGGGAACCCCGCGTTGCTAAAGCTGCTGGGATCAAACCAGTAGTAACCACTTTGGCCACCGATGGTCTGAGGGGTGTGCGGGTCAAGAACATGGATGGGTGCGATCAGGTTGGTGCGCACCAGGCCTGCGTCTCCTGCGGCTGAAGGGCCGGGACTGGTGAAGTCGAAGGCGCTGGGAAGGTTGGCGAATATGTCTAGGGGAAAGCCGGTTCGCCAACTCAAAATCGGAAAAACGTGCCAGCCGCGAGTCAAAAGCCTTGGCGCTGAACTCCAAGCTTTCTCAAACGGAAGCTCCCAGCCTCCGCTAAACACGATCCGCTGACGAATGTCCATATCGGCGGAGGCGCGAAATAGCCCCGGCTGGTAGTAAGGCACAATGTTGTTACGGTTTTGAAATCCGGATGCGTTATCAATATTGTGGGCATAGGTATATGCCAGGGTGAAGTAGGATCTCCCGAAGATCCCGTTCCCGGAAAATTGCTTCTGCAGGCTGAGCACCAAGCCGTTATAGCTGGCCGTGGTTACGTTCTTGAATTCCTCGAGACTGGCAAAGCTGCACTGAAACGGATCGGTAGAATCGCACGTCTGGTTTCCGGCCGTCAGATTGAGAACGCGGTTGTAGGTCCCGAGCACGAAGGGATTGATATCCGTCAGCGCCGTGAGGCCGTGCGAACTGCTGCCGACGTAACCGGCCTCAAAGACCGTGCGCCGGGCTAATTCCCGCTGCAGCGCCAGATGATACTGATAGGTATAAGGTGTTCGGAGGTGGGGATCGACCACAAACACACTGCTGGAAGCCCCAACCGGTAAGTAGCCGGCGGCTGCAAAGTCCAGATTCGGGGGCTGCAGCTGCGACGGGAACGGATTCTCCGCTCCCACGGAGGCAAATGGCTGCGGCATGTAAGTCACTTCGGACGTCGGATTCTGACTCAAGGGCGAAAAGGCAAAACCGGCGCTCGCATAGAAAGGCGGTTGCCCGTTGAACTGTAAATTGTCCTCACCTTTCAGAATGTCGTAAAAAACGCCAAAAGCCCCGCGCAGGCTCGTCTTTCCGTCCCCGCGCGGATCCCAAGCAAATCCTACCCGCGGCGCCCAATTGTTCCTGTTCGGAAAGTTAACTCCTCGTGGGGCCCCGGGGTCACCCGGAAAAACCATGCCGACCGGGGCGTGAATAAACACGCTGGATTGTTGGCCCGGAATAATCGAGAAGGTTCGTCCCTCCGTGTCCATCTTGGGCGTGCTGTATTCATAGCGAAGGCCCAGACTCAACACCAGGTTGTTGCGCAGCCGCCACTCGTCCTGTGCAAAGCCATAAGTAAACTTGGTCCTTATATTGGAGGGAGCGGCTGAAGATTGGGTATACTGCAACGGGATCCCAAGCAGGAAGTCCGCGAACGAATTCTGAGAGCCAATTCCGCCCTGACCGAGAAATTGAAACTGGCCGTCCGTCGTGAATGCAAAAAACGTGTTGTTCTGAAAGGCCGAAAAACCACCGCCGAACTTGAAGTCGTGTTTTCCCCGAACCCAGTTCAGCGTGTCGGAGTACGTATAAGTGTTCTCCGTAAACCGTTGTGGCCCCAGCGTGTTGAAGCCGATTTCCAAGCCGGAATCGAACGCGAGGTTGGTAGGGCCGGTGGCAAGGTCCGGGGTGACTCCGATGCCGAGATCGGCCGGCTTGGGCAACTGCGCAGTTGGGTTCAACGAGGTGTTATGACTGCGCAAGAAATTCACCCGAAGTTCATTCAGCAAGTTTGACGAGAAAAACCGCGTATAAGAGAAGTTCGCAAAGTAATCCCGAAAATCCGAGCTTTCGGGAAAGCCCGGAACGTCTGCCCCGAAACCTGTGGGATTGCTGAGCGGGGTGAGGCCGTCTTGACGGTCCCAGCCAAAAGTGACGGCCAGTTTGTTTCTGGCATTAATGTCGAAGTCGCATTTCGCGGTCAATTCGTCATAGGCGAGCGTTGAGCGTCCTTGCCAACTCAGCAGACCAGTGGGTGAGGTGGGAATGAGGCCTGCCCGGATGTAATTCTGAGCGACGCTGTTGATGCGACTGGGATCAATGATGGCCTGCGCGGCCAGGCTTTTGTCAGGCTGAAAGAAATCATAAGTCTGCAGAAACGCCTTTACATTCGGATCGGGACTGCCACCATCCGCATGAGAGAAATCCCCGTTCAGTTCGGCTGGCGTGAAGGTCGCAATATTGTGGACGGAAAGATCCTGGACCTGCCGCTCTCCCTGGTAGCCGACGAAGAAAAAGAAGCGATCTTTGCCGTCGATCAGGTTAGGCATTGAGAGCGGGCCACCCAGGGTACCGCCGAACTGATTGCGTTTCAGATCGTCCCGCGGAAGCCCGTTGTTTTTATTGAAGAAACTGTTTGCGTCCAGGTCAGTGTTGCGCAGGAAGTCAAACAGACTGCCGTGAAACTGGTTGGTGCCTGAGCGGGTGATCATGCTGACGACTCCGCCGGCGTTACGACCGTACTCCGCTGGGTAGCTGCTGGTCAGAATGCGGAATTCGGCGATGGTGTCAGGGTTAGGGCTGAACACCACCCGGTTGTCGATCAAATCATTGTCGAGTCCGCCATCCAGCAGGTAGTGGACCGAGTCATCCCGGTTGCCGGCAACGCTGAACGTCCCCGCGCCGCTGGAGTCAGGGTCCGTTTCCGTCACTCCGGGTTGGAGAAGAGCCAGATCGAGGACGTTGCGGCCGTTGAGGGGCGCATTTCGAACCACCTCTCCGGTTACAACCTGACCCAGGCTCGGGCTGATGGTCTCGACATCCTGCGATTTCTCGGACACGCGAACTTCAACCGGAGGAGCCCCGATCTGCAGTTTGATGTTCAGACCCCGCACATCCCCTACGTGGAGAATCACGTCTTTGATTTCCGACACCGCAAAGCCGTCCTTCTGTGCCGTGACCAGGTAGCTGCCGGGCTGCAGCAAAGGGACGGCGAAATAGCCATTTTCAGTGGTCAAGACCTCGCGCTTCAGCCCCTGGTCCAAGTTCAGCAAGGTGACCTTGACGCCCGGTACCACCGCGCCATTCGGATCGACAATCGTCCCCAGCAGGGTCGCGCGTTGAGCGTATGCGAACCGCGAGAGTGCAAGACAGGCGAGAAGGACAAACACTGCTTGCACCGGGATCGAAACTTTCTGTGGCCTGAGGCTCATGTGCTGTCCGAGAGGACGAAGGACAACGGCGCGCTACAAACGCAAGAAGCATAACACGGACGCGTATTCCGCTCGTGCTGGCCGACTGGAGCACAGCGAAACGGAACAGCTTCTTGAAGTGTGGCTTGTTCAGGTACCCAGGCGCTTCAGCACCACGATCAGACGGGTCAGGCTGGTTGCCGGTTGCGGCGTTTGCTGGGAGGTGGTGAAGAGCGAGCGGACTAGGTCGTTCTGTTCCTGCGCCAGGCGCAGTAACGTATCGCTATCCTGCGCATCCGCCACTCGGGCTATGTTCGACGTTACGTCCGGCCCGGCTATCGGAGTGAGCATCTCGGCTTGGCGGCGAGTGATGGTCGAAATCCAGCGACGGTGATCCTGCCGCATCTGCTCAATCTTTTGCAAAACGGAAGCGGGCAGTCCAGAGGTTCGTTCGGGTGAGAATTCCCGATCCAGCCGCTTCAAAGCCCAGGCATGCAGGAAGGTTTGCCGGGCTAAAGTCACGATTTCATCGGAGAACACTGCCACTTGCTTGTCGGTATCTTGCGGAGAAGCCTCGGACTTGAGAAAGTGCCGGTACAACATTTCATGCAACGGCATGCTGGCGCCAGAAAGATCGGCCAGCGTGGTGAGAGAGGGGCTGCTTGCCGCCGGGAGTCCCTCCGGGGATTGATCGGGCGGCTTGTACAGTTCCGAACCGCTTTTGAGTTCGCGCGGTACGTACACCTCGACGCGCAGGGGACCAGAAACAGACTTCAGGGCCCGCCGAATCGTATCGCGGCGAGCGGAGTTGTCCACCAGACCCTGGACCAGGAGGGAGCCGTCCGACATGGGAAAAAGGTTGATCTCTTCCCCCAGGCAAGTGTCCAGCCTGTGCAGGGTCTCGGCCAAGAGGACTTCGCCCTCCGTAGCGTGGGAGTTCGCGTAGGAAAGAGGAATCGCCCGGCTGATCTGCGGCTCCCGGGCGGCAGTTGCCGAAGTCTTGGGGGAGGTCGTCGGCGTCAACAGCAGAGCCATCTCGGGCGTGCGCAGTTCAGAGGAAAACGATGTGCGCGTGAAGCGGTATTCACTGCTGCCATTGCGGGTGGTAAAGATGCTGAGTCCCGTCGGAGCGTAGTCCCGCGCATCCACGCGCAACAGGGTTTCCGCAATGCCCGAGGGATGGCCGGGAGCAAATGGATAGTGCAGCTCGAAGGTCCCATCCTGCCGGCGCGCCGAAGCCTCGCCGCTGCCACGCGATTCAACCAGCGGCGAAATTCGGCGACCGAGAGGTCGGGGATCCACTGCTGCGTGGTCAGATATTGCACCAGCGAGGGATCGGCATTGTCGCCGGAGAACACCACGTGGAGCAGGGGCTGCGCGATCTGTTCCACGTCCTTCACCGCCACATTCTCGATTTCACCGGAGGAAGAATTTGCGTTTACGTATACAACCGGACTGGCGGAGTCGCGCACCAGAGTAATGGTGCCGAGCGGTTCCGGTATATTCGTACTTCGATCAATGCGATCCACTCGGACCGAAGTCCGGGTTACATGGCCAGCCTGGGGAACATGACTGGTTTCGTAACTCGCGGCTCGCAAGAGAACTGTGTCCGCGGAAACGCGGGTATTTAAAACGTCAGTGAACATGACTACGAGCAGACATACGGCGACCACCGAGGCCAGCACTGCCTTCCTGTATTGCAGGAGAGCGAAGGTAGAATTGCGAATGCGAGCGCGCCATTCGGCAAAGCGCTCGTGGAAGGGAACGGTTATCGCTTCGGAAGCACTGGCGTATCGGGCTAAGCGTTGGCGGAATTGCTCGACTCGGGAGTCCGCAAGAACGGACTCGTCCGGCAACAAGACGGAGCGCGCGTCAAGGAAGGCGTCAACATCGTGCTGGACCTCGCCCATCCGGCTGCGGCAACTCCAGCAACTCTCCAGATGAGCTTTGGCGGCATTCATTTCCCAGCGCGTCAGTTCTCCGTCCAGATAGGCAACGATTTGTGCATCGCCCAGATGCGGCGGAATCAGGAGGTGCTTGGCCGGCGTATTCATCTCGCACCTCCGAACTTCCTGAGACCGCGGGCCAGGTATACGCTGACCGCCTTTTGGCTGATCCCAAGGACATTCCCGATCTCCACATAACTCAACCCTTCCGCCCGCAGCATCAGGCATTGCCTTTCACGCTCGTTCAGACCTTTCAGCGAAAGGGCAATACGCTGCCGCCGAATCAAATCGTCTTCCGCTGAGTGGACGGGTTCGGTCAGATTGCGTTGCGCGAGCCACTCCGTATTTGTGAAGTCCTGAATGCCCTTTCTGCGCCCGTGATCAATGGCAAGGTTGTGAACGACGCGATAAAGCCAGCTGCGCAGATTCAGGATTTGGGCATTGCGCTTGAGCTGGTCGAACAACTTGAGGGAATGCACTCTGAACCAGATCCTCGGCCTCACCCGTGGAGCCGACTATGTGATAAGCGTAGCCGAGCAGAGGAGGGCGCATGGTCGCATACAACTCTACGACCTGATCCTCCAAACGCGTGCTCTTGCGCTGGTTTTCAGCCTGCTCTGCTCCAAACACCTGGGGCAGATTGAGGATATTCCCTTGCTCCATCGTTGAACCTTAGCCTGGGTTGTGCCGCCGTGCGTGCTCGGGGTAACAACGTCATCATTCTATATACACCGAAACCTGCGATTTCAGGCTTCCAGCAAGAAATATATTTTTCCAGTTCCGTTGTTAGTAAATCACTGTTCTCCTACGTCACTCGCGGAGAACAGAACCGACCTGCCCCCGAGTAAGTAGTTGTTGCGCAGGGCTTTGGCGAATCGAAAACCTGGTGTTAGTAAATCCACGGGCTTCTGCGTCTTAATAATTACAGTGAGGGAGAGTATGGCCGCCAGTGCTTAACAGCCTGGTGGCCTTTTACTGAAATTGGGCTCTGATACACGGTTATCTCCTCCGTCTGTTTGCCTCTGTTCTCCCCTTTGAGAGCTTTGGGTGGCTTCTCAAAGGGGAGCTTTTTTTTCTGAAGTGCGCTTGAATCGTCACCACCCAGAGCAGCGCCAAGAAGGTTGCCCTGTGTCTCGCGGACCTTTGGTCGGGTAGACTCCAGCGCTGGCCGGAAACCTTTCGCCATCTGCCGACAAACAAGCCTTTCGCTGTAGTAAGATATTCTTCCTTTTCCTTCCAGGAGGATGGCTCGCATGAATCGCAGGCATGGCTGCGTCTTGTTCGTTACTACGGTAGTTTTATTGAGTCTTCTCACCGCATTCGCCACCGCGCAGCAATACAGCGACAATCTGATGAAGGGCATGAAGTGGCGCCTGGTCGGTCCCTTCCGCGGCGGCCGCGTGCTTGCGGTTACCGGCGTGGTGGGCGATCCCTACACGTATTATTTTGGCGGAGTGGCTGGGGGCGTCTGGCGTACAAGCGATGGCGGCGATCACCTGGACACCGCTTACCGACAAGCAGCCGCTTTGCCTCGATCGGCGCCATCGCGGTGGCCGAATCCGATCACCAACGTGATCTATGTGGGCACGGGCGAATCCTGCATTCGCGGCAATATCTCGTACGGCGACGGCGTGTACAAATCGACGGATGGCGGGAAGACGCTGGAAGAACGTCGGGCTTGAAAGACACCCGGCACATCGCGAGGGTATTGGTGGATCCGCGCAATCCTGACATCGTCTTTGTGGCGGCGCTGGGCCACGCTTACGGGCCGAACTGCCGAGCGCGGCATCTTCCGCTCCACCGACGGCGGCAAGACCTGGGAGAAAGTGCTGTACAAAGACGAAAAAACCGGCGCCATCGACCTCGCTTTCGACCCCGCAATCCCAACATGCTGTTTGCCGCTCTTTAGCGAGGTTCAACGCACGCCGTGGAGCCTCTACCAGCGGCGGGCCGGGCAGCGGCTTGTACAGTTCCATCGATGGCGGCGACTACCTGGAAACACCTGGAGGGCAACGGCCTGCCCAAGGGCATCCTGGGGCGGATCGGAGTGTCGGTCTCCGGCGCCGATTCCAATCGCGTTTACGCGCTGATCGAGGCCGAAGACGGCGGCCTCTACCGCTCCGACGATGGCGGCGACAAATGGACGAAAGTCAACGACGACCAGCGCCTTACGCCAACGCGCCTGGTACTTCACCCACATCTTCGCCGACCCCAAAAGCGCCGATACCGTTTACATGCTGAACACCGGCTTGTTTCGCTCGACCGATGGCGGCAAGAGCTTCAACCTGCTGCCCGCGCCGCACGGCGATCATCACGGCCTCTGGATCGATCCCACCAATCCCCAGCGCATGATCAACGGCAACGACGGCGGAGCCACCATCACCGTCGATGGCGGCAAGACCTGGACGCACGCAATACAATCAGCCCACCGCGCAGTTCTACCACGTGGCCGTCGACAATCAGTTTCCTCTATTACCTCTACGGTGCGCAGCAGGACAATTCCACGGTGGCCATCGCCAGCCGCAGCGACGACGGCGTACATCGGCCGGCAGCACTGGTATGACGTGGGCGGTGGCGAAAGCGGATACATTGCTCCTGATCCGCGCGACGCCAACATCGTCTATGCCGGTCCGGCAAGGCGTCGCTCACTCGTTTCGACAAGCGTACGGAACAGGAGCAGGACATTACCGTGTGGCCGGTTGATGGTACTGGTCATGGCGCCAACGATCTGAGGCACCGCTTCAAGCTGGACAGAGCCGATCGCTGATGTCACCGCACGATCCCGACGTCCTCTACACCGCCGCGGAAGTTGTTTTCAAGACCACCGACCGCGGCATGAGCTGGACCGCCATCAGTCCCGATCTCACGCGCAACGACAAGAGCAAGCAGGAAAGCCTCCGGCGGCCCCATCACCAAGGACAACACGCAGCGTCGAGTACTTACGACACGATCTTCGCGATCGCGGAGTCGCCCGTGCAGAAGGATCTGATCTGGGCGGGCACCGACGACGGCCTGATTCACGTCACTCGCGACGGCGGCAAGAACTGGAGCAACGTCACACCCAAGGGCCTTCCGGAATGGAGCATGGTCAGCCTGATCGATGCCTCGCCGCACGATGCCGGAACCGCGTACGCCGCCGTGGATACCCACAAGCTGGACGACCTGCGGCCTTACCTCTACAAGACCACCGACTACGGCAAACCTGGACAACGATCACCAACGGCATTCCCGACGGCGCTTATGCCCATGCCGTGCGAGAAGACCCCAAACAGAAAGGGCTGCTCTATGCCGGCACCGAAACCGGCATTTACATGTCGTTCGACGACGGAGCTCATTGGCAGTCGTTGCAGCTGAACCTGCCGACGGCGCCTGTTCACGACCTCCTTGTCAAGGACGATGATCTTGCGGTGGCCACGCACGGCCGCGCATTCTGGATTCTTGACGACATCTCTCCGCTGCGCCAGTTGAGCGCGCATGCCAATGACGACATCATCCTCTACAATCCTCGCACAACGTATCGCCTGCACTGGCCCGAGGCTTTCGAGCGGCGCCAACCAGTTGCTCCGAACCCGCCGAACGGAGCGCTCATTTTCTACTACTTCAAGACGGCCCCGAAGGATGAGGTAACGCTCGAGATTCTCGACTCTAAGGGTGCCGTGGTCCGAAAATATTCCAGCGTTGAGAAAAAAGAGGCTGAGACGCCGCCCGAGTGGCCTGACCTGGAACCTCCGAAAGAGAAAGTCCCGGTCGAGGCAGGTATGAACCGATTCAATTGGGATCTGCGTTACGAAGCGCCGCGCAGGCTTCCCGGCGAAGTGAATGCTGAGTTCGTCGATCGCGGGCCCATGGCACTGCCGGGTACTTATCAGGTCCGGCTCACGGCCAACGGAAAATCGCTGACCGCTGCTCTGGAACTGAAGCTTGATCCGCGAGTTAGCGTTTCTCTCGCCGATCTGCAAAAGCAATTTGACTTGAATCTCAAAGTGCGCGACGAACTCAGCGAACTGCACCAGACGGTAAACGAAATTCGCACCCTGCGGGTGCAGTTCCATGGCCTGCAGAGCCGGCTCGGCGTGAATGCGCAATTCAAGTCCATCCTCGCAGCCTCCAATGCATTGGATAAGAAAATGACTCCCATAGAGGAGCAATTGCTGCAAGTGAAGATCAAATCTTCCGAGGCCAGTCTCAATTACCCGGTGTTGATTGACGAGCGACTGCACGGCTTGTTCTTCAGTGTGGATGCCGCGGATGCGGCGCCCACCCAGCAACAGTACGCAGCATTTGAAGATCTAAGCGGGCGGGCGGCGCCGCTGATCGCCCAGTGGAACCAGATTCGTTCCAGCGATCTCGTGGCGTTGAATGAGATGATGAAGAGCGAGAGCGTGCCGGCTATCTGATATTGCTCCGGCCGGGGAGCAAGCCGCCGCGGCTGCGGGCCAGAACTAAGCTGCTGAGAACGGGTGAGGACATCCACAGAACTTCATTCGCCGTCTTTGGCGTCGGCGCCCCACATCACGCTGCTTCCCCAAGCCCCGCTGGCGCCCCACATGACGCTGTTGCTCCATATCGTCGAGAAGCCGGAAGCATTGTTCGCACCCCACATGACCGACGAACCCCACATTCCGCTCGCGCCCCACATGACGGATGAGCCTCCTGAACCGTTGGCGCCCCACATCACGGACGAGCCTCCCGGGCCGGATGCGCCCCACATCACCGAATTGGAGAAGAGAAACTGCGAACTGCCCCACACCGCAGGCCCGGACCACTTCGAGGAAGTGCCCCATACCGAAGACGGATCACTCGAGAGATAAACCGTGCTCGTGGCGGCATTGTAAACTGCGGTCGGTGACATCGCGGTTCCACTTGCCAGATCCGTACTCGCCAGGGCCGCCGCAATGTCCAGGTAACCCGCGCCCACGGTGAATACATCATATTGGCTGGTGTAGGTGTTTCCCGTCGTCGGATCATACACACTGCTGGACTGTGGAAACGTCTTGTAAGCCGTCTTCATCAGCCGGGCCTTGACTTGATCGGGCGTGAGGCGTGGCTGCGCTTGCAACAGGTCAGCAACGGCTCCACTCACGACACCGGTCGCCATGCTGGTTCCGCTCAGCGTGAAGTAGTACGCCGACGGTGAAGAACCCCCACCATACATGTAATAACTGTACGGAACCAGATTGCTGGTTTCGGTGTTGTAAAGAGTCGTTCCCGGAGTTTCGGTGGAGACCAGCAAATTGCCCGGCGCGACGATATCCGGCTTGACGATATGGTCAATCACCGTCGGACCTTTGGAACTGTAGCTGGCAATGAGGTCATCGGCGCGGTCGGGCGTTCCCATGGGCTTCATCGCACCCACCGTGATCACGTAAGGATCGTTGCCCGGAGAGGTGACCGTCGCGTATCCGGAAGTTGGCAGATAGCGGCCGTAATTTCCGGCGGCGACAACTACGACGATTCCTTTTTTCCAGGCCTGCTCGACTGCCTGACACAGCGGATCCAGTTGGTAGCTTTCGTATACAGCGCGGCCTAGCGAAAGGTTCATGACGCGGATGTTGTACTTCGATTTCATTGAGATTGCCTGATTGATGGCGGCAATCACTTCGCTGTCAGTCGCGGCGCCGTTGGCATCAAGCACACGCAGGTTAACGATCTTGGCGCCCGGCGCGATTCCGTTGAACGTTTGGCTGAACAGGGGGCCGGTTGAAGCCAAGCCGTCACCGGCGATCAGTCCGGCGATGTGAGTTCCGTGACCATAGTCGTCATCCGCACCTGAGTCGCTGGTCACGAAAGACTGGTTGTACACAACTCGCGAAATCGGAAGAAAGCCACTGTAAAAGTCCGGGTGCTGGTTCACGCCGCTGTCGATCAGCGCCACTCCAATACCGGAGCCGGTGTAATTCGATTGCCAGGCAAACTGACCATTGATCGCTCCATTCGCATTATTGTCCAGAGGCTGCAGGGATCGATCGGGGCTGATGTACAGGACATTCGACTGGTTGGAGAGGTTCACGATGCCAGGCCCATCGAGTAAGGCGACCACGCCATTAATCAGGGGCAACTGCCCCAGGATTGAGCCACCCAGCTTCACGATGTCGTTGACCAGGCAATCCACCAGGCCAAGCAGTCCACTGCAACTGACCTGGGTGCCCGGCGCATACTGCACGATGACCTGTACCGGCGTGCTGGAGGTGTAGCCGCGCAAATCAGGAGAAAGTTTCGAGTCGTCCGCTAGAGACGCCAAGGGCACAGCCAGCAGCAGCGCAAGAATCACGAGACACTTCTTCATAGTCCATCCCCACCAGCAACATTGCACGTGGCGTACCACTGAAGGCCACGATAAAGGCCTGATTTCACACGGCCTTGGCCCACCCGGTTTGGAGGAGTCAAAAGACAAATTGTCGCGCGATGCGGGCAGGACTCTCTTAGAGGAGACAAAATGGCGCAGCCAGGGGGTCCACTGCTGTGGCAGGTTTCAACAGTCACTGGTTACCAAAGTTCTCTTCCTTTTAGGCCCCATCCAAAGAACAATCAAACCAGACTGCGAAGGGGATAGCCCGCGCGCGGGCTAAGGATGGCGGAGGTTCCCGACAAAGCGAAGCCGTTCGTGGCGTGTGTGTGCGCTGCGGGTCTGGCGTGTCTGGTATTGGGGATGCACCCCTGGCACTCCAGCGACACGTTGGAGTTTGTCTGCTATCTAGCTCTTACCGCGATTGCATCCGCGTTGAAAGTAGTTCTGCCCGGTTTTGAAAGCACGGTCTCGGTAAATTTCGTCTTTGTCCTGGTCGGCGTTTGCAGCATGACGCTTTCGGAAACTCTTGCGTTTGGGATCGCCGCTGCCGTCGTGCAGTGCTACTGGAAGGCGACCAGGCGACTCCACGTCATTCACTTTATTTTCAACCTCGCGCAGGTGGCGATTGCGATCACGGCCGCGTACTGGGTTTACCGGTCCGTTTTCGGTCTTCTGCATGGAAGAACGGCAATCGGACTCCTGTTGGCGGCAATTGTTTACTTCTTGCTGAACACTCTTCCGGTCGCAACCGTGGTGGCGCTCGCGGAAGCAAAGCCAATCATCAAGAAGTGGCGCGAGAGTTACGCCTGGCCTTTCCCTTACTACCTGATCGGTGCGGCGATTGCCGGGGTCATCCAGCTGGTCAATCACATTGCCGGCTGGGAGATGTCGCTCCTGCTGTTGCCCGCGCTGTACGCCATCTACCGGTCTTATCGTTTGTACCTCGGCCGCTGGGAGGACGAAAAGCGGCACTTGCAGGACATTGCCTCCCTCCACATGCGCACCATTGAAACCTTGGCTCTGGCCATCGAAGCCAAGGACCACACCACGGGCGACCACCTTCAGCGGGTCCGAGTTTATGCGCTTGAACTGGCGAAAGATTTAGGGCTGTCCGAGGATGAAACCGAGGCGTTGAAAGCGGCATCGGTGCTGCATGACATCGGAAAGCTCGCAGTTCCGGAGCACATCATCTCGAAACCGGGGAAACTGACTCCTGAAGAATTCGACAAAATGAAAGTTCATCCCATCGTGGGCGCCGAGATTCTGCAGCAGGTGCGTTTCCCATATCCAGTGAGTCCCATTGTCCGTTCTCATCACGAGAAATGGGACGGCAGCGGGTATCCGGACGGACTTTCCGGAGAAAATATTCCGATCGGTGCTCGCATCCTGGCAGCCGTGGATTGCCTGGACGCTCTCGCCTCCGATCGCCAATACCGGCGCGCTTTACCTCTCGACGAGGCTATGGCGCGAGTGGAGCAGGAGTCGGGCAAGAGCTTTGATCCCAGAGTCGTTGCCGGGCTCAAAGCCCGGTACAGAGAATTGGAGCAACTGGCGCGGTCTCAGGAACCCGAGGAACGCACGAAACTCTCCACTGACGTGAAGGTCGAGCGTGGCGCCGCACCTGCTGCGGGTTTGCCGCCACAGAATCTCAATCCGTACCCACGGTCACTGCGCCAAGGGCAGCACCGGTTCGCTCGCTAAGCTCCGCCGGTGACGCCGGCGCGTTGAACTTGCAGGAAATCCTTTCCGCGGTCGCGATGCGATTGCGGCACTCGATCCCATACGACGCTTTCGCCGTATTCGTGATTGCCGGAGACACCCTGCTGCCTCGCTTCGTTCTTGGCGAGAATTTCCGCCAGCTTTCCTCGCTACGCATCCCAGTCGGCCAAGGCCTCGCCGGTTGGGTCGCAGAAACTGGCAAGTGCATCGTGAACGGCAATCCGTCCGTCGAGCCCGGATACACGGAGGGACCAAATTCAACCGCGCTGCGGTCCGCGATCGCGATGCCACTGCGAGGCACGGGCGGCACCTCGGCAGTGCTCGCTCTTTACCACTCGCAGTCGGAGGCCTTTTCCTCCGACCATCTCCGCTCACTGGAGACGCAGAGCGCAGAACTTGGAAGGATGCTCGAAAAGTGCCAGAGCCGCGAACAGGCATCGTCTCAAAGAGAATCCCTCGCGTTCGCCGCCTCAGCCAGTGGGCCAATGTAGCAGCCCACGATTCCAAGTGCGATTCGCCTGGGCACGCCTCTCACGCATAACAGGAGTTCGCATCCAGAGCGCCTTCACGAGCTGGATTCTGAAGTCGTTTCTTTCACCGCTACCGGTAGCGCCTCCCACACGTCCCTGGTATAGGTGAAGATGCACTCTGGGAATCAGGGCCTCTCCGCGACCTCCGCGGCCCCAGCCTTTTGACCCGCGACATTTGCTTAGCACAATTGACAAACCAGCGGAAAGCAGCCAGGATTGTCGGCGCGTTTCGAGCAAGCTGGCTCTGGTCAGAGACCCAATCGCGGACCAAACGAGGGGGCACATGTTCATCCGCCAGGAACGATTGCAGCCAGCCATTTTCTTTACAGTTGTGGCCCTTGCCTGTTTGTCGGTCTGCGCAACAGCCAGCGCCGCGCCTGCCCTCACTCTCTCCCGAAAATCTGCAGCGCCCGCGAGCAAGATTCTGGTGAATTGGAACCAGTTCCACTTCACCCCCAACCATAAGGGGCTCAACCCGTACGAGCATGTGCTTAACGTTAACAATGTTGGGAAGCTCAACTTGAAGTGGAGCTATACCACGGGCGACTCCATCCTTTCTTCGCTCGCGGTGGCGAAGGGGCTGGTTTATGTCGGGTCGTGGGACGACAACGTGTACGCTCTGAAGGCCAGCACCGGCGCCAAGCTGTGGAGCTACACCACGGGCAGTGAGGTAGGCTCTTCGGCGGCCGTGGCAAATGGGAAGGTTTATATCGGTTCGGCCGACAACCAGGTTTACGTTTTCGGCTTGAAGCATGGTTGGGGAAAACCAGAGGCCGCTTACAAACGCCCGGGCCGGAAGGCGACTGGCCCCGACCTCAGTCTGCAGACGGCCGAGCAGCTCGCTTCACGATCGGGGGCCGACCAAGGCTGGTCACAGACGGGTTGCCTCCCTCGATGCCCGGATGCCGCTCTCACCATCTGTCGAGTCGGAAAGACCAACGACAAACCGCTTCACGCTCCCGGCTGCACACGGATCCAAAAATAGGTCCAGCGGTACCCCAGCGGCTGACCCCAGCAGAAGACCAGCTACCGCTTCTTGTACCGTCGTTCGGCAGCTTTGGGCCGATCTCGGTCTAAAGCTCACGGCAATCCAGCCGATGCCTAACACATGGGCCGATGGCGCCCTGTTTGTCTTTGTGTCCACGGATTCATTGGGATGAAGTTCTGGCGGATGGCAGACCGCGGCGAAGTCAAAAATATAGATCGGCGGGGAAAAGATAGATCAACTCATGGAGACGTTTGAGAACTCGGCGGTGGACAAAGCGCTCTGGCATTGGGTCGTTGGAGGAATTGCTTTGGCCATGCTGCTGACCGGCTTTATGGGCGTTCTGTCCTGGCAGAGCGCTGGCAGGGCGGCCGGAGACGCCGACTGGATTGCCCACACCCATGCCGTGGAAACCGCTCTGGCAGCGACGGCGCAAGATGCGGTTGACGTGGAAACAGGGGGACGCGGTTTCGCGGTGACCGGGGAAAAGGCTTTCCTGGACATGTATGAGGACGGACAGATCGCCGTCGGTCAGGACCTGGGCCTGGCTGCGCCAGATCATGGCGGAACCCGCTCGACAGCGGAAGGTGGACCTGCTGGAACAACAAATCAGCGCCCTGATCGAAATCGCAACAAAAGGGATAGAGGGAAGGCAGGAGACCGGCGCCATTCCCGCCAAGGCCCTGTTGCTCGAGGGCAAACGCCGGATGGATGATGTGCGTGCAAGCATCGCGGAGATGCAATCGGAGGAGAGCAACCTACTCGATCAGCGCATGGCAAGGGCGCGGGAAGCGCGACATTTGAGGAAGATCATCGCCTCTGCGAGCACGCTGATGGGGATGATTCTGCTGCTGCTCGCCGGATTCGGCATTGGCCGCGAGATCAACAACGGCACTCGGATGCGTGGGCAACTCAAAGCACTCAATGCCGACCTCGAAAGGCGCGTGGAACAGCGGACGGCGGCGCTGCAGCAAAGCCAGGGTCAGTTGCAAGCCATTATTCAGTCGGCCATGGATGCCATCATCACCGTGGATGAGCAGCAGCGTATCGTCCTGTTCAATGCAGCGGCAGAGACCATGTTCCGCTGCCCTGACCACGGGGCCCTCGGGTCCTCTCTTGACCGGTTCATCCCGCAGCGCTCCCGCGCTGCCCATGCGGAACACCACCGGAATTTCGCCAGGAGCGGCATCACCAGCCGGAGGGTGGGCAAACTGGGAACCCTAGAGGCCGTGCGGGCAGACGGGGAGCACTTCCACGTGGAAATTGCCATCTCCCAAGCCGGAACTGAGGGCAGCAAGCTGTTTACCGCTATCGTCCGCGACATCACCGAGCGCCGACGGTCGGAAGAGGAATTGGCCGAGAAGGTATCTGAACTCGCCCGCTCCAATCGCGAACTGGAACAGTTTGCCTACGTGGCCTCGCATGACTTGCAGGAACCCCTGCGCATGGTGGCCAGTTACACCCAACTGCTCGCGGAGCGCTATCGCGGCAAGCTCGACGAGAATGCGGACAGGTATATCGGCTATGCAGTCGAGGGTGCATTGCGCATGCAGACGCTCATTCAGGACCTGTTAGCATTTTCCCGCGTCGGCCGCAACGGGCAAAACCACAAGAATACAGACTGCAATACAGTCCTGGAAACGGCGCTGCAGAATCTGCGGGCGGCGATCCAAGAGAGCGGAGCCGTGGTCACGCATAGCGGCCTTCCGACGCTTTCCGCTGACAGCTCGCAGATGGTGCAACTGTTCCAGAACCTGATCGGCAACGCCATCAAGTTCCGGGGGAAGGCCACGCCCCTCATCACAGTGTCGGGGGAAAGGAAAGGCGCGGAGTGGTTGTTTACTGTGGCGGACAACGGTATCGGCATCGCTCTCGAGCACCAAGACACCATTTTTGTCATCTTTCAGCGTCCGCACACGCGGGCGGAGTATCCCGGGAACGGTGTCGGGCTGGCCATCTGCAAGAAGATCGTGGAGCACCACGGAGGAAGAATTTGGGTCGAATCAGAACCCGGCCACGGCGCCGCATTCCAATTCACGTTCCCTTCTGAATTGGCCCATGAGAGGCGAGCCCAGCCGAAATAGGCGGCCGCCAATGGACAGCTTGGGCGAATTTCCTCGTCTCATTTGGCGGACAAGACGAGTACCAGCACGACCAGCACCGCCAAAAAAAAGCTCATTACCAAAGAGAACGTTCCCTGCAACGGATGCAAGTGAAAACGGCGTTCGTCGTGCGCGAAATGCAACAAGGTCCTCATAATAACCTCCTCACTGTGGGTTGCGCCTACCAAGCTCCCTTTAGGGGCTCCGCTTTGTTTGCGAAGAGCGGCTTTCCAAATGGTCCGGAATCCGCGTCGTCCTTACCGCCCTGTCCGGCTCTGCTTCCGATACAGTGACCGTGCGTTAAGGCCCGCGCGCCCAATCCAGTCCCAGCCTATGACCTTTGGCGACACTACGTCTGTGATCCTAGTCACGGGGCTCGAAGACAGAACAGGGCTGCCGGATGTTCAGATCCGACAGCCCTGGTTAATCAGCGGGAATGTCTTCCAGCTTACTGCACGTTCAGTGTCAACTGTGGAGCAGTCCCACCCTGTTGGAAACCGGTCGCAGTACCGGTTACGGTAATGGTGTAATTGCCGGACGGGGTACCACCACCACCACCCGTCGTTGAACTGCCGCCCGTGCCGCACGCCACCAGGAACATAAATCCCGATAGCACCATGCAGAGAAGGAGGAAACCAAGCAGTTTCTTCTTCCTCGACTTTGCACCAAATCCTGCGCCCAGGAATGCCATGCCCCCAATGGGCAAGAACGCTGCATAAATGAGCCCGGAGTGGTGGAACGGCGCCAGCGAACTGGACGGTCCGGTGGTGCTGACGGTGAGTGTGGATTTGCCGCTCGAATTGATCGTGCTGAACTTACATGTCGGCGCCAGACTTGCCGCCGGAATGACACTGCAGGCAAGCGTTACCCTGGTGGGATCGAAGCCACCGCTGGGCGTGATGGTGACGGTAGACTCGGACGAGCCTCCGGGTGCGACCGACGACGGTGACAAGGCCGTGGCTGAAATCGTAAAGCCCTGGAAAGTCGCCGTGACCGCCTGATTGGAGTTCAGAGTCACCGAGCAGGTTCCCGTGCCTGAGCAGCCGCCTCCGCTCCACCCGGTGAAGGTAGAGCCTGATTTTGCCGCTGCAGTGAGCGTCACTTTGGAGTTCACGGGGAAGCTGGCGGCGCAGATCCCTGAAAGGCAGTTAATCCCGCTAGGACTGCTGGTGACGGACCCGGAACCGATGACGGTCACTTGGAGGTTGGCCGAGACTGCACTGAACCCTACCGTTACAAATTGGTTGGAATTCAGGGTGACGGTACACGTCCCGGAACTCGGGCAGTTGTCTCCGCTCCAGCCGGTAAAAGCGGAATTCGCCGCCGGCGTAGCGGTAAGGGTGACGGCAGTGCCAGTCGGGAAGCTTGCCCCGCAGGGGTTGCCGGTGCAGTTCATGCCCGGCGGTTCGCTGGTCACCGTGCCCGATCCGGTACCGGTAAAGGTCACTTTGATGCCTTCGGTATTGGAGCCAAACATAGCGACGAAGGAATCGGTGCAAACCACCTGTATGTCTTTTTGATCGCGATTCGGGACGGTGCACAGCGGCTGCTGGCTCACTCCGCCGTTGAGCGCTCCGTCAATCACGGTGCCACTCAGCGGGGCCTGCACCGGGAAGTCGAGAGAGTTGGTGTCGCCAATCACGTAAATATTCTCGTTGCTGTCGATACTGACGAAACCGCCTAGAATGTCCTCATCGCCGGATCCCCCCAGGTAAGTCGAGAAGATCAGGCTCAGCATGGTCGAGTTTGGATCCCAATTCAACTCCGTGACAAAGGCATCACTGTCGAATTGTCCGACGTTCCCACCGCCGAACTTCTGCTGCGATTGGTCCTGGACCGGGAAGTTCGTCGAGGACGTGGTACCGGTGACGTAAGAATTATTGTTGGGGTCCACCACGATGCCGAGCCCCTCATCGAAGCCGTCCCCGCCCAGGTAAGTTGAATAGACCAGGGCAGATCCGTCGGGCGTCAGCGCGGTGACGAACGCGTTTTGCACGCCGAGGAGGTTGCTTTGTCCGGGCAGAGCATATTGCACCGGGAACTGAGTGGACTCGGTCTTGCCGGTGATATACACGTTGCCTTGGACATCGCTGGTTAACGCGGTGCTGTTATCAAAGGACTCGCCACCCACGTAGGTCAGGAAAACGTATTGTGACGTATTGGTCGGATCGAAAGAGGCGACCCAAGCATCATCTTCCGGCCCAAATGGGCCGTTGTTGCAGGTGCCGTCCGTACCGCATTGTGTGCGGAAAGCGCCGGCGGTCGCTGGGAGGTTGGTAGATTGGGTCGAGCCGCCAACGTAGACGTGCCCTGTCGCCGCATTCCAGCTTATGCCGGTAGCCAGATCGAGACCGCTGCCGCCGATGTAGCTCAGGATCAGAAATGCGCTGCCATCGGACTTGACCTCACTCACGAAGCCGTCTCCGGAGCCGTTATAGCTGCTGCCCTGCGGCAGCGCATTGGCCACAGGCAGATCCGAGGAATGGGTCTCGCCGGCAACGTAGACATTCTCCGAAGAGTCCAGGCTTATGCCAAAGGCCACATCCGCGTCGCTGCCCCCGACATAAGTCGCCCAGGTGATGGAAGATCCATCGAGCGGCAGCTTAACCACAAAACCATCCCTCACGCCGCCAAAGGTAGTTTGCGCCGCCCCTGGAGTGACCGGGAAATCGGTCGAGGTGGTGCCGCCGGTGATGTAGAGGCTGTGGGTATCGATGACAATCGCCTGATTGTAGTCGTTCGCCGAACCTCCAACGATCGTTGTATATCCCAGAGTTCCGGCGGCTGTGATTTGCGTGATATAGGCGTGGAATTTTTTGTTTAGCTTGCTGGCGCACGAACCGACGCAGCCTGGGAAGCTGCTCGAGGCGGTATCGCCGGTCACGTAGGCATTCCCTGCGGGATCCACGTTGATGCCGGTTGCCGCCTCCGCACCGCTCCCGCCGAGGTACGTCGCATAGGCAACGGCAATGGGAGGATCGATCACCAGTTCCCGGCTGCGGTCGTAAGTGCCCAGCTCAAATGCGACCCGGTTGTCCTTCTTCACCACGAACCGCGCATCCACGAGTTGGCGAGCGCCGTTTTTCTCCTGATAAGCAACCGGTCGCACCAGCCGCAACTCGCCGGCGTCCGAGGTCAGAACCAGATCGCCCGCAGCGTCCTTGCTCATGCTCTTCGCGCCCTCAAAACCCAGTTCCATCTGGTTCGGATTTGCGCCCGGCTTGACCACCACATCGAACTCCACCTGCTGTGCGCCGTGGTAAATGACATCCACGCCGGGATAGACATCCCGATAGTGCACGCGCGCGAACAGAGGAATGTTGCCGTGCCAATTCCGGGGATCGCGGCCGATGAAATAGTTGAGTTTCCCGGGTTCCTGTTCTTCCGCGGAGATCACCGGTTGCGGGTTGGCGCCCAGCATGGTCATCCGAATTACGGACCCGGTTTCGGAGGCGTCGACATCCTGAGAGGGGCTCAACTTCGCCGCAGGATCCATCTGCTTCTGCCTCGCCAGGTCCAGGGCAGTGGAATTCTCCGATCCCATCGGCAGAGTGAAGACCGCCTGGCTCGAGGTCAGGAACAAGTCGGAGCCGTGCCAGTGGGCCATGTACTTGACTTGGGCATCGGTTTGACCTTGATTGGGCTGAAAGGCCAGAGGCAGATTGCCAAGGGCGCGCAGGGCTCGTTTCTTGCTTGCGGTCAGGCCTTTTGACGAGGCCGTGAAATTGGAATCCCCTGCCGCGATCGGCAATGCTTTCTGAGACGGGGAGCCAGAGTGTGCGCTGTTGGTGGCCGACTTGTCAGCCGCTGACAGCGGGGCGCACAGGCTCAGCAACACACACAGGGTGAGGGCAAAGGACACAGCTAAACTGGTCCGGGCATCGGGGCACTTCATGGGCATAGACTCCTTAAACGCGCAAGATTTTAGAGGGGAGTTAATTTTCGGGGGATACTCCAGTCGGGTCGAGGGAGAGCTGGTGTTCAACCAGCGCCGACTTCTTATGACCTCTCAAAAACCGAGAGGTCGGTCGAGTTAGTATACCCGGCAAAAGGGTGTTCGTCAACTATCTGAAGTGAGTGCTTAGGCGACACTTTCGGGTGGAGGGTATGTCATTGATGCAGAACGCTTTTCCACCCTCTTTCGCCACTGCGAACAGGTCCTAGAGTCTGGCCTACGAGTAAAACCAAGGCAACGGGCGACCGCTGTTTCGCAGAGGACTGGTGTGCCGCCCTTCCCGCCAAGTTCGGGTGCAGACAGCCGCCCTCGCCTGCCCGGACCAGCGAAGCCTTTGGCGGGGTGGTGTTTGATAGGTCAGGGAATCTATACGGTACGATCACGTTCTATGGCAAGACGAACCGCCAAACGTCTTTGCATAGCCGCTGCAAACATGTATACTGCCTTGGTCATTCGTTGATTGTGGGGATCACCTATGCAATGGACAACGCCGCAGTTTGAAGAAGTCTGTTTGAATTGTGAGATCAATTCTTACGCCTCCGCTACGCTGTAAGCTGTAGGGATGCGCATAAGAATCCTGGGCTCGGCCGCCGGCGGTGGCTTTCCGCAATGGAATTGCAATTGCCGCAACTGCCATGCCTTGCGCGTCGGGGCCTTCCAGGGCAAGAGCCGCTCCCAAACTCAGGTTGTGGTCAGCCACGACGACTGCAATTGGTTTCTCCTAAACGCTTCTCCTGATCTGCGCACGCAGATCGAGGCGACGCCTGCCCTGCATCCTCGTAAAGACGCACGCGCCTCGCCGATCGCCGGCGTCGTGCTCACCAGCGCCGATCTCGATCAGATTGTGGGCCTGCTGTCGCTGCGGGAGTTGCAGCCCTTCCGCGTGTACTGCACTTCTTCTATAAGGCGCATTCTGCAGGAAGACAACACTGTCTTTGGGATGCTGAATCGCGTGCCAAACCAGGTTTCGTGGATCGAGATCCGTCCCGGCGAAAGCTTCGAACTAACTACCGGAAATGACTCGAAGCTGTCTTGCACGGTATTCTCTTTGGGAAACCGCTTTCCGGCGTATGTTTCGCCGGAACGGGCGGCCAGCCTCTCACCCGAGGAAGCCTTGCTGGGGTTAGTTGTTGGATCTGCTTCGGGCGGTAAGCTCGCTTATATGCCCACGGTTCCGGCTGCAGACGAGGCACTGTTGCAGCGCCTCGAACCAGCGGATCTGCTCCTGTTCGACGGCACCTTTTGGAGCGACGACGAACTGATTCAGGCGCAGGGAAGTGGCTCGACCGCGCGTAAAATGGGACACATCCCGGTTTCTGGGCCGGAAGGAAGCTTGCGCAAGCTGGCCGGATTGCAGCATCCCCGCAAGGTTTTTGTGCACGTGAACAACACTAACCCGATACTGGATGAATCCAGCGCTGAATATCGCGAGGTTCGGGCGGCAGGCTGGGAGATTGCCGAGGACGGATGGAGCATCGAGCTGTAACGATCGCTCGCGCCGACGGATATTTTGAACCAAGAAGGACACAAAGTTGAGATCTGCGGCTGAAATCACGCCCGATTCCGTTTTACTTTCCGCGGAGGAGTTGAAAGCTCGGCTGCGGCAAATCGGGGAAGAACGCTATCACCATCGGCATCCTTTCCACCTCATGATGCATGAAGGTCAGTTAAGCCGCGGGCAGCTGCAGGCTTGGGCATTGAATCGCTACTACTATCAGAGCCGGATTCCGATCAAGGATGCGATCATTCTTTCCCGCAGTGAAGATGCGGATTTTCGCCGCGCCTGGCGCAAGCGGGTCGTGGACCACGACGGTACGGCAACTCAAGAGGGCGGTATTGAGCGCTGGATTCGTCTGGCGGAGGCCACAGGTCTCGATCGCGATCGGGTTACGCGCTGCGATGAAGTGCTGCCTGCCGTGCGCTATGCCGTGGATGCTTATCTGGATTTGGTGAAGAACCGCGCTTTCCTGGAATCTGTCGCTTCTTCGCTCACCGAACTGTTTTCGCGTGACCTGATCGCGCTGCGCATGGATCGTTTGCGGCAGCACTACCCGTGGCTCTCCGGCGGGCTCGATTATTTTACGGCGCGTCTGGATCAGGCTCCGGAAGATGCGCGCTTTGCGTTGCAATGGGTGACGGAGCACGCGCAGACCCGATCCCAGCAGGAATTGGCGATCGCAGCCTTGCGAGCGAAGTGCGATATTCTCTGGGCGCAACTGGATGCGTTGCACTTTTCCTACGTGCAGCCGGGATGGCCGCCGCCCGGCGCCTTTCGGATACAGGAGTTTTGATCGTGCCTGGCCCAGCCGACTCGAGCCAGCCTCGCTTTGCCTCGGGTTGCCGATGGGGCATTCAGGGCGAGGAGCGCGTGGTGCTTTTTCCCGAGGGTATGATCCGGGTGCAAGGGACCGGGCAGAATATCCTGGAACTCTGTGATGGGCAACGAACCGTTCAGGAAATCGTGACGCTACTGTTGGAGCGATACGACGGTGCCGATCCGGCGAAGATTCGCGAAGATGTAAGCCGTTTCCTCGAAGCTCTACAGCAGAAACGTATCATTGACTATTAACTGCGGATTACTGACCGCGAGGATTACGACGGCGGACCACTGATGATTTCCAACCCACTGGCGCTGATTGCTGAGATCACGCATCGCTGCCCGCTGCATTGTGTCTACTGCTCCAACCCTTTGCAGATGGTGGCGGCGAGGACCGAACTGCCGACCGCAGGATGGATTCGCGTATTTCAGGAAGCCAGCCGCCTGGGAATTCTGCATCTTCACCTGACCGGCGGCGAACCGGTGGCGCGGGCCGACTTGAAGGAACTGGTAGAAGGCGCGCACGCTGCGGGACTCTATACCAACCTGATCACGTCGGGAATCGGCCTGCCGGAAACCCGGCTGGCCTCGTTGGTGGATGCCGGTCTCGACCACATTCAACTGAGTTTCCAGGAGGCGAAGGACGAACCGGCGAACTGGATTGCCGGGGCGAAGGCTCACGCCCACAAAGTCGCACTCTCGCGGGCGATTCGAAAGTTTCGCATCGCCTTTACCGTGAATCTGGTGGTCCACCGTCAGAACCTGGATCATATCGAGGAGATGATTGCGTTTGCAGAACAGCTTGAGCCCGATCGTTTGGAGATTGCCCACGCCCAGTATTACGGCTGGGCGCTGAAAAATCGCGACACCCTGCTTCCCACCCGTGAGCAACTGGAGCGCTGCATCCCCATTGTGGAAGCTGCGCAGGAACGGCTCACGGGCCGTGTGAGAATTGATTGTGTGGCGCCGGATTACTACGCTCGCTATCCGAAAGCTTGCATGGGCGGATGGGGACGGCGGCTGATCCTGATTGATCCTTGCGGGCAGGCGTTGCCCTGCCATGCTGCCGGAGTGATTCCGGGAATGAAGTTCGACAACGTCCGGGAGCATTCGCTGGAATGGATATGGAGAGAGTCCGCAGCTTTCCAGAGATTCCGGGGAGAGCAATGGATGCCCGAGCCATGTCGCAGTTGCGAACGCCGGACGGAGGATTACGGAGGCTGCCGATGCCAGGCATTCTTGATCACCGGAGACGCGAATGCTACCGATCCGGCCTGCTCGCTGGCACCTACTCATCATTTAATCGAAGATGCTCGGCGCAGTGCTCAATCGAATAAGGTTCCGGTCTCGTGGTCCTACCGGGCGAATCCATGACCGCCAACCACAACGTGGAAGCTGCCCGCACCTACCACGACGCCACCAAGCACTCCTACCAGAGCATCCGCCGCAACCCGCATGTCTTGGATTGGGCGAATCGGCCCGTGCCCTTCAAGATTTACCCCACGCTGGAGCCATTGCCCTTGCCCCGCGAGGTGCGTCAAACCGGGGTTGCTGCCCTCTCTGCAATCAGTGAGAGCATCCCGTCGCGGGCCGATGTCGTTCCCGATCTTGAGGCGGTGGCCCAGGTCCTCTACCTCTCCGCCGGTATTACGCGGCACAGGAAGTATCCCGGCGGCGAGATCTACTTTCGCGCCGCTGCTTGCACTGGAGCGCTCTACGAGGTCGAGCTCTACGTGATGTGCGGCGAATTGCCCAACCTGGAAGCCGGCGTGTACCACTTTGCTCCCGGCGTCTTCGGCTTGCAGAGACTGCGCGCCGGAGACTATCGCCAGGCCCTGGTCGAAGCCACTGGCAGCGAGCCCGCGATGGCACACGCGCCGCTTGCGATCCTATGCACTTGTACCTACTGGCGCAACGCCTGGAAGTATCAGGCTCGCACCTATCGCCATTTCGGATGGGACAACGGGACGATGCTAGCCAATCTATTGGCCGTCGCCAGTGCGTTGGGGCTCCCGGCGAAGGTGGTGTGCGGCTTCGTGGACGCAAGAGTTAACCGTTTGGTGGATGTTGATGCCAATCGCGAGGTGGCATTCTCGCTTGTCGCCCTCGGTCATGTCTCAGCTCTTCCTCCTCAACCTCCTTCGGAAGCCGAGCCCCTTAGCTTGGAGACCGTTCCGCCGTCCCGGCGCGAAGTTGACTATCCGCTCATGCGGGAAATGCACGCTGCCTCTTCGCTGCATTCGACCGAAGAAGTTGAAAGGTGGCGCGGCCACGCTGCGCAGGTCAGCTCTCCTCCTCCGACCGGGCTGATGGTTCAGCTCCAGCCTTTTTCCGATGCGGACATTCCCTGCGATCCGGTCGAGCAGGTCATCTTGCGGCGCGGTTCCAGCCGCAAGTTCGCGCGGACGCCGATCAGTCTGGCGCAGCTCTCCACGATACTCGACAGGGCGACTCGCGGCGTGCCGGCGGATTTCCTCGATCCATTGGCAAGCCAACTCAACCAGCTTTATCTGATCGCGCATGCGGTTGAAGGTCTCGATCCCGGAGCGTATTTCTTTCACCGGGACCGCAAAGTGCTAGAGCTCCTGAAGCCCGCAGATTTCCGCAATCAAGCCGGTTATCTCGGATTGGAGCAGGCATTAGCCGCCGACGCCGCTGTGGACATCTTTTTCCTGGCCGACTTGCAGGTTATTTTGCAGGGTTTTGGCAATCGCGGTTATCGCGCTGTGCAACTCGAAGCCGGTATTCTCGGCGGCAAGCTTTATCTCGGGGCGTACGCCCAGCGCTTGGGAGCCACCGGGCTCACCTTTTACGACGATGATGTGGTCCGCTTCTTCTCTCCGCACGCCGAAGGCAAGAGCGCGATTTTCCTGGTCGCTGTGGGTAAGACCGCCAAAGATGAAAGACAACACTTGTAATTCGGCCTGAATTCGGGGACGATCGCTTCTGCGAACCGCTGGCCCGCCCTCCAATCCGTTTCCGCACGGGGCGCAATCCGAATGTTATACTGCCGCGTCCCGGAGGAACAGAATTGTGATTACCAGGAACTACAAGAGCACCGCCCATTTCATTCTGCTGATTACGATATTCGCTTTCGTCGTTGTTTTTGACGCTTCCACGGTTGCTCAGGAGCGAGGGGAGTCCCGGGAGTTCTCCACCGGCATCTTTGAGGCCATGCAGTGGCGCCTGATCGGCCCGTTTCGGGGAGGGCGAGTTACGGCGGTGTGCGGAGTGCCCAGCCAGCCGTCTGTCTATTACATGGGAACTCCTGGCGGCGGTGTGTGGAAGACCGACGATGCAGGGCGTGTGTGGAAACCGATCTTCGATCAGGAGCATGTTGCTTCAATCGGCGCAGTGGCCGTCGCACCCTCGAATCCCAGCTTCATTTATGTGGCAACCGGTGAGCAGACGCAGGGAAATGGCGTTTACGAGTCAACCGATGCCGGTGCGACGTGGACAAATATCGGCTTGCGCGAAACCCACACTATTACCGGAATCGTAGTCGATCCGCGCACTCCAGAGATTATCCTGGTGGCGGCATCGGGTGACCGTAAGCCGGGCGCCGAGCGCGGGGTTTACAAGACCACAGACGGCGGCAAGAACTGGCAGAAGGTCCTCTTCAAAGACGACGAAACCGGCGTCGCTGATCTGGAGTCTGATCCCGACAATCCCAATATTCTCTATGCTGCGCTCTGGCATCGTCCAACCGATCCATTCGAGCCGGACCAGAAGCCGAAAGAGCAGAATGCAGCGATCTATAAATCCTCCGACGAGGGTTCCACCTGGACAGCGATCGAAGGCAAAGGCCTTCCCACCTATCCCATGGGACGGGTCGGCGTCGCTGTAGCCCCCGGCACTCGAGGGATGCGAGTATACGCCGTCGCCAGCCAGGGATTGTTCCGCTCCGACAACGGCGGCGCCACTTGGCAACGCAGCACAACGGACCCGCGGGTTCTGGGCAGTGGATACTTCAGCCGGGTGTTTGTCGATCCCAGGAACGCAGATTACGTTTATGTCGCACAAACGTCCATGTATCGCTCCACCGACGGTGGCCGCACTTTCGAAGCCTGGATGGGTGCGCCCAGTGGGGACGATTTTCACGTTCTCTGGATCAATCCCTCAAACACCCAGAACTTGATCCTGGGCGTTGACCAGGGGGCGATCATCAGCGGGAACGGTGGGCAAAGCTGGAGTTCATGGTACAACCAGCCGACCGGCCAGTTTTACCACGTCAGCACGGACCAGAAATTTCCCTACTACGTTTACTCTGCGCAACAGGATTCAGGTACCGCCGCCGTGCCCAGCCGCAGCGACTACGGCGAGCTCACCTACAGGGATTGGGCGACCGTGGGAGGCTTCGAGTTTTCCTACATTGTTCCGGATCCAGTGAACTCGAATTATGTTTACGCTGGAGGATGGTATGGAAGTGTTTTGCGCTTCGACAAAACTACCGGGCAGATTACCCATCTGTTCGTCCGCGGTTCGAAGTATCGCACCGCCAATATGGCGCCCATCGCATTTTCACCGCAGGATCCGCACACACTGTATGTCGGCGCCCAGTACGTTTTGAAAACGAAGGACGGCGGGTTTTCCTGGCAGGGGATTAGCCCCGACCTCACGGAAAAAGCGGAGACCGCCAAGGAAAAACCGAATCCCCGCAGAGACGTAATCACCACCATGTCGCTTTCGCCCGTGAAGGCTGGCGAGATTTGGGTGGGTACTGGCAACGGCATCATTCAAGTTACCCAGAACGGCAAGAATTGGCAGAATGTGGCCATTCCGGGTTTGCCCGACCGCAGTACTGTAGCTTCGGTGGAAGCTTCCCGCCATGATGCGGCAACCGCATACGCGGTGATCAATGCGGTCGCGGATCTGCGTCCCTTGATCTACCGTACGCGCGACTTTGGAAAAAGCTGGCAGTCGATCACGAGGGGACTGCCGGGTTCGGAAAATGCGCGGGTGGTGCGTGAAGATCCGCTACGCATGGGATTGCTCTACGCGGGCACGGTGAGTGGTGTTTATGTTTCGTGGGACGACGGCGATCACTGGTATAGCCTGCAGTTGAATTTGCCCACCGCCACCGTGACTGACCTGGAGGTTCACGGTGGCGATCTTGTGGCCTCCACGTATGGCCGCTCTTTGTGGATTCTCGATGACATTACGCCCCTGCGACAACTCGGACCCGGAGCCCTGCCGCTGGACGTAGATCTGCTTCATCCGGAGGATGCCGTCCGCGCGCGCTGGGATATGTACCAGGACACTCCCCTGCCAGTGGAGACTCCAGCGGGAAAGAATCCGCCGGATGGCGCGATCATCGATTACTTTCTGAATTCGGTTCCCGCTGGCGACATCAAGCTGGCTATCTATGATTCGAAAAACAATCTGGTGCGGGAATACTCCAGCGCGGCCCCCACGATTGATCCAACTCCGGCCAACGTCCCAAGCTACTGGTTCGCGCCTCCCGCGGTGCTTTCGAAGAAAGTGGGGCTCAACCGTTTCGTATGGAACCTTCGCTATCCTGCTCCAAAGACCTTGCGGTACGGCTATTACGGCGAGCAGCTTGATTACATCGAATACACGCTGGCCGACAACGCCATTCCCGGCGACTTCCCGCGCGAACAGCCATTAGGTTTTTATGCCGTGCCAGGCACCTATTCGCTGGCCTTGACCGTAAATGGCCAGACCTATCGTCAGTCCCTTACCGTGACGTCTGATCCACGGGTTCCTGCATCGCAAGCCGACCTGGTGGCGCAGTTCGATACGGAGAGGAGCATCTCGTCGCAGATGTCCGCCAGTTATGACGGATTCGAGCAAGTGACCGCACTGCGCTCGGCGCTGGCTGAGCGGCAGAAGTCTCTCAACGAAAACCCTGCCATGAAAGATGCCGCCGACGCGGTGAAAGCGCTCGATGAGCTGGCCGCGAATATCGGGGACGGCAAGCCCTCGGAATTAGGACTGAGCCCTTTCAACCGGGAGCTGGCGCGCCTGGCCACCATGGTCCAGAGCAGCGATGAGCGGCCAGCCGCCGCGCTCCAGGCCGGTGTGGATCAGTCCTGCCAGGATTTGACCAAAAGACTGGACCAATGGCGTGAACTGAATGCTCAAAAGATTCGCCGGCAGATCTCCTTCTGCAGAAATATGGCTTGGCGCCGCTGGCGGTTGCGGCCAACATTCCCGCTTCTCCAAGCTGCAAGAAGTGATCGTAGCCTGGGTGCGATCTGGAAAGCCGCAGAGCTCTGGAGACCCAGCTACAGGTACTTACCCACGAGCGCGGCGCAGCTCTCCACAAACTGACGTTCTTTCTGGTCGAAAGTATCCTTGAAATAACTATTGATATCGAGTTCGCCCGCCACGCGATTCAGGACCAGCGGACTCTGCACCAAGAGGTTTTGCGCCCAGGGATTCTGAACGGACACCGGCGCGATAATTTCAGATTTGGTGTGCTCGGATCCCATGAGATATCGCGGATCGGCGGACACGTCGTTTACCACAATGGTCTTGCCGGTGGTCGCCGCCGCTCCGCACAATCCCTGGCTCAGTGAAATCCGCGTGTGCGGCGTGAAAGCGCCGGAAAACGGGCCGAGCACAAGAATATTCGGATCTTTCTTGTCGATCAGATAAAACCCCACCCAGTTATAGCGCACGAGTTGCTCGTGCAAACGGTCGGAGATGTGTTGCATCAGGGCTTCCGCCGTGGCTCCGGAGCGGGCGAAGCCTTCGAATTCTGCCAGCAGTTGCGCGTGCTGATTCAGCTTCGCGCTGGATGGTGTGGGCTTGGGCATGCGCGCACTCAGAATAGAGTCTACAACTGGGCGCGGTATTGATGCTGGTGGTTCAGTGGCTGGTGAGCGCGGGTTAGGCGGGAGAAGTCGCTCGTGCCTCACGAGTGGGCCAAGAAAAAGCCGCGACTCGCAGTCGCGGCCTTTTCTTGCTGGCGTTCGGCCTTCTACTCTTATGCAGCTTCCTTGGTGGCCAGCGAGTGCGAATACTGACGCACCTGCGCAGGTGAGCCGATGATCCTCATCTCCTGCCAGTCGTAAGGCAGCTCCTTACCACAATCCAGACACACCACATAGGTGCCCGTGAGGGAAGCCGCCTTGGCGCGGCGGGAGCCAGAGCGAACCGTGATTGGAAAGCTGTAATGGCTGTGCCAACAACCAAAAAAAGTGTCAAACAATTTGCCTAACATCTTTCGACCTCCCCACAGACCCGGCTACGGCTGCGCTCTGCCTCAAAGCCTAGTACGAGCCAACCTAGATACTTAGATTCAACTCTGTCTGAAAAGGTTCTTCTCGCCATTCCTCATGGCAAACCCCAAGCCGAGGCCGTAGTTTCGCCGGTGTGGAAAGGCCTGCGGGATAAGGAATTAGGGTCGGCTCAAGGAAAATCGATTCTAGCCAAAGGGAATGCTAAACGCTCTCCGGACCGCTCCGCTTCTTGCCGTGACATTTCGACACGATGGCGGAACGCAGGCGACTGCGAAGATCCTCCGGTAGTTCGTAAAGCCGCGAGTCGCGGTAAATCTCAATGGTTTTCTTGGTGGTATCGCAGACGACGTAGCAGTTGTGGCACCAGGCGAGATGATCTTCCAGTTCGGCCTTTGTGCGGTCGTCAATGACGCCGTCGAGGTAGTTGGTTAGCTCTTGCAGAAATTCAGAGCACTTCACGGGTTGCCATCTCCGCTCTCATGTGTCAACTTTCCATTCCCCTTTTCGCGCCGCTGGAAGAAACGACTGAGCCGCTCTCGCAACTGAAGCCGGGCGCGCAATAATCGTCGACTTGACCGCCGGAATGCTCAGATCCAGCGCCTCGGCTGTCTCTTCCGTCGAAAGACCTTCTACGTCGCGCAAAACGAATACGGTTCGAAAACTGGCAGGCAGACCCTGTATGGTGCGGGTCAAAATATCCCGCAACTCCGCCTGGCTGTATTGCTGCTCTGGGTTTGGACTCCAATCCGCGACTTCGCGCGGAAGCGAATCCTCCTCCGTCTTGACCTCTTCGTCCAGCGAAACGGTACGCTCGGGCCGGCGCCGCCGCAACTTCATCAGCGCCTCGTTGACCGCGATCCGCACTAGCCAGGTATAAAACTTCGACTGGCCTTGAAACTGATGTAGATTTCCGTAAGCCTTGAGGAACGCCTCCTGCACCACGTCTTCCGCATCTTCGCGATTCTGCGTGATATGCTGGGCGATCCGGAACACGTTCCGATCGTAACGCCGGACCAATTCTTCAAAGGCTTCTACGTCGCCGCTTTTCGCTGCCTGAACCAGCGCCAGTTCATCACTGACCGGCTCACTCACTTTGGGTTGGATGGTGCTCATTGTTCATCCGATGCAACAATTTTCACGTTAAGCGGCGCAGACCGACCGGATGGTCCCTTGGGTAACCTCACATCCGTATGCCGATTCTACCAGTTTTGTGGGCAAAGGTTACTGCAGCCGCAAACGGCGCCGAATACTGCTGCCCGATACAGAAGGGCAGTTGCATAGATCGGCAGAGAACGGCCGCCCCGAGTCGCAACCGCGATGGGGCGGCCTGAAACCCAACTGCCTCAGGGCATGTACTCGTAGACGGTACCGCATCCGACCGAACATACGTTATTATTGCCGCCCTGAACCGTCGTGCCGTAAATATTGCCTGCCTTGTCGAATGTCAACCCAGATAGGGGAAGGCCACCGTCCGTTCCTCCCGTAAAGGCATATAGCACGGTTTGCTTCCACCCGCTCTTGGTGTGGGTCAGTTTGAAAAGAACGCCGTTTTCGTTCGCTCCGGCTTGATCGGTGGCGCCAAAGAGAACGCCAGGCTTTGCCGAAGATCACATTCACGTAAGGATTTGCTCCATCGTTGCCCCCAGTGAACGTATACAGTACTTTCTCTTTCCAGGTTTTCGTGTGGAGCAATTCAAAAACCACGCCATCACCGTTGGTGTCGCCACCGGCGAAGGTTGTGCCGTAGAGGTTTCCTGCTTTGTCGAGGATCACGCTCTCGTAGGGCTGTCCCCCGTCCTTGCCTCCGGTGAAGGCATACAGAACCTTCTCCTTCCATCCGGCCTTCGTGGGCATAAGTTTGAAGACAGTTCCGCAGCCGTTTCCTCCACAGCCGGTGCCGCCTCCTTGATACGATGCGCCATAGATGTTCCCTGCCTTGTCGAGGACCAGACTCTCGTTGGGCCAATTCGCATCGTTTCCGCCGGCGAAGGCATAGAGCGTTTTCTCTTTCCATCCGCTCTTGGTGTGGGTGAGCTTGAACACCGTGCCGGCATTGTACTTGCCGCCACCCTTGGCGGTGCCATACAGGTTTCCGGCCTTGTCAAACGTCAAATGGCCGAGATACGGGGTCATACCGTCGGTGCTGCCGTGGAAGCTGTAGATGACCTGTTCGGTCCAGCCGCCTCCTGAGGGGATCAGTTCAAAAACAGTGCCATTGCTCAAGTCGCCGCCGCCGGCAGTAGTTCCATAAAGATTGCCTGTCTTGTCGATGATCAGACCAGCCTCGGGCTGCGTTCCATCGCCCGACCCGCCAAAAGAATGAATCATGGTTTCCGTCCAGCCGCCAGCTGAGGGCGTCAACTGGTACACGCTGCCCGCCCAGTAAGTAGTGCCACCGGCAAGAGTAGTGCCATAAAGATTACCGGCCTTGTCGAAAATTGGCCGGCCGAAAGGGTTTGCTCCGTCATTCGGCCCACCCTGAAACGCATACAGGGCTTGTTCGCTCTGCGCCCGCGCAGTCGCCGCAAAGGTTAGGGTCACCAGAATCATTAGGAAGACTAACCAGACTATCCAAAATCCACGGCATTTCATGCCTTCGCCTCCAGATGAATTATTTGCCTTCGGTACGCTACAGAATGCATTTGAAGATAGAGTTGCATTCCTGGCAGGGCGCAGTCTAGCTGATCTGGGAGCGAAAGTCGGTGATAACTTTCGGTGTGCACGGAGTTGCATGATTGGCCTAACTCTCTGCAACGCGCTGAACACCGAGCGCTGCCCGCGTAACTCGTCTGCCATATCCTGCTGCGCCGGGTTTGGGGGTAAATTCCAAGGTTAAGCATGGCCTCGGTAGAACAGGTACTTCGGTCACGCGGAAAACCCGGCCAAGTCGCTCTATAATCAGAAATTTGCAGGGGTAAACTGGGGAAAAGCCGCGTCCCGCGGCCAAGCAAGCGGACAAAATGGCGGAAAGAACCGGAATCGAACAGATCGTCGAAAAAGCGGTCGCAAATGTACTCGACAGCCACCTTCCGCAGTTGCGAGAGGCTCTGGTACAGCGGGTTTTGCAGGAAGTTCAGCCACAACTGGGGAATTCCCGTGCCTCAAGCGAGAGCAGTGCCGCCGATCTCCTGACCGCAATCTCCGCCATCCACGCGGGCACAACCCAGAAGGAAGTCTTACGCGCATTGCTTGACTGCATGGTTCGGTATAGCGGGCGAGCCGCGCTGTTTGTCATGAAATCGGGGGCGGCGACGGGATGGCAGGGACGTGGCTTCGCCGATGATGCCGAGGTCAAGGACTTCCCGCTGGACGTGAGCAGTAATGCGGCAGTCAGGGTGTTGGAATTACGCGCGGCGGTGTCTACCGGCGCCTCAGAGATGGACACGAAGTTTGTTTCGCAGTTCGGCGCTCCCGCCCAGGATCGGGTCTTGCTGCTGCCACTTCATTTGAAGGACAAAATCGCCGCTCTTGTGTACGCCGATGCGGGGAACGAAGCGGGCGGAAAAATGGATGCGGCCGCTCTGGAATTGCTGGTCGCGGCCACCAGCGCCTGGCTCGAAGTGGCTTCGCTGCGAAAGCAAGCGCTGAAAGACGGCACGGCCGAGGCTGGCGGCGGCGAGAGGTTCGAAGCCCCGCCGGTGCAAAACGTCACCTCGTTTTCCGATCCATTTGCCGGGCATGCGCCGATCCACGCAGCATCGGCTCCCGCCGTACCCGAAGAGCCCGCGGCCGCCGTGGCATCCGCCGAAGTCGTGGTTGCGCCTGCAGCGATGGCTGCAGCCGCTCCCGCTCCCGCTACCGATGCTTTCGCCCAGATGTCGGTGGAAGACGCCGATGTTCACCGCAAAGCGCAACGCTTTGCCCGGTTGCTGATGGACGAGATCAAGCTGTACAACCAAGCCAAGGTCGCAGACGGCCGCAAGAAGAAAGATCTATACGATCGGCTGAAAGAAGATATTGACAAAAGCCGGGCGACGTATCAGAAACGGTATGGCAGCACCGTCGCGGCAAGCGCAGATTACTTTGGCAACGAACTCATCCGCAGCCTGGCCGAGGATGACATCTCGCTCCTGGGTGAAAATTTTCGCCGGTAAGAAAAAAAGAAGATAATTGAAGAGAGTGGTAGTGCATCGGCATGCGGTTCTCGTTCGGCGCGTTCTTATCCTGACCCTGGCATTCTTGTGCAGCAACATTTATGTTTTGGTTCCTGCTGCGGTAGCCCAATCCTCAAGCCAGAAAACCTCCACGCACAGGAAGAGCAGTTCCGCGAGTAAGAAACGCAAGCCACCCTCTCCGCGGATGCGGCGGATGCGCCAGGCCTTTGTGGCGTCTGCCAGTTTGAAGCCCATGGCGCGGCAACTGCTTCAGGATCGCACCCCGGCCGCTTATGTGGGAGTGGAGGCCTACGCGCGCCGCACATGCCAAAGAAGATGCGGGCGCGCTGGCCTGGCTGGTCATCGGGTATGCGCATACCGTCGACCATGATTACACGAAAGCCATCGATCCCCTGAACCGCGCCAAGCTGCAGGCAGGCGATCTCGGCGATTACGTCACTTATTACCTGGGTACCGCCTACTATCAAACCGGACGTCTCGCCGAGGCCGTTGCCACGCTTAGCGTGTTTGATAAGGGCTTTCCGGAGTCGTTGCTGACTCGCGATGCTCACGTGCTGTATGCCAACGCCTTGGTGGCGGACGGGCGGGCCCCGGAAGCCGTCGAAGTGCTGGAGAGCGATCGGGAGCCGGTGCGGGCCGATCTCGAATTCGCCTTGGGACGGGCTTATGCGGCTGCCGGACCAACCGGCAAAGGCACTGACCGTCTTCCGCAACTTGTACTTCACGATGCCGCTCAGTTGGGAAGCAGGCCAGGTTGATGCTGAACTGAGAAAATTGTCCACAACCCCGCAAACACAGCCACCCAGTCTCGCTGAACGCCGGACGCGGGCCGATCTTCTGGCCAAAGGGAAACAGTTCAGCGAGGCCGCGAACGAGTACCGTGACTTACTGGATCAAGTTAGCCCCGATGAGCGCCCCGAGATCGAAATGGCGATGGCGGAAACGCTGCGCCGCGATGGCCGGAACAAGGATGCCAAGAAAGCTCTGGAGTCGATCCCAACTCCTACGCCTGAAATCAACGCCGAGCGCCTGTTCAACCTGGGAGAAATTGCCCGCGCCTCAGACGATGACGACGATTTTCTGCGGATTATGGATCAGCTTCGGCAAATCGCTCCAACCAGTTCCTGGCTGGAGCAAGCCCTGCTGTCGGCAGGGAACATTTACTTTCTGCGGCGCGACTACGATCGGGCCATCGATTCTTATCGCGAGCTGCAGGAGCGCTTCCCCAACGGCGGCCGTGCCTCCTACGCGCACTGGAAGGCAGCCTGGCTGAGCCTGCGCCAAGGCCGGAGCGCCGAAGCCAAGAAAGAATTCGAGGATCAGATCGCTCTCTACCCCGGATCGTCGGAGGTTCCGGCAGCACTCTACTGGCGGGCCCGGATGGCTGAAGAAGATGGGGAGCCAGCCAAGGCTCGAGCCTATTATCAGAAGCTTTCAGAGCGATTCCGCAACTACTACTATGGTGATTTGGCTCGACAGCAGCTTAAGAAGCTGAAAAGTGCCGGCGATCCTGAGCATATCCCTCTGCTGGATCGCGTGCCGCCGATCGATCCCAGCGTAAGGTGACAGCAGATCCTGTGCCGACCGACAATTTGCGAGTGCAGAAGGCGCGTCTCCTCGAAAATGGCGCACTCCTGGATTTCGCGGTCCGCGAACTGAAGGCCGCCGCCGAAGAGGACAAGGGGAACTGGCTGGCGCCTGAGACGGCGCGTCTCTACCAGGATGCGGGCCGCTATGACGCGGCTGTGGAAGTCATGAAGCGGGCTGCACCAAACTATTTTGCGGTCGATTTGACCAGCCTGCCACGCCCCTATTGGGAAGCGCTCTTTCCCAAGCCTTATTGGCTTGATCTCAAGAGGTTTTCGTCCAGCAATGCGCTGGACCCGTACCTGGTGGCCTCCCTGATTCGGCAGGAGTCGGAATTCAATCCCAACGCGGTGTCGCGCAAGAATGCAGTCGGACTGATGCAATTGCTTCCCAAAGTCGGCAAGACGGTCGCCAAGCAACAGAAGCTGAGGCGCTATTCAACTACACAGCTATTCACGCCTGGCGTGAACCTGCAGCTCGGCACACGCTATTTCCGCAACATGGTCGACAAGTTCGGCGCCTTCGAGTACGCCCTGGCCGCCTACAACGCCGGCGCCGACCGCGTGCAAGATTGGTTGGGACAGGGCAAGTATCGTGATCCGCAGGAATTCGTGGAATCCATCCCATTCACCGAAACCCGCGAATACGTGCAGGCGATTCTGCGCAATACGGACGTGTACCGGCAGTTGTATGGCGCTCCATGAGGCGGACCGCCGGTCTAGACTGATACCCGGCGTGGACAAATACCCAGCTCGGCCCACTTTTTACAACTTTTCATAATCCGCTGACCACACCCGCGTAGAATGAGCGGGTTCGTCTCTTTGGACAGATTTGCTCTGGCCTGTAATCACAAAACTTAAGGAGCCATGTATGAAGAAAGCAAGTCAACCAGTTCCCGACGGATTTCACACCATTACCGCTTCACTGACGTTCGAAACGGCGCTCAAGCCATCGAGTTTTACAAGAAGGCGTTTGGCGCCGAGGAAATCATGCGCATGGCCGGTCCCGACGGCAAGATCGGCCATGCCGAGTTGAAGATTGGCGATTCCATCATTTTTGTTACGGATGAGAACCCAGGAATGGGTAACAAGTCACCGCAGACTCTGGGCGGCACCGCCGGCAGTCTCTATCTCTACGTCGAGGACGTGGACACGGCCTTTCAGAGCGCCATAGATGCTGGCGGCAAGGCGACCATGCCCGTAACCGACATGTTCTGGGGGGATCGTTTCGGAAACTTTGTCGATCCATATGGCCACAACTGGGGCTTGAGCACGCACACGCAGGACATGTCCCCCGAGGAAATTGAAGAAGGAGCGAAAGCGTTCTACGCCCAGATGGCACAGCAGGCGCAGAAGAAATCGGCCTAGCCGCTAAGTCGTTGAAAATGTGTCCGCGCTTCAGCGCCTGAAGTGGGTTTTCTTGTCCTGGAGGACTTTTTCCGCAGCCTGCTAGAACTCGTCCGAGAATGGGTTTGAAAGAGCATGGCTTCCAGCCATGCCGCTGGAACCCAAAGAATGCGGGCTTTAGCCCCTGGGTCAAACGTAAAACCTCAGGGGCTAAAGCCAAGTTCTCAAGAATGCGATTGCGGCGCAGCTGAAGCTGCGCCATTTCAAAGCCTTGACTTCTACGCGGATTTCTCGTGCGCCGGAGCCTTCGCGAACAGGATCTCAATCACCAGCAACCCTGCTCCGCAAACGATCGCACTGTCCGCCACATTGAAGGCCGGCCACTGATATTGGCCGATGTAGAACAGCAGAAAGTCCACCACCCGGCCGTTGAGCAGGCGGTCCCAGAGATTGCCCAGCGCGCCTCCCAGAATCAGCGCCAGGCCAATGCCAGTGGTCGTCATGGCATGGCTGTTTCGCCACAGCAGCGCCGAAACCACCACCAGCGCGACGATCGAAAACAGCACCAGCATGGCGATCTTCCACTGCGCCGGCGAATCCGCGAACAGGCCAAAGGCCGCGCCGCGATTCTCCACGTGGGTGAGGCGGAAGAACCCGGGGATGACCTGAATGCCGTCATGCAGCGAAATGTTCTTGGCGACGATCCACTTGCGTGGCCCGGTCGAGCAGCACCACCAGCAACGCGATCAGAAAATGAAACCTGCGCATGACGTGAGGTTCGTTCATTCGGAGTGCGACTCAGATCGCATATTATTGCGACGCGACTCAGCAGACACATTGTCATTCCGAGTGCCCGCTGCTGGCACGAGGAATCTGCATTTATGTCTCCAAGCAACTGCAGATTCCTCGCTGCGCTCGGAATGACAAGATGCTAAAGCGGATGCTTCGCTCGGGATAACAACGACAACCCATTTCACTATTAGATTACCTCGCCGCCGCCCGCTTCGATCTCTTTCAGCACTGCGCTGCAACGCTCGCAAACCGTGGGATAGACCGGGTCTTCCCCTACATGAGTCGAGTAATTCCAGCAGCGCTCGCATTTCTGGCCTCGGCGCTTGTTCCACCCGCACCGTAGACTCCGCTGCTGCCGTTGCCGGAAGCGGCCTGCTCCAGTTTGACCGCGGACACGATGAAGAGATAGCGAAGCTGGTCCCGGTGCCGCGCCAAGACGGAATAAACCGGATCGGCGGCCGTAACCGTGACCTGAGCCTCGAGCGCTCCACCGATCATGCTTGTTGTTGCGTGCTTCTTCCAGCGCCTTCAAGACTTCGTCCCGGACCGCGCGCAGCGTAGTCCAGTCTTCGTGCTGCTCGGGGATCTCGCCGCAACGTCCGCGCCCAGAATCTCCGCGCGAGCTAGGAAACTTCGCCACGTGCACGTCTTCCGCGACGTTCCGCTGTCGGCGGCAAGTACTGCCAAACCTCCTCGCAGGTGAAGCTCATGATCGGAGCCAGCAGCCGAACCAGCGCCTCGCCGATGCGCCAGATCGCCGTCTGCGCAGCCCGCCGCGCAGGCGAATTGGGGCGCGTAGGTGTACAGCCGGTCTTTGAGCACATCGAAATAGAATGCGCTCAGTTCGACCACACAAAAATTCATGCACCCGCTGATAGATCCTGTGAAAGGCAAACTCGTCATACCAGCGCGTCACATCGGCAGCCATCGCCGCGGTCTGCCGCAGCATGTACTGATCCAGCGCTTCCATCTTTTCAAACGGAACCGCATCCCGCTGCGGATCGAAGTCATACAGATTTCCCAAGACGTAGCGGAAGGTGTTGCGGATCTTGCGATAGTTCTCCGCGATGCGCTGCATCAGCTGTTCGGAGCCGACCACGTCTTCGCGGAAATCCACGGACGCGACCCACAAGACGCACGATCTCCCCCCCCAGCCGGTTCGCGATATCCACCGGGTCCACATCGTTTCCCCGCGACTTGGACATCGCCTGCCCCTGTTCGTCGAGCGTCCATCCCGCCGTGCGCCACGCTCTTATACGGCGCGTGCCCCTGCGTGCCCACCGAGCAGAGCAGGGAAGAGTGAAACCAGCCGCGGTGCTGGTCGCCGCCTTCGAGATATAGATCGGCGGCGGCAGGGTAACTCGGCTCGGCTCAGCGCAAGGCCAGATAGCTGCATCCCGACTCGAACCACACATCGAGGATGTCCATTTCTTTCTTGAACTGCGCTCCGCCGCATTTTTGGCACTTCGTTCCGCGGGGAAGCAATGCCGTCCGCTTCCGGCGTGTACCATGCGTCGGCGCCCGCGCGGGCAAACAACTCGACCACCTTGCGATCAATCGCAGGATCGTTGCAGCGGCTTGCCACATCCTTCGCACAGGAATACGGCGATGGGCACGCCCCAAATGCGCTGCCGAGAGATGCACCAATCCGGCCGGGTGGCAATCATGTTCGAGATGCGTTCTTCGCCCCAGGCCGGGTCCCACTTTACTTTCTTGATCTCCTCCAAGGCGCGGCTCCGCAGCGTGCCGCCACCCTGCATCGGGGTCTCCATCGAGATGAACCACTGCTCCGTGGCCCGGAAGATGATCGGATTATGGCAGCGCCAGCAGTGCGGATAGGAGTGCTCGATCTTCTCCTCGTGCATCAGCGCGCCGCGCTTCTTCAGCAGCTCGATGATCGGCGCATTCGCTTTAAAAACCTGCAGGCCGTCGTATTCGGGCAAGCCGTTGTGCATGATGCCCGCTTCATCCACGTTGGTAGTGAGGTCGAGCTTGTATTTCACGCCAGTGGCAAAGTCGTCCGCGCCATGCGACGGAGCAGTATGAACTACGCCGGTACCGGTGTCCATGGTCACGTAGTCGGCCAGCACGCCCACGATGTCGCGGTCGAGAAACGGGTGGGCGAAGTTCTTGTATTCGAGCCTTTCGCCGGGGAAGCGGGCGAGTTCGCGCTGGGAACCCAGTCCAACCTTGTCGGCAAATTCCTGCGCCAGCTTGGCCGCCACAATGTAGACTTCATCCCCGGATTCAACGGCCACGTACTCCTCATGCGGGTGGAAGGCGACGGCCATGGACGCAGGCAGGGTCCATGGCGTGGTGGTCCAGATCACCGTGAACACATTCTTGCCTTGGAGCGCAGCATCGAGCGTTGCCGGATCATCCTTCAGCCGATACTTCACCCAGATGGCAGGGCTGGTGTGGTTCTCGTACTCGACTTCGGCCTCGGCCAGCGCGGTTTTGTCGTGAATGCACCAGTAGACCGAGCGCAGACCCTTGTAGACGAATCCTTTCTCCAGGAAGGCATACAGAGTAGCCACCACCACAGACTCGTACTGCGGATACATGGTGGCGTAAGGGTGCTCCCAACGTCCGAACACGCCGATGCGCTTGAACTGCGAGCCGCTGCAGGTCAAGAAACTTCTGCGCATACTTGCGGCATTCCAGGCGGACATCCGACCGCTTCATCTGCAATTTCTTGCCGCCCAACTGCTGGTCAACCTTGATCTCGATGGGCAGGCCGTGGCAGTCAAATCCCGGAACATAAGGAGCATCAAATCCCGCCATGTTCTTGGATTTGACGATGAAATCCTTCAGGCACTTGTTCAGCGCCGTACCCAGATGGATCGGTCCGCTGGTGTAAGGTGGCCCGTCGTGCAGGGCATAGATCGGAGCTCCTGCCCGCGCCTGTCGAATGCGCTGGTAAATCCCCATCTGCTCCCACTGGGCCAGAATCCTGGGCTCGTTCTGCGGCAAGTTCGCTTTCATGGGAAAGTCGGTTTTGGGCAGATTGATGGTGGATTTGAGCTCGAGCGGCACAGGCTAATTTTCTCCCAACTAATTGATTTTTTTCATTATAGGGGCCTGGCGAAGGAACGTCCATCAGCCCACCGGGCGCACGAAGGTTCTTATCCGGAGGATGCGAAAACCACCGTGGAAAAGGGCAGGAATCAGTGTACAATTTTGTTACATGACGTTTGCCTGATCTGAGCATCTAAGGGAGTATTGTTGAACGAAGCTCAACTATCCGGCTGGACAGCGGAGGACTTGGGCAGAATCGGATGAGTCACTGGCGCCGGGCATGCAACTTGGTACGCTATGTGCTCATCAAGCTTAATGGATGGCGAAGTTTGCGTCTGAGCCGCGAACCGAGAACCCGCGGTCAACTATGGCGACACTCGATATTACACCCCGCACCGAACGCGAACCGGAACTGAACCTCCTGCTGGACAAGAGCGGGCTGGACCAGCCGCTGTGGAAGTCCCTGTTTCAAAACCTGGATGATTATTTTTTCCCGAAGAAGCAGGCGCCGCTCATCCTGACTTCCAAGCCGGTTCCGGTTAAGGACATCTGGGGTTTTTACGACTACAAGAAAAACGGAGCGCTGGGCTCGACCGCGGTGCACATACTGGCGGTCGGGGTAATTATTGGTGGAACCATCCTGGGACGCCGGATGGTGCAGCAGATTGAGAAGCCCCATGAGACAGTCACCCTGCTCACGCCCGATGACATTCCTGCGTTGCCTCCTGCGAAGACTGCGGTGGGCGGCGGCGGCGGTGGTGGCGACCGCGACAAGCTGGAGGCGCCAAAGGGCAAGCTGCCTAAATTTTCCATGCAGCAGATCACCCCTCCCATGATGGTGGTGCGCAACGATAATCCCAAATTGGCGGTCGAACCCACTGTAGTTGTTCCCCCGGATATCAAGCTGGCCTTGAACAGTATGCCGACCTTAGGGGATCCCATGTCCCACCTGCCTTCCGGACCGCCCTCTAATGGCACCGGATCGGGCGGCGGCATTGGCTCCGGCTACGGCGGAGGCGTGGGTTCGGGTGAAGGGCCAGGCGTCGGGCTAGGACATGGCGGGGGTATTGGCGGCGGCGTGTTCCGGGTCGGCGGCGGCGTCAGTGCTCCCCGGGGCGATCTACGCAGCCCGATCCGGAATACTCGGAAGAGGCCCGAAAGGCAAAGTACCAAGGGACATGTGTGTTGTGGCTGGTGGTGGGGCCGGACGGTCGCACGCGCGATATTCGCGTGACCCACACGTTGGGGTTGGGTTTGGATGAAAAAGCGATCGAAGCCGTCAAGACCTGGAAGTTCGAACCAGCCATGAAGGATGGCAAACCTGTCGCGGTGCAGATCAGTGTCGAGGTCAGCTTCCGGCTGTACTAGACAAGTTATCGTTTTGCGACAAGCGCGGCCGCGAGTTAGCGGCCGCTTTTGTTTTAGGGAGCAGCATTAGCGCCCGATTCGTGAATTCCACAGCGCTCGTACAACCACCGCCCGCCCGTTCTCCTGCTTGCAGCATAGCTGGAAGCGGCCGAAAATACAGGCTCTTTCGTGCGCTTGGTGAAATCGAAACCGGGGACATTTCTAATGCGATATGACAAAATATGCAAAAGAGGCTTGACAGAAAGCGGTTTCAGAGAGCAGACTTCCCTGACCGAACAGGAGGCAAGCACAAAATGGAGATGGCCAAATTCCTTCACAAAATGTGGTCAGATGACCGAGGGCAGGACATTGCCGAATACGCGGTGATGCTCGCGGTTATTCTGGTGTTAGTGGTTGGCACCATCCGATTAATTGGATCAAGTTCAAATAACGTGTTTTCCAGCGTAGCCAGCTCGATTGCGCAATAGCTGCTGAGCAAGCTCGCCCTCAGGGTGAGAGTCGGGTCGCTCGGCCCTCGCCTTCTGCGCGCAACCCCGATGGCGCTTGCTCTGCCGAAGGCAGAATCGCCGCTGTCCAGCGAACGATTTTGGCGCACTCTCCAATGCAATCGCAGGATTCTGTGGCGCTTGCGAAATGAAGCCATCCTGGTGAAACCCAACAGGGCATGGCACAGCTCCGGCGCAGGCCGCGGTCAGCCGGAGCGTGCTACCATCACAACTGCCAATGTCGGATTCGGGCAATTTCATTCCAGGAGGGGAGCAATGGTGCAGAAGGTCATTGAGATCGTCGGTGTCTCCAAGGAGAGCTTTGCCAAGGCGGCGGAAAATGCGGTGGCGGAGGCCGCCAAGAGCGTTCGCGGAATGAAGTGGGCCAGAGTTGGGGAATTGGAGATGGAACTGGACGGCAAGAAAATAAAACAATATCGCGCCACAACCAGGATCTTCTTCGACATCGAAAAATAGGTCGAGCCGGACGCGGGAATTGCGTGCCTTCCTGACCGACCCAAAACCGGCTTGACGTTCACACCCAACTGCGCGAAGCGATTGCCCGGTGCGCGGGCTCAGGTACAATGCTGCTAATCTGCGCAGATGCAAACAGTGGAGCCGGATGCCTGAGACCTGGAAACAGTGGGAAGGCCGGGAGATTAACGGGGAATTCCCGCTACGCCAGTATTTGGGCGGCTCGGACCACAGTGCCGTATTTCTCACGGAACATGGCGGACAGGAAGCTCAAAAGGCGGCCATCAAACTTGTCCCAGCTCGACCTGAGGACCCCGCACTGCAACTTTCCTGGTGGGGGCTGGCGGCGAAACTTTCTCATCCTCATTTACTGCGCCTTTTTCAAACGGGGCGTTGCCAGTTGGACGGCGCAGAACTGCTCTACGTGGTAATGGAGTACGCCGAAGAAGATCTGTCTCAGATTCTTCCTGTCCGGTCGCTTACCCCCACGGAATCACGTAACATGCTCCAGCCGGTCCTCGACGTCCTGGCTTATCTTCACGGCAAAGGCTTTGTGCATGGTCACATAAAGCCTGCAAATATCATGGCCGTCGCTGATCAACTGAGAGTTTCGAGCGATGGGCTTTGCGGAGTGGGCGAGTTGAGTGGTGTCCTTGGCCCCCCCAGTCTTTACACGCCCCCCGAGATTGCAACCGGCGGGCCGATTTCACCATCCGCGGACGTTTGGTCCCTCGGTATGACCCTGGTTGAGGGCCTGACTCAGCATCTACCGGTCTGGCAGGAAGCGGATCAGCAGGATCCGGTCGTTCCGGCAATAGTGCCAGCTCCATTTCTTGACATCGCGCGTCACTGCCTGCGTCGCAACCCTCAGCTGCGATGGACCGTGGCTGAGATTGCAGCGCATTTACAGCCTGCGTCGCCTGAACCCAGGAAAGGGATGACCGCCTCCCCCCCAACTGCGCCTGCAAACTGGCGTTATTGGACGGGGGCCGCAGCCGGGCTTGCGTTGCTGGCGATGCTGGCGGGCACAGGGCTACTCAGTCGCCACCCGGAGGCTCGACACACCCCTTCCGTTACATCCGAACAGCCGCTGACCCAACCGAAGCCAGCACAATCGCCAGCGGATCATGGAACGGAGCCTTCTGCAGAAACAGCGGCAGACAAGGCGCATCAATCCAGGCGGACCGCTTCCGTGTCTGCTGTCAAAACCGCCGAGACGGCGGGCGAAACTTCCACCCACCGCGCGGTTCCCGGCTCAGTTGGTCAGCAGGTAATGCCAGACGTGTCTCGGAATGCAAGAGCCACGATTCAAGGCAAGTTGAAGGTAAGGATAGAGGTTGCCGTTGATTCCTCAGGCGACGTGGTGGGAACCAAGTTCGTCTCCCGCGGACCAAGCCGGTATTTTGCGAATAAGGCTTTGCTGGCTGCGCAAAGATGGAAATTCACCCCACCCCAAGTTGACGGGCAAGCAGTGCGAAGCGAATGGATATTGCGATTTGAATTTGGCCGAGCTGGAACTGGCGTCCATCCTGCCCAAACAAGTCCTTAGTGGATGCGCGCGGTCAGAACTCGCGCTCACTCTTCCGTTGCGGGGATGAGCTGCAGTTGGACGCTTTGATGATCTCCCGCCGCGATGCTTACCGCTTTGCCACGATCTTCGTACAGCCGGAGAAAATCAGGGTCCATGTATGCATCACGCTCAATCTCCTCCCAGGCAAAGATCGTATAGTCCCCGGGAGCAATCCCCCGCAGCACAAATCGGCCGGCCTGGCTGCTCATGGATGTTTTGTAGTAGCGGGGCTGGCCTCGCCGATTGACGTCGGGAACCAGCACGACGGTGGCGCCGGCGAAAGGCTGGTCATCATTGGATACGGTGCCGTCGATCTGCGCAGTCCCTGCGCTTAGAATCAGCTCCAGGCTGGGGACTGGGTGGGCACGAGTGACAGTGAGCCCGGTTTCCAGCACTTCCGACGCGCCACCGGCGTTGAGATAGAATCCCGGCGGGATGGGCGTGACATCGATGCGATAATTTCCTTCAGAAACATCGTGGAAGGTAAATGTGCCGTCCGGTTTCATCGTGGCGTCATAACTGTCGCCGATGTTTTCTGAACCGCCAAGCGGTTCCAACCCGACCGAGATCTGACTCACATCCGCGCTTGTCTTGCCTTCCACTCGCACATGCCCGGTGATGTCCATTCCCGGAGCAATCACAACCTCGACATTCGAAAGGTTTTCATCACCGACTTCAACCTGCGTTCGTCCTGAAATCGTTTTTCCGCTGTCGTTCTGGAACTGGGCGTTAAGCGCATAAGAACCGGGAGGAATGCCCAGGAACTGGAAGGTGCCCATGGGACCGGCGGAGGTCTGGGTACGCGAGAAGATTACACTTCCCCGGCTGCTCACTAGCGTAAGATCGGCTCCGGTACTCGGCCGAGAGGTGCGGGCATCAGTCACATGCCCGGTGATTTTGGCGGTGTGCACGGGCACATAGTTCATGTCCATTCCCGCGAGCTCTTGCCCCGCGTCAACCGTGAGTGCGGTCGAGCTGGATTGGTCGCTGGTGCCCGGATAATAGAGAGGAACGTAAGCTTTATCGGTTGCGGGCTTGATCGCCGGACGATGAGTATACTTGGCGCGCAAATAATATTTTCCCGGAGTCAACCCCGCAATCCGGTACTCGCCGGCCGTGTTGGTCTGCACGTTGGCAACCTGGTGGAGTTCAAGCAGGCCGCTGCGATAGGAAGAACTTATCGCCTCCAGCGCTACGCCGGCGAGGGGTTTGCCGTCTCCGTCGGTGATGTGGCCGGCAATAATTCCGCCGGGCTGCAAGGAAATGACGACGTCGGTGATATGTTGTCCGGGAACCAGCAACACCACCGTGCCTCGGCGTCCCGGAAGACGGCGCTGATTCGGATAGCCATCGTGCGATGCCGAGAGAATGTATCGTCCAGCCGTCAGGCCCGAAAACACAAAGTGGCCGCTGGCATCTGAGTTCGCGGAGGTAGACGCAAGAGACCTGGGCCCCGCGTTGGCCATCATTCCTCTCGCCGTGACTTCGGCCGCTCTTAAAGGCTGTTGCGTGCTGGCGTCCACTACCGTCCCCTCAATGATGCACTTCTGCGGAGCGTCTCCTGCGTTCTGCGCACTTAAGCCCGCCGCAAAAAGCAGGATCAAAAGTGTCGCCAGCGTGATTGTTCTCATCGTGGTCGCCTTGATTCTAATAGTGCGCAGGCTCTTGTGGGCAGGGAGACGGTCGCGGCTTCTTGAAAACCGAGGCATAGCGATGCAGGGTTGGGAGCGCGTGGATTCAACTCCGCCTGGCTAGATATTCTCTCACGCCGGGCAAAGTTCAAGCTGCTCAGAGTTCGGTGGCAGGAGTGGTCTGCGCAAGAATTTGCATGTTGACTAGCGACTTGTGAACCTTTCCCGGACCCGTCGGGCGATGTAGTAGAATGTGCTGCCCTGGGAAGTTGCCCGATTTTGACCTGCGGAATGCTTCATGCCTGAACCTCTCGCCAAGAAAGTTCTGCTGATCGGCTGGGATGCGGCTGACTGGAAAGTTATCAACCCTCTGCTCGACCAGGGGCTCATGCCCACGCTGGACGATTTCGTCAATCACGGCGTGATGGGGAACCTGGCAACGCTGCGGCCGATTCTCTCGCCGATGTTGTGGAACTCCATTGCCACCGGCAAACGGCCCGACAAGCACGGCATCCACGGATTCATGGAGCCCGACCCGCATACCGGAGGCGTTCGCCCAGTCACCAGCACATCGCGCAAGGTAAAAGCAATTTGGAATATTCTCACCCAGCGCGGATACAAGACCCACGTGCTCGGCTGGTTCGCCGGCCATCCCGCCGAACCGATCAACGGCATCTCGGTTTCTGACCTCTATCCTTACGCTTCCGCACCCCTCGATAAAGAGTGGCCATTGCCGCCGGGGGCGGTTTATCCGGAGAACATGCGGGAAACATTCGCCGAACTGCGCATGCATCCGGCAGAGGTTACCGAGGCGGCGATTCTCCCTTGGATTCCGCGCGCTGCGGAGATTGATCAGGAGAAAGACAAGGGACTGCAGTCGTTCGCCAAAATCCTGGCCGAGAACTGCTCCATCCACAATGCCGCCACCTGGATCCTGCAGAATGAGCCGTGGGATTTCCTGGCGGTTTATTACAACGGGATCGATCACTTCTGCCACGGCTTTATGCACTACCATCCTCCACGCATGGAAGGAATTCCAGAAGAGAAGTTCGAGATTTACAAGGACGTGGTCAACGGCGGCTACCGTTTTCACGACATGATGCTGGAAACCTTGCTCGAGCTAGCTGGACCTGACGCCACCGTGCTCCTGGTTTCCGACCATGGTTTCCACTCCGATCATTTGCGTCCGCGCGGTATCCCTGCGGAACCCGCAGGTCCTGCTGTGCAACATCGGCCGTTCGGAATCGTCTGCATGAAGGGGCCGCACATACAGCAGGACGAGCGCATCTACGGCGCTACTCTGCTGGACGTGACGCCGACCATCCTGACCCTGTTCGGATTGCCCGTAGGCGAGGACATGGATGGCCGGGTACTTGTGCAGGCCTTCGTAAAGCCACCGGAGGTTACGCGCATTCCCAGTTGGGAGAGTGAGCCTGGAGAATGCGGCATGCATCCTGCCGACTTACGCATGGATCCAGCCGGCCGCCCAAGCCGTGCTGCAGCAGTTTGTGGCGCTGGGATATATTCAGCCTCCAGGTGAAAATCAGGCGAAGGCGGTCGAGATGGCCGTGCGCGAGCAAAATTACAACCTCTCGCGCGTGTATCTGGATTCGGGGAACTATCATCAGGCGCTGCCGATACTCGAAGAGCTGGTGAACAAGTATCCGGACGAGATTCGCTTTCAACAGCATCTCGCCCATTGCTATTTAGCGCTCGGGCGGCGCGCGGAAGCCAAGGTCATTTTGGAGAAGCTCATTGTTTACGAACCCCCCAAGAGACCTGCCCCGGCTGGAAACAACGGCGGTGCAGCGGCCGCGCAGGCGGATGGAGAACCTCAGACGGACGAAGCGCAGATAGCCGAGCAAGAGCCTTTGCCTGCCGAACTGCAGGCGGCCGTGGAGTCCGCCGCAGTGGCCGAACCGCTTCCGCCGGCGGAACTACAGCCCGAATCCGCTGCAGCGCCTCCGCCGCCAGCCGACCTACATCAACCGCCCACGGAAGACGACTCGGCTGCCGCCGACAAGACGCCCCGGCCTCGCCCGTGGGCGGATCTGCTGATGGGCATCATTCACTTTGAAGAAGGAAACATGGACGAGGCGCTGGCCTGCTTGCTGAAAGCGGAGCAATCCGACCCGCGCTTGCCCAACTTGCATCTCAGGATCGGTGAAACCTATCTGCGGCGCAAGCGCATCGACGATGCCGAGCGCGCCTTCCAGCAAGCTCTGGAGATTGATGGCGACAGTCCTGAAGCGCACTTGGGTCTGGCCATGGTCCGCCTTCGCCAGCGCCGAAATGAAGAAGCAGCGGAGCAAGCTCTCCTGGCAGTAGGCCTGCAGCATTTCCTCCCCCTGGGCCATTTCTATCTGGGCGTTGCACTGGCGCGGCTCGGGCATCGTCATCGCGCTACGCTGGCCTTTGAGACGGCGGTTGGAATGCTTCCCGGACTGCTGGCCGCCCATCGCTGGCTGGGAGCTTTGTACAGCCAGCCCGGAGGAGATCTGGAAAAAGCCATGCAGCACCGCAATCTTTACGTCCAGCTCACCCAGCAACGCAAGGCGCGGGTGCAGGCTTGAGGAGACCGCCCATCCGGCGTCATCCCGAACCGCGGTGCAGTTCAGCCGCGGGGGGATCTCCCAGGCGGCAAGACGGATGGTGAGACTCCTGGCTCCGCCGGAAAAACGGCTCTCCGGATGATGCCGGGAAAGAAGGCTTAACTTGGGCCACCACCGCAGAATCTTTCATCTTGACGCGGCTCCGGGTAACCAGGATAATGTTTGGCCTACGGTCTCCCTCCGTCTCATATCCAAGGATATGAAGTATTTCAGCGCACTCAATTAAGTTCTGGAAGGAGAGTTATGATTCGCCCCAACCCCCGACGCTCAGACGCAAGACCGAAGCGTGTACTCACTCGGCTCGGAGCCAAACTCGACAAAAATCTTATCGCCTACGCAGCGGCGGCAACGGCTGCCGGCGTAGCTGCCATCGCAGGCGCTCGGCCGGCGGAGGCCAAGATCATCTACAAGGCCGCTAACATCCCAGTTAATGAAACGACTGGAGTTGTTAACCTTGATCTTAATCGCGACGGGATCAACGATTTTGCTTTCTCTGCCTTCTATTATCGAAGCGGACGCGAAAGGCGTCCACCGGAGGGATACCACTATAGCTCAGGGTTGCAGGTTTCCCCCGCCCAGCAATCGAATCGCCTTGTGGCGGTGAAAAGCCAGGGAATATTTTGCGCAGCGGAGCTGCCCAAAGGGCGCAGGGTCGGACCTGGCGCAAGGTTCCAGCCTGGCCTCTCGGCATTGTTCATGGCGGACGCGGGCGGAGGTTTAACTTCCACCAGCGGCTTTCACGTCTGTCCGTGGGGACAGGCGAATGAGGCCTATCTTGGGCTGAAGTTCGCGTTCAACGGGAAGGTTCACTTCGGTTGGGTGCGCTTCAAAATGCTCCCTGAGCAAGCGGGGTTTGGAGGCGCCATCACCGGGTACGCGTACGAAACGGTGCCGAACAAGCCGATCTTGACCGGCAAGCAAAAGGGCCCGGCGAGCCTGGGTGCGCTGGCAGCGGGTGTGCGTTAGGCTCAACTCGTGATCACGATCGTTTCCGGCTTGCCGCGCTCCGGCACATCGCTCATGATGCAGATGCTCGCTGTCGGCGGAATGCCGGTAGTGAGCGATGGCGAGCGCAAGGCCGACCCCGATAATCCTCGCGGATACTACGAGTGGGAACGAATCAAGCTCCTGCCACAGCAACCAGATCTGATCGCCGAAGCCGAAGACAAAGTGGTGAAGGTGATCTCACAACTGCTCTTCGCGCTTCCAGCCGGGCACGCCTATCAGATCGTTTTCATGGAGCGTCCACTGCCCGAAGTGGTGGCCTCGCAGGCTGAAATGATCCGGCGAAGAGGAACCTCCGGCGCCGCTTTGCCCCCGGCAGCGCTGATCGCGGGACTGGGCGCTCACTTGAATCAAGTGAACGCCTGGCTCAAGGGGAAGCCCGACATCCTGGTCTGTCGCGTGGGATATCACGAGGTGCTGCGCGACCCGCTTCCAACCGCAGAGAAGATCCAAGCCTTCCTGGGCCGCGCTCTGGATCTCGAAGCCATGGCGCGGCAAGTAGATTCCTCGCTCTACCGCCAACGCTCCGCCTGAATCGCTCTCCTCTTACCGCCCGAGAAATTTTTCCAGGGTCGCGAGTTCGGTTTCCGCAAGGTCGGAATACTTCTTGGCGTTCTTGGTGTCTTGATTCTCTAATGCCTGCTGCGCCTTCGCCAAGTGCGTCTTCATGAGCTCCTGTGTGGAGACGATGTCGCCGCGAAGTCCGTATCCCTGCGCGTTCTGTTGCCGCTGCAAATTGTCCAGGCTGCTGCCCACCGCAGTAGCGCGGCTGGAAAGTTGATCCACCTGCTGTTCCAGTTCTTCCAGTTCAGCCGCCTTTGCCGCTTTCTCCTGCGCCGCCGCGTTGGCGTCGGAGGCCCGGGCCCGTTTCCCGGCATTGACCACGGGCGTGCTCGGGCTGGAGGCTGCAGGCTGAACCTCCGTCGGGGCCGCACCATTGTCGCCAGCGCCCGCGGCTGGGGCTTCAGCTGGCTGAGTTGCATCGGCAGCCGGGGGCGCTGACGGATTCGCCGTGTCCGTGGTCTGAGCGGCTGGAGCAGCGGTTGCGTCGCCACTCGTAGCACCGGCGGAGCTGGATGGCGTGCTTGGCGTTTGCTGCTGGGTAGTATTGGATTGCTCACTGGCTCCCGTTTTATTCCGGCGCGGGATGTAAATTCCGGCCGCGACCAGCACAACCAGCACCAGCAATGCTCCCATTGTCATGTACAGCCCACGATGTCCGCCGGGTTTGGGGGAAAGCTGCATGGCGCTGGGAACCGGTTGGACCTGAGGCGGCGGGGCCATGGGCGCTGGCGTCTGCATCGTCGCCGTGGGCAGGTCATTGATTGAAGCCGGTGGAGTTGCACTCTGAGGAGGCGGAGCGGCCACCGCAGGAGCAATCATCGCTGTTGCGGTCTGGGCGGCACGGCTCGTCGCGGGCAAAGCGCTCCGGACACTGTTCAAGGCGTTGCGGAAAGCATCCGCTGACTGGAAGCGCTGCGCCGGCTCTTTAGCGATGGCAAGCAGGATGATCTCGTTGAGCGCCGCCGGCAAATCGGACCGCACTTCGATGGGTGGCTTCGGTGGCTGTTGCAGATGAGCAGCCATGAGGGAATAGTCGCTGTCCGCCCGGAACGGCCGCGCTCCCGTAACCATCTCATAGAGCGAAACCCCGACCGAGTACAGATCGGAACGTGCGTCCGTGGGCTGACCCTTTACCTGCTCAGGGGACATGTAATAGAGCGAACCCAGGGTGGTGCCGGTTTTCGTCAGGCCGGGTTCGTTGCCGGAGCGTGCAATGCCGAAATCCATGAGCTTCACAACCCCCGCCGGAGTCAACATCATATTGGCAGGCTTGATGTCACGATGGATAACGTTCTGCTTGTGAGCGTAGCTCAGCGCGTTCAAGGCCTGATCAATGTAGTTCAAAGCGTCAGCAACCGGTATGGCCCCTCCTTCCAGACGCGTGGCTAACGTGATGCCATCCACGTACTCCATAACCATCACCAATTGGTTGTCCAGCGTGAGCGCGGTACGCAACGCGGCAATATTGGGATGGTTAAGGGTGGCCAGAACCTTGATCTCCCGCAAAAAACGGTCCGCCAGATCCTGCCGTCCGGCTAAGTCGGGAAGCAGAATCTTCATCGCCTCGACGCGGTCAGAGATCACATTCCGCACCTTGAAGACTTTGCCCATTCCGCCACTGCCCAGAACCCCAAGAATCTCGTAGTCCCCAATTCGCTTACCGGTTTCTTCGCTCATAGCAAAACTCCCTTGGCCCTACTCGCTGACTTCGCAAGTGAGCGTATCTGCCCGGGGATCCAGGTGTTTGCAAAAACGTGGAACCTGCGAGCGTTACACAGATTACTGGCTCTTCGCCGCATCCCCGACCTTGGCTGGAGAACTGCCGGCATAGTTTGCGGTAGCCGACTGCTCATCCACGTCGGTGATGGTGGCGGTGCCCATCTTGTTCGTAATCGTCCGGAGCACCTTTCCCGTGGTCGGATCTTTCACGGTCTTGATGGGCCGGCTGATGTCTACGGTGTCTCCGACCTTGACCCCATCTTTTCGGCCTATGTTCAGGACCAATGTGCTGCCGGTGACATCGGCGACCAGACCGTTGAATTCGATCTTGCGGGTGGGCAGCGCCTCCGCCTTGTCATCGAGTTGCTGACCCATGGAATCTACGGCCTTATGGACGGCTTCGCCAAGTATCGTTTCGCCGAAATTCGCGCTGCTCATGTCGAAGGCGCCGCCGCCGCCACTACCACCGCCGCCTCCTGCGCCGAGCAATGAAGTCCCGGAACGGGTGGACTCTCCCGTGCCAGTCACAGCCGCCAGAATTTCAGCCGTGGTGGTGTCCACCAGGCGGCAGGTAACCCCCACAACCGCTTTGGCATTGCGCCTCGAAACACCGCCTAAGCCAAACTTGCTGCCGTAGCCGCCAAATCCACCGCCCCCGACCGAAGTGTTCTTGTCATCGCGGCCGAACTGGGTGATGGTGCCGGTAATGATGGCGTCCACTCCAAGAATGCGGCCGATCTTGGCGGCGCTGCTGGAGTCCGCGCGGTCGCTGTTGGAAAAGTTCTGCTCGCCCAGAACCTTATCCAGGGCATTGCGCTCGATGACCGAGTACTTGCCGTCCTGAACCAGTTTCTGAACCAGAAGGTCAGAAATGCCTTTCCCCACATCCTGGTTCGCTCCGAAAATAGCGGCCACGGAACTTTGTACCGTACCGTAGTCAAAACTGAGCACAGCCACGCGCTTCTTCTGCTGCGCGACGCTCGCCGAAAGCAGAGCGCAAACCAAAACGCACACCACGCAGGAAGCGCGAAACAGATTTACCGTTCGAAAAGGTCCGAAATCATTCGTGCTCGCAACGGAACTGCGAGCCGTCTTCTTGGTCGCCATGGGCCCTCCTGTCAGCCACTCAGAATTTCGCCTGCAAAACGTGCGGCCAATTCTACCGCAAATCAGCCTGGGATGCGGAGTGAAGTTCAGATCCAAACCGTCGGCAGAGCCCAATCCGTGTTGCAGGTGCATCCGGTGATCCGGGTTTTCCCGTTTTTGTCTTGCCGCCAATGGCCCTGCCGACAGAAGAATTTCCGATCTTCCGTATGCAAAGTATGAATTGGACGGGCAAACCGCGCGCCCGTACCATTCCATTGGCGGGCTTTCTTCGGGGGTGTTTCTGGATGGCCGCCGGGCATGAGGATCCTGCAATCGAATGGGAAAGGAAGCTGCTATGTCTTACTCAGACGCGATCCAATCACGGACGGGCGCCAGGGCCGGTGGTAGGCCGCTCTTCGCTGCGCGCGAGTTGGCGTGCGAGCACAGCTTGGAACATTGGATTGTGGTTCATCATCTGGTCGAAGAGGCAGACAACGAAGCAAGTGTGGATGCCGGTACCTCAAGCCCTATCGAAGCATCTTCGCCGTGCCGCAAGCCTTCTGGAAGTGAAACCCTCTGTTGCGAATGATCCCCTCACCCCAACGGATCATGGTCGCGAGGACCTGAACTGCCCGCAAGAACGGACCCGAGTTCTCGTCTTTGCCCTCCACTAGTTTGCATGAGGTCCTCCCAGCAAGCGTTGTACCCGCCTTCCAGAATGGAAAAGAACTACCTGCACGTCACAGCGGTCGCATACCGGAAACGCTATAATCACGCACGATTCGCGTACCGGTACTCATGGACTTTGACCAGCTAGTCACGTTCCTGCAGGTGGCCAAACTCGGCAGCTTCTCGCGCGCCGGACAAAAGGTGTTCCGTTCCCAGTCGGCGGTCAGCGCCCAGATCCGGCACCTGGAGCAGGAATACGGAGACAAGCTGCTTGATCGTTCGGGGAAGGACGTGCGGCTCACTCCGGCGGGCAGAGTATTGTTCGCCTATGCGGAGCGGCTTCTGAAGTTGCGCGATGAATCTCTGCTCGCGGTCGCTGACCAGGGAATCACACCCCGAGGCACGCTCGTGATCGGCGCCAACGAAGCTACTTGCCTGTATGTCCTGCCGAAAGTATTCGCCGAGTATTGCCGGCTCTATCCTGGAGTGCAAATCAACATCTATCGCAACTTCAGCTATAAGATCGTCGAGAAGCTGGAGAATGGCTCGATTGACGTCGGCATCGTTACCTTGCCCGTCAAGTCCCCCAGCTTGAAAGTGCACTCGATTTTTCGTGATCAGCTGATGCTGATCGTCAATCCGCAGCATCCCCTGGCCAAGCAGAAATGCGTATCCGTCAGCGACATTGCCAAGCATCCGCTGCTGATTCCGAAAACCGGATTTACACGCCACCTCATGGACAAACTATTTCGCCCTTACAGCGCTCAACTGCAGGTGAGGATGGAATTGCCGAGTATTAGCATGATCAAGAGCTTCGTTGCCGCCGGACTTGGAGTTTCGCTGATGAGCTCGAGCTTTGCCCGCGATCAGGTTCTGGCAGAACGGATCAAACTGATTCCACTTCAGGGCGTTGAGCTGTGGCGCGAACTCGGGCTGGCCTACCGGCGGGATCGCACCCACACGCGTCCCACAGCCAAGTTCATTGCAACCGTAAGGCAGCTTTCCTCCGCCGCAACTGCATCGCTCAAACCGGGATAACAGGGGTGGCCTCATTTTGTCGGGAATCTTGACGGATTCCAGTTCGCGGCGAGAGTCGGCCCACGGGGCTATTTCTCAGAAATGACGAAGTTCACGACCGCGGTTCCATTCTCGGGGACGGTGACGCTTTTCTCCCACGTCTTGGGATCGGAGAAGATTGGCCGCGTAATCCGTCGCTCGGTAAGAACATCGAAGGCCGCCTCCCGGCGCAGGACCTTCCAGCCTTCATGCCAGGCCTCGATCGCATACTCTCCCGGAGGAACATTCGTTAATTGAAACTCCCCGTTCTCGTCGGTTACGGCGTAGTAGGGATGCGGCGCCACGAACATTTCAGCATTCATCCAGACATGCCCGCCATTACACCTCAAGTTGACCAATCCCGGAGTATTTAGATTGCGGGAAATGATCTGGTCGGGGAAGGGAAATGGCAGGTTGTAGCTGGCAGCGCCGTCCATGTGAATGGTGTGCAGCGTGGCGTCAGAGCTCTTCATCTGCAGCACCGCACTCTCCGGGACCAGCAGAATGTGAGGTTCGTAGCGGCAGTGCCTCTGGTCCAGAAATCGCCGGGCAGGAGGCAGATCAAACGCTTTCCCGCTCGAAATATCCTTCAGGAAGACAACTGTATTTGCCACGCCGCCCTGGGGACCGACAATCAGCCGTTCCAGGTCGCGGGTCTTGCGGGACTCGGGGTCGCAAATCTCTAGATCTTTATTGATGAGAACGCCAGTCAGGTGAGGCATGGGCCCCGACCACTTCACGGTTCCGCTGATGGTTCCGCCGCTGGGGACGGGGACAACTCGGTATTCATTGCTCTGTGCCGCAGCAGTAACTGCCAGGGTGAACGAAAGCAGAGAAAGGAGCCCAAATCGCGCTGCGCTGGACATCATTGGCCCACCCTCGACGACAATCGCTATGGGGGATGGTGAATCGTAGAGCGACATTTCGCAGTGATCAAATGACCAAAGAGCTAGCACGGCTGGACACCGTCATCCCGCAGACCCAGCGCTTTGGTCTCGCCTAATCCCCCGAGCTTGGACTCGTAGCGGCCGGGGAAACTCCCGGAGAATGCGGCTGCCGCCGGCTTGACCGCAAACGCAGCTTGTCCATGTACAGATATACGACCGGGGTGGTGAAGAGAGTCAGCGCCTGGCTGACGATCAGCCCGCCCACAATGGTCAGACCAAGGGGCTGGCGAAGCTCGGAACCGGTTCCCCTACCCAACGCCAGCGGCAGTCCACCCAACAGTGCGGCTGCGGTGGTCATCATGATGGGACGAAAGCGCAGCACGCACGCCTCGTAAATTGCATCAACCGGCGATTTGCCTTCCCGCCGTTCGGCGTCCAGCGCGAAGTCAATCATCATGATCGCGTTCTTCTTGACCAGCCCGATCAACAGAATAATGCCAATCAAGCCGATCACGTTGAGCTCGTTGTGGGTTATCTTGAGCGCCAGCAAAGCACCGACCCCGGCCGAAGGAATCGTGGAGAGAATAGTGACAGGGTGAATATAGCTCTCGTAGAGAATTCCCAGAACAATGTAGACGGCCAGCAGAGCCGTCATAATCAGCACCGGCTCGTTCGCCAGGGATTCTTGGAACGCGGCCGCAGTTCCCTGGAAGCTGGCTTGGATGGTGGCAGGAAAGTTGATCGAGCGTTCCGCCTTTGCGATGGCCTCTGTCGCCTGGCCGAGAGAAACCCCAGGGGCGAGATTGAAAGAAATCGTCACCGCCGGCCATTGCCCCTGATGGTTCACCGCCAGCGATGTGTTCGCCGGTCCAAAGTGCGTAAAGGCGGAGAGCGGGACCATATTACCGTTGGAAGAGTGCACGTACACGCTCTCCAGCGTGTCCGGGCTCTGCTGAAACTCAGGAGCCACCTCCATCACAACATGGTACTGATTGAGCGGCTCGTAAATGGTCGAAACAAAACGCTGCCCAAACGCGTCGTACAGGACGGTATCAATGTCCGCCGCCGCTACGCCCAGCCGGGAAGCCGTGTCACGGTCGATCACTACGTTGGTCTCCAGCCCTTTATCTTGCTGATCAGTGTTTACTTGCTGTAACTGCGGCAGCGCCCGCATCTTCTGCAACAACTGCGGCGCCCATTGGTTCAGTTGCGCCAGGTCTTCTCCTTGTAAGGTGTACTGATACTGCGCCTGGCTGATGCGTCCTCCAATGCTCAGATCCTGCTGGGCTTGCATGTAGAGGGTGGCTCCCGGGACCACGGCGAACTTGCGGGTCAGCTCGGCAATCACCTGATCCGAGCTGAGCTTTCGCTGGCCCAGGGGCTTCAATGTGATGTACATACGTCCCTGATTCATGGCCGTGGTTCCGCCGCAAAAACCGATCATATTTTGAATATTCGGATCCTGCATGCCGATGCGAACGAACTGGCGCATCTTCCGGCTCATGGCGTCGAATGAGATATCCTGCGCCGCCTGCACTCCTCCCATAATTCGCCCGGTGTCCTGCTGCGGGAAAAATCCCTTCGGAACCTGGTAAAAGAGATAAATGCTCAGCCCGGCGGTTGCAACCGTGATCAGAAGCACTACGAACTTATGCTGCAATACCGCGCCCAACGCGACGCGATACATTCCCTGAACCTTGTCGAACATCTTCTGAGTAAGGTTATAGGCGAGGCCGTGTTTCTCCTCATGCAATGGTTTCAGCAGCTGCGCGCACATCGTGGGTGTGGTGGTGAGAGAAACCGCCAGGGACACACCAATCGCAATACTGAGAGTGATGGCAAATTCGCGGAATAAACGTCCGACGATGCCGCCCATCATCAAGATTGGGATAAAGACCGCTACCAGGGACGTGCTCATGGAAAGCACGGTAAAACCGATTTCACGCGCCCCTCGAAAAGCCGCTTGCACCGGAGTTATCCCCTGTTCCAGGTAGCGCGTGATGTTCTCCAGTACCACAATTGCGTCATCCACCACGAAGCCGGTGGAAATCGCCAGCGCCATGAGCGAGAGATTGTCCAGGCTATATCCCAGCAAATACATGACGCCAAACGTGCCGATCAAAGAAAGCGGCACCGCGATGCTGGGAATGATGGTGGCACGGACGGTGCGGAGAAACATGAACACCACCAGGATCACGAGCACGACGGAAATCAGAAGCGTGACTTCTATGTCCTTCAGCGAAGCACGCACCGTTGTCGTGCGGTCCGCCACCACATCGATCTTGATGGCGGGAGAGATCGAAGCCTGGAGCTGCGGCAGCATGGCCAGCACGTTGTCCACGGTCTGAATAATATTGGCGCCGGGCTGGCGCCAAATGATGACAATTACGGCGCGCTTGCCATTCGACAGGCCGTAGATGTGAGCATCCTCGACGGAATCCTGCACATCGGCCACGTCCCCCAGGCGCACCGCCGCGCCGGTTTGGTTGTTGTACGCAACAATCAGCGGCCGGTACTGGTCGGCGAGCGTAATCTGATCGTTGGCATTCACCGTCCAGGCATTGATTGCGTTGGCGATTTGACCCTTGGGGCGATTTGCGTTCGCGGCGCCCAGCGCGGTGCGCACCGCGTCCAGGCCGATGCCGAACTTGTTGAGCTGGTTGGGATTCACTTCCGCTCGCACCGCCGGATTCGCGCCGCCGCCTACATACACTTGTCCGACTCCGCCGACCTGCGCCAGTTTCTGCGACAGAATCGAATTCGCCTGGTCGTAGATGCCGGGCAAGGTAACGCTGTCGGAAGTAAGCGAGAGGATGAGAATGGGAGCGTCCGCCGGATTCACTTTGCGATACCAGGGATTCCCCGGCAGGTAGGACGGCAGTTGGCTGCGGGCGGCATTGATTGCGGCCTGCACATCCCTCGCCGCCGCATCAATATTGCGGTTAAGATCGAACTGCAAGACAATACCCGTCGCGCCCAGTTGGCTGACCGACGTCATCTGATTGATCCCGGCAATGCGGCCGAACTGTCTCTCCAGCGGAGTCGCGACGGCAGAAGCCATGGTCTCCGGGCTTGCTCCGGGAAGGCCCGCCGAGACTTGGATCACGGGAAACTCAACCTGCGGAAGCGGCGCAACCGGAAGATAATTGAACGCCAGCGCTCCCGACATCAACAGCGCTAACGTCAGCAATGACGTTCCAATAGGTCGTTTGATGAAGGGAGCCGAAATATTCATTACTCAGTCCCCAACCGCCGGTTCTTCGATGGGATTGCCGATTCCAAAGCGCTCAAATCTCTTGGCCAGGCGATCGAACCACAGATAAACCACCGGCGTCGTGTACAGCGTCAAGGTTTGGCTTACGAGGAGACCGCCCACAATGGTGATTCCCAAGGGATGCCGCAATTCCGAACCCGTGCCTCTCCCCAGAGCCAAAGGCAGACCGCCAAGCAGAGCTGCCATCGTAGTCATCATGATCGGGCGGAAGCGAAGCAAGCAGGCCTGGAAAATGGCTTCCTCAGGCGGCTTGTGCTCCACCCGCTCGGCCTCCAGCGCGAAATCGATCATCATGATGGCGTTCTTTTTGACGATGCCGATCAGCAGAATAATTCCGATAATTCCCACCACTCCCAGATCATTGCCCGTGATCAGCAATGCGATGATCGCTCCGACGCCCGCCGAGGGCAGCGTGGAAAGAATGGTAACGGGATGAATGTAGCTCTCGTACAACACGCCCAGAACGATGTATACCGTCACGATAGCCGCGACAATGAGCCACGGCTCCGTGGAGAGGGAATTGCGAAACGCCGCCGCCGTACCCTGGAAGGCGGTATGGACGCTCGGCGGCATCTGGATTTCTTGTTCCGCCGCGTCGATCGCCTGGGTTGCATCGCCCAGCGACATTCCTGGCGCCAGATTGAATGACAGCGTAACCACCGGAAATTGTCCCTGGTGATTGACCGCCAAAGAAGTGTTCTCCACCTGGGTCTGCGTAAAAGCCGAAAGCGGTACTTGCATTCCCGTCGTTGACTTCACGTACAGGTCCTTGAACGAGCCGGGATTCTGCTGAAACTGCGGGTCCACCTCCAGCACCACGTGGTACTGGTTCAACTGCGTAAAGATGGTCGAGACTTGCCGCTGCCCGAACGCGTCATACAAAGTGTTGTCAATCGCCTGCGGCAGGATACCCAGCCGGGAAGCCGTATCGCGATCGATAGTCATATCTGCCTGCAGACCGCCTGACTGCTGATCGCTGGCCACATCGCGCAGTTGAGGCAGAGTACGCAACTTGTCCACCAACTGGGAAGACTTCTGCGCCAGCTCACGAGCGTCCGCATCTTCCATCGTGTATTGGAATTGCGTGCGGCTGACGCGGTCTTCCACGGTCAGATCCTGCACCGCCTGCATGAACAGCGTGATGCCTTCAACCTGCGCCAGTTGCGGTTGCAGCCGGCGAATGATGTCGGATGCGGTTGCGCTCCGCTCATCGCGTGGCTTCAGATTGATCTGGATTCGGCCGCTGTTGGGGGTGAGATTCGTGCCATCAACGCCGATGAACGAAGACAAACTGGCCACGTCCGGATCTTGCAGAATCACGCCAGCCAGCGCCTGTTGGTGCTGCGCCAGTGCCGTAAACGAAATGTTCTCGGGGCGCATCAGAAATGCCGGTGATCACGCCCGTGTCCTGCACCGGGAAAAATCCTTTGGGCACGACCACATAAAGATACAAGGTAAGGACAAGTGTTCCCGCGGTCACCAGGAGCGTGATCGTCTGATGCCGCAAGACTACCTTCAGCGTGCGCCCATAGAACTCGATCACCTGGTTATAAAAATGTTCCGAGCGCTTGTAGAACCAGGTCTGTTGTGAGGCATCCTTGTGCCGGAGCAATTTGGCGCACATCATCGGCGTCAGGCTCAGCGAGACCGCCGCCGAAACCAGAATCGTCACAGCCAGAGTGACCGCAAATTCGCGGAACAGGCGGCCGACGATATCGCCCATGAACAAAAGCGGAATCAATACCGCGATCAGCGAAACCGTCAGGGAGACGATCGTGAACCCGATCTGCCCCGCCCCTTTCAGCGCGGCATCCAGAGGGGGAATCTCCCTCCTCCAGAAAGCGGGAGATATTCTCGATCATCACAATGGCGTCATCCACCACGAAGCCGGTGGAGATCGTCATCGCCATGAGTGTGAGGTTATTGAGGCTGTAACCCAGCAGGTACATCACCCCGAACGTCCCCACGATCGAGAGCGGCACGGCCACGCTCGGAATCACGGTGGCGGAAAGGTTGCGGAGAAAGAGGAAGATCACCATCACCACCAGGGCAATGGTGAGCATCAACTCGAATTGAACATCTTTGACCGAAGCCCGAATGGTTTCCGTCCGGTCCGTCAAAATCGAGACGTTGCACGGCCGCGGGCAACGAGGCCTGCAGCTGCGGCAACAGCTTCTTGATCCGGTCCACGACACTGATAATGTTGGCGCCGGGCTGGCGCTGAATGTTGACGATCACCGCTGGATCCTGATTCATCCACGCGGCCTGCATTATATTCTCAATGCCGTCCGTCACCGTCGCCACATCGGAGACGCGCACCGGCGACCCGTTTCGATAGGCGATGACGATGGGGCGGTACTGATCGCCCGACAGCAGTTGGTCATTGGCCCCGATCGTGAAAGACTGGCGCGGGCCGTTGAGTGTTCCCTTGGCTTGATCGACGTTGGCGGCGGCCAGAGCGGTTCGCACGTCCTCCATGCTCAAACCATAGGACGCCAGAGCCGTGGGATTGGCCTGAATGCGCACCGCCGGCTTCTGTCCGCCGCTGATCGAGACCAGCCCCACTCCCGTGACCTGGGAAATCTTCTGCGCCAGAGCCGTATCCGCCAGATCCTCAACCTTGGAAAGTGGCAGCGTCTTTGAAGTTAACGCCAGGGTAAGAATGGGCGCGTCCGCCGGGTTCACCTTGCTATAGATTGGCGGGTTCGGCAGATCAGAGGGCAGATAAGTCTGCGCCGCATTGATCGCGGCCTGCACCTGCTGCTCCGCCACGTCAATATTTTGATCCAGGTGTGAATTGCAGAGTGATGACCGAGGCGCCGAATGAACTCGTCGAGGTCATTTGACTTAGCCCGGGAACCTGACCAAACTGGCGCTCCAGGGGCGCGGTCACCGACGAGGCCATGACATCCGGATTAGCTCCGGGATAGAACGTCATCACCTGAATGGTGGGATAGTCCACCTCCGGCAGAGCTGAAACCGGCAGCTGTCGGTAGGCGACAAAGCCGACCAGCATAATGGCCACCATCAACAGGGCCGTGGCCACCGGCCGGAGAATGAACAGACGCGACGGATTCATTGCGCCGGGCTTCCTGAGCCTTGCTGGCTGGACCCTTGACCGCCCGAACCCGAACCCGAATTCCCAGAAGATTGTTGGACCCGATTGCTGGCCGGAGCAGCCGGGCGAATTTCAATTTTGCTGCCCGCTTGCAATTTATCCTGGCCGTCGATGACCACAGCTTCGTTTGGCGAGATCCCGCTGGCGATGCAAGAAACATTATCTTGGGTGAAGGAGATTGTGACCGGCCTTATGTCCACGGTATTGTCCGGTTTGGTTACGAAAACGTACGTACCCTGCGGGCCGCGTTGAATCGCCGCCGCCGGGACTGCCGTGCTGTCTTTCGAACCTCCAGCAGCAGCCGGATGTTCACGAACTGGTTCGGCCAAAGTGCATTATCCTGGTTGTCGAACACCGCTTTCAGTCGCCCGGTCCCCGTGGTCTGGTCAATCTGGTTGTCGATGGTGAGCAAGGTGCCCTCGGCCAATTTGGTTTGATCGTCGCGGCTGTAAGCTTCCACTTGCAAAGTCCCTTTCGCCATATGCTGAGCAACGGCAGGCAGGTTGTCTTCTGGAAGCGTGAACAGGACAGCGATCGGCTGCAACTGGGTAATCACCAGCATGGGGTTGGTGTCGGTGGCATGAACGATGTTTCCCGGATCCACCAGCCTCAGTCCAACCCTCCCGCTGACAGGCGAGGTTATGTGGCAATACACAAGTTGCAGCTTGGCATTGTCAATCGTCGCTTGATCGTTGCGGACGGTGCCTTCCAGTTGGTCTACCAGGGCGGCCTGTGTGTCCACCTGCTGCTGCGACATCGCGCCCGAGTTCTGCAGCAGATCCTTGTAGCGCTGGTAATTCAGTTTGGCATCGCGGAGCGTGGCCTGATCCTTGAACAGTGCGGCTTGCGCCTGTTCCAGCATCACCTCATACGGTCGCGGATCAATCAGGGCAAGAAGATCGCCCTTGTTGACATGCTGGCCTTCTTTGAAATTTACCTGCATCAGTTCGCCATCCACCCGGCTTTTCACGCTGACCGTGAAGTAGGCGTTTACCGATCCCAACCCGGTCAGGTAATACGGCAGGTCGCGGCGTTCGGCGGTGGCGACCGACACCGGCACCGCCTGAGCCACATTGGCTCGCGCCGACCCCGATTTCGAGTCGCCGCCACAACTGAGCGCGCAGACACTCAGCAGTAAAGTAAAAGCCCCCAGGACCCTCACCCGCGGGGACAGACGCTTAATTTGGTTGGCCGATGATTGCAAGGAGGAAGACGTTTGCGCATTCTGTCCCCCCTCCAGCACACCGGAAGCAGTTGTCATTTGAAAGGCCTCGCGTCAAAGAAAGTAGCGATGAATTCATCTTATACCGTAACCGTAATCGTGCTTATTCACTACCCAATGGTTGGACGTTTGCGTCTCGGTTTGGGTTGCGGAATATTGCGCCTGACTCCTATAAACACTGCACAGAATCAATGCTATCCTCGAACTGACGATGGACTCGCGGTCTTTACAAACATTTACTCGAATTGACTGATTTTTTACGCGGGACGATCGCTACCGCAGACCTGCGGATCGCCCCTCTCACGAGGGCCCGTGTCGTGGAAGGCTCCAGTCCCAACTCAACCGGTTGGCGGGAGCCCCGCATCTCGCGTATAGTTCGACTTCACCTCGGCGCGTCCAGATGGTCGAGATCAAACCCAAGCCGCTGATCACGATCCGCGATCTCGAAAGCTTCGACAACTTCAAGCAGGTCGAGGCAGTCGAACGTGAGGTCTGGGGACTTTCCGATCTCGATGCAACGCCGCTGACTCTAATTATCGCGATGAAGCAAGCCGGAAGTATCTGGCTCGGCGCTTTTGACGGCGCAAAAATGGTCGGGTTCGCATTCGGTTTTCCGGGGATCGATCAAGGTCAACTCATCGTGCACTCGCACCTGCTTGCCGTGCGCCAACCCTACCGCAATAAGGGCCTGGGCTATAAGCTCAAATTGGCGCAACGGGAGCGTGTCCTGGCCATGCGGGTTGGGGATTTGTGCATCCGGGAACTAACCTGGACGTTCGATCCCTTGCAGAGCCGAAACGCCCACCTCAATTTCAGCAGGCTGGGTGTGGTTTCGGAGAGTTACAGGGCCGACTTCTACGGGCCCGAAACCTCCAGCGTTCTGCACCGCAATCGCACCGACCGTCTATGGGTACGGTGGCCGATCGCCAGCCGCCGCGTTCAGGACCGGGTGCAGGGGAAAACAAACCGGGCGGACATTCTGGACACCCTTTCGAGGTTGACTCCGCTCATCCAGTTTAATGGTGACGGCACTCCGGTGAGAGCTGACCTGTGTGCCGCGGTGCAACGACAAAGAATCGCGATCGAGACTCCCAGCGACATCGCGCAGGTCGAAGAGAAAGATCCCGCACTGGCCTTGGAATGGCGTTTGCAAACGCGCTGGGCCTTCACCGAAGCGCTGAAAGCGGGGTTCTTCGTTGCCGAATTCTGCCGCACGGTGCGGGGCCAGCAGGGTCCGGGCGTCTATCTGCTGGAAAAAGGTTCAGTCGAAGAGTATGTCCCGGAAATGAATCGTGCACCTCTCTAATCCCCGGTCAGTATCTTCCACGCCTCGCGGCTGGTGACCATCACGTGCTGCACGCCCTTCACCGCCTTCATATATTGAGCGCGCTCAAAGGCTGACGGATCGGGGCAGCGGAGCTGGCTCATACTGCCTTTCATCTGCTGCACCGATTCATACTCGTGCTGCTCCATCCAGTCCCGCACTCCATCTTCGATATAACGGAGGTGGCTGACGCCATTGCGCAACAGAGTCGAGCACAGCATGGTGACGTCGGCGCCGACCATCAGTAGTTTGATCACGTCCTCCGGCCCGTGTACGCCGCTGGTAGCGGCCAGATTCGCCTTGATCCGCCCGTACAGTATGCCGATCCAGGTTAGCGGAAGCCGTAGCGCCTGAGGCGTGCTGAGCAGGACATTGGGCTGAATCTCCAGTTCGTCAAGATTGATGTCGGGCTGATAAAAGCGGTTAAACAGCACCAACGCGTTCGCGCCGGCCTCGTCGAGCCGTTTGGCCATGTTGGCCATATTGCTGAAAAATGGGCTCAGCTTCACCGCGACTGGAATGGATACCGCGGATTTCACCGCCTGCAGGATCTCAATGTAGTTTTGTTCGATTTGCTCGGCAGCCATGTTCATGTCGCTGGGAATGGAATAAATGTTGCACTCAATCGCGTCCGCTCCGGCCTGCTCGATCTGCTTGGCATAGTTTGTCCAGCCTCCGACGGTTGCGCCGTTCAGGCTGGCAATGACGGGGATCCCAACCGATTCCTTGGCTTTGCGAATGTGGTCGAGATAACCTTCAGGCCCAATGCGAAATTCATGGGGTTGCGGCAAGTAGGTGATCGACTCCGCAAAACTCTCAGTGCCGGCGGAAAGCCGTTCGTCGAGTTCCACGCCCTCCATTCGTAATTGCTCTTCAAATAAGGAATACAAAACAACGGCCGAGGCGCCGGCATCCTCCAGGCGGCGAATGCCACTGATCTCTTGCGAGAGCGGGGACGCTGACGCTACCAACGGTGTTCGCAACTTCAGCCCCAGGTAGGTAGTGGTGAGGTCGATCATGGTTTCCTCCTCTTGCGCGGCAGACGTTGCGAGCAACGTCCCTACGGTTGTCGTTTATTCGGCCTTTGCCGGTTCTTTTTCAAACTTGCGCTGCGCCAGGTATTCGTAAAGGCGATAGCGCGTCTCCGCATCCTGCTGTGCCCCTGCCCAGAGCCGTTTTGCATCTTCAGGTTTGCTCTTGGTCAGCATCTTGAATCGAGTTTCCATCTGCAGGAACTCCTGCACCTTCTTGGTCGGCGTGCGCGAATCGAGAATCAACGGGTTCTCGCCCTGCGGTGCGCGCTCCGGATTGTAGCGGTACAGCAGCCACTGGCCTGAATCCACCGCCATCTTCTGATCCTGCATCCCCGTGGTCATGTTGATCCCGTGCGCGATGCAGTGCGAGTAGGCAATGATCAGGCTGGGGCCGTCGTAGGCCTCCGCTTCCAGAAATGCCTTCAGCGTGTGCTCGTCCTTTGCGCCCATTGCAACGCTGGCCACGTAGACGTTCCCATAACTCATGGCGATAAGTCCCAGATCCTTCTTGGGCCCAGGTTTTCCGCCCGGCGGCAAATTTGGCTACTGCCGCGCGGGGCGTGGACTTCGAAGCTGCCCGCCGGTGTTCGAATAAACCTCGGTATCGAGCACCAGCAGGTTGACGTTGCGCCCGCTGGCCAGCACGTGATCGAGTCCGCCATAGCCGATGTCGTAGGCCCAACCGTCTCCGCCGACGATCCAGACGCTCTTCTTCACCAGCATGTCGGCGACTGCGAGCAGTTGTTTGGCCTCGCGGCGAATTCAACGCCCTGCAATTTCTCTTTCAGCAAATCCACACGCTGGCGCTGCTCGAAAATATCGGCCTCGTCTTTCTGCGTCGGCCTCAAGCAGCGCATCGGCCAGTTCTTCGCCTATCGGACCCGCCAAGCCGCCGCACCAGCTCCTGCGCAAATTCTGTCTGCTTATCGATGGAAAGGCGGAATCCGAGCCCGAACTCCGCGTTGTCTTCAAACAGCGAATTCGACCACGCGGGTCCGCGCCCGGCGGCGTTCTTGGCCCACGGCGTTGTGGGAAGATTGCCGCCGTAGATGGACGAGCAGCCCGTCGCATTGGCGATCAACCGCGCGGTCGCCGAACAGTTGCGACATCAGTTTCAGGTAAGGCGTTTCTCCGCAACCTGAACACGCGCCGGAGAACTCGAACAGCGGCTCCTGCACTTGCTGCTGGCGGATGTTGCTGACTTTGATGTTGCGCCGGTCGAGTTCCGGAATCTTAAGGAAGAAATCCCAGTTCTCGCGCTCCGGCACGCGTAGCGGAGGCTGCGGCACCATGTTGATCGCTTTCAGCCGCGTTTCCGCTCTTGTTCTTGGCCGGGCAAACCTCCACGCAGATGCCGCAGCCGGTGCAGTCTTCAGGCGCCACTTGAATCGTGTACTTCAGGCCCTGCCATGCCTTATCGCGCGCCTCGGTAGACTTGAAGGTCGCCGGCGCACCCGCCAGTTCCTCGGAATCGTAAACCTTGATGCGAATCACCGCGTGCGGGCAAACCATGGCGCACTTGCCGCACTGGATGCAGATCTTGCTGTCCCAGACCGGAATCTCAAGCGCGAGATTGCGCTTCTCCCACTTGCGCTGTGCCGGTGGGGAAGGTGCCGTCGACCGGAAACGCGCTGACCGGCAGTTCGTCGCCGCGGCCGGCGATAGATCGTGCCCAGCACATTGCGCTCGAACTCAGGAGCCGCAGGCGAAAACGGCGGAGGCATCTCGATCGTGCTCGTGAGTTCGGCAGGAACGTTGACTTCAAACAGGTGGGCCAGGGTCTCGTCCACCGCTTTCATGTTCTTCTGGACGATCTCTTCGCCCTTGCGGCCATAGGTGTCGCGAATGGATTCGCGGATTGCCTCGATTGCATGCTCGCCCGGCAACACGCGGAGATGGCAAAGAAGCAAACCTGCAAGATGGTGTTCATGCGGCTGCCCATCCCGGTGTCGCGCGCCACCTTGATAGGCGTCGATCACGAAGAATCTGCGCTTTCTTGGCGATGATCTGCTCTTGCACAACTCGCGGCAGGTGATCCCAAACCTCCTCCTGTTGAAAATGGGCTGTTCAGCAGGAACGTGCCGCCGGGAACCAGGGCGCTGAGCATGTCGTAGCGCTCGAGGAAGATCCACTGGTGGCAAGCCACGAAATTGGCTTTCGACACGAGGTAGCTGGAACGAATCGGTTGCGGCCCGAAGCGCAGATGAGAAACTGTCGCCGCTCCCGACTTCTTCGAATCGTAAACAAAATACCCTTGCGCGTAGTTGTCGGTGTTTTCGCCGATAATTTTGATCGAGTTCTTGTTAGCGCCAACCGTGCCGTCTGCGCCCAGTCCGTAAAACATGGCTCGAACCACATTGTCCGGCTCGGTGGAGAACTCGCCGATCGTACGGCAGGCTGGTGTGGCTGACGTCGTCCTGGATGCCGACCGTGAAGTGGTTCTTCGGCCAGTCCGCCTCCAGATTCTCATACACAGCCTTCACCATTGCCGGGGTGAACTCTTTGGAAGACAGGCCATAGCGTCCTCCCACAACGGTAGGCAGCCATTTCAGTTTGTTGTATTCGCTCTTCGCGCCTTCCTGCAGCGCGTTCACCACATCGAGGTAGAGCGGTTCGCCGATTGCGCCCGATTCCTTAGTGCGGTCGAGCACGGCGATCTTCCGTACGCTCAAGGGCAGGGCTTGCAGAAAATGCTTCACGGAGAAGGGTCGGTACAGCCGAACTTTCAGCAACCCGACCTTTTCGCCGCTCGCGTTCCGATGATCGACGGTCTCGTGAGCTGCTTCCGCGCCGGATCCCATCATGACGATCACGCGCTCCGCATCGGGTGCGCCGACGTAATCAAACAGGTGATAGGAGCGGCCCACCGCCTGGCCTAACTTGTCCATCACCGCCTGCACTTTGTCCGGGCAGGCATCGTAATAAGGATTCGCGCGTTCCCGCATCTGGAAGAAAACGTCCGGATTCTGCGCCGTGCCGCGCAGCACGGGATGATCTGGAGACAGCGCCCGCTGGCGGTGTTCGAAGACCCGATCCATGCCGATCAGGCCGCGTATGTCGTCGTCGCTGAGCATCTCGATTTTGTTGACTTCGTGGGAGGTACGGAATCCGTCAAAGAAATGCAGGAAGGGAATGCGGCTTTCAAGTGATGCGGCGTGGGAAATCAGCGCCAGATCCATGGCTTCCTGCACCGAGTTGGAGCAGAGCATAGCCCAACCCGTGGTGCGGCAGAACATGACATCGCTGTGGTCGCCAAAAATGGAAAGGGCATGCGTGGCCAATGTGCGCGCCGAGACGTGAAACGCCGTCGGGGTCAGTTCGCCCGCGATCTTGTTCATGTTGGGGATCATGAGCAGCAGGCCTTGGGATGCGGTGAAGGTGGTGGCCAGCGACCCCGTCTGCAACGCGCCGTGCACGGCTCCGGCCGCGCCGCCCTCGCTCTGCATTTCAATCACGTGGGGGATTGTGCCCCACGCATTGGACAGTCCCTCCGAGGCCCACTGGTCGGCCCACTCTCCCATCGCCGAAGACGGCGTGATGGGGTAAATCGCGATAACCTCATTGAGGCGGTAGGCCACATGCGCCACCGCCTCATTGGCATCCATGGTCTTGAACTTGCGCTTCATGATCGTCCTTCTACGGGCTGCTGCCGCAAATTGCTGCTTCTTACAAACGGCTCCAGAACCGTGCCTAAAGGATGCACGCTCAAAGGCTTCCGCGTCGGCAATGCGCGTCACAGCGAGATGTGATGAAAATCACAACAGTGCCAGAAAGGGGCGTCGAGGTCGGAAAGAGAGGTAACCCCGCCGCATTGTTAGGAGGCACGATTTCACCGACTGCGGAAGAGTTCTGATTTCGTGGCGGAGGGCGTCAGTGGTGGTGGGAACTCGCGTTGCGCCCCTAGCGTGATTTTGTTCCGCCTCCTACCCCGGACCTTACAGGGCTGGGATAAGCACGTCTGGGGCAATTCGTCTCGTCCTTGCCAGCCTTCACTCGTAGCGCAGAGCATCTACCGGGTCAAGGCGCGAGGCTTTCATCGCAGGGTAAATGCCAAAGAATAGGCCGATGCTCATGGAGGCCGTCACCGCCGCGATGACGGACCACATTGGGACCGCCGACGGCAGGCTGGGCAGCAATTTGTTGATCAGGAAGCTGATTCCTCCCCCGAGCGAGACACCGATAATTCCACCTGCGCCCGTCAGGGCCATAGCTTCCGTCAGGAACTGGCGGATAATGTCGCGGCGACGGGCGCCGATCGCCTTGCGCACTCCGATTTCCCGCGTGCGTTCGGTCACCGACATGAGCATGATATTCATCACGCCAACTCCCCCGATGAGCAGGCCGATGGAACTGATCACCACCACCGCGATAGCAATTGCCCCAGTGATCTGCCGGAATTGGCGCGCAATTTCTTCTGAACTGGAAATCGCAAAATTGTTGGGCTTATTAATAGCGACACCCCGGCGGCGGCGCATCAAGCCGATGATTTCGTCCTCAGCCTGTGCCTTTCTGCCCGGGTATGCCTGCGCTCCGATGAAGTTCTCGTCATCCTGCGGATTGTGTTTGCGGTAAGCCCCATACGGCACCACCACGACTTTATCCGCCGATTCATCTTTGAAGAACTGGCCCTTGCGCTTCTCCAGCACTCCGACCACCTGATAGAACGCTCCTGCTACCTCAATCGACTTGCCCAGAGGGTCTTGTTCTTTGAACAACCCCTCGGCGAGGTCGTGACCGATCACCGCCACGTCCATGTTATGCAGGCTTTCAGCTTCCGTGAAGAAGCGGCCTTTCTCTGGGTTGGCGTTGTAAACCCACTCATAGGACGGAATGGTCCCGGTGAACTGAATGCCATAGACCTCGTTTCCCTTGTACCGTGCCGGCACAACGGTGATGGGCTGCCCCGGTTCCAGGCGCGGGGAGACCTCTACCGTCACATCCTTCACGTCGGGACACTCGTTCAGGATCGCCATGGTGTCATCGTAAGTCAGCGGCTTGCGGTTGCGTTCTTCCGGGGTTAGCCGGCCCCGAAACCCGAAGTCCCAACGGAAAACAAACAATGTGTTGGTGCCGTACTGATCCAGAAACCCGCGAATATCGCGGTCCAAGCCGACCATGATCGAGGCCACGGCCACGATCGCCATGATTCCGATCACGACGCCCAAGACGGTCAGCAGCGACCGCGTCTTGTGCTGCCGCAGGGAATCGAACGCCATGCGCGTGTTTTCACCGATTTCAATTCGCACGGTTGCAACCTCTAAGTCTCAAAACGAAGCGCCTCGATGGGGTCCAGCTTGGAAGCCCGGTTCGCCGGATACATTCCAAAGAACAATCCCACGCCCGCCGACACCGCCAGCGACAGAATCACCGCACCGATCGGCACTTGCGACGGCACCGGCGTGAACAGCTTCACCAGGGTGGACAGGATGTAAGCGATGATCACCCCGGCCGCGCCTCCTATGGCCGCCATCACCGCCGACTCCACCAGGAATTGCATCAGGATGTCGCGTTTGCGCGCTCCCAGCGACTTGCGCACGCCGATCTCGCGGGTGCGTTCGGTCACGCTGGCCAGCATCACGTTCATGATGACTACGCCGCCGATCACCAGAAACACCGAAACCACTCCCACCATGGTCGCGGCAATGGCCCCCGTCAAGTTCTTCCACAAACTCATAATTGTGTCCGACGCCAAAATCCCGAAATTGTCATCAGTCTTGGGATCGAGGTGACGCCGTCCACGCATCAGGGTGCGGGCTTCATCCTTGGTCTGCTGCATCCACTCCGGTCCCCGCGATTGGATATTGATGGCGAGATCCAGGCCCCGCCGTGCTCGCCGTACAGCTTCAGGAAGGTGCGAATCGGGATGTAGGCAAAATCGTCCTGCGACTGCCCGAAGACGGTTCCAATCGGTTTGGCGACCCCCACCACTTCAAAGCCGCGGCCGTCGATATAGATTGTTTTGCCGATGGGGTCGACCGTGGGAAACAGCTTTCCCGCTACCTCCTGCCCGATCAGTGTGACCGACGCTCTGCCTTCGTTGTCCGCATCGGTAATGTACCTCCCGGTTTCGACTTCTTCCACATCCATGTCCGCGATATTGGCGGTAACGCCGCGGATATTGATGTCGTCCAAGGCCTGCGTTCCCAGGCGTACTTTACCGTTGGTGCGCGATTCCAGGCCAACCGCCTGCGGAGTTTTCATGCTGTCGTGCAGGGCCACGAAATCCTCCCAGGTAACGTTACGGTTGTGGCGCATGGCTTTCAAAAAGTCTTCCTGGTTGGTAATGATCGGGAAGCGGGTTACCAGAAATACATTGGATCCGAGATTGGCAACTCGATTCTGAATGTAAAGGTTCGCCCCGGTGATGATTGAAACGACGAGAATCAGCACCGATACCGACAACGTGACTCCCAGCAAGGTGAGAGCAGACCGCAGCTTGTGGGCACGCAAAGCCGCTAGCGCCTCGAGCGCCGGATCGCGGAAGACGCTGCCGTGCCGTCGAAGATGATGCCCAACCCGCGCCACACCGAACTTCCGGGCAGGCTCTTGCGGGACTGCCGGATCCCTCACCGCCGAGTCCGTATAATCCACCTGTCTCCTCCGTTACTAATCGTATACGAATCCTGGCCTGGATAGTTCCCGTTGGCCCAGCCCGATCGCAGTACAGTCTGAGTTGCAATTCCCCGGATGCACGCCGGACTGACCCTCGTTTCTCGGCCCGTCAGCCTTTCCTATAAAATAGAGACGACCCGTTCCCACAAAAGGATAGCGAGCGTAAGCCGGGTCATCCTGAGCGCAGCAACAGTTTCGCGAAGGACCCCAAAACCGTGTGGGGCAAAGATGAACGCGGTAAGGTGTTGTCGCCGGGGAGAACTGCCTAACGCATTGATGTCAGAGCAGATTGCCTGGGGGTCCTTCGACCGTGTTGTGGTCCACTTCGTGCGCCACAACTTCGCTGGGGATGACCAGGGACAGCGGAACTCGGTCTACGGTTTCTACGAAATCGTGCCCAGAGGTGCCTTCGTTAGGAGCAGCCCAGAGCAAGGAGGTCGCGAAGTGGCCAATGCCAGCATAAAGAAGGGTGTGATCGGAATCTTCACTGGAGGCGGGGACGTGCCCGGGTTGAACCCGGCGATCCGTGCGGTCACCATCAGGGCGGTGCGGGAGGGCTACCGGGTGATCGGCCTGCGGCGCGGATGGGCGGGCCTGCTCGACATCGTCCGCGAAAAGGACTACGACAATAGCGACAATTTCCAGACCCTCTCCGAAGAGCTCGTTAATCGGGCAGGCCGGACCGGGGGGACCTTCCTGCATACGTCCCGTACGAATCCCAATCAGGTAAAGAAATCCCACCTCCCCGACTCACTTGCAGGGGGCGTACCAAGCCGAGAAGAACGACTTGACGCCGGAGGTGCTCAAGAATCTTGACTGGCTCGGGATCGACTATTTGATCCCCATCGGCGGCGATGACACGCTGAGCTATGGGGTACGCCTGTATCAAGAAGGCGTGAAGGTGGTGGGGATTCCCAAGACCATGGACAACGATGTTCCGGGAACCGATTACTGCATCGGGTTCAGCACCTGTGTGACGCGCACGATTCAGATGACCAACAGCCTGCGGACTTCCGCCGGTTCGCATGAACGTTTCCTGGTGGTCGAGGTGTTCGGCCGTTATGCCGGGTTCACCGCCATGCTGCCGACCATGGCGGGGGCAGCGAACCGGTGCGTCATCCCGGAGCATAAGTTCAATATCGAGCGGTTGACGGAATTGCTGGTGGCCGACCGCCGCAAGAACCCAAGCCGGTATTCTGTTCGTGCTGCTGTCCGAAGGCGCGATGTTCGAAGGCGGGGAAATGGTCTTCGAGAGTGAGACTACGGACGCTTTCGGCCACAAGAAACTGGGCGGAATCGGTGATCTGGTCTCGGAAAAGCTGCAGGAGCTCTCACCGAAATACAACAATGGCAAGCTCATCCACGTCATCAACCAAAAGCTGGGCTACTTGGTCCGCTGCGGCGATCCCGACGCGATCGACTCGATCGTCCCCATGGCCTATGGCAATCTTGCCCTCGACCTGATTCTGAACAAGGTCCACGGCAGGCTGGTTGTCCTCAAGAATGGCCGTTACGACAACATGCCGATCGACGCCGTGATCGCCTCGAAAAAAGTCGTAAACGTGAAAGAACACTACAACATTGAACGGCTGCGGCCGCACTACAAGAGCTTCGAGATGAAGCCGCTCTTCATCATGACCTCGGAGGCGGGCTGAAGGGCCGGCCTGTCCACTGAAGCTGGCCCGGGGGATCTGCCCAATTAGGTGCTTCTGCAGCTTCGTCCTTCTGCTGCTATTGGTTACAATAGATACTTTCGTCCACTCTTGAGCGAATAGTTGGATTCCTGAGTTTCTGGCGCAAAGGGAATTTGAAACCATCAGACCACAATTCCGGCGGTACTGGCGCTGATCCCCGGGTGTACTGGCGGGTGGAAGGCAGCCTTCTGGAACTGACCACCGTCCGGCCAATCGGCCTTCTTCACCTGGAACGCGCAGACGTTCATCGAACGCTGGCTGCGCCGGGGGCTGGTCTTCCTGATGGCCGTGCTGCGTCCTTTTCTGTACGCCGCCAACCGGGTATTCGCGACGCGCGTGGTGCACACCGTCTTGCGCGGCGTCAGCCGCGACCGGCTGGACCTGCTGGGCGAAGAGTACTTCCAGTACAAGCTGAAGCCGCAGCTCAAGCCCGAGGGCGTGCGGCAGCTCAAGGCGTTGATCGAATCGGGCGACAGGTGGTGCTGGTCAGCCAGGGCCTGGACCACGTCATGCGTCCGCTGGCGCGGCATCTGGGGGCGAAGTGGGTGATTGCCAACCGTCTGGAGTTTCGCGACGGCATTGCAACCGGGCGGCTGCTCGATCCCGTGATCCGGCCGCGCGGAGCGTTCGCGCGCATCACGGGCGCAGGGCCGGACGGCAGGCGCGTCGCCGAACAGCTGGTGCGCGATCTCGGCTTCCGCAGCGTCCAGAGCTCTGCAGTCGGCGGTCGTTCCCGCAGCCGGCAAATCCCGATCGCTCGAAGCGTCCCATCGTCCACTTCGACCGCGGCCGCCGCATCGAGGCCGTTGTCGGTGCGCAAGGCGCTGGCGCGGCAAGCACATCATGCTGATCGGCGTGACCGGATTCATCGGCAAAGTCTGGCTGGTGAATACCTCTGATGGACGTGCCGGAGATCGGCCGGATTTACCTGCTGATCCGGCGCGCAGAAATCGAATCCGGCGCAGCGCCGCTTCGAAAAGACTGGTGGAGGAATCGCCGGTTTTCGATCCCTTATACGAACGCTACGGAGCGGGCCTGCCAAGTTTCCTGACGGAGCGCGTGGAGGTGATCGAGGGCGACGTTTCGCAGCCGGACTCGGTCTCGCGCCCGACACACGCGCGAGTTTCTGCGAAAGAATCTGGACCTGATCATCAACAGCTCCGGGCTGACCGATTTCAATCCCGATCTGCGCGATGCGCTGCGCGACCAACGTTGACGCCGCCGTCAACATGGTCGAATTTCGTCCGCAAGTCGGACCACGCCGGCCTGCTGCACCTTTCCACCTGCTACGTGGCCGGAACGCGCGATGGACGCGTCGGCGAAACGTTGCGGCCGAATTACACGCCGGCTGGCGGAGCGGATTTCGACGCCGAGCGCGAATGGCAAGCGCTGCACGAGTTCATCCGGGAAGCCGAGCAGAAGGCGGAGAGCGCCGAAGTCACCGAGGAACTGCGGCGGCAGGCGTTGCAGAAGGAGCACGCAGCCAAGGACCTGCGCGGCGCGGCGCTGGAGAACCAGATCCGCAAGAACCGCGTGCGCTGGCTGCGCAATTATTTGACCGACGCCGGGAACCAGGCGCGCGCAGGAGCTGGGCTGGCCCAATACCTATACACTCACCAAGAGCCTGGCGGAGTCGCTGATCTGCCAAGCACGGCGCGGGACTGCCGATCGCCGTGGTGCGGCCGGCGATCGTCGAAACTTCGGTGGAGAAGCCATTTCGCGGATGGAATGAAGGCATCAATACTTCGGCGTCGCTTTCCTATCTGCTGGGGACATATTTCCGCCAACTTCCCTCGAACGAGCGCAAGCGCCTGGACATGATTCCGGTGGATTCGGTCTGCCGCGGCATGACGCTGATCGCGGCTGCGCATCATCGAGCGGCGGCACGAGCGGTCTATCAACTGGCCACTTCGGTCACCAATCCCTGCGACATGCGGCGCTCCATCGAACTGACGTCGCTGGCGCATCGCAAACATTACCGCGCGCAGGAGGGCCTGGAGTCCTGGCTGCGCTTGCGCTTCGACGCCATTCCGGTCTCCAAGCAGCGCTATCAGCGCATGTCGGCGCCGGCGCAGAAGGCGATTATCAAGTCGATCCAGCGCATCATGTCGGCGTTGCCCCTGCGGAAAACGCCGCTGGCCGGGCGGAGCGCAATCTGGAGCGAGTGGAGAAACTGATCGAACTGTTCGAGCCGTTCATTCTGCTCAACGAGCATGACTTCGTAGCCGAGAACGTGGAGAAACTTGCCTATGCGCTGGTGCCGGAGGAGCAGGGCGGATTTCGGCTACGATACCCGCGCCATCGACTGGTGGGAGTATTGGATCAACATTCACATTCCGGCGCTGCGCAAATGGACCTATCCGCTGATCGAAGGCCGTCCGCTGGAAGCGCGCCCAGCCGCGCAACTTCCAACTTGCCGACCGCCGAGAGCAACGGCGAAACCATCAAGACCGGGACAAACGGGGCAACGTGGCGATATTCCTGACCGGCTCGACCGGATACATCGGCGCACATGTCGCCGCCAATCTGCTCGAAGAGCACGGAGCCTCGCTGAACGTGCTGATCCGGGCGCGGGACGCGCATGAAGCGGAAGTGCGCCTGTGGCGCGCCTTGCAGTTGCACATGGATTTCCCGCGCTTCTACGAGTATTTGCAGACGCGCGTCCGAATTTTTCGCGGCGATCTGACGGGCCGCAATTCGGTCTGGCGCGCGACGACTATGACCGGCTTGATCCATACCACGGATTCGGTGATCCATTGCGCCGCGTCGTTGAACCGCAAGTCGGAGAAGAGCTGCCTGAACGTGAATCTGCGCGGCACGCTGGAAGTGCTGCAACTGGCCATGCGGGTCGCATCATTATCACGGGATGCGCCGTTTCAGCCACGTCAGCACCGTGGCGGTTGCCGGAAAGCGGCAGAACGAAGTGGTCACCGAAGACAGGTCGATTGACTGGGAGCGCTCGGACTACGATCCCTATGCGCGCACCAAGAAATTCTGCGAGCACATGATCCGCCAGCTTGCTGCCGGAGGTGCCGATCACGATTTTCCGGCCCAGCATCGTGCTGGGCGACAGCCGCCGCGCCGAAACCACGCAGTTCGATATGGTCCGGGCATTCGTGTTTCTGGCCGGATTGCCGGTGCTGCCGTTCCGGCCGAACGATCAGATCGACATCGTGAACGTGGATTTCGTCGCCGATGCGATCGCCACCCTGCATCAGAAAGAGCAACCCGCAGTACGATACCTACCACCTGTCTTCGGGGAGGGAATCGCAGACGTTTCGCGAGTTGACCACGCGCGCTGGCCGCGGCGCAGCAGAAGCGCGGGCCGGTTTTCGTGCCGTTGCTGGAGCGGCCGTTTTCCGGCGCCGTGAACACGCTAGCGAATCGCAGAACAAGCGTGGCCCATGGCGCATCGCTGATGAAGGTGTTCATGCCGTATCTGGTGTGGAACACCGTGTTCGACAACACTCGCGTCACCAGCGAACTGGGCCGCAAGCCGGTGCCATTCTCGCAGTACAGCTTTCCACTGCTGAAGTTCAGCCGGGAGGCAAACTTCTCCTACCGATATCAGGACTGGCCCGCGCAAAGCCGGAGGTTCCGCCGCATGATGGACTTCCTGCTGGAAGCCTGGGTAAGCGCTTCGATTGAAAAGTCGAAAGCGGCATGGATGCTGGGCAGAGGCAAACCCTGGCAGCGCGGGAGAGAAGCTCAAGCTGTTGTTTGCCGGATATAACGGCACCCGCAACATGGGGTCGGACGTGCGCGTGGAGGAGATGCTGCGCCAGATCCGGCACATTCTGGGACGCGGAGAACGTGGATTTCAGCGTGATGTCGCATGAACTTCAAGTTCTCGCAGGGATACTTCGAAGATACACGCGCAGGTGCATCTGCCGGATATCTTTCCGCCCTTCCTGTCGGACGAGGTTCCGAAACATCACGGAGTAGTGGCGTGCGAAGGCTCCATGTTCAAGAGCAAGTTCGCCAATGCCCTCGCCACCATGATGATCGGATCGCTGGGAATCGCGGCGGCGGAGAACAAGCTGTCGGTCGGCTACGGCGCAGAGGCGGGCCACATGGACCCGCTTCTCCGCAAGATGTGCGCGCCGCTTTTGCCAAAATTCGCTGGTGATCACGCGCAACGAGGAATCTCGAACCATTCTTCGTCGAACTGGGCGTGCCGACGGAACTGGGGACCGATACCGCCTGGACGTTCGAACCGCATCCCGCTGAGTACGGACAGAAAACCCTGCGGGACGGCGGGCTGGGACGGCAGCACGCCGGTGCTGGTGGTTTGTCCGATCAATCCCTTCGAGTGGCCGGTGAAGGCTTCGGTGGCGAAGTATGCTCTGCATGGTCTTACGGGCGCTTACAAAGACAGTCATTACCGTTCGGTGTATTTCCACAATTCCGGGCCGGCGGCGGATCGCGCGTACCAGCATTATCTGACTGCCATCGCCAACGCCGTGGATGCGTTCCGCAAGCAGCGGAAAGTTTTCGTCATTCTGGTCGCCACGGAACGCCTGGATGCGCGTCCGGCGAATCGCATTGCGGAGAAACTCGGCGGCGTGCCGGTGCTTACCTCCGAGGAGTACAACATCTACGAACTGGTGAGCGTGCTGCGCGCCTGCCACATGATGGCATCGTCGCGCTATCACGGAATCGTGACTTCGATGCCGGCGCTGGTGCCTTCGGCGGGCATCACCATGGACGAACGCATTCGCAACCTGATGCACGAGCGAGGGCACGCAGGATTTGCTGATGAACGTGGACGATGCCGACCTGGAGCAAAAACTGCTGGCGGCGCTGGAAAAACTGGCGACCGAGGGAGAACGGATTGCCGACGGGATCGCGCGCACGGTGGTGCGCAATCTGAAAGTCATGGCGCGCATGGGCGTGTACTTTGAGGAGGAAGTGCAACGGCGTTATCCCGAGTTTCCCACGCGCAAAGGAGAATGGAGTTGGGAAGATTACTTGCCGCCCATGAGCCCGAGCTTGCACAGTCTGGTCGAAGCGTATGGCTGAGTCTTTCACCACAGAGGCACAGAGCCACAGAGAAAACAAACTTCTGCATGAGTTTTGTCTCAGACATTTTTGCGCGGCTGGAGGCGGCCGGTAATACGACCGTTCTTGTGGGAGTTGCGCGACCAGGAAACAACCAATCGGCTGAGTTGGGGGCTAACCGGCAGCGGACTGCTGAGGCAGATCGCACAGGCGCGGGCGTTTCTGGCCAGCAAGAATCTGAACAGAGGCGATCGCGTCGCCGTGCTCGCTCACAACAATATCGAGTGGGTGGCCATGGACCTGGCAATCATGGCGGAAGGCCTGATTGTTGTTCCGCTCTATGCGCGGCAGGCTCCGGCTGAACTAGTCGCAATGATGAAGGATTGCTCCCCGGCTCTGATCTGCTGCGGTGATGCGACACTTGCGCGATGGGATTGTGCAAAGCTGGCCGGAGGCCCCGCCGCGGGTGTTGTTCGAGGATGTGTTCGACGGTGCGGATTCGAGGGAGGACTCTGGAATCCCCGACTCTTCGACACAGAACGCGCAGCGGGTGGGGCACCCAACGGATTCAGATCCGGTCACAATCATCTACACGTCGGGCACTTCTGGCGAAGCCAAAGGCGTCGTTTTGACGGCGGCAACGTTGGTCACATGCTGGGCTGCACTTCAGGTCGACTCGACGCGCTGATGGAGGGCAAGCCGGGCCAGGACCGCGTATTCCACTACTTGCCGTTTTGCTTTGCTGGTTCGTGGATCATGCTGCTGACCTGTCTATTGCGCGGCAGTTTGCTCACCATGAACTCCGATCTGGGCAAAGCTTGCAAGTGACATGCGGGACAGTGCGCCGGACTATTTTCTCAATGTTCCCGCGCTGCTGGAGCGCATGCGCAAAGCGGTGGACGAACAACTGTGGAAGACCGGAGGTTTGCCGCTGGCCATCTACAGCCAAGCCAAGAACGCTTTGATGCGCAAGCACGAAGGGCGTGCGAGCTTCTCGGATTCAATTTGGCTTGCGATCGCCCGAGCGATCGTCTTTCCCGCCATCCGAAAGAAGATGATCGGGTCCAACTTGAAAGCGCTGATCTGTGGTTCTGCTCCGCTGAACGTGGAGACGCAGCTCTACTTTCATGATGCTGGGCATCCCAGTGCTGCAGGTTTATGGGTTGACCGAGACAACGGCGATCTGCACGATGGATGATCCGCAGCACGTTGAACCGGGCCGCGTGGGGCCGGCGATCAGCGGCGATTGAAATGAAGCTGGGCGAGAACGACGAAATCATCGTGCGCGGTCCAAATATTTTTCCCGGATACTGGAATCGTCCACAGGAAACCGCCAAGGCCTTGCGTGACGGCTGGTTTCACACCGGCGATCAAGGTGAGGTCGAACGCGGCAGGGAACTGGCGTATCATCGGCCGCATCAAGAATCTCGATTATCCTGGGTTCCGGCCACAACGTTGCTCCGGAGCCGATTGAAGACGAAGTGCTGCGGCAACTTGCCGGGAGCGCAACAAGTCGTGCTGGTGGGCAATGGCCGCGGCTATCTTTCGGCAATCGTGACCGGCAGCGTGACACCCGAGCAACGTGCAGGCGCACGCTGGATGCGGTCAATCGCGGACTTGCCGCATTACAAGCAGATTCGGGCGTTTCATCTCCGTGATGAGCCGTTTTCGATTGAGAATGGCCTGCTGACGGCGAACGGAAAATTGAAGCGCGACTCGATCGCGTTGCAACTGAAGGCGGAGATTGAAGACTTGTATCGGGTGAAGCAGGCGGTATAGCGCTGGCATCATCATCCTACCGGCGGGCGGGACGACCGCGAACAGCCACCAGATGGCACTACACAGGTCGTGCATGAAGGAATTCAAAGGGCAGGCATTATCGTGGGAGCTGAAGGACGGCGTCGTCGAGCTGGCGCTGCACCGCGAGCCCTGCAACGAAATTGGCTCGCTGGCCTTGGAGGAGCTGGAAAAATTTGTCGTTTGCTTTGGAAAGCTCCCGAAGGTGGCCCATGCCCTCATCATTTACAGCCGACCTGAAGTCTGGCTTTTGCGCCGGAGCAGATCTGCGCGAGCTGTATCGTCGGTCGCAGGAGCTGGAGCGCGCCGAGGCACTCGCCGGTGTGCGCAATTTTCTGGAGCGCATTCACAGGGTGATGAACGCGATCGATGCTGCGCCGCTTACCACCATCGCCGCCGTCCACGGCGTTACATTTGGCGGAGGATTGGAGCTGGCGCTGGTCTGTGACTTGATCATCGCGGACAAGATGGCGCGCTTTTGTTTTCCCGAACTGCGGCTGGGGTTGATTCCGGGATTCGGCGGAATTCCGCGGCTGAAGCGGGATCTGGGAAATGCCGTGGTGCGTGATCTTTTGCTTACCGGCCGCAGCTTCAATGCCACTAAGGCGCAGCAAGCGGGATTGGTCAGTCAGGTGGTGGCGGAGGGCGAGGCGCTGAGAGTGGCGCGTGCGACCGCCGCGCAGGTCGGCAAGTTTGACCGCCGCACCGCGATTGCGGCCAAGAGGTTTATCAAGCCGATTCCGTATGAGGAGCTGCGGCGGGAGATTGATATTTTTTGCGAACTGTTTACGCAACCGGCCGTCGAAGCTGGCCTGCGCAAGTTCGTGGAGAGCACGGATGCGCAGCCGTACTTGCCGTGATTGAATTGTCGCGTCAAAGCGAGGCACGATGAATCTATGCCGACCTCTGATCAGACGCTGAACGAAATCCTCAACCTCGCCGCGACCCACTTCAAGGTGCCGCGGGAAAAACTCACTCCCGACGATGATTTTTTCAAGACGCTGGGCATTGACAGCCTGCAGGCGCTCGATCTGCTGACCGAAACTGGAGAATCATTTCCGCGTCGAGCTGCCGGATTACGAACTGCAGGGCGTCTCGGATTTCCGGACGCTGGCGAGCCGAATTCAATCGCGGCTGTGACTTCACCACGGGCACATGGAGACACGGAGACACCGAAAAATTCTATGGCTGAATATTCAACTTGCTCTGGGTCTCGGTTTCTGTGGTGAATAAATACTCACATGCTCAATCTCGACCAATACAACTCTCTGGGCGCTGCTCTGCGGGATGCGCTGGACCGCTGGCCGAATGAAATTTGCCTGATCGAGTCGGATCGCGACCGGGAGAAGACGCGCCTCACCTATTCCGATTTCAAGGATATTGCTTTGCCTTTGGCGCGTGCTCTGCAGGACGCGGAACTTCGCCCCGGCGATCGCGCCGCCATCATCATGACCAATCAGTCAAAGTGGCTGATTTCCGCGTATGCCGTTTTCTATGGCGGCGGAGTTCTGGTCCCGCTCGATTACAAGCTGACGGCGGCTGAACAGTTGCAGCTGCTGGCGCATTGCCAAGCCAAGTTCCTCATTGTTGAGTACTATCTCTGGCGCGCGCATTACCCAATCGCCGGAGTTCAAGAATCACAAGCTCAAGACCGTGCTGGTGACGGAGGCGCCTTTAGGAGGCGAACTTGCCGGCGCCTTTCGCTGGGAGGAATTTCGCCGCAAAGGCGATCCCGTATTTGTTCCGCGGCAGCGCGAGGACATGGCCTGCATTGTCTATTCCTCGGGCACGGGAGGCCGGCCCAAGGGATGTGTGCTCACCCACGAAAACTACCTGGAGCAGTGCAAATCGCTGACCGCCTGGTATCCGTTCTGGCCGGGCGTGCGTTATCTGAGCATTCTGCCCACGAATCACGCCATAGATTTCATGGTCGGTTTCATCGGCCCTTTTGTGTGCGGCGCTTGCGTGGTGCATCTGCGCACACTGCGGCCGGAGTTCGTGCGCGATGCTTTCGTTCGCTACAAGATCACCTACGTCAGCTCTGGTTCCCATGATGCTGAAGAATCTGGAACGCGGCTTGCGCGCCAAGTTTGATGAATTGCCCGCCGCCAAACGCTTTTTTCTGAACCGCGTGATCGCCGTGAACAAGCGGCTCACCAAGGAGCGTCCGAGGGTGAAGCTCAGCCGCACGCTGCTGCCCCAGGTCCACAAAGCCTTTGGTGGAGGGCTTCGCGCCCTCATCACCGGCGGCGCATTTATGGAACCTTCCACCCTGCAGTTTTTCTACGATCTGGGCATTCCGGTCGCCAACGGATACGGCCTCACCGAGGCAGGCACCGCGCTTACCCTCAACGACCTGAAACCCTTTCGCGCCGACACCGTCGGCAAGCCGCTGCCCGGGGTCGAACTGCGGATTTTCAATCCGGATGCCGAGGGCATTGGCGAAGTCGTGGCGCGCAGCAAGACCGTCATGTCGCACTACTTGGACGATCCTGAATTGACCGCCCAAACGATCGTAGACGGCTGGCTGCTCACCGGTGATCTGGGGCGGATTGACGGCCAGGGGCACCTGCAACTTTTCGGCCGCAAGAAGAACATGATCGTCACCGAAGGCGGCAAGAATATTTATCCCGAGGACATTGAGAACGTCTTCGATGGCTTGCCGGTGAAGGAGTACTGCGTCTTCGCCGCCAATTACGTTTGGCCGGCGAAGAGTCTGGGGAAGGAAACGCTCGTTCTGGTCCTGCGGCTGGAACAAAACCAGGAGTTCAACGATGCTCTGAAGGAAGAAATCATCGCCCGCAACCGCCGTCTGCCGGATTTCAAGCGCGTCGGCGGATACGTGTTGTGGAACCAGGATTTTCCCCGCACTGCCTCGATGAAAATCAAACGCGCGGATCTGGCCGAAGAGATCGGCGAAAACGCTCGACCGCGCAGCCGTGGTTGAGCTGTGAACGCGGCATTTCTGGCAGTCGTGAATCCGGCCGCGGGCGGCGGCCGTTGCCGCAAGTTGGTGGGGCCCGCGCTGGATCGTTTGCGAGCGGGCGGAATCAGGGTGGAAGTAGTCGAAACCACCGCCCCGGTCAGGGAGCGTTGCTTGCGCGGGATGCCTATGCTCCGCGGTTAGCGCAAGTTCATTGCTGTCGGCGGCGATGGCACTTCTTACGAAATGGTCAACGGGCTTTTTCCTCGCGCAGAATCTGGCACCGCTCCACTGCTGGCATTTCTTCCGCTCGGAACCGGCAATTCATTCCTGCGCGAATTCACCGATCGCGGCGCGGAGCATGCGATCGAAGCTTTGCTCGCCCGGCCGCTCCGCAGCCCTGCGATGTGCTTGCGACTGCAGCACACGCAGGGCGTCATCCATTACATCAATCTGCTGGCCATGGGTTTCGCCGCGGATGTGGCCACCTTGCGGGCACGCCGTTTCAGCGCCTGGGGAGAACTCGGATATCAATCATCCATTCTTATTTCGCTGGCCCGGTTGCGTCGCCGGCCTTTCCCGCTACAGGTCGACGGCGAAGGGAAAATCGATCGTCGTCCCTGCCTGTTCCTCACTTTCAGCAACAGCAAGTTCACCGGCGGAACGATGATGATCGCGCCCAAGGCCGAGGTCAGTGATGGCCTGATCGAATATGTGCGCTGGGGCCCGATCGGGCGAATCGGGCTGATCCGCAATTTGCCGACACTCTACGACGGCACGCACATTCATCATCCCCTGGCGGAACGGCGGGCGCCAAGCGAATTGATTTTCACCTCGATGCTCCGGTTGACCTCATGGTGGACGGCGAGGTGCTGACACTGCAATGCCAGACACTCGATGTTCTGCCCTCGGCTCTGAACGTCGTGGTATAAGAATTCATACCCATGTCGCAAGAGCGAGAGAACGACAACATGCGCGGGAACGGCAAGGATCGCCGAAGTCACGCAAAATTATCATTATCGCGGTGCTGATCGTAGTGGCATTTGCCGCTTGTGGTTTACTTCCTGAGAAGGAACCATGCCAGGCCGGCTCGATGCTTTTGCCCAGTGCCTGACCGCCAAGCAAGCCAAAATGTACGGAGCCTACTGGTGCCCGCATTGCGACGAACAGAAAGAAATGTTTGGCTCCTCCTTCCAGTATGCTCCTTACGTCGAATGCGGAATCAAGGGTTCGCACGCCCTGGAACCGGCTTGCACTCAGACCGGCATCAAGCGCTTTCCGACGTGGATTTTTGCCGACGGTACGCGGGTGGAGGGCAAGCAAGAATTGACGTTCTTGAGTGACAAGACGGGATGCGTCTTGCCATGACGCCTGCGGCTCGGCGGATTCGTCTGGCGATTGCCTTGCTGGCGCTAGGTGGCGTAGCGATCTCTTCGGTTTCCCTCCATCACCACTACGGCACCTCGCCGACGTCGTACTGCGATTTCGGCGCCAACTTCAACTGCGACATTGTGAATCGCAGCACTTACTCGACCGTGCTCGGTATCCCGGACGCGCTGATCGGCATTCTGGGATACGCCACGCTGCTGGCCCTGGCCACCCTTTATCGGACGAAAACAGAAACCCACGCTATGCTGTTCGTTGCTTCCGTGGCTGGACTCGGCTTCGCGCTCTATCTCACATACATCGAGGCCTTTGTGCTGGCGACGTGGTGCATATTGTGCCTTTCGTCGCTGACGCTGATTCTTGTGATTACAGTGCTGTCGGCATTCCTGTTTGCTAAATCCAGACGTGGCGCGTGACACCAGACACGAAAATGTACAGAACGGCGTTGTCGAAAAACCTCTCCTTGTGGTCATCCCAAGCGTTTTCGCCGCGGCCCTCGTGGCCGAGCCCCGAGGGAAGGCGAGGGATCTGTAGTCTTCCATGATTGGAGGAGAACTGCAGATTCCTCGTCGCTCACGCTCCTGGGAATGACAATACTCGGATTATGGAAGAGCTCACTCAAGAACGGGCAGGGCCGGAAGGGAACCGGCGCCCAGGCCGCACCGAACTCTTCCATCACGGGTGACCTGCGGCTGCACGAATTTCACAGCCGGATATTTCGCAATACGCGGATGTTGCGCGTCTGGCTGCCGCCGCGTTACGATGCGCCCGAAAATGATGCTCGGCGCTACCCCGTGTTCTATCTCAATGACGGCCAGAACCTGTTCGACCGGGCGACCGCATTCGCCGGCGTCGAATGGGGAGTGGACGAAACTGCCGATCGTCTGATCCGGCAAGAAATAATTCCGCCCATGATCATCGTGGGCATTGACAACACCCAGAATGACCGCATCAAGGAATATCTTCCATACCGTTCGTTCAGTCCCCCAGTGCTTCGCCCGCTGGGAAAGTATTATCCCGACTTCCTGACGAGCGAGGTCATGCCATTTGCCAGTGAACGATACCGCATCACTGAGGGGCCTGAAAATACGGGACTGGGTGGATCGTCTCTAGGCGCGCTGATTTCCTTGTACACGGTCATTGACCGCCCCGGAGTATTTGGCCGATTGCTCATGGAAAGCCCGTCTCTGTTTATTTCCAATCGCCGAATCTTGAGACCGAGCCGCTATTTTCGGCGGTGGCCTGCTAGGGTCTTTCTGGCTATCGGGACCAGAGAGGCAGGCCGTGAGGACAAGGATGAGCAGGTCGTGGAAGACGTGCGCGAACTCGAGCACATTCTGCGCCGTGCCGGATTGGATGAGAGTCGTTTAAGGGTGAAAATCGACGATGGCGCGGGGCACAACGAAGGGGAGTGGGGAAAACGGTTTCCGGAAGCCCTGAGCTTCCTGTTCGGGAAGCAAGGGGAAAGACAAAGCGGCCCAGTACCGGACTGGTCGGACGAAAGCTTGCGGTGAGCTCAGGCGAAGCGACCTTACCCTGCCGGACCAAGCTCTACCAGACTGGCTTGCCGTCCTTGTCACGGAACACGAATACGTCGTTGCCGCGTTTGACTTCGCGCGCGAAGATTGTGTCCACGCCCTCGAACTTCACCTTCGATCCGGTGACCTCAAGCCTGTCTCCTACATTGAAAACCAGTTCGTAGGTTTTCACGAACTTGGTCGAGGCGAGGTGGACTTCAATCACATTGCCATCGTCCAGTTTCAGCACCACGTGTGATCCCAAACCACCGCTCACCGGGCATTGACGGTCCCTGACCTCCTGAACCGTTCCCTTGAACACCGATTCAGTCGCCGTGTCGTACTTGGGCACGCCTGCTCCGGGTGTGGATGATTGCTCGGCGAACGCAGGTGCGACTGCTACTGACAAAGCCAGAATCAGAATGATTACCGACCACGTTTTCATAGCCGTCCTCCTTCCCCAAGCTGATTATGGCTCTCTTCATCTCACTCGCATGTGACGCCGGTCACAGGAAGCTGTGAGCGGTAGACCATGGCTACGCCATCTGGAAGGATTGCACGCGGACTGCGGCGGAGCCACTGCTACAATGCCCTTCAAATGATGCGGAGGGCGCGCTTGGTCCGGAGTGTAGCTTCTGTATTGAACTCCCCCCGCGTGGTCTTCCTCGTGGCGTTGGCCGTCCGGCTATGGATCTTTTCCCGGCTATCCCCGGAGAAAGCCTGGCGGTATCTTTACCAATACAACGAATTTGCGCGGATTGCCTGGGCGGTGGTCTCAGGCTACGGCTACAGCTCTCCTTGGGCGAACACGCCGCTAGCGGCGACGGCGGTCGAGCCTCCGCTTTATTCCTATCTGCTGGCCGGAATCTTCCACCTGGCGCACCCCTACAGCTACGCGTCACTGTTGATCGGGGTGGGGTTGAACGCCGCGTTCTCAGCGCTCACTGCGGTAATGATTCTTCAAATCGGGAAGCGACTCTTCGGGGCACCTACCGGAGTCCTGGCCGCCTGGGTGTGGTCTTGCTGGCTGTACGAAGCGGTGGTGGCCATCCGGCTATGGGAGAGTGGCCTCGCAGCTCTATGGCTGGCGAGCGGGTTGTTGTTATTGCCAGAACTGGCCAGCTCGCGCCAGGCACGGCGCTGGACGCTCTTCGGAGCGCTTGCGGGTGTGGCAGCGCTCACCAACACGACGCTTCTCGCCGTTTTCCCGTTTTTCTGGATGTGGCTGTGGATCAGCTATCGCCGCCGGGGGATTTCCTGCAACAAACTGCTATTGGCTTCAATGGCCGTTTGTGTTCTCGCGGTGCTCCCCTGGACGATTCGCAATTACGCAACTTTCCATCGCTTGATGCCTCTGCGCGACAATTTCGGCCTTGAACTGTGGCTGGGAAATCATGAGGGGGTAAGCAACCGGTATGATCGTGATTTTCCGATTCTTGATCCGACCGAGTACAACCGCATGGGAGAAATCCGCTTCATGGAAGCAAAACGTCAAATCGCGTTGCAGTTTATTCGCCAGCATCCCAAAGAATTCTTGCGTTTGTCGGCGCGGCGCGCCTACCGCTACTGGAGCGCGCCTGACCCGTTCTTCTGGTTGCCGCTGAGCGCCCTGGCCTGGACAGGCATGCTCTTAGCCTTGTGGCGAAACGGACTCGATGCAGTCCCTTATGCGATCGTTATGCTGGTTTTCCCTGTCGTCTACTACGTCACCCACACTTACAACCCTTATCGCCATCCCATGGAGCCGGTGATGCTTCTCCTGGCAGCATACGCGACGGTCACTCTGGTGGAAGCAGCCGGCGGGCGACTGCGGCGATGGAACGCCAGCGCCCGTGGATAGCTTCCCTGCAGGCGGCCAGGATTGCATGCGGCGCGGTCACCCGGTCGGCTCGGGGTACGGAGAAAGCTTCGGAGGGGACTCATCGGGCTCGACCAGCCAAAGTCGCCGGCCCTTGAAATACTGCAGTAGTTCGCGGTTGCTTTGCTCATCCATATCCCGTGCCCACACGACCTTCGCCGCGTCGATCTCCGCTGCGTTGTACACCCATTCATTGTGCGGACTGTGCGTCCTTCCGTAGCGCACAAGGACCAGGTGTTGCCCGGCCGAGTTCTCCAGGGTGTGCAGAATCTTCGCGCGATCCGGGTTGCCGCGAGGCCACCCCGGCTCGATTTGCGCGTGCGCGACGATCGCGGTGAGCCGCAGCAGTACCATGGCACAGCAAATCAGTGGAATCGCCCTTACCAGCGCTATGCCCGTCCGCGGCCATGCCAGCGCCATAATCTGAGGTGGCGCATGCCTTGCATCACGACCACATACAGCAGGCCGGTCGCCGGCGCCAGGTAGTGGGGCATCAACCAAGTCTCAACCGATAGCGCGAGCAGAAACAAAGCGCCCGCCTGGAGCGGGAAACGCATTCTGCGATCCCGCATGATCCATGGGAACGCCAGCAGCGGAATGGTCAAGACCGGGCCTAGATAAAAGGCCCACGAAAACCAGAACATTTCTGTCTTGTACTGCAGAAAACCGGCAAGAGTGAGTTTCTCCCGGTATTCGTGAAAGTCCTGCTCATAGAACTCACGCATGACCGCGTGATGGTAGTTGGGTTCAGGACGCGGTTTCTGGAACAGGAAAAGTGGCGCGTATCCGTATGTAACGTGATTCACTTCGTAGGGCATGAGCCACGGGTTTCCCGTGACCCGGTAGTTGTAATAGCCATCGGCGACTGCCGCAGTGGCCAGGATCACCGCAATCGGAGCCACAACGCGGCGCAGTGCAGTGGCCAGTCGCGGCCGCTGTGGCCCACAGAGCCAAATCAGCATCGCCCCTGCCACGGTCAGACTGAACGCTAATCCCTCATAAGGGCGGCTGTTGGCGAGGATCATAAGTCCCAGCGCCATCCACGCCGCATCCTGCCACGCTCCATTCTGCCAGCGAACGTGATGCTTTAGACGGGGCAGAGCCCCAAGCACCAGCGCTCCTCCCAACGCAACCACGGAGGCGCACCAGTAGCCATTGATCCAATACCCGAAAATTCCTAGGCGCAGCACAGCCAGCATTCCGCCGAACAGAGCCCATGCGGCAGGCAGCCATCCCTGCAGCATCCAGCACAATGCTGAACACATGGCGCCGTGGTCAGCAATTGCCCCAATCCAGGGATGTCCCAAGCCACTCCCCAAGCGCCAGCACCAAACCCCTGGCCGGCGGTACATCGACATGTAGGTCGGGTGCTGGTTGATGTGAAAGCTCTCGAAATGCATCCACATGGGATGTGGTGGATTAGTCAAGCCGTCCTCGCGCAAAGGTATCGGCCGCGAAGAGGTAACTAAACTCGTCATGCACCGCGGGCTCGGGAACCAAGGACGGGAATAGAGCCGCGCGAATCAAAACCACAAACAGCCCCGCGCCGCCACGGATAAGGTCCGTCTTTTCGCTAGCGCTGAACCAGCTTTCGACGAACCGAAGACCGGAGCTCCGGAAGTCGTTCGCTGGCGCCGAAGAAAAATCATCCCCAGCACCGGCAAAACCAGGGCGAACTCGATGAACTGGCAGGCCCATTCGCCGGCGCCAGTAGGACAGTGGAGGCATGGTCAGCGGATTTTCAATGGAAGACCGAGCGAATGTCAACGTCGACTCGCCCGGTTCAATCCTCCCAAGACTGACACAGCACGCCAAACTGGAATGGCACTTAACGCCATGATTTCGCGCCGACGGAATGTAGGGTCACTATCTGAGCGTAAACCGAAGCGAATGATAAGACTCCTGCGAACCCTGACCTGGTGCGGTGTGGCATGCTGGGCGCGTTGGCGCTGGCCACGATCGCCTTGCATCGCGGCGAGCAGATCAATGCCATGTGGCTGGTGGTGGCGGCGCTTTGCACCTATGCGCTGGGCTATCGTTTCTACAGCAAGTTCATCGCCGCCAAAGTGCTGGCGCTGGACGGCCAGCGGGCCACGCCGCGCGAGCGCCTGGACAATGGCCGCGACTTCGTCCCCACCAACAAATGGGTGGTGTTCGGACATCACTTCGCCGCCATCGCCGGCCCAGGGCCGTTGGTCGGTCCGGTGCTGGCAGCCCAATTCGGATATCTGCCGGGCACGCTCTGGATTCTGATCGGCGCTGTTTTCGGCGGCTGCGTGCAGGACTTCGTAATCCTTCTGTTCTCGGTTCGCCGCGACGGAAAATCCCTGACCGAAATGGCGCGCGAGGAAGTGGGCCGCTTGGGCGGATTCGTAGCCTATCTCGCGATCATCGAGCATCATCGTGATTCTCCTGGGCGTAGCCGCGCTGATCGTAGTGAATGCGCTTGAAAGCGAGCCCCTGGGGCGTGTTCACCATCGCCATGACCATCCCTATCGCGCTCCTGATGGGCTTGTACCTGCGGCGTCTTGCGCCCCGGTAAAGTGCTGGAAAGTTCGCTGCTGGGATTCGTTCTGGTCATGCTGGCCATCTGGGGCGGACAGTGGGTTTCGCAGAGTCCGTGCGTTGCGAGCTGGTTCACGCTGACTGCGCCCACTCTCGCCATCATAATCATCGATCTACGGATTTGCGGCGTCCGCGCTTGCCGGTGTGGCTGCTGCTCGCCCCGCGCGATTACCTGAGCACTTTCGTAAAGCTGGGCACGATCGCGCTGCTGGCGCTGGGAATCATCGCGTTGCGTCCCACGCTGCACATGCCGCCGCTGACGCGCTTCATTGATGGATCGGGCCCAGTTTTCGCTGGCAAGATTTTCCCCTTCGCCTTTATCACCATCGCCTGCGGCGCCATCAGCGGATTCCACTCACTGATTTCCAGCGGCACAACTCCCAAGCTGATTCGCCGCGAACCCGAGACGCGCATGGTCGGCTACGGCGCGATGATGGCGGAATCCATGGTCGCGGTGATGGCCATGATCGCCGCCTGCGTGCTGCAGCCGGGAACATATTTCGCCATCAACAGCCCGGCCGGCGTGGTGGGCGCGGCGCCGGAAGCGGCGGCCGCCACCATCAGCGGTTGGGGATTTCCGGTGACTGCCGCCGGAGATGCACGCGCTGGCCCAGGCGGTCGGCGAGCAGACACTCTTCAACCGCACCGGCGGCGCGCCCGCATTCGCCGTGGGCATGGCGCATATTTTCTCCAGCAGCCTGGGCGGACAGGCGGTGATGGCCATCTGGTACCACTTCGCCATCATGTTTGAGGCGCTGTTTATTCTTACCATTCTCGATGCCGGCACGCGCGTCGGCCGCTTCATGATGCAGGACGCCCTCGGCCACGTCTGGAAGCCGCTCGGCCGCACCAGTTGGTATCCCTCGATTCTCGCGACCAGCGCCCTGATCGTCGCGGCCTGGGGATACTTTTCTGTGGCAAGGAGTGAAAGATCCGCTGGGCGGGATCAATTCGCTGTGGCCGCTGTTCGGGATCGCGAATCAACTGCTGGCGACGGTGGCGTTGTGCGTGGCCACGACCATCATCGTCAAAATGGGGAAGGCGCGTTATTGCGCCGGTGACGCTGGTTCCGCTCGCGTGGCTGGTTGCGGTGACGTTCACCGCATCGTGGGAAAAGATGTTCGATCCGAATCCGCGCATCGGATTTCTGGCGCATGCGCGGCAACTGGCTTCGTCAGCCACGCCCAGCCATGAGAGTCTCGCGCCTGATCTTCAATGATCGTCTGGACGCCGCGGTGACAGGAGCCTTGGTCGCGATGGTGGCGCTGATTCTGCTGGAGTCGGTCTTCTTGTGGGTGGGCGTGCTCTCCGGCCGCAAGGCAGGTCGCGCGTAAGAGAAGCGCCATTTGTGGCGACTCACTTTGCCGCGGAGGAGCAGGGATGAGCTATCTTCATAAACTGCTGCGGCGCGCGGACCGGGGACGGGCTCTGCTCGCTTGGTTCTTGGCCGGGGCCGAACTGTTGCTTGCCACGTTCCGCGAGATTTTCGACGAGTCCGCCTACGCGCGTTTCCTGGTCCGGCGGCGGATGGTTCCTCCCGCCAAGCCTACACCAGTTTCTGCGGGAGCACGAACTCATGAAGGCACGCCGGCCACGATGTTGCTGAGGATACACTTTCCTCGATGCGCGTTCTGGGGATTGACTGCGGTACCGAATTCACCGGCTACGGCGTCGTCGAACTTTGTGATGACGACAGGCTGGTTTGCCTGACTTGCGGTGTCATCAAGCTTGCTCCGCGCGAGCCTCTTCCGAGGCGCTTGGCAATTATTTTCGACCGCCTGGGCGCAGTGATCGTGGAACACCGGCCCGACCGGGTCGCGATCGAGGATGTGTTTTACGCAGTGAATGTGAAGTCAGCGCTCAAGCTGGGACAAGTACGCGGCGTGGCGATGCTGGCGGCATCATCGGCGGGGCTCGAAGTCGCGGAGTATTCGCCTTTATCCATAAAGTCCGCAGTAGTCGGCTACGGTCGGGCAGAGAAGACACAGGTACAGCACATGGTCACGCGCTTGCTAAATCTGGTGGAGATTCCCGAATCGCCGGACGCTGCCGATGCCCTGGCGATCGCGATTTGCCATCTGCATACGTCGGCGACGCTGGAGCGGCAGCGTCTGACGGCTCCGGCCTGAAGGGAATTTTGGCATAATCGCTTCTGCATGGTCTTCAGCAAGTTTCGACGGTGGCGCCTGCAACGATGCCGGGCTGTTCTCGTGGGCATTGTCCTCTGCTCTTTTTTTCTCGCCCGAGCTCAGCAGACGGTTCTCCCCTCGGTCACCTTCACGTGTGATTTTCCAGGTTCCGACCCTTCTCACTACGTGATCTCCGTTTCTTCCGACGGGCACGCCTCCTATGATTCCGATGGCAAGCTCAGCGCCCAGTCTGAACCCGATTCTGTGGACGCGGCTCGACTCGACTTCACAATTTCTCAAGCGACGAGCGTTCACATCTTCGACCTCACCAAACGCGCCCGTTATTTCGAGGGTGAGATCGATTCCGGGAAAAAAAAACTGGCCTCCACTGGCGCCAAAACCCTGACCTACAAGGACGCTCAGAAAAGCACGCAGGCTAGCTACAACTATTCTCCGATTCCAGCGGTTCAGGACCTGACCGCGATCTTCCAGAACCTCTCCGCCACGCTGGAGTTTGGGCGGCGAATCGAATATGAGTATCGCTACCAGAAGCTGGCCTTGGATCAGGAACTCAAGCGCATGGAGGAGATGTCAAGGGCGGGCCGTCTGGAGGAACTATCGGCAGTCGCTCCTACCTTGCAAAAGATCGCGATGGACGCCTCCCTTCTAAACGTTGTACGCGCACGTGCGGAGCGGCTAGTGGTGCGCGCAGGGCAGGGCCCCCGGTAACCCACTATATAGAATTAAGAGGCAACGAACTTGGCTAAACAGTGTTCTAATCGAATAAGGGGTAGTCCCAGAGGTGTCCCAATGTCCAACCTGAGCATGCGGCTCCTGATAGCGATGGCGTTGCTGTCTTTTCTTCTTGTGGCCATTCCCTCCTTTGCTGATTCGCAGGCGCGCATCGTGCGGCTGAGCGATGTTCAGGGCGACGTGCAGATCGACCGCAATACTGGACAGGGCTACGAGAAAGCATTTCTGAACCTGCCCCTTACTCAGGGGGTGAAGATCAAGACCGGAGAGAAGTCGCGTGCCGAGGTGGAGTTTGAAGACGGCAGCGCGCTGCGCATCACACCGGGCACGGCCATAGAGTTCCCCGAGCTTTCGCTTCGTGACTCCGGGGCAAAGGTCTCGAGCATCAACTTGCAGGAAGGCATGGCCTACGTCAAGTTCGCCGGAGCCAAGAACGACGAGTTCACCCTGTCTTTCGGCCATGAGAAATTGACGTTCTCGCGGCCAGCCCATCTAAGGATCAAAATGGGCGATACCGAGGCCTCGGTGGCCGTCTTCAAAGGCGAGGCGAAAGTCTTAACTGCAAGCGGCCCCCTAGAGGTTGGCAAGAACCAAACCGTAACCTTTGACCTCGCCCATCCGGATCGTGAAATCCTGGCCAAAGAGGTGGAGCCGGGTCCCTACGATTCCTGGGATAAACAACAGGAGCAATATCAGGATCGCTACGCGAGCAACAGTTCATCGAGCAGTTACTCGCCCTACGCATACGGTGTCAGCGATCTCAATTACTACGGGAGCTTCTTCAGCCAGGCTGGTTACGGCACCCTGTGGCAGCCGTACTTTGCTGGTGCTGGCTGGGATCCGTTTCTGAGTGGGGCGTGGGCATTCTATCCCGGCTTTGGGTATGGCTGGGTTTCGGCGTACCCTTGGGGGTGGACGCCATATCACTACGGCTCCTGGGTATTCCTTCCCGGGCGCGGATGGGCGTGGCAGCCGGGTGGCTCCTGGTCGGCGGCCAATGCCTTGCCGCGGGTGCAGAACCCACCTGCGAAGTTCGCGCTGCCCCAGCCGCCAAACTCGGGACACGGAACAGTCTTTGTGGGCCGGGGTGCGATGCCCAATCAGAATGGTGGATCGTTCAATAAGGTGGAGATACGAGAGAACTCTGCAGGGCTGGGGATCCCCCGAGGCAGCATCTGGAACCTGGGCGAGGTCTCCTCGGTCGTGCAGCAGCGGGGATCTGCGAACGCTCGCCTGCACACCGCGCCCATTGGCGGTTCGAACTGGTGGCGTGGAGGCTATTCTGAATCCGATTCGCGCATGGAACCTTGGCACGGCAGCGGCGGTATGAGCAACTCGGGGACGCACAGCTCAACCGGTCATTCCGCTGGCGGGGGCTCGCACCACTAGCATCAGACAGGTAACTGGTTGCAATATGAAAGGGCGGCCTTCGGTCGCCCTTCTGCTTGCGGGTAAAGACTGCGTATTTGGAGGCGAATCATGCCGCAAAGCCTATGGCCTGACCTGCCGCTGGGTGCATGGGAAGACACGTACGCTACGCTCCACATGTGGACGCAGATTGTGGGGAAGGTCCGCCTCGCCTTAAGCCCACCAATCAATCACTGGTGGGAAGTGCCGTTGTATGTGAACTCGCTCGGGCTCACTTCTTCCTCCATTCCGTATGACGCGGGAAGTTTCGAGGTTCAGTTCGATTTCATTCATCACCATCTGCTCATTCACACCAGCCAGGACAAGGAGGCAACCATCGCTCTAGAACCCAAATCGGTTGCCCAGTTCTATCGGGAGTTCATGGCATCGCTCGATTCCCTCGGCATTCGTGTGAAGATTTGGAGGATGCCGGTGGAAATAGCCAACCCCATCCCTTTCGACCAGGACGTTCAGCACGCTTCCTACGACCCCGAATATGCCAATCGGTTCTGGCGGGTGCTTCTTTGCATTGATCCCATTTTCAAAGAGTTTCGATCCGGTTTTATCGGAAAGAACAGCCCTGTGCACTTCTTCTGGGGTAGTTTCGATCTCGCTGTAACACGCTTTTCAGGACGGCGCGCGCCCGAGCGCGAAGGCGCCGACCGCATCACAAGCGAGGCATATTCTCACGAGGTCATCAGCGCAGGCTTCTGGCCGGGTGGCGGCGAGATCCAGGGCGCGGCATTCTACGCCTATGCGGCCCCGGAACCCGCGGGCTTCGCGGAAGCTAAGGTCCGTCCCGCACAGGCGTTTTATCATCCGCAGATGCACGAATTCCTCCTCATGTACGACGAGGTCCGAAATTCGCCTTCGCCGAAAGCCGCGCTGCTCGATTTTCTGCACAGCACCTACGATGCCGGCGCAAATCTGGGCAAGTGGAATCGCGCGGAGTTGGAGCGAAGCTGAATTTGTGCGGGTCCCTAGGTAGCAGTGCCACGAATTTCCATTGGGGCAATTTTGAAAAATCTAAAGTCTTGTCATTCCGAGGAGCGGAGCTACGAGGAATCTGCAGTTCTCCTTGGATTGTGAAGAACTGCAGATCCCTCGCTCGGCTCGGGATGACAACAAGTCGGGCACAGTTCAGTCACCCAGCAACGCTCTGAATTTGGATCGATAGGTTTTCAGATCGGCCTCGGCGGCACCGAGGCTGTTCCTAATTCTTGGCGGCGGTGCCAGAGCATATAGCAGCGGCCACCTTGCCAAACAGTTGCATCGAACTTTCGCCCGTCGTCCACACATCTCTGGATCTTAGCTGAGTTCGCTGTAATGGCAGTCGCTACCGTCTCCGGCAGAACTTCCGTATCGGTTCGCGACACTTTGTATATGTAGTGCTCCGTTCCAACGGCTACAGAACCCTGATACCCCCGCACATTATTCTCGTTAAAATATGGGCATCCACCTTCGTAAACCCCCGTTCGCATCGCGGCTGCAAAGTCTTTGACGGTCATGCCAAGGCAATTCTCTCCCCACCGCTTACTCTCCGGCAAGCCAAACTCAGCCACTGCCTGCCTTCTAAGTATTACTGCTTGGTCGGACTTGCCGCTTCATCCTTCAGGTAGCCAGGGCTAAGGCTGCGTTTCTTCCTGGCTATATCGAGCAATGTCGGATAGAACTGCACAAATGTCGTATCCACTGCTGCGTGTTGCTCATGGCAGGAATAGCAGGCGGCATCCTTGGGAACCTGCTTGGCGGTGTCGGCATCGTCAAAGCCGAAGAAAGCCCACTTGCCCGGAAAGCGCGCCTCGTCTTTGACGTGAACTTCATGCCCCATCACTTCAGAGGTTTGAAAGTGGCCGCTCTTGTTGATTGACGCATTACTGCCCGCCACTCGGGCCTCCAGCACCAGCATGGTTTTGTCCGGCCAGGTTCCGGTGGCAAGGAATGCCCGGTAGGCGTCGGGAGCTACGAAAACATTGTCGAACATCGAGTGATCCATCGCCATCCGATTTGGGCTGTAACTCATGTCAAGACCCGAAGTCAGGTAGATCCACTCCCGATAATTTTCGGGAAAGAGCAGGCGGCCATCCGCCGTATAGGTCGGGATTTGTGCGGCGGAGACTTTCTCATTTCCCTGAACCGGTGCGGCGTTTGAGTCATACTGCAGCGGGAACAAGAACGAGAGGCAGAGCAGCAGCCAGATACGCATAGTTTATCCTCCAGGGATTTCCGCAATATTTGTCACAACCGGCATGACCGGTTATTCCTCCAGCAAACGGATCTGCGCCGCTCATTCTTGCCGCAGCGCGGTAAATGGGTCGATGTGCGTCACGCGGCGCGCCGGAATAAAGCAAGCGAAAGCCGCCACTGCCACAAAAAGCAGGGAGACCACGCCAAAAGTGATTTCGTCGGTAGGGCTTGTGTTGTACAGCAACGATGAAAGCAGCCGTCCGAGCGCGACCGCGCCCAGCAGGCCCAGGGCCGTGCCAGCCAGGGAAACACCCAGCCCCTGCCACACCACCATGCGAACCAGAGAATTCCTGGGCTGGCCCAGAGCCATGCGGATTCCCAGTTCCTGAGTCCTCTGGCTCACCGAGAGTGCCATGATGCCGGCGATGCCGCTGGCGCTGATCACCAGAGCCAGCCCCGCGAATATGCCCAGCAGGATCGCGGTGACCCGCGGTGACGCAACCGATTCATGCTCCAGGCGCTCGATTGTTTCTACCTGATCCACGGCAAGCTGCGGATCCACATCGTGGAGAGCCTTACGGATCAGCGGAGTCATGCTCGTGGGATCGGCGGAAGCGCGCACCACCAGTCCGCCAACAAAACCAAATTGATCGACCGGCAAATAGATTTCATCCCCCGGCGAACGGTCCAGGCCATATTCCCGGGCGTCGCCCACAATCCCGACGATGGTGATCCAGTTCTTGCCGCCGTCGAACGTGATCCGTTTTCCGATGGGATTCTCGGACGGCCAGCGATGACCGGCCAAGGCCTGGTTGATGACGCCGACCTTCACCGCATCGCCGTTGTCGTGCTCGGTGAAGGTCCGGCCTTGAAGCAGCGGCTGCCGGATGGTTTCAAAGTAACCATTGCTGACCAGTGTAGTGTCGGTGCTGGGCTTTAGCTGACCCTTGGCGACAAGCCTGCCCTCGATTTCAAAATCCGAGTTACCAGGGCCGTTGGCGACCGCGCGTGGGCTGAAAGGAAAGCTGGATGAGAGCGCTGCCGATTCCACGCCACCCAACGCACGGACGCGTTGCAAGACGCCGTCTGCCAGGGCCGATAATTGCTGGCTATTGGTGTAGCGGGAAAAGTTAGGACTGAGTCGCATACCGAGGAGCCGGTCCGAACTGAAGCCGGGATCCACACTTTGCAGCCGGACAAAGCTGTGCATCATTAGACCGGCGCCAATCAGAAGCACGAAAGAGACGGCCACTTGCAGGACTACCAGGGCTCCGCGGAGCCGCTGATGTCCCCGGCTGCTCGTGGTTTGCGCGGATCCCTGCTTCAGAGCATCCGCAGTGCACCCACCAGAAGAAAGTGCGGGAGCGAAGCCGAACAACAGACCAGAAAGGACAGAAACCAGCAAGGTGAACAGGAGAATAGGCATGTCCATTTTGACTTCGGCGGCGCGGGTGGTGAATTGTGCGGCAAATCTCACCAGAAGGGTAAGCACTGGAGGGGCAAGCATGAGTCCCAGTGCTCCTCCCGCCAGCGACAGGAGCGTCGTCTCAGTAAGCAACTGGCGGACGAGGCGCGCGCGGCTGGCGCCTAACGCCCGCCGCACAGCGAGTTCCCGTTCGCGCTTCAAAAGGCGCGCCAGCATCAGGTTGGCGACGTTGGCGCAGGCAATGAGCAGTACGAATCCCGCTGCCCCGAGCAGAACCAGCAGTGTGGTTCGGGCGCGACGCGTGAGGTCCTGTCGCAGCGGCGCCGCTGCGATTCCATAACCGTAAGGTTTGGGATAGCTGTCGGGATAGGCATTCTCGATCTGATGGGCTACGGTGGAGAGATCGGCCTGGGCCTTGGCAAGCTGCATCACGGGCTTGAGGCGGCCAAACACCGTCATCATGCGGGCATTCCGGTTGGCGATGAACGCAGCGGATGACCGCGTCGGGCACGCTGATGTTGGCATGTAGATGTCGTTCTCTTCCGGATATTGCGGGATGGGAGGCAGCACCCCGATGACGGTGTGCTGCCGGTCATTCATCTGAAAAACCTTGCCCACAATACTGGCGTCACCACCGTGGCGGCGTTGCCAGTACTGGTAGCTGAGCACGATGACCGGCTCGGCATTCGGTGATTCATCGCTGGCCACGAAAGTTCGGCCCAGCAACGGCTTCACTCCCAGGACGTCAAAGAAATTTGCCGAGACCACGCCGGCCTCGACCCGCTCGGCCAGATCCTTTCCCAGCAAGAGAAAATTCATGTTGTGATACTCAACCACAGCGTCGAGACTGTGGTTGTAGTCGCGGTAGTCAAAGATCTCTTTCACGGAGAACGGTACATCCGACAGATGAGCCTGGGTCGCTTTTTGGTGCAGGACGACAAGTTCTCCGCCGTGCTGGTAAGGCAGCGGACGCAACAACACGCCGTAGACCACGCTGAAAATCGCGGTATTGGCGCCAATGCCCAGCGCCAGCGTCAGCACGACCAGTGCGGAGAATCCCGGGTTGTTGCGCAGCACGCGAACGCCGTAGCGCAGGTCCTGCAGCACGGTCTCCAGCCAGGCCCCGGCGTGAACGTCCCGCACCTCTTCCTTAACCTGCTCTACGCCGCCTAACTCGATTCGGGCCGCACGCTGCGCGGCTCCCGGCTCCATGCCTTCCTTGATCTTTTCTTCTGTCAACAAATCGACGTAAGAGTGAACTTCCTGATCGAGTTCCTGCTCATTGTGCTGCTTTCGTAACCAGTTGCGCACAAGGCTTGTTAGTCGCATGGTTGGGCTCTCCTTTTAGGAAGCGTCGAGCGCTTGTGCGATGGCCACAGAAATTCTTCCCCAGCGCTCGGTTTCGGTTTCGAACTGGCGACGGCCTGTCTTGGTGAGGCGGTAGTATTTGGCGCGACGGTTATTCTCGGACTCGCCCCAGGTGGAGGTAAGCCAGCCTTCTTCCTCCATGCGGTGGAGGGCAGGGAAGAGCGATCCGGGTTTGACTTGAAAGGTTCCGCGGGTGATCTGCTCGATGCGCCGCGCGATCCCCAGACCGTGCATTTCTTCGAGGGCAAGAGATTTCAGGATCAGCAGGTCAAGGGTTCCCGGCAGCAGCGAAGTTTGTTCCGGTGCCATTTCCACGCTCCTATAGACGTTCTACAGAAGAATAGGTTAGCACCTATAGAATGTCAACAGGAGATCGTTATTGGCCTCTTTTTAGCCAGTCTTACCGCACCACTACCCCCGCATAACCGACCACCATCTCGCGGTCGCCGGAGACGTCTCCGGAAGTGGCGTACTTGATCAGCTCCGCGGACCTCGCGCCCAGCCGCCTGGCAGCGGTGAGCATGACCACTGCGGGACCGAAGCCGCACATGCTGATGTCTTCGTTGGTCACCACGTCGAATAATCCGCGCGGGTCCAGCGCCAGCATCCGGTCGATCGCTTTGCGATCTTTCACCCGGGTGATGCGGTCACTCTCGTAATGATTCATGTCGCTGGAGGCAACGATCAGTACTGGCTCCTCTTGCGCCCGCACCACCTCGGCCACCCCTTCGCCCAGCTTTTCCAGGATCTCAAACTGGCCTGTGCCCAGCGCGATGGGCACGAACGTGAAATGTGGCCGGCGGGACTGCAGAAACGGCAACTGTACCTCGATGGCATGTTCGCTCCGGTGGGCGTCGGCGTCTTCGGTCAAGAGTGGAAACTGTTGTTTGAGCGTGTCGGCCAGATCAGCATCAATCTGGACCGAACCCAGTGGTGTCTCCCATGCGCCGGTGCTCATGATCGCGAGTGACTGTCCTCTGCCGGTGTGGTTGGGACATAGCACGATGCAGCGCCGAGGCACATCTACCTTGGCATACACCGCGCCCGCAACCGGTCCCGAGTACATGTAACCGGCATGTGGAGCTACACAGCCGAGGGCGGGAGCGGCTGCTGCGCTGGGCGAGAGATAGGACTGGACGTCCTCGAGCAACGTTTGGCGATTGCCAGGGTAGAAACGTCCCGCCACGGCGGGATGACGTACGTCCGAGTGCATCATGCACCTCCTTCCTGAAGCTGCAAGAAGAGGCTGCGGAAATGATCAAAGCCTTAGTGTGCCTTCGTGACCCTCTCCGATAGCGCTCGAAACAGCGCCGCTGTCTTCTCCAACGATAGAGCCTCGGCGCGGACGTTCGGTTTCGCACCACTTTTTTCCAAAGCAAAGCGCAAAGCGCCCGGCTCGTATTCTGACTTCAGATTATTCCAGAGGGTCTTCCGCTTCTGTCCGAAAGACTGTTTCAGAAATTTGATGAAGCCGGCTTCCGGCACGCCTAGGTTTTCCAGCCGGGGAGCCAGAGTGAGGCGGATCACGGCAGAGTACACTTTGGGCGGCGGTGAGAAAGCGTCCGGCGGGAGCGTGAACAGCTTCTCGACCCGGCTATAGAGTTGGGCGGTGGCGGAAAGCAGCCCATATTCGCTTTTGCCCGGTTGCGCCGCAATCCGCTCGGCCACTTCGCGCTGCACCATGAGCACGATGATTTCAAAATATTTCCGGTATTCGAACAGGCGCAGCAGGATTTCCGAAGTAATGAAATAAGGCAGGTTGCCTACCACACGCACGCGTTCCGGCTGATGATTCATCCCCGGACGGGTGCTTCCCGGCTTGGGACCGAACAGGGTATCAAAATCCATGGCGAGGATGTCGCCCTCGATGATCTCGACGTTGGGCGTCAAAGCAAAACGCATGCGTAGCTGCGCCGCGAGAACGCGATCCAGTTCAACGGCGATGAGGCGCCGGGCACGGCGGGCCAGCAGGGATGTCAGGATGCCGCCTCCCGGTCCGATTTCGAGCACGGTGCTCTGGGAAAGATCACCGAACGCCTCGACAATGCGGAGCGCAGCCGAGTTGTCTAGCAGAAAATGTTGTCCCAGCTTGGGCTTCCGACGTGGACGGGCGGCAGATACTTTCGGCACGTTGACCCTCTTTCTTTCCGGCGGTTACACTGAAACTTCGTCCCGCGAGTTCTTCGGCGCAGGAAACGTGCGCAGAAATGCACACATCCTATGATAGCTTGTGCCGGGGCTCTAGCGGCTACAGTTTGGAGGTTGGTCTTCATGCATATTGCTTTTGCTGCCTCGGAGTGTGTGCCCTTTTCCAAAACCGGTGGACTGGCCGATGTGGTAGGCGCGCTGCCCAGGGCGCTGGCCACGGCCGGTCACCAGGTGAGTGTATACCTGCCCCGCTATCGCCAGACCAAGCTCAGCGAACCCCATACCGTGGTGCGCAGCATTACCGTGCCCTTTGATGACCGATACCGTTTTTGCTCGGTAGTGACGGGGGGTAACCACTCCGGCGTGCACTTCTATTTCGTTGACTACCCCCCCTACTTTGACCGCGACGCGCTCTATGGAACCTCTTCGGGCGATTATCCCGATAACGCCGAGCGCTTCGCTTTGTTCTCGCGGGCGGTGCTTGAGGCCTCCAAGATTCTGGGAGTCCCTGACGTCTTCCACTGTCACGATTGGCAATCCGCGCTGGTTCCCGTGCTGCTCCGGACCCAGTATGCCGAAGACCCGGCTTTCCGTGACGCCGGCACCGTGTTCACCATTCACAACATGGGATACCAGGGCTTGTTTCCGCCCGACACTCTGCCCCTCCTGACTCTGCCCTGGGATCTGTTCACGATCTCCAAGATGGAATTCTTTGGCAATGTGAACTTTCTGAAGGGAGCGCTGGTGTACTCCGATTTCATCACCACCGTCAGCCGCAAGTACAGCCAGGAGATTCAGACTGCGGAATTCGGCTTCGGGCTGGAGGGGGTTCTGCGCGACCGGGCCGCAACCGTGACCGGAATCCTCAACGGGGTGGACTACGACGAGTGGAGCCCGCAAACGGACAAATTCATCGTAGCCAATTTTTCAGCGCAGGATTTGGCGGGCAAGGCCAGATGCAAGCAGGACTTACTGGCGGCGTTCGGGGTCAGCAAACCGGATTTGCGGTTGCCGGTGATCGGCATCGTCTCGCGTTTTGCCGCGCAGAAGGGCTTCGACCTGATTGCGCAAATCATGGACCGACTGGCGCGCGAGGAAATGATCGTGGTCGCTCTGGGCAACGGCGACAAGCAGTACGAAGAGATGTTCGCAAGGCTGCAGAAACAGTTTCCGCAGAAGATCGCAATCAGGATCGCGTACGACAACGCGCTGGCGCACAAGATCGAAGCCGGCAGCGACATGTTCCTGATGCCTTCAAAGTACGAGCCCTGCGGCCTAAACCAGATCTACAGCCTGAAGTACGGCACGGTGCCGGTCGTGCGCGCCACCGGCGGACTGGACGATACCATCGAGCCCTGGGATTCCCGCACTGGCAAGGGAACCGGCTTCAAATTTACGGAATATAAGGGCGAGGCCTTGTTGCTGACGATCAGGGAAGCGCTGCGCGCTTTCCGCGACCAGCCCTCCTGGCAGGCGCTCATGCGCAATGGCATGAACAAGGACTTCTCCTGGAACGCTTCGGCCAAGGAATACGTTCGCATTTACGAGCGTGTGCGGCAAGGGCGGGCGACCCCGAACCCCACCGCGGCTCTGGCGGCGGTGTAACCCCTCGTCGCCCCCGGTTGTCCTCCAAGCTGTTCAGCCGGGGTCCAAGACGGCGGGCCACCCGTAAGCAAGAGTCACATTTCATGTTCTTTTCTTTTGACAAGGGGGTGCTCATTTCGCTAGCCTACACGCTGCAATATGTTTCTTCCATTCCGCTGCCTGTCTCGAGGCGCGGGCCAAGAGAGTCAGCGAATGGTCCCGTTGTTTCCCTTGCTAAAACGCAAACCTCTGCGCCTTTCAGAGTGAATGAAACGATGCGGAGCCTGTCACCTTCGTGCAGCAATGACATAACTCATCGCGACTGCTCGATGGCATCGGATCCCAAGGAGCTCCTGGCGTGAAGGTTCACCTGATCAATCCGAGCAGTGTGTCATTTGGGACGGCGGTCATCACTCCGCGCTGGCAGTATGTGCTGGCCGCGGCAACCCCGAAAAGCTTCGGTGACCCGATTCTGGTCGATGAAACGCTATCGCAGTTGCGTCCTGACTCCATTCAGGCCGGGGATGCGGTTGGAATTGGCGTTCATACCGCGAATGCGCTGCGCGGGTACGAAATTGGTAAGCTGGCGCGTAACCGGGGCGCGTACGTAATTTTCGGCGGAATTCACGCCACCCTCTATCCCGAGGAAGCACTTGAGCTGGGAGGAGCGCATGCGGTGGTCAAAGGGGACGGCGACATTGCGTGGGGAAGAGTGCTGGCCGATTGCCGCGAGGGAGTTCCGCAAGCCCATCTATACCGGTGGCCAGATCGAAGCCCGCGATTTCGTCGCCGCACGCTGGGATCTGGTTCCGCGTAACCGCTACATGTGGGCCTCGGTGCAGACGGTTCGTGGTTGCCCCAAGCATTGTTCTTTTTGCTCGGTCTGGCGCACCGATGGCCAGCGTCCTCGACAGCGTGCTTCCGACGTTGTGATCGAAGAAATCGTGCAGTTGCGCCGGCTCGGCTTTCGTTTTATCGCCCTCGCGGACGATAACTTTTATCCCGTTACTTTGACCGACCTTAGCTTGGCGGTTCAGCAAAAAAACACTGCCCGGCTGAATGAACTGAAGTCCATACGAGCGGAACGCTTCGAACTGATGTCTCGCCTCGCGCAAGCTTCCGGATGACATGGTTTTCTTTACCCAGATCACGATGGAAGCGGCCGAAGATGTGGAATTTCTCGATGCCATGAAAGCGGCGCGCATCAAGGGCGCGCTGGTCGGAGTGGAGTCGGTTACCCCGGAAGGATTGAAAGATGTTTACAAGGATTTCAATCTGGCGGGCGAGAAACTAACGGAACAACTTCGGAAATTCCGGCGTCATGGCGTGCACGTGCTCGGCTCTTTCATTTTTGGCTTGCCCAGCGACCGTCCGGAAACTTTCGCGGCCACCGCTGCTGCCGCCATCAGCGCGGAGTGCACCTTCGCACAATTCGTCATGTTAAGCCCCTATCCCGGCACGGTGGATTTCAATCGCTGGGAGAAGACGCTGGGCGACAACCCTCCAACCATGGCCGGAATTCCCCTGACGCGGCGCTGGCTTATCCCGCAGGCACTTCGTCCCAAGCTCTATTGGGACCATCCGGTGATGTCCGGCTGAAGAAATCCGCTCCCGAACTCAAGGCGTTTGGGACAGTTTCTACAGTTGGGGTCGAATTTGGAAGCGTTCCCGATTCATCAAGTCCAGCCGGGGCCGATTGGCATTTATGCTGATCTCCAGAATCTACCGCATGATGTATGCCGATACCGGCATCGCTACAGACAGCGCGCGCGTCACCTGGTCCGGGCGCTGGACTCGGTGGATGGCTAGGCCTTGCCGACATCTGTTCGCGGGCCGTCCGATGCCGGATCTTGAAGTGCCTGGAGCGCTGCAGGCGGATCTCGAGTCGGCATCGCTGGTTCCATTGTCACTTGTGAGAATGGGAGTTTCGCGATCGAAGAAACTCTCGACCAGAAGGACCCACGGTTGCCTCGCTGATACAATTCCTCCAGGAATCTTCTCAGTCGTCCGCTTATGTCCGCGCCCGGCAAAACCATCTTTCACGTCGACATGGACGCTTTCTTCGTCTCCGTGGAGGAGTTGTTTGACCCTCCCTCAAAGGCAAAGCCGTAGTCGTCGGAGGCCAGCGCAACGAGCGCGGGGTGGTCTCCGCTGCATCCTACGAAGCCCGTAAGATTCGGCGTGCATTCGGCCATGCCGTTACGCACCGCGGCCAAGCTCTGTCCGCACGCGATTTTTGTGAATGGCCATCCGGACCGCTATCGCGAGTGTTCTGAGAAAGTCTATCGGGTGCTGACAGTCGTTTCTCGCCGCTGGTCGAGATGGCTTCCATTGACGAAGCTTATCTCGACATGACCGGCACCTCCCGCCTGCACGGCCCGCCGTTGTGCGCCGCCCATAGCCTGCACCAGCGAATGAAATCCGAGACACAGCTTAATTGTTCGATCGGGATCGGCATTTCGCGCCTGGTTGCCAAAGTCTCTTCCGCCAAAGCCAAGCCGAACGGGATTCTCTGGGTTATTCCCGGGCAGGAAGCGAAGTTTCTTGCGCCGCTCGACGTGCGCGATATTCCGGGAGTGGGAAAAGTCACTGAACAAAGCCTGCATGCGTTGGACATTCATCAGGTTGGCGATCTTGCTCGCTTCGACGATGCGTTTCTGGAAGAACACTTTGGCAAATGGGGCTTGGCGCTTGGCGGGCAAAGCTCGTGGCAGAAGATGCGGGCGGATGGTTCGACACCGAAGTCGGCGCCGAGACTGATCCCAAGTCCATCAGCCACGAACACACTTACAACGAGGACACCGCCGATCCCGAGCAGATCGAATCGACGCTGATGCGGCTCTCTGAGATGGTGGGCCGCCGCCTGCGGGAGAAACGGCTTGCACGCGCGCACCATCCAGCTCAAGCTGCGTTACAAGGATTTCACCACCATCACGCGCGCCCATAGCTTGGCCGCTCCCACGCAGCTCGACACGGAAATCTTCGAGCAGGTGCGCGAAGTTGTTTCGCAAGAATTGGCGCAAGGGAGCTCAGATGCGTTTGCTGGGAGTGCATGCGTCGTCATTCGAGAACGAATCGGAGCAAGGGGATCTGCTGGAAGGAGCGCGCCGTCAACGTTGGCAGCAGGCACTCTCGGCGGCAGACCGTTTGCGCGACAAGTATGGCGAGTCGAGCGTCTCCCTGGCGACAGGATTGAAAGGTGGATTTCGAGAACGCACCCACGAGAATCCCGGCGAGTCTACGGAGTAACGAAAAGCGGCAAGGGTAGGGCGACCGCGCATATCTTGTCACCTTTGGGTGCTTCTCGGCAGTGCCTCAATTTGAATTTTTTAGGCCAAGAATAGGCGGTCGAGCTCGTATCTCTGGGCTGTCGGATCAAAAATCACTTTGAAGTGGTCGAAGAACCCGCTCATTCCTAAAAGTCCTGCAATGGGTAAATCGTCCGAGAAACCCGCCCGAATGTTTATGATTCCCCCCGGCGCATAAAGCGCTATGTCGTGAAGGTGAGTGCGGGAAACTCCGTTAATCCCCATAGTGTCTTCCACGATGCCTTTATCAATATCTAATCCCATGAATCTGCCTATGCTGGCATGAAAAATACAGCGGGATGCACCAGAGTCTATGACCGCCTCGAACCGTTTGGTGCGCGGTGCGTTTTTGGGAGGAAGCGCAATATTGACATTCAGCACAGCGCTATAAGTGATGCCACGAGAGGTAACCAGACCTTTGGAGTCTTTAAGAGAACAGGATCTGATACGCCAGCCAAATCACTCTTACGCACGGCATCTTCGTAGGTCGCTCCTACTGCGACAATCGTAGTTTCGTCTTCTGACAGGGCGATCCAGCTATCGAGAGGCGCTGTGCTCAGAAGTTCCAACCGAATGTCTCCCGGCATCATTTCACCTCTTTAGACGCTACAGCCTATCTTAAGGTTTCACTGGGGTCAATGACACCAATCACAACAGACTGCTATGACTGTGGTAACAGGAGAGTTACCAGTTCATCGATTATCCCACATATTGTGAGAGAGTCCGGCTTCCATAGCTGGACTCAAGCAAAGGGGCCGGCGGATGCGGCAGAAAGTTACGCCACTACCATTTTCCGGAGATTCGGACTTAACGGCCGGTATCGTTCTCCCCACGCTATTTTTTCTTTCCTCCCAACAGCCCGCCCAACCCGTTGAGCAGGTTTCCGGGCGACTGTGCCGCTGAACCAAACTGGCTGCTCAGCATGCCTTTCACGTCCGGTACAAATTTCGGGTCCGAAGTGGTGCCTTGAATGAAGAAGGGAATGCCGGCATTTTTCTTGCCCCCACCCACCAGTTGTGTAAGCCCGCCCATCACGCCACCGCTCACGCTGGCGCTCATCTTGTAATTGAGAGCATTCTGCGGACTGATCGTGCCGCTGCCGGTGACCACTCCCAGGGAAGGGATAGTCAGATTGACATTCTGGGTGCTGATACCGTCGGGCGCGACCCGCGCATCCGTGCTCAGATTCTGAATAGTAGTATCCGACCCGGTCTTGACGCCCGTCAGCGCGGAAATCGCCGAAAGTTTGGAGCCCAGATCGAAACGCGCAAGCTTCGTATTGGAGAGCTTAACCGGGCCGGTGATGACCAGTTTGTCCACGGGTCCGACGATGGTGAGGTCGGTCGTTAGAGTTCCGCCCTGAAGCGAGGAGCCAGACGGCAAAATCACGCCCAGCGCGGGGAGCATGGCCTCCAAGTCGTCCACGGGCATGTTGTCGGCGTTGAGCTTCATATTCAACACGGTTGTTGCCGATTCGATCCGATATTCCCCCGTCAGCCGCGCCAGGGCTTTGCCTATGGTGACCTCACCTTGCGTGAGTTGGCCCGCCTGCTTCTGCAGTTCGTAATCGGTCGCGTATTTCACTTGCACCGAGCGCCCGGCGGGGGAGCCCTTGGGCGAAAGCTTTAGCTTGTCGGCTGTCGCCGTGCCGTTGGTTCGCACCCGCCGGCCATCCGAAGTCAGTGTGCCATTAAGATCGGCGAGGCCGCCGATCCCCGACGATGGATCCACAAATCCCGACGCTGCCAGATCCAGCCGTTTCACTTGGATTTTCGCCTCCAGGGGAGTGAGCGAAGCGTCGGCGGAGTCAATCGGGCCCGCCTTGCCGTCGAGCATGGCGCTGCCGCCGCCGGGCAAGTTGGCGGTAAGGGTGAACGGAAACTGAGCAGTGAAGGAGAAACTCTGCACGGTGATGTTCACATTCTGATAGACGCGAGGCTTGGCGTGGGACTCCGCATCTGCAAGCGAGACGCTGCCGTTTTTCACGCTGAGCTTGGCAACCGACAGATTCGGGTTCGACGATTCAGCAGGCGCCAACGTCTTTGTACGAGAGCTGGGATCAGGTTTAGTGCCGGTCGCGGGAGCTGATTTCGCGCCGCCGCTGGCAGCTCCCAGGCTGGAGAAATTCCACTTGCCCGACGCCGCGCGCACCAGCGAAACCTGCGGTTGGTCCAGCGTCAGGTCCGTGACGTTCAGGGTCTTGGAGAAGATCAGCGGCATGAGCTCGACGCCTACGTTCAGAGCTTTAGCCCGAACGAACGGAGCTTTGCTGAATGCCGGATCGTCCGCGATGGAGAGGTCGTCGGCGGAAACGCTTCCGCTCAGGATAGAAAGCTTCAGATTCCCCACCTTGACTTGCCGGCCCAGAGCTGACGACAGCTCCGCCTCGATCTGCGGACGGAACATGTTGACATCCACCAGGAAAGGAAGCGCAATCAGGACAACTACGAGCACAACAACGATGATTCCAACAATCTTCAGTGCGCGTTTCATAACTTTGAGCCTCCGTGCACGCGATAGGCTTTTTTCGGACGGCCTGGGGGTGAACGCGGCCAGTCTACCAGAAAGCCTCTCTTACTGCGGCTCCTGTAGCAGTTCGGGGTTCGGCGGCGGGCCGGCCTCGAGCTCCTTGTGCCGATTCTCACGGGCCGCATTCGACATTTGCGTAAACGTCTTCATTTCCGCCTGCGCTTCCTGGATGCGTCCCAGCCGTTGCAGGACTTGTCCCTTCACGTAATGGATGCTGGCGCTATCCGGGTCGAGCGTGCCGGCCGCGTTGATCTCGTCCAGTGCCTGGGCATATTTGTTCTGGCGCTGGTACACCCTCGCCAGTTGAAAACGAGAACTCGCGAGCTGGGGATCAAGATGCAGCGCCTTGCGAAATGCCTTTTCAGCTTCCTGATCCTGCTCCTGCAACGTGTACACCAGACCGAGTTGATCATAGTCATAGGCGACATCAGGCTCGATGGCAATATCTTTGAGGAACTCCGCCTTTGCCCGCTCCGGATCCTGCTTTTTGAGATAGGCCATTCCGAGATTGAAGTGGACGAAAGGAAGCTTGGAGTCAGCCTTGGCAGCGGCTGCGAGTTCGGAGATAGCCTCGTCATACTCCTCACGATTGAGGTGAGCTTTGCCCATCAGGAGATGAAACTCCGGAGAGTTTTGCCCGATCTCCACCAGGTGGCTCAGGGCGCGTTGCTCCAGCTCCGCGCGTCCCGCTTTGTTGGCCGCGATGCCCACGACATAAAGGTAGTTCAGCTGGCTGGAAGCCTGCGGCCAGAGCGGTTCCAGTGTGGTAGCGGCGTCCGCATATCGCGTAGCAAAGAAATAGCACAATCCCAGCAAATAGCGTGCCTGGAACGAATCCGAAGCATCGCGCACGACTGACTCGAACGGGGGGATGGCGGCTCGAAAGTCGTTCTGCCGGTAGTAAGTGAGACCGATATTTAGCCGGATCCCGGCCAACTGCGGCGCCAGATGTTCAGCTTTATGCAACATCTCCCGCGCGGGCTGCCACTGTTTCCGCCGCATATAGATGACTCCCAGATTTGCGTATGCGCCTGCAACCTGCGGATTCACCGCTAACACACTGCGAAACGCGCGCTCGGCCTGGACCAGATTTCCGCTCTTCAGCGCCCTCTCTCCCTGCTGAAAGAGCTGTTGCGGATCGGTACTTCGGGCCGGCACTGCCCCCGACCCCGGCGAAGCACGGCCCGCGGGTTTTTCCGCCGAAGCCTGCGCCTGCCCGGCGCGGGCAAGCTGGAAGGGGGCGAGTAGAAGTAGAAGAATGAGGGAGAATCGAAAGACCGAACTTGACACTGGTTTCACTCTCTGTTGTAGTGTCCGCCAGCAGCCGCTTGAATTCAAGCGTGGATCATTCAGGTCCGGGCCTGAAAAACAATCCGTGCAGAGTCCGAAGAATTCGGTCGTCACAATACGGGACGTAGCCAAGGAGAGTGGTTTCTCCTCGACCACAGTGTCGATCGTTCTCAACGATGCTCCTCTGGCACGCTACATTCCTGCCGCGACTAAGAAGCGGATCGAGCAGGCAGCGAAGAGACTCGGCTACCGTCCAAATCTGTTCGCCCGCTCGCTGCGCAGCAAACGCAGTCACACCGTTGGCGTCATGGTGTTCGACATGACCGACCCCTTCTGTACCCTGGTGCTCCGTGGTATTGAGAACACTCTCTACCAGTCTTCGTACCTTCCCATCCTGACTGACGTCCACAACGAGCGCAGCCGCTTCGAGCGCTACCTGGAAATGCTGCTGGACCGGCGCGTGGAAGCGCTCATCGTGTTGGCCAACTGGCTGTTCGTTGATATTGATGTCCTCGCCGATCTGGAGAAGAGCAGCATTCCGACCGCCATGATCGGACGTGAGTTGCGGACGGATTCCATCAGTTCGGTCATCGTGGATAACGAATTGGGAGCTCACGCCGCCCTCGAGCACCTGTATTCTTTGGGACATCGCAAGGTGGCGTTCATCCGCGGGCCGAAGACTCTGGCCGACAGCGCTCCGCGTTGGAAGGGGATTCGATCCTTCGCCAAGTCCAGTGGCCTGGAACTGGATCAGCGGTTGGTACTTGATCTCCCTGAGTCGCGGGACCCGATCTCAAGTTTTGAAGCCGGCTGCAAACTGACCGAGGAACTGCTCAAGCAGAAGCGCCCCTTCACCGCGTTGATGGCATTCGACAACCTGACCGCGTTCGGAGCCATCCGCGCCCTGGCCAAGGCGGGCCTAAGAGTTCCGGAACATTGTTCGGTCATCGGCTTTGACGATGTCGCCGCGTCCAGTCTGTACACGCCCTCTCTTACCACCATACGCCAACCGATGGAGGCGATGGGGGCTATGGCGGTTAACGTCGTGGTGGAAGGTATCAATGCCGTGCAGGAAAAGCGAGAAGTCTCCGCGGTGCACCGCAAAGTAGCCCCGGAACTCGCAGTTCGGGAATCAACGCGGAGCCTGTTGTGACGGATATCACAGCGCATGGGTTGCCGGGCAGGGTATTTTTTCGCTTGACACGCAAGAGCGCCTGCAGCACTATTAACACGATTTAATAAAGGGTCTGCGCGCACGCGGGCGCGTCCATTCGGAAACTAAATCGCGGTAAGCTCCCGCGGCGCGATTGTGCGGTGGCAAACTGGCGCGCCTGGCTGGCGCGGCAGGTGTGGGGTGATGCGCTGGGCTTCCGGGGTGAAGTCTAGCTCTCTTTTCATTCGCTTTTCAGCGTGACAAACGGAGTCAACAATGAGATCCCGTCTCCCGTGGTTGTGGACTTGCGTGTTCGCATTCTGCCTTCCGTGCACTCTTTTCGGGCAGGATACCGCTTCGATCACCGGAACAGTCACTGATCCCACCGGCGCAGCGATACCCGGCGCTCAGGTGACTCTCGCCAATCCGGAGCACGGCATCAACCGCGCCACCACCAGCAACGCCACGGGAGATTATCTGTTCGCCGCCTTACCCATCGGGTCCTACAACTTGACGGTCACCGCGACCGGCTTCAAGAAATTCGAGGCGGCGGGCATCATTCTGCGCGTTGCCCAGAAGGCACGTGTTGATGTCGCCATGCAAGTAGGCGCGGCCAAAGAAGAAGTAACCGTAGAAGGCACGAATGTCGCCCAGGTGGAAACCCAGTCCTCTGATCTTGGAGGGACGGTCACCGGCAAAGAGATCACGCAACTTCAGTTGAACGGGCGCAACTTTACCCAACTTATCACTCTCGTTCCCGGGGTCACCAACCAAACCGGGCAGGACGAGGCTCAAGTGGGAGTCAACGGCAGCGTGGCTTTCAGCATTAATGGCGGGCGTCTCGAATACAACAATTGGGAGATGGACGGTGGCGACGTGTTGGACAACGGCAGCAACAGCAGCATTAACGTTTATCCCAGCATCGATGCCATCGCCGAGTTCAAAGTTCTTACTTCCAACTACAGTGCGCAGTATGGGCGCAATGGGTCGGGCACGGTCGAGGTGGAAACCAAGTCTGGAACCAGCAGCTTCCACGGCGATGTCTACGAGTTCGTGCGCAACGATGCGTTTAACGCCACCCCATTTTTCCAGACCGCCGTTCCTGCCTACAAAAAGAACGATTTCGGCTATACGATCGGCGGGCCGATTTTTATCCCCGGCCATTACAATACCAACAAGCAAAAGACGTTTTTCTTCTGGTCGCAGGAGTGGCGCCGTGACCGCGTGCCTAATCTGTTCCCAGTAACGACCGTGCCATCGCTGGCGGAACGGCAGGGCAATTTCAGTGACCTCTGCCCCAATCCCTCGAGCGGCTCGTCCGCGGACTGTCCAGTCCAACCCGGCACAACTCAGCCGTTTCCTAGCAACCAGCTTCCCATCAACCCCAACGACCCCAACATCCAAGCCTTGGAGGCCCTGATTCCGGCGCCTACCGGAGGCGTCCCCGGAGCTGAGACTTGGACGGCTGCCCCGACCCTCCCCACCAACTGGCGCGAAGAACTGTTCCGCGTTGACCACAACCTCACAGATAAGATGCGCGTGACATTCCGCTACATTCACGACACCTGGTCCCAGATCTACCCCACGCCGTTGTGGACCAGCGGCACCAGTTTCCCGACCGTTCAAACCAACTTTGTGGGCCCAGGTGTCAGCATGGTGGCGCGATTGACCGCCACGTTCTCACCCACGCTGCTCAACGAGTTTGTGGCCAGCTACACTACGGATCACATCACTCTGGCCAAGGTCGGCGCCTGGCAGCGGCCTCCAGGCATGAATATCGGCCTCTACGACAACGGCTTCAATGGCGAGGTTCCCGGGATCAGCTTGAATGGCGGCATCTATGGCGGTATGTCAGAGGACCCCGGTTACGTGCCCAACGGCCCCTTGAACTCGAACCCGACTTACACCTATCGCGATAACGTCACCAAGATCATCGGCCCGCACAACCTGCAATTTGGTGGTTATTTTGTGGCTGCCCAGAAGAACGAATTGCCCCAGCCCGGCACTGCAGTGAACGGCATCTTGACCTTCGACATAAGTTCCAGCGTCACCACCGGAAATGCGTTTGCTGATCTGCTGCTAGGGCAGGTGGCAAATTATTCGCAGGAAAAGGCGGCGACCAAAACCTACAATCGCTACAAGATCTTTGAGCCTTACTTTCAGGATGACTGGCACGCCAGCAGCCGCCTTACACTCAACCTGGGTCTGCGCGTAAGTATGTTTGGAACTTATCGCGAGATCCATCACAGCGCCTGGAACTTTGATCCGCGATTTTTCGTGCCCGGCGCCAGCAGCGTCGATCCAAATACCGGACTGGTAATCGGGAACCCTTACAACGGCTGGGTGCAATGCGGCGTTACTGCTGGAGTGCCCGCTGGTTGCATGGCGGGTCATCTCTTCAATCCGGCACCCCGCTTAGGCTTTGCCTGGGACCCGAAGGGTAATGGAAAATGGGCCCTCCGTGGAGGCTACGGTATCTTCTTCGAGCACACGAACCAGGGCGAGGCCAACGCCGGCACGCTGGAACAATACAATCCGCAATCACAGACGGCTACGGTTTACAACATCTCCGGTTATGCGAACCTCACCCCGGCGCTTCTCGGTGGCGGAACGCCACCCCTGAGCTTTATTTCCATTCCCAATCACGCCGTCTGGCCGTATGTGCAACAGTGGCATCTCGACATTCAGCACAACCTCCTGCGGAACACGGTGGCCACGGTCTCGTATGTGGGCAGCAAGGGCACGCACCTGACGCGAACCTACGAGTACAATCAGATTCCACCGCTGCCGCTGAGCCAGAACCCGTACAAACCCGGGGAATCCATCGGCGGTGGGATCAACCCGAACACTGGCCAGCCGCTGCACGATGATTGCGGCACTTTTACCACGCCCAGTGGTGTTCCCGTGGTCGGTCAGGCTGCAATCAATCTTACGGTCGCGTGCGGGGGCGATCCCGATCCCTATCGTCCTTACGCCGGGATTGGAAGCATCATGCGTAAGGAAGGATCGGGTTCGTCCAGCTACAACGGATTACAGGTGGCGGTACGCCATAGTGTCGGTGGACTGCAACTGAACCTCTCCTATACCTATAGCCACTCGATAGACGATGCCTCCGACTGGAATGACACCAGCACGCTGAACTCCTACGACTTGCATGCGTTTCGCGCCAGCTCAAATTTTGACCAACGCCAGGTCTTCACGCTGGGCTATGTTTACGACCTGCCCTTCTTCAAAAAGCCGGGTCTGGAGAACAAGTTGCTTGGCGGCTGGGAGTACTCTGGGATTGTAGATATCGAAACCGGGAGTCCGTTTACCGTCTACAACGGAGGAAACGGAGTGGTGCCCGCTGATAACGCGGGGTTGGCCAATACTACTTCCGCCAATACTACCGGGCAGTCTTACCCTGATCTTGCCGGGAACCCAAACGCGGGCGTACCCAACATCGTGGTGCCCGGCTACGGTCCGCTGCTGTTCAATCCTGCCGCATTTGTGGCGCCGCGAGGATTAACCCTGGGTGATTCGACCAGAAACATTCTGCGCAATCCACGCCGCTCAAACTTCGATATGGCCTTGATCAAGCACTTCACCGTTACCGAGAGCAAGTACTTCGAGTTCAGGGCGGAAGCTTTTAATGTGTTTAACCACACGGAGTTTTCCTGGCTGGGGGGCGATCCGGGATCGGCAGCATCGAACCAGGGGTTCTCCAGCGCGTCCAACGCTATCGCCTGCTACGGCGGAGCCAGCAATTCAGCCGGCGATCCCAGTTGCACCAGCACCGCCGCCGTTCTGCATGTCAACCTGGTGCATAACCCGCGCATCCTTCAACTGGCGCTGAAGTTCATTTTTTAGGCGACCGCGTGAACTGCTCCTCCTCCCTGACCTCGCCAGAGGTCAGGGTTTTTTCTCACTGGCGACGAAGAATCGGACTATTCATCCCACCTGCGCGTGTTGACGGGCTTGACCCACGACTGTAAGCGCTTGTTCCAGGTCCGCAATCAGATCATCGGCGTTCTCGATGCCCACCGATAGCCGGATCAACTGGTCGGTCACTCCCATCTTCTGGCGCTGCTCGGCCGAGATCATGGCATGGGAGGTGAGCACTGGAATTGAGACCAGGGAATCAACGCCGCCCAGGCTGGGAGCCAGCGTGAAGAGACGGAGAGCCTCCGTCAGACGGCGCGCGTCTTCGCCGGTGCCATCCACTTCGAAGCTCACCATTCCACCGCCACCACGCATCTGCACTACGGCAGTGGCGTGCTGAGGGTGACTCTCGAGGAATGGGTAGTGTACCCGCCGTACGTTGGGATGTCCCGTTAGGAACTGGGCAACACGCAGTGCATTTTCATTCTGCCGCTGCACTCGAACCGCCAGGGTCTTGATTCCCCGCAGCAACAGCCAGGCGGCGTGCGGATCCATATTTCCGCCGAGGGTGGTTCGGGTCTCATGAACCCTCTCGATCAGTTCGCGCGGTCCAGCCAAAATGCCACAGATCAGATCAGAGTGCCCACTAAAATACTTGGTGCCGGAATGCATCACCAGATCAATGCCGAACTCCGCCGGCCGCGAATTGATCGGCGTGGCAAAGGTGCTGTCAATCATGGTGATCAGATCGTGCTGTTTTGCCAGGGCCGCCACCTTGGGCAGATCCACAATCCTCAATGTGGGATTGGTCGGAGATTCAAGGTAGAGCATCCTGGTGTTTGGCCGGATCGCACGGGCATGCTGGTCGTACTCGGTTGTGTCTACGAACGTGGTTTCGATGCCCAACTTAGGCAGCCATTGGCTGAAGAACTTCGTGGCTCCGCCGTAAATATCGCGCTGAGCGACAACGTGGTCGCCACTTTTCAACAAGGCCAGAGCCGAGGTGGTAATGGCAGTCATTCCCGAAGCAAATACCAAGCCGGCATCCACGCCCTCCAGTTCCGCGATCGCCGCCTCGGCAACCGTGTTCGTGGGATTGCCGTAGCGCGTGTAAAACATGTCGGTATGAGTGGCGCGCAGTTGCTGGTCGTTGTCGGTGACCTCGAACGTCGAGGTCTGATAGATGGGAGTGGCCAGCGGTCCGTTTTTCTTGTGAAGATCGGTTCCTCCGCGCACGGCCTGGGTTTCTGGGCGATGCTGATTTTTCATGACATCTCCATTTCATGAAACCAGTTGCAACAATAGATTCCCGAAGCCTGCAAGAAGCTAACAAAAAATCTGCGCCCGCTCGCGTCGAGCGACCCAATGGATTAAGACTATCGTTCGCAGGCTGAGCGGGCAAGGGCTTACGCCGTCTGGGATGTCGAAACCCTTGCCTTTATAATTCCACCAATGAAAACAGGTCTGAAGAATCGGGTTGCGATCGTGGCTGCATCCAGCCAGGGTATTGGCCGCGCAACTGCCGAGGCTTTCGCCGCCGAGGGATGCCGGGTGGCGATGTGCGCACGCAATGCTGAGACGCTGCACGCGGCGGCAGAGCAGATCACAAAACAATACAGCGCCGAGGTGTTTGCCAAACCACTGGACGTGACCAACCCGGACTCGGTGCGCGATTTTGTAAACGACGTTGCCGCCAGATTTGGTAGCGTGGACATTTGCGTGACCAACGCCGGCGGCCCGTCTGCAAAAGGCTTTTTGGCTGCGACCGTCGAGGACTGGCGAAAGGCGGTGGATGCGAATTTCCTCAGCACGGTTTATTTCGCGCGCGAAGTCATTCCTTACATGCAGCGCCAGCGCTGGGGGCGGATCATCACGATTACCTCGATTACGACTAAGCAGGCTGTAGCCGACCTCGTGCTTTCCAACGCCGTCCGAGCTGCGGTGGTCGGACTGGTGAAGAGCCTGGCCAATGAATTTGGTAAAGATGGCATACTGGTGAACAACGTGGGGCCGGGGTACACCGCGACCGATCGGCTCAAGGAATTGGCGAAGAGCCGATCTGCCGCTTTGGGCAAGAGCGAGGGAGAAATCTCCGACGGATGGGCGGCGGACGCACCGCTTAAGCGGCTGGGGGAACCCCGCGAGGTTGCAGATACAATCGTGTGGCTGGCTTCGGATCGCGCTTCCTATATTACCGGGCAAACCGTGCTGGTGGACGGCGGCTTGTACAAGGGACTTTAATCGGAACCGATTTCAGAGAGGTGGGCTGCGATGGCAAAGTTGGCGAAGAAGAAAGTTACACCCGGCAAGAGAAATGTGAGCAGAAAGGTTGTGGCCAGACCTCGCGCGGCGAAAAAGAGAATTGCCAGCAAGGCGCTGCTGCAGCATGTTCCCTGGAGTTCGCTTGAACTGGAAGATCTGAATCCGCTGCTCCAGCGGCACTTTGTCGTCGGGCAAAACATCATGCGGGCGCGCGTGCTGCTGAAGAAAGGCTGCGTGGTTCCCGAACACAGTCATCACAATGAGCAGGTCACCCATGTTCTGGAAGGCGCGCTGAAGTTCTGGATTGATGGCCGGGTGCTGGTGGTGAATGCCGGCGAAGTGCTGACCATTCCCCCGCATATGCCGCATAAAGCAGAGGCGCTGGAGGACACGGTGGATATGGACGTCTTCAGCCCGCCGCGCGCCGACTGGATCAACAAAACCGACCGATACCTGCGCGGGAAATAGATGACTGGCCCCACCCTGCCCGAGTCGATTCACGAGCAAACCTCGCAGTTACGCTGCATTGGTTGCCGCACCGTGTGCAAAAAAGCAGAGCAGAATTTCCGCTGTCCGGATTGCGGCGATCTGCTGGAAGTACTTTACCCGGGCTGGAACACGAGGTTCGATGCCGGCGCGCTCAAGTCTCTCTGGCGTCAGCGCCGCACTTCGCCGCTGCCCGCTGATGCAAGCGGGGTTTGGCGTTTCCGCGAAGTGCTGCCCACATTCCGGGACCGCCACAAGATCATCACACTCCGCGAGGGAAACACGCCGCTCCACGAGATGCCGTCTTGTGCCCGCATCACCGGGTTGCGTCGCTTGTATGCCAAGCACCAGGGGATGAATCCCACGGGATCATTCAAGGATACAGGCATGACGGTAGCGGCTTCTGCCGCGCATCAGGAAGGATTCCGTTGGGTGGCATGCGCCTCCACCGGCAACACTTCTGCCTCGATGGCGGCGTATGCCGCGCGTAGCGAAATGCGCAGCCTGGTGTTGATTCCAGAAGGCAAGGTTTCGTGGGGGAAGCTGTCGCAGGCGCTCGACTATGGCGCCTTGACCTGCCAGCTAAGAACCGATTTCGACGGTTGCATGCGCGTGCTCAGCGAAGTGGTGCAAAGGGCTCCGGTGTGCCTGCTGAACTCGGTGAATCCCTATCGGCTGGAAGGCCAGAAGACCGCCGCGATCGAACTGCTGGAACAATTCGATTGGCAATCGCCGGATCACGTGATCGTTCCGGGCGGGAACCTGGGAAACTCTTCGGCACTGGGGAAAGCATTTCTCGAGATGAAGGAACTTGGTTTGATCTCATCCTTGCCGAAGATTTCCATTATTCAAGCGGAAGGAGCCAACCCGCTGGTCCGGACCATGCGCGAAAACGGCGGCCAGAAGCTGATTTCCGTACAGGCCGAAACCATGGCCAGCGCGATTCGCATTGGAAGTCCGGCATCGTGGAAAAAAGCGGTTCGCGTACTGCAATCCACCGGCGGAACGGTCGAGCAAGTCAGTGAAATCGAGATCGCCTTGGCCAAGGCAGAGATCGGAGCGGATGGCATTGGGTGCGAGCCTGCTTCGGCGGTAACGCTGGCCGGGCTCAAGAAGTTGGTGCAGCAGGGTTTTGTGAAATCTGGGGAGATCGTCGTCCTGGTCCTGACCGGCCATCTCCTTAAGGACCCCGAGTTCACGCTGAAATTCCATCGCGGCGACTTGTTCACTGGACCCGGACATGAGAGGGAAGCGAGCATGCTGATGGCTCAGCAGCGTGCGCCCATCGTCCTCGATGCGGAAGCTGACGCGGTGATTAAAGCTCTGGAACAGGCAGAAGCACAATAACCGGCATGCTTCCTACAATTGAAATACTCAGGCCGGTTCAACGGGATGGAGGAGAATGATGGCAATCGATTTGGAACGGCGAAAAGTAGCAAGGAATTCCATTCTGCTTAGTGCGGCGATTCTCGCGCCGGGACAACTGCTCGCCGCCGCTTCCGAAAACAAATCGAAAAGCAAGCCGCCGGAGGTGACCGCGACCGAGGATTTAATGCGGGAACACGGCGTCATCCGGCGGGCTCTGCTGGTGTATGCCGAAACCGTGCCCAAGCTGCGTCAAAGCCCTGCTGCGATTGACGCATCTGCTCTATGGCAAACCGCGCAACTCTTTCGGACCTTTGGGGAGGACTACCACGAAAGGATGCTGGAAGAGCAGCACATTTTCCCCATGATTCGAAAGCAGGGCGCCGAACTTCAGCACTATGCCGAAGTCCTGACCTCACAGCACAATCGCGGCCGTGAGATCACCGATTACATCCTCGCGGTGACCAACAATGGGAAGATCGCATCGGGGAACGCCGAGCCCTTAGCCAAAGTGTTCGAGGGCTTCGTTCGCATGTACGCGAACCATGCCGCGCGGGAAGATACGATCGTGTTTCCCGCTTGGAAAACGAATTTTTCCGATAAACAGCTTGATGAAATTTCCGACCAGTTTGAAGACATCGAGCACAAAATGTTTGGCAAAGATGGTTTTGAAGATGCCGAAAAGAAAATCGGCTCCATCGAGGGCATGCTGGGGTTTGGTGACCTTGCACAGTTCACGCCACCCGCGCCCCCAAAGCCCTAGGGGAGGTTCCGATCGGGCCATAACCCGGCATCACCAAGGCGCGGGTCCGGAAGGATAGGTAGTCCGTAGGGCGCTATGACTTCAACACAAACTCGACGCTCACCAAAGTCGCTAGTCCTCACTCTCCCGGCGACTTCCGCCAACCTCGGCCCGGCCTTCGATGCCGCCGCGTTGGCCTTGTCGTTGTTCCTCAAGGTCTCGGCCCGTCGAGCGGATGAGTTTTCCATTGCTGCGCGCGGACGTGACGCGCAAATCTGTGGCCAGGTGAAAAATCACCTGATCCTGGCAACCTACCGGGAAATTCTGCAGGCCGAAGGCAAGGCGGTTCAGCCGCTCGCTATCCTTATCGAGAACCAGATTCCAATTGGCAAAGGATGCGGGTCATCTGCCGCCGCGCGCCTGGCAGGAATCGCGCTGGCAGTTTATTTCGGGCGGTTGCGTTGGAGCGATAGCAGAATCGTGGGCGAAGCGGCTCGCCGCGAACACCATCCCGACAACGCTGCCGCCTGTTGGATGGGAGGCCTGGCGATTGCGCGCATGTCGGGAGAAAGCGAAGCGCAAATTGTGCAGGTGAGCCCAAAAGGAAAGTGGCCCTTGCTGCTTGCAGTTCCGCCCGAAAGTCTTGCCACTGAGGAAGCGCGGCGAGTTCTGCCCGAGCAGTATTCCCGCGCTGACACGGTGACCAACATTCAGAATTCCATGCTGCTGCTGGCGGCATTCGTCCAGGGTCGCCAGGATTTGCTGGCGTCCGCCTTAACCGATCGCATCCACCAGCCCTACCGTGCTACCCTGTGCCCGTTGCTGCCTGCGTTGCAGAAACTGATTGGGACCTCGGGGGTCCTTGGCGTAGCCTCGAGCGGGGCTGGACCGTCCGTGTTGGTTTTCCTCGATCCAAAAGCAAGCGCGAACCGGGCCAAGCTGAGCATTCAGGACCGTCTTCGCAGGCATGGCCTCGAGGCAGAAATGCTTCCCACTGAAATTACCGCACATGGAGCGAGGAAAAAGATTCGCTGAGCAGGAAGCGGATAAAGCTAGTGGTTTCGATGAGGATCATTGTCCGCGTTACGCGGGTGCCTGGTAATGCTGAATAGATGCTGCTCGAAGCTGAGATAGGGTTCGCGGGCAAAGCGCTCGGGATAAGAACTCAGGGCGCGCAGGAAGGTGTCGATTTCCCGCTGCACTTCGCGCTCCCGTTCCGCGTCAGATACTCCTCTGGCAATCAAGCGATGCCTCTTGGTCGTCATTTACTGCTCCCTGCAATCGGTTCGACTCCCATGGCATCAACTACAACCGATAGGGCAACGCCCCTCCGTCCAAACCACGGGCTTGCGGTCCAACGAATTGTCCTAGAAGTGGGGAGAAAGCCAGCCTATTTCTCGGTGTCGGCGGTGTAAATGGCACTTCCGTGCCATACGCCTCCGCGAGCCCCAGTGGAGCGAAATAAGGACCGGCGCATGCCGGTCCTCAGGCGAAATGCCGTCGAAGTCTCTCGAAATCGTGTGTAGCGGTGCGGGACGGAGCGTCCCGCACCCACCTCACCACGGGACGCCCGTCGCCTATATGGTCAGCGGCTGGCTGGCGGAACAATGCCGTTCATGCGCAGATATTCCACCATCTGGCCGTAATGATCGAAACAGTGCCCCACGATGAGAGTCGCCATTCCCAGCCGAGTGACCTTGTTCTGTCCGAACGGGCTCGGGATCGGATCCAAGAGGTTCTTGTCATCAATGCCAGCGACGGCCTTGTGAACATAAGCGAACGAGTCCTTCAGGAACTTCACAATCTCTGCTTTGGTCTTCACCGAATCGGGGCCATTTTCGCTGCCCAGCTCGACCGGTGGTTTCTCCACGAGAATGGATGCCCCCACCAGGTAATTGACTGCAGCCACATGCTTCACCTGCTGAGCGAAAGTACGCACGCCCTTGAATTCTCCATTCGTGGGTGCGAATGAATACTTGTCCTCAGGCATGGCCTCGGCGGCCGAAACAAACTCGCCTTCCACACCGCTAACGGAGCGATCCAGAATCTGACTGATGGTGCGGTGTTCGCCGGACATGGACGCTTGCGCGAACGCAACGCAGCCGCAAGCCAGCACAAGCAAAGATGCATACAGCCACTGCCTTCTTTCCATAAGGAATCTCCTTGAAATTTCAATTGGAATGGCGGAACCCAGGCACAGATTAGTCTCGCACGACCGATGGCGCATATTGTAGTTCTTGGGAACTCAGCGGATAGCGTCGCACAGTGGCCAGTCCGACCACAAGTGCCACGGCGGAACCCAGGAGCGCGGACGGAACCCCGATCCGGCTGGCCAGCGCTCCCCACACCGCACTGCCGATCGCCATGCCGCCCTGCAGCACGAGCAGATACAAAGACAACGCCCGTGCACGCAGAAACGAAGGTGACATCGTTTGCGCGGCTACATTGAGACAAGCCAGAATTCCGATCCATGCGGTTCCGCTGGTAAACAATACCAGACTCAGCCAGCCGAACGTTTGCACCCGTCCGGCGGCGAACGTCATAGCCGCGAACACCACGATGGCGAAAGTCACAACTCCATCCACGGACAGCGTGCTGCGCAGGTGAGGCAACACGGCCGCTCCCGCCAGCGCGCCCAGGCCGAATGATCCGAGCAGCAGGCCGTAGCCGGTCGCACCATAGGGGCGGGCCACGACGGGGAGCAGCGCCAGCAAGGAACTCGCCGCCAAACTGAATGCTCCCGTTCGCATCAGAACACAACGTACGACCGGAGCGCCGCGTACGTAACGCAGGCCGCTCAGGATGGCATCGCTCACTCGTCCGGTTGCGGCATCTTCGAAATGAGGCCGCTTCCAGCGGTACAGAAAAAAAATTACGCCGAAGAACGAAGCGGCATTCAACAGGAAGGCAACGCCTGAACCCGCGATGGCGATTACCATGCCCCCAAGCGCCGGGCCCACGGCGCGAGCCACGTTGAACCCGACGGAATTCAACGCCACGGCCGGCGCGTGCTGTTCCAGCGAGACAATTTCCGGTGTGATCGCCTGCCACGCCGGATCATTCATCACCGCTCCCAGCCCGAGCAAGAATGTCAACAGAAGCAGGACCCAGGGCGTCACGTGACCCAGCAGCGTAAAGATTCCCAGCAACGCAGCGGCAGCCACCATCCAGCCTTGCGTGATCAGCAGAAAGCGCCGGCGGTCTACCATGTCGGCCAACGCGCCCGCGGGAAGAATAACCAGAAAAACGGGCAGAGCACTCGCCGCTTGTACCAGGCTGACCATCAACGGGGACATGGTCAGCTGCGTCATCAGCCAGCCGGCGCCGACGTTCTGCATCCAGGTTCCGGTGTAGGAAATGACCGCCGCAACCCAAAGCGAACGGAAGAGCGGCTCACGCAGCGGAGCCCAGGCGACACCGTTCGTCGTCGCCCCGGGCGATGCAGCAGGCATCGGAGTTTTCACTGACTCAGCCATAGTCAATTACCGGTAACCCCTTGGACTGCCGTCGCCACATGTTTTCCAAACGGCCAGATTCGATAACGCCACGCCCGCAGCAGGTAAATGGCCACCCCCGTCATCAGGATGAGCACGGCATAGCGAATCTCCGTGAGTGAGTTCGTTCGGGAGACAAGTATGAACAAGAATCCGACAGGCCGCGATTAAGGCGGGCAGAGGATACAGCCACATGCGAAACGGCCTTGGCAAGTCCGGACGGCGGATACGCAACACTATCAAGCCAATCGCCTGCACCAGGAATTGCAGAGCGATGCGAATCACCACCAGCGCCGCAATCACATCCACAATCGAGAAAAAACAAAACAGCAATGCAACGCTACCCAAGGCGAGCAACGACACATAAGGAAACAGGTATCGCGGATGAATGCGGCCAAATACCCGAAAATAGTTGTCGTCCAGGGCCGCGGCGTACGGCACGCGGGAATAACCCAGCGTCAGCGAGAAAACCGACGCGAATGCCGTCCACATCACCATCGCCGTGACCAGAGTCGCGGCCCACGGACCGTAGATCCTGCGCATGAAAACAGACGCCACATACAAGCCGCTGTTGGACCGGGCGGAGGGGGCGATCTCCTGCCAGGGAATCACTCCCAGAATACTGACGTTCATCAGCAGGTATAGACATGCCACAAGAAAAATAGATAGCAGCAACGCTCGGGGAATAGTCTTGCTGGGATTTTTCACTTCATCGCCGAGAAAGCACACGTTGTAGTAGCCCCAGTATGTGTAGGTCGCCATCAGCATCGCCGGGCCGAGCTTCAGAAAAAAATCGCGCGACAGGGTAAACGCACCCGGCGGAAAGCTGAAAACCTGAGCCGCATGGAAGTGTGTCAAACCGGCAAAGATGATCCAGCCCATGGTTCCGACCGAGCCCAACCAAAGCACTTTGGACAGCCAGCCGATGCTGGTGATCCTGCGATAGAGGAGCACGACTGCGAGCACCACCATACCGGTAGCGACGAACGTCGCTCCCGAAACCAGCCAGCGCAGTTGCAACGTTCCCAAAAGCGGGAGGTGCGGGCTCCAATTATGAACGGCGTACTGGTGCTCGAGTCCTGGCCAGAAATAGGAGGCATAACCCGCGAGCCCGATGGCGCCTGTCGCAATCGACATGGGTGCGCTGAAGGAAAGCTGCCATACGAACAAAAAGGAAACCAGCCGGCCCAGACGGTCCGGACCGTAGATCTCCCGCAGGTAGCGATACGAGCCTCCAGAGCCGGGCAGGGCAGCACCCAATTCCGCCCACACCAGGCCATCGCACATGGCAAAGATGGCGCCAAGGATCCAGCCCATCATGGCTTGCGGCCCACCCATCGCGCTCACGATCAGCGGAATGGTGATAAACGGTCCCACCCCGATCATGTCAATCATGTTCAACGCGGTTGCGCTGCCCAGCCCGATTCCACGAATCAGGTGGGGTGAAGGTTCTCCGTTCTCGGATTTGGAAGGACGAAGCTGCATCGGAAATGGGTTACTGCGTCCTCTGTGGTGTAGAAGCCAACTAGGAGGCCGCTGTCAGCAGGAAAGGCTGCTAATCGCGGGCCGCTGCTTTTTCATGTCCCGCACTCAGCAGATTCACATAAAGCCGGATCGCCCCCGGAACTCCCGCCGGCAACTGGCGGAAGAAAGCGTACCCCGTGTAGATGTACGTTCCTTTGCCATACTGCGCGCGCAACAGGCCCCCCTTCTGCGGAGCTTCCCCCGGATCATGACACGCGCACAAGGGCTTGAAATTGTCGTCCCAGTGATCCATGAAATACAGGCCGCGTTCTTGCACCCATCCGTCGAAATCGCGTGGCGTGATCGGGTTGGGATAGTGAAAGACGCTGTCCCCGGGAGCGAGAATCTCTACGGGAGCCTCTTCAACAGAAACGCGGACACGGCTGAGTTGCGCGGCATACGGTGTGAAATTACCACTGTTAAAATCACCGACGCCGGTGTTGTACTGCACGACCAGCGTGCCGCCTGCCGACACGTAATCCAGCAACTTTCTGTTGTTGGCGGCCAGATCCTTTTGCGTGTCATAAGCGCGAATTCCCAAAACGATAGTGCCGTACTGGCTCAAATCCTCCACAGCGAGGTTTGCCGCGGGCAGCAGAGTGACGTCCATTCCGATCTGTTTCAGGACCGTCGGAATGTCATCGCCCGCGCCCATGACGTAAGCAACTTTCAGATCCTTTGGCACCTTGACATCCACAATACTGACGCGCTGCAGCGCGGGCTGGTAATAGTAGAAGCTGTCGAGGTCGTCGCGGGTAACAACGCTGTAGCCCTCACTGAACGTTTTGGGGCCCGACTCGAAGACCGCGTGAACCGCCGTTCGACCTTCCCTGAGGCCGTCATGAAAAACCTTGAACTCGGATTCCCGCTTCACGCCGCGCCAGTCAAATCGCAGCGGCAAGCGGGCGGGCTCAACCCGCCAGCCGGCGGGCGTCTCCAGGTGAAGGACGCCCATGCTAAGACCTTGCAGGTTGCTCGTCACGGCCACTCTGACTTTGCACGCCTCGTCGCCCTCGGTCGAAATCACCTGTTGTCCCGGTTCGAGTGCGACGGAAAATGCCGGCGTCACTGCGACCGCCCGCTCCCGGCCACCTTCGAATTTGACCGTCGCAACCGCATGCACGACGCCCCGTTGCCCGCCCAGGTAATAAATCGCGTGGGCCTGCACAGGCGGTGGAGCGAAGGGAAGAGTCACGTACCGCGGATCGTCAATTGTGTTGATGGCATCGGTTTCGGGATCGGCGCGGTGCCAATAAGGCCGCGTGAAGGGCGCGTCGCTGGGGACATTGACGTAAAAGTCCATCGAAAAATCCGTGCCGGAGGAACTCGGCGCAGGGGATGCTCTGGCGGCAGTCCACCCCGGCGGTAGATCGAGTGCGATCGTCTGAATCCTGACTTTCAACTTGCTCACGAAATGTGCCGTCAAATCGAAACTTTGTCCCGGTACTGCCATGAATGCGTTATCGGCTGTGGCGCGGAGCGAAACATCCGTGCTGACGTGCAATCCAACTCCTGCCGCCAGATTGGCAGCCTTTTCGAACTGATCCTGCTTTGTTTGTGAGTTCGAACTAGCAGATCCTCTTTGCTGCTGCTGGAGAGCGGCGAGGTCTTTATCTGGTCTTCAAGATGGCGAGCTCTCTCAGTCCCGACAGCAGCGGCATCCGCGGCCTTCGCCGAATTGCTGTCCGCCACGGTGGCGGCGTTCTTCACCATGCCTTGTATTTCCACCAGCGCTGGTGGCAGGAACCGGGCCTTCGTTTCCTCGGTTCCCAGCCTCGCCGCGAGTCCCGGCAAACTGGTATCGATTCCGTCAAAGAAATCCTTCTCATGCCCATCTTTATCCGCGGTCCGGCGGCAGCACCGAATCCACCAGCTTGTAAAACGTGAAGCGATCGCCCGGATCAATCGACCAACCTCCCGCGCCCTGCGAAAGCTGGTGCCTCAAGCCTTCCATGGCAAACTGCATATACGACATCCCCAGCAGCGGGCTAGGTTCCGGTGTTCAACCTCACCGTGTAATTCTCATCCGGGCACGTCTTTGCCCCAAATCCACACACATTGCCGATATAAAGTTTCTTCGCCTGCCAGGGCGGCAGGCCCTCTTTGATCTGCTCCGGAAACCGCTTAGGATCGGCCGCGGCCCGAAACGCCTCCCGGGTCAGAATGCGAAGAAGCCTGATGATGTCCATGCCCATCCCGGTCGGTTCCGCTGAAGCGCGCCACCAGCACATCAGGCCGGAAGGTGCGAATCACGCGCACCATGTCGCCCAGCGCGATGTCGTGCCCTTGCCACTTCTGAAACGTTTCCTCGCGGAGTCTTGGAATAGCCAAAATCGGCCACTCGCGTGAAGCTCTGTTCCACGCCGTAGTACCGGTCGGAGGCGGTTAGCTCCAGAGTGCGCAACACGCCCAGCACGTCGAACAGATTGCTGCCGATCTTGTTTTGCCCGCCCTCGCCGCGATTCAGCGTCAGCAGCAGACCAGTGACACCCTTACCCGAGATTCCAGCGTCAGCATCCCGCCGTCTTCATCGTCGGGATGGGCCACGGTCTGCATCAGCCGAGCGGTCGTGCTCAACCGCAGCAGCATCTCCTTCAGCCCTGCTGGCCTGTGTCCTGTGGCAAAGGCGGCGCCGACGCATCAACGGCTGGCAGGTCCGACGGGATTGCCGGAGGGTGGCCGATATGCAGGCACTTGCGCCAGCAAACTAACGTAGATCAGCAGGAGGAGCAGGAAGACCGGCACAACGCGCAACGCTCGCTGCGCCAGGCTTTCCAGTCACGATTTGTCATAGTTGAGAGGATGGTAGTTCTCGCGGATGGGAAGCAAAGTTTTTCCTGAGATAGGGTTCCTTGATTGACTAGCCGGCGGGCAAAAAAGGTAGCCGCAGTTCATCACGATGGTATCCCTTCACTGCGCCTGCGGATTTCTTACGCTCTGCTGACACTCGTGTGCCGCGGTGAGCACCTGGTCGAACTCCGCGCTGCCCCGCAGTTTGGCCAGCAACGGATCAGACAACAAAGTTGGAATAGGCGCAATAGTTGCTGCTTCCACCGCGTTTTGCAGCATGTGCAATCGCGGCTTCTTCTTGCCGCAGTAGGCCAAGATCGATCCCTGATAGTACGAAGGTTCGGGATCGGGTCCGGCGGATAGCCGGTTTCGTCCTCATGAGCAATTCGATCAAGTTCCGAGGCGGGCCAGACCAGGCAGGCCTGCAGCAGATCGCGATGGTAGTGGGGATTGGTCGGCATTCGCTTCAGAGCTCTCTCTCGCTTCCGCGGCTTTGCCCTCGCGCAGCAGAAGCGAAGGCATCACATACGTCGGCCCACTCCGATCCCGCATCCAGCTGGACGAACTCCATCGCCCGCTGGGTCTTTCCCAGTTCCATGAACGCCCAGGCGCAAGAGCGGAAGAAGTAATTCCCCGGATCCAAGCGCCAGGGCGATATCGCATTCGCGCGCAGAGCTCCTCCAGCATTCCGGCATAACGAAGAACATACCCAGTGTAAAGTGGGCCTGAGCGCTCTCCGGACGGCGCTTGACCAGTGTCGTCAGCCTGCCGCATAGGCCTTGCCCAACTCTCCTCGCTCCACCCGGTTGGTGATCAACTGGCTCGCCGCCATCATGCGATTGGGATCAAGACGCCACCGCTCGCTCGCGGCGGCATTTGAATGCTGGAACACCTCCTCGCCGCCATCGAGTAAGTCGCATCGTAGTAGTAGCGCTCACCCAAGCGCCTCCCAAGCGGGCGCATAGTTCGGATCCATTTTCACGACGTGTTCGAGCACGGCGATCGCATCCTTATTGGGTGCGGGATCTGCGGGCAAGGCCAGACTATGCAGATAAAGATCGTAGGCCTCCTGATTTTTGGGCCGCGTGCCGGTGTCCAGGAAGCCGCCGCTGCGCCCAGCATCGGCAGCAACCCCTGGCGTACTTCGTGCGGCGATTCGCCTGCAGAGCAATCAAATCTCTGGCTGAAGGTGTGAAGTTGGTTTGCCATAGCAGCCGGTCGCTGTTTACGTCCGTGGCTTCCAGCGTGACCAGCAGACGATCTCCCTGTTTCAAGAAGTGCCCGGTCAGAACACGTGGCCACGTGCAGTTCGCGGCCCACCTGCTGCGGGTCGAGGTCCGGACTCACATATTTCCGCGTAACCGAGAGGGCCGCACATCCAGACTGCGCGAATAGGTCAGCACGTTGGCAATTTCGTCGGCCAGCGCGAAACGCAGATAGTCCACGCTGAAATCGCCGTTCATGTTCTGCAGCGGGAGCACCGCAATCGTGTTCTTGCCGCCGCCGCCTGCCCGCGCTCCGATGTTTGAACCACCACGCTCCCAACGCCGCCAGCACCGTGATCAGCAGTCCCGCCATTCCCAGCAACAGATATTTTTGCAGCGCGCTGGGCCGCTGGAAAGTGCTGGTGACCACGCGCAGAGGTGCTTCGCTGCGCAGCCCGTCTTGATCAGTCCCGATTCGGTTGCTTTTTCAGCCGTTGCAGGTCGGCCTTAATCTGGGTCGCGGTCTGGTAGCGTTCGGCGCGATCCTTCTCCATCGCCTTGCCGATGACGCCCTCCAGTTCGACGGGCAGGGCCGGATTCAGAGACCGCGGCGGCGCCGGTTTCTGGTGCAGCATCGCGTCCAGCGTGGTCACCACATTCGTCCCCGTGAAACGGCTTCTTGCCGGTGGCCATTTCGTACAGCACCACGCCAAAGGAGAAGATGTCGCTGCGCGGATCCAGATCTTCGCTGCGCGCCTGTTCCGGAGCCATGTAAACCGCCGTCCCGGGAACCACCCCACCGCGGTCAGCGAATCTTCATAGGGAGTCTCGTCGCTAGCCGGCCAGCCGTCGCGAGAGAGCTTTGCCAGGCCAAAGTCCAACACTTTCACCTGTCCGCTTTGCGGTAATAAAGATGTTGGCTGGCTTGATGTCGCGATGAATGATGCCCTTGGCATGCAAGGCTTCGCAGCGCCTCGGCAACCTGCACGCCGATGTCCAGCAGATCCTCCAGTTCGAGCGGCTTGTCCCTGCATGCGCTGCTTCAGGCTTTCGCCCTCCAGCTTCTCCATCACAATGAAGGGATGGCCGTCGTTGTCTTCGATGTCGTGGATGGTGCAGATGTTGGGATGGTTCAGCCGCGACGCGGCCCGCGCCTCGCGCTCGAAGCGGTCCAGGGACTTGCGGTCGCCGACCAGGTTGTCGGGAACGAACTTGAGTGGCGACGTGGCGGCCCAGGCGCATATCTTCCGCCTCGTACACCACGCCCATGCCACCGCCGCCGATTTTTCCCAGAATGCGATAGTGGGAGACCGTCTGGCCGACCATGCGAGCACCGATGCCGTCGGCGATAATGTTAGGCTCCGCGGCAGAGCAGGTCAACCCGACCTAAGCCCCAGGATAGAATCCCGCCGAACTACCCACCCACTCCATATTCTTATTGTGATCCACGCCCATCATCATCCCACGGCCCATGCGCACGATGCACATCACCGGCTGCAGCTCATCCAGCCAGATGTACATCATCCGGACTTCGGCTTTGGTGCCGCCGAACGGGAGTTTCGATGACCGGCTCGAAGTTCATCCGTTCCTGCAGGATGTATTCGGCGTTTCTCTCTGGGGATGGCTGCCAGGTCATCTTGCTGGGATTGATCAGGACTCCCAGCCCGGCGAAGGAAAAAAGCGGCTTGATGACGTAGTTCTCCAGATCGTCGGGGACGCGTTCCACACGATCGAGGAACTGGGTCTTGGGAACGCACGCGTGACGCAGGTAGGGCAGGGAGAACTTGCTCATCCGGAAATACCAGTTGGGATGCCCGGCCCATTCCACGTTCAGGTCTTCGTGAAAGCGGAAATGGCAGCGTCAGATTCTTGCGCACCAGTTCGTCTACGATCGCCCGGTTGTAAATGCGCTGGATCGGAGTGTCGCCTGCCTTCTCGATCGTAGAAAAGCTGCATTGCCTCTTTTCTCGATGTCGGTGATCGCGACCGTCGGAATACCCGAGCAGCTTCTCCGTGAGCAGAAAGTCGGGCAGCGTTTTCTGGTGCAGAGGATCGATCTCCATCAGGATGACATTTTCCGGATCGTGATCGGCCACGATGGCGCGCCGCAGCAGTTTCTTGTAGCCTTCCCAATCTAGCCCGCCGAGCAGACATTGCAGATTCTCATCGAGTTCGAAAACTTCCATGTAAACCTGCGATAGCATCGCCTGATACGCATACAGGGAAGGGAAGCCCTGCAACTCGACGAGCCTGGGCTGCAGCTTGCCGGACGCGTCCCGCACCAGCCCAAAGTCCACCTGAATGAACATGGGGTGCGGCGCCTCGTGCGGCACATTAAATTCAGGCGGGATGGCTCGGAACGAGGTCTTGCGGTATTCCAGACCTCCGAGTTGCTGAATGAGTTGCTTCCCATACTCCGACATCTGATCGAGCAGCGCCTTCGGGAAGAAGCACGGCGTCTCGGAGAGCCGGAACTGGACCGGCGTCCCACACCGCTCGTCCATGACTTTGAGAAATGTCTGATACTTTTCCGGCGTGAAGTTCGCATTGAACTGCTTTCGCAGGGCAGGAATCATGGTTTCTTAGAAGTTCATGCGAATCGCAACAAGTCGTTGCGGCCAATCGCCTGAGTCTCCGTAACTGATTCGACGAAGCTCAATTTCGGAGCCGAAGGACCCTTAGCCGCCCAACTCGCCGATGCTGCTGCAAGGCATTCTCTCCTAAAAACCACCGGTAGAACTCCCTGAAACGGTGTTGCCAATCCAGTCTGCCTTTGGTCCTTCGACTCCGGTGGTTCATCGGCGAGCGGATGAACCATCTCCGCTCAGGATGACATCTTTACTTTACGCCTCGATCAAGAACTTTCCGTCCCGCATAATCTGCTCGCCGTCCACCCAAATGTCAAAGTTCCTGCCCACCACATCAATGTGAGTGGATGAATACCAGTCCGCCCCTGTGTGTTCCCCATAGGGGTTGCCGAAGGCAATGTGGATGCCCGGATACTTCTCGTCCTGCAGAATCTGCCCGATCACATCTTTCAATTCGATATTCGTGCCGATGGCAAACTCTCCGACCCGATCGCTGTTCTCATCGGCGTGGGTGTAACGCCAGAAATCGCTTTCCAGTTCGCGGTTCGCGGAATGAGCTTCCGTCAGCCGGTTGGCCTTTACGCGAATGGTCAGCGGAGTCTCCTGCAGGCCGCCATACTTCGTGCACAACCAGTCGCCAACCACCCCGTCGATCACAAATGTCCCGTTGACCTCGCCAGGCGTGGTGAACACTTCTCCGCCCGGCAGGTTCCCCCATTTGTCCGGACTGATAATTCCGCTGGTCTTTACCCAGCGATAATTCGGATTCAGTTCCGCCACTAGATCGGTTCCAGCAGGAGTCTTGGCGCGAACTTGCTTAGCTCGCCGCACCTTCTCCACCACTTTGGAGCTGATGCGATCCACCTTAAGGAAATCGGCCCGCATTCCTTCCAGCATGATCTGCCGGTTGATATTCACCATGTGAGCGTGGCGAATCTTGCGGCGGTTGACAACGTTGGTCATCTCCATGCGCGAGCGCAGTTCATTGGCTTGCGCCTGCACCGCGAACATGCTGACCTGGCTGGTCTCGAGATCTTCGAGAACTTCCGCTGGAAGACTGGTAAGCGGACGCGGCGCCAGATCTTCCAGTATCCAGGCGCGATAGCGAGCGCCTACGGTTTCCAGTTCGCGGACCAGGCTGGCGGCGATTTCCTTCGTCACCTCATCGGTGATGACCGTGACCTTCTCACTTGACTGCACCCGCAGGCACACGTTCACCGCGTTGCGGGCCCCGGGGGTAAGTTCAGGATCGAAAGCAAGCTGATTGAGTTGCCGGTTGGCTTGACTGACAGGAACGTTCATTACCCTACTTTTCTAGCGGAAGCCGGGGCCTCGGTCTCGGCCAGGCCCACTTCCGTCTCTTCTATGATGTAATCCACCACTTTGTTAAGTTCACCGGTCTCCTGGTAAACGCGCAACTGGCGGTCTGCGCCCGTGCCCATCTCCAGGATTTGACGGATGTAGTTCAGTTCCTCGCGAGAATCCAGTTCGTCGGCTACGTCGTCGACGAACTCCAGGTATTCCAGAATCAACTCACGCGCCGGAACTTCCTTCTGCTTGCCGAAGTCGATCAGCTTGCCTTCCAACCCGTAACGTGAAGCCCGCCACTTGTTTTCCATGAGCAAGGCGCGGCGGTAAAGCCGAAAACCCTGGTTTGCGGAGTACAGTTTGTACAGCTTGGCGATCGTGGCCTGGATGAGCGCGGCTAAGGCGATGGTTTCATCCACGCGCAGGGGAATATCGCAGATGCGGAATTCCAGCGTGCTGAAGAAAGGATGCGGGCGGATGTCCCACCAGATTTTCTTGGCGTTATCAATGCAGTTGGTCTTGATCAACAGCTTGATGAAGTTTTCGTACTCGCCCCAACTCGGGAAGTAGTCAGGGATATTAGTGCGCGGAAATTTATCGAATACTTTGCAACGGTACGACTTGAGCCCGGTGTTCATCCCCAGCCAGAACGGCGAATTGGTCGAAAGCGCCAGGATATGCGGCAGAAAATAGCGGGCGTGATTCATCAGGTGGATGGCGGTTTCCCGGTCCTCGACGCCCACATGGACATGCAGACCAAATATCAGGTTGGCGCGCGCCACCAACTGCATGTCTTCGACGATGTTCTTGTAACGCTCGTCGGGAGTGATCTCCTGCACTCGCCAGTCGGCGAAAGGATGGGTCGCGGCGGAAGCTAAGCGCAGCCCGTTCTCCTTGGCCAGGGTAACCATGTCACGGCGCAGCGCTTTGACTTCCGCCTTAGCTTCTTTGATGTTGGTGCAAACCGAAGTTCCAACTTCCACCACCGCCTGGTGAAGCTCCGCCTTCACTCTTTCCTGCAAGAGCATCCGCCCCTGTTCCATCATTTCCGTGTGGATGTGCGAGCGCAGATCGCGGGTGACCGGGTCAACGGTCTGATATTCCTCTTCGATCCCGATAGTGAAAGTAGGTGGCATGTCAGTAGGCGGTCAAGTCCGGCCCTCCAGGACGTCCGCCAAGGTGAAGACAGTATAACAACGATGCTAGCCTGACTGAACTGTTTTCCTGTGGAATTGACCGGTTGGTCAAGCCATGCGGCGCACCTGATCGAGGAACATCCAGAGACGGAAGCCAAAAAAGGAAATCGTTGACACGCTTAGGCAGATAGACACTACGGAAAACGAGGTACGCAGCCAGTGTCCGCGAGAGAACGATCTGGACAGAAGGACGATTGCGATTGGCTCAAACAGGAGTGCGATTGCGAAACCCATCCCCCCAGGGCTTAGGGCTACCGCTCCCAAGCCTGTGGCCCTGTGCTCTGAGGCTCCTTGGAGCCAATTGGTTATGCCAAGACCTATCAATATCCAAGGCGACCAAGCCAGCAGAGCGCCCCAAAGAAATCGCTTTCGCTTCAGCTCATCCACAAGGTCTATGCCCTTGCCCTTTTCTTCGCCACAGGTCTAGGCGCTGCAGCCTCTACTGGTCGTTCTCCCGCCAGGAAACTCGCCCAGCGCAAGTCCCGCGCCGGATTCTCTTCGCTAAGCGCCTTCTTTACAGCCATTTCCGCGACAGCGTTCACGATCCACTCGAAGTTCGCCTGGCCCACCGAATTCACATCCGCGTCTGGCGCCGGATTCATAAAGTCAATGGCATACGGCACCCCACCTTCGACCGCAAACTCCACCGTGTTCAGGTCGTAACCCAGAGCGCGGCACAAGGTAAGCGCGTCTTTGACGATCCGGTCATGCAGCTTTGTACTCGACGGCGGCGGATTCCCTTTGACGTACCGCTCATGATGCGGCGCTTTGGGGTCGTACTTCATGACGTGAACCTTCTCCTGGCCCACAACGTAGCAGCGGAAGTACTCCTCGAACTCGACCCCGTGCTGCAGGGTCATGCACAGGTCGCCGGTCTGGTTGTAGCGATCGAAGAACTCCTGCGGTGAATCGACCTTGTATACGTGCTTCCATCCGCCACCGGCGTAGGGTTTCAGAAAAGCAGGGAAGCCGACATAGTCGAAAATTTCATCCCAATTCAAGGGGAAGATCAAGTTGCGCATGGATTGATCGGTAGTGCCCTCCGGATGCTTGTTGTGAGGCAAAAGCACGGTCGGAGGAATGGCGACGCCCAACTTAGTCGCCAGCGCATAGTTGAAGAATTTGTCGTCCGCCGTCCACCAGAAGGGATTGTTGACGACGATCGTCCCGGTCAGTGCGGCATTCTTCAAGTACGCGCGGTAGAACGGAATGTCCTGCGATATCCGGTCAACGATGACTCGATATCCGCTGGGGTCGGCCATCTTCACTCCGCCCAGCTTGACGAATTCCGCCGTCACGCCGTCCACTTTCGTGCTGTTGATCTTCTCCACCAGCGCGGGCGGAAAGGTATTCTCCATGCCAAATAGAATTCCGATTTTCTTCATAAGAATGCTCCCTCTGTCCACCGTCATACTGAGCGCAGCAGTCTGCTTCGCAGCGCGAAGCAGACTGCGAAGTCGAAGGATCCCTACGCCCCTGAACTCAGACGTTCATGCCAGGTGTTCCCCCTGGCCCATTCCAGGTGCAAGGGAAGAATGCCTTGTGACCGCCAGGCGCACCCTGCGCCATAGGGATTCTTCGACTGCTCCGCTCAGAATGACAATTTTCCTAAAAGTACTTCACCGCCATCCTCTGCCACCAGGGCCAGTCATGGCCGGTGTGATCTCCCCAAACATCCAGCCAGTGTGGAACTGCCTTGGCGTTCAGCGTGGCGGACAACTTCACATTCTGGTCCAGGCACATGTCCCACTCGCCCGCGGCCAGCACAATTTTCATCTGCCGGTAGCGGCTCAAGAACCAATCATCATTGATGTTGGGCAGAAAGTCCGGCGGGCAATTGAAATAGCAATCGTCGTCGTAATAGCCGTCCAGGAACTGGTGAATGTCGTACGCCCCGCCCATGCTTACGCAATGCGTTACTGTGTCCGGATGCTTGAGCGCAAAGTTGACCGCGTGGTACCCGCCGAAACTGCATCCGGTTACCGCCAGCTTCTGGGTTTGGTTCTTCCAACGCACGAAGGGCAGAAATTCGTGCAGAATGTAGCGCTCATACTGCAGGTGGCGCAGGACGCGCACCCGCGGATGCACATTCTTGTTGTACCAGCTCTCCATGTCCACGGCATCGGGACAGAACACCTGCAATTCGCCGCCTTCGATCTGGGGGGCCAGGGCTCCAATCATGCCGCGATCTTCATACTCGAAAAACTTCCCCATCGAGGTGGGAAAGACAACCAGCGGCGTGCCGGCGTGTCCGAAGACCAGCGCTTCCATGTCGCGGTGGAGTTCCTGGCTATAGCCTTTGTGAAATTCACGATTCATTTTGCCGAAATATCTTACCTGATTGCGCGCGCTCAAGCCACGTGGGGCAATCTGGACGTCAGTCGTGGTGTGGGGACCGGCGCTTTTGCCCCTGCGGCATTGTCATGTCTGCGCCTTATCCCAAACCCCCTCTCAATCGGTTAGGATAATTATTCGACCAAATGACGCCTCCCGTCACCTTGAAGCCCATCACAAGCCGGCCTCCTGTTGTGATTGCGGGCCTGAGCGTTTTGGCTGTGCTGGCTTTCCTCTTCGTCAACCGTCTGGTCAACCGGTTCGGCGAACAGGAAAAGGCTTTGGCCCGGCACTTGTACGAACAGGGCCTAGCCGAACAGAAGGCGGGGATGCCGGACCGGGCCATCGAAGATTTTCGTGCCGCGCTCATCTACAGCCGGGATAACTCTCAATATCAACTCAGTCTGGCTCGTGCGCTGCGAGACACCGGGCGCACGGATGAAGCGGAAACCTATCTGATCAGTCTTTGGGAACGCTCGCCTCAAGACGGTCCCGTGAACTTGGCGCTGGGCCGGTTGGCAGCGCGGCAACGGTCGCTGGATAAGACGTTGCAGTACTACCACAACGCCATCTATGGGGTCTGGGCATCTGACCCCGACACTAATCGGCTGAACACGTGGTTTGAACTCATCGAATTCCTGGTGCGGCAACGTGCCTACCCTCAGGCGCAGGCTGAGCTCATCACGCTGGCTGCGGAGCTGCCGCCGCGTCCCGAATTGCGGCTCCGCGCCGCGGATTTGTTTGCCCGCGCGCAAGATTACGATCATGCGCTCGTCGAATATCAACGTGTCCTGCGGCTCGATCGTGGGAATGCAGCGGTGTTTGCCGGAGCAGGAGAAGCTGCTTTCAGTCTGGGGCGCTATCGCACCGCGCAAAGGTACCTGCAAAGCGCGGTCAAAGCGAATCTGGAAGATGCACAAGCCAGCCAGCTGCTTCAAACCAGCAATCTGATTTTGGAGGCGGATCCGTTTAGTCAGCGCCTCTCCAACGCGGAGCGCAATCGTCGCATTCGTGCGGCGTTCCACCAAGCCGGAGAACGTCTGGCTGGCTGCGCCCAGAGCAAAGGAGTTGATTTGATGACTCCATCGGCGCCCGGCGATTTGCCAGCTCTAAGAGCGCACTGGAATGAAATGAAAACCAAGCTGAAACGTTTGGGTGCCTTGGGCGAAGACGACACTGCTGATGCGGCTATGGATCTCGTGTTTGAAATCGAGCAAGAGACCTCGAAGAACTGTGGCCCGCCCAGCGGTCTGGATCAGGCGCTTCTCCTGCTCGGGCAAAACCGGGCTGGAGTGGACCGGGCTGGAGCGGAAAGATGAACCACACCTCTACCCCGACCCCTCCATCGGTTCCGGCGAACGCCCCACCGCCGCCTCGCCGAGCGCGCTGGTTCACCATGAGCGCGACCTCCCGCGAAGAACAGTTCTTCCTGCTGCTGGCAATGTTTATCGGGTTGTTCTCGGGTCTGGCCGTGGTGTGCTTCCGTTTGGCGATCGACTGGACTCGAATCGGGCTGCTGGGGGCCGCTCCGGAAGCCCACAATTTGCGCGTGCTGTTTGCTCCCGCGCTGGCAGGATTGCTGGTCGCTGTTCTGGTGGTGCACGTTTTTCCGCAAGTGCGCGGCAGCGGCGTGAACCAGACTAAGGCCGCGCTCTACATTTTTAACGGCTACATCCCGTTTCGCACCGCGATTGGAAAATTCCTCACTGCCGCGCTGGCGATTGGCTCCGGACACTCCCTCGGTCCCGAAGATCCGTCGCTGCAGATTGGGGCGAGCCTGGCCTCCGCCCTTGGACGACGAATGGATCTCTCCCGCGAGAAACTCCGTCTCCTCGCTCCCGTGGGCGCCGCCGCCGGACTGGCGGCTGCTTTCAACGCACCCATTTCGGCCGTGCTCTTCGTAATTGAGGAGGTCATCGGGCGCTGGAGCGCGGGCATTCTCGGCTCGGTTGTGCTCTCGGCGATATCCAGTGTGGTGGTTGTGCGCTGGTTTCTGGGCGCTCAGCCCTTATTTCGCATCCCTTCTCTAACCGTGGCCCGGCCAACGGAGCTCATCGCCTATGCAGTGTTGGGGCTTATCGGAGGCATCGCGGCCGTCATTTTTGCCAAAGCCATCGCCTATTTCCGCCCACGGCTGCGGTCGTGGCCGAAGTGGACGCAATACCTGCAGCCCTCGCTCGCTGGATTGGCAATCGGCTTGATCGGCTATCTGGGCGCTCCCCAGGTGCTGGGCGCCGGGTATCAGTACATGGACGAGGCCATGCACGACCAGTTCACGTGGAAGATGCTCGCCATTCTCGCTGCCCTCAAAATCGTGGCCACCACACTTTCATTCGTCACGGGCACGCCAGGCGGAATGTTCGCTCCAACGTTGTTTGTCGGAGCCATGCTCGGCGGAGCCGTCGGGGGAGTGGAGCGTCTCTTCTACCCTCACCTCACTGGGTCTACGGGCACTTATGCCCTGGTGGGGATGGGCGTGCTCTTTGCCGGATTTCTGCGCGCTCCCATGACCTCCGTCTTCATGGTGCTCGAAGTCAGCGGCAACTATTCCATTATTGTTCCGGTCATCGTGGCCAACGCTGTCGCCTACGTGATCTCGCGTAGCCTGCAACCTACTCCTATTTTTGATTTGCTAACCCGGCAGGATGGGCTGGATCTGCCATCGCTCGAGGAGCAGCGCGAAGAGAACATTCTGCGCGTTGAAGACGCCATGCAACCGCCGACCGGGCCCGTTCTAAATGCCGATGAGACTGTGAGGGAGGCGAATCAGAGTGTTCAGCAGTCGGCGGCGGATGTTTTTCTGGTGCGATTAAGTCCGACGGGTTGGAGCAGCGTCACCCGGGATCTGCTGAAGCGACTGGTCAGCGAAGGCAAGGGAGAGATGACGCTGGGATCGGCGCTCCCCACCGAACGTCTGCCGTATCTGCATCCCGACTACCCGCTCGAAATGGCTTTGCGCTATGTATACCAAACGCCGCTGGTGCCCGTGGTCAGCCGGGCCGACTTCCGCAAACTGGAAGGGGTAATCTCCAGCGAAGCCGTCCTCAACAAGTACCGCGTGGTCAGCCGCGAGGATGAGTCGACCATGGCTTAGAAGGGGAGGACTGTTTGATCCCCAGAATCCTGTGGGCCTCTGTTCACCCGCATCTCGAAAACCGCGAAATGCGGGGCATCCGGCCCGCCGCATCAATCCCGAATGACCGCATTGAGGCGGCGGGCGCGGAGATCACTACTTCGTGATGGCTTTAAAACCGACGTTGGCGCCGGAAGCCGGCGTGTAACGTCCCACAATTTCGAGCTTGTCATTGACCCCGTCGGGGCGGGTGTTGTTGTTGGCTTTCGGGTCCATGACATCGTAGTACGTGCCGCCGTGAAGCAGGAAGCCAACCTCCTGACCACTAGAATTGAAATAGGCGCCGGCGACGTCGCCTTTGTTATTCACGTCGCGGGCAATCGTGCCGCTTGTTCCTGCATTGGGATCAATGATTTTCTTGAAGGTCTTCCCATTGTAGACAAAACTCTCGTAACTGCCAGCCGAGCTGATCGCAAACACGGCCATCTGGTCAGCGTTGTTGATTCCCCAGGCTTCCGTGCTGCTATCGCCCTTTACGTCGATGCTGGTGTACTTGGTACCCTTTTTTACAAAGCCATGCTGGGCGCCTGCGGAATCCACGTACAGGCCCACAACATGTCCTTTGTCATTGATTCCAATCGCCTGGGTTTCCGTTGATTTCGGAAAGTTGACGGTTGTGAATTTCCCGCCACTGTACACGAAGCCCTCGTACAGACCGGTCACGGTACTGGTGCACCAGCCCGCTGCGGCGCCTGCAGAGTTGATGCCGTAGAACGCAATTGCGCCGGCCGAGAAGCCGCCGCTGGTCGCACAATCCTTATGATCCACCGTAGTGAGCTTCTTCCCGGCTAAGATCATCCCGTGCTGGATGTTGCTGGAGTCGACATAGTCGCCGGCAATTGCTGCTGCGCTGTTGACGGCGAAAGTGTCGGTCTCGGTCGCTGTCTTGTTAGCGTGAACGTCCGAGAAGGTAAAGGTTAAGGGAGGCGCCGCCGCGATACCGACGGCGACGAAGGTTAGAACTAGCAACACGCCAAGAATGAACTTTTTCACTGGCTTCTCCTTAATGGTCTGCTGACTCGCTCTCGCCCGTGGTGGAGATCCGTGAAGCGGTTGAGGCCGAAGAATTATCGTCCCGGTGACGCTGGCGGTCAAGATGAAAGGTTTTGCATTTCAATCAACGCCTACGCCCGGGCGCCCTGAGCAGAATCTTGAATTCTCGCCGGAAACGGTATTGGCACCCCCTGGTCCCGTTCGCTGTTTTAATTTCCCCGGCTGCTGCTAATCCTCTGTATTTCAGCGGCTTACGTTGACCAAAATGGTTCTTTCAGGTAGCCTACTGAATATAAATCCATAGTGGGGAAGTGTATCCTTACAGGAACTTTATTGTGCCAATCAACGACGGCAAGACGCTGCTTTTGTTGAAACCCCGGGGCTTCTGCGCCGGGGTGGTGCGGGCCATTGACATTGTCCGCATTGCCCTGGAGGCCTTCGGGCCGCCGATCTACGTCCGCAAGGAGATCGTCCACAACCGCTTTGTGGTGGAGGAGCTGCAGGGCAAGGGCGCGATGTTCGTGGACAGCGTGGATGAGGTTCCGGACGGCGAGCGGGTGATTTATAGCGCCCACGGGGTCTCGCCCGAGGTACGGGAGGCCAGCGAAGCCCGCCAGCTGCGGGTAATTGACGCCACCTGTCCGCTGGTGACCAAGGTCCACGTGGAGGCGGTGAAGTTCGCCAAGGAGGGTTACTCCCTGATCCTGATCGGCCACCGCGACCACGACGAAGTGATCGGAACTCTGGGCGAGGCGCCGGTGGTGACCCAGGTGGTGGGGTCGCCGGAGCAAGTGGAGTCGTTGACCGTGCCGGATCCGGAGCGGGTGGCTTACCTGACCCAGACCACGCTGAGCCTGGACGAGACCAAGGACATTATCGCCGCCCTGCGGGAGAGGTTTCCCAATATTAAAGGGCCGGCGGCGCAGGACATCTGCTATGCCACGGAGAATCGGCAGGTGGCGGTGAAGCAGGTGGCTTCCGACGCCGACCTGCTGCTGGTGGTGGGCTCCGATAACAGTTCGAATTCCAACCGGTTAGTGGAAGTCGCGCGCAATCTGGGCACGAGTTCGCATCTGATCGAGAGCTTCCGCAACATCAGGCCGGAGTGGCTGGAAGGGGTCAGGACCATTGCTCTGACCGCCGGTGCTTCGGCGCCGGAGTGCCTGGTCGAAGAAGTGGTGGAGTTTCTGGGCACGCAAGGGGTTTGACAACGTGAAGGAAGTGGAAGTGATGCCGGAGAACGTGCGCTTTGGCTTGCCTCCGGAGATCGTGGAGGCGATTGCCAGCGCCCCCGCGGCAGTGGCAGCGGAGTAATGAGAATGCATGGACGAAACCTCCTCCTCGTTCCCGGCGTCGCTGCGCCGCGAGCTGCGCTTTCGGCAAGATCGACGACATGGCCAGCCGGGTGGCCGCGGCCGTCGACGGGCCCGGAAGTATCCTGTTTTCCCAACAACACGACGAGGGCTACTGGTGCGGTGAACTGGAAGCCGACACCACTCTGGAGTCCGATTACATCCTGCTGCACACCCTGCTGGGCACGGGCAATCCGGAGCGCTTCCAGAAGGCCGCAACTACATTCTGCGGCATCAGAACGAGGACGGCGGCTGGGGCATTTACTCGGCGGGCCGTCGAACGTCAGCGCTTCGGTGAAAGCTTATTTCGGGCTGAAGCTGGCAGGATACAAGGCCGACCATCCCGCGCTGGTGCGTGCCCGCAGAAAGATCCTGGAGCATGGGCGGGGTCACCGAGGTCAACACCTTCACCAAGATCTATCTGTGTTCTCTCGGCCAGTACGATTACGATGCGGTGCCGGCGATTCCGCCGGAGATCGTGCTGTTTCCCAACTGGTTCTGGTTCAATATCTACGAGATTTCGTCCTGGTCGCGCGCCATTCTGGTGCCGCTCTCCATCTGCTACGCCAAGAAGCCGTTCAAGAAGATTCCCGACGAGATGGGCGTGGAGGAGCTGTTCGTGGGCGGCCGCGACAAGTCGCGCATGCGCCTGCACTGGGCCAAGAAGCTGATCTCCTGGCGCAATTTCTTCCTGGTGCTGGATCGGCTGACGCACTGGTTCGAAGCGGTGCACATTCGTCCGCTGCGCTCGATGGCGCTGAAGCGCGCGGAGAAGTGGATGCTGGAGCGCTTCGAGATGAGCGACGGCCTGGGGGCGATTTACCCCTCGATGATGAACTCCATCATCGCGCTGCGCTGCCTGGGGTATTCGCTGGACGATCCGCAGGTGATTCGCGCCATGGACGAGTTCGAAAAGCTGGGCATCGAAGAAGGCGACACGCTTCCGCATGCAGCCCTGCAAGTCGCCGGTGTGGGATACGGCATATGCGCTGTTCGCTCTGGGCGAAAGCGGCGTGCCGGCCAACGATCCGCGCATGGTCGAGTGCGCCGACTGGATCCTGCAGAAGCAGGTACGCACCGTCGGCGACTGGAAGGTGAAGAACAAGCAGGGACAGCCCGGCGGCTGGTACTTCGAGTTCAACAACGAGTTTTATCCCGACGTGGACGACAGTGCCATGGTCTGTCTGGCGCTGAGCGCAGGTGGAGCATCCGAACGGCCGCTACCAGCGCGAGTCGGTGCAGCGCGCGCATCGACTGGATCTTCTCCATGCAGTGCAAGAACGGCGGCTGGGCGTCATTCGACAAGGACAACAACCGCATGGTGTTCCAGTACATCCCCTTTGCCGACCACAACGCCATGCTCGATCCGCCGACGGTGGACATTACCGGGCGCATGCTGGAGATGCTGGCCGCCTACGGCTACGACAGAAATGATCCGGCGGTGAAGAAGGCGATCAAGTTCATCCGCGAGCGAGCAGGAGCCGGACGGCTCCTGGTTCGGACGCTGGGGCGTGAACTACATTTACGGCACCATGCTGGTGCTGCGCGGCCTGGAGGCGATGGGCGTGGACCACCACGAGCCCTACATCCAGCAGGCGGCGGAGTGGCTGCGCATGGTGCAGAATCCGACGGCGGCTGGGGCGAGACCTGCGGATCCTACGACGATCCCAACACCAAGGGCGTGGGACCGAGCACGCCTTCGCAGACCGCCTGGGCGGTCATGGGATTGCTGGCGGCCGGCGACACGCGCAGCGATCGCGTGGCGCGCGGCATCGCCTATCTGCTGCGCACCCAGAAGAAAGACGGCTCCTGGGACGAGCCGCATTACACCGGACGGGCTTTCCGCGGGTGTTCTATCTGAAGTACCACATGTACCGGCAATACTTTCCGCTGCTCGCGCTTGACGACCTACGCCAAAGTGATGGCGGGAGGGGAAGCGGAGCGACGTAGCTGCGGCTTGAGTAGCGTCAGATTCGTGGCGCATCGATAGAATCGCTCTGTCATACCGGGCAGACGTTGAGCGACGAGGAATCCGTTCGCACTGAAGGCCAATCCTTCGCTGCGCGCGGAAGACAGCTCGGACTGCAGAGATCGAAAGGTTTGCAGGGGACGAGATAACGAATGGCAGTACCAATTTCACAGATGTGGACGGTGGCCACCTACGTCCTCCGGCAGAAAGCTCAAGGGACGCAAGCAGTATCCGCTGGTGCTGATGCTGGAGCCGCTGTTCCGCTGCAATCTGGCTTGCGCCGGCTGCGGCAAGATCCAATATCCCGCGCACGTGCTGAAGATGCAGCTCACGCCCGAGGAGTGCTTCCGCGCGGCGGACGAGTGCGGCGCGCCAACGGTTGCGATTCCCGGCGGCGAGCCGCTGCTGCATCCGCAGATCGGCGAGATCGTCGAAGGCCTGGTCGCGCGCAAGAAATACATCTACCTCTGCACCAACGCGCTGCTGCTCAAGCAGAAGATCCACCTGTTCAAGCCCAGCAAGTACCTGACTTTCTCCGTCCACATGGACGGCCAGCGCGAGCACCACGATTTTTCCGTCTGCCTCGAAGGCGGCTACGAGAAGGCGGTCGAAGGGATCAAGGAGGCGCTGGCGGCGCGGCTTCCGCGTCACCACCAACACCACGCTCTTCGATGGCGCCGATCCCAAGAGCGTGCGCGCGTTCTTCGACGAGATGATGGAACTTGGGCGTCGAGGGCATGATGCTCTCGCCGGGCTACTCCTACGAGAAGGCGCCCGACCAGAGCCATTTCCTGGGCCGCGCGCGCACCCGGCGGCTGTTCCGCGGCATCCTGTCGAATCGCAAGCCGGAGCTGGCGCTTCAACATGTCGCCGCTGTTTCTCGAATTCCTGATGGGCAAGCGCGATTATCCCTGCACGCCCTGGGGCATGCCGACTTTCAACGTTTTCGGCTGGCAGAAGCCCTGCTACCTGCTGCAGGACGGCTACGCCGATACGTTTGCCGAGCTGCTGGCGACCACCGAGTGGGAGCGCTACGGCACCGAATCCGGCAATCCCAAGTGCGCCAATTGCATGGTGCACAGCGGCTACGAAGCCTCGGCGGTGAACGACACGTTCGGCTCGCTGCGCGGCATCTGGGAGACGGCCAAGGCGACGCATGTTCAGCCGCTATAAAGATCCGTCGGCGCTGCGATTGCTGGACGAGCCGGTGCGGCCGGTGCACGCCTTCAATCCGCTGGTGCAGATCGAGCCGCGCCGACGGCCGAGGAGGACACGCGGTTTGAGCGGGCGGGAGTCAGGCCGAACCCCGCGGCCTCGCATGCTGTCGGCGGATCCCGACCGCTGGAAGTCGTGCCGGCGCGGCGCGCGAGAAACTGGAAGGCTGGGTTCCGGAGCTGGCGAACCGAAGAAGACTGCGCGCGGCGCTGGAGCAGGCCTTCGACTATCGCGGCGACGTGCTGATCACGCGCAAGGACGGCTCGAAGATCGAAGGCTACGTCTTCGATCGGCGCAGCGGAAGCAAGCTCGCGGATAGCCTCGTGCGCGTGCTGCCCAAGGATGGACGGCGCGAAGCTCTCCATTTCCTATGCCGAGATTGCCGCTCTGGCCTTCACCGGCCGCGACATGGCCGCGGGCAAGAGCTGGGAAGTCCTGGGTGCGGCAATACTGGGAGCGGAAGGCCGCGGGGGAGAAAAATTTCGCTGCAGCCGGAAAAGCTGGAGTAGACAGTTGCAGCTTTCAGCTCGTCAGCATTTCAGCGCAAGCTCGGTATTCGAGCACTGAACTGGCTGAATGCCGAACGCTGATTGCTAAATGTAGTTTTCGTCACCGGCGCTACCGGATTCGTGGGCAGCCACGTGGCGCGCGTTCTTGCCGAGCAGGGCGCGGAGCTGCGGTTGCTGGTCGCGCCAGCAGCACCGGAAAACCTCGAGGGCCTGAGGGCCGAACGGGTGATCGGGGATCTTGCGCGATCCGGCAGCGCTTGAGAAAGGCGATGTCGGGCTGCGAGATGGTGTTTCACGTCGCCGCCGACTACCGGCTGTGGGTGCGCGATCCCGAGCAGATGTACCGCGCCAACGTCGAAGGCACGCGGGCGGTGCTGGAAGCGGCGCGCAAGAACCGGCGTGCGGCGCGTGGTGCACACCTCGAGCGTCGCGACCATGGGGTTCACTCCAACGGGCGTCCCGCGGATGAGGATTCTCCGGTCTCGCTGGAGAGCATGATCGGCCCCTACAAGCGCTCGAAGTTCATGGCCGAGCAGGTGGCGCATGGAAGCCGGGCGCGGCGGTATGGACGTGGTGGTGGTGAATCCCACCACGCCGGTTGGCGAGCAGGACATCAAGCCCACGCCCACCGGCCGCATGATCGTGGACTTCCTGAAGCGGAAGTTTCCGGCGTACGTCGATACCGGGTTGAACCTGGTGGACGTTCGGAGTGCGCGCGCGGGCACGTGGCGGCGCTGGAAAAGGGCCGGAGCGGCGAGCGCTACATCCTGGGCGGCGAGAACCTGACGCTGAAACAGATTCTCGACAGGCTGGCGGCGATAACCGGGCTGCCTTCGCCCAAGGTGAGAGTGCCCTATGCGGTGGCTCTGGCCACGGGCGTGGTGGACAAGTGGTTACCGGACGTATTCTCGGGCGCGAGCCGCGCGTGACGTCGATGCGGTGCGCATGGGGCGCAAGAAGATGTTCGTTTCGTCGGCCAAAGCCGAGCGCGAATTGGGATGGAAGACGGTGCCGGTGGACGAGGCGCTGCGGCGCGCCGTGGAGTGGTTCCGGGCCACGGGTATGCGTAGCTCATACGCGGATGGTCGTGAGGAACGGGCATCCCTGCCGTCCAGGCCGAGCGCAGCTCGGTCAGGAGCTTAAGCTGCCGAATGCAGCAAAGTCGCGATCGTCGCCGCGATGGAGCGCGAAGTATTGGCCGCTGGTCAAAGATTGGCGGGTGAGCCCAAGGAATGCGCGGGCCGCCGTTCAAGTTTTTCGAGAAGAGATGCTGTGCTGGTGTGCGGCGGGATCGGCTACGAAGCGGCACGCGGGCCGCGGAAGCGGTGATCGATATATCAGCCCGACGTTGTGATCTCCGCCGGCTTCGCCGGCGGGCTGAAGCCGGAGTGGAAGCGGGTCAGACGCTGACTCCGCGGCATCGTGGACGAAGCCAACGAGGCAGCCGCATCGAGACCGCATTCGGCGAAGGAGCGCTGGTCAGCTTCGCGACGCGATCGCGGGCGCCGCCAGAAAGCGCAGGCTGGCGTAGCGCTTCGCCGCCGACGTGGTGGACATGGAAGCGCGCGGCGGTGGCCGAGGTCGCGGAGGCGCACGGGCTGCCGTTTCTGGCGTGAAGGCGGTCTCGGACGCGATCGATTTCGAGCTGCCGCCGCTGCAGCGCTTTGTGACTGCCGAGGGCAGTTCCACGCACGCTAGGTTTCGTGTATGTGGCGGCTGCGTCCCTGGCTTTGGGCCGGCGTCGGCGCGCTTGGCGAAAATAGCGCGGCGGCTGCGGGCAAGCTCTGCGAAGTTCTGGCCGCGCGGCAAACGAGGTTCCGTGCGAGATTGCAGAGTCGAGGCATCCTCGTGCCCTGCGATTGTGATATCATAAGTCAATGGCCATCGCGAGACAATCGCAATCGAAGAACGAAGCGCGTTCGATCCCACCACCATGAACGCCGCCGTCTATCGCGGCCTCAATGACGTGCGCATGGAAACCGTCCCGGTGCCCGAGATCGGGCCGGGCGAAGTGCTGGTGCGGGTGCACACCTGCGGCATCTGCGGCACCGATCTGAAGAAGATCGCCACCGGCTCGCACTCGGCGCCGCGCATCTTCGGTCACGAAACTGCCGGCATGGTCGCGGCCGTCGGCCAGGGCGTGCGCGGGTTCAAGTCGGCGACCGGGTGATGGTCTTCCATCACATTCCTTGCGGCGAGTGCTATTACTGCCGGCACAAAACATTTGCGCAGTGCGAGATCTACAAGAGAGTGGGCTGCACGGCGGGCTTTGAGCCTGCGGGCGGCGGCTTCGCCGAGTACGTGCGGGTGATGGACTGGATCGTGCGCCGCGGGCATGGTGCGGATCCCCGACGAGGTCTCCTTCGAGCAGGCCTGGTTCATCGAGCCGGTGAACACCTGCATGAAGGGAATCGAGACGCTGCGTCTTGAGCCGGGCGAAACCGTGCTGGTGATCGGACAAGGTCCAATCGGAATCATATTGAGTATATTGGCCAAACGGGCGGGAGCAGCGGTAATCACTTCCGATTTGTATCCTCAGAGGCTTACAATAGCTAAGACATTCGGCTTGGACGAGGACGATCGACGCTTCGCGGACCGACACTGGTGAAGCGGTGCGGGAGCTGACCGAAGGACGCGGGGCTGATGCCGCCATTCTGGCGGTGGGCGGCAATGGGCTGATCCGGCACCGCCATGGACGCAGTGCGTCCTGGGGGCAGAGTGTTGTTATTTGCGCAGACGGTGCGCGGGGAGGCGACGATTGACCCGGCTGCGATCTGCGTGGATGAGAAGACATTGTTGGGCTCCTATAGCGCTTCCGTCGAGCTGCAGAAGGAGTCGGTGCGGTTCGTGATGAGCCGCGAAATGGACTTGGAACGGCTGATCAGCCACCGTTTTCCCTTTATCCAGCAGCGTGGAAGCTTTGAAACTGGCTGCCCATCCCCAGCCGGATTCGATGAAAATCGTGATTCAAGCCGGGCGGCTCGTGGGAAGGAAGATAGAGTGAACGGAAAGATGACAGCAGCCGTCCTCTATGGCAAAGAGGACGTGAAGATCGAAAGAGTGCCGATTCCCGCGCGTGGGCGAGGGGGAAGTGCTGGTCAAAGTGCAGGTGGCGCTGACCTGCGGCACCGACCTGAAGGTGTATCAGCGCGGCTACCACGCCCGCATGATCGTTCCTCCGGCTCTGTTCGGCCACGAACTGGCGGGAGTGATCGAAGAAGTCGGCCCGGGCGTGCGCGGCTTCAAGCGGGGAATGCGCGTCGTTGCGTTGAACTCCGCGCCCTGCCAGATGTGTTTTTATTGCTCCCGGCACCAGGAGAATCTCTGCGAGGATCTGCTCTTCAACAACGGCGCCTACGCCGAGTACATCCGCATTCCGCGGCGAATCGTTGAAACCAACATGCTGGCCATCCCGCCCGACGTGAGCTATGAGGAAGCGGCCATGGTTGAACCGCTGGCCTGCGTGCTGCGCGGCCTGCACGAAACCGGGGTGGAGACTCGGCGACACCGTCACCGTCATCGGCGGCGGCCCCATCGGCTTGATGTTTGTGCAGGTGGCCAAGGCCGTGGGTTGCAACGTGATTTCCGTGGTGAAGCGCGATTCCCAGGTCACAGCCGCCAAGCACATGGGCGCGCACGAAGTGGTGCAGATCACCAAGGTGAAGGATCCGGTCGAGGCGGTGCGCGATGCTTTCCCCGGACAAGCGCGGCGGTGACGTGGTGATCGAAGCGGTCGGCCGTCCGGAGGCCTGGGAGTGGGCGATGGACATGGTGCGCAAAGGCGGCACCGTCAATTTCTTCGGCGGATGCGCCAGCGGCACCAAGGTTCAACTCGATACCAACCGCCTGCACTACTCGGAAGTCACGCTGAAAGCCACTTTCCATCACACGCCGGAGACGGTGCGCAAGGCATTCGCGCTGATTGCCGAGAGGAAGATTCGTTCGACCGATTACATCACCGGGGAGGCGCCGCTTTCGCGCCTGCAGCAGGTTCTGCGCCACATGCTGAACCGCAACGGCGATATCAAGACCGCCATCATACCCGGGCACTAAGGCGGGTTGCAGACTGCGCTCTTACGTCGAGCCTCGGGGACGCAATTGACTTATGTCATCCATTGCCAGCCACGACTCCCGGAGTGCATCTGTACATCCGGCTCCGGGGACTGGGGCCGTCTGCCGCCGGAGTACGCCATTCCTGAGCATGCGCTCCACGCTAGCGGAGGCGCACGCAATATTGTCGCCGTCTGGCGCGCACCACTACGAAAATTTTTCAGTCGCCACCTGGTTTCTGCCCGAAGCGACTGCGCCAGCATTTCTTCAATGTTTATGCCTATTGCCGCATTTCCGACGATCTGGGCGACGAAGTCGGCGATCCGCAGGCGTTGCTCTGCGATTGCTCGACCAATGGGAAGCGGAACTCGACGCGTGTTACGCCGGCAACCCGCGGCACCCGGTATTTGTTGCGCTGGCGGAGACCGTGCGCAGGTTCGAGATTCCGAAGCAGAGTTCGTGGATCTGCTGACCGCATTTCGCCAGGATCAGACCGTCACTCGTTATCCCACATTCGACGACCTACTGGGGTATTGCCGGTACTCGGCCAATCCCGTGGGCCACCTCGTGCTCTATGTTTGCGGATATCGCGATGCCGAGCGACAGGCGCTTTCCGATTTCACTTGCACCGCTCTGCAACTGGCGAATTTCTGGCAGGACGTGAGCGTGGACTACGCCAAGGGCCGGATTTATCTTCCGCCGAAGATATGCGCCGTTTCGGAGTGAGCGAAGACGACATTGCGGCCCAGCGGAACACATCGGCGTTCTGCGAGCTGATGCGCTTTGAAGTCGAGCGCGCCCGCGACTGGTTCCGGCGGGGTTTACCGCTGATCAAGAAAGTGGATCGCGAATTGGCGATCGACATCGAACTGTTCAGCCGCGGCGGGCAGGAAATCCTCAACGCCATCGAGGCGCAGGGATGCAACGTTCTGGGCCGCCGTCCGGCAATTTCCAAATCCCGCAAGCTGGCGCTGGTATGCGCGTGCGGCGTGGGGCAACGCTGTACCGTGGGTAAGAACGACATGAGCGCCGCCGTGCAGCAGGCTCCTGCCCCTTCGTCCCCACGGAATCGCAGCTGGCGGTGGCTTACTCGGTGTGCCGCGGCATTACCCGCACCGCGGCCAAGAATTTCTACTACGCCTTTCTGGTGTTGCCGCAAGGCAGAAGCGCCAGGCGCTGTGTGCGGTGTATGCGTTCATGCGCCGCTGCGACGACATTGCCGATGATGCGACGCTTACCTGCGCAGGAGCGTCAGCAGAGACTTGCCGCGTGGGTGGATGCTCTTCATCGCGCGCAGGCCGGCTTGCCCACCGACGAGCCCGTCTTGCTGGCTCTGACCGACGCGCAGCGCCGGCACAACATTCCATCGAACTGCTCGACCAATTGGCTTACGGCACAGCAAAGGATGTGGAGGCCGAAGATCGACTACTCTGTGCGAAGCGGTCTGCTCCGATCTCTGACGGTTCGCTATCCGCACCTTCGACGAGCTTCGCCAGTATTGTTACCAGGTAGCGTCGGTGGTCGGGACTGGTCTGCATCCGTATCTTCGGCTATCGCGATCCTGCTGCCGAACCGCTGGCCGAGCGTTTGGCTTGGCATTCCAGCTCACCAACATCATTCGCGATGTGAAGGAAGACGCCGCCATGGGCCGCGTCTATCTTGCCGGAAGAAGATCTGGCCGAATTTGGCGTCTTCCCTGCGAGTTGCTCTCCGGGTCCGATCCTGCGCGAGTCCGCCCGCTGTTGGCCATGGAAGCCGACCGCGCCCGCGAGTGTTACCGCGCCGGAGAGGAACTCATTCCCCTGGTCGATGAGGACAGCCAACCCGCTCTTTGGGTGCTGGTGACCATCTATCGGCGCTTGCTCGAAAAAATTGCCCTCCGCCAGTACGATGTTTTCAGCGGCAAAGTCAGCCTCACCGTGCGAGAGAAGCTCGGCATCCTGGCCAAGGGCTTCCTGAAGCGCCTGACGTGATGAACGAGCACCCCGACACAAACTCCCACAGTTGGCATCGTCGGCGGCGGGTTGGCCGGACTGGCCGGCTGCATGTGCTCTTAGCCGACAGCGGATTTCAAGTCACTCTCTTTGAGCGCCGGCCTTACCTCGGCGGCCGAGCTTCTTCTTACCAGCATCCGGGCACGGGCGAGGTGGTGGACAACTGCCAGCACGTGCTGCTTGGCTGCTGCACGAATCTGATTCAGTTCTACAAACGCCTCGGCGTAGAGGAGAAAATCCGCTGGTACGATCAGCTGACCTTTCTCGAACCCGGCGGGCGCGCCTCGGTCATTGAGCCATCTGCATTGCCCGCGCCTCTGCACACTGCGCCATCGTTCCTGCGTGCGGGGTGTTTGGACTTATCCGATAAGTTCGCCATAGCAGCCGCCATGGCCGCGCTTGCGCCCGCAGTGCCACGAGACAATGGGGAGTCTTTCTTGGCGTGGCTGCGCCGCCACCGCCAGACCGAGCGTGCCATCGAGCGTTTCTGGAAGACGATACTGATCAGCGCATTGAACGAAGACCTCGAACGATTTCGGTGCCCGACGCAGCGCAGGTGGTGCGGGAATCGTTTTTGAAATCGGCGGTCGCGGGGCGCATGGGTGTGCCGAGCGTGCCTTTGACGGAGCTGTACAGCACGGCGGAAGCGCTACATTCGCGCGCGAGGTGGAGCAGTTCAGTTCCGTTGCGGGGTGGAATCTTTTCGTGTGGAGCCAGCCGGGGTGAAGCTGCCAGTCGGAGGTGGAGAATCGAGCTTCGATTTTGCAGTGTTGGCCGTACCGTTTGATGTTTTGTCGCGCATGTTGCCCGGAACCACGGCTGCGGAGCCGTTGCGGCAAACTCTGGCCAGGTTCGAGACCTCGCCCATCACCGGCATCCACCTGTGGTTTGACCGGCAGATCACCGATCTGGACCACGCCGTGTTGCTCGACCGAACCATCCAATGGATGTTCCATAAATCGAGGCTGCTGGCGCGCACAAGCTCATCAACGCGAACGGAAGGCCCAACACGAGCGCAGACCTCCGCAGGAGAACAAAACCCTGCCCGCGTGGAAGGGCACTCGGAAACGGGAGGGCACGACTTTAGTCGTGCCACAGAGGCGGCCAATAGAGGCGGGGCTTTAGCCCCTGAGGTCAACGGCAGCTACGTTGAACTGGTCGTCAGCTCCTCAAAGGCTCTGGTAGAGAAGTCGAAGACGGAGATCACGGAATTAGCATTGCACGAATGCGCGAGTACTTCCCCGCGGCGCGGGATGCGAATCTCCTGAAGTCTACGGTCATCAAGGAAGTCAATGCCACCTACTCGCCGCGGCCCGGCATCGATGCTTACCGCCCGAAGGCCGAAACCTCATGGCCGCGAATTTTTCTGGCAGGAGACTGGACCGCGACCGGATGGCCTGCCACTATGGAAGGCGCCGTTAGCAGCGGATACAGGGCTGCCGAATGTGTAGCGGGAGCGGCGCGTCTGCGGGGAACCACATCCTTGTACCCGATTGCCCGCTACGGGGTTCATGCGATTGTTCGGCTGAGAGGCTACACCGCCAGCAAGATCACTCCCCCTGCGACTGCCAACGCCGCTAGCCAGCGTCGGCGATCCACGTGCTCATGGAGAAATATCTTTGCCGCGATGGCGTTGGTCACAAAGGTTAACGAAGTCGAGGCAGGGATGACCAGGCTGACGTCGGCCCAGGAGAGGCCGAACAGCATGGCATAAAACGCCGCAGCCATCGCCGTGACTCCTAGCAGGAAGTACGGATTCCGCAGGACGCGCCCCAGAACCGTCGGCAGGCCCCGCCGGCGGCGAAGCTCGCCAACGTCACCCACCTGTTTCATGGCGCGCGAGAGCAGCACATCGCCGGCGGTGGAAGCCGTCACGATGGTTGCGACCGCGCACCAGGCGTAAAGCTGGCTTCATGGCTCCATCCTCGCGGTGACCGGCGCGGCCAGCCTGCATTCGACTCGGCATGCTGCGGGCGATGTGTCAGAGCTGGACCTTGGGTCACGACTCCCACGCCGATCGAGATCAACAAGACTCCCAGCCAGCGGGTCAGACTTACGTTTTCGTGAAGAACAAACTTTGCGACCAACGTCAGCAGGATAAAGCTGACCGAAGTAGCGGGAAGAACGTAGGTGAGATCAGCCCAGGAAAGCGCAGTCATGTAGCAGGCAAAGAAGGCCAGCAGAAAAAGAACTCCAAGTGCAACTTCGGGACGGAAGACAACCAAAACGATATCTGGCAGATGCTGCAGGGAAATGTTGCCCGCCGCTTCATGCCGCGCGACACCAGCGAGTCGCCAGTGACTGCGAAAATGCGAGACGCCCGGCCAGCACCAGATACTTCCGAAGCGTCACACGCACTTTCCTAGGCTTTCGCCGGTTGGCGGCGGCCGCGGTGGAGTCGTCCTTCTCGCGCTTGTCCTTCACCCATTTGTGGCGCATGGGCGCGCACCTTGAGGAAGGTCTTGGCTTCCTTGTAGAGGCGCTTGCGGTCGACGCTGTTGAACGCGGCCTTCCTCAGGATGCGGAAAACCGCCTTGGGCCGGAAATAGTATTCATCGTAGAAACGATGCACAGCGTCGAGGATCTCATCCGCCGGCAGCCCCGGGTATTGAATGTGAGCCAGCTGGTGGCCGCCCTCGTCCACCATCTTGTTGTCCGCGACCATGAAGCCGTTTTTCACCGCGTAATCATACAGCTCGGTTCCGGGATAAGCATGGGCGACCGAGACCTGGATGGTTTCGACATCCAATTCCTTCGCGAACTGGATGGTGTTGTTGAATGGTCTCGCGCGTTTCCCCGGGCAAGCCAAGAATAAAATCACCGTGGACGACCAGGCCCAGCTTGTGACAATCTTTGGTGAACTGACGAGCCCGCTCGGCGGTCGCGCCCTTCTTGATGTTCTTGAGAATCTGCTGGTCGCCAGACTCATATCCCACGATCAGCAGACCGGCAGCCCGGCTTCCTTCATGGCCTTTAAAGTCTCGTAGTCGGTGGTGACGCGCGAAGTGCAAGACCAAGTCAGCTTCAGCGGCTTCAACTTGGAGCAGAGCTCGATCGGTGCGCGCCTTCTGAATGTTGAACGTGTCGTCGTCGAAAAAGAATTCCCTCACGTCAGGCCAATAGTCTTTGGCTTTGGCCATTTCGCGCGCCACATCATCGGTGGAACGTTTTCGCCAAGGGTGTCCGCTCAGCGTCTGCGGCCATAAACAGAATGTGCACTGCGCCGGGCAGCCCCGCGTGGTGTAGAGCGAAATAAAGGGATAAAGCAGGAACGGCACATTGTAACGCCGGGGATCCAAATCGCGCTTGTAAACGTCAGTGACGTGCGGCAGGGAATCCAAGATCCTCAATCTGGGGACGGTCCGCGGTATGCGCCACCGATCCGTTCTTGCGATAAGAGATGCCCAGTATTTCCTCCAGCGGCTTGCCCTGCGCAAACTCGACGACCGCGTAATCAAATTCCTTGCGGACTACGAAATCAATCGCCGGGCAATCCTTCAACGATTTTTCCGGCAGCACGCTTACGTGCGGTCCTACGAAAGCAATTTTGATCTTGGGGTTCGCGTCCTTGATTTTCTGAGCCAACCGCATATCGCCGGGGAAACCGGGCGTGCTGGTGAACAGAACCAGGAATTCGTAATCGCGGGCAATGTTGATGGTTTCGTCCGCCGAGACGTAGTGCGGTGGTGCGTCCAAGCAGGCGCGCGCCCTCCAGCATCCCGGCCGGATAGGCGAGCCAGACTGGGTACCAGTAGGACTCAATCTCGCGAGTTGCGGGCCAACGCGATCCCGCTCCGCCGTCGAAATTCTCAAACGAGGGTGGATTCAGAAACAGTGTTTTTAAAGGCATAGGTTTGGATAATCCATACTAACATTTCCCGGTGTTTGCCAAGAGTACCCGGCTGCATTCCCGCGTTGTGACGTTCTTTGCGCCTTTTGGGTAATGGCTCAGTTTTGATTTGTCATCCCGAGCAAGCGTTCTTTGCGCGGCGAGGGATCTGGGCGAGCCGCGCGGAAGCGTCGCGTCCTTTGCGACGCAATAATCGCGCGTTTGGCTCGCTTCCATATCAAACTGAGCCACTACCGACCTTTGCGAATCCTTAGCGTACTTTGCGGTCAAGAGCCTCTACCGCAAAGCCTTTTTCGCGCACACTCCCACATCTCTAATACTCTCAGTCTATTAGCTGTCTCCCCCACGGGCAAAGTGTTCCCGCCGAATGGATGCCTGGATGCGGCGAGCAGGGAAAATGGACCCCCGGGCACGAGTTTGCTTGCCGGCCGCTTTACTTACTTGCGACCCCTACCCACGCCTCTAGCTCGCCCGTGGCGCGCAGCAGTTGGATGCGGGCTCGCTGCAGTTCGAAATTCGCATCCTGCAGGGCGTCGTAGCGCTCGTTGGCCCGATCCCGGGCATCGTCCTCGTCGTGCACCGTCGCAGTTCCAGCGTCCACGCGGACTTGCACAGCGTCGAGATCGGACTTTGCAATCTGGGACTCCAGATCCGCTACTTCCTGGGCGGCGGCGAGTTGCTGGACCGAACGCTGCAGCCTTAGGGTCTGCTCCGATACCTGGTTCTTCACGGCTTCGGCATCCTTCTTGGCGTGCAGAGCCTCAGCGTCGGCCGCTTGTGCGCGGGCGTGATGCGATGGACTAAAGAAGGGAAAGCGAATCGCTACCCCGATGGTCGCATTGTGCTGCTGGAAGCTCCCTTGCCGGAAGAAATCCTGGTATTTGTTGAAGGTAGCGAGCAACGCATATTGTGCGGCAAAATCGACGGTGGGCCACATCGCCCGGTGCTCGGCGCGAGCGCGGAACGCGACAGCCGTGGCATGAATATTGGCGATCTGAATAGATGGGCTCGTCTCCACCGCTGTGCCGATGAGGCTCTCGGTCTGCTTCACCTCGGGTAATTCAGGAACCGAATCCGGGATAGTTTGAATGGAAGAGGCCGGCAGCCCGGTCAGATGGCAAAGCCGGTTCCTTAGAACATCGATAGCGCCTTGTGCCTGGGAAATGCGAAGGTAAACACGAGCCGTCGCCAGCCTTGCCTGGTTGCGTGCCAGCGGATTGTCCACCCCCTCCTGGACACGCTCATTGACGATCTGTTCCATTTTCAGAGCCTCGTTATATTCCTGGCTCAAGTGGCCGACGAGCGCTTCCCATTTGCCGAGTTCGCTGTAGCTCAGCACGGTGTCCTCAATCACCTGAGCGCGCCGGTCTTTGGTTTGAACCGTGCTCGCCTGCCAGTCCATGCGGGCGGCGCGCACAAAGTCGCGGAGCGCGGGATTGATGAGCGCCGACTGTGCCGTGGTGTTGACGATCGAAGGCGCCGATCCTTCTAAACTCAGCGGGTAGCCCCATGTGGCGCCTAAGCCCGAGCCCACCACCATCTGCGGCAAATACTGGTTTCGTACTTCGAGGTAGGAAGCAAAGGCACGCTGCTCATCAGCCGCTGCCTGCCGCCGACACGGTGCCATGCGCGAGCGCCAACTCGACCGCTCGCTTCAAGGGCAGCGGCTCGGCTGCAAAAATCGTCGAGGCCGAAAGCAGAAGTAAACTGATCAGCAGTAGAAAGGAAAGACTGGAACCACGACTCGGAGCAGGTTTCATCTCATCACCTTCCAAAGAAATTCTGGCAACCCAGAAAGGTTGATGCTATGGAGCACGGAGACGGAACCGGAGGCGGCTGAGCCCCAATCGCCGCCAGAGCTCAGTCTGGGCGCACCATGTCCGCGACCTGGCGATTCAGCCGGTCCAAGGCATTCTGGGCGAGAGAAAAACTCTTAGCCAACGAGAGCGCCGCACGGTATTCCTGAGCTGCTGCTTGCTTGTCCCCTTGTTGTTCCAATAACGTCCCCAGCAGATAGTGCGCTCTGAACGCGGGGGCTGCTTCCACCATTGAACTGGAAGAAAGATAACGGCGGAGCAACTGGGCGGCTAGCGGGAGATCACGCCCGGAATGAATCACCACCTGGGCTGCGTCCATCAGCATCTCGGGCTGGTTGCCTTTTCCGGAACTCACTTGCTGAATAGCGGCTGTCATTTCATCGAATCGGCCGCGGTTCCGGTAGAAACGAGCGAGATTCACCCAGGCGTCGGCGCGGCCATGGCTGACCTGGACGGCGGAGCGATAGGCAGTTTCCGCAGCCACGAAATCCTTGTTCTTTTCCGCGATCCGGCCCTTGATCCATCCCGCCTTGACCGGATCAAGCGCGGCAATCTTCTCCGCCTGAGCCGCAGCTTTATCTCTGCCACCGCCGACAATGCCCGGAGCTTCGAGATAGAACTCGGCCAGATCAGTACGAGCAGCGGCATCAGCGGGATTCAGGCGCACTGCCGTTTCAAACTCGCTGTGAACCTTCCTGGCCAGACCGGCGGCTGCCAAAAAGGCCGAGTGATCCGCTTTTTCGCCATAAATTCGGCCCAGCCAAAGGTGATATTGACTGTTGCCGCGATCCAGCGCCACCGCTTTCTCGCAGGCCGTAATCCCGGCATCCCAGTTCCCAGCGTAAAGTAGGCCCGGCACAGCAGATTGTGGGACTCAGCGTCGTTGGGAGCGCTGCTGATCCTGCTCTGCAGCGACACAATGGCGTCATCCACGCGGCCTTCAGCCAGCAATTTGCCGGCAGCGGTTCAGCCACGGCCAGGGGATGAAAGAAGCGCAAGCACAAGCGCAGATAGGATTCTCTTGAATGAAAACATTTCTTAATGAACCTTCTTAACGGCTAACCCGTCGTGCAACGGTTTGGAATTAATGGGAGCCAGCGCCACCTGGCGAATTTTCCGAGAGTCCGGCGATTACCTCGACCTGGGTCAGGTTGCGAGATACGAAGTCTGCACATCCCGGCGATGGAGTTCGTTGTCCACGATCTCGTAGACGTAGGTCTTGCCATCCTCTTGATGAAGAGCTTCCCGCGGCACCGCAAGGGCGTTGTGGTGCTCGGCGGTTATGACTGTGACTCCAACGTTGACGTTGGGCAGGAGTTTGAGGTCGCGATTGTCCAGTACGCAGGTGATTTCTCCTACATTGCGGGTGCCGTGCAATTTGATGACGGCTGGAATTCCGTTGACTGCGCTTTGCCAGATGCGGCCGGGCAAGGCATCCCAGGTAACCTCAATTTTGTCCGCCGGCGTGAGCCGTCCGACATCCGGCTCATCCACGAAGGCGCGCACTCGAACCTTGGAGAGATCCGCCTCTTGCAGCACCAGATCGCCGGGATTAACGTAGGCCCCTTGCCGGACTGGAAGCGAATACACAATTCCGCCAAAGGGGGCCCGGACGTTCAACTGATTGAGCACGTCCTCCGCCGCGGCATAAGCTGCCTGCGCCTCCGATTTCTGCGCTTCTACGCGCCCAATCTCCGGCTGAGAGTATCGGTCCTTCTGCTTCTGCTGGACCAGAGTCAGATCCGCGGTGGCCCGCTGCAAACGGTCCTCGGCAGGCTTCACCTCGCCGGGGGACGCCGCTCCCTCCTGCTGCAGGCGCCGCAAGGCATCCAGATTGCGCTGCGCGGTGTCGCGTTCGGCGCGTGCCTTAACCAGTTGCGATTCCAGCGTCAGCACTTCTTCCCGGTTCCCACCGCTCTGAACCGCGCTAAGGTCGGCTTGGGAGGCACTGATCTGCGCGAGGGCCCGCGCCGCCGCGCTCCGTGCATCCGCGTCATCCATTTGCAACAGGAGTTGACCTTTTCCCACGTGGTCACCCTCCTTCACCAGCAGGTTCTTGACGATGGTACCTACTGGGGCGTGCGCCTCGAAGTTTTCCAGAGGCTCGATCTTGCCATTGGTGGATATCATGCTACGAATCGTGGTGCGCTCGGCCGTGGCAAAGCGTACCGCGACGGCATCGCCACGCGACATGAACGATGCCAGAAAGACCACGGCGATCAGCACAATCCCCGCCCCCGTCAGCCAAGGGTGGCGTGCAAAAAAGCCGCCGTGTTTGCCGTTTAGTGGCATGTGCGCATTACTGGCACAAAAATAATGTACCACCCGCCGCTGCTGAAAACGGGAACAGGAACCTGATCGGTTAGATGCAGGGTTATGGCCAAAGAACCGTAAATCCTCGGGATTCGGCGGCTTCAACCGGTTGCTGGTTACAATGGGACATGGCCAAGCAGCCGCGCTACACACCGGAGCACGCTCAAGCCGGCCTCGATGCCGAGTTTCCGGAGATCGAGACCTGGCCCAACCAGTTTCCCGGATACGAAATCGTGGTGGATGACCCGGAGTTCACTTCCGTCTGCCCGAAAACCGGACTGCCCGACTTTGGCGTGATCACCATCCGCTACATGCCCGACAAGCACTGCCTGGAGCTGAAGTCGCTCAAAGAGTACCTGCAGTCTTACCGGAATCTGGGAATCTTCCAGGAGAACATCGTGAACCGTGTGTTGGAGGACGTGGTGCGCTGGGCGCGTCCAGTGTGGGCGGAAGTGAAAGGAGATCTCCGTCCGCGGGGCGGAATCTCGACAGTGATCGTGGCGCGGTGGCCGAGGCCGAAGAGGAGGAAGGGAAGCCCTCGGGCATAACGCCAGCGCGCGGCGCGTACAAGGCCGCAATCAATTGCTTCTTGACTCGCTTCGCCATTGCGGAATATTGTGCTCTGGGCAACTTTTGCGAGCCGGGGTGTAACTATGCCGCGTTCCTCCGTTTTTCTCACTGCCCTGCTGGTGTTGCAATTGGCGGTTCCAACTGCGGGTTCTGCACGTAAGATCCGGTTTGCCGCTGCGCAGCACTTTGAAAGTGGCGCGAGTAGCCCGGGTTGTCTTGCAACGGGCGATTTCAACGGCGACGGCTACCCGGATCTGGTCGTAGCTAACCATTACCAGACCTTAGCTGTCCTGATCAACAAAGGCGACGGCACGTTCAAAGCACCAGTTACCTACACAACCGACTTCTACGTGACCGGCTGCGTTGCAGTAGCTGACTTCAATGGCGACAAGAAGCTCGATCTACTGGCAGTTGGGGGCGACGATTTGGGGAATGGGTTGGCTTTACTGCTGGGAAACGGAGATGGCACTTTCTCTTCTCCGATTTACACGCCTACCTCGCTTGCCGGCGCGTCGCTCTCTGTGGCGGTGGGTGACCTCAACGGGGATGGAAATCTGGACCTCTTCGTCGGCGGGAACGGCAGCAGCGAAGACATCTTCGGCGACGGAAAGGGACATTTTCAGGACGGGCACTACCAAAACGCCTCCGGATTCGATGTTGCCTTGGCGGATTTCAACGGTGACGGCAATCTTGACGCAGCTGCGACGGACGACTCCGGAGGAACGGTCTCTATACTGCTGGGCAACGGCGACGGTACCTTTCAAATGCCCCAAGTCTACAATCGGATCAACGTACCTACCGGGATCGCGCTTGCCGACTTCAACCGCGACAAAAAGCTGGACCTGGCGGTTGCGGTTTACAACGACGCCTCGGCCTTAATTCTGCTGGGAAATGGCGACGGAACTTTCACGATTGGGCAGGAATGGTCTGCTGATCTTTCCCCGGGCAAAGTGATCGTCCAAGACTTCAACAAGGACGGAAATGTTGATTTGGCCCTCTCTGACTTTGATGGCGGCGACGTCTCAGTATTGGCAGGGGATGGAACGGGAAAGTTCCCGACAACGTTCAATTTTTCCAGCGGCACAAACCCCACTTACGTTGCCTCGGCGGACTTCAATCGGGATGGCTCGCCTGATCTAGCCGTTACAAACTACGGCGACAATACGGTAAGCGTGTTCTTGAATGCCGCCGGCACGTTTATGACTTTGACAAGCAAACCGAATCCTTCTAAATACGGCGAACCGGTAACGCTCACTGCTAGGGCCAAGGGAAGCGTGGAAAGGTCACAGATTCCAACGGGGTGGGTGACATTCAAGGACGGTTCCACAGTGTTGGGAAAGATCAGGTTGCAGAAAGGAGTTGCCTCCCTAAAGATCTCGAGTCTAAGCAAAGGTCGCCACCAGATTCGGGCGCTTTATTCTGGCGATGACCTATTTAACCCGAACACGTCTTCGGTTCTGGTCCAGATTGTCAAGTAAGTAGTCTTATCATGCCTGGAAACTCGCCCTATTTTCCGGAGAGGAACTCCCCAATCTTCTCATTCAGAAATTTCTCGTCCGCCGGGTCGGCGCCTGCACCTGCCGGATGACCCCACAGCGACGGAATCGGCACCAGCGAAACCTTCGGCATGAACGCCGCTTCGTAGCGCGCGTCGCCCACTGGAAAGTAAAGATCGGTTTCCGACGGCATATAGAGGAACGGAACTTTGATCGAGCGCAGGGCTCGCTCCACATCTCTTCCGAAGCCCGTCGTCGCACCGACATCGTGTTTTTCCCAGGTGCGCATCTGCAGAATCAAGTCATTCGCATCCGCGCCGGGAATGAAGTCAGTCCGAAAGTTGTGCAGCAGTTGTTCGAACGTGGTACCCGGCTTCTCGGTTTCACGCCACAACTCGCGCCGCCACCATTCCTGCGAGAAGAGCCAAGCCGTCCACACCACCGCAAACGCCTCCAGACCCTTGGTGGGCGGTGAAGTGTAATCACCATTCTGGAAAGCAGCGTCGGCGGTCAGCGCAGCGATCTGGCCCTCCAGTCGGACGAACCCGTGCGGATAAGTTTTCGCCGTGCCGCAGGTGGCCACGATGCGGTCGGCGAAGTCCGGGTAGCTCACTGCCCATTGGAAGGCTTGCTGCGCGCCCATGGAGAAGCCGATGATGGCGCGGACGTGCGTGATATGCAGCTCCTCGGTGAGCAGGCGGTGCACGGCTTCGACGTTGTCGCGAATCGTCGTGACCGGAAAGCGCGGGCCGTGGTAGGGCTCCGGTGTATTGCTCGGCGAGGAAGAGTGCCCGTTGCCGAATAATTCGGTCGCCACAAGGAACAGTTTCGAGGGATCAAGCGCATGGCCGCGCCCGATCAGCCACTCATAGCCGTGGAAGTCGGCCATATAGTGCGAGGGCAGGAGAATCACATTATCTCTTGCAGCGTTCAAATGGCCGTATGTCCCATATACCACGCGCGCCTGCAGCAGGGTCACGCCGCTCTCGGTATGGAAATTCGAGATGACAAACTCGTGGCGTTCGCCATTTTCGGTTTTCTGAGCTGGATCCTGAGCGACGAGCGGTTGCGATATAAGCAGAATCACGACAAGCAGAACAAATTTCGTTTTCATGTCGGAAGATTTTCCCACGTTGAAGATAGCCGCCTGACTTTAGCGCCGCCCGAATATTATCACCTGGCATTCTTGCAGTTCTTCCAAGCTTAAGACTTTTCCGCCATGTTATATTCCACGTCGAGTGACCGCCACCAAACTCTACCCTCGGACCGCGCTGGCCCTGCTCACGGCGCTGAACCTGCTCAACTACATTGACCGCTCGGTGCTGTTTGCGGTGCAGCCGCTGGTGCAGACGGAATTCCATCTCACCAATACCCAGGTTGGCTATTTAACCAGCGCCTTTCTGGGCTTTTACATGATCGCGGCGCCGTTTACCGGCCCGCTTGCGGATCGCTATTCCCGCAAGCTGATCATCGTGCTGGGCGCAATCTTCTGGAGCGCACTCACGCTGCTCACCGCGGTGACGCATACCTATTGGGAGCTTCTGGTTCGCCATACCCTGGTGGGAATCGGCGAAGCGACGTTTGTGACTATCGCTCCGACCTTCGTTGCCGACCTTTTTCCTGAAGACGAGCGCGGCCGCATCTTTGGCGTATTCTATCTCGCGATTCCGGTCGGAACCGCGGCAGGGTACCTGCTCGGGGGAAAGCTCGGCGCAGAACACGGTTGGCGGTTCCCTTTTTACATCGCCGCTCTCCCGGGCTTTCTGCTGGCGATGGCGGTTTGGTTCTTGCCCGAGCCTCCACGTGGACAGTTCGACTCGCTGAAGGAAACCCCGGAGCGGGGAACCGTTTTCGGCTTGGCGCGCAACCCCGCATTCTGGACGGTCACGTTGGGCATGGCGGCCAGCACGTTCTCCTTGGGCGGAATTCAGGTCTGGATGCCGACTTTTCTTTCTCGCGTCCGCGGCTACAGCTTGAAAGAGGCCAACGAACTGTTCGGCGCCGTGGTAGTGGTCGCGGGTATCCTCGCATCTTTGGCTGGAGGATGGCTCGGCGATCTATTGCTGCCGCGAATGAAGAGTGCGTACTATTTTGTGTCCGCAGTCAGCATGGGCCTGGGCGTTCCGGTCATGATGGTCGCCCTGTTCGTGAAAGGACCGGTCATGTTGCCTGCTATTGCCGTCGCGGCATTTTTCCTCCTGCTGAATACTTCGCCGCTAAATACAGCGCTGGTCAACTCGGTGGGCGCACACATTCGGGCGACCGCCATCGCGGTGAATATTTTCATCTTCCACCTTCTCGGCGATGTTCCCTCACCCACGCTCATGGGATACGTAGCCGACCGGCGCTCGCTCGAGGCCGCTTTCATTCTCCCCGTGATCGCGATGGCGGTTTCCTCCGCAATACTTTTTTATGGCATGAGGTTCGCTCCATCGGTCCAAGTCCACAGAAAACCCGGTGCCGCGGGAGTTCCGGCGGGATGACTTATTTCCATTGGATTGCAGGCAGCATCCTGGCATTAGTTTGGCTTTCGCGGATCACCGACGCGGCACTTGGCATGCCGAGGGTCGCCGACATCTCTCGCGCTGAGTGGGGCCACAAGCCGGCTGTACGTCCGCGCGTCAGCATCATCGTTCCCGCCCGCAATGAGGAAGAACACATCGAAGCAACCCTCGCCCAGGTGCTGCAACTCGACTACGACAACTACGAAGTCATTGCCGTGAACGACCGTTCCACGGACCGAACCGGCGAAGTCATGGATCGAATTGCAAACACGGCGGAAGCTCACGGCAGGCTGAAAGCCATTCACGTAGCCGAGTTGCCCCCGGGCTGGCTGGGCAAGGTGCATGCCATGTGGACCGCAGCCAACGAGGCGACGGGCGACTGGCTGCTGTTCACCGACGCCGACGTGCTTTTCCGGCCCGACGTAATACGACGTGCGTTGGCCTATGCCGAAGCTGAACGCGCCGACCACGTTGTACTGTTTCCGCAAATGATTATGAAAAGTCCCGGCGAAAGAATGATGGTCGCCTTCTTTCAGACGCTGTTTGTCTTCGGACACCGTCCCTGGAAGGTGGCCGATCCCAAGACGAAAGACCACATGGGAGTCGGCGCGTTCAACCTGATCCGCCGCCGGGTCTACGACGCTGTGGGCACTTACCGGGCGCTGCGCTTCGAGGTTCTGGATGACATGAAGCTGGGCAAGATCGTGAAGAATGCCGGATTCACCCAGCGCAACGTTTTCGGCGAGGATCTGATTTCAATCCGCTGGGCCAAAGGCGCCATGGGCATGGTGCAGAATCTCACCAAGAATTTCTTCGCCATCATGTCGTTTCAATGGCTGCGGGCTCTGGCGTCAGCTTTTGCGCTGGCATTTCTGAACCTGATGCCATTCCTGGGAATCTGGCTGGCACATGGATGGGCGCGGCTGCCGTACGCCATCGCGCTCGCATCTATGTTCGCGATTTACGTGGGAATGTCGTGGGAATCGCCTATTCCACCGTATTACTTTTTTCTTCACCCCATCAGCACGATTCTGTTCGTTTACATCATGCTGCGCTCGATGACACTGACTTTGGCCCGAGGCGGCGTGGTTTGGCGAGGAACGTTTTACCCGCTCGAGGAGTTAAGGAAGGGAATGGTGTAGGGGATCGCCGGGTTTGCACACCCGCGTACGGGTCACTGAGAGGGGAGTCTAAACCGCAGAACTCGCAGAGAAAGATTCGCAGAATTCACAGAGAAGATCAGCCGAGCCAGACTATTGAGGTGGGCCGACAGTTTCAACTGACTCCGAGTCGTTGGGAATTTCAATCGGCAACTTCGCCGTTTGCCGCTTGGGTGAGGTCTTGTACGCGGGCTTGGGCAGGCTGAATTTTCCTGCGCTGTAGTGGCCTTTATTCTCGACGTCGTAGTTCTTGGGCAAAGCCGGAATCCGCGCCGCCTCGCCACTGAGTTGCCGCAATTGTTGAAGCACGATTTCCGCTCGCCCGTCATATTCCTTCACCGGGCCATGAACCTCGATCACCCGGTTCTGCAACTGGCGCACATCACCAATAGCTTTCAGATCGTGCGGAAAGACCACTACCGTGAACGGACAGACCCGGAAATCCTCGCAGAAATCGAAAAAGGTGACGCCCCGACTGCCGTGCTCGACCCGGATGACCTTGCCGGTCACGCATTGGTCTTCGCCAACATGCTGGCGGGCCTCCGTGATGGGAATGCAGTCGGCAATTGAAGGAGCAGGGAAGAGCAGGGCCAGTGTGAGCGACAAAAGTGTGGCGAGCAATCGCACAGCAAGGACTCCTGCGACCATTCACTTGTTGTCATCCCGAGCGAAGCGAGGGAACTGCAGTTCTGCACCGTCAAAAAGTGCAGATTCCTCATCGCTATGCTCCTCGGAATGACAAGACTTTAGTTTTTTCGACCGTCTCGTGGAGCCGCGTCCTGCGATCAGTGTACGGCTGGCGGGGCTCGCGCGAGCCCGGCAGGGAGTGAAAAAAGTCAGAAGTTTCCCGAAACAGAAAAAGGCGCGGGAAGGGCCGGTCTCAGTGGGGACGGCCCTCGTCGCCAAAAGAAAACAGCACAAGCGTTACTTGAATGCCTTGACCCCTGCCGCCTCGTCGTCTTTCACGTCAAAGACGGTGTAGAGCTTGGTGATCTGCAGTAAGTCGTGCACCTTCTTGGTCAGGTTCAGCAGTTTGAGATCGCCGCCCTGGTTGCGCACGGTGGTGAAGGCGCTGACCAGCTCGCCAATGCCCGAGCTGTCAATGTAGGTAACCTCGCCCAGGTTGAGCAGAATCTTCTTCTGTCCCTTGGAGAGCAGATCGCGCACCGTATCCCTCAGAATCACACTGCCTTCACCCAGCGTGATGCGGCCGCTGCAATCCACGATGGTTACACCGTCTATCTGACGAGTACTGGTCTTCATGGTCACTGGGAAGCCTCCTTACCGCCGTCGGATGATCCGCGGACGTGTTTAACAAGTTTGATTTCGGTACCCGTTTGGGAGGGGTGAATTTCCACCTCGTCCATGAACGAGCGGATGAGAAAAATTCCCCGGCCCGAAGTTTTTAAAAGATTCTCCGGCGCCAGGGGATCAGGAATCTTGACCAGGTCCAACCCTTGACCCTGATCGCGAATCGTGATTACCAGGTCATGGCCGGTCCTGTCGAACTCTAATCTTACCTTCTTGCTCGGATCGTAAGCATTGCCATGCAGTACGGCGTTCACGGCGGCTTCGCGCACCGCCATGGAGATTTGCATGATCTCATCCTCGTCGAATCCGGCTTCGGCGGCGATCCGGCTGGCGGCTTGTTCGGCATGGTCGACGGTCTCCAGCGTCGAATCCAGCGTGTAGGAGACCCGGAGTTCGGTCATGGCAAAAAGTTCATGAACAAGCTTGTCGGCCCGGAACATCCGCCAACCATGCTCCCAGTTAGCGAAATGGCTAGTTTCGCCGTTCTCGCGCACAAATGTCAACGCGGAGGGTAAGGTGGAGGGTAAGGCGGGGCGTCTCCTCAACTCTTTTCGTCCCACCCCTGATAATCTCTTCTGACTTCAATCGCGACGTGTTACAGCCGCGTGCGAGATTTATCGGCTTCCGAGGAACTCGCCACCGAATTTCGCAATGTCAGCAAGAAACGCGATTCGAGGCGAATTGAGAAACGAAAAAGCGCGGCCCGAAGGCCGCGCTAAAACGGAAACTAGCTCAGCGTACGCACCTGGCTGGCTTACGGTTCCAACAAGATAGGGTTCAGACCGATCTTGAGATACGGAGACCGTGCCCGATCGCGCCGAGCCGCCTTGATAAGTGACACCGTAAATCCTGCCGTTCAGAAGCAGCACGCCGTTTAATAAGAACTGGCCATCCCGCGGGCTCTTGAACTGGTATAGAACCTTTTCGCTTCCCGCCCAAGCCGAGGCCGCGAAGACCAACATCGAAAACAGTCCGATGAACAGAGGGGACGCAGATAATCGCTTAACGGTTTGCACGCAGATTACCTCCAGAGGGGAGAAGCAGGCGGCAAGTCCCGCCGAGGAAAGAACGATATCACGAAGTGGAAGCTCCTCAAGGAGGCTTTCGGCTTAGCAGCATTTGTACGCCCAAGTCGCTGCTTTGAAACGGCCAAGATATCCACAGCTAGGAGTCGTACGGCTAAGGCGTAATCTCAAAGACCACGCCGCAACCGCCCTGCCCGCAGGGGCCGCCCAGATAACCGCCTTCGTAAGCTTGGCCGAAAAGATGGCCGGCCAATCGCGTGAGAGGCCGCCCACCGGAAATGCCCCATCGTTCGCTCTGCCAAAGGAATGTAGTACGGTCTCGCCCCATTTGCCCCTGGCTTTACGCACCAACCTGAAAACCACGCCGCAGCCAATGCCGCCACCGTACGGGCAGGAAGTATAGCCACCTCCCAGTTCCGCGGTACCATACAAATCGCCTTCCTTATCCAGAACCAATTGGGAGCGGACGAGTCCACCCACGGACTTGTTTTCATCGAAGGAGCGCAGGATGGTTTCCTTCCATTTGCCGCCACCGACCGGCGTGAGCCTGAACGCTGTACCCCAGCCCTGCTGGCCAACTGTTCCGCCGAACGGTGTAGTCCCGTACAAATTACCGGAGGTGTCGAAGATCACTCCGTAGGTCGGCTGGCCACCGTCTTTGGTCTCGCTGCTGAAGGAGTGCAGCACCTCTTCGCTCCACTCGCCGTTCTTCCCGGGCGCCAGCTCGAAGACCGTACCCGCGTCGAAAGCACCGCCCCACTGGGTCGTCCCGTAGAAGTTCCCGACCGCGTCTAATGTCAAAGGCGCATAAGGAAAGGCGCCGTCCTTACCCGAGAAAGAATATAGTACCGTCTCCGTCCAATTCCCCTTGCCGTCGGAACTGAGCTTAAACACCACCCCGCAACCAGCGGGGGGGCCGCACGCCGAGGTATTGCCGCCAATCGAAGTCGCGCCGTACAAGTTGCCCTGCGAGTCGAAGATCAAGCCTCCATAGGGCTCGGCTCCATTGGTAACATCGAACAAGTACAGGATCTTGTAAGTCCACTTGCCCCCGGTCCCTCGGACTAATTCAAAGGCCACGCCGCAGCCCAAACCTGAGCATCCGTTCGAGCCTCCGTACACCGTCGTGCCGTACAAGTTTCCAGCCTTATCAGCCACCAAACCAGTGGGACTGTTGCCGTCGCCGCTGTTGCCAAAACTGTGCAGCACCGTCTCGCGCCACTTGCCATCCTTGCCTTGGGTCAGCCGGAAAACTACGCCGCCGCAGAGGAGACAGCCGTTCGCCCCGCCGCCCGTCGTTGTGCCGTACAGTGCGCCTTCGGGGCCTAGCATCACGCTGTTCGGCACCCACCCGTCCTTGCCGTGAAACCTGTACAAAACCTTCTCCGAAGCCGCCCAACTTGTCATACAAAATGCAAAGACGACAACAGCCGACATCGCCGCCGCAGTTCGGACGAAAGCGAGATTAATCTTGTGCGCTTTGGGTTCCTGCGTGATCATGACTGATACTCCTCGGGATTGAGCTGCAGTGGGGGAGTGGCGCGACAACACCAGATTATCCTTCGCCGGGTGCGGGCAGTCAAGATGCAAACAATTGCGGATCAGGCGGTCCGTTCCTGGCCGAGATCGGCGAGATCGGGCGACCGGTTTCGAGCAGAATGCGGATATAACGCGTGCCCTTTTTTGCAATCGGAAAGACGTAGATTTGTCAGCGCTCGTTTTATTGGCCGGATCTGACCCGCCGCTGAAGCCTTTTTCTGTTATTGCCGATAATCCCTTCTGGATTCCGCAATCATAGTTGAGTATTCTCAGAGCGAACCAATGACCACGCTCGCGCTTACCGAGTTGCTGGGCTTGCCCGTATTCGATACGCCAGGAAGCCGCTGCGGGCGCGTGCACGAAATGGCATTGGCTCCGCAGGAGGACCGCGCCCGGGTTGCCGTGCTTATTGTCCGGACCAAATCCGGCGACCGCATATTGCCGTTCACTGCAGTCACATCCATCAATGGCGGTTTTCGCGCCGCAACATCGGCTTCAACCTGGGCGCCGTCGAACGGAGGGGAAGGCCTGTTTCTGCTGGCTCGGGATCTGCTCGACCAGCAGATCATTGACATCAACGGACGTAAAGTGGTTCGTGTCAACGACGTTGATTTACACGAGGAGATCAGCAACCAGCATCCCGTGCTCAAAGTCGGATCAGTGGATGTTGGCGCCCGGGGCGCGATCCGCCGCTTGCTCAAGGGCGTAGTCCCGTTGGCGGCATTGCGGGCGCTGCTGCGCCAGATTCCTCCGCGCACCATTCCCTGGGAGTTTGTCGACCTGATCGAAACTGACCCCGCCCGGCGAGTCAAGCTGAAGATCTCTCACGAGCGCCTGGCCCGCCTGCATCCCGCCGACATTGCCGACATCGTGGAAGATCTCGCTCCCGACGAGCGCGAAGCAGTGTTTGAGACGCTGGACGAGGACGTCGCGGCGGAGGCTCTGGAAGAGATCGAACCGAAGGTGCAAAAGGCAATTGTCGAGTCGCTCGACTCCGACCGCGCAGCCGACATTGTGGAGGAAATGGATCCGGACGCCGCCGCCGACCTGCTGGCCGATCTTCCCGAAGAGCGCAGCTCGGAAATCCTGCAAGAGATGGCCCCAGAGGAGCGCGAGGAGGTGTCCGGCTTGCTGGAGTTCAAAGAGGACACGGCTGCCGGCCGCATGAACACCGAGTACCTGGCGCTGGGCTTGAGCGCAACGGCCCACGACGCGGTGGAGGCTTTGCGCCACTTCGAAGGCGGCATCGAAACCGTGAGCACGATTTATCTGGTGGACTCGCACGGCACGCTGGCGGGCGCCGTGCCCCTGGCGAAACTGGTGCTGGCTTCGTCCGACACGCCCTTGCTCTCGCTTACCCAGGAGCCACTGATCTCCTGCCCTGCCGGTGCCGATGACAAAGTCGTGGCTGAACTGTTCGATAAGTACAACCTGCTCACTCTGCCCGTAGTAGACGATGCGAAAAAGCTGACCGGGGTCATCACCTCAGACGATGTGATCAGCGTGCTGCGGGCCAAGCTATAGGGCTGTCGCCCTGGAGCACAGCAACGCAGGAAGCAGATCAAACTTCCGCGCAGTGATATGCCCTTGACAGCATAATGCCGTCTATGACATATTATAGATGTGGCGTGGGAAGTCGAATTCTCCGATGAATTCGGACTCTGGTGGGAGGGCCTTAACCCTGCCGAGCAAAAGAGTGTTGACTTCACTGTAAGCCTGTTGCAGGAAGTCGGGCCCACGCTAAGAATGCCCCACTCTTCCGGCGTTGGGATGTCGCGGCATCCACACATGCGCGAACTTCGAATTCAACACGAGGGAAGACCCTATCGCGTCCTTTACGCATTTGATCCCCGCCGCGCAGCGATTCTGCTGATTGGCGGCGATAAGACCGGCAACAATCGTTGGTACGAAGAATACGTACCGCGCGCCGATGAGATCTACGACCAGCACTTGGGAGAGTTGGGGACGAATTAGCGAGCAAGGAGACGAAGTAACCTATGGCGCGGAATTATAAAGACCTTCAGGCAAGAATGGATCCTGCGAGCGTTGCGGACAACCGTCGGCGGGTGCGCGAAGAGCTGCAGCGGATGGCTCTGGAAGAACTGCGCAGCGCCAAACAAGCCACACAGAGCGACATGGCCGAACTGCTGGCCGTGCCCCAAAGCTCGATCTCGCGCATCGAGCAACGCGCAGACATGTATCTCAGCACGCTGCGCAACTATGTTCACGCCATGGGAGGCGTCCTTCAGATTCAGGCAGTTTTTCCCGACGGAGGCGCCGTCATCATTGACCGTTTTGGGGACTACGAGGACCGGCAGTATTTAGTCCGAGCTCAGGCGGAGAGCAACGGTACTTATAGAATGCGCGCACGTCCATGGGACAACCAGGGAGAGTGACTGACGACCAAGGGTCTCAAGATCTCCGGATTCATGAAGGCAATGGAAGCCCTGCATCTCGCGGAACCTCAAATCTCTGCCATCCGAAAGAACCTCGAAAGCAGTGGGGAAACTGAAATTGGCGGCATCGCCGGGCAGCGGGTCTTCAGCTTGCCGGACCTGGTGGCTGCGGGATTTGAGGCTGCGGAATCATCTGCCGGCGTTACTTAGCGGCGGCCTTCTTCTTTTGCCCTCGCTTGCCGAGCGAATCCCTCTCGTTCACGGCTTTCCGGCCTGGCTTCTTCTGCCATTCCGCTGGAAGCTCATCGCCCTTCAGCGTGGGATCTCCTCTTCCGGCGCGTTCGAGAATCCGCAGGGTCTCGCCTCGATCGGCGCGACAACCTCTTTCCCGGAAATAATCTTCGGTGCGCAAGGCAGAGACCTTTTCCGCCACCGCGATGTTGATGAGCTGGTTGAGAGCTACGCCTTCCGCCTCGGCAGCCTTGCGCAACTCGTCGAGTAAAGAGGGTTGCAGCCGCAATGCGAAGGTATTTCGTCTCATGGGTTCGCACTCCTGATTTGTTGTAGCGCCGTTGCCGGCGGAATCACCCCAATCCGTGCCTATTGTACTTTTCCTCCTGTTCAGATTCCTTCTCTGCGTTTATCCTGTTTGATCGTCTTGCCATTCTTGCCATTTATGTCGGCGAATTGTGCCCATGAAATTCCTGAGAAGCTGGAAGACCCGGATCCTGCTCTTCTTCGCCGTGGTCGGTCCGGGCTTTATTACCGCGAACGTCGACAACGATGCCAACGGCATCTACACCTACTCGGCTGCCGGCGCGCAGTTCGGGCACTTGCTGCTGTGGACCCTGATCCCGGTCACCATCGCGCTGATCGTGGTGCAGGAAATCTCCGCTCGCATGGGCGCGGTCACCGGCAAGGGATTGAGCGACCTGATTCGCGAGGAATTCGGGCTTTCGCATCACCTTTTTCATGATGATCGGAATTCTGATCATCAACTTCGGCAACGTGGTCGGCGAATTTGCCGGCATCGCCGGTAGCCTGGAGCTCTTCGGCCTTTCCAAATACATCACGGTGCCGGTCTGCGCGGTGATCGTGTGGCTGATCGTGGTCAAGGGCCAGTACAAGAGCGTGGAGAAGGTCTTTCTCGTCGCTTCTTTTTTCTACGTTACCTACATTTTCGCCGGTTTTTTCGCGCAAACCGGCCTGGATAGAGGCGCTGGTGCTAACTGTGCAAGCCTCCGCCCAAGGCCGCTTTTTTCCTGCCCGGCTATCTCTACATGGCGATCGGCGTGGTGGGCACCACCATCGCGCCCTGGATGCAGTTCTACCTGCAGTCTTCGATTGTGGAAAAAGGCGTTACCAAGCGGCAGTACAGAGCTTCCCAGCTCGACGTGATCTCGGGCTGCATTTTTACCGACATCGTGGCCTGGTTCATCATCGTGGCCTGCGCCGCCACTCTGTACGTGCATGGCTATCCACAACATTTCCGACGCCAAAGACGCCGCCCAGGCGCTGCGGCCTCTGGCCGGAGATTACGCTTACATCCTGTTTGCCATGGGACTGTTCAACGCTTCGCTGTTTGCCGCGTCGATTCTCCCGCTCTCGACCGCCTACACCGTTTGCGAAGGCCTGGGGTTCGAGTCCGGGGTAGGGAAAAAATTCAGCGAAGCCCCGGTGTTTTACTGGCTTTACACGGTCCTGATCGTCGCCGGCGCGGGTGTGATTCTGTTTCCCGATCTGCCGCTGGTGAAAATCATCGATCCTCTCCCAGGTGATGAATGGAATCGCGATTCCGCCCGTCTGATCTTCATGCTGCTGCTGGTCAACAAGAAAGACCTGATGGGCGAGTACGTCAATTCCCGGCTCTACAACGCGATCGCGTGGGCCACCACGGTGATCATGACCCTGCTCAGTATGGCCTACATCTGGACCCTGCGCCCGGGGGAGGCTAAGGCACTCAAGCCTTGAGAGCTGCGAAGTCCTGCCCGGGGAAGGGCTTAGCGAAGCCCGAAAACCGGTTCCCGGCGGTCTTTTTGGGGGTTCGGGAAACTTTTGTCGAGCCATCGGCCTCGAACTGTGTAATGATTAGCTCAGTTGGCCGGTGGGGTTATGTTGCGTCGTTTTGCCATTCTCGCCTTTGGTATCTTGCTCCTCCCCAGCATGTTGGCGACAGCCGAGGATAGTGCTGCGCCCAACTCAGCCGCATCAGCCCCTCCCGCCGTGGCCGCCCCCGCGCCGAAGCCGGTTAAAACCTACCACGACGGGAGCCTCCGTGATATTGACGCGATCGGCAACCGGAAAGTAGGTTGCGATCGCGGACTGGGCAATTGGTACAGCCTGGAAAAGCAGATTGAAATGGGCCGGCAGTATGCCCAGCAGGTGGAATCCACCACCAAGTTGGTGGCCGACCCCGTCGTCACCGAGTACGTCAACCGTCTCGGACAAAATCTGGTGCGGAACTCGGATGCGCTGGTGCCTTTCACAATCAAGGTTGTGGACACCGACGACATTAACGCCTTTGCGCTGCCCGGCGGTTTTTTCTACGTGGATTCCGGACTGATCCTGGCCGCTGACAACGAAGCCGAATTGGCCGGCGTCATGTCGCACGAAATCGCGCACGTGGCGGCCTGTCATCTGGCCCGGCAGAATACTCGCGGACAACTGATGAACCTGGCTTCCATCCCTTTGATTTTTGTCGGCGGCGGAATCGGATACGCGGCTCAAAGCCTGGCGGGACTGGCGCTGCCCATCGGGTTCCTGAAGTTCTCACGCGGTTTCGAGTCGGAGGCGGATTTCCTTGGGATTGAGTATATGTACAAGGCCGGTTACGATCCCCAGGCCTTGACCGCATTTTTTGAGAAAGTGAAGGCGCTGGAGAAGGAGAAGCCCGGCACGCTGGCAAAAGCCTTTGACACGCATCCCCAGACCCCTGACCGCATCGAGAAGACGCAGCAGGAGATCAATACGTTGTTGCCGCCGGAGGCTGAGTACAAGATCGACACCTCCGAGTTTGAGGATGTGAAAGCGAGACTTGCCCAACTGGAAAATCGCCACAAGATTGACAGCGGTCACGACAAGGGCCCCGTCTTGCGGCGCGCCTCGCATGGCGCCAGCGACAACGGCACGTCCAGTGACGAGGATGACCATCCTAAGCTGAAACGCCGCGACAGCAGCTCTCAGTGATGGAAGCGGGATCGCGGATCGCAGGCACCGGGGCTACAGAATCTCTCCCTTCGCCAAGTCCTGCACCAGTTCGTGGTCCGCCTCCAGAAAATCGTAGTCTGGCAGCTCTTTCGGCGATGCCCAACGTACGTCGCGAAAAATTCGGTTCTCAATCTCTCTGCGGTACTCACGCACTACGTAGAAACGCAATTCCACCAGACTACCGTTCGGGTACTCATGGCGAATGCGAGCCACCTCCTCGCCGATTTTGGCCTCGATGCCCAGTTCTTCTTCCAGTTCGCGTCGCAGTGCGTCGCGCGGCTGTTCGCCTTCCTCGATCTTGCCGCCGGGGAATTCCCACTTCAGGGGCATGGTCTGATGGCGAGTGCGCTGGCACACAAGCACCCTGCCATCTTTGAAGATCAACGCTGCGACGACTTGCTTCATCGGTGGGCCGACACTCCGGAGGCAATGCTGTTGCGGCCTGCATCGAACTAATTCGCATTAGTTCCGAAACTGGTTTGCGGCGATTTCGACTGTCATGCCTGGGAGTCTTCCATGCGTTTTCCAACCAACTCGGCGCAGTACTCAACCAACTCGCGGTCTTCGTCCTTGAAGGCAGCGTGGAAGTGGCTGTCAATATCCAGTTCGCCCACAACTTTGCCGCGGACGAACACCGGAACCACGATCTCCGACTTGGTTTCAAGGGAGCAGGCCAGATACCGGGGATCCTTGCTGACATCATCCACGATGACAGTTTTGCCGCTGGAAGCCGCCGCTCCGCAGATGCCCTGATGCAAGGGGATGCGCGTATGCGGGGTCATCGCCCCTTCAAACGCGCCCAGGACCAGCATCGGTGGTTCCCCGGATTGCGTTGTCTCCAGCATATAAAAGCCCACCCAGTTGTACTTCAGCATGCGTTCGTGGAGCAGCTTCACGACCTGGGACATGAAATCCGGCGCGGACTTGCCTCCCAGCACCAGTTGCTCCAGTTCCTTTCTTACCTCTTCAGCTCTTGAAGCGGCGGGCATTGTGAAGGAATCTTAACCCAAACTTCGCTGTCCCTGCACAGGTACGCTGGTAATGCATTTTAGACCGGCAGGTGGTGGAAAATCGGAAGGATGAATGGCGGCGGCCAAGGCGCGCAAGCCGTGAATGAGAGTGGGCGCCGGAGTATTCAGGAATTCGTCACGAATGCAATAAACGCGGCCTGCTTTGGCGGCTTCCATTCGATCCCAGGCACGATCGCGCACGATTTTTTCCAGTGGAACCCGTTCGCCGGCTCCGCACCACGCTGCCACGATTACATCTGGGTCCTCCGACACAACCGCCTCGGCAGAGGTTGTCGCACCTGGGGTTCCCACGAACAGGCCGCCGGCCGCATCAACCATTTCGGCCACCCACGGCTGCGATGCGATCAGCGGCTTGCCCCATTCTTCACAGAAAACCCGCGGACGTGTTCTGCCATCTGTTTTCCGGCGCATGGCGTCAATTTCCTGTTGCATTTCGGCGATCACCTGCTCCCCGCGATGCGATGCACCCACGACTCCAGCAATGGTGGCAATGTCAGTGTAGATGTCGGCCAATGTCCTTGGCGCCAAGCCAAGAAAACGCGCACCAGCCTTCAGGATTTCCGTTACTGCCTTCTCCTGATACGGAACAGCGGCGATGACCAGGTCAGGCCGGACAGCACGGATCTCGCCGGTGCTAGCGGTCCAGGAATCAGCCACGATGGTCACCCCACGCTGGCGGACCTCGGGGCAGACGTCCGCGCAGTACTTCGTACAGGCGATGATGCGGTCCAACTCGCCGACAGCCGCAAGAATCACGGTCGCGCTCGGCTGCAACGAGACGACGCGGCGCGGGGTGTGATCGGAAGGCATGGTCGGCTCTCATGGTACACGGGTTTCGAATTACGATGCGCTTCACTGGTCCTGTAGAGACATAGCCAGTTGCGTCTCGGTTTGCTGGGTCTCAGTCCGCGAGCAAGTTACAATTCTCTGAATGTATTCTGCCCAGGTACTCGACCACTTCGAACACCCGCGTAACCCTGGTGAAGTCACCGACCCGGACGCTGCGGCGCAAGTCGAAAATCCTGGGTGCGGCGATATCTTGCAATTGACCATGAAGATCACAAACGGCCGCATCGCCGAGATTCGGTTTCGGGCGAAGGGTTGCGTTGCCGCCATGGCTTGCGGTTCCGCTCTTACAGAGTTGGTGCAGGGAAGAACGCTGGAGCAGGCCCGCCGATTGCGCCGGGAAGAACTGGTGGGAGCTGTCGGAGGTTTGCCGGATGCTTCTGCTCATGCCGGCCATCTGGCAATGGATGCGCTGCAGCAGATTTTGAAAGAAATCAAAATCTAGCCACGGATTCTCACTGATGAGCGCGGATCGCTCCCGCCCTTTTTGTCATTCTGAGCGCAGGGACTGCTTCGCAACGCGAAGCGTGCCGCAGTCGAAGGACCCCTACCATGCCGGTACAGTACAGTGCCTGCGTGCTTGCGTCGTGTCGGAAGAATACCCTCCGACATTGCTCGGGACGAATGGGGTAGAGGGATCCCCTCGGCTTGGCTCAGGGCGGGCTCCGCTCAGGATAACCATTCTTATCCTCGGCTAACACGATCCGGCCAATAAACCGTCCAGCCGCGATCGCAGGCCGTCTTCTCCAGATCAGGATTCGGATTCACCGCGAACGCATGCCGCGCCATGGCAAGCATCTCTCGATCCCAACGCGAATTACCGAACGCCGCGTCCGGATCTTTGCGGACGACGCCCCGGATCGCCTGCGGTTTGCCTTCGCCCGTGGGAACCCGTACAAGACAGTCGGTAATGCGGCGATCTCTTACTTGGGCGTAAGCGGCAAGGATTCGATCCTCGGCAATGTCAAAGTGCTTCATTCCTGCCCGGATCACCCACTCGTTGGTGGAAGAGACGGCCCAGACATCGCAACCTGAATTCTGTAACCGGCGCACCAGTTCGCGCATCTCGGGGAAGATCTGGGTGGCGAAGTTCTCATTGAAGAACCGATTCGCGACTCGCTGCACTTCGGCTTCGGTCAGCCCGTGGTGCATGGTCACCATCTCACCGCACATATCGTCCTCACTGACCTTGCCGGCTTTATAATCGGCATAGCGCGGAAGCGCCCAGCGCCTGATTTCATCCGAAACCACGCCCTGTTTCAGTTCCCACACGAAGAATCCCTCGCCGGCGTCGCCCGCCCACAAGGTGCCGTCGCAGTCGAAAACGGCGAACTGGGGGTGAAGGCGCAGCACGGAATCGATGAACTCAGCAGATTGATTAGTCTTGCTGGCGGTCACTGGTCGCGATCCATTCCCAAGAGATTACTTCTGCAGTGGTGAAGTTGAAATTAGCGCCGCATACTCCTCTGGCGTGTCCACGTTCAAGGTAACAAACGGATCGTCCACGGCGACATATTCGATGTGTTGCCGATTCTGGTGCTCCAAATCCCGCGCCGATGCCGTCACCGGAGCTTTCAGGAATGCTTCGATCATATTGCGGTCCACCAGGATGGGATGCCCGTGTCGGCCGTGGTATTCAGGCACAACCGCCCATTTGCCCATCGCAGCCGTTGCAAACGCGCTACACAGCGCCTGCAGCGTTGCGGAGTTCGCCGGGGGCCGATCGACCAGAGTGAGGATGGCAGCATCGCGTCCGTGGTTCAGGACTTCCTGCAGGCCGACTTGAAGCGAGCTGAACTGCCCGCGCTCGGGTGCCGGATTGCCCACCAGGGATGCGCCATTGGCGTAAACAATCGGAGCTAGAGCGGGCTCATTCTTTCCTGCAACCACGATCACCATCTCGCTGAACGGGCTGAGAGACTGGATGGCAGCGGAGAGGAAAGTTTGCCTGGTAAGTGGAGCCCCAGGCGCCGCTGGTGGCCACGGCAGCAGCGCTTTGTCGGTTCCCATGCGCGTGGACTCGCCGGCGGCAAGGATCACAGCACACAAGCTGGGCGCTCGGGTCATGAGTGGAAGATAGCAGAAAGACAAGGGGAAGTCAGTGTGGAGTCAGAACAGTTTAACCGTAAACGGCGCAGAGAACGCAGATTAGTGAGCACACTTATTTCTTCCGCGATCAAGGCTTTCTTTCAGTTTCTTCGAGGGAGACACTTGGCCCCGCCGCAGGCACGGACTCGGCGCTGGCTTGGTGCGACCTAAACCAGCTCATGTGCGGCAGCGCCCGTTCGGCACGACGGCGGACCGCGATCAGTTCAGCCGTGATGGCCACGGCGATCTCTTCCGGTGTGATCGCCCCAATATCCAGACCGACCGGAGCGTGAACGCGGTCGAACAACTCCGGCGCGAGACCTTCCTTGACTAGCTCGCGAAAAATCGTGATCGTCTTTCGCTTGGATCCAATCATCCCGACATACCGCGCCTGCGTCTGCACCGCCCAGCGCAGCACGCGCATGTCGTCGCGGTGGCCGCGAGTGACGATGACGATGTACGACGACTCCTTCGGCAAGAGCTGCGCCATGGCTTGGTCGAAGTCCACGGCCAGTACTTCCTGAGCGTCTGGGAAGCGCTCGCGGTTGGCGTAAGCTTCGCGGTCGTCGACCACGGTCACGTCAAATCCAGCACTTCTGGCAACTCGGTAAAGATTTACAGAAACGTGACCTGCGCCGAAAATATAAAGTAATGCTGGAGGGAGCACCGGCTCGATGAAAATATCCAAGGTTCCGCCGCAGACCAGGCCGGTATCGTACTTGGGATCCTGATTCAGGTTGAAGGTCAGGCTGCGGGGCTTCTCGGTTTCCATCACTTCGCGGGCGGCCTGCCACACCTCGGCCTCGACGCATCCTCCGCCAATCGTGCCTGCGATGGAGCCGTCGTCGCGCACCAACATTTTGGCAGTCTCGAACGAGGGGATTGATCCGCGGACGTTCACGATGGTGGCCACCGCGCCCCGGCGGCCCTCCTGGCGTAGCTTGACGATTTCCTCGTAGATGTCCATGCCCAAACTCGATTATTGGCATTCCCACGGGGTTAAGTCAACGCCGAGGTAACGTCGAGTCGCCGTTTCTTGACCTCGGGGAGTATCATTAGAGATACGGAGGGAGAAATGTCTCAGCAGAGGTCGCCGACAGAGGTGTTGACCGGTGAGAAGCACGAGCGAGTTGGGACTATCAAAGTAATGACCAACGACCAAATGCCGGATCTGGGCAAGTCGATTAATGTCTTCAATAACGATCCCCGCGTTAAGAATCCGTTCCTGCGAAACGGCAACTCGCGGCCCGGGCCATCGGGAAAAACTCCGGCAGCTAGCAATTCCTCCACGCCGAAGAAATAGCGAATGCAATTCGACGTAACGGGGTTTCTCATCTTTCTGGGTTTTATCCTGCCAGGCTTTCTCGCACAGCGGGCGCGGTACTCCCTCGCCCCTCGGTCACTTAAACCCGTCTCGCCAGTGGCGGAGGTCGGCGAGTTCGTGCTTGCTGGTGTCTGGGTTCATGTTTTCTTGGTCGTTATCCTTAGGCTGTACTTCTCGGCCTTCGAAAAACCGTACTTTGCTGCCCTCGTAAACACTTTCTACTACGGAACTCTTTCCAAGTTTCTCTGGACTTATCGGGCCCTTGTTTTCGCCTACCTAGTTCTGTCCTTAGGTAGTCGGCTATTGGTTCGGGTTCATTCAGGGGTGGTCAATTATCAAACAGCCGATCCGGAGTTGGATAGTGCGCAAGGCATTTTCGAAACGATTGCTCGCAAGACTTGGCATACCGGGGTTCCTGCAAGAAGACCCAGTATGGTACTTTGTGCTGAAACAAGAGAGTGCCGCGACAATGGTATTTCTGCAAGTGGAAATGAAGAACGGCACCGGAGTCTATACGGGAAGACTAAGGAGTTACGGAATTCTTGATGACTCCGTGAAAAGCAAGGATTTCTACCTAGAAGATGTTTACTTCAGGCAGAATCCCTCCGATTCGTTCAGCCAATTGGATTGCAACGGGCTTCTTGTGAACTTTGAAGATGTGAGCACTATTCAGGTTTATAAGGGTGAACCGGCTGATTTTCTTGTGCGGCAAGCAACAGAGTCCGCCGACGCGGCCAGACCCGAACCGGAAGCTTGACGCTGGATCAGAATACTTTAGGCGAGGAATTGTGGTTGAGCTTTCGCAGGCGGCAGGAAAGACTTCATGAAAGCCGTTCGCATCCACGAATTCGGCGGTCCGGAAGTTCTTCGCTACGAAGACGTACCCGATCCCAAGCCACGCAAGGATCAGGTTTTAGTACGGGTCAAAGCCTGCGCGCTGAATCATCTCGATATCTGGGTGCGCAAAGGGCTCCCCGGTGTGAACTTGCCGCACATCCTGGGCAGCGACATTGCAGGTGAGATTGTTGAAGTCGGCGAATACATCACCGGATTCACAGCCGGACAGCGCGTGCTGCTGGCGCCGATGCATTTCTGCAATCGCTGCGCAAAGTGCGTCGCCGGAGTGCAGAATCAGTGCCGCGAATTCACCGCGCTCGGCAATGCCGTCGACGGTGGGAACTGTGAATTGATCGCGGTGCCGGCGGTAAATGTGATCCCCATTCCCGACCGTCTCGACTTCAATCAAGCGGCCAGCGTGCCGCTGGTTTTCCTGACGGCTTGGCACATGCTCGTAGGTCGGGCCGGAATTCGTGTCGGTCAGACCGTGTTAGTTCTGGGCGCCGGTTCCGGCGTCGGCATCGCCGCCATTCAGATTGCCAAGCTGTTTCGTGCGCGCGTAATCACGACCGCAGGAGACGAGAAGAAGCTGGAAAGGGCCTTCGCGCTGGGCGCCGATTACGGCATTAACCACTATCAACAGAAAATCTCGCAAGAAGTCAGAAAGATTACCGACAAAGAAGGAGTAGACATTGTGGTAGAGCACGTGGGCACGGCCACTTGGGAAGAGAGTATGAAGTCGCTTAAGCCGGGAGGGACGATTGTCACGTGCGGTGCGACCACTGGCTTCAACGCCGCATTCGACTTGCGTTTTCTCTTTTCGCGCGAGCTTTCTTTCCTCGGTTCTTACATGGGAACGATGGGAGAGCTGTACGCCGTGCTGGATCATGTCTTCGCGGGACGGCTGAAAGCAGTCGTGGACCGCGTCTTTCTTCTGCAGGAAACGCGCGCGGCCCACGAATACATGGAGAAGAGCCAGATGTTTGGGAAGATCGTGCTGAATCCGTAGGCTATGAACTCACTGACGTAATGTATCGACGGTAAGTGCTGACATGTCTCTCTTGCGCATTGCCGACTCAATGTACATCGGCGTTCTCGACGTAACCGCTGCTTCCGCCTGGTACGTCGAAAAGTTGGGCCTCCAGGAGGTGGTCTCGATGGAAGACGAAGAGGGTTGCATTTCGCTGGCGTTCTCGAAAAAAGAAATGACGGCAATTACCCTCGGTCCTCGGGACAGGGCCTCCGACGGGAATACTCTGATGCTGTACGCATCAAATGTCGAAAGGGCAAGAGAAAAATTGATCTCTCGCGGCGTCAGGGTCGGGCCGATCGAAGAGGATCGCCAGGGGACACATTATTTCGTGATCCGGGACCTATTGAGCATTGCATAATATAGTTACAGAGGAAACAGTTCCGCCTGCCGCCAGAAGGCGATGACCAACGTGGGTCGCTTGCGCATGCGGCGCAGAGCCTTGCGGGCATAATGGCTTAACTGGCCAAAGTTCTGCGGGCAGAAGTTGGGCAGTTCGTGTTGCTTCCAGTGCGACCACAGGTACTCGACCGGATTCAGTTCCGGCGCATAGCCGGGAAGAAACTCCACCCACAAGCGCCCGCGCTGCTGGCGGATGAACTCCCAGGTCATGCGGCTGCGATGGCCGGTTAGTCCGTCCCAGACGACCAGCAGCTTGCCCGGAAGGTGGCGCAGCAAGTGCTCCAGGAACTCAATGACCTGCGGGCTGCGAATGGTCCCGGGAAAGAGTCGGAAGTAGAAGTTCCACCACGTCACCCCCGCCATGGCCGACAGCGTCTTCCAGTTGAAGTGATATTGCAGCACCGGCGTCTGTCCCTTCGGCGCCCAGGTGCGACAGCGGTGCGGGCGTTCGCTCAGTCCGCTTTCGTCGATGAAGACGATGGTGCGGCCCTCTTTTTGGGCTTTTTTTTAATCTCCGGCCAGCGCTCCCGTTTCCAGCGACGGATCTTCTCTTCGTCGCGTTCCAGCGCACGTCCTACCGGACGCTGGCAACTCCAGCCCAGTTGCCGCAGAATCCGCCAGGCTTGCGATGGGTGATACTTCACCCCGCATTCCTGCTCGATCAGATGAGCCACGCGCCACGAAGTCCACAGGCTGGTTTCGTACCCTAAGGCCTGCGGCCCGCGCTTCAGTCCCTTCTCGATGCGCCGCAGATCCTCGGGCCGTAAGCGGGCTCTGCGCCCAGCGTGTCCCGCCTTCTTCAGCGCTCGCACTCCACCTTGCTGCAGCTGTGCCGCCCACCGACTCACCGACTGCCGATGCACTCCCACCTGTCGCGCTACCTCTGCCGGATGTACTCCTTGCCGCAACAGTCGAGCCCCCAACCGCCGCCGCTCCTCCAACTTCTCAAAGTCTCGCCGTACTCCCGCCGGGTTTCCCATGACCGCAGAGTAGCATAGGATCTCCAGAATGTCACTATATTATTCAATTCTCAATAGAGGGCAACGAGATTGAAATTACGAAAGAACCTTGAGGCGGAACGGAGCAAGCCGTCACAGCAATCCCCACACGGCGCCAACCTCAGAGGTCCTGCCATATGCGACCGTCCATCGTGTTCACACTGGGATCGTCTGAACGGTAGCGCACAGTAACCCGCTGATGCCGGTGAAACTTGCGCTTGGCGTTTTGCATTCTCTTCATCGAAGGGAACAATGGACGCCAGAATGATTCCCCCGTGTATGGCCCGTTGCTGCCCACGGAAAACTCGTATGCAATTGCCAACCGGACTGTGTCCGAGTTGGAGTTGCCGCGATGTCTGATACGCTCAAGTATCACCTCGGTTACTTCGCCCTCGGCGAGCGGCCATCGCCAACTCCAGGCCCTCGATACGGCGTCGTACAAATCCTCGAACATGGTTAGTCGGTATCATAGCTCCAAGGTGGGTTAGAATAAATATATGTCGTCCGATCTCAGCTTCGGCCCCTACGTCACAACTGAAAACGGCAAGCGCGTGGTCAAAGAGCTTACCTATGGGAATCCCACCCCGGAAGGCGTAGTGCTCACCACGATGGATTCCGCGGTCAACTGGATGCGCAAGAATTCCATTTGGCCGATGACCTTCGGCCTGGCCTGCTGCGCCATTGAGATGATGTCCATGGGGGCTTCGCGCTTCGATATTGCCCGCTTCGGAGCCGAGGTGTTCCGCCCGTCACCGCGGCAATCCGACCTGATCATCATTGCGGGGCGTGTCTCCAACAAAATGGCGCCGGTCATTCGCCAGCTTTGGGAGCAGATGCCGGAACCCAAGTGGGTCATCTCCATGGGAGCATGCGCGACTTCGGGCGGCGTGTTCCAGAACTACGCCCTGGTGCAGAGCGTCAATCAAGTGATTCCGGTGGACGTCTATGTTCCCGGCTGTCCGCCCCGCTGGAGCAGTTGATCTACGCCATCACCCTGCTGCAGGAAAAAATTCAGAAAGAGCGCGGCACCATGAAGCGCGCATTGAACCTCTCGTAGGTCGAGCTTGCGGGCTTGCCCCGTCAATTACGGCGCCGCGAAAGTGACCGCGATTTGCTTTTGCGTTCGGATAGGTTTGCCGTTGAGCAGGGCAGGGCGATATTGCCATTGCTGTATGGCATCGGCTGCGGCTCGCGCCAGGATGGCGTTGCCGCTCATTACTGTTACACCCTCGACTTTGCCATCCTCGGTTATGGTCGCCTGTACAACCACTCGCCCTTGCATCTTCCGCAGAAGCGCTTCCTGGGGATAAACCGGTTGCACCTTGTATTGCAGCACCGCTCCTGAAATGTCTTGCGAAGTCGGAAGTCCCAACTGAGACGGCGCGGCTGAGGCGACAGGCAGGCTTCCAATCGCCGCAGTGTCGGACCCCGGCGTGGGAATTTGCGATGGTTGCCGGAGACCGCCGCGACCGTCCGTCGCAACCGGCGGTTTCTCCGCCGGGGAGGAAGAACGATCGGGAATCGCCAAGTCTGGATTGTTCGTGTCCGTGCTGAGGTCGGTGATTTCGATCCTGGTACTGTGCTGCCCCCCGCCGCTCGCCTCAAGCCCACTGGATCGAGCTCCGCTGCGAATCGGACTCGGCTTCGAGACCAGTACCGTCGCAGCCGATTGCGCAGGTTGACTACCAGGAGCGGCCTCGCTGCTCGGTGCATGCCATTCCCGCCAGACTAGAACCGAAATCAGGAGTAGTCCCAGAATGCCAGCGCCCGCGGCCCATCTCTGTCTTCCCGCGAACGCCCGCCGCGCATGGCCGGCGAACGCATCTTTGGCGTGAACCAAATTGTCGGAACCCGCGGCGGGCGTGGACAACGTTCCCCTCGCCTGAACCTTGATAGCCTTAGGGTCAACCGGCTTGACGCTTGGCTTTTCCCCACGAACACCGCGCTCTTGCGCCGCTTCGGCCAGCGCCGCCAAACGCACCAGGTACCTCATGTGTTCGTCCTCGAAGGCGTAAGCACGCGTGGAGAATGCTTCCAGTATTCCAGTCGGCCCATAGCGCCCGCGCAATGGGAGCACGGCAATGGAACGCAGTCCCAGCCAGCGGCAAACCTCGGGATCCACAAGGACATCCTTCTCCGTATCATCGCAACGAAGGATCTGGCCAGTACGAAGGCATTCTCCAGAGATCCCTGAATCCACGCTGAGCCGCGCACCCAGGTCCGGGGCAGTTTCGCCGCTGCGCGCCCGACAAATGATTGCGCCATCACACTGGATAGCCAACGCTGCTCCACTGGCGTTGGTGAGCGCCTGGGCGGCCTCGGCAATGGCTCCCAGGATCACATCGCGTTCCGCCGAGCTGCGGGCAATGGCCAGCTGCAGCTTGGCGAAAACCGATTCCGCGTCGAGGTCCGTGGTCAAAAGCCCGAGTTGAATGGGGCCGCGGAGACGCGGCCCGCCGGCAGAGAGGCGATCAGCGGAAGAAGGCGGAATCGGCGCTGGGTCACCTGACATGGAGTGCGCTCGCCGAAAGAGGGCCAGAGGTCGAATCATTGTTATCAGTTCATGGTTGTCGGTTGGCTGGAAAGCGGCGCGTGGAACTTGGCAGTAGAGTGTCCTCCAAGACGCATCTGCTTGTCAAACGCAAAATCGGACAATCTGTGGAACTTGTCGGCGCCACCCGGACCGGTAACCGCAAAGTTGCAACCTCCGCTCCTCATGCGTATAAAATCGCCGATCATGAAGTCATTGGGGATCTCCCCGGATGAGTTTCGCAACCTCGCCGAACAGGTCACCCAACTCGCAGCCCAATATCTCGGCGACTTAGATTCACGACTTACGTTCCCTCCTACCACTGGCGCGCAGAGCGAGCAACTCTTTCACACGCCACTCCCGGAGAAGGGCTTGGGCGCGGATGCTCTGGCCGGGCTGAGGGACGTAATCGAGCACTCCCGGGCTCAGAACGGGCGTTTCTTCGGCTATGTGCTCGGGTCAGGCGAACCGGTGGCGGCGGTCGCGGATCTGCTGGCTAGCGTGCTGAATCAGAACGTGACCGCGTGGCGCTCTGGACCGGCAGCAGTGACATTGGAGCGAACCGTGGTGGAATGGCTCGCCCAGGCAATTGGATGTCCGGGCTTTCGTGGCAGCCTGACGGGCGGCGGCTCCTCGGCCAACCTGATGGCGTTGGCCATGGCCCGCGAGGCCAAAATTCCCGCGAACGAAGCCGGCGTAGGGGCGCAACGAGGGATTATTTATGCATCGCAAGAGGTCCACATGTCAATACCCAAGAGCGTCGCTCTGCTGGGAATCGGGAGGAAAAATCTGCGGCTCATTCCGGCGGATAATAATTTCCGCCTGATTCCGTCAGAACTTGAACAGGCCATCCAGCGCGATATGGCGGCAGGGAAGCAACCGATCGCGGTGGTTGCCTCTGCCGGCACAGTCAACACGGGGGCGATTGATCCTCTGCCGGAGATCGCTGCGATTGTCCGCCGACACCGCCTCTGGCTGCATGTGGATGGAGCCTACGGCGCTTTGGCCGCGATCGCGGCTCCGGACAAGTTCGCGGGACTCAATCTTGCCGACTCGATTTCTCTCGATCCGCACAAGTGGCTCTATCAGCCTTTGGATTGCGGCTGTTTGTTGTACCGTGACGCTAGGGCCGCGCAAGCCGCCTTCTCCCACACGGGAGACTATGCCAGAGCGCTGACCACGGATCCCATCGAGGGGTTTGCGTTCTTTGAGGAATCCCTGGAACTGTCCCGGCGCTTCCGCGCGCTACGCCTCTGGCTGTCGCTTCGTTATCACGGGCTGGAGGCTTTCCGCGCCGCGATTCAGAAAGACTTGGATCTGGCGAAACATCTGGCCGACCGAATTGCGGCGCATCCGGAACTGGAGCTTCTCGCGCATGGTGAGCTGAGCGCAGTTTGCTTCCGCTACAAAGGAACGGAAGCTCTTTCAGAAGAGGAACTGAATCGCCGTAACGCAGCCCTTCTTAAGCGCGTGGTGCAACGGGGCCGCGTGTATCTTTCCAACGCTACGCTGCGAGGCAAGTTCTGTTTGCGAGCCTGCATCGTGAATCACCGCACGACGCAGGCCGACGTGGAAAGTGTGCTACCAGAGGTGCTAAGCGCGGCGAGAGAGTTGAGTGTATAACGCCGAGCGTCTCATGATACAAACACTGCATGCGGAAGCCTGACTACGCGGTAAGCAGGCCGACAATTGTCGCCCAGGCCCCTTGCCGGGCCGACCTGGCCGGCGGCACGATTGACCTGTGGCCACTCTACCTGTTTCATCCCGGCGCGCTGACCTTGAATTTTGCCGTCAATATACAGACCGCTTGCCGGATCACGCCCCTCAAGGGACGCCGGATTTGCTTGCGCTCCCTGGACACCAGGAAGGAAGAATCCTTCTCCAGTCTCGATGTTCTGCGCCAGGCGCGCCGCTTCCGGCTTCCCCTGGCCGCGCGCCTGTTGCAATTCTTCGCTCCGAAAGAGGGACTCCTGATCGAAACCGACTCCGAATCTCCTGCTGGAGCAGGCATTTCCGGATCTTCAGCCCTTATGATCGCGACCACTGCCGCGCTTGCTCGGTTCACCGGCCGCAATCTGACCCTCGAACAGATGCGCGTGATTGCGCAGAACGTAGAGGCGCAGATCATTCAGGTGCCAACGGGCTGCCAGGATTATTATCCGGCGCTCTACGGCGGCGTCAGCGCCATCCACCTCGACGCCGACGGCATTCACCGCGAAGCTGTCCCGGTCATGCCGGACGAAATCGAGTCGCGTTTCGTGCTCGCCTACACCGGTGCGCCTCGACAATCCGGCATCAACAACTGGGAGGTTTTCCAAGCCCACATTAACGGAGACCGGCGCGTATTCCGCAACTTCGAGCGGATTTGTGAGATTGCGCGCGCCATGCACCAGGCGCTGGTTCAGGAAAACTGGGACGAGGTAGCCCGGCTTTTGCGCGAAGAATGGAAGCTGCGGCGAACCAACGCCCCCCGCATCACGACCCCTTTGATTGACAAGTTGATTGCCGTCGCCGCCAAGCACGGCGGCCGGGCCGCAAAGGCGTGTGGCGCCGGGGGTGGAGGCTGCGTGATTTTCCTGGTGGAGACGGGCGCCGCCAGCAGCGTTGCTACCGCCATCGGCGACAATGGCGGGCGCGTTCTCCCACTGCAAGTGGCACGAGACGGCCTGCGCTTCCTCCTCGCTTGAAACGCGGATCGGATTCGGGCCCTCCCCCTAAAAGCAGCTCCGGGCAGCCAAAATGGCGATATAATCGCCATGAGACGGGTCGAGTGTCCCATGAAGCCACGCTATGTTTCCGCCGTGTTTCTGTTGTTTCTCAGTGGCGTAGCCGGGGCAGGTGCTTCCGATCAGGCACCGTCCAGTCCAAAGCCGGCTTCTCCCCCTCCGCGAATTTCAAAGCAAACCCGCATGGATCTGGTTCGCGCATTCGATTCGGAACTGATTTTCATTCGCACGCCGTTCCCGATGGGGAAAAAGGGGCTCACCCTGAAGAACGGAGTCGTCTCGCCTAGCGCCGAAGAACGGCAAAAGATGATCGCCATGTGGGGTCCTGCAGTGAAGCCCGGTGACGAGGCGCGCATCACGAACATCCTGGTTAAGAACGATCTGATTCACTTCGAAATCAACGGCGGTCCGATCAAGAAACAGAAGTGGTACCAGCGCATCCAGGTAGGCATGGGAGGAAATGACACTACCCTTGCCCCCAGCGATTCCAATGCCAATCCGCGCGGCTCCTATGTAGATCTGGTATTCGATCACTATGTGCCTGATCTAAATCCACAGCAACTCAAAGATCTTCTCCGTCCGGTGTTTGATTTCGATGCCAAATCGGCCGTGGAGGCCTATCTGGACACGGTCGCGCCCAAGATCAAGGAAGCGATCAAGAACCACCAGGTGCTGGTGGGAATGAACCGCGAGATGCTGATCTATGCCAAGGGAAGACCTCCCAAGAAAATCCGCGAGAAAGATGGGGAAACCGAATACGAGGACTGGATCTACGGCGAGCCTCCGCAGGACGTCGATTTTGTGCGGCTGGTGGGTGATGTGGTGGTTCGGGTCGAGACCATGAAGGTGAGCGGCGAAAAGATGGTCCGCACCGAGAAGGAAGTAAACCTCGAGCCGCAACCGAGTGTTGCCAAGGCATCGCAGCCAAGGCCGGCGAATGCTCCTACCCTGAAGCGTCCCGGAGAAGAAGGCCCGGACTCAGCCGCAGGGGACGCAGCCAAATCACAATTGCCATTGCCGCGCCCTGACCCGAACCCACCACCGGACTCCAATCCTGCGCCGCACTTATTCCCCACCGTGGCTGAACTCTGACTTGGCTGCGCGCTGCCCGCCCTTTACACTGGAAGAGTGAAGATCGCGCTGGGACAGATTAATCCCACAGTAGGGGATTTCAAGGGCAACGCCGCAAAGATTATAGAATTTGCCCGCCGCGCCCAGACTGAAAATGCGGAGTTGGTGCTTTTTCCGGAGCTTTCCGTCTGCGGTTACCCGCCCCGCGATCTCGTGGAACGAGCCTCATTCGTCGCCCACAACCATGAGAGCCTGAACCATATCGCGACGGAAACGCGTGGCATCGCGGTTATCTGTGGAGTGGTGACTCCAGCTCAGGCGGAAACTGGCAAGTCGGTAATGAACTCCGCAGCGCTGCTCAAGGATGGGGAGATAGCATTTCTGCAATCCAAGATGCTACTGCCCACCTATGATGTCTTCGATGAGATGCGCAACTTCGCGCCGGCCAAGAGCCAGCAAGTGCTCCCGTTTTGCGGCAAGCAGATGGCCCTCACCATTTGTGAAGACGCCTGGAACGATAAGCAATTCTGGAATAAGCGCCTGTACACCTTCGATCCGGTGGAGTCCTTGATTCATGCCGGAGGCAATTTCCTGCTGAACATTTCCGCGCTCTCCTTTCTGGATCGGGAAGCGCGAGTTGCGCCGCGATATGCTGGCCACGATCGCGCGCAACTATAAAGTGCCGGTCGCCATGGTCAACCAGGTCGGTGGGAATGACAGTCTGGTCTTCGACGGTTCCAGCCTGGTGTTTAATTCCGCGGGCGAAGTGATCGCGCAAGGGAAGTCTTTTGAAGAGGACATCATTTATTTCGATTCCGACCGGCTCACCGGCGAAATCCATCATCAGGTTGAGGGCGAGGAGGCCAGCGTGTACGCCGCCCTGGTGCTGGGGACGCGCGATTACGTGCGCAAATGCGGCTTTCGCCAGGTGATCATCGGTTTGAGCGGAGGCATTGACTCCGCTCTCACCGCAGCCATTGCCGCCGATGCCCTGGGACCTGAAAACGTCATCGGCGTTGGCATGCCGGGACCATATTCGTCGCAAGGCTCGATTGATGACGCGCGGTCGCTGGCCAACAATTTGGGTATTCGTTTCGAATTGCTCGGCATCACCGATATTTTCGAAGCCTACAAGCAGACTCTGAGGAAGGTGTTCGCTGGGTGTAAGGAAGACGAAACCGAAGAGAATATCCAGTCGCGCGCCCGCGGCACGCTGCTGATGGCACTGTCGAATAAGTTCGGAGCTATTGTGCTCAGCACGGGCAACAAGAGCGAACTCGGTGTCGGCTATTGCACCCTGTACGGGGATATGGTCGGCGGACTCGCGGTGATCTCGGATGTGCCCAAGACCATGGTCTATCGCCTCAGCCATTACCTGAACTCGCGCCGCCCGGTGATCCCTCAAGCAAGCTTGGAGAAGCCGCCCTCCGCCGAATTACGTCCCGATCAGAAGGACAGCGATACCCTGCCACCCTACGAGGTGCTCGACGCGATCCTGGAAGACTACGTCGAGGAGTTGCACACGGCGGAGCGGATTGCAGCCGAGCGCGGTTTTGATGTTACTCTGGTTCGGCGGGTCGTCCGTATGGTGGAGCGCGCCGAATACAAGCGGCAGCAGGCTGCCCCCGGGATCAAGATTTCGGCGAAAGCCTTTGGCTACGGCCGCCGCTTCCCGATCGCCGCCAAGTCTGACGGGTAGACTTAGAACATCTCCAAAATCACAACCAAGGCACCAGTTTCTCGCAATTACAGAAAGGAAAGCATGTATCGTCATCTAACTAGTCTGTTTGCCCTGCTCCTGCTGGTCACGCTGGCCGGCGCGCAACCAAAACCTGCCGCGCCTCCCGCCGAAGCCAAGACTGCCGCCAGCACCGTTCTTCCTTCGGAAGAGACGGTTGCCGCTTTTCTCCAGCAGATGTTTGGGTACGACTCTTCGTTGAGTTTCAAGGTGGTAAGTATCAAGCCGGGAGAGGCCGAAGGACTGGCCGAGGTGAATGTCCTGATTAGCGGTACTCAGGGGCAGCAGGCCTATAAGTTCTACGTCACTGCCGATGGACACCATGCGCTATCCGGGGAAATTATCCCGTTTGGGGTTCATCCCTTCGAGGCTACGCGCAAGGAACTCGAACGGAGTGTAACCGGACCTTCGCGGGGGCCGGCCGACGCTCCTGTTACCATCGTGGAGTTCAGCGATCTGCAGTGCCCGCACTGCAAGGAAGCGCAGCCTACCTTGGACAAGCTGATGTCGGAGGCCAAGAATGTCCGTCTGGTATTCCAGAATTTCCCTCTTCCCGGCCATGACTGGGCCGCCAAAGCGGCGGCTTATGCCGACTGCGTCGGACGCAGTTCCAGCGATGCTTTTTGGAAGTTCATCGCAAGTGTGTATGGCGCGCAGTCCGATATCACCGCGGCCAATGCGGACGAGAAGTTAACCGGCTTTGCCGATGGCGCGGGCGTGAAGGGTGCTGACATCGCGGCTTGCTCTGCCAAACCAGAGACCGCCACACGAGTGGAGCATTCCGCAAAACTGGGCAATTCCCTCAACGTCAATTCGACCCCCACGCTCTTTCTTAACGGGCGTAAACTTCCGGCGGTTCCTTATGAGGTACTACAGAAGTTGGTGGACTTCGCGGTCAAGGAAGGAAAGTAAGGCTGGTTAGGAGCTGGCGATCAGTTCCTAGGTAATCTTCAATACCCTTTGGGCAACCACACTTCGGAGTTACGGCTTTGCCGGTTGTTGAGTACGTGGGGCGTAATCACGACCAGCAGTTCATCGCTTTCGTCTGTCTTGCTATTGTTCACCATGACTCGGTTCAACCCCGGGACTCCTCCGAGGCCCGGAATTCCCGTCATGCTGAGCTGTTCGTTGTGGGTTACCGCACTGGCCACTACCGCCGGCTCTCCATCCACCAAGGTAATGCTGCCCTTGTATTCGCGATTGTTGATGACCGGTACGCCATTGATACTCGGCCCCGCCAAAGTGCGCAATTGCATCTCCAGATCCAAGCTCACATCCAGGTTGGGATGCACCACCGGCTTGGCCTTGATGCTCAGCCCCAGATCCTCGTAGCTGAAGGAGGGGAAAGGAGCCTGGAAAGAGCCATTCTGCAGGACCTGGGAAATCGCACTGGTGTTAAAAACCGGCGCGAAGCTGGCGTTTACTATGGGATAGCGCGTACCGATACGGAAGGTGGCCGGGCTGCCCTGGCCCGTCCGCAAGGCGGCATGGTCCAGACTCCTGACCCAACTCTCATTCAACGACAGCTCCCCGCTCAGGGTTCCCGGTTGGATCGCCATCAGCGTCAGACCACCGCCAAAGGTGGCCACCGGCTGGCTGAAGAGCTGGCCGAGGGGCGAGTTCTGCTGGGACAGTTGCGCCAGGAGGCCCGAGATGCCCTGCGAACTCGCCTGGTTGATTCCCCCGCTGGAGATCAGCTGATTCACCAGGCTTTGAATATCTGTCCCCCCCAGCCCAGCCAGCAATCCGTCCACCGCAGCGACAGGAACGTTGAACAAGGTGAACTGGTTCGGGATATGCACCCCCATATTCCGCGTCAACTGGTGATCAATCTGGAACACCTCCACATCCAGCATGACTTGGGGACGGAATACCTCGAGATTCTTTAGGACTTTAGTCACCGCATCCAGCACGGGAACCGGCGCGCGCACCACGATTTTTCCGCCCCCATGTTCCTGGCCAATGAATCGAATCTCGAATACAACTCGCAGCAAAGTAATGAATTCATTCGACTCTTCCGGCGTACTGATTTCCGGCACGTAGAACGTACGCAACGCCAGGCGGTCGAACAGGCGGTGATTCTCAGATGTGTCCCGTGCCATCCAGATCTGCTTTTCCGCTAACGGAGTCCAGAAAGTGCCGGTGACGCCGCAGGCCAGGCGCATGGCGGTGGAGAAATCGACGTTGTCCAGATCGAAATGCACCCGGTGGGTTTGCACCGAGTCGTCGAACTCGGTGCTTATGCCGAATGCCTCCGCCACCTGCGTGATCAGTCCTCGCCCATCGCCGCGATAATGGAAGTCATGGTGGGTCGGATCCGGAACGACCCGCAACACTCCGGCATCTTCCACCACTACGGGAGATGCGGCCGGCTTCGGCGCCCATTCCGCGAGGGAGTCGCGGAGACGCTGCTGCGCGAATTCGTTTTTCGGATCAAGGTTCAAAGCGCTGCCGAACTCGGCCTGCGCTTCCACCGGCTTTTGGTTGAGCAGATCGGCATTTCCCCGCTGCAGGTGACTGAAGATGAGTTGCTCTCGAACCATTGCCAGCGCGGTCACGTAGTCAATATTTTTAGGCGATAGACGGGCCGCCGCGTCAAACTCCTCAAAGGCCTCCGCGAAGCGTTTTTCTTTCTGCAGTTTCATCGCCCGGGAAAACTCGGCTTTGGCTTTCTTGAGATCCGCCTTCGAGGGGTTGCACGCGGGATCGGACGGGGCCGCTTGGGCGCAAGCCAGTACCACGACATTCTGGGGTTGGTCTGCCGCTGGAGCCGCTAGCGAGCCCAGTGCGACCACCAGAACGAACCATCCCAAACGCGCGCGCATGCTCCGATTGTAACCGGGAATCAGAGGGTCTCGAACCATTTCCGCCAAGGTCCAGTTCCTTTGGTTTTCGCCTTTAGAACGGTTTCGGAAGTGTATCTTGCCGATAAAAAGCGCCAATAAGCACGGCGTCCAATCATGGGCAAGTCCTGAAAAGAAGCGGAAACCACGCATGCAGGAACGCCCGGTCTAGCGCTTTTGGCTGGAACGCTCGGTTGGAAAGTTAGCGATTTTCGGGTATAAGAGTTAGTTGCGACGCACGCGCTTGTTATTCCTTTCCGTGCCGCCACAACAAAGACTCTAGGCTCGAGCGAGGTGCCATGTCCGGCTTGTCTACAACGCATGCCCCCAAGGGGCTGGAGGGAGTGGTCGCCACCACCTCCAGTATCTGTTACATCGACGGGGAGCAGGGAGTTTTGGCCTATCGTGGCATTGACATCCACGAACTGGCGGACAATTCCACTTTCGAGGAAACCTGCTATCTGCTGTGGTACGGCAAGCTGCCGTCGCGCGACGAGTTGAGGGAGCTGCGGGACCGATTTGCCGAAGAACGGAAACTGGACGCCTCCATTTTTCACCGCATGCACCTTGTGCCCAAGCACGCATTGCCCATGGATGTGCTCCGCACCATGGTTTCCACACTTTCCTTCTTCGATCCGGAGGAGAAGAGTAACGATCGCGAAGCCAACCTGCACAAGGCGGTTCGTTTGACTTCGCAGGTGCCAATGATCGTGGCCGCCTACGACCGCATCCGAAAAGGCAAGCCGATTGTGGAGCCCGACCGGTCGCTTTCCCACGCCGCCAACTTCCTGCTCATGCTGAATGGCACCTACCCTTCGCCTACGGCACAACGGGCTCTGGATATCGCGCTCATCTTGCATGCCGACCACGAGCTGAACGCTTCCACGTTCGCCGCGCGCATCACAGCCGCCACGCTTTCCGACATGCACTCCGCGATCACCTCGGCTATCGGCACGCTGAAGGGGCCGTTGCACGGAGGCGCCAACGAAGCCGTGTTCCACATCCTGGAGGCGATTGATAGCTCCGGCGCTGACCCGGTGGATTACATCAAAGGAATGCTGGCACAGAAGAAGAAGATCCCCGGCTTCGGACATCGCGTTTATCACACCGAAGATCCGCGTGCCACCCACCTCCGGCAGATGTCTCGCGACCTCGGGACTTCAAGTGGGCAGACGAAGTGGTTCGAATTCTCCCGCGCCATCGAGGAATTCGTAATGACCGATAAGAAGCTCAACGCCAATGTGGATTTCTATTCGGCCTCGACCTACCACACGCTGGGAATTGATGTGGACCTGTTCACCCCCGTGTTTGCCATCTCGCGCATCAGCGGCTGGACCGCTCACGTGATCGAGCAACTGGACGACAATCGCCTGATCCGCCCGCGCGCCGACTATATCGGCCCGCCTTATCCGCAGCACTATCTACCGGTGGACCGGCGGTAGTGGCGCCCGGTCTCGGTTGCGTCGAGCCCGGATGTAACTCAGTTCAGAATGGAGAATGCGGCGATGAAGCAGCTCGTCATCCTGGCGACCCTATTGGCGGCTCTGACCGTGATGGCGCAACAGGCGCCGGTCAATTCACCTCTGCTTGACCATCTTGCCGGCAAGTGGCTGCTGCAAGGGACTGTGCGCCAGCAACCCGCGACGCATGACTTCGATGCGGAGTGGGTTCCCCAGCACCATTATCTGCGCCTGCGCGAGGTCTCGCGGGAGAGAAACGACAAAGGCGAGCCGCAGTACGAAGCGACGGTATTCATCGGCTGGAATGGGAAGACCAAGCAATACCCCTGCGTGTGGGTGGACGTATACGGAGGAGCGACACCGGAGTCCATCGGGCTGGCCACGCCCAAAGAGAATGAGCTTGCTTTCGTCTTTACCGATGAGCACGGCGAGACCAGCTTCACCAACACATTCATCTACGACCCCAAGACCGACACCTGGGAGGACCGGCTCGACAATGTGGTCAAAGGCGTGGCCAAGCCATTTGCGCGATTCAAGCTGACCAAGCAATAAATTACAACGCTGGGAATGTAACCTTCTGCCAACAACTCTCAGGGGGAATTGAAGGATAGCTACTTAAGATGTGACTGGCATTGGGTTCCGTCTATCTGTTCCTCAGTCGCCCCCTCCCCCACAGGCGTAAAATGGGTGTAAGTCCATGCGCCGGGTCTACTTCGACAATAACGCGACCACGCCTGTGCTGCCCGAGGTCTTCGAGGCCATGCGCCCCTATTTCTCGGAGCATTTTGGCAACGCGTCTTCGATCCATCATCATGGGCAGGAGACGCGGGCGGCGGTGGAGCGAGCGCGCGAGTCAGTCGCGGCTCTCCTGGGATGTCGCGCGTCCGAGATTGTCTTCACCAGCGGCGGCACCGAAGGCGATAACCTGGCGATCTTTGGACTAGCTCGGGAAGGCGACCACGTCATCAGTTCAACGATCGAGCACCACGCCGTCCTGAATTCGTGCAAGCACCTGGAATCGCTCGGCTGCGAAGTGACCTACGTTTCCGTGGACGGGCGTGGGCTGGTTGATCCCGACGACGTGCGCCGGGCATTGCGCCCGAATACCCAGCTCATCTCCATCATGATGGCCAACAACGAGACTGGAGTTCTGCAGCCAGTGGAAGAGGTCGGCAAGATCGCTGCCGAAGCCGATATCTATTTCCACACGGACGCGGTGCAGGCAGCAGGCAAGGTGGCGATCGACGTCAAGCGCATAGCCTGCGACTTGCTGTCGATCTCCGGGCACAAGATGCACGCGCCCCAGGGAGTCGGCGCGCTCTACGTGCGTAAGGGAACTATTCTTCGGCCCATGCTCCAGGGCGGGAGCCACGAACGCTCGCGGCGTGCGGGCACGGAGAATGTTCCCGGAATTGTCGGCCTGGGCAAGGCGGCGGAGATCGCAAAAGCGGCCTTGAATGGTGGCGATCTAGCCGCGATGGCCGCCATGCGCGATCGCATCCAGGAGCGAATCCTCAGTGAGGTGGAAGCTAGCGGAGTCAATGGCGCAGGCGCGCCTCGCGTCCCCAATACCACCAACATTTATTTTGATTTCATCGAGGGCGAAGCGCTGGTGATTGCACTCGACCTCAAGGGGCTTGCCGTTTCGACGGGAGCCGCGTGCTCCTCCGGTGCAATAGAGCCCTCACACGTGCTCACCGCCATGGGATTGCCGCCGGAGCGGGCGCGAGCCAGCATCCGCTTCAGCCTGGGCAAGCAAAACACGCCTGATGAAGTTGAATTCGCTCTGGAATTGATTCCCTCAACCGTCGCCCGTCTGCGGGAACTGTCGCCGGTTTACAATAGAAAACAAGCATGTTTCTAGAACGGCGATCAAATTCGTAACGGACACAAACAGGTCAGGTGTCACCGAGCAAGAACTGCCTGCCGCAATTCACGCGGAAAATCGAATGCTTCCTGTAGATCAAAAGATCTTTGAAGAATGGATCGGCCCTCGCGTCGACGTCAAGCCCATCTATAAGTGCAAGACCCTTTACGAGTCGGGCGGCATCGCATTTGAGCTATACAAAGAAGCATGTCGAGTCGTAGTCTTTGCCGTGCACGTACTAGACGACGCAGCCGCAGCTCAAGGTGGCCTCGCCAGAAATCAGGCGATCTGTGCTGGCCTCATGGTGAAGATGTCCAAATTCATGCTGGCAGTGATTCAACTTTCCACGGGCGACGCTCGAGGCGAGATTGTCCTGGCCCTTAACCGCATAATTCTGGAGTCTGCCATCAGCCTTGAGTTCCTGGCTCGCAGTGCAGATGACAAATATTTCGATCAGTTTGTTGATTTCAGTCTAGGACCCGAAAGGGAGACCTATGATCAAATTCAAGCTAACATTGTTGCGCGCAAAGGCGAGGTCTGGCCCATCGAAAAAAGGCTACTCAATTCGATAAATTACATCTGCGCTGCTTCAGGCATGAAGATTGAAGAGGTCGAGAGGAAACACAGGGACTGGGGCGAGAACGTTAGAGAGCGTCTCCGGGCGCTCGGGAAGGAGTCCCTGTACGCAACAGCTTACCGAATGCCGTCACATGCGGTCCACGGGACTTGGCCTGACCTGTTGACCGGACACCTAACCTACGACGAGAAAACCAGAGTATTTCGGCCCGAGACCAAGTGGACGAGAGTTGGATCGCGCCTCCTGGCCCCAATCGCAGTCCTCGTCCTGGAGGCTCTTGATCCGTATCTGGAAAGATTCCTTCCCGCGGCGACAGAGAGAGATTTACTTCGAGCAAGGATCGCGGACCTGCATGACCGCGTGCTTGAGGCTGATAAGGCGGATGAGCAACTAAAGACTTCGTTGCGGGCTGAGGGAACAGGCGCCCCTGGTTAGAGCTGATCCGGCGCGTAGCTAATCCGCTAAAGGTTGATTTCATTGGCCCCCGGAATTGAAATGCGATGTGCAAATGGGGCGAGTTTGTGGCAGGTCGTTTCCATTCATGAGAGACAGGGCGGACGCTGGTGCCGATGCTCCCGACAACCCCTCCCATTTACAATAGTTACATGCCGTCTAGAGCCATCGCCGTCGCCATGTCGGGTGGAGTTGATTCCTCCACCGTCGCGGCCATGCTGCGCGCCGAGGGGCATCAGGTCATCGGCCTGACCATGCAGCTCTGGAATCAGCGCCGCTTAGCGGGACATCCGGGTATGCCCGAGGCCGTGCAGGGGCGCTGCTGTTCGCTCGATGATGTTTACGATGCGCGCCGGGTCGCGGAAACGCTGGGCATTCCCTACTACGTGGTCAATCACGAAGAGCGCTTTGAGCGCGATGTGGTGCGGCCCTTTGTTGAGGAGTATCTGTCCGGGCGTACTCCCATCCCGTGCAGCCTTTGCAACAACCATCTGAAGTTCGATCAGTTGCTGATCGTCGCCCAGCAGATCGGCGCCGACGCGCTGGCCACGGGCCACTACGCGCGCGTTGAGTTCGATGAGCAACGTGGCCGCTGGCTACTCAAGCGCCCGGCTGACCTGGCGAAGGATCAGACCTATTTTCTGTTCGGCCTGACGCAAGAGCAGCTCAGCCGAACTCTGTTTCCATTGGGAGAGATGACCAAGCCCCAGGTCCGTGAACTGGCGCGTCAGCATGGGCTGGCGCTGGCGGAGAAGCCGGATTCGCAGGAGATATGCTTCGTCCCCGGCGGCGACTACAAGAATTTTCTCGATGCTTACCTGGCAGAACAAGGTGAGTCGCTGCCCGACACTGCCGGTGAGCTGGTCACTACCGATGGGCAGGTGATCGGCGAGCACAGTGGAATTCACAACTTCACCGTCGGCCAGCGCAAGGGCTTAGGCGTGGCTACGGGTTCGCCGCTCTACGTCATTCAGATCAAGGGCGACAAGGGGCAAGTCGTAGTCGGCAATCAGGAGGAACTCTACTCGCGAACGTTACGCGCCCGCCAGGTGAACTTCATCGCGGTGGAGCACTTGGCCGAACCACTGCGAGTGCGGGTCAAGATTCGCCATCGCCACGAGGGGGCCTCGGCGGTTATCGAGAAGTCAGTCGCCGGCGAAGAAGTGCTGGTGACCTTCGATGAGCCGCAGCGCGCCATCACTCCCGGCCAGGCCGCCGTGTTCTATATCGGTGACGTCGTAGTCGGCGGCGGCTGGATCGCTTAGAAGTTAGTTCTGCATTTTGCTACATCCCAATCGTGTGCTTCTCGGGCAAATTCATTTAACATCACTCAATCGTGGACGACGGAATGCAGACTCCAAGCGCGGGTGATCGGTTTCCGCCCACGCAGTGGTCAGCGATCGTGGCCGCCCGAAGCACGGATGGAGCACAGCGCGAGCGCGCGCTGGAGACGCTGCTGTCTGCGTACTGGAAACCCGTGTTCAAGTACATCCGGCTGCGATGGAACAGGGGGTTTGAGGATGCCCAGGACCTGACCCAGGGATTCTTTGCCGGACTGCTGGAGCGCGATCTGCTCGCCAAATATGATCCGGAGAAGAGCCGGCTGCGTACGTGTCTGCGGCTGTGCGTGGACAGCTTTGTGATGAACGAAGAAAAGGCGGCCCGGCGGCAGAAACGTGGAGGAAATGCTCTGCACATGGCGCTCGATTTCAACTCCGCCGAGAGCGAACTGACTGCGGGTGCGGTCGATCCGGCGACGATTGCCTCGCCCGAATCACTGGAGCTGTTTTTTGAGAAGGAGTGGGTACGCAGCCTGTTTGGCCTGGCGGTAGAAGACTTGTACAGGTTTTGCGACGTGCAGGGAAAACAGAAAGCCTATCGGCTCTTTGAGAAGTACGACCTGGAAGAAGGAAGCACGTCCGCCGGTTACGCGGAGCTCGCGGAGGAATTCGGTATCGCGGTAGCCGACGTGACCAACGCGCTGGCCTGGACGCGCCGCGAGTTCCGGCGGATTGCGCTCGGACGGCTGCGCGAGATGTGCGGCGACGAGGAAGAGTTCCGCCGGGAAGCGCGGGCTCTGTTTGGGTGGGAGGCGCGATGAAGTTTCTGTCGGACCGCGCTCTGGAACGGCTGCGCGAAGCCGCGCACGAGCCGGACCTCCACGGGACACACTACCGGCTGCGGCAGCGCGTGGCGTGCGGAGGCATGGGCGTGGTCTATGCAGCTGAAGACGTGCGGCTCGGCAGACGCGTGGCGCTGAAGGTGCTGGACCTGCCCGATCCGACAGGCGAGCTGGAAAGACGGTTGGTCCGAGAGGCCCGCGTGCTGGCGCGGTTAGAACATCCTGGCATCGTGCCCGTACACGATGTGGGCAAACTGAGCGATGGACGAGTGTTCTATGCGATGAAATTCGTGAAAGGAAAGCAGCTCGATGAGCACATCGCCACCGTGAGATCCCTCCCGGAACGGCTGCGGGTGTTTTTACGGATGTGCGACGCGGTGGCCTTTGCGCACGCGCACGGCGTGGCACACCGCGACCTTAAACCGGCGAACATCATGATTGGCCCCTTCGGTGAGGTATTGGTGATGGATTGGGGCCTGGCGAAGATTCTCCGAGTCGCGGCTGCGCCAACACAATCTGTCGTGCCGGACAACGGCACGAGAGACACGATGGCGGAGCTTGCGCCGCGGACGGAGACAACGGAACAACCCACGCAAGCCGTGCAAACGGCGCACGGGGCAGTCATGGGTACGCCTGGGTACATGTCGCCGGAGCAGGCACGAGGTGACGTGGAACAGGTGGATGCGCGCAGCGACGTTTATTCGCTCGGGGCGATTCTGAAGTTCCTCGCGACCGCTGCCCGAGAGGACTCCATGCGGAACGGAAAAGTTAACGTCCCAAGATCATTAGCGGCCATTTGCGCGAAAGCCGCTGCGAATAAGCCCAGGGACCGGTACGGGAGCGTGCCAGAACTGGCGGCGGACGTTTCCAGTTATCTCGACGGGCTCCCGGTGAGCGCCCACAGGGAGAGCGTGCTGGAACGTGCTGAGCGGCTCTTTACCCGGTATCGCGTGGCTATCTTATTGATCGCGGCCTATTTGTTTATGCGAATCTTGCTGCTGCTCGTCCTGCGTCATTAGCCGCTAAAGGATTTTCCCGATTTGTTGTAAAGAACATCGAGAGGCAAACAATCGTGAGTCGGAGGAGTGCTCGATGAACAAGGTCGTGCTGGGTATCCTGCTGGGTGCGGTTCTGGGAGCGCTGGACGGAATGACGGCGTGGTTTACGCCTGAGGCGAGGTCGCAACTCGCTGGAATCATTGTCGGTTCTACCATCAAGGGAGTCATCGCCGGTGTGGCGATCGGGTTCTTCGCACGCAAAGTGAAATCGCTGCCTCTGGGGATCGCGTTTGGTCTGGCAGTCGGATTCGTGCTTGCCTTCATCGTCGCCCACTTTATGGAGCACGGGCACTATTTCGAGATCATCCTGCCGGGAAGTATAGTGGGATTGATCGTCGGGTATGCCACACAGCGGTACGGTGCCGTACGAGCGGCTCCCGCAACCGGCTGATCCAGTCCCTCAGATTGTTGAGACGCGAGGTGGTCCAAGAGAAAAAGGAACGGCCCCACGAGGTTCAAGGCGGAATGCAGCAAACCGTTTCAAGCCAGCAAGTTCGAGGAGGCGCGAAATGAAGTGGAGGATAATGCTCTTTGCCCTCACACTGATCACCTTCCTGTCACTGCAAGCCCAGCAGCCTCGGCCCACGGATGAATGGAAGGAGTTCGATTTTCTACTTGGCGAGTGGACATGGGTCGGAGGAGGCCAGCCCGGACAGGGAAAAGGTGTGTCTACCTTCCGGTCTGAACTGGATGGAACGGTGCTGGTCCGAAAAACCCATCTGGACTATCCGGCGACGAAGGAGCGGTCCGCTTTTGCCCATGACGATCTCATATACGTGTACCACGATCCCCAGGACAGCTCGGTGCGCGCGATCTTTTTCGACGGGGAGGGTCACGTTATCCGATACGCGCTCACCGCGGCGTCCGGCGGTAACTCCGTCGAATTCGTGAGCGAGGCAGCGCCCGGCGGCACCAGATGCCGCATGACCTACGCCCGCACGGGTGAGGATTCGGTAAGAGAAAAGTTCGAGATTGCCCCACCGGGCAAGCCGAACGATTTCGCAACCTATGTAGAGTTCACAGCAATGCGAGTTCGCAGATGAGGGCAAGATTTGGTGTGCCCGTCTTGCCTGCGCACTCTTATCCGTTGCCGGTTGTTTTCAAGGTCCCGCTTAGATGAACATCTCGTCTTGAGGCACGGTCATGCCGTTGCGCGGACGCCGTCTTGCCCCGAATAGAAATTCCAACCCCGTAGTCACTCCCTGCACCAGCCCCGACAGTTGTCGCACCGGGGACACCACGGTTTTGTGGACCATATCCGTGGTCTGCTCCACCCGGTCCAGCGTACGGCTCACCAGTTCGTCGGCCCGGATTACCTGCAGCCGGGTGCGGTCAAGGACATCGCTCATCGTGGCATCGAGGCGTTCCAGTTGAGCGCGCAGCATCGTGCTCGACTCAGTCGCATTGTTGACCAGGGTTTGGAGGCTGGGGCGAAACTCCACCAGCATCGTGTGCACGATTTCGGCCGTAGGTAGAACTTTGGTCCGAACCTCGCTGGCCAGCCCTTCCATGCGTGCGCTGGTTTGCCGCACAGCCAGATACATGGCCACGAGAATCCCCGCCTGGATCAGCACGGCGGCTGCGGTAAATCCGATGAAAATAGGAAGATAGTCCATAAGCGTTCCTCCGCCTCACGTTGCTAACCCTGGCGTTGTGGAGAATCAACCTGCCTCAGGGATTCTGTGGCCCCCCGCCTTCCGAGGCGGTGGCTTCGTGATACGCCTGGCGCCCCGCTTCATACGCGGAGCGGAACTGCTCTTTCTGCTGATTCAGCACCTCGCGGCCACGATCCGCCCATCCCACGGCTTGCTCGCGCGCCTGGCGTGCCCGGTCACGCACGAACTCACGGCCTTCATCTGCTCTGGCCCGCAACGCTTCGCGAGTTTCGCTGCCGGAACGCGGCGCATAAAGAATTCCTGCGATGGCTCCAAAGCCCAAGCCTGCAAGGAACCAAAGAAAACTATTGCCATCTCTATCTGACATAAGAACCTCCGAACTCTCCGTCGACCTAATCGGATGGTAGCACCCGCTTTAGCGAAATACAATTCAACCCGCTCCTCGGTAGTGTCCGATTGGTCGATTACGCTTCAGGCCTGGGGTTCCGGGATGACGAGGCTGAGCAATCAACTTACGTTACCGATGTAATGCGATTTTGTGATCTTCATCACAACGACATGTGCGAAGTCCGTGAGACCCTGTGCATTACGAGTTCGGACATACCCCTCCCCCGCCGCCCTCCCCCAATTACTGATTGCGGAGTAGTCGTGCATCGAATGGGCAAATCAACTTCGCGGCGCCGAGCGACGCAGGTGAGCTTACAGGTGCTCGGTGTGGCGCTGGCCACTGCCCTAGCTATGCTTGCCTTCGAAGCCGCCAAGATGCTGATCCGGCCCCAAATATCACTCTGGACCTCCCATATCTTTACGATTGTGTTCGCGACCTTGGTGGCCGCTGTTCTGAGCTTCATGTTGCTGGGCGGCCGGAAGTCGGCAGAGGCGCGCGTGCGCCTGCAGGCCGCAGCTTTGGAAGCAGCTGCGAACTCCATCGTGATCACGGACCGTCAAGGCACGATTCTGTGGACCAATCGCGCGTTTTCAGAGCTTACCGGCTACGGACCTGACGAAGCTCGCGGCAAGAACCCGCGCATGTTGAGTTCCGGCGAGCATGATGAAGTGTTCTACCGGACCCTTTGGGAGACAATCGCTTCGGGCAAGATTTGGCACGGTGAAATCATCAACCGCCGCAAGGATGGAAGCCTCTACACCGAGGAAATGACGATCACACCGGTTCGGACGGACTGCGGCGAAGTCACCCATTTCGTGGCCATCAAGCAGGACGTTACCGAACGTAAACGCGCCGAAGCGGCCGTGCAGAGAGCCGAGGAAAAGTACCGAGCTATTTTCGAGGATGCTGTAATCGGCATCTACCAAAGTTCGCAGGAAGGCCGGTTGCTGAGCGTCAACCGGGCGCTGGCACAAATGTTAGGCTATGAGTCTCCTGCGCAACTGATCACTGACATCACTGACATTGCATCTCAGGTGCACGGGGATCGGAATCGCCGCGAAGAATTCAAGCGATTGCTCTCGGCCCATGGCGTAGTGCACGACTTTGAATATCAGGCCAACCGCAAAGATGGTACGAAGGTCTGGCTCTTGGAGAACGCTCGAGCGGTCCGGGATGAGCGAGGGGAGATTCGGTTTTACGAAGGTACAGTTCACGACATCACCGAGCACAAGCTTCTGGAGGAACAGTTTCGTCAGGCACAAAAAATGGAGGCGGTTGGCCGACTGGCAGGCGGGGTCGCTCACGACTTCAATAATGCTCTCGGGGTGATCACCGGTTACAGCGAACTGCTCCAACTCAGCCTTCCCGTCGCAGACCCGCTGCGCAAACATGCGGAGGAGATTGAAAAAGCGGGCCGTCGGGCGGCCTCACTCACACACCAGTTGTTGGCTTTCAGCCGCAAACAAGCCATACAGCCGGTCGTTCTCGATCTGAATTCCGTGGTGGCGGATATTGACAAGATGCTGCGCCGTCTGATCGGTGAAGACATCAACCTGGCGATTGTCCGCGATTCTAGGTTGAAGAGTGTAAAGGCGGATCGAGGGCAGGTCGAGCAGGTGCTGATGAATCTTGCGGTCAATGCTCGTGACGCCATGCCGCAAGGCGGAAAACTGATCATCGAAACTGCTAATACGCAACTGGACGAGAGCTACGTCCGTCAGCATCCGTATGCCAAAGCCTGGCCGCTATGTCATGCTGAGCGTCAGCGATACCGGCTGCGGGATGGACAAAGAGACGCAGGCCCATATCTTCGAGCCGTTCTTCACTACCAAGGAAGCTGGCAAGGGTACTGGACTGGGCCTATCGATGGTGTACGGCGTGGTAAAGCAGGCCGACGGTTACGTATCCGTGTATAGCGAGGTCGGCAGGGGTACGACGTTCAGGATCTACTGGCCGCAGGCTGCCACGGCTGCGGAACCAGCCAGCCTCGATCAGACGCCCAAAACGCTTCCCCGGGGTTCGGAGACCATCCTCCTGGTGGAGGACGAAGAATCTCTGCGCAGACTGGCGCGCGGCTGCCTCCAGAACAGCGGATACACCGTACTGGAGGCGCAAGAGGGTCAAGCCGCCCTGGATCTTGCCCAGCAGCACGCCGGGCCCATCCACCTCCTCCTCACCGACGTGGTCATGCCGGGAGTCAGCGGCCGTGAACTCGCGGACAAGCTTATGCCATCACGGCCGGAAATGAAACTGCTCTACATGTCGGGCTACACGCGGGACCTCATAACCCAGCACGGCGTTCTCGATCGCGAGACCGCGCTCTTGGAGAAACCCTTCGGCATTGAATCCCTGCTAACGAAGGTGCGCGCTGTGCTGGATGGCAAGCTGGCGCACGCCGCCGGCTCCAACTAGCACGGGCTTGTCGAGATTGCCCGCAAGAGAGACAATGTCAACCCAAGCAGGAGGAGGGGTGTCAGACCGCAAGTATCGCCAGCACGGCTATCAGGATCGGGGCAGGGATGAGGAACGCCAGAAGCCGTCTGCCGAAAGGCCGGTCAAGAAAGATACCTTCGGTCCGCGCCCGTGCAGATGCCCGGAACGCACAGCGGTTTCGCGCTGCGCCCAGTGCGGCACGCTGCTACAGGGGATTACGAGCCGGTCGATAAGTGTCCAAAGTGTGCTTTCGAATTCCACTCCTGCCGCCAATGCACTTACTTCGATACCTCCAGCCGCTTCGAATGCACCCAGCCAATCCCTGAACGCATCGCGCGCAAGGATGCGCGCAATGAATGTGCGTTTTATTCCATGCGCGTGAGAGTGGAGAAAGAAACCTCGACGCCGATCTCCGCCAGGCCCCAGGACGCTCGCCAAGCCTTCGAGAACTTATTCAAGAAGTAAGATCGTGTTGCGCGGGCGCCCTCGACCGCGAGTAGTTCTCGCCAACAAGGCCGAACGCGAACCCACGCTGGTGAATGGATTTGGCTGCGTGATGGTTGCGGTCATTTCGCGGGCGCCGCCCCATACCCACCGCTCTACAGTTTCAGCGTTGGCCGCAGCAGAAGCTCGCTGAGCGAACGATTGTGGCGCTTGGGTAACCAGCATCGCCACGGCATGCGCCACATCGTCGGAGCGCAGCATCTTCGCCGGATCTTTTCCGGCATGCGGGCTCAATTCGGTATCCACCGATCCCGGGCAAACGACCGACACTCGAATATTATGCCCGCGTAATTCTTCCGCCACCGAATAGCTCAAGCCATTCAATCCCCATTTCGATGCAGCATAGGCGGCGCCATTCGGTAGGGGATTCTTTCCCGCAAGCGAGGAAATGTTGATGATGTGTCCGTCTGCGGGCCCGGATCATCAAGGGAGCGAAAGCTGCGAATGCAGTAGTAGACTCCGCGTCAGATTCGTATTCAATACATGGTCCCAGGATTCCGGCGGCATCTGGTGCAGAGGGCCGCCGAAGCCGCCCACGCCGGCATTGTTGACCAGGATATCGGCCGTCCAAAAGACCGTTCAACATGTGCCGCCGACGATTTCCACGGAGTGCATGTCGGTAACATCACACTCGGCCACGTCGGCGTGGCCGCCCGCCTTGCGAAATGGCAGCGGCGGTGGATTCCAACGACTCCGGCGGCGTCCACAAAGCACGGTGATCGCTCCAAGGCCGCGAGTCTGACGGCAATGGCCGCGCCAATGCCCCGCCCAGCGCCTGTAATAACCGCCACTTGGCCCGCCAGCGGCCGCTCCCGATGTCCGTCATACCATAGATGCTCCGCCTCCGGCCACAGTTGAGATCAGAAAACCACCCGATTGCCCTGGATCGCATCTTACAAGGGCAAGGGCAGGAATCAGGAAAGCAAGCTTGCCTTCGTTGTGGTACATACTTATAATCCGGCTCACCGGAGATAATATTGTTTGCCCTGCGTTGAGATTACGCCGGGGCGCGCTGCTGTTCCGGGCCTGTCGCATGAGTGCACGAGGCTCATGTTCTGGAGACCGGAGTGGATTGGGTTTGGGATGCACCCGGGTAAGATGCGCGTCGCCGATTTCCCGAAATCTAAGGAGCCACCTGAAAATGAAGACGAGTCTAGTGGCGATTGTGCTTACGTTTGCCGGAATAGCCTCGGGTCAGCAGACCTCAACGCAATCCCCAGGAACAAACGCGGCCTCACAACCGCGGACGCAGTCTGCCAGCGCGCCCCAGCAACAAAAAAAGAAGATCAAGGATCCCGCGGAGTACAACGCCTACGTCGGGGCGGTGCAGCAGCAGGATGCCGCCGCGAAGATCAGCGGTCTGGAAGCTTTCCTGACGCAGTATCCCAATAGCGTCATGAAGGAAGACGCGCTGGAAGTACTGATGGCCGCCTACCAGCAGGCGGGAAAACAGGACAAGGTAGTCGACACCGCGAACCGGCTTCTGACCGTCAACCCGAACAACGTGCGCGCCCTGGTGCTGCTGGCGTTCACCGACGCGTCGGCCAAAAAATGGGCCGATGCCAAGCCAGCACGCCGAACGAGGCTTGCGGCGCTTCCGATATGCCCAAGCCCGATGGCATCGTCGGATGCGGATTTCGCAAAACAGAAGCGCAGACTCGGCGCCCTCCTGAAAAGCGTGGCTGGATTTTCCGCTCTCCAGTTGAAGGACAACGCCGGAGCGGAGAAGTAATTGCGGGCGGCCGTGGAAGCTGACCCAGACAACGTGAAAACGTCTATCCCTAGCTCTGGCCTGTCTGACCGCGACTCCCGAGGATGACGTGAACGGACTCTTTTTCATTGCCCGTGCCGCCAATCTGGTCAAGGACCCGGGGGGCAAGGCTCAGATCACGAAGTTCGGCCATAGCCAAGTACGTGAAATACCACGGCTCGGAGGAGGGTTGGAACGAACTGCTGGCCACTGACCGCAACCACCACGTTGCCGCCGGCAGGTTTCACGGTCAAGCAGTATGTTCCTCCCACTCCCGCCGAGCAGGCCGCGGATCTGGTGAAGACCAAAGCTCCGACAAGGAGATGAGTTTCGCGGAATGGGAGCTGGTGCTGTCGGCGGGCAAGCCCGAGGATGCCGACAAAGTTTGGTCCGTGATCAAGGGTGTCGCTATGCAGATGGAAGGCCAAGTCATCAAGGCTGCTCCCACGGAGTTGCAGATCGCTGGAAGCCAGGATGACATCGACGAAAAGCGGGCGGACATCATGCTCACCATGGGCGGGACCATTCCCGCCAAGTTGATGCCGAAAGAGGAGTCTACGCTTGATTTCGAGGGAACGCCGGTGTCTTACACGCCCGATCCGTTTGTCATGACCATGGAGAAGGGCGCCCTGCTGACCAAAGCCGCGCCCGCGGCGCCCAAAAAGCCAGCACCCCACCGGCATCGGGCCAGTAGGATTGGCAGGTTCAATTCGAAATGCGGAAGGGCAGCGCGAACGCGCTGCCCTTTCTGCTGTGACAGTCAGGGAGTGATCGTCAGCGGATGGCTTTCTCTTTCGTAGGCGACGGGACGGGCGCTGCGCGGGGGCCGCTTCACGCCGGCGCGCAGTTGCCGCACGTCAATCTTCAACTCGGAGATGGTGCGGCTTAGAGTGTTGCGGTGCATCCCCAGTTGCCGCGCGGCGCGGCACTGGTTGCCTTTGTTTTCCTGCAGCACGGTCAGGATAAACCGCTTCTTGAATTCGCGCACCGCCTCGGAATACAGAATGTTGCTCTTGTACATCTGCATGACGAGTGCTTCGAGCTGATCTCTCACGGCATCTCTCTTTCTCTTTTGAAAAGCGGCCAGCTGCGCTTTTCGCTATATGCCCGATGAATCTCCTGGGCGCACGCCGCACGGCCGCGCTATGGGTGCTGCTGTTTGGCGTGCAGCAAATCGAGTCCCTGATAAAAGCGCGCCCGCAATTCCGCGGGCGCCACCCAAATGGCGGCACGTCCAACCACCAGGAAATACGGCGCCAACTCCGAACCTTCCAGCCACTTCGACGTGGGCGTGAACGCGGCCATGCTCGCCAGGACCATGCCACGATCAGACAGCCCCGCACCAGACCCAGCGCTCCACCCAAAACCCGATCCACAAACACTCAATCCGCTTTCTTCATCATCCAACGGGCGATTCGTCCCGCAATTCCGGCCAGAATCATCACCGCCAAAAAGATGATCAGAAAAGCCGCAATTTCACCCAGCCAACCCGATTTCAATAAAGTACAAATGGTCTCGCCAGCCGATGGTAGTTCCATGCCGCCAGCAAATACCCGAACACCAGCCCCGCGATCCCAAACGCCTCTTGAAAAAAACCGGCGCTTACCGCATGAATAAGCGACAGCAGAATCACGGCCAGGATGATCCAATCGGCGGCGGTCACCGTCGTTCTCCAGCTGCCTGCTGTTCGGCTAAACATCCAGCTCGCGTCCTGTGAGCTGGCGATACGCCTCCAGATATTTTTCGCTGGTCTTGCGAGCCACCTCCGGGGGGAGGGCCGGCGCGGGCGGCTGCTTGTTCCAGCGAATTTGCTCCAGATAATCCCGAACGTATTGCTTGTCGTAAGATTCCTGCGCTCGGCCTGGCTGGTACTTGTCCGCCGGCCAAAAACGGGAAGAGTCCGGGAGTCAGAACTTCGTCTGCCAGGGTGATGCCCTGGGGCGTAATCCCAAACTCGAACTTGGTGTCGGCGATGATGATGCCTTTCTGCCGAGCATAATCCGCCGCCTTGGTGTAGATCTTCACGGTGATGTCTCGCAGTTTGTTGCTCAGCTCCAAGCCGACGATGCGGGTCCATCTCTTCGAAAGGAATATTCTCATCATGCCCACTGGTCGCCTTGGTTGCCGGGCGTAAAGATGGGTTCCGGCAGCTTGTCGGATTCTTTCAGACCGGCGGGCAACCCGATTCCGCATACTCGCCCGCTGGCTTTGTACTCTTTCCAGGCCGATCCGGAAATATAACCTCGAACCACGCACTCCACCGGTATCATTTCCGCGCGCTTTACCATCATGGAGCGGCCACGCAGTTGGTCGGCATACTTGCGCACTGCCGCCGGATATCGCTCCACGTCTGCCGTGACCACATGGTTGGGCACCAGGTCGCGGAGAAAATCGAACCAGAACAGCGAAATCTGGGTCAGCACTCGGCCTTTGTGCGGGATGCCGGTGGCCAGCACGTAATCGAAGGCAGAGATACGATCGGTCGCCACAAACAGAAGGTGCTGATCGTCAAGCCGGTACACATCACGGACTTTGCCGCTCGCATACAGTTCGAGGTCCGGGAAGTCAGTACGCAGCAGAACGGAGTCGAGAAGTTCGGGGCTCATGTTGAAATTTTACAGGTAGAAAACGTCGCGTATTCTAACCTGTCAGAAATTTTTGTCAACGGTTTAAGTCACACTCGGAACTGGGTTTGGCATTCAGTTGAAAGCAAAAGTGTTGGCCGCGCGATGAAGTTGAGACTAAACTTCCGTCGGGCTTTTTTGGTTCAGTTTGTGGAAAAGCTGAGGATGACAGAGGATAAGAAGGATCCACGCGAGAGTCCGCCGAGCCGCCGCATCCGATCGATCAGACGAGAATTCTACGCCGTCGCCCCGAAGCGCACCGAGACCAGTTTGGAAACACCCGGCTCCTGCATGGTGACGCCATAGAGCACCGGCGCGATGCTCATGGTTTTCTTGCTGTGCGTGATGAGCACGAACTGCGTCTGCAGGCTCATTTCCTTCACCAGTTCGGTGAAGCGGCCGATATTGGCTTCGTCCAGCGGCGCGTCCACTTCGTCGAGAATGCAGAACGGGCTGGGCTGATACTGGAAAATGCCCACCAGCAGCGCCAGCGCGGTCAGGGCTTTCTCTCCGCCGGAGAGCAGCAGCACGTTCTGCAGCTTCTTGCCGGGAGGCGAGGCCACGACGTCGATCCCGCTCTCCGCGCTGTTCTCTTCGTCGGTCAGGCGCATGAATGCGTGCCCGCCACCGAAAAGCTTGCGGAAGGTAGACTGGAAGTTCTCGTTGATCTTGTTAAAAGCCTCTTCAAACTTCTGCCGCGAGAAGGTATCGATTTCCTTGATCGTCGCCTGCGTGTTCTCGATCGAATCCAGCAGGTCTTTGCGTTGCGTGTCGAGGAAGGCATGGCGTTCGGCAGTTTCTTTGTATTCTTCGAGCGCCATCATATTGACCGGGCCCATGGCGTCGAGTCGGCTGCGCATCTCGCGGTAAGACTGATCTTCGGCGGCGAGTTGCTCGCCACTGGCGATCGCAATCGTGGTGTCCGCCACCAATTCGTGGCGCGGCACGCCCAACTCGTTCAAACAAGTTTCCGCCATGTACTGGGCGTCAGACTGCAACTTCGCGGCCGCTGCCGACAACTTCCCCGCGCCGATCGCGTACCTGATCGAGCGATTGACGCGCGCCACGCAGAGCTTCGTCAATTTCCGCCAGCCGGGCGCGCACTTGATCCGACTCAAACTGCAGCAACCCATCCCGGGCTTCGGTCGCGTTGCGCTCGGCTTCAAGGTCGTCCAGTTGAGTGGCAATTTGCTGGTTCTCGGTCTCGCGCTGCAGTTGTTCCGCAGCGGAGGAGTCGATCTGCGCTTGAAGATTCTTCACCCTCTCGCCCATCTCTGCGACCAGGGATTCGATCCTGTCCAGCACCGCAGCCGCCGAGCGATGCCGCTCCTCGAGGGTAGCCACACGCGCCAGATGCTGGGAAGCATTCTGGCTGGCAGAGTCGCGCCTTTCGCGGATGCTCAAAAGCTCCTGATTAGCGCTTGAGGCCGCGCGTTCCAGTTCTTCGCGCCTTTGTTGCAGAGCCGTCAACTCCGATTGCCGCGAACTGATCAAGCCTTCCTGCTCGGCGTGCTCGAGGGACAGCCGCCGAACTTCCTGCCGGCAGGTTTGCCGCCGCTCATCAACTCGGGCCACTTCGCCATCGAGTTGCTGCAGCAGATGACTGGAAGTCATGCTTTGTTTTTCGGCTTGGCGTTTTTCCTCCTCAAGCCGGTCGAGCAGGGAAGTGACATCCTTAATCTCGCGTCCCAGCGTCAACACACGCACTTCCTCGTTGCGGAGGGACGTTTCCAGCTCACCCAGCAGCCGCAGCACATCCCGGAGCTCACGTTTCATGGAAAGCGGGCCCTCGGCGCGCTGCTTGCCCCCGGTGACGGTTACGTTGTGGAAGCACTCGCCGGATTGCGAAAGGAAAAACGCATGCGGATTCTCCAACGCCAGCTCGCGCGCGAATCCGGCCTCAGGAACAATGTATCCGTCACGCAGCTTGGGCAGGATCACTTCCAGCGACCTGCCGAATCCGTTGAGCACGCGGATGGCATGCTTGAGCGGGAACCACGGAATGAGCCGGGCTTGTCGCGCGGGAGGCCTCGTCGACCGCAAAGGAAAACTTGGCCTGAGAATCATCCGGATGGACCAGGAATGTGGCGCGCCCATCCACGTCAGTCCGCAGCAGGCGCAAGCCTTCGTCCGCCGCATCCCACGACTTCACCACAACGTAATTCAACTCGTCGCGCAGAAAATCTTCGACCACGTCTTCGTAGCGCGGCTCGACTTCGAGGAAATCGGCCAGCACCCCCACCGGGGCCAGTCCGCCGTTCATCACTCCCGACTGGAACAGTCGCCGAACCGACTCAGTGGAGTAGCCATGCTCGGCTATCACCGCTTCCAACGAAGCCTTCTTCCCGATCGCCGAGGCATACTCGGCGCGCAGGCTGTCGAGGCGATTCTTGCGTTCCGTCTCCTCGCGACGCTTGGACTCGAGCGACTGCCGCGCTCTGGGCGATTTCTTCCCCTAAGGCCGCCACCCGCTGGGAAACGGTTTCGAATTCCAGCGCCAGTTGACCGCGCTGTCCGCCGAAAGCCTGCGCCTGTGAGTCTGCCGTCGCCATTTCGGCTTGCAGACGCAGTCCTCGCGATCCACCGCCAGCCAGTCGTTCTTCCGCTTGGGTAAGCTGATTCCGCAGGTTGGAGGAGGATGCCACGGCTTCCATAATCGCACCGCGAGATGCCTCCTGTCGCTGCTCCAATTCCGCCAGAGCGTTCGCCGCCGCAGTCGCTTGCTGCTGGCATTCCGCCAGTTCCAGTTGTGCCGCAGCCAAATCGGCAGCTGCTGAATCCAGCACTTGGCGATTCGAATCTCGTTCTCCCTCAAGCGCGGTCAAGCGATGCTGCGCCTGGGCTAATTCGGCTTCTGAGGATGCCGCCGCATCGCCAGTTCCGCACAGCGTTCCTGGTTATGCCGGCGCCGGGCATGCGCACGGTCGCACTTCCAGCTTGATCTGGTTCAAACGCTCGCGATTTTCCCGAATCTCGGTCTCGATGCCATAGCCACGTTGCGTGCGTTCCGCCTGCTCCGCTTCGAGTTGCTTGACGGTTTCGGCTTGCTGGCGCATCTCCTCGGACAGGGCATTGATCTGCACATCAAGCTCGGCGCTCTCCCGGTCTAATTGTGCAAACTTGCTGGTCAGAACCAGCCGCAGCTTGGCTCGCATCTCATCTCGCAGCCTGGCGTAACGTTCCGCCTTGGAGGCTTGCCGCTTTAGCGAATTCATCTGCCGCGTGACTTCGTCGAAAATGTCGTTCACCCGCGCCAGGTTTTGCTTGGCGTCTTCCAGGCGGGCCTCCGCGAGCCGCTTCTTGGTTTTGAACTTGGTGATGCCGGCAGCTTCTTCGATAATCGCCCGGCGATCCGTCGGACGGCTGCTCAAGATCTGGCCAATCCGTCCCTGCTCGATCAGCGCGTAGGTCTCGGGACCCAACCCCGTTCCCATAAACAATTCCTGAATATCGCGCAGGCGGCAGAGCTTGCCGTTCAGCAAATATTCGCTGTCTCCGGAACGGAACAGCCGGCGGGTGACCACGATCTCTCCGGCCCGAAACTGCTGCTGGAATTTCCGCCGGCGGATTTTGAGAACAACCTGGGGAGGGTCGCTCGCGACCGCGGTCGGAAAAGCCACCTGCTGCGCAGGATTCGGGTTCACAAACACGGCGAACCTCGGCTCATCGTCCGGGTCCACCTCGGATAGCGCCGCACTCGCCGGGCGAGGTGAAGCTATCTCGTCAACTTTTCCAGGTTGTGCTTCCCCGGTCAGCCGCTCAACTTCCTGCGCGGCTTTGGTTCGCACTTCCGCTTCGTCCCAATCCTCGGCGCCACCGGGCATTTCGTCCTGAATCTCGATCTCGGTGGCATTGCTCGGCGTCCGGGCCGTTGTAGACTTCCGGATCAATCAGTGTGAGCGCAACCTCGGCCATCCCTGTTGGCTTGCGGTCGCGCGTTCCGGCAAAGATAACGTCTTCCATGCGTGAGCCGCGTAGGGTCTTGGCCGACTGCTCGCCCAATACCCAGGAGATGGCGTCCGCGATGTTTGATTTTCCGCAGCCATTGGGACCGATGATCGCGGCAATGCCCTCGCCGTGAAACTTCAGTTCCGTGCGATCACAAAAGGACTTGAAGCCGAGTACGTGCAGCTTTTTCAGTTTAAGCAATGTGTACTCCCTGGTGACGACCGCGCAACCCCAGCTTTGTCGTCCCCGAGCTTGTCATCTCGAGCGGAGCATGCCAATTCGCTGGCGAATTGGCAGGTGAAGTCGAGAGACATACTGTCTCTTGCCGCGTTTACCAATCAGATGCCTCCACGGTTCGCCCCGACAACGCCGGTACCATGACCGGGGGCACGGACACAGATTGCAGCTACTGTAACGGCGAAATTGCGCCGGGGTCAAGCAAGAAAACACCATATATGGTATGCGCTTGTGCATAACCCCGTTATTTTGCACACGCAATGCAGCAATTGCCTGTGAAATGCGCGGAAGCAAAGAAGGAAGGGAAAACCGCGAGAGCAAAGCCAGACTACTTCAGCTGTCTCGGGATTGCAATGGCCAACTCCGTCCGGGGTTCGCGTTTTGGGGATTCACAATCAGGGCTCGCTCGGGAAAAGTGAAAACTTCCTCAAACCGCATCCGTCTAAAGTCCATGAAGTTCCCCACACTTTTTCGAAAAGATGGCCTAACTTGACCAAGAGGCTCCTGGCGGGACTCCTTCTGCTGTTGCTGGCGACCTGCGGAGAGGTGTTTGGACTGCCACCAAACTCAGAGCATCCCTCGGGTCGAATCGACTATGCGATCGCGTACGTGCCCTTCCTGCACTCCGTTCTGATGTACGGAGGCTGGGCCCCGCCCAACTGGCGACCAACCAGCGAAGCCTGGACTTGGAATGGAACGAGTTGGTCACGCCTGCAAATGAGCGGCGCACCCGCCTTTGCCCACCACACCATGGCCCTTGATTCCAAGAGAGGCGTGCTGGTCGTCTGCGGCCGTCCTACACCGCACGAGGGTGGAGAGTACCAGATTTGGGAGTACGACGGGAACAACTGGAGTCGAAAGGCCAACGTTCCGGTGGACACAGCCGCCCAAGGTGATCCCAAGCTCACCTACGACACCCGGAGAAACCGCCTCGTGCTATACGTTGCGTCGTACGCGGGGGATGCAGAAATCTGGGAATCTGACGGAAAACGGTGGCAGCACATCAATGCCCAGCACCGGCAGGTTCGCTGCGATGACAATGGGTGCCTGTTCCAATACGACGAGAGTCTCCGAAAAGCGGTGCTGGTTGGGGAAGATCGCAGCGCGAAGGAACCCCTCGGCTGGGATGGTCTGGAATGGGGAATGAACGGCGGCAGTGGCACCCAGACCTGGCTGTGGGACGGCGTCGATTGGGTTCAGGTGCACGGTGAGCAACCGCCAAGGGCGATGTGGGGAGGCATCACCTTTGACCGTAGCCACCACCAGTTGACCTTGCTGACCACCCGCATGGAGACTCTGGAGCCTCCACCGGGGCAAATGGCTAAAGCTCTCACCTCCGGCTTCGCCGCATCCGAGTCCGAATGGGTTTTTCGGATTGAGCTATGACCCTGCTCACAAAGTCACCATCTTCTTCGGTGGTGAGAGCCGCCAGAGCCAGCCGGAAAAAGCATGGATCTATCCTGAGGCAACCTGGCTCTACGACGGACGCAGTTGGCGATCGAGATAGGCATGGGGAGAGCTAAGCGCTCTGGGGCGCTGACCTTCAAGATCCCCGGCTCCATTTTCCCCAATGTAGTTGATCTCTTAATTGCCGGAAGGCGCCACTACACGCGGAAATGAATCCGGCGCGGTGGGATCGTAGGTCTCGTTACACAGCGCCATGACAAACAAATCCAACTCCCCATCATTCACAATTGCATGGGAAGCGAGCGGCTCGACTTTAACCATCACCGCTCCCGATCCTGTGATCGTTCGGTGTTCCGCGGCGGTGGACGGACCCGTGTCCCAGCATAGCGACCACCGGTCTTTGTGCACGACAATCAGGATCTCGTGTTTCTTGGCGTGGTAGTGGTTGCCGCGCACCTGACCGGGCTTGACGGTCATCACGTGGCAGTCCACGGCCCGGCCAAGAAAGTTCAGCCACTCGCTCCCCAGCGGAAAGCTGCTCCCGCGGTGATCGCCGGTATTGGAGAGCTGAATTACTTCGACCGCGCTCATAGCTGCCTCAGGAGTTCGTCTACGGAAAGTTCTACATCGCGCAGGATCGACCGCAGAAGGCCGGGGCCGATGGTTTCACCTGAGTGCACTGGCACAGTCGTGACCCTGCCATCTTCATGTCGTAAGAAAACGTGGCTGCCGCGGGTTCGGACAGTCTGAAAGCCGCTTCGCTCGAGGCTCGGACAATTTCCTTTCCCTTGAGCCGGGGAAGGCGGGTCATACGGAAATCTGCTGGATGCCGACAAGCTCCAACGGTGCGACTTCGCCACGATTATCTTCCAGGCACAACTCCACCGCCTCGCGCACGCGCTTCACTAAAGTATCGAGGTTCTTGGCCTGAGTGTGGCAGCCTCGCAGAGCGGGGACAGTGGCAACGTAATACCCCTCCTCGTCGCGCTCGATAAGTACCGTAAACTTCTGCTGTCGCTTCACGAGGCGATTCTAGCATGGACCGGAACCAACCTTCGCCTGGGCCGGGACAGGCAAGGGCCTACCCAAGTGAAGTCGAAGTGGCGGCTGTCCTCCCGTGACAAGTTCCGCCTACACGCCCAACTTCTCGAAGAACAAACAGATCGATTCGATCCCGCGATAGAAGTTCGGAATATGAAACTTCTCGTTGGGAGCGTGCAGATTGTCGTCGGGCAGACCGAAGCCCATCATGACCGAGGGAATCTTCAGCACGTCCTGGAAGTCGGTCACAATCGGAATCGAGCCGCCGGAGCGGATAAACACCGTGTCTTTCTTGAAGACATCGTGCATCGCCTCGGTGGATGCCTTAACGTACTTGTTATCCGTACCCACAACGCACGCCGGGCCTTTGCTCCAGACTTTGATCTTGGTTTCGATTCCCTTAGGCGTGAGTTTTTTCACGAAGTTCGTGTAGCGTTTCAAAATGTCGTCCGGATCCTGGTTCGGAACCAGGCGCATAGAAACTTTGGCCGCAGCCTTGGCTGGAATCACCGTCTTCGCGCCGGGAGCTATGAAGCCACCGGGCATGCCGTGAACTTCCAGCGTCGGACGCGCCCACGTGCGATAGAGCACCGAGTAGCCTGGCTCTCCGGTCAGCACCTTGGAGCCGACTTCGGTTTTGCGATAGTGTTCTTCATTGAACGGCAACTTCTTCCAAGCCTTGAGTTCCGCAGCCGTAGGCTTCTTCACTTTCATGTAGAAGCCGGGGATCAGAACCTTGCCTTTGCTGTCCTTCAGCTTGCTGATAATTTCGATCAACGCGAAGAAGGGATTCGGCGCCGCGCCGCCGTACATGCCGGAATGCAGATCGGTCTTCGCCCCGAACGCCTCGATCTCCGTGTAAACCAGTCCGCGCAGTCCGACACACAGCGTCGGAAGATCGGGAGCAAACAATTCCGTATCGCAGACCAGCGCGAAGTCGGCCTTCAGTTTGGCTTTCTGCTTGCGAACGTAATCGGCGATGGATTCGCCGCCCACTTCTTCTTCACCTTCAATGATGAACTTCACATTCAGCGGCAGTTTGCCGTCGTGGCCTTTCATCAGGGCTTCGATGGCCTTGATCTCCATCCAGAGCTGGCCCTTGTCGTCCACGGCGCCGCGCGCATAGATGTTGTTGTTGCGCTCGGTCGGCTCAAACGGCGGGCTGATCCATTCGTCCAACGGCTCGGCTGGCTGCACATCGTAGTGTGCGTAGCAGAGCACGGTCGGTTTGCCGGCGGCGTGAAGCCAGTCGGCGTAAATCAGCGGATGGCCCTTGGTGGGAATGATCTCAACGTTCTCCATGCCAATGCGGCGCAGTTCGCTGGCCACAACATCGGCCGCCTTCTGCACGTCGGACTTGTGTTCCGGCGCGGTGCTGACGCTTGGGATACGAAGCAGATCTTTGAGTTCATTCAAAAAGCGTTGCTGATTGGAACGAGCATAAGCTACCGCGGGGGAAGCCATAGTGTGTCCTCTTTTCTGGCGCAGAAACGCGCTTTTACGATCGGTGCTAACAATTAAGACGTTTAAGTATACCTGAGCCTGGAGCCCGGTTTCTGCGACACGCCGGCAGTTTGGTAGGGGCCCAGTTTGGGCAAATCTTCGACACTGCGTCGTCCTGCGGGACTTCCAGTCCCGAAGGATCGTGCGCGCACCGGTACGATTGCCCAGCCAAAGTGGTTTCTCAGCGACGGGCTGACCGAACATAGATCAGCACCCTCTCTCAAATCCCGCTATCCCGACATGATGCGCCGCATCAACCTGCAACCCTAGACGAGCGCGGCAATGTAGGCGCGGGCCTCCCGCCCGTGCAGGAGGCATCAGGCCTCAAAACGCGCAGGCGAAAATGCCGAAATGTCGTGCTCAGGCTTCGCCCCTGTAATCAGTTGCGCCATCACTTGAGCCGTCACCGGCGCCAGCAAAATCCCGTCGCGAAAATGCCCCGTGGCCACAAAGTACCCCGGTGTGCCTGTAACTCCCAGGATCGGCAAATCGTCCGGAGTTCCCGGTCGCAGCCCGGCCCAGGCTTCCAGCACGCGCCCCTTTGCCAGCGCAGGTATCATCTCGATCGCAGCTCGATGCAGGCGCTGAATCGTATCTGCATCGGTGCGCTTGTCGTATCCCGCTTCTTCCGCCGTGGCCCCAATCAGGATGCGCCCATCGCTGCGCGGCACCAGATAGACCTCGGGCGCGCGAATTACATGCTGGAGGAGGCCATGCCCAATGACTGCGAGCATTTGCCCTTTCACCGGACGGGTAGGGAAGCGATACGGGGCAATCTGCCCCGCCCAGGCTCCGGCGCAGTTCACGACCAGCGGCGCGGCGTAGTGCGTCCGATCAGTGCTGATCCCGCTAACTCTGCCCTCAGACAAAAGCACATCGGTCACCGTCGTGCCGGAAGAAATATCCACGCCGCGGTGTTTCGCCGCTTTCAACGACGCCGCAACCAGCGCGCGCGGATCGACGCTGCGCTCCTTCAAATAGATGGCTGGGCGTGTCGGGTCCGCGAGCCCTGGTTCGAGCTCAGCCAGAGGCGCCGCAAGATCTGCCGTATTGCAACCTGTCTGATTGTGCACGTGCTCCGGCGGAGGAAATACCAGCGTGCCCTGGTCACGCAAGTCAACATGCATTCCGGACTCATCCTGCAATTCGTGAACGAATTCGGGATACATGCGCGCGCTCGCCGTTGCCAGCGCCTGCAAGGCGGCTGGAGTCTCTGCCGCGCAGGCGACCAACATGCCGGCGGCGGCGTGGGAAGCTTCGCGGCCCGGTTCTCCCCGCTCCACGAGGAGAACTTTGACCCCTCGCTTGCGCAACGCGATCGCCAGCGACAGTCCGATAATGCCGCCGCCAATGATGATGACGTCCCAGGTCTTCACACGGGTATTGTAAGAGATGGCATCAGGAAGCGGTGCGTGTGCACACTGCGGTGCGCTGGTCGCACGCTGCCGAAGTGCTCCGGCCGGTGCCGAGAAAACAAAAACCCTGGCGGACGCGGAGAGACTTGAACTTGAGGCGCTTTGGCGGCGTGAGCGAGACGCCTAGCGGCGAGCGGGAGTCGCCAGCCGAAATCCCGAAGCGCAGCGAGGGATCTAAGACAAGTCTGGCGGACCCGGAGAGACTTGAACTTGAGGCGCATTGGCGGCGTGAGCGAGACGCGTAGCGGCGAGCGGGAGTCGCCAGCCGAAATCCCGAAGCGCAGCGAGGGATCTAACACAAGTCTGGCGGACCCGGAGAGACTTGAACTCCCAACCTCTGCGTTCGAAGCGCATTGCTCTATCCAGTTGAGCTACGGGTCCGGGCTGAAAAACGCAGGTTAAGCGTAACAGGTTTTGACGGTCAGGAGCCACCAGACCGGGCCGGCAGCCGTCCGGAATCGTATGCCCCTTTCGTGCCATGCCATTGACCGTTCGGGCCATGTCATTCACCCTTCGTGCTATTGCCCTCCGCCGGGAATCGCATCATCTTAGTAGTGCACGAGGCAGGGAAGGCAGCAGATGCGAGAGCGCAAGCCAAGACGGGAAGCAGGCACAAGCTGGATGGGTGCCGCGCAAGAAAACAAACAGTCCCGCATGATGTTGCTCACGCTCGTGCTTTTGCTCATCGCCCTTGGCGCAACGGTGGCGAGGAACAGCGAGATCTGGTTTGGGGACGATGCAGCGACCGATGCCGAAGAGACCACGCCCGCTTGGATCCCGAATTCCGTAACCCAAACAGCCCCTGCGCCCGCCGCTCCCGTGGAAAAACCGGTACTGGCCAAGGTTTCTTCTCAGCGGGCGACCGGCCGGAAAGCTCTCATCGCGAACAACCGTCCCGTGCTTCCGCCCATGGAAGTGGTAGTGGTCGCCGGCGACAACCACCGCGGCCTCGGTCCGACCAGCAATGCCTTGAAAGTTGAGACGCTGCCCGGCCCGGGATTGAATGCCGGCGGCCAGCAAAACCACGGAGTGGGGTCCGGCCACTACGGCAGCGGAGCGGGTGCGGATGTCCGCGGATCAGGTTCCGGCCCAACTGCAACCCGTCGAGTCGTCCTATCCCCTGCTCGGCCGGCAGATGAAGGTACAGGGCGCCGTGTTACTGCAGGCCTTCATCGGCGCCGACGGCGTCATCCGCGAATTGCGCGTGCTCAGTGGCCCCGCCATCCTTTCTTCGGCGGCCCGGGAAGCTGCGCTCCAGTGGAGATTCAAGCCGTATCTGCAAAATGGAAAGCCGGTCGAGACACAAGCCACGATCACGGTGAACTTCACGATCAAGGTATTGGACAACGGCGCCCGGGAACAGTTCACTCCCGTGGCCTCCTTGAACGGACAATCCTAACCGACCGCGACGGGCATCCAGCCACGAGAACTTCCTCCTAAAGTATCCTGTGATTTCATTGCTCTAAATGTCGGAACGCGGGGCGAGCTAGGTGCTCAAAATTAGTGTTAAACTTCGCAGTGTCCCTCACAGGTATCCGCATGAGTTTCTGCCGCGCAGAACTTTCGCAGGCCTGCAAATCTGTCGTGGGATCCCTTTGTGAAAAATCCAAGATGACCAGGAGACAACCGTGATGAAAGCAAATGTCGTCCTCCGCAGCCTGCTTGGCGTGACGCTGCTCTGCAGCAGTCTCGCCTTTGCTCAAGGGAAGCCAGTAAGAAATGTCGGTGCCAAAAAGCACCCGAACCTTGCTGCGGCACAGCGCCTGACCGAGCAGGCTTTCCAGAAGATCAGCGCCGCGCAGGAAGCAAACGAGTTTGACATGGATGGACATGCCAAGAAAGCCAAGGATTTGCTGGACGAGGCAAACCGGGAGCTCAAAGCGGCTGCCGAGGCCGCCAACCGCAACGCCAAGTAGCCCATCAGAATGCTGAAGAGGCCGGCGCTTTCTCATCGAGCGGGCGTTGGCCTCTTTTTTGCTTCCACGCGGACGATACCTCGACCAGGTGATGATCGGACGTCCTTGCGGAGGCTGGCAGCGGATGCTGGAGATAGCATGGTGCGCCCTGACAGCTGACCGACACGTGTCGTACCCCGACCCAACACCCACCAGGTGTTAGACTGGAAACCCTAAATTCTGCTGTGAGCCGAGGAGGAAGGTGCTATGACGAAGAAGAGCCTGCTGATCAGCACGATGCTCAGCGCGACATTGTTCTGCGGTGGCGTGACGCTCGCTCAAGAGCCGGTCCAGAACATTGACAAGAACAGACACGGCAACCTGGCGGAAGCACAACACCTTGTCGTTCAAGCTAACAACTACATTGTAGTAGCGCAGAAAGACAACCGGTACGACATGCACGGGCACGCGACGAAGGCGAGGCAGCTTTTGGTCCAGGTAAACGAAGAGTTGAAGCTCGCCGCTGAGGAAGCTAACGCCGGCGACGCGAGTCAAAAAAAGAAGTAGATCCAGCCGACGCAACATTACAGAGGTATGACGAAATTTAGGAGTGGGCGCCTTCTCCTTGCCGGGCGCCCATCTTTTTGGCGTTAGCGCCCTGCACGAAACTCTGGGCCACCATTACTCGTTCTTATAACCCGCCCCGGTCGCAATTTCGGTGGCGTTGCCGGAAGTGGCGTTGTTGCGAACAACGATACCATTTACACCAGAGGAGCAGCCTTCGCTGATTCCGGTTTTGCCGGTTGGATTGGCATTGCCGATCAGGTTCGCCTCCACCACTCCGGGGCCGACTGTCCTGAACAAACCGTTACACGTTATCTCCACACCGTTCGAGGGTGAGCCATTCAAACCGAAGTCGCGGATGATGTTGTGGTGAACCTGAAAATTGTTCGCTGCTTCGATGCGCACGCCGTTGCCCTGCAGATTAGTAAGAATATTGTCGTGAATGTTCAGGTCTGACCAATTGTTGACCACGCTGATCCCAGCGCCGCCAATGCGGTTGACTTGATTGTCATGGATATTGACCGATTGTGGTGCGCCGGAACTCGCGGAAGAAGTCAACCTGATCCCGGCCGAGCTTGCGCCTTCAACGACGTTATCCGCAACGATGACCCGGAAAAGCTGTGCCGGTATGCCCGAAGCCTCCTGAATCAACATTCCATCCGTCCCGGGCGTTGGACCGGCAAAATGGATGGTGTTTCCTTTCACCACGACGTCCTGTGCCATCAGAACCACAATGCCGCCGGAAAGATTCACATCCGAGTTGAAGCCGCTACATTGATTCTCCGAAATCAGCAGACCGATAATCGGGTTTCCGTTCCTCGAAGTCGCCGAAATGCAGGTTCCGGACGCGCCGGATATGTCGTTGCGGGAGATGGTGATCCGCTGGAATCCGGTTCCCGCGGCATCCGCTTCCACGTGGATCGCATTTCCGCGCGAAGCCGACGCTGCGACTGGCGTCCCGTAGGTAAAGTGATTGTCAACGATGCGCACATCGTTGCATCCGTATCCAGCGATGCTGATCTGCTGCCTCCCGATGTTCTGGAAACTGTTTCCCTGCACCAGAACATCCTCGCAACCACCGCTCATCTTCGCATCGGTCCCCACCAGCAGAGCATCGCCCTGGGCATCGTGCAGGTAATTGTTAAGAATCTGGACCCGATTCGAGTTGAACACGAGAATGTCGTGGTCTTGTTCGCCACGTTGCTGCTGATTCCCGTTCCCATCAACCTCCAGCCCCTGGACGGTCACGTTGGTCGAATTCAGGATTTGTAGCGGGCGGGAAAACTCCGGACAGTGGTCAGGCAGTGCCAGAACCAACCCGCTGGTCCCAATGACACTTACGTTTGTCACATCCTGAAGTTTGAGGCCAGGCACAGGACGTAACGAACCTTCCGCCTTGCCGCCAGCGTAGCGCGTGATTGGAAGAAACCTGAGCCACCGATGCGCACGGGCCCATTCCTGCAGCCTGGCTCACCCAAATCTCCCCCGCCGATGCCCCCAGGTTTCGATCTGCAGCCGTGACGCTCGCGCACCAATCCGATTGACCCGGAGGGCTTGCATTCTGCACATTCTCGCCTGTTCCGTGCTGAGAAATGCTTTCCGCTCCACCGCCGACCGCAGCCAAGGAGATGGTGCTCGGTTCTTGGGCGAAGAGACACATACTAGCTAGAAACAGACCGGCCCAGACAAAACCCAGAGTTTGCCCCCTCATGTTTCTGCCTCCTACCGCCCTAAATAGTACGCCCTGTGCGGGATTCCTCATCGCAATCAAGTAGCTGCTGTTGCTGTTGTGCCGTGAGTCGATTTATGTTGGGGAGTCCTGAGGGATCTGGGGATAACATGGTGCGCCCTGAGAGATTCGAACTCCCGACCTTCTGGTTCGTAGCCAGACGCTCTATCCAACTGAGCTAAGGGCGCGATCCGGTGCAAATCCTGGCGGCGAATTCGATTATAGCGGAAACTTTCCCCGCTGTGAAAATGCGTCAGGGATGGCATGCTCGGGATTTCAACAGTTTCTTCGGCAGCGATCGTGCATCCGCTTCGCTGACGTAAATCTTTCTCGTCATCTGGCAATTCCTACCTGTGCCAAGGACTTGGCTACCCTGTATTTTCAGGGGCTTGCGATTGGCACCGAGGATGCTACCGAAAACAATAGACGAAGTGGCGCGCAACGGGGCGTTTGAGGGAATAAACTTCGGCCAGAGGTTTTCTCGGACGCCCCTTGCATTTTCCCACGCACCAGGCATCCCTCTTCGAACCTCGACCGCCAACCTCAGGCAAGCACGCTTGGCTGAACATCCAACCCCGCCCGCCTCAGGAGTCCGGCAATTTCCGGCTCTTTGAAACGCGAAGCGTCAAATTCCACCCGCACCAGGCGCTCCTTCGAGTCAAATGTGATCCGGCGAATCCCGTACACTTCCCGCGCGCTGTCGAGGGCGCGCAGTTCGGCTTCCCCCGGCGATGTGTTATAGCGGTAGGCGACTTCCATTTGCGTCATTGGGCTTGTTTGCTCCTCGCCTTAAAGATACAACAATCGAAGCGGCAGTCGAGGCAATCTAATCTGGCGGGTAGAACTCATGGAGAACTCGGCCATTGTCGTGAAGGATCCCGTATGCGGGATGTCGGTGAATCCCGCCACCGCACGCCACCGGCTTGATCACGCTGCGAAGACGTACTACTTCTGTTGTGGGCATTGTGCTGAGAAATTTGGAGCCGATCCTGAAAAGTATCTAAAGCCACCTCGGCGTTCTCCCGCAGCCCTGGTAACACTCGGCATCCCATCCGCAGTGCCCCCAACGCAGGGCGGGCGGGCAATCCAAATCGCGCCTGCTCTGGCAAAACCCGCACCAGCCGAGCGCGGCAACTACGTCTGTCCCATGTGTCCCGACGTGCGCGAAAGCAAGCCTGGACCCTGTCCGAGTTGTGGCATGGCGCTGGAACCCGAGCTGCCAGTTGCTGCTACGCACACCGAATATGTGTGCCCTATGCATCCGGAAGTCGTGCGGCCCGGACCGGGTTCTTGCCCGATCTGCGGCATGGTGCTCGAACCGCGCACGGTCACTGCCAAGGAAGAGGAAAATCCCGAACTGCGCGACATGACGCGCCGCTTCTGGGCCAGCCTGGCTCTTACTGCGCCTCTGCTGACTGTTGCCATGGCCGACATGTTGCCCGGTATGCCGGTGGAGCACGCCCTGCCCGGCGGTTGGTTGCCGTGGGTCGAACTGGCTTTCGCCACGCCGGTTGTTCTCTGGGGAGGTTGGCCTTTCTTCCAGCGGGGGTGGGCGTCCATCGTCAATCGCTCCACCAACATGTTCACGCTGATCGCCATGGGCACCGGCGTTGCCTACCTCTACAGTTTGATGGCGACGGTATTTCCAGGAACCTTTCCCGCGTCTTTCCGCGAAACCAGCGGCACTCCTCCCGTTTACTTTGAAGCCGCCGCGGCCATCGTCACTCTGGTGCTTCTTGGACAGGTGCTCGAACTCCGCGCCCGCAGCCGCACGGGCGCCGCCATTCGCGCCCTGCTCGACCTGACGCCGAAGATTGCTCGCATTTTGCGCGATGGCAGGGAAGAAGATATTCCCCTGGATCAGGTGAAGCCGGGCGACCGGCTCCGCGTGCGTCCCGGCGAAAAGGTTCCGGTGGATGGAATGGTGATTGAGGGGACGAGCGCAATCGACGAGTCTATGATCACGGGCGAAGCGATACCGATTGCGAAATCCTCCGGCGACTGGGTAATTGGCGCAACGGTGAATGGAACGGGATCGTTCGTGATGCGGGCCGAGCATGTCGGAAGCCAGACGCTGCTGGCGCAGATCGTCCGGATGGTCAGCCAGGCGCAGCGCAGCCGGGCACCCATTCAGCGCTTAGCGGATCGCGTCGCCGCTTGGTTTGTTCCAGCGGTCATTGCCATTGCAGCCCTCACGTTTGTCCTGTGGAGCTTGCTCGGGCCTGAGCCGCGTCTAGCCCATGCGTTGGTGAATGCCGTGGCCGTGCTGATCATTGCGTGTCCATGCGCTCTAGGGTTGGCGACTCCCATGGCGATCATGGTCGGTACGGGTCGGGGAGCAAGCGCTGGTGTCTTGATCAAGAACGCCGAAGCGCTGGAGATTCTGGAAAGGGTGGACACGCTGGTCATGGACAAGACCGGCACGTTGACCGAAGGGAAAGCCGAGTGTCGAATCCGTGGTCGCGATTCCGGGTCAGGACGAAGCAGAATTGGTTCGGCTGGTGGCAAGTATGGAGCAGGGAAGTGAGCACCCCCTGGGCTCTGCCATCGTTTCCGCCGCTGAGGACAACCATTTCACTTTGTCCAAAGCCACCGAGTTCCAGTCGCGGACCGGGCTCGGCGTCAGCGGCAAAGTAGACGGGAAAATGGTTGTGGCTGGAAATGAAAAGCTTCTGAAAGACCTCGGCCTCGCGACGGAGGCGCTGGCTGCTCGCGTGGAAGAACTGCGCCGCGCTGGTCAGACAGTAATCTTTGTCGCAGTTGATGGACGCGCGGCAGGATTGATCGGCATTGCCGATCCCATCAAACCATCGACTCCGCAGGCGTTGCGGGACCTCAAAGCGGCCGGTTTGCGCATCGTCATGCTCACCGGAGACAGCCGCGCCACCGCCGAAGCCGTAGCCCGCCAGCTCGGCATCGCCGAGTTCGAGGCTGAGGTCTTGCCGGAAAAGAAATCCGAGGTGATACGCCGCCTGCAGAAAGAAGGTCGGACCGTAGCCATGGCGGGCGATGGTATCAACGACGCGCCTGCCCTGGCTCAAGCAGACGTGGGCATCGCAATGGGTACCGGAACAGACGTCGCGATGGAGAGCGCTGGTGTAACGCTCGTCAAAGGCGATCTCGCCGGAATCGTTCGTGCCCGCAAACTGAGTCAAGCGACCATGCGCAACATCCGGCAGAATCTTTTCTTCGCTTTTGTCTACAACTCAGTCGGAGTACCGATTGCCGCCGGCGTGCTGTATCCCTTCTTTGGAGTAGTGCTGAGCCCGATCCTCGCGGCTGCGGCCATGAGCTTCAGTTCAGTATCGGTGATCACAAATTCGCTGCGGTTGAGGAAAGCAGCGCTGTGATTGTTGTGACGCGTGAGTTTCGTAAGTCAAAAAGCGAGAAGCCTTACGGCGTCCGAAGGCGCTTCGCGACTTCGCCCCCCAGTTGTTGAAAGTGCTCGATGTTCCAGGTGTAGATGATCTCCGCCTTGGCCCTTAGCGCGCAGCGCGCTAGCAATGCATCGTAGATTGTGCCGCCGGCAATCCCTGATTTAGCAGCATTTGCGATTGCTGCCCAATACTCCTCCGCACCCAGAGCGATGAAGGCGAGGCGCTCAGCCATGTCTCCCAGAAACAGCATCGCTTGATCGGTGCTGGCACGATGTTTCCCGGGAATACGGGTTGAGGGGCGCAAGCTAAAGCGCTCCCAGCCACTTTACGGGAAGATGGGCGGCCACGGCGTTGGCCAAGCGTTCGTCCGCGGTAACCAATTGCGCCTTAGAGGTGACTGCCAAAGCGATGTACAACGCATCATACACACTTCGTTGGAACGCAGTCGCAATGGCGAAGGCTTCTTCCAGTAATTCGTGGGAGGGAATGGTCGGGAATGAGCGCTCGCGCATGGCGACCAGCGCCGTCTCCGCCGAGGCTTGCGGCATTCTTCCCAGGCGCACGGCTTTCCACAGGACATTGCCAAACTCGGCCCAGAACAGATCCGGCACCAAAAAGCGGACTTGGCCGGCAGCATAGCGCTTCAGCAGCTCAAGAGCCTCTTGAGTAAGAGTCTCCCCACGTGCTGGCAGCACCCACTTGGCTGCGACGCTAGCGTCGATTACGTAACGATTCAGCGCTCGCGATCCTCGCGTTGTATCTCCTCGCTGGCAGGAAACCCGGCGGCAGAACGAGGCGAGTGTGAGCGCAGGCGTCGTGCGCGGCGAAGAAATTGCTGCCTAGCCTTTCGCTCGGCCGAAGTAACAACGTTTTCTTCCAACAACGCCACGACTTCCCCCGCGATGGACTTGCGGTGTTGTCGAGCCCGGTCGCGGAGCGCTTCGTACAGATCATCAGGGACATTCTCAACGTAGAGGGTTGCCATAGGTATATCCTAGCAATAATCTAGCATATAACTATAACAAATGGACACCCCGCGTTCACTGCGACCATAACTTTCGTTTCCCAACTCCACATCATTCATTACCTGGAATTGACACCACCGCTTCGGTGCACAACAATGGCAGCAACACATATTCCCTAGCGGAGAAAAAACATGCCGGAAGAAGGCGAACCGATAGCAGAAGTCCATACCGAGGCGGGAGGAAGCGCTGGCAAATGGATACTGCTGCTACTCGCGGTAATCTATGTGGCGGGCTCGCTCTATTTTCTTTTCACCTTGCGCGGGCGCCTGGACCAGCTCAGCAACGATCAGACGGCCAGCAACGCCCAGATCGCCGAGCTCACCAAGCGCATGCGATCCGCTGAGGCCGACTCTGAAACCCTGGCCACCCAACTCGGCATGACCAAGAAGGAATTGGCTGCCCGCTCCGCCGAATTGCAGCATGAACAACGCGCGGCCGAGGAACGCCTCACCGAGGAGCAAAAGCGCCAGATCAGCCAGGTGAGCGGAGAAGTGGCCAATGTGAAGACCGATGTTGGCGGGGTCAAGACCGACGTTGCCTCTACCAAGTCTGAACTGGCGGCCACCGAAGCCAAACTGCAGAGCGCCATCGGAGATCTGGGAGTGCAGAGCGGCCTGATCGCCAATACCCGCAGCGATCTTGAAATCCTCAAGCACAAGGGCGACCGCAATTACTACGAGTTCACCTTGGTCAAAGGCGCTGGGCCACAGCCTGTTTCCACCGTCAGCCTGCAGCTCAAAAAGACGGACCCGAAAAAGGGGAAATTTACGATCACCGTCACCGCCGATGACAAGGCCATCGAGAAGAAAGACCGCAACATCAGCGAGCCCATTCATCGCAAAGATGTGATGCGAATTCTTGGCGTGAAGGAATGGCCGAGCGGTAGTACCTGGAAGGAGCCTTTTGACAACCCAACGAGAGTTAAGCTCCCGCTAAGTACTTGGGAAGTGGCCGGAGCCGCCGCTCTGCCCGCATGCATCATGCTCATGCTTCGCCCCTTGCTGCTCGTCTTTTTACTCCTTGTCGTGGGCTTGACCTCCTTTGGAGTTTGGCGCCTATTCCATCTCTTTCTTCCCTGATTTGTTCGTTTCGACCCTTCTCAGCAACCGCTTGCCACAGAAACATCGATTGAGCGAGGTAGATTCATCGCAGGAGTTCAGCTTTGAGTGCCAAAGTGCTTCTTTAAGTTCAGAGAGCCTAAAGAATTATGCGCGGATTACCGCGTGGGCGGCTGGAGTTCTCTTTTCTTGGTCAAGACTCTGCAGGGGTACATCCTTATTGACATGTCTGTTTCAGCAATTCCTACGCGACAAGCGGCCGGTAATGCCGATACCGATTTGGTAGTTGCTTTAGTGAAATTGAAGAGGGGCGACACCGGAGGTTTCCGGCTTCACGACGCAGAGTCATTGTTGGGCAAGGAACGAAGCTGAATGCGATGACGGGAGCGATATCCTTTGACTGCGCGTAGAAAGATTTCGTTGATAGAGACGATCTGGATTCGAGGACGCGAAGCGACAGGACGATTGCGATTAGAGCAGCCGAGGATCGATCGAGCACACAACTGGCGACCCGATCTGAATTTTAGGGAAGTGCGGATGGCTCGGATTCAGCACGTAATTGCGTTCTTCCGGAACAATGACGCTGGGCACAGCCAAAACGGCGCTTCTCATAGCCAGCACCCAAGCATCTCCGAGACTTTGGCTGGCAGCAGTCGGCGGCTCAGAATTCCACTCTGGCGGCAGGCCCGCCATGGGCAATTCCACGATCAGGGCCGCACCAAACGAAACGGCATACACATAGAAAGGCGCACCGATCGGCGCAGTTCCCGCACCCGCGCCGCCCTTTAGATGAACAAGGACTTCAAGGATCGAGAGGGAGCGATGCGCAGCGGTGTAAACCACCGCAACGCCCCTTCTGTTCCATCTGCCTCCCCAATCCTTCGCACCTTGTCCTGAGAAAGCCTTTGCTGAGTCGGATTCTTTCGAGATCCGGTACGCCTCGATCAAGAAAACACCCCGTCTGCAATCCGTCCGATCAGAGCGCGAACCTCACGGCCGCCGAACTCGGTTCGAGCGTAGTCGATAGGAGTTGCATTTCCCAAGCCGAAGGCTGGCGCCACAAGCCACCCACGCGTGCGTGCTTCGTCCCCGTCGAAGAGGTCTAAGGCCGCATCCCAGATTTCTGCCAGGCGCAACAACTTTTCGGACTCACGCCGGTCGAGAACTCCTGTCTCGCGCCTGCGAGCGAATGTTCTCTCGGGAATGTCCAAGTAGTTCGCTAGCTGTTGCTGGTTGAACCCGGTTGCTCCCAAAAATCTCTTCACGGAGTTCCAGGAGAGCCCGGCGCTCGCCGCTTTGATGAGCGCAGGAACATCCATGCTCTTCAGCCCGAGCGTTGTTCCAATTCGCTGTCTTCCTTTGGGAGCTTGGGACGGGACGAATGCTGCAACGGATTTGTTTGCCACTGCCATGGCTACATTCTAATCCTCAGTTGCCATAATGACACGAATTTCGACGAAAATGGCAGGCGTGAATCGGGACCACGATGGATAGTAAGTTGGATAGTAATCTGGCCACAAAACCCATCAGTGGTCGAAGTGCACAAACTTTCGCCAATCTTCCGCAGAGTTTTACTATCCATTTTTACTATCCACATGCTCAAAATCACCAAAAATGGTGCAATTATGGCCACAGATGCGCACTCCTGACAAGGGTCTCCAAAGCGCATGTATATCAATGATATTTAAGGATTTATTTCGCTTTAAAGAGGGTTAGCTGAGAGAATGTCGGCGGGAATCAAGGGTGAAG